>CAWHUF010000017.1:0-37200 GCA_963832495.1 uncultured Acidobacteriota bacterium | reverse complement strand
CTCACCACCCCCGGCCCCTCCTCTCCCGACCCCTCCCGCCCTCCCTCACCGGGAGAGGAGGGGAGAACAGCCTGAAATCCTCATTCCCACGCGTTCTCCTGTTTTTCTCCCCTCTCCCGGTGAGGGAGGGTTACCTGATTCATCCGATTTCACCATGTCTCATATAGACCCAATATTCATCCTAAATCTATGACCTATAATGATTTATTTTTCTCAGTCGGGTTCTTCTCGTCTCACGGCGTAGCGCTCTTGACAAAGCCCCCTGTTACCTGTAGGATTCCCTCTGTCAGGAAGTGAACCCAAACAAGCAACAGGGGGCCGAACGCATGCGAATCAAGCTGACTGAGAAGGTGATCGCAGGGCTTCACACCACCCAGGACCAGGAAGACATTCTACACACCCAGACGCCGGGAGGAGGGATCCGGATCTCGAAGGAGGGACGAAAAGTCTTCTTTATCCTCTTCCGCCCCCCAGGCTCCCGCAAGCTGACCCGCTACAGCGTCGGCTATCACCCCTCCGGAAGGCTAGGGCCGGGCAAAGGACGGCCGCTCCCCCCGATGACCCTTAAGGAGTTTGAGAGCGCCTACGCCATCTTTCGCGGCGAGCTGGCCCAGGGGCGAGATCCGCGACGCAAGGGAGAGCACGCCACCCCTGGGATTGAGGAGGACAGCGAGAAGGTCGACCCGGATGCGGTCCCCGAAGCTCTCCGCAAACTCCTGCCCCAAGGCTACTACCGGGGCAGCGTCGGGGCGTTGCTGGCCGAGTACTTTACGCAGCATGCCTTCGGCAGCCTTGCGCCCCGTACGGTTCAGAACTACCTCGCCACGGCGCAGACGCACCTCGGCAGCTTCCTGCAACTCCGGGCGCATGACCTGGAAGCGGTGACGGAGGCGCTCCGGGACAAGTTGAGCCAGCTCAAGCCGAAGGCTCCGCAGATGCTGCGCCACGTCAAGAAGGTGTTGTCCGTGGCTTATGAATACGCCCTGGAAACCCGCTGGCCCGGCATCCGGCACAATCCCTGCCTGGAGATCAAGGTGACGGTCAAGAAGAACCGGCGGGACCGCTGGTTCGCCGATGACGAGCTGGAGACGATTCTCAAGGCCCTGCCGAAGCTGCAAGACCGCCGCGTCGCCGATGCCTACCTGTTGATGCTGGCCTCGGCGTGCCGTCCCAACGAGGCGGCCTTTGTCGAAGCCGAGGACATCATCCGGATCGGCGAGGAGCGGGTCTGGCGCCTTCCGGAGCACAAGGCGAAGCAGGGGAGAGAAGTCCTCTTTCCGTTGTCTGGCCCGATCGGCGAGATCATCAACCGCCGCTGCCTGGAGGTCGGTGGCCGGGGGCCGCTCTTCTGGGAGTACGTGCCGACGAAGGAATACCCGGAAGAGCTCGGCGACGGCAACGAGGAGCTACGGAAGCTGACAGGGATTGCGGACATGCGTCCCCATGACTTCCGGCGCACGTGCCGGACGCATCTGACGTGTCTCGGCGTCCGGATGGAAGTCGCCGAGGCGGTCCTAGCGCATGCCGAGGGCGAGATCCAGGCCACCTACAACGTCTGGAAGTACTGGCCGGAGAGAAAGCAGGCCCTGGCGCTCTGGCATGCCAAGCTCACCGAGCTGGTCGCCCGCTCGAACGCGTTGGCGGCTTGAGAGTCTGACAGGGAGCTGGGCTGGGGTCCGCCAGCGCCCTAGGGAATGCCGACCCGCACCCGGCATTCCAGGAGTAACGGCCCGGGAGGGGACGGCCCGAAGAGGCCGTCCCCAATCTAGCCCGCATCCTACGGCGCGGGCGCTACCCGCGGGGGAGACGCCGCGGCGGCCCTCGGTCGCTAACGCTCCCTTGCCCAGGCCCTGTGCCCGCTCGCGGCGAAAGTTAGCCTGTCCGAGCGCTTCGCGCACGGCGCGTCCAGCCGCTTAATAGCGGCGCAGCACCGGGGAGGAGCGGCGGCTGGGGTCGAGCGCTCCCGGACGCTGACAGCGGCGCTAGCGTGCGGGCGAGCGCCGCTTACCCCCCTTGGGATCTCCTATATAAGGCAGTAGCCCTGGCGGTAACAGACGCGAAGGGGGCCAACTGGAAGATTGAGGCCGCCGCAGCGGGCCTCGCCTTCCCACCCGCAGCGAGACGCCGCGACTAGCGCGGCGGGATGGTGCCGCATAGTTAAACTCTCGCGGCTTGCTGTGCTTGTCGGAGCGCGAAGGCGCGCTACAGCTTATCGCTTCCGGAAATCTGCGTAGGAAGGTAGCGTATCTCACAACTTGGCTTGAACTTCGTCCCCGGGATGCCTTTGTTCGCGATCTTGATGATCGTGGTACTCGGCATCACCCACCACAGGATTTCACCGTCCCGGAAGCTCTTTGCGGGGGTTCCGTACTTCCCTCTTAGACTATTCGCAACCTCATCGCAAACCCAAACCGCTTTGTCGTCCTCCGTCTGCAACCACAATTCGACTTCGGCAAGCTTCCACTCGGATTGGGGCGGTTCCGGCGACGTATCGTCCGTCTTCCGTTGCCCTCCCACGTTCTGAAATCCCAGAAAAGCCTGAAACGGTTGACCACCGATCTCAAGCGGAATCACGCCAGCGGTGAAACCGAAGCGGTCCTTACCAATCATCATGTCGGGATGCAGTTTCTGCAACGCCGCAACATCCATGCCCCACTTCGTGTCGGACCATCCGGCAATATCCCCTGGCGTATCCTGCGCGCCGAGGACAACGCTCGCTGTCCCAACGCAAGCTAGTGTAGTGGGTCCGATATTCGGGAACATCTGTTACTCTCTTCTGGTATGGAATGCTGCCAGGAGAGAGTAGCGGTCCCGATAGTTCTTTCGGCAGAGGAGAGGACCCACCAATCCCTGGTTAAGGGCATATCTGTTTGACCCACTACACTAGCACCGCGGCCAGCGTCGCCACCAATCCTGCTCGCATAATCGTTTCCTCCGCAGTTACGAGTTGCCATGTGTACTTCCAGCCCTAACGGTACGGCTTCCCGAACTGGCACCAAAATAGCCAGAAGCCCAGATCGCTCTTCCGTAAGCAATAGAATCATAGTAGGGTGCTGAGCGGCCTCGCGTCAAGGAACGCGACCTGGATTGCAAGACTCCCCCAGGGGGCGAGAGGAAGGATGCTTTGAAGCTCTGGCAGCCAAGCTGGAGAGACTGAGGACCCAAGAGGTGCCAGAGGTAGCCTAGCGGGAGACGGCGCGGGCGTGGGGATAGTGACCAAAATACGCTACTTCTACTCACATCGCGACCCGAAATAGCTACACGGCTTTTCTGAACAAGAGCCGCTGCTCAGCTCTTACCCCCACTCCACGGCTGCTCGCCCGCACGAACTGGTTGATCGGGAACGTCGTCTCACCGGCTGAAGCCTACTTCCAGTATAATAGTAGTCAGTGTTATGGTGAAGATAGAGCAAATCTGGCGAATCCTTGCATTGGGGACGGCCCTCTGGACGGGAGCGGCTGGCCTCATTCCCGAACAGAAGATACTGAGTGGGTCTCCCCCCCAAAATGCGGTTTCTCCAGAGAAGGGGCCACCCTCTTCGTTCGATCCGGCGACCGGCCGCAACATCAAATGGGTGGCCGACCTTGGTAACGAGGCCTACGCCGGGCCGGTAGTGGCTGGAGGCTGGGTTTTTGTCGGTACCAACAACGAGCACCCACGCAATCCGGGTGTGGCCGGTGACCGCGGAGTGCTCATGGCATTCTCAGCCGCGGACGGCTCTTTCCTCTGGCAGGCGACCCACCCGAAGCTCGCCTCGGGCCGAGCTCAGGACTGGCCGCTCCAGGGGGTCTGCTCGACGCCGGAGGTCGAAGGAGAGCGCCTCTACTATCTGTCGAACCGGGGTGAGATGGTCGCCCTGGACACCTATGGATTCCGTGACGGAGAAAACGATGGCCCTTTCATGGGAGAGGCGGCCCGGGGCGAGCGCGACGCCGATGTGATCTGGACGTTGGATCTCATCGGTACGCTTGGGGTCGTTCCCCGCTACATGACGGCGTCCTCGCCAGTAGGGGCAGGGGATTTGCTCTTCGCGGTCACCGGCAACGGCCGCGGGCCGGACGGCAAGGTGTCATCTCCGAAGGCGCCGAGCTTCATCGCGGTCGACCGCCACACCGGCAAGGTGCGTTGGAGCGATGCCTCTCCCGGAGAGGACCTCATCGAGGGCCAGTGGGGGAGCCCGGCCTACGGAGTGCTCGCGGGCCGGCCCCAGGTCGTTTTCCCCGGCGGGGATGGCCGGCTGTATGCCTTCGAGCCGAAGACCGGGCTTCTCCTATGGTTCTTCGACGCGAACCGCGTCCCTTCCCCTGGCGCAACCCCGGTGGACCGCATGCCCCTGATTGCCTCGCCGGTGCTCCACGACGGCCGGGTCTACGCCGCCCTCGGCAGCGATCCCCAGCGTTCCGCCGCACCGGGGCGCCTCTGGGCGCTCGATATCCGGTCGGCCGGAGAGGGCCGCCTGGAGGCGGTGCCCGCCTGGACCCTGGGAGGGACTGATTTCTCGACGACCCTGTCGAGCGTGGTGGTCCAGGACGGCATCGTCTATGCCGCGGACTTCGCGGGATTGCTGCGGGCGATCGACGCGGCGACGGGGAAGGTGCTCTGGACGTACGATACCTTCGCGGCGGTATGGGGCTCGCCGCTCCTGGCCGATGGCAAGATCTACCTGGGCGATCAAGACGGTGATCTCGCGGTGCTCCGTGCCGGCCGCCGGCTGGAGGTTCTGGCGGAGTCCAACCTCGGGACCTCGATCCTCACGACGCCGACGGTCCAGGACGGCGTGCTGTACGTGGTGACCAGCTCGCGCCTCTATGCCCTGGCCGAAGGGGCGGGCACGGCCAACAAACCGGCTCCATAGATGAGAGCCGCGATCAGCAGTACGGCAGAGAACCCCATTGCCATGGCGAGCATGATCGAAAGGATGGAGCCTGCGACCGAGAGGAAGCCGTTGATTGCCCACCCCCAGGGGATCAGCACGGGAGCTCGTTGTTCCAGCAACCGGACCCCAAGCGGGAAGGGGAACCCGAGGGCAAACGCCGTTGGAGCGAGGATCAGCACCGTGAGAAGGATCCGCAACGGCCACTCGAGGCCGATAGCCTGCGCGAGGAGCGGACCAATGGCGATCAGATCGAGCAGGATCAGCCCCACGATGGCGGCGAGGAGAACCAGCATCACCGGCCTCGTGACGGCCTTCACCCGGGACGAGGTCAGGGCTCCCAGACCTGAGAAGGCGAGAATCACGCTCAGCACGATCGAGAGCGCGTAGGTCGGATGCCCTAAAAAGAGGGTGAACTTCTGCATCAGACTGATCTCGACAAACATGAAGCCGCAGCCTAGGGCCGCGAAGTAGAGAAACCACCGCAGCTTCTGAGGAGCCGCGTACCCTCTCCGGGCGAGCGGCCACAAGGGAACAAGGATGAGGATTGTCGCCAAAAGGATCATCTGCCCTAGCGAGGAGAGGAGGATCGCGTGTCCCACCGGGAACTCGGGCAAGGCTTCGTACCAACTGGCCTGGGTCGTGGCTTCGAGGAGACGGGACATCTTGAAATAGTCGAAGAAGAAGGGCTTGTCATCCCAGGCCGGCCGCAGGTCGTGGAAGTATCCGTCGACGAACGCCTCCCGCTCGGCTTGTGAGCCGCGCAGCACCCGCTCGTAGTAGCCCAGAACCTCCCGGCGGTAGTCGAGAAGGCTGCGGATTTCGGGCAGCATGCGGTCGCGGCTCGCCCGGAGCTTGGATGCGAGCGCCTTGGGCTCGCCGCCGAGCCGGGCGGCGGCCCGCTCGATCGCCTCGTCGGAGAGGCCGGTCTCGCCATGTAGGGCTAAGCGGATCGAGCTCCCGAGGTCTGCGAGCGCCGCCTCGTCCGCCGTCACACCGTCGGGAAGCATCTTGGCCGGAGCATTGGTGGCAAAGTGTCCCACTCCGTTGTCCTGCGGCTGGCCCTTGGGGCTGAAGGGATCGAAGACGAGGCCGAAGAAGCCCTGGCGCGCCGCAAAGTCGCGCAAAGTGCGGATTTCCGACTCGGTGAACGGCTGCTTGCGGATCATGGTGGAGGCCCAGTAGCTGCCCTGGAACACCGCGATGTGCCGCCACGGCTCCGGCACCCCCAGGCTCTCAAGAGCTGTGCGAGCAATGTTGACCAGGCGCAGCGTCTCGCGGGGGCGGCGCGCGGGCGTGGTGAGGATCAGCCGCGAGAAGTTGATGTACCCGCCGTCGTTCAAACGCGAGTACATGTCCGTGATCGCCTCGGTCGTATAGAGATAGCTCTCGCTCAGGGTGTAGGCGCCCGTCGACAGGGCTGTATAGGTGTCGACGCCGCTCAATTGGATCACGTCGTACTGGTCCTCGGTCCGCCGCAGGTAGGAGCGGCCGTCCTCAAGGACCAGACGGACCTTCGGATGTTCGAACAGGCGTCCGATGTAGTCCGCATACTCGCGGGTCACCATAGTTATCATGGCGCCGTTGATCTCGACCGCGGTGACGCGGCTCGCCCCGAAGTAGAGAGCCATCATCACGTCGACTCCACCCCCGACGCCGATGACCAGAACCTCGGGATCACGGCTCCCACGGGCGGCCCCCGCTATGAAGGCAGTGGCCGCTTGCGCATCATCCAAGGAGGTGAAGTGGCGGTAATCAGCGGCATTTTCGAAGAGTGCCGTCGGGGCCGAGCCGTCCTGCGTGACGCCGCGCATGTTCACCCTCTGAGTGGCTCCGGAACCGAAGTCCGAGGCCATGAACATCGGCATGGTCCGGGGCGCGCTGACGTCGACCTGCGCTGTCGCGCTAGGTAGGGTTCGCTCGCTCGGGCCATCCCGGAAGAACAGCTCTACAAACACCTTGTGGGGAGCGAAGGGCACGGGCCAGCTCATGGCGGGGACACCGAGTCCGCCGCCGGAGAAACCGAGGACGAGCACCGCGCCTGCCACGACCGCGACCGCATGAACGAGGCGTCTCACGCGGTCCGCCGCCAAGGCGAAGGCGAGCCCTCCAAGCAACGCGATGAAGGCGGCGATCATGATTACCGCGCCGGTCTGCAGGCGATTGAGGAGCCAGGGAGCCGCGAGCCCGGCGAGCGCCGAGCCAACCAGGTCGACAAAATAGAGCCGGCCGATCTGCCCCGGGTGCCAGGACAACGCCGAACCGATGGCGAGACCAGCGAAGAGGAAAGGAACCAAGAGGATCGCGTAGCAGAGCAGGAGCTTCAGGAAGTTCGCTGGCTCCTTCCAGATCTCGAGCGAGTCGACGCGGATCCTCGTCGCAAGCAGAAAAGAGAGAATGGTCGCGATCCCAAAAGCTGTGGCGAAGAGGGACAGCCAGTTGGAGACCGCACCGTGACGCTCTGTGATCCGCAGGGCTGTGAGCAGACTTCCGGAGGCCCCAAAGCCCAGTAAGGCGAGAGAAACCACCATGTAGGCGAAGTGATGCCACATGAACACCGCGAACACCCGCGTCAGAGTGACCTCGAACAGGAGGGCGGCCATGGCGACCAGCGTCACCCCGGCAAAGAGAGAAGGGCTCAGCGAGGAAGTCGCAGGCAGAGAAGGAGACTGCGAGCGCGTCATGAGCTGACTCCGGTTGGATCGTGCAGTTATCAGGGCGTCACCCTTTCTAATGGTAACGAAGGGTCACGAGCGGGTCCACGCGGGTAGCGCGGCGAGCCGGAATGTAGCTCGCCAGGAGAGTCACAAGGAGGAAGAACACTGTCACGCTCATGAAGGTGACCGGGTCTGTGGGCTCGATCCCGAACAGCAACCCCGCTAGAGACCCGGTCAAAGCCAGGGCCGCCAAGGTGCCGGCCAGAAGTCCGAGAGCAGTGAGCACCGCCCCCTCCCGGAGCACCTGCCACAGGACATCCACCTTACGGGCCCCCAGAGCCATACGGATCCCGATCTCGCGCAAGCGGAGGCTGACCGAGTACGAGACGATCCCGTAGACGCCGATGGCGGCCATCACCAGAGAGATCCCGGCGAACACCGAGAGCAGCGTCATGTTGAACCGGGGCCGGGCCACGGACTGGGAGACGATCTCGTCCAGCGTGCGGAGCTGAAAAACCGACAGGCTGCTGTCCATCGCGCGCACTTCCCGCCGCAGGCTGTCGGCCAAGGCCAGGGGAGCGCCTTCAGTCCGGACGACGATATTCATCATCCTCCAGGTCACCTGCGGATATGGGAAGTACAGCTCGGCTCCGGTCTCGCCAACGAGATCCGAGCTCTTGAAGTCGGACACGATGCCGACAACCTCGCGTGGGACACCGGTCACGAAGCCCACAGGTCCGAATACTCCTTCAAAGGTTACTCGCTTGCCGATCGGATCCTCGCCGGGCCAGAACCGGCGCGCCAGCGTTTCGTTGACCAGGACGACCGGCGGAGCATTTTCGTGGTCCCGCTCCGTGAAGAAGCGGCCCCGGGCCAGCGGGATGCCCAGCGTCTCGAAATAGCGCGGTGAAACGGGCTGGATCGCAGCCTCGTTCCTTTGTTCGGGGAGGGCCGCCCGCCCCTCGATCTCGACCTCAGAGAACGCTGTGAGCCCTCCGAGAGGCGGGTTCCATGCGGCTCCCGCCGAGACCACGCCGGGCAGGGACTCGATCCGCCCGAGGAGCTCGGCAAAGAAGTCCGACGTCTGCTGGCGATTGAAATACTTCATCATCGGCAGCGAAATCTGGAAGGTGACTACGTGGTCGCTGCGGAAGCCGGGCTCGAGGCGGATGAGCCGGGAGAAGCTGCGGATCAGTAGACCGGCGCCGATGACTACGGTGAGCGCGATTGCGACCTGAGCGACCACGAACAATCTCCGCAGGCGGAGCCCGCTGCCTGGGCCGCCTTTGCTGGCCCCGTTCAGCACCCGCATCAAGCTCCTCTCCGAGAGCTGAAGCGCGGGAAAGAGGCTCACGATCACCGCTGCCACTAGACCCGCCACGAGCGCGAAGGCGACCACCCGGCCGTCGATGCCGACCTGGTCGAGACGGGGCACGTCATGCAGGCGGTCCGCCAGAAAGGAGGGGTTCTGCTGCGCCAGGTTCAGAACGACCAGCATCCGGACCGCCACGACCGCCAGGAGGAGGCCGAGAGCCGCGCCTGTGAGGGCAAGGAGAGAAACCTCGAGGAACATCTGGCCGAACAGCCGCGCCCGGCTCGCCCCCAATGCCCGGCGCAGCGCGGTTTCGCCGCGCCGCTCATAGAAACGCGCCAGCAGCAGGTTGGCCAGGTTGGCGCAGGCGATCAGCAGCACGAGACCCGCGGCGCCGAACAGCACCAGAAGGGCCGGCCTCACGTCCCCCACCAGGTGCTCCCTTAGGGAAACGAGCCGCACCTCCTGCCCAGCATTGCTCTCGGGGTAGGCGAGCTCCTGGCGATGAGCGATGGCGCTCATCTCGGCCTGGGCTTTTTCGAGAGAGACCCCGGGGGCCATCCTCGCGACGATCCGCAGAAAGCGGGTGCTTCGAGGGAAGCTGTCCGGTCCCATACCAAGGGGCACCCATAGTCGCGCGTCGCTCGGAAACTCGAATCCCAGCGGCATGACCCCGACGATGGTGTGCTCCACATCGTCGAGGCGGAGGCTATTGCCTGCCACATCCGGCGCTTTGGCAAACAGGCTCTGCCAGAGTCCGTGGCTGAGTACGACAACGCGATCCCCCCCGGGCCGGTCCTCCTCCGGCAGGAACATGCGGCCGACGACGGGCTTCACCCGCATGGTCCGGAACAGATCGGCGGTAGCGTACGCACCCCAGACGCGCTGGGCCGTCCCATCGTCGCCGACGAGGTTGTAGCTCCAGCGGACGAACCCGGCGAAACTCTCCAGGCTCCGGCTCTCGCGTTTCCACTCGAAGTAATCGGGCAGAGAGGTCGGTCCCCGTTCGTCGCCCTGTGCCGGGACCGCTCCGAATACGCGAACCAGGCGGTCCGGCTCCTCGTAAGGGAGCGGTTTCAGGAGAACGGTATCAACGACGCTGAAGATCGCAGTCGTCGCACTGATCCCCAGCGCCAGGGTGAGCACCGCGACGAGCGTGAAGATGGGGGTGCCCGCCAACCCCCGCACCACCACCGTGACATCGCGAATCCAGGAGCTCATGCCGCCTCCTGCGAGAGGTCTCCGTCACTGGGAATGGGATGATCCCCGCGGTCGGTCCGCGTGCAGATCTCCTCATTCACCTTGCGCCACCCCCCTTGTCGATCTCGAATGTATGGGTCAACGCGCCGCCCCTCAGGACGAAGGTCTCGCGGAGGGGCAGCACCGGGCCATAGCCGTAGAAGCCGCCAGCCCAGACCATGGTGTCCCCTTCCCATCCGGTGGTCCAGGAGTGGGTGAACCCTCCCAGGTTGTCGACCGCGCCGACCACGAACCGGCCCCGCAGGTCCTCCCAGCCCCAGTGCCCAACAGTGCTGAAAGGCACCGGGCTGACCGCGCTTCGCCTTTCGTCATAGCGGGCGTTGAGCCAGAAGCCACCGAGCTCGAACTCGAAGCGGTACTCGCCCAACGTCTCACGCTCGGCGAGAAACGGCCAGCCGTAGACCTTGCCGCGGCATTCCCAGGTGCCGACAAGATTGCGGAGCTGTTGTAGGGCGGGGTTGGGCGAACGCGCTCCGCTCCCCTGCGTACTCTTCGCAGGCTCCTCCCTCTGCGCCATGGCGCCAGGGAGCGCCGCCAGCAGGAGGGTCAAAGACCCGATCTTCTCTTTCTCCCTGAATTTCACAACAACGAATCCTAAGCCGGTCCTCGGTTTGGATCAAGCTCCGAGCCGGAGCCGTCCCTCACCTCTAAAGGTGCGCAAGGGCGGCCGCCGCGAGTCATTGAAGAGATGGTATAATTCACCTGTCGCCTTCCGGCGCCGACGAGACGATCAGGAGTTTTCTCGATGGCTCGCTTCCAACCACGGCACTCAAGGGTGGGCCTTGCCTTGGCCCTGTTCCTCCTCCCCCTCACGCTCTCGGGTGAAGACCCTCTGGCCTCGGCATTGTGGGCCGCTGCCAAGAAAGGGGACGCCCAGGCGGTAGCCGATCTGCTGCGCCAGGGCGTCGACCCCGATGTTCCTTACAAGCTGGGCTTCAATGCGCTGCACTATGCGGCGATGCGTGGGCACACGGGGGTGATCCGCGTGCTCCTGGAACACGGCGCCAACCCCAGGGCCAAGGATGAGATCAACGAATATACCGCCCTGACCTACGTGGCGATGAATGGGTTCTGCGACGCGGTCGAGCCGCTGCTGCGCAGTGGCGCCGACCCCAACCAGCGCGACCTCCTGCGCAGACAGACCCCCCTCTCCCTGGCAGCGGGACGGGGACACGGACGCTGTGTCGAGGCCCTGCTTGCCAGTGGACGCTCGAGCGCGCAGACACTGGAGGAAGCCTGGACGGCCGCGGTCCAGGGCCGGCACGAGGAGATCGCCAGAAAGATCGACGCCGAGAGGAGCAAGGCGGTCCGCGTGTCGACATGGCCGCAATTCCGTGGCCCGGCCGCTTCCGGTACCGGCGACGGCGAGCGCCCTCCGACTCAGTGGAACGTCCCGGAGGGAGTCAACGTCGCTTGGAAGACACCGATCCCCGGGCTGGGCCATTCAAGCCCCGTAGTCTGGGGGGATCGCCTGTTCATCACCACGGCGATCGGTGAGGGCCACGAGCCGGTGTTGCGCTCGGGCGGCCCCTCGGACAATGTGGCCGAGAACTGGAAGCACTTCTGGCGTCTCTACTGCCTCGACCGGCACACCGGCAAAATCCTCTGGGAGCGCACGGCCGCCGAGGCACCCCCGGCGACCCGGCGCCACCCGATTAATACCTACGCCTCCGCTTCGCCGGTAACTGACGGCCGGCATGTTGTGGCGCTGTTCGAGTCGCAAGGGCTTTTCGCCTACGACGTTGCCGGTGAGCTTCTCTGGAAACAGGACCTCGGCATTCTCGACCAGGGACCGATCTATGATCCGGAATACCAGTGGGGCACCGGCAGCTCTCCTATCCTCTATCAAGACCTCGTCATCGTGCAGGTGGACCGCCAGAAGGACTCCTATCTCGCGGCCTTTTCTCTCAAAGACGGTAGTCTGCGCTGGAAGAAGCAGCGTGACGAACCCCCGTCCTGGGCAACTCCGAACGTTTTTTCGGGGCAGCGCCCGGAGCTCATCACCAATGCTCCCAACTCCGTGCGTGCCTATGATCCTGCGACCGGCGCGGAGTTGTGGCATCTGAAGACCGGCAACTCGATGATCACCGCTCCGACGCCGATTTTCGGGCTCGACATGATCTTCGTCACCAATGGCTTCCGGCCTTTGCAACCGATCTACGCGATCCGACCGGGCGGGAAGGGGAACATCTCTCCTGGCGAAGGCGCGACTACGGGCCCTCACGTCGCCTGGAGCCTGAAAGGTGGCGGACCGTATTACACCACCCCCCTACTCTATGGCGAGCACCTGTACATTCTCTCCGACAGCGGCATTCTGACGAGCTACTACGCAAAGACTGGGGAAATCCTCTATCGCAAACGCGTCGCCACCGGTACCTCTTTCTTCGCTTCGCCGGTAGCCGCCGACGGTCTGATCTACTTGGCGAGCGAGGGGGGCGATGTCTATGTCGTGCGTGCCGGAACCGAGTTCCAGCAGGTGGGTGTGAATCCCGTGGGCGAGAGTCTTTACGCGACGCCGGCGATTGCGGGCGGCATGATCTATCTCCGCGGGCGGCATCACGTCTTTGCACTGGGATCGCCACCGCCGTCCCCGGCCGGCCGGCCGGCTGGGGGGCCCCAGAGATGAAGGCCTGCGCCTGGCCAAGCTTCCTTCTCGCTTCGCTTCTCCCTGGAGGCACCGCCGTTCCGGAGGCAAGGCTCGACGTCGAGACCCTGCGCCTCGCCAACGGCATGACCTTTCTGCTGGTCGACCGGCCTGCCTCAACCTCTGTGGCCGCCGGCTGGGTTGCCCGCGTTGGCTCGGCCGACGACCCGGCCGGACAGACGGGGATCGCCCACTTGCTCGAGCACCTGATGTTCAAAGGGACCCGCACGACCGGTACGGATGAGTACGACCGCATCTACGGCGCCGCCGGCGCCACCTCGATCAATGCCTTCACGACGCCCGACCTGACCGCCTATTTCCTGTCTGTTCCAGCCAACCGCCTTGAGCTCTGGTTCTGGATGGAGTCGGACCGCCTGCTCTCACCGTCATTCGGGGAGATCCCGACCGAGCTCCAGGTGATCGAGGAGGAGCGTCGGCGCAGCGAGTCCACCTCCACCGGCCGCTTCGCCGATCAGTTCGAGGCGTTATTCTGGCTGAGGCACCCGTACCACTGGCCGCGGCTGGGCTGGCCCGCGGATGTGGAAGTCCTGACCCAGGAAGATGCCAGGCGGCATTTCCGGACTTGGTACGGACCGGGCAACCTTACGGCCGTTCTCGTCGGGCGCTTCAACCGCGCTCGCGTGGGAGAGATGGCGCGGCGCTACTTCGGGCGCCTGCCGGCGTCTCCCGAGCCCCTCCGCCCGCCCGCATTCGTGCCTCCCCAGCGCGCCGAAGTGCGGATGCTCGCCACCTGCGCCTGCCCGGCGCAACTCGAGGTGCGCTACCGCACCGTCCCGTTCCTCCATGCAGACGCCGCGGCCCTGGACGTGCTCGCGGGCCTGCTCAATGGCCGTGCGGGCCGGCTGTACAGATCGCTCGTCCTGGGATCCGGTCTGGCGAGCCAGGTCTCGGCCTCGCAGTCGCCACTCGCGAGGGGCGGATCTTTCGCCGTCCGTGCTTCGGCAGCGCCGAACGTTTCCCTGGAGCAGCTTGAGCGGGGCTGGTCCGACGTGCTGCGCCCGCTCCAGGAGGAACCGATCCCGTCCCACGAGTTGGAGCGGGTCAAGAATGCCTTGATCGCCGACACCGTACGCGGGCTAGAGGATCCCTTCGCCCTCATGGTCCGGCTCCTGACCATGGCGGGACAGGGAGACTGGCGTTCCCTGGAGGAGCGACCCCGCCGTTTCCAGGCAGTGACAGCCGAAGACGTACGCAGGGTGGCACGGACCTACTTCCTCCCGGAAAACCGTACCGTGGCCCTCTATCAGCGGATCTCGGATCGCGATGACGGTTAGGCTCGCTCTCGCATTTTCGCTCGCGCTCCTCCCCGGCGCGGCGGCCGGGCCTCCGAGCGAAACCGGGGCGGCGATCCCAGCCCGGCCCGAGCAGATCCGGTTCGAGCCCCTGGTGTTCGAGGTTCCCGACCCCGGGCCGCTCCACCACCGGCTGGCCGGCGCCCTCCCCGTCTACGTGGTCGAGGACCATGCCCTGCCTCTGGTCGATCTGACCGTCCTGCTACGCACCGGTAGTTTCCAAGACCCACCCGGCAAGGAGGGTCTCGCCGCCATGACCGCGACCCTGGTGCGGCGCGGGGGGACCGCACGGCGCGGGGCCGCGGAATTCGAGGAAGCCGTCGAGGATCTGGCGGCGCGGATCGACAGTGTGGCGGGCGACGCCTACACCACCGTCACCCTCAACTGTCTGAGCTCCCATCTCGACCAAGTCCTGGACCTGCTCTTCGAGATGCTCACCGAGCCGGCTTTCGAGCCCAAGGCAATCGAGGCCGAGAAGCGGCGCATGGTGGCCGCCATGGAGCCCAGAAACGACGAGCCCGGACGCATCCTCGACCGCGAGTGGAGCTGGCTGCTCTACGGTCGCGATCACGTCGCCGGCCGTTATCCGACGGCCCCATCGATCGCGCCGATCTCGAAAAGCGACCTGGCGGCCTTTCATGCCCGCTCTTGGAACCCGGCCAACATGGTCCTGGCGGTGTCCGGCGACGTCGATCGCAAATCGGTCCTGGCGCGGCTCGAGACGCGGCTCGCGGCCTGGAAGACGCGGGGGCGGCCGGTCGCCTGGCCACCCGAGCCGCCTCGCCATCAGCCGGTCCCTGGCTTCTATGCCGTTGACCGGGAGGCGCCGCAGGCGCAGGTAGTGATCGGCCGGCTTGCTCCGGCCTGGCGGGGTGATTGGGATGACCGCAGCCGCTACGCCGCGATGGTCGCCGACCAGATCCTGGGCGGGAGCGATTTTTCTTCGCGGTTGATGGGACGACTGCGCACCCGGGAAGGCTTGGTCTATGGCATCCGTTCGGAGTTGGGGATAGGAGCGCTTTGGCCCGAGCCTTTCGAGATTCGCTTCGCCGCGGATCCCGCCAAGGTCGCTCGGGCCGTCACCGGGGTGTTCGAGGAGCTGCGGCGTCTGCGCGACGAGAAAGTGGGAGACGCCGAGTTGGAGACCGCGAAGAACCTGCTTCTCTCCGAGCTTGGGGACACCTTCGGCTCGGCCCGGAAGATGGCGGTCACCTTCGCGCTCGACGAGGTTCTAGGCCGTCCACACGCGTTCTGGCGCGACTACCGCCTCCGCCTGCTCGCCGTCACCCCAGGAGATGTGCAGGCCGCCGCCCGCCGGTCTCTGGATCCTGAGGGGATGCTTACCCTGCTCGTCGGAAGCTCAGGTCGGGTGAGTGCGGGCGATGCGGCCCCGCACCTTCCCGCCGTCCGGCCCCTGCCGCTTCGCGATCCCCTGACACTTACGCCGTTGCCGTAGAGGAGAAAGGGAGGCACCCGAGACCGGGTACCTCCCTGTAGAGAACCGCTCGCCTCTTACCGGGCGGCGGCGATCTGGTGGTCCTTCGACAGCGGGACGGCGCGCACGACCTCGCGGAACTTGACGGTCCCGGAGACCAGCTTGCCAACCTCACGACCTGCGGAGACCAGAGCCACCGGCTCGGCGGTCACGGAAGCGACGTGCCCGACCGGCGGAATCGTGGAGACTTCCGAGTACCATACCGCGGGAGTCTTGGTCTTCAGCTCGAGGCCGAGCTGCGACATCGAAACCTTTACATTGACGGGAGCCCGGCACTTCTGGACGGGCTCGGGCTCTATAGTGTCATCGTTCGTGTTCTGGTCCGTGGTGCCGCTCTGGGGAGCGGTGGTGGTGCCGCTCTGTGGAGCGGTGGTGGTGTCGTTCGCGGCGAGGAGGATCTGACTGGCACGCTCCGGTACGCTAATCTTGCCGACCTGTCCGATCGCAGGACGGGACTCGTCGAGCGTCACACGGACCGGCCCGAAGACCTCGCTCTCACCGCGCAGCTCGAGGCCGACGAACTCGGTGTCGGTCACCGCCGTCGACCAGGTGACGGTACTCTCGCCCGGGGCCGGGCGGGAAGCGCCGTGACGCACCGCGATCCAACCGGTCAGCTCGACCGTGTCCTCGCCGACTCCCTGGATCGTGTAGGTCTCCTCAAGGCGGACCCGCATCACGTCGACGCTCGGCCCCGGGAGAGAGTAGGCCTTGACATTCACGGCTGGCAGCGACTCAAGCTTGTCGAAATTGAGGCTGTTCATCTCGTTGACGAGAGAGGCGATCCGGACAGAGTCATCCGAGGGGGCGGCCGAAACCGTGATGCCGACGGCGATGGCCAGCGCGGAGCATGCAAGGATCAGCAGAAGATTCTTCTTTTTCATTGCTCTTCCTTTCTTGGTATGAGCTCCACAAGCATGTCTCTTTCGACTCCTTGGCTCAGGAAGCGACTTTGAAGGGGGGGCGGCGGGGCGCGGCTGCGGCCGCTGGTTCTCGGTGTCACAGATTTCTCCTACAAATCCTCGGGACTTTGTGGTCTGGAGAGCGCTCGGGCCGAGGCGGCGGGAGCCTTACGCTCCTCCAGATCCGGGGTCCCGTTCCTGTTGCGATCGGTCAAGGCCTCCAGCTCCCTTCCGTAGACCTCGGCCTGATTGAGCATTTCGTACGAGAAATAACGGTCTCCGTCAGGCCCCTGGGTCCACCCGCGGTAGACCGGGTTTACCCGGAACAGCAGCTCGGGGAAAAACCGTTCGGGCCCCAGGGAGCGCCCGCCGATCTGGAAGTCAGGTGCGATCTGGGAATCGCCGTCGATGTCGGTCGGGAGCAGGTCGGTCTGATACAGGACGAGCGTGCGTAGATAGGCGATCAGGGCTTCCCGGTCTTCGGGCGGCGCGCCACCGTACGCCTTGGCCGCGGCTTCGGCCTCTCCGCCGTGCCGCCGGATGACGTCGTCAAGGGTCATGCTCCGCCCGTCGTGGCCATAAGGAGCGGTGGAGCCTACACCCCACAGGGGTGCGGTCCGGAAATGCTTGAGGACGTGCGTCCGCCCGTTCCTGTGGTAGTGCTCGTGGAAGCGCTCCCCCAGATCGTGGTGGAGGAGGTCGGCGAAGACTCCGCGGACCGTAAAGCCCTCCCGCCGGGGGATCTGGAGTACGGTGCCCCCCGGGCCGGGGACCTTCTTGACGAGCGAGCGCAGGCGGCCTTCAAGCCGACCGGTTGTGGGGTTCGGCGTGACCTCCAGGTCAAAGAAACGCCGGTCGCCAGCCAGGCCGCGCTCCGCGTCGTACGGCTGGAGCACCCAGTCCGGCGTATGGCACGAGCTGCAACCGAACTGGTCGAGCAACCGGCGGCCGCGGCGGGTCTCCTCGGTTTGCGCCGCCTGGGCGGGGGCGGGGTGGTTGAGCAGGAACCACTCAAGAAGGTCGATCTCGCCCTGGCTCAACGTGCCGGCCTTCGAGCCCTGAAGGGCCTCAATCGCCGCGAGCGATTCCGGCTGCAGATCAAAGTTCGGCTGTGGAGCCCCGGCATTCGAGACCTCGGCCCACACCCGGCTCCTCTGCAAGGCTTGGGGAGGCCCGAGCTGCTGGAAGGACGTAGGATCGTCGGCGACCATTCCCATGACCGTCCGCAGGACGCCGTTCGAGAAGACGCGGAGAGAAGGCATCTGGTGGTCGCCCCGCGAGCTGGCGAACAGCGCGACGTGAAGGTCGTAGCCCGCGACGCCGGAATCACCGAGCCGGACGAGACTTCCGTCCGGTCGCATCCGCAGAGCCTGACCGCGAGCATCGACCATGTTGACCCGGATCACGCGGTTGAGGTCGGGGAACCCGTCGCTGTTCAGGTCCTCCAACGATCCGAAGTCGACGGTAGATCCAGGAGACGCCTCGATGACGACACGCCGCTCCGCGGTCTCCCCGGGGACATCCAGAAATCCGTTGCGGTTCGTGTCGTGGGTGGCCAGGATCTGGGCCCGGATCTGGAACCCGATCATCTCGATCAGGCCCGCCCCGAATAGATGCACCGTATTCAGACCGTAGCCTACCGGTTGGACCGTGTTCCCGCCTGCACCCGGGGTGCGGAACGGCAGGTTGTGACACATGCCGCAGGAAGTGGTCGCGGCAGCGACCTCGCGGTTGGCGAGGCCGGCAAAGACCCCGTCCTCCACAGACCACTCGTGGAAAAAATAGGCGTGGCCGCGCTGATACGCATGCCAGGGATCGGTCTGTTGCAGGTGCATGGAGGCGCCGGGGATGTCCGGCCGTTCTGAGTGGATGACCCGCACGCGTTGCTCCCGGATCGAGAGCCCCAACGGGTCCTGGGGGCGTAGGGAGATCTGAGCTCGCGTCACCAACACTGGCATCACTAGGAGGAGACCCGCTATCAGAAGCGGGGCTCGGAACCTCCACCCGGGCCCTCTTGGTTCCATAAGCATAATGGTGCTCGCTACCTTAAGAACGTGACAGCATTAATGTTTCTGGCTCGCCGGGCTCCCGCCGGACCTCTTTTCCTCCACGCCGGGGCTGTGCGGAGCTGGATCGAGAATGTCTGGAAAGCCATCCCGGTCCGTGTCCCGCCGCGCCGGAAGGTCCAGCTTGAAGGTTTCGGCAACGTTCTCGATGAGCGCGAGCACTTTGCGCTGTCCGGAGGGAGTGACGGCCGTGCCCACGGAGCGGAACCGCGGCGGGCGCGCAAAGAGGAACCGCGCGTCGAAACGTTCGTATCCGACATCAGTCCCAGCCACCTGGAATGAGTCAGCGAGAGCGCAGTCTCCATCGATGTCGCTCCGGATCTCGTCGGTCGAGTAGAGGACGAGCGAGTCGAGGTACTTGAGGAGGAGCTGCCTCCGCCCGGCGTCGAGCCGTCGATAAGCCTCGCTCTCCTTCTGGGCTTCGCCGCCGTGGGCCTGGATGACTGCGTCCAGGGAGAGGAACTGTCCCCCATGGCCGTAGGGGGCTGTGCTGCCGGCACCCCACAGCGGCGCGGTGCGGTGCTCACGCTGCAGGGTGCCGTCGAAGCGGCGCTCGTGGAATTCCGGCCCGATGTCCCAGTGCTTGAAGTCGCTGTAGATCCGCTCCACCCGGTAGGCCCCGCCGCGAGGGGTGTGCTCGCCGGAGGCGGGGCGCTCCCAGAGCGGGACCAGGGCGCCCACGATCTCGACCGTGCCGTCCGCCTGCGCACGCGAGCTCGTCTTGAGCTCGAACAGGCGCCGGTCCCCTGTCAATCCACGGGCCTCGTCGCGCGCTTCGATCTGCCATTCCTCGACGTGGCAGCGGGTGCAGCCGATCTCCCGCAGCACGAGCCGGCCCTCCTCGTTGCGCGGGTTCCCGCGGACCGCCGGAGCTGGCGCGTGGAGCATGTAGAACTCCACGGCGTCGATGTCTCCTTCGGTGAGCTCGCTGACGTGCCCGTCGTGGTCGGGGTCGTCCAGCGAGAGCCCGGTCGATGCCAGCCGGAGGCCGCGGTCCACCGAGCTGCCCAAGGCGTATTGCTGGGCGCCGGCCAGGGACCTCGCTCCCAGCCCGTTCGGGCGTGCCTGCTGGGAAGGATCGTGTGCCTGGATCCCCATGTGGACGTCTGCGGCGGAGGTGAAAAACCCCCGGATGGTCGCCGCCTCTCCACCCTGGGAGACACGGCGCGAGCCGATCGTGCGCCACCCCCGTCCCCAGCCGAAGACCTCGACAGCAAGGTTGAAGCCGGCCACCCGTGGGTCGTCCAGGCTGTAGGCGTCCTGGATCACGGCGCCCTGCCCGTCGAGGTACCAGATCCGGAAGAGCGAGTTGAGGCGGGGCACGCCGTCGGGCCCAGGGGAGAGATCGCCGAAGTCGATCGCCACGGCGCCGGGGAGCGGCTCTATGCGGACGGGACGGGGACCGGCGACCTCTTGCCGGCTGAACCGGCCGTCCTGGTCGGTGTCATAAAGAGCGAAAATCTTCTGGCGAATCTGTTCACCGATCATCTCCACGAGGCCAGCGCCGTAGAAGTGGGATGAGTTGCGCCCCACGGCTCCCGTCGAGCCGATGGTCTGGCCGCCACCCGGCTCCCGGTAAGGAATGGAATGGCAGAACCCGCAACTGCTCGCGTGATCGCGCGCGATACGGGCGAGGGCGCCATGCTGCGGCCCTTCAGGATCGTTGACGTAGAGGGGAATGCTGAGCTCGCCGGGCCGGCCGTATACGCCGTGGGAGAGCTGATACTGCCGGTTCAGGAGGTCCCGGCCGAGTTGGTAGAAGAGGAACGGATCGCGCCGGCTGAAGTACCCTGTCGTACCCGGCGGGTTTGCGTCTCTGGAGTGCACCAGGTGAATCAGCGGATAAGGGATCGAAATCCCCGTGGCATCGTTGGGGGTCTCGGCGATCTGCGCCCAGGCGAGCCCGAGAGCGTTGAGCAGGAGAGCCGTCGAGAGCAGAAAGAGAGGCCGGGGCGAAACCATGGGGGACCTCAGGGTGATTTCCCCGCGGGGCCCACCCCCACCCGCAGGCTCGTGAGGCGTTCTGCGGCGGAGGGCAGGTCCTCGGGAAGGAAGAACGAAGAATCGAGACCGGCCACGCCGGCGCGGAAACCCATGAGCGAGAGAACGGAGGAGCGGCCGCCGTCCGAGTTCATCACGATGCGCGTCTCCGTCCAGGCGCCGTCGATCTTCTGATGGCCGTGGACGCGCATCTGCTTGGCGGGCCGGGCACTCTGAACCGATTGGAAATGGTCGGCGCCCAGGAGGACCGGATCTTTGGCCGACAAGTAGTAGACCGACCGGGCCCACGAGGCTCCCTGTCGGGCCTCCGGGCTCTCCGGAATGGACTCGACCGCACAGACGCTCTGGCCGGCGAGCCGGCGCTGGCCGAGCAGGCGCAACCGATAGCCGGCGACGGGGATCTTCATCCGCAAGTCGCGGTACCCGAAGTCCGATCCGAGAAGCCCTTCGTCAAAGCGGCTCGGCTGGATGGAAAGGACCCGCCGGCGGCCCGCGGGCAGGTGCAGGAAGACCTTCATGTCCGAAGGATCGTGGGGATCCTCGGTCAGCAGGTAGTTGGTCCCTTTGAGCCCTTCGGGGTGCTCGAGCACGAAGAGCGTGCGCACCACGCCGGCTTCTTCCCGCCAGATGTTCGCCACCGTGAGGGTGCGGGTGACCGTCTTACCGCTCCTCAGCTCGAGCTGGACGCGACGCCAGCCCGGGTTGCCGAAGCTCCGGCCGTTGTACGCCTCCACCAACTCCACCGCTTGACGGACGGGCTGCGGACCCGCGGAGCTCACCTCGGCCAGGATTGGCAGAGAGAACAAGCTGAGCGAGAAGATGAGTCGGAGCATTCTTACTGCACCCTCTTATTTAAGGGTGCGCGAGCGAGACAAAAACGTGCTGCCGATCCTCAGGATTCTTTCGCCAGGGCCAGAACGATTCCGGGAACGAGGAGCAGGGTCATGGCCGCGCACGCCGTCAAGCTCAGCGTCACCAGCATCCCGAGTTGCAGGTTGGGCAGCACCTCGGAAAAGCCCAGCACCGAAAGGCCTGTCGCGATGGCCGCCGCGCTCTTGAAGATGGCCGGCCCGGTGACGGCGACCGCCGCTTCGATCGCTTCCGTAGCCGGCCGGCCGTGCCCGCGCTGCTCCCGGTAATGGGCCACCAGGTGGATCGAGTAATCCACGCCGATCCCCAGGGCGATGGCGGCGAACATCGAGTTCGCGATACCCAGAGGGATGCCGGCCAAGGCCAGCGCCGCGAAAACCAGAAGGACGCTCACCAGGATCGGCGCCAGGGCGAGCATGGTGTCGGACAGGCGCCGGAACAGGAGAAGCAGGAGCAGGGCGTTCGACACCAGGGCGAAACCCACCGACTGGATCTGCCCCAGGACCAGCAGGCGCACGGCGAGATAACTGATCCAGCCGTCCCCGAAGGGCGTGAGAGCCAGCCCGCCGCCGCTCAGCGCGGAGGCCTCCTGGACGATGCGGGAGATCCGCGAGTAGTTGGCCGAGCGGATGAAAACGGTGACCCGGGCGCGCCGGTAGTCCGCGTCGATGTGCTCGCTGAGGGGCGAGCGGCGCAGGGAAGAGAGCAGGAGGAGGGCCTGCTCGAGATCGGCGCGGCTGAGCGCCCGCCGACCCCCGTCGAGAGCGGAGCGCCAGGCGGCGTACCTCTCGCCTTCTAGGGCCGACTGCACGCGGACCACGTCGCCATAGATGCTGTGGACCGCGCCGACGCCGGGAAGGGCGGCGAAGGCCTTCTCGATCCCGCCCAGACGCGCGAAGACCGCTGGGTCGAGGAACCCGTCGCGCCGCCTGCTGTCGACGAGGATCTCGACGCGAATGGTACCGGCGAGAGCCCGGTCGAGCTCCCGCGTGCCGCTCGCGACATCGCTCGACGACGGCAGGTTCCTCACCCAGTCGTCCTCGATGCGCAGGCGTGTGGAGGCCCAGGACGCCAGCACCACCACGGCGACGATCATTGCGAGGAAGCGCCGTGGCCCGATCCGCCGCAACCCCCGGATCAGGGCCGGCGGCCGCCCGCCCGAACGGCCGTTCGCCTCCTTGCGCAGGGACACGGAAGGGCGCAGCAGGGAGAGCAGTGCCGGCACGAAGGTGAACGTGAACAGAGTCGAGAACAGGATCGACAGCCCCCCGTAGAAACCGAAGACCCTCTGCGGCTCGAGGTCGGTCGCGGTCAGCGAGAGCAACCCGGCGACGGTCGTGGCGCCGGTCAGCAGGATGGGATGGCCCACGGCGGCAAAGCTCCCGACGACGGCCTCGTCCATCGGCTCACCGGGGGCCTCGGCCAGGCGGCGGAAGGTGCGGCTCAGGGCATAGACGTCATCGGAGACGCCAATGACTAGGAGGATGACCGGCAGGACCAGGGTCGTCACGAACAGCGACTCGCCACGGGCTCCCATGATCCCGGCGGTCCACACCAGGCTCACCCCGATCTCGGCGAGCGACACCAGGGCCGGGACCGGATGGCGGAAAAGGACGGTCAAGGCCAGAAAGATGGCGAGCAGGACGGCCGGCAGAAGGCGGATCAGATCCTGGGCGGCCGCCAAGCCGAGGACGGCCTGGGCCAGGGCCGTGCCGGAGAGCAGGATGCTGCCCGGAGCCCCCGTCCGGGCGGCCAGACCGCGGACCTGCTCGAGAACCCGGTAGCGGTCGGCCTCCGGATGAACCTCGGCGTAGACGCCAGCCATGCTCCCGTCCCGGGACACCAGCACGCCGTCATCGAGCCCCAGGGTCTCGGTCTCGCGGCGCAGGCGCGCGATCAGCTCCTCGCCCAGCGGATAGCCCCGGGCCAGCAGGGGCTGCGGATCGAGCACGTCCTCCTGAATGAAGAACCGGGGGACTGTGGCGAGGCTCGCCACAGATCCGGGAACGATCTCCCTGGATCCGGCAAGGTCGCCGCTCAGGCTGGAGAGGAGCCCCAGGGTCCATGGGCTGTAGATGTCTCCAACCGGGCTCGCGACGCCGACCACCACAACGTCCCGCAGATTGAAGAGCTCGGCCGCGCGGTCGCTTGCCACCTGGGCGGGGAGATCCTCGGGGATCAGAGACCGGCCGTCCAGCCGCAGGCGTACGCCGGAGATCCACGGGACGGCGGCCACCGTGAGGACGGCGACGGCAACCAGGACACCCCAGGGGTGCTGCACCGAGAAGCGGAGGAGCCTTTCGATGAGCCCGGAGCGCGAGCGGCGTGCCACTGGGCCTCCTCCCGGGTGTCAACCGCCAGGAGCGGGGGCCGGAGCCTTGCCGCGCTCTGCGCAGACCTTCTTCAGAGGCTCCAGGATGCCCTCCCAGGCACCCTTGAAGAACGAGTAGGCCTCGTCCCAGCCGCCGCCCTGGCCGAACCCCAGGTGAGCCAGGCGGAAGCGGGTCCTCCCCAGCTCACCCGGGACCGGCTCGAAGGACAGCTCCACCCAGGTGGGGAGGGGGCGTGCGTTCATCTCCTTCATGTGGCCGGCTCCCCGCCATTCGAAGGCGAGCGAGCGCCCCTTGTCCATCTTGAGGATCCGGGCCCCCTTGGTGCCCGCCTGCTCGCCCTCGGGGTCAACCGCGGGCGCGAAGAGGATCTCGTAGCGTCCGCCGACGACCGGATCGATCCGCGCCTCGGGAGCCAGGAAGCTCTTCACCCCCTTCGGCGTGGTCCAGAGCTCGTAGACGGTCTCCGGCGGAGCGTCGAGAACGGCCTCGAGCACGATCTCCCGGCCGGTGCGCTGCTTGCCCTGCATCAGGGAGTCGTCGGAACCCGCGAACTCCGCCGACAGTGCCAGGGACAGGATGATCATCGTCAGAAGAAACCTCATGGCGACCTCCTGCAATCAGAGTCCGTTGGCCTTCAATGCGATCCGATACGGGTAGAGGCGGGCCTGCATGACACCCTGGGCCACCGCCGGATCCCCGTTCATGATCGCGCGGGCCTCCTCCTCGGAACCGGCCTGGAAGATGACAAGGCCGAAGGTGGTCTCGTCATTATTCTGGGTGCGCCCGACGAGCAGGACCGTGCCCTTCTCCGTGAGATCCCGCAGGTAAGAGAAGTGCGCGTCGACGATCGCCTTCTCCTCGGAGGTGGGCCCCTGCGTGAGCATCTCCAGGCGCGTCGCATGGACTGTGTAGAGGTACTGACTTAAAGATTCCATTTTTTTGACCTCTCTTAAGTTGTAATAGTACGATGGCCGTGGGAGACCCGCAAGCGTCACGGGCTGGAAGGGAGGGATCTCCGTGGTGACCGGTGTGCACCCAAGGATCCCTCAAGTCCATTGTGAAGTGCTCTTGACCCAGCGCCTCCATGGTCCCCACCGCCTGATGTCCAAGCACGACCGGAAGGCGAGGCGGCGGCGTCCGTCCCTCGATCTCGTCCAACTCGGTGTGGCAGACCCCGGCAGGCCGGGAGTCCGCTCCGGGCGCTCGGGATCGAGATCCTCCTCACCGCTGTCCTCATGTTTGTCATCGTCTCGGTCACCACGGATACGCGGGCCGTGGGCGAACTCGCTGCCGTCGCCATCGGAGGCACGGTCGCCTTGGATGCGCTCTGGGGTGGCCCTGTTACCGGAGCTTCGATGAATCCGGCGCCCTCTCTAGGACCGGCACTCGTCGCGGGCTTCTGGCCTTCGCACTGGATCTACTGGGTAGGACCCGTGGGCGGTGCACTCCTCGGGGCCATCCTCTACCAGATGCTGCGCACGGATTCCGCGCCGCAGGATTGAGCGGGGCGAGCGGTTCGCATACCTGCGTGCCCAGGCCGCTGATAACGGCGCTGCACCGGGGGGAGAGCCGCTGGGGGTCAAGCGCGCTACCGCTGGTCAGCGGCCAACCCTGCGACTTGGTGGGCGCTCCCGGACGCTGACAGCGGCGCTGCCGTCCGAGGAGCGCACGCTCAGCGCGGCCGACTACGAGCGCGCCGCGCGCCCATGCCTCCCTTCCTTTCCCTTCCCGAGACCGAGAGACAACCCGCCCTGTGACCGTGCGGAGGGTGGCGGGAACCCGCAGGGTGCCCCGCGTGCGGGGGCGTCACGTCCGCCCACGGAAAAGTAAGCTGGTGCGGCCCTACGGGCCTGGCTCGAGACGGGAACCAGCCAGTGCTATGTGCTACGCGGCTTCGCCGCTCCGCACATAGCAGGCTCGCCTCCGGCTCACCCCGCATTCGCGGCTGCGCCGCTCAAGCGGGGAAAACCATAGTCCCACCGAATCGCAATGCTTTGCAACCACCGCCGCTGAGTTGCAAGCTTTTTCAGATTGGATCAGATCATCTCAGGTTGTCAATCCTTCTAAGAAGGGCTTGACCGTGAATTTCACGGTGCCTACACTCGTCCTCAACATGGCCGAGGACCAATCGCAGGAGAAAACCTTTCGAACGGTCATCCGTTCAGCGCGCTTCACACCCGAGGAATGGGCGGCGGTTCAGGAGCGCGCCGCTGCGGCTCGGCTCTCGCCGGCGCGCTTCTTGCGCTACGTGGCCCTCGGCACTCCCCTCGGCCGACGGGTCAACGCCGAGGCCGTCGTCGCACTCAACCGCGCCGGCGTCGTCCTCAACAACTGCGTCCGCATCGCCATCCGCACTGACCAGCCGCTCCTCGCCTCCGAGGTTAGGGAGGTCCTTGAGTTGCTTCGCGAACGGCTCCGCTCCTTCCTATGATCGGCAAGGCTCACAGCGGCTCCGGCTTCGGCGGATTAACCCGTTATCTGCTTAACGGCAAGAAGGACGATCCTAAGCCGGAACGCGTCGAGTGGACCTCCTCCCGCGAACTGGCGCTTGAAGATCCCTACGAGGCCGCCATCCTTATGCGGATGACCGCCGCCCAGGGCCGCACCGTAAAACCCGTAGAGCACTTCTCGATCTCGCTTGCCCCGGGCGAGCACCTTTCCCGCGAACAGTGGGAGAACGTCGTGGACCGCACGCTCCAGGACCTCGGCCTCCAAGGACATCAGGTCCTCATCGTTGCCCACAGAGACACCGACAATGAGCACATCCACCTGATAGTCAACCGCGTGCACCCAGAAACCTTCCGCGCCTGGGATCGCTGGCAGGACCAGCCCCGAATCATGGCTGCCATGCGGAACCGGGAACGTGAATTCGGCCTCCAGTTCACCCCTCACGTCCACGACTCGGACCGGCTCCCGGAGCGGCTGATGCAGGCCTTCATCCATACCGGCGAGCCTCCCTTTCTGGACTTTGCCCGCGCCGAGGCGCGACCGATCTTCACGGAGGCCCGCTCCTGGTCCGAGTTGCACGAACGCCTGGCCGAAAAAGGCCTCTACCTGGAGCGTAAGGGGCAGGGCCTCGTCGTCACAGACGACCGCCACCACGTCAAGGCGTCCTCCGTGGACCGGGGAGCCTCTTTACCGGCCCTTCAAGCAAGGCTCGGGCCGTACGAGGGGCGAAAGCCTTTGCTTCCGGAGGTGGACAGCGATCTCCGGGGAGACCGCCGCAGCGAGCTCTACGCCCAGGTCGCGCCTGCCCTACGAGCAAGCCATGAGGCCGAGGACGCCCTGAAAGAGGCTCGCGCCGCAGCCCATCGCTTGGCGGAGATCCGGGAAAACGTTCGCTCCGCGATTGCTAGCGCCTACCGCGATCCTGCCCAAGTCGAGAGCCGCTACTTCGCCCATCTCGACCAGAAGAAGGCCCTCTCTCCACTTCGGCCCGCCGAGCTTGGGCAGATGAGAGGCACGGTGCTCCACGCCGGCCGCAACTATCTTCCGGTAGGAGCCGAGGGCAGCAGGGCTTGGGAGGCGGCAGCCAATGAGCTGCCCCGGTTCGGTGCCGCGTATCTGGCCGCCCAGGATGACCTCGCCCGCGCCGAAGCCCGCCTCTCCGAGGCTCGACAGAAAGATGCTCGTCTCCGAGAGAGCTTTCGGCCCCAATTCGCGGAGCTGGACGAGATCCAGAACCGCTCCGCGACTCTCTACGATCGCCTGTTGTCCATGCGTCCTCGGGATCAGATCGCCCTTGCCCGAACGCATGGACGGGGTGAACTGGAACGGGCTGTCCGTCGGTGCCCCGAGCACGCCCTGCGCACACTCAATTCTCGGCAGCGGTGGATTCAGAACCCTTCCCGTGACATCAACCGCGTGCTTGATCGCCAGCTGAGCCGCACTGGCCTCTCCCTTCCCACCCCTCGTCAGTCCCTCACGGACTGGACGCAACAAGCCTGCCGCCTCGGGCTGCATCCCCTTCACGCTGTACAGGTGCTCACCCGGGGCGCCGTTCCTCTCGCCGACGCTGCGCGCGCAGTCTCTCTTGCCCGCGCTGCGGTTAGGAATCCTGTGAAAACCGCCCTCTGGCTTACCGCCCATGCCCTCGGCCTACCCTCACTACCAGTGCAGGTCGCCACCATAGCCTGGGACTTGCTACGCGCTCAGGTGCTCTCAAGGTAGCAGGGAGGGGTAGATATGAAAGCGGGGGAAACATCCCCTTCCAGCCGAAAGGGAGAACCGTCGATGTCCGAACAGCCGCTTCCCCAGAATGGCCGTCCGAAGAGCTGGAGAATCCTCCTGGCTTCCGGGTTTGAACCCAGAGACTACCCGTGGGAGGGTCTACCGATAGGAACACGTCGGGTAACGCTCGACGAATCTCTCTGGCACCGCAACGGACCTGCCGTCGTCTGCTTCTTCCACGACCTCGATTCCGATCAACGCTATCGGCTCACAGTCTTTCGGAATCCAGAGACCCACGAGTACGGACCCGAGGGTTTCGATGTCTCCCATCTATGTCCCGGCACCACCTTGACGATTGAAATTCATCAGAACCGTACCGGCACCTTCCGACTCCAAACCGCAAGGCTTGCATGATTAGCAAGCTCGGAAAACACGGGGCCATTTCCGGATCAATCTGCAGTTGCTCATCCAAGCCCTTGGCCATGCTAGTGTAGTAGGTCCGATATTCGGGAACATCTGTTACTCTCTTCTGGTATGGAATGCTGCCAGGAGAGAGTAGCGGTCCCGATAGTTCTTTCGGCAGAGGAGAGGACCCACCAATCCCTGGTTAAGGGCATATCTGTTTGACCCACTACACTAGACAGTGTTCCCGCTAGAACCGCTGGAGAAACGAGTGCGAGGTCTTCGGCGGGCTGACTTCCCAGGCAATCGAGGAAGGAATACAGAGGCGGCCCCCACGAAGAGGGCCGCCCCCCATCCAGCTACGTGCGGGTGAGCTTCTGGAACAGTCGGAAGAGTCTCTGCGCCGCCTCTCGGTCGGGAGCCTCCCCTAGCACCTTCTCCGGGTCCGTCTTCTGCCAATCGATGCGCAGTACCGCCAACTCCGCCGCGAGCGCCTTGCAGGACTTCCGGAGGGGGAGCGTTGCGAGAATGCGCCGGGTGGGGAGATGGACCAGGGAATGCAGGCCACAGCCGGGGGAGCCCGGCCCGTTGCGACTCCCCCGGAAGATGCCGAACGGCCCCGACTTCTCGCCGTGCAGTTCCACCTCCCGCGTGGTTTCGGGCCGGGTGCTGGTGTCCGTCACGAGCACCCGGACGCGATCCCAGAACCACGGGAGGGGCGGAGTCCGGCCCGCCGTCGCCAGATGCCGGAGGGATGCATCCGCCGTCTCGGCCAACCACGCCTCTATGGACCGCCCCCCCAGAGCCGACGCGGCAGCTCCCCAGCGTTCCGCCTGATCCCGGCTGGCCGGGACGGTGTAGGTCAGGCTCGGAGCGTAGCGGCTTCCCATCTTTGGCCAAGCCATGGCTTCATCCCCGCTCCTTGGGGGGATTTACTTCCCCCCGCCATGGTCCCAGCTCCGTTTCCAGGCGATCCGCCAACGCGCCAAGGTCCTCGGCAACTTCGGCCCCGACCTTGGCGAGGTGTTCCTCATGCGGGTTATTGTGGGCGGTCTCCGGAGCCGCCCAGTCCGTGAGGAAGCCCTGGACATGGCGCATATCAGCGATGGCGGCCCGGAGGGAGGCGCGTAGCTGGCCTTCCGGCTGGTCGGGCCAGTACTGCCAGTAATCCAGGATCAGGTTGAACAGCAGGTCCCCGAAACCCCGGAGGACGGCATTGCTCCGAGCTCCAGCGACGAAGGACAGGAACGTCTCCCGGAAGACCGGGAACTCCTCGAAGCGGGCGGGATCGATGACGGGCGGGCCTATGGCTTCGTCGTCAGGATCGGGCTGGGCCGGAGGCGGCGGGGTGGGGTTGGACGGCGGTGGAAGTGTAGACTTCTCTTGGTCCGTCATGGAGCTAGGTCTCCTGTCGGGCTAGGCTCCGGGCGTAGTCCTAAGCTGCGCTCGGGGCCGCTCTTGTTGCTGTTCGCGTGGGGAGGCACGCCCTCCCCTTTCCTTAATTCCTTTGCAAAACCTCCTTCCCAAGCAGAGGTCTCGACTGAAGTGCACTATGGCAGACTTACGTAAGGCTGTAAAGATGTCATGCAGGAAGTCTTACACTCCAGCCATGTCACCGCGAGACCAAGGCGAAAGGGCGAAGCAGGAGAAGGTCGGAATCACCGATCGGGGAGTCAAGAAGACGATCTGGTTCCACGAGGACGAGGCGGAAGCGCTGAGGGAGCGAGCGTTCAAGGAGCGACGGTCCGAGTCAGCGATTGTGCGGGAGGCGGTGCGGAGGCTGCTCGGAATCCAGGACTAGGCGGTCGTCCGGCTAACTGGTAGCCGGGGCGCAAGTCCCACTCCGCTTTACGCCATAGGCTGGCCCAAGAGGCTTCGGGGAACCCTCTTCGGGTTCCCCGAAACCCCTCCCCGCACAGACGGACACCTGAGGCCCCCTCTTGCCGATATGGCTGACGGTCTGGCACCGACGAACAGCCAATGCCGCTCCCGCCCGCTCAGTTGTTCCAGGTAGGCGCGGACAGGTTTCCTCCAAGCTGGGCCTTCGTCGCCGCGCTCGGTCGGTAGCGGTTCCGTGAGAAGCGGGTTAGAAAAATTCACCCGAAGACGCGGCTCGAACGTCGAGGAGGTCGCATGGGTAAGGAACGGAGCCGGGGCGGGGCGTAAGTTGCTCTGGTGGAGTCCCCTGGCCATACTTGGCACCGTCGTCACGCTACCCGGCCTGCGTCCCCAGATGGCGCTGAGCGACGCAGGGCGCAAGAAGGGGGCCGCGCCGCCCCTATCCCGGTCCCTTGGGCGAGACTCCTTCAAAGACAGGCTGCGCTATGCTGAGACCTCTTGAGAAAGAACGGCCGGCCCTAGCAACCTACGCGTTACCTTTCGAGAAATCTCGCGCTCATAAACCATGGCAAATGAGGCACTTAGAAAAAATCACCCTCCCTCTCCCGGTGAGGGAGGGTGGGAGGGGTCGGGAGAGGAGGGGCCGGGGGTGGTGAGGGCTCACGCCCCCCGCAGCCTCCACGCTCCCGCCAGCGCCACCAGCAGCGTCATCAGGATCAACCCCCACTCGCCCAGGGTCGGGATCTCGGTCACAGCGGCGGCGGCCACCGTGAACGTCGTCGGGTTTCCGGAGCCGGCCGCGCCGGGATCGTCCGTGACGCCGGTGGCCTCGTTGGTGCCGTCGCCGTCCGCGTCGTAACGGATCGTCCCCTGGTTGCTGACCATCGTCCCCGGCACCGCGCCGGACAGCAGGGTCGCCTGGATGGTGATCGTCACCGAGCCGCCCGCCGCGATCGAGCCGTTCCAGGTCACCGTGTTGGTCCCCACGTTGGCCACCGCCGTTCCCGACGTGGCGCTCGCCGAAACCAGCGCGAGCTGGGCCGGCAGCAAGTCGGTGAATTCGTCGCCCGCGTTGTCGCCCTGGGTGCCCGGCCCGGCGTTCGAGAGGATCACCGTGTAGGTGACCGTGCTCCCGGGCGTCAGGGGTCCGCCGGCCGTCTTCGTGCCGGAGACGGCGGCCGGGGAGAGCACCACCGCGAACGTCGTCGGGTCCGCCCCCTGGCCGCTCACATTGGGATCGTCCGTGACGCCGGAGGCCTCGTTGGTGCCTTCGCCGTCCGCGTCGTAATTGAACGTGCCCTGGTTGCTGACGATCGTTCCCCCCGCCTGGCCGGGCAGCAGGGTCGCCTGGATGGTGATCGTCACCGAGCCGCCCGCGGTGATGATGCCGTTCCAGGTCACGGTGTTGGTCCCCACGTTGGCCACCGGTAGGCCGGACGTGGCGCTCGCCGAGACCAGCAGCAGCTCGGGCGGCAGCAGGTCGGTGAATTCGTCGCCCGGGTTGTCGTTCTGGGCGTACTTCGAGGTGTTGGTCAGCACGACCGTGTAGGTGACCGTGCTGTTCGGCGTAAAGGTGCCGCTCACCGTCTTCGTGCCCGTCAGCAGCGCGGGGGAGAGGACCGTGGTGGAGGTCCCGGCCTGGGTGTCCTCGGGGTTGGCGTCGGGCGTGTCCGAGGTGAGCACGGCGACGTTGTCCACCGTCGTGCCGGCGGGCACGGAGGCTCCCACCTGGACGACCAGGGTGAAGGCCTCGCTCGTGACTCCGAGGGTCGGCAGGGTGCAGGTGACCGTGCCGGACATCCCTACGGACGGCGTCGAGCAGGTCCAGCCGGCCGGCTCGGTGAGCGACTGGAAGGTGGTGCCGGCAGGCAGGAAATCCGTCAGGGAGACGTTGGCGATGGTGCCCGGGCCGGAATTCGTGACGGTCACCATGTAGGTCAGGTTGTCTCCGGCGAAGACCGGATCCGGCGCGGCGGTCTTGGTCAGGGAGTAGTCGGCGACCACGCCCGGGGCGCTCACCGTGGTGTCCGTAGTGGCGCTGTTGTCGGCCGGGTTGGCGTCGTTGCTGGTGGTCGTCAGCGTGGCGGTGTTGGTGAGGACCGTGCCCGCCGCCAGGCCCGCGTCCACCGTGACGACGATGTCGATCGTGGCGGTCTCGCCGACGCCGAGCAGGGGCGCCGTACAGGTGACCGTGCCGGTGGCGCCCACCGCCGGGGTCATGCACGTCCAGACAGCCGAGGGCGCCACGGAGGAGAACGTCGTGCCGCCGGGCAGCGGATCGCTCACCTCGAGGTCGGTGGCGTCTTCCGGACCGTTGTTGGTCACCTCCAGCGAGTAGGTCAGCAGGCCGCCCGCCGCGACCGGATCGGGGGCATCCACCTTGGTGATCGAGACCTCCGCGTCGTTGGCGAACTCCGCCACCTGGAAGTAGGCGACCAGGGGGTCGTGGTCCGCCAGACGGGTGTCGCTCGACGTGTCGTTGCGGGCGACCTGGGGGAAGTCGGCGTTGACCCGCGGATGCTCCAGCCGCCGCGCCACCGTGGCGTTGATCAGGTCCTCGTTGACCACCGCGTGGTCCAGCGACTGGGCGTTGCCGTCGAAGATGAACGAATAGCGCTCGGGGGCCGGCGCCGTGTCGAAGAGGTTGTCGAGGTCCGGGTTCACCAGGTCCACGCCGTCGCCCGGCACGGCCGTCTCGTTGTCCGGCGCGGGGCTGCCCTCGATCACGCCCATGGAGTCGGTGAAGCCGTCGTTGAACTCGAAGGCGTTGAAGTCGCCGATCAGGACGATTCGCTCCGTGGGATCGGCCGTCTGCCGCGCCTGCACCAGGTTGGCGAGGTCTTCCGCCTGCTTCTGGCGCTTGTTGCGCACCCGCGCTCCCAGCGTCGCCCAGCCGTTCGGCCCCGGATCGATGCTCTCCACGTCGTTCAACGACCGCATGTGGTTGACGATCACCGTCACCGGGAAGGCGGCGCCGTTCGGGTGGTGGATCACCGCGTTGAGGCGCAGCGGCGGCCGGTCGTTGAGAGTCTCGGTCGAGGAGTCGGGATTGACGATCAACGTGCCGTCCAGCTCCTGCTGGATCTCCACCACCTCCACGCGCGGAATCCCGGCGGCGACCTCCGAGGTCTTCACCAGGAAGCCGACGTCGATGCCGCCCACGTCGTTGCCCTCCACGAGGTAGGCCACGTACTGCGGGTCGGGATCGCCGGCCGTCACGGCGTCGGCGTTGATCTGGTCCGCCAGATCCTGGAGGGTGGCGAGGTTCTCCATCTCGACCACGCCCAGCACGTCCGGCGTCCGCAGATAGCCGCGGATGATCCGCGACGCCTTCTCCAGCCGGTTCTGGTAGGCCGTGGCCGTCAGCACCGGCTCGCCGATCGCGGGGTCGTTCACGGTGTCGAAGAACCGCTCCACGTTGAAGGCCCCCACGGTGAATTCCTGGACCGTTGGCGGCGTGGCCGCCACGGCCGTGGGACCGCCCACCGCGGACGGCGGCGTGGCCGGCTCGGGCAGGATCGTGTAGTGGCGGAACCCATAGTCCAGCGGACCGGTCAAGTTGGAGACCACGGCGCCCGTGCCCACGTCCAGGATCGGCGCGCCGATGCCATCGCTGTCCACCCGCAGCAGCTCCGGGTTCGCGTCCCAGCGCGGGATCGGCGGGATGGAGCCCGAAGGCGCCGGGTCGGGCGCCTGGATGCCCGGCTCGCGGAACGGCCGGGCCACGCCCGTCACCACGCCGAAGAAGACGCCCGTCGAGGTCGCCGTGGCGTTCGGCTCGTTGACGTTGCCGAGGGTCGGGCCGGTCACCGTCAGCGAAGTGACGGAAACGCGCATCCCCTCCACCCGCTCGAGCTGGTCCACCGGCCCGGCCGGGTCTGGGAAGGTCGCCGTGAGCGGCACCGCCGCCGGCAGCGGAGACCCTGTGGAGATCAGCACCACCGAGGGCGACGAGAGCTCCGTGAGCGGCGGCTGCAGCGGGTCCTGCGTCGGCACGAACTCCACCACCGTCGCGGTCACCTGCACGAAGTTGCCCACCACGGCCGAGGCCGGCGGCGCGGCGGAGGTGAATACGAACACGCCCTCCGAGGTCGCCGGGTCCGCGTCCACCGTGGCGTCCGGCTCCTGGAGGAAGAAACCGTTGTTCTTCACGCCCGTCACCACGCCGCGGGTCGTCACCGAGGCGCCCACGATCGGCGAGCTGCCGCCCGGCCCCTGGATGTCGTGGATCGGGGTGATCGCCACGTCGTCGTTGTTGATCGTGCCGGTGCCCTGGCCGTCCGTCACGTTCGCGCCGACCACGCTGGTGACGTTGACGAAGAAGGTCTGGTTCGCCTCCGCCGTCATGTCGCCGTTGACGTTGACGTTGAACGCATAGGTGGAGCTGCCGGCCGGGATGGTCTGCCCGGTCAGCGAATTCGCCGCGTAATCGTTGTCCGCCGTGGTGGCGGTGTTATCCGCGGTGGCGATGTCGAACGTGACGCCGCCCGGCCCGGCCGGCGCGGAGAGGCTCACTGTGAACGTGAAGGTCGTGGTGCCGGCGTTCCCCTCGGCCAGGGTGACGTCGTTGATCGACAGGTTCGGCAGGACCGGGCCGCCGTTGGGAGTCAGCGAGAAGTCGTCCACGGCCAGGCCGTCGTCGGCGCCGCTCGCGTTGAGGTCGTTCCAGCGGATCCAGAAGGTCGCGCTGTTGGCGATGCTCAAGGCGGGGATCGCCGAGGAGATCGCCGCCCGGTTCGCCGCGTTGTTGCCGTCCAGCGCGCCGGCTGCCGCCGCCGTCTTGACCGGATTGGTGAAGTCCAGGGCATTGACGTCGGTCCAGCCTCCGGTCGTCAGACTGGTCGCGTTGGTGCTGTACTGGAAGTCGAGCCGGTCGTCCCGGGCCGCGGCCGTGTTGCCGATGCGCCACTGCTCTCCCGTGTAGGCGACGTTCAGGCTGGTGATCGTCACGCCGGTGTTGTTGGTGAAGCAGGCGCCGATCACCGGGATGAGGGTGCCGCTCTGGAGGCCGCCGAGAGCCCGCTCGGCGTTGCCGGCCGCGCCGTAGCTGTAGGTGTCGCCGGTGTTGCTCCCCCCGGTGTCGACCCCGTACTGCTCGTTGTCCCGCGTGCCTCCCCCGGTCTCGGTGAGGAACCACCCTGTGATCGTGAGGTTGTTGGTGGTGCTCCCCGCCGTCGACGACAGGGTGTTGAAGCTCTGGTTGGAGGCCACGCCCGAGGTCGTCAGGCTGACGCACTGGGAGAAGGCCGGCGCGGCGAACAGGGCGAGCACGAAGACAGCAGACAGGCAGCGCGCGAAGAGACGCATGAATCCCCTCCAGTAAATGAGACGGGCCGGCCATGGCCGGCGCTGGCGATCAGCTAGGAAAAGCCGGACAAGTGTACCCGGAACCGGGCCGGAATGGGTGACGCGGGCGTGACACGGACACGACCGCTTCCACCCCCCTCCCGCTTTCCTCTCCAAGTCCGCACTTCCCCCATGAGAGGACCGCCCCGCGCCATGCCGGCGACGGCGGCGACGTCCCTCGCAAGGAGTCCTCATGCGCCGCATCGTCAAACCCCTCGCCCTCCTCTGCCTCGTCCTCCTCGCCGCGCCTCCCCTCCACGCCCGCCCCCAGCCCTCCTGGGAGTCCTTCCTCGCCCGCGCCCTCGCCCTCCTCGCAGCCCCCTGGACCGGCGACAAGGACGGCTCCACTCCCGACGGCGAGCTCCGCGGAAACCTCGATCCCGACGGACTCCGCGGCGGCTTCGATCCCAACGGACTCCGCGGTGGCTCCGACCCCAACGGCGAGCCCACGTCCGAGTTGCGCGGCGGTCAGGATCCGAACGGGAGCTCCTAGGATCGCGATACGGGCCGTCCGGCAACCGGGGAGAGCGCCCCCCTCCGGCAGCAATTCGCAGATCGCCAGCGATCGAGCTCCCCCGGTTCTCCCAGACGCGCCCCGATCCGCACCAGCCGGAAGCGCAGGCGCTCCGGCGACGTGGCCGGCTCCTCCAGGTCCTGCCAGAGCGCGAACCAGCGCCCCCCGAAGTGCACCACCTGCAACCCCGCCTCGTCCGGACCCGGACCCAGAGCCCCGCCAAACTCGCTCGCCGCGATCCGCTCGTACAGCCACCGCCGCGTAGCTTCGCTGAACCGCATGAGGTCGAACGCTCCGGAACCCGGCGTCTGGGCCATCAGTGGCTCTCCTTCCCTAAGATCATCAGCTCGATCTTTTTAGCATCGCGCTCATGTTTGAGTCAAACCGATGCACCCTCCCCTCCGATTTCCGACTCACCGTGATTCGATACAAGTCGTCAAGAATCTCTTGATCCCGCAGTGAGACGCTGTTATCCTGGCCGCGATGAAATCCCGCTCCAAGACTCCGAAGCCTGTCAGAGACGAAGTGCGGCAGCTCATGGAGCTGGTCCGCTTCCTGGCGCGCACCCTGGGATTCAGCAACGCCAAGCTCGCCCGCGACGCCGACGTCCCTTTGGCGAGCCTCGTGCGCTACTTCAAGGGCGAGGGGGAGCCGAAGGTGGAGTTCCTGCTGGCGGTGGTGCGGGCGATGGGCCTGGAGGTGCGGGAGTTCTTCGAGCTGGCCTATCCGGATCCCGGCGGTCCCAGCCCGGCCCGCGAGAAGGTCGGCCGCATCCTCCAGAGGGTGCAGCCCGGCCGCCTGCTGGACGCTCCGCCGCCACCCAAGCCTGAACCCGAGCCCGAGCCCGCCGCCTTTCGCCGCGAGGACATCGAAGACATGATGGAGAAGTTCCGCCTCAGCGTACAGGAGCTCCTGGACGAGCGCGCCAAGGGCGAGAAGCCCTCCAAGTCGAACGGACCCCGCCGCGAGAATGGCGATTAATCGCCAGAAGTGTAGAGATACACCGGAGAGACCGGCCGAGAGCGGGATTCCCCCCAGAAGGTTCACTGTAGAGACGCCCCGCGGGGCGTCTCCGAGGCGGCGTCTTCGTAACGAGAAGCCTCATCCTGCCGCGGGGGCGGTATATCTGTTCGCCGCCTTCACCCCGATCCGGGGACGCCCCACGGGGCGTGGCGATTCATCGCCAAAAGCGTAGGGGTATACCCG
>CAWHUF010000016.1:0-660319 GCA_963832495.1 uncultured Acidobacteriota bacterium | reverse complement strand
CATGTAGTGGATGGAGCGCGAGCCCTTGGCCGGCTTGAAGGCGCAGTCGAAGACGGGCAGGTGCTCTTCCTTCAGATAGGGCGCGCCCTCGATGGTGTCGTTCTCGTCGATGAACTCGACGATCGCCCGGACCTCCTCCTTGTCGTAGCCCAGCCGCTTCAGGGCGTGGGGCACGGTCTGGTTGACGATCTTGATCATGCCGCCGCCCACGAGCTTCTTGTACTTGACGAGGGCGATATCGGGCTCCACGCCGGTGGTATCGCAGTCCATCATGAAGGCGATCGTCCCGGTGGGGGCCAGCACGGAGATCTGGCTATTGCGCAGGCCGTGCTCGTCACCCAGGAGGACCACCTCGTCCCACGAGCGCTTGGCCGCCTGGAGCAGGTCCATGGCACGTGGGCGGCGTCGATCTTCTTGACGGCGTCCCGGTGCTTCCTCATGACCCGCAGCATGGGATCGCGGTTGGCCTCGAACTCCTCGAACGGGCCCATGGCCTCGGCGACGCGGGCCGACTGGGCGTAGGAGGCGCCGGACATGAGGGCCGTGATGGCCGCCGCATAGTCCCGGCCCGCGTCGGAGTCGTAGGGCAGGCCGCGGGCCATCAGCAGGGCGCCCAGGTTGGCGTAGCCGATCCCCAGCGGGCGGAACTTGTGGGAGTTCGCCCCGATCGTGGGCGTCGGATAACTGGCGTTGCCCACGATGATCTCCATGCCCGAGATCACCACCTCGCAGGCGTGCTTGAAACTCTCCACATCGAAGCCCGACTCGGCGTCATAGAACCGCATCAGGTTGAGCGAGGCCAGGTTGCAGGCCGTGTCGTCGAGGAACATGTACTCGCTGCACGGGTTGCTGGCGTAGATGCGGTCCGTGTTGGCGCAGGTGTGCCAGTCGTTGATGGTGGTGTCGTACTGCATCCCCGGGTCGCCGCACACCCAGGCCGCGTCGGAGATCTCCTTCATGAGTTCGCGGGCCTTGAAGGTGCCCATGGGCTTCTTGGTGATGCGGGCCTTGGTCTGCCACTCGCCGTCGGCCTGCACAGCCTGCATGAAGTCGTCCGTCACCCGCACGGAGTGGTTGGCGTTCTGGTAGGCGATCGAGTCGTAGGCGCCGCCCACGATGTTGAAGCCGCCCTCGAAGCCCGCGTCGATCAGGGCCCAGGCCTTCTTCTCCTCGACCTCCTTGCAGCGGATGAACTCCTCGATGTCGGGATGGTCGATGTCCAGGATGACCATCTTGGCCGCGCGCCGGGTCTTGCCGCCGCTCTTGATGACGCCCGCGAAGGCGTCGAAGCCCTTCATGAAGGAGACCGGGCCGGAGGCCGTGCCGCCGCCCGCGAGGGGCTCCTTGGCCGAGCGCAGCTTGGAGAGGTTGCTGCCCGTGCCCGAGCCGTACTTGAAGAGCATGCCCTCGGTCTTGGCGAGGGTGAGGATGGAGTCCATGGTGTCGGCCACGGAGTTGATGAAGCAGGCCGAGCACTGGGGCTTCTCCTCGATGCCGACGTTGAACCACACGGGCGAGTTGAAGCAGGCGTACTGGTAGAGGAGGATGTGCTTGAGCTCGGCGTGGAACGTCTGGGCGTCCGCCTCGGAGGCGAAGTAGCCGTTCTGGCGGCCCCAGCCGGCGAGGGTGTCCGCCACCCGGCCGATGAGCTGGCGGACGCTCTTCTCGCGATCGGGCGTGCCGATCTGGCCGCGGAAGTACTTGGAGACCACCACGTTGGTCGCCGTCTGCGACCAGAACTTGGGCATCTCGACACCCTTCTGCTCGAAGACCTTCTCCCCCTTCTCGTTCGAGATCACGGCATCGCGCAGCTCCCACTCGACGGTGTCGAAGGGGTCCACTCCGGGCTCCGTGTAGTAGCGCTCGAAGTGGAGGCCCCGGGCCACCGCATTCTCGGCGGGCGTCTCCTTTTTGGGAGCGCTCACGCCGGTGGACACGGTCCGGCTCCGCATCGCTCTGCCTCTCGTCTCGTCCGAATGCAGGGGGGAATGGGGCTCCATGCTCTTCTCTCCTCGATGTGAATGGCTCGGTTGTCCTACGGCGGGAGCGCCTGACGCCAAGACACGCGCCCGCCTTCTACACCCTGTGACCCACGGCCTACTGTGCGACGCCTCCCTGGGATCTACGACAGACCGGTGGCTCGCCTCCCCAATCAAGGGGAAGTCGCTCCGGATGGATTTACAGGCTTTCGTGCACTGGGTTTCCTCTGACGCGCTCTTCAAAGCTACCCCCGCAGGGAGCACCTGTCAAGGGGGAAACCACAAGATGTTGTGGCCTGTCACAACGCGCGCCCCAACAATTGGGGAAGGGTTTCAGGAGGAAATTACAATCCACATCTTCCTGACAGGTTTTCCACAGAAGGAATTACCTGGTTCCCTGGGACGCAATGTGGAAAAGTGCGTGTAGGGCCGGGAGGGATGCCGTACCCCCCATCGCTCAGCGGTAAGCAGGAAGGATGCTGGCGGATTGGGCAAGCCGTACGGGCGAGGCGGTCATGAGGGGCGCGTGCTGACGAAGAGAGGGGAATGACGGCCCAAGCTTCGTGCGTCATTCCCCTGTCTTCTTTGCGGCTCCCCTCTCTTGGTGCGTCCTTCCCCTCCCGTGGGCGGGGTCTCCCCTCTCTTGGGGGGAACCGGACTAAGAGAGGGGAAGTCCCAGGTAAGAGAGGGAGAACCGAGCGAAGAGAGGGGAATGCCCGAGCAAGAGAGGGGAGAACCCGCCCACGGGAGGGCGGAAGCCCCCTACGGATGGGGAATGACGCGTGAAGAGAGGGGAGAGGCAGCCCAGGGATGGGCGGAGGCGTCGATAACGAAACGGATCACGCGAGGTCTCTCTCACGCTCCCAGCGCTCCTGCTCCAGCAGAGAAGCTGCTGAGTCTTCAAGGTCGGTAGAAGGCCGTTGCAAGAGCTTCTCATGCCATTCGTAGCGGACCATCTCGCGTTCAATTGCGGCAAGGGCGATGTCATTGATCGTACGGTGATGCTTCTGCGCGTACTGACGCAGGCGCCGATGCAGATTCTCCGGAAGGTTCTTGACCTGGAGATTTGCCATGCGTGATGGTGGCATGCTGCCAGCATGCTGTCGAGACTAGTACGGCGAGCCCGAAGTTCGTTCCGGGTTTTCCCTGAGATGCGCCCTGTCTTGAGCCCGTAGGGCGGGGAGACTCATAGCCCAGGGCGTGAGCCCTGGGACCCGGGCGCCCCCAAGAGTCAACAGCCCCGGCAGGGGCGACAGACGGGACGAGGGAGCTCACGCTCGGGATCGAGTCTGTCGCCCTTTCAGGGCTTGTCGGAGGTTGGGCGGCCTTCCTTTCCCCGGGCTCACGCCCGGGGCTACGAGTCTCCCCGCCCTCCGGGCTCAAGACGAGGAAACCCAGGCATTGATGCCCGGACCGAGGAGACCCTACGGCGCGGCTTTCTTCACGTCCACCTTCGACCACCCCATCCCGTCCGGCTCCTTGCCGGCCGTCAGGGACCCCACCCGCTTCCACTCGGTGAGGTCGACGATGGAGATGGCGTCGCCGTTGGCGTGGGCCACGTAGGCGCGCTTGCCGGAGGGCTCGATGACGATGCCGATGGGGACCGAGCTGTCGCCGAACTGGCCCATGAGGCGGCCGTCCTTGTCTTCCACGGCCTGGACGGGGAAGGGCACCCGGCGCTCCAGCATCCGGTCCGCCACGGCGATCACGGAGAGGTCGCCCGACTTGGCGTTGCTCACCAGGACGCGCTTGCCGTCCGGCGTGACCTTGGCGCGGATGGGAAAAGAGGTGGACGACACCGTGCCCACGATGGCGAGCGTCCTGGCGTCCACTACGGAGACCGTGTCCGCCTCGCGGTTGGTCACCCAGACCTGCTTGCCGTCCGGCGTGACGTCGATCCCCTCCGCTCCGGCGCCGGTCTTGATGTCCCCCAGAGACTTGCCGGCCTTGAGATCGATGGCGGTCATGGTCCCCGACCCGATGTTGGCGATGAAGGCGCGGGAGCCGTCCGGCGTCACGGCCACCATGTGGGAGACCTCCTGGCCGGTGGGGATCGCGCGGACCACCTTGCCCTGCTCGACGTCCACTTCCACCAGGGCTTTGGTGGCCTCGGAAGTCACCAGGACGCGCTTGCCGTCCAGGAACAGGATGCCGTGGGGACGCTTGGAGTCGCCGAGGTCGATCGTTTTGACCACCCTGGCCCCCGGCACGTCGATCAGGGTGAGGGACGAGCCGGGCTGAGGCCCTGTGCCGTAGTTGGCGATCAGGGCCTGTTTGCCGTCGGGCGAGATGGCCACCTCGTGCGGTCCCGTGCCCACGGGCAGGGTCGCCACGACCTTCCCTGAGGCCAGATCCACCAGCGACACGGTCGCCTCGGCCTTGTTGGCCACGACGAGCGTCGCCGCGTTGAGGGTACCCGCCATAAGGAGAAAGACGGCCAGAAGAACGGCCCGCCTCACGACGTCAGCCGCTCCCAGTCGGAGTCCGGAGCGTCCTGGGCGATGGCGAGGCCGCCATCCGAGCCCACGAAGATGGGGTCCTTGACCACCCGCACCTTGCCGCCGCCCACGGCCTGGAGCTCCTGCTCGAGGCGAGGTCCCAGGCCCCGGATGAGGCCCGTGCCGCCCGAGAGGACGACGTTGTTGCGGACCCTCTCCTGGAACTCGGGCTGCACCCGGGAGAGCAGGTCGAGCATGGACTCCACGAGCGGCGGCAGGATGCTCTCGCACGCCTGGCGCATCTGCGGGGTGATGTCGATCTGGGTCGGCTTGCCGTTGACCGGGACGGTGACCATCACCGGGATTCCGCGGCTGGCCCACGAAGCTCGACTCCTCCTTCCACTGGCGGACCATGTGGACGGAGAACTTCGCCTCGGGATAGCGGTCGCGGACCAGGCGCGTGAGCTGCTCGTCGATGAAGTCGCCGGCCTGGGGGAGGGTGCGCTGGTCCTCCTCCGTGGGCAGGCGGCCGTTCATGACGCAGAAGTCGGCCGTGCCGGCGCCGATGTCGAGGATCATGGTATGGAGCAGGGCCTCCAGGCCGTAGGCCACGGCGAAGGGCTCGGAGACGATCATCAGGCTGTCCACGGCGTCCTGGAGGGCCTTCCTCACCTGCTGCTTGTTGACCCGCAGGGCCTCGGCCGGGACGCCCACCACGGCGCGCACCTTGCTGCCGTTGCGCGAGTCGCGGTCCAGGCCGGCCAGGGCCAGCAGGTGCCGGAGCAGCTCGCGCACGGCGGCCTCGTCCTTCTCGGAGCCGTCCTTGATCAGGCCCTCCTCCAGCGGCCGGTGGAGGTCCAGCATGGAGCGGTTCTCCAGCGCCTCGCGGCCGATGAGGACGGGCTTCTTCAATACCTTCCGGGCCACCATGTCGAGGGGCCAGCCGACGTAGCTCTCCACCACGTGGCGCTGACCGTTGGACGACGAGATGGAGCTCCTCGACGTTCCCAGGTCGATCCCCACGTGGACGGTCTCTTTTCTGTCACTCATTGCTAGGGTCCTTTCTTCACAGCGGCCGCCGAGGTCTCCAAGGGAGGCACCTGAGGGTCCAGGGCGGCGTCCGCGTAGGCGCGGATGCCCTTGGCGAGGGCTTCGGCGATGTACTGCCGGTACAGAGGTTTGGTCAACAGCCGGGCCTCCTCTTCGTTGGACACGGAGGAGACCTCGGCCAGGATGGCGGGCATCTCGGTGGTGAGCAGCACGATGAAGGGCGCGGCCTTGACGCCCCGGTCCTCGATCCTGGGTCCCACCTTGCCCAGCGATTCGAACAGCGCGCCCTGCACCGTCTCGGCCAGCTTGCGGCTCTTGTCCTGCCGCACGCCGGCGTAGATGCGGTCGAGCAGGTGCCGCATGTCGGCCATGGAGTAGCCCGACTCGCGGTTCTCGTTGGCCGCGAGACGGGTCAGATAGGGATCGTTGGTGGGGCCGAGGTAGTAGGTCTCGATCCCCCGCGACCGGTTCTCCAGCCAGTTGAGGTGGATGGAGACGAAGATGTCGCCCCCCGCCTCGTTGGCCAGCTTGCCGCGCTGCTCCAGGGAGACGGCCCGGTCGGTCTCGCGGGTCAGGACCACCTGGAAGGAGTCTTTTTCGAGCAGCGTCTGGAGGCGTTTGGCGATATCGAGCGCCAGCTCCTTCTCCACCAGCCCCTGGGACGTGTGGGTACCGCGCGCGCCGCCACCGTGCCCGGGGTCGAGAACGACCTTGCGCACGGCGAGCGGGAAGACGGCGGCGGCCACGGGCTCGGGGGGCGACGTCAGGGCGACCGGCGTGATGCCGGGAGACGCAGGAACGGGACTGGCGCCCTTCGAAACGGCCAAGGCCACGGCCGGGCGCGGAACGTTGAGCGTCGAGATCAGGCGCGACGAGCCGAACAGGGCGATCGACAGGCAGGCCAGAGAGCCGACCCGTGCGGCCATGCGCCACCCCTCGCGCCGGCGCTCGCGGGCCGGCGTGGGGCGGCCGTGAATCAGGTCCACGTTCTCCTGCACCAGGTCGCGCAGGAGCTCCCGCTTGATGCGGTCCACGTTCGCCATCAGCGTTTCCCTAGCGACTTCAACGGCTTACACCTTTCCAGCGCGGTTTCAGGGGATGGGATTCTACTACACCGGGGCCCTACCGGGATCAGTTGGGGATCAGCCGGGCGCCGTTATTTTCGCTGCAGGAGAATCCGCAGCCGGTTCCCGCCCGGCTCGACGCTGGCCACCACCACGTTCGGGCGGGCGAGGTCGAGCACCACATGGAGCTCCCCCACGGCCCTTGTCCGGATGGTAGCCCACGCGGACCTGGAGGACCTCCGGGGTGCCCACGACCACCCGCGGCTTCGAGAACTGCCGGCGGATGCCGAAGATCCGGAACAGCTCGCGGGGCGGATTGCCGTCGATGCGCGTGCGGTTGAAGCTCTCCGCACGGATGGCGCCGTCCCCCTGGAGGACGATCTCCGTGCCGCCGCCGGTCTGTTTGAAGGTGATGGTCTCCAAGCGGGTGATCGCCGGGCCGGTGTCCGCCGCCTCTTCTTCCACGACCGCGGGGATGGGCTCCACGCCTCCCTGTGGCGCGGGAGCCGGAGTCGCTTCCGGTGTCGCCTCCGGCGTGGGCTCGGGCGTCTCGGCGAGAGCCGCAGCCGCGGGCTCCGGGTTCGCCGGAGGCACCGGGGGTGTACGCCGGGGCGGCGGCTCCGTCCGGACGATCTCGTCCTCCCCACCCAGCCCCGCCATCTCCATCAGGGTGTCCCGCAGCAGGAACAGGGCGGCGGCGAGGACCAGGCCGGCCGCCAGCAGGGCCCAAGGGAGGACCCGCCGGGGCTGGTGGGCCGAGGCCGCGCCGAAGGTCGTCTGGAACATGGGAGCCGGAGCCAACTCGGGCTCCACCTCCGGAGGCGTCAGCAGATCGGGAAAGGGCTCCGCCGCCTGTGCATACTGCGGCGGTGGCGGCTCGAGCCCCGGATCGTCGAGGGGCGGCAGCCAGGACGCCGGGTCCGGCAGGGGCTCCGGCTCACGGCGGGCAGCGGCGGGAGCCGGCGGCAGATCGAAGACGTCGCCCGGCGAGGCGGGAGCCGGGGCCGGAGGTTTCAGAGACGCCGCGAACGCCGCGGCCAGCGGCGGCAAGGCCGGCTTCTCCGGCGCCGCTGGCACCGGTGGCATCGAATCCGGCGGCCGCGTCACGTCGAACGGCGTCCCCCCTTGGAGGATGTGCTGGTCGACGATGCGGTAGATCAGCTCCTTGCTGCCGGGGGAGAGCTCCAGGAACCGGATGCCCATGCCCGCCGGCCGCGCCGGCCCCTCGTCCTCCGGCCGCACCCAGACCACCTCGCCACGCCCGTTGATCAGCTCGAAACCGTCGCCCAGCCGGAACTCGAAGTCGAGCACCGTGCCATGCGCCTGCGGCGTCCGCGTGCTCAGGAAGAAGCCGCCTGGAGAGATGTTCGCCGAATACTCGCTCAAGAATCCGCTAAATCGGTCAAACTTGAACTGGACACGCGTCTCCAGAGGCACGCGCCGCGAGTCGCGGGGGATGTTGGAGTAATCGACCATCATTTAGTTTGGCTTGGCAGCGTCCGCATCATAGCAGCATCGAAGCGGAACAGAAACGAGGGCGTTTATGGTAAACCTTTGCCTTGCTTTCCAATTGGAGGAATTCCATGAGCACCACCGTGCTTGCAGAAAAGAAGACCAGCCTGAGGACCGCCGACTACATCGCGCTCGAAGAGCGCTACGGCGCGCACAATTACCATCCGCTCGACGTCGTCATCAGCCGCGGCGAAGGCGTCTGGGTCTGGGACGTCGAGGGCAAGAAGTATCTCGATTTCCTCGCCGCCTACTCGGCGGTCAACCAGGGGCACTGCCATCCCGAGATCGTGAACGCCGCCATCGGCCAGGCCCGCCAGGTGACCCTGACCTCCCGCGCCTTCCGCAACGACCAGCTCGGCCTCTTCTACAAGGAGCTCTGCGAGCTGGCGGGCTTCGAACGGTTCCTGCCCATGAACACGGGCGCGGAAGCCGTGGAGACGGCGCTCAAGACGGCCCGCAAGTGGGCCTACAAGGTCAAGGGCGTGCCCGAGGGCAAGGCCGAGATCCTCGCTTTCGCCAACAACTTCCACGGCCGCACCATCACCATCGTCAGCTTCTCCACCGAGGAGCTCTACAAGGACGGCTTCGGCCCCTTCACCCCCGGTTTCCGCGTGCTCCCCTACGGCGACGCCGGCGCGGTCGAGCAGGCCATGAACCCGAACGTGGCGGCCGTCCTCGTGGAGCCCATCCAGGGCGAGGCCGGCATCGTGGTGCCGCCGGAAGGCTACCTGAAGCGCCTGCGCGAGATCACCCAGAAGAACAACTGCCTGCTGATGATGGACGAGATCCAGTCCGGCCTCGGCCGCACGGGCAAGCTGTTCGCCTACGAGCACGAGGACATCCGGCCCGACGTGGTGATCGTGGGCAAGGCCCTCTCGGGAGGCTTCTACCCGGTCTCCGGCATTCTGGCGGACGACGCGGTGATGGGCGTCTTCCAGCCCGGCGAGCACGGCTCCACCTATGGCGGCAACCCCATGGCCGCCGCCGTGGGCCGCGCCGCCCTGCGCGCCCTGGTCGAAGAGAAGATGGTGGAGAATTCCGCCGAGCTCGGCCCCTACTTCATGGACAAGCTGCGGCAGATCCCCTCGAAGCACGTCAAGGACGTCCGCGGCAAGGGCCTGTGGATCGGCATCGAGCTGCACCCTGAGGCCGGCGGCGCCCGCCGCTTCTGCGAGGCCCTCCAGCACGAGGGGCTCCTGTGCAAGGAGACCCACGACCACGTCATTCGCATCGCCCCGCCCCTGGTGATCAAGAAGGAGGACATCGACTGGGCGGTGGAGCGGTTGGCGAAGGTGTTGACGGAGGTGTAGGGGGCGGGGAACACGGACGAGCACGGACTGACACGGACGGGCACGGACCGAAAAAGACTTTCTTCTTTCCCCCTCTCCCGGTGAGGGCGGGAGGGAGGGGGCGGGAGAGGGGGCCAGGGGGTGAGGGTTCGGGCGGCAGCCCGCCACCAGAGTATATTGCGCTCGTGGACAGGCTCCATTGGAAACCCTGGCGGGGAATCGCCGTCCTCGCGACGGCCCTGCTTTTCATCGCCTGCGAGCGGCCCGCGCCCTCGCTGCTGGCGGCCAAGGGCGGAGGCGGCGATTTCCGGGTCCTGCTCCCCGCCGAGCCCGTGGACCTCAACCCCAACTCCAGCCGCGACGAGATCGCCCTGATGGTGGCGCCGAACCTCTACAGCCGACTGGTGATGTTCGACTCCGAAGCCACCCTCCACCCCGACCTCGCCGAACGCTGGGAGGTGAGCCCGGACGGCCGCCGGTACACCTTCCACCTCCGCCGGGGTGTGCGCTGGCACGACGGCCGCCCCTTCCAGGCCGCCGACGTCAAGTGGACCCTGGAGAGCCTCGCTCACCGGAAGACGCCCTCCTTCGCCGCCGAGGCCGTGCGCCGCATCGCCCGCGCCGAGACGCCGGACGAGCAGACGGTCGTCGTCCACCTGAGCGAGCCCTGGGCGCCCTTCCTCTCCATGATGGCCGATGTCGGGGTCTACATCCTCCCCCGGCCAACCCGAGGGACGCGGAGGAAGCTGGCGGGCAGGGAGATCGCCGCCGGCACCGGGCCCTTCCAACTCGCCGAATGGGTGCCCGGAAAACGCATCGTCCTCACCGCCAACCGCTCTTTCTTCCGGCCGGGTCCCTTCCTCGACCGGGTGATCTACACCTTCGAGCCCGACCCGGACCGCGGCCCCGAGCTCATCCTCTCGGGCAAGGCGGATTACGTCCGGGCGCGCCCCTCCATCGAGATCCTCCCCCGTCTGGCCAGGGACGAGCGCCTGCGGGTCTCCATCTTTCCGAGCGACGGCCGCTACTACCTGGCCTTCAACCTGCGGCGAAAGCCCTTCGACGACCTGCGCGTCCGCGAGGCCATCAACCGGGCCCTCGACCGCCCGGCGCTGCTCGAGCGCGCCCTCCACGGCTACGGCGCTCCCGGCTACGGCTTCTACACGCCGGCCGTGGCGTGGGCCTACGATCTCAACGCCCAGGCGCCGGAGCTCGACCGCGAGCGTGCCCGCGCCCTGCTCGACGCGGCCGGCCTCCGGCCGGACGGGCGGGGGATCCGCCTGGAACCCGTGCTCCTCTGCCCCGCCCTGGGAGCCTTCCGGGACCTCGCCCGCGAGGTGGTGGTCCAGCTCCGCGAGGTGGGCATCGCCCCGCGCCTGGAGATCGTAGACCTCCGCCAGTGGATGGAGCGCGCCGTCCAGCGGCACGATTTCGATCTCTCCATGATCGGCGGCAACCAAGGCCCGGACCCGGAGAACCTGCACGTCCGCTTCGGCTCGCGGGGGACCTCCCAGATCATGGGCTACCACAACCCCGAGCTCGACGCCGCCCTGGCCGAGGGAGCGCGGACCGTGGACCTCGCCCGGAGAGCCCGCGCCTACTTCCGCGTCCAGGAGATCCTGGCCCGCGACCTGCCTATCGCGCCGCTCGCCGAGAGCGTCCACGTCACCCTCTGCCGGCGCGGGGTCACCGGCCTGCCACGAATGGAGGCGCGGGGTCTCGTGCCGGAGAGCGAGCTCAGCCTGGTGCGCGTGCGCCACCCGGACCAGGAAGGCGGCCGCTGATGGAAGGCCGGATGCGCTGGCGCGACTGGCCCTGGGCCGCCAAGCTCGCGTTCCTCCTCGGGTCGCTCGCCATCGTACCCCTGACCCTCCTCACCCTGTACAACGCGGCCACCGGACGGGCGGAGCTGATCGCCGCCGCCCGCAAGCAGAACCTGCGGCAGGCGGCCAACACCGCCGGGGCGATCGACAGCTACCTCGCGAGGGTGCTCTCCGACGTCAAGGTCGTGGCCGCGGCACCCCAGATCTCCCGGTTCCTGGCCGGCTCCCCCGAGGCGGGCCTCCCCAGGGACGTCCGCCTCTCCCTCCTCCAGATGCGCGACACCCATGGATTCGACGCGATCTACCTGACCGGCCTCGACGGACGCGTGACCCTTGCCACCAGCGGCCGGTTCCTGGGCCGCAGCTACCTCTCGGCCCCCTATGTGAGGAACGCCATGGCGGGCAACGCCGGGCTCGACGCGCCGCGCTGGGACCCCCACGACCACCGCGTCTTCCTCCACGTCTCCGCCCCCGTACGCGACGGTGCCGGCCGGCTCGTGGGGGCCGCCGTGGGCCGCCTGCTCCTGGAAGACCTCGACCGCATCATCGCGGCGGACACCGGCTATGCGGACCGCGACGAGCGCGGCGTCCTGTGGGACTCCAACGGCCTCCGCCTGAGCCACCCCACCCGCCCCGGCCTCCGCTTCCGTGCCCTCGAGCCCCTGCCCCCGGACGTCTCCGCCCGGCTCGTGGCCGAGAACCGTTTCGGCCCGGACACTCTGAAGCGGGTTCAGGGCGGTCCGCTCGTATCCAAGCTGGTCGAGCGCTCCCGCTGGCTCCTCTATGACCGGGACGCCGGATCCTTTCTCCGCATCCGGTACAGCGGCCAGGTGTTCCACGCCGCCGTCGTGCCCCTGCGCCAGGTCCGCTGGCTCTATGGAATCTTCAGCCCCGAGGACGCCATCCTCGCCTCCGTCCAGGAGCAGGCCCGCCGCAACCTCCTCCTGGCCGGGGTGACCGCCCTCCTCGCCGTCGCCGCCGCGCTCCTCTCCGCGCGCTGGCTCGCCGCTCCCCTCGAACGGGTCGGGCGGACGGCCCAGGCCCTGGCGGACGGCGACATGACCCGCCGCGTGGGGCTCCAGCAGCGCGACGAGGTGGGCACCCTTGCGGCCGCCTTCGATGCCATGGCCGAGTCCCTGGCCGCCAAGGATGCCGAGTTGCGCGGCTACGCCGACCACCTCGAGCAGCGGGTCACCGAGCAGACCTCGGCCCTCCGGGCCTCTGAAGAAGAATTGCGCACCCTCTACGCCCGCGAGCAGGAGCTGCGCCGCGCGGCCGAAGAGGCCAACCGCGCCAAGGATGAATTCCTCAGCACCGTCTCCCACGAGTTGCGCACGCCGCTCAACGCCATCCTCGGCTGGACCTGGCTCCTGAGCAACGGCAAGCTCGACGAGCCCGGCCTCCGGCGCGCCGTGGCCATCATCGAGCGCAACGCCCGCGCCCAGAGCCAGATCATCGACGACCTGCTCGACGTCTCGCGCATCATCACCGGCAAGCTCCGGCTGAGCATCGAGCCCGTGAACCTCATCCAGATCATCGAGGCCGCCCTCGACTCCATCGGACCCGCCGCGGACGCCAAGGAAATCCACATCGAACGCCGGCTGGATCCCGACGCCGCCCGCGCCAAGGGCGATCCCCAGCGGCTCCAGCAGATCGTCTGGAACCTGCTCGCCAACGCCGTCAAGTTCACCCCCCGCCAGGGCCGCGTCGAGGTCGCCCTGGCGCGGCGCGATCTGCAGATCGAGATCCGCATCACCGACTCCGGCATCGGCATCCCCGCCGGCTTCCTCGGCCACGTCTTCGACCGCTTCCGGCAGGCCGACAGCAGCTCCACCCGCACCTACGGCGGCCTGGGACTGGGACTGGCCATCGTGCGCCACCTGGTCGAGCTGCACGGCGGCACCGTCGAAGCCCGGAGCGACGGCGAGAGCCAGGGCTCCACGTTCGCCGTGCGTCTGCCGATCCCCGCTCTGGTGCCCACCGCCCCGGCCGCCCCCGAGCTCGCGGCTCCGGCCGGAGAGCCTCCGGTCCCTCCAGTGACGGCCTCCCCGGTCGAAGGGCTCCACGTTCTCCTGGTGGATGACGAGGCTGACGCCCGCGAGATGCTCCCCATCGTGCTCGCCCAATTCGGCGTCCGCGTCACCTCCGCCGCCTCGGCCGGGGAGGCTCTCCAGATCCTGGAACACACTCCCGTCGACCTCCTCGTGGCCGATATCGGCATGCCCGGCGAGGATGGCTACGACCTCATCCGCAAGATCCGCTCCGGCCGCCACGCCCACCTGCCCGCCATCGCCCTCACCGCCTACGCCTCCGAGGTCGACCGCCAGAAAGCCCTCGCGGCCGGCTACCAGCTCCACCTCGCCAAGCCCGCAGAGACCCAGGACCTCGTCGCCGCCCTGGCCACGCTCGCGGGCGACGTGCGCCAAGCCCTCTGAGCTTCGTGGTAATTTTCCCTTCCGGGAGGGCGCGATGAGACGGAACGCGAAGGGGACAGCGATCGATGTCGAACCATACCTGGACGACCTCCGGAGGTATCTGGAGGATCTGGACGGGCTGGTTGCGGCCTGGATCTACGGGTCCTACGGCACGCCGCAACAGACGCCCTTGAGCGACCTCGACCTCGCTCTCCTCTTCCAGAAGGGCAAGGTCCCTGAATTCAAGCGGCAGTTGGAGATCTACGGGAAGGTCCCCAAGATCCTCCATGAGGATGACGTCTCCATCACCATCCTGAACCGCTCGCCGGTCCTGTTCCAGATGCGGGTCCTCCAAACAGGTCGCAAGATCGTCTGCCGCGACCCCGTCGCCCTCGCGGATTTCATCGAATTCGTCATCTCCCGTCACGCCGACTACATCGTGGACCATCAACAGTTCGTCAAGGAATACGACCAGGCGCTGGTCGAACGGTACGGCCGATGACTCTGGATCTCGACAAGGTCCGCACCAAGCTCCAGTACGTGCGAGACACCGTCCGGCGTCTGGAGGACATCCGGAGCCGGGGCCGGGAGGCGTTCCTCTCCGATGAGATCGTCCAGTCAGCGACCGAACGCTACCTGCAGGTCGGCATTGAGGCGATCCTCGATCTGGCGGGCCACATCATCGCTCGCGAGGGCCTCGCCGTCTCAACGACCCACCGGGAAGCCATGGAGACCCTCCTGCGCGAGGGCATTCTTCCCGCCTCCCATAAAGAAATCTTCCTGCGTATGGTGTCCTTCAGGAACCGCATCGTTCATCTGTACGACAGACTCGATCCCGGCCAGATCTTCACCATCCTGGAAAACAACCTCGGAGATTTCGAGACGTTCATCCGCGCGATCACCCAACGCTACTTCTCGTCTGACCCCAGGGAGACGCCATGAACCCCAAGACCCTTCTCCTATCTCTCGCCGTCCTCCTTCTCCTGCCCGCCCTCGCCCATGCCGACGAAAAAGCGGACATGGCCCGCATGGCCCAGGAGCACAAACACGACAAGCCCACCGCCACCCCGGCCGCCAAGGAGGAGCCGGCGCGGCCCGTGGATGCCGAAGAGGTGACCTACGCCCAGATCGGCGGCGCCCCCGTGCGCGGCTACTTCGCGAAACCCAAGGGCGCCCAGGGCGACCTCCCCGGCTTGATCGTCATCCACGAGTGGTGGGGATTGAACGACAACGTCCGCGCCATGACCCGGCGGCTCGCCGGTGAGGGCTACCAGGCGCTGGCCGTGGACCTCTTCGGCGGAGCCGTGGCCGACAATCCCGACGCGGCCATGAAGCAGGTCAACAACGTCCTGCAGAACACCGGACCCGCCGAGGAGAACCTGAAGCGCGCCGCCGCTTATCTGGAAAACAAGGGGGCCAAGAAGCTCGGCGTCATCGGCTGGTGCTTCGGCGGCGGCTGGTCGCTCGCCACCGCCATGCTGGTGCCGGACAAGATCGGCGCCACCGTCATCTATTACGGCCGCCTGGAGACCGATCCCAAGAAGCTCTCCGCAATCAAATCCCCCATCCTTGGGCTCTTCGGCGCCACGGATTCCAGCATCCCCATCGCCACCATCCGGCAGTTCGAAGACGCCCTGAAGAAGCTCGGAAAGCCCGTGGAGATCAAGATCTACGAGGGCGCCGGCCATGCCTTCGCCAACTCCTCCGGCGGCAGCTACCGCCCTGAGGCAGCCAAGGACGCCTGGCAGCGCACGACCGTGTTCTTCGCGAAAAACCTGAAGGGTGGCGGGGGAATGAAGAAATAAAAAAATGGGGGAGCGGTGTCGACTCCGCTCCCTCCGCCTTCGAGGACTGATCCGAGATGGTCTGAGATCGGAGACCATCTCCGTCTGTCTGCTTCCCTACATTGCATCCGTGATGCCAGGCCGAAAACCCCAATAAAACCGGTGTTTTCGCGGTTTTTCCCTCCAGAGCCCGCTCTCCCGGCACGCCAGCCGGACGCCGTCCTCGCCAAAATGGCGCGCCAGCATAGTAGGGGATCAGAGAAGCGAAGCCGCGTGCCGTGCCGCGCCCAGCAGGGCCGCCCGGTCGTTCAGGACCACCCGCACCGGGACCTTCTCCAGGAACGGCACGAACCGGCCTTTGGCGGTGAAGGTCTGGAGGAAGAGGCCGTCAGAGAGGCGCGGCAGGATCTTCGGCGCGATCCCTCCGCCCAGCCAGATCCCGCCCGTGGCCGTGCCGAGGAGAGCCAGATTCCCCGCCGTCGCGCCGTAGGAGGCCACGAACATCTCGAGCGCCCGGGCGCAGAGACCGCAGCGGCCTTCACCCATTGCCAGCGCCGATTCGCCGATGATCCGCGCCGGGTCCTCTCCCCGGCCGATCGCCTCGCCCACTTGGGGGTTCTCAGGCATCCGGACCACGTCCCGCAGGTATTCGTAGACGTTGTACAGCCCCGGCCCGGAGACCACCCGCTCCACGCTCACCCGGCCGAAGCGCTCCCGCAGATAGAACAGAAGGCCGACCTCGTCCTCGTTGCGCGGGGCGAAGTCCATATGCCCCCCCTCGGAAGGCACCGGCACCCAGCGCTCCCCCACCCGCGGGATCAACGCCATACCGAGGCCCGTGCCGGCGGCGACGAGTGCCATATTCCCGCGGTCACCATCCGGCTGCGGAGTCCCCCTCTGGAGGACGGCCACCTCGTCCTCCTGCAGCAGGGGCAGGCCCTCGGCCGTGGCCACAAGGTCGTTGACCAGCGCCACCACCGGCACCCCGGCCTCGGAGGACAGCTGGGCGCCATCCACGACCCAAGGGAGGTTCGTCGTGCTCGCCCGGTTGCCCACCACCGGGCCGGGGATGCCGAAGCAGGCCGCCTCGAGCCCTCCCTCCATCGTAGTGGGGCCCTCGGCGAGGAAGGCTTCGATCACCGCCGTCAGGCCGGGGAACTCGGAGCTGCGGTACTTGGCGGAACGGACGAGGCGGAGGGTGCCGTCCGCGAGCTCGAAGAGGCCGAGGTTGCTCTTGGTGCCTCCGATGTCTCCGGCCAGGATCATGACTTTGTTGCCTCGCCCCGCTAAAACCCCGCCCCCACATCCTGAAGCAACCGGTACAGCCCCTGGTCCCCCTCCTTCCCGAGCTGCACCCGCACCACCGTCCGACCCCGCTGCTCCAGGGCCAGGCGGTCGCCGTCGGCCTGGGCGCGGATCAGGGTGCCGAAGGTGTAGCCGGTCTCAGGCACGGACACGGCCTCCACCGGCTCGTCCACGAGCTGGAGGAAGCGGCAGCCGTCCGGACCCCCCTTGTGGAGCTGGCCCGTCGAGTGGAGGAAACGGGGGCCGTACCCGACCGTGACGGCCAGGCGCGTCTTCTCGTGCAGCATGGCCTGGACGGCGTGCAGCACCTCGGTCGTGCGGGGCGTGGGCGCCAGATAGGCGTGGAGGCCGAGGTAGTCCCCCGGCCGGGCCTTGCGCACCCAGTCCATCACCGCGGCAACCAGGGCCTTGGCGTCGTCGGCGCTCACCTCTCCCGCCGGGGAGCGCTTCCCCCCGACCTTGGCCGGCTTCATGGCCTTGTTCGCCAGCTCCTTGGCGAGCTGAACGTCCGGCTGATCGAAGGGGTTGACCCCCAGCACGGCGCCCGCCGCGGCGGTCGCGACCTCCCAGCGGAACATCTCGGCCCCGAGGTCGTACCGGTCGGAGAGGTGGAACCGGGCCACGGGATGGCCGGCCTCCTCCAGCACCACGAGCTGCTCTTCGATCCCCGAGACATCGTCCCCCCGGAGCAGCAGGGCCGCGAAGAAGCGGTCGTCTCCATAGAGCTCGGGCTCTCCCAGGACGCTCGCCCGCGACCGGCACGATGCCCCGGTGCTGGCCGTCCGGCTTGCCATCCCGCTTGTCATCAGTCAAGGCGATTTTGCCCGTGCTCTCGGCGATGAGCTGCTCGATCCAGTCCGGCAGCGAGGCGATGGAATGCGACGTGACGAAGGTCACCTTGTCGCGGCCGGCGAGGGCCAGCTCCCCCAGGGCCGCGCCCAGCCGCAGGCCGGGATTGCCCGCGGCTTCCCGGGCCGGACCGCAGAGGCCCGCCATCGCCCGCGCCCGCGAGAGGAGGCGGCTGACGTCCACCCCCAGCAGGGCCGCCGGCACCAGGCCGAACGGCGTCAGCGCGCTGTAGCGGCCGCCCACGTCCGGCGGGGCGTTGAACACTTCCCGGAAGCCCCGCTCGCGGGCCAGCTTCTCCAGCGGCGTGCCCGGATCGGTGATCGCCACGAAATGCCGGCCCCGGTCGGGCACACGCGCCAGCAGGTCCCAGAAGTAATAGAAGAAGGAGAGCGTCTCCGTCGTGGTGCCCGACTTGCTCGACACCAGAAAAAGGCTCTTTTCAGGATCGAGGCGCGCCGCCAGAGAGTGCACCGCTTCGGGATGGGTGCTGTCCAGCACCGTCACCGCGGGACTGCCGAACGCCGGGCTGAACGTCCGCGAGAACACCTCGGGCGCCAGGCTCGATCCGCCCATGCCGAGCACCACGGCGTCGCGGAGGCCTTCCTGCGACACCTCGCGGCCGAACCGCGCCAGCCGGCCCGCCTCGGCCATCATCGAATCCGGCAGCGTCAGCCACCCCAGCCGGTCTGTCAGCTCGGGGACCGGCTGCGCCGACCAGAGCTGATGATCCTTTTCCCAGAGACGCCTGCCGAAAGCCTCCTCCTGCCACTTCGCCAGCCGCGCCTCGACCGCTGCCTCGTACGGCCCCAGCCGGAGATCTGCTCGCTCGCTCATCCCGGTGCCTCCTTCCGAGGGGTACCTTATATCAGTCGTCCCCCCTCCCGGGGCCGTGCTACGATCCGCCCTCGACGGAGGGAGCGATGCGGAGAGCGATCCAACGGAACCTCACCCTGGCCTGCGGAGCCCTTCTGATCTCGGCCATCGGGTGCGGCCCCAAGACGGAGACGGGAGGGCGCGAGTACACCGTCCGCGCCCAGGTGGTGCAGCCTCCCGACACCACCGGTCGACCTCTACCTCTATCACGAGGCCATCGACGACTGGGTCGGCCGCAGCGGCAAGGTCGAGGGCATGGACACCATGGCCATGCCGTTCCCCGTAGCCAAGGACGTGCCGCTCGAAGGCATCCAGGCCAACGACATGGTCGAGGTGAAGCTCCACGTGGACTGGGCGTCGGACAACCCCGTCGAGATCCGGGAGTCCGCGAGCTGCCCCCCGGCACCAAGCTCGATTTCCGCGCCGCCAAACCACCCAAGAACCCGTAAGCCTTTTCGAGGGATAGGAGGAGAATCATGCCGGTACGTAAAGCCAGTGCTGTCTGGGAAGGGAGTCTCAAGGAGGGTCAGGGCACGGTCAAGCTGGGGAGCGGCGCCTACGAGGGCCGTTACTCCTTCGGCTCCCGCTTCGAGGAGGCGGGGGGCACCAATCCCGAGGAGCTGATCGGCGCCGCGCACGCCGGCTGCTTCTCCATGGCCCTCTCCGCCGGCCTCGGCCGCTCGGGCTTCACCCCCACCCGCGTCGCCACCACCGCCAAGGTCCACCTGGAAAAGGTCGGCGAGAGCTTCAAGATCACCCGCATCGAGCTCGACAACGAGTCCGCCATCCCCGGCATCGACGACGCCACCTTCCAGGAGCACGCCCGCAAGGCCAAGGAGGGCTGCCCGGTCTCCCAGGCGCTGGGCGGGGTCGAGATCACGCTGAACGCTCGGCTGGTGTAGGCGCCCTGCCGGACCCTCACCCCCTGGGGGTGAGGGTCCGAAAATATAGCCAAGATTCAATTTCCTCCTTGACATCCTTCCTTTACGCCCATACCCTCCTTTTGCTCACTCCCAATTGTTTGTCGAAGAAGAAGGAGAAGTTATGGTCTGGAAGAAGAGTGACGACCCACCCATCCACAATCCCGAGCCCACCTCCACGCCGCCCCGCCCCGCCACGATGTCGTCGCCGGCACCCTCTCCGAGCCCTGCCGCCGCTTCCGAGCCGCCCCGGCGCTCGGGCGACCGCGCCACGATCGGACCCTCGATCTTCATCAAGGGAGACCTGTCCGGTGAAGAAGACCTCGTCATCGAAGGACGCGTCGAGGGCAAGGTGGACCTCAAGCAGAACAACGTCACCGTGGGCAAGAACGGTCGCGTGAAGGCCGACATTTTCGGCCGCGTCGTCACCATCGAGGGCGAAGTGGACGGCAACGTCTTCGCCCGCGAGCAGGCCATCCTGCGCCAGGCCGGCGCCATCCGGGGCAACATCACGGCGCCCCGCGTGATCCTCGAGGACGGCTCGCGCTTCAAGGGCTCGATCGACATGGACAACCCCAAGGAGAACGCCAGCGCGACCTCCTATCCCAGGCAGGACTCCAGACCGGACCGGGACCGGCAGGAGCAGCGTGAGCCGATCCGCCCTGAGGCTGTGGGAGCGAAGGCCAGCGCCTGATGAGCTGGTTTTCCTCTCGCGGATCCAGCCCCCGCAAGGAACAGGGCCGGGTTCAGACCCTCGTCGAACCGGAAGTCCACCGGTCGCTCGCGTTCGCGTCTCTTCTTGAAGAGATCCGCAAGCGCAAGATGACCGTGCTGGACCTCGGCTCCACGGTCGGCTCGAACGTCGAGTTCCTTTCGCAGTTCGGCTGCAAGCTGTACATCGAGGATCTCTACACCGCCCTCTCCTCCCGGATGATGGGAGGGGAGGACGACCTCGCCGGGCCGGAGTTCTTCGCGGAGTTCCTCAACCTTCCCGAAGACACCCGGTTCGACGTGATCCTCGCCTGGGACCGCTTCAACTATCTCCAGCGCAAGGAGGCTCGCGAATTTCTCCGAGCAGCTCCGCCGCTACAGCCGGCCGGGCACGCTCATCTTTGCGCTGATCTCGTACCACAAGACGATCCCGGCGCAGCCCTACCGCTTCAAGATCAAAGACGAGCAGTACCTCATCTACGACCGGCAGACCCACACCGACCGGCCCTCTCCGCGCCTCACGCCGTCGGAAGTCACCGGCCTCCTCAAGGGTTTCCGCGTCGACCGCTCGTTCCTCCTCCAGCACGGCATCCAGGAATACCTGCTCGTCCGCGAGTAGGGGCGGGGCCCGTCCCCGCCCTCCTGGGCGGCTCTGCTAGCATCGCCAGGATCATGATCCTCAACCCGCGATGCACCGCCCACCCTACGGTCCGGGGCCACCTCTACCAGACCTGCCTCACCGTCCTGCGCTGGCTCCACATCAAGCCCAACGAGATCCTCCTCTGCGAGGGCGACGAGGACCTCAACCGCTTCCTCCTCGGCGGCAAAACCGTCAGCGAGCAGGTCCCGGCCTACACCGAGAGCCTGGCCCTCTCCGACCGCGCCGTCGTGGAGTCCCTCCGCAAATTCCTCCGGAGCTACGTCGCCCTCCGCCGCCGCGGCGAGACCCGGCGCTTCGCCTTCACCGCCACCACCCATGAGAAGAGGAGGCGCATCGGGGGACTGAATTACGACCTCCTGGAGGACTGGAAGAAGGGGAGGAGCGGCCGCACGCCGGAAATCTTCGCCGCGGTCCGGTCCCTCCTGGAGCCGGGGGAAGGCCACGAGAACTACGCGGAGATCGTCGAAGCCATCGCCTGGCTCAACGCCAAGACCTACGGCTGGAAGGCTTTCATGAACGCCGTCCTGTGGCCCTTCGGCCCGCCGGATCTCCGCACCATCTGTCACCAGATCAGGGTTCGCATCGCCGCTCGCGATGACACCCTCCCCCTCCCCGAGGCGGCCTTCCGCGATCGGCTCGTCGCCCATATCCTCCGCACCTCCAGCCTGCCCAGGCCGGAGGATCGGGCGCTGACCTTCCAGTCTCTCTCCGTCCTCATCGAGGAAGCCGTGGCCGGTCTCGAAAGCTGGGCGGAGACGCCCGAGGCGGGACGGCTCCGGACCCTCTTCGACGAATACGAGAGGAACCGGATTCTCCTGCACTTGAACACCCGCGAGCTTCCCGGAGAGAGTCTCTCCCAGCAAGCTCCTCACCGCCGCCCACGAGGTGGTCCCTTTCGACGAGGCCGGACGCCGCGAGGAGCTGGACTTCCTCACCGGATGGTGCAACCGCGGCGACCGGCAGAGCGTCCTCCTCCTCACCGGCGAGAGCGGCTCCGGAAAGACGCGGCTGATGATCGAATGGTGCCGGCATCTCCGCAACCAGGACTGGCACGCGGGCTTCCTCAGGCAGGACCCCAAGGCCGAGCATCTCGATCCCTTCCTGAAAGGATCCATCCCCAGGCTGATCGTGATCGACTCCGCGGAGACCCGCCTCCCGGCCGTCGAGACTCTTCTGCTGAAGTCAGGACAGGCTGTAGGCAAGGGTCCCAAGCTGCGGCTCGTCCTCGTGACTCGAAGACCAGGGGACTGGTGGGAGAACCTCTGCCGTTCTGGAGATGAAGCCGAAGATCTGCTGTCGCGCTCTCCCGGGCCCCTCGCGATCACTCCGCTGCTCCCTCCAGGCACCGAAGAACGGGAGACGGCCTTCCGGACCGCCCTGGCCGGGTTCTCCTTCCAGCTTGGATGCCGGATCCCCAAGGACCTGCACATCCCGGACCTTTCGAGGGACGAATTCGGACACGTCCTCTATCTCCACATGGCCGCTCTGGCTGCCCTTCAGGGTGAGCGGATCGAGACGGCGGCCGACGCATTGAAGCAGACACTCAGGCACGAGCGGCAGGCCTGGTACGACAGCATCTTCCAATACAGCTTGAGGGGCGGGCTCACCAAACTCTTCCAGGACAACCTGGAGACAACGGGGGCGGGACTGGTCCTCATCGGCGGAGCGAACGATCTGTCCGACACCACTTTCCTTTGGCGCCGTATCCTGAGATTCGAGCTGACGCCTGAAAACAACCTGGCCTTGACTCTGGTGTTCCGAAATCTCTATGGCGCCCCGCCGGGGGACGAGCACAACATGGTCCATACCCTGCAACCGGACCTCCTTGGAGAGGAGCTTGTCGCGGAGGCGCTGAGCCGGGATGAAGGGCTCCTCGGGAGGGTGCTCAACGGAGCGAAACCCGCGGAAGCCCGCTGGGCGCGCACGGTGCTGGAACGGCTTGCCGAACGGCGGCCGGAATTCGAGAAATGGCTGTCCCTCTGGGAGGAACCCGGCCCCGGGACCTCCGCATCGTAGGAAGCCCTGTTGTCCTTATTTCCCGAGGGTCCGGGAAGCCCGCATCAGCGCAATCGCCGACTTCGAGTCGTGGATCTCCCCCCGGAACGCCTTCTCCACCGCCTCGGCCAGGGGCATCTTCTCGATGGAGAGCACCTCGTCGTCCTCCAGGCCCTGCGTGGCGACCTGGAGGTCGGTGGCGAGGTAGAGCCAGATCTTCTCGTCGGCGAAGCCGGGGGAGGTCCAGATCCAGCCGAGAGGCTCGAGCTTGCCGGGACGGTAGCCGACTTCCTCTTCGGCTTCGCGGGCGGCGCAGGTCTCGGGGGATTCCCCGCCGTCGAGCTTGCCGGCGGGGATCTCCAGGAGCCAGCCGCCCGTGGCGTAGCGGTACTGGCGGACGAGGAGCACGGTGCCGTCTTCCAGCACCGGCACCACGGCGGCGGCTCCGCGATGGTGGACGAGCTCCAGCTCCATCTCCCGCCCATTGGGGAGGCGGACGCGGTCCACGTCCACGTTGAAGGTGCGTCCGCGGTAGATCTCCCGGGTGCCGAGCCTCTCGCCGTCTTTGCGGGGGGGGCGTTCGCTCACCCCTCGATCCTCGCGCCGGTGCCGCGGAGCTGGTAGATCTTGAAGGGGCCTTCGCCCACGGTCTTGGGATCGAAGGTCTGGCCGCGCTCCTCGGCGAGGTGCTGGAGCCAGCCGACGTACTGCTCGCGGCTCATGGAGATGGCCTCCAGGGTGCCCTCGGCCACGGCGGCCTTGCCCTTGGCGTCCACGGGGAAGACGATCACGCCGTCATCCACTTTCACGCGCAGCCGGGTCCCGCCGTCGCGCTCCTCGAGCTCCATCCAGCAGCCCTTCATGGGACAGACGTCCACGACCTGGCCCTCGATGCGGACAGTCTTGCCCACGTAGGCGTCCGGGTGGGCCAGCATCTTGCCGACGGAGGTGGTCTCCGGCTCCTTGACGCCCGCGCCGTAGGTCTTGGTTTCGGCCTGGAGGGCGGGGGTGGCAAGGATCAGGACGAGAAGGAAAAGGAAGATTCGTTTCATGGGTTTCTCCTACTGCCGCCCCGGCTGCGCCGGCAGGACCTGCGTCTCCTCGTAGCCGGCGGGGATCTCGAAGGTCGAGTCCGGGACATTGGCGTTGGCGTCGAGCTGTGTGACCTCCATGGTGGATTTGGTCGTGGCCGGCTTGCCGCCCTTCTTGGGGGTGGAGGTGCTGACGGTGACCATCTTCAAGGGGAGGCCCTGGAACTTGCCGCTCTCGGCGGTGATCAGCTTGTCGAATTCGGTGTTGCCCGTCCGCGGTGGCTCGGAGCGGAGCCAGATGCCCATGCCGGCGTCGGTGAGCTTGGTGGTGGCCCAGACCTCCTGCTCGCTCACCACGTCGGTGACGTTGCCCATGCCGAGCACCTTGATGCTCATGGTGTAGCTCGTGCGGTACTTGAAGCGCTTGGTGGGGAGGCCCAGGACCGTGCCGCCGTCCTCCTCCGAGATCTTGTCGACCTTGAGGTCGGAGAACTGGATCTTGAGCAGCGGCCCCATGCCGTTCATGACGGCGCCCACGGCCCCGAGCATGCCCTGGAGGCTCCACTCGGCGTAGGTCTTCTCCTCGGGGTTCACGAGGTAGAGGGTCTTGCCCCCATCCTTGGTGAGCATGTAGGTGCCCTGCTGGGCGATGGGATTGCCCTTGCTCTCCACGAACGCCACCTTGGCGTTGTCTCCAGCCACCCAGCCCTCCGCCACGATGTTGTTGGAGCTTCGACCGGGCGTCCTCCGTCTTGGTGACCGACTTGTAATGGATGCCGGCCGAGCCGGGGACGGCCGCGGCCAGGAAGAGTGCTGCGCCGATGACAGAAACTGTGAGCTTTCTCACGATGACACCTCCTTGTGGGGCGTTGATGATGCCGCATCGGCGCGGGGGCTGGCAAGGCGGAAGCCCTTCACACGTGGTTCAGCAGCATCAGCTCATGGGGATGGGGATCGAGATACGCCTGGTCCTGGAGGTACCCGACTCCCTGCCGGCGGACGTGGTGGCGGATCAGGGTCAGGGGGACGATCAGGGGGACGAGGCCCAGGCGGTAGCGCTCGATGGTCTCCGCCAACTCGGCCCGGTCCTCCCGGTCCAGGGCATCGGAGACGTAGCCCGCCAGGTGGTGGAGGACGTTGGCGTGGCCACGCCGGGTGGCGGGACGGCGGAGGATCTCCGTCAGTCCCCGGCGGTAAGCGGCGGCCAGGGTCTCCACGGGCTCGTGCTTGTCCGACTCGCCCAGCAGGCGGCCGAGGCGGCGCATGGCGCTCTGGTTGCGCGCCATGAGGAGGAACTTGTGGCGCTCGTGGAAGCGCAGGAGAGCGGCCCGGGTCCAGCCCTGCCGCTCGCCCTCGCGCCAGCGGTGGTGGACGAAGACGCGGCTGATGAAACTCTCCCGCAGGGCGGGATCGTTCAGCCGCCCCTCCTCCTCGACGGGCAGGTCCGGCAGGCGGGTCAGGAGGACGCCGGCGAAGAGTCCGCGGCCGTCCTTGGACGGAGCACCGCCGGTACTTGCGGGGTGGTAGACCTTGACCCTCTCCATGCCGCAGCTCGGGGAATCCTTCTTGAGGACGTAGCCGTCGAGGTCCAAGCGGACCAGCTCGGCCACCCGGCGCTCGGCGTAGCCGCGCATGGCGTCCGTATAGTCGCCGCCCGTCGAGGGCATGATCAGCCTCGGTGAGCCTCCAATCCTCTCCAGGCGGATGGGCGGCCGGGGCGTACCCATCCCCAGCTCCACCTCGGGACAGACCGGCACCCACTCCACGTAGCGGCCGAAGGTGTCGGTGAGGAAGGCGTCCCGCTTGTGGCCGCCGTTGTAGCGGACCTCCTCGCCCAGCAGGCAGGCGGAGATGCCGATGCGGACCTTGGGGGGATCGGGAGTGAGATCGGGGAGCATTCCTCTATATATAGCGCAGGGCAGAGGGACTCCGTCCCGTGGAAATTCACCGGTACGCACGGGCCGACGACGCGGCGGCGGCCGCGAGCCCTGGAGCCTGGCGATTCAGTGACGCTGGAATAGACGATTCCACGGCGCGTTTACAATCTCGGTCCTTCCGGGAGGGGACGCGCCGTGCCTGATTCAACCCACCACGACAAACGCATCCAGCAGGCCCTTCAGCTCCTGATCGACGAGGTCCGGGATCGCATCGACCGCCATCCTCTGGGCCATCTCGTGGCCGGGCGCGGCGAGCGGATCGATCTCCGGCTGTCCCTCCCCACGGCCCTGCGCGATGGTCAGATCGCGAAGACGGGGCACGACGCCTCGGAGGCCATCCAGGAGGCGGTCCAGTCCCTGCTCCACCACAGCGCCCTGTTCCAGCCCGGGCGGGTGCTCTGCCTGCGCTGCCAGACGGCTACCTGCGAGCACTCCGGCCCCACGGACAGCCGCCAGGTCTTCGCCGGCTGGAGCCCGGCCGGCCTCCCCCGCTTCGTAGACTTCGGCCAGTGGCTCCTCCAGAGGCGCGATCCCAGGGTGGACCTCCTCTACCGTGAGCCGCCGCAGGTGGTCACCGTCGTAGTCCCCGAGGCCGAGCTCGCGGGCAACCTGATCCCCGCCTTCAAGCAGCGGGAGGACAGCTACCGCATCCACGCCCAAGTGGCGGCCGGCTGGTACCAGGCCCCGGCGCCGAACGGCCCCTCGGGCTACCGGCAGCCGTTCGCCATCTCGCTCCAGGTCATCTCCTCCCGCAGTAACCGCCACCGCCGGAGGTTCGGCCTCAATGTCCTGGGGATCGGTCCTGGCGGCGAGCCCCTGGAGAACCTCTACGACCGGTTGGGCGAGATCCCCTGGGGGGAAGCCGTGCGCTGGGCCCAGGGAGTCCTCGTGGGGATCGAAGGGCAGCTCGAAAGCTCGCCCCGTACGCCGCCCGAGGCCGTGGAGAAGCGCATCGAGGGGATGATCAACGCCGTGGCCCGGCGTCTCGAAAAGGACTGGCGCGGCAAGGAGCGCCGCACCCGCCACGGCCAGCAGCGCCATGAAGAGAAGGACCGCCCCACCCGCATGGCCCTGGCCGACCTCGCCCGGGCCGCGCCGGAGAACCTCCTCTTCGACACCCGGCGCGAGACCCTCGTGGTGGTGGGAGACCGGGGCCGCGCCCACGTCTTCAACCTGGAGGGAAAGCTCGTGACCTCGGTGCGCTACAACCCGGCGATCATCGAGAAGCGCCGGAACAACGGCGTCTGGAGGCCGGCCGCCGCGGAGGAGATCCGCAAGGTGCGCGAGCAGGTGGAGGCGGTGGCGGCTGGAGCTTAGAGCTCCTCTATAGTCCGTGTCAGTCCGTGCCCGTCCGTGTTCGTCCTTCTACCGCGGCGTCAGCAGCGGATACGGATTCCGCGCCCCACCCTTCTCATAAATCCCATAATGCAGATGAGGCGGCGTCCCCTTGGCGTTCCCCGTGTCGCCCACGTAGCCGAGCACCGTCCCCGTCTCCACCCAGTCCCCCAGGGCCGGAGCGTCCCACTCGTCCAGATGGGCGTAGTAGTGATACCAGCCGCTGGGACCGAGCACGGACACTGTCTTCCCACCCAGCCGGTTCCAGCCCTTGCGCACCACTACGCCCTGGGTGGCGGCGGTCACGGGTGTGCCGCGGGGCGCGAAGATGTCGATCCCCTCGTGCGAGCGCCCCTCGCTGCGGCTGGCGCCCCAGGTGTTCGCGAGGTCCCCGGCCCCTACGCCCTCCACGGGAACGGGCAAAGCCGTGGGCGGCGGCTCGCGGAGGAGTTGGAGGACTCGGAACCCGTTGCGCAGGTACGGATAGGCCAGCACCAGGAAACCGAAGAGGAGCATCAGCCCCACGAGACGTCCGAAGACCCGGCGCCAGCTCATGCCACCTCGTACGACCGCGTCTCGACCAGCTCCCAGCCTTCCGGCACGGCCTCGCGGAACTGGCGGTCCAGATCGTCCTGCCGCTCCTTGGGCATCCCCTTCCAGTCGTCCTCGCTCTGCCAGCGGATCACCAGGATGACGTCGCCATCCTGCCCCAGCCAGACCTCCTTGCCGAGGAATCCCTTCTCGCGAGCGAGCCCGGCCGTCCAGATCTCCCGGTCCATTTCCAGGTAAAGATCGCGCACCTCAGGCTGAACACGGACCTTCTGCCACTCGATGACCATTCCATTCCTGGAGAACACACAGACATCCCGGTCCGTTCCCCGGCCGCCGCCAGGTCCTCCTCCTGACCTCGGCAGTAGAATCCCGGGATGCCGTATCTCGCCGTCCTGCTCGCCCTGCTCGCCACCTACCCCGGAGAGCGCCAGCCGACGCCCACGGGCGAGGTCTGGGTGGAGATGGTGGCCGCAGGCCCCGGAAAACCTCGGGAAGGGGTGGGACGCGGCGTGATCGAAGCGCCGCCGGAGCGGGTCTTCCGGGCGCTCACCGATTACGCTCACTGGGAGGAATTCATGCCCTTCCTGGATGGTTCCGCCGTGCAGACGAAGGGGGGCGGATCTGTCGTGAGCGAGCACCTCATGAGCCTGCCTTCCCCCATGGGCGAGCGCCGGTACCGGGTCCGCTTCACGCAGAAGGTTGAGGCAGGCAAGGTCTGGAGGATCGACTGGTCCTACGTACCGGGCTCGGGCAACGTCGACGATCACCGGGGCTCCTGGACGCTGACGGCGCTCGGGCCGGGGAAGACCCTCGCGGTCTGCCGCCTCTTCACGGATCCAGGCGGCCTCACACCTCACGGGGCCGTGGACCGCGGTACGGGGAAGATGCTCCCCTGGGTCTTCCACGGCCTGCGCCAGCACGTGCGCCGCTCCCGGTACGACGCTCCGGCCGTAAGATAGAATCAGCGGCGTTCCGTTCCCTGTTCCACCGGTTTGTGCAGATTCAGAGGATGCCCATGAGGCAGAAACAGAAGGAAATCCTTGCATTCGAATCCCACCTCGGAGCCGAGCTCCACCGCCGCTCCACCGAGCTGACCCGCGCCTGGCTGGACCGCCTGCTGGAGCGCCTGGACGTTCACCCGCGCCGGATCTTCCCGGCGGACACCCTGCTCAACCACATCCCCGATGTCCTGCGGGCCATCTCCGAATACCTCTGTTCCGACGGTGACCTGGGATCCGAGCAGATGGTGCGCAAGGAGTTCTCCAAGCTCGCGCGGCTCCGCCGCGAGCAGGGGTACGACATCGACGAGATCCTGGCCGAGTTCGAGATCCTTGGCGACATCCTCTTCAACGCCCTGAAAGAGGAGGCCCGGAGCTTCGGGCGCAAGGTGCCGCCCGGCTACGCCATCGAGGTCTCCGAGCGGCTCTACCGGGCCTTGACGGTGATCACCACCATCACGGCCACCACCTTCCGCGAGGAGGGCTTCCGGGACCGCCGGGATCGTGCGCGCCTGCTGGGCGGTTTCGGCCGCGACCTCGCGCACGAGCTGCGCAACCGCCTGAGCACGGCGGAGGCCGCCCTCCACCTGCTGGAGAACGGCCGCGCGGACGAGGCCGTGCGCGAGCGGGCCCTGCGCAACCTGCGCAACACGATGCAGCGCATCAAGGGTGTCGCGGACGACGTTCACTCCCTGGCCATCGCCCAGGGGAGCGAGGAGACGGCCCAGGGCCGCCGGCTCTCCCTGCGGGCGCTGATCGCCGAGACCGTCGAGGAGCTGCAAGGCATGGCCGAGGAGCGGGGGGTCCGGATCGAGGTCCAGGAGCCGGTCCCGGACGTCCAGGTCGACGCCACCCGGGTCGAGCTCGCCCTGATCAACCTGATCGGCAACGCCATCAAGTACTCCGATCCCGAGGAGGACGACTGCTGGGTGCGCGTCGGCGTTCAGCGACATGAGGACGGCCGCTGGCGGATCTCGGTCTCGGACAACGGCTTGGGCATCCCCGAGGAGATGCAGGACCTCGTCTTCGAGCAGTTCGTCCGCGCCCATCCGGGCGTGGCGGACGGCACGGGCCTGGGGCTCTCCATCGTCCGCACGGCCGTGGAGCAGATCGGCGGCCGCATCTGGCTCGAAAGCGAGCACGGCGCCGGCACGGCGTTCCACTTCACGGTGGTCGATCCGCCCCTGGCCCGGGAGGACTGACGTCCGGCATGAAGAAGTCGCGGGAATCCAGGAGAGGCAGCGGGCGAGGCGGTGGTTACCGACAGGGCAACAGCTTCGAGAATGCCAAGCGGGACCAGTTTCTGAAGCGCGTCGAGCGGATCTACGGCGTCTCACCGGATGAAGCCGCGGAGCTGGTCAGCCTGGAGCACACGAGCTGTCTGCGCATCAACCGGCTGAGCGGCAAGCCGCGCGAGCAGATCCTGGAAGAGATCCGGGCGGCCGGCGTCGAGACCGAGCCGATCCCCTGGTGCGGGGACGCCTACTATCTATTGAGCGCCAAGCGGGACGTCTCGGAATCGGCCCTGTTCCAGGAGGGCCACGTCTACATCCAGAACGCCTCCAGCCTGATCCCGCCCCTGGCCCTGGCCCCTCAGCCAGGTGACGCCATCCTGGACGTCTGCGCGGCCCCGGGCGGCAAGGCGGCCCACATCGCCTCCCTCACGGGCAACCAGGGCACGCTGTGGGTGAACGACGCCATCAAGCCCCGGGCCGAGAAGATGCGGGAGATCCTGGACACCTTCCACGTCAAGGTCGACCACCTGACCGGTTACCCGGGCCAGTACCTGACGAAATTCATCGACCGGCAGTTCGACCGCATCCTGCTCGACGCCCAGTGCAGCGGCGAGGGGATGCTCAACCTGGAGCACCCGCGGGCCCTGCGCTTCTGGTCCCCCCAGAGGATCACCAAGTTCAGCCATCTCCAGAAGAAGATGCTGGTGGCCGCCTTCAAGCTCCTCAAGCCGGGGGGCGAGCTGGTCTACTCCACCTGCACCCTGGCCCCCGAGGAGAACGAGGAGACGGTCAACCATCTCCTGAAGCACTTCCCGGACGCCACGGTCGAGCCCATCGATCTCGACCTCCCGAACGCCATCCCGGGCCTGACCTCCTGGGATCAGAAGAGCTACGACCCGCGCCTGAAGCAGGCCGTCCGGGTCGTGCCGACCGAGGCGATGGAGGCGTTCTTCGTCTGCAAGATTGCCAAGGCCAGGGAATAGGTTTCGGGCGAATGAGCTTGTAGGATCTGGGCTTGATTTCCCCCAGGATTTAGCGCATTGTGGAAGTAATCTCCGTAGGAGGATTCAACATGAGAGATGAGCTGGGGCGCTTTCTCGAAAGCGTCCGTAACGACCCGCGTCAATTGGAAGAATTCCGTGCTCTGATCGATGACTCGGATGCGGCAATCCGCTGGGCGAGCGACCGAGGTTTCCATCTGACTCCTCAGGACGTTCAGGAACTTTGCGAGAGCGAGAGCGAGCTTTCGGACTGTGACCTCGATCAGGTGGCTGGCGGTGACGACGGGTGGGTTCCAGGGAGCGGAACCACTGGCGGCGGCGGGGGCTAGGCAAAGGCGGCCTCTCCCACGTGCCGTTGACCTGTGCCCACTGGCTTTCCGTCCTCGAGCCCAGGCTGATCCAGCCGCTCTTTGGCTCCTTGGCCTCACGGCGTCTCCGCTCGCTGGCGGCAGTCCTTCCCGGTGAACGTCAAGGAACGTTTGAGGTCCGGCTCTCCCCTGGGCCCGGTCCGGTCGATCTGTCCCTGCGCCTTCTCACAGCCTCCCAGGCCCGCGGCATGGCGGAGTGGCTCCCTCCTTCTCACGCAGCGGACTTCCTCTCCCGCTGGTCCGAGCCGGAGGGACCGCTCTCTCCCGTGCGTTCCGTCTGGCTCGAATTCGATCTCGATCAGGAGCCGCTGGACAGTCCGGCTCCCGTCGTCTGCGCAAAGCTGCCCGGAAACGCCGATACCGGCTGGCTCCTGGGCACCTTGCTCCCAGCCCTCCTCGGCAGCCCGCTCCCGGTCCGGCAGCGCGACCGGGTGCGCTCCTGCCTGGGTGCCATGCCATCCGCGGCCAGCCTTCTTTACGTCTTCAGCCTGCACGCCCGGGGCAGTGACGCCGTCCGGTTGGAGATCTCCGGGATGGAGGCTTCCCAGATCCTCGACTACCTGCGGCAGGTGGCTCCTCAGAGAGTGCCTGAGACCACCCAGGCCGTATCGCTGTTGAAAGGCGCCGAGAGGCTCCATCTGTCTTTCGACGTCGCGGAGGAAGTCCTGCCGCGGATCGGCATCGCGGGCTCATTCTTCCGGCAGCCACCAGGAGAGCCTCGCTGGGAGGAGCTTTTCTCGCTTCTGGTCCAGGAGGGTCTGTGCTCGCCAGACAAGCGGGATGCCGCCCTCGCCTGGCCCGGTTACGACACCTTCTGGACGGCCCCTGAGCGGTGGCCGATGGCCGAGATCGGTCCCCGGGGCTCCTGCGTCCGTGCCCTGAGCCATCTCAAGGCCGTCGGGTACCCAGACCGTTCCCCAGAGGCCAAGGCCTATCTCGTCTTCGGTCCGCTGGACCGTTCCGGCACAGGCGCCGCCAGCTCCGCGGCGAGCCGCTCGGCTCTCTCGACATAGTCCGGAGCCCTCGATTCCGATCCTCGGCGCTGAGAAGGCGGAGGGAGAGGTCGACCGACGCGGCCCTGGCCTGGCCTGGCTCGGTGGCCAGTCGAAGTGGTGGGGACTTGGGATTGCTGCGTCCGGAGCTTGAGCCACCTCAAGGTGATCTGCCGACCGGACCAGGAGCCGGAGGCGAAGGTGTATCTCGCGCTGGGCCCCCTGAACCGGCGTCACTGGGGGACCATGATTTTACTTTAAGAGGGACTGTACAAGGTCGAACAACTGTCTTATGCTTACGTCTGCAGGCACGGGACCCCCACCAGAGCCATGGTGGGAAAGATTCATCAACCTACCTCGGAAGTCTGCAAGATGTGCAAGAAGTTTGCAGTGCCCCTCCTGAAGTTGTCTCGGTTCTCCAGCCTCAACACTTGTCGAGCGCAGATCGCGTGGTCTGTGCGCCGCGATCCTCAACCCTGAGCATGAGGTTTGAAGATGTCTCTGAAGACCGAAGCATCGCCGTCGCCAGCCTCCTCCCTGAAGATCTTCCCGGTTTCCCAGCCTCAACTGTTTTCCGAAGCTCCGGTCGCGGCTCGCGTCGCGATTGCCAACATGCCCTTCGCCTTCGTCGATCGACCTTCGATCCAATGCGGCCTGCTGAAGTCATCCCTGACCCGTGTCGGCCACGAGGTGGACGTCTTCTATCTCAACTTGGAGCTTGCCGCCGAAACAGGTGCAGATATCTACCATGAGTTCGCCCATATCCGGTCTGACCTTCTCCTCGGGGAGTGGCTGTTTTCAGCCGCGGCTTTTGGACTGCGCGGAGAAGAGACCGCTTACCGTGAGACCTATCCCGTCGTCGACTTCCTCTGCAAGAAGCTCGACATCAGCTTCGAACGTCTCTGCGAGCTGCGCAACGAGGTTTTCCCGAAGTGGGTCGAGCACTGGGCCGACAGCGTCGACTGGGGCAGCTACCAGGTGGTCGGCTTCACGAGCACGTTCGAGCAGAACTGCGCCGCCTTTGCGCTCGCCCGCGCCATCAAGGAAAGGCACCCGCACGTCACCACCGTCTTCGGCGGATCCAACTTCGACGCGGGAATGGGCAAGGCATACGTCCATGGATTGCCCTTCATCGATTACGCGGTGGTCGGAGAGGGAGACTTTGCCTTTCCGGAGATGGTGACGCGCCTCGCTCAGGGAGAAAACCCTCTGGGCGTCGCCGGAGTGATCGCAAAAACCAACGGCTGTGTCTCCGGCACTCCTCCGGGCTCTCTCCTCGAGAACCTCAACGGCCTCCCGGACCCCAATTACGACGAGTATTTCGAAACCCTTTTCCGCTTGGGACAGCAGAAGATCCTCGGCACGCGGGCGCCGCTCCTGCTCTTCGAGTCAGCCCGAGGCTGCTGGTGGGGCGAGAAGCAGCACTGTACGTTCTGCGGCTTGAACAACAACGGCATGAGGTTCCGCTCAAAGTCCGCCCAGGAAGTCCTGGGCCAGCTCCAGAGGCTCTCGCAGAGGTATAAGATCGTCAACTTCGAGGCCGTTGACAACATCATTGATCACCGCTACCTGCAGGACCTCTGCCTACCCCTCGCCGAGCATCGCTACGATTACCGGCTGTTCTACGAAACCAAGGCGAATGTGACGCCGCAGCAGCTGCGAACCATGTCAAAGGCAGGCATCCTGTCCATCCAGCCGGGAATCGAAAGTCTGAACACCCACATCCTCAATCTGATGCGCAAGGGTGTGACCATGCTGCGCAACGTGCGCTGCATAAAGTGGGCGTATTACTACGGCATGCGGATCAGTTGGAACATCCTTACCGGGTTCCCTGGTGAAACCAGGGAGGACTACGAGCAACAGGGGCGGCTCCTGCCGCTGCTGCGGCATTTGCCGCCACCCGAAGGCGGAGGCCGCATCTGGCTCGAAGAGGTTCAGCCCCTACTTCTTTGACAAGTCCTTCCCGGTGAAGAACGTGCGGCCGCTCGATGCCTACCGGTTCGTCTATCCCGAGAACGCGATCGATCTCCACGAAATCGCGTATTTCTTCCAGTATGAGATGGACGAAACGGTGCCCGTGCAGGAGCTTGACGCGTTCAACAATCTGCTCGACGAATGGCGGGCGGCGTGGGAGCGCAAGCCGCGGCCAGTGCTGATCTATCAGCGGGCTCCCGACTGGATTCAGATCGTCGACCGCCGCGGCCCGGAGCCGAAGGCTCACGCTTTCCCGGGAATGGACGCGGCCATCTACGAATTCTGCGGGGAGACGGACCGCACCGTACCCGTGATCGCCAAGCACCTCGCGGAAGTCGAAGGAATTTCAGCAGAGCAGGACCAGATCCGGGAAACGCTCGCGAAGTTCTGCGATCTCGGATTGATCCTCGAGGAAGATGGCCGCTATTTGAGCCTCGCCTTGCCTGCCAACCCTCACTGGTGATCGTACCTGGAGAAGCAGCATGCCCGGTAAGGAAGAACTGCCTCAACTCTCACCCAGCCTGCGGGAGGCTGACCTCCTGGCCTCGGTAGGCCGCCATCTCGAAGACTTCGCTGAACAGCTCACGGTAAGCGAACGGACGGCCCTCTCCGCCGTCCTCAAGATCGGTGACCGGAACCCGGCACTCGTGGCCCTCGCCTCCAAGCCGCCCGAGGCCGTGCTTAAGCCCGAGGAGGTCGCGACCTACGAAGAACTGGCCGCCAAGCCGGCGCCGGCGGGGCAGGGACTGCGACCCGGCGTGGTCCTTGTGATGAAGGCAACTCGTTACTGCAACCTCCGCTGCACGTACTGCCGATTCTGGGCTGATGGACCTAATCAGATCATGTCTTTCGAGGTGCTGGCGCGGGCGATCCATGGCGTGCTTGCGGCACCTGGGGTCAGGGCCGTGGACTTCTGCTGGCACGGCGGCGAGGCCACTCTGCTGCCCATCGATTTCTATCTCAAGGCCTTGTGGCTGCAGGAACGGTTCCGCAAACCCGGCCAGCAGGTAACGAATTCGGTGCAGACCAATGGCACGCGCCTGAAGCCTGAATGGCTCGACTTCCTCAAGCGGTACCGCTTCAGCGTGGGGGTCAGTCTCGACGGCCCGCCGGAGATCCACGATTCCAGAAGGCTCGACACCGCCGGGCGCCCCACCTCGGAGCGCGTCCGCGAGGGTATCGCCAAGCTGCGAGAACACTGCAGCAATCTCGACCAGGGAGTTCTCATGGTGGTCGACGATGACGTATTGGCCCTGGGCGCGGAGCGGCTGCTTGAGTACCTCCTGGAAATCGATGTCAGGAACGTCGCCTTGTTGAACGTGATCCCGGAAAACGATCCCGGCGCCCAACCCTACTTCGAGTACTTCAAGTACGTCGATTTCTTCCGGGATCTCTTCCGCCTCTGGTGGCCGGATTACGCCGATCGGATCAAGTTCCGTGAATTGGCCGACCTGGTGGAGAAGGTGCAACGAAAAAGGGGAAAGCTCTGCATCTTCGACGGCAACTGCATGGGGGGCTACCTGACGATCGAGCCCATGGGCGAGATCGGGGCCTGTGACAAGTACCTTGGTGACAGCGACTATCGTTTCGGCAACGTGTTGGAAATGGATCTTGCGGATCTCCCGGCCGCGCCGTCGTTCATCGCGGCCAATACATTTACGGTGCGGGGCATCAAGGGTACCAACCGCTGTCCCTGGTTCGAAGTCTGTCAAGGAGGCTGTCCACACGACCGTTACCTCAGAGGTCAGAAACAAGTCCCCTACGACGAGAGCTGCTGCGGTCTGGCACCCCTCTTGTCGGATATAGCGGAAGCACTGGCGAAGAATCCACGCAGCGTAGTCCATTCGACACAGGAACTTTTTTTCAAGAGTAAGGAGTAAACCCATGGCTGAGACGACGGTCCTGAGGAAGAGTGACATGCAGTCCCTCGCGGGCAAATTGGAGAAGTTCGCTCACGAGCTCCCCGAGCAGGAGAAGAATGTCCTGGGCTGGATCCTCGCCCGCGCCGAGGCGGCCTCGGACGTGGAGCTTCTCCGAGTCGCAACTGGAATCCGTCGCGGGCGGGCAGACCGCTCCGCTGTCTCAGCAGCTTGCCGAATCAGCAGGCTTTGACGCGGTGGATTCCGAGGGCGAGTCACAAATCACCGTGGGCTGGACGTACCGCTTCTGAAGCCTTGCGGCGGTACTACGAGCCGTTCGTCCAATGGTCTCGCAGGGGGTCATCCCCGCGAGCGTAGTAGAAAGGAGTACAGTCAATGGCCGAGCAGACAGTCATCAGGAAGAGCGCGGTGAACTCTCTCGCGGGGAAGCTCAAGAGGTTCGCTCAAGATCTCCCCGAGCAGGAGAAGAACGTCCTGGGCTGGATCCTTAGCCGGGCCCAGGCAACCGCCGATGCCGAGCTGTCCGACGAGCAGTTGGATACGGTTTCGGGCGGCCAGGCGCTTTCGACCCAACTTGCTGATTCGGCAGGCCTCAGCGGCGTTGAGACCGTAGGCGAATCCGAGATCACCACCGGGTGGAAGTATAGCTGGTAGCGGCGGGCACAGAAACCTTGCTCGACCGACGTTTGGGCCGGCCATGAAGCTGATCTCCTGAGGCTTTCTGGCCGGCTTTTCTCCCTTGAGGAAGAATCTATCCCTGGAGCGCCTCTGTCAGGGACAGCTCTCGAGCGACACACTCTGCTTTCTGCACATACTTCGGGACCTGCAGCTCCGTGAAAAGACGGTGAGCCTCTCCGAGGTACCGCGCCGCCTCCCCGGAGTGGCCGCCAGTGTGGGCGACCAGGGCCAGATCGAGCAACGTACAGCCAACCTCGAACGGTGCCCGGATTGCGCGAAAGCTCGCCAGAGCCTCGCGGGACCAGACCTCCGCCTCCGCGAGGTCGCCGGCCCTCCGGGCAATACGCCCCAGCGTCTGCTGCGCCAGCCCCGTGCCGTACCGGAACTTGACCCTCTCCGTCACCGCTTGTGCTTCCAGGGCCAGTTTCCGGGCCTCGGCAGGGCGATCCGAGAGGAGATAGGCCTCGGCGAGGAAGGCGGAGAACCAGCCCAGCAGTTGCTGCATACCAGCCTGCCGGAGACTTTCCACGGACCTCTCGAGGGCCTCGATCGCTGGCGGGAGGTCCCGCTTCTGAAGATAAGCAAAGCCGAGGAAGCCCAGGGCCGCGGCGGTGTTGAGGGGATCCAGAGCCCGCTCGAGCCCCCCCTGGCACTCTTCGATGCCCAGTTCCCACTCCCCCATAGAGGCGTGGATGTAGCCGGTGCTCCAGGACGGATCAAGGCGGGGATCCTGAAGAGCCTGCCAGATGGCGTCGGCCTTCTCCATCATCCCGAGCGCCTCTCCGAACTGCCCCAGGACATAATGGTGGAACCCCGCGACCCAGTACGCCTGCCCTTGCCACCACCGGTCCGCGCTCTCCTCCAGCAGAGCGACGGCCCGGCGCCCGTGCTCGATCCCTTCGGAGAACCGGCCCGACCAGAAGGCATCCCGGCCGAGCACGTACCAGGCCCGGCCTTCCGTTGCCACATCCCCACACCGCTGCGCAGCCGTCGATCGCACGCCGTGCGTTGCCCGCGGCCTCCTCCTGATTTCCCAGATAGCTGTAAGTGTGGGCCAGCCAGAAGTAATAAGGACCGGCGAGCGCCTCATCGCCCACCCGTTCCAGGTTCTCCTGATAGCGGAGAAGAACCTCCAAGGTTTCGGAGAAATGGGCAAGCGGCAGGAGCGAGTGGGCAAACTGCACGATCAGCTTCAGGAGGCGCCGGTCGCGGTCGGGAGCCGGGAGGTGCTCGGCATGGGCAAGCGCTTCCCGCAGCGCCCTCGCAGCCTCGGCGTGAGCATACCCGCGAGCCGCTTTCTCGGCGAACAGGGCAAGGTACGAGACAGCCTTCTCGGACTGCCCTGCCCTCGAGTAGTGGTAAGCGAGGCTGTCGTAAACCTCTTCGAGGCGGTGCTCGTGAAGCACTTCGTAGGCTCTGCCTGCGACCGAGTGCAGGGACTCGCGGCGGCGCGTCAGGAGAGTCTGATAGACCGCTTCCTGGGTGAGAGCGTGCTTGAAGAAGCAGAGGGGCTCATCCGCCATGGGTTTCTCGTAGAGGAACTCCCAACGTTTGAGATCGGCGAGCAGAAGCGTCAAGGTCTCGGAGCTGTCCCAGACCGCTTCCAGGAGGTGCAGGGAGAACTCCCGGCCCAGCACGGAAGCTGCCTGCAGGAGCCGCTTGTGTTCTTCGGGCAGCCGGTCGATACGCGACAGGAGGACTCCCTGGATCGTATCGGGAACCGAGAGGCTCGGGCTTTCCAGAAGGGAACGGCTCAGCTCCTCAACGAAAAAGGGATTGCCCTCCGCCCTGCTCAGGACGGCACCGGCCAGATCCTCCGGCAGCTCCGAGCTGCGCAGGACAGCTTTCATCACCTCACGGCTTTCCTGGTCCGTGAGACGCGAGAGGGTGATCTGGGTGGCATAGGACTTCTCGATCCAGTGGGGCCGGTAACCGGCGCGATAGGTCAGAATCAACAGCATCCGCGCCGCGGCCAGTCCTTCAGTCAGGAACGCCAGGAACTCCTCCGAGGTCTCGTCGATCCAGTGGAGGTCCTCGATCTCCAGAATGACCAGCTTCTCTCGCCCCATGTTGAGGATCATCTGACGCAAGATTCCGAACGTCCGGGCCTGCAGGGCCTGAGGGCTCAGCTCAGCCAACTCGTCCACTTCGTCCGTCACGCCGAGGAGATGCAGGAGGTAAGGCAGGGGCTCCTGGGAAGCCAATCCGATCTTGGCGAAACTCTCGGTGATCTTGGAGACGATCGTCGCGGGATCATCGGTTTCGCCGATCCCCCACTCATTGCGCAGCATGTAAAGAATGGGCAGGTAGGGTACGCCGCTGCCGTACGAGAGGCAGCGGCCCGCCAGGGACACGATCGGTTGGCCCCGGAGCCTGCAGTGGAATTCATAAAGGAGCCGGGACTTTCCGGCACCGGCTTCCGCGGCGATGCCCACCACCTGCCCTTTTCCTTCGGCGGCTCGCTCCCGGAGCTCGTCGAGGACAGCTATCTCCCGCTGGCGGCCGACGAAGCGAGAACGCCAGATCCCGCTGGGACTTGTTTCTTGATCGGAATAAAGAACCGGCGCCAAGGAGCTTGAAGGCATGGACTGGAGCCTCCTTGCCCTTGACCAGCAGTGGATCCCGGGCTTCCAGCCTGACGGAGCCCTGCAAGAACCGGCTCGTGGCCTCGCTCACCAGGATCGTGCCGGGCTCGGCGAGTCTGCTGAAGGCGGGCGGCCAGATTGGTCGTATCCCCGATGGCCGTGTAGTCCCTCCGCAGTTGATCGCCGATCCCTCCAACGACAACCCATCCGGTATTGATCCCCATGCGGACTTTCAATTCCACCCCATGGCGCTCTCCAAGCTCGGCGCGGTGCTTCTCCAGCAGCCTCTGCAGACCCAAAGCCGCGAGCACGGCCCGGCGCGCGTGGTCCTCGTGGGCGATGGGCGCGCCGAAAAGAGCCATGAAGCCGTCGCCGAGGAACTGATTGATCGTCCCCTCGTAGCGGTGGACTTCGCCGAGCGCCAGCTCGAAGAACCGGTTGAGCAGGAGGTGCATCGTCTCGGGGCCCAGGCGGTCGGCGAGCGCCGTCGAGCCCACCAGATCGCAGAAGAGGACGGTGACCTGCTTGCGCTCCCCTTCAAGGGCTGCTTTCGATTGCAGGACCTGCCCTGCCAGATGGGGCGGAGTGTAGTCCTGGATCGCCGGACGCCTCTCGGGCTGGACCGGCTCCTGCCTCGGGGGAGGAGGACCCATCTCAGCATTCAGAGGCGCGCCGCAGTTCCCACAGAACTTGAATCCGGGCGGGCTCTCGGTCCCACACTTTGGGCAGGCGGAGCCTAGTCTTGCCCCACACTGGCCGCAGAACTTCATGCCGGGAGGATTATCGGACTGGCACTTCGAGCACTTCATGGCTTGGCCGGCCGGAGATCCGGAAGGGCGGCCCGGACCCTGCCACACGGATCGCTGGAGACGACCTGCGGGCAGCGGAGGCAGGCCCTGGCGCCTTCCTGGTGAAACCAGACGCAGCCCGGGCGGAGCTGGCAGGCAGGCAACGCATCCGTCACGACCGGGAGCCGGGATGCCAGTTGGTGGGCCAGCCGGCAGCGCGAGCCGTCGAAGTGCACACATCCATACGTTTCGCAGGGTGCGCCGAACCGCACGGCTGAAGTCGGCGCCTCAGGATGAACGGCAGCGAGAAACTCTTTCGCCGGGAACAACTCCGGCAGGTATCTCACACGGGGCTCATCGGTGGTGCCGCCAATGACGCCGAAAGCCACGGCTCCCGCTCTGCTGGGGAGATGGCTTGGACAGTGCAGCACCACGCCATCTTTGCTCTTGCGCATCGTTACAGCCTTCTGTTCCTCCATCTTCACGAGACCATCACCCGCTTCACCATACGGTCGAACCGCTCGCCCGCCAGGTAGACCCCGTCCAGCACGTTGGGGTCGAGCTCGTCGGCTTCGTCCTCCTCTTCCTCGTCGCCAAGGTCCTCTCCATGGCCGTAGCCGAGCGCACGGTGCCGCTCACGGACGGTCGTCGAGAGATAGATCGCCAAGGCGCGGTAGAAGCGGGCGGCGAAGCCCTGGTCAGAAGCGAGCTTGGCGTTGAGGATGGACTTGGGAATTGCGAAGACGTTCGAGTCCTCCAGCGCCCGCACGGTGGCGGAGGGCGGACGGGCATCCACGAAGGACATCTCGCCCACGATCTCTCCGGCGTTGAGGCGGGCGATCTGCCTTTCGGGACCCTGGCGGCTCCGCAGCCAGACCGCGAGCCTGCCTTCCAGGAGGATGAAGACCGCATCCACCGGCACCCCCTGCTCGATGAGGACGCCGCCGGCCGGAACGAACTGCCTGCGGCCGGCGGTGAGCATCCACTCCATTCATCGTCATTGAGCTGGCCGAAGAGGAAGAGGACCTTTCTCATCCCGAGGCTCCTTTCTGGCCCTTCAAGCGATCTGCCGCTCAGCGAGCCGGGCGAAGTGGCCGCCGCGCCGGAGGAGCTCCTCGTAGGTGCCCTCCTCGACCACCCGGCCCCCCTCGATGACGTAGATGCGGTCGGCGTTCTGGATCGTGCTCAGGCGGTGGGCGATGACGATGCCGCGTCGCCTTCAGGCGCTCGAGGCTGCGGCTGACGATCTCCTGGGTGCGGTTGTCGAGGGCGCTCGTCGCCTCGTCGAAGAGGACGATGCGCGGCCGGTGGACGATGGCCCGGGCGATCAGGATGCCGCTGCTTCTGGCCGCCGGAGAAGGTCTCGGCCCCCTCGCTGATCGACCGTGTGCATGCCCATGGGCATGGCCTTGATGTCCTCCTCCAGGCCGGCCATGCGCGCCGCCTCCCAGGCGGCGTCGATCCCCAGGTTCGAGCTGCCGAGGATGTTGGACAGATGCTCCCCGCCATCGGCCGGCCGGTCTGGAGGACCACGCCGATCTGGCGGCGCACGGACTGGACGGCGAGGCGACGTCAGGTCCTGGCCGTCGAAGTAGATCGAGCCCGAGGTCGGCTTCTCGAAGCCGAGGATCAGCCGCAGGCAGGTCGACTTGCCGGCACCCGACGGACCGACCAGGGCGATGAACTCCCCGGGACCGGCCCGGAAAGAGACGTCGTCCAGGATCAGCGGACCGTCCTCCTGGTAGCGGAAGGAGACGTGGCTGAACTCGATCTCTCCGGCCAGCTCGCCCGGCTCGGCCTTGGACTCGTCGACCTCGGGAACGGTCTCGAGGATCGGCCGCAGGCGCTCGTAGAGCGGCACCATGGACGAGGACGCTCGAGAAGACCGCCGACCATGCGAGAGAGCCGCCGCCAGGAACTGGCCGAAGGCGGCGTTGAAGGCGAGGAACTCGCCGATGGACAGGGACTCCTCGGAGGAGAAGCCCACGACGGCGAAGATGGCGAGCGAGGTGAGCACTCCGTAGACGGCGTTGAAGGTGGCCTGGACGTTGGCGGCGCGCTGCGCCGCGAGGGTGCGCCGCCGCTGCTCGGCGAAGCGCTCGGCCCAGCGGGAGAAGGCCCGCGCCTCGGCCCCGGCCACCCGCAGCTTGGCGATGCCGTGGATCAAGCCGAAGAGCAGGCTCGCGATCTTCCCCTGGAGGTGGAGGAGCTCCCGCTGGTGGCGGAGCTGCAGGTACACGAGGCCCGCCGTCACCCCCATGAGGAGGAGCGACCAGCGCCGGTCGCCACCAGCGCCAGCCGCGGGCTGTAGTAGAAGAGGAGCGCGAAGCTGAAGACCGAGAAGACCGCCGCCAGGACCGAGGTGAGGACGTTGCCCGTGAGCATCTCCCGGATGGCGTTGATGCCCATCGAGCGGTTCGCCAGGTCGCCCACGGTGAACCGGCGGAAGAAGGTGACCGGCAGCGAGAGCAGCCGGTCCCAGACCGCGGCCTGGAGGGTGCCGTCCACCTTGCCGCCGAGGCGCAGGACCGCGATGCTCCGGGTCACCTGGAAGACCGCCCCGGCGAGCGCGCTGACGATCAGGGCCAGGGTGATCTGCGCCGAGCTGCCCGCGGTCCGCCGCCCGGGATGACGTTGCCGAAGACCTGGCCCGGTCAGGATCGGGACCAGCAGGCCGAGGAGGCCGCCGGCGATCCCCATGAGGAAGATGGTGAGCGAGGTCGTCCCGCCGGTCCCGCGAGGGCCATCCGCAGCAGGTCCCCCCGGGTCACCGGCCGCTCGGGCAGGGGCGGATAGAACATGTAGGCGTCGCCGCTCAGGCTCTCGGCCACGGCGGCGTCGACCGGCGTCCGCGTCCGCTCGACCGGATCGACCATGCTCGTAGCTGCGGGGCGAGGTGGGCAGCAGGGCCACCGGACGCCGGACCTTCTGCTCGCCGTCGAGCGAGCGGAAGGCCACGAGCGGGCCGTTGTCGCGGCGCCACCAGTCGTCGCGCAGGATCACCCGGCGGGAGCGGACCCGCGAGGCCGCGCAGATCTGGGCCAGGACGGTCCCCCTGCTGGCGTCCGGCTCTGCCACTCCGGCTGGGCGCGGATCACGATCCCCTGCGCCTGCCCCACCAGGCGGCAGGCGGCGAGCAGCGGATCGGAAGCCTCGCCGAGACCGGCGCTCTCGCGCAGGACGCGGCTGCGAGCACGGAGGCGAGACGGGCGTAGGCGCCCTGCAGGGCTGGAGCGGTCCAGGTCCACCTTGCGGCCGAGGCGCTCGCGCTCCTGCCGCTCCGCCCGCTCGATCTGCAGGGCGACGTAGCCGAGGCAGAGATCGTGGAAGCGGGCGAGCCCCTGCCAGAGCTCGCCGTCTTCGCGCAGCAGGTCGCCGGGTCCCCAGAGCGGAGATCCGGGCCTCGCCGCGCGCTGACCAGCCAGAGCCCCTCCGGCACGGGCAGGAGGTCGCCGTCCGCCAGAGAGAGCCGCGCTTCGCCCAGCAGGACGAGAGCTCCCGTCGAGGTGGCGCACCCAGGCGACTCCCTCCCGGGGCCGGGCGGCCCGGCCGGCTTCCTCCAGGCAGGTCTCGGCGCCGGGCCGCAGCTCTTCGAAGGCCTTTGGGGACGCGGCCGCGCGCGAGATCTCGCCAAAGAGCCCGCCGAGCCAGCCGTCGAGCCGTGCGGCGAGGTCCGCGGCGGTCTCGGGGTCCGCGGCCAGATCCGGGAGCCTCGTGGCTGGAAGCCGCCGCAGGCGCGTGCCCGTGTGGCCGACGGCGAGCAGACCCAGGCCATGGCCGGTCCGCCCCCGGTCCAGCCCACAGAGCACCTGCCCGGGTGCACGGTGCAGAGGTGGACCCGCGGGCCGGCGGCCTCCTGCCGGCACGGCGAAGACCTCCACCGTCCCTTTCTCGACGAACCAGAGGTCGCCGGGTGGAGTCCAGGGGCAGAGGCGTGTTGCCGGAGACCGGGACCTCTTCGGAGTCCCGCGCCAGCGCTCGATCCAGTGATTCCGTCAGGATCGCCATGGCTTCGTCACTCGGCGCTGATGAGCCGGGCGTAGGGGCCCTCGACCCCCTTGAGCTCGTCGTGGGTCCCGCGCTGGACGACCTTGCCCCGCTCGAGGACGATGATCTCGTCGGCGTCCCGGATCGTGCTCAGGCGGTGCGCGACGATCAGGCAGGTGCAGCCGCGCCGCCGCAGGCTCTCGTCGATCCGGCTCTCGGTCGTCGGATCGAGCGCGCTCGTCGCCTCGTCGAGGACCAGGAGCGTCGGCCGGCTCACCAGCGCGCGGGCGATCTCCAGGCGCTGCCGCTGGCCGCCGCTCCAGTTGGCGCCCGCCTTCCTCGACCGGGCTGTCGTAGCCGCCGGGCCGCGCCGCGATGTCCTCGTGGATGCAGGCGTCCTTGGCCGCGGCCACCACCTCGGGCAGGGGGATCGTCGCGTCCCACAGCGTCAGGTTCTCCCGCACGGTCCCCTCGAAGAGGAAGACGTTCTGGTCGACCGACGGCGAGCGAGTTGATCACGACTTCCGGCGGGATCTCGGAGCGCGGCCGGCCGTCGAACAGGATCTCCCCGCTCCAGGGCTGGTAGAGGCCGGTGACCAGCCGGGCGATCGTCGACTTGCCGCTCCCCGAGCCGCCCACCAGGGCGACGCGGGAGCCGGGCTTGAGACTGAGGCTCGAGGCCCTCGATCAGCGGCGGATCGAGCCGGCTGTAGCCGAAGGAGACGTCGCGCAGCTCCAGGTGGCCGGTCGAGCTTGACCGGCCAGCCCTCAGGCGGCGGCTCCTCGGGACCACTCCTCGACGTCTGGGGTCTGTCCGGTAGCGCAGGACGTCGTCGAGCCGGTTCATGTCGCCTTCGACCATCTGCAGCCGGCCGCCGAGGCTCACCAGCCGGTTGACCGGCGCGATGAAGCTGGCCATCAGGAGCTGGAAGGCCACGAGCGCCGCCCAGGGTGAGCGCGCCGTTCATCACCCGCAGGCCGCCGATCCCCAGGATCAGGGCGGTGTTGACCGCGGCGAGCAGCGGCGGCACGGCGTCGAGGATCTGGGTGTAGCGCTCCAGGTCCTGCCGCGCCGTTGACCACCTTGGCCTGGTAGCCCGCCCAGCGGGCGAAGAGGTCCGACTCGCCGCCCGTCGCCTTCAGGGTCTCGATCGTCTGCAGCCCGCCGATGGCCGTGCCGAGGAGCTTGCCCTGGTCCTGGAGGAGCCGGCGGTTGCCGTCCACCCGCTTGCGCGAGACGTAGCGCAGGGCGGCCACGTTGAGCGAGACGACGGCGATCCCCACCAAGGTCAGCACCGCGTCGTACTGGAACAGGATGACGGCGAAGAAGACGACCATCAGCGCGCCCAGGGCGTTGGTCGCGAGGTCGCGCGACAGGAGCTGCGCCACGCGGTCGTTGATCCCGACCCGGGAGCTGATGTCGCCCGCGAAGCGCTGGCTGAAGAACTCGACGGGCAGGCGCAGGACGTGCCAGAGGAAGCGGCTCGAGCCGCCCACCGCCATGCGGGTCTCCAGCCGCAGCAGATAGGTCTGCTGCAGCCAGGTGAGGGCGCCCGGTCATGAGCGCGGCGAGCCCCATGGCCAGGAGCAGCGGCGGGAGCCAGTCCCGGCGGCTCTCCAGGAGCACGCTGTCGACGAAGACCTTGGAGAACACGGGCACCACCAGGCCGGGGATCACCAGGGCCAGGCCGGCCAGGAGCACGAAGGCGAGCGCCGCCCGCGAGCCGGCGAGGCGCCTGCGCAGGGCGCGAGAGCAGCTGCGGCGGCTCGCCCCGCCGCTCGAAACCCGGCCCGGGCTCGAACGTCAGCACGACGCCGGTGAAGGCCTGGTCCAGCTCCTCCTCGGTGACCACGCGCGGGCCCGCGGCCGGGTCGTTCAGGTAGACCTGCTCCCTTGCGGAAGCCCTCGAGCACCACGAAGTGGTTGAAGTTCCAGTGCAGGATCATCGGCGGCTGGAGCGTGCGCAGGCTCTGCGGCTCCTGCTTGAACCCCTTGGCCTCCAGGCCGTACTGGCGGGCGGCCTTGACGATGTTGCTCGCCTTGCTGCCGTCGCGCGACACGCCGCAGGCGATGCGCAGCTCTTCCAGCGGCACCCAGCGGCCGTAGTGGGCGAGGACGATGGCCAGGGCCGCGGCCCCGCACTCGACCGCCTCCATCTGCAGGACGGTCGGCGTGCGAGCCGCCTTCGGCCCCGCCGTCCCGGCCTGTCCGGAATCGCTGCGCAACCAGTCCAGCATCAGACCCCCAGCTTCTCCCGCATCTTGGGGATGACCAGGCTGATCGGGCGCTCCTCCCGGACGATGACGCTCCCGTGCGCCAGCGTGCCGCTGCTGATCTGAGGTTGGGGCCGGTCGAAGACGACCAGCGGTAGCCGGTCGGCGTCCGCGGGTCCCGCTCCAGGGCGACGTTGACCTGGATCGGCGGCCCCTCCTCCATCAGCTTCTGGACCAGGGCCTCGTTGCCCAGCAGGCGGATCATGCCGCGCTGGGTGGACGGGAACTCGGCGGCCCAGGCCACCTTGCCGAGCATGGAGCCGTACTCCTCCCGCTTGACCGTCGACGGCGAGATCCGGACCCGCATGCCCGGCTGCACCCGCTTGCCCGCCGAAGCCGGCACGAAGAGCACGGCCATCAGCTCCTCGGAGACCACCTCCAGGTTGAGGATGGGCGTGCCGGGGCTGACCACGTCGCCGCGGTCCACCAGCAGCTCCAGGACGCGGCCGGCGCGGTGCGCGACCACGCGGGCGGTCTCGCCGAGACGCGCCTGGCGCTCGCGCAGCTCGATCTCCAGGTCGCGGATCTCGGCCTCGCGGGCCTCGAGCTGCTGGTCGACCTGCTGCTCGGATTCCAGCCGCTTGAGCTCCAGGCCGTTCAGCTCCAGGCGCGGCGCCCGCGAGCTGGTCCTGGGCCGTGTTCAGGCTCTGCTCGGAGGCCAGGAGGGTCTGCTTGGTGATCAGGCCGTCCTTCAGGAGGTCCCGCTCGGCAGGCGATCCGCTCCCGGATCAGCTCGACCTCCCGCTCAAGGGCCCGGATGGTCTGCTCCAGGTTGGCCCGCTGCTGGGCCAGGTCGCGGCCCCGCAGCCGCCGCTGCTCGCCGGCGTAGCGCAGCCAGCTCCTGGTACTCCGCGCGGCATGTCGGCGAGCTTGTCGCGGGTGTCCTGGATCTGCCGCAGCAGCTCCTCCTGGCGGATGCGGGCCACCGACCTGCCCCTTCTCGATCACGTCGCCCACGCGAGACCAGGATCTCCTCGACCTGGCCGGTCTCCGCGGCCACCAGGCTCGGAGACGCCGCCCTGGCGCAGCAGGATGCCCTCGCCCGTGGCCTCGGTGGGGATCGAGCCGAAGACGCCCCAGCCGAGCGCGGTGACGAGCAGGAGCGCCCAGGGCGCCCAGGGCCAGCCAGCCCTTGGGGTCCGTCACCTGCAGGAGCTGGTCGAGCTGCTCGGGAGAGGACAGCCTCTCCAGCGCCACCTTGCGGAAGATCACGGCTCGCCTCCTGCCTGGAAGGGAACCGTGGTGAGCTGGCCGAGTTGGACGCGACCGGCGGATCCTCCGGCGGGCAGGAGCGTCCCCGTCTCGAACCGCAGCTGGGCCAGCGGCGACGGCCAGGGCGAGCTGGGCCGAGACCTCGGACTGCCGGGCGGCGGTCAGCCGGTCGCGCTGGGAGATCACGTCGATGCAGCGTCGAGGTGCCGGCCCGCAGCTTCTTCTCCTCGTTCTCGACCGCCCGCTCGAACAGCCGCACCGCCTCGGTGGCACGGTCGAGCTGCTGGGCGTCTGCGGGCCACCGCGTCGAGGGCCGCGGGAACGTCGGCCCCGATCTGCCGGGAAACGAGCTCCGCGACGAGTGCGCTCTGCTCGCGGGCCGCCTCGATCTGGACCAGCTCGCCCCGCGCCTGGCTGTTCAGGCGTCGGCCACGACAGGACGAGCGACAGTGCCGAGCTCGCGCCCGGGACGTTGCGGTAGAGGGGCGAGAAGAAGCTGCCGGCTTCCCCTCCCTCGACCAGCCCCGAGTAGCTGGGGGTGAACACCAGGTCGAGCTGGGGCTTGAGGGCGTTGTCCGCGGCTTTCCGCAGGAATCTCGGCGGCGTCCCGGCGCTCCCGGGCGGCCCGCAGGTCGGCCCGCCGCTCCAGGGCCTGGCCGATCCAGCGCTGGTCGTCCGCGGCCGGGGGCACGTCCGCGGCCCGCACCGGGGGAACGGATCGGAGGGGAGCGGCAGGGCGGCGATCCGTTCCGGCTCCAGGCCGATCTCCCGGCCCAGGTCCTGGCGCGCCTCGAACAGGGCCCGCTCGCCGCCGATGCGGGCCGTCTCCTTGGCGACCACGTTCGCCTCGACCTGGACGAGGTCGGCCGCCGGGATGACGTCGGCCTCGATCAGCTTGCGGGTGGTCTCCAAGAGCTCGCGGGCCCGCTCCTCGCTCTCGCGGAGGATCTCCAGGTTGAGGAGAGCGGCCCGGGACAGCCAGTACTGCGAGACCACCGTCAGGGCCCGCTCCGAGGTGGTCTGCCGCAGGTCCAGCTCGCTCGCGGCCACCTGCCGCTCGGCCGACCGCTCCGGGGCGATGTTGACCTCCCGTCCGCGCCCCCGCAGCAGCGGCTGGCGAAGGGTGAACGCGACGGTGCCCAGGTTGGCGGCTTCGACACCGGCCACTTCCTCCTTCGTCCGCTCGAGCAGGATCCCCGGCTCGACCGACAGGCCCGTGCGGAACCGCTTGGTGAGGCCCAGGCTGCTGGTCAGGAGGTTCCGCTCCCGGATCGTGCTCTCCGACAGCGGGTCGGCCGTCTGGCTCTGGTCCAGATTGGAAACCAGGACCGGATCGAAGGGAGCCCGGGTGGTGAGAAGGACCCCGCGGGAGGAGCGGACGCGGCTCTCCTCGATCGAGAGGTTGGGGTCCTGGTCCAGCATCAACTGGACCGCTTCGACCAGGCCAAGGCCGGGGGCGGAGGCCTGGGATGGTTGGGGTGGCTGAGCGAGGGCCGCTTCCCCTGCAGCCAGACAGAGAAGGCAGATCGAAAATCCAGACAGCGCGGAAGAAATCGTCAAAACCATAACCCGTCCGTCCTTTGGCATCTTACATGGTTCTGTTGCCGGACAGGCTGGGCTAGGCTAACGCCATGGCTCCAGGTCTTCAAGCCGAGCGCCTGGCCGCCCTCGGCGCCTCTCCGGAAGAGACGGCGGAGCTCCTGGCCTACAACGAGAACGTCTTCGACCTCGGAGCGCTCGGCCCGGAGACGCGCTTCCCCCTGCCGGACGAGCCCTTCGTGGCCTTCTGGGAAGAAAGGGTGCGCGAGAGCCAGGCCCGCGGGAAAGGCGGCGCCTTTGCCGTGCTGCGCGAGCACCTGCCCCAGCTCGCCTTCCCCATCCGCGAGGGGATCAGCGAGACCGAACCCTACCGCGCCGCCACCCGCCGGGGCATCCCTGTCGAGACCCTCCCCGAGGCGACCGGGCTGGAGCTGGAGCATCCCGAAGCCATCGAGCTGGCGATCCATGAAAGCCCCGCCGGCCGCATCCCTCTGCTGATCGCCCGGCGCCGGCCGGAGTTCGCCGCCCTGATCCAGGCCCTCACCAAGCGGAACGAGCCCGTACCCGTGCCCGGCTCCCAGGGCGCCCTCATGGTCTCCGGCTACAACAACTGGAGCCGCATCGGCGAGCTGCGCCGGGCCTGGGAAGCCGGAGAGCCGTCCACCCACGAGACCGCAATGACCGCGACTGGGCCGAGGAATTCCAGCGCATCCAGGGCCGGCGCGAGCTGTACCAGGACCGCTTCATCCTCCTCTCGGACGGCCCCTACAGCGCCGTGCCCGCGGCCGACCTGGGCCTCGAGGAGGAGGAATGGCGCTTCCTCTCCCTCGCCATCCGGCGCGACCACGAGTGCACCCACTACTTCACCCGCCGGCTCTTCGGCTCCATGCGCAACAATGCCTTGGACGAGCTGATCGCCGACTGGGCCGGCCTCACCGGCGCCACCGGACGATTCCGCGCCGACTGGTTCCTGCGCTTCATGGGACTGGAAGACCATCCCCGTTTCCGCCCGGGGGCACGGCTGGAGATCTACCGGGGCGACCCGCCGCTGTCGGACGGCGCCTTCCTCATCCTTCAGCGGCTCCTCATAGCCGCCGCCGAGAACCTGGAGCGGCTCGACGCCCGGCTCGCGGAGATCCCGCCGGCGCCCGCGGGCAGGGCGCTCGCCATCGCGGCCCTGGCCTCCCTGCGGCTGGAAGACCTGGCTTCGGAGGACGCGGAGAGCCTCCTCCGGGAGCGGCTGCGGATCGAGAATGGTTGAAGGCGAGCCCGTGTTGCGGGCCATCTTCCTGGGGGCGAGCAACCTCAAGATCTCCCTCCCACTCCTGCTCGACGGCCTCCGCCGGCGGGCCGGCGGGCCGGTCGAGGCCCTCACCGCCTGCGGGCATGGCCGGTCCTACGGCGCCTGGAGCCGCTTCCTCTTCGTCCGCCGCCTGCCCGGCATCGCCGTCTGCGGCCTCTGGCCGGCGCTCGAAGCCCTTCCTCCTCGCCACGATATCCGCAGGGTTGCGCTGCTTACAGATCCTGGCAACGACCTCGTCTACGGCGCGAGCCCCGGGGAGATCGCCGGCTGGATCGGCACTTGCCTCGACCGGCTGGCCCCTCACGAGGCGGAGACCGTGCTGACCCTCCTTCCCCTGCCCCGCCTGGAGAAACTGACTCCCTGGCAGGTCCGGCTCGCCGTTGCCATCCTCTTCCCGGGACGGTCCGCGCCCTGGCCGGGGCTCCTCGACCGCGCCCGGGATCTCGACGACCGTCTGCGGAGGCTGGGAGAGCGGCACGGAACCCGGCTCGTCGAGCCCGAGGCGGCCTGGTACGGTCTCGATCCCATCCACCTGCGCCGGCAAGTGCGGCAACAGGTCTGGGACCGCGTCCTCTCCCTCTGGTTCCCGGCCCCCCCCACCGGATCCCCGGATCGCCGGCCGCGCATCCCCTGGTTCTGCGCCGAAGAGGTCCGCCTCGGCCCTCTCAACCTCCGTACGGCTCAGCCCGCCCTGCGGCTGGAGGATGGGACGAAGGTAAGCTTCTACTGACCCGCGATCCCCCGCCTGCTGCTGGCTTCAAGTTGCCAGCCCCTTGGATCTTGGCATCACATCGGGCATCCATGCTGTCAATACCCTCTCTAAAGATGTCTTTTCCATGACAAACATGGCTCACTCCGGGAAGCAAGTTGCGTGCGTCGCGAAATATGCTGGGAATGGCGAATTACCACCGAGGATTCAGAGGAACTTTACAGCATTAATCCTTGAGCACCGCCCGCGTCTGGGACTATTTACAGCAATTTGCTGTCAGCGCGAGGAGTCTCTCGGGTGGTAGGGACCTCGAAACAGGCCATTCGCATCATTATGTCCGAGACAGGCCTTATCTAATTGGGGGTTAGCAACATACTGCTCTCCCGGCTCTCTCCATCCCCGGGAATCCACAACCGGCTGTCCGGGATGCCCGCCGCCCGGGCGTGGGCGCGGAGGTCGGCCCGAGAGACGGTGCCGTGGTCCAGGGAGTCGAGATGGACGGCGATGATGAGGCTCTCCGGCACAACCCGGGAGGCAGCCCGGCAGACCTCCACGGTCTGGGCGGCGTCCATCACGATCAGCACGCCCTCGCCCCAGACGGCGCCGCTGGAGTGGGTGACGATCACGTCCGGCCGGAAGCGCTCGATCGTCTCCCGCACGGGCTCGTACCAGATCGTGTCCCCCGCCCAGTAGACCGTGGGCTCGCCTTGGGCCTGGAGCACGAACCCCATGACCGATCCCATGTCCGCGAGCACCGCGCCCGTCCCGTGCTGGCCCGGCGCGCGGGTGACCGTGATCCCCCGCCATTCCACCGGGCCCTCGACGGGCGTCACGTCCTGGAAGCCGTGCCCGCGGATGGCCCCCTCATCCCCTGGCTGGCAAAGGACGGGCAGGTCCTTGGGCAGAAGGCGCTGGGCCTCGGGGTCGAAGTGGTCGGAATGGAGATGGGAGACGATCACCAGCTCTACCCCCGCCATGATCTCCTCGGTAGGGATGGGCAGCTCGATCAGCGGATTCGGGAACCGCCCCGTGAATGACGGCCGGGAGTGCCGGGGCGCAAAGTAGGGATCGACGAGCAGCTCGCGTCCGGCATAGCGGAGGCGCAGCGTGGCACTGCGGATGAGCCGGAAGCGCATGCGGATCAGTGGCGGAAGGGTAGGCCGGGGTCGTGCCGAAGCCGCTTGAGGAAGGCGGAGACGCGGGCCACCACTTCGAGGCTCGCCCGCTCGGTAGCCGCGGCTTGGCAGAGGTAGGAGAGCGCCGCCAGAGCCTCACGGTGGATCTGACCCGCGGAGAAGATGGCGAGCACCCTTTCAGCGGTCTCCCGAAGCTCGGCCGTCCGCCCCTGCGTGGCATAAAGGGCGGCGAGGTCGAGGGAGACGAGAGCGGTGTCGAAGGTTGCATTCTCGGCGACGAAGCCCTGCCGCGCAGCCGTCAGGTGCGCCTCCGCCTCGCGCGTCTGGCCGAGCCCGTACGTGATCTTGCCTTCCACCCAGCGGCGGCGGTTCTGGGTCCAGGCGTCCGGGAAGCGGGCGTAGACGGGCCGTGCCTGCATGAAGAGGCCGTGGGCTTCCATGAAGCGGCCGGCCTCGGCCAGGGTGGTGATCAGGTTGTGCTGAGCGCTCAGGAGAAGGCGCGGCTCCCGGCTGGCGTCGATCAGGGTGAGCGCCTCGTGGAGCAGAGGGATAGCCCGCTCCGGGGTCCCCGCGTGCTCGTGCAGGGTCGAGAGCTTGACCAGGATTCTCCCGGCCCGATGGGTCTCCCCGACGTCGCGGTAGATACGCAACGCCCGCATCAGCAGGTGCATAGCGGCATCGAACCGCCGCTGGTCGCGCAGCAGCGAGGACTTGAGGTCCAGAAGGAGCGCCCGCTCGAGGGGGTCGCCCGTGCCCTTGCGCAGGTGGCGGAGGGCCTTGTCGAAGGCTTGGTCCGCCCCCGGGTGGTCCGAGGCCACGCGGCGGGCGTTCCCCGTGTATCCCCACGTACGACCTCGCAGGTCTTCGATCCGCTCCGCGCCGTAGTAGTCAGCGTCCAGACAGTCCGCGAGGGCCAACGCCAGCCGGCCGAGAGGCAGAGCCTCCCGCGGGTCCTCGAAGGTCTCTTCACGCACCCGCTCGATCAGCCTCTCGAGTAGCCCCCACGTCTGGAAGCGGGGATGGTTGCGCATCAGCATCTCCCGGCGCTCCGGAGGATGCTCCAGCAGCTCGACGACCCGCCTGGGGGCTTCAGCCCGTTCGACGTCCAGGACGCGCGCGTGGATGAGCAGCGACCTCTCCGCAGCCTCGATGGCCGGTCCGTAATCGACCATGTCCAGGCCCGTAGGCCAAGGCAGCACATCCGCCATGTCCGCGGTCCTGGATGATGCGGGCGTGCGGTCCGCCAGGAGAAGAATCCGCTCCCGGCAGCGCTGGCACTCTGCCAAGTGATCCACCACCGAGCCGTCCACCTCGGAAAGGGTGACAGCAAACTCTTCCAGCACCTGGTCGTGGGGGTGAATCTTCACGGGCGCTCTCCCGGAGCCATGTTCTCCATGATAACTCTTCATGGCAAAAAATACGCCAATTCCAGAGATGAATCGTAGATTACTCATCCATAACCTCAACTCTGGTGGTGGAGCATTAGCAGGATTGCCGGCGAGGAAGGAGGCGGGGCGGCTCCGATGGCGGAACCGCCCCGCGGGAGAACTTAGAAGGCCGGATAATCAGCGCCACGGCTAGCAGGTACGCCGCAGTCGGATTCAGCAGTTCTTAAAGTCAGTTTTCACAGGGCTTGGGCTTGCCATCCGGGTCCATCCCGCAGCCGTACTTCTGCTGCTGCGCAGCATCCTGTCGAGCGCCTCGTGGCTTCGCTGGCCGCAGCCGGCCGACCAGCCAGCTCCAGGCGGCGTCGAGCACGCTTGCCGCCTCCGATACCACGGATGGGGCGGGACGGACAGGCAAGGCCTGTGCGGACCCCGCCAGCAGACAGATGAGAACGAAGGCACTGAGAATGTAACGAAGGGAACGCATGGATCCATCTCCTCTCCGGTCATCCCTGGCGTGGCCCCCATGGCCGCGAGGGAAAACCTCCCAATCTGGAAAGATTGGCATAAAGAGTGGCACGTTTCTGCACGAAACGATCCGCCAGAGGGGGAAAAGTGCGTCCTCAGGGGAAGATTCAGCGTCCCGCGCCGGGTTGACGCTCCCGGCGGAGCCCGCTAAGCTCTCGGAGTCTCTCTTTACGACAATTCTGTAGGAACTTCCATGAATTCTTCACAATATGATGCCGTGGTGATCGGCGGCGGTCCCGCCGGCTCCACCGCGGCACTGGTGATGGCCCGCGCCGGCCTTCGGGTGCGGGTGCTGGAGCGGGCCACGTTCCCCCGCTTCCACATCGGCGAATCGTTCCTCCCGCGCAATATGGAGCTCTTCCGCGATCTGGGGCTCGAAGAGGGGCTGCGGAAGATCCCCCAGGTCGAGAAGCACGGTGCGGCCTTCGCCACCGCGGACGGCAAGAACGAGGTGCTCTTCCCCTTCTCCCTGGGGCTCCTGGGCGGCGAGACCGTGGTCTTCAGCATCGAGCGGGCGCCGTTCGACGCCCTGCTGCTCGACGCCGCCCGCGCGGCCGGGGCCGAGGTGACCGAGGGCCGGGCCGCCGGGAGCTTCCCGAAGCTCGAGGACGGCGGCGTGCGGGTGGTGGCGGACAACGGCGAGGAGATCTTTGCCCGCTGGCTGGTGGACGCGAGCGGGCAGGCGACCGTGCTCGGCAAGCACCTGTTCAATACCGAGCCGGTGTCCGTGGAGCCTGCGGGAGAGCGGCAGCCCGAGCCTGTCGCCAGCGCCGGATGAACGGGCTCACCGTCGAGATCCCTGCTTCGAGCCCCTTGTTCGAGGGGCACTTTCCCGGCCACCCGATCCTCCCCGGCATAGCCCAGCTCGCCCTCGTGGAAAGGGCGCTGGGCGCGCCCCTGGCGGAGGTGCGGGCGGTGAAGCTGCGCCGCCCGGTCGGGCCGGGGGAGATCCTGGAGCTGTCCCTGGGTGAGCCGGACGGGGAGGGCTGGACCCGGTTCGAGCTGCGCCGTGAGGGGGAGCTGGTCAGCTCGGGAGCAGGGCGGACGGGGTCTTCAACGTCCTCGCCGGACCTGCCCCCGCTGGACGCGTTTTCGCCTTTCGAGGGTCTCCTCCCCCACGCTCCTCCCGCCCGCCTCATCCGCGGGGTCCTGGAGACTTCCGCGGCAGGGATCGTGGCCGCGGCGGAGGTCCCGTTCGGGCATCCTCTCGTCACGGATGGCCTCGCTCCCGCCCTCCTCGGCATCGAGGCAGGGGCGCAGGCGGCGGCGGTCCTGGAAGCGCTCCAGCGGACGGACGCGCCGGGACCCCGGATCGGCTACCTGGTGGGTATCCGCGAGGCCCGTCTCCTGGGCACCTTCCCCGCCGGCCGGCCCTTCCGCGCCACGGCCCGGCTCCAGGGCGGCGCGTTCCCGCTGTCGATTTACGGGATCGAGGTGGAGGGGATCGCGGCGGGCACGATCAGCACGTACGTCGCTGCTCGTGGCGACGCTATTCGTGGCGAATAATCGCCATGGGATCGACCCGAGTCGCTGAATAGGCCGGCAGCGAGCTCGCGGCGAGCCCCACGAGGGCCAGCAGGACGGCGACGGAGGCGAAGACGCCGGGATCGGTGGGCGCCACGCCGAAGAGGCGGCTGGAGAAGACGCTGGTGGTCCAGGCGGCCGCGAAGAGCCCGAGCACGAGCCCGGCGAGCGTCAGCCCGAGGCCCCGCCGGAGCACCATGACCACGATCTCCGAGGCCCGGGCGCCCAGGGCCATGCGGATCCCCAGCTCGCGCGTGCGGCGGCTGACCGCATAGGACAGCGTGCCGTAGAGCCCGACCGCGGTGATCAGAACGGCCAGCAGGCTGTAGGCGCCGAAAACCCAGGAGAAAAACCGCGGCTGGGCCAGGACCTCGCTGAACTCGTCTTCGAAGAGGCTCACCTGGACCGCCAGGTTGGGGTCGAGCTTGCGCAGGACGGTCCGGATACGTTCCACGGACCGGCGGGGATCCCCCACGGTCTTCACCTGGAGCGCCAGGGCGGGCTGGTAGGCCTGCGCGAGCGGCACGTAGAAATAGGGTTTCTCTTCCTCCTGCAGATCGCTCACCCGGGCCTTCCTCACCATGCCGGCGACCTCCCGGACCTCTCCCGTGGACCCCAGGGTGACGCGTTCGCCGACCGGATCCCGGCCCGGCCACAGGGCAGCCGCCAGGGTCTCGTCGACGATCAGGACCTGGAGCGAGCCTTCCCGGTCGAGATCCGAGAAATCCCTGCCGCGCAGCAGCGGGATCTCCAGAGTCCGGAAGTATCCGGGAGAAACTACGGTGTACTCGGAGATCAGCGGCTGGCCATCCGGCGCCGGCCCTCTTTCCGGCCGCAGCTCCACGAGGCCGCTCCTGCCTTCGGGGACCGACAACAGCACCCGTGAGGTCAGCGCCGCCGACCGCACGCCCGGCAGCTTGCGCACCTGGGGCAGGAGCTGGCCGTACAGGTCGAGGCCCCGGGCGTCAGGTAGCCCGCGCAGGGAGAGGTCGATCCGCACGTTCAGGATGTCCGAGCTGTCGAAACCCGGGTCGATGGACTCCAGGTTCCGCAATGTGCGCACGAAGAGGCCCGTGATGACGAGGAGGAGCAGCGAGATCATCACCTGCCCCACGACCAGCATCTCCTGCAGGCGGGTGCGGCCCCAGTCCTGGCCGCCGCCGGCGCCTCCCCGGCGCAGCAGGGGCACCACCTGCCGGCGCGTGGACCACAGCGCCGGGATCAGCCCGAAGAAGATCCCCGCGGCGAGCGAGAGGAGCAGGGTGAACGCCACCACCCGGACGTCAATGGCCAGATGGCTGATCCGGGGGAACGACTGCCCGAGGGAGATCCCCTGGAGGGCGTCGACCGTCCAGAGCGCCATGAGGAAACCGGCGGCCCCTCCGATCAGGGAGAGGGCCACACTCTCGGTGAGGAGCTGCCGGATCAGCCGGCCGCGGGTCACACCCAGGGCCAGGCGGACCCCGATCTCCTCCTGCCGCGCCGCGGTCTTGACCAGCAGCAGCCCTCCGAGGTTGCCGCAGACCACCAGCATCAGGAGGGCGGCCACGGCGGAGAGGAGGACCAGGAGGCTCGCCACGTCGACCAGGGTGCCGGCCCGGATGCCGAAGGCCTCATGCACCTGGAGCTCCGGCGGACGCTGGGCCTTGGGCTGGTCCCCCCACAGCCGCTGGGCCGTCCGGTCCATTTCCTGCTGGGCGCTCTCCCGGTCCATGCTGGGGCGCAGGCGGCCGAAGAACGAGTAGAGCCACGTATAGCTGGGATCGTTCCACCGGCTGCCACGCTCGGCGGGCAGGATCAGGGGGGCCGTCTCGATGGGCACCCAGAATTCGGCCTCGTTGCCATAGTCCGTCCCAAGGAAGCCTTCCGGGGCAACCCCGAGGACCGTGAAGACGGAGCCGTTCAGATTCACCGCGCTGCCGACGGCCTGTCCGCGCCCGCCGAAGCCGCGCCGCCAGAGGGTATGGCTGACGACCACACCCGGCTGGGCCTCCCGCCGCCCTTCTCCCGGAGTGAACAGCCGCCCCAGGGCGGGATGTACCCCGAGAGCCGTGAAGTAGTTGTCGGTTACCATCTGTCCGGTGGCTCGGAGCGGTTCCCCGCCCGCCACCAGGTTGCCCTTCAGGGCTTTGTAGGCCACCAGGTCGGAGAAGGCGCGGTTGCTCTGCCGGTACCGCAGGAAGTCCGGGTAGGAGAGCGGCAGGGAGAGCACACCGTTGACCCCCTCCCACTCGGCCGGCTTGGAGATCAGCGTGACGAGCCGGCCCTGATCCACGATTCCGGGGATCGGGCGCAGCAGCAGGCCGTTGACCACGCTGAAGATCGTGACGCTGGCGCAGATCCCCAACGCCAGGCAGAACACGGCGATGGCCGTGAAGCCGGCGCTGTCGTTCAGCTTGCGGAGGCCGTACCGTACGTCGAGGGAAACATTCACCATCTGGGCTCGAGGCGGAGCAAGCCGTTCTTGTTCCGAGCGACCACAAAGATTAGCATCTCCGCATGGCCATGAAAACTGTTCCGTGGATTCTGGCCGTCCTCTGGCTTTCCCAGGGGGCGCCGCTCGCGGGACAGGATTCCCCCTTGGCGTGGCCCCCCCCGAAGCCCAGGCCCTCCGGACACACGGACACGGTGGACGCGGACTGGATCGCCGGCACCTTCGGCCAGCCGGGAACCGTGCTGCTGGACGTGCGGGACGCCCGGGGCTGGGACCGGTGGGAGGCGCCCCCCACGTTCGCCGCCGGCCACATCCCCCATGCCCTGCCGTTCGATCCCCGGGTCTTCCTGTCCAAGGACGGTGGCCTGCCGGAACCCTCCGAGATCCGCCGTCGCCTCGGCACCCTCGGCCCCCGGCCCGACGACCCGGTGTCTCTGGACTCCACCTTCGTCCTCTACGCGGACGGCGCGAGCGACCCCCGGCTCGCTCTGGGCCAGCGGCTGCTCGCCTCGGCGGGACTCGACGCCCGTATCTTCCCGGGCGGCTGGCGGGAATGGACGGCGGGAGGCGCCCGCCCCGCCGTCCGGATCGTCTCGGCCACCGATCTGGCCGCCTTGCTGAAACGGGAGGACCCCCGCCTCGCCGGGGAGCGCCCGGCGAGAGGCCTGGTCCTGCTCGACCTGCGCGGGGCGCGGGACTTCGCGATCGGCCATCTGCCGGGAGCTTCGAGCCTGCCCTTCGCTCTGTTCGCGGAGACCTTCGAGAAGAGGCTCGCCGAAGGCTGGCCCGGAGCCGACCGGAGCCGGCTTCCCCTGGTCCTCTATTGCTATGGCCCGGAGTGCATCCGCAGCCGCGAGGCGGGAGCCCAGGCCGCCCGGCTCGGCTTCCGGGATGTGATCTGGTACCGCGGCGGCGTTCGGGAGTGGCTCTCCGCCGGCTATCCTCTTCTCGATTCCCCTCTCCCTACCGCGGCTCCACCCGCCCGGCCCGGTCCGGCCGCTCCGCCCCTTCGAGGAGGGGGCTCGCCCGGAACTGAAGCCGCACGTCCTTGACCTTCAGAGTCTTGGAAGCCTTGCGGGTGCCCAGCTTCAGCGTGTCGGAAACGCTGAGCACCTGGTTGCCATCCTGGTCCTCCCAGGCCTGGGAGACGTGGACTTTGCCTTGCTCCGGGTAGACCTCCAGCCAACGCTGGCCTTGCAGGCCGCTCTTGGCTTCTCCCAAGGGCTGAAGGATGACGCCGGACTCCAGGTAGTAGCCGGGGCCCGTCCATTCGACGGCGTACGGATGGCCGTCGAGGTCCAGCACAGCCCCCCCGGGAGTCAGGGTGATCTGATTGATGTGGTATTCCTCGCAATTAGCGACCCTGTGCGCGGTCTGGCACCATGCGAGAGCCCGGGCCTCGGGATCCAGGATCTCGAAGACCTCCGACTCCGCCGCCAACGGACCGAAGAATCCAAGGACAAGCGTACAGACCATCGCAAACACCGTGCTGCGGGATTGCATCGTGACTCCTTTCGAAAGGGATACCGGGGGTCCTCGGAGATCCGGTTCTCCGAATCGACCTCTCCTGCGTCGGCCTCCCCAAAATCCAGTAGAACGAAATGAAATCTGCTTATATTCTACGCCGTCCCCCCGGCCAAAGGGAACGGAAGCAGAACCACTGGTGCGGGTCGTGCCGGATGGCCGTCTCGAGTCCGGCGGTGAACTGCTGGAGTGCCTCGCCCACGTCGCGCCGGCGGTCGGCGCTCTGGGCCACATGGATGGCGGGACGGATCACGCAGCGGTAGGAGAGGCGCCCCTCCCGGAAGACGAAGACCGGCACGATCGGTACGCCGGCCGCCCGGGCCAGGGCGGCGGGCCCCACCGGCAGGTGGAAGGCGCGGCCGAACAGGCTCATCTCCTCCGTCCGTCCGCCGGAGCGGGGGCGGTCGCCCTGGAGGGCCACCACCTCGCCCTGGCGCAGGGCGTCCAGGAGGCCCATGCCGAGCTGCGGGTCCTCGGCGAAATGGGTGACGTAGAGCTCGCCGCCCCGGCTGCGGATCAGGCCCTCGATGAACCGCTGCGCCCGCGGATCGGTCTCGGCCTCGCGCACGACGTGGATCCGCCGGTGGTCGCGCGAGGCCGGGAGCATGGAGCCCACCTCCCAGGCGCCGAGGTGGGCGGTCACCAGGATGCAGCCCCGATCCAAACCGGCGATCTCCCGCCAGGTCTCCAGCCCCTCGGCTTCAATCGAGAAGGCCCGCTCCGTGCACAGGCGCTCATAGCGCTCCGAGAGGCACCAGGCGAACGTTTTGAACGTGCGGTAGATCCGGCGCTGCCGCTCCCACCAGCCGCAGGGACCGAGCACCGCCTCCAGGTTCTCCGCGATGGCGGCGCGGATCTTCCGCAGCACGATCCAGAAGAAGGTGGTGAACAACGGCAGCAGGACGCCGAACGCCCAGCTCGGCAGGATGCACACTCCGAAGCGGTGCAGCCGGAACCAGAACACGCCGGTGACGTGGAACGGTCCCAGCAGGCGCCGGGCCCAGCCGGCCTCGGGTGCGTGCGGAGGGGGTTCGTCGCGTAGGGCGACACTCATGACGGAACTTCCTTCGGCCTCTCCTTCCGGCGAAACAGCGACTCCAGGGCCGGCAGCACCAGGAACGTCGCGACCAGGCAGGCCGTGACGCCCAGCGCAACCAGCGTCCCGGCGTTCTGGATTCCCGGCACGCGGGACGAACCGAGACTCCCGAAGCCCACCCCCGTCGTCATCGCCACCAGGATCATCGCCAGTCCGGAAACTTCAATGGTACCGCGAATCCCCTCTCCCGGACGCATCCGGCCGCCATGCACCGCGTGGACCCCCAGGTCGATCCCCGTGCCGAAGAGCACCGGCAGGGTCGAGATGGCGAGCAGGTCCACGCGCCCCCCGAAAACGCCCCAGAGGCCGAACGTCCACAGGCAGCCCAGGGCGAGTGGCAGGCCGGAGAGCAGCGAGTCGCCGATCCGCCAGCTCATGGAGACCAGCACCACCAGGGCCACCAGCGCCAGGGCCACGCCGGCCGACCGGCCGAGGTCCCCCAGCGCCAGCTCCCGCAGCTCCGCTCCCACCCGGGGGATCGAGGCGAGGGCCATATCGCGGGTATCTGGAGAGACCCGGTCGAGCTGCCGCGCCAGGGCCGCGACGTCTCCCTGCTCGCCCAGGGGTGCCCGCACGTGGACGGCCGCCGAGAAGCCCTCCGGCCCCTCGTGCACCAGCTCGGACATCCACCGCGGCCACTCCTCCCGGGGAGGCGCTCCGGGGTCCTCCCCCCGGCCCAGGGCCCGCAGCGCGGCGAGCGCCGGCCCGAACGGCTCCACCCGGAAGCCGGCCGCCCGAAGCTCGCGCTCGAAATCGTCCGCCGCCCGTTCGAACGGCAATCCCCGGAGCCCGGCCAGGCGCCGCTCCAGCCGCCGGCCCTGGATCAGCCAGTCCGCCGGCGAGGTGATCTCCACCCGGGTGCCCTGCCGCGCGAAGTGCGCTTCCAGCACCGGCCGGGCCGCGGCCGCCTTGTCGAGCGCCTCGCCCAGCGTCCGGCCCGGAGCGACCACCGTGAACGTGTCGAGCCCCACGCCGAACGTCCCCACCAGCACCCGCTCCGCCTCGGTGGACGGGTGGTCCGCCGGCCGCAGGGACCGCAGGTCCGTGGAGAACGACAGCCGCGACGCGCCCCAGGCGGAAACGGCGGTCAGCAGGAGGGCCGTTCCCAGCACCGTCCACGGCCGGCTGGCCGCGAAGCCGGTCACCCCTTCGAGCGCCGGCTGGCCGAACCGTTGCCAGAGCCGGGGTCCCCCCGAGGTCCTCGAGACCGCCGAGCGCCCTGGGAACGCCACCAGCACGGCCGCCCCGATCCCCACCGTGGTCACCAGGATCACCAGCACCCCCACCGTGAGCACCTGCCCCAGCTCGCGAAGAGGCCGGAAGTGGGCCAGGCACAGCGCCCCCAGGCCCGCCGCCGTGGTGAGCGCCGAGGAGACGATCCCCGGCCCCGGATCGCGGAAGGTGCCGGCCAGGGCCGCGGCCGCGTCCTGCCCGGCCAGGCGGAGCTGGCGGAAGCGCGCCCCGCCGTGGATGCCGTACTCCACCCCCATGCCCATCAGGGCGGCGGCGAAGCCCACCCCCACCACCGTCAGGCGCCCCTGCCAGAGCGCCGTGATGGCCACCGTCCACACCAGCCCGGCCAAAACCGATTCCAGGATGGTCAGCGGGATGAACGCGCCGCCGAAGCCCAGGAGCAGCAGCACCGCCACCCCCAGGGCCGAGGCCGTGGCCGTGCGGGAGAGGTCGCCCCGCAGCAGGGCCTCGTCCTGGGCCGCGTAGATCGGCCCGCCCACGGCCTTGAAGTCCAACGGGATGGAAGACGACCGGCGCACTTCCCCATAAGCCCGGTCGAGCTCCGCCAGCAGGGCCTTGCCGCCCGCCGGATCGATCTCCGCCCGGGCCGGCGTGAGGATCACCAGGGCCGCATCCCCCCTGGGTGAGACGAAGCTCCCCGTCAGCGGGTCCATGGGCAGGGCCGTGGCCGCGGCGTCCAGCAGCCCCTCGGAGAGGCCCAGGGGATCGGCGGTGAAGAACGTCGCCGCCACCGATCCCGCCGGGCCGCGGAGCGCCTGCCGCATCTCCGCCACGTGGTCGCGGATGGCCGCGGGCTCCAGCCGCCGGGCGAGGTCCTCCCGCCACCCCGCGCCCTGCACCAGGAGCGGCATGCGGAGCGCTACATAGGTGAGGAAGAAGCGCTCGTCCTCCGCCGTCAGCCCCGAACGGGCCTCGGCGATCTCCGGGCTTTGAGAGAGAATCTGCGCCAGTTGCTCGGCAGCCGCGGTCAGAGGCGCCGGGTCCTCGAGATCCTTCTGAGGAGACCGGACGATCACGAAGACCTTCTCGAACCCGCCGAACGTACGCAGGAACAGGCGGTAGTCCTCCGCCGCCGGAGCCCCTTCGGGCAGGAGGGCCGCGAGGTCCGTCTCCACCCGGAACCGCGAGGCGGGCACCAGCGCCGCCAGGGTCAGGAGGATCGTAAAGATGAGGATCGTCCGCGGCCGGCGGACAATGGCCGAGGCGAGGAGAGAGGAAATGCGAGGCATCTGCGGGGACACCGGGCGGTCAGGCCGAAGCCCCGGCGTCCACCACCAGGGCCTGCCCTGTGATGGCGGCGGCGCGGTCCGAGAGCAGGAAGGCCACCGCCTGGGCCACGTCCCCGGCCTGGACGCCCCGGGCCAGGCACTCGCCCGCCCGCAGGTGGGTGACCGCCGTCTCGGGCAGCCCGGCCGTGAGGTCCGTGGGCACGAAGCCGGGCACCACGGCGTTGACGCGCACCCCGCGCTTGCCGGCCTCCCGCGCGAGTGACCGCGTGAGCCCGAGGATGCCGGCCTTGGAAGCCGCGTAGGCCCCCTGGCCCGCCACCCCATGGAGCGCCGAGAGCGAAGAGACGTTCACGATCGCCCCCCGGCGCCGCACCATCATGCCCCGCAACACGGCCCGGCAGCAGCGGAAGAGCCCGCCCAGGTTGGTGTCGATCACGGCGTCCCAGTCCGCGTCCGAGGTCATGGCGAGCAGCGATTCGCGGCGCAGGCCGGCGTTGTTCACCAGCCCCTCGACCGGCCCCAGCGCCTCCTCCACCTCGGCCACCAGGTCGTCCGGCCGGGAGCGGTCCGAGAGGTCGAGACGGAAGGCGCGGGCGCCCGTGGCCTCCTCCACCGTCCGCGCCGCAATCTCTCCCGTGTTCCAGGTAAACGCCACCCTCATCCCGGTCTCGGCGGTGTCCGCAGCGAGAACCTCCACGATCGCCCGGCCCAGGCCCCGGCTGCCGCCGGTCACGAGGACCGTCACGAGGACCGTGCCCATCCCAGCATCTCCAGCCGCGCCAGGGTGACCGCGCCGGCGATCCGCAGGCTGTCCAGGAGCGGCCGGTAGTGGCTCGTCGTGCGCCCGTCCGCGAAGCCCAGGTGCACGGGTACGGTCACCACCTTGAAGCCCCGCCGGGCCGCCCGCACCACCACGGCGCTCTCGGCCTCGAAGCGGGCCTCGGGGAAGCCCACCCCCTCGACCAGGCGCCGGGAGTAGTAGCGAAAGCCCGTCTGGATGTCCGAGAAATGTTGCCCGGCGGCGAAGGAGATGGCCTTGGAAGAGAGCCGGTTGCTCGCCTGCCGCACCTTGCTCATCTCGCCGAACAGGTGGTCGCGGATGCCCAGCACCAGGTCGGCCTCCTGTTCCTCGACGGCCGCGAGCAGCTTCGGGATCTCCTCCGGAAGGTGCTGGCCGTCGGCATCCAGGGTGATGACGCCCTCGAAGCCGCGGGCGAACAGGTCGGCGAACGCCGCGGACAGGGCCGCCCCCTTGCCCCGGTTCCTGGAGAACGAGAGCACCCGCGCCCCGGCCCGGCGAGCCTCCTCGGCTGTGCCGTCCGTGGAGCCGTCGTCGATCACCAGCACCTCCGGCAGCAACTGGAGGGCTCCGCGAACGACCGCCCCCACCGAAGGCGCCGCCTGATAGGCGGGGATGGCGGCGGCGACCTTCACGGCCTGTTCGTTTCCTTGGGACATGAAAATTTCGGCGGATCGTGTGGCGGGATTCTAGCCCATCCCCAACACCACCCAAGCCCCCGCCCCGCCCACCGCCAGGCTGGTGACGAGGACGACGGACGGCTTCGGCAGCGGCGAGCCGTCATGCGGCACGATCCCCAGCTCCGGATCCATCTGACCGAAACCTGCCGTGGGACCGAAGGGCGATCCCGCCGCCGCCAGCACCGCCGCACCGAGGAGGCCCCCACCGTATTCGCCGGTGATGGCCTTCGGCGCCACGATGGGCGGCAGAGTCGATCCTTCCCAGGCCGCCTGCAGCACCTCGGCCTCCAGCCAGTCCCCCTCCCACGCCCCCCCGGCTCCTGAGACGATCAGGTCCACGTCCCCCGGCTTCAATCCCGCGCGGGCAAGCGTCCGCAGCAGGCCGCGGGCCAGCGGTCCCGCTCCCGTACCCCAGCCCGCCGGATCGGCCGTGGGATCGAAAGCGCTGCCGAAGCCCAGGACCCGGGCGAGCGCCCGGCCTCCGCGCTCCTTCAGATCCTCCGCGGTCTCCAGCGTCACCAGGGTCGCCCCCTCGCCCGCCAGGAACCCGTTGCGGCGCCGGTCGAACGGCCGCGCCATCTCTTCCCCGTCTCGACCGGAGCGGGCCAGGGCGCCGAAGCGGTCCAGCAGGGCGTGGAGGAGAGGAGTCATCTCGTCCACCGAGCCCGCCAGCGCGCGGCGGGCGTGGCCGGCGGCTACCTCGGCGGCGGCGCGGCCCAGGGCGATCAGCGGCCCGGCCTCTCTCTGGCAGACCGTGAGGCTCGGCCCCCGCGCCTTCAGAGCAATGGCGATCTGCGCGGCCGGAGCATTCGCCACGCTCTCCGTGAACAGCGAAGGCGAAGCCGACTCCGGGCTCTCGCACAGGATCTGCTTCAGAAGCCCTTCCGTGTTCGTGGACGGCCCGAACGCCGTAGCCACCACCACCGCCGTCCGTGCTTCGTCCGTATCCGTCCAACCCGCGCACCGCAACGCCTGCCGCGCGGCCGCCACCGCCAGCTTGGAAGGCGGGCTCATCCTGCGGGACTCCGCCGGGGAGAGCAGCCCTCCGAGCTGTCCGGGAGGCACCAGGCACGCCAGACGCGCTCCTGCCGGGAGGTGATACCCCGCCGAGCGGTCGATTTCTGTAAGGTTTGCCCGCCCACCGGCCAGAGCTTCCGCAAGGCGGTCCGAGCCGAGCCCGTACGCCCCGATCGTGCCCACGCCGGTCAGCAGGATCGTTCGTTTCAAGCGGCCCCGTCCGTCCACCGGGAGAAGACGAGGGCGGCGTTGGACCCACCGAACGCGAGACTGGTGGAGACCGCCGCCCGCGCATCGGGCAGGGACAGAGGCTGATCGAGCACAAGAGAGACTGGCAGCTCCGGATCCACATCCCCATCGCTCCCCACCGGATGCAGCTCGCCTTTATGAAGACATAGGATCGTGGCGACCGCTTCGATCGCCCCGGAACAACCCAGCAGATGCCCCGTCAGGGCCTTGGTGGCCACCAGCGGCATCTCCCCCGCCCGCGCTCCGAACACCCGCTGCAGCGCCTGCCACTCGGCGGCGTCGTTGAGCGGCGTGCCCGTGCCGTGGACGTTGACGAAATCCACCGCCTCCGGCCCCAGGCCCGCGTCGGAGAGCGCCGCGGAGAGCGCCGCCGCGGCCCCCATGCCGGACGGGTCCGGAGCCGTCATGTGGAACGCGTCGCACGAGGAGCCGGCGCCCGCGAACACCGCCAGCGGCTCGGCGCCCCGGGCCAGCACCCGCTCCAGGGGCTCCAGAACCAGCACGGCCGCCCCCTCTCCGAACGACATGCCGGCGCGGCCGGCGCGGAACGGCCGGCAGGGCACCTCGTCCACCGAGCGCAGCGCGTTGAACCCCGCGTACGTGAGCTGGCACAGCGAGTCCGAGCCGCCGGCGACCGCCACGTCCACCTCGCCCGAGCGCACGGCCTCCAGGGCCACCCCCAGGGCCAGCGCCCCCGAGGCACAGGCGGACGACAGCGTCTCCACCGGCCCCGTGGCCTTCAGGTGGCGGGCCACCGCGTCCCCCGGGCCGTTCACCTGCTGCGAGACGAGCGAGGAGAGCCGGGCCCGCCGACCCCCGCTGATATTCTGGAGGAGCTCCTCGAAGAACCCCTCGCTCTCGAACATGCCGCCCGTGCTGCTGCCGAAGTAGACCCCCGCCGTCAGATCCTCGCCGAAAGGGACTTCGAGCCCCGCCTGCCCGGCCGCCTCCAGGGCGGCGAACAGGGCGAAGCGGTCGGCCACCGACAGGCGGCGCCAGCCGGGGACCGTGCGGCTCAAGGACTGGACAAATTCCGCGGGCGGCTCCCCCGCCTCGGCGGCCAGGCGCGTCCGGTGCCTGCTGGGATCGAAACGGCGGATCGGGGCGAAGCCGGCGCGGCCCGCGCGCAGCTCCTTCCACAGGGCCGGGACGCCCCAGCCCAGGCCGCAGACGGCGCCCAAGCCCGAGACGGCGACGGTTCCCATGTCCGGGGCCTCAGGCCCGCCCTTCGATGAACTGGGAGAGCGTCGAGACCGAAGAGAAGACCTCGCGGCCGATCTCCTGGCTCTTGATCTTGATGCCGAACTCCTTCTCGAGAGCCACCACCAATTCCAGGGCATCCACCGAATCGAGCCCCAGCCCCTCGCCAAAGAGAGGGGTCTCGTCCTCGATCATCTCCGGCTCCATCCCTTCCAGGTTGAGGCTCTCGACGATCAGGCGCTTGATTCGGACCGGGGTGGCATTTGCTTCCGACATAGTACGCAAACCTCTGGTATCCGGCGGCGCTCCAACTCCACCGTGCGGCGAGCTCCGCAGGTTTTCCCTCACCGGGATGCCAATGCTAGCGTGCCGCGTGGGGCGCTGGCAATCCTCAACCCTTTCTTTACAAAGTCCTTACGCACTTAGAGGGCGGCCCCTACACTATGATTTCCCCTCCGCATGAAACCCCGCGACCCCATCCTCCACGCTTTTGACCTGCTGGTCCGGCGCGATCCCCTGAGCCCCCTCGCCGTCTCGCCCGAGCGGCGCGCCACGGTGGGCGGCGTCGACGCCCTCGCCCGCGCGGCCGGCACCCTCCTGGAGGAACGGACTCTCCCGCCGGGCACCCTCGTCGGACTCGCCGCGGCCAACGGTCCGGGCTTCCTCGCCTCGCTCCTCGCCCTGCGCCGCGCCGGCCTCGCCGTCCTGCTCCTCGACGCCCTGACGCCCGAGGCCGAAGCCGCGCGTGTCCTCGCCGCCCTGGGCGCGCCGGCCCTGCTGCGCTGCCCCACGGGCTGGCCTCAGGGTCCGGGCGACTGGATTATTACCAAGAATCCGATTACCAGGAACCCGGTTTCCGCCGTCTTCCCTGAGGCGGCAGTCGTCAAGCTCACCTCGGGCTCCACCGGCGCTCCCCGCGGCATCGCCACCCCGTCCGAGGCCCTGATGGCCGACGACGCTGCGCTCACCGCCACCATGGGCCTCACCGGGGAAGACCGCCTGCTCACCACCATACCCCTTTCCCACTCCTACGGCCTGTCCAGCCTCGCCCTGCCCGCCCTGGTGCGCGGCACCGTGCTGGCCCTCCCCGAGGAGACGGGCGTCTACGACCCCTTCGTCACCGCCGCTCGCCTGGGGGCCACCTTCTTCCCCACCGTGCCCGCGTACCTGGACGCCCTGGTGCGCATGAGCGACCCGCCGCCGCGGCCGGACTGCCTGCGCCTCGTCATCACGGCCGGCGCCCCCCTCTCCGCTGCCACCTCCGCCCGCTTCCGCGAGCGCTTCGGCCGGCCCGTCCACGTCTTCTACGGCTCCAGCGAATGCGGAGGCATCTGCTACGACCGCGAAGGCGGCGCCGCCGAAAGGGGTACCGTGGGCGCGCCCGTCGAAGGCGTGAAGGTGACGATCGACGATCAAGGCGTGCTCGTCGAATCTCCCGCCGTCTCCTCCGGCTACTTCCCGGACCCCGGCGAACGCCTCCAGGACGGCCGGTTCCGGGCCGGCGACCTGGCGGTCTGGAAAGGCGGCGAGCTCGCCCTCCGGGGCCGGGTGGACGACCTCGTGAACATCAAGGGCAAGAAGGTCAACCCGCGAGAGGTCGAAAGCGTCATCGCCCGCCTCGACGGAGTCGACGCCGTCGCCGTCCTGGGAGTGCCGGGTCCCTCGGGAAGCGAGGTGCTCCGCGCCGTGGTCGCCTGCCGCCCGGGACGCCTCACGGCCGCCGGCATCACGGCCTGGTGCCGCGAAAACCTCTCGGCCCACAAGGTGCCGAGGAGCGTGATCCTGGTCGAAGAGCTGCCGAGGAACGCCCGAGGCAAGCTCGACCGCGCGGCGCTCCTCGATCTCCACTCCGCCGCCGTCGCCGAGGCCCGTCATGGGGAGTGACACGCCAAATCCGACCGATCCGTCCGATTGGTCCGATCGGTCTGATCCCACCGGTTCTCCCCGCCCCCCCTACCGCCCCCCCGCCCTCCTCCTCGGCTCCCTGGCCCTCCACGCCGCCGGAGCCCTGGCCCTGGCCGCCGCGCCCCGGCACTGGAAGACCATCGCCGGCCTCCTCATCGCCGACCACGTAGCCCTCGCCGCCGCCAGCCTCTGGCCGCGAGGCCAGCTCGTAGGGGAGAACCTCCTCCGCCTGCCCCTGCGCGACAACGCCCGGAACGAGATCGCCCTCACCTTCGACGACGGCCCGGACCCGGACGTCACCCCCCGCGTGCTCGACCAGCTCGACGCCGCCGGAGCGCGGGCGACCTTCTTCTGCATCGGCCGGCGCGTCGAGGCCCACCCCGAGATCGCCGCCGAGATCGTCCGCCGCGGCCACCGGATCGAGAACCACACCCACACCCACCCCAACCTCTTCGCCTTCTACCTGACCCCGGCCCTGAGGAAAGAAATCGAAGACGCCCAGCGCGCCATCGAGAGCGCCACCGGCCACCGCCCCCGGCTCTTCCGGGCGCCCGCCGGCCTGCGCAATCCTCTCCTCGACTGGGTCCTCCACCGGACCGGCCTGCGCCTCGTCTCCTGGACCCGGCGCGGCTTCGACGGTGTCCGCGGGGTGGACCACGACCCCGCCGCCGTCGCCCGCCGCCTCCTCAGTGGCCTCGCCCCCAGGGACATCCTCCTCCTCCACGACGGCTCCGCCCTGCGCGAGGGAGGCAACCCCAAAGTCCTGGAAGTCCTCCCGCGAGTGCTCGACGCCCTCGCCGCCCGGGGCCTGAAATCCGTGCCCGTCCGTGTCGAGGGATCTGCATGAGCAGAGGCCGCGCCACCCGCTACATCCGCGACCTCCTCTACCAGCTCCGCACCGAGGGCATGTCGCCGGCCCGGCAGGCCTGGGCCGTGGCCGTGGGGGTGTTCATCGGCTGCACGCCCTTCTACGGCCTCCACCTGGCCCTCTGCATCCTCTTCTCCCGCCTCTTCCGGTTGAACGTGGGGCTCACCTACCTGGCGGCCCACGTGAGCCTGCCGGGCGTCTGGCCCCTCCTGGTCCTGGCCCAGCTCGAGATCGGCGGCCGTCTGCGGGGGAAGAGCTACGCCGGCCTCAAGATCTCGGACCTCAAGAACCTCAAGCCGTGGGAAGCCGGAACCGACCTCCTCCTGAGCCTCCTCCTGGGCAGCGCCGTCGTGGGAGTCCTCCTCGCGGCCCTCCTCGGCGGCCTCACTTTCTGGGCGGCCCGCCGCCGCCAGCTCAACCCCGAGATCGCGGCCCTGATCGAAGAGGGGGCCCGCCGCTACAAGGACACCGGCATGTTCCACTGGGAGTTCGTCCGGGGGAAGCTCCGCCACGACCCCCTCTACTTCAACCTCCTGCGCCGGGGCTTCCTGCCGCCCGAGGGCCTGCTCCTCGACCTCGGCTGCGGACGCGGCATCGTCTTCGCCCTCCTCCTCGCCGCCCGCGACCTCCACGCCAAAGGGACCTACCCCTCCGATTGGGCGCCACCGCCCCCAAGCCTCACCTTCCACGGGATCGAAGGCCGCCCCAAGACCGCCGAAGCCGCCTGCCAGGCCCTCGCCGGAGAAGCCCACATCGAGACCGGGGACCTCCGGACCGCCGACTTCCCCACCGCCAACGCCATCCTCCTGCTGGACGTCCTCCACTACCTCCCCGCTCCGGACCAGGAAGCCCTCCTCGCCCGGATCGCCACCGCCCTGGCCCCCGGAGGCGTCCTCCTCATCCGGGACGCCGACGCCGCCGCCGGCTGGCGCTTCACCGCCACGCGAATCCAGGAGCGCCTCTCCTCCATGGCCCGAAGGGACTTCCGCCAGCGCTTCCAATACCGGAGCGCCGCCGACTGGCGCAACCTCCTGGAAAAACAGGGCCTAACCGTGGATGTTCAACCCATGGGAATGGGCACCCCCTACGCCAACGTGCTGCTGGCGGCACGAGCCCTCACCCCCGGCCCCTCTCCCGACCCCTCCCTCCCGCCCTCACCGGGAGAGGGGAGAAAAGCAAAAGCAGAAGAAATTTGATTCTGCCTTCTCCCTCCTCTCCCGGTGTGCGGGGGGAGGGAGGGGTCGGGAGAGGAGGGCCGGGGAGGTGAGGGCCTCAAACCCCATGCACCACAAAAGTCGCCACAATGTGCACCATATAGAACACCCCCTTGGGATCGATCCCTGACCGGCACCACACATTCCTCGCCCCCGCGACCGGGTTCGCCCCGTCGTCATCGAACAGCGGCCTGCCGGGCCGGGTCTGACTCTCCCGATACCAGTTCCGCGTCGCCTCCCGCACGTCCCGCCCCCAGAACTGCTCGATGACCGTCGACCCGGCTTTCTCGGTGACGAAGGTAAAGGTCATGCCACGTACGACTCCTCGATCTCCAGTGTCTCCTTTCTTGATTTTACACTATTTGAATTCATCTATATGCAGTCACGCCGGACTTGCCGCCCATCTTGTGTTGTGTTGCAATCGAGTCCATGAAACGCAACGAATACGAGCAACGCAAGCGGATCCTGGACGAGCAGCTCCGGATGGCCCTGGACCTCGTCCACGCCGGCCACCGCGCCCAGCTCCAGATGCTGGAGCTCCTCTGGCGGACCTCCGAAGGCGAAGCCGAGACCGCCCAGACCGCAGAGCCCCCCCAAGCCCCGCCCCTCCCCGAGCCCCAGGAGACAGCTCCCCCACTGCCGAAGCAACGCCGTGCGGCTGGCGAGCTCTACGATGGCGTCCTCGAGACGCTTCCCCAACTGCCCGAAGACTTCACCAAGCACGACGTCCTCCGCTGTCTGGGCGATTCGCCGGACCGCGCCTCCCTCTTCCGAGTCCTGGATACGCTCGAAAGGGAAGGGGCCATCGAAGTGAAATCCCGCGGATCGGGAAAGATCCCCACCACCTACCGCAAGAAACACAACGAAGCGTCTCAGTAGCGCTACAAGCCACTCTTGCAACACAAAAGAGCGCTCAAGAAGCGAATCCGAGTTCTCTTGCAACGAGAACGAACGCCCAAACAACAAGAGCGAACGTTCCCAAACCGAATGGGAACGCTGAAAAAACAAGAGCGAGCACTCAAACAACGAGAGGGAACGCTGAAGAAACGAAAGGGAACGCTCCCGCAACGAGAGGAAGCGCTCTAACAACAAGAGGGAACGCAGATGCAACGAGAGGGAACGTTCTTGCAACAAGAACGAGCGTTCCCTGGCGTTGCAAGAGCGTTCCCCGAGCCAGGACGAGCCTTCCGTGCCCGGACCTCACCGCTCCACCGGCCGCCTCTCCTCCGCCACCGCTCTCCTCCCCCAACCTCCTAGTACGACACGCCCGAAGTTCGTTCCGGGTTTTCCGGCAATGTTCGCCCTGAAGGGGCGGGAGTTGCCCAGCCCGGGGCGTCAGCCCCGGGGACCGGAGTCTCCGGATCCCTCAGCCCCGGAGGGCCGACAGATCGGTCGTGTTGGATCTGCCCGGTCGAAGCGGCTCTGTCGGCCCTTCGGGACTTGGGAATCTCGTGGCTCCCGTCCCCGGGGTTGACACCCCGGGCTGTTCAACTCCCGCCCTGGCAGGGCGAACTGCATTCGGGTCCGGCCGGCAAGGGGCTCCCTGCCGCTCCAGAGAAACCCGGTACGAACTTCGGGCGCGTCGTACTAGTCCCAAGTAACGCTCCCAGAGACTATGATCCTGGCTTTCGGAGTTCCGGAGGAGAGATCCAGCATGGAATTACAGGAAGCCGTCACGCAGTTCCTCTTCCACTGCCGCTACGAGAAGAACCTGAGCCCGAAGACCCTCAAGGCCTACTCCATCGACCTCCGCCAGTTCACCGAGTACCTGGCCACGAACCTGGAGATCGCCACCCTCGCCGCCGTGGACAAGACCGCCCTCCGCGCCTACATCAAGACCCTCTTCGGCCCCCTGAAAGAGAAGAGCATCAAGCGAAAGGTAGCCACCCTGAAGGCCCTCTTCCACTTCCTGGAGAGGGAGGACGCCATAGCCGTCAACCCCTTCCGCAAGATGGATGTCCGCATCAAAGAGACCCGGCGCCTACCCCGGACTATTCCTCTTCACGACCTTAAGCGCCTCTTCAAACACCTTTACCGCCTGAAGCAGGAACATTCAGACCGAGAGTCCTACTCTTACCGAGCGTTGGCGCGAGACATAGCCGTATTGGAAACCCTCTTCGCCACGGGAAGCTCGAGTAGCGGAAGTCTGCGGCCTCAAAGATGAAGATGTTGATCTGCGTAGGGGCCAAGTCAGGATTCTTGGTAAGGGTGGACGGGAGAGAATTCTCCAATTATGTGACGATGAGGTCCTGAGAACAATGCGAGATTATAGGACTCTCTGGAGCAAGGAGGTCGGAAGTAAGAAGCATTTCTTCTATAACCGGCGGGGAGAGAGGCTTTCCGAGCAGTCAGTAAGAGCAGGATTACGCCGGTATGCGGTAGCGGCAGGGATTAGGGGAAAAGTAACACCACACATGCTTCGCCATTCTGTAGCAACACTGCTACTAGAGGAAGGTGTGGATATTCGATACATACAAGACCTGCTTGGGCATAGCTGCATTACTACAACTCAGATCTATGCCGAGGTTCGCAAAGGGCACTCGCAGATTGCTGCTCGGCATCCCAGGCGCCAATTTCGCGCAGCTTCTACTTCTCAGCAGACCTCCTGAGCAAACCGACTTCATTCAACAAGAAACAGGAGGATAATAGTAGATTATCTTAGCTACGATCTGCATTGATGAGCGAAAGTCATATTATGAGTTATGACAATATTTTTCTGGCGGCGTTTCTGTTGCTACTCCTCGCAGTTTTAACCATAGAGGCGTGCAGGCGTGACCACGTCGCCTTCGCGGACAATATAAAGACCTACCTGTTTCGAGGTCGGCGCCCAATTCACAGCTTGGCCAGCAATATCGGCGCCACTTTCTCCGTCACATATTTCTTTGGCGCCATCGTTATATACGCTCAACTTTTTCACTCCTGGTTTGTCCTGACGCTGGCCTTCGCCTTTCCTGCGATATTTGCTTTGTATGACAGACTCTTAAGGAGAGCAGAAAAAGAGCTGGATCCCGAGGCAATGCTCAAGCAGCGCGGGAACATACTTCTGGATCTTCTCGCTAAGGCATATCCACCCAAAAGCTTCCAGGTGATTTCTGCCGTGTATTTGGTAATATATTTTGGATTATTGGTGGAAGAGTTGGCCGTCAGCAGGCTTATACTTTCAAGCCTTATGCCGGGCCGTCCGATTGTGGTGTCCTTTCTTTTGTCAGTTATTTGCCTGGTTGTGGTCGTATATCTTCACTTCGGAGGATTTAGAGCTGTCTTGATTTCGGACTTTGTTCAGGGGGCAGTTCTTTGCTCGTTTTTTGTCACTCTCATATTGTTTATATTTAGATACGGAACGATGGAACGGTTGGCTGATTTCCCCTTAGATAGTCCAGCTATTCGCTTCTCGAACCTATTTCTGGTGCTACTGCTTGCAGTAGTGTGGTTTCTTGCTGGAATTGATTACTCCTCAAGATTTAATTTCGACGCTAAAACTACGAGGGAGTTGTTCTCTAAACGGCGCCAATTGGCAAGCCTTACGGCCTTCTTTACCTTCGTAACCTTATCCCTCGGTATATTTTTTAGCCAAGCGCTGAGTGACAAAATTCCGACGCGTACGCTTCCCGTGAACTATGTGAGGGCCCTCGCCGTCTTCTTTCTTGATGAAAGCGCTCCAATTTACAGGATTGTGTTCTTAATGAGTGTTTATTGCATGATCTTTACTACGATAGACACTCTCTTAGTTACGCTGCTCCAGGTCGCAAGCTATAAGAGAGAATCTTTTGTAAAAAAGGCTTTCTTGACCAGGGACAAGATCCTCAGGCTCTTACTGGTGGCCGCGGTGGTCTCTAGTATAGTCAACGAAAACCGGGTGCATACTACGGGGATATTTATTGCGTCGTTGCTGATTATCCCGGCAGTGGCATCTGCAAAATGTATCTTTCCCCGTGCCGCATCTTGGCTGCCAACCGACACTCGCTACATGTGGTGGACGTTGACGATAACTGCCGTTGCGTTTTTTTTGCTGGAACCACATTTCCTCTATAGATTCGAATATCACTTCTTAATGCCAGGCGTAACCTTCGTCGCCACGCTTGTAGTAGTTTTAATTGTTAAAATAGGCTCGACAATGATGCCGAGAGGAGAACCGTGAACAATGCTTAGCTTTGGCAGGATATGGAGCTTCAGCCTTATTGTTATTACATTCATCTTTCTTCCCAGCGAAAACTGGGACTATTGGTTTATTGGGGAGAAGGGCGACCATTATGGTGAATTCTGTTTCAAGAGCGACAAGCGCTGCTACGTAGTAGCAAAAAACCTTCTCCCCAAGGAAGTACATCTTGGCTTCGGAGGAATTCAGAATGGCTGGGTTCAGCGATTCAAGGAGACTCGGATTGTCGATATCGGAAAAGATGGGACTGTGCCACCTGAAAGTTATGCTCTTGTCGAGGTTGATCCTGCAAGTTTTCGGAGTAGTGTGACTCATACTCTGGAGAACAAGGAGCAGTTATCTCCTCAAGGGCTGATTCTTGTAGTGCCAGCAGAGGAGCAGAAGTGGTTTTTCCTTGTACTAGCCCTGCTTGTAGCTGCCGCAGCCCTCACTTACTCGATCTTGAATTACGCCCGGGAAGATGATCGACAAAAAGCAGATAAAAGAGTAGACTATTCAGTGAGCTACTAATTATGATGAATATATTTTCAACAGGAACGGCCAAGAGCCGCATGCCAAAAAGTTGCGGAAAGTACCAGATATTTCTGCTTTCAGCCAATGCATCCAAGACAAAAAGGACAAGTGATGATGCTACTATTGTTCTAGTCAAGCCTGGCGAATACTTGGTGAGACGCTTGCGCAGGGCCAAGGCGGCCAACAGGTTGAGCGCGGCGTAAAGTATTGAAAAATTAGGCCAAGTCATTTTGATTGAAGGCTGTCCACAGGGAAGTGGTGGAGAGATGGATGAGAAAGAATAGGACATACTCTTCGATTGGCAATGTGGCGATGCGAAGGCCGCAGATCTTGTCCGCCGAGAATATCCACCAGCCATTGCTTAGCGCGTAGATCTCAAGTAGGGTCCAGAGCGAGCAAAATGCTATGCATGAGGTCCAAAAAGGCCTGCTCGCCAGTACTTGGCGTGCTTGGTCATGCAGAAGAGTGAAGATGATTGAGCCGTAAATTAGAATAAGAGCAAAGTATTCGAAACGTGAGGGTAGCATAGTAGGGTCGTGTTTGGCGCTTGACGTAGGTAAGATAATCTACTATTATCACACAACTAAGCCTAAGTCTAGCATACAGACTTCTTTGGCAGATTTGCTGCCGAGTCAAGAGCCCGAAGCACCTGCAGCCGGGCAGAGAGGAGTTGCGCTATGCCTGTCGTGGACGAGGAAGTTCCTGGAAGACGTCTCCTGTACCACCTAAGCAATATAAGCAAAAATTTCTACATGGCTATTGGCGTCCTTCGCCCTCCTTACCGGGAAAGGGTTGCCCTTTCTTATCTTTTATTGAGGATTCTCGACACCATCGAAGATTCAGAATGGCACCAATGGGCTGAACAACAACAGTGCTTCGCATCTTATGAAAATTTCATTCTACAACTTCCGACTGAGATGGGCGTCCAAAAGTGGGCGGAGAGCTTTCCCAGATCCCTAAACTCAGCAGAGAGAGAGTTGATTTCGGATGCATTCTATATCCTATCCCAGCTCCACGAGCTTTCCCATAAAGCAACTCGAACAGCCATACAGCGCACAGTACTAACCATGTCAAAGGGCATGGTGATGTTTCTCGAGAGGAACCAACCCATAGCCACACTTACCGAGCTGAACCTTTACTGCTTCTTTGTAGCGGGAATCGTAGCGGAACTCTTAGTCGACCTTCTAGCGGCCCTCGGTTCAAATATAGAAATTTACGATGACATCATAGTAGGTGCTCGACATTTTGGAATATCTCTTCAAAAAATTAACATACTCAACGATGCGGACATTGATCAATCTCAAGGTAGGTGTTTCATATGGAACAGACAAGAGATAGAAGAGGGGCTCGCCTATAATGTGGAAGGCGCCTTGTCTTTTTTTCGGCTGTTGCCGCCAGAGGAAAAAGAGTTCAGACTCTTCTGCCACTGGACTCTTCTTCTAGGTCTCGCCGCCTTGGAGAGTAAAGGCGAACTGTCGAATGCACGCTATGATAAACAACACCTCCCTATTTTGATTCGCGACCTATCTGACCAACCTGGCGCTATTGAAAAGATAGCACATGAACTTTTCCCGCGTAACTCTGGAGTTCCTCAAAAACCAGAGGCCAGACTTGATTCTCAATCGTTAGAGCACAGCGCCCCCAGGGAGATGAGGGCGATACTGACAGCATACTTAGACGATTCTATACGTGACCGCAACGTCGCCAAGCATTGATACCGAATCCGGCATGTATACCACCAGCCCCTTATTCGCCAGCGTCCGCGAGTACCCGGCCGTCAACTGCTTGGCGTATTGAGCCAGGAAGAAGCCGAAGGGGTCTTTGAGGTCGGCGTCGATGATTTCCAGGTCGGCTCCGTGCATGGTGGCCTTGCCGAAGCTCAGCTCTCCTCCCTGGTAGTACAGGTAGTGGTCCGCCTTGTAGGAGGGGGGAGCGGTCGGCCTTTGCTTCCGAAGGTCTGGACGATGCAGTCTCCTTCGATGCGGACGGCGGTGACCTGGCCTTTCATCCCGAGCCACGGCGCAGGTTTTGCAAACTGCTCAGCCGCGAAGACTTAGCAGGAGGAGTCCCGTCTTTGGACGCAGAGCGCCGCATCAGGGAGGTCATGGCCGAGGTCCTGGAGGTCGATCCGGGGACGATCGGCGAGGGTTTTCACCGGGACGAGGCGCTCGCCTGGGATTCGATGAACCATCTGCGGATGGTGACGGCCCTGGAGGAGGCCTTCGGGATCCGGTTCACCATGAAGGAGGTCGGGGAGATGGAGCGGTTCGAGACGATCCGGCGGCTGGTCCTGGAGCGGGTCCAGGCCTGACATGCGGATCGGGACGGTCCTCCGGCGGTTCCTGGTCCCAGGGTTCGTGGTGACGATCCACGCCTGGCTCAAGTACCGGTGCCAGGTGAGCCCGCGGGCCGAGGTGGAGATCACGCCGCTCCTCAGGATCGGCCCAGGATCGGTCATCGGATCGTTTACCAAGGTCAAGGCCACGGACGGGCCTCTGGTGATCGGCTCCCATGTGGAGATCGCCACCGGGTGCGTGATCACGTCCCACGAAAAGGGAGTCTCGATCGGCGACGATTGCCTGATCGGTCCCAACGTCTCGATCATCGGCAACAACTACAGGTACGACCGGTTGGACGTGCCTATCCGCTTCCAGGAAAAGGTTTCGGCCAAGGGCATCCGCGTGGGAAACGACGTGTGGATCGGCGCCGGGTGCGTGCTCCTGGACGGGGCGGACGTGGGGAGCGGGTCGATCTTGGCCCCGAATTCGGTGGTGTCGGGGAGGATTCCGGAGCGGTCGGTGGTGCAGGGGAATCCGGGGAAGGTGATCTTTACGCGGCGGTAGGCCCTCACCTCCCCGGCCCTCCTCTCCCAGCCCTCCGCCCACCCCTCCAGGGAGAGGAGGGAGAAAACCAAGGCTTGATTAAGTCCGTTTCTCCTGTCTTTCCCCTCTCCCCGGCCGGGGTGGGCGGAGGGCCGGGAGAGGGGCAGGGGTGAGGGCCTACATCTTCAGCTTCGACATCAGCTTCTTGATCGCCCCCGCGCTCTGCATGACGTAGAAGTGCAGGGAGGGGACGCCGTGCTCCAGCAGCTCCTGGCTCTGCTTCAGAGCCCATTCGACTCCAATATCCGCGACGTGCTCGGGCTTGGCGGCCAGGACTTCGTCGGAGAGCTCGGCGGGGATCTCGACGAAGAAGGTGCGCGGGATGGTGGCGAGCTGCTTGGCGGAGGTGAGGATCTTCAGGCCCGGGATGATCGGGACGTTGATCCCCTGCTCGCGGCAGAGGTCCAGGTAATGGAAGTAGTGCCGGTTCTCGAAGAACATCTGGGTCACCACGTAGTGGGCCCCGGACTCGACCTTCTCCTTGACCCGGCGGACGTCGAGCGGCAGGTTGGGCGCCTCGAAGTGCTTCTCGGGGTAGCCGCCGACGCCGATGCAGAAGCTGGTGGGCTCGGCGTCCAGGAGGTCCTGCTCCAGGTAGCGCCCATGGTTCATGGCGGTGATCTGGGCCACCAGGTCACAGGCGTAGCGGTTGGCGCTGCGGCCGTGCTGCAGAGGTTTCTGGTAGCCGCTCTCGTCGCCGCGGACGGCGAGGACGTTGTCGATGCCGAGGTAGCGCAGCTCGATCAGGAAGTCCTCGGTCTCCTCGCGGGTGAAGCCCTGGCAGAGGATGTGGGGGACGGCGTCGATGTGGTACTTGTTCTGGATCAGCGCGCAGACCCCCAGGGTGCCCGGCCGCTTGCGCTTGACGCGGCGCTGGATGCCCGTGGGGGTCTCGTCGTAGATGACTTCCGCCGCGTGGCTCGTGATGTCGATGAACGGCGGATGGTATTTGACCAGGTCGTCGATGAGGGCGAGCAGGCCCTTGACGTCGCCGCCACGCAGGGGCGGGATGATCTCGAAGCTGATCAGCGGATGGCCGGCGTTCGCCAGGTGCTCGGTGACTTTCATCGGTCTTTCAGGGGGATCAGTCGAGCCGGGCCTCCAGCTTGATGCGGACCTTGTCGATCATGGGGACCACGTATTCGAGGATGGCGTGGTCGATTTTCGCGGTCTTGGCCTCGCCTTCCCAGCTCTCCTGCCCCTTGGCGCGGTCGATCAGCCGGCCGTTTTTGTCCAGGAATTCGAGGGTGAATTCGACCACCCACTCGTCTTCCTTGGGGTTCTGGCCGTCGAAGCTCGCCCGCAGGAGGGTCTCGGTGTCGGAGGGCCCGCCGCCGGTCTTGAAACGGGAGGTGATGGAGCCACCGTCCTTGCCTTCGTTGGTGAGCTCGACCTTGCCGATCTTGACGGGTCCCACGAGGGCGTTGATCTCGATCAGCTTGCCGGTCTGCCAGGGGACGGTCTTTTCGAAGCGGAGATCGCCCTCCTGGGCGGCCGCCACCACCGGAGTCAGCAAGACGGCCGCTATCCACAGGAACGATCCCAGAATCATCAGTTTGCGCACGTAGGCCTCCTTGGCGAGGGGCAGAGTATAGAGAGGGCCCCATTCATGTAAAGTCCCGCCTCATGACCTCCTCCCGCCGGTGGCTCCGGCTGGTGGGTGACGGCCTGGCCGCCGTCGCCGCGCTCTGGGCCGCGTTCCTGGTCCGCCTCCATGTGCCGCTGCCGTTCACCCGGGGCCTGCTGCCCCCGGACCGGCTGAGCTTCCTCTCGCGGGAGTGGCTGGTGGTGCTGGCGATCCAATTCGCGACGCTCTACCTGTTCGGCTTCTACGATCCGCCTCGCCCCCGGGGACGGGCGGAGCTGGTGCGCCGGCTGGGGGGCGCGGCGGTGTTCCAGGCCATGGCCCTGATGGCGTGGTGGTTCCTCGCCAGCCGCGAGTTCCCCCGGTCGGTGGCGCTGCTCTATGTGGTGCTCAATTTCACGCTGCTCTTCGGCTGGCGGCTCGTCCTGGACCGCACGGAGCGGCAGCGGGAGAAGCGGGTGGTGATCGTGGGGAGCGGCACCGCCGCACGGGAGCTGGCCCAGACGCTGGCGTTCGATCCCTGGCACGGCCTCAAGGTGGTGGGCTGGGTGGCGATCCCGGGGGAGACGGCTGCTCAGGAGGGAGAAGATCCCGCTCTCGGCCCCTGCCTGGGCACCACGGAGGACCTCCCCCGCCTGCTGGCCGAGGACCGGATCGACGACATCCTGCTCGTGGGGAGCAGCGATTCGTGGCAGACGCGGCTGATCGACGCCCTCGCGGGCACGCGGCCGGACCACACGAGCGTCCTGCTGCTGCCCGGCCCTTTCGAGAGCCTGATCGGCCGGATGCGCTACCGCTGGGTGCACGACCTGCCGCTGATCGAGGTGGTACGGGAGACGGAATGGCGGATCAACCGGCCCCTGAAACGGCTGGTGGACCTCGCGGCGGGGGTGCTGCTGCTGGCCGCGGCCCTGCCGGTGATGGCCGCCTGCGCGCTCGCCGTGCGCCTGACCTCCCCGGGCGGCGTGCTCTACCAGCAGACACGCGTGGGCCGGGGACAGAAGCCGTTCCTCCTGTACAAGCTCCGCACGATGCGCGCGGATGCCGAGGCGGAGTCGGGCGAGGTGCTGGCCCAACCGGGGGACCCGCGGCTGACGCCGATCGGCGCCTTCCTGCGGCGCTTCCGGCTGGACGAGCTGCCCCAGCTCTGGAATGTGCTCCAGGGGACGATGAGCCTGGTGGGCCCCCGGCCGGAGCGGCCAGGCTTCGTCCAGCGGTACCTCAAGGAGGTGCCCGGGTACGCCGAGCGCTTCTCGCTGGCCCCGGGGTTGACGGGCCTCGCCCAGGTCAACGGCGACTACTATTCGAGCCCCCAGAACAAGCTGCGGTACGACCTCGCCTACATGGCGAACTGGACGCTGTGGCTGGACCTTTCGATCCTGCTGCGGACGGTGAAAATCGTCCTCACCTCGCGCGGCGTCTGAAAAACCGTTGTAAATCCTTGACGGTTCGGCCCTTTCGGGCATATTGTGGGAGTTGCTTCCTTTGTTTCTTTCGTTTGAGGTATTGTCATGAGCCAATACGTTGCATCCTTTGCCTGCCTCATCACCTTGCGCCGCCCTCTGGCCGCGCTGCTCGCGGTGGCGCTGGTGGTGGGTCCCCTTCCCCTCCAGGCGGCCTCGACGGGCACGACGGCGCTCCACACGCCTCAGGGAGGTGACGCGGGGACGCCGAACGGCGACTACATCTCGGACGCTGACGGTCTCAGCACCTTCTACCGCTACTTCATCGAGGTGCCTCCGGGCCTCGGGCGGCTCGCCGTGGAGGTGTTCGACCCGGACATCGGCCGGGGCGGCGGCACGGAAGACACCGCCGGCCGCGACCGCGACCGCGACGACGGCTACGACGCCCAGGTGGACTACACGCTAATCCGGCCGGACGGCTCGACGGCCGCGACGCTGAACGACTGCGACGACAACACCTGCAACGACAACGTCTGGCAGACGATCCTCAACAGCACGACGGCGCAGAACACCGCCGCGGGCCACTGGGAGCTGCGGGTGGACATGGGGGCGGCCAACGACATCAACGCCATCGGCATCCGGGCGCACGATGGCAACTCCGATTCGACCGGCACGGAGCTGCCCATCTACTACGACTCGCACACCCAGATCGGGGTGAACCCGCCGAGCTCCGGCTCGGGGACCCGGAGCTACACTTTCTACCCCTACATCACCTCCGGCTGCTCGGCCGCCAAGAACGATTTCGATTACGACAGCAACAGCGGCAATACGGGCTCGATGAGCTTCACCCGGCGTGGCGGGGGGTTCACCCAGAGCTACACGAGCAGCTCGCTGTCCACCAACAACACCTGGCGCCGGGATACGTTCAGCGGCTGGACCTCCGACCAGCTCTCCACGGGCTACGGGATCTGGACGGGAGCGATCTCGATCAACACCTACAACACCCCTGGGATCAACGGCAACTACGCCAACGTCTGGCTGAGCAACTTCCAGGCGGCGGCGAACCCGCCGGGCGCCAATCCCACGACGAACGCGTTCCGGGTCTACCTGCCGACGGACGCGGGCGCGGCGCCGGTGAAGCCTTACCTGGAGCAGCTCCTTACCCACAAGTCGGGCGTGAACCCGGTGGGCGCGGGCCAGACCTCGCGGTACCAGGTGACGGTCCGCCTCGAGAACCCTACGGCGCGGCCGATCGTCTTCTCGGCCACGAACCTGGTGCGTTCGAACATCCCCGGGAGCGGCGTGGTCTACGCGGGCAACGCGGCGGTGAGCCAGGGCTCGATCACCGCTCAGCCGTCGGTGGGCGGCACGGGCAACATCACCTGGAACCCCGGCACGGTGACAGCGGGATCGACAGAGATCCTCACGTACCAGGTGGACGTCTCGCCCGCCTCGAACGGACAGCGGCTGCCGGTGACGGCGACGCCCGCCTCGGGCAACGGCGCGCGGGCCACGTACGTGGACGAGACGGGCAACACCACCCAGACCCGGGCGACCTACACCCTGGGTCCGGTCTGCGAGCTGGCCGTGACGGCGGGCCTGCTGACCGAGGCGGTGGTCTCGGGCTTCCAGGCCTCGCGGGCGGACGGCGGTGGCGTGCTCCTGGAGTGGACGACGGCGTCGGAGGCGGGCACGGCGGGCTTCTTCGCCGAGCGCTGGGATGGCACGGCGCGCCGCTGGGTGCCGGTCCACGACGGCCTGCTGGCCAGCGTGCAGGCGGCCCAGGGCGGCACGTACCGCCTGGTGGACGAGGGCGTCTCGCCACTCGCGCCCCAGAAGTACCGGCTGGTGGAGGTGGAGTCCGGCGGCCGGCGCCGGGTGCATGGCCCGTTCGCCGTGGCGGTGGACTGGAGCCGGCCGGACCGGAGAGAGACCCTCGCCGGCTATGAACGGCAGGTCCATCCCGCGGTCCGGCAGGATCAGAGGGCGGAGCGTCCGGCCTTGAAGAGAGGGCTAGGGGGGCCGGTCCTCACGAGGACGAGCTCGGTCCACCTCTCGGTGCGGGAGACGGGCCTCTACTACGTGCCTGCCGCCGGCGTGGCGGCCTGGCTGGGCGTGACACCGGACAAGGCCGGAAAGTTGATCGCCGAGGGCAAGCTCGCCTTGTCCCGCGGCGGACAGGCCGTCGCCTGGTACCCGGACCTCGTCCCCAAGCCCGGCAAGGACAAGGAGGCGTTGGGGCTTTTCTTCTACGGCGAGGCACCGTCCGGGATCTACAGCGCCGCCAACGTCTACCGTCTCCAGGGGGACGCCAAGGGCCTGCTCATGCAGACGGTGTCCGTGGGACCGGGCGCGGTCTCCAGCGGCACCTTCCCGGAGACGCTCCACACGGAGCGGGACGCGTTCCCGGCGACGGTGATCACTCCCGATCCGGAGTCGGATTACTGGTTCTGGGAGTACCTCCAGGGGGGCGATCCCAGCTTCGGCCAGCGGACGTTCACGCTGGAGGCTCCCGGCGTCTCCTCCGGCAGCGGCGGTTCCATCAACGTTTCGCTTCATGGCGCGACGGCCACGGGGGTCACGGACGAGCACCAGGCCACCGTTTCCCTCAACGGCACCGTGCTCGGCGAGACGCGCTGGACGGGGATCGCGCCCCGGCAGGCGCCGTTCGTGATCCCCTCGGGAGTCCTCGCCGAGAGCGGCAACCAGGTGATGGTGTCCGCCCGCACGGGAGACGGCGCGCCCTACAGCATCTACTACGTGGACGGGTTCGATCTCTCCTACCCGCGGTCGTTCCGCGCCGCGGGCGACGCCCTGGCTTTCACCTCGGGGGGCAATTCGCAGGTCGCCGTCTCCGGCTTCTCCACCTCCGGGGTGCGGCTGCTCGACGTCCAGAACCCGCTCCAGCCGCGCTGGGTGACGGGGGCGGCGGTCGAGCCCGACGGCCCGGGCTTCCGCCTGAGCCTGACGCCTTCGAGTGCGTCCCGCTACCTCGCGGCGGCGCCGGCCGCGTTCAAGACGCCGGCCGCGGTGCGTCCCTGGACCACGGCGGGCCTGCGCCTGCCTTCCAACCGGGCCGAGTACCTGGTGGTGACCACCCCCGGGATGCGGGATGCGGCCGAGCGCCTGGCCGATCTGCGGCGATCCCAGGGCCTGGAGGCCCTGGTGGTGGATCTCGATCAGGTGATGGACGACTTCAACGCCGGCCTGCCGAGCCCGCACGCCCTGCGCACCTTCCTGGCCTGGGCGTATCTCAACTGGCAGCTGCCGCCCCGGTACGTGGCCCTGGCGGGCGAGGGCACGCTCGACTACCGGAACCTCCTGGGGTACGGAGACAACCTGGTGCCGCCGCTGATGATCCAGAGCGCGGGCGGCCTCTTCCCCTCGGACAACCGGCTGGGCGATGTGAACGGCGACGGCCTTCCCGAGATGGCCGTGGGCCGCGTGCCCGTGCTCTCGGCGGCGGAGCTGGACTCCTACACGGCCAAGATCGCGGCCTACGAGAGCGACCCCGCTCCGGACTGGGCCAGCAATGTCACGATGCTCGCCGACGCTCCGGACCAGGGCGCCGACTTCACGGCGGACAGCGAGCGCATCGCCTCCCAGGTCCCGGCCTCCTACGCGGTGGAGCGTATCCACCTGGCCTCGACGCCGCTCGCCGCCGCCCGGGGCCAGCTGATCGCCAGCTTCCACCGGGGCACCGCGTTCATCAACTACATGGGGCACGGCGGCCTCGACCGGTTGTCGGGAAACGGCCTGCTCGCGAGCGGCGACGTGCCGGGGCTGGCCAACGGCTCCCGGCTGCCGGTGCTCACGGCCATGACGTGCACGGTGAACCGCTTCGCGGTGCCGGGCGTGCCGGCCCTGGGCGAGATGCTGGTCAAGAGCCCGTCCGGAGGCGCCGCTGCCGTGTGGGGTCCCTCGGGCCTTTCGGACAATGGCGAGGCGCGGCTCCTGGCCGAGCTCTTCTACCATTCAGCAGTAGACGAGCGCCTGGGCGACCGCATCCTGCGGGCGGTGGCGGAGTTCCGCTCGCAGGGCGGCGATCCCGCCCTGCCGCGGATCTACGACCTGCTGGGCGACCCGGCGCTCAAGGTGCCCGTGCCGCCGTCGGCTGCCTCGGCGCCGGAGGGCACGGGCGAGTAGGGATCCTCACCCTTGTGAGGATCCCGGTGGGTGAAGCTGTAGGCGGCGGACTTCCACGCCTCGGCCGGGCGCAGGCTGGCGTAGGTGAGGGCGAGCGAGAGAGCCCGGCTTTTGAGGCTGGGCTCCACGAAGGAGCCGAAGCGCAGGAAGGCGGCGATGATCCGCCTCAGCAGGGAGGCCCAACCCGAGGACAACCCCAGGGAGTCCAGAGCCCCTGCCGGCAATTCGCTCCCCAGCGTCTCCCGGGCCGCCACCAGCGCCGCATAGACGATCCCCTCGCAGTGCCCTTCCCGGGCCAGGCTGCCCAGGCGCGTCCAGTCGAGGGGTCCCCCCCGCCGCAGGGTCTCGGCCACGTCGAACAGCGCCTTCAGGCGGAAGTAGTGCTTGCGGCAGCCGTTGACGGCGAGCGCGATCATCTGGTCCTCGGGCGACATGATCCAGGCGTCCACGCCGCGGAAGGAGACGGGCCGGGCGTCGCGCCAGATCCGCCCGAAATCGACGGGCAGCACGCCGTTCATGGTGACGTCGTGGTGCCCGCCCAGGTCGCACTCGATGCCGTGGGTGTAGAGGGCCCAGCGGATCTTCCTTTCCTCGCCCTTGTCCTTGTGCCAGCCGGGCCAGGGCCGCAGGGAGAGGTCGATGTCCTGGGAGGTCACGACCCAGGGCTCCTGGTAGACGGAGAGCGAGAGGGCCATGCCCTTGAGGATCATGGCGTCGAGCTCGACCTCGCGCAGGCGGGTGATCCCCTCTGCGAGCCGGTCCGCGTCGCGTTCCTTGATCGCCGCGTTCTCGAAGAGGGCCAGCTCCAGGCGCTCCACGAGGGCTGCCGGCAGATCGAGAGCGCACCGCCGGAGGTTGGCGCCTACGATGGGCAGCACGGCGTGGCGCTCGGCCGCGGCAATGATCCGGTCCCAGCGGCGATCCCAACGAACCCGTCCCAGCTTCTCGACAACCTCCTGGTGCTCGGGCAGAAAATCCTGCCGGGCGCAGAGGCACAGCAGGCGGTCTTCGCGGTTCACAGCGCCTCCAGCTGCCGCACGGCTTCGTCCAGGTCCGTCCCCGTCTCCAGCCGCCAGCACTCGCTGCGCTCGACCAGCTCGCCCAGGGCGTCGAAGTGGGCCTGGGAGGAGCCGGGGTCGGTCAGGAGGACGTTGGGGGCCAGCTCCAGCAGGGCCTCGGCCTTCCCCATGGGACTGAGCCGGCTCTCCCGGACACCGGCCACCTGGGGGAAGACGAGGAGCGCCGGCTCGCACTCCCAGACGACCTCGGAGCCATAGGTCCGCTCGGCCCGGATCTGCCGCTTGCGCCAGCCGGACGGCCGGGAGGCGCCGAGCAGCGGGGCGAGCTCGGGGAAGAAGGCGACCGTCTGGTCCGTCAGGTCGAATTCGTCCGGAAAAGCGAGGATCTTCAATCCCTCAGGACGTAGCGCCAGGAACAGCGTGTCGTCCCCCAGGAAGCCGAAACCGGCGCGGGCCAGGGCGAGGGTCAGCGTGGACTTGCCGGAGCCGCTCGTGCCGGGAAGCAGGAGGGCGCGGCCGTCCCGGCAGACACCGCCGGCGTGCAATCCATACAAACCCCGGTGCTTCAGGAGCTCCACCAGGGGCAGGGTGAAGAGGGGATGGGAGAGGGGCCAGAGGTCCTCTTCCGTCATGGGAGCCGCCGAGGCTCGCGTCCGGCCCTGGCCCGGCTCGCAGAGCACGGAGAGCCGCGGGCCGTAGCCAATGTAGAGGAGGCCCGCGCCGTCGTCGTAGACCACCTCGCCCACGGGCGGATCGTAGACGGGCCGCGCCGCCGCGGGGCGCTCGAAGGGGTGAGCGTCCCCGGTGTGGATCTCGAACAGGATGTCGGGGCGCGTACCCTTCAAAGGCAGGCCCGCCAGCCGGGCATGGACGCCGGCCGCCGCCCTTTCCGCGATGTCCTCCGGGCCCGTGGCGGCGACGCCGATGCGGACTCCGTGAAGGTCATAAACGCTCACGAGGCGGATCCCAGGGAAGCGGGCTCGATCCGCCAGGTCTCGGTGAACAGCGGCCGGGGGTCCCGGGGCTCGGCCAGGGGCTCGCCCTGGTAGACGATCCAGCAGTGCGCGGCGAAGCTCCCGTTCATCTCCCCCGCGCCGAAGCGCAGCGAGACCTCGGCCCCGGCCCGGCGCAGGAAGCGGTAGAGGGTGAGCCCGCGGACCAGGCAGCCCGAGCGGACGAAGAGGCGGCCGGCGGCGATCAGGGCGTCGACGCGGCGGACCAGGGTGTGGACTTCGGCCGCGGAAGGAGATGGAGGGATGGGCCCCCGGGGCTCCAGCCAGGCCGGGAGGTCCGGGAGCTTGCGCAGGCGCAGGATCAGGGGCACCGCGGCCGCGAAGAGCAGGATGCGGGCCGCCTCAAGCCTCCCTGACCAGGAGGTTCTCATCCAGCATTTCCTCCAGGAACGCCACGACGTCCTCGTAGATAGTGGAGACCGGAGCGTCGTACTCAGTCCCGATGTGCTCGGTGATCGAGCTTACGCCGAGGGTACCGTCGCACAGCTCCCACACGCGGGCGCTCACCTCGTCGAGCGCGTAATACTGGCCTCCCTCGAGGTCCAGCAGCACCACGGTGTCGGCGGCGCGCTGGACAAGTACGCGGTCCCTGCGCCGGAGACGGCTCTCCGGTCCGATCATCGGTCCCTCCCGGGCGGCATCCCGCAAGGCACCCGCCAGGCAAAGAAAGCCGGCACGGCTCCGGAAAGGAAGCCGGCCGGCGAAGTTTCAGGCAGCGCGGCTGTCAAAAACTGAACCGCGTGACCCGCCGCAGCAGGCCCAGGCGCCGCAGGGACGGCTTTTTGTAAGCCTTCTTGACCATGTGAGAGCTCCTCTTTGTTGAAAAGGCGCCCGGCGTACGACTCCGGGAAGTACGCCGGGTTTGAGTTCAAGATCCGTGCCTGGGGCTTCGGCTCAGTTGCCGCCGCCGTCCCAGATGATGACCTCGGCCGAGCTCCCCTTCTTGCCGCGGGCCTCGAGCCTCACCACGTTGGTGTTGCCTTCGGTCATGGCCGGGGAGATGTCGACCGTCGTCTCCTCGCCATCCTTCAGGCTCTTCGCCTTGAACTTGACGCCGTTGACGTAGATCACGACCGACTTGAGGCCCGGGTTGCCGTTGCGGACGGTGACCTTGTCCTCCTGCCGCGGGATCTCGGTGAACGAGTCGTTCTCCGGAGCATTGCTGTCCCGCACGAGGATCACGTGGACCGGGTCGCAGACCGCCACGTTGCCGGCGCCGTCCGTGGCCACGATCTCGATCCGCGCGGGCAGGCTCTGGTTGATCTTGGTAGAGGTGACCGTCACGGGCTCCGTCGTGCCCGGGATGAAGGGCGGCACCACCGTGTCAGCGTTCTCCGACCGGGTCACGACGAGCGAGACCAGACCGGAGCCGGTGTCCTGGAACGTGGTCGTGGCCACGGCCGGCGGACCGGAGACCACCGTCGTCGGGCACGTCGGTGCCCCCGGCGGGAACTCCTGGACTTGGGCGCTGGGCAGCTCCACCCGCAGGGCGGCCATCTCCCAGAGCATGGAGTCGGGGTTCTGGCCCGGCGGGGTCGAGTGCATCTGCACGATCGTGTTCTCGACGTCGGCCGGGATGTTGATCTGGTACTCGTCCGTGGTCCACTGCGGCCCGTCCGGCGAGCTGTCGAGGACGTTGAAAAGGGTCGCGTTGTTGCTGATCGTGGTCTCATCCGGCCGGCCCGCCTCGCCGTCACCGGCGAAGAGCCAGAGCTGGGCCGTGCGGTCGAACGGGACCGCTCCATGGCCGAAGGCGACCGGGCTGGTCACGCGGGTCTCGCCCGGAGTGGGATCGTCGCCATAGGCGAAGTCCAGGTTGTCCCACACGATCACGCGGTAGAAGCTCGAGTTCGAGGCATCGGTGTAGGCCACGAACAGGCCCACGCCGTCGAGGCGCCAGAGGTTGCTCGCGCCGTTGCCGTCGCCGAACGCGAAGCTCTGGCTGCCCGTGCCCGCCGCGGACACGATCGAGGTCACGTCAGCGGCATAGCCGATGTTGAGGATGGGGCCACCGGCCGAGGCCGGCTGGCTCTCCGTGCCGATCACCGTGCCCGTGATGGCGTTGCCGTTGAAGGTGATCTGCTGATCCTTGTAGGGCTGGGAGAACGTGCAGGTGGTGCCGTTCCAGTCACAGGGCCGCTCGCGGCCGGCCCAGTAGAGCAGGGCGAAGCGCACCGTGCCGCCGACGTTGACGTTCAGGCTCACCGGGGACGTGTGGTCCCAGTTGAAGAGCCCTTCGCCGTCCTCGCTGACGGTGAGGCCGGCCTCTGTGAGGTCGATGAAGGGCGCCAGGGCGGTGGCGCGGCCGGCTGCCGGCATCAACAGCAGGCCGGCGAGCAGGATGAACAGGAATCTCCGATGGAATTTCATGGAAGCGTTCTCCTTTTCTATGTCAGTTTTTCCAATCGGTACTACAGCATCCACATATCTCTGGACGGTCTCCGGTCAGGGAACCGCTACGGAGCCCGGCTGAGCTGAAAGGGAAGAGGTGAAAACCGGCAAGCGCCCGAAACCATCTACTGCCCCCTGTTGAACTACACGACGTGTCGTCCGTCTGGGGCTCTTCGGCGACCGGGCGATCTCAACGGCAGAAAGGCGGGAGACCCCTGGCTTTGCGGCCCCGCCTCGCAGCGGGTGTGCCTTGAATCCAAGCCGATCCGGGAATTCTGCAAGGCACAGGCCAACCCGGGAGGACGGACCGCCGATCGCGTCAACGACAGGATCTCTCCTTCCAGGAAAGCTATTCCGAAGGTTTCTATAGAAATTTCTGCCCGAGCCGCAGGTAAAACTTGGTGTTGAACCTTCTAAGTGCCCATGGGGACTGACTCTTCGGGCTTCAGCACGCTTGACACGCCTCTTGCATAGGCATACGCTGGCGTGGACGTAGAAATGACGAATCTAGAGTCGCGCCGGCTTCTTGATGGAGCGCCGGCCAGCGAATAGCATGCGAAGCGAACCTTCTCACTCTCACGGCCCCACTGAGGTGACGGGTCCGCGCCGCACGCTCTACGAGCGTCCGCGCATCCTCTCCAGAGAGCCGCTGGAAGCAGTCGCCGCCGTCTGCGCCCCCGCTCCTCCTGCCAAGGGGAATCCTGGGATTTGCCCCTCGGGGCCGATCTCCTCGTAATCTTCAGGGTACGATCGGCAGGACCGGTCTCTTCTCTTCCTCACCGATCACCTGCTCCAGCAGCTCCTTGCGTTGCGCTGCGGCGGAGTAGAGGGCGAGCGGGCTCCCTGTCTGCGTGGCGGCCGAGCCGGGGCAGAAGTTGAGGAGATGGCTGTCCGGTCCCAGAACACGGAGGCTCTCCTTGACCTCGACGGTGGTCTCCCGCACCTCGGCCAGGGCGGCCGAGCCGTGCCAGATTTCCCGGATCGGCTGCCGGTGCAGGTTCCCCACGGGCCGGCGCCACTGCACGCAGGGGTAGACGTTGCCATAGGGGTCCACGGCGATGCCGGAGGAGCCGGCGCCGCAGTGTTTGTGGACGGGAACGGGCACGGTGCCGTCATCCCCGCCGCGGGCGACCTCGGTGGCTTGCCCAGGCGCCATCCGGCCCCTCTCGAACTGCAGGCGGAACAGCCGCAGCACCCCTTCGCGGGTGGCGGCCACCTGGAGCGGCTCACGGCTGCCGTCGTCCTTCGGCGTCACCTCGGGATCCATCTGGAGGGACAGGCCGAGCGCGTCGGCCAAGGCGAACATCCCCTCGATCTCGCCCTCGTTCCAGGCCGTGAGCGTACTGTTGAGCTTCACGCGCAGGCCCAGCGACCGCAATCCCTCCAGGTTCGCCAGCAGGCGGTCGAAGCTCCCCGGCACGCGGGTCTGGCGGTCGTGGGTGGCCGCGGCCGCACCATGGAGGCTCACCTCGATCAGGAAGGGATCGACCTCGTCCCGGACCCGGCGGGCCAGCTCGCCGCGCAGGGCGTGGCCGTTGGACTTGACCCGCACCACGAAGCCCAGATCCCGCGCCCGGGCGCCGAGGGCCAGGAAGTCCGGATGGGCCAGCGGCTCGCCACCCGAGAGGGAGAGGTTCATCACCTCCATCTCCCGGAGGTCGTCGAAGAACCGGAAGTACTGCTCCCGGGAGAGCGGCTCGCCGCGCAGGTTGAGATCGTTGTAGCAGAAGAAACAGTCGAGGTTGCAGCGGTATGTCAGCTCGACCAGGACGGAGAACAGCAGGTTCTCCCGCCAGGCCGTGGCGATCACCCGCGAGAGGCTCACGGCTCCTCCAGAAGGCCCGCCGCGCAGAGCTCGGCGGCGAACTCCAGGACATCCTGCTCGAGCACCACCGGCTCCACTTCGTACTCGGCCGCCAGGGTCTCGATCCAGCCTGCGACCGACCGCTCGCCATCCGCGAGGTCGAGCACCGAGGCGCCCACGCTGTTGAGCACCAGCACCTCGGCCGCCGACTGGCGCAGCACCACGGCCTCGCCTTCGATCAGCCGGTAGCGGATGTCGGACCGTCGTCTGAGGACGGTCGAAAGGGTGATGGTGCTCATTGGGGAGTGCTTTGCAGTATAGCCCATACATCCCCCTCCAGCGTGAAGGTCAGCTCCCACGCCGGCACCGAGCGGGCCAGCCGCTCCAGCACGGCGAGCAAAGCCTCCCGCCGGAAGGGGTCGCGGTTGACGAACGGCGCCGCGGCCACCAGGGCGGCCAGGGCCGCGGCCGGCGTCAGGGGGAGCGTCCCGTCCTCCTTGCCCTGAATGAGCCTCAGCACGGCCCGGAGAGGAACCAGGGTGGAAGCGCCGGAGCGCTCTCCCAGGTCGCCCGTGAAGGGCAGCTTTACGAGCCGGACACCGCCCTCTCCCAGATGGACGGCGTTCAGGTCGTCCGACAGCACGGAAGCCCCGCGGTCCAGGCAGAGGCGGGAGGCCGTGGTCTTGCCCGCGCCGGAAGGCCCCAGCAGCAGCCAGGCCGCTTCGCCATCCGTCACCCCTGCACTATGGAGTACCGCGCCCCCCTCTTCGAGCAGCCGGTAGGCGGTGAGCACCCGCAGATAGTTCTCGAAGACAGAGGTCCACTCCTCCCCCACGCTCTCGGAGGTCCAGAGCCCGCCGGAGAGGGCCGGTGTCCAGTCGAGCCGCGCCATCAGCCGCATGCCGGCGAGACGGACCGAGGCGGGCTCGTGCTCCATGTCCAGCGTGTACTCCCAGCCGCGCGTGTCGATCTCCAGGAAGTCCGTGGCCGGCGCGCGGAAGACACGGGTGGTGACGGCGGCCTCCCCCCCTTCCCGGCACAGACTCCCGAACCTCCCGCGGACCGCGTCCTCCTGCTCCGAGGAGAGCCCCAGGAAGAGGTAGGGTCCGCCCGCCACGTCGAGAAGGACGGTGCGGTCGCCCCACGGCTCGCCGCTCCGGCGGCCGGGGAAGAGGTCGGGGAAATGGAGGAAGAAGGTGCCGAAGGTCATGGATGGGACGCCAGGTTCATTCTGCGCAGGGCAATCCTGAAGAAGCCTAGGACCGCCCCCACGCGTCCTCGAAGAGACGGACGGACCGCGGCGATCCGTCCCAACACAGCCGTCCTGGGCACGGGAAAGTCGTGCACCACGCAGGAGTCCCCCCTCGTCACCAGGGCGAGCCCTCCCTTCCAGGGCCGGTATCCGAGGAGGCGATGGGCCAGGAGACGGCCGTCCGGCGCTCGAAATACCAGGACGTCGCCGGGCCAGTAGCGGCGGGCGGCGGAGACGAGGACGCGGTTGCCGTCCGCGAAGAAGGGGGCCATGCAGTCGCCCTGGACGCGGACTTCCACGGGCGCTTCCCGAGCGAGAGCCTGGAGCGCCGAGAAGACGGTGTCCGCGGGGGCATCGGGCATCACTCGAGCTCCGGGCGGCAGCTCGGCGGCGAGGCTCGGGTCGAGGCGGAGGGCGATGGCGAAGTTGCGGCGGGCCTCTTCACGCTGGCCGGCGATCCACTGGGCGCGGCCGAGGGCGAAGTAGCCCACGGACTGGGGCTCCAGGGCCAGGGACTCCTGGTAGGACTGGATGGCCGTCTCGGGCCGGCCCAGGAAGAGGTACTGGGTGCCGCGGGCCGTGAGGATGCCCACTTCCACCGGGTTCATGCGCTCGGCTTTCTTGAGCGCCTCCAGATTGTCCGCCATGAGCTTGACCGGCACCCGGTCGGCCTGGAACGCGGCTAGGGTGAGCGCCTCGACCCTTCCCAGCAGGCGGTTCGCAGCCATCCGGTCGCGCCAGCGCAGGGTCTGGCCGAGGGCCGCCACGACCAGGAGGAAGGTCAGGGCCACTGCCAGGGTACGCCCCTTCATGCCTCCTCCTCTGCCTGCGGCGGGGAATCGGTCCGCAGAACCCAGCTCAGGAACAGCAGGGCGGGATAGGCCACCAGGGCGATCTGGAAGGGAAAGTCGACGAGGCAGAGGGTGGCCAGGGCCGCCGTTCCCGCCCAGGCCAGGGCGCGTTCTCCGTCCTTCCCTCTCTCACGGCGCAAGGCTCCGAAGAGCACCCACAGTCCCCAGGCCAGGGCCAGCAGGCCGGGGATGCCCCACTCGGCGCCCACTTCCAGGAAGTCGTTGTGCGCGTTGCCGAAGCCGACCGTGAGGTCCTGGTAGAAGGGGACGCCTCGGTCCATCAGGGCCAGCTTGGCGGGCACGAACTCCGGACGGTAGGCGCCCTGACCGACCCCGGTCAGCGGGTGCTCGCCGAGCATCCAGACGGCCGTGCGCCAGCCGTCGAGGCGGCCGGTGAGGACGCCGTTCCAATCCCCTTCCGCGGCCTGGCGGGCCTTTTCGACCACGCGCTGGCGCAGGGGCGCGACGGCGGCCACCAGGAGGACGGCCACGGCCGCGCCGGCTCCGAGGGCGATGAGGGACCGGCGGCGCGGCATCAGGGCTCCCCAGAGCACGAGGCTGCCCACGGTGACGGCGGCCACGGCGGCCAGGGTCTGCGTGAGGAGGAGCGCGTAGAGGCAGAGCACGAGCGCTGCCGCCGGTCCCCAGACGGCCGGCCGGCTCCAGCCCTCGCCCGAGCGCAACCGGCGGAGCAGGCCCACCTGGGCGATCAGGACGGGCAGCACCAGGTAGGCCCCGAGGTCGCCCGGGTTGCCTGCCAGGGAGGTGATGGCGAGGCGTGTGCCGGACGCGATGCCGACCAGCGCCAGGGGCTGCCAGAAGCCATAGAACTGGACGATGCCGATCAGGGCCAGGGCGGTCGCCGGCGCGAGCAGGCCTTCGAGCAAGTGCGCGAGGCGGGGGCGGGAGAGCGCGGCGCTCCACCCCACCAGGGCGGCGGCGCCGATCCAGAGGTCGATCAGGGCCTCGCGGACGTGGACCGGGTGCGCGGTGGTGGCGAGCCCGGCCGTGGCGGTCACGAGGATGGGCAGGACGATCCGCACGGCGGGGAAACGCCAGACGTCCGCGAGGCGCACCTCATCCACCCGCCGGAGCCCCCAGGCGAGGGCCGCGAGCGACGCCAGGGCGAACCCCTCGCTCGCCAGCAGCTTCGGCTGGCGGAAGGACTCCTTGACCATGGCCGCGAACAGGAAGGGCGGCACCAGGACCAGGAGCCAGAGGAAGAAGGTCCCCAGGCGGAGATCGAAAGGGGCCCTCAGGGACGAGGACCGCGACGCGGCCGGCACGGCCATGGGCTTGCGCTTATTAGGGCGATCACTGGGGCGATCCTGGGGGCGATTATTGGCCGGGGCCGGCTTGCGGGTTCTATCGCGGGGACGGCTCACGGCGGTGGAGTATATCCGCGGACCCTTGCCCGCAGACGGACCCACTGGCGACCATAACGGCCCAGCCGCAGCAGCAGGTCGAACGGCCGGGCGAGGCGCCGGCCGAGATAGCCGAGGCGGGTGCGGGGCCGGCCGTAGAGGGCGTCGATCTGCGCGTCCGTCAGGAAGACGGCTCCCAGGACGGCGCGGGCGAGCTGGACCGGGCGGGAACGGTCGGTGGGCTGCGGCTGGAAGAGGCCCAGGCGCAGGGACTTCTCGTAGTCCGGGTCGAGCCGTCCGGCGAGCATGTGGCGCAGCAGGGTCTCCTCGATCCCCTCGGGGTCCTCCCCCGCCGCAAGGCACATACAGAGGTTCCGGACGGCTTCGGCCTCGGCAGCGGGGACGTCCTTCTCCACCCAGGCCGCGGCGCGATCCGTCAGCGCCTTACCGGAAGCCTCGAGGTCGATCAGGTCGGCCACCATCCGGAGCAGGGAGTAGGAGGCGGGCCAGTAGCCGTGCTGTCCCAATCCATGGACCAGCACGTGGGCGGCCTGCACCTCGGGAGCCGGCGCCACGGAGCGCCCGGGCCAGCCGAGAGGCAGAGGGGCGAGCAGGCCCTCGCGGTCGAGCGCCTCGAACGTGGCGGACGCGCCTCCCGCAAGCCTCACGCCGGGCAGCAGGCGGTGGACCTCGACCACGCCCCCTTCGGGGTCTTTGAGCGCCGGGAGCTGGTGCTCGGCGTCCGGCAGTCCCGAGCCACGCCAACCCGCGGCCACGAGCGCCTGCCACAGCTCCGCCGACCCGGTCCTGGGGCGCCAGCACGTCCACGTCACAGGCGTCCCGGCTGCCGGCCGCGAGCACGCCGGTGGTCTCCAGGGCCATGAACTTGAGGAAGGCCAGGGGGAGGTCCACTGGCCCGGTCACCGCCGCCACCTCCGCCACCCGCCGCGCCGCGGCCTGGAGCCGCAGGCCCACGGCGGCGGCCTTCCGGCGGTCGCGGACGAAGGCTTCGGCCACCTCGGTGCCGAGCTCGGCCGCCAGCCGCTCCCGCCCCTGGCGCGCCGCGATCCGCGACGAAAGCTCGAACCGCCGCGCCAGGGCCAGGACGCCCGCGGGATCGACCGGGCCTGGAAAGGAAACCCCGGCCGGGCCGAACGCGCGCAGCAGCATCCAGCGGGCCTCGGTGGACACCGCGAGCGGCGGCGGGCGGAAGCGGAGGGATGGCATCGCCACTATCTTAGCTCCCGGGCAAAACACAGAAGTTACGTAAAAAAGGTTTCCTCCCAATCCCCTGCTACCATTTCCCCATGTCTTCGGACGCCTCCCCCTGGGCCGGCGCCGCTGTGCGTGCAGCTTTCGCCGTGGCAGGCCTCGCGCTCGCCTTCGGCACGCTTTCCGGGCACCGGGTGCTCCAAGCGGCGCGAGAGGATGCATTCTCCTGGCTGGCGCGGGCAGGGGTCACCCTCGACGCGGCGGCGCTCGGCCGCGAGCCGGACCCGGAGCGGGTGCGGCTGCGGGCCGCCCGGGCCATGCTGGCGGCGGAGCTCGATCCTGCCCGCAACCAGGGACTGCCGCCGGAGCAGGCGGCGCGGGAGACGGCGCAGAGGATGGAGGCGGCCGCCCGGGTGGGCCGCGAGGTGCTGGCCCGGCGGCCCGCCTGCTGGGAGGCGGCCTTGGTCCAGGGAGCGGCCACCTACCTGGGCTGGTCGCAGGCGCGGGACCCGCGGCTCTTCACCGCCTACCGGCAGTGGGAGGCGCCGCTCGAAACGGCTCTGCGGCTGGCGCCCGCGCGGCGCGAGCCCGTGCGGTTCCTGGCTGCGGCGTACCTGGAGTCCTGGCCGGCCCTGTCGCCGCGCAAGCGGCGGATCGCCCAGGAGCCTGCTGGCCGAGGTGATGCGCGATCCGGAGGACCTGGACCGGCTGCTCGATCCCTGGCTCGACACCGCCGCCAGCCGGCGCGAGGCCTTCTCCGTGCTGCCGGACGATCCGGCGGTCTGGGAGCGGGTGGCCACCGCCTATGCCCGGCGGGGCGACCTGCCGGGCTTCGCGGCGGCCCATGCCCGGCAGGAAGAGGCCCTCCTCACAAGCCTCCGGCGCGACCTCCTGGAAGCGGACCGCCTGCGCGGCGACGGCCGGCTGAACGATGCGCGCGCCCTCTACCTCTCCGTGGCCGTGCGGGCGCGGCCGGAGGCGCGCTATCTGCCGCTGATCGAGGGGGCGCTCGAACGCTGCCCGCCGGGTCCGGTGGACAGCAGGACGGCCGAGCGGCTCGCCCCCCACCTCGCCCGCGCCCTGGACCGCTGCCTGCTGGCCGGCTGCGAGATCGAGCCCGTGGCCCTGAAGCGGCTCTCGCGGTTCGTGCGCGAGCCGGCGCCGGCCCAGGCAGCCCTGGCGGCCCTGTTCGCGGACGACCTGCCGCGGGCCGCGTTCTACGAGCGGCGCTCGGAAGGCCTGGGGACCGAGCCCTGGGCACCCTACCTGATCGCCAAGGCGCGCGCGCTCGCTGCGCGGCGGGCGGACGGACGAGGCCCGGGAGGCGCTCACGCTGGTGCACCTCAGCTGGCGGCGGCGCCCTCTTTATTGGCAGGCGCGCGCCGAGGTGGCCCGGGCGGCGGGAGACGCCGGCGGGGCCGCTGAGGCCGAGGCCCGGCTCGCGGCCGCTGCCCGGCGGTCCTGGGCGGCCACCGAGTGGACCTGGCGGCGGGGCATCGCCGCGGCTGGAGATGGTCACCGGCGAGCCGGCGGCCGGTTTCGCCGTGACGCTGGACTCGGTGCCGGCGAACGGCGCGCTGATCGAGCTACGGCTCGACGGCGCCGCCGTGGGCGCTTTTCCGGTCCGGCCGCTAGCGGGAACGGCGGCGACGCTTCGGGTGGCGGCGCCGCTCCGGCGCGGGCTCCACGTCCTGGAGCTCGAGGGGCTGGACGGCGGGCAGGTCCTCCCCGGCGCCGTCGAGCTGCGCTGAGCTGCGGGGATTGCTGCTCCCGCGCTTCCCTCAACCGGGCCGTAGTCACCGAGCCCAGAAGCACCGCGAGTGTCAGCGCGTTGGCCGGCATGGTGAGGCCGAAATCCAGAGGCGCGTGGAGAGCCAGGGAGGCCAGGACGCCCAGGGCGGCCAGGGCCGCGGCCCGGTCCTCGGAGCGGCCGCCCTGGACGAGCACCCTGCCAGCCGCCGCAGCAGGGCCGCGAGGCCCACCGCCAGGAAGACGGCGCCCGCGAGGCCCGCCGTCGCCAGCACCTCCAGCAGGTCGCAGTGCGGGTGCCAGAAGGCGCCTTCGAGGTCTGGCGGCTGCACCAGGGGAAAGGCGTCGCGGAAGGTGCCGAGGCCGGAGCCGGTGACGGGGAAGCGCCCCCAGAGCTCGAGCACGGCTCCATACTCCCGCAGCCGGGCGCCCCAGCTCACGTCGAAAACCGAAGTGGAGAGCAGCCGGCCGAGCCCCTCCTGCAGGCCCACCGAGGCCACCACAGCGAGGCCGGCGAGCGCCGCCAGGGCGCCGAGGGGCGCCACCCACCAGCGCTTGCGGGCCCGCGCCACCAGCACGCCCTGGGCCGTGACGGCGGCCATGGCGGCCAGCAGGCCGGCCCGCGAGCCGGTGAAGGAGAGCCCCGCGAACAGGGTCAGCCAGAGCAGGGCCGGCGGCGCTACGAGCAGCAGCCGGCGCTCGATCTGCGGCTGGTCCGCCGCCCGCCGCGCCGCCCACCAGCCCCAGGCGAAGGCGATGGGCAGCGCCATCTCCAGGTAGAGGGCGAGGTGGTTGGGGTTGACGAAGGTGCCGCGCAGGCGCGTGGCGGTGGCGCGCAGGTCCACTCCCCAGAGCGTGCTCGAGCGGGCGAACCAGTCGCGTGCTCCGAAGAAGACCTGGAAGAGCCCGCCGGCCAGCACCGCGAACGCCAGCCAGCGCCGCCGCTCGCGCCGGTGGCCGGCGACCGCAGCGGCCAGGAAGGCCGCCGCAGCCGCGGCCCAGCCGAGCGCCGCCGAGCGGGTGGCCGTGGCCGCGAGAGTCAGCCGCGGCGCCGGGTTCTGAGGAGCTTCCCCGGTCAGCTCCTCGGCCTGCCTCGCGAGGCTCGCGTGGTCCGGCGACAGGGCGGCCACGAGGCCGGCGGGCAGAGGCGCGGCCTGGAGGAAGCCGAGCAGGGCCACGGCGGCCAGGGCTCCGGCCGGCACCAGCGCCGGCCGGAGCGCCGCGGGACGGTCCAGGGCCACGGCGGCCAGGGCCAGGGCCAGGAAGGCGCCCCCGCGCAGCAGCGCCTCCGCCCAGGGCGTGACGCCGCCGAAGGGCAGGGGCGCTCCGAGGAGGAAGAGGGCCAGGAAAGCGGCGAGGGCGAGGCCGGAATGGCGTATCATGGCGCCGACCCGCAACCGTTCGACGACAGACCGAGTGAAAGGGGAGCCGTGAGCAGGATCGCGATGACGATATCCCTCTGCCTGGCAATCGCCGGGATGGCCAGTATGGCCGGAAAAGCTGGAGCCCAGTTCCTCCAGTATACCCCGCCCGGCGGACCCCAGGAGCCGCCCGAGTCGCGCCAGGAGCAGCTCGAGCGCGAGATCGCGGGCACCGATCACCACCTGGGCGCCATCCGCATCGCCCCCTGGGCCGCCCTGCACGACGCCGCCTACGTGCGCAGCCTGGTCTCGACCGACGAGGAGGCTGCCGGAGGACTTCACCGCCACCGTCGGCGCCGGCTTCCGGGCCTACCTGAGGAACGGCCCCAAGGCCGTGTGGCGGGCCCAGGTGCTGCCCGAGTACGTCTGGTGGGCCGAGCAGACGGAGCGCCGGCAGCTCAACGGCCGCTACACCCTGGGCTTCCACGGCTTCTTCAACCGCATGACCGTCGAGGTGCAGGGAGGCCGCGAGCAGCGCAGCAGATCGTCACGCCGGAGTTGCCGGTGCTCGACCAGCGCCCGGCGGGACCTGGGCGAGATCTTCGCCGAGGTCGAGGTGAGCAACGCCATCTCGGTCTTCACGGCCACTTCCCTCACCCGCCAGAAGAGCGTGGCCGACGAGGGGGAGGACCCCCTCGCCGGTCCGCTCTCCCTGCTCGACCGCGAAGACCGGATCGCACGGGTGGGCGTGCGCTGGCGTCCGCGGGAACCCTGGTCGTTCGCCCTGGGCGCCGAGCGCACGGCGACGGAGTTCGACGCCATGGAGGACCCCTTCGACCGCTCGAACACGGGCACCGCGCCGGTCGGCGAGGTCCGCTTCAAAGGCCGGCGCCTGGACTTCCAGACCGAGCTGGCGGCCCGTTCGCTCGAAGCCCGCCGGGGGTCCACATTCGTGCCCTTCGACGGCGTAACGGGCAACGCCTCCATCACCTTCGGTACCGAGAACCGGCTGACCGGCACGCTCTACGGCAACCGCAACCTCATCTACTCCATCTCCGCCGATTACCCCTACCTGACGGACCAGCGCCTGGGCTTCGCCCTCGGCGTGGGGCTCGGCCGGCGCACCCAGGCGCGCTTCTTCGTCGAGACCGGCGACAACGACTACACCGCCTTCGACCCGGCGGCGCCGCCGCGCCAGGAGGACGTGACCTCCTACGGCAGCACGGTCACCTTTCGCCTCGCCCGCCGTGTCTCCCTAGGTATCCAGGCCCTGCGCTCGGAGTTCGACTCCAACCTCCCGGGCGGCGACCGTTCCTACACCGCCGTGGGCACGACGCTCAACCTGCTCGGAGATCTCGGCGGCTTCTGATCCGGTCCTGTTTCCACCCGGGCTGGACCACGGGCCGCGGTTGGGGTACCATGTACGGGTAGTAACGTGAGTATCATGAAGAAGATAGCAGTCCACTCGCTGGTCCTGCTGCTGGTCGTGTGGACCGCGGCGGCAAAAGCTCAGGCTCCGCAGGCTCCTCAGGGCAGGGATTCCGGGTACCGGATCGGCCCGCGAGACCTCCTCGACATCCGCGTCTACGAGGACGAGAAGCTCAACGGCGAGCGGCGGGTCTCCGAGGCCGGCGCGATCAACCTGCCCCCGCTGGGGGACGTCGCCCGTGGCCGGCAAGACCACGGCCGAGGCCGGCCAGGTCCTCAAGAGGCTCCTCGAAGAGAGGTACCTGCAGAGGGCTTCCGTGAACGTGCAGGTGCTGGAGTTCCGCTCGCGCCCCATCTCGGTGATCGGCGCCGTCAAACAGCCGGGCAACCTCGGCTTCTCCGGCCGCTGGACGCTGCTCGAGGCCTTGACCGCCGCTGGCGGCGTGACCGAGAACCACGGCAACGTGGTCCACGTCCTGCGCCGGTCCGACAACGGCCTGTCGGACCAGGTGACCATCGATCTCGACGACCTGCTGCTGCAGGGCGACCCCAGGGTCAACATCCCGATCTTCGCCAACGACCTGATCAACGTCCCGGGCACGGTCGACATCAACGTCTACTGCCTGGGCGAGGTGGCGCGGCCGGGAGCGCTGTCGTTCAAGAGCAACGAGCGCATCACGGTGCTCACCGCCATCGCCCATGCCGGCGGCCTGACCGACCGCGCCTCGAAGCATGTCCTGATCAAGCGGGCCGGGGGCTCCAGCGGCCCTCAGGAGATCACCGTCGACTACAAAAAGATCCTCGCCGGCAAAGAGCCCGACGTCGAGCTGAAACAGGGCGACGTGATCGTCGTCAAGGAGTCCTTCTTTTGAGCCCTCTCTCTCCTGTTCCCCTGCCCGACGAGCCCGAGCTCCTCCCCGAGCCGGAGTCCGCCGACTTCAACCTCGCCGAGTACGTGGGCATGGTGCGCCGCCACTGGAAGCTGGCGGCCGTCTGCTGCCTGCTGGGCCTGGCCGGCGCCGGCATCCACTACGCCATCACGCCCAAGGAATACCAGGCGACGGCCACCATCCAGATCGAGCGCCGCAGTCTGACGCCGCTCGGTAACGGCCAGAACCCCTGGCTGGAAAACTACTGGAACCTGGAGTTCTACCCCACACAGTACGAGTTGCTCCAGAGCCGCGGCCTCGCCGAGCGGGTGGTCAAGAGCCTCGACCTGATGGAGGACCCCAAGCTCAACCCCGGCGCCCCCTCAGGCGCGGGCCGGGACGGCAAGGGCGGCCCCACGGCCGAAGACGACGAGGCGGTGCTCGGCGGCCTGGCCGACCAGCTCCGCGGCGGCCTCTCCGTGGCGCCCGTGCGCAGCACCCAGCTCGTCCAGATCTCCTTCCGCTCCTCTTCGCCCGAGTTCGCCGCCAAGGCCGCCAACGCCTTCGCCGAGTCGTTCATCGACCTGGGCGTCGAGGACCGCTTCGCCACCGCCGGCAAGGCCTCGACCTTCCTCACCTCCCAGATCGAGACCCTCAAGGAGGAGATCCAGGACAAGGAGAACCAGCTCCAGGCCTTCAGCCGCCGGAGCGACATCGTGACCCTCGAGCCAGGGTCGAACCCCATCCTGCAGCGGCTCGAGCTGCTCAACGGCCAGTACATCGACGCCAAGAAGAACCGCATCGAGCGGGAAGCGCGGTACCACGAGGCCCTCACCGGCCCCAAGGAGGCCATCTCCGATAGCCTCTCGGGCGGCGTGGTCTCCGACCAGCGGGGGCAGATCCTCAAGCTCGAGCGCGAGTACGAGACCAAGCTCAAGACCTACAAGCCCGACTTCCCGGAGATGGTCACGCTCAAGGCGGAGATCGAGAAGACCCGCCAGCACCTCAACGAGGTGGTCCAGGAGCAGATGGGGAAGGCCAGGAGCGGCGCCTTCGCCGAGTACCAGACGGCCCTCCGGCAGGAGCAGGCCCTGGACGGGGAGCTGCGGACCTTGAAGAGCGAGGCCATCGACCAGAACTCGGCCGCCGTCGAGTACACCAACCTCAAAGTCGAAGTCCAGACCCGCCGCGATCTCCTCGACGAGCTGATGCGCAAGCAGTCCGAGACCGAGGTCGCCGTGCGCCTCCAGGACACCCGCGAGTCCAACGTCCGGATCATCGACAAGGCCCTGGTGCCGGGCGGGCCGTTCCGGCCGTCGCTGCGCCAGGACATCTCCTACGGGCTGCTGCTGGGCCTGCTGTTCGGCGTCGGCTGCGCCGTGCTGATCGAGTTCCTCGACCGCACGGTCAAGGCGCCGGAGGAGATCGAGCGCCGGCTGGGCCTGCCGGCTCTCGCCGTGATCCACGACCTCTCCGAGGCCGGCAAGAGCTACGGCGACTCCTCCTACGGCTACGGGTACGGCTACGGCGCCGAGCCCGCCACGGCCGCGACCGCGACCGCAGATACCGCCAGACCCCGTGCGGCCCTGCCCGGCCGGATCGAGAAGAAGAAGGGGCCCGTCGCCGCGCCGGGCCAGATCGAGCTCGTGCCGCACGAGCGCCCGCGCACGCTCATCTCCGAGGCCTACCGGTCGCTGCGCACGGCCCTGCTGCTCTCCTCCGCCCGCGAGCTCAAGGTGATCGCCGTGACCTCCGCCGTGGCCGGCGAGGGCAAAACGGCGACCGCCTCCAACCTGGCCGTGGTCCTGGCCCAGCTCGGCCGGCAGGTGCTGCTGGTCGACTGCGACCTGAGAAAGCCGCGCCTCCACCAGGTCTTCCACATCTCCAACCGTTTCGGCCTGGTCAACCAGCTCACCGCCTCGGCCGAGCCGGAGGCGGTCTTCCTGCCCACCGAGGTGCCCAACCTCTGGCTCACCCCCTCGGGGCCGATCCCGCCGAACCCCTCCGAGCTGCTGGCCTCCGACCGCATGCGCGAGTGGCTGCGGTCCGTGCGCGCGCGGTTCGACTTCGTGGTCATCGACACGCCCCCCGCTCTGGCAGTCACCGACGCCACCATCGTCGGCATGCTGGTCGACGGCGTGGTGCTGACGCTGCGCAGCGGCAAGGTCACGCGCGAGGAGGCCCGGCTCTGCCGCGACCGCCTGCGCCAGGCCGGCATCAAGATCCTGGGCGCGGTGCTCAACCGCTACCGCTCCCTCCAGACGGGCCTCGGCAAGCGCTACCGGTACTACGAGTCCTACGGCGCCGAGGAGAGCGAGCCGAAGAAAGCCGGGAAGGCCGGATCGGCCGCCTGATGGCCGCCTGATGGCCGTCTGATGAGATGATCGACCTGCACTGCCATATCCTGCCGGGCATCGACGACGGTGCCCGCAGCTTCGAGGAATCGGTCCTGATGTGCCGCCTGGCCGCCGACGACGGCTGCGCGGGCATGATCGCGACACCCCACCAGCGCCGCGGCGAGTGGTGGAACGCCGACCGCGAGCACCTGGCCGCCCTGGCGGACGAGCTGCAGGACAAAGTCGCGCCCGGCTTCCGCGTCTACCTGGGCGGCGAGGTCCATGTCGACTCCGAGCTGCTCGCCGAGGTCGAGAAGCTGCCGGACGGCGGCGGCATCCTCCCCCTGGCCGGCTCGCACTACCTGCTGATCGAATTCGACTCCAACGGCAGCCCCCGGGAGGCCATCAACCTCGTCCACGAGCTGGTGGTCGCCGGCTGGCGGCCCATTCTGGCCCACCCCGAGTTCGTCCCCTGGCTGGCGGCAGACCTCTCCCTGGTGGCGCGCCTGATCGAGCTCGGCGCCCTGACCCAGGTGACCGCCATGAGCCTCACCGGCGACTTCGGCCGCCGGCCCCAGGCCGATACCCTGGCCCTGCTCGACGCCGGGCTCGTCCACTTCGTGGCCAGCGACTCCCACGGCATCCGCCGCCGCCCGCCCGGCCTCCGGCGCGCCGCCTACCTCATCGCGGAGCGCCTGGGCCCGGAGGCGGCCCGCCGCCTGACCGAGGACAACCCGCGGGCGGTGATCGAGAACCGTCCGATTCCGCCCCTTCCATGAAGGCAGTCCCATGAAGGCCAAACACCTCTTCCCGCTCCTCCTCCTGGCGGCGTTCACCTCCCGCACGGCGCACGCCGCCATCGACCCGTTCTACCAGGGCCTGCTGCGCAGCGGCCAGGCCGCCTTCGAGCGCAAGGACTACGTGGCCGCGGCCCACGACCTCCGCCTCGCCTGCTTCGGCATGCTCGACGAGCCCAGGATCCTGGCCGACTGCCTGGCGCGGCTCGCCTTGGCCCAGGACCAGGGCAACGACCTCGAAGGGTTCCGCGCGACGTTCCAGCGCCTGGCCGAGATCGAGGACCGCTTCAAGGCCTACAGCCAGGGGGACCTCCCGGCGGAGCTGCGCGCGAGCCTGGGGCAACGGCTGGCCGCCCGTCTGCCCGCGGCCACCCTGCAGGCGAACCCGGCCTTCCGCCCGGCCGTGGCTCCGGCGGCGCCTTCCGCGGCCGGCTCAGCCGCCAAGCCGGGGCCCAAGCCCGAGCCGCGCCAGCCGGTTCAGACTCCGGCCAGGGAAGCGGCAGGGACGAACACGGGAACGGCCGAGTCGGTGGAGTCGATGGCGGCAGTCATTCCGCCGGATGCCAAGCCGCTCACCGAGGCCGAGCGCAAGAAGCTCATCCAGGCCCGCCAGCTCCTCGCCGAGCGGCGCGAGGCCAAGGAGATCCGGGAGGCCTACCAGCTCGCCCGCGAGGTGGCCGACGCCCACCCCGACCTCAAGGAGGCCCAGCACCTGGCCGCCGAGGGCGCCTACCGCATCTCCCGCTGGAGCGACGCCACCACCTACTTCCGCCGCGGCGGCGACCCGGGCGAGAACGAGCCCGAGCGGCTCTTCTACATGGCCGTCTCCCTCTACGAGTCGGGCGACGCCGCGGGCGCCGCGGCGGCCCTCAAACGCGCCCTGCCCAACCTCAAGCGGACGCCCTACGTGGATTCCTACGTGCAGAAGATCCAGGGGCAATGATGGTAGAATCTACAGATCCCCTACGGGAGGAACCGGAATGAGAGCGCGCATCCTCTTCACCACTGTCCTGCTCCTCGCAGGCCTCGCGGGAGTTACAGCCGCCCGGGCCCAGTCCGTAAACCTCGCGAAGCCGGACTGTCTGCCCATAGAAGAGAACGGCGTCGTCCGCGCTACCGGCACCACCTCGGGCCCGGGACAGTCCCCCCGCCTCTACTTCCGCTGGAAGGAGCACGAGGACTTCTACTGGGTCGCCATGGAAGCCGAGCCGGGCGGCAAGCTCTGGGCCATTCCGCCCAAGCCCGAAAAGCGCAACGAGAACGTCGAGCTCTACGGCGCCGTGGTCGATCCCGCCGGCAAGGTCGTGGCCCGCTCCGAGATGCAGGTGGTGAAGGTCACCAAGGACTGCAAGGTCCAGCTCTCCGAGAAAGAGCGCGGCGTGGCCGAGAACATGACCGTGGGCGAGACCTCGCCCAAGCAGCAGGGCAAGAAGGTGCTCGCCTTCCTCTGCGACGGCGTGGTCACGCGCGTCAGCTCCGCGGGCATGCGGCGCGCCGACGAGGTCTGCCGGGCCTGCGTCATCGCCTGGTGGCAGCGCGAGGACGTGGTCATCCCCGCCGCCACCATTGTCGGCGTCGTCGGCGTCGTCACCGTCACCGACGCCGATCCGGAGCCGTCCCCCGCCCGGCCGTAGTACGCTCCCTGTCCCGTTTGTCCCGCCGCGCCGCACCCTTCACAGCGTGCGGTGCCCTCCGCTCCCGATCGGTCTGATCCGTCTGATCGGTCCAATCGGTCCGATCTTCAATGATAAGGAACGTCATGACCAACATCTCCGTTTTTCCCGTGCCCGCGCCCGAGCGCGACCACCACGCCTCTGAGACTCCCACCAGCCATCTCATCGAGCCCCATGGCGGTGAGCTGATCAACCTCATGGCCGACGCCGACCGCTCGGCCGAGCTCAAGGCCGCCTCGCGCGACTGGCCCTCCTGGGACCTCACCGCCCGCCAGATCTGTGACCTGGAGCTGCTCCTGAACGGCGGCTTCTCCCCGCTCACGGGCTTCATGAAGAAGGCCGACCATGACTCCGTCTGCGAGCGCATGCGCCTGGCGGACGGTACCCTGTGGCCCATCCCCATCCTGCTCGACGTCCCCGAGGGGACGGCCGAGAAGCTCAAGAAGGGCGGCATGCTCGCCCTGCGCGACCCCGAGGGGGTGATGCTCGCCGCCCTCCACGTGGAGGAGATCTGGCAGCTCGACCGCGAGGCCAGCGCCCAAGCCACCTTCGGCACCACCGACCCCCACCACCCCGGCGTGGGCTACCTCCTGAACAAGACCCACACCACCATCGTGGGCGGCCGGCTCGAGGGCCTGCAGCTCCCCATCCACTACGACTTCCGCGCCCTGCGCCTGACGCCCGCCGAGGTGCGCGCCGAATTCGCCCGCGAGGGCTGGCGCCGCGTGGTGGCCTTCCAGACCCGCAACCCCATGCACCGTGCCCACTGCGAGCTCGCCCTGCGCGCCGCCAAGGACGTGCGGGCCAACCTGCTGATCCACCCCACCGTGGGCATGACCAAGCCGGGCGACCTCGACCACTACACCCGCGTGCGGTGCTACCAGGCCGTGCTCCCCCGCTTCCCGCAGCACACGGCCAAGCTCTCCCTGCTGCCCCTCGCCATGCGCATGGGCGGCCCGCGCGAGGCCCTGTTCCACGCCCTCATCCGCAAGAACTACGGCTGCACCCACTTCATCGTGGGCCGCGACCACGCGGGCCCGGGCAACGACCGCGGCGGCAAGCCCTACTACGGCCCCTACGACGCCCAGGAGCTGCTGCGCCAGCACCAGGAGGAGCTGGGGGTCGAGATGGTGCCCTTCCAGATGGTCACCTACGTCGAGGACCTCGACACCTACATGCCCCAGGATGAGGTCCCGCCCGGGTCGCGCACCCTCGACATCTCCGGCACCGAGCTGCGCCGCCGCCTCCAGGAAGGCCGCGAGCTGCCCGGCTGGTTCACGTATCCCGAAGTGGCCGAGGAGCTGCGGCGCACCCATCCGCCGCGCTCCAAGCAGGGCTTCACGGTCTTCTTCACCGGCCTCTCCGGCGCCGGCAAGTCGACCATCGCCTCGGCCCTGCTGGTCAAGTTCATGGAGACGGGCGGCCGGCCCGTCACCCTGCTCGACGGCGACATCGTGCGCAAGAACCTCTCCTCGGAGCTCAACTTCTCCAAGGAGCACCGGGACATCAACATCCGGCGCATCGGCTTCGTGGCCGCCGAGATCACCAAGAACGGCGGCATCGCCATCTGCGCCCCCATCGCCCCGTACGACAGCGTGCGCAAGGAGGTGCGGACCAGCGTCGAGCCGGGTGGCGGCTTCGTGCTGGTCCACATCGACACGCCGATCGGCGTCTGCGAGGACCGCGACCGGAAGGGCCTCTACGCCAAGGCCCGCGCCGGCATCCTCAAGGAGTTCACCGGCATCTCCGACCCCTACGAGGCCCCCACGGACGCCGAGGTGATCATCGACACCACGGCCCTCTCCCCCGAGGAGGCGGCGCAGGAGATCCTGCTCTACCTCGAGCGCGAGGGCTACGTCGGCGGCGCCCTGGAGGCCCGTTGACGCCCGCGATGACCTCCGATGTGGACCGCATCCGGGAAGCGCTGGAGCAGGCGCGAGTCGCGCTCCAGCGCTTCACCCCCGGCGAGATCGACGCCCGGCGCAAGTCGGGCGACGACCCCGTCACCGAGGCGGACACCACCGTCGACACCCTGCTGCGCGAGCTGCTGCCCCAGGACGGCGAGGGCTGGCTCTCCGAAGAGACGACGGACGACCTCTCCCGCCTCGACTGCCGCCGCGTCTGGGTGGTGGACCCGCTCGACGGTACCCGCGAGTTCGTCACCGGCATCCCCGAGTGGTGCGTCTCGATCGGCCTCGTGGAAGATGGCGCGCCCATCGCGGGTGGCATCCTCAACCCCGCCACGGGCGAGACCATCGTGGGCGGGCGCGGCCTGGGCGTGACCCTGAACGGCCGTCCGGCGAGGGTGACCGAACGCACCACCCTCCAGGGCGCCACCGTGCTGGCGAGCCGCAGCGAGGTCAAGCGGGGCGAATGGCAGGGCTACCGCGAAGACCTCTTCGAGATCCGTCCCACCGGCTCCGTGGCCTACAAGCTGGGCCTCGTGGCCGCCGGGATCGTGGACGCCACCTGGACCCTCACCCCCAAGCACGAATGGGACGTGGCGGCCGGGGTGGCCCTGGTCCTGGCGGCAGGCGGGGTGATCGTGGCCGGATCGCCCGAGGAGGCGCGGTTCAACCGGGCCAGGCCGAAGCTGTCGCGGTTGATCGCCACGAGCCCGGCGCTGCTGCCGGAAGTCGAGGCGGAGATCGCCCGGCGGGGCTAGCCCCCCGCCGGTGCAGGCGCCGCCTTCTCCTGATACGTCAACGCCGGCCCCAGCTTCCTCGCGATGCGGTCCTGGATCCAGTGCGGATCCCACCACTCGACGGGCGTCACCGCCAACCCCTGGAGCAGCATCGTGAAGTGGAGGTGGTCGCCGGCCGCCAGGCCCGTCTGGCCGGAACGGCCCAGCTCCTGGCCCCGCGTCACCATGTCCCCCTCCTTGACCGCGATCGAGGAGAGATGCCCGTAGAGGCTCTGCAACCCATACCCGTGGTCGATCACCACCGCGTTGCCGTAGATCCCGAAGAACCGCGCCAGCACGACCCGCCCATCGTTCGAGGCCCGGATGGCGTCGCGCTCGACCGACGCCATGTCGAACCCGAGGTGGTCCTGCTGGTCCACGGACTTGCCGTTGTAGATGTAGGTCCGGCGGTCCGCGAAGGCCGCCGTGATGGCGGCGTTGATCATGGGCTCGAAGGGCCGGGTCCAGAGGAACTTGCGCTCTGACTTGGCACCCATTTCCTTGAGCGTCTGGGCGTTCTTCTTGCGCAGGTCGCGGTTGATCTGGAGATAGTTCTGCAGCAGGTCCCCCTTGTCTTCGACCTCGGGGGACTGCGACAGGATCTCCGGCACCACCTTGTTCATGAACTTGTCGTTGACGTCGATGGTGTCCGTCTTGAGCGGCCGGGGGGTGAACTTGTCGATGAAGCCGGCTTCGGCGCGGTTGCCCACCTCGTCCTGGGCGACCAGCCGCACGCGGGAGGTGTCCGTCATGTCATAGGGCACCGCGAACAGGGCGAAGCGGAGCTGCTTGTCGTTGCCGGGCATGGGGAAGCCGGGGAAGAACCAGTCGCCGGACTGTACGCCGTCCCGCAGGGCTCCCTCCCCGACCCGGTAGACCACGGCCTCCGAGCCGCCCTGGTTGACGTAGTGGAAGGTCGAGAGGACCTGGAGCGTGGGCGGCGCCAGGCGCACCGGGAGCTTGACCTCAGCCACCACGGGATCGGGCCGGCGGAAGAACGAGCCGGCCCGCTCGGCGGTGACGCGCACGGTGGCGTCGCCCGCCCGCAGCCCCTTCACCGTCTCACGGCCCACCTCGGCCGTCAGCTCGACGGGCGGCGGCCCGCCCCACATCTTCCACGCGGACTGCGGCTCAAAGGTCTTCTCCAGGACCGGCTTGGCGTCTTCATTCTGGATGACCTCGACCCGCACCTTCTCGACCCGCTGCGGGTCCTCGATGCGGATCTGGAACGGCGTCCGGCGGCCGATCCCGGGCAGCCCGGGCTTGACCGTCACCTTGGGCTCAGCCCCCGTGTAGAACCCGGCGAACGCTCCCACGATGAGCAGGAGCAGGGCGAGCACCAGCAGGACCCGCAGGAAACAACCCGCGGCTCCGCGGCCATCACGATCTCTACGTCGAACCATCCATGACCTCTTTCCTTGGAGCACTCCTCAGCAGAGCGGGGGAATCATAGCGGATCACCAGGCTCAAACCAACATTATGCAGACTCGCATTATGCAGGCTCGCATAATAATCCGCGGAGGAGCGCCGCGGAGGAGCGGGCCCGCCCTCCAACATTATGCAGACTTGCATTATGCTAGATCGCATAATGATTTTCGTGGACCGCCTTCGGGAGATGGAACGCCTCGACCGGCTGGTGGAGAGCGAGGAGGGAGGGCTGGCTGTCGTCTATGGCCGCCGCAGGATCGGCAAGACCCGCCTCCTCCTCCAGTGGTCGGGCCGCCATAAGGGGCTGTACACCGTCGCCGACCAGTCCTCGGCCGAGATCCAAAGGAGGTATTTCGCGGAAGCAGTCGCCGAACGCCTGCCGGGCTTTGCCGACGTGGACTACCGCGACTGGCGCACGCTTCTCCTGCGCCTGGCCCGGGAAGCCATGGCGGCGGGGTGGCGCGGTCCGGTTGTTCTCGACGAGTTGCCGTACCTCGTGGCCGCCTCGCCTGAGCTCCCCAGCGTCCTGCAGCGCTGGCTCGACCACGAAGCCCGCCAAGCCCGCCTGGTGACGGCCGTGGCCGGATCCAGCCAGCGCATGATGCAGGGACTCGTCCTGGATCGGGAGGCTCCCCTGTACGGCCGCGCCAGCGAGATCCTTGAGCTGGGCCCCATCGAGCCCACCTATATCGAAGAGGTCTTCGGACCGTCCCCGGGCAAGGAGCGGGTGGAGATCTTCGCCGCCTGGGGAGGAGTCCCCCGCTATTGGGAGCTGGCCCGGGAAATCAAGGGTGGCGTCCGGACCCAGGTCGAGCGTCTGGTTCTCGACCCTCTGGGTCCCCTCCACCGGGAGCCGGACCGGTTGCTCCTGGAGGAGATACCGTCCGCTCTGGAGGTCCGCCCTCTCCTTGACGCCATCGGCTCCGGCGCCCACCGCCTCTCGGAAATCGCGGGTCGTCTGGGGCGGCCAGCCACCTCCATGTCCAGACCTCTGGACCGGCTCCTGGGGATGGGACTGGTGAGGAGAGAGATTCCCTTCGGCGAGCCGGAAAAGGCCAGCCGGAGGAGCCTTTACGTCATCGACGACCCCTTCATTCGCCTCTGGTTCCGGGTCGTCGCGCCGCACCGGGGCCAACTGGCCAGCGGGACGCGCCGGGCTCGGGAGCAACTGCTGGCCCGTTTCTGGGACACTCTGCTGGCCCAGGCCTGGGAAGACCTCTGCCGCCAGCATCTCTCCAAAGTTTCGGAATCCTCCCCTTTGGGAATCCAGGGGCCTTGGGGACCCGCTTCCCGCTGGTGGAAGGGGACCGAGCCCGAGTGGGACATCGTCAGCGAGTCTCTCGACGAGGGACACCTCCTCCTGGGAGAGGCGAAATGGAGCGCCAAGCCTTTCAGCAAGAGGATGCTGGAGCGTGCTCGGAGCGAGCTGCTGTCGAGACCAGCCCCTTCTCTTTCCCGTCAAGACTCCCGTCAACAGATCGTCAGGGTGCTGTTCGTCCCAGAGCTCGAGGATGGATTGAGCGTCCCCGACCTGGACGGCGGAGACATGGTGATTGTGACGGTCCCTGAGCTGCTCCGGGCCTGAAGAGGCTCGCTCCGGCCGTTTCCCTTCCTTGGGCGGGTATTCCCCTCTCTTCGCGCAGTTCTCCCCTCCCTTGGGCGGGTTCCCCCCTTCCGTGGGCGGGCATTCCCCTCCCTTCGGCGGGGCTCTCCCTCTCCTACTGGGACTCCCCCTCTCTTCATCCGGTTCCGCCCAGGAGAGGGGAGAGAGCGCCCAAGAAAGGGGAGGACCCGCCCAAGAGAGGGGAATCGCCACCCACGAGAGGGCGAGCCGAAATAGGAGAGGGGAGACACGCGCGAAGAGAAGGGAAAAGCGGAACAAAGGAGGGGAGAGGGCCGTACCCGGGGTAGAGAAACGCACCTCCGCTCCCACGCTCCCGGGCGGCTTGCCCTGGGATGCGCGAGCCTTGGTGAGCCTCCAGGTATAAGGATTGGCTGGCGCAGATTGAAAGCTCTACAGCGCGGGAACGAAGCCGGGAGCCTGGGCCTCTTGGACGCGGCCGCGGCAGGCTACTCCCGCCGCAACCCCTTGAGGACCGCCCGCTTGTCCGCCCAGGCGGAGCGGATCTCGACGAGCTCGGACAGCTCGAAGCCCAGCTCGCTGGCGATCTGGCGGATCTGCCCCTCTTCGGGGCCGGAGATGGAGTCGTCCGCGGCGGAGACGGCGAAGAGGCAGTCGAGGAGCTCGCGGCACTGCTCCTTGGTGGCGATCTCGCGGAACTCGCGGGTGACGAGGAAGCCCTCCGTACCTCCCGACAGGTGGTACTGGGACTGGGCCAGCCGGACGGCCAGGTGGGCCTGCTCCATCGGCAGGTGGCCCATGGCCTGGACGATCTGCTCCATGCGCCGCGTCTCCTCCTCGGTCACGTGGAGGTCGGCGTGGGCGACGCGGGCCAGGATGAAGGCGAAGGCGGCCACGTAGCGGGCCGTTTCAGGGTCGAGCGAGTCGAGCTCGCCGACGATCTTGCGGACGGTTTCGGTGTCTCCGGCCCGTTCTCCCGAACGGGTGCGGGGTCCCCCGCGCCGGAATCCCAGAAGCTCCAGAATCGACATGGCAAGAAATCCTAACATGCGGGCCCCCACAGACCCCTGGCATGAGGAAATTCAGGAAGATCTTACAAGGAGGTGAAAGAGAAAGGCGGAAATACGCCGCGAGGTTCGAAATTCCTGCAAAAAGGGTAGACGGAGCGGGAATCTCCCCCGCATACTAGGAGTTAGCAACAGTGTTGGGGAGTACCCGACCCGACATGATCCGACAAATAAGGCCCAGGGCTCGGCAGCCTTGGGGTGATTTTTACAACGTGCAGCGCAACCCTTGGTCGGCCGGAGGTGGGTCATCCCATGAAGATGATGTCGAAGGTCCGTTTTGTCGTCGTCGCTTTCCTTCTCCTTTCCTCCATCTTCACCATTTCGGTGCTCATCAGCTCTCCCGAGCCCACCGCCAATCTGGTGGTGAAATGGGAGAGGACCTGGCGGCAATCACACCCAACCCTTCCGGAGAACCTTTATGCCCAGGCCGCCGAGGCCCTGCGGCAAGGTGATCTGCAAGCAGCACGCCAGAACCTGGACGAGGTGGCGGCCCGCCATCCCCAGCAGGCCGCCCAGACGCGGGTGGTGGCCGGTCTCTACGCCCATGAGGCGGGCGAGAAGGAGCTCGCGGGCGAGATCCTCTCCTCGGCCTCGGTCCCGGGCGGTCCCCTGGAGGACTGGCGCCTCTATCTGCTGGCCCAGGACGCCGCCCGGCAGGGTGAGCACGAGCTGGCCCGTACGACCTACGCCCGCCTGATCGCGGACTCCCCGGATTCGCCGCTGCGGCCGCTCGCCTATCTGGAATCGATCGAGCTGGCCATGGAGCAAGGCCAGCCCCGGCTCGCCCTCGACCTGGTGGCGGAGGCCCGCCGGCCGGGTCTCGACGGCGAGGAGGCCGAGGAGCTGGAGAGCCTGGCCTGGGAGATCGGCCGCAAGCTGAAGGACGAGCAGGCACAGCGCGAGGCGGGACGCCGCCTGTTGGTGGTGGATCCACTCTCCTCCCAGGCGGTCCAGGTGGTGCGCACGTTCCGTTCCCTGGACGGCGAGCTGGACTGGAACCGGCTGCTCTCCTCGCCGGAGATCCTGGGCCGGGCCGAGTCGTTTCTGGACGGTGGCAGCCCGCAGGCGGCGGTCAGCACGCTCAAGGAGATCCCCGAGGGGGAGCGCGGCTTCGACTGGCATCTGCTTCAGGCTCGGGCCCTGATCAAGGGCGGCGACGCCTTCGAGGCGCTCACCGTGCTGGATACGGCGATTCCGTCGACCGCCGGGCAGCGGGCGGCCCTGGAGTGGGAGCGGGTGCTGGCCACGGCCGAGGCGGGCGATACGGAAGCCGCCACGGTCTACCTGGCGAAGCTCGTCCGCTCCGAAAGCGCGCTGGAGATCCCTCGGGATTCCCTGCGGCGCCTGTACAAGGACTTCCAGGAGGCCGGCCTGTTCGAGCCCGCCCTGGAGACCCTGCGCCTGCTGCGGCGGGTCGATCCCGCGGACGAGACGGGCGCCGCCGACCTCTGGGAGCGCGGCTGGCGGCAGTACCAGAGCGGCAACCCCGCGGGGGCCGTGGGCTACTGGACGGAGCTGGCCGATCTCTATCCCGACGATGGCGACGCCCAGCGCGGGCGCTACTGGAAGGCCCGGGCCCTGGAGGAGCTGGGCCAGCCGGAGCGGGCCCGCGAGGTCTACCGGGACCTCGTGGCCGCGTCGGACACGAGCGACTTCTATGGACGCCAGGCCATGACCCGCCTGGGCGAGATCCCACCCGCTGGCGGCGAAGGCGAGGGGATGGCGCTGGCGCAGGCCCCGGCTGGAGAGTGGCCTGCGGAGCCGGCTCTGCGGCGGGCCAAGATGCTGACCGACCTGGGCCTCGACGAGCTGGCGAGCCGCGAGATCGAGCTGATCGCCGGCACCGGCCGGGCGGACCGGCGCGACGTGCTGGCCTTGAAGGGGCTCATCCTGTGCCGCAAGGGCGAGCAGCGGACGGGGCTCATCCTGCTGCGCGACGCCTTCCCGGCGCTCGCCGGTCCCTACCAGGCGAGCGTGCCGTCGGAGGTCCTGTTCGCTTACTACCCGCTCCACTACGGGGACGAGATCCGGACCTACGCGCGGGAGACGGGCCTGCCCGGTTACCTGATCGCGGGCATCATCCGCCAGGAGAGCGCCTTCGATCCGCGCGCCACGAGCCCGGTGGGGGCCCGCGGCCTGATGCAGCTCATGCCGGGGACGGCCCGCGACGTGACGCGCAAGGTGGGCGTGCCCTATCAGGCGGACGAGCTCTACGATCCCGAGCTGAGCGTCCGCCTGGGAGCCACCTACTTCAAGCAGCTGCTCGACCGGTTCGACGGCAACGTGGAGCTGGCCCTGGCCGGCTACAACGGCGGTCCCAACCGCATCCACCGGCTCTGGAAGGAGTCGGGGCGGCCGGACGTGGAGCTGGCCGACTTCGTGGAGACCCTGGATCTCGATGAGTCGCGCAACTACGTCAAGCGCATCCTGGTGCTGTCCGACAGCTACCGCCAGCTCTATCCCTCGCTGGGGTGAGACCGGGGCAAGGCAGGGCCCTTGCAGCCCTCCTGATCCCTGTCTATGAGCACCGATCTGCATACGAAGCCTGAAGAGACCGCCTGGCAGAGGCGGTTTTCTCTTCTTGCAGACCTGGGGCGGGAGCTTGCGGCCTCGCTCGACGACCCCGGCCTGCTCACGCGGGTGCCGGAGATCCTGGTGCCGGAGGTCGCGGACGGCGCCATGCTCGACCTCTTCGACGAGACGGGAAGCGTCCAGCGCGTGGCGGTGGCGCACTGGGACCCCGGCGCCCTCGAGATCCTGCGCGAGGTCCAGAGGCGCTTCCTCCCCGGGCTGGGGACCCCGGCGGGAATCGGTTTTGTGCTGCGCACGGGCGAGCCCCTCCTCGCGGCCGAGGTCTCCGAGGAGCAGATCCGCTCCATCGCGCAGGACGAGGAGCACCTCGGCCTGATCCGGCGGCTGGGGGTGAATTCGGCGATCTTCGTGCCGCTGCTCTCCCGCGGCCGGGTGCTCGGCGGTCTCACGCTCCTGCTGACCGGAGGCGGTAACTGCGACCGAGACCGCGGCCGCGGCCGCTACGGCGAGGAGGACCTGGCCCTGGCCCAGGAGCTCGCCGCCCGCGCGGCGCTGGCGATCGAGAACGCCCGGCTCTACCAGGAGACCCAGCAGGCGGCCCGGCGCCTGGAGGACAACGTCGCCCTGCTCGACGCCCTGCTGGTGAACGCCCCGGTGGGCATCTCCTTCCTCGACAGCGACCTGCGGTACGTGCGCGTCAACGCGATGATGGCCCGCATTAACGGCGTGGACTCCGCCGCCGTGGCCGGCCGGTCCCTGGCCGAGGTGCTCCCGGACATGGCCTCCAAGATCGAGCCCCTCTGCCGGCGCGTGCTCGCGACGGGCGAGCCGCTCGTGGGGCTGGAGGTGAGTGGCGAGACTCCGGCCGCCCCGGGCGAGCGCCGGCACTTCCTGGCCAACTACTACCCCATCTTTTCCCGCGAGGGTCCGCCGGCCGGCCTCGGCTCCGCCATCGTGGAGATCACCGAGCGCAAGCGCACGGAGGAGGCGCTGCGCGAGAGCAACCAGACCCTGCGTGCCCTGATCCAATCCTGCCCGCTCGCGATCCTGGTGCTGCGCCCGGAAGACGCCGCCGTACAGCTCTGGAATCCGGCGGCGGAGCGTGTCTTCGGATGGACGGAGGAGGAGGTCCTGGGCCGGCCCTTGCCGGCCGTGCCCGAGGAGCGGCGGGAGGAGCTCCAGCGCAACTTCGCGGGAGTGCTGGCCGGAGAGCCGCTCCAGAGCTTCGAGACGCGCCTCGTCCGCAAGGACGGCACCTGGATCGGCGTGAGCCTCTGGACCGCTCCCCTGCCCTCGCCGGAGGGGCTGCGGATCCTCGGCATCGTCGACGACATCACCGAGCGCCAGCGGCTGGTGGCCGAGCGGGAAGCTCTTGGAGGAGGAGCTGCGCCAGCGGGTGGAGGAGCTGGCCGCGGCGGACCAGAGGAAAGACGAGTTCCTGGCCATGCTCGCCCACGAGCTGCGCAACCCGCTGGCCGCCATCTCGAACGCCGGCCACGTGCTGGACCGCAAGAGCATGGCCGGCGACGGCCAGCGCGATCCCCGCTCGCACGAGCTGATCGCCATGATCGGCCGGCAGATCCGCCACCTCTCGCGCCTGGTGGACGACCTGCTGGACGTCTCCCGCTTCAGCCGCGGCCGGATCGAGCTGCGCAAGGAGCGGATCGAGCTGCGCCGCGCCATGGAGGGCGCGGTCGAGACCGCCCGGCCGATCGTGGAGCAGCGCCGCCACCGCCTCACGGTCTCCCTCCCCGAGGAGCCGCTCTGGCTGGAGGCCGACCTGACCCGGATCGAGCAGGTGCTCGCGAACCTCCTCCACAACGCGGCCAAGTTCACGGAGCCGGGGGGCTCGATCCACCTCACCGCGGGGCGCGAGGGGTCCGAGGCCGTGCTCCGCGTGTGCGACAACGGCGCCGGCATCTCGCCCGAGCTCCTGCCGAGGGTCTTCGACCTCTTCGTCCAGGAGGAGCGTTCGCTGGCCCGCTCGCGCGGCGGCTTGGGGATCGGCCTCACCCTCGTCCGCGCCCTGGTGGAGCGCCATGGCGGCTCGATCGAAGCTGCCAGCGAAGGGCCGGGCCGGGGGAGCACATTCACGGTGCGGCTCCCCCGGATGCTGGAGCTGGCGCCGGAGCCCTGGACAGAGGAGGAAGCGCGGCCCGGGAGCCCTCGTCCCGGAGAAGCCGGAGAGGCGGAGCCGGCACGGATCCTCCTGGTGGAGGACAACCTGGACGCCGCCGAGGCCCTGAGCGAGTTGCTGCGGATGTGGGGGCACGAGGTCGAGACCGCCCACGACGGCGTCTCGGCCCTGCGGACGGCGCGGCAGACCCTCCCCGGCATCGTGCTGCTCGACATCGGCCTCCCCGGCATGGACGGCTACGAGGTGGCCCGGGAGCTGCGCTCCACCCCCGCCCTCGCGTCTACCCGCCTCATCGCCCTGACCGGCTATGGACAGGAGTCGGACCGCCAGCGCTCGCGCCTCGCCGGCATCGACCACCACCTGATCAAGCCGGTGGACGTGGAGCAGCTCCGGATCCTTTTGACCTCGTAGGGAACCTCGTGGGCAAATTTTTTGCTTACAAAATTTGCTTGCGAACCATGCCAAAGGAGAGATGAGATGAACCTGTATGTAGGGAACCTGCCCTATCGGATCACGGAAGACCAGTTGAAATCCACTTTCGAGGAATTCGGAGAGGTCTCGTCTTGCACCATCATCAAAGACAAGGTCACGGGGCAGTCGAAAGGGTTCGGTTTCCTGGAGATGCCTGAGCGCACGGAGGCGGAGACGGCCATCAGCAGCCTGAACGGCCGGGATCTCATGGGGCGCAAGATCAACGTCAACGAGGCGCGTCCGCGCGAGAACCGCGGACCGGGCGGTGGTGGCGGCGGCGGCGGCCGTGGTGGCGGCTACGGCGGCGGTTACGGTGGCGGCGGCAACGGCGGCAATGGCGGCGACCGCTGGAGCTGATCCCGGCTTCTGAGTGCCGGTCCGGGTGGGCCGGCCGCCCGTCTGGCGGGTTCAGCCGCCGGGCGGCCGGGTAAAACTTTCCCGGTTTTTTCCTTTTTGCGCGATCGGCTCAAACACCGGCGGTAGCCGGCACCGCCTTGCGGGAGGTGCAGAATACCCCGAAAGCGAGTCGATGAGCGCTCCTCTTGCGCCTCAGGAACCGGTCCAGGTACTTGAACGGGTAGAAGAGGCCCGACAGGAGGAAGAACACCCCCGTCGAGATCGCCCGCGACACCTTGCTCTTCCCCTCGAACAGCATGGCCCCGTAGTAGGTGAGCAGGGTGATCATGGTCACCGTGGGCCCGATGTGGAAGCCCGCCTTGACCGTCTCCAGCCCGTGGCGCTTCATCTCCCGTTCCAGGCCCTCGACGGTCAGCCGGCGGCAGTCGATCGGGTCCTGATGGTACTGCTGCAGGAACGGCAGCTCGATGTGGGCGATCCCGCCAGGCTTCAAGATTCGCGCGATCTCGGAGAGCAGGGCCTTGTCGTCATCCACGTGCTCCAGGAGGCCGGTGGCGAAGACGAGGTCGGCCGAGCCGTCCCTCAGGGGCAGACGCTGGACGTCCGCCACCAGCCCCGTGTGGGGGAAGGGGATGAAGTCCACGCAGAGGACGTTCGGGGAGATCCGCCGCCCGCCCGCTCCCAGGTCGACGATGCGGGCGCCGGCCGGTGCCCGCTCCAGGACCGCCTCCACCTGCGGGTCGCTCTGCCACGTCAGAGTGGGAAAAAAGCGCAGATAACTCTCTTCGTTCCAGGGCAAAATTACTCTCCTTGTCTAAATTCTTCGGCCTTGGTCCGGATTTCGCAGCCGGCCCCATCCCCATGAAGCTGTTCCCGCTCTCCCTCCTGGCGGTCCTTCTCGGTGCCTCCTGCTCTCCGGAGGCTCCGGAGGGCACCGCCCTGGCCGCATTCAGCTCTACGGCTCCCGTCGTCCCAGCTGCTCCCGCAAAAGGCGTTCCTACCCGGATCGCCCTCACCGTCCGCGAGACGGCCGGCGTGGCCCGCGCGGGAGAAATCCTGCGCTCCGGCGTGCCGCTGCCTCGCGCTCTGGGAGTCCGCGACCCGCGGGCGCTCACCGTTCTGGACCCGGCGGGCCGGCCCGTGCCGGCCGAGCTCCACACGCTCGCGCGCTGGAACGCGGGCCGGGAGGACGCGTCCGCCCCCGTCCAGTGGGTCCTCGCCGTGTTCCCCGCAACGGTCGAAGCGCGGGGCAGCGCCGTCTACACCCTGGTGGCCGACGGCTCGGCCGGACCCAACCCCGCGCCGCCGGCTCCCCTCAAGCTGACCCAGGAGGGACGGCAGGTGGTGGTGGACACGGGCGCCGCTGTCTTCCGCATGGGAGGTGCGGAGGGAGCCCTGTTCGACGAGGTGGTGCTCCCGGGTGGGCGCAAGGTCGTGACCGGCTCCGCCATGGGCATCCGGGTAGACGGCCGGGACGGGGTCCACTCCACGCTCCGCAACGTACGGATCGAGTCCGCGGGACCGCTGTCGGCCGTGGTGGTGGTCGACGGTGCCTACGACCTGCCTCCTATTGGTATCGGAGGGGGTGGCGGCTTCGGCTCGCGGCGGCGCTACGTCTTCACGGCCGGCTCGCCCACGGCCATGGTGCGCCAGTCGGTGGCCTGGGAAGGGGACCTGGACTGCACGGGCTGCCTGGCGACCAAGGCCGGGGACCCCAACGGCGTCCTGGTCGAAAAGGTGCGCGACGCGCTGGCGGCTGGACCTGGGTGGCCCGGCGGGCACGGCCCTGGCGGTGGGCGACTTCAAGTCTCCGGCCCTGGAGAAACCCCTGCCCGCGGACAACCGGACGGCCTCGGTGCGCCAGACCCTGCGCCCGCGGCGCTCGGCCCCCCTGCGCTTCGAAACCGCGGTGGGCGGAGAGCGCCGCAACGGCAGCCGGGCGGACGGCGGCATGCTCGCCGTCTCCGGGCCGGCCGGGTCCCTCGCGGTGGGTTTCAATCACATGCACCGCTACGAGCCGCAGGCGCTGCGCCTGCTGGTGGACGGCCGGCTCGCCGTGGACCTGGTGGACGGCAAGGCCTGGCTCGCCAACCACCAGGGGCTCTTCGCCACCTTCGCCGTGACCGCCCTGCCGGCAGTGGCGAAACGCGACCGACCTCGACCGCCTGCTCTGGGCGCCGCTCAACCGGCCCCTGCGCGCCTGGCCCGACGCGGCCTGGTTCGCCGCCTCCGAGGCGGTCGACGAGGTCCCGGTGGGCCCGCTGCCCAAGTCCCTCGCCGCCTACGACAAGCTGATCCCGGCGGTGCTCGAACGGACCGTCCAGGGGGTCGACGCCGAGGGGCTCGCCGGCCTCATGACCTTCGGCGTCTATCCGCGCTACTGGGGCGAGCCGGGCTCGCCCGGCGAGATCGACTGCCAGGACCCGACCCGACGCCCGGCGAGGACTGGGACGACACCTTCTGGTGCGGCGCCTGGACCGACTACCACAACACGGTGGCCGACGGCGGCGATCTGGGCCATGCGCTCGGGCGAGGTCGAGTGGCTCGACGAGCTCGCCTTCCCGGGCGCCCTGCGCACGCTCCACACCCAGATCATGCAGTGCGCGCCCGGCGACCCCTGGTTCTACTGCGGCCAGGCGCCCACCGGCTACGGCGCCTACCGGGCGGACTTCAACAGCTCCCACGCCTACTTCGAGAACCTCTTCCTCTACTACTGGCTGACCGGCGACTCGACCGTGGTGGACGTCGTCCGGCGGGGCGCCGACAGCATGCGCCGCCTCGTCTGTCCGGACCGCGGGGCCGCCCCTGTCACCGTGGCGCGCCTCCCGGACGGCCCCCCCTGCTCCGCCACCCACCCGCCCGACAATCCCTCCTCCCTGTTCACCGGCCGGGTGGCCGGGCAGTGGGCCGCTGCCTACCGCTTCCTGGGCTTGGCGAGCGAGGACCCGAGCTTCCTCGAAGACTACCGTTCGAGCCTCGCGCGCGCCCTGACCCAGTCACTACACGGAGCTCGAGCGGGGAGGCAAGCGCTTCGGCTTCCTGAGCGAGGGGGTCGTCAAGGCGGGAGGGCGGTCCCCAGGAAGTGGGATCGGCCTGGACGATCGGCTTCTACGACGCCCAGAACCTCTACCGCTGGCAGCTCGACTCCGGCGACGCGCCGCTCGGCGAGCCGCCGCTTCCTCCCAGCCGCGTGCTGGCGGCGCTGGCACGGGGCATGGTGGAGGTCGAAGGCGCCAGTCCCAAGAAGGCCGTGGAGGCCGCCTGGCCACGCCTGTTCGTCGTCACCGCGAGCGGCCCGCGGCTCGGCGGGCACCCTGCTCAAGATCGAGCCCAAGGACCGCGATCTCTACGATCCCGAGAAGTACGGCACCGTGGCTCTGCTCCTCCGGAGCCGGCCGGCAGAGCGGGGACCCCGCCCTGATCGAGGCGGGCCGGGAGCTGGTGGGGCAGATCCTGGGGCAGCGCGGGAGCGTGATCCCCCTGGGCAAGATCCAGGGCCAGACCCTGACCCGCCTCCACGCCGCCGTGGCCCTGGCAGCCCCCTTGGCGGACAAGGCAGAAAACCGCAAATAAACCGGCAACGTTCTTGCACGATAGCGCGACCATGCAAGCCAGCGGCGAGAGGCTTTCAATCCCCTTGCGTCCAAAGCCGGAGGAGGTCGAGATCAGCCCGGCCACTCAGACACGGTTGCTCAAGGGGGGCGCCCTCTTCGGCATCAGCCAGTTCCTCGGCATGGCGCTGGGCTTCCTCTCCGGCATGGTGATGGTGCGCGTGGCCGACAAGACGGCCGTGGCCTCCTACATGCTGCTCCAGCAGGCGATCATGGCCCTGGGCATGGCGCTCCAGCTCGGCCTGGGAGCCGCGGCCCTCCGCTTCACACCCGACAAGCCGCGGCCAGGGTGGCGAGCGGGCCACGGCGCTCCTGAGGCGGCGCCTCTTCGGATTGCAGGTCTTTCTCTGGGTCCTGGTGGTGCCGCCCCTGATGCTCGCCTGGCCCGCGCTGGCCTGGCAGCTCGACGCGCCCGAGCTGGCCGGTGCCGGAGCCACGGCCTTCCTGGTCGCCGCGGCCGTGCTCGCCTCGTTCGGCAATCTGGTGGACAGCTACCTGCGCTCCTTCCGGCTCTACTCCCTCTCGGCGCCGCTCACCCACCTGCTGCCGCGGGGGCTGATCCTGGGGGGCTTCCTGCTCCTGCTGATCCTCCAGCCGGGCGAGGAGCCCTGGGAGGTGCTGGCCTCCCTCTACGTGGGAGCCATGCTGATCACCTCCCTGGGGTACGCCCTGGCGCTCGCCGCCACCACGGCCGGCGAGAGCTCCGAGCCCCGTGCCGCCAGCTCCCCCCCGGGGTACCGCGAGATCCTCGGCACCTCGACGGCCATGGGCCTGCGCAGCGCGGCGTCCGTGCTCTTCGTCTCCTCCAGCCTGTGGGTCCTCTCCTGGGCACGGCCCCACGAGGAGGTGGCCGTCTACGGCGTGGCGGCCACGCTGCTGCAGGTGATGGCCGCCATCCCAAGCATCGCCAACTTCGTCGTTCCCCAGGAATTCGCGGTGCTCCAGGCGGACGGCCGGAAGAAGGAGATGGAACGGCTGGCCCGCACGGCGGCCACCTTGGTGGCGATCCTCTCGGGCGCCTCCCTGGCCGGCCTGCTGCTCCTCGGCCGGCCCCTGATCCGGCTGGCCTATGGCGGCCCTTACGTGGACGCCTGGGGCATTCTCCTGATCCTCGCCCTGGGCAGCTTCTGGGACTCCGCCTCCGGCAGCGCCGGCTTCGCGCTCCAGATGGCGGGACATCACGTGCGGCTGCTGCTCCTGACCCTCGGCGGGGCCGTCCTCAATGTGATCCTGAGCCTGGCCCTGGCGCCGGCCTGGGGGGGCTACGGCATCGCCGTCGCCACCACGGTGACGCTGATCGCCCTGAATCTCGCCATGGTGGTCTCGGCGCACCGGCTGGTCGGTATCCGCACGTTCGTCTACACCCGGCCCTCTGAATGGAAGCAGACTCTTCAACTGGTACGTGACAGCGGCTGGAGGAGGCGGTAGTCGAGATGACGGAGACACTCTGGGTGGTGGGCGGGGAGCAGCGCATGAGCTTCTACCACTTGAAGGAGTGGTCTCTCTATAAGACCGCCCTGGTGGTGCGTGTCCAGAACGGCCACGCCACGCGGGTCCTGGAGTACGAGTCGCCGCCGGAGCACTGCCCGGACGATCTGCCGTCCCACGTCTTCAAGGCGGCCACCATCCAGGACGGCACGGCCTATCTGTGCACCCAGACCGAGGTACTGCTGTGCGACTTCCCCAGCTTCGCCATCCGCAAGGTGATCTCGCACCCCTGCTTCAATGACCTCCACCACGTGGTCCCCGCGCCCGACGGCCGCCTCTTCGTGGCCGTCACGGGCCTGGACGCCGTGGCGGAGCTGTCGCCCGAGGGCGAGATCCTGCGCCTCGTGAGCGTGCTGGGCGGCTCGCCCTGGGACCGCTTCTCTCCGGACACGGACTACCGCAAGGTGCCCACGACCAAGCCTCACCAGGCCCATCCGAACTACGTCTTCTTCCTCGACGGGCAGCCCTGGGTCACCCGCTTCCAGCAGCGCGACGCCGTTCCCCTGGAGGGTCTCGCACAGGGCCGGAAGCCTTCGACGTCGGCATCCAGGGCATCCACGACGGCCACGTCGACGGAGACCGGCTCTACTTCACGACGGTCAACGGCTGCGTGGTCTCCTTCGACCTGCGGACAGGCGGCAAGACCTCCCTCGACCTGAACAGGCTGGCCCTGCCCGACGACGACCGGCCGCTCGGCTGGTGCCGCGGCGTCCTGCCCCGGGGGAACGAGGCCTGGGTGGGCTTCACGCGCATCCGCTACACCACCCTGCGCCGGAACCTGAGCTGGATCCGCAACGGCTTCCGCGAGAGCGAGCACCACCGCCACCACCCCACCCGCATCGCCCGCTACGACCTGGAGAGCCCCGCCCTGATCGAACAGATCGACCTGGAGCCTGTGGGCATGGGCGCCGTGTTCAGCATCCACCGGTGAGCCGATGGCCTCTACGTCCCGGGCCGCGCGGCTGGCTCCCATCGCTGTCATGGCCGTCCTGCTGCTCGCGGCGGCCCTGCGCGTCTGGGGTCTGCTCCACGACCTCCCCTTCTCCTACTTCGGCGACGAGCTCCACTTCATGCGGCGCTCCATGGCCATGGGCACCGGCGACCTGAACCCCCACTGGTTCCACAAGCCGGCGTTCCTGATGTACGTCCTGGCTTTCTTCTACGGCCTCTACTACGCGGTCGGGGCGCTCGTGGGGAGGTTCGATTCCACCGCCGGGTTCGGCGCCCACTTCCTGTTCGAGCCAGGGCCTTTCCTCCTGATCGGCCGGCTGGTGGTGGCGGCCTTCGGGGTGGCCACGGTCTACGTCGTCTACCGCATCGGCCGCAAGGTCTACGGCACTCCCTGGGCGGGTATCGCCGGTGCCCTGGCCGCCGCCATCCTGGCCCCCATGGTCTACTCCGCCCAGACGATCAAGAGCGACGTCCCGTGCGGCTTTCTGATGACTCTCTCGGTCCTCGTCTATCTCCGAACGCGGGAGACGCGGAGCGCCCGGCCCCTGGTGGGCGCCACCCTGCTGGCGGGAGCGGCCATGGGCACGCACTACTACGCCGTCGTGCTCGTGCCGGCCTACCTGCTCCTGGAGGCGCTGCGCGGATTCTCGCCGGAGGTCTCCTGGAAGACGGCTCTGGGGCGTTGCCTCCTCGTGGGCCTCCTCTTCCTGGGGGGCTTCTTCCTCACCTCGCCCTACAACCTCCTGGACCCGGCCTGGGTCCGCGACAACAAGGGCGCGATCGAGAAGAGCCTCGGCCTCGCCGAAGAGCCGGTGGTCCATTTCGAGCCGGACAGCCGGACCGAGTTCAAGCCCGGCCCCAAGGCCTGGGGCGGCGCCGCGGGGCACTTCTTCGAGGTCATGGCGTCCAAGCGGGCCCTGGGGATCGCCCTGACCGTGCTCGCGGTGCTGGGCCTGGCCGTGACCCTGGTCCGGCGCGAGACCCGCTGGTACGGCCTGCTGGTCCTGATCCCCTTCCTCTTTTTCTTCCTCGCCGCGATCACGATCGCCGCCTATCACGCGCAGCCCCGGCACCTGAACGCGCTCTATCCGCTCCTCGCCACCCTGATCTGGCCGGGCGCTCTGCTCCTTGCCCGCAAAAGCTCAGTGGCTCTGCTGGTGGCCGCCCTCGCCTGCGTGCCGACCCTGGTTGAGACGGCCCGCTATAACTGGAAGATCACCCGCCTGGACAGCCGGCTGGTCGCCTACCGCTGGATCCACGCGAACCTGTCCAAGGACGCCCGGATCCTGGTGGACGACTACGGTCCTTTTCTCAACCCGAGCCCGCGGTCGGCCGAGCGGATGGCGGCGGTCCTCGCCAGCCTGGGCAAGAGCCCCTTCACCCACCACCAGGACCTCCGGATCGAGCTGCTGCGGACCTACCCGCCGGCGGACGGCCTGAACCTGGACGAGCTCGGCCACCAGTGGTGGCTGCCGCGGGAGAAGTCCGACGCCGAGCTGCGCTCCGACCCCGTCGACCTCGATATGGGGAACCCCCTGGTCACCCGCCAGCCGGGGCCGATCGAGGCGTTCCGGGAGGGCGGCGTCCGCTTCGTCGTCACCAACAGCGAGGCGCGCGACCAGTACTTCGTCGCCGGCCCCCGGGGCGCGAGCTTCCCCTCCTTCGTCCGCTTCTACCAGGGCTTGGAACGGACGCGGCGGATCAAGACCTTCGATCCGAGGGACTGGGGAGGCAAGGGGCCGGTCCTCTGGATCTACGACCTCACCCAACCCGCACCCAAGGACCAGCCTCCCATCACCCTGGAGGGACGGGAGTCGCAGAAACAACAGGAGGAAGAGGAATGAGGCCGAGTCTTACTTGTGGACGTAGAGGACCCAGTCGTCCTGGGAAGGCAGGTTGAAGATCCGGATCCGCCCTCCCTGGACGGGCGGAGCTGGATGGAACGTGCCGCTCCGCGGGTCGTACCACTCCACCTTGAAAGTTCCGGTGGTACCGCGCAGGTTCAGGCGAACGCCGCTGCCCTCGTAGGCATAGACTACATAGGCGCGCCCCTTCTCGGCCAGGGCCCAGGCGCGGCCCGCCGTCACCAGCCCGGCCGGCTCCATGCGGGCGAACCCCACAAGCGAGGTGAGCTTCGCGAGGGGCTCCAGGAAGGCTCCGGTGCCCACCCCGGCCGCTCCCGACAGGAACGCCGCCCAGGCCTTGCGGCGGTTCTCGGGCGTCTCCTCGCCCAGCCCGTGCTCCTCCTGGATCAAGGGCTTGGCTACCAGGGCGCGGTTGGCGATCCCCAGGGCATAGACCGTGGCGGGGCTCGCCGAGTTGCCGGCCTGGACGTCCAGGTAATCCACCCAGGGAGCGTCCGGGAAAGCGAAGTCGCCGGTGGTACCGTGAACGCTCACCAGCCGCCCCCAGGGGTTGTTGCGCTGGAGGAAGTCGCCGCTCGCGTGGACCTCCCCGGCCGGCCAGCCCTCCTGCCACTCCAGCGCCAGGGTGAACATCGTGTTGGCGTATCCCGAGAGGCGGGCCATGCCGTAGCGCAGGAGCCGCCGGCGGTCGGCGTCGGACAGGTCCCCGAAGCCCGAGTCGTCGGCGAAGAACCAGAGCTGCGCCACCAAGCCCGCGTCGCGCAGGCGGACGATCCACTCCTCGTAGGTGCGCCAGCGCCGCAGGTCGAAGCGCCCCTTGTCGTTCGCCGCTTCCGTGCCCACCCAGGGGGTGGTCGCGACGCCGCTGTAGTCCCCCCGGTTGGCGAGATAGACGTTGATCTTGTTCAGGCGCATGCCGAGGTGGCGATCGCGCATCGCCCGCCGGTCCGCCTCGCTGAGATCCTCGGAGAACAGGGTGTGGGAGAACTGGATCGGCGGGGGTGCCGCCACGTCGAGGAACTTGCCGATCAGGAACACCGGCCCTCCCGCTCGCTGCACGAACGCGCGCGGCCGGTCCGGGCTCGTCGCGATGGGTCCCTTGCCGAAGAAGCCCGCCAGCGTACCCCCGGCCACGAAGCTGCCGGACCGGGGGCTCAACCCGGGCACGTTGCCGGACACGGACCAGCTCCAGGTGCCGGGCTCGTCGGGGCAGACGCGGACCCTGAACACACGGCCGGCCGGTCCCCCTTCCCCGTCGCCGTCGAAAAAGCCGGGGACCGAGTAGCGCTTCCCCGAGGGGGAGATGACCTGGGCCACGAGATCAAGATCGAAGGGATTGGACTCCCCGCGGAGCCCGTCGTAGGCAGTGCTCGACCGCAGGACGATCCCTTCCGTGCCGTACAGCGGCACCGCCTGACCGGCCACGCCGCCCGTAGTCAGCATCGCCACGAGGAGGGTGAGCGCAACCGTCCGAAACATCATTTTTTCATTCCTTCTATAGATATCCTTCTCGGCGATACCACTCCGCCGTGCGGCGCAACCCTTCATCGAGCCCCACGGCCGGCTGGTATCCGAGGTCGCGCCGGGCCTTGTCGATCCTGAACGCCCGGTTCTGCCGGTACCAGTCGACCCGCCGGGGGAAGATCGGCGGTGTGACCCCGAACGGGCGGCAGACCTTCTCGATGACATGTCCGGCGGCCACCACGGGCCACACCGGGTAGTGCGGGATCTTGACCTCGACGTCCAGAGCCCGTGCCACCCTCTGGACCAGATCCTCGAGCTGTACGTACTCCTCGTCGGCGATCAGGTAGGTCTCGCCGTCGCCCGCGCCGTCCCGCATGGCCAGCACGAAGGCGTCTACCAGGTTGTCGATGTAGAGCGGGTGGTAGTACGTCCTGCCGTTGCCGAACATGGGAAAGGTGCCGCGGGCCACCCGGCGGTAGATCATGAGGAAGCGCTCGGGATCTCCCGGCCCGTAGATGGCGGCCGGCCGCAGGATCACGGACGGCAGGCCGCGTTCGTGGAACCCGAGCACGATCGGCTCGGCCTCGTATTTGGTGCGCTGGTAGTAGTCGGCCGGATGGATGGGTGCGTCCTCGCCGCCCGGGGGGTGGTCGATGTTGCCGTGTACGCCGCAGGTCGAGCAGTAGACGAGCTTGCGCACGCCCTGGTCGAAGGCCGCTTCCAGGACGTTCCGGGTGCCGCCGACGTTGACTTCCCAGTAGTAGCTGTCCGGCACGTTCATCTCGCGGAACGCGGCGGCCACGTGATGGACGACCTCCACCCCTTCCATGGCGCGGCGGATCACGTCCCGGTCGGTGACGCTGCCCAGGATCACCTGGGCTCCCCAATCCCGCAACTCCTGCGTCTTGAGCCCCTCTTTGTAGTCGAGGGCCACCACCTCGTGCCCGAGGTCCAGCAGGCGCCGCACCAGCGCCTTGCCGCTGAAGCCCGTACCTCCGGTCACCAGGACCTTCACCGCTCGACTCTCAGGAGGACCGGCGATCCGAGTGCCCGCGTCAGCCCCAGCGCTCCGCTGGCCCCTTCCAGGACCCGGGAGAGCCCGGCCAAGCCGGCGGCGCGGTGAACGACCATGGGGATGAAGAACTGGCGGCGCACCAGAGGCCGGCCGAAGCCGTGCCGGGCGCACTCGTCGATCACCTCCCGGGGGGAGAAGCAGCGGAACGTGCGAGTGTTCCCCTCGATGGCCTTCTTGCAGGCGAAAAGGACACCATAGAGCCGGTTGAAGCTCCGGGTGTCGGGATAGTCGACGATCACAGCCCTGGCGGCGACCCGGCACATCTCGGCGAGAGCCCCGCGCCAGCCCTCCAGATGGGTCAGCAGCCGCACGGCCAGCACCACGTCGAACGAGCGGTCGGGGAATGGCAGTCTCGCCGCCTCGCAGACCTGGAAGTCGAACGAGCCCGGCGGCAGGTTGCGGTCCAGCCGCTCACGGCAGGTTTCCTCGCTGCCCGTCACCGTGACATGGAAACCCCGCTCGACCAAGGGTCCCGCGAGTTGCGCGTGGCCGCCGCCCACCTCCAATACCTTGGTTCCTGGCCAGGGGGCGAGCAGCTCCAGCACCGTCTCCGCCTGGATCTCCAGGAAGTACCGCCCCACCTCTCCCGCGAAACGTCTGGCGTAGCCTTCAGACGCCGTCTCGACGTCGGGAGCGGCAATCACCATGTCCATGAGGAGGGAACCGGAGTGCTCTCAGACCCAAGCTGCGCCTGGGGAGCCGGTCTCCGCTTCCTTATGCGAAGGGCCAGCTGGTCCCGGCAGAACCCCGTCAGGTCGCGGCACCGGCCATAGGTGGGCGGCGGCACGGTGAGGGATCTCAGAGCCTGCCGCAGACCGCGGGCCGGCTGTTGCTCGTCAAACCCCTCGGCCAGCAGGAATCCATAGGAACCCGCGCGGTCCGCCTGCTCCGCGAATGGCAGAGGGTCCGAGCCGGGCAGAACCGGGATGCCCCGCGCCTCGGCTTCCCGGAAGAGCCGCGGCCAGCCGCCGATCTGGGGCCGGCCGGCGTTGTCCCCCAGGCAGAGATCGGGCCGCTCCGGCCGGCAGACCACTTTCTCGACCAGTGCCCCCCGGTAGAACCACCACTTGCCGAACCCCCAGGGGATCACGGGCAGGGCGCTGCTCCACCGCACACGCGCCAGGGCATCGTTGAAAGGGAGACCGTCGGGGAACTCCTCCAGAGTCGCGAGACCGAGCACCTCCATCCCCTCGCGGGTCCGCACCTGCCGGCCGGCGATCACCAGCAGTTGCTCCCCATCGGCACGTCGGCGGGCGATCAAGGCGGCCGGATCAGAGGTGGGCTCGAAGTCCCAGGCACCGAACCGTACGCCGTCCTCGCGCCGCTGCCAACGCAGGAAATACCGCTCCCCCGCCCTTTCGGCGAGCATCAGGCAGCCGGCGAATGGATGGCAGGCGACCGGGCTGGAGATCCCCAGCTCCTCCGCCCCCCGGGCGAAGTTGTCCAGGGCGGCGTCCAGGAACGCATCGCGCTGGAAGCAGGCGTGGAAATGGACGTGCGCATCGATCAGGAGCGGAGCCAATGATTGCGGGATCTGCGGCATCGTGGGAGTCTCCTCATGACCCGTCCTCACCTGGAGCAATTTCCATGCCCCGGGCAGATGCTAGAGTAGCCGGACAAACTCCCTGACGGAGGCTCGACCATGCTGCAGGACTTGACGCCGGCTTCGTTCGAGGCGCATCTCGGCACCCCCTTCCGCATCCACTACGGAGGCGAGAGCCCCTTGGAGGCCGTGCTTCATGAGGTGAAGCGCCACGAGCCGCACCCCGGGCCGCGAAACGAGCCCTTCTCCGCCTACTTCCGGAGCGCCCTGAGTCCGATCCTCCTCCAGAGCATCTACCGGGTGGAGCACGAGACGATGGGGACGATGGAGATCTTCCTCGTCCCCGTCGGTCCGGACCCCCAGCGGCAGGGGATGGTCTACGAAGCCGTGTTCAACTGAGGCGGCCGCCACTCCATCAGCAGGTACGGCCCCCGCTCCTCGATGGGCTTGAACCCCAGCCGCTCGTAGAGCCGCATCGCGGGGTTGTAGACCTCGACGTGGATCGTCACCGGCTTGCCCGCCGCTTCCCCGTCCGCCATGAGGCCGCGCAGGACCGAGGTCCCCAGCCCGCCCTTGCGGTGCTCAGGCAGCAAGGTGATGTCGACCAGCCGGATCTCGTTGGGACGGCGGTGCACGTAGAACCGCCCGGCCGGGACGCCATCCACCAGGAGAACGTCGAACGTGGCTCCCTGGTAGTGCTCCTGATACCAGACATGCTGGGCGTTGAACTGTTGGCGGACGAAGGCGTCCTTCATCTCCTCCGTCCAGTCCACGACCATGGCAAGCTCCTCCTCGCGGGTACTGCGGTACACCCGGAAGAGGAGCTCCATGTCGTCCGGCCCGATGGGACGGAGGGTGACGCGAGGATCCAAAGCCTACTCTTCCTTTTCGGGATCCATGGAGACCAGAAGCGAAACCCTCTCGGCAGGAATTCTACGGGCAAGATCGGCGACTTTGACGCCGCCGCGGTCCCACGTCCCCGGATGGAACCCGAACAGGTAAACGCCTCGGCGCAACCGCGGCCGGCCGGCCTCGGCATCTACCGTGAATTTCGTCCGCAGCACGATCGATTCACCCGCCGCCGTGCGCACCCGCAGGACGAACTGCGGCATCGCTTCCCACTCCAAGGGGTATCGGAAGCTGACGGGTGGGCTGGGGCTCCACGCCGGCTTCTTCCGCAAGCTCCAGGCGAAGAACCGGAGCGGCTGTGGGAACGCCGGATCGGGGGAGGGGAACAGCACCTCCAGATCCACGGCCTCAGGCAGATCCCCTGGCCGTTCGAGCTTCAGAGTCGCCGACGGATAGAGCCCATGGATGTGGACGCGTAGCGGCCGGCCCGGCAGGTTGGTGTCGCCCTGGAACAGGCTGGCAGCCGGTACGATGACTGGCGAGGCCTCCGCCTCTCCCACCTCTCCATTCACCGCATTTACCGCAGCGAGGGGACGCCGGATCTTCCGCGGCAGGCGACGCAGGCTGCGAAACGTCTCGCTCTCCTCGATGTAGCCGATGGACATCGGCCGCACCGCGTCTTCCCGGGCCAGGGGCTCAGCCCAGGCTAGATCTCCCAAGAAAGGTACAAGCAACCCGGCCGAACCAAGAGCCAGGAACTGGCGGCGATGCAGATGAGCGGGATGAGACTCCTCCTCTGAAGGGTTCATGGCGCGTTCTCCTCAATACATTGCAATAACAACAATTAAAAGGCGTGCTCCCAGTGAGTCTGGAAGCACGCCCAAACCGCCGTTACGTCCTCGGCGGGAAAACGCCCTGGAGTGCGATGCAGAAGTAGAACGTCAGGTAGGGCTGGAGGTTGTTGTGCGGCTGGTCGCCGCCAGCGGGGGCGAGCATCTCCGGCGCCATTGACACTGAATTGGGAATCGGCGTTGTGGCCAAGTAGATGGAGCCGCCGGCAGACCTGGCCACACCCACGGCAGAGCTCGGGATCTTGACGTTCGCAGGCGTGTTGATAGCGCTCAGCGCGTGGCTGTGGGATGGAATCTCCGACTCGAGGAGAGTTACCGTCTCGGAGCCGCCAGTTTCCCCCAAGTCGTGCAGAGACAGGCCGGGGCCTTGGCCGGGATGCATCGGAGCTCGTCCCTGCAGGTCCGGTAAGGCGAAGTTTGACTTGCCATCGCCTCCATATGTCGTACCCAGGAGAGAGAACAGGGCCGTGTTCTGCGACAGAGGCAGTAGTTGTCCATCGCACCAAGCCCATCCTCTGGGGGCGAAGTTGAACGGGAAGATGCGAATCTCGGCGACGAATGGGTCGGCCATGGAGTCTCCCTCTAGGTAGGGCTCGGGAAAATCCCGAACAGAGAAATAATAAAGTCAACACACAGGTACGGCTGGAAGTTGGTATGCGGCTGACTACCTCCAACGGAACTGATGACGGCGCGGATTGAAGTTGACGTTCGGCGCCCCCGCCCGGTAAGGCGTGATCGAGTCGGTCTGGCCAAGCACCGCATTGTTTGGACTCAGGCCGCCGGCGGTCGCCGTGGAAGCCAACACTGGATGGCTGTGGGCAGGGATCTGGTTGACTGTGAGCGTGATCTCCTCGGCGCCTCCGGTCTCTGCCAGAATGAATCCGTTGCCCTGGTGGATGGGAATGCGCCCGCGCAGGTCGGGCAGCGCAAACGTCGACTCACCGTCGCCCCCATAGGTCGTCCCGATCAATTGGAATAGCGTCTCGTTCTCGGAGATCGGCAGCAGTTGTCCCTCGCAGAACATCCAGCCCGCAGGCGCGAAGTTGCCGGCGAACATCCGGATCTCACCCACATATGGTTGTGCCATCTCGTATGCCTCCTAAGTCGGCGACGGGAAAATGCCCTGCAGGGCAATGCAAAAGCTCAAGGTCAGGAACGGCTGCATGTTGAGATGCGCCTGCGACCCACCAACGTTGGCAAGTGTCCCAGGGGCCAGACTTGTGAGACTAGTAGCCGCAGTGTAGACGTTGTTCGCACTCGCGAAAGCGGCGCCGGCCGGCACCGGATTGTCAGCGTTGTCATTTGACGCCGTAACGACATGCGTGTGGGTGGGCAGCTCGGCAATCGACAAGGTATGAGCCTGCTCTCCCCCCGCTCACCCAGAGTATGGCCGCTGCCGACGTGGATCGGCGTCCTACCGCGCAAGTCCGGCAACCCGAAGTTGACACGGCCATCACCGCCGAAGGTCGTACCCAAGAGCGAAAAGAGCGCCTGGTTCTGATTGATCGGCAGGAGCTGCCCATTACAGAGCGCCCAGCCTTTTGGTGCGAACACGAAGCTCATGATGCGGACTTCACTCAGAAATGGTTCAGCCATAGCATTTGTTCCCCCTTGCGATTCATGGATCTCACGTATCCGTCTCGATCCTGAAGCTACGGCTGTACGCAGGCTCCAGGGTTGCTGGTCATCGTGCCGGTATGGCTGAGAGAAACCGCCGTCGTACCCGGATTCAAGTTGCGACCCGTCAAGTAGCTCGTAATCTGACCGTCGTTGTTGTTCGCACCGCCATAACTCGGCAGCCTGAACGTCGAACCCGACTGCACAGCCAGGTTGATGTCGCCGCCATTGAACGGATCACCAGTTGAGAAGTCGTTGCTAAGCGCTCCACCACCACCGATGTCCACGCAGGCCGTGCTCGTGTCACCACTCACACCAGTACCGATGTCCACCCAGAGACCCGCGAACGAAAGTGCGCTTTCCGGCTCCGCGACCACATTGCCCGTGATCGTTGAGTTCAGCGTCGCGTTGTTGCCACCAATCGCCTGGTTGTTGGCAACGATGAAGATACCTGCCTCGTTGGTCCGCCGCACCTGGTTGTTGGTAATGGCCACCGTCAGACTGCCGGCCCCGCCACCGTCCACGTAAATACCACTCGCCTCGTCCGAGCCCGAAAACGCGCTTCCCGCCACACCGATCCTATTGTTGTTGATCCTGCCACTGAAGGCTCCTGCCGTCGCACCCTTGCTCAGGTTGAGAGCCCGGCCCCGCGCGTCTCTGAGATCGTTGTCGTCGATGGTAAAAGTCAGATTCCCCTGACCGTGCACGATCACCCCACCCCCACCGCTCGCGATCGACGAATGGTTGTTGCTGAAGTCGTTGCCGATCACGTCCACGTCCACCACAGCAGCATTCGACGCCAAGGCTGGAGTCTTCTGAGCGATCACGTCGAGCAGGTCACCCCGAGAGGCCGTAAAGTCGCAGTCGCCCTGGATGACGATGTTGGCCTGGGTCTGCGGCGCTCCCGCGACCGTGTCATCGATCTCGATGCGCAGAGCATCGTTGCCGGTATTGGTGGTCGTGGTGGTTGCGAACGTCGTGTTCGACACCGTTAGATTCAGCACCGCAGCTGTGTTGGTGTTGAAGATGCCCACGTTGTCGTAGACACCATGGGTGATCGTAGAGTCGCTTATGGTGGCCGTGCCAACCAGGTTGTCGAAGCGGATACTCCCCTCCCCGACCCCGCCTTCCCCTTGCGTCGTGCCGTTAAGCGGGCTCCCATCGAGGGCATTGATAGTGGTGTCGGCGAGTGCGAATCCCGTCACGCCGTTGCCACGGATCGCGAAGTTGTCAAAGTCGTTGAGTTGCATCCACGCCAGTGAGACGCTGGACGTGCTGTTGAGATAGACGCCCAGACCCGTAGTTGTGCTGCCGTCGCTGCCGGTCTTGTTCGCGATCGTGCCGCCGGTGCCGGCCCCACCGTTGCCCTTGACCTTGAGACCACCGCTAGCGCCCGTGGTGTTGACGATGATGCCGGCGTTCGAGCCTCCGTTGCTGGAGATGCTCTGGAACTCCAGATTGTTCGAGCTGATCATCGTGTTCGCCACGTTCAGCGCCGTGCCGGTGGTGGTCGTCAGCGTGTTCACCAGGGCGCCTGTCGCTCCCCCGTTGCACGGGTTTTCGTCGCAGACGGAGAGGGTCCCGCCGCCTGTAGCGGTGAAGGCTGCATTCGTTCCGGTCGACAACGCCAGTCCACCCGAGAAGCTGATCGTCGCGCCGCCGTTGCCAGTGAGTGAGATGCCGCTGCCGGTGTTGGCGGTCGGGCCATCGCTGATGGCCCCCGTAAAGCTCTTGGTACCGGCCGTGGCGCCGCTCACCGAGACGAGTTGACCCACGTCGTCGGTGATCGTGCCGCCGTAGGTGACGTTGGCTGTTCCACCGCTGATCAGGAAGTCCGTCGTGCCGGCGTTCGTGATCGAGCTCCCCGGTATGCCGCCCGGCGCGGAGAAGGTGCCGGTCACGTTGGTGAGCGACACACCCGCCCCGGCACTGTTGGTGCTCCTCAGGCTGGTCAGCCGCAGGTCGAGGGCGGCCGTGCTGGCATCCACCGCGGCACCGTTGGTCGCCTCGATGGTGCCTGTCGGCCCGCCGCCGGAGTTGACGCGGAACTGGAAGCCCGCGCCGGTACCGGAGACGGTCAGGCCCGCGCCACCCTCGGCGAAGATGTTCAGGTTGCTCGAGAAGTGGAGGTCGCCCTGCACGTTACCCAGGGCCAGACCCGCACCGCCGACGCCGTTGCCCGCGCCCGCAGATCCGATCGCCAGGGTATTGGCGTTTACGGTGTCCAGGCCGCCGCCCGGTACGCTGTCGAAGATGGCGTTCGACACGACGATACCCGAGCCCCCTGTAGTACCGCTTACGACGTTGTCGTCGAAGGCCATGATCGTGAGCGCTCCGGTCCCGGTTTCCTGAATGTCGAGGGCCGTACCGGTCGCGGTCAGGTTGTTGTCGTGGAACGACAGACGCGTCGCACCTGTGCCCGCAAGGTTGATGTCCACGCCTTCGTTCGTCGCGGAACGGATGATGTTGTCGCGGATCACGAGCTCGCCGGTGCCTGCGAAGGCCGCCGCGGTGGTCCAGTCGATGGCGTTGACGTTGCCCGCCAGGTTCAGGCCGATGATCTCGGCCGGGATGGCGTCGGTCGTCGCCACACCTTCTGGTGCTCCCGCAACGGTGTCGTCGAGCATGGGCCGGCATGGATTCCCGCCGCAAGCCGTGGCACCAGGCTGCGCGATCAAAAGCACGCTCGTCGTGCCCGCGGTCCCGTTGAAGGTGATGGCTGGGTTGAACCGGACGGTCAAACCCGCGAACTCGCCGATCAGATGCTGGCCGTTCTTGAGCACGATGCCACTATCCTGGTTGGTGGTCAGGCCGTTGCCGAAGTAGACGAAGATGTAGTCATTGGCGATTGAAGCCGTCTGCGCCTCGGCCAGGGTGGCGAACGGATCGTTCGAGATGCCCGTCCCGCCGCCGTCGTTGTTCTTCACGTACCAGACCCGACCCCTGAGACCGATGGTCACCGTCCGCGTAATCGTATATGCGCCGTCGGTGATCTGGTAGGAGAAGCTGTCGGAGGCCGAGGTATCGCCAGCCTTCGGCGTGAAAGTGAACTCGCCGTTGACATCCACATCGACCTTGCCACCGTTAGCGGTAGGGCCAGCGGTGATCGCGACCACCGACAGCGGGCTCGGACCGTCGACGTCGGTGAAGTTGTCCTTCAACCGACCCGAGACAAAGATGCCAGGCGAGAGGCTCTGTGCGGTCTTGAACTCGAAGCTCGTGTTGCCCACCGTGTCGAAGGCTTCCTTCGGGAAGCCCGGAGTTATGACGAGCTGCGGGGGGTTATTCACTGCGAACGATTGCTGCACCTGTGGCGCTGCGTTGTAGATGGCATTCCCGGCCTGATTGGCGTTGATTACGCACGTCCCGCCGCCGATGAACGACACCGTCGAACCCGCGATCGTACATACGGAGCTGGCCGAGGCGTCGATCGTGAACGTCACCGGCAGGCCCGACGTCGCCGTCGCCGTCACGGTGTAGGTCGGGCCGCCGATCGTCGCGAGGGCCGGAGGCGTCGACGTGAAGGTGATTGTCTGGTCCTGCTTGACCACCAGGAACGACTGCTGCACCTGCGGCGCCGCGTTGTAGTTGGCGTTACCGGCCTGGTTGGCGTTGATCACGCACGTCCCGGCGCCGATGAACGACACCGTCGAGCCCGCGATCGTGCACACCGTGCTCGCCGACGCATCGATCGTGAACGTCACCGGCAGACCCGAGGTCGCCGTCGCCGTCACGGTGTAGGTCGGACCGCCCACTGTCGCGCCCACCGGAGCCGCCGAGGTGAAGGTGATCGTCTGAGGCCTGGTCGACCACCGGGAACGACTGCTGCACCTGCGGCGCCGCGTTGTAGTTGGCGTTGCCGGCCTGGTTGGCGTTGATCACGCAGGTCCCGGCGCCGATGAACGACACCGTCGAGCCCGCGATCGTGCACACCGGCTCGCCGAGGCGTCGATCGTGAACGTCACCGGCAGGCCCGAGGTCGCGCTCGCCGTCACCGTGTAGGTCGGGCCGCCCACCGTCGCTCCCGACCGGCGCCGTCGAGGTGAAGGTGATCGTCTGGAGCCCTGGCCCAACAGGAACGACTGCTGCACCTGCGGCGCGGCGTTGTAGTTGGCGTTGCCGGCCTGGTTGGCGTTGATCACGCAGGTGCCGGCGCCGATGAACGACACCGTCGAGCCCGCGATCGAGCACACCGCAGCTCGCCGACGCGTCGATCGTGAACGTCACCGGCAGACCCGAGGTCGCCGTCGCCGTCACGGTGTAGGTCGGACCGCCCACCGTCGCGCCGACCGGAGCCGTCGAGGTGAAGCTGATCGTCTGCGTCGCCCTTGCCCACGGGGAACGACTGCTGCACCTGCGGCGCCGGGGCGTAGTTGGCGTTGCCCGCCTGGTTGGCGTTGATCACGCAGGTGCCGGCGCCGATGAAGGACACCGTCGAGCCCGCGATCGAGCACACCGTGCTCGCCGAGGCGTCGATCGTGAACGTCACCGGCAGGCCCGAGGTAGACGCTGCCGCCGTCACGATGTAGGTCGTGCCGCCGACCGTCGCGCCCACCGGGGCCGTCGACGTGAAGCTGATCGTCTGTGTGCCCTTGCCCACGGCGAACGACTGCTGCACCTGCGGCGCCGCGGCGTAGTTGGCGTTGCCGGCCTGGTTGGCGTTGATCACGCAGGTGCCGACCCCGATGAAGGACACCGTCGAGCCCGCGATCGAGCACACCGTGCTCGCCGAGGCGTCGATCGTGAACGTCACCGGCAGGCCCGAGGTAGCGCTGCCGCCGTCACGGTGTAGGTCGTGCCGCCCACCGTCGCGCCCACCGGCGCCGTCGACGTGAAGCTGATCGTCTGCGTGCCCTGCCCCACGGCGAACGACTGCTGCACCTGCGGCGCCGGGTCGTAGTTGGCGTTGCCCGCCTGGTTGGCGTTGATCACGCAAGTACCGGCGCCGATGAACGACACCGTCGAGCCCGCGATCGAGCACACCGTGCTCGCCGAGGCGTCGATCGTGAACGTCACCGGCAGGCCCGAGGTCGCGGTCGCCGTCACGGTGTAGGTCGTGCTACCCACCGTCGCGCCCACCGGGGCCGTCGACGTGAAGCTGATCGTCTGCGTGCCTTGGCCCACAGGGAACGACTGCTGCACCTGCGGCGCCGGGTCATAGCTGGCATTGCCCGCCTGGTTCGCGTTGATCACGCAAGTACCGACACCGATGAAGGACACCGTCGAGCCCGCGATCGAGCACACCGTGCTCGCCGAGGCGTCGATCGTAAACGTCACCGGCAGGCTCGAGGTCGCCGTCGCCGTCACGGTGTAGGTCGTGCCCCCCACCGTCGCGCCCACCGGAGCCGCCGACGTGAAGCTGATCGTCTGCGTGCCTTGGCCCACAGGGAACGACTGCTGCACCTGCGGCGCCGGGGCATAGTTGGCATTGCCCGCCTGGTTCGCGTTGATCACGCAAGTACCATTACCGATGAACGACACTGTCGAGCCCGCGATCGTGCACACCGTGCTCGCCGAGGCATCGATCGTGAACGTCACCGGCAGGCTCGAGGTCGCCGTCGCCGTCACGGTGTAGGGCGTTCCCCCCACCGTCGCGCCCACCGGAGCCGCCGACGTGAAGCTGATCGTCTGCGTGCCCTGGCCCACAGGGAACGACTGCTGAACCTGCGGCGCCGGGGCATAGTTGGCGTTGCCCGCCTGATCCGCGTTGATCACGCAGGTCCCAACCCCGATGAAGGACACCGTCGAGCCCGCAATCGAGCACACCGTGCTCGCCGAGGCGTCGATCGTAAACGTCACCGGCAGGCCCGAGGGAGACGCTACCGCCGTCACGATGTAGGGCGTGCTCCCCACCGTCGCGCCCACCGGGGCCGTCGACGTGAAGCTGATCGTCTGTGTGCCCTGGCCCACGGGGAACGACTGCTGAACCTGCGGTGCCGGGGCGTAGTTGGCGTTGCCCGCCTGGTCCGCGTTGATCACGCAGGTCCCAACCCCGATGAAGGACACCGTCGAGCCCGCAATCGAGCACACCGTGCTCGCCGAGGCGTCGATCGTAAACGTCACCGGCAGGCCCGAGGGAGACGCTACCGCCGTCACGATGTAGGGCGTGCTCCCCACCGTCGCGCCCACCGGAGCCGTCGACGTGAAGCTGATCGTCTGCGTGCCCTGCCCCACGGGGAACGACTGCTGGACCTGTGGCGCCGGGTTGTAGCTCGAGTTACCGGCCTGGTTCGCGGTGATCACACACGTCCCGGCACCGATGAACGACACCGTCGAGCCCGTGATCGAGCACACCGTGCTCGCCGTCGCATGGATCGCAAACGTCACCGGCAGACCTGACGTCGCCGTCGCCGTCACGATGTAGGGGGAGCTACCCACCGTCGCGCCCACCGGAGCCGTCGACGTGAAGCTGATCGTCTGATCCGCCTTGTTCACCGTGAAGGTTACCGTCGCCGGAAGAGAGGTGCCGTTGGCGTTCTGGAGGATGTATTTGAACGAGTCGCCGCCGGTGTAGCCCGCGGGCGGGTTGTAGGTGAAGCTGCCGTCGGTATTGAGCGTGATCGAGCCGCCTGCCAACGTCGGCGTAGCCGCGCCGATCGCAGGCTGCTCTTGGCCAGTGTTCGCTCCATAGCTCAAAATCATCGAGCCATTGACCACGTCGTTGGCGAGAACACCGGGGGGCACACCGTTAGCGGTAACAGAGAGAGGCGTGTTCAGAGTCGCGTTGTAACTGTCGTTGACAGCGGTCGGCGGACCATTGAAATCCAGATTTGCGTCGATCCGGAAAAACAGTATGCCCATGTCGACAACGGCGCGGATTCCCACGATGTCAGCGTTGACCGCCGCATCACCCGAGGGAACGTCGTTTGCCACGACTGAGGCCGGGGGAGGCGGCAGGCTCGGGCTATCCCAGTCGGTCGGGATGCCATCAACCGTAATGACCGCCGCCCAAGCGACTCCCGCGCCCACGAGGACAAGCAGAACACCAAGCAGGACACCGCCCGCGCCACGGCGCCGCCGCAGAACCAGCAGTCCGGCAGCCAAAAGCCCGAGGGACAGAGCGAGGAAGCCCCACGTTCCGAGCGTGGGGATGTCGGTCGTGCCGACGATGCCAGGGGCCACGACAAAGATGGGACCCGGGGGGTTGTCGTCGAGCGTCAAGGCATCGAAGTCGGTCGGCCCTCCGCCACCGTTGTCCGAGAAGAAACCCAGGCGGAAGGTGCCGGGCAGGCCGTTCAAAGGCATCGACGTCTCTAGCACGTCAATCCCGCCGGGCAGGGCGTCCACGCCAATCGCCCAGGGCTGCGAGCCGAGGTCCGTGTTGAAGCCCACGCCGTCGCACTCCCGCCAATCCGTCGACGTAATCGTTCCGCTGTTGCCGACGACGCCGATCAGCATCCACCTGCCACCCAGGAAGGTGCCGGCCAGGCTCGTGTAGTTGCAGCCGGTCGCGGGGTTGTTGTCGTCATCGATGACGATCCGGAACGTCGAGTCCGCGGAGGCCGTGGAGGCGAAGCCCACGGTCAGCAGGAGACAGGCGACAGCGATCCTCGTAAAATTGAACTTCAACGAATGCATGGAAAATCTCCTCGGCAGGAACGTCCCGTGCCCATCCTCTCCACGGAGGCTGGACCCTGGGGGACGACGAGGTCAGCGATAGCGCTCGGCATCGACAGCGGTTACCTTCCACTCGCACTCTGTCGTGAGTCCGTGACGTATCTCAGGCGGTTCACCCTCTGACGCACACTCTTGGACGCAACCCCGGGACTCGACAAAGATCTGGACTACGGTGGAACGGATCCACGATACCACAATCAGGGCGTCAGGAGGCTGCAAGTCCGTTAATTCACCGTAGTTTGAAGGGCTGTGGGAGCGGGGAGCCCCCTCTGATATGCTCTCCGCCCGACCTCCAGGCACCTTCCCCGATGTCTTCGCTCCTCGCGACCAAGCTCTACATCCCGGCGCCGCGGCCCAACCGGGTACCCCGGCCACGGCTGACCGAGCGGATGGAACGCGGCAGCGCGGGACCGCTCACCCTGGTCTCCGCCCCGGCCGGCTTCGGCAAGTCGACCCTGCTCTCCGAATGGGCGCATTCCGGCAACCGGCAGGTCGCCTGGGTGTCTCTCGACGAGGGGGAGAACGACCCGATCCGCTTTCTCTGCTATGTCGCGACCGCCCTCCAGCGGCTGTTCCCCGAACCAGCGCCCAGCCTCGGCGAGGACGCCCTGGCCGCGCTCCGGCAGATGCAGACCCCGTCCATGGAGCTCCTGGAGCCGGTCCTGACCGGGCTGCTCAACGAGGTCCATGCTCTCGACCAGGACGTGGTGCTGGTGCTCGACGACTATCATGTCATCGAGAGCCCGGCTATCCACCAGACCGTGCAGTTCCTGCTCGACCACCTGCCGCCGCGCCTGCACCTGGTGATCGCCACCCGGGTCGATCCGCCGCTCCCGCTGTCGCGCCTGCGGGCCCGGGGACAGCTCACGGAGATCCGTGCCCGGGACCTGCGCTTCACCTCCCAGGAGGCGGCGGACTTCCTGAACCACGCCATGGGGCTCTCCCTCCCCCCCTCCAGCATCGACGCCCTGGAGGAACGCACGGAAGGGTGGGCCGTGGGCCTGCAGATGGCCGCCCTCTCCCTCCAGGGGAGGGAAGACGTGCGCGGCTTCATCGAGCACTTCACGGGCAGCCATCGCTACGTACTCGACTACCTGACGGACGAGGTCCTCTCCCGCCAGCCCGAGGGCCTGCGCGATTTCCTCCTCCGCACGGCCATCCTCAACCGTCTCTCCGGCCCTCTCTGCGACGCGGTGACCGGCCGGCAGGACGGTCAGGCCGTGCTGGAGGAGCTGGAAGCCGCCAATCTCTTCCTCATCCCGCTCGACGATACGCGCACCTGGTACCGCTACCACCACCTCTTCGGCACCCTGCTGCGCCACCAGCTCGAACGCACGGAGGGCAAGGCGGGCGTGGCCATCCTCCATGAGCGGGCGAGCGACTGGTTCGCGGCCAACGGCCATCCCGAGGACGCGCTGGAGCACGCGCTCGCCGCCGGCGCCCACGAGCGGGCCGTGGAGCTGGTGAGCCAGCACGCCCTGCCGCGATTGATGAAGGGCGACGCCGGCACGGTGATGCGCTGGATCCAGTCCCTGCCGCCGGAGTGGGTGCGCAGCCGCCCGTGGCTCCGCCTCGTCTACACCTGGGCGCTCATGGCCACCTTCCAGGTGCCGGCCGCGGAGGAGCAGGTGCGGGAGCTGGAGCAGGACCTGGAACGGGAGCCCGACCCGGAGCTCGTGGGGCACGTGGAGACGTTGCGCGGGCTGATCACCCGCATCGGCGGCGACACCGAGGGGGCGCTCGCTCTCTACCGCCGGGCGGAAGAGCACCTGCCGGAGGACGACTTCATCAGCCGCTCCATCCTGGCCATGGAGTTGGGCTTCACCTCGATGCTCGCGGGCGACTTCTCCGCCGCCGCGGAAGCTTTCAGGAAAGTGGAGACCGTGAGCCGCGACTCCGGCCATGTCCTGGTCGTGCTGATGGCGCAGGGTCACCAGGCCGAGATCAAGATCACCCAGGGACGGCTGCGGGAGGCCGCAGAGATCGCCCGCCGCTCCCTGCGCGTGGCGTCCGAGGCGAACCCTCCGGGCGAGTCCATCAGCCCCGCAGCCAGCATGGCCTACGCCGTCCTGGCCGAGATCGAGCGCGAGTGGAACGACCTCGGAGCCGCCTTCGAGCACGCCGGCCAGGCGGTCGAGCTGGGCCGCCGGGGTGGCATCGCCGACGGTCTCCTGGGCGGCTCCCTGACCCAGATGCGCGTGCTGACGGCCCGCGGCGACTTCCCCGGCGCCTTCGAAGCGCTGGAGCGGGCCGAGGAGGTCGTTCGACGCGTGGGCCAGCCGCGCTGGCTGGAGGTCATCGAGGCTTTCCGCGCCCGCCTCCACCTTCGGCGCCACCGCGTCGAAGGGAACCTGGGCTCTCTGGACGCCGCTCTCCGCTGGGCACGGGAGTCCGGGGTGCTGGCCGGCTGGCTGGAGCGCCGGGAGGTCCCCATCCTCGAGGATCTCCGGCCCGACGTGGCGGCTCTCACCCTCGCCCGGGCTCTGCGGGCGGAGGGCGAAGCCAAGGAGGCCCTCGCCCTCCTGGCCGGGCTGCGGAGCCGGTCCGAGACCGCGGGCTGGTACCGTACGGTCATCGAAGCCTCCTGCATCGAGGCCGTGATCCAGCAGGAGCAGGGGGATCGGGACGGGGCCCTGGAAGCCCTCCGGCGCGCCCTCGCTCTCGCGGAGCCGGAAGGATTCGTGCGCATCTTCACGGGAGAGGGATGGGCTCTGTCGTCCCTGGTCGAGCAGGCGGCGCCCGGCACCGTCTCGGCCGATTATGTCCGCCGCCTGCTGACCGCCTTCGGTCTCGAAGCGCCGGAGACCGCCCCGGCGCCCACAGCCCCGGCGCCGGGTATCGATCTCCTCTCGGATCGTGAGGTGGAGGTGCTCCGCCTGATCGCCACCGGCCTCTCCAACGCCGAGACCGGCCGCAAGCTCTACATCGCCTCGAGCACCGTCAAGAAGCACCTGGAGAACATCTACGACAAGCTGGGAACGCGGAGCCGGACGCAGGCGATTGCCCGGGCTCGGGAGATTGGGGTGCTGTAGCACCCCGGCCCCTCACCCCCTGGCCCCCTCTCCCGTCCCCTCCCTCCCCCCGCTCACCGGGAGAGGGGGAAAAAGGCAAGGAAAGACAGGTGTTTTGTAGGATGCGCTATGCGCACCATGACCGTCGTTGAAGGTGCGCACAGCGCACCCTACCGCCACCATCCTCCCAGTCAAATTCCCCCTCTCCCGGTGAGCGGGGGGAGGGAGGGGACGGGAGAGGGGGCCAGGGGGTGAGGGCCCGCAAGGGCGGAAGCCCTACCGCACCTCCTGCGCCACCCCGCTCGCGATCGTCCGCTCCATCAGACCCTTGAATTCCCGCTCGGCCTGGCGGCTGGCCTCTTCCTGCTGGCGGCCGAGCTCGGCCTGGTGATGGCCCAGCTCTGCCTGCTTGCGGCCGAGCTCTGCCTGCAGACGGCCCAGCTCTTCCTGCCTCTCCTCGATCTCTTTCTCGCGCCGGTCGAGACTCCGGTCGTCCTCGTCGCCGCCACGCCTTGCCCGGTCGGCGGCGAGGGCGGCCATCTCGGCTCCGAGCGCACCCTGCTTGCCACCCAGCTCGCCCTGCTTGCCGCCGAGCTCACCTTGTTTGGCACCGAGCTCGCCCTGCTTCGCGCCCAGCTCCATCTGGGGCTTGAAGATTTCCTTGGCACGCTTCAGAGCGGCGGCGTCCCGCACGACGTAGGCCTTGCCGTTGTGGCGGAACCAGAGGAGGTCCTCCCTGGAGCTGCCGCGCAGCTTCTTGGCCTTCTCCAGGTCGTCCATGTCGCCGCTCATCATGACCGAGCTGTCGCCGGTCAGCAGCATCCAGGAATCACCGTTGTGGCTGCCGGAGTGGTACGAGTACCCCTTCTTGGGCGGCTTTGGAGGAGCCGGCGGAGCCGGAGGGGCCGGCGGCGCGGGTGGCGGAGTCACGATCTTCGCGCCCTGCACAGTTTGGGCACGGGGTGCGGGAGCGGGAGGAGCCGTAGGGATCGCCGAGACAGCGCGCGGAGCCGGCAGGGGTGTCGCTCCCACGGCAGGCAGGGCCTTGGGGGCCCGGGCAGGACGAGGAGTCGCCACGGGCGGGATCGGGGGAACTGGAGTCCCCGCGCTCGTGGGCCGGGGAGTGGGGAGGGCCTCGGGAGCCGGAGTCCCTGGAGCGGCCGGAACTGCAGCTCGGGGCGGCCGGGGAGTCGCCGGCACGCCAGGAACGCCCTCGACCCCTGCGATGACTGCCTCCGGCGGAACCGGAGTCCCCGGAGCGGGAGCGGCCTCGGGCACCGGAGCCACCTCCGGCGTGGGAACGGCTTCGGAAGCGGGGACGATCTCGGGGGCCTCCATCGGCTCGACAGCTTCCGCCGGCTCAGGGGCCTCGGCGGCTTCGGCGATTTCGGGGGCCTCGGGAGCCTCGGCCGGCTCCTGGGCTACGATGCGGAGCGGCACCAGCCCCGCGAGAACCGCCACGCCCGCGAGCCACCACCAGCCCGAAGCACGGCGCCTCTTATTATTGGGGTTATTGGGAATATTCACATTGCTCTGCTGAAGCATTTGAAGTCTCCTTTTCAGGTTCTGCAGAGAGGGCGAGGCGCCCGCGGCGGCGAGACCGGTCTCTCGCGGGGCCACACCCCACCGGAGGAGCAGGCGTCCATAGGCCTGGGGCGCCGACCCCAGGATCTGGATCACCTCCGCGTCGCACGCGGCTTCGCGGGCGACTGCGTATTCACGGGCGGCCATCGCCGCCAGCGGATGGAAGAAGAAGATCCTGTGCGCCAGGGCCGGCACCCAGCCCCACCACAGGTCGCCCCGCCGCAGGTGGAGAAGCTCGTGGCAGAGCGTCATCGACACCTCGGGGGGAGAAAGCTTGTCGAGGCCCGCCCGCGGCAGCACCACCAGGGGCCGGACGAGGCCGATCGCCTGCGGCGTCCGCACGTCCTCCGAGCCGAGCAGGCCGGGCGCGCGGCGCAAAGAGAGGCGCTCGCACAACTCAGAGAACGCTGTCCGGATCCAGCTGTCCGTCAGCGGCTCCGAGCGGCGGATCACCCAGCGCGTATAACGGAGCTGCCGCGCCGCCTTCACGGAAAGAGCCAGGAGCCCGGCCAGCCAGAGGACGGCCAGGGCGGCCAGCGTCTCGTCCTTCAACGACGCAGGCAATGACGCAGGGGCTGGGCTCGTCGCGCCCCGGGCTACGTTGATTCCAGGCGGATTGGGAGCGACGGCTTCTATATGGACAGGCCGCGTCTCGACCGCCGGCAGTAAAGGCAGCTCCACCGGCGAAACCCAGAAGAGACCGATCAGCAGCTTCAGGCAAGCCGCCCACCAGAGACCGCACCGGACGGAGGCGGGCAGGCGGGGAAACAGGCGGCAGGCGAGCCAGACGAGGCCGATAAAGATCGCTCCCTGGATGGACGACCGCACCAGCGCCGCGACGATCTCTTCCGCGAAGGCGCTCATGCCTCCTCCTTCCGCTGCGACTGGAGCTTCGCCACCAGCTCCTGAAGCTCCGCCAGCTCCTCGTCAGAGACCCGCGCCTCTTCCGTCAGATAGGTCACGAACGGCGACACGGACCCGCCGAGCGTCTTCTCGACGAACGACCGCACCACGTCGCGCATCACCTGTCCGGGGCTCGCAGGAGAGAAGTATTGATAGACCCCGTCCACCTGCCGGCGGTCCAGATGGTCCTTCTGCCGCAGGCGCTCCATCATCGTCAGCACCGTCGAGCGGGCGAGTCCCCGGGGTGCGCCGAATCCTTCCGCCGCCTGCCCCACCGTAGCGCCCTCCTGCTCCGCCACGTACTGGAGCAGCGCCAGCTCCTGATCTCCGATGGACTTGGGTTTCATCGTGTCTCCCTACTTGCCTACATCTGTCGTCATGGTACTGGTGACGACAGCTGTCGTCAAGGGGGTTGTACGGGGGAGATTGGAGAAAGTTATGGCGAAGGAATCGCCTCCACGTAGCTCTCCCCCGCCGCGCCCCGGCACGTGATCCTCCGCTCCCCGAGATCCACGTCGTACCCGGTGACCCCACTCGCCTAGATCTGTCGAGGAAGGTCAGCCCTCCGGCACCACCGGCTGACCGTGCTCCGTGTGGGTGGTGTCCTAACGCAGTGTGGGCGGGAAGCCAGAGCCCTCCGACCGAAGACCCGGAGGGCGGGGGAGCATTCGCGACAGGCTAGTCAAGAACCGACTTATGCCTCACGCCAGTGGGCGGCACTCACACTGGATGGTTCCGTCTGCGGTGCAGATCCCGACGTCAACGCAAGAAAGACTTTCTGGTGTTTGTGGCTCTCCGTTCTGGCATAGCGCGTACAAACGAACTCCTCTGCAGGACCACGTGCTGCATGCACCACACGTCGGCCGAGGCGGAAAAAGCGCCGCAGGCGAGGCCGACAGGCTTTGTTCGGTGGAGTCTGGGAACAGTTGTGCGTCCTGAGAGCAGGATGGCGAATACGCAGAGAAATGGAGGACTGCGGCCGGTCGCGATAGCGAGGCATTCGCCTCTCCAGCCAGACACGGAGCAGGAACGGAAATGAGAAGCAGTAGTAGAGCTGATGAACCTAGCGCCAGTTTCTTCTTCATTGAGGTCTTCCTCTCTTGGAGTCGGGAGCATCCCCGACCAGCTCATTATAGACTGGTAGCAAGTAATGCAAGACAACGGAGGTGCGTTAGCTGATGAGACAAGGAGATGGCGCGGCTCACGGACCACCCGGTACGCTGACTGACGAAGGGAGAGGACTGCGCGCAGACGGGGCGCTGGTACCTGGAGCTCCGGAGCTCGGGTCCAAGGGGCGGGGACGGGACGCCGAGGTCTACGTGCAGGCCGCGAGCGGTCCCAAGGAGGTGAAGTGGTATGACACAGACCACTCCTTCAATGAGGAGGCGCGGCGGGACCGGGAGGAGTGGCTGAAAGCGGCTTGCACGCCTTGATTCAGGCAGCTTGGCGGAAAAGCTCCACCCTTCCCGTGGGAAGGGTGGAGGGCAGGATGGGCTACCGCGCCGCCGGCTCGGTACCCGAGGCCAGATAGGCCAGGAAGCCTTCGACCGTTGCATCAGCCGTCGACTGGGCGGCGCCTTCCCAGCCCCCACCTCCTCGACAAGGATTGATATCGAAGACGCCGCAGTGCGGAGAGCCCGAGAGGTCGCAGCAGCAGGTCGCGGGTCCCTGGAGGGACCAGCATCCCCCATTAGGGCAACTGACATGGCAGCCCGCCTCCGCCGGAGCAGGCAAGAAGAGGGCGGCGGTGAGGAGCAGGAGGGCGAGACAACGATTCTTCTTCATGAGACCAGCCTCCTTTCGTTAAATTCACCTTACTATCCCATATAAATCAATTTCTGTCAATAAATTGCCTCCAGGATAGTAAATATCGCTTGTCCCCCTGCTCCGCGCGGGGGGAGATGCGGCGGGACTGGGAGAAAGTGGCTAGAATGGTCTCCATGGATTTCAAGACCAGCCTCGACCGTCAGACCCGGGACATGACCTGGGCCGGCTGCGGGATTTTCGGCGTCCTCGCGCTGCAGCGGCTCTATACCTACTGGCTGAGCCCCCAGGAGCCGGTCGACGTCCTGGCCATGGCCCTGGAAGTCCTCGTCTTCGTGGCGATTCCGCTCTCCGTCTACCTCTTCAGCCCACTGGGCTACTCGGTCCGGGACGGTTTCCTGGTGATCCACCGGCCCTGGAAGCCTGTGATGATCCCTCTGGAAGAGATCGAGAACGTGGAGATCCTGGCGTCCGACGACATCACCGCCAGCTACCGGGTGTTCGGAGTAGGAGGGCTCTTCGGCTACTACGGTCTGTTCTTCCGGAACGATCTCGGAATCGTCCACTTCTACCTGCGCAACAAAGAGAACCCGATCATGATCGATGCGGCGAGCCACGGGAGGCTGCTGATCTCCCCCAACTCGCCGGGACTGCTGCGGGCTCTGGCGGTGGAAGAGGCTTCGTAAGCCTCTCTCACCGGCTGTGCTTGTAGATCAGCTCGATCAGCTCGTCATACGTCGCGTTCGCTTCGTCCCCACCGCGGCGGATGGCCTGGGTGGCGCAGTGCTTCAGGTGGTTCTTCATCAGCTCCCGGCAGACGGACCGCAGGGCCTCGTGGACGGAGGAGACCTGGGTGAGGATGTCGGGGCAGTAGCGGTCCTCCTCGACCATCTTCTGGAGGCCTCGGACCTGCCCCTCGATCCGGCGCAGGCGCTTGAGGTTCTTGTCCTTGATCTCGGGATCGACGGCGACCGCGTGCCGGTCCCCTACGGGCTGGGCCCCGCAGCCACAGCCGGCGACTTCCAGCGTCTCGTTGGCGTTCGGTTCCATTCGATTCCTCCTCAAGCCACCCGCGCCCGGCGCAGGCGGAGACTGTTGGCGACCACGCTGACGGAGCTGAAGGCCATGGCCGCGCTCGCCAGGATGGGAGAGAGCAGGATGCCGAAGACGGGATAGAGCACTCCCGCCGCGACCGGGATGCCGATCACGTTGTAGATGAAGGCCCAGAAGAGGTTCTGCTTCATCGTCCGCATGGTGCGGCGGGAGAGCGCGATGGCCGCCGCGATGCTCTTGGGATCGCCCCGCATCAGCGTCACGTCGCTCGCCTCGACGGCGACGTCCGTGCCCGTGCCGATGGCGATGCCGACGTCCGCCTGCGCCAGGGCCGGGGCGTCGTTGATGCCGTCGCCCACCATGGCGACCACCTTCCCCTCGCCCTGGAGCCGCTTCACCTCGGCGACCTTGCCGTCCGGCAGCACCTCCGCCACGACCTTGTCGATGCCGGCCTCGCGGGCCACGGCCTCGGCCGTCCGCCGGTTGTCGCCGGTGAGGAGGACGACCTCGAGGCCCATCTCCGCAAGCCGCGCGACCGCCTCGCGGGCCGTGGGCTTGATCGGGTCCGCCACCGCCAGCAGCCCGGCCAGCTCGCCGTCGATGGCCACGTAGACGGGCGTCCGGCCCTCGCCAGCCAGCCGCTCGGCGTCCGCCCGGAGCGGATCGGGATGGATGGCGTACTCGGCCATCAGCTTCTCGTTGCCCACGGCGAGGAAGGAGCCGCCCACGATGCCCACCGCGCCCTGGCCCGTGACGGACTGGAACCCTTCGGCGGGCGAGAGCGTAAGACCCCGCTCTTTGGCGTGGCGCACGATGGCGTCCGCCAGCGGGTGCTCGGAGGACGCTTCGAGCGAGGCCACGATGCCCAGCAACTCGTCCACGGATCTCAGCGCGCCCGGCGCCGGGATGACGTCCGTGACGGTGGGCCGGCCCTCGGTGACGGTGCCCGTCTTGTCGAGCACGACCGTCGTCACGTCGCCCGCCCGCTGCAGGGCCTCGCCGCCCTTGATCAGGATGCCCAGCTCGGCGCCCCGGCCCGTGGCCACCATCACGGCCGTGGGCACGGCGAGTCCCATGGCGCAGGGGCAGGCGATGATGAGCACGGCGACCGCCGCCGCGAAAGCGCGCACGGCCGGCGCCGCGTCCGCCGCCACGAACCAGACCACGAAGGTGGCGATGGCGATCGAGATCACCACCGGCACGAAGATGCCGCTCACCCGGTCCGCGAGCTTCTGGATGGGCGCCCGCGAGCCCTGGGCGTCGCGCATGAGCTGGACGATGCGGGCGAGCACGCTGTCGGAGCCCAGCGTCGTGGCCCGGTAGCGGAAGGCGCCCGTGCGGTTGATGGTGCCGCCGATCACCCGGTCGCCCGCCTTCTTCTCGACGGGCATGGACTCGCCGGTGAGCATGGACTCGTCCACGGCGCTGGCGCCGGAGAGGACCTCGCCGTCCACGGGCATCCGCTCGCCGGGACGGACGGCGACCACGTCACCGCTCTTCACCAGCTCGACCGGCACGTCCTCTTCCGACTGATCCTTGACCACTCGGGCGGTCTTCGGCTGGAGGGCGACGAGCGAGCGCAGGGCGGCCGACGTCTGGCTCTTGGCCCGCGCCTCGAGAGCGTTGCCCGTGAGGATCAGGGCGATGATGATGACCACCGCCTCGTAGTACACGTCCGGCGTCACGCCCCGCGAGAGGAAGAACCCGGGCGCCACCGTGGCGAGCACCGAGTACAGGAAGGCGGCGCCCGTGCCCACGGCGATCAGCGTGTTCATGTCCGCCGAGTGGTGGCGGAAGCCCGACCAGGCGCGGGTGTAGAAGTGCCGGCCCGCCCAGGCCATCACGACCAAAGTCAGCACGAGCAGGCTCCAGGAGAGGATCGCCGGGGGGATCTGGTAGAGCCACGGCATCACCGACCGGAGCGCGGGCGTCAGCGATTCCATGGCCCAGCGCATGAACGGATCGGCCACCGGGCCGTGCGCCACGTGGGTCCCGGATACCATCAGAGGCATCGAGACGATCATGGCCACGATGCCGACGATGCCGCTGACGAGGGCCTTCCGGCGCAGGTCGCGGAATTCCTCTTCCTGGGCCCGGTCGCGGGCCTCCTGCTCCTCGAAGGCGGTCTGTCCGGCCTGGGGCAGCGCGGCCTCGTAGCCCGTGTCGCGGATCGCGTCCACCAGGGCCTCGGGCCGGGTCATGGCCGGGTCGTAGGTGACGGCCGCGTTGTGCATCATCAGGTTGACCGAGGCGTCGAGCACCCCGGGCTGGCGTTGGAGCGCCTTCTGAACGCTGGCCTGGCAAGCGGCGCACGTCATCCCCTGGACGGGGATGTTGACCTTGGCGCCAGCCGCCGGCTCCATTACTTGGGTTGCCATGGGAAGGGTCCTTTCAACCCTCGACGATGAGCTTGCCGTGCAGCATGCTCATCCCGCAGGTGAAATCGAAAACCCCCGCTTTCTCCGGCGTCAGCTCGATCGCCGTCTTCTGGAAGGCGGGCAAGAACTTGCGGATGCCGAAGTCGGGGATCACGACCTCCTCCGAGCAGCCGGAGGTCTCCTGGCGGTCGAACACCAGGCGCACGGGAGCGCCGCGCTTCACCTTCACCTCGGCGGGCGCGTAGCCGGCCTGGACGGTGATGGTGACTTCCTGAGCGCCGCCCGCGCCGACCATGGCCGTGGCGGCGGGCCGCCGGGCCAGGAAGAAGTACCAGTTGACCCAGGCGATCGCCGCGGTTCCCAGGAGGATGACGATCCAGTCGGAGGGGCTCATGAGAGGGCCTCCGTCTTCTCGACCGGAGACGCCGTATAGCCCGCGTCGTCGATCGCCTCCCGGATGCCCGCGAAGGTGATGCGGGACGGGTCATAGCCGATCTCGGCCGAACCGACCGCGACCCGCTGTACACTCACCCCATCCAACCTGGATAGGGCCTTCTCCACGCGGGCCACGCAGTGCCCGCAGCTCATTCCGTCGATTCTCAGGGTCAGGTGTTGCATGGTGTCGGTCTCCTCATTCCCTAGAAACCACTATACCCCCCCTCCCTATTTCAGGCAAGGAGTACCCCCAATTCTGTTGCAGTAACTTGCCATTTTGGGTAAGTTACCCGCATGAGATTCGAGGAGCTGCTCGAAGTGGTCGGGAACGAGCCGGTCTTCGAAACAGGTCTTCTCCTGGCTGGGGACGTCGATCCGTCAGGTGTGCGCCGGCAGCTCTCCCGGTGGGTGGAGGCAGCCCGGCTTCTCCAGCTCAGGCGTGGCCTCTACGCTCTCGCGGCGCCTTTCCAGAAAGTCCGTCCCCATCCCTTCGTAGTGGCGAACCGGCTGGTTCCAGGCTCCTACGTGAGCCTCCAGGCGGCCCTGGCCCACTTCGCCCTCATTCCCGAATCCGTTCCGGTCACGACCAGCGTGACGGTCGGCCGTCCAGGCCGGTGGGACACGCCTCTTGGGAGCTATGAATTCCGGCATCTCCAGGAGGAGCTTTTCCGGGGATTTCGGAGGACTCCCCTCGCCGGAGGGCAGGAGGCCTGGGTCGCCACTCCCGAGAAGGCCCTCCTGGACCTCGTCTATCTGGAGCCGGAAGGCGACTCTCTGGCATACCTGACGGAGCTCCGGCTTCAGAACCTGGATGGGATCGATCCTGGTGAGGTCTGGCGTCTCGCCGAGGCTTTCGGTAAGCCCAAGCTCCGCCGGGCGGCTAAGTGGATCACCCATTTGGCTGAGGTGGAGGCGCGAGAATACCGGCCGCTGTGACCGCCCTCCGCCAGGGATTGAAATCCCTGGCTATCGACGGTGGTCCCTGACGGGACCGCATTTTGCGACCCCGCCAGGGGTCACCGTCAGTAGACAGGGATTTCAATCCCTGGCGGATTTGGCGGAGTAAAATGCCTACCACCATGCCGAAACACCTCCTTCTACTCCTCGCCGCCGTCTTCCTCCTCGCCTCCGCCGCTCCGGCCCAGGAGGAGCAGGCCCAGCCCTCTCAGCCGCCAGCCGAGGCCAAGCCGGAGGAGAAGAAGCCCGACGCCTTCCAGTACTTCTTCGGCCGCAAGGAAAAGAAAGAAGAGAAGAAGGAGCCCGAGGCCACGAAGGAGCCCGAAGCTCCGGCCGCGGAGGCCCCTGAAGTGGCTCCGGCGCCTCCGGTCCAGCCGGCCGTGGAGGAGGCTCCGGCTCCGAGCGTGCAGGCGGTCGAAGTCGAGCCCATCGCTCCAGCGCCTGCTCCGAAACCCCAGACGCTTCCTCAGCCCATCCCGGCCGAGCCCGCCCCCGCGCCTGTGGCCACCCCTCGGACGGAAACGGTCCCCACCCTTGCTGCCACGGAGGGGCCCGCGGCGTCCGCGGTCACGGTGGACGCCTTCCGGTACTTCTTCGGCCGGAGCTCTCAGCCGGACCCCAAAGCCATGAAGGAGAAAAAAGAGCCTGCCCAGCCCAGGCCCTTGGACGCCTTCGAGTACTTCTTCGGCAAGGATGGGAAGGCGGGAGATGCGAGCGAGCCAAAGGAAGACTCTTCCGAGCCCCCATCCTCCTAAACTCTGTCAGGATGGAGACGTTTCCAGTCTGAAACGTATCGTTTCAGGTTTGAGCTGAGCCATTTCAGACCTGAAACGGAGCGTTTCAAGCTTGTAATTAAGCATTCTCTGCCTGAAACGGCTCATTTCAGACTCGAAACGGTCCGTTTCACCTCTAGAACGAGCCATTTCAGACAGGAAACGCTTAATCACAGACCTGAAATGAGCCGTTTCAAGGTTGAAATGGGCCGTTTTACCCTTGAAACGGAGCGTTTCAAGCTTGTAATCAAGCATTTCCTGTTTGAAACGGCTTGTTTCAGGCTTGAAATGGCTCATTCCAAGTCTGGAATGAGACGTTTCCAACCCTACGCCTCTCAAATTCAGGCTGAGATCTACCGCGCCAGCACGCGGACCAGCTCCAAGAGGCCGAGGTCGAGCGGCTTCTTGCTCGTCACCACCTCGTCCAGCGGCGTGGCCGTGATCGCCCCCTTGTTGAGACCCACCAGAACCCCCTTCTCCCCTTGGGCCAGGCGCTCCACGGCCGCGGCGCCGAAACGGGTCGCGAGGAGCCGGTCGAAGGCGCCGGGGGTGCCGCCGCGCTGCACGTGGCCGAGGGTGGTGGCCCGCAGCTCGAAGCCGAGCCGCTGGCGGTGCTCCTTGAAGTGCTCGACCAGCCGGCTCGGCGTTGTACTTCGCCCCCTCGGCCACCACCACCAGCGCGTGGGCCTTGCCGCGCTGGTAGGCCCCCCGCAGCTCCGCCGCCAGAGCCTCGGGGTCGAGCTCCAGCTCCGGGATGATCGCCGCTTCCGCGCCGCCGGCCACGGCCGCCACCAGGGCCAGATAGCCGCAGTCGCGCCCCATCACCTCCACCAGGAAGGCCCGCTGGTGCGAGGAGGCCGTCACCTTGAGCCGGTCGATCGCCTCCAGGGCGATGTTCAGCGCCGTGTCCACCCCGATGGTGATCTCGGAGCCGCAGAGGTCGTTGTCGATCGTCGAGGCCACCCCCACGACGGGGAAGCCCATCTGGACGAGCTGCGTGGGCTCCCGGTCTGCGAGCCGTTGCCGCCGATGACGACCAGGCCCTCGATGCCGTGCTGGCCGAGCTGGCGCAAGGCGTCGATCCGCCCTTCCTCGGTGCGGAATTCCGGGCAGCGGGCGCTGCCCAGCATGGTCCCCGCCTGCTGGAGGATGCCTCCCACGTCCCGCGCCTCCAGGGGTATGAAGTTGCCGGCGATCAGCCCGCTGAACCCGCGCCGGACGCCGAAGACCTCCCAGCCCTGGTGGATCCCGGCCCGCACCACGGCCCGGATGGCGGCGTTCATCCCCGGCGCGTCGCCCCCGCTGGTCAAGACAGCGATACGTTTCATACCGGAGAGCGTACCAGACCTGGTACTTTGTCCAGGCAGGGTTTACCTGTTTGGCGTAGCGCCCCTGGGAGCGCCGGCATCCCTGCCGGCCCCCGGAGCCCGCGCGAGCGTCCGAAGCCCCGCCCGGGCATCAATGCCAAAATCTTACGCACATCTCGGGGTCTTCAGGATGGCGAGGTGGATCGGCCCGATCTGCCCTTCGAAGAGACGGCCCGACGACGGTGCACCCGGAGAGGGCGCCGGTTGAGGACTGGGCCGTCTCTACGCGACGGTGTTGCCGTTGCGGACGGTGAGGTTACGGAGAGGTCGAGAAAAGCCCCCGTAACCTCATCTGTGGCTTCGGCACAACCGTTGCGTAGAGATGGGATGAGAAGGCCAGCAGGAGGAGTCCAGAAGAACAGGTAGAATGGAAGACTGTCGATCGGAGTTCGAGTCGAACCCCCGTTGTCGGCGACTGCATCCGACGTCTTGGCCTTCGAGGCCGTCGTAGAGATCGCAGCGCCGCTTCGGTGGCACCCCATCATGCACCGAGTCCAACGAAGGACTCCTCGAGAGTGCGGATAGAAGACTCGGGGACAGACCGACCTCCGAAGACAGGTAGGGAAAGCCGCCAGGGCGGCTTGACATCTGGGGGCCTTCTCATAGAAGACGCCCCAGTCCTCGACCGGGTATTTTCCGGGTCCTCAAACGTCGGGGCGTCTCTGGCGGAGGGTACATCGCAACGATTCAAGGCAACCGATTGGACCTCCCCGCACAAAGAACCAGGAAGGTTATCCGAAAGACGCTAACTGTCCTGGAATCAACGATGAAGAATGAATTTCCCGGCCTCCCGGAGCCCGCGCGAGAGCCTGAAATCCAGCCCTCGCGGAGAGGTTATCCAAAATCGCCCCGTAAGTGGTGTAGAATGAAGGGGCTGGGAAGGCCGGAGTCCGAAGTGCCCTGATCTGTATGGTGGGATTGCGACGTGACCGTCTCGCCGTCGAACGCGACCCGAAAATCCTGGTCCGAAGTGCCCTGATCTGTATGGTGGGATTGCGACGCGTATACCTGCCGTTGCGGTACACCAGCTCGAACGTAGTCCGAAGTGCCCTGATCTGTATGGTGGGATTGCGACTCGTCCAGGCCGCGCTCCTGAAACCAGGCCAGCACCGTCCGAAGTGCCCTGATCTGTATGGTGGGATTGCGACCAGAACTGCGTCCACCTCTTCGACGGCAGCTTTCAGGTCCGAAGTGCCCTGATCTGTATGGTGGGATTGCGACGCCATCTTGGACGTGGCGGCCTTGGTGGGCAGGGCTGTGGTCCGAAGTGCCCTGATCTGTATGGTGGGATTGCGACGCCATCTTGGACGTGGCGGCCTTGGTGGGCAGGGCTGTGGTCCGAAGTGCCCTGATCTGTATGGTGGGATTGCGACAAGCCCGGGAATCGCTGAGCCTTCTCAATCAAGAGCCCAGCGTCCGAAGCCCCGCCCGGGGCATCAATGCCAAAACCTTACGCACATCTCGGAGTCTTCAGGATGGCGAGGTGGATAAGCCCGATCTGCCCTTCGAAGAGACGGCCCGACGACGGTGCACCCGGAGAGGGCGTCGGTAGAGGACTGGGCCGTCTCTACGCAACGGTGTTGCCGTTGCGAACGGTGAGGTTACGGAGAGGCCGATAAAACGCCCCCGGAACCTCATCTTTGGCTTCGGCACAAACGTTCCGTAGAGACGTCCCAGTCCTCTACCAGGTATTTTCCGGGTCCTCAAACGGCGGGGCATCTCTCTCGGAGGGCACATCGAACGATCCAAGGCAACCGATTGGCCCACCACGCGCAGGCAAGGGATGCCGGCTCTCCCAGGGGCGCTACGCCTGAGGACTACCGGCGCCGCAGCACGCGGGCGAGGAGCGAGATGGCGATGTCCAGGTGGTTCTCCGTCAGCGAGGGGCCGAGCACGCGGGCGCGGGCTTGGCGGTTGGCCAGGCGCTCATCGTAGATGGCGTGGGGAGTGGACCGGCGGAGCTCCTCCACCACGATGGAGAAGTTCGCGGCGACCGAAGGCTGGAGGGCCGGGCCGAGGGACTGGTAATTGACGGCGCTGGCACGAAAGACGAGGGGCGGCTGGCCGTCCGCATAGAGATGAAGGAAGTCGTCCCGTTGCTCGGTCATCACCTGGCTGAGATTGCGGGTCGTCTTGCTGGCGACCAGGCCACCCGTCATCAGGGCACGGCCGGGGCTGAACTTGCGGCTCTCGGTCGTCTGCCGCTCCAGGCGCTCCTCGATCCTCACGCCGCGCAGGATCAGGCCGATGTCCCGGTAGAGAAGCTCGGCCGTCTCTCCCTGGCGCGAAGCCGCGGTCACTCCGTGCTCGCCGAGCTCGAACGTGCGGACGAGGAACCGCTGGGCGTCCGACTCCACGTCTTCCGGGGTCAGCAGGATGGGAGCGACGCCGTTTGCCCGCAGCCGGCCGGCGAAGGCCCAGGCCGGCTCGATCTCCCCGAAGTTGGCCACCACGGCGGGACCGCCCTCGGGACTCGAAAGCCGCGCCCGCACCTCGTAGAGCGTCTTGTCCGTGGCTTCCGCCAGGGCCGGCACCAGGGCTTCGCCCTGGCCGGGCGCGTAGTGAATGGCGATGATGTTCACGACTCCACTCTGCCCGGCTCCTGGAGAGAGGTCAAGCCAGGGGGAGGGGTCCAGCGCCACAGCCGCAGGCGGAACCTCTTGGGATCGGCGAGCGCCGAAGCCCGGATCTGAACCCCGTTCACCCCGGCGGCGTACCGGAAGCGCGGCGTCAGGACGCGGATCTGACGGAGCCGGCTGCCGGCATTGTGGAGGGGAATGCTCAGGCCGCCAGGCCGCAGTCGTAGCGCCGTCGTACCCTGCTCCTGGGCAGGCCGGATGAGCTCGAGCGACAGGACGTCACCATGGGAAAGCCCAGCCGGCAGGCGGGCGGTCAGCCGTCTCGGCGAGCCGGCGGAGCGCCGCTCCAGGCTCAGGGGGACCGCGCCCCCGGCTGGCGTCCAGGGATGGAGCAGGAGGACGAACGGCGCGCCGCGGCTGAGGAAGGGCCGCGCCCGGACCTCCACGAGGCCCTCTCCCGACAGCCGCCGCAGCCGGTCCTGATAGAAGGCGGCCTCGGGCCCCCGGGTCCGCGCAAGCGGGAAGACCTCGGCGTCCGAAAGGTCGAGCACCGAGGGTGACAACGCGGCCAGGCTGGGCACGGCGGTGATGGCGGCGCGCACCCCTTCGTCTTCCGACAGCCTCATGTGGGCGGACGCCGGCTCGTAGGCCACATGCCGGATTCCCAGAGGCGCGAGCCGCTGCCGCACGGTTTCCGTGGCGACGGCCCAGGTACCGGGAACAGCCTGCTGGTAGACGTCGGCAAAAGGCCGGAACAGCAGCAGGCCGCCCAGCAGCAGCGAAGCCGTCCAGGCCCACTTCCGTGAACGGCCCTTGAGGAGCCACTCGCCGCAGCAGACGGCTCCATAGGCGCAGACGAGCGCCGCTCCCACCATGGCCGGCATCAGGTTCTGGCGGCGCAAGAGGGTCATGCCGGCGGCGTGGAGCGCCGGGTAACCGAGGTAGAGGCTCAGCAGCAGAAGCGCCGCGCTCCACTCCCGTTCCTCGGACCTGCGCCAGATCTGGCGGACCAGGAGGACGGTTCCCATCACCAGGAAGGCGCCGAGGATCCAGCCATGCTCGGCCGCCACGAATTTGATCTCGCCGAACAGCACCGTCAGGTTGTCGCTCTCGTCCCTGCGGGCATGGGCCGCGTAGCCATGGACGAGCCGGGGCACGTAGTGGAGGACCATGCCAGGGAAGGGGTTCAGCAGGAAGAAGGTGGCCACCGCCGCCACCCCGGCCAGGACGAGCCAGCCCCACCGGCGCCGGTCCTGGAACCCGGTCCACAACGCCCATCCCGCCAGCGGCAGCGCGGACGCCGCGCCTGTGTACTTGGCCGACGTCGCCAACCCCACACCCACACCCGCCAGCAGGAACCGCGAGAGCCGCGGGTTCCGCGCGGCCCCCGCCGCCCAATAGAGCGCCACCAGGGTGAGCAGCAGCGCCAGCATGTCGGGCTTGAGCTGGATCGAGCTCTTGATGTGGCGCGGATAGGCCGCCAGCACCGCCGCCGCCACCAGGCCGGCCGTGGGCGAGAACAGGCGCCGGCCCACCCGGTAGATCATCAGGATGCTCAGCAGCCCGTAGACGACCACGAACATCCTCGCGATCCGAAAGGCGCCGGGCGTGATCCCCTGGATCTGCGGGCTTCGCACCTCCAAGGCTTGGATCCCTGTCAGGGAGTGGAGGAAGTCGCAGAGGGAAAGGAACAGGGCCTGAGGAAGAAAGGAAAGGCTCCCGTAGAAGACGTGCTGAGGGCGCAGCGAGCCGTCGAGGAAATTGAGCAGGTTGTTGATCACATAGCGGTCGTCGAAGTAAGGCGGCATCACCATCGCCATCCACACGCGGAGGGCCAGAGCCATGGCCAGCACCACGGCCAGGAGCCCGCCGATGACGCACTCGTGCTCTTTGGATGGAGAGGAGGCAGGCAACACGGTTGCCTGAATTCTATAAGAACTTAATTTACTTTGTCAGACTCCGGAAATACCTAGGAGGAGATCTTGGACCCGCGGCACAGCCGGACCGACAGCAGAGTCAGCCCGATCTCCTGGATCTTGCGCAGCACGCCCAGGAGGGCGGCCTGGTCCGGCAGCTTGCCGAAAAGGCACGTCTGGCCTTCCGGCTCCTGGGTCAGCTCCATGCCCTCGAACCAGCTCTCCCAGTGATCGTCGAGCCCCTCCTGGAGCCGGATCTCGTAGCAACGGTCACCGAGGGGGGCGGGAAACTCCTTCTGTCCTGCCATGGGGTTTGTCTCCGTTCCTTCTTTCACGCGCACAGGGTACGATGGAGGCAGATTTCAAGCCATTCGCCGAAAGGCGGATTTCACGGCGTATTCGAGGAGGAGACGTGGGCGAAGCTTCCCGTTCCTGGACCCGTCCGGCCCTGGCAGCCCTGCTGCTGTGCGCACTCGCGGTGCCCGCCCGCGCGGCAGTCCCGGCGGCGGAGCGCTCGGCGCTCACCGCCTTCTATCAGGCCGTCGGCGGAACGAAGTGGGCCAACCGCGCGGGGTGGGGCGGCAAGGTGGGCACGGAGTGCACCTGGTTCGGCGTGACCTGCAACACGGCCCAGACCTCCGTCCTCAGTATCTCCCTGAACGACAACGGCCTGAAGGGCACCCTGCCCGCGGCCCTCTCGAAGCTCCCGGGCCTGCAGACGCTGGAGTTGGAGGGCAACTCGCTCTCCGGAGCCATCCCCAAGGATCTCGGCCGCCTGGCGAACCTCCGCAGCCTCCGCCTGGGGCTCAACCGGCTTTCCGGCGCCCTGCCCAAAGAGCTTGGAAATCTCGCGCGCCTGGAGATCCTGTCGCTCCCCTTCAACCGGATTCCGGGAGCCTTGCCGCCGGAGCTCGGCCGTCTCGCGAGCCTGCGCCTGCTGGACGTCTCGCAGAACGCGCTCACGGGCGCGATCCCGCCCCAGCTCGGGAATCTGCGCAGCCTGATGTTCCTGGACCTCTCGGCGAACCGCCTCACGGGCGCGGTCCCCGCCGACCTGGGGCGCCTCACGAACCTGACGGCCCTGTTCCTGGGACCGAACCAGCTTTCCGGCCCTATCCCCCGCGCTCTGGGAAGCTTGAAAAAGCTGGAGCAGCTCAGCCTCTCGGGCAACCAGCTCACAGGGTCGATTCCGGCGGAGCTGGGCAACCTCCCGAAGCTGATGTTCCTCGACCTCCAGAAGAACCTCCTCTCGGGTCCCGTGCCTCCGAAGCTGGGGAGCGCCACCTCGCTGATCGCCCTGCTGCTGTCGAACAACCAGCTCGCGGGCACCATCCCGGGGGACCTCCTGAACCTGTCCGTCCTCGAAGTCCTCTGGCTGGACCACAACCGCTTCACCGGCCCCGTCCCCTTCGAGCTGGGAGCCTTGCCCACGCTCGTGGACGGCAGCGGCCTCGACCTCCGTTTCAACGCCCTGGCGAAGGACACCGAGCCGGGCCTCCTCGCGGATCTCAACCTCAAGCAGATGGGGGGAGAGTGGAGGAATTCCCAGGCCGCCACGGTCCCCTTCGATCCCCTTTACCCCCTCTCCGGCCTGGCGGACCGCCGGAGCGGCGGCTTCGTGTATTGGACCTTGGACGTCGGCGCCGGAGCCAAGCCCCTGACGTTCACGACGGATCTGGGGACCGGCAACGCGGATCTCTACGTCCGCTTCGGAGCCGCCCCCACGCAGACGCAGAGCGATTTCTCTTCGGCGGGTCCGGGGAACAAGGAGACGGTGACTATCGCCGCGCCGAAGCAGGGGCGGTATTTCATCGGATTGCGCGCGACTTCGCCTTATAGGGGGGTAAGCTTGAAGACGGGGAGCTGATGGCAGGTGCAGCACTTGTGCTAACCTGAAGTCGGAGGTGGTTGTATGCCCGCGAAGAGCCCGCGAATCACGACGGTGGTGGACGAGGAGCTTGCCGACTGGCTGAGGCGGCGCTCGGAAGCCGAGGGCCGGTCGGTATCCCTGGTGGTTCGGGACATTATTGCCAAGTACTACGCGGATGAAGAAGAGCGTTTCTGGGCTCGCGAGGGAGAACGCCGTCTCGAAACCTTCGACCGGAAGACCGCCGTCTCCCACAAAGATGCCTGGGATTGAAGAACGGCGCTCGTGACCGAGTACCGCCTCATCTACCACGAGAAGGTCGTCAGGGATGACATTCCCAGCCTGGATCCACCCATCCGGAAACGTATCAAGTCAGCGATAGAAGAGAAACTCCTGACGCAACCCGAGGAGTTCGCCAAGCCTCTCGCCTATACGAAGGCGGGCTTGTGGTCCTTACGTGTAGGTACATGGCGCGTAATCTTCGGTCTTCGCGAAGACGAGATCTGGATCTTGCGGATTGGTCATCGCCGGGACGTTTATCAGGCGTTGGACAGGGAGATCCCCGAGTAAACGATCAGATCTCTCACCGGCTGGCTTTAAGCAGGCCCTGCCTCCGAAGCCCTCACCAACCTCCCTCGACACCCAAGATTGATTCCTCCAGGTTTCCCCACCCGAGCCCGTCTCTAGGGGCGGCTCCCGGCCTGCCTTCCGGAGTGCGCCGCCCCGCTCACAGGGGTGTAGAAGGATCGCGCTTGCCAGATTAAAAAATGCTTTCAACGTCCTGATCTCGCGTCAGTGCAGTGGACTCCCGGACGGAAAACCAAAGGAGGAACCCCATGCACCGCAGAAGCTCGTCGTCCAATTTCCTGCCCTACCTCGCCGCCGCGGTCCTGCTCTTCACCGCCGTCCCGGTCTTCGCCGCTCCGCCGGGCACTGGCCCCGACCGGTTGGACCAGATGATCCATGACGGATGGAGCCCGGTGGCCCCCGGGGTCCTCCAGCGGAGCAAGGGGGGCCACAAGGTCGAGACTTTCGCCATGGGCCCGGAGGGTTTCTCCTGGATGGTGGGCGAGATCCAGGCCCAGCTCGGCTTCCTGATGGATGAGTACCGCGCGCGGCCGACGCCCCAACTGCGCAGGACTCTCCGGAACCAGCGGGCGGAGATCGCCAAGCTCCAGTCCTATGTCCTGACGCTGAAATCGGCGGCGCTGACCGAGGCTCTGCTCCCCGGTTGCGACTTCTCCTATGGCGCCCATGCCGACGCCTATCCCACGAAGCCGACCCAGGGAGTGCGGGCCGACGCCGACGCCTACTTCAATAATAACTGTGCTTACACCGGCGACACCTACGCCTATGCCTATGCGCGGGCGACGCTGAACGGCACCACGACGACGATCACGCAGACCGATCCGCGCACGGGCTCCAACATCAGCAGCTACGCCACCGCGGCCGTCGCCGGCACGGTCGACTGCTACTCCTACAGCACCGCGCGGGTGACCAGTCTGGATCTCGGGATCAGCTACTCCACGGCGGACGAGAATTTCGCCTGCCCGGTTCCGCTGGCAGTGACGATCAATGGTCTGACGAGCGTGACGATCTACGACTACGCGTGCAAAACCGTCACCTGGACCTCGACGGTCTCAGGCGGCACCCCGGGCTATAGCCATGCCTGGTACATCGACGGTTACTACGTGGGCTCCGGCAGCTCGATTTCAAGGACTTATTGTGGTGAGGGAGTGGTCTACAACGATACGGAGAACGTCTCCCTGACGGTGACCGACAGCCTCGGCTGGACCGCCTCTGACAGTCACACGACCTACATCTACTTCCGGACGACCTACATCGATCCCTGTCTGGCGGCCAGCACCAAGCGGCTGCCTTGTCCTTACTAGCCTTACCCGGTCTCCGGGGCCGCTCCGGCGGCCCCGGCGGACTTTCACTTCACCAAATCTTTTTTAGCTTCACCGAGGGATCAAAAGGAGATCCGCCATGAAACGTAGAATCGCGCAGTCCGCTCTCCTGCTCTGCCTCGCCGTTCTGCTGGCCGCCGGCCCGGGCTTCGCCGCTCCGCCGGATTCGAATCCCGGCCAGGACCGGTTGAACGAGATGATCGCCCAGGGCTGGAAACCTGTCGCCAACGGCGTGCTCAAGCGCAACGTGGGCGGCGGCCAGACCGAGACGTTCGCCATGGGCGTCGAGGGTTTCCTCTACGGCTACGAACAGCTGCGCACTCAGTATTTCTTCCTGCGGAGTGAGCACCGCAAGCACCACGATCCGAAGCTCTTGCAGACGCTGGGCTCCATCGAAAGAGAGATGGTGCGCATGAAGAACGACATCCAGCTCTTGGAGAGCGCGACTTCGACGCCGCCGACGGCGGGATGCGACTTTTCCTATGGCGCCCACTCCAACGCCTTCGGGACCACCAACGTGCAGGGAGTGCAGGCGGACGCGAGCGCCTACTTCAACAACAATTGCGGCTTCACCGGCGACACGTATGCCTATGCCTACGCCCGCGCGAGGACGGGAACGGTGACGACCACCAGGACCCAGACCGATCCGCGCAGCGGCTCGAAGCATCGCCAGCGCCGCCACGGCCAGCGTGGCCGGCAACGAGGACTGCTATTCCAACTCCACGGCGCGGGCGAGCAGTGTGGACCTCGGCATCTTCTACTCGACGTCGTCCGAAAACTTCGAGTGCCCGGCCATCAATCCTCCGCCGGTGGTCACGGTCAACGGCCTCACCTATGTGTCGATCCTGGGCTATGCCTGCAAGGCCGTCACCTGGACTTCCACGGTCACCAGCGGCACGACACCCTACACCGACTACGCCTGGTACATGAACGGTTATCTCGTGCAGAACGGCACGGGCACCGCGTACTCTACGATCTTCTGCGGTGATGACTACACCTGGACGGACTACATCACCATGTCGCTGACGGTGACGGACAGCGCCGGCAAGACCGGCACAGGCTCGAAGACGACCACCATCAACTACTCTGGCATTGGCGGCGGCGGCTGCCTGGTGGCCGGGGACGAGGCGGCCATCATCCCCTGTCCCTAGACCGCATCCCATCCTCCCCTTCCGGCGGGGCCGCTGGCGCGGTCCCGCCGTTCACTTTCCCGATCAATCCACGTCGATCCAGGTTCCGGCAGGGGCGAGCCGGCGGCCCGCCAGGTCGAGGGCATGGATGGAAGCGCCGCGGACGCCGAGGCGCCGGCCGGGGCCGTAGCTGACGGGCGGGGTGTAGAGGGTGTCGAAGCGCTGGAGGCCTTCGAGGGTCTCGATGAAGCTCTCGCGGTCGAAGTCGCGGCCGGCGCGCTCCAGGCCCCGGATCAGGACCTCGGCGGCGGCCAGGGCGGAAAGCTGGGCCGAGAGATGCTCGGCCGGCAGCCCACCGAGGGCGCGGTAGCGGGCCACGGCCTCGGGGCCGGGCTCGGGAGCCGTGGGCAGGGCCACGAAGATGCGGCCCTCGAAGGCGGCGGGAGCGGCGAAGAGATCCGGACCGGCGGCCGCGGCCGTGGCCAGCAGGCGCGGACGCCAGGAGTGCGCCTCGGCGGCCCGCAGCAGGGCGGCGGCCTCGGCCCCGGAGCCGAGGAAGAAGACGGGACCGGCCTTGGCGGCGGCGAGCTTCGCGGCCAGCGTTACCGGATCCTCCCGGCCGAAGCGCTCGATGGTCACCGGAGCCCAGCCCTCGCAGGCCTTGGCCAGGGCCGCTACGGCGGTGTCCAGGCTCGTGTCGCGAGGCGCGAGGATGACGGGGACGCGATCCTCACCGGCAGTACGGGCGAAGCGGGCCAGGGCTTTCGCCTGGGCTTCGAATCCGGGGAGGAGATAGAAGACGTAGCGGTTCATGGGGATCTCCTCCTTGGGATGGAGGGTGAACGGCCCGATCGTGGGGACCTCTTTTTCCTGGAACAGCGCGGCCAGCTCGGCGTCGGCGCCGGCCAGGAAGGGGGCGGCCAGGGCGAAAACGTCCTCGGTGTCCAGGAACCGGGCGGCCGCGTTCCGCCGCTCGCCGGCCGGGACCGGGAGCTCCAGGAAGCGCGGCTCGAGACGCCGGCCGTACAGCCCGCCCGCGGCGTTGGCGGCGGCGAAGCGGGCCTCCAGGGCCGAACGCACGGCCCGTCCCATGCCTTCGGGGGCGCCGGGCGGCGGCAGGAGCACGCCCACGCGCACGGCGGTCTCTCCCACGCCCGGCGCGCCGCCGCGGCCGAGGGTCTTCAGGTAGGCGACGAGGTCTGCCATGTCCTGATGGCTCATGCGGTAGCGCGGCATGGCCACGTGCAGGGTGTTGCCGGCCGGGTCGAAGCCCAGGGTGAGGGACCGCTTCAGGGTTTTCTCGTCGTAGGGCGGGTGGCGGCGCCCGCTTTCGTGGGTGACGCCGTAGGGTTTGGTGAGGGCGGCCCAGGTGATGTCGGTGGGGGTGACTCCTCCCTCGGGACGCCCTTTGCCGTCGCGCCCGTGGCAGCTCGAGCAGGGCACGGCGGCGCCTTCGACCTCGACGCCTTCGCCGAGGACAGCCGTGATCTCACCTCCGGAAGGGCTTTGGGTGTCGACGTAGACGTGGCGTCCGCGTTCCTCCTGGGGAGTGAGCCCGCCGGCCCCCAGGAGGAGAGGAGAGAGGAGCAGGAGAGGGAGCCGGCGGCAGGCTCTCCCCCTCATCCCGGACCTCCCTTAGCTTGATCTCCCTTATTTTGATCTCCCTTACTTTGATCTCCAATATCGTCAAGCACACTGTCGATCACCGGGAAGAGATCCTCCGGTTTGGCCAGGCCGAAGGCCTTCTTCCACAGGCCGGTGCGCTCGTTGCCCAGGATGAAGATGGTCTGGTGATTCTCGGGAGTCTCCACCCATTGGCCCATCTTGCGCAGCACGGTCTCGACGTTCTCGCGCGAGCCGGTAAGGAACGTCCAGCCCGGGCGGGCGCGGAAGCGTCCGGCATACTCCTTGAGCCGCTCGGGGGTGTCGTAGTCCGGATCGACGGAGAAGGAGAGCAGGAAGACGTCCTTGCCCAGGCGGTCGCCCAGCCGGGCCTGGAGCTTGGCAAAGGTGCTGCTGAGGATGGGGCAGGGTCCCACGCAGCGAGTGTAGATGAAATCCATGACCACGATCCTGTCCTTGAGGAGGTCGGTGTAGAACCGTACCTCCCGGCCGTCCTGGTCAGACAGGACCGTATCACCGAAGTAGCGCAGGGCCGGGGAATCCTGGGCCCGGCAGCGGCAGAGCCAGGAGGGTGGGCAGGAGAACGAAAAGAATCCTTTTTGAAATCATGGGGCACCTTCCTTTTCCGCTTCCGCGGCCGGGGCTTTCAGCGCGGCCATCTCGTCGATCGCGGTGACCAGCTTGGCGGGCGGGGCGAGCCCGTAGGCGCGCGTCCACTGGCCATGGCCGTTGCCGATGAGCACCAGGGGCGGGTGGTCGTTGGGGCTGGCCGTGTAGGCGCCCAGGGCCTTGAGCAGGCGGGTCATGTCGTTCCGGGTGCCGGTCACCAGGGTCCAGCCGGGACCGGGGCCGAACTTCTCAGACCAGGCCTTGAGGCGGGCGGGGGTGTCGTTGGCGGGGTCGACGGAGATGGAGATCAGGTGCACGTCGCGCCCGGCACGGTCGCCCAGGAGCTTGCGCAGCTTGCCGAAGGTGGCCGCCAGGGGCGGGCAGATGGTGGTGCAGTGGGTGAAGATGAAGTTGATGGCCACCACCTTGCCCTGGACGAGGTCTCTCGCGAAGTGGCGGGTGGCCCCTTCCTGGTCCAGCACGGTGACGTCCGGCAGGTCGAGGCCCTCGACCTGCTGGGCCTGCGCTGTCCCGGAGAGCAGGAGGCTGAGCGCTGCCGCGCCCGCGATCCATCTCATGGCATTCATGACGGTCCTCCCGAGCCCGGCTTCTTCTCTGCGACGGTCAGGCTCACGTAGGGTGATTTCTCGAAGCGGCAAGCCGGCCGAGTCGACGCCCACGAACACGAAGTAGAGGCCGGCTTCGGGCGGCTGGAAGCGGACCTCGTAGACCCCCTCCCCCACCTCCTCGGCCCAGTGGCGCTGCTGCCAGGTGCCGGGAGAGAGGAACGTGAGCACCTGGACGTCCCGCAGCCCCCGGCGCACCTCCCGGGTGGCGGGGTCGGTGATCTTGAGACGGACGGCCACGTCGTCGCCGGCGCTCACCTTCTGATCTCCCAGGAGCACCTCGACGCCGAGCGGCAGCCGGCGTTCCGCCGCCAGGGCGGGGCTCTCGGCCACGGTGACGGGGAAGCAGTGGATGACCCGCGGCGAGTCGACGAGCAGGGCGAGCTCGTAGCGACCGGCGGGGCCCATGTGGGCCACGGTCTCGTAGATGCCCGGCCGGGTCTCGCGCAGGCTGCGGTCCACCACCAGCACGGCGCGGGGGACCTTGCCATAGCTCTGGAAGTGGCCCATGGGCGCGGCCATGCCCTCTTTGTAGAAGTACACGACCTTGTCTTCAGGGTTGGCCACCAGCACCGACGGATGGCCGGGGGCCTGGACGATGCCGTCGGCGGGCGTGGGCCGCGCCAGGCGCCCGGGCGGATGCTGGCCGCCGGGGAAATCCACCAGGGGCACGGGCCGGCCGGGTTCGCCCACAGTCTTCAAGGGGATCATCAGCACGGTCTCGCTGCCTTTGTGGCGGACGTAGGCGAGCTCGTCGCTGAAGGTCACCTGGTCGGGCCCGGCCTCGACTTCCGCCGTCTGGATGAGCCGGTTGGTCATGGCGTCCAGGATGTGGACGGCGTTCTTCGCCGGCTGGACCACGAAGGCCAGGCGGCCGCCGGGGGCGAAGCGGATGCGCCCGAGTCCCGGCCCGGCTTCGATCTTCGCGAGCGGCTCCGGGCTCGATCCGTCGAGTGCGACGACGGTTCCGTTGGCGCCTGCTACGTAGGCCCGCCGGGCCTGGGTGGACCAGGCGATCGAGACCGGCTTGTCGCCGGTGGGGACGTCCCGCACGCGGGCGAGGCGGCCGGTGTCGATCACGGAAACCGTGCCGTCCTCCGCATTGGTCACGAAGACGAAGCGGCTGTCGTCGCTGAAGGCTATATCGCGGGCATCATGGCTTCCCCGGCCCGTCGGGATGTCCCCTGCCTTGCGCAGGGTAGCCGTGTCGATGGCGGTGACGCCGCCGTCCGTGGCCGACCCAGAGGTAGTGGCCGTCCGGCTGCAGGCCGAGCCGCCGGGGGTGGGGTCCGGTTGCGATCTCGGCGATCACCTTCCAGGTGGCGGTGTCCACGGCGGCCACGAGGCTCGAATCGGGCTGGGAGACGAAGAGCCGCTCACCTTCCCCGGAGAGGACCCAGTCCTCGCCCGGGCTCTTCAGGAAGACCATGGTGAGCAGCTTGCTGCTGCCGTAGCCGAAGAGCGGATCGACGACGGAGAGGGTGGCATCCTCGTTCAGCGTCAGCACGTAGTAGGTGTTGAGGTCGAGCCTCGGGCCGCGCGAGGATGGAGCCGCTGACGATGGCCTCCACCTTCTTCTTGCAGTCGGCGGCCTTGTCCTCGGGGTCCGGCAGGTCCATCCACGCGCCCGGGAAAGAGGCGCGACATGGGCGTGCCGCTCAGGGTGTCGGTCATGGCGAGCCGCACCCGCGCGGCCTGCCCTTCCATCAACGGTCCGGAGCCGCCTTCGACCGGCTGGAGGGAGAGCTCGATCGAGAGCCCTCCGGCCACGGTTTTCTGGGTGACGGTCTGTGCGGCGGCCGGCAGGACGGCGGCGAGCGCCAGCAGGGTGAGGCAGATCTGTGTTCCCGTTCTCATGGCTGCTCCTTGCGAGAAGAGGCCCCGGGCGGCGGAGCGCTCCGCCGCCCGGGAAAGCCTGGGCGGGTCTACTGCACCCGCAGGATGCCCCACATGCCGCCGTCGAAGTCGAAGGAGGCGTGATCGCGGAACAGGTAGTCGCCGAGGATCGAGAACCGGCCGCCGGCCGCGTTCCGGATCACGGCGTCGAAGTGGCTCGTGGGCCCGATCCCCATGCGCATCCCTTCCCACATCGAGAAGCTGTTGCGCCCGATGCGGGTGGAATTGAGGATGTATGGTTCCTGGTCCCAGGTGTGGCCGTGCAGCTCGAACACGATGTTGCGCGAGTGCCCTCCGGGCTGGAGCAGGCGGAAGCGGATGGGCCGGGCGGGCGTCGCGGTGAAGACCGGCGTCTTGGGGTCGCCACCCACCTTGCCGTTGGCCAGCACGTCGTTCCAGTCGTTGAAGTCGTCGGTGGTGACGAGCCGGGTGCCGGGCGGGTGCTGCATGCGCTTCCACAGCGGCTCGGTGCGGTAGTTGAGGCCCTTCTGCGCCGGAGTCCTCGGCGTCGTCGCTGCAGTCGAGGTTCTCGATGGGGGCCCCGTAGCCGGGCACCACGCCGCCGGTGGGCTCGCCGCAGAGAGGCGTGATCTCCGTGTCGGTGCGCAGGTTGACGTCGTTCTGGAAGAGCACCACGAATTCACGGAAGCTGGCCTGCTGGCCGGTCACCGGGGCGGGGTTGGTGACGTCGGCCACGGCGCGGGACGTCGCCAACTCGGTCCAGTTGGCCCCTTCGGGCTCGATGATCAGCGCACCGACCGCCCCCTTACTGGGATGCTCGATGCGGTCGGAGGAGATCAGGTTGGTGGCGCCGAACTCGATGGGCGTGGCGGTGACGGTGCCGTCGGGGTTGATGGTGACGTCCCCGGCGTACCACTCGTAGGTCTTGAACTGGCCGGGGGCCACGGTCTGGGTGCCGTTGCCGCCGGCGTTGGCGCCGTCGAAACGGCTGACGTCGTAGTAGACGAGCTGCGGGTGGAGCCCCACCTCGCTCGACGGCTTGACGTCGTTGGCGTTGAAGCCCTCGACGGTCATGGGCAGGGTGTTGAAGCCGTCGAGGTCGAAGGGCGTGGACGGCAGCCGGTTGCGCAGGGTGAGCTTGATGCACTCGCCGGCCCGGGCCCGGAGCACCAGGGGCTCGATGGGCACGGTGGCGAGCAGCTTGCCGTTGGCGTCCAGGTCGCTGGTGCGGACGTAGAGGATGGCCGTGGGGTCGAACATCGGCCCGAAGGCGCCGTCCGTGCGCGAGTTGTAGACCAGCCGGCCGCCGGGCAGAGCGTTGGCCGCGGCGACCGCCGTGACGTCGAAGTTGCGCACGGGGGCGCTCTTCGGGCACGAGAAGTCGTAGGCCCCCACCTGGCCAGGGTCGATGTTGGAGCGGCCGTTGGGGTTCTCGCGCAGGGCCCGCAGGCCCTGGCGGGTGCCGGTGTAGGCCCTGAACAGGCCCCACATGCCGTTCCACAGGTCGTCGGTCGAGGAGCCGGCCGACCACAGGCGGTCGACGTAGGCTCCGTTGGGGTTCTTGACGAGCTGAGGCACGATGAACTCGAAGTGCTCGGAGATCCCCATCATCTGGCTGTTCTTGTACCCGGAGTTGGGCTCCGAGGGCTCGAACAGCCACTTGATGCCGTGGATGTTGAAGTTATGCCCTTCCTCGTGGGCCCCGACCAGGATGCGGATCTGCACCCGGTCGTTGTCATAGGCCCGCAGGAGCGGCGTGTAGGGGTCGTAGTCCTTCACGTCCTGGGTCAGCGGCTGGTAGAAGGCCGGCTGGCTGTTCAGGTCCGTGTCGGCGCGCCTTATGGAGGCGAAGGCATACGAGAGATCGCCCTCCTGGCCGGCGGCCTGGCCGTTGGTGAGGGGATCGCGGACCCGCAGGGCGATGGGCTCCTGCCGGTAGTTGACCGACATGGTGCCCACCTCGGCGGCCGAGATGGCCTCGGGGCAGGGAGGCACGTTGATGTGGTCGGGGCAGAGGTCCGGGCGGGCCAGCAGCTCGGGAATGCCCACGTCCTCGCGTCCCGGCGGATTGACGGCCCGCGCCGGGTCGGGGAAGCCCGCGCCGCCTTCCTCATAGGCGAGTTGGAAGTCGGCGAATTCCATCATGAACTCGCGGTACGAGAGCGCCGGAGCGGACGGCTCGATTACCGCCTGCCAGGTGGTGGGGCCGCCGTCGTGGCGGGTGCCCAGCAGGGTGCCGGACTCGTTGTGATACCAGGAGGAGCCCGCCGGCTCGATCACCAGGCCCGCGTAGAGGCCGGCCTGCTGGTGGGTCGAGGGGCCGAAGTGGTCGTGGGTGAAGACCGTGCGCAACGTGCGGTCGTTGCCCGCGTTGTCCTTGACCGGATCGGCGTACCAGCGTTGAACGGTGGTCTGGGCGCCGATCCAGTCGCCTTTGCCGTCGCCGTCCTTGTCCGGGCCGGCACCGAAGAACGGATGGGTCTTGGCGAGCGGGCAGGGGAAGGTGCCGTTCCTCGGATCGTTCAGCGTGCAGTTGTTCTGGGCGCGGATGGCGTCGATCCTCTCGCGCACCTCGCCGGGGCTCATGGAGCCGTCCTCGTAGTTGAAGCCGTTGCCCGAGCCGTCCGAGGCCAGGACATCGAACTTCACGAGGTGGATGTGCTGGCCCAGGATATCCGTGGGCGTGCGCACCTGGAAGTCGTCGAGCAGGTACTCGTGGGGCACCAGGTTGGCGAACCAGTACTCGATGCAGTCGCCGCTGTTGGCCCGCATGAACAGCGGCTCCGGCGGCTTGGGCGGATCGACGACGGGCGTGACGTAGTCGTCGACGTCGTCCCACAGCGACTCGAAGCGCATCTGCGGGAAGTGCCAGCCCTTCTTGTTGAGCACGACGTCGGTCTCGATGTCCGCCCCCTTGATCGTGCGCGAGAGCGGGATGGACACGCCGTTGGCGTCGACGCAGGGATCCGCGATCGGCGCGCCCCGCACGGCCGGCCGGCCGTTGGTGATGAACTTGATGGGACCGGCGTTGCCGCCGTCGCAGATACCGTCCGGCCGGCAGGTCGGATGCTGGCGCACGGCGTGATAGGTCATGGCCGCCTGCTCCACGGCCGTGCCGTTCTCGGCGATCTGCTGGGCCGTCAAGGTGAGCAGCTTCTTGTGGAAGTCGGTCCGCGTGTGGGCCTCCAGAAACGTGCCGCCGGTGACGACGTGCCGTTGCAGGCCGCCGTCGTCGATGGTGTCCATGGGCGGCCGGGGCGGCCGGTGGCCGGCCTTGCCGGGGACGAAGAACGGATAGCCCGGGTTGCCGGCGCCGGCGATCTGAGCCTGGCCGCTGACAATGGATACCGTAGCGCCCGGCAGCGGCGCCATGGGCTTGCCCGGCAGCGGCACCACGCCCGGGATGGGCGTGCCGGCGGCGATCTCACCGTCCGGCAGGGCGCGGGAGCCGGGCGCCGGACGGCCGTTGGCGTCGAGCTGCGTGCCGTCCTCGAACACGTCGTGCACCCGCCAGAGCGACCACATGCCCTGGGCGAAGTGGGGATAGAAATGGCAGTGGAAGATCGAGTCGCCCGGCGTCAGGTTGAGGTTGCCGCTGCCCTCGTAGGCGATCTCCGCCGTGAACGAGGAGCCGGGGCCCAGCGCCTGGCTGTCCAGATAGCTCGACTTGTCGCCGTCGGCCGCGAACAGCCACTGATGGGCATGAAGGTGATGAATGTGGTGCTCCTTCGAGCCCCCGTGCAGCACCCGGAACTTCGTGTGGTCGCGCAGGTAGGAGTGGTAGACGTTCGACGGGTCGTCCGGGTAGAAGGCCTTGGTGGCCTTGGGACCCGGCGTGGGCGCGCAATTCGTGCCGTTACGTACGTCGGAGACCGTGCACGGCGAGTTCGCCGGCACATCCACCACCATGGCTGGGTCACCCACGGCCCAGGAGGTCAGGAAGAATTCCTCGTACTTGCACTCGGGGCAGTTCCACATGGGCCCCACGTTGATGCGGTTGGCGAAGATCTCCGCCCCCGCTCCGCCGGTGCCGTAGTTGATGGCGAACCCCTCGCGCACACTGTGGAGGGGGAACTTCATCGTCGCCTGATTGAAGACGGGGAAAGCCTGCACCGCGCCGATCTCGTCGTGGTAGATGATCGTGAATTCGCGGAACGGCTCGAAGCGCCGCGGCAGGGTGTAGGTGTTGGCGGGGAACGCCGTGGTGGCCCACGTGCCGTCGGCGTTCGGACCCGTGATCATGGCCGTCAGGTCGCTGTGCAGGATGCGGTTGTTCTGCACCATGTTGAGGACCGGCGTGCCCGCCCGCGGATGGCCCACGGGATAGAGCGCTTCATAGTTGAGGATCCGCTGGCCGGTCGCCGTGTAGCCCGTGGTGGCGTAGCCGAGGTCCTGGCGGGTCACCTGGCTGCGATACCACTTCGAGCCCGCCGGCTCCACGATCAGGGCGCCGAACAGGCCGGAATTGACCTGGCCGCCGTCCCCCTCGCCGCCCGCCGGAGCTCCGAGGCTGTAGAGCACGTGCTCCCCCTCCCGCTCCGCATAGTAGGTGTACGACAGGATCTGGCCCGGATCGGCGAGGCTCGTGGGATTGCGTCCCACCCAGGAGCCGTCATCCAGGTTGGCACTGAAGTACTGCATGCCCGCCACGTGGACCGACGCCTGGCGCGTGGCCAACTGGTCCTGGTCGCGGCGGATGGGGTGCAACAGGTTCTGGAAATCGATCCGCAGGCAGTCGCCCACGTTCATGCGCAGGACGATCGGCCGCGGACGCTTGTCCGAGCGCAGCCGGACGTTGCCCGCCGACAGCACGGTGCCGCTGACCGGCACCACGTCGCGCCGCAGGGCGAACATCTGTCCATGGGGCTGGACCGCACCGAGGCGGTTCCAGAAGAAGACCTGATCGAGGGCCACCACCTCGGCGACCAGCGTGCGGGCGCACGTCTGGCCGGCCGCGCCGGTTGGAAGCCCCAAAGCGGCGACCACCATCACGGCCACCGTGAACCACCCGATCCGGTCCAGGGAGCGGGATCGCTTGGGAAGGTGCATCGCGTTTCCTCCTAATCCGCCGCTGTGTCGACCCGGCGGTCGGCGCCGGTGGAAGCGGCAGGGCTCAAAACCGATGAAGCAAAAACCAAAAGCGAAGGGCACGGTGGCCCGGATCTTTTGCGATGTAGAGCGCCCTCAGGAGCGCTGAACTATGAAGGAGATTTCTAAGCCAAGGGCTCTCGTGCCACAACCTCCGCAGGAGCGGGGACGGCATCTCGCCGGGTGGCGCGCGCACCCACCCGGCGAGAGGGGTGCGGCCCCACCCCGGCCCGGGAGGGTCTTGCTGATTCGGAGGGGAGACCTGATGACGACTCTTGACGGTGTCAGATGGCGATGATGATCAGTCCGCCACCGGCTGAGGCTGGCCCACCACTTTTCGATCTCCACGCCGGAACAGCCGCGCGAAGAATTCGCCGATCCGGCTGAACACGCGGGCCTGCGACCAGTCGTCGAACATGCTGTAGGCGACGGGCGTGCCGATCAGGGTCAGCAGCAGCGACAGGGTCTGGCCGCCGATGATCACCGAGCCGATGGCGCGGTTGGTGGCCGCGCCCGTGCCGCTCGAGGCGACCAGCGGGATCATGCCGGCCACGAAGGCGAGCGTGGTCATCAGGATCGGCCGCAACCGGTCGCGGTTCGCCTGCCGGATGGCCTCGGCCCGCGGCATGCCCTGCGCCCGCAGGCCGTTCGTGTGGTCGATCTGCAGGATGCTGTTCTTCTTCACGATGCCGAACAGCACCAGGATGCCCAGCATCGAGAAGATGTTGACCGACTGGTTCGAGCACCACCAGCGACAGCAGCGCGAACGGCACCGTCATCGGCAGCGACAGCAGGATCGTGACCGGGTGGAGCCAGCTCTCGAACTGCGCCGCGAGGATCAGGTACATGAAGATGATCGACAGCAGGAAGGCGATCATGAAGCTCACGCCGCCTTGCCCTGCTCGCGCGAGCGGCCGGTGAAGCCGTAGGAGTAGGCCGGCCGGCATGTTCAGCTCCGCCGCCGTGCGGTTCAGCGCGTCGAGCGCCATCTGCGACGAGAAGCCCGGCTGCATGTTGGCGTAGACCATCACCTGCCGCCGCCGGTTCGAGGCGGTTGATCAGCGACGGCCCCGTTGCCCTCCTCCAGCCTCACCACGTCGCGCAGCGGCACCGTGCCGCAGGGCGAGCGACGGCACCTCATGGCCGACGATGCCCGCCGAGTCGTTGCGGTCGCCCTTCCTCGGCCCGCACGTGGACCTCGTACTCCTCGCCGCCTTCGATAGTAGCTGGTGGCCTTCTGGCCGCCCACCAGGACGTTGAGCGTCGCGGCGATGTCCTGCACGCGCACGCCCAGGTCGGCCGCCTTGTCGCGGTCGATCCGCACGCCCAGCTCCGGCTTGCCGACGATGAAGTTCGTGTCGACGTCGGTCGTGCCCGGCACCTTGGCCAGCGCGGTCTTGAGCGTCTGCGCGTACTTGTTGAGCTGGTCGAGGTCGGGGCCGCCGATCCAGAACATGATCTCGTTGTCCACGCCGCCGCCGAAGGCGTTGACCGGGCCACCTGGGTGCGCAGGTTGAGCGCCTGGTACTGCGGCAGGACCTCCTCGCGCACCCTCTCCATGATCTCGAACTGGTCGGCTCGCGCTTCTTGGCGATCGCTGAGCTGCACGTAGACGGATCGCCAGGTTGAGGGTCCGCTGCGGGTCGTCGCCGATGGTGACCACCGTGGTCGCCACGCCGGGGAGCTTGCGCACGCGGGTGGCGATCGACTCGAGGATCGTCTGGGTGGTCTGCGAGGCTCGCGCCTTCCGGCGCGCGCACCTTCACCTCGAATTGCGATTCGTCGTCGTTCGGCAGGAAGTTCTTGTCGACCATCATGAACAGCGGGACGGTGGAGAGGAACACCAGGATCATCACGATCACCACCACCCAGCGGTGGGCCATCGACCAGTCGAGCAGGCGCATGTAGCCGCGCTCGACGCGGGCGTAGAGGCCCTTCTCCCGCGTGTTTTTCTGATGACTCTCGCCAACATCTTTCGTCTTCAGCCAGCGCGAGGACATCATCGGCGTCAGCGTGAAGGAGACCAGCAGCGACACGGCGATCGCGAACGCCATCGTGATGCCGAAGGAGTACATGAAGCGGCCCACGATGCCGCCCATGAAGGCCACGGGCAGGAACACCGCGATCAGCGACAGGCTGGTGGCCAGGACCGCGAGGCCCGACCTCCTTGGTGCCCTGGACCGCCGCCTCCCGGGCCGTCATCTTCTTCTCTTCCATGAAGCGGAAGATGTTTTCCAGCACCACCACCGCGTCGTCGATCACGATGCCCACCGCCAGCGTCAGGGCGAGCAGCGTGATGACGTTGAGCGTGAAGCCCATGTACTGCATGGCCGCGAAGGTGGCGATGAGCGAGCTGGGGATCGCCACCGCCGCGATGAGCGTCGGCCGGAAGCGGCGCAGGAACAGCCACACGATGAACGCGGCGAAGATCGAGCCGAGGACCAGGTGCTCTTTCACCGCGTCGACGGCGGCCACGATGAACTCCGACTGGTCGCGGACGATCTCCGCGTGCCAGCCCTGCGGGAGCTCGCCCTTCAGCTCCTCGAAGCGCTCCTTGATCGCTTCGACCACCTCGATCGTGTTGGTGCCCGACTGCTTGCGGATCTGGAGCACCACGGCCGGCTTGCCGCCCACGGAAGCGATCGACTCAGCGTCCTCGACGCTGTCCTCGATGCGGGCCACGTCGCGCACCCGGACTGGTGCTTTTACCAGAAACCACCGTTGCGGGTCGAGATCGGCAGGCGGCCGAACTCCTCCGGCGAGCCCACGCGGCCGTAGGTGCGCAGCGTCAGGTCGCGCCGCCCCTGCTCACCTTGCCGCCCGGGATCTGCACGTTCTGTGTGGCGAGCGCGCTGACCACGTCCGCGGCCGTGAGCCCCAGGCCGCGAGCTTCGCCGTGTCGGCGACCACGTTGATCTGCCGCGGCCGCTCGCCGACGAGCTTGCACCTGGCCGACGCCCGAGACGGTCTCCAGGCGGCGCTTGATCATCTGGTCCGCGTACTCGGAGATCTCCCGCTGCGAGGCCGGGCCGGAGAGCGCGATCGAGACGACCGGCGTCGGCGTCGGCGTCGACCTTCTCGATGATCGGCGGATCGGCGTCCGCGGGCAGCTCGGCCAGGATGGTGTTGACCTTGTCGCGCACCTCCTGGGCCGCCACGTCGCCGTCCTTCTCCAGGGCGAACTGGATCTGGACGAGCGAGACGTTCTCGGACGAGGTCGAGATCAGCTCGTCGATGCCGCTGATCGTGTTGACCGCCTCCTCGATCTTGTCGGTGACCTCGGTCTCGATCTCTTCCGGCGCGGCGCCCGGCAGCACGGTCGTGACCACCACGAAGGGGAAGTCGACGTTCGGGAAACGGTCGACCCCGAGCTGGATGTAGGCGAAGAAGCCCACCACCACCAGCGCGAGGATGATCACCGTCGCGAAGACCGGACGGCGGACGCAGATTTCAGCGAGTTTCTGCACTGGACACCTCCGCTCCCAGATCTGATCCCAGATCAACGCGGGCAAAGAGCCCGGGGCGCAAACGCCCGTCCGGTTGGGGAACTCGGCCTCGGCGAAGAACGTGCGCGTCGAAGGATCGATCACGCCGCCCACCGTCTTGATCCGGCCCCGGAAGACCTCTCCGGGATAGGGATCGACCCGGGCGGCCACCTGCTGGCCGGTCTTCATCTCGCCCAGGAACCGCTCGGGCACGCTGAAGCGCAGCTTGAGCGGCGAGGTCTGCATGATGACGAAGGCCACCCCGGCCTCGCCCAGGTGCTCGCCCACGTTCGTGCGGCGCTCGGAGACCACGCCCGTCATGGGCGAGCGCATTACCGAGTCGGCCAGCCGCTGCCTGGCCGTGGCGAGCGCCACCTCGGCCGACCGCTGCGCCGCCACGGCCTGATCCAGAGCCGCCTGGGAGCGGTCGAACGTGGCCTGCGGGATCGACTCCGTGGCGAGCAGGCCCTTCTTGCGCTCCACCTCGCGGCGGGCCTCCGCCTCGGCGGCCTTGGCGCGGGCTAGGTCCGCCTCGGCGCCCTGGATGGCGAGCCGGGCGTAGTCCGTCTCCATCGTCAGCAGGGTCTGGCCCCGGCTCACCCGCGAGCCCTCGTCCACGTACACGGCGGCCACCCGGCCCGGCATCTTGGGGGCCACCTCGGACTTCGAGGGCGAGACGAACTCGCCCGTGGGCTGGAGCGCGGAGAGGCTCGTCTCTTCCTTCTGGGCATCAGCCGCCGGCGTCTCTTCCGGCTTGGCGAGGTCCGCCACGTCGGCTGGCAGCGCGGGCGCGGCCTGCTGGGCAGGCTTATTAGTACCAGCGTCGTCTTCAGCAACCTTCTTATCGGAAGCGCAGCCCACAACCACGAGCAGGGCCACGGTGAGCGCGATCATCTTGATTCTCATGGTTTTGTTCATTGTTTGGGGCCCTCCTCGGGGGAGATCAGATTCTTCAGGGTGCCGACCGCGGACCACACGGAAAGCTCCGCCAGTTGGCGGTCCAGGCTGGAGGCCACCACGGCCCGCCGGGCTGCGGCGAGCGAGATCTCGGAAGCCTGGAGGTCGAGCGACGTCGCCTCCTGGGCCCGGTACAGCTCGAAGCTCTGGTTGTACTCGGCCTCGGCGGCGGCGAGCTGGTCCCTGGCGAGCGCCAGCGACTTCTCCGCCGTCTCGAGGTCGAGCAGGGCCTGGAGCACGTCCTCGCGCACGACCCGCTTGCGCTCGGCGAGCGCGATCTCCGCCTGCTCCCGGCGCGTCTGGGCGGTGGCCACCCGGGCGGCGATCTCGCCGCTGTCCCAGATCGGCAGGTTCATGTTGATCGTGAATGAGCCGTATTGCGACGCGGGGAACTCCGCAGCCTGGCTGATGTAGCTCGCTTCGGCGAGCACCACGGGCAGCCGGGCCGCCTTCTGCTTGGAGACCTCGAGCTGGTTGATCTCCAACGCCAGCTCGGCCTCCCGGATCTCCGGCCGGTTCTCCTGCGCCTGGCGGACCAGCTCTGCCGCACCCGGCATCGGCGGAAGCTCCAGCTTCGGCGCCACCACGCCGATCCGCGCGCCGGGGGCTTCGTCCAGGGCGAGGGCCAGCCGCAGCCGGCTCACCGCGGTCTCGCGGTCCTGCTCGGCCGCCGCGATGGCCCGCTCCACGGACTTCGTGGCCGTCTCGGCCCGCAGCACGTCCACCCGCGTCACCTCGCCGGCCTCGTAAAACGCCTGCGACTGCCGGCTCCGGCGCCCGGCCACCTCCAGGTTGCCGCGTTCCACGGTGAGCAGCGCATCGGCCGCCACCACGGCCAGATAGTCCGACGCGGCGCCCAGGAGCACCTGCTCCTCGCTCTGGCGCACGCCCGCGCCGATCCGCTCCACGTTGAGCCGGCCCTGGCGGATCGCCTTGAGCTCGCGGCCGCCCGCGTAGAGCGGCTGGCGCAGGGTCACGTCGTAGTGCCAGTCGTTCTCCGGCAGCACGGTGGCGCTGAACCCGTCGGATTCAAAGGCCACCTCGTCGCTGTTGCGCGTGGCCGAGCCGTTCAGCTCGATCCTGGGCAGGACGGCCGACCGAAGCTGGCGAAGCTGCGCCTCCGAGATGCGGACCTCGGCCCGGGCCGTCTCGGTGGCCGGGTTGGCCACGAGAGCCCGCTGCAAGGCCTCCTCGAAGGTCAGCGTCTGGACAGGCTCCTGCGCACGGGCGGCGGGCGGCAAAAACGTCAATAGCGACAGAGCCAAGGCGATGCTCGCCCGGCCCCTCGCTCCATACTTCATGGATGTCATGGGTCTCACCCTTCGACTCCTTTCCTCACAGGGTCGGAGCCTATGGGGAGGGGAGGCGTAGTTCCCATTCGCCGAACGGCGGATTTTGCGGCGTATTCCGCCAAGCCTCCGGGCCGGATTTCCGTATAATCAAGGAAATCCTGGAGGAGGACTCATGCGCCACTCTGCCTCTGTGACGTTCTGGCTTTCCATCGTGGCTCTGGCCGCCCCTGCTCTGTCAGAAACCACGCCGACCTACAATCAGATCTTCCAGCAGGGGGCTACCGCCTACGAGGCGAAGGACTGGCCCAAGTGTGCCGAGCGCTTCGCCGCCGCGGCAGCCGTCGCCCCCGCCGAGGGCCAGGCAGCCCGCTCCTATTTCGCCGCTGCGGCCTGCTCGACCGCCGCGGGAGACAAGGAGACCGCCTTCGGGTACCTCGACAAGGCGGCCGGGAAGGGGCACCGGGACCTGGAACGCGCCGAATCCAACCCTCAGGTGGAGCCCCTGCGGAAAGACCCTCGCTGGCAGAAGTTCCTCGAAGGCGTCAAGGCCCGCAACACCTCCCATCAGGCGAAGGTCAACGCCGAGCTCACCCGCCTCTACGAGGAAGATCAGAAGGACCGGATGGCAGGCCCGGACAAGATCGACTGGAGCGTTGTATCGAAGCGTGACGACGACCGGCGCAAGCGGGTGCTGGAGATCGCCGAGCAGGGCGGTCTCAAGGAGTCCGACGACTACTACCACGCCGCCATGGTCTTCCAGCACGGCGACAAGCTCGAGGACTACGACCGGGCCCACCAGTGGTGCCTCAAGGCCGTGGAGCTCGGTAACGATGACGCCAAGTGGCTCGCCGCCGCCACCAAGGACCGCTGGCTGATGACCCAGGGCAAGCCCCAGCTCTACGGCACTCAGTTCAAAAGGGTCGACGGCAAGTGGATCCTCTGGGAGGTTGATCCCTCCGTCACCGACGAGGAACGGGTCAAATGGAACGTGCCGACTCTCGCCGAATCGAAAGAACGCGCCAAGCAGATGAACGAGGGGAACTGAGGGCATCACGCTACAATGACCTCCCATGCCCCAGCCGAACCCCTATAGCTGATGACCCTCACCGACCTCGGCTGGAACGACCTCTTCGCCTCCGCCTTCGCCCCTTATGCGGAGCAGGGGCTCGTCCCTGCCCGCGTGGTGGCGCAGAAGGGGCTCACCCAGGTCTCAACCGGGGAAGCCGAGACCTACGCCGACCTCGCGGGCAAGCTGCGCCACGAGCTGAAAGGTGGCGTCGGTGGCGGCCATCCGGCTGTGGGTGATTGGGTGGCGCTCCGGCCGTCCACGGGCGACGGACGGGCCGTGATCCACGCCATCCTGCCCCGCAAGTCCAAGTTCTCCCGCAAGAGCCCGGGGCACCGCACCGAGGAGCAGGTCGTGGCGGCCAACGTGGACACCATCTTCCTCGTCTCCGGTCTCGACGGCGACTTCAATCCCCGCCGTATCGAGCGCTATCTGACGGCGGCCTGGGACAGCGGCGCCCAGCCCGTGGTGGTGCTCAACAAGCTCGACCGCTGCGACGATCCCGAGACCTGCCTGCTGGAGGCCCAGTCGATCGCCATGGGTGTGCCCGTCCACCGGGTGAGCGCCCTGAAGGGCACGAACGTCGAGGAGCTGGCGGCCTACCTCGGCCCGGGACAGACGGTGGGTCTCCTTGGCTCTTCCGGCGTCGGCAAGTCCACCCTCACCAACCGCCTGCTGGGACGCGAGGCACAGCGTACAGCCGAGGTGCGCGAGGGGGACGATCGCGGCCGGCACACCACCACCCACCGCGAGCTCTTCCTGGCTCCCACCGGCGGCCTGCTGATCGACACCCCCGGCCTGCGCGAGATCCAGCTCTGGGAAGGCGACCATGGGGGAGGGATCGAGTCCGCCTTCGCCGACGTCGAGGCCCTGGCCGAGGGCTGCCGCTTCGCCGACTGCAAGCATCAGGGCGAGCCCGATTGTGCCGTGGCGGCGGCGGCCGAGAGCGGCAGCCTGCCCGCCGAACGGCTGGAGAGCTACCGCAAGCTCCAACGCGAGCTGAAGCAGATCCATATCCGCCAGGACGAGCTCGCCCGCATCCAGGAAAAGAAGAAGAGCAAGGTCGTGCAGCGGGCGATCCGGGAGCACTACCGGCTGAAGCCGCGGGGGTAGCTCCCCTTGACAACCCGTTGACAACCCGCCGTCCCCCCTGTTACGGTCCGCGGGTGTAAACGATTACACCTCGCCATGGACCATCCTCCGCGAGCACCCCAACCTTCTTCCCCTGACCGGCTGAGCCGGCGTTCCGGAATTGAGAAGCGATGAGCGCCTCGATCAAGGAGGTTGCCCTCAAGGCCGGCGTTTCGGTCGCCACCGTCTCGCGCGTGATCAACGGCACGGGGCCGGTCGCCGCGGAGACGCGCCTCCGCATCCAGGACGCCATCGACAAGCTGCGCTACGTGCCCCATGGCGCGGCCCGCAGCCTGATCACCAACCAGACCGACACCGTCGGCGTGCTGCTGCCGGACCTCTACGGCGAGTTCTTCTCCGAGGTGATCCGTGGGATCGACCTCGCGGCCCGCCGCAACGCCTATCATGTCCTCGTCTCCGGGTTCCACAGCGACCGCGCCGAGATCGAAGCCGTGCTGCGCGCCCTGCGCGGACGGGTGGACGGGCTGATCCTCCTGTCGCCGGATGTGGACGCCCAGACCCTGCAGCGCAACCTGCCCGACACGCTCCCTGTCGTCCTGCTCAACACGCCGGGCGACGGCGCCACCTTCGACGCCATCCAGGTCGACAACTACGGCGGCGCCTACGCCATGGTGCGGCACCTGGCGGGTCTCGGCCACCGCCGCATCGCCCTGATCCGCGGCCCCAGGGAGAACGTAGACGCCCGGGAACGCCTGCGCGGCTACCACGAAGCCCTGAAGACGGCGCCAGCGGAGATCTCTCCCGAGCTCGAGATCGAAGGCGATTTCAGCGAGGACTCGGGATACCGGGCGGGCCGGCACCTCCTCGAGCTGAAACCACGGCCCACGGCCGTCTTCGCCGCCAACGACTCCATGGCCATCGGTTGCCTCTTCGCCCTGCGCGAGGCCGGCATGCGCGTGCCGGAGGACGTGGCCCTGGCCGGGTTCGACGACATCCCCATCGCCCGCTACCTCACGCCACCGCTCTCCTCGGTGCACGTGCCCATCGCGGAGCTGGGGATGCGGGCCATGGAACGGCTGCTGCACGCGGTCGACAGCAAGAACGAGCACGAGCGGCGCCAAGAGACCGTGCCCACCACGCTGGTGGTGCGCGGCTCCTGCGGCGGCACACCGCATTCCCTTGGGGTTGGATAAATTGAAGACAGGAATCTGGAGAAGGAGGCGAACGATGAAATCAAAGGTCAGAGCCGGCGTCCTTGCGCTCGGCTCGGTGCTCCTGGCGCTGTTGATTGCACTGATCGCGATGCCGGCGGAGGCTCAAACCAATACGTCGTCCTTGCGGGGGGTGGTGCTGGACTCCTCCGGACCGATCACGGACGCCACCATCGAGGCGATGGATACTCAGAGCGGCTTCCGGTATACCGCCAAGTCCGGCCCGGACGGCAGCTTCGCCCTGCCCGGCCTGACGCCCGGCGTCTACAAGCTGACGATCTCCTCTCCGGCCTACTCGGCCCAGAGCCGCGAGGTGCAGGTGCTGGTGGGCCAGGACGTGGAGGCGGACTTCGTGCTCTCGCCCAGCGAGGTCATCAGCGAGTCCGTGACCGTGATCGGCGAGGGCGTAGACCTGCTGATCGAAACGCGCACCTCCGAGATCGGCACCAACATCACCCCCCAGCAGATCGAAGCGCTGCCCCTGAACAACCGGAACTTCCTGGGCCTGGCCTCCCTCGCCCCCGGCGTCCGCTTCACCGACAACCAGGACGAAACGGCGAAGTTCCGCAGCGGTGGCCAGGACTCCCGCCAGGTCAACGTCTTCGTCGACGGCCTGTCCTATAAGAACGACGTGCTCCAGGGCGGCGCCTTCATGCAGGACTCCAGCCGCGGCAATCCCTTCCCGCAGAACGCGGTGCAGGAGTTCCGCGTACTCACCCAGAACTACAAGGCCGAGTACGAGAAGTCCGCCGCCGCCGTGATCACCGCGGTGACCAAGTCCGGCGGCAACAACTTCCACGGCGAGGTCCTCTACCTCACGCAGGACAAGGGCTCCGTCAGTCAGGATGACTTCTCCAAGGAGCGCGGCGATGAGAAGCCGGACTACGACCGCGTCCAGGGCGCCCTGTCGATCGGCGGCCCCATCGTGCGCGACAAGCTCCATTTCTTCGCCTCCTATGAGCGCAACGAGCAGGACCGCAACGCCACCGTCTTCCTCGGCGGCTCCTACAACTCCGCGCCGGCCAACGTGCAGCAGTTCCTGAGCGGGTTCGAGACCGGCGTGCTGACGTCGCCCTTCGAATCCGACCTCTTCTTCGGCAAGCTCTCCTGGCAGCCCGCGGCCGGCCAGACCTTCTTCGTGACCGCCCACCGGCGCGACGAGCAGGAGATCAAGGGCTTACGGCGGCCAGCGCACGCGGGACGGCGCCGAGAGCTTCGAGATCGGCACCGACGCCGCCGTGGCCAAGCACACCTGGGTGATCGGGGCAACACCCTGAACGAGGCGAGCCTCACCTACCAGACAGCAGCAGTGGAACCCGACGGCGCTCTCGACAACACCACGCCGCGCCTCAACTACATCGGCATCCTCGACGTGGGCGGCAAGGACGCCACCCAGGACTTCAAGCAGGACCGGATCGGCGTGCGCGACGACGTGTCCTGGGCCCTGTCCTGGCGGGGCAATCACACGATGAAGGCCGGCGTGTCGGCATCAACTGGCTGGACTACAAGCGTCACCAAGAACACTTTCGAGAACGGGCTCTTCGAGTTCCGCAGCGACGAGCAGTGGCAGTTCCCGTTCCAGGCCCGCGTGGGCTTCGGCGATCCCGACGCTCGATTTCGGCAACACCCAGGCCGGCCTCTATCTCCAGGACGACTGGCAGATCGGCAGCCGCCTGACGCTGAACCTCGGCGTGCGCTGGGACTACGAGTCCAACATGATCAACAACGACTACCAGACGCCGCCGGAGCTCGTCGCCGCCATGGAGAGCGCCTGCCGCACCTACGGCCAGCCGGTGGGCGGCCAGACCACCTGGTGCCTGCGGGACTTCCTCGACCTCGACCGCTTCACCACCGACGGCAATGACCGCGATCCCTATTACGGAATGGTCCAGCCGCGCCTCGGTTTCGCCTGGGACGTCAAGGGCGACGCCAAGACCGTGGTCTTCGGCGGCTGGGGCAAGTACTACGACCGCGTCGTCCTGAACGACATCTTCGACGAGCAATACCGGCAGCAGTTCAAGATCTATTCCTTCTGTTTCTCGGCCGACGGCAGCCCGGCGCCCAACTGCAACGTGCCGGCGATCGCCTGGCGCCCCGAGTACCTCTCCGCCGAGGCCCTGCGCGGGCTCGTGGCCAGCGGTCAGGCGCCAGGACCCGAGGTCTTCCTGGTGGACAACGAGATGCGTCCGCCGCAGATCCGACCAGTTTACCCTCGGCGTGCGCCAGCAACTCGGCCGCTGGCTGACCTCGCTCTCCTACGCCGGCGCCCGGGGATATAACGGCCTCATCTACTTCTTCGGCGACCTGCCGCCGGGCACCCGCTTCGAGGACCGCTTCGGCAACAACGTGGGCGTGCCGGGCTATGCCCGCGTCTTCACGACGTCCATGTCGCGGCGCACCTGGTTTGACGGTATCTACTTCACGCTCGACCACCCCCTGGCCTCCAATGGCCGCTGGGGCTTCAACCTGGCCTACACCTACGCCGACGCCGAGCAGAACGGCACCGACAACACGGGGGAAGGCGTGGCCTTCGGCGCCTTCGACTACCTGAACCCCGAGAGCTTCTACCGCTTCGCCGCGTCCAACACGAGGAGCACCGCCTCGTGATGAGCGGCGTGGTCCTCCTGCCGGCCAACTTCCAGCTGTCCTCCATCATCACCCTCGGCTCGGGCGTGCCCTACACCGTCTTCGACGACTCCGTCGCGCCCTTCCGGGTGGGCTGGAACGAGGCTCTTCCCGGAGAAGAAGAGCTTCATCATCCCGGACGCCTGGGCCTACCGCAGCGTGGACCTGCGCCTCGAATGGCAGGCGCCGGCGATCTTCAACACGGTGCGCGTGAGCCTCATCGCCGAAGGGTTCAACATCTTCGATTACGACAACTACAACGACTTCAACCGGGACATTCCGCGCCTGCCGAACGTCAACGACAACTTCGGCGAGCCCCGGGCCGAGTTCAACACCCGCCGCTTCCAGGGTGGCGTAAGGGTGGAATTCTGATCGCATGAGGGGCGGACGCTGGATCGCTCTCCTCCTGCTCGCCCTCGTGGCGGGCGGAGGTTGCGCGCCAGCCCACCCGCCTGTCCCCGTTCAGCCAGCAGCATCTCCCACGACAGAAATCAACAGGAACGATCCGCTCCTCGGAGACCTCGAGGAGCGGACCTTCCGCTGGTTCTGGGACCTCGCGGACCCTGGCACCGGCCTGATCCCGGACCGCAATCCCACGCCTTCTTTTTCCAGCGTCGCCGCGGTGGGTTTCGGGTTGACGGCGTACGTGGTCGGCGCCGAGCACGGCTGGGTCAGCCGCGAGCAGGCGCGGGACCGGACGCTTCACGTCCTGCGGTTCCTCTGGGAGGCCCCCGAGGGACCGCGAGCGCACGGGCGTCACCTCCTATAAAGGTTTCTTCTACCACTTCCTCGACATGAAGACGGGGCACCGGTTCGAGACGGTCGAGCTTTCGACGATCGACACCACGCTCCTCTTGGCCGGCGCCCTGACGTGCCAGTCGTATTTCGACCGGGACGATCCCGCCGAGGTTGCCATCCGCGATCTGGCCGAGAAGCTCTACCGGCGGGTGGACTGGAAGTGGGCGCAGGTGCGTCCCCCCTCCGTCTCCCATGGCTGGAAGCCCGAGAGCGGCTTCATCATCTCGGATTGGAAAGGTTATAACGAGGCCATGATCCTCTACGTCCTGGCCCTGGGATCGCCCACGCATCCCGTGGGTCCCGAGGCCTGGGGGGCGTGGACCTCGACGTATCAATGGCACCGCTATTTCGGCCAGGAGCACCTCACCTTCGGACCGCTCTTCGGCCACCAGTACTCCCACGTGTGGATCGATTTCCGGGGGATCCAGGACGAATACATGCGCGGCAAGGGGATCGACTACTTCGAGAACTCCCGCCGCGCGACGTACTCCCAGCAGACCTACGCGATCGAGAACCCTGGGGGATGGAGAGGATACGGGGCGAAACTCTGGGGCCTCACGGCTTCGGATGGTCCGCTGGACATCACGTTGACGATCGACGGCAGGAAGCGCACGTTCCATACCTACTGGGCGCGGGGTGCGTCCCCTCAGGAGCTGACGGACGACGGCACGCTCGTTCCCACGGCCACCGCTTCCTCCCTACCGTTCGCGCCAGAGATCGTGGTGCCCGCGCTCCGCGAGATGCGCCAGCGCTATGGCGAGCATCTTTATGGACGCTATGGCTTTATCGACGCTTTCAATCCCACCTTCGATGTAGACGTGAAGCCCCAGCATGGCAAGGTCGTGCGGGGGCTCGGCTGGTTCGACACCGATTACCTGGGGATCGATCAGGGTCCCATCGTGGCGATGATCGAAAACTACCGCTCGGACCTCATCTGGCGCTTGATGCGGAAAAACCCGCACATCCGCCGGGGCCTGGAGCGGGCGGGGTTCTCCGGCGGATGGCTGGACGCGCAGCAAGACTGACTCTGCTGGGATTCTCCCTGCTCGCCGCCTCCGCCTGTGGACGGGGCGGGGCGGGCGAGCGCACCACCGTCCGCTTCTGGGGGTTCGGCCGCGAGGGCGAGGTGGTGCACGAGATGGTGCCCGAGTTCGAGCGCCGCCATCCCGACATCAAAGTGGAAGTCCAGAAGATCCCCTGGTCGGCCGCCCACGAGAAGCTCCTCACCGCCTTCGTGGGCAACGCCACGCCCGACGCCACCCAACTGGGCAACACCTGGATTCCGGAGTTCGTCTCGCTGGGCGCCCTCGCCCGCCTCGACGACCGGATCAGGCAGTCCCCTGAGATCGCTCAGGACGCGTTTCCCGGCATCTGGGACACCAACGTGATCGACGGCGAGACCTGGGGCCTGCCCTGGTACGTGGACACGCGCCTGCTCTTCTACCGCACCGACATCGTGAAAGCCTCGGGCGGTCCCTGGCCGCCCAAGAGCTGGGCCGAGTGGCGCGAGACCATGGAGCGGATCAAACAGCAGGGCGGACAGGACCGTTTCGCCATCCTGCTGCCCATCGACGAGTGGACGCAGCCCGCCATCTTCGGGCTGCAGGCGGGCGCCAGCCTGCTCGCCGACGGCGGCCGGCGCGGCAACTTCCGCGATCCGCGCTTCCGCCGGGCCATGGCCTTCTATCTCGACATGTATACGTCCGGCCTGGCCCCGGCGCTCGATTTGCAGAGTGTGGCGAACCTCTACCAGCAGTTCGCGGAAGGGTACTTCGCGATGGTGATCACCGGCCCCTGGAACATCAGCGAGTTCAAGAAACGCATTCCGCGCGGGCATGCAGGACCTCTGGGCTACGGCGCCTCTGCCGCCGCCGGACGCGAACATGCCCTGGCCGGGCCTCTCGCTCGCGGGCGGATCGAGCCTCGTCCTCTTCCGGCAGTCCCGGCATCCCGAAGCGGCCTGGAAATGGTTGCAATACCTCTCTGAGCCCGCCCAGCAGGCCCGTTTCTTCGAGCTCTCGGGGGACCTCCCATCCCGCCCCTCGGCGTGGAAGCTGGCGGGCCTCGCTCGAGACCCCAAGGCCGCTCCCTTCCTCATCCAGCTCCAGAACGTCGCCCCCACACCCAAGGTGCCCGAGTGGGAGCGCATCGCCACCCGCGTGGCCGAAGGCGCCGAACAGGTGATGCGCGGCGGCAAGGACCTCGACACCGCGCTCGCCGATCTCGACCGGGACGTGGACCAGATGCTCGAAAAGCGCCGCTGGATGCTCGATCGCGCCGAGGAGAAAAAGCCGTGACGCCGGACCTGGAAGAACGGCGCGGCTCCCCCGCCGAGCGGCGGGCGGCCTGGGTCCTCCTGTTTCCCGCCCTGGGTGCCATCTTCCTGTTCTTCGCCGTGCCCCTCGTCGCGGCCCTGTTCCTCTCGCTCACCGACTTCGACATCTACGCCCTGGCCGACTTCGGCAACGCCCGCTTCGTGGGCCTCGAAAACTACCTCCGGCTCCTGCGCGATCCGCTGTTCTGGCGGGTGATCCGCAACACTGCTGGTCTTCGTCGTCCTCGGCGTGCCGCTCACGCTGGCGATGGCCCTCGGGGGCGCGCTCCTGGTGAATTCGAAGCTGGCGCGGCTGCGCGGGCTCTTCCGCACCATCTACTTCGCGCCGGTCGTCACCACGCTGGTGGCCGTAGCCGTGGTCTTCCGCTACCTCTACCATCCGCGCTACGGACTGATCAATCAGATTCTCGGGATGGATTGGCCTGCCGCCCATCGACTGGCTCGGCGATCCAACCTGGGCCACGGTGGCCATCACGCTCCTCGCCGTCTGGCGCAGCTTCGGCTACGCCCTGCGTCATCTACGTCGTGGGTCTCCAGGCCATCCCCGAAACCCTCTACGAAGCGGCGCGAGCTCGACGGCGCCGGCACGTGGCGGACGCTGCGCGACATCACCCTGCCGCTCCTCATGCCGACCTCCATCTTCGTGGCGGTGATCACTACCGTGAGCCTGTTCCAGATCTTCGCCGAGCCCTATGTGATGACCCGCGGCGGCCCGCTCTACGCCACCACCTCGATCACCCTGCTCATGTACCAGCAGGGCTTCCGCTGGTGGAACCTCGGTCCCGCGGCGGCCATCGCCTTCGTGCTGTTCGCGCTCATCATCGCCGCTACGGGCCTGCAGGTGCTGCTGCGCGGGAGGAAGAAAAAGGATGCGTAAGCGTCTCGCCATGATCGCCGTCAACGGCGCTCTGCTGATCCTTGCGGTCGCCACGGCGCTCCCCCTGCTGTGGATGATCTCGGCGTCGCTCATGCCCGCGGGAGAGGCCTTGAACCTGCCCGTGCGCCTCCTGCCGTCGCGGCCCACGCTCGAGCACTATGGAACCCTTTTCGAGCGCTTGAACCTCGGCCGCACCTTCCTCAATAGCCTGCTCCTGGCGTCGATGATCACGGCCGTCTCCCTGCTCTGCAACTCGATGGCGGGCTACGCCTTTGCCAAGCTGCGCTTCCGCGGCCGGGGCCGCCTCTTCGCGATCCTCCTGGCGACCCTCATCGTGCCGCCGCAGGTCACGGTGCTGCCGCTCTTCCTGGAAATCCGCGCGCTCGGGCTCGTCAACTCCTTCGGCGGCATCCTGGTGGCCGCCATCGCCACCGTCTTCGGCATCTTCCTGATCCGCCAGTTCGCGCTGGGTATCCCCGACGAGCTTCTCGACGCCGCCCGCCTCGACGGCGCCTCGGAGCTCCGCATCTACTGGACGCTCGTGCTCCCTCTGATGCGCCCCATCCTCGTCACCCTCGGGGTCTTCACTTTCCTGACCTCCTGGAACGATTTCATGTGGCCTCTCACCGTGCTCACCGACGAGAGCAAATACACCCTTCCCGTGGCTCTCGCCAGCCTCTCCGGCGAGCACGTGCAGGACACCGAGCTGATGATGGCCGGAGCCGTGGTCACCGTGCTGCCGGGATTGCTCGTATTCCTGGCCCTTCAGAAATCTTACGTGGAGGGAATCGTCATGGGGAGCCTCAAGGAATGAAATTCGTCCTTGTTGTCCTTGCTGTCCTTGCTGTCCTTTTTCCCCCCGCTGCCTTCGCCCAACCCCGCCCCCTCGACACCTTCGAAGACGTCTCCCCCTGGACCACCGCCCCCTCCGACGGAGTTCTCCTCAAAGTCAGCAAAGACGACGGCGCCCTGCGCCTCGACTTCAATTTCCAGGGTGGCGCGGGCTACGCCGTGGCCCGTAGGCCCCTGTCGCTCGACCTTCCCGCCAACTGGGAGATCACCTTCCGCCTCCGCGCTGAAGCGCCCGTCAACAACCTTGAATTCAAACTGATCGATCCCACCGGCGAGAACGTCTGGTGGGTGAACCGCCGCAATTTCGAATTCCCTCGCGACTGGCGCCTGATCCGCATCAAGAAGCGTCAGCTCGAATTCGCCTGGGGTCCCATCGGTGGCGGAGAAATGAAAAAGGCCGCCTCCCTGGAGACCGCCATCACGGCCGGCACCGGCGGCAAGGGCACGGTCTGGATCGACGACCTGACGTTCACCGAGCTTCCGCCGACCCATCCCTACGACCGCACTCCTGCCGCGATTTCCGGTCCTGACTGGTTCGGCCTCGACTTCCTGGAATCCCGGGAATACGGCGGATTGGTGATCGATTGGGAACCGGGTGCCCTGGTCTCCTATGCCGTCGAGATCTCGGACGACGGGAAATCCTGGACGGCCGTGCGCCAGGTCAAAGACGGCAACGGAGGCCGGGACTACCTTTACCTTCCCGAGACGGAATCGCGTTATCTCCGCCTGCGAGGCGCGGCACCGCAAAAAGCTCAGATCGACGTCAAGCCCCTGGACTGGGCGCCGACGATCAACGACTTCTTCAAGGTGATCGCGAAAGATACGCCCCGCGGTTTCTATCCCCGCGCCTTCTTCGGCGAGCAGCCGTACTGGACGGTCGTCGGCGCCGACGGCGATCCCGAAGAGGGCCTCCTGAGCGAGGATGGCGCCCTGGAGGTGGGACAGGGAGGGTTTTCGATCGAGCCCTTCCTCCTTCTCGACGACGAAGTCGTCACCTGGGCGAACGTACAGACATCCCAGACCTTGGCGGAGGGATATCTGCCGATCCCCACCGTCACCTGGGAGGCGCGGGGCGGTCTTTCCCTGGAGATCACCGCTCTCGCATCCCCATCGGATCTATGGGCGCGCTATCGCGTCCGCAACCGCGGTGATCGCACCATACCCTTGAGTCTCGTCCTCGCCCTCCGCCCCTTCCAGGTGAACCCTCCGACACAGTTCCTCAATGCTGCGGGTGGCGTTTCGCCGATCCGTGAGATTGGCTGGGAAGGCGTCGCCGTGGTGAACGGTACGCGCAGGGTGCTGCCGTCGCCCTCTCCCAACGGCTTCTCCTTCGCGACTTTCGACGGCGGCGAAATTTCCGAGTACCTGCAGCGAGGAAAGACTTACGGGAGCGCTCCCCCCGTGGCGAAGGTGACGGACCCGTTCGGCTACGCTTCGGGAGCCCTGGTGTGGCATATGGATTTACCTGCTGGCGGGGAGAGGGCCGTGGATTTGACGGTGCCGTTCGCATCAGCCGCAACCCCCGCCCGGGCATCAATGCCCGGGCTAGTCGAAAAGAGCCCCCTGAAGGGGACTCAAAGCAGTCGGGTTCACCCGGCTGTTTCGCATAGCCCGGGCATTTATGCCCGGGCGGGGGCGCCGTCCACGGAAAACTTCGAAACCTTCGACGACGCCTACGCCGCCGCCGTCCGCGACTGGCACGAGCGCCTGGACCGCGTCGAAATCCGCCTCCCCCCGAGGCCGATCCCCTCGTGAAAACGTTCAGGACCGTCCTCGCCCATATCCTGATCAATCGCGACGGCCCCGCCATCCAGCCGGGTTCCCGCTCCTACGCCCGCACCTGGATCCGCGACGGTTCCCTGACCTCCTCGGCCCTGCTGCGCGCCGGCCATCCCGAGCCCGTGCGCCAGCTCATCGAGTGGTTCGCTCCGTTCCAATTCGAAAACGGCAAGATTCCCTGCTGCGTGGACCCCCGCGGTGCCGATCCCGTGCCTGAGAACGACAGCCACGGCGAATTCCTCTATCTCGTGGCCGAGTACTGGCGCTATACCAAGGACCGGACCACGGTCGAGAAGGTCTGGCCCCACGTCGAGAAAGCCGTCGCCTACATCGACTTCCTGCGCAAGCAGCGCCGGACGGACGCGTACCGCCAACCGGACAAGCTCAAGTATTTCGGTCTCCTTCCCGAATCGATCAGCCACGAGGGCTACTCGGCCAAGCCCGTCCATTCCTATTGGGACGACTTCTTTGCTCTGACAGGATTGAAGGACGCGACCGATCTCGCCCGCGATCTCGGAAAGACGGCGCAGGCGAAGCGCTGGGCCGCGATCCGCGACGAATTCCGGACCGATCTCTACGCGTCGATCAACCGCGTCATCTCCGAGGCCAAAATCGACTACATCCCCGCCTCCGCCGATCTCGCGGACCGTGATCCCACCTCCACGACCACGGCGATCACTCCCGGCGGCGAGCTGAGCAATCTTCGAAATAAGCTCCCGCGTGCCGCGCTGGAGCGCACCTTCGAGTACTACTGGCAGGAAATCGAGAAGCGGAAGGCCGGGGACTGGAAGGCCTACACTCCCTACGAGACGCGCGCCATCGGCACCTTCATCCGCCTGGGCTGGACCGAACGCGCCCACGAGCTGCTCGATCTCTTTATGGACGACCGCCGTCCCCCGGGCTGGAACCAGTGGCCCGAGGTGGTCTACAAGGACCAGCGCGCCCCCAGCTTCCTGGGCGACCTCCCCCACACCTGGGTGGGCTCGGACTTCATGCGCTCCTTCCTCGACCTCCTGGCCTACGAGCGGGAGTCTGACCGGGCGCTCGTCCTGGCCGCGGGAGTCCCCGACGCCTGGATCACGGCCCCCGGAGGCGTGGCCGTCCGGCGTCTCCCCACGCCCTGGGGCTTGCTGGAGTACTCGTTGACCGCCGAGGGGACGGGTGCAAGGCTGCGGGTGGGAGCGGGGATCACCGTCCCACCGGGAGGGATCGTCTTCGGAGACACCGTGATCCGCAAGCTCCCCGCAGACGTGGCCGTGAAGCTTCCAGGACGCCGCTCCATATAGACTACGCCTCTTTTTATATGGATTGGGGTGCCTGAAGCCCGAGAGCCCGTCCATTTCATAGGGGCGGAAGCCCAGAATACCGGAGCGGACGTTCCGCCGGGGCTGGCGAAGGCACTTTCTATATAGAACGAGAGATTTTTTATATGGAACAGCGGCCTGACGGGACTTCCCGGAGAGCCTGAAGGGGACTTTGAGGCTTAGCCAGGGCTGTTCAGGCCAGTTTTCATATAATTTTTTCTGAATTCCATATGCTAGCAAGGGTTCGGAACGGCTCCGGGAGGCCGTTCCATATGAAAACACGAGGCTTCTATATGAAACTGGAAGCCAGGAGGGCTCCGGAAGCCTCCCTCCATATAATTTTCAAGGACTTCTATATAGAAGCACCGTTCGTCCGGATCACCTCGGAGTAGAACCGCGCGCTGGCCTTGGGCGTGCGCTTCTGCGTCTCGAAGTCCACGTGCACGATCCCGAAGCGCTTCGAGAACCCGAGACTCCACTCCAGGTTGTCGAAGAGCGACCACGCGAAGTAGCCCCGCAGGTCCACCCCGCGGTCCATGGCCTCGCGCGCGGCTCGGAGATGAGTCCGGAAATAGTCCACCCGCAAGGGATCCTGGACCTCCCCGTCCGCCGTGGGAGGATCGTAGAAGGCGGCGCCGTTCTCCGTGATGTAGAGCGGGATGTCGCCGTAGTGCTCCTTCACCCAGATCAGCGTGTCGGTCAGCCCCTGGGGGAAGACCTCCCAGCCCGTCTCCGTGTAGGCGTGGCGCGTCTGCCGCACGGCGCCGGCCCGGACCGGCAGGGCGGCGGGGTCGTTCTTCGACACGTTGCGCGTGTAGTAGTTGACGCCGAGAAAATCGATCGGCTGGCGGATGCGCGCAAGGTCCGCTTCGGGAAAGTCCGGCCACGCCTCGCCGAAGACCTCCCGCATCTCCTCCGGATACCGGCCGTGGAACACGGGATCGAGGTACTGCCGGTTCATGTAGGCGCTCGCCCGGCGGGTGGCGGCAAGGTCCTCCTCGCTCCCCGAAGCCGGGTACTTGGGCTCGAGGTTCACCACCAGGCCGATCTGGTGCCTGCCCTCGGCGCGGTAGGCTTCGACCGCCGCGGCGTGCGCGAGCATCAGGTTGTGCGAGGCGATGGGCGCTTCGAAAAGGTTTCGATGCCCGGGAGCGAGGGCGCCGTGGAGATAGCCGCCGTCCGTAACCACCCAGGGCTCGTTCAGGGTGGACCACAGCTCCACCCGGCCATCCAGGGCGCCGTACATCACCCGCGCGTAGTCCGCGAACCAGTCCGCCACGTCGGGGTTGAGCCAGCCGCCGCGGTCGTCCAGGGCCGCGGGCAGGTCCCAGTGGTAGAGGGTGACGAGCGGGCGGATGCCGTTTTCGAGCAGCGCGTCCACGAGGCGGCGGTAGAAGTCGAGCCCCTTCTCGTTGACCCGGCCGCGGCCCTCGGGGAGCACGCGGCTCCAGGAGACGCTGAAGCGGTAGGCGTTGAGCCCCAGCTCGCGCATGAGCGCCACGTCTTCCTGATAGCGCCGGTAGTGATCGCACGCCACATCGCCGTTGTCGCCGCTCGGCACCAGCCAGGGCGTGCGGGTGAACCGGTGCCAGATGCTCGGCCCGGCGCCGTCGGCCAGGGGCGAGCCCTCCACCTGATAGGCCGAGGTGGCCGCGCCCCACAGGAAATTGTCCGGAAAAGAAAGAGTTTTCTTCATCGTCTTCGCGTTCCGCGCCCGACTCTATCGCAGCCGAGGCGCCTGGAAGTATGAAAACGCGTTTACATCGAGGGAATCTCTCCATACTCTCTCCGGCATGACCGCTCCAAGATTCGACGACGCCCTGCGCGAGGCCATGCTGGACCGCTTGGCCCGGTTCGACCGCCGCGCTCTCCCCTCCAGCGGCAGGCCCCCGGCGATACCCGCGGCCGTAGCCCTGGTGGTCGTCCCGGACCAAGACGGGAGGGCCGCCGTCCTCCTCACCCTCCGCGCCGCGGGCCTGCGGCGTCACGGAGGCCAGTGGGCGCTCCCCGGCGGCCGTCTCGATCCTGGGGAGACGCCTGAGGAGGGTGCCCTGCGCGAGCTCGAAGAAGAGATCGGCCTCACCCTGCCCGCCGGGCACGTCCTGGGCTGCCTGGACGACTACCCCACGCGCTCCGGCTTCGCCATCACCCCCGTCGTGGTCTGGGGCGACGGCTCTCCGCTCCGTCCGGACCCTCGCGAAGTGGCCGGGATCTACCACGTCCCCCTGGAAGACCTCGTGGACCCGGAAAGCCTCGTCCTCCACTCCATCCCCCAGAGTGACCGCCCCGTCCTGTCCCTCTCGATCCTGGACACCCTGATCTACGCGCCGACGGCGGCCATCCTCCACCAATTCGCGGAGGTGGCGGTGCTGGGACGGGAGACCCGGGTGGACCAGTATGAGCAGCCGTTGTTTGCGTGGCGGTGAGAGACTCCTTGGCGACGGCTCAGTTTCGGTGGTATTCTTCTTTGGGAGGAGTTCGCTCCTGAAGGTTACAAGAGTTGCGAGGAAAAGAACCATGGCCCTTGGATTCTCTGACAGCAGCGAACCGTTGACTCGTCTCGACAAGCTCGATGACCGCGTTGCCGATCTTTCGGAGCGCCTCTCCAAGCTGGAGGGTGCGTCTGCCCTCAGGGTGGCGATTACGTCCTTCGCCCCGGAGCCCTACTCTCTGGTTCGCCCTATCGAAGTCCTGATCGAGCCCGTGGACGATTCCCACATCGCGTCCTTCTTCGACGCCAATATCAGCGCTTCCGGAGACAATCAGCAGGAAGCTTTCGACAATCTCAAGGCCCTGATCCTCGACGTCTATGACTCTCTCCGCGCGGAGGCTCCCAACCGGCTAGGCCCCGAGCCCAAGAGGCAACTCGCCGTTCTCGAGAGTTTTCTGGAGAAGGCTTGATGCCCTACCTGAACCGAGAGCATGCCTGGAAGATTGTCGACAAACTTGGAGCTGAGACGGAAACAGGACGTGGTGGGCACCAACTCGCCAAGATCTATTACAACGGCGTCCGGATCGCACAGTTCGGTATTCGTCACGGATCGAACAAGGATCAAGGGCACGACCATATCCCCAAGGGCATCCACCTGAGCCCGCGTGAAAGCCTGCTTCTTGCCCGCTGCCCGATGAGCTATGAAGCCTGGATCGAGAAGATGAGGGAGAAAGGTGTCATCCAGGATAACGAACAGGTTTGAGAAGATCGGCAAGAGGGAACGGCCGACAGACGTTCGAGCCTTCCTGGCGGATTTGGGGCCTTGGGAAGGCGAGTCGCTCGATGATCTGCTTACACGCCTCAGGAAGGCTCGGGAGGCCGGAGGGAGCGCTGAGCCTCCGCAACTATGAGGTACGTGTTGGATACGAACATCGTCGCCGCAGATAGAAAACCGACTACCCTGCCGCAATGACCTACATAGCGGAGCGCATCACCGTAGACGACGAGCAGTGCGGCGGACGCCCTTGCATCCGCGGCATGCGGATTCGCGTCGTCGACGTCCTGGCCCTCCTCGCCAGCGGCTTGTCAGCAGAGCAGGTCGTTGACGAGTTTCCTGATCTGAATCTGGAAGACGTGCGGGCTTGCCTGCGCTTTGCGGCCCGCAAAGAAGCCGAGCCGCCGGGCTGATCCTGAAAGAATCAGCCACGGCGGATGGCTTCCATCCAGTCCCTCAGGGGCAGGTCGTCGAAAGCACCCACTCGTAGTGGCCCACGCCTCCGCAGAGCTCATTGAAGCGCGTCCGGCAGCGGGGATAGGTAACGCAGGAGTACTGATACTGCGAGCCGTCGCTGCAACGGATGTAGCAGGTACCTTCCTCTTCGTCACTCTGCCCCACGCTGAAAATGGAGACGACGAGCGCGGCGGTCAAGCACAACGTCCGGAACAGTGTCTTCATAAGTTCTCCTTTCCACTCTATCCGGTGCGCGTGGGGGCTGGAGGCGAGCCTTCCTGAGCTACCATGGATGGCCTGCCATGACCTTCGAAACCCGCCCCTTCGTCTCCGAAGCTCGGCTGCTCCGTGAGAGGGTCCCTTGCTCATGGCCTATCCGGACGCGATGATCTATCAGATGAAATGAAGACGGCATCTCACCGATCGAATACAAGGAGACCGAGCACTTCCGGATCTACCGGGATTTCCTGAGCAACCCGGAGCGCATGTTGAGGATCCTCATGGAGTGAAACCGATGCTGGATCAGGAGGCCGCTTTGACTCCCTGAGCGAGGCGCAGGGCTTCCTGGGTTTCGGGATGATTTTCGCCCAGAGCTTTCTTCTTGCCTTCCCACACTTGGCGGTAGAGCGCCGTGGCCTCGGCGGAGCGGCCCTGGGACTCCAGCGCGCCGGCCAGGACGGTCATGGAATCGAGAGTACGCGGGTGGCCCGGGCCGAGGACGCGGCGGCGGATCTCGAGGGTGCGGCGAGCGAGCGTCTCCGCCTCTTTCGTCCGGTTGAGCCCCACGAGCAACTGGCCCAGGTTGTTCATAAGGTCGAGCACCTCGGGGTGCTCTGGACCGTTGAGGCGCGTCTTGATCTCCAGGGTCTTGCGCATCATCGGCTCCAGCTCGCCCAGCTTGCCCTGGAACCAGAGGGCCCCGGCCAGAGTGTTGACGGTGGAGAGCGTCAGGGGGTGCTGCTCGCCGAGGAGGCGCGTCTGGGCCTCCACCGTGCGCCGCGCGAGGGTTTCGGCTTCGGCGGGCTTGCCCTGGGCGACGAGCACGCGGGCGAGGAGGTTCTGACCCCGCAGGGTGTCGGAGTCGTTCTCGCCGCGGGTCCGGCGCAGGGAGGCCACGAGGCGCTCGGCCAGCTCCCGGGCCTTGGCGGCGTCGCCCATCTCCGCCTGGAAGTTGGCCAGGGCGCCCAGCGAGTCGATCGTCTCCGGGTGATCGGGGCCGAGGGCGCGCTCCCGGAGGCCGAGGGCCTTCGCGAGATGCGGGCCGGCCTTGTCCATCTCCCCGAGCGTCCTGTAGGTCCGGCCCAGCGTGGCCCGCACGGCGGCCTCCACCTCGGGCTCCTTGGCGAACCGGCTTCCCAGATCCTGAGCGGCCCGGTCGAGCACCTCGGCCACCCGGACCTCGCGGCCGGCGCGGGCAGGGTCGGGAGCGGCGAGCATGCCGATGAGGAACTCGTTGATGGCCTGTGACTTCTCCGCCTCCTGCCGCGCCCGTTCCTCGGCGCGCAGCGACCGCACCAGTCCCACGGAGACGCCGGCCGAGCCGATGACGAGGCCGAGCAGGACCACGGCGGCGGCGGCCGTGAGCACCCGGTTGCGGCGGATGTACTTGCGCATCCGGTAGGAGAGGGTCGGCGGGCCCGCCAGGACCGGCTCGTCGTGGAGATGGCGCCCGACGTCCGCCGCCAGCTCGGAGACCGAGGCGTAGCGCTGGGAACGGTCCTTCTCCAGGGCCTTCATGACGATCCAGTCGAGGTCACCCGCGAGCTGGCGGTAGAGGCCGGCCGCGTCCGTACCGCGCCGGAGGGCGGCCTCGCCGGATTCGAGCGTCCGCACGCGCCGGCTCGGCGGGATCGGGTCCTCGTTCTGGATACGGTAGGCAAAGCGGGCCACGCTGGTGGGCTGCAGGGGCAGGGTGCCCACGAGCAGCTGGTAGAGAAGGACGCCGAGAGAGTAGACATCCGTGCGGGTGTCCACGTCGTCCGCGAGGGAACGGTCGGCCTGCTCGGGGCTCATGTAGGTGGGGGTGCCCACCACGAAGCCCTGCTCGGTGAGCGAGCCCTGGAGATCCAGGTCCTCGGCGATGGCCTTGGCGATGCCGAAGTCGATGATTTTCGCGACAGGCCGGCCGTCCTGAAGGGAGACGAGGATGTTTTCGGGCTTGATGTCACGGTGGATGACGCCGCGCTGGTGGGCGTGCTGGATGGCGCCGCAGACCTCGACGAAGAGCTCCAGCCGCTGGCGCAGGGTCAGGCGCTCCCGGTCGCAGAGCTCGGTGATCGGCGAGCCGGAGACGTACTCCATCACGAAGTAGGGATTGCCCCCGGGCGTGGTGCCGGCATCGTAGACCTGGGCAATGGCCGGGTGGCGCATGAGGGCGAGCACCTGCCGCTCGGTCTCGAAGCGGGCTGCCGACTTGGCGGTATGCCGGCCCGCCTTGATAACTTTCAGGGCCACCACCCGGCGGATGGGTTCCTGCTGGCGGGCCAGGTAGACCTTACCCATGCCGCCCTCGCCCAGCAGGCGGACGACGGAGAACGATCCAATGGCCTCGATCTCCTCGACGATGCTGGCGTCCGCCCACGGTACCCCGGCTTCGGTGGGATGGAGGTCTACCTGCGTGTCGTCCTGCTCCACGCGCCGCGCTTCGGCCATGGCGTCTCTCCCTGTCTCAATGGAATTGGATGGTTTTTGGCGTCCGTCAGGAAGTGAGGAAAACGGCCGTTCCATTTCTCGCGGAAGCGGTCAAGGACACGGAGCGCTATGATCCGCCTCCATGACAGCGGACCGGCAGAGCGGCAAGGCGGTGATCGTTGGGGCGGGCGTGTCCGGCCTCTGCTGCGCGCTGAGGCTCCAGGAGAAGGGCATCCCCTGCCTGGTCCTGGAAGCCTCGGAGGAGCCGGGCGGGCGCGTCCGCACGGACCGGGTGGACGGCTTCCTCCTCGACCGCGGGTTCCAGGTGCTCCTCACCGCCTATCCCGAAGCGCGGCGGGTGCTCGACTACAAGGCCCTGCGCCTCAGGCTGTTCCAGCCCGGCGCGCTGGTGCGGACGGGCGGCAGGCTCCGCCGCGTTTCGGACCCGTTCCGCCAGCCCTGGACGCTGCCGGCCACGCTGCTCGCTCCGGTCGGCTCCCTGGCCGACAAGAGGGCCGTCGCCCGCTTCCGCGGCCACGTCCTCCAAGGATCTCTGGAGGAGATCTGGATGCGGCCAGAGACGTCTTCCCTGGAGGCGCTGCGGGGCTTCGGCTTCAGCCAGGGGATGATCGATTCGTTCTTCCGCCCGTTCTTTGGCGGGATCTTCCTGGAGACGGAAGCTCGCCACGTCGAGCCGCATGCTGGAATTCGTCTTCCGCATGTTCAGCCAGGGACGAGCCGCTCTCCCCGCGGCTGGCATGGGCATGATCCCGCAGCAGCTCGCCGCGCGCCTGCCGGCTGGTACGGTCCGCCTGAACGCGCGGGTGGAGTCGATCGAATCGATCAGGCAAGGCGAGGTCCGTCTCAAGGGAGGCGAGCGGATTGCGGCCACGGCCGTGGTCCTGGCGACCGAGGCCCCCGAGGCGGCCCGTCTCCTTCCCGAGTTGCACCCGCCGGGGTTCCATGACACAGCCTGCCTCTACTACGCGGCTCCCAAGGATCCCATCGGCAAGGCGATTCTCGTTCTGAACGGAGAGGGCGGCGGGCCGGTGGACAACCTCTGTGTGCCGAGCGCCGTGGCCCCCACCTACGCCCCGGTGGGCCAGGCGCTCGTCTCGGCGACGGTGATCGGCGCGTCCGGAGCGGACGAGAAGGATCTGGAGTCCCAGGTCCGCAAGCACCTCACCTCCTGGTTCGGACCCGAAGTGGCGGGCTGGAAGCACCTGCGGACCTACCGCATCCCCCTCGCCCTGCCGGCGCGGAAATCCCTGGAGCCCGCGGCCCTGCCGGTGCGGCGCAACCCTGGGATCTATCTCTGCGGAGACCACCGCGAGACCCCTTCACTCCAGGGCGCGATGGTCTCGGGACGGCGGGCGGCAGAGGCGGTGGTGGAGGATTGGGAGCGGCTGTAAATCCTACTCCCCGAACGGCGCCCAGATGTTCTTCACCTGGATCGCCTGGCGCAGGAACTCCTCGCCCACGCCCTGCTCGGGATCGGCCCAGTCGCGGGGGTGGCCGTAGTCGACCCAGGTGCGCTTGAGGTTGCCGGAGGAGCCGCGCTCCACGGCGGCGCTGCCTTCGCGGGTGCCGAAGTACCAGAGGGAGTCCACGTCGTCGTGGGCGGCGAGGACGCCGGCCAGGGCGTCGCGGCTGCCGGTGACGATGTTGATGACGCCGGCCGGCACGTCCGAGGTGTCGAAGACCTGGTAGAGGTCCGTGGCGGCCAGGGGCCAGCGCTCGGAGGGGACGGCCACGACGGCGTTGCCCATGGCGATGGCCGGGGCCACGGTGGCCACGAAGGCGAGGAGGGGCCATTCGTCCGGACAGGCGATGCCCAGGGTGCCGATGGGCTCGTGGTAGGCGAAGGTGAAGTTGCGCAGCGGCGTGGCCTGGACCGTGCCGGCGTACTTGTCCGCCCAGGCGGCATAGGTGAAGAGGCGCTCCACGGCGAGATCCACCTCATCGCGGCCGGTCCCGGTGCCGGTCATGGCGTCCAGCCGGCGGGCCAGCTCATCGCGGCGAGCGGCGAGGTTCTCGGCGGTGTAGTAGAGGATCTGCGCCCGGAGATGGGCCGTGGACTTCGCCCAGCCGGAAGCGGCCTTGCGGGCGGCTTCGACGGCGTTGCGGACGTCCTTTCGGTTGCCCTCCCCCACCTCGCCGATCAGCTTGCCGTCCGGTCCCAGGACCTTGCGGCTGGCCTCGCCGTCCGGGCGGGTCTGCTTGCCGCCGATGTAGAGCTTGGCCGTGCGGTCGATGGGGGGCAGGCCGGCGGCGGCGGGCTCGTCCCAATCCTCCTCGGGAACAGGAACCGGTTCTTTCTTCTCGTTCTTGGATTGGGCCTGCCAGCGGGGCTTGACGTACTCCCAGAGCCCCTCCTTGCCTCCCTCGCGCCCGAAGCCGCTCTCGCGGTAGCCGCCGAAGCCGGAGGCCGCGTCGAAGAGGTTGGTGCTGTTGATCCAGACGGTGCCGGCCTTGATCTTGGCGGCCAGGTCGAGCGCGAGGTTGACGTTCTCCGTCCAGACGCTCGCGGCCAGGCCGAAGCGGGTGTTGTTGGCCAGCTCGATGGCCTCCTCCGGCGTGCGGAAGGTCATGGCCACGAGGACCGGGCCGAAGATCTCGACCTGGGCGATGGTGGCGGACGGCGACACCTCGGTGAACAGGGTGGGCGGATAGAACCAGCCCTCGCGCGGGCAGCTCCAGGAGGGCTGCCAGAGCTTCGCGCCCTCGTCAACGCCCTGGCGCACCAGCCGCTCGATGCGCTCGAGCTGCACGGGCGCGATGATGGCGCCGATGTCGATCGCCTTGTCGCGGGGATCGCCCACGCGCAGGGTCTCCATGCGGGCGCGGAGGCGGGCGTAGAGGGCCTCGGCCACGCCTTCCTGGACGATCAGGCGCGAGCCCGCGCAGCAGACTTCCCCCTGGTTGAACCAGATGGCGTCCACCACGCCCTCGACGGCTCCATCGAGGTCGGCGTCGTCGAACACCAGGAAGGGGGACTTGCCGCCCAGCTCCAGGGAGAGCTTCTTGCCCGTCCCGGCCGTGGCCTCGCGGATGATGCGGCCGACCTCCGTGGAGCCGGTGAAGGCGATCTTGTCGATCCCTGGATGGCGGACGATCAGCTCGCCCGTGCGGCCGTCGCCCGTGAGGATGTTGACCACCCCCGGCGGCAGGCCCACGTCGCGGCAGATCCCGGCGAAGGCGAACGCCGTGAGAGGCGTGAACTCAGCCGGCTTGAGCACCACCGTGTTGCCCATGGCGAGGGCGGGCGCGATCTTCCAGGCGAGCATGAGCAGGGGGAAGTTCCAGGGGATGATCTGCCCCGCGACGCCCACGGGCACGTAGCCGGGCAGCTCGCGCTCCATGAGCTGGGCCCAGCCGGCGTGGTGGTAGAAGTGCCGGGCCACGAGGGGGACGTCCAGGTCCCGCGTCTCGCGGATGGGCTTGCCGTTGTCCAGGGTCTCCAGGACGGCGAGCAGGCGGGCGTTCTTCTGGATGTGGCGGGCCAGGGCGTAGAGGTAGCGGGCGCGGCCGTGGCCGCCCAGCTCCCACCAGCCCTTCTGGGCCGCACGGGCCGCCTCGACCGCGGCGTCCACCTCCGCCGCGCCGCACTGGGCCACGCGGGCCAGGGGCTTGGCGTTGCCCGGATTCAGGGTGTCGAACCACTCGCCCGTGTCGGGCCGGCGGAAGTCGCCGTTGATGAAGGGCAGGACCTCCTCGCCGCGGGCCTCGATCCACGCCATGGCGGGATCGGCGCTCTCCGGCGCGGGGCCGTACTCCAGGGTCTCGAAAATCTCGGCGATCGTGGCCATAGGCTCCCTTGTCCCCTAAGCCATGGGGTGGCGGAAGGAGGCCGAGTAGCGGCCGGTGACGTGGTGCTCGAGCTGGCGCTCGATGTCGCCGAGGAGGCTGGAGGCGCCGAGGCGGAAGAGGTCGGACCTCGTCCAGGCGTCGCCCAGCTCCTCCTTCATCAGGGACAGCCAGTCGGTGGCCTGCTTGGCAGTCGAGATCCCGCCGGCCGGCTTGAAGCCGACGCGGAAGCCGGTGCGCTCGCGGTAGTCGCGGATGGCCCGCACCATGACGAGCGAGACCGGCAGGGTGGCGTTGACCTTCTCCTTGCCGGTCGAGGTCTTGATGAAGTCGGCGCCGGCCATCATGGCCACCCGGCTGGCCCGCGCCACGTTGCGCAGGGTGCCCAGCTCGCCCGTGGCGAGGATGGTCTTCAGGTGGGCCGGCCCGCAGGCCTCGCGGAAGGCGCGGATTTCGTCATAAAGAGCCTGCCAGTCGCCGGTCAGCACGTGGGCGCGGCTGATGACGATGTCGATCTCCTCGGCGCCCGCGGCCACCGAGTCGCGGATCTCGGCGAGGCGCTCCGGGAAGGGGTTGAGGCCGGCCGGAAAGCCCGCCGACACGGCGCAGACCGGGATGCCGGAGCCCGCGAGGGCCTCGCGGGCGGGAGCGATCATGGCGTGGTAGACGCAGACGGCGGCCACCTTGATGTCCAGATGACCGACGCCCAGGGCCTCCAGGAGGTCCTGCCGCACGGGTTGGCGGGCCTTGGCGCAGAGCCGGCGCACGCGGCCCGGGGTGTCATCGCCCGAGAGGGTCGTCAGGTCCATGCAGGTGATGGCCCGCAGGTACCAGGCGGCCTGCCACTCCTTCTTGACCGTGCGGCGCTTGGGCAGGGTGGCGGCCCGGCGCTCGGCCGCGCTGGTGTTGACCCGCACCTCGCGGACCCAGTCCAGCTCCAGGGGGATCCCTGGATTGCGGTCCGGATGAGTGGGGGTTGGCGGCGGGGGTGGCGCCGCGGGGGACCGTTTAGGAAGGTCTTGCACGGCCATGGCTCAAAGCTCCCTCAAAGGACGAAGCTTACCACCGCGGATTCACTTTCCCGTCCCCACGGCGTTGCGGTTGCGGAACCGCACCCGGCCCAGCTCGACCCCCGTGTAGTAGTGGGTGAGGATCTCGCGGTAGGTGTGCCCCCGCTGGGCCATGCCGTAGGAGCCCACCTGGCACATGCCGACTCCGTGGCCGAAGCCCTTGCCGGTGAAGAGCCAGCCAGGGGCCTGGTTCTTGGGCTCCAGGCGCTTGGCCGTGAACAGGGTGTCGGGCACGTCGAGCGTCCAGCGCACGGCGAGCCCCTCGACCTCGACCATCTGGTCGCCATCGCCCTGGATGCGGATCTTCCCCACCCGGCCTGACTCGCCGCGGCTCAGGACCTCGAAGCTCTGGAAGCCGAGGCCCGGGAAGCGGGTGTTCACCTGGGCCGCGAGCTGGGCGTCGGTGCGGAAGCGGGTCCAGGAGCTGTAGGGGCTGCTGCGGTCGAAGGCCACGCCGTCGAGGTCGATCTCCTGGGTGGCGGCCACCATGCGCTCCCCCTGCCAGAACAGGGTCAGATGGTCGCCGGGGACCAGGGCGAGGGGTGAGCTGTAGAGATCGGTGCCCTGGGGCCGGAAGGTGGCGACGCCAGCGGGCAGGTCGTAGACCTTGTCCTCCTTGCCGGAGCGGATGGCGAGCTTGCCGTTCTCGAAGGACAGGAACGTGACTGTCCTCCCGGCGCACCACCCGCAGGAGCTCGGCGAGGGCGAGGAGCATCCGCTCGATCTCATCTTCCGCGAGGGGCTGGTCGAGGGGACCGTTCAGGAGGCCGCTCTTGATGAGGTAGGCCGCCCGCCGGCGGTCCTCCTCGCTCCAGTCGCGGGGCGGGTCGTTCAGCAGGTACGTGACGTCCTCGGGCGCGACGAAGAGCCGGGCGTCGAGCGCCAGGTCGAACGCCGAGGAGACGTAAGCGCTGCACCTCGCGCCGGTCGAGCGAGTCCAGCCGCTCGCGGGGAGCGGGCAGGCCGGCCAGGAGGGCCAGGTGCTCCAGGCGGGCGCCCAGGACACCCGCGGGCGCGGCCCCCGAGGCCGGCGGCAGCAGCCGGCGGGTCAGGCCGTGCGGGAACGGCACGCCCTGGGCGAGATCGCCCTCGATCCGCACGACGCCCACCTCCATGCAGGGCACGGCGCGCAGGTACGGCTCCCCCTGCTTCAGGGGGAAGATGACGTGGACGTCCTCCGTATGGCCGCCGCAGGTGGAGCTGTAGAGGGCGTCCACCAGCTCGCCCTTGTAGAGCAGCACCTGGCCCGCCGTCTCGGACACGGCGCGGTCCGAGAGCGGGTGCTCGATATTCATGCCGTCATAGACCTGGCAGCGGGGGGTGGCGCAGATGTCGTACCCCTCGCGGGAGAACTCGCCCAGGTTGCGCAGGGTGTAGGTGCGGGCCGCCACGGCCTGGGCCTTCAGGGCCTCGAGCTGGTTGTAGAGCTCCGGCCCCATCTCGCTCGGCACCACGCCGCGCAGGTACTCCTCGACGGACAGCTCGTTGATCAGGTTGAGCGCGCCGCGGTCGTTCAGATAGACCAGGACCCGCCCGCGGTAGCGCTTGTTCCGCACGCGCACGCTGGGATTGCCCACGGGCGAGACGGACAGCCAGCGGCCGGGATAGGTGGTGGTGGTCTGCCCCTGGGTGATCCGCAGGGCCGGCTCGGTGATGCTGCCGCCCTCGTTCACCACGAAGGCGCCGGTGACGCCGATGGCGCCCAGGCGCCGCATGTCGGCCTCCGCGGCCTCGCGCGTAGGATAGTTGCCGACGCGCACGCGGTAGAGGTCGATGCCGGCGTCGAAGTAGGCCTCGCCGGGCTGGCCCGAGTCCCGCTCCAGGCGCCGGGCCAGGTTCTGGGCCTGCCGCTCGTCGCGCAGGGCCGCCACCTGGAGGCGGTAGTAACCCTTCTGGGCCGTGGCCGCGGCGGGCTCGACCTTCAGGGAGGTCGCCACGCGTCAGCGCCTGGTCTTCGAGCGACACGTCCAGCGGCTCCTCGCAACAGGGGAACGTCACCGATTCGAGATCGCTCGCGAGCCCCACCTTGAGCAGCAGGGGCTCCCTTTCCTGGACGGGCTCGGGCTCCGGCTGTGGAGTCACGGGCTCCTTGGGTGTGGCGGGTGCGGGCGCCGGCGCAGGGGCCGGCTGCGGAGCGGGAGGCTGCTGGGGACGGGTCACCGGAGGCTTCGGTTTCGGCTTGGACCTGGCAGCCGTCCGCGGCGGCGTCTTCGGGCCGCAACCCAGGATCAGAACGAGGACCAGGAGCAGGAGGGAGAGGAACTTCGATTTCACGCGGTCTGCACCTCGGGTTTACGGCGGATCTCGGCGAGCGTCTCGCTGCGCACCAGGGCCACCAGGGAGCCGGCCAGGATCATGGTGAGGAGCGTACTGGGAAGCGACTGCAGGAGGAAGAGGATCAGCCGGACCAGGGCCCGCCATCCCGGAGAGCCGGAGAGCAGCGCGTCGGCTACGGCCGTCAACGGGAGGAAGACGATCGACAGACCGACCGTGGCTCCCAGGAACAGGAGGAAGAGGACCGCGACCGCTCCCAGGCGCCGGCCCAGCACGTGGAGCCCCCGGCGCGACGCGGTCCGCACGCCGGAGCCCTCGCGGGCCAGGTCCGCCTGGGCGATCTCGAACCACAGGCTGAGCACGAGAGCCAGGAACAGCAGCGGCAGCATCCCCCCGCAGCCGATGCCGAACGCCGCCGAGGATCCCCACTGGCTGCCGCCCACGCCCAGGAAGATCAGCCAGAACAGGACGGCCATGCCCAAGGCCATCACCAGCCCCCAGAAGAGGACGCGCACGCCCAGGAACCGCCAGACGTAGAGCCCGCCCCAGCCGAAGAAGTGGCGCAGGCTGAAGGTACGGAAGAAGAGCCGGTTCCGGCGGGGTCCCGGCAGAGCCTGGCGGTCGCCCGAGGCCAGCACGCCGAACGCTCCGGCCTGGAAGAAGCAGTGGAGCAGGAGCGTCAGCAGCCAGACGGCCATCATGGCCACCAGGGCCATCGACAGGCCCGGACGAAACTCGGCCAGCCGGCGCAGCACGTCCTCGACCCCTTGGGAGGCCAGGACGTCGATTCCCAGGATCACCAGAGGCAGCACGAGCCCCAGGGCCAGGAGGATCAGGACCAGGGAGAAGCCGAGCCACTGGATCACCACCAGCTCCCAGTTGGCCGACAGGTTCGTCCAGCCCCGGCGCAGACAATCGGCGGCGGAGAGCCTCATCGCAGGTGGGCCCCGTGCACCGCGTGCTCGCGCCGGAAGTCCTCGGCCGCGTCGAGCACCACCGGCGGGGCCATCTCATAGAGGCGGCTGACGAGCATGGGCGACAGGCGGGTGGACAACAGCGCCGCTTCCTCGCGGACCGCCGGTTCCTTCTCGGGATCGTGGTCCAGAGGGTTCTTCTGTTGCTTCGGCAGCAGGGTGGTCCGCCCCGCGACCCGCACCGGTGCCTTCTTCACGACATCCTCGTCCAGCCGGTAGTTCGTGGTGAACAGGGTCGGCAGCCGCCGGGTGTAGCGGGAGTTGATGATCAGATAGAGGATGTCCCGCACCCAGGGCGTGGGCTGCTGGGCACCCAGCTCGTCGAGGACCAGGAAGGGGACCTCGGACAGGGGATCGAGGACCTGCCGCTTGGTCTCCGGCGAGTCCGCGTCGAAGGTGGACTGGAGCTGGTGGATCAGCGAGGTGAACTCCACGAACCGCGCCCGGCGGTGGTACCGCTCGATCAGCTCGACGAGGATGGCCACGGCGAGGTGGGTCTTGCCCACGCCCGGCGGGCCGACGAAGAGGAGGCCCGACTGCCGGAATCCGGTGCCCTCCTGGAGGAAGCCATCGACGTAGTCCTGGGCGGCCTTGCGTGCCGCGGCGAGTTGGGGATCCAGGCGCGACCTGGAGCTCGAAACGTGGAAGTTGGAGAGCCGGCAGTGCCGGTAACGGGAGGGAATACCGGCCGCCGCGATCAGCCGGGGGACGACGTCCCGGCGGCGGCAGGCACAGGGACGCGCGGTGCCCGCCCGTCCATCAGAGACGACAACCCAGCCACGGCCACCGCACTCGGGGCAAGGCTCTTCGAGCACCTCAACCTGCATGCGGGAATCGTAGCATGCGCCCTCACCTCCCCGACCCTCCTCTCCCGGCCCTCCGCCCGCCCTTCCGGGGAGAGGAGGGAGAAAAACGGTTAAGAATCGATCTCCTTTCCCCTCTCCCCGGCAGGGGTGGGCGGAGGGCCGGGAGAGGGGCCAGGGGTGAGGGCTTCAGCGGACCTTGCTCAAAGGCCCGCTGTGGATCCTGACCAGGGCATGCTGGTGACCGGAGTCGGCCGCCCGGCGCTCCTCGGCCTGGCGCTTGACGAATTCGAGCAGACGGTCCACCTCGCCCTGCATCCTCTCCATCTGCTCGCGCATGTTGAGGATGACCTCGACCCCGGCCAGGTTGACTCCCAGGTCGCGGGTCAGGGTGAGGATGATCTCCAGGCGGCGGATGGCCTCTTCGTCGTAGAGGCGGGTGTTGCCGGCGCTCCGCGTGGGCTTGATGAGCCCTTCCCGCTCGTAGAGCCTCAGGGTCTGGGGATGGATGCCGTAACGCTCCGCCACCACGCTGATCATCACGTATTTCTGATCAGGCTTGCGCCGGCGGGTCACCATCAGCCTGCCTCCTCAGAGGTCTCGGAGATCTCCACCGATGTGGCGCCCACCCGGCGCTTCGGGATCAGGACGCGCAGGACGCCCTGCTCGAAAGCGGCGCTGATGCCCTCGACGTCGAGCGGCGCTCCCAGCTCGAAGGCGCGGCGGAAGGGACCATAGCTCCTCTCCAGGCGGAGGAAGGTGTGGTTCTCTCCCAGGGGATGGCGGCGGCCGGAGATCTCCAGCCGCCGGTCCTTGACCTGCAGTTGAATATCGTCACGCCGGACGCCGGGCAGCTCGGCGAAGATCAGGTAGGCGTCTTCGACTTCGAGGACGTCCACGGAGGGGTTCCAGGTGCCCGGCAGACCCCCTTCGCGTTCCTCGTAGTCCGAGGTGAGCAACGCCTGCTCGAAGAGACTGTTGATACGGTCCTGAATGCGGGCCAGCTCTTCGAGGTAGATCTTTTTGAGAGGCGCCATGGCTCACCCCCTAGCTTATTTCTCAACGTACTCGGCGTCGATGACCTCGTCAGAAGCCCCTGCACCACTCGCGCCAGTCGCGCCAGGCCCGCCGGACGGTCCGGCACCACCCGGCCCGGCACCCGGACCCTGCTGGCTGTACATCGCCTCGGCCAGCTTGTGCGAGGCCTTGTTCAGACGCTCGACCGCCTGCTCCATCTCGGAAGCGTTCTCGCTCTCCAGGGCCTTCTTGGCGTCGGCCAGGGCCTGCTCAAGCTCACCCTTCTCGATCCGGCCCGAGCTTCTCCTTGTGCTCGTCGTAGGTCTTCTCGGTCGAGTAGATCAGGCCGTCGAGCTGGTTGCGCGCCTCCACCTGGCGGCGGCGCTCCTGGTCCTCGCTCCGGTGCGAATCGGCCTCCTTGACCATCCGCTCGATGTCGTTGTCGTTGAGGCCGCTCGAAGCCGTGATGGTGATCTTCTGCTCCTTGCCCGTGCCGAGGTCCTTGGCCGAGACGTGCGCGATGCCGTTGGCGTCGATGTCGAACGCCACCTCGATCTGCGGCACGCCACGGGGCGCCGACGGGATGCCCACCAGGTGGAACTTGCCGAGCGTGCGGTTGTCGCGCGCCATCTCGCGCTCGCCCTGGAGCACGTGCACCTCCACGGAGGTCTGGTTGTCCGCCGCGGTCGAGAAGATCTCGCTCTTGCGCGTCGGGATCGTCGTGTTGCGCTCGATGAGCTTGGTGCGGACACCACCCAGGGTCTCGATCCCCAGAGTGAGCGGGGTCACGTCGAGCAGCAGCACGTCCTTGACGTCGCCCGCCAGGACGCCACCCTGGATGGCCGCGCCCACGGCCACGACCTCATCGGGGTTGACGCCCTTGTGGGGCTCCTTGCCGAAGAAGTCCTTGACCACCTTCTGGATGGCCGGCATGCGGGTCTGGCCGCCCACCAGCACGACCTCGTCGATGTCCTTGGCTTCGAGGCCCGCGTCCTTGATGGCCTGCCGGCAGGGACCGATCGAGCGCTGGACCAGGTCATCCACGAGCTGCTCCAGCTTCGGCCGGGTCAGCCGCAGGTTCATGTGCTTCGGACCCGAGGCATCCGCCGTGATGAACGGCAGGTTGATGTCGGTCTCCTGCGCCGAGGACAGCTCGATCTTGGCCTTCTCCGCGCCCTCCCTCAGGCGCTGGATGGCCATCGGGTCGTTGCCGAGGTTGATGCCCTGGTCCTTCTTGAACTCGTCGAGCAGCCACTCGATGATCCGCTGGTCGATGTTGTCGCCGCCCAGGTGGGTGTCGCCGTTGGTGGACTTCACCTCGACCACGCCCTCGCCCACCTCGAGGATCGAGATGTCGAAGGTGCCGCCGCCGAAGTCGTAGACGGCGATCGTCTGGTCCTTCTTCTTGTCCAGGCCGTAGGCGAGCGCCGCCGCGGTCGGCTCGTTGACCAGCCGGTCGACGGTCAGGCCCGCGATCTTGCCCGCGTCCTTGGTGGCCTGCCGCTGAGCGTCGTTGAAGTAGGCCGGCACGGTAATGACCGCGCGTTCCACCTTCTCGCCCAGGTAGTCCTCGGCCGCCTGCTTGAGCTTGCCCAGGACCATGGCCGAGATCTCGGGGGGCGAGTACTTCTTGCCCTCCACGATCACGCGGACGTCGCCGTTCTCGGCCCGCTCGATCTGGTAGGGCACCATCTTCATCTCTTCGTTGACTTCATCGTACTTGCGCCCCATGAAGCGCTTGATCGAGAAGATGGTGTTCTTGGGATTGGTGACCGACTGCCGCTTGGCAACCTGCCCGACGAGCCGCTCACCGCTCTTGGTGAAGCCCACGACCGAGGGCGTGGTGCGGTTCCCCTCGGCGTTGGGGATGACCTTGGCCTCCCCGCCTTCCATCACAGCGACCACGCTGTTGGTAGTCCCCAAGTCGATTCCAATGATCTTGCTCACGGGTGCTCCTCCTTCAGGGTCCTCGAATTTCAGGCGTGAGCGCAGGCCATCGTCGGCTCGCCGCCTGGGATCTATAGTCTAAGAAGCTTAGTGGCGCGATGTCAACTTTGCGCCACACCATGTTTGACAAGATTGGGCGCAGATTTATTCCGGGCCCTCACTCCCCCTGACCCCTCTCTCCCGGCCCTCCTCCCACCCGGCCGGGGAGAGAGGGGAAAACAGCAAAAAACAACGGTCTTTCTCCCTCCTCTCCCCGGAAGGGCGGGCGGAGGGATGGGAGAGGAGGGCCGGGGAGGTGAGGGCCTAGTCCAGCAACACCAGAGGCTGCTCGTTCGTCTCGGAGGAGACGTTCAGGAACTCGGGATCGAGGAGGAAGTTGCCCGTGATTGCCTCGGTCGTCCCGGCGTCCGGCAGGGGCTTGCCGTCCTGGACCGGCTGCACGGTGTAGCTCTCCTCGCTCGCCGCGTAGAGGAAGGGCCGGCCCAGCGAGTCCCTCAGATCGGACGGGGAGAGGAGACCCGCGGCGACCAGGTCTTCCAGACGGTCAGGAAAGCTCCCCTTGAGGAGGAACCAGGTCTTGGCGGCCTGGTCGATCTTCAGGTCGAGGGACGTCCGCTGCTCGCGGGCCAGGTTCTCCCGCTCGGGATCCTCCCAGGGGAAGGGGAAGAGGATGGAACCCGGGGACCGGACCAGGGCCACGACCACCAGGGCGGCGAACAGGATCGCCAGGGTCCGGCTCACCCAGCCCAGGGAGGGAGGCGGCGCGGGCCGCGGCTCCACCTTCATCTTGATGAACGGGCTGGTGGCGGTCTCCTCCCCGGAGAGCACGGCCGTAGTGACCGCGGGGGTGGGCCGCGGCACCGCCTGGAGCCTTGGCGCCGGGGCCGGCGCGGGCTGCGGGGGCCTTACCGGCTGAACAGGGGGCTGGATGACTGAGGGTGAGGGTGAGGGGGTGGGGGCGGGCCGCGCCACGGGCGCGGCCGGAGGGGCCGGGGCAGGCCGCGGTGCCGGAGCCGGGGCGGGGGCCGGGGCACGGGCCGCGGCCGACATCTCGGCCTGCACGCTCGGCGCGGCATGGACCAGCAGCTCCTCGACCGAGATCGGATCGAAGCCCTCCTCATAGGAGACCTCGTCGCCGCTGTAGAACTTGAAGTCCCCCTCGCGCCAGCGCAGGAGCTGCTCGAGCAGCCGCCAGGTCTGGAGCCGGAGCGCCTCCAGGAGCTGAGAGCGCTCGATGTAGCGCCGCTCCACCAGCAGGTCGATCAGCCGGCCGCCCGAGGCCTGATGCTCCGCGGCCGCCCGGGCGAGGTCCGGGGCGCTGATCATGCCTTCCTTGTGGAGGACCTGCGAGAGCCCCTCCTCCATCGTCTGGTTGAGGGCGTCGGCGGCCACGATGCGGCCGTTCAGGAAGGAAATGGCAACGATGTCCTGCTGGCCCTGGACCGTCAGGATGCCGGTCTTCTTCTGCTGGGAGACCATCTGCAGGATCTCCGGGAGCTTGAAGAGATCTAGGGAACCCTCAACCGCCATACGTACCGGCCCTCTCGGCGGCTAGACCTCATCGCGCAGCTGCCAACGGAGCCGCACGGCAAAGTAGAGCGCCAGGCCCAGGATCGCGATGACCCAGGACAATAGTGTGCCTGGATCATACCTCCAAGGAACGCGAACTCCGAGCTTCCCCAGCCAGGGGAGCATCAGGAAAGCCGTGGGAATCAGGATGGCCAGGTAGGACTTCCCCCCTTCCCCGATCTCGGCCGAGGCCACGCCGGGCAGCAGGATCCGCCCCCAGCGGTCGAAAGCGCCCTCGGGGAATACCTCGGCGGGCTGCTCCGCGTAGCCCTGGGGACGCCGGGCAAGGTGCAGGACCGTGGCCACGAGGATGAAGCTCAGCGCCACCAGCAGGGAGAGCACCCGGCGGAAGAGGTCCGTGCCCGCCTTGCGCGCGCCGCCCCAGGCCTGGAGGAGCTCGCGCCGGATCTCGGGGATGCGGGCCATGCCGCCGGAGACCGTCACCACCCGCTGCTGCGTGTTGGCCATCCAGGAGTTGACGCGCGCGAGGTCGACCTCCTGCGCCTTGCGCAGCGCGACCTTCTGCTCGTCGAACATGTAGGACTCGGAGTAGGCCTGGCTCAGGTTGTACTGGGCGGCGGCGTTGCCGGGATCGGCCACGGCCGCCTTCTGGAAGCTCTGGATGGCGCCGCCGAAGTCCCCCTTGAGGAAGGCGTAGGCTCCGAGGTTGAGCAGGGCCGAGGTGTTCTCGGCCTCCTTTTCGAGCACCTGCCGGTAGAGCGAGCGGGCGAGGTCCCACTGCCCCAGGGAACGGTGGACGTCCGCCAGCAGGTGCTTGACCGCGATGCTCTCCGGCAGCATGGAGCGCAGCACCCCCAGGTCCGAGAACAGGCTGCCATAGAGCCGGTGCTCCTCCAGGCTCTGCATGGCCTGGGCGGGCGGCGAGAGCGCCACCGCGACCCGCTGCCGCTGGGCGTCGAGCACCATGGGCGACGCTCCCACGAGAAGCCACAGGGACACCAGCACGACGCGCTCGCTCGTGGAGGTGTACCCCCAGAGCAGGACCGACCAGTACAGCGGCAGCCAGACGGCCCCGTAGGGCAGCAGAACGGGCCACACCAGGGCCACGAAGGCGGCGGCCAGGGCGACCCCCCGCGGCAGCTTGCGGCCGAACAGGCCCGTCAGGTCCTGATAGAGGGAGGTCCCCTTGGTCAGCATCTGGACGGCGAGGAACAGGCCGCCGGCCACCAGCAGCAGGACGAGGGACCACATCAGGAGGTTCAGGAGCCAGAGATAGCGCTCGAGCGGCGAGCTGAGCATGCGGGGATAGGCGCGCAGGCGGGCCGTCGCGGCTTTCAGCCAGTCGCCCTGCAGCCGGGCCACGGTGGACTCGGCGAAGGCCGTCTCGGGGCGGCCGGGATCGAACTCCTCGGCGGCCGCCAAGGACAGGCGGGCGCGCGCGAAGTCCCTCTGTTTGGCCGCCTGCACCGCCCGGGCCAAAGCCCCGGCGGAGAGATCCGGCAGGCGGCGCATGCCGATCTGCCGCGCTGTATCGAGCAGGTCGTCGACCGTCTGCTCCGCCTTCCGCGGGTCGTTCTCGACGATCCACTCCAGCCACTGCTCTTCGAGCTGCTTCAGCGTCTGGCGGACGGAGGCCGTCATCTCGATCCCCGTCACCTGGGGCGAGGACACCTCGGCCATGCCCGGCGCCGCAACGGCGAGCAGGAGCCCCAGCACGAAGGCTGAGAGCCGCCTGGTTCTATTCCCTGCTCTTCTGTACATAGCGGACCCGCATCCGGTAGAGCAGGTCCTCCAGGAAAGCCGACTCCTGGGCCGTCAGGTTGCCCGCGGTCTTCTGCCGCAGGACGGCCAGGAGGTCGATGTAGAAACGGGCCATCTCCAGGTTGGTCGCGTCCTGGCCGTCGGGGAGCACGGCGTCCCCGAGATAGATGGGGACCGGCTCGGCCAGCATGGCCACCAGGTCGAAAAAGCTGGGGCCGCCCAGCTCGGGCGGCATCTCAGGCATATCCACGTGGGCCGAAGCGGCGGGCTCCGGTTCCGCCGGCCGAACGGGGGGAGGCTCCGTGACGGTCGCGGTTGCCGCGGTTGTCGGGGGCGCCGCGGTCGATTTTTCGGCGAGGACACGGTACTCTTCCCGGAGCTCGCCGTCCGGCGTGAACATCCGCTTGTCGGTGACCTTGATTTCCTTCTTCTCGTTCGACACTTCGGACTCCTGCTCCTTTCCGGGCGTTTTGGCAAAGCTGTTTAAAAATCGTAGCAAGCGCCCTTCTCACACAGCAAGCGGAGCGCCTCATCATGCCTGAGAAGCCCGATCTTCAGAAGCTCGTCGACCTGGTCGCCCGCCTGCGCGCCCCCAACGGCTGTCCCTGGGACCGCGAGCAGACCCTGCCCGACATCCGCGCCTACCTCCTCGAAGAGGCGCACGAGCTCGCGGGAGCCATCGACGGCGGCGACTGGCAGGAGCTGGGCGAGGAGCTCGGCGACATGCTCTTCCAGGTCGCCTTCATCGGCCGTCTCGCCGAGGAAGCGGGTGCCTTCAGACTCTCACAGGTCGTCGACGGCGTCTACCGGAAAATGGTGGAGCGCCACCCCCACGTCTTCGGCGACGAGGTGCTAGCCGACGCCGAAGCCGTGCGCCAGGCCTGGGAACGCAGAAAGCTTCAGAAAGAGCCGAAACGGGAATCCCTCTTCTCCGGCGTCCCCACCTCGCTGCCGGCCCTTCTCGCCGCCTACCGCCTCACTCAGAAGGCCGCCGGGGTGGGCTTCGACTGGCCGGACGCCGAAGCCGTGCTCGCCAAGGCCGACGAGGAGATCGCCGAGGTCCGCGAGGCCCTGGCCCAGGGGGACAAGGACGCCGTCCGCGAAGAGGTGGGAGACCTCCTCTTCACCCTCGCCAACCTGGCCCGCAAGCTCGACGTGGACCCCGAAGCCGCCCTCGCCGGCACCAACCGCAAGTTCCGCCACCGCTTCGCGAAGATCGAGGAGGGCCTGGCCGCCCGGGGAAAGACCGCGGCGGAGGCCACGCTGGAGGAGATGGACGCGCTGTGGGAGGCGGCGAAGGGGGAGACTCCTACTCAAAGATCGTAATGTCCGCCTGATTCGCCAAACGCTGAACCTCGTCCAGACCTGGACTGAAATAGAGAGGTCTGGGAGCCTCGATCACCTGCAGGGCGGCCCTTTCAACCCGGTCTCCGAAGAGCACGAGGGCCTGGGTGGCGTCGTTCTGGCGGGAGACCCAGATGAGACCATCAATGCTCCCGTCGCTGGCGTGAAGCGCCTGGGCCCACGCGGCGGTGCGTCCATACTCCTCCGGAAGGGTCTCGATCAGCTCGGCGCGCGATATACCCAGACGCGAGAGACCAGGACCATAGAGCTTCACGAGAGTCAGATCGCGATCACAGGCCAGGACCGAGGCGACCATCGGCTGAAGAGCAAGCTTGGCGACCCGCTTGTGCGGGCCGCGCACGGGCACGCTATGGAAGACCGTCTCCGAGAGGGCTCCTTCGAGGTCGTCGGCAGCGTAGAGAGTCGGGACCCTCTTGCCCTCTCCATCCGTGAAGGGATGGAAGCGTCCGGACGGTCCCGGCCCCGGGTTGAACTCTGTGGCGCCGAACCGGACATGGTGACAGCGAGTAAAGGACCGGTCTCTCTCCCAGATGAGAAGGAGCGGACGGAGCGAAGCGGGGTCAGGAGGATCGGGAACGCTAGTAAACAAGCTCGGTGGCCTCGCGTTCTGCCGCGTCCACCACCCGGTCCGGCTCGCTCGCGAGGAGATCGACCGGCCGCTTGTCGCCAAGCCAGCCATTGGCAGCCGTGAACCAGAGGCCAAGCCCCCACTCTGAGATCTTCGAGCCCAGTACCCTGAGGACCCCTGCAACGGCCTTGTGCGGACGCCCTTCACGATCGAACTGGAAAGCAGGGAACTGGATGGAACCCTCGTAAGGCACGGAGAAAATCCTCCCCTCCTGCTTCCAACGGTTCGCAAGGGACGCCTTGTTCTTGGCCCGGGAGCCTGCCAGCGATGCAACGTCCGCACTGCTCAAGAGGCCGAATTCAGAAATCAGCTCTTCCCTCGCCGCCGCGTTGCGGCGAGCCTGCAGGACCGCCGGCGATGTGGGCAGAGGTGTATCGGGCATCATGGCCTCGACCATCCGCTCGAACCGCCGGCGCTCGGATACCAGGTTCTCCAGCACGCCTGCGTAGGCAAGGATCTGCCGTCCCTCCATGGCCAGATCCGACCCGGACAGCTCCTGTGTGGACAAGCCGGCGTTCCCCTGCGCCTCCAACTCTTCTCCCTTCTTGACCAGCTCTCGAAAGAGGTCTTCGCCACCCTCTCGGGCTTTCGCCAAGGCACCCAGTCCAGCCAGGATGACGCGATGGAGGGTCCTCACCCGGTAGCGCTCTCTGTCCATGGTCCCTCCTTACCTTTACGGGCGAAGAGACATCACCCGCGTGATGAGAATGATAGCATCTCTACCTTGACACTTCCATCACTTCATGGCGGAGGCCACGCTGGAGGAGATGGACGCGCTGTGGGAGGCGGCGAAGGGGGAGGCCATCCCCTAGCGCTGTGCTACGCCCCTCTGGATCTGCCTGATCCGGACGCCTTACGCGCTCGCGTACCTCGCCGGGCTGGCCGGCCCCACTGCTCGGCGGGAAGCGGGAAGGATGGTGGCGGACCCGGCAAGCGGTACGGGCGAGGCGGGAACGGTGGGCGAGTGCGGGCAAGAGAGGGGAATTCCGCACCAAGCTTCCCGCGTCTCTCCCCTCTCTTATCTACGTTTCCCCTCTCTTCCTCCGGAACGCACGAAGAGGGGGCGGGTTCTCCCCCTTCTTGGGCGGGTTCCGCCCATTCTTCGTTTGGTTCTCCCCCCTCTTATCTACGGCTCCCCTCTCTTAGTTCGGTTCCGACGAAGAGAGGGGACAACCCGCCCACGAGGGGGGAGAACCGGCTCGCGAGAGGGGACTGCCGCAGGAAGAGAGGGGAATGGCCGCCCATGGATGGGGAAAACGGAATCGAAGAAAGGGGAGAAGCTCGGTCTTCCAGGTACGGGGAGCTCAGAAGCCCAGGGCGTGAGCCTGCATCAATGCCCGGGCGGGCCTCCTCAGTTCGATCCGGTCGCAACTGTCCCCTCCGGCTTCAACCCCCGCAGCACTTCTTCCAAGTACCGCCTGACATTCTTCGCCAGAACCTCCTGCCCCTCGGCCGTGGGGTGGATCCCGTCGGCCTGGTTCAAGGAGCGCTCGCCGCCCACGCCGTCCAGGAGGAAGGGGACGAGGGGGACGTTCATGTCCTTGGCGGTCGACGTGTACATGCCTTCGAAGCTCTGGGTGTACTCCGGCCCGTAGTTGGGGGGCATCCTCATGCCGAGCAGGAGGACGCGGGCGCCGGCCGACTGGGAGCGGCGGATGATCTCGCGCAGGTTCTTCTCGGTCTGGTCGACGGGCAGGGCCCTCAACCCGTCATTGGCGCCCAAGGCCACGACCACCACGTCCGGACGCTGGCCGAGGAGCCAGCCGATCCGCGAGAGGCCGCCCGCGGTGGTGTCGCCGCTTACGCCGGCGTTGAGGATGCGGACTGGCACGCCCTCCTCCTCGAGCTCCTCTTTCGAGGACGGCGGGATAGGCCTGGTCCTCGTCGAGGCCGAGGCCGGCCGTGAGGCTGTCCCCCAGGAAGATGACCAGCGGGGTATCCGGGACTTGGACCGGAGCGGCAGGCCGGGCCGCCGGACGCGCGGCGGGGGCCGGGACCCGCAGGGAGGCCTGCGCGGCCTGGGGCTCGTCCTCACGGTCCTGGGGTCCACAGGCCCCTATTACGGGAATAAGGACGGTAAAAGCCAGAGTTGCCAGAGTTCGCCACATAGAGAACGACCTTCCTGAATCCATGTCCAGACCTAGCCGCCCGATCCTGCCCGACGTCAGCTCAGCGGCGGCGTTTCCAAGAAAGAAAACCGGAACTCCTTCGTCTTATTTCCAATGAGCTTACCTCGAATCGAGATCCGCCAGCTCACGCGCAAGCTCCCGTCGGGTGATCGGGAGCTGACCATCCTCGACCAGATCGACCTGACGATCCATCCCGGCGAGTTCACGGCCGTCCTCGGCCCCTCGGGCAGCGGCAAGTCCACGCTGCTCGCCCTGATGGCCGGCCTCGACCGGCCCACGTCCGGCGAGATCCGGATCGACGGCACACCCATCCAGGCGATGTCGGAGGACCAGCTCGCCCTGCTGCGGCGCCACAAGATCGGCTTCGTCTTCCAGAGCTTTCAGCTCCTGGGCAATCTGACGGCCCGCGAGAACGTCCTGCTCCCCATCGAGCTCCTCGGCCAGTCCGACCCCGTTGGCCGGGCCGACGAGTTGCTGGCCGCCGTGGGCCTCGCTGACCGCGGCCACCACTACCCGAGCCAGCTCTCGGGCGGCGAGCAGCAGCGGGTGGCCCTGGCCCGGGCCTTCGCGGCCCGGCCAGCCATCCTGCTGGCTGACGAGCCCACGGGGAACCTGGACGGCGCGACCGGCCGGCTCATCCTGGAGATCCTCTCCGAGCTGCGCCGCCGCGAGGGGACGACGCTGGTGCTGGTGACCCACGATCCCGCGGTCGCCGCCCTGGCCGACCGCCAGATCCATCTGCGCGACGGCCGGGTGGAGCGCGAGATCCCCGCCCTTGTCCTGCCCCCCTCGGAGACATCGGTCGGAGCGCTGCCTTGAGCCCGGGCTTCTTCTTCCGCACGCTGCTGCGCGAGTCCCGGGGTTCCCGGGGCCGGCTCCTGTTCTTCATCGCCTGCCTGGCCGTGGGCGTCTCGGCCGTGGTGGCGGTCGCGGGCCTCTCCGCGAGCATGAACGACGGCATCCGCCGCGAGGCCCGCCAGCTCCTGGCCGCCGACCTCGTGGTGCGGGGCGGCCAGCCGATCCCCAAGGACCTGGGCCGGGCCCTCGCGCCGTTCCCGGGCACCCAGCGCACCGACGTCCGCGAAACGGTGACGGTGGCCTCCGTTGCTCTCCGGGGTGGAAAAGGCGGCCGGCCCGGCCCCAGCCAGCTCGTGGAGATGAAGGTGGTGGACGGCACCTATCCCTTCTACGGCAAGCTGGAGCTCGACCCTTCCCGCCCCCTGGCGGAATTGCTGACCCCGCGGACGGCCGTGGTGGCTTCGGAGCTGCTGGCGCGCCTGGGCCGCAAGGTGGGTGAGGACATCTCTATCGGCGGCCAGCCCTTCCGCGTGGCCGGCATCGTGGTCTCCGAGCCGGACCGGGTGGGCATCTCCCTCACGATGGGGCCGCGGGTGTTCATTTCGGGCGCGGGGTTCGAACGCACGACGCTCGGCGAGCGGGGCAGCCGCATCGGCTACCGCGCCCTCTTCCGGCTGCCGGACTCCACCACGGCCGCCGGGCTCGCGTCGGCGGCCGAGCGCCTGCGCGAGTCGTTCCCCAAAGGGGACTTCTACCGGGTCGAGACCTACCGCCAGGCCCAGCCCCGCCTGCGGGAGAACCTGGAGCGGGTGGAGCGTTTCCTCGGGCTCGTGGCCCTGCTCTCCCTGTTCGTGGGCGGCATCGGCGTGGCCCAGAGTGTGCGGGCCTGGCTCGCCGGCCGGCTGGACGCCATCGCGGTTCTCAAGTGCCTGGGCCTGCGCCCGCGGGAGATCTTCCCCCTCTATCTCGGCCAGACCCTGTTCATGGGGCTCGCCGGGAGCCTCGTGGGCATCGCGGCCGGCGCCGCCGTGCAGCTCGTCCTGCCGCGGCTGTTCCCAGACCTGATCCCGGCCGACATGGTCGATCCCTGGCAGCCCGCGGCCCTGCTCCGGGGCCTGGCCCTGGGCGTGGGAGTCGCCCTGATCTTCAGCCTGCCTCCCCTGTCCGCCGTGCTGCGGGTGCCCCCCGCGCGCGTGCTGCGGCGGGACGCCGAGCCCCTCCCCCGCCACCGCTGGGTGACGGCGGCCACCATGGCGGCCCTCGGACTGGGGGTTTGGGGCATGGCCACGCTACAGTCCGGCTCCCCCGTGCTGGGCGCTCAGTTCACGGGCGGCGTGGCCCTGGTGACGGCGGCCCTGGCGGGTGCCGCCTTCCTCGTGACCCGGCTGGTGAGCCGCATCCCCCGGGATGCCTTTCCGGCGTTCCCGGCGCAGGCGAGCCTGTGGCTGCGCCAGGGTCTGGCGGCCCTGGCCCGGCCGGGCGCCGCGGCCGGCAGCGCCATCGTGGCCCTGGGGCTCGGGGTGCTGGTGGTGCTCGGCATGTCGCTGGTCGAGCGCCGCCTCGCGAGCCAGCTCTCGGCCGAGGTCCCCACGGACGCGCCCAGCGTCTTCCTGGTGGACATCCAGCCGGACCAGTGGCCGGGAATCGAGCGCATCCTCCGGCAGGGCCGCGCCGAGGGCATCCAGTCGGTGCCGGTCGTCATGGCCCGCCTCTCCGCCATCGACGGCGTGCGGGCCCAGGACCTGGTGGACCGCCCGGAACAGCGAGGGAACCAGCAGCAGGGCCGGGACGGCCGCCGCTGGGCCTTGACGCGCGAGCAGCGCCTCACCTACATGCGGGAGCTGCCGGAGGACAACCGGATCGTCGAGGGCGCCCTGTGGAGCGACCCCGAGCGCGCCGAGGTGAGCATCGAGCAGGAGTTCGCGAACGACATCGGCGTGCGGGTGGGCTCCACGCTGCGCTTCGACGTCCAGGGCGTGCCCATGGACGTGGTGGTCACCAGCCTGCGGACGGTGGACTGGCAGACGTTCGGGATCAACTTCTTCCTGGTCGTCGAGCCCGGGGTGCTGGAGCAGGCCCCGCAGCAGCGTCTGGCCGTGGCCCGCCTCCCCCTCGGCACCGAGCAGCGGGTGCAGGACCAGGTGGCGGCCGAGTACCCCAACGTCACCCTGCTGCGCATCCGCGAGATCCTGGAGAAAGTCCTCAAGGTGCTGGGCCGGATCAGCCTGGGCGTCCGCTTCCTGGGCGGCTTCACGGTGGTGGCGGGGGTCGCGATCCTCGCTGGGGCGATCAGCGCCGGCACGGCCCGGCGGGGGCGCGAGGTGGCGCTGCTCAAGACCCTCGGCATGACCCGGCGCGGGGTCGCGGCCACCTTCGCCGTCGAATACGCCCTGATCGGCCTCGTGGCCGGCACGATCGGCACCCTCGGCGGCACCGCCCTCGCCTGGGGGGTGGTGACCCGCGGCTTCGAGATCCCCTGGAAGCTCGATCCCATGATCATGGCCCTGGCTCTGGCCGCGAGCGTCGCCCTGGCCGTGGTGGCCGGCCTCGCCGCCAGCTTCCGCGCCCTGGAACGGCGGCCGATCGAAGTCCTGCGGGCGGAGTAGGGGCGCCCCCATGTGGGCGCCCTGTCTTGGGACGGCGCGTACGCCGTCAGGGCGGCCACATGGGGCCGCACCCTACTCGTCGTCGGAACGGGTCAGGAGATAGCTGACGGGGACGAACTCGTACCCCTCGGCCCTGGCCTTGGGGACCTCGCGTTCGAGGGCGGCGAGGGTCTCCGGGTGGGGATGCCCGATGGCGATGGCCGCGCCATGGGTGCGGGCCAGGACGAGGAGGCGCTGGAACTGCGCCTCGATGGCCTGAGGGGTGGGATCGCCGTCCAGGAAGACCTGCCTCTCGGCGGCCGGGACGTCCAGCTCGCGCGCCACCTTGTAGCCGACGGTCTCGGCGCTGGTGCGGGAGTCGAGGAAGAACAGGCCCCGCCCCGCCAGGACGCGGAGCACCGCCTTCATCGGCCCCTCTTCCTCGGACAGCTTCGATCCCATGTGGTTGTTGACGCCCACGGCGCCCGGCACGGCGCGCAGGGCGGCCACGGTCTTGTCCTCGATCTCCGCGTCGCTCATCCCCCCGAGGAGCGCTCCGGGGCCGGGGTTCTCCCCATTCTTCGGCTCCATCGGCATGTGCAGGAGGATCTCCGCCCCGCGCTTCCGGAGCTCGGCGACCACCTCGGGCGTCTGTTCCTGATAGGGCAGGACGGAGTAGCTCACCGGCACGCCCAGGCCCAGGAGCGGCCGGAGCTCCTCCACGGCCGTCCCCAGGTCGTCGATCACCAGGGCCACGCGGACGCCCCGGACCGGCCCTTCCGGCGGAGCCGGCACGGCCGTCACGGGTGCGCTAGCGGGCTCGACGTGGTCCGAGGCGGGCTTGGGACGATTCGAAGCCTCCTGCCGCGTGGCCCTGGACGCCGAGGCCCGGGCCGCCTCCTCATGCCGGGCAGGCTCCGCCGGCCGAGGCGCCGGAGGTCCCTGCTGACGGAACAGGTACAACGCCCCGGCGCCTGCCAGGAGGCCGAGCAGGAAGAGCAGCAGGCTCGATCCTCGGGAGCGGGAACGGCGTCTTGCCATGGAGAGGGAGCGCTGGGGCGGACCCGGCCGGTGGGTCCGCCCTCGTTGGCTCATCAGGCGGCCTTGGCCTCGGTCTCGGTCTCCTCACCCAGGAGCCGGCGGACGCCCCGGCGCAGGATGATGTCGCCGAGCGGCGTGTCCTTCTCGAGATAGGTGCGGCTGCGCTCGTCCACCAGGAGGTCCGGCTTCAGGGCCTCGTTCAGGGGCTTCTTGTCCGGCCCGGTGTAGAACGCCTCGGTGAAGAGCAGCCGGCCCCCGGAGGACAGCTCGGCCGCGCCCTGCCGGCCGGCGTGCCCGAAGGTGCGCTCGCCCACCAGCTCGGCCTTTTCCTTCTGCCGCAGCACGGTGGCGAAGACCTCGGCGGCTCCCAGGGTGCCCCGGTCGACCAGGATGACCATCTTGCCCTGCCACACCGGCTTGTCGTCGGCGCGGAAGGCCTGGAGCTCCTCCGAGCGCTTCTTGAGCGCGCCGAGATCGCCCGAGGTGAACAGCCTGGCCGCGGCGTAGGCGGCCTCGGACTGGCCCGAGGAGACGCCCCGCAGGTCGATCAGCAGCTTGTCCTTGACCCGGCCGGGGGTCCTGGTGAGGGCCGTCTTGATGTCCTCGGCGGTCTTTTCGTCAAAAGTCGGGATGCGCAGCATGGGCACGCTCTCGACTTCCTCCAGGCTCACCGGCGGCGGATCGAAGGGCTTGAGATCGAAAGAGAGCTGCTGCGGCTCGCCGACGCGGATCAGCTCCATGGAGATCTTGGTGCCGGGCTTCTCGGCCAGCAGCTCCTGGATCTCCCAGAGCGGCATCGTGCGCGTCGAGCGGGTGTTGACCTTGGACACGATGTCCCCCGGCTTGACGCCGGACACATCGGCCGGGCTCCCCTTCTCCACGGCCACCACGTAGGCGATCCCCCGTTCCTTGAGCAGGGTCAGGCCGCTGTAGCGCTTGCCCACGGCCTGGGCCTGGAGGAAACCGGAGACCTGGGAAGCCGGCACGTAGAGAGAGAACGGATCGAGGGCATCCGTGGTGCCGTCGAGCGCGCCGGCCATGAGCGTGTCCATGTCCGGCTGGTCCACGTAGGCCTGGCGCACCAGGCCCAGCGTCTCGCTGAAGACGGACAGGTACTTGTACAGGGAGTCGTCTTCCGGAGTCTGATTCGTGTCAGCCGCCCGCACCAGCGTGGCCGCGAGCAAAGGAAAGACGAGGAGGGCTGAGAGGAGCAGGAAGAAAATGCGACTGCGGCTCATAATACCCCTTACCGTAACCAACCCAGGGGGTCCTCGGGCCGGTTCTCGACCCGGATCTCGAAGTAGAGCTTGTCTGACGCAAGCCCGACTGCGTCCCCCAAAGATAACATATGTTCCTTCCCCACCTTCATGGTGGAGAGGCCTGCGTAGAGGGTGAACACCCGGCCGGGATGCTGGACGATCACCGTGTTGCCGTACCCCTGGAACGGCGCCGCGTAGAGCACCTTGCCAGCAAACACGGCCTTGACCTCGGCCCCGGGGGCGACGGCGAGGTCGACCCCGTTGTGCGGCACCTTGGTCTTGTAGCGGGGGTCGAGGATCTGGCCGAACCCCTCGGTCACCTTGCCCTCGGCGGGCCAGTCGAGGACCCCGCGGAACTCCTGTATGGGCGTACCGGCCGGCGAGCCGGTGGTACGGCCGTAGAGGAAGTCGAGGAAGTTGGCCAGCTTCTTCTCGCGGTCGGCCAGCTCGGCCGTCTGGGTTGTCAGGGTCCGGCTCTCCCGCTCGACGCGGGCCAGCAGGGCCGTCTTGTGCTCCCGCGCGGCCACGAGCTGCCGGCGGCGCACCCGCTCGCTGGCGATCCACGTCTCCGCCTCCTCCCGGCGGGCCAGGAGCTGCCCGCGCTCGCGCTCGAGATCGGTCCGGGCCTGCTGGTAGCGGTCGATGGCGGCGCGGTCACGGCGGGCCAGGTACCGCATCAGCCGGATCGAGGGGAGCAGCCGCTGGTCGGGTTTCAGGGACAGGAAGAGCCGGAAGTAGCCCTGGTGGCCCAGCCGGTAGAGGGCGGAGAGCCTCCGGCGCAGTCCGGTCCGCGCGGTCTCGAGCGCCCCCTGGAGCCGGCTCACCTCCCCTTCCCCCTCGGCCACCCGCCGGGCCGCGAGGTCGCGCGCCGCCCCCGCCTCGGCCAGACGCGCCTCCTGGAGCCGCAGGTCCACCTCGACCGCCTGGATCTCGCCCTGGAGCCCCGTCTTCTGGCGCCGCGCCTCGGCCAGGCGGGAGGTCAGGCGGGCGATCTCGGAGCGGAGGGCGGCCAGCTCCTGCTCGCGCGTGGGCTTCTGCTGGGCAGGAAGCGGCGCGGTCCCGAGCAGGAGGGCGGCGATCAGGCCAGCCGCCGCCCAGCGGTTCCCTTTCACCGTCCCGAGGCCGCCTTCTGCATCCCCCGGCCCATCCCGTCGCCCCGGAGGGATTCGAAGAGGAAGGACAGCTCGTCGGCGGCTTCCTCGATCTTCTTCGAGACCGGCTTGCCGCCACCGTGGCCGGCGCGGGTGTCGATGCGGATCAGCGACGGGCTCGGCCCGCCGTTGGCCCGCTGCAGGGCCGCCGCGAACTTGAAGCTGTGGGCGGGCACCACCCGGTCGTCGTGGTCGGCCGTGGTGATCAGCATCGGCGGATAGGCCGTCCCCATCTTCAGGTTGTGATACGGCGAGTAGGCGTAGAGGGCCTTGAACTCCTCCGCGTTGTCCGGAGAGCCGTAGTCCGACGTCCACCCCCAGCCGATCGTGAACTTGTGGAAACGCAGCATGTCGAGCACGCCCACGCCCACGATCACGGCGCCGAACAGGTCGGGGCGCTGCACCATGGAGGCCGCGGTGAGCAGGCCGCCGTTGCTGTAGCCCGCGATGGCGAGCCTCTTCGGCGAGGTGTAGTGGCTCGTCACCAGCCACTCGCCGGCGGCGATGAAGTCGTCGAAGACGTTCTGCTTCTTGAGCTTGCTCCCCGCCTCGTGCCACTCCTCGCCGTACTCGCCGCCGCCCCGCAGGTTGGCCACGGCGGAGATGCCGCCGCGCTCCATCCACACCAGCTGGTTGACCGAAAAGGCGGGCGTTATCGAGACGTTGAACCCGCCGTAGCCGTAGAGCAGGACCGGATTGTTGCCGTCGAGCTTCAGGCCCTTCTTGTGGGTGAGGAACATGGGGACGCGGGTGCCGTCCTTGCTCGTGTAGAAGACCTGCTTCGTCTCGTACTGGCTGGCGTCGAAGCCGGCGATCTTCGGCTGGCGGAAGACGGTGCTCTTTCCCTTCTCCAGGTCGTAGCGGTAGATCGTGCCCGGCGTGGTGAAGCCTGTGAAGCCGTAGAAGGTCTCCTTGTCCTTGCGCTTGCCCGTGAAGCCGTCGACCGAGCCGAGCCCGGGGAGCTCCAGCTCGCGCAGGGGCTTGCCGGAGAGGTCGAGCTGCCGTACCTGGGAGTGGGCGTCCTTCAGGTACAGGGCCACGAAGGTGTCGTTCAGGCAGGCCACGCCCTGGAGGGTCTCGGCGGTCTGGGGAATCAGCTCGCGCCAGTGCTCCCGGCCCGGATTGCGCAGGTCGATGGCGACCACCCGGCCGCGGGGGGCGCCGAGGTCGGTCTGGAACCAGAAGACCGGGCCGTCGTTGCCGATGAAGCCGTAGGCCGCGTCGAAGCCGGCGAGCAGCTCGACCACCGGGGAGCCGGGGGCCGAGAGGTCCTTGTAGTAGATGCCGTTGTCGGTCTCCGTGCCCTTCCAGGCGTGGATGACGAGGTAGCGGCCGTCCTCGGTGACGATGGCGGCGAAGCCCAGCTCCTTCTGGTCGGGCCGCTGGTAGACGAGCTCGTCCTCGGACTGGGGCGTGCCGATCCGGTGGTAATAGAGCTTCTGGTAGAAGTTGGCCTCCTCCAGCGTCCGGCCCTCCTTGGGCTCGTCGTAGCGGCTGTAGAAGAAGCCCTTCTCGTCGTGGGTCCAGGCGGCGGAGGAGAACTTCACCCAGCGCAGGTGGTCCGTGAGATCGCGGCCGGTCTCGACCTCGCGCACCTTCCACTCCTGCCAGTCCGAGCCCCCGGAGGAGAGGCCGTAGGCGAGGAGCTTGCCGCCCTCGCTGACGCTCATGCCGGAGAGGGCGACCGTGCCGTCCGCGGAAAGAGTGTTGGGATCGAGGACGACCTTGGGCTCGCCCTCCAGGGAGTCGACCCGGTAGAGGACGTTCTGGTTCTGGAGCCCGTCGTTGCGGGTGAAGAAGTAGCGCCCGCCGTGCTGGGTGGGCACGCCGTAGCGCTCGTAGTTCCAGAGCTCGGTCAGCCGCTTGCGGACCGGCTCCCGTTCGGGGATGGCGGACAGGAAGGCCGAGGTCACCCGGTTCTGGGCGGCCACCCACGCCCGGGTCTGCTCGGAGTCGAGGTCCTCCAGCCACCGGTAGGGGTCGGCGACCCTGACGCCGTGGTACTCGTCCACCTGCTCCCCGCGGGACGACTCGGGATAGACGACCCGCTGGCTCTGGTTGGGGTTTGGCCGCTTCTCGGCGGGCCTCTCGGCCGAGGTGTGCATCTGCATGGGGGTCTCCGCAGCGACCGGCGCCGCCGCGAGAGCGAGCAGGGCCAGAACGATCCGCCTGAACATAAAAGGATCTCCTTCTTCTATGGGTGCGGCTGACCGCGATTCCGCGCCCGACATCCCGATCAAATCGCGGCTCAACACGGGATCAAACCAGGGTCAACGATGGAACACGGCGCGCCCGGCCGGGCATTCCGGCCTCACAGATAACCCAACGAACGGAGGTTCTCCAGATACTCAGCGCTCCCGATCCCCTGGGGCGCTCCCCGCCGGGGCTCTCCGTACCCGGCCACCACCACCGGCGGCGGCGGCCAGCGGCAGCCGCCGGGCGGCGGGGGAAGCTCCCCGCTCTGCGGCAGCCCCAGGGCGCGCAGCAGCGCCGAGGCCACGGACTCGGGCGCCACGGCGCCTCGCCCGGCAGCACACCCGTACGAGCGGCCCTGCCGGCGCCAGAGGATCACCCGGCCTTCCCCGCCCTCCCGGCGCCGGCCGGGATCGAGCACCACGGCCACCGTGCCTACCCCCTCCAGGGACCGGCCCAGCAGCCGGTCGGTCTCGGCGAGCTCGGAGCGCACGAGGTCGGCGAAGGCCACGTCACCGCCCTGCCAGCGGTCGGCGGCGATGTCGAGCCCCGGCAGGTACAGGGCCGCGGCCCGCGGCGCGGACGCCAGCCCCCGGACGAAGACCTCGCGGTAGAACCGGTCCGGACGCAGGGCGCGCTCCAGCACCGAGGTGGCCTCGGCGGGCGGCAGGGCGGCCCCAAGAAGGAGATCAATACGTGGATTGAAGCCCTGGGAAGCCCGGGCGAGCGCCGCGAGCCCCGGCGCGGCCGAGGCCGGGGCCACCGTGCCCGCGGCCTGATCCTCCAGGAGCTGGAAGGCGCCGTGCGCCACGACCAGCCCCGGGATCGGCTCCACCGGATAGGTGGCCCACCAGTTCACGGCCAGCGACGGCTCGCCGCCGCGCGAGGCGAGCTCCCAGACGGTAAACGCCCGCCGCCGGTTGGCCAGGATGGGCCGGTATTCGGCGAGGCCCAGGGGCACCGCCACCCGGCTCCACCAGGCGCGCAGCGGGCCATTGCGGGCGAGCGGGGTCTTCACCCCCAGGGGGAGGAAGCTGTCGAGCGAGGAGACGCCGTGGTCCGGCCCCGGCACGCCCGTCGCCACCGCGGTCCAGAACGAGGCCGGCGGCTCGGCCTTGCGCCGGTACGTGAGCACCCGCCCCTCCCGGGCCAGCCGGCCCAGCGCGGGCAGCTCGCCCAGGGCCATCAGGTACTCGGCCTCCTGGGGCAGCACGCCGTCGACGCCCAGGAGCAGCACCCGGCCGCCCGGCCCCGTGGGCAGGGCCGCCGGAGCCTGGACGGGCGCACCCCTGCCTGAGGAGATCGCCGAGACCACGGCCGGCACGGTGAGCAAGGCGATGGCGGAGAGGATGGCGAGCCCCAGCCACCGCCGCGAGAACAGCCGGCCCAGCGGCGCCTCTTCGGTGAAGCGGATGGCGAGCGTCAGGAGCCCCTGGTAGACGAGCTTGATCAGCGCATAGACGACCGGCGGCGTGGCGATCACCAGGATCGCCACCTGCGACAGCCGCCCTTCCGCCAGGACATCCTGGCCCACCCGCAGCGCGAAAACGAGGAGCCCCACCCCGGCCGCCAGCGCCACCACCAGCGAGAGCGTCTCGATGCGCCGCACGTGGTAGAGCCGGATGACCAGCAGGATCACCCCGCAGAGCGCCAGGAAAGCGAGGCCGGTCGCGATCGAGATCGGCGGGAACAGGTGGAGGAACAGGGCGCCCAGATCGAGCGGCGTCGCCGTCAGGTTGCCGTTGGCGACCGCCAGCGCCAGCGCCAGGACCAGCGCCAGCGCCAGCCCCGAGAGCAGCCCCACCTTGGCCGTGAGCAGGAGCAGGGTCCGCGCCGGCTGCCGCGGGCGCAGGGCGTCCTGGAGCAGGAAGCGCTCGAACCCGTGGTCGAGATAGCCGAGCCGGCGCAGCTCGGAGCGGACCCCTTCGAGGTCGTGGCCGGGGGGCGTCATTCAGGGTAGTGTATCCCTTACCCGGCCCCTCCCCTCTCCGCGGCCTCCATGGCCGGGACGGATCGCCCCTCGGTCAGGTGCGGGCTCACCGTGCGGGCGAAGGCGACCGACTGCCGGCGGGCGCGCGTTTTGGTTCCAAGGACAGCAGGGACACCAGGGACTTCAAGGACATCAGAGGTCCTTGCTGTCCTTGGTGTCCTTGATGTCCTTAGCGGGAGCGGTTTTGGACGAAATGCGCGAGCTCGCGCAGGGGATCGGCCTTGCGGCCCAAAGGCGCCAGGGAATCGACCGCGAAGCCGAGCAGCTCCGCGGCCAGGGCCTGGGCGCCGGCAACGCCCAGGAGCCGCACGAAGGTGACCTTCTTCTCGTCTTTCCCGGTGTCTTTGCCCGTCTCCTCGGGGGTGCCGAGCACGTCGAGCAGGTCGTCCGAGATCTGGAAGGCCAGCCCCAGGTTCTTGGCAAAGCGGGCGATCACCTCCAGGTCCCGCCGGCGGGCGTCGGCGGCCATGGCCCCGAGCTCGCCGGCGGCCATGAAGAGGGCGCCTGTCTTGTGGCTGTGGATGTACTCCAGGACGTCGAGGTTCATCTCCTCCGGCCGGGCAAGGAGGTCGAGGGCCTGGCCGCCGATCAGGCCATCGCTGCCGATGGCCGCCGCCAGGTGGTGTACCACGTCCTCGGTCGTGTACCGGCGCAGGGAGAGGTGGTGGTGGGCCTCGGCCACCAGGGCGTAGGCCCGGTTCAGCAGCCCCAGGGCCGCGAGCAGGGCCACGCTCTCGCCAAAAGCCCGGTGCACCGTGGGGCGGCCCCGCCGCAGGGCCGCGTCATCCATGGACGGAAGGTCGTCCAGCACCAGCGAGCAGGCGTGCACCATTTCGACGGCGCAGGCGAGATCCAGCACCGGCTCCGAGCGGGCGCCGAAGAGGTCGGCCACGGCCAGTGTGAGCACTGGCCGCACGCGCTTGCCCGCGCCGGTCAGGGCGTAGTGCATGGCCTGATGGACCGGCTCCGGACGCGCCGTGGGAGGCGGCAGGAGCTCCGGCAAGCGGCGGTTCACCCGCGCAGCCCAGGCGGCCAGAGTGCCGGCCAGCGATGCCGGGTGCACCGCCTGGGTACTCATGAGGTCAACTGAAAGAGGCGACGCCCTCGGCCTCGCTGTCGTAGACGTCGAAGACCGTGATGAGCTGCGTGATGGTCAGGATGTCCGTCACCTTGGCCGGCAGGTTGATCAGCTTCAGCCGCGCACCCCGGTTGGTGGCCGTCGTATAGGCGCTCACCAGCTCGCCGATGCCGGAGGAGTCGATCGTCGTGACGTCCGCCATGTTGATGAGGACTTTGGCGGCGCCGCTGGTCATCACTTCCTGGATGGCCTGGCGCAAGGCCACGTCGCCCGAGCCGATGGTGATCTTGCCCTTGAGATCCAGAATCGTCACGTCCCCTGCCTGCCGCGTATTCACGTTCATTCAGTTCCCTCCTCCTGGTCTTGGCTGGATTCCGGCCGCGGCCCGGGGATCCGCTTGCGCAGCGTCACCAGAGTGCCGCCACTGGGGCCGGAGCCGTATTCGATTTCGTCCATGAACTGTTTCATGTAGAAGATGCCGCGGCCGTTGGGGCGCAGGATATTGGGTGGGGCCAGAGGATCGACGACGTCCTGGGGGTCGAACCCCGCGCCCTCGTCCTCGACCCGTATCACCAGTTGCCCCTCCTCGACCGCCAGGTCCACGTGGACCTGCTTCGAAGGATTCTGCTCGTTGCCGTGCTTGATCGCGTTGGCCAGGGCCTCCCGCACCGCCACGTCCACCCAGTGACGGGAGTCCTCCTCCAGGCCCAGCCGCTCGAGACAGTCCCGCAGCACGACCTGCACCAGCTCGATGTTCTCGAACCGGCTCCCGATGGCGAGATGGAAGCGGTATTCCTCGGGCATGAACGTCCTCGGCCGGAGTCTACCAGATCGCCCACACCGCGGACATCGCAGACATCGCGGACAGCGCCGCCGTCTTCCCCCCCGCCCCCGGGATCATCCGCAGCACGCTCGGCACGATGACCAGGAGCTGGATGGCGTCGAAGAAGACGTGCGCCGCGATGGCGGGCCACACGTTCTGCCGCCACTTCACGAGCAGGGCATAGATCAGCGACAGCAGCGTGATGCCGATCAGCATGAACGGCTGGCCGTAGGAGAGGTGGGCCAGGGCGAAGAACGCCGTCGAGAGCACGATGCCCACCCGGGGCTGCAGGAAGCCGCGGAAGAAGGTCTCCTCCACCACCCCCGCCGACACGCTGATCAGCACGCGCACCAGAATGGGCAATCCGGCGATGAACGGCACCATGGCCGGCGGCTGCTGGGGCACGGCGTCCTCGCCGCCCAGGGCCCAGAGAACCCCGGCCACGCCCATCAGGGTCAGCAGCACCGCCACCCAGGCCGCGATGCCGAGCACAACCCCCAGGCCGATCTCGCGCCACACGTTGAAAGTCCGAAAACCGAGCTGCGCCGCGAACTGGGAGCTCAAAGAGGGCGGGGGCGGGGGCGGGGGAGCCAGGTCTCCCTCCACAGATCCGTCCGTGTCCGTCCGTGCCACGTCCGTGTTCGGACGTGTGCCCTCTTGCACCCCCGCATACCCCAGCAGGAACCACGCCCCCAGGGTGCCCAGCATCAGGAAGTGCAGCGCGAAGAGCTGGGGCGTCTCGATCTTCGAGAAGTCCGGCGTCTCCTCCTGGGAGACGCCGAGGCCTCCCAGCGGCGCGAACACCCCCAGGGCGAGCAGGCCCGCCAGGATGGCCCCGGCGGCGATCCGTCGCCAGGGCACGCGGAACCCCGGCGGGAGGAAGCCGCGGACGGCGCACAGGCGGTCCAGCAGGAACGCCCCGGCGATCCCCAGGATCACGGGGATGCCCACGCGCAGGAGCGGCTCGAAAGTCTCCATCAGGTCTTGTGCCTTATCCGGTAGCTGCGGACCATGCTGAGAGCGCTGTTGATCCGCTGCATCTTGCGCTGCCGCATCTGGACGGCTGGCAGGTCGTCGATCGCGGGCTGGTCGCCGCGCAGCTCGCGCAGATAGCGGTCCATCTCGAACACGATCTGGTCGAGATCGGACCGGCTCATGGTCTTGAATGTGCGCTCGGTGACCAGCAGGTAGCCCTCCCCCACATCTCTCGCCATCGCGTACGCGCTGCCCCCCGGGAACCCCATAGGGGGGGCATCATATCCCGAGAGGGATGGTCTAGTTCACCTTGAGCGGCCCCAGCTCCTCCTCGATGTTCTCGAGAGGGCTGAAGGCAAACACGGTGCCGAGCTGAGGATCGGTGCGGCCGCCCCAGAGGATCCCCACCAGCCGGGCCTTGTTGCCGGGCAGCACATAAAACACCGGCGAGCCGCTGTCGCCGCCCCCGACCCCGGCCCGCACGACCGACTGGCAGAACACCGTGATGTCCGCGCTGTTGTTGGCGTCCACACAGGTGCCGACCACCGTGCCGAAGGTCCAGCCGGTCGTGCGCCCCATCTTGTGGACGGTGTCACCCTGAAGAGGCGAGCCGGTCCGGCCCGTGATGACGAACCGCGCGCCGGCGTTTTTCAGAGTGAGCGATCCGGTCTCCGTCCCGCCCGACACGGTGCGGGCGATCTTGCCCTGCCCTCCCAGGCTCGTCTTGTCGTACTTGGCGAACGCGGCGTCGCTCATCCGGCACCGCCGGCCCGCCGGGCACGGCGGGTCCGTCGAGAAGCCCGGGTCCACGATCTCCGTGCCGATGCCGCCGCTCGTGGGCGTGCTCTGGGTGTAGCGCGTGCCGTCGGGCTCGCCCCGCACGTTGGTACAGTGCGAGTTGGTCACGAAGCCGAAGACATTGCCGCGGTAGGCGTTGAAACCCAGGGTGCAGATGAAGTTGCTGAACACGATCTGCGAGCCGCCCGGCACGGGCCGGATCTTGTCCCGCAGCCCGACCAGATCCTCGAAGGGAGTGGCCTCCTGGAAGATGACCGCCTCGCGGGGGACTCCCGCGGCGAGCAGCCCGCTCTCCAGCCGGCCCCAATCCAGACCCTTGGCATTCAGCCCCTTGGCCCGGGAGTCGACCCCGACCACCACCCGGTTTCTCGCCTCGTCCGCGTCCAGGAAGACGACGCCCGGCAGGCCCAGCAGGGGGCGGATTTCGTGGCGCCAGGCCAGCAGGCGCTCGAACTCGTAGTCCCCCCGGAGCACCCGCACGTCCGTCCCCAGGCTCTTGACGGCGGCCGCGCCGTCGCCGTCCGGGTTCAGGAGGTAGACGGACGGACGGCCCTCCCCGTCGTAGAACAGCCCTCCGAAGCCGGGGATCTGCCGGCCGATCCGCACGAGCTCGCCGTCTACCGAAAGGATCGAACGGACCGGACCTTCCCCTACCAGCGCCCCTACCGGCGGGACGGCGGAAGCAGAGCTCGCGAGCGCCAGAAAGACCAGAACCGGGAGCAGACGCCTGGGCACAGGGCACCTCCTTGCGGAAAACCTTCGACGGACTCACGGACTCAGTAATACCTGATAGTAATACCTGAACCGTCTATGGTACCCCACCATCCAGCCCCTCGGCACCCCGTGATATCATTCCGTGCGCGGTTTCCTTCAACAACCTCGACCGCATGACCTCAGACATTCCGCCCGCAAGGAGGATATTCCCTTGAGCCGCTTTCCAGGCGTCGATCTGCTGGAGCTGGACGCGCTCCTCACCGAAGAGGAGCGCCTGGTGCGCGACACCGTTCGCGCTTTCGTAGACGATAAAGTCAAGCCGATCATCGAGGAGTGCCACCGCGAAGGCCGCACTCCCTTGGAGCTGGTGCCCGAGATGGGCGCCCTGAACCTCTTCGGGGCCAGCCTCACCGAATACGGCCTCCCCGGCCTGGGCGGCATCGCCTACGGCCTGATCATGCAGGAGCTGGAACGCGGCGACTCCGGCCTGCGGAGCTTCGTCTCCGTCCAGAGCTCGCTCGTGATGTATCCCATCTACACCTTCGGCTCCAAGGAGCAGAAGGACCGCTGGATCCCCACCCTCGCCTCCGGTGAGGCCATCGGCTGCTTCGGCCTGACCGAGCCCGACTTCGGCTCCAACCCCGGCGGCATGCGCACCACCGCGAAGAAGGTGGGCAACGAGTGGGTGCTCAACGGCTCCAAGCAGTGGATCACCAACGGCACCCTCGCCGACGTGGCCGTGGTCTGGGCCCAGACCGAGGACGGCATCCGCGGCTTCGTGGTCGAGAAGGGCACCCCGGGCTTCACCTCCTCGGACCAGCACGGCAAGTTCTCGCTCCGCGCCTCCACCACGTCCGAGCTCGGCTTCCACGACTGCCGCATCCCGGCCGACAGCATCCTCCCCGGCACCACGAGCCTCAAAAATGCCCTCATGTGCCTGAACCAGGCGCGCTACGGCATCGCCTGGGGCGGCGTGGGCAGTGCCATGGAGACGTATTACACGGCCCTGACCTATGCCAAGGAGCGGATCCAGTTCGGCGGCCAGCCCATCGCCTGCCACCAGCTCGTCCAGGAGAAGCTCGCCTGGATGGCCACCGAGATCAGCAAGGCCCAGCTCCTCGCCTACCAGCTCGGCAAGCTCAAGGACAAGGGCCGCCTCAAGCACTGGCAGATCTCCATGGGCAAGCGCAACAACGTCTGGCTCGCCCGCGAGTGCGCCAAGCTGGCCCGCGAGATCCTCGGCGCCAACGGCATCGTGGACGACTACCCGGTCATCCGCCACATGCTCAACATCGAGTCGGTCTACACCTATGAGGGCACCCACGACATCCATGGCCTGATCATCGGCGAGGCCGTCACGGGCATCCCGGCCTACAACCCGCCGGAGCGCACGGTCAGCCAGAAAGAGCAACCGGTGACCGCCGGGGGTGTCGGGAGCGTGGGGAGCTCCCGCTGATGCCCGTGGTCATGGATTCCCTCCTCGAGCAGGGCTTCATCCGCGTCACCGAGCAGGCGGCCATCGCGGCCGCCAAGACCATGGGCTTCGGCCAGCGGAAGTACTCCGACCAAGTGGCCGTCGAGGCCATGCGGCGGGAGATGGACACGCTCCAGATGGACGGCCGCGTGGTCATCGGCGAGGGCGAGCGCGACAAGGCGCCCATGCTCTTCGTGGGCGAGGAGCTGGGCGCCTTGAGAGGGAAAGACGGCGCCGTCCAGGTTGACATCGCCGTCGATCCCCTGGAAGGCACCAACCTCTGCGCCACCGGCTCCCCGGACTCGATCGCCGTGCTCGCCGCCGCCGAGCGCGGCGGCCTGCTCCACGCCCCGGACGTCTACATGGAGAAGCTCGTCGTGGGTCCCACGGCCCGGGGCACCATCCACATCGACGCCCCGGTCGCGGAGAACCTGAGGAACATCGCCGCCGCCTTCGAGCGCCGGGTGAGCGACCTCACGGTCGTGGTGCTCGACCGTCCGCGCCACGAGCAGCTCATCGCCGACATCCGCGCGGCCGGCGCCCGCATCCGCCTGATCTCGGACGGCGACCTCTCGGCCGGCATCTCCGCCGCCGTGCGCGGCACCGGCGTCCATGCGGTCATGGGGATCGGCGGTGCGCCCGAGGGCGTCATCACCGCCGCGGCCATGCGCTGCCTGGGCGGCGAGATCCAGGCCCGCTTCAAGCCCAACGACTCGGACGAGGAGAAGAAGGAAGCCCAGTTCGAGCGCCTGAGCGCCCTCGGTTTCCATGACGTCTCCAGGATCTACAAGACTGAGGAGCTGGCCCCGGGCAACGAGATCCTCTTCAGCTCCTCCGGCGTCACCGACGGCGAGCTCCTGCGGGGCGTCCGCTTCTTCGGCGGCGGCTCGCGCACCTCGACCCTCTTCATGTCGCTCTCGCGCAAGATCATCCGCTTCGTGGATACCATCCACCGCGAGCAGGTGACGACGCCGGTGCGGTTCCTCTAGGGATGCCAGGTCATTCGTTCGCCAGCGCGACGACCAGGCGTTTCCCCACGGCTTCGGCGTAGCGTACGAGGGTCTCGATAGTGGGGTTGAGGCGCTGCCCGGTTTCGAGCTTCGAGAGGGCCGACCGATCCATGCCGGTCAGCCGGGTCAGATCGGACAGGCTCAGCCCCTGTTCTTCGCGCGCGGCCTTTAATTGCTGGATCAGGTCTCCCAACTGCTCGAAGGCGGCCAGGCGTTCATGATGTCGCGCGATCAGGTCGGGCAGCTCCTCTCGAACCTGCTCCCGGACCTCGCGGTACTTCGCAGCTTCTTCAGGCGAAAGCCTGCGATCACGGGTGATGCGCCGAAGGGTCATCGCCGGTGTCTCCTGGGAACTTCGTAAGCCGTCACTGGATAGACTGTCTTGGCATCAATTTCTTGGTACACGACCATCAGGTGCCGCCCCTCGCTGGTGTCCCCGAACACCACGGGCCGGCCGGAGGACCGGCTGATGTCGATGTCCGTCGCTCTCTCCAGCACCTCTTCGACTTCTTCCATGGTGATACCGTGGTCGGCGCAGTGCTGCACATTGCCGTCAGGATCGTCGTCCAGGTCCCAGATAATCGAGTCGAAGGGCATGGGTCCAGTCGGTCTTCATTGTGGCATTATAATACCACAGTTCTATCGGGAGCCTGGGGCGGAAATGCCCTTCACCTCTCCTGCGTGGTAGTCTGCCGGGCCGGAAAGAATAGCAAAGAGAGAGGGACCATGATCAAGCCGGACCGCTGGATCCGAGAATGGGGAAAAAACGGGGGCGTCACCCCCTTCGAGGAGGCCCAGGTCAACTCCGCCAGCTACGACGTGCGGGTCTCCGACCACTGGATCTGCCCCACCCGCGATCCCGAGGAGCTCCACGCTCCCAGCATCAAGCTATTCCCCGGCGAGGTCGTGCTCGCCTCCACCATGGAGTACGTCCGCATCCCGAGGAACGTCGCCTGTGACCTCAAGCTCAAGTCCACGCTCGGCCGGCTCTGGATCAACCACTCCCTCGCTGGCTGGTGCGATCCCGGCTTCGAAGGGGAGATCACCCTGGAGCTTCCAGAACCTCGGGCCCCAGCCCTTCATCCTCGAAGCGGGCAGAAGAATTGCTCAACTCATCTTCATCGCCATGGAGTCCGAGCCGGATGTCGCCTATGGCGATCCGGCTCCTCGAGCCATTACCAAGGGCAGAGGGGAACGACTCCGGCCCGGAAGTAAGGCTGGCGGGCCGGTCCATCTCCCAGTATTCGCATAGCACTATAATCGGCCCGGTCATCATGGGCATCGTCGGGAATCTCAGAACGATGCAGCTCGAAGAGCTGCTTCAATGGCTGTCCCAGAGCAAGAAGAACGGGACGCTGGAGATCGTTCATGGCCCCTTCGAAAAGAAGATCTTCTTCAAAGACGGCCTGATCCTCTCCTCGGCCTCCAACCGGCCCGAAGAGTACCTGGGCCACTTCCTGGTCAACCACGGCCACATCACCGAGGCGCAGCTCAGCGGGGCCATCGAGTCCCAGCAGCAGAGCCGCATGCTTCTGGGCATGATCCTGGTCAACAATGGCGCCATCTCCGAGCAAGAGATCTCCCGCATGCTCCGCATCAAGGCCGAGGAGAGCATTTACGACATCTTCTCCTGGCCCGAAGGGGACTTCCGCTTCCTCGACGATGTCCTCCCCGAAAGCGCCATGGTGCCGATGCGGATGGACGTCACCGGCATCGTCATGGAAGGCGTCCAGCGGGTCGACGAGTGGCGGCGCATCCGCAAGGTGATCCCTCACGAGCGAGTGGTCCCGGTCGCCGTGGTCGACCTCTCGACCGTACCGGACCTCGGGCCGGGCGATCAGCGCATCCTGGAGATGGTGGACGACGAGAAGACCATCGAGGAGATCCGCCTCCTCACCCAGACGACGGAGTTCCAGATCTCCAAACTGTTCTTCGACCAGTGGCAGTACGGCCACATCAAGCTGGTCAAGCTGCGCGGTGCTGGGAATGGGGGGGACCTGCCCGCCGCCTCAGCCGGAGCCTCGAGTGCGGGAGGAGGTACACCCACTGGGGCCTCGCTGCTCGTGGCCGGCCGCGCCTACCTGGAGAAGGGGGACTTCGAGCCGGCCCTGCGCCACCTGCGGGCCGCGCGCGCCCTGGAACCCGACGATCCGGAGACTGGCAGCGCGCTCACCCAGGCCGAGAAGAGCATCCGCGAGAAGCTCGACCGCGCCGGCGTTACCCTGGGCTCCATTCCCCAAGTGACAGCCACCATGGAGCAGCTCACCTCCTCCAATCTCTCCCCCCAGGAGGGATTCATGCTAACCCGCATCAACGGCACCTACGACATCCAGTCGATCCTGAAGATCACACCCATGCAACAGCTCGACGCCCTGATGCTCTTCTGGAAGCTCTCGAGCGGCGGGTACATCAAGCTGGCGCCGCCCCGAAGCCGGAGTGCAGGAATACGGTAAGGCCCGCCTCAACGCCAAAGCCCGTTCCTACGTAGAGTCTCTCCAGGAGGAACTTCACCATGACGAAACTCCAACGGGGCGCCTGGCCCGCCATCGCCGGCCTGCTCGCCCTTCTCCTCGGTTCCGTTCCCGCCCGCAGCCAGACGAGCTTCGCGGAATACAGCGGTTTCTACATGCTCGTGGACGACAACACCCAAGCCGAGTCGCTGCTGCGTCTCGAATTCCTCCCCGGGGAACGCGACGGCTTCATGGTCGCCACGGTCTTCAAGAACGGGACCTACCGGGTCTTCGCCGGCCCGATCTTCACCCAGGGAGGGATTCCCACCTCGGTTGCCTACCTCAGCGCGGCCAAGGCGTCCTACCAGTTCCTCAAGCGTCCCCGGCTCAGCCTGATGAACCCTGAGAGGCTCGATCAACAGGACCAATGCCAGATCGTGCTTCGCCCGAGCGACCCCAGGCTCTTGGGCTACTCCTGTAGCGCGCATGGCCGGTTCTCCTCCGGCAGGGCGACCCGGTTGCGGAACTAAGGGGGCGGGCGAGAAGCTTGCTAGCGGCTCGCGACGCGCCGCAGAGGTTTCCCCATCCTTGGGGTGCCACGGTCTCGTGGGGACAACGGGGGTGGGGCCAGATCCGCAAGTCTCAAGCCGCCGGCCTGTCTGGCGGCCTTCTCGGCTTGCCGAGCCAGCTCTCCAGCAATCCCAGACAGATCTTCTCCTCTGATCCTTTGAGAGTGGACGGGCTTGCGGACGAATCCCCGCTCGCCTTGGGCGCCGATCCAAAGCTCCGCCTGAAGGGTTCCCTTCTCATCTGCAGGCGTGGCGGCAAAGATGACGAACAGCGTGAGATCTCCCGCCTTCTTGTAGAAGGGCCACTCCCAGCTCCCATGCCGGTCTCCTGGAGCGGAAAACTGTGAATACCCCAAGCTTTCCAGGGTACTGAGTAGTGGCTTCAGAGATCCTGGATCGATCGTCATCACGTCACCTCGATAGGCCAGGGTAGCACAAGCGCGCTCGCCGGAAAGCCATGGGGCAGGATGTACTCGATCCCCCCTCCAAGTCTTACCCAACGGGGTCCACAAATCACGTCGATTGCCCTCGGATCGAGGACCAGCGCATGCCGCCGCGGCTCGCTCAAGGCCGGCAGGGCCAGCCAGGAGATGGTCTCTTCAGGCTGGTACGGTGTCGGGGTGACCCAGTGCACTCCCGTACCACCGGTCCTGAAGGAGTCAAGCTGGGCAAGGACGACGTAGCGCAGCAGGAACCTGCCGCCAAGCTCCTCGAAGACCTCGTTCCCGGTCTTGGCTGGAACCATGGCATCAGGAGTCGGGGCCGGCAGGATGCTGACCGTTCCTCGATTCTCAAGCATCTCCTGATCCAGAAGCGTAGCTAATAGACTCGATGTACCCATCCCGTCCCTTGATCGCCGGTATCATAACCGAAGAGAAGTTCCGTCGGCCGGAGCCAGTGCTCTGATTATGCACCGAAAGAGATCAAGGCCGCGGCTTCGATACATGCGGGTGGCCCCGCACCGAGAACCGCAGAGGCCAGAGGGCGGCCTCGCCCGCGTAGGCCACGCCAATCCGGGGACTGGCCAAAATCTCCTCCGCCCCGACGGGCTCTCCCTTCGTGATGTAGAGAGGCGCCTGGTCCAGGAGGACGCCGTCGAGCTCCTTGCCGATGGCCAGCGCCTGGCAGATTTTTCCCGGTCCGCCGGCGAGGTCTCCCGGACGGACCTTCGCGGTCCAGCCCCGGTTCTCCACCATCCGCCCCTCCCCCTCGACCGGCTCGCCGGCCCGCAGGAGCACGGCACTGCCGATGCCCGCCTCGCCCGTGACGGCGTTCAGGCAGTAGTGCATGCCGTAGATGAAGTAGACGTACGCGTGCCCGCCGGGGAGATACAGGTTCTCGTTGCGCGGCGTCCGGCGGCCGTTCCAGGCGTGGCTGGCGCGGTCGGGGTCCCCGAGATAGGCTTCCGTCTCGACCAGACGGAGCACCAGGCGCTCCCCCTCCAGCTCGCGAACCAGGTACCGCCCGAGGAGATCACGGGCGGCCTCCTCGGCAGGACGGCGGTAGAAGGACCTGGGAAGAGTACGGAACCGGTTCACGCAGGGACGGAACGATATCATCGCGTTTATGAATCAGACTGCGCCCGAGATCCCGCCCCTTTTCTCCGAGTTGCCGGACCCCTTCGCCCTCCGCTTCGATCCGGCGGCTCCCTGGGCACTCCTGGGCGACCCTCTGGATGAGATCCTGGCCGGCCTGCCGTCCAGCGACATCCAGGGCCAGCTCTCGCCGGAGGTCCACCTCGTGGGGGACCAGATCGTCATCTGCCCCGGCGCCCGCATCCACCCGAGCGTGGTCATCGAGGGGCCGGTCTTCATCGGCTGCGACGTCGAGATCCGGCCCGGCGCCTACATCCGGGGCGGCGTCTGGATCGGCGACAAGTGCGTGGTGGGAGCCAACACGGAGATCAAGCGGGCCATCCTCCTGCGCCACGCCAAGGCCCCGCACCTCAACTACGTGGGGGACTCGATCCTGGGGATGGACGTGAACCTGGGGGCGGGGACGATCCTCTCGAATTTCCGCCACGACGGTGGCAGAATTCGGATCCCCAGCAACGGAGAAAGGATCGATACGGGCCGGCGCAAGCTCGGGGCCATCCTCGGCGACGGCGTGCTCACCGGCTGCAATTCCGTCCTCCATCCCGGAGTGGTCGTGGGACGGGAGACGCAGATCTACCCCGGCGTCCAGCTCCGGTCGGGGATCTACCCGGAGAGGAGCATCGTCAAGCTGAAGCAGGAGCTGGAGGTGGTCCGGCAGACACAGGGGAGCACAGTGTAAACTGCCACCGGAGGCTCGCCATGCACGAAAACGCCCTGACGGAGCAGGAAGCGCTGATTGAGGCCTTTCTGCTCGGAGAAGTACCGCGAGAGATGGCCCTCCAGGAGTTGGGGTCCGATCGGCTTGCTGAGATCGAGTACCAGCGTGATGCCTTGCGGCGAGATGTCGAGTGGGGCTTAAAGGGGGCCTGAGACCATCTCGGATTCGGGATCCACCTCAGAAAGCTTCTCGGCGACCTGCCGTAGATACCCTGTCGCTAGAGCCTAGTTCTTGGCTTCCGCATCCGCGGGCCGAAGCTTCACGGAGCAGCGCTCAGCCTCCACGGGACCCTCCTCAGCCATCCGGCAACGTTGCCCGCTCATTTTCCCCGCGAGGAAACTCATCGGGCTCCCGGTCGTGATGGTCTATCCCGCGTTCCGAGTCGCCTTCCCCGAGAGGCGGATCTTCCGGATCGAGGGGCACGTCATCGGGACCCAAGGGAAAGTCGTCGAGATCCCGAGGCAACCGATCTGGAAGGCGGGGAAAGGGTCTGGGATCGCGACCCCGGCTATCCGGCTCACGGGGAAAATCTTCGCGGAAGCCTCCCCGGACAGGAAGAACTACAGCAGCCCCGTCGGCCTCGGGAACGCCTGCGTCGCGGTGGTGTCGATCACCGGGTGGCTCACCACCATGAGCGTCCGGTCGTCGTCCGGCGGAGCGTCTCGGCTGAAGGCCTCGACGCTGGCGAAGATGGCGTCCACCACTTCGCGGGCCGTCTCGCCCTGGTGCTCGCGGGCCACTTCCAGCAAGCGGTCGACACCGTACTCGCCCAGCAGGCGGCCGTTCTCGTCGCGCCCCTGGGTCTCGCAGATGCCGTCCGTATAGAAGACCAGCATATCGCCGGGCTTCATGATCACGAAGCCCCGCTCATAGGTGGCGTCGGGGAGCGGCCCGAGCACCGGCCCCCCCTCTTCCAGGAAGCGCACCGTGCCGTCCGCCGAGATGTGGAACGGCTGCGGATGGCCCGCGTTGACGTAGATGAAGACGCCGTTGAGCTCCAGCTCGCCGTAGAACATGGAGACGAAGCGGCTCGTCAACGTGCTCTTGTGGATGATGTTGTTCATCCGCTCGACCGTGCGCACGATCTTGAAGTCGCGGGCGAGGCCCATGCGCAGCCCCATGTAGATGTCGCGCACCTGGAGGGCGGCGGGCAGGCCGTGGCCGGAGACGTCGGCGATGGCCAGGCCCAGGATCTTGTTGGTCAGCGGGATGTAGTCGAAGAAGTCGCCCCCCACCTCTTCCATGGGCTCCGAGCGGCCGTAGATGTCGAACTCGCCGTACTGGGGCTCGCGCCGGGGGAGGATCGAGGCCTGGATCTTCCGCGCCTCCTCGAAGATGCTCTCCATGCGGTCGCGGCGGATCTTCTGGTTGACGCTGTGCCGCAGGATGCCGAGCGAGAAGAGGATGTCGTCCCGGTCGTGCCCGGGGGCGACGTTGAAGGCCAGGATGTACTCCTCGTTGCCCACCTCGATGGCCGCGAACTGCTGCACGCCCAGGAGGTTCTCCAGGCTGCGGTCGATGTTCGGGTCCTCGGCGTCCATGTAGACCGTGCCCTGCTCAAGGAGGAGCCGGATGGGCGGATAGGAGATCGGCACCTTGAGCCCGTGGGGGACCTCCTTGGCGTCGCCGAAGGTGTCCTGGAGAGCATAGTAGGCGCCCCGGCGCTGATAGAGCCGGCCGCCGTAGATCCCCAGCTCGTCCTGGAACTTGTCGATGATGGTCTCGAGCAGGTGGTGGATCGTCGAGCCGACGTCCTCGTCGCGGTCTATGGCCGCGACCACCTGCTCCACCTTCTTCATCAGGCCCCGGTAGTTGACCGGGCGGGCTTCGGATGTGATCAAGGCGCTGTCTCCTGGAATACCTGGACGTGGGGGTACGGAATGCCGCACCCCGGCAAGGCGCATTCTATCCCGGACCGGAGCTTACCTATCCGTTGTCGATCAGCGCCATCACGATCCGGTCCTGGGCCCCATGGGCGTCGCCCCGGCTCTTGTTGATCAGGATCGAGAAGGCGTACGACTTGCCGGACACGGCCTTGGCGTAGCCCGAGAGGGTGGAGACGCCGTTGAGCGTGCCGGTCTTGGCGAGGACGTTGCCCCGGTAGGGAGGCGTGGCCATCCGCCGCTTCCAGCTCCTCATCTCCATCTCTCCCGAATAGGGGAGCGACTGCGCGAACTCCAGGGCCGCCGGGTGGAAGAACATGTGCCGCAGCAGGGTCGTGAACGCCCTCGGCGTGGCCACGTTGGTGCGGCTCATCCCCGAGCCGTCCGCGATCTGGAAGGTGCCGCGCGGCACGCCGATCGACACGAGGAACTCCGAGATGGCGCGCACTCCTTCGGCCCAGGCGCCCCGTCCGCAGCGCCGCGCGCCGATCGTCTTGGCCAGACTTTCGGCGTAGAAGTTCTGGCTCCGCTTGTTGGTGGTGCGCACGGCCGTGACGAGGTCGCTCCGGTGCAGCGCCACCCGCTCCCAGATGGCCCCCGGCAGCTCGGCGACCGGCCGCAGGTGCCCCTCCACCACGATCCCCTCTTCCGCGAGCGCCGCCCGCAGGCCCGAGCCGAAATAGAGCGTCGGATCGGGCACCGTCACCCAGGTCTCGAACGGCCCGGAATTGGCGTTGATCGAGCCCTTCACCGTCAGCAGCGTGTCGAGCCGGCCGACGTAGAGCCGGGTGCCCCGGCGCTTGGTGCTGGTCGTGGCGGTGTTGTCCACGCGGAAGATCGGCACCGGCGGCACCGTCTCCACCCGCGCCCGTTCTCCCGCCCGGCCCGGCCACACCCGCACGAGGATGCAGTTGTCGCTGAAGGAGAGCGCGTCCACCGGCGCCTCGTACCACTCCGTGAGCTGGTCCCTGGGCCAGTCGGGATGGACGCGCATCGGCTCGAACAGGCCATGGGCGAGATAGAGGTCCCCCGTCACCCGCCGGACGCCCCGCTCCCGCAGCGCCGCCGCCCACGGCCGGAAGGCGCCGTAGGGATCGCCGCCGAACTCGCGGCCCGAGATCTGCGGATCGCCCGAGCCCACCACCCCCAGGTCCCCTTGAAGCGTCTCACCCGCCATGGAGCCGCGCATCAGCAGGCGCGTCTCGAAGAAGTACCCCGGCCCCAGCGCGTCCAGGGCCGCCGCCGTGGTGAACAGCTTGTTGTTCGAGGCGATGATCCGCTTCTCGTCCGGACTGGAGGCGTACACCGTCTCGCCCGTGTCCAGCTCGACGATGTGGACCCCCATCGTCGCCGTGTCCTGGAGCGCCCGGGCCACCGCGGCGCCCACGGCCCGCTCCAAGGGAGTCTGCCCGGTCTGCGGTGCCTGCGCGGGGGCGACCAGCGCGAACAGGAGATGGAGGACGAGAAGGATCGAGGGAAAGGCAATGCGCTGCTTGAAGACCATCCTGGACATCAGCTCCACGGTTTTAGTTTATCGGACGGGGCACGGTTGGATTATATAGAAACTGCGCTATGGGGGGAGTTTTTCAGGACTCTCTGATATCTTCCCGGCCCCGATGGAAGATCCGGCGTCTCCCTCCAGACCCACCTCTGCGAGCTTCTTCTGGCGCCGCACCCTGCCCTGGCTGGCCGTGGCGCTCCTCTACACGGCGGTGACCTGCGCCTACTTCTGGCCGCTTCCCCGCCTCTGGCGGGACCATATCGGTCCCGACCCCGGAGACCCTCTCTTCGTCCTCTACGTGCTCAAGTGGGGAGTCCACCAGATCCAGCTCGGCCTGCCCGACTTCTGGAACGCCAACCTCTTCTATCCGACCCGGGACACCCTCGCTTTTTCCGAGCACTTCCTGGGGCCGGCGGCCCAGCTCTTCCTGTTCCTGAAAGTCGTCCCCAGCGCCGTCGCCGGCTACAACTTCCTCTTCCTCTCCTCCTTCGTGGGGAGCGCCCTCGCGGTCTGCTGGATGCTCCGCCGGAGCGGGCTCTCGTGGACGGCGGCCGTGCTCGGTGGATGGATGTACGCCTTCTCCTCGTTCCGGCTCTCGCAGGTATCCCACCTCCAGATCCTCATCGCCCAGTGGATCCCGCCCACCCTCTGGTTCTGGGACCGCCTGCTCACCCGCCGGACGCTGAAGGATGCCACCCTCTTCCTCCTGTTCTACCTGCTCAACCTCTCCGGCGGCTGCTACCTCGCCTACATGGTCCACTTCTCCCTGCTGGCGATCTTCCTCAGCCGGGCCGCCGCGGAGAGAAGGGAGCTCTTCTCCCTCCGCTCGTTGCGGCTCCTGGTGCCGGTGGGCTTGGTGGCGGCGCTGGCCGTGGCCGCCCTTTTCCTGCCCTACGTGCGGGTCGCCCGCGAGCAGGGTCTCGAACGGTCCGAGCAGGAGATCCAGGTTTACGGGGCGAAGCTCGCCAGCTATGTCAGCCCCACCACCATCAACTTCTATTTCGGCGAAGGGGCGAACCGGTTCCTGCACGGTGTCCTGGGAGATTCCGCCGGCCTGCTCTACCGTCCCGAGAACTCCCTGTTCGCGGGCTTCCTGCCCACGGTCCTCTTCTTCGTGGGCGTTTTCGCCGCCGCCCGAAGATGGCGGGAGGGACCGGTGGACCCCTGGGTCCGGGGGATCGTCCTGTCGGGCCTGATCGCCTTCCTCCTGTCCTTCGCCTCGGTCTACGTGCCGCTCTCCAAGGTCGTCCCCGGGCTCTCGGGCATGCGTGTGCCGGCCCGCCTCTACGTCCTGGTCTCTCTGACCGTGGTGTTCTTCGCCGCCCGTGGCGTGGACCTGCTGATGCGCCGCGTGTCTCAACCGCAGGCGCGGGCGGCGGCGTTGGCTATTGGCCTCGCCGCGGTCCTGGCGGTCGAGCTGGCCCCGCGGAGACTGGACTGGGAACGGCTGCCCCGGGAGGAGGAGCTGCCGAAGGCCTACACCTGGATCCGGGACGAGCCCTCCGTCAAGGCTCTCGCCGAGCTGCCCATGACCGGCGACTTCCGGGAGAACTACTATCTCTACGCCTCCACCCTGCACTGGAAACCCATCGCCAACGGTTACAGCGGCTACATGGCGGAGAGCTACGTCAGGCTCGCCAACAGCATGCGGTTCCTCCCCAACGCCCGCAGCTTCGAGCGCCTGCGCACGATGGGGATCTCTCACATCGTGGTCCACGCCCGCAGCCCCAGCCGTTTGGAAGCCCTGGGGAGCTGGGAAGCCCGGTTCGTCAACGGTCCGCGGCGGCAGGTGGAGCGGGTGTACCGGGAGAAGGGGATCTCGATCTACCGCGTGCTCGACCGGCCCGGCCCTTCGCACATGTTAAGATCCAATTAACGATTACCGCGTTTTGGAGATCGATTTATGCTTCGACGCCCCGCGCAGCCTCTGATCGCCGCTGCTTTCCTGGTCGCCGGCCTGATCGCGTCCCGTCCCGCCGCCGGCCAGGGCTGAGTGCTCATCCGCCAGACCGCGCCCGTGTTTGGCGTGGCAACCCGGCTGGTCCCTGAGCGCGGTGAGTGGCAGGTGAGCCTGTCCTACCGCGGTCTCGATTCCGACACCCATTACAGCGGCAGCGAGCACCAGCGCGTCCGCGAGCGCGAGCAGACCTATGTGATCAACACCCAGCAGGCGCTCGACGTCAGCGTCGCTTACGCGGCGAGCGACCGCCTGAGCTTTCATCTGGGCGTCCCCCTCGTGAAGGCGTCCTGGGCGGTACCCACGCCGATCCGCCCGGTACCGGGCCCGCGCGCCAAGCAGGAGGCGAGCGGGCTGGGAGACATCATCGTGGGAGGACGGTACTGGACCTTCGCTCCGGAGAGCCGGCACAACGTCTCGCTGGGCCTGGGAATCAAGGCGCCGACCGGCAAGCACGACGTCACCCAGGTGTATCCCGACATCGACGGCACCAATCCCGCGGAAAAGGCGGTAGACCAGTCAGTGCAGCCGGGCGACGGCGGCTGGGGGATTGTGCTCGACGTCCAGGCCTTCCGCCAATTCAGCAAGGTCAACCTGTTCGCCACCGGCACCTACCTCGTGAACCCGCGCGACACCAACGGCACGCCGTCGATCCTCGTCGGCCTGGGTCTCGGGAACAATCCGGTCTTCGCCGCGGAGGGAACCCTCGTCAATTCGGTGCCGGACCAGTACCTGGTGCGGATGGGCGCCGTGGTGCCGCTCGGCAAGGCGGGGTTCGGCGCCAGCCTGGCCTATCGCGTCGAGGGGCTGCCGCGCTACGACCTGATCGGCGACAGCCACGGCTGGCGCCGTCCGGGCTACGAGATGTTCGCGGAGCCGGGCCTCGCCTACTCGCGGGGCGGCACCACCTGGTCGCTCAACGTGCCGATCGGCTTCTACCGCAACCGCCGCCCGAACCCCTACAGCGGCCGGGAAGGGGACGCCACGTTCCCGAAATACATCCTGCTGGTGGGGGTCTCGCAGCGGTTCTGAGCGAGGCCCGCCCTGGACGGCCGGAGGCGCTTCATTTCCCGGCGCCGAGATCCTCCAGGGTGCGGACGATCTGCGCCCGGTGCTGGGCGGTGTGGCCGCGGTAGGCCTGGACGTAGGCCTTCCAGTCGAGCTCCTGCTCCCACTCGATGGACTGGACCACCATCACCACGGGCGCCGTAACGCCGAGGGAGGTCTCGTCCGACGCCTTGCCGAGGAGATCGAGGAGCGAACGGTGGATCCCTTTGAGATCCCCCACCAGCTCTTCCCAGGGGCGGTCCAGAGGCGCCGCGGACTGCAGATGGGCCGGGATGGCGCCGGTTTCAGGACGCCGGCCGGAGACCATCTCGCGGAGCTGCTCCACCGCGGGCCGGTGGCTCTCCACGAGGTGGTCCACGATTTCCTGGACCGACCATCGCGGCAGGGCCGGCCGGAGGGCGCGCAGGCCGGGTGGCACGGAATCCAGGAGGTCTTCGATCGCCCGGAACGTGGCGGCCACATGCTCGCGCAGCCGTTCCACGGGAGTCTCCGTCCCCTTCAGGCGGAGATAGCCGAGCACCTGGATCTGTTCGGGCTGGAGGTCCATGGCTCTGCATTCTATCCCTCTGGCCCACCTCCCAGGACGCTTGCGCCCCGGGGGGACTCATGGGAAACTCCTCTTATCGGATTTTCTCAACTCTTTTCAGGCACGAGCCGAGGGAGGCCCCCATGGACTTCGACGTCATCGTGATCGGCAGCGGATTCGGCGGCGCCATCTCCGGCTGCCGTCTGGCGGAAGCTGGCTACAAGGTCCTGATCCTGGAGCGCGGCCGGCGGTGGACCAAGGAGACCTACCCCCGCAAGCCGGGCGATGCTTGGATCTGGGATCAAGACGAACCCGAGAAGGAGAACGGCTGGCTGGACCTCCGGCTGTTCCCCAACATGGGGATCGCACAGGGCGCGGCGGTGGGCGGCGGCTCGCTGATCTACGCCAACATCTCCTGCGAGGCGCCGGTGGACGTGTTCAAGGCCGGCTGGCCGCCCGAGATCACGTACGACGAGCTCAAGCCCCACTACGACACCGTCGCCAAGTTCATGAACGTGCAGAAGGTGCCGGCCAACCAGTGGTCGGAGCGCATGCGCCTGATGAAGCGCGGCGCCGAGGCCATCGGCGAGGGCGGCCGGTTCAAGCAGCTTGAGCTGGCGGTCTCGTTCGATTCGGAGTGGACGTACGACCAGGATGATCCGCACAACGTGGCCAAGAGCAAGACGTTCGTCAACGCCCAGGGCGTCGAGCAGGGCACCTGCGTGCATCTGGGCAACTGCGACATCGGCTGCGACGTCTACGCCAAGAACACGCTCGACCGCAACTACATCCCCTGGGCGGAGAAGCACGGCGCGCAGGTGCGGGAGCTCCACCTGGTGAGCAACGTGGAGCCCATCGCGGGCGGCTACAAGGTCTCCTACGATCAGCTGAAGAACGGCGGACGGGTGCCCGGCAGCCAGACGGCGCGGATCGTCATCGTGGCGTGCGGCTCGCTCGGCTCGACCGAGCTGCTGCTGCGCTGCCGTGAATTGACGGGCAGCCTCCCCGACGTCAGCCAGCGCTTGGGCCACAACTGGAGCAGCAACGGGGACTTCCTGACCCCCGCCTTTTACGACGATTACGACATCTATCCCTGGAAGGGTCCCACCATCGCCAGCGCGATCGACTTCCTCGACCGCAGCCAGGAGGGGCAGTCGTTCTGGATCCAGGACGGTGGCTTCCCCAACCTGCTGAACGACATGCTCGAAGCGTACGAACGCTCCGGCGCGGGGGTCAAGGCGAAGCTGGTCATCGACTCCATCCAGGCTTTCCTGAAGGGCAAGGAAGCTTTCCGCAACGTCATGCCCTGGTTCGCTCAAGGGGTCGACGCCGCCAACGGCGTGCTCTCCCTCAGGAAGTCGCCGTTCTCCAAGACCCGCGAGCTCCACCTGGCCTGGGACATCAAGGAGTCGGAGAAGGTGATCGACGCGATCGTGAACATGCACAAGCGGCTGTCGAAGGCGACTCACGGCTTCCCCGTGGTGCCTCCCACCTGGACGCTGCTGAAGGACCTGGTCACGCCGCACCCCCTGGGCGGCTGCAACCTGGGTACGACGTCCGCGAACGGCGTGGTCGATCACAAGAGTGAGGTCTTCGGCTACAAGAACCTGTACGTGGTCGACGGCGCCATCATCCCGGAGGCGCTTGGCGTCAATCCGTCGCGCACCATCGGCGCGCTCTCCGAGCGGACCGCGAAGATCATCCAGGACGAGGGGCGGTAGGACGCCCGGTGCCGAGCCTCTTTCTCCGGCCCGCAGCCATCCCTGATATGGTCCGTCTCAGAGGATCTCATATTGGGGTCTGCGGGAATCCGGAAAGGACTACCCATGAAACGGAAGCGCACCTCGTTCCTTGCCTGCCTCGCCCTTTCATTCCTCATGACAGGCAGCCTCTTCGCGGTCCAAACGCAAGAGGAAAAGCCCGCGCCCCCCGCGCCCGAAGCTGCCGAGCCAGCGAAAGAAGGCCCCATCGGCATGGAGAAGGCTCGCACCATCGCCTTGGAAAAAGTGCCGGGCGGCGAGGTGGGCTCAGAAGAGCTCAAACGGAGCAATGACCTTCTGGTCTATTCCTTCGACATTCTGATCAAGGACAAGAAGGGCGCCCAAGAGGTGATCATCGGTGCGACCAGCGGCGAAGTCCTCTCGGTGAAGTACAAGAGCCCGTCGACCATGAGGCAGGAAGCGAAAGCGAAACGTACCCGCAAGTCCTAGCCTTGATTCCCACCACAATCCAGGCTCGGGGGATCGCGGCCCTCCTGATCGCCTCGCTCTCTTCAGCGGGGGCCGCGCGGGCGGTGGGCGTCGTCGGGGAGCCCTGGGGGCCCGAACAGGCGACCGGCACGCCCGATACGCCCGAGGCCGAAGACGCTCCCACGGCCTGGAGCCCGCTGGAGCCGGACACGGGCGCGGAATGGCTGCTGGCTCATTTCGAAAAAAAGGTTTCCATTGCCGAGGTCCGCGTCCGGGAGTCGTGGAATCCGGGCGCGGTCACCCGGGTGTCGGCCCTCCTGGACGACGGTACGCCCTCTCTTCTCTGGCAAGGGGAAGATCCCACGGCGCGGGCTCCGGAGGACTTCGTGGTCCAGGCGGCCGGTGAGGTCCTGGGAAGGGCCATCCTGATCGAGATGGACACGGCGCGCCGGCCCGGCTGGAGCGCCATCGACGCCGTGGAGCTGGTGGGCCGGGACGGCAGCCGGCAGTGGGCCTCGGGGGCGGCGGCGAGCTCGACCTACGCCGACGTGGGCGGGCTGCTCGCGGCGGAGTACACGCCGGAGGCACGTTTTTTCGCCGACCCGGCACTTGGGATACGAATGACGGCCCCGGGCTGGTGGATCCGTGCCAATCCGGCCCTGCTGGACGCGCCCGGGCAGATCCTCCGGGCCTGGACGAAGGACGGCGTCACGACGATCGCCGTGGCGAGACAGTGGGTCCGGCAGGCATGGAGCCCCGCGGACCTTCGCGGCCACGCCGCCGCGGCACTTGATCTCCTCGGAGCCGAGGTCCAGGCATGGGAGGTGCATAAGTTTGGTGAAGTGAGAGCGTTGGGGCTGGTCGCGGCCAGTATCAGCGAAGATGGCGAAGGAGGCGAGGGTGGACGGGAGACGAGGACGAAACAGCACTGGGTGGCGGTTCCGCGGGAGAAAGACATCCTCCTCTTCCTGTTGAGCTCTCCCGAGGCCTCGTTCGACGCCGCGGAGCGGATCTTTCAGAAGATGCTCGCCACCGTTGAGATCGATTGAGACCGAACGAAATAGTGCCTTCCGCCGCCCCGTTGAACCTGAAGACGCACGGTGATCCTCCCAGCAGAGCGATCCCGACTCGATATCAACCTGGCATGGATCAATGCCATTAGGAGAGCCGAGGAAGACATGAACCTGCGAAACACACGCGTAGTACTCGTTTTCGCAACCGCCCTGCTCGCCGTGCCGCTCCTGCCGGCCTGGGGGCAGGCTCCGAGCCACCCCCGACCGACCGAGCAGAAGCCTCCTGAGCAGAAGGAGCCTGCGGTCACCATCAAGGAGACTCCGGTCGAAGAGGGCGATCCCCAGGCTCAGGGTACCCAGGGAACCCAGCCGCAGGATCCCGCCATGGCGCCCCCTCCCCAGGACCCGGCCATGCCGCAGGACCCGGCCATGGCGCCTCAAGATCCCAACGCTCCGCAGGCGCAGCCGCAGGGCACCACGCCCCAAGGCACGGCTCCCGCAGCTCCCGGGACGGGCCCCAAGGTCATGACCCCGGAGCAGATCGGCATCTCGTTCGCGCCGCCCCAGGGCTGGCAGCAAGGTGACCCCACGAAGTTCACGCTGCCGGGCGACATCTGCTGCGCCTGGTCGCCGGACAATGTCGCCTCGATCGTGGCGTTCGTCCAGAAGACCGGCAAACCGCTGAACCCCAAGGTCCTCCTGGATCAGAGCGCGCAGGCCCTCCAGACGGGCGTCGGCGCCCAGGTGAAGACCAAGGAGGTCATCGACGTGGGCGGCAAGCGCGGCTTCTCGCTCGTGGTGACGGCTCCGGGCAACGGCGCCGCCATCGACGGCAAGGGTACCGTGCTCACGACCCAGCACTGGATCGCCATCCCCCGCGAGCAGGACGTGGTCATCTTCCTCATGACCACGCCGGACGAGAAGTTCACCGCCAACGAGCAGGTCTTCCAGTCCCTGCTGAGCAGCCTGCAGGTCAGCGGCACCCAGACGCCGGACCAGATGCAGGCGGCTTCTTCGAGATAGAGGCACGGAGAGGGAGGCCGGAGGAGGCACGACGATGATGCCGCTCCAGAGAAAACACCTCATCCTCCCTCTCCTCGTCCTGCTGGCCCCCTGCCTGGCCCAGGCATTCGATCCTGCTCCGGCCCCGACCCGGCGTCCCCAGGAGCCCAAGCGGCCGTTCCCCTACACGGCGGAAGAGGTGAGCTACCCCGTCAACGACGGCAGCGGAGTCAAGCTCGCCGGCACGCTGACCATTCCCCAGGGTTCGGGCCAGGGCTCCGGCCCCTTCTCCGCCGTGCTGCTCCTCAGCGGCAGCGGCCCCCAGGACCGGGACGGGTCCCTGTACGGCCACCAGACGCTCCTGGTGATTGCCGATCACCTCAGCCGCCACGGCATCGCCGTGCTGCGGGTGGACGACCGCGGCACGGGTGGCTCGACGGGCAACGTGGACGAGGCCACGACGGCCGATTTCGCCCGGGACGCGCTGGCCGGCGTGCGGTTCCTCGAGAGCCATCCCAGGATCGCCAGGGACCGCATCGGCCTCCTCGGCCACAGCGAGGGGGGCATCGTGGCGCCGCTCGCGGCCAGCCAGTCGCCGGACGTGGCCTTCCTCGTGCTCCTCGCGGGCACGGGTGTACCCGGCGCGGAGATCGTGCGGCGCCAGAGCGAGCTCATCGCCCGCTCGAACGGCGTCCCGGAAGAGGCCATCCAGCGCAGCCAGGACGCCCTGCGGCGGACGTTCGATGTGCTGCGCGGGGAGCCGGACCGGGCCGCCCGGACGGCCAGCCTGCGCCCCCTCGGCAAGGATCTGCTGGTGACCCTGAGCGAAGACCAGATCAAGACCCTGGGCGGCCTCGGCGCGGCGGGTGACGCCGTGATCAAGGGCATCAACACCCCCTGGTTCCGCTACTTCATCGACTACGACCCGCGGCCGGCCCTGCGCAAGGTCAAAGTGCCGGTGCTGGCGCTCAACGGTACGCTCGACCTCCAGGTGCCGGCGGACCCGAACCTGTCCGAGATCGCGAAGGCCCTGAAACAGGCCGGTAATCGGGGCCATCGCGGGAATCGGGACGTGACCGTGCGCCTCCTGCCCGGGCTCAACCACTTCTTCCAGCCCGCGACCACGGGCAGCCCCGCCGAGTATGGCGTCATCGAAACCACGATAGACCCCCAGGTGCTCAACCTGGTGACCGGCTGGATCACCCAACGCTTCGCAAAGCGCTAGCCTGGAGCTCGCGGCGCCTCTGCCCGTATGATCCCGGAGCGACGCTTTTTCCCTACCTCTTTGAGGAACGACGAATGACCTTGAATCCGCGACGCCTCGCCGCTGGAGCCCTCTGTCTGCTGCTCCTCCTGCCCGCCCTACCGGCCAGGGCCGTAGAGCCGCAGGACCTGACCCTCGAGCAGATCATGGCCGACCCCGACTGGATCGGAAACCCGCCCGAGAACCCCTACTGGTCGGACGACGGCCGCGCCGTCTACTACGAGCGGGAGCGGGACGGCGTGGGCCGCAACCCCCGGGACCTCTTCCGCGTGGATCTCGCGACCGGCAAGACCACGAAGATCGAGGCTGCCGACCGCGGCAAGGTGGACGCCCTGGGCGGCTACTGGACTCCGGACCGCAAGAAGAAGGTCTGGGCGCGCCAGGGGGATGTGTTCTTCAAGGACCTGGCGACGGGCGCCGTGCGGCAGATCACCCGCACCGCGGAGGCGGAGACCGATCCGTTCATCCTGGCGGACGGCAAGCGGATTGCGTTCTACCAGGAGAACAAGGTCTTCCTCTACGACCTGACGACCGGCCTCCTCGCCCAGGCGGCCGACCTCAAGCTCGCCAAGGACCCCGCCGAGGAGGACGAGCCGTCCTACCTGGAAGCCCAGCAGACGCGCCTGTTCGACGTCATCCGCCAACAGCAGGAGCGGGAGCGCCGGGAACGCGAGGAGAACCGGGCCAACCAGAAGGCCGATCCCGCCCGGCCGCCGCTCCCCTTCTACCTGGGCAAGAACGTCACCATCGAAGCCCTCCGCCTGTCTCCCTCCGGCGACTGGCTCGCCGTGGTGACCGCGCCCAAGCGCGGCGAGGGCGAGCTCAAGCCCGCCAGGATGCCCAACTACGTCACCGAGAGCGGCGACGTGGAGGTCCGCGACGTCCGCGCCAAGGTGGGCGGCGAGGCGTACGTGCCCCACTCCGTGATCCTCCTCGACCTCGCCAAGCACGAACGGCACGACCTCGACCTGACGGCCTTCCCCGGCCTCAAGGAAGACCCCTTGAAGGCCCTGCGCGAAGCCGCCGCGGCCAAGAAGAAGGCCGCCATGCAGAAGGAGGGAGAGGGGAAGAAAGAGGAGGACAAGCCCGCCGAGGAGAAGAAGGAGGACAAGCCCCGCCCCATCGAGGTCGCCGAAGCCCGCTGGTCCGACGACGGCCGCCAGCTCGCCCTGGCCTTCCGCGCCCGGGACAACAAGGACCGCTGGATCGCCACCTGGGACACTGCCGCTCCCGAAGGAACCAAGCTCACCCTCCGCGACCGGCTGACGGACGCGGCCTGGATCAACTGGGACTTCAACGAATTCGGCTGGCTGCGGGACAACGAGACCCTCTGGTTCCTCTCCGAGGAGACGGGCTTCTCGGGGCTCTACCTGCTCTCAACCAAAACAGGGGGACAAGCAGGAGAGAAGCGCCTGCTGACGCCGCCGGGCCGCTACGAGGTCGCCACGCCGCGGCTCAGCCGGGACGGCCGGGCGTTCTACTACTCGGCCAACCAGGAGCACCCCGGCAAGTACGACACCTGGCGCGTGGACATCGCCACGGCCAAGGCCGAGCAGCTCACGCGCCTGGGCGGCCTCACGGAAGCCATCCCGTCGCCCGACGAGAAGCAGCTCCTGGTCATCCACTCAGGGATCAACCGGCCGAACGAGCTCTACGTGCAGCCCATGAGGCCGGGCGCCGAGGCGAAGCAGGTCACCAGCACGCGGACGGAAGCCTTCCTGGCCCAGGACTGGGCCATGCCGGAGATCGTCCCCATCCCCTCCACCCACGGCGCCCCGGCCCCCGTCTACTCCCGGGTCTATACGCCCAAGGGGTTCGATCCGGCCCGCCCCCGCAGATACCCGGCCGTGATGTTCGTCCACGGCGCGGGCTATCTCCAGAACGTCCATTACGGCTGGTCGAACTACTTCCGCGAGTACATGTTCCACACCTTGCTGACGCGCCACGGCTACGTGGTGATCGACATGGACTACCGGGCTTCCGCGGGTTACGGGCGGGACTGGCGCACGGCGATCTACCGCCAGATGGGCCACCCGGAGCTGGAGGACATGGAGGACGGCGTGGCCTGGCTGGTGGCCAACAAGAGCGTCGATCCCAAGCGGGTGGGCGTCTACGGCGGCTCCTACGGCGGGTTCATGACCTACATGGCACTGTTCCGGGCGCCGGACCTGTTCGCCGCGGGCGCGGCGCTGCGGCCGGTCACGGACTGGGCGCACTACAACGAGGAGTACACCTCGAACATCCTGAACCGGCCGGAGGACGATCCGGAGGCGTACGAGAAGAGCTCGCCCATCGAGTACGCAGCCGGGCTCCAGAAGCCGCTCCTGATCTGCGACGGCATGCTGGACTCGAACGTCTTCTTCCAGGACAACGTGCGCCTGGTCCAGCGGCTGATCGAGCTCAAGAAGGAAAACTTCGAGATGGCCGTCTACCCGGTCGAGGACCACGCCTTCGTGCAAGCGACAAGCTGGCTCGACGAATACCGACGGATCTTCAAGCTCTTCGAGACGCACCTGAAGTAAGCCGGCCTGAAGTAAGCCGGCCTGAAATAAGCCGGCCTGAAATAAGCCGGCATGTCCCTTGCTGTCACCTCCCCTCCAGGAGGTTACGGCAATGGCACGTCCAACCACGAATACGATCTCTCACGCAGGGCGCCAGCTCGAGTCCACGGCTCGCGCGGCCCTGCGTCATTCCCTGCGTAATCCCTGGGTGGAGCCGCTGGCCCGCCTGGGCTATGCGGCCCGGGGAGCGGTGTACGCCCTGGTCGGCATCCTCGCCATCCAGACGGCCTTTGGCGCCCGGGGCAACCAGCAGACGGATACGCGGAGCGCCCTTCAATGGGTCGCCGAGCAGAGCACGGCGCTGCTCTGGCTGCTCGCCCTGGGCCTCTTCGGCTACGCGCTCTGGCGCGTGGTGCAGGGAGTCCTCGACCCCGAAAACAAGGGGACTGATCCCAAGGGCCTGGCCGTGCGGGCCGGCCAGGTGGCCTCGGGCCTGATCTACGGCGGTCTCGCCATGGCGGCCGTGCGCATGGCTTCCGGCGCCAGTAACGCCGGAAACAGTGGCGGCACCCAGGGCTGGACGGCGGATCTCATGACCAAGCCCTTCGGCCGCTGGCTGGTGGCCATCGCCGGCATCGCGGTCATCCTCTCCGGCCTCACCCAGCTCCGGGACGGGTGGACCGAGAAGTTCCGCAAGCACCTGAAGGAACAGGAGATGGACCCCAGCGAGCAGCGGCTGGCCGTGAACACCGGCAAGGTGGGCCTGATCGCCCGCGGCATCGTGTTCCTGTTCTCCGGCTGGTTCCTGATCCGAGCCGCCCTGCAGTTCAATCCGGCCGAGGCCCGCGGCCTGGGCGGCGCGCTGGAGACTCTCGCCAGCCAGCCCGCCGGCTCCTGGCTCCTGGGCCTTGTGGCCGCAGGCCTGATCGCCTTCGGCGCCTACTCGATCCTGCTCGCCCGCTACCGTCGCATTGTCTACTGAGGGCGGATCGTTTATTGAGGGCGTTTATTGAGGGCGCTCCGTTGTAAGATTCCCGGGAACCCAGGACATGGCGAGCCCGGACCCGGGACATGGTGGAAACAGACGACGCCAGGATCAGCGACGAGACGTTGATCGGCCGGACGGCGGCCGGGGACGTCTCGGCCTTCGGCCGCTTCGTACGGCGGCACCAGGCGGCCGTGTACCGGTTCGCCCGGGCCGCCGCTCCAGGTGAGCCGGAAGAGATCCTGTACGACACCTTCGCCGCGGCCCGGCGCAGCGCGGTCCGCTACCGGGACGAGTCCTCGGCCCGCACCTGGCTGCTCGCCCTGGCCCGCCGTGCCACCGAGCGGAGGTACCCCCAAGCAGGACGGGAGACGGACGCCACTCCCCTGCGCGAGCTGGCGCGTCTCGCGGCCCAGGGGCCTCTCGTGGAGAACGCCGAGGCCGCCGCCCTCTTCGAAGCCCTGCCGCCGGAGGACCGCGAGATCCTGACCCTCTGCGACCGCGAGTACTTCACGGTGGACGAGGCCGCCCAGGTCACAGGCCTCTCCGAGGCCGCCGTACGGACGCGGCTCCACCGGGCACGCCTGCGGTTTCTCTCTCGTTGGAAGGCCCGCTGGAAGGAGGACGGTCTTGCAGGATGAGCGGATCGCCGCCGGGCTGCACTGTGGCGAGGTGCAAGCGGACCTGACCGAGAGCCTCGACGGCCGGCTGAGCTTCGGGCGGGCCCAGCAGATCGAGGAGCACCTCTCCGAGTGCGAGAGCTGCCGGCGGCTCTCCGAGGAGATCGCGGCCGCCGTGCGCGCCGTGCGGGAGCTGCCGGACGAGCCCCTCGATCCCGAGGTCGAAGCTCGCCTCTTCGCAAGGCTGTACCCAGAGGAGCCTCCTCCTCTTGGCTGATCTCAAGGTGAGGGCCGCCCAGCCGGGGGACGCGCCGGTGATCGTGGACTTCCAGCTCCGCATGGCCCGCGAGACTGAAGACCTGGAGCTCGATCTCGACACCGTGACCCGCGGCGCCGCGGCCGTCTTCGCCGACCCCGGCAAGGGCGCCTACTGGGTGGCCGAGCGGGCCGGCGAGGTGGTGGGCTGTCTGCTCACCACCTTCGAGTGGAGCGACTGGAGGAACGGCGTCATCCTCTGGATCCAATCCGTCTACGTCGTCCCCGAAGAGCGCGGCCGGGGCGTCTATCGCGCCCTCTACGCGCACCTGCGGCGCCGGGTCGAGGCTGATTCCGGCCTCAAGGGGATCCGTCTCTACGTAGAGAAGCGCAACACGGCCGCCCAGCGGGTCTACGAGCGGCTCGGCATGACCCGCGAGCACTACGACTTGTTCGAGTGGCTGAAGTAGGGTCCTTACAGGACGGTGATCCTGCCCTCGCGGATCTCGACCTCCCCGTTCCCCGCCGCCCATTCCAGCACGCGCTCCATCCGGTCGCGGATCGCGGCCGTCACCTGTCCGTAGCCCAGGTAGGCGGCGACGGCTGCGATGATCTCGTCCTTCTCCTGCTCGACGCCCTTCTCGGCGAGCGCCAGCACGGTCCGCATCAGGAACACGAAGTCGTAGCGGCCGAAGGTGGGGGTGGCCCCGGTCAGGAGATCCCCCTTGCGGGCGAGGATGCGGCGCGCCAGGGCGGCCTCCACGTGCGCTTCGAGACGGGCGCGGACGTTGCGGCCGAACTTCGGGCAACCCAGCCGGGCGGCGACCTTGCGGACCAGCTCCTCGCGCGTCATCTCGCCCGAGCCCCAGCAGGACTGCCGGACGGTGGTCAGGATGCGCTCGGAGACCGCCTCGCCCGTCCCCACCTCGCCGGCGGCTTCGATCCCGGAGCGCTCGGCCCCGATACGCTCCAGCAGGTCCGAGGCGGGCTCATAGCCGCTGCCATTGCCGCAGTCACGGCCCTCCACGTGCGCGAGCTCCGCCTCCGTGGGCACCAGCTCGCCGCGCAGCGCCCGGGTCAGCACCGTCCGCCGCAGCTTCTCCGCCCGTTCGGCCGCCGCCGCCACGCGCTCCTCGACCGCGCCGGCGAAGGCGAGGTGAGCCTCGATCCGGCGCACGATTTCGTGCTGCTCGGCGAGCGGCGGCACGGGCACCGGCATCGTCTGCAACCGCGAGACGTTGATGTTCGACTGGTTGCTGCAGTCCGTCCGCACCGTCCGCGCCCAGCGGCGGCCCCAGGGGGAGTTGATCCACGCGCACAGATAGCGGCTGGAGACCAGGTCCTCGTCGCACTCGATGCGTACCAGGTACGAGGCGAAGACCGCCTCCAGGTCCAGATTGAACACCGCGGCCTTGCCCACCAGCTCGGCGCTGTTCGTGCGGTTGAACAGGATGTCCCCGCTCCGCACCCGGTAGACCGGGAGCTCGGCCTGGCCGCGGTCCACGTACTTGAGGTCGGAAGCGTCCATCCGGCCGTCGCGGATGTTGACCATGCGCAGCATGGCCACGCCCTCGCGCGGCCTGGCGTCCGCCTTGACCGACAGGCCGTACTGGGCGCGGCGGATCACGTCCTGCAGGGACGCGAGGCGCCATCCCTCGGGCACCTCGGGCTCCTCCAGCGGCTCCGGTACCTCCCAGGGCGTGACGGCCAGGTTCTTCGGCCGCCGCGGCGCCCGCCGGTCGAACGCCTCGGCTTCGAGGCACGCCTCCTCATAGGCCTGCCGGCGGGCCGCGAAGGCGCGCTCCAGGCGGCAGGCGAACGGCTCCGCGGGCTCCTCTTGCCACTGCGCCTCCCGCCACTCCTCCGTCAGCCGGCCCGAGTAGGCGGACGCGAGCACGGACTGGCGGAAGCGGCGGAGGATGGCCGGCACGCGGGCCACCCCTTCGAGCGAGCGCCGCTCGGCCGCCCTCACCTCGCCCACCCGCTCGACGATCCGCTCCTGCTCGGCCCGGGGCGGGATCGGCAGGACGACGCCCGAGAGGACGTCCTTGAAGCGCAGGTTGCGCAGGTTCGTGGTCTGCGTCTGGTACTCGTTCAGGCCGCCGCCGAGATAGAGGCCGGTGAGGACCAGGTGCACGAAGGCGGGATCGATCTCGCGGTGCACCCGCACCTGGCGGCAGAAGTTCGAGCAGATGAGCGGCGCGTCCGCCCGCCGGAGCGTCTCCTCGTCGATCAGCACCGCCCGGCCCACGGGCTGGCTGACGCCGCCGCCCGAGATCTCGATGACCAGGTCTCCCGCCCGGAGCTGCCGCCGGGCGAGGCTCGACCGCTTGATGGCCCGCGGCTCGGCGGACGAGCCCTTGTCGCGCTCCCAGTCCCGGAAGTCGGTGCCGCGGATGACGCGCACCCGCACGAAGTCCGGATCCCGGTCCGCCTCTGCCGGGTCCGCTCCCCACTCGCCGCCGAGCTTGTGGACAACAATTTCTTCGAACGTGGCCTCGGCCCACCCTTCCGGCAGCTCGCCTTCGCGGCGTCCAATCTCCCAATCGGAGACGGCGCTCGTCACGAGCCACCCTGAAGCACGCGCGGCCGGCGCGGCTCAACCTCGTTGTTCAGAAGATCGATGATCGACGCCAGATCCTGCACCGCGCTCTCCAGCTCGGCGATCGCCTCCGTCGCCAGCTCCTCCGGCTCCGGCAGCTCGTCCTCCAGCGACTCCTCCCTGAGCCACTTGAGGCCGTCGATCTTGAAGTCGCGGGCGCGCACCTCGGCGATCGAGAACGACCGCCAGCGGTCCTCCCGGGAGTCGCCCGCCGAGCGGCGCGAACGGCCGTTGGGATCGAGGCCGTAGCACGCCTCGAACGCGGCGAGGTGGGCATGGGTCAGGGGGCGGTCCTTCTTGGTGATCCGCGGCACGTTGGTGCGCGCGTCGTAGACCCAGACCGTCTCCGTCGGGCTCCCCTTGGTGAAGAAGACGACGTTCGTCTTCGTCCCGGCGCTGTACGGGGTGAACGTGCCGTTGGGCAGCCGGAGCACCGTGTGCAGATCGCAGTCCTGGGCGAGGATCTTGAACACCTCGCCCGCCTGATCGGCGAACAGGCAGTTGTCCGGCACCACCACGGCGGCCCGGCCGCCCGGCTTGAGCATAGTGAGCACGTGCTGGAGGAAGTTGAGCTGCTTGTTCGAGGTCTTGACCGTGAAGTCGTCGCGCTTCGGCACCTGGTTCGCGCCCTTGTTGCCGAACGGCGGATTGGTGAGCACCACGTCGAACCGGCGCTCCTCGGGCGTCTCGTAGATCGAGTCGCCGAGCTTGATCTCGGGCTCCAGGCCGTGGAGGTACAGGTTCATCAGCGCCAGGCGGCGCGGCCGCTGCACCAGCTCCTGGCCGAAGTAGGTGCCGCGCCGCGACCGCTCGATCAGCTCCGGATCGGACGCCGCCTCCTGCGTCGCGTGAGCAGCCACTCGTGGGCCACCACCAGGAACCCGCCGTGCCGCAGGCCGGATCGCAGATCGTGAACTCCGGGACCTCGCGCGGATCGGGCTTCACGCAGCGGACGATCGCCTGGATCAGCAGGCGCGGCGTGAAGTACTGCCCCGCGCCCTTCTTGCCCTCGCTCGCCGCCTTCTCCAGCAGGCCCTCGAAAACCGCGGCCTTCACGTCCACCTCCAGCGCGGTCCACTCGCGTCTCGTCGATCAGATCGATCAGCCGCTTCAGGTTCGCGGCCTTGCTGAAGCGCGACTCCGCGCCCGTGAAGATGTCGCCCAGCAGGCCCGGCTGCCGGCCCAGCGCGCGCAGCACGCCCGCGTAGTGTTTCGTGAGCGTCTCGCCCTGCTGGAGCTCCAGGGCCGGCCACGAGCAGTCGACCGCACCGGTGTCTTCCGTCTGCGGCAGCGGCGGCAATGCGATCCGGCTCAGATCGATGCCCCGCTCGTCCGCCATCTTGAGAAAGAGCAGATATGTGATCTGCTCGATGTAGTCGCCGTAGTCGATGCCGTCGTGGCGAAGCGTGTGGCAGAAACCCCAGAACTTCTGGACGACATCACTCATTCGGTGGACCTCGCCTTGCGATGTTAAAGAGGAAGGAGCTCAACGGGCAGGTATCGTAGCCCATCCCGCAGCGAGAATGAAGAGCGTGCGCAGAGGAGGGAAATGAGCGGACTGCGGCAAACCGCTCGTTCGTCCCTGCCATTTGGTGTTCTTTTTAGACGCGACGGATGGACGGCCGGTGCCCGCTTTCCAAACTTCACCTCCCCCGGGACGCTCCGAGCTCCCGGTGCTGGAGCACGAGCAGCCGGCCGCCCCAGGCGAAGGCCGCGAGCATGAGCAGGCGGCCGAGGCCGTAGGAGAGGTTGCCCAGCAGCCGGTCGTGCTGCAGGAGGTTCAAATCGATGAGGACGTTCTCCCAGTCGTGGTAGCCGGGCACGTCCCGCCCCGTCACCCCGCCCAGCAGGAGCAGCTCGCCCGAGCTGGCGTCGGCGATGTAGGGACCGATGTCCATGAAGCTCTCGCCCAGCCACCAGAGGGCCACCGAGGCGCCGAAGGGGTCGCGGCTCCGGAGCAGGAACGTGCCCAGGCAGAGGGCCGGGATCAGAAGCTGGCCCAGCGTCCCCCCGAGCGACCGCAGGAAGTCGCCGAAGAAACCGAAGAGGATGTGCCCCGCCTCGTGAAACGGCAGGTTGATCCAGTGGAGGAACGACTCTCCCACGTAGTTCTCCGCCACGGAGGACAGGATGAACCGCCAGCCCCAGAGGAACAGGAACGCGTAGAGCGCCGCCCGCCCCCAGAACCGTGCCGGATCGGGAGCCCGGTCCTCCTCCAGCAGCAACGCCCGCCAGTCCAGGCCTTCGAGCATGGTGTCCGTCCCGAAAAAAGTGATCGTTTCGGCGGCTAGTCCGCCTCCAGCGCCCAGAGGCTCGGAGCCCGTGGCGCGGTCCCACTTCCTGAAGAAGAGACGGGAGCCGGCGCGGACCAGCTCGTGATACGTGCTCTCTGAAGGCGCCTCCAGATCCAGGAGCGGGAACGTCCCCGCCGCCGTGCCGTCCGTCTGGAACAGCTTGCCCTGGTGCTCGATGGTGAAGAAGACACGGCCCGCGAAAACCTGGAAAAACAGGGGATCGGAGACAGCATGGCCGTCACGGTCCAGAACCTGAACGGTGCCTGCCTCGGTGCCGTCGCTCTTCCAAAGTGTGTCGGCAAATGTTCCGGGGACCAAGCCCGAGAAGTAGACGGTGCCGTCGACTACCACCGGCGTCGAGGGTCTCAAGGCAAGAGGTTGGGTGAACTGCACGTCGCTGATCCTCTGCGTCCCCGCCGGCGTGGTATCCGAGATCCACAGCCCTCCGCCGAACAGGAACAGCCGGTCGCCATCCCAGGTCATACCGGCTGCGTTGAAGCCTTCCGGGCCTGGCACCAGCTCGTGCACCTTCGTCCCCGCGGGGGTGCCGTCGGTGCTCCACAGCTCGCGGCCGTGCTCTATGTCAGTGGCGAAGAACCAGAGCCTGCCGGCGTGCTCGGTCAGGAGACCCACGTCCGAATTGTGATCGGGATGGATGTCCTTCAGCAGGATGGTCCCCGCCTCCGTGCCGTCCGTGCGCCAGAAGCTCCCGGCGGAAGGAACCGACGTCGGCGGTGAAGTACAGGTTCCCCTTGAATTCCGCCAGGATCTCCGGGCTCGAGCCATGAAACCTGGAGTCAGGTCCGCCACCTGCCGCGTCCCCGCCGCAGTGCCGTCCGTCCTCCAGAAGCCCCCTCCATGATCTTCGTCGCCTGCCGCGAAGAAGAGGGTGTTGCCGACCACGCGCAGGGAATTGGGCCCCACACCCACATCCTCGGCCGTCAACCGGACCGGCGCCGAAGAGGAAGCGTCCAGGCGCCAGAGCCCCGGCGTGGAGGGTTGCCCAGTCTGGTAGACGGTGAACACGGCTCCCCCCATCTCCACGATCGCCTGGCCTTGCAGAGGTGGGTAGCCTCCCGGCAGATCGGGGGAGGCGAAGAGCGACGTCCCCGCCTCCGTGCCGTCGCTCCTCCAGAGAGCGTAGCCCTGCCCGTCCGTGGCGTAGAAGTAGACCTTGTCCCCGACCGCCCTCAGCTCCGATGGGTAGGACCCGCCGAGATCGGTCTTGTTGAGATCCGCCAAGAGACGGCTGCCCTGAGGAGTGCCGTCGCTGCGCCAGAGCTCCAGGCCCGCCCCACCCAGAGAGGAGGCGAACAGCAGAGAGCGTCCAAGGACCACCCGCTGGAGCCCATGGGGGTTGGGAGGCAGGGAGGAGGGAATCTGATACGGGGTCAGCAGGACTGTGCCCTGAGCCGTGCCGTTGGTGCGCCAGATCGTATTGCCAGATTGGAAGTAGACCCAACGTCCCGCGGGCTCAAGGCCGAAAGGGGAGGAGGAACAGCTTCCAGCGCAGAGGTCCCGGACCATGCGTGTTCCGGCCGCGGTGCCGTCGGTCACCCAGGGCTCATATCCGGAGACGCCGTCCGAGGCGCCGAAATAGAGGAGATTGCCGTTCGGGACCGGTGTCACGGAGGAGGCCCCTTGACAGGCTCCCGGGCAGATGTCCCGCAGCAGGTGAGTCCCGCCCGCCGTGCCGTCGGTCGTCCAGAGCTCGAAGCCATGGACGCCGTCGTCGACCTGAAACACCATCCGATTCCCAAGGTGCCGCTGGGGGAGGAACAGGAAGAACGAGAAATCCGCCGAGAAGAACACCTCGGCCGGCGTGAAATTCGTCAACGGCCGGGTTCCCTTCACCGTGCCGTCCGTGACCCACACCTCCTGCCCCAGGGCCTTGGTGTCGGCTACGAAGAACAAGCGGTTGCCGAGGACGGTCGGGCTGAAGATGACCTGTGGCGACCCCGGCCGGGGCACCAGGGTGGTCAGGGGGACCGTTCCCTTGGCCGTGCCGTCGCTGCGCCAGAGCTGGACGCCACGATCCCGGGTCGGACCCGCGAAGTAGAACGTCCGGCCGGTAGCCAGGAAGAAACTGGGACCGCTATGGGAGGCGGAGCCCGGCACCGGATCCTTCACGAGCTGGGTGCCCCGCGCCGTGCCGTCGCTCTTCCACAGGCCGGGACCCTGCTGCCCGTCGTCGGCGCGGAAGAACAGCCGGCCGTCGACGTCCACCAGCAGGCGCGGATCGGACCCTTCCGGCCCCCGCCGCACGTCCGCCACCAGGACGGTCCCCGCGGGAGTGCCGTCCGTGCGCCAGAGCTCCAGCCCATGAACGCCGTCGTCCGCCGAGAAGTAAAGCACGCCCTGGCTGGCGACCCAGGCGTACCAGCGGGGTCCGCTCGCGGGGAACGCCAGGGAGGTGGTGAGACGGAAGGTGCCGGCGGGCGTTCCCTGGGTCACCCAGAGGTCCTCACCCGACTCCCCCCGGGCCAGGAAGAAGTAGGACCGGCTGGTGGCTGCCACGGTCCGGATCTGGCTGGAGCACTCCCCCGAGCACGCGTCGGTGAGCCGGAACGTCCCCGGCAGGGTGCCGTCCGTACGCCAGAGCTCGTTGCCTGTCTCACCGTCTGACGCGGCGAAGAAAGCCAAACCCGCGGCGGCAACGAAATCCCGGGGCGAGGAGCCCGCCGTGCTGGGGATGGGGTTGATGTCCTTGACGAGGTGGGGAGTCACCGCGCAGAGAGGTGTGGCCGCAAGAAGAGCCAAGGCCGCCGGGAGCCGGAATCGCAGACGCATGGGAAATGGGCCTCCAGGGTGGATCAGGTCTTTCCGCGATGGTATCACCGGGCGTCGCCAGGCCGTCCTCGCGAGAGCAGGGATCGCTTTCGTATATCATTCCTTCGTGCAACCACAGAATGGGGAACCGGAGCCGCAGAGGCTCGGCCCCTACCGGCTCGACCAACTGCTCGGCAGCGGCGGCATGGGAGCGGTCTGGCGCGCGTGGGATGAGCGGCTCGACCGCTGGGTCGCCCTCAAACAGATCCGCGCTGGCGTGACCCTGCGCCACGGCCGTGAACGCCTGCGACGCGAGGCGCGGGCCGTGGCACGCCTCAACCACCCTGCGATCGTCCACATCTACGACATCCTGGAGGGTGCGGACGGCGACTGGATTGTGATGGAGCTCGTCCAGGGCAAGACCGTCCGCCAGCTGCTCGACGAGGAGACCACCCTCCCGCCGGCGCGCGCCGTCAAGATCTGCCGCGAGATCACGGAGGGCCTCGCCGAGGCGCACGCTCAAGGCATCCTCCACCGGGACCTCAAGGCGCGGAACGTCATCGTTTCCTCCTCTGGCCGGGCCAAGCTCCTCGACTTCGGGCTGGCCAAGGAGATACCCCGTGAAGGCGGCCCGGAGGGTCAGGAACTGACGATCTCGGCCACGGGCAACATCCTGGGCACCTGTTACGCCATGTCTCCCGAGCAGGCCCTGGGCCGCGACCTCGACGAGCGCTCCGACTTGTTCTCCCTGGGCTCGCTGCTCTACGAGATGTTGACCGGGAGGGCACCTTTCCGGGCCGAGAGCGCCGCGCTGTCGCTCGCCCGGGTGGTAGACTTCCAGCCCCCACCGCTCCAGCGGCTCAACCCCGCGGTCCCGCCCGAGATCTGCGATCTGGTGGACTGGCTGCTCCAGAAGGAGCCGCGGGACCGCCCGAAATCCGCGGCCGAGGTGCTCGCGGTCCTGGACGCCGCCGCGGGTCCTTCCGGCCGTGGGGCGATACCGGTGCGCCGCCCGGCTCCTACGCTCCAGTCCGAAGAGCCCACCGCCGTCACACTCGCCGAAGCGCCGCCCCGCCACCCCGTCCTGGACGCAAGGCACCGGCAGAGCAGCGGCGAGCGGAGGACCGTCACCATTATCTGCTGCGGGCTGATCCAGCTCGAACGGCCTTCCGGAGAGGCTGGCGCGCTCGCCATGGAGGCCCTTTCCGAGGCCGCGCTCACCTTCGAGAGCCTCGGCCGGGAGGTCTGCCGGGAGCTTTCCGGCTATGTCGGCGCCGTCCTCAACCGCACGCTGTGGCTCTGCTTCGGGTACCCACAGGCGCACGAGGACGACGCCGAGCGCGCCATCCGGGCGGCCAGGGAGCTCCAGTCGCACTTCATGGCCCTTCCGGTCGCTGCCGCCTACCGGCTCGCCATCCGTACAGGCGTGCACACCGGACCCGCCGTGGTGGTGGCCCGTCCCTCCGTGGGCGAGGCGCTCCAGTCCGGAGATACCTTTGATATCGCCACCGCGATCCAGAGCCAAGTGCCCGCCGGCCGGATCGGGGTAAGCGCGACAAGCTACCAGCTGCTCGGCAGGAAGTTCGCCACCCAGCCCCTGCCGGCCGTCCACCTGAAGGATCTCGACGCCACGGTCGAAGTGTACGAGCTGGGGGCTTTGCTGGAGCGGGAGACTCTGGAGGACGGCCCGGCGCCCCCTCTGGTCAACCGAGACGCCGAGATCCAGATCCTCCTCGACCGCTTCCGGCTGGCCAGCTCAGGATCGGGCCAGGCGGTGCTGATCGCCGGTGAAGCCGGGATCGGCAAGTCGCGCCTGGTGCGGGCCCTGGCCGAGCGGCTGGCGGACGCGGCGCCGGCCTGGCTGATCGCCCACGGCTCGGCGTACACCCAGAACACGCCGCTCTCGCCCATCATCCATCTGCTCTCTCGAGTGATCTTCGGCACCGGCGCCACCGAGGACAGCGTGGAAGGCTCCGCGGAAGACAGACTCCGCCGGCTTGAGGAGGTCCTCGACGAGCACGGCCTCCCCCGGCCGGACTACGTCCCTCTGCTCGGTGCTCTGCTTTCGCTGCCCACCGAGGAGTGCTATCCGCCTCCCGTCCTGAGCCCCGAGGCACGGCGCAAGCGGACGCTCGCCGCCATACTGGCGCTCCTCGGCGGCTTGGCCGAGCGCCGGACCATGGTGCTGTTGATCGAAGACCTGCACTGGATCGACCCCTCGACCCTCGAGCTCCTCGACCTGCTGCTGGGGGAGATCGGTGTGCTTCCCCTGCTGCTCGTCGCCACGTTCCGGCCCGAGTTCACGGCACCCTGGCGCCACCAGACCTCGGTTACACAGCTCAATCTGGGTCGCCTGAGCGAGAGCCACGCAACGCAGCTCATTCAACAGGTGGCCGAGGGTAAAGGATTGCCCGCTGAGATGCACCGGGAGATCGTCGTGCGGACCGACGGGATCCCGCTGTTCGTCGAAGAGCTGACCAAGGCGGTGCTGGAGGCGGCGGCTCCGCTCCGGGGGCCGTCAGGCATTCCGGTCACGCTTGGCTCGTCGCTGCTCGCCCGACTCGACCGGCTGGGCGAGGCCAAGGCCGTGGCGCAACTCGCGTCGGTGATCGGCCGCACCTTCACCCTGGAGCAGTTGGAGTCCCTCTCCTGGATCAAGGGGGCAGCCTTGCAGGCCGCGCTTGGCCGGCTCCTGCAGGCCGAGATCCTACACCGCCGCGCATCGGCGCAAGGGGCGCGCTACATCTTCAAGCATGCTCTGATCCAAGACGCCGCTTACCTGTCGCTCCTGGCGAGCGACCGCCAGCAGCTCCACCGCCGGCTCGCCCTCTTACTCCAGGAGCAGTTCCCGGCGGTGGCCGAGGCCGAGCCTGAGTTGATGGCGCATCACTGCGAGCGCGGCGGCCTGACGGTGGAAGCCATCGAATACCTCCAGCGGGCCGGCACCCGCGCCCTGCAGCGCTCGGCCTGCCTGGAGACGGTGAGCCACCTGAACCGGGCTCTCGAGCTGCTGCCCGGCTTGCCGCCTGCGCCTCGAACGAGAGAGCACAGAGCTTTCCCTCCGCTGCGTGCTCGCCCCGGCCCTGAGTGCGACCAGGGGTTGGGGAACCCCGGAGGTCGCCGGCAATGCCGATGCGCCGTGTAACTCTCTGCCGTGAGACCGGAGAGAGCACACAACTGATCCCCTCGCTCTAGCGCGCTGTGGACCTACCACTTCCTGCGCGGAGACCGTCAGCCTTCCATCGATCTCGCGGATGAGATCGCGCGCCTGGCCGATGACCCCCGCCCAGGTCTACATCGGTTCTACGGCCCGAGCGTACACCGCCTACTTCAGGGGCCGGTTCACGGAAACCCTGGTGCTGGCCGAGCAGGCGGCGGCGCTCTACGAGCCCGGTATGCTCCCCGAGCTCATGGCCTTCGGGGCCGAGACCATCCTCATGCCGCACGTCTATCAGGCCTGGGCTCTGTGGAACCTCGGTGAGATCGACGAAGCAATCCGTAGGTGGAACGTGATCCCCGCGATCGTCGAGGCCCTGCGATCTCCCTTCGTGCTGGGCATGGCGCTGTTCTCCGAGAACAACCAGGCGCGCGACCTGAGGGATCCAGAGCGGGTCGAGAGAGGGGCGGAGCGGCTGATGGAGCTGGCCCGCGAGCAGGAATTCCCCTTTCTCTACGCCGCTGCCCAATGCGAGAAGGGGTGGGCCGTCTGCCAGCGCGGCGACCGGGCGAGCGGGATCGCACTGATCCAGTCCGGCCTCGAGCTTCACACCGCCACCGGGATGCGGCTGTCGATGGGATACTGGGACTCCTTCCTGATCGAGGCCTACCTCACAGACGGAAGGATCGCCGAGGGGCTCGCCGTCACCCGCGAAGCCCTGTTCAGGTCGGAGACCCAGCTCGATGTCAACCACGACGCCGAGCTCCTCCGCTTGGAGGGCGAGCTCCTGCATACCTCCGGAGATGACCAGGCGGCTGAGGCTTCTTTTCGGAAGGCGCTCGACGTTGCGCGCGAACAGAGCGCCCACTTCTTCGAGCTGCGCACGGCGGTCAGCCTGGGCCGCCTCCTTGAAAAGCAGGGCCGCGTGGAGGAGGCCCTGTCCACCCTCTCCGCTGTCTACCAGACCTTTCGGGAGGGATTCGCGACCCCCGACCTCCAGGAGGCGCGCGAGCTCCTCGACCGGCTGTCGTAGCTTCCCTGGGCGAGGGCTCGATCCGCGAAGCGAGCGGCGTGCTCCGCGGAGCGGGAACCGGCCACCGAGAACGGTCCTGCCTAGTCGTCCACCTCGACCTTGAGGGTCTGCGCGATGAAGCTGCCGTCGGCCTGGCGGGTGCCGCGGCCCTCGGCCCGCACCGGCCGGTTGGCAGCCACGGCGGCGGACACCTGGCCCAGGTTGAAGAGGTCGCCCCGGGCGCTCCACTGCGTCGAGCCGTTGACGGTGACGCGGGTGCCGCCCGCGAGGCTCAGGGTATTGCCACTGACCGAGAGGACCCGGGCCTCGAACTCCGACGTGCCCGCGGGACGCGGATTGTCGTCGTTGCCGCCCCGGCCGCCACGCCGGCCACCGCGGTCGTCGCCCGCCGGATCATCATTGCCGTTGCCGCCATTGCCGCCATTACCGCCGTTGCCCCGGCCGCGGCGCCGGCGGTTGTTGTCGTTGTCGTCCGCAGAGTCGTCGCCTCCGCGGCGCTTCTCGTCACCATTCGAGACGACCGAGGAGTCGGTGGAGTTGCTGGCGGCCACCACCGGAGCCTCCAGGCTATCGAAAGCCGGCTCCGTGGGGCTGGAGCCGTTCGAGCAGCCCACGGCCCCCAGGGCCAGGGTCGAGAGGGAGAGGGTCAGGATATAGGGAAAACGGAAACGAGCCATAGGACCTCCTTCGTTTCGGGGGCGGCCGATCTCAGGGATCGATCCGCCCGATTGGCTTCAGTCCTATGAGACAGGCGAGGAGGCGGGCGGGAACAACGAATTTTCGGCCTGCTTCGGGGATCAGCCGCGCAGGCGCTGGGCGAGTTGCTCCGCCCGCTGCTGGTTGACGGCCCCGCTCGAAGGGGCGGCGATCTCCCGGCGGACGGTCGAGGCGACCTTCAGCTCCCGCTCCGGCGGGGAGAGGGAGCGGTCGTTGACGGCGTCCCAGGTCTGGCTCACCACGATGGCCTCCAGGTTCTGCAGGCGGTCGAGGACGGCCGCCCGCTCCCTCTGCAGAGCCTCTACCTCTTTCTCCAGCTCGCTGGTGGAAGCGCCGAGGCTCTGCTGCTTCGCCCGCACCTTGATCCACTCCCGGAGCACTCCCGAGAGAATGGCAACCACTGGAATCAGGACCCAGGCGGCCTCAATCATGCGGGCAACCTCCTTTGTGTCTTAACATTCTAGCGCCGGACTGTCCCGCCTTCCCCACCCCTGGTACACTCCAGAGATACGAACATGATCAGCAGCAGGTTTTCACCCCCGATCCCCGTCGCCACCGACTGGTCGCCCACGTCGTGGCAGACGAAGCCCGCGCTCCAGCAGCCGAAGTATCCGGATGAAGCGCGGCTGGAGGAGGTACTGCGCGAGTTGGCCTGCCTGCCGCCGCTCGTCACCTCCTGGGAGATCGAGCGCCTGAAGGCGCAGCTCGCCGAAGCCGCCCGCGGCGAGCGCTTCCTCCTCCAGGGAGGCGACTGCGCCGAGAGCTTCGAGGAGTGCACCTCGGACTCCATCGCCAGCAAGCTCAAGATCCTCCTCCAGATGAGCCTGGTGCTCGTCCACGGCGCCCGCCGCCGGGTGATCCGCGTGGGCCGCTTCGCCGGCCAGTACGCCAAGCCGCGGAGCGAGGACCTGGAGACGCGGGAAGGCGTGACCCTGCCTTCCTACCGGGGAGACCTGATCAACCGCTCGCCCTGGTCGGCGGCCGACCGCATACCCGACCCGGCGCTCCTGCTGCGCGGCTACGAGCGGGCCGGGCTGACGATCAACTTCATCCGCGCCCTGATCGAGGGCGGCTTCGCCGACCTGCACCACCCCGAGTACTGGGACCTCGCCTGGGTGAAGCATTCGCCGTACGCCGAGGAGTACCACCGGCGGGTGGCCGCCATCCGCGACTCGCTCCACTTCCTGGAGTCGCTGGCCGGCCGCCAGACGGAGGAGATGAGCCGGGTCGACTACTTCACCAGCCACGAGGGGCTCCACCTCCACTACGAGCAGGCCCAGACGCGGCAGGTGCCGCGCCGGCCCGGCTGGTACAACCTGTCGACCCACTTCCCCTGGATCGGCATGCGCACGGCCCAGGCGGGCGGCGCCCACGTCGAGTACTTCCGCGGCCTCGCCAACCCGATCGCCGTCAAGGTGGGCGCGGCCATGGCGCCGGAGACCGTGCTGGAGCTGGCCGAGGTGCTCGACCCGCACCGCGAGCCCGGCCGCCTGACCTTCATCCACCGCTTCGGCCACAAGAAGATCGCCGCTGGCCTGCCGCCGCTCGTCGAGGTCATGCGCCGGGCGGGCCGGATCGTCCTCTGGGTGTGCGACCCCATGCACGGCAATACCGAGGCCGTGGCGGGCGGGCTCAAGACGCGGCGCTTCGGCCACATCCTCTCGGAGCTCGAGCAGGCGTTCGACATCCATGAGGGAATGGGCTCCTACCTGGGCGGCGTCCACTTCGAGCTCACGGGCGACGACGTCACCGAGTGCATGGGCGGGGCCCGGGACCTCACCGAAGAGGATCTCCAGCGCGCCTATCGCACCCAGGTGGACCCCCGGCTCAACTACGAGCAGGCCCTGGAGATGGCGCTCCGCATCGCCAACCGCATGGGGCGCGGTCGCGGCTGACGCCCCGAAAACCCCTCAACCTGACCCTTATTCCGCGAATACTCCGCGAAGCAGGCTCCTCCCTCCGCGAAGCGAGCCGCTCGCTTCGCGGATCCAGCGGCTTGCTTCCCGGATGGAGCCCTTCTTTCGCGGATGGAGCCTCTCGCTTCGGGAAGCAAGAGGCTCGCTTCGCGGATCAAGCCCCTTGCTTCGCGGATCCAGTGGCTCGCTTCCCGGATGGAGCCCTTCTTTCGCGGATGGAGCCCCTCGCTTCGGGAAGCAAGAGGCTGGCTTCCCGGATCAAGCCCCTTGCTTCGCGGATCAAGCCCTTTGCTTGAAGCTTTCGCTTGTCTCATCCTGAAGCCCCAAGGCACCCCTTTTTTTAGAAGGGTGAGGATCGGGGAACGGTTTCCCGGTCCATCGAGAAAGGGGTCCGAGGATGCGACGTTCTGCAATCCTGCTACTCATGGCAGCCCTGCTGGTACCGGCCGTACTATCGGCGATACTATCGGCGGTACCAGCTTCCGCGAAACCCCGGCTGCTCGTCCAGCCGCGAGCGGGAGCGAACCAGATCTTCGTGGAAGTGGATGCCGGCAACGGCCAGGTCCGGCGCAGCGTACTGCGCACCACCGCCTCGCCGGTGACGCCCGGGGCCACGGGGTCGGACCCGGCCCGGCGGGCGTCGTTCGTCACCTGGAACGAAGGCAGCGAGCGCTGGTTCTCCGTAACCCGGGATGGTGGGAAGAGCTGGGCGGAAGCGCAAGCCATCGAGACCGCCCTGAGCCTGCACGTGGGCAAAGTGGAACCCGGCCAGCCGGTGCCCAGCGTGCCCGACTCGCTCGCCCTGCCACGCGACGGCAAGCTCTACCTGGTGCAATTCCGCACGCTCGGCTTCCCGGAGTGGCGCGACGCCCTGCGGGACGCGGGAGCCGAGGTGCTCAACTACGTCCCGTCCAACGCCCACATCGTGCGCCTGGACCCGTCCCTGGTGAAGGAGGTGCGGGCCCTGGAATTCGTCGAGCGCGTCGAGCCTTTCCACCCCTTCCACCGCCTGCAGCCCGAGCTCCGCGACTGGCTCTTCACCGCTCCCCCGGGCACCGGTCCGGATGAGGTGCGTGTGAACGTCATGACCTTCGACTGGGGCCCCGAGGGCAAGGACCGCGTCCGCCTGGATGCCGAGGCCGACGGCGCCAAAGTGGCCCTCTACTATCCGAGCGGCCACATCCTCGAGCTGTGGGTGGACCGCGGCCAGCTCGAACGCCTGGCGGCCCACGACGACATACAGTGGATCGACCTCTGGAGCGCGCCGGAAGACGACATGGACCTCGTGCGCCAGGACTCCGGGGCCAACTTCATCGAGACCAACTTCGGCACCTGCGGCCAGGGCGTGCGCGGCGAGGTGCTCGACGGCGGCCTCCAGAACACCCACATCGACTTCAACGGCATCCTCCTGCACGGCTCGAACTCCGCGGCCAGCCACGGCACCAGCACCTACGGCATCGTCTTCGGCAACGGCAACCGCGACGGCGACGGCAACGCCCAGGCCCTGGGCCAGCTCGTCTGCAACTCCCAGGGCATCGCGGCCGACTATGACTTCATGACCGACCGCTTCGCCCACACCCAGCAGCTCAAGGCCTCGCCTTACTTCGCCTCCTTCCAGAGCAACTCCTGGGGCAGCGCCCTGACCACGGCCTACAACAGCATCTCGAGCCAGATGGACGACATCATCTGGCGGCTCGACATCGCCATCACCCAGTCGCAGTCGAACGCCGGCACCCGGAGCAGCCGGCCGCAGGCGTGGGCCAAGAACATCATCAGTGTCGGCGGCATCCGCCACTTCAACACCCTCTCGACCACGGACGACTCCTGGACGGGCGGCGCCTCGATCGGCCCGGCGGCGGACGGACGGATCAAGCCCGACGTCCACTACTGGTACGACTCGATCTTCACCACCACCACGAACAACGGCTACACCACCGGCTTCGGCGGCACCTCGGCCGCGACGCCGGAGGTCTCGGGCGTGCTCGGCCTGATTGTCCAGATGTGGTCGGAGAACGTCTGGGGCACCAACCCCACGGGCACCACGGTCTTCCAGCGCCAGCCCCACGCTTCGACGATCAAGGCGCTGCTGATCAACAGCAGCCAGCAATATCCCTTCACGGGCACCACGAGCGACCTCACCCGCACCCACCAGGGCTGGGGCCGGCCGAGCGCCCGCATCGCCCGCGACCGGGCCGACGGCAGCCTGGTGGTGAACCACGGCACCGCGCTCCAACTCAACCAGACCGCGACCTACAACTTCACCGTGGCGGCCGGCCGGGCCGACCTGAAGGTCACCATGGCCTATCCCGACCCGCCGGGGACGACCTCCTCGACACTGCATCGGATCAACAACCTGAACCTCAAGGTGACCTCGCCCAGCGGCACCATCTACTGGGGCAACAACGGCCTCTCCGCCGGCAACTGGTCGACTTCGGGAGGCAGCGCGAACAACGTCGACACGGTCGAGAACGTCTTCGTCCAGAACCCCGCCGCGGGCACCTGGACGATCCAGGTGACCGCCGCCGCAATCAACCAGGACGGCCACCTGGGGACGCCGGCCGCGGACTCCGTCTTCAGCCTGGTGGCGACGACGGGGCCGTAGTCCCTGATCCCGGGGCGGCCTACGGGCCGCCCCCGGCTATGCAGGCTCATCCGGCTTCATCTTCGCGAGGATAACCGCCAGATTTCTCCGCACGCCTTGGGTATAGGGGTGGTCCGGCCCCAGGCTCGTCTCGAAAATCGCCAATGCTCGACGCATCAACGACTCCGACTCTGTCAAGCGGCCCGTGTCCTGAAACAACCGAGCCAGATTGTTGAGGTCTCTGGCAACGTCGGGATGATCCGGCCCGAACGAAGCCTCATCGATCGCCAAGGCCCGGCGCATCAACGGCTCCGCCTCCAACAGACGATTCGTGGCCTGAAGCAACTGGGCCAGATTGTTGAGGTCAATGGCAACCTCTGGATGATCCGGCCCAAAGGAAGACTCATCGATCACCAATGCCCGACGCTTCAACGGCTCCGCCTCCAACAACCGGTTTGTGGCCTGAAGCAACGACGCCAGATTGTTGAGGTCTCTGGCAACATCGGGATGATCCGGTCCAAAGGAAGCCTCATCGATCGCCAATGCCCGACGCATCAATGGCTCTGACTCTGTCAAACGGTTCATGCCGTAAAGCAACCGAGCGAGATTGCTGAGGTAGATGGCGACATTGGGATGATCCGGTCCGAAGGAAGCCTCAGCGATCACTAATGCCCGACGTTCCAACGACTCTGCATCAGACAACCGGTTCGTGGCCTGAAGCAACGTCGCCAGATTGCTGAGGCGAATAGCAACTTCGGGATGATCCTTCCCGAATGAAGCCTCAGCGATCGCCAAAGCTCGCCGGATCAACGGCTCTGCCTGGGCATACAGGCTCTTTGCCCAAAGGAGAACCGCCAACTGATTCATGAGGCGGCTAGTTGGGTCCAGAATGCCTACTCTGTCAGCCTCCTCTACAACCCTCGCTGCATGTGGACGCAGGACATCCCAGACAGGCCAAGTACGAACATCGTCAGCTTCTAACGGTGAGTAGTCGTTTACCAAGAGAAGGGAAAACTCTATCCAGCCCTGCCGAGAGTTCTCAGGAATCCGCATCCGTAGAACCTCCTGGACTACACGATGGACTGTGAAGTTGCCAGCCGACCGCGTCACCATCGAGTAGGCCGCTAATTCCGCAAGTGCATCGCGGACGGCCTTCTTCGACGCCCGCTGCTTGGTCTCCTTCCTGAAAACCTTCGTCGCCTCATCAACGATCTCCTCACCCTCCTCGAACATCGCTTCAGGGATAGGCTCCGGTGCAAGGAACGCCGTCAAGCGAAGAAGAGCTGCAGCCTTCGGGCTAAGCCTCTGAAAGGTCTTCTGCCAAGTCGCCACAACAGAGGCGGGATAGTCCATAACGGCCTCATCGTGCCATTCCAGAATCTTCTCGCGCTCCCGTTCCCAATCCTCCAAATATCCGGCGAAAGTGGTCTGGTGGTGGACTATGTAGGCTCCCGCCTGCTCGAGGGCCAAGGGGAGACCACCCAGGATCTCTGCCAGGCGGCCGGCCTGCTCGACATCATCCTTGGCAGGAGTCCGTTCTCCCTGCGTGCGCTGGAGGAGGAACTGTCTTGCCTCCTCTGGGTTGAGCTGCACCAAGCGGCTGCTTCTGAACGGTTGGCGGCCATTCCCGTCGGCGCGAAGTCAAGAGGACGTGACCATTTCCGAGTCGAGAAAGGTTCTCCCGAACCGCCTTTGCCGCTTCCTCTGTATCGATGTTGTCCAGGATCAGCAGCCAGCGAGAATGATCCCGAAGCCAGACGAGGACGGCCTCGACAGCCTTCACCTCAGCCCCCGCTTCGTATTCGGGCAGATTCAGAAGGCTCGGCCGGGCCAGACTCGCCAGACCGGAGCGCAACGCCTCCGGAGAGTCCGCCACCACGAAGAGAGCCGTGTCGTACCGGTCCCCCGAACGCCAGGCGTATTCCACGGCCAGCCGGGTCTTGCCGATGCCTCCCAGACCGTGGATGGCCTGGGTCTGGGTGATCGCCGTGGCCTGGGCCGGGCCTTGGAGGTTGGTGATGAGGCGCTGGAGCTCCTCGTCCCGGCCTTTCAGGAGGTCGCCGAGAGGAGGAAAGGGGAGGTTGTGGAGACCGGGAATGCTCGATCCCTGAGGATTTCTTTCCCGGGTCGGTTTCTCGCCGGTGATGCCCCATTCGAGATTGTCCAGCCCTTCGCCGGTCAGGCCGCCACGGAGGTTGACCCAAGTGAAGCCCTTCAGGAAAAGAGGGAGCTTTGGCTTCTCGGGCGCACCGGGCAGCAGGACGGGGATGACAGGGTAGCCTCGATCCACAAACTCTGACAGGGCCGCCTCGTATTCAGGCTGTTCCCAGGGACCAAAGCCGTTTTCACCGACCATGACGGCGGCCGTCTTCGAGGTCTGGATCGCCTTCTCCAGCGCCGGAATCCAGCGACGGCCGGGGATCAGCTCCCACTCATCCAGCCACACTCTTAGCCCCCGGTCCGTCAACGCCTTTGCGATCTGGCGGACAACGGGCTTGTCCTTGCTGTTGTGGCTCAGGAAGACGTCGTGGGTCTCGTCGGCCAGGGTCGGTCTCCTCGGGAGTCCCTTCAGTTTATCAGCAGGTCCGGCCAACCTTGTCCGAAGGCCGGCGGGAGGCCGGCGTTCCCTAAAAGGCCTGCCCGGACCCCGAACGAGACTCTCGCGGAGCCCTACGGAAGGCTCGTTCCGGCCGGCGAGACCCCCGCGGAGGCAAACGGATCACTCGTTCCGACCGGCGAGCCTCCTTGAGAGGCGAACGGATGGCTCGTTCCAACCGGTGAGCCTCTCGCCCGGGTTAAAAGACGACTCGTTCCGACCGGCGAGCCGCCCGCCGAGGCGAACGGATCGTTCGTTCCGAGCGGCGAGCCTCTCGTTCCGGTGAAAAATCGGCTCGTTCCGCCCGGTGAGCGGCTCGTTCGGGTCAAAAGGTGGCTCGTTCCGCCCGGCGAGCCTCCCGTAAGGGTCAACGGGCCACTCGTCCCGGTCGGCGAGCCTTCCGAGGGGTTCCGCGCAGGGCAAGCCTGCTCCTGAATCCTCCCCCCAGGCTCATTCCGGCGGCTTGCATGCACTGCTCTTTATGGAGTAGATCAGTGGAGTAGATCAAACGGAGTGGATCGCGGGGCAGGTCCCCCAGATCCATCAAAGAAAGGGGAACAAGGATGCGACATTCTGCAATCCTGCTGCTCTCGGCGGTCCTCCTGGCCGCTCCGGTGTCGGCGAAACCCCGGCTGCTCGTCCAGCCGGGTGCGGGAGCCAACCAGGTCGTCGTGGAGGTGGACGCCGGCAACGGCCAGGTGAGGCGCAGCGTCGTCCGCACGACGCCCTCGCCGGTGACGCCCGGAGCCACCGGATCGGACCCGGCCGGCCGGGCGTCGTTCGCCACCTGGAACGAGGGCGGCGAGCGCTGGTTCAGCGTCACCCGCGACCACGGGCAGAGCTGGACCGAGGCGCGGGCCACCGAGACCGCCCTGCGCCTGCATGTGGGCAAGGTGGAGCCCGGCCAGCCGGTGCCCGGCGTGCCCGCTTCGCTCGCCCTGCCTCCCGAGGGCCGGCTCTACCTCGTGCAGTTCCACACGATCGGCTTCCCGGAGTGGCGCGACGCCTTGCGGGAGGCAGGAGCCGAGGTCCTGAGCTACTTCCCGTTCAACGCCCACATCGTGCGCGTGGACCCGTCCCAGGTGAAGGCGGTGCAGGCCCTGGAGCTCGTCGAGCGCGTGGAGCCCTACCACCCCTACCACCGCCTGCAGCCTGAGCTGCGCGACTGGCTCTCCTCAGGCACCGGGCCGGCCGAGGTGCGCGTGCGTGCCATGGCCTTCGACTGGGGTCCCGAGGGCAAGGACCGCGTCCGCCAGGATGCCGAGGCGGACGGCGCCCGCGTGGCCCTCTACTACCCGAGCGGCCACATCCTCGAGCTGTGGGTGGACCGCGGCCAGCTCCAGCGCCTGGCAGCCAACGACGACGTGCAGTGGATCGACCTCTGGAGCGCGCCCGAGAACGACATGGACCTCGTGCGCCAGGACTCCGGGGCGAATTTTGTGGAGACCAACTTCGGCACCTGCGGCCAGGGCGTGCGCGGCGAGGTGCTCGACGCCGGCTTCCAGAACACCCACATGGACTTCGACGGCATCCTCCTGCACGGCTCGAACACCGCGGACAGCCACGGCACCAGCACCTACGGCATCGTCTTTGGCAACGGCAACCGCGACGGCGACGGCAACGCCCAGGGCCTGGGCCAGCTCGTCTGCAACTCCCAGGGCATCGCGGCGGACTACGACTTCCTCACCGACCGCTTCGCCCACACCCAGCAGCTCAAGGCTTCGCCCTATTTCGCCTCCTTCCAGAGCAACTCCTGGGGCGACGCCCTGACCACGGCCTACAACAGCATCTCGAACCAGATGGACGACATCATCTGGCGCCTGGACATCCCCATCGTCCAGTCGCAGTCGAACGCCGGCAGCCAGAGCAGCCGGCCTCAGGCGTGGGCCAAGAACATCATCAGCATCGGCGGCATCCGCCACTTCAACACCCTCTCGACCTCGGACGACTCGTGGACGAGCGGCGCCTCGATCGGTCCGGCCGCGGACGGCCGGATCAAGCCCGACGTCCACTACTGGTACGACTCGATCTTCACCACCACCACGGGCAACACCTATACGACGGGCTTCGGCGGCACCTCGGCCGCGACGCCGGAAGTGGCGGGCGTGCTCGGCCTGATCATCCAGATGTGGTCCGAGAACGTCTGGGGGACCAACCCCACGGGCACCACGGTCTTCGAGCGCGCGCCCCACGCCTCGACGAGCAAGGCACTGCTCGTCAACAGCAGCCAGCAATACCCCTTCACGGGCACCACGAGCGACCTGACCCGCACCCACCAGGGCTGGGGCCGGCCGAGCGCCCGCGTGGCCCGCGAGCGGGCCGCCGGCAGCCTGGTGGTGAACCACGGCACCGCGCTCCAGCTTGCACAGACCGCGACCTACAACTTCAACGTGGGGTCCAACCTGGGGGATCTGAAGATCACCATGGTCTACCCGGACCCGCCGGGCACGACCTCCTCGACGCTCCACCGGATCAACAACCTGGACCTCAAGGTGACCTCGCCCGGCGGCACCATCTACTGGGGCAACAACGGCCTCGCCGCGGGCAACTGGTCGACCTCGGGCGGCACGGCGAACACCAAGGACACCGTGGAGAACGTCTTCGTCCAGAACCCCGCCGCGGGCACCTGGACGGTTCAGGTGACCGCCGCCGAGATCAACCAGGACGCCCACCTGGGAACCCCGGCCGCCGACGCCGTCTTCAGCCTGGTGGCGACCACGGGCGGCGCGGTGCAGCCCGCCGTCTGCGGCAACAACCTGCGCGAGGGTGCCGAACAGTGCGACGGCATCGACCTGGGCGGCCAGAGCTGCGTGACGCAGGGCTTCTCGGGCGGCACGCTCGCCTGTAACGGTAACTGCACCTTCAACACCTCCGGCTGCAGCGTCTGCAGCCCGACGGGAGCGAGCTGCACGGCAAACAGCCAGTGCTGCTTGAACAGCTGCAAGGGCAGGGCGGGCGCGAAGACCTGCCGGTAGGATCGATCAGTTTTTCCCACAATAAGCCGAAAGGGCGGGAGAGCAATCTCCCGCCCTTCTCTGAGCATCCACTGCCGCAGTTCCAGGCAGAGCAGCCGCTGCCACTCGGCTCCGGCGAATCTTAATCAATCTTTCTTTTTGTGGCTGGACGAGGAGCGGAGGCTTTCAAGCGAGTTGTAGATCTGGGCGGTGGCTTTGCTCTTGTCAGATTCTTCTATTCCCTCTATAATACCGCCCTCTTGCTTCCAGTAATCAATGTCTTCGCGATACCAAAATAGACGCAAGACGCCGTGACGGGCGGCAAGGGTCGAGCACTCACGGCTGCGAATGCATTCACGTCCATAACAATAAAAGATGAGAGGCGTTTGTAAGCGGTCGACCGGCTGCCTCTCCCTAGCGATGCGTTTCTCAATCTGTTCCGCGAATTCATGCGAGGGTAGCGACTCGGCGCCAGGCAGGTGACCTTCGCGGAAATCCCATTCTTCTCGAAGATCGAAAATTATTGGGGCGCCCGCTTCCTTTCTATCACCCGCCTTCAGAGAGCTTCTGAGCTCCGCCGTCGAGATGATACGCACGATCGGACGGTCTCCGCCTTCCGCCCAGTTCTGAAAACCTCCAGCAAAAATCTTGACTTGAACGTCCATGGCACGCAGCAGGAGGTACCCCAGCCCGAGGCTCGGATCGTTCGTTGTCGTGCCGTACAGGACAACGGTGCTGTCAAGGTTGAGAAAAGTTCCGGGCCGTGGCCCGAGACGGCCGAGCACGGCGCGGGCGGTGGCGGGTGACGGCCAGCCGCCATCTTTGTCCAGAAGTGCCGTCAGGTCGAGTGGCAGGCTGTGGGGAATGTGCCCCTGGCTGAACAGAGACGGCGCATCGTAGCTGCCACTCTCCCAGCCCCCAGGGCCTCGAAGATCTAGAATTTCCACGCCGGTTTGGCCGAAATGATCAGCTACCCACTGCCGGTCGACAATGATCTCGCTCTGGGCCGAAGCACCGAAAGCACACGCTGGATGAGATGAACTCTTCACCTCGACACTTCCGCCTGAGGCAATCCAAGCTCCGTATCCCCCGAGCAGGAAGTGGGTGTTGGTATTGCCTGCCGCTTCGAACTGGAGAAACGCGGAACCGATAGGCCAAAGGCCGGAGCTTTCGTCATAAAACACCACGGCCCTGGCTCCGCAGAGACCCTTCGCCTCGATTGCGGAACGCGCGAGGGCGAGGTCAAGCTCCCCGGAGATTTCAAAATGAATAGCGCCCGGGACGTGGCCTTCACGAAAGGCCTCGGCCGAACGCAGGTCAACGGGGATTATTCGACCCTCCGCAAGAGCGTGGGCGAATTGGCCCGGAGAATATACGAGGTCGGGGAACACCGGCACATGCCGGGGCTTGGTAAACCAGGGGAACATCTCATTGAGTCGATCCTCTGACCACAGAGGGAGCTGAGCAATCACAAGCGTAAGGAGCCACATGAGGAAGGTGCGTCTATGATTTTTCATGCCTTAACTCCCAAGCAGTCTGAAGCGATCATCGAGATCTGGTGGTGGATCCTGTCTTGATTGGAGGAGGGGCTAGAAGTGAGGGCCGGCGGCCTCAGGCGCGCCGGCCCGGAATCGGTTTCCTATTGCTGAGCGGCGGGGCGGACAGGCGCCGGCTTCGCAGACCCTTCCGTGGTGACATGGAGGGCGACGCCGACGTTAACGATCTTCGCGAGCTCGCCATTGTCAAACACCAGCTCATCGGCGACACCGACGAGCCCATCGCGGTTCAGGTCGTTCCAAGACGCCACGATACGGTTCTTGTGAATCCCGGCATGCTCCGAAATCCACCGCTCGCCGCTGGCATCCCGAGGGTTCCAGTCGCTAGTGGGCGTGAAGGTGGCCCCGGAATCGAGGCGATAGAGCGGGGTGACACGATCGACTCTGACCATGAGAGTCCTATTTACGTTGCGCAGCTTGATCCGGGAGCCGATGAGCTTAGTCGTCGCCCGCTCCGTGGGGTCCAGGGAGGACTGGAGAGCCGCAGTCTCCTCCGGCGTGGATTCGACGTGCCAGTTGCAGCAGATGCAATCTCCAGTGGTCTGGTGGAGGTTATCGCACTTTTTCAGTCCGGCCTCTTCCGCGAGGAGCTTGTGGGGATCCATTTCGAGCACCATCTGTCCCGCACCGGCCATTCTGGGGAGAGCGGCGGCAAGGAGAAGAACGCTGGCGAAGATGAAGAGCTTGCGATTCATGACTGCCTCCTTTTTCGACCCCAGAGGGGTCATTGTTGTTTTAACTGCCGGGCGACTTTCAATCCGTCTTGATCGTTTCTTGAATCGGCTTCATGCCAAACCTAAAGAGCAAGCCGCATGCCATGTGCCGAGCCCGTATTGTGCATCGAAAAAATCTTTTTTCTGGACCCAAGACGGGTAACATCGTTCACATTACTGAGTAAAGGATTACCCGCCCATGAAGCCAGGCTGACTGGATGCTGGGAGAAAAAAGAAGAAAGGGTGGGAGAGCAATCCCCCACCCTTTCGAAATACTGATTGGATCTTGCGCGGGAGAGTCTTAAGCTGCAGCGGCTTCCGCTTCCAGAAGCTGGAGACGAGAGGAGACGACGATCGCGTCACTCTCCGCGGGACCGAGCGCCAGGCAGGCCCGGAAGTCTTCGGCGGCGCGCTCCAGATTTCTCAGAGCCTCCTGCACAAGGCCTCGGTTATGAAAGAGATCCGGCTGCTGCGGAGCGAGCTCGATAGCCTGGTCCAGGTCCACCAGGCATTCAGGCAAGCGGCCGAGCTGGAACAGCGCGGCGGCCCGGTTGGCGAAGGCTTCCCACTGGTCCGCTTTCAGCCGGAGAGCGGCCGTGTAGTCCTCTACGGCGTCGCTCCAGAGCTCAAGCTCTTCACAAGCCTGGGCGCGTCCCAGAAGAGCCAGGAGCTGGCCCGGCTCCAGATCGAGGGCTCTCGTATAAGCGTCGACGGCTTCCTCCATGCGCCCGAGCTGGCGGGCGCATTGGCCCAGGTTCGTCAGCGACTCGAAATAGGGAGGGCTCAGCTCGATCGCACGCAGGTAGTCCGCATGGGCCTCTTCCAATCTGCCGCCGCGGAGCAGGAGATTGCCGCGCTCGTTGTAATATTCCGAGTAGTTGGGATCCATGGCCATCGCTGAGGAATAATGGGCGATGGCCTCCTCGGGCCTGCCCAGAACTGCGTACACCTGGGCCAGGTTGTAGAGCAGCACCGACCGATGCAGCCGGTGCCGGTCCTCCCCGAGATGGGCTTCCAGGCGCTGCTGGCTGGCACGGCAGAGCGCAATCGCCTCCTCGTACCTCCCCTGGAAGTGGCGGACCATGGCCAGACCATTCCGGTTGAAGGCATATTGGAAGTGAATTCGCTCCTCGGGCATGTCCGCCCCGTCCAGGACGGCCACTCCTTCCTCGAGGTAGCCCACTGCCCGGTCCAGGTCTCGAACCGGAAGATAGCGGGCATGGAGCATCGCCCTGAGGTAGCAGAGCTGGCTCCGCCACTCAGGCTGGCGGATTTCGTCCAGATAGCTCTCGCTGGCGATCTCTCCGGCCGCCTGGGCGGCCCCCAGGCCGAGGTGGCACATGATGAGCTTCAGGAACAACGCCCACCTCACGGACTCGTGCTTGGGCGAAGAGGGGTCGGCAAGCCAGGCTTTCACGTCTTCGCCATAGGACCGCGCGTCTTCATAAAGCCCGAGAGTGTTGTAGATTTCCAGCGCGCGGAACTTCCACTTGAACACAAGATCGGACCGGCCGCCCAGATGGGCCTGGCGGATGATTTCGGCGAGGTGAGCTTGCGCGAAGATCCGGTCCAGATCCCCCTCGCCGTCCAGCTCGACCGCCCGCCGCGCCGCAAGAAGGCGATCGACGTCCTCGGGTGGATCCTCGGGAAAGGACCCGCGGAGCGTGACACCTGCGCGCTCTTCCCCCAGGATCTCGTGGAGAGCCGGCCCGTCACCGGCCTCCGCCCCTGCCAGCATCACGATGCGCAACCGGCCGCCGCGACGCCTCAGCAGCTCCCGAAAAAAACGCCGGCCGATATGGCTGGCGTGATCGAGCTGATCGCAGCCAAGGATCCAGGGAATCTGCGAATCTCCCTTCCACCGGTCGAGCAGGTCGATGAGACCATGGATGATCCGGAAGGCCCGGTCGGCAGGATAGTTGCGCACTTTTTCCTCGGGAGGAGCCGAGTCCGTGAGCGTCGGGTTCCGGACTCTGATGGACTTCTGGAGCTCCGGCACAGCGTGGACGAGCTCGTAGTCATGCTTCTCCACGAGGTCGGGCCGGTCCCTCTGCAGCTCCGGAAGAATGGAGAGGAACAACTGCCGCAGCCCCGCCCAGGGACCGCCGTTCTGGAACGAGCAGTCCAGCATCCAGACCCTGCCCCCCTGCCGGCGGGCGTCCTCCAGGGCGCCTTCCATCCAGAGGCGCCGGGCCCGGCCCGCCCTTCCCTCCAGGACAAAGACATGTCCGGCTCTGCGGAGCCAGTCTTCAGGCAGCTTCGGCCGATGCTTTTGCATGGTGCTTGCTCCATTTCTTGCTCAGGCTTGCGAGCCAGAGTGCCAGCCCGGCTCCCAAGGGGACCAGCGTGAATAGTGCCATCAGGATCGAATCGATGAAGGCATAGGGGTCCGTGGAGAATCCTGCCGTCAGAGTCTCCCCAATGCTTCGAAGATAGCGGGCTGCCAGGGGAATCGTAATAAAAAACAGCGTGCCGAACGCCAACGCCCTGCCCGCCAGCCAGAGAGGTGCATAGGCGCGGATCACCCGCCCCTCCCGCGGGGAGACCAGAGACGGCTTCACTGCGCGTCCAAGCCCCAGGCGCGCGAGCTGATGGCTCAGGAAGCTCTCCGTGTCCTGCATCAGGCTGCGGCAGCCGAAAGCAGTGGCGAAAACATAGTAGAAATCCGTGCGAACGAAAAAGAAGCACTGCCACAGTAACCGCATCAAGTAGAGGAACAGCAACGCTTCCAGAAAGTGAGCCGTGAGCACCGGCAGGTGCCAGGGGGACCTCACGCTGAAGAAAAGAACGAGCGCCAGGGTCGAAGCGGAGACCGCGTCCAACAGCGGCCCCGCCAGCAACGGCAGGTAACGTTGGCGCTTGGGTACGGTCCATAGGCCCGTGAGATCCGTCTCGGCGACCAGAACCCAGAGACGATGACTGATCGACATCCGTGTCCCGACTCCGACCGCACGCGCCGCAATCAGATGTCCCATCTCATGAATGAACACCCCGGCGTAACTCAGCAGGAAAAGGCCTAACGCGCAGAGAGCCCGGTGCTCGGCAAAATACAGGGCCGTAGCACCCGGCACGATACCCGGCTCCAGGGCGGCGACCGTCAATCCCATTGCGATCCATACGCTGCAGGCCTTGATCACTCCTGGGCTGAACAGGCGCCGGGCGAACGGCTGGGAGATTCCAGCGAAGTGGGGCTTCCTTGGCACCTGCGCGGTCTCTTGAAGCTTGCCAGGGGTCTCCCCCAAGGGCCGCACGAAACCTTTCTGGGCCAAGATCGCCAGAAAGTCTTCCAGATCGGGGACCTCTCCGTGCTTCGCTGCGTAGAGCTTCCTGACCATCTCTACTGTGTGGCCTTCCGCCAGCCAGTCCAGAGTCTCGACGGCGTCGGGAGGGAGCGCGAGAAAGCTCCCCCGTTCCGGGAGGCCAATCACCACCTCCTCTCCCTCGGGTTGCCGTGAGAACGGGAAGACAATCACACGCGACTCGGGACTGAAGCTGCCCATGTATCCTCCAGGCAGCCGGGGCCGTCGGACGGCCCCGGCTGATCGTGGTTCCTATTGTCCAACTTCACAAACGTAGACCCAGACGCCGGGAGAAACCTCACACCAGCAGCCGTACAGCGAGGCCGTCGTCTTGAGAGTCTCTACCTCACGAATCGCGAATCTCTTCATGTTTGTCACCTCCTTTCGTTTTTATGTCCGCTCTGTCAGAGAATAGCTAACCGATCGGCGGGGGCGGCGGCGCGTACACGTTGCAGGTGAACTCGGTGCAGGCCGCGTCCAGTGATTCGTTCACCAGCCCGCCGAACACCTGGGCCAGGGTTTCTTCTAACAGCAGTTCGATTCTGCCTTGCCGGAGGGCCTCCACGCTGACGCGGAACGCCGCCGTGTTAAGGAGAGTCAGCTCCTGGGAAATCCGTGACTTTTTCATCTCTCTCCTCTCCTCCTGAAGCGGTCAAAGATCACAGACTCGGCTCTGCACCATGGCCGGACCGGCACCGGAGACGTGCTCCAGATAGGCCTCGGAGACGCTGGCGCGGAAGCGGGCCGCGAAACCATCGCAATAATTGGAATTGAACTGGCCGTTCTGCCCCAGGGCCAGGATGGCGCAGCCGCCGCCGCAGTGCAGGGCGAAGCGGCAGCGCCGGCAGACGGGATTGCTCGCCACCGTCCGGTCGCGCCAGGCGTGCATCTGGTCGTCGCGCAGCTCGATGTCCCCTTCGGGAGTGACGTGGCCGATCCTGACGTCCGGGTCGCCCGTGCGCTCCCAGCAGGCGTAGATGTCGCCGAAAGGATCGAAGATGTACATGCGGTCGTGAGCGCCGCAGAAGCTCGGGCGCAGGCTGGGGAGAAGGTTCCGGGGATCGTCGAAGATCCTCCGCACCTTGGCCCGCATGCCCTCGTCGGGCCGGGCGAGCACGCGGAGGCTGGGATGCTCCTCGCGCATGGCGGTCAGGGCGCGGTCGAGCTCCCAGGAGCTGCAAGGTGGTTCCCGCGTCGGTCTTGCCGTTGCCGGCCCGCACGGGCGAGGTATAGGCCCCGAAGCCGGGATGGCGGTCCCAGCCCCGGGCTACGAATTCTTCGGCCATCGCCGGCAGGTCGGCGAGGTTGGTGCGGTCAACGTTCAGCCGGATGCTGACGCCCACGCCCAGCTCGAGCGCCATGGTGATGTTCCTGGCGATCCGTTCGTAGGAGCCGCTGCCGTCGGCATAGACGCGCCGCGCATCGTGCTTCTCGGGCGGGCCGTCGAGAGTGATCTGAAGGCGGGCGATGCCGGCGGGGCCGAGGAGGTCGCGATAGGCGTCAAGCTCCGTGCCGTTGGTGACGGCCCAGAAGTCCGCCTCGCCCATCTCGAAGGCCTTGCCCAGAAGGGCTTCGATGATGGGCCGGTTGGCCGCGAGCAGCGGCTCGCCGCCGAAGAGGCCGAAGTTGCGGCGCCTCAGGGTTTGCGGATCGAGGCCATGGCGCTCTTCGATCTTCGGCAGGGCGGCGAAAATGCGATCGATCATGGGCCGGCGCATGGAGCGCAGCAGGTGCTTGAAGCTGCAGTCGCTGCGCATGTGGTCCTGATAACAGTAAGAGCACCGGAGATTGCAGTCGTAGGTCGGCATGAAGATATAGCTGGGAGCCTGCCGGAGAGAGCGCTGGTGGAGCTTCACGGCGAGCTGGGCGAAAAAGGTTTCTTCTTCTTCGGGCGACAGCTCGGTGAGATATCCCTGGGTGTGGAGGCGCTCGAAGGTCGCGTCTGAAATCTCGCAGGAATCCGCAGCGGCGGGTTCCGGGCTCCAGTCTCCATATAAAGGCTTGGCGTGGCGCCGTGCTTCCCGCGAGCGCAGAAAGTCGGCGACCTCACGGGAGACCCGGTCGTACGCGCCGGTATATCCGTGGACGAGCAGCACGTCGCGATCGTTGTCAGGCAGCTTGACGAAGATCGTGTAACTGCTTGTGCGGATCATGGTTGCTCCTTGCCTTTCGTTGTTTTTTCTTTTCGATTTCGCTTGCCGGCGGCGGTCCAGTGCAAGGGGTGGGCCAGGCCCTTAAAACCTTTCCTTTCCTGGGAGGACGCGGGCCGGACGGGTAAGCCGTTACCCACACCGGGGTAACCGGCTACTCCGGCGGGCTCCCCGCACCACGAGAGCACCCTTGGAAGGGGCCGTGGCACAGGGGCTGCACTGCTAAGATCAGGAAAAGAAATGGACACCCATCGAAAACAGGTTCAAGGGAATTGAAGATGCTGGGCGCGATCGCAAGGAAGGAGGTCCTCCATCACCTCGCGAGCTTCCGTTTCTGGACGGGCGCGCTGCTGACCCTCCTGCTCGCCGCCTCTTCCACCTGGATCGCGGCGAGGGACTACAACCTCCGGCTGAGGAGTTACAGGGAACGGGTCGCGAACGAGGAGAGGGAGCTCGGCTCCGTGTCCGTTTACTCCTATCTGCAGCCCCTGGTGGTGCGTCCCCCGGAGCCCTTGAGCGTCCTCGACCAGGGGTTCGACTCCCGTCTCGGGACGGACGTGAAGATCCACCGGTTTGCCATCCCCATCGAAGCCACGGGCGGGCAGCGGAGCAATGAGCTCCTGGCGTCCAGCCCCGCCGTGGACCTGACCACTGTAGTGGCTGTCGTCCTGGGGCTCCTCGCCCTGCTTCTCACCTGTGACGCGGTCACCAGCGAGCGGGAGGAGGGAACGCTCAAGGCGGTCTTCGCCAACGGCGTATCGAGGCGGGTGATGCTGGCAGGGAAGTTCGCGGGCAGCCTGCTGGCGATCGCAATTCCTCTGGCGGCCGGCCTCCTGGTGAGCCTCTCGGTTTTCACCCTGGAGGTCAAAGAGCCGCTGACTGCGAACCAGTGGCTGCGCGTGGCAGGCCTCGCGGGCTCGTACCTGGCCTATCTGTCTCTGGCGCTCCTGCTGGGCTTCCTCATCTCGCTTTACGTCCGCGGCACATCGCGGGCCTTGAGCCTCTCGGTCCTGGTCTGGCTCGTGTTCACGATCGTCATTCCCAGCCTTGCGTGGGCCGTGGCGAGCGACCTCGTGACCACCGAACGGATGAAGAGGAGCACCGAGAGCAGGATCGAGGAGCTGACGAGAGAGCACGGCCAGATCCTGGCTGCGGAGCTTCGCAGCTCCCCCTTGCGGGCCACCATGAGCGGTCACAGGGCCATCTCCTTCGCCAACGGCGAGCATGGAGCTGTCCGGTACAGGAGTGGCTCCGCCGCCTATTACGACGCCCTGGCGGAGCACTACCGCTTCGAGGCGGAGACCGGGGCCCGGCATGCCGCGGCGGTGTTCGCGCTCCGGCAGCGCTACGAGGAGAGGCTGCGGGCTGGAGAGCGGCTCGGAGCGGCGCTGGCGGCACTCTCGCCCGCCTTTCTCCTCGACCGCCTCTCAGAATCCTTCGCCGGCACCTCCATCGCGGAGTACGACCGTTTTCTGGCCGCCTGCCGGCGCTACCGGACTGAGCTCCTGTCCTACGTGGACCACAAGGATGCGTTCCGTTCCTGGCGCTGGTTCACGGACGATCCGCCGGGCCGGCTCCAGCCCTGGCCTCTTTACCTCGGCCTGTCTCCCGACGCGGTGACCCCGGAGCAGATGAGCCGGTTGTTCAGCCGCCTGAGCGAGCCCGCGGTGGAGGCCCGGATCCGCAGGGACCGCGAGGCCATGGAGAGCGATCCCTCCCGGCGTCTCCGCCTGGACGACATGCCCCGCTTCTCCTACGGCGGTCCGGGTTTCCTCAGTTCCCTCCGCCACGGCGCGGCCGAGGCGGCTGCCCTGCTGATCCTCAACGCGATCGCCGCCGCCGCCGTCTGGACGCGGTTCCGGCGCTACGAATTGGGCTGAGCCGATGGCGGAGACCGCGAAAGACCTGCGCGCTTCCCGTCCGGCCCACCCGGCGAGATCCCCCCTGTCCGGAGGATCATCCCGAGGCCGCGCCGCCCTGCCGGCGGTCTCGGCGGTCTTCTGGAATGAGATCCGCCAGGTAACGAGCGGGATCCGCTTCCGGGTCTCCGCCTTCCTGCTCATGGCCGTGATGGCGCTTGCGGCGGTCACTGCCGGGGCGCGGTACCGCGATGACGTCCTGGCGCAGACGTTCGTGACCGAAAGGCATACCCGCGAGACCGCCGGCCTTTCCATCGACCTCCTGGCGGAAGAACGGCATCCGGCCCTCAAGCCTCCCTGGCGGCTGTCCCTGGTGGTGGATGGAGGGCAGACGGAAACCCCGGACCTGTACGGCCAGGCGCTCAGCGCCCTGGTGACTCCCGAGGTCCGCCGGATCCGCGGCGGCAACGGCCGTCTTCCCAGCCGGGAGCCCCTCGACTGGATGTTCGTCATCCGGATCCTCCTTCCCCTGGCCGCGTTCCTCCTGAGCTATGACGCGGTCTGCGGAGAGCGCCGGGTGGGCACCCTGAAGCTGCTGCTGTCGTATCCGGTCCCGCGCTGGAAGGTTCTGGCCGGCAAGCTCCTGGCCCTCTGGAGCTGTCTCGCGGCTCCCCTGCTCTCCGGCGGGATCCTGAGCCTGCTGCTCGCCAGGATGGGTGGGATTCCCCTGACCGCCGGGGACCTGGCCCGGGCCGGGATGGTGCTGCTGCTGGGGCTCTGGGCCGCGTTCTTCTTCGTCCTCGCCGCTCTGATGGTGTCCGCCCTCTCGCGCGATCCGTCGGCCAGCCTCAGCATGCTGGCGTGGCTCTGGGTGACGGGTGTGATCGTGGTGCCGGCAGTCAGCGGCCTGCTGGCCCATCGCCTGCGCCCGGTCCCCACGGCAGGGGAGACCGCCCTGCGCATCAAGGCCATCGCCCGCCAGCACGCGGCGGGCGAGGCGCGCTGGCGCCAACCCGAGTGGGCCGCGGCGGACGGCTTCGCCTGGGAGCGCAGGTCCGCCGCGGAGGAGAACCGGCGGTTCGAGCTTCCAGGAGGAAATCCGGCGTGGTGCCTTCCGGAGCAAGGCCGGACAGGCCCGGCTGGCGAGGAGCCTCTCTTCCCTCTCTCCCATGTCGCTCACCCAGGACCTGGCGGAGCGCCTCACCGGCTCGGGACTGGGACGGGACGAGAGCTTCCACGAGCAGGCCCAAAGCTTCCGGACCCTCCTCGCGGAGCGGATCAGGAGGCTCGATGCGCGCGATCCGGAGAGCCCTCACATCCTCTTTTTCAGCGGCTATCTGTCGAAGCGTCCTGTCAGGACCGGCGATCTGCCACGTTTCATTTTTCGTAAGAGGTCCGCGCGTCAGGGCCTTGCGGACGCGCGGCTGGCGCTGAGCGCCTTCGCTCTGGAAACGGTCTCTCTCGTGGCGGTTGCCATTTTTGTCTTCTCTCGTCAGGACGAGGGGTAAGCCATGATCGAAGCCCTGGACCTGAGCAAACGGTATCCCAACGGCGAGCTGGCTCTCGACGCGCTCAACCTGCGGGTGGAAGCCGGCGAGATCTATTGCCTGCTCGGCGCCAAGGGCTCGGGAAAGACGACGGCGGTCAACCTGTTCCTGGGGTTTACCGAGCCCACGGCCGGCAAGGCCTGGATCGATGGCATCGACGTGGCGCGGGAGCCTCTGCGGGCCAAGGCCCGGGCCGCATACCTCGCGGATACAACGGCGTTCTACCGTCGCCTGACGGCCTTGCAGAACCTGGACTTCTTCGCGCGCCTGGGTGGCCGCAAACCCACCCGGCACGACTGTGAGATGGCCCTGCGGGAAGTGGGGCTCCCGGAAGCGGCTTTCGATCAACGGGTGTCGGAGCTCGGTCCCGGAATGGTCCGCAAGATCGGGATCGCGGCGGCGTTGATGAAAGGCGCTCCCGCCCTCCTGCTCGATCAGCCGCTCTTCGGCCTCGATCCCAAGGAGGCGGCCGAGTTGGTGGAGATCCTGGAAGAGCTGCGGGATCAGGGCAAGGCCCTGCTGATCACCATGCAGGATCTGTTCTGGGCGCGCCAGCTCGCCGACCGCGTGGGCATCCTCCAGGAGGGCCGCCAGGTCCTGACCCGCACCCGCGAGGAGCTGCGCTACGAAAACCTGGAACGGCTCTATCTCGACTATATGCGCGGCGGCCTGCGCGCCCGGTAGGCAATGTCAGCGGGCTCACGGGGCGGCGTCCTCGATCTCGTCGCCGGTCAGGCCGTACTGCCGCATCTTGTTGAACAGGGTCTTGCGGGAGACGCCGAGGCTCTCGGCCGTAGCGGTACGGCTCCCCCGGTGCTCGGCGAGACGGGAGAGGATCATCACTTTTTCCAGCCGCTCCGAGGCTTCGGCCACGGCGTCCGCCAGGGTCAGGCGTGAGAGGTCGGACCGCGGGACCGCTCCACTGCCTTCGGCCGGCTCGCCCCGCACGCGGCCCGGCAGATCGGCGAGCGTCAGGGTGTTCTCCTCGCACAGGATCATGGAGCGGCAGATGGTGTTCTCCAGCTCGCGCACGTTGCCCGGCCATGGGTACTCGCACAGGAGCTGGCGAGCGTCCGGCGCGATGGACTCCACGGCCAGGCCCAGCTCCCGGTTGAACCGGTCGACGAAGTGATCGATCAGGATGGGCAGGTCGGCCCGCCGCTCGCGCAGGGAGGGCAGCCGGAGGTGGACGACGTTCAGGCGCCAGAAAAGGTCCTCGCGGAAACGGCCCTCGCGCGACTCCTTCTCCAGGTCCTTGTTGGTGGCGGCGACCACCCGCACGTCCACGGACCGGGAGGCGCGGGCGCCCACGCGCTGGATCTGCCGCTCCTGCAGCGCCCGCAGGAGCTTGGCCTGGGCCTCGAGCGCGAGGTCCCCCACCTCGTCGAGGAAAAGGGTGCCGCCGTCCGCCTGCTCGAACTTGCCGGGCCGGGACTCCTTGGCGTCGGTGAAGGCGCCTTTCTCGTGGCCGAAGAACTCGGATTCCACGAGCGTCTGCGGGATGGCGCTGCAGTTGACCGCCACGAACGGGCCCTGCGACCGCGGACTGCGGCGGTGGATGGCCCGGGCCACCAGCTCCTTGCCCGTGCCCGACTCGCCCGTGACCAGGACCGTCACGTCCACGCGCACGACCTTGGCCATGGTGCGGAAGACGTCCTGGATCTCCCGGCTGATGCCCACGATCTCGCTGAAGCCGTAGCGGGTCTCCAGGTCCTCCCGCAGGGCCTCGACCTCGGCGCTCAGCCGCCGCACTTCCAGCGCCCGGTCGACGATCATCAGCAGCTCGTCGTTGTCGAACGGCTTGGTGATGTAGTCGAAGGCACCCCGCCGCATGGCCTCCACGGCCGAGGAGATGGAGCCGTGGGCGGTCATCATCACCACGTCCAGGCGCGGGCTGAGGGCGCGGAGCCGCTTCAGGGTCTCCAGCCCGTCGATGCCGGGGAGCTTCAGGTCGAGCAGCACGAGGTCCGGCTTCGCCTCCGGCAGGGCTCCAAGGGCCTCCTCACCTGAGCCCACCTCGGCGACCCGGTGCCGGCGCTCCTGGAGCAGCACGGAAAGGATGCGCCGGATCGGCCGTTCGTCGTCCACGATCAGGATGTTGGCCATGGTCCCCCTTTGATCAGGGGAAGGCGGATGAACGCCGCGGTCCCCGATCCCACCTCGCTCTCCAACTGGATCTCGCCCTCGTGCTGCTCCATGATGCCATGGCAGATCGCCAGGCCCAGGCCTGTGCCTTCTCCCTTGGTGGTGTAGAACGGGTCGAAGACCTTCCGCAACTGGTCGGGCGGGATGCCTGGCCCGGTGTCTTCGATCCGCACCTCCACCCAGGAGCTGCCGCCACCTCCGCCCCCGCGATTCCCGCGCGCCGCCCCGGGCGCCGCCGCCACCGAGAGCCGGCCCCCCTCGGGCATGGATTGCAGGGCGTTGATCAGCAGGTTCAGGAACACCTGCTTGAGCTGGCCGGCGTCGCCGAGGACGGGGAGCCGCCCCTGCCCCAGGGCACTCCGGACCTCCACGCCCTGCTCGGCGGCGCGGGCCTGGACGAGCTGAACGGCGCTGGCGAGCGGCTCCAGGAGGTCGATCTCCACCCGGTGGATCTCCCCCGAGCGGCTGAGGCTGAGGAGGCCGCCCACCGTGCCGTTGATGCGGTCCACCTCGCTCAGGAGCTCCACCACGAGCTGGTATCTCGGCTCGGCGCGGTCGAGGCCGCTCAACAGGTACTGCATGGTGGAACGGATGGCCGTCAGGGGGTTGCGGATCTCATGGGCGACGCCGGCCGCAAGCTGCCCCACGGCGGCCAGGCGCTCGGCCCGGTAGAGGCGGTCCAGGCGCTCGCGCTGGGCGCGGTAGAGAGCCGCGTTCTCGAACGCCAGGCTCGCCTGGGATGCCAGCAGGTTCAACAGCTCGACGTCGCCCCCACGGATTCCCCAGCCGGGCCGGTCCGAGCCCAGGAGCAGGATGCCCGTCAGCCGGTTGAGCGAGACCATGGGCACGCAGAGGTTCAGCCGCAGCCGGTCGAGCAGGTCCCGTTCGAATGGATCCAGGTATTCATGGACCCCAGGTTGGCGGTCCACCATCAGGCAGGTCTCGTTGGCGGAGAGCCAGCGCGCGAGCTTGCCCCGGGCCGGAACCTGCAAGCCTTCGAGCTCGCCGGGCTCCAGCCCAAAGGAGAAGCCCGGCAGGAAGTTGCCTGTCGCGCGGTCGGGCTCCAGGACGATGAGCCGGTCGGGATCGAAAAGCTCCCGGATACGGGCCGCGACGCTGGCCTCCAGGGCCTCGCGGTCGACGATCAGGGCGAGGGAGCGGCTGAGCTCCTGGAAGGCGCGGCGGTTCGACCGGCGGCGGCGAAGCCGTCCCAGCACGACCTCGAAGGTGCGTGTCCACGCCATGTGCGGAGGATGATACTCCCCTCGCACCGGCGGCGCGGGGGCGGTACGCCGCGCCCCGCGCTCGAATCCTCCGTCAGCCTGTGTACTTCCCCTCCTCGATCTGCTTGATCAGATCTTCGAGGCTCTTGCGGCTGGCATCGTTCGGTGCCTTCGGCAGGGCTTCGCGGGCGGCGGCCAGGGCCTTGTCCTTCTGACCCAGGGCGGCGTAGCCGCGGGCGAGCCCCACCCCGACCGGCCAGACGCCCGGGTGGCGCCTGGCGTTCAGCTCGAACACCTTCAGGGCCTCCTCGTTCTTCTTCTGGCCCTGGAGCTGCCGGCCGTACTGGTGCAGGTCCATGGGGCTGGCAGTGGGATGGCTCATGGCCTTCTCCATGGCCTTCCGGGCGTCCTCGGCCTTGCCGTTGGCCTCCTGGAGCTGCGCGAGGGTCGACAGGGAAGCGAAGCTCTCCTGACCCGTGGGCGGCTGGGCACCCTTCTCCGCCCAGGTCAGGGCCTCGGGGAGATTGACCTTGCGGGCGAGGGCGAACTGGGCCGCCGCCGACCAGTTGCGCGGGTCGAATCCGGGATTGGAGCGCAGCTCGTTGCGGAGGGTCGCGATATAGACGCCGTCGATGTTGGCACTGACCGTGAACGGAACCTGGAGGTCCTCCCACTTCAGGGCCACCGTGGCCTTGTCCGGCCGGCGGTCGGTGAACTCGAAAGTGAGCCACTCGTTGTACTCGCTCTTCCCGGGCTTCACCTGCACGCGCAGGGCGTCCTCCTTGGGATCGTAGAAGTAGCTGCCCCAGGAGGTGTAGTTCTTCGAGAAGATCACCGTCCACTCCTCCGCGCCGGGGATGAAGTGCAGGCCATAGGAGCCGGCCGGCAGGGGCTTGCCCTCCACCTGGACGTCGTGGGTGGTGGTGAACACCGTGTTCTCGTTGGCGCCGCCGCGCCAGGGGCACTCCTTGCCGCAGGTGCCGAAGCCCAGGTCGGCCAGGCCGTAGGGCACGAGGCTGCCCCAGATCTTGCCCCGGCGGTCCTCGCCCGTGGGGCCGTGGACGTCGGGGCTGTTGTAGGTGACCGTCAGCCGCACGGGGCCGATCCCCTGGGTGACGGAGGAGTACTGGTTGTCGCCGGAAGGCGGCAGGGTGAGGCCGGGCTGCTGCGCCAGGGCCGGCAGAGCGGCCAACAGCAAAGCAGCAAGAAGGAGAGCAGGTCTGCGGATCATGGGGTTCCTCCAATTCCTCCAGAAAGGCGTTCGGGAGAGCTACGCAGGACCGGCGGCAAGGTTGGACGCTCCAAGAGTCTTTTACAGTTTAGTGACGTGAGGGGAATCTCCGGAAATTGGCATCCTGCGAAGGGCGATACGCTGCCAATGCCGACCGCTGTGATGTCTTTTCCAGGCCGAATCCCGCGTACTTCGCGACGTATGCTGAGTACGTCGCGAAATGCGGCGGTGAGCCCCGCAAAATCGTAGCGAATTACGAGGCGCGCGCTGCCTATTGCGCGTCATGATGTGAAGTTTGGAGACAATTGGCAGCATATCACCTGTAAGCACGGGAGCGCGCCGCGGAACGCTCACCTCGGCAGAGGACATTGACAACAAACGGCGCGGCGGCGGCGGAAAATCGAGGCACATACGCAGCATCACGTCCGCGAGCCTGGCGTTACGGACCGCTGTTCGCAACATTCGAGTCCAGCTTCACCGCTTCTGCGCCCGCACCTCCAGCTCGACGCCGACGTCCGCCGGCGGCAGCACGCCCGTCAGCAGCAGGACTTTTCCGGATTCCGGGATGGCCACGTTCAGCGGCTTGACGCCTCCCACCAGGCCCTGCTGGAGCCCCTTCGCCATCTCCTCGAAAGCGTCGAAGTCGTAGTAGCTCGGGGAAGTCTCCGGCTTCTTCTTCCTCCTCGGGATGAACCCGGTGGTCCGGCCCTCGCCGAGGTCATAGGTCTGGGTGTTGCCGGTCCGGCGCTCGTCCAGCAAGGGCGACTCAGAGGTGACGGTAATGACGTCCTCCACGACCGCGCTCAACGTCATCTCGAGGGTCACCGTGCCCCCCGTAGAGACCTCGACGTTGGGGTAGTCGATCGTGGAGAACCCTTCCAGCTCGGCCTGGATGCCGTAGGTCCCCGCGGGCAATCCCACGAAGACGAAGCAACCCCGGGCGTCCGTCACCCCGGCCAGGGAGGCTCCGGACTGTGATTTCAGCGTGACCGTGACCCCGGGAAGCGCGCTGCCCTGGTCGTCGACGACCTTGCCTCGCACGCGCGAGCTGCCGCCGGGTCCCACGTATTGGGATTGCTGGCCCCCCTCGTTGCCGCCGACGTTGATCCGGTCCGTAAGCACGCCGGGGGTCTTCTCGAAGGCGGACCAGGGATCGAGGGCCGCCGGAACGCTGCTCATATCCATGGACACGGCCCCTCGCCGCAAGGCCGGCCGCAGGTCTCCGGAGCGGAACCGGTAGCGGTGGCCGTCCGGCAGGAGCAGGCGCCAACGGTGCTCCTGCACGGGGGCGGCGATGCGCGGCAGGCCGAGGGCCAGCTCGGAGCGGCCTTGGGGGATTGCTTTCTCCAGCACGGAGACCACCTCGACGACCGACTCCTTGCCTGTCTCGAATCCCAGGGGGAGGGAGATCGTGCCGTTCCGTTCGAGCGGGCGCACGGGCAGGTCGTCCACCTTGGCCGACCAGAGGATGGCGGCGGCTGGCAGGACGAGGTCCACCGTCGCACCCAGGCCGGCCGCGGGCCGCAGGACCAGGCGGTCTCGGTGCAGCAGGGTGCCATCCACGGTGAGCAGCGTCGTGGTGTCCCGCAGGCGTACCACGGACGGCAGGACCGGCGCCGCCGGCAGCGGCGAGACGGCCATGGCCAGTCCCGTGGACACGCCCGTCAGCCGCCAGGCGGCCGCGAGGTCGAGGGCGGAGAGGGCGTCGCGGAACATGGGCGGCAGGTCGTCCAGGTCCACCCGCCGCCAACCGGCCGTGGGCAGGGGGTGGGCTTCGGCGGCCACGGAGGTGGAAAGGGCCAGATAGCGCGCCCGCGGCGCCGTCTCCGGCACGACGGCCTCCAGAGGAAGAGTGGTGCCTGAGGGCGGCATGCTTGAAGGCGGTGTCGACGTGAGCACGAGATAGCCGGTCCCCCGGAGCTGGGACTTGCGGTGGACCGTCAGCCGCCGGGCATCGACGACCGGCACCACGTCCCCTTCGTCCGTGCCGGCCTTCTCGACCGACAGGCCGGGGGGCAGATCGACGGTGAAGCTGCCGATGCCGCCGCGCGACACCTCGTAGAGCACCACGTCGTGCCGCCGCGGCCCCTCGGGGCCGAGTTGCACCAGGGTGAGGACCGAGCTCTGGGCGAGGAGCTTATCCGCCTCGCCGCCCTCCCCCCGGCGCCGCACCTCCAGGCTCGGCCCGGTGCCACGCGGAGTCGTGAAGCGGACCTTGCGGCGGCCCCCCTCGACCCGGTCCTCCACGACGATCGATCCCGGCACGCTCCAGGCGAGATCCACCGGCAGGTCGATCTCGGTCGAAGCCACCGGCGCCGCCACGGCGGCGAGCGCCAGGCGGCTGACACCGCGGCCCGCCAGGAGCGCCGGCCCCGTCACCTTCACGGTATAGCGGCCCGGCGACGGAGCCACGAGCAGGACCTGCCCGGGCTGGGCACCAGCAGTGATCGCGGCCATACCCGACCCTTGAACATCGGCGCCCAGCGGCACACCGGCCACGGGCAGGGCCACCGGACCCTTGGGTTCGCCCTGGATCAGGACTTCCAGCTCGGAGGTCACGGTGGCGGTCTCCTCGCCCTGGATCACGACTCCCACGCGTTGCGAAACGACCTCGGCCACGGGGGCTTGGCGCAGGGCGGCCTTCTGAGCCTGCTCGCGCTCGGTCCGCTCCACGGTTTCCACCAACGCGAGGTAGTCCTTCAACGGCAGGCTCACCTCGCCCGGACGCGGCGTTTGCGCGGCGGCCCACGAGGCCGCGAGGAACAATGACAGCGGGAGCAGGAGGATGAGGAAACGGTGTCTCAGAACCATTGGACCTTCTCCTTGCCGTCCTTCGCCCGCAGCGACAGGGGCGAAGGCGTGGCCGAAAGGGCGCTCCAGGAGGCGCTGATCTGGAGGAACCCGGGCGGGACGGGGAACAGGGACGCGTTGACGGTGCCGGACGAGGCCCGGGGAGCCCAGGAGACCTGCCGGGCCATGGCGTTGTCCGCGGCCCGTGCAGCGGCCTGGGGAGGCGCTCCCACGGCGCTGGCCCGGGTGGCGTCCGCGAGCTCGTAGGAACGGCTGCCGGGAAGGACCACCCGGACCTCGACCTTGGCCGCGGGAGCGGAGAGCGCCGGCAACGGCACCTGGAAGCCACCCTCGGTCTCGGGCAGCGAGAAGGGAACGACTCCCAGGAGATGGACGATCTGCGGCGCCTCCTGCGTCAGCAGGGGGACGGCCACGGAACTGTTCCCCCTTTCCTGAACAATGCCAGGAGCCACCGCGGTGCCGTCCCGCCGCGCCTCCACCAGCTCGAAGCCGGCGGGCAGGGTCAGCGAGAGCCGCTGGGCGCCGCGGTTCCTCACCTCGGCCCAGAGCTGGTAGGAAGCGCGGCCCGCCTCGCCCACCGACACATCCACGAGCAGGCGGTCGATCTGGGCGGCCAGCATTTCGGTCCTCTCGGCCCAGGCGACCTCCCAGACGGGAGGCCGGGCCGGATCGGTGACGAGGAACAGGCGGCCGTTGGCCGAGCGGAGAGACTCCGGGAGCTTTTCCCCCTCCCGTTCGTCGGGCACGCGGGCCGCTCCGGCCTCGGCCAGGCCGAGAATGCCGTCTCCCTGTTGGACGGCTTTCCCCAGCAGGGTGGTGCGCGAGCTCCCCCTCGGGAATCAGCAGAGGCGTCGCGAACTTGTCCCGCGGATCGCCGGTCAGGTCCATCTCGACGGCCAGCGAGTCCTCGACCGGCGAGAGAGGCGTGAGGACCAGCGTCTCGCCGTCCATCTTCCAGTCCACCGGGCCGCGCACGTTGACCACCTTGAGACTGGCGGGGATGGGCACCCGCAGCTTCTCCAGCCGGCCCTGAGCCACCCGCGCCTCCACCCAGCCGAGCACCCGAAAACGGGTATGGAGCACCGTCGAAGCCGTGGCCGTGGTGGCTTCGAACCGCAGGGGGAGTTGGGCCCGCCGGGGCACCACCGCCTTGCCCGAAAGCGTCCAGCGCACGTCCACCCCCGAGGGCATGGCGAAGCGCCAGGCTCCCGCGGCGCCCGCAGACACCCGTTCGACCACGACGGCTCCCTCGGACTCGACGTCCTCCACCCCCTCGGGCACCTCCAACCGTCCGCGTACCACGGCCGCCGCGGGCGTCTTGAGGCCGAGCCGCCACGTCGGGCGGGTGGCCGTCTCGTCGCGTGTCACGGGCAGCACCGACTCCAGCTTCACCTCGTGCCGGCCGCGCCCGCGCACACTCAGCGACCAGCCGCCCTTCTCCGCCATCTGCACCCGGCCCTCCATCCCCCCGAAATCGGCGCGGATGAATGAGCCGGCCTCGCCGAGCGGCACCGTCTGCCACCCGTCGTCATACAGCGTGAAGCGCAGGGTCTGCACCACCCGCGCGCTCTCCGGCCCCGCCTTGACCTCGAAGTCGGCGAGCTCCAGGGCGAACGGCGCAGGCGGTGGTGAAGCCGCGTCCGGAGCCGGATCGGACCGGGAACGCAGCTTCTCGTACTCGGCGAGCGGCAGCTTCACTTCCTGCGCCGCCGCCGTGACGGGGTTGAGGATCGTGATGATTGTAAAGATGAAATTAAATATGGATGTTCGCGGCATGGGTCGTACCTCCTCACCCGATCTTAGAGACCGCGTGCCTCCATCCACGAAACCACGCCGCTCGTCAGCGTGCCCGGGCGGCTCATCACGGGCCACGGCTGGACGGGACCTCACAAAATTGTCATGATGACTCCAAACTCGCACAGAGGGAGGGGACCATGATCGCCCAGGTGCTGAACCGCGACTTCGTGCTCGAACAGTTACGAGAGGTCCAGGACTTCCTGAGCTCCGCCGCAGGTGTCGGAGCGCAGGGCCGCGGGCGACGAGGGCCCCGAGCTCGATCCCCAGGAGGCGGAGGAGGCGCGCGCCCTGGCCGCGGAAGCCCTCGCCAGCGAGGCCGCGGCCTCCAGCGGCCAGCCCGGCTTCGAGCCGCCGCCGGCCGAGCGCCGGGGCGAGGAACAGGCCCCCATCGACGACTTCTCCTTCTTCAGCCGCGACCCCGCCATCAGCAACCTCCAGTCCGCCCTGGAGCAGTACTTCCAGCAGCGCGAGAGCGAGAGCCTGGAGGCCGCCGAGCCCCCGGACGACCGCCGGTCGGGCGACTCGGACGACGTGGCCGTGACGGACGTCTCCCTGGCTGATGTCGCGCCGACCCGCGAGCTCGACGGCCGGCGGGTCTTCGACAAGTTCTCCGTCACCGACGTCCGCTGGGTCAGCAGCCTCTTCACCATGGGCGTCCGCAAGTTCCGCAAGCGCCATCCCTTCCCCGCCAAGCCCGCCGAGCCGATGCGGATCGGCGACCGGGCGCGGCTGGTCCTGGTGGGCGACTGGGGCTCCGGCATCCCCCGCGCCCGCAAGATCGCGGACCAGATGCGCAAGGTGCTCGACGAAGGAGTCCAGTCCAACCGCGAGCAGCACGTCGTCCACCTGGGCGACGTCTACTACTCCGGCTGGGAGTACGAATACCGCGACCGCTTCCTCAAGCACTGGCCGGTCAAGGAATCGGAAAAGGATTCCATCCGCTCCTGGAACCTCAACGGCAATCACGACATGTACGAGGGCGGCCACGCCTACTTCGGCTACGCCCTCAAGGACCCGCGCTTCGCCGGACACCAGGGATCGAGCTGGTTCTCCCTGGAGAACGCTCACTGGACCATCCTGGGCCTCGACACCGCCTGGGAGGAGCACGGCCTCGAAGGCAACCAGGCCGAGTGGGCCAGACAGAAGCTCGAAAGCTCCCCCGGCAAGGGCATGCTCCTCTCGCACCACCAGATCTTCAGCTCCTACGAGAAGAAAAAGGAGGAGAGCGCTTTGCTCAAGAAGATCCGGCCCGTGCTGAACACCGGCCGGGTGCGGAGCTGGTTCTGGGGCCACGAGCACCGGTGCGTGCTCTACGAGCCTCACGAGAACGTGCAGTTCGCCCGGTGCATCGGCCACGGCGGCGTGCCCGTCTACATGCCGCACGGGGAGAACGATCCCTATCCGCCGCCGGGCAGCTACGAATACCGCGGCTACTTCCAGAAGGGCCTGGAGCGCTGGGCCTGGTTCGGCTTCGCCGTGCTCGACTTCGAGGGGCCGGAAATCCACGTGCGTTACATCGACGAAAACGGCACGGAGCATAAAAATGAGCGGATCGTCTGATCGTGAGCAGGCCCTGTTTGACGAGGCCCTGGAGCTCCTGAAAGCGGGCGACCTCGCCAGGGCCCGCGACCTCTTCGAGCTCATCGTCCTCGAAAACGGCGAGTTCCGGCGGCGGGCGGAGTACTACCTCGCCAAGATCGCCGAGATGACCACCCGCAGCCAGGGAGCCCGGCCCACCCGCGGCCGGCGGGAAGAGGTCTTCCGCGGCGTTTCCATGGCACCGCCTCCCATGTCACCGCCGCCCTCGTCGGCGGCGCCGCCGCCGCCGGGAGGCCGGGAAGCGGAAGCCGCCAGCGCTGCCACCACACTGCAGCCCCTGCGCCGCACGCCCCACATGGACGTCTCCCCCGCACCTCCCGTCGATCCAGGGACGCGACTCAAGGTCTCCGTCTACACGGACGCCCAGGCGTTCCGGGACGGCGAGAGCGGGGAAACCGTCGTCATCAACGCTCCGGCCGCGCAGAAAAGCTTCGAGGTGAACGTCTGGCTCACGGTGGGCGACCCGTTCGTGGTCGAAGGAGACGACACCAAGCGCCTGGTGATCCTGCGGGACCAGGAACGGTCCGAGCCCGTGGAGTTCACCGTCGTCCGCCAGGACGGCCCCGCCCCGGCTGAACCCGTCCCGTTTTCAGCCATTTTCACCTACCGGGGCCGCGCCTGCGGGCAGGTGATCCGTGAAGTGCCGCTCACGCCGGCACAGTCAGAACAGCCAGCGGAGCCAGAGGAGCCCGCGCCCGAGCCGAAGATCGAGATCGATGCCATCGCCGAGCGGCCCGACCTTTCGGTCATCATCCTCAGGCGGAAAGACGATCAGCACTTCGACGTCAAGGTCCAGACGCCGCTGCTCGCCGAATACAAGGACGGCATCACGGAAACCTGGAAGCTCAGCAGCCTAGCGCGGGACTTCGTGAAAGAGAGGATGTCCCAGTTCACCGCCAAGAACGCCACCCCGTTCAGCAGGATGGTGGCACTGCGCAGCGCCGGCATGAAGTTCTTCGAGGCCTCACCCGAGATCTTCCAGAAGGTTTTCTGGGAGCTGATCGATCGCAACCTCCCGCTGCGGACGATCTCGATCTTTACCCAGGAGCCTTCGATCCCCTGGGAGCTGATGATACCGACGCGACCGGACGACGAGGACCGGGAGCCCCTGGGGATCACCTACCTCATGAGCCGCTGGACGTCCAGGGATACCATCTCCGCGCCGCAGCGGATCCCCATTAAAGACGCCTTCATCGTCGCCCCCAGGGACACGCGGCCACTGCTCGCGAGCGCCGACCAGGAAGCGACATTCCTCGAACGCGAGTTCTCCGGCCAGCGGATCGACCCCGCGGGCGTTCAAGGCCTGGACACCGTCCTGGGCCAGCAGGGCAGGAGCCTGCTCCATTTCGTCTGCCACGGCAAGAGCGGCCAGGCAGGCGGGCAGGTCCTGGTCCTGGAAAAGCAGGAAGAGCTGGACGCCAGCTTCCTGAAGGCGATGCGCGGGGTGAAGAAGGCCTTCAAGGAAACCAGACCCCTCGTCTTCCTGAACGCCTGCGAGGTGGGTCGCCAGGAACCCGCTCTGGTGGGGGCCGGAGGCTTCGCCGAAATCTTCATGGAGCTGGGTGCGAGCGGCGTCATCGCTCCCCTGTGGAGCGTCAAGGACTCGGTCGCCCACGAGATCGCCGAGAAATTCTACGAACGGGTGAAAAAGGAGCCGAACACCCCGTTCTCCCAGATCCTTGCCGACCTGAGGAGGAAATCCTACGCGGAAGACGGCGGCGAGGACACGTACGCCGCCTACTGTTTCTATGGCGATCCGCTGGCGCGGCCGGCGGGTCCTTAGCGAGCCTGCCGCCCGGGGACGGCCTTTTTGCACAAAGGATATTGCACTAGCGGCCCCAAACCCTTATGATAGGCCCACTTTTAGTTGTTTGCTGTACGTAGTTGCCCCGACTAAGGAGGTGGGTAGCATGAAAAAGGGTTTCGCCTGCGTAGCGCTCTCAGCGCTCGCCCTGGCCGCTCCGGCCAGCGCCGAAAGAATCTATGTGCCGGTCCTGGAAACGGCCGGCGCGGACGGCAGCGTTCTCGCCACCCGCGTACGCGCTGGTGGCGAGGTGCTCGCCGATCTGTCTCCCGCCCAGAAGGCGGGCCTGATTCCCCTGGAAGTCGAGGAGGCCTTCGAGGTCAGCGCCTGGGGTGTGGATCGTGCCGGCCGGGAGATCGTCGAGGTGCCGGTGTTCTCGGACGCCGAGACCTACGTGGCGGGCCGCGACGTGCAGCTCGGCGACCTGCCGCGCCCGCGGGCCATAGCCTCCCTGCAGATCGGCGCGGCCAACCTGTCCGAGCAGACCGCTGTCTGCAAGGCCTCCCTCTACGGCCGGCGTGACAACCTTCTGGCCGAGATCCCCTTCGAGGTGGAGCCGATGTCGCTGGCCCGCAAGAACGGGCTCGCCGCCGCCGACCGCGGCCGCCTCAGCTACGTCCGCGTCACCTGCGACCAGAGCTTCTATCCCTTCGCGGTCACGACGGACAACCGCGGCCTGCGCCCGACCATCGCCAAGGGCGTCGGCCCCAACGGCGACTGCTCCTTCACGCTGGACCTGGTCAAGGATTCCCTCGGCACCTACACCGCGGTGACATCTCCGGCGGGCCTGTTCCATGAGGCGACCAAGGGGAACCCCAAGGGCGTCATCTGCATCAAGGCCCCGGGGACGCTGAACATCGCCAAGGCAGTGTTCGATTGGGAAGTCAACATCGGCCCCTGGAGCACGCGGGACCGCTCGGGAGTGCACAACGTGGGCTACTTCTTCCTCGAGCGCTTCCGCAGCGGCACCATCGGCAACATCAACCTTCTCGGCCCCAACAAGAACTTCATCAAGTTCAGCCAGAACGTCAGCATGCCGCCGCCCACGAACACCAACAACAAGGTCAGCCACGCGACACAGATCGGCGCGACCTATCGTTACACCTACACCTTCGATGCCCACAACAAGCTGGCCACGCTGCAGGTGCAGCTCAACGGCACCCAGATCGCGAGCTTCAGCAAAGAGGTCAAGCCGGGCAACAACCAGACTCTCGTCGTCAAGCCGTTCGGCCAGGGTAAGGATTCCGGCCTGGCCATGGTGGCCGAGTTCGGTAACTTCCTCCGCCAGCATCCGCCAGAAGAGGCCTCGATCGGCTGGGAGTACCGCAGCTTCAAGCTCACCCTGACCCCGAAGCGGTAAGCCCTCTTCCAGGACCCGCGACGGCCGTCGCCAGGAGCACCAGAAGACTCTGGGCTCCGGCGGCGGCCGATTCGCTGCGGTGAAAACCGTACCTTTATAGGTAGAGAACACCTTCAGCGAAGCGCGCGGCTCTTGCGGCAATCCTGACCCGGTCGTCAAGCGACTCGCACCAGAGCTCCCCTCGGCGCTGCGACAGCTGCAGCGCGTGGAGCTTCCGCTTCCCGAGCCTCCTGGCCCAATACGGCGCCGACGTGCAATGCGCCGAACCGGTCGCGGCGTCTTCGGAGATGCCGATCCTGGGGGCGAAGTATCTCGAGACGAAGTCGGAGTCCTCCCCTTCCGACGTGACAATCACCCCCAGACAGTCAACCTCTTTCAGAAGCTCCATGTCCGGAGCGATGGCACGGATGTCCGCTTCTCCTTCATACACGGCCAGATAGTTCTGGTTTTGAGATTTGAGGATTTCCACCGGTCCTCTGCCCAGGGCGCGCACCAGATCCTCAGGCTTTGGCAAGCATGGCACTCCTTCGTAGACGGGGAAGTCCATGACGATGAGGGGACCCTCCTTGACCACCGTGAAGGTCCCTCCCTTCGTCGCAAAAGAAATGGATTCCCTGGAAGGGTCCAGGAAGCCGAAGACGACCGCTGCAGCGGCGACTGTGCCATGCCCGCAAAGGTTCAGCTCAACCAGCGGGGTGAACCAGCGAAGCTCATACCGGCCATCGTTCCCGACGAAGAAGGCTGTAACAGGGAGACTATTCTCTCCAGCGATGAGCAGCAGGGTCTCGTCATCGAGCCAGCGCTCCAAGGGGCAGACCATGGCCGGATTTCCGGAGAAGACCGCCCCGGTGAAAGCGTCGATGTGGTACGCAGGGATCTTCAAGGTCATCCTATACCTTTGAGATGCGGCATCCTGCCGCGTTAGTCATCCGGGGTCCCGGAAGCTCCAGGGTCGGCCACTGCTCGCCGGCCCTTTTGCGCACCGGCATTCCCACACGAGCCCGCTCACAGGTCCCCTGGGCCACCCCAAACGCATGGTACCTGTTTCTCGGGCTTGACTGCGGCGTCCGTTGGTGGTCTGCTGAACACGTTGTCTCCGTAGCGCTGCCCCCGGCAGCGTGCAGCCACCGTCGAGAGGCGCTGCAGCGGATCGAATCCGCGACGCTCGATGTTGGCTGAAACGGTAAGGGCGCCTTTCACGAGGTCGCCCTATGCATCGCTCTCCGAAGAGCAGGCAAGTCGGCCGGGTGTTGGGTTTGTGGCGCTACCCGGTCAAGTCCATGGGTGCCGAGGAGCTGGCTGAAGCCGAGGTCTCCTGGCATGGCCTGGCCGGCGATCGCCGCTGGGCCTTCATCCGAAACAACGTAGTGCACAGCGGGTTCCCATGGCTCACGCTCCGTGAACGAGGGGACTTGAGTCACTATCGCCCGTCGCTGGTCGAGCCCGCCCGACCCGACAGGTCGCCGACGGTCATCCGTACTCCGTCGGGGGTCACCTTCGACGTTGGAGACCCGGCGCTCAGCGCGGAGCTCGGACCCGGAGTGGGTGTCATCAAGCAGGACCGCGGCATCTTCGACACCTTCCCGCTGAGCCTCATCACCACCCAGACAATCGCCCGCCTCGGCGAGCTCGCCGGCGTCCCACTCGACGTTCGGCGTTTTCGACCGAACATCCTGGTGGAGGCGGCCGATGAGGCGCCGTTCGCCGAGGACACCTGGGTGGGCTGCGTGCTGCGCATCGGCGGCATGCGGATGCGCGTCGATAAACGTGACGGCCGCTGTGCCGTCATCACCATCGATCCCGTGACAACGGAGCGCAACCCGGCGATCCTGCGCGCGGTCGCTCGCGATCGTCAGGGTTTCCTCGGCGTCTACGGCTCGATCGTGGAGCCAGGCCGCATCGCGGTGGACGATCCCGTTCTCGCCGGGGAGCACCTGTGTCTGGCACAGTAGACGAAGATGGATGTTCAATACGGCCCCTGGTTCCGCCTCCTGCTCCGCGCCGCGGTCGCGCTCCCCTTGATCGGCTCAGGGATCGCCCGCCTGATCCCTGTGCAGATGCCTCCCCTCCGGCCGCTCGACCAGTTGCAGCGGCTCGGCGAATTGACGCAGGGGGAGCTGCTCCGCATGCTCGTCGGAGCCTCGCTGGTCTTTCAGTCGTTCACCGGGCTGGCAGCCCTGCTCGGCGGCGTGCTTTTGCTCTTCCCCCGGACGACTCTCCTGGGTGCCCTGATCTGCGCCGCGAACCTGGCGATGGCGGTCACGCTGGCTCTGTGCTACGACCTGCCGTCCAAGCTCTACGTGTCCTGCCTGTTCTTCCTGTCTCTCCTTCTAGTTCCGGACCTGCGCCGGTTGATCGATCTGTTCTTTCTCGACCGCGCCGTGGAGCCTGCCGAGATGCCGCCGGCCGCGGGCAGGTGGCCCGAACGGCTTCTGTTGCTCCTCGGCGCGGGCGTGATCGCGGTGGGAGCCGCTGTGGCAGTCCCGCGGTTCGGACAGCTGCATCCGCCCAAGCCGCCGTTCTATGGAGCGTGGACGGTGGAGGAGCTCACCATGGACGGCGAGGAATCAGCCGATCCGCAGCGGTGGCGCTGGGCCGTGTTCCAGGACCCGGGCGCGCTCGACGTGGAGCTCTGGATCGGATCGCGGACGCGGTACGCGCGGAGCCCTCCCGGGTGCCGCCGCTCTTCCAGCGCAAGGGGCTCGACCGGATCCCGCACATCCTCCTGTTCCTGGCCGGTCTGTTCTCGATCAAGTCAGGCCTCGAGCTTTCTGCCGAGAGGTACGAGAGGTTTCATCCGCCGCGTCCGCCCCTGTACGGGCTCTGGTCCGTGGAAGGTTTCGCCCGGAACGGCAAGGACGTGCCGCTCTACACCGAGCCGGACCGGTGGCGGATGGTCATGTTCCTGGCGCCCGGCTCGCTCCAGGTCGAGCAGATGGCCGGATCGAGGAAGGTCTACGAGCTCGACCTGGACATGGAAAGAAAGAGGATGACCCTCGGACCCTCCCAGGGGACCTTCTCCTTCCGTCAGCCGGAGAAGGACGTTCTCGTCCTGGAGGGACAGTTGGAAGGGCGCCGCATGCGGGCGAAGCTGCGCAAGGTGCCGCTCATCCGCAGGACGACGTGACCCTCAAGATCACTCCGAGAGCCGAGTCGCCGCTCGACCTGCTGGAGCATCGCGGCCCGGTCATGCACCTATCTGGTGGACGGCACTATTTTGGAACCTCGTACCGCAGCTCGGCGAAGCCTTCGCCGAACCGCTGGACCGAAACCAGCCTGAGGGGTGGCGATGTGATCTGGCGCGGAAGCAGCGGCTTGCCAGAGCCAAGAGTGACCGAGCTGACCTGGACGATGATCTCGTCCAGGAGGCCGGCGTCGTAGAACTGCCCGACCAGCTCGCCACCACCGACAAGCCAGAGATTCATTCCATTCGCGGCAGCTCGCATCTGGTCATGCACGGGGCGGACATCCCCATTCACAAACCGGATGTCCGCGCCTGGAATCCTCGGAAGCTCCCGGCTGGAGAAGACCCACGCCGGTTGCTTGTACGGCCACTCACCCGGAGTTTCCGAACCCGGCTTGATGACATGCCGCAACATCCACTCGTACGTCGCTGAGCCCATGGCCAGGGCGCCGACCTCCTGGATGAACTGTGGATAGCTCGTTTCGTTGACGTCCCCCAGCGGGAACAGCCACTCGAGCGAGTCGTCCACGGTCGCGATAAAGCCGTCGAGGCTCGCTGCTGTGTAGTACTGAGTCCGCATGGTTTGGAATTCCGGTCCGTTGGCGATCCAGATGCCTGAAAGCCCGGCCGTCCGGTATTGGACTACGTCTCCATTCCACCGTCAAACCGCAGCTCCGGGTCATACCGGGCCTTCCGCAGATAAGAGAGGATCTTCCGGGCGAGCTCTCCGTGACCCGCTCCCGCTCGGCAGCCTGCCGGAAGAGCGTGAGCGCGGCGAGCGCCTCCCGGTGGATTGCATGCGCCTGAAAGATCGGCGTCATGTGGCGGGCGAGGGTCTTGACCTGCTCGGTGCGTCCCTGGCCGGAGTAGAGGACGGCGATCTCCAGGGAGACAAGCGCCACGTCATAGGCCATGTTGCGGGAGGCAAACTCCCCGCGAACCCGGGCAAGGAGCGCAATCCCCTCCTCGACATCGCCAAGACCCGCAGTGACGCGCCCTTCGGTCCACATGAGCCGTACCCGATTCAGCTCCCCGCCGGCTTTAAGTAGGTGTCCTCGGGCTGTCGGCAGAAGCGCCGCAGCCTCCTCGAAGCGCTCAAGCTTGCTCAATGCATCCGAAAGGTTGTGCCAGATCGGGAAGAGAACTCGCGCCTCTTCCTCCGACGAGGCCAAGTCCTTCACCTGTCCCAAGAGCGTGACCGCTTCTTCAAGATCTCCCATTTCCACGAGAAGCTTGGCCTTGCTCACCATGACCTGGATTCGGAAAGAGGGGCTGCTCGCTAGCAACGACGCACGTTCGAGAAGATCCTTTGCTTCATCAAACCGTCGCTGATCCCGTCGCAAGGAAGCCTTTAAGGCGAAGATCAGACCCTCCTCGAAGAGTCCGTTCTCCACGCCTTCTCCGATCTTCCAGAATTGGTCGGCAGAGGTGAAGGCCCCTTCCGCTCCATCAAGATCGTCGCGGGCGCGCAGGGCGTTTCCAAAGTGCGCCCAGGCAAGGCCCCGCAACTTGGCTCGTATACCCTCGCCGCCATCCGCAAGGTTGGCGGCGGCAAGAGCGAGCTCGCACAGCGATGCGGCTTTCATCGGGTCCTCGCCACAGAGCCGCTGACTCTCGATGCATAACAGCTCGCAGACCGCCCACTGCGCTTCCGCGGGAGCGTCCTGAAGCGCCTTCCTCTGTTCTTTCCGGGGCAGGAGCTTGATCCGGACCCACAGCGCTTCGGCCGTCTGCCGCTCGGCTATGCGGTCCCTCGGGGGAACACCTGGATGGCCGGCCCAAGGCGGCTTCTGTTCTTCCTGGAGCGTGAGGACCAGCGCGCTCAACCGTGCCGCGGTCTGACTTGCCGCCACCACGTCGGCGCTGAGCCGCGCCGCCAGCGAAGAGGCAGTCACGAGGAGCGGCGTGCTGCCGCCTCGGAGATCCTCTCCCCGGCAGTCGAGGAGGAGGCGGTCAACGAACCACCCTCCGAAATCCAGCGCGGTCCACCGGAACCCCATGGCCCCCAGGAGACGCTCGAGGGTCACGGCGTCCGGCGTGCTCCTCCCGCGCTCGTACTCCGAAATGGACGACCGCTTCACCCCCGAGAGCCGGGCAAGGTCCGATTGAGTCAAGTCGAGCACGGCCCGGAGGACCGCGAGCACCCTGCCAAGAGGAGCGGACTCCCGGGCTCCTCGGCGCTTCCTTACTCGCGCCATCTCTCTACCTCCCTGTGTACCGCAGCATACCGTGAAAGACGAACTTTGGCCTTCACACAGGTGGTGCCTGAAAGGGAAAAGAACGCGCTCATGCGCGTCCGGTCCAGGGCGCTTGATCCCCTTGATCCGCACTCTGTACCGTTCGGGGGACGAATTGTCCGTCCTTGGAGCACCTTCTCTAGGAGGGCGGAAATCCCGGCGCCATGGTGGCCGCCGGGTCCTGGCCGCCTGGAAAGGAGCACGGCATGATCGTTCCGCGCCGCGTCCGCGTAACGCCTCTCCTCCTCACGCTTCTCCTTGTTGCGGGGCCTCTGGCCGCCGCGGGTCACCGGCCGCAGGAGGCTTGGCAGTCCCGAGTCAGCTTCACCGGATTCCTGTCCGAGGCGTGGGCTCTCATGAACCGGATCTGGAGAAAGGCGGGCGGCTCGATCGACCCCTTCGGGAAGGCCGGCAGCGAAATTGACCCGTTCGGGAAGTCAGGCAGCTCCATTGACCCCTTCGGAAAAGCGGGCAGTGGAGTTGACCCGTTCGGCAATCCCGCGCCGAACGCACAGCCGCCCTCGAACAGCACCTCATCGGAAGGCGAGCCGTCAGGGAAGTAATGCCCGGGCGAGGGAGGAGCCTCCCTCGCCCCGCTCCTCTCCTTCCGCGGGACAGCGGATTCCTGTCCCCTTCGCGGGACAGGCGGTCCCCCGTTCGGATCCCTTGTTCTCGCCTTGCCCCCGCCTCTCTACACTCCCCGCATGCTCGATATCCCTACTCTCGAGACACACCGCCTGCGGCTGCGGCCTTTCCGGCCGGACGACATCGACGACTATGCGGCGCTCAATGAGGACCCTGAAGTCCTGCACTATCTGGGAGGCGGCGCGACCCCATGGGACCGCGGGCGGTCGTGGCGGCACATGGCATTCCTCATCGGCCACTGGCAGCTCGGCGGCACCGGCATGTGGGTGCTGGAGCACAAAGAATCCGGGGAATTCATCGGCGTGATCGGCTTCTCCGAGCCGGCCGGCTGGCCGGGGTTCGAGCTAGCCTGGATACTGGCGCGGCATTCGTGGGGACACGGCTATGCCACCGAGGGAGCACGGGCGGCCCTGGACCATGCCTTCACCGTCCTGGGCAAGGATCGCGTCATCAGCCTCATCCATCCGGAGAACCAGGCCTCCATCCGCGTCGCCGAACGCATCGGCGAGAGATTCCTGGAACGCATCAACCATCTCGGGCGGGACGTGCTGTGCTACGGGATCGACAGAAGACATATCTGACCCAAGGCGCGAATATGTTCTCCCCTCGGTCGAAAGCCGCAGGCTCAGGACTGAGCGGGTTCGGCTCCGCCCGTCATGTGCCCCTTGTGCTTCTGGGACAGGGACACGCGTCGAAGATGCAACCTCAACCGCGGCGCGCCGCCTCGATTGCAGCGATGTCGATCTTTGTCATCTGCATCATCGCATCGAACGCGCGCTTGGCGGCAGCGGGATCGGGATCGGTGACCGCTTGCGTCAGGGCGATTGGCGTAATCTGCCAGGACAATCCCCATTTGTCCTTGCACCAGCCGCACGCGCTCTCCTGGCCGCCGTTGCCGACGATCGCGTTCCAGTAGCGATCCGTTTCGGCCTGGTCAGCGGTTGCGACCTGAAACGAGAACGCTTCGTTGTGCTTGAACGTAGGTCCGCCGTTGAGCCCGAGGCACGGAATGCCCATCACGGTAAACTCGACGGTCAACACGTCCCCTTTCTTCCCCGACGGAAAGTCTCCCGGTGCGCGATGCACCGCGCCGACGGACGAATCGGGAAAGGTCTTGGCGTAAAACCGCGCCGCGTCCTCGGCGTCGCCATCGTACCAAAGGCAAATCGTGTTCTTTGCTGGTTTCACCATGTCACTTCTCCATCGAGATGAGCCACCCGAGGCCGGAGTCAACGATGTGCTCGCAGTCGAAGGGCATTGGCTCGGCCGACCTTTCCGCGTCAACGTACGACAAAATTCGTACGATTCCGGCGCGGCTTCACTGTGCTTCACATGGGCGGGATACCGCAAGTTCCTGAAGAGAGGCTGGTACCCGATCCTCAGCCTCCGAGAAGTTTACGTGCCGGGAATCGGCGGCCTTCTCAAGCCAGGTCCGGGTGGGGGCGACGACTTCTTCGAGCATCTATTGACTTGTCGTCTTCACGCTGCTTGCTGTCATGAAGCCGCCGCCGAATCCCCCGAAACCTCCCGGACCGCCTTTGTCCCTATCGTCCCGCTTGTAGAAATCCTTGGAGGATGAAAATCCGAAGCTGACATCGAAGACGGATTCCTCCTTTTTCTTCTCCCGCCGGAAAGTGGCATATTTGACGTTTCCGCTCGAGTCTACCAGGACGGCTTTGACGAGGTCGTCGTCGCCAGGATGGGCCTTGAAAGTCACGCCGATGACAGTCAGATTCGCCTGTCGAAAAACCTGCTCGATACTCTGGCATGTCGTGGTGCTCGTGCTGTGTCCTCCCATCGCAAAATGGCGAACGCCGGCCAAATCACTGAATTTCGGCAGATTAGTGCCGTCGAACAATCCCTGTAGATTCGCGATAATTCCCCCGATACTTTGCGGATCGCCGTCCGGATCTACGTTGTGGTAGAGGGCGCTATACTCCTGCCTGCGCCCTTCGGTAAAACAGAAACCGGTGAAACCAATCGTCGTACAGGAGCCCATTTCCTCCGTGGAGATACCACCCAGGGTGGCGACCGGTGTGTTCCATTCATAAAACCCTACGTCCCGGAGGTTTGCCATCGTCTCGTCGAACTCGTCGAGGGGGATTTCGGGAAGCTGGGGGAAGGCCAGGGGGGTTGGGGGGAGCAGGGGCGAGGGCTGTGTCGTCCAACCTGGGCCATAGACATTATGGAAATATTTGGAGACTTTGGTGTAACCGGGAGGCACAGGATCATCGTCCTCGTCATTGATGTACATCTGCTGGCCGTGATTGTAGACCTTGATTCTTTGAATCACCTGGGGACGGGCAGAGGTGGGGTACCCGGGAGATCCGTTGGGCTTCGGGCCGGGAGCGGGTTGCGCCACCCTGGCCAGGCCTGGAGATTGGAGCGGAACCGCCGGCTTGGCCTGGACCGCCGAAAGGGCTGCGCGGACGTGGGGAGCGGTAACGCGATTCTCCATCCGGCGAGGCTGCACGGTGGGCGCGGCGTGTTGCGGCGCTCTCGGAGCCTGCCCGGGCGGGGATGTCCTGGCGAGGGCGGCTTGAACGTGGTTAGCTCTCGACGAAGGGCTTGGGCCCGGATGGGCGGGAAATCTGGCCTGAGCCCCTGCCGAGATCATCGCCTGGACGTGGGGAGCCCTTCCCGGAGATGCGCTGACAGTGGAGGCCCTCGGGACCAAGCGGGGAGCAGGAGGGACCTTCGGGGGGTGCAAGGCCATGTTGAAAAGACCTCCCGGGAGTTAGAGACCGGCCACAAGTCTACCATTCTTGAAGGCTGAGCATCCCGTTACGCCGGCATGAGCTCCTGGACCTTCTGCGGCCCTCGCCCAGCCACTGTGGGTTCTCGCCGTGCTGTCGAAGATGGGCGTCGTCTTGAACGGCACCTTCGCAACGCTTTTCTCGGCCGCCAGACGGCTTCCGTGGGTCAAAACCGGGATTCAAGATAGCATTCGGCCAGATCTGGGCCTGCCCTGACTCGGGGCTGCCTTACCTTCTCCTAAACGCATGGCACCTAGTTTCGGAAGGCGAGAGCGTCTGGCGCGGTACCGATGACTTCAACTCCTGTCACCGATGGCCGCTCGGCGGGCTCGAGATCCCGCCCTCCGAGCTATTCGCCGAACGCCCGTGATCCAGCGCCCGCCGAACCTGAACGCATGGCACCTGTTTCTGGCAGTTCCTTATGACGAAACGAGTTATTGCCGCAGAATCTTCTCCATCGTCTTTCCTTTTGCGAGCTCATCAATCAGCTTGTCTAAATAGCGTATTTTTTGCATCAGCGGATCTTCGATTTCTTCTACGCGAACACCGCACACTACGCCCTTGATAAGCGAACTATTCGGATGAATGGCTGGGGCTTGAGCAAAAAAGGTTTCAAGATCGTTTTCCTGTTCGATTTGCTGCTGTAATCCCGCTTGGTCATAGCCCGTCAGCCAGCAAATGATTTGGTCAACTTCTTCTTTCGTACGATTTTTGCGTTCCGCTTTTTGAACATACAGCGGATAAACCCTTGCAAATGTTATCGCGAAAATGTGATGCTTAGGCATCGTCATTCCTCCGTGTGTCGGGGCCGACACGCATGCTGTCTTCAGCGCGCTAGTCGCCTCAGAAGGTGAGCGAGCGGGAACCGTGCGGTTTGCGGTTTCTGTCCGCTCGACCGTGGAGTTGGCCGCCCCAACGCCTCGGCCGGAGCTCGCAACCGACCCTGCCTCCCCTCAATGAGCTCAAAAAATTCTACACCGGAGCTCACGCAGGGCAAAGGCAATGAGGAGATCGAGAGACCGTACGACGCAGAGCACGGCTTGAACGGCGAGGCCGTTCGCGATCGCCACACCTGGCTACTTTTCTGACCACCTCAGGCGCCTCACTGTCCACTCCAAGAGACAGAACAGATTCCTTCGCTCCGCATCCCCCTCTGATTCGACGCTGGCATGGATCGTGGACTGGCCGGTCTCGCAAGGAGGTAATGCAGGAACGAAACGCCGGCGAGCGGTGTCTAAGCCCATAGACGGTAGAGCGCTTGCCACCACGCCACCGTGGGAGGAGCCGCCATGACGACGAGGAAAGACAAGCTGCAGCGCCTTCAGGTTGCATCTCCTTGCCCCAGCTCCTGGGAGGCGATGCACGGCGACGGGCGCAGACGTCATTGCCTGGAGTGCGACAAGGCCGTGTACGACTTCGCGCAGCTCACGCCGCGTGAGATCGCCGGCGTGATCGAGGCCAGTCAGGGCGAGCTCTGCGCCCGCCTGACGCGCGACGACTGGGGGCGGCTCGTCACCCTGCAGCCTCCGATCACGGCGGATCCGCTCGCCTCCCGGCGGGCGTCGCCGCTCGTGACGGCTGTGGTCACGGCCGCTCTCGGGCTCAGCGGAACCGCATGGACCGCTCAGGCCACCATCGCCGCGCCAGCGGCGGAACCGGAACAGGGAGCCGGGGAGCGGCCCGAAGGCAACCGGCCGCAGCGGACCGGCGATGCCGGCAGCTCCCTCAGAGGCAGGCTCGCCAATGAAGCCGGAGAGCCGGTCCCCGATGCCGAGATCAAGCTCTACAACCAGCTCGACGGGCAGGAGCGCGTCACGCGGACGGACGCCGACGGCAGGTTTTCCTTCGCTTCCGTCACGGCTGGGATCTATGGGCTCGCGGCGGCGGTCGGCGGGCATTACGCGGCACACCAGGAGGACATCCTGCTCTCGGCCGGAGAGAAGCGGCAGATCGGGCTGACCGTACCGGCTGACGTGTGGCAAAGCATCGTCGCCGGCGAGACCGAGGCCGTGGCTCTCGGCGGCGCGATCCTGGTAGCACGCGGAGCCGATGCGCAGGCTCTACGAAGACACCAGCCTGGTCGTCCTCGCCGTCGCCGGAAAGTCGGTCGCCGTGCGGCAGCAGGAATATACCTCGGAGGTCCGGACCGAGCTCGTCCTCTCGTCGGTCCTCAAGGGCGGCACCCGGGAACGGGTGATCTCCGTCTACCACGATCAAATGCCGGACGAGGATCCGGCGAGCCGCTTGCAGCCCGGCGTCAACGTGCTGGCCTTCCTCGAGCCCCGGGAAGCAGAGACCGGCTGGGGCTCGGACGGCTATGTCGCGGCGGATGGCCTGTCCGGTCTCAGAGAGCTGCCCGATGCGGAGCTCGAAGCCTACCGGGAGCGGATCGAGGCGCTGGCACGGATTCCGCGGAGCGGCACAGCCCGCCCTGCGGAGCTCCTGGAATGGCTGGTGGCGACCACCGAAGAGCCGGCGACCCGCAAAGAGGCGATCTACGAGCTGAGCGGGGCGGTCCGGGAGTTGGAGCGGCAGGCCGAGCAGCACAAGACCCCGGTGGACCGTTATGCGCAGGACTTGCGAGACGTGTTCGCCGATTTCCTCAGCGCCGGTGGAGCGCCCGAGCGCGAGGTGAATCCGGTGATCCTCGCCGCGTTCCTCACCGACGCGCACCGGGAGCGCCTGACCGCGGCACTGCTGAGCGCGCCGAAAGGCGCGGAGGCCGACCTCGACCTCTATGAGCTGGTCGCCACGTGGCACGACGACCGGCTGCTGCCCTGGCTGATCGACCAGCTCAAGACCGCGGACCTGTCGGACGGAGCAGGCCTGCGCCTGATGACGAGCCTTGCCGCGGTGCTGGACGACGAGGGCCTTGCGGATCTTCGAGACACGGGCGAAGCACAGATCATGGATCTCGAACAGCAGCTCGACAATGCGTCCGAAGACGCCGAACGGCAGCGCCTCGGCAGGCAACTGAAGGCGGCCCAAGAGGAGCTGCGAAGCCAGCTCATCCAGGCGCTGGGAAAGCGACGGTAGCGTCTCCGCAGCGTTCGAGGACACCCTGAAGGGGCACCGTGGGAAAGGTGCCAGCCCCGGGGGGCTGGCGCTGCTCCTGCACCGTTGTTGGGGTACCCATTCCTCCCGGAAATACCGAGGGCTCGCCGCCTACCGTTAAAGTCAAAGGCCTCGAAGGAGGGGAACCTGCTGCCAGTATGCCTCCATCTGAGCACGTTCTTCCGCCGTGAGTGCCCAATCCCGCGCCGAGGTTCCGAAGGCATCTTGGGCTCGCTCAATTGTTTCGTCGACGATCGCAAGGAGATCTGTTGGGGGCATGTCGAGCTTTTTGGCGAGCTGACTAAATCGGTCACGGGTAATCTCAGTAAAGCGCGTGACACCGACAAAGTCGAGTGCTAGGGCTTGGTCGTAGCGCGGAAAGAGAACTGTCGGTACGATGTCGTAGGCAGGTGCCAGCCGGGCATGGAACCGGTCGCGGTAGATCACACTCCAGTTCTTCACGTGGCTGTCGCCATTCCCACAGAGTATGTCAAAAACGAGGCGCCGCAAGAACACAAGCATCTCGTCGCGCCCGGCGATCGCAGATAACGCTCGGGCGATGGCCAAGTATCCATAGGTATCGTACTTGGCCTTATGAGTTAAGGGAGCCCCGAAAACCTGCGCAAAGTCCTCAATGTGTATGGGCAGGCCTTCTTCAGTACGATCGAAGCGACGGCAGACGTAGGCATTTCCTTCACTCCACTCGAGATGAGGTGGCATATCCTCAAGGTCGCCAGCGGAGACCACGTCTGTCTCGGGTACCTCAAATCCAATTGCCGCGGCCCAGCGCATCATGCTGTGCTCCAGCTCTGGAAGACGCGGGTGCATCCGATCAGGCAACTTGACAATCCACCTTCCAGAGCGGTCACGGGCGGGGAACGTAACACGTCCCTTCCGTTCAGCGGAGAACTTGAGTTGTACTCCCGCCAACGAGAAGCGCAGTCTCTCCATCGGCGCGGCAGGCGGCACTGGTGGCTCGTCAACTATCTGACCGGGCACATCATCGTCTACGGCATCTTCCGGAACAAGTGCCACTGCCCCCGGAAGATCACGACCGAGTCGGCGAAGCAACTCGACGTCGGAGTCTGCGAGGTTTTCCGCCCTCAGGATGTACTCTCGAAGCGCGCCCTCCGGCAGGAGATGCTGAAAGAAGGGAGGCAAGGACTTGAAATGGCGGATCTTGGACAAGTTCCAGTCTTCGAACTTCTGGCTTAGAACTGGGCGTGGCATTGCTTGCACATAGGAGCCAAGAAACCTTAGTGCAGATGAGCCGTCTTCGCGGACGCGAAGGTGTGCAACTGGCTCGTTATGCAGCAGGACGACGAAAGCCTGACCATTATATTCTGTCATGGTTGCGTAGAATCGACTGCGAGATATTCCAGCGAAGGGCGGTCGTTCTCCCCCCAATGCGCTCGTTGTGCTACGAATTCCGAGACGATGTGCTGCACACGAAGTGCGCGCGCCTCGAGGGCCGCTTTCCAATCGCGGGCGCGTATCGCACGCCTTGCGTCGCCGTCGAAGCCATGAGAGTCGAGGACGTCATCCGATGCCGATGCCAAAATTGTTGCCCAACTCTCGTTATCTGATTCGCCGGGAGGATGCAGCAGGCGTGCGGCAATCGTTCGTGCCGCCGGCGTGCCAGTCATTCCCGGTGCCCAATGTGGCAACTTACTGGCCTTCACTAAACCAAAGAGCTCGTTAATGTCGACGGCCAGCTCGGGCTCAAGCGGGTCGGCCTGCACCAGTCTCCGTGGCCCCAAGGCCGCGAGAGCCGCGAGCTCGATCCTTGTCGCAGCGGTTGCCGGGCGATAGGGACTCAACTCCAGATCGTTGCGCGAGGCTGTTGGCACTGAGGGTACGAGTGACAAGAGCTGTTGTACGGAGCCTTCCTCATCGCCGGCCACCAGCGCGCGATAATTTCTTCGCACGTAAGGCACGCTTTCTCCTCGATGGGCCTGACTGACCGCGCCGCGCCAGACCCACCTGGAGAGCAGCAATTCGGACCGCTCTTTCGGCACGGGAAACAAGTGGTAAAATCGGGCGAGAACGGCAAGCGGCAGGCCGTAGGGCAACACTTCAAAGTGAGGGATCTTCGCGACCCCGCGCAGGAGCTCGATTACCTTGCGGAGCACCGGCAGAAGCTCGGTGAAAGTGTCCTTCAGCGCACCCGGCTCCCGGAGCTCCCCTTTCAGCGACTGCGTCGCATCAATGCCCCGGATGGCGAGGGCCGCCTTGTGGAGCCACTGGTCCGATACGATGCCGAACCGTACAGCATTGTGAAGCTCTGTCGCTAGCGTAGCGAATGTTGCGGGCCTCTCCCCATCCAGCCCTGCATGGAGAGCTTGGAACACGTCCTTGCCCATCATGCGCTTGCCTGAAGTGTTTGCGCGGTCGAAAACCGACCGTAGCGCGCGCTCGTCGGAGCTGTCGACGAGGTATCCGACGATCTCATACTCGCGCAACCTGCGACCTACCTCGTGGGCCTGACGCTGGCGCGCTACATCCAAGCCAGATTGCGCCAACCAGATGCCAAGGTCCGCAGCATCGACAAGATGATTTACAGGCACCCACTCAGGGCGCTCCGTGCTTACCGGCGTTGCATGAACGAGCTCCTCACGGGCGAGATCATAGTAGAACGCGAAGGGGCTGGCCGGCTGGAGTGGATCAGGATGCAGAAGCGTTCCAGTCAAAGATGTAATACGCTGCTGCCCATCGACCACCCACCATGCATCAGGTCTCGACGCCACCTCCGCGGACCACGGACCGAGCACCACCCTCTCCGGAAGAGCCGGACGCAGCCAGAACAGAAACACACCGGCGGGAAACCCGCGGAGGACACTGTCGAGAAGGAGCTGGTGATCATTCTGACCCCACCTCATGGGGCGCTGGAAGGCAGGAATGCGAATGCGCCCGGAGCGTATGCGCTCTAGCAATTCCTGCACGGTGAGCCGGATGCCCTCGGGACGTTGGGCAAGGGTGATGCGCGACATGGTCACGAATGTCGCTCAGGGCGACGCTATGTCCTTTCTCATCGATCTGTTTGCACCCTACTAGACATGTAAAGGCACGTCAAGGGCATTGCTATCCAGGGCCTCGAAGTCTTGCGGCAAAGGCGCTCAGCACCAACACCAAGTGCCAAGCTTCGAGACTAGCACTCTTCCTCGCCGCCTTCCGGGAGGCCTGCGGGCGAGCTGAAGGTAGGAGCTCGACATGCGCCCTTTCCAGAAGGAAGGAGCCTCAGGCACCAAACGCTTCGAGTCGCTGACCACTTGATCCCCTGGGACCGGCAGCGCGGCCCCAGGGAAAATGGCGGGACGGAGGCGTCCTTGGACCCGGAGGCCTCCGTCCCTTCTAAATTGTCAATGAACCAGTGCCCCGCCTGCCCGGGACCGGAGTCCCGGGCAGGGAGGGAGGTCAAACAGCTACAGCTCGACTACGGGTTGGACGGCACAGGTGCGGGTACCGGCGTGCCGGGCTTCGTCTCCGGCGCGTCCGGGTCCGGCTTGCGGCGCGGCGTGCGGCGCGGACGGAACCCGAACTTCAGCAGGGCCTCGCTGGTCGGTCCGAACTTGGCCTGGAGGTGAGCCCGCAGGCGGGAACGGAGCTTCTCCCCGCTCTTCGCCAGCTCTTTGAGCTGGGCCGTGACCTCACGGGCCTGCCCCCGGATGGCCTCCTGCTGGCTCTCCAGGGTCCTGGCCTGGGTGAGCAGGCCGTCCATCTCCGTCAGGTCGGCGGCGACGTGCGGCATCTCCTCCAGGTGCTCCCGGATGTTGGAAGCGGTGATTCCCCAACGACTGAACTTCTCTGCGGACGACTGTCCCTTCGCTGCCATGATCTTTCTCCTTAAGAAAGCAGCGTTTATCCAGAAGCGGCGGGAGGGAACCACTCCCCCCCTCGTCCCGCGGCTGGCCGATTGGAACCGCGAAATCCCGTTCGCGGGCCGCGAGGGAAAGACCCTCACGGCAAACCATCGACTGACTCCGTACTGCCTACGACAGAAGCAGCGTCATTGTCCACGGAGACACCCGGTCTGTCAATAGGTCTGCTGAAGATCAAGCATTTTGGTCCCTCAGTGGCTCCTGAATGTCTTATTTCGACAGCGGAATCCAGTGAATTCGAAGTTGGAATCCAGTGGTTTCGAAGTTGGAATCCAGTGGATTCCGGCCAGAATCGTTCACTTCGGCACCAGAATCCAGTGGATTCGAATCTGGAAGCCACTGGATCCAAGCCGGAATCCAGTGGATTCCGGAATTGAATTCAGTGGATTCGAAGAAAAATCACAATGCTTTTGAGTTGGAACGAATGGATTCCTGGAACGAAATGAATGCTTCTGAAGACGAATCCAGTGGATTCCGGATTTGAAATACCTGCCTCGGGAACAAAGACCAAGATACCAGCAATGGAGTCGCTTGATTCCAGGGGTCGACAGAATCCCCGGCTTCCCCGTATTCTAATTCGGCGGGACCTAATGAGGAAGACTTCAGGGATTATAGGATCAGGACCCGCGGGCTCTTTGACATTTGATGCGATTACCCGGGAGGCGGCTGGGCGGGCTGCTTCCCGGTCCCACCTATTCAGGCCGGGGGTGGCGGGTGGAAGCCCTCGGCCTGCCTCAGTCAGGCGGCACCGAAGATACTACTCTGACGAAACTCACGGGCATGTTCAGCAATGTAGCGCCGTACCTTTTGGGCCACATCATCGCCAATGCCCTGAAGGAGGTTCTCAAGATCCTGTCGAGACTTCAACGTAGCAAACGCTCGCTGGGGGATATGTACAGAACGACTGGTTTGGCGGAAGCGACCATGCGCGCAACGTTGACCATCGTGCCTGAGCTCTCACCGTCCCACAACATGAACCCAACTTCTGCTTCGCTCGCCATGGCAGCATCTTTGGCAGTAAAGAATGCGAAGTCTCGCGAAGAATGGGGGGCCGTGACAGCGCGTATAGGCCAACCACCAAGGTTGTTCCGGCATTCGCCGGCTGTGCAAAACACAAGAACATGAGGATAGTGGCGATCGCTGAGGTGCTTCTGGATGGCCTTGTCGGCTCCGTTGGCATCGCCTACCAGCACGGCCAGCTGCTTTTCGATCATGTTGTCGAGCCGATCGCGGACCTCCGCGTTGAGGCGTGTTACTTTGCGGGAACCGCCGGCAAAGACGGCTGTAAGCTGCTCTGCCACGACCGCGATCGTAGCACCGGACCTGGTTAGTTCTCCATCGACTGCTCGGCCTCGGAGGATGAAACAGGGCGGGCTGTTTCTTCTGGTGAATTCAATCCACCCTCTTATACACATCTTCCGCCAAGTTACGGTGAGTCGCTCGATGGTCTTCGCCCTACAGGGGCGGGAGTTGCCCAGCCCGGGGTGTCAACCCCGGGAACCGGGCACCCTCCTCCGTCCAAGTCCCGGAGGGCCGGCAGAGACGCTCCCGGAGCCAGGCCTGACAAGCACCGGATCTGTCGGCCCTTCGGGACTCGGGAATCTCGCGGCTCCCGTCCCCGGGGCTGACGCCCCGGGCTAGGCAACTCCCGCCCCTGCAGGGCGAAGATACTGGCCGAAGGACTGGAAACGGACGAGGGCGGAGATGTGTATAAGGCGATGCGGTCGGAGCCTGGCTGGTCCCAAGCCCTGGATTGAAATCCAGGGCTACCGACGGTGGTCCCTGGCGGGACCGCATCTCGGCCTCAGGCGATGAAAACAAGGGCGGGGCTTGTTTCTCTCTGATTGGGCCGGCAGGGATGCCGGCGCTCCCAGCGCGCTACGCCACCCTGGCCGCGGCTCCGGCGGTGGCGAGGGGGAGGAGGACGGTGAAGGCGGCTCCTCCTTCGGGGGCGCGGGTTTCGACCCGGACGTCTCCGCCGTGGGCTTTGACGAGGTTCCTCACGGTGACGAGGCCGAGGCCGGTGCCCAGTTTCTTTCCCGTGGTGGCGAAGGGCTCGAAGAGGTGCCCGGCGGTCTCTTCGGGGATGCCGGGGCCGGAGTCGGCGACACGGACGGTCAGGCGGCCTCCCTCGGCACGGGCCCGGATGGCGATCTTCTTCTCGCGGCCCCAGACGGCCAGGGCTTCGCGGGCGTTGGTGACCAGGTTTTCGAGGACGCGCTGGATGCGGTCGCGGTCCAGGGTGACCCGGATGGAGGGGGCGAGCCTCAGATCGAGATCGGCTTCGATGCCGCGCTCTTTGAGGTCCGCGGCCAGGGGTTGCAGGACTTCGTCGAGGAAGGGGCCCGCGGCCACGGTCTCCAGGGCCAGGCGCGGGGAGCCGCCGCGGGCGAAGTCGAGGATCTCTTCGATCATCCGGCACAGGCGGTCGGATTCGGTGCGCACGGTCTCGAGCTCGCGGGCGATGGTGGCGGCGTCCCCTCCCCGCAGGGCCAAGGCATGGGCGAGGTCGGCGTAGCCTTTCACCAGGGTCAGCGGGTTCCTCAGGTCGTGCACCACGGAGCTGGTCATCTGGCCGATGGCCGCGAGGCGGCTCTCGCGCTCGTGGAGCTGGCGCTCGATTTCACGGGACCGCAGGTGGGCGGCGATCCTGGCTTCGAGCTCGCGCAGGGCGAAGGGCTTGACGACGTAGTCGTCCGCTCCCACGTCCAGCCCTTCCGCCAGGGCTTCGGTGCCGGCGCGGGCGGTCAGCAGAAGGATGGGCGTGGTGGCGAAGGTCGGGTCCTGCTTGAGGCGGCGGCAGAGCTCGAAGCCGTCCATGCGCGGCATCATGACGTCGGAGACGATGAGGTCCGGGCGCAGGCGCTGCGCCGCTTCGAGGCCGGCGGCGCCGTCGGCGGCGGTCTCCACGCGGTAGCGGCGGGAGAGGCGGGCGGCCACGAAGCTGCGCAGGTCGGCGTTGTCTTCCACCAGGAGGATTCGCGGCGCTCCGGCGGGCGCCTGGGCTCTCGGACCGCGCTGAGCCTCGCGGGCCAGCCGGGGAACCTCGACGTCGGCGAGCAGGGTCTCGCGCAGGGAGCGCGCGGCGTACTCGCGAGCCGCGAGGGCGTCGGCACGGGCCTGGGCGAGCTGGTCTTCACGCCGGCGGGGCTTGCGGCGCCGGTCGCCGAGGGCCGTGGCATCCCCGGAGTCGCGGGGCAGCTCGGCGCGGAAGATGGAGCCCATGCCGAGCGCGCTGCGCACGGTGACGGTGCCGCCGTGGAGGCGGGAGAGCTCGCGGGCGAGGGAGAGCCCCAGGCCCGTGCCGCCCTGCTCACGGGACGGCGAGCCGTCCACCTGGTGGAAACGCTCGAAGATGCGTTCGAGCTGGTCTTCGGGGATGCCGGGGCCGTCGTCTTCCACTTCGAAGGCAAGGGTTTCCCGGTTCGCCTCAGCGCGCACGGTGACGGTGCCGCCCGGGGAGGTGAATTTCAGGGCGTTGGAGAGGAGGTTCGCCGCGATGGTCTCGGTCTTGGCCGGGTCGAAGACGGAGTCGGGGACCTCGTCGAGCCGCTCGGTGAGGAGGCGGATGCCGCGCCGGTCCGCGTGGGGAGTGGCGGCGGCGGCGAGCTCGGCCAGGAGCCTCCCCAGGTTGCCCTCTTCGGGCTCCAGGCGCAGGCGTCCGGATTCGAGCTTGGCGCCGTCCAGGAGAGCGTTGACCTGCCGGAGCAGGCGCCGGGCGTTGGTGGCCATGGATTCCAGGAGCACGCGGCGGGCGTTGTCTTCTTCGGAAGCCATGAGGGTTTCGAGCGGACCGAGAAGCAGGGTGAGGGGCGTCCGCAGCTCGTGGCTGACGTTGGCGAAGAAGCGGGTCTTGGCTTCGTCGAGGTCCTTGAGCTCTTCGTTGGCCTTGAGGAGACGGAGCCGGAGCGAAAGGTCGCGCCGCCGCGTACGCCGGCTGGACAGGGCGGCGAGGCACGTGAACACCCCGGCGCCGGCGACGAAGAAGAGCGGTCCCGCCATTTCCTTGGACGGGCCGTGGACCGCCAGGTTGATCCCCAGGTAGGTGAGGAAGATCGCGGTGCAGAGCGCTCCGGCCGCCGGCAGCTCCCAGGGGATGAAGACGCCGACGACGAAAATGACGATGACGATGCCCGCGAAGTAGTTGCTCGAAAATCCGTCCAGAAGCGCGGCCATCAAGGAAATGCCCACCGCCGAGGCGATGGAGCCGATCATCACCAGGGGCTGGGCCAGCCGCTCGGCGTAACGGGAGTAGACGGCCACCAGCGCCGCTCCATACACGCAGCAGACCCCGATGCGGAGGAGGAGGAACCGCATCGCCTGCCCCGGCGCCGCCAGCAGGTCGAGCAGCCAGAAGGCCGGGAAGAGGGTGAGCGCGGACCAGAGGAGGAACCGCGCCCGTTCCACGAACAGCCGCCGGCTCTCTTCCGAAAAAACCTTTTCGAAGCCCGGAATCCTGGGCGAGCGCTCCAACAACATCGCTTACTTCTCCGCCCGCACGACGATCGCCGTGGGCGGCGATCCGAAGGCTTGGAACGTGTGGACCCGCGCGAAACCGGCCTCGGCCAGCAGGGCCTTGAGCGCGGCGGCGTCGAGGAAACGGAAGCGGCCGTCTTCTTCGAGCTCGATCAGACGGCTCACCATGTTGGCGAAGTGGCGCAGGGCCTCCAGCTTGCGGCCGGCGATCTCGGCCATCCCGTCCCCCTGTTCTCTTTGATGCTCCAGGATCTCCGCGCCTTCGGTGTACAGCTTGGAGGGATCGAAGTTGGGACGGATCGAGGAGACGACCAGGGTGCCGCCCGGCTTGAGCAGGCGGTGCATCTCGCGCAGGGAGGCGAGGGGATCGAAGAGGTACGGCAGCACGAGGGAGGAGCCGATCCTGTGGAAGGACTCGTCCGGCAGGTCGAGATGGAGCCGGGGAGGGGCCTCGCCAAAATGAAGATGGCGGAATTTCAGGTCCTCCGCCTGCGCCTGGCCGAGCAGGAAGCGCGAGGCGAGGCCGATCTCCAGGGCGATCTCCACTTCCCGGTCTTCGAGCGCGGGGCACAGCTCGCGCACCCGTGAGGGAGATGCCGGGGCGCCGCGCAGGATGGCGTGCAGCTCCTTGCCGTAGGCGGCGGCCAGCTTGCGCGCCGTGCCGAGGGGGAGGCCTTCGACCCGGTGGACGAGGCCTTCGACGCCGTAGAGTCGGCCTTCCAGGAAATCGGCAATGGCCGAGAAGCGCGAGACTTCCAGGTCCGCCACCAGACCCCGGTGCTCCGGCATGGGTAGGCCGCGGCCGGCGCAGGCGGCCAGCAACTTCTCCCGCGTGCGCTCCACGGCTTCGGGGACCAGATCGAGAAATGTGATCGATCCCGGTCCGGTGCCTGCGGGGTAGGCGTCGAGCATCGCCAGCGCGAGGTTCCCCGTGCCGCAGCCGAAGTCGGCCAGGTGCTCGCCGGGACGGGGATCGAGGAGCTCGGCCTGGCGGGCCAGGAAACGTGGATATTCGGGATGGTCGAGGAGGATGTCGTAGCCGATCTCATCGCCCGGCGCGCCGAACAGGTGCTCTTTCCAGAAGCCCTCGGCGTCGTTCAGCTCCAGGCGCTCGACGCGCGCCCACTCGGCCTCGCTCTGGCAGGCGAAACGGGCAAGGTTGGGCTCGCGGGCGGGCCGGTCCACGCCGAAGAGGTGTTTGGAAAGGGATTCAGCCACCAGCTTGAACAGCTCGATGGCCTCGGCGCCGCTTTTGAGGACGTGTCCCGTGGCGCACTCGAAGATCTCGCGTACGCCGCCGCCCGGAGCGTCGAGCAGGGCGCGCACCCGCGAGCGGGTGACCCAGCAGTCGTAGGTGCCCAGGATCCAGACCACCGGGGCCTGGATGCGCGCGAGGTCGCGCCGGCCGTCTTCGAGGAAGGCGAGGCCCGCGTCCAGGGCCTGGCCGTAGAGCGAGCTGCCGCGGATGGGCCGGCCGTGGATGAGGATGGTCTCCGGCCCCTCGCTCCGGCGGTAGGCTTCGAAGAGGTCGAGCCCCGCGAGGTAGTTGCGCAGCACGTCCTGGGCGTCCGGACAGCCGTAGGGCGCGATCCAGAGGTCGACCGGCGGCACGCCTTCGTCCAACAGAACCCGGCGCGCGGGGATGGCCGAGAGCGACACGCTCACCAGCGCGCGCTTCACGGGCCGGAACCGCCGTTCCAGGTAGCGCAGCGAGGCCGCGATGTCGTCGCCCAGGTGGCCGAAGGTCCAGTTGTAATAAGGACGCCCCTCGGCCACGAGCCGCGGGTCCATGGTGCTCTCGCCCGCGATGTGGGAGGCGTCGAAGCGCAGCACCACGGCCTTGCGGCCGTCGCGGTCCAGGTCGTCCAGGACGGTGCGCGCCAGGAGGCCGAAGATCTCCTTGCGCTTGAGAATGGCGGGGGCGATGACGACGGCCACGTCCGGCCGGATGGAGGCGTCCGAGGTGTCGAAGTTGGCGTCCACGATCCCCGCCACCCGGTCGCCCCGGCGGTTCTTGTAGCGCACCACCTCGACGCCGCCCTCCGTGGTCCTGCCGGGCCGGCGCACGACGGCCGCCACTTTTCCACCCAGGAAGGAGACGGTCCGCGAGAGGCGCGTGGCCAGCCCTCCGCGCAGGGTGTGGCGCTTGAGCTCGCGGAAGCTGTCGCGCTCCAGGTCCCCCTCGTCGAAGCGGAGGCCGGCGCGCAGGCCACCGTCGTCCAGGGCCGTCAGATACCGCACCGTGGCGCCGCCCACCTCGCGGCGCTCGCCTTCGACCTCCAGGGTGAAGGCGGGCAGGTGGGTGCCCGGCACCAGCGCGGCGTCCGGTGGGAGCTGAACGGAGGCACCCCCTTCGCCCAGATCCAGCACGGGAAGCCGCAGCCGGCCGCCCGGGGCGTGCGCGGCCGCGAGGTCGCAGAAGGCCCGGCGCAGGCTCGACCGCCGCTCGGTGCGCCGCTCGGTGAGGTAGATCCGCTCGGGGACCATGACCTCGACGATGGGGATGTCGAAGCCCGTGCCCACCACGATCCCCTCCAGGGCATAGGAGAGCGGCGGATCGGAAAAGGTCAGATAAAGAACCCGCGAGGCCGCCGCCATCCCGAGATCCAGCCGCAGCACATTTCCGTGGGAATTATGGGTGTCCAGGGCCACCGCCTGGCAGGGGATGGGCTTGAAGCCGCGCCCGGGCTGGATCGCGGTCGCCGGCAGCGCCCGTTCGACCAGCTTCTGGAGGACCATGCGGATCTCGGACGGCTCGCCGAGCGGCAGCAGATTACAAGAGATCAAACTGCCGGGGATCAGGTCGCCCAGGGCGCGCTGGACGCGGACAATGGCCTCGTCCATCTCATAGAAGCCGGCGTGGGCGCGCAGCCGGGCGCGGTCGCGGGCCGTGACCTCCTCGAAGCGCACGCCGATGCCGGCGGGCGAGGAGCGCACGGCGCGGGCCGTGACGAGAATCGGACGATCATCTGTTGGAATCTCGATCGACAGCCGCAGCTTTACGTCCGGGGCCACGGCCACGGGGGCGCGCAGGAAGGCGCCGTCCGCGGAGAGATCGGTGGCGACGAGGCCACCTCCCAGCTCCGGCCCCTCCAGGATGTGCACGGCCGCGAGCGTGCGCCGGCGCGGCGAGCGGCGCTCTTCGTTGGATTTCCCTGCCTGCCAGCGGGCGAGCCCCTCCAGGACCCCGGACTCCCCCCGACCCGGTTCCTCTGCGATCATCAACCCTCCCAAGCTCAACCCGGGAGAGCTGGCGTCAAGGGCCGCTCACCCGGGCGTGGACCGGGTCCGTGAGACGTTCCCGGATCTCAGAAAAATCCCGGTGACAGCGGAGGAATACATCCACCAGCACCGGGTCGAAATGCGTTCCACGGTCGTTGACGATCCTGCGGACCGCCTCTTCGTGATCGAAAGCAGATTTGTAGGGACGACGGCTGGTGATCGTGTCGTAAGCATCCGCGAGAGCCACGATCCGGGCCGCCAGCGGTATCTGGGTACCTGCGAGCCCACGCGGATATCCTGAGCCATCCCAACGCTCGTGATGGTGATAAGCAATTTCCATACCCAACTTGAGGAAACTGTGCCCCTTGTACCGCTCGATCACGCCCCGAAGGGTGTCGCCGCCGATCTGGGGATGGGTGCGCATGACGGCCATCTCGTCGGGCGAGAGCGGGCCGGGTTTCCGGAGGATCGAGTCCGGGATGCCCACCTTGCCAATGTCGTGGAGGGGGCTGGACTTGTAGATCTGCTCCACGGTCTCTTCCGTGACCCGGCCGAGGACACCGAGGGCACCGAGCGCGGGCTCGCGGACGGCTTCCTGGGCCAGCCGGCGGCTGTATTCGGCCATGCGCTCCAGGTGCTCGCCCGTGGCGCTGTCGCGCGATTCGGCGAGGCGGGCGAGGGTCAGGAGGGCGATGTCGCGCGTCTGGCGGATCTCGAGGGTCTGCTCCGCCACCATGCGCTCGAGGTGCTTGCGGTACTCCTCGTTCTGGCGGATGAGGCGGCCGCGTTCCAGGGCGCGCTCGACGGTGCCCAGCAGGTCGTCGGCGTCGAAGGGCTTGACGATGTAATCGTAGGCCCCGGCCCGTACGCACTGGCGCACGGTGTCCATCTGCTGGACGCCGGTGACCATGACCACCTGGATCGTGGGATCGAGCCCCTTCAACCGCTCCAGCAGCTCGACGCCCGAGAGGCCGGGCATCTCGATGTCCGACAGCACCAGCGCCGGCCGGGGCTCTTCGGCGGCGAGCACCAGAGCCTCCGCGGCGTCCTTCGCGGCCTGGCAATCGAGGGAGAGAGGCGATAAATAGGCGAGGAGAAGCCCACGGACTCCGGGCTCGTCATCGACGATTACGACACGCTCTTTCATACGGCGGCAAGCTGCGCCGGATTCCGCGAACCGCGAAGCACCGGGGCTATCCCTCCATCCAGAGATGAGGGAGGGCCTCTTCCAGCTTGGCCGGGGAGGAGGAGGCCAGATGGATGAGGCCCTCTCCTCGGCAACTTCGTGATGCAACGACGTCTACGGCGACTACATTGTAGATTGTACAGGAAATGGTGCGATTCGCCACTACCCATACCTTTAAGATCGATCTTGCTGAGAATCAAGCTGTCTTGAGCCCGTAGGGCGGGGAGACTCAGCCGCGCTGGGTGCCGAGCGACTTCAGGGTTTCGAGCAATACTGTTTACTTAGTGTCCAGTTTCAGCTATTCTTTCTCAGAAGGAAGAAGAGAAAGGATGGCTTTATGGCACGAACGGCTGCACAGTTGTCCCCGGGCGCGAGAATTACCGACTTCTTAAGCCTTGGCGTACTCGCTGAACGTTTCCCGCTGGACAAAGTCCATGAAGTCCTTCAGCAGACCGGGCGGCAGAGCCAGCGCCAGCGACACCTTCCGGCTCACGTAATGGTGTACTACGTCATCGCGCTGGCCCTGTACATGGAAGTCTCTTATGGAGAGGTTCTTCGTTGCCTCCTGGAAGGCTTGGAGTGGTTAGGTCTGCCGGTGCAGCGCATCCGGCGCACCGGCCGGTCGGGCATTTCGCAGGCGCGCGCCCGATTGGGATCCGAGCCTCTGCGCAGGCTTTACGAGGACTTGGTAGGGCCTATCGCACAGCCTCAGACCCAAGGTGCGCGCTATCGGCAGTGGACTTTGGTCAGCCTGGACGGTAGCACTCTGGACTTGGCAGATACGGCGGAGAATGAAGCCGCCTTCGGCCGGCCGACCGCCACTCGGGGGCAAAGCGGGTTTCCCCAACTGCGATTCGTCTCGCTGGTGGAGAATGGGACTCATGTCCTCTTCGGTGCCCAGGTGGGTAGCTATGCCACCGGGGAGTTGGAACTGGCCCAGAAGGTTTTGAAGGAGTTGCAGCCCGGCTGGCTATGCTTGGCGGACCGTCTATTCTTCGGATTCAGGTTGTGGCAGCAAGCCTGCCAGAGCGGAGCTGACCTGCTCTGGCGGGTCAAGGTGGGCCGGATCTTGGAGCCGATAAAACGCCTCTCCGATGGTTCCTACCTCAGCAAGATCTACCCTTCCGACAAAGATCGCGAGCGAGACCGTAAGGGACAAATCGTCCGCGTCATCGACTACCAACTCACAGGGATTCCGGACGCTGAGCCCCTCTACCGTCTGGTGACCAGCATTCTTGATGAACGCTTGGCGCCCGCTGCGGAACTGGCCGCGCTCTATCATGAGCGCTGGGAAATCGAAGGGGCTCTCGACGAGTTGAAAACCCACCTTCGCGGACGCAAGATCGTCCTGCGCAGCAAGACCCCTGAATTGGTTCGCCAAGAGTTTTACGGGCTGATGCTCGCGCACTTTGCGGTCCGGGGCCTGATGCACGAAGCGGCGTTGCGAGCCCAAGTCGATCCGGATGAGCTCTCGTTCGTTCACTCGGTTCGGGTTGTCAAGCGCAAACTCCTGACCGTGCTCTCCTTTCCCCCCTCAGGACAGGAAACTCCTTCACCAAGCGGTGTTGGATGAAATCCTTGAGGTCCGGGCCGGCTCGAGTCGAGGGCGCCACAACCCGCGCGCGGTCAAGCGAAAGGTCAGCAAATTCCCCACCCGCAGCAGAGCCAAGCGAACTCGCCCGCTCCGCTCTCACATCGGCATCGAAATCGTTAAATGAACAGCATTGGGGTTTCGAGCGCTTCCTGGCCGTCCATGCAGGTCTCCTCCGGACGCAGTTATGCTTTAGCCTCAATATACGAACACATCTTTGATTTGACGCGGCGGCCTGCTAAAGTTCCTCTCCTCAAATCAGTGTGCGTTGAGATCAGCCAACTTTCTTTGGAGGAGATTCTGTCATGTGCTGTACCGCGCTTCGAAAGAGGTTCTCTGCCCTCCGTGTGGCCGGGGCCTCCTTCCTGGCTCTGCTTGCCCTGGCGAACGGGGCGGCGGCGGCCGGGAAGGGATCGGCCCTCCCGGGCAATTACGATGCCCGGGTCATGAGTCCCAAGGTAGTCAACCGGGTCCTGTCCCGGGTCTCCGGAGTGCCGCTCCGGGGCGCGCCCTCGCCGGCGCAGCTCACGGCCCAGCTCGAAGGCATGCGCCAGGGCTTCGTGCGCCTGCAGGCGGCCGCGCCCGGCTCCACGGCCCGGTTCTCTCCCATCACCGCCGCACCTGAAATCGTGTCCACCCAGAAAGGCCCGCTGTCCGCGCCAGCGCCCGGCCGGTCTGGCATCGACATCGTGCGGGACTTCCTGCGGACCAACAGCTCCCTCTACGGCCTGAGCCTCGAGCAGATCGACGCTCTCCACTTCATTGGCGAGAGCGTGAGCCCGAAGAGCGGCCTGCGCATGGTGCGGGTCCAGCAGCTCGCCAACGGCGTGCCGGTCTTCCAGAGCGAGACCCGCTTCATCCTGGACCGCCAGGGCCGCGTCTGGCGCTCGCTGGGCCTCCTGGTGCCGGCCGGCGCCTCGATCCCCCCGCTGACCCCGGCCGTCTCCGCCAGCGATGCGCTGGTAGAGGCCATGAGGACCGTGGGCATCAGCGTCGACGCCGCGGGGTCGCGGACGGAGGGCACCAACCCTCAAGGGACCCGCACCGAGGTGGTGACCAGCAATGAGCAGATCGCCGGCAGGGTGCCGAGCGAGCTCGTCTACTTTCCCGCCGCGCCCGGCCAGCTCGTGCCCGCCTGGCGGCAGATCACCTTCACCACCGGCGAAGGCGACTGGTACACGCTGGTCGACGCCGTGACCGGCACGGTGCTCTGGCGCAAGAACATGCGCGAGCACGTCTCGACCCAGGAGGCGCGCTTCAACGTCTACGTGCAGGCCGACGGCGTGACGCCGGCCGACAACCCGGCGCCGCACTCGCCCACCACGGTCACCCCGGGCTCGGGCATGCAGTTTCCCGAGATCGCCCGCACGACTGTCAACATGTCGGTGGCCCAGGACATCGCGGCCAGCCCCAACGGCTGGATCGACGACGGCGGCTCGACGACGACCGGCAACAACGTGGACGCCTGCGTGGACCGCGTCAACGGCCTCGGCGAGACCAACGTCTGCGACATCGGCACGATCGACAACAACGGCCGGCCCGTGGGCAACCCGGACGCCAACACCAACAACCGCGACTTCCTGGGCACCACGCCCCGCGACTACAGCTACTCGCCGGCGCCGCTGGCGGGCAACCCGAACGCGGGCGACACCCCGACGGGCACGGGCACCGTGCAGGTCAACTTCCGCCGCGGTGCCGCGACGCAGCTCTTCTACGTCTCCAACTGGTACCACGACGAGCTCTTCCAGCTCGGCTTCGACGAGGCCGCCGGAAACTTCCAGCTGATCAACTTCAGCGGCATGGGCCTGGGCGGTGACCGGGTGGCAGCCGACGTGCAGGACGGCTCGGGCACGAACAACGCCAACTTCTCCACGCCGCCGGACGGCATGGCCGGCCGCATGCAGATGTACCGCTTCACGGGTCCGGCCCCGGACCGCGACGGCGACCTCGACAGCGAGATCGTCATCCATGAGCTGACCCACGGCACCTCCAACCGGCTGATCGGCAACGCCGACGGCCTGATCTGGAGCCCGGGCCGCGGCATGGGCGAGGGCTGGAGCGACTTCTACGCGCTCTCCCTGCTCAACAACACCAATGCCGACGACCCCAACGCCTCGTACTCGAGCGGCGCCTACGCCACGTACCAGCTCGGCGGGCTCACCGACAACTATCTCTACGGCATCCGCCGCTTCCCGTACTCGACGAACAACTCGGTCAACCCCATGACCTGGGCGGACACCGACGACGTGACGGCCGACTACTCGGGCGGCATCGCCATCAGCCCGCTCGGCTTCGAATTCAACGGCGCCCTCGAGGTGCACAACATCGGTGAGATCTGGGCCCTGACGCTGTGGGAGGTCCGCAGCCGCGTCATCGCCGATCCGGCCGGCGCCAACGGCGACGTGCCGGCCGGCAACCAGACCACGCTCCAGATCGTGACCGACGGCATGAAGATGACGCCGTCCAACCCCAGCTACACCGACGCGCGCGACGCCATCCTCCTGGCCGACTGCGCCGCCAACGCCTGCGCCAACGAGCGCTGGATCTGGGAGGGCTTCGCGGACCGCGGCCTCGGCTACGGTGCCGTCGCTCCCCTGGGCCAGGTGGGCTTCGGCAACCTCGGCCACATGAGCATGGGCGAGTCGTTCTCGCTGCCCTATCTGGACGTCAACGCCACGACCGCGGACGACACTTCGGGCAACAACAACGGCGCGATCGATCCCGGCGAGCCCATCCTGCTCACGGTGCAGATGATCAATCCGTGGCGCGGCGCGGCGTTCAACGTCGCCGCCGGCACCACGGCCACCCTGACGACCTCGACGGCCGGCGTCGTGATCTACGACAACGCGTCCACCTACCCGGCCCTCGCCGCCCAGGGCACCGCGAACGGCGACACGTTCCTGTTCACGGTCCCGTCCAGCGCCACCTGCGGCCAGTCGATCCACTTCACCGTCACGACCACCAGCCCGCTGGGGACGCAGGCCGTCGACTTCTCGCTCCGCGTGGGTGACCCCTCAGGCCTGGCAGCGCCGGTCACCTATACGGACAACACCCCGGCCCTGGCCATTCCGGACGGCGATCCGGTCGGCGTCTTCGACACCATGACGATCACCGACGACTTCGAGATCGCCGACCTCGACTTCCGGGTGGACAGCCTCACGCACACCTTCACCGGCGACATCACGGCCTTGCTCAGGGCCCCCAACGGCTACGGCGGGGACCTCATCTGGCTGCGCGAGATCCTGTTCGGCGGCGGTGACGGCGACAACTTCATCAACACCGTCATCGACGACGAGTCGTTGAACGACCTCAACCAGTCCTTCGAGACCGACGCCCCCTACACCGGCGACTGGCTGCCGGCGTTCAACTCCCCGGTCTGGCTGCTGTTCGGCGACACGGCCATCTTCCCCGACCCGGTCGGCCAGCTCTCGCGCCTGGACGGCATGAGCACCCAGGGCACCTGGACGATCCACGTGGCCGACAACTTCCTCCTCGACTCGGGCACGCTCGACTCCTGGTCGCTGATCGTGACCCCGCAGGCCTTCGCCTGCACGGCGTTCGCGGGGGCGCCGGCGCTCACCGCCACCAAGACGGTCTCCGGCACCTTCAACATCGGCGGCACGGTCACCTACACCGTGACGCTCACCAACACCGGCTCGTCCCTCCAGCCGGACAACGCGGGCAACGAATTCACCGACACGCTGCCGGCAGGCCTGACCCTGGTCAGCGCCAACGCCACCTCGGGCACGGCCTCCACGGCCGCCAACACGGTGAGCTGGAACGGCTCGCTCGCCCCGCTCGGCGGCTCGGTGACCCTCACCATCACCGCCACCATCAACGCCGGCACCGGCGGCCAGACGATCTCCAACCAGGGCTCGGCCCTGATCGATACCGACGGCAACGGCTCCAACGAGACCAGCGTCCCCACGGACGATCCGGGCACCGCGGCCGTCAACGATCCCACCTCGTTCCTGGTGGCGGGCACGGCCAACGTCACCGCCACCAAGACGGCCAGCGGCACGACGGTCGAGGGCGGCACGGTCACCTACACCATCGTGCTCAGCAATTCGGGCAACGGTGTCCAGGGTGACAACGCGGGCAACGAATTCACCGACACGCTGCCGGCAGGCCTGACCCTGGTCAGCGCCATCGCCACCTCGGGCACGGTCAGCACGGCCGCCAACACGGTAAACTGGAATGGCTCCATCCCGGCCGGCGGCTCGGTGACCATCACCATCACCGCCAGCATCAACGCCGGTACGGTCGGACAGACGATCAGCAACCAGGGCTCGTTCTCGTTCGACTCGACCGGCGACGGCACCAACGACACCAGCGGGGTCACGGACAACCCGGCGACGGGCGCGGCTGGCGATGCCACGCCCATCCTCGTACTCGGGGCCGGCAATGTCGTGGGCATCCCGACGCTCTCCGAGTGGGGCTTTGCCGCGCTGGCTCTCCTGCTGGCCGGCGCCGCCTTGATGCGGATGCGCCGCCGCACCGCCTAGCCGGTTCGCGGTTTCCAGCCCCCGGTCGCCCGGCCGGGGGCTCCTCTTCCACCAGACTCTCGACTCCCTCCTGCAGCCGTTCCGCCAGCCGTTCGCGGTCGGCGTCCGCCACCGGCTCCTCTCCGAAAGCGAGAGCGGTCATGGTGACGAAGATAGAAAGCGGAATGGCAGCTCTGCCAACAGGAGCTGACAGATCTGCGACAGATCGGGCGAGCTTTGGAGAACGTTGATCTATCCAATCGGAAGAGCCCTCCATCCTGTAATCTTGTCCTTGTCCTGGATTGCGATGATCGATTCTCCTTTCCATGAGGGAGGTTTCGCCGTGCTCCTGTAACGAACTTTTTACGTTCTATTTACAGCCTCCCCTGGGACACGCGTTCCTCTCCTGGGAATCTCCGCTACAGTGTTGAGGTTTGAAACCGTGGGGGTACCTGTACGTACCTCATTTTCTCTGCTTTCCGCAGAGAGCTCCGGGAGACCAAATTGATGAAGTTCCTGAAATGGATGATACCGGTCCTCACTCTGCCGGTGCTGCTCGCTGGATGCGGCGGCAACGACCCCGCGGGCGCGGTGGGCCGAGGCGAGGGCAGAGGGGGCGAGGGCAAAGGCAGGGAGGAGGGTCCGGCTGGACCCCCCAGGGAGGTCCGGGTCGCGACAGCCGAGGAGGGCCAGCTGGCGCGCGCGGTCGCCGTCTCGGGGACGCTCGCGGCCGACGAGCAGGCCGAGCTGAGCTTCAAGGTGGCCGGCCGCCTCCAGCAGTTGAATGTGGATATCGGCACGCCCGTGCGGCGCGGCCAGGTGATCGCCCGGCTCGTACCCACCGACTCCGAGCTGCGGATACGCCAGGCCGAGACGGCCCTCCAGCAGGCGCGCACCCAACTCGGCCTGCCACCCCAGGGTAGCGACGAAACGGTGGTGCCTGAAGAGACCGCCCTCGTGAAGGGGGCCGCCGCCACCCTGAAACAGGCCGAGCTCACCCGCGACCGCATGGCCCGGCTGTTCCAGGAGCAGCTCATCCCACAATCGGATTTCGACGCCGCCGAGGCCGCCTTCGGGGTGGCCGAAGGGCGGTACCAGGAAGCGATCGAGACCGCCCGCACACGCCAGGGCCTGCTGGCCCAGCGCAAGTCCGAGCTCGCCATCGCCCGCCAGCAACTCTCCGACACCGCGTTGACGGCGCCGTTCGACGGCGTCATCCGCGAGCGGATGTCGAGCGTGGGCGACTACATGGCGGCCGGCTCGCAGGCGGTAGTCATCGTGCGGGTCCACCCCTTGCGGCTGCGCCTTTCGGTGCCCGAGCGGGAGGCGCCCGGCGTCACCATCGGCCTGCCCGTGAAGCTGAGCGTGGAAGGTGACCCTTCCACCTATACCGGACGGGTGGCCCGGATCAGCCCGTCCATCACCGAGGACAACCGCACGCTCCTGGTGGAGGCCGAGGTGCCCAATTCAGACGGCCGGCTGCGGCCGGGCTCGTTCGCCAAGGCCGAGATCGTGGTCCAGGCGTCCGATCCAGCCGTGCTCGTGCCGGCGTCCTCCATCGTCACCTTCGCGGGCATCGAAAAGGTCATCGGCGTCGAGGCCGGCAAGGCGGTCGAGAAGCGGGTGCGCACGGGCCGCCGCTCGGGCGACCAGGTGGAGATCGTCGACGGCGTCAAGGCCGGGGAGCCGGTGGTGCTGCAGCCCGGCAACATCGTGACGGGTGAGACTTTGAAGGTGGTTTCCTGATGCAAAAGCTTGCCGAGATCTGCATCCACCGCCCTGTGTTCGCGGCGATGATCATCCTCGCCCTCGTGGTGGTGGGCGCCGCCAGCTACACCGGCCTGGGCGTGGACCGCTTCCCGTCCGTGGACTTGCCCACGGTCTCCATCCGCACGCTCCTGCCCGGCGCCTCCACCGAGGAGACCGAGGCCCAGATCTCTCAGCCGATCGAGGAGGTTGTCAATACCGTTGAAGGTATCGAGGAGCTGCGCTCCGTTTCGTCGGGCAGCAGCTCCTTCGTGATCGCCACCTTCAGCCTGGACCGCGATATCGACACAGCGGCCCAGGACATCCGCGACCGCGTCTCCACCGTGGTCCGGCGCCTGCCGGACGAGACGCTGCCGCCCGTGATCGCCAAGTTCAACAACGACAGCTCGCCCGTGATGACGGTCACCCTCTCGGGCAACCGCTCGATCCGCGAGCTGACCGAGTACGCCGATAAGGTCGTGAAAGTCCAGCTCGAGCGCTCCGCGGGCGTGGGCGAGGTGGGTATCGAAGGCGGCCTGGAGCGGGCGATCAACATCTGGATCGACCCGGACCGCCTGACGGCGTATGGCATCTCCATCACGGCCGTGCGCGACGCCCTGGTGCGGCAGAACTCCGAGGCGCCGGGTGGCAACGTCACCGCCGGCCCCCGCGAGCAGACCCTGCGCACCATGGGACGCTTCGAGAAAGCGGAGGACTTCGACAACCTCGTGGTGGCCACCGTCAACGGCCAGCCGGTGCGCGTGCGCGACCTCGGCCACGCCGAAGACGGCACCAAGGAGCAGCGCTCGGTCTCCCGTTTGAACGGCGTGCCTACGGTGAGCCTGGAGATCCGGCGGCAGTCCGGCGCCAACACGATCGACGTCATCGAAGGGGTGAAGACGGCCCTCGCGCGGGTCCAGAGCCAGCTCCCGCCAGACCTCAAGATGGAGGTCATCCGCGACCAGTCGCGCTACATCTACGCCGCTCTCCACGAGATCAACCTGCACCTGGTGCTGGGCAGCATCCTGGCCTCCCTGGTGGTGTTCGCCTTCATGCGGAGCTGGCGCGCGACGGTGATCGCCGCGGTGGCCATCCCGTCCTCCGTCATCGCCACGTTCGGCATGATGAAGGCGCTCAACTTCACCCTCAACAGCGTCACCATGCTGGCCCTGGTGCTCATGGTGGGCATCGTGATCGACGACGCCATCGTGGTGCTGGAGAACATCTTCCGCTACATCGAAGAGAAGAAGATGGACTCCTTTGCGGCGGCGAAGGCGGCTACGCAGGAGATCGGCCTCGCGGTGCTCGCCACGACCCTTTCGCTGGTGGTGATCTTCGTCCCCGTCTCGTTCATGTCCAGCATCTCGGGCCGCTTCCTCTACCAGTTCGGCCTGACGGCGGCGGTGGCCGTGCTGGTGTCGCTGCTCGTCTCCTTCAGCCTGACGCCGATGATGAGCGCGCGCATGCTGCGGGCCTCGGACGCAATGTCTGGGGGCGGTCATGGCCACGAGACCGCCAAATCGCGGAAGGGTTTCTATGCCCGGATCGACCGTGCCTATGAGCGCATGCTGCGGGGCACCATGAAGCGGCGGCGCCTGGCGGCCCTGATCTGCATCGGCGTCATGCTCGCCTCGATCCCGGTGTTCAAGCTGGTCAAGATCGAGTACATCCCGAGCGACGTGGACGAGTCGGAGTTCGAGATCAACGTCAACGCTCCCGAAGGCACCAGCGTGGCGGGTGTGGACGAGGCAATGAGGGCCATCGAAGCCGAGCTCCGGCAGGTCAGCGGTATCCGGACGGTCCTGGCGACGTCGGGCGGCGGCTTCCTGGGCGGCGTCAACCAGGGCCGCTTCTTCGTGCGCATCGCCCCCCACGAGGAGCGCAAGCTTTCGGTCAGCCGCTTCTTGAAGAGCCTGATCCGGCTCGATCCGGCCGCCGCCTTCCGTGGCAACTTCAGCCAGCGGGACGTGATGACGGATGTCCGGAAGCGCATGAGGAAGTACAGCGATCTGCGCATCGCCGTCCGCAACATCAACTCGTTCAACATCGGCGGCGGCAACGCCGACATCGACTTCTCCCTGAGAGGCCCCGATCTCCAGGCGCTCTCCAAGTACGCCGAGCAGTTGCGGGAGAAGTCCGAGGAGATCGGAGGCATCGTGGACGCGGACACCACCTTGAAGCTCGACAAGCCCGAGCTGCGGGTGGTGGTGGACCGCGAGCGCGCCGCGGCGCTCGGCGTCGACATGTCCGATGTGGGCAACGCCCTGCGCCTCATGGTGGGTGGCGACGAGGAGGTCTCCCGCTTCCGCGATCCGTCCGTCAACGACGACTATGACGTGCAGCTCCGGCTGGCCGAGGGGGCTCGCAACGACCCGCAGGCCATCCTGGGCCTCTACGTGCCCGGCGAGGGCGGAAGGCTCTACCAGCTCGGCAACTTCGTCACGATCCGGGAAGAGACCACGGCCTCCCGCGTCGACCGCCTCGACCGCCAACGCCAGGTGAGCCTGCGGGCCGGCGTGGCTCCGGGCTACGCGCTGGCGGACCGGCTGGAGGCGCTCCAGCAGGCCGTCGCCGAGATGAACCTGCCGCCCGCCTATTCGACCGCCGTCGGCGGACGCGGCCGGGAGCTGGCGCGCACCTACAAACAGTTCGCCTTCGCCCTGTTCCTCTCGATCGTGTTCATGTACATGATCCTGGCGTCGCAGTTCGAGAGCGTGGTCCACCCGCTGACCATCCTGCTCTCGCTCCCCCTCGCCGTGCCCTTCGCCCTGATCTCGCTCTGGGCCACGGGCAACACGCTCAACCTCTACTCGGCCCTGGGCGTGCTGGTGCTCTTCGGCGTGGTGAAGAAGAACGCCATTCTGCAGATCGACCACATGAACGGCCTGCGGACCAAGGGGATGGAGCGCGGCACGGCCATCATCCAGGCCAACCGCGACCGTCTCCGGCCGATCCTGATGACCACTCTCGCCCTGGTGGCCGGCATGCTCCCGCTGGCCCTCGGCACCGGCCCGGGCGCGGAAGAGCGGCGCGCCATCGCCGTGGTCGTCATCGGCGGCCAGAGCCTCTCGCTCCTGCTGACGCTGCTCGCCACGCCGGTCTTCTACTCCATCTTCGATGACCTGCGGGGCAAGGAGAAGGTGGAAGCGATCGTGCGGCGGTTCTGGCCAAAGACGCGGCGGGAGAAGTCGCTGGAAAAGGCGGCGTAGGCCCTCACTCCCCAACCCCTCTCTCCCGGCCCTCCCCACCCCTGACGGGGGCCATGCCGGGGAGAGAGGGGAGCAGATCCGTTCTCCGGTACAATCTCCCCGTCCGCCTGTCTGCCGCGCGGACGGGGAGAGCATGTGCCACTGAAGCTTCCCATCGATCACAACGGGATCGTCGACTTCTGCCGGCGCTGGAGGATCCAGGAACTGGCGCTCTTCGGCTCCGTCCTGAGGAATGACTTCCGGCCCGACAGCGACGTGGACGTCCTGGTGACTTTCGAGCCCAATGCTCCTTGGACTCTCTGGGATCTCTCGCGGATGCGGTTCGAGTTGGAAGAGCTGTTCGGCCGCAAGGTCGACCTCGTAGAAAAGAAAGCCCTCCGCAATCCCTTCCGCCGCCAGGCGATTCTCGCGGATCAGCAAGTGGTCTATGCCGCCTGAGCGGGACTCGGTCTATCTCTGGGACATGCTGAACGCGGCTCAGGGAGTCGTGGCCTCTCTGCGCGGATTCACGTTCGAGCAGTACGCAGAGGACGAAAATCTCAGCCTGGCGACGCAGAAGAGAATCGAGATCATCGGAGAAGCCGCACGGCGGGTCTCAACAGAGTTCAAAAAAGCCCATCCAGAAATCCCCTGGCGGCTGATCGTCGATCAGCGCAACGTCCTGATCCACGCCTATGATGAGGTCGACGAGGAAAGGATCTGGCGACTGGCCGAGCAGGACATCCCCCGGCTGATCGATCAGCTCAGCCGCCTGCTCTCCCTCTGATTCCTGGCGCTATCGTTAGGGCGCCCACGGCCCCGGCCACTCCCGCCGGAGCAGGCCGTAGAGGAGGGTGTCCATGACCTTGCCGTTGATGAGCCACCGCTCCCGCAGATAGCCCTCTTTCTGGAACCCCAGACGTTCCAGCGTCTTGATGGAGCCGGCGTTGCCGGGGTCCACATCGGCCTCCAGCCGGTGCAGGCCCAGGTTGTAGAAGGCAAGGGTGAGGAGCGCGCCGAGGCCCTCCGCCATGTAACCCTTGCCCCAGTGCTCGCGGCCGAGGGCGTAGCCGATCTCGCCACGCCGGTTGTCCAGATCGAGATGGAACAGCGTGCAGGTGCCGATCACCCGGTCATCCTCCCGCCGGGCAACCCCCCACTGGTAATACGTCTTCCGGCGGAACTTGGTGCGGACGTCCGAGAGGAGATTCTCCGCGTCGGCGATCTCCTCCATGGGGGGTGAGCTCCAGTACCGCATGACGTCGGGATCGGAGAAGATCCCGAACAGCGCCTCGACGTCCCGCTCCTCCATCCAGCGCAGGACCACCCGCGGGGCCTCCAGGGTGGGCAGACGATCTTTCCCGAACATTGTGGAGGGATGGTAGCACTCCCCCACCGGATAGACGGCTTCAGCTCCCCTTCTTGCAGACCACGACGAAGAGCATGGAATGAGAGATTCCCGTCGAAGGGCAACCCTCCGGGGGCGGGTCGATGCAGAGGCTATGGCCCGCGACCGGATCGAAGCGGCAGCCGAAGGCCGAGCAGTCGCGGTCTTCGCCGGCCATGGCCTGGACGATGAAGACCGGAGTCTCGCCCCGGGTCTCCAGGACGTTGAGAGCCTTGGGCAGATCCCCTGGCTCGACGTAGTAGACGCTCCAGTTTCCAGAATCGTTGCCCCAGGGCTTGGAGGAATTTTCAGAGTAGCCCGCGAAGGGCAGGAGAGCGAGGAAGAAGAGAGCCAGCAGCACAGCTCGGCGACGCATTGGGAGATCTCCTTTCATGCGGGTACATCAACGCCGCGACTGCCGAAGGATGCATCCTTTGTACCAAGGTGCCATACCAGAGAGAGCCTCTCTGCTTTCTCAGTCTGAACGGCCCTCGCTCTTGTGTCCGGAGAGCGCTGACAGACCCCTGACGGTTGTTGACACCTCTTGAGCGCCCGGCAGGATCGAGGTCGCCGCGGTGGTATGATCTCCAAAATTCATAAACGCCCCATTCCTCCTGCCGCGGAGGGCTTGTCATGAAAGCAATGGCGATGTCGACACCCGACCGGGATTTTCACCTCGGACGGGGTCTGCTCCATAGCGTGCTGGGCTTTCTCGTATTCCTGGCATTGGCCATGGCATTCACCGGCACCGAGCCGTTCGGCGGGAGTGTGGAGAAGCTGGCGGAAGCCGCGGCCAGGCAGGCCGTCTGGGCGTTCCTGCTCGCGTTCGTGGCCTCTTATGCGTTCCAGACCAGCCGGCGCACCTTGGGTAGTCTGGTGCTGCTCGTGATGGTGGGCCTGTTCGTCTTCCAGCTCTACGCGCTGGCCCGGATCGCCCAGGCCCGGCAGGACGCCGACAGTCCACTGACGCTGACCGAGAGGTGGCGCCCGGGGCTGTCCAGCCGGAGCGGCCGGCTCTGCCAGCCCGCGCTCGCCTTTTCCTTTCCCTCGCCGCCTCCGCGCTTCGTCCCCGCGTCCGACACGAAGGGGCCAAGCAACCTGAACGATCCTTATTTCGCCCAGTGGATGTGGGAGGACTCGAGCACGAGGGAGATCCTGATCGTCCAGGCCACCAAGGCGGCCGGACGTGACGAGGCATCCTTCCGGTCCTTCACCGGCGGCTTCAAGGGGAGTCTCACCCGGAGGAACCCCAAGATCCAGGTCGGTCCCGAGAATGCCCGGTGGGCGGAGGAGAGCGGGGAGTACGCCACCTTCTTCACTCTGGGAGGAGAGGAGCGCATGGAAGTGCGGTGCCTCTCGCGCATGGCGGAGGACGAGAAGCCCCCGATCCTGATCTGCGTCCAGACGACGGTCCGGAACAGCGAAGACTCCCTGCGCCAGGTCCGGACGGGCCTGAGCCTCGGGCCCTGCGGGGCCATAGCGGGCTAGTGCTCTGCCAAGGCAGGATTGCCCTGTGGCGCAGCGCCCCTGGGAGCGCCGGCATCCTTGCCGGCCCCTGGGCCTACTGCCACGTGCCCCACGGCTCCACGACAGACTTCACGACCGCCATCGAGGCCCAGATCGAGCGCTTCGCACCGGGCTTCCACGACGTGATCCTCGCCCGCCACACGGTCGCCCGCCTGAACCCCTATGCGACGCCCGATCCCCGCGTCTTTCTCTGCTCGTCGAGCACGCCTCCCTCAGGCGGCGTCCATGGGCTCTGCGGCCACTTCGCTGCGAAGGCGGTTCTGCGCTTGTCAGGAGGGGGCGGGGACGAGCCCCGCCCTTACGATTCTCTCACCTGACCTCTCTACCCGCACATGAAGGTGATCTTGGCATTCGGACAACCGACTCCGTGACAAGAGCACTTCGTCACCAGGATGTTCCCATTGAGGCAGCAGCGAGCCAACCCGCCGCCCGCCGAGCAGCACGGGCCCAGGTTGGTGGTCGTGCACGGGATGCCGATGGCGCAAGGCCCGACTGGGCTGGTGCAGGCCACGGCCACGGGGCAGGGAGGCGGCTGGGCGGGCAGGACATCCGGAGTCCCGATCGCGAGGTCCGGATCCTTCAGGACTTCGAGGAACTCCTGGTCCGCGAGGTTGATTGGCTCGGCCGCCCACAACGGCAGAGCCAGGGCGAGGACAGCGAGGGCGAGAAGCAGCTTCTTCATCGTGCTCTCCTTTCGGACGAAAAGCTGACGAGGAAAGGCACCGCTCCTCCACCCTGCGGGAGGACCGCGGTGCCGACAAGGCTATGCGGCTCGACCCGACGACTCCCCTTGAAGTGGCCGGCAAGTATACCAGCATTTGCCGTTATGGCTGTGGACCGTCCTCGATATCCCCCCTCAATAAGGATCGTCCCCGCGTCCGCCTGCACGGGGAAGGACTCCCTCACCGGTCCCCGTGAACCCGACGCCCTCCTTTTTCGTATCCAGGGCGTAGGCATTCCAATCCTCAAGGAGGTCCACAAATGGTATCTGCCCGATCGTACCGCACGGTTCTCGCGGCCGTGTTGTTGATGCTGTTCTCTGTCTTCGCCCTCGCAGCTCAAACGGGTCCCGCTGGACACTGGGAAGGCGAGGTCCAGATCCCCGGCACCAGGCTGGGGATTGACGTCGACTTGTCTCAGGACGGCGGCGCCTGGAAGGGAGACATTTCGATCCCGCTCCAGAACGCGAAAGACCTGCCGCTCACGAATATCAAGGTGGACGGCGCGGCGGTCTCGTTCGAAATCCAGGGCATACCGGGCACGCCCACGTTCAACGGCACGCTCGCCACGGACGGCGTGAAGATCGCGGGCGACTTCACCCAGGGCGGCGGCAAGTTCCTGTTCGAGCTCCGGCGCGGCGAGGCTCCGGCCGAAGCCGCAAAGAGCGCGCTTGACGGTTATGACGCGTTCATCGAGAAAACGATCCAGGACTTCCGGGTGCCCGGCCTCGCCATCGCCATCGTCAAGGGCGGCGAGGTGGTCTATGCCAAAGGCTTCGGCTATCGCGACGTCGAGAAGAAGCTCCCCGTGACGGCGGACACCCTGTTCGCCATCGGCTCCTCCACCAAGGCTTTCACCACGTTCACCCTCGCCACCCTGGTCGACGAGGGCAAGCTCGAATGGGACAAGCCGGTGCGCACGTTCCTGCCCGGCTTCCAGATGTATGACCCGAACACGTCGGAAACGATCACGCCGCGCGACCTCGTGACCCACCGCTCGGGCCTGCCGCGGCACGACCTCGTCTGGTACAACAATAACGGCCTCACCCGGAAGGACGTGGTCGAGCGCCTGCGTTACCTGGAGCCCAACGAGCAGCTCCGGGCCAAGTGGCAGTACAACAACCTGATGTTCCTCACCGCCGGCTACCTGACCGAATACCTCACCGGCAAGAGCTGGGAAGACAGCGTCCGCGAGCGCGTCTTCGAGCCGCTGGGCATGGCGCGCACCAACTTCTCCGTGGACGACTCCCAGAAGGACTCCGACCACGCCCTGCCGTACAAGGAGGACGATGACGAGAAGATCGTCCTCATGCCCTTCCGCAACATCGACATGATCGGTCCCGCGGGATCGATCAACTCCTCCGTGAACGACATGGCGAAGTGGGTAAAGCTCCACTTGGGCAACGGCAAGGTGGGTGACCGGCAGGTGATCGGCGCCAACACGCTCGCGGACCTCCACCTGCCGCAGATGGTGATGGGCGCGCCGGCCGAGCGGCCGGAGATCACCCCGGGCTCCTACGCCATGGGCTGGGTCGTGGACGGCTACCGCGGCCACACGCGGGCGGAGCACGGCGGCAACATCGACGGCTTCTCGGCCCTGGTGACACTGCTCCCGCAGGATGATCTCGGCATGGTGGTGCTCACCAACAAGAACGGCACGGGCACGCCGGAGCGGGTCGTGCGCCACACGATCGACCGGTTCCTGAAGCTCGATCCCATCGACTGGAACGGCGAGGCCCTGGCCAAGCGGGAGCAGGGCAAGGCGGCGGTCAAGGAGGCCCAGGCGAAGAAGGAGAGCGTGAAGAAGGCCGGCACGAAGCCCGCCCACAAGCTCGCCGAATACGCGGGCGACTACGAGCATCCCGGCTACGGTCCGATCAAGGTGGCGTTGGCGGGCGATCACCTGGAGCTGACGTACAACGGCATCACCGCGCCGCTGGAGCACTGGCACTACGAGGTGTGGAACGGCAAGGAAGACGCCAAGGATCCGACGTTCGAGAACGTGAAGTTCCTCTTCGAGGGGGACGTCAAGGGCAACGTGTCGGCCGTGGCGGCGCAGTTCGAGCCCCAGGTCAAGGACATCGTCTTCGCCAAGAAGCCCGACGCGCGGCTCTTCGATCCCGCCTACCTCGCCCGCTTCCTCGGCGAGTACCAGATGGCCGGGCAGACGGAAACGGCCACGATCAGCCTCACGGGCAACGTGCTGACGGTGAGCCTGAAAGGCCAGCCGCCGTTCCACCTGGAGCCCGCGGTGGGCGGCGGATTCGTGATCAAGGAGTTCCGCATCATTTCCTTCGTCCCCGTGGAGGATGACAAGGGCAACGTCACCGGCGCGAGCCTCATCCAGCCGGATGGCGTGTACACGTTAACGAAGAAGAAGTAGCCCCGTCAGGTCTTCCGGCAGCACCCAGTCGGTTCGGGCGATCCGGTCCCAGGAGAAGAGAGGGACCAGATCGCCCGGCCGGCAGGGCTCGGGACGATCGATCAATCCCAATGAATACGCGAGATATCCGGCGACCGCTTCGGGGCGGACGCCGGCTTCCCGCAGCGAGCGCAGCGTCAAGCCCTGGTCTCTCTTGGAGAGCTTTTCTCCACGCGCATTCACCACGAGCGGCACGTGAGAATACGCCGGCGGCGTGCCGCCGAGCGCTTCGATGAGCTGGATCTGCCGCGCCGTCGAGGCCAGGAGGTCCGCGCCGCGCACCACGTCGTCGATCCCCATCAACAGATCGTCCACCACCACCGCGAGCTGATAGGCGTAGAGGCCGTCGCGGCGCTTGAGGACGAAATCCCCCACGGCGAGATCGACACGTTCCGTGATCGGTCCATAAACGCGATCCGTGAACGAGACCGGCCGGTCGTCTACGAGAAATCGAATCGCCGCGTCCGGACGCTCCAAGCCGCACAGCCGCTCGAACCAATCCGGATCGACCCCCGCGGGACGGAGCGCGGCGGGGTACGGCGCCTCCTCGCCGCCGTGGGGAGCCGAGGCCATGGCCTGGAGATCCTTGCGGGAGAGGCGGCAGGGAAACAGGCATCCCGTCTCCGCCAGCCGCCTCAGGGCGTCCTCGTAGAAGGCGTACCGTTGAGACTGGACGTACGGCGCGTGAGGACCACCCACGTCCGGTCCCTCGTCCCAGTCGAGCCCGAGCCAGGCGAGGTCCTCGATCTGGGCCTCGGCCATGGCGGGCACCACGCGCGGCGGGTCCAGATCCTCCAGCCGCAAGACGAACGCGCCGCCCCGGCTGCGGACGGAGAGCCACGCCGCCAGCGCCGTCCGGGCGTTGCCCACGTGGATCATGCCCGTGGGGGACGGAGCGTAGCGGCCGCGGGGCGAAGCGACGAAAGCCGTCATCGATCCACGCTTTTATCATCGAGGGGCAAAGCGAATCGAGACGGACCCCGCCGGAGTCTCGTATACACTGGGCGAGGTGAGATACGGGATCCTTGCCCTCACGCTGGCTGTCCTGATCGCTGGAGCCTGCGCCCGGCAGGCTCCGCGAACGGCGGGTTCCCCTGTCCGCGTCCGCCAGGTGCTGTTCGACGAGGCGCACCACAACGTCCATACCGCGGGAGGCCGGTACAAGCCTTTCGTGGACTTGATCGAGCCCGAGGGATACGTGGTGACGCCGAACACCGCGCCGTTCACCACGGAATCCCTCCAGGGATATGACCTGCTGGTGATCGCCGGCGCCAGGAGCGGCGGGGCCGAGGTGCCGCTCGAAGAGCGCGGCCGGCCGGCGTTCACGGACGCCGAAGCCAACGCCGTGCGCGAGTGGGTGCGCGGCGGCGGCGGGCTCCTCCTGATTACCGATCACTACCCCATCGGCGGCGCCGCGCAGAGCCTCGCCGACCGCTTCGGGATCACCATGAGCAACGCCTTCACGGAAGACCCGGAGCACCAGAGGCTCTCGCCCGTCGAGATCGTCTTCACGCGCAAGGAAGACCTGATCGCTGAGCACCCCATCACCCGCGGGGTCAAGAAGATCGTGACCTTCGGCGGCCAGTCCCTCCACGGACCCATGGAGAGCGTCAAGCTCCTCCTCCTGAGCCCGACCGCCATGGACCGCCTGCCGGACGGCCGGAGAATCCCCGCCGAAGGCCGCAGCCAGGCCCTCGCGCTCCCCTTCGGCAACGGCCGCGCCGTCGTCCTCGGCGAAGCCGCCATGTTCACCGTGCAGGAAAGCGAAGCGGGGACGATCGGCTTCACCGTCCCCGGGTACGACAACCGCCAGCTCGCCCTCAACGTGGTGCGGTGGCTGACGGGGGATCTCGAATAGAGCGGCTACCGCAGCGTCAACGCCTGGAACGTCGTCAGCGGCGGATCGAAGTAGTCGCGGAAGAAGGCCTGGACCTCCGCCGGCGTGCCCTTCACGACCTTGACGCCGCCTTCCTGCAAAGCCTTCTGGAGCGCGCTTTCGAACGGCTTCTCGGTGCGGCAGGCGACCGAGGCGTCCACCGACTTCAGCAGCGTCACCCAGGCGTCGTAGGTCATCGAGAGCGCGAGGTCCATGCGATCGAAATTCGCCGGCGTCTGGAGCGCAGCGAATTCCGCGATGGCGCAGCGGATGTGGAGGCTGAAGGCCTGCTCGGGCTCGGCCACGCGATTGTCGCCGGTGAAGAGGAAGCCCATGGACTTGTGAACGCCGCTCCGTTCTCCGCCGGGACCGCACGTAGCGTCCTTGCCCGCCGGCATCGTCTTCTCCGCCTTGAGCCGCGACGTCCAGGAATTCACCCAGGCCGCGGGCGGCAGGGCGGTGACGATGTCCGAGGCCGTCAGTCCGCCCACGACCGGCGGCATGCCCGCGAAGAGGCCGCAGAGCTCCTGGGCCGAGGAGATGTACCAGTTGCGCCAGTTGGGGTTGGTGACCTGCTCGGACATGGCCACGAACGCGGCGGCCTTCACCTCACGGGCGCGGCAGTACGCGGCCGAGCCCGTACACGTGGCCGGCGGATTCGGCGGCGGCGTGCCGCCCGCGCTGCTGCACTGGGCCCAGGACGTGTGGACGTTGAACTTGGGAACGAGATCCTTGCAGACCGCCATGACGGGAGCGTTCTTCCGGTCGCCCTCGGCGCGGATGACCTCCGTCGTCAATTCGGCGGCCCACTGGAGCGCCTCGTGGGCCTTGTCGGCCTGCCCCTGGGCCATGAGCCTGCGGCCGTTGGCGAGGGACTCCGCCGCCGTGGCCACGACCTTCTGGACGCCGCCCATCATCTCCACCGTCTTGACCGACAGGTCCCGCGGCGGCGTGGGCCGCAGGGCCACGGGATCGGCCTGGAACCAGCCGAGATAGCCGAAATAGATCTCCCGCACGGCCTGCGGCACGGAGCCGTAGAAAGCCGTCAGGTAGTCTTCCGTGCGGACGCCGGGCTTGGGCTCCTTCATCCGCCCGAGGTCATTGATCAGATATTCGGGCATATGGATCTCGGCCGCCAGCTCCTCGATGGTGTGCCCCTGGTTGATCCGCCGCAGGGCCTGGTCGTGGGTGAACTGGATCGCGTCGCGGAAATTGCGCAGCAGGATGCGGATGGATTCTTCGTCGCAGATCGGCACGCCGTGGGCGGGCACCATGCTCCAGGAATCGAGCTCGCGCAGCTTGTCCACGCTCCGGAACCACTGCGCCGGGTTGCGGTAGCTCGTACCGCGGAGGCTGTAGAGGTTGGGGAACGAGGGACCCTGGATCACCTCGGCCGACAGCAGCATGCCGGGGCCGCCCCAACCGTCCTCGTCTGGTTCAGACGCGGGAGCCGGTCCGCGCGACGGATACGTGAGGTTCATCCCGTCCGGCAGGAAGGCGACGATCTCGTCGTCCGTCTCGCTCGGTACGTAGAGCAGCTTCAGATTGATCCCCGCGGCCGAGAACAGCAGCTCGTCCGTGAACGTGCGCGAAGGCATCTGGAAGCTCGCCTTGCCTTCGAGCACCTCGGGGCCGATGCCGTCGTTGATGCGGTTGACGCCGATCCAGTTGCCATACATGTAGGACGAGCGCGGATTGATCATCTCGCCCACTACGGTGCCCGTGTTGACCACGCTCTCCACGACCTGCTTCTGCGAGATGATCTCGACGCAGTCCTGCCGCCCGATGTAGGTGCCGTCCTCTCCCGCATCCTCAGGATTCTCAGGCGTGCAGGCCGGCCGGTCCGCCACTTCGAGCACGCCCACGACGCCGGCCGTGTGATCGATATGGTTGTGCGTGTAGACGACGGCCTTGATGGGCAGCTTGCCGTTCGCGTCCGCCTTGATCCCCGCCTTGACGCGGATCGCCTGGAGCGCGGCCTTGGCGCTGCCGTCCGAGCCCAGAGTGTCGACGATCACGAGCCCGTTGTCCGGCCCAACGAGAACGATCAGGTTGGCGAGGTTGAAGCCCACCGCGCTGTAGGCCTTGTAGGCGAGCGGCGCGAGCTTCTCCCGGCAGCCGGCCGTCTCCTGAAGGTCCCAGACCTCGACGGGACGGAAGAATTCCGAGTGGCCCAGGAGCAGTGGATTGGCGGGGATGAGCGGCGGCTTCTCGGCGGCCGCCAAGGGGGCGCAGAGCGTCAGCAGCAGCGCCAGGACAGACAGGGTTTTGAGAGACCTCATGGTTCCTCCTCCAAGGATTTTTAAAAGGTGCTTCGCCTTGAAGGTGGGACGGGGCGGGGGGTTATCGCAGGCCCTCATCTCCCCGGCCCTCTTCTCCCGACCCCTCCCTCCCCCCGCACACCGGGAGAAGAGGGAGAAAGGGGGTGAGGGTCCGGAAACCGGAAAATCATCCGCATCTGGAACCGGTGAAACGCGTCCGGAGTCCACCGCACGATCCGGTCGCGCAACGCGCAGGCGGCGGCGCTCTCCCACTGGCCGATCCACCCGAGGTGGGCCGCGCGCAACGCGATGTGCGCACAGCGAGTCCGGCGCCGATTCTCATAAAGCCGCAGAGCGGTCTCAGGATCGTCGAGATCCCGCAGGCAATCCGCCAAAATCACCGCATCCTCGATCGCCAGACAGGCACCCTGCCCAAGGTTCGGCGTCATGGGATGGGCCGCGTCCCCCAGCAGCGTCACCCTTCCCGCGCCCCAGCGGCGGACCGGGCGGCGGTGGAGGATCTCGGTGCGCACGATGACTTCCTCCGGCGTGGCCGCGATCAGATCGCGGATCGGCTCGTGCCAGCCGCCGAAGATGCGCAGCAGCCCGTCGCGCAAGGCCCCGGGCTCGTCCCTGCCGCCGGGAGGGACGTTGGCGGTGGCGTACCAATAAACGCGACCGTGATCGAGAGGAACAATGCCGAAGCGGTGACCGCAACCCCAGGTCTCTGAAGTGGTGGTGGGACGCGGCACGAAGTTCTCCGGCGTGGCGGCCCGCCAGGCCGTGTAGCCCGCGTAGAGAGGCTCGCCGTCGCCCAAGAGCTGTTCCCGTATCCGCGAGTGGAGGCCGTCGGCCCCCACGATCGCCGCGCCTTCGACCCGCCGGCCATCCCGCAGCCGCAGGATCGGACCGTCCTCGAACCCCATACATTCACAACCGGTATGCACGACCTCACGGCCGACCGCTTCGAGGAGCACCGCTTGGAGCGTCGCGCGGTGGATGCAGACGAAGGGCGCGTCAACTCCAGATCCCAGGCCGCCCGGGCTCAGGCTCGCCAGCAGGGTGCCGTCCGCGGACCGCAGATCGAGCGTCTCGGCCACGGCGCCGGCCTCGATGATCGTCCGTTCGAGGCCGAGCCGCCGCAGAGCGAGCACGGCGTTGGGCGAGATCGCGATGCCCGCGCCGATTTCGCGGATCTCCGGCGCCCGCTCGAAGACCTGGACGTCGAAGCCCGCCTGACGCAGGGCGACCGCCGCGGTCAGGCCGCCGATGCCGCCCCCGGCGACCAGGACCGGGGCATCCTTTCTCAGTCGGGACATACGAGGGGCATTCTATTCGGCAGTCCTGCCGGACGAGCTTCCCCTGGATCTCGATGACTTTCTCCGCGATCTCGAAGAGCCTTCCCGAGGGTGCCGCCACCCCGCCCCTCTCCCCAGACGTCCGGCCCGAGTGGAAGACGAGCTTCCCCGGGTTCTCAGCGCCTTTCCTCTCGTGGCGGATCTTCGGACTCTTGGGGAAGCACAAGTGCCCCACGCCTCGAAGAGCTTCCCCGCAGGGCCAGCAAACCAACTCCCGACCGCGGAGGTCCATCGTCAGGGGAAACTGATCGGGCAACGCTGCTCAAAGGGCGGGGGCGGGTACGTGGAGAGCCGGGACGCGGGGCGGAAGGCTGAGGACTGAATCTCAGCTTGTGGCATCGTCTGCGGGAACTTTGGGGAGGGCTCCCATATCCGGTCTAAGTTAGATTTGACGTGATAGAGTATGGCCAGAATGCCAACGATCCCTCCTCTCCTTGCTGCTCCGGCGATTCTGCCGCCGTTCATGGGCTCCGATCCCACCTCTGCCGCCGCTCGGTCTCCCTACAAGGTGGACATGGTGGAAGTCGTGCAGCGCTTTTCTACCTCGAGGACGAGGGTCGACATCCTCAAAGGTCTTCTAGACTATAGAAGGGAGCTGCGCCGGCTGGATTTGGGCGCGGAATTTCAGTGGCTTGCCGGCAGCTTCGTTGAGAATCCGGGCCGGGAGCCACGCGACGTAGACGTCGTCACCTTCTATCGGCGTACGGCAGACCAGATGGCAGATCTACGGGCTGACTCCAAGCGATGGCAGAGACTGCAAACCCTCGCAAAGTCGCCGAAGGCTGACTTCCTCTGTGATGCCTATCTCGTCAACATGACCGGTCCTGGCGCCGTCCTCGTCGCTCAGTCCCACTACTGGTATGGGCTCTTCTCTCACCAGCGCGGAAGTCTCGCATGGAAAGGCATGCTCCAGGTCGAGGTGGCAAGCCTTGATGGTGATGAAGAGGCTGGAAACCTGCTCAGCTTGGCGATAGTCCCATGAGCCGAACGTTGCGGAAGAGCTATCTTCGGAGTGACTTGGGCGCGGCCAGAGCGCTGCTGTCATCAATCCCGGATGATGATACCCATGCCCTCGACCGCATAGGCATCGAGTCCAGGATGGGAGAGGCCCAGAACGAGCTCAAAGAGCTTGAAAGCAGGACAGGGACTACAGGGGAAACCATCCTCTTCTTCTATGGCGATCCCGTCGTCGAGGAACACGGAATCGATGCCCGCTTTTCTGCAGAGGTCTTGGGTGCGTACCAGGATCTCGTCTCCAAGCAGGTAGCGGCTCTTCTCGGTCCCCTGAAGCGTTCAGGCCCCACCCGGGCTGAAAGGGATAGCCATCTCCACATCACAAACGTCGTCCATGGCTCCTTTGGCTTTGAGCTGGAGGAAGTTGTTGAGGCAGAGCCTCCGTCCGAGCCTACGCCACTGGCCAGAGCCATAGAAGGCGTCACCGGTCTGATCCGTGCCGCCAAAGAAAGCGACGAGGCGTTTGCCGATGTCGTCGCGTCAACGGACCATCGCGTCTATGACGCACTGCACGACTTCCTGACGGTCATCCACAAGGCGGGAGCTACTTTTCGGGTCGTTTCTGAAACGACAGAGGTGGCCTTCAAGGAAGACGACTTGGCAGCCGCAACGGAGCGAGCCTCAGCACAAAGGACTGAAACCGAGGACGAGCCCATCCCCGGGACGTTTCTAGGCGTGCTTCTCGATTCCCGCCGGTTTGAGCACAGAGCCCTGGATTCCGGAGAGGTGCTTCGCGGCAAGGTCGCCGAGGACGTCGATCTGGGCGCTCTGCTGCAGTGGACTGGGAAGGACTGCGTCGCCCACATGCAGGTTGTGACGCTTGCCCGGGGCATGCGAGAGCAGCGCAGATACGTACTACTCAGGCTGGCTGAGGAGGCTGAACCCTAGCGTTTCGACTTCCGCCAACCGTTGGCCCGCGCTTCCTCCTCGTCGCAGAACCACCTCTCCCCTTTTCCAGGATCGATTTTCGTCTTCTCGTAGTACTGCTGGCCCGGCAGGTGATAGATCCGCTCGCCCGTCCGCAAGGAGATGTTCCCCTTGATGTCGCAGCCCGGCGGCGGGGTCTCGCAGCCTTTCGGGCAATCCGCCTCAGGCTGCGCGGCGACGATGACGGGCGGCGGACCGAGGCTCCACAGCAGGAGAACCATGATCAGCACCAGCCCGGCGATCAGGCTTGCGGGCATCTGTGTGTTGAAGCGGGGCTTGCGCCGCATCTTGTGTGCTACGTTCATCACCGCGATCCCAAGGAGAAGGACACCAGGAACAGGGCTTTGTTGAGCCCTTTGCCAGGATGATGAAGAAGCTATGAGCAATCGATCCCATCCCCTTTCCCTGGCCGTTCTTCTCCTTGCGTGGAGCTGGATTCCTGTCCGCGCCGCTGCCGCTGATACTGGGAGCATCGGCATCGAGAAAAAAAGCGCGACGCTGCAGAGGCCCGACAAGGAGGCGGATGTCCACTATCCTGTCTTCAAAGGAGCAGTGGACAAGGCGCTTCTGGGCAGGATCCAACAGGCCGCGGGCCTGAAGGTCGGCACCGGTAGCTCGCTCGAAGAGTGGAGGGAAGAGTTCAAGGACAACCCGTGGCTGGTCGAGATCCACTATGAAGTCACTCTCAACCGCCATTCCATTCTCAGCCTCACCTACACCGAGGACGGTATGGGAGCCCATCCGTCCAGCTCCTCGGAGAGCCTGGCCGTGGATCTCAGGACCGGTAAAGCGATCACGGCGAAGGATCTCTTCAAGCCTGCTTCCCTGTCCGCCTTGGCGGCGCGCGTCGACAAAGCCCTTCAGGCCGCGGTGAAGAAGAGCCGCCAGGAGTGGGGGGAGGAGCATCTGGAGGACTTCGAGAAGAGACTGAACGTCCACTTCACGGTGGAGAACCTGAGCTCCTTCAAGCTCGACGAGCGGGGCGTAACGTTCCTCTATGAATTCGGCTTTCCCCACGCCTTCCTGGCGGCGGAGCCGGAGGAGGAGTACTTCCTGAGCTACAAGGAGCTCAAGCCGTTTATCGACGAGAAGGGGCTGCTGGCGCCGTTTACGAAGTGACGCCCGTCAACCGCTCGATCACCCGGTCCCACGTCACATCCCGCACCTTCTCCTGCCCCGCCGCCCCCATCACCCGGGCGCGCTCCCGATCGCGGTACAAGGCGTCGATCCGCGCTCCGATCTCGCGGGGCGAATCCGGCGGGCAGATGAAGCCGTTGACGCCGTCTTCCACGAATTCGAGGACGCCTCCCGCGTCGGCCGTGGTGATCACGGGCTTGGCGGCTTTGAAGGCTTCGACGGTGACGTAGCCGTAGTCCTCGTCGTAGGGGGCGTAGTAGACGCCGAGGCAATTCGCGTAGTGCTCGACGACGTCGCGGTCTTCCACCCAGCCCAGGAGGGAAACCTTTTCCTGGAGGCCGAGGCGGGCGATCAGCTCCTTCAGGTTCTCGCGCTCAGGGCCGGTGCCGCCGATCAAGCAGCGCACGGGGGTCTCGGTGTGCTTCATGGCGCGGACGAGGAGATCGAAGCGCTTCAGCGGATCGAGACGGCCCACGGTGAAGATGGAGTCGCCGGAAGGACCGGAATGGTAGAGCGGATCGAGCTTCGGCGGCGGATAGAGCACTTCGGCTTCCACCTGATTGAAGCGGCGCAGGCGCTCCGCCACGTTGCCCGAGATGGTGTAGACGGCCCGCGCCTCGGAAAGGGTGCGGCGGTCCATGGCGCGGATCATCTCCAGCGCCTTGGCGTCGCGCGGCTCGCGGTCTGAAAAGTCGCTGTAGCTGGTCCCCAGAAGGTCGTAGGCCTGGCGGAGCTGGTGGATCAGCCAGACGACTTTGTTGGGATGCTTGACGAGATAGGACGGGAAGCGCGTCGCGATGACGAGATCGATCCGCTTGCCCGCGGCTTCCGTGAGGTTGATCAATCGCCAGGCGAGGCTCCCCTTGAGCAGCTCGATCCGGTTCGGCCAGTGAAAGGGGATCGCCACCCGGTCCACCTCGAAGCCGCGGCGCTTCAGCTCGTCGTAGAGGGAATCGACGAGCATCTCGGCGCCGCCGTAGGCGAACGGCACCTGGGTGGCGCAGATGAGGATGCGCGGCTTCACTCGCGGTCCTTCTCCAAGGCCTCGAGACGAGCAGACAGTTGGCGCAGCTCCCGGGCGTCGCGCTCACGGGCTTCTACGAGGTCTTCGATCATCCGGGCCGCGGCCTGATTGAAGCCGTTCTGCTGCTCCAGCACGGGCCGCGTGAACCACTTGAGGAAGACCTTGTAGAACGCCTTGCGGACGAAGACGATCAGCTGTCCCCAGCGCGCCCGGTGCGAGAAGGCGACCGGCTCCTGCACGTACTCCCGGCTCTTCAACGCGAGCAGGCCATTGCGCGTCTCCTCCGCTCCGGCGGCCAGGGTGGTGGATTCCGCACGCCGCTGCCGCACGCCGGAACGGACCTGCTGGAGGACCTGATCGACTCGGAGATCATCGCTGTCGGGCATCGTTCGATCCTCAGTAGCCTTCGCCGGTGAAGTCCAGGAAGACGCCGAGGTTCCGGAGGTCGGCGCTCTTGCGATCATACCGGCTGGGAACGAGACCGCCCGTGGTCTCCAGGGTGAATCGATAGAAATGATCGCGGGGGAAGAGGCCCAGGTTCCGCGCCACGGGCTCGACGGCGAGCTCGACGGGGGTGCCGTTCCGCTTGCCTTCGGTGTCGAAGCGGACGCGGAAGCGGTCCGCGTTGCTGGTCAGGATCAGCTCGTTGTCCCCCGACAGGGAGTAGACGAGAAAGCTGAGCCGCGAAAGGGGTTTGGGCGAGACCACGATCACTTCGGAGCGGGTGCCGCCGCGCACCCAGACGCCGTGCGGATGGCGCTCTTCGGCGAAGAAGGTCCTCGGGAAGATCCAGAGCGCGTCTCCCCACGTCTGAGCGATGTAGCCGGGGAGACTTTCGCCGGGAAGCAGGGTCAGCTCCAGAGGCAGCCGCTGGAAAGAGGGAGCCTGGGTGTGGAGCTGGAGCGGCGCTTCCGGAGCGAGCTTCGAAAGCGAGCCCATGACGGCAGCGGCGGTCCAGAGACCGGCGGCTACGAAGGGCAGGACCAGGCTGCGACGGGCCCCGCGTTGGGAACCAATCCTCCCAGGCAGAAACAGGAAGGCCGGATAAACGATCGCCAGATAACGGCTGCCCAGGAAGTCCGGCTCCCCCGCGAAGCCGCGCGGATGAAGAAGGAGCACGGCGACGATATAGATCAGCAGGGTGCCCAGCAGGAGATGGCGCGAGCGGTCCTTCGGTCCAAAAAGGTAGAGGCCGAGAGCGAACACGGCGAAGGGGAAGTACGGCAGGAGCCCGGTGTAGCGGCCCGCGAGAACGTAACCGAGATTGCGCGGCAGGAGCTTCGCGGCCCCCGTCGTGGGCTCGGCGTTCTCACCGCTGTAGCCCTGCCAGAGGTCCCGCCGGCTCTCCAGGGGGAACTCGTCAACGAAGGTTCGGCGCTGGGCTCCGCCGAAGGAGGTCCATTCCTTGGTCCCCACCTTCTGAAGCAGAGAGAGGCCACCGGCAACGAGGATCAGACCCGCCAGAAAAATCAGGACGCCCCGGAAACGGCGCTTCAGGATCAGGTCGATCAGGATCGGCAATCCCAACAGGGCGAGGAGTGGGCTCGACGTCAGAGCCGCTCCGATCAGGGCTCCCGCGATAGCTAGACCCGAGAGGTTCTCCCGCCGCCATAAGAAGAGCGGAAAGAACGCGCAGGCCATGAGGAAGACCTCGGGCTCCATCCGGAACGCGTAGGCGAACGCCGCCGAGGCGAAGAAGAAGCCGGCGGTGAAGAGGCCGGACAGGCCCGGCTCCTTGCGGAAGTGCCAGAGCGCGGCACCTGCCATGGCGAGGAACAAGGCCATGTTGAACAGGGCGATGCCGCGCAGCCCGAAGACGCCGTAGAACGGCAGGGCCGCGATGGGATAGGCGAGCGGCCGGCCATAGCGCAGGGTCTTGCCGCCGTCGTTGGTGAACAGGGTCAGACCTGCGGGGCCGCCGTCCCAGATCTTCACGGCGCGCGCGAGGTCGGGCTCGCGGAAGGCAGCATCGTGGTCGTGCCAGAGGCTCTGCACCATGAGGACCGGCGTGGCCTCGTCGCCCGTGGGGAGCGGCGCGCGGAGGCCGGCCAGGACCCAGGCGAGGGCGAGGAGGAGCAGCGCCGGGCAGAGGGCAGTGAGGTTGGGGATGCGCATGGGTCGCGACCGCAAACGATACACTCTTCACCCCATGACGGAAAAACCGGGGGGTCCCCACCTGCTGCGCGCCCTCCTCCGCTTCGGCTCCCCCCGCCGTCTGCGGAAGACCTTCCTCTGGCTCTGGCAGGTGGCCGCCGAGATCCGCCGCCGCCGGGCCGAGCCGCGCCGGACGGTGGCGGTCGATGTGAACTCCTTCTACGAGGCGCTCACCGGGGTGGGCTGGTATCTCCATCAGCTCCTGGTCCATCTGGCGGACCGCGACGACCTGCGGCTGCGCCTCTACGGTCAGGGCCTCGTGGAGGCCGATCCCGGCGCTCCGAAGCCCGTCGTGGCGTTCCCCTCCGGCCCGGCCATCGAGCGGGTCCTCTACGACGCGCCGGACGGCCTCGTGGTGCCCCCCTGGCGGGCGAACCAGATCCTGCGGAAACTGGCTCCGCTGCTCATGGCCGCGGATGGCAACGGCGTGCTCTTCGCGCCCAACTATCTCTTTCCCAGGCTCTTCCGCTTCGCCGGCGGGAAGCGGGTGGCCACGATCCACGACCTCGGCGTGCGCAAGGTCCCCTGGGCCGTGCGTCCGGACTCGGGAGAAGCCCTGCGCGAGCAACTGGACCGCACGCTTTTCGAGTCGGACCTGCTGCTCACCCCGAGCGAGGCGGTGCGGCGGGAGTTGATCGAGATCGGGGTGGCGCCGGACCGTGTGCGGGCGATCCATCATGGGACGGGCCTGGTCGCGGACGCCGAGCCGGGACCGCTGCCGCCGGGGACGCCGGCCCGGTACGCCCTTCACGTGGGCACGGTGGAGCCGCGCAAGAACGTCCCCACCCTGCTGGCCGCGTGGCGTCTGCTGCGCGCCCGGCGGGCTGATCCTCCACCGTTGGTCCTCTGCGGCGGCTTCGGCTGGAAGGCGGAGGAGGTCCGGCGCGAGATCGCCGAGGCCGAGAAGGAAGGGTGGGCCATGCATTTGGGCTACGTGGGCGCGGCGGAGCTGGCCGCGCTCTACCGGGGAGCGGAGTTGGTGGTTCTTCCTTCTTTCTATGAGGGTTTCGGCCTGCCGGCCATCGAGGCCCTGCGCGCCGGGGCGCCGCTCGTGGCGAGCGATCTGCCCGTCCTGCGCGAGGTGGCGGGGGATGCGGCTCTCTATGCGCCCCCGGACAGGCCGGATCTGTGGGCGGAGCGGATCGGGGAGGTGCTGGCGGATTCCGCGCTCAGAGAGGAATTGAAGAGGAAGGGACGGGAGCGGGCGGGGCTGTTCGACTGGGGCAAGGCGGCGGACGAGACGGCCCGCCTGCTGTCTTGAGCCCTGGGAGGATAAACTCCCCCGCCGTGTCCAGAAACCGCATCCTCCCCATCCTGACCGCCGCGGTCCTCCTCATCGGCGCCGCCTGGCCAGGACCTCGCGCCTTCCAGGTCGTGGTCTTCGCGGCCATGATCGCGGCGCTCTGGGGGACGGGATCGCGAATCACGCGGTGGCTCGTTCCGGATTGGAACTGGCTCTCCTACTCCGTGGCGGCGTTCTCGTTCGCGACGGCGGTCGCGGTGATTCCCGCGACGTGGATGGGCCACTTCGGGGTGATGCGGGCGGGTCTGTTCCTGGCTTGGACGGCAGCGGCGTACCTGCTGTCTCAGCTCCTGCCCGTAGGGTGCGCTGTGCGCACCTCGCCCACCTCGGAGGAGGCTGCCACGGTGCGCACAGCGCACCCTACGGGATTCGAACGCGCCGAGACGGCCCTGATGGTCTCCCTGGCGGCGGCGCTCACGCTGGGGGGTCTCCGGGACGTGTTCCGCCTCCGGTTCGCTCCGGCGGGGGCCTACAGCTTCGACGACATCTCCTATCACCTGGCGGCGGTGGCGACGTGGATCCGCCATGGGGATCTGCGGATGATGCGGTTCGCGGTGGGCGACGCGAGCACGCCGTTCTATCCGGTGCTGAGCGAGGTCGCCGCCTGGGTGATGTTCGCGCCGTTCCGCGACAACGACGTGGCGGCGCGGTGGATGCAGATCCCCTTCGGCCTCTTCTCGATCCTGGCCGTGGCCGCCATCGCGCGCAGGTTGGGCCTGTCGTACCGGTTGTCGGCCCTGTCGGCCCTCCTCTTCGCGTCGCTCCACAAGGCGTTCCCCCTGCTTCTGCTGACGGCCGGCAACGATCACAGCGCCTCTTTCTTCACCCTGGCGGCCGTGGACGCGGGGCTCGCCCTCGTGCGACGGCCCCGTCCGGGCGGCGCCGTGGTGACGGGATCGGCCCTGGGTCTGCTCCTCGCGACCAAGTACATCGGCGTGCTCTACGCACCCGTGGTGCTCCTGGTGCTGGGTCTCGCCTGGCTGGTGGAGCGGCGGGAACCGGGATCGGACGCTCGGGTGCCAGCGCGGGTGGCCGCGGGCCTCCTGGGTCTCCTGGCCGCCGCTCTCGCCGTCACGGCGGGGTATACCTATCTGCGCAACGCGGTCACGACGGGCAATCCGATCTTCCCCGCCCCTCTCCGGTTGTTCGGGATCGAGATCTTCCCGGGCTGGGCGAGCGCCTCGATCTCGCACCGCGACGATTCGCCCGAGTTCCGGATCGACATCTGGCGCTTCCTGATCTTCCGCAAGGATCTCTTCGGCCCGTTCTTTCCGCTCACCCTGCTGCCGGCGGCTCTGGCGGCGCCGTTCGTGGCCCTCTGGCGTAAGCGGTGGACGGAGACCCTGGTGTTCACGCTTCCCATCCTCTTCTTCCTCGAATTCCTGTTCCTGATGCACGACCACCGGGACATGCGGTATTTCCTGCCCGGGGTTGCTCTCGCGGCCGTGGCGTTCGCCTGGCTCGTGGACTGGGCCGGCCGGTGGACCCTCCCCTTGAGCGTCCTCCTTCTGGGCGTGATGACCTACCAGGCCGCGCGACGGCTCGGGATGGACGATCTGAAGGAAGTGCTCCTCACCCTGGCGCTCTTCGGGCTGGGCGTCCTGGTGGAGCGGGAGGCACGGCGAAGGCGGGAAGGTGGCTGGAAACGGGTGCCGCAATGGAGGTGGGCCACGGCTCTGGCCGTGCTGGTGCTGGCCCTGCCGCTGGGTTGGCTGGTGAGGACGTACCAGGAGATCATGCTCACCGAACGGCCGGCGGCCTTCGCCCTGGAATCCCTGGCCGGACCGGACGGCGGACGGATCGCCTACGCCGGCCTGAACCAGCCCTACCCCTTCTTCGGCCGGAGGATCCAGAACGAGGTCCAGATCGTGCCGCGAAACTGGAATCTCGATGCGCAGTACTACAGCTGGGGCTCGCCGGTGACGGACCCCTTCCTTCCCGAGACTTCCCGCCGGTGGCGCCGGATTCTCAGGCGGCTGGGGATTCAGTGGGTCGTGGTGGCGCGCACGCCGTGGGCGCACCCGGAGCAGACCTGGATCAGGCAACGGCCCCAGGACTTCCGGCTGGCGTACCGGGACGCGGACGCGGAGATCTGGAAAGTCCTCCCCGAGAGAACCAGCGCGCCCGGCGGAGGAGATCCCGCAAGGCCAGGGCGAAGAGCAGGAGCAGCGGGACGGACGCCTGGATCAGGAAGCGGCTCCAGCTCGCCCGCACCATATAGACCGGGTCCAGGCTGATCGCGTAGGCGATCCAGGCGACTCCCAGCGGCGCCAGGGCCGCCAGCACCAGGGCCGGAGTGACGCGCCGGCGCAGGCCCCGCCATCCCGCCAGGAGGACCAGGGGCCACACCGACCAGAAGAACCCCCAGCGGTCGAGGGCAATCATCTCGTCGCGAATCTTCCCCAGCAGGAAGGGCGCGCGGGCCACCACGTCCGGCCAGAAGCGATCCCACGAGACGATCTCCTGGTAGCTCTCGAAGCGGGATGGAATGCCCGCGCGCCAGGAGAACAGCAGTCCGAACGCCAGCGCGACCGGCACGGCCGCCGGGAGGAGTGCTCTGAAGCGGCGGGTCAGGATGGCGATGGCCAGAACAGCCAGCGCGAGGGCCGGGCCTTCGGCCTTGGTGAGGACGACCGCGCCGAGGAGGAGCCCGGCGGCCAGGCCGTCCAGTTTCCCCGGTCGCGGCTTCAGGAGCAGCAACAGGGCGGCGCCGTAGAAGCAGGCGAGCGGCAGATCGCTGTAGGCGCCGGTCGCGCCGCCGGCCCGGTGGAAGGCCGGGAACGGCAGCAGGGAAGCCGCCAGGCAGGTGAGCGCCGCGGCCCTTCGCCCCGCCCAGCGCCGGGCGCCGCTGTAGAGCAGCAGCAGCCACGCGGGAAAGAAAAGGGCGTACAGGGCCCGGTAGAGCGGCGCGTCGTCCCCCGCCTGGCCCAGCTCGAGCACGGCGGCCTGGGCCACGGGCAGGAGGAGCGGGTACCAGGGATGGGTGACGTACCAGCCCGGCTGCGTGAAGACGCTCGCGTCGACCGTTCCCTCGGCCTGGATGTAACGGGCCTGCGCGCTCCACGTCATGCGCCCGTCCCACTCCATCTGGGGCTGGGCCAGGGCATCGGCGAGGATGCCAAGCGAGATGAACACCCCCACGATGACGGCGATCTTCGTGAGCAGGTCCGTCCGGCGGCGCCGCCCCCGCCCGGGCATAAATGCCCGGGCTAGGCCAAAGAAGCCGGCTAAAGCCGACTCCAAAATCAGGGGGACAATTGAGTCCCCTTCAGGGGGCTTCTTCAACGTAGCCCGGGCATTTATGCCCGGGCGGGGCCGCGGTGATCGAACCCGGAACGAGCTTCGGGCACGTCGTACCAGGCCCGCCAGAGCGGGGAGGACGGCCACGGCGAGGATGGCCGGCCGCCGCAGGGGGACACCCAGGAAGTGGGAGAGCGCGTAGAGGACGCCCGCCGTCCAGGCCACTCCCAGGATATAGGCCCAGGCGAGCCGCCGGGCCACAGGCAGGACGCGGACGGACGGCAGCATCTCGGCGAGACCGGCTCCCGGCACCACGAACAGGGCCGCGCCCGCGAGGCCCGCCAGGGCTTCAGAGGGGACCACCGGCTTCCCTCAACCGGAGCAGAAAGGTTTCCCGGTCGATCAGGACCGGCGGCCGGCCGTAGAAGGCAATGACCACCCAGCGCGAGCTCGCGGGCATGCGCGCCGCCAATCGATCCGGATCGGGCAGGTCGCGCAAAGCGCCCACGAGCCGGGCGCGCCGCGGCGCGAGATCGAAGCGTACCCACAGAGGCGCCGCCTGCCTCTCCTCGCCGCCGTCCACGAGCAGGTACTCGCCCTCGCGCGGGATGGCCCGCCGGATCTGCTCGATGGCGTCCATGTAGTCCGCCCCCTGGACGCGGCGGCGGGCGCCGGCTCCATCCTCCCCCACCAGGGCCGCGGCCTGGCTCAGGCGCAGGCTCGCGTGCAGGACCGCCGCCGCGCCCGAGGCCAGCAGGAAGACGCCGAGCAGCACGAGTGTCACCGCCCGGAAAACAGAACCTGCGAAGGAAAGCACGGCCGGTGTGTATCACAAAGGTAGAATCCCCCGCCATGCCGCCTGCTGCCCGGAAAACCATTGCCGTCGATCTGCGCGCCCTGGTGCCGGCTCCCACGGGCATCGGCGTCTATACCCGTTCCCTGCTGCTCGCGCTGGCCGAGCGGAACGGCATGAGCTATGTCGGAATGGCCCACCGCCCGCCCCGGGAAGCCGAGACGTTCCAGGCGGCAGGCATCGCGATCGAGCACCAGGAGGCGCCGCTGGGCGTCCTCTGGCAGCAGCTCCGGCTCCCCCGGCGGCTCGCCCAGGGCGATATCGATCTGTTCTGGTCCCCCCTCTTCACCCTGCCCCTGCGCTGCCCGGTGCCCGGCGTGGTGACGGTGCACGATCTGACGGCCCTCCTCTTCCCCGAGGCCCACACGCTCAAGGTGCGGTGGAGCCAGCTGCCCTTCCTGCGCCCCTCCTTCGAACGGGCGCGGCGGCTGGTGGCCGTCTCCGAGGCCACGGCGCGGGATCTTGCCTTTCACTTCCCGCAGTGCGCGGAGCGGATCCGCGTGGTCTATTCGGGAATCGATCCCGAGTTCAAGCCAGGAGATCGGGGAGAGATCGCGGACACCCGCCGGGAAGCTCGGCACACCCGAGGGGTACATCTTCTACGCCGGCACACTGGAGCCCCGGAAGAACGTAGGCGTCCTGCTGGACGCCTGGCTGGCCCTCAAGGCCGAGAACCCCAACCCCCAGAGACTGCCGCCGCTCGTGCTCGCCGGCCCCTACGGCTGGGGGAACGAGCGGCTGGCCCGGCGGATCGAAGACCTCGCATCCGAGGGGGTGCGCTACCTCGGCCGCGTCGACCGCGCCCACCTCGTACGGCTCTTCCAGGCGGCTCGGATCTTCGTCTATCCCTCTCTGTATGAAGGCTTTGGCTTCCCCGCCGCGGAGGCTCTCGCCTGCGGGGTGCCGGTGGTGGCGACCAACAGCTCCAGCCTGCCCGAGGTGGTGGGCGACGCGGGCCTGCTCGCCGAGCCCGGAGACACCGGAGCGCTCGCGGGGCACATCCACAGACTCTTGGAGAACCCTGATAGGGTCGCCGTCCTGGCCGAGAGGGGGGTCCGGCAGGCGGCGAAATTCCGCTGGGAAAAGACGGCGGAGGAGATGGAAAAGGTCTTCCGAGAGGCTTTAGAGGATCGATAGGTTACAATCCCCACCGCTCTCAACCCCGGAGTTGCTGCTTTTGCCTTATACCATCGGCATCGATGCCCGTAAGATCCAGGATTTTGGGATCGGCACATACGTCCGGAACCTGATCCGGTCGCTCGCCGCGATCGACGCCGAGAACCGGTACATCCTGCTGGCCAAGCCCGGGGACCGCGAAGGGCTGCTCGACCTGCCTCCGAACTTCCAGTTGGCGATGGAGAAGTCGCCAGTTTACTCAGTGAGGGAGCTCTTCTCCCTCTCCTGGCAGATCTACCGGCGCAAGCTCGACCTCTATCATTCGACCCACTATGTGCTGCCGGCCTGGGTGAGCTCCAAGGTCGTGGTCACCATCCACGACATCATCCACCTGCTGTACCCGGAGTTCCTGCCGAGCAACTTCGCCTTCCTCTACGCCCAGCGGATGATCCGCCGGAGCCTGACGCGCGGCGACCGCATCATCTCCGTGTCCCAGAACACCCGCAACGACCTGATGCAGCACTTCGACGTGGACGCCCGGAAGATGCAGGTCATCCATAACGGCGTCGAGGACTCCTTCCGCAAGCGCCTCCCGCCCGAAGAGCTGCAGCGTTGGCTGCGGGACCTGGGAATCGCCCAGCCCTACCTGCTCTTCGTGGGCAACCCGGCCAAGCCGCACAAGAACCTGGACACCCTGGTGCAGGCCTACGCCCGCGCCCGGCGCATGGCGCAGTTCGACGCGCCGCTCCTCTGCGTGGGCAGCCGCGAGGGGTCGGAGTTCAAGATCCGGCAGCGGGCCGAGTACCTGGGGATCGGCGACAAGGTGCGCCTCGTGGGCCACGTGGCGCCCGAGGCCCTGCCGGCGATCTACCAGGGGGCCACACTGTTCCTCTACCCCACCCTCTACGAGGGGTTCGGGCTGCCGGTGATCGAGGCCATGGCCTCCGGGGTGGCGGTGATCACCTCGAACACGTCGGCTTTGAAGGAGATCGCGGAGGGCTACGCACTGCTCGTGGACCCGCTGGACCTGGACGGCATGGCCAAGGCCATCGCCCACCTGATGGGGAACCCGGAGCGCCGGGCCGCTTTCGCGGAGCGGGGACAGCGCCGGGCCGGGGATTTCCGTTGGGACGAGACGGCACGGAAGACGCTCGGCATCTACCTCTCGGTGATCCGGGGAGAAGAGCCGTGAGAGTGGCCCTGGTGCACGACTGGCTCACCGGCATGCGCGGGGGCGAAAAGGTGCTCGAAGCCCTGAGTGGAATCTTCCCCGGGGCGCCGCTCTTCACCCTCTTCCATTTCCCCGGCAGCGTGAGCCCGGCCATCGAGGCCCACCCCATCCGCACCAGCTTCCTCCAGACGGCGCCCGGCATCCGCCGCCACTACCGTGGCTATCTGCCGCTCTTCCCGGCCGCCATCGAGGAGCTGGACCTCTCGGGGTTCGACGTGGTCGTGAGCTCCAGCCACTGCGTGGCCAAGGGCGTCATCCCGCCGCCGGACGCCTTCCACCTCTGTTACTGCCACACGCCCATGCGCTACGCCTGGGACCAGGAGCACGCCTACTTCCCCAAGCGCAAGGGGATCGGCCCCCGCCTCCGGTCGCTCGCGCTCACGGGCCTGCGGGCCTGGGACGTTTCGTCCGCGGCGCGCGTACACCTCTTCGTAGCCAACTCGCGTTTCGTCGCGCAACGGATCCAGACCTACTACGGCCGGCCGGCCGAGGTGGTCCATCCGCCCGTGGACGTGGACTTCTTCACCCCAGGTCCGATGAAGGAGCCGGAGAAGACCGGCCCAGAGTACTGCCTGATGGTGTCGGCGCTCGCGCCCTACAAGAAGGTCGAAGAGGCCATGGCCGCCTGCGAGAAGCTGGGAATCGAGCTGCGCGTGGTGGGCGAGGGGCCGGAGCGCAGGCGCCTGGCCGCCATGGCGGGGCCCAACGTCCGCTTCCTCGGCAAGGTGGACGCCGAGCGGCTGCGCGAGCTCTACCGGGGGGCTCTCCTCTTCCTCCAGCCGGGGGTAGAGGACTTCGGGATCGCCTCCGTGGAAGCCCTCGCCTGCGGCACCCCGGTGGTGGCCGCGGCCCGGGGCGGCATCCTCGACGTGGTGGAGGACGGCCGGCACGGCGTGCTCTATCCGGACTGGGAAGGACCGTCCATCCTGGCCGAGGCGATTGACAAAGCGCGCGGGATCGGATTCAATGCCTTGAATCTGCGCGCGCGAGCAGAATCCTTTTCTCTTGTAAGTTTCACTAGTCGCGTCCGTACTTTGTTATCCAATCGGTTTCCGAGTTGAGGGTGCATCTCCTTTGATCCAAGAACGCCACCGGAAGACGGCAGGTCTCTACCTGTTCACCGATCTTGCGGCGACCCTGGCGGCCTTCCTGGCCGCCTGGCTGCTGCGCTTCGAGGTGGAGGTCATCCCGGTCACGAAGAACGTGCCGGACTTCGGACCGTACCTCCGCCTCGTCCCGTTCGTGATCGCCCTGTGGCCCCTGGTCTTCTACTTCCACGGCCTCTACCAGAGCCGCCGTGGCCGGAGCCGGGTGGACGAGGTGCTCACCATCGTCCTCGCCGTGCTGCTCGCGACTGTGCTCCTCTCCGTGGTGATCGCCTGGTACCGGCCGCCCGCGGCGCCGGGGAGCACCGAGTACTTCACCTACAGCCGCGCCTTCCTGGGCCTCTTCGCGCTCGCCGACCTCCTGTTCGTGGCCTCCACGCGCATGGTGGTGCGCTCGGCCCTGCGGCGTGTCCGCAGCTCCGGGCACAACCTGCAGCGCATCCTGGTGGTGGGCGCGGGTCTCCTGGGCCGTGAGATCACCACCAAGATCCTCGCCCACCGCGAGATGGGCTTCGAGGTCATGGGCTTCCTGGACGACGATCCCGGCAAGGCCGGAACCCTGGTCTGCGGTGTGCCCGTGCTCGGCACCACCAAGCAGGCCGAGGAAGTGCTTGCGGCCCAGCGCATCGACCAGGTCTTCATCACCCTGCCGCTCGAAGCGCACAAGAAGATCCTCCAGCTTTTAGAGCCCATGGCCCGCGAGTGCGTGGAGATCAAGCTCGTACCCGACGTGCTCCAGTACGCCACGCTCAAAGCCACGCTCGAGGACGTGGACGGCACGCCCGTCATCAACCTCTCGCAGATGCCGCTCCAAGGCTGGAACGGCATGATGAAGCGCGCCATGGACCTCGCGGTCGCCGTGGCCGCGATGATCGTCGTGTTTCCCATCTTCCCAATCATCGCGCTCGCCATCTGGCTCGAAGACCGCGGTCCCGTCTTCTACCGCCAGGAGCGCATGGGGCTCGACGGCCGCTCGTTCATGATCCTCAAGTTCCGCTCCATGCGCGTGAACGCCGAGGCCACCAGTGGTCCCGTGTGGGCGATCAAGGACGACCCGCGCCGCACGTACGTGGGCGCCTTTCTGCGCCACTGGTCGATCGACGAGCTGCCACAGATCTGGAACGTCATCACGGGCGACATGTCGATCATCGGCCCGCGTCCCGAGCGGCCGACGTTCGTGCGCGAGTTCAAGCACAAGATCCCGCGCTACATGCTGCGCCACCGCGTGAAGTCCGGCATCACCGGCTGGGCCCAGGTGCACGGCTGGCGCGGCAACACCTCGATCAAGAAGCGTATCCAGTACGACCTCTACTACATCCAGAACTGGTCGCTCTCGCTCGACTTCAAGATCCTCTGGATGACCCTGCGCTACGCGCTGCGCCTCAACGCGCACTGACGCGGCGCCCCCCCGAACCTCATTCCACGTGATCGAAGTGGGCCGCGGTCCTCACGGACCGTGCGGCCCACCCGAGACGCTCTCCGCCGGACCGGGAGCACGGAGCGGAGACGGCAACGAGCTGTTTCAACGCCCGGACTCGCGGGGCGGACGCTCTCCCCAACGGGGCGGCGTTCGTACGAGTGGGTACGCGCTCCGTACGAGCCGGGAAAGAGCTGTCTCCGCTCATACGGCGGCCGCCCCATTGGGGAGAGGGCCGTACCTGTTCGAACAACCGGTCTCCCCAGTGGGGAGGATCTCCGTACGACTCGGTACGTGCGCCGTAGTGCTCGTATCAGCGCCGTCCCCGCTCGTATGGGAGCTCCTCCCGGCGGCTTCGGGTGCCGGCAAGCCCGTTCTCGCAATGTGAAGGAACGGACGGCTCCGCCATCGAACGCTCAGAAACCCGGAATGAATTCAAGGGATGCCGTACCCGGCTTATGTCGCGCGTGTTTGCGGGCTGGGCGAATGCCGGAACGGTTGTGCCCTTCGAGAGACGTCCCGCCGGCGTTGCCCTGCGAAGAGCACGTTTCTGCCCGCGCACATCAACCTGCTGAACACCGCCGAAGCCCCATCAGTCAACGCTTTCACGAGGTCCTGCAGGCACACTCAGCGGCGATTCGCGCTCATCGGCATCGTACTGTGCGAGTCTTCATTGCGCGGCGCAAAGCGCAGAGGCTCTCCGCGTGCCGCTCGGAAAACCCTTATTCCATATATGTTTTCTGAACACCGCGCGCTGCGCTCCGCCGCTCTCCGCAGGATCTCATCGACCGCTCTGCACGGGACACTAGAGGTAGAGGCGTAAAAACTCTTGACGCCCAAGATGTAGTAGGCGTACCCTAAACGCATCACAGCCCGAACCTGGGCTCAAACAAAAGGAGAACTCAAATGGCTGACGAGAAAACTGCGAAGAAGACTGCGGCCAAGAAGTCGGCTGCGAAGCCTGCTGCGAAGCCCGCTGCGAAGAAGGCCGCCGCGAAGAAGCCCGCCGCCAAGGCTGCCGCGAAGAAGCCGGCTGCTGCGAAGAAGACCGCTGCGAAGGCTGCTCCGAAGAAAGCCGCTTCGAAGACCGTGACGGCTGCGAAGAAAGCTCCCGCGAAGAAGACCATGGCGGCCAAGAAAGTCAGCGCGGCCAAGAAGCCAGCTGCCAAGAAGCCGGCTGCCAAGAAGACCGCAAAGAAGGCTAAGTAAGGAGGGTTTTAGAGGAGAGGGTTCAAAGGCGACGTTCTGGGCTCTTTCAGGGGCACTGGTTTTTGTCGACTTCCTTTGGTTCTCTCGCCAGCGTCGCCTAGCACGACGGAATCGCCTCCGCCCCGCGGCGTCAACGTCGTGCCGGCTCCAAGAATCAACGGCGGGCTAGCAACCTAGCCGCCGGCCGATCCACCATCCACAATCGATTCCCTTCGACGATCTGCGCGGGATAGCGCTCGGGATCGCGTGCGCCGTCACCCTCAGTCACCACGGCGTGCAGCGCTTCGGCCTTGTCCGCTCCGCTGACGAGGAACACCACGATCTCCGCGTGGTTGAGCACCGGCGGCGTCAGCGTGATGCGGAACGTCTTCTGCGCCTCGATCCCTGGCGCAATCACCGCTGCGACAAGACGCTCGCGTTCATGAACAGCTGGGCTGCCGGGAAAGAGCGAGGCCGTGTGGCCGTCCTTGCCGAGGCCCAGCAGGATGAGATCGAAACGCGGCGCAAGATGGAAGAACGAGCGTAGCTCCTCCTCATACTCCGCGGCGGCGTGCTCCGCGTCAGGCTCTTCGGCGTGGATGCGATGGACGTTGTCCGCGGGCACTGGAGCCGCGTCCAGCATGGCTTCGCGAGCCATGCGGTAGTTGCTCTCGGGATGATCGGGAGGCACGTGGCGCTCGTCGCCCCAGAAGAAATGGATCGCCTCCCACGGCATGCGGCCGCGGAAGGGATCGCTCGCGAGCAGCCGGTAGAGACCGCGCGGCGTCGAGCCTCCGGAGAGTGCCCACGTGAAGCGGCCTCGCTCCGAAACAGCCTGCAGAGCGGCTTTGAGGATCTCCTCCGCCGCGGCTTCCATGAGCTCGGCGGCGTTCTCGAAGACGCGGACCTCACTCACTCCCTCCACTTGCGGCCTTCCTTCTGGATCAACTCGTACGCTTCTTTCGGTCCCCACGTGCCGGCCGCGTAGTTGGGGAAGTTGCGCGGCGTGAGCGCCTTCCACACGTCGAGGATCGGCGTCACCACGCACCAGCCCGCCTCCACCATGTCGCTCCGGTGGAAGAGCGTCGAGTCACCCATCATGCAGTCGTAGAGCAGAGTCTCGTAGCCGGTATGAGGCTGGCTGCCGAAGTAGTCCTCATATTCGAAATGCATCCTCACCGTGCCCAGGCGCATCCTGGGGCCGGGCACCTTGCCGTCGAAGCGCAGCGAGATCCCCTCGTCCGGCTGGATCTTGAGCACGAGCAGGTTCGGGTTCAGCCGTTCGACCGGCGTGTCGCGGAAGAGCATGAGGGGCGCGCGTTTGAACTGGATGGCGATCTCGGTCACGCGCTTGGGCAGGCGCTTGCCCGTGCGCAGATAGAACGGCACGTCGGCCCAGCGCCAGTTGTCCACGAACAGCTCCAGCGCGGCGAACGTGTCGGTGGCTGAATCGGGAGCGACCGATTTCTCCGCGCGGTAGGCGGGCACGCGCTCGCCAGCGGATTGATCATCTCCCATCAGACCCTCTCCATACTGTCCGCGCACCGTGTGGCGCAGCACGTCTTCATGCGAGAGCGGGCGGATGGCCGAGAGCACCTTCACTCGCTCGTCGCGCACGGCGTTGGCCGCGAAGGAGACCGGCGGCTCCATGGCGATGAGCGCGAGGAGCTGGAACATGTGGTTCTGTACCATGTCGCGCAGCGCGCCGGCTTCCTCGTAGTAGCTGCCGCGGCCTTCGACGCCCACGGTCTCGGCCACGGTGATCTGCACGTGGTCCACATAGCGGCGGTTCCACACCGGCTCGAAGATGCCATTGGCGAAGCGGAACGCCATGATGTTCTGCACGGTCTCCTTGCCGAGGTAGTGATCGATCCGGTAGATCTGCCGCTCCTTGAGCACCTCGCGGATCTGGCGGTTCAGAGTGCGCGCGGATTCGAGGTCGTGCCCGAAGGGCTTCTCGATGATCACGCGCCGCCAGTGCCCTTCCTCTTCGCGCGCAAGGCCCGACTCGCCGAGGTTGCGGATGCATTCGTCGAAGACGCTCGGCGGCACGGCGAGATAGAAGAGGTAATTGCCGCTCGTGCCCACTTCGGAGTCGAGCTGGGAGAGCGTTTCGCCCAGGCGCCGGAACGTCTCGGCGTCGCCGGGATCACCGGCGACATAACGGAGCTGGCACGTGAGCCGGGCGGCGCGCTCGCCTTCGACCTCCACGGTCGCGAACTCGCGCAGGGCTTCTTCCATGCGCTGCCGGAACTCTTCATCCGAAAGTTCCGTGCGGCCCACGCCCACGACGGCGAACCCTTTCGGCAACAGGTCGTTGGTGATCAGGTTGTAGAGCGCCGGCAGGAGCTTCCTCTTGGTGAGGTCGCCCGTGGCGCCGAAGATCACCATGGCGCACGGCGGCGCGGGCTCGGCCACCCATTCGTCTTCCCTCTTATCCTCTGCCGCAGTCGTCATGCTTTTTTCTCCACGTGCCCGCCGAACTTGAAGCGCATGGCGGAGAGCACCTTCTCCGCGAACGTATGTTCCTGGCGCGAGCGGAAACGGGTGAAGAGCGAAGAGGCGAGGACGTGCACGGGTACGGCCTCTTCGATGGCGGCTTCAATCGTCCATCGTCCCTCGCCCGAGTCCTGCACGGAGCCGGTGTATTCGGAGAGATCGGGGCTTTCGGCGAGAGCGCTCGCCGTCAGATCGAGCAGCCACGAGGTGACGACGCTGCCGCGCCGCCACAGCTCGGCGATGTCCGCGAGGTCGAGATCGAAACGGTGCTCTTCGGGCAGGGCTTGCGAATTGGCGTTGCGGAAGATGTCGAACCCTTCGGCGTAGGCCTGCATGAGGCCGTACTCGATGCCGTTGTGGATCATCTTCACGAAGTGCCCGGCGCCCGCGGGCCCGCAATGCAGGTAGCCTTCTTCGGCCGTGCTCTTCTTCCCTTCGCGTCCGGGCGCCGACGGAACGTCGCCGCGTCCGGGCGCGAGCGTCTTCCAGATGGGATCGAGCCTTTCCACGGCTTCCTTCTCGCCGCCGATCATCAGGCAATATCCGCGTTCGAGACCCCAGACGCCGCCGCTCGTGCCGGCATCTACATAGAAGATCCTCTTCTCCGCCAGGGCGCGGGCGCGGCGCACGTCATCCTTGAAATGGGAGTTGCCGCCGTCGATGATCGCGTCGCCCGCTTCCATCTTCTCGCCCAGCGACTGCACCATGCCTTCCGTGGGAGGACCCGCGGGAACCATGATCCACGCGGTGCGCGGCGGCGTCAGGCGCGAGACGAATTCGTCGAGCGTGCCGCTGCCCGCGGCGCCTTCGGTCACGAGGCCCGCGACGGCTTCCGGATTGAGGTCGTAGACCACGCACTCGTGGCCGCCCTTGAGCAGGCGGCGCACCATGTTTCCCCCCATGCGGCCCAGTCCGATCATTCCGATCTGCATGGATTCCTCCCTTCTCCACAACCAGTCTATACCCCGGCCCTGACTTTGCAGGGAGGGGGAGACGGAAGGGAGGACGGAAATGATCAAGCCTGAAATCGCAAAAATCGCGGGCCTCGTGGCCCTGTTGTTCATTGCCCTGAGCGCGCCCGCACAGGCCGAGGTGGCCCTCGGCGCCAAGGCCGGCACGCTGGGGCTGGGAGCCGAGCTGACGGTGGGGCTCTCTCCGCAGGTGAACGTCCGGCTGGGAGCGAACGGTTACAACTACACGGACGAGAATCGCGAGGTGAGCGACATCTTCTACGATGCCGAAGCCAACCTCCGCACGGCCACGGCCCTGCTGGACTGGCATCCTGGAGGCCGCGGCTTCCGCCTGACCGCGGGAGCGGTCTACAACGACACGAGCGTCGAAGGACACAGCCTGCCGCCCGCCTCGGGGTTCTACGACATCGGCGGCGTGCCCGTGCCGGCGAACCTGATAGGAACCCTGGACGCGGAAGCCGACTTCGATCCCATCGTCCCCTACGCCGGCCTGGGCTGGGGCAACGCCGTGGCCGGCAACAAGAAGGTCGGCTTCTTCGTGGACCTCGGCGTGGTCTTCCAGGGCAAGGCGGACGTGACCCTGACGCCGAACATCCCGGCGAACAGCCCCATCAACACCACGCCGGGAGCCCGGGAGATCCTCGATGTCCTGCTGAGAAGAGAAGAGCAGGACCTGGAGGACGAGGTGGCCGATTACGATCTCTACCCGGTGGTGGCGATCGGGTTGTCGTACCGGTTCTGAGGCTACACCCAAGGAACCACCACCCTGTCCGTAGAGACGTTCCCAGGCCGCCCACGATACCCTTGCGCAGGCCACGGGGACGGCGGGACGTCTCCGCAGGGCAAAACCGTTTCGATCTTGGCAGGGATCATCGAAGGGCACCGCGTGCCGTTCCCCGTCCTTCGTTTCTACGGCGTTCAGACGATCGCGGTAGACCGATGGGGTCTGCCCTTCGAAGAGACGTCCCTCGCGCCAGGCCAAGTCTGGGAAGGGAGGAAGGAATATGCAATAGACAGAACCGGAAACCCTTCGTAGTGGACCCAGTAGGTCCGAATCCTACCCGGCAAGGGCTGGCCCCCCACCGGAAGCGAGTCTTGCGTGGTGGTAGGAGTAATCCGCGCCACGAAGCGTAGACAGCGAGTGTGCAGGCCGTGGTAACCAGCCTCGAGAGACTCAATCGGGGAGCCGACGTCTTGGGACGAGCGGAAGGCAACATTCTCGGCGCCGTATAGGCCTGGCGTCGAGGGTCCCCCGGGGTACCCGCCCAGGGCATGCACACAAAGGGGTCTGCCCAGAAACCTGGGAGAACCCTGAGATCTCCGCGGTCAAGTCCCGGCTGGGCTCCGGGAGACCAATCGTCCAGGCCCACAGCAGAGGGCGTCCGCACCCTGTGGGAGCGAAATGAGCGGGCGCAGCCGCGGTACCACCAAGCGAAGGAAACGAAGCGCGGCGGGATGGACTCAGGGCGTCGTAGCACCTCAACAGTACCGAGAAAGCGGGGGAACCATCCCGAGGGACCCCGTGGAGGGAAAGGGGGGGTCGGGTCATGGACTCGTTGGAGGGAAAGATGACAGGGTCGCCGAACCTTGAGACAGTCTCAACGCGACTTCAACGGATAGCACAACTGGCAAGGGAAGATCCGAAGCGGGCCTTCTTGAGCCTGGCTCACCACATCGACATGGATTTTCTGCGAGAAGCCTACCGCCGGACGCGTAAAGACGGTGCCCCGGGGGTGGATGGTCAGACGGGGGCGGCCTACGAGGAGAACCTGGAAGCGAATCTCCAGAGCCTCTTGGACCGCTTCAAGTCGGGTCGCTACCAAGCGCCGCCGGTTCGCCGGGCCTACGTCCCGAAAGGGAGTGACCCGTCGAAGAAGCGGCCGATCGGGATACCGACCTTCGAGGACAAAGTCCTTCAGAGGGCGGTGGCGATGGTACTGGAAGCGGTGTATGAGCAGGACTTTTTGGACTGCTCGTACGCCTTCCGGCCCGAGCGATCGGCGCATCAGGCGGTCAGGCAGTTGTGGGAAGGTCTGATGTCGATGGGAGGAGGCTGGGTGCTGGAGGCTGACATCCAGAGTTTCTACGACGATCTAGATCGCAGTCAGCTGAGGAGCTTTCTAGACCAGAGGGTGCGCGATGGGGTGATACGCCGCGCCCTCGACAAGTGGCTGAAGGCGGGCGTGATGGAGGGAGGAACCCTCAGCCACCCGACCACAGGAACACCGCAGGGCGGAGTCATTTCTCCTCTGCTGTCGAACATCTATCTTCATGAGGTGCTGGACACGTGGTTTGAGGCGGTGGTGAAGCCCCGGTTGCAAGGGGCAGCGTTTCTGATCCGCTTTGCCGATGACTTTGTGCTGGTCTTTCAACTGGAGAGCGATGCTCGGCGGATGCTGGAGGTGCTGCCGAAGCGATTCGGCAAGTACGGCTTGAGCCTCCATCCCGACAAGACTCGTTTGGTGCGTTTCGAACGGCCCGGTCCGATAGACGGGTCTGGAAGAACGCAGCCCCACGAGAAGCCGAGGAGCTTCGACTTTCTCGGCTTCACCCATTTCTGGGAAAGGTCTCGGCGGGGCCGCTGGATGGTCAAGCGCAAGACGGCTTCGGACCGGATTACCCGGTTCTTGCGGCGAATCAACGAGTGGTGTCGAGGCAACCGGCATGCGCCCCTAGACTGGCAGCAGGCACAACTTCTCAGCAAGCTGCGAGGGCACAGCGGGTACTACGGGATCACCGGGAACTCGCTGTCTCTGAGCAGCGTGCACCAAAGGGTCAAGCTGATCTGGCGCAAGTGGCTCAGTCGCCGCTCGCGAAAGCCCAGCATGCCCTGGAAGCGGTTTCAGCTTCTCTTGAAGCGGTATCCGCTACCGAACCTGAGAATCTGTGTTGCGGCCTGAAGTCGCGTAGCGAACCCGTGACCTGAAGAACCGTATGCGGTAGTCCCGCACGTACGGGTCTGTGGGGGACCTGGGTGGGTAACCACCCAGGTCTACCCGGCGCCGTCCCCGTGGCCTGCGAAAGGGTATCGTGGACGGCCTGGGAACGTCTCTACGGACACGGTTTTGCCGGTCGGACCTTTTTGGAGCGCGTGTTAAGCTCCCGCGACGATATGAAACACCTGATCCCGCTGACGATCCTGCTCCTGCTCGCCGGCTGCTCGGCCCACAAGGCGATGGCGCCGGACGGCGAGGGACCCGCCGCGATGAACCGTATCGCCGAAGCCTACGTGAAGCTGGTGCTCGCCGTCGGACAGCATGACGCCGACTATGTGGACGCCTTCTATGGTCCCCCGGAATGGCGGACGGAGGCGGAGGCGAAGAAGCGCCCTCTGGCCGAGATCCGCTCCGAGGCCGAGGCGCTGATCGCGGAGCTGGGGACCCGGCCAATGACCGGGACAACTGGAGGGAGCGAAATCGAGGGCCTGCGGCACCAGTATCTACGGCGGCAACTGCAGGCCATGGTCTCCAGGATCGACATGCTCTCCGGCAAGAAGCTCTCCTTCGACGAGGAATCCAAGGCGCTCTACGACGCCGTGGCGCCCGCGCTGGACGCCGCGCACTTCCAGCGCATCCTGGACCGGCTGGAGACGGCCGTCCCGGGCGAGGGATCGATCGCCACGCGGATCGAGACCTTCCGGCAGGGCTTCGTCATCCCCAAGGACCGCTTGGACGCGGTGTTCAAGGCCGCCATCGACGAGTGCCGGCGGCGCACGGCGCAGCACGCCGAGCTGCCGGAGGGCGAGAGCTTTACGGTGGAGTACGTGACGGGAAAGACGTGGAGCGGCTACAACTGGTACAAGGGCGGCTTCCACAGCCTCATCCAGGTCAATACGGACCTGCCGATCTTCATCGACCGGGCGATCGACCTCGCCTGCCATGAGGGCTACCCGGGCCATCACGTCTACAACATGCTGCTGGAGAAGCACCTGGTGAAGGACCGCGGATGGACGGAATTCACGGTCTATCCGCTCTTCTCGCCGCAGTCACTCATCGCGGAGGGGACGGCGAACTTCGGCATCGAGGTGGCCTTCCCCGGCACGGAAGGCACGGCGTTCGAGCGCGAGAAGCTCTATCCGCTGGCGGGTCTCGATCCTTCGACGGCCGAGCGGTACGAGCAGGTGCAGAAGCTCCTGCAGGGGCTCTCCTACGCCGGCAACGAAGCGGCCAGGAAATATCTGAACGGCGAGATCTCGCGCCAGGACGCGGAAGCCTGGCTCGTGCGGTACGCCCTGATGTCACCCGAGCGGGCGGCGCAGCGCGTACGTTTCATGGATCAGTACAGGAGCTACGTCATCAACTACAACCTCGGTCAGGACCTGGTCCGGCGCTATATCGAGAGCCGGGGCGGTACCCCCAATCAGCCTGAAAAGCGCTGGGAGGAGTTCGGGAAGCTGCTCTCCTCACCCCGCCTGCCGTCCGGTTTGAATTGAACGACTCTGGAGGAATCTCATGCGAAAGTCCCGTCTTTTCTGGATTACAGCTACTGCAATGACTGCGATGGTTGCGACCCTGGCTCCGCTCGGCGCGCAGCAGCAGCCCGCGACTCCGCCGGCGCCTGAGGCTGCGCCGGCGCCAACTCCGGCTCCCCCCGGACCGCCCCCCTGCTCCGGCCCCGAGTTCCGGCAGTTCGATTTCTGGCTCGGCGACTGGGACGTCAAGCTGCCCAACGGCAAGGTGGCCGGCACCAACAGCATCAAGAGCGTCCTGGGCGGCTGCGTGCTCCAGGAGAGCTGGGAGGGCACGGGCCAGGTCAAGGGCTTCAGCTTCAACATCTACGACGCAACGACCAAGACCTGGCACCAGACCTGGGTGGACAACGGCGGGAACCTGCTGAACCTCAACGGCGGCCTGGTGGACGGCAAGATGGTGCTCTCCGGTGAGACCGTCGACGACAAGGGCGTCAAGACGATCAACCGCATCACCTGGACCAAGGTCGACGCCGACCACGTCCGCCAGCTCTGGGAGGCCTCCGGCGACGGCGGCAAGACCTGGCAGGTCGCCTTCGACGGGCAGTACGCCAAGAAGAAGCCGTAACCAGCCGCGGTCCTGCTGAACGGGCGCCCGCGCAGAGGGGCGCCCGCCCGCCTCTACTGCCCGTCTTCCATCACTACCGTCAGAACCTCTTCGAAGCTGTCCGGCCCCACGCTGACGCGGCCTATCAGAGGCTTGTCCAGCGAGAAGATCAGGAAAACCATGAGGCCTACGATCAGGGCGAGGCTCGCGGTCAGCAGCGAATGGATGCGCAGGTTGTCGGTCCACAGGAAGAAGGTCATGCTCATGGTGACCGCCGCGCCGATCATTACGACGAACCACATCAGGCCCGGCAGACCGCTGCCGACCGCCTGGAGCCGCAGCCGCCGGTAGGTGAGGAATTCATTGAGCTGTCGGAAAACTTCGCCGTGGACGACCTCCTGCCCCGCCGTGGCCGGCTCGAACGAGGCCAGGCGATGGGCGAGCTCCATCATGGCGCGGTTGTGCTCCGGGGGCTCGACACCGCGGCGCTGGTACGGCCACTCTTCTTCAATGACGTGGCGGACGTAGTTGCGCAGCCTCTGTCTCAGCTCAGCCCGCACTTCGGGAGGGTAGCCCTCGAAATCGCGATAGAGGTCGGCGAGCGTCACGGCTTCGTGGGCGACGGTTGATTCGACGTCCGTGTAGTTCTCCCAGGTGGCCACGGAGATCAGGCCGATGAGCAGGGCGTAGAAGACGCCGACGGCGGCGATGTAATAGTTGGCGAGATCGTTGTGGCTGTCGCCCTGCCTGCGCATCCAGGGCCGGGTCAGCCACAGGCCACCCAGAGAGAAGGCCAGGAAGACGCCCACGAAGAGGACGCCGAGCCAGAAGGTGGGGATGTCATACAGCCAGAGAACAAGCCCGTTCATGCGCGGACCCTCCAGAAAAGACAGGATTGGATTTGAAGAGAGTCTAACGCAGGAAAGCTCTGACTAACTCGCCTTGCGCATCCGCTTCTCCGCCTCTTCGAGCGCCGACTTCAGGGCCTCCAGCTCCTCGTCTTCGAGAGGCTGGCCGCCGAAGCTCTCGCGGAGGTAGAAGTCGATGACGCGGGCCGCGGACCCCGCCGCGGCGGGGAAGCGGGCTTCCGTTTCGCGGCGCACGGTGAGCGGCGGCACGGATAGAGGCAGGGACGAGCCGAGGCGGCGGCGCAGGCGGCGGTAGGCCACGGTCGCGGTGAGCGGCGGCCGGAGGCGGAGGTAGAGGAACCACGTGGCCGCGGCCACCAGGGTCAGCCCGATCGCCACGGGCAGGGGCACGTCGGGGAGCCCGACGGCGCTCGTCCTGCCGGGGGCCTTCGGCGGGGCCGAACGAGTCCAGGCCGGCCGAGGGGCTCGGCTTCTCCGGCTTCTCGTCGCGCTTCAGGAGGGACCAGACGTCGTTCCACAACTCGCGCAGGCCGCCGAAGATGCGGAGCTGGTCATAGAGGCCGAAGGTCAGGATGTAGCGGTCCCAGCGGAAGAGCACGAAGTCCCAGGCCTGCCGCGCCAGCAGGAGGCCACCCTCGTTGGCCTCTCCCGGCCGGCCGGCGGGAGGCGTGGGGTCGAAGATCCGCCAGCCCTCGCCGGGCAGGTAGGCCTCCACCCAGGCGTGGGCGTTGTTCTCCCGCACGATGTAGTAGCCCTCGAACGGGTTGTACTCGCCGCCGAGGAACCCCGTCACCAGCCGCGCCGAAATGCCCTGGGAGCGCAGCATGAGCACCATGGCCGAGGCGAAGTACTCGCACTGCCCGCTCCGGTAGCGGAAGAGGAAGTCTTCGATGGGGTTCTCGGTCGAGCGGCCCACGAAGTTGAGGGTGTAGGTGTACTCCTCCGTGAAGTGGCTCTCCAGGCGCCGGATGCGCTCGTCGGCCGTCCCCTGGCCCATCACCCGGGCCGCGAGGGCGGTGATGCGCGGCGTCACCCCGCGCAGGTCGAGCGAGGGGTCGTGGGGTCCTCCCACGGGAGGAGAGCCGGCGAGGACCGCCGCGCGGCGGGCGAGCCCCACGCGGTATTCCACGACTTCGGACGGGGTGGTCGGCAGCGAGACGGCTCCGCCCTCGTCGATCTGCAGCGACCGCGCGCGCGGCTCGACCAGAGCGGTCTCGACCGGCAGCGGCAGGCTCGAGCTGCGGATGGGCTGGAGCCAGATCGTGGCCCAGTGCGAGGGCCGGAGCGGAGAGAGCTGGAAGCGGAAGCCCTGGACCCGCTGCACGTTGCCCCGCACGGGCGAACGGCGCCAGGTGCCCTCCTGGTAGAGATCGTAGCTCGCGGCCTTGAAGCGCATCTCGCGGTCCGGATTGACGGAGCCCTCTTCGAGCACGCGCATGGCGACCTCGCGGCTGCCGCGGATGCGCCCGATCGAGTCGAGCGTCACCTGGTCGGAGAAGCCCGCGGCCTCGATCGTCAGGCCGCTGCCGCCACGCCCCACGATGAACGGCGCGCGCACGCGGGGCAGGAGCATGAAGAGCGGCACGGCGAGCACCAGGATGGCCGCCGTCGAGAGGATGAGGAAGCCGCGCAGCGGGATGTGGGCAAGCGTCGGGTCCTCGCGGCCGAAGCCGGCCAGCACGTGGAGGAAGGCAAAGCGGGTGAGCAGGACCAGCGCCATGGCCAGGAAGGCGACCAGGTAGAGCACGATCGTCGGGTGGACGCTGGTGCCCATGGCCGCCAGGAAGAGGAAGAAGATGCCGATGGACGCCTGCCACTTGTCGCGCTCGCGCACCACGGCGAACAGCTTCACCAGCACCGCGAAGAGGCACAGATGGAGGACCGGCCTCACCAGTCCGCGCCCGGCCGTGAGATCGATGAAGAACAGCGGCAGGTAGGCGAGCCCCAGGACGTTCATGCCCCACAGCGGCAGCCAGCGCGTGGGATCGCCGCTCGACCGCCGGAGGAACCAGGCCACGCCGAGGAGATAGAGGGCCACGGCCGGCCAGCCCAGGACGTCGTTGAAGGGCAGCGGCACGGGGGCCAGCAGGGCCAGCCAGCCAAGGAGCAGCCGCTTCTGCCGCGCGAAGCTCATCCCGCGAGCCTCGCCGGGGAGTCGTCCATGTGGACCCGCAGCTGCGGCGCCCGCGGATCGCCCGAGGCGAGCGGCTCGCCGCCGCGCGGCCGGGGCTGGATCAGGGCCAGGGCCTCCAGCACGGCCAGCCGCTGGCGGGCGCCGCCCGCGAAGCCGAGGGCCTGGTCGCGCGTCACCAGCTCGACCTGGTACCCACGCGCGAGATGATCCACGGCGATGGTGGCGGCCTCGCTCACCAGCCGCTCGAACCGGCTCTGGTCCGCCGGATCCTTGAGCTCGCCCACGGCGTTGTCGAAGAGAATGGAAAGGCGGCGGCTGCGCTCCGAGGCCCGCTCGGTGTAGATGATCTCGCCCGTACGCGCCGTCTGCTTCCAGTGGATGCCGCGCGGGTCGTCCCCCCGGCGGAAGAGGCGGAGGCCGTAGAGGTCATGCCCCCAGCCGCTCCTCCGGCTCACGTCGTCGCCCGCGTGGTCCGACTCCTGGGGACGGCTGCCACCGGCCGGGAAGAGCTCGGGGAAGACCAGCACCTCGAAGTCCACGCGATAGCGCACGCCCTTGCGGAAGAAGCCGAAGGGGAAGAGGCTGGAGACGTGGACGTACGGGAAGCGGTGGTGTCCGCGCGAGCCCACCATCATCTCGAGCTGCCCCACGCTCTTGCCCCGGCGCGGCAGATAGGGGATGAGCAGGGGCTGCGCCGTGCGGGAGAGCGTGAACAGCAGGAACCAGCGCGGGAAGAGGAGCGCCCGGCTGCGCAGGGTGAAGCCCACGGCGAACGGGCGGTTGGCGAACACCTCGCCCGGCGGATCGAGCGTGGCCTCCAGGCGCCGCACGTTCTCGCGCGAGGCGACCCCGGAGAGGATCAGCACCGAGAACATCAGGGCCAGCACCATGTAGAGCGCGTTGTTGCCCGTGTTCGTGGCGGCGATGGCCACCAGCACGGTGAACAGCACGTACCACAGCCCCACCGTGGTGATGCGGATCCCCTCGGGGACGGCGCGGCGCGAGAAGAAGCCGCGCTTCAAAAAAGTCATAGCGGGACGGGCGTCGCCGCAACCACCCGCTCGACGGCCTTCCTCGACTGCTCCAGGTCGGCCACGCCGCGCTTCAGGACGATGCGGTGGGCCAGCACGGGGGCGGCCAGGCGCTGCACGTCGTCCGGAATGGCATAGCCCCGCCCTTCGCAGAGCGCGAGCGCCTGCGTGGCCCGGAACAGGGACTGGAGCCCCCGCGTCGAGACCCCGAGGAGGAAGTCGCCGCCATGGCGCGTGGCCTCGGCGAGCGAGAGCATGTAGTCCGCGAGCTTGTCGGCCACGCGCACCCGCGCCACCCGCCCCTGGAGCTCCAGGAGCCCTTCGCGCGTGACGACGGGCCGCAGGTCTTCGAGCAGGTCCTCGACCCCGCCCGAGAGCAGCAGCTCCCGCTCGTCCGCCCGCGGCGGGTAGCCGAGCGACAGGGCCATCAGGAAGCGGTCGAGCTGCGATTCGGGCAGGGGGAAGGTGCCCTGGTACTCCAGCGGGTTCTGGGTCGCCAGCACCACGAACGGCTCGGGGATCGAGTACCGCTTGCGTTCCACCGAGACCTTGCGCTCGCTCATGGCCTCGAGCAGGGCGGACTGGGTCTTGGGGGTCGCGCGGTTGATCTCGTCCGCCAGCACGACGTTGGCGAACAGCGGGCCGGGCACGAACTCGAACGTCTGGTTCTTCTGGTTGAAGATGGAGACGCCGATGATGTCGGACGGCAGCAGGTCGCTGGTGAACTGGATGCGCTGGAAGGAGAGGCCCATGGAGCGGGCGAGCGCCTGGGCCAGGGTGGTCTTGCCCACGCCGGGCACGTCTTCCAGGAGGACGTGGCCCCGGGCGAGGAGGCAGACCGTGGCGAGGCGGATCACCTCGCGCTTGCCGCGGATGACAAGGGCGACGTTGTCCTCGAGCTGACGGATCGGCTCGGCGGCATGGAGCGCGTCGCTGGTTTCGACGGCGATAGATTCCATCGTGGTGATGTATACGTTCTCAGAAGACGTTCGTTGTGTGGAGGAGATTATAGAGAAAGTTCTCTTTCCCCGCCGCCTCCCTTCCAGAACGCGGCGAGATCCAGGCGGATTCCGCCAGGGATTTGACCGCCGCATTTACGTCTTCTAAGATGGTGGTGCGAATCGAGCCCGAGAGCTGCCTCCGCGACAGGAGAATTCAGCTTAGAATAGAGCCTCGAAGCCTCAAAGGAGCGATAAATTCCATGGCAGACGCGAAACTGGACCGGTTGAAGGCCGTCGACGGCACGCTCTCACAGATCGAGAGGCAGTTCGGCAAGGGGGCGATCATGCGCCTCGGCCAGCGCGAGACGCTGGCGCTGGAGGCGATCTCCACGGGCTCGATCGCCGTGGACCACGCGATCGGCATCGGCGGCTTCCCCCGCGGTAGGGTGGTCGAGATCTACGGTCCGGAATCCTCCGGCAAGACGACCCTGGCCCTGTCGGTGATCGGCCAGTCCCAGAAGCGGGGCGGCATCGCGGCCTTCATCGACGCCGAGCACGCGCTCGACGCCGAGTACGCCAGGAAGCTGGGGGTGGACATCGACAACCTCCTGGTCTCCCAGCCCGACAACGGCGAGCAGGCGCTGGAGATCGCCGAGATGCTCGTGCGCAGCAACGCCGTGGACGTGGTGGTGATCGACTCGGTGGCGGCCCTGGTGCCCAAGGCCGAGCTCGAAGGGGAGATGGGCGACTCGCACGTGGGCCTCCAGGCGCGCCTCATGTCCCAGGCCCTGCGCAAGCTGACGGCCATCGTCGCCAAGTCCAGGACCACCCTCGTCTTCATCAACCAGATCCGCGAGAAGATCGGCGTCATGTTCGGCAACCCCGAGACCACCACCGGTGGCCGGGCTCTCAAGTTCTACGCCTCGGTGCGCATCGACATCCGCCGCATCGCCGCGATCAAGGAGGGCGAGGAGGTGACCGGCTCGCGGGCCAAGGTCAAGGTGGTGAAGAACAAGGTGGCCGCCCCGTTCCGCCAGGCGGAGTTCGACATCGACTACGGCGAAGGGATCTCGAAGACCGGCGAGCTCGTCGACCTCGGGGTGGAACACAAGATGGTCATCAAGAGCGGCGCCTGGTACTCCTACGGCGATCTGCGGCTGGGCCAGGGACGGGAGAACGCCAAGTCGTTCCTGAGGGAGAACCCGGACCTGGCCGAGGAGATCGAGGTCAAGATCCGCGAGAAGCTGGGCCTGCCCGCCATGAGCGCGGCCGTCCGCGAGACCGCGGCGGCGGAATAGAGCTTAAGACGCCGCCCGGGCCCTCACCCCCTGGCCCCATAGGCGTTAACCTAAAAATGGGCCTTTCATGGTACCCTTAAGGCATGGATACTGGAGCGAGCCAAGCCGAGTGGAAGATCATCGAGAGCCTTCTTCCATCTGGATGGGAGGAGCAGGCCCGGCAGAAGGGAGCATTCCGGCGAGTCCGCTATACCCAGACCCCTGGAGACCTGCTGCGGCTCCTGTTGTTCCATGCCGTTCATGACGGTGGTTTGCGGCAGACGGTGGCTCAGGCCCGTCTGGCTGGATTGGCGAGCCTCTCCTCCGTGGCTCTGTTCAAGCGACTGCGCTCTTCTGGGGCTTGGCTCAATTGGATTGCCAGTGAGTTGTCGCGCCAGATGCGGGAGCAAGTGCGAGTGCCGGAAGGGCTTAGAGCCCGGATCGTAGACAGTACAACGGTTCAAGGTCCGGGCAGCCAAGGTACCGAGTGGCGGCTTCACTACACCTTGGACTTGAGCAGTTTAGCGTGCGACTGGCTGGAGTTGACCGACGCGCAGGGCAGCGAGTTGCTGGAGCGGGCGGCCGTGGAGGCAGGGGATGTGATCTTGGCGGACCGCAACTTCCTGCGACCCAAGGGAGTGCGCGCCATTGTTCAAGCTCAAGGCCATGTTCTCGTCCGGATGCGCTGGGTTCATCCGGTTCTCAAGGATCAGCAGGGACGAAAAATCTACGCTTTGGATCGAGCGGTGACCTTGCAGATTGGAGAGGCAGGGGACTGGCCAGTTTGGCTGAGCGATCCGAAGGGCAAGGATCTGCCCGGGCGCTTGGTGATTTTGAAGCTCCCGGCGCCTTTGGCCCAGAAGGCCGAGGAAAAGGCGATCCGCCGAGCGATGAAAAAGGGCCAGCAGGTCAGCGACAAGACCCGCTTGGCAGCCCACTACGTTTTGCTGTTCACAACCTTGCCAGTCGAGCGGCTGGAGGCCCCTGAGATTCTGGAGCTCTATCGCTTCCGCTGGCAGATCGAGCTAGCCTTCAAACGACTCAAGCAGATCCTCCAACTCGGACAACTGCCCCACAAGGATCGCTTGGTGGCCCAATCCTGGATCTCGGCCAAGATGGTGGTCGCGCTCTTATTGGAAACACTGTACCGAAACGCGCTGACACTTTCCCCCTGGGGATACCGGCTCCATGGGCTCCCCGCCTGAGCGGCCTCATCTCTGGCGCTGGACTCGACTGATGGTCGCAGCCCTCCGTCAGGCTTTGTGTCCCCTGCCTCCTCTTTCTGCTCTTCTTCAAGCTACTTCAGAGGGAAAGTTGACCCTTGCGGACTCTCGACGGAAGAGGCGACGCCCGCAGATTGAGAGCTTGGCTGAGCTTCTCAAGAGCTGGATTTTAGGTTAACGCCCATGCCCCCTGGCCCCCTCTCCCGCCCCCTCCCTCCCGCCCTCACCGGGAGAGGGGGATTGTTGAAACAGTGGTGCTTGTAGGGTGCCCTGTGCGCACGATAACCGTCGTTGAAGGTGCGCATAGCCCACCCTACGGCAATACCGCTCGCACGGGTCCCCTTCTCCCCGGTCGGGTGGGAGGAGGGCCGGGAGAAGGGACAGGGATGAGGGGCGGGTTGGCAGGGAGCCCCGGAGAATTTCCCCCCGGAGGCCCACTGTTATGCTTGCTGCCATGCGCCCCGTCAAATATCTTTTTATCAACCTTGCCTTGCTCTGTCTCGCGCTCCCCCTGGGCGCCGCTGAGTTTCCTTGCCGGCCGTGCGCCGGGCTTCGCCTCTACCCCGCCACCACGATCCCGGAGCCGGTGGATCCCCAGGCTCCGGCCGCTCAACCGGTGCCTCAGGCCACTCCCGCGGACATCGCGGCGATCCTCAAGGCCTCCGGCGGCCTGGAAGCGGGAAGCCCGCTGTTTGTGGTCTGGGAGGTCCCCCTCTCCGGAGATGCCGTGGCCGATCCCGGGCTGCCGGCGACTTTGCGCGACAGCGGCACCACCCCCTGGGTATCGCTCGTGTTCCGTACGCCCGCGCCGGTGGCCCAGAATTCCACTATCCTCCAGGCCGAGCTGCGCGCGGCGGCCGACTTTGCGGGTAAAGCGGCCGGCAAGGCGCCGGGCGGGACCTGGTTCCAGATCGTCTGGCGTCCGGAGAGCGGTGAATTCTCCCCTGCCGAATACGCCTTCCTCCTGAAGCGGGCCGCGGTGGCCGTGACCGGCGCCCAGACGGACGCCAAGGTGGCCACCGGGCCCCTGCCTTCCGATCCTGAGACCCTCAAGGCGTTCTACGGCGAAGATGTGGCCGCCTACGTGGATGCCGTGGCCCTCCAGCCCGCCGGAGAGGAGGGGCTGGCGGCGGCCATCAAGGCCGTCCAGGAGCTCGACCCGGGCCGTGCCCTGGTGCTCGACGCGCTGCCGCTGCCGGAGCCGAAGGCCGATCCCGGCATCGTGATGACCACCGCCGCCCGGTACGCGTCCGAGGGGATCGACCTGACGCTGTTCCGGGCCCCGGGCCTCGAAACCGCGCGGCTCGTCCCCGTGCTCTCGCCCTTCGCTCTGCTCGCCCGCGAGTTCAAGGGGGACCTCTCCTACGATCCCGGATTGTCGCCCAGGGGTACCGAGGCGGCCTGGACGTTCGTCCGCGGCGAGGACCTCTCGTTGCGGGTGATCGTCCTCGTGACCCTCAACGCCGAAAAGCTGACGCTGCGGTTCAGCGACCCGCAACTGCGCCGGCCTGTGCGCTTCCCCATCGGGGGCGGCCAGAGGGTGCTGCCGCCGAGCGGCCGGGTGGAGGGGGACGCGCTGTTGCTGGAAGTCCCCCTGCCCGGCCGCGTGGCCGTGCTCGGCCTGGACCGCCCCACGGCCGCCGAGCTCCAGGGCGTGGAGGAGAAGGTGACCGTCTCCGGCCAGCGCGACATCCCGGTCGAGGAGATCCTGCGCCGCCTCCAGGCCTTCGAGGACGCCCAGGCCCGCAAGCTCCAGCACTACAGCGCGCTCAACACGACCTCGCTGCGCTTCCAGATCACGGCGGGCACGCAGACCGTCGAGGCCACGCTCGAAGGGCCGTTCTTCTTCGATCCCGAGACCGGGGCCGACTGGGCGTGGCAGACCCTCTACGTCGACGGCGTCAAGTGGCGCCACAAGACGCTGCCGGAGATCCCCCTGATCCAGCCCGAGAAGGCGGCGGCCCTGCCGCTGGAGATCCATTTCACCAAGCAGTACCGCTACCGGCTGCGGGGCAGCGAAACGGTGGACGGCCGTGAGGCCTGGGTGGTCGACTTCGCCCCGGCCGGCCCGGACGAGAGCGGCAAGCTCTACCAGGGCTCCGTCTGGGTGGACAGGCAGATCTACGCCCGCCTGCGCACCCGCGCCGTCCAGATCGGCCTCGAAGGCGAGGTGATCTCGAACGAGGAGACCCTCTACTACACGCCCATCGACGCCACCGGCAACCCGGCGCCCTGGTCGTCCGAGAGCTACGTGCTGCCGCTGCGGCTCGTGGCCCAGCAGATCCTCTCCATCGTCAACGCCACGACGGTCGTCGAGCGCGAGACCCTGCTCACCGACGTCAAGGTCAACGGCCCCGGTTTCGAGGAGGCGCGCAAGCAGGTCGCGGACTCGGAGGTCACCATGGTCCGCGACACGGAGAAGGGCCTGCGCTACCTGGTGAAGAACGATCAGGGCGAGCGGGTGGTCAAGGAGGGCTTCGACACGAGCAAGCTCTTCGTCGTGGGCGGCGTGTTCTATGACGACGCGATCGATTACCCGCTGCCGCTCGCCGGCGTCAACTACTTCAACTTCGACTTCAGGGGCACGGGCAAGCAGTTCAACGTCTTCTTCGCCGGCGCCCTGCTGATCGCCGACGTGGCCGAGCCGCGCCTCTTCGGCAGCAAGTTCGACGCGCGGCGTCGACCTCTTCGCCCTCGCCGTCCCCACCACCGACACCCTCTACCGGGACGACCAGGAGGTGAACGCCGAGGACGTCGAGCAGCGCGTCGGCAACGTGGGCTTCAAGCTGGGCCATCCCCTGGGCAACTTCGTCAAGCTGAACGCCGAGTACGAGATCCTCTCCCTGGGCTACGGCAAGGCGGACGACACGGCGGACGACTTCGCCTTGCCGAGCGACCACCTCCTCCACGCGCTGGAGCTGGCCGCGAACTACGCGCGCTCGGGCTACCGGTTCAGCGTGGCCGGCAGCTACAACCGGCGCTCGGAGTGGGACTTCTGGGGCTTGCCGGGCAACCCCGACTTCAGCGAGGAGAAGCAGGACTTCCTGCGCTGGGAGGCGCGGGCGAGCAAGAACTGGTACCTCCCCTCTTTCCAGAAGGTGGGGCTCGAGTTCGACTACGCCTCGGGCTCGGACCTCGACCGCTTCAGCAAGTACCAGTTCGGCTTCTTCGGCGGCACCCGCGTCCACGGCTACCAGAGCGGCCGCGTGCGGGCCACGGAAGTCTTCGCCGGCCATGCCTCCTACGGCTTCGAGATCGGCCAGGCCTTCCGCCTGGAGGGGATCGCCGACGCCGCCTGGGCGACCGACGAGGACACCGGGCTCGACCGCGAGCTGCTGGCCGGCGTGGGTGTCCAGGGGACGTTCATCGGCCCCTGGCAGACGATCGTGAACCTGGACCTGGGCGTGCCGGTGGCCGGGCCGGACGACGGCTTCGTGCTCTACCTGGTGTTCCTGAAGCTGTTCAAGTAGACCGTTTCTTTTTGACCTCTTCCCGCAGGGCCCGGAATGACTCCAGCCGGGCCCTCAGCTTCCCTTCGAACCCCTCCCCCTTCGGCTCGTAGAAGCGCGTCCCCTGGAGGGACTCGGGCAGGCAGTCGAGGCCTCCCACGCCCTCCTCGGTGTGGGGGGCGTAGACGTAGCCCGCGCCGTAGCCGATGTCCTTCATCAGCCGCGTGGGAGCGTTGCGGATGGCCATGGGCACGGGATCGGCCGGCCGCTCCTCGACCGTGCGCCGGGCGGCCTTGTAGCCGTCATAGAGCGCCACGCTTTTGGGGGCCAGCGCCAGGTAGACGGCGGCCTGGGCCAGGGCCAGCTCCCCCTCGGGTGAGCCGAGCCTGTGGTAGGCGTCCCAGGCAGTCATCGCCTGGATAAGGGCCTGGGGATCGGCCAGCCCCACGTCCTCGCTGGCGAAGCGGACCATGCGCCGGGCCACGTACAGCGGGTCCTCCCCGGAGGCCAGCATGCGGGCCAGCCAGTAGACCGTGGCGTCGGGATCGCTCTCGCGCATCGACTTGTGGAGGGCCGAGATGAGGTTGTAGTGCTCCTCGCCCGACTTGTCGTAGAGCAGCACCTTGCGCTGTCCCACCCGCCGCACGGTCTCGGCATCGAGTCGTCCTCCCTCGGCATCGGCAGCTGACAGCTCCAGCAGGTTGAGCGACCGGCGGGCATCTCCCGAGGCGAGCTGGGCCAACATTTCCAGGGCCTCGCCGTCGGCCTCCATCTCGAGGTCGTCCCGCAGGGCGCGCCGCATCAGCTCGATCAGGGAGGCCGGCTGGAGGGGCTCCAGCACGATGACGCGGCAGCGGGAGAGGAGCGCGGCGTTGAGCTCGAAGGAGGGGTTCTCCGTGGTGGCCCCCACGAGCACCACGTCGCCGCTCTCGACGTAGGGCAGGAAGGCGTCCTGCTGGGCGCGGTTGAAGCGGTGGATCTCGTCCACGAAGAGGAGGGTGCGCCGGCCCTGGGCCTTGCGCAGGCGGACGGCCTCGGCCATCACCTCCTTGACCTCCTTGATGCCCGAGGTCACCGCGGAGAAGGGGACGAAATGCGAGGAGGTGAGATTGGCGATGATGCGGGCGAGCGTCGTCTTGCCCGTGCCCGGCGAACCCCAGAAGATGAGAGACGGCACCCGGTCGGCGGCGATGGCCCGGCGCAGGAAGCCGCCCTCCCCGACCACCTTCTCCTGCCCCACGACCTCGTCCAGGTTGCGCGGACGCATCCGCTCGGCCAGGGGGGACGGGGCACCCGCGGACGCTGCGGCCTCCACGTGGGAAGCGCGGGCCGGGGATTCTTGATCGTCGAAGAGAGAGCGCGCCACGCCCGCGATTCTATTCCGCCACCCTCTCCACTTCCACGCGGGCGTCGTTGAAGCAGGCTCCGGCGCCGAGGTCCGTCAGGCTGTCGGGCACCAGGGCGTTCGCCGTGCTGCCCGAGAGGGTGTTGTGGCTCCACAGCCCCTTGGGCAGGAAGACCACGCCCGGCCGCAGGTCCGGGTTGAGCCGCGCCCCCACCCGCACCTCGCCGAGGTCGTTCCACACCCGCACCACGTCGCCGGCGGCGATCCCCCGCGCCAAGGCGTCCAGCGGGTGGATCTCCAGGGGCACCTGGTCCCGCACGAGCTGGCCGAAGGTGGAGCTGATCCTCTGGCCCGTGGCCGGCGAGATCAGCGCCAGCGGGTAGCGCTGCGTCCCCGGGTCCTCCTGGAAGGCGTAGAGGCCGTAGGGGGCCTCGCGGTCCAGCTCCTCGGGGACGAGATGGATCCGGCGGTCCGGCGTCAAGGGGAAGGCGTCCACGAACTGCACCGGCTCCGGGCCGCAGTCGGGCGCCGCGATCCCGTCCCGATCCAGATCGGCCCCCATCCGCTGCGCCGGGCGCATCAGCGCGGCGGCCAGCTCGTCCGCCGTCTCCGGCTCTCCGGGCCGGGCGAGGCCGAGCCGCCGGACCAGGTCGGCGAAGACCTCCGGGTTGTGCCGGGCCTCGCCCGCGGGCGCGGCCACCGGCCGGGTGTGGTAGAGCGCGTAGGAGCCGTAGCCGCGGATGATGTCCGAGTGCTCCAGGAAGTGGGTGGCGGGCAGCACGAGGTCTGCCACGCGGGCCGTGTCGGTCCACACCTGGTCGAAGACGATGGTGAACAGGTCCTCGCGCGCGAGCCCTCGGCGCACCGCCTCCTGGTTGGGCATGGTCATCAGGGGGTTGCAGTTGTAGACGAAGAGGACTTTCACGGGCGGATTACCCGGGAGATTGGCCTGGAGCAGGGTCTCGCCCAAGCGGTTCATGTTGACGATACGCGTGTCCGGCTCAGGCTCCCGGACGGCCCCTTCGCGGTCGAACAGCCCGGCCCAGACGCCCGAGTTGCTCATGGTGTAGCCGCCGCCGCGCACGCCGAACTTGCCGGCCACGGCAGGCAGGGCGATGGCGGCGGCCATGGCCGAGCCACCGTTCCGGTTGCGCTCGAGCCCCCAGCCCGTGCGGATCACGGCCGGCGAGGAGCCGGCGTAGAGCCGGACGAACCTCTCGATGTCGGCCGCGGGCACGCCCGAAGCCTCGGCCGCGCGCTCGAACGTCCAGGGGAGCGCCCGCCGGGCCAGCTCCTCGGCGCCGTCCGCGTGCTGGGCGAGGAAGGTGAGGTCGGCCCGCCCCTCCTCGAAGAGCCAGCGGATGGCGGCGAGCGCGATGGCGAGGTCGCCTCCCGGCCGGGGAGCCAGATGGAGGTCGGCCTTCTTGGCGAGCGGCGTGCGGCGCGGATCGATCACCACCAGCCGCGCGCCCGCGTCCTGCGCCTGCTTGATGTAGGGCACGAGGTGGATGCCGGAGGCCGACGGGTTCACCCCCCAGAGCACGATCAGCCGCGCGTGGCGGAAGTCGTGGAGGGCCACGCCCGCCATCTTGCCGTACATCAGCGTGGTCGCCTGGCCCGAGGGCGCGGCGCAGACCGTGGCCGCGAGCCGGGAGGCACCCAGCCGGTAGAAGAGGCGCTGGTCCGTCGCGTCCTGGGTGAGCAGGCCGTTCGAGCCGCCGTAGTAGAAGGGCAGGATCGACTCGCCCCCCCACCGGTCGCGGGCCTCGCGCAGCTTCTCCGCCGCCAGGTTGAGCGCCTGGTCCCAGGAGATCTCCTCGAACCGGGCGGATTCCCCGGGACTGTGGGGCCCCACGCGCCGGGCGGGCCGCAGGAGACGGTCCGGACCGTAGAGGTGCTCCGGCGCCTTGCGCACCTTGGCGCAGATGTAGCCCTGGGTGATGGGGTTCAGGCGGCTGCCATCCACCTTCACCACCCGGCCGTCGACCACCCGCACCTCCAGGCTGCAGGTGTCCGGACAGTCGAGCGGGCAGGCGCTCTCCAGGACCTCGGGAAGGGGAAGCGGGAAGATCGGCTCGGCCATTATTTACGTCCTCTACGTCCTCGGGGTCCTCAGAGTCGTCAGTGCTCCCCCTAAAGGTGCCGCGACTCTAGGAAACCGATCCGCTTTCCAGCGCTTTTACGATCGCATCCGTGAACTCCGTCGTGGAGGCCTCGCCGCCCAGGTCGCGAGTGCGGATCTTCTGGTTGACCACCACCTCGCGCAGGGCCCTGCGGATCCGCTCGGCTGCCTCGTCCTTGTGCATGTGATAAAGCATCATGATCCCCGAGCGGATGATGGCCAGGGGGTTCGCGATGTCCTTGCCCGCGATGTCGGGAGCGCTCCCGTGCACGGCCTCGAACACCGCCACGTCGAGCCCGATGTTGCCGCCCGGCACAACGCCCAGCCCCCCCACCAGCCCGGCACAGAGGTCGGAGACGATGTCGCCGTAGAGGTTCTCGAGCAGCAGCACGTCCCACTCCTCCGGCCGCATGACGAGCTGCATGCACATGTTGTCCACGATCTTGTCGTCGGACTGGATGTCCGGGTACTCCTTGGCCACCCGGCGGACGCAGTCGAGGAACAGGCCGTCCGAGAGCTTCATGATGTTGGCCTTGTGGACGGCGGTCACCCGCTTGCGGCCGTGCCGGCGGGCATAGTCGTAGGCGAAGCGGGAGATGCGCAGCGACGCCTTCTCGGTGATGATCTTGATGCTCTCCACCACGCCCGGAACCACCACGTGCTCCAGACCGCTGTAGAGGTCCTCCGTGTTCTCGCGGACGACGACGATGTCCACGCCCTCGAACCTGCTGGGGATGCTCGGCAGCGACCGCGACGGCCGCAGGTTGGCGTACAGGTCGAGCTCCTGGCGGAGCTGGACGTTGATGGACTTGAAGCCGCCCCCGACCTCGGTGGTGATGGGTCCCTTCAGGGCCACGCAGTTGCGGCGGATCGACTCCAGGACCTCGGGCGGCAGGGGGTTGCCGTACTTCTCCAGGGCCTCGCGGCCCGCGATGTGGCGCTCCCACTCGATCTCGGCGCCCGCGGCGTCGAGCACGCGAACGGCGGCATTGCTCACTTCAGGACCGATCCCGTCGCCGGGAAGCAGGGTGACTGTGGTCTTGCTCATGGATGAAGGCTCCCTCCCCGCCGCCCCATGCAGAGGCGGGGCGGCGGGCAGGAGCCTATCATGGCGGAAAGAGCCGCCTCAGCGGTCCGTCGAGGAGCCAGGCGTGGCCTTCCGGGAGCCATCCCGGTTCAGCCCCAGGGACTCCATCACGGACGGCGGGAAGGTGTTGGGTGCCGGCGCGTCCGGATTGGTCCGGGCGGCCTGCTCCACACGCTCCGAGAAGCCGTACCCGGCGGACTCGAGGTCCGTGGCCAGCTCTTCCAGGCGCTGGCGCGCCGTGGCCACCCGCTGCTTGATGGACACGGTCCGGGCTTCGCGGAGGTCGTCGAACAGGTACATCAGCCGCAGGTCGTCTCCGGAAGCCTGCATCCACCGGATCGTCCGGAGGTACTGGAGGGCCGTGCCGCCGCGCAGTTGGGGCAGCATGCTCTCCACCCTGGCGACCGCCTCGGCGGCGGCCTCGGAGTCCACGCTCTCCGAAGAGGATGGCACGAAGATCTGCTGCTCCACTGTCGCGGTTGCGGGAGTCGTCCCGCAGACGCCACAGACCGAGCAGGCGTCCGGGCAGCAGTCCCCCTGGTTCACGCAGTAGGCGTCGCAGAAGCAGCCCGCCACCGAGCCGCCGCAGTGCCCCGCGCAGGAGCCCGGCGCGAGCTGGAAGAAGGAGGTGTCCACCTTGCTGCTGAGCGGCGGCGAGCAGCCGGTCTGGTCGTGCACGGCGACCGCGCAGGTGCCGTCCGGGTTGCGGGAGGCCGCCGGGCACTCCCAGCCGCAGAACTTCTGGAACGCGCCGCTCCGGGGCGACCAGTACTCGCGGTTCACCCCATGCCCGGTGTCGAGCTCGGTGTAGGCCTCGGCACCCGCGACGGTGAGGACCGAGGCGTTCCAGGTCTCCGGCGCGGGGCCGCCGATGTTGCGGGTGGCCGCCACCACCTCGCGCCCGGAGCCGCTCAGGGCCTGGCGCCAGGTGCCCACGAAGCATTTGCAGGTCGGGCAGAAGTCGTCCTCCGGGCCGGCGCAGTCGGCCGAGTCCGGCTCCAGGCCGGGCCAGGAGCCGTGCGAATCCTCGCCCGCGGCCACGCTGATCCAGTTGGTACCGAGCGCCCGCGCCTGGTCCTCCAGGAAGGTGCCCGAGAACCAGTGGTCCCGGTCGTGGTGAGCGTAGTAGGCGTTGTAGAGGTACCAGGTCTTCAGGTCGTAGCTGTAGAGCGCGACCCGGATGTGCTCGGCGTCGCCCTGGTGGCCGCTGAAGCCCGCGGCCGAGCAGTCGTGGGGGTAGTTGAAGAAGTAGGAGACCTTCACCCACTTCGCCTTGCCATCCTGGGGGCTCCAGTCCTGGACGGAGCCTCCCTCGGGCCGCACCTGGAAGAAATCCTGGCGGGCGAAGTGAGCGGCGGGAAGGCTGTAGCTGTTGCGCCAGCCGCTGCAGCCCTCCCCCTCGTCATAGAGGTACCAGGGCGCCACCGCCCAGGCGAGGTTCGCCTCTTCGACGTTATCGAGACAGTCGCCGTCGGTGTCTCCGGAGCATGGGCTCTTCTTGAGCTCGGTCGGGGTCGAGTAGGTGAGAACGGCTTCGGACGCGGAAGAGAGGGCGAGCCCGAAAATCAGGGCCGCCAGAAGGATCAGGACCCTCCGGGGTCCGTGGGATCTGTGGGGTGCGAACATGCTGATCTCCTTGATGTGATTGGGGTTATCCCAATCAGGCCACCTGGGAGATCAGTGATCTGCAAGTTCAGTTCCATGTGGGAGCCGGGCGGACGAACACGGACGAGCACGGACTGACACGGACTGACACGGACGGCGACACCCTGCGGGCTGTGTCAGTCCGTGCCCGTCCGTGCCCGTCCGTGTTCGTCCGTGCCTCCTCTTTGATACCGTTACCCCCCATGAGCAGCGCGCACGATTACCGGACCCCCCACCACATGCACCTGCAGTCGCGGCGCCGGCGCGTCGAGGTGAAGCGCGTCGACGAGTGCCAGACGCTGGACGAGATCTTCAACGCCTGCCTGCCGGCCTTCGGCGGCGCCTACGTGCGGCGCATCTACAAGCTGCTCGACCAGGCGATCGGCATGGGCTGTCCGCTGACGCTCGCCATCGCCGGGCCGGTGACCGTTTCGGGCCAGCACCAGGCGTGGCTCATCCCGCTCCTCGAGGCGGGCTGGGTGGCCTATCTCTCCACGACGGACGCCGTCTGCTACCACGACGGCCACCGGAGCCTGGACGAGCACCCGGACCCCATCTTCGAGGTCCCCATCTTCGGCGACGACGGCGCCCTGCGCGACGAGCGGACGATCCGCGTGACCGACATGGCGTTCGACGAGGACGTGCTCTTCCAGCAGGACCGCTTCATGACGGCCTTCCTGCTGCGGCCCGAGCTTCCAGAAAAGCATGACCGGCACCGAGTTGCGGTATCTCCTGGGGAACGTCTTCGCCGCCCAGGAGAAGAAAAACGGCATCACGCCCGGCCTCCTGGCGACCTGCTCGCGGCTGGCGATCCCCATCCTCGTGGGCGCGCCCGGCGACGGCAGCCTGTTCCTCAACTCCATGAAGCTCTGGGCCATGAAGCAGGCGGGCCTGATCGAGACGTACGACTTCTCCCTGGACCTCCACGCCGAGGTCTACGAGTCGTGCGCCTACCACTACTGGGGGCTCTTCGAGCACCCGGTCCACTCGCTCGCGACCCTGATCCTGGGCGGCGGCGTGCCGAAGAACTACAACCTCCAGCCCGAGCCGGCGCTGGGCCAGGTGCTGGGCCTGGAAGGCATCCGGGGCTACACCTTCGACGTCCAGATCGTGAGCGCCCCGGTCACCGAGGGCTCCCTCTCCTCCTGCCCGCCGGCCGAAGCGGTGACCTGGGGCAAGGTGGACCGCGACACCTACCAGTCCACCACCGAGAGCGCGCAGGCCGACTATTCCATGGTCATGCCCTTCCTGGTCAAGGCGCTGCTCGACAACCGCGAGCGCTACGCCCGCCGGGCCGGGGAGATCGGTGAGGAGGCCCTCTTCAAGGAAGAGCCCAAGGCCGCCGGCTACCTCCGCCCCCGCGAGGGCTACCGCCTCTACGAGAAGCGTGAAGGCCTCGTGGCCGAGCTCAACCGCCAGGTCCAGCAGAACGGCGAGTGGCTGCAGAAGACCCTGCGCTACCCCCTGGCGATCGATCGCCCGTAGGGTGCGCTCCTACCGGCCGAGCTCTTCGATGCGGGCTACGACGTCGCGGTAGTTCGTGTTGATGCCGTAGAGGTCCACGAAGGCCTTGTAGGCGGAGGCCTTGTCGTCCAGGGCCAGGTAGGCGCAGCCCAGGTCATAGAGAAAGCCCAGGGTGTCGTCCTCGGAGAGCCCGGCCGATTCGAGGCCGCGGCGGTACCACTTGACGGCCAGCTCGGGCAGGCCCTTGTCGAGGAAGCAGAGGCCCAGCATGGAGCAGCAGAGCACCAGGTGGCGCGGGTCCTTGGCGGCGATCTGGAACTCGCCGATGGCCTCGTCCAGGAGACCCATCTCGCGGTAGGCGATGCCGAGGTTGAAGTGGGTGTCGTAGTCCGTGGGCGAGAGGTGCTCGGCCACCCCCTTCTTGAAGCCCTCGACGATCTCCTCCAGCGACTGCTCGGCGGGCTGCACCAGGAGGTTCTCTTCGCCGCCCCGGAAGAGGTCCTCCTGGGAGAGCTCCTGCTCGAGCTGGGCGGCCAGGTCGAAGAAGTCGTCCTCCTCGTCGAACAGGCTGTCGCTCGCGGGGCTCTTCACCTCCCGGCCGCGGTCCGCGTCGTCGAGCCAGCTCCCGCTGCCCGTGTCCTCCAGGCCGGGGGAGAAGCCCCTACCCCCCGACGAAGGCGATCCGGGAGAAACGGGCGGAGTCGGCAGCGGCGGCAGGGGAGGAACGGAAGCGTCCGCTCCCATGGGCTGCCAGTCGAAGTCCTCTTCCTGCTCGATCATCTCGCCGATTTCGAGCGGGTTGAACATCACGGGCCGAGCCCCTGCCGGCGGCGGCGGGGCCGGGGCCGGCGGCGGCTCCACGGCCGGAGCCGGTGCGGGCGCAGGTGGCACAGCCGGACGAGTCGCGGCGGGACGCTTGGACTTGGGGTCCAGCAGGCCGCTGACAAGCTGGTCGAGCTCTCGGGAGGCCGCCGCGGTCCGCTTGCGCGGTGCGGGAGCGGGCTCGGGAACCGCCGCGACGGGAGGAGGAGGCTCGGGTTCGGTTATTGACCCGGTTATTGACCCGGTTATTGACCCGGTTATTGGCTCGATTATTGGCTCAGTTATTGGCTCAATTATTGACTCAATAATTGGCTCGGGGAGGGGCTCCAGAATGTGCTCCGGAATGGGCTCCAGAGCCGGCGGCGCGGCCTCTTCGGCCTCGATGTCCTCCTCGATCTCCGTGAAGTCCATGAAACCCGGGAGCTCCGGGAGCGAATCGATCTCCACGAAGATATCCGCCGGGGCGGCGGGTGGCGCGGCCTCGGCCTCGGCGAAGCCGTGCGGCCCGGCCACGACGTGGTCGCCGTCCAGCCGGTAACCGGCCGAGAGCAGCTCCTTCCTCATCCGCGGCCAGACCTGCGTGTCGCGGGTCTCGGCCGCGATCCGCGCCATGGCGTTCGCCAGCTCGACCACACGGCCGTGCCGCTCCCCGGCCAGGTGGATCTGGATCATCTGGCCATAGGCCTCGAGGTTGTGCGGCCTGATCTGCAGCGCCTCGCTCAGGCGCTCCAGGGCCTTCTCTTCCAGGCCGTACTTGGCGAGCACCTCGGCTTCGCTGACCAGGTCCTCGTCGCGCGCGATCTCCTTCGGATGGAGCGAGGCCGCGGTGCGCTCGAGGAAGTCGGCGTCGATGGAGTCCGCCGGAGGGGCCTCCTCGGTCAGCGGCTGCATCCCCCAGGCCCCCGAATCGAGGCTCAGCAGATCCGGCTCCTCGACGTCCAGATAGATCGAGCCGCTCGCTTCGCCTTCGAGGCTCGGCAGCGCGATGGAGTCGTAGGCATCCAGGGCCTGGGCCGGCTCCAGATCCAGATCGGCCTCCAGCTCGATCTCGATCTCCGGGAATTCCTCCTGGACCGGAGGAGCCGGCTGCGCGGGGGCCCCGGACGCCGCCGACGCCCAGGCCGAGCCCAGGCGGAGCCCCTCGCCCGCCATGTCCGCCGGCGGCTTGACCAGGCTCGACGGCTCGTCGTCCCCCTCGATGTCGAGGACGAAGGCCTCGTCCAGGTCGATCTCGATCTCGTCGCTCTCGGGCTCGGCCGCCAAGGCCTCGGCGGGAGCGGCCACCGCCTCGGCCTCCAGGGCTGCCGCCATCATGGAGGAGAGATCGGAGCCGCTGTAGGTCCCGGTGCCGCCGGTCTTTTCCTCCTCTTCCTCCTCGATCACTACCAGCTCGGGCTCCGGCTCGGCTTCGACCTCCGGCTCCTCCACCTGGGTCAGGCGGGCGGCGCGCGCCGCCTGCGGGTTGCGCTCCGCGGCGATGGCGAGGAAACGCGTGACCGCCGCCGTGTCGCCCGACTCCCGGAGCTTGAGGACGGCGTCGTTGATGAAACTGGCGTTGCTGCTGTCGATGTCCAGAGCCCGCTCGTAGACCTGGGCCGCGTCCTGCGAACGGCCGTGGGCGATCATCATCTCGGCGATGGTCCGGTACTCCCCCATCGCCTTTTCGATCAGCTGCTGGCGCTGGTAGATCTCGGCGAGCTTGACGTGGTACGTGGGGTTGTTCGGCTCCAGGTCCGCCATCTTCTGGTAGATGGCGATGGCCGAGGCCGCGTTGTCATGCTTCTGGTAATAGTCGGCCAGCACCTGGTACTGGGTGCGCGCCTCGTTTACCAGCCCCTGCTTGTGGTACAGCTCCGCGAGCTTCTCGTAGACCTCCAGCCGTGTGGGGTCGAGCTTGATGATTTTCTTGTAGATCGCGATCGCCTTGACGAAGAACCCCTCCGACGAGTACTGCTCCGCGATCTGGGTGAAGAAGTCGACCGCCTCGTCGATGCGCTGGATGCGGGCGTAGAGGTCGCCCACCCGGTTCAGCGTGTTGATGTCGTTCGGGTTCTCCGTGAGGAGCTTCCGGTACTCGCGGATGGCCGGCTCGATCTTGCCCCGGGAGACGTACTTCTCGGCGGTCTGGACGACCTGCTCGCGCTGGAGAGCCATCAGCAGGCCTCCTCGCGGGCTTCGCGGGGCAGCACTCTCTGGAAGGTCAGCCGGTGCACCGGCGAAGGACCGTAGGTGACGAGGGCCTCCATATGCTCCGGCACCGAGTAGCCCTTGTGGGCGGCGAAGCCGTACTGGGGATAGGAGCGGTCGAGCTCCACCATCTTCCGGTCCCGCTCGACCTTGGCCACAATCGAGGCGCAGGCCACGGCGTAGCTGAAACAGTCGCCGCGCACCACGGGCACGCAGGGGAAGCCGAAGCCGGAGAGGCGCACGGCGTCGATCACCGCGCAGTCGGGCGCGGGACGCAGGCGCGACAGCGCCTCGCGCATGGCGAGGCGCGTGGCTTCCAGAATGTTGACGCGGTCGATGACGTCGGGCGGGATCTCGGCCACCGCCGTGGCGATCGCGGCCGAGCGGATGGCCCCGGCGGCGCGCTCGCGCTCCGGAGCCGTGAGGCACTTGCTGTCATCCACACCGGGCACGAGGCGGCGGCCGTCCATGATCACGGCGGCGGCCACCACCGGGCCGGCGAGCGAGCCGCGGCCCACCTCGTCCACCCCGGCGATCAGGCCATAGCCGCAGCGGGCGAGGCCCTCCTCCAACCCGCGCAGCAGGTGGAGACGGTAGGCCTCGACGAACAGCTCGATCATCGCCCGGGCTGGCTGGGCCGCCCTGCTCACGCTACTCCTTTCCGCGTGACGGCTGTAGCGCTACGAGGAGGACGACCGGCCCTGGTCTTCCCGGCGCTCGTCGATCCGGGCGGCCTTGCCGCGCAGATTCCGCAGGTAGTAGAGCTTCGCGCGGCGGACACGGCCGCGGCGGATGAGCTCGATCCTGTCGACGTTCGGGGAATGCAGGGGGAAGATCCTCTCGACGCCGATGCCGCCGGAGATCTTGCGGACCGTGAACGTCTCCCGGGTCCCGCCGCCGCGGCGGGCGATCACCACGCCCTGGAAGACCTGGATCCGCTGCTTGTCGCCCTCGACCACGCGCACGTGGACGCGGACGGTGTCCCCCGGCTGAAACTCGGGCTGGCCCTGCCGGATGTACACACTTTCGACCTGATCCAACTGGTTCATGACTCACCTCGCAAACCTGACGGACCGCCCAAAGGGGACTGTGCCGTCATTATTTCCATTTCAGAATGGCCGCGCAAGCGGCTGTTCAGCTTTTCCGTCTCCCGCTTCTCGTAATGCCTCCAGATCCCGCCGCTGCTCCCGGGTCAGGCCGGCCAAGACCTCCGGCCGCTCCAGCAGGTCCGGGCGCTTTTCCAGCGTGGCCTTGAGCGCCTCGCGCTCCCGCCAGCGGCGGATCTTCGCATGATCCCCCGAGATCAGCACCTCCGGGACCGCCAACCCCTCCACCACCGGCGGACGCGTGTAGTGCGGGTGGTCCAGCAGGCCGCCGCGGAAACTGTCGTTCTCGACCGAATCCGCGAGCCCCACCACCCCCGGCACCTGGCGCGACAGCGCCTCGATCAGCACCATGGCGGGCAGCTCGCCGCCCGACAGCACGTAGTCGCCGATCGAAATCTCCTCGTCCACCACCGTCTCCCGCACCCGCTCGTCGATCCCCTCGTAGCGCCCGCACATCAGCACCAGGTCTCCCCGGCCCGCCAGCTCGCGCACCTTGGCGTCGTCGAGCCGCCGGCCCTGGGGCGACAGCAGCACCCGCCACGAGGACGGCCGCCCCTCAGTCACCGCCCGCACCGCCCGGATCCACGGAGGCGCCGTCATCACCATTCCCCCGCCGCCGCCGTAGGGCTCGTCGTCCACGCTCCGGTGGCGGTCCTCCGTGAACTCCCGGAGGTCGTGAACCCGGATCTCCAGGAGCCCCTTCTCGATCGCCCTCCCCACCAGGCTGGCCGAGAGGAACGGCGCGAACAGCTCGGGGAAGATCGTCAGGACGGAGACGCGCATGCCTCGAGCAACCCTTCCGGGAGCGCCACGTCGATCCGGCCCGCCGCCACGTCCACCTTGCGGAGGATCTCCTTGACGAACGGCACCGGCACCCGCCGGCCCTCCCCCTCCACAATCAACATCACTCCGCCCCCGTCCTCCACCACCTCGACCACCTTGCCCAGCTCCTGGCCATCTTCATGGACTTGGCAGCCGAGCAGCTCGAAGTGGTAGTACGTGCCGCGACTGGCCTTCGGCACCTCCGAGCGGGGGATTTCGAGATCCAGCCCCCTCAGCTCCTCGGCCCGCTCGCGGCTGTCGTACCCCTCGAAGCGGACCACGGCGCCGCTCTTGTGGACGCGGCCCATGACCACCGTCAGCGAAAGCGGCGGAGCGCCTTCCCGCACGCCGGTCACCCGGCTCCCCTTCTTGAAGCGGCCGGGCACGTCCGAGAGCACCTCGACCACCACCTCTCCGCGCACCCCTTGAGGCCGCAGCACGCGCCCCACGGAGATGGTCTCCGGCAGATCGTCCCGTTGTGCGGAAGGCAGCGGGGACGGCGGCGCTTCAGTCTTCGAGGATTTCGAGCTCATAGCGCACCCCCCGCCGGTCCTCGCGGGTCTCCAGCAGCGTGCGCATCGCCCGGGCCGTCCGCCCCTGGCGTCCGATCACCTTGCCGAGATCGTCGGGGGCGACCTTCAATTCGAGGACGCCACCCCCGCGCCGGCTCGGGATCTCCTCGACCTCGACCGCGTCCTGCTGGTCGACCAGCAGGCGGGCAAGGTCCTTGAGGTCGTCGGCGAGCTCAGGCACGTCAGGCACTCTTCTTCGTCTGGGCCAGCAGCTTCTTGACCGTGGGCGACAGCTGGGCACCCTTGCCGACCCAGTAGTCGGCGCGGGTGGTATCGATCGTCACCTTCGCGGGGTTCTTCGTCGGGTCGTAATGACCGATCTCCTCCACCGCGGCGGCCGTCGGGGTGTTGCGCGAATCCGACACCACCACGCGGTAGAAGGGGTTGTTCCGGGCGCCCATGCGGCGCAGCCGAATCGTCAGCATCTGGAAGCCTCCAAAGTTCTCTGTTGCGGATCGCGCCAGGGCAGGCCACGGCCCTCGTCCGGCGCAAAGACGGGTGAGTGTACCAGAGACGGGCCGGTCTGCCAAACCCCGCCGGCAGCGTCCCGCGGACCCCACCCGTCAGCACGTGTCTCTGTAGAGCCTTACCGTGGCGAAAGCCACCCTGAAAGGAGAGCGTGTGAAGAAGAGGACTGAAAAGAAGCTGACTCTCAACCGCGAAACCGTGAAGAGGCTGGAGGAGCCGTCCCTGGCCGGGTTGGCCGGCGGCATTTTCACCGACAGTTGCGGTGTCCCGGTCTGCATCTACCCCTCGAATGCCAACATCAGCGCCTGCAAGAGGTGCTTCACCTAGCCTGAAGACCCCGCCGGCTCCGGCGAGCGCGGGGGTAGGCTCCCCCCGCGCTCGCCAACATCCCCTACGACTCATCCAGGCAGATGATCGGGCACACGCAGTCAGACCAGCAGGTGACCGGATCGCAGTAGAACTCGGCGCACGGGCAGCCGGTCAGGCAGGATCGCCTTGCCTCGGGGCAGTAGGTTCCGGGACAGGCAGCCGCCCGCGCAGGGTCGGCTCCCACGATGGCCATCACGCTCAGCGCCAGGGCGCAACCCAGGGACAGAATTCTGGCTTTCATCGCATCCTCCTTTCAGAGAGGTCTCCGGCCGGGATGTCTCCGGCCGAATTTCAGCGCTATCTTAGCGGCTCTGCGTCTCTCAGAGACGGCCCGGTCCCGGCGAGCTGGGTGGCGGCGGATATGGGACATTCCCCAGCTCATCCCGGAGTCCGGGGAAGGTCCATGAGATACGAAGAGACATTTCCGGAGGTCCGGGGAGCGGTGATGAGACATTGGGGAGCGTTCCCGGCACATTCACCCCTCGGGACGCGACATTGGGGAAGAGGGGGGAGACGTTCCCCTCTCTTCCCCAAGGATGCGGAAGCCGGGATGCGGCCTTCCCCTCGCGGGGTGAATGTCTCAGGAAGCTTCCCGCATCATTCACGAAGAGGGGGGAATGATGCACCCCGGAGTCCGGAACCTTGGGGAAGCGGGGGGAATGGCGCGGCCCGCGGTCCGAATGATGCAGATCCGCAGGGGGAAGGCCGGGACCGCGTGGGGAACGGCGCAGGAGCCGTCCGCGGTGAGGAACAACCGCTGCGAGGTCTCTCGCAAGGAGGGGTGAATGGGCGCTGAGAAGGGTCTTACCGCGCTGTTGCGACGCCAGATCGAAGGCGAGCAGGGGACGCCGGCCGGTCTCCGGTTCACGGGCGGCACTCCCAACCACTGGGCGCTGGCCGCGGCCACGGCGTACGGCTATGGGCTCAAGGGCACGGCCGAGGAGCGCCGGCAGGGACGCGAGAAGGTGCTGAATTTCTTCCACACCCAGGACGTCCTGGGGCATATGGCCCGGGGCAAGGGATCGGAGTTCGGCACACCCAGCCACTGGGTCTGGTGGCAGGCGGCCGTCGCCGGGCTCTGGCTGCTCTCCCTGCGGGCCCAGGACACGGAGATCCTGGAAGATTCCCGCACCTGGTGGATCCGCGAGCTCACCGTGGAGAACCTCTGCGCCACCCCGGACGGCCACGTGGTCATCCCCGGAGCCCGCTCGCACGTCGGCGGCAACCTCGCGGACCAGAGGATCGACCGCGACCGGGGACGCAAGCTCATCCGCAACGAGAAGGTGAGGCTGCCCAAGGACCTGACCACCCTCGACCGGACCGGCCTCTGGATCCTGCGCCAGATCCCCCTGGAGGAGCGCAAGCGGGTGGCGAACGCCCCGCCCCAGCCGCCGCCCATGTTCGACACCCTGACGGTGGTGAGGACCCGCGCCGGCCACGTGGCCTCCTTCGAGGAGTTCCACGGCCTGCGCCCCGCCTACTGGGCCTGGGTCGACTACGCCACCGGGGAGGAAGCCTACGGCACGGACCCGGACTGGCCGAAGGGGCAGCACGGGGGAAAGCGCCCCGAGGACCTGCCGGTGCCGGAGGTCCCCGGAGGGGAGCGGAACGCGATGAGGGTGGTGCTGCGGGGGCGGTTCGGGACCTCACCCCAACCCCTCTCCTAAAGGAGAGGGGCTCTGATTTGTCTTTCTCCCTCTCCTTTAGGAGAGGGCCGGGGTGAGGTTACGCCCGAGCCTGCCCGCCCATCCCCATGGCCCGGCGCAGCCACTTGCCCTGCACGCCCTTCATCATCTTCCTCATCTGGGCGTACTGCTTGAGCAGGCGGTTGATCTCGGCGACGGAGGTGCCGGAGCCCATGGCGATGCGCTTCTTGCGGCTGCCGTTGAGGACGTCCGGCTTCTTGCGTTCCAGGGGCGTCATGGAGTTGATGATGGCCTCGACGCGCGTCAGGCCGCTCTCGTCCACACTGCCGGCGTCGAGGCCGCGCAGGGGACCCACCTTGGGGAGCATCTCCAGGACCGAGCCCAGGGGGCCGAGCTTGCGCAACTGGCGGAGCTGGTCGCGCAGGTCTTCCAGGGTGAACTGCTGGTTGACGATGCGCTTGGCCAGGCGCTCCGTCTCTTCCTGATCGAGGCCGCGCTCGGCCTTCTCGATGAGCGACAGGACGTCGCCCATGCCGATCATGCGCGAGGCCATGCGCTCGGGGTGGAAGAGCTCCAGGTCGTCCGACTTCTCGCCCACGCCCACGAGGCGGATGGGGACGCGGGCCACGGTACGGATCGACAGGGCCGCGCCGCCCCGGGAATCGCCGTCGAGCTTGGTGAGGATGACGCCTGTCAGCGGCAGCACCTGGGCGAACTGCTCGGCGCTCTTGACCGCGTCCTGCCCGGTCATTGAATCGGCCACGAACAGGATCTCGTGGGGCTCGATGCGGTCCGCGAGCTGGCGGATCTCCTCCATGAGGGCCGTGTCCACATGGAGACGGCCGGCGGTGTCCATGATCACCACGTCATGGCCGCGCTGGCGGGCCACAGAGAGGGCACGGGCGCCGAGGTCGGTCACCTTCTCGCCCGGCTCGGGCTCCAGGACGGGGACGTCCACCCCTTTGCCGACCTGCTTGAGCTGCTCGACGGCGGCGGCGCGCTGGAGGTCGCCGGCCACGAGCAGGGGGTGCTTGCCCCGCTTTTTCAACCGCTTGGCGATCTTGCCGGCGGTGGTCGTCTTGCCCGAGCCCTGGAGGCCGCAGAGCATGAGGACGGCCGGGCGGCCGTCGAGGCGCAGCTCGGTGCCCTCCTCGCCGAGGAGCGCGGTGAGCTCGTCGCGCACGATCTTGACCACCTGCTGGGCGGGCGTCAGGCTCTCCAGGACCTCCTGGCCCAGGGCCCTTTCGCGTACACGCTCGATAAACGGCTTGACCACGCGGAAGTGGACGTCGGCCTCGAGCAGGGCCATGCGGATCTGGCGCAACGCCGCGTCCAGGGCCTCGGGCGTGACCCTGCCCTCGCCCTTGAGCGTGCGGAAGACTTCTTGGAGCTTGTCTTGCAAACCGTCGAACATGGGGAAAAAGACCTCTCTGGCTGCGCGGCGGCGGTGCGCCGCGGATCCTCTGGGGAAACGGAATGGTAGCACGGCGAAATTTCCCGACCTCACCCCTGCCCCTCTCCTAAAGGAGAGGGGTTCAGATTCGCCGCTTCCCCCTTTGTTCACCCCTCTCCTTTAGGAGAGGGGCAGGGGTGAGGTCGATATACTCCCCGCCCATGGAACGCAGAGCGAAGATCATGGCGACTCTTGGACCCGTCAGCCGGGATGAGACGGTGCTGCGGGGGCTGGTGCGGGCGGGGGTCGACCTGTTCCGGCTGAACCTCTCCCACGGCACCCAGGAACAGCACAGCGAGACCCTGCGCCGCGTACGCCGCGTCGCCGCCGAGGAGGGGGCCCATCTGCCGGTGGTGCTGGACCTGATGGGTCCGCGCTACCGCCTCGGCCAGATCCCCGACGAGCCCCGCGAGCTCAAGCCCGGCCAGGAGGTCGTGCTCGGGCTCGAAGGACAGGACGTCGATCTCCCCGTCGAGGCCGGAATCCTGGAGCACCTGGAGCCCGGCGAGCGGGTGCTCATCGACGGCGGCTTGATCGAGATCAAAATCACCGCCAAGGAGGGCGACCGGGTCCAGGCCCGGGTGGTCAACGGCGGCCCGGTCAAGACCCGCAAGGGGATCAATCTGCCGGACAGCGCCCTCCCCTTCGAGATCTCCGAGAAGGACCGCTCCGACATCGCCTTCGCCGTGGCCGAGGGCGCGGACTACCTGGCCGCCAGCTACGTAGGCGACGCCTCCCACATCGACGCCGTGCGCAACGTGGTGACGGAGAGCGGCGGGCGCATCCCCATCATCGCCAAGATCGAGCGGGCGACCGCCATCGAAGGCCTGGAGAGGATCACGGAGGCCGCGGACGGCCTGATGGTGGCCCGCGGCGATCTCGGCGTCGAGGTCCCCCTCTACAGGGTGCCCGTGCTCCAGAAGGAGATCGTGAGTGCCGCCCGCCTCACCGGAAAACCGGTCATCGTGGCCACCCAGATGCTGGAGTCCATGATCGAGCAGCCGCGCCCCACCCGCGCCGAGGCCACGGACGTGGCAAACGCCGTCTTCGACGGCGCCGACGTGCTCATGCTCTCCGGCGAGACCGCGGCCGGCAAGTACCCCGTGCTGGTGGTGGAGACCATGGCCCGCATCATCCAGGAGGCCGAGGAGTACGTCCGGCAGAGCGAGACAAAGCACTCCATCGAGCCGCTCGGCCACGTCCACGCCCGGCGCACCTACGCGCTGGAGACCGAGCCGGCGCCCGACAGCGAGGCCGACCTCCAGGTGCCGGACATGGTCTCGGCCGCGGCCGTGTACGCTGCCGAGCAACTCGGCGTCACCCGCATCGTGGCCTTCAGCCAGAGCGGCTTCACGGCCCGGCTCGTGGCCCGCTACCGGCCGCAGTCGCCCATCATGGCCGTCACCACCGACGAGCGGGTGGCGCGCCAGATCCAGCTCGTCTGGGGCGTGCGCCCGGTCGTGGCCAAGATCCAGGTGGGCAGCCTGGAAGACATCGTCACGGTCGTCGAACGCAAGCTCCTCGAAATGAAGCTCGTGAAGCCGGACGACCGCATCATCATCCTCATGGGCCACCCCGTGCGCGAGCGGCCCCTGACCAACCTGATGCGGGTCCATCGGATCCGGAGCCTCGCATGATCCCCCTCCGCGACCTCGACGCCAAACGCACCGGCCCCCCGATCGTCACCATCCTGCTGATCGCGGCCAACGCCCTGCTGTTCTTCTTCGAGCTGTCCCTGGGCGAGCGGCTGGAGGCCTTCGTGATGTCGGCCGGCTTCGTGCCGGCGCGCCTCAGCGAGGGCGGGCTGGGCCTGGGCGACCTCGGCACGGGTCTCCGGAGCGGCCTCCTCTCCATGTTCCTGCACGGCGGCTGGGCGCACTTCCTGGGCAACATGCTCTTCCTCTGGATCTTCGGCGACAACGTGGAAGACCGGCTCGGTCACTTCCGCTACCTCGTCTTCTATCTCCTCTGCGGGTACGCGGCCACCTTCGCACACCTGTTCTTCAACCCGGCCTCGGCGCTGCCGGCCATCGGCGCCTCGGGCGCCATCTCGGGCGTGCTGGGGGCCTACCTCTTCCTCCACCCGAGGGCGCGCATCCAGACGCTGCTCTTCCTGGGCTTCCTCGTCCAGTTCATCTACGTGCCGGCCTGGGTGTTCCTGCCCATCTGGTTCCTGATCCAGATCTTCTCCGGGGTGGCCTCCCTGGGGGTGACGGACGCGCAGGACGTGGGCGGCATCGCCTTCTTCGCCCACATCGGCGGCTTCGTGGCGGGTCCGCTCCTCCTCTTCCTCCTCGGCGGAGGACGGAGACGGCAGGCCCCCCCGAGGCCGGAGCCCGTGGTTTGACCCTGAGGGCTTTAAAGGCACGGCTTCTGTTGATGCGGCGCCTCCTCGCGGCCACCGCGCTGGTCCTCCTTCTGGGGATCGTGGACGCCTGCTGGATCGAGCCGCACACCCTCCTCTTTCGGGACGACGTGAGGATCGACCTCGCGGCCCCCCGTTTCCGGATCGTCCACCTCTCGGACCTTCACATCCGGGGCGACATGCAGCTCCACCGCCGGCTCCGGCGGCAGATCGCCGAGGCCAGGCCGGACCTGATCGTCATCAGCGGCGACCTGATCCAGGACGTGCCGGACCGGGAGGACTTCATCGCCCGCGCCTCGGCCGTGGCGGCCTTCATCACCTCGCTCAAGGAGATCGCGCCCGTCTACGGCGTCCAGGGGCACAGCGAGCACCAGGGGGAATTGGTGGGCATGCTCCAGCGCGCCGGCCTCCAGTGGCTGTCGAACGAGGGGCGGAGGATCGGTCCGGACGGCGGCGTTCTGCTCCTGGGCCTGAACACCCAGGTGGGGGACGACGAATTCGCCCAGCGCTGGACCTCCCCCTTCCGCCCTGTCGAGAGGGACGGCGTCCGCCTCTACGGCGCCAGGAGGGGCGAGCCCTACCGGAACTTCTACAGCAGCTACGATCCGAGCCCCCAGGGCCTCGCGGACGAGAGCGGTCCCCTCGCCTGGAGCGGCTACGAGGCGGTCTGCGACGCCTGGATCAGCCATGAGGACGCCGGAGTGGGCCTCGCCGTCCACAGCCGCTACGTCCGCGGCGAGGACCGCCTGATCGAATTCAGCCGCGACGGCTCCCGCTGGGCTCAGGGCGGCGACTTCGCCATCTTCGAGCACGGCTCCTCCCTGCGGGGGAAGACGGACACCAAAGTCATCCCCCAGCCCGGCCGCTGGTACCGCCTGAAGCTGCGGACCGAGGTCCATCCCGACCGCCTGACCGTGCGGGCTAAGGCCTGGCCTGCCGACCATCCGGAGCCCCCGAAGTGGCAGGCCGAGGCCGAGGACCGCACCGCCACCCGCGCCACCTCCGGCACCGTGAGCCTCTGGGCCTCCGGGGGAGGGACCACGGCCTACCGCAACCTGCGGGTGGTGGATGGACAGGGACGCGTCCTCCTGAAGGATTCCCTCGTCCTGCCGCCGGGGACCCGCCACCCGGAGGGATTCCGTGAGGGATCGAGGGGGACGCGGATCGAGATGGCCCTCGCCCGCAGCCCGCAGGTGCCGCCGGAGACGCCGGTCCTCGTCCTCTCGCACACGCCGGACGCGGTGAAGGAGGCCTCGCGGCGGGGCCTCGAGGCCGTCCTCGCCGGCCACACCCACGGCGGCCAGATCCGCCTCCCCCTCTTTGGACCGCTGACGACCCGTACCACGCTGGGGAGCCACTACGACATGGGCCGCTTCGAATTCGCCGCCCCGAACGCGCGAGGGCTGACGACGCTGTACATCAACCCCGGGGTGGGGATGTCGGTGATACCGGTGCGGTTCTGGTGTCCGCCGCGGTGGGCGGTGGTGGAGGTGGGGGGATAATCCCCCCATGCCCACCCTCCCCCCCTTCCTCGAACCCCACCTCCCCTTCCACCGCACCGCCTACACCCTCCAATCCGGCCCGGATTCAGGACGCCGCCTCCACCTCATCGACCACGGCGACCCCGAATCCCAACCGGTCCTGATGCTCCATGGCAACCCCACCTGGAGCTTCCTGTGGCGAAAAGTCATCCCTCTCCTCCCTGGGTTCCGGTGCGTGGCTCCGGACCTCCTTGGGCTGGGCTTCTCGGACCGGCTGCCCAGGATGGCGGACCACTCCCTGGACCGGCACGGCGCCGCCATCGCGGAGCTGGTCGAGGCGCTCGATCTCCAGAAGGTCATCCTGGTGGCCCAGGACTGGGGCGGTCCCATCGCCGCCCAGGTCGGAGCCCGGCTGCCGGAGAGGATCTCCGGGCTCGTTCTGTCCAACACGGCGGTGATCCTCCCCAGCCATCCCCGGGGGACGTGGTTCCATAAACTGGCTCGGACTCCCTTGTTGAGCGACTTCGTCTTCCGCGTCCTCGGGGTTCCGCAGAACGTGCTCGGACGGGTTCAGGGGGACCGGCGTTCCATCCGCGGTGACGTGGCCCGGGCGTACCGGTGGCCGCTACGGAGGTGGCGGGACCGCATCGCCCCGCTGGCCCTGGCGCGGATGGTGCCCGACGGGCCGGACCATCCGAGCATGCCCGCCCTGCGCCGGGGCGAGGCTTGGGTGCGGTCTTTCACGGGTCCCATCGCGCTGGTGTGGGGGACGGCCGATCCCATCATGGGATCAGCTCTGAAGCGGCACGAGCGGGAGCTGCCTCAGGCCGCGGTCATGCGGACCCGGGCCGGACACTTCCTTCAGGAGGAGGTGCCGGAGGAGCTGGCCGCCGCCGTGGAAGCCGTCAGCGGGTCTCGCCGCGCAGGATGAGCCGGGCGAAGCGCACGAAGTACTCGATGCCGGAGTAGATGGTGATCGCCAGGGCCGCCCAGAGCGAGATCGGGGCCAGGTGAGGGAACAGCCGCTCGATCTGGCTGTGGATGATGAGCAGCGCGATCGAGATGATCTGCACGGTCGTCTTGATCTTGCCCGAGAGGCCCGCCGGGATGACCAGATTCTCCGCCGAGGCGAAGCTCCGCAGCGACGTCACCGCGAACTCGCGGGCGATGATCACCACCACGATCCAGGACGGCACCAGCTTGGGGTCCATCTCCACCAGGGAGATGAAGGCCGCCGAGATCAGGATCTTGTCCGCCGCCGGATCGAGCAGCGTGCCCAGGCGGGTGACCTGCTTGCGCCGCCGCGCCAGGTAGCCGTCGAGGAAGTCCATGACCGCGGCCAGCAGGAACAGGCCCAGCCCCCACCACTCCTTGCCGTCGAACTTGGTGAGCAGCACCACCACCAGAGGCGGTACGAGCAGGATGCGGCAGATCGTGAGCAGGTTCGGCAGGTTGAGCATGGGTGATTGAGCAGACGGCTGACGCCGGGGGGCATTCTATGCCACCGCGCGGCGGACGATACCAGAAGCTCCAGTCAGTGTCCGCTGATGGAGGTCGTCACCAGGAGGCGGTTGTTGGGACCCCGGACGAGGTGTGTCTTGCGGCGGATGCCGGAGGAAGCGGTCACCAGAGGCTGGGACGAGACCTGGAAGTCGCCGCCAGCCCCGCCGTTATAGAGGGACAGGACCCGCTTCACGTACGCCCGCGTCTCGGCGTAGGGCGGGATGCCGCCATGCCGCTCCACGGCGCCGGGGCCGGCATTGTAGGCGGCGATGGCGAACTCCACCCGCCCGGCGAACCGGTCGATCATCTGGCGCAGGTAGCGGGTGCCGCCGCGGATGTTGTCGTCCGGATCGTAGGGGTTCTGCACGTTGAGCAGGCTCGCCGTGGCCGGCATGAGCTGCATGAGGCCGATGGCGCCCTTGTTCGACAGGGCCCGCACGTTGTAGCCGGACTCGGCCTGGATGACGGCCTTGACCAGCTTGGGGTCCAGGTCCTGGGCGTCGCTGTGGAGGGTGATGAGCGGCTCGAGGTTGACGTCGGGGACCGGCACCAGCCGAGCCGACATCCGCCGCGTGCGCTGCGCGGAATTCTCGTTGACGATGACTTTGCGGCCGCTCGCTCCGGTGACGATCCGCACGTCTCCCGCCGATGCCAGCGCGGGGAACAGCGCGAGAACCATCCAGGCGAGGGCGCGAACGCCCGTTCTCATCACGCCGACCCTTCTTGAGTGGTACTACAGGGGGACTATCTTATTCAGAAATGGCTAGATTGCAAGGGGGATTGTGCAATCCCCCTCTTATGAGGCTTCCAACTGCTCCCGCACCGCCTCCTCCACGAAGGCGAGCGCGGCCGGCAGCTTCTCCGGCTCCTTGCCGCCGGCTTGGGCGAAGTCGGCCCGGCCTCCTCCTCCACCTCCAACAATGGCGGAGAGCTTCTTGACCAGCTCGCCGGCCTTGATCCGCGAGGTCAGGTCCTTGGAGACGGCGGCCACGAGGCTGACGTTGCCGTCGCTCCGGGTGCCGATCACCACCACGCCCGAGCCGAGCTTGGAGCGCAGGGTGTCGGCCATGTCGCGCAGCTCGTTGGCGGGCGCGGGGGGCACCTCGCGGGCCACGATCCGGATGCCTTCCACCAGCCGCTCCTCGTCCCCGCCCGCGGCGCTGCCCGAGACGCTGCCCGAGACGAGCTGCATGCGGAGCTTCTTCATCTCCTGCTCCAGCTCGCTCTGGCGCTGGCGGATCTGCTCGGCCTTGTGGATCTGCTGGTCGTAGTCGCCCGTGCGGATACCGAGGCGCGCCACCAGCTCGCCGTAGGCGGCCCGCTGGCGGCGGATCTCCTCCAGGGCGTACGTGCCGGTGAGCGCCTCGATGCGGCGCACGCCCGAGGCCACGCCCCTTTCGGATTCGATGACGAAGAGGCCGATTTCTCCGGTATTGCGCACATGGCAGCCGCCGCACAGCTCCAGGCTGAAGCCGGGGACGTTCACCGTGCGCACCCGCTCGCCGTACTTCTCGCCGAAGAGGGCCATGGCCCCGGCGGCGATGGCCTCCTGGTAGCTCCGCCAGATGAATTCCGTGCCCACGGCGCGGCGGATCCACTCATTCACCAGGTCCTCCGTCTGCTCCATCTCCTGCCGGAACATGGCCCGGTGGTAGGTGAAGTCGAAGCGCACGCGGTCCGGCGCCACCAGCGAGCCGGCCTGGCGGACGCTCTTGCCCAGCGCCTGCCGCAGGGCCGCGTGCAGGAGGTGGGTGGCCGTGTGGTTGCGCTGGATGGCGAGCCGGCGGTCGTGGTCCACGCGGAGCTGCACCTTCATGTGGCGGGTGAGGCTCCCCTCGTCCACCTCGACGAAGTGGAAGTAGACGCCCGCGGCGTCCTTCTGGGTGTCCACCACGCGGGCGCGCCCGCCGTCCCACACGATCTCGCCCGTGTCGCCCACCTCGCCGCCGGCCTCCGCGTAGAAGACCGTCTGGTCCACGATGACGACGCCCACCTGCCCCTTCTGGAGCGTGGACACCCGCACGGGAGCGCCCTCGCGCCAGGTGGCGAGGCGAACGACCTCGGCCGGGGTGTCGATCAGCTCCGTCCGCTCATACCCTTCGAACTGAGTCTCGTTCAGCTCGGCGTGGCCGCGCAGCGTCTCGCGCAGGGCCGAGAGGCGGTTCTGCACCTCGGCCGTGGCCTTGCGGGACTGCTCGCGCTGGCCGTCCAAGGCCTCATTGAAGCCGGCCTCGTCGATGGCGAAGCGCTCCTCCTCGGCGATCTCGCGGATCACCTCCAGGGGCAGGCCGTAGGTGTCGTACAGCCGGAAGACCATGGCGCCGGGGAGCTGCGAGACGCCCTGGGGACGCAGCCGCTCGATCTCCTCCTGGACCTGCCGCGCGCCGTTGGCCACGGTCGAGAGGAACTTCTCCTCCTCGGCCTTGATGGTGGCCATGGAGGCCTGCCGCGTGGCCGCGAGCTCCAGGTAGGCGCCGCCCATGACCTCACCCAGCACGGGTACGAGCTTGTGGAGGAACGGCTCCTCGAAGCCCAGGCGCATACCGTGGCGCACGCCCCGGCGCAGGATGCGGCGCAGCACGTAGCCCCGACCCTCGTTGCCCGGGATCACGCCATCGGCCAGGAGGAAGGAGACCGCCCGCAGGTGGTCCGCGATCACCCGCAGGGAGACGTCCTTCTCCTCATCCTTCCCATACGGGGTATGGGCGAGGTCGGCCGCGGCGGCGAGGATCGGCTGGAACAGGTCCGTGTCGTAGTTCGAGTGCACGCCCGCGAGCACGGAGGTGATGCGCTCCAGGCCCATGCCGGTGTCGATCGACGGCTTGGGGAGCGGCGTCAGGTTGCCGTCGCCATCCCGGTCGAACTGCATGAAGACCAGGTTCCAGATCTCCATGTAGCGGCCGGAGTCCGAGCCCTCCGCGAAGGAGACCTCGGGCCGCTCGGGATAGAGGTCGACGAAGATCTCGCTGCAGGGGCCGCAGGGGCCGGTCTCGCCCATGGCCCAGAAGTTGTCCTTCTTGCCGCAGCGGTGTACGCGCCCGGCGGGCAGGCTGGTGAGCTTGCCCCAGAGGTCGAAGGCCTCGTCGTCCTCTTCATAGACGGTGGCGAAGAGCCGGTCCGGAGGCAGGCCCCAGACACGGGTCACCAGGTCCCAGCCGAAGCGGATGGCGTCTTCCTTGAAATAGTCGCCGAAGGAAAAGTTGCCCAGCATCTCGAAGAAGGTGTGGTGGCGCGGGCTCGGCCCCACGTTCTCGAGATCGTTGTGCTTGCCCGAGACGCGCATGCACTTCTGCACCGAGGCCGCCCGGGGCGACTCCGGCTTCTGCGTGCCGAGGAAGATGTCCTTGAACTGGACCATGCCGGCGTTGGTGAACAGCAGGGTCGCATCGCCCTGGGGCACCAGGGGCGAGCTCGGAACGATCCGGTGCCCTCGCTCCCTGAAGAATTCGAGAAATCCTGTACGGACGTCTGTGCTTTTCATGGTTCGTCTTCGATGTCCAATTCGCCGTTCGATCCATCGGCCGATTGACCGGTCAAAACGGCAACGATAGCACGGCGGGAGAACCCCTTCCGGTCGAGGTGGCGGGCGAGCGCGCGAGGGTCCGTGCCACCCTTTCGGCGCCAGGCCTCCGCGGCCTCGCGGGCCCGCGGCAGGTCGTCTTCGTCTGTCAGCTCGGAGAGGGCCTCCTCGATGGCTTCCTCGGGCGCCCCCCGCTTGGCCAGCTCGGCCTTGAGGCGCGTACGCCCCTCGCCCTTGGCGGCGCGGCCCTCGATAAAGGAACGGGCCGCGGCGCGGTCGTCGAGATACCCCTGATCCGTCAACCGGCCGAGGGCCTCTTCAATTTCCTCGGAGGGAAAGCCGCGCTGGCGGAGCTTGGCCTCCAGCTCCCGCCGGAAATGGGGCCGGGCGGCGAGGAGCTGGACGGCCTTGTCGTAGCTCCTCACCCCGGGGATCTCAGTTCTGCTCGATCTCGAAATCCAGCCCGCTGCTCATGATGTCGCTGTCACTGGCCATCTGGAGCGAGGACTCCATCTCCTCGCGGGCGATGTCGGCCGTGAACTGCACGCCCTGGATCTTGAGACGGAACTCGTCCGGGTTGGTGGCCCGCCTCAAGGCCTCGTCGAGCGTGATCAGGCCGCTCTTGTAGAGCTGGAAGAGCGACTGGTCGAACGTCTGCATGCCGTACTGGCTGGTGCCGAGCGAGATCTGCTCGCGGATGTACTTGGTCTTCTCCTTGTTCTCGATGCACTCGCGGATGTACGCGGTCGAGATCAGCACCTCGGCGGCCGGCACGCGGCCCAGGCTGTCGGCGCGGGGGACGAGGCGCAGGGAGATGACGGACTTGAGCACCTGCGAGAGCTGGATGCGGATCTGCTTCTGGTGGTGCGGCGGGAAGACGGAGATGATGCGGTTGACCGTCTCCGTGGCGTCCAGGGTGTGCAGGGTCGAGAACACCAGGTGGCCCGTCTCGGCCGCCAGGAGCGCGGTCTCGATCGTCTCGTAGTCCCGCATCTCGCCGACCAGGATCACGTCGGGATCCTGGCGGAGGGCGGCGCGCAGGGCGCCGGCGAAGGAGTGGGTGTCCACGTCGATCTCGCGCTGGTTGACGATCGACTTCTTGTCGCGGTGGAGGAACTCGATCGGGTCTTCCACCGTGATGATGTGCTCGGTGCGCGTGGCGTTGATGTAGTCGATCATGGCCGCGAGGCTGGTCGACTTGCCCGAGCCGGTGGTGCCCGTACAGAGGATCAGGCCGCGCCGCTCCTCGCAGATGCGCTCCAGGACGGGCGGCAGCATCAGCTCGCGGACGCTCTGGATGCGGGCCGGGATGACGCGCAGCACCAGGCCCACGGCCCCCCGCTGCTGGAAGACGTTGCAGCGGAAGCGGCCGAGCCCGGGCACCGAGTAGGCCACGTCGAGCTCCAGCTCTTCCTTGAACCGCTGCTTCTGGCGGGCGTTCATTATGGAGAACGCCATGGCGATGGTGTCCTCCTGCATCAGGCGCTTCAATTCGCCCAGCGGCTGCAGGTCGCCGTCGACGCGGATCACCGGGTGGCTTCCCACCTTGAGGTGGAGGTCGGAAGCCTTCCGCTCCACCGCGATCTTGAGCAGGTCGTTGATATTCATGGGATACCTCTGGTAAAGCGCTCCGGTAAAGCGGACTTCTCTAGACCGTGGCCTCGGGGACCTCGGCCCGGACCTGGGCGGTGTCCGCGGCAACCGGATAGAGCCAGCCGTGGCGGTCCTCGAGGGTACCGCTGGTGATCCCCTTGAACTGCTCGAGGATCCGGCGGGTGACCTCGCCCGGGCAGCCGCGCCCCACGGGGATGCGGTCGATCGAGCGGATGGGAGTGATCTCGGCCGCCGTGCCGGTGAAGAACACCTCGTCGGCGGCGTAGAGCTGGCCGCGGGGCACCACCTGCTTGCGCACCGGGATGCCCAGGTCATGGGCGATCCTGATCACGGTGTCGCGGGTGATGCCGGTGAGGATCGACGAGGCCACGGGCGGCGTGATCAGCGCGCCGTCCTGCACCAGGAAGATGTTCTCGCCCGAGCCCTCGCTGACGAAGCCGCGGGCGTCGAGCGCGATGCCCTCGACGTAGCCGTTGGCGATCGCCTCCATCTTGATGAGCTGGGAGTTGAGGTAGTTGCCCGTGGCCTTGGAGACGGCGGGCATGGCGTCCGGCGAGACCCGGCGCCAGGAGGAGACGCAGACGTCCACCCCCTGCTCCGACTCCTCGCCCAGGTATTTGCCCCAGTTCCAGACGGCGATGAACACCTCCACGGGCGAGCGCAGGGGATTGACCCCCAGCGTGCCGAAGCCGCGGAAGACGATCGGCCGGATGTAGCAGGCGTCGAGCCCGTTGGCCCGGATGGTCTCGCAGCACGCGTCGGCCAGCTCTTCCGTGGAGAACGCGATAGGCATGCGGTACACCTTGGCCGAGTTCTCCAGCCGCTGGAGGTGCTCGACCAGGCGGAACACCGCCGGGCCCTGCTGGGTGTTGTAGCAGCGGATCCCCTCGAACACTCCCGAGCCGTAGTGGAGGGCATGGCTCAATACATGGACAGTCGCCTTCTCGAAGTCGATGAGCTGGCCGTTCTTCCAGATCCAGCGGATACCGGCAAAGGGGTTGGACACGGCGGCCTCCTTTTACAAACCCGAAGAGAGGTGAATGCTAGCCCGAAGCCCAGGGTGCGGTCAATTTTGGATTTTGGATTTTGGATTTCCGATTCCGGAAGGAGATAGCAGGAGTAGGGCGGCTCCCACGATGGCGGCGGTTTCCAGGCGGAGGATGCGCTCGCCCAGGCCGACCGGATTCCAGCCGGACGCCAGCAGCTCCCTGCGCTCGTCGGGGGCGAGGCCTCCCTCAGGGCCGACGAGGAGGGCGCCGGCATCCTGTAGGGGCGGCCCCGCGTGGCCGCCCTGGGGTGGGGGGACGGCCTCCATGTCCAGGAACCAGCGGGGACCGGCACCGGCGAGGGCCTCGTTCCAGGCATGGGGACCCGTGATCTCGGGCAGCCGGGAGCGCTGGCACTGCTCCACCGCGGCGGCGGCCACCCGGCGCAGGCGGTCGAGGGTGCCGGCGCCGAAGTCCCGCGGCGCCCGGGCCATGTTCAGGAAGCGGATGGCGGAGACGCCGACCTCGGTCCCCTTCTCCACCAGCCAGGCCGCGGCCTCGGGCCGGCAGGTGGGGACCAGGAGGGTCAGGTGGAATGCGGGCTCGTTGTCCGGCGCCGGATCGCCCAACGTCACGGACGCGGAGGTCCGGTCCACCCGCGCCACCTTGCCCCACCGCGCCCGGCCCCGGCCGTCCACCACCCGCATCTCGGCCCCGGCCTCCACCCGCCGCGCCCGGAAGAGATGGCGGTAGGCATCGCCCTCGATCTTAATCTCGGGGGCGTTGAAGGCGGCGGGATCGACGAGGAGGGTGATGATCGCCATCAGCAGCCGCATCCCACCCGGTTGACCCGGAAGGCTACCCAGTCGCCCGCTGTCCGCCGGTCCTGCTCGGTAAAGCCCAGGCCCTTCATGCGGTCCAGCACCTGCCGGCCCCGTTCAGCCAGGATCCCCGAGAGGATGAGCTCGGCTCCGGGCCGCAACAGAAGGGTCAGGTCCGGCATCTCCGGCAGGATCTGCTCGGGGACGACGTTCACCAGGGCCAGGTCGAAGAGGGGCCGCTCGCGCAGGGCGGCCAGACGGCCGGCGAACAGGCGGGGGTGGAGATTGTTGAGGCCGCTGTTGTCCCGGGCGTGGAAGGGAGACGCCGGATCGACGTCGAAGCCCACGACGGACCGGGCGCCGAAGGCCAGGGCCGCGAAGGCGAGAACGCCCGTGCCCGTGCCCACGTCCAGCACCCGCCGGCCCTTCAGCTCCGCGTCTTCCAGCAGCTCCAGGGCCAGGGAGGTCGATTCATGGCTGCCCGTCCCGAACGCGGCCCGGGCTGGCAGCCGCAGCAGCCGCCTCCCTTCGGGTACCTCGGCCGGCTCCTCGTCTGGTTCTCTAGGATCGACGAACAGGGCCTTCCCGATGGGGAACGGCTTCGCCTTCTCGCGCCACGTGGCGAACCAGTCCGCGTCGGGGACCGTCTCCTCCCCCTCCGCCTCGATTCCCGGTCCCATTTCAGCAGGCCCGGCATCCAGAGAGAACCACGCCTCCAGCCGGGTCCGGCCGTCCGCCGCCGTGGTGGACTGTACCCCCAGCGTCCCGGCCTCCCAGAGGTCGGCCACCGCGAGGTCCTCCAGATCCGGAGGCAGGAGATAGAAACGCCGTAGATGAGGCATCTCCCGTCAGCCGCCCCTCAATCCAAAATCCAAAATCTAAAATCCAAAATCGTCTCACCCAAAGAAGTTCTTCACCCGCTCGATGACCCCCTTGTCCTCCTTGACGGGGTAGCCGCCGATCTCGGCCAGGCGGCGCAGGATCTGGGCCTCCTCGGCCGACAGGTCGCGCGGATGGGGTACGCCGACCTCGACGGTCACCACGTGGTCGCCCCGGCCGCTGCCGTCGAGCCGGTCGATGCCCTGGCCGCGCAGGCGGAAGTCGCGGCCCGTCGCGGTCCCAGGTGGAATATCGAGCGGCGTCGTGCCGTGGACCGTCTCCACCTCGACCGTGGTGCCGAGGACGGCCTGCGGGTAGTTGATGCTCATGCGCGACAGCACGGTCGAGCCGTCGCGGCGGAAGTGCTTGTGCGGGCGCACCTGGAGGACGACGTAGAGGTCGCCGGGCGGGCCGCTCCGGCGGCCGTGCTCGCCCTCGCCCGAGAGGCGCAGGCGGGCTCCCGTGTCCACCCCGGCCGGGATCTTGACCGTGATCGAGCGCTCGCGCTCCACCCGGCCCTCGCCGTGGCACTCGGTGCAAGGGTCGGAGATCACCCGCCCCTCGCCCTGGCACTGCGGGCAGGTGCGGGCCACGGTGAAGAAGCCCTGGGTGAAGCGCACCTGGCCGCGGCCGCTGCAGGCGGAGCAGAGGGTGGGCGGCGCTCCGTTGGCGCTGCCGGAGCCCGTGCACTTGGGGCAGGTCTCCAGGCGCGGGATGCGCAGGGCCGTCTCCGTGCCGAAGGCCGCTTCTTCAAAGGTCAGCGTCAGGTCGTAGCGCAGGTCGGCCCCGCGGGTCATGCCCGAGCTGCCGCCCCGCCGCCCCGCCCCCCCGAAACCACCGCCGCCGAAGCCGAAGATGTCGCCCAAAATGTCGGAGAAGTCGGCGAAGATCGTGGGATCGAACCCGCCCGCCCCCGGGCCGGAGACGCCCTGGTGGCCGAAGCGGTCGTAGCGCGCCCGCTTGTCGGCGTCGGAGAGCATCGCGTAGGCCTCGGCGGCCTCCTTGAAGCGCTCCTCGGCCTCCTTGTCGCCGGGGTTCTTGTCCGGATGGTCGCGCACCGCGATCTTGCGGTATGCCGACTTGATCTCCTGCTGGCTGGCGGTCTTGCCGATCCCCAGCACCTCGTAGTAATCGCGTTTCGCCATTCCTTCTTAACCTTTCGCGCCCTAGCCTTTCGAGCCGGAGCTCCCAGCTCGCGTGAGCATGACGTCGGAGAGGGTGCGGGACACGGTGTTGAGATCGTAGATCGCAGCCTCCAGCTCGGCGCGTTTCTCGTTGTTGAGCGCCATGCGGGCCTGGAGCAGCGCCTCGTGGATCTTCTTGGCGTCGGACTCCTGGAGCATGTCGCGGAACTGCTCGAAAACCCGGTCGTTCGAGTAGATCAACCCCTCCAGCCGGTTCTTGAGCTGGGTGATGTCGCGCTTCTCGGCGTCGGCCTGGGAGCTCTTGTCGGCCTCGGTGACCAGGCGCTGGACCTCATCCTCGGAGAGGCCGCCCGCGGGGTTGATCTGGACGCTCTGGGACTGGTTCGTCGCCATGTCGCGGGCCGAGACGTTGACGATGCCGTTGGAGTCCATGGCGAAGGTCACCTCGATCTGCGGCACGCCGCGCGGCGCGGGCGGGATGCCCACCAGCTCGAAGCGGCCCAGCGACTTGTTCTCGTTGGCGATCTGGCGCTCGCCCTGGAGCACGTGGACCTCCACCGTGCTCTGGTTGTCCACCACGGTGGTGAAAATCTGGGTGTTCTTGGTGGGGATCGTCGAGTTGCGTTCGATCAGCCGCGTGAACAGCCCGCCCTGGGTCTCGACGCCCAGCGAAAGCGGGGTGATGTCGAGCAGCACCAGGTCCTTGATGTCGCCGCGCAGGATGCCGCCCTGGATGGCGGCGCCGATGGCCACCACCTCGTCCGGATTGATCTCGCGGTTGGGCTTGCGGCCGAAGATCCGCTCCACGGCCTGGGCCACCAGCGGGGTGCGCGTCTGGCCGCCCACGAGCAGCACCTCGTCGATCTGGTCGGAGCGCAGGCCCGCCTGCTTGATGGCGTCGCGGCAGGGCTCCTCGGTGCGTTCCACCAGGTCGCGCACCAGGTCTTCGAGCTGGCGGCGGGTGAGGGTGCGGGCCAGGTGGCGCGGCCCCGTGCGGTCGGCCGAGATGAACGGCAGGTTGATCTGCGTGTCCTCGGCCGCGGAGAGATCGCACTTGGCGCGCTCGGCCGCCTCCTTGAGGCGCTGGAGGGCCATGCGGTCCTGCTTGAGATCGATCCCCGTCTCGCGCTCGAAGTCCTGGATCATCCAGTCCATGATCCGCTGATCGAAGTCCTCGCCGCCCAGGTAGGTGTCGCCCGCCGTGGAGCGCACCTCGAAGATCCCCTGGGAGAGCTGGAGGATGGAGACGTCGAACGTGCCGCCGCCCAGGTCGTAGACGGCGATGGTGTTGGCCCCCTGCTGGCGGTCGAGGCCGTAGGCCAGGGCCGCGGCGGTGGGCTCGTTGATGATGCGCACGACGTCGAGGCCCGCGATCTTGCCGGCGTCCTTGGTCGCCTGGCGCTGGGAGTCGTTGAAGTAGGCCGGGACGGTGATGACGGCCTCGCGCACTTCCTCCTGCAGGCCCTCCTCGACGAAGTCCTTGATCTCGCGCAGGATCAGGGCCGAGATCTCCTCCGGGCTGTACTGGCGGTCGCGGATATCGACTTTCACGTCGCCGTTGACCGCCTCGACCAGGTTGTAGGGGAGGATCTCGCGGGCCCGCGCGACATTGCCGTCCTTGTACTTCCGGCCGATCAGCCGCTTGACGGCAAAGACCGTATTCTGCGGATTGGTGATGGCCTGGCGCTTGGCGATCTGGCCGACCAGGCGGTCCCCCTCCTCCGAGAAGGCCACGATGGAGGCCGTGGTGCGGCTCCCCTCGCGGTTGGCCAGCACCGACGGCACGTTGGCTTCCACGATGGCGGCACAACTGTTCGTGGTGCCGAGGTCGATGCCGATAATCTTGCTCATCGCGCTTATTGCCAAGTCTGGTGCCGGGTCCGGGCTCTCCCGGCAGGAACGGCCAGCGTCCTCCCTCCGGACGGCGGGATGCGGCCTGGCGCCTGCGGGACGAAATTCCGCCTATTGTACGTGTACAGGGACGCTCAGAGCGAATTTCAGAGGGCCGGACCTTCCTCGCCGCTCCCGCTTCCCGCGCTCCCCGCCCCTCCGGAAGCCGCCGCGGGGACCGTCCCCGCTTCGGCCGGCACCGTGACCTTCACCATGGCCGGGCGCACCAGGCGGTCGTGCATCTTGTAGCCCCGCCGCAGCTCGGCCGTCACCGTGGGTGCCTTCACCTCCGTGCTCTCCTCGCGGGCCACCGCCTCGTGCTGCGTGGGATCGAACGGCTGGCCGACCGCCGGGATCTCGGTAATGCCGAAGCGCCGCAGCAGCTCCTGCATCTGGCGGTGGATCATCTCGACGCCGCGCTTCAGGTCCTCGGCCGAGCCCTGGGCCGAGAGGGCCAGGTCCAGGTTGTCGGCCACGGCCAGGAGCTCGCGCATGGGCTCGAGCAGGGCGTAGCGCCGGAGCTCCTGGGCCTCGCGCTGGCTCCGCTTGCGGAAGTTGTCGAAGTCGGCCAGGGTGCGCACCGAGCGGTCGCGCAGCTCGGCGTTCTCCTGCTTGAGCCGGGCGATCTCATCCGCGCCGGCGCCGGCAGGGGCGGCGTCCACCGGGTCCGCCGGCCGGGCGCCCGCCTCGACGCCCTCGACCGCCGCCACGGCTTCGCGCATGGCGGCCTCGAAGTCCGGGTTCTGCTCATCCAGATCGAGTGCCACCTCGGGCGTATCGCCGGAAGTAGTGCTCGTATTTTTCGTCTCGTCTGCCATCTTCCGTCCTCACTCTCGTCAGCAGTTACTTTCTATCAGGCTCGCCGGAGAACGTATCGGCCAGAGCCCGGCTCAGGGTCTCTCCCAGGAAGCTCACCAGGGGGATGACATTCTCATAGTCCATCCGGGAGGGACCCACGATTCCCAGGGTGCCGAGCGGCCGGTCGCCCGCGCCGTAGGGGGTCGCCACCACGCTGAAGTCGAGCTCGGAGGTGAGATCGCAGTCCTCGCCGATCAGCACCCGCACGCCGCCCCCCTGGATACAGAGATTCAAGATCTTGACCAGGCGCGCCTTGTCGGCGAACGCCTCGAACATCCGCCGCACCCGCTGCATGTCCGACAGCTCGGGCTTGGCGAGCAGCATCGAGGTGCCGTCCACCACCACGCCCGGGTTCCCGCCCACCGAAAGGCCACTCCTCGCGAGCTCCAGCGTGCGGGCGAGGAAGCGGTCCATCTGGGCCTTCTCCTCGACCATCATACGCAGCAGCCGCTCGCGGGTCTGGTGCAGGGTCTGGCCGCCGAAGCTCTCCGTGAGGTAGTTCGAGATCCGCACCAGCTCCTCGCGCGGCACCTCCTCGTCGGTCTCGATGACCTTGTTGTCGATGAAGCCGGTCGAGGAGACCACCACGCACAGGACCTTCCGGCCCGAGATCGGGATGAAGTCCACGGCCTTGAGCACCGTCTCCCCCATGGCCGGGGTGACCACGATGCCCACCTGGGTCGACAGCTCCGACAGCAGGTGCGAGGCCGTGCCCAGGAGCTGGTCGGAGTCGGCCGAGCCGCCCTTCAGGTTCTCCTGGATGTAGCGCCGCTCGCGGGCCGGCACAGCGCGGGTCTCCATCATCGAGCCGATGAAGAGATGGTAGGCCGCCGCCGTGGGCACCCGGCCCGCCGAGGTATGCGGCTGCATCAGGTAGCCCCACTCCTCGAGGTCGGCCATGACGTTGCGGATGGTGGCCGCCGAGAGGCCCAGCTTGCCATGCTTGGACACCGAGCGCGAGCTGACCGGCTCCGCGCTCAGAATATGGGTCAGGATGACGTCCCGCAGGATCTCCCTGTCCCGGGCCGTCAGCTTGCCGTGGTGGTCCCTGGCCTCCGTCATATCGCTCGCTGGTACCGAAGATCTAGCACTCTCACCGCGAGAGTGCTAAGAGATGGTAGCCGGGCGGTTGTTCCATGTCAAGGAGCGAATGTATCCCAAATAACGGATCTTGGACACTTTCTCCTTCTTGCGGATACCCGGTGCAAGGCGGTATCTTTGTCCGCGTGACGACAACACCTCTTGCAGGTCTGCGCTTTTCCGTCGCCGGTCCCGGCCGGGTCGGGGAGAGCTTCGCGCGCTGGGCCCGGGCGGCCGGGGCGGAGCTCGTCTCGGTGGCAGGCCGGCGGGCGACCAGTCCCTCCTGGCGGGGAGGTCCGCGGCGCGAGAGTCTCCGGAGGCTGGAGACGGCGGGCCAGGACCTCCTCCTGGTCACCGTGAGCGACGGAGCCGTCGCGGAGCTGGCGTCCCTCCTGGCGCGGCGTCCCCAGGCCCGGGTCGTCCTCCACACCTCGGGGAGCCTGGACGCCTCCGTGCTCGCTCCCCTGCGGAGGGAGGGCTCGGCCGTCGGCTCGCTCCATCCCTTGAAAGCGTTTCCCCGGCCGCTGCCCGATCCGGCCGAAGCGCGGGGCGTCTTCTTCGGCCTGGACGGCGACCCGGAGGCGCAGGAGCTGGGGGGGAGGCTCGCGGCGGCCTGGGGCGGCACCGCCGCCGAGGTCCCACCTGAGGCGCGCCCCCTCTACCACTTCGCGGCGACCCTGGCGGCCGGGGGCGTGACCACCCTGCTCGCCGCCGCGGCCGAGATCGCCGGCCGCCTCGGCCTGCCGGAGGCGGTGGCCGGGGGCTACGTGGAGCTCGCCCGGGGAGCCGTGGCCGCCGCGGGCACCGCTCTGAAAGAGGGCCGTCCCCTGGCCTCCGCCATCACCGGCCCCGCCGCCCGGGGGGACCGGGACACCCTGGAACGCCACCTGGACGCCCTGGGGCAGGTGGTCCCGGGGAAGCTGCCGCTGGCCATGTTCCTGGCCCTGGAGACGCTGAAGCAGACGGGGCAGATGGAGGAGGGTAGAGAGGCCCGCCGCGATTGACGGCCCCCCGGGGACGGGTGCTATGCTCCGTCGTCCTATTTCAGCCCCGTCCAAGCCTATGGTTTTCTTCAACTACAGCACGATGCAGATGGCGGCCAAGGTCGTCTACTACGGCCCGGGTCTGTGCGGCAAGACGACCAACCTCCACTACATCTACGACCACACCACCGACGGAGTCGCGGGGCGAGATGGTCTCGCTCGAGACCGAGACCGACCGCACGCTGTTCTTCGACCTGCTGCCGATCGACGTCGGCTCGATCGCCGGCTTCAACACCCGCATCCAGCTCTACACGGTCCCCGGCCAGGTCTTCTACAACACCACCCGCAAGCTGGTGCTCAAGGGCGTCGACGGCGTCGTGTTCGTGGCCGACTCGCAGCGCGCCGATGCTCCAGGCCAACGTCGAGTCGTTCCGCAACCTGGAGGAGAACCTGGCCGAGATGGGGCTGTCGCTCGACACCCTGCCGCTGGTCCTCCAGTTCAACAAGCGCGACCTGCCGGACATCTGCACGGTCGAGGAGATGAACGCGGCGCTCAACCGGGACAACTGGCCCTGGTTCGAGGCCTCGGCGCTCACCGGCAGGGGGTCTTCGAGACGCTCAAGGGGATCTCCAAGCTGACCCTGCTGTCGCTCAAGAAGCGGCTCGGCCGCGAGCGAGCCCGCGCCCCGGCCGCGCCGGCCGCGGCCCGCGGCCCGCCCGGCGCCGCGCCGCCGCCGGCCCCGCCGCGCCGCGGCACCGCCCGCCGCCGCCGCGGCCTCCGCGCCGCCGGCCCGCCGCGCCGGCCGCCCGCGGTCCGCCGCGGCTCCGCCGGCCCGGCTCGCGCCACCGCGCGGCCCCGACGCGCGCCGGCCCGCGGCCGCCGCTCCCTGCCGGCCGCCGCCCCGGCCGCCACGTCCGGCCGCGGCGCCGGCGCCCCGCCAAGGCCCGCCCGGCAGGGCCCGATGGACGTGCTCGGGCGAGCTCGAGAAGCTGCGCGCGCGAGGCCATGCACCGGCCCGCCGCGCGCCGCCGGACCGGCCGCCGCGCCCGGCGGCCGAGCGGCGCAAGGCGGCCGGCACCAACGGCCGCGGCGAGCTGTCGCGCGACCATCGAGATCGACCCTGAGGCGCGCCGACTTCCAGCGCGCCCGCCGCTTCCTCGTCAGCTTCCAGGTGGAGGACGACCAGACACCGGGTGATGGACGCGGTCCGCGACCTGCAGGTGGACATCAAGGACGCGGCGCGACCTCGAGAAGCTCCTCCTGCGCCTGAACATCGCGCTCGAACGCCAAGGAGTAGACCGGGCGCCGGCCGCGATGAAGTGCCCCTTCTGCTCCGAGAACCGCGACCGGGTCGTCGACTCGCGCGAGAGCCGCGACGGCGCGACCATCCGCCGCCGCCGCGAGTGCCTGAGCTGCGGCCGGCGCTTCACCTCCTACGAGCAGATCGAGGACATCCCCTACATGGTGGTCAAGCACGACGGCACGCGCGAGGAGTTCTGCCGCAAGAAGCTCCTCGGCGGCCTGCTCAAGGCGTGCGAGAAGCGGCCGGTCCCGCTGAAGCAGCTCGAGGGATCGTCGACGAGGCCGAGGCCATGCTCCACGACCGCGAGGACCGCGAGATCTCCACCCAGGAGATCGGCGCCTTCGTGATGGAGCGGCTGCGCGAGCTCGACCAGGTCGCCTACGTGCGCTTCGCCTCGGTCTACCGCCGCTTCGAGGACATCGGCGCGTTCATGGACGTGCTCAAGATCCCTGATTCAGCCAGCCGACCAGCAGCCGAAGAAGGAATGAGCCATGGCCGCCAGGTTCGCATCCCTGTTCCTGATCTCCCGCTTCCAGGCCGAGCTCGACCGCCTCTTCCAGGAGGCGCTGCAGATCGGCGAGAGCGACCTGCCGCTGGGCGAGTGGCAGCCGCCGCATCGACGTCGTCGAGACGCCGGGCTCGATCCTGATCCTGGTCGAGGTGCCGGGCTTCGCGGCCGCCGACCTGCAGGTCGAGGTGCGCGGCACGCGCATCGCTCATCTCGGGCGTCAAGTCCGCCACGCCGCTGCCCGGCGCCGCAACGGATCCAGTTCCACTGCCTGGAGCGCGGGCATGGCCGCTTCAGCCGCGAGGTCCAGATCTTCGCGCCGGTCAACACCCACAAGGGGACGGCCCGGCTGGCCGACGGCCTGCTGACGATCGAGTTCCCGAAGATCGAGGACAAGCGCCAGAGGCTCGCGTAGTGCATATCGAGGAGCCCGAGAGGAACCCGCGAGGGAGTGAAGCATGAGCAGACCGCCAGGCGAGCCGCAGGAAGAAGCCGATCAAGATCCCGGACGTCCTGCCGGTCCTGCCGCTCAAGGACACGGTCCTCTTCCCGTACATCATCCTGCCGCTCTCGGTGGGCCGCGACAAGAGCGTCCTGGCGGTCGACCGGGCGCTCGCCGAGACCGCGTGATCATGCTGGTGGCGCAGCGCGACGCCGCGACCGAGGACCCGGGCGAGGACGACCTGTACGGGTCGGCACCGCCGCGCTGATCATGCGCATGCTGAAGCTGCCCGACGGCCGCATCCGCATCCTGGTCCAGGGCCTGGCGCGCGCGCGCGTCGAGCACCTCAGCCAGACCGAGCCCTTCCTGCAGGCGAAGATCGAGCGGCTCGACGAGCCGCCGCGCCGCCGAGCGCCCTGGAGATCGAGGCGCTGGTGCGCAGCGTCAAGGAGAGCCTCGACAGGGCGGTGCGCTCGGCAAGGGCGATCTCGCCCGAGGTGATGGTGATCGCCGCCAACCTCGACGACCCGGGCCGCCTCGCCGACCTCGCCGCCGAGCAACCTCGAGCTCAAGCTCGACCGAGGCGCAGGCGCTGCTCGAGAGCTCGACCCGATCGAGCGGCTGCGCAAGGTGAGCGAGCTGCTGGTGCGCGAGATCCAGCTGCTCACCATGCAGCAGGAGATCTCCTCGCAGGCGCGCGGCGAGATGGACCGCAGCCAGCGCGAGTACTTCCTGCGCCAGCAGCTCAAGGCCATCCAGCAGGAGCTGGGCGAGGGCGACGAGCTGGCCGAGGAGATCGCCGGCTACCGCGCGCCAGGCCGAGGAGAAGCAGGTCTCCGGAGGAGGCGAGCGAGGAGCTCGAGCGCCAGATCCGCCGCCTCGAGCGCAGCCATCCCGAGAGCGCCGAGACGCAGATCATCCGCACCTACCTCGACTGGCTGACCGCGCTGCCCTGGGAGACCGCTGTCCGAGGACCACCTCGACCTCGACCACGCCCAGCAGGTGCTCGACGAGGACCACTACGACCTCGAGAAGATCAAGGAGCGCATCCTCGAGTACCTCGCGGTGCGCAAGCTCAAGGCCGACACCCGCGGCCCGATCCTCTGCTTCGTCGGGCCCGCCGGGCGTCGGCAAGACCTCGCTCGGCCGCTCGATCGCGCGCGCGCTGGGCCGCAAGTTCGTGCGCATCTCGCTCGGCGGCGTGCGCGACGAGGCGGAGATCCGCGGCCACCGCCGCACCTACGTCGGCGCGCTGCCCGGCCGCATCCTCCAGGGCATCCACCAGGCCGGCACCAGCAACCCGGTGTTCGTGCTCGACGAGATCGACAAGATCGGCGCCGACTTCCGCGGCGATCCGTCGTCGGCGCTGCTCGAGGTGCTCGATCCGGAGCAGAACTTCAGCTTCCTCGACCACTACCTCGGCGTCGCCTACGACCTGTCGCAGGGTGATGTTCATCGCCACCGCCAACCTGCTCGAGCCGATCCAGCCGGCGTTCCTCGACCGCATGGAGGTGATCCGCCTCTCCGGCTACACCGAGGAGGAGAAGCTCCAGCATCGCGCAGCCGCCACCTGATCCCCAAGCAGATGCGGGAGAACGGGCTCGACCGAGGAGCAGCATCACGTTCACCGACGAGGGCCTCGCGAGCGATCATCTCCGGCTACACCCAGCGAGGCGGGCCTGCGCAACCTCGAGCGCGAGCTCGCCGCCGATCTGCCGCAAGGTCGCGGTGCAGGTGGCGCGCGGCGAAGAGGCGAAGGTCGGTGATCGATCCGGCGCAGGTCGAGCAGTTCCTCGGGCCGCCGCAAGCACTTCAGCGACGAGCTGCTCGAACCGCGACCGCGTCGGCGTCGCCACCGGCCTCGCCTGGACCGCGGCGGGCGGCGACCTGCTGTTCATCGAGGTGGTGGCGGTGCCGGGCAAGGGGCAGCTCCTGCTCACCGGCCAGCTCGGCGACGTGATGAAGGAGTCGGCGCAGGCGGCGCTCTCCTACGCCCGCGCCTACGCCGGCGGCGCACGGCCTGCCCGACGACTTCTTCGCCAAGCACGACCTCCACGTCCACGTGCCGGCCGGCTCGATCCCCAAGGACGGCCCTTCGGCCGGGCATCACCATCGCCACCGCGATCCTCTCGGTGCTCACCGGCCGGCCGATCAACCGCCGCGTGGCGATGACCGGCGAGATCACGCTGCGCGGCGACGTGCTGCCGATCGGCGGCCTCAAAGAGAAGGTGCTCGCCGCCAGCTCGCCGGCATCCACACCGTGATCGTGCCGAAGCTCAACCAGCGCGACCTGGTCGAGGTCCCGGCGGCGGTCAAGAAGGCCTCACCTTCCATTTCGTCGAGCACATGGACGAGGTGCTGCGAGCTCGCGCTGCTCGATCCCGACGAGCCGACCAGCCCGGTCGGTGACGCCCGACGGCCGCCGGCCGCCGCCCGGCTCCGCACATCGCCAGCGAGCAGCCCGCAGCCGGCCACGGTGCTGAGCCGACGGTCCGCCGCCGACGGGCGAAGACGCGCTGATCGCCTGGCTGCGCCGCGCAGCCGGACACGGCTCTCGCTCGGCGACGACGCCGGCGGTGCTGCCTGCAGGCGGCCCGTTCGCGGTCACCGTCGACAGCCAGATCGCAGGCGTGCATTTCCCTTCCGGACCTCGACTCCGGCGCTCGTCGCGCGCCGGCTGCTGGCGGTCAACCTCTCCGATCTCGCGGCCATGGGCGCCGCGCCCGCCTACGCCTTTCTCGCCCTCGCGGCGCCGCCCGGGTTCGACCACCGCCGCTTCTTCCGCGCGCTCCTCGCCGCCTGCCGGCGCTACGGCGTCGCGCTCGCGGGCGGCGATCTCGCGCAGCGCCCGCACGGCGTCACGGCGACGCTCACGCTCCTCGGACGCGCCGGAAGCTCGCGCTGGCTGCACGCGCGACGGCGCCCGGCCCGGGCATGGGCTCTGGCTGGGCGGCACGGTCGGCGAGTCGGCCGCCGGGCGGCTGCTGATCGAGCGCGGCGCGCGGCTCGCGGCGCGAGGTCGAGCTTCCGCCGGTTTCGAAGCGCATTCCTTGCGGAGCGCGGCGCGGCGGCGGTCCGCCGCCACCTCCAGCCGCAGCCGCAGCTCGCGCTCGGGCGCTGGCTCGGGACGCAGCAGGAAGGCGCGGCGATGGATGTTTCGGACGGCCTCGCGCGCGATCTCCACCGGCTCTGCCGCGAGAGCGGCGTGCCGGCGCGGAGATCGACGCCGAGCTCTGCCGTTCGCCGATCGTTTCCCAGGCTCTGCGAAGCGATCGGCGCCGATCCGCTCGACGCTCGCGCTCGGCGGCGGCGAGGACTACGTGCTGCTGTTCACCCTGCCCGCGGAGCTCGCACCGCCGGAGGATTCGCCTGCCGCCGGATCGGAAAGATCACGAGCGGCCGGCGTCATCCTCCTCCAGGACGGCAAGCGCCGGCAACTGCCGGACGCTCGGCTGGGATCATCTCGACTCCGACGGCAAAATGAAAACCCCGGCGCGTCAGCCGGGGTCTTCAGGTCGACGCGGGCGCGACGCGGCGAACGATCAGCGGAAGAGCTTCTGCAGGCTCTTGACGAAATCCGCGAAGCCTCTTCTCGAGGCTCTCCTGGGACTTCTCGATCGCCTTCAGGCGCTGAGCGAAGCGGCCGATCGCTCGCCACGCTGCTCGCGCTGCGGCACGCCCGCGGCCAGCCGTCTGGCGGGACGGCCGGGCGGACGGCCCGGCGGGCGCCGGGACGGCCCGGCGGACGGCCCGGAGGACGCCGGGGCGCTTGGCGGCGGCAGCGGCGCGCCAGCGCCCGGCCCTTCTTGCGGCCGCCGCGGCCGCTCTCCTGCGCAGCTGGCGGAACACGTCCACCGCCTGCGGATAGAAACGCCGCGCGCGGCCCTTGCCTTCGTGCGGCAGACGATCGGCGTGCATGCGGACGTAGCGCACCAGAGTGGGATAGGAAATTCCGGTCTGCTCGCTGATCTGGGTGAGCGTCATGAGATTGCCGGCTTCTGCGCGCGCCCGCGCGGTCTTGCGGCGCGGCGGCCGGCGGCCTTCTTGGACGGCGGCCCGGCGGCGGCCCGTGCCGGGGAGCCGCCTGCGCGGCGGCACCGCGCTGCGGACGGCGGCCTTGCGGCCCCCGCGCGCTTGGCCGCGCGCGGCGGCGGCGGGAGCGGCGGCCTTGGCGGGACGGCCCGGACGCCGCTTGCTCGCCGCGGCCCGCTCCGGACGGGGAGCGGAAGCATCCTTGCGCGGACGGCCGCGCTGGCCCGCGTTTTCGTTCTTGATCTCGTCGAAAACCGGCAGCGCGTTCTCGGGATAGCGCTGCTTGCGCCCCTGGCCGACGGAGGGAATCCGGTCCTGGTACAGTCTTCTTGTATCGCTGGAGAGTCGGCATCGAAATGCCGGTCCTCTGGGAAATCTCGGAGAGGGTGTAGAGCTTGTCGCCGTCCTGGCGCTGGATTCTGGTTCTGCCATGATGTTCCCTTGCCTCCTCGGTAATGGATCTTTATGGGAAAGAAGAGCGCTGGAGCGCTCGTCATAAATCCGGCTCATTATCAAAAAGGAACCCGCATTGTCAATAGTTCCGCGAAAAATTCCAGTCAAGGCTTGCAAGGCGGGCTCGAAACGGCGAAAGACGCCCCATCTTCACTGAAATTTCCGCCATCTTCTTTCTTCCCGGCCCTGAAACCACCGGAAGTCGAGAGACCGTTTGAATGAACGCTCCGCGGGCAGTTCCTGCCATAGAATGCCGACGCCATGAGACACCGATCCAAGAAAGCGATCTACCGCGAGGCCTTGCGCGAGCTCGACGCCGTGCTCGCCGGCGTGGACGACCCGATCGCCGCCATGGCGACCTGCGCCTGCATCCTCCACCAGCGGCTGCCCGTACGCGAGCTGGACGGGTTTCTATCGCGTCGTGGCGCCGCGGCTGTTGCGCGTCGGCCCCTATCAGGGACCGCTCGGCTGCCTGGAGATCCCGTTCGATCGCGGCGTCTGCGGCGCCGCCGCGCGCGAGCGCGCGCCACAGGTCGTGCCCGACGTCCACGCGTTTCCCGGCCATATCGCGTGCGACGCCGCGGCGCGCTCGGAGATCGTGGTCCCGGTCTTCGATCCGCGCGGCGAGCTGATCGCCGTGCTCGACCTCGATTCCCACCAGCCCGCCGCGTTCGACGAGACCGACCGCGAAGGGCTGGAGCGATCGTCGAGCGGCTGCGGCCCAGCCTTGCGGCGAGCGGCCGCGGCTGTCTACGCGCTCGGTCGACGGCATTGTTACAGCACGCAGCCCGAGCTGTGCAGATCAGAGTAGGAGAGCCGCCTGGCGCGAGACGCCGAGCTGGCGCGCGGCCTCGGCCCGATTGCCGCCGCTCTCCGCCAGCGCTTCGAGGACGCAGCCGGCGGCGCAAGGCGTCGACCTGGCTGGTGATAGGAAGACTCGGAGCTCGCTCGCGGCCTTCGGCAGGCAGCTCCAGATGCCCGGGTTCGATCAGGCCGTCGCCGGCCAGCGCCGCGGCCACCGCGAGCACGTTCTCGAGCTCGCGCACGTTGCCCGGCCAGCGATGAGCGAGCAGCCGCGCCCGCGCCTCGCCGCGACAGGCCGGCGCGGCCGCGGCGCGCCGTGCGCGACAGGAAGTGCTCGGCGAGCAGCAGCACGTCGTCGCCGCGGTCGCGCAGCGGCGGCAGCTCGACGCTGCCCACCTTCAAGCGGTAGTACAGATCCTGCCGGAACGTGCCCTCGCGCACCATGGCGGCGAGGTCGCGGTGGGTCGCCGCCACCACCCGCACGTCCACCTTGCGCGGCACGCTCTCGCCCAGCCGCCGGACCTCGCCTTCCTGCAGCACGCGCAGCAGCATGCCCTGCGCGGCGAGCGGCAGGTCGCCGATCTCGTCGAGGAACACCGTGCCGCCGTGCGCCGCTCTCGAAGACGCCCGCGCGGTCGCGGTCGGCGCCGGTGAAGGCGCCGCGGACGTGGCCGAACAGATCGGAGAGCAGCAGGGTCTCGGAGAGCGCGGCGCAGTTGACGGCCACGAACGGGCCGGCCGGCGCGCGGGCTCGCGCGATGGACGCGGCGGGCGGCGAGCTCCTTGCCGGTGCCGCTCTCGCCGAGGATCAGCACCGGCAGGTCGCCGGGAGCGAGCCGGGCCATGCGATCGAGCGCGGCGCGCAGGACCGGGCTCTCGCCCGACCAGCCCGCCGGAACTCCGAGCACCGGCCCGGCCGTGCGGCGGTGTCTCCTGCTTCTTCGGTCTCTTCGGTCGTGCCGGCTCCGCGGCGGCCGCGTCGAGCGAGCAGGGCGACGACCGGCCAGGGGCCGCCGTCCCGCGCCTCCAGCCGCTCGGCGGGCGCGAGCGGCGCCATCTTGCGAAAGGTAGCGATCGCCTCCCGCCGCCAGGCGCGCGGCGCCGAGCCGGGGCAGAGGAGGTCGGCGTCGAAGACCAGCCGCGCCGCCCGGTAGGGCTCCAGCGCGCCAGCGCCGCCCAGTCGCGGGCCGGCGGCGACCGCCGGCCAGCAGCGCGCTCCCAGAGGGCGCGAACGGAGTGCCGGCGGCCTCGCGGCGGGCGCCTTCGCGAGTCGCCCGGCGTGGGCCCGGAGGGCGGGCCGCTCCTCGGGCTCCAGCTCCGCCGAGCGGCTGCCGCGGGCACGCGCGCCAGCTCGGCGGCGGCCTCCTCCGGCCGGCCGAGCCAGCCCAGGGCGCGGGCGGCGAGCAGGCCGAGCTCGGCGCGCGCCAGCGAGTGCCCTGGCGCTCCAGATCCGCCAGGGCGTCGCGGCAGACGCGCCAGGGCCGCCTCCGGCCGGCCCTGGCGCCAGCTCGAAGCGGGCCCAGAGCCCGGCGTCCTGCGACGAGGCCGCGCAGGTTGCCGGCGCGCCGGTTCTCGCTCTCGGACCGCGCCAGGATCTCCCGCACGCCGGCGAGCCGCCCGCGGCGCAGCCGGATCTCCGCCAGGTTGGACAGGGCGAGGGTGGTCTTGCGCGGACCGTCGCAGCCCGCGTCCAGGCGCGCGGCGTGCAGGAAGGCGCGCTCGGCCCCGGCGAGGTCCCCGGCTGCGGGCGCGGCCGAATCCCAGCTCGTTCCACAGCCCCGCCGCCTGGCGCCGCGTCAGCGCGCCGGCGGCCGGAGCGCAGGGCGCGGGCGATGCTGCCACGGCCTCGGCGGCGCCGTCTCGTCCTTGAGAGCCCGCTGGGCGCGGAGCGTGGTGCCAGCGCCAGGCGAGGTCGGGATCGTCGAGCGCCGGCCGGGCCTGCTCCAGCAGGCGGTCCATGGCGGCGAGGTCGCCCCGGTCCCAGGCCGCGCCGGCGGCGGCAAGGCGGGCGAGGACCGAGGCTTGCGGGTCGCCCGCCGTCTCGTCGAGCGCCCGGCGGATCCAGAAGCCGGCCCGGCCCGGCTTCCCACGGTTGGCCCAGACCCGCGAGGCGGTCTCCGCCAGCTCCGCCACCAGGGCTGGCGCAAGGGCGGCGTCCTCCAGCTCGCAGAGGGCCCTCCGCGCCGCGGCCAGCCGGCCGAGGCCGAGATGGCAGCGGGCCGCGAGCGCCCGGGCCTCGGGGGAGCGCAGGCCGGCCAGGGCCTCGAGGGCGGCTTCGAACCGGCCCCGGGATTCGAGAGCCGCGGCAAGGCCGGTCCGCTCCTCCTCCGTCTCCGGGGGCGGGGGCTCCTCCTCTCCGTTCCAGAGGGCCCGGGCCGCCGGCGACGCGAGCAAGGCCGCCAGCTCCGGCACCGAGGGGAGCGCCGGAGCAGACGGGCGCGCAACGCCCTGGGCCCCGCCAGCCAGGGGCGCGGCCCTTGCCGTCAGCCGAGCCCGCCCGCCAGGGCCCGGCGCGCCGGGGCGTGGTCCGCCTCCCAGAGAAAGGCCGCCTTGTCGAGGATGCGGGCCACGGCCTCGCCGGGAGGCAGCGGCGCCAGGGACTGCCGCCAGGTGTCGAGCAGGGCACGCACAGGCCCGGCGCGCCTCCCCCCGCCCGGTTACGGCTCCCCGCCGAAGAGCCGGCCGGTCAGGTCGAGCAACAGCTCCTGGGGAGTCTCCGCCGACCGGCCCGGCACGGCGCCATCCTCACCGATCCCAAGCCGGCCGTCCGGATCGATCCGCGCCGGATCCCATCCCGCGGCCAGCCGCCATCCCGCCTGATCGAACAGGGACAGCAGTCCCGCCGCCTGCAGGAGGACGCCCACTTTCCGGCGGCTTCCCTGTGAGGCACGCTTCGGCGAGCGGGACCGCGCGCGCCAGGATCTCGAGACATGGATGGAAGACACCGGCCGCACGGCGGGTGTCTGGTCTTGGAGACATTGACGGGGATTTTAACGGAAACGAAGAATCCTGGGTGAGTGTCCCCCGGAATCTGAAGGACACCCTTGGGGAAAGCGGCCGGCCCCGGGATCCCGGCCGCTTTCCCCAAGGTGGCTGTGTCCTAATAGTGTGTGGGCGGCAAAAAGGCGTAGACAGCGGGGGGAATCTAGGTAACGTCGTAGCGTGAGAGGGGAAGCGTTCCCTTCAGACACCACACAGACGGCCCGGCGGGTGTTGGAAGCACGCCGCCGCACCTAAGCCCAGCACAGGAGGTCCCCTATGCCAGACCTGGAACAGGATTCTACCCCGAAAAACCCGCCGTTCCCGCCACGATTGACCCGCACGCATTCGAGAACTTCGCCGTCTTCCGAGAGACGTTTCTCCTCTACATCTCGGAGCCGAGCTTCAATGCCGTCTCTGCGGAACGGCGGCAGAGCACTTTTTCACGATGATGCTGGAGAGTTACGACCGCTGGCCAGCGTGGCGGGAGACCAGCACCCGCACGAGATGCGCGCCGCCGTGCGGACATGCGCCATCTTCAGGCTTTCTCTCCGGCCAGCGTTGGGCAGGAGCGGCGCCATTCCTCCCTGACGCTGGAGACGCCAAGTTGTCCCGACACGCCTCCCGGGTGGCCCTGCTCCTGAAGCAGGTGCGCACACTATGGAGCACAAGCTGGCGAAGGGGGCCGCGTGATGTCGTGGGATAGTCTGCGCTCCTACCCCGTGGACGTGTCCGCCCTGTCACTGTCCAGGCCACGGTAGGTCAGAAAGCGAGATGGAAAGCGGCAGCGCGCCGCAATGGCTTGGGACGCCGCGCCTTCTTGGCGTGGGCGGCGGATATGTATCTCGCCATGGCTGCCGCGCATGAGAAGCAGGTCACTTCAGCATGCGGACGAATGCAACCCGATGTCGAGGTCTCGCCTATGAGACCGGCGCCTGAAGGTGTCTACGTTCACCGTGCGCGCCACGGAGAAGCAGTCCCTTCGTTGGCACAGGCGGCGGAAGTGGAGAGTCACAGGAGCGTAGGCACATAGCTCGCGGAAGCGGCGGATAGGCACCTGGACGCCCTCCTCAGCGAGCCGGAAAGCCCCTTCCCCTGGCATGGGGCAAGGTCTGTTCCGCGTCCGCCTGGAGGACGGCATGGAGCTGGACCTGGACGGGTGGATGGCGCGTCCGTTCGGGATCTTTCGAGGGACCGCCGCCGGGCCGGGGTACCACGGGTGCCACCTGTACACCCTCAGCTACATGCCCACCCTCCGCTCCTGGGGACGTTCAGACGTCCCGCCACTGCAAAGCCCTGGCTTCCCAACCGGCGCGCGTTTGGGTGCGGTGGGGAGGCAGCAGAGAGCCCACCGAAGATCCCACCCCGCTCCTCCAGCGGTTCCAGCGAGAGGATGTGTAGAAGGTTGATAGGTCGGCGCCCATCTGGCGGCCCGGCCCTTCTTTTGTTACCGATCTACCCAGAGACTTGCTACCGATCTACCCGTCTGTTACCATTGTGCTCATAGATAGCTATCAAGCGAGCGTCTTGCAAAAACTGGAAGAGATTCTTTATTACCTTCGAGAATTGGAAGCAAACGCCCGCCGTCAGTCCGGAAGCTTGCCGGACGCGTCCGAGACTTCTGGTAATGGAGCAGACTCTAAGGCCAGCTCGTGCTCGTAGACGCCTTTCGCAAGTGCCAGGAGGTCCGGCAGGTTAAGGTTGATCTTTCTGAAGCGCCCGAGATGCTGAACGTCCACAAGGACATCAACTAGACCAACCGCCAAATTTCTATCCTGCCAGTCTCCAAAAGGCTCAGCTTAGATTCCACGGCCTTGGCGCGATCTCGATGAACGCGCTCTAGTCGTAGGTGTCGAGCATCCGTCATGAGTTTCTCCTTTCACCTGCCATCATACCCTTAGGCCGTCAACAGATCCCGCACGAACCACGGCGCCCGAGCAATACCGGCTTTCATCGCGGCGTCATGCGGATGCTGGAGTGCATCCACGTGAAGTTGTAGTTAGCGAAGTGCAGCGCCAACGCAGCTTTCAGGTTCTCCCGCTTCCGGCTGAAAGCGTTCGTCAATCTCGTAAACCTACGCATTTGCATTCTCATATGCAGATTCTGCCTCTCCACGTGCGACGTGCAAATCCGCTCCTCTTCCGGATTTCCCGAGACCACAATCTTTTCAGCCGATATTATGCACGGCGGCGAGTAGCGGCGCTCTTCATCCATCGGTTCCGCGCTGTAGGTTTTGATGTGTTGCGCGATAATCCACCCGTCCGCCAAGGTGCTGTTCTACCGCGTTCGGGTAGGCGTTATAGCCGTCCGTGCTCAAAGCTGGAAACGGCCCGTCGTAGCGCTTGCCAGCTTCTCTCTGAAATCGTGGCGTCTTCTGTGGTACGCCGTCCCAGGTGCCAGCCCGAGCGCCAGCTTAGAGGTCCGCTCGATACCCACAAATGTATATGCGTCTCCTAGTTCCCTATCCGTGAGCTTTTTGCAGTTTCTTCTTCTGTTCTTTCATCCCCACAAATCTCCACATTTCGTCAGCTTGCACGTCCTTCGACCGCCACGTCGCCGGACCAGCGGTTCAGCAGCGCTTCGCACTTCGCGCTCACAATCCGAAGTAGGGCGCGGATCGTGTCGCGGTGGATACCCGTCATCCGCTCCGTGCTGCGGATGCTGTTCCCTTCCGTCAACAAGGTCAGGCATGAACGTAGCTTTCTCCATGGTCGATCCGCATGGCGCCCAGCGGCCGCTGCCGGGATGATCCCAAACGTCACCTTGCAGTCCTTGCAGCTTCCGCCGCGCGTTGCCCTCACGGTCCTTTCCCCATCCAATCGTCCGACCACCGCAAGTGCGGCAGCTCGGCGCGTTGCCTGGGGATGGGCGTCCATGAAACGTTCTCTGATCTGGAGTAATTGTAGGCCAAATAACTCTACAAGTCAAGTGTGTAGGACGGATTCTTGCTCTTGACCTGTAGAGTTATCGGGCCTACACTGACAGAATGGCTAGACCAAAGGCTGATAAGACTCAAACCGCTGCCCTCCGTCTGAGGTTGCTTGAGGAGCACGAGGACTTGATCCGGCAGGCCGCCGAGCTGGCGGGGATCAGCATCTCCGCTTGGATGAGGGAGAGGCTGATCCGCGCCGCCCGGCGGGAGATCGCGCAGGCCGGACGGTATGAGCCGGCGGGGAGGCTCAGGAGTAAAAGCCCCGAAGAACCGGTGCATGGGTACAGCCCCGCCGTAGAAATGCCTCATGGCATCTCCTCCTTCCGTCTTGACCGGGGAGTTCCTACGGCGTAGGATGGCGGGTGATGAGGCCGCCGGACCCCCGGTCTCGTTAAAGTCTCAGAGACGCCCCTTGGTCTGATACACCTCGGGGCGTTTCGCTTTCAAGCGACTCCGCTCGATCGCGCCTCTAGAGAAGGGTGCGTTCTTTGTTACCGCCCTCGCTCCGTTGAAGTGTCTCGTTGCCTCAGATCGTTGTCAAGCGAAACTTTGGGCCGCGTAGGGCAAGGAGAACGGGGGTGTGGTTGCGCTAACCGGAACCTTGTAGCCTCTTAGCGCGCCTTCTTTGTGAACTATTTGCCCCGCAAAACCCGCATACTGTTACAAACCGCGCAGAAGTGTTGCCGCTCGTCTTTCTGCGTGGTACTCTAGATTGTTTTCGATCTCCGCTCGATTGTGTCGTCAATACGGAACGCGATCTTTTTACGCCGCCCACACTGAGTTAGACACTACCCCCAAGGTCCGGACGCGCTCCCCCGGATCCCGATAACTTTCCCCTTGGGGCCGGCGCGTTTCCCCTCGTGCCGGCCCCCCCTGACCGAGGGGAAAACGGTTTTCCCCCCGGGGCCGGAGGGGGAACGATAAGTGAAGAAGGAGGGAACGCTCCGTGGAGGCTGGGATCCGACGCTGGACTAGGAAGACAGGCCCAGCATCTTCTGGAGGTCCCGCCAGAAGCCCGGGTACGACTTGCCGACCACTTCCGGATGGTCGATCACCACTCCTGGACGGCGCAGGCCCACCAGGGCGAAGCTCATGGCGATCCGGTGGTCGCCCCAGGGGTCCACGTGCACCGTCTCCGTGGGAGTGTCGCCGCCGCTCCACAGACCGGGAATCCACAGGCTGTCGCGCCCCTCGCGCACGTCCGCCCCCAGCTTCTGGAGCCCGGTGGCCATGGCCTCCAGGCGGTCGCTCTCCTTGATGCGCAGGTGGGCCACGTTGTGGATCAGCGTCTCGCCCTGGGCGAAGGGGGCGAGTGCCGCGAGCGTCGGCACCTGGTCCGGCATGCCGGAGAGGTCCGCCTTGACACCTTTGAGCGCCCCGCCGTCCGCGCCGCGGACGCGCAGGACGTCCCCCTTCCACGAGACCTCCGCGCCCATCTCCACCAGGAGGTCGATGAACTCGCGGTCCCCCTGCCGGGAGTCGGGAGAGAGCCCGTCGAGCGACACGTCGCCGCCGGTCAAGGCGGCCGCGGCGGCCGGGTAGCAGGCGGCCGAGTAGTCCCCTTCGACGCGGGCGCGCCCGCCCCGGAGCGTCGAGGGGCGCACGCGGTAGGCCCGCGGCCCCACGCGCTCGATGTGGCCGTCGAAGGCCGCGGCCGCGGCGATCGTCACGTCCACGTAGGGCCGTGAGGTGAGCGACGGCACCTCCACCACCACCTCTTCCGGAGCCTTCAGGGCGGCCATCAGGATGGCCGAGAGGTACTGGCTGGACTCGCCCGCGTCGAGCGTCGTGGTGCCGCCCCGCAGGCTGCCGCCCTCGATCGCGAGCGGCACGTACCCGTCCTTTTCCAGGTACTCGATCCGCGCACCCAATGGCCGCAGGGCGTCCACCAGCGGCCCCACGGGGCGCTCGCGCAGGCGCGGCACGCCGTCCAGCCGGAAGCGGCCGGGGACCACGGCGAGGGTCGCCACCAGGAAACGGAGCATGGTGCCGGCGTTGCCGCAGAAGATCTCGATCTCGCCCTGGGCCGTCCCCCCGGGCGTCAGGCGGACCTCGTCCTCCGCCTCCTCGACCTGGAACCCCGCGCGGCCGAGGGCGCCCAGGAACAGGCGCGTGTCCTCGGCGAAGAGCGGGCGCTCGATCACCAGCGGCTGCCCCGAGAGCAGCGCCAGGTTGAAGTAGCGGTGCGTGAGGCTCTTCGACGGCGGCACCCGCAGCCGGCCGCGCGCCCGCCGGCCGCTGGGCACAGCGAAAGATTCCACGAAGGGCTCACTCTGCGTCGAAGACGAGTCCGTCATATCCGAACTCCACGCCCGCCGGCAGCGGGTCGTCGTGGTCCACGTCATGGGTCATATGGGTGAAGATCGTACGGCGGGCACCGATCCGCCGCGCCACCTCGATCGCTTCCTCTACAGAGAAGTGCGTCGGATGGGGCCGGTGGCGCAGCGCGTCGAGCACCAGGATCTCCACCCCTTCGAGCAACCGGAAGCTCGCCTCCGGGATCTGGTTGCAGTCTGTCACGTAGGCGAAGCCACCGGTCCGGTAGCCGAAGACCTCCATGCCGCCATGCCACACCGGGACGGGGACGAAGGTCCGCCCCAGCAGCTCGAAGGGCTCGCGGACGGGGATCAGGTCGAGCTGCGGCTTGCCGCCGCCCTCCTGGCCAGTCTCGAAGACATAGGCAAAGGCCCGGCGGATGTTGCGCAGGGTCTCCTCCGAGCCGTAGCAGGGGATGGCCACGCCCTGGCGGAAGTTGAAGATCCGCACGTCGTCGAGCCCGTAGATGTGGTCCGCGTGCGAGTGGGTGAAGACGATGGCGTCCACCCGGGGAAGGCCAAACCGCAGCGCCTGCTCGCGCAGGTCGGTCGGGGTGTCGACCAGGAAGATGCCGTCCCCGGTCTCGATCTTGAGCCCGGGCCGCCAGCGCCGGTTCCTGGGGTTGGCGGACTGGCAGACGGGGCACGTGCAGCCGATGACCGGGATTCCCGTCGAGGTCCCGCTGCCCATCATGGTGACCCGCAGAGACATGGAGCGTGGAGTTTACCCCAGCCACTCCACCGCGCGGCTCCGGAACCACGCGTCCAGGAGGCGCACCTCGCCCCCCGCCACCTGCCAGACCCGGGGCTCGTGGAAGTGGCCGAGGAGGAGCACGTCGTACCCCTCGGCCAGCCGGCGCTCGGCGTAGCCGCGGATGGCCGCCTCCGGCAGGGCGGCCCGGTGCTTGAAGTTGGTCTGCGAGAGCCGCTGCTCCGTGGAGTGGACCAGGCGGTGGGCGAGCGCCTGGGGGATGCTGCGCACCACGAAGCGGACGGGCGCGCTCTTCGAGAGCCTGCGCCAGAAGCGGTACTTCCAGTCCCTGTCGTTGAGCCCGTCCCCGTGGACGGCGAGGTACCGGACTCCCCCCACTTCAAAGGAGGTCTCCAGGGTGATCCGGTCGAACGCGTCCGCGTAGGGGCTGCCGGCGAGGAAGAAGTCGCGGTTCCCCTCCACGTACTCGATCCGCACCCCCTGGTCGCGGAGCTTCCGCAGGGCGGCGACCACGGCGGTGACGTCCGGGGTCTCGAAGCTGCGGAACCCCACCCACGCCTGGAAAAGGTCGCCCATGAGCACGAGATGGCGGCAACCCTGGGCCGGCAGGGCTTCGAGCTGCGCGAGGAGCGGCCCGGCGGAGCCGCCGGGGCCGGAGAGGTGGGCGTCCGCGATGAGGGCGATGGACATCGGGACAGAGATCGATCTACACGATCGACAGCTTCGGCTTCATCTCTTCCTGCCGGGCGACCTCCTCGACCACCTCGGCGGCGATCTGCCGGAAGGCGTCCGCGTGGGGTCCCCGGGGCTCGGCGACCGTGATCGGCACGCCCGCGTCGCCGCCCAGGACGATCTTGGGATCGAGGGGGATGGAGCCCAGGAAGGCCGTGCCCAGGAGGCCGGCCGTCTTCTTGCCGCCGTCCTTCCTGAAGATGTCGGTCGCCTCGCCGCAGTGCGGGCAGATGAAGGTGGACATGTTCTCGATGATGCCCACGACCGGCACGTTCACCTTGCGGAACATGGCGAGGCCCTTCCTGGCGTCGATCAGGGCCACGTCCTGGGGGGTGGTCACGATCACCGCGCCCGCCAGGGGGATGCGCTGGGTGACCGTGAGCTGCGCGTCGCCCGTGCCGGGCGGCAGATCGAGGACCATGTAGTCGAGGTCGCCCCACTCCACGTCGCCCAGCATCTGCTCGATGGCCCGCATCACCATGGGGCCGCGCCAGATCACGGGCGTGTCCGTCTCCAGGATGAAACCGAGCGACATCACGGTGACACCGTGCTTGACGAAGGGGTAGATCCGGTTGCCCACCACCCGGGGCTTCTCCGTGATGCCGAACATGGTAGGCAGGGAGGGGCCGTAGATGTCCACGTCGAGCAGGCCCACGCGGTAGCCGAGCTGGGACAGGGCCACGGCCAGGTTGGCCGCCACGGTGGACTTGCCCACCCCGCCCTTGCCGGAGGCCACCGCCACCACGTGCTTGACTCCCGGGATCAGCGAAGCGTCCTGCGAGATCGCCTTCTGGGCCGACTCCTCGCGGGTGGGCGGCTTGGTCACGTTGATGTTGACCTTGACGTCCTGGACGCCGGGGAGGGTGCGGAGGGTCCGCTCCACTTCCTCTCTCACCTTCTCACCCGCCGCCGGGTTGTGAGTCGCCATCTGGAGGTCCACGGCCACGGAGCCGGCGGAGGCCTTCACCTGGTGCACGAAGCCGAAGGAGACGATGTCCCGGCTCATGCCCGGGAACTTCACCGTCTTGAGGGCGTCCCACACCTTGGATTCGAGATCGTTTGCCATGCCGCGATCGTACTACACCCCCTAAGCCAGCGCCTCGCCGCCCTGCTCCTCGGCCAGGTGCAGCCCGGCGAGGCCCGCGATCCGGGAGCGGACCTCGTCCGTCAGCTCCTGCTTGCGCCGCACGCCGTAGGAGGCGGCGTCGATGGGAGCCCCATAGGAGATGACCACGTCCCCGGGACGGATGGCCCAGCTCCCCTTGCGCTGGATGGCCCGGGTGCCCTGGAGGCCCACGGGCACGATGGGCAGCCCGCTCTTCATGGCCAGCAGGAACCCACCGCGCTGGAAGGGCAGGAGGGTGTCCGCGAGCGACCGGGTGCCCTCGGGGAAGAGGAGGATCGAGGTGCCCTCGCGCAGGTGCGCGAAGGCCGAGGCGAAGCTCTGCCGGGCCGTGCTCCGGTCCGCCCGGTCCACGGGGATGAAGCCGCCCGCCTTCAGGCCCCAGCCGAAGAAGGGGACCCGGAAGAGGCTGCGCTTGGCCATCATGCGCACCTGGCCGGGCGAGGTGGCGAGCAGCACCGGGATGTCGAACAGGCTCTGGTGGTTGGCCAGGAAGACGTAGCTCCGGCCCGGCTCCAGCGCGGGGTCGTAGCGCACCTCGGCGCGGATCAGGCTCGCGGCCAGAAGGCCGTTCGCCCAGATCCGCATGGCGGCGAACGACCAGGTCCCCCGCGGGGGGATCCAGGAGACGGCGATGGTGACCACGGACATGAGGATCGAGCCGATCAGCAGGAAGAGGTTCCCCGTGAACGTGGCGAGGGCGGTCAGCCAGGCGGGAGGGCGTTGGGCGTTGGGTTCCATGGCGGGGATGACTGACGGGGTGCCTATTGTAGGCGAAAGGGTCCCCCTCATACCTCCTGCTACAATGCCCCCCGGCCATGGCCTTGACGAGCACCTACGTCCGCCGCTTCCGCCTGCTGGGCCTGCTGCGCGCGAGCCTGGTGGCGGGAGCCCTCTACGACGTCGGCTTCGCCATCCTGATGGTGGTGGCCCCGCAGGTGCCGGCGCGGATGTTCGGCCTGCCGCTGCCGCCCCTGCCCGAGGGGGCCTTCTATCTCTGGATCCTGGCCACACTCCTGCTCATGCTCGCCGGCCTCTACCTGGCCGCGGCCTACGACCCCCGCCGGTACAGCGCCATCATCGCGGTGGCCATCGCCGGCCGGGCCCTGGGCGCGCTCGTGCTCGGGATCGCCGCCCTGCGCGGGCCGGACCTGGGCGGTCTCGTTCCCCTGGCGGTATCGGACCTCGCGTTCAGCCTCGTCCACGCCGCCTCCTGGTGGCCCATCCGCACGTGAAGCTCCGGGAAATCGCTGAAGAGACGGGCGGGCTGGGGCTCCTGACCGGGCGGGCGCTGCTGGCGCTGGTGCGCCCGCCCTATGAGATCGGCCTCTGGATCCGCCAGATGGAGCAGATCGGCGTCCGCTCCCTGGGGGTCGCCAGCATCACGACCATCTTCACCGGCATGGTGCTGGCCCTCCAGACGGCGCTCTCGCTCCCCTCGCTGGGCATCAAGTACTACATCGGCTCGGTGGTCTCGAAGTCGCTGGTGCGCGAGCTCGGGCCGGTGCTGACGGCGCTCATCGTGGGCGGCCGCATCGGCTCGGGCATGACGGCCGAGATCGGCACCATGAAGGTCACCGAGCAGATCGACGCCCTGCGCTCCATGGCGGCCGACCCGGTCAAGAAGCTGGTGGTGCCCAAGCTGATTGCCTCGCTGGTCATGCTGCCGGCCCTGACGGTGATCGGCGACGCCCTGGGCATCCTGGGCGGCCTGATCGTCGCCACCTTCACGCTCAACCTGACCGCCGGGGCTCTACCTGAACGACGTCTTCGACTCGCTGACCCTGGGCGACGTCGGGAGCGGCGTCGCTAAGTCCTTTTTCTTCGCGTACTTTATCGCCATCGTCGGATGCTACAATGGTCTCAATACCACGGGCGGCGCCGACGGCGTGGGCCGGGCGACGACCAACACAGTGGTCGCTGGCCGCGATCCTGGTCCTGATCTCCGACTTCTTCCTCACCAAGCTTTTCTACATCCTCGTCTGAATGCCTGAAGGAACCACCGTGCCCGAAGCCTTGTTCGAAGTCCGCGGCCTCACCCGCAAGTACGGCTCCAAGGTGGTGCTCGAGGGGTTGGACTTCGACATCTGCAAGGGCGAGTGCCTGGTGATCCTCGGCCGGTCGGGAACGGGGAAGAGCGTGACGCTGCGGCAGTTGAACGGCCTGGAGAAGCCCGACGCCGGGAGCGTCGTCTTCGACGGCACGGACCTGACGAAGCTGGAGGAGCGCGAGCTCTTCCCCTTCCGCCGCCGGATCGCCATGCTGTTCCAGAGCGGCGCCCTGTTCGACTCGATGAACGTGTTGGAGAACGTGGCCTTCCCCCTGCGCGAGCACACGGAGATGTCCGAGAAGGAGATCCGGGAGACGGTGCGCCACAAGCTCTCCCTGGTCGGCCTCAAGGACGTCGAGACCAAGGCGCCCTCGGACCTCTCGGGCGGCATGAAGAAGCGCGTGGCGCTCGCGCGCTCGCTCGCCCTGGACCCGCAGGTGATGCTGTTCGACGAGCCCACCACGGGCCTCGATCCCATCACCGCGGCCACCATCGGCAAGCTCATCAATTCCATTCAGGAGGGAACGGGGGTCACCTCGGTGGTGGTCACCCACGACATCCCCCTGGCCCGCCGCGTCGGCGACCGCATCGCTCTCATCGCCGACGGCAAGTTCCGCTTCATCGGGACCTGGGAGGAAGCCGAGCGCAGCGACGATCCGGTGCTCGCCGACTTCCTGGCCGGCCGGGAGGAGGAGGTAGAGCATGTCGCCTAGTTCCTCGCCCAAAGGGCGCGCCTTCCGCGTCGGCCTGGTCATCCTGATCGCCGTCCTCGTCCTGGCGGCCGGCATCTTCCTGATCGGCGACAAGAACAATCTCTTCACGACCAAGAACAGGTACTACGTGGACTTCAACTCGGTCAGCGGCCTGAAACCCGGGAGCCCCGTCGAGCTCAACGGCGTGACCGTGGGGACGATCCAGCAGGTCGAGCTGCCGGAGAACCCCTGGAAGCGGCAGATCAAGGTCTGGCTGGAGATCGACAGCCGCTACGCGAGCCGCATCCGCGGCCCGGAGGACCTGAGCCAGAAGGTGGCCAACCAGCCCGCCTCCACGGCCCGCATCAAGACCCTGGGCCTCCTGGGCGACAAGTTCATCGAGATCAACTCGGGCTCGCCCGGGTATCCCGTGATCGAGCCCTGGAAGGAAGGCACGGCCTTCGGCAAGATTCCGGCGGCGCAGCCCACCAACGTGGACGCCCTGATCGCCTCGGGCGAGGACGTGATGGACAATGTCGTCGAGATCTCCTCCTCGCTCAACAAGATCCTGGACCGCATGGAGCGGGGCGAGGGCATCCTCGGCCAGCTCACCAAGGACACGCCCCAGAGCAAGCGCCTCCAGGAGTCCCTGGTCGGCACCTCGGAGAGCCTGGAGCGGATCGCCTCGACCATCGAGCACGGCCAGGGTCCCATCCCGCGGATGCTCAACGACCGGGCCCTCGCCGACCAGCTCGCCCGCTCGCTCGGCCGCTTCGAGGGCATCCTCACCCAGGCCCAGGAGGGACAGGGGCTCCTGCCCGCGCTGCTCAACGATCCCTCGGCCCGGAACCAGTTCAACGAGACCCTTGCTTCGCTCAACAAAGTGGCCCAGGATCTGCAAACGTTCACGGCCGATCTGGAGACGAGCGACGCCCTGCTCCCCCGCCTGGTCAAGGACGAGGAGTACGGCCGAGAGGTCGCCGAGCAGGTCCGGCAGTTCGTCCAGCGCCTCAACGAGATCTCCGCCAAGATCTCCGAAGGCGAGGGCTCGGCGTCCAAGCTGATCAACGATCCCCAGATCTACGACGCGGTCAACGACGTCATCATCGGCGTCAACGAGTCCCGGATCCTGCGCTGGCTGATCCGGAACCGGCAGAAGAAGGGGCTCGAGACACGATACGAGGACACGAAGAAAGAGATCGAGGAGCAGGGCGGGACGCCGCCGCCGCTGGACAAGGGGCCGGATGTGGTCGAGGAGACGCCGCCGCCACTGGATGCCGAAAAGCCGGAAGGGAACTAGAGAGACACCATGCCATCGCACGTTCTGGTGACGGGAGGCGCGGGCTTCATCGGCTCGCATCTGACGCGGCGCCTGCTCGCCCGGGGAGACCGGGTGACGGTGCTCGACGACTTCAACGACTTCTACGATCCCGCCCGCAAGCGGGAGAACGTCGCGCCGCTGCTGGGACGGGACGGACTACCGTCTGGTCGAGGGCGACATCCGCGACGCGGCCCTGGTGGACCGCCTGTTCGCCACCGGGCGGTTCGACGCCGTGGTGCACCTGGCGGCGCGGGCCGGGGTGCGGCCGAGCCTGAGCGAGCCCATCCTCTACGAGGACGTCAACTGCATCGGCACCCTGAGGCTCCTCGAAGCCGCCCGCAGGCACGGGCCGAAGATCTTCCTCTTCGGCTCCTCCTCCTCCGTCTACGGCATCAACGAGAAGGTCCCCTTCTCGGAAGACGACGAGGTCAACCAGCCGATCAGCCCCTACGCCACCACCAAGCGGGCGGGCGAGCTGCTCTGCTACAACTACCACCACCTCTACGGCTTCCAGACCGCCTGCCTGCGCTTCTTCACGGTCTACGGACCCGGACAGCGGCCGGAGATGGCGATCCACAAGTTCACCGACCTCCTGTGGAAAGGCAAGGCCGTGCCCATGTACGGCGACGGCGGCAGCCGGCGGGACTACACCTACGTGGACGACATCGTGGATGGCCTGGTGGCGACTCTCGATCTCGCGCCCGGCTTCGAGATCCTCAACCTGGGCGGCGCGGATACCACGTCGCTCCGGGATCTCGTCCACTGGATCGCCGAAGAGCTTGCCGTGGAGCCCCGGATCGACTATCTTCCGCCCCAACCCGGAGACGTTCCGATCACCTACGCCGACGTTTCCAAAGCGGCGCGGCTCCTGGGGTACTCTCCAAAGGTGCCCATCCGGGAAGGCCTGCGCCGGTTCGTCTCCTGGTACCGCGAGCGTGCGGAGCGCGCTCTGACCTCAACCTCTTCCCAGCGAGCCTGAAGCGATATGAACATCTGCGTCGTCGGTAGCGGTTACGTGGGACTGGTGACAGGGGCCTGCCTGGCGGACTTCGGCATGAACGTGGTGGGCGTGGATAAAGACGCCGCCAAGGTGGCGGCTCTTTCCCAAGGCAAGGTACCGATCTACGAGCCCGGCCTCGGGACCCTGGTGCGGAAAAACATGGAGGAGGGGCGGCTGCGCTTCTCGACCGATCTCGGGCCCGCCATCGAGGAGGCCCAGGCGGTCTTCATCGCCGTGGGCACGCCGCCCCGGTCCGACGGCTCGGCCGATCTGACGTTCATCCGCGAGGTCGCCTCCTCGATCGCCCAGCACCTGAACGGCTACAAGGTCATCGTCACCAAGAGCACGGTGCCCATCGGCACGGGCAAGATGATCGAGACCATGGTGCGCGAGGGCGCGGGCAGCAGGCACAAGTTCGCCGTGGTCTCGAACCCCGAGTTCCTGCGCGAGGGCTCGGCCATCGAGGACTTCATGCACCCCGACCGCGTGGTCATCGGCACGAGCGACCCGCGGGCCGCCGAGCTGATGCTCGACGTCTACTCCCCCCTCCACGCGGCCGACGTGCCGTTCATCGTCACCGGCGTGGAGACGGCCGAGCTCATCAAGTACGCCTCGAACGGCTTCCTGGCCACCAAGATCTCCTTCATCAACGAGGTCGCCCAGATCTGCGAGGCCTGGGGCGCCAACGTGGACGTGGTGGCCAAGGGCATGGGGCTCGACAGCCGCATCGGCCCGAAGTTCCTCTCCGCCGGCCCCGGCTACGGCGGCTCCTGCTTCCCCAAGGACACCCGCGCCGCGGCCCAGATCGCCCGCGACCAGGGGCTGCGCTTCCGCATCATCGAGGCCGTCCTGGAGGTCAACGAGGCCACCCAGAAGCGCATGGTCGAGAAGATCGGCCACACCCTGGGCGGCTTCGAGGGCAAGACGGTGGGCGTCCTCGGCCTCTCCTTCAAGCCCAACACGGACGACATCCGCGAGTCCCCGGCCCTGCCCATCGTGCAGGCCCTGGTCGACGGCGGCGCCACCGTGCGGGCCTTCGATCCCGAGGCCATGCCCGCCTGCCGGCCGCTGTTCCCGGCCGTCACGTTCACCAAGGACGCCTACGAGGTGGCCGAGGGCGCGGACGCGATCGTCATCATCACCGAGTGGAACCAGTTCCGGAAGCTCGATCTCGACCGTCTGCGCGGCCTGCTGCGCCAGCCGCTGGTCATCGACCTGCGCAACCTCTACGAGGCCGACGCCATGGCTGCCGAGGGCTTCCGCTACGTCTCGATCGGCCGGCCCGAGGGGATCCCCGATACCAGGCCGCAGGCCGTTCCCCAGAAGGTGGGAGCCCTCTCGTGAGCCGCGCGGTCATCACGGGAGGGGCGGGCTTCCTGGGATCACACCTCTGCGAGCGGGCGCTCGCCGAGGGGCACGAGGTCGTCTGCGTCGACAACCTGGTGACGGGCCGGCTGGAGAACATCAAGCACCTCCTCCACAGGAACGACTTCGAGTACCGGGAGCACGACGTCTCGAAGCATTTCGAGGTCGAGGGGCCGGTGGACTTCGTCCTCCACTTCGCCTCTCCGGCCTCGCCCATCGACTACCTGGAGCTGCCCATCCAGACGCTCAAGGTGGGCTCGCTCGGCACCCACAACAGCCTGGGCCTCGCCAAGGCCAAGGGCGCGAGGTTCTTTCTGGCCTCCACTTCCGAGGTCTACGGCGACCCCAAGGAGCACCCGCAGAAGGAGACCTACTGGGGGAACGTCAACCCGGTCGGCCCCCGCGGCGTGTACGACGAGGCCAAGCGCTTCGCCGAGGCCATGGCCATGGCCTACCACCGCTACCACGGGGTGGACGTGCGGATCGTGCGCATCTTCAACACCTACGGCCCCCGCATGCGCGTGCGCGACGGCCGCGTGGTGCCGGCCTTCGTCCAGCAGGCCCTGACGGGCGAGCCCATGACCGTCTTCGGTGAAGGCCGGCAGACCCGCTCCTTCTGCTACGTGGACGACCTGATCGAGGGCATCTGGCGCCTCCTGATGAGCGATCTCCGGGAGCCGTGCAACATCGGCAACCCGCACGAGATGACCATCCTGGAGTTTGCGGAAACCATCAAGACCACCACCGGCAGCTCGAGCCCGATCGTCTTCAAGCCCCTCCCCGTGGACGACCCTCTGCAGCGGCAGCCGGACATCACCCAGGCCCGCGAGCGGCTCGGCTGGGAGCCCCGGGTCCCCCTGGCGGACGGGCTCAAGAGCACCATCGCCTACTTCCGGTCGGTCCTCGAAGAGCAGGGTCTCCTGCGCGTGTAGAATCCGGCCATGCAGAACCCACTGAAAGCCTTGAGCTACGCGCTGGAGAAGTACCCGGAACGGGTGGAGATGGTGCCCATCGAGCAACTCGTCACCGACAGCGCCCGCCAGAACGCCAAGCGCCCCGCCTACGTGACGCTCTCGGTTCCGGACGAGATCGTCAAGAACCTCCGGGGCGGCCGCGGTGGCCGCGGCAACGAGGAGCGCGACCTGGTGCTCCTGGTGCGGGTGCCGAAGGAGATCCTGGAGCGCTCGGAGAGCCTCATCGTCCTCCCCGGAGAGGTCCGCTGATGGCCGCCATCCCAGGGACAGTCCACTGTGCCCGCTGCGGCCGGCCCGAGGCGCCGGCCCTCTCCCGTGCTCCCCTGCCCGGCAAGGCCGGAGCCGAGATCCGGGAGAAAATCTGTGCCGACTGTTGGGCCGAGTGGCAGAAGATGGAAGTGATGGTGATCAACGAGCTGCGGCTCAACTTCATGGATCCTGGCTCCCAGGAAACCCTGAACCGCCACATGCGGGAGTTCCTGTTCCCGGGGACGGGGGAGGCGCCGGGGTCGTAGATCCCGTAAACTCGTCCCATGAACAGAGCCGAGATCCGAAAGCTCCTGGAGCTTCCCGCGGACGAGAAGATGGAGTTGGCCCAGATCCTCTGGGAGAGTGTCGAGCCTGAGGACGAGGCCCATTTCCTCTCGATACCCGACTGGCAGAGACAGATCCTCGACGAACGCCTCGCCGACATCGACCGCAATCCCGACGACGAGCAGACCTGGGAAGAGGTCAAAGCGGAGCTCTGGCCCAAGTCATGAGACTGGTCCTCCGCCGGCAGGCGAAGGGCGATCTCCGCGAAACGTTTCAGTGGTACGAGGAGAAACAGCCAGGACTGGGCCACTCCTTCCGTGCGTCTGTCGAAGCGGTGCTCTCCTCCATCCTGGCCCATCCGCGTATGTACCCCAGGGTTGATCCTTCGGTCAGAAGGGCCGCCACGGACAGGTTTCCTTTCGGCATCTTCTACCGCATCGACGGTGACACGATCCGCGTGATCGCGATCCTTCACAAGGCTCGGAACCCCGAGCACTGGAAAAGGCGCAACTAGCGTGACCGTGCCGCGCCACCTCCTCCTCCGCTTCCTCGTCTTGGTGGTGATCGTCGGGGCCGGCTTCGCGGCTCTGCGCTGGACTCCCCTGGCTGACTATCTCACGGTCGAGAAGGTCTCGGCTCTCCTCGGCCACCTCCGTGGCGCCTGGTGGGCACCCGTGGCCCTGATCGCCAGCTATGTGATCCTCTGCCCGCTCGGGGTACCGGCAACGCCGATGATGATCGCGGGCGGGATGGTCTTCGGGATCGTCTGGGGATCGATCTACAACGTGGTCGGCGTGTTCCTGGGCGGGGCTTCCACCTACTTCCTGGGCCGGGGCCTGGGACGGGACTTCGTGCTCCATCTGGTCGGCAACCGGCTGAAGAAGGTGGAGCGGGCCATCGCCCGGCGAGGGTTCTGGGGCATGGTGGGAGTCCGGTTCGTGCCGCTCCCCTTCCCCGTGGTGAACTACTGCGCCGCCCTGGCTGGCGTACCTCCAGGCCTGTTCCTCATCACGACCGCGATCGGCCTGATCCCCGGGGTGACCGTCTTCACCTACTTCGCCGCGCTCCTCACCAAGGCGGCGAGTGGGGACCGCTCGGGGATCATCCTCCAGTTCGCCATCGCCTCGATCCTGCTGCTGCTCCTCACCTTCATCCCGCAGATCTGGACGATGCGCAAGCGGCGAGCGCGGTATCGGCAGATCTGCGAGATGCGGCGGGTACGGCAGGTCTAGTGGTGGAGGTTCGCCGGTCGGAACGAACCGGCTTTTTACCGGAACGGGAGGCTCGCCAGTCGGAACGAGCGACTCGTTCGCCTCTACGGAAGGCCCGCCGGTCGGAACGAACCGGCTTTTCACCGGAACGGGGGGCTCGCCGGCCGGAACGAGCGACCCGTTCGCCTCTACGGAAGGCCCGCCGGTCGGAACGAACCGACTTTTCATCGGAACGGGAGGCTCGCCGGCCGGAACGAGCCTTCCGCAGGACTCCGCGAGAGGCTCGTCCGGAGTCCGGGCAGGCCTTTGAGGGAACGCTGGCGTCCCGCCGGCCTTCAGCTGCCTAAGCTTTCCCCAGCACCGCCTCCACCTCCGGCAGGTCGATCAGCAGTGCCCCGCCGTTGACGAACTTCGAGGGATCGAACTCGTAGTCGCGGATCACGCGGCGGAAAGCTTCCTTCAGGGCCCGGGCTCCCAGGCGCGGCTGGGCTCCGGCCTCGGTCGCGATCCGGCGGACGGCGGCCGGGGAGATCGCCAGGTGGATGCCGCGGCTCTCGAAGTAGGCGCGGCTCTGGTGGAAGGCGGACTCCGAGGTCTCCAGGAAGATGCGGACGAGCTCGTCCTGCCCCAGGTCCTGGAGGAGCACCACGGCGTCGAAGCGGGAGAGGAACTGCGGGCTCATCCCGTAATCGAAGAGGTCTTCGTTGCGCAGCCAGTCGCGCAGGTGGAAGACGATCTTCTCCATCACCTTGCCGCCTTCGACCACGGTGACGGGATGGAGCGAGCCCCGGTCCTTGCCGATGGTGATCCGGTCGTAGACGGCGTCGTAGAGCCCCTCGAAGGCCCCGGCGCAGACGAAGAGGATCTCCGAGGAGTTGACCGTCACCGTCTTGCCTCCGGCCCAGGCCGGGAGGGTCAGGGGGACGGCCTCGTTCTCGATCAGGGTCAGGAGGGCCTCCTGCGCCCGGATGCCGGCGACGTTCGGCTGGCCCCCTACGTGGGAGCGGATCTTGTCCACCTCGTCCACGAATACGAGACCCGAGGCGGCCCGCCGCAGCAGCATGTCCACGGGAACGCTGGGGCCGAGCTGTTCCCGCGCCCGCTCCAGAAGCCGGCCCAGCACCACCTCGCCCGGCCGGCCCTTCTCCGCCTCCTCGCCCAGAACATTGGCGTGGATACGGACGACGGCCGAGCGCGCCACCAGCACGGGGTCCGAGGCGAGATAGCCCTCGACGGCCCGCATCAGCGTGGTCTTCCCCGTGCCCGAGGAGCCGATCATCAGGATGTTGCCCACCCGCAGCCCCGCGAGCTGCTTCGCGAGGGCCACCGACATCTCGCGGACGGCCTCGTCCTGGCCCATCACGCGGCGGGAGATGGCCGCCGAGATGGCGGCGGGATCAGGGGTGGAGAGGGCGACCTGGGAGGCGGGCGTCATATCCGTGCAGAAAAAACAGTATCGTTACTTGAACCTCGGAATTCCCAGGTCCCGGCAGATCTTCAAAGCCAAGCTGTCGTCGATCTCAGAGTGCCTTGGTACTGCCGATCGCTTGTTCAGGGCCGAGTTGTGCCACCAGGAGTGCCGACTGCCTTCTCGGAGCAGCTCACAGCCATGACTCCGCAGATGACGCAGGAGATCGCCCCGCTTCATACCGCTATCAGTTCTTCCTCAAAGTCTCCACCAGCCGCTCCAACGGCCTCCTCACGATTGAATTCAAGAGCCTCTCGAAGGGTGATGCGCAGGCTCTCCAGCAACTCTGCGCGCGTGGCCTCCTGACAGTTGACCCCCGGAATCTCTTCGATCCAGCCGATCCACCACCCCGTGCTCTTCTTCACGAGGGCTGTATATTTCTGGCCCATTCCTAAAGCCTCCTTGTGGAGATCCTACTCCTAAACCCGCATCAGCACCGCGCCCCAGTGGAGCCCGGCGCCCAGGGCGGTGAAGGCCACGAGGGAACCCTCCGGGGCCTTGCCGGCCTGGCGGGCCTCGTGGAAGGCGAGGGGCAGGGTGGCGGAGGTGGTGTTGCCGTACTTCTGGATGTTGTTGAAGACCTTGTCGTCCGGCAGGCCGAGAACCTGCTGGGCCTTTTCGTTGATGCGCAGGTTGGCCTGGTGCATGATCACGAGATCCAGGTCCGCGGTGGTGTAGCCGCAGCGGGTGAGCACCTCGCGGGTGGCCTCCGGCATGCGGGTGACGGCCAGCTTGAAGACGGCCCGGCCGTCCATCACCGGCACCGTCTCCGCCGCCTGGATCATCTCGCAGGTGACGAAGGGGCGCCGCTGCGAGCCGCCGCCCGGCACGTAGAGGATGTCCCGGTGGTTGCCGTCCCCGTAGAGGGCCGAGGTCGAGGATGCCGCGGCCGTCATCTTTCTGAGCCCGGAAGACCATGGCCCCGGCGGCGTCCCCGAACAGCACGAGGAGGTTCCGGAAGCGGGAGTTCCACTCGAATTCCTCGGGGGAGAGGGGACCCGGGTCGCGCCCGTGGAGCACCTCGAAGGTCCGGTCGGAGAAGGGCATCAGGGAGGTGTGGACGTCGGTGCCGACCAGGAGCACCGTGCGCGCGGCGCCGCTCCGGATGAGCGCGTCCACCAGCTGCAGGCCGTAGGCGAAGCCGGCGCACTGCTGGCGGATGTCGAGGGCCGGCAGGGGCCGCATGCCGAGCTTCTGCTGGACCAGGGTGCCGGTGCCCGGGAAGTAGTGGTCCGGGGTCATGGTGGCGCAGACGATGTAGTCCACCTCGTCCGCTTCGACTCCCGCGTCGGCCAGCGCCGCCCGCGACGCCTCGGCCCCGAGGTCGGAGGAGGCCGTGCCGGGGTGCACGTAGTAGCGGGTCACGACGCCGCTCCGCTCCCGGACCCACTCGTCGCTGGTCTCGATGATCCTGGACAGCATCACGTTGTCCACCTCGAGGGGCGGGATGGCGACGCCGGTTCCCGCGAGCACGGCACGAGCCTCGGTCATAGAAAAATCCTCCAGAGGAAAACTACAGGGGCGGCTCCTGCAACGGGGGCTGGAGCAGAGTTGTCGGCTGGCGTCCAGCCGCGTAGAAGACCGTCAGGTCGCCCTGCTTGATGAAACGGTAGCGGTCGGCCGGGCGCTTGGCGTCGAGGCCCGAGGGGGCGCCGGCGTCGTAGGTCCAGACTTCCAGGGGCGGACCGTTGGGGATGGGCGAGACCTCGAAGTCCGTCTTCGAGGGGGGGCCGTAGAGCACGTAGATGGTGCCGCGGTCGGTGCGGCGGCCGAGGAAGCCGGCTTCGCTGTACTTGCGGTCGGCTTCGGCCGCGCGCGCATCGAAGGCCTCCCGGATGGGGTTGCCCGGGCTTGTCCGGCGACGGATCGCGGCGGTCCCAGAAGGCCTGGACGAAGGCCCCGGCCGCGGCGTCGTCCTGGAGCGCCAGGAACTCCTGGATCTCCTGGGGAGTGGCGATCCGGGCGACCGGCCCGACCAGCCAGGCCGAGTACTCCGGCCCCAGGAACGGGTTGGTCAGCTCCGCCCGGGAGCGGGACGCGGGGGCTCCCGCGCCGCCGCTACCGCATCCCCGATGGGGAGCACCAGGAAGGCCAGGAGGACGAGGAGGAAAGTGCGCTTATCCATGATGGCGGAGCAGGTCGAGGAACTCCTCGCGCACCGGCTTCTGGTGGAAGATGCCGCGCAGGGCCGAGGTCACGGTGAGCGCTCCCGGCTTCTTGACGCCGCGCATCTCGACGCAGAGGTGGCGCGCCTCGATGACCACCATGGCGCCCAGGGGCTGGAGCTTCTCTTCGAGGTAGGTGACCACCTGCTCGGTCAGCCGCTCCTGGAGCTGCGGCCGCTTGGCGTAGAACTCCAGGATGCGGGCGAACTTCGAGAGCCCGAGGATGCGGTCGCGCGGGATGTAGGCGATGTGGGCGTGGCCGTAGAAGGGGACCAGGTGGTGGGCGCACATGGAGTAGAAGGGGATCTGCTTCTCCATCACCATGTGGCTGTACCCCTCCTCGTTGGGAAAGGTGGTCACCTTGGGCTCCGCCCCCTCGGCCAGGCCGTGGAACATCTCGATGTACATCTTGGCGACCCGCAGGTCGGTCTCGGCGAGGTTGGGGTCCTTCAGATCCAGCCCGAGGGCCGTGAGGATCCCCCGCACGTGGTGGGCGATGGTCGCCAGCTTCGCTCTGCTCGTCGCCGTCCAGCTCCGCCAGGGCGACCGGCGGCACGTGGCCAGGGACGATGACTTCCGGATCGTGGCTCATGACGGCTTCCTATCCTACAACAGGCGAGCGGGCGAGCGTTTTTGCAAAGCCCTGGTGTGACCCCGGATTGACCAGGTCCGCGGGTCTCTTCTCAACAAGGAGGCACCATGGCTTCGAAAAGCGCCAGAGACATCATGACCGATAGCCCGGCCGTCGTCACGCCTGAGACCACCGCCCGCGACGCCGCCCGGCTGATGGAAGACAACGACTGCGGGAGCCTGCCCGTCGTCGAGAGCCGCAATTCGATGAAGCTGACCGGGATCGTGACCGACCGCGACCTCGCGCTGCGCATCCTGGGCCGCGGCCAGGCCCCCAACACGCCGGTCCGCGAGGCGATGACGAAGAACGTCTCCTGCGTCAAGCAGGATGACGACCTGGACGCCGTCGAGCGCGTCATGTCCGGCCAGCAGGTGCGCCGCGTGCCCGTGGTCGACGACCAGGACCGCATCATCGGCATCATCGCCCAGGCCGACCTCGCCCGCGAGCTCAAGGCCGTGGGCCACAAGGACTTCGGCCAGGTGGTCGAGAAGATCTCCCAGCCGGGCTGAAAATCCCTCCTCTTCAGGGGCGGCCACACAGGGCCGCCCCTACGCGCTATGATCCGATGGGCAAGGAGGGGCGTCCCATGCTCTATGACCTCTCGCCCATCATCCGCCCGGAGATTCCGGTCTGGCCGGGCGACACCCTGTTCGAGTCCCGTCTGACCTGGTCCATCGCCCAGGGGGCGAGCGTCAACCTTTCCGCCATCACCACGACGCCCCACCTGGGCTCGCATGCCGACGCGCCGTTCCACACCGAGCCGCGCGGCGAGGGGATCGCCGAGATGCCGCTCGACCGCTACCTCGGCCCCTGCCGGGTGGTGCAGGTGCCGCCCCAGCCGCTGATCGAGCCGCGGCACGTGGAGGGGATCGACCTCGCCAACCCGGGCCGCATCCTCTTCAAGAGCGAGAGCGTGCGCGACCGCAAGACGTTCCCGGAGCGGTTCACCGCCCTCTCGCCCGAGCTCGCGGCCCTGCTCGCCGAGAAGGGCGCCCTGCTGGTGGGCATGGACACGCCTTCGGTCGATCCCTTCGACAGCAAGACGCTCGACGCCCACCACGCCCTCTTCCGCGGCGGCGTCGCCATCCTGGAGGGCTGGTGCTCGACGGCGTGCCGGAGGGGGTCTACGAGCTGATCGCCCTGCCGCTCCGGATGGCGGGCCTCGACGCCTCGCCGGTGCGTGCCGTGCTCCGGAGCCTGGAAGCCTGACAGAAGGATAGAATGGCTCTTGATGATGTCCCGAGAGGAGGGCTCTCCCTGTGAACAGCAAGGAATTCGTCGCGCAACTGGTCGAGGAGATGGACCGGCTCTTCGCGCGGCTGGGCGAGACGGAGACGCTGGAGTCCGAAGCCGACGGCGAAGTGGACGTGGTCACCCTGCTCCGCCTGGCCCTCAAGAGCGAGCTCGAAGCGAGCGAGCTGGCCGGCTTCTGGATGCCCACCACCCCCGAGGTGGACGCCAAGATGGCCCTCGCCCTCCAGTGCGGGGACGAGATGAAGCACTACGGCATGATCAGCCAGCGCCTGGCCGAGCTGGGCGAGGACCTGACGGACTTCGACCCCCTGGCCGAGGGCCACAGCCCCCTCTACCAGTACCTGCGGGGCCTGCGCACCACGGTCGAGCGCATCGCCGCCGGCCCCTTCGCCAGCGAGGCCATCGCCCAGGTGCGCAACGCCCAGTTCGTCAACTTCTGCCGCTCGGTGGGCGACGAGGGCACGGCCAGTCTCTACGACCAGATCATCCAGCCCGAGGAGGCCCACCACCACCACCTGGGCCGGGAGATCCTGGAGAAGTACGCCACGACCCCCGAGCTCCAGGAGCTGGCCGCCTCCGCCGTGCGCAACACCCTGGCCATCGCGGACGAGCTGCGCAACCTGGCCGCCAAGACGACCGGCACCCACAACATCCCCGTTTCTTAAAGCGCCTGTCTCCTGAGCCTGCTTTTTTCTGAAAAAACTATGGACAACCAGATTTCGACCATCGCCGTGCTCGGCGCCGGCACGATGGGGCGCGGCATCGCCCACGTCTCCGCCCTGGCCGGCTACGAGACCCATCTCTTCGATACCAGTGCCGAGGCCCTGAAGAAGGCCGAGGCCACCATCCACAAGAACCTCGACAAGGGCGTCGAGCTGAAGAAGGTCGACGCCGAAGCCGCCGGGACGCGCCAAGGCAGGGCTCCACGTGCACCAGAGCCTGGAAGAGGCCGTCGCGCGAGGCCGACCTGGTCATCGAGGCCGTGCCCGAGGACGTGGCCCTGAAGATCGAGACCTTCCGCACCGTCTCCCTCCACTGCGCCGGCGGACGCCCTCTTGGCCTCGAACACCTCGGCCCTCTCGATCACCGAGATGGCCGCGGGCACGGACCGGCCCGAGCGCTTCGCCGGCATGCACTTCTTCAACCCCGTCCACGTGATGAAGCTGATCGAGCTGGTGCGGGGGCTCCAGACCTCCCAGGAGACGATCGACGCCCTGTGGGCCGTGGGCGAGCGCATGGGCAAGGAGATGGTGCTGGTCAACGAGGCCCCCGGCTTCGTCACCTCCCGCATCAACGCCCTGATCGGCAACGAGGCGTTCCGCATGCTCCAGGAGGGCGTGGCGAGCGCCGAGGACATCGACAAGGCGCTGAAGCTGGGCTTGAACCATCCCATGGGTCCGTTCGAGATGGTGGACCTCGTGGGGCTCGACGTGCGCCTGTCGATCCTGGAGTTCCTCCACAAGAGCCTGGGCGAGGCCTTCCGGCCGAACCAGATCCTCATCCAGCACGTCCGCGCCGGCCGGCTGGGGCGGAAGGTCGGGCGCGGGGTGTATACATACGACGAGAATGGGAACCGGGTGAAGTAGGCGGCCGCCGGCCGCTAACCCTCACCCCCTGGGGGCCCCCTGGCCCCCTCTCCCGTCCCCTCCCTCCCCCGCTCACCGGGAGAGGAGGACGCTTCCGATGCCCGGAAATCTGGACCGGCCTTTGTGCTGCCCACCTCCGGACACCGGAGGGAGAGGACAGCTCGCAGCGCCCGCTCTCAACATCCAGAACGCCGCTGTTTCGCGAAATTAGGCAAGCTTCGTTTATAGTGAATGATTGTCAAGGTACAAAGAGCATGGCGACATCCCCATCTAGCGGGCCGAACTGGTCTGCGATCGGCGCACTGGCGGGCATTGCCAGCGTGTTGCTTGCCCTTATCATCTGGATCTATCCCAGAGACTACTGGCCTGGAGTCTCCAGAGCGGAGAAGACAGGCACCGAGCAGACACCCGAGACGACCCCTACTGTTGTTCCCACGCCTCCGGATTCGGGTGCCATCGCCTCTAAAATTGACGGAACCCGAGGAGAAGATCCTCTTGTGCCTCCTGTCGGTTCCGGGCCGGCGGGCGCTAGCAACAGACCTGGGGTGGCCGAGATGCCATCCGAGTTCGAGTTGGCTGATGGCGAGCAAAAAGTCGTCCTCGCGGGTCGGGCCTCTGTGGCGGTCGAGTTCAACCGGCAGGGGGAGATAGATTTCTTGACGGTGCGGGTTGCCACGGGGGACGAGTCGGTGCCTAAGGCCGTCCTCGGCGCCGGAGAGAGGATCAAGTTCCACCTTGGAGGAAGGACCTACTACGTTTCCGTCCTGCGGATCGATCGGGTCCAAAAGACGGTGGCCCTGCGGGTCGATTAGAAGATCTAGCCAATGCCAGCCACGGAGGAACCGTACATGAAGTCCTGTTCGCGCATCCTACTACTAGGTTTGACGTTGTGTTTGGCCGGCAGTTCCAGCCTGTGGGCGCAGAAAACCCTGGCCGAGGGAATCAGCGACCTCGCGAGCCAGATTTCCGCGAAGGCAGCGCAGGTACAGAAGAAGAAAATCGCAGTCCTGCCCTTTCATCGAGCTCGACGGCCGCGCGACAGTGCTCGGTACTTACCTTGCCGAGGAGCTGATCACTGACCTCTTCAACCTAGGAAGCCTAGAGATTGTCGAGCGGGCAATGGTTGACAAGCTCCTTGGAGAGATCAAGCTCGGGCAGACGGGTCTCGTTGACCCAGACACAGCGAAGAAGATCGGCAAACTGTCCGGAGTCGACGCCGTCGTGACCGGCAGCATCACAGATCTAAAGTCCTACATCGCTATCAATTGCCGGCTCATCGACACACAGACAGGGACGATCTTCGCGGCGGCGAAGGTCAATATTGTCCAAGACGACACCCTCAGGGCCGTATTGGGCTCTCTTCTGGGGAAAGAGCGGCCGCCAGGGGAGGATTCCGGTAAGCAGGAAGGCACGACAGGAAAGGGAGCGACGGGAAAAGAGAAATCTCGTGCTCTTCCAATGTTGGAGACGGAGTCATACCGATTGATTGTCGAGTCGGTGCGTAGGGTCGGTGAAACAGTGACTTTGCAAATCCGGGCGGAAGCTGTCCTCGAAAAGAGTGTCGAGTTCAACGCCGGGAACTGGTATCTCCTAGACGAGAATGGTGACCGATGGGACGAGCCGAACGCTATCCTACGCCAGCGGCAAGGCGAGACATTCTACAATGTGGTCAAGCTCCTCCCTGGTACGAAGGTGCGCGGTAAGCTGACTTTTACAGCCGCGGCGGGGAGCGACGGTCGACGCTTCACTCTCGCTGCTCAAGAGTTCCAGCCCACCTACGGGCGCGAGATTATTATCCGAGGGTTGCAGGCGGAGTAGCTTCTATTGGACCCGAACAGACGCGAATAGATTCGCGTAGATCCTTTAGGCCAGCTGTGACCCAAGATCGCTAGCCCTACGCCAGCTCCGCGATCCCCTTCTCCAGCCTTTTCACCAGCTCCGGCAGGGCCGCCTCGTCCACCGAGCAGTGGGCGATGCGGAGGTAGCGCGGGGCGATCGAGATCAGGCCCGTGTCGTGGCGGGCCAACAGGTGCTTGCGGACGGCCTCGGAGTCGAGGCCCAGCCGCTCGGGCAGCTCCACCAGGGCGAAGCAGCCGGAGTTGAAGGGGAGGGGCGTGCCGAGAGCGGGGTCCATCCCGGCGAGCGCTCCCTTCAAGGCCCGGTACCGGCCTTCGAGAAGCGCCCGCACGGCCTCGACCTCGCTCTCGATCCCCGGCTTGCGGAGGGCCTGGAGCAGGATCACCTGGCTGGCCGCGACCGGCGAGCCCACGGTGGAGCGCACCAGCATCTTCACCTTGCTCTCCATGGATCGCGCCGCCCCGGAGTCCGGCTCCAGGGCGAAGGTCAGGAAGCCCACCCGGCCGCCGAAGAAGGAAAACTCCTTGGTGGCGCCGTCGATCTTGACGGGCACCAGATTCGGATGGGCGCCCGCCAGGTCCCAGAAGAGAGACTCGCGAGGGATCTCCGGCTCGTAGACCAGGCCGGCGTAGGCGTCGTCGCAGACCACCACCAGCGGCCGGCGGCCCGCCTCCTCCAGCAGGGACTCGACGGTGGCCCGCCGCTCCGCCGGGTCCGGCGTGTAGCCGCCGGGGTTCGAAGGGATGTTGAGCAGCGCCACGGCGGGCTCGCCCTCGGGCAGGCCGGCCAGGGCTTCGGCGATGGCCCGCGGGTTGTACCGGCCGTCCACGTAGGCGGGAGCCGTCAGCACCCTCGCCCCTGTGCGCGTGGCGAAGGCCTGCCGGTAGTTGCCCCAGAAAGGCTGGGGGATCGCGACCGCCTTCCCCTCGCCGCCGAAGAGGTCCGCCACCAGGGAGAGGCCGTGGCTCAGTCCCACCGTCACCAGCGGCAGGCTCGACGGAGGAGCGCTGTCCGCGGCATAGGCCGGAGCGTGCCGGCGCTGCCAATCCCGCCACAGCCGCCGGACCTCGGGAATGCCCTCGATCGGAGAATAGAGAAGCGCCTGATTGAGGTCCGCGTCCGAGAGGCTGAAGGCCGAGACCAGCTCCGCCAGTCGGATGGCGCCGCCTCTACCGTCGGTGACCTGCCCGATCGTCCCGTTGATCGCCTTGCCTTTGGCTTCGGCCGCCTGGGCCGGGATGTCTGGTGGGAAGAAGATCCGGCGTCCCATGGGGGACAGGGCCCGGAACAGGGCGGGCGCCTCCCGCTCCAGCGGTGCGTTGACCTCGGCTGCCATGTCGCGCATGGGCGCAGAGTATAGTTGACGGCTCTTCCACAAGGACGCCCGATGCCACCGAGGACCGCAACTCTGACCCTGCTCGCATTGGCTCTCGCGAGCGGCCTCCACGGAGCACCGATGCCCGAACCGATCTCCTACACGCTGCGTTTCCCCGCCCCCCAGACCCACTACGTCGAGGTCGAGGCGCTGGTGCCCACGGACAGCCTCCCCACGGTCGAGCTGATGATGGCCGTCTGGACCCCTGGCTCCTACCTCATCCGCGAGTATGCACGGAACGTCGAAGCCGTCTCCGCCGAAAGCGTCCCCATTGGGGACAAGCCGGGCGAGCCGCTCCCCGTGGAGAAGACGGTCAAGAACCGCTGGCGGATCGAGACCCGTGGGGCCCCCCGGATCACCGTACGCTACCGGGTCTACTCGCGCGAGATGTCGGTGCGGACCAACTGGATCGATTCGGACTTCGCCCTGATCAACGGCGCCCCCACCTTCCTCACCCGGGCGGGCGCCGAGAAGCGGCCTCACGAGGTCCGCCTGGTGCTGCCAGCGGCGTGGAAAGTCTCGGTGAGCCCCCTGCCGGCGATCCCGGACGGCGAGCACGCCTACCGGGCGGAGGACTTCGACACCCTCGTCGACTCCCCCATCTACGCCGGCAACGGCAAGGCCTACGCGTTCGAGGCCGGAGGCCGGCCGCACGTGCTGCTCAACGAGGGGGAGGGCGGAGTGTGGGACGGCCCGCGCTCGGCGGCCGACGCGGAGAAGATCGCCCGCGCCCAGATCGCCTTCTGGGGGGAGGCCCCCTACCCGCGCTACATCTTCTTCAATCTCCTGACCGAGGCCGGCGGCGGGCTGGAGCACAAGAACTCCTCGACCCTGATGAGCAGCCGCTGGCGGGCGCGCACCCGCGAGGGCTATCTCGAATGGCTCGGCCTGGTGAGCCACGAGCTCTTCCATGCCTGGAACGGCAAGCGGCTCCGGCCGGTCGAGCTCGGCCCCTTCGACTACGAGAGCGAGGCCTATACCCGCACCCTCTGGGTCGCCGAGGGGGTCACCTCCTACTACGGCGACCTCCTGGTACAACGGGCAGGCTTCTCCACCCGCAAGCAGTACCTGAAGAACCTGAGCAAGTCGATCGAGACCCTGGAGACCACCCCTGGCCGGCTCGTCCAGCCCATGGACGAGGCCTCCTTCGACGCCTGGATCAAGTTCTACCGGCGCGACGAGAACACGCCCAACAGCGCCGTCAGCTACTACACCAAGGGCGAGGTGGTGGCCTTCCTCCTGGACGCCCGCATCCGCCGGGCCACCGGCGGGCGCCGCAGCCTCGACGACGCCCTGCGCCTGGCCTACCGGCGCTTCTCGGGCGAGCGCGGATACACCACCGAGGAATTCCGCCGGGTGCTGGAAGAGGTGGCGGGGATCGATCTGAAGGATTGGCTGGCGCAGGCCGTGGAGTCGGCCGGAGAGCTCGACTACCAGGAGGCCCTGGACTGGTACGGCCTGCGCTTCACGATCGGCGAGCCCGAAAAAAAGGAGGGAGAACAGAAGGAGGGCGGCGATCCCCAGGAGCTGCCGGCGGCCTGGCTGGGGGCCGAGGTGCAGGTCCAGGACGGCCGCCTTGTCGTGACCCAGGTGAAGCGGGGCACCCCTGCCTACGAGGCCGGCGTCAACGTGGACGACGAGATCCTGGCGATCGACGAGTACCGGGTGCCGCCCGACGGGATCGAGGGCCGGCTCAAGGCCTACCGTCCCGGCGAGAAGGCCACCCTGCTGGTGGCCCGCCGCGAGCGCCTGGCCCGCCTGCCCGTCACCTTCGGCGAGAAGCCGAAGAACCGCTGGAAGCTCGAAGCGCGCCCCGACGCCACCCAGGAGCAGAAGGCCCGGCTGACGGCCTGGCTGGCAGACGCGGGGGCCCCGGTTGAGAAGGAAGAGGAGACGGCGGCAGCGATCGAACGGTAGAGATCTCTCGGGGCTCCTTGCCGGGGCGACCTCACCCCAACCCCTCTCCTAAAGGAGAGGGGCTTGAAGAAAGCTGCCTTGCTTTGCTCCCTCTCCTTTAGGAGAGGGCCGGGGTGAGGTCGCAGGGCAGGACGCCGAACGAAGGCATCACCCCTCGAACGCCCACGTCCTCACCTCCCACGTCCCGCCCTCGATGGCGACGGCGCCCACGTAGTCCGGGGCCGGGCGGAGGTGGTGGAAGAACCAGCGGGCGGCGCGCTCGGGGTCGCCTTCCAGGGTGAGCATGCGCGGCGGCTCGTCCAGGGCCAGGGTCACGTCGAAGGAATCGAGCGGCGCCGCGAGCCCCTCGCCCACCGCCTTGAGGTAGGCCTCCTTGCGCGTCCAGCAGTTGAAGAAGGCTTCCTCTTTCGTGGGGAATGGGATGCCCCGCAGCACCTTCCGCTCGCTCTCGGAAAAGAAACGCTCCGAGATCTGCTCGCAGTCCGGCATCTGCCGCAGGTACTCGATGTCCACTCCGATCTCGCGGCCCAGGACGAAGCCCACCAGGGCCAGCTCGTCCGAGTTCGAGAGGTTGAACTGCAGGTCGTTCTGCGGCGGGTCCAGGAACGGCTTGCCCCGGGGGCCGTAGGAGAACTTCACCAGCTCCGGCCGCGTCCCCGCGTAGGCGGCCAGCAGGGTCCGCAGGGCGCCCCGGCCCACCACGTACTGGCGCCGGTGCTTCTCGAAGCGGAAGCGGTTCGCCCGCTGCCACTCGTCGGAAGAAAGGCAGCGGCCCAGCCGCTCGACCTGCTCGGCGGGCGGATCGAGGCGGACGGACCAGACGTGGATCTCGCCCAATGCCAGCGGGGGCAGGGTCAGGCCGGACGACGGGTCCGCGAAACGGTAAGGGGGAAAGCTGCTCACCAGGCCTTGGGGGACACCGCGGCCGCGATCTCCGCGAGGTCCCTCGCGACGGCTTCGAGGACCATGTCCTTGGAGCCGTGGATGAAGAAGTGGTCTCCCGGCAGCATCCGCATCCGGAAGCGGCCGCGCGTGTGCTCCTGCCAGGCGGCCACGTCTTCGCGGGTCACGTCCTCGTCTCCCAGGCCGCCGAAGGCGGAGAACCCGAAGTCGAACGGCTCGCCGGGTGTGAACTCGTAGGTCTCGTTGACCTGGAAGTCCGCCCGCAGGATGGGGATCAGGAGCTTCATCAGCTCCTCGTGCTGGAGCACCTCTTCCGGCGTGCCGTTGAGCTCCCGGAGCTTGACCAGGAACTCCGGCTCCGGCAGGTCCTAGATCGGCTCCTCGCGGGCCGGGATCTGCGGCGCCCGGCGTCCGGAGACGAAGAGGTGGAGGGGCAGGGGCTGGCCGCGCCGGCGCAGCTCGCGCGCCAGCTCGAAGCCCAGCGCCGCCCCCATGCTGTGCCCGAAGAACACGAACGGCAGGTTCATGTAGGGCTGGAGAGCGTCCGCGATGGCCTGGGTCAGAGGCTCGGAGCGCACGATCGGCGCCTCCCGCATCCGGCTCTCCCGGCCGGGGAGCTGCACCGGGCAGACCTCGACGTCAGCCGGCAGCGAAGCCCCCCAGCCGCGGTAGATGGAGGCCCCGCCTCCCGCGTAGGGGAGACAGAACATCCGCATCCGCGCGCGTGGGTTCACCTCGCGGTAGGCCAGCCACCGGTCCGTTGGATTGCCGCTTGGTCTCACGATGGGACGGGCTGCTAGTTGGTTTCCTGGCTCGCCTGGCGGTTGCGCTCCATCTCTTCCATCTTCTTGCGGAGCGAGAGGGGACGCATGTCGGTCCAGACTTCCTTGATGTAGTCCAGGCACTCCTGCTTCGTGCCGCTCTTGCCGACGTCGTTCCAGCCCAGGGCGTTCTCGCGGTGGGCCGGCCAGATCGAGTACTGCTCTTCGTGATTCACGACCACCTTGTAGATGGTGTTGTCTTCTTTATCTTCCCAGCTCATTGGAGAGGTCTCCTTGTTCGGTCCTTTCGTTTCTCACTCTTAAGTGCCGGCTCGGCCAAATCCGGGACAGTGGAGTCTATCAGGTCAGGCCGCCGCCCGCGCCTTCCCCAGCGCCGCCACCAGAGCGTCGAGGTCTTCCGGCCCCGTCCGGTAGTTGGTGATGCACGCCCGCAGCGCCGTCCCCGCCTCCCCCATCACCACCGTGCTGATCCACGCCTCGCCCGACGCCACCACGTGCGCCTTGACCCCTTCCAGGAAGGCCACCGAACGCCCCTCGGGCCCGGAATTCACGAAGCAGACCACGGGCAGGGGCGTGTCGTTCACCATGGTCCACCCCTCCTCCCGCAGCTTCTCACGCAGGAGGCCGCCCATGGCCGTCTGGTGGCGGATCGCCTCCTCATAGCCCTGCCAGCCGGCGGCGGCGAGCGAGAGGAAGACCTTGAGGCCGATGAACCGGCGCGACCACTGCATGGAGTGGGCGTAGGGGTCCGCCACCTGCAGGGCCGCCCCGTCGCGCGGCATGTAGCCGGCCGCCACCCGGAAGGTGCGCTCCAGGATGCCCGGGTGGCGCGTGATGTACAGGCCCGCGCCCATGGGCACCGACAGCCACTTGTGGGCGTCGAAGGTGATTGAGCTGGCGCGGGCCGTCCCCTCCAGCAACGGCCGCAGCTCCGGCACCAGGGCCGCGGCCCCGCCCCATGCCGCGTCCGCGTGCAGCCAGAGCCCCTCCTCGTCGGCCACCTGGGCGAGATCCAGGATGGGATCGATCACGCCCGCGCTCGTCGAGCCCGCCGTGGCCACCACCAGGAAGGGCGAGCACCCCGCCTCGCGGTCCTCGCGGATGCGGGCCCGGAGGTCTTCCGGGATCATCCGCAGCCCCGAGTCCACCCGCACCTCCCGCACGGATTCCGTGCCCAGGCCCGCGAGACGGGCGGCCTTGAGGAACGAGTGGTGGGCCTGCGGCGAGACGTACAGCACCGGCTGGCTGCGGAGCGCCAGGAGCCCCCGGCGGCCGACCTCGGGGAAGGCGCGGGTGATGGCGGTCGAGAGCGCCGTGTGGTTCGCCTCCGCCCCGCCCGAGGTGAAGGTGCCCTCGGCCCGCGCGGGATCGAAGCCGAAGCGCTCCGCGAACGCCCGCACCAGGTGCTGCTCGACCTCCGCCGCCAGCGGGCTGTGGCTCCAGGCCGCGAGCTGCGGGTTGAAGGCGGCCACCAGAGCGTCCGCGGCGATGCCCATGGTCGTGGGCGCGGGGTTGAAGAGGCCGAAGTAGCGCGGATGAGGCGTGTGGACCTGCCACTTCCAGAGCCCCTCCACCGCGAAGCCGAGCGCTTCGAGCGCCGGCACCGGCCGCTCGAAGTCGAACGGAGCCAACGCCGTGCGGATCTCCTCCACGTCCTCCACATTGAGCCCAGGCGCCACCCGCGCCGCCCCCACCCCCTGGCGTGTATTTCTCAATGGCTTCGACCAAACGGCGCCAGAGCGCGTCCCGGGTCTCGCCGTCCAGCATCAACATCGTCTTCTCTCCCTCTGCAGTCACCGTCCGCGCCAGATCTTCCAGCGGTCCACGACCTCTTCGCCGCGGACCACGGCGTACTCGTCGAACATCGCCGCCGTCAGGCAGGAGTGGTTGGGGAGGATGCGGAGCCGCGACCCCACGGGCCGCGGCACGCTCAGGATCCCGTGCTCCTGCGAGAGCGACGTCAGGCGCACCTCGGAATCCAGAGTGCCGGAACCGTAGTCGGAGAAGACCTCCCCCATGCTGACCGAACCGTCTCCTCCCAGATCCTTGGACATCGCCAGCGCCCCGGCGTCCACCACCGCGTGGCCCACGTCCGGCCGGCTGGAGACGACGCTCGAAAGCACCGTCACCGCGCAGTCCCGGGCTTCGCACGAGCCCAGCCTCACCTGCATGAAGTCGTAGAAGCAGTAGTTGCCCGGCCGGATCTCCGTGACCCCGTCCAGGCTCGCCACGGCGGACATCGCCGGAGTGGAGCCCACGCTCACCCCGGGCACCTTGAGCCCCTCGGCCCGCAGCTTCTCCGCGAACCCCACCATGACGCTGCGCTCCTGCTCGGCGATGGCAGCGATCTCCTCCCGGCTCGTCCCGTGGTAGGCATGCCCGGAGTGGGTCAGCAGTCCGTCGAAAATCAGGTTCGGCGACTCCGCCAGCCTGCGGGCCAGCTCCAGGGCACGGGGCGAGTCGGGATCGACCCCGGCCCGGTGGTACCCGCAGTCCACCTTGAGCCAGATATGGAGCGGACGGCCGAGCCCCTCCAGCGCGTCCACCGCCTCGGGCGAGTCCACCACCAGCCGCAGCGTGATCCGGTCCGCCAGCTCCGCCACCTCGGCCAGCCGGGTCAGGATCACCGGGAAAGCCCAGGTCACATCGTCATATCCGGCGTCGGCGAAGACCCGCGCCTCATAGAGCGTCGAGACCGTGATGCCGGAGATCCCCAGCGCCTTCTGGAGCCCGGCGACCTCCAGGGACTTGTGGGTCTTGATATGGGGGCGCAGCGACACGCCCAGGGCGGCGGCCCGCTCGGACATATGGCGGAGGTTCCGCTCCAGGACGTCCAGGTCCAGCAGCAGCGCCGGTGTGGGCAGATCGTGAATCGAAGCCATCGAAATTTGCTCTCCTCCCATCGGGGGATCAATTGGGCCGATGATCATACTCCGTTAGACTCCGCGCATGGCCTCCACCCTCGCTCCCTGTCCCAAGACCCCCAACTGCGTCTCCACCCAGGCCCCGGAAGGCTCCTCGAAGCGCATGGACCCGATCCCCTACACGGGGACCCCGGCCCAGACTCGCCAGAGGATGCTTCAGGTGTTACGCGACCACCCCCGCACCCGAATCGTCCAGGAGAAGCCCGACTACCTCAAAGCCGAGTGCCGTTCCCGGATCTTCCGTTTCGTGGACGACGTCGAGATCCTCTTCGACGACGCGGCCCGGCAGATCCATTTCCGCTCCGCCTCGCGCCTGGGCCGCAAGGACTTCGGCGTCAACCGGGAGCGGATGGAGACGATCCGGAAGGCGTTCCTGGCCGCCGGGGGGTGAGGGAGGTCTTTAGAGGATGAAATGTCATACCTGTGGATCGGAAATGGTCTCGATCCAGACGGATCTGCCCTTCAAGGTCAGAGAAACGACGATCGTCATCGTCAAGGCCCTCCCCGTCCTCCAGTGCCAGGGCTGTGGTGAATACCTCCTGGAGGACTCGGTGATGCAGCGCGTCGACGAGATCCTGGAGAGAGCTGACGTGCGGGCGGAACTCGAAATCATCGGGTACGCCGTTTGAGCGCCCTAAAGTTGAGGGAGGTCTTCGCCCCCCTGGCAAAACGGGTCCGTAGAGACGTTCCCAGCCGAAGTGCACCGCCCTGCGAAGGGCACCGCCGACGGGACGTCTCTCGAAGGCAACACCGCCTCCTCCCACCGCATCGCTCTGTACGACACAGATCCCAAACGCAATTTCCCCTCTGTACAGACCGCCATACCTGGCCGACAGGGCATGCCCTCCGAAGAGACGTGCCGCCGTTTGTGCACCCGGAAAGGTCGAGGTGGACGGCTGGCACGTCTCTACGGACCCGGCGTTGCCCTACGGACCGGTATCGCGGTGGCGCCTCCCTCCCCTGGGCGGCTTCTCCCCTTTCTTCGCGCGTCATTCCCCATCCGTGGGGGGCTTCTCCCCTCTGGTGGGCGGGTTCTCCCCTCTCTTGGGCGGAACCGAACCAAGACAGGGGAGACGCAGATAGGAGAGGGGAGAACCGAGCGAAGAAAGGGGAATGCCCGCCCAAGAGAGGGGAGAAGCCCCCCACGGGAGGGGAATGACGCACCAAGAGAGGGGAGCCGCAAATAAGAGAGGGGAATTACGCACCAGGCTTGGTCCGTCACTCCCCTCTCTTCGTCTCACCCCGCCCACCGCTCCCTCCTCGTCGAAACGGCGTGCCAGGTCCGCCGGCCTCCTTCCCTCTTCCCAGGAAGCGGTGGGGACGGCCAGACGTACGAGGCCCGCGAGCGTAGAACGGCATCCCGGTCAAGGGGATATCCTCCCCGGTCATGGATACGGACCTCCTCTACGCCCCCCACGGCGAGCCCGGGAGCTTCTTCAATCCCTGGGCCCCCTTCAACGCCAGCCTCCTCATGGTGCTCAAGTGGCAGCTCGGAAAGAAGGTGTACGACAAGAGCGCCCCTCCCCGGGTGCCGGTGGTGGCGAACGACGGGGCCTATCTGAAGGACAGGGGACAGCCCTCCTCGGTGACCTGGGTGGGCCACTCGACGTTCGCCGTGCAGGAGGGCGGGGACGTGTTCCTCACCGATCCCCACCTCGGCGTCCGGGCCCTGGTGCCGCGCCGGATCACCCCTCCGGGGATCCCCCTGGAGGCGGTGCCGGGGGAGGCGTTCGCCGTGCTCTCGCACAACCACTATGACCACCTGGACGGCTGGACGGTGCGCCACCTGCCGGACACCCTCTCCTGGTTCGTCCCCCTGGGGCTCGGGGACTGGTTCCGCAAGCGGGGACGCCGGCGGGTCGTGGAGATGGACTGGTGGCAGAGCGCCCGGCACGGCCGGTGGACCCTCACCTGCCTGCCCGCCCAGCACTGGTCGAACCGCATCGGGATGAAGCGCAACGCCACCCTCTGGTGCTCCTGGCTCCTCGACTCCGGGGAGCGGCGCTACTACTTCGCCGGGGACTCGGGCTACTACCACGGCTTCGCCGAGATCGGGCGGCGGTTCCCGAGGATCGACGTGGCGTTCGTCCCTATCGGCGCCTATGAGCCCCGCTGGTTCATGCGCCCCCAGCACGTGGACCCCGAGGAGGGGTACCAGGCCTTCCTGGACCTGGGCGCCCGCACCATGATCCCCATGCACTGGGGGTGCTTCGACCTGACGGACGAACCCGTGGACCTGGCCCCCAGGGTCCTCGCGGAGGTCCTGGAACGGCGGGGGGCGGACCGGGAGAGGGTGCGGATTCTGGCGGTGGGAGAGCGCTGGCGGCCCTGATCCGCTGTGCTACAGTTCGCCCTACCCGCTGGTATGGGGTACCGATGAGTCGATGAAGAGATAGGCACGATGAGATCGTCGGCGCAAGAACTTCCGCGAGATTCGCGCCGCGCCCCCCAGGGCCGGGGCCGCTCGGATCGAGCCATGCCCCCGCGTCCTGTCCAGCTCGAGCTGTTCGGCCTCCGGGCCATCCCGGCCCCCGCGCCGTCCCAGCAACTCCCGCAATTACCGTCCGATCCCAACACCCTGCGCTTCCAGCTCCTGCGCCACCTCAACCGCCTGACCGGAGGGCGGCTGCGCTCGCTGGAGCTGACGGACAACCAGCGGACCATCCTGAGCGTCCGTTCGGGCCGGCTGGGGAACCGGGCGCCCCTGGAGCTGCGCATCCACCACTCCTTCACCGAGGCACCGGCAGAGGTGCTGGAGGCCGTCGCGACGTTCGTGGAGAGCAAGCGGGGGAGCGACCGGGCCCGCGAGGCGCTGGTCGTCATCCGCGAGCACTTCTCGGCCCACCGGACCGCCGCCCGCCGGCGCCGGCTGGTGCTGCGGCCCGAGGGCGTGGCCTTCGACCTGCGCGAGATCCTGGCGGACCTGAACGAGCGCTATTTCGAGGGGCGCCTCCCGGTGGCGGTCACCTGGGGGAAGTCGAGCACCGGAGGGGCCAGCTGTAGCCGCCGCCGGCGGACCTCGACGCTCCAGCTCGGCAGCTATTCCTATGAGGACCAGCTGATCCGGGTCCACCGCGTGCTGGACGGCCCGGAAGTCCCCCGCTACGTGGTGGAGGCCGTGGTCTACCACGAGCTGCTCCATGCCGACATGCCTCCGGAGGTGGTCAACGGCCGGCGGCACTTCCACACCCCCGAGTTCCGGCGGCGAGAGCGGCTCTACCGCAACCTCGGCCGGGCGGAGCGCTGGATCGGCGAGCACATGGCGGAGCTGCTCCAGGCGCGGCAGGCGCTGGCGGGAGCCAGGAAGAGCCAGAAGCGCTGACGCGTTGAAGGTCTCGTGACAACCTCTTCTCCCCACGCTGGACGCCCGGCGCTCCTGCGCTATGGCCACGCGGTCCTGGTGTTCGTTCTGGCGGGGCTGATCCGCTGGTCGCTCGAGCCGGTGATCGGCATCAGGACGCCGTTCCTCCTCTTCTTCCCCGCCATCATGGCCGCGGCCTGGTACGGCGGCCTGGGGCCGGGCCTGCTCGCCACCGGCCTCTCGGTGGTGGCGGCCAACTACTTCTGGATGGAGCCGGCGCACAGGCTGGGATTGCCCGATCTCGCGAGCACCGTGCAGCTCGGCATTTTCGTGGTGACCGGCGTCTTCATCACGCTGCTCACCGAGGGGCTCCACCGGAGCCGGAGCCGGGCCGAGGCCGCGGCGGCGGAGAGCCGCCGGGCCGAGCAGGACCTCCGGCGGACGCGGACCGAAGCGCGGGAGAGCGAAGAGCGGGAATTCCGGGAGCTGGAGACGATGAACCGCATCGGCCAGAGCCTGCTCGCCCAGCTGGGCTCGAGCCCCTGGTGCAGACGATCACGGACGAGGCCACGGCCATCACCCGGGCGCAGTTCGGCTCCTTCTTCTACAACGTGGTGCGCAAGGGGCAGGAGGCCTACACGCTCTACACCCTCTCCGGCGCCCCCCGGGAGGCTTTCGCGGGGTTCCCCATGCCGCGCAACACGGGCCTCTTCGGTCCGACGTTCCGGGGCGAGGGGATCGTGCGCAGCGACGACATCCCGCGCGACCCCCGCTACGGGCAGAACCCGCCCTACCATGGCATGCCGGAGGGGCACCTGCCGGTGCGCAGCTATCTCGCCGCGCCCGTGATCTCCGGCTCCGGCGAGGTGCTGGGCGGGCTCTTCTTCGGCCATGCCGAGCCCGGCGTGTTCACCGAGCGGGACGAGCGGATCCTGGCCCGCATCGCCAACCAGGCCGCCGTGGCCATGGACAACGCCAATCTGTACCATGAGACGCGGGAGGCCCGGGAGGCGGCGGAGGCCGCCAACCGCAGCAAGGACGAGTTCCTGGCCACCGTCTCGCATGAGCTGCGCACGCCGCTCAACGCCATCCTGGGCTGGGCCCAGATCCTGCTCGACGGCGGAACGGGAGTGGACCTGGACCGGCGCCGGCGGGGCCTGGAGACCATCATCCGCAATTCAAAGCTCCAGGCCCAGCTCATCGACGACCTGCTCGACGTGTCGCGCATCATCTCGGGCCAGATGCGCCTGGACGTGCGGGCGGTGGAGCTGGTGCCGGTGATCGACGCCGCGGTGGAGGCGATCCGGCCGGCGGCCGAGGCCAAGCAGATCCAGGTGCACCGGGTGCTCGATCCCCTCTCCGGACCCGTGGCGGGCGATCCGGCCCGGCTGCAGCAGGTGGTGTGGAACCTGCTCTCGAACGCCGTCAAGTTCACCCCCAAGGGAGGCAAGGTGGAGCTGCGGCTGGAGCGCGTGAGCTCCCACGCGGAGATCGTCGTGGCCGACACGGGGATGGGCATCCCGCCCGATCTCCTGCCTCACGTCTTCGAACGCTTCCGCCAGAGCGACGCCTCGACCACGCGCCGCCACGGCGGGCTGGGACTGGGGCTCGCCATCGTGCGCCACCTGGTGGAGCTCCACGGCGGCACGGTGCGGGTCGCGAGCCCGGGCGACGGGCAGGGGAGCACGTTCTTCGTGCTGCTGCCCCTGTCGGTGGCCCACCTGCCGCCGGCGGGCGAGCGCGCCCGGGTCCACCCCACGGCGGAGCCCCAGGGCAGCTCCTGCCAGGACGATCCCACGCTCAACCTGAAGGGGATCCGCGTGCTGGTGGTGGACGACGAGCCGGACGCGCGGGAGACCCTGCAGCAGATCCTGGAGCACTGCGACGCCGAGGTGCTGACGGTGGGCTCGGCCGCCGAGGCGCTCGAAGCCGCCGAGACCTGGAAGCCGCACGTCCTGCTCTCGGACATCGGCATGCCCGGCGAGGACGGCTACTCGCTCATCCGGCGCCTGCGCAAGCTGCCTCCGGAGCGGGGCGGGCAGACGCCGGCCGCCGCCCTCACGGCTTTCGCCCGCAGCGAGGACCGCCGCCGGGCCCTCCTCGCGGGATTCCAGATGCACGTCTCGAAGCCGGTCGAGCTCCAGGAGCTGGCCGCCGTGGTGGCGAGCCTGGCGCGAGAGCGCAGGATTCCCCCAGAAGTGGTATAGTTCGCTGAAAGCCTCTCTACCGAAGTTCCCAGGCGGAGTGAATTACCCTTTTTTCAACCAGTCCGGGAGAGGTGACATGATTGCCGAGCTGCACGGTAACGAGCGGCAGGATGCCAGTTTCTGGGAGCTGCGGTTGTACGTAGCTGGCCAGACCCCCAAGTCGCTGACCGCCATGGCCAACCTGAAAAAGCTCTGCGAGGAGAACCTCGCCGGCAGGTATCACATCGAAGTGGTCGACCTGCTGGTGAACCCCCAGCTCGCGAGAGCCGATCAGATCCTGGCCATTCCGACCCTGGTGCGCAGGCTGCCGGAGCCCATCCGGCGGATCATCGGCGACCTTTCGAGCTCCGAGCGGGTCCTGGTCGGCCTGGACGTCCATCCACGGAACTGACGGATGCACGAGGCCCTCCAGCCGCCTGAGGAGTCCCTCGCCCCCGCCTCGAAGGAGCGGTATGCTCTGCGCCTCTATGTGAGCGGTGCGACGCCCTGCTCCACGCGGGCGGTCGAGAACGTCAAGTTGCTCTGCGAGGAACATCTGCCTGGGCGTTACGACCTGGAAGTGGTCGACATCTACCAACAGCCGGGTCTGGCCGAAGACGACCAGATCCTCGCTACGCCGACGCTCGTCCGGCGGCTCCCGCTGCCGTTGCGCCGGCTCGTGGGCAATCTCTCCGACTCGGAACGCGTCCTCGGACGCCTCAACCTCTATTCAGAGACATGTCCCATCTCCTGAACACTGACGGCGCTACCCAAGAAATCGCGGAGCTGCGCGCTCGCCTCGAAGAGGCGGAAGACACATTGCGGGCTATCCGCCAGGGCGAGGTGGACGCCCTGGTGGTGCTCGACAAGCAGGGCGAGAAGGTCTACACGCTGAAGAGCGCCGACCGCCCCTACCGCATGATGATCGAAGAGATGGGCCAGGGTGCGGCCACTCTGCTGGGGGACGGCACCCTCCTCTACTGCAACCGCTACTTCGCCGACCTCATCGCGGCGCCGCTCGAGCACGTGCTCGGCGCCTCGGTCTACGCCTTCGTGGCCCCGGCGGCCCGGGAGCCGTTCGCCACCCTGCTGAGGCAGGGGGAGGAGGCCCAGGAGGGGAGCAGCCGGGGCGAGATCCTGTTGCAGACGGCGGCGGGGAGCCTGGTCCCGGCGTACGCCACCGTCACCCCTCTCGCCCGTAACGAGGGGCCGGCGCTCTGCCTGGTGGTGACCGACCTCACCGGCCAGAGGGCCGCCGCGGCCGCCGAGGCCGCCAACCAGGCCAAGGACCACTTCCTCGCCACCCTGAGCCACGAGCTGCGCACCCCCCTGACGCCGGTGCTGGCCATGGTCTCGGGGCTGGAGCAGGACGAGCGCCTGCCGGAGGACGTGCTGGCTCATCTCGCGATGATGCGGCGCAACCTGGAGCTCGAAGCCCGCCTGATCGACGACATGCTCGACCTGACCCGCGTCTCCCGCGGCAAGCTGGAGCTCCGGCGCGAGCCCTCCGACCTGGCCCGGATCCTGGAGCACGCCCTTCAGACCCTAGACCAGGACGTGCTGGCGAAGCGGCTGCGGATCGTGACGGAGGCCTCCTGCCAGGACGGCTTCCTGTCGGCGGACCCGCCGCGCCTCATCCAGGTCTTCTGGAACCTGCTCCACAACGCGGCGAAGTTCACGCCGGAAGGGGGCACCATCACCGTCCGTACCCACAGAGACGGGGACGATCTCGTGATGGAGATCGCCGACACGGGCATGGGCATCGAGGCCGAATCCCTGGAGCACATCTTCGACGCGTTCGACCAGGGCCGGCCCGGCATGGCCCGCCGGTTCGGCGGGCTCGGCCTGGGCCTCGCCATCAGCAAGGCCATCGTCGAGATGCATGGCGGAAGCCTCACCGCGTCCAGCGATGGCAAGGACCAGGGAGCGACCTTCACCGTGCGGCTCCCCGCGAGCGACGTGCCCGTTCCCGCCCTCGCGCAGGCGGCCGCCTCTGCGGAGCCGCGCGGCGCCAGCCCGGGCTCTCGCCACCTCCTGCTGGTCGAAGACCACACCGACACCGCCGAGGCCATGGCGGAGCTGCTCCAGAGCCTGGGCTACCGGGTCACGACGGCGGCCAGCGTGGCCGCGGGCCTCGAAGCGGCGGAGAAGGGTATCGGAATCGACCTCGTGGTCAGCGACCTGGGGCTGCCGGACGGCAGCGGGCTCGACCTGATGCGCCTCCTCTCCACCCGCTATGGGCTGCGGGGGATCGCGCTCAGCGGCTACGGCATGGAGGACGACCTGCAGAAGAGCCGGGAGGCGGGCTTCGAGAAACATGTCACCAAGCCGGTGAGCCTGCAGACCCTGCAGGCGGTCCTGAGCGAAACCCTCGGCACAGAGTTTGCGTAACTTAAGCTCAGGGAGGGTGTACGCCCTTGAACCCTGAGAACGACACCGGCATCCTGGTCGCTTATCTGAATCAGACCCTCGAAGAATCCCGCCGGCTGCGGGAAGACTTGAAGCAGGGGCCTCCGGGCACCCACGCGCCGGAGCCCCCGAAAGAGGACGAGAACGTCACTTCGCCTGATCCGCTTTCGCGGCCAGGCTGAAGTCCTTCTCCGTCAGGCCTCCCACCGAGTGGGTCCAGAGGGTCACCTTCACCCGGCCCCAGGTGAGGAAGATGTCCGGGTGGTGCCCTTCCTGCTCGGCCACCTCGCCGAGGCGGTTGACGAAACCCAGGGCCTCCCGGAAATCCTTGAAGCGGTATTCCTTCTCGAGATGATGCTCGTTGGGCATCGTCCAGCCATATTCCAGTTTGCCGAGGTGCTTGCGAAGCTCCTCTCCCTTGAGGGCGGAGCTTCCCTTCCTGCGTTACGGTGTTTTCTGACGACAGCTCGCTCATAGGCTCGACACTCCTCTCTCCCTTGCAGCCCACCCTCGGCGGCTGCAACCCCTGTGCCTGCAAAGAGTGGCACACGGCTTGCCACATTCTGTCAGCGAGCGGCGGCACCAGGAGCACCGACAGCGCCGCAGGAGCAGACCATGGAGCAACTACTCTCTTATTTCCAGCGCTACCGGCGCCCGCGGCGGACCTTCCCCGAGATGGACCCCGCCCGCCGCCGCCTGGTCATTGCCGGCCTCGTCACCTCGGCCCTGCTGTTCCTGAGCGGCTTCGGCCTGGCCGGATACCTCTGGAGCCTATCGCGAAAGTTCCCGGAAGCTCCGTTCGTCCAACCCTCGCGCCTCTACGGCAGCGCCACCGTGCTCGCGCCCGGCGCCGTGCTCTCTCCGGGCGAGATGATCGCCGAGCTCCGGGACGCCGGGTACCGCGACGCCGGTCCTGGCGCTGGTACGGAAGAGACACCTGTCTCCAGAGGGACGTTCCGGCGCACGGGGAACCGCGTGGCCGTGGGCCTGCGCTCCTTCCCCACGCCGGAAGGCTTTGAAGCCCTGGGTGGAGGGGTGCCGGTCGAGGTGGACTTCCGCGGCAACCGCATCGCCCGCGTCCGGGTGGCGAGCCAGCCGTCCCAGAGCGCGACTCTGGAGCCGCCCCTCCTCGCCTCCTTCTATGACGAGGACGTGGAGGAACGCTGGCCGGTGCGCCTCGACGAGTTGCCGGAGCACGTGGTCAAGGCCGTGCTGGCGGCCGAGGACGACGGCTTCTACACCCATCCCGGGGTCTCTCCTACCGGCGTCGCCCGGGCCCTGTGGGTGAACTTCCGGGGCGGCGAGCTGCAGCAGGGCGGCAGCACGATCACCCAGCAGCTGGTCAAGAACGTCTACCTCTCCCACAAGCGCACACTCACCCGCAAGGCCAAGGAGGCCCTGATCGCCATGGCGACCGAGCTGCGCCACGGCAAGGACGCCATCCTGGAGGCGTACCTGAACGAGATCTACCTGGGGAGGAGCGGCCCGGCCAACCTGATCGGCCTCGGGGCCGCGGCCCGCGCTTATTTCGGCAAGGACGCCGCCGAGCTCTCCCTCTCCGAGGCGGCGACCCTGGCGGGCATGATCCAGTCCCCTGCCGGCTACTCCCCCGTCGAGCATCCGGACAAGGCCCGCGAGCGCCGCGACTGGGTGCTCCAGCGCATGGGCGAGCTGGGCTGGGCTCCACCCGGGCAGGTCCAGCAGGCCCAGGCCGCGCCCGTGGAGGTCCACCCCCGCAAGGTCGTGACCCGGCTGATCGCTCCCTATTTCGCGGATATGGCGCGCGACGAGGCCCGCGAGCGCTTCGGCGTCGACGAGCTGGAGGCCCAAGGGTACCTCCTCTTCTCCACCCTGCGCTGGCGCGACCAGCGGCAGGCCGAGGCCGCGGTGGCCCGGGGTCTCGCGGGCCTGGAGAAAGGTTGGGAGCGGGGGCGCAAGGCACGCAACCGCAAGCCCCTCCAGGCGGCCCTCATCTCGGTGGACCCGCGCGACGGCTCGGTGCTCGCCTGGGTCGGCGGGCGCGACTACGGGAAGAGCCAGTTCGACCGGGTGGCGCATGCCCGCCGGCAGGTGGGCAGCGCCTTCAAGCCCCTGGTCTACGCCGCCGCCTTCGCGGAAGGGGTGGCGACTCCGGCCACGCTGTTCAAGGACTCGCCGATCAACGTCCGGGTGGGTACGGGGAGCTGGAAGCCGCGCAACTACGACGGCGGCTTCCGCGGCTGGGTGACGGCGCGCACGGCGCTGGAGCAAAGCCTCAACATCCCCACCGTGCGCCTGGCCCTCCAGGTGGGCATGCACCGGGTGATCGACCTCGCCCGCGACATGGGCTTCTCGGGCGAGCTGGAGACGGTGCCGTCCATGGCCCTCGGGGCCTTCGAGGCGAGCCCCATCGAGCTGGCCCAGGTCTACGCCGCGCTCGCCGCCGGGGGCCTGCGGCCGGAGATCCACGGCCTCGCCGCCGTCGTCGATCCCGAAGGCGAGCCCATGACGGGCGAGGAGCTGCCCATGCCACGGCGGGTCCTGCCGTCCCAGGCGGCGTACGTGGTGACCTCGGTGCTCCAGGGCGTGGTGGACCACGGCACGGCGGTGGCGGCCCGCGGCCAGGGCGTTGCCGATCCGCTGGCGGGCAAAACCGGCACCACCAACGACCGCCGCGACAGCTGGTTCGCCGGCTACTCGCCGGACCGGGTCAGCATCGTCTGGGTGGGCTATGACGACAACTCCCCCACCAAGCTCTCGGGCGCGCGGGCGGCGCTGCCCATCTGGAGCCGCTTCACGGCGGGCGTGCGCCCGGCCGGGGGCTATGCCGACTTCGCCGTGCCGGCGGGCGTGGTGAAGACCATCGTCGACCCTCTCACGGGCCAGCTCGCCACGGAGTACTGCCCCTACCGGGTGACCGAGGTCTTCCCCGAGTGGGACACCCCGGCCGAGCCCTGCCACCGCCACTCTCCCGGCTATGGTGGAGAGATGTACGCGGACGTGACCCTCAACAACCCCTACTTCGACCCCGCGACGGGCGAGCTGATACGCGACCCCTCGACCACGGAGGAGCCGCTCTACACCGTCACCAACGACGGCCTCTTCATCAACGATCCGGGCGGGGACGAGAGCATCGTGATCGGACAGGCGCAGACCTTCCCGCCGCGGCCGGTGGAGATCCCGGAGACCGAAGACCTAGGGCCTGACGATGGATCGTCGATCCTGATCCGGCCCGCCGCCCGCCGGCAGCCGGAGCCGCAGGCGCCCGTGGCACCGGTGCCGCCAGGAGTGGTCCCGGAAGATCCCGGAGCCGGAGCGACCGGCCCCGCCGGCATGAAGCCGGAGACTGGAGTGGTACCCGCGGACGGACAGCCCATCGGAGCGGCGGGAGGCGAGGAGACGGCGGAGGAGACGCCTCCGCCGTCGTAGCTGAAAAGGCTAGCGGGACTCGGACTTGAGCTCCATCTTCGAGCTCGACGGCCTCACCGGCCTCCACGTCGAATTCCCTCTCCTCGGCCTTGCGGCCGGGGCGGACAATCGCCAGGTTGTGCTCCCCCGGAGACACCGGCAGGCCGTCCCGCATCAGCGAGAGATCCGAGCCCGTGCCCACGAAGCGGCCGTCGAGGTAGACCGAGGCGTCCTGGGGATAGACCTCCAGGAGCAGCCGGCCCTTCTCAACGCGTTCCTGCTCCTCCGGGCGGTCACGGTCGCGGTCGCGGCGGACGCGGTCCCGCCAGTCCTCCTCGTAGTCCCCGCGCTCCTCGCGCTCGACCTCCTGGCGCCGCTCCCGCTCGTAGCGCAGACGCTCGTCGCGGCGCTCCGTGGACTTCGACACCAGGTCTTCCGGACGGACCGAGTCGCCCGGCTCCATCCGGTCGCCGAGCTGGACCACCGAGCCCGGGTAGACCGAGATCTGGCGGGCGACGGTCTTGTAGCCGTCCAGGTAGAGAGCGACGTCGTACGTGCCTTTGGGCAGCCACAGGTACCGCGGCCAGCCGTCGAAGCCGTCCACCTTGCCCACGTACTGGCCGTCCAGGTAGATCTCGGTGCGGGCGGGAGCGACGTCGAAGTCGAGGGCGCCGGCCCCGGCGCCTTCGTAGCCGTAGCCGTAGCCGTAATAGCCGCCGGGGTAGTTCCCGTAGCCATAGTACGGATAACCCCACCACCACCCGCCGTAGTAGCCTGGCCAGAAGCCGTAGTTACCCCAGCCGTAGGGGTAGTAATACGGGTAGCCGCCATAGTAACCACCATAGTGACCGCCATAGCCATAGTGGTGGCCGCCGCCATGGCCATGGTTGCCATGGCTGCCCCGCGAAGGCGGCTGGCGGTGCGGCTCGCCACCGTCCGACGGACGGGCCGTACGCGGCTGGCTCGAGGCGGAACTGCCGCCGCCGCTCGGAGAACTGGGTGCGCCGCTGCTCGGGGGAGGGCTGCTCGGCCTCGAGGAGCCGGTTCCATGGGCTGTCCGGCCGGTATCGCCGCTCCCGCTCGGCCGTGAACGGGTCTGGGCCGCCAGCGGCAGGCTTGCGAGCAGCAGAGCGGCCGCGAGAGAAACCGCTCTATGCAGGCGCCGTCCAGCGACGGGTCTCTGGGTCGTCATGGGTGCTCTCCTTTTCCAACTCCGCGCCGAGCTCGTACCAGGCGCGGTGAAGACCTCGTATGTAGTGATACCTCAGTACATCTTCCCACAAATTCGGCAGCCGCAAAGGCAAGTTTTGCAAGGCCCGGACCAGGGCTTCCTTGCGGTTCTGCGGAGCCGCTGGAGGCAGGGACGGAGGCCCTTCAGGACCGATCCCCAGGAAAGACCCCAGCTCCGGATGGAGCCGGTAGAAGACCACCGCGCAGTATCCCGCCTTCTCCTGCCGCGAAGCGAAGCGCGCGAGGTCCGTGGGATGGTCGTGCGCCACCGTGGCGCCCGGCTCGTAGACGAGCCGTAAACCCCGCCGTTTCAAGCGGTAGGCGAGCTCGATGTCCTCCCAGGCCGCGTAGGGGAAACGCAGGTCGAAGGGCTCGGCGAGCAGCAGGTCGCGGGGCAGCGAGAGGTTCGAGGTGTATAGAAAATTGAACGGAACGTCTTCTTTGTCCTGGATCAGGGCGTAGCCGAACTGGAGGCCGTACTCGTTGATGTAGCGCAGGAAGGGGTTGAGACGCATCCGCCGGTGCCACCCGGTATAGCCGATCACGGCCAGATGAGGGTCCTCTCCCCGCCGTCTGTGGGCCTCGCGATGGGCCGCCAACCATCCTGGCGACGGGACGGTGTCGTCCCCCAGAAAGGCCACCCAGCGCCCCGAGGCGGCGGCCACGCCGGTGTTCCTCGCCGCGGCCGGCCCGTGGTTCTCCTGGACGATCGTGCGCAGCGGCACCCGGAACGTGCGGCTGCGCAGCCAGTCGCCCGTGCCGTCCGACGAGCCGTCGTCGACGACCACCACCTCGAAGGAAGGCGGCTCCTGCTGGAACTCCAACGCCTGGAGGACCTCCGAGAGGACCTCCAGGCGGTTATGCGTGGGAATGACGACAGAAAGCTCAGGCCCCATGAGGGGATTATGACCTGCCTTGTACCGTCCGTGCCTGTCCGTGCTCGTCCGTGTCCGTCCGTGCCCGGACAGGCCGCCCCTACGCGTGCGCTCCGTTCCCGTTCCTCCGCGTCCGCAGCACGAGGTAGTTCGCCGGCACCCGGCCCTCGTCTCCATGGTACAGGGGAACCGTGTTGATCGTCACGTCATCCCCATGGGCAAGGATGTTCCAGTGGGAGTCCGGATACACCAGCGGCCGGTCCTGGGGATCGAAGCCCACCGACGTTGCCCCGGTCTTGATGACGTTGTGGACGTGGTGCGGCAGCCCCGAGGGGCTGTTGCCCGGCAGGGTGCGGAAGTAGTCGAGGGCGCACAGGGAGAGCTCGATCTGGTAGAGCGTCCCCGTCTCGCCCAGGAGGATCGCCAGGCTCTCGGCGAACGTCTTGCGGTTCTCGCGCTGGATCACGTGCAGCACGGTCCGCATGTAGATGTTGACGTCGCCGAACTCGTCGTGGAACTTCTTGGCCTCCCCGGGCTTCAAGGCGTCGAGCACCCGGTACTCGATCTTCATCTCCGGGGCCGTCTCCTCGCGGGCCTTGGCGATGGCCGACGGGGCGACGTCGGTGCCGATCACCTTCTGGAAGTGGCGGGCGAGAAACCTCGTCTGCCGGCCGTTGCCGCAGCCGAAGTCGAGCAGCGGCAGGGACGGGTCCATGAAGTCGCGAAAGCGCTTGATGTCCTCGGCCGAGGCGCGCTCCGGCTCGTTGTCCCACAGCACCTGGCCGCCGCGGCCCGTCTTGTCGATGGTCTTCCAGTAGTTCTCCCAGTGGCGGTCGACCTCGCTGGGATTGCCCCACTTGAGCCGGAAGAAGAGGACGTTGGATAGCAGACGCATAGTCTTCAACAGTTCCATTGCAAACCCCCTCCTGCGGTCCGCGCGGACGCCGGACGGTAATGCCGGCACCTGCGACCTGCAACCGCCATAAAACCCGAGGGAGGAAACGGCGCTCTCCTCCTCCGCACGGGTGATCAAACAGGGACTATCTAGGGGCTGGAGTGCGGGAATCAGCGCAAAGCGGGACACGAAATCGGGAAGAAGCGCAAGTTTAGACAAACGTCGTAGGCCGAAGTGAGCATCAGCTGTCCTGCGTGGTCCAGCACCTGGAGAATGTCGAGGAACTTAAGCGCGGCGTCCATTACGTAACGCCATGACGCTGTCCACGAATCCCTGAGCCACAGCCAAACGCTGCGTAGGGGTCAGACTGAGCATCCATAGGATCAAGGCTTCATCATCAGGCAGATCCACAGGGACCGGGGAGGGCTCCAGGGGTTCTTCCTCGGGAGGGGATGGGCGCGACATGCCTTGATGATATCCGCAATACCGGTCCGACCGGCAAATCGTGTCCGTAGAGACGTCCCAGCCCGTCCACGATATCCCTTTGCAGGCCACGGGGACGGCGGGACGTCTCCGCAGGGCAACACCGTCCGGTCTCGGCAGGGCACGCGATGGACACCGGACGTGATCCGTTGGAGGCTGTTGAGGTCTTTATCCGATGGTGCCCCCAAGGGGCGGCGTTGCCCTGCGGAGACGTCCCGTCGTCGGTGCCCTTCGTAGGGCGGTGCACTTCGGCTGGGAACGTCTCTACCGACACGGATTTGCCCGGACTCAGCCCATCTCCATGATCTCGTCCAGTCTGGCCCGGACGACCGGCAGATCCTCCGGCAGCCAGGCCTGGAACCCCGGGCTCGCGAAGAGAGGAGCGTCTCCGGGATAGGTGGGGACGATGTAGAGGGGAAAGCGCTCGAAGATCTCGCGGTCCGGACGCTTCCTGCGGCGCTGGACGGCGGCGCGGGCCTCCGCCGCGGCGTCCAGGTGGCCGAGCAGCCAGTGGAGGGCGCGGAACTGGGCGATGGTGCGCTCGTCGGTGAGGCACGGCGGCCCGGCTCCTGGCGTGGATGGCGGCGCCGGCAGGGGTGCTCCCGCGATCCCCAGCTTGCGCAGGCCCCGGCGGAAGAGCTCCTCGGGGACCGTAGCCCTCCCAGCGGATCTTGAACCCCTTCCAGGTCGTGATCGGAGGGAGCTGGATGACCGGTGCCGCCGACACCGGAGCAGGTGCCTGTCCATTGCCGCCCGTGTTCGCGATGTGCCCGGCATAGGGATCGATCCTCAGCGTCCCCATGCCCGGGTTGTTCTCCAGCAGGAGGGCCTGGGTCCGGGAGGTCAGCGTCAGCATCACCGCCGGCAGGATGCGCTCCCAGAGGCCCGGCTCGTAGTTCTTGCAGGCCGTGAGGAACGCGTTGCGCTCGAAGAGGAAGCCGCGGTTGAAGAGGCCCAGCAGATCGCTCGTGGCGCCCGAGCGGTGATGGACGGTGGCCTCCGGGGCGAAGAGGATGCGCTCGCCGCCGGACCAGAGGCGCCAGCCCAGGTCCACGTCCTCCAGGTAGGCGAAGTAGGACTCGTCGAAGCCGCCCGCCTCCAGGAAGGAGGACCGCCGGATCAGCATGTTGCCGCCGCAGGCGAAGAGCAGCTCCTCCCCCGCCTTCGGCACCCGTGCCGAGGCCAGGCGCTTGCGGAAGTCGAGCTGGAAGGCGTGGCCGTCGAAGGTCATGAGGCCGCGGCCGAAGTCGAGCCGCTCGCCGGCCCAGTCCACGATCCTGCCGGAGACGGCGGCCACGTCCTCGGGGGCCGACGCCAGGGCCTCGACCAGCGCGCCCAGCCAGCCGGGCTCCGGACGGGTGTCGTTGTTGAGGAGCGCCACGGCGTCGGCATCCGAGGCCGCCACGAGGCGGTTGTTGCCGCCGCAGAAGCCGAGGTTCACGGGGCTTTCGAGGAGCCGCACCCGGCCATTCCCGCCGGCGTGCCCCCAGCGCTCGCTCATCCAGGCGGCGGTGCCGTCCGTGGAGCCGTTGTCGAAGACGAGGATCTCCCAATCCACTCTGGGGTCGCGCTGGGCCGCCAGGGCGTCGAGGCAGGTCTCCAGGTGATGCCGGCCGTTCCAGGAGAGGATGGCGACCGAGACCTTGCGGATCAAGCCGACCCCCAGAGTGTCCGCAGCTTGCGGCGCAGGCGGAAAGCGAGGCGGTCCGGCGGCGCCACGGTGGCCATCCGCTGGCCGAAGCGCTCCTTGGTGGGGTCCACCCGCGGATCGAGGCAGAAGCGCACGAGCGGAGCCAGGACGCGGTCCCAGCGGAAGGCGGCCACCAGCTCACGGGCGCCGGCCTGCCGGGAGTCGGGCGCGTCGAGGGCATCGAGAGCGTCGGCCAGCACCCGCGCCAGCGCCGCCGCATCGCCCGTAGGGGCCACCCAGCCGGCCCGGTGCTCGGTAAGCAGGCGGCTCATGGCGCCTCCTTCACTGGTGACGACGGGACAGCCCGCCGCCAGGGCGTCGAGAAACCGGGTGCGCAGAGAGAGGCGCGTCTCCAGGCTCGGCTTGTGGGGCGCCACCAGGAGGTCCACGTCCCGCAGCAGGTCATACCGCCGCTCGGCGGGCACCCAGTCGAGGGCCTGCACGCGGCTCCCCCACCAGCCGAGCGAGCGGCAGCGCGCCTCCACCTCCGCGAACAGGCGCTGGGGCGTGCCCTCGGGGTTGGGGTTGCGGATCAGCAGCAGGGTGCAGCCGGGCCGGTCGAGGGCCGCGAGGGCGTCGAGCAGGGTCCAGGGGTCGTACCAGTCGTAGAGCCCGCCGAAGAGGAGACGCTTCTCGCCAGCTGTTCGGGGAGGGAGCACCGGCCGGTGGGGCGGCAACTCGTCGGGCACGCCGAAGGGGACGGGGACGACCAGCGTCGAGAGGTCCGGATCGTCCTGGATGCGCTCCGGGTTGACCCGGCCCAGGGCTGCCAGGAACCCGAGATAGAAGTTCCGCTGCTCTTCCGAGGAGCACAGGAAGAAGTCGCCCCGGGACATCTGGAGCACCCACGTGGCGTGGTCGTTGCGGTAGGGGTCCAGCCCCAGCGTCTCCAGGTAGGCGAAGTGCTCGATCAGCCAGGGATCGTAGAGGTCGATCGCCACCGGCAGGCCCGGCATTTCGATCACCAGATCGTTGGCGAGCTGCCCCTGGGCCACGGCGCCGCCGCAATCCCCGAGGACCGCCGCCAGCCGCCCGCGCTCGAAACGGCGCACGTCGACGCTTCCGGGGCCATCCACCCCGGCTAACATTGCCACCGTCTCCTCCGGCTCCGCGGGCGAGACCAGGACCACGTCCACCCCATGGGCCGGCAGCCGCCGGGCGAACTCGAGATAGCGGATGCCGATCCCCGCCATGCGGGAACGGATCGGCTCGCTGGAGAGGAGGGCGATGCGGGTCATTCCTGACCAAAGGGGACCCGGAGGTGAGCGAGGATCATCAGCGCGGAAGCCCGTGCTCGTCGTAGCCCAGGATCTCTTCGGGGCTCCTTGGATCCAACACGGGCAGAGACGCACAGCGTTTGCCGATGGCAACGATCTCGTCTCGCAGCCGTGGGGTCTTCGACGGGATCTTGGGCTTGATAGGGTTCATCATTTCCATTACAGCACATCAGTACACGGTCTGATGTAGCCAGCCGGCGCCCGTCCCAGGTATTGATGCCCGGGTCAGGATGGGAGATCCAATCGGTTGTCTTGGATCGTTCAGATGTACCCTCCGAGAGAGACGCCCCGACGTTTGAGGACCCGGAAAGTGCTCGGTAGAGGACTGGGGCGTCTCTACGGAACCGTTGTGCCGAGGCCAAAGCTGAGGTTACGGGGGCGCCTCCTCGATCTCCCCGTAACCTCACCGTTCGCAACGGCACCACCGTCCCGTAGAGACGGCCCAGTCCTCTACCGGCGCCCTCTCCGGGTGCACCGTCGTCGGGCCGTCTCTTCGAAGCGCAGATCTTGACGATCCAGCTCACCCTCATGAAGACCCCGAGACAAAAACGGCGGAAGCGGTCCTCACGACCGCCGGCTCCACCACTGGTGGACTCGCCAGGCGCGGGTCGCTTCCATCTCACGGAGGACCCTGTTCAGACGCTCGATCTCCGCATACGTGCGGCCGAGGTGGGCCGTCTGGTCTTCGACGGCGGCGCGCAGCCGGCGCTCCTCTTCATAAAGGCGCTGGACCTCGGCCTCGTTCTGGCCCCGGGCCTCCTGTACGCGGCCCAGCTCGGTCCTCAGCTCCGAGAGCTCGCCGTTGGCGGCATGGTAGCGCTCCTCCCACTGAAAGCGCTCACGGGACAGATCCTGGTGGGCCCCGGAAAGGGCGTTCAGCTCCCCCTGGACGGAGGTCAGGTTGACGTGAAGCCCGGCCAGGTCCCCCTGCAGGGTGGCGACGTCGCCCCGCAGGTGGGCGAGGTCGCCGCGCAGGGCCTCGGCCTCCCGGCGGGCCGCGCCTCGGGCCTCGCGCTCGTCGACCAGCTCGGCCCTCATCGTGTCCACCGCCCGGGCCAGCTCGGCGGGGCCGAGGCGGCGGCTGTGCTTGGCCAGCACCAGGGCCTTGACGGCCAGGAAGTCGGACCGCTCCCGGGGGCGCTCGCCGAAAATGTGATGGCCGCCGCCCCGGAAGTGCCGGTACTCGCAGGTGACGCGGGCGAGGTGATGGAACGGGGTGATCGCCGACAGGCGGATCAGGAAGTCCCAGTCCTCGAAGAACGGCAGCGACGTATCGAAGGGACCGGCCTCGGCGAAGAGCGGCCGCTCGATCAGCAGGGTGTTGAAGGGGATGTAGTTGTCCACCAGCAGGATGTCGGGATCGAAGTCGCGGCTGTACGGCAGGCGGCGCTCGCGGCAGACCCAGCCATTTCCTGCCGAATCGCCCTCCAGATCGTAGATGGCCACGGCCGCGTCCGTGTAGGCCACACGCACCCCGGCGGCCGACACCAGTCCGGCCAGGGTGGCGAGGTGCTCGGGCGCGGCCAGATCATCGTCGTCGAGGAAGGTTACGTAATCGCCCGTGGCGGCGGCCACGCCCGCCTCGGCCGCGGCGGCCCGGCCTCGGTTCTCCGCCAGGTCGAGCCGGTTGACGGGCAGGGGATAGCCGTCCGGCACGGGCGGCGGCTCGCCGCCGTCGTTCACCAGCACGACCTCGGCCCGGCGGTACTCCCCCTGGGCGAGGCTGTCGAGCGCCTCGGCCAGCAGCTTCGGACGGTTGCGGGTGCGGACGACGACCGAGATCCGCGGCCCCTCCCGGACCTCGTGGATCTCGGGGAGGCCGCCGAGATGGCGCACGAGTTGGGTGGGGCTGCGGGTCGTGAAGTCCTCCACCCGCAGGCGGCGGTAGGCCTCGGCCAACTCCACGCCGGGGCCAAGGCTCAGGGTGCGGAACCGGCGCAGCCCCAGGCCCGCGTTCCAGTAGGGGTGCCGCTCCTCCTGGCTGGCATAGGCGGCCATGGCCTTTTCGAGGACCGGGGCCTCGGCCGTGACGTCCACGAGGAGGTCGGGATGGCCGGGATGGTTGACCTCGTAGAGGAGGATGCGCAGGCCGCGCAGGGGCTCGATGCCGGCAGAGACAGGGCTCGTGTCCCGAACCGCTCCCAGCAGGCGGTGCAGGGCGGCGAAGGTGGCGCGGTGGTCGCGCGAGACTTCGAGCGGCGAGGGGACGAGCAGCAGGTCCGGCCGCTGGGTCAGCACGGCGCGGCGGATGCCCGCCACGGCTTCGTCCAGGTGCTGGTCGAGCCCGCCATCCGGCAGGCCCAGGTGGTCGCAGCCCGCGAAGCCCAGGATCTCGCAGACCCGGCCCGACTCCTCCCGGCGGCGCTGGCGGTAGGCCTCCCGGTCCGCCACCGTCTCCCCTCCGGTTTCTCTTCCCCCGGCGCCATCGGTGAGAAAGAGCACGCGCACGGCGGCGCCCGAGGCCGCCAACTGGGCGAGGAGCCCGCCGCAGCCCAGCACCTCGTCGTCGTAGTGAGGGGCGAGCACGAGGGCGCTTTCGGCCCGGACGCGCTCGGTCCAGCCCGGCGGTTGGAGCGTTCCGTTCATTGCGCGTACCCCAGGGCGCGGAGCCTCTCCTCGGTCTCGGGATTGGGTGAAGCCGACGGCGGGCGGCGCCTGATCGGAGACCACAGGCGCAGCGCCGGGCCCTTGGTGCCGGGGGCGCCGGACCGTCCGACGGCGATCTGGCCGGAGGGAAGCGGCTGGCCGTCCAGACGGGCCTCCACGGACCGCACGCCTCCGGGATCTCCCTCCAGCAGGAAACCCTTCTCGATCGTATCCCCGCCCAGGTCGAAGCTCACGCGGTTGCCGGCGAGCTCGACGCGGTCGTCCTCCGCCAGGAAGTAGGAGACCCAGCGCGCGGCCGGCCGGGCCAGGACGATCGATCCCTGGAGACGCGAGCCGGCCGGGAACCCGGAGGCGAACACGCGCAGCCCCGGCATCTGCCGGTCGAGCTGGTGGTGGATGAGGGGCTGGAGCTGCCCCACCTGCCCGGGAGTGGAGGGGGCGAGGTTGCTCTTCTCCTTCGCGTCCTGGGCGAGGTCGTACATCTCCACGCGCTTCAGGCGGGCGAGATCCTGCGTCCAGAGGTGCGCCTGGAGCTCGTCCGCCGGCGTGTAGGGGGTCCGCGGGTTGAACAGGATGAGCTTCTTCCGGTCGAGCACCGAGGCGGCCCGCAGGGGACCGATCATCATGTGCTGCGCGAAGGCGGCGAGGCGCGGCAGGGGCGCCTTGCCCGTGAGAGCCGGCATCACGTCCACGCCCTCCCATGAGGAAGCGGCTTTTCCGCCCGCCGCCCCGACGAGGGTAGGTACGAGGTCGATCAGCCGCACGGTGCCGCGCAGGCGCGAGCCGGCGGGGATGCGCCCGTCCCAGCGCACCAGGAGCGGTACGTGGATCTGGTCCTCGTAGAGGGTGAAGCCGTGCTTCCAGCCGCCATGCTCGTGGAGCTCTTCCCCATGATCGGCCGTGAGCACGATCAGCGTGTTCTCCAGGGTTTCCGGGGGGATCGAATCAATCAGCCGCCCGATGAAGCCGTCCACATAGTGGATCTCGCTGTCGTAGAGAGCCTTCAGATGCTCGGTGTCCCGCTCCGGGTCCTCCAGCGGGACCCGCCCGGTGTACACCCCGTGCATGTGCCGGCCCGTGATGGGGCCGAAGTACGGGGGCTCGAAGGGGGAGCGGTTGTTCACGATCTCCGGATTCTCATACGGATCATGGGGGTCGACGTAGTGTACGTAGAGGAAAAACGGGCTGTCGCGGTGCGCCTCCAGCCAGGGGAGCACGCGGCCGGTCAGCTCGGCGGCGTCCGGCTGGCCCTGCCCCTGCCCCTCTGTCCCCGGCTTGGACGGTGGACTGTAGAACGTCCGGAAGCCACGGGCGAAGCCGTTGCCCTCGTGCAGCACCTTGTTGGCGAAGAAGCCGCCGGTCTCGTAGCCGAGCTTCTCCAGGGTCTCCGGCAGGGACTCGACCTCCTTGGGAATGCCGTAGGCTCCCATGTCGTCCCCCAGGATCTCCCCCGGGTAGCGGCTGGTCATGTACGAGACGGCCGAGGGGAGAGTCCAGGGCGCCTGGGAGTAGGCCTCCTCCACCACGGCGCCCGGCTGGGCCAGCGTGCGCGCAATCTCGGGCGAGGTCGGCCGCTGGTAGCCGTAGGGCGTCAGGTGGTCGAAGCGCAGGGTGTCGACCAGGATGAACAGGATATTGGGCCGATCGCGGGGCCGATCGCGGGGCCGGTCGATGTCCTCGGGGTCTTCAGCCGCCGAGACCCGGACCGGCCCCCAGGCCACCAGGTTCGAATTCCGGTGCTCCGGAGGGAGCCCGTCGAGGGTGGCGTGGAACTCCAGGGTGACCTCGCGGCCGGCCCAGCGGGAGAGGTCCGCCGTGAAGTCGATCCAGCGGGGGCTCTGCCGCTCGTTCGTGCGCACCACCTCGAGCACCTCGCTCTCGCCGCCGCTCTTCGCCACCACCCAGGCCCGCAGGCCGCGGATGACCTGCCATGCCTCGGGCAGGAGCTGAACCCCCGCGTGAAGCGCCGCTCCGGCGGGAACCTTCCCGGTCCACCGCCAGGGATCGATCGAAGCGAGCACCGCCGTCCGCCGCTCCCCCTCGAACGTAAAGGGGACGATCTCCGGAGCGCGAGGGAACGAGAGGCCGGATCTCTCCGGGATCTTCGCGGTGACGGCATCGCGGAGAGACAGGCCCGTGGGCAGGGATGGTCCCGAGCAACCGGCGGCCGCCAGAGCGAGCAGACAGCAGAGAGCTTTTGAGAGGTCGTTCATCATCCCGCGCAGAATCCGCCGGGATCGTACCGCAAGTCGAGAGCCGCTCTAGTCCAGCCCCAGAGCGGCGAGGGAGGAGGCAGTGGCGAGCGAGCTGCTCAGCTCAATGATCGTCTCGATCGAATCGAGCGCCTCCACCTTTTTACGGGTCGCTTCAGGAAGAGGCCCGAACCGCATTTCCAACTTCCGCATGAAGGCGGTGCGTGCCTTGTCCAGTGAATTCTCCAGCCCCTTCTCCAGCCCCTTCTCCAGCCCCTTCTCCAGCCCCTTCTCCAGCCCCTTTTCAAAGCCTTCCTGTCTCCACTCGCGGGTCCATTCCTTGACTCTTTCAGCCAGCATTGACCTGACCTCCTCGAGATCCGCCATTTGGGGGATCTGCGCTCCTGGTACCCGGGCAGGCAACAGCACCTGCCTCAACCACGTGGTGAACGACCTTCGAAGCTCCTTCAGCTCCGGTGCTCGCAGCCACTCGACCAGAGCCGCGAGGACCCGCTCGATCTCCTCGGGACCGCGGCTCTTCTCCAGCCGGAACAGCGCCGCCGCCAGGTTGCGCAACGGCTCGGCCTCCGCCTCCACGATACGCCCCTCGTCCAAGAGGCAGTACCGCAACTGGGGCCGGTAGCGCTCCAGGCCGCCTGGCACGGCCTCGATGAGCTCGGCGATATCCCGGGCGGCACCCCAGGGCGGAATTCCATTATAGAGAATCACCGGCAATACCGGCGGCAGCTTGCCGGATTCAGGGATCTGCCCCTGCTGGATGAGGTGCTGGTAGAGCAGACCCACGTAGACCATCACGCGGAGCGCCATGTAGGGATCGACCGTCGACTGAAACTCGATCAGCAGGTAGACGTAGAGCCAGCGGTCGCCTCCCCACCGGACCCGCCAGATGACGTCGCTATGACGGCCGCGCAGGCCCGGAGTGACAAAGCTGCCGTCGATCTTCTCCAAGGTGGAGAAGTCAAGGTCCCGGACCCAGTCTTCGTGGACGAAACCACGGATCAGGTCCGCGACCATCGCGGGGTGAGAGAACAGGGCTTTATAGCCGTTGTCGTGGTTCATGCCGCCACAGGGGCTCGACACCGATTTGAAGAATCGGCGGGCATTGTTTCAGACAACGGTAGCGGAAAGCAATGTCAGCGCCCGGTCTTCCGGTGGCGCCAGCGCAGGGCCATGACGTCCCAGAACATGCGGGCGGAGTCGGTCAGGGGATTGACCTTGGAGGCCGGCGAGTCGGCCCAGCGGACCCCCACCTCGACGACCTTGTAGCCCCGGCGCCGGGCCAGCCAGACCAACTCGACGTCGTAGGCGAAGCGCTCGGTCTGCAGCTCCGTGAAGAGCTGGCGGGCCACGTCGCCTTCCAGCAGCTTGAAGCCGCACTGGGTGTCGCGCAGGCCGCGGACGCCGGAGAGCTGGACGATGAGGTTGAAGATCCGTCCCATCATCTCCCGGTAGAACGGCTGGTGCAGGAGGATGTCCGAGTCCGCGACGGCCCGGCTGCCGAGCACCAACTGGGCCTCTCCCAGGCGGGGCTCGAGCTTCTCGAGGTCCTCGATGGGAGTCGAGAGGTCGGCGTCCACCAGGAGGACCCTCCGGCCCCGGCTCGCCAGCACACCCACCTTGATCACCGCGCCCTTGCCCCGGTTCACCTCCTGGCGCAGGACGCGGACCCCCTCCGGCTCGAACTGCCGCGCCACCTCCGAGGTATCGTCGGCGCTCCCGTCGTCCACCACCAGCACCTCGTAGGAGACCCCCCTCTGGCAGAGGTAGTCCACCACCCGGCGCAGCGTGGGGCCGAGGCGCAGGGATTCGTTGTACGCGGGGATGACGATCGACAGGTCCATGATGGGCGCGCGGATTATAGATCGTAGAATGAGGGCGTTTTGGCCGACCCCCTGGAAAAACAACTGCCTGCCCCGCCCGCAAGCATCTTCCTTGCCAGCACGGAGGCCTCCAAGCTCGCCAGAAGCCTGACCGAAGCGGGCTATACGGTGACCACCGGAGAGTCAGCGCCCGAGGAGAGCCAGGACGCGGTGGTGCTCTTCGATCCCCCCTCCGGGGAGATCCTGGCGGCCACGCGCCGGCTCCTTCGCGGCAAGGGGCGCCTGGTGGTCCCGTGGCCGGACGATCCCAGGCCGCTCACCGCCGCCCTGTCCGAGGCAGGGTTCGTGATCCTCAAGGACGGCCTCGCGCGCAAGGAGGACTTCTTCGTCCGCGAGTACCGGGAGGGGGACGAGCAACAGATCCTGCCGATGTTCAGTAGAAGCTTCTACGTGGAGCGAAGCCTCGCCCGCTGGAGCTGGGAGTACCGGGAGAACCCCTACGGCACGCTCAGGATCAGCGAGGCCTTCACCTCCGGCGGCAAGCTGGTGGCCCACTACGCCGGGTACCCCGTCCGCTTCCATAGAGAGATCGACGGCGAGACCCGAAAGCTTGCGGCCCTGCAGATCGGCGACACCATGACCGAGCCGGCCTTCCGCCATGTGGGGCGCGGGCCGACGAGTCTCCTCGGCCGCACCGTCCGCCACTACTACGCCCGGTTCTGTGAGGGGCAGGTGGCCTTCAACTTCGGGTTCAACACGGGGAACATCCAGCGCTTCTCCATGAGCTTCGTGGGCGCCCGGCGGCTGGAAGACCTGCCCTTCCACGTGCTGGACCTGGAAAAGCGGCCGATCGTCCCCCCGAATCCTGTTCTCTCGTGGCTCGAGGGGTACCGGGTCGAACGGATCACCCATTTCGACGAACGGTGGGACGACTTCTTCCGCCAGGTGAGCGGCTTCTACCGGCTGCTGGTGGAGCGCGACGCCCGCTACCTCGAATGGCGCTACGCCCGTTGCCCGGACCCGGAATCTTTCATCTACGCCGTTTTCTGCTGGGGCCGCCTCGTGGGCTGGAGCGTCTTCCGCTACAAGGAGGATCGCCTGCGTTGGGGCGATGCCCTGTTCGATCCCCGTTACCGGGGGGCAGTCCGGCAACTCCTGTACGCAGTCCTTCAAGAGCATCGCCAGGCGAAGACCCTGGAGACCTGGATCACGAGCCGTCCGGCCTGGTGGAGGAAGACGCTGCTCGCCCTGGGGTTCGAGCGCCGTCCCGAGCCGGACGACCTCGGTTTCGTCTTCGTCCCCTTCGGCGAAGACCCGGAAGAGGCCTTCCGAGCCCATCTCTACTACACGATGGGCGACAGCGATCTCTTCTAGAAACCCACTTTTTTCGCGAAGCGAGCCGCTTGCTTCGGGAAGCGAGAGGCTTGATCCGCGAAGCAAGGAGCTTGATCCGCGAAAAAAGGGCGTACTTCGCGAAGCGAGCCGCTTGCTCCGGGAAGCACGTGGCTCGCTTCGCGAAGCAAGGCGCTTGCTTCGCCATGCAAGGGGCTCGATCCGCGAAGCAAGGCCTTCATCCGCCATGCAAGGGGCTTGCTTCGCGAATGGACTCATCCACGACCCGAAAACTTCGCATCCGGCTGAACCCGGACACCCGCCCTTCGGCATCCCTCGCCTCGATCCACCAGTAGTGCACGCTCTTCCCGTAGAGACGGTCCGAGGTCTGGAGGATCTCGTCCGGGAGGTCGACGCGCAGGACGCTCCCTTGTGGAGGGAGATCGAACACGGCGCCGTTGATCGGCGTGGAAAGGATCAGCCGGAAACGCGCGTGGGGGCCGGCAGGGATCGCGACCTCGGCGAAATCGCGGGCCGGGTCCACGACGGCGCCGTCCGCTGGTCCCAGCACCTGGATTTCCGGTAGCGCCGGGCCGGACGGGGGCACAAAGCGGCGGACCTGCCCCCCCTCCCACTCATAGACGGCGCGGCCCGGCACTCCCAGAACCACAGGCAGCAGGTCGGTCCCCGCGAGCGGCGGGAGGGGATAGACGGGGACGCTCTCCCGGACGAACGGCGGGTGGACGGAATCCCAGACGCCATAGTGGTAGACCTGCGCGATGGGCACCTTGGCCTCGTTCTCCACGAAGTAGGGATACCGGGTCAGGAACGTCTCCGACCCTGGCCGGACACGGAGCAGCTGGCCCTGGATCGTCCGGGCCGTCTCGCCAGCTTCGATGTAGGAGCCGGCGTAGCCGGTGAGGAGGACGATCCAGACGCCGCCGAGGAGGACCGCCAGCGCCGGGGCCAGATATCGCCAGGGCCGCGAGGTTCTGGCGAAAACTCCGCTGATTGCTAAGCAGACCGCCATGGCGGCTCCGGCGGCGGCGAGGTACCAGTACCGGCCGTTACCGGGCACGGACGGCCGGAACGCGAACGGTGCCATGGCCGCGAGCGTGAAGGCCCAGGCGAACAACCAGAGCCGGGCGTGGCCACCCCTGCCGAAAATCCAGAAGACGACCGGCGCCCCCACGAACAGGGCGCACGAAGCGAGGATGGCCCAGGACGCCGGAGGGCTGTCATAGACGGGGAAGTGGAGCTGGTGGATCGAGGTCGCCAGATCCTCGACCGTCCGCCGGATCTGCGGCGTGAGGAGACGCTGGCTGTACTCCTCATACCCCCCGATCGTCACGCCGAAGATCCACCGCCTCAGCAGCAGATAGAGCCCGAGGACGCCGAAAAAGGGCAGATACCCCGCCAGGGCCCTGCCGAGACGTTGCCTTCCGATCAGGTGGTCATAGGCCACCAGCACACCCGGCAGCACGGCCGCCGCCTCGTAGGACCCCAGGGCCAGGAGGAAGAGGATGAGGGCCGATCCCCAGGCAAAGAGGGAGCCCCGTTCCCGGAAACGCTGATAGGCGGCGATCGATCCCAGAAAGAAGACCGCCCCGAAGAGGGTGGCGAAGCTGGCGCTGAAGATCACCGCGTTCGGGTGGAGGGGATGGAGCGCGAAGAGGAGCGCCGAGGCGAGGGGGGTCACCTCGTCCTCCGTCTCCAAGGCCTCCCGGATCAGCCGGCGGACGATGGCCCAGACCAGGACGGCGTTCAGTACGTGGACGAGCACGTGGACGAGGTTGTAGCCGAGCGGATGGCCCCCGAAGAGCGCGATCTCGATCCCGTACAGCAGCGTCGAGACGGGCCGGACGAACTTGACCACCGAGATCCCCAGCCAGGGCTGGGTCACCTGGGCCGCGAGGTCGCGCCAGGGAGGGTTCTCGCCCAGGTAGCGGATGAGGAGGAAGTCCTCGCTCGTGAACGGCCGGTCGAGCGCGCGGCCGTAGAACGCCAGCACGGCGGCCAGAAGGACCAGCGGCGGGACGGCCTTTCGCGCGGACATGGCCCGGGATTGTACGATGCGTCCCATGGCCGACCTCCTTGTCCTCACCGCGCTCGAACATGGCGATGGCGAAAGCGCCCATGCCCCGGAGTTCCAGTACCTCCTCTCGCACGTCCTCCTGGAGGCCCGGGAGGTCTTCGGCCGCGTCGAGACGGTGAGGGCCGGAGAGCGCAAGATCCCGCAGATACCGGGGATGTTCGACGCCGTCCTCCTGCTGAGCTCCGCCAACGTCCTGCTCTGCCGGCGGAGCCTCGCGGCCATGTGGAGCGCGCTGGGGGCAGGGGTCCGGGAGGTGCGGCCCTACCGGCTCGCGGACGTGGGGGCCGACTCCCCCATCTACACCTTGCGCGGCTACGAGCGGGCCGAGCGGGCCTTCCTCGAAAGGGGACCGGGCAGTGCCCCCGTCAATCCCTCGCGCCAGCCGGTCGCCTTGATGATCCATGAGGATCCGGAGCACCCCTCGGAGGCCACCGGGATCGCCCACGCCGGCCTCTTCCACGAGTTCATCGACTATTACGGCGAGGTCCGCTCGGACATCCTGCCGTTCGTTCCCGCAGGCGCCCGGGAGGTGTTGGAGGTGGGGTGCGGGCGCGGCGTTACGGGTCAGCTCCTCCAGGAGAAGCTCGGCTGCCGCGTCACCGGCGTCGAGCTCAACCCCGTGGTGGCCCGCGAGGCCGCGAAGCACCTCCACCGGGTGATCCAGGGGGACGTGCAGGAACTGGAGATCGAGGGCGGGTACGACGCCGTCCTGGGCCTGGAGGTGGTGGAGCACCTGGTGGAGGCCGAGGCCTTCCTGGCCCGCATCAAGAAGCTGCTCGCCCCGGGCGGACGGGCCATCCTGTCGATCCCCAACGTGGGCCACTATTCGATTGTGGAAGACCTGATCGCCGGTCGGTGGGACTACCTTCCCATCGGCCTCCTCTGCTACACCCACTACCGCTTCTTCACCCGTAAGACCCTAGAGGACTGGCTCCGCCGCGCCGGCATCGAGCGGTTCGAGCTGGTCCCCCAGAAGACGGAGCTGCCCGGCTGGATCGGTGAGGTCTCCGGCCGGTTCGAGACCGACCCGGAGAGCTTGTCTACCAAGGGCTTCTACGTGCTGATCGAAGGTTGACTGTCCGTGCCCGTCCGTGCCGCCCTCTACCACTCGTGCTCGTGCGTCTTGCGGAAGATCGTGTCGTGGGGCGCCGAGCGCTCCTCCTCCGGCCGGCCGTTCGTGTAGTAGTAGAACGAGACCGACTTGCGGCTCATCCCCTCGGGGCAGGCGAGCGGCGTGGGATGGCCGTGGTAGGAGAAGTCCGTGGTGCTGAAAACCACCGTGCGGTTGAAGACGGGCAGGACCTTCTGCTCGCAGTGGGTCATCTCGCGGTCCCACAGCTCGAGATGGCCGCCGTACTCCTCCTGCCAGTCCTTGTTCAGGTAGACCAGCAGGTTGAGCCGGCGGTCGAGCTTCATCAGGGGGTGCCAGTTGAAGTCCGCGTGGATCTTGAGGAACCCGCCGGGCAGGATCTGGTGCGGCCCGGCGCCGCCGTAGTAGGGGTCGGGGATGAGCCCCTCGATACCCGTCAGCTTCTCCAGGAACTGCAGGACCGGCGGGGAATTCATCTCGTAGAGGAAGTCCCGGAGGTTCCTGCGCAGGGGCGAGGTGTAGCGGTAGCCGAGCTTCTTCTCGGTGGGGTTGTCGAACGCCGCCCATTCGATCTCGTCCGGCCTGGGGAACTCGGCCAGGATGGCGTCCAGGGTCTCGTCGTCGAAGAGGTTGTCGATGACGATATGGGGAAACGGCCGCGCGCTCACGTACTGCTCGCGCAGGGGGTTCGGATCGGCATTCAGCTTCAAGGCCTGGTCTCCATGGAAAGGGAAGCTACCGGCAAGGGCTCTTGCGACCGCTCGCGCGCCCATCGTATCGCCTCGAACAGCTTCGGGGCCACCGCCTCCGGCAGGAACCGGCGGGACGCCTGATATCCCGCTTCCCGGGCACGGCGCCAGGCGCTTCGCGAGGTGAGGAGCTCCGCGGGCGGCATCGGCGAAGGCCGCGGCGTCCCCCGGCGGTACCAGAGGGAGGGGAGGGGGACCGCTCCCTCCGTGATGTGCACGGTCGAGGGGATGCGCGAGGCCACGGCCGGTACCTTCGAGGCCATGGCTTCGAGCAGCGGCAGGCCGAATCCCTCCTCCGCTTGCGAGGGCAGGATGAGGAGGTCGCAGACACGGAGCGCCTCCGCGATCACCTGGGGGTGGACGCCGTGGAGGTAGCGGTCGGGCGCCAGCAGGGCCTCTCCTCCTTCGCTCAGCGGCAGGATCGAGAAGCGGAACACCCGGCAGGGAATGCCGCTCGCGCGCAGCCGGCGCACGGCTTCGAGGGCCGTGGGGATGCCCTTCACCTCGGCCTCGAAGATGCCCGGGATGGCGATCCACGGACGTCTCCGCGGTCCGAACCGCCACATGGGCCGGAACAGGGGATCGAGAGGCGGCGGCACGGCGCGGCTCTCGCGGCCGAACCGGTCCCGCAGCAGATCCCCCAGATGGGGCGAGACGGTGAGCGTGGGGAGCTTCCAGGAGTAGACCTCCTCGATCTCCCGCAGCACCGGCCGCAGGTGGATGAGACCGCCCTCGTAGCCCTGGCAGAAGTGCGCCAGCGGCCCCAGTCCGAAGCTCCGCGCGATCCGCAGAGTCGTCCAGTAGGTCGCGATGACGAGGTCCTGGCTCGGTATCTTCAGAGAGCCTGCCGTGTAGTCAACGTAGGCGGCGTCGCTCTCGATCCAGTCCGGCTTCGGCCCCTCGCACATCACGGTCACCTCGTCTCCGTTCGCCCGGAGGAGGTCCGACGTGCTGGAAGATGACCTTGTTGCCGCCGTTCAGCTCGGGCTGCGGGAGGACGTAGGTGATCCTCATCCGGCGATCTCCCGTCCTGCCCGGTCCGTCACCTGGAAGGTCAGGGCGGTGGTGCCTGCGATGCGGGCCTCGATCTCGGCCGGCAGGCGCCAGGGTGCTCCCGGGGGCTCGAAGAGGAGCTCGGCCGCCGCAGGAAACCCCGTCGGATTCGGTGAAACCTCGACCCAGAGAGGATACGCCGCCGGCTCCGCCGGGAGCCTCAACCCCTCCAAAGGGAGAGGCGGCCTGTCCGTGTTCGTCCGTGTCCCCGTCCGTGCGCCTGTCCGTGAAAGTCCGTGGGCCACCCCCTGGAGCACCTTCACGAACCAATCCCCGTAGTGCAGGCGCCGGAAGCGCTCCGCCGACTCCTCGAACCACTGCTGCGCCCGGGGCTCCCGGTCCGCGCTCTGGCTGTAGAGGTGTACCGCCTCGGCCGCGGGCACGTAGCGGGCCGGGAGGCCACGGCGGCGGGCGCGCAGCAGCCAGTCCGTCTCCTCGAAGTACAGCCGGAACCCCTCGTCGAACGGCCCCGCCTCGTCCCAGGCCGAGCGGCGGAGCGCGAGCAGGCTGCCGCTCAGCGAGTAGCTCGGCAGCGGCGCCCGCGCTTCCCAGTGGCGCCGCGCGTGCCGCCGCCAGCGGTGCCGGGCTCTGGCCGCCCACCGCGGGCCGCGGGCCGCGAGCAGCGCCATCAGCTCCTCGCGCCGGGAGCGGAGCCTCCGAAGGCGGCTGGACCAGGCGCCGGGTACGGTCCCAGTAGAAGCGGGGGCCGGCCACGGCGGCGCCTTCATGCAGGCTGTCGAGCAGGGCCGGGACGCAGCCGGGCAGCACGATCACGTCAGGATTCATCAGCACGATCAGCTCCGCCGTCGACCTCGCGACTCCCAGCTTGACCCCGCCGGCATAGCCGAGGTTCGAGCCGGGATCGATCCGCTGGACCGGCAGGCTCTCCAGCAGGGCACGGCCGGCCGCATCGCTGCCGTTGTCCACCAAGAGCCATTCCACGTCCATTCCGGACGTATCGGCCCGCAACGCCTCCACCGCCGCAACGGCCAGCTCCGGCGTGTGATAGTGGACGAGGATCACCGCCAGGCGCATGGCCTAAGCGGGACGGGTGAGGGCGAACGTGCAGCCGTTGCAGATGAAGTCCTTGGGAGCGTCCTCCAGCCCGTAGACCCAGCGCCGCATCATGGCCAGGGCCGGCCCGGCCAGCACCTCGCGGACGCTCTCGTGGTTGAGGTCGCCCACCACGTACTTGCCGTCGTAGTCCTCGCAGCAGAGCACGCACTTGCCCTGGGGCGTGATGTGGATGTGCTGGAGCGGACGCGAGCCCACGTTGTCGCAGCCGCACAGGCGACGGTTCCGCATGTCCGGCTTGTGGCCGATCTGGAGGTACCCCGCCCGGTCCATCACCTCGTAGTACTTCACGCCGAAGCGGCTGCCGGCGAAGAGCTGGGAGATCTCCTCGAAGTCACGCTTGTGGTCCTCGTTTCCCGTGCCCAGGACCACCATCTCCATGGTCTCGGCCAAGGGCCTGTCCCGGGCGTAGTCGAGGTTGCGGAGGACCGCCTTCAGATGGTCCCCTCCCCTCTCGCGCTGGTAGCGCTCGCGGTCCAGGGTCGAGATGTTGATCGAGAGGTACCGGAGCCCTCCCATCGCGACCAGCTCGTCGATCCGGCCCGGCGTCAGCCCCGTGCCGTTGGTGAGCACGGCCGGCGGCAGACCCGCCGCCTTGATCGTCCGCACCTGGTCGACGAACCGCTTGTCCGCTGTGGGCTCGTTATAGTTGATCATGAAGACCGCTTCGATGGTGTCCCGGAAGGCGGCCAGCTCACCCACGATCCGCTCATACAGTGGAGTGGGCATGAAGTAGTCCTCCCGGGGGGCGATCGCCACCGGGCAGAAGTAGCAGGCCTGATTGCACACCGTGTGCGCTTCGAGCGAGACGACCTTGAGCCGGAACTCCCTGGCCGGCTCGGTCTCGGCCGGCATCAGCCAGCCTTCCGCGGCGAGCCGCTCGCGGTCTCCGGGTTCCACGAGGTCCGGAGGCAGCCCCGCGGCAAGCACCCTCCTCAGACTGTCATAGCCGGGCTCCCCCGCCAGGATCAGGCGGTCCGTCAACGGGTTGTAGACCCGGTCTTCCCCCACGTGGAGGAATGGGTTGAGCTGGAGCGCCGTGGCGGGACGTACCGGGGGGCCGGCGAGGACCGGCAGGCTGGTGGCGGTCTTGATTCTAAAAGGAGAAATCATGCGCTCCTTTTTACGGACGAGCCGCTCCGGGCGTCGGAGCTTCCAGGCGTGCTCCACCCGGACCAGACCGAAAACGTACGACGGGCTGTGGACGGTGAAGGCCCGCTCCAGGATCCGCTGGTCATAGCTGTGCAGCCCTTCTTCATCCATCAGGAAAATATATAGGGTGAACTCCCCTTTGACCAAAGGCAGGCTGGGGATCGCCAGGCGCGCCCTGTACGACCGCTGGCCCGTCATGGGCGGAACCCCGTCGAGGTGGGACGCGAAGGAGCACACCTCGATGCCGTCGGACCGGTTGATGCCGACCCCCAGGTGGAACGCCAGCCGGGGATCGACCGATTCCCACTCCACCTCCAGCTCCCAGGGGGTGCCGGGCTCGTAGAGGGCGTCCTTGCGGGGATCGGCCAGGTTGGCGGAGACGATGCGGGCGGGGCGGGAGGGTGAGGAGGATTCAGCCATCCGGTCTGCCTCCACTCGCTCCGCACTCTTGGCGACGAGGAAGTTCTCGTACTCCCGCACCACCTCGGACACCGGGCCGAGCGCCTCCGTGCGGCCGTGCCGGAGCCAGAGCGCGCGCTGGCAGAACACCGAGACGTAGTACATGGCGTGCGAGCAGAACAGCAGGGTGCCCCCCGACTCCACGTACAGGCGGAGCCGGTCCATGCACTTCTTCTGGAAGTAGCCGTCCCCCACCGACAGCGCCTCGTCGATGATCAGCACCTCGGGGTCCACCTGGGTGGCGATGGAGAACCCCAGGCGCATGGCCATGCCCGTCGAGTAGGTCTTGACCGGCTGGTCGATGAACTCGCCCAGCTCGCTGAACTCGATGATTTCGGGCATCTTGCGCGGAGCTCGTCCTCGGAGAGGCCCAGCATGGCGGCGTTCAGCACAATGTTCTGGCGGCCCGTGAACTCCGGATGGAACCCGGAGCCCAGCTCCAGGATGGAGGCCACCTTGCCACGCACCTCGGCGCTTCCCGCGGTGGGCGCCGTGATGCCGGCCAGGATCTTGAGCAGGGTGCTCTTGCCCGCGCCGTTCTCGCCGATGAGCGCCAGCCCCTCCCCCTTGGGCAGATGGAACGTCACGTCCTCCAGGGCACGGAACTCCCGGTGGCGGCGGCGGCGGGTTACCAGCTCGCCGAGCCGGTCCCAGGGGGTCGCATAGACCTTGTAGACCTTGGTCAGGCTCTCTGCGGCGACGGCGAAATCTTGCATCCGGCGGCGATTGTAGCAGGGGCGAAGGAAACCGCCGGGCAGGCAGGGACCTGCCCGGCTTGGAGGGAACGGCTTACTGGATGAAGATGACGTTGCTCGGCTGGCAGGCGCTGTCCAGCTGGATAGCGTCGAAGCCAACGCTGAACCGGCCGTCCGCGTCCATCACCGTCGTCACCCAGGCCTGGGCGATCGCCGGGTTGGCCGCCGGGTAGGAAACACCCGAAACCGTCGTGTTCAGGTTGAGGTAGATCCAGCCGAACGTCGCGTCCGGCGTCGGATCCGAGCCGATCACGTTGCCACCCTGCAGGCTGACACGCTGGGCTTCCAGCGGGAAGCAGGTCTGGGTGCCGCCGAGCGGCGGAGAGACCACGTCACCCGTGAAGCACAGGTCCTGCGGGTTCTCCATCTCGTCGAAGGCCACCACGTCGGTCTGGTTCAGCGGGAACCAGGACGGCCGGTTCGGCGTGCCGCAGACGTACGGACCATTCGGGGTGTTAGCAGGGCCAGCCACCGTCTTCGAGTCGCGCCAGACGATCAGGTCCGTGCCACCGGTGAAGGTGCCGCCGTTGATGAACCGCGACGCAAAGGTGGTCGACAACGGCTCGCGCTGGTCCTTACCGGCAGGGATTTCGTAGCGGCCGTAGAAGGTGTAATCCGTGAAGCCCGCTGCGAACGGGCACCAAGAGGCGCCGAGGGGATCCCGTCCGCCGTTGCCCACGTAGCCGCTGAAGATCACACCGCCGGTGGCGCCGGTGCAGGACTCGATGTGGACCAGCGTCTCGCCCTGGGCGAAGTTCTGGCCGTCGTTGACGTAGAAGTAGTCGCCCCAGAGGATGTTGCGGGTGTCGGCGATGCCGCCCGAGAAGTACGTGGCCGAGCTGGGGAAGAACAGGTTGCACTGCGTCACCGAGTCCACCGTGATGTAGCCGCGGGCGATATTGTCGCCGTAGGCTGCGCCCAGGCAGCCGCCATATGCCGGAGCGTTGACGCCCGTGTGGGCCGCCCTCAGGTTGGTGACACGGAAGTTGTCCAGCACCGGGTTGGTGTACGCGGCCGCGCAGGGACCCGAAGAACCGGGGAAGTTGATGTCCTGCGAGAGGTCGCCCTTGTTGCTGATGCCGTCGTTCGGGTTGGAGGTGTCTCCCGTATCGACGCCCGTGTCCGCCGTGCGCGGCAGATTGCCGTTGAAGATGTCGCGGACACTGATCGTCTGCACGTCAAAGCCCGTGAGGTAGACGTCGAAGTCCAGGGTCGGGATCGACTGGTCCGTCCACAGCGTGACGTGGGCGACCGCGGCGCTCGCGGATGCGTTGTTGATGGAGAACAGCGTGTTGACCCCCGTCGTGCTGCTGAGGTCGACCTCGAAGTACGGCAAAAGCAGCGTCGCCGCCGGCACGTCGTCGATCGTGCAGATCTCGGCGGCCCCTGGGAGGCTCCAGGCCAGAAGACCTGTCAGAACGAGGCAGAGTGCGATTTTTTTCATATTGCCCTTTCCTTGTTGTCGGTACGGTAGATTAAGAACACAAAAACGCAGAATCCGCTTGCGCGCTGGAGAAATCACCTCCCCCTCAAAGGTTCCAGTAAAAATGTCGGCGTAAGCCTATACCAAACCGTCTCTATTTCCAAGACCAGGAACCAAAAGGACGGAGGCCACAGAGGGAAGGCCCTCCGGCCGGAAGACCGGACACCCGCTAGGGTGCGCTGAGGAAGACGACGTTGCTCGGCTGGCAGGCGCTGTCGAGCTGAACCGCGTCGAAGCCCACGCTGAACTGCCCCTCGGCGCTCATCAAGGTCGTCACCCAGGCTTGGGCGATGTTCGGGTCGGTCGCCGGATAGATAATACCCGACACGTTCGTGTTCAGGTTCAGGTAGATCCAGCCGAAGTCCGCGTCCGGCGCTGGATCCGAACCGATTGTGTTACCGCCCGCCAGTTTCACCCTCTGCGTCTCCAGAGGGAAACACGTCTGCGCACCGCCCAAGGGCGGCGACACCACGTCTCCCGTGAAGCACAGGTCCTGCGGGTTTTCCTGCTCGTCAAAGGCCACCACGTCGGTCTGGTTCAGCGGGAACCACGACGGACGATTCTCGGCACCGCAGGTGTAGGGACCATTTGGGGTGCCCGCAGGGCCGGCCAATGTCTTCGAGTCGCGCCAGACGATCAAGTCCGTACCGCCGTTGAACAGACCGCCATTGACGAACCGGGTCGCGAAGGTGGTCGACAGCGGCTCGCGCTGGTCCTGACCCGCCGGAATTCTGTAACGGCCGTAGAAAGTGTGCTCACCCGTAACGAACGGGCACCACGGGGCTCCCGTGGGACGGCGGCCGCCGTTGCCCACGTAGCCGACGAAGATGGCCGGGTTGGCAGGATTGAACGCCGGCATGTTGCACGACTCGACATGCACCAGAGTCTCCCCTTGGGAGGAGTTGTTCACTGGGTCGACGTAGACGTAGTCGCCCCAGAGGACGTTGCGGGTGTCGGCGACGCCGGTATTAAAGTAGCCAGCCGAGCTGGGGAAGAACAGGTTGCACTGTGTCACAGAGTCGACCGTGATGTAGCCACGGACGAGGTTGTCCCCGTAGTTGGCGCCAAGGCAGCCGCCGTAGGCGGGGGCGTTCTGGCCCCGGTGCGCCGCCCGCAGGTTGGTGACGCGGAAGTTGTCCAGCACCGGGTTGGTGTAGGGGGCCACGCAGGGACCCGAAGAGCCGCCAAAGTCGAACTCGGTCGGCGAGCCCGGGGTGAACGAGCCCGTGAACGGGTTCACTTGTGCGGCCTGGGGATTGCCCACTGGCGGGCTCGGGCTCTCGTCGTCCGCGCCGTCCGACGCGTCGGCGCCGTGGTCGGCGGTCACAGGCAGCCGGCCCTCGAAGATGTCCCGCACGTTAATCGTCTGCACGTCATAACCCGTCAGGTAGACATCGAAGTCGAGCGTCGGGATTGACTGGTCCGTCCAGAGGGTGACGTGCGCGATCGCCGCCGCCGCGGACGCGTTGTTGATCGAGAAGAGCGTGTTGATGCAGTCCAGGTTCTCGAGATCCACCTCGAAGTACGGCAGCAGCAGGGTCGCCGCCGGCACGGCGTCGATCGTGCAGACCTCGGCGGACGCCGGAAGACCCTGGACCAACAGACCTACCAGAATAAGGCAGAGCGCGACCTTCTTCACGGCCCCTCCTTTCGATTCGCAAATCAATTTTACATCGAAACCTTTTTTTCACCCCGAAATGGAAAATCCGGCGGCAGGCGCACCATCTCGAAGAGCACCGCCACCAGCTCATCGCGATCCCCGGCCCGGTGCGGGTTGTAGAACTCCCAGACCATCCGGCCCTCCGGCGTCACCTCCAGAGCCCGGCCGTTCTCCGACTCTGTGACCAGAGTGTTACCGTTCGGCAGCCGCTGGCAGGAGCCCAGGGTCTTCGAGAAGAAGTCCACGTCCTGGCTGCCCCCGAACTGCCAGACCGTCTCGCCGGTCAGCGGGTCGAGCTCGAGGACCCGCGACCGGTCTCGGCCGGCGCCCAGATTGTCGAACAGCAGGAGGCGGCCGTTGTCGAGAAACGTCGGCTGGTGCTGCCTGCGCCAGCCGCCCGGTGGTCTTCCAGCCATTGCCCACACCACCGTCCGGCGCTCCGGGTCCAGGATCGCCAGGGTGTCGAGCGTGTGTACGGAGACCAGCAGGTTTCCCTTCCGGAAGGCCGGGTGCCGGTCTGCGAAACGGCCGTCCAGCACCTCCAGCGTATTGGTGTGGAAGATGTCGCCGGAGCGCGGCATCTCCCGGAGCAGCCCAGCAAAGGGAGACCTCTCAAAGCAGTCCAGGATCGAGACCCTGCGCAGCACTTTTCCCGAGCGATCGAGCACCGTTACGAAGTCCTCGAGAACGCCCTCCTTCGGATTGATCCGGGGGAGGATCTTGCCGTCACGATCCAAAGCATAGATCGTGCCATCGTCCAGAACGAACAGATCGTGGTGGATGCCACCCCGGTACGACCAGAGGACACGGGACTGGGCGTCCAGTTTGACCAGGCCCAGACCCTCATAGATCCCCAGCAGGTCGCCGTTCGGATAGAGGTAGGCGCGGCGCCAGTACTCGAGCTTCGCCATGCCGGGGTCCCGGGCGAGGTCCGGCCAGAGCCGGCGCAGGGGATACCGCCAGCGATGGAGGGTGCGCCCGGCCATGTCCATGAGCACGGCCTCGGCCGCGTGCCCCGAGACGTAGAGGTTCAGCCCCTGGAAAGCTGTCCCCGGCCGCCATGCTCGACGACCAGGGGCCGGTCCTGGGCGGGCCGGTAACCTTGGAGATAAGGAAGAGCCTTGACGTCGGCGGCCCTCTCCTCCCGGGCGCGCCGCCATTTTCCCTGTAAGGATGAATCATCGGGCGTGATGGCCGAGACCGCCGAGACCGGCGCAGGCTCCGGAGAAGGCGGCGGCTCCGGCGCTTGGCAGGCGAGGACCGCAATCCCGAGCAGTAAGGAAAAGGCCGCCGGTCGAATGACCGACGGCCCCACGAAAATCCGTCCCCCCCGGAGAGGAACGGAGCGTTTCAGCCTGCTATCGCGCCTCACCCTGGATGTAGGCCGGGTCGTTGGTGATGTTGTTGATCACCTGAGCGGAGCTCAACACCTTGCCGCTCTTGACCACGATCTCCACCGTGAACCCATTCGCCACACCCGCGGCCGGGATCGGGTGCTGGCCCGGGCTGAACTGGCGCATCTTGCCAGCTCCCAGGCGAACACCCGGAACGGTGCCCAGAGGAGCCCCACCGCCCAGAGGACGGTAGATGATGTCGTACTCCGCCGTGACCGTGTCCGGGTTGAAGATCCAGATCGTCGTCCGGTTCTTCGCGTCCTGGCGCATGCCGACGAGGTACTGCGACTGGCCCGCACCCGCGGCGTCCGCGTCGCTCAGCGCCGTCATCGACTGGCCGAAACGCTTCGCCGGGTCCGTATTGGTGCTCTCGTAGCTCTCACCCTGCACGATCGGGAACACGCCGTTCGAAGAGCTGCTCGTGACCGTCAGCACGCCCACGGCGTCGCGGATGTTCCAACGGCCCGCGATCACGTTCTCCAGGCGCTCCGTCTGCCCAGGCTGCAGCGTCACGCTCACCGGAGTGGTCGGCACGCTGGTGAGGCCCACGCTCGTGAACGTCACCTGCGCCGTCACCGCCGCCGTGTTGACGTTGGTCAGCAGCAGGTCGCTCTGCCAGACGCTGTTGTTGAGGCCCGGAGCGCTCAGGGTGCCCAGCAGGTAGGACTTCGCGTGCTTCGACGCGCCGGGCTCGATGAACGACGGGTCCTCCGACGAGAGGCGCAGGTTCGAAGCGTAGGGCACGATCATGCCCCCCGACTTCTTCTCGATCTCGATGCGGTAGTCCGCCACGTTCGAAATGCCGAACAGCTCCTCGATTTCCTTCACCTGGAACTGCCGCTGGCCGAACCGGGAGACGGTCAGATCCTGAGCCGACTCGCCGATCAGGCGGCCCGTCTTGTCGAAGAACCTGAGGCGGTAGGTGGCCGGCTCGTCGCTCGGGTTGCTCAGGCCGAAGTAGGCCAGGCGCTCCGTGTTGTCGATCAGGCCCACCAGGTGCTGCATCCGGCTCTCGGGACCGGAGCCCGAGGCGCTTCCCGCGCTGCTCATCGAAACACCCGAGACCGTCTGGCCGAACTGCTTGCCATCGAGTTGGAACGTGGTGTTGAACGACGTGATCACCGGCTCCACGTCACCCTTGTCCACGGTCACCATGATGAAGCCCGCCACGCTTTCACGGTTGAAGAGGTCGCGCAGCACGTCGCCCACGTAAAGCGTCGCACCCGGCTCGATCGTGCGCGGCACCCGCGGCGGGCTCGACTCCGGAACGCCCCGCTTGCGGAACTCCAGCGTCACATCCATGGCCGTCTTGCCGGGGTTGTGGACATAGAGGTCGCTCGACTGCACGAGCGCGCCCCGTGTCTGGGCGATCCAGGGCAGGACCACGGACTTGGTCTGAGAGACCGGAGGTCCCGTCACCACGAACGTCAGCGAGGTGCTGGCCGTGGCCTTGGACTTGCCGTCGTTGACCGTGAGCTGGACCGTGTAGTTGCCCGGCTTGTTCCAGGTGTGGCTCGCCTGGGCGCCGGTCACCGCCGGGGTCCCGTCACCGAAGTCCCAGGAGTGGGTGGCCGCTCCCGTACTGGTGGAGGTGAAGCTCACGGCCTGGCCCGTCTGGGCCGTGCACTGCGCGCCGGCACAATTGGGGCTGTTGAAGCTCGCCGCCAGCGCCGGGGGTCCGGTCACCACGAACAGCCGCGAGGTACTCGCCGTGGCTTGGCCATTGCCGGCCGTGAGTTGGACAAGGTAGCTCCCTGGGTTGTTCCAGGTATGGCTCACCTGGGCGCCGCTCCCGGCCGGGGTCCCGTCGTTGAAGGTCCATGTGAAGGTGTTCGGATTGCCCGTGCTCGTCGATGTGAAGGTGACGGCCTGGCCCGTCTGGGCCTCACACCGCACGCCGATGATGTCGGAGGTGCACGTGGCATTGGTGTCGAAGTCCGCCACGAGGGCCGGCGGACCGCCCGTCACCACCACGGTCTTCGTCACCGAGGCCGAGCTGGCGCAGCCGCCGCCGCCGCAGTCCTTGTAGACCGTCAGCTTGACGATGTGGGAGCCGGCCGCAAATGAGCGGGTCACAATGGCGCCAGAGGGGTCGTTCGCCCCGCCGGGGAACTCCCAGAAGTAGGCGGTCGGGCTGCCCGTCGAGGCGCCGGCGTTGAAGGTCACAGTCTGGTTCGCCTGCGGGTTCGCGGGCGAGAACGAGAAGTCGGCTGTGAGACCGCCCGTGCCCGTGCCGGGATTGGTGATGCTGATCGACTTCGTGCCGCTGGTGCAGCCCGTGGCCGTGGCCACGATGGTCTTCGAGCCCGCGCTCGACCAAGCGATCGACACGGAGGTCCCGCTGCCAGTAATGGTCGCGCCGGCGCCGCCCGTCCAACTCCAAGTGCCCGGCGTGCAGTTGGCGGCCGTGGCTGTGAAGCTGTACGCCGTGTTGACTTGGCCGCTGCTCGGACCGCTCACCGTCACCGTCGGGTTGTTGTTCCCACCACCACCGCTGCCAGCACCGGGCCGGATGGTGATGACCCTGTGAGTCACCGGCGGCGAAAAGTCCGGGCCGCGCCGCAGCCGAACCGCCGGAGAGTACGTTCCCTCGGCGTAGCTGTGAGTGAGCTTCGTCGGACTGACCTGATCGTCAGCGCCGTTGGCGCCGCCGAAACCGTTGCCGAGCCAGTCGTACTCATACTCAATCCCCGTGGGGATGCCCTCGGTATCCACCCTGAACGTGATCGTCTGGCCCGGCGAGAAGTCACAGTAGGGGCCTTCGCACCCCTCCGCCAGGAACAGAGTGACGTTCAGCGGCTCAACGCTGGTAATGCTCACCTCCAGGGGCGCGCTCACGTAGCCTTCGTCGTTGGGGCCACGATTCACGCAATTGCGTACGGCGACCTGAACCGTCTTCTTGCCGGTCGTGGTGAAGCTGTGCAGCGGGTTCGGCCCGTCCTTTTCATCGGAAGGATTGGAGCTCCAGGGTCCCCAGCCGTCACCGAAGTTCCACCGCCACTCGGTGGCTCCAGGGACGTTGGCATGGAACCGCACCGCGCCCAGGGAGATCTGGTCGTTGGCGGGCGTGAAAGAGCCCGCGGCCGGCAGGACCGGCAACGTACCGAGGTTCACCTGTTTGGAGGTGGAGACGCTCGGGAAGCCCTGCTTGGAGACCGTCACGTTGGCCGTATAGGGGCCCGGCGGCGACCCGATCGAATTCCAGGTGAACGACGGGTTGCCGCTGCCGGACGCGACCACCAACGCACCGTTGGACACCGTCCAGTTCACGCTGACCGGCGGCCTGCCGCCCAGGCCGTTGGCAGTCAACGTCACGGGCTGGCAGGCCAGCGGGTTCTGGGGCGAGACCGTAATGTCCGTCACCGCCGGCGTCGGGTCGATGACCGTCACGCTCTGCGTCGAGGTGCTTGGGCCCTGCAGGTTGCTGGCCGTGAGGCTGACGGTCTTGGCACCCGGAGAGGAGAAGGTGACCTCCGCTGAGCTGCTGCCCGTAGTCGACGGTGGGCTGCCGTCCTGGAACGTCCAAACATAGGACGTCACGGCCCCGGTCGAGGTGCTCGTGAACGTCACGGGGTCACCCTGGTAGACCGGATCGGTCCAGGTGAAGTTCGCCACCGGCGGTGCCGGTGCCCCGCCCGTCCACTTGTGGACGTCGAAGATCGTCCCGGCTGCCCGGTAGAGATACTGGCCGTTGAACTTGGCGACCCGCGGTCCCATGTGGGCCCATCCTCGTGTGGTGTCGGAGTAGTACCAACTCCAGTAGTCGACGTTGACGCCTTGGTCGACGATGTGATTCAGAGGCGTCACGTCGCGGGGCGAAGCGGGGTTGGTCACGTCCAGGAGATACTCAGTCTGGAACGGCGTCTCCCCGTTTCGGCAGGTATCATGGTTGCCGAAGTAGATGAACGGCGTGGTACCGCTACGGGAGAAGGTGGCCGACAGCCAGTAGGTGGAATCGGGATGAGGCCTGAGCGGCTGGGTCCAGATCAGCAGATTCTGGAGACTCGAACAGCCGGTCGTCAAACAGGTCGTGATGTCAAAAATCTTGCCATCGCCCCCTTGCCGCGCGGCGAGGTAGTGGCGCCCGTTCTGCGTGAACATGGTGACGCCATAGGTATCACCGTTGCTGAAACCCTTGAAGTCTCGCACGACCAGTTGTGCCTGCTGGGGATTGGGGTTCGTCACGTCGTAGATGGCGATGCCATTGTAGCCACCACTTTTGACGATGAAGTGGCGGCTGCCCACGGCAAGCCCGTGCACGTATTGGCTGGCTTCCGCAGCGCCGATCCGCCCCAGGTAGACTCCCGGACAGTTGCCTCCAGAGGCCACACAAGGGGTGGCGGCAAGGCTCTTGGCCGCCGTCATGTCGTAGACGTGCATCCCGAGGTCATTGGCAGTGAGGAAATCGCCAGCGAAGACGTAATCGCGGCCGGCGATTCGCGCTGCATAGACCTGATAAACGTACTTGGTCGGATCCTGGTACAGCTCCCGGGGAGCAGTCTTGGAGGTAGTATCCCATATAGTCAACCCCAGGCCGGAGATCCCAGCGATGGCCGCGAAATTGTCATTGCCTTCGGGCGCGTCTATGTAGAAAGCGATCTGCGTATATTCGCCCGCACGCGACGGCCAACCAGGGAACTGCCCCTCGAAGCCGCCAACGATAGAGGCGCGCGACGGGTTGGCCGCATCGGCGCGGGCGTCCCAGATCGAAAAACCTCCATAGAAGGAGTGAAAGACCCAGCCGTTCTCGATGTCGACCGAGGTCGAGATCGGATATCGCGTGTTCGGGAGCTGCGAGCCCGTCCACTGGGTCGCGTCAATCAGGAATCGCTCCGGCTGAAGCTCGCCCCACAGGCTGGGTGGGGGCGCTTGATACGGGGTAAGGCTCTCTGCACATCCCTTGGCCCAAATCCGGGCGGGACTTACCAGCAAGCAGCTCAAAGCTACGAGCAAACAGCAAAAGAAACGAAGGACCGGGGATGCGAGGCGTAAGGGGCGTGCCATCTTGCTTCTCCTCCACACAGCCGACGGGAGACAGCCCCATCGGCGACATGCTTGAACCGGGCTTCGGGCTTATTGATGCCCGTCAATCTTACTCCTGACACGTGTGCCAAGACAAGAGGTTACCCGGACGAATTAACCATTTTTGCTTTCAACCACTCAACGCTGCCTCCGTTGCCCAGGGGCACTGCAGAATGGCCGGCTGAAAAAGCCGGGTGGACCTGAGGCGGCCCACCCGGCTGGGAAGGAACAGCTTACGGGATGAAGATGACGTTGCTCGGCTGGCAGGCGCTGTCGAGCTGGATAGCGTCGAAGCCCACGCTGAACCGGCCGGCCGCGTCCATCACCGTCGTCACCCAGGCCTGGGCGATCGACGGGTTTGACGCCGGGTAGCCAACACCCGAAATCGTCGTGTTCAGGTTGAGGTAGATCCAGCCGAACGTCGCGTCCGGCGTCAGATCGGAGCCGATGATGTTGCCACCCTGCAGGCTGACACGCTGGGCCTCCAGCGGGAAGCAGGTCTGGGCGCCGCCGAGCACCGGAGAGATTACGTCACCCGTGAAGCACAGGTCCTGCGGGTTCTCCATCTCGTCGAACGCGACCACGTCCGTCTGGCCCAGTGGGAACCAGGACGGCCGGTTCGGCGTGCCGCAGACGTACGGACCATTCGGGGTGTTAGCAGGGCCAGCCACCGTCTTCGAGTCGCGCCAGACGATCAGGTCCGTGCCACCGGTGAAGGTGCCGCCGTTGATGAACCGCGACGCAAAGGTGGTCGACAACGGCTCGCGCTGGTCCTTACCGGCAGGGATTTCGTAGCGGCCGTAGAAGGTGTAATCCGCGAAGCCCGCTGCGAACGGGCACCAGGGGGCACCGAGGGGATCCCGGCCACCGTTGCCCACGAAGCCGACGAAGATCGCCGGGTTGGCGGGATTGAAGGGAGGCGTGTTGCACGACTCGATGTGGACCAGCGTCTCGCCCTGGGCGAAGTTCTGGCCGTCGTTGACGTAGAAGTAGTCACCCCAGAGGATGTTGCGGGTGTCGGCGATGCCGTTGAAGTACGTGGCCGAGCTGGGGAAAAGCAGGTTGCACTGTGTCACCGAGTCTACCGTGATGTAGCCGCGGGCGATATTGTCGCCGTAAGCCGCACCCAGGCAGCCGCCATACGCCGGAGCGTTGACGCCGGTGTGGGCCGCACGCAGGTTCGTGACACGGAAGTTGTCCAGCACGGGGTTGGTGTACGCGGCCACGCAGGGACCCGAACTGCCGCCGAAGTTGAACTCGGTCGGCACGCCCGGGGTGAACGGACCCGTGAACGGGTTCGTGTTCGTCGACTGCGGAACTCCGGCGGGCTCGGGCTGATGGCGTCCGTACCGTCGGCACCGAAGTCGGCGGTGCGCGGCAGGTTGCCGTTGAAGATGTCGCGGATGCTGATCGTCTGCACGTCATAGCCCGTCAGGTAGACGTCGAAGTCCAGGGTCGGAATCGACTGGTCCGTCCAGAGGGTGACGTGCGCGACCGCGGCGGCCGCGGACGCGTTGTTGATGGAGAACAGCGTGTTCACGCCGCTGTTGTTGTTGTTGTTGCTGAGATCCACCTCGAAGTACGGCAGCAGCAGGGTCGCCGCCGGCACGTCGTCGATGGTGCAGATCTCGGCGATTGCCTGGCCGCCGAGGGCCATCAGGCCCACCAAGGCGAGGCAAAGCGTGATCTTCTTCATGAAAGATACCTCCTCAAAAGCGGTTTGAGCTCCAAACGGACTGACGAAGGAAGCTGACTTTCTCGCCAACTTTTCGTCCACTCTCCTCAAAAGAAGACATCACCTCCTGTTCAAAGTTTTTTGGACCGCAAACGTTTCCTGCCTTCCTGCGACCTCGAAGGAGCGCATTCGGGCGTTAAGTAGATCCGGTCCGGAGTGGCGGCCGGTAATGCTCTCTCGCCCTCTCCGGTGCATTTATGCTTCCGCACTATATGGACCCTCGACATGCCTGTCAAGGCCCAAATGCACCGGATCGACTCCTCTGGAATCAGCGCGCCATAAGATAGCACACTGGAAGAAGGAATCAACGTCCTCCCTGAGGAGACACTTTCCAGGCCTTCAGGCTCCCGCCCGACTTGCAGGTATCGATGGTGGTACCCATGGGCGTTATGGTAGCTTCCCCGGCGTAGCCCGCGATCAGCTCGGCCGCGTCGTCCCCGTCGAGGTCCGCCAGCGCCACATGGTACCCCGTGCAGCCGATGTCTCCGCCCAGCTCCGGGCTCTGCTCGCGCGTGAAGCCGCCCTTGCCGTCGCCCAGGAAGATCCAGGTCCCCCCCACGCCGGTGATCCCCACCACGTCCGGCACGCCGTCACGGTTGAGGTCTCCCGTGGTGAGCGCCCAGATCCCGTTCCGGTTCTCCTCGACTCCCAGCCCGCGCCGCTCCCACGAGCCGTCCGGGCGGGAGAAGAGGACATCGATTCCCGTCCGTGCCACTCCGAGCTCGTTGTTGGAGTAGCCGACCACCAGGTCCGTCCGCCCGTCGCGGTCGAAGTCTCCCGCGGCGACCCCACGGAAGTTGGCCTGCGGCCGGAGCTCCACGATCGGCACGCCCTTCCAGGAGGCGTCCTCCTGGTTCAGGTAGAAGATCGTCCGGTTACCGGTCAGAGCGGAGGCAGCGGCGAAGTCCGGGCGTCCGTCGCCGTTGAAATCGGTCGCGGTCAGGGCGTCGCCGTAGCTGCGGTCCCCCTTGGGTCCGGCCGCCACCTTCTGCCAAGTCCCGTTCCCCTGGTTGAGGTAGACTACGGCGCCGCGGGAGCCGGTGCTGAAGCCGCCGCCCCCCCCCTGGACGCGGGCGGCCGCCAGGCGCGGCCCCTCGCCCCAGGCCAGCAGGTCGGTCCGGCCGTCGCCGTTCCAGTCCACGGCCTCGACGGCCCGGGAAGAGAAGATGGGCGCGTCCGGTTCATCGCCCTCGAATTCGATCCCCTGGCTCCAGGGGCTGAACCGGCCCTTGCCGTCCCCCACCAGCACGGTGATGCCGCGCAGGTGGCTGGCGATCACCAGGTCAAGATGGCGGTCGCCGTTGAAGTCGGCCACCGCCACGTCACCGTAGTCGAAAGGAATGGCCGGGAAGGACGCCTCGGCCCAGGGGCGCCAGGTCCCCTTGCCGTCACCCAGGAAGATCGCCGGCCGGCTGCCTCCCTTGCGCGGCGGTCCGTGCACGATGTCGGCCTTGCCGTCCTCGTTGATGTCCGCCACCACGAAGCCGTTGCGCCACTGACCCCGCCGGGGCAGGCCCTGGCTGAAGGGAGTGAGGAGCAGCCGGTCGGAGGTGGCAACGTCCACCTTGTAGGTCGCGGCGGCCTTGGCCAGGTCCTCCGGGGTGATGCGCGGCTTCGCCGCCGCCGCCATGCTGGCCGCCATCTTCGCGTCCGTGCCGTAGATCTTGACGTCGAACGTCTTCTCGTCGTAGCTCACCACGTCGAACTGCAGGCCGCGGATCAACTGGACCTTCTTCCCCTCTTCGACCCATACCCAGGCCTGCGGGACCTTGTTGATCTTGTGAACGAAGTACTTGCGACCAAACTCGTCCGTCAGCCACTTGCCGTCCGGCGGCTCGAGAGGGATGGGACCCTCCACCGGGACGACGTCCCGGTTTGCATCGGCTGGCTGGACGGGAACCACCTCCGGGTAGCTCTCCTCCGCCGTCGGGGAGCTTCTCCTTGGCGCTCTCCCCGGCCTCGGGCGTCGCGATTTTTGGATCTCCCTGGCTCTCGCCTGTTGCCGGAGAGGCGGGCGGCGCCGCGGGAGGGTTGTTGCCGCTGCATCCGACCAGCAGCAGGGCGAGGGAGGCTGTGAGACAGAACGCCAGGACGAACAGGCGCCTGTCTCCTGAAAGGATATGCAACATGGAGGAGCTCCTCTTACTCTCAGATCTCGTCGACGAAGGCGGGCTTGAGGCTGCGGAAGAGCCAGAAGCCGGCAGATACTAGCATGGCCGCCACCAGGGCGAGCCGGAGGGCTCCCGGCGCGAGCGTGGCCAGCGTGGCCGCCGCGGGCACCCCTCCCAGAAAGGCCTGGCGGTACAGCTCCACCAGAGACGTCAAGGGATTCCACTCGAGCCAGCCCCGGAACCGCTCCGGCACCAGAGCCAGCGGATAGACGATCGGCGTCAGATAGAACCAGACGTTCAGCCCCATACCCAGAAGCTGGGCCGTGTCACGGAAGAACACGTGGATGGCCGAGAGCACCAGCCCCAGCCCGAGCATCAGTCCCACCTGCAGCGGCACCGCCACCAGCAGCAGCGGCAGCCCGCCCCAGGAGAACTCCCCCACGGCCACCAGAGCCCCCACGAACACCAGGGCCGCGATCCCCTGATGCAGCAGCGCCGCCAGCACCACCGCCAGGATCAGGATCTCCGAGGGGAAACGCAGCTTCTTCACCAGGCTCGCGTTGTCCGTGATCGCCGTCGAGGCGCGTAGCACCCCCTCGTGCAGGGCCGTCCACGGCAGCAGCCCGCCGCACAGGAAGATGGCGAAGTGGCCCGTGCGCGCCTCCCCCAGCGAGACCTTCATCACCGTCGAGAAGACGAACGTGAAGAGGACGATCTGCCACAGCGGCTGGAAGAGCGACCACGCGAAGCCCAGCACCGAGCCGGCGTAACGGCCCTGGAAGTCGCGCTTCACGAGCTCTTTGAGAAGGAAGAAATGGTGCTTCATCCGTACGGTCTGTACCCTACCGGGCAGGCCCGGCTATGTCAATTGACACAACTCCTGATGGGGGCGTAACATCCTCCTCAAGACAATCCGGCTATGCCACCTTGACATAGTCAGGCACTTTAGGCAAGATCGTCATGGCCTCTGCGGAAAAGATTCGTCAAGTCCAATTGGTCGGCCGCAAGATCCGGGAGCTTCGGAAGGAGCACAAGTTGACTCAGGTAGAGTTGTCTGCCCGGCTTGGGATTCAGCAGTCCGATCTCTCCCGCATGGAGAAGGGCGAGTACCGGGTCAGTCTGGACACCCTCTTCCGTATCCTCGCCGAGTTCAAGATGAGCATCGGCGAGTTCTTCGAAGGCGTCGCCAAGGAGTCGATCACCCCGCGCGACGTCAAGCTGATCCAGGACATCAACGCCCTGCCCCAGGACGCCCGGCGTGAGGTCGAGGACTTCATCGCCTTCAAGCGGAGCAAGGAGAGCCGGCAGGTCAACGATCCGACAGGCAATCAGGACTGGGAGGTTGAGGAATGAACGGCGGTACCTTCGAGGAGCTGAGGAGTCTTGGTGAGAGGGCGGTCCATGCAGGCCACCTGGATGAAGCAGAGACCTTCTTCGACCAGGCCCTCGTCTGGGCCCAGGAGCATGGCGAGCCGTGGCAGGTCGATCTCGGCACCTGCAACCGCGCCGCGATGCGGATCTGGCTGGGACGGGGTGAAAGCGAGCTCCCCCGGTTGCGCGAGATCCTCCTGCGCAACGCGAACCCCCAGAACTGCCAGCTCGCCGCCTATAACATTTCCCGTTACTACGAGCTGACGAAGAACTACAAGAAGTCCCTCTTCTACGCTCGCATCGCCTTGGAGCGCGCCCAGGCTCTGGAGCGCCGTGACTGGATGGCTTCGTCTCAGAACCAGATTGGCAACGTCCTCTTGGCCGAGAGCTTCGTCGATGAAGCCTGCCAGCGGTACAACACGGCTATGGAGCTGATGCCGGAGGACCACGGCGTCTGGCGCGCGGGCATCCTGGACAACCTGGGCTATTGCCGGATTCTCCAGCGCCGGTACTCCGAAGGGTATGGCTTGCTTTATGAGAGCCTCCGGCTCTTGCAGCGGCACGGCTCCGAGCGGTACCTGGTGCCGCCCCTCCTCGATCTCAGCTTCGCCCACATCGAGACGGGTCGCTACGAGCGTGCCATGCACCACGCGGCCAGAGCCCTGAGCATCGCGGATCAGACGGATCAAAAGGACGCCATCAAGAACGCCCTCTACCTGCTCGGCGAGGCCGCCAACCTGAGTGGTGATACGGAGGCCGCCCAGGATTACTTCCTGACATTGCAGCGGAAGTTCTTCCCGGATGCTTCCTACCTGCCGAGTTTCCTGATGACTGTGGACATCCGGAAGATGATCAATCTGCACGCCTGAAACGACGGGACCGAACATGAGCAAGAAAGCCTTACTTTTCGGCATTGCCGCGGCTGGTCTCCTGGCCACCTCGGCCTTCGCCCTCGAGCGGACTGCGGTCCTCGGTTCCCGGGGCGAGATCTACATCGCCAAAGCGGGCACCTACGGATCTCTCTTCCCGACCGGCAACGAGACCACGCCGGGCAACCAGGTGCTGGCCGTCGAGGTCACCAAGGCCAGCTCTTCCACCCAGCGGTTCCTGGTTCCCCTCACCAAGGGCGATGAGCCGGAGAGCTCTCCGGCCCTGATCTATGAGGACGACTCGAACACGCTGTTCGTGGTCTGGGAAAGCCGCACCACCCCCTTGAGCTCCGTGCTGATGCTGGCCGGTTTCGACGGAACGCACTGGACCAAGCCCATCCAGCTCTCGGGCAATCCGTTCTCCTCGAAGTCTTCGCCTCAACTTGCCATTACCCGCGATTCGTATCCTGTCGCTGACAAGGATGGCGCTCCGGTGATGCGCCGCCGCACGGTCCTCCACTTGATCTGGGAGGAGGAGGGTGCTTCCGGAAACTTCGAGATCCTCTATACGCCCGTCATCCTCGAGGAAGGAATCTATCTCGGCTGGAATCCCGTCTATCACCTGAACGACTTCCTCGCGGATGGAGACTCGGGATCGAGCTTCGCTCCCCCACTGCCGCTCGTCCACTCCCCGGTGCTTCAGAACGGACAGGACGCGCGTACGGTGGTGGTGGCCTTTGCCTCTACCCCTGGCCGGTGGCTTACCAGCCTGGTCATCGACGTGCTGCCTGATGAGCTCTCGCGGCTCTCCGAAGGTGTCCGTTCCAGCATCATCGAAATCGGCCGCCAGGGCTCCTTCCCCGCCAATCGCCAGCCTCTGGCCGAGAAGGCACGAGCGGATGTCATCGCACGCGGTACGGCTTTCCATACCGACGTGGTTCAGTACATGGGGGATCAGGTTCAGGGCCAGATCCTTGCGGATAAAGGCAACGACCTCGCGGCCCTCGGGGAGAAGGTCCGCTCCAGTATCATCGAGATTGGCGTCCGGCTCTCCGGCCGTGGACTGCGCGACCGGGGGGATACAGCCAAGGCCAGGGTCGCAGAGATCGAAGATCCTCAGACCGAGCCCGAGGCGTCGCCAGCCCACCTGATCCACTTCCGGGTCGCCGACAGCCGGCCCGTGCCCCAGGTCGGCAGCAACGGTGTCCGCCTCTTCACCTCAGAGAGCGGCGAGGACATGCTCATCGCCTGGAACGAGAAGGACCGGGTGCTCTACCGCATGAGCAAGAACGACGGTTGGACCGATCAGCGGGAAATCCGGCTCTCCGAAGCCGTGAACCTCGAACGGGCTTACGAAATCCTGGCCCAGCGCGTCCGCAACAACTGACGCAACCCGCCAAGGAGTCCTTGAGAAGAGCCGGGGAAACCCGGCTCTTTCTTTTCAGGGGATCAACTATTGGATCTCGATCGGCCGGCCCGTGGGGCGCGCCCGCAGCACCTGGCCGCCAGCGCTCGCGAGGGCCGCCGCGACGGCTTCCTTCCGGTCCGGAGGGCAGAGGATGGCCAGGCAACCCCCTCCCCCCGCGCCGCAGGCCTTCCCGCCCCAGGCGCCTTGGGCCTCGGCCGCTTCCAGCAGACTTTCCAGGACAGGGGTCGAGATCCCATCCGCCAGGCGTCGCCGGTAGCTCCACTCTTGCGCCATCAGCTCTCCTACCTTCGGCAGGTCTCCCGCTTCCAGGGCGGGGGCCAGGGCGGCGGCCGTGCTGGCGATCCCCTCGAAGAGCGCCGTGGTCTCCGGCTCCGCTTCGAGGCGGCGGCGTACCACCTGCCAGTTGTTGCCCGCCGAGAAATGGCTCTGCCCGGAGTAGACGACTACGAGGCTGGCCGCCAGCGCCTCCAGGTCCACCTCCAGCCGCCGCACCTGCTCTCTGCCGGGGGTGGGACGGATTTCGAGGGCACCGCCCAGGAGGGCCGGATAGTGGTCCTGGATCCCCGTCGGGAGGCCCATCAGGCGCGCCTCCAGGTCGCGGGCCGTGGCCACGATCTCATGCGGCTGGAGGCGGGGACGGCCGAACGCTTCCTGGGCCGCGGCGAGGAAGGCGACGGTCATGGCGGAGCTGGCGCCCAGGCCGCCACCGCGCGGAGACTCACTGGCGAGGACGGTTTCGAAAGGCGGCAGGTCCAGGGCCGAGGCGATCACGCCGATCAGGGCCGCGTCGGGATGGCGGGCCAGCTCCGCCGCCGAAGGCGCTTCGACACGGCTCCCACCCTGGAGAACACGATAGCCCGGTCCCCCGGGCTGGATCTGGACCGTGACGGCCAGATCCAGCGCCACGTTGACCGTGCGGGCCTGAGGATGGAAGAGGCCGAGAGGCCAGATGTCGAGGGTGCCGCCGGCCAGATCGGCCCGGCACCACGCCTTGGCGGTCGTCATCCGGAACTAGCGGGCAAGGGCTCCGCCGGACTCCCGGGAGGAGGCCTTCAAGCCCTTCCCGGTGGCGAGCTGGGTCTGCGGCACCACCTCAGGCACACGCGCAGGTACCTGTAAACCCGGAGGGACGACGCCTTCGCGCATGCCGGCCCTCAATTCGTCCCGCCAGGAGCGGAAGGCGGCGAGCTGAGAGCTGGAGAGCGGCTCGTCACGCACGCTCTTGAGCGACAGCGGATCGATCCACTTGTTGCCGAGCTTCACCCGGTAGTCCAGGTGCGGCCCGCTGGCGAGGCCGGTGGCGCCGGAGTAGGCGATGACGTCCCCCTGCCGTACCCGCGCTCCCGGACGGATGCCAGACGCGAAGCGCGAAAGGTGGAGATAGGCCGTCATGTAGCCGCCGGGATGCTGCACCTTGACGACTTTGCCGCCGCCCCGGTCCCAGCCCGCGGAGGTCACGACGCCGTTGGCCGTCACCAGGACCGGCGTGCCCACGGGAGCGCCGTAATCCACTCCATAATGGGGCCGGTACTGCTTGAGCACCGGGTGGAAACGCCGGTGGCTGAACATCGAGGTGACGCGGGAGTAGCGCAGCGGCGAGCGGAGGAACATCTTCCGCATCGGCCGGCCCTCGCCGTCGTAGTAGATGCCGCTGTCGCCGTAGCGATAGGCCTCGTGGAGCCGGCTCTGGTTGTCGTACGCCACCGCCAGGATGGTGCCGACCTCGTGGAACTGGCCGTCGAGTTGGATTTCCTGGTAGAGGATCTCGAACTGGTCACCCCGCCGCAGGTCCTTGGTGAAGTCGAGGTCCCACTGGAAGACGTCGGCCAGCCGGTAGGCCAGGGTTGAAGGGCCGCCAGCCTGGCGGATCGACTCTTCGAAGGAGCCCGCAAGCGTGCCCTTGACCGAGCGGACTTCGATCCTGCGCTCGAAGGGCTGCCAATCGCTGCGCCACTCGCCGCCTGCGCGGACCATCTGCACCCGGCCGCTGCCGGCGAGCGTCATCTGGAACGAGCTCAGCGTCGAATCGGGATTGAAGAAGGCGGAGTACTCGTTGCCCGCCCGGAGGCTGCGCAGGTTCACCTTGCTCGCCAGGGCGTCCGTGGCCTCGCGGACCTCGACACCTTCCAGGCCCAGCTTGTCGAAGACGTCGGCCACGGTCTCGCCGCGAAGCAGCTTGAACTCGACCGGCACGCGGGCACGGGCGATCAGGGCGCTGGCTTCGTTCGGGAGCGTGACGCGCGCGTTGAAACGGAGGGTCGGCGGGAGAGGGTACGGGGAGCGGTTGTACGCTTCGAGATTCTTCGTGGTGAAGAACAGCCCTGCCGCGAAGAGACTCAGCCCGAGCGGTAAGAGCCACCGGAGGATTTTCGGGCCAAGAAATACCCTGTTCGACTGCATCCCTGCAGACCTCCCTTTTGAGGGGGATTCAAAATGAACGCTGACTCGATCCAATAACGGCGCGTTTCGGATACTACACAGAAGGCGGAGGGGATTGCAACCCCCGAAAGCACTATGGTTTAGCGCAATATTTCGGGGAGTATTTCGGGGCGTATTCCGGGGAGTATTTCTGCGCCGTTGTTCAGCGCAGCAGGCCGGCGATCACCCGGTCTGCATCGTCGGGCAGCTTGCCGCGGTAGGCGACCTGGCCATCCCTGACGATGAGCAACCCCGGGAGAGTCGCGACGTTGTACTTCCTGGAGAAGGTGCCGTCCGGGTCCATACAGACGGGAGCACCCAGGCTCCGGCCCGCCAGGAACCGCTCCGCCGCGGCTCCATCCTCCTGGAAATTCACCGTGAGGACCCGCGCGCGGTCTCCCCAGCGGCTGGCCAGCGGCTGGACGCGCTCCACGATGTCCCGCGAGCGGGGTGACCAGGAAGCCCAGACCACGATGATGGTCGTTCCCCGGGCCAGGTCCGACTCGTTCAGCCGGGCTCCACCGAGGCAGCCCAGGCTGATCTCCTGGGCTCGGGCGGTCTCGGGAACACCGGCCGTCAGCGTTATCAGAGCCAAGGCGAGCGCGAGGACCGCCATTCCAAGCCGCGGCGCAAGACTGCGGCCTGCTGGAAGGGGTAAACGGGGGCTCATCGGGGGCGGCTCCTAAGGAGTAGTGGGCTCAGTGGGGACCGGGGACGGTACGGCGGTGGGGAAGGTTGGTGAGGATGCGGAGCCGCAGCCGGTCGGGGGCACAACAGCGGACCGTCCTCTCCCGGACGATCAGCAGTAGCTTGCGGGTGTAGTCGACCCGCTTCGAGCAGTCGCCGCACGTGCCGACGTGGTCTCGAAAGGGAGTCAGCATGTCTTCTTCCATCTCGTTGTCGAAGAACAGGAACAGAGCCGCGCTGACCTCTTTACAGTCCATCGTCTTCCTCCGGCAGTAACCCAGACTTCTAAATCACCCTGTGTGATGAGTCCACTTGCGTAACCCCCTCTAATCAACTCGGGCGGGGGTCGGGATATTTCCGTGGCGACGGCGGATTATTTACCTGGGCTTTACTTCGTGTTTACTTCGGGCTCGTGCTCCGGCTGCGCATCTTGGTGGGCTCGCCCTCGCGCAGGTACCCATGGTCGCGGGCGAACTCGAGCATGGCGGCCTCGAGGAGCCGGCGGCCGCGGTAGAGGCGGCTCATGACCGTCCCGACCGGAACCTCCAGGATCTCGGCGATCTCCTTGTAGGAGAACCCTTCCAGGTCCGCCAGCAGGACCACCATCCGGTAGTCCGGCGGCAGCTTGTCGAGGGCCTGCTGCACATCCTCGTCCAGGACGTTCTCCAGCAGCTCCTCCTCGGGATTCTTGTTCTGCCGGGTGTTGTCCTCGCTCACCTGGTTCTCGAACGACTCTTCGATCTCGGCGAAATCGCTCAGGGTCGGGGCCTGCTGCTTCTTGCGGTAGTTGTTGATGAAGGTGTTCTTCATTATCTTGAACAACCACGCCTTGAAGTTGGTCCCTTCCTCAAATTTGTCGTAGTACCGGTACGCTTTGAGATACGTCTCCTGGACGAGGTCCTCGGCGTCCTCCGCATTGCGGGTCATCCGGTAGGCCGTGTTGTAGAGTGCGTCTACGAACGGCATGGCCGCCGCTTCGAAGTTCCACCCCTTCTGGTGGCTGACGCTTTCCTTTGCCATGCTTACCCCCTTCAGCTTGAACCTCTCCCTGCCAAGGGATACGCACATACGGTGCCAACGGTTTGGAGTGCGAAAATGGCCCGTCCGCGCCCTCCCGCCCTGGCTGGAAAAAGGAACAGGCTGTCTCTGACAGGTGACACTCCCGGGGAAGACAGAGCTGGAAGACTGTCACCTTCCCAAGACGGGTCCGGCACCGTCTCGCCACCCCTCTTCAGGGACACGCCGAATCGGCACGTGGGGTGTGCCAGGAATGCGGCGGGTCAGCTCAGGATTCGGACAGGATCTCGTCAGCGGACGCAGCCAAGGCCGCCCGGCGTAGCCACCGGCTCAACTGGCCGCAATCGTGACAGCCCAGGATCTCCTGCCGCTGCAGGTCGCTTGCGGCAATGCCACGCACTTCCAGAACACCGAGAACGGACTCGGCCATCCCTTCCGCCCGGCCCTTTGCCTCCGCCTCGGCTTCCAGCCTCCGGATCGTCTGATTGTCCTTTGCGGCCAAGGCCTCGACCACGGCATTGTCGGCTGCTGCGGCATCGAGCAGAGCGGTCACTTCGAGCGGCGCCGCCAGGCACGAGTCCTCGATCCGGGAGGCCCGGTCCAACAAGCGCCAGCTCTGCCTTTCGGGCGACCACTCGCAGACTCGCTGAGTCTTGATCCAGACCGTGAAAATCCGCCGCACGCCCCGCCGGTGCATCCGCCGCGCCTTCTCTGTTACATACCCCTCGTTCTGTTCGGAGACGACTTCGAAAGCGATCTCCTCCAGGTAGCGTCCACCGGTATCTGGATCCGTCCCCTCCTTGCGCACGCAGGTATCGCTGGCAAAGTCCGAATCCTCGTCGTGGCGGGTGAGCAGGTCCGTCGACGCGCGATAGCCGGAGGCCACGTGCGCCCGCAGGACGTAATCCAGATCGGTGTGCTGGTCGGCATGGGGGGGATGGGCTGGAGAAGCGACCACGCGGACGCCGCCGATCATCTCGTCACGCGTCACCTCCGGCTCGACCAGATGATCATCGACATCCGGGAAGGTGCTACGACCCGGCAGGCGCAGAGCAGCGCCTGCGGAACCGAGAGCTTTGAGGCTGTACGCCGGGCGGTTCTCGTCCATGACCGGCATTCTAACAGAGAACGGCGTTGCCAATAGTTGCCAATAAAGGAGCCGCTTGCTCCCCGCCGTTCTTACGGCAGCGGCAGCATACTGCTCTTGGCGATCTCGATGAAGGGGCCGGGGATAGATCCCCAGGACCAGCGTCGCCAGGGCGCAGAAGGCGATGGCGCCGACCAGGGCCGGGGCCTGCGAGGGGCACCGGCGTGGTCTGGTCGGAGTCGCGCAGGTACATGTAGACCACGATCCGGAAGTAGTAGTAGAGCGAGATCGCGCTGGTCAAGCACGCCGATCACGGCCACCCAGGTCCAGCCCGCCTGCACCGCCGCGGCGAAGAGATAGAACTTGCCCACGAAGCCGCCGGTGGGCGGAATGCCGGTCAGCGCGAGCATGAAGAGCAGCATCATGGCCGCCAGGAACGGCGAGCGCCGCGCGAGGCCCGCGTAGTCCGCCGCAGTCTCGCCCGCGTACTCGCTCGCGCTCCAGCAGGATCACCGTGCCGAAGGCGCCCAGGGTGATGAAGGTGTAGGCCAGCAGGTAGAAGATCACCGACCACAGGCCGATCTGCGAGACCGCCAGCACGCCGATCAGCACGTAGCCGGCGTGGGCGATCGAGCTGTAGGCGAGCATCCGCTTGACGTTGTCCTGCGTCAGCGCGGCCAGGTTGCCCCAGATCATGGTGACCGCCGCGACGATGGCCACCACCATCTGCCACTCGACCTTCATGCTCGCCCAGCCCCTCGTAGAAGATGCGCAGCAGGATGGCGAACGAAGCGGCCTTGGAGGCCACGGCGAGCCAGGCCGTCACCGGCGTCGGCGCGCCCACGTAGACGTCCGGCGTCCAGATGTGGAACGGCACCGCGGCCACCTTGAAGAAGAGCCCGGCCGCCAGCATCAGCCAGCCCAGCGGCACCAGCGGATTGCCCTGCGACGCCGACCGCAGAGTCTCGGCGAGAGCTCGGCGAGCTGGACCGTGCCGGTGCCGCCGTAGAGCAGCGAGATGCCGTAGAGCAGGATGCCGCGCGGACAGCGCGCCGAGGATGAAGTACTTGAGGGCCGCCTCGTTCGACCGCAGCTCGCGCTTGAAGTAGCCGGCCAGGATGTAGCTCGCGAGCGCCATGGTCTCGAGGCGATCCAGATGGTCAGCAGCGTGTAGCCGCTCGCCATGAACAGCATGCCCGAGGTGGCGAGCAGGAGCAGCGAGTAGTACTCCGGCGGCGCGGTAGTTCCCCTCCTCGAGGAAGCGGACCGAGAGGAGCACGGTGAGCGCCGTGGCGACCAGCACCAGCATCTTCCAGAAGAAGGAGAAGCCGTCGAGGACGAAGCTGCCGTTCAGGATCAGCAGGCGCCCCGGGATCACCGAGTGGACCCGCACCAGCACGGCCGCCGTGAGACCGAGGCTCACGATCGCCACCAACGCCGACTCCCGGCTGCCCATGCCGCGCCCGATGGCGCCGGCCAGCAGCAGGAGCAGGCCCGCCGCGGCGAGCAGGATCTCCGGAGCCAGCAGGAGGAACTCTTGCAGGATCGGGCAGGGGCACGGGCTACTCCCCCGCCGCCGCGGCTGCCGCGGTCGTGGCCGGCGCGGCGGCTGGCCGACAGCGGCCACCGCCGTGGCAGTACGTCGGGTCCACCTTTGCCACGACGTAGTTGACCGGCCTCTCGAGCACGCGGAAGAACGGCTTCGGATAGAGGCCGATCCAGAAGCAGAGGACGACCAGCGGCAGCGAGATAGAGGATCTCGCGGCCCGTCGAGGTCCTTGAGCTCCTTGTTCTCCGGATTGGTGAGCGGCCCGAAGAAGACGCGCTGGTACATCCACAGCATGTAGGCCGCGCCGAGCACGATGCCGAGGCCGCCAGCAGGCGCCCACCACCAGACGCGCTGGAAGGCGCCCACCAGGATCGTGAACTCGCCGATGAAGCCGTTGAGCGTCGGCAGGCCGATCGAAGACATGGTGATGATCAGGAAGATCGTGGCGTAGAGCGGCATCACCGCGGAGAGGCCGCCGTACTCGGCGATCAGGCGCGTGTGGCGCCGCTCGTAGATGATGCCGACGAGAAGGAACAGCGCGCCGGTCGAGAGGCCGTGATTGATCATCTGGAGGATGCCGCCGTTCAGGCCCGGCCCGTTCAAGGCGAAGAGGCCGAGCATGACGAAGCCCAGGTGGGTCACCGACGAGTAGGCCACCAGCTTCTTCATGTCCTTCTGCGCCATGGCCACCAGCGCGCCGTAGATGATGCCGATGATCGACAGCGCCGCCATCCAGGGCAGCAGGTCGCACCGTGGCGTCGGGCAGGATCGGCAGCGAGAAGCGCACGAAGCCGTAGGTGCCCATCTTCAGCAGGACGCCGGCCAGGATCACCGAGCCCGCCGTGGGCGCCTCCACGTGGGCGTCCGGCAGCCAGGTGTGGAACGGGAACATCGGCACCTTGATGGCGAAGCCGACGAAGAAGGCCAGGAAGATCCAGAACTGCAGGTCGGGCGGCATGGACGCGCCGATCTCGTGGAACTGCGGGATCGAAGAAGCTCGGCGCGTTGCCCAGCCCCCGCCAGCCCAGCAGGCCGCCCGGAGTTGTAGAAGTAGAGCGCCAGGATGCCGAGCAGCATCAGCACCGAGCCCACCAGGGTGTAGAGGAAGAACTTGATCGCAGCGTAGAGCTTCCGCGGGCCGCCCCAGATGCCGATCAGGAAGTACATCGGCACCAGCATGACTTCCCAGAAGACGTAGAACAGGAAGAAGTCCATGGCCATGAAGACGCCGAGCATGCCCGTCTGGAGCAGGAGCAGGAAGATGTAGTACTCCTTCTCCCGCGTGTGGATGGCGCTCCAGGACGACAGGAAGGCCAGGACTCCGAGCAGCGTCGTCAGCAGCACCAGCAGCAGGGCGATGCCGTCGATGCCGAACTCGTAACGCACGCCGATCGACTCGATCCACGACGCGCTCTCGCGAAACTGGAAGAGTTCTCTCCCGTCCCGTTCCGGTCAAAAGCGAACCAGAGGGGGATCGACAGGAGGAAATCCACCAGCGACGACCCCGGTCGCGAACTTGCGGATGGTCGCCTCCTGCCCGCTCTTCATGCCGAACATGATGACGAGCGCCCCCGCCAACGGCAGGTAGCAGAGGATGCGAGAGGATCGGAATGTTATTCACCCAATCGAACATGGCGTCTCCCAGATCAGCCCCGATAGATCAGCATGTACACGGCGACCAGAGCGAACATGCCCACCGCGAGCACCAGTGCGTAGTTGCCGACGTACCCGCTCTGGAGACGCCGGAACAGCCGCGAGGAAAGGTCGAGGACCGTGCCGGTCAGGTTGACCAGCCCGTCCACGACGTACTTGTCGAAGAACCCGGAGACCATGGCGAAGGCCACGGTGGCGTTGCGCGTGCCGTTGACCAGCAGGCCGTCGATGAACCCGGCGTCGAAGCGGAACAGCTCCGCGCCAGCCCCCAGGCGCCGCCGATCACCGTCTTGTCGTACAGCTCGTCCACGTAATACTTGTTGGAGAGGAGCCGGTGGCCGGCCGGGAAGCGCCGCTCCATCGCCTCGTCCGTCGACAAGCCGCGAGCGGCGCCGTAGAGGCGGACAGGCGAGGAGAGTGAATCCGACAGCAACCACGATCGCGGCCACGATCAGGAGGACGTTGAAGAGCACCGGGTGGTGGTGCTCCTCCGGCGTCAACCCGGTGATCTGAGCGATGACGGGCTGGAGGAAGTGGTGGAAGACGTTCCGACTTCTCCACCGGGAATCCCACGAACCCCGAGACGACCGCGCCCACGGCCAGCACCAGGAGAGGGACCGTCATCACCGGCGGCGACTCGTGCAGATGGTGCTCCTGCTCGTGCGTGCCGCGGAACTCGCCATGGAACGTCATGTAGACGGCGCGGAACATGTAGAAGGCCGTCAGCGCCGCTGTGATCAGGCCCACCGCGTAGAGCACCCAGTGCCCGCCCGCCGCCGCGGAGTGCAGGATCTCGTCCTTGGAGAAGAACCCCGCGAGCAGCGGGATGCCGGCGAGGGCCGCCGAGCCGATCACGAAGGTCCAGTACGTCTTCGGCATGTGCTTCTTCAGTCCGCCCATCTTCCGCATGTCCTGCTCGCCGCCCATGGCGTGGATCACCGAGCCGGAGCCGAGGAAGAGCAGAGCCTTGAAGAACGCGTGCGTCATCAGGTGGAAGATCGCCGCCGAGTACGCCCCGAGCCCGGCCGGCCAGGAACATGTAGCCGAGCTGCGACACCGTCGAGTAGGCCAGCACCTTCTTGATGTCGGTCTGAACGAGGCCGATGGTGGCCGCGAAAAGCGCCGTCGCCGCGCCGATGATGGCGACGAACATCGAGATGCCGGGCGCCAGCTGATAGATCACGTTCGAGCGGGCCACCATGTAGACGCCCGCCGTGACCATGGTGGCCGCGTGGATCAGCGCCGAGACCGGCGTCGGGCCCGCCATGGCGTCCGGCAGCCAGACATAGAGCGGGATCTGCGCGCTCTTGCCCATGGCGCCGATGAACAGGCAGAGGGCGATGAACCCCGCCAGGGTCAGGCCGAAGAAGCCGGGGCCGGTGAGCAGCGACGGGTTCGCCGCGATCCGCGGGAAGATCTCGGTGTACTTGAGCGAGCCGAACTGCGCCACCAGGGCGAACAGGCCGAGCACGAAGCCGAAGTCGCCCACCCGGTTGGTGATGAACGCCTTGCGGCCGGCGTAGGGCGGGAACTCCTCCTTGTAGTAGAAACCGATCAGGAGGTAGGAGCAGAGGCCCACGCCCTCCCAGCCCACGAACATCACCACGTAGTTGTTGCCGAGCACCAGCATCAGCATGGCGCCCATGAACAGGTTGAGATAGGTGAAGTAGCGCTGGAAACCGTCCTCGTGGGCCATGTAGCCCACCGAGTAGACGTGGATCCAGAAGCCCACGAAGGTCACCACGAAGAGCATCACCGCCGACAGCGGATCGAGCAGGAAGCCCATGCCGACCGAGAAGTTCTTGACGCCGTCGGCCGCCGTGGCGAGCGGTCCGGCCGGGATCCAGTTGTAGAGGTCCTGCTCGAAGGGCTTGTGCGCCGCGATACTCGGGACTGCCGAGGTAGTCGGCGATGATCAGCAGTCCCAGAATCGCGGCCAGGGCCACGACGCCGCAGGCGATGGCCGCCACGGCCTTCTTGCCGATGCGGCCGCGCAGCAGGAAGCCGTTGAGCAGCGCGCCCAGGAAGGGGAGGACGGGGATGAGCCAGAGCAGATTCTCTCATCGCTACCCCTTGAGCTCCGCGGCCTCGTCGAGCATGCGTCGTCTCGCGCAGGCGGAACAGGGCGATCAGGATGCCGAGCCCCACCGCCGCCTCGCCGGCCGCGACGGTGATGGTGAAGACCGCGAAGATCTGGCCCGGTCAGGTCGGAGTGCTGGTAGGAGAACGCGATCAGGTTCAGGTTGACCGAGTTGAGCACCAGCTCGATCGACATCAGAACGGTGATCATGTTGCTTGCGCGCGGCGATCCCGAAGAGGCCGATGGCGAAGAGCAGGAAGCTCAGCACCAGGTAGTGCGTGGTCGTGACCTCGACATGAGGTCCTCCTTCTATTCCCGCTATTGCCGCCGGCCCAGCACCACCGCGCCGATCATCGCGATCAGCAGGAACACCGAGGCGATCTCGAACGGCAGCAGGTGCTGGGTGTACAGGCTCCAGGCCACGGCCTGGGAGTTGCCCAGGTTCTCGCCCTCGACAGTGACGAACGCCTCCGGCCGGGCGAACGCCGGGCCGAACTCGGCACCTGGAGCAAGAAGCAGCCGAAGAAGCACCAGCAGCACCACGGCCAGCACCAGCGCCACGCGGCGTCTGGCCGCCGAATAGCTTCACCTCGGGCAGCCGGTGCAGGTTCACCAGCATGATGACGAACAGGAACAGCACCATGATGCCGCCGCCGTAGACGAAGATCTGCACGATGCCCAGGAACTCGGCGTGCCGCAGCAGGAAGAGCACCGCCACCGACAGGAACGTCAGCAGCAGCGAGATCGCGCCGTACATCGGGTTGCGCAGCGTCACCACGCCGACCGCGCCGGCGACCGCCAGGGCCGCGAAGACGTAGAAGAGCAGGTCCGCGCCGTACGCCGACGAGCGAATTCCATGGCTCAGGCGATCTCCTCGTCCGTGTAGGCCGGCCGCACCTTCCACTCCTGCAGCTCGTCCATGTCCACGTACAGGTTCGACCAGCGGTCGTAGGAGGCGAGCTCGTAGGTCTTGGTGGTCAGCCAGATCGACTTGGGCTCCGTCGGGCAGCCCTCCTCGCACAGGCCGCAGAACATGCAGCGCTGCACGTCGATGTCGAAGCGGTCGAGGACCTTCTCCTTCTTGTTCGTCTCCGGGTTCACTTCCTGGTGCCAGTCGATGTAGATGATGTCGATCGGGCAGTCCTTGCGCGCAGATGGTGCACTTGATGCACCGGTCCTCGTCCAGCCGGAACATGCCGCGGAAGCGGTGCGCCGGCTCCCAGCGCTCCTCCGGATACTGGACCGTCACCTTCTTCTTGAACATGTTCTTCGCGGTGATGCCCAGGCCCGCGAACAGGTCGAGGAGCATGATCTTGTCGAGGAATCGTCTTGATGGCGCCCATCGGAGCTCTCCTCGTAGAGCCAGCAGCTTGATCAGCGCCGGTGAGGACAATGTTGGCCAGGGCGAGCGGGATCATCCACTTCCAGCCCAGGTCCATGAGCTGATCGAACCGGTAGCGCGGGAACGTGCCGCGGAACCAGATGTAGACGAAGAGGAAGACGAACACCTTGAGGACGAACCAGATCGGCCCCGGCACCAGCGTCGAGGAAAGCCGAGCGCCTCGACGTTCGGGAACGGCCGCAGCCAGCCGCCCAGGAACAGCGTCGTCGCCACCGCCGAGATCACGATCATGTTGCGCGTACTCGCCCAGGAAGAACAGGGCGAAGCGCATGCCGCTGTACTCGGTGTGGAAGCCCGCCACCAGCTCGCGACTCGGCCTCGGGCAGGTCGAACGGGTTGCGGTTGGTCTCCGCCACGCCGGCCACGAGGTAGATGAAGAAGGCGACGATCTGCGGGAAGATGTACCAGACGCGCCAGCGTCGCTGCTGCGCCTCGACGATCCCCACCAGCGACATCGTGCCGGCGAGCATCAGCGGCCCCACCAGCGACAGGCCCTGCGGCACCTCGTAGGAGATCATCTGCGCCGCCGAGCGCAGGCCGCCCATCAGCGAGAACTTGTTGTTCGACGCCCAGCCGCCGATGATCAGTCCGTAGACGCCGATCGTCGCCATGGCGATGATGAACAGCAGGCCCGCGTTGACGTCGGTGATGAACCAGGAGAGCGCGTCCCGGCTCGCCCGCGGCGGGCCGATCGGGATCACCGAGAAGATGATGAACGCCGGCCCCACCACCAGGCAGGGGGCGAGGATGAACGCCCACTTGCACCGCCTCGCGTTCGGGATCGTGTCCTCCTTGACCAGCAGCTTCATCACGTCGGCGATGCGGCTGCAGCAGACCCCAGGGCCCGACGCGGTTGGGACCGACGCGGGCCTGCATGAAGCCCAGGATCTTGCGCTCGGCGAGCACCAGATAGGTGATGAGCGGCAGGATGCCCAGGAAGAGCAGGACCAGGATCTTGACCGCGGCGAGACCGCGTAGTAGAAGAGCGTGTCGCCCGACGGCCTCGCGGATCGACGCGAGGAACCGCGGCATCAGCGGTCGACCTCCCCGAGCACGATGTCGGTGGTGCCGATGAGCGCCACGAGGTCGGCGAGCAGCTGCCCCTTGGACAGCTCGGGCAGCGACTGCAGGTTGATGAACGAGGGCGGCCGCACGTGGCAGCGGTACGGGTTCGGCGTGCCGTCGCCCACGATGTAGAAGCCGATCTCGCCCTTCGGGCCCTCGATGCCGTGGTAGACCTCGGCGTCCTTGGCGGCCTTCAGCACGCGCGGGCGCTTGGCCATGATCGGCCCTTCGGGGAGCTTGTCCAGGCACTGGCGGATGATGCGGTTGGACTGCCGCATCTCCTCCATGCGCACGAGGTAGCGGTCGTAGGTGTCGCCGTTCTTGCCCACCGGCACGTCGAACTCGACCTCGCCGTAGGCCTCGTAGGGCATGGCCTTGCGCAGGTCCCAGGCGATGCCGCTGCCGCGCAGCATCGGGCCCGGTGACGCCGTAGTCGATGGCCACCTCCGGCGGCAGCACGCCGATGCCCACCGTGCGCTTCTTCCAGATGCGGTTGTCGGTGAGCAGCCCCTCGTACTCGTCCACCGCGGCCGGGAACAGCGTCCGACGAACTCGCGGCAGTTGTCGGTCCAGCCCACCGGCAGGTCGTGCGGCAGGCCGCCGGGGCGCATGCAGTTGAGCGTCAGCCGGGCGCCGCAGTACTGCTCGAACAGGTCGAGGATCAGCTCGCGCTCGCGGAAGCAGTAGAAGAACGGCGTCATGGCGCCGATGTCGATCGCGTGCGTGGCGAGCCACAGCAGGTGCGACGAGATGCGCTGCAGCTCGCAGAGGATCGTGCGGATGTAGCGCGCCCGCGGCGGCACCACCAGGCCCGACCAGCTTCTCCACCGCGCCGACGTAGGCGAGGTTGTTGGTGGCCGCGGCCACGTAGTCCATGCGGTCGGTGTGGGGGACGTTCTGGAAGAACGGGTGGAGCTCGAAGAGCTTCTCGGTGCCGCGGTGGAGGTAGCCGATGATCGGGTAGCAGTCGATGATCCGCTCGCCGTCGACCTTGAGCTTCAGGCGCAGCACGCCGTGGGTGGACGGGTGCTGGGGCCCGAAGTTGAGCTCCATCTCCTCGCCCGTGGCGAAGAGGGCGTCGCTCATCAGGGTCTCGGTCGGCGCGAACGGACCTGGACGAACGGCTCGGTCATGACGGCTCCTCCGGGGCATCTGCGGGAGCTGCGGGAGCTGCCGGGGCCGGCGGCGGCCGGCGGCTTGGCCGGCTTCCAGCCGGTGCCGGTGCCGGCGACCGGGCCGGCCGTCTCCTCGTAGTACTCGGGGTAGATGGCGCTGCCGGTGTCGATCCCCTCGACGGGGAAGTCCTTGCGCAGCGGATAGCCGTTGAAGCCTTCCCAGAGGAGGATGCGGGTCATGTCCGGATGGCCCGTCGAAGCGCACGCCGTACATGTCGTAGACCTCGCGCTCGGACCAGTTGGCGGCGCGCCAGACGCCGCAGACGGTGGGCACCGGCGTGGCCTCGTCGGTCGTCACCTTGAGGCGGACGCGGCGGTTCGCCTCGAAGCTGTAGAGCGTGGTAGACCACGTCGAAGCGCGGCTCGCGCTTGGGATAGTCGGCGCCGCAGATGTCCACCAGATAGGTGAACCGGTGCCGCTCCTTGAGCGAGGCGCAGCACCTGCGGCGATGGCGTCGCGCCGCACCTGGAGCGTCAGATCGCCCGCGAAGCTGCGCGCCGACTCGATGGCGTCGCCGAACTCCTCCTTGAGCGCCGCCGCCAGCGGATCGGCGCAGGCGTCCTGCCACTCGGGAGCGACGGGGTCCTTCTCCCAGGCCGGCTTGTTCGGGTCGTCCTCGTGGGCTTGCCGGCTTGGCAGGCGCGGCAGCCGGCAGCAGCGCCCGCCGGCGGCACCAGCAGCCGCGGCAGCGGCCTTGGCGGCAGCGGCGGCCTTGGCCTTCTCCAGCGCCGCGGCCTTGGCGGCGGCCTTGGCCTCATCGTCGGAAGCGGGTGCGGGAGCTTCTGGACCGGCCGCGGGCGCGGCGGGCTGCTGCACGTCGCCCGCCTTCGCCTCGGAACCAGCCGCGGCCACGGCGGCGTCGGTCTTGGCTTCGGCGGCGGCCTTGTCGAGGCGGGCTCGGCGGGAGCCTCGCCCTCGGGTCGGCCCGCGGGCGGCTTCTCGTCCTGCTCGCTCATGCGCGGCCTCCGACGATCGCCGGGGTCGCCTTCGGCTTGGCCACCGTCATGCGGTCGATCTTGCGCTGCAGGTGGAGGAGGCCCCAGAGCAGGGCCTCGGGCCGCGGCGGGCAGCCGGGCACGTAGACGTCGACCGGGATGACGCGGTCGACGCCCTGGGTCACGGCGTAGGTGCGGTAGGGACCGCCGCAGGTGGCGCAGGCGCCCATGGCGAGGGCCCACTTGGGCTCCGGCATCTGGTCCCAGAGGCGGCGCACGATGGGCGCCATCTTCTCGGTGACCGTGCCGGCGACGATCATGAGATCGCTCTGGCGCGGCGTGGCGCGGAAGACCTCGGCGCCGAAGCGCGACATGTCGTGCCGCGGGATCGAGCACGGCCATCATCTCGATGGCGCAGCAGGCGAGGCCGAACTGCATCGGCCAGATCGCCGAGCGCCGGGCCCAGTTGAAGATCTTGTCGTAGGTCGTGGTGAGGACGTTCGCCTCGTGCCGAATCCATCAGGCCCACCGCAGCGCCCCCCGGTTCCAGATGTAGACGTACCCGATGACGAGGATGACCAGGAAGACCATCATCTCGATGAACCCGAAGAGCGGCAGCTGGTCGAACATGACCGCCCAGGGGAACAGGAAGACGGTCTCGACGTCGAAGATGACGAAGAGGACGGCGATCAGGTAGTAGCGGATCGAGAAGCGGTGGTCGTGGGCGAAGGTCTCCGGCTCGTTGCCGCACTCATAGGGGTCGAGGTTGGTGGTCGGAGCGCCGGCGTGCCGCAGGAGACGCGCCGCGAGGAGGGTCACCACCAGGAAGCCGATGGCGACCAGCGTGAACACGAGGATGGGCAGGTAGCTCTCCATGGTTGAGCCCTTCACCTCCCGATATGCTGCCTGTAAAGCTCCTTTCGCTTGACGCGGGCGTATCTTATCCGACCCGCGCGGCGTGTCAAGGAAGGGGGCCGCGGGGTTGGACCTAAGGGGGAGTCTTCTACGTCCTCGGGGCGATGCCGGGGCAGATCTCCGTCTTGAGCCCGTAGGCCCGGGAGACCCGTAGCCCCAGGCGTGACCGCAATTCGTATTCGAGGGGATTGGAAGGGCCACGGCACGACAGATCCATACCGGCACGACAGGTCCATGCCGGCACGACGGGTCCGTAGAGACGTTCCCAGCCGAAGTGCACCGCCCTACGAAGGGCACCGCCGGCGGGACGTCTCTCGAAGGCAAGACCCGTCGCGATTCACACGGACGGATTGGACGGCACGGACGCGACGCCTGGGCCCGCCGCATCGCGGCAGGTCGAGCCCGCCCACCCCGCCAGGGATTGAAATCCCTGGCTACCGACGGTGGTCCCTGGCGGGACCGCAATTCGGATGGACCCCCAGGCCGGCACCGCGATCCCGTAGAGACGTTCCCAGCCGAAGTGCACCGCCCTACGAAGGGCACCGCCGGCGGGACGTCTCTCGAAGGCAAGACCGTCGCGATCCACACGGACGGAATGGACGACACGGACGCGACGCCCGGGCTCGCCCCATCGCGGATCACCGCCTGTCTCGGATGATCGTCTCCGAAACCGGTTCACCTCGGACGGTGACGCCCCGCAGCCCTTTGGGTTTTCCTCTCTGATCGGCAGGCGGCTGCACCGGAGCGTCCGGCAAAGGGAGCTTCTCATAGAGGACGAACACCCCATGGGTGTAGGGAGGATCCGAGTCGTTCGTCGTCTGGGCGAGGTCGAACCAGAGATCCCAGGCGCGGTCCAACTCCTCAGGGGTCATGTCCTTGAGGTTCAGATCGTCCTCACTGAGCATCTCCATCTCACTCCTCCGGCAGGAAGGGGTTACGGGGCAACAGGCGCTCAGCCAACTCGTAGGCTCTCTGATGGGCCTCACGCAGTGCCAGAGCCCCGAGGTCCGAGGCCTGGAATTCTCTCATATAGGCCTCGGAGGCGCTCGTGTAGGTCTTCAACCTCGCACGGTCTCGCTGCTGGAGCCGGTCTAATTCCTTCGCCAGTTCCACCACCACGGCTTCCCGAGAGCCTCCGGCGAGAGCCGCCTGCACCGGAGCCCGAGAAGAGCGTTCTCCATAAACAGACGCCAGAGCGAGAATACGGTCGGGATCCGTCGTCCACTCGATCTCCCGTTCAGGGGGCAACAGTCGCGCCAACTCACCGATGACGGGATAGTCCTTGGCCCGCTGGGTCTGCTTCATCCGGATGAGAGGCTCGATCTCGACGACCTGTAGAGTCTCTGCCGGATCAGGCTCGAAGAGCCCCGGTAGCTCCGAAGGTGCCACCCGAGGCGGTCTGGTGACGAAATCGCAGCGAATCCTCCGCCCCTCAGGATCCGCCAGCTCAAAGTGGCTCGACCACCCGCCAGCAAGCCACCGGACGTCAAGAGGAGCCCCCAGGCGATACCGTGCCCCCTGCCGTTCGAGGACTGCAAGCACCCTCTGGCACGCCTCCGGGGTCTCCCGCAGGATCCAGTCGCCATCCTTGCTCATCATCGAGATCCGGTAGTACACGACCGCCTGACCCGAGGCAAGGGCGGCGATGATGCCTTCCGCGTTGAATTCCTCTGTAAGGTCGAAGTAGGGGTTCTTCATGCGGTCTTGAGGATACCTGACGTACTCGACCCGCGGACCACGCCCGATCCGCCGCATCGCAGCACCCAGATCACCTCAATCCTCCCAGTCCACCTCCAACTCATCCGGAAGATCCTCCAGGTAGGGCAACCGAGGGACCCCAGCCTCGTCGCACAGCTCGTCCAGGGTGACCACGGAGCCGTCATCGAAGAGAACGTCACCCCGTACAATGAACTGAAGCCCCCACGAGAGGGGAGGCTCCCGTTTCTCGGGATGCTGGGCGAGGTCGGTCAGGAGGGCACGGTCCTTCGGTGTGGCGCGGCGGGCAAGATGGCGGGCCAAGGCGGGCCAGAGAGGGTCGACATTATGCCCGTCTAGTGCAAGAGCCTGGTACAGCTTGTAATCGTTAACACCGGGACGCAATGAAAGCCAGCAGGCCGTAGAGAGGATCCTAGATTCCGGACCCTCGCCTGGGAATCTTGGCTGCTCCAAGAGTGATCTCGCTCCTGCTCTCCCAAAAGACATCAGCTCAACTGCCGCAAAGTCCTCACATTTGAACAAGATCCCTTTTTCTTCGATACCGCCATCTAGGTCCCGAGCGCTGTCCCGAGCTAAGTCCCGAGCGCTGTCCCGAGCTAAGTCCCGAGCGCTGTCCCGAGCGCTGTTACGCGCAGAGTAACGAGTGAAGAAACGGGCGAAGTAATCAGCGGAGTAGAGAGCGGAGTAGAGAGCGGAGTAATGAGCCAAGTAACGAGCTGCATCGCAAGCTAGGTAGCGAATTGGGCCACGAGCGAAGGTGAAATCTGATTTGGAAGCTATGTTGTGAGCTAAGCCTCGAGCTAAGTCTCGAGCTAAGTAGTCCTTGTCGATAGCCCCAATCTCTCGATGCGGCAAAAAAATGAGCAAGCTTTTTAGATCGGTTCGCGAAAAGCCTAGGGATATGGCAGACTGAAGCCTCAAGCCCAGTAAGCGCCGGCCACCCGGCCACACCTGAAGCAATCCGAGCCACGAAGGTTCGATGGGCCAGAGGGGCGAACCGAAGCAAAGAATCCTACCGGCTGCGATGACACTGGCGCTCGACTCGGTCTCTCCTATTAACGCTTCAACGAGACAACGATTCACCAGAGACTTTGGGACGGCAGAAGCCGCTGGGATCGCAGCCTCCTGAAGGAAGTCCGTTATGCGAGCCCACTCCAACCAATTTACACCAGGGATCTGCTCGTGAAGCCCTGTCGCGAGGGCCTGCTTGCGAACCTCCTGCCGGCTGGCCGCCCAGGACCGGGCACATCGATTGGTTCCATAAGTCCATTCTTCCAAAAGCTTGGCCTGCCACAGTTCCTTCCACCGCTCGAATCGGGATTCATTCCCCAGTCCGTCGGCGAGGACGGTCCCGACGAGGGCGAGGCCTTCAGAACCACCGCTCATCAAAGCGTCAAGGACAGGATCAAGGCGTTCGGGGCTCTGTTTTTCGATCAGGGCTGCCCAGAGGCGTAGGGTCTCCCACCAAGCTTGATTTTGATGGCGTGCAAACTCCCGTACACGTTCCGCCGCACCTTCGACCGTAGCGTTGAGATGCCAAGCCGCCAGATACTCCTGAAAGCTGAGATGCGTGAAAGTCAACGTGCCGTCGGCTCGATCGGTGAGCAGTCCGGCCGGTCCTGCCAGCCAGGCAAGGAAACCCATCTTGTCCGTTTTCCATCTATCCGGTAGCAGCGCTGCCATCCCATCCCAATCCCGCACGATGGCAGACCTGGCGTAGCCTTTGTACCCTTCATCCTGCAGTGCAAAGGCGAGCCCCGCCACGACCCGCTTACGTTCCTCGCTGTCCTCGGGCCGCGACTGCTGAGGGAGGAGGAGCGCGCCTTCTTCAGCTTTCCGGTCGGGTAGGGCGGTCAGCAGATTGTCAATGCACGCTTCGTAAAGGAGATGCCTCTTATCGGGGAGCGGGCGGGAACGGCCAATCAGCAGCATCATCGTGAGGAGCAGGGCGGTGCGGGCCAATGCCTGTGGCTCCGGTGACCGCTCCAGAGCATTCCAGAAGAACTCGGCTCCCTTGGCCGCCGTGATCTCATCCTCTCCGTAGCATTGGCCATAGAATCGCCGAGCGAAGTCCTGGATCTCAGTATCGGCTAAAGGCTGGACATCGAGCACCTCGAATCCCTCGGCGTTCGAAGGCCTCCCTTGCCCATAGGGACGGCTCGTTACGACCACGAGCATCCGAGGACACTTTGCCATGAGTCCGACGAGCCTTTCCCGCAGATCTTCTCCCAGTTTGCCCGCCTCGTCCCAGCCGTCGACCAAAAGGATGGGACGGGGACCATCTCCTGCTTCGATGACCTTGCGAAGCTCCCCTTCCCAGCCCGCTCCCATCCGCTCGGCAGACCAGGCGTCGAGGAACGCCACAAGCGATCTCGCTGCGCCAACGTGGCTCGTGGATTGCCAATAGCGGGCGAGGTCCCGAACCACCAGCATCAGCGGAAGTGCCCGCTCCTCATGAAGGAGCCTGCGGAAGGTCCATCGCATCCAAGTGGTTTTACCAGCTCCGGCGGCGCCCCGGATGGCAAGGGGCCGTGACCGTGCCAAGAGATTCTCAGGAGTTATGATTTCCCCCTGATCCGTCTTGTTGATGTCGAACCCCTCAGCCAAACGCAGCGGCTGATACATCTCATCCAACCCCGCCTCGATAGGCTTGCCGGCACCCCCAGTTTGCGCTGTCCCAACCGGCGCCAGGTCCCAGCGGGCGAAGGAGGCGCCAAGGCTCTGGCGATAGGTCCGCACGAAAACGGATGAGCCGGCTGGAGCCGTGCTCATGGTTGCCTTACGGGCTTTCTTGGTCTCGAAGCCGGCAGGCAGATCAAGATGCTGAAGGTATCCGTCGGGCTCCACAGGATCGGAAACGAACGAGCCACGGCGAAGCTCGCCTGCAGTCCGAGCACGAGGGTCGTAGGTCAGACTCCGTGCCCGGATCTCCTTCTTGCCGGTGTCCAGTTCGATCAGGCGGAGCGAGAGCGGCTCGTCTTCAGGAAGCTTGTCCGCGTTCAAGGTTAGGCTGCCCGAGGAGAGCACTGTGGCGCGGCCCTTGGCTCCACTTCGCCAATCCCAACTCTGTTCATCTTTGGCATGGTGATGCCCGTGGAGAACGAGCTGAACGTGGGCGTCTTCGACGATCGCCTTCAAATACTCGCGACCCTCAAAGCCCACGACATCGCTTTCATATCGAGCGGCCAGATCCGGGGCCAACCCTTTCTCTTCGATCTCCTTCCGCCAGCTCGCAATGTTCGGCGGCACAGTGACTACAGGGTTATGGTGAAGGGTTACGATCTTCAGCCAGCTTGATTTTTCCGAGGAGCGCCACTCCCCCATCAGAGCTTCTGCCTGCTCGCGGCTCAGGAAACCAATGTGATCGGTTGGGCGATGGGATTCCTTTTCGCAGGTGTTGAGGGCGGCCACGGAGAGATGGAGATCTGCGAAATTGTACAGATAGGCACCCCGGCCCAGAGAGAGCGCCACCTCGGCAAGGTCCTCGACGCCGTAGAAGCTCTGGAGGAATTCCTCATAGCGGCCCAGCTTCACCTGATCCATGCGTCTCCGGAACTCGATCTCGTCAAAGTCCTCCTCCTTCTGGTCGGCTTCAACCCTCAAGCAGGCGGGCCAAGAGACGTCATGGTTTCCTGGCACGAAGACGAAGCGGCGACGGTCGAGCCCCAGCTCTCCCGCGAGCGCGGCGAGGAAGCGCTCCCCATCCTTGAATTCCGTGGGCTTGCCGGACTCGGCGATGTCACCGGTCACGGCGACGAGATCGATGCGCGAGCCTTTCGCGAAGCTTCCCCGGGCGGCGTTGAGATCCTTGAAGAAGGCTTTCCCCAGCTTCGCAAGGTCTTCGCCCTTGAAGCGGCTGTGGGTGCCGAAGTGGAGGTCCGACAGGTGCAGGATGAGCATGCTGCCTCTTGTCTCCTCTGGGTTGGACGGCCTTGAGGAGGTTATTTTATCCTAAAGGTTCTCGCGGCCCTTCAGGCCGCCGTGGCTGTGAGGACTGTTGACCCAGGGCATCGGCCTTCGGCCTCAGATGCCCTGGGCTGAAGTCTCGCGACCCTTTGGGCCGCAAAAGGCCAGGCCGGCAGGGATGCCGGCGCTCCCAGGGAGGCGCTACGCCAACAGGTCAGCCCTGTTTTGAAGGACACGAAGTTCTTTCGGTCTTGTTCCCCCCTCTGCCGTCCACATTCCCTCCAGGGAACATCTCGTCCCCCATGGGGAACACGATCGAAGGAACGGGGAATGCCTCGTGGTGAGGTCATTCGAGCGCGTTCCCTGGAGCTCGCAAGGCATTCCCCCTGAGGAACAGCTTGTTCCCCGCGGGGAATGCGGCCGGATGCGCGGGGAATGGACCGTTCCTCACAGCTCGCGCTGTTCGAGGAGCAGGGAACGGACTTTTCCCCGGGGGGAACACCCTTCAAAAGGGAGGGAGAGCGACGTTCCCCACTCTTTTTATTGATGCGCATTTAGTGAATATGCCATTCCCTCTGGGGAACGGCCCTCCAAGCAGGGAGGACACGCTGTTCCCCTAGCATAGCAGGTATGACAGATCCCAGGAAGCTCATTTTGGGGCTTGACAAGCCGTCCGACTTCACCCATTGTATTCACATCAAGAAAGCAGCACCCCGGCGCCATGAAGGCACCGGGCCCAACGGGCCAATCAAGGCCCAGAAGGAGTAGCCATCATGGCTAGAGAACCGCAGTACGGAGTCACCATCAACGGCTGGGAGCGCCTGTTGGTCCCCCTGGAGACCAACAAGCAGGATCTTCCGCATCTCGAGACCCACCGCGCGTTGCTCGCGGGGATGGTCACGCAGGCGCGGGAGATCTCCGCCCAGCAGGCCGCGATGGCGGCCAGCAAGCAGGAGGCGACGAAGCGTCTGCAGGCGCTGCTCGTCGAGGGCCGCAAGCTCGCGACGTTCCTGCGCACCGGCGTCCGGCAGCAGTACGGCAACCGGTCGGAGAAGCTGGTCGAGTTCGACCTCCAGCCTCTCCGCGCCCGGTCCCGCAAGGAGACCGAGAGCCCCAAGCCCGTCCCGGCTCCGCCGGCGCCTTCGGGCGACACCACGGCCTGACGTCCTGACACCGCAGTCCTGATTCACAACGATCCCTGGGGGGCGTGTTCCCGCACGCCCCCTCCACTTCCCACCACCGCCGGAGGCTCCGTGCGGCCGGCGAGGCTGTGTGTTCATTGACAAACGATTCTGCGCGGGAACGGTCCCGGAACCGGGGCGGGGCCGTTCCCGTGTTTTCAGGCTGGAGACGCCTGGGGGAGCACTCCCGGCTCGAACAGCCCATCCGTCTCGATCCCCTTCGCCTGGACGAGGACGCGGATCTCCTCTCCCATGCCCTCGCCGTCCAGCAGAGCCATGGCGCCCTGGCGCGCCGCGGCATCGGCGCCCTGCAGCTCTTCGAAGAGGCCGCAGGCGGTGAGCCAGAGGGCCTGGCGGGTGAGGACCACGGTGCGGAGCCCTTCAGCCTCGCCGGCCTGGATCAGGGTGGTGAAGTCGACGTGGGCCGTCAGGTCCTGCTCCCCCACCTTGACGAAGGGATTGCGATGGACCCGCTGGCGGGTGTAGCAGGCCAGGGTGCCGTTCGCGCGGATGCGGGGATCGAGGAGTCGCTCCCGTTCGAAGCCGTAGTCGCAGGTGACGAGGAGACCCCGGCCCAGACGACGGGCGAGCGAGCGGTAGAGCGGCTCCCATCCCGGCGACAGGTCCGCCACCTGACCGGGCTGGAGGGGCGCTTCGGGCTTATGGACGGAATTATGGACGGAATGATGGAGCAGGCCGGGCAGGCTGGGATCGGAGACGTCCCCCTCGCGCCAGACGAAGGAACCAGCCTCGTCCAAATCCACCCAGAGCTCCCCCACCGAGCCGTCCGCCCGGCCGACCAGGCGGTGGACGGGCAGGGCGTCGAACAGCTCGTAGGAGAAGATCAGCCCCTCGATCTCCCCCTCTTTGATCGCCTCCAGGCTCGGGACCCGTTCGACCCCGACCGGCACCGGCCGCGCCACCCGGTCCCAGGCCCGGATCCGCCGTCCCATGGTCTTCTCCAGCAGGGTGGCGACGACGTTTTCCAGATGCACGCCGGTCCCATACCCCGCCTCGAACATCTCCGCCGCCGTCTTGCCGAGGGCCTTGTCGAGGCGCTCCAGAAGACGGGTCGTTACCCGTCCGAAGAGGGGCGAGAGCGTGGCGCCCGTGACGTAGTCGCCTTCCTCGCCGATGGGGATATCCTGGCGGCTGTAGTAGCCGTCTTCGCCGTAGAGGGCCTCTTCCATGAAGAGGGCGAAGGGGATGGGGCCTTGGGTTCGGATGAGGTCTTGGAGGCGGGGGATGGGGGGCATGGCGAGGGGAGTCTAGCCTACCCTCCTCGCCCTGGATTGAAATCCAGGGCTACCGACGGTGGTCCCTGCGGGACCGTAGGGGACTGGCCCGACTGGACGTATCCGACTGGACGTATAATGAGGCACACCCGCGGATGATGATCGCGGGAAGGACCTTACATGCAACCACTGGATCGAATTACCCGGGACCCCAACGTCATGGGCGGCAAACCGTGCATTCGCGGAATGCGCGTCACGGTCGGGACGATTCTCGGATTGCTGGCGGCCGGCCATTCAGAGGACAGAATCCTTCAGGCCTATCCTTATCTGGAGTTGGAGGATATCCGGCAGGCGCTGTCGTACGCGACCTGGCGCGTCGAAGAGATTGAAGTCCCCTTGAGCATGACAGCTTGATGAAGATCCTGATCGATATGAACCTATCCCCTGAGTGGGTGCCAGCTCTCAGAGATCATGGATTTGAAGCTTCCCATTGGTCAGAAATTGGCGATCCCCGTGCCCAGGATCCAGAGCTTCTCGAATGGGCACTCCGAGGTCCTTACGTCATCTTCACCAATGATCTGGACTTCAGTCGCCTCCTCGCATTGACACAAGGTACGGGCCCCAGTGTGATTCAAGTCCGTGGCCAGGATCTCCTGCCTGAAAGCTTGGGCACAATTGTCATCGCAGCACTCCAGCAGTATGAGAAAGAACTTGAAGCGGGAGCTTTGATCGTGATTGATGAAGGCTCTCTTCGCGTACGCATCCTACCCATCAGGTAACCCCCCATGCACATCCTCGATCTCCAGTCCCTCTCCGGCGAGCCCGCGCCCCCCTCCTATTTCACCGGCGCCGTCACCTTGAGGAAGATGGCCGTCGGTCCGGAGGTGGCTCCGAACAAGATCCTGGGGGTGGAATTCTCCCCCGGCGCTCGGACGAGCTGGCATACCCACACCGGGGTGCAGATCCTCTTCGTGGCGGAGGGTCGGTGCCGGTTCCAGCATTGGGGCGGGCCCGTTCAGGAAGCGGAGCCCGGCGAGACGGTCTACATCCCCGCCGGGGAGAAGCACTGGCACGGCGCCACACCCGAGGCGCCGATGTCCCACGTGGCCCTCAATATCGATTTCGAGACGGAGTGGCTGGAGGCCGTCTCGGACGCGCAGTACCGGGGCTGAAGGCCCTCACCCCTACCCCTCTCCCGGCCCTCCGCCCACCCCTGCCAGGGAGAGGGGAAAAAAACCAAGACCCTTTCTTTCTCTTCTTTTCTGCCTTCTCCCTCCTCTCCCAGGCAGGGGTGGGCGGAGGGCCGGGAGAGGAGGGCCGGGGAGGTGAGGGCCTACTGCGCCGGGCTCCCGAGCCGCACCGGCACTTCGACCCGCCGGTCGCCGCGGAGAAGCCCCACCTTGACGGTGTCGCCGGGCTTCTTGTTCTCCAGAGCCAGGATGAGGTCGCCGCTCGACCTCACGGGCTCGCCGTCGACGTGGACGATGACATCGCCCAGGGACACGCGGCCGCGGCGGTCTTCCTGGAGGCCCTGGAGGCCGGCCCTTGCGGCGCCGGAGCCGGGCTCGACGCGGTAGATGACGGCCCCTTCGAGGCGGAGCCGCTGGGCCACCGACTCGGGCGCCAGCTCGATGCCCAGCCGGGGACGCTGCACCCGGCCGTAGCGGATCAGGTCGGGCACCACCCAGGAGACGTCGTGCGCCGGAATGGCGAAGCCGATGCCCGCGTAGGTACCGGACGGGCTGTAGATCGCCGTGTTCACCCCGATCAGGCGGCCGGCGCTGTCGAGGAGCGGCCCCCCGGAGTTGCCGGGGTTGATGGCGGCGTCGGTCTGGACCACGTCGCGGATGGGCACGCCCCCGACGGACTGGATCTCGCGCCCGAGGGCGCTGATGACGCCGGTCGTGAGCGTCTGGTCGAGCCCGAAGGGATTGCCGATGGCGAAGACGCTCTGGCCCACCCTCAGGTTCTCGGACCGGCCGATGGGCAGCGGGGTCAGCTTGTTGGCGGGCGCCTTGATCCTGAGCACGGCCAGGTCTTTCTCAGAAGCCCCGCCCACGAGCTCGGCGTCCCAGGTGGACTGGTCGGCGAGGGTGACCTGGGCCGCGTTGGCGTTGGCGATGACGTGGAAGTTGGTGACCACGTGGCCCTGGCGGTCCCAGATGAAGCCGGAGCCGGAGCCCTGGGGGATTTGGGTCGAGTTGAGCGAGAAGGCGTTCCGGCGCACAGCGAGCGAGGTGATGTAGACGACGGCCGGAGAGGCGCGCTCGAAGAGCTCGATGGTGGCCCGCTCCTCGTCCTGGAGATCGGGCTCGGGTTTCGGAGGGATCGCCCCGCGGCTCGCGCTGGATGGAGTCTGGGCCCGGGCCGGCGACGCCGTGCCCAGGGGGATCCCGGCGCCCGTGGTGTCGTCAACGTCCGGTGGCGCACAGCCGGCCAAAATGGCAAGGAGCAGCAGGAAAAGGAGGCTGGATTGCTTCATGGTTTTTCCCCGGGAATTGAGCGTTGGCCGGCAGGACGCCGGCAGTCCCAGGGAAACATCTAGCAGGAGGCGTGCCCGCTACAGCACCGGCCCGCGCACTCTCGCGAGCCACCCCTTGAGGTACTCGCCCTGCGGGTGGGTGATGGCGACCGGGTGGTCCGGGGCGGCGGCGAGGGGCTCCAGGAGGTCCACCCGCACGCGGGCCTCGACGGCGGCGGCGAAGAAGATCTGGCGGAAGAGCTTGGTGTCCACGGCGCCGCTGCAGCTGAAGGTGAAGAGGAAGCCGCCGGGCTCGACGCGGGCGAGGGCCAGGCGGTTCAGGTCCTTGTAGGCGCGGGCCGCAGCGTCGAGGTCCGGCCGCTTGCGCACCAGGGGCGGCGGATCGCAGACGACCAGGCCGTAGGTCTCCTGGCGCTGCCGGAGATCCTCGAAGACGTTGGCCTTGACCCATTCGTCACGGCCGTCCTGGAAAGAGTTGTCTGAAACGTGCTCGCGCCCGCGCTCGATCAGGCGGGCCGAGGACTCGACGAGCACCACCCGCGAGGCGCCGCCGCGCAGGGCATAGAGGCCGAAGGCGCCGGTGTGGGCGAAGAGGTCGAGCACGGTGCGCCCGCCGGCCAGGGGCTCGACCCGGCGGCGGTTCTCCCGCTGGTCGCAGTAGAAGCCCGTCTTCTGCCCGCCGGAAAGCTCGGCCGTGAAGGTGAGGCCTGACTCGGTGAAGCGGGCCGTGGCCGGGGGCTCGGTGCCCGCGGGGGCGATCACCTCTTCCCCTTCGTGGGGAAGGCCCTCGGCCCGGCGGACGGGGACGTCGTTGGACTGCAGGATGGCCGCGCCTGGGATGGCTTCGGAGAGGGCGGCGTAGGCTTCGCCGCGCACGGCCTCCAGGCCCGAGGCCGTGATCTGGCTCACCAGGAGGCCGCCGAAGCGGTCGACCGTCCAGCCCGGCAGGCCGTCCCCTTCGGCGTTGAGGAGACGGTAGCCGGTGGTCTCCGGCGGCAGGACGGTCTCGCGCAGGGAGATCGCCTCGGCGATGCGGGCGGCGAAGAAGCGCCGGTCCGCAGTCTCGGTGCCGGCGATGTTCACGCCAAGGAGGCGCACGCGGATCTGGGAGCGGGGGCTGTGGAAGCCGAGCCCGAGGGGACGTCCGCCGGCGTCGAATACCCGGGCCAGGGGAGCGTCTTCCGGGCCGTCGAGCCTTGCGACGGCGCCCGAGAAGACCCACGGGTGGCCTTCGCGGACCGACTTGTCGCGGCCCGGCTTGAGGACGATCCGGACTTCCGCCGAGCCGTTAACCGTCCGCCCCTTCCCTGGCCGGGACGACGAAGCGCAGGCTGCCGACGGCCTGGGGGGCGCTCGGGAGGGTGATCCGCAGCACGTATTCGCCCGGCTTCAGGCTGGCGGGCGGCCGGAAGAAGGCGACGGCCCGCTCACCGCGATCGTTGCCGTGGTCATTCCGGGGCTCGACCAGCTCGAGGCTGCCGCCCGGGACCTCCTGCCCGTCGAGCGTCAGGATGCGGGCCTCCGGCTTCCAGGGGCCGCTCCCCAGATTGGCGCCGGCCACCACCAGCCGGGCTTCCTTGCCCGGGGTGAGCACGGGGCGCGAAGCGGGGATGAACGGCTGGTTTCTCAGGAGGAAGGGGTAGTCGGGCCGCTTGCCCTCGCCCCGCGGCTCCTCCTCGACGACCAGCCAGCGGTCGGCCGAGTGCGGGAAGAGGGGCGGCAGCAGCGCCGGCTCGCCCTGGGCGAAGGCGGGCACCCGCAGGGGCACCACCCGCAGGCCGGAGACTCCGGTGGCGGCGTTCCTCACCAGCACCCGCAGCGAGTAGTCGCCGGGCAGGAGGTCGAGATGGCCGAAGAACTTGACGCCGCCCTGGCGGAGCACGGGTCCGGTCCGGGAGAGGTCGAGGCCGACCGTCTGGCTGAGGAAGTCGTGCACGGCCCCGTGGCCGTCCAGGGCGTAGATGTAGACCTCGACCGGCAGGGTGGCGGGCTGCCGGCCGGCCAGCAGGGTGGCGCCGTCGATCTCGATCAGCACGGGCACGTAGGCCTTCTCGCCGGCGGACTTGAACGGCGTCGCGAGCACGGCGGTCGAGACGGCGTCGCTCTCCTCGCCGCTCATCACCTGGTTGGCGGCCTCCAGGAGCTTCTCGATGGGGTCCTGCTCGGCGAAGGGCTTGGGGACGTGGTAGCCCGGCCGGTGGACCACCCGGGCGCCGGACAGGGGCTTCCTGAGCTCCACCCGCAGGCGCGCGGTATTCGCCGCCGGCCTGAACGTCGGGCTCGATGGCGAGCACATAGGTGACGCCGGTGCGCTTGAGCATCTGCCCCATGGCCTCGCCGAGGTCGTTGAAGCTCTCGTAGAGGTCGCCGCCGGTGCCCCTGGCCATCATCAGGAGGCTGTCGCGCCCGCCCGGGCGCTGCGCGCCCTGCTCGGCGCCGGCGCGCACGCCGCCGATGTCCACGGCCTGGATGATGCAGTCGGCGCGGCGCAGCTCCTCCAGCATGCGCTCGAGGTCGTTGCCGCTCTCGATCAGGCCGTAGCGCTCCTCCGGGCTGATCCGCCAGGACTCGCCGTTGGCGGCGTTCTCGCGGATCTCCGCCTGGCGCTCCTCGTCGGGCGTGCCCTGGATGAGGGAGCTGTCGAACCCCTCGGAGAGGAAGACCAGGTATTTGCGGCCCTCCACCACGGCGATCTGGCGGGCGAGGCCGGAGAGGGAGCGGGTGAAGGTCTCGACGTGGTTCCGGAGGGCCGCGCGGTCGGCTCCCTCGACGGAGAGGGCCACGGCATCGAACGGGGTCAGCGTGGCGCCGTCGGTCATCTCGGAGAGCGGGTCGCGGGCGAGCGGCACCAGGGTCCCGCCGGCGGTGTTGCTGGCGCCCAGGAGCCTCCTGCATGACGAGGCGCAGGGGGTCGAGGGGGCGCAGGGCCAGGCCGGGCAGGCCCAGGCTGTCGAGGGCGCTCTCGAGCTGCCGCCGGTCGGAGGTGAAGCCGAGCACGAGCTGCGGCCCGCGCGCGGCGCTGTAGGTGGCCACGGCCACGAAGTCGGTGGGGTGGAGCTTCCCGAGGAGGCCCGTGGCCGCCTGCCGGGCCCGGGCCACGGACGCGGGCTCGGAGAATGCCAGATCGAAGAGAAACAGGAAGTGGCGCCGGGCGGCGGAGGGCACGCCGGAGACCTGCCCTGGCCCAGAGACCCCGGAGACCCCGGAAATCCCTGAAGACCCCGCGAGGTCGAGCGTCTCGAAGCCGGCCACCGGCACCCGGCGGCGCCCCTCCCAGACCTCGAAGTCGGCGGCGGTGAGGCCACGCACGGGCTCGCCGCCGCGCACCACCTGCACCGGCACCTCCACCGACAGCACCCGCGTGCCGCCGGCGAAGGAGGGCTCAGGGGTGGCTGGCGGCGGGGCCTGGGCCCAGAGAGGCAGGGCAAGGAGGACCAGAAGGATGCCCGTAGGGGCGGCCCTGCGTGGCCGCCCTGCTTTCGCCAGGGTGATCCGCGAAGACGCAACCCACGAGACGGTCCGCGAAGACGCAGGGCGCCCACATGGGGGCGCCCCTACGGGGACCGCGGCCTCACGGGGGCCGATGCGTATCCTGCCAAACCTCATCCAGTCCTCCGACTCAGCGGCTCCCGCGCGTGCCCGCTCCGCCCACGGCGAACCGGGCCGTGCTGGTGTCCGCCTTGCCGGCGCCGTCGGTGAGCGTCACCTGGAGCGTGTACTCGCCCGGCTGCAGGGCCGGCGGCTGGAAGGTGGCGGACACCCGCACCGGGCTCCCCCCCTCCTTGCCGGCGATCGTGAAGGCGCCGCCGGGCACCTCCTTGCCGTCGGCCGAAAGGACCTTGACGTCGGCCTTGAGGTCGCCCGAGAGGTTGTAGCCCTGGAGCACCACCGCGGCCGGCTGCCCCGGGATGAGCACGGGCAGGGAGGCCGGGATGTAGGGCTGTTCCTTGAGCATGAAGGGGTAGGCCGGCCGCGGCTGGCCCTCCCGGGGAGTCTCCGGCACCATGACCCAGCGGCCCGGAGGCTCCGGGAAGAAGGCGGGCAGGAGCGCCGCCTGGCCGTTGCCGAAGGCCGGCACCTCGACCGGGGTCACACGCAGGCTGGAAGCGCCCGTGGCACCGTTGCGCACCAGCGTGCGCAGCGTGTAGTTGCCCGGGGGCAGCTCGACGTGGCCGAAGAACTTGAGCCCCGTCTGGCTCAGGGCCGGCGGGGCCTTGGTGAGGTCGAGCCCGAGCGTCTGGCTGAGGAAGTCCTGCACGGAGCCGTTCTGGTCGATGGCGTAGACGTAGATCTCGATGGGCAGGGTGGCGCCCTGCTTGCCGGCGAGGAGGCTCGGGCCGTTGACCTCGATGAGCACCGGCACGTAGGCCCGGCCCCCGCTGTTACCGCCCAGGGCGAAGGGAGCCGCGAGCACGGCGGCCTGGATCGAGCCGCTCTCCTCGTCCATCACCGCGCTCGCCGTCTCCAGCACCCTCTGGAGCTGGGACGGCTGCGTTCCGGCGGGCTTTGGGGCGTAGTAGCCGGGCCGGGAGACCACCCGCGCGCCGCGGGCGGCGTTCTTCAGCTCCACCTTCAGCTTGCGGTAGGAGCCGTCGGACTTCAGGTTGTCCGGCTGGAAGGAGAGCACGTAGGTGACGCCGGTGCGGCGCATCATCTGCCCCATGGCGGTCGAGAGGTTGTTGTAGTTCTCGTACAGCTCGCCGCCCGTGCTCTTGGCCATGTTGAGCAGCGAATCCCGGCCGTTGATGCGCTGGAAGCCCTGATCCGCGCCCGCCCGCAGGCCGCCGATGTCGACCGCCTGGATCTGGCAGTCGGCCCGGCGGAACTCCTCCAGCATCTTCTCGACGGCGTTCTGCGTCCGGGTGTCGCCGAACCGGTCGTCCGCGCCGGAACCTCCGGACGTGTCGGTCGGCTGGCCGCCGCCGCTGGTCGCCGAGTCGATCAGACTCGTGAGGTCGTTGGTCCCGGCCGTGGCAGGGTCCGCGTTCACGCCGCCGCTCCCCGTGACCAGGGAGCTGTCGAACCCCTCGGAGAGGTAGACCACGTACTTGCGCCCTTCGATCTCGCCCATGAGGCGGGCGAGCTCGGTGAAGGACGCGGTCAACTGGCGCACGACCTGGTGCTGGACGGACCGCTCGGCCCGCGAGGAGACGATGCTGAGCGACTGCAGGTTGTCGATGATCTCCGCGTTCTTGGCCTCCAGGGCCTCGGCTCCCCGGGTCTGCGGGCGCCCGCTGTCCTGCCGCGCGGCCAGGAGGGCGTCGTTCAGGATGAGCCTCAGGGGGTCCCCCGAGCGGTTGACGAGCTGGGCCAGGCCCAGGGTGTCGAGCGCGGCCGAGATCTGCTGGCGGTCCGGTGTGAAGCCGAGGACGAGCTGCGGGCCCTCGATCGAGCTGTAGGTGGCCACCGCCACCAGGTCGGTCGGGTGCATGGTCTTGACCACGTCCAGGGCCGCCAGGCGCGCCTTGGTGAGCGCGCTGGGCTCGGAGAAAGAAAGGTCGAACATCATGAGGAAGTGGCGGCGCGCCGAGATGGGGATCTGCGCGGCCGCCTGCGGCGACTGCTCGGTGGTGGCGAGGTCGAGCACCTCGAAGCCGGTGATCGGCACCTTCTTGCGGCCGTCGAACACCTCGAAGTCGTTGGCGGTGAGGCCGCGCACCGGCTCGCCGTCCTTGATCACCTGGACGGGGACCTCGACCACGGTGACTTCCGTCGTGCCCGAGAAGGTCTGCGCCGCGGCGGACCCGGGCGCGAGGCCCAGGCCTGCGAGCACCGCGGTCCCCGCGAGAGCCGCCAGACATTGGAGATGCCTACTCAACTTCATGTTCATGCATTGTCCGTCCTTTCAGCCCTCACGGTGTTGAATCGTTTCCCCGAAGCCGAAAAAAAAATAAAAGAAAGACTGCAGCAAAAATACCACCGTCCGGGCTCCCGCGCGAAGCTCCCCCGCCCTTTTCGCCACGGGGGAGCCCGGAACCGCCGGAACCGGTCATTGCAGGATCTGGAACGGCAGGGAGCTCTCTTCCTTGGCCCCCGTCGCCGGGTCGGTCACCGCCGTCAGCAGGACGTAGTGGCCCGCGTTGAGGCCCGACGGGTCGAAGGTGGCCACCAGCTTGTCGAGCCCCGGGATGCCGGTCGGCTTGCGCTCCACCTTGGACAGCCGCCCCGCGAGGTAGGACTTGCCGTCCGCCGCCAGCACCTCGCCCTTGACGGCCAGGTCCCCCTTGGCCAGGTTGTAGGCCACCAGGCAGAGCCGCGCCGGCTTCGCCTGGTCGAGAATGGGGCGTGCGGAGGGTACGTAGGGCTCGCCGTCGACGGTGAACGGATAGACCACCGACTGCTGCTGCCCGCCCCCCTCCTGCTCGCGCACCAGCGCCCACGTCTTCTCCCAGTCTTCCATGAAGAAGGGCGGCAGCAGGACCGGCTCGGCCTGGGCGTAGGCGGGCACCTCCACGCGGGCCGTCTGGACGCCCGTGCGGCCGGTCTCGGCGTTGCGCACCAGCACCCGCACCTGATAGGTGCCGGGCGCCAGCTCGAAGTGGCCGTAGTACTTGATGCCCTTGAGGCCGCCCTCCTGTATGGCCTTGCCCTTCCCCTGGTCAAGATCGTACGACACCCGCTGGTTGAAGAAGTCCCGCATCTGCCCCTCGGAATCGCTGACGTAGCTGTAGATCTCCACGTTCAGCTTCTTGTCCTCATGCCCTTCGAGCAGGCTCTTGCCGCCGATCTCCAGGATCACCGGCACATAGGACAGGGTATCGCTGGCGCGGAACGGGGCGGCCAGCACGTTCAGATCGATGTCGCGCCGGGGCGCGGCGCTCGCGATGCCGTCCGAGGCCAGGAGGTTCTTCTCCAGGGGATCGAGGTCCTTGAAGGGCCGCGGCGCGTAGTAGCCGGCGCGGTGCGTCAGGCGGGCTCCCGGCGGCAGCTTGGCTTTCACTTTCAGGCGGCGGTAGGCGCCGTCCGTCTTCAGGTCCGAGCGCTCGAAGGTCAGCAGGTAGGTCACGCTGGTGCGCGCGAGCACCCGCTCCAGGGGTTGGCGCAGGTTGTTGGCGTCCTTGAACAGCTCGCCGCCGGTCTCGTTGGCCATGTAGAACAGGGCCTGCTCTCCGCTCGGGCGCGCCCGCTGGTCGTTGGCGGCCCGCAGGCCGCCGATGTCGACCGCCTGGATGACGCAGTCGGCCCGCTTGAACTCGTCGAGCATCCGGTTGATGTCCCCCTGGAGCCCGGTGTTGCCATAGCGGTTGTCGGTGTCCACCATCCAGGAGCGGCCGGCCATGAGGTTGGCGTTGTCGGTCTCGGACTCCTCGTCCGTGGTGTCGCGGCCGATGAGGAGACGGCTGTCGAAGCCCTCGGAGAAGAAGAGGACGTGTTTCCTCCCCTTGACGGCGTTGAGCGACCTGGCGACGTCGCCCAGGGCCCGCGAGTAGCCGGAGATCCGCCCCATCTCGATCGAACGCTCGATGCGCTCGGCGGCGAAGGCCACGTTCTGCAGGAACTCGAACAGCGCCTGGTCCTGCTGGGCCTTGAGGTCCGCCGCCTCGCCCGCGCCGAAGACCCCGGTGGCCGAGGTGGACGGCGGGTCCACCAGGAACCGCAACGTGTCGATCCGGCGCGCGTCGAAGGTCCGCCGGTAGCCGAGCGTGTCGATGGCCCGCGCGAGCTGCGCCCGGTCGGGTGTGAAGGTGACCACCCACTTGGGGCCGTACTCGATCGAATAGGTGGCCACGGCCGCCAGGTCCGTGGGGTGGAGCGAGCTCAGGACGAAGTCCCGCGCCGCGAGCCGCGCCCGGACGATCGACGTCGGGTTGGAGAAGGAGAGGTCGAAGAGGAACAGGAAGTGCCGCCGGGCCCCCGAGCGCAGGGTGTCCGCCTGGGGAGCGCCTCCCGTGTCGATCGTCGTATCGAGCGTCTTGAGGTCGATCACCTCGAAGGACGAGAGCTGTTGCTTCTCGTTGCCGTCGTAGACCTCGAAGTCGGCGGCGGTCAGGCCGCGTACGGGCTCGCCGTCCCGGCCGACCACGTTGACGGGCACCTCGACCGCCACGACCTGGGAGGTACCCTCGAAGGTCGGCGTCTGGTCCTTCTGGTCCTTCTGGTCTTTCTGGTTCTTCTGGTCCTGGGGCCGGGTCTGGGTCGCGGCGGGAACGGCGGCGAGCAGGAGCGGCAGAATCAGGAGGAGGCGGAGGGAGGGACGGAGACGGAAAGCTTGGAACGCGCTCATCGCGACCTCCTTGCACAACTATGGACGACCATGGTACTACCGGGACGGGGCCCCGTACAGCTCTGATGCCGGGAAGAACGAGTACCAGCCGAACCAGAAGGCCTGGTGGCCGGGGAGCCGCTCGAGCCGGTCCGGCGTTCCTCCTGCCCCCTCGCCTTCAAGGGTCAGCGCCTCCTCCCCCACGGTCCAGCGGCGCTTCTGCCCGTCCACGATCTCGCCGGGCCTGGCTCCCGGGGCGAACGTCTGCTCGCCCCGGCGATAGATCCTCACCGACCCGGACTCGGGATCGGCCACCACCACCAGGGGCTCGTCCCCCAGCCGGTCGTTGATCACCCGTTCCTTGAGCGCCCGCTCCACCGGGTAGGCCTTGGCCTTGTCGCCGAGGCGCACGGCGTACACCTCATCCTTGGGATCGAGGGCGCTGCTCTTGAGCCACACCGGGAAGCTGACGCCGGACCGCCGGCGGTCGGCGGCGCCCGGCAGGTAGCTGAAGCCCCAGCGGCGCTCCATCTCCTTGTCGAGCGCCAGCACGGTGGTGCCGGGGTGGCGGGTGCGCCACTCCTTCCAGGTGGTGATGGTGACCGGCAGCACGGGCAGGCGGATCGGGCTGCGGGCGAGCCGCCCCACGGCCGGCTCCCCCGTCATGTTGTTCCACAGCGTCAGCGTCTGGCGGTCCACCATCAGCTTGTTGGAGCGGTAGAGCAGGCCCGAGGTACCGAACGTGTAGGCCTTGCCCGCGGGCGTGCGGGTGTCGTAGAGCACGCCCGAGCCGCAGAGGGTGCAGTAGGAGAGGGTGACCGGCACGCCGCCCACCACGTCGTTGAGCATCTCGTGCCAGTCGAGCATGCGCAGGGGATAGGCCCGCTGCTGGCCGCCCGCGCTCACCCCGAAGACCTTCTCGGAGTCGGTGAGGTACTTGGCCTCCACCGCCGGGATGTGGGCCGGGTTGTCGAGGGCGGGGATCCCTTCCAGCGGCACGCCGCCGAAGACGATCTCCTCCAGGCGGATGCGCGCCGGGGCGCCCTCGTAGAGGATCTTCGGGTATCGCGGGTCGATGCGCGAGAACAGCTCGGCCTTGTAGGCCAGGTAGCCGGGCTTGGGCTTCAGGTCCTCGCGCCGGCCCACCAGCTCCACCCAGTCGAAGTAGCGGTCGCCGCTCTTCTCGCCGGTCAGCGCGATCAGGGTGGAGAGCGCCTCCGCCCGGCCGCTCTTGGGCAGGAAGAAGTAGGTGTCCACGAGGCCCGGGACGAGCGAGAGGTCGCGCGCCTCGGTGAGAGCCTTGGCCGCGGCCCGCCGCTCCCCCGCCGAGGTGGACAGGAACTTGCGCAGCAGGTTGTACCCCTCCTCGGAGGAGAGCTCGGCGCGGGCGCTCCCCGGGGCGAGGAGCAGCAGGAGGCAGAGCCCGAAGCGGGGGCCGGTCACTGCTGCCCCAGCAGACGGGCGTACTGCAGGGCGTCCTGGTTGGTGGCGTCCAGCTTCAGGGCCCGGCCCAGGTGGTGGCGCGCCTTCTCCATGTCACCGAGCTGGAAATAGACCTTGACGAAGCCCAGGTGCACCTCGGGCAGCTCGCTGTCCAGGCGCAGGGCGCGCGCCATGTACTCCAGGGCCTTGTCGCCCTCGTTGCGGGAAAGCGCCACATCCGCCTGGTAGATGAAGAAGAACGGGTTCGTGGTGTTGGAGTCCTCGAGCCTGGCGAGGAGCGCCCGCGCATCGTCGTTGCGGCCGAGCTGCTGGTAGGCGCGGACCATGTTGGTGAGCAGCGCCGAGTTCTCCGGGCTGACCTCGAGGCCGCGCTGGTAGATCTCCAGGGCCTTCTGGGAATTGCCGCCGCGCGCCTCGGTGACCCCCAGGTTGTTGATGGCCTTGTCGAAGCGGGGGGCGATGCGGGTCGCCGTGGTCAGCAGCTCGCGCGCCCGGCCGAGGTCGCCGGCGAGCAGCGCCTCGGCCCCCAGGTTGTTGTAGTAGTGGGCCGCGGCCGTCAGGTCGTTGATCGGGTTGAACGCCTTGTAGGCCTTTTGGCGGTAGGGCAGGAAGTCGAAGGTGCGCAGCACGCCGTCGATGTACATGCCGGCGACGATGTGCCCTTGGCTGACCACCATGCCCTCGCGGTGGTTCCACCGCTGGAGGTCCGTGACCTCGACGTAGTTGGGGTTCAGGCCCAGCTCCCGCGCCACCCCCACGAACAGGTTGACGAACGACAGGCAGTTGCCGGCGCGGGTCCGGTAGGTCTCCACCGCGTTGCGGGTGGGCGACAGCAGGTACTGGAGCTGCAGGCCGTCGAAGATGAACTCGTTGACCTGGTTGACCCGCCGCAGCTCGCTGGAGAGGCGGGGCAGCTTGGCGAGCTCGCCGCGGATGCCGTCGTCGAGCTCGAAGGGGACCTCGATGCCCGAGGCCTGGGAGCCGACCTCCTTGGCGTACTGCTCGCGCAGATAATCGACCGAATCGAAGGGCTTTTCCTGGGAGCTGCAGCCTGCGGCGGCGGCCGCCAGCAGGGCCGCGAGGAGAGGGGAGAAGCGGCGTCTCTTGAACATCACCCGTCAATATACAGCAGGGAATGTGCCATGGGGAGAGGGAGGGACCCTCCCCATGGAAAAGGGGCCCCGCGGGGCGGAGGCGCCATTCAACCGTTTGGATCGAAACCGTTCAAGACTCTGAATCGGCCCGGCCGGCGGCGGCCGGGCCGGCCGGCGGCAAAATTCCTAAGTCATTTTTTTACAGCCGTTTGCATGGTATAGTCGGACTCTCTCGCGAGTGGCACCCCCCTTGCTTGACCCAGGGCAGACAGTTGGCTAGAGTCTTCATGCTTCAGCCAACCTTGGTTCCCGAATCGAAAGGGGGTGTTGCCGGCACAGAGTCGCAAGACTTTCCGACTTGACGTTTTACGATAAGGCGCCGCGAAAGCTCGCGGTCGGCCTACAACCACCAAACGGGAGGTTTATTGAAATGAAGAGCATCAACCTTTGGGGACGGATCGTAGCCGTCGCTGCGTTGTTGCTGCTGGTTGCGGGCGGTTCCGCCTTCGCCCAGTTGCAGAGCGGCAACCTCTACGGCACCGTCACAGACGATCAGGGAGCCGCTCTCCCGGGGGTCACCGTGACCCTGTCGGGCGGCGGCGCTCCGCAAGTCCAGGTGACGAACGCCCAGGGGGCATTCCGTTTCCTGGGTCTCTCGCCCGGCAGCTATGACTTGAAAGCCGAGCTTGAGGGCTTCTCGACCATCGATTACCCGAACATCACGATCAACATCGGCCGCAACACCCAGATCGAGGTGAAGCTGTCGGCCGCCGTCGAGGACGTCATCACCGTCACGGCGGAGAGCCCGCTGCTGGACGAGCGCCGTATTTCCACCGGCGCCACGGTCAGCCAGACCGAGCTCGAGAAGATCCCGACTTCGCGTGATCCTTGGGCGGTTCTTCAGACCACTCCGGGCGTCCTCACCGACCGCATCAACGTCGGCGGCAACGAGAGCGGCCAGCAGTCCCAGTACGTCGGACCCGGCTCAGGCGGCGACCAGGCCGTGTGGTCGGTGGACGGCGTGGTGATCACGGACATGGCGGCCCTCGGCTCCTCCCCCGCCTACTACGACTTCGACTCGTTCGAAGAGATGCAGGTCACGACGGGCGGCTCGGACTCGACCATCGCCACCGGCGGTGTCGTCCTCAACATGGTGACGAAGCGTGGCACCAACGAGTGGCGCGGCTCCGGCCGTTACTACTTGACGGATGACAGCAACCAGTCCGACCTGGAGTTCGACGACAGCGAGCTGGGTCAGGCTGGCGACTACAACTCCACGTCGCGCGCCCGCAACTTCGTTACCGGCGTCGTCACCGAGCCCGGTGGTAAGCACCAGCAGGCTTCGTTCAAGCAGGGCAACCGCATCGTCGACGTGAAGGATTACGGCGCCGAGCTCGGTGGCCCGATCGTTCGCGACCGCCTGTGGGTGTGGGGTTCCTACGGCCGCCAGAAGGTGGACCTGCTGACCGTCAGCGACGTCAGCGACTTCACCGACCTGGAGACCGGCAACCTCAAGCTGAACGCGCAGATCGCCGCCAACAACTCGGCGACGGCCTTCGCGATCAACAGCGACAAGGTGAAGATCGGCCGCAACGCCGGTCCGACCCGCCCCCAGGAGACCACCTGGAACCAGGCAAAGTTCGGTGCTGATCCGACGGCGTACAAGATCGAGGACACGCACATCTTCTCCTCGAACTTCTACCTCACGGGTCTGTACTCCCGCGTGAACGGCGGTTTCGAGCTCGTTCCTCAGGGCGGTTTCGAGGCCAACGGCCCGACGTCGTACTTTGATGAGAGCAGCGTCTGGCACAACACCTTCCTGCTCAACCAGACCGAGCGTCCCCAGGAGCAGTACAAGGCTGACGCCAGCAGCTTCTTCAACACGGGCTCGCTGAGCCACGAGCTGAAGTTCGGCGCCGGCTACCGGGAAGCCGAGGTCATCTCGCTCACCCGCTGGGGTGGTCTGGGCGTGCTCTACAACGGCCCGCAGCTGTTCGGCACGACGGACAACGTCCTGGGCGCCGCCCGCGACGGTAATCCGGACGTCCTGAACGACTACACGCAGGCCTACCTGCAGGACACGATGACGGTCGGCAACCTGACGCTCAACGCGGGCCTCCGGTACGACAAGCAGGGCGGTGAGAACAAGGATGTCAGCATCCGCGCCAATCCGCACATCCCGGACATCCTGCGGTCGGTCAGCTTCACCGGTGGCGACATCGGGTTTGAGTGGGCTGACATCACCCCCCGCCTGGGTCTCACCTATGCGCTGGGTGCTGAGCGGAAGACCCTCCTCCGGGCCAGCTACTCCCGCTTCGCGGACCAGCTCGGCGCCGGCACCGCGTCGTGGCTGAACACCACCCGTGCTCCCAGCTACGCGTACTTCTATACCTCCAACCCTGGCTCGGCGCCGGGAATCATTCCGCTGTCTGACATCGACCTCGGCTCCGGTCCGAGCTTCTGCGGCCGGCCCTTCTGCTACAGCGGCAATGTCAACCCGAACAACGGCCAGCTCCTGCAGTCGAACGCCCTTGATTCGGACCTCTCGGCCCCGATCACGGACGAGATTCTGCTCGGCGTGGAGCACGCGCTCCTTCCCGAGTTCGTCGTCGGCCTGAACTTCACGTACCGCCAGCTGACCGGCCTCCTCGAGGCCGAGACGCTGGTGTTCGACGGCGATCCGTACTCGGACGCCAACCTCCAGTCGGTCGGCCGGCTCCACCGGCATTCCGATTACGTGCCCGGCTACGCGACACCGTTCAACCCGCTGCCGTCGGGCGCCACCCAGCGTGCCGTCGTTGTTTGCAATCCCGGCTCCACGCCGACGTCTTGCTTCAACGATCCCACGCAACGCCATGCGGAGACCCCCCAGCACGTTCTGCCGGATGGCACTCCGTACGCTCTGACCTTCTGGCAGCTGCGTCCCGGGGTGAACACCCGCGGCGGTTCCTTCCTCGAGAACGGCGACCGGGAGCAGGAGTACCTCGGCACTTCGCTGGTGTTCAACAAGCGTCTTGCCAACCGCTGGATGCTGCGCGGCAACTTCTCCTGGTCCGACTGGACCTGGAGCAGCATTCCGGACAGCGAGAACGAGGATCCCACTCTCACTCTGGGTGGTGGCACCGAAGAGGGCGACCCCGTCCTCCAGGGCTCGGGCACCGGCTCGGGCGCCAAGGGTGGCATCTACATCAACTCCGAGTGGGCGTATAGCGTCAACGGTCTCTATCAGGTCGCGCCCGACCGCGTGTGGGGCTTCAACGTCGCGCTCAACCTGACCGGCCGCCAGGGCTATCCGATCCCGTACTTCCAGCGCATCACGACCGACAGCAACCAGCAGAACGCTGCGGTCAACGTGCAGGTGACGGACGCCCCGGACACCTATCGCCTCGACGACATCCACATGGTCGACGCCCGCATTGAGAAGGAGTTCACCTTCAGCGACGTCGGTCTGACCCTGGGTGTCGACTGCTTCAACCTGTTCAACGAGGCTTACGTCCTCCAGCGCAACCACCGTCTGGCTCAGGCCACCTCGGACCACGTCCGCGAGGTCACGAGCCCCCGCGTGCTGCGCCTCGGTGCCCGCATCAGCTTCCGCTGATCGGCACCTTACGACCGATCCTCAGCGCCCGTAAGGGCTGACCGATCCAGCCGCCGGGGGGCAACCCCCGGCGGTTTTTTTTTGCCTCCCTTCGGAATACACTTCCCCGCGCACGCGGTTTGCATTCTGGATCTCATAGGAGGCACAACCATGCTTTCGCGTATCACCAAAACGACAGTCTTCCTGGTGGCCCTCTCCCTGATGGCCGCCAGCGTCCCCGTGTGGGGTCAGGCCTGGGCTGGCCGCGGCCGGCTCCAGGGAACGGTCAAGTATGAGGACGGCAAGCCCGCCGAGGGTGCCAAGATCACGCTCCGCAAGGGTACGGACCGGGTCGACCCCGCCACGGAGGGACCGGCCTCGCTCGTGACCGACAAGAACGGCAAGTGGTCCATCCTGGGCCTGGCCGGCGGCACCTGGGGCATCCTCATCGAGAAGGAGGGCTACCTCCTGTCCGAGGGACAGACCCCGGTCAACGAGTTCGGTCCGGCCCCGCCCATCAACGTCACCTTGAAGCCGATCCCCAAGGAGGTAATCCAGAAGGCACAGGAGGAGAGCGCGGCCGGCAAGGCCAAGGCGTCCCTCGAGCGCGCCAACGGCCTGCTCGCCGAGGGCAAGTACGCCGAGGCCCGCGCCGCCTATCAGGAGGGCATGGCCAAGCTGCAGGAGCAGAAGGAGACCCAGGATCCGGTGGTCCTCCTGTCCATCCAGCGCGCCATTGCCGACACCTACTTCCGGGAGAAGAACGTCGACCAGGCGGTCGAGACCCTGAAGCAGGCCCTCACCCTGGCGCCGGACGACCCGGTCACCCTGCAGCTCCTCGTCAACATCCTGGTGGGCGCCGGCCGTGAGACCGAGGCCCAGACCTACATGGCCAAGCTGCCGCAGGGCACCAAGGTGGACGCCAACACCCTGCTCAACATCGGCATCCAGTCCTTCAACGACGGCAAGATGGACGAGGCCCTCGCCCAGTTCGACCGCGTGGTCAAGGAGAACCCCGAGCTCTCCGACGCTTACTACTATCGGGCGTTGGTTTACCTGAACAAGGACAAGAGCGCCGAGGCCAAGGCGGACCTCCAGAAGCTCCTGCAGCTCGATCCGAACAGCAAGTACGCCAAGGACGCCAAGGAGTTCCTGAAGGATTTGAAGTGATCCACGACAAGGTCTGACGACCGTAGGGGCGGCCCCATGTGGCCGCCCTGTCCGTGCCGCGACGCAAAACCCTGGCAAGGCCAAAAACAGGGCGCCCACATAGGGGCGCCCCTACACCTCCCCTCTATGCGGTTCCTCCTGATCCCTGCCCTGGCCGCCGCTCTCCTGGCCGCCGGCTGCGGCCCGGATTCCACCCCCACCCACGAGGGCGCCGACGTCGTCCTCATCACCATCGACACCCTGCGGGCCGACTCCGCCGGCTTCGCCGGCAACACCAAGGTCCAGACTCCGGTCCTCGACCGTCTGGCCGCCGCGGGCAAGGTATTCGACGACGCCCACGCCCACAACGTGGTCACCCTGCCCTCGCATGCCAACATCCTGACCGGGCTCTACCCCTACCAGCACGGCGTGCGCGACAACAGCGGCTTCGCCCTGCCGGACCGCGTGCCCACGCTCGCCACCCTGCTCAGGAAGGCGGGGTATGCGACGGGCGCCTTCGTGGCCGCCTATCCCCTGGACTCCCGGTTCGGGCTGAACCAGGGGTTCGACGTCTATGACGACAGCTTTCCGCGCGGCTCGAACCCCGATTCATTCGTGATCGCCGAGCGCCGGGGCGACCAGGTGGTCGCGGCCGCCCGCGCCTGGTGGGAGGCCCGGAAGGGGAAACCGCGCTTCCTCTGGGTGCACCTCTACGATCCGCACACGGCCTACGACCCGCCGGAGCCGTTCGCCAGCCGCTACCGGGACAACCTCTACCTGGGCGAGGTGGCGGCCACGGACTCGTTCCTCGCTCCCCTGCTCGATCCTTTCCTGGAGGGACAGGAATCCCCCGCCCTGGTGGTCGTCACCGCGGACCATGGCGAGTCGCTCGGCGAGCACGGCGAGCTGACCCACGGCCTCTTCGCCTATGAGCCCACGCTCAAGGTGCCCCTGATCGTCTGGGGTCCGGGGGTGGAGCCGGGACGGGACGGCCGGGCGGCTCGCCACGTGGACGTGGTGCCGACCGTGCTTTCGTTCCTGGACGTCGAAGCGCCCCAAGGGCTCCCGGGGACCTCGCTCCTGGCGGCGGCTTCCCCCGCGGGCAGTCCACCAGCTATTTCGAGGCGCTGAGCACCAGCCTCAACCGCGGCTGGGCCCCTTTGAGAGGGATGCTCGGCGAGGGCCGGAAATTCATCGACCTGCCGCTGCCGGAGCTCTACGATCTCCCGAAGGACCCGAAAGAGGAGAAGAACCTCTTCGCCGAGGAGCGCCGCGCGGCCCGTGCCCTGCGCGACGCCCTGCCCCGGGAGTCCGTCTGGCCGCCCCCCAAGGGATCGGTCTCCCCGGAGGAGGAGGCGCGCCTGCGCAGCCTCGGCTACTCCAGCGGCTCGGCCGGCGCGAAGACCGCCTACACGGCCGCCGACGATCCCAAGAACCTGGTGGGGGTCGACCGCAAGCTGCACCAGGTGGTGGACGCCTACTCCCGCGGGCACTACGAGGAGGCCGCCGGCCTCGCCCGGGAGGTGGCCGCGGAGCGCCCGGACCTGCCGGAGGCCTACGAGCACCTGTCGCTCGCCCTGCGCCAGCTCGGGCGGGACGGCGAGGCCATCGCGGCGCTCCAGGGCGCCCTGGAACGCGGGCTCGACCGGGAGTCGGTCCGCCGGCAGCTCGGTCTGTCTTTGGCGGAGGCGGGACGGTCCGCGGAAGCCGTGGCCATTCTGGAGCCGCTCGCCTCCTCTCCAGGCACCGACGCCGCCACCTTGAATGCCCTGGGGATCGCGCTGTCCGATGCCGGCCGGCACGGCGAGGCCGTGGCCATCCTCCAGCGGGTGACGGGGCAGTACCCCCAGGATCCCAAGGGCTTCGAGAACCTGGGGATCGTGGCCCTGCGCATGGACCAGCCGGAGCAGGCCCGGAATCAGCTCCAGCGCGCGCTGGCGCTCAACCCCGGCTTGCCGATCGCCTGGAACACCCTGGGCGTGGCCCTCTACCGGCTGGAAGGACCCGCCGCGGCCCTCGACGCCTGGGAGCGCTCGGTGGCGATCGATCCCCGGCAGTATGACGCCCTGTTCAACATCGGGCTGGTGGCGGCCCAGGCGGGGCGCGCCGCCCAGGCGCGGCAGGCGCTCACCCGCTTCGTCGAGACCGCCCCGCCCGCCCGCTTCGGCCCCGACATCGCCAAGGCCCGGCAGATCCTCTCCCAGTTGCCGTCCTAGTGCCTTGTCAAGGTTGAAATGAGCGGTTCTCCGTAGGGGCGGCCCCATGTGGCCGCCCTGGGGGGGGGAGGCCCATGTTTCGGAAAGGTTTGCCATCCCCCACCCAGGGCGGCCACGCAGGGTGCCTACGGCATCCTGCGGACCGCCCCTACGACCCGTCATTTCTGGATTGACAGAGCACTAGTCTCCCAAAGGGATTTTCGCCGCGCCCCTCGCGAGCCGCGGGAACGGGAAGGACACCGGCGGACCGGGCAAGGGATCCGGGCGAGCGGGCAAGGGCGGGGCGACTGCGGATAAGAGAGGGGAATGGCGGACGAAGAGAGGGCGGTCATTCCCCTCTCTTCGTTCGGTTCTCCCCTCTCTTATCCAGGCTTCCTCTCTCTTGGGCGGGTTCCGCCCCAGGGAGGGGAGCAGCCGCCCCAAAAAGGGGAGAGCCCGCCTACGGGAGGGGAATGACGCACGAAGAGAGGGGAGTCGCCCCCCAAGAGAGGGAGGGGAGCGGGGAACGATGGGCAGAATCGAGGTCTGTCCACGGAGGCAGGGTTACGGGGAGGTCGAAAAAGCGCCCCCGTAACCTCATCTTCGGCTTCGGCACAACGGGTCCGTAGAGACGCCCCAGTCCTCAACCGGGCATTGTCCGGGTCCTCAAACGGCGGGGCGTCTCCCCGGAGGGTACACCCGAGCGATCCAAGGCAACCGACTGGACCTCCACAAGGCAAAAACCTGCCTTTGGGGTCGGCGGGCTTTCCCCGGGGGTAAGAGGGCTTCCGCCGGGAGAATCGCCGTCCGGCACGCTCTCGAAACAAGGCCCATGGGGTCTACCTCCCGTCCTGGAAGCGCAGCTCCGGGTTCCGCCGGGCGCGCTAGAGGTCGTCCAAAATCCTCTCCAGGAGACCCAGGGTGACCTCCTCCGCCAACGCCGCTTGGCGGAACAACAGCAGGGCCGCGAGCGCCTCCCGATGCACGTCCCGTGACTCGAAGACCGGTACTATCTCGGATGCAAGCCGCTTTAGTTCGCCTACCCTCCCCTGCTTGGCATAGACCGTCGCGAGATCAAGCGTAGCAAAGGCAGCATCTAAGCCGGTCCCGCGCTCAATCAGACCATCCCTAGCTTCCCGTAGAGCCTCCTCTGCCTGATCGAAGCGGTCGAGATCGCGAGCTATCCTACCTTCCAACCACCGGAAGCGGACGAGGTGGGCATGGTCGCCCAACTCCGCGTAAACCACCCTTGTGGTCTGCAAAACCGAGAGCGCCTCTTCATGGTGCCCGCTCTCATTGAGGTACCAGATGAGGTTGTGACGCGCCGCCACCAGCAACCGGGGCTCCTCCAAGAGATTGACTTGCGAGAGACCTTTCTTGATCAGCCGAATAGCGTCGCGATGATTCCCAGCATAGCCCAGTACTGTGGCTTTCTTGATCAGAGCCTTTCCTTTTGAGTGGAAGTCTCTCGCATCCCGATAAAGGGCTATCTCCTCATCAAGCAGCTTACTTGCCGAGTCGACGCGTCCTTGAGAGGTTCGTAGCGACGCCAGGAAGCTGAGGATCTGCGCTTTTGTCAGCGCGTCCTCGCCGCCCCGCTTGTGGTGATCTTCAGCCCTAAGCAAAGCCTCCTCGGCACGCCGGAAATCGGAGGAAATCCGGTAAGCGTTGCCGAGATGCGCCCAGGCAAGCGCCTTTGCGTCCTCTATGAGCCCCTCGCCGTAGTGCTGCCTATCGAGCCGGTGCGCAACCACCGTGGCGAGTTCGGCTAGCTCCACGACTCGGCTCGGCTCGCTGAACCAAGCCTCGCGGCTCTTCTCAAGGAGGAGGTGGCAGAGCTTGAGAGTGTGGAAGCGCTGCTCCGTCCTCACTCGTTCGGAACGTTCCGGAGTAGACAGGGTAGCCAGCTCGTCCAAGAGTCCCCGGGCAGCCTGGATCTCGCGTTGGAACTCGTCGATGTGGCTGCCGGCCGTCTCAACAGCGGCGTTGAAGACAGGATCGTACGTCCTATCGGAATCGATTTCTTGCTCTTTCGGACACGTCCCGAGATCCTTCTTCAAGGCGGCGAGAAGCCATCTCTCGCGACGGCGGACCCAATCCCAGCGATAGGACAACCAGACCAGCGCCTTGGTGACCCGCAGTTCCGCCTCGTCCGTAGAAACGCCGTGCCGATCGAAAAGGCGGGCAATCCTGGGGCGGAGACGGTTGAACAACCGTTGGAGATCGTCCTGTGTCGGTCCTCGGGCAGACATGCTCATCCATGCCCCCGCTCCAGGCTTTCTCTTCTACCGGGGATGCGGAGGTACGCCTTAAACTACTATGTTCCCGCAGAGAATGCAGCGAGGACAAGCTCGGCATGTCTGAGGAGAATACGGAAGCTCTATCCGTTGGGGCCGATCGTGCCGCAGTTGCCGTTCCCCATACCGTTTAAACCGTGGAGCGGCCCGCGCGCCTGCCCCCCAGTGCGCATAGTTTGCGGCCAGTCTGATAGAAACGGAGTTTGTGGCCGGCAGGGATGCCGGCGCTCCCAGGGAGGGCGAGACCGGGAAGAGCCCGCTCGCGGCCCGTGTTCCGGTGAGTAGAGAAATTTTTGAGCCTCGGCTCGGAGCTGATATCGATGAATAGAACCCTCGCTCTGTTGTCCGTTTCCGCCCTGCTGTCGGCTCCGCCCGCGCTGTCCCAGACACCGCAGCCGGCTCCGCAGGCCTCGCAGACCCCGGCGCCTTCGCCGCTGAGCCCGGAGGCGAACAAGAGCCTCCAGGAGATCGGCCAGCTGATCCAGGCCGGCAACGCGGCGGGAGCCGCCGAGAAGCTCAAGGCCCTGGAGAAGGACCCGGCCACGACGCAGCCCATGCTGTCGCTGATCGGCGCCCTCTATCTCCAGATCAACCGGCCCCAGGAGGCCCTGGCCGTGCTCCAGCCGCTCGCCGACGCGGAGGACGCCGAGGCGGCCGTGCTCTACAACGCGGGCCGGGCGGCGCTCCTCTCGGGGAATGTGGACGCGGGCCGGACGTATCTCACCCGCTCCGTGCTCCAGGAGCCGGCCTCGCCCGCGGCTCGGGACCTGGGCTTCCTCATGGCCCGCGAGGGCCGGGTGGTGGAGGCCTATTCCATGCTCCGCCCCTGGGCCCTGCAGAACCCCGGGGACGGCGACGCCCGGCTGATGGCCGCCTCGCTCGCCCTCCAGCTCGAGCGGCCGGATGCCGCGGCCGATCTCCTCAAGGGCCTGTCCGAGGCCGATCCGGCCATCCGGCTGCTGCGCGGCAAGGTCCTGGTCCAGAAGAAGGACGGCAAGGGCGCGGTGGCGCTCCTCAAACCGCTGCTCGCCAATCACCCTCCGGGCATGGACCTGGAGATCCGGCGCAGCCTGGCCGAGGCCGAGCTGCTGGCCGGCAACCCCGCCGAGGCGGTGAAGCTGGTCGAGGCCCAGGCGGCGAGCCACCCCTCGCTCGCCCTGCTGCTCGCCCGTGCCCAGCGCCAGGCGGGCAACGCCGCCGCGGCCCTGGCCACGCTGAAGCCCCTCGCCGACAAGCTGCCCGCGGACGCCTCCGGACTGGGCGATCCGCGTCCGGCCGCCGGCATCGCTTACGAGTACGCCACGCTGCTCGAGGCCGCCGGACGGGGCCAGGAAGCCGGGCCGTTCTTCGAGAGGTCGACCCGCTACTATCCGCGCAACCCCGAGGCCTGGAAGGGCCTCGCCCGCACGCTCGAAGCCGCGGGCCGCAAGGAGGATGCGCAGAAGGCTCTGGCCCAGGCGGCGGAGGCCGCCAAGCCCCCGGTCAAGCCGGCCCTGCCCGCGGCGTCTGCGGCAGCCCCGAGCCCGGCGGGCACCACGGCCAGCGCCGCCCCGGCACCGCCGTCCGCTCCCGCCGCTCCCCCGGAGCCGCCGCTCTCCGAAGGCCTGCGCAACGCCATGCGGCTGATGAGCCAGAACCAGCTCGAGCCGGCGCTCGCGGCGGTCCGCCAGGAGATCGGGATCAGCAAGACCCCGGACCCCCGCGCCCGGCTGATGGAGGCACGCCTGCTGCTGCTGCTCAAGCGGCCCGAGGAGTCTCTAAAGGTGGTGGAAGAGGCCCTGAAGACGTGGCCGGACAACGCCGATCTCCTCTATTCGCGAGGGGCCGCGCAGATGTCCCTGCAGCGCTGGGCCACCGCCGAGCAGGATTTCCGCAAGGCCCTGAAGCTCGCGCCCCGGCACACGGCGGCCATGAACGACCTGGCCGTGCTGCTCATGAACCTGGGCAAGAACGTAGAGGCCCAGAGCCTGCTCCGGCAGGTGCTTCAGATCAACCCGAAGGACGCCACGGCCGCGGCGAACCTCCAGAAGCTCCAGGGAGGCGGATAGGACCGTGAGGGCGCTGGCCGGGCTGATCGCCCTGGCCCTGCTCGGCGGGGGCGGTCCCGATCTCTCCGGCCCGGCGGACGACAGCCTCATGGCCCGCATGGCCCGCGCCCGGGAGCAGAGCCGCGCCCTCGCCCAGCGCGGCTCCTGGAGCCCGGGAGAGATCGAGGCGCTCGTGGGCCTTCAGCTCGTCGATCCCCAGCGGTTCGTGGCGGACGAGGCCTTCCGGCGGCAGATCGTGGCCCTGCTCCCGGGCGCCCTCGATCCCGGCGCTCCTGCCGGCCTGCGCGACGCCCTCCTGCGGGAGCTCAACCAGGTCCGCGGGTTCGATTTCGCGGCCTCCGAGGCGGTGGAGCGCGCCTGGGGGGCCATCCCCCGCCGGGCTTCGGAGCGCCGGGTGGGGTACTCGCCGGGAGACCAGCGTTTCGACGCCGACGTGGAGGGGCGGCTCGCGGCGTCCGTGTACTCGCTGCCGTCGTTCTTCTTTGATGAGACGGCAGCGGACGCCTTTCTCTCGGGCATCCGCGCCGTGGCTCCCCAACGCACCCTGATCGTGCTCACCGATTCCCCCCTGCGCGAGCGGCTGGAGCCCCGGGCCCGCGCCTTGAAGATCCACCTGCTCGACACCTACGGGCGCCCCTACTCCCCCTGGCCGCGCGACCCTTTCAGCCTCGTCCACACGAAGACCGGAGGCGTGCGGGTGCTGGTGCGCCCCAACCTCCAGCCCGGCCGCGAGGAGGACGTCCACCTCGGCCCGGAGCTGGTACAGGCCCTGCCCGAGGAGATCGACCGCGCCTGGGGCACGGCCACCTGGACCGAGGCGCCCGTGCCGTTCCACAACGGCCAGGTGCTGCTCACCCGCGACGCCGCCTGGGTGACGCTGCATGCCCTGGAGCCCGCCATCCTCGCCCGCCTGGGCCTGGACCGCGTGCCTGTCGAGAGCTTCGCGAAACCCGAGGGGATCGAACGCTACGTCTCCGCCGCCAACGAAGCGGCCCGCGAGCTGGGCACCCTCTACGGCCGCACCGTGCGCTTCGTCCACCCTCTCCCCAAGGCCACGGATCTGATGCGCCGTATCGGTGGCGGGGCCGGGTACGATCTCGATTCGATCGTGACGCTGCTGCCCGCGAAGAAGGGACTGGCTGCCGTGGTGGCGGACGTCTCCCTCGGGCGCGATCTGATCGCGAAGCTGCCGGCCTCGGACCGGGAGGCCCTGCGGCGTGGCTACGGCTTGGTGTCCGTTGGCGATCCGCTGGCCGCCGCCCAGCAGACCTCCGGGATGGACGACCTCGACGCCTTTCTCGATCTCGTGGCGAAACACCTGGCGGCCCAGGGGATGGAGGTCCGCCGCCTCCCGATCCTCTCGATTCCGGTCTCCCTGCTGGCGGACCGCACCGGGCTCGATCATTCCGGGTTCCTGATCACCTGGAACAACGTCGTGGCCGAGGTCTCCAAGGGCAAGGCCCGCGCCGAAGGGTTCTCCTCCCTGATCCCCTCGGGCGATGCCCGGGCCCGCGAGGTCTTCGGCGGCCTAGGGGTCCACCTCGACCTCCTGCCGCCGCTCGTCCGCAGCGTGATCCTCAACGGCGGCTACCGTTGCGCTTCGAACCACCTGCGGGCGCCGTCCTAAAAGCAAGGACACCAAGGACATCAGGGACATCAAAGGCAATCCAAATTCCTGGATTCCCCTGGATGCGGCGGCGGTCAGCTCCGCGAAACGCCTGAGAAGTCGGGCACGAGGTGGGGTTTGCGCGAGCGCACGGTCACCCGCACCTTGGAGCCTGGGGAGGGCGCCGTCTCCGGCGGGAAGTGGGCCAGCATCTCGGTGCCGCTGTCCAGACGCAGCACGACGCGGTCGTGCGGTCCCAGTCCCCGGTAGTCCGCGACCGTGGCCAGGCAGCCGCCGGCGCACTCCGTTACGTCCTCCGGGCGCACCAGCACCCAGCCTCGGGTCACGCCGGGGGGGAAGTCGAGCTTGCCGAACGGGGTCTGAGCGGGCGCTCCGTCACTCCCCGCGGCCACCACTTCCACCAGGTTCGCCTCGCCCAGGAAGGAGGCCACGAAGGGGGTCTCCGGCCGGCGGTAGAGGTCGAGCGGCGAGCCGGCCTGCACCACTCTCCCTTCATTCAACACCACCAGGTGGTCGGCGAGCATCATCGCCTCCTCCTGGTCGTGGGTGACGTAGAAGACGGTCGTGCCCAGCGTGCGCAGCAGGGAGGCGAGCTCGGAGCGGACGGTGCGGCGCAGGCGGGCGTCGAGGGCCGAAAGGGGCTCGTCCAAGAGGAGCAGGGCGGGCCGGGGCGCCACGGCCCGGGCCAGGGCCACCCGCTGCTGCTCGCCCCCCGACAGCTGCGAGGGCCGGCGGTCGAGCAGCCGTTCGAGGCCCAGCAGCTCCGCCGCGTCCCACACCCGGGCTTCCACCGAGTGGCGCGACGGCTGGCGCCGCGAGCTGCGCACGGAGAAGCGGCGCCGCCCCGTCTTCAGGCCGAAGGCGATGTTCTCCCGGACCGAGAGGTGGGGGAACAGGGCGTAGGACTGGAAGACCACCCCCACGTCCCGCCGCTCGGTGGGAACTCCCGTCACGTCCTCGTCGTCGAAGAGGATGCGCCCTTCAGCCGGACGGAGCAGCCCCGCGAGGAGCTGGAGGAGCGTGGATTTGCCGGATCCCGAAGGCCCGATGACGACCGTGATCCCCCCCTCCGGCAGCTCCAGGGAGACCCCGGAGAGGACCGGCTCCTTCCCATAGGAGAAGGAGAGACCGTCGACCACGACCTTCACCGTTTCCCCCTCTCCCGGTGAGGGGAGGTGGGAGGGGACGGGAGAGGGGGCCAGGGGGTGAGGGTCAAGCGGGCAGCCCCCGGTGGAACTCCTCGCCTCCGAGCGCCTGGATGGCGATCAGGGCCGGCACGACGGGCGCCAGGAAGACCAGCGTCGCCGCCGCCGCGACCGGGAAGGGGTGGCTGATATAGGTCAGGTGGAGTGCGGCCGGGAAGGTCTGGAAGAGCGGCGTCATGAGGAGGAAGCTGACATTGAACTCCCCCCAGGAGACGGCGAACACCAGCAGGGCCGAGAGGATGAGGGACGGCAGGAGCAGCGGCAGCGTCACCCGCGCCGCCGTCTCGACCGGCCCCGCCCCCAGGCTGCGGGCCACGGTCTCGATCCGTGGATCCAGGCTCTCGACGGCGTTGCCCACCGTCTTCACTACCAGGGGAATGGTGTAGGCGAGGTGGCCCGCGGCCAACAGCCAGAACCGGGGCACCCCTTCGAGGGACTGGATCAGGGAGACAGCGAGAGCGACGCCCGGGACCGCGAGCGGCACCAGGGCCGCCGACTCCAGAAACCGCGAGCCCGGGAACGGCCGCCGCCGGAACGCCCAGGCGGCCGGCGCGCCGATCAGCAGGGCGAGCGGCACGACCGTGGCCACCACCTGGCCGGAGCGCAGCAGGGCTCCCCCCCAGATCGCGATCACGTAGCGGAAGAGAGCCGGGGTGTCCGCTCCGGACCCCGAGGACCCTGAAAAGGCCCCGGCCGCCGTGAGGGCGATGGGCGCGAGCAGTGCCAGCGCCAGGACCGCCGTGGCCGCGATGCCCGCCCGCCGGAAGAGGCGCCGCCCTGGGCTCACCGGCGTTCTCCCCCCAGGGTGAGCAGACGGTTCACCCCCAGGGAGGTGAGCGCGAGCACCAGGCAGAGAGCCCCGGCCACCCCGTCGTTCGTGTATCCCGTCATCTCGTTGTAGACCTCCAGGGGCGCCACCGTGAAGCGCGGCGAGAGGATCAACGCCACGCCGAACGATCCCATCGACGCCGAAAAGGTCACCGCCAGCGTCGAGCGCAGAGCCGGCGCGGCGATTGGCAGCCCGACCCGGAGCAGCCGCTCCAGGGTCCCGGCCCCCAGGGTCCGGGCCGCCGCGTCCAGCTCCCGCGGAAACCGGCGGAACGCGGCCTCGAGCGTCATCACTGCCCGAGGAACTTCGAAGTATAGATAAGCAGCAAACAATCCGCCAATCGTGTAGGCCGTGCCGGAGAACACGTCGCGGCCCGTCAAGGCTTCGAGGACCCGGGGAATGGCCCCCGTCCGGCCCAGGAGCACCACCATCAGGAACCCCACCAGCACGCCCGAGAAGGTGAGGGGCAGGGCGATCACCGTGCGCAGGAGATCCCGGCCCCGGAAGCGTTCCCGCGCCAGGATCCAGGCCGGCCCCACCGACAGCGCCACCGAGACCAGCGCCGCCGCCGAGGAGAGGGCGAGCGAGTTGACCAGAGCCGTCCGGTAGCGCCCCGCGGCGAGCACCTGCCGGAGCGCCGGCCCTTCCGTCAGCGCCCGCTCTACCAGATGCCCGAGCGGCCACAGCACCGCCACGCAGAGGAAGAGCAGGAGCGGCAGCGCGAGGAGGACGCCCGTCCAGGGGGGGGCGGGGGTGGCGTGGACTTTAGGCATGGCAAAAAGATTGGGGATTTTAATCCACTGGGGCGGGAAATCCCTGGATTTCATCAGGAACGCGAGAACGCGCGCGGGAAGGGTCCACCGAGGCGGTTCGGGTCCTCAAGAACCACCTCTGCTAAAATTCTCGTATCCAAGCATCCCTCATATCGGAGGTCTCGATGCGACGACTTGCCCAACTGGCGTTTTGGGCCGCGGCCTTACTGGTGTCTTCCGCCGGCCATTCCCAGGAGGTCCTCGTTCCGTCCGGTGACCTTGCGGTTTTCCCACCGGTCGTCTCACCCGGAGACGTCCTCTTGATCTCCCCGGCTGACAAGTCCGCCCTGCCACCTGGCGGGACCTGGAAGGTCGCCGGAGAAACGGCCACTCTTGACGAAGCTGGCGGTATCACGGTCACGCTGCCTTCAACCCTGAGCCCTGGCGATCCCCTGGAGATCGCCTATGTTCAACCGGGCGGCAAGACGACCCGGACGAATCCGGACATCCGGGTTCTGCCCAAGCCAACGGGTGTCGAAAAACCAGGGCTCGCTCTCTGTGGCCCACGCAGGGCTCAGGGCTCTGTAACCTGCCTCTGCGGCTGGTTTCCGACCCCGGCTGCGCGCGATGGAATCCTCGTGGACGGCAAGCCTGCCGGCAGACCCCTGGCATCCTCAGGCCGGTCGCTTTGCCTCCTGCTCGGGCCCGGGTCTCACCGCATCTCGGGTGCCGCGGCCGCCAGCGTGCAGGTCGACGTCCTCCGGATCGTTTCGGCCTCTCCGCCGAAAGTCATCACCGGCGAGCCTTACGAGATGAAGTGGACGGTCACCGGCACGCAGGAGCCGGTTCAGCTCCGGATCCGCAACCTTGCGCCGGGCCGCGTCCGGATAGAGGATGGAGACGATCAGGTCGTTGTGACGTCCGGCGGGAAGGACAACACAGCCCAGCGGCAGGTTGTCCAGACCGGCACAGCGCAAGTCAAGGCTACGCTGCTGGACGACCCTTCGCCCTTCCACAGCAAAGGGTACCTCGACCTTCTCCAAGGCGTTTTCCAGCAAGAGATCCGAAGGATTTCCATTCTGTTTTCCGACCTTGCCAGGGATGCTGCGGAGAGCTTCTGAGCGATCCAAAGACCTGCTGGAAAAAACGCGGACTGAGATCGAAACCTCGCTTCCCTACCCGGAGCTTGCGGCTTTTCGGGATTCAGTGGCTGAGCTCATCGAGCAGGCCAGGAGGAAGATCGAGGAGGCAGAACAGAAAGAGGCGCACCGAGTCTACCCAGCGGCCCAGGAGCCTTGCCCGCCCAAAACCTACAGTGCCTGTCAGCGTGGCAAGGCATTGGAGGTAGTCACCTCTTTTTTATTTGAAATCCGGCAGGAGAAGCTGGCCCGCAATCTGCGGATTCGGACCACTCCGGTGCCAGGAGCCAGTTTCAGGATCTTCCCCAAAAGCTATCCTTCAGACGTCCGCTCGACGGCCACGAACAGCTCTCTCTGCAACCTCCCCTTGGGCCGCTACGTCTACGAAGTCCGCCGGACGGACTACAGTGACATCCTGGGATTTACCGTCGACCTCACACGGGAGACCCGGCAAGTCCTGGATTGTTCTCTGCAGGGCCGTGGCCGAGCAGCCGTGCCCTGCTCTTTTTCATCCGGAGCCGCGGAGGATTGCCCTTGACCGCGCCGAGAGTCGCCAGACCCAAACCTCCCAGCCCGCTGGCGGCTCAGCTCGTCCGCGCCATTCTCTGGTTCGGCGTGGGCGTGGCCGCCGGCCTTGCGCCTTTCCTGGGCAAGCTGCCCTTCCCCGGGTTCTCGGCTCTGCTGGAGATCTATCCGGAAGGGATGAAAGGCTGGCTGATCCCTCTCTCCGGCTTTCTGATGGGCGTCGTCGCCGTCTGGATCGAGTTCCTGGGCGTCAAGCTCCCCTCGCAGGCTTTCCTGCGCCGGTGGTTCCAGCGGAGCCTGATCGCGGTGGCGGCGGCCTTCGTGGCTCTGCTGCTGTTGTATCCCTATCTGGTAACGCGGGCCGCCATCGAGGACGGCTCGCGCTATGCCGCCTTTGTCACCGGCACGGACAGGGTCCCACTCCGGCCACCGGGCTCTCCCTGTGATTGCCCCGAGGGGCAGTCCGCCGAGGAGTGCATAGGGGACGCGGGCCTTACCTTGGGTCACGTCCGGGAGTGCTTCGGCAGCCGCCGCGTGACGGTGAGCACCCAGGGGCTCGCCGTGTTGTACCTGCTGATGACCGGCGGGTTTGCGAGCACGGTCGGGTTCCTGGTGCTGCTGAAGCAAAAGCGGCCCGCGGCGAAATCTTCGCGCGGCGCCGCCACCCAGGGCCCTTGACGCGGCGCTACCCGGCGATCATGGCCTCCTCCTGGACGGCTGCCGCCCTCGCGGCCTCTTCCGCCGGGGCCGTCTTCACCCAGCAGCGCAGCACCTCGGCGACGCTCCAGGCCTGGGCCACGCAGCCGCGCGGGGTGTAGGGCTCCTCGGCGTCGAAGACCTCGCTGATCGAGCCCAGGCAGGCCTCTCCCAGGTGCGGCACGAAGCCTTCGAGGAACTGCGCGCGCCCTCGTGGGATCGTCGGGATGGAGCTTGCAGCCAGGCGTCCACGAAGGGGCCGATCAGCCAGCCCCAGACCGTGCCCTGGTGGTAGGCGGCGTCGCGGGCGCGCAGGTCGCCGTCGTAGGTGGGCTTGTAGTCGGGATGGCCGGGAGCGAGCGAGCGCAGGCCCACGGGCGTGAGCAGGCGCTCGGTGACCACGTGCAGCACCGGCTCCCAGCGCTCGCGGTCGAGCACCGGGTGGTCGAGGGCGATGGCGAACACCTGGTTCGGCCGGCAGGCCGGATCGTCCCCGGGCTCGCCGTCGACCGCGCCGTCCACCACGTCGTAGAGGTAGCCCCCCTCGGCGTACCAGAAGCGCCGGTTGAACGACTCCCGGCAGCGCTCGGCGTGGTCGGCCAGGTCTGCGGGCCGCCTCCGGGTTCCCGCTGCTCCTCGCACCCAGCCTTCCAGGAGCCGCAGGGCGTTGTACCAGAGGGCGTTGATCTCCACCGCCTTGCCCCGCCGCGGGGTCACCACCCAGTCGTCCACCTTGGCGTCCATCCAGGTGAGCTGATAGCCCTCGGCCCCCTGGCGCAGCAGGCCGTCCTCGGGATCGACGCCGATGCCGAAGCGCGTGCCCCGCAGGTGGTGGTCTCACGATGTCGAGCAGCGTGGGCAGGAGGAGCTCGAGGGTCTCCCGGTCGCCCGTGGCCTGGAGGTAGCGGTGGAGGGCGTGGAAGAACCAGAGGGTGGCGTCGGCCGTGTGGTAGAGCCCCTCGCGGTCCCCCTCGGGGAAGAGGTTGGGGATCAGGCCGTCGCGCACGTGGCGGGCGAAGGTGCGCAGGATGTAGCCGGCCTCCAGGTGCCGCCCGGTCGTGAGGGTCAGCCCTTCGAGGCTGATCATGGTGTCCCGCCCCCAGTCGGTGAACCAGTGGTAGCCGGCGATGATGCTGCGCGCCTCGTCGCCGGCCGCGTGGGCGCGGGCCGCGTCCTCGGCCCGGCCGGGGGTCACCACGAAGGTGTCGGCCGCCAGCACCAGCTCGGCCCCGATACCCCGGCATCGCCGACATCGCCGATACCGCCGCCGTGGGCGCGCGGGTCGGCCATGGAGACCAGCCGCTGGCGCCGCTCGATCTCGGCCGCCAGGGCCTCCTCCGCAGTGCAGCGCCCGATCACCTCCCAGGGCTCGGTCGAGGCCGTGAGGGCCACCGCTTCCCCGTCCAGCGAGAGGTCGGCGCCGAAGAAGCCGGGCGACCAGAGGTCGCCCACGGACTCGTAGCCGCGCCGGGCTTCGACTGCGTAGAAGACGCCCTCGAGGTCCGCGGCGGCCACGGTGAACGTCGGGTTCGGCCCCGTCGATCGACAGGCGCAGCGGCGGCAGGTCGGGCCAGGGCGAGCACATCTCGTAGCGGTGCTCGCAGGCCGTCAGCTTGTAGGGCCCGCCCAGGGCCGTCGAGACCGGCGCGTCGTGGGGCCGGAAGTGGACCATGGGATGGATCTCCAGGCGCACAGGACCCTCCCCCGCCGTCAGCCGGTAGATCGACGTGGGCCGTGTTCTGGAGATGGGCCAGGAACGACCCGCTTCTCCAGGACGAAGTCCTCGGCCTCGTAGGGCCAGACCGGCAGCCCCGACTCCAGGCGGAACTCCCGGAGGTGGCCGGCGCCCGGCGCCTCGGGCGGCTGGTCCTGCCAGTGCTCGCCGCCCAGGGTGACGATGGTGCCGTCCGGCAGGCGCAGCACCTCCGCCACCTGGCCGAGCATCAGCGTGCGGCCGAGCGGCGCCGGCAGGGCGGCACCAGCAGGCCGTGGTAGCGGCGGGTGGGCACGCCCGAGAGCGTGCCCGAGGCGTAGCCGCCGAGGCCGTTGGTGACCAGCCACTCGCGGGTGAGCAGCGTCTCGGGCAGCGGCTCGGGGTGGATGTCTTCCCACTCGGGTTGTGCGGTTTCTTCTTCAGGCCAGGGCATGAGACGGGCTGGCTCGATCATTCCTCTTTCTCCTCTCTCTCCCTGAGCCTCTCTCTCCCTGGGCATGAGGCGCAGCACCGTGGCCGATTGGCCGGGGATGCGCCAGCAGCCCTTCTCATCCTCCGGCGGCGGCGCCCCGCTCCCGCCGTAGCGCGGGTCCTCGCTCGACCACAGGACCTCCCAGCGCAGGCCGGTGAGCGGCGCCAGCAGCGGCTCGGGCACCGGCTCGAGATCGAGGTCGATCCCCAGGTTGACCAGCAGCAGCCGGTCGCCCGCGTTCTCGCCGAAGAAGCGGCCGAAGAAGCGGAGGACGAACGCCTCGCGTCCCAGCACGGCCCCGTCGAGCCACCCCTTGCCCTGAGTACGGAAGACGGGATCCTCCCGGCGCAGCCGCAGCAGGTCCCGGTGGAGGGCATAGGCGGCCGTGTTCTTCTCCCGCTCGGAGAGGTCGAGCTTGCAGCGCTCGAACGTCTCCGGGGACTCCGGGTCCGGCACGCCCGCCTGCGTCGCCGCCAGGGCCAGGCTCGGGAACTGCGACAGGAACTCCAGCCGCCCCTTGCGCACCGCCGCCGCCAGCTCCGGGTTGTGGTCCGCGAAGAAGAGGAAGGGGCTCGACGCGCAGAACTCCTGCCCCTGGAAGAGCATGGGCGTGCCCGGCGCCAGCAGCAGCAGGGCCGTGAGCGCCCGGAACCGCCCGGGGCTCGCCAGCTTGTGGCAGCGCTCCCCGCGGGCCGAGTTGGCCACCTGGTCGTGGTTCTGCAGGAAATTGACGAAGGCGGACGCCGGCAGGCCGAGGGCCGAGGTGCCCCGCCGCTGCTTCTGCCAGGAGTAGCGCTGCCCCTGGTAGAGATAGCCGTACTTGACGAGCGAGATCATCTCCTGGGGCGTGCCCCGGTAGTCCGTGTAGTAGGCCTCGTTGCGCCCGGTGAGGGCCACCAGTGTCGAGTGGTGGAAGTCGTCGTTCCACAGCGCGTCGATGCCGTACCCCTCTTCCTCGGGAGGACGCACCAGCCGGGTCTCCTGCGGCTCGTTCTCGGCCACGGTGTAGATCGTGCGCGGCCCGCCGCCTCGCGGGCCCGGCGCACGGCGGCAGCCAGGATGTGGTCCTCCGAAGCGTCCTTGACGTCCTGGGTCGCGTCCAGGCGCAGCCCGTCCAGGTGGAACTCGTCGATCCAGTAGCCGGCATTGGCGATGAAGAACTCCCGCACCGCCGGCTCGGTCTCGAAGTTCAAGGCCTCGCCCCAGTCGTTCTTGTACCGGTCGGTGAAATAGTCCTCGGAGAACTGCTTGAGATAGTTGCCGTCCGGCCCCACGTGGTTGTAGACCACGTCGAGGATCACCCCGATCCCCAGGGCGTGCGCCCGGTCCACGAAGCGGCGGAAGTCGTCCGGCTTGCCATAGAGATGGTAAGGCGCGAACAGGTCCACGCCGTCATACCCCCAGCCGAACCGGCCCGGGAACTCCGCCACCGGCATCACCTCGATCACTGTGATCCCGATCTCCGCCAGCTCGGGAAGCTCCTTCTCCGCCGCCGCCCAGGTGCCCTCGCGGGTGAACGTGCCCACGTGCATCTCGTAGACCACCTGTCCGTCACGGCCGATCCCTGGCCAGCTACCGTCCGTCCACTGGAAGGCGGAGGGATCGACCACCTGGGACGGCCCGTGCGGTCCTTCCGGCTGGAAACGCGACGCCGGATCGGGAAAGGCGTCGCCGCCGTCCAGCCGGTACCGGTAGAGGGCACCCGCCTCGAGCCCCTCGGCCAGGCCGGAGAAATACCCCCCCTCCTCCCGGTCCAGCTCGATCCCGCTCTTCCCGGCCATCACCTCTACCTTTTTCCGCTGTGGCGCCCAGACGCGGAAATGCACGCCCTCGGGCACCACCTCGGCCCCGACGGGCAGGCGGCGGGTGACGGGCGGGGATTCGGTCGCGGAGCGGGAGGTCTTCGCCATCGCGGCGACAGAAATGCAGGGGGCGTGCCGGGTGACCTTATTCATCGACCAGGGCCAAGGCCTGGTCGATGATCTTTCCCGAGAGATACATCCCTGCGTTGAGGAGCTTTTCGATCGCCGGCCGAGCGGCCGGGAGGACTCCCTTGCGCTTGGCTTTGAGAACGATCCCGAGAGTGCCGATCAGAGGCATTTCCAGAACCTCAGCGCAACGGCGTGCTGCGAGATCGTCCACGATTGCCACTGAGCCCGGATGAGCGAGGGCCCAGGAAAGCACAGAGGTCTCTCCTGGGCCGAGCTTCCAGAAGAGGACCTTGGAAGAGGGTGGCACCGGCTCGACCTGGTGCAGCCATGGCGTAGTGCTCAGGATGCGGACCGTTGGATCGTCCGGGCCGCGCCGGAGGATCTCTTCGGAGACGGTACGGGGAACTTGGACGGTCGGACCCTCGACCTGAAGGAGGTCGATCAGACCGGCATGCGAGAGATAGATCAGGGGAGATGCGTTGACGACCGGCGGGCTACCCACGCGAGACTTCCCGAGCGAGCTGGTCGAGGTCTACGTGAAAGGCGTCCACCTTCTCGCGAGCCAGGGTCATCAGGAAGTCCGTCCGGTCCAGGCCGGCGATCGCGGCAGCCCTCTCCTGGGAGATCAGGCCTTGCGAATACCACCGGATGGCAGCTGCGAGGCGGAGGTCCTTCTGGACTTCCGTCGGTGAGCGCCGTAGGGTCTCGTAGAGTTCGTCAGGAAGCTCGATCGTCAAAGTTGCCATCAGGACCTCTCAGGCCGTCCCGTTGCTTGCGGGATGGCTCAGGATAGCTTACTCGACACGGCGGTGGTTATGGCGGCGTTGTTGTAATTATCGTTTCTCGTATGCAATGATAATTGCGTGACTACCGCATCCCTCCTCCCGCGTCTCCGCTCCTGGCTCGGGCTGGAGCGGAACATCGCGGCCATGCTGGCCATGTTCCTGGTGCTGGGGATGGGCGAGGAGCTGTGGTCGCGGTTCGTCCCGAAGTACCTGGAGATGCTGGGCGCGGGTGCGTGGGCGGTGGCGCTCTACGGAACGCTCAAGGATCTGCTCGACGCCGTCTATCCCTACCCCGGCGGATGGATGGCGGACCGGCTGGGACGGCGCTCGTCACTGATCCTCTTCGCGGGGCTGGCGATTGGCGGGTATGTCCTCTACATGGTGGCGCCGAGCTGGCCGTGGATCCTGGCGGGCACGGTGCTGGTGATGGCCTGGAGCAGCCTCACGCTGCCGGCCATCTTCGCCGTCATCGGGGACCACCTCCCCCCGGCGCGGCGGGCCATGGGGTTCGGAGTGCAGTCGATCCTCAAGCGGGTGCCCATCATCCTGGCGCCCCCTCTGGGTGGTGCGCTCATTGCCGGGCTCGGGTTCGCGGCGGGCATCCGGGTGGGGCTCGCGGTCACCATCGTCCTCGCTATTTTGGGGATCGCCATCCTGCGCCGCTCCTATGTCGAATCGGCCCCGCCGCCTCCGGACCCCGAGCGCCTGGGCGGCCTCTGGCGGGGGATGGACCCCGGGCTCAAGCGGCTGCTCCTGGCCGATGTCCTGGCGCGCTGGGCCGAGGGCATCCCCAAGGTCTTCATCCTGCTCTTCGTGATCGACGTGCTCGGCGCCTCGGCCGTGGAGTTCGGCGGGCTGACCAGCGTCCAGATGATCGCCGCCACCCTGGTCTACCTGCCCGTGGCGCGCCTGTCGGACCGCATGAACCGCAAGCCCTTCGTGCTGCTGACCTTCGCGTTCTTCGCCCTGTTTCCCCTGGCGCTCGGTCTTACCCCACGGGGGGCCCGGGCGCTCTCTGGCTGACCGGGGCCTTCATCGTGGCGGGCCTGCGGGAGACGGGCGAGCCGGCGCGCAAGGCGCTCATCGTGGACCTGGCCTCGGCCGGAGCGCGCGGGCGGGCCGTGGGCCTCTACTATCTGATCCGCGGGCTCGCCGTCTTCCCCGCCTCGCTGGTGGGCGGCTGGCTGTGGACGATCAACCCGCGCCTCCCCTTCTACGCGGCCTTCGCCGTGGGAGTCGCCGGCTTTCTGGTGCACGCCCGGTGGGGGCCGGGAGACGTGCAAAGATAGGCTCTCCATGCCCTGGATCGCTCTCTCCTTCTCCCTCCCTTCCGGCTCCTCGTCGAGCAAGCGGGTGGCCGTGTGGCGCCGCCTGCAGAAGATCGGAGCCGTCTCCCCCACCGGCTCGCTCTACCTGCTGCCGGAGGGGGATGAGAGCCGGGAAGCGTTCGACTGGCTGGCGCAGGAGATCACGGACGCCGGCGGCCAGGCCCTGGTGCTGCCCATCGACCGGCTCGACGGCGAAGCCGGGCAACGCCTCGTCCAGGCTTTCCGCGCGGCCCGCGACGAGGACTACCGCAAGATCGTGACCGAGGCGGGAGAGGCCGAGCGGGCGGGCCGGGGCGGCCTCGAAGACCGCCTGGAGAAGCTCCGCCGCCGCTTCGCCGAGGTCGCCCGCATCGACTTCTTCCAGGCCCCGGAAAGGGTGGACGCGGACGCGGCGCTGGCGCGGATCGAGGCCCTCCTCAGCCCCGCGGAGACGGCTCCCTCCGAGACTCTCGTCATCGAACCCTACCGGGGGCGCCGCTGGGTCACCCGTCCCCACCCTCACGTGGACCGGCTGGCCTGCGCCTGGCTGATCCGCCGCTTCGTCGATCCCGGAGCCGAGATCCGCTATGCCGACAAGGCCGGGGAAGGCGAGGTCTCCTTCGACATGAAGGGCGCCGACTTCGGGCACCGCGGCAACCGCTGCACCTTCGAGACGATGCTCGCCGCCTTCGGCCTGGAGGGAGATCCCGCTCTCGCGGCCCTGGCCCAGATCGTCCACGAGATCGACCTGCGCGACGCCTCGGCCCGGCCCGAGGTGCCCGGCATCGACGCCGTCCTGCGCGGCTGGTCCGCCGCCGGCTGGACGGATGCCGAGCTCGAGCGGCATGGAATCGCTCTTTTTGAGGGGTTGTACAGATCTCTGAAGTAGAAACGGAGTGGAGCCGGACTGCATTAAAATGTGAACAGGAGGCTCCAGACATGCTCCCACTGCGCCGCGCTTTGATTCTGGGCATCACCTGCGCCGTTCTCCCCCAGGCCGGTTTCAGCCAGCCGGTTCCCCAAGCCCCCCAGGAGATCCTCGGGGTCCAGGAGGTCCCGGTTACGTTCGAGGATCCCCTCGCGGCGATCGACGCCCAGCTCCGCCGGAACGAGTGGCTGCAGGCCCGCGCCGCCGCCCTGGACCTCATCGAAAAGACCCGGACCCGCCTGGTGGGCAACGAGCTGGCCGGTCCCGTCTCCCGCCTGGCACTCGCTGAAGCGGGCTGGGGCCACGAGGAGGCGGCCGCCTGGCACTGGCATGTGGCCCAGAATCTCGACCGCTCCATCCTCTCCGCCGGGGAGCTGGCCTCCTTCGGCAAGGCCGGCGAGCTGCTGGCCCGCCATCCCCTGCGTACGGCCGGCGAGGCTCCCGCGGGACTGACCGTCTTCGAGGCGGAGGATACCGAGGTGCGCGCCGGACGCCGCCTCCAGGGGGAGATCCCCAAGCTGACGCAGGACCTCGCCTCCCTGCCCGTCCCGAAGAGCCTCCGGGTCCAGGTCGTGGTGGATTCCGAGGGGCGCCCGAGCCAGCCGGTCGTCCTGGCGGGCGGCCTTCCCGGCATGGTCTGGGAGGTCCTGGAAGGCCTGCGGGACTGGCGCTACGAGCCGGCCCGGAAGGGAGAGGACGCCGTCGCAGTCTTCCGCACGGTGTCGGTCAACAATCCGTCCGAACAGCCGCTGACCGGCTTCACCTCGTTCCCGAAACAGCGCGCCGAAGCGGAGAGCCTGTTGCGGGCCGGCCGCTGGCGGGGTGCCAGCCAGCTCGGTGACAAGCTCTGGGAAGCGACCTTGAACACCCCGGGGAACACCCTGCAGGATCTGGCTGCCGTGATGACCCTGCGCGCCCTGGCCGACGCCGGCCTGGGCCGGGAGAACCAGGCGGTCTGCCGCTGGCAGGCGGCGCAGCACCTCGATCCCGATCTCTACAACGCTGACCTCTCCCCGTACGGGACCGCCGGCGCTCTCCTGGAGAAGAACCGGTGGGGCGAGGCGCCTCCGCAACGGTTCGACGGCTACGTCGTTCCCGACGCCCAGCACAAGATCGAAATCCCGAAGGCGAGCCGCGTCCTGGCCCTGAAGGGCACGATCGAGATCGCCGCCATCCGCGGCCGGGACGGCAGCCTGCGCCAGCCGCTGCTCCTCAGGGCGGAATCCCTGGATCAAACCCTTCTGGAGGGGTTCCGGTCCGCGCCGGCCTACGGCAAGAGCAACGCGGTCTTCGCGTCCCGGCTCGTGGCCTTGAACGCTCTCGACAACTTGTGCGGCTGGACCTTCGGCGACAGCTATGCCTACACGAGCCAGGTCGTCTTCGGCCTCCCCTTTAACATCAGCCCCCTCGGCTTCACTCCGGCCGGCCACAGCGGATGGAGGAGATTGGGCTACCCCTACTACGATCCCTCGGGTTACTACATCCTGCAGCACCCGCTGCCGGACGGCCCGCGGACTCCGGTGGTGCAGATCGTTCCGGACTAGGCATGGATGCCTTGATATGGTAGACTGTTACAAATAGCTGTCTACCTAAATAAGGAGATTTCATGCCTAGCTTGAAGAAGCTGCTCCAGCTGTCTGTGCTCGCCGTCTGTGCCCTGAGCTCCACGGTGGTCTTCGCAGCGGACGAGCTGGCCGTGATCCAGCCCGAGGTGGCCGCGTCCAACCCGGCTGAGCAGCCGGAAGCCTCTGCGCTTCCGCAGGAGATCGATTTCGGCGCCCTGTTCACGCCGGAGCCGGTCAACAAGAGCTGCACCGCGAACAGCCAGTGCACTCCGGTCGGTGGTACCCCGATCTCCTGCGTCGGCGTCACCACCTGTTCCTCCGCCGCCAACTGGGTCATCTGTGACGGTGTGATGACCCCTTGCACCTGCAATCCCGCGAACGTGCCTACCTGCTACGACCCTGTCGGCTTCTGCCAGTGCTGGAGCGCGGCGCCGGCCCATGCCTGGGGTCCCTGCCGGCAGGCCTACTGCATCGAGCCGTAGAGCCAGCTCCCAGTCCTGGGCCACTCCTGGGGCATCTGCGAGCTGCTACAATCCGCCCGCAAATGCCCCAGGTCCAACTGCTTCCGACGACCGACCGGCTGCTGCGCCGGGTCGACGCCATGGCGGGCCAGCCGGTGGTGATGCTGGTGGACCTGGTGGCGGACGTCTTCATCACCGGCACCCCCAAGCGGATCAGCCGGGAGGCGCCGGTCCTCATCCTCTCCTTTCAAAACGAGAAGCTGACCCCGGGCGGCGGAGCGAACGCCGTAGCCAACGTGGCCGCTCTCGGCGGGCGTCCTCTTCCCCTGGGCGTCGTGGGAGACGACCCTCACGGCCGGAACCTGCTGGCCGACCTCGAAGGGCGGGGGATCGAGACGGGCGGGATCGTGGTGCGGGGCGGGTACCGGACGCCGACCAAGGTCCGCATCCTCGGCGGCGGCAAGCATTCGATCAAGCAGCAGATCGTGCGCTATGACATCGAGGAGACGCTGGTCCTGACCGACGCGGAGCGCGGGCGCTTTTCGGTCCTGCTGGAACGCTGGGCCGGCGAGACGCGGGTCGCCATCCTCTCCGACTACGGCTACGGCGCCGTGGAGCCCGGGCTGCTGGCGCGGGTGCGGGCCGCCCTGGGCGAGCGGGCGACGCTCCTCGCGGACAGCCGCTACCGCCTGGGCGAGTTCGCCGGGATCGACGGCGCCACCCCCAACGAGGAGGAGGCCGAGGCGCTCCTCGACGCGCCGGTCAACGACGACCCGGACCGCCTGGAGGACGCCGGACGCCAGCTGCTGGAGCGGCTGGGGGCGCGCTTCCTCCTGATCACCCGGGGGAGCCGCGGGATGAGCCTGTTCCAGCCCAAGGTGTCGGCCCACCTGCCCGTCTCCGGCACGGACCAGGTGGCGGACGTCACGGGCGCCGGAGACACGGTGATCGGCACGTTCGCCCTCGCCCTGGCCGCCGGGGCGGACCCGGTGGAGGCGGCGCTCCTCGCCAACTACGCGGGCGGTGTCGTGGTGATGAAGATGGGCACCGCGACCTGCTCGCCCGAAGAGCTGAGGCGGGCGATCGAGACCGATCCCCGCCCCCTGGAGGAGCTGCGGTGGGGCTGGTCCTGACCGTGCCCGAGCTCCGCCGGCGGATCGCGGAGCTGCAAAGCGCAAGGGAAGACGGTCGCCTTCGCCAACGGCCATTTCGACCTCCTCCACGTGGGCCACCTGCGCTATCTCCAGGCCGCCCGCGCCGAGGGGGACGCGCTGGTGGTGGCGATCAACGACGACTCCTCGGTCGAGCGCCTCAAGGGACCGGGCCGGCCCGTGGTGCCCGCGGCCGAGCGGGCGGAGCTGCTGGCGGCGCTGGAGCCGGTCGACTTCGTGGTGGTCTTCGACGGCGACTCCCCCGCTCCCCTGCTCGCCGATCTCCAGCCGGACGTCCACTGCAAGGGCACGGACTACGGCTCGCCCGAGCGGGTGCCCGAGTACGAGACCGTCCGCGCCTACGGCGGCCGCACCGCCCTGGTGGGCGATCCCAAGGACCATGCAACGAGCGACCTGATCGCGAAGGTGAAGGCGTTGCCGTGACCCCTCACCCCTGGCCCCTCTCCCGGCCCTCCGCCCACCCTTTCCGGGGAGAGGGGAACGTGACAGAAAAGGTGCAGCCCGTAGGGTGCGCTGTGCGCACCAGAAACGACAGCCATGGTGCGCACAGCGCACCCTACAGGCTCCAACGCTTCAAACGCGTCCCCTTCTCCCCGGCGGGGTGGGAGGAGGGCCGGGAGAAGGGACAGGGATGAGGGGTCTGGCGTGAGGATTCTCATCGTCCGCACCAGCGCCCTGGGCGACGTCGTCCACGCCCTGCCGGTGCTGACGGCCCTGCGGCGGCATCTCCCGGAAGCGAAGATCGGCTGGGTGGTCGAGGAGGGGATGGCCCCCGTGCTCTCCGGCCATCCCGACCTCGACGAGCTGCTCACGGTGCGGCTGCGCCAGTGGCGCCGGCTCTCCGGGCAGGGGATGCGCGAGCTGGGCGGCTTCCTCTCGGCCCTGGACCGCTTCTCCCCGGACGTGGTGCTGGACCTGATGGGCAACCACAAGGCCGGCGTGCTCTCCGCCCTCACCCTGGCGGACCGGCGGATCGGCTTCGCGCGGCGCTCCCGGCGCGAGCCCTCCAGCGCCGTCTGGATCAGCGAGCCGGTGGCCCCCCGGGGGACGCACGCCGTGGACCGCATGCTCTCGCTGCTCGACGCCCTGGGCCTCCCTGCCGAGCCGGCGGACTTCGGCCCGGAGAAGCTCTTCCGGGAGGAACCCGCGACGCCTCCCTCTTCTGAGCCGTACGTCCTCCTCCATCCCGGGGCGGGCTGGGCCAACAAGCGCTACCCGCCGGCCTGGTGGGGCAAGGCGGCCCGGCTCCTCCAGGAGCGGACCGGGCTCCCGACCTGGATCGCCACCGCCCGCGGGGAGGAGGCTCTCGCCGCCGAAGTGGAGCGGGAGAGCGGCGGCGCGGCCCGGACGGTGCCCGCCCCGGACCTCCCCACCCTCGCGGCCCTGATCCGCCGGGCGCGCCTGATGATGGGCGGCGACTCCGGCCCGACCCACCTCGCCCAGGCCCTGGGCACGCCGGTGCTCATGCTCATGGGCCCCACCGATCCCGAGCGCCACGGCCCCTACGGCGCCCCGGAGCGCGCGCTCTACAAGCGGCTGGCCTGCAGCTTCTGCTACAAGCGGCTGGCCGAGACCAAGGCCTGCCTGCTGGAGATTCCGCCCCGCCGGGTGGCCGAGAGGGCGGCGGAGCTGCTCTCATAGTCAAATTTCCATGCCCCAGTGCGTTGACCCCCTTTCCCACCGGCTGGTAAACTGCACAGCGTTTCAAGAGACTTAAACGGGCGGGAGCTTCCCTCCCACCAGAAGGACGGGGCCGAGAGCCGGCCCGAGAGGTGATTCGCATGGCACCACCACCGGAAGCAGCGGCACGCCGGCCGCAACCAGCGCAGACCAACGTCCCCGACAAGCTCGGAGAGCTGCTGGTGCGCACGGGCAAGATCAACCAGGCCCAGCTCAACGAAGCCCTCGCCCTCCAGAAGGATCAGGGCGGCCGGCTCGGCACCAACCTGGTCAAGCTCGGGCACATGACCGACAAGCAGCTCGTCGAGTCGCTCTCCCAGCACTTCAAGGTCCCCTCGGTCGACCTCCACGGCATGGAGATCGACGACGCGGTCATCAAGATCATCCCCGCCGACATCGCCCGCAAGTACACGATCTTCCCGGTCGCCAAGGCCGGCGCCACGGTCACCGTGGCGATGATCGATCCCACGAACGTGTTCGCGATGGACGACGTGAAGTTCATGACCGGCTACAAGGTCGAGCCGGTCGTGGCCTCCGAGACCGCCATCCGCGGCGCCATCGACCGCTACTACGGCTCGACGCACGCGATCGAGCTGAAGAAGGTCATGGAGGACCTCTCCGAGGAGTCCGGGAGCGACCTGGAGGTCCTGGAGGAGGAAGAGGACCTCGACCTCGCCACCCTGGAAGAGGAGTCCGAGCAGGCGCCGGTGGTCAAGCTGGTCAACCTGATCCTGACCGACGCCATCAAGCGCGGCGCCTCGGACATCCACATCGAGCCCTACGAGAAGGACTACCGGGTCCGCTACCGGATCGACGGCATCCTCTACGAGATGATGCACCCGCCGCTCAAGCTCAAGGAGGCGATCACCAGCCGCTGCAAGATCATGGCGAGGCTCGACATCGCCGAGAAGCGGCTGCCGCAGGACGGGCGCATCAAGATCAAGACCAAGATCTCCGGCAAGACCAAGGACCTCGACTACCGCGTCTCGGTGCTGCCCACGCTCTTCGGCGAGAAGATCGTCATGCGCTTGCTCGACAAGGACAAGCTCATGCTCGACATGACGAAGCTGGGCTTCGAGGCGGAGTCGCTGCGCAAGTTCGAGGCGGCGATCCTCAAGCCCTACGGCATGGTGCTGGTCACCGGCCCCACGGGCTCGGGCAAGACGAACACCCTCTACTCGGCCCTCCAGCGCATCAACACGCCGGAGGTCAACATCATGACCGCCGAGGACCCGGTGGAGTTCAACCTGACCGGCATCAACCAGGTGCAGACGCGCGAGCAGATCGGCCTGAACTTCGCCGCGGCCCTGCGCTCGTTCCTGCGCCAGGACCCGAACATCATCCTGGTGGGCGAGATCCGCGACTTCGAGACCGCCGAGGTGGCGATCAAGGCCGCCATGACCGGCCACCTCGTGCTCTCGACCCTGCACACCAACGACGCGCCGTCCTCGATCAACCGCCTGATGAACATGGGCATCGAGCCCTTCCTGGTGGCCACCTCGGTGCACATGATCGTGGCCCAGCGGCTCGTGCGCCGCATCTGCACCTTCTGCAAGGAGCCGATGGATGTGCCGCCGCCGGCCCTCGTCCAGGCCGGCTTCTCCGAGCACGAGTCGCGCACGCTCAAGCTCTTCCGCGGCCGCGGCTGCGACCGCTGCAGCAACACCGGCTACAAGGGTCGCGTGGGCCTCTACGAGGTGCTGGAGGTCGACGACGAGATGCGAGAGATGATCCTCTCCGGCGCCAGCGCCTTCGAGCTGCGCCAGAAGGCCGTCCAGAGCGGCATGATGACGCTGCGCGGAAGCGGTCTGCAGAAGATCCGCGACGGCATGACCACGGTCGAAGAGGTCGTGCGCGAGACGGTGCTCTGAGAGGGGGACGACCGCTGTGAGTGGGACCGTTCAGATCTCGTCTGACGGTCCCGTCCGCATCCTCCGCATCCACCGGCCCGAAGCGCGCAACGCCATCGATTCCAGAACGGCCCAGGCCCTCCGGGAAGCCTGGCTCGATTTCGACCGGGACCCGGAGGCGCGGGTGGGCATCCTCACCGGCGGCGGCGAGGTCTTCTGCGCCGGGGCGGACCTCAGGGATCTGGAAGCCCTGGCCGACGACGCCGAAGGCCCCCACGGCCCCCTGGGCTTCACCCGCCTCACCGTTTCCAAGCCCACCCTCGCGGCCATCGCCGGCTACTGCGTGGCCGGGGGCCTGGAGCTCGCCTGCTGGTGCGACCTCCGGATCGCGGACGAGACCGCCGTCTTCGGCTGTTTCGAAAGGCGTTTCGGAGTCCCCCTGATCGACGGCGGTACCCAGCGCCTCCCTCGGATCGTGGGCCTCGGCCGTGCCCTGGAGCTGATCCTCACCGGCCGTCCCGTGCCCGCCCAGGAAGCCCGGGCCATGGGTCTCGCCAACGAGGTCGTCCCTCCCGGGCAGGCCCTGGCACGGGCGGTGGAGATCGCCAAGGCCCTCGCCGGTTTCCCCCAGGCCGCCCTGCGCAACGACCGCCGGGCAGTCTACGAGGGGCTCGGACTGCCACTTGAGGAAGGGCTCCGCGTGGAGGCCCGGTGCGGCAGGGAGACGCTGGACAGCGGCGAGGCGGGAGCGGGGGCCCAGGAGTTCCAGAGGGGAAAAGGGCGCAAGGGCTCCTTCGAATAGGCGCTGAATTCGCGAAGCAAGCGGCTTGATCCGAGAAGCAAGGAGCTTGATCCGCGAAGCGAGCCCTGATTTCGCGAAGCAAGGGGCTTGCTTCCCGAAGCGAATGGCTTGATCCGCGAAGCAAGGAGCTTGCTTCCCGAAGCAAGGAGCTTGATCCGCGAAGCAAGCCCTGTATTCGCGAAGCGAGCGGCTTGATCCGCGAAGCAAGAGGCTTGCTTCCCGAAGCAAGCGGCTCGCCCCGCGGATGCCACCTGTCAGAAGGTCACGATCCCGCTGCCGTGAGACTGGGCACCAGCGAAGCCGCCTTCTCCTCCTTGCCCGCCAGCGCCGTAGCCCCCAACCGCAGGAAAGCGATCCACAGGAGATCCGCCAGCAGCAGGTGGACGATCTGGAGCCAGACCGGCGCCAGGAGCAGGACGTTCACCGCCCCGGCCAGGATTTGGGCCACGACGAGCCCCACCGTCCACCAGGCGAAGCGGTCCGTCTCCGGCCGGCTCCGGTGGTTGAGGACCCTCAGGGCCAGGTAGAACACAAGCGCCGCGGCCACGACCGCGATGACGGGATGGAAGAGGCGCAGCCGGATCAGCAGGTGCGCCGTGGGCGACAGGTCCTGCTCCAGGGCATGGGCAAGCGAGGTCGCCGGGAAGAGCGTATCCCCCAGGGCCGCGATGGCTCCGCTGACTCCGGCCAGCAGGAGCCCGGCGGCACCCAGCACGAGCCCGCCGCCCAGCAATCCCTGTCCCCGCAGCCGGAAGGGAGCCCCGCCGCTCGCGAAGTGGGCAGTCATCGTCATCGCCCCCAGGAGCACGAAGGTGTTCACCAAGTGGGTCGCCATGAACATCGCCCGGGCCATGGACTGGTTGTCCGCCACCAGCTCGAACAGCACCAGCCCGGCCCCGACCGCGGCCTCGGTGAGCATGAGGAACAGAGACAGTCCCGCCGCTTTCCGGGATGGATGCCCTTTCGGACGAGCCCGGAAAGCCCACACCAGGAGCCCCACCACCATCAGCAGGGCCACGCCGCTGGTCAGCCGGTGCGAGAGCTCGATGAGGGTCTCGATCCTGGGTGCCTTGGGGATGACCTCGCCGTTGCACAGCGGCCAGTGGCTGCCGCACCCTGCCCCCGATCCCGTGGCCCGTACCATGGCCCCCCAGAGGATGACGGCGATGTTGTAGGCGAGGGTGATCCAGGCGTAGCGGGCGAAGCGGTCCATGAGGGGGATGATAACCGGGGGAAGGGTTGCCCGTCGAAGTCTCAGAGAGCACAGGACTTGGAGGCTGGTGTAGAGTAGTTACAAGCGCCGGGAGCGACAGCCCCCCGGCTGCGGGATGGATACCATGATCGAGAGCCTCTCTATCCGGAATTTCAAGGCGCTACGGGAAGTTGACCTGGCGTTGAAGCCTCTGACGGTGTTCGTGGGCCCAAACGCTTCAGGCAAGAGTTCGATCCTCCAGGCCATCGAACTATTCCTGAATCCTTTGAAAATCCCGAAAGGAGAAGCGCGAACCCTTCTGCGGAGCTGGAATAGCAGCGAAGGTCCCTCCATTGCTGCCGTCGTTGACGGAACTCAGCATAGTCTTGATATTTCCAAGCTGGGGGACACAACCTACTCCAGATTTTTTCGCTTGACAAAAGAGCCGGGTTGGGACGCTGTCCTTCTGGACCTTGAACCTCGTAAGTTGTCAGCCCCTTCTGTCAGGAGGAGCGTCTCTCTCAATCTTCCTAGCGACGGAGAGGGGCTATCTTCTCTGCTCGGAGCATTGAAGGTAGAAAAACCAGACCGCTTCGACCAGATCGTCAAACGGCTGAGATCAGTGGTTCCCAGTGTCGAGGATGTCCGGCTACGGCCCGTCTCTTTGGATGCCGGAGTTGGCTACGAAATCGTTTTTGACATGCTCGGGGCTCGGGATGTCCCTGCAGAAGCTGCCAGTCATGGAACCCTTTTGACGCTCGGGGTTCTGGCGGCCTTGTCAGTCCATGAGGGTCCCCAGGTTGTACTCATTGATGACTTAGAGAAAGGGCTCCATCCGAAGGCGATATCGAGCTTCGTGCAGCAGCTTCGCGGGCTTCAGGATTCACAACTCCAGATCGTCGCCACCAGTCACTCCCCTTATCTCATCGATTGCGTAGAAGCCGACGAGGTTCTACTTACATCCATCGACGAAAAGGGTAATGTCGTAATAAGACCTCTTACCGACCACCCCGAATATGACCGCTGGAAGGGCATGATGGCTCCTGGCGAGTTCTGGAGCTCGGTTGGAGAGGACTGGATCACAAAGGGAAACAAGGCCATAGCCTAATGAGCATGGCCGCGGCCTTCACCTTCGCCGTCGTTTGCGAGGCTTCGGCGGACTTGCGCTTGGCTACCGGCCTTGCGGATCGCATCCTCTGTCAAGAAGTAGATTGGCTCGATCCCGAAAGCCTTCACTTGTATCGCCAATGGCGGGGGCTAGAGGAGAGTGACAGTCACCTGGAATGGCATTGGATCAAGAACCTCGCCAAAGAGCTACATGTAAAACCCCACGGCCACTTTCTCGACGAGCCCGGAAGGTTGGGAGCGGCTGTGGCCCGAAAGGCCCTCCTACTCCTGGTGATGGCTCATCAGGTACCCGATGCCGTCATCTTGGTCCAAGACACGGATGGAGAGGAAGAGTTGCGGCAAGGATTGACACAAGCCCGCAATGCCTCATCCTGGCCCTTCCAGGTCATCCTTGCGGTTGTTCACACCAAGCGGGAATGCTGGGTGCTTGCCGGCTTTGAGCCTCGTTCCGAGGCTGAGGAGAAAGCTCTCGCCGAGCTCGAACGGGAGCTCGGGTTCGATCCTCGCCTACAGGCGGAGAGCCTCACAGCGGCGCAACCGCAAGCTCAACGGAACGCCAAACGTGTCTTGGACCGGCTGGTCGCCGGCAACGAAGAGCGCGAGGAGGAATGCTGGACCTCCTGCGACTTGGAGGTATTGGGACAGCGTGGCCGGCTGACCGGGCTTTCGGACTACATCGATGAGATCCGCAGCCGCTTGGTCCCTCTGTTTACCAACAGAATTCCTGAAGAGGGACCATAGCGCCCGCACTGCCACCCCTCATCCCTGTCCCTTCTCCCGCCGCCGCAATCCCACGTTCCGCCGCCTCTCCTCCTCCTTCCGCTTCTTGCTCGACGCCCAGGAGCAGATCGGGCAGCCATCGAGGTCGTGGTAGAGCGCCGGGCAGTATTCGCGGCCGAAGTAGATGATCTGGAGGTGGACGCTTGCCCCAGGTCTCCTCGGGGAAGGCCGCTTCAGGTCCCGCTCGGTCGTCTCCACGTTCTTGCCGCTCGACAGGCCCCAGCGGGCCGCCAGGCGGTGGATGTGGGTGTCCACCGGGAAGGCCGGGAGGCCGAAGGCCTGGTTGAGCACCACGGAGGCCGTCTTGTGGCCCACCCCGGGCAGCGCCTCGAGCTCTTCGAGCGTCCGCGGCACCTGGCCGCCGTGCCGCTCGACCAGGATCTCCGAGAGGCGCTTGAGGTTCTTCGCCTTGGTGCCGGCGAGGCCGATCCGGCGGATCAGCGTGCGGATCTCCTCGACCGGCAGCGCGGCCATGGCTTCGGGCGTGGCGGCGCGGGCGAACAGGGCGGGGGTGACCTCGTTGACCAGCTTGTCCGTGGTCTGGGCCGAGAGGACCACGGCCACCAGGAGCGTGAACGGGTCCACGTGCTTCAGGGGGATGTCGACCGTGGGGTACAGCTCCTCAAGGGTTCTGGCGATGCGCTCCGCTTTCTCTCGTCTCGTCATGATTGGAGGAGACGATTTTTATCACAACCCGGGGCCGGTCCAGCAGGATCCCCAGTCCCACGAGCGTCAGCGCGCAGGCCACAACGAGGGCGCCGGCCACGAGGAAGCCCAGGCGGGCGTTCGAGGGGACCTGGGAGATCACCAGCATGCCGAAGCCCAGGGCGATGGCCACCGTGTCCGCCACGATGGCCGGCCCGGCCTCGGAGATGGCCTCCAGGGCCGGGTCCGCCGCTCCCTCCCTGCGCAGGCGCAGGAAGACCTCGTAGAAGTGGATGCCGTAGTCGATCCCCACTCCCAGCGTGATCGAGCAGAACATGGCCGTAGCGACCCCGAGGGGGATGCCGGTCCAGCCCATGGCGCCCAGCATCCAGGCCACCGCCACGGAGGAAGGAAGCGCGATCAGGAACCCCATCTTCCACGAGCGGTAGAGGAGGGTCACAACCAGCCAGGAGCCGAGCAGGGCCAGCGGCAGGGAGAAGACCTGCGTGCGCACGATGGCCGGGATCATCGCCTGACTGACCGCGATGTCGCCCGCGAAGCCGATCCGGATGCCGAGCGGCTCCAGGTGCTCCCGGGCATAGCGCCGGGTGTCGGCCATCAGCTTCGCCACCTGGCGGTAGTCGGGGTCCTTCAGGAAGAGGGTGATCACGCCCCGGCGGCGGGCGTCGTCGATCACCTCGCGGCGGCGCGCCTCGCCCCGCACATCGTCGAAGTCGTCGACCAGCTTCGCCACCTGGGCCGCCGAGTCCGGGATGCTCATCCGCTCGGGCTGGCGGGCGAAGCGCAGGAAGGAGACGGTCGTCATCTGCGCGTAGGGTCCGAGCACGCCTCCCACCCGCGGCTGGCGCTTCAGGAAGGCCTCCATCCCGCCGATGGCATTGAGAGCTTTGGGCTCCACGAGCGGCCCGGGCTCGCCCTCGTAGACCTCGCCCAGCTTCCCCTTCCAGCGCGAGAGGTCGAGGTGGACGAGCAGCAGGTGGGTACCGTTGAAGAGCCGGTTGACCCGCTCGGTCCCGGTGCGGAAGGAGCTCCCCGGGGCGAACCCGCTGAGCCAGGAGTCCTGCACCTGCAGGCGGACGATCCCCAGGCTCGCCAGGAGAGTCGCCCCGAGGAGGACGGCGAGCGTGCGCCGGGGCGCCTGGTACAGGGGAGCGAACCAGCGGCGGAACCGGTCCGATGAAGCCGTCTGGGATCGGACGGGCCGCCGCAGGAGCCGGGGCGGCAGCAGCGCCAGGCTGGCCGGCCCCACCATGAGCGACCAGAAGAGGCAGAAGAGCAGTCCCAGGGCGGTGAAGGCCCCGAAGCTCCGCACGGCCTCCAGGGGCGAGGAAAGGAAGGAGAGGAAGCCGATGATGGTGGTGACGGTCGCGAGCACGATCGGCCGGGCCATCTGCCCCACCAGGGTCCGCACGGCTTCCGGGTGCCGGGCCTCCGCCGTCCCGTCCGAGCCCAGGATCTGCTGGTAGCGCCAGAAGAGGTGGATCTCGTCCGCCAGCGCCAAGGTGGTCAGGATCACGGGCAGCACGGCCGTGGTGAGGTAGGCCGGCACGCCCAGCCAGCCCATGACCCCGAAGGTGAACGTCTGGGCTGCCGCGAGCTGGACCATCCCCAGGAGCACCCCGGCGATGCGCCGGCATCCCAGCCAGAGGATGAAGCCGATGATGGCCATCGAGAGCGGCAGCAGCACCGCCAGGTCTTCCAGGATGTGCGTGCCGAGCAGCGCCTCGGCCACGGGCGCGCCCACCACCAGGACCCGAGCTTGACCGGTACCAGCGGGTGCCTCGAACCGGCGGGCGACCGCCTCGATCCGCTGGTAGAGGGCCACCCGGTCGGCCGCGGCGACGTTGATCCCTTCCTTCCCGTCCAGCACGTTGGGAGCACCCACGAGGACGGCCACGGCGCTGCGGTCCTTGGAGACCAGGGTGCCCCGGAGGATCTCGATCGCCTCTAAATCCCCCCGGAAGATCTCCATCTGGGCCGGCGTCTCGGGGACCTCGTCCAGGAACGGCCGGAAATCGAGCGTCCCGGGATAGACCCGGTCCCGCTTCTCCGTGGCCAGGCTCGTGACGCCTCCCGGCGGCACACCCGGGACTTTCTCCAGGGCCACCGCCAGGTCGCGCAGGCGGCGCAGCGTCCCGGGATTGAAGATGCCGTCCGGCTTGCCGGTCTCGAGCACCACGATGATGGGGTCCCGCAGCCCGAAGTGGCGGCGCACCTCGGCGTCGAACCGCACGGCGGGATCGTCCGGCGGCACCAGCGCGTGGCCGTCCGTACGGAGCTGGAGCCGCAGAGCCCCCGGCGCGGCCAGGAGCACCAGGACGGCGAAAGCGGCGATGACGCGCCGCGGATGGTCGATCGAGAAGACCGCCAGCCGGTCGAAGCCCAGGGCGGGAGAGGACAGCGCGGGCATACGAGAGGAGCGGTTCAAGGGATGACGATTTTTACATAATCTTCCCAGACACACGAAGGGCGGCCTGCGGTCGCCTCTCCCTCACTCCACCCGTCCTCGCACCCCACACCCTCGCCAGGGGCGACCGCCGGCCGCCCAACTCCTTGAATTTTTTTTTGCTAGTACTGCCGCGGCCCGGCCGGTCCGCTGGGAGTTGTACGTCTCTGGGTCTTCTTGACGGCGCTCAAGATGCCGATACCGATGAGGCAGATCACCCCTACGGCGATCCACATGGAGGGCATCCCGGCCAGATAGGCCCCCAGCGCAAGACCGATAACCAGGACGATGAAGCCGATCAGATAAACACCGAACGAGGACGACATGTGCGTTTCCTCCGTGGGTTTGCAGAATGAAGCGGGCCGGCAGACAACCGTTGTCCCGCCGCTCGCTCAGGAGGGATTCAAAACGCGGGCCAACTATCGGCGATTCAGGCGTGGCTATCCCACAGGACGTCCGGGAGGCCCCGTTTCAGGTTCTCGTAGCGGGCCATGACGAACAGGGTGTCCGAGAGGCGGTTCAGGTACCTGACCACGAAGGGACCGATAGGCTCCAGGCGCGCCAGGGCGATCGCCAGCCGCTCGGCCCGGCGGCAGACGGTGCGGGCCACGTGGAGCTGCGCCGCGCCTGGCGATCCGCCCGGCAGGATGAAATTCTCGAGCGGAGCCAGCTCCTCGGAAAGCTCGTCCATCAGCCGCTCCAGGGCGTCCACGTTCCGCTCCTCGACTACGGGGACGGGCATTTTTACCTTGTCCTCCTCCAGGATGCAGAGGTCGGAGCCGAGGTTGAACAGCTCGTTCTGGATGCGCTCCAGGGTCTCAGCCAGCCGGGGCTGGAGCCCGAGGGCGACCGCCACCCCGATCGCCGAGCTCAGCTCGTCCACCGTCCCATAGGCCTCGATGCGGGCCGAATCCTTGGGCACCCGCTGCCCCCCGCCGAGCCCGGTGGTGCCGTCGTCTCCCGTGCGGGTGTAGACCTTGGTGATGCGTGGCATGGTGTGGAGCCTCCCTTTCCGAAGGAGGTGTACGGTATCGGAGCGCTGACCAGGGATCAATGCCCGGGCGGGGGCCTCCTCGTCAACAGCGGCTCCACGGGGTGCTTGACGCCCCCCGCCGGCGGTCCTACCCTGACGGCAACATGAGCGAACCTCTCGAACCGCCCCCGGTCCCCACCGCCTCGCCCGACGAGGTCATGCGCACCTGCCCCAACTGCGGCCGGCGCCTCGAAGAGCGGAAATGCAAGCTGTTCTGTCCGGACCCCCGGTGCGGGTTCTATCTTTCTTGTGCGGATTACTACTGATGCGACCGCCTTCGCATGGGGATCAGGTGGCGTCGCTGTACAACGGCTGGGAGGCCTGAGCCAGGGTCAGCACCTCGATCCCTTTGCCCTTCAGCCGGTCATCTTCGCTGATGAACGCATTCGCCCCCGCGTGCAAAGCCGTCGCAAGATGGATGGCGTCCGGGGTCCGCACGGTGTGAGATGCACGGAGGTCCGAGGCGATCTCCGCGATCCTGGTGTCCAGCGTCAGTACGGACAGGTTTGGGAAAGACTCAAACACTTCCCGGTAACGCTGGCAGAGCGCTGTCTCTCCCTTGCGCTTGGGTACGACGAGAACCTCAAGCATTGCCACCACGGAACAGACGAGGCGGCACCGCCCCTCCTCAGCCGCCCTCAGGAGCCTCCCCGCCGCAGGGCCGAATTCAGCGTTCGCTTCGAAGTGATAGATGAAGGCCATGGCATCAACGCCATAAAGCGGCCCACCGTCTTTGGAGACTTCGTCCGATCCTGCCACCTGGGTCGTCACTCCCAGGAGTCCCTCTCACGCTCAATGGCTGCCGCGCCTCCACCCTCTGCTCGCCACATTTCGGCCCCGAGCCCACGCGTCGCCTCAGTCCAACCCCCTGGAGCCCCCTTCAGCACGATCTGGCTCCCCTCCAGGCTGAGATAGACCACGTCGCCTGCCTGCACTCCCAGGCGCCGACGCACCTCCTTCGGGATCGTGATCTGGTATTTGTCCGTCAGCTTTGCGGCCGAGACGACCATCACGGCACCTCCTTGCCTTACATTGTATCTCAGAAGTAAGGTAAAGCATTATTGTACCGGACTCGGAGCTTCCTCATGATGACCTTTCGCTCCAACCTCGCCACCCTTGAGCTTCCCTCTCGGCACCGTCTGGCTTCTGACAGACATCGCCGAGGCCAAGGGACGCCAGGATCTCCACGCTCAGCGTCCACCCGAGACTCTGACCGCCCTTCGCGAGAACGCCCTCGTCCAGAGCGTCGAATCCTCCAACCGTATCGAAGGCGTCACCGTCGCCTCAGACCGCCTTCGCCCTCTGGTCCTGGAGAACGCCCGGCCCCGGGACCGGTCCGAGGAGGAGATCCAGGGATACCGGCGGGCGTTGGAGCTGATCCACAGCCAATCCCCGGACCTGGCCATCACACCCGACCTCCTACAGCGCCTCCATGCCCTGATCCAGGAGGGGAGCGGCGATGCCGGACAGTGGAAGCGAGTGGACAACGAGATCATCGAGCTGCGGGAGGGCGCTCCCCCGCTCGTCCGGTTCCGGCCGGTGGGGGTGGCGGAGACCCCGGCCGCGGTGGAAGAGCTTTGCCTCCTCTACCGCCATGCCGTCAATCAGAGCCTGGCCCCTCCCCTCGTGGCGGCCGCTGCCCTGGTCCTGGACTTCCTCTGCATCCATCCCTTCCGGGACGGCAACGGACGGGTCTCCCGGCTACTCACCCTGCTGGCTCTGTATCAGCACGGCTACGAGGTGGGGCGCTACGTCAGCCTGGAGAGGATTGTCGAGGAATCCCAGGCGGACTATTACGAAGCCCTTCGCGTCAGCTCCCAGGGATGGCACGAGGGACGGCACGACCTGATCCCCTGGCTCAACTACTTCCTGCCGGTTCTGAAGAGGGCGTACCGGGAGCTGGAGAAGGCGGACGGACGGGCTTGAGGCATCAGATTGCCTTTTTAGAGCATCCGGCGGCTTTTTTCATTGTTTGAAGCCAAGAAACAATGTTCCAGGCCGTCAAACATTGTTTGAGCTGCTGGAACAATGTTTGAAGCCGTAGAACATTGTTTTTTCCCGCCAAACATTGTTTGAACGGAAAAAACAATGTTTCAGGGGACTTTCGGGGAATTCCACACCGGGGCTCGGGTATGATCCAGCCCTCCTTCAATGAATGTCCTGACCGCCCCCCTCCCCGGTCTCTACCTCGCCGTGCTCGCTGCCGCGCTCGCGTACGCCTTGCGGCGTTGGTGGGACCCGGTGCCGGCCAGGATCTGGGCGGTATTTGGACTGCTGGTGCTGATCCTCTTCGGGCCGGCGCTGTTCCTGGGGAAAGTGCTTCTTCCCGCGGACATCCTCCCGGGGGTGGTGCCGGTCGAGCGGGTGGACGCTGCCCCCGAAGGGAACTTGCTGCAGCGGGATCTGGTGACACAGATCACCCCCTGGCAGGCGCAGGTGCGGCGAGCCTTGCGGGCCGGGGAGTGGCCGCTGTGGAACGACTTGAGCGGGGCCGGCATGCCTCTCCTCGCCGATCCGCAGTCGCAGGTGCTGCAGCCTCTGGTGCTGATGGCGCTCCCCCTGCCTCTGCCTCAGGCGGTGGGGGTCACGGCGGGGCTGCGGGTGCTGCTGGCCCTGGTCTTCTTCTTCCTGCTGTTGCGGCGGCAGGGGCTCTCGGAGGGTTCAGCCCTGTTCGGCAGCGTCTCGTTCGGGCTCGGCGGGTTCCTGCTGCTCTGGCTCAACTGGCCGATGGGCAACTCGCCGGCCCTGTTCCCCCTGGTGCTCTACGCTCTGGTGATGACGGACGAGCGGGGCGCCCGGCGGGACTTCCTGCTGCTCGTCCTGACCATCGCGGCCCTGCTGGCGGGCGGGCATCCGGAGACCATCCTCTACATCGTGACGGTGGGCCTCCTCTTCGGAGCCTCCCGGCTGATGCGCCGAGCGGCCAGGGCGCGGTGGCGCCTCGCCGGACGGTGGGTGCTCGCCGGGGCCATCGCCTGCGGGCTGACCGCGCCGGTCCTGGTGCCGGCGGCACGGTTCCTGCCCCAGACCCACCGGTCCAACATGGTGGAGCTGCGCAACGAGCGGCTGGAGGGCCGGCCCGCCCTGGAGGATTTCCGGAAGCCACGGATGCGGAAACGGATCCTCGAAGGAGCCAAGGAGCGCTTCGTGGGCGTCTTCGCGCCCAACGCCTTCGGCAACAGCCGCTGGGGCGAGTACTGGGGCGACGCCAACACCAACGAGGACTCCAGCGGTTTCGTGGGCGGCGCCGCCCTGCTCGCGGCCCTGCTCGCCTTCGCGCCGGCCGCCCGGCGCTTCCCCCAGGAGCGGCTCTTCCTGGGGCTCGCGGGAGTGAGCTTCCTGGTCGTGGTCCGCCCTCCTGCCATGGCCCAGGTGCTCGCGGCCTTGCCGGTTGTGAACCAGTCGATCAGCGCTCACCGCCGGCTGCTCCTGGTGCTCGCGTTCTCGCTGGCGTATCTCGCCGCCTGCACGATCGAGAGATGGCGATCGGGAGAGGCTGGAAAGCGCTGGATGGCCGCGGTCTGGGCGGTGGTCCTGCTGGGCCTCGTAGCCTGGGGCTATCGCCTCTCTCCCCAGCTCACGGAGCTGCTCGGCCAGCGCCGGTTCTGGATGGGGGTTCAGCTCGCGGCGGTCGCGGCGGCGGCCGCGGTCTTTCTCCTCCCGGCGGGACGCCGGAGACAGGCGGTCTGGGCGCTCTCCGCTCTGGCCGCGCTGGAGCTGCTGGTCTTCCACCGCCCGGCGAACCCGTCACTGCCGCGGAGCGCGTTCTATCCGGTAACGCCCGTCTTGGGATTTCTCCAGCAAAATGCGGGCGGGTACCGGGTGGCGGGCCTGGCGGACCGGCTGCTGCCCAACTCGGCCGCGGTCTACGGCCTGGCGGACATCCGGGTCTCCAATCCCTTCAAGCCTTTCTCGTACGTGCTGGCGGTGGGGCCGGTCACGGCTTCGGTCCGCTCGACGGAGCACCTCCTGACAAAGGCGGAGCACCCGCTGTATCAGCTCCTCGCGGTGCGCTACGTCCTCGGCCCGCCGAAGATGAGGTCCGGGCCTGGATGGCGGGCCGTGTTCCGCGATCCCACGGCCCGGGTCTTCGAGCGGAAACAGGTCCTGCCGCGGCTCTTCCTCCCTGATGCCACCGAGGCCGGCACGCGCGAGTGGCGGCGGTGGATCGAGGAGAACCCCGACTTCGCGGCCCGGTCCCTCGTCTTTGCGGTCCCGGGGCGTCCGGCGGTCTGGACGGCGGAGCGGCCGGGTGAATCCGCCGTGGAGATCCTGGGGATGGAGCGCTCCCGCGCCACCGCCCGGGTGCTCCTCACCGAGGAACGGCTCCTGGCCTCCAGCATCTACCAGGACGGCGGCTGGCGGCTCCTGCTGGACGGGCGGCCCCATTCGCTCACCTTGTCGAACGGTCCTTTCCTGGCGGCCTGGCTCCCGGCCGGCGAGCACCGGGTGGAGCTGGTGTACAGGGCTCCGGGGTTCCTGGTGGGGCTGGTGCTGGCGGCGGTGGCGGTGGTGGTTTTGGTAGCTTGGGCCTTCCCCCGCCCTACACCCACACCGCCACCTCCTCCAACCCCTTGCGCCGGATGTCCGGAACCTCGGCATCCGGCGCGGGGTACCCCACAGGAAAGAGAATGAACGGCTTCTCGTTGGCGGGGCGGTTCAGAATCCGGGAGAGGAACGCCATGGGGCTCGGGGTATGGGTGAGGGTCGCGAGCCCCATGCGGTGGAGGGCGGCGATGAAGAGGCCGCAGGCGATCCCCACGCTCTCCTTGGGGTAGTAGTTCTTGCGCTTGCGGCCTTCGGAGTCGACGCCGTAGAGCTCCTCGAAGACCACCACGATCCAGGGCACGGTCTCCAGGTACGGCTTTTCCCAGGAGGTGCCGAGGGGGGCCAGGGCCTCCAGCCACTCGGGGGGCATGCGGCCGCCCACGTAGCTCTCGTACTCCTCGGCCTCGGCCGCGATCCGGATCTCACGCTTGATCGCCGGGTCTCCCACCACCACGAGCTTCCAGGGCTGGCGATGGGCTCCCGAAGGGGCGGTCGAGGCCGTGCGGATGGCCAGCTCGATCAGCTCCCGCGGCACCGGGTCGGGAGAGAAGAAGCGTACGGACCTCCGGCGGTCCATCTCCTCGTAGAAGGCGCGGGCCCGCCGGAGCATCTCCTCTTCGGGGAGGCGCTCGGGGCGGTAGGGGATCACCCTTCCTCCGCGGATTCCTGCAGGGACTTCACGATCAGCTTCCAGAGGGCCGCCACGTGCTCGCGCCCCGTGCGGAGGTTGCCGATCGCCACGCGCAGGGTGTAGCGGCCCTTGAGGCCCGTGTGGGAGAGGAAGAACGGACCCGCGGCGTTGATCCTCGCGAGGAGCCGCTCGTTGAGGCGGTCCTGATCTTTCTCTGCACGGGCGCGGAAGCAGACCGTGCTGAAGGGGACCGGCGCCGCCAGCTCGAAATGGGGATCGCTTTCGATCCACCCGGCCAGCTCCCGGGCCATGGCGCAGTGCTCGCGGATGCGCTGGCGCAGGCCCTCGGCGCCGAAGGCGCGGATGACCATCCAGAGCTTGAGAGACCGGAACGGGCGGCCGAGCTGGAAGCCGAGGTCCATGAGGTTCGTCACCTCGGAGGCCTCGGCCGTCCGCAGGTACTCGGGCACCAGCGAGAAGGCGGCCTTGAGCAGGACGGGGTCGCGCACGAAGAGCGTGGAGCAGGTGACGGGGGTGAACAGCCACTTGTGGGGATTGACCACCAGCGAGTCCGCCCGTTCGATGCCCGGCATGAGCGCCCGGTACTCGGGGCAGATGGCGGCCGCGCCCGCGTAGGCCGTGTCCACGTGGAGCCAGATCCCCTCCCGGGCGCAGACGTCGGCGATCTCGGGCACGGGGTCGATGCTGGTGGTGGAGGTCGTGCCCACGGTGGCTACCACGGCCATGGGGAGGCGCCCTTCGGACCGGTCGCGGGCGATGGCCTCTTCGAGCGCGGGGACGGACATGCGGAAGGCCTCGTCGCTCTCCACGCGGCGGATGTTCTCCTGGCCCACGCCGAGCACGATGGCGGCCTTGTCGATGGAGGAATGGGCCTGGTCGCTGGCGTAGACGGTCAGGGGCGGAAGGCCGGAGAGGCCCTTGGCGCGCACATCGAGCGGCAGGCTGTGGCGGGCGGCGGCCAGGGCCACGAGGCTGCTGGAGGAGGCCGTGTCGTTCAAGTGGCCGTGCCAGTCGCGGGGGAGATCCATCATCTGCGCGAGCCAGTCGCAGACCCGCTCTTCGAGCTCCGTGGAGGCCGGCCCCGTGCGCCAGAGCATGGCGTTGTTGTTCAGGGCCGCGGCCAGGGTCGCGCCCAGGATGCCGGGGCCGGAGCCGGTGATGGCGAAGTAGGCGAAGAAGCCCGGGTGGTTCCAGTGGGTGACGTTGGGCTCGATGACCCGCAGGTAGTCGTCGAGGATCGTCTCGACCGGCTCGGCCTCCTCGGGCGGCGCGGACGGCAGAACCCGCTTCACGTCGCCGGGGGAGACGGCGGGAAGCACGGGCCGGTCGCCCACGCCCTCCAGGTAGTCGGCCACGAGATCGGCCACCCGGTGCATGGCGGCCCGGAATTCGTCGGGAGGGAGGTCGTTGGACATACCCGTAAGCCTATCGAAAAACGAAAAGGGCGGCCCGCAGGCCGCCCTCGACGGAACCGCGCGGGAAATCCGGCTTACATGCCGGACTTCGCGGCGGTCTTCTGGCCGGCGCGGCGCAGCTCGTCGTCGATGATCGGGGTGACCTGCTCGAGCGGGACGGCGCCGTTGACGAACCGGCCGTTGATGAACATGGCCGGGGTGCCGCTGACGCCCGCCTCGGAGCCGGCCTTGAGGTCGGCCTGGACGGTGGCGGCGTGCTTGCCCGAGTCGAGGCACTGGTTGAACTGCTCGGCGTTGATGCCCAGCCCGGCGGCCTTGGTCTTGAGCTGGTCGACCCCGAGGGCCTGCTGGTCGGCGAACATGGCGTCGTGCAGCTCCCAGAACTTGCCCTGGTCAGCGGCGCACAGCGAGGCCTCGGCGGCCTTCTGGGCCTGCTGGTGGAAGGACAGCGGGAACTGGCGGAAAACGATGCGGACCTTGTCACCGTACTTCTCCCGGACCTGGGCGAGCATGGGGTTCACGCGGGAGCAGAACGGGCACTGGAAGTCGGAGAACTCGACGATGGTGATGGGAGCGTTCGCGGGGCCCTTGGCGGGACCGGTGGCGGCCACCTCGACGCGGACGGGCTCCATCTTGATCTCGACCTTGTACTTCTCCTCCAGCTTGCTGAAGAACTCACCGCGGGCCTTCTGCTGGCCCTGCTGCTCGAGGTACGACTTGATCTGGGCCGCGACCTGGTCCTTCGGACGGGGGATCTGGGCCTTGTTCTGCTCGTAGAAGGCGTCGACCTCGGCGTCGGTCACCATGGCGGGCTTGATCTCGGCGAGGAGGGCTTCCTTGGCGACGCCACGGGCCGCGGCCTCAGCCTCCAGGAGCCGGTCCTGAACCGCCTGGTCGAGAGAGGCTTCGATGAGGTCATGGACCTGCTTCTGGTACTCGCGCTCGACAGCCTTGAACTGATCGGCGGCGCTCTTGCGGACGTCGGCTTCGGTGACGGGCTTGCCGTTGACGACCGCGAGCACCTCGCTCGAGCCAGCCGTGGCCTCCATCTTGGCGTCCATCTTCTTGTCCTGGGCCGAGCAGGCCGGCAGGGTGACGCCCAAGGCGGCGACCAGGACCAGAACGCCCGGAATCAGGTTTTTACGACGAAATACGTTCATGGGTCAGACTCCTTTTACAGTGGACGATACGGGTAATCTCAGGGCTCGGAACAGATCTCGAAGCGGGCGCATTCCAGAAAATGGATGTGTATTTTAGCACGAAGGTGTCCACCCGAGGGACGCCCTCAAAGGAACAGGGTGCTCATGCTACCAGATGGCGTGACACGAGGCCTTCGAGGATGCGCTCGGCGGCGATCCCCCGCAGCCGCCAGGCGGGCGCTTCGAGGAGCGCCTCGGCGAGCGCCAAGCGGGCGGAACGCCTCCCTCCCCCCTCTTCCCCGGACAGCTCGAGCGAACGCAGGACGGCCGCCGCCGCTACGGCCCAGGGGCGGCTGGAGCGGGGGTCCTCCCAGCCGCCCGCGCCCACCAGGGCGGCCGCCGCAGAGAGGAGGTAGATGGGCGAGCCGCCGGACGAGTAAGCGGCCATGGCGGCCGAGAAAGCCCGCGCCAGGGGCTCGACGGCCGCCGGATCGACCGGCTCGGCCGGCCCCAGGAACACGGCGAGCGAGCGGCTGCGCAGCGTGGGCAGGAGGTCGAGCCGCGACGGGGTCAGCAGCAGGAAGTTGCGGGGCGCCGACACGTGCGGCTCTTCGAGCGTCTTGAGCAGGGCGTTGGCGGCCTCGCCGGTCAGGCTCTCGGCGCTCGCCACGGCGAAGACCTGTCCGCGGGCCTCGAACGGAGAGACCTGGGCCGTGCGGAGCATCTCCCGGGTGGCGTCCACGGAGGTGGAGGCCTTGAGGTCGCGCTCCAGCACCTGGAAGTCGGGGTGGAAGGGCGTCGTCGCGCCGGCTTTCTTGTCGTCCTCCGCGGGGGGCCAGACGATGCGCCGGCAGTGCCGGCAGACGCCGCACGGCCGGGATTCCGGGGGAGCCTCGCAGAGCAGGGCGCGGGCGAGCTCCAGGGCGGCCCTCTGGCGCGCCTGGGCGTCGCCGCCGTCCAGGATCACCGAGGGGTAGAGCCGCCCCCGGCGGGCCGAGCCCAGGGCCGCCCGCAGGCTCACGCGCCCTCCTCCACGCTGGTATCGAGAAGGTCCGAGAGCACCTCGCGCACCCGCTCCTCCGTGGCCTGGAACGAGCCGGCCGAGGAGATGACGCGGAAGCGCGGATCCCCTTCCGCCATCGACAGGAAGCCCTGGCGCACCCGCTCGTAGAAGTCCAGGGCCTCGGCGTCCAGCCGGTCAACCGTGCCCCTCTCCTGCCGCGCGGGGGAGTGCCCGCGGGCCCTGGCCTTGTCCGCCGGCAGGTCGAACAGGAGCGTGCGGTCGGGCTGCCGCCCCCCGGTCGCCAGCCGGTCCACCTGGTCGATGACGTCGACCGGCACTCCCCGCCCCCAGCCCTGGTAGGCCCGCGTGGAGTCGGTGAAGCGGTCGCAGAGCACGTGCCGGCCTTCCGCCAGAGCCGGCTCGATGACCTCCAGCAGGTGCTGGCGCCGGCTGGCGAACACCAGGAACAGCTCGACGACGCCGTCGACGGCCCCCCACCGGGAGTCGAGGAACAGGGCGCGCAGGGCGTCGCCCAGCGGCGTGCCCCCGGGCTCGTGGGTCACCAGGTGCGCAATCCCCCGCTCCGTGAGCCAGGCGGACGCCCGCCGCAGGTGGGTCGACTTGCCGCTGCCGTCGAGACCCTCGAATGTGACGAACAGGGGGGAGGACATGGCGGGGAAAGTTACCATGAAGCAACAGACCTCCCCGCTACGCGGCCCATCCGCTGCTCGCGAATGCGCGCCGATGGCGGAAACCGGATACGATAGAGAGAAAGGCGAGACCCTCGCCTGGAGGGGAGCGCACAGGCCGGGAATTTGCATAGGCACCGGCCTGATTTGAGCCGTGCACCTTTAACCTTCAGATCGTGGAGGAGCATCCAATGGCCGAGAAGAAAGCGAGTGCCAAGAAGTCGGGCGGCGGCAGCAAGGGCGGGGGAGGCGGCAGCAAGGGTGGGGCGTTCATGGCGCCCCTGACGCCGGACGCGGCGCTGGCGGCGGTGGTGGGCAAGGATCCCATCCCGCGGACCGAAGTCACCAAGAGGGTCTGGGACTACATCCGTACGAACAACCTCCAGGACCCCAACGACAAGCGGACCATCCGTGCGGACGCGAAGCTGAAGGCGGTCTTCGACGGCAAGGACTCGGTCACGATGTTCGAGCTGACCAAGCTGGTGAACGCCCACCTCAAGAAAGGCTGACCAGACTCTCCGTACCCGGGTTCCCATAGGGGCGCGGCTGCCGCGGCCACCGCGCCCCTTACCGTCTCCCCCTCCGCCGCGGGCCAAAACAGTAGTAGGATCTTGCCCGAAAAAAACTCGATTGGAGTCATGCGTCCATGGTGAAGGTCTTCATCCCACGTGAGAGGCGTCCGCAGGAAACCCGCGTCGCCGCCACCCCGGAGACGGTGAAACGGATGGCCAAGCTGGGGCTCGAGGTGGCGGTCGAGCGCGGAGCCGGCGAGGCTTCCCTGTTCTCCGACGCCGCCTACGAGGCCGCCGGGGCGCATCTGGTCGGCGGCCCTGCCGGTCCGGCCGAGGCCGTGCCGGCCTGGGAAACAGCTGACGTGGTGCTCAAGGTGACGCCGCCCGGCGCCTTCGAAGGGCTGCCCGGACACGAGGCCGAGGGCCTGAAGCCCGGCGCCGTGCTGATCAGCTTCCTGGCTCCCCACCACAACCTGGACATGGTCCGCATGCTGGCCGCGGGCAAGGTCACCTCCTTCGCCCTGGAGCTGGTGCCCCGGGTCACCCGGGCGCAGTCCATGGACGCCCTCTCCTCCCAGGCCTCGATCGCCGGCTACAAGGCCGTGCTCCTCGCCGCCTGGCGCCTGCCCAAGTACCTGCCGCTGCTGATGACGGCGGCGGGCACCATCAAGCCCGCGCGGGTGGTGGTGATGGGGGCCGGCGTGGCGGGCCTCCAGGCCATCGCCACGGCCAAGCGCCTGGGCGCCGTGGTCGAGGTCTCGGACGTCCGCGCGGCCGTCAAGGAGCAGGTGGAGTCCCTGGGCGGCCGTTTCATCGAATTGCCCGCCGCCGAGAGCGGCGAGGGGCAGGGGGGCTATGCCCGCGAGATGGGCGAGGACTTCCTGCGCCGGCAGCGCGAGATCGTCCAGCGGCACCTCGCCGCGGCCGACGCCGTCATCACCACCGCCCTGGTGCCGGGCCGGCCCGCGCCGCGCCTGGTGACCGCCGAGATGGTGAGGGCCATGCGCCCCGGCTCGGTGATCGTGGACCTCGCCGTCGAGCAGGGGGGCAACGTCGAGCTTCTCGCAGGCCGACCGCGAGGTGATGGAGAACGGCGTCGTCATCCTCGGGCCGTCCAACCTGCCCGCGGCCATGCCCCACGACGCGAGCCTCCTCTACGCCCGCAACGTCTTTGCCCTCCTCCAGATCCTCCTCGACAAGGAGGGCAGGCTGGCGCTCGACCTCTCGGACGAAATCGTCGCCGGCAGCCTCCTGACCCACGACGGCACCGTGGTCCACAAGCCCACCGCCGAGCGGCTGGCCCCTGAGGAGGTCCCGGCGTAGAGACCTCCGAGTCCCGGTTCCCGCCAGTCCGCGCACTGGTGAAACATAGGGATTACATTCCCAGAAGTTGCCGTACCGCCGTGCCGTTGAGGTCGTGCAGGCATGAGGTCGTGCAGGTAGATGCTGATGGCTGAGGACCCCCGCCGCGTTCGCGTGCCCAAGGCCGCGGAACCCACCCCGTCGCTCCTCCTGGAGGACGACGGCACAGGTGCGGGCTCTCTGCTCGAAATCCTCAGCCGTGTGCGCTCCGTGCTCGACCGCGAGCGCTCCGAGGCCCCCGCGCTGGTGGACGAGCTCCTGGCTCTCGCTCCGGAAGAGCAGGGAGAGCGTCTGCGCCAGGAGCCCCGCTTCCACAACTGGGGCCTCTGCGAGCTGCCTCCTCGCCCGGAGCACCGCGCCAGAGACCGATCCGGAGGACGCCGTGGATCTGGCCGCCCTGGTCCTCGTCGCCGCGGACCTGCTGGACCGGTCCCGCCACGCTCCGCCGGTGGTGGAGGACCTGAAGGCCCGGGCCTGGGCCGCGGCCGGCGAGGCCTGCCTGCGGCGGGAGGACCCCGTGGGAGCGGAAGACGCCCTCCGCGCCGCCGCCGGGTGCCTCGCCCTGGGCACGGGGGACCTCCTGGTGGAGGGGCGCCTCCTGGAGTTCGAAGCCTCCGTACGCCGCCACCAGGGCCGGGCCGGAGAAGCGGCCGCCCTGCTCAAGATGGCGGCCGCTCGCTACCGGGAGATCGGCGAGAGCGATCTCCTCGCCCGGGTGGTGGCCGCGCGGCAGGCTCTCCTGGAGCAAAAGCCCGCCGGTCCGGCTTGACGTATATTTCCCGCATGACCAGGTCCCTGACGCTCCTCCTGCTCCTCTTGTCGATCCTCCTTCTTCCACTCTCCGCCTGGGGTGCCTCGGTGCCGGCACCGGCCGGCACGGGCGGTGCCGTGTCGTCCGCCGATCCCCTGGCCACGGCGGCGGGTCTCGAGATCCTGCGGGCCGGAGGCAACGCCGTGGACGCCGCCGTGGCGACCGCCCTGGCCCTGGCCGTGGTCTATCCCGAGGCGGGCAACCTGGGCGGCGGCGGCTTCGCGGTGGTGCGGATGGGCGGCGACTTCTCGACCCTCGACTTCCGCGAGATCGCGCCGGCCAAGGCCCGGCGGGACATGTACCTGGACGCCGAGGGCAAGCCCGTGGAGAACGCCTCGCTCGTGGGTCCCCTGGCCGCGGGCGTGCCGGGCTCCCCCGCCGGCCTCCACGAGCTCCAGCGCCGCTTCGGCCGGCTCCCCTGGGCCAAGGTGGTAGCGCCCGCCCGGCGCCTGGCCGCCGAAGGCTTCCCCGTCAGCCGCTACCTCCACGACCTCCTCGCGAAAGAAGAGAGCCGCAAGCTCCTCCTGCGCTTCCCGGAGACGGCCCGCGTCTGGCTCCCGAACGGCCCCGGCCATCAACCGCCGGCCATTGGCAGCGTCCTCAAGCTCCCCGATCTCGCCGCCACGCTCGACCGCTACGCCCAGCAGGGTCCCAAGGGGATCACCGAAGGGCCGGTCGCCGCCGCCGTCGAAAAGGCTTCGAACGCCCACGGCGGCGTGCTCATGGCCGCCGACCTCGCGGCCTACAAGCCGGAGTGGCGGGCTCCCCTCACCTTCGAGGCCTTCGGCTGGAAGCTCGTCTCCATGCCGCTCCCCTCTTCGGGCGGCGTCATCCTGGGGCAGACGCTCGGCATCCTCGAGCGGCTCGAATGGGGCAAGCTCCCCCGCTTCGGCGCGGACCGCGGCCACCTGCTCGCCGAGGCCCTCCGGCGCTCCTTCGCCGACCGCTTCCTTCTCGCCGACCCGGCCACTACGAAGGCCACCGAGGCGCAGCTCCTGGCCGCCGATTGGCTCGACCGCCGTGCGCGGGAGATCGATCCCAAACACGCCGTGCCCTCCACCCAGGTGAAGCCCTGGCCCGGAGCGGAAGCCGCGGTTCCAGCGGCAACCGGTGAGACGACCCACCTCTCCGCCGTGGACCGCGACGGCAACCTCGTGGCCCTCACGACCACCCTGAACGGCCTGTTCGGCTGCGGCCTCTGGGTGCCCGGGGCGGGCTTCTTCCTCAACAACGAGATGGACGACTTCGCCACGGCCCCCGGCAAGCCCAACCTCTTCGGTCTCATCCAGAGCGAGGCGAACGCGGTCGCTCCCGGCAAGCGGATGCTCTCCTCCATGAGCCCGGTGATCGCCTGGAAAGGCAAGGAAGCCTACGCGCTCGGCGGGCGCGGCGGCTCGCGCATCCCCACCAACACGCTCCAGGTGCTGCTCAACCTGCTGGTGGACGGCGACCCGCTCCAGGCCGCCCTGGACCGCCCGCGCGTGCACCACCAGTGGCTCCCCGACCGTCTGGACGCCGAGCCCGACGCCCTCTCGCCCGAGACCCGGGCCGAGCTCGAACGCCGTGGCCACAAGGTCGAGGTCAGCGCGGTGGCCGCCAAGGTCCACGCCGTCCATTTGCTGCCGGACGGCCGCGTCCAAGCCGCCTCCGACCCCCGCGGCTCGGGCCTGGGCGGCGTGGTCGATCCAGAGTAGCAAGCAGACAGTCCCGTCCGCCCGAACGTACAGGTCTTCTCCCCCGTCTCCGAGGGAGACGGTACGGCACGGGCTTTGCCCTTCCTCAGGAGCATGGCGCGGAAATTCTGCGCGGCGCTCCTCGCCGCCCTGCTGCTCCCTGGCGGTAGTTTCCCCGCTCAGCAGCAGCCCGCCCAGGAGCCTGATGAAACCTTCTCGGAGAGCCTGACCGTACGCGAGCGGGAGATCCTCGTCGACCTGCCCGAGGGGACCGCTGGCGGCGCGATGGATCCCGGGGACTTCCGGGTGCTCGTGGACGGCGTTCCGCGCGAGGTCACGCGAGCCGAGCCGGCTTCGGACTGGACGATCGTCCTCTACGTGGACCAGGTTCTCGCCCGGCCGGGGACAGTCTTCTATTCCACGCTCGCGCTCGCCAACCGTGCCCGCGCACTGGCCCGCACCGGCACCGTCGAGGTGGTGGTGGCCGGATCGGACCCCCGCACCCTCCTCCCCCCCACGCGGGAGGAAAAACCCATCGCGCAGACGCTCACGGACCTCTCCTCCGCGGCCCGGGTCGAGCGGGATCTCCAGGAAGGACCGGCGAAAGGAGACCGCGCGCCCTCGGTCGAGCAGGCCCGGCGGCAGCTCGGCAAGCTCCTCACCTTCCTCGCCGCCCGCCGTCCCACCGGCCCGCACGCCGTTTTCCTCGTCGCCGACGGCCCGGACCTGACGCCCGAGGAGACCGCCCTTCTGGAGCGGAAAGACGATCCCGCGGCAGAGCCGGCCTCCGTCTTCCACCGCGCCTCCCGGCTGCTCGCGGCCTATGGCTGGGTCACGATCCCCGTACCCTTGCGCAAGGGCGGGATCGGGATCGAGATCGCCCCTCAGAGCGAGACCGAGATCTTCCGGCAGAGCTCCGCGCCGTCGCAACACCAGAACGGCGTACCCCCCTCCTGCCCAGCCGCCCGCCGAAGAAGACGACGCTCGCCTGGACCGGAGTGATCGACCTCGCGACCGCCCCGGAGACGGCCGCGTTGCGCGTCCTCTCCAGGGCCTCGGGAGGCACGGTCCTCGGCTTCGAGCAGCAGATCGAGCCGGCGCTCGCCGCCCTCTCCACCCGCTGGCGCCTCTGGATCGGCGATCCGGACGAGCCTGTCGACGGCCGTCTCCATACTGTGGCGGTGCGCCTCCCCGACCAGATGCAGGTGGTGGCCTTCTTCTTTCCCATCGCCATCAACCTCCCGGGCGGCGCGAGAAGGACGGCGCGGCCCCAGGCGTGGCTCCGGTTTTCGACACCCCAGGAGATCGCCGAGGCGCGCCTCGAAGGGCTCCTCTCGGGCCGTGACGTCCCCGGCGGCGATCTGCCCCTGACCGCCGGGCTGCACCGGACCGCCTCGGGTCTGGAGATCCGAATCGACGTGGCGCCCGTCCAGAATCCGGCGCGTCCCGGTCCCGTCCGGATCTCCTGGGGTTGCTCTGATGGAGGGGTCCGCCACCAGATCGTCCCCGTGGAGAGCCTGGAGAAGGGATTCCTCCAGACGATCTGGATCGAGCCCTGCCGCCGTATCGCCGTCGTGGTGGAGGCCCTGGGGCCGGAACGCTGGGCAGGGAAGGTGCTGGAGATCGATCTCTAGACCGCGGCCCGCAGGTCCTCGGCCGCGTCGAGCAGCGAGCGGATCGTCTCCCCCAGGAGATTGGGGGCGAACGGTTTCTGCAGGCAGACCGGGGCCTCGATGCCGCCGCCGGACAACCGCTCGTCGTTGTAGCCCGACATGAAGAGGACGCGGATCGACGGGCGCTCGGCCCGCAGGCGCTGGGCGAGCTCCGGACCCTTCATCTGCGGCATGGTGACGTCGGTCAGCAGCAGTTGGACCGTGCCGCGATGCAGGCGCGAGATGACGAGCGCCTCTTCTCCCGACCCCGCCTGGAGCACCCGGTAGCCCTTGCTGACCAGGATCTGATGGAGCACCGCCCGCACCTCGTCCTCGTCCTCCACCAGCAGGATCGTCTCCGAGCCCCGGTCCGAGCCGCCGGAGGCGATGCCGGTCCGCACGGTCTCGGCCTCGTGGGTGACGGGCAGATAGATCGAGAAGCTGGCCCCCTCCCCCGGCGCGCTCTGGACGAAGATGTAACCGCCGCTCTGCCGCACGATGCCATAAGCCGTCGAGAGCCCCAGGCCCGTGCCCTCGCCCTTGGTGCTGAAAAACGGCTCGAACACCCGCGCCTGGGTCGCGGCGTCCATGCCCACGCCGGTGTCGGCCACGGTCAGCAGCACGTAGGAGCCCTGGGGTACGTCCGGATGGGGGACCTCCTCTCCGGCCTTCTCGGGCGTGATCTCCACGGGAGTGGTCCGCAGGGTCAGGCGGCCGCCCTTGGGCATGGCGTGGCGGGCGTTGACGACCAGGTTGACGATGACCTGCTCGATCTGGCCCGGGTCGACCTTCACCTTGCCGAGCTCCGGGTGGAGCTCCGTGATCAAGTGGATGTCCTCCCCCAGGAGCCGCCGCAGCATCTTCTCCAGGCCCGAGACCACGGCGTTGGCGTTCAGCACCTTCGTCTCCATGGGCTGGCGGCGGGCGAAGGCGAGGAGCTGTTTGGTGAGGGCGGCGGCCCGCTGGCCGGCCTCCTTGATGCCGGTCAGGTTGCGGGACAGGAACACGTCCTCGGCGTGGCGCTCGAGCAGCAGGTCGCTGTAGCCGAAGATGGCGAGCAGGCAGTTGTTGAAGTCGTGCGCCACGCCGGCCGACAGGCGGCCGATGGCCTCCATTTTTGCGGAATGGAGGAGCTGGCGCTGGAGCATCTTGTTCTCGGCCTCGTCGCGCTTGCGCCGGGCGATATCGCGGATCGCCACCACCGAGACCTCCTCGCCCTGGAAGACATAGCGCTTGCCCGCGATCTCGATGTCCGCCGTGCCGCCGCCGCGGGTGAAGCCGATGCTCTCCCGGGGCACGCCTTCGAGGTCCACCTCGCCGGAGACCAGGTCCGTGAGCCGCCGGCCGATGATCTCCTCCGGCGGGTAGCCGAAGATCCCGGACATGGCGTTGTTGACCTCCAGGATGACGCCGTTGCGGACGATGGCGATGCCTTCGAGCGTGGCCTCGAACAGCGTGCGGAAGCGCTCCTCGCTGCGCCGGATCGCCTCCTCGGCCGCCTTGCGCTGGGCGATCTCCGCCTGCGCCTTCTCGTACAGGCGGACGTTCTCCACCATGGGCGCGATCTGGTTGGCGACCGTGGACAGCAGGTGGATGTCGATCGCCGGGAAGTAATCGTCCGGGTCACGCCGGCCGATCAGCCAGACGCCGATCGGCCGCCCCTGGACGGCGAGCGGGATGACCAGCCGCACCCAGGACCGGCCTGTCCCCGCGGGATCGCCCGGCGGCAGGTAGCGGCCCCCCTTCTCCAGCATCCCCAGCAGCTCCTCCATGGTGGGTTCCGGCTCGCCAGGCGGCACGGACTGCTCGTAGAGCGCTTCCCGGCGGCCATCCTCCAAGAGGTAGAGGGCGGACTGGCGGATCAGCAGGGCGGGCAGGATCTCCTCCGCGAGCACCCCGGCGAGCACGTCCCGGTCGAAGGCCGTGGGGATGCGCTCGGAGACCAGGCCGATGACATCCTCGGCCGAGTGCTTGATGCCGAACACGTGCCGGTCCACCCACTGCTGGAAGCGGTCGCGCAGGAAAGGGGTCAGCGCCACGTACAGCAGTGAGACGACGAAGACCGCGGCCAGGAAGTCCCCGCGGATGTTCTCCCACTTCCCTGAGAGCCCGAAGAAGACCATCGTGTAGGAGACGAAGATGAGCGCGGAGAAGGTGTAGATGCCCAGCAGCCGGTCGGCCCGGAACTCCAGGCTCCCGAGGTGGTGCTTGTAGATGGCATAGATGTAGGCCATCGGCAGGATGGGCACGGAGATCGACGAGATGCCGATCATGTACGGGAGGAACCAGTTCAGATCCCTCCCCGCCAGCACCAGGTGCTTGATCCAGACCACGAAGGCGCCGTGGAAGACCAGGAAGGGCACCAGCCCCAGCACCACGCCGAAGATCATGATCCGGGCCGCGATCTTGGCGGCGGCCCCAACCGGCAGGACCAACCGCAGGAGGAGCAACCCCACCGAGAGGGCAACGGCCGCCAGCGTGTACCAGATGGACAGATAGGCGATCTTCTGGAGCAGGAACAGGGCGTCGAGCACCACGAGCACCGCCGCCGCCAGGTAGAGCACCGCGAGCAGCCCCCGCCTGAACCCGCGGCTGAAGAGCTCGCTCGGCAGAATGGTGTGGAGGTGGATCGACAGCGGCAGGAAGAACCAGATGACCGCGTGGAAGACGTGGGAGGCGAACGCGGCCTGGACCGCCAGGCCCGCGGCGATCCACAGCGCGGTGTTGTAGCTGAAGAGCACCAGGATGAGCCACCGCTCGTCCCGGGGGCGCAGGAAGATCACGGCGATGGTGCCCATCAACCAGAAGATCAGCGGCGCCATCATCGTGAAGAAGACCTGGGCCGCATCCACGCGCTTGGCCCGGACCTTCACGTCCCGGATCAGCAGCTTCCCGTCCCGGATCAGCTCGATCCGTGCGACGCCATCAGCGCCGAAGAGCCCCCGTACCGACAGGCTCCGGTCATGGCTGAACTGGGAGTGCCTCACGCCTTCGATCGAGACCACCTGGTCTCCGGACTTGAGGCAGGACGTGGACGTTTCCGGGCAGGGACCCGACGTCGTCAGCACCCGCCAGTCGGTGGTGTTCAACGCGAAACCGAAATTGGGATGAACTCCTGCGTAGGGGTAGTAGAGACAGGGCAGGAGGATGAGCAGACAGACGAGGACCAGGAAAAGGTCCGTTTTCTTCTGGAACGAGAAATGCCGGGCACTCATGTTTCAGCCCTTGAACGGCGGCAGGCCGCTCTGCTCTACCCTTACTCTCAGTCGGCTATCCAAATTGGCTGGACCCTTATAGCAGGCTTCCTCCCGGCGGTCCACCCGGGCACCGGCTCTCCGGGCGGGCCCTGCGAAGCTGCCGGGGATTCGCAGGGTCCCGCGCGGACACGGAAGGCTCAGGAAGGCCCCGCCTTTCAAGCCTTCTTCAACTGCAACCCGCAGACTTCGGGGTCGTCATCGATGGGCGGCCATTCGGCCCATCCAGCGCTGCTGGTCGCCAACAGGGCCCGCTTCTCCATACGGCTGACCCGGCGCAATGCATCGAACAGACGGTTTCCTTCCTGGCCAGACATCAGCTTCGAGTAAAATTCGCTGATAAACATAGTTCCTCCCTTTGGGGAAATATTAGGATCTGGGGTTTAGGGTCCTCAGGGGCTGGAGAAGGCCAGGGGGGGCTCGTGCTGGGCTTGCGGTCTCGGTGTTGAAGGGGTATCGGAGCGAGAGGCTCTCGAAGATCGCAGAGAGGCTCCCAGTCAGCTTCCACTCTCGCGGAGGCGTCATCTGACTGCTCAGCGTATGTGCGTACGACGTGAGCATCGTCGGACAACCCTTTCCCGGTGTCTCAGGGGTGCTTGGAGAACACCGTCAGTATAGCTCTGTCATGCCCGGAAGCACCCGAGAGCTTCTTTGCCATATCAACGTACACACTTCAAGGCAGCGCGAGCGCCGCCGGCTCCTCGACGCCCACCTGCTCCAGCAGCCGGTGGAGCGGCGTCAGGTGCAGCTCGACCAGACGGCCGATCCACTGGGGTTCCTGGAGCGGGATCGCGGCGAACAGTTCCTGCGCCTGCCGCGAGAGCTCCAGCAGCTTGAACGTGCAGTAACTGATGGCTCCGCTCCGGAAAAGAATCTTCTGCGCGGCCGCGAGTGCCTCGGGGTCCTCCACGCAGGCCGACAGGCGCAGGAACTCTTCACGGTCCGGATGAGGAGCCGTCATCGCATACAGGAGTGGGAGGTTGTTGCCCCGCCGCTTCCAGTCCGAGCGGGCCGGCGTGTCCAGGGCATCCGTCACGTCGTCACCGATCTGGATCAGGAGGCCCAGGATCCTCCCCAGGCGGGCGAGCTGGTCGGCCGTCCCGGCGGACGCGCCGCCGAGGAGGGCTCCCATGCGCAGGGCCTCGCTGAAGAGAGGGGGCGTCTTGGACGCCACCACCTGCCAGTACTCCTCCTCGCTCTGCAGCTCCCGCGCGTCCAGCCCCTGTCCGAAGCAGGTCGCGAGCGACATGCCCGCGAAGCTCGCCTGAAGGGCTGGACGGATCTCGCGGGGGACCTCCGGCGCGTCCAGCAGCAGGTGGCCCGCGGCCTGGAAGGCCAGCGCGAAGTTCGAGACCGGTCCCGCTCCCAGGAGGTTGTGGTCCCCCCGAGGATCTTCATCCAGCATGTCATCCACCAGGTGGATGCTGATCACGGAGCAGAAGGTGGCCGCTGCCGCAGGCAGGGCCGCGCCCTCCGGACCGCCGACGGCCCGGCAGGCGGCAACCGGATACTCCCAGACGGAGGTTTCATGGGGGATCGGTCTCTCGACGAGGGCCAGCATCTGTGGCCAGCACGCAATCCCGGGAAGCTCGCGAACCCTGCTCTTCATTTCCTCGAACTTCATGGCATGTACCCCCTCAGTCCTTCCGGCTCTGGGTATCGCCTGGAACAGGTCCGGGAGGTGCACCACGACCCTCCCGGACCTCAAACATCAACTTCTAGAGTGACACGTGAATCTCAAGAAGCAGATTTCGTGCCTGTTTTGAACCGCGACTTAAACACCCGTCGAGGCGGCGTTGGACGCGTGCGCATCCATCGGCGGCCACACCGCCCAATCACCCATGGTGCTTTCGCCGTCAAAAACCGCTTTCGGATCGTCCACCTGGCTGAGGTTGCGGAGAGCCGCGAACAGGTGGCCCTCTTCGTTGGCGGAAACGAGCTTCGAGTGGAAGTCATGGATATGCATTGGCGTAGTTCTCCCCTAGGAAGGCTCGCGCCTTCCTGTCTAGCTTTTTAAGTTAAAAAAATCAGAAATACGTTAGGACAGTGCCGATGGACACGTCACAGACGGGTTTACGTCGGATAGGCAGGCATGTGAGGTTCCCCCAAACAAAGTAAAAGATTTCGACCACAGACATCAGACCACGCGCGCGTCCGCCCTCAGTAGTGCGGCCGGGCAGCGAAACAGTGACAACCAACCTCTACGGACTTTGAAAAGAGCACCCGGGTCAAGAGGCCGAAGGCGTGACGCCGAGCGGCTCGAGCACGCCCGAATGGTCTTCGGCGGACTTCCCGGCATTGAGCAACCGCGCGAGCTCCAGGCCCGGCAACGGCTTGAGGAAGAAGTAGCCCTGCGCGTAGTCGATGCCGAGAAGTCGAAGCACCTCAGCATCTTCCGCGGTTTCGACCGCCTCCATCACCGTCGCCGTGCCGGCCCGCGCCGCCATCTCCGCCGTGCTCTGCACGATGATCTGCTTGAACGGATCGTGTGCCAGGCCCCGGCAGAAGGTCCCTGAAATTTTGAGAAAATCAGGATGTAAATCTTGGAATAGGTTCAGATTCGAAGATCCCTCTCCAAAGTCGTCGAGCGCGATCCGGAATCCACGTTCGCGCAACTTCTGCAGCGTGGAAGCGAAGGCCCTCGGATTGACGATGGTCTGCTGTTCCGTGAGCTCCAGGACGATGTCCTTCTCCTCCATCCCCGCCGAGCGGACCTCGTCGCACAGGCACATGGCGAAGTCGGGGTTCGTGAGCGAGCGCGGCTGGACGTTCAGGAAGGTCGTCACCGTGTTGCCGAGGTGGATCACCTCGGCCAGGGCGGCGCGGATGCAGATCATGTCCGCCTCGAAGAGCAGCTCCTTCTGGGCCGCGTAGGCAAGGAAGACCGCGGGGCTGCCCAGGACCGAGCGGGCCGGGCCGCGCGCCAGGCTCTCGACGCCGAAGACCTCGAACCTGGGCGCTCCATCCCGCAGCTTGACCACCGGCTGGAGCACGGCCCGGATGGGGTTCGCGGCCATGAAGTCCTCGAGCAGCTCGACGTGCTGGACCTCGCCCTCCCCCTCGGGAGCGGCGCCGGGCGCCATCTGCGCGGCGCGGCGGTCGAGCAGGAAGCTGCGCAACCGCGACAGCCCCTCCGACTTCTCCAGCACCGCCGTGACGCCCAGGACCGAGCACAGGTCGCGCACCGCCTGGTCGACGTAGCCACTCAGCACATACACCGCGGTGTCCGGGAAGTTGGCCGTGACGAAGCGGACGAGGCGCATGCCGTCCAGCCCGCCGAGTTGGGAGACGGACAGGTCGGTGATCACCACGTCGAAGCGGAAGCACCGGAGCAGCGCCTCGGCGGCTTCGATCTCGCGGCACGTGGTCAGCTCGATCCCCGGCAGGCTCAGGCAGGCCGCCAGGGTGTCGACCACGATCGATTCGTCATCGAGGATCAGTACGCGCAGCAAAGCTCTGTCTCCTCCCACCCAGAGCGCAGGGCTCCGTGCCCGGCGTCACCGGCAGCGAGGGAAATGGGGTATCCGTCTTGTGCCCCTTGAAAAATTTTCTCAGCCGACCACAGGTATCGTGTGCTGGAGGGTAGCTTGCGGGACACCCGGAAGTCAACCGCCCGGACACCGCAAAAAGGAAACGCTGTCACGAACCGGTCGAGCGCGGTCCGCTTGAGTTCTCCGACCACGCTCCTTTTAGAAAAAACCTTTCAACAGGATCCTGTTCACGCCTGTACCATCCTGCCCGCCCGCAAAAACCACAGCTCGAACCGCGGCGCCTGCTCCAATTCCAGCGCCTCCAGGACCGCCCGTGAATACAGCGCTCCCTGGGGCGCGTAGACGGCCGCCCGGGCCGCGATCTCCTCCTCCGTCGCCACCTCGTCCGTCTTGTAGTCCGCGATCACGATCCTGCCGTCCTTGGGATCGCGATAGAGGAGGTCGATCGCTCCGGAGACGGCTCCGACCGGCGAGTGCTCCCCCTCTCCAGGCGGGAGGAGGACAGGAAGCTCTCGGGCGAGGACGTGGTCTTTCAAGGTCCGGAGACGCTTGAGGAGGGGGCCTTCCACCAGGGTCTCCAGGAGGGACTCGGCGACCGGTAGAGACCGGCCCAGCTCGTCTCCTTCCACCAGGGCGGCCAGATAGGCGGGGAGGAAGGCTCGCTGGCGTCCCATCTCTTTCCGGGGATCGGCGGCGAGGTCCCACTCCTCCAGGGCACGGTGAACGGCCCCTCCGGCGGCCATGGCGGCGGCGCGGTCCATCAGGGGACGGTCGGGACGGCGCGCGGGGACAGCCAGCTGCTCGGCCTGCTGCTCGCGCAGGAGGGCATGGGCCTCCTCGGAAGCGGCGCCGCTGAAGGGGCGGGCCATGCGCGTCCGGGCACGGTCCCGCTCGGCGCGGAGACCGGCGGAGACGAGGGCGATCTCCTCGGGTCCCGGCAGCGAGGGGCGCTCGGGCTCGGCAGCCAGACGCACCTCGCCTTCGGGCCGGAGGGCCAGGAGCTTCCAGAGGGCTCCCGTGGGGTCCGGGAAGGTCCAGGGACGGTCCTCTTCCACGGAGAGGGCCAGCTCCCAGAGCGTCCGGACGCCCGGCAGGTTGCCGCGCGCGAGGAGCAGCTCCATGTGGGTGCGGGCCTGCTCCGCCGTCTTCGGGACCGCCTCGGCGGGCCAGATCCCGGCCAGGACGAGGCGGTCCTTGGCGCGGGTCATGGCCACGTAGAGGAGGCGCACGCGCTCGGCGGACTCGACCTCGCGGCGGGCGGCTTCCACTCGGTCGAAATTGAGGGTGGGCGCGCCGAAGAGGCGGTACTCGAAACCTTCTGGCAAGCGTCCGGCCTCGGCCCGCGGCAGGCGGTCGCTCATGGAGGCCTTGTGGAGCTGGAGGAGGTAGACGTGCTCGAAGTCGAGCCCCTTGGCGCCGTGGATGGTGAGCACCTGGACGGCGTCCTCGGAGCCCTCCTTGGGGCGCCCCTCCTCGGCCTCGCGGGACTCGGCCACGCTCCTCCTCAGGGCGCGCAGGATGGCTGTGACGTCGCCGCCGCCGTCCTCGATGGCGCCAAGAAGCTGGCGGAAGAAGCGGTCGAGGTTGGCGAGACGGTAGGGGCCGAGGTAGCGGGCGGCCTCGGTGGCCTCGATCAGGGTGAGCCGGCGCAGGCGCTCCAGGAAGACGTCGGCGGGCTCGGTTTCAAACGACCGGCGCAGCACGGCGAGGCTCTCGACGGCGGCCAGCAGGTTCTTCTCCCAGCCGCGCACCCGGTCGATACCCGGCACGTTGCGCGGTACGGCCTTGGCCGCGCCTTCGATGGCCTCGCGCAGCCCGGCCATGGCCTCAGAGGTAGGCGCCTTGAGCTCGGTCATGCGGCGCGGGAACTGGCGGTTCCACAGGGGGATCAGAGCCGCGTCGGGCACACCCACCAGGACGGAGCGGAGCACGGTGAGGAGGGCCAGGTGATCGCCGGGATCGAGCACGCACCGCACCAGGGCCGCGGCCTCGATGACCTCGCGGCGCCGGTAGTACTGCTTGTCGCGCCCCACGGCGAAGGGTACCCGCGCCCGCCGCAGCTCTTCGAGATAGAGGTCCAGGTCGCCCGTGCTGCGCAACAGGATGGCGATCTCTTTCCAGGCGGTGCCGTGGTCCTCGTGGAGCGAGCGCGCGTCCGCGGCCAAGGCGGCGGCCTCGATGCGGGCGGCGTCCACCGCGAGAGTGCGCCACGCGGACCGTTCGCCTTCGCGCCGCCAGGAGACCCAGTGCTCGACGGGGGACCAACCCCAGCCTTCGGCGCTTCCCCGCCGGAAACCAGGATCGGCCTGCCGGCGCTCGCAGGGGAGCAGGGGCTCGAACGGGGGCTGGACGCCCGGCCGCTCCCGCATCACGGGCTCCACCACGCGGGCGACCTCGTCGAGCACGGCCGGCACGGAGCGGAAGTTCTCGAGGAGCGACATGACCTCGCCGCCCGTCTCGCGCACGAGGCCCACGAAGTCGTCGTAGGCGCCGAGGTCGGCCCCGCGCCAGCCGTAGATGGACTGCTTGGGATCGCCCACCAGGAAGAGTCCGGGCCGGTGTTCTGCGGGGGCCGCGGGACCGTCCAGGGCGATCCAGCGGAGGATCTCGCACTGGACGCGGTCCGTGTCCTGGAACTCGTCGACCAGGAGCTGATCGATCCGCCGGCGGACCTGCCGCCTGACCTCGGGATGGCGGGCGAGGAGCGACTCGGCGCCATGGAGGAGGAAGTCGAAGGTGGCGATGCCGTTGCGCCGCAGCTCCTCCTCGATGCGGGCGAGCAGGGGGCGCAGGGCGCGGCGGCCGTGGTCCAGGAGCTCGGGGTCCACCCGCGCGAAGTGCTGGAGGAGCTGCTCGAGGGCGGCGGCGGCGGCGGACAGCTCGGCGCGGACGTCGCCGAACATGGCGGCCTCGGTGTCGTTCAGGCGCAGGCGGTGCCACTCGTGGAGGTGTTTGACGAGGTTCTCGGGCAGAGCCTGGGCCGTCTCCTCCTTCAGGGATACGAGGTCTCCGAGGTCTCCTTCCAGCCGGCCGAGAAGGACCCGGAGGCCCTCCTCGATCAACCGCGCATTCTTGGCCTTCGATCCGCGGACGCGGAAGGCCACCAGGCGGTGGACGTCCTGGCAGGCCTTGCGGAGCCGCGCCCGGAAGGCGGTCGCGGCTTCGGGGCCGAACGGGTCGCGCTCCAGGGCCGCGGACGGCAGGGACTCTCTGAGGAGATCGAGCAGGGCCTCCACGACCTCCTGAGGTCCGAAGCCCTTGGCGGCCAGGACGAGCAGGTGGGGATCGCCGGGATCGCCGTAGGCCTCGCGCAGGGAGTCCTCCACCGTCTCGCGCACCACCTGTTCCACGCGGCTGCCGTCCGCATCGACCGTCAGGTCGGGATGGACGCCCGCCTCCAGGGGATGGTCCGCGAGCAGGCCGCGGCAGAAGGCGTGGATGGTGCGCACGGAGAGGTGATCGAGCGTGCCGAGGAGAGCCCGCGCCCGGGTGGCGCGTTCCGTGGGCGGCGGCAGCACGGAGGCTTCGAGCCAGCCCGGCGCGTCACCCCCGGCGGAGAGGACGGCCAGCTCGCGGGCGGCCCGGCCCGCCATCTCGGCCGCCGCGGCCTCGGTGAAGGTGATGGCCACGACGCGGCCCAGGACCTCGGCGGCGATCCGGTCCGGATTGGAGGCCAGACTGGAGGACGACGCAAGGCGCTGGACGGCGAGGTCCCAGCCCTGCCCCAGGCTCCAGGCGAGCAGGCGGCCGATGAGCGTCGTGGTCTTGCCCGTGCCCGCCCCGGCCTGGAGGACGAGAGGGCGGTCGAAGCGGGTCTGGGCGGCCCGGCGGGCGTCGCGGTCGGCCTGTCGAAGCGCGTCGGTCACACTGTTCCCTCGGGGAGTTGCTTCTCCCACAGGCGCCAGACCCGCAGCAGGGCGTCCTCCTCCGTGCCCGGACCACCATCGCCCGCCGTCCACTCGGAGAGACGCTGGCGGGAGCCGGAATCTCCCCGCAGGCAGGCCTCGGCCACGGAGCAGAAGGAGCAGCGGCTGGGCTCGTTCCGGCCGTCCGGCTCCACGAGACGGGGGAAGAAGCTCCCCTCCTCCCAGGCGGCCAGCACGGCCTCGGAGGCGGTGGCGAAGGCGGCGATGAACTCCTCGTCCGCGTGGGTGACGGCGACCTCGCGCGCGTCCTCCTGGATACCGGGCTTGAGGAAGAGATAGCGCCCCATGGAGTCCCCCTCGGAGCCCAGGAGATAGGCGACCGCCTGGAGGCTGGCGCCGGAGCGCACGCGGTTCAGGAAGTCGCGGCGCCGGGTCTCGGCCTTCTTGGCGGTGGAGATCGGCCGGCCCGTCTTGTAGTCGGTCCACACCACGAGCCCGCCCCGCTGCAGATCCACGCGGTCCGCCTGGAAGAGCACGCGGTGCAGCCGGCCCGGGGCCTCGCCCACGTCCAACTCGCCCTCGTGCTCGGTGGCCAGCACGGCAATTGTTCCCGCGACTCCGCCGGGTCCCGCGGACCAGTCCAGGTCGCGGGCCGTGTCGAGCAGGGGGCGGGCCCGCTCGGCGAGGGCGTGGGCGAGGCCGGGCAGTCGGATGCCCTCGTCGGCCAGCAGGCGCACGGCTTCCTCGCGAAGCATGCCGGTGAGGATGTCCTCGCCGGGCCAGGCGGCGGCGAACGGGGAGGCACCGCGCACGGACGCCCGGGCCGGCGGCTGTTCGGGCGGCCGGGCGATGCGCTCCAAGGTGGCGTGGACGACGTTGCCCAGAAGCACGGCGTCGACGCCCGGCAGGGCGCCCAGGGGATCGGGCGTGGGCTCTACGCGCAGCAGGCGTACGAGGAAGAGCTGCCAGGGGCAGGCCGCGAGGTTCTCGAGCTGGGTGACGTAGAGCTCGCGCAGCCGGGGCTCGCCCTCGCCGCCCCCTGGCAGCCGGCCGATGAAGCCGAAGTAGGGGCCTAGCCGCGAGCGCGCCGCACGGCCTTCGGGCATCCGCAGGTCCGGGTCCATCTCCTCCAGCACCGCCAGGCGCGCGGCCGCCAGGCGGGAGGCGGGGACGTCGGTGATCGGCACGGTCCCGGCAGGCAGCTCCCCAGCCGGCAAATCGCGGGCCGGCAAATCGTGGTTCTCCTCGATGGCCAGCGCCAGCACCCGCCCGAACCAGCGGCGCGGCGCATGGAGACCGGCCATCACGGCGTGCTCGGCGGCCAGGCGGGCTCCGGGCAGGGGGCCGGCCGCGGGCAGGGCCCACAAGGGCGGAGCCTTCTCGACCGGGATCCGCTCGCGCAGCCGCTCGGCCAGCGGTGAGGGGGAGACGGGCTTGCCGTCGTCGTCCGCCGTCTGCCAGGAGAGGGTGACGGTGGGGCTCGCCGCGAGGAGCTGGGCGAAGAGGTAGCGCTCCTCGTCGAACCCCGAGCGCTTGACGGGCACGTCCGGCAGCACCCGCCGGAGGATGCGGCGCAGGTCGTCCGTGAGCAGGGGGTCCTCCCGGATGCCGCGCGGGAAGACGTCGCGGTTCAATCCCAGGAGGAAGAGGTGGTCGAACGTCCGTCCTCTGGCCTCGGTCACGGAGAGCACCTGGACACCGCCGCCCTGGCCGCCCAGGTCGGACGTGCCCGCCTCTTCCAGAAGGTCCCCGAGCAGGAGGCGCACCTCCGCGCGGCTGAGGTGCAGCCGCGCCGGCACCTCCCGCTCCAGCCCGTCGAGGGCGGCCATGACGGGCCGGGCCTCCTCCGAACCCGCGTCCCAGCCGAGGTCCACGCCCAGGAGCTCGTCCAGGCAGGCGACGTGGATCTCGAGCGGCGCCTCCTCCGGCCACGCGGCCAACCGCTCGCGGGTGCGGCGGGCGGCGCGCACGGCCACGCGGAGGAGCGAGCCCGAGACCCGGCGGCGGCGGGCATGGGCCTCGTTGGGCCGCCGCTGGGAGCCGTCGCCCTCCTCCTCCACGAGCTCGGCGCCCTCTCCATCGCTGTCACTGCCTACCGTCTTCAGGCCCTGCCGGATGGGGAGGGGATAGGAGTTGTTGCGGAGCACCTCCTCGACCGGCAGCTCGGCCACGTCGCGCAGCCGCCCCGCTCCCAGGGAGTAGAAGGCCAGCCGCAGGTCCACCCGGCTCCCGGCCGCGTCGAGGGCCAGGGGCGGCAGCGCGGCCAGGGCGTCCAGCCAGCGGTCGGACGGCACGGCCTCGCCCTGGCGCAGCAGCTCCAGGAACGCCCGGATGCGGCGGCCGGCCGGCGCCAGGGTGCCCCGCTCACCCACTCCCGAGAAGGGGATGCCGAGCCGGTGGAAGTGGCGCCGCAGGGCGAGCCGGAAGGGGGAGAGGTCGCGCGCCACCACGCCGATCCCCTCGGGCCGGACGCCGGAATCGAGCAGGATCCGGAGGCGGCCGGCCACCTCGCGCACCTCGGATTCGGTGCCCACGGCCTCGAAGGCCCCGATCTCCGAAGGACCGGCCGCCGTCTCAGCCGTCTCGGCAGAAGCCGAATGGGAGAGGCGCTCGAAGAAGCGGTCCGAGAACGACCGTTCCGCTCCCCCGCCCTCCGGTTTCGGAGGATGGTCCAGGATCAGCCAGGCGCCGCGCTTCTTCAGCAGGGCTTCGAGGAAGTCGGTGGCAACTCCCGTGGCGTCGGCGAAGCCGTGGATCAGGACAGCCTCGGAAGGAAGATGCCGGTCCCCATCGGTCTCGACCAGCTCGGCCGCCCGCCGCAGCAGGGTCGAAGCGCGTCCCAGGCTGAGCTCGCGCATCCAGTCTTCCGTGCGGGCGGCGGCGCGCACCAGGGCGCGGGCGCGCTCCACCTCGGCGCGGCTGGCCGCCTTCGGCCCGTCGCTCGCGAGCGCCTCCTCGGCGGCTTCCGCATGAATGGGCTCCAGCCCCGCGTCGAGCAGGTCGCGCACCGTGCCCGTGACGGCCGAGAACCCGTCGGCGAGATCTTCGAGCCCCCGGCGCAGGACCGGCTCGGCGCGCGCCGCCCGCTGGGCAAGCACCTCGAACAGCCGCTCCCCGCGAGGCACGGCCTCCCCGGCCCGCTCCAGCACCTCGGAAGCGAGCCCGAACAGGGTCTGGATCGCCACCCCCGCCACGGACCGTCCCCGCCGCCGCACCAGCGCCGAGGCCAGGTGGAGGCGCAGGCTGCGGGAGGGCACCACGACCCGCACCGGCCGGGCCAGCCGCGAGGGATCGCGGCGCATTTCCGTCAGAAGCGTGTCCAGGCGCTCCAGGAGCAGCGCCTCGGCAGCGACGGGACCGGGGGCGATCAGGATGCGGCCGCCAGGTGGGCGAGGCGGTTCCGCGAGGACATCAAACAGGCTGAGCTGCAACGGCACGGGATAAGGATAGCGCGAACTCTGCCGCCCCTGACTCCGGGTCAGGCTCCCGCCGCCGCCCGCGCCTCGACCCCTTCCAGCTCCTGATCCTTGTACTGCAACAGATACAGACGGTAGTAGATCCCGCGCAGGGCGAGCAGCTCCTGGTGGCTGCCGTACTCCCGGACCTCTCCCTTGTGGAGGACGAGGATGCGGTCCGCCTTCTGGATCGTGGACAGCCGGTGGGCGATGACCACGCTGGTACGCCCTTCGAGCAGACGGTCGAGGGCCATCTGGATGAGCTGCTCGGTCTCGGTGTCGATCGATGAGGTGGCCTCGTCCAGGATCAGGATGCTCGGGTCGAAGGCCAGGGCGCGGGCGAAGGCGATGAGCTGTTTCTGCCCCACCGAGAGCCCGGCGCCCCGCTCCCGGACCGGGGTGCCGAACCCGGCGGGCAGGCGCTCGATGAAGGGCAGGGCGTGCACCTCCCCCGCCGCCCAGCGCACCCGCTCCTCGTCGATCGCTTCCTCGCCCAGCCGGATGTTGGCGCCCACGGTGCCGGCGAAGAGGAAGACGTCCTGGAGCACCATGGCCACGCTCCGGCGCAGCCGCGGGAGGTCCCACTGGCGCACGTCCACGCCGTCCACCCGCACGGCGCCCCCTTCGACGTCGTAGAAGCGCAGCAGGAGGTTGGCGAGGGTGCTCTTGCCGGCGCCCGTGTGGCCCACCACGGCGAGTGTCTCGCCGGGGCGGACCCGGAACGAGACGCCCTTGAGCACGGGCTCGCCTTCCTTATAGGAGAAGCGGACGTTGTCGAACTCGATGTCTCCCTGGACCTCTTCCGGCCGGTACGCCCCCTCGGGCGTGGCGATGGTCACGGGCTCGTCGAGCAGCTTGAAGATCCGCTCCGAGCTCGCCATGGCGCCCTGGAGGATGTTGTACTTCTCCGACAGGTCCGAGAGCGGCTGGTAGAAGCGCTGGGCGTACTGAAGGAACGCGATCAGGGCGCCGATCGAGACCACCCCCGCCACCACCCGTCCGCCGCCCCTCCAGATCAGCAGGCCCGTGCCGATCGAGGTGATCAGCTCCACGCCGGGAAAGAACACGGCGTAGTAGAAGATCGACCGCACGTTGGCGTCGCGGTGGGCGTCGTTGATTTCCGAGAACTCGCGGAAGGCCCGCTCCTCGCGGTTGAAGAGCTGCACCACGGGCATGCCCGTGACGTGCTCCTGGAGGAAGGCGTTGATGTGGGCGATCTTGACCCGCACCTCGCGGAAGCTCTGGCGCACCCGGACCTTGAACCAGGAGGTGAGCAGGAGCAGGAGCGGCACGATGGAGAACGCCACCAGGGCCAGCCGCCAGTCGAGCCAGAAGAGGACTCCCACAATGCCCGTCAGCAGCATGATGTCGCCGAAGATCGAGACGAGCCCGGCCGTGAACATCTCGTTCAGGGCGTCGACGTCGGTGGTCACCCGGGTCACCAGGCGGCCGATGGGGTTCTTGTCGTAGAAGGCGAGGGGCAGGCGCTGGAGATGGCCGAAGACCTGCCGGCGCAGGTCGTTCATGATGTACTGCCCCATCATCTGGAGGATGTACCCCTGGGCGTACGCGGAGGCGAAGAGGAGGGCGAGCATCAGGAAGTAGAGGCCCGCGATCACCGCTACGCCCTGGACGGCCACCTCGGCCGGCACGATCCCACGGGCCAGCAGGAAGTCCCGCACCCAGACGCTCGGAGTAGCGATCTGCCCCTCCACGCCCCCGGGGTGGATGAACAGGTCGAGCGCAACGGCCGACAGGAGGGGCCCGGCGAGCTGGAGCAGCGAAGAGACGAAGATGAGCAGCAGCGCTCCCAGCGCCATGCCGCGGTACGGGCGCACGTAACCCAGCAGCCGCCGCATGAGGCGGGCGTCGTAGGCCTTGCCCAGCACCTCCTCGTCGTGATGTCCGGCGGTCTCGCTCACCGAGGTACGATAGCAAAGTCCCGGAGCCTACCCTGCCGGCCGCGTTCCCCTGCACTCCGGGTAGCCGGCGCATCCCCAGAACCGCGAACCGGCCCGGGCACCCGTGCGAGCAGTGCGCAGCACCATGCCCTTGCCGCAAGCCGGGCAAGCGGGGGCAGAGGCATTAGAAGAATCGGACGGATCCGACCGATCGGACCGATCCGTCCGATCTGCCTGCCGCTTCTGCCTCGCCCTCTCCGCGAGCCGTGCCGCGGCGAGGCTCTCGCTGTAGCCACCCTCGTGAATGAAGCCGCGCTCCAGCGCGGAAATCTGCTGGTCGAGCAGGTAGTTGGCCTGGTGGATCAGGCAGATCAGCGCGTTGGCCACCACCGCGGGATCAGCGTGGCTCAGCCATGGGGAGTAGGCGGCCGGCTCGGCGCGCTCTCTCCCGACCGCCCGCACCGCCCGGGCTTCGTGGTCGTTCTTGTCCCACTGGCGCTGGCCGCGCTGCCGCAGGAAGTCTTCGTAGTCCAGCAGGAGCTCGTCGAGGCTGGCGCGGGCTACGTTGACCAGGCGCAGCTCGGTCTGGGTGGAAATCGCCGACGCCCGGCTGCCCTCGGCAATGTTCTGCCGGCCGCTGCGTGCCGCCTGCACCATCTGGTCCACGGTCCGTGAGCGCTTGTCCAGAAAACGGGCGCAGAATGCAACCGTCGCGTCGTAGACGATCGTGGCCACCTGAAACGACCGCAGATTGCGGTAGCCGCCGCTCGGCCGCAGCCGCTGGCTTGGGGCTTCGGGGTCGAAAGACACCGGACGAGGTTACCAGAAAGCAGCAGATTTGACCTTTGGAGGCACCTTCATCGCGACAAACAACGCGCGGCCTTTTCGGGCACCTCTACTCATACCCTTTCATCTATTCCCTCAATGGTGTAGACTCCCGTCAGTTTTCGTCCGTTTATCTCTGAATCGCTGGAGTCTGTGGTCATGCCGCCGACGTTGAATCAGTTGTTGAAGACCATGGTGGAGCAGGGGGGGTCTGACCTCCACGTCACCACCAACTCGCCACCGCAGGTGCGGGTGGACGGCCATCTGCGGCCGCTCAACCTGCCGCCCATGACGCCTTCGGAGACGAAGCAGCTCGCCTACTCGATCCTCACCGACAACCAGAAGCACCGGTTGGAGGAGAACCTGGAGATCGACCTCTCCTTCGGGATCAAGGGGCTGGCCCGTTTCCGCGCCAACATCTTCCACCAGCGCGGCGCGATCGCCGCCGTCTTCCGGCAGATCCCCTATGAGATCAAGGGCTTCCGCGAGCTCGGCCTGCCTACGGTGATCGAGCGCCTGTGCGAGAAGCCGCGCGGATTGATCCTGGTCACGGGGCCCACGGGCTCGGGCAAGTCGACGACGCTGGCCGCCATGATCGACAAGATCAACCGGGAGCGTAGCGAGCACATCGTCACCATCGAGGACCCGGTCGAGTTCCTTCACAGCCACAAGAAGTGCATCGTCAACCAGCGCGAGATCCACGCGGACACGCACGGATTCGCCGAGTCCCTGCGCTCGGCCCTGCGGCAGGACCCGGACGTGGTGCTGATCGGCGAGATGCGCGACCTGGAGACGGTGGAGTCGGCCCTGCGCATCGCCGAGACGGGCCACTTGACGTTCGCCACCCTGCACACGAACTCGGCCGCGCAGACGATCAACCGCATCATCGACGTCTTCCCGGCCCACCAGCAGGCTCAGATCCGCGCCCAGCTCTCGCTGGTTCTGGAGGGGATCATCTGCCAGACGCTGCTGCCCAGGGCCGGAAACAAGGGGCGGGCGATGGCCATGGAGATCCTGATCCCCAGCCCCGCCATCCGCAACCTGATCCGCGAAGACAAGGTGCACCAGATCTACGGCATGATGCAGACGGGTCAGACCAAGCACGGCATGCAGACGTTCAACCAGGCCCTGGCGGCCCTGTACTTCAAGCGCATGATCACGCTGGAGACGGCGCTCTCCCGCTCGTCGTATCCTGACGAGCTCCAGGAGATCATCAACCGCGGTCCGGCGAGTTTGAACCCCGCGCTCACCGCGTAGGGGGAGGAGTTCTAGGATGCCCAGCTTCGTTTGGAAAGGAAAGAACCGCACCGGTCAGGCCCAGGAAGGGCAACTCCTGGCCGACTCGCGCGACGCCGCCGTGGCCGTGCTCCGGCGCCAGCAGATCCAGATCACCAGCATCAAGGAGAAGGGTAAGGAGATCAAGCTCATCCCCCGCTTCTCCGGCGGCATCGGCGCCAAGCGGATCGCCATCTTCACCCGCCAGTTCTCCGTGATGCTCGACGCCGGCCTGCCGCTGGTGCAGTGCCTGGAGATCCTCGGCGAGCAGGAGGAGCACCGCGGCTTCCAGGCCGTCATCCAACAGGTGAGGAGCGACGTCGAATCCGGCGCCTCGCTCGCCGACTCCATGCGCAAGCACCCCAAGGCTTTCGACAATCTGTTCACCAACATGGTGGCGGCCGGCGAAGCGGGCGGTATCCTCGACATCATCCTGCAGCGCCTCTCGGTCTACATCGAGAAGGCCGTCAAGCTGAACAGCCAGGTCAAGGCGGCGCTGATCTACCCGGTGTCGATCATCGTCATCGCCGCCCTGGTGGTGTTCATCATCCTGTGGAAGGTGATCCCGGTGTTCGCCCAGCTGTTCTCGGGCCTCGGCGGCGAGATGCCCCTCCTGACCCGCATGGTGATCAGCGCGAGTCCGGAAGTCGTCCTCCAGGTCCTCGGGACAGTGCCGCATCGTCGCCGGTGACCAGCGCAGGCACCAGGGCAGCCGCCTCGCCGGGGCCGCCGGCCGCGGCGCGGCTGACCGACTCCCTGACGACGTCCGCGCCCCGCTGCAGGGCAGGCGGCGGTCTGACCAGCTCAGGCTCGTTGACCACGTCCAGGACCCCGGCGAGGTCGGGCTCGTCCGCGGGAAGGAGTCGTCGGGTCACCCGGATCGTCGCGCCGAGCTCGACCTGCGTCCAGGCACTCCCGTCCCCGGGTCGCCGAGCACCAGCACCGGGACGCGCTGGCGAGGTGCTCCCCCGCGCCCGCACCTCCACCGTGCGGGCACGGGCCACGACGACGTCGCCGAAGCGGCCGGGCCGCACCACCGGGTCACTGCGGACGTCGAGCACGGCCACGCCACGGGCCGGGCCACGGCCCGATGCCAGCGCGCTCGACGTGCACCGCCGCGCGAGCGGACGACCGTCTCGACGGCCACCACCGCCACGACCGCCGCCAGCACGAGCAGCGCCGCGAACGTCTGCCGACGCAGCCGGCGACGACGGCGGACGACCCGCACGAGCACCACGCACACCGTCGGCAGCGCCACCGCGAGAGCGACCGCCCACCCGGGCCGCCCGGCCAGCAGAGCACCGAGCGCGCCCACCCAGGCCGCGCCGCCGAGGGCGAGGACCCGCAGGTCCGGGCCCGTCGCACGCTCCACGCGCCGCGGCCTCAGAGGGTGACGTGCGGCGCGATCTCGGCCAGCGTCGCGTCACCGATGCCGGAGACCTCGAGCAGCTCCTCGACCGCGGAGAACGCCCCGTGGTCCGCGCGCCACTGGAGGATCGCCGCGGCGGTGACCGGCCCCACCCCGGGAAGGGTCTCGAGCGCGGCCTGGTCAGCGGTGTTGAGGTTCACCAGGGCCGAGGCGGGCGGCGCTGCCCCGGAGCCCGGAAGGGGACGGGCGGCACCCGGCGGGTCGCCCCACCACGACCTGCTCCCCGTCCGTCAGCGGCCGGGCCAGGTTGAGCGCGCTCAGGTCGGCACCCGCGCGGGCGCCTCCGGCCGCCTCGAGGGCGTCCACCACCCGCGAGCCGGGCGGAAGCACGGCGATCCCGGGGTCGCGCACCTTGCCCACCACGTCGATGACCAGGTCGGCACCGGTCGGCGAGGCCGAGGGCGCGACGGGCGCCTGCTCCCGGGGAGCCGGGCGCCGACGACGCGGACTGCGCGAGCGGTGCCGAGACCCGTGGCGGCGCCGCGGTGCCGGACGGGGACGACCGCAGCACCAGCCACGCCGTGAGCAGCAGCCCCCCGGCCAGCACGAGCGCGACCAGGCCCACGTGCGCAGCCCCGAGGTCGAGCCGCCGACCACTGCCCGCCGGCAGCCGGTCGGCGATCCAGAGCGTGACCCGACGCACCGGGCGCACCGGTCGTCGTGCGTGCCGACCCGGTCGGGTCTCCGCGAGAGCGGCCCCGGCACCGGGCTCCGGTGCGGCTTCGGGGTCGGGGTCGGGGTCGGTGTCCGCCTCCGTCGAGGTGGCGTCGAGGTCCACGCCCAGCTCCGCCGCCAGCACCTCGAGCCGACGGCGGGTCACCTCGGCGACGCGGTCGTCGTAGCTGCGGTTGCGCATGCGGCGACGCTAGGAAAGACCAGGGCCCCGCCACCACCGTCGCCGGCGCGGCTGTGGAGAACTAGCAGGTGGGGGCGACCACGACGCCGACCAGGCCCGGCCCGACGTGGGCTCCCAGCACGGCCCCGACCTCGGCGACCTCGATCTCACGGTCGCCCAGGTTCGCGGACAGCCGGTCGGCGAGCTTCGTGGCGAGCGCCTGCGCGCCGTCGGGGTTGGCCAGGTGGCACACCGAGATGTCGACGTCCGCCGACGCCGGCCGCCTCGACCGCGAGGTCCTCCAGCCGGGCGAGCGCGCGAGCGGCCGTGCGCACCTTCTCCTTCGGCGCGATGCGGCCGTCCTCGACGCAGAGGATCGGCTTGACCGCAAGGGCCGAGCCGAACAGCGCGGCGGCAGCGCCGACCCGGCCGCCGCGCCGGAGGTACTCGAGGGTGTCGACGTAGAACAGCGAGGTCACCAGCCGGGCACGGCGCCGCGCCGCCTCGGCGGCCTCCTTGCCCGTCGCCCCGTCGACGCACGGCCAGCGCGGCCGCGCAGCGCGGCGTACCCCGTGCCGGCGCCGATCTGCCGGCGTGTCGACGGTGTGCACCGGCACCGGCGACTTCTTGCGCCGCCAGCAGGGCCGACTCGTAGGTCGCGCTCACCTCGGCCGACAGGTGCACCGACACGATCTCCTCGGCGCCCTCGGCCGCGGCGCGCTCGTAGGCCTCCAGCACCACGCTCGGGCTCGGCCGGGACGTGCTGACCGGGACGTACTCCTTCAGCGCCTTCGCCACGTGCTCCGGGCTCGCCTCGGGGTCGACGCCGTCGTCGTACGACGTGCGCCCCGATCGACCACCTGGAGCGGCACCACGCGGATGCCGAGCGCCTCGGCCACCTCGGCGGACAACGACGCCGTCGAGTCGGTGACGACGGCGACCTTCGGCATGCGCGCAGGCTACCGGACCGGGCCGGTCTCGCCGGGCGATCAGCCCGCGACGATGTTGACCAGGTTGGGCTCGCGGACGATGACCTTGCGGACGGTCTTGCCCTCCAGGCTGCGCACGACGGCCGGGTCGGCCAGCGCGGCCGCCTCCAGCTCCGCGGCGCTGATCGACGGCGGCGACCTCCAGCCGGGCCCGCACCTTGCCCTGGACCTGGACGACGGCGGTGACGGTGTCCTCCACCAGCAGCGCCTCGTCGACCGCCGGCCAGCCGGCCCGCGCCACGGTCGGCTCGTGGCCCAGCCGCTCCCACATCTCCTCCGCGGTGTACGGCGCGACCAGGCTCAGCATGATCGCGACCGCCTCGGCGGCCTCGCGCACGGCGGGGTCGGCCGGGCCGCAGCCGGAGTCGATGGCCTTGCGGGTGGCGTTCACCAGCTCCATGATCCGGGCGACCATGACGTTGAAGCGGTGCGACTCGACCAGCTGCGCGGCGTCGTGCACCGTCGCGGTGCGTCACCTTGCGCAGCGCGACGTCGCCGGTCGGTCGGCGTCGGCGCCGCGGCGCGAGGTCACGTCGCCGGACAGCCGCCACGCGCGCTGCAGGAACTTCAGCGAGCCGCCGGGGGACAGGTCCGCCCAGTCGATGTCGTCCTCGGGCGGGCCGGCGAACACCATCGTCAGCCGGACCGCGTCGACGCCGTACGGGTCGATCATCTCGCCCAGGTTGACGCCGTTGCCCAGCGACTTGCTCATCGCCTTGCCCTCGTTGATGACCTGGCCCTGGTTCAGCAGCGCGGTGAACGGCTCGACGAAGTCGACCATCCCCATGTCGTGCAGGACCTTGGTGAAGAACCGGCTGTACAGCAGGTGCAGGATCGCGTGCTCGACGCCACCGACGTACTGCTCGCGCCGGCATCCACTCGCGCACCGCCTCGGGGTCGAACGGGCCGTCGGCGTAGTGCGGCGAGCAGTAGCGCAGGAAGTACCACGACGAGTCGACGAAGGTGTCCATCGTGTCGCTGTCGCGCTTCGCGGGCCCGCCGCACGGCGGGCAGTCGACGTTGACCCAGTCCTCGGCCGCGGCCAGCGGCGAGACGCCCTTCGGCTTCAGGTCGGCGCCGCGCAGGTCGGGCAGCACGACGGGCAGCTGGTCGTCGGGGACCGGCGACCTCGCCGCAGTCGTCGCAGTGCACGATCGGGATCGGGCAGCCCCAGAAGCGCTGACGGGACAGCAGCCAGTCGCGCAGCCGGAAGTTGACCGCGCCGCTTGCCGGTGCCCTCGGCCTCCAGCTGCTCGATGATCGCGGGCGATGCCGGCGGCCTTGTCGGTCAGCCCGTCCAGCGGGCCCGGAGTTGACGTAGACGCCGTCGCCGGACGGTCGCGACGTAGGTCTCCTCGGGGTCGTCCTCGCCCGGTGTCGACGACGCGCCGCACCGGCAGGTCGAACGCCTTCGCGAAGTCCAGGTCGCGCTGGTCGTGCGCGGGCACCGCCATGATCGCGCCGGTGCCGTAGTCGGCCAGCACGTAGTCGGCCGCCCACACCGGGATCCGCTCGCCGTTGACCGGGTTGACCGCGTGGCGGCCCAGGAACGACGCCGGTCTTCGGGCCGGTCGGTCGACAGCCGGTCGATGTCGGTCTCCTTGCGCACCTCCGTCCAGGTAGGCCTCGAAGGCCGCGCGCTGCTCCGGCGCGCAGATCTCGTCGGCCAGCTTGGCGTCGGCGGCGACCACGAAGAACGTCGCGCCGTACAGCGTGTCCGGGCGCGTGGTGAAGACCGTGACCGGCTCGTCGCGACCCTCGATCTCGAAGTCGACGTGCGCGCCCTCGGAGCGGCCGATCCAGTTGCGCTGCATCGCCAGCACCCGGTCGGGCCAGGTGTCCTCCAGCGGCTCCATGTCGTCCAGCAGCCGCTGGGCGTAGTCGGTGACCTTGAAGTACCACTGCGACAGCTCGCGCTTGGTGACCTCGGCGCCGCAGCGCTCGCACATGCCCTGCACGACCTGCTCGTTGGCCAGCACCGTCTGGTCGTTGGGGCACCAGTTGACCGGGCTGAGACTTGCGGTAGGCCAGCCCGCGCTCGCGGAACCGCAGGAACAGCCACTGGGTCCAGCGGTAGTACTCCGGGTCGGAGGTGTGCAGCCGCCGCGACCAGTCGAACGACGATGCCGTAGCGGCGGAACGACTCGGCCTGGGTCTCGATGTTGGCGTAGGTGTACGTCGCCGGGTGCTCGTCGCGCTTGATCGCGGCGTTCTCGGCGGGCAGGCCGAAGGAGTCCCAGCCGATCGGGTTCAGCACGTCGTAGCCCTGCTGCCACCAGTAGCGGGCGATGACGTCGTGCAGCGCCATCACCTCGGCGTGACCCATGTGCAGGTCGCCGCTCGGGTAGGGGAACATCGTCAGCGCGTAGCGCCGCCGCTCGTGATGCCGTCGTCGGCGGCCGTGAACGGGTCGAGCTTCTCCCAGACCGGGCGCCACTTGTCCTGGGCCGCCGCGACGTCGTACGGCGCGCCCGTCCGGCCGGTCTGCTGCTCGTGCTCATCGCTGCTCGCTCATCTGTCCGTTCTCGTCGTCGTGGCTGTCCTCGGGCACAAAAAACCCTCCGGGCAGGGAGGGTGGCCGCTCTGGGCGATCGGGTCGGGTCGCGATCGCTCAGAGCGGCTGTCCAAGAAGCAGGCTCGTGAGCATGGCTCCAGGATAACGCACCCGCCGCGCTCCCCGCGGGGGCGGCGTGGCCCGGCGCGGTGGCATGGTCCGCCGGGCTAGGGTCGGTCCCCATGAAGGTTCTGGTCACCGGCGGCGCCGGCTACATCGGGTCCACCACCGCCAAGGCGCTGGAGGACGCGGGCCACACGCCGGTCATCCTCGACTCGCTCCTGACCGGTCCGCGGGTCTTCGTGAAGGACCGGATCTTCTACGAGGGCGACATCGCCGACCGTGACGCTGCTCGCCCGTGTCGTCGACGAGCACCCCGACCTCGACGCCACGATCCACATGGCTGCGCGGATCGTCGTGCCGAGTCGGTCGCAGCAGCCCTACGAGTACTACCGCGACAACGTCGCGAAGTCGCTCGAGATGTTCGACCAGCTCGTCGCGCTCGGGAAGCCGCGCGTGCTGTTCTCCTCGAGCGCGTCGCTCTACGGCATGGTCGAGGACTTCGAGGTCACCGAGGAGTCGCCCGCTCGAGCCGGCATCGCCGTACGCCCGGACCGAAGCGGATGATGGAGATGGCGCTCACCGACATGGCCGGCGCCACCGACCTGCGAGCGATCATCCTGCGCTACTTCAACCCGATCGGCTCCGACCCCGACCTCGAGTCCGGCATCTACGTGCGCGAGCCGTCGCACGTGCTCGGCAGCTGGTGATGGCGGCGCAGGGCTGAAGGACGCCTTCACGATCACCGGCACCGAGCACCCGACCCGCGACGGCACCGGAATCCGTGACTACATCCACGTCTGGGACCTCGCGCAGGCCCACGTGCGCGCCGTGAGCAGTTCGACGAGGTGCTCGCCAAGGTCGGGGCTCCGAGCACGATCATCAACGTCGGCACCGGCGACGGCGTCACCGTGCGCGAGCTCGTCGCCGCGTTCGAGAAGGTCTTCGGCCAGGAGGTGCCGGTGCGCGAGGCGCCACCCCGCGCCCGGGTGACGCGATCGGCGCGTTCGCCAACGTGGACAAGGCCCGCGACGTGCTCGGCTGGACCGCCGCCTGACCATCGAGGACGCGATCGAGTCCGCCCTGGCGTGGGCCGCAAGCGCAAGACCGTGGCGCGGGTACGACCTGATGGGCGTGCCCGTGCCGACCTGTTCCGCCTCGACGGCAGGTCGCCATCGTGACCGGCGCCTCCTCGGGGCTGGGCGTCGCGTTCGCGCAGGCGCTCGCCGAGGCCGGCGCCGACGTCGTCCTCGGCGCCCGCCGCGTCGAGCGGCTCGAGGAGACCAAGGCCCTCGTCGAGGCCGCCGGCCGACGCGCGCTCACCGTCGCGCACCGACGTCGCGACGCCGGAGGACTGCCAGGCGCTGGTCGACGCGGCGATGGCCGAGCTCGGCCGGGTCGACATCCTGGTCAACAACGCCGGCGTCGGCACCGCCGTGCCCGCCACCCGCGAGACGCCCGAGCAGTTCCGTCGGGTCATCGACGTCAACCTCAACGGCTGCTACTGGATGGCCCAGGCCTGCGGCCGCGTCATGGAGCCGGGCAGCAGCATCATCAACATCTCGTCGGTCCTCGGGCTCACCACCGGCGGACTCCCCCAGGCGGCGTACTCCGCGTCCAAGGCCGGCCTGATCGGCCTCACCCGCGACCTCGCGCAGCAGTGGACCGGGCGCAAGGGCATCCGCGTCAACGCGCTCGCCCCGGGCTTCTTCGCCAGCGAGATGACCGACGCAGTACCCCGACGGGCTACCTCGACGCGATGGCGGCCCGCATCCCGGCCGGCCGCAAGGGCGACCCGGCGGAGCTGGCCGCCGCGCGTGGTGTTCCTCGCCTCCGGCGCCGGCGGCTACGTCACCGGCCAGACCCTCCCCGTCGACGGTGGCATGACGATCACCTGACCCGCCGACCGGCCGGCCACGGTCCGGCAGGAAAGATGACCCGGTGCGCCACGACCAGGGACCGTCCCGCCGCGACAGCACCTGGGTGCTGCTCGGTGTCATCGCCCTCGCGGTGAACCTGCGGCCGGCTGCCGTGAGCGTCGGACCGGTGCTGGAGGAGATCCGCGACGGGCTCGGCATGAGCCACCTCGAGGCCGGCGATCCTCACCTCGCTCCCCGTCGTGGCGTTCGGCGTCTTCGGAGCCGCGGCACCGGTGGCCGCCCGCAAGGTCGGGGTGCACCGGCTCACCCTGCTCGCCCTCGTCGCCCTCACGGTCGGCCTGGTGGCGCGGGCGCTCTCCGACAACGCGGCGACGTTCCTCGTGCTGACCGTCGTGGCCCTGGCCGGCATGGCGGCAGCCAACGTGCTGCTGCCGTCGCTGGTCAAGCTGCACTTCCCGTCCCGCCTCGGCCCCCTGACGTCGATCTACACGACCGCCCTCGCGATCGGCCTCACCGCCGCGTCCGTGCTCACCGTGCCGATCGCGCAGGCGATGGGCTCGTGGCGCTGGGGCCTCGGCATCTGGGCGGTGCCGGCGTTCATCGCGGTGCTGCCCTGGCTGGGGCTCGTGCGTCACGACGAACGACCCCAGGGCACGACCCGGACGGTGCCCCTGCGCGCAGTCGCCCGCACCCGGATCGGGCTGGGCCATGGCGATCACCTTCGGGCTGCAGTCGGCGCAGGCGTACGCGATCTTCGGCTGGTTCGCGCAGCTCTACCGCGACGCCGGGTTCTCCGCGTCGACCGCCGGGATCCTGCTCGGGGTCATCACCGGCATCAGCATCCCCGTGTCGCTGTGGGTCCCTTCGGCCGCGGCGAAGCGGGAGGACCAGACGAGCCTGCTCCTGCTGCTGCTGGGCTGCTACCCGATCGGCTACCTCGGGCTGATCTTCGCCCCGGTCGAGGGCGCCTTCCTGTGGGCCGTGCTCGTCGGCATCGGGACCGGGGTCTTCCCGCTCGTGCTCACCATGATCGCGCTGCGCAGCCGCACCTCCGACGGCACCGCCGCCCTGTCGGGCTTCACCCAGGCCGTCGGCTACGCACTCTCGATCGCCGGACCGCTGGGCGTCAGCATCCTGTACGACGCGACGGGTGGCTGGACCGTGCCGCTGCTGATGCTCACCGCCGCCTCGGTGGCCACCGCCGCCGTGGGCTCGCTCGGTGTCACGCCCGGGTCACCTCGAGGACCAGCTGCCCGACTAGCTCAGCGGTCGAGGTGGCGAGCCCAGGCGAAGCAGTAGAGCCCGAACGCGGCGAACCCGAGGGCCATGGCCGCGACCAGCACCGGCGCCGAAAGGCTGCTGGAGGAGCTGGTGCAGCGCCTGGTCGAGCCCGCCGGACTTCTTCGCCTCGTGCTCGCACGGCGGCGAGGACGAACAGCGACGCCGACGCCGACGAACGCCACGCCCTTGGCGACGTAGCCGACCTTGCCGAGCCATCACGATCGGGGTGCGGCGATCGCTGAGCGTCGCCTGCCGCGTCGAGGTCCTTCGTGAACTTCTCGGTAAGCCCTTGTAGACGAGGTAGCCGCCGACGGCGACGATGCCGAGCCCGACCGCGTCCCACCAGCAGCTGCCCGCCGGGCGCCGACATCAGCTTCGCGGTCCACGTGTCGGTGCCGGAGCGACCCCTGGCCCTGCCGATGGCGACCTTGACCGCGCTGACGCCGAGCACGGCGTAGATGCACGGCCTTGCCGCGCCGACCCGCCCGCTTGAGCACCCGCTTGCCACCTCGCTGTCCCGGTGGCCCACCGCGGCCTCGACGCCCTGCCACACCACGAGCGCGAGCAAGCCCACCGGCGACGACGTAGAGGCTGAGCCGGCCGAGCGCCGGACCCCGCCATCTCGTGCGAAAGCCCCGCTCTGGCTGGCCTGCCCGCTCGGTCGCCGAACGCCGAGCTGCAACGCGGTCCAGCCCAGCGATCAGGTGGACCACGCCGTACGCGACCGAGCCGATCCGGGCACCCACGTCGAGGGCGTCGCTGCCGTCGGCGCGCACAGGAGCGCCTCTTCACCTTGCTGGTCATCGCGTCCGTCATCGGGCCTCCGTGCTCTCCCCCGCTCGCGCGGGCCTTCCTGAGATGTACCGCCGCCAGGACCCGCGGAAACGCGCCTGCGCTCGCTCCTTGGTGCGCGCGGGAGAATCGAGGCATGAGCAACCTTCGTGAAGCCGCTGCCCTGCGGTCCGGCCTGACCCTGCAGTACCCGCAGTCGTTGGGAGTCTTCGAGGAGTACGCGCAGGCCCAGAAGGTCGTCGACCACCTCTCCGACCAGGAGTTCCCGGTCGAGAACTGCATGATCGTCGGCACCGAGCTCAAGCAGGTCGAGCGCGTCACGGGGCGACTGACCACGCGGACGGGTGGCGCTCGGAGGCCTGCTCTCCGGCGCCTGGCTCGGCCTCTTCGTCGGCCTGATCATCTCGTTGTTCGGCGACGACGACGCGCTGCTGGTGATCGGCTCCGTCACGCTCTACGGCGCCCTCTTCGGCGTCGTCTGGGCGCTCGTCGGCTACGCAGCCACCCGGGGCCAGCGCGACTTCAGCTCGGTGAGCCGGATCGTGGCGACCCGCTACGAGGTCCTCGTCGAGCACAAGCACCTCGCCCGAGGGCAGGAGCTGCTGGCCTCGATGCCCGGGAACACGCGTGGGTTCTGAGAGACAGGGGATGAACAAGGGGTGAGGACCGTCGGCGTCGAGGAGGAGCTCCTGCTCGTCGACCCCTCCACCTGGCAGGTGACCGCCGTCGCCCAGGAGGTGCTGGGTGCGTCGCCGGGCCCGGCGGACGACCGGGACCCCGAGCTCGAGGCGGAGCTGCACCAGCAGCAGATCGAGCACGCCACGCCCCCGACGACCGTGCTCCAGGACCTGCGCGACGCGCTCGTCCGACGTCGCACCGATGCCGCCGAGGCTGCGTCCCGCGCGGGCGCGCTGGCCGTGGCGACGCCGACTCCCGTGCATGCCGTACGTCGAGGCGGAGGTGACCCCCAAGCCCCGTTACCGACGGATCGTCCGGGAGTTCGGGAGCGTCTCCGCCGAGGCACTCGTCTGCGGGATGCACGTGCACGTCGGGGTCGAGGACGACGAGGAGGCCGTGGCCGTCATCGACCGCACCCGGCCGTGGCTCCCCGTGCTCCTGGCCCTGAGCGCCAACTCGCCCTACTGGGCGGGCGAGGACACCGGCTACGCGAGCTGGCGCAGCCAGGTCTGGGCGCGCTGGCCGACCGGCGGCGCGCACGAGGCGTTCGGGTCGGTCGACGGAGTACCACCGCGTCGCCGCGTCCTTCCGGTCGTGGGGGGCCGCGCTCGACGACGGGATGCTCTACTACGACATCCGTCTGGCCCGGTCCCTGCCCACGGTGGAGATCCGGGTCGCCGACGTCTGCACCGACGTCGACGACGCCCTCCTCGTGGCAGCGCTGACCCGCGCTCTCGTGACCACCGTCGCCGAGGAGCACCGTGCGGGCACGCCGTCGCGCGAGGGCGCGTGGCGGGCGGACCTGCTGCGGGCCGCCCACTGGCGCGCGTCGCGCGACGGCGTGGGCGGCGACCTCGTCCACCCGGCCACCCGGGAGACGGCCGGCGCGGCAGCCGTCGCGACGGCGCTGGTCGAGCGGGTCGCCGACGCCCTGGACGAGGCGGGCGACCGCGACCTGGTCGACCACCTGGTCACCCGGGTGCTCGCGGCGCGGGGTGGCGCCGGCCGCCAGCGAGCCGTCGAGGTCGAGGCCGGTGACCTCACGCCGGTGCTCGCCGACCTCGCTCGGAGGACCCATGCCGGATAGCCGTCCTGAGGCGACTGCCTGGTACCTCGCCTACGGCTCCAACCTCCACCGTGAGCGCTTCGACTGCTACGTCGCCGGCGGCCGGCCGCAGGACGCGATGAGGACGTACGCCGGTTGCCGGGACACGACGCTTGCCCACGCGCTGGGAGCCGATGACCGCCCCCGGGCGCCTGGTCTTCGCGGGCGAGTCCCTCGTGTGGGGCGGCGGGGTCGCGGTCTACGACCCGCACGGCGGCGGCGAGGTCGCCGGGCGGGCCTACCTGCTCACGCACGGCCAGCTCAACGACGTCGTCGCGCAGGAGACGCGGCAGCACCCCGGCGTCGACCTCGACCTGCGCTCCGGCGTCCCCGGAGGGACCGGCCTCTACGACGTGGTCGTCGGCCTTCCCGACCTCGAGGGCCTGCCGGTGTTCACGCTGGCGACCCGGCGCCGCCCGGTCCCGACGGCACCCGCACCGGCGTACCTCCGCCGCGTCGTGCACGGCCTGGTGGAGACGTTCGGGTGGGACGCCGGACGGTGCGCCGACTACCTCGCCGCCGCGCCGGGCGTCAGCCCGTCGTGGACCCGCGGCGACCTGCTCGCGCTCCACCCGGCCGGAGCCTAGCCAGCCGCGCCCGGGGGCTGGCATCATCCCTCCACCGGCGGAGGGCCCGCTGCCACGGGGCGAGGATGCGATGAGAAGACGGCTGGCGCGCCGGTTGGACCGGCTCTTCGCCACTCCGTTGCTGCGTCGGATCGGCTTCCACATCCGCCGGTTCACCTCGGGCATCGAGCGGGGCTTCTTCCTCCGGCTGTTCCTCGGGCTGCTCGCGTGGTCGCCATCGCCTCGATCCTGGTCACGGTGGTCGAGGGACCGCGGGACGGCGTCGGCGAGCTGTTCGGCTCCTTCTCAGCGAGCTTCTACTGGGCCGTGACGACGGTGATGGGCTCCGGCGACGCGTCGTACGTCACCTCGCCCGCCGGCTACGTCGTCAGCTGGCTGCTGGTGCTCTTCGGCGTCGCGATCGTCGCCTCCATCACGGGGGCACTCGTCGGCTTCGTCATCGACTTCCTCCTGAAAGAGGGACAAGGCATGGGCGCATCGGGATACCGCGACCACATCGTGGTGTGCGGGTGGAACCCCACGGCGCGTGAGCTCATCGGCGAGCTCGCCACCGACGAGTACACACCGCAGGTCGTCGTCGTCCACGACGCCGACAAGAGCCCGGCCGGTCCGAACGCCTACTTCGTCAACGGGGACTGCACGAGCGCTGACGACCTGCGTCGTGCGGGGATCGAGGAGGCGATGGCTGCGATCGTCTGCCCCTCCGACGCCAGCAACGAGGCCGACATGCGCTCGATCCTCACCGTCATGGCGATCGAGTCGATCGCACCGCAGGTGCGCACCGTCGTGGAGGCGAACAACCCCGCCCACGTCGAGCACTTCGAGCGCGCGCACGCAGACGAGATCGTGGTCACCTCACGGCATCGCCTCACGCCTGCTGGCCCGGTCGTCCCTCTACCCGGGTCTCGCCGGGATCGTCACCGACATCGTCTCCGGGGGCGAGGGGTCCGAGCTCTATCGCGTCACGCTCCCCGACGAGTACGTCGGCCTGTCCGTCGACGAGCTCTCGGCCCGCCTGCGGAGCGACCACGAGGCCACGCTTCTCGCGGTGAGCCGGAACAGCTCGTCGTACGTCAACCCGGGCCCCTCGTTCCGGCTCGAGCTCGGGCGACGACGCGGTCGTCGTCGCCGAGTCGCTCGGCACCCTTGCGCCCTTGAAGCTCCACACCTGACGGCCGCTCAGGCCCGGGCATCAGTGGCCGGGGCGGCGGCTCGTCGTCGGTCTCCTGCGAGGGCGGGATGATGACCGGACGCAGCCGGGCCCAGACCAGGAACACTGCGGAGCCGATGACCAGGGCCACACCGGCCACGAGGTTGATGTTGATGTCGGCCGCCTTCGAGACCTCCGCGTCACTGGTGCCGACCAGACCCGTGATGACGAGGATGACCCCGTAGATCCCGAGCAGTGCGCCGATGAAGTTGCGGAGGTCGAAGGCGCCCGCCCGGTGCGGGCGGTCCGACGTGGCTGACGTGCTGCTGTTCTCGGACACGACAGGCTCCTTCACCAGAAGATGAGGTTGAGGGCGATGACCATGACCAGGGAGATCCCGGCGAGCTTCGTCGGCTTCTGGTACCACTTCAGCTCCGCCTCGTTCTCGTCGTGGAAGTCCTTCTTGGGCGTGAGGCTGTAGACCAGGCCCCGCAGCTCGGACTCCGGTTTCGGCTCGTGTGCCAGGCTGACCGCCACGCTGACCACGATATCGACGACGAACGCCGCGCCGGCGGCGACGAAGCTCGCACCCTGGCCCGAGATGCCCCACACGCCGATCGACCACGGGCCGAGAGCGTCCTCGCTGAGCACGCCCACGAGGATGGCGGCCGCGGTGCCGCTCACCAGGCCGATCCAGCCGGCGGCCGGGCGTCATCCGCTTCCAGAACATACCGAGGATGAACGTCGCGAACAGCGGCGCGTTGAAGAACCCGAACAGCACCTGCAGGTAGTTCATGATGTTGGAGTAGCTCGCGGCGAAGTCGCGGTCCCGATCGCGATCAGGGCCGCGGCGACCGTCGCGATCCGGCCGACCCGCGTGTAGTAGGAGTCCTCGTGGTCCGGCTGGATGTAGGTCTGCCACAGGTCGTAGGAGAAGACCGTGTTGAAGGCCGAGATGTTCGCCGCCATGCCGGCCATGAAGGCCGCCAGCAACCCGGCGATCGCCAGGCCGAGCATGCCGTTGGGCAGCAGGTCGCGCATCAGGTAGAGCAGCGCGTTGTTGTAGTCGCGTCGCCGACGTCGGCCGGTTGGTGCGCACCTCGGCGATCGTGACCGACGCGATCATGCCGGGGATGATCACGATGAACGGGACGAACATCTTGGGGAAGGACCCGATGATCGGCGACCGCTGGGCCGCCGACATCGAGCTGGAGGCCATCGCCCGCTGCACCTCGACGAAGTTGGTCGTCCAGTAGCCGAACGACAGCACGAAGCCGAGGCCGAACACGATGCCGACCACCGACAGGAACGGGCTGTCGATGCCGGTGAGGTTCGTGCCGGGCCAGGAGGAGAGCGGTCGGCCCCGTCCGGAGCCGTGCAGCTTGTCCTTGAGGCCGCCCTACCCGCCGACGTTCTTGAGCCCCACGATGGTGAGCGGCAGCAGCGCGGCGACGATGATGAAGAACTGCAGCACCTCGTTGTAGATGGCCGCAGACAGTCCGCCGAGGCGGTGTAGGTGAGCACGATCGCGGCCGCGAGGATCAGCGCGATCCAGAGCGGCCAGCCGAGCAGGATCTCCACGATGCTCGCGAGCAGGTACAGGTTGATGCCGGCGATGAGCAGCTGGGCGACCGCGAAGCTGATCGCGTTGACGAGGTGGGCCTCGGTGCCGAACCGGCGCCGCATGAACTCGGGCACCGAGCGGACCTTCGAGCCGTAGTAGAAGGGCATCATCACGATGCCGAGGAACAGCATCGCGGGCACGGCGCCGATCCAGAAGTAGTGGACCGTCGGGATGCCGTAGTTGGCGCCGTTGGCGGACATGCCGATGATCTCGACGGCGCCCAGGTTGGCCGAGATGAACGCGAGCCCGGTGACCCAGGCGGGAAGCGACCGCCCGGACAGGAAGAAGTCGAGGCTGCTCGACACCGGCGCCGGGCCATCACGCCGATGCCGAGGACGAAGGCGAAGTAGATCGCGATCAGCAGGTAGTCGACCCAGTTCGCGTCCAGCCGGAGGCTGGTCTCCGCAGCGAGCACCATGCCGTCTTCTCCTCACCGTCGGCGGAAGACGGGCGCTCGCCCGTCAGGCAACCCTTCCCCAGCCGCGGGAATCTCATGCACGAGCCAACGAGTGGGACGGGTGGCGGGGCGATGGTCCCGGTCTACACCGGGACCAGGATCCGTCCCAACGTGGCCAGGGTGACTATTGCTGGCTGACCCGATGGCGACGTGAAATCGAAGAGGATGTCCGGTCGGGGTGGCCGGGCACCGGGACGGGGACCTTCACATGTCGCATCACGCCCCGCACGCTCGTTGCCCTCGGGCTGACGCTGACCACTGCGCCGCGCTCGGCGTGCTGGCCGGGCCCGCCGCGGGCGACACCGCGCCGATCAACCCGAGCGACCCGAAGACGCCGGTCACCGTGTCCGCGGACGCGCTGCCGACCGCGCAGATCAACGGGGTCGTCTGGCAGCAGGCGATCGTCGGCACCACGGTCTACGCCGCGGGCGAGTTCACCACCGCACGGCCGTCCCGGCGCCGCCCCGGCACCCAAACCGTCCCCCGGTCGAACCTGATGGCCTACGACCTCCAGACGGGGCAGATCAAGTCCGGGTTCGCGCCCCATCTTTTGCATTTTCGGCCGCGTTGTTTGGGATGTGGTCTGCAGCAGCGGACGCTCAACAGTCGCCGCCAAATCCGGTGACTTCCGCGACAGCATCGCCGACAGCAACGCCGGATATTCCTGAGGAAGAGGACGAGGTCATCAAGATCGATTCCGAGGTGGTGAACGTTCTTTTTACGGCGCAGGACAAAGACCGCCGCTTGCTGACTCGCTTAAACAGGAAGACATCAAACTTCTCGAAAACGGCAGGCGCAGGAAATCACCGCCTTTTCACGGCAGGTCGATCTGCCGCTTAGCCTGGCGATTCTGATCGACATAGCGCCTCGCAGGAGCGAACGCTGCCCGAAGAAAAAGCCGCGGCGATCTCTTTTGTCGAGTCTGTGGTGCAGGCCGCAAGGACGAGGTGTCGGTCATCTCGTTTACCGGCGAATCGACGCTCGAGCAGGGAATGACCAACAATCTCACCCGGCTCCGCCGGGCGATCGACCGTGTCCAGTTTGTCCCGCCTTCGGGCTATATCGGCGGCGGCGTTGTGACGGGGACGCCGCCGATCTCGGGCGACAACCAGCGTCCAGGGCTCGACGGCGATCTGGGATTCGATCTGGATCACCTCCGACGAGATCCTCGGGCCGCGCCCGAAAAAACGCGACGGGCGATCATCCTGCTTTCGGACGGTGTGAACACTTCGGGCAGAAAAAGAAACTCGACGAGGCCGTTCAGGCCGCTCAGCGGGCCGAGGCGATCATCTACTCCATCGGCATCGGCGATAATTTTTACGGCGGCGTCGACGAGGAGCCCTTAATAAACTCGCGAGCGAACCGGCGGCCGTGCATATTTTCCTGCGACGAGACGAGCTCTCGCGAGGCTTTCAAACAGATCCAGGACGAGATGCGTTCGCAGTATCTGTCGCATACGAGCCGACGAACGGACGCCCTGACGGCTCATACCGCAAGATCGAGATTCAGCTCGTGAACCCGCAGCTGAAGAGCAAAAGGTTAAGGTCACGCACCGCCAGGGCTATTTCGCCAAGTCCGGCACCAAAAAATAGAGGATCTTGAGATCGATAGAAAGGCCGGCGGCGCGGTCATGCCCCGGCTTTTTTTTTTAGTAGGCAAATATATCGATCTTTGAAACACGCCTCTCCGGAACCGGATGACATAGATCACCCCGAACTCAGCGTCATCGAGCGTCTTAAACAGCTGCTTTCCTGACAGCAAATTCGCAAATTGCGGGATCGTGTTGCTGTGGCCGGCGATCAATAGTGGTCAGTGTCGCTCGCCATGTATTTTAGAGGCGAGCTCAGCGCTCTTTGCGGGGTCGTAGGTCTGTATCTGCTTTTTTCGCCACGCCGCGACCGGCTCGACGGTTTGTTTGGTGCCGCCTGTATTCCGTAGCAAATATTTCGTGCGGCTTGTATCGTTTCACCGCTTTTAGCAGCCGTTCTGCCCGGCCTTCCCTCCGCCGACAATCCGGGATCGGGGTCGGACGCGATCGACGCTTTTTTTTCAACGTGCCTCACCAGAACTATGGTCTTGTTTGTCTGCGCGTGTGCCGCCGTCGCGGCCAAGAGAATGGCAAGGCCTAAGAGAAGCTTTCTCATTGTTTCCCAATTCGTTTGGCGGGCGTGTGTGCGTCAATACGCACTTCCATTCGCCGCCGGACCTGACGAAAACATCCGACGTCCACTCGTCCGCTGGAAGGTTTCGCCGGCGAACTGAGCTGTGTTGGTCACGCGTCCCGCGAATATTGCGGTGTCGCCGTATAACTTCAGCGAGGCCAGCTCGGCGAGTTCCATCGAGCTGTGGGTAAGCTGGCCCGATCTTACGGAGGCCCAAGTGCTCCTTTGTCGCCACGCCCATCTCTGAGACCATCAGCCAATCCTCCGCCATGAAACGGCCGATCTCGTCAGCGTCGTTCGCGACGATCGCCTTGGCCCATGCCTCGGACACCTCGAGGATCTCCTGCTTCACAGTTTCATCGGCATCGTTCAGGTTCATCATTTGTCTCCGTTGGCCTTTTCTGCCGGCGCTGGCCGATCAACATCAGCATAGCCCGAAGGTCCACATCGGAAAGCTTTCTTGTTAGGAGCTCCCAGAGAGCGGATCAGGAACGCGGTCGTGCCGACACGCCCCGCCACGTCGACGTGTTCGCCGTCCGAGTGATATGCATGGACCATCGTGGCATCGCCGAAGGTCGCGAAACGGTCAACCTCCCAATAGTCTTGCGGCCCGCCTCGCTTTTGAGTCGCCGCGATGCGTTCACCCATTTGTCGTACGCGGCTATCGCCTCGGCGTCCGACGCGTCACGATCTTCCTGAAGCATCATCCAGGAGCCGTCCTTTGTCTTGTAGCCGCAGGCCGAAATACGGCTGTCTGAACGCTCTTGTTCGCTCAGGTCGAGCAGCGACCTCGCGTGCGAGGTACGTCACATCTCCGCCAAAAGACGCTCGGCATCGTCTGACGAGAGGCCGCACCCACCGCCAGTCAGCGTGGGGCATCCGCTTAGAAACAAAGCAGTTATTAGAACCAGCAAGGGCAATGTCTTTCGCATCTCAGGCTCGGGGCGTACGCCTCGTAAATCTTAGCAGAAATTCAAAATCCATCTTATTTCTGCTAAACTCACTCAAATTCGTAAAACGCATACAGGAGCCTAATGAATGAGCGAACAGGACAAGGAACCCCTTCCGCACGACGATACGAACGCGAACTCGCCACCGACCTCGACGACAAGACGCCGACAAACCGAAGGGCATGGCCCTGCATACCAAGATCCTGATCGGCCTGCTGGTCGGTGTCATCGGCGGGTTGCTGGCGAATCAGCTGTTGGGCGGAGAGCCACCCGAACGTCGCGTGGATGGTCTCGAACATCACGCAGCCGATCGGCACGTTGTTTCTGAACTCGCTGCTGATGATCGTCGTGCCGCTCGTTTTCTCGTCGCTCGTCGTCGGCGTTGCGGGCATCGGCGATATTCGCAAACTCGGCCGCATCGGGCTGAAATCGTTCGCCTATTGTCTGATCATCTCGGCGATCTCGGTCGTGATCGGCCTCGGCCTCGCGAACACGATCCGGCCGGGCGAACGGATCAGCCCGGAGATCGCGACGCAGCTCAAAGAAAAATTCAGCAGCGGTGCGGCGACGGCGACCGAAGCGCAGAAAAAGGCGGCCGAAGCCGCAAAGTCCGATTCGCCGTTGATGCAGGCGGTCAAGACCATCGTGCCGAGAACGTTTTCAACTCGATCTCCGGCGACGAGCCCGAACATGCTGCACATCATGTTCTTCGCGCTGATCATCGGCATCGCGATCACGCTGCTGCCGGCGCCGGTTTCGGCGCCGTTCGTCAGCGTGATGGAGTCGCTCTTCGCGATCACGTCGAAGATCATCGACATCATCATGAAGTTCGCGCCGTACGCGGTGGCGTGTCTGATCTTCAACAACATCGCGCAGTTCGGGCTCGATCTGCTGCAGTCGCTCGGCTGGTTCGTCGTGACGGTGCTGCTCGGCCTTGGGCATGCATTTCTTCGGCGTTTATTCGCTGTCGGTCTGGTTCCTTTCGAGGATCAATCCGCTCGAATTTTTCAGACGCGTCCGGACGGTGATCGTCACGGCGTTCTCGACCTCGTCGTCGAACGCGACCCTGCCGACGGCGCTTGCGCGTTTCGGACGAAAATCTCGGCGTGCCGAAAGAGATCAACAGCTTCGTGCTGACCGTCGGCGCGACCGCGAACCAGAACGGCACGGCTCTTTACGAAGGCGTGACGGTTCTGTTCCTCGCCCAGCTTGCGGGGTCGATCTGACGCTCGGCGTGCAGTTGATGGTCGTCTATCTGGCGATCCTCGGCGGCATCGGAACGGCCGGCGTTCCGTCGGGTTCGATACCGTTCATCATCGGGATTCTTGCGATGATCGGCATCGATCCGGCGCTGATCGCGATCATTCTCGGCGTCGACCGCATCCTCGATATGTGCCGCACGACGCTGAATGTCGTCGGCGATCTGACGGCCGCGACCTTTGTCGCGCGGAGCGAAGGTTACGAATTGCTGAAGGCACGAAGCCGGAATCGGTTAGGCTGTCGCGAGTATCGTCGCAGGTAGAATTCAAGGAGGGTTGAATATGTTTCCAATCGGCGACGACAATTCCGACCGGACGATCACGCCGTATCGTTAACTATGCTTCATCGGGATCAACATCCTTGTCTTTCGTGCTGCTGCAGCAGCTCGGGCAGCAACGACGCGTTCACCTACGCGTTCTCGCTCGTGCCGAAAGAGATCACGACGGGCGTCGATCTCACGGGCGTGCAGGTCGTCCGCGACTCGCTCGGGCAATACCGGCGAGATCCAGCATTACGCGACGCCGCTGCCGGTCTATTTCAATTTCCTGAGCTCGATGTTCATGCACGGCGGCATCATGCATATCTTCGGCAACATGCTGTTCCTGTGGATCTTCGGCGACAATCTCGAAAATCTGCTCGGGCACATCCGGTTCGCGGTCTTTTATATCGTCTGCGGATTCGCCGCGGCCCTCGCGCAGATCGTGATGGACACGGATTCGATCATCCCGATGCTCGGTGCTTCGGGTGCGATCTCGGGCGTGCTCGGCGGCTATGTTCTGCTTTTCCCGCAACGGCAGGTGCGGGCGATCATCTTTAATTTTCTGACGACCGTTCCCGCCTTTGTCGCGCTCGGCATCTGGATCGTCTATCAGATCGTCCTCGGCTATCTGACACCGGCAGGCACCGGCGGCGTCGCCTATGCCGCACACATCGGCGGATTCATCGCCGGCGTGGCCCTGATAAAGCTCTTTGCGATCGGACGCGGTAGCCGACGGCCGTCAGATCGAGCGGAGCCGTAATAGGCTCGCACACGGTTATTGCCGCTGGAATTCCGGCGTTCCGAGCACCAGGCTCACGACCTTGAACACTTCGGGATCGCCCGACGGATCTAGCAGTCTGGCCTGGCGGTTTCGCCCCCTGCTGCTGCCGCCGCGCATATTTGGACATTTCGACGTCTGGTCGCTCCTCGTTTCCGCCCGCCTTTACCTCCGGCAGCGGCTGTTCGAGCTGTTTCGACAAGAGTCGCTCTCGTCGCGCGGAGATCTCACCATTCAGAGATCTCCGCAACCGCCTTGTCGAGCATCTGCTCGGCAGCGGTCTCTGTCGATCAACGGCTTTCAGATCGACCCGCGTTCCCGGGATGCGATTGCTCGCGACGGCGACGGCGAAATTCAGCCGTTCGAGCAAGGCACCGGTGTTGACCCAATCTTCGGCCGTGTCCGGATAGCCGGTCGGAGCCTGATAGCCGTAAGGCACCTCGCCGAGCTTGTTCAGCATCGCGAGCATCGCCGGGCCGCGTTCGTGTCGGCACCGAGCGCTCGGATCGAGCTGACCGCAAGCTCGAAACGGGTTTTGATCTTTGCACGATAATTTTCCGGCGCGAAGAATTCCTTGTCGGTGAACAACGCACGCAGCGTCGTCTTGATATCGCCGTTCGATTTGCTGAAACGCATCGGCGACGCGTTCGACGAGAGCCTTCGCTCGGGTTGTCGCTGACGAATTTGACGGCCAGCTTGCGGGCGATGAACTTCGCCGTCGACGGATGCTTGACGAGAATATCGATCACCTTCAGGCCGTCCTTGATGCCGCCCTCGTCGATCTTCTGCCCAAGCACGGTCTTGGTGCCGCTTATCGTGCCAGCGTCGTTGAAATAAAACTCGCCGCTCTCGACATCGTCCGGCACGCCGGCCGGTCGCTGCAGCCGGTCGATGCGCCGATCTTCGGTTCCCTGGATCATCGTCGGCCGCCGCACGCCGATAGCCGCGCGGATCGGCGATCGTCCAGCCGGTAAAGGCACTTTGCGACCTCGACGATGTCCTTCTGCGTGTAACCGCCGTCGACGCCGAGCGTGTGCAGCTCCATCAGCTCGCGGGCGTAATTCTCGTTTATGCCGCGATCGCGGCTGGCCTGAGCCGCCTGGGCTGCGCATCTGCTTTAGCCGCTCGTCGAGCTGCGCGTCGGTCAGTACCTGTACTGCTGCTTGATCCGCTCGCGCATCTGCGGCGTGGATCTGCGGCCGTTCTGCATCAGCTGCTGCAGACGTCGCCGCGTTCCCGCCGGCTGATCTGTGCGTTCGGCGAGACCGATTCGAAATTGTCGAGGAAGAAAAGCATCGCCGGATGCTGTGCCGTTCCGACGACGCAGATCCTTGAAATTGCCAAGGCGTTCTTTCGAGCACGTCGCGCTCGTAGCTCGGGATGTACCAGCGCACCGCCGCCTTGCCGGAGAACACGTTGAAATGGTTCTGCCAAAAATCGACCATCACTTCCTGCAGCTGCCGCTCGGAATAGACGGCACGCAGCACGCGATTCGCGCGATCTGCGGCAGGATCTGGCTGGCCGGGCTTAAGATCGTATTCGCGATAAAGCTCGCTGCAGTCTTTTGCCGCCGCTCGCGTCGCTGAGCTTCCTGTTCGGTCATTTCCTCCGGCATTGCTGCGGCACTGTTGCTGTTGGCCTGCAGCGTTTCGTCCGCCTTCGAGCTGCCGAAGCAGCGCACCCGGATTCGGATACTTTGCAAAAACCTCGGCCGTCGACATCTTGAAAACCTCGAGCTCTTTCGACCTTGCTCTCGGCGACCGCGTCGTCGATCGCCGGTGCATTCGAGCTGCTGATCGATGTACTTCTGCAGGCCGATCGCCTTCACCTTTTCGACATCGCCGGGCCGCGCGCCAAAACCGAGCCGGTTCAGCACATGCATGATCTTTTGGTCTTCAGACGATTTGTTTACTGGCCGCGGCCGTCGAGGCATCTATGGGAGCCGGCAGCAGTAAGGCGTACGCTATCGCCAATATCAAGTAACTTTTAGCAGCAGATATCAAACTTTTCATCGCAAAAACCCTTAAAAAAAACTATTATTATTCCGTCCAGAGTTTAGATGCCGCACCGGTCAAAAAGGGCGACAAAAGAGAACCGGGACAACAAATTACGGCTTAGCAAACATCTTAATGTTCGGTGTTTCAGGCTTTTCAGCCGCTCTGCTAGAAAGGAAATTTTCAATGACGACATTTAGATCACCATTATTAATGGCGGCAGCTATCGTGCTTGCATCGGCGGCGGCGGCGTTCGCACAGACAACGTTCACCGATCCGAATGTTGAATACACTTTCACGATCCCGAGCGACACGTGGCGGATGACGGCCAAGCCCTCGCCGACGAATCCTAAGGTTGAATTTGTTTACGGCGACAGGCAAAACGGCTACTTTCAAGTGCGAAAGCTCACCGTGCCGAAGGACGCGGTCCTGGGCGAGATTATTCGTGATGAGGAACAAAAGCTCGCTTTTCAACAAGGCTTTGTCGCCGGGCACGAAGAGAGTATTTCGGGTAAGCTTCGCGGGACTATATTCAATTACGAATATATCGCTACCGCACGTACGTTCGCTGGGCGATTCTATTTCCTACGGTCTAACGAAACGACAGTCTATGTTCTCCGCTTCACCGGCGAAAAGGACTCGATCCGCGTCATCCGCCCGCAGACCGACACGATAGCCCGGACATTCGGCGTGGCAAACTAGGGCGTTCGGACCATATATCTCGCCGCTCGGCATAACATAAGAGCTGCGGCCGCGACACAATTCATTGAGGCTGGTCTCATATATTTGGGCCAGCCTCATTTGTTTTACCGTATCCGCATCCAGCGACGACATCAGACGCACGTCGAAACGCTCGGCCTTCTCAAGCAAGCTCCATGCCGTCTGGCCATTGACTTGATACTTCTCGCAAAGCCGCTCCGCCAGTCGCGCGGCTATCGTTCGCCGCAAACCAATCAATGAGATCGTTTCGGCCGAGCCCGTCGCTGCACTCGGCGAGCAAGACGATCGTGCCGCCCTCCGAGCAGGCAACGGCCGCGGCGTCGAGGGCTTTGTGAGCCTGTATCAGGTTTATATCGTATGGAAAACCTCCGCAGCTCGCGATGACCAGGTCGCGTTTCTCCAAAATGTTCACGGTATGTTTCTCGACATACGCGTCACAGGCGGCCCGATGGGACTCGATCCAATCGCCGCAAAAAACGTCGACAGCTTCCCCGGCGGAATTTACGATGGTATTGACCGAAAAGTCCGGCGGCCTCAGAGCCGGCGGCCTCCTCAAACGCCTCGTGCACCGCATTACCATCCAGAACGCCGGGGCCGACGCCCCGTGTTCGCGACAACGTAGCGCAATCGAAGGCTAATTTATGTGTCCGCGATATGGTGCCGGCCGACGCGAGCCCGGGGCAGATCAATTTTCGTCCGCCCGTAAAGCCCGCGAAATAGTGAAAGGTGACGCCTCCGACCGTGATCACCCGATCATATTCAACAAGCGCCCGGTTGAGCTCAACGGGGATGCCTCCGGACGTTTCACCGAGCCGCACGAGGCGGGCCAGGTCGCGGGCGGCGTGATCGATCGTCTTTATACGCTGGGCGATGAAGGGCGTGAGTATAGAGGACCTTTTCGTCCTCGGTCACAGTGCGATGGATGCCGGTCGCAAAGATAATGTTTATTTCATGCGGGGCCGTGCCGGCCGCTATCAGTCGGCGTACCAGCAGATTGACGATCTGGCCCGACGCCGTCTCTCGCGTCGCGTCTGGAACGACTATCAGGACCGATTCGCCAGGGGAGACGATCTCGTCAAGGGAGGGAGATCCAATCGGGGCATCAAGTTTATCGCCGACCTCTACATCGGTAAGACCGCGTACGTCCGCTTCACTTCCGATCACGTGAAAGTCGGAGTTAGGGCTGAGCGTTATGGTGCTGCAGCCGTATTTTAGATCAATGGCGGCCATCTCTATCGTTGCTTCGAAACGAAACAGTTCGAGCCGGTCTCGCAAACGTATAGAGCCTCGGCCTCGTGATCGATGTTTCCATTTGAATTGTGAGGTGGTCAATGCCGAACTGGTCGTGCAGCCGCCCGCGCACCCTCGACAGCAGTTCACTGTGTCCAACTGCCTTCCCGTGGCTGATATGGGCGCTGAGAGCTTCTATGCCGGATGAGATAGTCCACACGTGCAGGTCATGGACCCCCGCGACGCCTCA
>CAWHUF010000015.1:0-188587 GCA_963832495.1 uncultured Acidobacteriota bacterium | reverse complement strand
TGGCCATGATCGCCGTCGACCGCCGCCTGCGGGACGAGCAGCCCGGAGCCCATCTCCTCCTCACGGTGCACGACGAGCTCGTCCTGGAGGTCCCCGAGGAGCAGGCCGAGGCGGTCGCCAGGATCGTCAAGACCGAGATGGAGGGCGTGGTGGACCTCAAGGTGCCGCTCGTCGTGGACACCGGCTGGGGCAAGAGCTGGTATGAAGCCAAGGGCTAGGAAGGAACCGAAGCTGCTCTACGTCCCCACCCGGGAGGAGTGGCGCGCCTGGCTCCAGGAACACCACGAGACCGAGACGGAAGTCTGGCTCGTCTTCCCCAAGAAGCACACGGGCGATCCCCGGGTCCCCTACGGCGACGCCGTCGAGGAGGCCCTCTGCTTCGGCTGGATCGACAGCATCGCCCGCCGGATCGACGACGACCGCTACGCCCAGAAGTTCACCCCCAGGAAGGACACCGGCAACTGGTCCGCCCCCAATCTCGCGAGGATGGAGAAGCTCATCGCCGGCGGCCGGATGACCCCGGCCGGCTTGGCGAAATTCGCGCCCGTGGCCCAGGCCCCGAGGTACCAGTCCGATTCCGCGCTCCCTCTCTTCGTGGAAGAGGCTCTGAAGGGGAACGAGGCCGCTTCTCAGTACTTCCAGAGCCTGCCGCCCTCCCACCGCCGTAATTACGTCCGCTGGATCACCGAGGCGAAGAAGGAAGAGACCCGCCAGCGCCGGCTGCAGGAAGCGCTGCGCATGCTGGAGAGCCGCCAGCAGCTGGGGCTGAAGTGAGGGATCTGAAATCGGTCCCCTGGATGCCGGCCGCGCACCGCCGAGCGGCCGGCGCCGGACCTCCAGCCGCTCGTGCGCGACCCCGTGCGGCCCGTGCACACCCTTGAGTTTCTGCCGCGCACCCCCGCGCGGCTCGTGCGCGCCCCCGAGTTTCTGCGGCACGGCCTCGCGCGGCCCGCGCACACCCCCGAGATTTTGCCGCACACCCCTGCGCGGCCCGCGCACACCCCTGAGTTTTTGCGGCACGCCCCCGTGCGGCCCGTGCACACCCCTGAGTTTCTGCCGCACACCCTCGTGCGGCCCGTGCGCGCTCCCGAGTTTCTGCCGCTCGTCGTTTCAGGGCACGGGCAGCCGATCGGGCTCTTCTCAGGGGACCTCTTCTATCCAGAGAATGGGAAACTCTGGCTCAACCCCCTTGATACCGTTGTAGAGCCGCCGGTCGGCGGTGACGACAGGGCATTCATGATAGAGCGCCAAGGCCACATAGAGGCTGTCGTAGAAGCTCCGGCTGAAGCCGTGGGCGATCTCCCAAGCCGTCTCGACGAGACCCTCTGAGGGGTAGACCTGGAAGTCGAAACCCGGGAAGACCTGCAGGATGAAGCGGGCCGTATCCGGAGGGATTTCTCCCTTCTTCCACCTCTTCCAGATGATGTTTCCGACTTCAGACCAGATAAGATCGGGAGCCCAGAGACTCCAAGTCCTCCCGCAGGAGACGGATGGCCAGTTCGGAGTGGGGCTCGGGCAGCACCCACTTGACGGCTACGCTGGCATCCACCACCAGGCGGGTCAACGATCCCGATCCTCACGGATCAGGTCTGCGCTGTCTCCCTGGATTCGTCCTTCAAGACTTTGCCTCAACTGTGCTGCGATCTGGCGAGTCTCGGCCATCGACAGTTTGGCTGCGGATTCCAGAATCATCTTGGCCTCGCCTTGCAGGGACCGCCCGTGACGTTGAGCCCGGTGCTTCAATCTCTCTACGGTATCAGGATGGAGATCCCGGACGAGAAGCTGTGCCATGGTAAACCTCCCTTCGCTATCATTATGATAGCAGGGAATCCGAGAAGGAAGTCTAGCTTCTATCCCACCGCCACTGGAGCGTCGGCATAGACGAACTCCACCGGTTTCTCCAGCCCTTCGGCCAGGCTCTTGTGGACCGGGCAGGTCAGGGCCGCGTTCTCCAGCTTCTGCTTCTGCTCCGGAGTAAGGCCGGCGGGCATCTGGATGGTCACCGGGATGGCACCGATCCGCCGGGGGTTCGCCGCCATGTGCTTTTCCAGGCGGAAGGAGAGGCCGGTGAGGTCGATCCCGTCGCGCTCGCCCACGATGGCGATCAGGGTCATCATGCAGGCGCCGAGGGAGGTGGCGGCGAGGTCGGTGGGGGAGAAGGAGCTGCCATCCCCCTGGTTGTCCACCGGGGCGGCCGTCCGGATCACGGTCCCCGAGGGGCCGTGGGTCAGCTCGGTCTTGAGGTTGCCGATGTACTTGCCGGTGATTTCGACGGCCATGGACGGTCTCCTTTGTTCGGGTCCGTCCGCCAGTGTATCAGGGGACGCCAAGGGTTCCGGGACCTATTTCTGCCACAGGCTGTGGCAGAACTTCGAGGGGGGCTCCGGTCAGCTCCGTTTCGAGCTGCTCCGGGCTCGGCAAGGCCTCCCGCAGATGCTCCGGCATGAGCTGGTACGTGGCCAGGCCGATGGGGTTGTGGATCCCCTGCAGGGAGTACTCCGCTACCAGGCGGTTCCGGTCCTTGCAGAGGATGAGCCCGATGGTGAGCGCGTCGCCGGGCTTGCGGAGCAGGTTGTCCACCGCCGAGAGGTAGAAGCTGATCTTGCCCGCGTGCTCCGGCTGAAAGGGGCCGCTCTTCAGGTCGATGACGACGTAGCAGCGCAGCTCGAGGTGGTAGAAGAGGATGTCGATGTAGAAGTCCTCTCCCCCAACCTCCAGATGGTACTGGCTGCCGACGAGGGCGAAGCCGGCCCCCAGCTCCAGGAGGAACTTCCGCACATGGGCGAGAAGGGCACGCTCCAGGTCCCGCTCGTGGGCTTCCGAGCCGAGGGAGAGGAAGTCGAACAGGTACGGGTCCTTGAGAGATCCCTGAGCCAGATCGGACTGCGGCGCGGGGAGGACCCTCTGGAAATTGGTCAGCGCCTTGCCCAGGCGGCGGTGGAGGCCGCCCTCGATCTGGTGGACGAGCACGTTGCGCGACCAGCCGTGCTCGATGGCCGCGCGGGCGTACCACTGGCGCTCTTCAGAGTCCTTGAGCTTCTCCAGCAGGACGACGTGGTGGCCCCAGGGTATTTCTGCCACAGCTGTGGCAGAAATACCGAAGCCGGACGGGTAGGCGAGGTAGAAAGCCCTCATGCGCCACAGGTTGCGGGCCGAGAAGCCCGCCACTCCAGGGAAGAGGCGGCCGAGATCCCCGGCCAGGCGTTCGATGACGGCGGTGCCCCAGCCTTCCCGCTCCTGGCGGAGGACGATGTCCCTGCCGATCTGCCAGTAAAGGTGGAGGAGCTCGCGGTTTGCTGCGGCTGCCGCCCGGGTCTGGGCCTCAAGGATGCGGACTTTGAGCTGTTCCAGGAACTCGGCATAGCTCTCGTGGAACGGGAGGCGGGCGCGCGCCACCTTTCCGGCGGGCCGGCTCTTGGGCTTCTTCGTTCTCGCCTGGCGAGTCACGGCGCGGATCTTAGCACCGGCTGTGTAACTTCGCTACGGGGAAAATGGCGTTTTTTGAGGATCTTGGATTTCTGCCACAGCCGTGGCAGAAATTCGGGCCGGCAGGGATGCCGGCGGTCCCAGGGGTATTTCTGCCACAGCCGTGGCAGAAATCAGCGGTTGGGGAAAAAGCCTTCCTGCACGGAGCGCACGTCCTGCACGGAGACGAAGGCCGTGGGATGGGCGGCGCGCACGGTGTCCAGGACCTTGCCGAGATGCTTCCTCTGCACGACGGTCAGGATCAGCCGCACGTTGCCGCGGATGCCCCGGGCCGCGAAGTCGGTGACGCCGAAGCGGGCGGCGCGCAGGTTCTCGATCAGGTCGGTCGCGTCCTCGCCGGTGATGATCTGGACGGACTGGAGCCCCAGGGCCAGCCGGTTCTCGAAGAAGAACCCCAGCCAGGTGCCGGCGGCGAAGCCCCCCGCGTAGGCCACGTAGTTGAACCAGTGGTCCAGGTGCTTCATGGCCTGGCTGATGGCGAAGAGCCAGATCATCACCTCGAAGAAGCCCACGAAGGGCGCCACCTGCTTCATCCCCCGCGAGATCAGGAGGATCCGCAGGGTCGAGAGCGACACGTCGACCAGGCGGGCGCAGAAGATCAGGAGCGGGATCCCGATCAGGGGCCAGAGCGTGCCGGAGAGCATTCAGCGTCCGATCAGGATCAGGATGCCCGCGGACAGGGCGAGCAGGCCCTGGATCACCCAGAGAAAGGGAATGGGCAGGGGAATCACGATTCCCAGCCCGATCAGGACGAGGTAGATACCCAGCAATGTCAGTCCGATACTTCGAGTGGTTCGAGCCATGCCCATAGGATATCGTTCCTCCCCATGCAGACGATCAACCCCTGTGACTTGACGGGCAAAGTGGCGGTGGTGACGGGCGCTTCGCGGGGCATCGGCGAGGCCATCGCGGTCTCTCTGGCCGGGGCGGGCGCGCGGGTGGTGCTGGCGAGCCGCAAGCTGGAAGGGCTGGAGGCGGTGGCGGCCCGCATCCGCGAGGCGGGCGGCGAGGCGGTCGCCCAGGCCTGCCACACCGGCAAGGCCGCGGACGTGCAGGCCCTGGCGGAGCGGGCGAAGGAGGCCTTCGGCGGCGTGGACGTGCTGGTGAACAACGCGGCCACGAGCCCCCACTTCGGGCCGCTCCTGGAAGCCGAGGACAGCCACTGGGACAAGACGTTCGAGGTGAACGTCAAGGGCTACGCCCACGCCATCCGCGCCTGCGTGCCCCTGATGCGCGAGCGCGGGGGCGGCTCGATCGTCAACGTGGCCTCGGTGGCCGGCATGTTCCCCCACGGCGGCCTCGGGGTGTACGGCGTGTCCAAGGCCGCCGTGATCATGATGACGAAGACGCTCGCCGTGGAGCTCGCCAAGGACCAGATCCGGGTGAACGCCATCGCCCCGGGGCTGATCCAGACGCGCTTTTCCGAGGTGCTGTGGTCGTCGCCCGAGCGGCACGAGAAGGCCCTGCGATCGATCCCCCAGGGGCGCCTGGGCCAGCCGGAGGACATCGCAGGGGCCGTGGTCTACCTCGCGGGCGACGCCTCCCGCTTCACGACGGGGGCGGTGCTGGTGATCGACGGGGCTCAGACGCTGGCTGGAACGTATTAGCCAACTCTAAGGCCTGTGCTAAATCGGCTGTCAGGTCGTCCACGTCCTCGATGCCGATGGACAGGCGGATCAGGTCTGGCGGCGGTCCCAACCGATCCCTCAGCTCAGGCGGCACGCTGGCGTGGGACATCCGGCAGGGCAGGCTGACCGAGGAGCCCACCGAGCCGAAGCTCACGGCGATGGTGAAGAGCCGCGTGGCCTCGGCGATCCTCCGGGAGAAGCTCCGGATCGCCCGTGGTGAAGCTGATGACGGCGCCGAGCCCGGGGTAGTAGACCTCCCGGACGCCAGGGTGGCCGCGGAGGAAATCCGCGATTCTGGCGGCCGTGGCGCTCTGGCGCTCCACCCGCAGGGCGAGCGTTTTCATCCCCCTCAGGAGAAGCCAGCTCTCGAAGGGCGCCAGGCCCGTGCCCTCGGCGTTCAGGTGGAAGGCGAGTCTGGCGTGGAGATCGGGATCGTCCGTGACCACGGCCCCGGCGCAGACGTCGCCGTGGCCGCAGAGGAACTTGGTGGCCGAGTGGACCACGAGGTCGGCCCCCAGGGCCAGGGGGCGCTGGAGGCAGGGGGAGAGGAGCGAGTTGTCTACGGCCAGGAGGATGCCGCGAATGGCGGACAAGGCCTGAATATCCGCGATCCGCAGCAGGGGATTGGTGGGCGTCTCCACGAGGAGCAGCCGGGTGGCTGGGGTTATGGCCTCTTCGACGGCGGCGGGATTCGAGGCATCCACCCAGCGCACGGCGATGCCCAGCCGGGGGGCGACCTGGGAGAGCAGGCGGATGGTGCCGCCGTAGAGGTCGTCGCCGGCCAGGATCTCCTCGCCGGCCTGGACGAGGCGGGTGACGGCGGTGATCGCGGCCATGCCGCTCGCAAAGGCGCAGGCGTGGCGGCCCCCTTCGAGGGCGGCGATCTGCTCCTCGGCCTGGGCGCGGGTGGGGTTGGCCGTGCGGGTGTAGTCGTACTCGCCGAATTCTGTAGCCGAGATCTGGCGGAAGGTCGCCGTCTGGTAGATCGGGGGAGAGACCGCGCCGAAGGGATCGCGGCCATCCCGGAGATGGCTCAGATGCACGCAGCGGGTGGCGGTTTTCATAGCGCTACCTCCGTGAAGGCGGGGCGCGCCTTGAGAAGAGCGTGCAGGTCCTGGAGATCGGCGAGCACCGACGCGCTGGTGGGCCAGCGTCCGGCACCCTGGGCCGTCAGCTCGGTCCGGGAGCCGTCCTCCATGTCGATCCGCAGGGCGTTGCCGGCTCCGGTGGCGCGGGTGAAGAAGTGGTCCGCCGGCAGCTCCAGGGGGCGCACGCCCGCCACGAGGCCCTCCTCCGTCCGCTCGCAGGAGGCGACCAGCCGGAAGCTCTTTCCAGGCGGCAGCCCTTCAATCCCCTGCCTGGGGATCTCCTGCCAGCTCAGAGGGACCCCGAAGGCCTCGCGGACGAGCAGGGCGAGCTTCTGCGCCGTGTCGGAGCCGTCGAGGTCGAGCGTGGGATCGGCCTCGGCGTAACCGGCGGCCTGGGCCTCGGTCACGGCTTCCGCGAAGGAAGATCCCGCAAGACAGCGGTCGAGGACGAAGTTGCAGGTGCCGTTGAGGACGCCGGAGATCGACCGGACCGGTCCCAGGGCCGCGGCCCGGCGGACCGTTTCGAGAGCCGGCAGGGCGCCGCCGACGCTGGCGCTATAGAAGAGGAAGGCGCCCCTGCGCGCGGCCAGCTCCGAGAGGGAGCCGGCCTCCTCGGCGAGCAGGGCCTTGTTGGCCGTCACCACGTGGCGGCCGAGGGCCAGGGACTCGCGGATCAGGCGTCCGGCGGGCTCGCGCCCCCCCAGAAGCTCCACGACCACGTCCGTGCCCCGTCCCAGCAACTCGCCCGCGTCGGCCGTGAAGAGGTGCCGTGGGAATCCGCGGCCCCGGAAGAGGTCCCGCACCAGGACCCCCGTGACCTGGAAGAGGCCGGGCCGGGCGAGGAGATGGTGGAGAACGCCGCCGCCCACGGTACCGCAACCGAGGAGAGCGACTCGCAGAGGGGGATGGGAGGTGGAGAAAGGGGAAGGCAGGGTGAAGCCGTCGCGGTCCAGGACCGCACATTGAGGGGGAAGGCCCAGCTGTTCGGCTCTTTCGAGCAGGTTCTGTTTCACGGCAGTCTCTCCTTGGGTTGTCCTTCGGGTTCGGACGCTCACGCCTCCAGGGCGCGGCGCAGGTCGTCGATGATGTCGTCGGGATTTTCGAGGCCTACCGAGACGCGGATGAGGCCGTCGGTGATGCCGGTGGCCATGCGCAGCTCCACGGGCACGGCGGCGTGGGTCATGGAAGCGGGATGGGTGACGATGGTCTCGGCGGCTCCCAGGTTCTCGGCCAGGGAACAGACGCGGACGGCGTTCATGACGCGGATCCCGGCCTCGGTCCCGCCTTCGACCTCGAAGGCCAGGAGCGCGCCGCCGGTCACCTGCTGGCGCCGGGCGAGTGGATACTGGGGGAACGACTCCAGGCCCGGGTAGAGGATGCGGGTGACCCGGGGGTGCCCTTCGAGGAAGCGGGCGACCTCGAGAGCGTTGGCCGCGTGGCGCTCCATGCGCAGGGGCAGGGTCTTGACCCCCTGGAGGGTGAGCCAGGCGTTGAACGGCGACTGGATGGCGCCGATGGCGTTCCTCACGTAGGTGAGCTTCTCGTGGAGCTCGGCGTCGCGGGTGATCAGGGCGCCGCCCACGGTGGCGTTGTGCCCCTCGATGAACTTGGTCGTGGAGTGGAGGATGATGTCGGCCCCCAGGATCAAGGGGAGCTGGAGGGCGGGTGTCTGGAGGGTGTTGTCCACCACCACCACGGCTCCTGCTTTGTGGGCGTAACCCGCCACGAGGGCGATGTCGGTGAGCTTGAGCGTCGGGTTGGCCGGCGTCTCCAGGAAGACCAGCTTCGCCGGACGCTGGAAAGCCTTCTCCAGGACGGCGGGATCGGTCATGTCCACGAAGTCCGATTCCACGCCGAAGCGGGAGAGCACCTGCTGGAACAGGCGCACGGTGCCGCCGTAGACCACGTCGCCCAGGATGGCGCGGTCGCCCGCGTTGAGGAGGGCGAGGGCCAGGACGGTCGTGGCCCCGAGCCCGGTGCCGTAACAGGAGCAGTGCTCGGCCCCTTCGAGGGCGGCCAGGCGCCGCTCCAGGGCGGTGACGGTGGGGTTGCCCGAGCGCGTGTAGGTGTAGCCCTTGTCCTTGCCCACGGCCTCCTGGACGTAGGTGGTGGACTGGTAGATGGGCGTCAGGATGGCGCCCGTCACCGGGTCGGGCGCGGTGCCGGCGTGCAGGGCGCGGGTGGCCAGGGACGGGTCGATCTCCAGAGCGGCTAGCTCGTCGAGATCGGCAGGGACGGGAATCGTCATGGCGTTCTCCAGAAAGAAATCCGGTTGAAAAACAAAAACCGCCGCGGTTGGAGGCCGGGCGGTTGGTCTGTTCGCTTGGGAGGAACGCCTGTCGTGAGCTGCTACGGGTCGGCGTACCTCGCGGCGAAACTGCCAGCGCCCGGCCTGGGCATGGGCATATGGGGGCCCATACAACACATTCGGCGGGGCGTGGCGTGCGGATTCATGGTTGAGAATCTACGGTTGGGGCGGTCGGGGTGTCAAGGGCCATCCGCTCGCCGGGCCCTTCGAAGAGTCCCTCGACCTCCCGCAGGAAGTCGTGGGCCTTGCCGTCCAGCCAGCCGGCTTCGAGCTCTTTGAACAGGCGGTCGCGGCGGGCGCGGTTCAGGCGGGAGAGGGAGATGAGGCCGGAGACGCGGTCACGCCGGCGCTCGGCGCGAAGGAGCCGGTCGTCAGGCGCGCCGGCGAGGGAGAGCTGCAGGATGCGGCGCGCCCGCTCGACCGCGGCTTCCTCGACGGCCAGGGCGAGATCGGCCTCCAGGACATGGGCGTCGTGAAGGTCGCCCAGGAGATCCTGAAGGGTCTTGAAACGCTTCACCAGGGGAGCGGCGCCCTCGATCTCCGGCACCAGGGGCTCCAGGAGATAGCGGACGCGCTTGGCGCTGATCCGCGCTTCGTGCGCCTCCTCCTCGTCCTCGGGGTCTGCCACCTTGGCCAGGTGCGCTTCGAGCTCCGCGACCTGCTGGCGGAGGATGGCGGCCGTCGCGGTGCCCAGCGTCTCCCGGGGCTCGGAGGGATCGAGATGGACCTCCGTACGGTAGACGGAGAGGCGGCGCCGCAGCTCCTCTTCCACCTCCAGGAGCTCCTGCTCGATCTCCTCCCGCATCTCCTCGTAGGCCTCCTGCATCTGGTCCTCCAGGCGGGCGAGGAGCCAGTCGAGGCCGGCGCGGTGGTGGGTGGCGAGATGGGAACGGCGGCTCCGCAGCCACTCGATCTGGACCTCGGTGTCGCGCCCCGGGCCGGTCGAGGCGGCGAGGCGTTTCAACCTCTTGGCGAGCTTCTTGGGGATGCTCTTCTTCAGGTACTCGCGGTAGGCCCGCAGGCAGCTCCGCAGGCGGCGCAGGCCCACGCGGAAGTCGTGGAGGGCTTCGGTGTCCGCCGGATCGGCCAGACGCGGCCGGGCCTGGGCGGCCTGGTCGAGAAAGGAGAGGGCGAGAAGGCGGGCCCCCTCCTCGGGCGGACGGGAGAGGATTCCGGTGGTCATCAGGACCAACCTAATCCGAGAGAGCGCGGAGCTGGGCTGGCGTCAGCGCCCAGATCAGCGTAGCCGTGCCGGCCGCCGGCTCGTCCGGAAACTCGAGCAGGCAGGCACCCCCTTTGCGGAAGGCGAAGAGGCGGCGCTCGTTGCCGGTCAGGAGCCAGGCGAGGATCAGGCTCAAGCTCGGCTCGTGGCCCACGGCGGCCACGACGCCCTTCTTCTGCTTGCGCAGCCAGCGCAGGAAGTCCTCGGGGGTGGATGCCGGGGAGAGCACGTCGATCTCCACCTCCTTGACGCCGCCGTAGACGGAGTCGAGGATGGCGCCGGTCTGGGCGGCCCGGGTCAGGGGGCTGGTCGCCAGGAGATCGATTTTGGGCGCGAGGCCCTTGAGGCCGCGGGCCACCTGCTTCATCTTTTTGCGCCCATCGTCCGTCAGGGGGCGGAGCCGGTCGTCCTTGCCCGTCTTGGCAAAGTCCTCCCGTTCTTCGGCGATGGCGTGGCGGATGAGGAGAAGCTGCATAGGCGCACCTCGAATCCGGAAAAATACCGCGCTTTGGGGCGCGTTGCAAAGCCGAACCGGAAAAAAGGTGGCCGGGGTGGGAAAGCAGGGCCGCAACTCCCTGCCCTCTCCCCGGCCTTTGACAGGCGCGGAGGTTTATGAGTCGAGGAGAGAATAGGAGAGGGGGCTGGAGATTCGGTAGCGAAGGTGTGGCGAGGTGGTGACAGTGGAATCAAGGACACCAAGGACAGCAAGGACGCGCAGTGGATGACGCGCTGCCGTCCTTGAGGTCCTTGGCGTCCCTGGTGTCCTTGCTGTCCGGGGGAGGTGAGGGGCCTACGAGTCCTCGCCTCTCAGCAGCCGCGTGGCCTCCTTCAAGGCCTCGTACCGGGCGAGCTGCTCGGGCGTCAGGAGGGCGGAGAACTGATCGTCGTAATCCTGCAGGGCGTCCTTGATCTTCTCCTCGTTGGCTCGCACGGCGAGGAGCGCCTCGCCGGCCTCGCAGGCGTTGGGGGTGGCGGCGTCGAGCTCGGCCCGGAGGGCTTCGCGGAGCTGCTTCTCGCTGGCGCGCAGAGGCTCCAGGGTGGCCCGGAGCTGGGTCTGGAGCTTCTGGGCGGCCGTCACCTGCTCCGGGGTCAGCCTCAGGTAGCGGGCGAGGGCGCGGGGGTTGTGCAGGATGGCGCCGGGATCGCGCGGCGTGCCTCCCCTCTGCGCTTCGGCCGCGAAGGGGAGGGCCAGCAGGGCGAGCAGGAAGGCCAGCATCAGGTTCGTTTTGCGGATCTTCATCGGTTCGATTCTCCTTTCGTTCGTCCTTCTTTCTCTTGAACCCGCGGGGAACGGCTTTCCTGCGCCCCGGTCGTGATAGCGTTTTTTTCCATGACAGAGACCCAGAGCCTGAAGAGGACCCCGCTCTACGAGAGCCATCGGGAAGCCGGGGGCAAGATGGTGGACTTCGCCGGCTGGGAGATGCCGGTGCAGTACGCGGGCGTCATCGAGGAGCACCGGGCGGTGCGCACGGCTGCCGGGCTGTTCGACGTCTCCCACATGGGAGAGGTCCGGGTGCGCGGAGCGGGCGCCGAGGCGTTCCTCCAGCGGCTGACGCCCAACGACGTCTCCAAGCTCGCCCCGGGGCGGGCCCACTACAGCGGCCTGCTCACCGAGCGCGGCACCTACGTGGACGACCTCCTGATCTACCGGCTGGCGGCGGACGACTTCCTGGTGGTCGTGAACGCCTCGAACGCCGAGCGCGACTTCGAGTGGATCTCCTCGCGAGTCGAGGGAGACGTGGAGGTCGTGAACCAGAGCGACCAATACGCCCTGCTCGCCCTCCAGGGTCCCAAGGCGGTCGGGATCCTCGCGTCCCTCACCGAGACGGACCTTTCGGCGATCAAGTACTACGGCTTCGCCCAGGGGAAGGTCGACGGCGTGCCGGCCCTGCTCTCGCGCACCGGTTATACAGGGGAGGATGGTTTCGAGCTCTATCTCTCCCCCGAGGACGCGCCGGCCATCTGGCGCCGGCTGCTCGCGGCAGGGGTGGTGCCCGCCGGCCTCGGCGCGCGCGACACCCTGCGCCTGGAGGCCGCCATGGCCCTCTACGGCCACGAGATCGACGAGACCACGACGCCATTCGAGGCGGGGCTCGGCTGGGTGGTGAAGCTGGAGAAGGGGGACTTCCTGGGGCGCGACGCCCTGGCGGCCCAGAAGGCCCAGGGAATCCCCAGGAAGCTGGTGGGATTCGAGGTGCAGGGGCGGGGAATCGCCCGCCAGGGTCACGGGGTTGTCTCGAACGGTGGCAACGTGGGTGCCATTGGCGCGGTCACCAGCGGCACCTGGAGCCCCACTTTCGAGAAGGCCCTGGGCATGGCCTACGTCCCGCCGGACCTGGCGGCTCCAGGCACGGCCCTGGCAATTGATGTCCGCGGCAAGGCGCTCCCGGCGGCGGTGGTGGAGCTGCCGTTCTACAAGCGGCCCCGCTGAGAGCTGCGGTTTTTGATGCGCTTTTTGATGATATAACCACCCCAAAACGGAGGGCGCAAGAGGCAATGTATCCAGCGGATTATCTCTATTCGAGAGAGCATGAATGGGTGCGTGTCGAGGACGACGTGGTCGTGATCGGCATCACCGAGTTCGCCCAGCAGGAGCTGGGTGAGGTGGTGTTCGTTGAGCTGCCGGAGATCGGCCAGGTGTTCGACGCCAACGACGAGCTCGGCACCATCGAGTCCGTCAAGGCCGTGGCCGAGGTCTACACGCCCGTCGCGGGCGAGGTGATCGAGGTCAACGACGCCGTGGTGGACGATCCGGAGCTGCTCAACGAGGACCCGCACGGCGAGGGCTGGCTGCTGAAGATCCGGTTCTCCTCGGCGGCCGATCTCAAGGACCTCATGAACGCCGAGAAGTACGAGGAGTACGTACAGAGTGGAGAAGCTTAAGGGCTCGCCCGAGCCGTCTGGCGCCGTCGAGCTCGGGGATCTCAAGGTAGCGTCCGGCGCCGTCCTCAATCCCACCGACACCTTCGTCCGCCGGCACCTGTGGCTCGGCGAGAACGAGGTCCGGCAGATGCTGGAGACGGTCGGCGCCGGCTCGCTCGAAGAGCTGGTGGACGAGACCATTCCGGCGTCCATAAGGCGGCGCGACCCGCTCCACCTGGCCGGCCTGCCCGAGGACCGGGAGCTCGGCGAGCGGGAGATGCTGGAGGCGCTGCGCCGGATCGCCGTGGAGAACCGGGTGTACCGCTCCTACCTCGGCATGGGGTATCACGGCTGCATCACGCCCGGAGTCATCCAGAGGAACATCCTGGAGAACCCCGGCTGGTACACCCAGTACACCCCCTACCAGTCCGAGATCTCCCAGGGACGCCTGGAGGCGCTGCTCAACTTCCAGACCCTGGTGGCGGACCTGACGGGGCTGCAGGTCGCGAACGCCTCGCTGCTCGACGAGGGCACGGCGGCGGCCGAGGCCATGCACCTGTGCTACGCCGCTTCGGACGGCAAGCGCGACGCCTTCTTCGTGGCCGAGGACTGCCATCCGCAGACGATCGCGGTGGTGAAGACCCGCGCCAGCGCCATCGGCGTCGAGATCCAGGTGGGCGATCCCCAGACCCTGGACTTCGAATCGGGCGGATTCTTCGGCGTCCTCCTCCAGTACCCCACGACGGACGGACGGGTGGTGGACTATGGCGCCTTCGCCGAGAAGGCCCACGCCGCCAAGGTCCTGGTGGTGGTGGCGGCCGATCTCCTGTCGCTCTGCCTGCTCAAGGCGCCGGGCGAATTCGGTGCCGACGTTGCCGTGGGCTCGGCCCAGCGGTTCGGCGTGCCCATGGGCTTCGGCGGTCCGCACGCGGCCTTCCTCGCCACGAAGGACGAATACAAGCGCCAGCTCCCCGGCCGGCTGATCGGCGTCTCGCGCGACCGCCACGGGCGGACGGCCTTCCGCATGTCGATCCAGACCCGCGAGCAGCACATCCGCCGCGAGAAGGCGACGAGCAACATCTGCACGGCCCAGGTGCTCCTGGCCATCATGGCCAGCATGTACGCCGTCTACCACGGTCCCGAGGGTTTGAAGGCCATCGCCCGGCGGGTCCACGCCCTGGCGGCCATCCTGGCCGGGGGCCTGCGCCGCCTGGGCTACGCCGTGGGCCGCGAGCCCTTCTTCGACACCGTTCGGGTAGGTACGGGCGAGCGGACGGCGGACGACCTCCTCGCCGCCGCCGAGGAGCGGGGGATCAACCTGCGCAAGCTGGGTGAGCGGATGGTTGCCGTCGCGCTCGACGAGACGGTGACGGCCTCGGACCTCGACGACCTCTTCGAGGCTTTCGCGGGTCAGACCCCTGAATTCAAGGCGGCGGATCTGGTGGAAGGGACCGATCTGGAGATCCCGGCACCGCACGCCCGGACCTCGGAGTACCTGACGCACCCGGTCTTCAACAGCTTCCACACCGAGCACGAGATGCTGCGCTATATCAAGCGCCTGGAAGCGCGGGACCTGTCGCTCGCCACCTCCATGATCCCCCTCGGCTCGTGCACCATGAAGCTCAACGCCACGGCCGAGATGGTGCCCATCACCTGGCCCGAGCTCGGCAGCCTGCATCCCTTCGCGCCAGCCCCGCAGACGCGGGGGTACCAGGAGCTGTTCCGCACCCTGGAGAGCTGGCTCTGCGAGATCACGGGCTTCACCGCCTGCTCACTCCAGCCCAACGCGGGCTCCCAGGGCGAGTACGCGGGTCTGATGGTGATCCGCGCCTTCCACGAGGCCCGGGGCGAGGGGCACCGCGACGTCTGCCTGATCCCCGTCTCCGCCCACGGCACCAATCCGGCCTCGGCCGTGATGGCCGGCCTCAAGGTGGTGGCGGTGGCCTGCGACACGGGCGGCAACGTGGACCTCGGAGACCTCCGCGCCAAGGCCAGCCAGCACCGCGACCGGCTGTCCGCGCTCATGGTGACCTACCCCTCGACCCACGGTGTGTTCGAGGAGGGCATCCGCGAGATCTGCGAGATCGTCCACGAGCACGGCGGGCAGGTCTACCTCGACGGCGCCAACATGAACGCCCAGGTGGGGCTCTGCCGGCCGGGCGACTACGGCGCGGACGTCTGCCATCTCAACCTGCACAAGACCTTCTGCATCCCACACGGCGGCGGCGGTCCGGGCATGGGGCCGATCTGCGTGGCTCCCCATCTCGCGCCGTTCCTGCCGGGGCACCCGGTGATCTCCACGGGTGGCGGCGAGGCCATGGGTCCGGTATCGGCGGCCCCATGGGGGAGCGCGAGCATCCTGCCGATCTCGTGGTCCTACATCGCCCTCATGGGCTCGGCGGGCCTCACGCGCGCCACGGAGATGGCCATCCTGAACGCCAACTACATGGCGGCGCGGCTGTCCCAGCACTACCCGGTGCTCTACCAGGGCGCCCACGGGCGGGTGGCGCACGAGTTCATCCTGGACCTGCGGCCGTTCAAGACCACGGCGGGCATCGAGGCCGAGGACGTGGCCAAGCGGCTGATGGACTACACCTTCCACGCGCCGACCATGTCGTTCCCCGTGCCTGGGACGCTGATGATCGAGCCCACGGAGAGCGAGTCCAAGGCCGAGCTCGACCGCTTCTGCGACGCCATGATCCGCATCCGCGAGGAGATCCGGGCCATCGAGCAGGGCAAAATGGACCGGCAGGACAACCCGCTCAAGAACGCTCCTCATACCGCTGAAGATCTGGCGGCCGGGGAGTGGAGCCATCCCTATGGGCGCGAGCAGGCGGTCTTCCCGGCCCCCTGGGTGCGCGAGCGCAAGTTCTGGCCCTACGTGGCCCGGGTGGACAACCCCTGGGGCGACCGCAACCTGGTCTGCACCTGTCCGCCCATGGAGAGCTATACCTGAGGCATGCCGGTGACGGATCGGTCGAGTGAGATCACCCGGGGGGACACGATCTTCCTCGGCCTGTTCCTGGCCTGCTGGGCGCTCAGCGTCCTCTCCTTCACGCGGGTGGTGTGGCTCGCGGGGAACCTGCCGCTCTCGCTCTACGGCTACTACAGCGTGGCCGTGGCGCTGGGCTGGGGTTTCGGCATCCTCTACGTGCGGCGGACCTGGGGCCTCCCCGCCGCCATCCGCCGCCGCTTCCTCCTGATCTACTACCTCGGCCCGCCCGCCATCCTGGGTCTCCTGCGTTCCATGGGGACTGTCCAGGACCAGCACGACGCGCCGTTCGTCCCCCTCTACGCCTTCGGGGTGTTCAGCATCCTCTTCCTGGTGCCGGTGACGATGAAGTTCCCGCGGCCCACGCGGTAACACGCAGTAATGCTTGAGGTGGTAGCATCCCCGCGATGTCCGACCTGTCCCACATCGATGCGCTCGTCGCCGACCTCGCCAGCCGCGGATCGGCTCTCGTCGCCTACTCGGGCGGGGTCGACTCGGCCGTGGTAGCGGCACTGGCCTACCGGGCCTTGGGCGACCGGGCTCTCGCGGTGACGGCGGCGGCGGAGACGCTGGCTGGAGCGGAGCTCGATCATGCGCGGCGTCTGGCGGGGGAGATCGGGATCCGCCACGAGATCGTCACCTACAATGAGCTGGACGATCCCGAGTTCGTTGCCAATCCGAGCTACCGGTGCTACGTGTGCCAGGGGATGCGGATGGGCACCATGGTCCGTCTGGCTGCCGAGCGCGGATTTGCTGGGGTCTGCGACGGTACCAACGCTTCTGATCCCGGGCCGGACCGGCCGGGGCTCCAGGCGGTGCGCGAGCGCGGCGTCTACTCGCCCCTGCTGGAGCATGGGATCGACAAGGAGTCGACCCGGGCGCTCGCCCGCGCGATGGGGCTCTCCGTGTGGGACCGGCCGGCCAATGCGTGCCTGTCCTCGCGTATCCCCCACGGGCAGGTGGTGACCCTCGGGAAGCTCCGCCGCATCGAGGCCGCCGAGGACGTCCTTGCCACGGCCGGGTTCCGCGTGGTGCGCGTCCGGCACGACCAGGGCGCGGCCCGGGTGGAGGTCGGCCCGGACGAGGTGGCGCGGCTCGAAGACCTCTGGGGCGATCTGGAGCCGCGCCTGCGCTCCCTGGGATTCGAGCGGGTCGCTTACGATCCTCGGGGTTACCGCCGCGGCGGCGCGGACCTGCCCATATTGCCGACATCTGCGACGTGAATCCCGATCAGCTCAAGCGCCTCCTCGAAGCCGTGGCCGCGGGTGAGCGGTCGCCCGGGGAAGCCCTCCAGGATCTGGCGGAGCTCCCCTATTCGGACCTCGGCTTCGCCAAGCTGGACCTCCACCGCGAGCTGCGCAACGGCCTGCCCGAAGCGGTCTTCGGCGAGGGCAAGGAGCTGGCGGACCTCAAAGCCATCGTGGACCGGCTGGTGCAGGCGCATGAACGGGCCCTGGTAACGCGTCTGAATCCCGAGAAAGCGGCCGAGCTGAAGAAATCGCATCCCGATGCCGTTTACCACGAGCGCGCCCGGATCCTCACCTGCGGCGGCCCTCCCGAGCCGCTTCCGGGTGCGGTGACCGTGGTGGCGGCCGGGACTTCGGATCTCGGCGTGGCCGAGGAGGCAGCCGTCTGCGCAAGCTGGTTCGGGCACGAGGTGGAGCGGTGCTACGACGTGGGGATCGCGGGGCTCCACCGGCTGCTGGGGAACCTCCCGGCGATCCGGCAGGCGGACGTGGTCATCGCGGTCGCGGGCATGGACGGCGCCCTTCCCACGGTAGTCGCCAGCCTCGTCCCAGCGCCGGTCGTGGCCGTGCCCACGAGCGTGGGCTACGGGGCGAGCTTCGGGGGGCTCGCGGCCCTCCTGACCATGCTCAACGCCTGCGCGCCGGGGATCGGGGTGGTGAATATCGATAACGGCTACGGTGGGGCCGTCCTGGCCAGCCGGATCGTCAGAATTGTCTCCCGGTCAAGCGCTCGGCGAACATAGCGTCCCCGTACGAATAGAACCGGTACCCCTCCCGGACCGCCTCCTCATAGGCGGCCACCACCCGCTCGCGGCCGGCGAAGGCGGAGACCAGCATCAGCAGGGTGGAGCGGGGGAGGTGGAAGTTGGTGAGGAGGGCGTCCACCACCTGGAACCGGAAACCGGGTGTGATGAAGAGCTCCGTCGAGCCGCTGCCGGCCCGGACCTCCCCCGTCCCCATCGCCGCCGATTCGAGCGTCCGGACCACAGTGGTCCCCACCGCCACGATCCTGTCCGCCCGCCGGATCGCCTGGGCCGCTTCCTCGGAGATCTCGTAGCGCTCGCGGTCCATGCGGTGCTCTTCGATCCGCTCGGCGCTGACGGTCTTGAAGGTGCCGATCCCCACGTGGAGGGTCACCCGGGCGATGCCCACGCCGGCCTCCTCGATCTCCCTCAGGAGACCCTCCGTGAAGTGGAGCCCGGCCGTGGGGGCGGCGATGGCTCCGGGAGTCCTGGCGTAGACGGTCTGGTAACGCTCCCGGTCCTCGGATGTATCCGGACGGTGGATGTAGGGAGGCAGGGGGATGTGGCCCAGCCGTTCGAGGTGGGGCTCGATGGCCTCGGAAAACCGCAGACGGTAGCGGTCCTCGCCCTTGCCCATCACCTCTGCCGTCAGACCCTCGTCGAATTCGATCCGGGCTCCGGACCTTGCGCGCTTGCCCGGCTTGACCAGGGCCTCCCACTCGCGCTCGCCCAGACGCTCGACGAGGAGGATCTCCATCCGGCCGCCCCCGGTGCTGCGGCCGAAGAGGCGCGCCGGGATCACCCGCGTATCGTTGAGGACCAGCAGGTCCCCCGGCTGCAGCAATCTCGGGAGATCGCGCACCCGGGCGTGCCGCTCCGGTCCTGTCCGGTCGAGCACCAGCAGGCGGCTCTCGCCTCGTGGGGCAGCCTCCTGGGCGATGCTCCCGGCGGGCAGGTCGTAGTCGAAGTCGCTTGTGAGCACGGTCAGATTACAGAGACTTCACGCAGGACGCCGACGGCCACAAAGAGGGCCACCAGCATCAAGCCGCCGGCGGTCCAGAACGGCCATCCGGCGCCGAACGCACCGAAGATCCAGGTGCCCACGGCCGGACCGAGCGTGCGGGCCAGGGCGCCGAAGGAGCGGGAGATGCCGATGGTGCCGCCCTGGGACCGCTCGTCCGTCAGGCGGCTCAGCAGGCCCAGGCTTGAAGGGTTGTGGATGCCCTGGCCCACGGCGAGGAGCAGGAGGCTCAAGAGGAGGAGCCCCAGCTTCGACCCGGCGGAGGGAAGCGGGAGCAGGATGAGACCCAGGGCCATGAGCACGATGCCGGAGAGGATCAGCGAGCGCTCCCCGAAGCGCCGGACCAGCCGGCCGAGGAGACCGCCCTGCACCACCACCAGCACGACTCCCACGAAGACGAAGAGCCACGAGGTCTCCCGCACACCGAAGCCGAAGCGCTCCTGGCAGAACAGGGCGAGCGTCGTCTCCATGATCGAGAAGCAGAACATCACGAGGAAGAACAGCACCATGAGCCCCCGCAACGGCCCGCCGCGCGCGACCGTGCGCAGGTCCGAGAGCCCGAGCCAGGAGCCTCCCCGCGCCACGGCCCCGCGCCGCAACTCCGGCGAGAGCGACTCCGGCAAGCCAAAGAGGGCGATCATCAGGTTGATCCCGGAGAGCGTTGCGGCCGTGAGCGGTACGATCCGGTGCCCCATTCCGCTCCAGTCGCCGGCGTGGGCGAGGAGGCCGCCGAGGGCCGGGCCGAGGACGAACCCGAGTCCGAAGGCCGCGCCCACGAGCCCCATGGCCTTGGAGCGCTCCTCCGGGGCGGAAACATCCGCCATGTAGGCCTGGGCGATGGCGTAGTTGGCAGCCGCCAGGCCCGAGAGCGTGCGGGCGAGGAGCAGTACCCCGTACGTCGGGGCCAGGGCGAACAGCAGGTACGAGGCGGCGCCCCCCGCGATGGAGGCCAGGAGCACCGGCCTCCGGCCCACCCGGTCCGAGAGGCGCCCGAGGAGCGGCGCGAACAGGAGCTGGGCCAGGCTGTAGGAGGAGAAGAGCAGGCCGATCTCGAACGGGCTCGCGTGGAGCTCCTGCGCGTAGAAGGGCAGCAGGGGCAGGATCATCCCGAACCCGATGAGGTCGAGCAGGATGGTCAGGAAGACGGTCAGGCGGGCCCGCTTGCCCGGAGAATTTCGCTCTTCACTCACAAGCGCGGCAGTCTAGCCTACTTCCTCGGATCGAGCGCGTCCCGCAGCCCGTCGTTGAGCAGGTTGAATGCGATTACGGTAATGGCGAGGGCGGCGCCGGGGAAGGTCGCGATCCACCAAGCCTGGATCAGGACGCCCTGGCCTTCCGCGACCAGGTTGCCCCAGCTCGGGGTGGGCGGCTGGATGCCCAGCCCGAGGAACGACAGGGAAGCCTCCAGGAGGATCAGGTTGCCCACGAGCAGCGTCGCCTGGACCAGCACCGGAGCCAGGGCGTTGGGCAGCAGGTGGCGCCAGAGGATAGTCAAGGGACGCTGGCCGATGGCGCGGGCCGCCAGAATAAACTCCTGATTGCGCAGGCCGAGGATCTCGGCCCGGGTCAGGCGGCTGATCCTCATCCAGGCCGTGGCTCCCATCAGGCCCACCGTGGCTGCTGGCCCGGGACGTAGGAAGGCCGCAAGAGCCATCATGAGGAACAGCCAGGGGAAGGCCATGAGGGCGTCGACTCCGCGCATGAGGATGGCGTCGACCCAGCGTCCGCCAAGGGCGGCGGCAGAGCCCACGGCGATGCCCAGGGTAAGGGCGAGCACCATGGCGATCACCCCCACCGCGAGCGAGACCCGGGCGCCGTAGAGGGTCCGGGAGAGGAGATCCCTGCCGAAGCGGTCGCTGCCGAGCAGGAAGAGTCGGCGATCGGCGACCCCGTCCGGCGTCAGGTTCACGACCTGGGAAGAGGGCAGAGTCCTCGTCTGGCCGAGGCGCTCGATCTCCAGCCCCTCGGGCGTGCGCCGCACCCGGTCCGCCAATTGCCAGCCGCCGTCCGCCAGGTGGACCGCCGCGAGCTCGGTACCCGGAGGGCGCAGGAGGGTGGCTGGTGGATCGAGCTGCTCGGCGGGATCGTAGGGAGCGAGCCACGGCGCCAGGAGAGCCACCAGGGCCAGGACCGCGACCATGACCCCGCCCCAGACGAGCAACGGCGGGACGGTTCTACTTCCCACCCTAGGCATCGCGCACCCTCGGGTCGACCAAGGCGTGCAGCACGTCCGCCAGGAAGTTGCCCAGGATCACCATGGCGGCTGAAAGCGTGGTTGCGCCCAGGATCAGTGGGTAGTCGCGGGCGAGAATGGCCTGGAAGGTGAGCCGGCCGACACCGGGCCAGGAGAAGATGAATTCCACGAGCAGCGCTCCCGAGAGCAGGATCGGCAAGGACGTGGCCACCACCTGAATCACGGGCACGAGGGCGTTCCTCATCCCGTGCACCCAGACGACCCGTCGCTCGGAGAGACCCTTGGCCCGCGCGGTGCGGATGTAATCTTGACTCATCGCTGCGATCAGGCTGCCGCGAATGAAGCGGGTGGTGCCGCCCATCGCTCCGAGCCCCATGACGGTCGCGGGGAGCACGAGATGCCGCAGGAGGTCGAAGAGCCGGCCCAGAGGGCTCATGAATTCGGCGTCCACGGAGCTCATGTGGCTCGCGGGCAGTACCGGCCAGACATAGGAAAAGAGCAGGATGGACATGAGTCCCAGCCAGAAAAGAGGCTGAGAGAAGAGGAAGAGGGTGACGACCCGGATCCCATGGTCGATGGCCGTGTTCCGCCGGAGCGCGGCCGCCACGCCCAGCAGCAGGGCCGCTGTCGAGCTCGATGGCGAGCGCAGCCGAGCCCAGGAGCAAAGTAGCGGGCAGCACGTCCCAGAGCGCGGTCGAGACCGGGCGTCCCTGGGAGAGGGAGGTGCCCCAGTCCCCCCGGGCCACCGAGGAGATCCAGGCGAGGTACTGCTCGGGCAGGGGGCGGTCGAGGCCGTAGAGCCTCTCGAGGTTGGTCCGCTGCTCCGGGGTCAGATCCTTCTCTTCGACGGCCCGGATCGGGTCCCCCGGCAGCAGGCGGAGGAAGAAAAAGGTGAAGGTGAGGACCAGGAACAGGAGGAGGAACGAGGCGCCGAGGCGCCGCAGCAGGAAGATGATCAAGGCCGTCCCGGCTCGATCCACCATTCCTTGAGATTGAACAACGAGAAGTTGGGCGTGGGCCTGGCGTCCTTGACCCGCCGGTTGACGGCGCTCAGCCGCTTGGATTCCCAGAGGAAGGTGACGGGCTGGTCGCGGTGGATGATCTGCTGGATCCGGTCGAGCTGGGACTTCATCGCGGCCAGCTCCAACTGGGAGGCCGCCTCCACGATCAGCCGGTCCACCTCGGGGTTGCGGTAGCGGACGATGTTGTTGCCGTCCCCGCCGATGGAGCTGCTGTGGAAGTTGCCCGTGAGGTCGAGGCTCGTGTCAGTGGTGAAGCCCAGCATCGACGCCTCGAAGTTCCCCTGCGAGGTCTGGTCGATCAGGGCGTTGAAATCGACCAGCCGGGGCGTGGCGCGGATGCCGACCTTCTTCAACTGGTCCTGGATCATCACCGTGGCGTCCGCCCGGAGCTGGTTGCCCGCGTTGGAGAGCAGCTCGAAGGCGAAGGGCTTGCCGCCCTTGTCGAGGACGCCGTCGCCATTCGAGTCCCGCCACCCTTTGGCGGCGAGGATGCGGCGCGCTTCGGCGGGATCGTAGGGCAGGGGCTGGATCGAGTCGTCGTGAGCCCAGACCGACGTCAGGACGGGAGAGTCGGCCACCTTGCCGAGCTCCTTGCCCAGGAGAGTGTCGACGATCGTCTGCCGGTCGATGGCGAGGGTCAGGGCCCGCCGCACCTCGGCGTCCTTGAACAGGGGATGCTCATTGTTCCAGCCGGCGGCCACGTAGAGGTTGGCCCAGAAGCTGATCAGCTCGAGATGGGGCGCGGCCTTGACGCGAGGCACATCCGAGACGGCGACCTGGTTGACGAAGTCGAGGTCGCCGCTCAGGAGCTGGGTGAAGCCGGCGGACTGGTCGGCGATCTGGCGCAGGACCACCCGGTCGAGGCGGGGCAGGCCCTTCTCGAAGTACCGGTCGTTGCGGGCCAGGACGATCTGCTGCTGCGGCTCCCAGGAGGCGAGGGTGAAGGGCCCGTCCACCACCAGGTTCTGGCGGAACCAGTCGTTGTTCTGGCGCCATTGGGAGAAGGGGAGCTTTTCCCAGGCGTGTTTGGGCAGGATGGGGGCCTCGTTTGCGTCCAGGAGCTGCCGGGCGTAGGTCCGCTCGAAGTGGAAACGTACGGTGTACGGGTCCACCACCTCCACGTCCCGGATCCAGCGTTTGGAATCCGCGCCCTCCCAGGCCACGTCGGGGTTGACCTGGGCCTGCCAGGTCCAGCGCACGTCCTCGGCGGTGACGGGCACGCCGTCGCTCCATACCACGTCGTCGCGCAGGTGGAAGGTGAGGACTTTATGGTCAGGCGAGAATTCATAGGACTTCGCCAGCAGGGGCTTGAAGGTCGGCGGGTGCTCCTGGAAGTCGGGCTGCTCCTCGACCAGGTGGAGGAACATCCGGTAGAGCACCTCGCTGTTGATCGTGGCAGCCGGCAGGATCAGCTTGTTGACTCCGCCAAGCTCGGCCGTCCAGCCGGTCACCGCGGTGCCGCCGCGCCGGGGGCCGGCGGGAGTCTGCTCTGGGGTTGCGCCCGCCGTCTCCTCTGGACGGTGACCGCAGCTGGAGGCGAGCAGGGCGCCCGCGAGGATCAGGACCTTGAGAGAACGAGTATGGAAGGCCACGAGCCGGCATCGTACCCGAGCGGCCAGGGGAAGGAAAGCCCCGGAAGGGCCGAGAGACTGGGTGCTATCCTTGAAGAGGAATGGAACGCGTGGCGAAATCGCCCTTCTCCCGCCGGCTGCTGGTCGCCTCCCTGGTCTTCGGGCTCTTCACTCTCTTCATCATCGTCCTGTTCGGCTGGCTGATCTTCCGCTCGTTTTCCCAGCGGGAGATCGAACGGACGCTGATCGAGACCCGGGCCGAGGCCCAGAAGCTCGCCGACCAGATCGCCCGCCGGGCCGAGGAGGGGCGAGACCTCTACACGGCCGTGGCCGTCGAGCGGGAGACCCAGACCTACATCGACCAGATGCTCCACCAGCGGGAGATCGTCCGCCGGGTAGAGATCCGGGACCGGAACGGCATGCTCGTCTACGAGGGGCGGGCGAACGTGCGGATGCTGGAGCCTGGGCGGAACGGTTCATCCCCCTCGATCGCGCCGCCCGTGCTGTCGCCCGAGCTCCAGCGCCACGTCGAGCCGCCGCGGGTCGAGACCAAGTCCAAGGAGACAGTGTCCACCTACGAGATCCCGGACATCCAGGTGCCCATCGGCGACGTGGGGCTGCTCCAGATCGGCATCAGCCAGGGAGAGCTGTCGAAGCGGATCGAGGTGCTGCGGCGCGACCTGATCCGCCAGACGGCGTTCGTGGCCGTGCTCACGATCGCTCTGCTCCTCTCGGCCTATGCCGCCGTCTGGCTCCTCCTGCGGCGGGCTCAGCAGCTGGAGGTCCAGGCGGCCGAGGCCGAGCGGCTGGCCTACATCGGCACTCTGGCCTCGGGGCTGGCCCACGAGATCCGCAATCCCCTCAACTCGCTCAGCCTCAACATGCAGATGCTGGAGGAGGAGATCGAAGAAGGCGGCTCAGCTCCCACGGGCAAGCGCCTGCTCTCGATCACCCGCTCGGAGCTCCTCCGCCTGGAGCGGCTGGTGACGGACTTCCTGGCCTACGCGAAGCCGCGCCCCCTGGAGCTGGAGGAGATGCCGGCGGTCCGCCCCCTGGAGCGGGTGCGGGAGCTGCTGGCCGGAGAGATCCAGAAGCGCGGAGCGATCGTGGACGTGGAGGACCGGAGCGGCGGCGCCCGGGTCAAGGTGGACCCCGCGCAGATGAGCCAGCTCCTCCTGAACCTGGCTCAGAACTCTTTCGCCGCCGTGGAGGAGGCGGGCCGCCGGCCCGTGCTCAAGCTGTCGGCCTACCGGCAGGGGAACGCCGTCTGCCTGGAGCTGGAGGACAACGGCGCCGGCATGTCTCCCGAGGAGCAGGCGAAGATCTTCGACCTCTTCTATTCGAACCGCAAAGGCGGGACGGGTCTGGGGCTCGCCATCGTGGAGCGGATCGCCCGCGCTCACGGGGGGCGCATCGGCGTGCGCAGCACCCGGGGGGAGGGTACGGCCGTCACCGTGGAGCTGCCAGTTGCCGCGACGTCTGATCTGGCGGCAGAAAAGGAAAGGGCGCCCGCAGAGGGGCGCCCCAGTCCAGCCGTCTCCCGGTCCTCTTAGTTCGTGCTCAAGAATTCATCTCCTCGATGTCCTCGGGCAATGCGAACTGCTCGGGATCGTCGTTTCCGCAGGACATGCAGAGAATCTCGGTGAGCTTGCCCTCTTCCCACTCGAAGACGTAGCAGGGGGTCTCGCACTCCAGACAGACGAGGTACTCCGGACTGGCCATGATCGCTCTCCTATTGCAGGAACGCAGAGGGGATTCTACTCCCGCTCGGAGCGGCGGCCCGGCGCAGGCGTTGAAGCGCCGCCACCAAGTCTGCCGGGCACTCCAAGTGGAGGGCGTGGCCACGGCCGGGCAGTACCTGGAGCCGGGCGTCGGGCAGGGCAGCCGCCATGGCCTGGGCGGTCTCCAGAGTGAAGAGGCCGTCGTGCTCCCCCCAGACCAGCTCCACCGGCATGCGCAGGCGGGCGAGGTCGGCGTCGTGGAACGTGTCGTCCTCGCTGAGCCCGGCGAGGACGTTTCTGACCGAAGGCGAGGTGTAGGCCTTGAGGAAACCGGAGCGGGAGACCCGCATCAGCCAGGGCACGCGAGTGAAGAGCGCGGGGTAGAGGCGGTCGACGCCGGCCAGGTCTTCCACCATCACCAGAGACTGGATCGTCTCCCAGTCCTGTTCGCGGTAGCCGCCGGCGTCGATCAGCACCAGGCGGGCGACCAGCTCGGGATGGGCGAGCGCCAGGCGGACCGCGATCCAGCCGCCCAGCGAGAGGCCCGCCACGGTGACCGGCCGGCCGCCGAATTCCTTTCTCAGAAGCTCGTCCAGGATCTCGACCGCCGGGCTGATCCCGAGGCCCTGGCCCGGGCACCGGGTTCCTCCCAGGGCCGACAGCTCGGGGACGATCAGACGGCAACTCCGGCGCAGCGCCCGCATCACGGGCCCCCAGCCGGCCGCGACCGACCCTAAACCATGAAGCAGCACCCAGGGCTCGCCGTTTTTGGGGCCGATCTCGTAGTAGACGAGCGAGACGGGCCCTCTGCACAGGAGTCCCCTACGGGCACCCAGGAGGCGCAGGTAGACGCCGGTCAGGAGGACGAAGAGGCGCGCCAGCACGGCGTTCAGGATATGCGAGATTGACCCGGGGTGCCTCCTATGGTACTGTCCGCCGTCCACGCGTCTACCGACGACTCTGGAGAGCTCCCTATGTATGCAGTGATTCAAAGTGGTGGCAAGCAATATCGCGTCGCTCCGGGCGACGTGATCGACGTCGAGCTCCTGGGCGAGCCGGGCGATTCCGTCCGCTTCGACCAGGTCCTGATGGTCTCGGGTGACAACGGACCGCAGCTCGGCCAGGCGATCGAAGGTGCCGCCGTGACCGCTTCCCTGGTGGGCGAGGTCAAGGGCCCCAAGATCCGCGTCTTCAAGAAGAAGAAGCGCTCGACGTACCGGCGTACGAACGGCCACCGGCAGCACATGCACCGGGTCCGTATCGACGAGATCCAGTTGCCGTCCTCCCGCTAGGGACCGGCGCTCAAGAGGTATCAGCTCATGGCACATAAAAAAGGACAGGGCTCCAGCCGCAACGGCCGCGACTCCAACGCGCAGCACCTGGGCGTCAAGGCCTTCGGCGGCCAGCAGGTGACCGGCGGCTCGATCATCGTGCGGCAGCGCGGCACCAAGTTCTTCCCCGGCCTGAACGTCGGCCGCGGCAAGGACGACACCCTCTTCGCGAAGCTCGACGGCGTCGTGAAGTTCCAGAACCGCGGGCGGCGCGGGACGTACGTCCACATCCTGCCCCCCACTGAGACTGAGACGGCTGGCACTGGCGGCGGTATTGCCGCCGAGTAAGCCGGAGAGCCGGGCGACCCGTCCGGCTCTCGCGTCAACTTTTCCAGAACCTTGATCTTCCTCGACGAAGCCACTATTCACGTCCGCGCCGGGCGTGGCGGGAACGGCTGCGTGGCGTTCCGCCGGGAGAAGTACGTCCCGCGGGGCGGTCCCTCGGGCGGTGACGGCGGGGAGGGGGGCTCGGTGTATCTCACCGGCCACGCCAACCGGAACACCCTCTACCACCTCCGGTTCGCCTCTCTCTATCCCGCCGAGCGCGGCCGTCACGGCGAGGGCTCGAACAAGTCCGGCAAGACGGGGGAGGATCTGGAGGTCCCCGTGCCGCTCGGTACCGTGGTCCGCGACGAGGAGACCGGCGAGCTGCTGGGCGAGATCCTGGAGGACGGCCAGCGCCTGCTCGTGGCCGCCGGCGGGCGTGGAGGCCGGGGAAACGCCCGCTTCGCGACCGCCACCAACCAGGCGCCGCGGCGGGCCGATCCCGGCCAGGAAGGGGAAGAGCGGCGCCTGCGCCTGGAGCTGAAGCTGCTCGCCGACGTGGGGGTGGTCGGCCTGCCCAATGCCGGCAAGTCGACTCTCATCAGCGTGGTCTCGGCGGCGAAGCCCAAGATCGCCGACTACCCGTTCACCACCCTCGTGCCCCAACTCGGCGTGGTGGCCGAGGGGCCGCTGGCCGAGCCCTTCGTCATCGCCGACCTGCCGGGGCTGATCGCCGGCGCGGCCGAAGGGGCTGGCCTGGGCATCCAGTTCCTCCGCCACATCGAGCGCTGCCGGGTGCTGCTCCACCTGGTGGACCTCTCCAACCCGGAGGGGAGCGCCGCGGCGGACCTGGAGACGGTCGAGCGCGAGCTCGCCGCCTTCAATCCGGAGCTCCTGGAGCGCCCGCGGCTGATCGTGGGGAGCAAGCTCGACTCCACCGTCCCCGAGCGCCGCGAGGAGCTGCGGCGGGAGGCGGAGAAGCGCGGGCTGTCCTATCTGGAGATCAGCTCGGCCACCCATGAGGGCATTCCGGCCCTGGTGTCGGAGCTCTCGCGCCGGCTGGAGGTGTCTCGGCCGTGAAGGTCGGGCTCTTCGGCGGCAGTTTCGACCCGATCCACCGGGGGCACATCGATCCCGTCCAGGAGGCCCGCCGCAGCCTGGGGCTCGATCGGGTGATCTATCTGCCCACGGCGAAGCCGCCCCACAAGCCGGGCCGCGTGCTGGCCCCGGCTCACGCCCGCTACACCATGGTGGAGCTGGCGCTGCTGGGAGAGGAGGGGCTCTACGCCTCGCCCCACGAGCTGACCCCGGGCCGGCCGGCGTACACGATCGAGACGCTGGAGCACTTCCGGCGGGAGATGCCGGACGCGGACACCGAGCTCTTCCTGTTGATCGGCGGCGACTCGTTCGCCGACCTCCACCTCTGGGTCCGCTTCCGGGAGATCCCCGGCCTGGCCCGGATGGTGGTCCTGGCCCGGCCGGGTTGGGACTTCGCGACCGTGCCCCTTGACGCCGAGGTGGCCGAAATGGCGCGGACGGACCGCGTCATACTGCTCCGGCAGACGCCGGTCGACGTATCCTCGACCCGGCTCCGGGAGCTGCTGGCGGCCGGTCTCCCCCTGCCCCCCGGGGCCGTCCCGGAGCTGGTGGTACGATACCTGCAGAAATACGACCTATACCGATGAATCCCGAACCCCAGACAACCCCATCCATTCCGCCCCTCGACACCATAGAGAGAGTCCGCGAAGCCGTCGCGGCGGCCGAAGACCGCAAGGCGATGGACCTGAAGGTGCTCCACCTCCAGAAGATCAGCGACTTCACGGACTACTTCATGATCTGCAGCGGCACCAGCGAGCGCCAGGTCCAGGCGATCGCCGACGCCGTGCAGGAGAAGCTCCGCGAGCGTCGCGTGCGTCCCCTCCACGTGGAGGGGTACAACCGCGGCCAGTGGGTGCTGATCGACTACGGCGACCTCGTGGTGCACGTCTTCCAGGAGGAGCCGCGGCGGCACTACGCCCTGGAGCGCCTCTGGGGCGATGCGCCCGACGTGACGGCCGAGCTCCGCGCCTGACCTGGTGAGCCCAGTGACCGCGGGCGGACCCCTCTCCCTCCCCCGGCTGTTGCAGGATTTTCCCGTCCTGGCCGAGAGTCTGCGGGGGATCGAGCGGGCCGCGGCCACCAGCGCCCCCGTCCTGATCCTGGGAGAGCCGGGGAGCGGCCGCTCCACGATCGCCCGCGCCGTCCACGGCGCGAGCCCGCGGGCGGCGGGTCCCCTCGTCGAGGTGGATCCCGGAGCCATTCCGAGTACCCTTTTCGAGAGCGAGTTCTTCGGCTACCGGGCCGGCGCCTTCACGGGCGCCGAGCGGGCGTCCGAGGGCCGGGTGGCCCGTGCCGAGGGGGGTACGCTGGTGCTCGACCACGTGGAGGAGCTGCCGCTGACGGCCCAGCCCAAGCTGCTCCGCCTGGTCGCGGAGCGCCGCTACTCGCCCCTGGGCGGCAGGGAGGTGGAGGCCGACGTCCGCTTCGTGGCCCTCGGCTCCGAGGACCTGCCCCGGCGCGTGGCCCGCGAGACGTTCCGTCCCGACCTCTTCTATCGCCTGGAGGTGCTCGCCTTCCGCGTGCCGCCCCTGCGCGAGCGCCGCGCGGACCTGCCCGCCGTGATCGACCACCTGCTGGCCGACCTGGGAGAGCGTTTCGGCCATCGCAGCCTGGCCCTCGCGCCTCGCGCCCGCGCCTGGATGCTGGAGCACCCCTGGCCGGGCAACCTCCGGCAGATCCGCAACACCCTGGAGCGGGGCCTGATCCTCGCCGAAGGCAGCCTCGTCGATCCACCGCCGCCCGAAGGGTTCCACGAGAACCGGCCCCGCCCCCTCGTGGAGGTGGAGAAGGAGCAGATCCGGAACGCCCTCGCCTACACCCGCGGCCACCAGGGCCGGGCCGCGGACCTCCTGGGCATCAGCCGCAAGGCGCTGTGGGAGAAGCGGCGGCGGTACGGCATTCCTTGATTTTGGATTTTAGATTTCGGATTTTGGATTGAGGATAGGAATTGGCGGGGGATCGCCCTGGCGGTGCTCCAGCCAGGACTGCCAGGATCGGACCTGGCGGAGGAGATCGGCGAGATCGAGCCCCAGGGCGGCGGGCGCGTAGGGCTCCAGGCGCTGGCGGGCCTTGGCGAAGGTACGGATGGGACCCTGGTCCCGCTTGAGATCGAGGAACTGGTGCAGGGCGGCGGCCACCTGGATCAGGCCCTGGAACAGATCCTTGGGCTCCGGTGTCGTGGACCGCCAGATTTCCTCCCACGCCTCGTGGGATTCATAGAACCGTCCCTGGTTGAACAGCTCGATCCCTTCTCGGAACAGTCGCTCGCGCTCTTTAGCCGTCAGATCAGGATGAAGGACCCGCAATCCAAAATCCAAAATTTAAAATCCAAAATCGGCTACCCGCTGCTCGGCCTCCGGCTCAGCAAAGGAGTCGAGCAGGTCTGCCGGCAGGCTCAGGCCGGGGTGGACGCGCTTGCACAACTCGCGCAGGCGGCGCAGCTCGACCTCGGGGAGGTTGCAGAAGGCCTCGACGACCTGGGGATCGAACTGCTGGCCGGCCATCCGCGTCAGCTCGCTCATGGCGGTCTGGTAGCTGCGCGCCCGCCGGTAGGGACGGTCGGAGGTGATGGCGTCGTAGGTGTCCACCACGGCGAAGATGCGGGCCGCGAGCGGAATGGTCTCGCCCGCGATGCCGCGGGGGTAGCCCTTGCCGTCCCAGCGCTCGTGGTGGCAGTAGACGATGTCGAGCACCGCCGGCTTCAGAAAGCTCACCTCGGCCAGCATGTCGAACCCCCAGGTGGGGTGCTGCTTCATGATGTGCCACTCGCCCTCGGTCAGGGGGCCCATCTTGCGCAGGATCTCGTCGGGCACCACCATCTTGCCCACGTCGTGGAGCAGCGCTCCCCACTCGATCGCCTTGAGCTCCTCGCCATGGATGCCCATGGCCTTGGCGAGGGCCGCGGCGTAGAAGGCCACGCGGAACGAGTGCCCCGTGGTCTCGTGGTCACGGGCATCGGCGGCCGTCACCACGGCCCCCATGGCCTCCACGTAGGAGCGCTCGCGGGCCCGCTGCGACTCCTCCAGCGACACCGTCAGCCCCCGGAAGGTCTCCTCGATCAGCTTCACCTCGGCGCCGCCGCCGGCCGTCTCGAAGTCGCTCCGCAGCTCGCCCGTCCGGGTCATCTCCACCATGGCCTCGGACAGCTGCCGCAAGGGGAGCATGATCCGCCGCACCACCCACCACGCGCCGCCCGCCGCGAGGATGCCGGCCGACAGGGCGATGAACAGCAGGTTCCAGCCGATCTGGCGAGCGAGCTGAGGGTCGCCCGCCACGGAGACGAGTTGATACACGAAGACTGACGCGACGCCCAGAACCATCGTCGCGATCGCCGCCGTGAACCACAAGGATCTCGTCCGAAGATTCAAAATAAAAACTCCAAGCTCCCGGTCTGTCAGGCACCCGGCCGCGGCACCCGTCCGGGGCTCCTCCCGTGCATCTCGATCCTGCGAAGGTGCCAGCAGTATACGCCAGCCTTCGCTATTTGGCGATTCTCGAAGGCGCTACTTTCGAGGACTCGCGTAGACGCGAAAAAATCCGAGCCTTCCTTCAGCGAAGCGGACGGATGCTTCGGCGGAGGGGCGCTCACCTGGTCTCATTCATACAAGAAGGTGCTTCCAGGACACCGTTTCGCGACACCCAAAATCAAGAGCGCCTGTTACGATCTCGCGAATGCCCGCCCGCCTCCTCTGCTTGTGGGTCCTCCTTACCGCCGCGCCGGTTCTCGCCCAGGTGCCGAAGGACGTCGCAGCCGGGGTGGCGTTGCTGGGGCCGAGGAGTGGCCAACCGGCGCGGCGGCAGGCCGCTGGCCTCCTCGCCGATGCCTTGCACCGGGCTGGCCTTCAACAGGTGCGGATGGTCCCCGTCCCGGGGAGCGAGGGGTTGGTCAACGTGGAGGGTGTGCTGCCCGGGAAGACGGCGGACGAGATCATCCTCTCGGCCCACTACGATTCCGTTCCCCGCAGCCCTGGCGCAGGGGATGACGCCTCAGGCTGCGGGGTCGCGATCGCCGCCGCGGCCGACCTGCGCCGCACGCCGCTCTCCCACACCGTGCGGGTCGTCCTCTTCGACGGCGAGGAGACGGGGCTCAAAGGCAGCGGGGGGTGGCTGAGGGGACGGAAGCCTGAAGAACGGCAGCGCGTCCTTGCCAACCTGAACCTGGAGATGCTCGGCTGGAAGGAGAGCGCCGGCCCGGTGATCCTCACCTTCCCCACGGAACACCGGGCGTTTGCTCCAGGTTGGCTGGTCCACTCGGTCCTGCGCGGCGGCGAGGTGGTGGGGTGGCCGTTCGAGGTGGCCGACAACCGCTTCCCCTTCCTGATCCAACTGGTGGTGCGCTCGACGGAGGTCGGCTATGGGTCCGACAGCGAGTCCTTCCTGGAGCAGGGCATTCCCTCCGTGACCCTGTCGGACAGCTCGCTCCTGGTCCTCGACCCTGCCTACCACCGGCCCACGGATACTGCCACGGATACTGCCGGCCGGCTCGACGGCGAGCGCATGGACCGCTGGACCCAGTCCGTGGCGGCGGTCGTCCGGCGGCTGGACTCTCTCGCGGACCGTCCCCTGCCGGAGGACCAATACCTCGTCTTCGCCGGCCGCGTCTGGCTGCGGCGGGACCTGATCTGGATAGGGTTCCTCCTGTGGGTCCTGCTGGTCTTCCGAGGACGTCCCGGCCGCTGGAGAGGGACCTCGACCGCCGAGCGTGGCCGCCAGATGTGGACCTATCTGCCGGGCTTCCTGTTCCGAATCCTCCTGTTGGCCGCGATCTTCCTGGCGCCCGTCTTCGCCGTGCTGCTCTTCCCCGCGGCGGCCCTCGCCCTCGTCCGTCCTCGCCCGGTCTGGGCGCGGATCCTGTGGATCGCTCTGGGCTTCTTCCCGCTCCTTGCCTTCCTGGCGGTCCTGGGGATCGCCGCCGTGCAGAGGGCCGTTTTCCCGGAAGCTGGGTTCCAGGGAGGAGCGGCCGCCGCCGTGCTGATTCCGGCGACTCTGGTGGCCTACGGGATCACGGTCGCGGTCCGGCCCCGTTTCCAGTAAAGTCGAAGCATGAAGCCTGCGGCTCGCCGTTATGCGGCCCGGTTTGCCGCCCTTGGCCATGAGGTCCGGCTGGAGATCGTGCGCCTCCTCGTCTCCCATCCAGAGGGCATGGTAGCGGGGGAGATCCAGGAGGAGCTGAACATCCCCGCCTCGACCCTGTCGCACCACCTGGACGGCCTGCTCCAGGAGAAGCTCATCGAGCAGCACCGGGAAGGCCGGTTCCTGCGCTACCGGGCGCATACCCAGGGTTTGCGTGAGATCCTGGACTTCCTCACAAAGGCTGCTGGCATGGATCAGGCGTCGTGATCCCGAACGACGGGTTGAAATGGATTCAGGGAGCCCGACATCCCATGGCAGACGTTCTCCCGGAGTCGGCGCTCCAGGAGTAGATTGATGGGAGGAGGAAAACCATGAATAGATTCCGCGTCGCGCTCGCTTTCGCCGGAGCGTTGCTCGTCCTCTCCGGCACCGCTTTCGCCCAGCAGCGTCCGTCGAGCTCCAGCCCGGCCCTCCAGAAGGCGCTTCAAGAGTACATGCGGCAGACCGAGAATGCCCGGGGAGACGAGGGCTTCCCGCTCAAGGCCGTGCCGCGCACCGACAAGGCCGAGTCCATCGTCATCGGCACGGTCGCGTTCGTGGACGGGACCGACTTCCTGGACGACGGCACGCCGTTCCGCATCATCGTGGTCGAGTCCAGGAGACCGGTCACCCAGGACGTCTTCATCGTCTGCCTGGGCTCGTCGTTCAACAGCTCGTGCGGGCGTCTCGGCCTGGGGCGGCGGGTACAATTCACGTCGGACCTGCTGATCGTCGACGAAGGGGAGAGCGCTGGTCTCGCCCTGCTCGTCGCCAAGAAGCTCCAGACGTAGTCGTCCATCATCAAGGCGTCCCGCGGACGCACCCAAGCGTTCCGCGGGAGCGAAGGGGTGTCTCCCGCGCCGGGTACGGCTCTTTTCCCTCCGGAGGGGCGCTTCTCCCCTCCCTTGTGCGGGTCGCCCCTCTCTTATTTCGATTCGCCCTCATAGGGCGGGTCTGGCCCTCTCTTCCCGCGGCTTGCCCCTCTGGAGGGGTGCTTCTCCCCTCTCTTTGTTCCGTTCTCCCCTCTCTTATCCGGGGCGCACGAAGAGAGGGGAGGGCTCGCCCTCGCGAGGGTGAAAGCGCACGAAGAGAGGGGAGAAGTGCGGGAAGAGAGGGGAGAGTCGAAAAGGGAGGGTATTAGAGTGTGGCCGGGGCTTGACACGTCTAACCCCGCCGGACTTGCGCTAGGGTCTGTTTCGAGGGGGAGGGACGCACCTCCCCATCCCAGACAGACGGCCCGAACGGGGCGTGCTACCGCCCCGCCCGGACCTGAGCCCAGCACAGGAGGCTACCCCATGCCGGACCTAGAGCAGGATTCTACCCCTCTCACCCCGCCCGCCGTCCCTGCCACGATCGACCCCGCCGCCTGGGAAGACTTCCCCATCTTCCGGGAGACGTTCCTGATGTACATCTCGGAGCCGAGCTTCAACGCCGCTCTGCGCACCGCCGGAGAGCACTTCTTCACCATGCTCCTGGAGAGTTACGACCGCTGGCCCGCGTGGCAGGAGACCAGCACCCGCACAGAGCTGCGTGCCGCCGTGGCGGACCTCCGACACCTCCAGGGCTTCCTTGCCAGCGTGGGCAAGGAACGGTCCTTCTCTTCCCTCTCCCAGGCGGACGCTCGGCTTTCCAAGCTCTCCTCTGGCGTGGCCCGGCTCATGAGGCGGGCCGCGAACATGATCGAGCGCGAGCTGGCGAAGGGAGCGGCGTGATGGGATGGGACAGCAGGCGCTCCTATCCCATCCACGTCTCCAGGAAGATCACCGTCCAGGCCACCCCGGGGCAGGTGGGCGCCTGGACCGCCGCCGCCCGCAAGCAGGGCAAGGCTAGCCCGGGGGCGTTCGTCGCGTGGGCGGCGGACATGTACCTCGCGATGGCTGCCGCCTACGAAAAGCAGGTGCTCCGGCACGCGGATGAGTGCAACCCGGAAGGGTTGAAGCTGTGAAGACGGCATCGTTCACCGTCCACGCCGACCAGGGCCAGAGCATCCGCTGGAAGCAGGCCGCCAGCGCGGAAGGTTTCGCCAGCGTCGGAAGTTGGGCCGCTTTCGCCCTGGACGCGCACCTCAAGGCCCGCGCCCGGGCGGGACGCCCCTTGCCCCTCTCCTGGTCTCGTGGACGCTTTCCCGTCCGGCTGGAGGGCGGCGAGCTGGCCACGGTCAAGGGCCACGTCTCGCCTCCCTTCTTCGCCTACCGTGGCACCCGGGCGGGGCACGATCGGTACTCCGATCACTTCTGCTTGATCCACCAGCCGGACGGCAAGCTGATAGCCACGCTCCGCAGTTACGCCGCATGCCGCACCCTGGCATCCGAGCTTGCCCCCCTTCTTCTACGCGGCGAGTTGCCCGATCCCACCCCGCTCCTCCAGCGGTACCAGCGGGAAGACGTATAGAATCGAGATGTAAGGCGCGGCTAGGAAGTCGCGAGCCGAAAGCTGGTCCCCCACGGCCAGCCCGCCGCGCCGTATTTCCCTTCTTCGTGGGGTTGCACCGTGGGGGGTGCCGGTGGCGGAAAAGCCTTCCAAGCGCAGGCCGGGGCGACCGTCTGGCAGTTTCGACAAGACCCGCGACTATCGTGCGGCTATCGCCAAGATGCTGGCATTGGTCGCCGACGGCGATGCAGAGCGTGCTGCCGCCCGGGCCGTGAGTGAGGAAACCGGGATTCCCCTGAGCACCCTGCGTAGACATCTATCCAGAAAACTGAAGGTGCGCCCCGGAGTCGTCGATATGGACGATCTGCTAGGCGGTCTTGAGGTCCGGACAGTGCCCTCCCGCGAAGAACAGGAAGAACTAAGGGAGAGGGCGCTTAGCAAGATGGAACCGGCGAAAAAGCGAAAGCCTGTTCCGTTCGACCTGTGGCCCTACCTCCCCCTCTTGCCGCGAACGCCCAAAAAGCCCCGATGAATTTCTGAGCCACCTAATCCAATTAATGAGCCACTTACCGGGCCTCCCGCTAAGTTGCCGTTTTTCAGTGGTTTAAGTGCCAAGCGTGGCTCATTAATCCGCGGTAATTGCTGAGCCATTATTAGGCCATAAGTTACTGTAGACAAAGGGTTTACGGCGGGCGCACAATGACACGGCTGGGCCGTCCCGAGTGCGAATCGGTAGGCCCGGAAGTGTTGCGGACTGTCCTGTGGGAACAACGGCATCTTAGGCCGCGCGGGACCTGTCCGTCAATGCGGAAACGGAGGTGTCCCGTGTGGGCAGACTCTCCCGGCCCCACCCGTGGCAGCGGGCAGCTAGCCGAGCTACTCCGGCCTAGCCTCCCCCGCTGCCTCATAACGGGCCGGGCGGCGGGAGTGGTCCGACCCCATCCCGCCGCCCTAAAAATCGCCGTAAACTATTGATTTTTATCGCACTTATGGTATGATGCTGGCATGTCAGAAGCGTAAAATTAAACGGCCCCGGAAGTCGCGTCAACGACCGCCGGGGCCACGATCCGCCAGCCGAAGCCGTACGGGCCGCTCAATCCCATTATACGGCTTCCGAGCTGCGCGGGACAGGAGCCCGCCCATGCTGTGCGAAGCCTGCCAGACCGAGAGCTGCAAGAAGTGCGGGAAGACCCGCGACGGACACCAGCGGTATCAGTGCCGCACGTGCCGCAAGACGTTCTCCGAGCGTCCGGAGCGGCCCCTGGGGGACATGCGCCTACCCCTGGACCGGGCGCTGCTTTGTCTTCACCTTCTCTGTGAAGGCAACGCCGTGAGGGCCATCGAGCGCATCACCGGCACCGAGAAAAAGACCATTCTCCGGCTCCTAGTCCAGGTCGGCGCGGGGTGCGAGCGGATGCTGGCAGAGACGGTCAAGGCGATCCCCGTCCAGGACGTGCAGGCGGATGAGCTGTGGACCTACGTCCGTTGCAAGCAGGGGACGCGGGAGCGGAACAAGATCACCGATCCCGACGCCGGGGACGCCTACTGCTACATCGGCATCGAGCGGCATTCCAAGCTGGTGCTCGCGTGGCACCTGGGACGGCGGAACACCTGGGACGCCCACGACTTCATACAGAAGCTGAGCACCGCCACGGCGGGAAGCTTCCAACTCAGCACCGACGGATTCAACGGCTACCCCAACGCGGTCGAGTATGCCTTTGGCGCCCGGGTGGACTATGCGCAGGTTGTGAAAGACTTCGGCAATGAAAGCGTGGAAGAGGCGCGGCGGTATGGACCGCCGCGCCTGATAGGACAGGAGAAAATCACCATCTCCGGCACCCCGGATGAAGACCGGATGTGCACGTCCCACGTCGAGCGGGGCAACTGGACCTTGCGCGGCCACCTGCGCCGGTTCACTCGCCTGTCCAACGGCTTCAGCCGGAAGCGGGAGAATCTACGCGCCGCGCTGGCCCTGTACTTCGCGTATTACAACTTCGTCCGGATGCACAAGACGATCCGGATGACGCCCGCGATGGCGGCGGGGATTGCCCGGAAGCCGTGGTCTCTGGCAGACCTTCTGACGGCGGCGGGGTCGGGGACCGAAGCTCTAGCTAGCCTTATCTCTGTACCAGCGGTCAGCAGTAAATAACCGGTCTCTCAACTGCAACAAAGCGAAGTCCAGTGAGCTTAGCTCTGTGGCTTCCTGAAATGGTTTGAGCCATTCTTTAGCCTGATCCCTTTGCGCCGGGAGTAAAGCTTCAACAAAAACCAGGGCTAATTGCACCCTGAGAGCCATGATCCGGTCCCAGTTACTGGGGCAGCCGTCATAGCGGTAGCTATCCAAGGTCTTCACGAGCCGGTGAGTCTCATGAGAGAACTCCTCCCATGCTCGGCATGGCTCTCGCCACTGGGCGCGTCTTTCCTGGTCTCTTAGAAGTTGCTCCGCCGCGACACGCCGCGTCTTTTCCTGGAGCTTTTTGCTTGCAGTTTTCTGTCGCCGGTGGTTGCGGAGGGGAAGAACTATACCCACCGCTACAGGGAGAGCCACCCCAAGGGCCATGAAGAAGATACCAGCCACGACTAGGGGCCAACGATAGGCCGCTAGCGTGTCCATGTAGGCAACTCCAAGGAACGCGACGCCAGCAGCAAGCAGCGTTGCCACAGCGACCGCCCATTCCACCCATTTAGGAAGAGCCACGAGAGGACTCTATCCATCCCCAGCAGGTTCCGGCAACGGTCGCCCCCTGGGACGCGGCACAACGGCCCCTGGAGGGTACTCATAGGCTTACGCCTCCCTCCTGCCAGGGGTAGCCACACACTGATACCCCACTACCAAAGGGAGAGGGGAGCACGCGCCCAAAGAGGGAGAGATCATCGGCTCCGGCATCCCTTTTGCTCCTCCTCGTTATAGGAGGCGAAGATGGCTGAAGAACCCTACAACTACGACACGTTCCGTCGCGACATGGTGCAGGAGGACATGCGCTTCAACGGCGGGCCCCGGCCGGGAGAGCTGGCGCCGGATTTCGACCTGCCGACCGTTGATGGGATCGATGGCGGCCGGTTCCGGCTGAGCGCTCACCGGGGCAAGAGGCCGGTGCTGATCGAATTCGGCTCGATCACCTGACCGATGACCGCGGGGGCCAGGCCTGGCCTCGAGAAGCTGCAAAAGGAATTCGGTGACCGGATACAGTTCGTCTCCGTCTACGCGCGCGAGGCGCACCCCGGCGAGAGATATCCCCACCACATGAGCGAGGAGCAGAAGATGCGCCACGCCCGCGACTGGGCCCGGCAAGACCACGTCCTCTGGGCGGTCGCCGTGGACACGCTGGGCGGCACGGTCCACCGGGCCTATCTGCCGCTGCCGAACCCCGTCTATCTGATCGACAGCACGGGACACGTGGCGTTCCGCGCCCTCTGGGCGGGACAGCACGGCCTGCTGCAAGACCGGCTGGAGGAGCTCCTCGCCCGCGAGGTGAAGGGGGTTCCGCTGGTGCTGGGCGAGCAGGAGAACCTCGTGATCCCGATGATCAACGGCTCGGCCGAATTCGACTACGCCGTGGGTCGTGGGGGCGAGAAGGCGAAGGAGGACTTCCGCCGCGCCATGGGCAACGCCATGTACGGGTTGCAGAAGCTCATGAGCGCGATCGAGCCCGTCCTTCACCCGGGGCACCACCGGCGCGAGTCCTGAAGCAGCCAACGGCGGGAGGATGCGCCCAGGCAGGCCTGGTCCCGGCGAGCGAAGGGGCTCCTGGTAGCGGTTACCCGGCCAGCTCCCTCAACGTCCTGATCGCATGCTCCATCTCCGCCTCCGTATTGAAAAAGTGTGGTGAGAGCCGGATCCCCGCGTTGGGACGGTAGTCGCAGATGATCTCCCGCGCGATCAGCTCCTTCGAGAGGCGCTCGGCGTCGGGATGCCAGACGGAGACCGTCCCGCCCCGGTGCTTGGGGTCCCGGGGGGTGCGGATCTCGAAGCCGGCCGCTTCGGCCAGGTCGAGCAGATAGGAGGTCAGGCCGAGGGAGCGCTCGCGGATCTTCTTCGACCCCACTCCGGAGACGATGCGGTAGCCGGGACGGCAGGCGTAGAGAGCGGGGATGTTCGGCGTGCCGGTGAGGAAGCGCCAGTTGGGTTCCTTGCGGTAATGGATGGCCCCGGGACGGAAGGCGAAGGGCTGCTCGTCCGCCTGCCAGCCGGTGAAGGCGGGCTGGAGCGATCCCGCGATCTCCGGGTTCACCCAGAGGTAGCCCGCGCCCGGGCCGCCGCAGAGCCACTTGACCGATCCCCCCACCGCCGCGTGTACCCCCCAGGCCTCCAACTCCAGCGGCACCGCCCCCGTGGACTGGTACACGTCGAGGAGCAGGATCGCTCCCACCTCACGGCAGCGGCGGGCGATGGCCTCGGCGTCCTGCACGTAGGCGCTGCGGAAAAGGGTATGGGAGACGGGCACGAGGCGCGTCCGCTCGTCGATGGCCTCGAGGAGCCGCTCGATGGGGATGCCGATGCCGTCGTCGGAGGGTACCGTCACGATCTCGGCCCCCTTCCGCCGCTCCCCCTCCAGGAGGTAAATGACGTTGGGGAAGTTCAGCGCCTCGTAGACGATCTTGTTCCGCTCCGCCGGATAGTCGATGCAGGAGAGGAAGATGGCCGCCGCCACGGAGACGTTCTGATGCATGGAGACGGCCCCGGGACGGACGCCGAGGAGGGGCGCCAGGAGGTCGCCGGTTTCGGCCGACATCTCCCACCACCCCTCGGCCCAGGCGCGCACGCCCCGCTCGCCCCAGGCGCGCGCGTAGGCCGCGACCTCGTCGTGGACGGCCCCCGGCATGGCTCCTAGGGAGTTGTTGATGAGGTAGGTCGTGTGCTCCAGGATGGGGAACTCGGAGCGCAGCGCCAGCAGATCTTCGTGAGGGGCGGCGGCCATGATGTCAGCGTCCCGTCCACTGGGCCGGACGCTTCTCCAGGAAGGCCTTGACGCCCTCTTCCTTGTCGGCGGAGGAGAAGCAGAGGCAGAAGAGATCACGCTCGTAGGTGATGCCGTCCTCGATGGGCAGCCGCTCGCTGGCCCGCAGGGCCTCCTTGGCCACCTTGAGGGTGAGCGGGCTCTTGCTGGCGATCTTGTTGGCGAGCTCCAGCGTCTTGGCCCGCAGCTCCTCGGCCGGAACGACCATCTCGACGAGCCCGATCTCCTTCGCCTCGGCGGCCGGGATCATGTCGCCCGTGAGGATCAGCCGCATGGCATGGCCCACACCCACGAGGCGGGAGAGGCGCTGGGTGCCGCCGCCGCCCGGAATGAGCCCCAGGTTGATCTCCGGCTGGCCGAAGCGGGCCTTCTCGGAGGCGATCCGGAGGTCGCACGACATGGCGAGCTCGCAGCCGCCCCCCAGGCAGAAGCCGTTGATCATGGCGATGACGGGCTTGGGGAAGCTCGCCATGACGTCGAAGACGCGGGGGCTGCGCATGGCGTAGCGCTGGTCGAACGGGGTACGGCCCGCGAACTCGCCGATATCCGCCCCGGCGATGAAGGATTTCTCCCCGGCGCCGGTGATGACGACGACGCCCACGCCGTCGTCTTTCTCGATCCCGGCGAGGATCTCCAGCATGTCGTTGCGCACCTGCTCGTTCAGGGCGTTCAGCTTGTCGGGCCGGTTGATGGTCAGGATGGCGACGCGGCCTTCGCGTTCCACCAGGATGGTTTCAGGCATGGGATATCTCCTCCGTAGTCCACAAGGGAGGGCATTGTATAGGAGAGATGATATGTCGATTAGAAGGCATGAAATCGACATGTTTGGGTGACCTGTCGATGGCGTCGACATGTTTCTGGAACCTGTCGAAATCGCTGGTGTTTTTCGACATGTTTCTGATCTAGAATGACCAGGTTCTCTGTGCACGTGCCATGAAGATTGACCTCCGCAAGCCGTACGACAAGCTACCCCTGCTCCCTCCCACGGCCGAGCTTGAGACCCGGCCTGTGCTCAAGCAGTGTCTCGGCGCCACTCGGGCTCTGGCGGAGCTCAAGGGGACCGGCGGGCTCCTCCCGGATCAGACGATCCTGATCAACATCATCCCCCTCCAGGAAGCGAAGCTCAGCTCCGAAATCGAGAATATCGTCACCACCCAGGACGAGCTCTTCCATGCCGCTTCGGATGAGGCGAGCGCCACCGATCCGAGCGCCAAGGAGGTTCTGCGCTACCGGGCCGCCTTGCGCCACGGCTACGAGGCGGTCCTCCAAGGTGGTTTGAGCACGGACCTCCTGGCAGAAGTCTGCGGCATCCTGCAGGACCAGCAGATTTCGTTCCGTTCAGAGAAGGAGATTGTCTACATTGGGAATCCGAGGGCCGGCACGATCACCTACACGCCGCCCCGTGGTGGCAAGGTTCTGCTCGACAAGCTGGTCAACCTGGAGAAATTCCTGCTCCAGGAGGATGGCCTGGACCCCTTGGTGCGCATGGCGGTCGCCCACTATCAGTTCGAAGCCATCCACCCCTTCAAGGATGGCAATGGCCGGACCGGCCGGATCCTCAATCTCCTCTACCTGATCCACACCCGCCTCCTGGAGATCCCCGTCCTCTACCTCAGCCGATTCATCATCCAGAACAAGAAGGACTATTACCGGCTGCTTCGCGGGGTGACCGAGAACGGAGCCTGGGAGGAATGGGTCCTCTACGTGCTGGAAGGCGTCGAAGAGACGGCGCTCTGGACGACGAACCGGATCCGCGCGATCCGGGAGCTCTTCGACGCCACCGTGGTCCGTGTCCGCCGAGAGCTGCCCAGGATCTACTCCAAGGAGTTGGTCGAGCTGATCTTCCGCCAGCCTTACTGCAAGATCCAGTTCGTTGTGGAGGCCGAGATCGCACGGCGGCAGACCGCGTCGGTGTACCTGCAGGAGCTGGAGCGGATCGGTGTCCTGGCCTCCGAGCGGCGGGGCCGGGAGGTCATCTACAAGCATCCCGCGCTGGTCGAGGTGCTGACAGCCTGACGTGTCGATTTATTGGTTTCAAATCGACATGTCCCGGCAACGTGTCGATCGCTTCGACACATCCCTGGAACCTGTCGAAATCGCGGGTGTTTTTCGACAGGTCGTGGCTACCGGTTCCGCCATACCGGCTTCCGCTTCGCCAGGAACGCTGCGGCCCCCTCCTCCAGATCCTCCAGAAGCAGCAGCTCTTCCTTGTAGATCCGCTCCGTCTCGGCCAGAGCCTGATCGAAGGGGAGATCCCGGCCGGCGCGGACGGCTTTCTTGGTGAGGCGTAGAACCGGGGCGCTCCGGGTGGCAAGGCCGCCGGCGAGGTTGGCGATGGCCTTGTCGAGCTCGCCGGTGGGGACGCGGTAGGTGACCAGCCCCAGCTCCTGGGCCTCGGCGCAGGACAGGATGCGGGCGGTCAGGAGGAGGTCGAGCGTCCGGCCCACGCCGAGGCGGGCGGGCAGGAGGGCCGAGGCCACCGGGGCGTAGCAGCCGAGCTCGACCTCGGGCTGGGAGAAGCGGGCATCCTCCGTGGCAATGATGAGGTCGCAGGAGAGCGCCAGCTCCATCCCCCCACCCAGGCAGAACCCATGGACGGCGGCAACGGTGATGGCGTCGAGGTCCCGCAGCCGGCGGAGGGTGCCGTGGAGGCTTTCGAGCATGGGGCCGACCCGGTCGGGAGTGTGGTCCTGAACGGCCACCCCCGTCGAGAAGGCGCGGTCCCCCGTGGCGCGGAGGACGATCAGCGTCAGCTCGGAGTCCTCCGCCAAGCCGGCGATGACTTCTCCCAGGCGGTTGATCGTCGGGATATCGAGGATGTTGAGCGGCGGCCGGTTCAGCGTGACGGTCGCCGTCCGGCCTTCGCGATCGCGGTGAACGAGGACCGTCTTTTCGCTCATGCCCCGAACCCAGCCGCCCGGACGAAGTCCACCCACAGGGCACGCTGCTGAGCGAGGGCGATCAGGTTCTCGGGGTGCCACTGGACGCCGCGTACCCACCAGCCGTCTCCCTTGAGGAAGGCAGCTTCGACGAGGCCGTCCGGCGAGAGGGCCACAGGCACGAGACCCTTCCCCAGCTTCTTGACGGCCTGGTGATGCCGGCTGTTGACCAGGGGCACGTCGCGGGTGAGCCGCTCGCCCAAGGGCGCTCCAGGCTCGAGGACCTGGACGGTATGGGCCAGCAGATCCGGGGTCTCGGTGACGCTGTGGTCGATCTGGCTCGGCCACTGAGTGGGCAGATCCTGCCAGAGCGAGCCGCCGAGGTAGACGTTGAGCGTCTGGAGCCCCCGGCAGACGCCCCAGACCGGAATCCGGGCCTCGCGGGCCGCGTCGAGGAGGCTCCACTCCAGGGCGTCCCGCTCGGGCGAGACCTCGACGTGGGCGTGGGGGAGGACCTCCTCGCCGTAACGCTCCGGGGCCACGTCGATGCCGCCGCAGAGGACCAGCCCCTCTGCGCCGGCCGTCAGCTCTCCCAGGGGGATCTCCGAGCCGGGCTTCACGACGCGGATGCGCTCCTCGGGCACGCCGACGGCCCGGAGGGCCTCGCAGTAGGGGCCGGAGTATTCGTCCGTAGAGGTGGAGACCAGGATCATGCCGCCTCCCGCTCGACCAGGGCGGCGATGCCCATGCCGCCCGAGACGCAGAGGGTCGCGAGGCCCCGCTCGCCGTCCCGCTTCTCCATGCCGTGGAGCAGGGTGACGAGGATACGGGTGCCGGTCGCGCCGATGGGGTGGCCGAGGGCGATGGCGCCGCCGTCCGGATTCACCCGCGCCGGATCGAAGCCCAGCTCCTGGTTGCAGGCCAGCACCTGGCAGGCGAAGGCCTCGTTGAGCTCGACCTCGTCGATGGCGCCGGCTTCCAGGCCCTTCTTTTCGAGCAGCTTGCGGACGGCGGGCACGGGCCCGATCCCCATGATCCGCGGCTCGACGCCGACGACCTCCCAGCCCACCAGGCGCGCCATGATGGAGATGCCCAGCTCCTGGGCCGCCGCCCGCGAGGCCACGAGGATGGCCGCGGCGCCGTCCGTGATACCGGAGGCGTTGCCGGCCGTGACGGCCCCGCCCTTGCGGAAGACCGTGGGGAGCCTGGTCAGGGACTCGAGCGTGGTGCCGTCGCGCGGATGCTCGTCCTTCTCGACCGTGACCTCACCCTTCTTGCCGGCGACCTTTATGGGAACGATCTCGCTGTCGAAGCGGCCCTCGCCGCGGGCCCGCTCGCAGCGGAGCTGGCTCTCCAGGGCGTAGGCATCCGAGGCGGCGCGGTCGATGCCCATCTCGGCGGCCAGCTCCTCGGCCGTCTCGCCCATGACGAGCTTGGAGAGAGGATCGTTGAAGCCGTCCTGGTACATGCCGTCCACGATCTCGGCGTTGCCCATGCGGTAGCCCCAGCGGGCCCGGGGGAGGAGGTAGGGCGTGTTGGACATGCTCTCCGTGCCGCCGGCGAGCACGATCCGGGCCTCGCCCGTCAGGATGGTGCGGGCCGCCGAGAGGACCGCCTGGAGCCCCGAGGCGCACGCCTGGTTGACGGTATAGGCCGGCCGCTCGACCGGTACGCCGGAGCGGTAGGCGATCTGCCGCGCCGTGTTGGGGCCGCCGCCGGCCTGCCGGCCGTGGCCGAAGATGACCTGGTCGACGCTGGACGGAGCGAGCCCCGCCCGCTCCAGCGCGGCCTTCGCCGCCGCCGTGCCGAGGTCGGCCGCCGAAAGGGAAGCCAGGGCACCGCCAAACTTCCCGATGGGCGTCCGCACCGGCGCGGCGAGGACGATGTCGTGGTCTTGCTTCGCCATCCTCAATAGCCCCGGAACTCGGGCTTGCGCTTGCCGACGTAGGCGTCCAAGCCCTCGCGGGCGTCCGGGCTCTCGAAGAGCTGCTGCTGGAGCTCGCGCTCGATGGCAAGGCCGCTCTCGAACGGCACCTCGGCGCCGGACTGCACGGAGCGCTTGATCCGGCCGACGGCCTTGGCCGCCTTGTTCGGCGGGCAGAACTGCCTGGCGTACTCGTGGATGTGGCCGGCGAAGTCGTCGCCCTCGTAGATGGAGTTGACGATGCCGATCCGCTGGGCCTCTTCGTAGTCGATCAGCCGGCCGGTGACCATCAGCTCGATGGACTGGCTCTTGCCCACGCGGCGGGCCAGGCGCTGGGTGCCGCCGGTGCCGGGGAGCACGCCGAGGTTGACCTCGGGCAGGCCGATTTTTCCGGAGTTTTTCTTGGCGATCAGGATGTCCGCCGCCATGGCGATCTCCAGGCCGCCGCCCACGGTGTGCCCTTCGAGGGCCGCGATGACCAGCTTGGGCGTCTGCTCCAGGCGGTTCAGCGTCTCGTTGGCGTGCAGGCAGAAGTAGTACTTGAAGTAGGGATCGGACGACTTCAGCATGTTGATGTTGGCGCCGGCGCAGAAGAACTTGTCGCCTTCGCCGCGGATCACGATCACGTAGACGTCCTTGTCGAAGCGCGCCTTGAGGGTGACCTCGTCGATCTGGCGCATCATCTCGTGGGTGTAGGTGTTGTGCGGTGGATCATCGAGCGTCAGGTACGCGACGCCGTCCCGGACCTCGTAGTGGACCAGGGTGCGCTGCTCGGTGGTGGGCTCCGCAACGGTGGACTCAGCCATATTGTCTCCTCTCGTCAGGATTTGAGGGATTGGATATCCGGGGCGCGGGGCCGGTGGCGCCCGGGCAGGATGTCGCGGCGTATTCTCCCATGAGATGGGAGGAGCGTCCACCGGGGGGAGCTCAGGACTGTGGGAAGGCTGAGCCTGACAGGTCAGTCGCGGCCGAGCTCCCGGCGGAGGCGGGCGATCTCTTCCTCAAGGGCACGATTCCGTTCCTCGACAGCCCGAGTCCGGTCCTCTGCGGCCAGACGGGCCACCGTTTCCTCTCTGTGTCCGAGGAGACGCTCGCCGGTCGCGGCGTCGATCAGCCGCAGATCCGTACCCTCCGGCCGGAGGATCAGGCCGGTCGTCCGGCTCCGGAGAGAGCCGTCCTTCTCTACAGGGATGGGCTGGTACCGGCCGTTCACGAGCCAATATCCCTGGAGACGAGGATGCAGGTACTCCTCGCGAGGATCGAAGAGGAAGTACTCCTCGATCCCCAGCCCCTCGTAGAGGGCTTTCTTGCGCCGGAGATCCTCGCTGGCCGTGCTCTTCGACGTCACCTCGATAACAAAACAGGGAGGCAGACCCTCTTCCCAGAGAAGGTAGGTGTCCCGCGGTCCCTTCGGAATCCCACGCGTGACGTAGACGTCCGGCGAGACGGAGGCCCTCGGATTTCCTTCCTCGTAGTAAAAGAGGAGGTTACCGCCCACCTGCACGTCCATGTCACCCGCGTAGCGAGCCTGCAGGGCATGGATCAGGTCGAACATCACGTTAGCGTGAAGCTCAGTCTCCGCCATCGGCTTGCCGTCGGACTCCGGATAGTAGATCTCGCGCTGGAGAGGTATAGCGGCCATAGACGACGTCCTTTCCAACAGTGCTCTGATCAAATCACGGCGGCGCGTACGGATGCAACCTGACCTTCCGGTCCCATGGCGGAATTATACGCGTTCGTTCCCCTTGACAGCTTAGGGGGAACCGTCCTATCCTTTCCCCTGGACAGCTTAGGGGAGATCGGCGATGGCGAAGATGGATCTGCTGCAGGGGACGCTCGACGTCCTTATTCTGAAAGCCCTTTCCTGGGGGCCGCTCCATGGGTACGCGGTCGTGCGCTGGATCGGCCAGCGGACGGAGGACGCCCTCCGCATCGAGGAGGGAGCCCTCTACCCGGCGCTCCACCGCATGGAGCAGCGCGGGTGGATCGAGGCCGAGTGGGGCGTCTCCGAGAACAACCGCCGGGCCAAGTTCTACCGGCTGACCGACGAGGGCCGCCGCCAGTTCCATGCGGAGGCGGTGTCCTGGCAGCGGTATGCAGAGGCCGTGGGCAAGGTGCTCCACGCGGCGACGGCTTAGGAAAGGAAACCGGCCATGGCTTCCTGGCGGCGCGCTTTCCGCCTTCACCTGAAGGGCGGCACGGTGGAGCAGGACGTGGACGACGAGATCGCCTTCCACGTGGAGATGAGGACGCAGGACCTGATCGACGAGGGCATACCCCCGCACCTCGCCCGCGAGGAGGCCCTGCGCCGCTTCGGCGACTCGGACCGCATCCGCCGCACCTGCCGCGAGATCGGCCGGCGCCGCGAGCGGGGACGGCGGTGGACCGAGGTCTTCTCCGAGCTGGGGCAGGACGCCGCCTTCGCCCTCCGCCAGCTCCTCAAGGTCCCGGCCTTCACCCTGATCGCCGTCTTCACGCTGGCGCTCGGCATCGGCGCCACCACGGCCATCTTCAGCCTGCTCAACGCCGTGGTGCTCCAGCCCCTGCCGTACCCCGAGCCGGAGCGGATCGTCTATCTGTGGTCGCTCCACCGGGGGGAGGAGCGCTCGACGTCCCCCGGGAACTTCCTGGAATTCAAGCGCGGCGTCCGCTCCTTCGAGCGTCTGGCCGCCTCTCAGGCCACGAGCTTCAACCTGACGGGCGACGGCGCACCGGAGCGGATCGACGGCAGCCGCGTCTCGGCCGAGCACTTCGACGTCTTCGGCGTCCGGCCGTTTCTGGGCCGGGTCTTCACGGCGGCGGAGGACGCCCCCGGCCGCGACCGGGTGGTGGTGATCTCCTACGGCCTGTGGCGCCAGCGTTTCGGAGGGGACCGCGGGGCCCTCGGGCAGACCCTCCGCCTGAACGGCCTCCCGCACACGGTGATCGGCGTCATGCCGGACTCCTTCACCTTGCGCTCCAACGACTCCCGGCTCTGGGTACCGCTCGCGTTGTCCCCTGAGGACGCCACCAACTACGGCAACGCCTATCTGGGGGTGAGGGGGCGGCTGCGGCCCGGCGTTTCCCCCGCGGCGGTGCAGAGCGAGATCGACCGGGTCTCGAAGCGGCTCAAGGAGCTCGACCCCGGGTCCAACACGGACAAGGAGGCGCGGATCGAATTCTATATGGACGGCCTTCTCGGAGGGTACCGGCGCCGGTTGCTGATCCTCCTGGGGGCCGTCGCCTGCGTGCTGCTGATCGGCTGCGTCAACGTGGCGAACCTCCTCCTCGCCCGGGGAGCCGCGCGGTCGCGGGAGATCGCCATCCGTGCCGCTCTCGGGGCGGGCCGGCGGCGGATCGTCCGCCAGCTCCTCACCGAGAGCCTCGTGCTGAGCCTGGCCGGAGCCGCAGCCGGTGCAGGCCTTGCCTGGCTCGGCCTGCGCGGGCTGGTGGCGATCAGCCCGCCCGGCGTACCGCGCCTCGACTTCGCCGGGATCGACGGGGCGGCGCTCGCCTGCGCCCTGGCGTTGGGGCTGGCCGCGAGCCTGCTTTCCGGCCTCGTGCCGGCCCTGCGCTCGGCCCGGCCGGACCTCCAGAGCATGCTGAAGGAAGGTGGGCGCAGCCTGGGGGCGGGCTCACCCCGCGACCGGGTGCGTACGGGCCTCCTCGTGACCGAGGTCGCACTGGCCCTGGTGCTCCTGGCCGGCGCGGGCCTGCTGATCCGCTCGGGCCTGGCGCTCCAGAAGGTGGAGCTGGGCTTCGATCCCGACGGCATGCTGACGGCCCAGCTCTCCCTTCCCGAAGCCGACTATCCTGATCAGGAGCGCGCTGTGGCGACCGTCGAGCGGGTGGTGGGGGAGGCCGCCCGCATCCCGGGAGTGGAGTCCGTGGCCGCGGTGTCGATCCTGCCCCTGTCGGGCTACGACACCTCCTCCAGGCTGGACATCGAAACTCAACCCCGGCGGCAGGGAGAAGAGATCCATGGCAGCACCCGGGAAGTGACCCCGGGCTACTTCCGGACCCTGCGCATCCCTCTTCTGCGCGGCAGGGATTTCACAGCCGCCGACCGGGAGAGTGTTCCCAAGGTAGCGATTGTCAACCAGGCCCTGGCGCGGCTCGCCTGGCCGCAAGGAGACGCGCTGGGCAAGCGGCTCGCCTATACCGGGGACGACGAGACGGGCCCCGACTGGATCGAGGTCGTCGGGGTGGCGGGAGACGTCCGGCTGGGGCACCTGGAGGATGATGAGGCCCGGCCGGGGTTCTATCTCCCCATGGCGCAGTCGGAGCTGATGGGAGGTAACCTCTCGGCGGCGGTCGTGGTCCGCTCGGCGGGTGATCCCTCCGTCCTCGCGGGCTCCTTGCGCCGGGCCGTGCGCGGAATCGATCCCCGGCTGCCGGTCTTCGCCGTCGCCACCATGGAGGAGATCCGTGCTTCTTCAACCGCCACGGCCCGCTTCAACATGCTGCTGCTGACCGCTCTGGGGGTGATCGGGCTGGTGCTGGCGGCCGTGGGCATCTACGGCGTTATCGCCTGGTTCGTCAGCCAGCGCACGCAGGAAATCGGCCTGCGCATGGCTCTGGGGGCCACCCAGGGGCGGGTCCTGGCCATGGTGACCTGGCAGGCGTTCCGGCCGGTGCTCGTGGGATTGGCGGTAGGGATTGCCGGCGCCCTGGCTGCGACCCGGGTGCTCTCGGGGCTCCTCTTCGGCGTCACCGCCACGGACCCGCTGACCTTCGCTGGGGTCCTGGCCGTGCTGACCGCGGCGGCGCTGGTGGCGAGCCTGGTGCCGGCACGGCGGGCGGCGCGGGTGGACCCCACGCGGGCTCTGGCGCCCTAGCGGGCTCAGAAACGCACTGCCGTGCCGCAGTGCCGCGGCCTCCAGCCGCCCGCGCTCGGGGTCGAGATTCCGCCGCGCACCCCCGAGTTTTTGCCGCACGGCCCCGCGCGGCCGGTGCGCGGCCGCGAGTTTCCGCCGCGCACCCTCGCGCGGCCCGTGCACGGCCTCGAGTTTCTGCCGCGCACCCCCGTGCGGCCCGTGCACACCCCTGAGATTTCGCCGCGCGAGCCCGAGTTTTTGCGGCACGGTCCCGAGCGGCAGCGGCGGGAGGGCCGGTGCCCCGGCAAGGCGGGTGCCCGGGTGGATCCCACCCGGGCGCTCGCGCCCTGATCCCGAACCGGGATCAGGCTAATGGGTTTCGGAGATGTGGTTGGCCGGGATGTCGTCCACGGCCACGGCGAGCCTCTGCTCGACGGGGACGATGGTCAGCCCCTCGAAGAGGTTCGCGGGCAGCTTGCTGGTCGTCCGGAGAGAGTCCTGGACATGGGCCATGTTGATGGGATGGAAACGGCCGCAGAGGATCTTGGCCAGCCGCTTGATGTCCTGCTCGCGGCGGGCCAGGTCGTCGAAGTTGCGCGCCGGCGTGCCCCCGGGGTTGGCCGGGTCCGCGAGGCCGTTGATGCCGGACAGGAACTGCGAGATCTCCGCCGGCAGGGCCGGGGTGGAGCCGGCGGGAGAGGGCGGGATGGGGATCGTGGTAGCTGGATCGACGTGGACGAAGTGAGTGAGCGTCTCACGCCGGTGACAGCCGTTGCAGGTAGCGCGGGAGACGCGGTGGCGGGCCCAGTTCTCCTGCAGGTTCGCGAAATTGATGCCTGGCGCCGACCAGTGGAAATTCACCGCTCCCGGCGCATCGGGCACGATGGCGTTGGCGCCCAGGAAATTGCCGCCGTTGAAGAAGAGCGGCACCGGCGGGATCGGATCCTCGAAGCGAGGCGCGTTCAGGCTGGGTTTGACGGTGAGGATCCAGTTGAGCAGCGTGGCCGTGTTGTTGAAGGCGTCCTCGGGCGTGTCCTCGACGGTCGTCTCCTGGAGGAGCGTGAAGGGGAACTGTGTGAGCTGGAACTCGCGGAGCTCCCACTGGATGGGATTGACGGGGTCGATGCCCACCTCGTTGGTACGCAACTGGCCGAGGGCGCTGCCGTTCGGATTGCTCGGGTTGGAATTGGCGAGCACGAACTGCTGGGTCAGCTTCTCCAGGCGGCTGTTGTAGGCCACCGTTCCGGGGGTGAAGCTGTTGAGCTCCTTCCACTTCTTCGCCCACTCGCGCACATCCTTGCACTCGCACTTGGGCACGCGGTACTCGAGGATCACTGTGAAGGGCAGGGCCCGGCAGCCGGCGGGGGCGCCTGGGATCTGGACGGCGCCGATGAACCCCGCGCCGTTCCAGCCCGGCTTCAGGACAAAGCCGAAGATGAACCGCGCCTCGCCGGCGTCGAGGAAGTTGCCACTCGTATTGACCGAGTAGGAGCCGCCGCCGCCCGTCGTCCGCCGCAGGTCGAGGCGAGGCGCGATGGCGAGCAGCCGCAGGGGGGACTGGGCGAGGTCGAGCCTGCCGTTCCCCTGCTTCGGCCACTGGTTGATGATCGACTGCATCTGGGGGCGGGACGGCACCAGGTCGGCGTTGATCGTCTGGTTGGCGATCCAGAATTTCAGCCACTCCTCGGTGAAGAAGGCGGGATCGATACCGCTCGCCGCCGGGTTCGCCATCTGGGTGATCAGGTGGTTGAACGACCAGACGCCGTTGGGGCTGCCGCCGTTGGTGCACGGATCATAGGTGCGGCTCGCGTCCGCCACCACGGCCGGGTTGCGGATCATCAGCACGCGCTCCTGGAACTGGTTGGTCCCGAGCACGACCGGTGCGGCCGAGGAGATCTTGGGCTCGATCAGCCTCTTGGACGATGCCAGGGTGGCGGTCGTCACCTGGCTCTCGGGATCGATGAACACCGCCGCCGGGTCGAGCGGGACCCGCTGGCCCGCCTTGAAGCCGTTGAAGTCGAAGGGCACCGGCTGCTCGATACCCTGGGCGGTCCTGCCGGAGAAAACGGGCACGTTCTTGTCGGCGCGGCTGTTGAGCTCCGCGTTGTCGTCGGAATTCCGGGTCGACAGCTCCGTCTCGTCGATGGTGAAGATGCCGGTATACAGGCGGTCGCCGGCCGTCCCGTCGCCGCCGGCTCCGTCGTCGCGCAGGATCACCTGCGCGTCGGGGGGACCGATGACCACGAAGTCCGCCGTGCCCTCGGCCTGCTTTCCCGTCACCTGCTGGGACGTGAGCTGTACGACCAGGAACGCGTTGCCCAGCCCGTCGGAGTTGCTTCGCTGCTGGACGAAGACCTCCTGCGGTGCGGGCAGCGGCGCCCTGAGGTCCGAGGGCTGCTCCGCGACGGGCACCGGGCTGACGCTCGACGCTTCATCCCAGGATGGGACCCACTGGCTCGACGCCCAGGCCGCCGTCGCCAGGACGAAGACGGCGATTGCTACATAGGATGCCCTGCGATTCCTGCTCAGTCGTCTCCACTGACTCATGGGAGCTCCTCCTTTGGAGATGGGGGGACACGCTGCGTTCCTCGATTGGAACCTCCCCTACATGCAAAGTGCGTTCCTCGATTGGAACCCCCCTCCTTGCAAAGGTGTTCAAGAAAGACTGAGCGAGACGGCGGGCGTCAGCCGCCGATCTGCATGAAGCTCGCGAGGTTCCCGTAGTTGCCCTGGGTGAGCATGTGCTCGGCCGGCTTCTCCTGGAGGACGCGGAGGATCTCGGCTTCGAGCGCGGCTTCGGGATCGGGAGCCGCGAGGAGGGGACGGAGGGGATAGGTGCGGTCCGCGAACAGGCAGAGGCGGAGCTCGCCGCGGGCCGTGAGGCGCAGGCGGTTGCACTCGGCGCAGAAGGTGTGGGAGAGGGGGGTGATGAAGCCCACCGATCCCAGGGCGCCGGGGAAGCGGAAGGCCTTGGCCGGTCCGGTCCGGGGACCGATCTCCGTGGGGACGAGGGGGCCGAAGCGCTCCTCGATCCGGGCGCGGGCGGTGTCCGCGGAGAGGAACTCGCCGGGCTGGAGGTGATGGTTGACCTCCGTGGGCATCATCTCGATGAAGCGTACGTGGAGCGGCTGGTCGAGGGTCAGGGCGGCCAGGCGCTCGGCGTCGTCCAGCCCGCCATCGGCCAGGAGCACGGCGTTGAGCTTGACCGGATCGAGCCCCGCCGCGAGCGCCGCCTCGACGCCGCGCCAGACCTCCTCGAGGTCGCCCCGGCGGGTGATCTCGCGGAAGCGCTCGGGGTCCAGGCTGTCGACGCTGATGTTGACCCGGTCGACGCCGGCCTCCTTGAGCGCGGGGGCCATCCGTTCGAGCCCGGTGCCGTTGGTGGAGAGGGCGAGGTTCTCGAGCCCGGGCAGGGCCTTGAGCCGCCGGGCGATCTCCAGGATGTCCTTCCGGACGAGGGGCTCGCCGCCGGTCAGCCGTACCCGCTGGATGCCCAGCCGCACCAGCGTACCCACCATGGTCTCGATCTCATCAGGAGAGAGGAACGCCCGGTCGCCGAACGGGAAGTCGGCATCCTCGGGCAGGCAGTAGGTGCAGCGGAAGTTGCAGCGGTCGGTGACCGAGACCCGGAGATAGGTGAGCCGCCGGCCAAAGGCGTCCACAAGCCGAGTCCCATCCTCGACCCCTGTCCAGGCAGGGATGGGAGGCGGCAGGGTCGCGCTGGATTGTCCGAGGATGGGGAGGCGGCTCATAGATGAATTCCTACCCCCGAGCCGCCGGCTCTGACCACGCCTTTCCAAGCACGGGAGGCGGCCCGGTTTCCCGGACCACCCTGTCGGCCTGCTCTCCCGCCGTTTTCCGGGGAGGGCCCGAGCAGGCTCGGTGGGTCGCGTCGATTATACGCCAGGCGGAGGGTGTCGGATCGCCGCGCTTGATTCCCCGGCGGCCTGTTCTTAGAATCCTTTCGCCTGTAATGTACAGAAACGGCTGAATTCTCCTTTGCCGACCCGCGCATGATCACCGGCTACAACACCGACGTCCGACACGGCGAGATCGTGTTCCACGTCCAGACGGAGGACAAGGGCGTCTCCAACCCGTTCATCGAGAGCCTCGTCTACGTGGGCGGCCAGGTGCTGGCGAGCAAGCGGGCGAGCTACGCCGAGATGCTCGCCGAGGGCAAGCAGGAGAAGGAGATCGTCGCCCTCATGGACCACCAGCACCGGACCATGATCGCGGCGATCCGCCACGGCAAGCTGGACGCCAAGCTCGCGTCCCTGAGCGCCAGCAAGCAGACGGGGCAGTTCGCGGCCGTCGAGACTTCGCCGTCCGGTGTGCAGCCGGTCCCCACTCCGATCCCAAATAGGGTGGTGCTCCCGACACCGGCTCCGCCTCCCGCCCCGGTTCCGCCCGATCCGATCGACGCGGGCGGCGAGACCATGGCGCGCACCACCGTGACTCCGCCGGAGGCTTACGTCCCAGTGATGCCCCGGCCGCCCGCGAGGCCGGCCATGCCGGAGCGGACGCTGGACCAGGTGATTCTGGAGTACCTGACGAGCGAGGCCGACCAGGAGCAGCTCGTCCTGATGCTCGAAGAGGAGCGGGGCCTGGTGCTCGGCAGCCGCGCCACCCTCGTGCTGCGCGCGAGCTCCAGCAAGAGCGGCCAGCCCATGGTGGGCACCCAGATCTCGGTGCGGATGATCTCGACCGTGCTGGAGCCCCGCGTGCTGGCCACCGGCCGCACGGACGACCGCGGCCTGCTGACCCTCGGCTTCGACATCCCCCAGGTGAACCGCGGCACCTCGGCCCTGATCATCAACGCCGTGAGCGCCATTGGCCGGGCCGAGCTGAAGCACCTCCTCTAGCCTGTCCTCTCCCAGCCCGTGCCCGTCCGTGTTCGTCCGTGTTATATAACCCTCCATGGACACAGCCCCGGCCGCCCTCCTGGACCTCCAGCTCAACGGAGAGCCCTACCAGATCGCCGAGGGAGCGACGGTGGCGGACCTGGTCGCGGGCCTCGGGCGGGATCCCCGCACGGTGGCCGTCGAGCGCAACGGCGACCTCGTGCCGAGGGCCCGGTTTGCGGAGACCCGTCTGGGGCCGGGAGATCGGCTGGAAGTGGTCCATTTCGTGCAAGGAGGGTGAAGATCGAGGTCGTGGGAATGCGCGGGGACTCCTAGAGGTTGAGAGTGGGGCGGATGGCGTTGTCACCGCTCGCGTCTTTGCAGTATGATCCCGACCGCACGGGCCGCTAGCTCAACTGGCAGAGCAGCAGACTCTTAATCTGCGGGTTGAAGGTTCGATTCCTTCGCGGCTCACCAAACTCCCCCCAATACCCACCCCCTCCTGATATCCTGGAGGTCTCATTACCGAGACAAGGTCTGCGAAAGTGGCGGAACTGGTATACGCGCTAGACTTAGGATCTAGTCCCGAGCGATCGGGTTGGGGGTTCGAGTCCCCCCTTTCGCACCACGATTGCAGCAACGATTGCACCCATAGACGAGGAAGAGACACGGATGAGCGTGGTTTTATCTCTTGAGGACGTAGGTCCCTGCCGCAAGCAGATCAAGGTGGAGGTGCCGGCGCCGGCCGTGGAGGCCGAGACGCTGCGCGTGGTGCGCGAATACGGCCAGAAGGTGCGCCTGCCCGGCTTCCGCAAGGGCAAGGTGCCCTCCGAGCTGGTGCGCCGGCGCTTCGCGCAGGAGATCGAGCAGGAAGTGAAAGAGCGGCTGCTCCCCCGCTACTGGAAGCAGGCGCAGGCCGAGAGCTCGCTCGAGCCCCTGCTGCCGCCCGAGGTCAACGAGGTCACCGACCTCCAGCCGGGCGAGCCCCTGACCTTCACGGCCACGGTCGAGACCCGGCCGCCCATCGCGCTGGGCAACATCGAGAATTTCGACCTCCCCGATCCCCAGGTCGAGCCCGGGACCCTGGAGGTCGACGACACGATCGAGAACCTGAGGAAGCAGGTGGCCCCCTGGGTGACGGTGGAGCGGCCGGCCTCGCGAGGGGACCTGGCGGCTATCGAGATCACCACGATGGGCTCGCCTGAGCATCCCGAGGAGAGGACCGACAACGTCCAGGTCGAGGTCGGAGACCCCCAGGTGTGGGAGGAGCTCTCGCTGGCGCTCCAGGGACTGTCCGCCGGCCAGGAGACGACCTTCACGCGGCGCCACGAGCACCCGCCCGCGGAGGAGGGAGGCGAGCCCCACGTCCACGAGCAGACTTTCCGCGTCAAGGTGATCGAGGTCAAGGAGCGCGACCTGCCGCCGCTCGACGCCGAGTTCGCCGCCAAGGTGAACCCCGAGTTCCAGACCTTCGACGCGCTGCACGAGGCGGTGGTCGGCCGGCTCAAGGCCAACAAGGAGGAGCAGCGGCGCGAGGCGCGCCACCGGGCGCTCCTCGACCAGCTCCGGGACCGCCACCCGATCGACCTCCCTCAGGGGGTCGTGCGCCGGGAGGTCGAGGGCCTGGTGCAGGACTACGCCGAGAACCTCGCTCGGCGCGGCGTGGACGTGGAGAAGGCCGGGATCGACTGGAACGCCATGGCCAACGACATGCTGCCGCTGGCGGAAAAGCGGGTGCACGCGCGCCTGCTGCTCGACGCGATTGCGGACGAACGGAACCTCAGCGTCACGGAAGAGGAATTCGAGCGCACTCTGGCTATGTTGGCCCGCTCACAGGGAGTTTCGACTCCGGTCCTGCGCCGCAAGCTGGACGAGGATGGCCGCCTGGCCAACCTGCGGTCCCAGCTCCGGCGCGACAAGACGATCCGGACTCTCCTCGGGGAGCCGGAGGAAGAGGCGGCTCCGGCCGTGCTTCCCGGTACAAGCGCTGAAATGACTGAAGGTCAAGGAGAGGTTTGAAGCATGCTGATTCCGATGGTGGTCGAGCAGTCGAACCGGGGCGAGCGGGCCTACGACATCTACTCGCGCCTGCTCAAGGACAACATCATCTTTCTCGGCCGCGCGATCGACGACGACGTCGCCAGCCTGATCATCGCCCAGATGCTCTTCCTGGAAGCCGAGAACCCCGAGAAGGACATCTCGCTCTACATCAACTCGCCGGGCGGCTCGATCAGCTCGGGCCTGGCGATCTACGACACCATGCAGTACATCAAGCCCGACGTGGCCACCTACACCGTGGGCCAGGCGGCCTCGATGGCGGCCGTGCTGATGGCGGCTGGCACCCGCGGCAAGCGGACGCTGCTGCCCAACAGCCGCGTCCTGATCCACCAGCCGTGGCTCTCGGGCCTGGGCGGCCAGCAGAGCGACATCGAGATCCACGCCAAGGACATGCTGATGATGCGCGACCGTCTGGACGAGATCCTGGCGTACCACACGGGCAAGTCGAAGGAGGATATCCATCGCGACACGGAACGCGATAGAATCCTGGGAGCGAAAGAAGCGGTCGAGTACGGAATCGCGGACCGGGTGATGATGCGCCGGCGGCCGGAAGGCCCGGTGCCGGCTCCCACCCCGGTGCGGTGACGTGTTTTTGGCGGGTCGCGACACCTAGATTGTTGGAAGACAGTTTTGAGCAATGTAGGAGCCCCCGGAAGGCAGGAACTGGCAGCATGAAGCAGGGCGGAAATCCAGGAAATACCCTCTGCCGCGGTGCCTGTTCTACTTGGCAAGACGTTGACAGGCGTCCAGGAACGCTCCTAGCATCGAGATACGCCTCGTCAACGACCGCCACTACGGAGGAGAAATGCCGAAGAAAGACAGCGGCGATGAAGTCCTGAGGTGCTCGTTCTGCAACAAGAGCCAGCGCGAGGTCAAGAAGCTGATCGCCGGCCCGACCGTGTTCATCTGCGATGAGTGTGTCGACATCTGCCTCGACATCATCGCCGAGGACCGGATGCTCGAGCAGCAGCAGGACACGACGCTCCCCAAGCCCAAGGAGATCAAGGCGCTCCTCGACGAGTACGTGATCGGCCAGGAGCAGGCGAAGAAGAAGCTGGCCGTGGCGGTGTACAACCACTACAAGCGGATCGACTTCGCCGAGAAGTCTCATGGCGACGTCGAGCTCCAGAAGTCGAACATCCTCCTGATCGGCCCCACGGGCACGGGCAAGACGCTGCTCGCCCAGACCCTGGCGCGCCTCCTCTCCGTGCCGTTCACCATCGCCGACGCCACCACCCTCACCGAGGCCGGCTACGTCGGCGAGGACGTCGAGAACATCATCCTGAAGCTCTACCAGGCGTCCGGCAACGACAAGGAGAAGACGCAGCGCGGCATCGTCTACATCGACGAGGTCGACAAGATCTGCCGGAAGAGCGACAACCCCTCGATCACCCGCGACGTATCGGGCGAGGGCGTGCAGCAGGCGCTGCTCAAGATCCTGGAAGGGACCCAGTGCAACGTGCCGCCCCAGGGCGGCCGCAAGCACCCGCACCAGGAGTTCCTGCAGATCGACACGACCAACATCCTGTTCATCTGCGGCGGCGCCTTCGTGGGTCTGGACGACGTCATCGAGCGCCGCATGAACCAGAAGTCCCTGGGGTTCGGAGCCGACATCAAGGGCAAGCGCGAGAAGAAGACCGGCCAGTTCCTGGAGAACGTGCTGCCCGAGGACCTCATCAAGTACGGCCTGATCCCCGAGTTCGTCGGGCGCCTGCCGGTGGTCGCGACGCTCGAGGAGCTCGACGAGGAGGCGCTGGTGCGCATCCTCCACGAGCCCAAGAACAGCCTGATCCGGCAGTACCAGACCATCCTGGAGTTCGAGGGGGTGGAGCTGAAGTTCACGGACGAGGCCCTGACCGCCATCGCCGGCGAGGCGCTCAAGCGCAATGTCGGGCGCCCGCGGCCTGCGCATCATCCTCGAAGAGCTGATGCTCGACCTCATGTACACCATACCCTCGCAACGCGACGTCAAGCAGATCCTCATCAACGAGGAAGTCGTTGCGAGCCGGATCCAGCCGATCATGCTCTACAAGAAGGCCGGCTGAGGAAAGGGTTCAAGCACCCGACATGGCTGCATCATTCATCAACAAGAACCGCGAGACCCTGCCCCTCGTCCCGCTGCGGGACATGGTGGTCTTCCCTCATATGATGGCCCCGTTCATCGTGGGCCGCGAAAGCTCGGTGCGGGCCCTGGAGCAGGCGCTCTCGGGGCCGACCAAGCGGATCTTCCTGGCCGCCCAGAAGGACCCGCGGATCGACGATCCGCTGCGCGACGACATCTGCGATATCGGCGTCGTCGCCACCGTGATCCAGAACCTCAAGCTGCCCAACGGCAACGTGCGGGTGATGGTCGAGGGGGTCCAGCGGGGCAAGATCGTCAACGTCGCCGAGACCGACGGCGCCTTGAACGTCGAGGTGGAGACCTACGAGGTCAACTACCCGATGAGCGAGGAGCTGCGGATCTACATGAGCAAGGTCCTCTCGGCCTTCGAGCAGTACGCCAAGATGTCGCACCACCTGGCGTTCGAGGGCCTGATGTCGACCTTGAAGCTCGACGACGCGGACCGCGTGGCCGACATCCTCTCGGCCCACCTCATGGTGGCGACCACGGACAAGCAGTCCCTGCTCGAGCTGCTCAACCCCTACGAGCGCCTGCAGCGCCTTCACGACCTGCTCGACGTCGAGATCGAGAAGATCAACATCGACAAGCGGATCAACGTGAAGGTCAAGAAGCAGATGGAGAAGGCCCAGAAGGAGTACTACCTCAACGAGAAGATCAAGGCCATCCATCAGGAGCTGGGCCGCAAGGACGACCGCGGCGACGAGCTGACCGAGCTGCGCGAGAAGATCGAGAAGGCCGGCCTGCCCAAGGAGGTCAAGGAGAAGGCCGAGCAGGAGCTGAAGCGCCTGGAGGCCATGCCCCCGGTGTCCGCCGAGGCCACGGTCTCCCGCAACTACATCGACTGGCTGGTCTCGGTGCCCTGGCGCAAGAAGAGCAAGGAGAGGAAGGACCTCGACCACGCCGAGCGGGTGCTCAACGAGGACCACTACGGCCTCGAGAAGATCAAGGACCGCATCCTCGAGTTCCTGGCCGTGCGCCAGCTCGTGGGGCAGACCAAGAGCTCCATCATCTGCTTCGTCGGCCCTCCGGGCGTCGGCAAGTCCTCGCTCGCCAAGTCGATCGCGCGGGCCACGGGCCGCAAGTTCGTGCGCCTGTCGCTGGGCGGCGTGCGCGACGAGGCGGAGATCCGGGGCCATCGCCGCACCTACATCGGCGCCTTCCCGGGCCAGATCGTCCAGATGATGCGCAAGGCGGGGACGATCAACCCCATCTTCCTGCTCGACGAGGTCGACAAGATGTCCATGGACTTCCGGGGCGATCCGTCGGCCGCCCTCCTGGAGGTGCTGGACCCCGAGCAGAACGACTCCTTCCTGGACCACTACCTGGACGTGGACTACGACCTCTCGAAGGTCATGTTCATCGCCACGGCCAACGTGACGCACTCGATCCCGCCGCCGCTCAAGGACCGCATGGAGATCATCCAGCTCTCGGGCTACACGCTCAACGAGAAGCTGGCGATCGCCCAGCAGTTCCTGGTGCCGCGCCAGCTCAAGGACCACGGCCTGTCGCCCGAGAAGATCGGTTTCGACGCCGAGGCCATCCGGGTGATCATCGAGAGCTACACCCGCGAGGCGGGCGTGCGCAGCCTGGAGCGCGAGATCGCCTCCATCTGCCGCAAGATCGCCCGCCGGGTGGTCAAGGAAGGGCCGAGCCTGGAGTATGCGGTCACGTCGGAGATGGTGTTCGAGCTGCTGGGCAAGCCGAAGTTCCGGGCCCGCCGCAAGAACGAGGAGTCCGAGGTGGGCGTCGCGACCGGCCTCGCCTGGACCGAGGTGGGCGGCGAGCTGCTGGAGACCGAGGTGGGCCTGATGCCGGGCAAGGGCAAGCTCACGCTGACCGGCAAGCTCGGCGAGGTGATGCAGGAGTCGGCCCGCGCCGCGGTGTCGTACCTGCGCAGCCGCGCCGACCTCTTCGGCATCGAGACCGACTTCAACGAGAGCCTGGACATCCACCTGCACGTGCCCGAGGGGGCGATCCCGAAGGACGGGCCTTCGGCCGGCATCACCATGGCCACGTCCCTGATCTCGGCGCTCACCAAGATCGCCGTCCGCAAGGACGTGGCGATGACCGGGGAGATCACGCTGCGCGGCAAGGTCCTGCCCGTGGGCGGGATCAAGGACAAGGTGCTCGCCGCCTACCGCGGCGGCATCAACGAGGTGATCCTCCCGAAGGAGAACGAGAAGGACGTCGAGGAGATCCCCGCCGAGGTGCGGGAGTCGATGGAGTTCCATCTGGTCGAGTCGATGGACGAGGTCCTGCGGCTCGCCCTGGACGGCACCATCTCCCCCCTGCCCAAGAAGGACGGCAAGTTCACGGAGGCTCCCGCTGAGGGGTCCGTGAGCCCGGACTCCCTGGCCCACTGATACGACTGACCTGACTCGCCCGGGCCGTGATGCACGACGTTGTTCGTCGCGGTCCGGGTTTCAGTTGAAAAAATCTGCTTGAAGATTGAAAGCGCGGAGTTCATCCGGTCCGCTCATGGGAGCGGGGACTATTTGCGGGACGGGCGTCCCGAGATCGCTTTCGTCGGTCGCTCGAACGTCGGCAAGTCGAGCCTGCTGAACCGGCTCCTGGGACGCAAGGGCCTCGCCCGCACGAGTCAGACTCCCGGGCGGACGCAGGCCGTCAACTACTTCCTGGTGAACCGGCGCTTCTATTTCGTCGACCTGCCGGGTTACGGATACGCCAAGGCCGGGAAGGATGCGCGGAGGGAGTGGGCGGCGAGGGTGGAGGGGTATTTCCGGGAGGAGCCGCCGGAAGCGGTCGTGCTGCTGGTGGACGGCAAGGTGGGGGCAACCCCGCTGGATGTCCAAGCGTACGAGTACCTGTCGGGCCTGGGGACGGCGCTGATCGTGGCCGCCACCAAGGTCGACAAGATCTCCCGCGGCAAGTGGGCCTCCGCAGTGAAGGAGGTCCGCAAGACCCTGGGTTTGGAGGAGGAGGTCCCCGTGATCCCGGTTTCCTCACACTCGGGAGATGGGATCAAGGAGCTCTGGGGTGCCATGGCGCCCCATCTTGAATGAGTGCCAGATGATGATTGACACGAAGAGGAACGACATGGCCAAGTCACAGCAGAATCAAGCCGAAAAGGGAAGTGCGGTCGAGGCGCTCGACATTCGGGCGCTCAAGGAGATGAGCATTTCCCAGCTCACCCAGATCGCCAAGGATCTGGGCGTCGAGGGCGCCACCGGCATGCGTAAGCAGGAGCTGATCTTCAAGGTCCTGCAGGCGCAGACCGAGAAGAGCGGCCTGATCTTCGCCGAGGGAGTGCTCGAGTGCCTCCCCGACGGGTTCGGCTTCCTGCGCGCTCCCGAGTACAACTACCTGCCGGGGCCGGACGACATCTATGTCAGCCCGAGCCAGATCCGGCGGTTCGACCTGCGCACCGGCGACACCATCTCCGGCCAGGTGCGCCAGCCCAAGGAGGGCGAGCGCTACTTCGCCCTCATCAAGGTCGAAGCGGTCAACTTCGAGCACCCCGAGGTCGCTCGCAACAAGATCTTCTTCGACAACCTGACGCCCCTCTATCCCCAGGAGCGGATCAAGCTCGAGGTCGGCGGCGACATGTCGTCGCGCGTCATGGACCTCTCGACGCCCATGGGCAAGGGGCAGCGTGCCCTCATCGTGGCGCCGCCGCGCACGGGCAAGACCATGCTCCTGCAGTCGATCGCCCACTCGGTCGAGAAGAACCATCCGGAGGCGATCCTGATCGTGCTCCTGATCGACGAGCGGCCGGAAGAGGTGACCGACATGCAGCGCTCCGTCCAGGGCGAGGTGGTTTCCTCGACCTTCGACGAGCCGGCGACCCGCCACGTGCAGGTGGCCGAGATGGTGATCGAAAAGGCCAAGCGCCTGGTCGAGCACAAGAAGGACGTGGTGATCCTGCTCGACTCGATCACCCGCCTGGCCCGGGCCTACAACACGGTCCAGCCGCCCTCGGGCAAGGTGCTCTCCGGCGGTATCGACGCCAACGCTCTCCACCGGCCGAAGCGGTTCTTCGGCGCCGCCCGCAACATCGAAGAGGGTGGGTCGCTGACCATCATCGCCACGGCCCTGGTCGACACCGGCAGCCGCATGGACGACGTCATCTTCGAAGAGTTCAAGGGCACGGGCAACTGCGAGATCCACCTGGACCGCAAGCTGGTCGACAAGCGCGTCTTCCCGGCGATCGACATCAACAAGTCGGGTACCCGCAAGGAAGAGCTGTTGATGCCCGAGAGCGAGCTGCACCGCGTGTGGGTGCTGCGCAAGGTCCTGAACCCGCTTTCGACCGTGGAGAGCATGGAGCTCCTGCTCGATAAGCTGTCGAAGACCAAGACGAACCAGGACTTCCTGAACGCGATGTCCGGTAAATAGGCGCGACCTTGCCCAAGCTGCGAGTCGGCATCGTCAACTTCCTGAACAGCAAGCCGCTGGCCTGGGGGTTTTTGAAGGGCCATCACGCGGATCTGTTCGCGCCGAGCTACCACCCGCCGGCCCTGGTGGCCAGGCTGCTCGCCCAGGGAAACCTCGACATCGGTCTCATCCCGTCGATCGAGGTGCAGCGCATCCCGAACCTGCGGGTGCTGCCCGACATGTGCATCGCCGCCCGGCACGAGGTGAGGAGCGTGCTCCTGGTCTCGCGCGGACCCATCGAGGAGATCCGCCGGGTGGCTCTCGACCAGAACAGCCGGACCTCGGCGACCCTCGTCCGTGTCCTGCTCAAGGAACGCTACGGCTTGAGCCCCGAGTACCTGCACGAGCGGCCGGATCCGGAACGCATGCTCTCCGAGGCGGACGCGGCCCTGATCATCGGCGACCCGGCCCTGCGGGTGGACCGCGAGCGGTACCAGATCATCGACCTGGCGGAGGAGTGGCACGAGCTGACCGGGCTGCCCTTCGTCTTCGCCGTCTGGGCGGTGCGGCCGGAGGTCGACATCCCCGACCTCCCGTTCTACTTCAAGAGCAGCCTCCGCTACGGCCTCTCCTCGCTGGACACCCTGGTGCGGGAGTCGGCGGCTGAGCTGGGTCTCGATTCCTCCGAGATCCACTCCTACCTGACCGAGAACCTCTCGTTCTTCCTGAGACAGGAGGAGATCGAAGGCCTGGAGGAGTTCTACCGCCGGGCCCATGCCCACGGGCTGATCCTGGAGCCCCGGCCGCTTCAGCTCTGGGGCTGAGGGCTATCCCTCGCCACTGCCGTTGCGCGTGCCCACGGTGACGCGGTCCGCCGGGCTCCCGGGCTGGACCCGGCCCTTGATTGACACCACGCCAGACGCCATCGACTGCTCTCCTTTCCTGGAGGCAGGATAGGAGCATCAGGGATGGTCCGCCTCGCCCGGATGGCTAGGATGGGGCTGGAGGTTTGGGGAGGTGGGGATCCGGTAATCCGGTCAGGCAACCTTATCTCGAAGGTCGAAGACTTGACCTACCGCCGGAGCCGCCGCACCTGCACGCAGGAGATTCCGGGTTCGAGAAAGCAGGTCCACCATTCCAGGGTATAGGTAGACCTCGCCACATCGCCTGCAGATATCGGCCTGAACAGTTACCAACGCAACGTCGTTACCCTCTCTGACGCTACGTTCGATGTAGCGACCACGGTCGAGGTCACCGCCGCACCGGGGGCATACCGAGGGTCCTTCTGCTGTCATGGCTTCACCCGCGCCTTCAGGTCGGCCGTCCACTGCTTTGGCTCCGGCCTGTTCAGCTCCTCCATTCCGTAGACAGGATACGGTACAGTAAAGGAGCTATGGACCTGCAACCCTCTGGACGCCTCGTCCAACAGATTCTCGACGACGCTCTGGCCGGCCGCCGCATCTCGGCCGGAGATGCCCATACCCTGATCCTCGACGGCGACCTGCTCGACCTGGGCCTCGCCGCCCATGAGGTGCGGAACCGCTTCAACGACCCCGCGGTCGCCACCTACAACATCGACCGCAACATCAACTACACCAACATCTGCGTCTACAAGTGCCGCTTCTGCGCCTTCTACCGCGAGCCGGGGGACCCCGAAGGTTACCTGCTGCCCTTCGAGGAGATCGGCCGCAAGGTGGAGGAGACCCTGGCGCTCAACGGCACGGGCATCCTCATGCAGGGCGGGGTCCATCCCGACCTGCCGCTCTCCTACTATGAGGACCTGCTCCGCTACCTGCGCTCGAGCTACCCGGCCTGCCACGTCCATGCCTTCTCGCCGCCGGAGGTCAAGTTCATCGCCAAGAAGGAGCGGATGAGCTTCTACGACGTCATCGCCCGCCTCAAGGCCGCGGGCCTCATGTCCATCCCCGGCGGCGGCGCCGAGATCCTCTCGGACCAGATCCGCAAGGATGTGCTGGCCTACCCCAAGTGCTCGGCCGAGGAGTGGATCGACATCATGCGCCAAGCCCACAGGAACGGCCTGCGCACCTCGGCCACCATGATGTACGGCATGGGCGAGCCGGTCGTGGACCGCGTCGAGCACTTCCAGCGCGTGCGCGACCTCCAGGACGAGACGGGCGGCTTCACGGCCTTCATCTCCTGGACCTTCCAGCACGAGCACACCGACATGCCGGACGTGCCCGAAACCTACGCCGAGGAGTACCTGCGGACGCTCGCCGTCTCGCGCCTCTTCCTCGACAACGTCGTCCACTTCCAGACGAGCTGGGTCACCCAGGGCAAGAAGATCGGCCAGGCCGCCCTCGCCTTCGGGGCGGACGACATGGGCTCGATCATGATCGAGGAGAACGTCGTGGCCTCGGCCGGCACCCACTACCGGATGAGCCAGGACGAGATGGAGCACCTCATCCAGTCCGCCGGCTACATCCCGAAGCAGCGGACCAACCTCTACGAGCGGATCGTCACCCGCGAGGACACGGCCGAGATGGCCCGCAAGTACCGCCACTCGCTGACGCCGCAGAACCGGGACCTGGTTTCGTCGTCGGCGCTGCTGCCGGTCGTGGGATGACCGGGACGAGTGGCCTGCGAACCAGGACGAGAGGCTCGCCGGACTTTGAAGATCGTCTGCCGACCGGGACGGGTCGTTCGCCGGCCGGAACGGGAGACTCGCCGGACCTTACGGTTCGTTCGCCGGCCGGAACGAGAGGCCCGTGGACCGGAACGGGTCGCCTGACGACCGGAACGAGAGGCTCGCCGGGCTCAAAACCTGACCCGCCGGCCGGAACGGGCCGTTCGCCGGGCGGAACGAACGGTTCGCCGGAGTCAAAAATCGGCCCGCCGGCCTCAAAAGGTCTCTCGCCGGTCGGAACGAGCCTCCCGCCGACCGGAACGAGTCGTTCACCGGTCGGAACGAGAGGCTCGCGCCGGAGCGCCGGCCGGCAGCTTGATGCAGTCGAGGATACGTTCGAACCGCGGGTCCCCGCGAAGAGGATCGAAGGTGGGCTCGGCGGCCGTGAAGAGCAGCATGAAGCTCCGGCGGGTCCGGCAGTTCGCTTCCATGGCGTCGAGGGCCTCGTCGTAGCGGCCCAGGCCCACGTAGGTCATGGCGATCCGGTCGATCCGGGTGGCTTTCATCCTCCGGAGCCACGACTCGTGCCATCTCAGGAAATCTTCCGGGGTCCGGATCACCGGAGCTTTCTGGCCTTCTTCGGACGATTCCACAATGTCTCTGGCGGCTTTCACGGCCGTCGCCTTGTCTCCGATCTTCAAAGCACTGTGGAAGAGGACCCACAGAGTCCAGTCGCGGTACACCTTCATCTGCGCGGGCGATTCCCGTGAGATCGAGATGAGATCCAGGGCCTTCCACGCCTGCTGGATGGCTTCGTCATAGCGGCGCCCCAGGTACAGGATGTAGACGAAGTCGGAGCCCAGGACCATGGAGTCCGGATCGAGCTCGCGGGCCTTCCTGGCGGAGTCGATCGCACGGTCATGTAGTCCCAGGCTGGAGAGGTAGAACGCTTGCAGATAGTACGTTTCGGCCTCCCCTGGATCGAGGGCGAGGGCTTTCTGGAACTCCCGGCCGGCCTCCTCCCAGTCGAGATGGCAGTGGAAGAGGCTGTGGGCCAGGGCGAGATGCGCCTCCGCCAGATCGGGGTCGAGCGCGATCGCGCGCCGGGCGGCGGCATCGATCGCCGGTGTATCCGGGCACAGTGGCTTCTCCACGCCGTCCAGTGCCCTGGCGAGCGCGGCGTACGCCGGAGCGAACGTGGGGTCCAGAAGCACCGCCTTCTGCAGGCTGGCCGCTGCCTCTACAGGATCCTGGTCCAGGAGGTATCTCCCCCGGAGGTAGGCCTCGTTGGCCTCGGGCGAGGAGGGAGTCGCCTCCTCTCGCATGGTCTGTGAGCCGGGCAAGGAGGTGTCCCCTGGACGGATGCCCAGCAGGAGGATGACCGCCAGGAGTAACACGGAGAGAAGAGGAATCAAGACCGTTTTCCGGGTCTCCGGCCGCGGTGGAGGAGGAGCGGCGGCCGGGGGCGCCTCCTCGTTTACCGGCATCAGGAACCGGTAGCCGCGCCGTGGGAGGGTCTCGATGAAGCGGGGCGCCGTGGCCGAGTCCCCGAGCGCCTGGCGGATCTGCTTGATACAGAAGTTGAGATTGGCGTCGAAGTCGAGGAAGGAATCCCCCCAGACGAGCTGGCGGATCTCCTCCCGCTCGACCACCTCGCCGGGGCGGCTCGCAAGGATGGCCAGCACCCGGGCCGGCTGCGGCTGGAGCTTGACCGGCGTACCCTCCTTGAACAGCTCGCCGCTGTCGGGACGAAGCTCGAAGTCGTCGAAGAGGAGGAGGGACGGGCTCATCGGGCGTCGGCCGGCAGCTTGAGACAGTTGTCGAGGACCTTGGACCATCGCGGATCGCCGTGAAGCTCGTCGAACACGGGCTCGACCCCGGCGAAGGGGAAGGCCAGGCTGCCCTTGGGCGCGCAGCGGCTGAGGAGGTCCAGCGCACGGTCGCGCTCGCCCAGGACCATGGCCGTCCTGGCCAGGAAGTAGGGGTCCATGGGAGCGGCGTTCATCACCTTCTGGAGCCTCTGTTCGCGGCCTCGGAAGAATTCCGCGAGATCGCGGGGTTGGGTGACCGGTTCAGAGAGCGCGAGAACCTCGAGGCCCGCTTTCGCGGCCGCGAGAGCCGTTTCCTGGTCGTCGAGCATCAAGGAGCTGAAGATGATGGTGTCCTGGCAGGCGTACATGCTCATCAGGGCTTCCTTGGGAGCTGTCTTGGCGCTGAGCGGGTACAGCTCCAGGGCACTCCGCGCCTGGCGGATGGCCTCTTCGTATTGACGGTCCAGGTAGAGGTACCAGGCGTAGTTGGAGCGGGTCATCATCGAGCCGGGATCGAGCTCGCGAGCCCTCTTGACGGCCGCGATCGCCCCGGCGTGCCCCAGGGCCTGCAGATAGAACGAGTAGTCCAGGTGGATCTCGGCGTTCCGGGGCTCGAGCCCAAGGGCCTTCTCGAATTCCCGGCCGGCCCCATCCCAATCGAAGTGGCGCCGGAAGAGGATCTGGCCGAGGGCCGCATGGGCCTCGGCCAGGTTGGGATCCAATTCGATGGCCTGGCGGGCCGCGGTCTCGGTCACCTCGGGGTCCACGGACCCATGCATCCTTTTCAGGCGGGCCAAAGCGATCCGGGCGTGAGCGGAGGCGAAGTCCTTGTCCAGGAGGGTCGCGTCCCGGAAGCGGGCTTCCGCTTTCTCATACTCCTCACGCTCCAGGAAGTAGATGCCCTGGCGGTAGGCCTCGTTGGCGGGCTCGGAGGAGCTCAGCCGTTCTTCGGGAGGGACCACGGGAGGGCGGGGCGGGTGCAGGCGGCTCCCGAGCAGGAACGTCAGCAGGATCAGGAGGCCCACGGCCGTGCCGGCCGCTCCGAGCCCGGACCAGCGCCGCCGTGGGGGAGCTGGCGGCGGAGGCGGCGACGCCTGGGGCGGCTCAGGGGCTTCCTCATCCGTCCTCACGGGCCTGAGGAAGCGGTACCCCCGCCGCGGGACGGTCTCGACGAAGCGGGGAGACGAGGCGGAGTCGCCGAGGGCCCGGCGGATCTCCTTGATGCAGAAGTTGAGGCTGGCGTCGAAATCGACGAAGGCGTCTCCCCAGACGAGCTGGCGGATCTCCTCCCGGCTGACCACCTCGCCGGAGCGGCTGGCCAGGACTTCCAGGACCTTGGCCGGCTGGGGCTGGAGCTTCACGGGCGAGCCTCTTTGGAAGAGCTCGCCGCTGTCGAGCCGGAGCTTCGAGCTCGTCGAAGAGCAGCCGTTGGGGTACGGGGCTTTCAAACCTTAGGACGTTCATTCCGATCCTTCCTGAGATCCGCCGTCCGGACCGGGGCATCGGCCGGCAGCTTGGCCATGTCCACGGGTGCCGCCTGCCCGTTCCGTCCCATCTCTCTGAGGAACCGGTCCTGACCCCTCCAGTAATCCTCCAGGCTGTCGAGCCGGAAGCTCGAAGCGCTCGAAAAGCAGACGCCGGAGTCCGGAATCCGCCGAGTGAAGGACCTGTGAATTCATCTCGAATCCTTCTACGTATTCGCCTGAGGAGGGTTCTCAGCGTCTCCTCATCTCCCGTCCATGGCCTGTCCCGGCCCCGGACCGTACCGTGGGGATGCATTCAGAAGGAGACATATCCGTGACGAGCGAGACCCCCAATCCCACGACCGAAATCGACACCTGCCCTTCCGTCCGCCGGCCTGAGCCCGCCCGGGCGCGCCGGAACTATGCACGCGAGGCCCGCCAACTGCTCCAGCAGAGATTCCGGGAGCGGCTGCGGGTCGAGGACGTCGCCCGGGCCCTCAACGTGTCCACCTTCCACCTCTGCCGGCTCTTCAAGGAGGAGACCGGCGTGTCCATGCACCGGTATCTGAACCAGCTCCGCCTGCAATACGCCCTTCAGGAGCTCTCCCGCGGCGAGTCCGGGCTGAGCGAGCTGGCACTGGAGCTCGGCTTCTCCTGCCAGAGCCATTTCACCAAAGCCTTCCGCAAGGAGTTCGGGATCCCTCCCGGCAAGGTGCGGCGGCTCGCGCAGCTCGGGACTGTTGCCTGAGATTCCTGAGGACGGAGGGGGCGCCGGGCGTCCCCCTTCGGGCCTCTCCCCTCATTCCCACTTGATGTCGGGCATGCGCAGCCGCTCGACCTCCTGGCCGTCCCCGATCACCGTCCGCTCCAGGATCTCCTCGACGTCGTCGACCGTCACGCCCCGGTACCAGAGGTTGTAGGGCCAGACGGAGACGGTGATCCCCTGGCTGCAGTGCTTGAGGCAGCCGGTACGGGTGACCATGACGCGGTCGCGCAGGCCGAGCTCCTTTACCCGGTCCTTGAAGCGGTGGTAGACGGCGAGCGAGCCCCGGTGCGCGCAGCTCGGCTTCGGGCTCTCGGGCGGCCGCTCGTTCAGGCAGACGAGGATCTGGACCTGGGGCTTGGGCATCGGGTCCATGATAGCCTGAGCCCCCTTGGCCTACCGCATCGCCCTCGCCTTGCTGGTCCTCGCTTCCCTGGCCGCGCTCCTGGCTTTCTGTGTGGGTGGCTCCCTGAGTGGCTCTCTGAGTAAGGGGCTGGCGGTCCTCGCAGGAACGGTGTTTCCAGTATCGCTGATCCTCCTGGGAGCTGCCCATGGGGGACGGTTTGGGCGGCTGGCGTTGCCGATCCTGATCCTCGGGATCGTGCTCGCCGCGGGGCTCGCCCTTGCGGTGTTCCTCCCCAAGGGGGGGCCGGATGTGCTGGGGCTGCCGCTGGGGACGGCGCTGATGATCTTCGTGGTCGTGCCGGTGCCGCTCCTCCTCACCTGCCTCGCCTATGCCTTCACGTTCGACCGCGCCGGGCTGCGGCAAGAGGATCTCGACCGGGTGCGGGCGGCCAGGGAGGAGGGTTGAGGTGCCGATCCTCGACCGGCCTCTCATCGTCTTTTTCTGTCTCCTCTATCTCGCGGCGTGCGGGGCGCTCGGCGTCTGGTCGCTGAAGCGCACTCGGAACGCCCGGGACTTCTGGATCGCCGGGCAGGGCCTGGGGGTCTTCGTCACCGGCCTGGCCACCATGGCGGCGGCGTTCAGCGGTTTCGTGTTCCTGGGCGGGCCGGGGCTGACGTACCGGATCGGCCTGTCCTCCCTGTTCATCAACCTCTCGATCGGGTTCACCCCGGCCCTCCTCGCCTGGACGGTTGCCAAGCGCCTGCGCCTGCTGGCGGAGGTGCGGGAGGTCTATACGATCCCGGACGCCGTCCTGGCCCGCTACGGCAGCCGGGCCGCGTCCGGGGCGGCGGCCCTGGCCATCCTGGTGGGGACGATCGGCTACCTCGGCGCCCAGCTCATGGCCCTGGGGACGTTGATCGAGGCCGTGCTCGGGCTGCGGGATGGGCTGGGGGCCTGGAGCCTCGCCGCGGCGGTGGCGATCGGCCTCGCCGTCCTCCTCTTCTATGCCGTGGCCGGCGGCATGGTGGCGGGCGTCTACACGGACGTGTTTCAGGGGGCGCTGATGGTGCTGGCGGCGCTGGCGGTGTTCGGCTATGCCATGGCCGCCGGGGGCGGCTGGGGAGAGGTCGTAGGGAGCATCGCCGGGTCGGAGCGGTTCGGGCGGCAGTTCCTGGAGCCCCTGGGGGAGACGCCCGCGCTGACGGCCATGGGCTTCTTCTTCGTCTTCGGCATCGGCGTGCTGGGCCAGCCGCACATGCTCCACAAGTTCTACATGCTCCGCGACCCCAGGAGCCTCAAGTGGCTGCCGCTGATCCTGGGCCTCTCCCAGGTGCTCTGCCTGTTGATCTGGCTGGGGATCGGCCTCGCCGTGCCGGCCCTGGTGGCCCAGGGGAAGCTCGCGCCCCTCGCGAAGCCGGACGACGCGGCGCCCGCCTTCCTCCTGGGCTTTGCCCCGGAGCCCCTGGCCGGCTTCGCCGTGGCGGCCATCCTGGCGGCCATCATGTCCACGGCCGACTCGTTCATGACTCTGGGCGCGGCCGTCTTCGTCCGCGACCTCCCGCGGGCGTTCGGCCGCCGGATCGAGAACGAGCTCCTCTGGGGGCGGATCGCGACAGTGGGAGTGACGATCGCCGCCGCCGCCCTGGCTCTGCTTTACAATGACCTCATCGCACTCCTGGGGACCTTCTCGTTCGGCACGTTCGGCGCGGCGCTGGCGCCTGCCCTGGCCGTGGGACTGAACTGGAAGCGGGTGACGGCCACGGCGGCCACGGCCTCGATCGCCACGGGCGCGGGGCTGAACCTGCTGCTTGAATTCCTTGCTCGCCAGGCCTGGTTTCCGTCCCTGCCGAAGCCGCCCCTGCCGCCGGGCGTATTGCCCACCGCGGTCTCTCTCGCCGCGTCCTTCGCCGTGCTCCTCGCAGTGACGGTAATGACGAAGCCAGAGTCCCTGCCTGCCGATGTCGCGGCGGTGATGGAGGCCTGATGGGGGATATTCGTTTTCTGGTCAATCCGTCCTCGGGCCGCGGCACGGGCAAGGCCCATCTGGACCGCATCCGCGTGCTGGCCTCCCGCCACGGCGCGGGCCTGGTGGTGAGCCGCAAGGTCGAAGACCTCGCGGTGCAGGCCCGGCGCGCTGCCGAGGACGGGGTGGAGCGCCTCCTGGTGGCCGGTGGGGACGGCACCATGCACCACGCGGCCCAGGGGCTGGCGGGCACTGATTGCGCCCTGGGGGTGATCCCCCTCGGCAGCGGCAACGACTTGGCGGGCACCCTGGGAATCCCGCCCGACCTGGAGGCCGCCGTCAAGCGCGCCCTGGAAGGCGAGGTCCGGCGGATCGATCTCGCCCGGGTGGGGGAGACCTGGTGCATCGGCTACGCGGGCGTGGGGTTCGACTCCGAGGTGACCCGCTACGCCAACGAGGTCAAGGTCCTGCGCGGGCCGCTCATCTACTTCTATGCCGTGATCCATACCCTGATCACCTTCCAGCCGCCGCGGATGAAGGTGGTCTGGGACGACGGCGCCTTCGAGGGCAAGGTGATGTTCACGGTGGTCAGCAACCTTCCCCGCTTTGGAGGGGGGATGAGGATCGCCCCCGACGCGAAGATCGACGACGGCCTGCTCGACCTGGTGATCGTGAGCGAGGTCCCCAAGCGGCTGCTCCTCTCCCTGTTCCCCAAGGTCTACAACGGGGGCCACGTGGGGCACCCGGCGTGCACGATTGTCCGCACCCGCCGGGCGGAGATCACGATCCTCGACCGGCCGATGACGATGTACGGGGGAGGGGAGCCGCTGCGGCCGGTGGAGGCGGGGGAGACGGTGGGGGTGGAGGTGGTGCCGGGGGCGCTGGCGGTCGTGGCGTAGCGCCCCTGGGAGCGCCGGCATCCCTGCCGGCCCATCTATCTTCCTTACGCCCCCACCTTGAACTCCACCCCCTGAGCCAGCGGCAGCTCCATGCCCCAGTTGAGGGTGCAGGTCTGGCGGCGCATGTAGGCCTTCCAGGAGTCGGAGCCGGCCTCGCGGCCGCCGCCGGTCTCCTTCTCGCCGCCGAAGGCGCCGCCGATCTCCGCGCCCGAGGTGCCGATGTTGACGTTGGCGATGCCGCAGTCGCTGCCGGTGGCCGAGAGGAACCGCTCGGCGCTCCTCATGTTGAGGGTGAAGATGGCCGAGGAGAGACCCTGCGGCACCTCGTTGTGGATGCGGATGGCCTCGTCCAGATCCTCGAACTCCATCAGATAGAGGATGGGCGCGAAGGTCTCGTCGCAGGTGATGGGGAGCTGCCTGGGCACCTCGACGAGCGTGGGCTCCACGAAGAAGCCCGGACGGTCGATCCGCTTGCCACCGTAGAGGATGCGGCCGCCCTCGTCCTTGGCCCGCTCCAGGGCCGCCATCATGTTGTCCACGGCGCTCTGGTCGATCAGCGGCCCCATGAGCGTGCCGTGCTCCATGGGATCGCCAATGGGGATGGAGCCGTAGGCGCTGACGAGCCGGCGCTTCATTTCAGCGGCAATCCCCTTCTGGAGGAACAGGCGGCGGGTGGTGGTGCAGCGCTGGCCCGCGGTGCCCACGGCCGCGAAGAGCACGGCCCTCAATGCGAGATCCAGGTCGGCGTCGTCCATCACGAGGATGCCGTTGTTGCCGCCCAGCTCCAGGAGGGAGCGGCCGAAGCGGTCGGCCAGCACTTTGCCGACCTCGCGGCCCATGCGGGTCGAGCCCGTGGCCGAGATCAGAGGCACCCGGGGGTCCGCCACCAAGCGCTCGCCCACGCCCGTGCGGCCGCCCATGACGAGGTTGAAGATGGGCGGCGCGGAATTGGCCCGGAGCACCCGGTCCGCGATCTTGGTGACGGCGATGGCGGTGAGCGGCGCCTGGTGCGAGGGCTTCCACATCATGGAGTCGCCGCAGATGGCGGCCACCATGGCGTTCCAGGCCCAGACGGCCACGGGGAAGTTGAAGGCCGTGATGATGCCCACCGGCCCCAGGGGATGCCACTGCTCGTACATCCGGTGGTTGGGCCGCTCGGAGTGCATGGAGAGGCCGTAGAGCTGGCGCGACATGCCTACGGCCAGGTCCGCCATGTCGATCATCTCCTGCACCTCGCCCAGGCCCTCGGAGAGGATCTTGCCGACCTCCAGGGTCACCAGCCGGCCGAGGTCTTCCTTGTGGTGGCGCAGCTCCTCGCCCAGCTGGCGGACGATCTCGCCCCGCCGGGGAGCGGGCCAGGTGCGCCACTCGCGGAAGGCTTCGAGGGAGACGGCGGCCACCCGCTCGTAGTCCTCGGCGGTCGCCAGGCGCACGGCGGCGAGGGGCTCGCCGGTCGCGGGGTTCAGGGACTCGACCCGCTCGCCATGGGTCTTGATCCATTCGCCGTCGAAGGCGCCGGAATTCTCGGCCTCGACGCCCAGGGAATCGAGGATCTTGGAGACGCTGCTGCTCACGGTATCTACGGTCATCGGGATTTCTCCTGAAGGGGGTCTGCTGCAGGGGGAACAGGATATCACCGCCTGCCTTCCAGGATCGCCACGATGCCTCCCAGGATCGCAACTACAATGCCCTGGCCATGGCCGGCCTCGTTCCCTCCCTGCTCCTCGCCCTGTTCAGTGCCTGGTGCGGGACGTTCGCGTGGGGGGCGTCGTCGCCGGCCGCCGTGGCCGCGGCTCTCGCGCTGCTCGGCGTGCTCTTCTGGACCGGCGTGCCCTGGCGGGACCCGCTCCGGCTCGGGGCCTCGGGCCGCCTGCTCCCAGCCGCGCTCTGGGTGGCGGTGGCGGCGAGCTGCTGGGCCTCGCCGGTGCCGCGGGCGGGGTGGGTGGCCGTCCTCCTCCTGCCGGCCTTCTACGGGGTCCCGGCCGTGGTGGAGCGCTGCTGGCGACGGGAGGCGGACCGGCGCCTGGGACTGCGGGCGCTGGCGCTCACGGTGGCCGGGGTGTCCCTGTGGGCTCTGCTCGACTGGATGGTCCTGGGCTCGCCCCGGGCGGCCATGCCTCTCGGCCACCACAACCTGCTGGCGGCCTGGCTGGTGATCCTGCTGCCCCTGGCCGCGCTGCCGGCGCGGGAGCCCGGCTGGTGGCGGCTCTCCGGTGTGGCGGCGGTGGGGCTCGCCGTCCTGGCCATCCTGGCGAGCCGGTCGCTCCTGGGCTTCGCGGCGCTGGGAGTCGAGATCCTGGCGGCGCTCGGCGGGCGGAGCCCGGCCCACCAGAAGACCCGGCAGAAGCGGGGATGGGCCGTGCTCCTGGTGCTCGCCCTGCTGGTCTCCTTCCTGCAGTTCCCCCGGATCCTGCGGATCGTTTCCGGGGACGACCCGTCCTCCCAGGCGCGGGGCGCGTACTGGGCCGCGGCGGTCGACGGGCTCCGCGCCAACCCCCTGCTGGGCTGGGGGCCGGGCTCCGCGGCGTGGACCGCCGCCGCCTTTCTCGATCCGGTCCCCCGGGTGAACCCCTGGGGAGAGTCGGTCGGCGAGCTCCACTCCCTCCCTCTGCAGGTCGGCTATGAGCTGGGCTTCACGGGGCTTGCGCTGGCGCTGGGGATCGTGGTGCTGTTCTTCGCCCGGCGGGTGGGGGACCGGGAGGAGGGGCGCGCTCCCGCCCTGCTCTCCGCGGGCCTGCTGGGGCTGGGCGGCGGCGCGCTGGCGTCCCTGGGGAGCGGCGCCCTGGCCGTGACGGCCCTGCCTCTCGCCGCCGCGGTGGCGGCCGGCGCGGCGCTCGCGGGGAGCGGGCGGGGAAAACACCGGCTCAATTCCCCGGTGGGCTCGGCGCTTCCGACACGGATCTACGCCCTGGCCGCCCTGCTGGCCCTGACCCCCCTCCTGCTCGCGCAATGGCGTTACGACCGGGCGGTGACCGCGGACACGTCGCAGGTACCGGGGCAGGGCAAGCTGGCCGAGGCCGAGTTGGAGGCCGCGATGCGGCTCGATCCGTCCTTCCCCCTGTATCCCATGCGTCTCGCCCTGCTCCAGGCGCGCGATCCGGGCCGGCAGGCCGCCGCGTCGGAGCTGTCGCTGCGCGCGGCCTGGAAGGGCATGGCCGTCCCGCAGCTCTGGCTCGTGGCAGGAATCCAGGGCCAGGCGGCGCGGCGGCCCTGGGCCTCCTTCACGCTCGAAAGGGCCTGCGTCCTCGATCCCCTGAATCCGTTTGCGCCCTTCTACCAGATGCTTGCGGCTCCAGATCCCGTTCACGGTGCCCAGGCGTTGATGGCGGAGCCGCGCCTGCTGGCTGCTCTTTTCTGGGAGCGCCGTCCGGACCTCCGGCGCCGTGCGCTGGAATCGGTACGCTCCTGGCCCGGGGTGGACGCCGGCTGGAAGGAGGCCCTGCTGGCCGTGCCCCCTTCAGCCCCTGGGGGGCCGGTTTCCCGGGTGTCTCTGCTGATCGATGCGGAGGACCGGGAGTCTCTCTCCCTGCCCGTCTTCCGCCGCCGTCCCTGGCCCGCCCAGTGGGGCCTCATCGAGGTGCGGGAGAGCGCCCTGGAGAAGGTCCGCCGCCTTCCCCCGGCCGCCGCTTCCAAGGGTACCTCTCCGGGCTTTTTGCGCAAGGCTCCCTGCCTGAGCCGCTCAGCTCGTGGGCAGAGTCTGCTCAATCTGTGAGCAAATTGGGAACGTCACACGATCTCCACAACGCCTGTGGAAAACCTTGTGGGAAACCAGGGTTCCAGCCCCTGAATGCACGGCTCCATAGCGGTTTTCGGCTCTTTGAACAGATTTTTGTGCAGTTCCCGGAACTCTTGTCCCTGCAAGAGGTTGAAAAATTTTTCCCAGGCGAACGGCAAATTTTTTCCAAAATACCTCCTCGGGAGAGGCAGAATTTCCACAGCTCGGGAGGGGTGTAAGGATTGACCAGCTTCAATGAGACGGGAAGAGGCCGGCCGCGGACGCCGGACCGGCCCTTCAAGTCCCGTTCAACGATGGCCCCTCAAGGGATGCATCAGCGGTGATAGATCTCAGCCACGAAAGGGCCGGCCATGAAGTGGGCGGGATCGATCTGGCTCTGCAGGCAGACCCCCGGGGGAGCCTCCATGAGGAGGAAGCGGGCGGACTCCGCGAGCCCGGCCGTGGTCGTGCTCTGGATGGCCTTGAGCGTGCGCGCGCCGACGCGGCGGGGGCGGATGAGGTGGGACTTCTCCAGGCGCCGCAGCTGGCCGTCGGCGCCGCGGCCCTCGACGGCGGCATAGATCACCACCAGGTCGTCCTCCACGAAGGGGATGGACTCCAGCATCCGCCGCTCCAGGTGGGCGATGCGGTCCGCGGTGCTCGCCGGGCTCGGGGTCTCGGCCAGGGTGCGCTCCACCCAGGCGTAGTGGCCGGGGTAGCGCAGGGTCTTGTAGTCGAGGTCGCGGACCTTGTCTTCCAGGGCCGCCGGCAGGTCGGCCGCGCCGCCCGAGGTGAGGTCCTCCTCGTAGGTGATGCCGTCGAGGATCACGGTGTCCCGCTCCGAGAGCGAGGGCAGGCTCGTCTGCCGGCCGTCGCGCAGGACGTTGGCGGGCTCCACGTACTCCGTGGCCACGCCGCTCGGGCTCCAGGTGAAGCCGTAGTAGTGCGGCGGCCGGGCCGTGGTCGTGAGGGCGCCGACCCGCATCTGCAGCCGGTCGGCCTTCGGGACGCCGCCGTCGCGGCAGAACTTCTGGAAGAGATCGTGGCCGAGCACGTTGACGTATCCGGGCGCGAGGCCGGTCTGGAGCAGAAAGCTCTGGGAACAGTCCCGGGCGATTTCCTGGATCTCCTCGGTCTCCTTCACATGTTCCGTCAGGTTGGCGTAGTGGGCCCTGTGGTCCCGGGCCAGCCTCGCCATGCGGGGGGCCTCCTTGCCCGGCAGGCAGTCGAGGAGGATGTCGCCCTTGCCGAGGGCCTCGGTGAATTCGCCGTTGGTCCCCTTCAAAGGCAGGGCGAAGGGGTGGACCTCGCCGGGCTGCCCGGAGCCTTCGCGGATCCAGGCCGCGGCCTCCCGGGCCTTCTCCGGGTCGGCGTCCCCGATGTAGAGGTCGACCTGGAAATCCCCGATCTCGCGCAGCAGGAGGCCCACCGCCCTGCCCATGCCGCCGGCTCCGGCGATCACAACCTGGTGTTTCTTGCTCATAGGGACGCGCTCATCTCCCGGCTCTCCGCTGGAGTGGCCTTGGTTTCAGGTGTGTATGAGGGGTTGCAGAGGGAATCCGGCCTCCCCTGCGAGGAAGCGGCGGCATCCTAGCACCCCCCTCCATGGGGGTCAAACGATCAGCGGATGGGCTCGTGCGGGTTGGCGGCGGTGCGCCGGCGCACGGGCTGGCCGGCGAGGGCGGTCTTGTTGCGGCCCGTCTCCTTGGCCACGTACATGGCCGCGTCGGCGAGGCGCAGGAGGGTGCTCTTGGTGGATTCGAGCGGCAGCCCCGGCTCCAGGTGCTGCTTGAGTGTGGCCACGCCGATCGAGCAGGTGATCCCCTGCAGGTGCAGCGGCTCCGGCTGGATGTCCCCCGGCCCGTCGCAGAAGGACGTGCCCACGATCTCCGCCCGGATCTCCTCGGCGAGGTCGATGGCGGTGTCGAGGCCGGCCCCGGGGATCAGCAGGACGAACTCGTCGCCGCCGTAGCGGGCGGGGATGCCCTGGTGGTTCTTCACCCTCCGGCGCAGCAGGTGCCCCACCTCGCGCAGCACCTGGCTGCCCGCCAAGTGGCCATGGGTGTCGTTCACGTGCTTGAAGTAGTCGAGGTCCAGGAACAGCAGGGCCATGTCCAGGTCCTCGCTCTGGCAGCGGCGGATCGTGTCCGACAGGGCGATGTGGAGGTAGCGGTCGTTGTAGAGCCCCGTCAGGTTGTCGCGCTTGGCGATCTCCTGGGCCTGCCGGCCGTCGAGCACGTTCTGGATGGAGATCGAGATGTAGCCGGCGAAGATCTCCAGGAGGTTCCGGTCCTCCTGGCTGAAGCCGGGGGCGTCCAGCCGGTTGATCAGCTCGAGGACGCCGCAGACCTCCTGCTCGATGCGGACGGGGATGGCCACCAGCGACTGCGTCTGATAGCGCGTCTGCTCGTCCATGGCCCGGTAGAAGAACCGGTCGCTGGGAGCATAGGGCGTCGAGTAGGTCTCGCCCGTCAGGTACACGCGGCCGGCGATCCCCTGGTCCGCGGGGATGGTCTGGCCCACCAGGCATTGCGACTTCTCGCCGAAAGCGGCGATGAAGGTGAGCTTGTTCTGGCGGCGGTCGTCCTTCTTGTCCGACGGATCGTCGAGCAGGATGGAACCCGCAGCCGACGGCACGAAGCCGTTGGCACGGCGCAACACCTCCACGAGGTTTTCCGCGAGGCTCAGCTCCAACGGGAAGTTGGGATTCGCCCGGCGCCTCTCCAGGAAGCGCTCCAACCGGACCGGCTCTACGCAGTGGTAGGCATCCGAATTGCCGAATTCCTCTTCCGGCAGCATGCTGACCCGCAGAAGTGCGTCACTCATGGACGGCGCCCCAGTAATTGATCGCCCTTCCCTGACATGCGACGACTCCAACGAAACTAGACGTTTTTTGAGGGCCGACAGGGAAACGATACCAGAAGTTGCGGGGCGGCGAAAGCGGCAGCCCCGGGGTTGGCGTCCTCTTCTACGGCCCTACCAGCCCGACTCCCTCCGCCGGACAGCGCAGACGGTCTCCCTGTCCTACGATCCGCCAGCCTCCGCCGTCCAGGGCACGCACCCGGACCTCGCTGCCCGCGGGCAGGCCGCCGCAAGGCAGGAGCAACACCGCCGCCCGGGGTCCGAAACGGCCCGGAAGCATGCCAGCGATGCCCGCCGCGAAGCTGGCGCAGGCCAGGAGAGCCAGGAGGGCGAGGAGGCCGCGGGAGGGGCGGCGGGCGAGGACGACCAGGAGAAAGGTTGTCCAGGCGAGAGCCACGCCCGCGAAGGCGAGCGGGCGGCTCCAGGAGGAGGAGGAGGAGGGAAGATCCTCCATCGCCGGATCGCCGCCCAGGGCGTGGTGGGTGTGGGCCAGGTTGTCCCGCAGCCAGGGATCGCCGGGGATCGCCACCTCAGCCCGCCGGTACCAGAGCAGGGCTTCCGGCAGGCGGCCGAGATGCAGCGCGCAGGTGCCCGTGTTGTAGGCCAGGATGCCGTCCGCCCGGGACCCATCCCCCGTCCAGCCCCGGGCGTAGGCTTCCAGGGCGGCCTCGATTTCATCCGCTTCGAAGAGGCGGTTGCCCTCGTCGAGAGCAAGGTCTGCAGGATGGGTATCAGCGGACGCGGCTGGACCCGCGAGGAGGAGGAGGAAGAGGACGGCCCATCCAGTCACCGTCCTCATGACATCCGGCGCAGGAGGCGCCGGCTGCGGGCGAGCACCTCGGCCCGCAGGGATTCTGTGGCGGAGAGCTGTGGTGCGTGGCGAAGGTACTGGAGGTCTTCGATCATGTGTCCAAGCTCGTCCAGGATCTCGGCGGGCGGCCGTTTTCCCTCGGATCGGGCCGTCAGCACCTCGCGCCAGCGGGCCGGTGGCGTGGCCAGGGAGACACCCCACCGCCTGGACAGCACCTCGCGCCAGGCCTCCTCGATCCGGATCGCCGCCTGGCGCGGGCGCTCCTCCGACTCCGCTGCCCGCAGCTTCTCCTCGAACCCGGCCTGCCCGAGGGTGGGGGAGGGGGCCCCGTTCCGGGCGCCGTTTCGTGAATGCCGGCGGGCCAGGGTCACCACCAGGGCGAGGCCCCAGGGGAGGAGGAAGAGCCACGGCAGTATTCCTCCTGGCAGTATTCCTCCTGGTAATACGCCTCCCGGTAATGCGCCTCCTGGCAATACGCCGCCCAGCCAATGTCCGCCGAGTCTGCCCGAAGTCTCCCTGGAGGAAGCCGCCGTGCGGATGCTGTGCGGCCCACCTCCGGGGACGTCTCCGCCTCCGGCCATCCCGGCTGCCGGGAGCGCCGCCAGCCGCAGGTCCGGCGAGGCGGCCACCCGGTACCGCCCGGCGGCAGGATCGAAGTACGTGATCTCCGGCGTCGCCAGCGTGTAGCGGCCCGCGCGCTCGGGCACCACGGCGTACTTCCACGTGCGGTTGCCCCGGATCTGCCCCCAGGCGACCTCATCCTTCCCTTCCTGCTGGGGCGGATGGACGGTCACGCCCTTCGGCATCTCGATTTTCGGCTCGGCGACCCCCTGGAGGTTGCCCGTGCCCGTGAGGCGCACCGTCAGCGTGGCCGCCTCGCCCAGGCGGATCTCCCTGGGCTGGAGATCCGCCGACAGCGAAAGCTGGCCCACGGCCCCCCCGAAGCCGGGCGGCGAGGGCGGCAGCTGCTGGACAGAGACCCACTGCTCCGTTGTCTGCAGCCGGAGGGCCTCGGGGCGAGAGATCGGGGGTCCGAAGATGAACTCGCGGCCTATGCGCTGCACCGTGAGGTCCACGGTCGCCGGCTCCACCCGGAAGCGGCCCGGGCGCAACGGGAAGAGGGCCTTGCGGAGGAGCGGCACCCGGCCGTAGCGCCGGCCGTCGACCTCCACCATCTCCGTGGGGATCTGTTGGGGGATGGGGATGTCCTGCACCCAGAACCCGCGGAACGCCGGTACGCCGCTGGTCGAGAGGGCCGCGATGTCCTCGCGCGTATAGAGATAGAGGCTGTAGAGCATCTGCTGGCCCACCACCGGCTGGCGCGGCTGGACCTCGGCGCGCAGGAAGACCTCCGGCTCCTCGGTCCGGCGCCGGAGCTGGGGCATGCGGCCGAAGAACTGCGTGAAGGGATCGTCCTCGTCTTCGGAACCGTACGACCGCCGCGCCTGCTGCGTGGGCTCGCGCCGCACCCGGATCTGCCGCGGCTGGAGCTGGACGGCGTTGCCGTTCAGCTGCAGCAGGATGTCGTACACCCGGGCCTTGCCGATCCCCAGGGGCCGGACCTCCCAGGAGACCCGGAGCGTGCGGGACAGGGTGCGGTTGGCGAACCGCATGTCCTCGCGCCGCGAGGGGCCGCTCACCAACTCCAGGTTGTCGAGGCTCGAAGCTCGGCCGGAACAGCAGGCTGGTGAACCCCTCGCCGTGGACCTCGATGCTGAAGGTGGCCGTCTCCTCGACGCCGATGACCTCGGGATCGAGCCGGACCCGGACGTCGACCTCGTCCGCGGCGGTGGAGCGGGCGGGAAGGACGGCAAGGACCGCAAGGACCGCAAGGACGGCAGGGGAACGGAGAGGAGATCTCACCAGTCTTTCCCCCTGACGGGCCGCTGCCTTGCGCGCTTGGCGGCCTGGTCCCGGCGCTGCTGGCGCTCCAGGTTCTCGACGGCGGAGAGCACCGAGGCCGCCTCCCGGCCGCTCATCTCCGGCTGGTTCCGGAACTGCGGCAGCCGGTCGTCCTGGCCCCCCTGGTTTCCTTGCTGGCGATGGTCGCGATGGTCGCGATTATCGCGGTTGTCTCCCTGCTCGCCCTGCTTCTGCTGCTGTCCCTGCTGCTGCGGCGAGGGGGGCTGGCGGCGGTTTTTCCCCTGATTGGGGTCCTCGTCCGGCTTCCCCCGGCCCGGCTGGTTCGAGGGGTCCTGGTTCTTCGTGTTGTTGCCCCGCCCGCCCCGGGGGCTGCCGCTCAATCCCATCTTCTGCTTCTGCTCCTCGCGCAACGCGATTTCCAGGTTGTACTTGGCGTTCTGGTTGCCCGGCTCGGCGCGCAGCACCTGCTTGTAGGCCTGCACGGCCCCCGAGCCGTCGCCTATGGCGAGCCGGGCATTCCCCAGGTTGTAGTGGGCGGCGGTGGAGAGCTCCGGCCCCGCGCCCTTGGCCGCCTTTTCCAGGATCGCCGCCGCCTTGCGCGCATGGCCGGCCTCCAGGTGGGCCGTGCCCGCGTCGTACTGCACGAGCGGATCGTCCGGCGCCAGGCGCAACGCCGTATCCGCGGGGCGCACGGTCTTTTTCGGATCCTCCTCGCTCATGGCCTTTTCTACGCGCTCCCGCGGGTTGTACATCCAGCGCTCGGCCCAGACGGGGAGGTGGGGCTGCAGGAAGGAGGGCAGGGAGGGCAGCATGGCCCAGCCGAGGAAGAGGATGGGGAGGAGGCTTGCCCGGGCGATGGCGGGCTTTCGCCCTCCCGGACCCTCACCCCCTGGCCCCCTCTCCCGTCCCCTCCCTCCCCCCCTCACCGGGAGAGGGGGAATGGAATGAGTTTTTTTGCTTTTCTCCCCCCTCTCCCGGTGTGCGGAGGGAGGGAGGGGACGGGAGAGGGGGGCCGGGGGGGTGAGGGTCCGGAACGGCCCCACCCCCAGATGCACCAGCAGAGCCACCACCGCCAGGGCCAGCGGCCACTGGAAGCGCTCCTCCAGCGTGCTCAGGCTCAGGCTCTCGATCGTCCGCTTCTCCATGGCGTCGATCCGCCGCACGATGGGCGCGGGATCGGCCGCGGCGCTGGTGACCCGCAGATAGGTGCCGCCGGTCGCCTGGGCCAGCTTCTCCAGCTCCTCCTCGTGGAGCCGGCTGATCACCACACTGCCGTCCTCTTCCCGCTTGAATTCGGTCGTACCGGGGATGGGCACCGGCGCCCCCTGGGGCGTGCCCACGCCGAGGGTGAAGACAGCCACGCCTTCCTCTTTCAGCTTGGCGACCTCGGTCTCCAGGCCGCCGCCGTGATCCTCGCCGTCCGAGACCATCACCAGCACCCGGTGCTTCTCCGTGCCCTCGCTGAAGAGGCGAAGCGCCGTCTCGATCCCGGGCGCCAGCTCCGTCCCCGGCGTGGGGAGGGAGCCCGGATCGATCGTGTCGAGCAGCAGGTCGAGCACCGCGGTGTCCAGGGTCAGGGGGGCCAGCGTCACGGCGTCCCCCTCGGCCTGCACCAGCCCCACCCGGTTGCCGGGCATGGCCTGCGCCATGCGCCGCACCAGCGACTTGGCCACGAAGAGGCGCGAGGGGGAGACGTCCAGGACGCCCATGGAGAGCGAGGAGTCCACGAGGAACACCACGTCCACCCCCTTGCGCTCCACCTTCTGATCCCCCTCCCCCCAGCGCGGCCGGGCGAGGGCCAGCGAGACCCCCAGCACGGCCAGGGCCAGAGATGCCACAGACACCGCCAGCCGCCGGGGGGAGTAGGCGGGCACCAGGCGGTCCCACAGCCCGCGGGACGCCCAGGCCGCGTTCGCCTCCAGCCGCCGGCGCCACAGCCACGCCGTTGCCAGAGCCGCCAGCGGGACGAGCAGGAGCAGCCACAGCCAGGAGGGACTCGCGAAGATCATGATGTCCTCATGGTTGGGCCGTTACCTTCAAGCCGGCGGCGGCCACGGGGAGGAGCAGGAGGCCGAGGCCGGCCCAGACGAGCGGCGAGAAGACTTCGCGGTAGCGGACGTAGCGCTTCACGTGAAGCGGCGTCTTCTCCAGGCTGTCGATCTCGCGGAACACTCTCTGGAGGCTCTCGCGGTCCGTGGCCTTGAAGAACTGGCCGCCCGTGCGGCCGGCGATCTGCCGCATCAGCGGCTCGTCCACCGGCACGTTCATCATGAGGCGCTTCATGTACGTGCGGCCCGTCACCGGGTCCTGGGCGGGCAGCGGCACCGGCACCCGGCCGCCCGAGCCCACGCCCACGGTGTAGACCTTGATCCCCAAGCCCGCGCACACGGCCGCGGCCGAGACGGGATCGATGGCCCCGGCGTTGTTCACCCCGTCCGTCACCAGCACGATGATCTTGGTCCTGGACTCGCTGGCCTTGAGCCGTGCGGCCGCGCTCGCCAGGGCCACGCCGATGGCCGTGCCGTCCGGCAGCGTGTTGAGCTGGACGGAATCCACCAGCAGGTCCAGCATCTCCCGGTCCGTGGTGAGGGGGGAGCGGGTCATGGCGGCGCCGGAGAAGACGATCATGCCGATGCGGTCGCCCGGCCGGCCGGCGATGAAATCGCGCACCACCTGCTTGGCCACCGTCAGCCGGTCCTTGGGCTGGAAGTCCTCGGCGCCCATGCTGCCCGAGATGTCGAGCACGACCTGGATGTCGATCCCCTCCGTCAGGCTCTCCTCCCAGGCATAGCCGAGCTGCGGCCGGGCCAGGGCCAGCACCAGGCAGGCGAGGGCCAGGAGCCGGGCGTAGAAGGGGAGATGGAGACGGAAGGTGCCGCGCGACCGGCGCCCGGATCCCGGCAGCCGGCTGTAGGTGAGCGCTCCCAGGGACTGCCGCCGGTGGTGGAGCCACGCCAGCGCGGGCAGCGCCAGCAGGAGCAGCAGCCACGCGGGGCTCGCGAGATGGGGGAAGGTCTGGGTCATCCCGCCTTCCTCATCGGAGCAGCTGTAGGCACGGCCGGCGGCGCGATCAGCGATTCGAGCTCTCCGGCCAGACGGCGCGCCGTCTCGGCCCGATCCCGCGCCTGGGTCTCACCCACCTCCTGGCGGGCGAACTTCACGAGATCGCAGGCGCGCAGCAGATCCACCGTCTGCCGCACCAGGGGGCCGGGCATGCGGCGCGACAGGAGCTGGCGCTGGATGTCGCTCGTGGTGCTCTCGACCGCCGGGAACGGCAGCCGCCGTCCCAGGTACCGGCGCAAGGCGAAGCTCAGCCGCGTGTGAACCGCGAGCATCGAGGGCTCGGTCCGCAGGCCGTCGATCTCCGCCGCCAGCTCCTCGAACGGACCCAGGGCCGGCTTCGCGATCTGGGACGACGTGCGCCGGTTCTGGAGCCAGATCAGCCAGGCGCCGAGAAGGCAGAGGGCGGACAGGCCCGCCACCGTCCACCAGAAGCGCTCGCCCAGGGGGAGCGGGCGCAGGGCCGCGGCCGGCTTGGGCTCGGGATTCTTCTCGCTCTGGGGGATCACCGAGCGGACCGCGATGGCAAGCCCGGGGGCCGTGGACACCTGGACCGTCCCCGTCTTCTTGGGAACGGCGATCTGGACGGGCGGCAGCGGCACGTTCCCGGTCTTGAACGCCGCCAGCGTCAGCTTCTGCGCCCAGACGGTGGAGGAGATCCGGACCGGCTCGTCCGCCTTGACGATCTCGGCCTCGCCCCACGTCTTGCCCCACGCGGGGAAGCGCGGGTCCGCCACCAGGTCCGGGGGCACCTCCAGGGTGATTGTGGCTGTCACGGGATCGCCCACGGTGGGACCGTTCGGGGTCAGATGGACCGAGACCGGGGACGGCTGGGCATAGCCGGGGACGGCGGTCAGGAGGAGGAATGCCAGGACGCAGCCGTATTGCCGCAGCGACCTCATCCCCGGCCCTTCTCCTAAAGGAGAAGGGAGAAAAGAAGCCCCTTTGAAGCCCTTCTCCTTTAGGAGAGGGGTTGGGGTGAGGTCCCTCACCGCCGCAACCTCTTCTTCCGCTGCTCGAAGAACGCCAGCAAGGTATTGATGTACGGCCGGTCCGTGCGCAGCTCCAGCCGGTCGATCCCCAGCTTGCGGGTCCACCGTACCAGGCTCTCACGCTCGCGGCGCCGCTCCTCGGCGTGGCGGCGGGCCAGGCGCTTGCCGCTCACCAGGGCCGTCTCCCCCGTCTCCGCGTCCTTGAGCACCACGGGACCCACGGCGGGGATTTCCTGATCGCGGGGGTCCACGATCTCCACCAGGATCAGGTCGTGCCGGGCCGAGGCTGCCTTGAGCGCCCGCACGGGCACGGGGCCCAGGAAGTCCGAGATGAAGAAGAGGACGGACCGGCGCTTGAGAGTCGCGAGCACGCCGTTGAGCCCGCTCTCGAGGTCCGTCCCCCCGTGGGCCGGGCGGTCCAGCACCTCGCGCACCATCCGCAGCACGTGCGTGCGCCGGCGCCGCGGCTCCAGGAACAGCTCCAGCCGGTCGCTCACCAGGGCAGCGCCCACGCGGTCCTGATTCCTCAAGGCCGCAAACGACAGCAGGGCGGCCACCTCGGCGGCCAGCTCCCGCTTGAGGATCGCCCGCGAGCCGAAGGATAGGCTGCCCGACACATCCACCACCAGGAACACCGTGAGGTCCCGCTCCTCGACGTACTTCTTGACGAACGGCATGCCCATGCGGGCCGTCACGTTCCAGTCGATCGTCCGCACGTCGTCGCCCGGCTGGTAGGGCCGCACCTCGGCGAACTCCATGCCGAGCCCCTTGAACACCGAGTGGTAGTCGCCCGCGACCCCCTGGTCCACCATGCGGTTGGTGGCGATCTCGATGCGCCGCACCTTGCGCATGAGATCCGCCGGCAGGGTCGTGCTGCGCGGTCTACCGGCGGGAGCCGCTGGGCTCTCTGGACGCCGTCGTGAACCGAAGAGGCGGAGCATCTGAAACAGCCTCGGGACGTCCTCAGGGGACGGGAATGCGATCGAGCAGACGGGCGACCAGAGCGTCCGTCGAAATCTCCTCGGCCTCGGCCTCGTAGGTCGGGACGATGCGGTGGCGGAGCACGTCCGGCGCCAGCTCCTTGACGTCCTCCGGGATCACGAAGCCGCGCCCCCGCACCATGGCGAGCGCCTTGGACGCCCGGGCGAGGAACAGGGTCGCGCGCGGCGAAGCGCCGAAGGAGATCAGGTCCGCGAGATCGGGTAGCCCGGCCGACTTGGGATCGCGGCTCGCCAGCACGAGGTCCACAATGTAGGTCTTGATCTTGTTGTCGAGATAGATCGCGTCCACCACCTCGCGGAGGGCGATCAGCCGCTCGCGGTCGATCACGTGGGCGGCCTTGAGCTCGTGGTCCACCAGCATGCGGTCCAGGATCTCCATCTCCTCATGGCGCGAGGGGTAGGTGACCCTGAGCTTCATCATGAAGCGGTCCACCTGGGCCTCGGCGAGGGGATAGGTCCCCTCCTGCTCGATGGGATTCTGGGTGGCGAGCACCATGAACGGCTCGGGCAGGTGATGGCTCCGGTCGCCGAGCGTGACCTGCCGCTCCTCCATGGCTTCGAGGAGGGCCGACTGTACCTTGGCGGGCGCGCGGTTGATCTCGTCCGCGAGCAGCAGGTGGGTGAACACCGGCCCGCGCCGCGCGAGAAAGTCGCCGCTCCGCTGATCGTAGATCAGGGTGCCGATGAGGTCGGCCGGCAGCAGGTCCGGGGTGAACTGAATGCGCTGGAAATCGATCGCCAGCGTCTGGGCCAGAGTCTTGACGGCCAGGGTCTTGGCGAGCCCTGGGACTCCTTCGATGAGCACGTGCCCGCGGGCGAGCAGGCCGACGAGCAGGCGGTCGAGCAGGTAGTCCTGCCCGACGATCACCCTGCGCAGCTCGGCCTCGATCCGCTTCAGGGTGAGAGTTTCGCGTTCGATGTCTCTATTAATGGTGGCGATGTCGAGTTCCATAGAGGCTCCAGCGCAGCCCCAAGGTGCAAGTGGGGTGCCACGGCGCCTGCGGGACGGTTCTCCCTCGGGGACGGCCAGGTTCAGCCGATTTGGACGGACCCCCTGGCAGGACCTCCGCGTCGTCGGATGGGCCAAAATGGCATACGGAGCTGGGGGTGGGAGCGTCGCGGTGGAGGCTGGAGTCGTTGGCGTCGTATCGTCCTCTCCAAGGGACGACATACTGGGGAGCTGCAGATTTTCCTGGCTGGAAGCCACCAATTTCCTGGATTCACGTCACAGAGGTTGTCACGGTTCGTATTTCAGAGTAAACTAGGGAGACGAACCGGTTCAAAGAAGTTAAAGAAGTTGAGGTGCTGTCGTGGACAGATGGTTTAGGAAGCCATTCGGTCCATATCTGTTGAAGCATATCCCTTGAGAAGGAGATCTGTCATGAACCGTTTTCGCATAATTGTAGGCGCCGTCGTTAGTGTCAGCTTTACTGTGCTCCTAGCTGCTCTGTACGTCATCATCTTTACGCCGGAGAACAGTAGATCTTGCGAATGGGCCTACGGCGCAGTAGGGCTGATCCTTGGTTACTGGCTTGGAGCGCCTAAAACAAATTAAGGGGGCTCAGCATCGGTCTGAGAAAGCTAGCCTAGGGTCTACCTATCAGTGGGGCCAACCCTCTACGTTGGCCCTCTTTTTTTTTACCTCCCTGACATACCTACTGCTACGAGCCTCTTTAGACTACTCATCGCGAATTTCCACGCGACTCCCCCAGGAACGTCGGGTGGGATTACCTTGCTCGGGATAACGGCCATCGTACCTTGATGAGGCGAAGGGAACCTGGAAGCGCTGTGAAGTGGAGGTAGGTAGGTTGTAGACTATTGACACAGAGGGATAGGTCATGACTCGCACGTACCAAGCTGATGGTCTGGACCCTGAAAGTTATGCAGGCCTACGTGTCCGCCCAGATCAGCCTCGGCAAGGCAGCCGAACTCCTCAACCTATCCCGCTTCGAGTTGCAGGAGTGCTTCCTCCAGCTTGGCATCCCTCTCCGTCTTGGCCCTGCCACCTTGGAAGAGGCCTACGCCGAGGTTGCAGCGGCCCGTAAGTTCGCCTGATTCGCCTGAACGGACCTGCCACTTGGGCCAGGAGGTAGGCTGAGGATCAGATCGGCAGAGCTCTTCTCCCCAGAATCCCTTGAGGATATCCTCCGGCAGAGGAGCGTCGAAATCCTCGGCCATGTGGATCTGTCCCTTGAGGTAGCCTGGCTTACGCGGCTCGTTGCTGACTCGCACCAGCTTGGCGACCGGCCGACCACTCCTGGCGATCAGGATCTCTTCGCCCTCGTTGACGCGATCCACCAGACGGGAAAGATCCGCCTCGGCCTCCTTGATGTTGACAGTCCCCATGGCCGCTCCTCCTAGCCTGTTATTGTACTCGTGACGGCGAAGACCCTCTGATACCGTCTCCCCCCGTGCGCAAGCCGCCCCTGAGAAGACCCTGGGCCAGCGCCATGCGGTGTAGACTATCGGCACCGAGGATCCCCATGACTCGCACCACCATCTCCCAAGCCGACCTCGCCAAGAAGACCCAGGAAGTCGTCGATCGCGTCCAGCACGGTGAAGTGGCCTTCGTCGAGCGTGCCGGGCAGGAGCAGGCTGTGCTCCTGGATCCTCTGGATTTCCGGCTCCTCCGCGCGCTTGCGCACTGTGCGACTGATGAGAAGCAAGGGGAGGATGATCCGGACGTCCGAGCCTTGCGAGCCTACCTGTCTGACAGGATCAGCCTCGGCAAGGCCGCAGACCTTCTCAATCTCTCCCGCTTCGAGTTGCAGGCGCGCTTACACCGGCTCGGGGTTCCTCTCCGTCTTGGCCCTGCCACCCTGGAGGAGGCACGGGCGGAGGCCGCCGCAGCCCTGGATTTCGACTAAGCAGTCTTCAAATCCGCTAACACATGAACCTGGCGGACACCACCGTCCTCAGCAACTTTGCTCAGGTACAGCGGCCGGGTCTGCTTCGGCAAGCCTTTCCGGACTTGGCGGCTCCCGGCCCAGTCCGCCGAGAGTTGGCGGCCGGAGAAAGGCTCGGGCTGGTTCCACCCTGCGACTGGTCTTGGCTGAAGCTCGTCGAGCTGACCGAGGCGGAGCAGGCCCATGCTGCCGAATTGAAGGAGTATCTTCAGCCTGGGGAGGCGGCTTGTATCGCAGTCGTTGCCACTCGTGGAGGACGGCTGCTGACCGATGACAGGGCTGCCAGGATCATGGCAGGCACTTTCGGAATAGTTGTCTCCGGAACGATTGGGGTTCTGATCAAACTCTGGCGTCGGGGGATTCTTACCCTTGAGCAGGCAGACGGGTTGCTATCGGAGATGATCGAATGTGGATACCGAAGCCCGGTTCAATCCATCCGCGAGGCTCTTCCTAGATCTTGAAGCACGGCCCTCTGATACCGTCTCCCCCGTGCGCAAGCCCCCCCTGAAGAAGGCCCTGGGCCAGCACCACCTCGTGGACGGCGCCCTCTGCCGTCCGCTCATCCATTTCCTCTCCCCCCAAGACCAGAGAGTCCTGGAGATCGGCCCCGGCGGCGGCGTGCTGACGGCCGAGCTCCTCGCCGCTGGCGCCCGCGTCCTCGGCTGGGAGCTGGACCCGGACTGGGCTGCCGTCCTGCGCCGGCGGCTGCCCGATCCGCGGCTCACCCTGGTCGTGGGGGATGCCCTGGAGATCGCCTGGAACCGTCTCCCCGCGCCTACCATGGTTGCCGGGAACCTCCCCTACAACGTGGCGACCGTCATCATCGAGAACCTCCTCCCGCACCATGCCCGCATCCCCCGCGCCGCCTTCCTGGTCCAGAAAGAGGTTGCGGACCGCATCGTCGCCACCCCGGGATCCGATGCCTATGGTTCCTTCAGCGTCCTCGTGGCCGCCCAGGCCCATGCGCGCATCCTGGGCAAGGTGAAGCCCGGCAGCTTCCGTCCGCCGCCCAAGGTGGACAGCGCCTTCGTGGGCCTGGAGCTCCAGCCGCCGCCCCTTCCAGAAGCGGAGATGCCGGCCTTCATCTCCTTCGTGCGGCAGGCCTTCTCCCAGCGGCGCAAGACGCTGCGCAACTCTCTGTCTTCGGGATGGGGGAGGGACCGGGCCGAAGCCGTGCTCGCGGCGGCCGGGATTCCGGAGCGGGCGCGCGCGGAGGAGCTGGGATTGGGAGAGTTTCTGGAGATTTACCAGCGGGCCGAGGAGCAGAGAGAAGGGGCCTGAAACGCTCCGTACGCACGCGCGCTCCTCGCCTCCAGGAGCGAGACGCACCGTGCCCACATACCTTCCGTACAAAGGGAATTGCATCACTCGCTCCGCGAAGCGAGCCCCTTGCTTCGCCACGGCAGCGATGCAATCCGCGAATGTGCGATGCAATTCGGGACGCATACGTTGCACTCCGCGAAGCCAGCGATGCGCGTCGCGAAGCGCGTGACGCACGCCGGGAAATGGGTGTTGCGCCCCGCGAAGCACGGGCGTGCTTCGGAACGGCAGCGATGCAAGTCGTGATGGCAGGACCGTACACCGCGGGGCCAGTGACACCCATGCCGCCGTACGCAGCCTGCTCGGAGCCTGGTCCCTCCGGCGTCTCCGTCGTCTGCGCGAAACCCAGGCCTGAGCGTTAGCGTAGAATGTTGCAGGGGAGAGTTTGGGACTCTCCCTGCACACCATGCCGGTCCTCAAGAAACGGATTCTCATCCAACGGAGCATCACCCGGGCGCTCCGGTCTCCTCTCAACCTGATGGTGGGGGCGGTGGGGCTTGGCGCCTGGTGGTGGTTCGGCGACCCCCTCCCGGCCATGGTCTGGGGCGTAGCCTCCAGCGGCTGGGTCGCGCTGACCACGGCGACAGGGCGTTACCGGCCGCGGATCGAGGAGGAGGAGCGCCGCCGCCGGGAGGCCAGGGCGGAGAGGGAGCGCGAGGCCCTGCGCCTCAAGACCCAGCGGATGCTGGCGGAAAACCCCTTCGACCTCTGGATGAACGCGGGCTATCTGCCGGACTACCTGGCGGTCTACCGCCGGCTGGCCGAGACCCGCAACCAGGTCTTCCGCATCCTGGCCGGCCGCCCGGAGCCTCGACACCTTCACCAAGGAAGACATCCTCCAGCAACTCGGCTACATGCTGAACGCCTACCTGGGCTTCGTCTGCGAGCGGGTCGCCTACCTCCGCATCCTGGCCCGCGCCCAGCCTGGGACGGACGGTTCCGCACCGGCCGCCACGAACTGGAAGAAAGACTGGCGCCGCCTCTCGGCACGGATCGCGCCTGTCCTCATCCCGCCCATCCCCGGCGTCGAGAAGAGGATCGCGGAGGTGGAAGCGAAGATCCGGCAGATCCGCGAGCTGGCCTCCCGAGAGCCCGCCACCGCCTCCACCCGCCAGTTCCATATCGGCATCCTGGAGAAGCAAAGAGAATTACTGCTGGATTGCCACAAGCGGGACCAGTGCGTGGTGGCGCAGCTCGGCGCCTTCTCCGACGCCTTCGAAGTCATCCACGGCCGCATCAGCACCGCCCAGTTCAACGCCACCGAAGTGGCCAGCTATATGAGCCATCTCGTCGAGCAGATCGTGGAGACCGAGCGCTTCATCGAGACCCTGCGCCCCTCCATGGACGGCTTCATGGCCGGGCTGGACCCCACGCCCGTGGTTCAGATGCCTCCCATGGCCTCCAGGGTGGGGTGAGATTCGATCACGAAAGACACCTTGAATCATCGGCGTAGCGCCGCTGGGAGCGCCGGCATCCCTGCCGGCCCATCCCGGCAGAGCCAGACGATCCAACCGAAAACGATCAGGGTCACCACCGAGATCAATGTGTACTGCGCATCCAGCCAGCGGGACATCAACGGAAGGGGAGCCCAGGCGACGAGTTGCGAGAACGCGGAGAGCGCCAGTAGAAGCCGGCCCACCACCTCCCGTTTTTCCCACAGGAGAGCCACGCCCAGGATGAACATATAGTAATAGGAAGTCAGCTCGATCCCGAACGGAATGAGCACCACGCCGAAGCACGCGGCCATCCAGGGCCCCGCGTTCCGGACCGCAAGCCCCATCAGCACCAGGAACGCGGCAAGGATCAGGAAGTAGAGAGGCCGCGCCCTCTTGAAGCTTGCCACGCGGGCGTCCTTCCATTTCTGCCACGGATCGATCAGGCGGCTGTCCCGAAGCAGCCTGCCGGTCTCGGAAGGCCGCCAGGAAACGGCCGTGCGCAGGCCCATGTGATTTGTGAGCGGCGTTTCCTTGTGCTTCACCGTATTCCGGAGGAAATCCCGGTAGGCGGGCGGGCCGCCCGATACCGCCAGGCTGAGGGGGATGAGCAGCGCCGCCGCCAGCGCCGCGCCCGCGAAGAAGCGCGTCCAGCGGGGATCGGGCGTGCGATGCCGGAAGACGTGCCAGCCCAGCGCCATCGCCGGCCCCGCGAACACGAGCATAGGGAAGACGCGCAGCAGGGCCGCATACGCCAGCGCGGCCCCGGCCAGAAAGGGCCGGTCCTTGCGCAGGCAGCAGATCGCGGCCACCAGATAGAACAGCCAGTCCCAGCGCAGGAACGAGCCTCCCGTCCAGTAGAACCGCGACGGGAAATACGTTGCGAATACGAGCAGGGCCACCGCGAGCGCACGCCAGCCGAAGGCCCACCCGATCACCGCGAAGGCCGCCAGCAGATAGAGCGGGTCCAGCAGGGCCAGCGTGTAGATCTGGCGGTTGTTCGCCGGTGAGAGGTTCGAGAGCAGCGTGCCGGCGACGTTCCAGACCGGCGTTGCGTTGTAACCGTGATCGGTCTGCAGATCGTCCCAGCGCTGCGGCCTCTGGCGGTCGCGGAAGAACCGCACGTCATGCCGGAACAACATCCAGCGATATTCGGAAAAGTGCTGCTTGCAGTCGTTCGGGCGGGAGAGCGCCGTCTGTGCGCTCTCCAGACGGTTGGTGCGCAGGTTCGTCATCCTGCGCGCCGCCACCCGCAGCACGAGGCCGTCTTCGCTGTCGGCGACGGCGATGCATTCGTACAGCCGGTCATACGAAAGCTCGTGAAAGAATTTCGAGCCCAGGTAATAATGGGTCCATTCCCAGTCGTGGATGAAGTTGCCGAAGTGGAAGGTCCCGAAATTGAAATACGTGAGGGCCGCGATCACGCCCAGGATCGCGAGCAGCCGCGAGCGCAGCCGTTCGAAAGCCTCGGGACGGCCCCGGCGCCGGAGCACGGCACCCCAGGTCAGGAGCGCCAGGCCGAGCAGGGCCATAATCAGCTCCCAGCGCGCGCTCGCCTCATTGTTCCAGAAGGTGTAGATGGCCGCCTTCCTGCCCGTGCGTTCGCGATAGCCTCTACGCCGCGAGCACCTTCCGGCACCACGCCCGCAGCAGCGTCCTGCGGCTTGCGGACATGTCCCGGGTCCGCGGCATGTAATGGATCGACATCCAGATCGCCGGGTCCGTGTACTTGAGGATCCCCTTGGCGTGTTTGGCGACCTCCTCCTCGGAATTGAGCGGGAAGATCAGGTTCATCGCCGGATAGAGCAGGTAATACGTCCGCAACACCTTCGCGTAGACCACGTCGAACGTCAGCAGATCATTGCCCACCGGCTCCTTTGCGCTGGGGTCCACGTAATACCTGCCGAAGTCTTCATCGTTGGGCAGGATGCGCAGGCTGATCGACGGCGAATTCGTGAGATAGGGCGGGAACATGAACGTGGCATAGCTCTGCGGAGGGTACCCCGCCGGAGCCGGGCTCGCCGCGTCGTTGATCGTAAACGTGAACAGGAAGCTCCCGGGCTGGCTCGTGTCCACCTGGACCGGCTGGCCCGGCTGGTAGTTGGCGTTGATCGCCTCCGCCACCCCGGGAGACTGGAGAGGGATGGACCGGTACTGCCAGACGGTGACCGGCGGGCAGGAACCCGCGGCGAGCTCCTGGCCCCGGTGATAGACCGAGACCGTGATGGGCTCCGTGGTGCCCTGGTTCAGAAGCTCCGTGCCCGAGCCGAATTGCTCCCCATAGAGGGCCTGCTGGTTGGAAACGAAATAATAATCCGTCTCCGCCAGCACCGTGCCGATCGTGGAGTGGACGAGAGTGAAGACCGCGTTGGGATCGCTCAGCGCCTGCTGGGCCGCCGTGTTCGACGAAATGTCGAAATCAAAGATCCATCCCTTGCTGTCGCCCCCTTCCGTGTCCGCATACTTGACCGGACCGATGGTAACGGAGGTGGTACCGCTCGTCACCACCAGGGAGACAGGGCCGAAATCGAACTTGGGATTGGGGACGAGATCGGGATTGGGGTTGAACTGATTCTTCCCTTGATAATAATCGGGGAACGTGGCCAGGAAGTCCGCCGACAGAACATTGCCGTTCTGTGCCAGCACCGCCGGCGCCAGGCCGATTTGGCCTTTGTTGCCGTTGTTGCGAGTCCCTGCCGGCGCTTGGATCGGCGTCGTGTTCGACACCATCAGCCGGCCCACCGGCCCGGTCAGGAGGGTTTCGTTCGCGTACAGCGGCGCGAACGTGCCGGCGAGCGCCGCAACCTTCGGGCTGGTTGTCTTCTGCTGATAATTCTCCACGGTCGCTTCGTTGTCCTTCGGGCCGCCCAGGGGGCTATAGAGGTAATAACGGAAGATCACCCCCACGATGTTCGGATCCTCGAATCCGGGGATGTTGATCGTGGTCTCCGGTCCCTTCCGGATCACGTGATACACGTAGCCGCCCGCGCCGCCATCCGCGGTGAGATTCACGTTGCGATAGAAGTTCAGCCACTGGCACGCCCCCTTGGATGGATAGCCGCTCAGCAGGACCTGGTCTCCTTTCTTGAGCGTCAGGCTGTCGATGAAGAACTGGGTCGCGGGCGGAGAGCCTTCCGAGTTGACGTCCGTGAAGTGGCCGGAGAAGGAGAGGTCCGCACCGAGGAGGCTGTCATCCCCGGTCCCGTCCGGCCCCGTCTGCACGCCGATCACCGTACCCTTCATCTGCGAATCCATGGCCCCGTAATAGTTCCATTCGGCGGGGACGATCAGCGGCGACATGGGGGGCTGCGTGTCGAACTTCTGTACCTGCTGGACCCAGGAGATGAAGGCCTCGTCGGACATGCCATACGTCCGCGCCTCCACTTTCTTCGAGTCGATCAGGGCGAGCGTCGCTCCGGCGAAGGGACCCCAATCCGCGGGGAAGGTGGCCGCCCCCGCGTAGTCGTCGTTGTTTGCCGTTCCGGGGTTCAGTTGGATCGTGCCCTTGACGTTGATGCGCGGGTAATCGAAAAGACTCATCTCAGTTTCCTCCCAGAGAAAGATGCAGCTTGGGCGTTGCGCTGCGGGGCAGCGTGACAGTGAATGTCGCCCCCCCGTCGGGATTCCCGCGGGCAGCGATGGTCCCGCCATGGGCGTCGACGATCGACCGTGCGATCGTCAGGCCTACCCCGAGGCCATGCGGCTTCGTCGTAACGAAGGGTGTGAACAGCGTGCCGATAATGTCCGCCGGCAAACCCGTTCCAGTGTCACACACTGAGACCTCGACATCGGCGGCCTTGACCGCGCTTCGTATCGTGATGTGACGCCTCGCCGGCGGCGTCTCAGCCAGCGCGTCCATGGCGTTCCTTACCAGGTTGAGGAGCACCTGCTCCAAGAGCACCTGATCGCCGTCGATGACACAAGGAGCCGAAGACAGATCAAGGGTCGCCTCGATCTGCCGCTCTCTCATGTCCTGGGCGACGAGGGCGAGGCTTTCGCCGATCACGGAGTGAAGGTCGATCGGCTTCTTGTGCAGTTGACGGCCGCGGACCATGGTCCGATGGCGATCGATGATCTGTGTGGCGAGGACGGCTCCGGCCTTGATATCGGCCAGGATCTCCTCCATATCGTCGGGCGCCACCCGGTTGACTGTGACCATCTTCTGAAGCGCCTGGGCGTTGTACATCACCACACTGAGAGGTTGCGCGAGCTCATGTCCTATCGAGCTCGTCAGCGCCGACATCGTCTCGCGGCGATTGGCGTCGGCGGCGAGAGCCAGATTCCGCCGGCTCTCGATCTCGGCGCGATGACGTGCGCGGTGCTCATACAGGAGCCGCGCGATCAGGAGCGCTTGGAGAACCAGCGCGCCAACCGCGGCCAGAACTGTGAGTTTGTATTCATCCCACAAGCTCGGGCGACGGAACTTTACGGCGCTGCCTGGCGGCAACCGGCTCTCGGGGATGTCCCACCGCTGGAGCTCGCGCCAATCGAATACCGGTTGACCCGGCAACTGTGGCGGTACTCTGAGGCTTCCAGGTGGCGCGCCATTCAAGATTTGACTGGCCACGTCGGCTGTGTTGCGAGAAAGGTCGTCGATGGACATCAAGGTCCCGCCGACAATCCCATGTCCGAACAGTGAGCTCAGCGCTCCAAAAAGCGGGGCATTGGCCTTGGCGTGAAGATCGGCGAGCACTTGCTCGTCCGCGTACGCCCCGCCCTGCGCGTCCGTGCCGAAGGTGAGATAGTAGATCGCCGAGTGGCTTGGAAGGCTCGCGACGCGGCGCAGGATATCTTGAAGGGACAGCTCGTCGGACCAGACAAATGTCACGCGGCCGCGAAATCGTGTGAGATCGTTCTCGAGCTCTCGACGCCAGAACTGGCCGAGGGCTCCGGATCCAATGATCATGAAGACCTGCTTGGTTTCAGGTAGTACCCGCAGAATGTCATCGATGAGGTGAGGAAAATCGTTGACGACCGCGACCGCACTCTCGTTCTCGCCAAGTGGCGCGCCGCGGAGGTATCGCTGATCCACTGAAGCGAAAAGGAGCGGCGTCCCAGGGAAAAGCTGCCGCCGATTCTTGCGCGCGAATGCAGCCGCGGGGCCGCCGACAGTCATGATGAGGTCCGGGGACGGACGATCGGCGAAAATGGCTCGGATGTAGTCGACGACGGCTTGTTCGGGCGCGCCGACAAACCCCGTCTGGCCCACGACGACCTGAATGACGTTCACGGGTTTCCCGGCGCGCTGGTCCAGGCTTACGCGGAAGTCGCCGGTGAAGTGATCAAGAACCAGGTTCCCGCGGTTGAGCGATTGCAGCACCAAGACCTGTTTGACCGCGGGCTGAGCTTCGCTCGACGCCGCACCGATCACCAGCAAGGCCCCCAGCAACGCACATCGCAATCTGCCACGAACCGGACGCGCTCCGCCTGACAGGCGGAGCGCGTCTTGCGCTGGGGCAGAGTATCGGGCGCGGCCTGAAATTGCTGAATCGGCCATGGGATTGGCATCCTTGGATGCGATGCCTGCACAACGGCAAACCGTCGGGCAACAAACAAGCTGAGCTTCAGCCTGTACTTTAGCATGCCTGCGAATCGGCATGCTACTCGCCCGAAACAGGTCCAGAGACCCCCAGGTCTGGTTGGGTCTCCGTCTCGTGCCGGACCTCCACCCGTCCGCTCGCCACGGCGAGCGATCCATACACCGGACAGCGGCGCTGGAACCCTGCCACCAGCCCGGCGGCCTGCGCCGCGTCCGGACCCCGCAGCCGCAGCGTCAGCTCGACCTCCGTGAACACCGTCACGTCCGTCCGTGGCTGCCGGGCGCGGTCGATGGTCCCCCGGACCGTGACGGCCACGCCTTCGAGCGGAATCCCCGCCTCGCGGGCGAGCATCTGGACGACCTCCGCCCCGCAGGCGGCCGCCGCGGACAGGAACAGCTCCCCGGGCGTCGGCGCCTCTCCCGGGCAGCCGTTCTGGACCGGTCCGTCGATCACGAAGTGGTGCTGCCGCACGGAGGCGAGCACCCGGCCGAAGGTCCCCGTCGTCTCGGCGCGGGCTTCATAGGTACGGCTGAGGCTTCCTGACGGTTGGTTTGTCATCGTTGAGGCGAAAGGTTACCGCGTTCCCGGCTTCTCCGGGAAACTTCCTCCGCCCCAGGCTCTGAGATCTGCCCGGGAGAAGAGGTGATCCGGACGTTGGCGGTCCCGTTCCCGGCCGCCACGGAGCCCTGCTCTCTCTTCAGCGAGCATTTCTCGATCGTTTTCCCCGGGATCCCAGGTGGTTCCCCCTCGGTCTGCCCCCTCGAGATAGCGGGGTAGCTCCGCGGGGTCAAGGGAAAAATGATCCAGATCCAGGGGACACCGGGGCTTCTCCGGCCGCCGGTTGATCGGGCCGCGGGGAAGCTCCTGCGTCCTGCGGGGAAAGTTGTTTTGCCCAAGGGGCAGGAATCTCAGAACGCGTGGAAAATCACCGGGATCGCGGGGAAAGAAGCTGGGCCTCGATGCGCGCCAGCTCCGCCAGGACCTCCTGGAAGACCTGTGCCTCCTGTTCAGCGCGGGAAATTGTGGCGAATTTGTCACCGAAAGGGAAACCGTAGCGGGCGAATTGAGAATGATTGGCGCCCTCAATCCAGACCCACCGCGTCGTGGCGGGCAGCAGGTGCGCCGAAGCCCGCACCCGGTTGGGACCGGCCTGTCCGTCTCGGGTCCCCACGATCTTGGTCACGGCGATACCGGATGCCGACAGGTCGTCATGTCTGGGATGGGCCGTGCCGATCAGGAGCAGGCGGCCCGTGATGTCCTTGTTGGGCAAGGCGGCGCGGCACGCGAAAAGGCCACCTTTGGAGTGCCCTCCCACGACCCACCGCCTCACCGCTGTCTGTTCCGTGAAGATCGTCCCAGCCCGCGCCCGCGCCTCCGCTGTAGCCGTTTCCGTGGAGTAGCCGCGCAGAGGAAGCTTGACCAAAAACGCCGGATAGCCGGCCTCCGCGACCTTCCGTAGCATGGGAGCATAGGCGTCGGGATCGACCAGCGCACCAGGGAAGAACACGAGCCCCACGGAACGAGCCTTCCGGGGCAGGAACCGGAGATCCGTTTCCGTGGTGCGGACCTCGACGTTCCCACCGGTTTTGAGCACCGAAGGATCGACGCCCCAATCCTGGTAGGCGATCAGACCCCAGGCGATGAAGATAATGAAAGCCGCCGAGCCCAGACGCGCCCACCACTTGCGGATCGTTTTCCAAGTCATCGCGGGTAAAACCTTCAGGCGGTTATTCTACCGCCCGACCCACACATGAGGGTAGTCCGCCCTGAAAGGGCGAAATTTGAATAGCCCGGCGCTTCAGCGCCGGGAAGGAAACATGTCTCTATCCTGGCAAAAGCGCGTCCCAGGGGCTGCTCCAGGTGGCCTCACTCTTCCAGCGGCACCAGCTCCGTGGTGGTGGCCCTGGACTTCTCGCCGCCGAGGTCGCGGGCGTACTGGATGGAGCCGGGCGTCTTGTACTTCTCGAGGTAGGCGCGGTCGACCGCGGCTTTCAACCGCTCGCTCTGAGTGCGCACGGCGCGGACCTCGATTTCGCGGCCGTCGACGTTGATGGTGCCGCGCGGCTCTTCGAGGAAGGTGCGGTACCAGCTCCGCGGCTTCAGGCTCCAGGAGCGCACGAACACGCGCCCTTCCACCACCACGGCCCAGATGCCGATGAAACGGTGCGGCTGCGTGCCGGCCCGGATCCCCAGGATCTTGCCTTGGTCGATGGCCGCCACGACGTCCTGGGGCAAACGTGCCGTTTTCATGTCCCCTCCCGGGCAGACATTCTACGGCATGGCGCCCGCGTCCGTGCTGCCGGGTACCGCTCTCACGGGTTTGTACTGCTCCATGACACGCTCGACGATATTGACGAGCTCTTCGTTGCGGAAGGGTTTCTTGACGTAGGCCGCAGCTCCGGCCTGCAAGCCGCGGATCACGTCGTGCTCCTTGCCTTCGGTGCTGATGATGACGATCGGAATGGCCGCCAGCTCGGTGTCGGCCTTGATCCGGGAGAGCAGCTCGAGGCCGTTCATCTTGGGCATGTTGATGTCGAGGAAGATGAGGTCGATGTCCGGGTTTTCGGCCAGCCGGCGCAGGGCTTCGAGCCCGTCGGAGGCGTAGACGAGCGGCGTCTGGCCGAGGATGAGCCGGAAGAGCTTGTGGATGACGATGGAATCGTCGATGACTAGAGCTTTTCTTGGCTGCATGGCGCGCCCTCCTGAGTAAAAGCGCCGGTGGAGCCAGCAGACGCGGCGTCCGGCGTGGCGGACACGAGCTTGCGCAGGCGTCCGCCAATCCTTGAAAGCGGCAACGTCTCGCGGGCCGCGCCCGCGTGGATCGCCGCCCGCGGCATTCCGAAAACGGCCGAGGTGGCCTCGTCCTGCGCGATGGTGTAGGCACCTGCCCGCGCCAGCGCGGCCATGCCCTGGGCTCCGTCGTCCCCCATGCCGGTCAGGAGCGCGGCGGCCACGCGCGGCCCCAGGGCGGCCGCGGCCGAGGTGAAGAGGAGGTCGACCGAAGGCTGGACCTTGTCGGAGGTGGGGGAGAGGCGGGCGATCAGCCGGTGGCGCCGGCTCTTCACCTGGGTGTGGAAGCCGCCCGGCGCCACGTAGGCGACTCCCGCGAGGAGCGGCTCGCCGTTCACGGCTTCCCGGACCTCCAGGGGCAGGTGCGAGCTCAAGCGGGCGGCGAAGGCGCGCGTGAACCCCGGCGGCATGTGCTGGGCGATCAGGACCGGACAGCGGACGACCGGCCCGAGGTCGCGCAGGACGCGCTCGACCGCGGGCGGGCCGCCGGTGGACGCTCCGATCAGCAGGAGCGCGGGGAGGCGGTGCCGGTCCGCCGCTCTCTCCAGCCTGCGAGCATCGCGAGCATCGCGGTCCTTGCGGTCGCGCGTCGTCCCCGCGTCCGCGACTCCCGGCTTGTGGCTCTCCCGCGTGAGCAGGCGGATGCGGCCCACGAGCGCCTTGCGCAGGGCGTCGAAATCCACCAGCGAGAGATCGCGCTTGTCGACGAAGTCCAGGGCCCCCCAGTGCAGCGCCTCGACGGCCAGGGGAACGCCCTGGCGCAGGTTGTCCGACAGGATGATGACCGGCGTCGGCCGGCGGATCAGGATCTCTTCCAGGGTGGAGAGCCCGCCCATGCCGGGCATGGCGAGGTCGAGGATGATCAGGTCGGCCTGCCAGTGATGGAGGTTGGAGAGGAGCTCTTCACCGCGCGCGGCGGTGCCCACCAGTTGGAGGTCGGGCTCTTCCGCCAGCATCCAGGAGAGGGCCTTGCGGATGAAGGGGGAATCGTCCACGACCGCGACGCGGATGCGGCTCAAGGAGACACTCTCCGGTAGGCGATGGTGCCCGACAGCCGAATGGTCTCGAAGTCTTCGGAAAGGCCGATGATCGATTCCGTGGCGCCGAGGAAGAGCAGCCCGCCGGGCCTCAGCACCTCCGCGAAGTGCCGCACGGCGCGGCGCAGGGACGCGGGGGAGAAATAGATCAGGACGTTGCGGCAGAAGACCGCGTCGTAGAGCGCCTCCCGGCGGAAGGTCTCCAGCTCCACGATGTTGCCCCAGAAAAAGCGGATGTTCCGCTGCCAGACCGGGCGCAGGGACCACTGCTCCGGCCCGCACGGCGTGAAGTAGCGCTCCAGCTGCTCGGCCTTGGCCAGCCGCACGGAGGACTGCCCGTACTGGGCCCGGCGCGCCGCCTCGATCCGGCCGGCGTCGATGTCGAAGGCGTCGATCGCCAGCGAGAGCGGGTGCGCGAGGAAGCTCAGGGTGTACGGCTCCTCGCCGGAAGAGCAGCCGGCGCAGAGCACCCGCGGTGTCCGCGGTGTCCGCGGTGTCTGCGGGATTCCTCCGGCCGGCTGCAGCAGGGGGACGGCCTCTTTCAGAAAGCTTTCGATCTGCCGCGTCTCGCGGAAGAAAAAGGTTTCATTGTTGGTGACCAGCTCGGCCAGGCGCTGCCTCTCGCCGTTGGTGTCGGTGCGGAGGTGGAGGTAGTAATCCCAGTAGCTGGGCAGCCGGAGCGTCGCCAGCCGCGGGCGCAGGCGCGTTTCCAGGAGCTCCCGGCGGTGCTCGGGGAATTCGATCCCGAAGCGCTCGGAGATCAGCTCGTTGAGCAGCAGGTAGGCTTCCTGCGTCAGGGCGGGAGTGTGCGGCATCGGGGAGGCTCTCACCGGCGCTCCTCCCTTCCGACTTCGAGGAGGGAGAGGGCCTTCTGGGCCACTCCGGGCACCGGATCGGCGACCAGGCGCGCCAGGAGGGCCGCGTCGTCGGGATCGAAGGAGAGCCCGAGCACCTGGGCGGCGGCGAGGCGGATGAACCAGTCGGGGTGGGACGCCGCGTCGCGGAACAGGGGGAGGTCTCCCGGCCGGTGGCAGGAGGCGAGGGCCTTGTAGGCGATCCGGGAGTCCGGTCCCCCGGCCAGGGCGGCGGTCCGCAGCGCGGCGCGCGCCGCCGAGCCGCCGAGCCGGCCCAGCGCTTCCAGCACCACGGGGGCGAGGTCCTTCCGGCTCTCGAGGAGGAAGAGGAGGACAGGCGTGCTCTCCTTGTCCTTCAGCTCTCCGAGAGCGCGGACGAGGGCCGCCGAGGGGGCCGCGAGCAGGCGGGCTCGCAGGGGCTCCCGCAGCTCGCCGAGGCCGTAGCGGAACGCCACCTCGGCGGCCAGGCCGGTGAAGAGGTCCGGCTCCCCGCGCAGCCACTCTCCCCAGGGGAGGAGGCGCATCAGGTCCTCGTGGTGGACCAGCCGGCCCGCCGCCTGCCGGCGCACCCCGGGCTCCAGCGCCAGGATGCGTTCGGCCAGCGTCTCGGCTGGCTCGTCCAGGAGGGCCGCGAGCTCCAGGCGGGAGACCTCGTCGAGCCCGTCCGTTGCGCCGCCCCTTGCAAAAGATGGGCGCGGAGGGTGTCCGCGTGGGCGGCCAGCACGGGCTCCAGGGAGGACCGTGACTCGGCAGGCAGCCGCAGGTAGAGGTCGAGAATGATCTGGGCAATGCCGGGGACGTGGACGTGCCCCAGGGCCGCGAGGATCTCCGCGGACATCCATTCGGGCCGCGCCGTCGCTTCCGTCACGGCGGCGAGCAGCTCCGGCGCCGGCACCTGGTCCGGGAAACGGGCCGCGAGCAGGAAGCCCCAGGACCGCTCGGCCTCGCCGCCGCGCAGGAGCCGGGGCATGAGGTCCGGCCGCCGGCGCAGGGGCTCGGGCGCGAAGTCGGAGGAGGGTTGGGAGGCGGCCAGCACGGCGAGCGCCTCCTCGTCCCAGGGGCCGGGTCCGAGGCAGAGCAGGCAGCGGGCGGCGGCGTTTCGTGCCTCCTCCCCGGAGCGCAGGAGGTATTGGAGGTGCTCCCTCAACCCTTCCGGCTCCCGCCGCGGAGACTCCGCCAGCCCTTCGAGGACGTAGGCCAGCAGGCCCGCCATGGTCTCGTCCTCGACCGTGGACTCGCCCTCCTGCCAGTGGCTGGCCAGCACGTTGAAGGCGGCCTCGCCGCCGATCCTCGCCAGGGATTCCGCCGCGAGAGCGCCCAGCAGAGGGTCCCCCAGCAGGGCGGCCAGCGGGGGCACGCCCTCGGGAGAGCGCAGGTCGCCCAGCGCCTGGAGGGCCGCCATCTGGACCCACAGCTCGCCTTGGAGGAAGGGCAGCAGGCGCTGCACCGAGCGCCCGTCTCCCAGGCGGCCGATGGCGAGGATCGCTTCCTGCACGACGTTGACGTCGGAGTGGGCCAGGACCCCGTGCAGGGCTTCGAGCGCGCGCGGGTCGCGCAGCCGGTCGAGGATCAGCACGGCCTGGAGCTGCACGTCCCGATCGGCATCGCCCAGGAGGGGCAGGACCGCGGGCAGGCTGCGGCTGCCGCGCAGGAGGAAGATCTCCGAGCCGGCGTTGCGCAGGGCGGCGTCCTCGTCTGCCCGCAGCAGCTCGGTCAGGCGGTGGTCCGAGAGGATGGCGGCGCCGATGTGCAGGGCCCGGTCGCGGATCTCGGGGCTGGCGCTCCGCACCAGCTGCTCGACCACGTCCGCCCGCTCTTCGAGCGTCAGGGAGGGGAGCTCGGCCAGGAGCTTGACGCATGTGTCCAGGGGCGGCGGCTCCGCCGGGCTCCGGGGATCATCGGATGGAATGTTCACCATGGCGCTGGTTCCTTCCTGAGCCTGGCCTAGACCTGGAAGACCGCGGAGGTCGTCCGCAGCTTCTCGGCCTGCAAGGCCAGGCCGCCGGTGGCCGTGGACATCTCGCCCGCCGCGGCCAGGTACTGCTGGGCCAGGGCGGCGATCCGCTCGACCGACTTGACGATCTCGTTGCCGCCCTGCATCTGGTCGGTCGTGGCGTCGGCCACCTGTTGGGTCATGCGGTTCATCACCTCCACCGAGCCCATGATCTGGCGCGCGCCGTTGGCCTGCTCGCGGGCCGCCAGGGCCAGTTGCTGGGTGACCTCGTGCATGGTGCTGGTGGTCTTGAGGATCTGGGCGGCGCCGGTGCTCTGCTCGCGGACGGCGGTGTGGACGTCGCGCACCAGCTCGGTGGAGCGGTTGACGGCGTCGACGATCTGCTGGAGGAGCCGCTGGGAGAGCTGCACGGCCTCGGCGGTGCCGGTCTGCACGGTCTCGATGAAGGAGGAGATCTCGCGGGCCGAGCTCATGGAGCGCTCGGCGAGGCGCTTGACCTCGTCGGCCACCACGGCGAAACCGCGGCCGGCGTCTCCGGCGCGGGCCGCCTCGATGGCCGCGTTGAGCGCCAGCAGGCTCGTCTGGTCCGCGAAATCGCCGATCGTCTGCACGATCTTGCCGATGTCCTTGATCGAGGAATTGATCCCCAGGACCACCTGAGACAGGCGCTCACCGCCCCCGCTGGCCGCCGCGGCGGCGTCGGCCGAGGCCTGGTCCACGATCTGGACCTTGGCCGCGATGGAGCGGATCGAAGCCGTCATCTGCTCGATGGTGGACGCCGTGTCGCCGACGTGGGTGAGGAGGAGCTCGGAGCTGCGGGCGACCTCCTGGATCGAGGTCCCCATCTCTTCGATCGAGCTCGCGGTCTCCTCGACGTTCAAGGCCAGGGCCTGGGTCGAGCGGTTGACGCTGTCGAGGCGCGACGCCATCTCGACGATGGTGGCCGAGGTCTCTTCCGCGGATTCGGACTGGACGGCCGCGCCGCTCGAGATCTGCTGGGCCGAGGACGACAGCTCTTCCGCCGTGGCCGCCACCTGCCCGGCCGATTCCTTGACGTCGGCCAGGATGCGGCGCAGGTTGTCCGCCATCTGCCGGAACGCCTGTCCCAGGAGGTCCGCCTGCGAGCGCGGCGAGACCTCGGTGCGCAGCTCGCCGCGCGCGATGGCGTCGGCCACCGTGGCCATCTCGCGGAAGTAGGCGATCATCCGCTGCATGGCGAGCGAGAGCTCGCCGATCTCATCCGCGGAGCGCACCTCGACGTCCGCCGAGAGGTCCCCTTCGGCCAGCCGCCGGGCCGCGGCCACGCTCTCGGCCAGCGGGCGCGTCAGGGCGCGGATGATGAGGACCGAGAGCACCGACAGCAACAGGACGCTCACCACCGTCATCCCGGTCACCGCCACCACCGATGAGCGTTGGTTGGACCGCGCCATGGCGAAGGAGACCTCCATCTGCCGCCGGTTGTCGCGGGCCAGCTCGTCGAGCCGCGCGCGCACGTCCTTGTACTGGCTGACCATCGACCGCTGGGCCGCCACTACGCCCTCGCCCGTGGTGCCCGCGATCATGCTCCGCGAGGTCTGCCGCGCCAGCTCGTAGTAGCGCCCGAAGCGCTCCGCGAGGTCGCGCGCCGTGGCCCGGTCCAGCACGCCGGTCTCGCCCGCGCTCTTCAGGCTGGCGAGGAACTGGTCGCGCAGAGCGTCGGTGGCGCCGAGCCCATTGGCGTCCGCAGCGGCCACGGCGTCCTGCATGCCGCGCTGGATGGCGGGCAGGGTCTCGTAGCGCAGCAAATAGCTGGTGACGAAGGCGGCGAAGTGGCGCTGCTCGATGGCGTCCAGCAGCCGGGCGTTGCGCGCACCGACCACCTGAAGGGTGGCGAGGATGGACAGGAAGCCGAGGGCCGCCAGGACGGGCAGCGCCGCCATCTTGTGGGCGAACCGCAGGCGGCGCGTCCAGGAGAGCCGCGATTGTCTTGGATTCATCGGGGCGCTCACGGCTTCACCTCCACCGTCTTGACTCCGGCACTGAGAGCCGTGCCTGCGGGCACGTACCCCACGCCGCCCCGGTTGGCGCTCACGAAGGCGACCACATCCCGCGCCGACGCCTTCTCCGCCGGCGGCACCTCGCGGCCGGAAAAGATCATCTGCTGCCAGTAGGCCTTCACCGCCGCCGTGCCCTTGCGATGGATCTGGCGCGAGAAGCTCTCGCGCACGGGGGATTCCGGGCCCAGGTCCACCGGTATGGCGGGCAGGCCGCCGCCCCATTGGGTGAGCTTCTTGAGAAACAGGCTCGAGAGCTGACCGCCCGTCACGGAAGTGACGGGATTGGCCGCGTTCACGATGACCACGAACTCCTCCGCCGCGCCGGCCGGCCGCAAGGCCATCAGAATCCCGAAGAAGATCAGCCCTCTTCGCAACGTCTTTGTTCGCATCAGGAGCTCCCAAGATCAACAGGCAGCAGAAGGACCTTCTCCACGTCCAGCAGAATCACCATCGACTCCTCGCGGCGGTAGACCGCCGTGATGAAGCCCGACCGCTCCGACATCACCTCCGGCGGCGGCGCCTCCATGGCGCTTGGCAGCAGCTTCAACACCTCTCGCGCGCCGTCCACCAGCAAGCCCAGAGAACGGCCGCGGGACGACACCACGACGATCCGGCTCCGCGGTCCCACCGACGCCGGCGGCTGGCCCAGCCGCACCCGCAGGTCCACCACCGGCAGCACCCGTCCCCGGAGCTGCGTGATGCCGCACACCGGCGCCGGCGCGAAGGGCAGGCGCGTGATCGTGGTGACGCGCAGCGCCTCCTCCACGCAGAGCACCGGCAGGGCATAGATCTCGCCCGCCGCCTCGAACGCCACCCAGACCTCGGGCACCTCCGGCGGCGGCGCCTCTGCCACGGCGGTGTGCCGCGTCAGCCGGTCGACCAGCGAGAACAGGCGGTCGGGACCTTCGAGCGGCGCTTCCGGCGGAGCCTCTCCTCCGATGCTTTCGCCGCGGGCCAGCGCGGCGAGGATCTCCGAGGCCAGGCCCGAAGAGGGGAGGCTCACGGCGCCCCTCCGGGGTCCACGAGCGGCGAGAGCCCCGCCAGGCCCACAGGATCGAGCAGCAGCACGGCGCGGCCGTCGGCCAGGATCGTCGACCCCGCCACGGCCGGATGGCGCACGGCCCACGGGTCCAGCCGGCGGACCACCACCTCGCGGATCCCCTGGATCCCGTCCACGCCCACGGCGCGGCGCGAGCCCTCCGCGGCCAGCAGCACCGCGTAGGCGCTGCGGCGGCGCACGGGCGACGTGCCGAAGCAGAAGCCGAGGTCCAGAAAGGGCACCAGGCCCTCGGGCCGGTCGAGCACCAGGCCGCCGTTGATCTCGTGCACCCGGCCGGGTTCGAGGCGGAAGGTCTCCTCCATGGCGCCCAGAGGCAGCGCGTAGTCCTCGCCGTCGCTCGCCACCAGCAGGGCGCGGAGGATCGATACGCTGAGCGGCAGGCGCAGGCGGAACAGCGTCCCCACTCCCTCCTCGGAAAACACCTCGATCCGCCCGCTGCGCCGGCTCACCGCCTCCTGCACCGCGGCGAGACCGAGGCCGCGCCCGGCTCCCAGGTCCGCCTCGGCGCGGGTCGAAAAACCGGGCAGGAACAGCAGCGAGACCGGGTCCGCGTCCGCCGGCACGGCCAGCCCGAGCCGGCCGGCCGCCGCCAGCACCTCCTGCCGCCGGACCCCGTGGCCGTCGTCCACCACGTCGATGCGGACCTCGCGCGTGTCCGCCGAAGCCGCGACCCGCACCATGGCCCGCGGCTTGCCCAGCCGGCGGCGCTCCTCCGGCGTCTCGATGCCATGGACCACCGCGTTGCGGATCAGATGCCCCAGAACCTCGCTCGCCAGCTCCAGGAGGCCGCGGTCGAGCGGCGTCTCGCCGCCCAGGGTCTCGAAGGCCACTTCCTTGCCCGCGCGCACCGACTCGTCGTGGGCGATGCGCCGCAGCGACCGGAACAGCGTGGCGAGCGGCACCAGCCGCAGGCGGAGGATGCCGTCGCGCAGCGCGTCCAGCGTCCCCCCGAGCTCGTCGTGGGCCTGGCGCACCGCCTCGCCGCTCTGCGAGCGCGCCGCCGGCCCGAGATCCCGCCGCTGCCGTTCCAGCGCCTCCGTGAGCCGGTTGCGGAAGATCACCATCTCCTCCAGCCGGTCCACCAGCGAGTCCAGGGTCGTGAACGCCACCCGCACGCCGGCCTGCACGGGCTCGCCGGCGGCCCCGGCCTGGGGAGAGACAGAGACCGGGACCGGCTCCGCTCCCTCCTCTTTCTGGAGCAGGCCGCGCAGGCGGTCCAGGACGGCCAGCAGCTCCTCGTCCGGCGGTGCTCCCGGCTTCAGGGCCGAGACCAGATCCTCCATGAAGTGGGCCTCGGACTGCATCTCCGTGAGGCCCACCAGGCCCGCATTACCCTTCAGCGTGTGCAGCTCGAGCTGGATCTCCTCCAGCGCCTGCCGGTCCAGCGAGCCGGCGGCCGCCCCCCCCAGGAGGAGCTCCTCGAGATGATCCATCCGCTCCCGCGATTCAAGCAGGAAATCAGAGAGCAGAGCCGCGGACCAGGCTTCGCGCATCGCCGGTTCGGTTCCGCTAGAAAGTGAAATCCGCCCCGAAGGCGATCAGCCGCGTTTCGTCGTCGAGATCGCCCCGGGCGATGGCGGCCAGGGGGAAGGCCGCGAAAAGCAGGACGGCACACAAGGCCTGAAGGGGGACGGAGGTTCCCCGATGAAGAAAGATCTTCATAAACCCTCCCAAAGACAACCATGCCAAATCGGCGAATTGAACCGATGATAGCAGATGCTGGAGGGAAATTGTTGCAGGAAGCCTTACAGGATTACGCTTTAGCGATCTCACCTGTACAGAACATCTGCAGGTGGACATTCTTCAATTCAGATGAATTTCAGATCAAGAGTCCTCTTGAAATCCATGGCTGGTTCGCGTTCAGCTCGCCATGATATCCTCTCGCCCTTCGCGGCTCGCGCCCGACTCATGCCGTCGCTGGGCCGTATCCAACCCCCCAAGACCGAGGATCTTCGCCGTGGCTGATACCGCTGATACCGCTTCCGCCCTTCCCGCACGGAACTTCATCCGCGACATGGTCGAGCGCGACCGCGCCGCCGGCAAATACGGAGGCCGGGTCGTCACCCGCTTCCCCCCGGAGCCGAACGGCTACCTCCACATCGGCCACGCCAAGTCGATCTGCCTCAATTTCGGCCTGGCCCTGGAGTACGGCGGCGTCTGCAACCTCCGGTTCGATGACACCAACCCGGAAACGGAAGACATGGAATACGTCGAATCCATCCAGCGCGACTTGCGCTGGCTGGGCTTCGACTGGGGGAAGAACCTCTTCTTCGCCTCGGACTACTTCGAGCAGCTCTACAGCTTCGCCGTCGAGCTGATCCGCATGGGCAAGGCCTACGTCGACAGCCTCAACGAGGATGAAATCCGCGAATACCGGGGCACCGTCACCGAGCCCGGCCGCAACAGCCCCTACCGCGACCGCTCCGTGGAGGAGAACCTCGACCTCCTCGCCCGCATGCGGGCCGGCGACTTCCCAGCCGGCGCCCACGTGCTGCGCGCCAGGATCGACATGGCCTCGCCCAACATGAAGATGCGGGACCCGCTGCTCTACCGCATCCGGCACGCCTCCCACTACCGCCGCGGCGACGCCTGGCACATCTATCCGATGTACGACTTCGCCCACCCGCTCTCGGACGCCATCGAAGGCATCACCCACTCGCTCTGTACCCTGGAGTTCGAGAACAACCGGGACATCTACGACTGGCTCGTGGATTCTCGGCCGAAGCGCTCCCGTTCCCGGAGCCGCCGCGGCAGACCGAGTTCGCGCGCCTGAACCTCACCTACACGGTGATGAGCAAGCGCAAGCTCCTGCAGCTCGTCGAGCGCAAGCTGGTCACGGGCTGGGACGATCCCCGCATGCCGACGCTCGCCGGCCTGCGCCGCCGCGGCTTCACCCCCGAGGCCATCCGCGACCTCTGCGAGCGCGTGGGCGTCGCCAAGGCCAACAGCACGGTGGACGTGACCCTTCTGGAGCACTGCCAGCGCGAGGACCTGAATCCCCAGGTCCCCCGCGTCATGTGCGTGCTGCGGCCCTTGAAACTGGTGATCGAAAATTATCCCGAAGGTGGGCCCGAGGGCCAGGCCGAAGAGCTCGACGCGCCGCTCTATCCGCACGACGTGCCCAAGGAAGGCACCCGCAAAGTGCCGTTCTCGCGCACCCTGTACATCGAGCAGGACGACTTCGCGGAGAACCCGCCAAAAGGTTTCCATCGCCTTTCCCCGGGCCGCGAGGTACGGCTGCGCTACGCCTACCTCGTGCGCTGCGAGAGCGTCGTGAAAGACGCGAAGGGCGAGATCGTGGAGATCCGCTGCACCTACGACCCCGCCACCCGCGGCGGCTCGGCCCCGGATGGCCGCAAGGTGCCGGGCACCCTCCACTGGGTCTCCGCGGACCACGCGGTGCCCGTCGAGGTCCGCGTCTACGACCGCCTCTTCCGCGTCGAGCGGCCCGACCTGGAGGAAGGAGATTTCGAGGAGTACCTCAATCCCAAGTCCCTCGAAACCCTTACGGAAAGCCGCCTGGAGCCCGCCGCGCCGGATCTCGGCGAGCGCCTGCAGTTCGAACGGCAGGGCTATTTCTTCCGCGATCCCGTGGATTCGGCTCCCGAGCGTCTCGTCTTCAACCGCACCGTGCCCCTGCGGGACTCCTGGGCACAGGAGGCGAAGCCCGCTCCCGCGCCTCCCCAGAAGGCCCCTGAGCCCAAGGCGCCGAAGGTGAAAGAGGAGAAAGCCCCCGAGCCGCTCTCCGCGGAAGATCAGGAGCTCCTGGAGCGGCTGCGTCCCGAGATCCTGCCCATCGTCGAAAGCGTGCTCGCCGCGCACCCCAACGAAGCGGAGCGCTACCGCAAGGGCGAGACCGGCAAGCTCGGCTTCCTCATCGGGCAGGTGGTGAAGCAGACGGCCAAGGGCGGCGGCAAGCCCAACCCCAAGCTGATCAGCGTGGTGGTGACCGAGAAGCTGAACGCGGCCTGACAGAAAATCGGGCCAGGGGTGTAATTCCTGGCCCCCTCCCCTCACTCCTCCCTATGAACCTGGAAGTGACCGCAAGGCAGCGGCCTTCAATTTCTCGAGGAGGAGACGCTCATGGACCTTCGGAGATTCATCGGCAGGACGGCCCAGGTAGGCCAGAAGACCGACCTTTACTACGTTTTCGGCAAGGTGGGCGAGGCGGAATTCACGGAAGTGAGCCGCGAGAAAATCAGCCTCGCGGGCTGGATCGAGATCTCCGGGATCACCCCGAGGGTACCGATCAAGTGCGGGATCACGCTCACGGGCCCCAACTACTGCACCGTGGAAGTGAATTCCGAGCGGGATACGAAAGCCACCTACAAGGTCGCCGGTCACCTGCAGGTCGAGTGCAAGCTGTTCGGCAAGGACATTCGCATCGATCTGTGGCAGGACGGCAACTACTCCAACGTACGGGTCTTCACATGGGTCACCGCCCTCTGGGTGTTGCTCGCCCATGTCTGGACGCACCCCAAGGCCGCGGTGCTCGGAGAAGGAGAGGAAGTCGCCCTGACCTTCAATCCGGATCTCTGGCCAAGGCTCCCGGAGAGTGGCGAGACCGCCAATCCCTAGAAGAACGTGGGGGAGGGCCAATGCTCCGGCCCTCCCCGCCTCTCTACCCGGTGATCGAAATCGTACCGCCCTCGGCCCGTCCGGTGACGTTCCCGATCCGTGCGGCCTGTCCATAGCCCGCCGCCCGCAATGCCTCCAGACAGCTCGCCACGTTTTCCCTGGGCACCCCGGCAAGAAGACCGCCGGAGGTCTGTGGATCGAAAATCAGAGAAAACCTTTCTGAATCGACCGCTCCGGCAATTTCCGCCGCCACGCTCCGGTTGGCCGGGCTGAGCGAGCTGGCGAGGCCCCGGCGCAGGCACTCCAGGGCCCCCGGAAGCGCCGGGACGGCGGCGAGATCGATCTCCGCGCCCAGCCCCGCGGCCCGCAGCATCTCCAGGAGATGGCCGGCCAGGCCGAAACCCGTCACGTCCGTACAGCCCGCAGCGCCGTGATCGATCAGGATCGAGGCGGCGGACCGGTTGGAGATCAGCATGGAATCGAGCGCCGCGTCGATCCACAGAGACTTGGCCTTCAGCCGCATGTGCGCCGCGAACAGCACGCCCGTGCCGAGCGGCTTGGTGAGCACGAGCGCCTCCCCGGCCCGCAGACCGCCCTTCCTCAACAGGCGCCCAGGATCGGCGAGGCCGTTGCACGTGAGCGCCAGGCCCACCCCCGAGCCCTCCGCGCTGTGCCCGCCGACCAGCACCGCGCCCGCGGCGCCGAGCTCGCGGAGCACGCCGCTCAGTAGCTGATAGAGCGTCTCCTCCGTCACCTCCTCGGCCGCGAACGGGACCAGGGCCGCGGCCAGAGCGCTGTGCGGCGCCGCCCCCATGGCGAACAGATCGCTGAGGCCATGGATCGTGGCGATGCGCCCGAAGAGATACGGATCGGAGACCAGGGCCGGCATGTAATCCACCGTCTGCACCAGCACCCGGCCCTGCGGAACCGGGAAGACGGCGGCATCGTCCGGCGCGTCCAGTCCCACGAGCACGGCTGCCGGCGCGGGCCGCGTCCTGCCACGCCGGACCATGCTCTTCCCGCAGGCGCTCCATCACCCGCGCCAGCGTCGTCCCCGCCACCTTGGCCGCGCACCCGAGGCAGCGCATGCGGGCGGCCTCCTCTAAGCCCCTCTCCTTCAGGAGAGGGGTTGGGGTGAGGTCCGGGCATCTCCGGCAGATCCTCGAACCTCCTCATGAACCGGCGATCGATCCAATCTTTCAATTTCCAGAAAGCCGCCGACCGTCCCGCCAGCCAACCGCCGTGAAGCCACGGCCTGCCTGTCCCCGGTACCGATCAGGCTCAGGAACTGGCGTTGCGGCTGATATTTCTGAAGCGGCCGGCCGGAAAACCAGGCGCGCAGGTTGGTGACCAGAGGCTTCGCCATACGGACCGCGAAAACGCCTGATTTGGGCCGCGCCTCCCCCTCGATCGTCGCGACGTCCCCCACGGCGAAGATCCAGGGATGATCGATCGCCTGGAGCGTGGGACGTCACGCGGACGAATCCGTCCTCCGTAGTGGCGAGCCCGCTCTCCGCGATCCACGAGGGAGCCGCCACCTGGGTGACCCAGACCACGAAATCCGCCTGCAACGAAATTGATCCCCATGGGTCCCCTCCCGCCGTGCGGACCCCTTTAGCGGTCACCTCGGTCACCCGCGTGCCCGTGCGGACCGTCACGCCGCGCTCCGGCAAAAGCCGGGAGAGGATTTCCCGCACGCGCTCATTGTGGCCGGGGAGAATCCGTTCCCCTTCGTGGAGGAGGGTGATGGAGGCCCGCCGGCCCAGCACGTGACCCATGTTGAGAGCCAGCTCTACACCGCCGGCGCCGCCGCCCACGATCGCGATGCGTCCACCCGCCAGCCGCCTTGATCCGTTCCCATCCCGCGAGAAGCTCGCGGCACCGGCTTGGCCGGAATCGCCCAGGTCTCCGCTCCCGGAATCCCGGAAAGGTCCGGAGTGCTGCCCACGTTCAAGGAGATCACGCTCGCCCGCATCGGCGGCCGGCCCGCCACATGAACGGCGCGGCCCGCCACGTCCAGCCCCTCCACGCGCCCCTGCACGAAAGCCGCCCCGGCGAACGCGCACAGGCGGCGGAGGTCGATGTGCATCTCCTCCCACGAATAGAATCCCGCCACGTGTCCGGGCAGCATGCCGGAATAGGGAGCGTAGGAAACGTCGCTCACCAGCGTGACCCGCACCCCGGGAATCGGCCGCATCCCCAGCATCCGCAGCGCCAGAGCATGCGAATGCCCGCCGCCGACGAGCAGCAGGTCCTGACGGTGGGGAACGTCCGGATCGCTCTTCATGGCGGGGGAGTTTATCCCCGGTGGGCTTCAAAGCGGCGATTCACGAAGCATTCCCCACTCCTCGGACCCCGTTCCCCCTGGGGAACGCCTCCGGAGAGCGGGGAATGGGATGCGAACCCTCTCGACGGCGCATTCCCCGCCTATCGGCTCACGCAGACGGTGGGGAATGGGATCGAAGGAGTCTCTGCCAGTCGTTCCCTCCAGCCATGAGAGGCCATCGATGGGGAATGGAACCTTCGCTCTCTTCACCCCTCCGCGCGGAGGGGGAATGTCACGTTCCCCGCGGCAATGCGTTTCGAAGGACGGGAAATGATTCGCTCCCCACTTCCTGAGCCTTGCGAGAGCAGGGAATGAGGCGTTCTCCATTCAATGCGTCCTACGCTCAAGGGGAATACGACATTCCCCGCCCCTCGGTGATCAAGGTGATCCATTTTCAGACGCGGAGGCCCGCGCCCGCTCTGCGATCTCCCGGATCTCCGCGTTCTCGAGGATCCGCCTCCGCTTCTCATGCTCCAAGGGGAGAGGGCGGCGGACGATGGCGCGTACCTCCTCGACGGCAAGGTCCGCGAGACAGACGCGCAGGACGCTGCCGCCCGCTGAGCCGGTTGCGCCGAAGAGGAGGATCTTCATGGGATGAGGAGACACCGGGAGACCTGGACGCGGCTCGCCTGCAAGAGCGGCTCGCACCGTTGTTTAAGAAGTACGGCGAGATGATTCGCCGTGCGAGTCGATCCTGGAGGCCCGAATGAACAAGAAGATCCCCTGTTTTTCCCTCGCTATTGCTCTGCTCCTGGCCTGCGTTCCCGCCTTCGCCGCCGAGCCTGCCACACCCCAGACCGGCTGCTCGAACGAGCTGACGACTGTCCTGTCCTGGCTGGAGCTCTCCAGCTGTCCACAGTCGTTCTGCAACGACGATGAGGACTGCCGTTCAAATTGTCCGAGCGATCCCGGAGCGTTCTGCAGCCTCACGACATGGACGTGCATTTATTCGTCAGGAGGTGGAACTGGTGGAGGAGGCAGCTGCAATAGCAATGCAATCTGTTCTCCCGCAAGGTTTTGCAACGATAACAGCGACTGTGCGTCCTGCTTTGGGGGCTGCGCCGGCTACTGCGCAGCGGATGGGATCTGCCGGCTGATCTGAGCTCTGAGGTTGGAATCTGAGATTCCTCCCGCCCCGAAGGGGCACAGGCATAGAGCCCGGCGCTTCAGCGCCGGGTAGGCAGCCATCCCCTCATCTCAGGAAGCCCCAGAGGGGCGCAGGCACGCAACGCACGAGCCACCGTAAAACCCGCCCTGAAAGGGCAAAATTTGATTAGCCTGGCGCTTCAGCGCCAGGTCTGCGGTCCCCATAACCTCATACCCGCCCCGAAGGTAGGGGCGGTGCTTTTCGCAAGGTTGGGTACCGCCCCTTCAGGGCGGGTGGGGGAGGGGGGAGGCTCCTGGTCCTGGCGCTGAAGCACCAGGCTATTCAAATTTCACCCTTTCAGGGTGATTCATTCGTGCAGCCTCGGACGTTGAAAAGGACATCAAGGACCGCACGGACGTCAAGGACATCAACGAGGTTTGTCCTCTTTGGTCCTTGATGTCCTTGTCGTCCTTGATGTCCTTGTCGTCCTTGATGTCCTTGTCGTCCTTGATGTCCTTTTTTCTTTGCTTCAGGTGATCGGGCAGTTCTCCTCCCAACTGTTGCAGAACCGTACGACTTCGATCTCAGGGCAAGTGCACAAAGCTCTTGGATGGGTGGAGCAATACGTGGTGCTGCAGGTGACGTAGGTCGCCGAGCTTTCCGGCGCCCAGATGCCGATCAGAGCGATCGAGAAAACGATGAGAGCGAGCAGAAGCCTGCGAGTCATTCCTTGCCTCCTTGACCTGATGAAATGGGTTTAGCCGGCAGGGATGCCGGCGGTCCCAGGGATTGCCTCGTGAAACGCCTTCGCGTCATCCACGGCCACTGAGATCCAACGGGCCTGCTTCTGAATCCCATACGGTCCCTGCGCGGTAACAGGCTCGGTCAGTTCGATCCACAGGGGCTTCATCATGGGCAGCGTGGCTCTCAGGAAGGGCTCGGATTTGGGGGCCTTCTTGTGAATGGCGACGATGTGGGCGCGGGGGATTCGGATCGTCCAGCGTAGGCCGGTGCGGATGGAGAGGGTCTCTTCGTCCAGGAGGATGGGCCTCAGACGCGTGGCCCGGTAATCCGCCAGGAACCAGAAGAGGCCGTACGCTGCCAGGGCGGTGAGGAACCAGGCGGCTCCGGGGCTCCAGCGCGCGACGAGGATGTGAACGGGAATGGCCTCGGCGAGCGTGGCGATCAGAAAGGCAAAACCTAGGGCTCCGTAGCCGCTGGTGCGATGGTAGGTGAAGGCCTGGGTGCCGGGTGAGGTCTTGGGACGGCGGCGCCAGGAGAAGAGCGAGTAATAGAGGACCGCCATCTCAAAGGCGATCGCCTCCGCCACCCGGCGTGCCGGCAGGATCTCCCGCGCCGCCTCGCGCAGCCGTTCCAGCATGTCCTCCGTACCGCTCGTACTCCGCAAGGAACGGGCGGTCCGCACCGTGATCCAGGCCACGAGCCCGATCTCTGCCGGAATGGAAAGGATTTCCGAGAGACGCTTCAGCATCTCCCGCTGGTCCGGGAGCACCAGGGCGGCGCCGGTGAGGCTGAACAGGAAGACGGGGATGAGGGTCCTCGCCGGCCAGCCCGCCCGGCGGACCGCCAGCCAATAGAACGCCAGGGGAACGGTGACGAGGAGGTCCACCAGCAGGCCGGCCGATACGGCGTCCGGATGCCGCAACTCCGCCCGCATTTTCATCATGGTGACGGCCGCGGCATAGATCCCCGTGGCGAGGAGGGCGAAGCTCAAGAGCGGCAGACGGGCCAGGCGGACCATGGACGGCTCCTTTCGTGCCTACAGAATAGACGAATGAGGCGCGGGAAGGTTTCCTGCACTGAAAACCTCCCCCTGCGGTCCGTCAGGACCACCGTCGGTAGCCAGGGATTTCAATCCCTGGCGGGGGGGCTGGCATGGCTCCGAATGGCATGGCTCCGGCCGGCATGGCTCCGACCGTATCGCGCTCCAACCGCATCGAGACAGACAGGCACCGTCCCAGCCCTGGATTGAAATCCAGGGCCACCGACGGTGGTCCCTTCGGGACCGCATTGGGGTTTGTCAGGCCGGCAAGGATGCCAGCGCTCCCAGCGCCGCCGCGGCCTCCAGATAGAGCGCCGCCGCGACGGTGAAGCGCTTTTCCGTGCGGGTCAGGAAGAACTGGTGCGGCTGGCCCGTATCTCCGTTCATGACCTCGCAGCAGCCGTGCTCGACGAAGATGCGGGCCACGGGGAGGAGGAGCCTCTTCGCGAGGGCCGGCCTTTCCGGCGGCCACGGCTTTCGCGGCGAGGGCCTGGAGCCAGGGCTTGAGAAGTCTGCCGTCGCGGTATTTCCAGGTGAAGACACGCCGCAGGCCCGACTGAATGTGCGAGGGATAGCTCGGCGTCACGATGGGGACGTAGCCGTGCTCGTCCACGATCCTTTCGAGGTTGTCGAGGATGCCGGTGCGCTGCCGGGCGTCCGCGAGGCCCGTGAGGAGGGCCAGCATGTTACCGTCCGTCGCGAACTGCCGGTGCGCCTCGCGTCCATCGTGATGGCTGATGAAGTGAGCGCGCTCGGGATCCCAGAGGTCCTGCAAGCGCTCGCGCACTCGCCTCGCGAGGCGGACCAGGTGCGCGGCCATCACCCGGTCGCGGGAGCGGAAGGCCTGCGCGAGCTCTCGCAGGCTCGCGAAGTAGAGCGCGTTGGTGTAGAGGAGGTGCCCCTGGCGGCCGTAGACGTCCAGCCAATCTTCATGATCCTCCTGCCAGAGGAGAGCCTCGCGGGTGTGGCCCGCGAGGTAGGCAAGCGCCTTCCTCACGGCGGCCTCATGCCGGGCGAGGAATTCGGGCTCGTGGCGGGCGTACCGGGCCACGGAGAGGAGGATGAGCGGGTTGGTGTCCTTGGGCTCGCCGGCGGTCCCGAAGAGGATCTTCTTCGCCAGCGATTTCGCGAGCGGGAAGCGCCCCGCGTACCCGACCGTGCGGTATTCGGGCCGGAGACTGGGGGAGACGGGGAGGGAGATCCCCTGGTGCGTCAAGATCGAGCGCAGGTTGCGCACCGCGTTGCCGAACCCCGCGATCCGTCTCGGCAAAAGGCCGTCGGGCCGCTGATGGTGGAGGAACGCCTCCAGGGTGTTGCGCCACACGTGCCGGTGGGTGGCCGGCAGAGCGGACAGCGAAGCGGCGCTGTCGCGTCCCCAGAGCTCCAGGTACTTCATCCCGCCCGTGAGCAGGACGGGAAGCCTCCTGCCTCCCCATTCCCGTTCGGCGACGTTGCCGAGGAGGATGCGCCGGGCGATCGCGCCCGCCCGGGCGATCGGGTCGTCCAGAGGCCCGTCATCAAGGCGGACCTGGATTCTCTCCTCCCGCCCCGCGGTGGCCACCGTAGGGAAGAGAGAGCTCTGCTTCGCTGACAGCGTTCGTGTCCATCTACAACCAAGTCGGGTCCCGTACGGAGGATCCATCCCTCCGCAGGGGCGCATCGCGCATCGTCGGTTTTCTATAGGGTAGCACGAGGCTCTCGGTTCGTCACCTCCCAGGAAAAGCCGTGAACCCTACCAATCGGCGGGCTGAGCGCCGTTTGGCCGGGCTCATTGCTCAGTGGTATGGTCAATTGGTATGGATGCGGGACTTCTGGCGACACTTCGTATCCACAATCCGTGGCTGGACCGGCCAGGAGAGCAGCCGGCTCTGCTCGCCGCCTCTCTGCCTCAACCCTTCGTCCCACGCCGCCGCCGTCTCGAGTTGCGTCCGGGACGCGCGGAGCTCGTGGTGGGGCCGCGCCAGGCAGGAAAGTCGACGTGGATTCGAGAGGTCCTGACCCACTTTGAGGCCCCGATTCTCGTCCTGCATGCGGAGGAGCCTCGGATTCGCGAGCTCGCCCAGTCGCCCGCGCTCGCTCTGGATGCCCTGGCCGAGGTTCTGAGTCCCGAAACCCTCCTCCTGTTCGAGGAGGTCCAGCATCTCGCGGAGGCGCCGCTCTTCATCAAGGGCCTCGTCGATCTCGACAGAACACGGCGCATCGTCGCTACCGGTAGCTCGTCTTTCACGTTCAGCGCCCGGACCCGGGAGTCACTGGCCGGCAGGGCGCGGCGGACTCAGCTCTTGCCCTTCTCGCTTCAGGAAGTCGCGGCGCTCGTTCCCGAGGGGCTCGCGCCCGCGATCCGTGACCTGCGGCTTCGCGAGCTGTGGGAGAAGCTTGTCGTCATGGGCGGCTACCCGGAGCCCTGGTTCGATTCGGATCCGGCGACGGTGCTGCATTACCTGGTGGAGGCTTTCGTTCTCAAGGACACCTCCGACCTCCACCAGATCGAGCGGCCATCCGTGTTCCGCAAGTTGCTCGAGCTGGCGGCGGCGGACATCGGCAATCTGGTCAATCTCACGGAGTGGGCCGGCCTGGCTCAGGCATCCCGCCAGACGGTCGGACGCTACCTTGAGATCGCGGAGGAGGCTCACGTGCTCCGGCTGGTGCCGCCGTTCGCGGGGGGGAAGCGCTCCGAGATCACCGGGACCCCCAAGGTCTTCTTCCTTGACAACGGCCTGCGCAACGCGGTCTTCGGCGGGTTTCAGGCGAGTAGCGACCGAGCGGATCGCGGCGCTCTCTGGGAAAATGCGGTATTCAACGAGCTGGCAAAGCGCCTGGAGCTTCTGGACGAGATCCTTTTCTGGCGCTCGAAGAGCGGAGCGGAGGTCGACTTCGTGGTGCGGCGCGAGGGACGGATGGTGGCAATCGAAGTCAAAGCGGCGGAGCTCGTCCGGCCGGTCCTGTCGCGAGGTACGCACAGCTTCCTCGAAGCCTACCGTCCTGCCTGTCTGGGCGTGGTCAACGCCTCTCTGCGGCTCGACACCATCGAAGAAGGTATCCCTGTTCGCTTTGTGCGGCCCTGGGAGATCGATCTGATCCTCGGCGATCTCGAAGCGCCTGGATGAGGCGGCTCTACCGGAAACAAAAAGGGGACCGGTCGCCCGGTCCCCTTCATCCTCTCAAATCAATCCCGGTTTAGTACCGGTAGTGATCCGTCTTGAACGGCCCGTTCTTGTCCACGCCGATGTACCTGGCCTGGTCGTCGCGGAGCTCGGTGAGCTTGACGTCGAGGGGGGTGAGCTGGAGGCGCGCCACCTTCTCGTCCAGGGTCTTGGGGAGGATGTAGACGCCGATCGGGTACTCGTCCTTCTTCGTCCACAGCTCGATCTGCGCCAGCACCTGGTTGGCGAAGGAGGAGCTCATCACGAAGCTCGGGTGGCCGGTGGCGCAGCCGAGGTTCACGAGGCGGCCCTTGGCCAGGAGGATGAGGCGCTTGCCATCCGGGAAGATCACGTGATCCACCTGGGGCTTGATCTCTTCCCACGGGTACTGCTCCAGGCTCGCGATATCGATCTCGCTGTCGAAGTGGCCGATGTTGCAGACGATGGCGTTGTGCTTCATCCGCGCCATGTGCTCGTGCGTGATCACGTGGTGGTTGCCCGTGGCGGTGACGAAGATGTCCGCCTTTTCGCAGGCCTCTTCCATGGTCACCACGGGGATACCCGCCATGGCGGCCTGGAGGGCGCAGATGGGGTCGATTTCCGTGACCCACACCTGGGCGTTCAGGCCCTTGAGAGCCTGGGCGCTGCCCTTGCCCACGTCGCCGTAGCCGCAGACGACGGCGATCTTGCCGGCCACCATCACGTCCGTGGCGCGCTTGATGGCGTCCACCAGGGACTCGCGGCAGCCATAAAGGTTGTCGAACTTGCTCTTGGTGACGCTGTCGTTGACGTTGATGGCGGGGAACTTCAGCTCGCCCCGCTTGAACATCTCGTAGAGACGGTGCACGCCCGTGGTGGTCTCTTCCGTCACGCCCTGGATGGCGGCGAGCTGCTTCTTGTACCAGCCGGGCTGGGCGGCGTTGCGCTTCCTGATGGCGGCGAAGAGCACGCGCTCCTCCTCGCTCGTGGGCTTGTCGAGCACGGAGGGATCGTCCTCGGCCTTGGCACCCAGGTGGACGAGCAGGGTGGCGTCGCCGCCGTCGTCCAGGATCATGTTGGCCGTGCCTTCGGGGAACTCGAAGATCTTGTGGGTGAAGTCCCAGTAGTCCGCGAGGCTCTCGCCCTTGAAGGCGAAGACCGGGGTACCCACGTCGGCGATGGCGGCGGCGGCGTGGTCCTGGGTCGAGAAGATGTTGCAGCTCGCCCAGCGGACCTCGGCGCCCAAGGCCTCGAGGGTCTGGATGAGCACGGCCGTCTGGATGGTCATGTGGAGCGAGCCGGCGATGCGGGCGCCCTTCAGAGGCTGGCTCGCCTTGAGCTCCTCGCGGATGGCCATGAGGGCCGGCATCTCGCCCTCGGCGATCTTGATCTCCTTGTGGCCCCAGGCGGCCAGGGAGAGATCGGCGACGGCGTAGTCTTTCGCCTGGGTTTCAGCTGCCTGGGTTTCAGTCGGGTTCGGGGTAGCGACGGTCATGATTAACCTCCTGAGAGGAACCGGGGGGAGTGAGGCAGGCTCACCATAAGACCCCCGAAAGGGTTAAGGTGAGCGCCGTTTCCTGTACATCCGGTCATGCCGGCGTCCGAGCCTGGGAGGGGGCCCTCCTGCAACGCTCCTCGGATCGCGTCCCTATTTTACACGGTCCGGGCCGGGCGGGGAAGGGGAGGGCCTCCGGAGTGCTACACTCTCCACACCTGTTACGAAAAGGAGCCTTCCATGAAGAAGAATCTCAAGAAGCTGCGCCTCCACCGCGAGACCCTGGTCCACCTGGACGCCAATATTGCCTCCGCGCGCGCAGCTGCCGAGGCGGTCGTGACCAGTTGCACGTATCCCTGTGGCTGCCCGACGGGCTGTTCCGACGAGCAGGCCTGCATCGAGACGGCTCGCGCCGATTGACCCTCACGTCCCGAACCGGCGGGCGGAGAGGGCTCTGGCCTTGGCGGTCTCCTCTTCCCGGTTCTTCGGCGGCGCGCTGGTCTGGAGAGCCCCGAAGAGGACGCTGGCGACCTGGGTGATCTCGTCCACCGCGGCGTGGAACGCGGCTTCGTTCGCCTTGGACGGTTTGTTGAAGCCGGTGACCTTCCGCACGAACTGCAACGAAGCGGCGCGCAGCTCCTCCTCCGTCACCGGCGGGTCGAAATTGAACAGGGTTTTGATGTTCCGGCACATGGCGTCTCCCAAGGTACCCGAAGGCCGGGGCGGGTGCAAGAGGAGAGGTCAAGCCAGAGCGAAAACATCTGGAATGGATTCTTCGTATAACCTTTGGAACACGCAGGAATTCTCCTTCCCCATCCCCTATAGGAGGTCTTCCCGTATGAACAACCCCTTCACTCGCAAGGTCCTGGTATGGGCCTTCGGCCTGCTGGCCTGCGCGGCCACGGTCTGGGCAGATCTGCCGCCCCTCATCGACCGGGAGCTCTTCTTCGGCGATCCCGAGATCATCGGCGCGCCAACTCTCTCCCGACGGCAAGTTCATCGCCTTCATCAAGCCCCTCGACGGCACGCGCAACGTCTGGGTCAAGCGGATCGGCGAGCCTTTCGAGAAGGCCCGGCCCATCACCGCCGACACCAAGCGCCCGGTCCCCGGCTTCTTCTGGAGCGAAGACGGCAAGTTCATCCTCTTCGTCCAGGACCAGGCGGGCGACGAGAACTTCAACGTCTACGCCGTGGATCCGGCGGCCTCGCCCGCCGCGGGACAGAAGGTGCCGGCCGCGCGCAACCTGACCGACGCGAAAAGCGTGCGGGCCTTCATCTACGCCGTGCCCGAAACCGACCCGGACACCATCTACGTCGGCCTGAACGACCGCGATCCGGCCTGGCACGACCTCTACAAGGTAAAGATCTCGACCGGCGAGCGGACGCTCGTGCGCAAGAACACCGAGCGGCTCACGGGCTGGGAATTCGATCTCAAGGACCGGCTCCGGCTGGCCACGCGCTCCGCCGAGAACGGCGACACCGAGATCCTGCGCGTGGACGGCGACGGGTTCAAGAAGGTTTACTCCTGCAACGTTTTCGAGACCTGCGCACCGATGCGCTTCCACAAGGACGACAAGCGCGTCTACATGATCACCAACAAGGGGGATGTCGATCTCATCCGCCTCGTGTTGTTCGATCCCGAGACCGGCAGCGAAGAGCTGGTCGAAGCCGATCCCATGAACCGGGTGGATTTCAGCTTCCCGATCTTCTCCGACGTCTCGGACGAGCTCATCGCGACCGTCTATTTCGACGACAAGATGCGGATCCATTTTAAAGACAAGAATTTCGAGGCCGACTACGAGCTCGTGCAAAAGCAGCTCCCCGGCAAGGAGATCAACGTCGATTCGCAGACCAAGAACGAGCGCCTCTTCCTGGTCTCCGCCACGAGCGACACCGAGCCCGGCGAGACCTATCTCTTCGACCGCGACAGCAAGAAGCTGACGCTCCAGTACCGGGTCCGCGAAAAGCTTCCGCGCGAGGGCCTGGCGGAGATGAAGGTCGTCCGCTACAAGTCGTCCGACGGTCTCGAGATCCCCGCCTACCTGACGCTGCCGAAGGGTGTGCCGGCCAAAAACCTGCCGCTCGTCGTCCACCCGCACGGCGGACCCTGGGGGCGCGACACCTGGGGTTACGACGGCTCCGCACAGTTCCTGGCCAACCGGGGCTACGCCGTCCTGCAGCCGAACTTCCGCGCCTCGACCGGCTACGGCAAGAATTTCCTCAACGCCGGCAACAACGAGTGGGGCCAGAAGATGCAAGACGACATCACCTGGGGTGTCAAGTATCTGGTCGCGGAAGGCATCGCCGACCCGAAGCGCGTCGGCATCATGGGCGGCTCCTATGGCGGCTATGCCACGCTGGCGGGCGTGGCCTTCACGCCGGATGTCTATGCCGCGGGCGTCTCCATCGTCGGCCCGTCGAACCTGATCACACTGCTCGACTCGATCCCGCCCTACTGGGAGCAGATCCGGAAGCTGTTCACGGAGCGCATGGGCGATCCCGGGACGCCGGAAGGCAAGGCTCAGCTCGAACGGCAGTCGCCTCTCAATTCGGCCAACAAGATCAAGACGCCGCTGCTGGTCATCCAGGGGGCGAACGATCCACGGGTGAAGAAGGCCGAGAGCGACCAGATCGTCGTCGCTCTGCGCGAGCGGGGATTCCCGGTCGAATACATTGTCGCGCCCGACGAGGGACACGGCTTCGCCCGGCCGGTGAATAACATGGCGCTCTTCGCCTCCGCGGAGAAGTTCCTCGCCAAACACCTGAGCGGACGTTACCAGGAGAGCATGACACCCGAGGTGACCACGCGTCTCGCGGAGATCACCGTCGATGTGAAGACGGTCGAAATGCCCAAGCGGACCGACGCTTCCGCGGTGACCGTCCCGAAGCCCGCCGCCGATCTCAAGCCCGGCACGGCCAACTACAAGGCCAACATGGCGATCGGCGGGCAGACGATGGAGATGACCGTCACGCGCGAGGTCAAGGAGGAAGGCGGCCGCTGGGTGGTCACCGAGAAGGCAAAGACGCCGATGGGAGAGATCACCGACAAGACCGTCTTTGAAAAGGGCACGCTGATTCCCGCCGAGCGCTCCGTCCAGCAGGGCCCGGTCTCGGTGGACCTGCAGTTCAAGGATGGAAAAGCGGCCGGTACGATGAACATCAACGGTCAGTCGAAGCCCGTGGCGGTCGACCTTGGCGGGCCTCTCTATGCCGACGGGGCCGGCGCCAACCTCGCTCTGGCCGCGTTGCCGCTCGACGCGGGCTACACGGCCACCTACCGCAACTTCGACGTGCAGTCGCAGAAGGTGAAGCTCATGCAGGTGAAAGTCGCCGGCACGGAAAAAGTCACCGTTCCCGCCGGGACCTTCGACAGCACCAAGCTCGAAGTCACCTCCGCCGAAGGCGCAGGCGGCCAGACGACGATCTGGGTCGATTCCGCCACGCGCCAGGTGCTGAAGAGCGTCTCGGTGATGCCGCAGATGAATGGTGCGGTGCTGACGACCGAGCTGACGCAGTAGGGGCCTGAGCTTGGCTTGAAGGGTGCTCCCTCGGGGCGGTCCGTGGTAGCAGGCCCGCTCCGAGGGAGGCTCTTCGAAGGGATGATGATCCAACCAAGCTATCTTGAGATAGAATAAGCTTCATTTCTCAGGGCGAACGTGGGAAAAACCATAACTCGCCTGAGCAGGATCGGTGTACGGACCGCATGACAACCACGAGCCACACCCCAGCGATTCGCCAAGGGGCTTCGGGCAGAGGGGGCGAGGGAGACGCGGGCAAGGCCGAGCTGACCGCTGCCCATCGGCGCATCTCAGAGCTCACCGTGGCCGGGGCCGAGCTGCGGGAGAGCGAAAGGCGCTACCGAAACCTGTACGATGAAATTCCCCTGATCTATCTCACCACCGACCGCGAGGGCGTCATCCTCTCGGTCAACGCTTACGGTGCACGGGAGCTGCGCTACGAGCCGGATGAGCTGGTCCAGAGGTCCATTCTGGACCTCCTGGTCGAAGAGGACCGGCCGCAAGTCGAGACCAAGCTCTGGGCCTTCGCGGCGAATCCCCGGAGCCCCATGAGCTGGGAGGCGCGAAAGCTCCGCAAGGACCGGACCACGCTGTGGGCATTGGACACAATTCAGGCCTCTCGGCAGGCTGACGGACGGCTGGAATTCATGGTGATCTCGGAAGACATCACCGAACGAAAGCTTTCCGAACAGCAGATCCTCGACTATCAGGAGCGGCTCAAGAGCCTTGCATCCGCAGTGGTGCTGGCCGAGGAGCGAGAGCGCCGGCGGATCGGCGCCGGCCTTCACGACGACGTTGGCCAGACTCTGGCGATCGTCAAGATCAAGCTGGGAGAGTTGCGCGGGTCAGCGGCAGAGAGCGGATCTGCACAGAAGCTCGAGGAAATTCGCGGCCTGCTCGACCAGGCCATTCACTCGACGCGCACGCTCACTTTCGAGCTGAGCTTCTCCGGTCCTCTACGAGTTGGGGCTGGCCGCCGCGCTCCAGGAGCTCGGCGAGAGCATGGAGAGACGCGGCGGCATTCGATTCCATTTTCGCGCCGACCGGTGGCGGGATCCCGGCGCTGAGCTCGCGATCGTGCTTTATCGGAGCGTCCGCGAGTTGCTGTTCAACGTCGTCAAGCACGCACGGGCGAGCCACGTCCGGATGGCGATCGACGCCTCCAGCGATCAGGTGCGAATCGTCATCGAGGACGACGGAGTGGGAATCGCCGCCGCCGGACAGGACTTCGACGCCAGCGGTGGTTTCGGTCTGTTCACGGTACGCGAGCAACTGATCCACGCCGGTGGCCGCATGGAAATCGATTCTTCGCCTGGCGAGGGTACTCGCGTACGGCTCTTCGCTCCGAGCCTGCCATGAGCATTCGCATCGTCCTGGCTGATGACCATCAGATCGTCCTCGCCGGAATCCGTTCGCTGCTGGAAAGGGATCTCGGACTACTGGTCGTCGCGGAGGCGAGAGACGGCCTGGAAGCCCTGAAGGCCGTCGCCGAACAGCGGCCCGACGTCGTGGTCATGGACGTTTCGATGCCCGGCATGAACGGCATTGAGGCCACCCGGCAGATCCGCGCCGACTGGCCGAAGGTGAAGGTCCTGTGTCTGTCGATGCACGCCGAGAGGCAGTTCGTCTCGGCGGTGCTCGCCGCGGGAGCCTCGGGCTATCTGCTCAAGGATTGCGCTCTGGAAGAGCTGGAACGGGCCATTCGCACGGTGATCGCCGGCCATACCTACCTGAGCCCCGCGATCGCCGACACGGTAGTGGCGGATTACCGGACCCAACTGGCCGGTGGCGCTCTCGCCACTCCGTCGCCGCTGAGCGAACGGGAGCGGGAAGTGCTGCAACTCCTTGCCGAAGGGGTGTCCACCAAGAAGATCGCTGCCCGGCTCGTCCTCAGCGCCAAAACCGTGGCCAGCCATCGCGAACACATCATGGCCAAGCTCGGCGTCCACAGCGTCGCGGAGCTCACTAAGTACGCCATCCGCCACGGCCTGACCACCAGCGCCCGCCAGTCCGGGGATCCGAGCTGATGAACGGCCGCGGCCGGTCAGAAAGTCTCTGATTCCGGCCGCCGGCCCCCCCAAATGCCTACGGTTTGTTCAACAAGGAGCTGAGGTGGCGTTGGCGCCTTCAACCTGATTGAACTTGTTGTTGACATACCACCTGAAATCGGCCTTGCCAGATTGCCAGGAGGCGAGGTTCATCGTGAGCTGGAGGCTCGCTCCCGGAATCGTGTCGGTGGCGACCAGGAGGATGTTGCCTCCCTCGGTGGTGTAGTGGCCCCGCAAGTTGGTGAACTGACGGTGGACGGGCGGATTGACGGCTTGTGTGAGGAGCCCGCTACCCGAGACCGTGCCACCGCCCTCGCCGTTCACACTCACGACGAACTTGGCGTTGAGATTCGTCCCCCCATGAGCTCTTTGCTGATCTTGAAGCAGGCCAGAAAGGCCTCGGGAGCCGTGGTCGCTGGGGCGGGCATGGTTTCGGTCGTTGGGGCAGTCGCAATTGACATTGACATGGAGTATCTCCTTTGCTGATGGTGATCGATTTGCGGCGTCGCCACTCAAAGTGGAGGCAGACCGTGAAACCACTGTAGCGGTGAGGGTGGTCGCCGTCTATCGGCTGTTCCCTGAGTCTGGAGGGGCAATTTGCTGACTGTGGGGCAGTTTTCCGGCACCCGCGTCGTCTTGCAGACCCACTGCCGAGGGCTGATTCGGCCTCACCCCGCCTGCCGGATCGCGCACGGCGGCCCATGAAGCTGGGGATCTCATGAAGCTGGGGATCTGTACTAAACTCTCAGACATTCACGGCGAACGCCAGGAGGGGACCATGGCAAAAGGCAACAACGCGCAAAAGAAAGAGACCAAGAAGCCGAAGAAGGGCACGGTGAAGGGCGGGGCCGACAGCAAGCCGAAGGACACCAAGAAGAAGTAGCGGCCCGGGCGGGGCTGGAGCAGGCTCATCCGATCAGCTCGGACATACACTTGGAAGGCGTGCGTCCGGCTTGGCGCTGGCGTCGGAGCTCCCGGATCGCGCCTTCCCGGTCGAGGCCGTTCGCAGTAGGCGAGCCTGGCTTGAACATCTCCCCTCGCCAGGGATTCCATCCCTGGCGAGGGCTATAATCATCCCCTGCCAGATCCGAGTCCCCCTCATGGCCATCGAAAACATCTCCGACACCGCGCGCTGGGTGGCCGTCTACCGGGCCCTGGAGACCGCGCGGCCCGACGCGATCTTCCGGGATCCGTTCGCTGACCGGCTGGCCGGCGAGCGGGGGAGGGCGATCCTGGACGCGATTCCGCGAGGACGAAGCTTCGCGTGGCCGATGATCGTGCGGACGGCGGTGTTCGACGAAATCGTCCTCGACGCCGTCCGGAACAAGGGGACCGGCCTCGTGGTCAACCTCGCCGCCGGGCTCGATGCGCGCCCCTGGCGGCTGCCGCTGCCGCCCTCTCTTCACTGGGTGGACGTCGACCTCCCCGGCATCCTCAACTACAAGACCGAGATGCTGAAGGACGAGCCAACGGCCTGCCGGTACGAGGCGGTGACGGTGGACCTACGGGACGTGGAGGCGCGCCGCGAGCTCTTCGCACGGCTCGGCGCAGGCTCGTCCTGGGCCCTGGTGCTCAGCGAAGGGCTGCTCGTCTACCTCCAGCCCGAGCAGGTGGCGGCGCTCGCCGCCGATCTTCACGCGCAGCCGAGCTTCAAAGAGTGGATGATCGATCTGGCGAGCCCTGAGTTGCTCAAGCGGATGAAGCGCATGTGGGGGAAGAACATGGAAGGAGGCGGCGCGACTTTCGTGTTCGCGCCGCCGGAAGGAACCGAATTCTTCCTCCCTCACGGCTGGCGCGAGGAGCGGTTCCTGTCACTCTTGGAAGAGGCCCAGCGGCTCCAGCGGACCATGAAGGGAGCCTGGTTCTGGCACCTCATCGGACCGCTCTTCCCCAAGAAAGCCCGAGAAAAATTCCGCCGCTTCTCCGGGCTTGTGCTGCTCGAGCGCTTATGAAGCCTGCGCGGGACGTCGGCGTCCCGCCTGAGGAGAGTCGACCTGGAACGGCGCGTTCTTACACTTTTTCGGTCGATCGGGAGCCGTCCCGGCTGTTGGGCGTTCCTCCCGGCCCTCCGGGCTCAAGACAGAAAGCTCTCAACGCGAACCCGGACGAACCTCGAGTATGTCGTCCTGGTCCTCGGTGTCGCTGAGCGAACGCTGACCTCCCGCCTCGGGCTGGAGCGATAGCTCTCCAGCCAAGTCGCTGGCAATCGACAGTTGGCCCGCTTCGGCCTCTGCGATCGACAACTGGCCCACCTCCGGCCCCGCCAGCGACAACTGGCCGGGCGAGGCGCCCGGCAGGCGGGACTGGATCTCGGCGATCGCCTGGCGCACGGCCTGGCTGAGCTCAGGGTCGTAAAAACTTTCGGCGGCTTCTTTCAGCGGCAGCACGGCTGCAGGTGAGCCGGCGCGGCCCAGCGCGTTCGCGGCGGCCACGCGGAGATCCTTCTGCTGGCGCTGGAGGGCATGGATCAGAGACGGTTCCGCTGCCGGGTTGCCGGCCGTTCCCAGGGCCTGGGCCGCGGTGGTGGCCAACTCGCCCTTTTCGCGCGCCATCACCTTGGACAGCACGCCGACGGCCTCGGCGGCGGCTCCGCTGTGGCCAAGGGACTCCAGGCAGGCCCGGGCTGTCTGGGAGCGGCGCCTGCGCAAGGAGTGGACGAGAATGGATTTCGTCCGTTCAAACGGCAGCTCGCGGCCCAGGACCGAGACGGCCTGGGCGCTCACGGCGTCGTCCTCCGGATTCTCCGCAAGCTCCATGAGGATGCCGCGGCCTTCGGCGCCGAGCTCCCGGGCCGCTCGCAGCCGGACCTCGAGGCTTGGGTCCGAGCAGGCGGCGCGGAGCACCTCACGGGCCCCGGGCTCTCCAGGGAGCTCGCCGATCAGAAGGAGCAGGTTCTTGAGCCGTACTCCGACTTCCGGGTCCTGGGTGGCATTCTCGCCCAAGCGCTGGACGGCGTCGGGACGCTGAACGAATCGCCGGCCGATGTCGAGCAGGAGGGGCAGGATCTCCCGGAGCCGGCGGTCCACTGTCTCCACCCGGAGCTCGCCGCCCGAGATCTCCAGAGTGCCCATGGCGTCCGCCTCGCTCAGAAGGCGGCGCACCTCCGCGTTGAGCAGCATGAACACGAGCCGCATCGGTCCATCGATGAGAAACCTTTTGTCAAAGGAGTCGTCTCCCATCTCAATCTCGCGCGGTCTCCAGGTCATCGGACGTTCGCGGCGGATTTTCAGCATGTAGAAACCCGGCGGCCCTGCAATGGCGACCACTAGCTTGATGCCGCCCTTGTCGTGCGTGGAACCCGAGATCCACACCTGCAAAGGACCTGACTTCGCCTTGATCTTCGGGCGCAATGCCCAGAAGCTGGAGGTTTCCTGCACGTGCAGGTCAAAAAGCGTTACGATGTCCCGCCAGTATTGAAGGCGCCAGCGGTTGTAGAGAAAACCGCTCACGAAAAGGCCGGTGCCGATCAAGCCTGGAATGATCGGATCCATGTCGCGATCAATCCTCTCCCTGTTCGCCGTTGGCGCCGCTGATCGAAAGCTGTCCAGCCTGATCTGTGGCGATCGACAGTTGGCCCGCCTCGGCCTCTGTCAGCGATAACTGGCCTGCTTCCCCTCCGGCCAGCGACAACTGGCCGGGCGAGGCGCCGGAAACGCGGGACTGGATCTCGGCAATGGCCTGGTGTGCGGCCCGGCTGAGCTCGGGGTCTCGCAACGCGAATCGCTTGGCCGCTTCCTGCAGCGGCAGCACGGCGGCCGGCGAGCCGATGCGGCCCAGCGCGTTCGCGGCGGCTACCCGAAGGTCCACCTCGTCACCCTGGAGAGCCCGGATCAGCGGCCCCTCGGCGGCTGGACTGCCAGTGCTTCCCAGCGCGTGGGCCGCGCAGACAGCAACGTCTCCCTGTTGTTGTTCCATCACCTCCGCCAGGAGGTCGACGGCCGAGGCGTGTTCACTGCGGCCCAGAGCTTCCAGGCAGGCGCGAACCGTCTGTGGGTGTGCGCGGTGCTTGCGTAGCGCGCGGCGGAGGAGGGTTTCCATGTGCTTGACCGACAGATCGCGGTGCAGAATTGAGATGGCCTCGGCGCTGACGTCATCGTCCCGTAGACCATCCGCAAGCTGCAAGAGGACGGTGTGGCCTTTCGTGCCCAGCGCCTTGGCTGCCTCCAGCCGGACCTTGGGGCTGCCGTCGGAGCGGGCGGAACGGAGCACTTTGAGGGTCCTTTGGCCCCCAGGGAATTCATGGACCAGGAGGAGAAGGTTCTTCAGCCGTACTCCGGCTACGGGATCCCTGGTGGCGTTATGAGCCAGGAGCCGCTCGACGTCCGCGGGCTTGGCGAACCGCTCGCCGAGGTTGAGGAGGAGGGGCAGGAGGAAAGGAAGCTGAGGCTCCACCGTTTCCACCAGGAGCTCAACGCCGGCGATCTCCAACCGGCTCCCGGCGAATGTGAACGCGTCGTTTACCTTGAGCAGGAGACCGCGCACCCTCGAATCGAGCAGCGCGTGCACGAGCTTGACCGGTCCTGCGACGAAAAAGGTGTCATCGAAATCCTCGCTGCCTGTCTCGATCTCGCGCGTTTTCCAGGGGTTTTGATCTTCGCGGCGGATGCTGATCTCGGAGAAACCCGGCGGTCCCGGAATCACGATCACGACCTGAGAGGTGCTCCTGTCGAATCCAGTGGCCGAGATCCTCACCTGCAGCCGTCCCGCTTGCCCCTGGATCTCCCACTTCCCGGCCCAGCCGGACACCTTCACCCCTTGCAGACGGCCTCGCTCCACGCACTGCCTCGCCATGCGCTGCCAGGACAGGAACCGCCAGCGGCTGAACATGTAGCCGTACAATAAAACGCCGCCCGTTGCCAGAGCCGGAATGATCGGATCCATATCGCGATCAAACCTCTCCCGGCTTGTCTTCGGCGTCGCTGATCGAAATCTGCCCGGCCGGGTCGGTGGCGAGCGATAGTTGACCCGCCTCACCCTGCGCCAGCGACAACTGACCGACTTCCGCCCCGGCGATCGACAACTGGCCGGGCGAGGCGCCCGGGAGGCGGGATTGGATCTGGGCGATGGCCTGGCTCAAGGCCCGGCTGATGTCGGGGTCCCAGGAGAAACGCGCGGACGCTTCCTGCAGGGGCAGCACGGCCGCTGTCGAGCCGTGGTGGCCCAACACGCTCGCCGCAACGATCTGAAGGTCCTTCTGTTTACGGTAGAGAGCCCGGACCAGCGGCCCTTCGGCGGCTGGGCTGCGAGTGGTTTCCAGCGCGCGGGCCGCGCAGACAGCGACCTCTCCCTGTTGTTGTTCCATCACCTCGATCAGGAGGCCGACGGCTGGGGCGTCTCCATCGCGGCCCAGAGCCTCCAGGCAGGCGATGGCCGTCTGGGGGCGGCGGCTGCTCAAGGCGCGGAGGAGGATGGCTTTCACACTTTCGAATGGCAACTCGCGTTCCAGGAACGAGAAGGCCCGCGCGCTCACGGCGTCATCTTCCAGGTTTTCCGCCAGGGCCAGAAGGACACCGCGACCTTCCTCGCCCAGCGCCCTGCCCGCCCGCAGCCGGAGCTCGGGGCTCCGGTCTGAGTAGGCGGCGTCACGGAGGATTTGGAGGATTTTTTCATCTCCGGGGAACTCTCGGGCCAGGAGGAGAAGGTTCTCCACGCGTACCCCGGCTTCAGGATCCCGCGTGGCGTTCTGAACCAGGCGCTCCTTGACGTCCACAGGCTGGGCGAGCCACCGGCCGGCGCGGAGGAGGCGAGGCAGGATGCGAGAGAGCTGGCGGTCCACCGTTTCCACCAGGAGCTCGCCGCCGGCGATCTCCAGCCGGCTCCCAACGGTTGTGAGCGCATCGTTTGCGCTGAGCAGACGGTTGCGTGCCTCCGCATCGAGCATCGAGCGCACGAGCCGCTCCGGCCCCTGGACGTAAAACGTTTGATCGAAAAAGTCGCTTCCAACCTCGAGCTCATGTGTTTTCCAGGGAGCTTGATATTCGCGGCGGACGCTCACCTCAAAGAAACCCGGCGGTCCCGGAATCACGACCACGACTTGAGTGCCGCCCTTGTTGTGCGAGGAGCCCGCGAACCGAACCTTCAACGGTCCTGCTTGCCCTTGGAGCTTCATGCTCCACGCCAAACCGGAGATCTTGACTTCTTGCAGACCGCAATCCTCCGCGATGCCCAGCCAATATCGGGCGCGCCAGCGGTCGTAGATATAGCCGGCCACCAGGGCACCGCCCAGGGCCAGAGCTGGAAGGATCGGATCCATACCGTGATCAAGCCTCCTCGGTCGTTTCTTCGGTGCCGCCGAGCGAAAGCTCCCCGGCCGGGTCGGTGGCGATCGACAGTTGGCCCGCTTCAGCTTCTGCCAGCGATAACTGGCCCGCTTCCGAACCGGCCAGCGACAGTTGTCCGGGCGAGGCTCCCAGGAGGCGGGATTGGATCTCGGCGATCGCCTCGTAGGCGGTCCGCCGGAGATCGCGGTCGAGCCAGGAGCGCTCGGCCATCTCTTTCAGGGGAAGCACGGCCGCCGCCGAGCCGGCGCGGCCCAGCGCGTTCGCCGCGGCCATCCGGAGGTCCTCCTCTTCGCGCTGGAGGGCCAGGATCAGCGGTGTTTCGGCGTCCGGACTGCCGGTCGCAGCCAGGGCCTGCACGGCGGCGATGGCGAGATCGCCTTCTTCCTGGGCCAGCACTTGCGCCAGCGGGGCCACGGCGGCGGCGCCTCCACCGCGGCCGAGCGGCTCCAGGCAGGCTCGGCAGGTCTGAAGGCGGCGGTCTCCCCTGGCGCGGTCGAGGATGGCGGCCGCCCGCTCGAACGGCACCTCCGCGCCCAGGGCCGACAGGGCCTCCGCGCTCAAAGCGTCCTCCGCCACGTTCTCCGCGATCTCCAGGAGGACGCCGCGGCCTTCGGAGCCGAGCTCTCTGGCGGCCTGCAGCCGGATCTCGGGGCTCCGGTCCGAGCAGGCCGTGCGGAGCGTCTCGGCGGTCCCTGGCTCCTCGGAGTGCTCGCGGATCAGGAAGAGCAGGTTCTGAAGCCGCACCCGGGGCTCGGGATCCTGGCAGATGTTTTCGGCCAACCGCCGCGGAACGCCGGGAGGCGGCTGAGCGAACCGCCGGCCGGCGTCGAGGAGGAGGGGCAGGAGAGCAAGGATTCTTCCGTCGGAATTGCTCTCCGCCCGGAGCTCGCCGAGGCAGATCTCCAGCCGGATATCGGTTCGCAGGCGCAGCAGCAGGAGACGCGTCCCCGCATCGAGCAACGCGAGCATGATCCCTTTCGGTCCCTGGATGATGAACGTCCGGTCGAAAACCTCGTCCCCGATCTCGATCTCCTCCGCCGAGGGAATAAACAACTCGGGACGGATTTTCACGGCGACGAAATCCGGCTGTCCTGGAGCCCCGATCACGACTCGGGTGAATTGCCCCTTGTCGCCACAGGGTTCGATCAACACCCGCAACAGTCCCGCCAAGGCTTCGAGCCGCGGTTGTTCCGGATCCTTTTCCACGACCTCCAGGCCGCACGAGATCGCGGTATTCTGCCAAGAATGCAGGCGCTTGATCGGGTCCATATTGATCGGGTCCATACGGTGATCAATCCTCTCCCTGTTCATCGTTGGCGCCGCTGATCGAAAGCTGTCCAGCCTGATCTGTGGCGAGCGACAGCCGGCCCGCCTCGGCCTCTGCGATCGACAACTGGCCGGGCGAGGCGCCCTGGAGCCGGGTTTGGATCTCTTCGATCGCTTGGCGTGTGGCCCGGCGGAGATCGAAATCGAACAGGGAGCGCCGGGCCGTTTCCTTCAGCGGCAGAACGGCCGACGCCGTGCCGACGCGGCCCAGGGCATTCGCCGCGGCCATCCGGAGGTCCGCCCTCTCGCTCTGGAGGGCCAGGATCAACAGTGGCTCGGCAGCCGGGCTTCCGGTCTCTCCCAAGGCCTGAGCTACGGCGATGGCCAACTCGCCTTCCTGTTCCATGACCTTCGCCAGCGCGTCGACGGCTGTGGCGGCTCCGCTGGTGCGGAGCACCTCGAGGGTCTCCGGCTCTCTGGGGTACTCGCGGATCAGGAGGAGCAGGTTCCGAAACCGTACTCTGGCCTCGGGATCGTGGGCGGCGTTCTCGGCCAGGCGGCGGGGGATGTCCGGCATCTGAGCGAGCCGCTGGCCGATCTCCAGGAGGCGAGGCAGGAGGGCGAGGAGATATTTGTCAGATTCGTCCTCCGCCCGGAGCTCGCCGAGGCGGACCTCCAGCCGGGCTTCGGTGCTCAGGTGCAACAGCAGGCGGCGCGTCTCGGCGTCGAGCAACGCGAATGCCATCGGCGCCGGTCCCTCGATAACGAACGTGCTGTCGAAAGGTTTATCTCCAATTTCGATCTCCCCCTCCGACGGAAAGACCGATTCGGGACGGATTCTCAAGACGATGAAATCCGGCGGGCCTGGGGCCACGACCGCGATCCGGGTGGACTGTCTTCCGTCGTCAGAGATCTCGATCCGCACCCATAACCGTCCCGCGAGGGCCTCGAGCCGCGGCTGCGACGAATCATCATGGACCTTCATGACCTGCAGTCCGCACGAAACCGCGGCCTCCTGCCAGGCCTGCAGGCGGCGCTGGTTCTGCTTGATCAAGACTCCTCCTTTGGATCCTCAGCGCCGCTGATCGAAAGCTGCCCGTCCTGGTCCGTGGCGAACGACAGCCGGCCCGCCTCGGCCTCTGCGATCGACAGTTGACCCGCTTCCGCTCCGGTCAAGGACAGTTGGCCGGGCGAGGCGCCCTGGATGTCGGGATTGGATCTCGGCGACCGCCTGGCGTGCGGCCCGGCGGAGATCGAGATCGAGCCAGGAGCGCTCGGCTGCTTCCTTCAGCGACAGCACAGCCGCCGCCGAGCCGACGCGGCCCAGCGCCTTCGCCGCGGCCACCCGGAGGCCGTTCTCCTCGCGCTGGAGGGCGGGAATCAGCCACGGTTCGGCGGCCGCGCTTCCGGTCGCTCCCAGGGCCCAGGCCGCGACCACGGCCAGCTCCCCTTTTTCCAGTGCCATCACCTTCGCCAGCAAGCTGACGGCTTCGGCGGCTCCGCTACGGCCGAGCACCTCCAGGCAGGTGCGGGCCGTCTGGATGCGGCGCACTCCCCGCGCACGGTCGAGGATGACTTTTGCGCGCTCGAAGGGCAACTCCCGGCCCAGGACCGATACGGCTTCCGCGCACAGGACGTCGTCCACCACGCTCTCCGCGATCTCCAGGAGGACACCGTGACCTTCGGCGCCCAGCGCCTTGGCGGCCCGCAGCCGGACTTCGAGGCTCGGGTCAGAGCAGGCCGTGCGGAGCACCTCGATCGTGCGCGGATCCTGGGGAGCTCACGGATCAGGAGGAGCAGGTTCTGAAGCCGTACTCCGGCTTCGGGGTCCTGGTGCGCGTTCTCGGACAGGCGTTGCGGGATATCGACGGGCTGAGCGAACCGCTGGCCGACATCGAGGAGCAGAGGCAGGACGGATGGGATCTTCTCATCCGCCACGTTCGCCCGCAGCCCGCCATCAGACATCTCAATCGGGTTCTTGAGATTTACGCGGAGCAGCAGGCGGCGCGTCTCCGCGTCGAGCAACGCGAGCACCAGCGGCACCGGTCCCTGGATGAAGAACGTGTCATCAAACGTCCGGTCTCCGATCTCGATTTCCCGCGCCTGGAAGTGTGATTCAGGAAGGAGCCTCACCATGTAGAAATCCGGAGGCCCTGGAATCACGATTGTGATCCGATTGGATTGTTTTTCGTCACTGGCAGCCTCGATCCATACCGTCACCCTGCCCGCTCGTGCCGTGAGCGAAGAACGGAAGAAAGTAGAGGTTTCCACGCTCTCCAGGCCGCATGACTTCGCGACGTCCTGCCAGGACTTCAGCCGGTTGCGGCTTCCCTGGAAGCTGTGCCATAGACCTGCACCAGCCAACAGGCCCAAAGACAGGAGCACCAGGACGGGTTCCATGCTGGGGCCACCTCAGACCCGTGGGTCCTCAGCATCGTTGATCGAAAGCTGCCCGGCCGGGTCCGTGACGAACGACAGCCGGCCCGCCTCGGCCTGTGCCAGCGACAACTGGCCCGCTTCCGCCCCGGCCAGGGACAGTTGGCCCGGCGAGGCACCCTGGAGACGGGATTGGATCTCGCCGATCGCCTGGCGGGCGGCCGGCCGGAGCTCGAGGTCCCGCCGGGAGCGCTCGGCCACTTCCTTCAGCGGCAACACGGCCCTCGCCGAGCCGACCCGGCCCAGCGCTTTCGCCGCGGCCACCTGGAGGTCCTTCTGCTCGCGCTGGAGCGCCAGGATCAGCGGCGTTTCAGCGTCCGGGCTTCCGGTCTCGCCCAGGGCCTGGGCTGCTGCTGCGGCGAGATCTCCTCCTGCCAGCATCTTCGCCAGCACGCCGACGGCAGCGGCGTCTCCGCTGCGGCCGAGACCGCCAGACAGGCGCGGGCCGTCTGGAGGCGGCGCCGGCCCCTGGCGCGATCGAGGAGGGCCTTCGCCCGTTCGAACGGCAGCCCATCGCTCAGGGCCGAGATGGCCTCCGCGCACAGATCGTCGCCGCTCACCAGGCTCTCCGCGATCTCCAGGAGGACGCCTTGGCCTTCGGCGCCCAGCTCCTTGGCCGCCTGCAGCCGGACCTGGGGGCTCGGGTCCGAGCAGGCCGCGCGGAGCGCCTCGACGATCTCCGGATCTCTGGGATGCTCGCGGATCAGGAGCAGCAGGTTCTGAAGCCGCACCTCGGGCACGGGGTCTTTGCGGGCGTTCTCGGCCAGGCGCTGGGAGACGTTCATCGGTTGAGCGAACCGCTGGCCGATATCCAGGAGGCGAGGCAGGAAGGAAAGGACCGTCCTGTCGGAACCCTCGATGCGAATCCCGCCGAGATGAATTTCCGGCGGGATGGCCTGGCTCAGGCCCAACAGCAGCCGGCGCATCTCCGCGTCGAGCAGCGCGAGCACCATCCGCACCGGGCCTTCGATGAGGAACGCGCTGTCGAAAGGTTTATCTCCGATCTCGATCTCCCGTACCCATGACAGGAACGATTCGGGACGGAGCCTCACGGCTACGAGATCCGGCGGTCCTGAAACCGCGACCACGACCCGGATGGACTGTCCTTTGTTGCCACAGGTCCTGATCCGCACCCACACCTGCCCCTTTCGTGCTTCGAGCCGTGGCGACCATGTTGTGGGAGCCTGGGTGACCTGCAAGCCGCACGCCGCCGCGGCATCCTTCCAGGCCTGCACGCGCTTGCGGGTCCCCTGAATCCCTAACCAGATAGCGCCGCTGCCGAGGAGGGTGACTGCGATGATTTCCCACATTCCGGGGCCACCTCAGACCAGCCTCACGACGGGCTCCTCCCGCATCAGCTCGCGCTGCGTGAGGAGGTCCCGGACGGTGGCGATCAGCCAGCGCTCGGCGCTCACGCCGAACGCGATTTCGAGGCGGGGGCGGCGGTCGCGGGGAGAGTGGGGTGGATCGAGATAGCCGAGGGTGGGGCTCGCTTCGTTGAGGGGCACGACGATCTGGGCGTCGCCGGACGTGCCGCCCACCTTGTGCATGTCGCCGGCAGCGTCCCAGACGAAGCGGCGCTCGCCGCCGTCGGAGCGCGAGACCTCGCAGATGAGGAGCTTGAAAAGGTTTTCCGGCTCGCCGAGCGCGCACGTGGGAACCAGCTGCCGTTTCCATAGCTGGGGAGAGGTGGGGAACCGCGTGCCCCGGGGTACGATGATCGCGTGCTGCGGGTCGCCGGTCTTCGGATCGTGGGTGACGAGCGCGTAGTCGTGCACGATGAAGTCGAGGGTGTCCATGCGATTGCCCGCGAAGCAGGCGGCACCGTAGACCACCGCTTCGAAAGGCTGCCAGGCCCGGACCCGGCGGCGTTCGAAACGCTCTTCAAACCACGAGAAAAAGCCGGGAAGGAGCGTCGAGCCGCCCACCAGCAGCACGTCTTCGATGGCGTCCGCGGTCACGCGGGCCTGCTCCAGGACCTCTTCCAGCGAAGCGTTCAGGCTGCGGTAGAACCCGTGCTCGTCCAGGATCTCCCGCAGGTGGTCGCGGGTGAGGTTGGCGGACCCGCCGCCCGGCCGGGACGCCGGGCCTCCCGGGCTCATCAGGAACACCGACTTTTCCTCGAAATAAACCGCTTCCTTCACGCGGCAGGCTTCGGCGAGCATCAGCCGCCGCCACAGGAGGGTGACCTCATCGGCTTCGGCGGTCAGGTCGTAGCCCATCTGGCGGCAGAGGTCGTGGAGCACCCAGCCGTCCACGGCGTTGCCCCCCAGGAGGCGTCCCCGCTTGGCCAGCACGGTCGCCCGGCCGCTCAAGGCTCCCTGCGGCGAGAGGCGGACGAGGACGACGTGCATGGTGCCTCCCCCGACGTCCACCACGAGCACCGTGCGCTCATGGCTGAGGCTGATCCCGTAGCCGAGCGCGGCCGCCACCGGCTCGTCGACGAAGCGCACCCGGCGCACGCCGGCCTGGCGCAGCGCCTCCTGCACTTCCGCGCGATAGGTTTCGAACGCCGACACGGGCGAGGTGACGACGAGGTCGCGCACCCGGTGCCCCGTCTCGCGCTTGACCTCGCGCAGCAGCTCGCGCAGGAACGCCTGGGCGGCGTCGCGGGCGGTGATCCTCTCGCGCCCCACCCGCGCCAGGGGCCGCAGGGACTCCATGCTCAGGCCGGGCTTGAAAGTGGGCACGAACGACGGATGGACCGTGCCCTCGTTGCGTTCGAGCGCAGGCCGGCCGATCAGCGCCCGCTGGCCGATGAAGAACCGCCGGGCCAGCGGCGGCCAGCTGCCCAGGCGGTCCACCACCCTGAGCTTTTCGAGGAAATGGATGGCCGAAGGCACCAGGCGCGGCGCTTCGAGCGGGTCCTCGGCCGCGGGCTTGCGGCAGACGGCGGGCAGCTCGACGAGACGAGGCCTGCCCAGAGTGTCATCCCATTGCGCGACTCCGGAGTTCGTCGTCCCCAGGTCGAGTGCCCAGCCGGCCTCTTTCACTGCCCGCCGTTCTCCCCTGTTTCCGGAACAAGCTCTGGTACATAGAGTGCGGCCACGCCCTGCGCGATTGAATCAGGATCCGATCCCTGGAGATTGGTCAGCACGATGACGTTCAATTTATCATCCAGGAAACGCCAGTAGGCCGTCGATCCGCCGCCGCTGTGTCCCACGGATTTGTGCCCGGGCCGGTCGTCGACCACCCAGCCGTGGGCATAGCCCGCGGTGCCGCCGAAGCGGAAAACCTTGCCATCCGCCAGCTTCGCGGCGGACCACATCTGGTCCAGGGTCTCCCGCTTGAGCACCTTCGCCTCGTCGAGCGCGAGGTTCCATTTCGCGAGGTCGGCGGCCGTGGTGTTGATCCCGGCGCCCATGTGCATGTAGGGATTGTAAACGTACGCGGGCTGCGCCGACTGGATCTTGTCGGGGAACAGCTTGGGCCCTTCGGGTCCGCACGACTCAAGCCTCGTATACAGGGAAGCGCGCTTCGGAACGATCTCTTTGTAGTCCCCGAAGCGGGTCGAGGTCATGCCCAGGGGGCGGAAGAAACGCTGCTCCAGGAATTCCTCGAATTTCAGGCCGGAAACCTTTTCCAGGATCATCCCCAGCAGCACGTAGCCGGTCTGGTTGTAGCTCCACGTTTCGCCAGGCTTGCCGGGGGCAGGCATGCCCGCGAGCTTCTTGATCGCCTCCTCCCGCGTGTCCGCGATGAGCGCGAGGGTGCACGGATCGAGGACGATGTCAGGAAGCCCCGAAGTGTGGGACAGGCACTGCCTCACGGTCACCCCGCTCCACCCGGCGGGAACCTCGGGCAGCCACTTGGTGACGCTGTCATCCAGGGAGATCTTGCCGTCTTCCACCAGCTTCAGGATGGCCGCGGCCGTGAACGTCTTCGTGGTCGAGGCGATCTGGTAGAGGGTCTCCGGGGTTGCCGGGACGTCGAGCTCGACATTGGCCAGGCCGTAGGCCTTCTGCTTGACCACTTTCCCATTGTGGGTCACGGCGAGAGACAGGCTGGGGATGTGCCGCTTCTGCATCTCGGCCTGGATGTATTCATCGACCTTGTCCGCCTGAGACGGCTGAGCCAGGGCAGGCACGGCGGCCAGGAGGACAAGGGTGAGACTGAAGAGGGATCTGGGCGTCATCTGTCATCCTTCCTTGGGAAGTTTGTGGAAGGAATAGTATCGCACCGGCCCGGAAAGCAATCCCGGCCCGCCGGGAGACGGGCCGGGGAGAGAGGAAGAGAGGGAGACCTTACGGCTGGCAGGCCGGGTCGAGGTAGATCACCCGCAGCCGGGGGCTGTTGCTGGTTTCGTCCGAGGCGATCTCCATCGTGTTGCTGGAGTTGGGCTCGGCGTCGATCAGGAAGCCGAAGTTGGTGGCCGGGTTGTTGATCCATTTCTCCACGACGCTCCGCCCCGCGGTGTTGAGGGAGGTCTGGACGGCGAGGTTGATGTCCTGGTCACCCCCGAGAGGCATCATGCCGAGCCGGACCGGGCTGCTGTCGGCCGCTCCCTTGGCGCCGGACACTCCCCAGTCGACTCCAGGGGTGCCCTTGACCACCTGGTTCCACGTGGACCTCGTCGAGCCGCTCTCGTTCCAGGTCCGCAGGAGCTCATGGATGGCGTACGAGTCGTTCGTGGCCGCGTTCGTGATCGCGGGGACGAACAGCAGCATCTCCGCCTGCAGAACGTCGGCCCCTTGGGGAATGGAGGAGAGGTCCCAGGCGATCAGGATGCTTCTCTCGGAGGCGCCGCCGAGTTGGAGCACGGCGGCGGTCCCGACGTCGGACGTGCTGGAGACCTTGATCGTGGTGGCCTTTGTGGAGGCCACGACCTTCTCCTTCAACCGGCAGGACCCACACACCCGGCTGGAGAGCTTGAGATCGAACAGCGCGGGGGAGAGCTTGTTATCATCCGGGTCCCTGTATTGGTGGAGCTCGACGGCGAGCAGGTTGGAGGCGGAGAGCAGCCCCACCGGGATCGCGACGGTCTCGACGATGTCCGCATCCGTCGAGGCCGGAAGGCCGGCGCCCACAGCCGCGCCCCAGGGCAGTGCGCGGCGCAGGATCTCGGCGCCGTTCAGATAGACGGCCACACCGCCTCTGTACGTCAGCGTGAGCTGGAGATCTCCCTGGAGGGCTCCCAGACCGGGCTCCACCTCGAAGGTGTGGCGGAAGTAGGAGGTATACAGGCCGTTCACGGTGTCAGGGCTGTTGACTTGCGTCACGTAACGGCTGGTATTGCCGTGCCCGAGCGGGCTGAAGCCGTCCGCCCACGAGCCCGCGCCTGTGAAAGAAACCTGGTTCCAATCGGACGGCACGGTGTCGGATACGCCGGGCGTCCACCACTTCCAGATTCCGCTGGCGACCAGATCGGCGCCGTAGCAGGGACCCAGCAGGCCCGCGTCGCGGGTGTCGTCGGTCACGCCGGAGGCCAGTTGGAAGACCGGAGACGTGCCGGTCGCGGGGGCGATCTCGCTGTCGCCGTCCGTGACGCCGGTGCCCTGCGCGGTGAAGCCCAGGGTGCTGAAATCGATCGGATTGATGGGATCGATCTTCAGCCGGTAGTTGCCCGGCGGCACGTCGGGAATGGAGTAGAACCCCTGGGCGTCCGTCATCACGGCATCCATCAAGGTATCGCCGTCGAGGAGCTCGACGAAAATCCCTTCGATTCCATCCTCGGAGCCGAGCAGGCCGTCCTCGTCAACGTCCAGCCACACCTGGTCGCCAACCTGGCCGACCGCGGAGGGCACGAGGGCGGCGTCCACCGTCGTGAGGCTCTCACCCGCCGTAAGGGTGAAGGTGCTGGTGGCCCGGCCGTTCGAGTCGAGGCCGCTGCCGTAGCTGTAGCCGGCCGGCAACTGGACACGCAGGCGGTACGTGCCGGCGTCGAGGTTGCCGATCTGATAAAAGCCCGCGCGGGTGGTGGTGGAACCGATCACGTTATCGTTCAGGTCCAGGACCTCCACTCCCACTCCAGGCACTCCGCGCTCGCCGGCCTCCTGGACGCCGTTGCCGTTACGGTCCGCCCAGATGAGGTCGCCAGCGACGGCGGTCCTGGGGAAGATGGCGTTGACCGTATCGATCACGAGCTGCTGTGAATAAATGCCGTCAGGATCCCGCAGGTCGTTGCTCAGCTCCAGGTGGATGAAGCGCCCCGTGGCCGCTGTGGCGTCGGTGGTGCAGGCATTCGTGGAGCTGTTGAGGTCGCGGCCCTGGACGCTGTCCGTGCCGCACTGGAAATTGGAGTTGGGCGCAGCGGCCTGATTGCAGGAGTTGCCGTTGTGAGGCAGGGGGACGCCCGTGCCGAGGACGGCGATCATCCGGTCCTCGAGATTCCGGTAAAACTGGTTGGTCAGATAGGTGTCGTCCTGATTCACGGTCCTGCCGTCGCTGACGGAGAACTCCGGCTCGCCGCTGTCCGCCTTGAAGCCGTGGAGCTGGAGCACGTGAGTGTCACCGTATTCCCGGCCGGCAAGCTGGTGGAAAATCTGGAAGAACGAGTCCACGGCGTGCGCGCCGTCGGCGAGGGTATGGGGAACGGTCTGGGGACCGCAGTCGGTTGAGCCGGTGCAGCCACTGGCGGCGTTCGAAGCGCAGCGGTCCGCGCCCGTGAGCATGAGGGCGCGGGCGCCGGTGGCTCGGAACATCTCGCTTCCGAACACACCCGTACGTTCGTCCTCCACCGCGTGAGGAGCCTGGATCACGAGGCGGCGCTGGACGTCGGCCCGGGGCCGCAGGAAGTAGAAACCCCGGCCATCCCCGTTGTTCGCCTGGGGGATCAGACCGTAGAAGACATCGCCGATATCCCGGAAGGCGATCACCTCATAGCCCACGTCGCCGGCGAGCTCGTCGGCGAGCGCCCAGTCCTCATCCAGGAAAGCCTCCACCGTGGCCTGGAAGAGCGGTCCCTCCTGCAGGTCAGGGTCCGGGTGCCGGTAGCCGTTCGATCCCGGCCGGTGGTTGCCGTCGATGACGGCCTGGGTCCACTGCACAAAATCCTGATCGATTCGAGGGATGTCCTGGGCCGACGACCGTCCAGCGGCCACGGCCAGGATCAGCAGAAAGACGAGGAACAACTTCTTGGAGGACATTGCGGATTCTCCTCACGCCGGCCCGGCCGGCGCTGATCGTTCGGTAGGTATTTGGAGGGAGCTCAGGAGTGCGGCCCGATGCCGCCTCCCACCTCTCCCACCCACAGCTACGCGAACGATGGGAAAACCCGCCATCCCTCACTTTCCCCGAGGGAAAGGAGGGAGAAAAGCAGAACGGGGTGGGTTTCTTACCCTCTCCCGCGGGGAGAGGGCAGGGTGAGAGCCCGGGTCGCGATCTGCGTCCGCGGAGTCCCGCAGAGGTACGAATACGACAGCCCCAGGCCGAGCAGGAGGATGCCCAGTCCCGCGAAGGCCGGCAGCAGGTGCACGAGGCTCATGTAGCCGACGGTGTAGTGGATCCCGAGGGCCGCCGCGTAGGCGGAGACGCCCGCGATCAGCATCGACCACCAGAGCCAGGCCGAGCCGTTGCGGAACCCCCACAGCACGGGCAGCAGGAACACCAAGCCGCTCGCGAGCAGCATGCCGCCCATCGTCGCCCGGTCGTGGGCCACCAGCGGCACGAGGCGGGCGTTGGCTTCTGACAGCATCTGGGCGGTCGTGCCCATGAATTCCAGGTCCTCGGGGACGAACACCTGGGTGACGCCGACGGCCGAGATCACAATTCCGACGCCGAGCAGGCCGAACCCATGAATGATCAGCAGGAGCTGGCCCCAGAGGCTCCGCCGCCAGGCCCGGTCGCCACGCAGGGGTGGCGCGGCCTCCGGCGTGTAGGTCCCCAGGCGGGAGTGGAAGGCCAGCAGGAGGAACTGCAGGAGAACCGCCGTCACGAAGGCGTGGAACGTGTCGAGATAGCCGAAGCCCAGGAACAGGAAAAAGCTTGCGAAGCCGATGAGCGCGGACACGAACACGGATTGCTGCGCCCAGTGGAGCCCGCGCCGGACGCCGCCCAGCGAAATTCCGAGATACATCACGCCGATGGCTACCATGGTCCCGGCCAGGCTCACCCGGTCGTGGGCCATGAAGTCGAGCAGCCGGGAGTTGATCTCCGCCAGCTCGTGCCGGTGCATGCCGACGAACGCCTCGTCGTACGGCAGCACCACCCGGGTCAGGGCGATCGCCAGGGCGAGCAGGCTTCCGAACAGCATGCCGGCGCCCATGCAGAGCGCTCCAGAACCAGGTCATCTCCGGCGCCCGCTCAGTGGGCGGCGGCGCGTCCGCCGTCCGGGTCGCCTCGAAGAGCAGGACGTCGTTGATCCGCTTGGGCAATCCGGGGCCGGTGTAGACGAGGCCGCTGTCGATCTGCACGAGGTCCGCTCCGGCGTCCCGCAACGCCAGCGCATCCGCCGGCTCGTGGACCCCTCCGGAAGCGATCAGAAAGAAATCCTTGCCATAGCGGGACCGCCACCGGCGCACCTGTTCCCGCGCCGGCTCGCGGGCGGGCGCTCCGATCAGCCGTCCGTCCGTCCCGGCCGCCACGCTGCCGTCCACGAGGAGCCCGCTGACTCCGGCCGAAACCGCGGCTTCAACGAAGGGAGCAGCCTCTGAGATCGAGATCGGCCGGCACGCACAGCAGAACAGGGTGGGGCGAGGCATCGAGGACGGTCCGCAGGTGCGCCGTCCATTCTTCGCCGGACCAGCCAGCATGCCAGCGCGATCCGGAGAGTGCCGAGCGAGAAGAGGTGGACGTGCGGCGCCAGCTCCGCGATCATTTTTCGGCATTCCGGGGCTCCCAGCCGTGCGATCACGGGAAGGCCCAGGCGGGAGGCTTCGGCGAGGCGCGGAGCCGCCGCCGCGAGGCTCAGGCTGGCCGGGGGATCGGGAGACCAGATCGCCTCCTCGGCTGGGCGTCGCGCCACAGCCTTATCGGCACCTGTTCCCCTCCGGAGTCACCGGCCCGACCTCCAGGAAACCGAACCCGAACCGGGCCAGGGCCGGCAGCGCGGCCGCCTTGGCGTCGAGACCGGGACCGAGGCCGACCGAGGTGGGAAAGTCGATGCCCAGGAACGACTGCCGCAGCCGGGGATCGGCCCGCATGTGGCCCAGGAAATCGATCGCCGCCGGGCCGAAGGGCAGCCGCGCCAGCCGGCCCAGAAAGCCCAGGGTGAAATCGCGGGCCGGCACCGCCGGGACCCGGAAGAGCAAGGGTTGCGTCACGGTCCGATAAAACCAGTCCGGCATGTCCCTGTCTCCTGTAGTTGTCTTTGAACATTATCAGGAGCCGGGGATCCGCGCCAGAGGCCGTCCAATTCCAGTGTTGACGAGCATGCAGAAGCGGCGTAGCATGGTCGTAAATGACAGAGGCTCAATTACATCGAGGTATGGTGATATTCACCTGCTGCCGTGATTGGATCGCACCCCCAACGTGTTGGCTTTGCGGGAGGGTGGCTGGGAAACGTTGAATCCGAGGTCAGGCCGCAAAGTACCGATCGGAGATGAGTGGATGCGAACTTTCACGCAGAAACCAAGAGGAACGCAGCCGGCTACGCCTACCAGGTCTACAACGCTCAGTCGAGCTCACGTCGGGGAAGGTCATGATCCGAACTTGGTCCTCAGCCTTCGGGGCGCGATAGGCAATCAAGCACTTCTGCGGTTGCTTCAGGGCAATGCTGAGGAACGCAACTCCGTATCGACCGGTACAGCATCATCTCAATTTGGGCACGATTCTAGCCGGATTCCCGTAACTCCTCCCATCGCTGGAACAATACAGACCAAACTGGCAATCACCGCGCCGGGGGACGAGTATGAGCAGGAGGCAGACCGCGTCGCTGAGCAGGTGATGCGCATGCCTGAGCCGCAGTTACAGCGCGCTTGTGCCTGCGGCGGGAAGTGCCCCAGGTGCCAAACGGAACACTCTGGTAAGGAACCGTCGTTATTACAGATGAAATGTGCCGGCGAAAATGCCTCGCGGCACATGACTGCACCGCCCCTGGTCCACGAAGTATTGGGCTCCCCGGGTCAACGACTTGATAGGTCTGCCCGTAACTTTTTTGAACCACGTTTTGGACATGATTTCAGCAAGGTCCGAGTGCATAGCGACATCCATGCTGGGCAGGCAGCCAGATCCGTAAATGCCAGAGCCTTCACTGTCGGAAGGAGCATAGTTTTCGGAGCAGGCGAATATGTACCAGAGTCATCGGAAGGAAGATCTCTGCTGGCCCATGAGCTCGCTCATGTGGTTCAACAGACGGGCTCTGATGCTTTTTCAAAGACGCTACACGCGCCAGCGTCGTTGCAGCGATACCATCACACCTCCAGTTGCACGGCCACGGATCTTTCGAGCGTGGTCTGGCCTGGGGATTCCGTCATGCGGCGGATGGTCGCCAAGGCGATCCGGGTATTGAGCGCGTCACCAATAGACCCGCTGGTCACCGCTCTGTTTCCGAAATACTTCATGACGGCCACGCCGGCAGTTGCGACGATACTCGCTGTGTTCAATAGTATCGATTCAGTTCTCACCGCTGACGACTATTGGTACGAGTGTGAACACGACTGTGGCGCCGAGGAGGCGGCCTATGTACGCGATCGGCTTCGATACTTGGGCCTAAACCCCCATCTGCATCCGTGCATCAACCACATGAGCGGCTATTCGCTGAACTGCAATGCCTCGTTGATTCTGCACGAGATGAGCCATTACGCTGCCCACCTGGACGACGAAGCAATTGGCTGCGGGTCTTGCAGTACCGCCGGTTGTCCAGTCTCGCTATCAGCGAGCGACGCTCTCGACAACACCTATTCCTACGCGAATTTCGCACTGGAGCTGTACCCACTCCCGGTTTGACCGCGGGATTGCCTCTCTTGTGTTGCAACACAAGCTTGTGTTGAAATCGCTTGCAACATGACACGCGAGGAATACGAGCAACGCAAGCTGAAGCTGGCCGAGCAGCTCCGGGAGGGCGTGGCCCTGCTGGAAGAAGGCTACCAGCGCCAGCTCCGGGCCCTGGAGCTGATCTGGATAGCCGATTCGAACGGTGCCGCCGTCCCGCCCCAGCAGAGACCCATCGCGGCCACCGTTCCTGCCACCCCTCCCAGGAAGCCAGCCCGGCACCGGCTCGCGCCCGGACAGCTCCGGGAGGACGTCGAGACCGCACTGGCCCAGATGCCGGAGGTCTTCGACCGCAACGACCTCCTCCGCGCCCTCGGCTACGGGCCGGAACGCTCCTCGTTGCACCGCGTCCTGGATAGGCTGGTCAACGAGGGAGTCCTCGTCCTCGACTCGTACGGCGCCGGCAAGATCGCGGCGAAGTACCGCAAGGCGGATTCCTGAGCCGGGGAGAGCGGTTCCCCTCTCTGGGACATTCGCCGGCCGTGCTGGAACACCCGGAGAGGTCTCTTCAACAACCGCGGGCGTAAAACGGTCCTCCGCCGGCCGCTTTGCAGCAACTCGCGAGCCTGGCGCAACACCAGAAGACGCCGTTTCAACAAGTCGAGAGGGCTTTGCAACACGCGGAGAGGGCGGCGCAACAAGTCGAGACCCCGGCACAACGTCTGGAGAGCCTTCGAGTCGTTGCAAAGAGCGCTCGAGTCGTTGCGCCGGCCCCGGCGGGACGCCTTGCGAGCTCGCGAGTTGATGAAATGAGGCCGGCGGAAGCCCTGGAGACCTCGCGAGTCGTTGCGTCGACCCCGGCGAACGTGGCAATCAGCCTTCGAGAAGGACCGGAGAGCGCGGCAGGAGGGCGGGTGGGGACGGCGAGAGGGTTTTTGAGGTGTGGAGATGGTGCCGCGGCTGGGAGAGCCCGGGCATAAATGCCGTGTTTTTCCACACACCTCGGGGTCTTCATGAGGGAGAGGTGGATCGTCAGCATCTGCCCTTCGAAGGGACGGCCCGACGGCGGTGCACCCGGAGAGGGTGTCGGTCGAGGACTGGGCTGTCTCTTTCGAAGGGTACATCTGAACGATTCAAGACAACCGATTGGAGCACCCAGCACAAAGAACCCAAAACGCAGATGTGTGGAATGGCATGGCTACCCTTGGGCTCCAGGCAAATTATCGAGACCGTTGCTCACTTAGAAAACCTTATAGTGCCTGCCGGAATCTCGGTCCCGAATGGCGTTGTCCTTTGACCAGCCTCCATCCGAGAGTGGTATAATTCAGTAAGCAAAGATAGGCCGTCCGGCGCGGTGTAGAGCGAGCGAATCTGAGGACCTCCGATAATGCCATCCGGTGATCGATCCAGGACGTGGTTCCCGGAGATGATTGAACAGTTGAGGCAGCGTTGGCGTGGCGATCTCGAGATGGATGAGTTGATCGCCCTCGCCCAAGGCCTCGATCGCTTGTTGCATGACATCCGTACCAAGCCGGTGAGCCGTAGGACCGTTTGGCCGTGGAGGGCTGACAGTGGTCGAAAAGTTGGATGACATACTCGCAGGGTTCCTGGACCTCAAAGCGGACAAAGTGACGCTCGAGTGGACCTCCGGGGGGATCGAAGTGACGACGTACCGCGGCTCTACAGGCATTGGCGGTGTTCTGGCCGACCCGGTTGCTGGCTCCGTCGTGGGTGAGCTGGTTACTCGTGCGAAGCTGGAACGGAGAACCAGCGGGCTGCTGGAAGCCAGCATTCGTGGCCGGCGGATGAAGTTTATCGTCAAGGAATACGATCACTTTGGCGAGTCCGCGTTTGAGATTCGAATGCGCGGCAACAGAGTCCGGCGATAGGCGAATCGAGAGGAATCAATCATGTCCGGAAGAAATGATCCGTGCCCCTGTGGCAGCGGCAAGAAATACAAGCGGTGTTGCCTCGGAAAAAGCGAGGAGGTCAGCTCGGAAGTGACCCCCTCACCGCGGTTCCGCTTTGAGCCGGGGAGCTATGGTAGACCCGGCGCCTTCATCCCCTCGATCGCTTGCTTGAAGCAGGTTCGACCCAACGAATGGGACTACCATTTCGTCATCGTGCGCCCCGAAGACCTTCATACAGAGGAAGCTACGGCCGTCGCTGAGGCGACCCGCGATCTCGACAAGGCCTTTGCCAGCCGCAGCCAGAGTATGGGCGATTTTGCCGTAGCTCAAAGTCTCAAGAGCGCAGGCTATGTATCCGTGGAAGGTTTCAAGGTAGTGGAGACATAAACGCATGGGCGCAAACAATCCATGCCGGTCCGCTTGACATCCTTGAGATTGCGAGTTACCAGCGTCAGGCCAGGCTCTGCTCGAAGTCAGAGTCCTCGCCTTCCGGCATCGCGAGGAGAAGCTCCTTGAGAGACCTCTTTCTCTTCGCCGGGAGCAGTGCCTCGCGCAGGATCTCCCGGTGTTCCGCCTCGGCCGAGCGGCCATGACGCGCTGCCCGGAACCGCAGCTCACGGACGACCTCTTCTTCGAGGTTCCGCACGATCAACTGGTGTGTGAGGGCCTTCTTCATGCTATCAATGATAGCGGGGGCTCCACCATCTTGGCAAGTACACGACGGAGGCACGCCCGGCGAAGACGTAGCCTCAGCAAAGTGCTGCAAGGGATGCCTTAGGCGTCCAACTTCAACTCGCCGTATCAGCGATCTCGTATTCGAAATAGAGGGGAGTAATCGTGGTCTTATTAGTGAATTCTGCCCATTCAGCATCGGAGACGCTATCCGGCTTTTTCAATGCGCCGGTGTCGGTCTGGAAGATGCGTCCGGCCGTCTTCTTCACGAGCTCCTCCTTGATCGACTTCAGAGGGTGAGCCCAGACCGGGGTCTGCGCGTAGGCCCATTTTGAAACGGCGGTGATCATGGCCGTGAACTCGCGACCGTAGGAGCCTTGTCCCATCCAGGTGAGGTTTGGGTAATCGTCGTTGAGGGCCCCGGCGAGCGTAGCGTTGTGGCTGCCGTGATGGCCGACCTTGTAGAGAACCGTCCGGGCCATGAGGTCGCGGATGGTGATCTTCTTGTCGCCCTCCTGCCAGCTTCCCGCCGTCCACGACTTCCAGTTCCCGCGCTGCGCATCGCCGATGAAAAGCAAGACCTTGCCGGACTTCTCGAGTTCGAAGGCGAGTGCCAGGCTGGTGTTGTTGATCCCCTTGTTGAGCACGAGTGCCAAGTCCTCGGCGCAGTACAGCCAGTCAGTGTCGATGCGCCGGAACTCCGCGTCGTCGGCGACCTCGGGTTTCGAGTCGTTGCCGGCGGCAGACGGTTTATCGTAGAACCGTTTGAAGAAATCTCTGGAAGGATCGGACGTGAACGCCTCTGCGACCGGTATGCCGAAGCGCTTGGCAAACGGCTGGATGCCGGGCCGCTCTGCATCGCCCGCCTGCGCCGCAGCGAAAAACGATCCGCGGTGCATTGCGGCGCCGAAGCCATGGCCGGGGAAAGCCTCTGTGCCCTGAGGGTTCTCATCCGCGAGCAGGTCGGCGTCGTGCGGTGGCCCGAAGGCGAAGATCCTCACGCCCTCGACTCCCGGTAGGCGGAGGATTTCCTCGAAGGGGACGATGTACTTTGTCTTGGCGCCGGCCTTGTCCTTGACGAGCTTCATCGCCTGCTTGTTGAGGGACTTCGCGGGGTCCTTTGCCGCCGCCGCGAAGTCCTCTGTCTCGTTGATGCCGAACCCGAGTTCGAGGGAGAGGAGGTCGTCGAGGCGGCCCAGAGCGGCGCCTCGGGCCTCCAGGGCCAGACGGTTCCGCGCTGCGACGAGGCCAAGGAGCTGGTCATGATGACGCTTCCTGAGGTCGTTGGCAAGCTGGTCTTTGGGGTCCTCCGTCCAGGCAAGCCACGCTGCACCGATTTTGATGTCCTCGAAATATGGCGTGCCCTTCTTCCAGATCCCGTTCACGTGGTCCTGATGCTCATGGGTGAGGATTACGAGATCGATGTGGTTACCGGTGGCCTCGCCAATGTCAGCGACGATGTCGCTAATCTTGGCCAGGCCGAAGGCGACGTTCGAGCCCGGCTTGTAGCCGCAATCAATGAGGACGTAGAACGGCCGCTCTTTGTCGGTGGGGAACGCGAGCAGGAAACAGTCACCATGGCCTTGACGGTACATCCGTACCTTCACACCAGAGCCGGACTCGGGAGATTCCATCAGAGGCATTTCGGTCAATCCTCCGCTTGGCGATGGAGAAGGGCGAACGGCTCATGGCTCTCGGAGCCGCGCTGGGCGTGCAGGCTCAAGGGCCGACTGCTGTCGAAGGCGTTGCCGGTGGGGACCACCTCACCGGTGAGAAAACGGCGCACGCGTTTCAGCTCTTCCTCGTTGGTGATCGTGCCGGCCGTGCGGATCACGCGACGCACCGTCATCGTCGAGGGATCAATGAGGATCGTGCAGCCGGTGCGGTACTTAAAGTCGCCGTCTTGGCTGCGCGGGAACGGCGTCGTCCGCTTATCGGCCTGCTCCTGCTCGTCCTTGTCGAAATAGCCACGCCGGCGCTGCGTGATCTCCACTACGAGGTCCGTGATAAGTGCCCCCCGGGCTGTTCGTCGAAGAGCTGTGCGTACGGAATGAACCTCGACGGAGGGGCTCTCGTCTTTCGACCGGTACACGGTTGGCGGCGCTTCAAAGTCCTCAAGCACCAAGCCAAAAGCCTTGGCGTATTTGCGGCCTTGGCCTTTGACAAGCCAGCGCCAGAGCGCCCAGCGGCTGTCTTCCATCTTCTGCCACACGGTCAGGCGGTCGCTTTCAAGGTTCCAGGGCTCGACTTTGACCGCAGTCTGACTCCGTTGCGACGTCCCGTCTTCCTCCTCGTCTTCCTCCTCGTCCAGGCCACTCGGCTGCTGAGTTTCTTGGAGCAGATTCCGGAAGTCGTTTTGAACGTTCTGCAGGCGCGTCTTGATCTCGGCGTCGGGTGCACGCGTTGCTGCGCCTGCACCATCCGCCATCGCGTCCTCGCCCGTCTCCCACTGGAGGCTCTCCACGGACATGCTGCGGATGCCGTGCGGATAGATTCCCCACTGCCGGAAGCTCTCTATAACCGCGATCCGATAGAGGTCAGTCTCGCCATTGACGTCGAGGTCCGCTGAGATCATCGCACGCAAGTAATCGCCAAACGTGATGTCCACGGGCGGGCAGTAGTCGAGCGCGCGGATGCACATCTGCAAAATGTACTGCGACGCCCGGCGCGCCTCGTCGGCCAGCCGCTCGGCGAGGTCGGGGTGAATATCCCCTTCCGGCAGTACGCCGGTTCCGTGGGTGGCGATCCGGTAAAGATCGACGGTACGCGACCGATAGACGAGCAGAAAGGCCCCGAACACCGCGGCTACCAGGATGGCGCCGCGCGCATGGGGTTCCATCACCTTCTCCAAAACCTGCGCGTCGGGTACTCGCCGCACCCACTTGCCGGCGTCCGGATCATAACTCCCGAGCGCGTCACGCAGGGCGCCGCCGCGGCCTGTGGCTTGACCGAACTGCTGTGCGAGTTGGGCCAGCGTGTTCTCTCCCTCGAGGTCGCCGCGGGTCCGGCTGATCTGATCCTTCAGGACACCGGTATAGGAGAAGTGCTGAAACAGTGCCACGATGTCGGCGAACGCTTCGTGGAAAGCGTGGACGTCCGGATTCGTCGGCTCGTTGAAGCGTGGGTGGACGCCGTCGAGAAGAGCATGCGTCACCTCGTGGGCGATAATGTCGTGGGATAGACATGAGAAGACGATCGTCCCCGGCGTATTGCGGGCATCCTTGATTCGTACCGGAAAGTAACCGAAGAGGATCGACTTCTTCTGCGGGCTGTAATAGGCGTTCTGGTCTCTCAGGGCATGAGGATAGATCCGCAGCCGCCGGACGAACTTGCGATTCTTACTGTTTCCCTTGTGTGTTGCCCAAAGGGCAACGCGCCCGAGCGCGCGCTCGAAATGATCGATAGTCGTCATTGCGACCGCATAGACCATTTGCTGATGGAACTGCGGATTGCCCTCCGAGGGTGCGAGTCCGTCCTCGGCCAGCAAGTCTGGATCGTTCAGGTTGACCGGTGGATAGAACATCCCGCTCGCCGGATCGAAATCGACCACTTCCAGATATTCGCCCACCGGTCCTAGCCCGAGCGACGACTGACCTGTCAAGGAATCCTTCTCCCAGGGCACCTTCACGGTGATCTCATTGATTCCCGCCGTCTGAATCTGAAGACCGAGGCTGGGGTCGCAAGCGTAGATCCGGAGACGACGCGACGATGGGCCCTGAACCGAGGTTTTGTGGATCAAGCATTCCCCTTTCTTAGATTGTCCTGCTATTTTTTCTAGGTGTCAATGACAGTGGGCTTCAGTTTGTTATGGAAATTAGCCTATAATGTAGCCCCACTGGAGACTGCGAGGAGGGCTCAGAATGGAAGGCATCAGCCGGCGAGGTTTCCTGGGATGGACAGCTTGGACGGCCGCGGGACTGGGAGCTTCACGGCTCCTCGGTGTCCCAGTGCTGAGGTCCGCGGAAGGGGAGCCTTCGCCGGCCCTCCGCGCCATCGACCAGTTCGTCGAGCGCCACCGCAAGGAGCGGGGTGTCCCCGGGCTGATTCTCGGGCTCGCGGACCGGAGCGGCGTGGTCGCCATGCGGGCGTACGGCCATGCCGACGTCAAGACCGGGTTGGCGGTGACGCCTCAGAACCTTTTCGAGATCGGATCGATCACCAAGTCGTTCGTCGGGATCACCCTGCTTCAACTCCGCGAAGAGGGCAAGCTCGATCTCAACCGCCCCATCCGCGAGTACCTTCCCTGGCTGCGGATTGAAAGCTCGTACGCTCCGATCACAACCCATCATCTGCTGACCCACACGTCGGGTTTGCCCAATCCGCTGAGTCTCCCTTCGATCCCGCTGTGGACCGCTCACGCGCCCGGGGAGCATTTCCACTACTGCAACGTGGGATATCAGATCCTGGGATGGCTGATCGAAACGCTCGACAAGCGGCCGTTGCGCGAGAGCCTGAGGGCGCGCATCCTGCAGCCGCTCGGCATGAACGCGAGCGAGCCGGTGATCTCTCACGAGAGCCGCCAGCGCATGCCGGTGAGTTATTGGCCTCTTTATGATGACCGGCCGTTCCAGCGCCACGGCCCCATCGTCGAGGCCCCACACCTCGCCATGGACAACGCCGCGGGCTGCATCGCTTCGACTCCCGGCGACATGGCGCTCTACATGCGGATGCTGCTGAACCGTGGACGCACGCCGCAGGGGCGCCTGATTTCGGAGGAGAGCTTTGCCCTGTTCATGAAGCCCGCCATCCCTTCGCCGGGCTTCGGCGAGGGGGCGGGCTATGGCTACGGGATCGCCGTGCAACCGGCCGAAAACCGTACCCTGCTGCGGCACACGGGAGGGATGGTCTCCTTCAGCTCGGCCCTGCAGGTGGACCTCGACGCCGGCTTCGGAGCGTTCGCTTCGGCCAACGCGTCCCTGGCGGGATACCGGCCCAACGCCGTCGCCGCCCATGCCCTGGCCGTGCTGCGCGCGGAGGCCGAAAAGAAACCGCTTCCTCCAATGCCCGAGCCCGACGATCCCTACAAGGTGGCCAACGCGGCCGATTACGCGGGGACGTACACCGCGCCGGCTGGCTCAGATACCCGTAAAATCGTTCTGACCGCTGAAGGCACGCTCCTGAAGCTGACCTACAAAGGCGAGCAGATCCCTCTCGAGATCATCGCGCCGGACAACTTCTATGTTTCCCATCCGGACTTCGCGCTGTTCCCCTTGAGCTTCGAACGAACGGAAAAAGCCGTTACCGAAGCGAGTTGGGGCGGCGACTGGTACGCGGGCGAGCACTATACGGGTCCGCGGACCTTCGAGAATCCGCCCGAGTGGCGGGCCTTCGCCGGCCACTACCGCAACGAGAACCCCTGGGAGGGGAGCTTCCGCGTGGTGCTGCGCAAGGGCCGCCTGTGGCTCGGCGGCGATCCCCTGGTGCCGCTCGGCCCGGGCCTCTTTCGCCTGGGTGAGGAGGAGCACGCCCCCAACCGCGTCCGCTTCGAGGACGTGGCCAACGGCAAGGCGCTCCGCGCCACCGTTTCCGGCACGGAATACCGCCGGATCGAGACGTAAGAGCCATCTCGCGCCGGCGGGAGGCTCTGAGCGTCTATTCCAGGACCACGGGCAATCCGTGGAACGCGCCATACCGGCGAGCGGCCCGGGTGAAGGCCGCCTCGCCGGTTTTCTCGAGGGCGTTGAAAGGGCTCAGGGCGACGGCCACCGACTTCTTCCCCAGCGTCCGTTTCCAGATGCCTACGACCTGCCCGTCAAGGACCATGATGGGATTGAAGATGCCGTTCGTGGTGAACACCTGTCTCATGTTCACCGGAGGCAGCACGGCGCTGCGGTCTGTATACGCCACGGTATATTCATCGAAAGCCGGCAGCAGGTAGGCGGTTGACGAAGCTTTTTCCGCGGTGGGCGTGGAGGAAGAGAGCCAGTAAGTCTTGCGGTCGATCGTCTTGCGGTCGATCACCTCGCTCAGCATGTCCTCTTTGATCATTTCCAGGCCCGCCGCGGCATCCGCCGCCGTCAGTCCGGACCACCACACAAAGTCCTGCACCGTGGCCGGGCCGCGGCTGGTGAAGTAGCGGCGGACGAGCTCCGCCAGGGCTTCCTCGCGCTCCAGCCGCCTCGCGCCGGGCACCCATTCGTCGAGCAGGACGAAGGTGTGTTGCTTGCCTTCCCGTGCCCCGAAACAGATCAGTCCTTCCTGGGCCAGCCGCCACAGGATGTGGAGGCCTCGCTGGCCGGCCGCGGAAATCCCGGCATCCTCCAGAACCTGATACATCGCGTTTCGCGTGAGCTGCCGGCCGCCTTGCAGGGTGCTGATGAGCACGTCCCGGCTGCGCGCGAACACGGCTTCGTCCAGATCGAACTGTTTCTGAAGGCGGCCGGCACTGGCGGCGAGGACACGGGGCGTCATCAGCTTGAGCATCCACCGCGCATCCTCGGCGGCCACGAAGTGCAGCGTACCGCGCATGGGCCAGGTACGAAGGATGGTGCGCTCGGCGAGAGCCTGTTCGACGTCCTTTTCCGTTGCGTTTTCCGTACGAAGCCCGACGCCCCAGAGCGCGCCGAGATAGTCCTGGGCCTGCACGGCGCCCAGCCACTTCACCAACTCGCCTGGCTTCTTGAAAGCGGTGCTGGCGATACGCTGGTTGTGGAGCCGGTGAAGTGGGATGTTCATGAGCGGCAAAAGCAGCCTATCCTCCCGAGTTGGTGCACTGGCAGCAGTTGTACAGCGCGCAGCCGTTGAAGGCCTGGCACGTGCTGGGCGTGCCGCCAGGGCCGATGCATGGATCACCGAACAGCTTGCCGAAGCAACTCGTGGTGCTCGAACAGTTGAGGCACCTCCCGCAGGTCGCCGGATCATGGCCTTTGAGGACTGGGTCGAACCCGATCACGGCGAACGCCTGCGCGGCCGGATCCGCCTGGCAGGCAGGCCCCTCCGGAGACAGCAGGCCCGGCGGGTCGAGGGCGGGCACCTCGGCGGCCTGCACGGCGATGGCGAATGCGACCACGGACAGGATGGCGAACAGCAGAGTTTTCCTCAGCATTCTCCTCCTCCTTTCGGTTCAGGGCTCGTTTGACGGCTCCCTATCCAAGGAGGTGCTTTGGAGCTCAACGAGGGAGCCCTGGGCGCCGGGTTTCCGGACGGCCACCGTACAGTCACCCTCCAGATAGCTCTCGTCGAAGCGAGGCTCGCCCCCCAGGGAGCGGCAGAAGGCGAGCACGGTGCGGCGGCGGTGCCAGGTGAGCCAGTCCTCGCCGGCCCAGTAGCGCGAATTGAGGAAGTTGAACACCAGCGCCTCTCCCGCGGCGGCCCAGGCCGCGCGCAGGGTGCGATAGAACCGCGGGCGCGTGAGCGTGTTGAGCGAGCCGGAGAAGGCCACCACGTCCGCCCCCACGTGGAGCTTCTCCGGCTCCCGGACGAAATCTCCGGCCACGATCTCGCACCGCGGGTACTTCTTCCGGCGCGCTGCCCGCAGGGTGGCCGGGATCATATCCATCCCCACATAGTGGGCCGGGGCGTTGCCGCTCTCCAGGAGATACCCCAGCAGGTCCGCCCGTCCGCACCCCACGTCGAGAACCTTCTTCCCTGCCAGTGGACAGTTCCGCGCGATGGCCTCGAAACGGGCCCGCTGCCCCTCTTCGCTGGACCAGAGAAGCGCCTGGAATCCCTTCGCCCCCAACTCACGGGCCTCGTGGTAGGGGTAGAGGTAGAAGGGGACCGGGAGGGCGACTTTGGGCATGGGAGGATTCTGGCATGCCTGCTGGGGTAGAGTGGAGGCAAAGGAGGCTCCGATGAAAGCTCCCCTCGTCCTGATCGTGCTCTCCACCTTGATCCTGGCCTTACCTTCCGTCCACGCCGATCAGGCAGGAGCCCGCGAGCGGCTGAAGGAGGAGGGCATCGCCTTCACGCCGGAGGCGTTCCTGCAGAAGGTCGCCGAAGGGGATGTGGAGCGCGTCAAGCTGTTCCTCGAAGCCGGGATCGATCCCTCGGTGCGGAGCTCCTCGAACCGTACGGCCCTCTGGGTGGCGACCGAGAGGCGGCAGCTCGAGGTCGTCAAGGCGCTCCTCCAAGGCGGCGTCAAGCCGGACGAGAAGAACGCTCCGAACGTGGATGGCGGCAAGTCGATCGTCTTCGAAGCGGTCGATTCCGAAAACACCGACCTCCTGCGCCTCCTCGTCGAAGCGGGCGCCGACGCCAGGAGCGGCAACGACTACGAGGTGACGCCTCTGGGGGAAGCGGCGCGCACGGGCCGGCTGGAGATGTGCAAGATCCTGCTCAAGGCCGGTGCCGATCCCAACACCGCCCCGGCCGGGTTCCCGTTGATCTACGGACCGGTCAACGAAAACCACCTCGAAGTCGTCCGCCTACTGATCGAATCCGGAGCCAAGCTCGGCGAGCACAAGGCGGCTCTGGTGGAAGCGGCGCAGACGCCGGAGATGAAGGGTGTGCTGGAGGCGGCGGAGTAGGCAGATTCCTCAAAGCGCCGCCGCCCGCAGGATCGGCCGGGGATCGCCGGACCAGCGATCGTCGATGTGGACGTTGCTCGAAAGCTTGCCGGGGCACTTCGCGTGGGGATCGAGCCGCGAGGGCAGCGCGAACCGAAACTCCCACCTTTCCGTCACGGCGTGCAAGCAGGCGGCGACGACATCGAAATCCTTCGGACTATAGTAGCGCGAGCAAGGATCACTTTTCGCCGCACGGGTGCGCTGGAAATCGATCCTGGCCAGTCCCGCACGATCAGGCTTTCTAAGGACGTTCTTGCACTCAATTGTGATCTTTTGGCTGCCGGGCAGGCGGACCGCGATGTCCGGACCGTCTCCTGTGAGGCGAGCACAATCTCCAAGCTCCGGGAACGTTTTGAGATAGCGGAAGAGGTGCTCCTCCGCGACCCACCCGCGGACGGCCACCTTCAGCCGGTGGGCGTTCTCGATGAGGTCGAGCACTTCCCTTTCGGTCAGCTCGAATTCCCGGGTCAGCGCGTGAACGCTCGAAGGCTTTTGGCGGATTGCCTTTTCCGCCAGGAGATGCCGGTGCCCCTGGTCCTCGCCGGCCGCTTCGCGTTCCAGCCGGACGTAGGAAAGAAAGGATTCCGGCCTGCCCCCCACGAGCACCTCCACGGGCTCCTCGGGAACCCCTTGCCGATCGCGTTCCCAGACGTACCATCCCTTTTCGAGGATCTGGTCGGCGTGGTGCTGCTTGAACTCGATGGAGATGAAGAAACGGGTCGGATTGTGGAGGACCGGGTCGGCTCCCACGAAAAACCCGCGCTCGGTGTTGATCCCCACCAGGAGGGTCGTATACAGCCCGAAAGGGTCCTGCCAGAGCTCGTGGAGCTGGCCGTCCTTGGAACCATATTTGAGCTGAAATCGATGCTCGTCCGCGGGCCGGTTCTTGGTCGTGCGGGAGTTGGCAAGGAAGGCGTAGGCCACGATCCCCAGGCGCTCTCCTTGCGGTGTTTCGAAGGTGATCCGAAACGGTGCCTGGGAGGGTGGCGAGCTGTAGAGGATGCGGCAGCCCTCGCCGTGCAGAGCCTGGAGCATGAAGTCCAGGAGAGGCTCCCGGTCTTTGCGGCTGACGTTGTACGTCCGGAGGGAGAGAATCTCGGCTGTCATGGCGCCTTGGCCGCAGCCTTCCGGGACTCAGCCAAAGGCAAGCTTCGGCTCTTCGTCCAGCTCTTTCCTGCGAGTCGCCGCGTACCCCTGGCCCGTCCCGGGATGAGCTTCGTGATCTCCCACCATGTGCCGGTACTTGAAAGGCACGGTACCGACCGGCTCCGGCTCAGGGATCGGGCGCCTTGGGGTCGGTACAAGCCTCAACCTGAAGTCCACTTCATCTCTCAGGAGCTGGCGGCGCATGGACAAAGCCAGCATCTCCGCCAGGGCGGAAGGCACGGCGTTGCCGAGCTGGCGCTGCACGGAGGCAACGTTTCCGATCACCGTATAGCTGTCCGGCACGGTCTGCAACCGGCAGAGCTCGCGGGCTGAGAGCCGCCGGCTCTTCCAGTGGAACGGTCCGATCGCTGGTCCGGGCTGCGCCTGGATGGTCCAGGAGGGGAGCGCCTTGGCTAGTTTCAGAAGGAAGCTCCAGTAGCGCCGGCGCCAGCCGAAGAGGCGGAGGCCACCGCCGCGCTCGGTGTGCCAGAGATAATTGTTTCCTTCGGGAATGGCAGGCAACAGGTCTGCCCATTTTCCCCGCACCCGCAGATCGGGATCGTCATCGTCCTCCAGATCGCCGATCGCATCCCAGGCGGTCGTGTAGCCGCTCGGGACATGCGTGGGATTTGGAAGCGAATATTCCTGGCCGTCCCGCGCACCGATCACGAAAACCCTTTCCCGGATCTGCGGGACTCCATAGTCTGCGGCGTTCAGCTTGGCGACCGCCAGGGTGTAGCTCGTGTCGCAGTCGCGATTGATCTTGCGGATCGTCCGCTGGATGAGCTCCAGACCTTCGCTCTTCTTCTGGTACGCCAAGCCGGGGACGTTCTCCAAGAGGAAGGTCTTCGGCAATGTGTCGCGGAGCACACGCAAATAGGCGCCGAGCGTGCCGGCGCGGGGGTCGTCCAGGCGCAACGTGTCACCCGAGGCCCAGTAGCCAGATTTCGAAAACGGTTGGCAGGGAGGGCCGCCGATCAGCGCGTCCGCCTCACCCACACCGAGCCCCGCCGTCTTCAAAAGCTCCTTGGAGGAGACTGTGTGGATGTCACGGTCGAAGATGGGCCAGTCCCGGTTGTGCCGCAGGGTGACCACGGCCTCAGGGTCGATCTCCACCGCCACCGCGGTCTCGAAGCCCGCCGCCTCGAATCCGAGGTCGAGCCCACCCGCACCGGTATAGAGGCTGATCAGCCTGCGCATTCCTCTGGGGGCTCCGGTAGGTCGTTTCGCCACATTACGCTCTTTTTACGCCAGATGTATGCCCCTCGTCAAGGTCCAATGCCGAGGCTGCCTCTCCTTGAAGAAGGTTGAGGACGATTCGGGCAATCGCGGCCACATCGGACTGGATTTGGGACTCCCAGAAGCGCAGGACCGTCCAGCCCATCTCCTGAAGCCGCCGGTCGTTTTGCCGGTCCCGCTCCATGTTCCGCTGGATCTTGGCCAGCCAGTACTCGGAGTTCGTGCCGCGGCTCAGCTTCTGACGCCGGCTCTCCCAGTCCCGGCCGTGCCAGAAGTCGCCATCGCAGAAGACCGCGATCCGGGCCCGCGGGAAGACCATGTCAGGCCGTCCCGGCAGCTCTTGGACGTTCTTGCGGTACCGGCACCCCGCGGCCCAGAGCGCCCGGCGCAGCATCACCTCACACCGGGTGTCTGTCTTCTTGCTGCTCCCCCGGGCCGCCACCGTGGCCCGGGCGGAGGCCGGACGAAGCCCCTTGTAGCTCGGGGCGTTGGACGGCTCGCCGCTCATGGAGAAATACTACCCTAAAAGCGGGGGCTAGGGAGGGGGGAGGGGGTACAAGATTTCGTGTTCAGCGGGGAGAGGACCACAGCCTATAGTGTGAATCCTGCTGAACGAACGTGTCTCAAAAAACGTGAGTCTCGGGATCGCGTTTTCCCAGGGCTCACATCCCTGGACTAAGAATCTGACCGCCCCTGTGGGCTCAAGACCGCGGAGCCGAGAGCGAGTTGGTTTTCAGCGCTCGCCCATCGGGTAGAGGAGCCCCCAAAGCTCTTCCAGTGCGCGCCGGAAAGCCACTGGATCAATCGCAGGAAAACGGTACAGGTGAGGCTCGATTTCCTCGAAGCGACGGCGGAGCTCGTGCGGGTCGACAAGCCCTCTCTCTATCATCTGGAGGACATCTGAGCTGTCTTGGGCATGGCCGCGCTGGATTTTCGAAAGCGCCTGGGCGTAGAAGTCGTAGTGGTAGAAGGAGAGGCGGCCCTCGCGGGCGATGAAGGCACTCCTGTCTTGCCAACCCGGAATCTCGGGAATGAACTGGTCAGGGGAGGCAAGCTCGATGTTGAGCTCGAGTTTTTCTTTGATCCGGGGCAAGGCACGAAAGAGGCGGTCCGTTTCGGGCTCGAATTTGACGTCCACGTCGATGGTGCTCGGTCTCCAGCCCAGGAGGACCGCTGTGGCTCCGCCGGTGAAGTAGAGGCGGACATCCCTTTCCGCCTCCCCTCCCAACTCCCTCATGAAGCGCCGGATGCGCTCCGCGTCTACAGGCCGGCGCATTCCGCTGCATTCTCGAAGCTGACGAGCCGTCTTACCAGGGCGTTGTAGCGGGAGTGGGCCGAGTCGGGGTCGGTCTCGGCGAGCTTCTCGTAGAGGCGGTGCTCGGGAGTGGAGTAGACACCCTCGGGCACGGGCAGGCCGATGCGGCGCAGGCGGGGGGCTCCGATAGAAACCAGGAGCGCGGGGATCGTCTCAACGCCCCGCGCGAGGTCGGCCAAGCCTTCTTCGACCAGGTTGCCGCCGGGGAAGGCCGTCAGGTCCATGCGATGAGTATAGCCTCTGGCCCGCCTGTCCCTTCCCGATTTCTTGAAAGTTAGAGGATTTTCCTCTATCATCTGCATACGGTCTTGGGGCCTCGACTAGAGTCTGCCTCATGATTTTCCCCGGCTGACGAGCTTCAGGACGGCGTGGAAGCTTACTTTCCCCCCTATCCCGGAAGGCTCGCTCCGAGCGGGAAGTCATTTTCCCCTTGAGCTCGATCGCATTCCCCTCGGGGAAAATGGTCTTCCCCTGTATGTGCATGTTAAAGTGGTGTCGTGGCTTCGTTTCCCCTCGTGGCCAGCCTCTTTCCCCGACCTCTTGGAGAGTCAGAGAGAGGGGAGGGATTCCGAGGAGAGAGGGAGAGTCTCTGAGGCCTGCTTGCGGTGCCGTTCCCCTTGGGGAAGGCGGCCCGGAGTTAGGCGACGGAGACAGGGGAGGTGGGGAATACGGCTCATTGACAACTGAATCCAGTCCGGAGCGGAGGGCGACGCTCCGGGCTTTCCTTTCCGGCGGGGCGGCCGGGAGGGAATGGACCAGGGCAGGAGGGGAGGCGGGCTCCTCCTGCCCGTGGTGTGTCCTTGTGTGCCCATATCCTTCAGGGTCAGGACGCCACGGCCCGCGGCTGCGGCGTGGGCTCCGTGGAGAGGGGAGCGGCAGCCCGGCGGACCTGTCGGATGACGAGGTACTGGGCGATTCCCGCCACGAAGAGGAAGTTCTCGGCAAGGCCGCGGGCGAGCTCCGCCAGGTGCAGCCCGGGCGGCAGCACGCCGGGCTTCAGACCGGCGGCGAAGTCGTTGAGGAGCCAGGAGATCTGGCTCACCGTGACCAGAGCCAGGGGCCAGGAGAAGAGGCCGCCGCGCATCGAGACGGCCGTCAGCAGCAGGGGCGTGATCAGACAGAGGGAGAGAATGTCCACCACCGCCGAAACCACCGGCAGCAGCGCGCTCCAATCTCCCTGAAGCAGCGCCCGGAAATGCTGCAGAGCGCCTGGCCCCACCACCAGCAGGGCCAGAGCGGCCGTGACCACGGCCACGGCTGCCACTCCGGACCGGCCGCCCGGCAGGGTGATCGACGCCATCTTCCACGACCGGGCGAGCATCCAGATCCCGGCCAGGAGGGCCAGGTTCGCGAGGACTCCGAGACCGGCCATGACGGCCTGGGCCGCGGGGGTGCCGTTCTGCGGATCGAAAGCGGGAGACAGTCTCAGGACGTTCCGGATCAGCATCACCACCGTGCCCGTGCCCAGCCAGAACCAGGCGCGCCGCATGTGATCGCCTCGCTCGAAGCACGAGACGGCGACGAAGCAGCCCAGGGCGGCCAGGACGCGCACCAGGATCCGCTGCCAGATCATGAACGGCTCCAGGGCTTCGGTGTCCTGGAGGCTTCCTGGACCACAACCAGGAAGGTTGCGGCATAGAGGAGAGGGAACAGAGGCAGCCAGCGCAGGCGCATCAGTGCACCTCTCGTCCGATCTGTTGCAGGACGTTTTCAGCCGTGGCCCGGCCCATCAGGGTCTGGAGGAACGGGCGCAGGCCATCGATCAGCGAAGAAAGGTGGTGATGGGTCAGGTTCTCGGGAGGCATCCCGAGATCGCGGCGGGCCACCGACTTGATCCACATCTGAGCGTTGAAAGGCCCAATGTACGGCGTCAAACGCGCCGCCACCTGCTGAGAGACCGACGAGGAATATCCTGTCAAGGCCAGCTCCTCCCAATAGAGTTTGAGCAGACTCCATGGTGGTTTCGGATGAGAGAAGTATAGTCGGGCGAGATCAGAAAAGCGAGACTTGTTCCCAAAGTCGTGGTAAAAATTCCCGACTAATAATTCTAAGTATTCGATTCAACGAGCTTCTGTCGGACCACCGTCGACCAGGCCTGCGCCCCAGGCGGCCGGGGGAGCAGGGGAAGGGGACATGCCTCGATGTGCTAGACTTCAAGCTAATTTGAGGGTCGTTTCCTCATCCAATTTCTTGAGCTGGAACCCATGTCCGTCGCGATTGTCCGGAAGAAGAGCCAGACGCCTGAGCGGCCCACCCTTTCGCCTGAGAAGGGGCGGGAGATCCTCGGGCTGGTGCTGCTTGCGGCGGGCGTCTTCCTGGTGCTGGGGCTGGGGAGCCATCATCCTCAGGACCCGAGCCTGCTGCACCGGGTGGTGGTGGAGGAGGCTCACGCCAGGAACTGGATCGGGGCCGTGGGGGCTCATATCTCGGCCGTGGCGTTCGAGTTCTTCGGTCTGACGTGCCTGCTCATTCCTCTGTTCCTGATGGTGGCGGGGTGGCGGCGGTTGCGCCCGCTGGGACGGCAGAAGGTGGTGGGGCGCGGTCTTGGCGCCGGGTTGCTGCTGGCTTCGGGTCCGGCCCTGCTGCAGATCGGTCTCGGCCGCATCCTCTGGAGCGACGGTTCGATCAGGGCGGGGGGCGCCTTTGGCGAGTTGCTCTCCGAGCTCTTGCGGGAGCGGCTCAACCTCCCGGGCACGCTGGTGGTGCTGGGCTCGGCGGTGGCCTGCGGCACGGCGCTGTTGGTGCAGTCGACGCTGGGCGATCTGCTGGCCGCGTGGCGGGACCGCATACGCCAGCTCTGGCAAGGCTGGACGCTCGCCCGCGAGCGCCAGCGGGAACGGCGGGAGAAGGAACGGAACCGCCGCCGGGTGATCACCAAGCACCTCCAGCGGGTGGCCGAGGAGAAGCAGAAGAAGGCCCCGCCGCCGGCTCCCGAGGCCCACCGGCCGTCCATGGCGGCGGCCTCCGTATCGGTCGGCTCGCCGCCGCCGGACCGGATCGATCTGCCGCTGCGGCCGTTGCGGGTGACGGAGAAGAAGGGCGAGACGGATTTCTCGGTGCGCCGGGTGAGCGCTCCCGAGGTGGAGCCGGACGAGGATTTCCCGTCGATGCCGGCGCCGCTGCCGCACGCCCCAGGTGCCGGTCCCTACGATCCGCCGGCCCCCCGGCCGAAGCCGGCGCCGGTGCCGCAGAAGCCGCTGCCGTTCGTGGCTGAGATCGCGCCCGGGACGCTGCCGCCCGTGAACCTGTTGCAGATGGCGGACGGCCGGAGCGCCATGGATCAGGCCGAGCTGGTGCGGCTGGGCGAGGCGATCCGCAGCCGCTGCGCCGAGTTCGGCGTGGAAGGGTCGATCGAGGCCATCAGCCCCGGCCCGGTGATCACGGTCTACGAGCTCCAGCCGGCGCCCGGGGTCAAGGTGAGCCAGGTGGTGAACCTCCAGGACGACCTCGCCCTGGCGCTCAAGGCGGAGTCGGTGCGCATCGACCGCATGGCCGGCCGTTCGACGCTGGGCATCGAGGTGCCGAACCGGGAGCGGAGCGTCATCCGCCTGGGGTCGCTGCTGGCCGACGAGCGGTTCAGGAAGTCCCCCTCGGTGCTCACCATGGCGCTCGGCACGGACATCCACGGCGAGCCCTATTACGCGGACCTCGCCACCATGCCGCACCTGCTGGTGGCGGGCGCCACGGGCGCGGGCAAGAGCGTGGGCCTCCAGAGCATGATCACGTCGATCCTCTACAAGGCCACGCGCGACGAGGTGCAGTTCATCTTCATCGATCCCAAGCGGATCGAGCTGGGGGTCTACGCGGACATCCCGCATCTGAAGTGCGAGGTGGTGGTCGATCCCAAGAAGGCGGCGAACGCGCTGCGCTGGGCGGTCGCGGAGATGGAGCGGCGCTACCGGCTGCTGGCCGAGGTGCACGTGCGCTCGATCGCCTATTACAACCGGGCGATCTCGGACCCGGAGACGCAGAAGCGGCTGTCGCTGTCTGAGGGCGGTGACGGGCTGTTCACAGCCGCGGACCTGAAGCCGATGCCGTACTACGTGGTGGTGATCGACGAGTTGGCGGACCTGATGATGGTCTCCTCCTCGGAGGTCGAGACGTCGATCGCCCGGCTGGCGCAGATGGCCCGCGCCGTGGGCATCCACCTGATCGTGGCCACGCAGCGGCCGTCGGTGGACGTGCTGACGGGCACGATCAAGGCGAACTTCCCCTGCCGCATCTCGTTCGCCACGGCGAGCCGCCACGACTCGCGGACGATCCTGGACCAGGTGGGCTCGGAGAAGCTCCTGGGCAAGGGCGACATGCTGATGATGCCGCCGGGCTCTTCGCGGGTCATCCGCCTGCATGGCGCCTACATCTCGGAGCAGGAGACGGCGGCGCTCATCCGCTGGCTCAAGAAGCAGGGCAAGCCCGAGCTGGACCCGGACGTGCTCAAGGCACCGGAGGGAGAAGGCGGTTCCGGCGGCGATGGCGGCGACAACGACGACGATCTCTACGACGAGGCCGCCCGCCTGGTGGTGGCCGAGCGGCAGGCCTCCGCGAGCTTCCTCCAGCGCCGCATGCGGGTGGGCTTCTCGCGCGCCGCCCGCCTGATCGACATGATGGAGCGGGACGGCCTGCTCGGCCCCGTCGCAGGGGAGCAAGCCCCGGGAGGTTCTGGTGAAGCCGGATTATTTCGCGGAGATTGATGCGGTGCGGGGCGGGGAGGAGTAGGGGGAGGGACGAACACGGACGGGCACGGACTTACACGGACGAGCACGGACCGTTCAAGAAAGAAAAAGGCCGGCGTTTCCGCCGGCCTTTCAGGTTCTAGCGGCTGAGGCTTTTACAGGCCCTTGGTCTGGGTTCCCCGCTCGACCTTGGGGGCCAGCTCGCGGCGCTGGGCCAGCATCTCGGCGGCCTGGCCGAAGAGCTTCAGGGCCTCCTGGAGCTGCGAGTCGCCCTCGGCGAGGATGCGGTGGCGGGCCTCCTGGCCGCCGACGGTGTTCATCACCTCGGCGCGGATCTGGAGCATGCGAGTAGTCGCGGACGTCCTTCTGGGCGAGGCCTCGTCGACCTCCTCCTCCGTCGCGATCTTCTCCTTGACCAGCCACTTGCGCGAGCTCGTCCAGGACCTTGGCCGGATCCGGCTTCCAGTCGCTTGACTTGATCTTGTTGCGGCTGGCGTAGTCCACCGCGAAGTTCAGGTAGGCGTTGCGGGCGAGCAGGAACTGCTCGAAGGGGAGCAGCTCCTCGTCCTTGACCAGCACGTCGGGCGTGATGCCGCCGCCGCCGTAGACCTTGCGGCCGAGGTCGGTGTGGAAGATCTCGCTTCTCGTCCACCGGCTTGCCGGTCAGCTCGGGCGAGCCCGCGTCGGCGTGGGTGTAGTAGTCGAAGTAGGAGGTGTAGTCGCGCTGGATCAGGCGGCCCGACGGCGTGTAGTACTTGGCCGTGGTGAGCGCCAGGCCCGCGCCGTAGGAGAGGTTGTAGACCGTCTGCACGAGGCCCTTGCCCCAGCTCGGGGTGCCCACGACCAGGCCGCGGTCGTGGTCCTGGATGGCGCCGGAGACGATCTCGGAGGCCGAGGCCGTGCCCTCGTTGACCAGCACCACCACCGGCACGTCGAGCGGCCGGATACTTGCCGCTCGCCTTGTAGGTCTGGAACGAGTCGCGGGTGCGGCCCTTGGTCTCGACGATCGTCGAGCCCTCGGGCAGGAACTGGTCGGCGACCTCGATCGCCTGGTCGAGCAGGCCGCCGCCGTTGTTGCGCAGGTCGAAGCAGGAGCTGCTTCATGCCCTGGCCTTGCGCAGCTTGTCGATGGCGTCGGCCACCTCGCGGCCGGTGCCGCGGGAGAACTCGGTGAGCAGGATGTAGCCGGTGTCGGGCGTTCAGCATGTAGGCTGGCGGACCGTGGTCTGCGGGATCTCGGCGCGGGTCACCGACATGGCCAGCGGCTCGCTCGAGCCCGCGGCGGACGATGGTGATCTTGACCTGGTGCCCTTCGGGCCCTTGAGCTTGCCGCACCGCCTCGTCGAGGGACATCTGGTCGGTGGGCTCGCCCTCGATGGTGCTGATGACGTCGCCCGCCTGGATGCCCAGGCGCGAGGCCGGGCGTGCCCTCGAGCGGCGAGATCACGGTGAGCTGGCCGTTGCGCACGCCCACCAGGATGCCGAGGCCGTAGAAGCTGCTCTGCTGCTTCTCCCGCATGCCCTCGTAGGCCTCGGGCGAGAGGAAGCTGGTGTGCGGGTCGAGGGCGCGCAGCATGCCGTTGACCGAGGAGTAGACCAGGTCCTTGTAGCTCACCTCGGCGCCGTAGCGCTCGTGCGCCACGTTGACCAGCTCGGTGTAGAGCCGCAGGGAGTCGCGCGTCTCGTCCGTAACGGCGAGGAGCCGGTCGCCCAGCAGGCCGCCGAGCGCCAGCGCGACGGTGAAGAGTACGATTGCTGCGATGCGCCATGAACGTCTCATGCGAATCAGTGTACCACCCCGGGCCGGCCCACCCCGGGGTTGAGGGGGCGTTTCCTATCACAACCGCAGGCGCCGGGGGCAAAATTCCAGGAAACGGCAGGGGGAGGGCCTCCGGCTTGACTTGACCCGCTCCCGGCTCGATGATCGGAAGTTGGAGGTCCCATGGGTTCCCTGGGATTACCCGAGATCGCGTTCATCTTCGTCCTCGCGCTGCTGATCTTCGGCCCCAAGAGGCTGCCGGAGATCGGCCGCACCATCGGGCGGGGCATGGCCGAGTTCCGCAAGGCGACGAACGAGCTCAAGCGGACCATCAACACCGAGCTGGCGCTGGACGAGCAGCCCGTGCCCGCCGGTGCTCCGGCCCCGCAGGCTCGAAGAGGCGGGCGAGGCGCGCCGGGAGGCCGTGGCGGCCGCGGAGCCCGGCGAGGCACCGGCCGAGCCGTCGTTGTCATCGCCATCGGTGCCCTCGACGGCCCCGGAAGACACCGAGCCCTGGTCCGCTCCTGCACGCGCCCTCGATCCGGACGATCCCCGCTAGCGCCTGGTCTGAAGGTCTCCCCCGCTCATGCCGACCGCACCCCAGATGCAGCGCCCGACCCGTCCGCCTACGGCGGATGAGCTGGCGCGGATGTCGCTCATGGAGCACCTGGAGGAGCTGCGCAAGCGCATCCTCTACTCGGTCGTCGGCGCTGGCCGTCGCCTTCATCCCCTGCTGGGTGCTACGTCCAGAAGATCTTCGACTTCCTGGCGGCGCCCCTCCAGAAGATCCAGCCGGGCATCAAGCTCGCCTTCCTGGGGCTGACGGACCCCTTCATCCTCTATTTCAAGGTGGCGGCCCTGGCGGCGGTCTTCCTGGCCTCGCCTGTCGTCGCTGTACCAGCTCTGGCGCTTCGTCGCGCCCGGCCTCTACCGCAAGGAGCGGATGCTGGCCTCCCGTTCGTGTTCTTCACCACGGTCTTCTTCCTGGCGGGCGGCGCCTTCGCCTACTACGTGGCCTTCCCGTTCGCGGCCAAGTTCCTGCTCGAGCATGGGGGCGAACTTCCAGGCGGTCATCACCATCGAGAAGTACTTCGGCTTCCTGCTGACGGTGATCCTGGGGCTGGGGCTGATGTTCGAGCTGCCGATCCTGATCCTCCTGCTGTCGCTGCTCGGGGTGGTGACGCCGCGGTTCCTGCTGCGCTATTTCCGCCACGCGGTGGTGATCATCTTCATCGTCGCCGCCATCATCACGCCGACGCCCGACATCGTGAACCTCTGCATCTTCGCCGTGCCGGCGATGGCCCTGTACCTTCTCGGCGTGGGGGCGGCGTTCTTCGCGGAGAGGTTCCGGAAGAAGAAGGCGGCGGAGATGGAGGCGGAGCTGTAGAAGGTTCCTGTTCTCCTCTGCACTGCCGCTGGGATGCTAATGTAGGGGCAGAGAGGAAAGCCATGGGAGTCATCCACGTCGATCTACCGGAAAGCATCCTCCTCAGCACGGGACAGTCCCAGGAGGAGTTCGTCCGGGACGCCAAGTTCTTCGTAGCACTGAAGCTGTTCGAGCTGGGGCGCATCTCCTCCGGACGGGCGGCAGAGATCTGTGGATTGTCCAGGGTCGAGTTCATACTGCTGGCCGGCCGGTGGGGAGTGCCGGTTGCGGATCTCGATGCGGAAGAGCTGAGCCGGGAATTCGTGGATGGCTGAGGGGCCTATCGTCTGTAATTCAGGGCCCTTGATCGCCCTCGCGATGGTCGGCCGTCTCGATCTCCTTCAGCGTCTTTACCAGCGAGTCCTCCTACCTAATGCAGTGTTCCATGAAGTGACCGGTGTCGGCGCCGGGCGGATCGGTGCCTCCGAAGTTGCCGCTGCTTCTTGGTTGGAGAGGATTCCAAGTGGTCCTCCGTTGGAGCCTCTGCTGGCCCAGGAACTGGGACTGGGCGAGGCGGAGGTGATCGCGGCCGCATACCGGCTCCACGCGGGACTCGTCCTGATCGACGAGCGTCGCGCCCGGCGTATCGCTGAACAGGCCTACGGGCTGCGGGTGAAGGGGAGTGCGGGGATCCTGGTATCCGCGAAGAGGGCCAAGCTCATTCCGGCCGTGCGACCGTTGCTGGAGAGTATGTGCACACAGGGCTACTACCTTTCTCCACGCTTGATCGACAGGGCGGTTGAAGAGGCCGGGGAATAGCCCCGCCCCTACCCGTACCCCAGCGCCCGCAGCCTCTGCTCTTCCTCTTCCGTCAGATCCCGGCTCTTGGGGTTGGGACTCTTGCGGCGGTCGGCGACCCAGCGCAGGAGGAGACCGTTCAGCTCTTTCTCGATGGGCAGGCCCTGGCCGGCGAGGTTGCGGGTCTCTCCGGGATCGGCCTTGAGGTCGTAGAGGTAGGGACCGTCGGGGAGGAATCGGTCGTTGCCCTGGTTCAGGCCGTAGCGCCAGTCCGGCGTGCGCACGGAGACACCGAGGCGGCCGGCGTGCTCGGAGAAGACGGCGCGGCGGCCCCGGCGCCCGCGATGCCCGCCTTCGGTCAGCTCCCGGAGATCGGTGCCGTCCTGCTTCGACACCGGGAGGCCGGCGGCGGCCACGAGGGTGGGGAAGAGGTCGAGCGTCTGCACCAGTCCCTCGATGCGCCGCCCTTCGCTCTGCCGGCCCGGCCAGCGGATCATCAGCGGCACGTGGGTGGTGGTATCGAAGAGGCCCACGTGGCGGAAGCGGATGCCGTGGTCCCCCAGGTTCTCGCCATGGTCGGCCACCACGGCCACGATCGTGTTCTCCAGCAGCCCGCGGCTCTCCAGGAAATCGAGCAGGCGGCCGGTCTGGCGGTCCAGATAGGCCACCTCGCCGTCGTAGAGGTCGCGGTCGCCGCCCAGCACGGCCTCGGTGAAGCCCCGGGGCTCGGGCTGGCGGAAGGCGAACCAGGAGCGCACGGGCGCCAGGCCCATCCCTTGAGAGGGGCGGAACCCGAGGGCGTAGGGCTGCGGCGGCGTGTGCGGCGTGTGTGGATCGAACAGGTGGAGCCAGATGAAGAAGGGGCGATTGCGGGGGGTGGCCTTGCCGGCGCGCTCCTCCAGCCAGTCCATGGTCATGTCGACCGGCATCTCGGCCGCGTAGTGCTCGGTGGCGGTGCTCTCGGTGTCGAAGCCCTGGCCGAGGCCGGAGGTGTGATCGCCGAGGTGGCTCGCCGAGATGAAGGCCAAGGTGTCGTAGCCCGCACCCTTGAGGATCTCGGCCAGGGTGGTATGGCTCGGGGGGAGAGGCGTCTGGAGATCGTAGACGCCGTGGTTCTTGCCGTAGAGACCGGTCAGGATCGAGGCGAAGCTCGGATTGGTGACGTTGAAGGCGCTGTAGGCATCGAGCCAGACGTCGCTCTGCTCGGCCAGCCGGTCGAGGGACGGCGTGAGGCTGGGATTGCGTCCCCAGGTCCCCAGGGCGTCGGCGCGCAGGGTGTCGAAGCCGATCAGCAGGATGTTGGGTCTGGCGTCCTTCGTGGTCTTCGCGGTTACTGCGGGGGCGGGCTTGCGGCTGTAGACCGCGGGGCTGCCCCAGAGGACGCTCGGGACCGGCTGTCCGGGAGCGTGCGCGGCCGGGCCTTCGATCTGGACCAGCAGGTCGATCTTGCGGCCGGCGTAGCGGGAGAGGTCCACCTCCACGGCGGCGGGCGCCCAGGGAGAGACCGGCTGGGCGGCGACGCGGTAGAGCTCCTGGATCTTGTCCGGAGCCTCGCGCACGCCTACGAGGTAGGTGCAGGCGCAGCCGTTGGTGGTGCCCAGGGGGACGAAGGAGAAGTAGGCCTCCTGGCCCGGCTCGAGGGTCCACCGTACGCGCGAGCTGGCCCGCTGCTCCAGGGCCTTCACCTGCCCGGCCGTCCGCTTGGGGAAGTGGACGAGCTGCTGGGCCGGCACGAACCGCATGTCCCGCACCTCCGCGGCGCCCAGATAGGAGATCTGACGGACGGTGGCCTTGCGGAACTCGGCTGGGGTGGATTCGACCTCGGGTTTGGCCCTCCAGAGGTCCAGCCGGTCCCAGGCTCCCGCGGAGGTCGTCTCTGAACGCGAGCGGCAGGCGGGGAGGATCAGCAGGGTGCCGAGGAGGAGGGCGGAGAGGCGGTGGCGCACGGCGGGGGAGTTTAGCACTGGCCTCCTCAAGCCCCCGGCGGCTGCCGCCGCCACCGGCGGTGCATCCACACCCACTGCTCGGGCCGCCGCCGCACCTGCTCCTCGATCTTCGCCGTCATCAGAGCCGTGGCCTCGGTGGCGTCGTCCGGCAGGTCCAGAGGCGGGTGGAACGTGGCGAGGTGGCGGCCGTCTTCGAGGCGCTCGATGAAGGTGGGGATGACGGCGGTGTTCTGCCTCTGGGCGATCTTGGCGGCGCCCACCGGGGTGAAGGCGGGGCGGCCGAAGAAGGGGACCCAGACGCCGTCGACCTTGGTGTCCTGATCGATCAGCATGCCGAGCGCTCCGCCCTTGCGAAGGGCCATGAGGAGCTGGCGGGCCGCTCCCTCGCTGCCGCGCTCGATGGTGGGGGTGCCGAAGCGCTCGCGCAGGCCGGCGAGCATGCGCTGCTGGTCCGGCTCGTCGAGAGGACGGGCCACGACAGCCATGCCAAGGCCGCGGCAGTTGATGGCGGCGGCGAGCAGCTCCCAGTTGCCGCAGTGGCCGGTGAGGATGAGGATCGGCCGGTCCGCGGCCCGCGCCTTCTCGATCTCCTCCCAGCCCCGGACCTCGACCACGGATTCGATGAAGCCGCAGTCGCGGTGGAAGAGGTGGAGGCACTCGCCGAGGGTGGTGCCGTGGTGGCGGAAGCAGGCGCGGCCCAGGCGGTGGCGGTCGGCTTCCGGCATCTCCGGGTAGGCGAGGGCGATGTGGTCCAGGGCGCGGCGGCGGTCCCGGCTCGAGAGGCGCCAGCCGAGGCCGCCGATGGCCCGGCCGATCCGTTGCGAGGTGCGCCAGGGCAGGCGCCCGAGAGTGACGGTCAACGTCTTGAGGCCGGCGTTGAGCAGCGCCGCCTCCAGGCGGACTTTCAGTGGGTTGCGCTTCTTCCTGGGCACGGAGCCCCTACCAGTCCATCACCAGTCAGTGAGGAGATGGGCCACGAGCGCGTCCCAGTGGCCGCGGGCGCGGAGGACGACCTCGCACATCTCTCGTACGGCGCCCCGGCCTCCCGGCCTGGAGACGACATGGTGGACCCGCTCGCGCACCTCGGGCATGGCGTCGGCCGGGGCGAAGGCGAGGCCGCAGCGGCGCAGCACGGGGAGGTCCAGGATGTCGTCGCCCATGTAGGCGACCCGCTCGGGCACGGCCCCGTGCTCCAGGAGGAACTCGGTGAAGGCGGCGTCCTTGTCGTGGCGGCCCTGGATGAGGGCGTCGAAGCCGATCTCCCGCGCACGGACCTCCAGGGCGCGGTTGCCGCGGCCGGTGAGGATGCCGATCCGGAGGCCCGCTTCCTTGGCGAGCCTCAGGCCCAGGCCGTCGCGCACGTCGAAGGTCTTCCACTGCTCGCCATCGGGCCCGTAGAGGAGGAGGCCGTCGGTCAGGACGCCGTCGACGTCGAACAGCAGCCAGTCGAGGGTGTTGGCGCGGCGGGCCAGCTCTTCGGGAGTCCTGTTCATGGGATCAGGCATGGGGATCAGAACAGCTCCAGGCCCCAGAGGTCGTGCAGGTGGACCACGCCTTCGAGCCGTCCCGCGGCATCGCAGACGAAGAGGGAGGTGATGCGGTGGTCTTCCATCTCCTTCAGGGCCGCGGCGGCGAGCTCGCTGCCCGCGATGGTGCGGGGCTTCGGGGTCATGCACTCGCCGGCCGTGCGGCGGAGGATGGTGCCGTCGTCATCCTGGAGCAGGCGGCGCAGGTCGCCGTCGGAGATGCAGCCCACGAGGCGCTCTCCATCTCTCCATCCTGGGCTACGACGGCGGTGATGCCGAGCGCCTTTTTGGACATCTCGTAGATGGCCTCGCGCATGGGCCTGTCCGTCGCCACCTTGGGCAGGGCGTCGCCCGCGTGCATGAGCTGCTCCACCTTGAGGAGGCGCTTGCCGAGCTGGCCGGCGGGGTGGAGGAGGGCGAAATCCTCGCGGGTGAAGCCCCGGGCTTCGAGGAGGGCCATAGCGAGGGCGTCGCCCATGGCGAGGGTGGCGGTGGTCGAGGCCGTGGGGGCGAGCCCCAGGGGGCAGGCCTCGCGGTCGATGGCGACCGGCAGGTGGATGTCCGCGTGGCGGGCCAGGGGCGAGGCGGCGTTGGCCGTCATCACCACCAGGGGCACACCCAGCCGCTTCAGGGTCTCGACGAGGCGGAGCAGCTCCTCGGTGGTGCCGGAGTAGGAGGCGGCGAGCACCACGTCGCCGGGCACGATCATGCCGAGGTCCCCATGGACGGCCTCGGCGGGATGGAGGAAGAAGGAGGGCGTACCCGTCGAGGCCAGGGTGGCGACGATCTTCTTCATTACGATGCCGCTCTTGCCCATGCCCGTGCAGACGACCCGGCCGGTGCAGGACCTGAGGAGGTCGACGGCGCGGTCGAAGCGGCTCGTCGAGCTGGCCGATCAGGCCCCGGACGGCTGCGGCTTCGGTCTCCAGGACCTCGGCGGCGACGTCCCGGGGGGGGCGGGGGGACCTCATGCCAGGGCTCTCCGCACCTGGAGCAGAGACGCGAGCAGCTTCTCCGCCCGCTCCGGGTCGAGCTGTACGGCGCTGTCCGAGAGGGCGTGCCCGGGGTCCGGATGGACTTCTAGGAAGACGCCGTCCGCGCCGGCCGCGACCGCCGCACGGGCGAGGGGCTCGGCGTAGCGCCGCATGCCGCCGCTCTGCTCGCCCCCGCCGGGGAGCTGGAGGGAGTGGGTGACGTCGTAGATCACGGGGATGCCGTCGTCGTGGAGCATGGCGAAGCTCCGCATGTCCACCACGAGGTTGTGATAGCCGAAGGAGACGCCGCGCTCGGTGACGGTCACCCGGTCATTGCCCGAGGAGCGGGCCTTCTCGACCACCCGGCGCATGTCGTCCGGCGCCATGAACTGGCCTTTCTTGACGTTGATGGCCCGGCCCGTCTTCGCGGCGGCCACCACGAGGTCCGTCTGGCGGCAGAGAAAGGCGGGGATCTGGAGCACGTCGCAGACCCGGGCGGCCGGCTCGCACTGGCCGGGCTCGTGGACATCGGTCAGCACGGGGAGGCCGGTCTCCTGCTTCACGATCTCCAGGATGCGCAGGCCCTCTTCGAGGCCGGGGCCGCGGAAGCTCGAGATGGAGGTGCGGTTGGCCTTGTCGAAGGAGGACTTGAAGACGAGGGCGATCCCCAGCCGCTCGGCCATGGCGGCCAGGGTGTGGGCCATCTCGACCGCCAGGTCCTCGGTCTCGATGACGCAAGGCCCCGCGATGACGGGCAGGGACTCTCCCCCGGTCGTCCCCCCAATAAGGACACCCGGGGCCAGCTCGACGGACGCGACCGGCATCAGCCTTGGACCTGAACCTCGGAGGGGACCTCGGCCTCCGGCGGATGCTCGGATTTCACGGTGACGCCGGGACCTTCGGAGAGGATCCGCCCCCCTGAGGATGGTATGGAGACCTCGGTGCTCTCGCCCCGCTCGCGCCGGCGCTTTTCGGCCAGGGCCGCCGCGATGTAGGAGACGAAGAGCGGGTGCGGCTCCGTGGGCTTCGACTTGTACTCGGGATGGAACTGGCAGCCGAGGAACCAGGGGTGGTCCGGCAGCTCGACCATCTCCACGAACTTGCCGTCGGGCGACAGGCCGGAGACCACGAGGCCGTGCTCGGTCAGCGTCTGCAGGTACTTCTGGTTGACCTCGTAGCGGTGGCGGTGGCGCTCGCTGATCTCGGCGGTCCCGTAGATGCGGCGGGCCAGCGTGCCCTCCTTGAGCTTGCAGGGGTAGGCGCCCAGGCGCATGGTGCCGCCCAGCTCCTCGACGCCCAGGAGGTCGCGCAGCTTGTAGATGATGGCGTGCTCCGTGTCCGGATCGAACTCGGAGGAGGTGGCGTCCTTGATGCCGCAGACGTTCCGGGCGTACTCGATGGTCATGCACTGCATGCCCAGGCAGATGCCGAAGAACGGCACCTTGTGCTCGCGGGCGTAGCGGATGGCGCGGATCTTCCCCTCGGTGCCGCGGCGGCCGAAGCCGATGGGCACCAGGAGGGCGTCCACGTCGAACATCTCCCGCGGATAGCTCGCGCCCTCGGTCTCCTCGGCGTCCACGTAGACCAGCTCGACCTTGGCGTCGTTGGCGATGCCGCCGTGGAGCAGGGCCTCGTTCAAGCTCTTGTAGGCGTCGGGGAACTCGACGTACTTGCCGACGATGCCCACCTTGACGTGGTGGTGGGGGTTCTTGACGCGCGCCACCAGGCTCTCCCAGCGGGAGAGGTCGCGGTCGTAGTGGGGAAGGCTCAGCAGCTCCAGGACGATGTCGTCCAGCCCCTCGCGGCAGAACATCAGGGGCACCTCGTAGATGGTCGAGACGTCGCGGGCGGCGATGACCTGCCGGGGGTCGACGTTGCAGAAGAGGGCGATCTTCTTCTTCATCTCCTCGGGGAGGGCGCGGTCCACCCGGCAGAGCACGATGTCGGCCGAGATGCCGATCTCGCGCAGCTCGCGCACGGAGTGCTGGGTGGGCTTGGTCTTCAGCTCCTCGGCCGCGGCGATGTAGGGCACCAGGGTCAGGTGGATGTTGACGGCGTTGCCCCGGCCCAGCTCCTGGCGGAACTGGCGGATGGCTTCGAGGAAGGGCAGCGACTCGATGTCGCCCACCGTGCCGCCGATCTCGACGATGACCACGTCGTGCTCGTCGGCCACCCGGCGCATGGCCTCCTTGATCTCGTCGGTGATGTGGGGGATGACCTGCACGGTCTTGCCGAGGTAGTCGCCCCGGCGCTCCTTGTTGATCACCGACTCGTAGATCTTGCCCGTGGTGTAGTTGTGGCGCTTGGAGGCTCGGGTGTGGGTGAAGCGCTCGTAGTGGCCCAGGTCCAGGTCGGTCTCGGCGCCGTCGTCGGTCACGAAGACCTCGCCGTGCTGGTAGGGGGACATGGTGCCCGGGTCGACGTTGATGTAGGGGTCGAACTTCATCAGCGTCACCGAGAAGCCGCGCGCCTCCAGGATGGCCCCGACGGAGGATGCGGCCACCCCCTTGCCCAGGGAGGAAACGACTCCGCCGGTAATGAAGATGAACTTGGTCGCCATGAGATCTCCTTGCCTCCGGTCAGGATCCCCTGCAGGATCGTTTCCACCCGTTCCAGATCTTCCGCCGTGTCCACGCCGGGAGACCCTCTGTCAACGACCAGGACCCGGATCGGAATGCCGTTCTCCAGGGCCCGGAGCTGCTCCAGCGATTCGCTCCGTTCGAGCGGCGTCGGCGGCAGGCCTGCCAGCCGGAGCAGGGCCTCCCGCTGGTAGCCGTAGATGCCGAGGTGCTTCAAGCGGGGCGGCGCCCCCCGCCTGCCGAGAGACCCGAGGGTACGGGATCGGCGAGCGGCTGAAGTACAGGGCCGAGCCGTCCCGGGCGAGCACCACCTTGACCGCGTTCGGGTTGTCCATCTCTCCAGGTTCTGCCGGCGTCGCCAGCGTCACCACGGGATCGCCCGGGCTCGCGGCCAGGTGTTCGGCGATCCGCGAGATCGCCTTCGGGATCGATCAGCGGCTCGTCGCCCTGGATGTTGATCACCGCGGTCATCGCCGAAGCGTCCCAATGCCGGGCGGCCCAGGCGATGCGGTCGGTGCCGCTGGCGCAGTCCTCCGGGGTCATCTCCCACTCGCCGCCGAAGCGTCTCGACAGCCTCGCGCGATCCGCTCGTCGTCTGTCAGCACCACCACCCGGTCCAGCCCGCGGGCCGTGCGCCACCCGGGTGTAGACGTGCTCGATCATCGGCCTTCCGGCGATGGGGAGCAGCGGCTTTCCGGGGAGTCGGGTCGACCCGTAGCGGGCCGGGATGGCGCCCACGATACCCGTCCCGCCAACAGGTCTGGGCGGGGCAGGGGACGCGGTGGGGTGCACGACCTAATGTAATGGGATGGGAGGGAGGGTGTCAATTGCGGCGGCCCCGTCTCAACTGTCCGTGCTCGTCCGTGCCCGTCCGTGAAAGTCCGTGTCCGTCCTTCCCGAATGAGCACGGACAAACACGGACGGTCACGGACGAGCACGGACGGACTACGGGGATTGGGCCCTGCCATCTGGACTCCAACCCCGCTTCACCTTTAGCATTCGCCCGGCCCGTTCCATTCATGGAGCTGGCACGCGTCGTGATTCTCGGATTCGGATTGATGAAGCGCACGCTCCTCCTCGTGGCAGGGGTTCTCCTCTGCGGCCTCGTCGGCTGCGACCGGGGGCCGGAGGTGCGCCTGCTCCTCGACGGCGACCACGCGCCCGATGTGCTCACGGAGCAGCGCCGGATCGCCTATCCCCCCACGCTCGGGGGCAACCGCTTCCTCAACGGCTGGTGGCCCTGGTCGTACAACCGGCGGCTGGCCCTGTCGCCCCCGGCTCCGGGGAAGACGGTGCGGATGGAGATCGTGAATCTTGGCGCGGGTGGTGGAGATGAGCCCCGGACGCTGCTGCTCGACGTGGTCCATGAGGTCCCCGGCCGCTCGGTGCGGGTGCGGGCCGCTGGCCGCGATCTCGGCGCCTTCCCCCTGACTGATCCGGTGAAGGTGCCCCTGCCCGCGGATCTACCCTTGGGCAGGGTGCCCGTCGACCTCGTGTTCGACTGGGGATCGCGCGGCGTGCTGGCCGCCGGGGTGGAGCCGAGCCGGCCGGCGGGCAAGGTGCGGCTCGACGGCGCCGACGTCCTCCAGTCCGGCGACTCCCTGACCGACTTCGTCCACCGGGTCTCAGGCGGCGAGACGCTGGTGGGGACGTTCGTGCCCCCTGACGAGCCGCGGTCCGGCCAGCGTTTCGAGCTGATCGTCGAGCGGGAACCCGGCAAGCCCCTGCACCGGTTCGCCTGGGTGTCTGCGGGCACCGGGGAGGAGCGGCAGATCGCCCTGCCCATGGGGAACGAGCCGGGGTTCGTGCGGGTCCGCCTGCTGGCGAGCGGCGGCGGGCCGGAGGGCCGCTGGGAGGAGCTCGGCTTCACCGGCGGGAGAGGGATGGCCGAGCCGCGGGAAGTCGTGGCGGAGGCGCCCGTAGAAAGTCCGAAGAAGGCGCCGCGGGTGGTCATCGTCTACGTCATGGACGCCCTGAGGGCGGACGCGGTGGGCCAGCCCGGGGTCTCTCCCACCTTCGACCGGCTGGCCCGCGAGGGGGTGGCCTTCCGGCACCACCGGAGCATCGCGCCCAACACCATCCCCTCCACCAAGGCGCTGTTCACGGGCCGCCCGGTGGTCACGGGCGGCGATTCACCCCTGGGGGACGAGGGGACCACGCTCGCCGAGCGGTTCCGCGACGCCGGCTACCGGACGGGCCTGTTCTCGGGCAACATCTACGTCAGCTCCTCTTTCGACACGGACCGCGGGTTCGAGCACGTGGCCGGCGAGGTGCTGATGGACGCCGACAACGCCGGCCCGGACGCGCTCAACGACAACGCGGCCCAGGCCCACGCGGCTGCCCTTTCGTGGCTCAGGACCCTCGATTCCGGAGAGCGGGCGTTCCTCTACTTCCACACGATCCACCCGCACAACCCGTACGCTCCGCCCGAGCCGTACCGGGGGATGTTCACGGGCGGCATCCGCTCCTCGATCGACGGCAGCACGGAGACGCTGATGGCCGTGCGCAAGGGCGGGGTCTCGGCCGGTCCGGCCGACCAGGAACGGCTGCGCGGGCTCTACAAGGGGTCGTTCGCCTTCAACGACGCCGAGTTGGGGAGCTTCCTGGCCCAGGTGAAGCAGTGGGCTCCCCCGGGCGAGGTGATGGTGGTCCTCACCTCGGACCACGGCGAGGAGCTGTTCGACCACGGCGGCGTGCTCCACGGCTACACGCTCTACGAGGAGATGCTCGACATCCCCCTGGTCTTCTGGTGGCCCGGCCATCTCCGTCCCGCGGTGGTGGAGGAGCCCACGGATACGCTCGATGTGAACGCCACCCTGATCGAGCTCTGCGCCCTGGGCAGGCCGGAAGGCTCCGGCCGGCCTCTGTTGAGGCCGCTGAAGAAGAAGGACGGCTACATCCACCTGGCGGCCGCGTCGAGCGTGATCGGCGGCATCTACTCCGCGCAGGCGGGCAAGTGGAAGCTGGTCTGGGCGCCTCGGTTCGGCACCGAGTGGGGGATGGGGGACGGCAGCGGGCGCTCCCGCGATCCCGAGTACCTGTTCGACCTGGAGAAGGACCCGGGCGAGCGGGTGAACCTCGCGGGCGAGAGCAGCCTGGAGGTGGCCTGGCTGCGCTCGCGCCTGCTGGCGTGGATCCAGCGGTACAGGGATGACCGCGGGGGAGAGCCGGTCCGCAAGCCCCAGCCGGTGGACGCCGAGACGGAGCGGCGGCTGCGGGCGCTCGGGTACAGCAACGCGCGGTAAGAGGGCTTTCGTATACAGTCTCGCCGTGCCTCTGCATCGCCCCCTTTTCGGGCTTTCCGATCGCCGCTGGTGGAAGAGCTGGCTCGTGCTCGCCGTGGCCGTCTTCCTCCTGGCCGTGGCCGTGCGGGCGCTGCCGGCGGTGCGGGGGCGCCTGCCCACGGGAAAGGCGCAGTGGATCTGGCGGGCCATGGACCGCAAGGACAATTACCCCACGGTTTTCTACGCGGTCCGCGATTTCGAGCTGGAATCGCCGCCGGGCCGGGCGCGCCTGCTGATCACGGCGGACGAGGAGTACGTGGCCACGCTGAACGGCCGGCCGGTCGCCGCGGGCGTGTACGTCCGGCGCAACTCCGGGACCACCCTCGACGCCTACGAGGTCGGCCCCCTGCTGCGGGCGGGAGGCAACCGGCTGGTGGTGGAGCTGCGGAGCGGGCGCGGGACGGGCGGGCTCCTGGCGGCCCTGGAAGACGGGGCCGGCGAACCCATCCTGGTCAGCGATGAGAGCTGGCGGATCTACCGCAAGCACGAGCTGGGGCTGGTACGGGGCTGGCTGCCTCTGGGGAACGACGGCGCGGGCGAACCGGCGTTCTGCTGGGGCAACCCTCCCCTCGGCCGGTGGGGACAGCCACGGTTGGGACCCATCGAACCGCTGTTGCCACAGGCTCCCCTGGTACCCGCCGTCTCCGCGCTTCCCCTGGCTTTGAACCTGGGCGGCAACGAGGCCGGCCGGCCGCCGGGCTCGCCCGTGCTCTACGACTGGGGGCGCGAGGTCGAGGGCTATCTCACCCTGGACGTGCCGCCCTCCAAGGACCCGGGCACCGGCCTGCTCTTCTTGGGAGCCAAGCCGCCTGATCCGCGGCGCACGCCATACACCGCGCCGGTCCTGGTGCTGCCCGGGCGGCACGACTGGATGGACGCCCAGCCGCGGCGCTTCCGCTACGCCGTGGTGATGGGGCTGGCGCTGCCAGTGACTGCGGGGGCGGGGGCGGCCTCCGTGCTGCCGGCGCCGGCCCGCTCCCTGTCCAGGGACCCGGACGAAATGAAAGTGTTCGGGATCGAGGGGCCGCGCCTACGAACGCCGGTGGAGGACGAAGTCTGGAGCAAACTCCAGCGCCTCGCGGGCGTCGCCCGGCGGAAAGAACTCTAGCTCCCGCTTCGCCTCGGCCGCGTACTCCTCGGCCATGGCGGTGACCTCTTCGAGCGTCCCCTCCGAGCGCACCAGATCCAGGATCTCCTGGGGCGAGACCCGGCTGAAGGCCCGGTCCTCGAGCACCCACTCGACCAGCCGCCGCTGCGCCGTCTGCACGCGGGGGAGGAGCATGATCAGGGGGAGCGTGAGCTTGCCCTCCTTCAGGTCCGAGAGCACGGGCTTGCCGAGCTCGCTCTCGCGGGCCGTGAAGTCGAGCAGGTCGTCCACGAGCTGGAAGCAGATGCCGAGCGCCCGGCCGTAGCGGGTGAGCACCTGCCCGGCCTCCGGACGGTGGGGCGGGATGAGGCTGGGGATCGAGCAGGCGGCCGCGAACAGGTGGGCCGTCTTCCGGTCGATGATCTCGAAGTACTCGTCGATCGTGAGGTCCGGCGCGCCCAGCCGCTGGAAGGCCAGCAGCTCGCCTTCCGTCATCTTGAGCGTGGCATGGCAGAGGCGCTGGATCACGTCCACCTGGCCGTGCGACAGGGCCATCTGCATGGCCTTGGTGTAGATCCAGTCGCCCAAGAGCACCGTGAGGTTGTTCCCCCACAGGTTGTTGAGCGTGGTCTGGCCGCGGCGCAGGCTCGCGTGGTCGATGACGTCGTCGTGGATCAGGGTCGCGGTGTGGATGAACTCCACCACGGCCGCGTAGGTGATCTCCTCCTCGCCGTCGTGGCCCAGCAGGCGCGAGGCCAGGAGCAGCAGGGCCGGGCGCACCCTCTTGCCGCCGCCCTGGGCGATGTACTCGCCCGCCTTCTCGATGAAGGGGACGTCGGAGCCCAGGTGATGGCGGAAGACGGCCTCGGTGGCCACCAGCTTGCCGGCCACGAGGTCGACGAACCGGCTTGCGCTGCCGGCGGAGGCCGCCGTGCGGGTCTGGACCGCCGAGGGAGAGGCTTCCTGGGGGCTCATATGGGTTTGTGGGTCGGGCACCGGATCGGTCCTTTTCATCCTCGGAGATTGATCCTCAGAGGCTGCGGACAGGATCGAAGGGTACCACCTGTTCGAGCCGGCCGTCGCGGAAGCGGTAGACCCGGCCGCTCTCGAAGTACCACCAGGACGCCTCCAGGTAGCCGGGGTACTGGACGTTCCGGATGCGGTCCGGCTTGCCCATCTCCTGATAGACCTTGCGCTGGTCCTCCGTCTGGATGGAGCCCAGGAACTGGCGCAGGTTGTCGAAGGCCTTGCGGTTCTCCAGGATGACGCCCACCACGGCGGGGCTGCCCGCGAGCACGCGGCGGGTCACGTCCTGGCGCGCCAGCTCTTCCAGGTGCTCGCTCCCGCCCTTGGCGCGCACGGGCACCCCGGCGACCACCTCGAAGTGGTTGAAGTAGCTGTCCCAGGGCCACTCCAGGGTGTACTGGCCGGCGGCGTTGGTGGTGGCGCTCACGCGGCGCACCTCCTTGTCCTCGGTCCGGCGGAATTCGCGGACGCTGAAGTAGGTGCGGGTGGCCTCGAAGGTGACCCGCACGCCGGACAACGGCTGGCCCTGGGCGTCGGTGACGTTGCCCGTCACCTGCACGCGCTCGCCCTGGGCGTAGCGCGCCGCGCCGGCCGCCGTGGGGATCGACGCCACCACGGAAAGGAGGAGGACCGCGAGCAGCGCGTGCCGCGGAGACAGGGATCTTCTTGATTGTATTTTCACAGGGATCGGTAGTTCGTGAAAGTAAGGGGAACGTCGAGGTCCAGGGCCTTGAGGACGGCGATGACCTCCTGGAGGTCGTCGCGGTTCTTGCCGGAGACGCGCACGGTGTCTCCCTGGATGGCGCCCTGTACCTTGAGCTTCCTGGTCTTGATCTCGGCCACGATCTTCTTGGCCGTCTCCTGGGGGATCCCCTGCTGGAGGGTGATCTTCTGGCGCGCCCGGCTGCCGCTCGCCGGCTCCACCTTGCCGTAGCGCAGAGACTTGAGGTTGATCCCCCGCTTGATCAGCTTCGACTGAAGGACGTCCAGCGACTGCTGGACCGAGAAGTCGTCCGCCGCCTCGATGACGATCTCCTCGCCCTCCAGGCGGAGCACCGCCGCGGCCTTCTTCAGGTCGTAGCGGTTGCCGATCTCCTTTTCCGCCTGGTTGACGGCATTGCGGACTTCCTGGAAGTCCACGGTGGAGACGACGTCGAAGGAGTTCTCGGCGGCCATTCGCCAGCCATTATACGAAACCCCTCCGGGGGGTTCTATTGGCTCCCCTCCACCCAGCGGACGTTCGAGGGGGGCGAGAAGCTGCCCTGGCGGGAGAGATCCTGGTAGCCGGTGATCTCGAAGCGGGTCAGGTTGCCCTCGCGGTCGTGGTAGGAGACGGCGACCACGCGCTTGCTGGCCGGATCGACCGTGAGGGTCGCGTCCGTCAGCTCGGCCAGCTTCTTCTCCTTGGGCAGGAGGGCGATCTCGATCCGTCCGTTGTCGGCGGCCTTGGCCGTGGCCTGGTAGCGCGACTTCAGCTCATCCACTCCGAGGAGCAGGAGGTCGAGCCCGGGCTCGTTCTTGCGGTCCACCCGGTAGCGGCGGCCGGTCTGGTCGCCCTCGTTCCAGGCGTGGACCGTGCCCCCGCAGAGCAGGAAGCTCTTGGGAAAGGGGTTGGTGTAGTCCCAGCGCATGCAGTCCGGCAACTGGAGGGCGAGCCGTCCGGACTCCTGGTCGCCCGAGGAGAACCCGGCCGCCGTGAACGTCTGGACGAAGTTGGCGCCCGTGGGCCCGGCCTCGACCAGGCTCTGCCGGACGGTCTTCAGCACCGTCCAGGGATCGGTGTCCTGCGCCGTCTGCGATGTCATCGGAAGGGCCCCTAGTACGAGCAGGCACAGGAAGAGAAGGCTCAGTCGTCTCATGTCGGTTCTCCCATGCAATCCCAGGGCCTTCAACACAAGGGGCGGGAGAATGCTTCCCGGGTGGGGCCTGTCTATTCGTCTTCGAGCGCCCAGAGCTCCGAGCCCGTGAGGCGGTCCCACCGGCGGAAGAGCAGGCGGCCGCCGGCGGTCACCAGCTCGAAGGAGGCGGGCTCGGCGGCGGACTCGAAGGGCGCCGCCAGCTTGAGCGCCACGGCCGTCGTCTCCTCCGTCCCCTCGGTCTGGTAGAGGACGCTGTCCTGCCCGGTGGTGAAGAACACGCGGCCGGCGAAGACCCGGAAGGCCTCGGGCTCGTCGATCTCGAGACCGTCCACGTTCCGGAGCGGTCCCGTCCCCTCTTCGGTACCGTCGCTCCGCCAGAGGACCTCGTCGCCGTCCGACGCGAAGTAGAGGTCGCCGTTGAAGACGCCCGGGGCTCCGATCTCCCGCGGGTCGATGTGGATCCGCTTTTGGCTGACCTGGCGGGTGCCGGCCGGGGTGCCGTCGCTGACCCACAGGCCCTGGGACGTGATGGAGGCCGGACCGCCGGAGAAGAAGAGGCGGGAGCCGGAGGAGAGGAAGTGGGTCATGAACACGCCGTCGGGCCCCGGCGTGATCTCGACGGCGAGGGTGGTGCCGGCGGCCGTGCCGTCGCTCGCCCACAGCTCCAGGCCGTGCGCCTCGTCGGCGGCGGGGAAATACAGCCGGCCGGCGTGCTCGGTGAGGAACCGGGGCTCCGACCCGCGGCCCGGCCGCGGATCGATGTCCTTGACGAGGAAGGTCCCCTCGGCCGTGCCGTCGCTCGTCCACAGCTCGCGGCCGGAATCACCCACGTCGGCGGTGAAGTAGAGCCGGCCCTGGAAGGCCGTCAGGCTCCGCGGCTCCGATCCTTCGGGGCCGGGAGAGAGGTCCGCCACCCGCCGGGTCCCCTCGGGGGTGCCGTCGCTCGCCCACAGCTCTTCGCCACTGTCGGCGCCGGCGGCCACGAAGAACACCCGGCCGCCGAGGACGCGCAGGGGCTCGGAGACGAGGACCTGGAGGTCCGCAGGGGTCAGCCGCACGGTGCTGCCGGGGGTGCCGTCCGACCGCCAGAGCGAGAGGTTGGTCTCCTGGAGCTGGACCAGGAAGAAGAGCCGGCCCCCGTTCTCGACGGCACTCTCGACGTTGGGAGAGCTGCCGGGGCCCTCTCCAGGAGAGAACTCATGGACCAGGACCGTGCCTTCGTCCGTGCCGTCGCTCGCCCACAGCTCGAAGCCGCGGGCTCCGTCGTCCGCGAAGAACCAGGCCTTGCCGGCCGCCGCCCGGAATTCCGTAGGGAAGGAGCCGCCGAAGTCGTCGGGGTTGAGGTCCAGGAAGAGCCGGGTGGTTTCGACCGTGCCGCCGCTGCGCCAGAGCTCCCGGCCATGGCCACCGCCGCCACCGCTGTCATTGCCGCCGCTGTCATCGGCGCCGAAGAAGAAGGCGCCGTTCAGGAAGATTCCTGGAGCCGGAACCGCCAGAGATGCGGACCTCTGAAAGCTCGTCAGCCGGGCCGTTCCCCGGGAAGTGCCGTCCGAGCGCCAGAGCTGGGAGACGCCGGCGGCGTTGGCGGCCAGGAAGAAGACTTCCCCCTCGCCCGCGACCGGCGGGGCGGGCAGAGAGGCGCAGCTCCCGCGGCAAAGGTCCCGGACCAGCCGGGTGCCGGCCGCCGTGCCGTCCGTGGCCCACAGCTCGAACCCCCGTACACCGTCGTTGCCGGAGAAGAGGAGGAGGCCGCCGGCCGCGAGGCTCGCGATGCCGGCGTCGTCCGTGGAGGCGGCGCCGGGGCAGGGGCCGGGGCAGAGGTCGCGCAGCAGGTGGGTGCCGGCCGCCGTGCCGTCCGTGACCCAGGGCTCCTCGCCATGCGCGCCATTATTCGCCCCATTATTCGCCCCATCATT
>CAWHUF010000014.1:0-408568 GCA_963832495.1 uncultured Acidobacteriota bacterium | reverse complement strand
ATCGGCGAGGATACCGGAGAGCGCGAGAGCCATCAGTCGGTATTCGCGCCCGCTGAAGGGCCACGCCCGGCGTACCAGGAGAGGCCGAGCGAAAAGCGTCCCCAGCAGCACGAAGGCGCACACCCGCACCACGGACCAAGGCACCCAGGCGGCCACCGACCCCAGGAACGGGTGCCCGCTCGCCGCCGCGTAGCTCCCCACGAAATAGCTCATGTAGGCAACCAGGGCAGCCCCCAAGGCGAGCCCCAGATAGCCACCGCTTACCCAGGCGAGGAGAATAAACACCCCCAGATGGAGCAGGTGCTCGGGGATGAACGCTGACGGCTGATTTTCCTTGCCGTTGCCCGTCGCAATCCAGCCGAACATCTCCTGCCGGTACGTCTCACCGCGGAGGATGCCGTCGCGGGCCGCCTCCGGCATCCAGAGGACGAAATACAAATCACCCCCTTCTGCGCTCAGCAGGAAAGCCCAGACGATCCCCAGCGTCCAGGCGCGCAGGTAGTCCCCCTCGCGGACCCCGTCCTTGAAGGCGAACCAGAGCGTGAGAGGCGCCACCAGTGGCAGCGCCCACTTCCCGCCCGGGATCAGAGTCAGCAAGGGTGGTAGGAACGGCGTCAACAGCAGAGGCCAGGTTGATTTCCTTACCACTAGAGCGCGCCTCCCGCGGGGCCGAGGTGGATCTCCTCCACCAGGGTCGACGGGTCGCATCCAGGACGAAGCCAAGGGCCCGAGCCACTTCGCGAGGCGGGATCATGGCAGCGCGGTTCCACTCTCCGGGAGGCGGTCCCAGATCGGCGTGTCGGTCGCTCCCGGGTAGAGGGCCGTGACCTCACACCCGTACCCGCAGCTCCTCACGCAGGGCCGCGACCAGCCCAGCCAGCCCCCACTTACTGGCGCAGTAGGCCGACCAGCCAGGGAAGCCGCGGCGGGCGGCGACCGAGAGGATCGGGACATCCATCCCTGCCCGCTCCTTCATGGCCGGCAGGAGGGCACGGATCAGCAGAAAAGCACCGGTCAGGTTGGTGCCTACCATCCCCTTGAAGTCATCAGGCGAGGTCTCCTCTACCGGAGCGATCGAGACCACCCCGGCCGCGGGCACCACCACGTCGGCGCCGCCCCAGCGAGCGTGAATCTCCTCGGCGCACCGGTCAAGCGCCACGGCATCGCGCACATCGCAAGGAAGGATCAGACCGCTCTCCCGAGCGTTGGCCAGATCGAGCGTCTCCTGCAGCGGCGTCTGCCGCCTCCCCAGAAGCGCCAGGATGTACCCCCGGCGCGCCAGCTCCAGAGCGATCTCCCGTCCCAGGCCGGAGCCGGCTCCGCTCACTACGGCCACTTTCGTGCTCGCATTCATCGCGGGGAGCATATCAAGGCCGGGTTCCAGCCTTCGCCGCCGCGAGCTTCTCTCTCAGCTCGTGGAACATCTTCATGAAGTCTGGGTCTGACTTCACCTCGGCTGTCACCTGGGCTTCCGCGTCCTGGATCAGAGCCTCCGCTTCGGTGAAGCGGCCGGTTGCCACCAGACAACGGGCCAGGGAGAGCTTGGCTCTCGCGAGATCAGGGCTCTCCGGCGGCAACTCCTTTCGCCGGATCTCATAGGCCCGGCGCATGTATGGTTCCGCCTCCTCATAACTCTTGCGGCCCAGGTGGAGGTTTCCGATCTCTCGCAAGGCATAGGCCGCATGGGGATGGTCGGGACCTTCCGCCTCTTCGAGGATGTCCAGAGCTTCCCGCGCCAGTACAAGTCCCCGGTCGTATTCCTTGAGATGACGGTAGGCCCCTGCGAGAAGGAGCAGCGCCTGGGCTACTTGCGGGTGCCGATCCCCCCAGACCTGACGGCGGATCGCCAACGCCTCCTGGTAGTACGGGAGGGCCTCCCTCACCTTGTCCTGAGCGTCGAGAGCTATGGCTAGGTTGCCCAGAGCCACCCCTACCTGCGAGCTCTTGGGCTCATAGTGGGTTCGCATGAGGCTCAGTACCCTCCGGAAGAGAACCTCAGCCTCCTCATAGCGCCCTTGGCGGTGGACGGCCAGGGCCAGGTTGTTCAAGGTGGCGTCGATGTCTGGGTGCTCTCCGCCCAGGATTTTCTTCTGTGCAGCCAGGGTCAGGCGGAGCAGGACCTCGGATTCCTTGTACTTGCCCAGGTCGATCAGGATCTCTCCGAAGGTCGTCTGGTCTCTGTAGAGCCTGGGGTCCCGCGGGCTCAGGGCCTTCCGCTCGACCGCCAAGCCTTCCCGGAAGAGCCTCTCGGCCGCAGCATAGTCTCCCAGGTCGCGCTTCAGCTTTGCCCAGGCCACCAGGGTCTCGCCGATCGTGGGGCCGACCGGCCCTTCCTCCTGGCGGGCGATCGTCAAAGCCTCCTCGTGGAGCTTTTCGACCGCAGGAGAAGCATTCGTCTGGGCGAGCAGGCTCCCGAGCTGGTTGAGGGTCTTCGCCACCTCGAGATTGTCGCTACCCAGCAGACGCCGCTTGAGGTCCAGAGACTGGCGCAGGAGCTTCTCGGCGGCGGCATGCTTGGAGCGCTCGAGTTTCACGAGCCCAAGGTGCTCCAGGCTATTGGCGACCTCCAAGGACCCTGGGCCGTAGACCTTGCGCCGCAAGGCAAGTGCACGCTCCAGGAGCGCCTCGGCCTTCTCATACCGGCCTAGCCCATAGTTGACCTCTCCGATAGCACTGATCACCGCGGCCTGCACGTCCGGCTGGCCGGCCAGCTCCCGGGAGATACGGTCCTCTCCCTGGTCCAGGATCTCCCGGGCGGTCAATCGCTCCCCCCGGGTCTGGTAGGGATCGGCCTGCTTGAAAGTCTCCACCAGGAAGGAGAGGGCATAGCGTGCCTTGTCCCTCTCTTGGGAGACGCGGCGGCTCTGCACGATCAGGCTCGCCACGAAACCCAACATCAGGAGGACCATGGCCGCCACCGCCACGGCTCCGGCCCGGTGGCGGCGCAGGAACTTCCGGCCGCGGTAGGCCAGAGTGTCCGGCCGGGCGACCACCGGGAAGCTCCGCAAGTGGTTCTCGATGTCGCGGGAGAGCTGGGTCGCCGAGCCGTACCTGCGCCAGGGCTCCTTGCGCAACGCCATGAGCAGGATGTTGTCGAGGTCCCCCTGCAACCCCCGCTCGAGAGTCGACGGGCGGGTTTTCCGGGCATGCGCAATCTCCTCCGGAGAGGGCTCCTCCGAACGGAGCAGGGCCGCACTAGGCCTCTCCGGCTCCTCCTCCAGAATCGCGTGTTCGATCGTGTATGTCAGACGCTTCGCGGCCCCGTAAGGACCACGACCGGTGAGCAGCTCATAGAGGAGAACACCGAGCGAATAGACGTCGCTCGCAGTCGTCACGGGCTCCCCTCTCACCTGCTCGGGACTGGCGTAGCTGGGGGTCATCACCCGTGTGCTGCCCGTATCGGTGCAGCCTCGGGCTCCAGTCGCTTGGCGATGCCGAAGTCGAGCAGCTTGGGCTCACCTTCGGAGGTGACGAGGATGTTCGCCGGCTTCAGATCGCGGTGAACCAGGAGGTTCTGGTGGGCGTACTGGACAGCCGAGCAGATCTTCCGGAACAGCTCCAAGCGCTGATCGACCGTGAGTCGGTACCGGTTGCAGTATTCATCCACAGGCAGACCTTCGACCAGCTCCATGACGAGATAGGGGCCCCCGTCCTCGGTGCTGCCGCCATCGTAGAGACGGGCGATGTTGGGGTGTTCCAGCCGGGCCAGGGTTTGCCGCTCGGCCACGAACCGGTGAAAGGCCTCGGTGCTCTCCAGGCCGGAGCGGAGGACTTTGATGGCAACGTCCCGCTGGTAGTGCTTGTCCTCCCGGCGGGCGAGATAGACCGTCCCCATGCCTCCCGCTCCGATCCTCCGCAGCAGGCGGTAGGGACCGAGGAAGCTCCCCACGTCGGAAGCCGGGGAGCCTGGCAAGAGCCCCAACAGCTCGCCGGCAGGACGCTCCAGGAAGGTGGCTCCGTGCTCATCCGCCCGGAGGAGGCGTTCCACTTCCTGGCACATCCCGGGGTCACCCGCGCAGGCCTCATCGAGAAAGGCCTTCCGTTCTTCTGGAGGCTTCTCCAGGACAGCGGCAAAGACCCGGTCGATCTCGCGCCAGCGCGCGGTATGGCTCAAAGGGTCCTCTCGAAAGGCTGGAGCCTCCTTATAGAGCCAGGCCTTGGCCCGGCGCCATTCGCGGCTCACGGTCTCCGTAGAGATCCCGAGTTGCTCAGCCGTCTCCTCCAGAGTCAGCCCGGCGAAGAAACGGGCTCCACCACGGTCGCCTTGCGCGGGTCGACCGCCTCCAGACTCGACAGCGCATCGTCCAGAGCCAGCAGGTCCAGGCTCTTCGGCAGCTCTAATTGGGCCACCTCGGAGAGAGTCACCTTTTCCATCAACCCTCCCCGCTTGGCCCGATTCCGGTTCCGAGCGTAATCGACGAGGACGCGCCGGATCAGATGGGCGGCGAAGGCGAAAAAGTGGGCACGGCTCGGCCACTGAAGCCCCTGCTGCCCGTTCAGGCGCAGATAGGCCTCGTGGACCACGGCGGTCGCTTCGAGGGTGTGGTTGCCGCGTTCGCTGCGGAGTTGCTTCAAGGCGATCCGCCGCAGCTCCTCATAGACCAGGGGCAGGACCTCCTTTGCGGCTTCGGGGTCGCCCTGACTCCAACGCTGAAGCAGTTGTGTGACCATCCGCATGGGTCTCCGGGATGAATCCCATTTCCAAATGAGTGCCAGAACCCGTCGGAAACCGGTCTACCTCCGCAAAGTCGCATTGAACCAAGGCTTGCGCCCTGTCGGGTTTACGGAGAGACGGCGGCTACCGTCACGTAGAAATGACGGTTTGTATGGAAATGTGTCTCCTGGAATGGATGGACCGGGGGAGTCCTGCGGCATCGTCCTGCTTCAAGCCGGAGCCGTGTTTCGCTAAGATGTGTAGTGGTGACATCTTCTCAAGCGATAATCCGCTCGTCAGTCGTTACTCGTTCTCTCCAACGGGAGGGAAGTCTCTAAATCCGCCATGCGTGTACCGTCCGACTTGCCCTTCCTCCCTCCGTCCGAGTTCCGGATCTTCGCCGTCCTGTGCAAACGCTATCCTCTCATCATCCGGGAAATCAGCCAGGAGCTTTGCCCGGCGAGATCCCGATTTCCGGCAGGGCTACACCACACTGGCGACGCTCCTTCAGCGGCTGGCCAAGAAAGGTTACGTGGCCCAGGAAAGCACAGGCTCGACCCCTCACCTCTTTCGGCCGCGCGTCCCCTTCGACGCCGCCCTTCGGCGTCACATCGGACGTCTCCTCGACGACTTCGTCGCAAGCGAGCCCGTTGAGCTCCGGGCGGGTTCTGGAGATGGTCATGGACCGGCTCGCGCCGTTGCGCTGAGGCCACAGTCGGCTTCTCGCCCACTGACTCATACCGGCTTTACTTGGAAGAGGGGGTGAAATTGGTCGGGACGCCGGGATTTGAACCCGGGACCCCCTGAACCCCATTCAGGTACGCTACCAGACTGCGCCACGTCCCGACCGGAAACTGCTGTCAGGGCGATTTCGGACCTAGAAGCGCGAGGATTTCGCGCGCTTCCTGGAGGGCCTCCTCGATCCCCGAGAGGAGAGTTTGTACCCGTTCGGGCGCGTCCCTGTCAAGCGCGGCGGGCTCTTCCGAAGGAGCGGCGTCCCGGGTCTCCCGTTTCGCGAGGGGTGGAGGGGGCAACTCGGCCGGAGCCGCCTCCGGCTCTCCCTGTGTCTCTTCTTCCTCGTTGCGGACCGCTTCGCCACTTTCGCCGACACCGCCGGCCGCGAGCTCCGCCTCCAGCTTCTTCTTGGCCCCGGCGATCGTGTAGCCCTCCTCGTAGAGGAGCTCCTTGATCCGCCGGATGATCTCCAGCTCCTTCTCGCTGTAGACACGCTGGCCGGAGCGGCTCTTGCTGGGAGAAAGCGCCGGGAACTCGGTCTCCCAGTAGCGCAGCACATAGGGCTGGATGCCGAGGGCCTTGCAGGCCTCGCCGATCTTGTAGTAGAGCCGCTTCTGGACCCGGGCCTTCGACGCCATCCGGCCTTACTCGGGTCGCACCATGACGTCGCGCAGACGCCGCGCCGGCTTGAAGCTCAGCCCCTTGTGCGGCCGGATGAACATCCGCTCGCCGCTCACCGGGTTCACCCCCACCCGGCCCGGACGGCGGGTGACCTCGAAGGTGCCGAAGTTCTTGATGCGGACCGGCCGGCCGTCGGCCAGCGACACCTTCACGGTCCGGAAGATGACGTCTACGATCTCGGCCGCCTCGTCCTTGGTCAGACCGCCGTGACGGTCGTAGACTACGTCGACGAGATCAGCCTTGGTGATGCCGGGGCGAGGAGTTTTGTTGGCCATGGTCGCGCGAATGAGGGTCGGTTTATGGACAGCCCGAAGGCTGAAGAAGTGGCTGAAGTATAGGGGATCAAACCGGCACGGGCAAGGGAGGAAACCGGGCGTGAGAGCCGCCCTGTACCCCTCCCGGTAGCGCGCCGCGACCGCGTCCCAGGTCAGCTCCGCCTCGGCCTTGCGCCGTCCCCGCTCCCCCATCGCCCGCGCTGACTCAGGGTCGGCGAGCAGGCGTCGGAGGGCCCCGAGGAGCGCCTCGGGGTCCCTTTCCGGCACCAGCAGCCCGGTCCCGCCGGCCTCCACGGCCAGTGGGATGCCGGAGATCCCAGAGGCCACCACCGGCAGGCCGCTCGCCATGGCCTCCAGGATCACGTTCGGCAGGCCGTCCACGTTCCCCTTGCCGTCGTGGACAGCCGGCAGCACGAAGACATCCGCCGCCCGGTAGAGGTCGGGCAGGGTGTCGCGCAGCACGGAGCCGGGGAAATGCACCCGGTCCGCCCAGGGTTGGGCCGCCTTCCGGAATCCGTCGAGGAGGTCGCCGCCACCCGCGAGCACCACCCGCAGGTCCGGGTGCTCGCCGAGCAGCACCGGCAGGATCTCGATCAGCACCTGGAACCCCTTCTTGGTCGCCATACGCCCCACGCCGAGGAGGAGCGGAGCATCGTCCGGAATCCCCAGGCGCTGCCGCCAGATCAGCCGCCGGTCCGGCGCCGGGGAGAATGCCGAGATGTCCACTCCATAGGGAATGACCCGCGAGCGCTCCGCCGGGAATCCCAGGGCCCGTACGCGCTCCACCAGCTCGGGCGAACAGCCCGTCAGAAGGCGCGACCGCCGGAGCGCCCAGCGGGCGAAGGTACGGACCCCGCCCTTCTCCGCCAGGAAGACGTCGCTGCCATGGAGGCCGATCGCCAGCGGCACCTTCCCGCCCCCGCAGACACTCGCCGCCACGACCCCGTTGGGCACGATCCAGTGGGCATGGACGAGGTCGAAGCGCCTGCGCCGGAGCTGCCGCCGTACGGCCTGGCGTGCCCCAAGAGCATAGAGCGGCGCGGCCAGGACGGCCTTGCCCTTCACCTTCTCGTCCGCCTCCAGGGTCCGGCCGTACCCCAGAACCTCGTGCCGCTCGGGCGCGTAGCGGAAGGTGACGACCTCGACTCCGCCGTCGTCCCATCCCGGTGCCACCCCCTCGGCATGGGGAGCCAGCACGGTCACCCGGTCGCCGCCCCGCACCAGCCCCCGCGCCAGATCGCGGATGAACGGCCCGGCGGTGTCGCCCTCGAAGCGGGGATAGGTCTGGGTGAGGAAGAGGAGGTCGAGGCCCGGCGGGGCCTTCACTCCAGCCATTCTTTGATCGAGTAGCTGTCGCGCCGGCGGAAGTTCTTGAAGGTGATCATCTCGCCGATCAGCCCGGTGGTCAGCATCTGGAAGCCGAGCACCATGAGGAGGATGCCCAGGAGGAGCAGCGGCCGGTTCGACAGGTCCTCGCCGCCGAACCAGCGGATGGCGAGGTAGGCGTCGATCGAGAAGCCCACGGAGAGGAAGAGCAGGCCGATGGCGCCGAACAGGTGGAGCGGCCGGCGCGTGTAGCGCGTGATGAAGAGGACGGTGATGAGGTCGAGCAGCCCCTTGTAGAGACGGTCCCAGCCGTACTTGCTGACGCCGTGCCGGCGCGGATGGTGGGCCACCTGGATCTCGCCGACCGAAAACCCCCGGCGGCTCGCCAGCACCGGGATGTAGCGGTGGAGCTCGCCGTAGACCGCGATCTCCGCCAGCACCTCCCGGCGGTAGGCCTTGAAGCCGCAGTTGAAGTCGTGGAGGTCCACCTGGGCGAGCAGCCGGGTCACCCAGTTGAACAGGCGCGAGGGGAGCGTCTTGCTCATCGGGTCCTGGCGCCGCCGCTTCCAGCCGGAGACGAGGTCGAGGTCCTGCTCCTCCAGGGTGGCGAGGAAGCGGGGGATCTCGTCCGGATCGTCCTGCAGGTCGCCGTCCATGGTGATGATGACGCGGCCGGTCGAGTGGTCGAACCCGGCGGAGAGGGCCGCGGCCTTGCCGAAGTTGCGCCGCAGCCGCACCAGCTTGACCCGGGGGTCGCGCTCCCGCGCCTCCCGGACCCGTGCCGGCGTGCCGTCGCGCGAGCCGTCGTCCACGAAGACGATCTCGAACGTCTTGCCCAGCCCCTCCAGCACGACGGCCACCCGGCGCGCCAGCTCCCCAACCGATTCGGCCTCGTCCTTGACCGGCACGAGCACGGAAACGTCCAGCTCCGAGGGCTCGGGCACAGGTTCCACGGGAGGGCGAATGGGAATCGGCTGGCTGCTCATCGGGCCGTATTGTAGCAGGCGGGTCCTGTAGCAGGCGGGTCCGGCAGCCCATCCGTATAATCCCCCGCCATGCAGCGATTCGCGAGCTGGGCGGTGCTGGGCCTGCTCCTGGCGGCGACCCTGGGGGAGCCTTGACCCTCGACCGGCGGAGCTGGCCGGGGCTGGTGGGCGACGAGGCCACGTACCTCATGCAGGCCCAGAGCCTCGCCTGGGACCAGGACCTCCGCTACTCGCGGCGGGACTTCGACCGCTTCGTCGAGCAGTGGGGCGTCCGGCCCGAGGGGCTGATCCTCAGAGCGGCGATGGCGGCCAGACCCTCACCTACGCCAAGCCCGCCTCCTACGCGGTTTGGATCGCCCCGTTCCTTCGCCTCTCCCCCACCCGCGGCGCCGCCATCGCCAACGCCCTGCTCCTCGCCCTCGCAACCGTGGTGGCGGCGCGGACCCTGGAACGGCGCATCGGTCCAGCAGCCCCTCTCTGGGTCGCAGCCTGGATCTTCGCTTCGGTCGCCTTCTCCTACGTCTTCTGGGCCCACTCGGACCTCTTCCTGATGTCGCTCTCGGCCTTGGCCCTGGCGCTCACCTATGGCGCTGATCCGGACGAGCCACGGCGCCGGGCTCTTCTGCGCTGGCTGGCCGTGGGGGCCCTGCTCTATCTGGTGACGGCCTCGCGTCCTTTCTACGGGGTTCTGCTGATCCCCGCCGCCCTGGCCGTGCCGCGCCCGCAGAGGAAGCTGGGCCTCTCCGCCCTCGTCCTGGCCTGCGTCCTCCTGCTGGCGGTCTCTTCCTTCTCCAACCTCGCGGAGGGTGACGACTCCTGGACCCCCTATGGCGGCGAGCGCCAGAGCTTCGACTCCTCCACCGGCTTCCCCGAGGTCGAGCTGCCCGCCGGAAGCGCGAGTTGGAAGGAGCAGATCGCCGCCCGCGGCAGCCGCACCTGGAGGGCGGCGGACGAGTTCGATATCCGCCAGTCGTCCTGGAACGCCGTCTATTCCCTGGTGGGACGGCACGTAGGGCTCCTCCCCTACTTCCTCCCTCTCCTTCTGGGGATTGCCGGCTTCCGCAAGGGCGAGGGGCGCGGGATGCTGATCGTGGCCGCCGCGATCGGGATCGCCTGCTTCCTGCTCACCCGACCGTTCAACTTCTACGGCGGGGGCGGTGCCATCGCGAACCGCTACTTCCTTCCTCTCTATCCGGCCCTCTGGTTCGCGGCCGGCCGGCCCGCCCGCGCGGCGTCCTGGGGGGGAGCCGTACTGGCGGCGGCTCTCGCCGCGCCGTTCCTTTGGCCCCTGTGGGCTCACCCACGGGCCTATTTCTTGGATGAGCACGCGGGCTATCGCTACGTCTCGGACTTCGCCCGCCGGGTCCTCCCCTACGAGACGACCCAGTCGCACTTGAAGCCCTCCGGTCAGGAGGACTTCGTCCACGGCACGCTCTGGGTCAAACCGCTGACGACGAACGTCCGTCCGGAGGGGGACGGCTCTCAGCTCATCCGGATCACGGGCGGGGACCACGCTCAGATCCTCCTCGGCAGCCCGGCGCCGATCGGCGGCGTCCGGATGTTGCGCAACGGGACGGTGCGCGTCTTCCGCTTCCCGCGCCCCCGCGCTGTGCATCGTATGTGGTGGACGCGGGACCCCGTCTATCTCTACCAGATCGAGCTGGACCCAGCTGGCGGAAAGGGCTTCACTTTCCAGCTCCAGGCCATCACCAGAACGGTGACATGAAAAAAAAGCTGGCTCTCTCCGCCGCCTCGATCCTCCTTGCCCTGCTCTTCGCCGAGGTCGCGCTGCGCATCCTGGGCATCGGGGCCGCGGGCCGGGGATCGTCCTGGTTCGCTGGGGGAAATCATCCGCGCTTCCTCTTCCAGCCCGACCTGGAGAGCGGCTATACCCTGCGCCCCGGGTTCCATGGACGGGAGATCGCCCCGGGCAACGAGTTCGACGTCCCCGCCGTGATCGACGCCCGAGGCCTGCGCGACCACCCGCACCCGGCGCCGCCCCATCCGTGCGTCCTGGCCGTGGGGGATTCCATGACCTTCGGGGAGGGGGTGCCTGCGGACCGTTCCTACTCGGCCGTGCTGGAGAAGACGGCGGGCGTGCGCGTCTACAACGGCGGCGTGCCCGGCTACAGCAGCCGGCAGATGCTCGTCCGCCTGCGACGGCTGGCCCCGAAGCTGCGGCCGGACATGGTGCTGATGACCCTCTCTCCCCTCTGGGACCGCCAGCGCTGCGCCACCCCCTTCCTCTATAAAGACGGCTACATCGTGGCCCAGGGGTACGCCGACCGGCTGGTGCTGCTGGACGGCAATCTTTATTTAAAGGATACGCGCCTGCCCGCCCTCGGCTCCGCCACGGCCCGCGCCAAGCGGTACTCCGTCCTGATGCGGCTCGCCCTCCCGGCCCTGGCGGGAGGTGTCCGGGCCCTGACACGGCGATCCCAGCCGGACCATCCCACTCCCGACGACTACGAGCCGACCGTCCAGGATCTCGACCAGGCCCGCCGGTTTGCCGAGGGGAGCGGCGCCCGCTTCCTCGCCGTACTGATCGACGATCGGGGAGAGGATTTCCGGCGCGACCGCCTCGCCGTCCAGAAACGGCTCCAGGAGCTCGGGATTCCCCACGTGGCCGCCGACGACCTTGCTCCCGGAGCCGACTGGAGCCAGCTTCGCTTCGCCCGGGACGGCCATTGGAACGCCGCCGGGCATGAGGCGGTGGGGCGGGCGCTGGCGGGGCGCATCCCTTCCCTGCCCTCGACTCCTCTCCAGCCCTCTACTTCGGGCACTCCCCCAGCGAAGCCACGTTGACGCCCGCCGTGGCGGCCTACACCATCACCGGCCGCTCCGCCGCCATCCGCGCGAACATCCCCGGCGTGTAGGCCGTGATCTTGCCTGTGAAGGCGGAGGCCGCCACCGTGAGCGGTGAGGCGAGCCAGAGCTTGCCGGGGCCGGAGCGCCCCTTGTAGTTGCGGTTGATGGCGCTGACGGTGACCTCGCCCTCCGTCTCCGACACGCCCGGGCCGCAGCCGATGCAGGCGCCGCAGCCGGGATGGATGAGCTGCACGCCCGCCTTGAGGAAGGTGTCCGCGAGGCCGTTGTCCCACACGAACTTCTCCACCGCCTGCGAGCCGCACTGGATCATGAAGCGGACCCCCGGCGCCACTGTGAGCCCGGCGTCCACGGCCTCCTTGACCACCTGGTGGTAGAAGATCAGGTCGTCGATCTTGCCCGCCGTGCAGCTCCCGCCGTAGGCGATATCAATGGGCACCTCGCCGATCTCGTCGATCCAGGCGCCGTTCGTGGGGTCGGACGGGATGCCCCGGTCCGGATCGCCCGGGTGGGCCACCATGGGCCGCAGGGCCGAGAGGTCGATGGTGTGGACGCCACCCGCGTATTCCGCGCCCGGGTCCGGCGCCACGGCCCGCGCCTTCAGCCGCTCGATATCGATCCCCGGCCGCCACTCGGCGAGCCAGCGCCAGGTCTCGTCGTCAGCGATCACGATGGCGGTCTTGGCCGCGCACTCGGTCGCCATGTTGGTGAGCGTGGCCCGCTCGTCCATCGAGAGGGTGGCGACGCCCGGGCCGGCGAATTCCATCACCCGGTCGAGGGTGAGCTGTGGCCGGGCGTGGTTCAGGAGGATGTAGAGCATCAGGTCCTTGGCCGTGACGCCCTCCGGGAGCTTGCCTGTCAGCTCGAAGCGGATGGACTCGGGGACTTCCACCTGGGTGAAACCCTGGTGGACGAGGTCCGCGTACTCGGTGGCCCCCACTCCCCAGGTGAGGGCGTTGTTGACGCCGCCCATGCAGGTGTGGCTGTCCGTGGCCTGGATGAAGTCGCCGGGATCGATGAACTGCTCACGGGCCACCTCGTGGCAGATGCCGGGGGAGATCCGGTCTTTCGCAGAGTAGTCGCGGACGCCCGTGTGGCGCTGGAAGTCCCGCTGGAGCTCGCGCAGGGTCTCGATCTTGTCCACGAAGGCCCGCATCTTGGGCACCTCGTCGGCGTAGATCAAGTGATCCTCGAAGACGGCGAACTTGTCCGGGTTCTTGACCTTGTAGTCCTCCCCGTACTCCTGCTGAAGGAAGTAGTGGACCTGGGCGGTGGTGAACTCATGGGTGTAGCCGCCGTCCACGTTGACCACCACGGCGTCGCCGGGCTTCACGTAGTGGGGCCCCTCGCCCAGCATGTGGCGGGCGAGGATCTTCTCGGCCATGGTCATGGGACGCGGGCCGGTGTCCGGCTTCGGCAGCTCGATCTCGCCAGCCTCCAGGGCTTTGGAGAAGGGGAACAGGCCGCCGTGGCGGATCACGAGCTGGGTGATGGGGTCCCACCCCTCGCAGAATTCCGCCAGGGGGATGCCTTCCCCCACCTGGAGGCGGCGAATCACGTCGTGGTCGCCCATCAACACGCCCTGGCTGATGTTGTTGCGGGCATGGATGGGGGCGAACGAGGCGGCGATGGCGATGCGGATGCCCGACCACTTCTCCGCCTGGACGGCGGTCTCGCGGGAGCTGCCCACGCCTTTGCGGTAACCAGAGACGATGACCTCGAAGTTGCCGTTGATGAGGGCGTCGCGCTCGAACAGGCGCTTGCCGTCCACGATCAGGCCGGCGTAGGCGTCACGGGCGATGTCCTCCGGCCGGTGGCTGAAGCAGACCCAGGCCGGGGTCATGGCGTCGGTGTTGATGTCGTCGAGCAGGTCTTCGACCCGGAGGTCCTCCATGCGCAGGTCCAGCTCTCCCCTCAACTGACGGCGGATCAGGTCCGGGTCCTTGGTCAGAAACAGCACCCGCTTGCCGGGGGTCAGCCGGATGGTCTCGGGAGGCTTCATCAGGGGGCTCTCCTTGGGTCGAAGTTGAACGGGGGCCACCCTTCGGTGACAGAGAGGTGACGGCCCGTAGACATTGTATCCAACGCAGCCGTCCCTGGGGAGCATTTCCGCACTTGGCTCCCGCTTCGGGGAATGCTATGCTCTGTAACATCGAAGGAGACGAAATGTCCAAAAAGAGTGCTGCAGCTTCCAAGAAGGATCTGTGTTACGATGTATCCATGAAGGCGGTCGCCGCTCCCGATGTCGCGAAGAAGGTGGTCCGGCGGAGGAAGCCGTTGATCAACAAGAAGTACATCGTGACTCCTGCCACTGCCGAGGAGATTTCGCGAGGCGTAGGGGTAACCAAGAAGGATGCTGCCATCGTGGACAAAATTCTGCGAAGGCTAGGTTATCTCCCCGAGGATGAACCTGCCGGGAAAAAACAGAGAAGTTCAGGGAAGGAGAGAAAAGCACCAGGGCAGAGTTGACGATCAACCTGAGATCCCGTTCCCGTGGACTCCAACCTCTTCGGTGCTCACCCGACGAAGGTATTTCTCAATGTGCCTTTCGACGAGAGATACCGGCTCCCCTTCATCGCTCTGCTTGCATCCTTGACAGCCTTGGGCTGCAGACCCCACTGTGTCCTGGAAATTCCCAGCGATGGCCGAAATAGACTGGACCGGATCTACGGTCTCATGGCGAGTTGTGATGCCTCCATTCACGATCTCAGCAGAGTTGCGCTTTCAGGGCTTTTCAGAGTTCCCCGCTTCAACATGCCTTTCGAGCTGGGGCTTGCTTATGCGATCGCCCAGAATCAAGAGCACCATTTCTTCGTCCTCGAAGCTAAGGCCCATCGCCTGCAAGCCAGCCTGAGCGACTTCAATGGTCATGATCCCTACATCCACGGCGGGACTCAGGATGGGGTGATCCGCTTCATGCTGGACTCTTTCGGGACTCGGTCTCAGGTACCGTCATTCGCAACGCTGAGGTCTCTGACCTTGAGACTTGCGCGGTTCTCATCGGAGCTACAGCGCGAGCACGGCCTTCGGGAGCCTTTCCATCCCTACATCTTTCGCCAAGCTGTGAATGCCGCCGCCAAGCTTGCCCGTGCCGAGGGCCTGATTGAGTAGCCCCATGATATAAGCCCCCGCATGGCGAGCGATCCCTCCGGCAACGTCTACGAAAAGGTCATCGGCAAACCCCTCGGAGGCCAGTCCGGCCTGCCGCCCGCGCGGATCTCGGCGGCGGTGGTGCTCTGGCGGCGGCGGGAGGGAGCCGGGCCGGACGACGTGGACGTCTACTGGGTCAAGCGCTCCGAGGAGCTGCCGTTCATGGGCGGCTGGCATGCCTTCCCCGGCGGGGGACTGTCGCGCTCCGACGCAGCGCTCCCCGTCTCGGGCGAGCCTCAGCTTGCTTCGGACGCACCGCCTTCGGCCGGCATTCCGGAGTCTCTGCGCGACCTGGATGAGCCGAGCCCGGACCTCCTGCCGGGCCTCGCCGCCTGCGCCCTGCGCGAGTTGTTCGAGGAGACCGGCATCCTCCTCTCCAGCCCGGCCGTCGACCCCGAGGAGCTGCCGGAGCTGCGCCGTGCCCTGCTCGCGGGCGAGCGCAACTTCGCGGACATCCTGAAGGCCCTCGGCGTGCAGCTCGACGCCTCCCGGCTCGTCTATGCCGGCCGCTGGGTGACCCCGCCGTTCGCGCCCGTCCGCTTCGACAACCGGTTCTTCCTCCTGGAATGGCCTGCCGACGCGCCCACAGAGCCCTCGGTCCACACCGGCGAGTGCGAGCACGGCACCTGGATCTCCCCCGCCGAAGGCTGGGAGGCCTGGCGCAGAGGCGATGTGCTGGCCGCGCCGCCCATCCTCCACATCCTGGAAGTGCTGAGCCAGGACGGCCCCCTGAAGGGCCTCGACCGCCTGCGCGATCCCGCCGAGACCAACCTCGGCCCTCTGCGCCGCGTGGAGATGCGCCCCGGAGTGGTGATGTTCCCTCTCCTCACCCACACCCTGCCGCCGGCCGCCACCACCAACGCCTACCTCCTGGGAACCCGCGAGTGCGTCCTGGTCGATCCGGGCGCCTCCTCCGAGCGCGAGATCGAACGCCTGGAGGCAGCCTTGGCCGCGGCCCGCGAGAGGCTCGGCAGGAAAGTCACGGCCATCTGGCTCACCCACCACCACCCGGACCATGTGGGCGGCGTCGCGCGGCTGCGGGGGTCCCTGGGGGTCCCTGTCCTCGCCCATCCCCTCACGGCCCAGCGTCTGGCTTCCGTCGATGGCGAGCTTCAGGACGGCCAGCGAGTCGTTCTGGAAGGCGACGTCTCCGTCCTGATCCTCCACACCCCCGGCCATGCCCGCGGCCATCTCTGCTTTCTCGAAGAGGACCAGCGCTCGCTCCTCTGCGGCGACATGGTCTCAGGGGTCAGCATGATCGTGGTCGATCCTCCCGAGGGGGACATGGACGACTACCTGGGCTCCCTCGAGAAGCTCGCCGCCCTGCGCCCGCGCACCCTCTTCCCCGGCCACGGCCCGGCCGTCAAGAACGCCGAGGCCAAGCTGCGCGAGTACATCGATCACCGCCTCTGGCGCGAGGAGCGCATCCTGAAGGCGTGGAACGCGGGCCAGCGCCGGCCCTCCGAGATGCTCCCCACGGTCTACGAAGACGTGCCCCAGCAGGCCTGGCCGCTCGCCGAGCGGCAGATCCTGGCCCACCTCGCCCGGCTCCAGAAGCACGGGCGGATCGAGTAGCTCCCCCACTCCGGCCCCGTGCAATCAAAAAAACCTCCCGAATTGTTGCGCCGGTACTTTTCTTTGCCGGTTCCTGTCCGCTATGGCACTATAATCAGATACCGAGGACGTTAGAGGCGGTCTCCCTTCCGTGCTGGATTTGGCCTTTGGAGGTGAGAGTATGAGAAAAATTCTCGCCGGTCTGATTCTCTTTCTGGCGGCGTCTCTGCCTGTCGCCGGCCAGGGACTTCTGCCCGGCCCCAGCCAGAACCTTCTGCCCCTCCCTCCCGTCCAGGGGATCGCGAGCTGGACCGTGGATGGAGACTCGGTCCACCTGACCCTGTCCCTGCCGGGTGGGCTGACCGCTGACGTCACCCTGGTCTTCGAGGACGTGGTGGGGCTCAACCTGGCGAACCTCGGGATCTCGACCCGGTTGGTAAACCCCTGGGATCTCGCCATCCTGACCCGCCTCCAGGGCCTCCTGGGGACGTCGCTGCTCTCGGGCTTCCCGGTGCTCCTGCGTATCGAGCCTCCGGCGGCCGGCGGGCTGGCGTTCAGCGGCATCGCGACCTTCGAGCTCCACACGAACATCCTCCACTACACCCCCGGCAGCCCTCTGCGCCTGTTCGCCGCTCCCCTCGGAGGACCTTTCCGGGACATCACCACCCACATGGGAGCCGGCAGCTACCGGGCCCGCGGCAGCCGGGGCGGTTTCTCGGAGTTCCTCATCGTCGCCGACCTGCGGCCGGTGAATCAGGTCATCCAGGACAAGCTCGACCGCCTGGAGGACATGCTGGAGGACTACGAGAGCTCGATGCCCGGGTCCGTCTACGACGACCTGGAGGAGATCTTGGAGGAGATCCGTGCCGACCACGCGGGGGGAGCCACCGCGGCTGCGATCGAGGGGGTCGACGCGCTTCCTGGCCACCGTGGAGGAGCACGCCGGAACGGACATTCCGAACGTCTGGCGCTCGGCCCGGGACGTTCAGAACGTGGCCGGATATCTGCGGGCCAGCGCGATGACCCTGCGCTTCAGCCTCGCCGTGAAGCACGGTTCCGGATTCGGCTTCTGAAGCGAGGCAGGCCATGCCGGCTCGGCTGACCGTCCACTTCTCCGCCAGTCCGGCGCGGGTCTACCTCTTGCCGGACAGCCGCCCGGCGGTCGTCGGCCGCGATCCGGGGTGCGACGTGGTGCTCGACGACGACCGGGTCTCCCGGCGCCACGCCACCCTCGCCTGCCAGGAGGCGAGATGGTCGGTCACCGACACCGGCAGCAAGAACGGCCTCCTGGTCGACGGCATGCCGACGGAGAGCGGACCGCTCAAGGAACGAAGCTGGATCAGCTTCGGCGGCCTGATCGCCCGCTTTGAAACGCTCCACGAACCGGTCGAAAAGCTGGAAGAGGAACGGCTGCGGCGTTTTACGACCTCGCTGGAGATCCGGCGCGGCCTGGATCCCGGGGTGGGCCTCGCGGAGCTGCTGCCGCGGGTCGTGGCCTCGATGCTGGAGCTGACCAACGCCGAGCGCGGCTTTCTGCTGCTGGCCGGCGCGGGGGGAGCTCGAAGTCGCCGCCCACTCGGGCTCGTCCTGGGAGGACTTCGGGACCCAGGAATTCGGCGGCAGCCTCGGCGCCGTCCAGCGCGTCCTGACCACAGGCGGGCCGATGGTCAGCGCGGACGCCCGCGCGGACGCCGAGCTCGGCGAGCGGCCCAGCATCCTGACGACCGGGATCCGCGCTCTCCTCTGCGTGCCGGTCCACGCGCTCGACCGCCTGATCGGCGTGCTGTACGCCGACAGCCGGCAGCCGGGCGCAGCGTTCACCGAGCTGGACCTGGAGATCCTGCAGGCCCTGGCCGCCCAGGCGGGGCTCGCCATCGCCGTGGCGCGGCTCGACAGCGAGCTGAAAGGCCTGGCTCATCGGATCGCGGAGACCCCGGGAGCCGATCCGGGAGCGCGCACCCGGCTGGCCCTGGAGGTCTCGACCGCCCTGGAGCGTTCGCTGCCGGCGGCCCGGCCGGTCCAGGACCTGGAGAGAATTCCGGAGAGATGGACGGGAGTGCTCGCGCCGCATGCGTCTCTCGGGATCGGGCCGTGAAACCCGACCCGGCGGGCTCTCCCCCGCCGCCGCTTCCACCGACCGTCACGATGGAGAGCGCCCTCCAGCCGGCGGGAGAGCCTCTCGCCGGGCGCTACCGCCTCCTCGAGCTCGTGGGCGTCGGCGGCATGGGCATGGTCTATCGGGCCCATGACGAGCAGCTCGACCTTCCCGTGGCCGTCAAGGTGCTGCGCCCCGGCCTGGCGCAGGACGTCCAGCGGCTCAGCCGTTTCAAGCAGGAGCTGGTGCTCGCCCGTCAGGTGAGCCACCCCAACGTCGTCCGCACCCATGACATCGGCAGCGATGGCGAGACCGTCTTCCTCACCATGGATTTCGTGCCCGGCCGCTCGCTGGCCGATCTGCTGATCGACGAAGGCAAGCTGCCCATGGAGCGGGCCGTGGCCATCGCCCGGCAGATCGCCTCGGCTCTCGCGGCCGCCCACGAGGCGGGCGTGGTGCACCGCGACCTGAAGCCCAGCAACGTCCTGATCGAGGAGTCCGGGCGTGCCGCGATCGCCGACTTCGGCATCGCCCGCTCGCTGGCGGTCGCCGGCCCCGGACCGACGCTGCCCGGCACCGTGGTCGGCACGCCCGACTATCTCTCGCCCGAGCAGGCGCGGGGCGCGGAAGTGGACGGCCGCGCCGACCTCTACGCCCTTGGCATCATCCTCTACGAGATGCTGACCGGCGAGCTGCCCTTCGCGGGCGGCTCCCAGGCGGAGGTCCTCGCGCAACGGGTCACCGGCACGGCGCGGGACCTCAAGGACACGGGGGTCGTTGTGCCGCGGCCTCTGGCCGAGATCGTCCACAAGCTGCTGCAACGCGATCCGGCCCGGCGGTACCAGAGCGCGGGCGAGGTGCTCGCGAACCTCGACCGGCTGGCCCCCCAGGGGCAGTCCGCCGTGCCCTTCCCCGCCAGGCGCTGGGCCGCACCCGCCATCCTGGGGCTCCTCGCGCTGCTCGCCCTCGCCTGGACGGCCTGGACGGTCCGCGAGCGCGAGCGGCTCGCGCGGCCCGAGCCCGCGGTGCCCTCGGAGACGGCAGCCGTTACAGAGGCCCTTGCGCCGAGGCACGCCGTAGCGCTGCTGCCCCTTGCGGACGAGACCGGGAGGGAAGACCTCGCCTGGGTCGCCTCGGGCCTGCCGGAGATGCTCGCGGTCTCCCTCGCCGAGGGCTCCGGGCTGCGGGTGCTGGACAGCGAGCAGGTGTTCCGGACCCTGGAGAGCCTGAAGCTCCCCCCGGGTCCCCTTCCGGAGGTCGAGGCACGGCGCCTGGCCGGACTGCTCGACGTCGACCGGCTGGTCAGCGGCCGGGTGCGCGCCGCCGGAGGACGGCTGCGGGTCGATCTGTCGCTGACGGCCACGGATCAGCCGGACGCGCCAGCCCAGCAGCTCCACGCCGAGGTGGAGCCGGGAGAGGCCTTCCACCTCGTCGACCGGCTCGGGGCCGCTCTGCGCGAGCGGCTCGCCGTGCCCCCGGTGGCGGCGGCCTCCGGGCCTGGGACGGCCGTCAGCCGTTCGCCCGTGGCGCTGGCGGCCTATGCCACGGGCCGGGCGAGCCTGCTGCGGGGCGACACCCTGGCGGCGGCTGAGGCCCTGGAGCGGGCAGTGGCCAGCGATCCGGTCTTCAGCGCCGCCTGGGTGCAGCTCGCCCGCGCCCGCGATGGGCTTGGCCGGCGCGAGGACGCCCGGGAAGCGGCCCGGCGGGCGGTCGAGACCCTGGGACCGGGCGAGAGCCGCGGCGCCTTCGAGGCGCGCGCCCTGGAAGCACGCCTCACCGGCCGTCCCGAAAAGGCCCAGGAGATCCTCGCCCGGCTTGTCGAGCGCTATCCCGGCGACGCCGAGGCCCGGGTGGCGCTGGCGGAAGCCTACGGCGAGCAGGGGAGCCTCGACCGCGCCACGGCCGTCCTCACGGAGGCGGTGAAGCTCGCTCCGCACCACCCGCGCGCCTGGTTCCTGCTCGCCAAGTACTCGATCCAGGCTGGCAACGCCCGCCGAGCCATCGATGACTACCTGGTTCACGCCCTCGTGGTGCAGAACCAGCTCGGCAGCGACGAGGGGCGGGCCCACGTCCTCAACGCCTACGGCGTGGCCTGGCGCAATCTCGGAGAGTTGGAACGGTCGACGGAGAATTATCAGCAGGCGGCGGACATCAGGCGGCGCATCGGCGACGAGCGCGGCTACGCCACGACCCTGCGCAACCTGGCGAACCTGCACGTAATCCGCGGCGACTATGAAACGGCCGAACGGCAGCTCGCCGAGGCGCTGGCGCTGCTCGAACGCCTGGGCGACGAGTCCGGCATCGCCGACCTCTATAACGAGCTCGGCGTCCTGGCCGAAGAACGGGGCAATTACGAGGAGGCCCTGGCCCAGTACCAGCGCGCCCTGCGGGCCCGCCGGGAGCTGGGCAACGACCTCGCCCTGACCGAGAGCTTCGGCAACGTGGGCTTCGTCTGCTATCAGCTCGGACGCTACGACGACGCCTTGGTCTACTTGCGGCAAGGGCTCGATCTGGCGGAGAAGAGCGGCGATCCCGTCGGCGTCGTGGCGGCGACGCAGAACCTGGGCCTGCTCGAGTTGGCGCGGGGGGACTGGGACGCGGCCGTCAAGTCTTTCCTCAAAGCCTTGCGCACCGGCCGGGAGCTGGGCATGAAGGACGCGGTCGCCGCCTCGCTCGGCCACCTCGGGCGGCTGGCGCAGTACCAGGGCCGCCCCGCCGCAGCCCTCTCCTCCTTCGGCGAGGCCATCACCGTCCTGCACGAGCTCGACGACCCCCGGGGCCTCGTCGAGTTTACCCTGGCCCAGGCCGAGGTCGAGATCGAGCTGGGACTCGAAAAGGCTGCCGGCGAGCACCTGCGGGTGGCCGCCGAGCTGCTCGCCGAAGGCAGAAACCGCGAGCAACAGGCCGAGCTCGAACGGCTCCGCGGCGAATGGCACCTGCTGCGCGGGGAGCGCGGCCCGGCCCGGACGGCCCTGCGCCGCGCCGTCACCCACGCCGAGGCGAGTCACAGCGTGGTCAACCTGCTCGACGCCCGCATCTCCGCGGCCCAGGTGGATCTCCACCTCGCGGAGCTGAAGCGCCTGCGCGAGCAGGCCGAAGCCCTGGGCAACGCCCGCCTGCGCCTGCGCGCCGCCGAAGCCCTGGCGCGGGCGGCGCTCGCCGCGGGCGACCTCCAGACCGCCCGGACGGCGGCGCGCAAAGGCCTCGAAGAGGCGGACGACCGCGGCGGATACCTTCGGGCCTACCGATTGCACCAGCTGCTGGCGCGCGTCCTGGAGCGCGAGGGGCGGCGGGCCGAGGCGGAAGCCGAGAGCCGCCGCGCCGCCGCGGAGATCACCCGGGTGAGCCAGGGCCTCAGACCCGAACAGCGGCAATCCTTGAACCGGATCACGGAGGTACAGGAACCGTGAGAACCGAGACGGAAGCGGGTCTCCCGGACCCGATGGTCGAAATCATCGAACGCGTACGCCACATCACGCGCGAGAACGAGCGCCTCTTCCAGCGGCTGATCGAAGGCGAGCGCCGTTTCCGCGGCCTCGCCCGGGCCGTCTGGAAAGTGCAGGAAGACGAGCGCCGCCGGCTCGCCCGCGAGCTCCACGACGGGGTCGGCCAGACCCTGACGGCCCTCACCAACCAGCTCGAACGCCTGCAACAGAAGCTCGACGGAGGCGAGACCGCCTCCCTGGCCGGCGCGGTCGACACGGCGCGGGCCGCACTGAACGAGGTCCGCGAGCTGTCGCGCCTGCTCCGTCCACCCGTCCTCGACGACCTGGGCCTGCCCGCCGCGCTCTCCTGGCTGACCCGCACCCTGGAGCAGCGCACCGGCCTGCGCGCCGTGCTCTCCCTCGAAGGGCTCCACCAGCGTCTCGACACCGACCTCGAAACCCTGGTCTTCCGCATCGTCCAGGAGGCTCTGACCAACGTGCTCCGCCACGCCGGCGTCGACCGCGCGGAAGTGGGCGTCTCCCGCATCGGGACGGTCCTGGAGCTGCGGGTCTCCGACGATGGAAAAGGGTTCGATCCCCAGACCCTCCTGGCGGGAGGCGAGGCCGCGACCGGCTCCGGGCTGCGCGGCATGCGCGACCGTCTGGAGCTGTTCGGCGGACGCCTGGAGATCCTCTCCTCGCCGGGCCGCGGCACGCTCATTACCGCCGAGGTACCCCTCCTGGAGGCGACATGACAGGACGCGTGCGCGTGCTGGTGGCCGACGATCACACCATCGTCCGCCAGGGGTTGGTGAGCCTGCTCGCCGAAAGCGGCGAATGCGAAGTGGTAGCCGAGGCCGCGGACGGACTGGAAGCCGTCGAAAAGGCCCTGGCCACGCGGCCCGACGTGGCGATCCTCGACCTCTCCATGCCCCGCCTGTCGGGACTCGAAGCCGTGCGGCGCATCCACGAGGCCCTGCCGCACACCCGTGTCCTGGTGCTCACCGTGCACGAAGAGGACGAGTACGTCCTGCCCATGGTGCGCGCCGGCGCAGCGGGCTATCTGATCAAAGACAGCGCCGTGGCCGAGTTGCTGGCCGCCGTGCGTGCCCTCCACTCCGGCCAGGGTTACTTCGGCCCGCAGGCGGCGAGGGTGCTGGCCGAGCAATACCGCCAGCCCGAGCGAGTGGCCGACGATCCCTACGGCGCCCTCTCCCCTCGCGAGCGCGAAGTCTTCCACCTCGTCATCGACGGCCATACCACCAAGGAAGTCGCCCGCACCCTGGGCATCAGCGCCAAGACCGCCGACAACCACCGCTACCGCCTCATGGAAAAGCTCGGCGTCCACAACACCGCCGAGTTGGTCCGCTACGCCGCCCGCCGGGGCCTGCTGACCTGACCCACCGTCGCCCGACGAACGTCAGCTGCGGCCCGCCCAGCCTTCGGCGAGCGCGTCCGGAGCGTGGTCCTCGACGAGGCTCAGCTCGATGCCGTGCTCCAGGTAGGCCTTCAAGCCGGCGAGCAGAAAACTGAAACCTCCGGTTGAATCCAGCGCCGCCGCCGCGGTTTTCTCCGCGTCGCCGTGGAAGCCCCAGTTCTTGACGGTGACGAAAGTCCGGTCCTCGCCCCGGGGCTCGAACGTCCACTCCACCGAGGTCGGATTCTCGGGACCACCCCATTCGACGAGGATCCGCCGGTTCTCCTCGACCGCCTTCACGTCGACCTCGGCGGAGACGCCATACATCTCCCAGTCCCACCGGACCCGCTTGCCGGCCTCCAGCCGGCCACTCCCTCGGGAGAACCAGAAACGGGAGGTGATGGCGGGATCGGCCAACGCCTCGAACACCTGGGCGACGGGCCTGCGGATGAGCATCTGCGCCTTGGCGACTGGCGCCTGGAGAGTGTCTGTCATGCCGCCGCCGAGTCGTAGCTGTCGCGAACACCCATGGGCCTGGATTCTGTCTCCAAGGAGTGCGGGGACGAGATCATGACCGGACCCTAACACGGGCCAGTCCTGAGCGCCATGTGGCCCCCCTGAGGGATTTCCCTCAGACGTGCCCGAGGGAAATTCCTCTCCCTGCCTGGGGTTTCCCCCTCCTGTTGCAACGATCCCGCGCGAGATAGGGTGAAGCCTGGGGGGAAGTCATAGCAATGCGCCACCCTGAACGGCAGCAATTCACGACAACAGGGGCCGCGGATCAGGCCGTAGGCGGTGGCACAGGGTTCCCGGGCTTCGCCCCTTCAGGTCCTACAAGGTTGTAGCCGCGCCGGAGCCTGCACCGGAGCGGTGCGACATGCTCGAGCCCACAGGTGACGCCACGGCATCGCCTGTTCAGCTCGGGCGCCGTAACCCCTCCTATGGTACCGCCCGGGATTTCCCCCTCCGGGCGGTCTTTTTATTTACTCGTCAAATTTCAGATCAGAGATTCGTTCAGCAGTTTTGCGGATTTTGCAGGTGAGCTCGCCAATATCCGGGTGGTTGCGGCCTGCCACGAAGGCTTGCTGGCGATCGCACTCACTGTCCCGGTATTTGGCCCACTGGACGTTGCTCTCCTGCAGGGTCTTCTTGGCGGAAAGCTTGTCCATGGATTGTCCCGCCTGCTGAGTGGCCTGGGTCAGCAAAGCTGCCAGGGCATCCTCTTCCCGTTTCAGGGAACCTTGCAAGCATTGAGTCATTTTTCCCCATTCGCCGGGTTCAAAGCCATCCCAGCAAGCATCCACCGGATCCCGGGGGCCGTCCTTCATGACATGAATAAAGATGGGCTTATCGACAGTTTCCAGCAAACAGATAAAGTGGACATTCGATGGCCCGCCAGTTTTGTCCTTCCAGATACCATGACCGGAAAGCACCGTGCCGATCGACTGACTGCCCACCTTCTCCCCGTACTTTTCCTTGTTCACATCTTCTTCCAGCAATTGAATGGAAGCAAAATGCGCTGGGCTGGCCTGCTGATAGTGCTGGGTTGCATAGCGCTGGCAGGCGGCAAGGGACAGGGTCTCGGAAGGCTCCTCGGCAGCCCCGCTCGCCAGGTGGGCGCTCCCAAAAACAAACCAGCATCCCGCCAGCAGGAAGATCGCACACGGGTGTTTCATGGCCACGTTCACCTCTCTCTTTCGGGAAGGAAGACTAGCCCTCTACTCTACGCTGGTTCCTGATCCTCGTCAAAGGTCCGCCCGAAACCGCCGGTTTCCAAGGGGCGCGGCTCGCTCCGCGGCGCCAGAAGCACCCTTTGAGCGTGGGACCGTCGGACACTGTCATCAGAGTCCAATGAAAAACCAACTTCGAAGGAGAACGAATCATGAAGAAGCTTCGCAACCTGACCGTTTTATTCCTGTTCGTGCTCGCGGCCCTGGGCTTCAATCCGGTAGCCATCCAGGCCGACGAGCCGGAGGCCCCCGGTCCGGACTGCAGCTGGGAATATGGAGCCGGCGGCTATAACGGCACGTGGACGTGCCCCTGGGGCTGCTACCACTACTTTCACGAGAGAGGGAAGTGGGTGCACACGGGTACGGGCTGCGCCCCGATGAATGACTGAGAACCGCGAGATGTCGTGACGCGCAGGGCCGGCGACTCACGAGTCGCCGGCAGCCATCTTTGGAAACCTATTTCGGGCCGGTTGAACGCCGCTCTCAGCTCTTCCTGACTGATCGGGTGCGGGCCAGCATCGGGCCCATCGCCACTGAAGCACAACACAAACAGAGTTTCATCGTGCTCGGTCACCAACGCCAAGCCCGCCACGTATCGTGTTCGCTCGTCGCTGTCCGAACGCCTGTGGGCCTAACTTTACTTTGTCAGTCATCCGCGAGCCGCACCCTGCCCGGCATAAATGCCATACCATTACACACATCTCTGTTCTTGGTTCATTGCATCGAGAGGTCCAAGCGGTTGCCTTGGATCGTGAAGGTATACCCTCCGAAAGAGACGCCCCGCCGTTTGAGGACCCGGAAAGTGCCCGGTAGAGGACTGGAGCGTCTCTACGGAACGGTTGTGCCGAAGCCACAGATGAGGTTCCGGGGGCGTTTTATCGACCTCTCCGTAACCTCACCGTCCGCAACGGCAACACCGTGCCGTAGAGACGGCCCAGTCCTCGACCGACGCCCTCTCCGGGTGCACCGCCGTCGGGCCGTCTCTTCGAAGGGCAGATCGGCACGATCCACACCGGCGCCGATGAAGACCCCGAGATGTGTGGAATGGCATGGCATTGATGCCCGGGCGGGGACGCGGCAAGGCACAGTCTGCCTATAGGCGGTCCGCCAGGCTCCGGACCGGCGGCCCCAGGGAAAATGGCGGGACGGAGGCGTCCTTGGACTCGGCGGCCTCCGTCCCTTTTCAATTGTCAATGAACCTGCAACTCTGCCATGGGGTTCCGCGCGAGGACCCTCGCGGCTCCGGCGACTGAATTCCTAGGATCTACGGCAGAAGCAGCGCCATTGTCCACAGGGGACCTCATTCTGTCAATGGGTCCGTTGAGATCCAACCTCGGGGCGTCCCATCCGGCTTGTGAGATGCCTGTTTTGGATCTCGAATCCACTGGTTTCGAGACTGGAATCCAGTGGATTCTGGCCGGAATCTTTCACTTCGAGACCAGAATCCAGTGGATTCGACTCCTGAAACCAGTGGATCGGAACCGGAATCCACTGGATTCCAAAATAGAATTCAGTGGATTCCAAGAGAGAGCACAATGCTTTTGGGCTGAATCGAATGGATTCAGAGCTAGAAATGAATGCTTCTGGAGCAGAATCCAGTGGATTCCATTCTTGAGACGCCGGCTTCGAGAATAAAGACCAACGTTTCAAAGTTGGAATCGCTTGATTCCAGGGATCGACAGAATCACCGGCTCCGCCTTATTCTGATTCGGCGGGACCGAATGAGAGAAGACTCCAGGATTATCGGACCAGGACCCGCCCGTCCGGCGTTGAAATGGCCGGAGACGGGCTCTTTGAAAATTGATGCGATGACCCGGGAGGCGGCGGAGCGGCCGCTTCCCGGCCCTCCTCATTCAGGCCGGGGGTGCGGGCGTGAGCCCCCGGCTTGCCTCAATCCCGCTTCTTGGAGCGCGAGACCTTGTCCGGCGGCGGGTCGGAGATGCTTTCGAGAGCGGACGCGATCCGCTCGAGCAAAGGAAGGACCTCGCCGAGCCGGGGCACCAGGATCTCGAGCACCCTCTCCCCGGCATCCACCGGGGGTAAGCTCTCCTGCGCTTCCTGCTCCTTCAGCTCTTCCAGGTTCAGTCTTCCGGTAATGATGTCGATCGCCTGCTGAAATTCGGCGAGGTCGGTCTCCAGCGCGCTCAGGATCGAGGTCAGGCTTTGGAGGGAGGGTTTGACTCCCGCGATCTCGTAGGAGGAGAGCATGGCTTTTGTGATGCCCGCTTTGTCGGCGACCTGGTACTGCCGGAGGCCGCGGCGGGTCCGAAGAAGACGCAGGGCTGGCCCCATGGCCTGGGAATCGGTCAGCATGTAGATACGTTATAGGACGGCACCTGAAAACGCAATCCCGCCGGTGAAGTTCTCTCCATGAGTCTCAAGGGGTCTGTCACGTTCCCTCGCCCTTGAGGGGTTCCCCTCAGGCCCAATCCCAGGGAAACTCCTGCCTTTTCCTGGGGTCCTCTCCCTCTGTCCGATCTTCCCCGCGAGAGCTAGGGTGTGGCTATGGTGGGTAGTCGTAGCACTACTAGATCTTATGCTCAACAAGGAAGAGAGGACCCCATGCAGCTTCACAAACGACGGCAGTCCCTCCCCGGACGGGAGGTCCTGATCCTTGCGGTGCTGCTCCTGCTGGCAGCCGGCGCCGCGCTCGCTGTTGTCCCACCGGATCGCACTTCGCCCCTGGCATCGAGGGCCTTCCGGCATCCCGACCTCTATATCTCTTCGGCCTATCGCCAAGTGGGCCAGGTGCCGGAGCCGCTCGCCAGAGCTCTCCGGCTGGACCTTCAGGCTCTCGGCGTGGCCGAGAGCGGCGGCTACGTGGACCTGCGCACCGGGAGCTGGGGCACGCTGGTCCTGCGCCAGCCGCTGATCCCGGGGAGCGGCAGGGGAAACGACCTGACCTGGCCGCGCGAGGCTCCCGCGCCCGCCGATACCAAGGCGCTCGAACAGGCCGCCGGAGAGGCTTTCCAGGGCTTCCTCGGCACCCATCAGGCGGCTCTCAACCTGGCGCTCGGCAATCTCGGGCAGCGGAAGGTGACGGCGGTCTCCGGCGGCCAGCTGATCCAGATCAACGTCCGGCAGAACGCGGGGGGCGTGCCGGTGCGGGACAGCTTCCTGACGGCGGTGATCAACAACGGCAACCTGGTGCTCTTCGGCACCCGCAACTGGGGCGTGGTCACGGTGCCGACCCAGCCGTCGGTGTCGCAGCAGGTGGCGATCTCGGCGGCCGAGGCCTATGCCGGCCGCACCTTCTCCACCTACTGGAGCGTTCCGCACCTGGAGATCGTGCCCGTGTCGCAGGGGCGCGATCCGCTGGCGGTGGCCGTGGGCCAAGGTCTGCGCCACCGGCTGGTGTGGGCCATGGGGCCGCGCTTCCCCGGCGAGCACGGCAGCTGGGAGGCGCTGGTGGACGCCCACTCGGGCGAGGTGATCGCCTTCCTGGACCGCAATGAGTATCTGAAGGCGGCCAAGGGCGGCATCTTCCCGGTGAGCAACGACGGCATCGGGCCGGAGGGCACGGAGCAGCCCAACCATCCCATGCCCTATGTGGACCTGACGGACGCCACGGGCAAGCTGTTTTTCGGGGACGGCAGCGGCGACCTGAGCTGCGCGCCCCATACCCCTCCCCTGCGCACCCACCTCTCGGGCCGCTACGTCAACATTTTCGACAACTGCGGCGCCGTCGACGAGGCGGAGAATTTCGCGGGCGGCATCGACCTCGGGTCCGGCCCGGGGACGGACTGCACCGTGCCCCCGGGCCACTCGCCGGGCGACACGCACTCCGCGCGCACGGGCTTTTATGAAGTGAACCGGATCGTCGAGCAGGCCAGGGGATGGCTGCCGGACAACGTCTGGCTGAACAGCCAGATCACGGCCAACATGAACATCGAGAACACGTGCAACGCCTTCTGGAATGGCTCGACGATCAATTTCTACCGGTCGGGCGGCGGCTGCCGCAACACCGGCGAGATCGCGGCGGTGTTCGATCACGAGTGGGGCCACGGGATGGACAACAACGACGCCAACCCGTCGATCTCGGCCCCGGGCGAGGCCTACGCGGACGTGGCCGCCATCGTGCGCCTGAACACGTCCTGCATCGGCCGCGGCTTCGACGATCTGGACGCGCCCTGCGGCGGCAACGGCGATGCCTGCACGGAATGCAGCGGCGTGCGCGAGGTCGACTGGGCCAAGCGCGAGTCGGGAAAGCCGCACAACCTCGACTGGAACAACGAGGACCTGCTCGACCCCAACGGCTCGCGCGGCGGTTGCCGGACGGGCGGCATCGGCTCACTCCAGCTAGGTCCCTGCGGCAACGGCACGCACTGCGAGGGCTCGATGGCCTCGGAAGGGGTGTGGGACCTGCTCAAGCGCGACCTGCCCGCCTTCGGCGGCGCGGGCTTCGCGATCGACAGCAACACGGCGCTCGAGATGGTCACCCGCTACTACTACACGGCCGGCGGCGCGCTGGGGAACTGGTACAACTGCAACCCGGCCTCGCCCCTCGGCCCCGGCAGCTACGGCGACGGCTGCAACGCCGACGGCGTCTATCTGAACTTCCTGGCGGCGGACGACGACAACGGCGATCTCACGGACGGCACGCCCCACATGTCGGCGATCCACGCGGCCTGGGACCGGCACCAGATCGCCTGCCCCACGCCCGCGGTGGTGAATTCCGGCTGCGCCAGCCGGCCCACGGCGGCTCCGGTGGTGACGGTCACGCCCCTGTTCAAGGGCGCCAGCCTCTCCTGGAACCCGGTCGCCGGAGCCACCCGGTACTGGGTCTACCGCACGGAGGGCGCCCTCGGCTGCTCGTTCGGCAAGACGCGCATCGCGGAGACGGCGGACACGAAATTCTTCGACACGGGCCTGCAGAACGGCCGCGAGTACTCCTATGGCGTGGTCCCGGTGGGGGCCGGAGACTCGTGCATGGGCCCGATGAGTGCCTGCGCCAGCGCGACGCCTGGCGGCTCGGCGGGCGCCCTGGCGTTCACCAGCCGGATGCCGGAGCTGACGGGCATCAGCGGCGGCGACGGCGATTCCGCGATCGACAACTGCGAGACCGGCACGGTGAGCTTCGAGGTCACCAACTCCGGCGGCGCCCCGCTGACCAACGTCCGCGTGTCGCGCGTCGAGGCGGTCTCCCATCCCGAGACGCAGATCCTGGCTACGCCCGCGGTGGCCGCGAGCCTGTCTCCCTGCGCGAACGCCGGGGGCACGTTCCAGTTCCGGGCCGGCGGCATCGAAAGCGGCGAGACGATGGTCTTCCGCCTCTACGTCACGGCCAACGAGATCGCGCCCAGCGAGATCTCGCGCACGTTCGAGATCGTGGGAGCCGAGAGCGATTTCGATCCGGTCGCCAGCCGCACCTGGAGCTTCGCCACGGGCCATGACGGATGGCGGGTGGTGAACGGCACGTTCGATCACGATACAGGCCCTGGGGCCAACCTCGCCGGCGGCTTCCTAAAGTCGTCGAGCCTGCTGGACAACCAGTGCGACGAGATCGAGTCCCCCATGGTCCGGCTGACCGCCGGCTCGACGCTCTCGCTGTTCAACCAGTTCGTCATCGAGCCGGGCACGGACCCCACCGGCGGCTATTTCGACCGCGCCAACCTTGGCTTGCGCGACAAGACGACGGGCGGGCGGACCCCGGTGGTGCCGGACGGCGGGCGGCTCTACACGGCCTCCGGCCCGAACGGTGCCTGCGTGACCGGCGGCCAGCCGGGCTGGGCGGACCTCGGTCCCCTGTTCCAGCAGAGCACCTGGAGCGCCGGCGCGCTCAACCCCGGCGGTGCCTTCACCGGCAGGATCGTGGCGCTCGACGTGGCCTACGGCACGGACTCGACGGCCGCGCTCCTGGGCTTCCAGCTCGACGAGGTCACCCTCACCAACTTCGAGGAGCAGGTGCCGGACCGCCAGCCGGACGCCTGCCGGTCGTGCTCCTCGATCGACGACGCGGACAACGCCGTGGGCTACCGCTCGGGCTGGCACCGCGTCAGCAGCCCGGCGGCCTCGGGCGGCGGCTATCACCGGCGCATGGGCAACGGCGGCAAGAGCTCGGCGGCCCGCGTGGTCTTCACGGGCGACCAGATCACCTACTTCTTCGCCCGTTCGAGCGCCGGCGGCACGGCGGACGTCTTCGTCGACGGCGCCTTCAAGGGCACCGTCTCCTACCTGTCGCCGAGCCCGAGCCCGACCTTCGGCCACTCGGTCGCCTACAGCGGCCTCGGGGCGGGGAGCCACGAGCTGCGCATCGAGCACCGCTCGGGCGCCACGTACGTGGACGGCTTCGAATTCTGCTCGGGCGGCGGCGCGGACGCCTCGGCCGTCCAATACCGCTCGGTGACGCAGACGAGCACGGCCACTCTCGGCTTGGCCCCGCTCACCCGTACCGTGCAGATGGGTCCCAACGACGAGGAGATCTCGGTGGTGGTCGAAGGCGCGTCCGGGCCGCTCACCGTCCAGCTCCTGGCTTCCCTGGGCAGCGTGGTCGCCTCCGGCGGCGCGCTTCTCCCCGGTCTCACCGCCTCCGGTTTGATCAAGACCGTGCCGGCGCCGGGCGTTTACACCGTCAAAGTCATCAACTCCCTGGGTCTCCCAGCCAACGTGACGGTCAGTATCGCCCGCACTGTCAGGGTGCAGTAACCCTCCTCTCGCGGCCCGGAGGGTCCCTCCTCCGGGCGGCTTTTTCCTCAGCATCCATTGTCTCCAAACATCCCACGGCTCGTTAAGTCAGCGATCAAGCACCTTTGCTTTTAGGAGGAGCGTGCTCGGTTGAATGGCAGGTACTCCGCGCGCTCCTCCCGGCCGTCAAGCGCTCTGGGCTCACGAGCAGCGATACCGAGGAAGACTCAACGTCTCCAACGAAATCGGAGGTACGCTCTATGAAACCCTGTGCGCCGAAACCCGGATTCACCATCACTCTCCTGGGTCTGTCCCTCTTTCTGATCCTTCTCATGAGCCCGGCCGGCCCTGCGTCGGCATGCAACGGCTCGGGCTGCAGCTGCCAGGTCGGCGGCTGCTCCGCGACTTATCCGTGCGGCGACCCATGCCCCTGCATCAACAATAACGAGCTTCAGGCCGGGGATTTTGTGGATGTGCCACTCGGCGAGACCATCCTCACCCCGGTGGCAGGGAATCGATCCTTGATCAAGATCTCCGGCTTCCAGAGCTTCGGGATGTTCGCGGCGGACGACTGCGTGCTGGCTCTGGGGGCGGTCGACGGGATCGACCACATTCGATCGGTCAGGATCCTGGACGGCGACTCCGGCGCCCTGCTGCGGGAGCTCCCCTTCCAGGCCAACGCCGCATCGGGCTCCAGCTTCGCTGTGGAAGCCGTGACTCACAACCTGGCTCGCGAAGGCGCTGCATGGCAGGGATTCTTCGGCGAGGTTCTGGGTGATGTTTCCCGAGGCAGGATGCTCACGTTCGTGCTGGACGCCAGGCTGAAGAAGGGGGTCAGCCTCGGCCTTCTCGCCGAGCAGTTGAGCTTGGCGGGACTGCTCGGAACGGCCGCGGCGAACGGCGACGGCACAGTCAATCACGAACATGTGCACTTCAGGGTGCTCGGCGACACCCCGATCTCCATCCTGCCTCCGGCCGAACGCTCCCGGCCTGAAACCAGGCCGCGGCCCTGACCTCTTCCGGCGGGAGCGCCAGTTCCCGGGGACCGGCGTTCCCGCCGCCAGGAGGCAACCCCCTTTACTCCACCTCCACCCTCAGGCTAGAGTCGCCCTCTCGGCATCCGCCCGGCCAGGCCGGGCTATACCCAATCTCAAGATACATTTTCTTCCGGGACGACCATGGGACGCATTTTCGAAACCAGAAAACACACGATGTTCGCCCGCTGGGACCGAATGGCGAAGGCGTTCGCCCGGATCGGCAAGGAAATCACCATTGCCGTGAAGGCAGGCGGATCGGATCCTGTCAACAACCCGCTCCTGCGCCGGGTCGTGCAGAACGCGCGCGCGGTCAACATGCCCAAGGACAAGGTCGAGGCGGCCATCAAGCGGGCGTCGGGCAAGGAGGCGGAGGACTTCGAGGAGATCCTCTACGAGGGCTACGCCCCCCACGGCATCGCCATCCTGGTGGAGACCGCGACGAACAACCCCACGCGCACCGTCTCGAACGTGCGCGCCCATTTCAACAAGTTCAACGGCAACCTCGCGACCACGGGCAGCGTCAGCTTCCTGTTCAAGCGGATGGGCACCTTCCGTCTGAACCCGGCGGGCCTCGACCCCGACGAGCTGGAGCTCGAGCTGATCGATTACGGGTTGGAAGAGATGGGCGAGACCACGGGGGAGAAGGACGAGCCGCAGCTCCTGCTCCGCTGCGCCTTCAACGACTTCGGCCATCTCCAGAAGGCCCTGGAAGACAAGGGCATCACGCCCCTCTCCGCCGAGTCGGAGTACATCCCCTTGACGCCGGTCTCGCTATCTGAGGACCAGACCACGGAGGTACTCAAGCTGGTGGACCGGCTGGAGCAGGACGAGGACGTTCAGAAGGTTTTTCATAATCTGGCGTGAGGAGAATCCTCCTGTTTCGCCGCTAGGGTGCCAAAACCCGGGCAAGAGCCATCAAGTGGTCGTTCCACTCCTCGCGCGGCTCCGCTGCAGCGCGGGCAAAAGCCCATAAAAGCACGCGCTCGTGACTCACTCCGAGAAGGTCTGAAAAACGGCTGATCGTGCCGTCGGGATCGGAGCGCAGTCTCGCGGCACAGTTGAACAGGTGCTGCGTGGCGTCATAGGCCGGATCCCCGACAAAGGGCTTGGGATCGATGACGAGCCACGGCTCCCGTTGCGCCCGAAGGACGTTTCCCGCGTGCAGGTCGGTCGCCAGCAGCACCTCCGCGGGCGCGGAGCGCGATAGCTCCTCGAAGAGGCGCAATCCCGCGCCGACAAGCCCTTTGTCAGGCCAACGCTCGGCTTGAGCCAGCGTTTCATCCCGCCAGAAGGCCAGCATGGCCGACAGGGAACGGAAAGGATGCGGCGGCGAGGGATGGCGCCAGAGCCGGCGCAGGAGCCCGGCGATCATGAGGTCCTGCTCGGGCTCCGGCAGGGTGCGCAGCGCCGTCCCCGGCTCGCAACGTTCGAGGAGCATGGCATTGAGGTCCTCATCCGCTTCGAGGAGCCGGACCGTCGGGTCTCCATCCCAGAAGCGCAGGCCCTCGATCTCCTGTTCGCCCTCCATGTGCGGCATGCCCAGCTTCAGCACCGCCGGCGTCCCGTCCGCCCGCGTCACGGAGGCCACCCACGAGCAATCGCCGTCGAATGGCGTTCCCAGGGTGAGCGACCACCGGCGCGCCAGCTCGGCGGCGGTCTCGGGCAGGTGCTCGAGCCAGGCTCCGCGCTCGGGCGTAGTATTCATGCCCCCACATGATACCGTATGTGCTACCATGTCAACTGTGCGGGTGGTGCTGGATACCAACGTTCTCGTGTCGGCGTTTCGCTCTCGCGAGGGCGTGGCGTTCCGGCTCGTCTCGCTGTTGAGGGAGGGACGGTTCGAGATCTGCGTCTCGGTGCCGCTGGTTCTGGAGTATGAGGATGTGCTGCATCGCGCGACAGACCTGGAAGAGGAGGACATTCTCTCCGTCGTCCGGTATCTGTGCTCGGTCGCGCACCGGCAGAAGATCTTCTTCCTCTGGCGACCGAACCTGTCCGATCCCAAGGACGATATGGTCCTGGAGCTTGCCGTCGCCTCTCGGGCCAGCTATATCGTCACCTTCAACGAAAGGCACTTCGCGGCGGCCGGACGCTTCGGGATTCAGGTCGTGACACCCAAAGCGTTCCTCGATGTCATCGGAGGTTGACCATGGCGACTCTCAGCATCCGTATTCCGGACTCGCTCCACCGGCAGCTCAAGGGCCTCGCGAAAAAGGAAAAGGTCTCGATCAATCAGCTTGTCAGCACAGCCGTGGCGGAGAAGATGTCCGCGCTGATGACTGAGGACTACCTGGAAGCCCTGGCTAGGCGGGGAGATCGCGAAGCCTTCGACCGCGTTCTCGCCAAGGTTCCTTCCGTACCACCGGATCCCTGGGATCGCTGGGACGAGGAGAAATCCTCAGACTCAGCTCGATCTCACGGAATCAGCAGCACCTTGCCCGAGCTGCGGCGGCTTTCGAGGAAGGCATGGGCCGCGGCTCCTTCGGCCAGGGGAAAGCGGGCGGCCACGTGGACGTGAAGACGCCCGCTCCGGACCAGCTCGAACAGCTCGGCGGACCGGCTCCGGCGGTCTTCGGCGGTCCGGAGGACGTTCCAGAGGTCTCCTCCGGTCAGGCTCTTCGAGGTGTCCATGAGCATGCGGGGATCGACGGGGGGCGGATCGCCGCCGGCCATCCCGTAGAAGACCACGTGGCCGCCGGTGCGCACGGCCTCGAAGCTCCGGGGCAAGGTCGATCCCACGGAGTCGTATGCCACGTCCACTCCATCCCCGGAGAAGCTCGCAGGCCTTGCCCACCCAGTCTTCCGAATAAAGAGAGGTGGCATCCGCTCCCGCCGCGATCACGGCTTGGGCCTTGTCCTCGCTCGAAGTCAACCCCACGACGCGGGCGCCGAGTCCCGTGGCGATCTGGACCAGGAGCAGACCGACGCCTCCTGCCGCGGCGTGGACGAGCACCCACTCGCCGGGACGCAGGGCGTGGCTGTCGCGGGTCAGGTACTGCGCCGTGAGCCCCTGGAGGAGCAGGGCGGCCGCGGTTTCGGCTGAGATGTCCCCGGGCAACGGAATCAGTTTTTCGAAAGGCACGGAAACGAGCTCGGCGTTGGCGAACGGGCTGTCCGCGAAGGCGACACGGTCCCCCACCTGGAAAGGCCCCTCCCCCGCCAGGGATTCGACGACACCCGCCCCTTCATAACCCGCGATCCACGGCGGTTCGCCCGCGAGGTGATAGTTCCCCTTGCGGCGATAGACGTCCGCGAAGTTGAGACCGATCGCCTGCGTGCGGACGATCGCATGGCCCGGCCGGGGCTCGGGGTCAGGCAGCTCGCGGATCTCCAGGACCTCGGGTCCGCCGAGCTTCGAGAAGCAGAGCGCTTTCACGGATTCTCCTATAGCCAGATGTTTCTCTGAATTTCTATCACAAACGCGGCTCCACTCCTCAAGAGGAGAAAAACCGGGTAAGATCGCGGCCTACCGACTCGATCTTCTTGGGGGGGCCTGCTTTGGCAGGACTGAAGGACCAGCTCCAGGTTCCGCTCGAAGTCCAGGAGGCCGCGGATCGCCTGGCGGGCCAGCGTTCCGTGCTGGGCGTGGTGAGCTATCCGTTGCTCGTCCTGGTCCTCGGGCTGGCGGCGAATCTCGAGAGGAAGACGCCCGCCTTCTTCTTCCTCACTCTGGCTGCCGTCCTGGTGCTGACGGTGCTGCGCGTCTATCTGGTGTGGCGGTTCGACGCCTTGTTCCACGCCAGTCCCCGCCGCTGGCGCATCGGTTTTTACGGCGCGCTGCTCCTGAAGGCCCTGGCCATGGGCTGGCTGTTCTACGCCGTGGTCATCCATCTCGGGTTCGCCGTGGAGTCGTTCTTCGCGCTCACGGTCCTGGGCGTGCTCGCGAGCGTGGGTGCCATCCTCTACGCTCACACGCCCCGGGTGGTCGCGGTGTTCGTGGCGGCCCTGTTGCTGCCGGTGCTGCTGGCACTGTCGGGCGTCATCGGCTCGCTCGGCTGGCGGCTCGGAAACTGGGAGATGCTCGTCCTGGGACTCTTCTTCGTCTACGTGTTCCTGCTGGGAGGGAATCTCCACCGCGAGCGCTGGGAAGGGCTGATGCGCTCTCATCTGCTCGCGGTCCGGGCCGCCGAGCTCGAGAGGGCCCAGGGCGAGCTCCGCCAGGCCCGCGACGAGCTGGAGCAGTTGGCCGACGAGCGTGCCCAGGAGCTGCACAAGGCGAGCCTGGACTACTGGCGGGTCTTCGAGAACGCGCACGACCCCATCCTCATCTTCAGGCCGGAGAAGGAGGTCGTCCTCAACGTCAACCGCCGGGCCTGCGAGGTCTATGGCCTGTCCCGGGAAGAGTTCATCGGCCTGTCGCTCGAGGAGATCTCGGAGAACGTCCCGCGGGGCCACCAGCAGGTCGCCGAGACCCTGGACCGGGGCGTCTTCCACAACTTCGAGTCGACCCAGCTCCGCAAGGACGGCAGCCGGATGTTCCTGGAGATCAACGCCTCGGCCATCGAGTACGAGGGCGGGCCGGCCATCCTCAGCATCAACCGCGACGTCACGGAGCGCCGCAGGGCCGAGGAGCTGCGCCTGGCGAAGGAGGCGGCAGAAAGAGCCGATCAGGCCAAGGGGCAGTTCCTGGCCAACATGAGCCACGAGATCCGGACGCCCATGGCCGGTATCCTGGGGCTCGTGGACCTGCTCCTCAAGACCTATCTGTCGACGCAGCAGCGTAATTACACGCGGCTGATCCAGAGCTCGGCGGCCTCGCTGCTGCGTCTGATCGACGACATCCTCGATTTCTCCAAGATCGAAGCGGGCCGGGTGGTGATCGAACGGGTGCGCTTCCCTTTGAAGAGCACGCTGCACGAGATCGTGGAGCTGCTGCGGTTCAGCGCCGGCGAGCGCGGCAACGAGCTCGGCCTCACGATCGGCGAGGGAGTGCCCGACTGGGCCTGGGGCGATCCCGGGCGCCTGCGCCAGGTGATCATCAATCTCCTGGGCAACGCGGTGAAGTTCACCGAGGGCGGGACGATCGGCGCCGAAGCGCGCCGCCTCGCGGATGGCCGGCTGAAGGTCCTCGTGAGCGACACGGGGACAGGCATTCCGGCCGACGCCCAGGAGCGCCTCTTCGGCCTCTTCTCCCAGGCCGACAGCTCCACCTCGCGGCGTTTCGGGGGCACCGGGCTCGGCCTCGCGATCAGCCGTCGGATCGTGGAGCAGATGGGCGGGGAGATCGGGTTCACGAGCGAGCCCGGGGAGGGATCGACCTTCTGGTTCGTCCTGCCTCTCGATCCAGCCTCGCCCCCCGGCCCTTGGGACCCGGACGCCCGGAGAGACGCCGGCAGCCGGCCGGGGAGGCGCCGCCGCATCCTGGTGGCCGAGGACAACGTGATCAATCAGCTCGTCATCGTCCAGCAGCTCTCGGTGCTGGGCTACGACGTCCAGGCGGTCAACAACGGCCGGGAAGCCGTGGAAGCTGTGGAGAGGGCCTCTTTCGATCTCATCCTGATGGACTGCCAGATGCCGGAGCTCGACGGCTATGAGGCCACCCGCCTGATCCGGGAGGGTCCGGAGGAGAAGCGGCAGGTGCCCATCGTGGCGTTGACCGCCCACGCGATGAAGGAGGATCTGGACCGCTGCCTCGCCGTGGGCATGAACGACACCATCACGAAGCCTTTCACGGAGGAGGCCGTGAGCCGGAAGCTGGAGCACTGGCTGGGCACCGGAGGTCCCCTGGTGCCCGAGCCTCCTGGCTTCGCGCCGGAGTGCCTGGAGGCGCTCGACGGCGAGAGGCTGGCCGAGCTGCGCGAGCTCGGGCGGGTCCAGGGACGGGACGTGCTGGGGGACGTGATGGAGGCTTTCGAGTCCCAGGCCTACGTGGCGGAGATCCGCTCGGCGCTCGCCGCGGGGGACTGGCCGCGTGCCGAGTGGCGGGCGCACACGCTCAAGGGCACCAGCGCGATCCTGGGAGCGACGCGCCTGGCGGGCCTGTGCGAGGAGCTGGAGCACGTGCTGCGCACCGGCGGAGCGGAAGCCTGCACCGGCCTGATGGAGGCCATGGACCAGGAGGAGCAGAGGGTCCTCTCCGCCCTGGCCACCGCGGCGGAACAGACACGATAAAATCCGCCTCCATGGCTGCAAAGAGCGACGATTCCTTCCAGAAGATCTACGCTGTCGTGAAGCGCATCCCCGAGGGCCGGGTCGCCACCTACGGCCAGGTGGCCGCGCTGGCCGGCCTGCCCGGGCGCGCCCGCCTGGCGGGCACGGCGCTGCGGGAGACGCCGGAGGGTCTGGAGATCCCCTGGCAGCGGGTGATCAACGCCGGAGGCAAGGTGAGCCGCCGGGGAGGCCTGGGCGTCGAGGAGGGCTACCAGCGGCACCTCCTGGAAGAGGAAGGCGTGGTCTTCAACGCCAGCGGACGGGTGGACCTGGAGCGGTTCGGCTGGGACCCCGGCGCTCCCCGCTCCCGTCGCCAGCGTGGTCTCGGGCCGGAGATCCGAGGTATCAAGGCCACCCTCCGTTCCCTGGGGAATCCGAAGCGGGCTGAAGGCGAGAAACGTTACCTGAAGAGCGACCTCGATTTCCTGGGCGTGGGCACGCCGGGCCTGCGTGCCGCCGTGCGAGACTGGCTGGCCGAGCACGCGGATCTGGACCGCGCCAGGCTCCTGCGGCTCGTCGAGGCCCTCTGGGCGACGCGCCTTCACGAGCTGCGGGTCTTCGGTATCGAGTTGCTGCGTGCCCGCTCTTCCTTCCTGCGGAGCGAGAACATCGATCTCCTTGAAGACCTGCTCCGCCGCTCGGGCACCTGGGCTTACGTGGACTCGATCGCCGTCCACCTCGTGGGTCCCCTCATCGAGCGTGATTCGGCCCTCAACGACGATCTCGATCGCTGGGTGAAAGACGAGGATTTCTGGATCCGCCGCTCCGCCCTCCTCGCCCTGCTCCTCCCGCTCCGCCGGGGTGAAGGCGACTGGCCTCGCTTCGTCCGCTATGCGGACGCGTTGATCGAAGAGAAAGAATTTTTCATTCGCAAGGCGATCGGCTGGGTGTTGCGCGAGGTCGCGAAGAAACACCCGGAACGAGTCAGGAAGTTTCTTCGCGACCGGGAGGGAGGAGTCTCGGGAGTGACGCGGCGGGAGGCGGAGCGGTATCTCTAGGCTACTTCACCCGCTTTGAGGACCAGGTGCACTCAGACCTGAGCCCCGGCATGGCGTGGGCGCAGCGTACAGAAAGCAGATTCCCTGGATCCGGCAGTAATCGCCACCGGGTCTCCCAGAGGGAAATGGGTGGAGTCCGTCACGCTCGCTTTGAGAAGCCAGCCTTGGAGAAGCTCACGAGGCAGGGGAGGCGTGTGATCCGAATGAGGAATCTCGAGAGCTCCTTCCAGGACGATCTCGCTGTTTCCCATGAACTGTCGCCAAGACTCACCGGATTTGTCCCAAGGATGAGCGACGACCAGTTGGCTGGCTCTGGAGCCCTTCGCGTCGTTGATCTTTACGATCATCTGATCGGCGGCGAAATCATACGTCATCGTCGAGACAAGGATCTCTCCGGGGATCGCTTTGAACAGCCGGCCCGTCGTGCACTTGTACGTCGGCGGCATCGCGCCGACAGGATCAGGATAGAGTACGGGCAGGTCGAGCGCGTCTCGGTGGCGCGCGCGATCTTGCAGCTCGCGCAGCTGCGCGTAGGCGGGAGCCAAGTCGAAGCCGAAGACTGTGGCAGCCACGCCTCCGATCGCGCTGGCTTTCAGGAAGTCTCTGCGGGTGGGTTCATGGTCAAACCTCCTCGACGGACTTCCCAGGAAATGATGCAACGGCTGTGCCCAAACGGCGGATTCTGTTGAAGGAATCCTCACGGAATCAGCAGCACCTTGCCCGAGCTACGGCGGCTTTCGAGGAAGGCGTGGGCCGCGGCGCCTTCGGCCAGGGGGAAGCGGGCGGCGACGTGGACCTGGAGGCGGCCCGGCCTCCAGCGCGCCGCGGGCTTTATCCCCGCTTGACGTGAGCCCCAGGACGCGGCCGCCCAGCCCCTTTGCGATCTGGACCATTCTTTCATAGAGGAATATGGAACATGTCGCCATGCTCAGCATGATGCCCGGCATAAAGTCCATGCTGATTCCAGAGGGGATCGCTCCAGTTCCTGACTACAGAGGCACCCGCTTGATCGAGCAGGGTGTTAACGCTGGCGGAAAGCTTCGTGTACTTGAGCTCGTTTACTTTTTCAGTAGACATTCCAGTGGACTGCAATTCCAGTACGAATTGAGGATCGGGTTCAAACCCTACGGTCAGGTAGAAGCCTGTCTCCTCCGGAGTTGCGTTAGGCACCACGATACGGTCAAAGCGGCCGTTGCGGGCAAGCATGGCCAAGTTGTACACTAGAATGGCCCCCGCCCCTTTCGGTCCTTTGCCTGATTTGGTATCGATGGTCTGCAGGTAGAATTTGTTGTCAGACGAGTAGCTGACGAAGCCCCGATCAGCCTTGTCATCCTCATCGTAGAGGACGATCTTTTTGCTCCGCATGTCGATGATATAGGAATGCTCGGTATGCTTGTTGGTAAACGGCTGGACCACTCTCGGGCGCGGCACGGGAGAGCGATTCTGCGGTTGCAGCCGAGAGACTTGAAATCTGGCCTGAACCTGAGAGGGCTCTTTCTGGACAACGGGAGCTTTCCGGGAAGCGTGAGAGGCGGGCTGCCCTCCGGGAGCCTGCCTGGCTTGGATGCTCCCCAGGGCTGCTCGAACGTGCGGCGCCACTGGCCGGCCGGCGGCAGCTCCCGAGAGTTTCGGCTGGACCGCCTCACGGGCGCTCTGCACGTGCACAGGCGTGGAGCCCGGGGCTCCGGGTTTCTTCGCTTGGATCGCCAGGGCTGCCTGGACGTGAGCCGCCGGCTGACGGCTGGCTGGCAGCTCTTGCCGCTTCGCCTGCAGGAGACCCGTACCGGCGGCCTGTACGTGAGGCGCGGAACGGTGCTCGGGAACACTCCGGTGGGGACGAGGTGCACAAGGCGGTTTGGGCAGCATGATTTGCCTCCGTTCGAGGAGATCATACACTCCAACCAGAGAGGTTGACGATTTGAGATGACACCAGGACAGGAAGATCCTTTCGAGAAAATCTACGCCGTCATCCAGCGCATCCCCGAAGGCCGGGTCGCCACGTACGGCCAGGTGGCGGCCCTGGCGGGCCTGCCCGGACGCGCGCGTCTGGTGGGCACGGCGCTCCAGGAGGCGCCAGACGGCCTGCCCCTCCCCTGGCAACGGGTGGTCAACGCCGGAGGCAAAGGTCAGCCGCCGGTCGGTCGGGCCTGGGCGTCGAGGAGGGCTACCAGCGCCATCTCCTCGAAGAAGAGGGAGTCGTTTTCAGCGCCCATGGCCGGATCGACCTCGACCGCTTCGGATGGGACCCGGAGGCACCGCCCAAGAGGCGAAAGGCGCGATCCGCGTGAGGCGACGCGGAGAGCCCTCACCACTCCAATTCCTCGGTGCACTCCCCGACCGGTTCTTCACCCCCCTTAAGAATCGACTCCCGCATACCGGGGATGGAGAGGAGGTACCACGTCTCCTGCATTGAGCGCCAGTCGTCCTCAGAGATCAGCACAGAATCCTCCTTGTCCAACGTTACAGCAGCCGAAGCTGCTCCGGTTTCCGAGGTCCCAGATCCGGCTCATTGCGCCTGTCCAGCAGGGCCTCTTCGAGATCGGCCAGGAACGGCGAGGGACAGGTCTCCCGCGTCTCGCCCCTGAAGGTCCTCTTGCGGCTGTAAAAAAGGAAGAGGCGTGAACGGGCGCGAGTAATGCCTACGAAGAAGAGACGGCGCTCTTCAGCGATGTCGGGTTCTTCCACTCCGGGCCACGTCAAGGGGAGGAGGCCATCCTCGCAGCCGACGAGGAAGACCACGGGGAACTCCAGCCCCTTGGAAGCATGAAGAGTGAGGAGCGAGACGCGCTCGGCCCGGGGATCCCAGGCGTCCACTTCACCGCCCAAGGCGGTCTCGGCGAGGAAGGCTTCGAGATCGTTCCCAGACCGGAGCGCCAGCGGTCTCAACAACTCGGCGGCGGCGAGGAGGGTGGTGCGGTCCGGCGCGTCCTCATCCAGTTTGGAAATAGTTTTTTCGAGAAGCACCTCAACGCTGACTTGATCGGTTTGCTCCCGCAGCTTCGGCAAAAGAGCGCGGACGCCCGGCTGCTCGGCCAGCGGACGATGGGAACGTTTCTGGAAAGGAATACCAGCCCGGCCGAGCGCTTCGATCAATGGTGCCGCCTGGGCCTCGGTACGATACAGGATAGCGACGTCATTGAAGGAGAGCTCCTCTCCCTCCCCCGCTCCCACGCGGCCACTGTCGAAGGAGAAAGAGGACGTTCCACCCAGGAGCTTTTCCAGGGTGTGGATCACCAGCTCGGCCTCGGCCCGCTCGGTCGCCGCCCGCTGGATCACCACCCGCTCGGCCTTTCCATTCTGGACAGATACGAGCCGCCGGTCCGGCACCAGGCTCCCGGGACGGATCGCCTGGCACGCCGCTTCAACCAGGATGCGGCTCGACCGGTAATTCCGGATCAGGTGGACGATCTGCGCTCCGGGATAGTCCTGCTGAAAGCGAAGGAAGAAACCCACGTCCGCTCCCCGGAAACCATAAATGGATTGATCCGGATCGCCGATCCCACAGAGGTTGGCATCCTCAGGTGCCAGAAGGCGGATCAAGGCGTACTGGAGAGCGTCGATATCCTGGTATTCGTCGATCGAGATCCAGCGGAATCGCTGCCGGTAGTGCTCGGCCAGATCAGGACGCTCCCGCAATAGATTTAAAGGTTTCAAGAGCAGGTCGTCGAAATCGAGGAGACCGCGATTTTCCAGGGCCTGTTCATAAAGGGCGACCCGCTCGGCCAGATCCGGCAATTCAGCTCGACGGCAACGGACGCGGCTGATCTCTTCGAGCAGGCGGTCGGCCTTCGCGGAAGAAACATCGAAGAGAGACTTTGCGATCTCCAGCCGCTCTTCCTGGGTCGCCACGCGCAGATCCTTACCCTGCTCGCGCAGAAGGGTCAGGCCCAGGCCGTGGAAGGTCGCCACGAGCGGACGGCCCGTAGAAGGCAGGAGAGAATCCAGACGCTCCTCCATCTCGGCAGCGGCCCGGCGGCTGAACGTGACGGCCAGGCACTGCTCCGGCGCGGCGCCGCGCCCGGTGATCAGGTGCGCCAGCCGGTGGGTCAGCGTGCGGGTCTTTCCCGTGCCGGGACCGGCGACGATGAGCAGGGGGCCATCTACGGTTTCGACGGCGGCTTGCTGGTCGGGGTCGAGGCCGGGCCAGAGTTGGTCACGGACGGGCACGGACAGGCACGGACGATCACGGACGGTTGAAGACGGAAATACGCGTTGCCCGTCCTTGGCGTCCTTGTTGTCCTTGCTGTCCTTGATTGCCACAGAAGGTGAGGGTCCGAAAAGCGACCCCACCGCCGCCCGCCCCCGAATCTCGCCGGGATCGAACAGCCGGATCACCCCGTACTCCCCGTCATACCCCGCATCCCGGCGAACATTGCCAGCGCGCAGGCGTGTCAAGGCTTCGAGGAGGAGCCCATCTCCCGCCTTCGCCACCTCCTCCAGGGGAAGGCGCTCCAGGATGTCGATCTCCGGACCCAGACGCGCCACGATGTCCGCGGCGGCCTGCTCTACCTTGCGGGACTGCACGCCCACGCCGTGGATCTCGGCCAGCACCTCGGGCAGAGGCACGAGGCAGCGGTAGGGATCGGTCCGGGACTCCCTCGGAGCCTCCTCGGGACGGTCCGCCAGCTCTTCCACCCGGTGCATCACGCCCACGGTAAGCGGCTTGCCGCAGGCCGGACAGAGCCCTTCGTGGCGGCGCGTCTCCGGCGGCTCCAGGCGCACACCGCAGGCGCGGTGGCCGTCCATGTGGTACTTGCCTTCCTCGGGGAAGAACTCGAGCGTGCCCCCGTAGCCCTCGCCCGTCTCCAGGGCCTTGCGGATGGCGAAGTAGTCGAGGTCCGTGTCGAACGAGCAGGCTTCACGGCCCAGTTTGGGGGGCGAGTGCGCGTCGGAGTTGCTCACCAGGGTGAAGCGGTCGAGGCTGGAGACACGCCAGTTCATGGGCGGGTCCGAGGACAGGCCGGTCTCGACGGCGAAGATGTGGGAGGCGAGATCACCGTAGCACTCCTCGACCGAGTCGAAGCCTGATTTCGAGCCCAGCACGGCGAACCAGGGCGTCCAGACGTGGGCGGGGATGAGGTAGGCGTCCGGCCCGCTCGTGAGCGTGATCTCCAGCAGGTGGCGCGAGTCGAGCCCCAGGATGGGCCGGCCGTCTGAAGAGATGTTGCCGATGGCGCCCAGACGCTCGCGGATACGCCCCGCCGTCTCCAGGTTCGAGGCGTAGATCAGGTGATGGATCTTGCGGGTGCGGTCGCCCTTCTTGTAGATGGTCGAGATCTCGACTTCCAGGAGAAACCGGACCGGGCCGTGACAAGAGGGCGGCAGCTGCCTCTCCACGTCCCGCTCGATCTCGGGCTTCAGACGGAAGAGGCCGGGCTCGGCGGGGATGAGCTTGGTACGGATCTCCTCGAACCACGCCGGATGGGTGAAGTCGCCGGTTCCGACGACGGTGATCCCCTTGCGGCGAGCCCAGATGGCCAGATGCTCCAGGTCGCAGTCCCGGCTCGTGGCCCGGGAGTACTTGGAGTGAACGTGGAGGTCGGCGTAGAAAGTCACGGCACCGGAAGAAAGAACGTGGGGAACGATACGCCCTTCCCCACGTGCTGTCTAGCGGTGTCTTTTGCGGCTAATACGTGCCAGGAGTGAGCTAGTCCAGCTCCGCCTCCGGCTCCCTGCGGTCCACCAGGACCACCCTCACTTCGCCGCCACAGTGGGACCGGATGAGGCTGGCGAGCTCCCCGGCGGCTTCGGCAACCATGGCCTGGGTCACCGGTGGCAGCCCTTCGATGACGAGGACGGCATTGCGCGTGGGGAGCGTCAGCTTGGTGCGGTCCGCCTCCTTCCAGTTCCAGCGGCGGCAGATGGCACCCACGCTGTCCTTGTAGATCACCTCGCCGGGCCGCGGCGCCCTCTCCTCAGGCTCACCGAGCAGGCGGACCGGCGCCTCGTCCTCCCCCGCCCGGGTGAGGAGGACGTCGCCCTGGATCCAGTCCAGATCCTCGCCGCCCGCGGGCAGGAGATAGCGCAGGGAGACGGTGTTGTAGAGGTCCACCAGCGTGTTGATGTGAGGCAGGGCATGCCCCTTGGCGACCCGGCGCACCAGGTTCTCGATCGAGGACGGATAGTCCTTGGGCTTGGCGCCGAACTGGCGATAGGCCTCGCGCCAGCAGGCGATCCGGGGGTGCTCGGGGATCAAAACGCCCTCGAAGGCCGCGCGCACCCGCTCCTCCTGGCTGCGAAGCTCGGCGAAGACATCCGTGGGATCGCCCGTGTTGTCGATCCCGCGGGCGATGACGACGCCGAGGACGGCGTCCGGGAAGAGGTTGAAGATCTCGGGCGTCACCAGGAGTCGCATGGCGGCGGATAGCTTACTTCGATCTCACTCCACGGCCCGCGGCGTGGACTGGAGCCAGACCACGCCCACCACTCCGGCCAGGGTGAGCGCGCTGCCCGCGATCTGGAGCGGCCTCAGCCGGTCTCCCAACACTACGACGCCCAGGAGCATGCTCAGGACTACTGTGAGCTGCGCCAGGACGCCCGCCTGCAGGTTCGTCACCCAGCGGTAGGCATAGGTCATCAGGAGCTGGGCCACGACGGAGGTGGTACCCACGGTGACGAGCAGCATCCATTCGAGAGATGTGGGCTTCTGGAACCCGGCGATCCCGAACGGGGCCGTGGCGAGGAGGCCGAAGAGGGTGAGGCTGCCGTAGACGGCCCACGAGCCCTCGGTGCGGCGGGCGGCGCGGATGGCGGTGACCGCGGCGCCGGAGAGGATGGACGAGCCGATCCCCACGGCCTCCCAGAGCCCGAGCCGGAGCCCCGTCCCCGCTCCTCCGCCCAGCGCCACGAGCGCCATGCCCATGACGGCCGTGGCGAGCGGCAGGAGCAGCCGCCGGTCGACCGCCTCGCCCAGGAAGAGGGCGGCGAAGGCAACGCTGAAGATGGGCGAGGAGTAGTTGAGGAGCGTCGCGATCCCCACCGGGATGTGCTCGATGGCCAGGAAGTAGAGCAGCACGGCCACGCCGCCAAACAGGCCGCGGTAGAGCAGAATGTCCAGGCGCTGGAACGTGAAGGCCTTCTTCGTCACGGAAGGCACGGCGAGGATCGGCACCATCATCACCGCGAAGCGCAGGAACGCCACCTGCGACCCCGGCAGCTCCGCCGAGGCGAGCTTCGCCGCCAGCGCCATGACGCCGAAGCAGACGGAGGAGAGAGCCATCAGGAAGAGAGGGCGGCGGGACGGCACCGGGGGATCATAGGCGATCCTCGACTCCTACCCAGCGGTCGCGTCCGGTCTGCTTGGCCTTGTAGAGGCCGGAGTCCGCGTGGGCCACGACCTCTTCCCAGCCGGTCGCCCGGGGCCGGTTCGGCAGGAAGGGGAAGGCGGCAAAGCCGATCGAGCAGGTCCGGCGCAGCACCGTCCCATCCTCCAGACGGAAGGGATGGGCCGCGATGGCGGCGCGGACCTTCTCCGCCAGAGTGGCCCCTTGCCCGCGGTCGACGAAGCGGACCACGACGAGGAACTCCTCTCCGCCCCACCTCACGATGTGGTCGGAGGAACGCAGCGCCTCGCGGAGGACGGCCGCCGTCTGCACCAGCACGGCGTCGCCCGCGGCGTGTCCATACGTGTCGTTGACGCTCTTGAAGTGGTCGAGATCGAGCAGCAGGAACACCAGGTCCGCGCCATCGGCTTTCCCATCCTCGTGCCGGCGGGTGGCGATCTCGACGTCGCCTCCGATCGCCTGTTCGAGGTAGCGGCGGTTGTGCAGCCCGGTGAGCGGATCGGTGAGGCTGGCCTCCTCGATCCGCGCATAGGCCGTCTCGAGCTCCCGGGTGCGCTCACTCACCAGACGCTCCAGCTCCCGGCCACGGGCTTCGAGCCGGCGAACCCGCAGCCGGTAGCCCGCGTAGGCGAGGCCGAGGACGCTGGCCGCCAACAGGGCACGGAACCAGCCGGTCTGGTGGAAGGCGGGCAGGACGGTCACCGGCAGCCGCAGCTCGTGCTCGCTCCAGCGGCCCGCCCGGTTCGTCCCCTGGACGCGCAGCGTGTAGCTCCCCGGGGCGAGGTTCGTGTAGGCGAGCGAGCCCCGCGCGTCGGCCGAGATCCAGGAGGGGTCGAAGCCTTCCAGCCGGTGGCGGTAGGCGATTCTCTCGGGCGCGGTGAAGTCGAGCGCCGCGAAGTCGAGCCGGAATCCCCGCTCCCCCGGCGCCAGGGACAGGCGCGGCTCCGCCTTCCTCTCGACGCCGTCGACGCGCAACCCGGTCGCCACCACCGGCGGGGCATAGGTCCAGGGGACGATCCGTTCCGGCCGTACCAGCAGGAGGCCCTCGGGCGAGCCGAACGCCAGGGTGCCGTCGGCCATCCGCACCCGGCTGGCGATGAAGAAGTTGCGGAACGCGCAGCCCTCGGCCGCTCCCATCTCCTGCCAGCGCCAGTTCCGCGGGTCCACCCTCAGGCGAGGGCCGAGCCATACCCAGCCCTGGGCATCCTGGATCAGCGACTCGACGGGAGCCGGAGGCCGGCCGAGCCGCTCCGCGACGTTCTCGAAGCGGGCCGTCCGGCCGTCCCAGGAGGTCAGCACGCACGCGCCGCCCTGAGTGCCCACCCAGAGGCGGCCGTCGGCGGCCCTCATCAGGTCGGGGACCCAGTTGTTCGGCAGGCCGTCGCGGTGCCCCGGCTGGTGCAGGATGCGCATGGCCGTGCCGCGGGCCGGATCGAAAGCGTTGAGGCCGCTGTTCGTGCCCACCCAGAAGCTGCCGTCCGGGTTCGCCACGATCGCCTCGACGGCGTTGCCCGAGAGGGTCGAAGGATCGTTGGGATCGTGGCGGAAGCTCACGATCTTCGACGTCTCCGGATTGATCCGCAGCTTGATCCGCGGATTGATCCGCGCCAGGCCCTCGGCCGATCCAACCCAGAGCTCGCCGTCCTGCCCGAAAGTCAGAGCACGGATGGCGCCGCCCGGCAGCCCGTCGTCCTTCGTGAAGCGCTCGAAACGCCGGGACCCGGGCCGCAGGCGATGGAGGACACCGTTCAGGGTGGCGATCCAGACCGAGCCGTCCGGCCCCTCGGCAAGGCAGGTCACCGAGCCGTTGGAAAGGGCCCCAGGGTCCTGAGGATCGGGACGGTAACCGCCGGTCCGCCGCAGCTCCCGGTCGAAGATGTCGACCCCGTTGCCGTTGGTGCCTGCCCAGAGAGAGCCGTCCCGGGTCTGGAGCGTCCGCACCACCTCCGGATGGCTCAGCCCGTCCGGCCGGCCGGGACTGTGGCGCAGGGTCCGGAAAGCCCGCGTCGCCGGATCGTGCAGGGCGATCCCCTGGCCCCAGGTGCCCGCCCACACCAGGCCCGACCGGTCCCGCAGCAGGGCGCCGATGCGGTTGCCGCCCGGCGTGTCCGGAAGCACCGGGTCGTGCCGCAGGCGGTCCACCACCGCCAGCGAATCCGGATCGATCACGTCGATCCCGCCGCCGAAGGTCGCGATCCAGACCTCGTGCGGAGTCACCTGCGTGATGCCGTAGATCCAGAAGTGGCTGAGGTCCTGGAGCCAATCGAGGCGTCCCGTCCGGGGATCGAGCACCGCCGCTCCGTGCTCCGTGGTGCCGATCCAGATCCTCCCCCGCCCGTCTTCATAAAGCCGGAAGACGAATTCCCCCGCGAGCGATCCGGGCTGTCTCTCCACCCGCTCGAATCCACGGCCCTCGCCGCGCCAGACCTGCAGCCCGTCCCGCGTCCCCACCCACAGCCGCCCTTCCCGGTCCAACAGGAGCGCCCGTGTGCGGTTGTCAGCAAGGCTCCGGGGATCGGCAGGGTCGTGCCGGAAGTGCTCGATACGGCCGGACCGGGGATCGAGACGGTCGAGCCCCTCGTCGGTGGCCACCCAGATGCGCCCGGACCGGTCCTCGGCCAGTCCCTCCACCCGGTCGTGAGAGAGGCTGCCAGGGTCCGCGGGGGCATGCTGGTAGCGCGTGAAGCGCCCGGACACCGGATCGTAGACAGACAGCCCGCTGCTGAACGTCCCCACCCACAGCCGGCCATCCGATCCGGCCAGCAGAGAGCGCACATAGCTCCCGCCGAGTGTGGATGGATCGTCAGGATCCGACCGGAAGACTTTGAACTGGGAGCCGTCGAAACGGACCAGCCCCCCTTGCGTGCCGATCCAGAGGAAGCCCTGGCTGTCTTGGGTCAGCGCGGTGCACAGATAGGCGGGGACCTCGCCGGGGACCGCCACCTGGCGGAATGAGACCCCGGAGGGCACCGCCCAGGCAGCTCCCGCGATCAGCACGAGGGCGAGGATGGCACCCCAGCGGGCCAGCGGCACGCGGGCGGCGTTCGATCGCAAGGCCATAGAGAGGCGGACAGGCTAGCACGCCGCCGCCCCGACGCTCAGCGATCTTCATTCTCACTGAGCGACCCGGCTGTCAGCCAGGGAGTCCCTCGCCGCCCGCCGCGGGGCCAAGCGGGCCGCCACCTCAGGCCGGAGCCGGAACAGCCTCACCGACCCGTCCGGAGAAGTCTCGACCGGCTCGTACGCCGCGGCGAGCTGGCCGAGGGTCTTCCGCACGGCCGGATCGCTCCGCTGCTCGTCCCGCAGTCCCCAGATCAGCACGTAGTCCACCGTGGCTCCCGTGCTCTCCATATAGCGGAGGAGGTCTACCCGCGGCGGCTCGGTCTCGACCCCCAGGGGCACGGTGGACATGCGGGTGTAAGGGTTGAGCTGGGGCGTGTAGTAGATCGGGAAGTAGTCCTCGTTGGCCTGGTAGAGCGAGAGGTCCACCAGCCGCTTGCGGGCCGCGAGGTACCCTCCCGCGTGGACGAAGGGGCGCGTCCGGAACGCAGGATGGTCTCCCTTCCCGTGATGGGCGTAGGAGAGGAACAGCAGCGTGTGGTCCGGCTCGATCCGGTTCCCGGCGGCCAGGATCCTGGACAGGCCGTCGTCGATCTCGGCCCATTTCCAGATAAACACGCTCAGGAAGGCGAACGAGATCCCCACGGAAACGATCTGGATCCAACTCTTCCAGGCTCTGGGGTACTCGAAGGTACCGAACCAGAGGACCAGGACCAGGAAGGGAAAAAGGTTCAAACGGTGGTTGATGAATCCGCCTCCCGCAAGCTCGCTCGGCGCGGTGAAATAGGCCACGAGCAGAACCGCGGTAGCCAGCAGCAGGCCGTCTCCCGCAGTGAGCGGTCTCCGGCTTCGGGTCCGGAGACAAAGCAGGGCGACGGCGTAGAACAGCAGGGCCAGGACAGCCGCCAGCAGGATGGTCCACCGGCTCACCGAAGCCAGGGAGTAGAGGCCCGCCAGATGCTTGAGCTTGACCCACAGCGGCAGCATGGTGACCGGCGCGTCCACCCGCGCGCCGACGAACGAGGCCATCAACGCCAGAACCGGCAGGCAGGCGAGCGCGGGAGCGAGCAGCCAGCGCCGGAAGCTCGCGAGGCTCCGCTGTCCCGCCCGGAGATCCAGGAACACCCGCCACCCCGCCAGGGTCAGCAAGATCGTGACGGTGACCACCAGGGTCACGGGATGGCAGAAGTAGACCCAGAGGACCAGAACGGCGAGCCAGACCGTCCGCAGAGGCGTCATCTCCTCCTGGTGCTTCAGCCAGTAGCCAACGGTGAAGAAGAACGCCGCCAGGCTGAAGCAGAAGTTGAAGAAGCCCATCTGGAACATGAAATTGAAGAGGAATGGGAAGGAGAGCAGGGAGAGGAAACTGGCACCGGGATTGATGGCTTTCAGGGCGTAGCGCATCGAGAGCGGCAGCAGGAGGACGTAGGCCGCCAACAGGACCGTCTCGGCCGTGGGCACCGGGATGGACTTCAAGACCTCGTCCATCAGGAAAAAGATGAACCGGTTTGGCAGGGCCTCTCCGTTGGGCCGGTAATACTCGCGCAGGAGCCCCGCCTGCGGCTGGTCGTACTGGCGGAGGATGGAGGCGACCGCCTGATGCCCGGGACCGTCCTGGGTCGGGATGAAGGGGAATATCAGCACCGGAGCCAGGTGAAGGATCACGAGGCTCCAGAAGAGGAGGGCGTCTTCGGTGACCCTCCGGTGCGGGATCCAAGGCAGAGCCACACGGGGATGGTAGCAAGAGGACAGAAGCTGCGAAAGGAAGGGAAAAGTCTACCGATCCGGGTGCGGAATTCGGCCCCGGATATGAAAATTGTCCTTGATGCAGAGCGGTTTCCGTGTAAATCTCCCGCCCCGTATGGCCAGTCCGGACCGCCCCCTGAAGCTGAGCGTCGTGATCCCCTGCCTGAACGCGGCGTCCACGATCGCCGTGCAGCTCGCGGCACTCTGCCACCAGAGCTGGCCGGGCGAGTGGGAGGTGATCGTGGCCGACAACGGCTCGGCGGACCGCTCCCGGCAGATCGCCGAGAGTTACGGCGACCGGCTCCCGGGCCTGCGGGTGATCGATGCCTCGGACCGGCGGGGGCAGGCCCACGCGCGCAACCTCGGGGCGGCGGCGGCCACGGGCGACGCCTTCCTCTTCGTGGACGCGGATGACGAGGTCGCTCCCGGATGGCTGGAGGCCATGGGCCGGGCTCTCGCGGTGCACGACTTCGTGGCCTGCCGGTATGACAACGAGAAGCTCAACCCGGAATGGGTGCAGCGGACCCACCTCAATCCCCAGCGGAGCGGCCTCACCCGCTACGACTACCCGCCCTTCCTCCCCCACGCGGGCGGCGGCGGGCTGGGCGTGCGGCGGGCGGTTCACGAGGCCGTGGGCGGCTTCGACGAGACCCTGCCCGCGCTCGAAGACACGGATTACTGCTGGCGCATCCAGCTCGCCGGGTACTCCTTCGAGTTCGTGCCGGACGCGGTGGTCAACATCCGCCACCGGCACGACCTCGGCGGCATCTACCGGCAGGGCGTGAGCTACGGCAAACACAACGTGCTGATCTATACACGGTACCGGTCCCAGGGCATGCCCCGGCTCGGCTGGACCCCGGGGCTGCTGCGCTGGGCGAAGCTGGTCCTCAAGACACCGTTGATGGTGCTCACCCGGGAAGGACGGGCGCGGTGGGCCTGGCAGCTCGGGTGGCGGGTGGGACGGCTGAAGGGGTGTTTGGAGTACAGGGTGGTGGCGCTGTAGCTGTGCTACCCTCCCCCACCGTCATGCGCGTCCTGGTCACCGGCCACAACGGCTACATCGGCAGTGTCATGGTCCCTCTGCTTCAGGCGGCGGGCCATGAGGTCGTGGGGCTCGACTCGGACTGGTTCGAGCCGTGCCTGCTCGATGGACGCCCGGCGGAGCCGGTGGCGTCGATCCACAAGGACCTCCGCGAGGTCGAGCGGGAGGACCTCGAAGGGTTCGAGGCCGTGATCCATCTGGCCGGCCTGTCGAACGACCCTCTGGGAAACCTCGACGCCTCGCTGACCTACGAGATCAACGACGCGGCCTCGGTCCGCTTCGCGCGGCTCGCCAAGGAGGCGGGGGTCGAGCGGTTCCTCTTCTCGTCCTCGTGCAGCACGTACGGCGCGGCGGGGGACGACTTCCTGGACGAGACGGCCGCGTTCAATCCGGTCACGCCCTATGGCGTCTCGAAGGTACGGCTGGAGCAGCAGCTCGCCATGCTTGCAGACGGCCGGTTCAGCCCCACCTATCTCCGGAACGCCACGGCCTATGGGGTCTCGCCCCGGCTGCGGGTGGACCTGGTGCTGAACAACCTGGTGGGCTACGCGGTGACGACGGGGCGGATCCACCTGCTCTCCGACGGTACGCCCTGGCGGCCGATCGTCCACATCGAGGACATCAGCCGGGCCTTTCTCGCCGTGCTCGAAGCTCCCCGCGAGACCGTTCACGACCAGGCGTTCAACGTGGGCCGCACGGCGGAGAACTACCGCATCCGCGAGTTGGCCGAGATCGTGGCCGAGACGGTGCCGGGCTGCGCGATCACCTACGCCGAGGACGCGGGGCCGGACCTGCGCTGCTACCGGGTGGACTGCGGCAAGATCGAGCGCGTCCTCCCCGCTTATCAGCCCCAGTGGGACGCTCGCCGCGGCGCCCGCGAGCTCCACGAGGCCTATCTCGAAGCCGGTCTGACGGCGGAGGAGTTCCTGGGTGCCCGGTTCATCCGCCTGAAGCGGATCCAGCAGCTCCAGGGCGAGGGGCGCCTGGATTCTTCGCTACGCTGGCAGGCTCCAGTCCGGGTCTAGCTTTTTCGGGATCAATCACGCGGATCACCCACGTCCCTTTCTTGTTCGTGACCGCGGTCTCCTCGATCGCGCGGTAGCTCTCCAGGAGGCGCCGGACGATGATGTCCGCCCGCCGGGAGCGGAAGGTCGAGACGATGAAGACGCCCCCCTCCGCCAGGAACTGCTCATAGCGGCGCACCGTAGCCAGCGGGTCTTTGAAGTAGTAGACGCACTCGTTGAAGACGATTGTGTCCCAGCGGTCCGGAGGACTGTACGTTTCGGCGTCGCCAGCCGTAAAAGTAGTCGCACTGTCCGCCCGGCCAGCCGCCTGCCGGATGGCGGCCTCCGAGAGGTCCACGCCGAGGTAGCGCGCGTAGCCGAAGGGGCGCAGGTGATCGGCCAGCAGGCCCTCGCCGCTCCCCACGTCGAGCACGGAGCCGCCGGGCTTCAGGTGATGGACGTAGCTCGCGATGACGCTGTAGCGGGCGACCTCGTCGAACCGGCGCATGAGCTCCCAATGACCCTTCTCGTACTGCTCCTCCCAGACCTCCTTGGCGGCGGGCGCGTCGCCCCGGCCGGTCTCCCGCTCCCAGGCGTGGACGCGCTCGGCGAGCTCCCGGGAGAAGGGGAAGCGCCGGCCGAAGAGGAGCTTGTAGTAGAGGATGTAGACGGGCTTGAAGGCCCTGTGGGTCAGGCTGCGGGTGGGAGCTGTCATCGTGCGCATCCTAGCGCGGCGGAGGCCCATGCCGCGGACTGATCGAAAAGTGCACATTTTTAGTTGCAATGAAGAGGCAAAACCACGTACCCTCTCCGGGTCGGTTCACGTTGTCGGAGTACCGAGGCGACTTTCGGGGAGCCTCACAGAAACAAGGAGGTTGTTGCATGAAGAAGACCCTTGCCTGCGGTGCCGCGCTCATCGCCTTGGGGTTTGCCGCCCCGCTGAAGGCCGAGCGGGTCTACGTTCCCGTCATCGATGCCTTGGGTGCCAACGGGAAGCCGCTCACGACCCAGCTCTGGATTTCCAACTTCGATGGGGAGGAGCGCTCCTATTCCTCCGTTTTCCTCAAGTCGGAAGCTGATGGGACCGAGCTGTCGGGCCGTGGCCCCCGCAACCTGGTGCCCGCCAACAAGGCGGCGTACCTGCGGCAGGCTGCTGAGGAGGGTGAGACGGGTCTGCTGGAGATCGACGCCACGGATCTCTCGGTCAATGCCTGGATCCAGACGAACCGTGGCCGCCGGACTTTCTACACCGGCGTGCCGGTGATCTCGGACGCCACCCGCATGGAGGCCGGCGGTGCCGCCTTCCTGAACGGGCTCGCGCCCGAGGGCAAGCGCTCCGTCACCGGCCTGTCGCTGGTCAACCTGGGCAGCGAGGCGGCGGCGTGCCACGTGGATTTCCTGCGGGCCGACGGCACCGCCCTCGGCGCCGGTGTGGACGCGGATGTCCCGGCCCTGTCCATGCGTCCCTTCTCCGACGCGCTGGGCCTGGGCTCCGAGCCCGAGGCCAAGAGCGCCCGGGTCTCCTGTGACCAGCCGTTCTATGCCTACGCCGTCGCCGTGGACCGCGGCAGCCACGAGGTCTCGTTCGCGAATCCCGAGGCCGAGCTCAAGGTCCTCAAGAGCGGCGCCAGGAAGGCGGCTCTGCCGCCAGGCGGCGAGATCGTCTACACCCAGAACGGCCTGTTCCACAACGCCACCAAGGACCTTCCCAAGAAGGTCCTCCGCGTCCCGGTGCCACGCCAGACGCCCATGGAGGTCATCGACCTCGAGTTCGACGTCACCGCCGGCCCCTGGAACCCGCGCCAGCGCAGCGGCGCCCACAACCTGATCTTCATGCACCGCGGCAAGTTCCGCAGCAACACCATCGCCAACGTCAACGCCCTCGGTCCCAACAAGCACAAGTACAAGATCAACCAGAACCTCGACCTGCCCGCGAAGCACAACACCAAGGCCGACGTGGGCTTCGACTTCGAGCAGGGCAAGACCTACCACGTGCGCGTGCTCCAGAACGCCCTCAACAAGGTGGTGATCTGCACCCTTGCCATCGACGGCACCGTGGTGCGCCGCATGGACTTCTCGGGCTCGATCAAAGACAAGGAGATCCTGGTCCTGGCCAGCGGTCTCGTGGCCGAGTTCGGCAATTACAACAACCAGCACCTGCCCGAGGTCTCGAGCATCGGCTGGAAGTTCTCGAACTTCCGGGTCCGCATGATCCCGAGATAACCCGTCCCCTCCCGCTCGTCCGTAGGGGCGGCCTCACGTGGCCGCCCCTAAGTATCCTCCCCTAAATACGCTCCGCACTTGCCTTTCTGCCCTTCCGGCGTTAACATGCAGATGTTTCAATTTGTACGATCAGTTCAAGGCAATCTGAGGAGAGGTACGCATGAGCAGACCGCTCGCCGCCTGTCTCGTATTCTCGCTGCTGGGCGCCGGCGCCGCGTCCGCCGGCACGGTCTACGTCCCCGTTCCCAACCCCATCGGTGACGTGGGGAGCTCTCACGTCGTGCAGGTGTGGGTCACCAACACCGGAACGGTCCAGCGTCCCTACTCCACCACCCTGCTCGAGGCGGAGAGCGACGGCACGAAGCGCTCCGGGAAGCCTCCGGAAGTGCCCCTCGCGGCGGGCCGCACCACCCTCCTCACCGGCCTCGGGGCCCAAGGCAAGGTGCGGCTGCTCGAAGTGGACGCCAATCTGCAGATGTCTGTCGAGGCGCGGATGATCAACACCCCTCCCAACGGCTCGCCCACGGTCAGCCCCGTGCCGGTGATCTCTTCGGACAACATGCTGAAGGCGGGCGAGGTGGCCGTTCTCCAGGGCCTGACCCGGAACGACGCCAACGGCACCATCACGAGCCTGGGGGTGGTCAACCTGGGCCACCAGAGCGGGCAGTGCGAGATCAAGCTCTTCCGCGCCGACGGCTCGCAGATCGGCGCCACGGCCACGCTCGCGTTCAGTGCCCTCTCGCTGCGCTACTTCGAGGACGCCTACGGCCTGCTGAACGCGCTGGAGGTGGCGGACGCGCGCATCCAGGTCTCCTGCAGCCAGCCGTTCTACGCCTTCGGCACGATCTTCACCCCGGCCAACGGGCAGCTCGTGTTCACCACGCCCGCGGGCTCCGGCGCCTCGACGCTCACCATCCCGGGCGGCGGCGGCACGACGCCCCCTCCCACCGGCGGAGGGACCGTCTTCTCGCTGGCCGGCACGTTCCACACCGCGACGGTGTCGAACGCCAAGAGGCAGGTCGATGTCCCCATCCAGAGCCCGCTCTCGCTCAAGAAGCTGGTGCTCGACATGGACTTCACCGTCGGTCCCTGGAACCAGGTCAAGGTCCCTGGCAACCACGCGATCTTCTGGCTCTACCGCGACAAGTTCCGCGGCAACACCATCGGCAACGTCAACGCCTTCAGCAGCAAGAACACGATCAAGGCGGCCCAGAACATCAACCTGGGTCCCGCACAATCCACCCAGAACGAGGGTGGCGTCGCCTGGGAGCGGGGCAAGCGCTACCACGTGCGCTACACCTATGACGCCGCCCTGAACACCATCACCGTGGTCCTCTCCGCGGGCACCACCACGCTCAAGACGTTGAGCTTCCCGGGCACGGCCCCCAACGGCGTGCTGACCGTGCAGCCCAACGGATTGATCGTGGAGTTCGGGCACTACGCGGGCCAGGAAGGCCCGGAGGTGGCGAGCTACGGCTGGAGCTATTCCGACCTCAGGATCGAGATGGTGCCGTACTGAAGAACGTCCGAAAAGGTTTCCAATACCTCGCCGCCAGCAGGCCCGCCGCCAGGGCCGCGGCGGCGAGCGAGGCGGCGAAACGCGGCCAGGACCCCACGGGAGTCAGCCACGCGGCGAGCGCGAAGAACGGCAGCGGGATCAGATAGAGCTGCGCCAGGTCCGCCAGCAATCCCTTGAAACGCGGCCCGAAGACCCGCGCGACCTCCCAGGCCATCACGAGATTTCCGATCAACAGGTAGTTGGCGGCGCCCATGCCCGGAGCCCCCCAGCGCTGGGTGAACCAGACGCCGAAGCCCACGAGCGAGACGAGGTTCAGCAGCTCGATCAGAAACCATTCGCGGTCGCGGTGCTCGGCCTTGAGCATCTCGCCGCCCAGGATGGTGAACTGATCGAAGAAGGGGATGAACGCGATCACTTTGAGGATCGGTACGGCGCCTTCCCACCCTGCGCCGAACACGATGCGCACCACCTTCTCCGCGCTGAAGAACAGGAAGTAGCTGGCGACAACCTGGCAGCCGAGGAGCTGGATGGTGCTCAGCCGGAAAAACTCGATGAACCGGGGGCGATCGTTCAGATATTCGACGAGCGTCGGGAAGAGCGCGCGCGGATAGACGAAGGTGGCCACCAGGAAAACGAGGCCGTAGGTACGGGCGTAGAGCCCGACGCTCGCGGTGTCGCGAAAGCCTTCGATGATGAAGGCGTCGATATAGGTGACGAGCTGCAGGCTGATCCAGATCAGGAACAGGAAGAAGCTGCGGCGGACGAGGTCGGGGATCAGCCCGGGCTCGACCTTCATGGGGACCTTGCCCCAGGCCTTGGACCAGGAGTACGCGGCGAGCAGCGCGGCCCCGGCAAGGTCGCCGATCACGAGGCTCCAGTATCCCCACCCGAGCCAGGCGAGCCCCACGGAGACGGCGGCGATCACAGAACCTCGCCAGATCTCGGGGGCGACGAGGCTGCCGATCGTCAATTCCCGTTCGAAAAACGCCCGGGGCACCACCGCCAGGCCGTCCAGCAGCACCCAGATGGCGAAGACCCGGAGAACGAGAGGCAATTCAGGTGTGAGGTGTCCGAAGACGGGAGCCAGCGCGAGGAGCAGGAGTGTGATCGCCGCGCCCGACACCACCGTGAACGCCAGGACGGTCCCATAAGGACGCCGCGGGTCGCGCACCAGGTGGTAGGGCAGGCCGAGGTCGCGGATGGCCGAGGCCACGGTCACGATCCGCAAGGCCAACTCGTAGACGCCGTGGCCTTCGGGGAGGATGAGGCGGGCCAGGACCAGCTTGGCCCCGAAGGAAACGCCGAAGCGGGCCAGCTGGATGGCATACGACGCGAACGTCGAGCGCAGTATGCGTTGCTCGGTGGAGCCCTCACCCCCCGGCCCCCTCTCCCGTCCCCTCCCTCCCCCCTCACCGGGAGAGGGGGAGACCATCACAGGAGGTTCGCCCATCGCGCCCATTTCTCAGTCAGGTCCATGCCCGTCTCGAAGTCGAAGGCCGGCCGGTAGCCCAGGAGCCGCCTGGCCTTGTCGATGCGGACCCGGGTGCGGGCACGGAAGAAGCCGATCATCTTGGGCGGCAGGGGGTGGATGGGCAGCTCGCGGTCCGGGGCGGAAGGCCCGCGGCCGGAGGCGAGGCGGCCCTTGATCTTCTGCTGCCAGCTCTCGGGCAGGAGGGTGCTCGCCATCTCGCGCAGCCAGACGCCTTCGCGGGTCCGCTCCAGGCGCTCGCGGATGCGCTGCTCCTGCTTGACGATCCGCAGGCCCTCGCCGATCAGCCGCGGCTGGGCCCGCCGCCACTTCTTCCAGTGGGCCAGTGCCTCGGCCTCGGTCATGTCCACCGTCCGGGGCGTGCCGCCCAGCATACGCTCGAAGCGGCCGAACATCTCCCGCCAGCTCGCCGGCTCTTCGCTGGAGATGAGGAACGCCTGCCCCACCGCCTCATCCTTGACCGCCGCGAGCAGCATGGCGCTCACGAGGTCGTCCACGTAGACGTGGTTCGCGAGGCCCTCGCCGCCGTCGATCAGGATCTGCCGGCCGGTCCGGAGCGCCTTGAGCACGGTCTCCGTCCACACTCCGCCCCAGGGGCCATAGACCGCCGTGGGCTGGAGCACGGCCACGGGCAGGCCCGAGGACAGGGCGATCCGCTCGGCTTCGAGCTTGCTGTCCGAATAGGGATTGCCGAAGCGCTTGCGCGGGGCGGTCTCGTCGAGGTCGCCGTCGCCCGTCTGGCCATAGACCATCAGGGTGCTGAGGTAGACGATCCGGCTCACCCCGGCGGTCTGGGCCGCCGCCAGCACCTGGCGCGTGCCCTCCGTGTTCACCCAGGCCCGGTACTTCTGGCTGCCGGAAGTGCCATAGGCGCAGTGGAACACCACGTCGCAGCCCTTGGCCGCGGCCTCCAGGTCTCCAGGGTTGGTGACGTCGCCGCGGACCACGGTCACCGGGAACCGGGCGAGGCGGGCCGCGCCAGCCAGGTTGCGCACCAGGGCGCGCACCTCGGCCCCGTGCTCCAGGACCAGGCGCTCCGCCAGCCGGCCGCCGATGAACCCGGTGGCGCCCGTCACCAGCACCCTGCGGCCGGCGAGGACGCCCTCGATCGCGGCGAGGCTCACGACACCTGCTCCTTGCGCACAGGGACGACGGACCAGGGGAGCTCCAGGGGCTTGCGCCGCGCGTAGCAGGCCTCGATCAGCGCGAGCGACCGGCGCCCTTCGCGGCCGGGGACGAACGGCTCGCGCCGCTTGCGGATCGCGGTGGCGAAGTCGTCGATCTGGCGCACGAAGACGTCCGTGAAGTCGAGCCCCGGGGTCACCGCGGGGCCTTCCCTCCGGGCATGGCCGGAGAGAGAGACCGTGCGGTCCGCGATCGAGAGCCGGATCTCCGGGTCCGGATCCCACACGCCGACTTCCAGAGTCGCCCGCGATCCTTCAAAAATGCAGGTGTTGGCGAGGTTGCGCGTGCGGCTGATCTCGACCGTACCGGCAATGCCCGAGCGCATCGTGAGGTGCATCTCGCAGTCCGACTCGATGCCGCCCATGGCGTCGTCCCGGTACTCGACGCCGGCCCAGTCCCCCAGCCACCAGAGCAGCAGGTCGAGCACGTGGACGCCGAAGTCCGCGAGCACGCCGCCGCCGGCCATCTCCTTCTTCAGGAGGAAATCCGTGGCGAAGGGCCAGCGGGGGATCACGCCCTGGTGCATCTCGAAGCGGCGGATCTCGCCCAGGAGGCCGTCCTTGAGGAGGTTGCCCACGAGGAGCGAGGAGTCGAAGAAGCGGAAATCGAGCCCCACGGCCAGCACGGCCCGCCCCTCGCCGGCCGCGGCGATCATCTCGTCGCACTCCTGGACGTTCATCGCCATGGGCTTCTCGACCAGCACGTGGACGCCCTGCCGCAGCAGCTCGATGGACACCGGGGCGTGGAGGCTGTTGGGCAGGGCCACGACGGCGGCGTCCACCTTCCCCGGCAGATCCTTGAAGCCGGTCGCCACCTCGGGCACGCCGAAGCGTTCCGCGAGAGCCCGGGCGCGGCCCGCGTCCGCGTCCACCAGCACGGTAGCCTCCACCCGCTCGGACAGGGCGATGGCCGGGAGGTGGTGGATCGTGGCGACGGCGCCACAGCCGACGACGGCGAGACGGAGCTTGGAAGGATTCGGTTTCACCATGGGAAGACTCGGGTACGCCGAAGCGGCGGCGTATGTTACCAGAGCCCCCCACCGGCTCCCGCCAGAGCACGGATGGGAATGGGTCTCGCGCGAAGTAGGGGCAGCGATTGCCCCGGCGAGGGCAGCCATTGCCCTCATGGGGGCAGCGGCTGCCCTCGCGAGGGCAATCGCTGCCCCTACTTCGAGGAAGGGGCGTTCTCTCTAAGGATCGATCTGTGCGTGCTCGCGCATCGCCGCCGCCAACTCGGCGGGCGTACCGACGTCGCGGTAGGAGCCGTCGGGGAATTCGACGCCCTCGACGTGGAGCCCGGCCTCGACCGCGCCCTGGACCACGGCGCCGATCTGGAGCTCCCCCTCCCCCGCTGGAGCCTTCTGGACGGCCTCGTGAAGGAAGCGCGTGAAAGCGGGCCCCCAGACGGCGATCAGCCAGTTGAAGCGGAGCGTGGTGCTCTCGGGCCGGACCTCGACGCGGACCACCCGTCCATCCGGAGCCAGCTCGACCATGTCCGTGGTCCGGAACCGCTCCGTGGGGAAGAGCCCGAGGACGAGGTCCGCCGCCGTGGCCGCCTGCCGCTCCACGAGCCGTGCGTAGGCATCCACCGGCTGGAAGATCACGTCCGGGAACCCCAGGGCCACGACCGCTCCCTCGATGAAGGGGAACGCCCGGTCGAGCGTCTCGGGGACGCTCCGTGATCCAGGGATCATGAGGTACGCGAGGGCCACCTCCGCGATCTCCCCTGTGCCGAAATAGCGAGGCACGTCCACCTTGGATTCGTGGAGCACCATGAAGACCTTGCCGATCCCCCCGGCCCGGAACCGCTCCAGCAGATAGTGTCCCGCCACCTTCGGAGACGGTCCCCGGGGCGTCTTTCGGAAGCCGATGGGGAGGAGCTCCTTGCTGCACGGGAGAGGGCCGAGGCGCTCGGCGCGGCCGGCGGCGGGGATGAGACCGAGGAGGGGGTGGGGCGTCACAGTTCAGCAGGCAGGCGCTGGGCACCGTGGACAACGGCCAGGATTTTGATCTCGTCGGAGCCGAGATGGTAGATCAGTCGGTACGGCTTCTCGATGACCTCTCGGATATCCTCCTCCTCGTATTCTGGCACCATGCGTCCAGACCGTGGAAAATCCGTCAGTTGTTGGGATCGCCTCGTCAAGCGATCAACCATCCTCTGAGCGTAGAACGGAGAATCCCGAGCGATGTAGTCGTAGATCGCGATCAGTTGGGAAATCGCGTTGTCAGTCCAATGGACCTTCACTTGGGCAGTCCGAACCTGGCCCGGACTTCCCCAACATCAACAAAACGGCCCTCTTGGACATCCCGAAGTCCTGCTTCGATCGACTGGCGAACGTAGATCCTGTACATCAGCTCGTCCCAAGTCGCATCCTCGGGGAGATCTTCGACCAGCCTTCGGGCCTCTTTCTTGACGGAAGCGTTTTGCATAGGACAAGACTACCATGTGCCCGGTTGGCCGGCTAAGGTCCCTCAGATTACGACCGAGGCGGGTAGAATGGCAGAAACGCTATCGGAAAGAGACCATGCAGACTGACTCAAAGGACCAGCCCATCATCCCCAGGGAGAAGCCGGAGAGGCGTTCTCTGCGGGAGGAACCGTTCGTGGGAATGTGGCGGGACCGGGAGGACATGACGGACAGCACTGAGTGGGTTCGACAGATTCGCCAGCGCGAGTGGCCCACCCATATCGACCCACCGAACGGCATATAAGACCGCCTTGACCGAGCCCATCCCCCCCACCCCGTCCTACCAGTACCTCACCCGCAAGGAGGCCGACATGGCCTTCAAGCGGCGGGCTTGGACGATCTTCGAGTGGCTGGGGGCGACGGATGGCTTAACCATCCTGGATTGCGGGTGCGGTCGCGGGTTCTATCTCAAGATGCTCCGGCACCTGGGGAAAGCCCGGCTGTTCGGGATCGACCTGGAGCTCCCCTATCTCAGGAAGGCGCGGCGCAACACGGCGGACCTGCCGGCCGTCCTGATCGCCAACGCCTCGATCTACGACCTCCCCTATCCGGACGAGACGTTCGACGCGGTCATCCTCTCGGAGATCCTGGAGCACGTGGACCGGGACATGGACGCCCTCCGGGAGGTCCGCCGGGTGCTCAAGCCCGGGGGGCTCGCCCTGATCACGGTCCCCCACGCGGATTACCCCTTCTGGTGGGACCCGGTCAACAAGACCCTGGAGACGCTCTTCGGGACCCACATCGGCCGCGGCCCTCTCGCCGGAATCTGGGCCTTCCACGTCCGCCTCTACACGCCGGAGCAACTGCGGGAGTCGGTGCTCGGGGCCGGGTTCCGGATCGAGGAGGAGCGCTCCCAGACCCACCACGCCTTCCCCTTCGTCCACAACCTCCTCTACGGCCTGGGCAAGCCCCTCCTCGAATCCGGCCTCTTCGGCCGCGGCCTCGCGGACGTGGCCGACCGCGGCAGCTTCGACCGGGACGGAGGGAGCCCCCTCCATCCCGTGAACATGGGCCTGAAGATGCTGAGCTGGATCGACCGGAAGAACGGGATGAACGAGCCGCCGGGACGGTCGACGGTCAATCTGTGCCTGAAGGCGCGGAAGGGGTGACTACACTGCATAGTGTAAAATCTCTTATCCGTGAGGTTGCCATGGCACAGACAGCACTAAACCTCCCCCCCCAGCTCAAAGCCGATGCCGAACAATTGGCGAGCCGGCAAGGGATCTCCCTCGACCAGTTCATCGTCTGGGCAGTCGCAGAGAAAGTTGGAGGGCTCAAACACGGGCTCGACGATCCCAGATTCCCCCGGATTACTTATCGACGGGGTGCTGCGGGCTGGCCTGAGCCCGTCATTCGCGGGACTGGCCTTCACGTTCGGACCCTTGTGGTAGAGCATCATGTCTGGAACCTGAGCGTTCCTGACATCGTAGCCAATCACGATCTGACAGAGGAGCAGGCTCTGGAAGCTCTCGCCTTCTTCGAAGCCCACCGAAGCGAGATCGAAGCCGCCATAGCTGAACAGGAAAAAGACGAACCCACGAATGTCTAGAGTCCGGCTCCACTTGGATGAGGACGTGTCGAGGACCGCCCTGCACCACGCCTTGACCGACCGTGGGCACGATGTCACCAAGACTCCCACGGACTGGATTTACCTGGGAGCCACGGACGAGGAGCAGCTCCTCGCAGCCACTGCACAGGAACGTTGCATCTTCACCTACAACGTCCGGGACTTCACCCTTTTGTCCGGAATCCATCCTGGCCACAGGGGCATTCTCTTCGCCCACCAAAGTAAGTGGAACCTCTCCGAACTGATCAAAGCTCTGGACCGCTTCCTTTCGGAAACAGAGGCTGAAGAGGTCGAGGGACGTCTACTCTGGCTGAATTCCTGGCGCTGAAGTCTGCCAGGAGCCTTCCTGCACCCGCCCCGCGTGCAGCGCGAACAACTCCTCGTACCGCGACAACGTCTCCTCCACCGCGAAGTGCCGCTCGATCTCCACGGCCGGGCGGACGTAGCGTTCGCGGTGGGAGAGCACCTCGACGATCCCTTCCCCCAGGGCCTGCCAGTCGTTCCTCGGCACGATCTTGCCCATGCCGGTGAGCTGCACGGGGACGCGGCCGCCGGGGGTGTCGGTCATCACGACCGGGGTGCCGCAGAGCATGGCTTCGACCTGTACCAGGGCGAAGCACTCGGTGTCACTCGGCAGGGCCAGGACGTCGCAGGCGGCGTAGAAATCCGCCATGTCCTGGGGAGAGGGGACGACGCCCAGGAAGAGGAGCTGGTCCTGGTAGCGGTCCACCAGGGGCTGGTGGCGGGGCCAGTAGGACTCGTAAGGGATCTGGTGCTGGCCCGCGAAGACGACCCGCGCCGTGGGGAAGGTGCGGTTGATCACCTCCAGCGCATAGATCAGGAGGTCCGGCCGCTTCTCCTCGACGAAACGGCCGGCGAAGCCGATGACCGGCCCGCCGTCCGGCGACCAGGCGCGGCGCAGCTCGCGCACCCGCTCCGGGTCCGGCCTCGGCACGTCGATGAAGGGGGGAATCACCTCCACCCGCTCCAGGTATGGCTCGAGGTAATAGGAGTGGCGGGCGTAGTCCAGGGTATGGCAGACGAAGGCCGGGGCCGCGCTCGCCATGAAGCGGTAGAAGCCGAACAGGACGGCCGTGATCACCCGGTTGCGCGCCCCCGCGGGCAGCACCAGGTCGCCGTGGTGGGTGACGACGACCCGCCGGCCCGTCATGCGCGCGGCCAGACTGATGAGGGCCGTTTCGAACATGGGCGTGTGGACGCTCACCACGTCGTGCTCGCGGATCAGGCGGAAGAGCGCCCGGGGATAGCCGGGCAGCACCATGCCACGGCTGACGGCGAAGGGCAGGGGCCAGAGGCGGACGACCCGGACGCCGTTCTCGATGGATTCGCCCAGGGGCGTGTCCCGGGAGTGCCGGGCGCAGAGGACGGTCACCTGGTGCCCACGGGCTGCCAGGCGCTCGGCGAGCTGCTGGACGTAGAGGGTCAGACCGGTACGGTGCGGCAGGTAGTAGAGCAGGCAGATCAGGATTTTCAGCTTGCCGTCTTGATCTTTCTGCATGATGACGCCTACCGCACAGGGGACGACCCGCATGCTAGCACAAGGTGCTACTCTTCGCCCCCGTGCTGAAACAGTGGAGTGTGGTCATCCTGGCCGCCTTGGTGATCCTTGCCGTGACCGCGTCGCTGCTGTTCCTGGGGTTCGGCGGGAATGTCACCGGCTTCTTCCGGATCGGGGACGCGCTTCCCCTTTCCCCTTTTCTGCCGAGGAGCGAGGCGTTCGTCCATCCTGGGGAGGTCGGCTACGACGGCCAGTTTTTCCTCGCCCTGGCCTACGATCCCCTGCTCCGTCACGAGGGGACGCTCGCGGCGCTCGACAACCCGCGCTACCGGGCCCGCCGGATCCTCTGGCCGGCGCTCGCTCACGGGCTCGCGCTGGGCTCTCCACGGGCGGTCCCGTGGGCGCTGGTCTTCCTGAACGTGGGATCGGCGGTCGCCCTCGTGGCGCTGCTGGCCTTTGGAGGGTTGCGGGAGACTCCTGGATGGGCGCTCGGCGTGCTGGCCTTCCAGGGGCTCTGGGTGTGCCTGGCGATGTCGACGGCCGACCTGTTCGCCCTGGTGTTCCTGGTGGCGGCGCTCGGCTTCTACCGGTCCCGGCAGCCGTGGGGCGTCGCGATCTCCCTGCTCCTGGCGTCACTGGCCCGGGATACCTACCTGCTGCACGTGGCTCTCTTCGCGGCACTGTCGCTCCGGGAGCGCCGGTGGAGGGAGGCTCTCGCGATCGCGGCCGGGCAGCTCCCCGCGGTCGCCTGGAACGCCTGGGTGCTGCTGCGGGTGCCTCAGGGGAACATACCGGTCGGGGAGAGCTTCGGTCCGCCGCTCGGCGGGATCCTGGAAGCGGCCCTGCGGCTTCTGCGGGGTGATCTCACGGGGAAGCTCCTGTACGAAGGGCTGTCCCTCGCCCTGCTCCTGAGCGTGGCAACGATGCTGATCTGGGCCGTCATCAAGGGAGCGGGGACGGCGGCGTGGTGTGCGGTACCGTTTCTCGTCCTCCTCCCCTTCTCCCGTTTTGCGGTGCTGGATTACTTCGTCAACTACACCCGGATCTTCCTGGGCCTCTATGTCCTGCTCCTGCTGTGCGACGGCGGGGACTGGTTCCGCCGGCTCCGGACGGGCCTCCTCGGCGTCAGCGCGGCGGCGTCGGCTCTCTACCTCGGGCGGCAGTTGTTTTTCTAGTACCATCCCCCGTCTGCGTTTTGAAAGCCCGAGCCGCCATGCCTCCAGCCGACTCCCGTCCAGGTCCGTCCAGCCTCCCCATCGGGTGGCTGCTGATCGTGCTGCTCGCCGTGAGCTTCGCGCTGCGGACGTGGGACGCCAGCCAGGGCCTGAACGCCAGCCGCTATTTCGACGAGCGGTTCACGTTCAAGAACATCACGGTGCTCCTGCAGGACGGGGACTTCCGGCCCCGGCACGCCTTCTATCTCAGCCTGTCCTATCTGCCGCAGGCGGCGGTGCTGGCCGCGAGCCAGGGGCTCTACCGGGCGACGCGGTATCAGCCTTTCTCGATCTACAAGGACACGACGGACGGCTACTCGCCCACGGCCTACTTGCTGTGCCGGATGGTCAACGTGATCTACGGGACCTTGAGCCTGCTGCTCCTGTTCCTGATCGGCCGGCGGATCTGGTCGCCCGAGGTGGGGCTGGTGGCGGCGGCGGTCTTGGCCGCATTCCCCCGGCACGTGCTGAGCTCGGTCGAGTTCAAGCCGGACATCCTGGTCATCCTGCTGGTGACGCTGACTTTCTATTGGACGCTCGGCGCCGCCTTCCGGCCGAGCCTGGGCCGCTATCTCCTCGTGGGATTTGGCGTGGGGCTGGCCGTCTCGACCAAGTACACGGGAATCGCGGGATCGATCCCCATCGTGGCCGCCACGCTGGTGAACGGCTGGCGGGACAGACGCCAGTGGGGATGGCTGATCGCCGCGGGTGTGGCCTCGGTCGCCACCTTCGTGATCCTCAACCCGTTCCTGGGCGTGGTCTTCAAGTTCATCCCCAGGCTGGTCAACGGCTACGCGGCCAAGGGGGTCGAGGAGGAGAGCAACCACTGGGTGGTGTTCGGGCGGCAGGTGGAGTTCCTGGTGGAGCACCACGGCCCGGTGGTGGCGGCGTTCGTGGCCCTCGGCATCGCGGGTCTGCTGTGGCGGATCTGGCGGCCAATTCCTGAGGGATTCGAACACTCCCCGGAGCAGCGCCTGGGCTCGATCCTGGTGTTGAGCCTGCTGCTGGGTTACTCGGTCGTCCACTCGCTGGGGATGACCCTGTTCCGGGGGCAGAACTACCTGCCCGTCGTGCCGTTCTCCTCGCTCGCCGCCGCGTGGGCCATGGTCGCGCTCTGGCGGTGGCTGGCGGACCGGGTGAGCCCGCTGGCGTGGGAGCCGGTGGCGGCGGTGATCTGGATCGCGATGCCTGCGATCATCGCGGCCCTCCTGGCCCAGCAGTGGCAGATCGTCTACTACCGTATCGTGCCCACGACGTTCCAGGCGGCGAACCGGCTCCTGCTCGACACCCTGGAGCCGTTCGGGCTCCGCCACGTGGTCTATGAGCGGGGGATGGGGGCCTTCCAGGTGGGTGGCAGGCCGCGCCGGCCGCTGCTCACCCGGACGGACAGCCTGAAGTCCGTCGGCCCCGTCTTCCTGAACCGTGCGGATGTGGAGGTCTTCCCCCAGAGCCGGCTCGACGGGCCGGACGCCGACTTCTACCGGAGCCGTATCGACCGGGTCCCCTGGTCGCAGGTGCAGATCCTGGGCGAACGGCCTTTCGTGAGCCGCGGCGAGCCGGTGATGGTGGTGCGGCACCTCTGGGAGCCGGACGGCGCTCCACAGGAGCTGCGGGTCCGGCGGCCGGACCAGGCGCCCTATCTGGTGGGCCGCCTGCCGGAGGAGCTGAGGATCCGGCCAGGGGACATGGTCTCTCTCGTGCTCTGGGTGCCCCGCGAGTCCACGGACCTGAAGCTGCGCGAGCTGCGGCTCGATCCGGGAGGGCGGCCGGTGCAGGTGTTCGACACGGGCCGGCGGCTGAGCCGGTTCTTCCGCATGAGCCCGCGTTTCCAGATCACGGGGGAGGAAGTGCGGGTGCGCATCCCCACGCGTCCCGAGGACCGTCCCCGGGGGTTCGGGCTGGAGCTCCACCGGTGGCGTCCGGCGCCTCCTCCCCCGGCAGTGCCGTGAAGGTCCGGTCCGATCCTCCCGGGGCCACCGGCCTGCTCGGCGGGAGCGCAATGCTCCTGGTCACGCTCAATCTGGCCAACGCGCTCCATTTCGTTTTCCATATCGCCATGGCGCGGATGCTCGGGCCGGCCGGCTACGGCGCGCTGGCGGCGCTGCTCGCCATCCTCTACGTGCTGAACGTGTTCGCCGAGTCGGTGCAGACGGTGGTCGCTCGCTACGCCTCGTCCGAGCCCGCGCCCGGGCGGCTGCACGACCTCCTCCGCCGGGCGCTGCGCAAGGGCGGCCGGGCCACGCTGGCCATGCTGGTCCTCTATCTCGCGGCGGCAGTGCCCCTCGGCCGGTGGCTGCGCATCCCCTATCCCTTGATGGCCCTCTTCGCGCTGTCGCTCGTGGGCGTGGGCCTGCTGCCCATCCACCGCGGCGCTCTCCAGGGGCGCAAACGTTTCGCCGGGCTGGGCCTGAACATGATCTGGGAGGTCCTGGTGAAGCTCGGCGTGGGCATCGGGCTCGTCTGGGCCGGCGCCCGGGAGTATGGCGCGGTGGCGGGTGTGAGCCTGGGGCTCTGCTTCGCCTTCGCCGTCTCCTTCCTGCCGCTGCGGGACGTCTACGGCGCCCCGGCGGAGCCCGCGGCCGTGCCGGACATCTACCGCTACAGCGTGCCCGTCTTCGTGGTGACGGCCACGGTGATGGGCTTCTATAGCCTGGACGTGCTGCTCGCCCGCGCCTTCTTCCCGGACGTGGCCGCCGGGGGCTACGCCGTGGCCTCGTTCCTGGGCAAGTCGATCCTCCTCGGCACGGCGCCGGTGACCAAGGCCATGTTCCCCATCTCCGCCCAGGGACAGAGCGGGCGCGTCCTCGCGGGCACGCTGGCCATCCTGGCGGTCTGCGTGGCGCCGGTGATCACGGCGTTCGCCCTCGTTCCGGAATGGCTGGTACGGGCGGTGGGCGGTGAGGTCTACCAGGGGGCGGCGGGGCTGGTGCTCCCCCTGGGGATCGCCATGGCCCTGATGTCCTTCAGCAACGCCCTGCTGCTCTACCGGCTGTCCACGGGATCGATCCGCTTCTACGCGGTGCTGCCCGTGCTGATTCTCCTGGAAGCGGGGGCGTTGGCCCTCTTCCATGGCTCGCTCGTGGAGTTTGCGTGGACGGTGGCGGCCATGAATGGGGTGTTTCTGGTGGCGGCGGGGGCCCTCACCTCCCCGGCCCTCCTCTCCCAGCCCTCCCTCCACCCTACCGGGGAGAGGAGGGAGAAAAGCTAGAAAGGCTGCTCGTCGTCGACGACCAGCATCGAGGGCTCTGCGTGGCTCATGGCGGACCTCCTGGCGCAGGATCTGCCTGCGCCGCGTCCGTGCGGCTGATGGCGAGGACGGTGATGTCGTCGGACTGCGGCGCGCCCGCGACGAAGGTGCGCACTGCCCGCAGCAGCCGGCCGACGGTTTCGGCGGCGCTCTGCCCCGCTCCGTCGGCGAAGCACGCGCACAGGCGCTCGTCGCCGAATTCGTGGTCGGTGGCGTTGGTGGCCTCGCTCACGCCGTCGGTGTAGAGGACGAGGCTGTCGCCGGGCCCCAGCTCCAGCGTCTCGTTCGCGTAGCTCCGGCCCGGGAAGAGGCCGAGCACCGTCCCGGACGAAGCGAGCACACACCTCGGCGACCCCGCCGGCCCGACCAGCAGCGACGTGTGGTGGCCCGCATTCGCGCTGGTGACGCGGCTCCCGCGCAGGTCGAGGCAGACCATGGTCACGAACATGCCGCGCGGGTTCTGTGCCGCCAGCTCCTCGTTCAGGCGCGCGAGGATCTCACCCGGACTGTCGAGCTGGCGCGCCAGCATGCGGAGCAGGGTCACGGTGACCGCCATGAAGAGGGCCGCCGGGATGCCCTTGCCGCACACGTCGCCGACCGCCACCACCAGCCGGTCCTCCGACACCCGCAGCACCTCGAACAGATCCCCACCGACCTGCCGCGCCGGCTCGATCGTGGCGTGGACGTCGAGCCCCGTGCCCCGGCTCACCGCAGCGAGGTCGGACGGGAGGATCCCCATCTGGATCTCGCGGGCGATCGCGAGGTCCCGCTCCTGCGCGGCGCGGATCGCATCGGTGTAGGCTTTCGCCTTCAGCAGCGAGCGCACCCGCGCCTTGACTTCCAGAATCTCGAACGGCTTGGTGAGGTAGTCGTTGGCGCCCAGCTCGAAGCCGAGCGCCTTGTCCTTGACGTCCTCCAGCGAGCTCAGGAACATGATGGGGAGCTCGCGCGTCGCGGCGTCCGCGCGCAGCCTCCGGCACACCTCGTAGCCGTCGATCCCGGGCATCATGATGTCGAGCAGCAGCAGGTCCGGGGCACTCCTGGCCACCGCGCGCAGCGCCGCTTCGCCGTCCAGTGCGACGCTCAGCTTGAAGTCCCCGCGCAAGGCCTCCACCAGCATGTCCACGTTGGCCTTGGCGTCGTCCACGATGAGCACGCGGCAGTCCGTCAGCTCCTTGGTGATGGGCATGGCGTTCGACTACAGTCCTTTCTCGCCGGCGGCGCTGCGCAACGCCGCGAGCGCGCCTTCGAAGTCGTAGGCGGTGACCAGCCTGGCGAACTGGTCGAAGCCCTCCGCGGCACCGAACAGGGCGCGCAGCTCGTTTCCATCCCGCTCGAGGTCGTCGCTGGTCCGCGCGTCGCACTCCGCGAGCAGGCGAGCCCAACGCTCCACCAGCGGCTTGAGCGCGGCGGGGTCGATCGGCGGCGCAGCGGCGGCCACTGGCACCGGCGCGGCGGCCGTCTCCGCCAGCCACGGGCGGAGCGAGGACGACAGGCGACCCAGCGCCTCGCCGAGCTGCAACCGCAGCGATTCCACGCGCGCGGCCTCGGCCCCATCGCGGATCGCCTTCTCCAGCGCGCCGGCGGCCGCCTGGACCGGCCCCGCCGCGAGGTTGCCGGCCGTTCCCTTGACGGTGTGGGCCAGCCGTTCGGCCACGGCGCGGTCGCCGCGTCCGAGGCTCTCCAGGATCTGGTCCGCGGCGTCCGCGTGGCCGTCCACGAGCTGCCCCAACAGGCTCAGGTAGAGCTTGCGGTTGCCCGCTACGCGCCGCAGGCCTTGCGCGGTATCGAGGCCGTCTACCCGCGGCAGCCGCGGCAGCCGCGGCAGATCCGCGGAGGCAGGCTCGGCGGGTGCGCCCGTGGCGGGTGGCGGCGGAGCACGCCTGACGTCTCGGTAGCGGCTCAGGACGTCGAACAGCGCGGCAGGATCGATGGGCTTGGCCACGTGGTCGTTCATTCCCGCGTCCACGCAGCGCTGCCTCTCCTCGATGGTGGCGTGGGCGGTCATGGCCACGATCGGCAGCGCAGCGAAGCGCGGCTGCGAGCGGAGCCGCGCCGTGGCCTGGTAGCCATCCATCTCCGGCATCTGGATGTCCATCAGGACCACGTCGTATGGGAGCGGAGAGCCGGCGCCCTCCAGCAGCTCAACACCGCGGCGACCGTCGCCGGCCACGGTCACCAGGCCTCCCACGCCCTCGATGAGCTCGACGGCGACCTGCTGGTTGATCTCGTTGTCCTCGACGAGAAGCACACTCAGGCCGTCGAGGCGGACTCCCTGCTCCAGCGCCTGCCCCGTGACCGCCGCCGTCTCGCCGCTCCGGGGGCTGAACAGGGTGACCAGCGTGTCCACCAGCATCGACTTGGTGACCGGCTTCAGCAGGAAGCCCTCGATGTCCAGCCGCTCGGCCTCGTCGCGGACCTCTTCCCGTCCGAAGGCGGTCACCATCACCACCGCCGGCTGCTTCCGCAGGGTGAGGTCCTGCTTGATCTGGCGCGTGGCCTCCAATCCATCGACGCCCGGCATCCGCCAGTCCATGAAGACGACGTCATACGGAGTGTCCCCGTCGTGCTGCTTCACGGCCGCCACCGCTTCTGCTCCGCCGCCGACGGCATCGACGCGAGAGACCACTCCCCCCAGCGCGTCCGCCAGGATGTCGCGTGCCGAGGGGTTGTCGTCCACCACCAGCGCTCTCAGCGTCAGCAGCCTCGCGGGCACCCTGTGCCCGCTCTCGGAGCCCAATCCGAACCAGGCCGTGAAGCTGAACGTGCTGCCCTCGCCCGGCGTGCTCTCCAGCCAGATCTGTCCGCCCATCAGCTCCACCAGGCGGCGCGAGATCGTCAGGCCGAGGCCGGTGCCACCGTACTTGCGGGTGGTGGACATGTCCGCCTGCATGAAGGGGCGGAACAGCTTGCTGACCTGCTCCGGGCTCATGCCGATGCCCGTATCCCGGACCGAGAAGCGCAGCTTGGCCTTGTCCCCGGTCCGCTCCAGCAGCTCCGCCGCCAGCCGTACCTCCCCCTGGGCCGTGAACTTGACGGCGTTGTTGACGAGGTTGGTAAGGATCTGCCCCAGGCGCAAGGGATCGCCCATGAGGTTCTGCGGGATCGCCAACGGCACGTCCACCAGGAACTCCAGGCCCTTGTCGTGGGCCTTTTCCGCGGTGACCACGGCCACTTGCTGGACCACCTGGTCCAGGGTGAAGGAAACGGTTTCGATGTCCAGCCGTCCGGCCTCGATCTTGGAGAAGTCCAGGATGTCGTTGATCACGGTCAGCAGCGACGTCCCGGCGTTGTGGATCTTGCTCACGTAGTCTCGTTGCTTGGAGCTGAGCTGCGTCTTCAGCGCCAGGTGCGACAGACCGATGATCGCGTTCATCGGGGTGCGGATCTCGTGGCTCATGTTGGCCAGGAACATCGACTTCATCTGGGTGGCTTCCTCGGCCCTGGCCATGGCGTCCCGGAGGCTGGCTTGCTGGGCCTCCAGCTCCTCGGCCTGGTCCCGGGTCTGCTGCAGCAGCTCCTGCGTGTGCAGGTTCCGCTGCAGCACCTCCAGGTTCAGCGCGGCGGCGGGAAGCAGCTCGTCGAGCAGGGCCTGCTCCCGGGCACCCAGGGCCCGGAAGGAGGCGACCTCGATCACGGCCGGCAAGGTGTCGCGTGAGGTGAGCGGCCAGGCCCCCACCTGCGCCGGCGCCGCTCCTCCCAGGCCCGATGAGATGCGCAGGTAGTCGGGTGGCAGGCCGGCGAGGAAGACCGGCTTGCCCTCGCGCGCGCATTGGCCGACCAGCCCCTCCCCCAGTCCGATCCACTCCCGGGCCTCCGCCAAGCCATAGTGAGCGCTCCGCCGCAGGCGGGTCTCACCCGGATCGAGGGCATAGAAGGCCGCGACGCCGCCGCCGAGCGACGGCACCAGCCCCGAGAGCAGCCGCTCGCCGAACTCGGCGAGCGTCGCTGTGCTCTGCAGGCTGCCGGTGAGCGCGGCCACGTTCGACTTGACCCAGCGCTGGTCCTCCAGGGCCGCGGCTCCCCGCCGGAGGACGTCGATCGACCGCGCCAGGGCCCCGGTCTCGTCCCTGGCGCCGGTGAAGGGCACCGCGGCGCTGAAGTCCCCGCCCACGATGGTCTCCACCGAGGCTTGCAGAGCGCGAACCGGGCCCACGATGCTGCGGAAAGTCAGCAGGCCGAGCGCCCCGGACAGGATCAACCCGAGCGCCAGCGCCACGCGGCTGTGACGCCTTGCGTCCCCGAGGCTGACGACCGCCGCCTCGCCGGCGCTGGCGGCCAATTCCTGGTTGTGCGCGATCCAATCGCGAAGCGCGTCGCCGACGCGCACGCCCAGCCCGGACATCGCGTCGCCTGCCAGCAGACGCGCAGCCTCGTCGCGGCGCCCGCCGTCCGTCATCTCCATCAGCCGGTTCGCTGCGGAGGTCCACTCGCCGCTCAAAGCCCGGAACTCGTCGAGCAGCCTGCGGTCCCGGTCATCCGAGACCAGGGTGTCGGCGTACCGCCGAAACAGTTGATCGAGCTCGGCCCGGCGGGCGTCGACCGTCCTTCGCGACCTGGCGAGCCCGGCGGCGTCCGACGCCAGCAGGTGGTCGCGCAGGCCCACGCGCATCTCCTCGAAGGAACGGGAGATGTTTCCCACCGCAGAAAGGCTGGGGACCTGGACCTCGGCCACGAACCGGCTGCGCGACTCGATCCTGGCCACCTCGAAGTGGATGAGCGCGCCCAGCACGACGAGCACCAGGGGGGCTGCGCCGGTCAGGAGGAGGATGCGTCGTGCGATGGTCATGGCTTGACCTGCCCGCGGCGTGCTGCGAGCCGGGAGCTACTCGCCTTCCGCGACCTTTTTCTGGATCACGTCCAGGTAGGCATCGAGCTCCTCGACGCTCTGGAACACCGCGCCGAGCTCCGGGACTTTGACGATCTCCAGGACCTTGTGCACCTGGGGCTGCGGGTTCACCAGAATGCACTTGCCGCCCCTGGCGCTCATCACCTTCCGGGCTCGAAACATCGAGCGCAGCCCTGCGCTGGTGATGTACTCGAGCTCGGTCAGGTCGAACACCACGACCGTGACCGGCGAGGCGAGGACGGCGTCCAGCCGTTCGTCGAACGCCTCGACGCTCTCGTGGTCGAGGCGGCCCGCCAGGACCAGCGTCTTCGTCTGGGCACGGGGTTCCTCGACTCGGACCCTAAGCGTCATCGCACCACCTCCAACGCGTGCTCGACGGCGGCGATCTATCGCGATCCTTCTCCACCCTCTCGCCGCGAGCGAGTTGATTTTCAATTCTGCGCTGGCGGAGCCTGTCCATGGAGTTGGACCTAGGTCCAATAGGGGCGGCCGGTACACGGGCTCGCCTTGACAGCGTCACGCGGCGGCACCTAACGTACCGAACGGATGGAGCTCCGCGTCGCGACATCAGAGCTGGGGGCGGGCCTCGACGCCCTCGAGGCCGCCCTGCGAGTCGAGCGTCTGCCCGAGGCCGCGATCCTGGAGCTTCGGCTCGTGGCCGAGGAGATCCTCACCAACCTCGCGAAGTACGGGCACGACGACGGCGCGGTGCACTGGGCCCGCGTGGGGCTCACGCTCGCCGCAGGCGAAGTGATCCTCGAGTTCACCGACGACGGCCGGCCCTTCGATCCGCTCGCCGCGCCGCCGCCCGAATTCTCGGCGCAGGCCGGGGAGCACCCCATCGGCGGCCTCGGCGTTCACCTGGTGCGTTCCCTGGTGGATGCGGCGGAATACGTCCGCCGTGGCTCGCAGAACGTACTCATCCTGCGCAAGCGCGCGGTCGGGCAGTGTAGCGACCTGCCATAATCCACTCCAGACCGACAGCCTGAGCCGGCAAGCTCCGGGCTCACCTTCGCGGCGCGCTGGGGACCGGCGACAAGCACCTTGATCTATTGGAGCATGGAAAAACCCTGCTCCCGAGAGAAGGAGTGTGGAATGAAGATCAAGCTCTGTAAGCTCGCGATGCTGTTCGCCCTGATGCTGTCCCTGGTGCCCCTGCTCGGCGTCGACCCGGTGTCCGCGGCGAGTCCCTGCGATGGGCTCCCGGGGTTGTGCCGCCCGAAGTACGACCCGGCGACGAACTGCTGCATCTCGGACCCGCGGTTCGACTGCGTCGATATCTGCCTCTAGGCGTACCCGCCGGCGGCACCTGGAGACTGTGAGGGTCGTGCGGTGACGGCCCTCACCTGCCGCCGGCCAGATAACCCAGACTCTTCAGCTCCTCCTCCTGCTCCGGGCTGAGCTTGGGCTGCTTGCCCACGGCGCTGCCGGGCGGCTGCTCGGAGCCGTTGGCGGCGGTCCAGGCGTTCTTGAGCTGGCGGGCCATGCGGCCGAGCCGCTCGCGGTCACCCACGGGCTCGCTGCCTTGCGCCCCCCAGCGCCAGAGGCTGAGCTGGGGCGTCTGGCCCCGCAGGCCGGTCAGGGGAAGAGCCTGGGCAAAAGCGTTCTCCAGGCGGGCGAAGATGGCCTTGGCCGGCTCCCTGAGCGGCGGCTCGGGATTGCCGCCGAGCCCCTCGTAACGGGCCCGGTAGTACTCCGGCTCGCCGGGCGCGAAGCGGCTCTCCCACAGGAGCTGGAAGTCGCCATCCACCAGGGAGAAACGGTTGACGCCGTCGCCCGAGTACAGCTCGGAGAGGGCTCCCTTGTCATAAGCCTGGAAGAAGCTGGGAGCCGTGCCCGGCTCGGGGGTGCCCCCGGCGGCCTCGATCAGGGTCGGCCCCACCCGCACGGTCGCGGGACGGCTGCCCAGCTGGATCTGGAGCTGGCGCTGGAAACCCTTGGGCAGCTTGATGACGAGTGGCACCTCCACGAGCTGGCGGCCGAGGTTGCCGCCGTGGGCGATCTGCCCGCTCTCGCCGAACTCCTCGCCGTGGTCCGAGGTGACCACGAGGAGCGTCTGGTCCCACTGGCCGCTGCGCTTCAACGCCTCCAGCATGCGGCCGAGCATCTGGTCGGCCCAGGCGGCGTTCAGGTGGTACAGGGCCCGGAAGACCTTCTCCGTCTCGGGTGGCAGGTCGACGGCCGGGTCGTAGTACGGCTCCAGGTCGATGGGGCGTACCTGCCGGGGCAGGCCGGGCGGCACCTCGTCGAGCCGCTCGAGGAGGGGCTCGCGGCGGATGTACGGCGCGTGGGGCGGCAGGATGTGGATCCAGACCAGCTCCTGCCCGCCCTTCAGGTCCGCCAGGTACCCCTCGGCCCGCTTCCCCTCGCGCAGGTAGCGGAAGTCGTCGAACCCCTGGGCGTAGCCGTATTCGGCCTGCAGCCAGTGGTTGGAACGGAAGCCGGCCGTGCGGTAGCCCGCCTTCTTCAGGGCCTCGGGCAGGGTGACGAACCGGTCGTCGAGCACGGCCCGGTCGTTGCCCCAGCTCCCCGCCCGCCAGGGCTGGAAGCCGGTAAAGAGCGCGGCCATGGAAGGAACCGTCCAGCTCGACGGCGAAACGGCGCGCCCCGCCCAGGTGGCCTCCTTGGCAAGGCCGGAGAGGGCGGGCATCACCCGCGGCGGACCGCCCAGGGCGCCCACGGCGTCCGCCCGCAGGGCGTCGATCGTGATGAGCACGATCGGCCCGCGATGGACCGGCACGTCAGGCTCGCGGCGGCAGCCGGCCGCGAAAAAAGCGCCTGCGCAGAGCGCAAACGCAAAAATTCTGAACAGCTGATTCCGGGTTTCTCGATGCAATACGGTTCTTCTCCAGCCCGGCGATGGCACCGGATGCGGTAGGATACCCCACGTGCGTGGATCGTTCCTTAGCCCGCTCTTGGGGTTCGTCTGTCTCCTTCTTTACGGAGCCGCCGCCCTTTTCGCCCAGGAGACCGCCCAGGATCCCCTCCAGGTGCTCCGCAACGGCGAGACGCTGGCGCTCGTGCCGGCGGAGGACTCGGCGTGGCTGGAGCTGCCCGGCGGACGCTCCCTGGAGCTGGACCTGCCGGACCGGACGGTCCTCTCCACTCTCGCCTCGCTCGACGCCGGCTGGATGACGGGCGGGAGCGCGCCCAACGCCACGGGTGGACGGAACCTGGTCCTCTTCCGGGGCAATTTCGCGAATGCCAAGCGATCCCAGACCCTGGCCGAGCCCCCGGGCCAGGAGGGCGCCATCCGGCAGAGCCCCGTGCTCCTGGTGGACGGCGGCCGGCTCGCCGGGCTCGCCTGGCTCGAAGGGGACGACCCGAGCTCCCTCGCCGTACGTGCCGCCGCCTGGAAGGGTGGAAGCTGGGGACAAAACTGGGGATCGATTCAGCAGGTCTCCCATCCCGGCCCGGGCAGCCAGCTCGCGCTCGCGGGCGCCGTGCTGGACGACGGCTCCTGGCTCCTTGCCTGGAGCGCTTTCGACGGCACGGCCGACGAGATCGTCTGGAGCCGCCGCGTGGGCGAATCCTGGCTCCCCGTGAGCCGCCTCTCCGCCCCCAACGCCGTGCCCGACATCACCCCCGCCGTGACGGCCACCCCCGGCGGCGGGGCGCTGGTCGCCTGGAGCCGCTACGACGGCCAGGGCTACCAGCTGCGCGTGGCCCGGTTCGAGGGGGGCGAGTGGCAGGACGAGCGCGCCGCCGCTCCCTCCGGCTCGCTCTACCCCTCTTTCGTGGGCTCCCGGCTCCTCTACATGGAAGCCGAGCCCCGCGCCTGGTCGGTCCTCGACCTCGACCCGCAGGGACGGGTCAAGGCCAAGGCCTCCATCCCCGCCAATCCCTCCAGCCTGGGCCGGCCCGTGCTCGGCTTTTCGGGCAACGAGGTCCGGATGCGCTGGCCCCTCCAGAAACAACAGGCCGCGGCCCGTCTGGACAGGATCCCATGAGCCCGCGCCGCCTCGCCTCCGCCATCCTCGTTCTGGGGATGTTTTCGTCGCTTGCCGCCGCGCAGACGCCCCCGAGGAAGTACCTGGCGTTCGGCGACAGCATCACCTTCGGCGTGGGCGACGATCCAGCCCGCACGGCCAAGGGCTACACGCCCCGGCTGCAGAACCTGCTCCAGACCGCGGGCGTGAGCGCCACGGTGCTCAACTTCGGCCTGGGCGGCGAGAAGACCCCCGATGGCCTCTCCCGGATCAACGGCGTCCTCGTCCAGGGATCGCCCGGCGACGTGCTGGTCCTGATGGAGGGGACGAACGACATCTCGCAGAGCATCTCCCTCGAGACCACCATCTTCAACCTGGACGAGATGGCGACCCGGGCCGAGACCCTCGGCATGAGCGCGATCCACGCCACGGTCGTCCCTCGCTATCCCGAAGCCAAGGTCGACCCGGAGAATGCTCTCACCGACCAGCTCAACGGGCGCATCCGCAATCTGGCCGGGCTGCGCCAGCGGCGGCTGGCCGATCCCAACGAGGGCTACCGCAACACGGCCAACCTCTTCGCCGGCTTCTACAGCACCGAGCGGCCGGACCCCGTGGGCCATCCCAATGCCGCGGGCTACGACATCCTGGCCCGGGTCTTCTTCAACTTGCTCCAGGGGGTCGACACGGTCTCCCCCGTCCCCGGCATCGTCAGCCCCGTCAAGGGAGCCCGCAACGTGCGGCCGGACACGGCGATCGACGTGGACATCTGGGACTTCGGCGCGGGGATCGACCTCGCGAGCACCTTCCTGCTGATCAACGGCCAGCAGGTCCAGGCCGTCCCCGTGGGGAGCTCGCGCCGGGCTCACATCACCTACCAGCCGGCCACGCCGCTCTCCGGCATCGTCACGATCGGCCTGCGCTCGCGGGACCTCGCCACGCCGCCCAACGCCATCAACCGCGAGATCGCCAGCTTCGCCATCCAGGGTGCCGGCACGCTCCCGGGCGACATCAACCAGGACGGCCGGGTGGACGGAATGGACCTGGTCCGGTTCGGCCGCAGCTTCGGCTCCCAGCGGGGCGAAAACCGCTACAACCCGAACGCCGACTTCAACGCGGACGGCTCGGTGGACGGCCTCGATCTGGCCGTCCTGGCCGCGAACTTCGGCCGGACGAGCACGGGCACGACCGGCGGCAGCTAGTTCAGGTACCCGAGGGCCTTGAGCGCCCGCTCGGTCTCGGCGTCCCCACCCTCGTCCTCCCCCATCGCCCGCGCCTTCTTCATCCACGCCACGAGGTCGCGCCGCAGCCGGCGTATCTCCTCCGGATGGGTGGCGGCGAGGTTCCGGGTCTCCAGGGGATCCTCCACCAGGTTGTAGAGCTCGAAGCCGCCCGTGGGCGACTTGGCGGAACGCGAGCGCTTGCCGCCGGAGTTGAAGACCAGCTTCCAGGCCGGCTCCTGCACGCTGTGGTAGAGGTTGGGGCTGCGGCCGGCCCCGGAGAAGGCCTGCCGGAACGCGTCCGCCGCGGGGCTATCCTCACCCCGTAGCAGGGGCCAGAGGCTCTTCCCCTCCAGGCCGGGAACCTCCCGGTCCGGAGCAATCAGCTCGCGCAGCGTGGGATAGAGGTCCACCAGCTCCACCGGCCGGTCCACACGCCGGCCCGCCGGCAGGCCGTCCATCACGAAGAAGAGCGGCACGTGGGCCGTGGTGTTGTAGGGCAGCGGCCCGTGCTCGAACCAGGAGTTGTGCTCTCCCAGGCTCTCGCCGTGGTCGGCCGTGAAGATGATCAGGCTGTCCTCCAGGAGCCCCAGGGAGCGGATCTCGTCGAGCAGCTTCTGGATGTGCTCGTCCGCCACCAGGACGTTCGCGTCGTACTGGGCCACGTAGTACTTGAGGTCCGTGCGTCCGTCGAGGGTGTAGCCCCTGGTCAGCCGGGCGGGCAACGGACGGTCCGTTCCCTTCTGGAACAGGGCGTCCTCCAGAAAGGGATTCGTGGCCCCCTCGGGCAGGATGTACGGCGCGTGCGGGTCCGAGTAGTGGATCCACGCGAACAGCTTGCCGGCCCCGGCGTACTTGCGGAGCAGGGGGATGGCGAGGCCGTTCACCCGGAGGGCGCTCGCCAGCGGCCGGAACGCCTTGGGATCGTCCGGAAAGTCACCGCCGCCCCAGGTCTCCTGGTACTCGTCGAACCCGGTGCCCCAGCCGAACTGCGCGGCCAGCACGGCGTTCGAATTCACCCCGAACGTCTGGTACCCCTCCTCCTTGAAGAATTCAGGGAGCGTCAGATACGGCTCGGGGATGCGCAAGGCCGCCTTGTGGGTGAGGCCCGTCGTGTGGGGATAGAGGCCCGTGAACATCGAAGCGAACGAGCTCCCCGTCTTCGGCCACTGGCAGATGGCGTGGTCGAAGGTCACCCCCGTGGCCGCCAGCTTTTCGAGGCGCGGCGAGGTCTCCCGCGGATAGCCGTACAGGCTCATGTGGTCTGCCCGCAGGGTGTCCACCGTGATGAAGAAGACCCGGCGCGGAACCTTGAGCCCGGGAGACGCAGCCTCCGCAGCCCCTGTTTCTTCCTTGCCGCGACAGCCAACGGCGAGGAGGAGGATAGGGACGATCCAGAGGGACTTCAGGAGCTTCAACGGCATCGATCGCATCTCCGGCGGACGGGAGATGCTACTACAGAGGGGTGCTAGCATCGTCCAAGACAAGGGAGAAAGCCATGTCCTCGGACCCGTCCAAGCCAGCCGCCGCCTCGCCGCACCACCTGCGCTTCCATGCTCCCCACCGCCATCTGGCCCCGGCCTTCGGCAGCGACTGGTTCGGCCAGAAGGCGGAGGCCTTCGCCCGCTTCTTCGGCACGCCCCTGTTCCTGATCGCCCAGAGCGCGCTCGTCGCCCTCTGGATCGGCTTCAACATCTGGGGGCTCGCCCATTTCGATCCCTACCCCTTCATCCTGCTCAACCTGGCGTTCAGCACCCAAGCCGCCTACGCGGCGCCGCTGATCCTCCTCGCCCAGACGCGGCAGGCTGACCGCGACAAGGCCCTGACGGAGGCCGACGCCCAGCACCGGGAGGCTCTGGCCACCGCGAGCCTCGAACGGCAGGAGATCGCCACCCGCCAGCAGGAACAGATCTTCCAACTCCTGGAACAGAACACCGAGCTGACCCGCATCACCCGCGAGCTCACGGAGAGGATCGAGACGCTGGCGCAGAAGATCCACGACCGGACCTGCGCCACCTGAAAAAGCCCCCACCCCGCCGGGTAGCCACCGGGTAGGCCAAACCGGGCGGCTCCGGAACCCTCCCCCGGTGTGGTGCGCAATCGTCCGGAGGCTCCTACGCTTACCTTCCATGGACGACCTCTGGCAGCCGATCCGCTTCGACCGGGAGATGATCGTGAAGTACGACCAGCCCGGTCCCCGCTACACCTCCTATCCCACGGCACCGCAGTTCGAGGAGGACTTCGGCCCGGCCGACTTCGCCAGCCTCCTCTCCCGGAGCGGAGACCCCGGAAATCACCCGGAACGGCCGCTCTCCCTCTACGTGCACGTGCCGTTCTGCGACGTGCGCTGCTTCTTCTGCGGCTGCAACGTCACCATCTCGCGCGACCGCACCTGGGGCAAGCGCTACCTGCCCATGCTGGCGCGGGAGATGGAGATGGCCGCCGAGAGGCTGCAGGCCGGCCGCCGGGAGGTCGTCCAGGTGCACTGGGGCGGCGGCACGCCGACGTTCCTGCCGGCCGAGGACCTGACCGAGCTCATGAGCCTCCTGCGCCGCTACTTCCGCTTCGCCCCGGACTGCGAGATCGGCGTCGAGATCGATCCCCGCGAGTGCACCCCCGAACAGCTCGACGCCCTGGCCGCCGGCGGGTTCAACCGCCTGAGCATGGGCCTTCAGGACCTCGATCCCCAGGTGCAGCAGGCCGTCAACCGCGTCCAGTCCGTGGAGGAGACCTGGGCGGTCATGGACGCCGCCCGCGCCCGGGGCATGACCAGCCTCAACGTGGACCTGATCTACGGCCTGCCCCTTCCAGACGCCGGAGACCTTCGCCGCCACCGTGCGCGAGGTCCTCCGCATGTCGCCCGACCGGCTGGCCCTGTTCAACTTCGCCTACCTGCCCTCGATGTTCGCCCACCAGCGGGTGATCGATCCGGCGGCCCTGCCCGCGCCGGCGGACAAGCTCACCATGCTGGAACAGTCCATCGCCGCCCTCACCGAGGCCGGGTACGTCTTCATCGGCATGGACCACTTCGCCAAGCCCGGCGATCCCCTGGCCCAGGCCCTGCGCGACCGCACGCTCAACCGCAACTTCCAGGGCTACACCACCTGCGCCGAGAGCGACCTCGTGGCCTTCGGCGTCTCCTCCATCAGCGAGGTCGCGGGCGGCTACGCCCAGAACGCCAAGACCCTCCGCGAGTATGGCGAGGCCATGCAGGAAGGCCGCTTCGCCACCTCCCGGGGCCTGGTGATGTCCGCCGAGGACCGCCTGCGGCACGACGTGATCATGAAGGTGATGTGCCACTTCCGCCTCGACAAGCGGGAGCTCGAGGCGAAGCACGGCATCGGCTTCGACGACCAGTTCGCCGCGGAGCTCGACAGCCTCGTGCCCATGGCCGACGACGGCCTCGTCGCGCTGGGAAGGGACACGATCGAGGTCACCCCCCGGGGCCGGCTCCTGGTGCGCAACGTGGCCATGGCCTTCGACGCCTATCTGCGGGCGGGAGCTTCGGCCCGCTACTCCAGGACGGTCTGAACGTCCCCTGTGCTAAATTAGCCAACTCAGAACGTAGGGCTGGATTCCGCAAGCAATGGCCGCCGGGCGATTCCGTGCGGCGGCGTTCTCGTTGGAGGACATCTCATGATGATCAGCGATTCGAGCTTTTGGCGCTTTGCCTGCAAGGCCGTCAGCTGTTTCGGGCTTGCCATCCTGACCCTGACCTTCCTGGCCCGGCCCGCGACGGCCCAGGAACCCGCACCGCCCGCGGACCAACAGGCCGGTCAACCAGCCGACCCGCAAGACCAGCCCGAAGAGCCGGCAGAGAAGGTGACGGAAGAGATCACCGTCACGGCGACGTTGCGCGAGGAGAAGGTCCAGGACGTGCCCTTCTCCGTGGCGGCGCCCACGCGAAGAGGAGCTGCGCAAGCAGGGCGTCGATTCCATCGAAGGGATCGCGCAGACCACCCCGGGCTTCACCGTCCAGAACCTCGGCCCCGGCCAGAGCCAGGTCGCCATCCGCGGCGTCTCCTCGGGCCAGATCGTCCGCGACCAGCCGGGCGTCAAGGAGCAGGTCGGCGTCTATCTCGACGACTCCGGCATCTCGCTCTCGCTCTTCACGCCGGACATCGACCTCTTCGACATGTCGCGCGTCGAGGTGCTGCGCGGACCGCAGGGCACCCTGTTCGGCGCCGGCTCGGCCTCGGGCACGATGCGCTACATCACCAACCAGCCCCAGCTCGGCGAGCACGAGACCGTGGCCGAGCTGACCGCCAACACCCTGACCGACGGCGAGGCCGGCGGCAGCGCCAAGGTGGCGGTCAACGCGCCGCTCGGCGACAAGACCGCCCTGCGCTTCACCGCCTTCTACAACAGCTTCGGCGGGTTCATCGACGCCGTGCAGCCCGGCCTGAGCATCAAGGAAGACGTCAACAGCGGCGACCGCGCCGGCGGCCGCCTCGCGCTCCGGATGCAGCCGAACGACCGGCTGACGATCACCCCGCGGATCCTCTACCAGAAGGTGGAAACGGACGGCTGGAACCGCGAGGACGCCTTCAACATCCTCGCCAATCCCTACACCACCACCCGGCCGGCGGTGGACCTGGACGAGCGCGAGCAGTTCACCCAGTTCGAGGAGCCGTTCACCGACGAGTTCCTGCTCGCCGACCTCAACATCAACTACGACTTCGGCAACCTGGCCCTGACCTCGATCACCTCCTACACGGACCGCGACATCCTGGTCGTCCGCGACGCCACGGCGCTGACCGCGAGCATCACCGGCGGCAGCATCGGCCTGCCGGAGAACGTCTACACCCTCGACGCGCCGCTCGACGACGCGACGACCGCCAAGGTGCTGACGCAGGAGCTCCGCCTCGCCGGCGAGCGGGACCGGCTGAACTGGCTGACCGGGCGTCTTCTACAGCACCATGGACCGCGACTACGGCCAGAGCCTCCTCGTCTCCGGCTTCGAGACCCTGACCGGCATCCCCACCGCGGGGAGCTTCGGCGCCGCGCGCGACGTGCTCTTCTTCTCGGACCTGAGCTACGAGATGGATCAGTTCGCGCTCTTCGGCGAAGCCACCTGGGCGGTCAACGACCGCCTCGACCTGACCGGCGGCCTGCGCTACTACGACTTCCAGGAAGACCGCATCCAGACCTTCGACGGCATCTTCGCCGATCCCGGAACGAGCGAGGGCTCGACCTCGGCGAACGGCTTCGCCCCGCGCCTCATCGCGAGCTTCGCCGTCCGGGAGGGCACGAAGCTGAACGCCCAGGTTTCGAAGGGCTTCCGGCTCGGCGGCATCAACGATCCGCTCAACGTGCCTCTCTGCACCCCCCAGGACCTGGTGACCTTCGGCGGGCGCGACGAGTGGGAAGACGAAGAGATCTGGAACTACGAGGTCGGCACCAAGTCCACCCTGAGCGGCGGCCGCGGAACGTTCAACGTCTCGGCCTACTACATGGACATCGAGAACCTCCAGGCGACGGTGACCGCCGGCACGTGCTCCTCGCGCGTGATCTTCAACGTCCCCAAGGCGCGGAGCACCGGCATCGAGCTCGAGTGGGCGGCCGCGCCGACCGACAGCTTCGATTTCACCATCGCCGGCCAACTATGGGCAATCCGAGCTGCGGTCGACCCTGACCTCGACCGACGCGGCCGGCAACGTGACGGTCGTCGCCGGCATCGAGTCCGGCAACCGGCTGCCGACCGTCCCCGAGTTCCAGGGCTCGGCCACGGGCACCTATCAGTGGCCGATGAGCCAGAACTGGCTGGGCTATCTGACCGGCACCTACCAGTACGTCGGCTCGCGTTTCACCCAGATCGGCGACCAGGCCGCGGGCTTCGGCATCGTGAACCTGAACTCGTTCGGCGCCAACACGATCGGCGGCCCGCTCACCCAGAGCACCTTCACCTTCGATCCCGAGCTGCCGGCCTACGACATCGCGAACCTCCGCCTCGGATTCCTCACCGGCAGGTGGGAATTCGCGGTGTTCGTCAACAACCTGTTCGACGAGCGCGCCCTCCTCGCCCTCGACCAGGAGCGCGGCACGCGCGCGCGCGTCGGCTACCTGGTCAACCAGCCCCGCACCTTCGGCATCTCGACCCGCGTCAACGTCCAGTGAGGGCAGCGTAAGCTTCGTTTTTGCGGCCCGAAGGATCGCGAGACTCCAGCCCAGGGCTTCGGCCGGTAGGCCGATGCCCTGGGTCAACAGGTCCCGACAGTCCTGCGGCCTGAAGGGCCGCGAGAAACCCGGGCGGACCGCCATCAGCACGGACAAACACGGACGAGCACGGACGGACAACGGGGATAGGTCTGGCGCAGCCCAGGGCGGCCACGCAGGGTGCCTACGGCATCCTGCGGACCGCCCCTACAGAAACCGGTCGTTTCGGCTGGGAAGGACCATCCAGTAGACTCGATGGCCATGAAGAAGAGAACCCAGAAGACCGGTGGTGCAGAGTTCCTGCAAAGAGTTGAGGCCTTGAAGCAACGATACGGTGGAGGCGTCAACGACTTCGAGCCTGCCCACCTCGACTTCACGCCTGCTGATCCCTTCAAACAGGAGGGACCGGAAGGTGGCCGCCCCAAGCCACCTCCCGGGTAAAACTCACATCGTTTGTCAATGAGCCCACCCTGGCCAACCTTCACCGGGATGGCAGGTCCCCTCAGTTTTACTCGGAGAATTCATCGGACCTGGCGAATCCAGAGTAACGGACCTCCAGCGTTTCTGTCTAGAGCCATAACCCAGCGATTCCGTTCTCAAAACCGTCACCACCATTCCCGGGACACGAGATTCCATTCTCGAATCCACTGGATTCCATCGCAGAAGCATTCATTTCAAGATTCAGATCCACTCGTTCAGCGGCAGAAGCATTGAGATCGAGACCAGAATCCACTGGATTCCAGAACGAAATCCACTGGATTCTACGACCAAGATGAATGCTTCGAGACTCGAATCCACTGGATTCCGATCTCGAAATGAATGCTTCTGGCCAGAATCCACTGGATTTCACTTCCGAATTCACTGGATTCTGACCTTGAAGAGACTTCCTCCAAACCAGAATCCAGTGGATTCCAAGCTCGCAACAAGAGCCGCAGGAGCCAAATTGCGCGTTTCGCTCGCAAAATGGCGAGCCCCTATTGACAAGCGGTAGATCTGTCCCGAGAATGCCGTCACCCTAGCAGTAAATCCTCCCTATTGGAATAGAGGAGGAGTTTCTCCGACATCTACGAAAAAGCATTTGCGGATTGAGAGAAACGCAGCTCTTTGACATTTGATGTACCGGCGGGACGGAGTGCCGGCCCGGCCCGCCGGCCCTCCTTTAAAACTCCCCAAGAGCGGGTGATGGGTGGAGGTTTGTTCAGAGGAGAGGGTGCGGTCTGATCTGAGCCGGCTACGATTTAACGTAAGGCTCCAGGATCGACAGACCGGGAACAGCTCTGTAGTGCTTGGAGTTGAAAGTGCACAGAGTCGCCGAGCACCCCAGAGCGCAAGCGGCGATCAGCGAGTCCAGAAGCCCCAGACCGTGGGTCAGATGGAGGATGGAAAAATCGGAGAGAGCGCGGGCGCAGTCGTTCTCTGTCGGCCAGACGACGGGCATGGGAGCTACCAGCTTCAGAGCTTGGCGGACTTGCTGCGTGTTCTGTGCGCCCTGGATCAACTCCATGACGACCACGCCCGGAACGGATGGCAACTCCGTCAGGCTACCGAACCAGGCAAGAGCCTGAGGGCGTCCCTTCTGAATGTCGATGAGAACGTCTGTATCGAGGAGGAGCATCCTCTACGAGAGCTTCCGCCGTTCGGCCTCGCGCCGCAGATCACGCGCGTAGGACGTACTGTCCGTGATCTCGGGCCGGGTTCCTACCAGACCTTCCTCCTGCCAGTAGGCGACCAGGTCCGCACCGGTCCTGGGCGCCGCCCTCAAGCTCCTGTCCTGGGAGAGGACACGCGCGGCATATTCAGAGACGGACAGGCCCAGCCGGGCGGCCTCAGCGGCAAGCTCATCGACGAGCTTCGGCGGGAGATCCAGCGTAAGGGTCATGCCTGAATTCTGGCTCCAGACTCGAAAGTTTTCAAGTACCCTGGGAGATCAGGAAGGCCGGCAGGGATGCCCGCGCTCCCCAGGGAAGACACGCGATCTGTCCTTCCTGGAAGGACAGATCGGCGGAAATTGTCCTTTTTGGCAGGACAAATCCGGGGGGTTTCCTAGAGCCTCTCTACTCCAGCACGAAGATGTTCTTCCGCTGGCACATCTCCTTGAGCACCTTGGGCCAGACGGTCACGCTCAACTCGCCGAGGTGGGCCTTCTTGAGGAGCAGCATGGTGGTCCTCGACTGGCCGATGGATCGAGAGCGGGATCTCGTCGTTCAGCACCGCCTGGTGGTGGGGCAGCTTCAGGAAGTCCATCTGGTCCGTCAGCTCGAGTTGCTGGACCAGGGTCTCCTTGGTCACCCGGATGCCCATAGAGGACAGTGCGTGCCGCCTCTTCGTCACCGGGTTCCAGACCAGGATGTCGCCGTTCAGGCCGTGCATCAGGCGACCGTCCGGCGAGACGGTCTCGGTGACCCAGTCGTCGTAGTCCGCGGCCCGCATCTCGTGAAGGTAGCCGTCCGCCAGAGTCCAGCCGATGCCGATGATGAAGACGGCCAGGCATTTCTGGAGGATGGCAGTCTCGCGGGTCTTCTTCGGGAGGTGTGGGTACATGTCCAGAATCTCCTCGGCAGACCCACTCAAGACGTGGGCTTTGGTACATGCCAAATGACTTGCCCCTCGTAAAGTTCCTTGAGCTTGAAGGCTATTTGCGCTAAAGTTACTATTTCTCGCGAGAGGGAAACTGTCTTGAAGATACCTATACGGCTGCTGCAGCTTCTAGAACGAGATCGAGCTCTCTATTCGGCGACTCTCCAAGCTTTGGAAGAATTCAGACCTTGGATGGAGCTAAGCGGCACTCCGTTCTTCCCAGAGTACACACGGCACGATCCCGATCACGTTGAGAGCGTGCTACAGACCGCCGCTGCGATCTTAAGGGACGAGGCGTGGCCGATTCTCACAGCCGCTGATGCTGCAGTCCTGGTTGTGGCAGGTCTTCTACACGACGCCGCAATGCACTTGACCGACGATGGATTCCTCCAGTTAATCAACCCTCGACTAGTGAGGGCGGAAGTCCTACTTCCGAGTGACCGGCCTTGGCCCATTCTTTGGGAAGAGTACCTTTCGCTGGCACGCCGCTTCAACGGACGGGAACTTAGGAACCTCTACGGCGACTTGGAGCCCGTGCGTCAACCTGCTTCGGATCCAAGAGATTGGACTCTGCGAGATCGCCTCTTGATTGGGGACTTCTTGCGCCGCCACCATCATCGCCTGGCTCATGAGATTGCGCGCTGGGGTGTGCCAGGCCGTTCAGGCGGAGAACCTCTCCGCCTGAGTCTCGAGAAGGATCTTGCCGATTTGGCGGGTCTGGTGGCAAGAAGCCATGGCATGCCGCTCCGAGAGCTCTTCGATCCCTTGCGGACTGCCTATGATTTGCGACAGTACCGAGGTGTTCACGCGGTGTTCCTAATGGTTCTCCTTCGCATCTCCGACTACCTCCAAGTAGAGGCGGATCGGGCACCTAAACAGCTTCTCCAAGTCAAACGATTATGGAGCCCTCTCTCGCTTGGCAAATGGAAGGAGCACCAAGCCGTAAGGGACATTCGGACTACGCATGAAGATCCAGAAGCGATCTTTGTTGACACTTTGCCACAGGACGTCGACCGTTACTTGGCATTAAAAGAGCTTCTATCAGGCCTACAAGAAGAACTCGATGTCTCTTGGGCGGTCTTAGGGGAAGTCTATGGCCGTTGGGAGGAGCTAAAAGGACTTGGGCTGACCCCCCGACGGGTGCGATCAACACTCGATGATGAGGAAGCTTTCGGACTGCTAGTGGAGTACGTTCCGAGGCGGGCGGCATTCGAAGCTGCAAGCGGTGATCTGATTCCCCTGCTAGTCGAGCCACTCTATGGCGATAAGCCCGAGATCGGTGTCCGAGAATTGATCCAAAACTCACTGGATGCTGTGCGTGAACTGTGGCTATATCGAGAGGCTCTCCAGATTAATCTGGCAGGAACACAGGATCCAGATATTAATGTTGAGGTCAGGAGAGATTCAAACGAGGGTTCCTGGTTAATCGTAGAGGATCAAGGGATAGGAATGACAATTGATACAATTTGTTCCTATTTCCTCAAGGTTGGAGCCTCTTTTCGCCGAAGTGATCTATGGCGCAAGACTTTTGAGGACCAAGCAGGAAAATCCTTGATACTACGATCGGGCCGATTTGGAATCGGAGCCTTAGCTGCCTTCCTGCTGGGAGAAGAGCTAGAGGTATCTACGAGGCACATCGACAGCACCGATGGATTTTGCTTCAGAGCCAAACTAGATACCGACAACATCGAACTTCGGAGGTGCCATAGGTCGATAGGTACAACGATTAAGGTGAGGCTCAGCGTCAACTCCTTGAAGGCTTTAGCAAAAGCGGAGGCCTGGGATTGGTTTTGCCTCTCCGAGCCCAAGATGGTTAGAAGAGTATGGGATGTTCACGCAAAGAAGCCGAGAAATCTTGCGCAGGTGCATACTCTACCCAGCTCGAGAGTTGCACTACCCCAGGGCTGGCACCGAATCCTTGTACCTGACTACGAAGATGTCCAATGGACCTATGCAAAGGTCCCGGCACTGGTGTGCAATGGAATTAAAATAACGCATGGGCTTTCTACACCTCTTATGCGACTTGAAAGCGTATCCGATGGTTGGTCGCTTCGTACTCCAAATCTATCCATCTTTGATCCTGACGGGAAGCTTCCGCTCAATCTGAGCCGGACGGCACTAACCCAAAAAGAATTACCTTTTCAAAGCGAATTACTCGAAGATGTGACCCGCGATTTTATCGCTCACGCAGCACTCACAGCGCCCAGAAGTAGGTGGGAGAAGATGACATCGGGATATGCTGGACTTCCCCCGGCACAAATCGCTTGGTTTCATTCACCCGAAGGCACCGGCATTCTAACTGGACATAACCTCCAAGTTGCGAGAGCAGGACGGTCCGTTGTGGCTGTACCGTATTATCTCATCCGGAAGTTGTTGAATAGCGTGGATACTTCACTGCCTTCTCCCATAGTTTGGTTTGACTTGGATAACAGGAAACTTGCCATTGATCATTGGATTCGCAAGATTCTAGGTGCCGAACCAGAGAACTTCCTGTGGCGAATACTGAGTCCAAGAGGTGTCCGTCTTCTCATCCGAAAGGATTGGGCCGATCGTCTCCGCACCGGGAAGGACCGCATGCGGCTTCCTCGCTGGGCGATGTCCAGGATCCGCAAGGAAAAGGACTTCTCGGCTTGGGAACTCTGGGCTTCCGGGGCTTGCCCGGACTCGACTCTCGAGTTCGTAAGAATCGGCGAGAACTCCGAGACCTTCGCGGAGGAGTTGCCGGTTGTGCTGGCGGAGATCTATCCGAAACCCTCAATAAATAGTCTTGCTTCAACCCCAATCGACCTGCTTTGGCAGAAGCACGTAGGCCGGCCGACTATCCCTTACGATTGGAAGCAGCGACGGCATGTCCTGAGACATACCTTTACCGAGTTACGACCCTATATCGAAGCCTACAAGGGCAAGGAGGCTGAACAACCGAGCACAAGTGACGAGAGGGAAGTGCTCGAATCCGATTGATCTACCACCACCAGAGGGTACACTGGGTTGGGCAAGTTGGCCGAGGCCCTGGGCGTCGATAGGGTTCTGACCGTGATCGTTGGAGATATGGAACCCGACGGGGTGCGCGAGCCGTCGCGGTCCAAGTAGTCGTTGACGCCGCTTTCGACGTCCACGATCAGCGGCACCACGCCACGGATCAGGTTCAGCTCCTTGCAGAGGTTATCCTTGATGTAGCGCTTGAGGGCGGTGAGGGCGATCTGCGTCTCCTTGAGAGTGAGGAGCGAGGCGTAGGCCGCTGGGAGGATCTTCTCGACGTCCTGATAATTCCCGATGCCGGGGCCTGCCAGGTGCCTTCTCGCCGAGCGTGGTATCCATCGTCGTGGCCATGGGAGTGTCCCTCCAGGAGCTTCCAGGGGAAGGGCGCGCAGGAATGGCGCGGCTGGAGCCGCTCCAATGTAGCAAGGGATCTGCAGCGGGGCACCGCCCGGAAGGGGTGGATCTAACCGTCCCGCCATACCGGCCGCGTCAGGCACGTCGGCCCACCCTCGGCTTTGAGGGAGATCTCGTTCCCCTTGTAGGTCTTCACCTCGCAGCCCGCCGCCTCCAGGCGGCGGCGGGTCACGGGATTGCCTTCCAGCATCAGGAGCTTGCGCGGGGCGAGGGCCAGGACGTTGGGGCCCTGGGTGGGCCACTCCTCCTCCGGCACCTCGATGAGGCGGATGCCCCGGTCTCGCAGCAGGTTCCAGAAGGGGACTGCCAGAAGCTGCGGATAGACCACCGCGAGGTCGTGGTCCAGCATGCTGATCAGGGAGAGGAGATGGAGGCAGGCCTCGGGACCTCCGAAGTAGGGCAGCTCGACGGGGATCACCTCGACTCCTAGAGGAGAAAGGATGTCGCGCAGCTGTCGGAGCCCTTCGGCGTTGGTGCGGAAACCCTGCCCCGCGGCCAGGGTGTGGCGGTCGATCCAGAGGAGATCTCCTCCTTCCGCCGTGGCCTCGCCCTGGAGGGCTCCGAAGATCGGGATGCCGATCTCCTGGAGGCGGCGGCCCAGGGCCTCCTCCTCGCCCCGGCGCAGGGCCTTGCCCATCCGCAGGAGGACCGTGCCGCGCTCGGTGATGAGGACAGGGTCGAAGACATAGATGGAATCCGCCCGGTCCGGCAGGGGCTCGGAGTGCTCGATGACCTCGGCCCCGAATTCGCGCAGCACCTCCACGAGAGCGTCGTGCTCGCGACGGGCTTCGTTGAGATCGGGACGGGAGGTGTAGTGCCAGCGCACCGGATCGGCGGCGCCGAAGGCCTCGCCGGGACGGCGGACGAGGACTCTGCGGAGAGGGGCGACCATGGATTGACAGCCGTAGGGTGGGGTCATGTGGAGGGAAGCATAGCGCGTCCCATGCTACCCTCGGCCCCCGCATGCCCCCGCTGCGCGTCCACCCCGGCAACCCTCGCTACTTTCAGGATGCCCAAGGCCGCGCCATCTACCTCACCGGGTCCCATCACTGGGACGTCCTGGTGGACAACGGCGAGCGGCCCGGCGGCTTCGATTTCGAGGGCTACCTGGACCGCCTGCAGTCCTGGGGGCACAACTTCATCCGGTTCTGGGCTCATGAGGCCTGGACGCATGAGCTTCATCCACGGCCGTGGCTGCGGACAGGCCCCCGGTTCGATCTGACGCGGTTCAATCCCGAGTATTTCGAGCGTCTCCGCCAGCGGGTGGCCCGGGCCGGCGAGCGGGACTTCTACGTGTCGGTGATGCTGTTCAACGGCTGGTCGATCCACGACAAGGGCGAGGGGAATCCGTGGGACCGCCACCCCTTCAACCGGCGCAACAACGTCAACGGCATCGACGGCGATCCGGACGCCCGGGGAGAGGGCTCGGACGTGCACACCCTGCGCGTCCCGGCGATCACCCGGCTGCAGGAGGCCTATCTGGAGAAGGTCGTGGAGACGGTGGGCGATCAGGACCACGTCCTCTGGGAGATTTCGAACGAGAGCCCCCGCGAGTCGCGCGACTGGCAGTACCACCTGATCCGCCACCTGCGGAGCGTGGACCGGGGCCGGCACCTCATCGGCATGACGGCCTGCTTCCCCGGTAACCGGAACGCGGAGCTGTTCCAGAGCCCCGCGGACTGGGTCTCCCCTGGCAACAAGGGGGGCTGGCGCCGCGATCCGCCCCCGGCGGACGGCTCCAAGATGGTCCTGGTGGACACGGACCATCTCTGGGGGATCGGCGGCGGCCCGGACTGGGTCTGGAAGACGTTCCTCCGCGGCCACCATCCCATCTACATGGACCCGCTCGACGGCGACCCCGTCCGCGAGGCCGCGCGCCGGGCCATGGGAGAGACCCTGCTCTACTCAAAACGGATCGACCTCGCGGCTTGCATCCCGGACGAATCAGCCTACGCCCTGATGAACAGGAAGGAGATCCTCACCTGGCTGCCGGGGGGGCGCGGAAAAGTGGACTTGTCGCGGATCGAGGGGACACTCGCCGCCGAATGGCTGGAGCCCGGGACCGGCAGGACGGTGGACGGCGGGACGATCGAGGGCGGGAGGAGGCGGCGCCTCTCGGCTCCCTGGAAAGGCGACGCGGTGCTCCTGGCCGTGAGGGCTTTCTCGTCTTAGCAACGTTAGAAAGCCTGTGGCGGTCAATGAAGGTCGCCTGGCGAACAAAAAATCAGGAGTACCCGTCATGAAGAAGCAGATCCAGAAGCTCACGCTGTCCAAGGAAACCCTCCGGAAGCTGGACGAGAACGACATCAAGGCCGTCCTCGGCGGGATCAGCGGCAGCCGGTGCGGCAACCCCACCTGCATCCTGGACTGTGGCAGCAGCCTCTGCTAAATCCCCCGCGGGGTGGCGGCCCCGTGGCCGCCCCCCCGCTGATATCCTCTCCCCCGCAAGGAGGGAGGTGCGATGATCAAGCTGGTCCTTCTCCGCCACGGAGAGAGTCTCTGGAACCTGGAAAACCGCTTCACGGGATGGACGGACGTGGACCTCACGCCCAAGGGGATCGCGGAGGCCCACGAGGCGGCCCGCCTGCTCCAGGAGGGCGGCTACACCTTCGACTTGGCCTATATGTCGCTGCTCAAGCGGGCCATCCGCACGCTTTGGATCGTGATGGACGACATGGACCTGATGTGGCTGCCGGTCCACCGCAACTGGCGCCTGAATGAGCGGCACTACGGCGCGCTCCAAGGGCTCAACAAGGCGGAGACCGCGGCCAGGTACGGGGATCAGCAGGTGCTCATCTGGCGCCGCAGCTACGGCGATCCGCCGCCGCCTCTCGAACGGGACGATCCTCGCTATCCCGGCCACGACCGGCGCTATGCCGATCTCTCCCCCGAAGAGCTGCCCGTGGCCGAGTCGCTCGAGGACACGGTCGCGCGCTTCCTCCCCTACTGGCACGGCACGATCGTCCCCCAGCTCCAGGCCGGCAAGCGGGTGATCATCGCGGCCCACGGCAACAGCCTGCGGGCGCTGGTCAAGCACCTGGACGGCGTCTCTGAAAAGGAGATCGTGGGGCTCAACATCCCTACCGGCATCCCGCTCGTGTATGAGCTGGACGACGAGCTCAAGCCGCTCAATCACTACTACCTGGGCGACCCCGAGGCGGCACGCAAGGCGGCCGAGACGGTGGCGAAGCAGGCTCAGAGGGCGTAACTATTTCTGTCAGGTACTGCGCTTCCGGGGCGTGAAGGGCTCGAAGAACGTGGAGGCCTCGTGCTCCGGCAGGAGCGCGGTCGGGGAGCTCGAATCCAAGCCGGAGGTCCCTGCCAGGACGGTCAGGATGGCCGCCACCTCGCTCGCGTTCTGGGGGCGTTGCTGGGGCTCCTTCTGGAGCAACTGGTCGATGAGCTTCCGAGAGTTCTTCCGGCACGCGGGGGTTGGCGGTCCGCGCCGGAGCCTGCTGGTGGCAGCAGATCCGCCACAGCGTGTCGGCGGCGGTCGATCCCAGGAACGGCGACTGCCCCGTGAACATCTCGTAAAAGAGCGTGCCCAGGGCGAAGAGGTCGGCCCGGTGATCCATCTCATGCCCCTGGGCCTGCTCGGGGGCCATGGCCCGGTAGGTGCCGATCACGGCGCCCTCCGTGGTCAGCGCGGGATCTTCCCGGTCGACCCGTTTGGCGATCCCGAAGTCGAGGATTTTGGCGCGTCCCGAGGGGGTGATGATCACGTTCTCGGATTTGAGGTCGCGGTGGATGATCCCTTTGGAATGAGCTTCGGCCAAGGCGTCGGTGATGTCGCGGGCGACCTGGAGAGCGCGGTAGAGATCCAGCGGCCCTTGCCACAGCAGGCGGGACAGGGGGATCCCGTCCACCAGCTCCATGACGATGCCATCGATCTCGTCCGTCTGGACGAAGTCATGGATCTGGACGATGGACGGATGGCTCAACCGCGCGCTGGCCTGGGCCTCCCGCCGGAGCCGCTCGCGCCGCTGGGGGTCCCGGCTCTTGCCCGGCGGGATGATCTTGACGGCCACACGGCGGTCCAGGCGTTCGTCGTAGGCCCGGTAGACCACGCCCATGCCGCCCGCGCCCAGGCGCTCTTCGAGGCGGTAGGGGCCGATCCGCGTCAACCCTTCCACAGGGGTGTCGTCCGAGGCCTCGTTCAAGGCGAGAGTGCCGAGGACGCCGCTGGCTGACGGCCCCGCCGACACGGAGCCGCTGGACGACGGTCCCTGTGTTGCCGGGACCCGGCGCCGGCGCCGGTAGAAGAACAGGCCGGCGACCGCCGCCGCTCCCAGGAGGACCAGGGCCACGATGGCAAGGATCTTCCGGGAGGCCGCCTCCCTGCGCTCGTCGAGGAGCCTGAGGTCCGCCGCCGATTGCCGGGTCCTGGGATGGTCCGGGCCGTATTTCTTCTGGTAGATCCGGAGGGCCCGCTCGAAGTGGCTCCGCGCGCCCGCGAGGTCGCCTTTCTCCTGGAGAACCAGCCCGGCCCTCCGGGAGTACTGGGCGACGACGGGCAGATCGGGACCGAAGGCCTTTTGCCCGATGTCCAGGGCGCGACGGGCGGACCTCAAGGCAGCATCGGTCTCTCCTCGCTCGAGGAGGATCGCGGCCAGCGTATCGCTGTCCCGGGCGACCTCGGGGTGATCCTTCCCGAAGGTCGATTCGTCGATGCTCAAGGCCCGCTTGGAGGCCTTCAGGGCGCCGTCCAGATCGCCCTTTGCGAGGAGGATCCGGGCCAGGGTGTCGCTGTCGCGGGCGACATCGGGGCCATCGAGGCTGGAAGGCTTCTCGTCGATCCGCAAGGCCCTCTGGGCGGCTTTCAGGGCGCCCTGAAGGTCTCCTTTCTGCAGCAGCACGCCAGCCAGGTTGTTGAGGCGGGTGGCGACTCTGGAATGATCGGGGCCGTAGTTGCGCTCGTCGATCTGTAGTGCGCTCTGATGGAAACGGAGCGCGGCGTCGAGGTCGCCCTTCTCCTGAAAGGTCATGCCGAGAGCACTGACAGTCATCGCGATCTCTGGATCGCCGGCCTTGAGAGTCCGCTGGAAGATCTGGTGGGCCTGCCGGGTATTCTGGAGAGCGGCGTCCAGGTCCCCGAGCTTCAGGTGGATCCTTCCGAGGTTGCGGTACCGCTGGGCCACCCTGGCGTGATCAGGACCGAAGAGCTTTTCATCCCTCTGCAGAGCCTCCTGGGTCACCTCCAGGGCTTCCTCCAGCTCGCCTCTTTGATAGAGCGTCGTGCCCAGATTGGCAAGCGCCTGGATGGCATTGTCGTAATCGCTCCCCGGGTTCGCCTCGAGGATGCGGAGGGCGCTTCGTTGATAGTGCAGAGCGCCGTCCAGATCCCCGCGCTTGTTCAGAATGATTGCCAGAAACGCCAGGAACGTCGCGGAATCCGGATGACCGGAGCCCAGCGTTCTATCGCTGATGTCGAGCGCGCGGCGCATGGCCTCGAACGCGCCTTCGAGATCGTCGCGGGCATAGAGGACCTGGCCGACGAGAGCGTGGCCCTGGGCGGTTTCCAGGTTCTCGGGCCCGTAGATCCGTTGCTGGATGGCGAGAGCCCGGCGCGCGGCGGCCAGAGCGGCATCCAGATCGCCTTGGTTGAGGAGCTCCTGCCCCAAACGGAAGGAGCGTACCGCTTCCTGCGCCTCCTGTTCCTCCCAGGCCAGGGCGGGGGAAAGGCAGAGCAGGACCAGAAAGAGGCCGAGACCTCCCGCGGTCCATCGACTTCGGATCGGGGCGTGGGCAGAGGCCATTGAACGGCTCTTCTAAACAGTCCTTGAGGGGCTCAGCTTAGCAGAGCCCCGGGGGGATCGCCAAAAGAGGGAGCCCGGCGGCGAACCGCCGGGCTCACAAAACCTTGGCAGCTCTGGCTTTACTGCGGAACAGGGGTCGGGTCCACGCTCCTGGACTGGTTCGGATCATCCGTGAGGGAGAGCGTCTCATTGCCGTCAAACCCGTCGGCATCCATCAGAATTGTGGACTGCAGGGTGAACCCATCGATCGGATCGTTGGGCAGCACGATCTTCACCGAGCTGGTGGCCGTACTCTGAGTCCCAAGCTCGAAGCTCCAGACCAGAGCAACGTCATAGCCGCCCTGGGAGATGACGCTGAGCGTTCCGCTGCTCGCCGACAGGGTGTTCAGGTCCACCGTGCTGTTCGGAGGCAGGAACGTGACGACTTCGGGTCCGGAGTTGTCGGGCTGGGAGGCCGTCCCCACGTTCTCCAGGGTCACCGTATACGTCATAGAGACTTCGTCGTTCGGCTCCTCCGTGACGTTCGACACTTCGTGAGTGCCGAGGATCAGAGGCTGGCTTGAGACTCCCGAAGCGGCAGGCTCCGGCAGGAAAAGCTCGTCGATGCGCTCCGAGGAGATCAAGGACTCCGACGGCACGGCCAGGCCGCCCAGCCTCTCATGCCCCTCGCTTTCCTCCGCGAGCTCCAGCGTCACGCGGAGCAGGCCGTTGCCCGAATCCAGGATGGCAGTACCGGCCTGACTCCAGCCGCCGGTCTCCTCTTCGACCGCGTGCCCCCGGTAGTCCTCGTCCTCGTAGGCCGAGGCGCCTTCGCCATGGAACCACAGGGTCACGTCCGCCTCTTCACAGGACAGACGGAACAGCACCAGGCCGAAGGGATAGTCGTAATCCTCGTCCGCCTCTCCCACGACGCCCTCCGTCACCGCCCGGACGTTGAAGAAGCCCCCGGAGCAGGTGCTGGCTTCCAGGGTCATGAACGACTTGTCCGTGCCCGAGCGGAGCGACGCCACCCGGGCCTGGAGGCTGTCGGGCGTGCCGTCGGCGTTGCCGTCGCCGTCCTGGGGAGCATCCATCTCCGTCAGGTCGTCCACGCCGTCCCCGTCGTCATCCGAGTCTTCCGCATCGGCCAGACCGTCGTCATCCCGGTCGCCGTCCTCGTCGAAATTGATCAGGGCGACGTCCGGAGGATTGAGGGCCGCATATTGCGAATCGGCACTCTGGACCGACGTCTGAATGGAATAGCTGATGTCGCCGTCCTCGAAGCTGTCGGGCTGGCCCGTAACGGAAGCGGTCTGCGGAGAGCTCCAGCTCGCCGGCGTGAACGTCAACGAAGCCGGCGAGACGGTGCCTTCGCCCGTGTCCGTCGAGGCCAGCTCGATCACCACGTTCGCTGCGGGCTGCGCCGCCAGAGAGACCGTGAAGCTGGCCGCGCGCCCTTCTTCCGTGGTGGAGAGGCCGGAGACAGGCGAGATGTTGACTCCGGCACTGGCCGCCGCTCCGGCGGGCGAAAACATTTCGTAAACCGCGATGAACAGGGTAACCATCAGGGCTCCAGTGATCGATCGCATAAAATTCCCCCCTTCTGGACCTCTTCGGGTCCTCAGATCGTGCTGTTTTTTCTTCGCTTCCGGATCCTGATCAGGGGGTAGAGCAAGGGTGATGCCAGGAAATTTCGCGGTTTTCGCGTACAGAAACCCTTTTCAGGGGGTTTCTGACACGTCAGTGACGAATCGGATCTGTAAGGCGGAGGTCCGGGGCCCGGGAGAGCCCCTATGAAAACGCTTACTGGCAGGAATACCCGTAGCCCGAGCAGCAGCCCGTACCCGTGCAGGCGGTCGTGACCATGTTGCGCTGGATGACGCCCGTGTTGTTCTTGGCCCGGAAGTGGCCCACGCCGTCGGAGTCGCCTCCCCCGGTGTTGTAGAGGCTCCAGTCGCTGAAGTCGTAATCGTACTGAGCGGCCGTCGAGCCCCGGCCGACGTTCAGTTGCGATTTCACATTGGTGTATGAATCGAATTTCGAGGTGTCGCCGCAGCCCATGGATCGCGGGGATCCTCTCCTCCCTCGAAGGGCTGGACCTCACACCCGACCTGCCGCGCGTCCAGTGTCCGGCCCTGATCGTGGCCGGCGAGGAGGACCGCATGTTCCCTCTCGAGCACTCCCAGGCCCTGGCCTCCGGAATCCCCGGGGCGCGGGGGAGCCTCTCCACCTCCCCCACCGGCACCTCTTTCCCGTCCTCATCGATCAAAAGGGTTTCTGTGAACATCAAAGGTTTACCAATGGAGCCCGGCTTGGCGACCGATTCCTCGACCGTCATGGAAAAACAGTTCACCCCCACCTCGGTCAGGCCGTAGCCCTGCTTGAAAACGACACCGCGGCGTTGATACGCCTCGATCAGGTACGCCGGGAGAGGCGCGCCGCCGCTGATCAGCCAGCGGAGGCGGGAGAGGTCGGCGTTTTCGAAACCCGGGTCCTCCATCAACAGTTTGTAGATGGTGGGCACGCCGAGGACAACCGTGCAGCCCTCGCGCTCGATCGTGCGCCAGACCTCTCCGGCGTCGAAGCCGCGATGTAAAACAAGGGTGCCGCCAATCGTGACGATGGGCACCAGGAAAGCTCCCAGGCCGCCCGCGTGATAGAGCGGCGTGAAGATGGGGCTCACGTCATCCGCCCGGAGCTGCCAGCCCACGACGGTGTTGTAGCCGTTCCAGACGATCATGCGGTGCGGCAGCATGACACCCTTGGGCTTGCCCGTGGTACCCGATGTGTAGAGCAGGCACCAGAGATCTTCGGGATCGCAGCGCTCGCGCGTCCAAGGGGTCTCAGGGACAGCGAGGTCCCGCAAGGCGCGGTGCCCCGGTGCGATCGGTTCGTCGAGAGCGATCCAATCATCCAGATCGATCAGGTTTTGAAGCGCGCGCACCGTCTCGGCGTGCTCGGCTCCGTAGAGGAGACCGGCGGGCTTTGCGTCGTCCAGGATCCCCGCGATCTCCCGGGGTGTCAGGCGCGTGCCCAGGGGACGAGGACCACCCCAGCCTTGGGCGCGGCGAAGAGGGCGTCCATGTACTCGACGCGGTTGTCCGCCAGCAGGGCGAAACGCTCACCCTTGGCAATCCCCAGGAGGTCGCCGTGGAGCATCAGGTCCCGCCGACCAGTCCACCGTCCACCGAGAGCACCGTGCCGTGGACGAAGCCGGCGGCGTCCGAGGCCAGCCAGAAGTAGGCTTCCGCGATGTCCTCGGGCTTGCCCATGCGGCCCAGGGGGGTGTGGGCGACCATGCCCTGGAGCACCTTCTCGGGCATGGCCGTGACCATCTCCGTGGCGATGAAGCCCGGGGCCACGGCGTTGACGCGGATGTTGTACCGCCCCAGCTCGCGCGCCCAGGTTTTGGTCATGTTGATCACGCCGGCCTTGGTGGCGGCGTAGTTGGTCTGGCCGAAGTTGCCGTAGAGCCCCACGATCGAAGAGGCGTTGAGGATGACCCCGCCGCCGCCTTCAATCATGCGGGGCGCCACGGCCCGGGTGCAGAGGAAGACCCCCTTGAGGTTGACCGAGACCACGGCATCGAAGTCCTTCTCCGGCATCTCCGCGAGCTTCTGGCCGTCCTTCCACTTGATGAGCTGGTGGTCGCGGAGGATGCCGGCGTTGTTGACCAGCACGTCGATCCTCCCCCACCGCTCCACGACCTCGGCCACGGCGGCCTCGACCGCCGCGGCGTTGGTCACATCCACTTTCTGAAAGACCCCTTCGGAGGTCTCAGCTTCCTTGACGTCCCAGACGGCCACCCTGGCGCCGTCCTGGGCGAAGCGGCGGGCCGTGGCGCGGCCGATGCCCGCCGCGCCACCGGTGACGATGACAACCCTTTCCGAAATCAGTGCCATCTTCAGAACGCCCACCGCAGGCCGAGCTGGATCTCCCGGCCCGGCAGCGTCGCCCGGGCCTGGCCGAAGTTCGGATTGGGCACGAAGGGCAGCGTTGGGTTGGCCAGCGTGGGACCCGAGAGGAACTGGGCCGTATCGATCGAGTTGACGTCGTAGTTCGTGGCATCGGTCAGGTTGAAGGCCTCGGCGATCACGTCCAGCCGCTGGTCGCTGAAGAACCGGAAGCTCTTGGCGAGGCGCAGACTGAGCTGGCGGAACACCGGGCTGAAGTCATCAGCAATGTTTTTCTTGTCCGCGAAGGTCACCGAAGCAGTGATCAGGTCCGACTGGCGGAGTGTGCCGTTCAGGCGCAGGATGAGCGCCTTGTACTCGGACCGGCCGTCGTTGGTGTACATGTTGACCTGGTTGTAGGTCCGGATCGGCCGCATGGGGTTCGAGTTGCCGTTGAAGTTGATGTCGCGGATGACGATCTCATTGTCCCCCTCGGCCCAGACGCCCTCGGTGTCGAAGAAGAAGCGGCTGGCGCCGAAGCGGTGGGTCCAGCCCAGGCTGCCCTGGACCGACTCGGGCGTCTCCAGGTCCGGGGCCAGCAGGGTGATGTCCGGGGCGAGCAGGATGCCGGTGTTGCGGGGGTTGTTCGGATCGAGGACGAAGGGCGGGACGTTCAGCCCCAGGAGAGCGCCGTTGAGCCGGGTGCGGAGGAGGCGGCCGGTGACGCCGTTCTGCTGCAGCTCGGTGAAGGCCGGCACGAGCAGGTAGCGGCCGTTGAACATGCCCACGCCGGCACGGATGACGTTGCTGCCGTTCGAAGACGGATCCCACGAGAACGAGAGGCGCGGCTGGATGTCATTCGTATCCTTCTTGCGCGGCTCCGGGATCAGCGGATGGGTGAAGCCGGGATTGTTGCCGCCGTCGTCGACGTCGTACCGCACACCGGCGTTGAACGACAGGTTCGGCCGCGGGCGCCACTCGTCCTGGACGAAGGCGGCGTAGCGCTTGGTGTCGCGCGAGATGTCCGCGGAGCCCTTCGCCGTAGGCGTAGGCGAGCGGCAGGGCGCGGGTGTCGGTCACGTAGATGAAGAGCCCTTCCTGGTACGTGTCGATCCGCGAGCGGTCGTCGGCATAGAGGAACGCGGCGCCGCGACAGCGCCGCCTTCAGGACCTTGCGGGTCGAGGCGTCGGACTTGTCCGCCTGGGTTCGCCGTTTGGGTTCTTTCGCCATGAGATCCAGAACAAGCGTTCACGGAACGAGCGTTCGGTTTTCAAGATGGTAGGGCGGCGCTCTTCGAGTGTCAAGGGCCGCCGAGGACGCTCCTGTCATCCCGCAGGGACGCCTGAGCCTTCCTCACCCTGGGAACCAGGGGCGGCACCGCTCTTGCTCAAGCAACCGGCAAACGGAGTCACACGGGTACGCTGGCCCTGTCCGATTCAGCCCTCGCGGAGGATCTAACGCATGATGGTTCCTGTCCTGCTTGCCGCCTCTCCACTCCCGTCCCCGGGTGTGTTCCGATTTTTGAAGAATCTTGCTGACTTTGAAGGATGCGGTCTCGCTTCTCCTCCCTGGCCGCACATCTTCAAATAGACGTCAAGACTTTAGGAGATCCCCCATGCGCTGGAAGTTCCCGGGCCAGAGGCCCCCCGTGCTCCTCCTTGGTGAAGCTGCCTTGTTGATGTTGCTCTTCCTTCCCCAGGGGGCGATCGCGGCACCGGCGCAGAAACCGAAGCTCCCCACCGGCAACTACGACGCCCGGGTCATGGCGCCGCGCACCCTGGCCACGGTCCTCTCCGGGAGCGCCGGGGTGCCGCTCAAGAGCGCGCCCACCCGGGCGGAGCTCACTCAGCAGGTCCGGACCATGAAGCAGGCGCTCGAACGCCTGCGGGTCCAGGCACCCGGCGCCAACGCCCGGTTCTCGGAGATCACCGCCGCACCCGAGATCGTGTCCGGAGAGAGAAGAGCGCTGTCCGCACCGGCGCCCGGCCGGCCCGGCATCGACATCGTGCGCGACTTCCTGCGCACCAACAGAGCCCTATACGGCCTGACCTCGGAGGAGATCGACGGCCTCCACTTCATCGGCGAGAGCGTGAGCCCGAAGAGCGGCCTGCGCATGGTGCGGGTCGAGCAGCGGATCGACGGTCACCCCATTTTCCAGAGTGAGACGCGGTTCATCCTCGACCGCGAGGGACGGGTCTGGCGCTCACTGGGCCTGCTGGTGCCCGCGGGCGCCGCGGCCACCCCGATCTCGCTGGCGAAGATCTCCTCCAAGGAGGCCCTGAAGGCGGCCGGCGTGGAGGAGACGGACGGCAACGCGTCGAGCGGCCTCGTCTACTTCGCGGCGGCGCCCGGACGGCTGGTGCCCGCCTGGCGCCAGGTCACCTTCACCAGCGGCGACTCCGACTGGTTCACCCTGGTGGACGCGACCACCGGCACCCTGCTCTGGCGCAAGGACATCCGGGAGCACGTCTCCACCCAGCAGGCCCGCTTCAACGTCTACGTCCAGGCCGACGGCGTCACCCCGGCCGACAGCCCGGCGCCCCACTCGCCCACCACCGTCGCGCCGGGCGCGGGCACCCAGTTTCCGGAGATCTCCCGCACCACGGTAAGCATGCTGACCGCTCAGGACATCACGGCCAGCCCCGACGGCTGGATCCCGGACGGCGGCACGACCACGACCGGCAACAACGTGGACGCCTGCGTCGACCGCATCGTCACCCCCATCGCCACGGAACGGAACGTCTGTGACATCGGCACGATCGACAACAACGGCCGGCCGGTGGGCAACCCGGACGGCAACAGCAACAACCGCGACTTCCTGGGTGCCGCGCCGCGCGACTACAGCTACACGCCGGCGCCGCTGGGAGGCAACCCGGACGCGGGCGACGAGCCGACCGGCAACGGCGTCACCCAGATCAACTACCGGCGCGGCGCCGTCACCCATCTCTTCTACGTCGCCAACTGGTACCACGACCGGCTGTTCAACCTGGGCTTCGACGAGGCCGCCGGCAACTTCCAGCAGGTCAACTTCAGCGGCATGGGGGTGGGCAACGACCGGATCCGTGCCGACGCCCAGGATGGACAGGGGCAGAACGTCCCCAGCTTCTCGACCCCGCCGGACGGCGCGTCCGGCCGCCTGACCATGCACCGGTTCATCGAGCCCATCCCGAACCGCGACAGCGACCTCGACTCCGAGATCATCCTCCACGAGTTGACCCACGGCACCTCCAACCGCCTGGTCGGCAACGCCGGCGGCCTCCTCTGGAGCGTCGGCCGCGCCCTGGGAGAGGGCTGGAGCGATTTCTACGCCCTCGCCCTGCTCAACAACACCAACGCCGACGATCCCGACGCCAACTACGCCTACCACTCCTATTCCAAGTACCAGAACAACCACCTGGTCGAGAACTACCTCTACGGCTCGCGCCGCTTCCCGTATTCGACCGACAACTCGGTCAACCCCCTGACCTGGGCGGACGTGGACGACACGACCGCCAATGTCTCCGGCGGCATCCCCCCCAGTCCCCTGGGAGGCTCGATCAACGGCGCCATGGACATCTTCAACGCCGGAGAGATCTGGGCCGTGTCGCTGTGGGAAGTCCGGGCCCGCATCATCGCCGACCCCGCGGGCGCCAACGGCGACGTGCCCACCGGTAACCAGACCATGCTCCAGCTCGTCACCGACGGGCTCAAGATGACGCCGTCGAACCCCAGCTTCACCGACGCCCGCGATGCCCTGATCCTGGCCGACTGCGCCACCAACGCCTGCGCCAACGAGCGGTGGATCTGGGAAGGCTTCGCCGACCGCGGCCTGGGCTACGGCGCCGTCTCACCCCTGGGGCACGCAGGCTTCTCCGGCGTCGCCCACTTGGGCGTGGGCGAGTCATTCTCCCTGCCCCACCTGGACGTGGCGGCCACGACCGTCGACGACAGCCTGGGGAACAACAACGGCGCGATCGATCCCGGCGAGCCCGTCCGGCTCACAGTGAGCCTGACCAATCCCTGGCGGAGCTCGGCGTTCAACGCCGCCGGCGCCACAGCCACCCTGACCTCCTCGACGGCGGGAGTGACGATCTTCGATGGCGCGTCCACCTACGGCGCCATCGCGGCCCAGGGTACCGCCAACGGCGACACCTTCCTGTTCACGGTTTCGCCCAGCGCCCTTTGCGGCCAGTCGCTCCGCTTCACCTTGACCACCGTGAGCGCCCTCGGCACCTCGACAGCCGGCTTCACGGTCCGCGTGGGCGCCGCCTCGGGCACCGGCGCGCCCGTGACCTTCACCAAGACCCTGGCTCCCGGCCTGGCCATCCCGGACGGCGACCGGCGGGGCATCGTCGACACCCTGACGGTCGCCGACGACCTGGAGATCGCCGATCTCGATTTCCGGGTGGACGACCTCCAGCACACCTTCACCGGCGACCTGACGGTGCTCCTGAAAGCCCCCAATGGTTACGGCGCCGACCTGATCTGGCAGCGCGAGGCCGCCTTGCTGGGCGGCGGTGACGGCGACGACTTCCTCAACACGGTGATCGACGACGAATCCACGAACGACCTCAACCAGTCGGCCGACACCGACGCGCCCTTCACCGGCTCCTGGGCGCCGGCCTTCAACTCGCAGATCTGGCTGCTGTTCGGCAATCCGAACATCTTCCCCGACCCCGTCGGCCAGCTCTCCCGGGTGGACGGCCTGTCCACCCAGGGCGACTGGAAGGTCCTGGTGTCCGACATCTTCGGCCCCGAAACGGGCACGCTCAACGCCTGGTCGCTGATCGTGACGCCCACGGCCTTCGCCTGCACGCCCTTCTCTCCCCTGCCCCTGGTGAGCGCCACCAAGACGGTCTCCGGCAACTTCACGGAGGGCGGCGCGGTCACCTATACCGTGACGCTCACCAACAACGGCACCTCCAGCCAGCCGGACAACCCCGGCAACGAATTCACCGACGTGCTGCCCGCGGCTCTCACCCTGGTGAGCGCCAGCGCCACCTCGGGCACAGCGGTGGCCACGATCCCCACCAACACGGTGACCTGGAACGGCTCCATCGCTCCCCTGGGCGGCTCGGTGACGATCACCATCAACGCCCTCGTCACCACCGGCGGCCAGGCGATCTCCAACCAGGGTCAGGTCTCCTTTGACGCCGACGGCAACGGCACCAACGAAACCAATGCCGTGACGGACGATCCGAACACCGCGGCGCCCGGAGATCCGACCGTGGTGATCGCGGGAGCCCCACTGATGGCGGACATCCCCACGCTCTCCGAGATCGGCTTCGCCGTCCTCATCCTCCTGCTCGCCGGCGCCGCACTCGTCCAGATGCGCCGCCGCCGCACTTCCTGACGTCTGCCCAAAAGCGAAGCCGCCCCTCTCGGGGCGGCTTCGTTGGAGGACGGGAGAGGGATGCGGGTCAACGCTTGACCGGGGGCTCGGCAGCCTTCTCCGGTTTCTGGGCCTTCTTACCGCCGCTGCCAGGCACAATGCCACCGCTCGCCCGTTTCTGGGCGGCAGCCGCCCGGGCGGCGTAGCCGTCCTCGATCCGCTTCAGCTCGTCGCTCTTGAGGTGGCACTTCTTGTACTTCTTCCCGCTGCCACACCAGCAGAGGTCGTTGCGGCCGAGCTCGGCCTGGGCGGGCTGCGGCCGGGGGGTCAACAGATTACGGAACCAGCTTGCCAGAGACACGCCTCTCTCCAATGGGTAAAAAAGTTGATGATGCCAGATCGAACGGAACCGTCCAGCTATTGTACCTGCAACAGATCGACGACCTTTTTGACTCCCGAGGTGCCCTGGGCCGTTTTCAAGGCCAGCGACTTGCGCTCCCTGTCGGGCAGCGTACCGCGCAGGCTGACCACACCATCGGTCGCCTCGACCTCGAGGTCCATTGCATAGCGGCCGATCTCTCCCAACAGATTCTTGCCCACCCGCATTTCGAGCACGGCGTCGTTCACCTCGCGCTCGGCGGAGCCGGCCGCGCGGCCGGCCGCGGTCTTCTCGGGCGATTCCTGGCGGGCAAAGAGACGATTCTCCACGCTCTGCACCCCTGGGACCGATTTCGCGACCTCCTCGGCCAGTTCCTGGGTGGTGCGCTTGTCCACAGCGCCGATCAGACTGACCCGGCCCCCAAGCGCCTCGACCGTCACGCCGAGCCCGTCCTCGCCGAGTTTCTCGAGCAGAGCCAGACGGACCTCGGTCTCGAGCCGGGCATCCGAGACGTCCTGCTCGCGCACGGCCTCGGTCTCAGCCTGGGAACGCGGAGTCGGTACTGTGGAAGCGCAGGCACCGGAGAGGACACCCACTACGGCGGCCAGCGCCAGGGATCTTGGGAACGTTGTTTTATATTTCATGCAATAATCCTCAACTGTCGCCAGAATATCATGTCTCGCAGTGGCTCGTTTCAGCCTGCCTCCAGCACCTTGACTAGTAGACGAAGCACCTTCTGAAAGGGGCAAAGATGAAGAGAGCTACATTGTTAGGAGCATTGCTCGTGGCGGTACTTGCCTGTACCGCCGCCCTCTCAACGCCGAAAGCGGCTCACGCTATCCTGTGCTGCGAGGGCTATTACGAAACGAACCAGCACTGGCACATGGCAGCCACGTGCTCAGAGGCCCAGTCGGCCTACCGGGCCGCGGCGCTGGTGGACGCCAACGCCAACTGCGGCGGTTCGGGGGCCTGTGGCCTTGTGATTCCCGGCTGCTACCAGTCCGGCAACATGTGGGTGGTGGACGGGATCGCGTCGCATGGCTGCCGCGAGCAGTGCCCGATCGACCCGCCTCTGCCATGAAAAACTCTTCTTGGTAGCAAAGTAGGCCAAGAAGAAGCCCGTTTCCTTGGACGGGCTTTCTTTTGCGGCTCCCGGCTCGCTTCAATCCCTCCCACGCACCCATAAGTGTGGATCGTCTTTTCTGAAAGGAGAAGAGACATGAAGAGAACTGCCTTGCTGGGTGTCCTGCTGGTGGCTGTCCTCGTCTGTACCGCCGCTCTCTCGACGCCGAAACTGGCCGCCTTCCCGTGCTGCGACAGTCCCGGCGGCTACGGCACCAGCCAGTACTGGTTGATGGAGCCAACGTGCGCGGCAGCCCAGTCGGCGTTCCGGGCTGCGGCGATTGACGAAGCTTACGCCAACTGCGGCGGCGGGGATCCGTGCAGCATCTCGATCCCCGGCTGCTACCAGTCCGGTGGCATGTGGGTGGTGGACGGGCACATGTACCACGGGTGCATGGTGGATTGCGGCCCTCCCATCCCCTGATCCCGGATACGCCAGCCAGCTTCGGAGGCAGTCCGTCTCGCTTGCGGACTGCCTCTCCCCATTCCGATAGTAATATTTTAAAAAATAACTCAGAACAACCAGCCCATCCAACATATTGGATCAGAATTTTCTGCTCCTGATCTCAAACCTTTTACCCCCTGGCACGTACAATGTATACCGTACGAAGTCCCTTCTGAAAGGAGACAAGGAATGAAGAGATTTGCTCTGCTGGGCGCTGTGGTCATTGCCGTATTCGCTTGTACCGCGGCGCTCTCGACGCCGGAACCGGCCCACGCCATCATGTGCTGTGACAACGCCGGGTACACCACTCAGCAGTACTGGCACATGGCGGCCACGTGCTCGGAGGCCCAGACGGCGTACCGGAACGAGGCGCGAGCGGAGGCCGCTCTGACCTGCGGCAGCTCCACGGCTGTCTGCGCCCTGGTCATTCCGCCCTGCTATCAGTCCGGCAGCATGTGGGTGGTGGACGGTATCGCGACGTACGGCTGCAAGGAAGACTGCGGCCCGATCCTTCCGTAAACCGCGCCCGAGCTGAACTCAATGAGCCCGCCCCCGCGCTGTGCCGGGGGCGGGGCTTTCAGTAACCTTTTCAGCCTCCCGGCCCCCAGCACACCACCGTCGTCCCTCCATCCTCGATGCGTAGCCGATCGCCATTGGGCTTTGACGATCCTGTCTGGTCCTGTACACAGAAACGGACACCACTGTCTCCTAAAGGCTCCACCGCCGGCCGCCGCACCTCTTCCAGGGATGCTCGGACAGGGAATCCGTGGCGGCTCGCTTCAGCCTCTCTTATGCACTCTGAAGGGTGTAAAACGCATATCCCGAAAAGGAGAGCCAAGATGAAAAGAGTTGCATTGCTGAGCGCTCTACTGGTGGCCGTTCTCGTCTGTAGCTACGCGGTTTCGACACCGAAACCGGCCCACGCAATCATGTGCTGCGACAACGGTGGCTATCAGACCAGCCAGTACTGGGTCAAGGCGCCCACATGCGCGCAGGCCCAGACAATATTCCGGACCATGGCACGGCCAGAGGCCAATGACTTCTGTGGCGGTTCCACTCTGGTCTGCGCCATCACCATCCCCGCTTGCTACTACTGGGGTTGGGAAGACCCAGCCAACCCTTGGGTGGCCAGCGGGGTCATGACGTTCGGATGCAAGGAACAGTGCCCGATCTATCCATGACTCTGACGCCTCGGGGAGATCCGTCGTAGGACGAAGTACGTCTCAAAAAGGAGAAATGCAATGAAGAGAGCTGCACTTTTAGGGACCCTGCTGGTCGCCGTCGTCGCCTGTACCGCCGCCCTCTCGAAGCCCACCCCCCTCCACGCGGTCATGTGCTGCGACAACGGTGGATATACGACCAGCCTTTACTGGACCCACGGGCCCACCTGCTTAGATGCCCAAAATTCGTTCCGTGCATTGGCACGGCCGGAGGCCAACGCCTTCTGCGGCGGCTCCACTCTGGTCTGCGCCATCACCATCCCCCCTTGCTACGATTGGTACGCGCAGGACCCGGCCAACCCTTGGATCGTGAGCGGGGCCATGACGTTCAGCTGCAAGGAGTCCTGCCCGCGCGAACCGATCTACCCGTAGCACTCTGGCCCGGAAGGCCCACCGCTTACCGGGATGGGCCTCCCGGTTCATGCGTCACTCCAACGAAGATGACCAGGATATCACGCCCGCAGGGCTCGCATTTACCCCTGGTACGCACATTGAGTAGCGTATGAAGTCCCTTTCCGAAAGGAGAACGAGATTATGAAGAGGTTGACTCTGTTGGGAGTGCTGTTGGTCGCCGTGCTCGCCTGTACCGCGGCGTTCTCGACGCCGGAACCGGCCCACGCCATCCTGTGCTGCGACGACGGTGGCTACAGCACCTCGCCTGACTGGAAGATGGCGGCCACGTGCGCGGACGCCCAGGCACAGTTCCGGGCGGCCAGACTGCCCGAAGCTCAGGCTGACTGTGGCGGCGCTACGCTGGTCTGCGCCTTCACCCTCCCCCCCTGCTACGCGTCGGGCAGCATGTGGGTGGTGGACGGCTCGGCCACCTACGGCTGCCGAGTTGACTGCGGCCCGCCGATTCCTTGATCCCCAAGATCTGACGCGAGACAGCCCGCTCCGCTTCGGCGGGGCGGGTCTTTCGCACCTCGTCACCTCCCCGGCACCCAGCACACCACTGCCGTCCCTCCGCCCTCCCGGCGCTCGATGCGCAGCCGGCCGCCGTGGGCCTCGACGATCTCCCGGCAGAGCGGCAGGCCCAGCCCGGAGCCGCCCGGCTTCGAGGTGTAGAACGGCAGGAGCGCTTTCCTCATCACCTCCTCGGTCATGCCGGCTCCACGGTCCAGAATACGGAAGCGGACGCCACCGTCGCCCAGGGCGTCCACGGCCAGTTTCACCTCCCCGGGCGGGCTCCCGGACTCATGGGCGTTCTTCAGGAGATTGATCAGGGCCTGCTGCATCTGGGCCGGGTCGAAACATCCTGGAGCGGAGGGCGGCTCTCCTTCCAACTCGAAGGGGACGACCTGTTGGAGCTCCGTGAGAAAACCTTTCCATTCCACCTCTCGCTTGTTGGGCTGAGGGAGGCGGGCGAAACGGGCATAGCCTTCCAAAAAATCTTTCAAATGAGTGGAGCGCTCCTCGATGACGTCGAGGGCCGAGCCGATACGGCCGCGGTGCTCGGGGTTCTCGGCCATGACGCGCACGGAGCGGGCGAGCGAGGCGATGGGGGCGAGCGAGTTGTTGATCTCGTGCGAGAGGGTGCGGATGGCCCGCTTCCAGACGTCCACCTCCTGGCGCCGCAGCTCCGGGGTGAGCCGCTTGATGAGCGTCAGGTCGTGCCGCCGGCTGTTGAGCTCGAAGGTCCGGCGGGACACGTGGTAGACCTCCTCCTCGCCCCCGCTCTCCAGGGAGAACAGCGCGTCGCGCCCGCCGGAGAGCGCCTCGCGCAGCCCGTCGGGGCATTCCTCCAGGAGCTGGCCGAACACCCGCCCTTCGAGCCGCCCCCGGGTGAAGAAGACCTCGCGCGCCGTGCGGTTGGCGAAGATCACGCGGTCACGCTCGTTGGTGAGGACGATCGCCATGGGGGTCGCTTCGAAGACCGTCTCGAGCAGCATCTCGCGCTGGAGGATGGCGTTCCTCTCCTCCCGCAGCACGTCGCCTACGTTGTTGTAGAGGTCCACAAGATCTCCCAGCTCGTCCTTGCGGTCGACCGCCAGGTTCAGGCTGAAATCGTGGTCGCGGTAGCCCTGGACGCCGTCGCGCAGGGCCTGGAGGACCCGGGTCGCGGGGAGGAGGACCCGGTCGAGGATCCACCATCCCGCCGGCAGGCCGAAACAGACGGCGGCGGCGAAGACGGTCCAGGGGGATGGGAACCAGTACGCCGCCGCCATGGCGAAGCCGATCACGGGCACCAGGGCCGCGACGAAGGCCAGGCGGACGCGGGTGGCGAGACGGAGGGGTTTCATCCGCCGGGAAGGCTAGCGCGCCTTCCAGGGGATGTCGATTGTGACCCTCTCCGGGTTCTGGTCTCCTGCCTGGCTGAAGGGATGGACCTCCTCCCCCCTCTTCCGGTCGTAGGTGAAGCTCAACTGGTACCACGCCTCCCCCAGAGGCGAGCCGCCAGAGGGGACCACCACGAGCCCGGTGCCATCTGCCCGGCGCAACACCCGGGGCGGAGGCAGGATCACATAGTCCGAATAGGGCAGGAGGGTCCGGGTATGCCCGGGCCCTTCCGGCCCCACCACCCGCAACTCCGCTTCCGTGGCGGGGAAACGCGCGCGGCCCGTCTCTCCCAGGGGAGCGGCGAAGCGGCGCTCGGTCCCTGGCTCCGCAGGGGGCGCTCCCGCCTCGGGTCCGGCGGAGATCCGGAGCCGGGTGCCCGCCGGCAGCCGTTCCTCGCCACCGAAGGCGTACCAGGTCGTCCACCGCGGCTCCGGAGAGGATTCGACGGCGCGGTCCGCAGGGAAGACCCGCACCTGGGAGAATAAGGCCTCAGGATTGTTCCAGGCATAGAGGGCGATGACGCCGGCGGAGACGTCCCCATCCTCCACGGAAAACAAGGGAATGCCGTCGAGATAGCCCCGGAGCGAGGTGCCCACGGCCGCCACGGTCAGCTCGTAGACCTGGCCCGGCGTGTAGGCGACGCCGTCCTCCCAGAGCACGGTGGTCTGGCCCTTCACCTTCTTGACCAGCCGCCGGTAGCCCCTCTGGGCGTCCATGGAGAAGCGGTAGTAGTTGTTCAAATCCTGGCCGCGGACGACCATCCCGATCGCCCCGCCGAAATGGCACAGCAGTCTGGCGCTGCAGACGGCGTCCTTGAACGGCGGACCGATGAAGGCGTAGCTGCCGGGGAAGGTCCCGCCGTCCTCTTCCTGGACGAAGCTGCGCAGGATCAACGCTCCGCCAACGGCCTCCAGGGTCGAAGGCTGCGGCGCCGCGGCCTCGTCGGTCCGCAGCCAGCCGGTAAGGTCCCCCGCGGCGAACCGGTCGCGGACCAGGGCATAGACGTCGAGGGACGGCTGGCGCACCTCGATCTTCTCGAAGCGGGCGTCCGGATTGCCGGAGGCGTACAGCCCTACCCGGCCGGCGGCGTGGGCGGCGTCTGTGACCTCGAACAGCCGGTCGCTTCCCAGAAAGCCCGTCAGCCGGGAGCCCACGGCCTCGACCGTCAGCCGGAGCGGCTCGCCCGCCGCGTACCCCTTCTCCTCCTCCCAGAGGATGGAGACCACCCCCTTCTCGCGCTTGACCAGCCGCCGGTACTTGAGCCCGGCGTCGAGGGAGAGACGGTAGTGATTGTCGCCGTCTACCCAGCGGAACACGATCCCCAGGCCGCTGCCCGAGTCCGACCGCAGGTCCACGGCGAGCCGGTAGTCCGTCCAGTCCGCATCGCCCGTCACCGCCACCGTACCCGGCAGCTCCGGCTCGGCGCCGCCGTGGATCTCCGAGACCTGGATCAGCGCTCCGCCCTCGACTCGCCAGTCGGAGGGACCGTTCTCCGTTCCCATATCGGCCACGGTGAAGCGGTCCAGCACAGCCTGGGGATCGCCTTGGAACCTCTCGAGGAGCATCACGGGATCCCCCTCCGGCTCCGGCAGGGGACCGGAAGGGAGGCGCAGCTCGATCCGCCACCGGGAGAGGTCCACCGCCTCGCGCAGAAGCAGCGTGACGGACTCGTCGCCCGGCAGGGTCCCGAAGGACGCCTCCACGAGCTTCACCGCGCCGGGCGGCTCCGCGGGCAGGTCGCGGACAGGCCCGATAAAGAAGGCCATGGAGACGCGGTCCCAGGCCAGGGGCTCGGGGCTACGCAGCAGGAAGGCCACGGGCTGGCTCTCCCACTCCAGGCGGGTGACCTCCACCTGCCGCGGGTTCTGGAGCGCAGCGGATTGCAGTGCGCTCTTCGCCAGCGCCTCGTAAGCCCGAGCCTCCTTCTCGTCGGGAGGCGAGAGCGAAAGCTCCACCGCTTCCTTCAGCAGGCCCCCGGGATCTTCCTCGAGCTCGGCCCGCCAGGTCTCGTCCTGGAAGCTGTGGAGGTGATGGAAGAAGTTGGCGAACAGGGACGTGGTGAGCTGGAACCGGTAGACCACCGGCGCCTCGGCGCGGAAGTCGTCCACCCGCACGTCGCTGAACCGCGCGCCCGGGCTCTGGCACACGTAGAGGCCGATCCGGCCGGTCTTGAAGTCCTCGTCCGTCACCTCGAACACGGGCTCGCCGTCCAGATAGACCTTGAGCGAGGAGCCCAGGGCTTCGAACGTCACGAGATAGTCCCGGTTCCTCCGGTACGCGAAATGATCCTCACCCAGGAGAGTGGCATCCCCCTTGACCAGCCGCCGGACCCGGCCATCGAGGGAGAACCGGTAGCCCGTGCCCGGCCCCTGGTGGCGCACCACCACGCCCACGGCCCCGCCCGCCGCCGAGCCGACGTAGACGCTCACCCGGTAGTCCGTCCAAGCCGAGGACTCGGCCAGGAGCAGCAGCGTGCCCGGCCGATCCGGCCCGGCGCCGCCGATCGTCGAGAGCTGCTCCACGAACCGGCTCGGAGGCTCCCCCGCCTCCCCCACCTTCCAGTCCGACGGCCCGCCCGGCCCCGAGTCCTCTCGATACCAGCCGGGAGGAACAGCGCCCAGGGAAGAACCTGAGAAGGCCTCGTGAAGAAGCATGGGGACCAGGCGCGGCTCGTAGAGAGTGTCCGCGGCGAGAACCCGGCCCGGCTCCGAAGACACCAGCGTGCTGTCGCGCGGGAAGGTCTTGGGATCGAGCTTCTTCGGCAGGCAGGTGGCGGCGTCGATCAGCGTGACCCAGCGGGTGTCCCGTTCGGAGAGGCTGAGCGTCTCCGCCCTCCCCCACCGGTTGCCGAGGACCAGGAGCCGCCCCTCCGCATCTCGAACCGGCTGGTTGTTGTTGTCGTAGAGATAGAGCCCGAGGTCCCGCCGGTCCATGCGGTACATCTGCTCGACGTAGTCCTCGTTGAATTCCACCCCGATGTCATAGGCACGATAGAACGGCTTGAAGAGAATCGGTTTTTCTCCCGGCGGCGGCACCGTGGGCGGCGTCGTCTCCCGCACATACCGGGTGAGGTCGTCGAGCCCGGTCGAGAAGACCGTGGATGGCGACAGGCCTTCCGGTGGATCGAGAACCCCCAGCCCGGGCGGGCCGGAGGTCCGGAAGTAGGCGTACTCGACCGGCGTGAGGTCAAGGCTCGATGGAGGGAAGTTGTTCAGGCTCACCAAGGCCTGGGGCGCGACGGAGGTCTCGATCACCAGCCTGTAAGCCGTGTGGGGGGCCAGCACCGCCCCTTCCTGCCGCCAGCGGGCCAACTCCTCACGGATGTGCTCGATCGCCTCCTTCCGCCGCACCTCCTGGCCGGTCTCCGGGTCCGGTGTGACGCAGATCCGCTCCAGACAAAGAGGCCCGTCGTTCGTCACCACCACCTCGGGCATGTCCTCCCCCGGGATCTCAATATCGCCACCGACCGGGAAGAACGGTCCGAAGACCTCACCATCTGCACCCAAGCCGGTGGCCCAGGGCACCTTCGGCCGTGGACAGGTGTAACAGACCCGGTGGACCAGCTTCTCGTTGCCCGCCGCGTGCACCTCAACCCGGGTGATGGCCGGCCCCTCCAAGCGGATTGTTTCAGTCACCTCACCGCTCGTTCCTCCTGGTGCATGGGTGGCCACTGCCACGCCCTTGGCGTCAAAGGCCACGATCCGGAAGGGGGGACGATGGGTGACTACCAACTCCACCCATGGGGAGGGGCAAGGCAGGGCAACGTCGAGCCGGAAGCCGGCGCCCAGGCCCGGAAGACCCGAGCCCCACCGCTCGACCCGGGCCACGGGCAGGAGCCCGCCATCTGCTCCGCGGACCTCGAAGCGAACGCCCTCCTCCACCCACGGGTTTACCTGCGTGCCGACCGTCCACCTCCGGAAGTCAATACACACAGGAATATCGTCGATAGTCGTGAAAATAGGTGCCACCGCGACCCCGGAAGCAGTAGGGACCGGCTGCGCAACTTCCCCCTGGGCCAGGACGATACGGAACGACCGGCCTGGCTGGTCCGAATGGATCTGCACTCCATTCCGGGCCGCGGCCACGGGGAAGCAGAGGGTTTTCACCTTCCGCACAGCCCCGGGGACCGGCACGAGGCGCTCCTGCACCGTCGCCGGGCCGAACCCCCAGGACAGGGTGAACACGGGAGGTCCGGGATGGATCCAGGGGGACTGGATGACCGTGCCCGGAGCCAGGTCCGCGAAATCGAAACAGATCTCCTGGGCCGGAAGCGGCGGAATGCAAGGGTAGTCCGGCATCCCGTCCGTCACCCACTCCTCCCACGATGAGCCTGTACGACGTATGAAGTCGAACGGATTCTTGGACCACAGCAGCAGCTTGGTCTGGGCCGGCTTCGGGGGATTGGCGTTCCCTGCCGGGAGCTGAGGTGCCGGCACCCACATTCCATATAGGGATGGCGTGATCCCCGTCTTCGGGCTGGCCGCTACGGTCTGCCACCCCTGACCGTCCCAACTCTCCAGGGCGGTGCGCGTCAGGGAGTACTTGACCTCCACCACCGCCGGGCCGCCAGGGTTGCCGATCCGCTCCTTCGTAGGATCGACCGGCTGCACGTTGCTCCCCACCATCGACACGTCGTGGACCGAGCGGCCGAAGGTGACCGAGATCCGGCCGTCCACCGGCACCCGCGGCAGCTTCGACAGATCGGGCTGGAGATGGGGTCCACTCTGGGCAAGGAAGCCACCGCCGTCGTCGTAGCTCGGCAGCAGGTACCTGCCCCGGTTCAGCGGCCAAACCACCGTACTCTTGCGGTGCTCGACCGCGACGTCCGCCACCGGCAGGGGCAACGGCGGAGCGTCCGGCCGCGGCCCCCACTCCAGCACCACCGTGGCCCCGATCTTCTTCTTGAACGGCCAGGGGAGCTTGATCCCGACGCTGAACTCGCCGCGCAGGTGATAGGGCCTGAACAGGTCGGCCGCGATCTTGGCGTCCAAGGAGAGGCCCAACCCGAGCCCGAAGACCTTGAGCTCCACCAGGGCATGGAGCCAGAGATCGCCATGGAAATGGCTGGGCTTGAAGCTGAGGAGCGCGTTGCCGTCCGCCCAGGCCTCCAGCCGGATGCTCAAGGGACCGAAGCTCCAGCCGTTGTTGTAGCCGAACCAGGCGCCCAGGGCGAGTTGGTGGGCGTCCAGCATGAAGTAGGCGTTGGCCTCGACGAAGCGGCCGAGGAGGGCCCGGATGCGCAACTCGCGCGGCTCGTTCTTCCCCAGGTAGAGGCGCCAGGCGGTGGGATCATGGAAGGCATAGAACGCCTCCATGCTGCCGCCGATCTCGATCATCTCTCCGCCCCTGCCGGTCTTGTACTCGGCGTCGATGCCGATCAAAATGCTGCCCGCCCGGCCATCGATCACGGTGAGAGCGCGGAACTGCCCCTCGTCCTTCCCGTCCGCCCGCTTCTTCAGGAACGAGGCGGCCCCCTGAATGAGCGCGATCGGCCCCGGGGTGACGAGGGCGAGCAGGAATTGGCCATTGAAGGTGGTGCCATTGTCCGAGAGCGTGGCGAGAGTGATCCCCGCGCCGACAGCGAAGCTCCCTTTTCTCGGATCCCACTTTTTCTTGAGATCGGTGATGCCCGGAGTGTCGCGGTGGTAGAAGCTCTTCGAGTGATCGATGCTGAACCACATCTCGTCCGGGCGCTTGTTGGGCTCCATCTGAAGCGCGAAGAGACCGGCGAAGGCGTAGATCCCGAGCCCTGTGCTGGCGAGCGGGATGCCGGTGGGCAGATCGACGTCGACGTAGATGGCGAAGAAGTTGTACCGGCCCTGCGGCCCCTTGACCGAGCCGATGACCAAGGTGCCGTCAATCTCGAGCTCCGGGGTCTCCAAGGAGAGATGGATGCCGCCGTCGAAGCGGCGGATCGTCTCCCCGTCGATCTCGAGCTCCTTGTAGGAGACCTCTCCCTTGAGGTGGAGGACTCCAGGAATCGAAAGCTCGACGCCAGCACCGTTCAGGGTGATCCTGGGAAGGCTCCCATCCTCGCGCCAAGTGATCTGTAGCCCCTCGACCGACGCCCCGGCTTGGAGGCCCTCGACGAGTTTCAAGCCGCCCGAGAATCCGATCCACTTGCTGCCATCGTCGTTCTTGCCGAAGCCGAGCTGGGAGATTTCGATCTTGAAGCCGTAAAAGTCGAGAGTCTTCTGCTCGGGGACATTTAACCAGCCGCCGTCCAGGTGGACGTGGCCCTTGGAGTCGATCGACAGCTCCTTGACGTCGAAGGTAGGCCAATCTAGGCCGCCGAAAAGAGGGGTGAGCTTACCGGCGATTTTGACCGCAAAGAGGCCATCATCCAACTCCGCACCGATGGAGTCTAGCTCTATACTCATTACGTTTGGCTTCGTAATGGTCTTCAACCCTCCCGCGCCGCTGCCAGTAATTTCTACGGTCACATTGCCATCGAGATCGAAGCCGACATCAACTTCTACGGGCTCTTCAAAGAACGGAAGCAACAGTTTCCCTATAAAGCTCGACTTCGTCAGCGCATTCTTTCGAAGCATGACCTGTACATGCTCGAGGCCAAACGAAATCCCGAACAGATCTCCGGCACCTGGCCCGCTGAACGTTTTAGACGCTGCATCATACTTCGGGGTATACGTGAGATCGAGTTCTCCGCTCACACCACCCGATCCAATGACACATTTCTTCAGAACGAGGTCTTCCGGGGCAAGACTCGGAAAACCTGCCGGTAGCGTAATGCGTACTTCTTGGAAGTACAAGCCGATGAAGGATTCGTCAAAGCCCGCCGCCAGCACCTCCGGAGGACTACTGACGACGGACAAATCTACGTCGAGGTTCGAAGCCGAAATTATAATACCTGAATCACCCAGATAACAAGACGGCAAATTGAGGCCATCGACGAGTTGAATCTGAATCTCCCCGCGAGAGGAAATCCGAAAAACTCCCTGACCGATCAAGCCGAGTCCGTCTTCATCATCCACCGGCCGAAGAAATGAGTCAGGCAAATAGATGGTGATAGGTACGTCAACGACACTGGCAGACAAAACGCCCGCCGCGTACTCCAACTCTAGCGTATAACCGAAGTTGTCGAATTCGCCGACCGTTATCCCGAGATCTGGTAGTCCGGGGATCTCCAGATCGAGCGGGGTATCCGATCCAATTGTTATTGCAAGGGTAAATCTATCATCTCCCTCCGAAGATAATAGAGCGTCAACAAAGGACAAATCTTCAAGTATGACAGCGGCGCCACCGCTCCGCCAGCCCTCGGGTAGAACGTCCGCCAGTGACAACCATAGATCTTGAATCGGCTTGGTTTCTTCCATGCGTTTTTCCATCGAACATCGCGATCTCTACGAGCCCGCGAGCGCCGCAATGAGTCTCATCCTCTGCCGGTGAATTCGTGGTGCAGTAGAGACCACATGCCTGCGCCTGTGCCTTTTTCCTTTATGGAACCAAGTTATCTTAGTCAAGGTTCCGGAGGGGGGTGGACGCAAATTCCACAACTTCCGAACCTCAATGTTCCCCAACGCCGTTGCACGAGCCTTGGAGTCAAAGACGAGACCACCGAGCAATGTGTAACCTGCGATCGCGAGATCCGGGGGAGGCGGATCAGGTGTAAAGAGCGCGCCGCCGCTCAGATACATCGTTAGTGGCAAATGCCAACTACCCGAACCCTGTGTTTCATCGAAAAGTCCAACCACGCGCCGAGATTTCTGATCTTCTTCTTTGCAGGATAGGACCAACTGACGCTGAACGCTTGACAGGGTCCAATCGTTGCTACCACCGGACATGAGGTTCGTAGCAGGAACATAGCCACTCTCTGCTGCAAAGAGGATATTATCCATCGGTACGGTGGTTCGCGTGCCGACTTCAGTCCGTTTATGGAGATAGCCCTCATAGTAGCGATCAGCTAGGCCGAGTAAATGACCGAATTCATGCGAAGCTATTCGCCTCAGATTCGGCTCAGTGGTGAACAGATAGCCACCTTCCGGTGTTACGTAGGAAATGCTCAATGTTCGCTCCGGCTCACGTGCTCGTGTTCCTGCGGCCGACCCATTCCCGACATAAATAACATACTCTCCGGCAACTGGATCTCTAGAAAGGTTGAGGTTCACAATTGAAATACCGAGGTTAGCCTTATTGGGATCTACCCAGTCATTGATGCCATTCGTTATCGCGGAAAGGAAACTACTGCCCGAACTATCTTCGAATTGAAGCCGTAGGCGGCTCAGGTCGAGTTGCCCGTTCGCGGCACAGAAAACTGGAATCATGAGTTCGTGTTCTCGTTCATAGGTCAACCGTCAAGTCTTGCTCTGCCTTCGAGATGCGGCCGTTAGGATCCATGACCACTAGCCGATACATCCATAGACCGATACCGACTCCACGGTCCATGAACGTGTCTGTTCCGGCTGGAAGCCATCCCGTCAGGTTCTCCCAAGTGGTTTCAGATGATGATCGCCGCGACACAAGAGCTTGGAGGTTGGAGGATTCGAACACCCAGGACAGGACAACTGTATTACTGTCAACATCGACGACCGGTGCTTTCCATACTGGGATAGGAGGGTGAGAATCATCGAAAGCACGCCCTGATGCGGGCCTCGACGGCGCAGACACGTTGCCAGTTGCATCTATGGCGGCCAGCCGGTAGTACATTGTGACTGCCGGCGGCGAATCTGTATCAACCCAAGCCTGTTCTGTCGAACTGCGTGTCGCGGCCAACGTCATCAGCCGCGGGTCAACGGCATTCTCTCTGGTGCTGGTCCGGTACACGCGGTACTCCGCGAAGTCCAGCTCACGATTCGCAGCCCATCTAATCGTAATCTGCCGATCCCCACCAACCACCTTCGTAATCACCGGTGCCCGCGGCGGCTCCACCTTCCTGAGATAAACCGGCGGTCCGGCAAGGCTCAGCGAGCTCTGGTTCTGCGCCCCATCCACGAAACGCGCGCGATAGAAGTAGCGGTTGGTGGCGCGACCCGGGAGGGTGTCGGTGTAGGCGCGGATGTTGATCGATTGGGACACGTACGCCGCATCGTCGTCCGGCCGACGCTCGTCTTTGATCTTGGGATCCGCCATCTCCAGGGGAGCCAGGGTGACCTGGGTGAAGGCGGCCTCGTTGCCGGGGAGGCCGGCGAGGATGCGCAGGGCGTTGTCAGGCAGCGTGGCATAGCCGGTAGGACCAGCAAGATTGTTCAGAGCATTGGCCGCGTCCGCGATCTGGGTCGGGTTCCAACTCTTGGGGAAGAGATCGGCGTCAGCCGCGGAGAGGCTCGCGCGCGTGTGGCGGACGGCCCAGTCGCGCTCGGCAAGGCTCGGCTGGTCCGGCTGCCCCTCGTTGCCCGGCAGCAGCGCCAGCACCGACCACGCATCGTCGGAGAGGCCGACGTACGCAGTGTCTGCCGTGATGGCGTTCAGGTCGGCAGCGCCGGCCGGCCACTTGCTGAGATCTAGGTCGTCCGGGAAGAAATCCCCATGCTTCGCGTTCGCCGGATCGAGCCCCTTCCGCGTCTCCCGGATCAGCCAATCCCGCTTGAAGAGACTGTCGTCCACGGCGCGCAGGATGTGGACCCTCAAGGGCTGTCCGAGGTCGTTGAAGCGGAAGGTTGAGTAGGAGTTGTCCTTATAGTCGGCTGGCGTGGCGACAAGCCGCTCGCCTAAGTTCGGCAGGTCGGGCGCCTGTGGCGGCGTCTGGAGGACACGGAAGATCGTCGCGGATGGGGAAAGCCGGCTCTCGTTGCCGAAGCGGGTGGGGTCATTCCACTTCGGATCGTCCGCCACGTGCTTCTTGTCGTCCGCCGCGCTCACCGCGATCTGGGCGTAGACGGCGGGTTCGGCGAGGCTCGGCTCGAAGGGGTGCCCGGCCCCCACGTCCAGGGCAGGCAGGAAGACCTCGTACTCGCGGGTTGGCCGGCCGAGGACCCAGGCGTCGGGCGGACCGGTGAGTGCCGGGGCGGCCTCCAGGGTCACGGTGTGGGCGGTGGCGTCGTAGCGCACGATGCGGTGCGCTTCCTCCGCGGTGCCGGCCCGCAGCCAGAGGTGGTCGATCCAGGGCTGGAGGCCGGAGAGGTCGGGGCCGGCCCCGAAGAGGACGTCCTGCCCGGTCACCATCACCTGCACGGTCTTGAAGGCGTCGTTGTGGCTCGTGAGGGCTTGGCCGTTGGGGTCTTTCGACGGATCGAAGACCGTCCCCACCGGTGGGTCGTAGGGAACGACGGCCAAGCGTTGCGCCCAACTCGATGCCAGGCTGGTGTCGATCCAGAGCGGATGATTCTCCGGAATCGCCACGGTGCAGGGCTTCCCTTCGGTGGGAGGGATCTCATCGTGAACCCCGATGTTTTTCACCCGCAGGCGGAGGTTCGTGCCCGGCTGGCTGCCCAGGACCGCGAAGTCGTCGTTGCCCACCCGCAGGCGGGTACCAACAAAGGCGTCGGCGGGGTGGAAATTGGCGAAGTCGAGGTCTACGTCGCTCTGAACGGCCGAGACCGAGACGGCGGCGACCTTCTCGATCTTTCCTAGGAGAGCGTTCCAGCGGCCGGGCTGGTAGTACATACGGAACTCGTGGGTGTCCGGCGCCTGGAGCTGCTGGAGGTAGGTCCAGAGCCAGCGCACGCGCAGGCCAACGAGATCTTTGGAGACGGTAGCCCGCCAATCCTCATAGGGCTTGTCCGCGAGCAGCCAGCGATCGAGTGGATCGAGGGCCCAGGCTTGGACTCCCAGAGGGATGGAGGGAGAAGTGTTGTCGTGCAGAGCTACGGCGAAGGCGTGGCGCTGGTGCTCCGGCAGCGGATCCCACTCGAACCATCGGGACGGCGGACCCAGGGCGCTCCTGCGGCCGAAGAGGTCCTGGCCTACGAAGCGGTAGCTGTACCAGCCTTCGGCGAGGTTGCTGTCCACCTTGTGGAGCGGGATCGAGGGAGGAGGCCAGTCCGAGCTGCGCGGGTTGGGGGGAACCGGTGGATCCTGCGGGTCGGGCTCGGAGACGAGGACCGGCGAAGGGTCCGGCAGGGGCTGATAGGCCGAGTCCGCAGGCGGATCCTTCGGCTCGGCCGGGCCGAGGGAAGCCCGCTTCGGGTAGTAGAAGACGATCCGGTCCGGTTGTTCCTGGACCGAGTCCGGTGGGAGCGGCCACCAGAGGCCTACATGGCCCGCCGCCTCCGGGAGAGAGCCGTCGATGGCCCGGGCCGCGGGGCCGGGAAGGGCGTAGGCGCGCCCCTCGCCCGGCGGGGCGATCGGCGGCCGGGGCTCGGCCTTGCGGTCGAGGACCAAGTAGGCGTCCACTTGGGAGGCGTCGGCTGAGAAGGCCAGCCAATCCAGGGCGCTGGCAGCGGTTCCGCCGAGGACGCCGGTGGGATCGGCAAGGAGGAGGTAGTCGTAGCCCACACCCGTATCCACCGACCGGTCCACGAAGTAGAGGCCCAGCATCTGGGCGACGGTGGGATGGAGGCTCGCCAGGAGGATGAGGTCGAGGGGGCGCAGGCCCGGCATCTTGGGCAGCTCGGGCTGGGTGGCTGGGGAAATTGGTACCCCTGGCAGCTCCGGATTGACGCGCCCCGCCATCGGACCACCCCCAGGTCCCCCCTTCACCAGGATTTCGAGCTGGCCGTGCAGGTCGGCGAAGCCGTCTTCCCATCCCTCCGGGCCGGGGTAGGTCACCCGCGACAGGGCCAGGTCCTTGGCCGCCTTGAAGTCCACGGGCTTGCCGGGACAGGGATAGTCCGGATCCGCCACCGGCAGACAGAGAGGATAGGTGAAGCCCGGCACCTCGCTCCAACCGAAGGTCACCCCCTGCTCGCTCGGCCAGTAGCAGAGGTCGACGAGCACCGCCGGGCCGGGGTTGATCTCGACGGCCGTGATCCCTTCGTGTTCGAGCGTGGCGGAGACCACCTGTCCAGCCGTCCCCCGGATGACGGTCTGCGCCGCGACCTCTTTCCCGGCCAGGGCGCGGACCTCGACGGCGGACTCGCGGGGGACCTCCCCGGAGCTTTCGAAGCAGAACTCGTGGAGCAGGGCCGCGTCCACAGACGAGCCGAGCAGGATCACCTGGGCAATGCCTGTCCCGGTCAGCGTGACCACCCCGGCCTGGAGCTCGCCCGGGCGCAGCTCGCGGACGGCAACTCGGCCTCCTCCCCGAGTCAGGGCCTCGATGACCATCCCGTGCCGGTTGGTGAGGAGCAGGTCGACCCGCGAGGCCTCGCGGGGCAGGGTGGCCTGAAGCCTCCGCGAGGTGTTGAGACCCGGGGCGGAGCCGTTCCAGCTCTCGATCAATGTGATCGAGAGGGGTGGGCTCACCTGCGGGGATTCGGTCTCGAAGTCAACGTCCTGTTCCGTCCGGGGGTTGGGACCAGGGCCGAGAGGGAACCGGCGGAAGTCGACGCACTTTCTTTGGACGGCAGGCCCCGCATCCCGGAACCCGATCCGGACGTCGACCCTCCCGGCCTGGATGCCAGAGTAGAGATCGAAACGGAGCCCGGCTCCGAGGTCGATCTCGACGGCCCCGGTGGCGGGGAAGTCGTCGGTGAAGCGCAGGGGCTGGGTGCCGGTAAGGCGACCGAGACGGGTGTTGAGGGAGGAGCCCCTCGACAATCCCGGCCGGAGGCTTCCAGTCTCCTGGCTCAGGCACTTCGGCCGCCGGGGCCGGCTCTCGCGGCGGAAGAGGTAGAAGCCATGCCAGGGGAAGCCCCTCTCCTCGGCAAAGGTCCAGCGGCAGTGCACGCCATCCGGCAGTGGAGGCTGGTCCGGGTCCGGCGGCTTGTCGCCCAGGATGCCGAGGGCGAGCAGCGCCAGATCGTCCGTCTGGAAGCTCATGGCTCTCCCTTCGCCTCAACTCCGCCAACGCGGCTGGCCCGGGAAGCCTTTGGGCAGATCGATTGGAAGCGCTAAGGACTTCCATGACGTTACGCCCGTTTAAGCGTTCGTTCAATCTTATTGAGACAGTGAGATATGGACAGGGCGGGAAGGTCACCCCCGCAGCCGGCGCTCGACGGTCAGCCCATGCTTTTCCAGCTTGCGGTAGAAGGCCTGGCGGGAGAGGCCCATGGCTTCGGCCGCCTTGGCCACGACACCCCCGGCGTCCTCCAAAGCCCTCTCGATGCGGACACGCTCCGCGAGCAGCAGATCGTTGCCATCCTCCTCCTTCTCTTTGGAGATGGCGGGCGCCTTGGCCACTGTCGCCGCGCCAAGCCCCAGATCCTCGATCCGGATCGTGTCGCCCGAGGCGATCAGGACGGCCCGGCGCAGGGTGTTCTCGAGCTTCCCGGACGTTGCCCGGCCAGAGGTGGCGGACCAGCCGCTCTCGGGCCTCCGGGTCCAGCCGCCAGACGGCTCCCGTGGGCGAGGGCGAGAGGTCGCGCAGGATCCTTTCGGCGAGGGGGACCACGTCCTCGGGACGCTCGGCGAGGGGTGGAAGGTGAAGCTCGATGACGTTCAGGCGATAGTAGAGATCTTCCCGGAAACGGCCGAGGGCGATCTCCCGCTTCAGATCGGCATTGGTGGCGCAGATCAGGCGCACGTCCACCCGCCGGGTCTCGCTGCTCCCCAGCCGCTCGAACTGGCCGCTCTGGAGCACGCGCAGGAGCTTGGCCTGGCCCGAGGCCGAGAGGTTGCCGATCTCGTCCAGAAACAGCGTGCCGCCGTCCGCGGCCTCGAAGCGGCCCACCCGCCGGCGGGTGGCCCCGGTGTAGGCCCCGGCCTCGGCGCCGAAGAGCTCGCTCTCCAGGAGCTCGTCCGGCAAGGCCCCGGCGTTGACCTTGACGAAGGGCTTGTCCTTGCGCCGCGAGTTGGCCTGGACGATCTCCGCCAGCTTCTCCTTGCCCGCGCCGCTGGGGCCGGTGATGAGCACGGGGATGTCCCCCCGGGCCACCTGCAGAGCAAGAGTGACTACGGCGTGCATCTTCTCGCTCGCCCACACGGCGCCTGCAAGGTCGTTCCGGACGGCGAGGTCTTCCCAGCTCCGCCGCGCCCGGCCCCGGAGATGGGCGTTTTCGAGCTGCAGCTCCCGCAGCCTCAGGAGGTTGCGGACCGAGGCCAGGAGCTTCTCGTCGTCCCAGGGCTTGGCCAGGTAGTCGGAGGCCCCTTCCTTGACCAGCTTGACGGCCGTTTCGAGCGAGGTCCAGGCCGTGATCAGCAGCACGGGCAGGCTCGGGTGCCACCGCCGGATCTCCCGGAACAGAGTCACCCCCTCGGCACCGGAGGTGGCCTCGGGGCTGAAGTTCATGTCCTGGACCACGACGCCGATCTCCTGAGCCTGCTGGTCGAGGGCGCGGATGGCTTCCCAGGGCGCGCGGGCGGTGACACACGGGATCCCCCGGATCTCGAACAGGACCTGGAGGGCGGTCGCGACCGCGGGCTGATCTTCCACGATGAGGACTTTGAGCATGGCCATTGTCTATATATAACGCTTGTCCCCCTGGATTCTCGGCGAGCACCCTGTTTAATGGGTCCTAAAGACCTGAATGGAGGCGGGTAATGCGCAAAATCCTCTTCCTGTCCCTGGCGCTCGTCATCGCGGTCACCGCGGTCCTCGCGGGCGCTCTCTCCGCTCCACGCGCGGAGGCGGGTGGCGGCGGCGACTAGCGCGGCGGCCCCGGCGGAACGGCTTTTTGGAAAGAGGGTCTTTCCTTTAGGGGCGGCAGGCTTTCCCGAAGGGGCGGCGAGCTTTCCATTTGGGGCGGCAGGCTTTCCAAAAGGGGCGGCGGACTTTCCATGCGGGGTGGCCTGCTTTCCCGAAGGGGCGGCAGGCTTTCCATTTGGGGTGGCGGGCTTTCCATTTGGGGCGGCGAGCTTTCCAAAAGGGGCGGCGGGCTTTCCCGAGGCCCTTTCGGAGCTTCCGCCGGGCTTAAAAGTGCTTCCAGCGAGGGTAACAGGGGTCCCGCCGGCCTCAACGCCTGGGCCAGCCCGCGCGTCAGCGCATCCGGCACGCCCGTTGCCTGTACGAATCTTACTGCCCGCCTCCCAAGGAGGGGAAGAAGGCTTCGACTCGCTGTTGGAACGATTCACAATCCTGTGCTCAGCGGCCCTGCCACCCCGCGAGGCCGTTCAACTACACGTTCCGCGTCGCGATGGCCGGCGGCACTTGGGCTCCCCGCAAGGCCGGGCCCAGGGCCGAGGCCACGCCGATCAGCCAGAGTCCCAGCGCCCCCGCGGCCACCACCAGCACGTTCAGCCGCGCCCCCGCCACCCAGGTGACGAGACCGAAGTTGAGCCCGTAGGCCAGGGCCGCTCCGAAAACGACGCCGAGGCTCGTCACCATCCAGTTCTCCAGGAGGAACTGGCGCACGATGGCGGCCTTGCTCGCCCCGAGAGCGCGCCGGGTGCCGATCTGCCGCCGCCGCTCGGCGACCGAGAAGGAGGTCAGCCCCACGATCCCCAGAGCCGTCACCAGCACCAGCAGGGCCATGACGCCGTTCAGAGTGGCCACCAGCAGCCGGTCCCGCTGCTGGGACTCGGCGCGCATATCGGTCACGGTGCGCAGCCGCAGGAAACGCCCCTTCTCCACTCCCAGCAGGGCTTTTTCCATCTCGGGGATCATCGCGCCGGGGTCCCCCTGGGTACGCACCAGGAAGGGCGTGCCGTAGTCGAAGCCCGTCGTCCGGCCGGGCGTCAGCATCACCCGGTCCGACGCGTCGCCGAGGGGCTTGTAGAACCGGTCGACGATTCCCACGACGAGGAGGCGTTGCGATTCGTCGGGGAAAGCGAGCTCGCGGCCCACGGCCTTGCCGTCCGGGAACGCCGCGTCCGCCAGGGTCTTGCTGATGACCACGGGCAGGGTCTCCGGCGGAGCCGCGTCGGTGCCGTGCTCGTACTCCTCCCGCGTGAAACCCCGCCCCTGCGCGACTGGGATGCCCAGGGCGTCGAAGGTCGCGGGATCAGCGGAGTAGAACTGGGTCTGCATGGGCTCGTCGCGGGTGCCGGGGAGGCGCACGGCCGTGATCGAGCCGCCGCCCGCCCAGGGAGCCAGAACGGTGTTGCTGGCGGCCCGCACGCCGGGCAGGGCCCGCAACGCCTGGAGGTCGCGCTCGACGAGCTGGTCGAGCACCTCCTGGTCGTTCAGGCTCTCGGCGAAAGGATTGCTCTGAATGAGGACGAGGTGCTCGTCGTCGAAGCCCGACTCGCGGGCGAGACCGGCCCGGGTGTCCAGGATCAGGCTCATGCAGTTGGCGACGATGGCGAGCGTCAGCGCCACCTCGGCGACGATGAGCACCACCCGCGCCCGGTTGCGCAGCAGAGAACGAAAGATCGGTCCGAATTCCATGATGGTTTCCTCCGGGCGCCCTATTGATTCTTGAGATGGCGGGCGGGCGGGATCGCGCAGATCCGCCACGCGGGATAGAGACCGGCGATGGCGCCGGCCACGAGCGACAGGACCACGGCGGCCCCGATCATCGGGACGTCGAGCTGGAAGAACGGCACGCCGTCCGGACCGTCGCCGTAGACGCGGTTCAGGATGGCGAGCCCGCCCAGGGACAGGAGCACGCCCAGTGAGCCGCCCACCAGCCCCATCAGCTCGCACTCCACCAGGTGCTGGACGAAGATCGTCCCCCGGCTCGCCCCCAGGGCCCGGCGCACGCCCACCGTCGAGGCCCGGGCCAGGAACTTGCCCAGGAACAGGCCGATCAGGTTGAGAGCCGCCACCACCAGGAAGAGCAGCGAGATGGCCGCCAGCGCCTTGGTCTGGGGCGGCACGATCTCGCAGCTCCTCCATCACGGCCAGCAGGGGGGTCACCCGGTTGTCCGGCTTGTGGGGGAACCGGCCCAGCTTCTTCTGTTCCGCCACGTAGGCGTCGAGGTAGCTCTGGAACGACTTCACCCGGCCCTCGTCCGGCAGCTCCACCCACAGCTGGAGGAAGAGAGACTCCCCGAGCACCAGCCGGTCGAGGAACGGCAGGTCCTGCTCGCCCGGCTCCGGCGTCCGCCAGTTGTACTGGGTGCCGACGATGCGGACCTCCATGGGGCCCACCCATTCCATGGGGATGAACACGTCCTCCGGCTCGGCCGTGGGGCCGTCCGCCAGGTCGTAGCCCCGCACCCGGGGGCGCCAGGGCTCGAGCACGCCGGCCACCTTGAAGTCGCGGTCATCCAGGCGGAACGTGCGTCCCACGCTGTCCTGCCCTCCGAAGAGGCGGGCGTTCAGGGCCGCGCTGATCACCGCCACGGCCTCCGGCTTGGCGTCGGCCGCCGGGTCCCACGGGCCGCCGTACTGGAAGGGCACGTTGAACATGGCGAAGAAGTCCGAGGTGGTCAGCAGCACGTCCTCCCGGAACGGCCGCTCCTGGGACTTCTCGGACTGGGCTGGGAACACCGTCATGCGCGACGCGAACGACGCCGTGCTGCGCGCCGGGATGCCGCTCTTCAGGATCTCCCGCACGTCGCGGTAGGCGAGGAACGGCGGCACCCCTTCGCGGTACGGTTCCGGCCCGCCCCAGGAGTTCATCCGCACGTAGTGGAGGACCTCGCTCTTGCCGGGCACGGGATCGCTCGCCAGCACGTGATAGGCCGTGATGAAAGTGGTCGAGACTCCCACGCCCAGGGCGATGCCGAGGACGATCAGGACCGAGAGCACCGGATGGCGCCGGACGCTCTTCCACGCGAGACGGACGTTGTAGAGCAGCATGGCCGTCTCCTCAGCTCGCCGCCTGCCGCGAAACGGCTTCGGTCCGGTTCAGGGGGAAAGGCGCGATCCGCTCCAGGTCCACCATCCGCCCGTCGGCGATGTGGAGTTGCCGGTGGGCGCGCGCCGCGTGCTCCGGGTTGTGGGTCACCATGATGATCGTGGTGCCCGATTCGTTCACGTGATCCAGAATGTCCATGATCTCCCGCGCCATGCCCGAGTCGAGGTTGCCCGTGGGCTCGTCGGCCAGGATCAGCTTGGGATCGCCGGCCAGCACGCGGGCGATGGCCACCCGCTGCTGCTGGCCGCCCGAGAGCTGCGAGGGCAGATGGCGCAGGCGCGAGGAGAGCCCCACCATGGCGACGGCCTTCTCGATCCGCTCCTTCCTCTCGCGGGCCTTCAGGCCGCGGTAGCGCAGGGGCACGTCCACGTTGTCGAACACGTCGAGGTCCGGAATCAGGTTGAAGCTCTGGAAGATAAAACCTATTTTTTCGTTCCTCACCCGCGACATCTCGCGGTCCGAGAGCCGGGAGACGTCCATGCCGTCCAGCCAGTACTTTCCCTGCTCGAAGGCGTCCAGAAGGCCCGAAACGTTCAGGAACGTGGTCTTGCCCGAGCCCGAGGGGCCGGTGATCGTAACGAATTCCCCCTCCTCCACTTCCAGCGAGAACTCGCGCAGCGCCCGGGTCTCCACCACGCCTGTGCGATAGATCTTGGTAATGTTTTCCATCTTCAACATGATCGGTATTCTCCTATCCATAAAGGCGGGCTATCGCCGCACCAGCACGGTCTTGGCGTTGTTGAGCTGTTCCATTCCGGAGAGCAGGATCTGATCGCCCTCCTTCAAGCCTTCGACGATCTCCACCTCGGACACGCTCGTGGCCCCTACCTCGATCGGCTGCAGGGTCGCGAGGCCGTCCGAGAGCACGTATACCTGCCGTCCGCCGCCGCCCTCCAGGAAGGGTCCGCGGGGCACCTTGAGCACGTCCGGCCGCTTCTCGAACACCAGGCGGACCGAAACCCGCTGGCCCTGCCGCAGCCCCGGCGGCGTGTCCTTGAGCTTGACCGTCCCCTGGACCTGACTCGCCCGCACCTCGGGGGAGACCGAAGTCAGCTCGGCCGCATGGTCTCGCCCGCCGAAGCTCACGACGGCCGGCGTGCCGGGAGCCGCCTCGTCCGCGTAGGACTCGGGGATCAGGGCCTCGACCTCGAATTCCGACAGGTCCACCACTGTGAGGATGGGAGCGTTGGGCGCCACGACGTCCCGGTCCTGGACGTCGATCGTGGCCACCATGCCTTCGAACGGCGCCCGCAGGGTCAGCTCGCCCACCTGGCGCTCCAGATCGGCGACGACCAGGCGCTGGCGGTCGATCTGGCGCCGCCGGTCCTGGACCTCGAAGTCGCGGGCCTCGCGGGCGAGACTACCGCCGTCCTGCGACTGTTCGAGCTCCACCTCGGCCACCCCCACGGCGTCCTTGGCGCGCTCGTACTCGACGACATTGAGGAGGCCTTCGCCGTGCAGCTTCTCGGCCCGTTCGAGGTCCCGGCGGGCGGCGTCCAGACGCACGCGCCGGAGCTTTGCCGTCTGCTGGTCCTCCTGGTTCTGCTGGCGAGTCGAGAGGCTCGTCCGGGAAAGATCGGATTCCAGGGACTGGAGACGCGACCGCTCCTGGGCAAGCTGCGACTCCAGATCCGGGCTCGCGATCGTGGCGAGCACCTGCCCCGCCTGGACCGACTCGCCCGGCTTGACGGCCAGGGTGACGATCCCCTGGCTGGGGCTGTACAGCTTGGGATGATTGGCCGCGACGATGCGGCCCTGGGCGGACACGTCCCGCTCCAGGTCACCCCGCGTGACGGCCGCGATCTGGAGGCGTGAGAGGTCCACCGACTGCTCGGCCCGCGCCCAACGCTGGACGGCGGGCCAGATGAGAACGAGGGCGACAACCAGCGCGCCGGCCCCAGCCAGCAGCAGCCTGGTCCGCCGGGAAAGTCCCGGCCCCTTGGTGACGATCTGGTCCATGGAGTTGGTTTCTTGGATCATGGCGATCTTCCCCTAGAGCAACGGGGATGCCATGCCCGGCCAACTTTGTAAGTACTTGGATTGCAGAGACTTGAAGGATCGGACGGGTGTCCGCGGGGACGGGAGGGTGACAGGTGTCCGGGGGATGGGCGGACAGGTGTCCGGGGTGATAGCCTGCGGCTTTTGGATATACTCCTTCCATGAGCCAGAGAGTCACTGAGGAGATGCGTGTTCTCTGGTTTCTGGAAGAGGTTCGTTCTCGCCGCTTAGGTTACGGCAAAGCGGCGGAGTTGGCAGGAATACCGCTGGCCAACTTCCTCCAGCTTATGGGAGAGCACCGGATCACGCCTTTCGACTACGACGCGGACGAACTGACGCGCGAACTCTCCAGTCCATAGTGGTCCAATGGGTTGTCGTAGATCGATAAGACGTCCTCTTCGAAGAGACGCCCCGACGTTTGTAGACCCGGATAATGCTCGGTTAAGGACTGGGTCGTCTTCTATGAGAAGGCCCCAAATGTCAAGGCCGCCTTGGCGGCCATCCTTATCTGGCCTTTCGGAGCAGCGGTCTGTCCCCGAGTCTTCTATCCGCACTCTCGAGGAGCCTCTCGTTGGGCTCGGTGCATGATGGGGTGCCACCGAAGCGGCGCTGCGATCTCTACGGCGGCCTCGAAGGCCAAGACGCCCAGCGCAGTCGCCGACAACGGGGGTTTCGACTTCAGCTCCCGATCGACCAGATTGTGCCCTACATCCTCGTTTCTTCCTCCTGAGTTTTCCCTACCTGAGCTTTTATGCCGCTGCCGAAGTCAACGCCGCCCGGCGATGCGGCTCGTAGTCTTCGCCGCTGATCCACAGCCGGTGCAGCAACACCGCCAGTTTCCGGGCCACCGCCACCACCGCTCGTTTCTTACCGCTCTTGCCGCCGCGCCGGGCCAGTTCCTGCCCGAAGCGGCGCAGGTCGCTGTCCTGTCCGAACGGACCGAGGATGTAGTGCGCCGCCTGCACCAGCAAGCGGCGCAGCAGGCCGTCGCCGTGCTTGGTGATCGGCAATTGCGGCGTCGAGTTGCCCGAGCTTCGACTCGCCGGCACCAGCCCGAGGTAGGCGCCCACCGAGCGGGAGCGAGCGAAGCGAGAAGGATCGTCCAGCGTCAGCACGAACACCAGCGCCGTCAGCGCGCCCACCCCCTTGATCTGGCGCAGCCGCTCGGTGACCGGAAAACGCTTCGCCCAGGCTTCGATATCCCGGTCGAAACTCCGGATTCGATCACTCAGATCCGCGATCACCTCCAGCAGCGGCTCCAGAGCCGCCTTCAGTCCCTGCGGCAAGGCCGTCGACGCTCTGTGGGCGAAGCCCTTCGCCGAGCACGACGGCAGCCGGGCACCGAACGACTTCACCATCCCGCGCACCTGATTGATCAGCATCGTCCGCGTCTTGACGAAGCCTTCCCGAGCGCGCACCACGGCCAGCGCTTGCTGCGCCTCCTCACTGCGAGAATGGACAGGACTCAGCAACTCCGGATCCACCCGGCCCAACTGCGCCAGCCAGCGGGCATCCCGTTCGTCCGTCTTGCGCACGCTCGCCGAGATCGCCCGCACCTTGCTGGCATTGGCGACGATCACCTGATGTCCCGTCGATACCAGCAACCGTCGCACCCACGGCGTGTGCGTCCCGGTCTCCACCACCACCAGACACGACCTCCTGCCCTCGAAGTAGCGCTGAAAGCTCGCCGTGGTCGTCGACAGACGCTTCTCTTCCAGGATCGCTCCCGTTTCTCGGTTCAGGCAACAGATTTGACTCGAACGGTCCCCGAGATCCACGCCCACCACCGTCTCCACCTCCACTCTGATAACATTCCCCACGGCCACTCTCCCTTCCTTGCGCCTACCAGCGCTTTGTACCCAGTTTGCAGGCCATTCTATGGCACTGCGCACCAGGGAGGGTGGCCTTCTCATCCCATCTCTACGGACCCGTCGTGCCAAGGCCAAAAACGAGGTTACGGGGATATTTTCTCAACATCCCCGTAACCCCACCGTTCGCAACGGCAATACCGTCCCGTAGAGCGTCTCCTCGAAGGGCAGATCTTGACGATCCACTTCCTCGGTCCTGAAGCTGCAGAAATGGCTGGGATCTAAAAAGACGGCGCCCCGGCACAGCCGGAGCGCCTACGTGGAGCTCTTACCGTCTGAAAAGGCCCCGCTTCTTGCGGCGTGGCCCGTAGAAACGTTCATCGTTGTAGAGGTCGCCCATGTAGACCATGGTGTGAGTACCTCCTCAGTTTCAGGAGGGGACCGAGCTTACGGGCTCGGTCCTCTGGCAGAAATCTTGTGCAAGGATCAGGCCGGTTTGGAGAGGAGCCGCCGGCTACTTCCGCATTACTTCCGCATTACTTCCGTGCAGCGTCGAATTTGTGCGTCCCCGCCTCCTTGCCACCCGCCCAGAAAGTCCACTCCTCCCGGAGCTTGCCCTCGCCCGCGAGGATGATCTTCGCGTTGTGGATGTGGCCATCCTTGGCGGGATCGAAGCTCGTGCCGCCGTCGAAGGCGAAGACGAGCTCGGTGGGCGTGGACTTCTCCGTGTCGAGCTTGAAATGGGGCTGGGTGCCTCCGGAACAGTAGTGGGTGGCCACGAGATCGCTGCCCACCATGTGGTACATATTGATCATCTCGTGATCGGTCCCGGCGAACATCGTCTGCATCACTACGTTTCCGTTTCCCGTGACTTTGTAATTCATCGCGACGGGAAGGTTTTCTTCCGCCTTCCCGTCCCAGTTGCCCGCGAGGGTCTTGAGCTTTTCGAAAGCGGTCTTGCCGTCGAGCTTTCCGCCGGGCATCTCGCCGGCCCAGGCGGCGCAGGTCATGAGCATGAGTAGAGAAGCCACGATGCCGATTTTCTTCATTTCTCTTCCTCCTTGAGATTCATTCACCGAGAAGCGGGCTCGGGAGCGCGCGTTTCACCGTAGCGCTGGGTTGCGAATCCTACAATGACCCCAACCAGGCTGCCGGGGAGCACGATCTCCCAGAAGTAGGGGTTGCCCATCAGAACCACTCCGTACGCCAGCAGTCCGCCCACCACGAGGCCGAACAGGATGCCCAGCGGCAGCGACTTCACCTTGCGGGCGAAGAAGCCGATCAGCAGGCCCGCGATCAATCCCTTGACCGTGGAGCCGATGATGATGCCCAGGATCTCGGGCCTCGTCTCCGGCGCCGAGAACAGCGCCGTCAGCCCATCGAAGACGCCCAGGATGCCTCCCAGCAGAAGGCCGAACACTGGTTTGCTCATTTCGCGGTTCCCTCCGAAAAGTGGTGATCCGTTCAAGTCGACATCCTTCTATTCAACGTGTCCGGGATTTCCTTTAACGGCCGAAGACCAAGAGGAGGATTGCCCGCATGAACACGTAGGCCAGGACGAGGAGGATGGGCATGCGGTAGCGGCGGACGAAGCGGCCCATCCGCTCGAAGAGCCCTTCCTGATGGGCGCCCACGGGCAGTCCCGCGAGGTAGAGGGAGAGGTCCGCCGACAGATCCTCGACCTTCGGGTAGCGCGCCTCGGGCTCGGCCGCCATGGCCCGGCGGCGAATGGCTTCGAGCGGCCGGGGGGGCTCCTCGTTTCCCAGGAGGAACTGGAGGAGGGCTCCCAGGGCCCAGACGTCCGTGCGCTCGTCGATCCGCTCCACTTCGCCGCGCTCCTGCTCCGGGGCCATGTAGCCCGGGGTGCCGAGGATGGTGCCGTGGGCGGTGCCCTCGAGGACGGACACGGACGAGCACGGACTGGCACGGACGATCACGGACTGAGGAGGACTTTCTTCTTCCCCCTCTCCCAGGCAGGGGCGGGTGGAGGGCTGGGAGAGGGGGCCAGGGGGTGAGGGCTTGACCTTGGCGACTCCCCAGTCCATCACCAGCACCTCTCCGAACGGCCCCACCATGATGTTCTCGGGCTTGAGATCGCGATGAATGACCCCGTGGGCGTGCGCGAAGGCCACGGCTTCGCAGATGCGCTGGAAGGCGCGGAGACGCTCGGGGAGAGGGACGGTCCGGGTGTGCTCGTCGAGCCTCTGGCCGCGGACGCGTTTCATGGCGTAGAAGGCGCGGCCGTCGGGCAGCAGGCCCGCATCGTGGACGGGCACGATGCCGGGGTGCTCCAGGCGGGCGAGCACGCGGGCCTCGCGCAGGAGGCGGTCCACTTCGATCTCGGCGCCAGGAGCAAGCTGGACGACCTTGAGGGCGACCTCGCGGTCCAGCCTGTGATCGATCGCCCGGTAGACAGTGCCCATGCCGCCGCGGCCGAGGGTCTCGACGATCTCGTAGGGCGTGCCGGAGAGGTCCGGCAGGTCGGCCACCTCCTGGAGATGCCGGAGCGCGGCGTCGGAGAGGTTCATCCCGGATCGACTCCCAGAATGAGCCGGGCCTCGGCGCGGAACTCCTCGTCCGTGGCCGTGAGCTCGCGCAGCCGCTCCAGGACGAGCCGGCGAAGCTCACGCCGGACCGCGGCCAGGTAGTTCGTCACCTGGGTCACGGGCAGATCGTGCTCGGCGGCCAGCTCGGCGTAGGACGGCCGCTCAGGTGTATCCGCCCCTTCGAGGTCGTAGCGCTCGAAGAGGCGGAAATGCACCTGCTTGCCGGTCCTCTCCGCCCACTGGCTGAGGTCTTCGACGGCGAGGCCGAAGAGCGAGCGGACCCATTCGCGATGGAAGTACTCCTCCACGTCCAACCCCTCGCCGGCTCCGTGACGGCGCAATTCCTCTTCGGCGCCCTCGAAGTCCAGGGAGAGGGGCACCTGCCCGCCGCCCCGCTTCAGCCTGCGGGCGGCTTTGCGCTCGTTGGCCGCGAAGCCGTCGAGGCAGGTGCGCAGGTACGTCCGGAACCGGGCTTTGGCAGGATCGTACCGCTCGAAGGTCCCTTTGGCGAGGGCCGAGGCGAAGAAGTCCTGCGTCCAGTCCTCCGCATCCTCCCCGAGGAGCCCCCACCGCACCCGGAGGACCTTGTAGACCGGCCGCCAGTAGCTTGCCACGAGCGCCTCCCACGCTTGGCGGCGCACCTCGGGATCGGTGCCGTGGGCGCTGATTGCGAGCACCACGGAGCGGCGGGTGAGGGGGAAGGGCATTACCTTTTACTATAAAGGGAAACACCAAAGGGGAACACCGCCCCTGGGTGAGACAGCCGCCGCTTTCGCGGCAGTATCTCTATAGGCTGGTTCTCCGGGGGCGGCTCGAAGCCGCCCCGCTTTTTCTTCAGGGCAGCCGCTTCCGGAAGTGCTCCCGCCATCCCTCGGCCAGCGCCTCGACCGCCACCACCCGCCGCAGCAGGTCCGGATCGCCCTCGCCGTGCCGGTCCACGTAGAGCCGGACGATGTCCACCACGGTGACGCCGTTCTCATCCTCGTGGATGCGCTCCATGGCGTCGCCGGCTCCCAGCTCCCCTTCCTGGGTGACGGCGAGGTAGAAGCCGGGGCGGCCGCTTTCGAGGAAGCTCTCGACGATGTCCTCGCGGTCGAACTTCACGGCCAGCTTGAAGCAGGGCATGCGGGGCTGGGTGACGGCGAATTCCGCGGTGCCGGCCCGGAAGCGGTCACCGATGTGGACCTCGTCCTCCCACCAGCCCTCGGTGGTCAGGTTCTCGCCGAAGGCGCCCCAGGGGAGATCCTCCAGCTCCAGCTCGCGACGCCAGAAGGGATAATGCTCGAAGGGGTAGACGTAGACGGCCTTGTCCGGTCCCCCATGGACGGAGAGGTCCGCCTGCCGGTCGCCGTCCAGATTGGTCCTGCGCACCCGGACCCGCCCCTCGACGGGATCCTTGTAGATGCCGGTCATGATCCGCCGGCCGCGCCAGCTCACGGGCCGGGGGAGACCCACGTTCACGGAGACGATCTTCATAGAGCGATACGATATGCCAGATGACCGATCTCCGGCCCGCGACCGCCGCCGACCTGGAGGCCGTGCTGGCCCTGCACTGCGCCTTCTTCACGGAAGACGGCTATACCGTCCGGGAAGACGAGTCCCGGGCCAACCTGGCGCGTCTACTGGGCGATCCCACCCTGGGGAGGCTCTGGGTGATGGACGACGGCGGTGAGGTGGTGGGCTATCTCCTCCTCGCCTTCGGCTTCAGCCTGGAGTTCCGCGGGCGCGACGCGTTCGTCGACGAGCTCTACGTGGCCCCGGGACACCGGGGGCGGGGCCTCGGCACGCGGGCGCTGGAGCTGGCCGCCGAGGCCTGCCGCGAGCTGGGCGTGCGCGCCCTCCATCTGGAGGTCGAGCGCTACAAGGAAGGCGCCCAGGCGCTCTACCGCCGGTCGGGGTTCGTGGACCACGACCGGTATCTGATGACGAAGTGGATCGGGTAGGCCCTCACCTCCCCGGCCCTCCTCTCCCGACCCTCCACCCACCCTGCCGGGGAGAGGAGGGAGAAAGACAGAATCAAATTCTTTCTGTTTCTTGCTTTTCTCCCCTCTCCCCGGAAGGGGTGGGTGGAGGGCCGGGAGAGGGGCCGGGGGTGAGGGTCCGGGTGGGTTTTACTCCTTCGCCCCCCGCTCCACCAGCATCGCCACGATCGCATCCTGCTTGCCCGCCCGGGCGTGGCGGATCAGGGGGATGCCGTGCGGCCCCTTGAGATCGACCACCTTGGGATCGTCCGCCAGGAAGGCCTTCACGATCTCGGTCTTCCCCATCATCGTGGCGCAGAAGACGTCCATGCGGGCGCCCTTGGAGAGGAGGTATTCGGCAATGGGCTGGTTGCCCATGTGGGAGGCGCCGCCCAGGGCGGTCTCCCAGTCGCCGCCGCCCCAGTCCCAGGTGGCGTTGATGAGGGCGGGCTGCTGGGCCAGCATCTCCTTGACCTTGTCTAGGTTGCCGTGGCCGGCGCCGACGAACTCGCGGACGAGGTCGTCGTCGAGGCGCGGCCCGCGGTCTGGGATCTTCGGCTTCGGCTGGGGCTCGGACTGGGATGCGAGGAGCGGGCTTCCGGCAACGTTAGCGACGGTGGCGGTGGCCATGAGCAGTCCTCCTTTGATGAGATAGCGGCGGGAGAGAATCATCGGGATCTCCTTTCGTCCTCCATCGTAGGAGGGGGAGCGCTCCCCCGCATCTGGCGCGGGAGGTAGCGGAGGACTATGCCTTTCGGCCTATGCGGCGGCTCCGGGCCGGGCGCTATCATCGGGCATCATGACCTCTCCGGCCCGCGAGCACCATCGTCTGTTGCGCTGGGGTGGATTGGCGGCGTGGTTCGGCGTGGGGCTGCCGATCTGGATTCACTCTCCAGTAAAACCGGCGATCTTCGCGGGCTGGCTCGCCTCATGGCTTCTGTTCGCCGTGGCGTTCTGGGTGACTGCTGGGGGCGGCAGGGCGCGCCGAGTCGATCTGGCGCTTCTGGCCTTCCAGGCCGCCTGCGTGATCGCCCTCGTCCTCCTCCTCTGCGACGGGTTCGAGGGCACGCTCCTGGTCCTGATCGCCATGCAGCTCGCCTCTCGCGTCTCCCGGCGGACGGGGCTTATCTGGATCGCCGTCCAGAGCGCCCTGCTGGCGGTGGCGATCGGGATTCACTGGTCGCCCCGGCCGGCCATCCTCCTCACGCCGCCCTATCTCGGCTTCCAGATCCTGGCGTTCTTCACCTTTGGGGTCCTGGAGAAGCTGGAGCGGACGAACGCGGAGCTGCGCTCGGCCCGGGAGCTCCTCGCCCACAGCAGCCGGGTGGCCGAGCGCCTGCGGATCGCCCGCGAGCTCCACGACGCCGTGGGGCACCGGCTGGTGGCGCTCTCGCTGAACCTGGAGGTGGCCTCGCACCAGACGGAGGAGAAGGCCCGGGAGCCCCTCCAGACCGCCCAGTCCCTGACCCGCCAGGTGCTGACGGATATCGGAGAGATCGTGGACACCCTGGGCCGGGTCGAGAAGCTCGATTTGCGGCGTGCCTTGGAGGCGCTGACGACGGAGATCCCCAGTCCCCATGTTCATCTCCACCTGCCGGACAGCCTCGCGGTGGAGGACGCCGAGGTGGCCCATCTGCTCCTGCGCTGCTGTCAGGAGATCGTCACCAACGCGGCCAAGCACGCCCAGGCGGAGAACCTGTGGCTGGACGTGATTCAGGAGGACGGCGCCATCGAGGTCAAGGCGCGGGACGACGGCCGGGGCGCGGAAGCTGTAGCGGCCGGGCGGGGCCTAGCCGGGATGCGCGAGCGTCTGGAGAGCGCGGGCGGGAGCCTGGAGGTGGCGACGCGGCCGGGGATGGGGTTCTCCGTGGCGGCGCTGGTGCCGGTGCGGAGGGGGGCGTGACCCTCCGCGTCCTCCTCGTCGAAGACGAAACCTTGGTCCGCCAGGGCATCCGCAAGCTCCTGGAGCTGGATTCCCGCATCGAGATCGCCGCCGAAGCCGGGGACGGCGAAGAGGCCCTCTGTCTGATCCAGCGAGGTCCGTCCCGACGTGGTCCTCCTCGACGTGCGCATGCCGAAGCTGGACGGCCTGGGCGTCCTGCGCGCCCTCCAGGAGAATCCCGAAGCGCCGCCCTGCCTGGTGCTCACCACGTTCGACGACCGGGCGCTCACCCTGGAGGCGATCCGAGAAGGGGCCAAGGGCTTCCTCCGCAAGGATGTCTCCCTGGCCCAACTCGTGGGCGCCATCGAGACGCTCGCCGCGGGCGGCACCTTCCTCCAGCCGGCCCTCGACCGAATCGCTGATGAAGGGGATGGACTCCCGCCCTCCCCTCTCCGGTCCCGTCCCCGCCCTGGTCGAGTCCCTCACGCCAAGAGAGACCGAAGTCCTCCGCCTCATGGCCGCCGCCTACACGAACCGGGAAATCGCGGACGCCCTGGGGACCGCGGAGGGGACGGTCAAGATCCACGTCTCGAACATCCTGGGCAAGCTCGGGGCGCGGGACCGGACGCACGCGGTGCTGCGGTCGCTGGAGATGCGGCTGCTGTAGGTCAGATTTACAGATAACAACTTGCATCAGGTCAGTTGTTATCTAACGATGCGATCGCCGCGGCGGAAGGAGAGGAACCTCTTGAGGCGAAGAACGAGGTCTGGGCCGCGACCCCAGGGAACGTCTCTCGGCCAATTCATTATAAATAATCCTAATTTGCGCACAGGTTCACTTTTACCCAACCCTCCTGAGGATGAGCTAGAATCCGCGGGCCGGGGTGGCCCCGGTCTGACCAGCAAGAGGAGATCTCATGAAGAAGCAGATGAAGAAGCTGGCGTTATCGAAGGAGACGGTGAGAAACCTGGAGAAGGGCGAGTTGGGGAGAGTGGTAGGAGAGGTCAGTGCCAATACTGACTGTACCTACACCAACTGCTGCAGCGGCTACAACACGTGTGGGACTTGCGGTTGCGGGACCGGTACGACCGGCGGGACGAGGCTCTGCTGACCAGGTCGCAGGTGGGGCGGGTTGATCCCGCTTCACCTGTACCCTCGGAAGCCCCACGCCGTTCGTTGTTCCTTTTCCCCGTACAAACACTGAGGTAGGACACCCCCCGGTCGCGATGACCTGTACCGCGGTGGCTGCGACCGCCACCACGGTGGCGGTGACTTATACCGAGGTGGCGGCGACCGCGACCATGGTCGCGATGACCTACACCGCGGTGGCGGCGGCTGTGACCGCGGTCGCGATGACTTCCACCGTGGTCACGGTGGCCGCCACCACGGTCGCGATGACTTATACCGAGGTGGTGGTGACTGCGACCACGGTGGCGATGATCTACACCACGGTGGCGGTGACCGCCACCGCAGTGGCGGCGACTTATACCGCGGTGGCGACGGCATGCTCCGTATTCTTAGCAAGAAATGAGGAGCAATCCAGAAGTGGGGCTCCTACTCCTCGGAGCCCCAGGATGGGACGCACGTCTGGTGCCGCGGTTGCGACGACTTATACCGTGGTCGTGGGTCGTTTCTTAACTCGTTTACCTGCAAACCACCCGGGCGCTCGGACTCGTCGCAGTGCAGTCTGCGCTGGCACACCCGCAAGTTGCTTGGTTGGTGTAGGCGCAGCCGATCTCGCTGATGCCCCCAGTGATTTGTCCAGGCTCCAGTTCCCGCAGCGTCTCCTTGGACAGCACCAGCTTCTTCACCCTCTTCTTCATGGTGTCTCCTGGTAGATTCCGGGGACTCGCCCCCGGCCCGCGAATTCTAGCTCAGCCTCAAGAGCTGCCTCCGTGGCACATCGGGCGGAGTTTCCGCCGCGACTGCGGTTGCGGCGACCTCAATCGCTCTCCCTCCCAGTTGCATCAAACGGGATTTCATGATGGACTTCCGGTGCCAAGGATCCGGAAAGTTCCCAATGTCGGCGCTCAAGCAAGAGATCGAATGCCCGAAGTCTGGCCGTCGGCGGATGAGCGGAGCCAGGAGCCAAGCTGGGAAGCTTGACAACCTCGACGGACATGGTTATATTACGCATAGAAATATCCCCTGGTGTCCGGAGTGCCTAGTGCACCCGCACTCCAGGTATAGAAGTATCGCCAGCTCAAGGGCCGGCAGCACTCGCTGCCGGTCCTTTCTGTTTTCCCCCACCCTACAGGAGAGGAGCTCACTGCACGTGGCTAGATTGGCGATCTTTATTGATGGAGGTTATCTTGACGTGCTTGCCGAAAAAGAGTTCGGCCTCAGGGTGGACATGGAGCTTCTCGCAAAGCGTATCCTCCGTGAAGTCAGCTCAAGAACCCCCGAACCCGTAGACTTGTTCCGAGCGTTCTACTACCACTGCCCGCCCTATCAGGGAAACCCTCCTACTGAGGAAGAGAGCCGGAGATATGCAGGGCGGCGCGCCTTCTTTGACGCCGTCAAGCGACTGCCTCGCTTCGATGTGCGGGAGGGACGGCTGGAGTACAGAGGACTGGATGCTGGCGGCAAGAAGGTTTTCGCACAAAAGCGCGTCGACCTCATGTTGGGCCTCGACTTCGCCCTTCTGAGCAGCAAGCGACAAATCACCCACGCTGTTCTCCTGGCGGGCGACAGCGATTTCATTCCTGCCTTCGAGGTTGCGAAATCAGAGGGCGTCAGCGCTTGGCTGTTTCACGGACCACGGACGTCACCGGTGAAGCGGAGACTCGACGTATCACCTGGATCTTTGGATGGTAGCTGACGAACGGGTGGAGATCGATCGCCCGTTCATGGAGAGCGTCAGGCGCGCCCCATAGACCCCCTCCCCGAAACACCCACCCCCCAAATCTCGTAAAGGTATACTTGAGGGGACTTCGACCCCGCCGGGTGACGTTCGTCCGGACGGGCTCTGTGGCACCTTGGGGAGGATCCACGCTTGACGACGACGAAGGATCGGGCGACGGCCCGGGATGTGGTCCTCGCCATAGGCGAGAACATGCGCCAGAGCCTGGAGCCGATGGTGACCAAGACCATCGCGCCCAGCCTGTATCAGGTCTACCTCCATCCGGATGACTATGACTACCTGCGCACGCTGTTCGGGGAGATGGAGGCGGAAGCCAAGGCCCTCCTCGATCAGGAGCTGGAGCGGCTGAACCGTGGGGTCTCGCCGGTCTTCTCCCGCTTCCTCAAGAAGAAGGAGGCCGCGCCCCAGGCCCCGAAGTACGTCAGCGCCGAGGGGAAGTGGACGATCCGCTTCCAGGAGGACCCCAACGGCACGCTCCACCCGGGCGACGTCGAGGTGGTCTCCGAGTTCGCCCGGCCTCCCGAGGCGGGCTATGGCGCGGGGAACAAGACGCACCGCATCTCCACCACCCGGAAGCTCGGCCAGATGACGACCCACCGGGAGACGGTGGCGGCGAGCTCGGCGGCGCCTTCCGGGTTCGTCCCCCCGCCGCCGCCGTCCCGTCCGGAGTACCGGCGGGGCCATCCGCGGGAACCACGGAGTCGGCCACCCCGGCGGCCCTCGCCCGGCTGCTCTACCAGGACGACCGGGGCAAGCACACGTTCCTGATGACCAAGGACGAGATCGTGATCGGCCGCCAGGCGCCGGACGTGTGGGCGGACCTGTCTCTCGATACCTCTCTGGACGTCTCGCGCGAGCACGCGCGGCTCCAGCGCACTCCGGCCGGGATGTTCCGCATCAAGGACCTCTCGAAGCTCGGCACCACGGTCAACGGCACGCCCCTGCCGCGCAGCCTGGAGGCGGTGGACGGCGGCGTGCGCGACCTGGACCGCTGGGCGGACCTGCCGGACAAGGCGCGGATCGGCCTCGCCGGGGTCATCTATCTGGATTTCGAGAGGATCTGATGGCGACGCTCTACTTCGCCCGGCTGGCCTTCCTCGTGATCCTCCTCGCCGTCGCGGGCACGCTCACGGCGATGGCGGTAACCTCCGGCAGCTCCGACAGGGAGAAGAAGTAGCTTGGCGCTTGCGAGCTCCCGGCGCCCCCTGTCCGCGGCCGGCAGCGATCCGGGCCGCGAACGGGAGAACAACGAGGACCGGATCCTCTGCGATCCCGAGCGGGGGATCTATGCCGTCATCGACGGCGTGGGCGGCGAGTCCGGCGGCGAGGTCGCGGCGCAGACGGCGCTCGAGATCCTGAAGGCCCGCCTCTCCCGGCGGACGACCGACGCCGCCCGCCTGATCCGCGAGGCCATCGCGCTCGCCAACAAGCAGATCTATGACCAGGCGCAGGCCAACCCGGCCCTGGCCAACATGGCCTGCGTGCTCACGGTGGCCGTGGTGGACGGCAACCGCGCCACCCTCGGCCACGTGGGGGACAGCCGCCTCTATCTGCTGCGGCGGGGCGAGATCACCAAGGTGACCCGCGACCACTCCCCCGTGGGGGCACGCGAGGACGCCGGAGAGATCTCGGAGGAAGAGGCCATGCGCCACCCGCGGCGCAATGAGATCTTCCGCGACGTGGGCTCCGCCCCCCATGAGCCGGACGAGGAAGGGTTCATCGATATCACCTCGATCTCCTTCGAGCCGGACGCGGCGTTGCTCCTGTGCAGCGACGGCCTCTCGGACCTGGTCACGTCGCAGGCGATCCTCTCCACGGTGGAGGGGAACGCCGGCGATCCCCCGAAGGCCGTCGAGGAGCTGATCGCGCAGGCCAACGCGGCCGGAGGCAAGGACAACGTCTCCGTGGTGCTGGTCGAAGGCGAGCGTTTCGCCGAGAGCACGCGCCGGCGCCTCGCGCCCGGTACAACAGCGGCTCCCCGTCCGCAGCTCCGGGGCGCGGGCGTGGCCCGGTCGGCGGGTCGGGGATGGTTCCTGAGGGTCTTCGCGAGCCGGGCGGCCTTCCTTCTCTATGGATTGATCCTGGGCGCGTGCGCCTGGGCCGCCTTCGGGCAGACGCTCCTCCCCAGTCTCGCCAATTTCTGGAACGGCGGAGAGGATGGCGGGGAGAACGTCTTTGCCGGCGACTTCCTGCGCGTGGGGGTGGGCGACGGCGGGATCGCTACGATCACGGAGGCCCTCGGCAAGGCCAGCCGGGGGCAGACGGTCCTGGTGGCTCCCGGGGAGTACCGCGAGGCTCTCCAGCTCCGCGACGGCGTGCGCCTGGTGAGCCAGGTCCCCCGGGGCGCCGTGATCCTGCCGCCGGCCGGGAGCGGCGTTCCGGCGGTGACGGCTCAGGGGATCTCGGAAGGACGCGTCGAAGGCTTCCGCATCGCGGGCGACGCGCAGACGCCCCTCCAGATGGGGCTGCGCCTCGTGGATTCCGCGATCGTGGTCGAGGGGGTGGAGATCTCGGGCGCCCAGACGGCGGCGATCGATTTCGCGGGCGCGGACCGCTCGACGGTGCGCTACAGCTATCTCCACGACAACCCCGGCGGCGGCGTGCTCGTCGAGGGAAGCTCCCTGCCCCGCCTGCTCCAGAACCTGATCTTCCGGAACGGCCGGGCCACGGGCGCTCCGGCCCGGCCCGGCGTCGAGGTGCGCGATCAGGCCCGGCCGTCGCTCATCGGCAACCGCATCGAGGGCAACGGGAGCGGCGTGACGACGACCTCGGCCGACTCGGTCGATGAGGTCTTCCTCTGGAACTCCTTCGGCAGTCTCAGCCGTGCCCAGGCGGTCCGGGTCGTGGCGCCCCTCACACCCCAGACACCGGGACAGGTACCGTGATGCTGACCGTGCAGCAGGTGGGCCGCTTCGAGATCCGGGACTTCCTGGGCCGCGGTGCCATGGGCGACGTCCACCTCGCGTGGGACCCGCGGGAGAGCCGTGAGGTGGCGCTCAAGGTGATCCGCACCAAGCACGCGGACCCCGAGATGCTGGAGGCGGAGAAGAACGGCATCTCCCTCCAGAGGCAGCTCTCGGAGGTGGCGCCGCAGGTGGCGGCCGTCTACGAGTCGGGGGAGGACAGCGGCTTCTTCTGGGTCGCCATGGAGTACGTGCCCGGCACGGACCTGGCGCAGATGATCCAGCGCGGGCCGCTGCCCGAGGACTACTCGGCCTTCTTCGCCCACCAGCTCTGCGACATGCTGGAGGCCTGCCACCAGTTCTCGGGAGAGATCGGCGGGCGCAAGGTCTACGGCGTGATCCACGGCGACATCAAGCCGGAGAACGTGCGCATCCAGGAGAGCGAGCGCGTCCGCGTGCTCGACTTCGGCATCGCCAAGCATCTGTCGCAGACGCGGCGCTTCACGGTCAACCTGTTCGGGAGCCTGCCCTACACGCCGCCCGAGCGCCTGGAGAAGGGCGGGGTGGACCGCCACTCGGACCTCTGGGCCCTGGGTGTGGTGCTCTACCAGATGGTCGCGGGCTATCCGCCCTTCTCGGGAGACGACCCCGAGGAGCTGGAAACCCAGATCCGCTCGGGCGAGCCGCCCCGGCCCCTGCCGGAGGACGTGTCTCCGGGGCTCAAGAAGATCATCAGGAAGAGCCTGGCCTTCGATCCCGTCCGGCGCTACGCGGGCGCCGCGGAGCTGAAGGCGGACCTGGAGGCCTGGAACGAGGGCAAGCCGCTGCCCTCCGAAGCGCAGGAACCCGACCCGGTCCCCGCCGGGGACCTGAACGCCACCCGCCGCACGGTACGGCCGGGGCTCGACGACTCGGGCTCGTTCCAGTCCTCAGAGACCCGGCGCACGGACCGCGCCGCCGTGGTGGTCCCTCCGCCGCCGCCAGCTGCACCGGCTGCACCTGTCGCAGTTGCCGAGGTAGAGCCGCCTCCGGCTCCTCGCCCCACAGGGCGCCGCCGGCTCCGCCAGCAGACCCTGGGGGCGCTCTTCCTGCTCGCCGGCTCGCTGATGCTGGCGTCCCAGGTGTGGGTGCGGAGCGAGGCCGCGGAGATCCGCCGCGATCTGGCGACCGATACCTCACCCAACCTCGACGATCTGTGGTCGCGGTACCAGCAGATCGCGGTCTTCAGCCTGCCGAATTCCGAGGTGAGGGAGGTGCGGACGGAGCTGCGGGAAGCCCTGCTCCGGTCAGGGGAGCGCATCCTGGAGAGCTACCGCGGCGACTCCCCCACGACCACGGAGCGGGGTTGGCAGAAGGCCCACGACCATCTGAAAGCCGCGCTGGACCTCCAGTTCCGCGACAAGCCCACGCGGGCCAAGATGATGTACGCCCGCGCTCACCTGGACCGTATCGAGTCGCAGACGCTACGCGGCCGCGGCCAGCGCGACCCGGCGCGGCAGAAGGTCCGCGACGCCGTGGAGGAGTTCCGCGACGCCGCGAAGCTCGACCCGGACTGGCCCGATCCCTATCTCGGCCTCGCCCGCATCTACGCCTACGAGCAGTTCGATCTGAAGCAGCTCGAAGAGGCCCTCTCGGAGCTGGAGCGTCACGGCTATCCCCTGGGCCGGCGCGAGAAGGCCATGCTGGCCGACGGCTACCGCATGCGTGCCCAGGAGCTGCTCTCCCAGGCCACCAAGGCCCGGGACACCGACCAGGAGGTCGAGCTGCTCGAAAGCTCCCGCGACCACTTCACCTACGCGATCGACTACTACCGCCAGGCCGGCAACTTCGCCAACTCCAAGGCCAACATGTCCGACGCGGCCGACCAGCTCGGGGGAATCCTGCTGCGGCTACAGGAGCTGGGGATCTGGTGAGCCGCTCTTCATGGAGATGACCCTTTGGCCGTAACCCGCAGCACCGCCGCTGACCGGCGTCAGGCTTCCGCTACTTTGAAGGGGACCCCGAAGGGGACCATGCCCATCCCCAGCTTCCGAGGCGCTCTCGCGCGCAACCGCGAGGCCGCGCTCCTGGGCGCCGGGGCTCTCGTGGCCCTGTTCGCCCTGGTCCTCGTCTATCTGGCGACGGTCAAGCCGCTGGAGGAGACCGGGCCGAAGCTCACCTCGGGGGAGATCGTCAACCTGAACGATCTGAAGAGCTCGGACCAGCTCCTGCCCGTGCTCGACGTGCTCGATAGCTCGGCCGAGCGGTCCTTCGTGGCCCGGGAGATCTGGAAACGGGCGCACGAGGGAAACTTCCCCAACGTGGGCGAGCTGTCGAGGATCCGCGTCTCCGCCTCGGAGATCGAAGGCGACCGGCGCCTGGAGGGTCTGCGCGGGCGGCTGGAGGCGGCGCAGCGCCGGGCACGGCCCGAGGACGCGGCGAGCGTCACCATCCCCCTCCTCTCCCTCCAGCAGATCCGCGAGGTCAAGCCGCGGCTCGTGGTCCGCACGCCGGGCGAGTTCCGCTCCTCCTTCTGGCTCTGGTCGGCCCTGTTCCTCCTGGCCTTCACCGGGGTCCACGCCGTCTGGCGGGTGCGGCGCTTCGAGGGGGACCAGCTCATCCTCCCCGCGCTCCTCGTGCTGACCGCGATCGGCCTCGTGGTGATGGTCTCCATCCGCGATCCCCTGCGCGACCTGCCGATCTTCCGCACCTTCGTCCAGGGCGTGCTCGGCGGCGTGGCCCTGATGATCGCGGGGAGCCTGGTGAACTGGGAGCGCTCGCCTCTCCGCCGCCGGAGCTTCGCGCCGCTGTTCGCGGCCTTCGGCGTGTCGGTCGTCCTGATCCTCTTCGGCAGCGGCCCGGGCGGCAGCGACGCCAAGGTGAACCTGTTCGGGTTCCAGCCGGTCGAGGTGATCAAGATCCTCATCGTCCTCTTCCTGGCCGGCTACTTCTTCGACCGCTGGGAGTTCCTGCGCGAGCTGCCGGAGACGCGGGGCGCCCTGCCCGGGGTGCTGCGCAAGCTGGGCATCCCCAAGCTCGAATACCTGCTGCCGCCCCTGCTGGCGATCGGCCTGGTGCTGATCTTCTTCTTCCTCCAGAGGGACCTGGGGCCGGCGCTCATCCTCTCCTTCCTGTTCCTCATCCTCTACTGCGTGGCGCGCGGCCAGCCGTGGATGGCCCTCGCGGGCACGGCGGTGATCGTGGCGGCCTTCGCGATCGGCTACAAGCTCGGCATCCCCCACACCGTGAGCGGACGCCTCTCCATGTGGCTCTCGCCGTGGGACAACAGCTTCCGCGGCGGCGACCACCTGGCCCAGGGGCTGTGGGCTCTCGCGGGCGGCGCCCTGACGGGCACGGGGCTCGGCCTCGGCCAGCCGCAGCGGGTGCCCGAGGTGCACACGGACCTCGTGCTCGCGGCCGTGGGCGAGGAGCTGGGCTTCCTGGGCCTGCTGGCGGTTCTGGCCCTCTGGACGCTCCTCATCTGGCGCGGGTTCCGGGCGGCGTTCCGCGCCGGCGGCATCTACAGCTTCTTCCTGGCCCTGGGCCTCTCGGTGCTGGTCGCCGTCCAGACCCTGCTGATCACGGGGGGCGTCCTGGGCGTGTTTCCTCTCTCGGGTGTGGTCTCCCCCTTCCTGAGCTTCGGGGCGCACGGCCATGCTGGCCAACTTCCTGATCCTGGGCATGCTGGCGGCCATCTCGGCCCATCCGGCTCCCGCGGGCACTCCCTCGGCCACGCTCCGGTTCCAGGGAGCGGCGAAGTGGACGGCCCTGGGCCTGGGGCTGGTGCTCGCCGTCATCCTCGCCCGGGCGGCGCAGGTGCAGGTGCTCCAGGCCGACCGGTTCCTCACCCGGGGCGCGCTGACGATCCAGGCGGACGGCTACCGGCGCTTCCAGTACAACCCGCGGCTGGTGGACATCGCCCGCGGCATCCCCCGCGGCAACGTCCTCGACAGGAACGGCGTGCTCCTCGCGACCAGCGATCCGGCCGAGCTCGAAAAGCGGCAGGCCATCCTGGAGCGGGCCGGGGCCACGCTCGATCTCCCGGAGAGGCATGACCTGGGGGACCGCCACTATCCCTTCGAAGGCGTGACGTTCCATCTCCTGGGGGACCTGAACAACCGGGTCAACTGGGGGGCTTCGAACACCTCCTACGTGGAGCGCGACTCGCGCATCCGCCTCCAGGGGTACGACGACTTCGCGGGGATCGTCGAGGTCCTGCAGCCGGACGGCAAGATCACCCGCGAGGTCGAGCTCGACTACAGCGAGCTCGTTCCCCTGCTGCGCCACCGCTGGCAACCCGAGCACCCGGACGTGAAGAAGGTCCTCGACCGCGACAAGACGGTGCGCATGACGATCGACGCCCGGCTCCAGAAGAGGGCCGCGGCCATCCTCGAAAAGTACGCCAGGCCGGCCGGCTACGGCGCCGCGGCCGTGGTGATGGACGCCGAGACGGGCGACCTCCTGGCCTCCGTGAGCTACCCCTGGCCCAAGCGACTGCCGGTCGAGATGGCCGAAGAAGAAGAGGAGGGGGAGGATTCCACCCGCGTCCTGATCGACCGGGCGCGCTACGGCATCTATCCCCCGGGCTCCACCTTCAAGATGGTCACGGCCATGGCGGCCCTGCGCAAGGACCCGGAGATTCCGCAACGCTCGTTCCTCTGCCAGACGCTCCCCGACGGCCGCGTGGGCAACCGGGTGCGCGGCTGGGGCCGGCCTATCCGCGACGACCCCACGGACAAGGTGCCCCACGGCGACGTGCGCCTCCAGGAGGGGATCGTGGTCTCCTGCAACGCCTACTTCGCCCAGCTCGGGACGCTCGCGGTCGGCGCCGAGCCCCTGCTGGAGACGGCCAAGGCGCTCGGCATCTCGGTCGCGAGCCCGAATACGGCCGAGCAACTGAAGGACGCCTTGCCCCAGGCCTCCTACGGCCAGGGCCAGGTGGTGGCGACCCCGTTCCAGATGGCCCGCGTGGCGGCGACCCTCGCGGCCCGCGGCAACATGCCGGAAGGACGCTGGATCCTGGACGAGAGCAACACCCGGCGGGCCGAGCCCGTGCGCATCCTGGAAGGAGACCTCGCGGCGGCCCTCAATCGCGCCATGCGCCAGGTGGTGACCGGGGGTACGGCGGCGCGCTTCCTCTCCGGCGTCCAGCCGGCAATCGCGGGCAAGACGGGCACGGCCGAGGTCAAGGACAAGGCCTCGCACTCCTGGTTCATCGGCTTCGCCCCCTATGAAGCCGCGGGCGGCAAGCGGATCGCCTTCGGCGTGGTCGTGGAGCATGGAGGCTACGGCGGGCGTCTGGCGGCACCGGCCGCGGGCGAGATCGTGAAGGAAGCCGCGGCGCTCGGCCTGATCCGCCAACCCCAGGAGGCCCCCTGATGGAAGACATGCTCGGCAAGATGCGCGACTGGATGAAGCCCTGGATGAAGGGAACCGCCCCCCTGGAGATCCGCCGGGCCGTGCTCGACGAGGCCGAATCCAAGGTGGCCGCCGTGGGCGAGGGCAAGCGCCTCTTCCCCTACAACCGCCTCAGGGTCCACCTGCTGGCGACCGGACCCGAGGAGAGGGCCGTCCTCGAAGCCGCCGTGAAGGAAGCCTGGGACCTCCAGAACGAGATCGCCGGCCGCCTCGCCGACCGCGGCTGCCCCGTGCCCGCGGGCTTCACCGTCGAGACCGTCTTCGACGAACCCCGCCCCGAGTTCGGCGAGCGCCGCTTCTTCGTGGAGTACGAGAAGGCCGAGTCCCCCGCGCCCGTCGCAGTTGCCATCTCCAGTCCGTCCGTGTCCAGTCCGTCTCCGTCCGTGTCCGTCCGGCCCACCCTGGTGCTCACGGTGGTCAAGGGCGACGCCTACCAGCACGTCTACGAATTCGAGGATCTCCCCCGCGTCCACCTCGGCCGCCTGGAAGAGGTGGTCGACGCGGACGGCCGGGTCCGGCGCCGCAACGACGTGGCCTTCCGCGAAGAGGGAGAGGTCAACACCACCGTCTCCCGCGAGCACGCCCGCCTCACCTGGGACGACGCCACGGGTGGCTACTGGCTGCGCGCCGAGCAGAACGCCTCCGGCACCCGCATCTACCGCAACGGCCGCACCATCGACGTCAGCGCCCACGACCGGCGGGGCGTCCGCATTCAGGGAGGGGACGAGATCTATCTCGGCCGGGCGTGCGTAAAGGTGGGATTGCGGCAATCTGAATAAAAAGACCCACGGGGTTGGGCCCCCGCGGGTTGAATTGGAGGGAGGCTGGGCTCGGGTTCAGCCCTCGTTCTGGGCGACCTGGGTCTTCTTGGCTTCTTCTTCCTTCACCCACTCGGCGAGCACCTCGTCGGGCACCGGCGCCAGGGTGGCGGTCAGCGTGCTCTCCGCGCCGTCGCGGCGGACGGTGTAGGTGACCTGCTTGCCGACGCCCAGCCCGGACTTCACCTTCTTGACGGCGGGCATGTTGGCCTCCGTCAGAGCGATGCCGTTCATGGCCACCAGCACGTCACCCGAGCGGAAACCGGCCTCGGCCGCCGGGCTGTCCGGGGCGACCGAGACGACCCGGTAGGCGCCGGAAGCGTCCTTCTCGGTCTTGAACCCCATCCAGCCCTTGGCGGCGAGCTCCGCTTTCTTGGCGCTGTGGGCCTTGGCCTTGGCTTCGTGGGGGCAGTTTTCGCCGCCGCCCCCCGCAAACACTGCCGAGGAGAGGACGAGGGTCAGGGCCAGGGCGAGGAGAGAGACGTTGCGCTTCATGGGACCTCCTTCGTTCGTCGTTTGTCAGTCCGGTCACCCCCGAAGACCCAGGTCACACGGCGGCTCCTGGGGCTCCGGGGGTTCCTCCAGCCAGTTCGCCAGATCGGCGGAGAACGAGAACGTGACGGAAAGGGTGCTCTGGGCGCCGTCGCGCACGGCGGCGTAGGAGGCGTCCGGAAGCCCACCGCACCCTGTGAGCAGGAGCGGCGCGGCGATCCCCAGGGCGGCGGCGAGTGCTGCACGGTTCCGTTTCATGTCTCGATCCCTCCTTCGTCAGCGAACAATGGGAGAGTAAAACCCCGGACGCGTAAACGTCCTCAACACGCCGTAAAACCCCGCAAAGGGCGTAACTTATTTGTAAAGGGGGAGATGCGCTGCCGATTTTGCTCTAGACTTTCTTCGGACATGAAGCTCTCGGCGTTGCTCAGGCGACACACCCTGTGGGTGGGGCTCGCGGCGGTCCTCGTACCGCTGGTGGTTCTCCTTGCCCTCCAGTACCGCTGGCTGACGAAGCTGGACGAGAGCTCCTCCCTCGTGCACCAGGCGGTGGTCAACAACCTCCTGGAGTCGATCTCCAAGGAGGTCGAATACCACTACCGCAGCAGCGCCGAGCGGGTGCTGGACCTGCCGGCCTCAGTCTTCACCCAGGATCAGCTTCCCAAGGCGGCCCACCTGTTCAAGAAAAAGGGTGTGGAGGGCGTCAAGCGCCTGTTCGTCTGGAGCTTCCTGAACGAGAAGGGCCCCCAGTACTTCTACCCCTCCTGCGCCTCCTTCGAGCCGCCGAAATGGTCGCCCGAGCTGCGTGCCGTCTGGGTGGCCGTGTCGCCGTGGAAGACGCTGGCCCACAAAGACGGCAAGGTGGAGCACGTGCGGGTCATGGTCGAGGAGAAGGATCCAGACTACCGCATCCTCCTCTTCCCCATCACGGATGAGACCTCGAGCCTGGTGGGAATCTCCGGCATGGTGATCGACGAAGAGCACTTCCGGAACACCGTCCTGCCAGAGGCCGTCAAGAAGGGTCTGGCCGACCTCGCGTTGGGCCGGGCCGAGCACGAGCCCATCGTCTCCGTCCAGAACGCCAAGGGCCAGATCGTCTACGCCAACGGCCCCCTCAAGGACAGCTTCGGCCGCCCCCGGCAGACCGAAGCCGCCAAGACGTTCTCCTTCGTCTTCACGGACTGGAAGATCGGGCTCGCCAGCCGCCACGCCACGCCGGCCGTGGTGGCGCGGCGGAACTTCGTGGTCAACATCGGCCTTTCCGCTGTGCTCGCCGCCGTGCTGCTGGGCGGCCTCGTGCTCGCCCTGCGCACGGCCTCGCGCGAGATGAAGCTGTCGCAGATGAAGAACGACTTCGTCTCCAACGTCTCGCACGAGCTGCGCACGCCGCTCGCCTCGATCCGCGTCTTCGGCGAGTTCCTGCGGCTGGGGCGGGTCGACGGCCCGGAGAAGGCCCGCGAGTACGGCGACTACATCGAGACCGAGAGCCGGCGGCTGACCCAGCTCATCAACAACATCCTCGACTTCGCGAGCATCGAGTCGGGGCGCAAGACCTACCGGTTCGAGCGCTGCGACGTGCGCGAGGTCGTCTGCGAGACGCTCAAGACCTTCGGAGTGCGGCTGCGGCAGAACGGCTTCAACGTCATCGTGGAGGGCGCGGACACGCCCCTGCCGCCAGCGCGCGTCGACACGGGCGCCATCGCCCAGTCGCTCTCGAACCTGCTCGACAACGCCGTCAAGTACTCCAACGGCAACAGGGATATCGCCGTATCGCTCCAGCGGGACGGCGGCTTCATCGTCATCTCCGTCCGCGACCAGGGGATCGGCATCCCGCGCGACGAGCAGAAGAAGATCTTCGACCGCTTCCACCGCGTCTGGACCGGCCTGGTGCACGACGTCAAGGGGAGCGGCCTGGGGCTCTCGATCGTCCGCCACATCGTCGAGGCCCACCGCGGCAAGGTGTCGGTCGAGAGCCGCCCGGGCGAGGGGAGCACCTTCTCGATCCACCTGCCCGTCGACTCCCCGGAGCCTTACCCGCTCGCCGCCCCCGCTCCCGCAGCCAACGAGGCCTGACGCTCCCATGACCCAGACAACCGCGACTCGTGTGTTGATCGTCGAAGACGACGAAGCCATGTCCGTCGCCCTGCGCGACGGCTTTCAGTACGAGGGCTACGCCGTGACGGTGGCCAAGGACGGCGAGGCCGGCCTGCAGCTGGCCACCTCCGAGGCGCCGGACCTGATCCTCCTCGACGTGATGCTGCCCAAGATGACCGGCCTCGACATCTGCAAGCAGCTCCGGGGCGACGGCAACAGCGTGCCGATCATCATGCTGACCGCCCGCGGCCAGGAGATCGACAAGGTCCTGGGCCTGAAGCTCGGGGCGGACGACTACATCACCAAGCCGTTCGGCTTCATGGAGCTCCTGGCCCGCGCCGAGGCGGTGCTGCGCCGCACCCGCGTCCCCGCGGTGACTGCGGGCGGGGCCACCGCGGCGGCGCCCGAGACCTACCGCTTCGGCGACGTCGCGATCGACTTCAAGCGCCACGAGGCGAGGAAAGGGAGCCAGCCGATCGACCTCTCGCCCCGGGAGTTCCAGCTCCTCGCCTTCTTCATCCAGCACCGCGGCGAGATCGTCACCCGCGAGAAGCTCCTCGACACGGTCTGGGACTACAACGCCATCCCCTTCACCCGCACGGTGGACATGCACATCGCCAAGCTGCGCAAGAAGATCGAGGACAACCCCTCGGACCCCAAGCACATCGTCACCGTGCACCGGCTGGGGTACAAGTTCACGGGATAAGACTTTTTTGGGTCCATCGGCGCACTTTTGTCGCCTTGGAGCACTAATAGGATATGGAGAGCGTCCGCAGGGACGTTTTTGGGATCGCCGCCGTACGCTCTTCAGGACCCTGAGTTGGTTTCTCGCGGGCCGGGCCCGCTTCTATAGGAGGAGGGATTTCGCATGTCGCGTCCGATCGTCCGTCGCATCACATCTGCCGTCCTGCTATTGAGCATCCTTTGCTTCGCTCTGCCGGCGGCGGCTGCTCCGGCCGGCCGGGCACAGGCATCGAAGGTTCCCGTGGTCTTTGGCTTTCCCCTCCTTAACCAGGTTGTCTCCTGGTTGAGCAGCCTGTGGCCCGGCTCCACGCCCAAGCCCCAGGGCTCCCGGGAGAAGGCGGGTGGAATCGTCGTCTCTGGAGACACGGAAGGAGCGGCCTCCCATAGCGAGCAGGATCGCGGTGCGATGATCGACCCCAACGGGGGGCATTGACCGTACTCGTTGCGGTATCGCCATAATGTCAGAACTGTGAGACAATTGCGAGACATCTGTTCTTCTGTGGGAGGGTTTTCATGGCTGAAGGAGATCGCGCGGTATATCACCCCAGCCCCGCCGAGTTGGATCATTTCCTACTCGGAGAGATGTCCCCCCGTGAAGCGGCGCTCGTGCTCGCTCATCTGATCCGGGGCTGCGAGCAATGCCAGAGAAGGATGGCGCCCCTGGCATCGGTGATGCTCGGTACCGGCCGAAACATCCCGGAGCCTCCCGCGGATGCCGGATCTGAATACGACTTCCCTCTCTTCAAAGCCTTCGCAGCGGCTCGCCATTACGCCGAGACTCGCGCCTATGTAAAAGCAGGCGAGGGACGCGCCGCGGCTCCTGCCATCAAGAAAGCGCATGCCGTGGAGCTTGCGAAGGATCCCCGGATGGAGCAGAACTGGGCAAGATGCGAGACGCTTCTCGAGCGCTGCCGTTCGCTGCGGCACAACGACCCTGAAGCTATCGTGCTGATGGCCACGCTGGCGGTTTCGTTGGCCGAGCGCCTCGATTCTGGTTCCTTCGGTACCGGGGCTCTCGCCGACCTTCAGGCACGCGCTTGGGCCGAGCTTGGCAATGCCCGGCGAATCGCGGACGATCTGGCCGGAGCCGAGTCAGAATTTGCCAGGGCCTTGGACCGTGCTGGAGAGGGCACGGGAGATCCCCTTCTCCTCGCGCGCCTCATGGATCTGGCCGCCTCTCTCTATACAGACCAGCGGCGTTTCAACGAGGCCCTCCAACTGCTGGACGCCGTCTATGTCATCTATTACAAGGCGGGCGATTGGCACTCAGCCGGGCGTGCCCTGATCAGCAAGGGCGTCTCGACCGGTTATGCTTTCAACGTCGAAGACGCCGTTCACCTGATCAGCCAGGGGCTGGGCCTGATTGATGCCGGTCGCGATCCCAAGCTGGCCATGGTCGGTATCCATAACCTGATCTGGTGCCTCGTCGAGAGCGGACAGGTTGTCCAGGCGGACCAGCTGTTCGCGCATAGCCGTACCCTCTTCTCCTCCTACATTGAACGGCTGGATGCCATCAAGGCAACCTGGCTGGAGGGTCGTATCGCGGCCGCACTCGGCGACGATACGCGCGCCGAGCAGCGCTTCATGGAAGCGCGGACGAGCTTCGAGGAGGCCGAGTTGCCTTACGACGTGGCTCTCGTGGCCCTCGACATGGCCGCCCTTTGGCTGCGAGCCGGGCGAACGGTCGACACCCGCCGCGTCATCGACGAGACCATCTCGATCTTCCGCGCCAGGAAGATCCGGCGCGAAGCGATCGGCATGATGCTCATGCTGCGCGAAGCCCTCCAGAAGGATCAGGCCACGGAAGCGCTCCTCAGGACCGTTGCGGCCGAGTTGCTCCAGCTCCAGGATATCCCAGGACGCCGGAAGCTCCGTCTCCGGCTAGCCCTTCGGCTTGCGGCTGCCCCGGGTTCCCTTTCCTCCCCGGGGCGGCTTGCCTCCCTCTCCTCCAGAAAGATCCGTGGTTGCGGCTGGCGAAACCGCTGGCGCCGCGCCGGTCAGGGCGGCTCGGACGGCGTTCTGGATCATTTTCTCGAGTTCCTGGGGATCCAGGGCCGGGCTCGGTGGCGGCGTGGGTTGAGCACCGAAACCGAGCTTCTGGAAACGCCTCAGGAACTCCTCCATCACGACCGCGTCCGTCGCTGGCCGGTCCTCCGGATACAAGGTCTGGAAAAAGATGCTGGGCTCCACGTCCAGGGCACGCAGAATCGCCAGGATGTGACGAAACTTCAGCTCCATCCTGCCGGTGAGCACCTGGCTCACGTACCCCGGCCCCGCTCCGAGCCGCTGGTCCAGATCCTTCCGCGTCAGCCCCGCCGCCTGCATAACGGTCTCCAGGAGCTTGGTAGCCCGCCTCACCTCATCATCAATCGTCATGCTCTTCAGCCTACTACAACACTGAATTCCGCAAAAGAGGTATCTCCCTTCACGCGTGGTTTGTGATTCCGTCAAACTCAAGGCATGGGAGACACTTCGGGGTTCCAGGGGCGGTGCCTCCCGGGGAGCTCTGGACGCCTTGCAACGTTTGTAGAAGCTGGGAAAGGAGCGACAAGAATCCTGGCTGCCGGCCCGCCGCGCCACCCGGGTCCACCCCATGGTGGCACTGTGCAACGATTAATCAGGACAACTGGGAGACGCCCGCGGCGAGGGCCTCGCGCAGGAGATCCTCGCCGATCACCTCCCGCCGCCAGCCTTCGAGCTCGCGGGGCAGCCGGGGATCGTCCTTGCCCACGGTGAGCCGCAGCAGGGCGTCGAGGGTGCGGCGGGGGGCCAGCACCTCGGGCGGCACGTTGAGCTGGGCGGCGGTCTTCCTCACCCTCTCGCGCAGGCGGTTCTCGAGATCCCGCACGGCCGGCGAGAGGGGCTTGCCCGTGATCCTCGGCGGCAGCTCCGATTCCGGCAGAGCCTCCGCCTCCTCGATGAGCTGAAGCCACGTTTCGGCGTCCCGCGCTCCCTGGCGGGGATCGTAGGAAGGCAGCTTCTGGAGATCCCGCAGGACCTTGGGCCGGCGGGTGGCCAGCGCCAGGAGGAGGTCTTCCTTGAGCACGAAGCTGCGCGGCAGGTCGCGCCGCCGGGCCTCGCGGTCGCGCCAAGCGGCGAGGCTCCGCAGAGCCGCGAGCTGGCGGCGGTCGAGCCGCCCAGCGCCTTTGACCCGCAAATAGGCGCGCAGATAGGCGCCCTCGGAATCCTCCTCGAAACGGGAGGTGTCGAGCAGGGCCGCGGAGTCCTCGAAAGGCCAGGAGAGGCGGCCCTGGGCTTCGAGATCGCTCCTGAGGCGCTCGTAGAGGGGAACCAGGAAGGCCACGTCCTCGGCCGCGTAGGCGAGCTGGGCGGCGGAAAGGGGCCGGGCGATCCAGTCCGTGCGGGTCTCCTCCTTGGCCAGCTCGACACCGAGGTAGGCGGCCACGATCTTCTGATAGGAGAGGAACGCTCCGGCCCCCGCGAGCGCGCCGGCGATCTGGGTGTCGAACAAGGGCTCGGGGAGCAAGCCGAGGTTGCGGTAGAAGACCTCGATGTCCTCGCTCGCCGAGTGCAGCACCTTGACGCCCGACGAGCGGAAGACCGCCGCCAGGGGTGTAAGGTCACGGGCGGCCAGAGGATCGACGAGCCAGGACGCCTGGCCGTCCGAGACCTGGATCAGGCCCAGCTTGTGGAAGAAGGTGTTGGTGCGGACGAACTCGGTGTCCAGCCCCAGGACCGGTGCCTCGGCCCAGAGGCGGCTGGCTTCGGCCAGATCCTCGTTGGTGGTGATCAGGGTGTAGGCGCGCGGATCTCCTGTCATGGGCGGAGATTGTAGCGGCAGGAGGAAAAAGGGCGCCATCCCAGGGGAGGGGAAATGGCGCCGTGGAAGTTACAGCAACTTGACGACGCGCTCGGCGAGACCGCCGTCGCCGAGGATGACGGAGAGGTTGGCCTTCTCCGACACCTTCTCCAGGACCTCCAGCTCGCGCAGACGCATCAGCGTCGGGTTCGACTCGAAGATGCGGGCCGTGTTGGCCTGCGAGCGGATGGCCGCCGTCTCCTCGCGCCGCGTCACCAGGGTAGCCTCGGCCGCCTTGCGGGCCTCGGTCACCCGGTTGAGGATCTCCTTCATCTCACCCGGCAGGATGACATCGCGGATGCCCACGGCCTTGACCTCCAGGCCGAAGGCCACCGCCTCCGCCCGCAGCGTGCCCTCGAGCTCGCGGGCCACGCCGTCCTTGTCGGACAGCAACGCGTCGAGCTCGCGGGTGCCGACCACCGCCCGCAGCGCGAGCTGCGCCTGCCGGTAGAGGGCCTGCTCGTAGCTCTCGACCTCGGTCGCGGCCTTCACCGGATCGGCCACCCGGAAGGTGACCATGGCGTTGAGCCGCAGCGTTACCTTGTCGGCGGTCATGATCTCCTGGCCGGCCACGTCAGACGACCGCTCGCGCAGATCGACCGTCAGCACGCGCACGTTGCCCTCGCCCCGCCAGAAGGCGTGGACGCCCGGCGGCAGCGTCCCCACGTACCGGCCGTCCTGGAAGATCAATCCCACCCAGCCCGTGGCGACCACGGCCGTCTCGAGCTGCGTACGGGCACCGTTCGCCTGAAGGATCAGCGGCAGCTCCGGGTGCTCGAAGCGCACCGGCCGCGAATCCACCACCTCGGCGCGCACCTCGTGGAACACCGTCCACAGGGCGTGCAGGCCCGGCCCGCGCACCGAATCCATCCGGCCGTCGACCCAGACGAGCGCCCGCTCATGGTCCTTCAGATCGAGCACGAGCGCCTGGCCGGCGAGCGCGCCCGAACGTACGATCACTTCGAGATCGCGGTGCTCGAAATTCGACTCGCGAACCGAGACCCTTTCCAATCCCTTGTGGCCGAACGGATCGAAGATCAGAGTTCGGCCCGGCAGGAGCAACCGCTCGAAAACTCCGCGATGGAACAGGAGGCCCCGCTCGTGTTCGCGGATGTAAACCCAATGCATCGGCAACATCGCACACCTCCTTTACAGATCATGAAACGAGGTCCCCGGGCGGCGTACCGCCGGCCCCGCCACACCTCCGGCGCGGGGGCCGCTTGAGGACCCGCCGACTCCGCCCTGGCGCCGCGCCGGAAACCTGATCGAAAAGATGTCGTCAGGAATCCGGCGCGGCGTTGCGGCGTTTGAGCGGGTCCGGGATCCGCGGACCGCAGAGCGCCCTCGCGTGCCGCCGGTCCAGGCGCCGAAACGCCTGGCCGGCCGGCGGGAGACGCGGCGTCCGCCGTCCCGGGAGACCCTGCTGCTTTAGAGCCACTTTTCAGGTGGCTTTGGAGTGGGAGTTGAACCCACGACTTCCTGGGTGTCAGCCAGGCGCTCTACCCATCTGAGCTATCCAAGGGCGGCCCGTTCCCCTTTCGGTTCAGAAACCGTTCACGGAATACACGTCATCCGATCGCTCGCGCGAGGCGCGTGCACCGCCGGACCGATCGGGGGTCCGTCTGGAATCCGGGCGTGCTTACACCCGGAACTTGAAATCTTTTTTGATGCCCTGAAAGCGAAAAAACCTTCCAAGGCTCGCACCCTGGAAGGCTTTCGGCATGCAGCCGCTTTCGAAAGCTCTCCCTAGAGTGCGGTCCCCCGCTCGAAGCAAGGCTCGGTGGCCTTGCCGGTCGTTGAATCGTTTAAGAGAGCTTGTAGTGTCATGTAGACCTCGTCAAGAGACGCGGAGTATGGAGTAAGGCGAAAAGGTTTGTCAACCCCTTTTTCCAACTCCCACCGGCTCCTCTTCCGGGACCGTGCCCTTCAGATCGATTTTCTCGTTCTCGCCCAGGTCGTCCGCCCGTGTGCCCGTGGCGATGGCCTTCACGAAGCCCGCGAGCTGCACCATCTTGCTGGACGGGTATTCCCAGTACTCGGCCTTCTCCACGCGCACCCGCAGCAGGGCGAGATCGGGATCGTCGAGTCCCTTGGGGAACCAGGCCTTGAGGGCCGGGTTCCAGAGCTCTTTCATCTTGACCCGGTCGCGCACCAGTTGGGCCACGCCGGAGATAGAGACGTAGCGGTTGTCGTCCGGCTCCGCGTAGCTCAGGTTCACCCGCTCGTCGCGCCCGACCTCGTCCACCTTGGGCGAGGAAGCAGGCGTGAAGAACCAGAGGTCGCCGTCGAACTCGGCCTCCTGGGTCGCCATGGGGCGGCTCCTCAGAGAGCCGTCCTCGTCGATCGTGGTCAGCATCGCGAACCGGATGCCTTTGATCAGGTCGCGGATCTTTTCGATGTCGGTCTTTTCGTGGGCCATCTCGCTTCCTCCTCGTTTCAGGAGGCTGCGAAAAACATGCCCGGATCAAGCTTCGGCGATCCTGGCTCCCTGCTCGATCAGGAGGTCCCGCAGGATCGACCGGTGACAGCGGTCCGCATTCTCACAATAACAGCCGACCGAGAAGTCCGTCTGATGGGACAAAGCGGCCATCAGCGAGAGGAAGCGCTGGGCGGAGGGCTCCCGCATCTCGCGGCGGTAGGCCTTCTCGAAGGTCTTCCAGCGCTCCGGGGTGAAAGGCGGCGAGAGCGCCAGCTTGACCAGCTCCGCGCTGGGCGCCAGGTCGGGCAGCCAGAGATCGTAATAGTCGAGCCGGGCGTAGTCTTCCTTGCGCACGCCCCGGGGAGGACGGCGGACCGTGCCCAGGCGCAGATCCTCCCCCTCGGCTCGCGGCGTTCCCAGACGGACGATCCGGATCGCCATAGATCCCTCCTCAAGACGCGAAACGCCCGGTGGAACAGCTTTCAACCCCGAAAGTAAGCAAGCCGGGCCCGGCCTTGCTCTTGCCGGGAGGAATCTTGAGCTTGCCGGGGCGAATTTTAAGCTTGCCGGGGCCGGCTTGCTCAAAATCGAGCCCGGCTTGCTCACAATCAAGGCCGGCAGGCGTACTTTCAAGCCCGGCAGGAGCAGCGCGAGGGCCGGCAGGCTCAGTTTTGGTCCCGGCGATGCGCCTGCCGGGCTCAAAAGTGAGCCTGCCAGCCTTGGTGGCTCTTCTGAAAGTGTTCGTGACGAATACGCCGGCCCTGCTCCAGCTGAGGTCCTCGTCGGACGCGTTCACGAGCGCTTCGTGGACGTTTGGAAGACCTGGGCAGAACTGGAGGACATGCCACCCGCTATCCATAGGCTCTCCGTCGTCGTAGACGAGAGCAAAGGGTAAAGGCACGAGGGCTGGCGGACTCATGGCGTTCTCCTTTCAAAGAGAATTGATAGCATGGTCCAGCCATGGCCCCCGCCCGCTCTTTCCAGATCCCGCTCCCTTCCTCCTACCCCATTGCCCGCATCCTGGGGTACCTGGGACGGGACGCGGAGAGCCTCACCGTCCAGGTAGACGGGCCGAGGTTTGCCTTGGGGCTGTGGATCGACGGCAGGCCCGCCCTGCTGCGCGCGGAGCTGGGGACCGGGGAAGCCCGTGCGGTTCTGGAGGGCCGCCGGCTGCCCACCTACGCGGGGGACCAGGCCCGGGACTACCTGCGGCGCCTGCTCGGGCTCCATGCCGATCCCGAGCCTTTCGAGCGCCACGTCTCGGCCTCGCCCCGGCTGGCGCCGCTCGTGGCCGGCCGGCCGGGTCTGCGCATCCCCCAGACGCCGGACCTGTTCGACGGCCTGACCTGGGTGATCGTGGGCCAGCAGATCAACCTCGCCTTCGCCTATGTCCTGAGGAGGCGGCTGGCGGAGCGGGCCGGTGTGCCCGCCGCCAACGGGCTGCTTGCACCCCCGACAGCCGAGGCGGTGGCCAACCTCACGGTCGAGGAGCTGGGGCGGATGCAGTTCTCCCGGCGCAAGGCGGAGTACCTGACCGGCGCCGCCCAGAAAATCGTGGCCGGCGAGCTCGACCTCGCGCGGCTGGCCACGCTCCCTCCCGAGGAGGCCGAGGCCGGGCTCGTGGCCGTACGCGGGATCGGCCGCTGGTCCGCCCAGTACCTGATGATGCGGGCCTTCGGCCTGGAGGACTGCGTGCCCGTGGGCGACGCGGGCCTCGTGAAAGGGCTCGCAAGGTTCTTCAACCTCCCGGACCGGCCCGGACCGGCCGAGACCCTGGAGCTGATGCGGCCCTTCGCCCCCTACCGGAGCTGGGCCACCTTCCACTTCTGGCAAAGCTTGATGGATTTCCCATGACCTACTACACCACCACCGTCGAAAGCCCCTGCGGTCCCCTGCTCTGCGTGGTCGACGAGACGGGCTCCGTGGTCCGCATCGAGTTCAGTGGCAAGGATGGCCGCGATTCTCAGAAGGTCACGGAGAGGATGCGGGACCGGGGGATCGAGGTCGCCGAGGACGCAGGCCGCACGGCCGAGGTGCGCCGACAGCTCGAGGAGTACTTCGCTGGCCGGCGACGCGAGTTCGACCTGCCCCTCGCTCCGCAGGGGACGCCCTTCGAGCTGGCGGTCTGGGAGGAGCTGAAGAAGATCCCCTTTGGCGAAACCCGGAGCTATGGCGAGATCGCCGCCGCCCTCGGACGCCCCGGCTCCGCCCGGGCCGTGGGGCGTGCCAACGGCGCCAACCCCATCCCGATCGTCGTCCCCTGCCACCGGGTCATCGGAGCGGACGGCTCGCTGACCGGCTTCGGCGGCGGGCTGGAGGCCAAGTCAAGGCTGCTGGAGGTCGAGGGCCTGGCGCTGCCGTTCGGGTAAGCTCCCTCCACCAGCTCACGGGGACACGAAGGTCGTCAGGTCCCCGTGGCTGGTGAACCGGCTGCGGGGATTGGTGTAGGCCTTCCGGACGCCGGTCATGGTGTCGGTCACCGTGACCGTGTACTCGACGCTGGTGAGCGCGCCCTGAAAAACCCAGAACCGGCCGTTCAGGGGCCGGGCGTCCAGCACCTTCACGGCCACGTCCACGCTGCCTGGCGAGGCTCAGCCCGAAGTAACCCGAAGTGGCCGTGAGCGGCACGGCATGGCCGGTCATGACCCGGCCCGCGGCGTCCTTCCAGGAGAGCTCGATCAGGTAGCGCGAACCCGCGAGGCAAAGGTTGTTCGGCCCGGCGGCGCACGTCGCGGCTTCGTCGAAAATCGGGACGGCGGCCTCTTCCTCGAAGAACGGTCTGGCTTCGGCACCCGCGGCCTTCCTGCGCGCGGCGCGGGAAGGCCGTCATGTCCCCCAGGCTCATGAAGGCACCCGCGGCGTTGGTGTAGGTCTTCACGGCGCCGGTCGTGGTGTCGGTCACCGTTAGAGTGTGCTCGGCGTTGGTCAGGCCGCCGGAGAAGACCCCGAAGGTGCCGTTCTGCCCCACCATCTTGACCACCCGCTCGGCGCTGCCCGGATCGTTGAACGTGAAGTAGCCGGCGTCGCCCGAGACCGCCACGGCCTGCGCGGGCAGGGAGGCGGCCCCCAGCTTCCAGGTCACCTCCGCCCGGAACCGGTTGCCGGCGAGGCAAAGGAAGGGACCGGAGGTGCAGGAGCCCAAGGCCTTGGTGGCCACGATGGGCGTGCCGTCGATCATCAGGGTGTAGTCGCCTGGCGGCACCTCCAGCAGGCCCGCCTTCTGGAGCGGCGCGGCACCGATCGCCGCCGCGCCCCCGGTCCAGGCGTAGGCGAGCAGGGACGCGGTGGGAGCCGTGGGCGCGGCCCCGACGCTGCTGGGCGAGGGGACCGCGAACAGCAGGCCCTCGCGCAGGTTCGGCACGTGGGCATTGGGCACCTCGGTCTTGGTGGTCGGCGGCCGTCCCGCACGGAATACGGTGAGCGCGTTGAGCCCGGCGGTGTTCAACCCGTTCGGAGCCGCCAGGGTGTTGACGTAGACCCGGTCATCGAAACCCGCGGGATTGAACCGGTTGGCGCTGTAGCGCAGGTCGTTGACCGGCCCGCTCTGTGGATCGATTTCCCAGAGGGGATGCCCAGCGTTCTCGCTGAAGGCCGAGTTCGAGATGAGACCGGAGACGTTCCTCGGCCGGGTGGGGTTGTCGGTCAACGGCATGGAGAAGATCGCGGAGCCCCGGGATTCGCCCGACGGGTGCCGGCACCCTCGTTGCCGTAGAAGCGGGCGTCGAACACCTGCGCCGCCGAGCCGGACAGGAACAGGGCGCCGCCGAACCGTTGCGCCGAGTTGCGGGCGAAGGCGCTGTGCATGATCCGCGCGTTCGAATCCTGCCGCAGGGCCACGCCGCCGCCCACGCCGTTGGCACCCCGGGCGTCGGAGTCGAACACGATCGAGTCCTGCATCACCAGATCGATCAGGTCCCCCGCCAGGGCGCCACCGGCTCCGCCCGTGCCGTCGGGAGCCGTGTCGACGTCACAGCCCGCCAGGACCGAGCCGCGGATCTCGACCTGGGCGCGGTTCTCGGCCAGGGTGCCGGCCTGGGGCACGGCGCCGCCACCGAACTGGCGCACACCGTCGCCGCCCGCCAGGATGCAGGCTGCCGCCCACCGAGGCCGGGACGATGCCCGCGGGGGGTCCCTGGAGCAGCGACTGCGCCACCACCAGCCGGCCGGCCCGGCGGTTGATGGCGCCGAAGTTGGTCGAGGCATCGGAGTGGTCGGCGGACAGGAGGGCGATCGCCCCACCCACGCCGCCCACGGTCCGGCCGGCGTTCGTCTGGTTCCCCTGGAAGACGGAGCCGTAGATCTCGGTCACAGCCCGGTAGTTGTCCACGGCGCCGCCCACCTCGGCCCGGTTGTCCGAGAAGAGGGACTGGTGGACCCGCAGCGTCGCCAGGTCCTCGGCATGGATGGCCCCGCCCGTCGTCGCGTCCGGCGCCGCGCAGCAGGGGTCGCGCAGGGCCTGGTTGGAGAGGAAGCTCGAACGGGTCACGACCACCTCCGAGCCCTTGTTCCAGTTGCCGATGGTGTAGATGGCCCCGCCCACCCAACCGGCCTGGTTGGCTTCGAAGCGGGTGCCCGTGACGCGCAGCGTGCCGTCGATCACCACGAGGGCGCCGCCGAAGGAGTTGGGGTTGTGGCCGGGCAGGTTCACCTGGTTGGCCGTGAAGTCGCCGCCCTGGACCGTCACCGTGGCCGAGCGCACCACCATGGCGCCGCCCCGGAGCTGTGACGAGTTGTTGCGGAAGGAGGAGTTGACGAAGCTGGCCGTGGAGCCTTCGAGGGCCTTGACCGCCCCGCCGCCGGTCTGCGGCGCCGCGGCGCGGTTGTTGATGAAGGTACAGTTGCGGAACAGGGCGTCGGACTTCGACAGCGTCACGCCCCCCGATCTCCCGGTCTCGGCGCTGAAGCCGTTCCGGAAGATGATCCTCTCGAAGGTCACCAGCTTGCCGCGGGCGCGGTCCGAGTTGGCGTAGCGCAGAAGAGAGCGGGCACCGCCACCGTCGATGGCGACCACCGCGCCCGCCGCGGCCCGGACCGTGAACCCCTTGCGGGCGTTGGCGATCTCGAACCCCCTCGACCCGGGCGACGGGTACGCCCCCGCCGCCATCTCGATCACGCCGCCGTCCGCCACGCGGGTGATGGCCGCGGCCAGGGTCTTCGCATCCTGGGGGACGCGCACCAGCCGGTTGTTCTGGGCGTGAAGCGCCGGGCCGGCGAGCCCCAGGAGCAGAAAGAGAATGGCAAAGATCCTTGATACCCGCATGGCAAAACTCCTCGGTCATCCTGGGATCGACCCCAGGAAGAGACAACAGGAACGGCGGCCGAATTATTTGGATTTTAGCATGCCTACTGCCTACACCCGCGTGGGCAGCTCCTGGAAGGACTCCGTCTCCATCTGCACCGTCATGTGGTGGATGCCGAAGCGGTCGTGCAGGGTGGAGCGGATCTCAGCGAGCACGTCGCAGCCGTAGCAGGACTCCTCCACCACCACGTGGGCGGAGAGGGTCTCCATGCCGCTCGTGATGGTCCAGACGTGGAGGTCGTGGACCTCGATGACCCCGCGGACGCCGGTCATGGCTTCCCGCACCTCGTCCACGTCGATGTGCGAGGGAGCGCTCTCCATGAGCACCCCGGCCGCCTCCCGGAGGAGGGACCAGGAGGAGTAGATCACCAGCAGGGCGATGAGCACCGAGGCCGCGGGGTCGGCCCACGGCCAGCCGAAGGCCCAGATGAGGGCGCCGGCCGCGATGGCCTGCACGCTGCCCAGGGCGTCCGTCAGCACGTGCAGCCAGGCGCCGTGGACGTTCAGGCTCTCCGAGCGCCCCTCGTGGAGGATCCAGAGCCCCACCAGGTTGACCAGGAGGCCGCCCACGGCGATCCCCATCATCACGGGCGCGTCCACCTCCGGCGGGTTGCGGAAGCGGTGGAACGCCTCGATCAGCACCAGGATGGAGATCGCCACCAGCGTGGCCCCGTTGGCGAGCGCGGCCAGGATCTCCAGCCGGTGGTACCCGAAGGTCCGCCGCGAGGTGGGCGGGCGCTGGGCCATCCACATGGCGAAGAGCGAGAGCCCGAGGGCGGCCACGTCGGAGAGCATGTGCCCGGCGTCCGCCATCAGGGCGAGCGAGCCGGTGAGCCAGCCCCCCACGGCCTCGGCCACCATATAGGCCGCGGCGAGCCCCAGCGTCAGCCCCAGCCGCATCCGGTTGCGGCTGGAGGCGTGCTGGTGGTGGGAATGCGAGTGGCCGGCGCCCATGGCACTGGAGAGGTTAGCAAAACGGGTTCCCGAGGGCTCGGACCTGCGCCGTCATAACCGCCGAAGCCGGCAGGTGGTAGAAAGTAGAAAAAAAGTAGAAAAAAGAATTTGCGCTCTGCCTCCGGGAGGAGTAGTATCCACACGACGGCTCACCGGGACCTTTGGAAACGGCAGCCGCCATCCCTCCTGCGGGTGGACTCCACGGATTCCGCTCGCTGATCCTGACAGAGCCGCGCGCTCCTCTCGCGCGGCTGTACCGGCCCCCGGGCTGGTCCGGGCTCAATACCTGGACCAGTTGCCGCGCCCGCGGCCTTTCCGGGGGCCGGATTATTATTTCCTCGGTAATATTTGGTTATTACATTCTCGATATCTTCTCGATCCCCTACGCCCCCTTGAGCGCCACCGCCGTCTCGGTAATGCTCGACGGCTACGGCCGTACGCCGCGGCTTGGGCGTGGCGAGCACCGGCCGCACCGCGGTCACCGCCTGGGCGCGGGTGGCTTCGGCTCGCTTCTGGCCCACGATGCGGGCGTAGACCGAGAGGGCCTGCGCCACCACCTGGTCCATGTTGTAGTACTTGTAGGTGGCGAGCCGGCCCACGAAGTGCACGTCCGGCCGCTCCTCGGCGAGCGCCTGATACTTCTTGTAGAGCTCGGCGTTCTCCGGCCGCGGCACCGGGTAGTACGGGTCGCCCTCCGACTTGCGGGTACTCGTAGACCAGGCTGGTCTTCGGGTGCTCCTGGCCGGTCAGGTGCTTGAACTCGGTGACCCGGGTGTAGGGGTGCTCGTTGGGGTAGTTGACCACCGCCACCGGCTGGACCCGCGCCTCGTTCACGCGTCTCGTGCTCGAACTCGAGCGAGCGGTACGGCAGCTTGCCGTAGCGGTAGTCGAAGTACTCGTCGACCGGGCCGGTGTAGATCATCTTCTCGTAGGGGATGACGTCCATGACCTCCCGGTAGTCGGTGTTGAGCAGGATCTTGATGTTGGCGTGGTCGAGCATGTTCTCGAACATCCGGGTGTAGCCGTGCAGCGGCATGGCCTGGTAGGTGTCGGTGAAGTAGCGGTCGTCGCGGTTGGTGCGCACGGGCACGCGGGCGGTCACCATGGCGTCGAGCTCCGAGGGGTCGAGCCCCCACTGCTTGCGGGTGTAGCCGCGGAAGAACTTCTCGTAGAGCTCGCGGCCGACCCGGCTGACCACCACGTCCTCGGAGGTGCGGATCGTGCTCGCGCGGCTCGGCCACGGACTCGAAGAACTCCTCCACCTCCATGCTGGTCAGGTTCAGGCCGTAGAGCTGGTTGATGGTGTCGAGGTTGATCGGGATCGGCACGAGCTGGCCGTCCACGCTCGCCAGCACGCGGTGCTCGTACGGGCGCCAGCTCGGTGAACTCGCGAGAGGTAGTCGAACACCTCCCGCGAGTTGGTGTGGAAGATGTGCGGGCCGTACTTGTGGACCAGGATGCCCGCGTCATCGTAGTGGTCGTAGGCGTTGCCGCCGATGTGCGGACGCCGGTCGACGAGGAGAACTCTTTTTCCAGAACCGCGCGCCAGCCGCTCGGCCAGCACGCTGCCGGCGAAACCCGCGCCCACGATCAGATAGTCGAACATCGAACCTGCTCCTTTCGAGGTGGTCCCATTCAAGAAGCCTTCGGAGCGGTCCATCCGCTGCGGACTGCTGGACAACATCTGTCAAAAGACGTTCACTGAACCGTTTACCGATGGAGACGCCCCCTCGCGACCACCGCGTCGATAAGGTCGGACATGTGCCGAGAGGTGCGGTTCCAGGAGCCCTTTGCTAGCAGCTCGTCAACCCGTTTCAACCAACTTTCACGTTCCGTGCCGCCTTGCCCCAGCGGGCGAGAGCCCGCTCGACGGCCGCGACGAAGCCCGGGGCGTCCTCGGCGATCGCCACCAGGTCCAGCTCGCCGTAGGGACGCACCACGTCGCGGATCGGGGTCGAGACCACGGGGCGCCCGCCCGCCAGGTACTCCGGCGTCTTGGTGGGGCTGATGAAGCGGGTGGACTCGTTGCGTGCGAAGGGCATCAGGGCGACGTCCCAGCCGGCGAGGTAGGCGGGCAGCTCGGCGTAGGGCTTCATCCCTGGATAATGGAGGTTCGCCCGCCGCGGCAGGGTGGCGGGATCGATCTTGACGACCGGTCCGACCATGACGATCTGCCAGTCCGGCCGGGCATCGGCCACCGCCGCCAGGAGGTCCAGATCGATCCGCTCGTCGATCACCCCGAAGTAGCCGAGACGCGGGCGCGGGAGGGCTGCCTGGTCCTCGGGATCGGACGTCCCGGACTGGCGGGCCCGGCCGAAGTGCTCCACCTCGATGCTGCTGGGAAAGGCGTGGACGTCCGGGTGGCGCTCGCGCTTGGCCTCGTAGAGGCTCTGGCCGCCGGTGAACACGAGGTCCGCCCGCTGAAGGAGCTGGGCTTCGCGCTCCACCAGCACGGGTGGGGCGCCGCGGAAGAGGGACAGCTCGTCCATGCAGTCGTAGACCACGGCCGACGGCGTGAGCCCCTCGGAAAAGGCGAGGGCCATGGGCGTGTAGTACCAGAGGATGTACTCGGTGATGCCCTGGTCCGTGAGGAGGCCGTGGAGGAGGTCCCTCTGGGCCGCCTCCGCCTCCTCGGACGAGAGGCCATCGGGCAGATGGGGCACCGCGACCCGGACGCCGCCGGGCCGCTCGCTGACCTCCAGCCGGATGGGACCTTCGCCGTAAACCGGCTCCTCAAAGAAGAACACCCGGCGGTCGCGGGCGAAACGGCTCATCAGGTGCTGCGGCCGCTGGTAGACGAAGTCCCACCGAAGGTGGGAGAGGCAGACGAGGTCCGGCTTGGGGGACAGGCCGGGCACTTCGTTCCCGGCCTCCAAGTTGCCCCCCTTTTCAGTAGGCAGCATAGTCAGTCTCCTCCTCGCCCCGTTCGCGCCGGGCGACAGGGGTCTGGGAAATTCCGGGCTCGCTTCGGAAGAGCTCGATCTGCCGGGTCGAGCTCCTCGGCGAGGGGAACAGATCTCACGGTGCCCTCCCGGACCGGGGTACCCCCAGAGACCGCTCTGGCAATGGCGGTCGTCGTCCCAGCCTGGATAGTTGAGCACCGGATAGAGGCAGATGCCGCCGACCGGCACGCCTTCTCGCCGGGCGGCGCGCACCTCCTCGGCGACGTAGCGCAGCCACTCGGCGCGGGCACAATCCTGGGCGCCCGTCTCGGCCACCACCAGCGGCCGGCCGTAGCGCTCCCAGCTCTCGCGCAGGATGTCCCGGAACGGACGGTAGCGGGGGTCGTCCCGCTGCAGCCTGGGACCGTTCAGGACCCATTGGTTGTCCGGGTAGTAGTTGACGCCAAGGACGTCCAGGTAGCGCTCGTCGCCGCCGAGCTGGGGCCAGAGGCGGCCCACGATCATCTCCCAGGCCTGGAACTGGGCCTGGCGGTGCCCCTCGGCCTCCTCACGGTCCTGGGGCCGCGACGCGTCGGGCACGATGTGGATGGCCGGGTCGCAGTGGAGGATGCGGGCCCGCGGGTCGACGCTCCACAGCGCGTCCATGGCCGCGAGGCACGCCCGGACGAGTTGGGTCTTGAGCTCGAACCCCCGGCCCGTGGCGCCCGGGTTCAGGTAGGCGACGTCGCCCCCGGCCCAGGACCAGAAGGAGATCTCGTTGATGGGCGCCCAGGCGGGCGGCTCGTCCGTTTCGGCGGCGACCACCCGGGCCACGGCCCGGGCATAGTCCGCGAAGCGGTCCACGAACTCGGGCCGGAAGATGTCGAGCCCCTCCGGCCACCCGTAGTGGCAGAGGTCCCAGATCACCTGGACGCCGGTGTCCCGCGCCGCCCGGACCATGGGCAGCAGGGAGGAGAAGTCGTAGCGCCCCGGGGCTCGCTCGATGTGGTGCCAGCGCGTCCCGTCGCGCACGGTCTCGATCCCGAGACGGCGCACACGGGCGTAGTCGGCCGCCGCCCAGCGGTCGTGCTCCGTGGCCGCGATCAGATCCAGACGTCTTTTATCCCCTCGGCAATGGCATGAGCATTCGAAGCCCGCCATCCAGAAACTCTTGAAAACCACTCGCTGAATACTCCTACTCCTTCCTTGGGGAGAGTGGACTGCAAGATGCGGACCATTAAACAGCTCCCCATGGAAAGCTCCCGGCTCTCCTCTCTGGAAGCAACAGCGGGAGGCCGGCGTTTGCGGGATGGAAAAAAAGGAGCCTGGGAATTGGGTACATCGGGCCATGCAAGAGCTACACGGCTCGCCGCCGAAGGGAGGGAGCCTCCCGGATCTCCTCTAGATCTCACCCGGCATTGAGCCGCACCCTTAAAGATAGAAGGGCAGGCCCCCGCGGCCGTGGTGGCAGCGTTCGGACCGTCCTGCCCTGGAGGGGTTTTCCCCATGTCATCCAATGTTTCCAGGAAATTGGCCGCCGCCCTGCTTTTCGCCACTCTCGTCTCGCTGACCGCCGCGCCCGCCGCTGAGGCCTGGGGCGCCCGGAGCCGCCGTTCCTTCGACGGCCCCGTGCGCGACGTGCCGGAGCGGGGGTTCTTCTCGTACCTGCTCCGCTTCTTCGATTACGCGGGCGGTGCCATGGACCCCAACGGCAACTCGTAGTAGGGCGGCCGGAGGGGGGCTCGGACGGCTGGGCTCCCCTCCGCTCCAACGTCTTCAAAACCCGATGTCACTTTTTCCCCCCTTGCAGCAACTTAATGGTAGAGGCAGCGCATCGCCCCCCATGGAGGTCTTCGCTGGAGGAATGTCCGATGAACCCGCGCCACCCTGACCGGAACGCTCTGGAGAAGTTCTCGCGCGGCCATGCCTCCGCGACCGAGGAACGTTGGATCGAGGACCATCTGCGCTCGGGCTGCGCCATCTGCCAGAAAGAGGTGGACGCGCTGCTCATGATCACCCTCGCCGCCCCAGCCTTCGGCGAGCCGCGCCTGGAGGACCTGGAGCCCGGCCCGGAGGAGACCGCCCGCTGGGACCGGCTCTTCTCCTCCATCGAGCAGCGGCTCGCCCTGGTGACGCTCGAACGGCGGGACGCGCCCCCCATGGTGGCGGAGCTGCTCGGCTATCCGCCCCGGGAGCGCCAGGTCCTGGCCCGCAACAGCTGCCGCTTCCACACCCTGGCCGTCTGCGAGCTGCTCATCGACAAGAGCTTCGAGGAAGGGTTCCGCGACAACGCCCTGTCCGTCGAGCTCGCGGAGCTGGGCCTGCTGGTCGCCGGTCTCCTGGACGAGGAGCGCTACGGCTTCTCCGTCGCGCGCGACCTGGAGGCCCGCGCCTGGGCCTTCCTGGGCAACGCCCGCCGCATCGCCTTCGACCTGGCCGGCGCCGAAGAGGCCCTCGCCAACGCCGAGCGCGTGGCCGAGGAGGGCTCGGCCGATCCCCTGGAAGAGGCACGGATCCTCGACCTCCGGGCCTCCCTGCTCTCCGACCAGGGCCGCTTCGAGCAGGCCGCCGAGTTGCTCGATGCCGTGATCGACATCTACGAAGACCTCCACGAGCCCCACCGCAAGGGCCGGGCCATGGTCAGCAAGGGCGTGTTCCTGGGCTACGCCGGCTGGCCCGAGGAGGCGATCCGGCAGATCCGCCGCGGGCTCGGCCTCCTCGACTGGGAGCGCGAGCCACGCCTGGTGCTCATGGCCCGGCACAACCTCGCCTGGTTCTTGAACGACTGCGGCAAGAGCGAGGAGGCCCTCCATCATCTGGAGCGCTTCCGCCACACCTACCAGGAGTTCGACGGCTCCTGGACCGGGCTGCGCCTGGCCTGGCTCGCCGGCCGCATCGCCGCCGGCCTGGGCCAGCTCGAAAAGGCCGAACGCACTCTGCACGACGTCAAGCTCCGCTTCCTCGCCGAGGGCCACGGCTACGACGCCTCCCTGGTGACCCTGGACCTCGCCAAGCTCTACCTGAAGGAAGGGCGCAACGCCGAGGTCCGTGCGCTGGCCGAGGAGATGCTCACCGTCTTCCTCTCGCACGACGTCCACCGCCAGGCCCTGGCCGCCCTCACCGTCTTCCAGAAAGCCGCCGAGCACGACACGGCCACGCCCCACCTCGTCCAGGAGATCGCCGACTACCTCCAGCGCGCCCGTCGCAACCCGCGCCTGCGGTTCGAGCAGGCGGCGGCCTAGGGTGGCCCTCAGGACCGATCTCCCCGGAACGCCTCCGCCGCCTCGGCGGCTCCCAGCTCCAGCTCCCAGAGCCCGGTGAGGGTGGGCTCGCGGAGGGCCTTCTTCAGCTTGGCCAGGAAGCGGGGGCGCGGCCAGTCCACGGCTCCGAAGGACTCGAGGTGCCGGGTGTAGCTCTGGCAGTCCACCAGGGAGAAGCCCCAGCGGACGAGGTTGGCCAGCAGGGTGGCGAAGGCTACCTTGGAAGCGTTCGGAACCTCCGCGAACATGGACTCGCCGAAGAAGACCGAGCCCATGGAGATGCCGTAGAGCCCGCCCACCAGCCGGCCGTCCTGCCAGGCCTCGATCGAATGCGCCAGCCCCTCTTCATGGAGGGCCGTGTAGCCCTGGACCATGCTCCTGGTGATCCAGGTGCCGCCCTGGCCCGGGCGGGGCGCGGACGCGCAGCCCTGGATGACCTCCCGGAAGGCCGTGTCGGCGCGGATCTCGAAGGTGCCCCGGCGCATCTCCTTGCGCAGCGACCGCGAGACGTGGGCCTCCTCCGGCACCAGCACGAACCGGGGGTCCGGGCAGAACCAGAGCAGCGGCCACCCGCCATGGGGCCAGGGGAAGATGCCCCGGGAGTAGGCCTCCTTCAGCGTCTCCGGATCGGGCCGGCCGCCCACGGCCACGACGCCGTCGGGCGAGGCCAGGCTCACGGGCAGGAAAAAGAAGCGTGGGACGGCCATGCGGGGTACAATGAGGACGACATTCCAGGAAAGTCTACCTGAGCCATGGAGCCGAGACCGCTGCCCCATTACGTCGAGGGTGAATACGCACCCCTGAACACGCCGGATGCCTGGCACGTGGCGTCCCTCGCCTGCTTCGCCGCGTCGCTCGGCGCCCGTTTCATCGTGAAGATCCTGCCGTTCGGCAGCCCCTTTTACGGCCGCGCGTTCCTGTCCGCCCTGACCGTGCTCGTGCTGGCGGCCCTGGGGCTGGTGTTCGGCCTCCTGGGGCTCCGCAATCCCGAGGGGCGCGGCATCGCCAGGATCGGGGTCTTCCTGAACGCTACAGTGCTCGTGTTGGGCACGCTCGGGATGGCCTGGTTCTACCGCATCCTATCCCGCTGATCTGATCCCGCTGACATTCGCTGGCAGCGTCATTGCTTTACCCCCTTGCCGGAAGGGAGCGCCGGGCGCGCTCTCCTCCCTTCTACAAGGAGGTACGCTTTGAGTTCACTATTCGATCTGGTCAACGAGCGGCTCGACGACCACACGCTCTCGCAGCTCAGCCAGCAGCTCGGTACGGACCCCAATACGACCCGGCAGGCCGTCCCGGCGGCCCTCACGGCCCTCCTCGGCGGGCTTTCCCATAACGCCGCTCAACCCACGGGGGCTCAGCAGCTCGCGGGCGCCTTGGAGCGGGACCACGACGGCAGCATCCTGGACGACCTCGTGGGGAGCCTGGGAAATCCCGGGGTGACCCAGCAGGGCGCGGGCATCCTGGGCCACATCTTCGGAGGCCGGAGGCCCGCCGTCGAGACTCAGGTAGGCCGCACGACCGGGCTCAACCAGGCCCAGGTCGCACGGCTGCTGATGCTGCTCGCTCCCATCGTGCTCGGCGCCCTGGGCCGCGCCAAGCGGCAGCGGGGGCTCGACTCCGGCGGGCTCTCGGACGTCCTCGGCAACGAGCGCCGGACGATCGAGCAGGCCAATCCCCAGAACCGCGGCCTGCTGAACGTCCTGCTGGACCGCGACGGCGACGGCCAGATCGTGGACGACCTGACCTCCCTGGCCGGAGATTTCATGCGCGGCCGGCAGTAGCAGTCCGTGCCCGTCCGTGCCTGTCCGTGTCCGTCCTCCCCCCTCTCCCATTGAGGGGGATGGCACTCTCCCCTTCAGAGAATCGTTTCAATACCTGCACATTAAACCTCTTTCTTCTGAAAACGCTGTACTGGCGTTAAAATAAAATCTTCATGACCCACCCTGAAAGCGGCCTCCAGGGGGACGGGCGCCAGCCGGCGCTCACACCCGGGCAGGTGCTCGCCTCGCGCTACCAGGTCACCGCGTTCCTCGGTCACGGAGCGGTCGGCGAGGTCTACGAGGCGGAAGACCTGGAGCTCGGCGAGCGGATCGCCATCAAGATCCTCCGGCCCGAGATCGCGGGGGACGAGCGGGTCCTGCAGCGGTTCAAGCGGGAGATCCAGCTCGGCCGGCGGGTGACCCATCCGAACGTCTGCCGGGTGTTCGACCTGGTCAAGCCGGAGACCGATAGAGCCTTCCTCACCATGGAGCTGCTGCGGGGGGAGACCCTGGAGCAGCGGCTCGCCCGCGAGGGGCGAATGAGCACGGCCGAGGCCCTGCCGGTGATCGGCCATATCGCCGCCGCCCTGGCCGCCGCCCACGCGAACGGGGTCGTCCACCGGGATCTGAAGAGCGGCAACGTCTTCCTGGTGCCCACGGCGTCCGGCTCCCGGGCGGTGGTCACGGACTTCGGGCTCGCCTGGAGCCCGATCCACGAGGACGCCTCCGCGTCCTCGCTCACGGCCACGGGCGAGCTCGTGGGCTCGCCCGCCTACATGGCGCCGGAGCAGGTGCGGGGCGAGGAGGCGACGCCGGCCACGGACATTTATGCCCTGGGCGTCGTGATGTTCGAGATGATCACGGGCGAGCTCCCCTTCGTGGGCAAGAGCGCCTTCTATACGGCCCTGAAGCGGCTCCAGGAACCGGCGCCCTCGCCGCGGGTCCACCTCTCGGAGCTGGACCCGGCATGGGAGAAAACGATCCTGCGCTGCCTGGAGCGGGACCCGGCGCAGCGCTTCCCCACCGTCCGCCATGTGGTGCGGTCCCTGGGCGCCACCAAGGCCGAGGAGGACGCCACCTCTCCCCGGTCGCTCTTTCCGGCGCGGCGGCGCCGGCCTCCCGGCTCGCGGATCGGCCTCGGGCTCTTCGCCCTGCTCGCCGCCCTGGTGGCCGGGCTGGGGATCGCCGGGCGCCTGCCCTTCCGCCGCGAAGCTTCGGAGAGCCGCCCAGCCCCCGTGACTCCCGTACAGGTGGCAGCGGTGGCGAGGATCGATCTTCGTCCATCCGTGGCCGTCCTCCCCTTCGACAACCTGTCGGGCTCTACGGACGACTCGGGTGGGCTTCCCCTCTTCGAGCTGCTGCCGCTGGAGCTGGCCGCGACCGGGAAGTTGCGGGTGATTCCCCCCGAGGAGGTCGACCGGCCACGCCCGCGACGAGGGCTGGGAGCGGACTTCCTGGTGAGCGGCGCCTACATGACCGGCGAGCGGGGCGAGCCCACCCGCTACGACGTGATGGTGCGGGATGCGAAGACGGACCGCCAGTTGGCGGTCTTCACCGAGGCCGGCGGACCTGCCGCCCTGGAGAACCTGGGCCGGCGGCTGCGGACGGCCCTGGGAGCGGGCGAGCTGTCCCTCGTTGAAACGGAGGCGCTCCGGGCCGCGATCCCCCGGCCCGAAGCCGCCCGCCTCTATGCCGAGGGTCTGCACCGCCTGCGCCGTTTCGAGACGCCGGCCGCCCGCGACCTGCTGCGGCAGGCCGCGGCCGAGGACCCTGGCAATCCGCTGGTGCTCCTGGCCCTGGCTGCCGCCTGGAAGGACCTCGGCTACAAGCAGCCGGCCCAGCAGGAGGCGAAACAGGCGGTCGCCCTGGCCTCGACCGTGAGCCGCGAGAACCGGCTGATCATCGAGGCCCGGTACCACGAGGTGACCCGCGGGTGGAGCGAGGCGGCCGCAAAGTATCAGGAGATCCTCTCCATCTTCCCGGACGATCTCGAAGCCGGGTTGCGGCTGGCGGCCGTTCAGGCCAAAGGCGGCCAGAGCCCCGAGGCCGTCGCGACCCTGGCCCGGCTCCGGAGCCTCCCGGCTCCCCTGGGAGACGACCCGCGGATCGAGATCATGGAAGCCGAGGATGCAAATCTCCGGCGCGATTTCGAGCGGCTGAGAACGGCGGCGGAACGGGCGGTCGCGAAGGCCGAGGCGCGGGAGGACCGGCTGCTCGCGGCCGAGGGCCGGCGGTACCTGGGCATGGCGCTCACCGGCCTCCGGCAGCTCGATGCCGCCACGAGCGCGTTCGAGGAGGCGAAACGTGTCTTCACCGGCGCCCGTCACCCCCGGGGCACCGCCGAGACGCTCCGCGGTCTCGCCGTGGTCCAGGCCACACGGGGCCAGACCGAGGCGGCCTATACGTCGTACGCCGAGATGATCAGGATTTTTCGGGGGATCGGAGCCGAGGAAGAGGTGACCAGGGGCCTGAATCAGACCGCGAACATGTATCTCGACAAGGGAGACCGGGACAAGGCCGAAAAAATCTATCGGCAGGCCTTGGCCATGGCCTACAAGATCGGAGACTCGCGGGCCGAGGCCGCAATCCTCCACAACGTAGCCAAGCTGACCTTCGAGCGGGGCCAGCTCGCGGAGGCGAAAACTCTCTTCCAGAGGCAACTGGGCCTTGGCCAAGAGATCGGCTATGCGGAAGGGGAAGGCGCGGCCCTCCAGGGTCTTGGCACCATCGCGACCGTGGAAGGCGACCTTCTGGAAGCACGGCGCTACAACCAGCAGGCGCTCGACGTCTACCGTGGGATCAATGCCGAGAAGGATCTCGCCGAAGTGTTCAACAACCTGGCCGATGTGAGCTTCGCGCGGGGCGAGCTGTCCCAGGGCCGGCAAGAGCGCGAGCAGGCGCTGGACCTCGCCCGGCGTGCTCATCGCGAGCATGAGGTCGCGCGGGCCCTGGGAGGCCTCGGCGACGTTCTGCGGCGGCAGGGGGATCTGGCGGCAGCCCGGCGGCACTACGATCAGTCGCTTGCGATTTACCAGGAGCTGAAAGAGCCTCTCAGTGAGGCGGAGATCCAGGACGAGATCGGCTGGACCCTCACCCTCCAGGGCGAGCTGATCGAGGCGCTGAAACGGTTCCAGCAGGCCTTGGCTATCGCCCAGCAGGAAAAGGACCGGATCGTCGAAGCGGAGATCCTCTCCCACCAGGGCCAGACGCTCTCGCGGTATGGCGAGGCCGGGCCGGCCCTCGCCGCCCAGCGGCGGTCCGCCGAGATCTGCCGCGACCTGGAACAGGCCGGGTCCCTGGCCGAGTCTCTGACGGGGCTCGGCCACGTCCAGCTCGCCCAGGGGGATTCTGCGGCGGCCCGGCGGAGCTTCGAGCAGGCCCTCGCCACCTTCCGCCAGCGGGGAGAGCGCGGCGGCATCGCCTCCGCCCTCTACGGCCTCGGAGAGGTCCTCTTCGCCCAGAACGAGTGGGAACCGGCCGGCAAGCGGTACCAGGAGGCCTTGGGGATCCGCACCGATATGGGTGAGCAACTCGCGGCGGCTGAAAGCCGGCTCGCCCTCGCCTGGGTCGCATTGGCGAAGGGCGACGCCGCATCAGCGGAAACTGCCGCCCGCCAGGAGGCAGACGCCTTCCGCAAGCTCGGCAACGCGCCCGGCGAGACCGCGGCCACGCTCCTGCTCGTCCGCGCGCTCCTGGCCCAGGGCACCCCGGAAAAAACGGCGGAGGCCCGGAGTACCCTTCAGGGCACCGCCCGCCTCCTCGCCGCCAGCCAGGAGCCGGCGGTGCGGCAGGCCACGGCAGAGCTGCGGAGAGAAATCCTGCCGTGAGCCTGTAGGGCAGGGAACCGGAACTGCCTCACCCCCCCAGCGACCGCTCCAGCGCCACCAGGTCGAGTTGGGCCTTGGCGAGGTTCGCCTTGTGCCGGTCGAGGACGAGGAGGAGGAAGTGCTCCCCCGCGCCCACCACGCGGACCAGGTAATACCGCTCGGCGGTGGTCACGATCACGTCCTGGAGGGGATCGTCGAGGCCCAGATTCTCGGCCACCCGGCGCTCCTGGCGCAGGAACTGGGCGGTGGGGAGCGCCATGGTCGATCCCAGGTCCACCCCTTCGGCCGCGCCCGCGGCGCCGAGCACCTCTCCGCCGTCGGTGTCCACCAGCAGGAGCCCCTGGGAGCCCTTGATGGCCTGCCCGCGCTTCATGATCTCGCCGAAGGCGATGCCCAGGTCCAGGGCGGACCGGCGCGGCGCGGCGACCGGCGGAGGCGCGGGGGGCGGCGGCACCAGGGCCCCGGATTCCTCCCGCTCGTCCTTGAGACGCATCCCCTCCATCAGGAGGAAGCGCAGGGTGACATCGATCACCGGCTCGAACGGGGGCACCTGGTCCGAGATCTCGATGTCTGCGTTCTCCCAGGTGACGATCTCCAGAGCCGCCGGCTGGCCCCTGAGGCCCGCCGTCTCGGCCCCCACGAGATGCCCCTCCCGCAGATAGAGGAGCCCGCGGTAGCCATTGGAGGACACCGCCAGGGAACACGTCTTGCGCTCCATCTCCAGGAGCTGGAGAAAGGAGGCGAGCGTGAGATTCTCGACACGACCCTTGACGCGCTGCTTCAGCATTTTTGCGACCGCCTTCGATTACCTGGTGAATCCCGAGGCGGATTAGTATACGGACCAGAACCGCCTCAGACGAACCGGATGCGCGCGCATTCCGCGCGCTCCAGGAGGACTGCAGCCCGTGCACCGACCCCAGATGGCTGTTTCCGGAGTGCTCCTCGCCCTGCTTCTTGCCACCCCCGCGGCCCATGGCCAACCCCAGGGCCAGAGAGATTCCGCTCCACCAGCGTGGCATATCGTACGCCCCGGCGACACCTTGCGGGGGATCGCCCAGCGCTTCCTGGGCTCCCAGGAGCTCTGGCCGGAGATCCACCGCCTGAATCCCGGGATCGCCGATCCCAACCGGATCGAGCCCGGGACGCGCCTGCGCATGCCGCCGCCCAAATCGAACCTGCCCGCGGCGCGGCTCAGCCGTCTCTCCCGCCAGGTGGAGAACCAGCCCTCCCCCATCGGCTGGGGCGAGGCGCAGATCGGCGACATGCTGGTGGAGCGCAACGGCGTCCGCACGCGCCGCAAGGCCTCGGCGGAGATGCAGTTCCTGGACGGCGCCCGCCTGGTGATGACCGAGGACTCGGTGGTCTTCCTGCGCCGCTCCGGCACGCAACTGCGGGGCGTCGAGCGCAGGTCGATCGAGATCGTCGAGGGACAGGCAGACCTGGAGACCCGCGCCGCCTCGGCCGCTCCCCCTCCAGAGATCGAGATCGTGCTCGGCAATACCAAGGCGACCTCGCGCGCCGACCGCTCCGGCCCGGCCCAGACCCGCGCCCGCCGCTCGGAGGAGGGCGGCGCCAAGCTGATGGCCTACGGCGGCGAGAGTGAGGTCGAGGCCGGCGGCGCCAAGGTGCAGGTGCCGCGGGGCATGGGCACCTCGGTGGCTCCCCAGGGTCCGCCCTCCCCTCCGGAGCCTCTCCTGCCCGCCCCGAAGCTGACCGCTCCCAATTGGGCCTGCGTCGATCCGGTCCTCGCCTGGGAGCCGGTCGCGGGCGCGTCCTCCTACACCATCGAGCTCTGCCGCGACTCCGGCTGCGGCGAGCTGGTGGAGCGGCGCACGGGGGAAACCGCGGCCCGGTGGCAGCCGGCCGGCCTGCCCAAAGCCGAGCTCTACTGGCGGGTGACGGCCCGCGCTGCTTCGGGGCTCGACGGCTACCCGAGCGAGGCCACCCCCATCAACCTCACCGCCGAGCACGCGGCCGGGCCTCCCCCCACCGGGTCGCTCCAGGTGACCGGCCCGCAGGTGCACGTGGGCGAGCGGCTGTTCGTCAATGCGGCGGCCAAAGTGGAGGCCACGGCGGTCGACGCGGCGGGCTCCCCGGTTCGCTGGGTGCCCGTGGTCGCCGGCCAGGAGGTGGACGCCTGGCCCGCCTCCTGGGCTCCCGGCGAGCAGACGATCGGGGCCGTGGCCGTCGACGGCTGCGGCAACCGGGGCACGATCGCTCCGGTCGCCTTCGTGGTGGACGCCACGGCGCCCGCGATCCGCTGGGAGGTGAAAGATCAGAAAGATCTCGAAGGCCATCTCGCCAAGGACACCGAGAAGGAGCGGCGGTTCTTCAGGGGCCGGCTCATCCACCGCTTGAAGGATCGATTCACCTGGCCCTCGCTCTCGGGCGTCTGGAAGATCCCCGTGCCCTGGGTCAAGGATCAGGATCTCTCCCCCGTCGCCGACTTCCATGTGGAGATCGTGAGCGACCATCCCCAGGCCTTCTTCTCCGCCCCCAAGACGGACCTCACGGTGGACAGCACCCCCGCCGTCCTGGGGGACCACCGCTGCCTCTGGGTCTCGGCGGACGACGCCGAGGGCGCGGGGGTGGACCGGCTGACCTTCCGCGCCCGCAACGAGGAGGACCGGGTGGTGCTGGAAATCGAGGCGGCCGACCTCGTGGGCAACGTGAGCAAGAAGGAGATCGTGCTGCGGGAGGGGGCCTCAGCGGACCCGGCGCACTGATTCCGCGGGTTCCAGCACCGCCATCGTCGGCACCCACTGCGCCTCCACGGTCAGGCTGGGGACTTCCGGCTCCGAGGCGGCGGGCCGGGGTCCCCCTTCGTCCAGCTTCCAGCGCAGGCCCCGTGCCGCGGCCATGCGCTCCATCTCCTCGGCCACGGCGGCGGCGTCCGCCGGCCGGCGGACAGGATCCCGTTCCAGGAGGAGGAGGACGATGGATTCGAGCTCGGCGGGGATCTCCTCGCTGCCCCTCCCCTGGAGCGGCCGGACGGTCCCGAAGAGCGTCGCCTGCACCACGTCCGAGGACTCGAGACCGCCGAAGGGCTTCGAGCCGCTCAGGCACTCGTAGAGCATCACCCCGAGCGCAAAGAGGTCCCCCGCCCGGCCCTGACCCTGCCCCCGCAGGCTCTCGGGCGGCAGGTACCCCGGCGTGCCGAAGACGCGGTCGTCGATCTGGCTGGCCGCGGCCACGAGGTCGGCGATGCCGAAGTCGGTGACCTTGACCGAGCCGTCCCGGCCGAGCATCACGTTGGCCGGCTTGACGTCCCGGTGCACGATCTCCCGGGCGTGGGCGGCGGCGAGCCCGCGGGCGATGGCCGCTCCGAGCGGCACGACCTCCCCGGGCGCCAGCCGTCCCCGCCGCAGCAGCAGGCGCTCCAGGCTGATGCCCTCCACCAGCTCCATGGCGATGAAGGCGCCCTCGGGCACATTCTCCACGTCGTAGACGGCCACCACGTTGGGATGGCTGAACCGGGCCGCCGTCACCGCCTCGCGCACGAGCTGCTCGATCCTCGACCGCCTTGTCTCCTCCGGCAGGTCGACTACCAGCCGCAACGTCTTGAGCGCCACGGGGCGCTGGAGCCTGGGGTCCCAGCCGCGGAACACGCTCCCCATGCCCCCCGTCGCCAGCAGCTCCAGGACCTGGTAACGGCCCAGGAAGACGTTGTCGAGGGCCCGGCGCTCGACGATCCCCCGCCTCAGGGCCTCGAAGCCCCGGCGCAGGTCCTCGATCTCGTTGCGGCCCGCGGGAATCCCTCCGCGGACACCGCCCGCCCCGGCCAGCTCGCGCTGGGCCGCCGCCAGCTCGCGCACCGGGCGCACCACCGCGAACCAGGCCGCGGCCGAGAGGCCCGCGATGAGCAGCAGAGCCGCCCCGAGGGCCAGCAACGACTGCCGCCGGAGCTTCCCCGCAACTGCTTCGGCCACCCGCGCCGGCTGGCGGGAGAGGACCACCCAGTCCGTCCCGGCCACCGGCGAGTAGGCGCCCAGAACCTCCGCGCCGCTCCGGTCCCGGTAGCGGCCGGCTCCCTCGGAGCGGCCGGGGAGGGCCTGCTCGATCAGAGCGGGCGGGAAGGCAGCCAGCGAATTGCCCCCCTTGGAAGCAGAGCCCCCGAGCACCACGCGGCCCGAGCGGTCGGCGAGCACGAGCTCCGCCTCCACTCCCAGCTCCTGGGGCTGGACCGCCTCGGCCAGCGCCGAGCCGTCGCAGGCCAGGCGCAGCCAACCGATCCCATCGGCCCCCCCAGACAACGGCGCGGAGATCCGCAGCAGGAGCGGCCGGGAACCGGGCACAGCCATCACCTCTCCATTCCCAGGCAGCCGCAGCGCCTCGTTCGCCGCCGCCGCGCCCTTGAGCTGCGCCCGCACGACCTCCTCCCCTTCGGCGTTGACCACGGCGACGGCCTTCACCCCCAGCCCGGCCCAGGCCCCCAGGCTGCGCACGAGGAGGTCCTGCGCCTCGGGCGAGCGGGGATCGGCGAGCGCCGCGCTGCCGGCCGCGCCCTGGGCCAGCGACAACCGGGTCTCCAGGAACGCGCCCACCTGGGCGGAGGCCGTGCGCGCCGCGAGGGCGTGCGTGTTGGTGACCTGGTCGAACAGGGCGTCCCGGTTCACATCCATCAGGCCGAAGTAGGAGATGGCGAGCGGCAGGAGGCCCACGGCGGCGAGCGCCAGGCCGGTGCGGGCCAGCAGCCCGAGGCGGAGGCCTGGCGCTGACAGCGGCTTCACAAAACGGCCTGGGCCGGCGGGAACCGGTAGCCGGACCCGCGCTCCGTCACCACGTAGCGGGGCCGCGAGGGCTCGGGCTCGATCTTGCCCCGCAGCCGGTGGACGTGCACCCGCAGAGTGTCCTCGAACACCTCGTCCGAGGGCCAGAGCCGGCGCAGCAGGAAGTCGGTCGCCACCACGCGGCCGGCATTGCGCATCAGCACGTGGAGGAGCTTGGTCTCGGTCGAGGTCAGCGGCACCGCCCGGCCGTCGATCAGGGCCTTCTGGTGCGCCAGGTCCACCGACAGCCGGCCGTCGATCCGGATCACCGGCTGCAGGGCATAGCCGAAGTCGCCGATCCGCCGGAACACCCGCTCGATCCGGGCCACCATCTCGCGGGGATTGAACGGCTTGCGGATGTAGTCCTCGGCGAACGACTCGATCGCCTCCACCACGGTCTCCTCCTCGTCGACCGAGGTCAGCATGACGATCGGCAGATCGCTCCACTCCTGGAGCCGGCGGGCGAACGCGATGCCGTCCATCCCGGGCAGCAGGATGTCCACCAGGGCGAGGTGCGGCAGCCCCTTCTTCTCCACCTGCTCGAGGGCCTGCTCGGCCGAAGGGCACGCCCAGACCTCGAAGCCGACGGCCTCCAGCTCCCGCTGGATCAGCCGGCGGATATCGGGGTCGTCCTCGACGGCGAGAACGCGGCGCCCGGATCGCCCCTTGGGATCGGAGGAATCGTTCAACATTTCAGTGCAACGACAACAGCGCCTAATTGTATAACCCTTTCGCCTCGCCGCGCGTAATGTGTTTCGTAACCTGCCACGCTTAGTATGGCGCCGTTCCCGAAAACTTCATGGAGGAGTTTCCCCATGCGTCCCTCCGCTTCTGCAAAGGTCCAGGCGTCCGGCCTTCAAGAAACGCCCAAGTCTCCGGCGGCTCCCGTCTGGCCCGGCGGCGCCTACACTCTGCGCAAGGAGCCGATTCAGACCGCCCTGGAGATCCAGTTCCGTGGCGTCGAGAACCTGATCCGCGCTCTGGACGGCATGACCTGGACCCGCGGGCGGCGGCGGCGATAACCTGGGAGTATGATCTCTTCGGCTCTGCGCCACATCCTGTTCGTGGAGGACGACCCCGACATCCAGGTGGTCGCCGCCATGGCCCTGGAGTCGCTCGGCGGCTTCTCCGTGACCACCTGCAGCTCCGGCAATGAAGCCCTGTCCCGCTTCCCCGATCTGGCCCCCGACCTCGTGCTGCTCGACGTGATGATGCCGGGCATGGACGGCCCCGCCACGCTCAAGGCCCTGCGCCTGCTGCCGGAGGCCGCCACGGTGCCGGTGATCTTCATGACCGCGCGGGTGCAGGCCCAGGAGATGTCCCTCTACCGGGAGCTGGGCGCCGTGGACGTGATCGCCAAGCCCTTCGATCCCATGACCCTCGCCGAAACCGTCCGGTCGATCTGGCGCTCGCTCCATGAATGACACGGTTGCCACCGAGCTCCGGGAGTACTTCGCCGGCCGGCTGCCCGAGCGCCTCGCCGAGATCGAAGAGGCCTGCCGCGACGCCCGCGACGCCGGCTTCGCGGGCGAGCCCCTCCGGACCTTTCACCGCCTGGTCCACTCCCTCGCTGGAGCGGGCGGCACCTTCGGTTTCCCCGAGGTGAGTGAAGTCTCCCGAGGCCTGGAACGCCTCCTCAAAACGAGCCTCGCCAGCGAGGCGCCCATGAGCGAGAGCGAGATCGGGGAGATCGAAGGCTTCCTGAGTCAGCTCCGGGCGATCTGAACCCTCACCCCGCCAGCACCGTCCGGATCCGCTCCAGCAATTCGCTGTTCGAAGTCTGCGACTTCACCATTACCGAAGTGACCCGGCTCGCCACCGCGGGCTCCACCCCGTGGGCCGAGAAGATCAGCACGGGCGTGGGTGGCGCCTGGCTCCCCAGGAGCGGCAGCAGCTCGAGCCCGGAGCCGTCGGGCAGGGCCAGGTCCAGGATCACCAGGTCGAAGCGCTCCTGCTCCAGCCGCTCGCGGGCCTCGGTCAGGGTGAGGGCCTGCTCGACCTCGGCGTCGCGGTCCAGGACCGCCGCCACCACCCGCTGGAGGTCGGCGTCGTCTTCCACGTACAGCAGCCGGGCCGTCTTGCGGTCGTCCTCGCAGAGCATGATTCGGGAACAATCACGGGAATGCTCCGGAGGCTTTGCCAGGGGCTCGCCTCCCCACTCCGGCAGATCGAAGAAGAACGTCGTGGCGACTCCCGGCTCGCTCTCGAAACCGATCGCTCCGCGGTGGCGCTCCACGATGGCCTTGGAGATGCTGAGGCCCAGGCCCGTTCCGCCCTTCTGGCGGGTCGACGACGCATCCGCCTGCACGAACTTCTCGAACAGGCGCGGCCGCAGCTCCGGGGGAATCCCCTTGCCGTGGTCCGTCACCTCGACCCGCAGGCTCCCCTCCAGCCGCTCGACCCCCACCTCCACCACCTCACCCGGAGGCGAGAACTTGGCCGCGTTCGACAGCAGGTTCGCCATCACCTGGAGGAGGCGGTCGGCGTCCGCCCAGACCCGCGCTTCCGGCAAGGCCCCGGCGGTCCGCAGCTCCACGCCATACGTCTCGGCGTAGGCCCGGTTGCTCTCGACCGCCTGCTCGACCAGAGGACCGAGCTCGACCGGCGCGAAGCGGAAGCCCACCCGGCCCGACTCCATCTTCTCGATGTCCAGGATGTCGTTGATCAGCCGCCCCAGGCGCTCGCTGTTCTTGGCCGCGATCTCCACGAGGGAACGGGCCTTCTCCGGCAGTGGGCCCGCCACCCCGCCGGCCAGCAGGCCCAGCGAGCCGCGGATCGACGTCAGCGGCGTGCGCAGCTCGTGGCTCACCACCGACACGAAGTCGTTCTTCATCTGCTCGACTTCCTTCTGGTCCTGGACGTCGCGGGCCACCGCGTAGATGAGCCCCCGCTCCGGCTCGGGGATGCAGCGCCAGGAGAGCCAGCGGTAGCCCCCGTCCTTGGTCCGGTAGCGGTTCTCGAAGTCGATGACCGTACCCCCCATCCGCAGCCGCTGCTTCTCCACGTCCGTGACGTTCCGGTCGTCCGGGTGGACGAACTCGGCGTAGGGCCGGGACTTGAGCTCTTCGATCGTCCAGCCGAGGGCGCGCTCCCACTCCGGGCTCAGCTCCTTGAAATAGCCCTCGTTCGTGGCGATGCACAGCATCTCGAGCGACATGTCGAAGAACCGGTCGCGCTCTCCCTCCGCCCGCGCCCGCTCCTCGATCTCGGCCTTCAAGGCGTCGTTGACGCGGGCCAGCTCGGCCGCGTACTGCTTGAGCACCGCCTCCTCCCGCCGCAGCGGCCGGCTCGCCCAGGCCAGGATGACGCGCGCCAGCAATACCGAAAGAGCCACGGCGCCCACCACGCCCAGCGCGATCAGGACGTAGCTCTCCACCAGGGCCCCCCTCACCACGCGCCACGGCCGGCGGACCACGACCAGCCAGGACCGCGACCGGCTGCGCGCGCTCGCCAGCAGCCAGGTCTCGCCGTCCAGGTCCGTCCTGACGACCTCGTCAGGCCGTGCCAGAGCGGCCAGGCGGGAAGCGTCTCCGAGAGGCTCATAGCCGGAGCCCTCCGTCGCCCAGAGGACACGGCCGGCGGAGTCGGTGATGACGATCTCGGCGCCCTCGTTGCGGCGGTAGACGCTGCTGAACCGGCGCAGGGCCCGCAGGTCCAGCGAGCCCTCGACCACGCCGCGGAACTCGCGGCCACCAGCCAGAACGGGCGCGCTCACGGCCACGATCGGATCGCTCCCGAAACCGCGCCCCTGGAACGCCTCCGACACGTAAGGCAGACCGGTCTCCCGCGGGCGCTGGAAGTAGGGACGGTCAGCGACCGTCATCCCGGACCTGGCGATGGGCCGGCCGTCGCTCCCCGCCGGAGGGGACGCCGCGATGATCTTCCCCTCGGCGTCCGTGGCAATCATGGTGAGGAAACCCGGATAAGCGGCCCGGTGGCGTTCCAGCCACCGGTCGAGCACCTGGGGATCGTCGTCTCTGGCTTCCAGGGAAATCCCCGCCGCCAGCGCCTCCATCGCCTGCCGGTGGAGGTCCAGGTACTCCTCCGTCCGGTAGGCGATGGCTTCCGCCGTCTCCGCCAGCCGCCCGGAGGCGGCTTGCGAACGGTCGCGTACGTAGAGGATGCCCTGCAGCCCGCTCAGCAGCACCAGCGGCAGCGTGGCCAGCAGCACCAGCGCCAGGAAGAGCAGGAGGCCGGGCCGGTACGTCAAGGAGTCGACCCAGCCCTGCCGGTCCGGATTCCGCTGCCGCTGACGGAACGTTGAATCATCATCGCCTCAATGCGCAGGAATCTTGCAGAGAAATATCAATGTACCACTGATGCGCCCCAACCATCCGGGTTGGGCGATTCCCGCCTTGGAGGATCTCGCCATGACGAAGAGTTTCCCGCTCCCTGGCCTCCTCTTCTGCCTCTGCCTCTTCAGCTCTGCCTTCCCAGCTCTATCCCAGACGGACCCGCTTTCCAGAGGTGATCATTCCGGTGACGATCCGGTGGCGAAACTACAAAGGGCGGGATGGAAAATCGTCCAGGACGGCGTCCTCCAGCGCCAGGCGAAACCCCAGGAGACCGAGACCTTCGTCTTCGGACCTGAAGGCTTCGCCTGGAAGCTCCGGGACCTGCGGAGCCAGCTCGCGGCCCTGCGGAGAGAATTCCAGGCGAACCCCACCCCCGAGCTGCGGCGCGCCCTCGCGAGCCACCGCAAGGCCATCGCCAGCACCCTGGAGATGATCGAGCGCGCCCGGGCCGCCGAAGCGAACGGCGAGGCGATCCTCCCCAAGACCGACTGCACCCTGAGCTTCGCCTACGACGCGATAGCCACCTACAAGACCAGCAGCCAGGGCACCCGGGCGGAAGCGAGCGCCAGCTTCAACTCCACTCCCGGCTGCAACTTCACCGGCGAGGTCTACGCCTACGCCTTCGCCAAGACCACGGTCGGTGGAGCCCCCACCACCGCCACGGTGACCGACGGCCCCCGGAACGGCGCCAACGTCAGCGCCGACGCGGACGCCAACCGCAACGGCGGATCGCCCTGTGAGTCCTACGCTTTCGCGAGCGTCACGAGCAACAACCTGAACCCCTCCTCCTACAGCAAATCCCAATCGAACGCGCTCTGCCCGCCGCCAGGGCCCAGCGTCGCCGTCGTGTCCGACCAGCCTTCCTACATCGCGCTCGAGGAGTTCGAATGCGTTTCCATCACCTGGACCGTGAACATTTCCGGTGGCACTCCCGGCTACACCTCCAGGATCTACCGCAACGACGTCTTCCAGGGATATGGGACCTCCTACTCCGAGGAGGTCTGCCACAACTACGAGCAGCACTACACGAGACGGGTCTACATCACGATCCGGGCTGACGTGACCGACAGCGCCGGGCAATCCCGGTCCGCCTCTTCCCCCATGACGGAAGTCTTCTTCAACAACTGGCGGCCCTAGTCCTCCGTCCACTCCCCCTTCTGCACCACGGGGAGCTGCAGGGCTCGCTCGCGGTCCAGGTCGAGCGAGCCCACGTGGAGGGCCAGGGGGGACTGGACCCACTTGTAGATCGAGCGGGTGAAGAGGACGGCGAAGCGCTCCGCCCAGCCGTCCAGCCGGGCCGGATCGGTCTCCGGGAACATCGACCGCAAAGCCTTGCCCACCTCGGCCGGCGCGAGCTTCTCCCCCGCGTAGAGCCACAGGCAGGCGTCCAGCACCGGGAACGGCATCAGCTCCCCCTCCGCCGTCTGCTCCGCCGCCAGCTCCGGGCCGGGCTCCGTCTCCAGCGTCCGGCGGACCCCTGCAAAACCGAAACGCTCCAGGAACCGCTCCAGCAGGGCCACCACCACCGTCTTCGGCACATTCGCGATCACCGACAACGCCCCCTCCAGGTCGCCGCCGATCGTGGTGTATCCCACCGCCTTCTCGCTCATGTCCCCCGTCTGCAGGAACAGCGCCCCCGAGCTGTTCGCCCAGTTCCACATCCGGCCCGCCCGGATGCGCGCCTGCACGTTCTGCAGGGTGACCTCCGTGGGCTCGCCGCCCCTCAGCATCTCCCGCGTGGCCTCCACCTCGCGGTCGAACGCCTCCTCGATGGGCACCACCCGAAGCTCCACCCCCAGCTCCTCGCACAGGATGCGCGCCGCGTCCCGCGTCCCCTCCCCCGAGTAGCGAGTGGGCATGTAGAAGGCCTGGATCAAAGACTCCTTCTTCAGGAGCTGCGATGCCCGCCAGGCGATCAGAAGCGTCAGCATCGAGTCGCGGCCGCCCGAGAGCGCGATCCCCAGTGATTGAAAAGCCCCGGACTTCTGGAAGTAATCCTTCACCCCCAACGCCAGCGCCTCGATCAGATCGTCCAGCACCTCCTCCCGCGCCGTACGCTCGGGCCGGCCCGCGGGCGGCAGGAACAGGTCCGTCCAAGCGGGAGCGGGATAGGCCAGGGCCGAGCGGTCCCCTGTGGATTTGCCGCTCCGAATCACTGGCACCGCGACCTCCTCGCGCTGGAAGGCCTCGCAGTCGCTGCGCCACGTCGAAGCCTCGCGCCGGTTCCGCAGCGTGCGGTCCAGATCCACCACGCCGGAAACCCAACCCTCCTGGTAGCGCGGCGCCTCCATCATCAGCCGGCCGTTCTGGAACACGAACCCGCCGCCATCGAACACCAGCCCGTCCTGCCCCCCCACCATGTTGGCGTACACCAGCGCCGCCTGGTTGTCCGCCGAGCGCGTGGCCAGCATCTCCCGCCGCGTCGAAACCACGCCCACCCGGAACGGGGAAGACGACACGTTCACCACCAGCTCCGCCCCCGAATAGCAGCGCCGCCGCATGGGACCGTCCGGAGACCACACGTCCTCGCACACCTCAGCGGCCAGGAGACCGAAATCGAATTCGAACAGAAAGTCGCCCAGAGGCACGCCCCCGGCCTCCAGGGCCAGCCCGGGAGCGCCGCGAGAAAACGTGCGCGCCTCATAGAACACGTTGTAGGTAGGCAGCTTCTCCTTGGGCACGAACCCCAGGATGGCCCCGCCGTGGACCACCGCCGCGCAGTTGAAGATCTGCCCGCCCACCCCTACGGCGATCCCCACCACGAACACCGTCCCCGCTGTCGCCGCTGCCGCCGTCTCCGCCGCAAACCGCTCCAGCTCCGCCCGCTGGGCGTCCAGGAACGGCCGCCACTGGACGAGATCCTCCGGCGGATAGCCCCCCACCACCTGCTCCGTGAAGCAGCCCACCGTCACCCCCTCCGCCGCCATCTCCCGAGCCTGTACCAGGACGCGGTCCACGTTCGACCGGACCGCCCCCACCGTGGGATCGACGCTGCCGATCCCGATCTTGATCAGCCTCATGCGCTCCTTGCCTCCCAGGCCAATCCTGACACGAATCCCCCTGGGAGCGCCGGCATCCCTGCCAGCCCGGCGGTTCAACGCGTGCGGTCCGCTGCCGTCAACGAAGGGTTTTCATGTATTCGATCAGCGCCCGGCGTTCCGCGTCGGTGAAGTCGCGAGTCGTGTCGCCCTCCCGTATCTGCGTGTAGGTCAGGCCTTCGTGGCCCGCGTTGGAATTCCCTGGGATCGGCTTGCCGTCCGGACCTTCAGTGCGAAACTCGAAACTGCCGGGGGACGGCTGCGTGGAGAACCCGATGTCGACGGGATCGAATTCGCGGCTCCCGACGTGAAAGGTCTTGATCCGATCTTTCGCGGGCAGGAGCAACTGGTAGAGATTCGGCACCGCACCGCTGTGCAAAAAGGGCGCTGTCGCCCAGGCACCGTCGAGTGGACGGGCCTTGTATGCGGCCGGATTGGGCGGCCGGCCCGCTGGATCGCGGTATCCCGTCATTGAGAGAACCTCGTCTTGTGTGGCCGGGGGCTGCAGGCCCGCGAGGCCACGCTGGATCACCGCGCGATCCGCTATGCCCAACAGCAGCGGCGCCGGCACTTTCGGGGCCTCGCGCAGCTCCGGGGGCAGCAACGGCCGTAGGACCCCGGGGTCGGCCATGCGTCCGAAGTTCTTCACCATCATCGGGTCGGTTCCGATCGCGCGAACCGGAACCATGACCGTTCGGACGAACTGCTTGCCGAATTTGTTCGGTTCGGTCATCGGGAACGAGCCGCTGTCGTCGCGAACGAAATGGCAGTGCGCGCAGGTACGCGCGTACAACTGTTTCCCGGCGTCCGCTTTCGCCTTGTCAATGGCGCCGAAGTGCTGTTCCGGCCACTCTGGCGCCGAGAGCTGTGACAGCTGCTCTTCCATGCGGTGGAGATTGCGAAGGCTCACGCTCGAGGTGAATTGTTTCTCCGGTGGCACAGGGTCGAGCGTGAAGTTTCCGTAGACGCCCATGACCTCGCCGACGTTCCGGGCGAGCGGATTGTCGACGGATCCATTCCACTGCACCCAGTCGAGCGCCGGCGCTCCCCAGAGGAAGGGGAAGCTGACCGGAGCGTCCGACGCGCCATGGTTGCCAGGTATTGCGAGAGCTACTTCCGTGACCTGATTGAGAATCGCGCCGAATGCATCCAGTCGTGCGAATCCGTACGGGTGCGGCGCGGCATTGCGCACCACGGCCTGCTTGAACGAATCCGTGTAGGCCGTGAGGTCCGCCCTGAGCTTGCTCGCAGCTCCGCTGTTGTACGACGTGCCGAGCACGCGCTGTGCGAAGCGGGTGAATTTCGCGTCGTCGCGGTGCGTCGCTTCCAGAGAGAGCGCCAGCTCGCTGGCAAAGGACTCGTGATCGGCCATGGCCGGCCCGCCGTCGATCCGGAATGTCTCGGTGCCATGACGCAGCTCACCGGTATGGCAGGCCGCGCAAGTGATCCCCAGCCATTTCGTCGAACCGCCGGTGCTCCCGGCCGGGCCGGTCGACGGCGGCGGGGAGGGCGATCCGAGGTCGTCAGCGGATGTCAGCAAGGGCTCGGTACCCGAATCCTGGACGAACCCGACCGGAAGGCCGTCGGGATTCCGGCCCGAGTCGGGGGACGCCGTGATGTACCCGAGCTTCGCCATGTGACTGTTGTCTCGAAACAAGGTCTCGCCGTCTTTGATCTCCAGCGCCAGAAACCAGGCGTAGGGGATCAGTTGTGATCCTTGCGGCGTGTAATAGAACTCCTCCGCTTCCTGTGCGCTCCATCCCTGGTTGAGGCGGACCGGGGCAGTGCCGGCGGCTGGTACTGGGGCCGGAGTGCTGGTGGTACTAGCCGGTGTTGGTTCGGTACCAGCCGGTGCTGATTCCTTGCGGTCACATCCGGCGGCCGCCGCAAGTCCGACAAGACACGCCGCGACGTGGATCTTCCTCAGCGTACGATCAAGCATAGGACCTCCCTGTATCTCCCCAGGACACCTTGTAGTGTTGTGGATACGGCGTTCCAGCGAAATCGAGATCGGCGTCAGGTTTCAGCCCCGGCTGCAACAGGATCTGGCGCACCATTTCGGGGATCATGACCATACCGACATACTTACCGAGACATTCGTGGCTGCCATATCCGAAGTGCATGTAGCTCTCGAATGGTCTCGTGGAATCGAACTCCTCCGGATGCGGAAAGAGCTCCGGGTCGAACATCGCGGAGAGGAGCAGCGCCAGGACCGTCGTTCCCTTGCGGACGAGCGTCTCTCGCTCGGAGCCCATCGCGACGGCCTGATCGCGCGAGGCAAGCCGGAAGACGAAAGGCGCCACCGGATCGAATCGCAGGGCCTCCCACACGATCCCATCGAATTCCTCGATCGCGTCGGCTTTCGCGTACGCGATGGCCTGAGCGAGCACGTCCGGCCGCTTGAAGAGCTGCCGCAGGCATTGCAGGACCGCCTGAGAGGTGGTCTCGATGGTTCCGACGAGAAGACCGCCCGCGTTGCGTGCGGCGCGCGGCGGAGGGAACTCGACGCTGGGCGGGAATTGCGTCTTCAGCAGACGCGTCACGATGTCCTCTTTGGCCGTGCCGGCCTTGATCTCTCCTCCTCGGCGGGTCAGGAGCCCGCCGAGGTAGCCGGCCATCGCCTGGCTGGTCGCGGTCGACTGTTCCCGCACCGCCTCTCTGTCGGGCAACTCCAGGAACGGCTGGTTCCTGAACGTGTCCATCTGCTTGCTGTAGGACCACCCGATCATGGTCCGCGGGTCTTCGCCGTCGAGGCCGAAGTACTCCTGAACGATCGCGATGGGGACGAGGCGGCTGTAATTCTGCCCGAGATCGAGATGCCCCCCGCCGCCGTCGAGCAATTGCCTGGCACGGGCCGCGACCAGCTCGCGGACGCGCGGAATGTCGTCCCTGTTGAGCATCGAGTGCATCACCCCTTTCTCACGGGTGTGGAGCGGCGTCTCGTCCTGCGCCAGCATGAATTCACCCACGGCTGGCACGTACAGCTCGACGGTGAACGTTTGGGGCTGGCGCAGGATCTCGATCACATCGCGATAGCGCGCGAACAGGATGCACTCGGGTGTTTCGAGAACGGGCCGCCTCTCGCGCAGCTCAGCAAAGAGCTCCAGTGGAGACTCGTCGAGCCATCGGCGTGTCAACGGCCATCGTTCATTTTCAGCAGCGGCGTCATACTGGTCGAGAAAAGCCATGGTGTCGCACCTCCGGTTAGCGCGCGGAAACCGCGCTGTTTGCGGTTTTCGTCCGCTCTATTGACTGGGTTGGCCGCACTACCGATACGTTGCGATATTCGTATGCAGCTTTCCCTCTGCAGCGACTGCTCCAATTCTACTCTGAGCACCACGCTATGGCTAGAGGCTCCGCGCACCACGCAAACTCATGATGTAACAGCCATGACTGCAAGAAGCACAAGACCGGCCACGGAGAATGCAGCCAGCGAGCTGAGAAAGAAGGCTGCGAAGGCTCGTGCACCAGAAAGGTGCTGCAACTGTGACAAAGAAACCTTTGTGCGTGCAGGGATCATATGAGCTGCGTGTCCGCTGCGAACTGCTGCTCGACGATCTCGTGGATCTTCGGGATCGCCCATTCCTCGACGTGGCCCGCGAGCGCGAGGGGCACCAGCGCGAGGTCGACAGCGTCACGGACCACCGGCAACCGGAGGATCACCTCGCGCGCCATCTCCGGATCGGCGCCGGGGCCTCGGAGGCGGTAGCTGGCCGCGAGGGAGCTGCCGCAGATCAGCTTGTAGAGGAGCGGGGGATCGTCCAGGTAGTCCGTCAGCTTCGGTACACAGCCGACCAGCTCGGCGACGCTGTCGAGGAACCCGGTGAAGTCGACGAGCGTACGGACGTGCTTCGTCTGCGAGAAGGCCATCTCCTCTTGTGCGAGGTCCTCTTCGATCCGCGTCTCCAAGTACGGCCGGGCGGGGAGCTCGCGCTTGCCGCTGCACAGCAGGGCGAAGTACCGCGAGATCATCTCGGAGCAGCACGGCACGCCACCGTTGAACGGACGGGTCCAGCCGATCAGGGCCAGGCGAGGTCCGAGGTCCGGGTGGAACGCGTGCTTGAACAACCGGCGCACGTCCTTGACCTCGAGCCCGCCGAGCCACTCCGCCGGAATCGAGCTTCTCCTCGTAGCCGGTGCAGCACATGACCACGTCCGCTTCGACGTGCTCGCCGTTCGTGAAATGAACCGTGTTCCCCTCGAGACGGGCGACGCCGTGGGGGACGTGACAGATCTTCCCCTTCAGCAGGTTGGCGATGAAGTCGTCATTCTTCTGGAGGGACTTCCCGGTGAAGCCCGCCTTGATGAACCAGTCGCTGATCAGTTGCCTGTGGGGATCGCCTGACGCCAGGTCTGCCTGGACACGCTTGCCGTAATACTGCTGCATGTTCTGACGCGGAGCCCACCCCAGCAGCCGGTTCGTGTAGCCATCGCTCGTCGTGCGCCCGCCATACGGATGGCGTGAGATGAGGAGCGGGTAGTTCCGCAGCGCCAGATGGCAGGCCGAGGCCACCTCGGAGATCTGGTTCGTAACGTCCGCGGACGTTTCCCCCATTCCGACGCACACGACCCGCTTTCCGCGGAAGGGCTCCGCACCCTTGTACTTCGCGGTGTGCGTGATCTCTCCCTGGAACGTCTCGGCGCCGGGGAGGTCCGGCATACGCGCCGCTTCGGCACGGAACGCGCCGCGGCAGATCGCGACGGCGTCGAAGCGATCGCGGACCGTCTTCCCCGCTTGCGTGTATTCGACGGCGAACGAACCGTCCGCCTCGCGGCTCACCGTCTCGACCGTGCAGTTGAGACGGATGTGCTGGTCGAGCCCGAACCGCTGACGAAAGCGCCCGAGGTAGGCGACGTACTCCTGGCGGAACCAATGGCGGCGCTCCTTCTCCAGTGGCGGAGGGAAGGACGAGTAGGCCATGTAGTGTTGCGAGACCGTGAGCTGCATCGGGTCGTAGGCCACACCCGTCGTGAACACCCCTCCCGGAACATTCTCACGCTCGAGGCAAACCGCGCTGTGGCCCTCCTCCAGGACCTCCTTGAGCGCGGTCAGACCGGACACCCCGGCACCGACGACGCACACTCGCAATTTTCTTGCTTCCATGGTGCGCTGCTCCCCTTCGTGCTTTGGATGTCGCTCAGCCCGCATTGACTTTTCGCCGCATCCGATAGTGCAGACGCAGGAAGCGTGCGCCCCAGATGTGTAGCTCGTGGTCGGCACGGACAGCAGCGCGCTCGTCCTGAAAGACGTGGATGCTCTCTTTGAGGGACGAGACGTAGCGCGCCCAACCATGGCCCGGTTCTGACTGAACAAAGAAGTAGAAACCGGGATCGCCGAAGCGGCGGCCCACTGAACGAATGGTGAAGGAGCCGTCAGGATGAGACTCGGGCTTCATGACGACCAGCGCATATCCGTTGGGGAGCGGAAACGCCACGCGAACGCAGGGCCCTTCGAAGCCAGGAACCTCACAGTAGGAGTAGCTCCCGGCATAGACTGTCTGGCGCGTCGCAACAGCCTCGCGCACCCAAGCCGTTCCAGCCGGGAGCCCCTGCTGATCGACAAGTCGAACGACGCGACTAACCATTCCCAACTTGGTATCGAGCGGAGACAGCGGAACGTTCAGCTGTTGAAGGCGCTTGCTAAAGATGCTCGAAAGAGCGCCACCTAGGGGGCGGAACAGTCCAGACCATTGCGACCAAACGTCGAAGTCGTACTCTGATGTCTGCTCGTAGAACCGTGCGACTTCCAGAGCGACGTGCCCCGGTTCGAAGCGCGCACCGCGCAAGGCCCCGAAAGACTCGAGCAGACCGCGCGTTCCGGTTTCGATGAGTTTCCACCCGCGTCTCTCGGCGAAGCGAGCGAAGAAGTCCATGCCGATCTGGTCCACGTCGCCGACCGGGCCATCGAGCCACGGATGATCTGTCAGCGAAACACGCCTGCCAGTGGCGCGAACCCAACGTTGAGTCACCAAGTCAACGAGGGCACCCCGGGATTGCGCGCGTACCAAGGCCTCCATGCGTTCTCCAGCGTCGGGCTACGCTATGGCCGTGAGCGGCGGGACCGCGCTTTTTGCGGTTCCGTCCGCTCGACGGCCGGGATTCTGCGCCCTCTCGCCCTACTGGAAGACGGTAAGCTGAATCTCTTCATCATCATCGATGCCGTAGATCTCCCCAACTACCCGCCGAAGCACGGCGGCAATTTGCTGCCAAGTTCCAGCTACTTTGACATAAAAATCGTCTCCTACATTGTCCACTCTTTGGAGAACCAAGCCAGCCGCCTCCACACTTCGCCGGTATCTCTCTAAGTAGTTAGGGGTAACGCCATTGTTGTGCGAGTAGAACTCCACCTCATTGACGTCAAGGATCATCTGGGCTATATCCCTGATCCTGGTAAGTCCAAGTTCAACGACTACTCCCCATGCACCTATGCCCCCTAGCTCCGTCAGGATCTTCTCTAGATCGGACAGGCGATATGGCCCAGAGAGCCTCTCGGCGAGCTTGAGTGTCTCCAGTGAAAGGGGAGCTGACACTTCCTGAGATTCTCCCCGTTTTCTTGTGAGGAATAAATACAGGACCCCACCTACTAGCAGAATGAAGATTGCCAAGTAGAATAAGATGTAGAGAGCCTCGGTCATGTTGTTTGGCATCTTGCGCTCTTCTGGTTCATCCATGCACTCTACTTTCGGAAAGTGACGCAGAACCTCTAGCTGAGCCTATGCGCCCCCCTCCAGAAATCAGCGAGACGGAGGAGAGCCTCGCGTCGCCTGGCCCGGAACGCTGATGTGTAGGACGTCAAGCCCAGACCCTCCGCCGCAAACATAAGAGCACGCCACGCTCCGCCGCGGAACTGGTGCTGGGCGCCGAGAGCGAGGATCTCGTCAAAGGCCTTGCGATATACGCGAAGTGGGACCCGATGGCCTGGCCACTCTTCTTTGACGATTCGACGGATTGCCGGTGAGAGCGAATCGGGTGGCAGGGAGGCGCTGAGTCTGCGCAAGATCGCGGCGGCTCCCGCCTTGCTCTTTTGCGGGTACGTCCAATCGCGCAAGGTTTGATCCATGGTCGCCAACCTCTAGCTGAGCTTATGCGCCCCGCTCCAAAATGCTCACCGTCCTCGCCATCTTCTAGGTCACGCTACAGCAGAGCTTTCAATTTCTTGATTCCAGACAGTTTGTAACGGTACACCTGTTCCTTATTCTCGTCAACATACTTTGATGAGTCGGTATGCACTCCGGGCCGTCGCGCGAGATCCGGGACAACCTTCTGGGGGAACGCCGGCATCCCTGCCGGCGCCCCCCAGAGAGTTCCCCGCGCACCCGTTGGGCTTCAAGATTTAGTTTTCAAAGAACCCAAGATACTAACCGCGGGGAGCCGCGGGGGCATACCCTGGGGCATGCCCCCCGCGGCCCTGCGTGCTACACTACTTTTCGGAACCCTACTGATTGGACGGTTGGGAACCAGCCGGTGGAGCCGCCGGAGTCGTGACCTCCGGCGGTTTCTCCTCCGTCTTGCGCGGCCGCTTGCGGATGGGCTTCACCTTGAACTGCACCAGCCGCTCGTTTGTCGGGCCGATCTCTCCCTTCACCACCGACCGTACACGGATCGCCAGCTCCCGCCCCTGAGCCAACAGCTTCTTCAGCTCCTGAGTGGCCTCCTGGCGCGCCGCCGTGTGCGACTGCTGCAACGCCTTCATCGCCTTGGTCTGCCCCAGCACCAGTTCCAGGGCTGTGGTGTGCCGGCTGATGTCCGGCAGCTTGTCCGCATTGTTCCGGGCCGACGTCAACAGACCATCCCAGTCGTCGACGGTTCCCGGGTACGAGGTTTCGATGGACATGATTCATCTCCTTTTCTTTCTGTCAGTTTTTTTGTTGTGCCCGGCCTCGGCCGGGCGGTTTCACCCGATCTGAGATCAACTGCTCAAATCCTACCCATATGCCGTTCTCATCTCAGCCTCCTTTCATTTCCCTGATCTCCGGACGCCGTCATTGGCGCGGAGCGCAACTTTCCTGTGGAGCCTCCAGAGGCTCTCTTTCGATCACTGCCATGTCGGCCCTTCTGGAATCGATAGATTACGAATGATTCCGTTCGTGTCAATCCAGCCGGAACGAGGAAATATCACGGGTCCGTGGCGATAAGCCGCAACCGGGAAAATGTCCGGCGGGAACCCGGATTCTCCCGGCACCTCCCAAACCGGCATTCCATCGCAGGCCGCCATTCCATCGCAGGCTCGGGTTTTCCCGGGGGACACGACAGGCAGGCCCTGAAGATTGCGCGTAATCCTCGCGACTTTTTTGTTTTTTGCGAGGAATACTCGCAATTGGTCAGATCTGGGCTCGAATGCGACCGTGGTACCGGTCCCTTGTACCGGGGTCGCAGCGGCCGCCACCGCGGTCGCGATGACTTATACCTTGGTGGCGATGGCCGCGACCGTGGTCGCCATGAGTTGTACCGAGGTCGCGGCGGCTGCGGCCACGGTAGCGATGACGCATACCACGGTCGCTATGACTTATACCGAGGTGGTGGTGACTGCGACCACGGTCGCGATGACTTGGACCGCGGTCTCAGTGGCTGCGACCACGGTCGCGTTCCTTTGCCTTCAGCTCGATGACGAGCTCTTTGTACTCCGGATCCTCGCGGAGCGGCGCCAGGGCGGGATCGCCTTCGATCTCCGCGAGATCCGTGCCCTTCATCTCCAGGGCTTTCCTGAGCGACTCCAGGGCCTTCTTGCGGTTGCCCTTGCCGGCGTAGGCCGTGGCCAGGCGGTAGGGGATCCGCGCGCTTTCCGGATCGATCTCCGCCGCGACCTGCAGGAAGAGGATCGCGCGGTCCCACTGCTTCCTCTCCATGAAGCTCCGGGGCAGGTAGAGGCCGGTCTGGATGTAGACCGCATAGAGCACGCGCTCGGCGGAGAGGCGCTCCTCGGCGTCCTGCGACTTCTCTTTCCGCTTGAGGTCGGGGATCTGCAGATCGGAGAGGAGCTGGCTGATGCTGTCGGGCCGGAGGCTCGGGAGGGACGGCGCTGAACACGCGCGGCGCCCGCTCGAGGTATTCACGGTCGTGGCGGTCCCGCTCCGCCCGCCGCTCGAAGCTCGCGCCGGAAAGCCCCATCCGCGGCGATCGCGGCGGCTTTTTCTTTCGCCGGCGAGGCATCCCGCAGACCGTCGAAGTCCGCCGCGGCGGCGCGGTAGGTGCGCCAGGCGCGCCAGGTCTTGCCCGCCGCTTCGAGGGCGCGGGCTCGCGCGAGGTCCTCCTGCCACAGCGCTTCGACGAGGGCCGGGCCTTTCTCGCGCGTGCCCCGCTTCATCGACTGCAGCACCAGCCAGCCGAGCGACTGGGCGACCCGCTCTTCGGAGGGCCACTCGTGGCTGCCGTCGACGACCTCCACGCGATGGGGAAGGCCGGCGGCGGCGAGCCGGTTCTCGAGGTCGAGCAGCTCGTAATAGTTGAAGTCCTTCTCGCCGGCCATGCCGAAGTAGGGGAACGGCGTCTCCTTCTGGGACGGCGGATGGCCGAGCGGATAGCCGCCGCTGGCGCCGATGACGCCGGCGAAGGTGCCGGGCGCGCGCAGGGCCGCCGTGATGAGGAATCGCGACATGCCGGAGAAGGCGAAGCCGTAGACGCGCCGGTCATCGATCGCCAGGCGGTCGTGGCTGTCGGTCCACAGGGCTCTCAGGCTGCGAAAGTTCTCCTCCATCGGCACGATGCCGGAGGAGTCGTTGGAGCTCGCGACGATGATGCCGAAGCGCTCGGCGGCAGGCTTGAGCAGCTCGATCAGGTTCCGGTCAGGGTGGATGCCGCGCGAGTCGAAAGCGTAGACGATCGGCCACCGCCGGTCGGGCCGATAGCTGGACGGCAGATAGAGCGCATAGCTGCGGTCGGGCTGGCCGGCGCAGACGATCCTGGGAATGATCTGGCCTCGCGGCAGCTCGGGAGGCGTGGCGGCGAGCAGCAGCGAAAGGGCGAGGGCGGCGCTCATACCTCTGAGAATCTCCCGGGAGAAGCTGTCCATTCCAAGGCGGGACGATTCGCCGCCGCCCGGCAAAACGTTCAAAACGTAATGCGCCTCGTAAGGTCGTTGCGCGAACATCCCTTCCTCAGGTCTCCATAAATCCCCACTCCCTCTCGGAGGGGCCATGACCATGATGGGAACCCTTGAAGCTCCCGCGAGCTTGATCGGGTGGAAGATCGGTTCGATTGAGATCCGCAGGCTCCTGGCCGAGGGCGGCATGGGCCTGGTTTACGTGGGCTATGACGAACGGCTCCAGCGCGAGGTGGCTCTCAAGGCCATCCGGCCGGACCGCTGGGGTCCCTCCGCCCGGTCCCGCCTGCTCACCGAGGCGCGCGTCCTCTCGCGGCTCAACCACCCCTACATCTGCGCCATCCACGGATACCTGCCGGGCGAGGAGTCCGACTTCCTGGTCCTGGAGGCTCATCCGCGGCAGGACTCTGCAGGCAGCGATCGAGGAGGGCACCCTCGATCCCAGGAGCCGGATGGAGATCACCGAGCAGATCGCCTCCGCCCTGGCGGCCGCTCATACCCAGGGGATCATCCACCGCGACCTCAAGCCGGCCAACGTCATGCTGACGCTCGACAGCGGCGTCAAGGTGCTCGACTTCGGCATCGCCAGCACGGCCGCCTTCCAGGAGGATACACATCCAGGGTTCGTGGTGCCGCAAGAGGGCGCCGCTCGGACCTCCCACGGCAAGGTCATCGGCACAGCCGAGTGGATGAGCCCCGAGCAGGCCAAGGGCGATTTCCTGACCGCGGCGAGCGACATGTATTCCTTCGGCCTGCTGCTCCAGCAGCTCTTTACCGGCCAGTCTCCCCACGAGTCCGGCCTGAGCAGCGAGGACGCCCTCCGCCGGGCTCAGAAGGGGCAGAGCCGGCCCGTCGAGGGCCTCGGCAAAGCCTTGACCTCTCTCATCGAGCGCCTCAAGTCCCTCGCTCCCGAGAACCGCCCCACGGCCTCCGAGGTCCAGCGCACCTTGCGACGCGCCCACGAAGCCCCGGGGCGCCGCGCCCGCCGGCTCGCCGCCGCGGCAGCCGTCTTCATCACCGTCCTGGGTACCGTCAAGTACACCGTGGACCTGCACAGCCAGCGCGACGCGTCCCTCCGGGCTCAGCAGGAAGCGGAGTTGGCGAGGAAGCAGGAAGCGGAGACCACCGCCTTCCTCATGGATGTGTTCAAGGTCTCCGATCCTGAAGAGGCCCAGGGCAACACCGTAACCGCGCGGGAGCTCCTGGACCGGGGAGCCGGCAAGATCCGCGGCAGCCTGCGGGAGCAGCCCCTGGCCCGGGCACGGCTGCTGGACACCATGGGACAGGTCTACTTCCGGCTCGGCCTCTACGCTGAGGCCCGTCCGCTGCTGGAAGATTCCTTCGTTCTCCGGCAGCGGTACCGAGCCGGTGCCGTTCCCATGGCCGACAGCCACGAGCACCTGGGGCTCCTCGACCAGGCCCAGAACCAGCCGGCAGCCGAAAGCCACCTCCAAAAAGCGCTCGCCCTCCGCCGGGAGAGCCTGGGCCCCAGCCACCCGGACGTTGCAAAGAGTCTCAAGGCCCTGGGCGTGCTCGACGCCATGCGAGGCCGGCTCCCGGAGGCAAAAGCCGCCTTCCAGCAGGCCCTGGAAATCCAGGAGGCGTCGCTGGGGCGGGTTCATCCCGACATCGCGGCCACCCTCAACAACCTGGCGGGGGTCTGGATCGCCGAGGGGCATCCGGAGCGCGCCGAGCTCCTGCTCCGGCGCGGCCTCGCCATCCGCGAGAGCACCCTCCCCCCTGGCCATCCGGACTTCGCCGCCAACCTGGAAGCCCTCGCCTGCTTCTATGAAGACTATCCGCGCGAGGCCGTGCCGCTCCACCGCCGTGCCCTGGCCATCTCTGAGAAGAGCCTCGGTCCCAGCCACCCCCGCACCCTCCTCATCGTCACCAATCTCGGCAACGACCTGGCGGCCCTGGGCCGGTGGAGCGAAGCGGAAGCCTTCCTCCAGCGCGCCATCGAGGCCCGGGAGAAGGTTCTGGGACCGCAACACCCCGATCTCGCCTCCTCCCTGGGCATGCTGGCAAACCTCTACCGCGACCAGCACCGCTTCACCGAGGCCCGCCCCCTGTACCGCCAGGCCCTGGCCATCTACGAAGCCGCCTACCCGCCGGACCATCCAAGACTGGCGGGGCTGCGGGAGTCCTACGCGGAGATGAAGACGCTGGAGAGCGGAGGGGAGATCGCACTCGCTTCGCGGTGAGGGGGCCTCACTCCGCGCAGGCCACCACGTCGACCTCTACGAGCCAGTCCGGCGAAACAAGACCCGCGACGAACAACGTGGTAATGGCCGGACGGACGCCATCGAGGAGCTCCTTGCGCACCTCGACCAGAGGCCCCATGTCCTCGCGCCGCACCAGGTAGAAGCACATCTTCACAATGTCCTTGGGCGTCATGTTTGCGGCGCTCAGGACGGAGAAGACGTTCTGGAGCGCCTGCGTGCACTGTCCGCGAAAGTCGGGGGGCAGCTGGCCTTCCGGCGGCTGGCCGACTTGTCCGGAGATATGCAGCATTCTGGCCCCGGCGCGCGTCTCTACTCCATGGGCATAGATTCCGTGGTACGGCGTACCGACAGGGAAGGGATCATGTCGAATGGACAGGCTCATACAGGCACCTCCAAAGGACCACTTTGTGCGAACCCCTACTGTCCGGGGACGGCTTCGAGACTTTCGATCAGCTTGCGAATCACCTGATCGTAATGAGTAGGTTTTTCCTCCTCGTCCGTCCTGGGGGCGGAGATTTCGAGGACGGACCGGTCCTCGAGGGCGACCAGGTAGTAGAAGGCCTTGTCGCCATACGGCCCAGGTGCGCCAGGAAGGACGTAGACGTCCCAGGCTCCAATAGGCTGCCGGAACGGGTCCTTCATCAGGAACTTCCAGTCGAATTCGGCCTCAGAGCCCCGATGGCGGCTCAAAAGAATCTGCAAGCTGCCTCTCTTCAAAGCGTTCAGGTCTTGACCTGCCGCAAACCGTTTCTCAATCAGCGATTCCTCAGCGGAGGGAACGAGATCCTTGCCTGCCTTGGCAACGGCCTCGGCCATCTCCCTGGGGTAGGGAATCTCTGTGGGCCGGCCGATGAGAAAATTCTGCGGATACTGGAAACGCAGGCCCAAGAGCTTCGATTCGTATCTGAGATCTGCCGGAACGGCCTGAAGTGCAAGCAGCATTGCCAGTACGAACAGGAGCAGGGATCTCTGGTTCATAGGGGCTCCATCCCCGGAGCCGGCAACCCGTCCAGGCTGCGGGCGTTCTTCTGCTGCCAATAGGCCCGGAGCTCCTCGGGGCTCTTCTTCTCCACCCAGCGGGTCAACGTCTCCCGCGGCTCCACGAGCTCCATGAGAGGTACCCCGAAGCCGCAGGAGGTCTGGACCGTCTCGATGTCGCCCACGATGACCTGCCGTGTGCCCGGCAAGGTTGGAAATAGCCCCGCCCACTCCGGCCACTCCGCGGAGCCCAGGGGCACCACCCGGCCCCGCCCGTAGAGCCGCAGGATCATCGGCGTCTTGCCGAAGGAGCAGAACATGAACGTGATGCGGCCGTTTTCCTGGAGATGTGCCGCCGTCTCGTTGCCGCTTCCCGTCAGGTCGAGGTAGGCCACCCGGGTTGGCGAAAGGATGCGGAGGGTGTCCAACCCCTTGGGAGAGAGATTCACGTGACCGGAGGCGGCCAGCGGCGCCGTGCCCACGAAGAACACCGGCTGCTCTTCGATGAAGGCGGCCAGCTCCGGAGAGATCGAGTCGAAGAATTTGCCCATGCCTCGACTCTATCCTGAACCGGGTCTGGTCTACTCACCTGGCACTTAGAGAGCTAGCACACTAGGCCCTCCAGAGGGCCACTACCGTTTTAAAACTGTCGAAATGAGCCTCAGACCCCCCTCGCAAACTCAAGCCCGGCGGGGATTCTTTAAAAGTCCCAAATTTTTTACGTCTGTTGGGGGCATGAGAAGACTCCGGTTCATCCCCGAAGGCGGGGCCACAGTCGAGGTCACCTGCCGGACCATCCACAGCCGTTTCCTCCTTCGCCCGGACCCGGTCGTCAACGACATCGTCGTCGGCGTCCTGGGCCGGGCCCAACGGAAGTACCCGATCCGCATCTGTTCTTATGCATTTGTCTCTAGCCATTTCCACTTGATCCTGGACGTTGACGACGCCCTCGAACTCTCTCGCTTTATGCGCTACGTCAACTCCAACCTGGCGCGCAAGATCGGGCGCCTCGTCGACTGGCGCGACAAGTTCTGGGCGAGGAGGTACCAGGCCATCGTGATCAGCTCCGAAGCCGCCGCCCAGACCGAGAGGCTGCGCTATGTCTTGGCGCATGGCGTCAAAGAGGGCCTGGTCGAAAGAGTCACGGAGTGGCCAGGAGTGCATTGCGCTCAAGCTCTGCTGACGGGCGCGACCGTGCAAGGCTACTGGTACGACGAGACCCAGGCGTACGCCGCTCGTCGCTGGGGAAAGGGCTTCGATCGGATGCGCTTCGCGACTCTTGAGACCCTCACCCTTTCTCCGTTGCCCTGCTGGAAACATCTCTCGGAGGAAACGCGGCAGAAGCTCGTCGCCGATCTGATCTCTGAGATCGAAGCGGAAGCCGCCATCCGCCGCCAGCGTGCAGGAAGTCAGGTTCTGGGGGCCTCCGCTGTCCGTGGACAGCATCCCTTCGACCGCCCCGCGAAGTCGAAGAAGTCGCCGGCGCCGTTGTTCCACGCGGCAAGCAAGGCGGTGCGCCGGGAGCTCTACGAAATGTATGGATGGTTCGTAGCCACCTTCCGCGAGGCTTCCGAGAAGCTGCGAGCCGGGAACCGGACGGTATCGTTCCCAGCCGGGAGCTTCCCGCCGGCTTTGCCGTTCGTGGCCGGATAGCTGAGTGAAGTCTTGGGTCGTATCTCTGAGCGCCCTCGTCCTGAGGGTTCTGGCCGCGGTGTATTCACTCTGCCCATTCCTCTCAAAAGGAAGGGACGAGGATCTCAGTTGGGGCTGCTTTTACCCCTCGCCAGCGGGTGTTGCATGCGTCACCACGGGGCTCAAAGGGCGAGTTTCACCCAGTGACGCGTCCATCTGAGGAGGAAAGCCGCCCCTCGTGCGCCTTCTTTTCTCCACTCACCTGGCACCTATTTCTTCCCACCTATTTCTCCCCGCCCGTTGAGGACTATCCGAACAGTATTGTCTCTAGCCGACTGTGCCGCGCCGGGTGGGCTGGCGGACGTCCCTCTCCAGGCGTCCTCTGATCGATCTCACTGCCTCTATAGCGCTCCTGCCGACCTGATCCGACTCGGCATACGGCCGAAGGACAAGAATGCTTCCCTCGTCACCGAGACGACCCAACCCCTCGATCAGGAAGACCGCTCGACCAGCTTCCCAGTGCGAGGACAATCCAAAAAGAGAGGTTAGATCCCGGTTCTTCGGCAAGGCGTTTTCATACAAGATCCTCACCTCGTGCGGGAAGAAGAACTCGACCGGTTTGTAAATCTCCGGACTCGGAGACGAGATGCGGCCTCGCGCGTATTTCTCCATCTCAAAAATGGGATCAATGGATGCGAGAAGGAGGGGGCCTTGCAGACTTCTCCAGCACGGGGCGCAGACCTCACGAATATAGGCTTCCGGCACCCCAGGCTTGTGGAGCCAGAAAAGGATCTCTCCCCAGACTCGCCAACTTTCCTCATCCTGGTCAGACATCGGACCGGTCACGGGAAGAGAACCCTCAGATCGCGCCAAGCCGACGTGAGCAAGAAGGAAGACACCTGCAAGCGAGCTACAATTCACGCCCTCGGGCCTGGGCAGCGAAATCCATCTCTCGAATGCAGTGCACGCTTCAGGAGTCCTAGACTCTATGAGCCGCCGCAAAATAGAATCGAGAAAGAAATCGCCAGACCTCATCCCGAGCGCGGCCATGACATGGAAGTCTGTCCTATCCTTTCCTTCCAGCTCCTCGATGGCAACGTAGTAGTGGTTTCCAAGAACCTCTTTGAATTGATCCCCAAAAAGGCTCGCCGCCATCACGCAGGCTTCTTCATCCCTCGGGCCGTCCAGAACCTCCCGAACTTCCGACCGAGCCCCCTCTTCCGATGCAACACCAAGATCTTTGTATTGGGCCAGCGCCTCAATTACAGCACTATTCAGCATGACGTCCTGAACAGCACCATTCAGCATGATGTTCTGACCGACGAATGATTCCAGCAGCTCCTCCACCTCCGTTCGCAGAGGTTCCTCTATTCGATGCGCCGCCGCTTGCCCCAATTCCGCCGCTTCGAGACGAAGGTGGTAAATCCGGGTGTCCCAGAGGTGTTGTATAAACTTTGGCAACTGAATCAACAGAGACGTCTCGGCCGTGTGCCAGAGTGAATCGCGCACATAGGCAGACAGAAGCAAGAGAATACCGGGCGACTGGTGCTCAAGGCTTTCGAGCTGCACATACATAGACTTTCCCGCGATAGCCGACCATTCCCATTGAATTTTCAAAGGAATCTTCTGGATAATTCGACCCAAAAGGGGAGTTCGTGGGCTAATACCCACATACAAGGCAGGGAACAGGTATGCCCAAGGATTCTTGGGTATTATCTCAGCGGCCTTCTCCGAACAGATCCTGTCGAACCGCCGGATGAGCTCTAGGATTTCATCGCAGAAGTATCCTTTGCTGAAAGCCTCACCGATGAAGTTGACGAGAAGATATTCATGCTCTTCCCATAGGACGGGCGACGTAATCGAAAGAATCCCATAAGGGTACTGAGGATCTTCATTCCTGGCGATCGTGAGACTCGAGATCTCTTGGTAGGCCTTGTTCAGCACCTGTCGAGTAGAAGCTTCAACAGCCGCGGCCACGGACGCACCGACATCGCCACAGAGCATCGAGAGGAGAAGTTTTTCGGATTGGATCGCAGAGATACAGGATTGAACCGCAGAAGCATCCTTCAACGCTCCCAGAATGAGCCCCTGTACGTCTTCGTTCCGAGGGCTGCGCAGCTTCGCAGCCAGCTCGGTAACGTCGGTATGTTGAAGGAGCAGGGCTTCAGCCTGAAAGAAACGCTGAATCCTCTCATGCCAAAAGGAGCAATGGCCGTGAGAGAAGCTCATCAGGCCGGAGTCGCTGACAGCTTCCAGAGTTCTCCCGGCGCTGACACCCGCGGTTACCTGGACGAGCCGGTGATACTCTGATTCTGAGAGCGTCCAGGCGAGAATGTCCGCCATTTTGCCCGCGCATTTAGCGAGAAGCGCGAAGCCAAGATTCGGCTCTGCCTGCAGTCGATGGCGAGCATAGGCATGAAAGAGATCGTATTGAGTCGGCGAACTGGCCTCGATTCGAGCGGCGCTCTCCGCAGCGATGCGCACATCCAAAGGAGTCCTCAGGATATCGACGATGCCTCCAGTCGGACCTCCGTAGTAGGCAATGAGCCGGCTTCGCTCGTCGTGGTTGAGAAAATCGAGTTTGTATACTCGCCCCGGAAGCATTGAGTCGCAGGGCACCTCTGTTCTGCTTGTAATGATGAGCTGAATGGCCATCCTGAGCTGGAGTGCCTTGACGTCTTTTACGAGGTCTGCTCTCAAGCTCTCCGGGCATTCGTTGAATCCGTCCAACACCAGGAGGACCGTAAATCCTGCGCCCGCAGACCCCAGAATAATGGATTCCGCCGACACGCTCGTCAGGTGATCGACACTCTTGTCAAGCAACGCCTTCAAATCGCGTTGGTAATACTTGGCCGGGACAAGAATCGAAGCATATCTCTCAGATATGAGATCCATGGACAGGTGCTTGGCCAAGTGGCTTTTTCCAGACCCGGAGGGCCCATAAAGATGGACAACTCCGTGTTCGGCAAGCTCTCCTTTCAGATCCATGGGTTGTACCGGTCTGTCATCCAGAATCAAACGAGTTGGGATCAGTGGCGGCGATTCTCTGGAAATGTGCTGCCGAAAGCGATCGAGATAGACTTGCAGATCGTTCGTGTCGACAGCGTATTGGCCGACCCGTCGTTCGAACGAGAAGAAATAGCTATAGTACTTGCGGAGGAGGTCTTCATGCTCGACGAGCCGGGATTGGATTTCTTCCCAAAAGGCGACCGACACCGGAAACTTGGACTGGCCGAGACGCGAGTCAGAAAAGAGACGTATTTTTTCCTGAAGCGTTGCATCTCGGGACGAGGTGGTCGCAATGGTAAGCCGCGACAATGCGGGCTCGAACTCGTCTGCCTCCTCGACTGCCTTGCTGACGTCCTGCTCCGTCAGATATTGACCCAACCACCGATTCTTGACTCTGCACTGGACGCCTTCGACTGCCCGCCCTCTCTTTGGATATCCGAAGATATCCACGCCTTTCTGTCCTTGTCCGCTTCGCCCGTTGCGCTGAGTATTAGGATCATCCCAAAGGCGAGCCCAGAGATCGCGGCAGAGGTCCTCGAACTCTGGCCAATCTTGAGGAGGGGGGAAGTGAATCGAGTTGAGGGTCGGCATAACAGTGCCTGGGAATGTCCAATGGTGTGTAGTAGTACAGCCTTGCACGTGCAGGCTCGCATACATAGATTACTTCAAGCGGCCAACCCAGATGAACTCCACCTCCCGATGCCGGAGGCGTTCCCGCCGCCAGTGACCGGGTGCGGCGGGCGGGCGGGGCGGCTCGGGCGGAGCCGGCGGATTCGGGGCAGACGCGGTGCGACGTGTCTCTTGCGCCTTCTTCCTTCGCCCAGGATGGCACGGAGCTGTTTCAGGGTGCCCCAAATCTACTCACCTGGCACTTAGAACTAGAGCAGCAGCCCAGCCAGTCCCCGCCCCCGCCCTCCAGTGCTCCATCTCTCAGTTCCTCCGGCTCACTGGGCCTTCTCCACTGCCCTGGCACCGGGCACCATCTCTTCCCTACTCACCTGGAACCTGTTGGGCGCACCTATTCCCCTATTCCCCCGGCCAGCCCGACAGGTAGCCGGGCACCTGTTCTGGTCCTCCGTTTATCTCCCGCACCCGCTTTTTACGCGATCAGGGATAGGTACCCCCGGTGCCCCTGCGCAAGGAGGGCTCGGGCCGTCAGGGGTCCGCCTGAAGGATAGCTTTGGTGGCTGTCCCCACTTCCTCCATGTCCCATCGATGACCGAAAAAGGAGGTTTCCCATGCGTCGATTGATTGGCTTCATGCTCTGTGCGCTGACTCTCCTCACCCTCTCGTCACCAAGTCTGGCCCAGCCCGCCGGCGGGCGGGCCAAGGCGGTGGTGGCCGTGTCACCTCGTCCGGTCGCCATAGCGATCTACGACTACTGGGTCACAAACGGGAACACGAGCGTCTCTCTCAACGTTCCCGCCGGGTTCTTCGGGAGCGGCTCGAACCCGCTGAACACCAAGGTCCAGCTAACCGGCCAGCCCTTCGGCTCGGGAGGCGGCGCGGGGCTTCCCGCCGCGGCCGACACGTCGGTGCGGCGCACGAAGGACCCGAGCCTGCCCGCGATCGGCGACGTCGCCACCGTGAGCATCAAGATGAATGGCCTGAGCCTCGCGAGCATCGCGCCGGTGACCGTCACCTACAGCGGCGGAAGCACCGAGCTGTGGGACGTGCACGTGGGGCTCTCGAGCCTCGCGGCGCAGCCCTGGGGGTCGTTGACCGCGACGAAGACGTACAGCGGCGGAGGCACCTTCGACAGCTCGATGACCGTGGTGCCCAAGTTCACGTTCACGCGCGTGTCGGGCGGTGCGGCCTACGTCCTGGACGTGGGGAATCCGGCCTGGGGGATTCCCGCGAGCACCATCGCCGCGAGCAACACGCCCTGGATCACGAGCCTTCCCGGCCACGCCGGCAGCTTCCATCCCGGCTACAGCGCCGGACCGACGGCGGCGCAGATCTACTACGCGACGGTGTACTCGAACAACTGCGCCGAGCATGAAGGAGAGCCATGCGTGGACTGCCCGGACGGTGTGATAGCCGAGGAGCCGGTCGACGCTGAGCCACACCAGCAGTGAGCCTCAGACGTGGAGCGGCAGGCGGCTCGGCCCGCCGCTTCGTGACGGCATAGAGACCCGGAGGGCGCTCCTCGCGAGCGCCCTCGCTCGGTTGGGTCACCGGCGGCGCCCGTGCCTCCACGTGCCGAAGTCGCTACACCTGCATGTTACGCCGAACGAGGCGCGGAAGCGCCGGGCCAACGAACGGCACCGCGTCCGCTGCTGACGCGAGTTACCCGGCTCGTTCAGTTCGGAACGGCTGTGACGTGCCTCGCCCATTCGATCAAAACATCCGGGTAGCCAAGCGGTGTTGCGGGCCAGACACCTTTCGAAGGTACACGCAAGGTGTGATCTGCATTTTGAAAGATGCGTACTGTCACAGAATCCGCAGCGGCTTGAATGAGAGCAGCAGTGATCGCCGCGGCACTCGCTCGAGGGGGAACGCGTTGATCTTCTTCACCGTAGACCAGAAGCACGGGCGATCGGACTTCTCGCCAATAATGAATTGGATCATACTGAGCGAACGCCTTCGAGAACGACCACCAATAGTCGCCTTCCGGCGGTGGCTCGAAGGCCCAAGGCTTGCCTTTTACTTGTTGCCATAGATCGCGAAGGCGCTGGTGCGACAGGCCACGATAGGCGGTTGTAACCAAACTTTCGACGTATTCGTGCGCGAGTCCGGCTTCGGGCGAAGGAAGAGCCCCAACGCCCATGAAGTTTTCAACGCTGTAGATTTCGACTTGCTCAGGCGGAAGCCCCGCAGCCGCTGAGGCAATGATAAAGGCCATATGTGGAGCCTTTGATGCTACCAAGGGTGCCAAAGTGCCGCCTTGACTATGACCGTAGATTCCGATGCGATCAGGATCGATCATGGGCATGCTCCGGAGCTGCGCGATGGCCGCAGCGGCATCGGCAGCCAAATCGTCCGGGGTCGCTGTTTGCCAGTCGCCGGTCGATTGGCCGACACCTCGCTTGTCATAGATCAGCGCAGCGATACCAGCACGCGCAAAGCGCGTGGCCAAATATCTCGATGCCCATCGCCCTTCTCCACCGGAGCCCTGCAGGAACAGAGCTGCCGGAGCTTTGCGCTCCGCCACATCCGGCAGAAGGAGACTCCCCGAGAGAAGAATCGGTCCGTTACGAAATGTTAGCTCACGTTCTTCCGGCCATTGTTCTTGGTTCTTCTCTCGTTGAAGCTCAAATGTCCCGTGTGCTCCTTGTTCGTCAAGTTGACCCGATAACTTCTGCCCGTGAAGCTCGCCTCGGAAGGTCGTGGTGGTAACGTCGCCTACGATCTTCCACTGAACCGAGGGGAGGGACACCTTGATCTCGCGCAAAGGAATGCCGGCCACGCGGAGCTGATCGGAATCGAATGACCCGACCCATCCGGTGGAGTCCTCTTTGAAGTGCATCGTGAGGAGCAGTGTGTCTCCTGCGAGAACCTGTTTGCCGGTCCAACTGCCATTCAGAGGCGATGGCGCCGCAATGGCTCGTCCTGGGAAGACAACCGCAGCAAAAACTATCGCAACGAGACGAATCCGCAGGTTCATGACCCTCAGCTCCAACGCCGATCGCGTAGCAAGCGGGCCTGCAACTCCTTGAGCTCGCCAGCCCCCATGCCGGCCAGAAGCGCTTCCCGCTCCACGTCGATGGCAATCTCGAAGGCCTGGCACAAAGCACGGATCGCTTCACGCAACCCTTCTTCACGGCCTTCGCGCAATCCTCTCTCGACGCCCTGCCGCTCGGCGAGCGAGATGGCCCCGCGGGCGTCCTGCTCGGCGATCTTCGCCCGGTCGTAGGCATCCCACTCCGCGGAGGTAAAACTCGCCGTGCGCGCCTGCTCGAGCGCGGTGCGAAACGGCTCCTGCGCCAACTCGGGTGGGATCACCTCAAGGTTCTCGGCGCCCCGAAAGAAATGCGCCCAGCGCTCGACCGTGGTCTGCGCCGCGGCACCCTTCGTGTACTTGGGCAGCTCTAAAAAGACGTACTGCACTTGGGACAGCGCCAGTGCGCCGTGGTTCTGCTCCTGCATCCGCCAGCGCGAGAGCATCGGCACCGGCGGGCCGCCAGGCTGGGGCGGCGCCGGCCAGAGCTCGAAGTCGCAGATCGTCACGCCGATCACGTCGCTCAGCTCAAGATAGTGCTCGCCGCTGTGGATCTGCATCACGTACGACTTCGAGACGTTGTAGACGACGCGCTTCTCGAACGCTTCGACGTTCAGGATCTGCATCTCGACCACGTACTCGCGCCTGGCGTGGTCGCGGCACATGACGTCGACAATGGAGAGCTTCAGCTCGGCGACAGGGACGCGTTGCTCGGGGCTCAAATAGGTGAGGTCTTCAATCCGCTGCTCGCCTTCGAGCTCGAGCAGCGCGTTGAGCAACTCGATGAGCAGGTGCTTGTTCGGCTCCGTGCCGAAAATGCGTTTGAAGACGAAGTCGGTCTTGGGATCGGCGAAGACAGGCCACATGGGGAGATCCTACCGCAAGGCAGGATGAACCTGCCCCCCTGCATCCGCTCCCGTACCACCGAGGAGAGGGAAGCCTTACAGCCGCCGCCACTCTCGGGCGGGAACGGCAATAACTGCGACCGTGGCGCCAACTCTGTCGCAGCCTTTACAGACGCTGGCTCATCTCCACGCACGACGCTCCGGCTCCGGGAGCTCTGACGCAACTCCGGCCGCCGGCGCCTCGTCTGCCCGCGACCGGGCCGGGCGCTCCTCTCGACGATGCGACCCGGCGGGATACGCCGCAGCTCTGCGAGAGATGATGCATCATCGCCGGAGATGGCGCAACATAGCGAAGCGATGCCGCAGAGTCTCCAGAGATGACGCATCATCTCCAGAGATGATACATTGTATCGGTACGATGACGCAGATTCATTGGACAATGCGCCAATTTTCGGGGCATTGCAACATCTGCGCCTGAATCGAGTCGACCTGCCGCGATGATGAAGCAAAATAAGAGACTTTGATGCGTCACAGGACTGTATGACGCAGCACAGAGAAGTTATGCCGCGCCGCGAATGAAGGTGGCGCAGAATCCATGGATCTGGCGCATTGTTGCGGAAGGCTGCGCCACTTGGAGACGCAATTCTTGGCCAGAAGCGTATGACGTACCTGTTTTGGCTGGATATGGCGCAACATGCGCCTGGATTCCTGCGCCAGGCTGGACGCGAAGCCGGCTCCCTGGTACTGTTGCAGCCTGGCAAGGCGATGACGCAAACTGCCTGCCGTCGGAAGGAGGAGCGCGCGATGAGCTTGGATCTCTCCATCGCCCAGGTGCTGGCGGACCTGGAGGCGCAGGTCCGGCAGCTCGAAGGCCAGGAAGCCTTTCATGCCCAGCAGGAGGTCTTCCACCGCGAGCAACGCGCTCTGCGGACGGAGGAGCTGGTGAAGATCCGGGAACGCTATGAGACCTTCAAGGCCGCGGCGGCCGCCGCGGGGGAGGTGGTGCGCCGGGTGAAGGTGGAGGGCGCGGACGAATCCGCTCCGCCGACGACGATCAGCAAGAAGATCGCCAAGTTGATCGAAGGCAAGGTGCGGGGCGAGAGGTTCACTCCCTCGGCCATGGCCCGGGAGGTCAACGAGACCTTCGCGAAGCGGCTGCGCCGCCCGGTCACCAGCCGGACGGCCTCGGTCGCGCTCCGCCGGCTGGCCGCCCTCGGCTCCCTTGACCTCATCCGGGCGGGTAAGGCCTTCCACGAGGCCATCTACGCCAAGCGCTGACGCCGCCGCGTTCGGCGAGCTCGCCTACCAGGCCGAGAGGTCCCCCGATTCGAAGCCGTCCCTGAAGATCAGATTGGCCCCCAGGATCACCAGGTTGACGCCTCCGGGATAGGGGCTCTCGTCCGGATCATCGGACTGCACCAGGAGGCGGCGCGTGACCTGTCCGGCGGGAGCCAGGCCGAAGTCGGCGAAGACCAGCACCTCCTGCGATTCGCCCGGGGCGAGGGTGAACGGCGCCTGGGGCTCCCACTCGATCCAGGCGGCCGCCGCGTCGAGGCTCATCGAGCTGACGGTGAGCGGGCTGTCGCCATCGTTGAAGATCACGAAGGAGTGGCCCGCGGCGGCCTCGGCTGGCACGGGTGGTCCGGGGTCCGGCTCGTCGGGAGGCAGCAGGCCGGACGCCCGCAGCTCGTCGAGCCGGTCCTGGAGGGGCTGGTGCTCCTCCGGGGTGATGCAGGTCTCCGGCGGGCCCGGGACGGAGGGCGGCACCAGCGCATGGGTCCCCGGCGCGAATGGCGGCGCCAGCTCATGGACCGACGAAGACACGCCGGTCCAGTTGTCGAAGTCCGCGAGCACCGACAGCCCGGCGCTCGCCGCGCAGGGATTGGGGCCCTGGAGGTCCTTGGCGACCCCCATCTCGTTCTCGACGCTGTTGCAGTTCCAGTCGACCGCGCGGCCCAACCCGATCCCGAAGCTCTCGTCGAGGTTGGCCTCGTCGAGGCTCGGCAGCAGACCGTGGGAGTAGCTGAAGTCGTCGAAGCCCGAGGCGGTGTTGGCGAAGCCGTAGGCCAGCAGGCTGGGGCCGATCCCCGAGATCTGGTAGAAGTAGTTCATCACGCTCAGGTAGTTGGGCTTGTAGTTCCCGTTGTCCGCGCCGCCGTGGAGCTGGTCGAGGTTGTGGCCGAGCTCATGGATGAAGGTGCCGACCTGGTTGCTGAACGTGCCGGTCTGGCCGGAAAAGGAGCCCAGGGTGACCAGGTGGACCCGGCCCGGCAGGTCCGCGGCTCCGGAGCTGGAGGTGAAGCTGCCGTTCAAGGTGTAGTTGTGACCCCAGAGGCTGTAGTAGTAGCGGCTGTCCGCCGCATGGTTGAAGTACTGGGACACGAGGCTCTGGATGGAGGGCGAGCCCGCGACGCTGTCGCCGACGATCGCCAGTGGGGCGTCGTGAGGGATGGCGTTGCTGACGTCGATGTGGATCGTGTAGCCCGCCGCCGCGAACGTCTGGACGATGCGGTCAATGACGGCTTGCGAAGGCCGGTGGGAGTGGATGCCGGTCTCCAGCCAGTCGATCTCCACGTAGATGGGCCGTTGCTCCTCTCGGGGAAAGGTGACGGTGAGCGGCTCGATGCGGATGTCCGGACCGGCGCCTATCGCAGGTAGCGCAGGTAGTACCGCCACAGAGGACAGAACGAAGAGGACGGCGGACAGGGCGAGACGAAGCGGATACATACAGTTCCCTATGGCTGAAGATCTCTGGTGGGGACCCAGCCTACCGGAGGAACCTCTCCCGATCAACCACCCGGCCTGTCAGCGCCCGCTGACACGACGCTCTGACACACCCTGACAGAGGCTTTCTGCCAGCGGACACACTTCGGTGATTCGATTTTTCGAGATTTTTCGAGGAAAGAGGTGATGAAGCTGGGCATGGCACGGGGCTTGCGCTAGCGAGGAGAGACGGCACAACTTCAAACCCAGATGAGAGCCCCGTAATGAAAACCGGAGGGATGATTATGTATATCAAAGTTCAAACTCTCAAAATACCCTGGATACTCGCCGCCCTGCTCGTGGCGATGTCCGTGTCGCCCGCGGGAGCAACCTCGGTCACGCCGGTCTTCGTGGCAGGCAATCCGTCGTGCACCGCTCTGGGCTACGCCAACGGCTTCAAGGTCGATCCGCCCAACGCCGGCACGTATTCGATCGACGGGATCAACACCGTAACGGTGACCACCGACGGCGTGAATTTCGACTGGAGCTCCACGCTGGGCATGGACGCCGTGATCTCCAAGGGTGGACCCAATTCCAATGTTTACATTTACGATCCGCCTGCGGAAGCGACGAGCGATACAGGGTTGCACTCTCCGATCAACCCCAACAACGGACAGCCGTTTGGTTTGAGCCATATCGAATTTTGCTTTGACTATGAAGTCAGAGTGGCCAAGACCGCTCAGACCTCCTTCACCCGCACCTATCAATGGAGTCTCGACAAGTCGGTGGCTCCGGAGCATCTGGAACCTCTTCAACGGCGACAGCGGCACGTCGCTGTACACGATCGCCGTGCAGCGCACGGGCTTCACCGACAGCGCCTGGGCCGTGGCCGGCACCATCACGATCTACAACCCGGCTCCCATGGCGGCCACCGTCACATCGGTGACCGACGCCATCTCTCCGGCCCTCGGAGCCACGGTGGATTGCGGCGTGACGTTCCCCTACTCCCTGGGCGCCGGCGATACGCTGCAGTGCACCTATCAGCGGGCGCTGCCGGACGGCTCGAACCGCACGAACACGGCGGCCGCCACGACGACAGGACCGGTCAAGAGCGGGACGGGGACGGCCGCCGGTCGTCTTCGGCGAACCTACGACGGTGGTGAACGGCACGGTCACGGTCGCGGATTCGAACGGCGGCTCCTGGAGCTTCGGCGACAGCGGCGCCGTCTCCTACACGCGGACGTTCAGCTGCGGCGCGGATCAGGGGATGCACCCCAACACCGCGGCGATCGTGCAGACCGGGCAGAGCGACAGCGCCTCGGTGGCCGTCCAGTGCTATTCCCTGAACGTGGCCAAGGACGCCCGTACATCGCTCACCCGCACCTGGGACTGGACGATCCGCAAGTCGGCGGATCAGACCAGTCTGATGCTCACGCCGGGCCAGCAGTTCCTGGTCAATTACCAGGTCGCTCTCACCGCCAGCTCCAGCGACAGTGAATGGACGGTCCGCGGCACGATCACCGTGGTCAATCCCAATCCCGTACGCGGGGCGGTCCTCAACTCCGTCGCCGACCTGGCGGGCGCCGTTGCCGGCACGGTCGATTGCGGTGTGGCCGTTCCCCTACACGCTCGCGCCGGGAGGCACGCTCACCTGCTCCTACAGCGCCGGCCTGCCCAACGCGTCGAACCGCACCAACACGGCCACGGCCACGCTGCAGACCTTCTCCTATGCGCCGGACGGCACGCGCACGCCCCTCGGCACCAGGGCTTCTCGGGCACCGCCCCGGTCGACTTCTCCGGAGCTGCGGTCTCCAAGGTGGACGAGTGCATCGACGTGACCGACAGCCTCCAGGGCACGCTGGGCACCTCTGTGCTACGACGCGGCGCCGGGAACCTATCAGTACAGCCGCTACGTCGGGCCGTTCGCGTCGCCCGGCCAGTGCGGCGACCAGGAGGTCAAGAACACGGCCTCCTTCGTCGCCGGACGACACGGGCGCGACCGGCGAGACTCGTGGACGGTCACGCCACGGTCCGTGCAACCAGGGCTGCACGCTGACGCCGGGCTACTGGAAGACCCACTCGCGCCGGGGTCCCGCGCCGTACGACGACACCTGGGCGCAGCTCGGTCCGTCGCAGGAGACCAAGGCCTTCTTCCTGAGCGGGAAGACGCTACTACCAGGCGCTGTGGACGGCGCCCGCCGGGCAATGCCTACTACATCCTGGCCCACGCCTACATCGCGACGTCGCTCAACGGGCTGAACGGCGCCTCGATGCCGCCGAGGTCCAGTCGGCCTGGAACGAGTCCACGGCGCTGCTTCAAGGTCTGGACTCCGGCGCAGATCGCGGCCCAGAAGGGCAACCAGCAGCCGCGCAAGCGGTTCCTGGAGCTGGCCGGACTGCTCGACATGTACAACAACGGCCTGATCGGCCCGGGCCACTGCTCCGAATAGCAAACCCCTCTCTTCTCTCAGGCCGGACGGTTCGCGCCGTCCGGCTTTTTCTTTTATCCTCCCGCCCCATGGACACGAAACAAGGCCTGCCGATCCTCCCGTTCGATTCCCAGAAGACGTGGGAGCAGTGGCTGGACACGAATCACCAGACCTCCAAGGGCCTCTGGCTCAAGATCGCCAAGAAGGACACGGGGATCGACACCGTCACCTACGCGGAGGCGCTGGACAGCGCTCTCTGCCACGGCTGGATCGACGGCCAGAAAGGATCGTTCGACGATATCTTCTGGCTGCAGAAGTTCACGCCGCGCGGCCCGCGGAGCAAGTGGTCGAAGATCAACCGCGAAAAGGCGGAGGCGCTGATCGAAGCCGGCCGCATGAAGCCGGCGGGGCTTGCCGCGGTCGAGCAGGCCCGGAGCGACGGCCGGTGGGAGCAGGCCTACGACTCCCAGAGCCGGGCGGCCGTGCCCGAGGATTTCCAGCGGGAGCTCGACCGGAACCCCAAGGCGGCGGCCTTCTTCGCCACCCTGGACAGCGCCAACCGGTACGCCGTGCTCTACCGGATCCACGAGGCAAAAAAACCGGAGACCCGGGCGCGGCGGATCGAAAAATTCATCGCCATGCTCAACCGGGGCGAAAAAATCCACCCGTAGTTGTCACGATTCTCCCACCGGCGGCACCGCAGATTGTAGAGGGCACTGCGCTTTCTCCGGGCTTTCCTCGCCCCTCTCATCCACACGGCGTCCAGTGGAGGCTCGTGGGATATCGTGGGATATTCACGGACCTCCTGATCGAGCTTCATCCTCCCGGCGGGTGCCGGGGGCGAAATCCTGAGGAGGTGGCTAATGGAGCCGTCGGAGAAGACTCGTTTTCGGATCAGCCTGTTTGCAGCCTTCCTGATCCTCGCGCTCGCAGGCGCGGCCTGGGCCGTCACGCCGCCCAAGGACTCCGGCTCGTATCTCGAGCAGAAGGCGTTCTTCAAGCCGGAGCTGTACATCAGCAGCTCCCACGTCGCCGTCGAGGAGGTCCTCGACCGGCTCCCCAACCGGGCGGCCTGGGAGAGCTACCTCGCGGCGCGGGAGAAGGCCGGCCCGGCCCGGCGGACCTGCCGCCGCGCGCCTTCATCGACCCGCGCTCCGGAGCGGCCACCAACCTGATCGGCTCCGTCCCCCTCATCCCCGGCCGCGGCGTCGGCAACCGGATCAGGCTCGCGGACCTCTGCAAGCGCCTCGGCCGCGACGGTCCAGAAGGTCGATTCGCCGGCGGTCGGCGACGCTCGTGCTCGCCTTCGTGCGCGCAGAACGCTGGACCTGCTGGGCATCGACCCCGACCAGCTCGGCGACATCCGCGCCGTCGACGTCACCCCCGACCTCTGGCAGGTGAGCATCCCCCAGACCTACAAGGGGGTCCCGGTCCGCTACGGCCGCCTGGCGGCGTCGATCAACAACGGCAACCTGGTGGTGATCGGCACCGAGACCTGGGGCGACGTCAGGGGCCTCGAGCCACATCCCGAAGATCAACGGCGCGGCAGGCCCTGGCGGCCGGCTTCGCCCATATCGGCGGCAGCTCGGCGGTGGACGAGATCGTGCGCCAGCCGACCCTGGAGATCATCCCGGTGGCGCCGCCGAAGACGGCCTCGACGGCCCGGTCGGCAACGGCTACCGCCACCGCCTGGTGTGGACGCTTCGTCTTCAGCCGGCCGCCCGATGAGGCGAACTGGGAAGTCATCGTCGACGCCCACGACGGCGAGGTGCTCGCCTTCCAGGACATCAACCACTACGTCAACCACTCGGTGACCGGCGGCGTCTACCCGCTCACCAACACCGGGATCTGCCCCACTCCGCAGACCTGCGGCACGATGCAGAGCGGCTGGCCGATGCCGTTCGCCGACACCGGCCTGGCCTCGCCGAACAACTTCACCAACAGCGCCGGCATCTTCGACTGGACGAGCGGCACCACCACGACCACCCTGACCGGCCGCTACGTCGACATCGTCGACACCTGCGGCGCGGTCACCAACAGCTCGACCACCGGCTCGATCGGCCTCGGCGGCACCAACAACCAGCACGACTGCACCACGGGCGGCGGCGGCGCCGGCAACACCGCGGCCGCGCGCTCGGCGTTCTACGAGGTCAACAAGCTGGCCGAGATGGCGCGCGGCTGGCTGCCCACCAACACCTGGCTCAACGCCCGGCTGACCACCAACGTCAACCTCAACCAGACCTGCAACGCCTTCTGGAACGGCGGCTCGATCAACTTCTACCGCTCCGGCGGCGGCTGCCGGAACACCGGCGAGATCGCCGCGCGTCTTCGACCACGAGTGGGGCCACGGCCTGGACGACAACGACGCCGCCGGCGTCGCTCTCCAACTCGAGCGAAGGCTATGCCGACATCGCGGGCATCTACCGCCTGCAGGCCTCCTGCGTCGGCCACGGCTTCTTCCAGACCATCAACGACGGCTGCGGCAGACCGCGGACGGCACCGGCTTCAACACCAACGAGGCGCAGCAGGGCGCGGCGCACTGCGACACCGACTGCTCGGGCGTGCGCGACGCCGACTACCTGAAGCACACCCCGAACACGCCGGACACCGCGCTCGGCTTCGTCTGCACCTCGTGCCTCACCGGCAGCGGCCCCTGCGGCCGGCAGGTGCACTGCGCCGCGGCGCCCACCCGGCAGGCGGCCTGGGACTTCGTGGCGCGCGACCTGCAGAGCGCGCCCTTCAGCCTCGACAGCCAGACCGCCTTCATCGTCGGCCAACCGGCTCTTCTACCAGGGCAGCGGCAACATCGGCGCCTGGCACTCCTGCACCTGCGGCATCGTCCTCCAGCGGCTGCGGCGCGACCAACGGCTACATGCAGTGGCTGACGGCGGACGACGACAACGGCAACCTGAACGACGGCACGCCGCACATGACGGCGCTCTTCAACGCCTTCAACCGCCACGGCATCGCCTGCGCCACGCCGGCGGCGGTCAACAGCGGCTGCGCCGGCGGCCCGACCGCGGCGCCCACGCTCTCCGGCCACCGCCGGGCAACTTCCAGTCCTCGCTGTCGTGGAACTCGGTCGCGGGCGCCACCCGCTACTGGGTCTTCCGCTCCGAAGGGCCACGCCGGCTGCAACTTCGGCAAGACCAAGATCGCCGAGGTGACCGGCACCTCCTTCACCGACACCCAGGTGGCCAACGGCCGCAACTACTACTACAACGTGGTGGCCGGCGGGCGCCTCCAACGCCTGCTTCGGCCGGGCCAGCAACTGCGTGACCGTGACCCCGGCGGCCTCGGTCACGCCGGACTTCTCGGTCTCCTGCAGCCCGTCGAGCCTGTCCGCCGCCCAGGGCGGCAACGCCACCAGCACCTGCACCGTCACTTCGACGAACGGCTTCAACAGCGCCGTCACCCTCTCCTGCACGGGCCTGCCGAGCGGCGTGACCTGCGGCTTCGTGGGCAATCCGGTGACGCCGCCGGCCAACGGCAGCGTCAACAGCACGCTGACCGTCTCCGTGGCGGGCACGACCACCCCCGGCACCTACAGCTTCCAGGCCCAGGGCGTGGGCGGCTCGCTGACCCGCACCGCGCCGATCGTCGCTCACCGTGACACGGTCCGGGCCCGGTGACGGTCTTCTTCGACAACTTCGAGACCAACCTGGGCTGGACCACGCAACCCGAACGGCACCGACACGGCGACCACCGGCCTGTGGGAGCGCGGGGATCCGGAGCAGGCGACCGACGGCACGACCGTGACGCAGCTCGGCACCACCGTCAGCGGCACCAACGACCTGGTCACCGCCCGGCTGTTCGGCGCCGCGGCGGGCGCCAACGACGTCGACGGCGGCGTGACCTCGCATCCGCTCGCCGGCCATCACCCTGCCGGCCACCGGCACGCTGACCCTGACGTTCTCCTACTACATGGCGCACCTCAACAACTCCTCGACCGCCGACTTCCTGCGTGTCAGCATCGTCGGCGCCACCACGAGTCAGGTGTTCCAGGAAGCTGGGCGCCGCCAACAACGACGCCGCGGTGTGGGCAACCTCCTCGCCGATCAGCCTCAGCGCCTTCGCCGGCCAGACGGTCCGCATCCTCATCGAGGCGGCGGACGCCTCCACGGCCAGCCTGGTGGAAGCGGCGATCGACGACGTGAGGATCACTCAGCAGTAAAGCAGTAGATCTGATAGATCCGATGGATCCCATACAGGACGGGGGGGCGCTTCGGCGTCCCCGTTTTTGTTTTGGCGGCGCTGGAAGCGCCGAGGGGCGCCAGACACCCCCCGGCTAAGGGTGGGCCCTACGGCAGGATCGGTCCGCAGTCCTCGCACCACTTGCACTTGTGCGTGGCGAAACCGTCGTAGACCCACATCCCGCTCGGCTCCTGCCAGCAACTGCTCGTGATCTGGCTCGAGATACTACAGAAAGTGTCATAGCCGATGGACCAGCAGTAATCCCGGGCCGCGGTGGCGCACGCACTGGGGAAGTTCGCCTGCGCCGCGGCGCAGTCGACACCCTTGCCCCAGCACTGGGTCTCGAAGTAGCCGGTATCGCAGTAACAACATTGGATCGCGGACACGCTGGGCGGATTGACGCCCATGGCGGCAGCGACCAGCAGGGCGGCGAAGGCCAGCATTCCGAAACGCGCATTCCTGTTCATTAGCAACTCCTTCCTGAACCGGGCATGGGTATCTTCCCATCCCGGAGAGTCTGCGTTGCCCATACCCTCCGCGACAGGAAGAGAGACCAAAAAAATACGCGTATGCCAATTCTTGATTATATAGAATCAACATGCATTTGGGAAGCTTCGCGAACGAAGAGGCCAATCTTCAGCCTTTGCAGTCCCTCTTCGCGGGTCTCGCTGCACTTCTAATAACGAATCGTCGAAAGATCGCAGTAAGCCACTTCTCTATAACAGCAATTTTGAAGGGAGCCTTTCGATGCTGAAAACAGACCCGCCAGCCTTAGCCGCCCGCTTCTTCCTCCTCCTTGCCGCCTGCTGCCTTCCGCTCCAGGCCCAGACGACCCTCGAAATCTTCGCGATCCAGGGCGCCGGGTTGGTTTCCCCCTACTCCGGCCAGACCGTCCAGACCCTCGACAATGTGGTGACCGGCAAGGACCATCTGGGCTTCTTCCTGCAGACCCCGGACGGGCGGGCGGACGCCGATGCCGCGACCTCGAACGGCATCTATGTCTTCGTCAACGGCACACCGATGGTGGAGGTGGGCGACCAGGTGGACGTCACGGGCAAGGTGGGCGAGTTCCTGGGGATGACGCAGATCGAGAATCCGGCCTTCACGATCGACTCCAGCGGCAACCCCTTGCCGCCGGCTGCGCTCCTGCACGCCTCGCTTCCCTCCCCTTCTCAGCCGCTGCCCCCCACCGATCTGGAACGCTATGAGGGCATGCTCGTGCGGTTCGAGAACGGCACCATCACCGGCCCCAACGACCTCCACAACGGCGACTTCGCCGTCGTTGCGGGGTCCCTGCGCGCCTTCCGCGAGCCGGGCATCGAGCTCCCCGGCCTCCCCGGCCTGCCGGTCTGGGACGGCAACCCGGAGATCTTCGAAATCGATCCGAACCGGGCCGGCCAGCCCAATGTTCTGGTGCGTTCCGGCGCCCGGATCACCGCCGAGGGCCCCCTGACCTTTACCTTCGGCGACTACCAGATGTGGCCCACGTCGATGACGGTCGAGGATGGCGAGCCGCGGGTCGAGCCGGTCCGGGACCGCGCGCCCGGCGAGCTCACCGTCGCCAGTCAGAACCTGCTGCGCTTCTACGACGACGTCGACGACCCGGCGCTGGATGAGCCCGTGCTCACCACCCTGGAGTACGCCACCCGGCTGCAGAAGGCTTCGCTGCTGATCCGCCAGGCCCTCGGCGCGCCTGAGGTGCTCGCCGTTCAGGACGTCGAGAGCCTGAAGACGCTGCAGGACCTCGCCGCCCGCATCCAGGCCGACGATCCGGCGGTGGTCTATACGGCCCTTCTGCTCCCGGGCAACGACGGCACGGGCGTCGACGTCGGCTATCTGCTGCGGGATACGATCCGCGTCGACTCCTTGACCCAGTTCGGCAAGAACGACCTGCTCCCGGGCAGCGGCCCGCCCTCTCTGCTCTATGAGCGCCCGCCGCTGGTGCTGCGGGGAGCCTACGTGGGCAACGGCGCGCCGTTCCCGTTCGTGGTCATCGGCGTCCAGTTGCGTAACCAGGCGGCCCTCACCATTCCCCGCAACCGGCTCCGGCGGTTGGAGCAGGCGCGGCGGCTGGCGCAGCACATCCAGGGTTTACAGGTCTCGGAGCCGGGCATCCATCTGGTGGTGACGGGCGACTTCAACGCCTTCGAGTTCACCGACGGCTATGTGGATGTCCTGGGCCAGCTCACCGGCAGCCTCGATCCGGCCGGCGCCCTGCTTCCTGGTACGGACGAGATCCATCCGGACCTCACCAATCAGCTCTTCCTGGAGGCGCCGGGGGAGCGCTATTCCTTCGTTCTCGAAGGCACCGCCCAGGCCCTCGACCATGCCCTCACCTCCCAGGCTCTCGTTCCGTATGTGCGCGGCCTCGACCACGCCCGCGCCAACGCCGACGCGCCCTTCTCTTTGCAAACCGACCCGGCCACGGCCCTCCGCACCGCCGAGCGCGACGGTCTCGCCCTCTTCCTGATGAGCGACTCCGACGCCGACGGCGTGCCCGAAGACATCGATCGCTGCCCCGGCACAGCCATCCCCGAGGCGGTGCCCACCCAGGGTCTCAAGCCGAACCACTGGGCCCTGATCAATGGCGACGGGATCTTCGACACGGCGGGTACTCCAGCCAGCCCGTTCACGGTCCAGCAGACAGGCGGCTGCTCGTGCGAGCAGATCATCGCCGGTCTCGGCCTCGGCAACGGCCAGCGCAAGCACGGCTGCAGCAAGGGCACGATGGAGGATTGGATCGCCCAATGAGGATCACTCGTGGCGGTGAGGGAATCGGCTCGCGGATTCGTTCTTAGGGCAGGCCGGCGCGGAGAGCGCCGGCCGATCCCGAAAAACTGAATCCTGTCGCTCGATCGAGCGCGATTGACTTGCGAGGAGATACCCGAATGTCGACCCGAAACACCGTCCTGGCCGCCGCCCTGACTCTCACCACCCTTGGCTTCGCCACCGCGCCCGCCCAGGCCCAGATCTACTACTACGGCGTGCAGTCGACCTCCCAGACTCTTGGATATGCCGGTACCTCTACGGATGACTCCGGGTGGCTGCCCGGCGGCACCTTTGCCGACACGCTGTCCGATCCTGCCGGCGCCACCATGTCGGCTCCCGGCTATGCCACGCTCCATGCCGACGTCGCCGCGAGCTCCGAGGCTCAGCAGGCCGAGCTCCACGCCCGGGCGAGCAGCCAGGCGAGCGTCGTGAGCGGCACCAACGTCCCCCCCGCGTCGGAACCTTACGGATACGCCTACGCCTTTTTCCGCGACCGGCTGACGGTCAAGTCCGGCGTCCTGCCGGCAGGCACCCCCGTCACGATCGTCTTCGGCAATGACGTGGAAATCAATGAATGGGTCCGGACCGGTACTTATACCGGCTACGTCGACATGACCCTTCAGATCGCCACCGGCACGGCGCATTCGCGCTGGTCCACGAGCTACATTTATGGCGATTCGACCGCCGTGGCCCCTCAGCTCGTGATCAAGACCACCGTCGGCTCCAAGCTCTCCGTCGACGCCAAGCTGCGGGTCCAGGCCAAGACGTCCTACAAGCTCAACCTCAGCGGTGACCACCAGGTCGACGCCACGGCCCGCCTCGTCATCAACGAGATCACCGAGGGCGTGACCCTCCAGGCCGACTCCGGCATCGTCTACCCGATCGAACCCGCCAACTGAGCCCACGCTTTCGATAGGGGCGGCCACGTGGCCGCCCCTACGTTATTGACCCCCTAAGATATTGGCCCCTAACGTATTGCCACCAGGCACACTCCAACCACAGCCAGCGCGGCCAGGACCGGGGACGGGTACCGCTGATAACGCCCGCTGAGCTGCACGCCGAACAGTACGATCATCACCGGAAAGCTGTGAGCGAAAGCGGCGCATGCGGCCATGAGCGCCCAGCACATGACCGCACAACGGAGGCCCGTGGTCACGCCGTACCGGGCACAGTCCGCATCCGCCCGCCATCCGCGCGGGGCCAGAGGCACGGTGCGGTGACAATGGTGGAGCCGCTGACGCTTGACCGGAGAGACCTCCCACAACACCGCCGCAACCATGGCGACGATCCCGGCCGTCTCCCACCCGGTGAACGAAGCCATCAGCCCCCAGGCCCCGGCGATCCCGGCCTGTACCAGGGTCCAGACGGCGAGATAGCCCGCCAGGAACGCGAGGATGGCCCGGTGCCGGCGGCGCCACAGGCTGGACCATGCCACGTGACGGACGTTGGCGAGAGTGAGGGGCAGCATCATCGCGGTCACCATGGCTACCATGCCCAGCGTGCCGTGACCATGGCCCGCGTGGCCCGCGTGCGGATTGGCCGCTCGCGGGAAGGCCATGGCCGCCATGAACACCCACGCGGCCGCCGCAATGGCGACCACCCACCACTCCGGATGATTCCAGCCGGTCCGCCGCAGCCTTTCGAGGCTGCCGGAAGCGTCAGGCATAGAACAGGCTGACCCGGCCCGCGCTGACATTCCCAGCCTCCCCCTCACCGGCACCCACAGGAGTGAACGTCACCCGGAGACGCTCCGGATCCCAGTCTCCCGCCTCCTGCAGCCGCCGGGCGATGTCCGTGATGTCGAACGAAAACGTCAATCCGCTCCCGCTGTGCGCCTCGATCCCGTCGGAGGCCTCCATCACCCCGAACATCGAGACCCGCCCGGCGAGACGGTCCGGGTGCGCGGCAGAGTCCGCTCCGGGAGGCAGGTTGACATGGACCAGATAGCTGGGAGCCGCGAGCTCCTGGCCCTTCACGTTCTCGATCTTCAAATACACCTTCTGAGCCGGCTCCTCTGCGGCGATCCCCCTGCGCCCGGGACCTGACGGGGTCTCGATGGCGACTTCGACTTCGCTGGGCGTGGCCGTCAGCGACACTCTCTCCTCGCTGGCGCCGACCATCTCCGGGAAGAGATCTTCAGGCATGGGTACCTCCTCCTCCGCCTCTGGCTCCAGGCCGCGCCTTTCCGCACCAGGAAACAGCGCTGGCGGAGATACGTTCGAGTAGCGGTACGTCAGCGGGGACCGCGTCGCATCGAGCACATTCCGGACCGAGAGCGTCACGGCCGGCGTACCACTGCCAATTCTGAACCTCATGTTGAGCCAACGCGAGTCCGTGGGATTGGCCCGCCGGCCGCCCAGCCCCAGCCAGACCTCCCAGAGCCGGTCGATGTTGGCGTGATGCAACCAGAAAAGCGGGTCCCGGCCAGCCGTATTGAACCCGCTCATGAACCCCGGGGGCCGGAAGCCTCCCACGCCGACGTGGACGTCGCCATGAGGCGTGTTCTCGAGGCTCCCCACCGGTCCTCCGCCGTGGCTCAGACCGGTGATGGGCCCTCCGAACCCGGCGATCGCTCCGCTGAAGGGTCCGGTGAAATCCACCTCCCTCAGAGCCGCGCTGACGTCGACAAAGTCCTCCGGCAGCGAGGCTCCGGTGTTCATGCGGGGCTCTCGTGCAGAGATGAACAGCGGGTTGGAATCCCCGGAAGGCATCCGCTGCTGCCTGAAGGCGGGGGGCAGCCTGCGGACGTCGGGCCTGTCAGGATCGCTGTAATCCCAGTAGGGAAGCGCCCAATCGTTCGGGCCGCCGAGGCTCACGACCGTCTGGCGTACGACGCGTTCGAAGTAATACAGAAAGATCCGGTGCCACGGGAGAAAAAACCAGCTGCTGTGCTGGCATTCGTTCCAGGTGGCTCCCCGCGGCCAGCGGGACCGTGGAATGTCCGTTCCATGGATCGCGGCGAGATAACGCCAGCTGGTGGGATCCGAAAAGGTCGTCCCATCCCGTCGCTGCATGGCCGTGATGGCCCGCGCATACCACTCGATGACGGGATGCCAGGGGTTCTCGTCGCTCAATTCCCAGATATCGCGGCGTTCAAACATGACTGTTTCCTCCGCTGCCGAATGGGGTTTCTAGAGCCTGCTAAATCATATAACCCCAAAACAGCAGCGCGAGTCAAACCGCCGGGCAGGCTAAATAAGAACTAAATATTGCCATTGCCCTACTCTCAAACAGAGAAGCTCAGCCAGTCGCCGCTCCAGGAACCGCCGTTCCGGCTCCTGTTTCGCCAGACCGAGAGCCCGCTCGTAGGCAGAGCGGGCCTCCACCGTCCTCCCCAGCCGCCGCAACAGATCCGCCCGCGCCGCGTGCGCCAGGTGGTAGTCCGCCAGATCGCCGCGCTCCAGGATGGCGTCGATCAATTCGAGCCCCGCCCGCGGACCGTCCCGTCCATCGCGCATGGCCACCGCCACCGCCCGGTTCAGCTCGACCACCGGCGACGGGTCCGCCCGCGCCAGCACATCATGCAGCCCCACGATCTGGGCCCAGTCCGTCGAAGCCGCATCGGGTGCCTCCGCGTGCACCGCCGCGATGGCCCCTTGAAGGGTATAGGGACCGAACCGGCGCGACCGGAGCGCCCGTTCCACCAGCGCCGCACCCTCCGCGATCTGCTCCCGGTTCCACAGCGAGCGGTCCTGATCGTCCAGCAGGACCAGCTCCCCCGAAGGCGACGTGCGCGCCGCGCGGCGCGACTCCTGAAGCAGCATCAACCCCAGAAGCCCCATCGCCTCGGGCTCCGGCAGCAGCTCCACCAGCAGCCGCCCCAGGCGGATCGCCTCGCCCGAGAGATCCGCCCGCGTCAGCGACTCCCCCGCGGACGCGGAATACCCTTCGTTGAAAACGAGATAGATCACATGAAGCACGGCGTCCAGCCGGTCCGGCAGCTCGGCGACCGAAGGTACCTGATAAGGGATGCGCGCCTCGCGGATCTTCGCCTTGGCGCGCACGATCCGCTGGGCGGTCGTGGAAGGAGACGCGAGGAAGGCGCGGGCGATCTCCTCCGTCGTGAGGCCGCACACCTGGCGCAGCGTCAAAGCCACCTGAGCGTCCGGAGGCAGCAACGGATGGCAGCACGTGAAGATCAGCCGCAGCCGGTCATCCTCCATGTCCTCAGGGGTCTCGCCATCCCACACCATGGCGTCCTCCGCCGCCCGGGCCGCGTCCACCCGCTCGGCCAGCTCCGCCATCGAGGCATCGAACCGGGAACGCCTGCGGAGGGTGTCGATGGCCTTGAACCGGCCCGTGGAAACCAGCCAAGCCCGGGGCTTGGCGGGAGGTCCCTCCCGCGGCCACCGCTCCAGAGCCGCCGCGAAGGCATCATGCAGCGCCTCCTCGGCGAGATCGAAGTCGCCCAGGAGGCGGATCAGAGTGGCGAGGACGCGGCGCGACTCGGAGCGATAGACTGCGTCCACCACCTCGCGAACGGCCGCATCCTCACCCAATCGATCCCCCCATCAGGGCTTCACTCCGCCTCCGCCGGCTTCGGCCTGCAGATCGGAAACTCCTCGATCGGCCGCAGCTCGATCCCCCACCCGAGATCCTCGCCCATGCGCGCCGCCGGATGGAGCGAAGCCATCTGGATAGCCTCGTTCAGGTCCCGCGCCTCGATCACGACCAGCCCACCCACCACCTCCTTGGTCTCCGAGTAAGGGCCATCCGTAACGGAGAGCTTGCCGTTGCGCAGCCGCAGGATCGTGGAACCCCACCCGAGGCTCATCCCGGAGACCAGGTGTCCGGTCTTCTGAAGCTCCTGGTCATAGCTCTGGCACCTGCCGATGAGAGAATCCATCTCCTCTTTGGACAACGCGCCCATCTTCTCTTCGCTACCGTAGGCCAGGCACAGGTATTTCATCGTTGGCTCCTTTCCCGTCGTTGAACGACTGTGTTCATCAGGTAGTCGTTCGGAGGAGCCCGAAATCGACAACGGGCTTCCAGATTGTGGATGGTAGCTGGGAGAGGGGGGGAGGGGGGAGAGGAGCCTCGGCTCCCCTCGCCAGGGATTGAAATCCCTGGCTACCGACGGTGGTCCCTGGCGGGACCGCAGGTGGGCGTAGCGCCTCCCTGGGAGCGCTGGCATCCTTGCCGGCCTACTTACTTTGCTTTTTTTCGTCAGGCTGGTGATCCAGCTCCCTCTGACGCCTCGACACCTGACAGCACATACGCTATCATGACCGAGATGGTCATCGTCCTCGACACCAACATCTTCGTAGCTGCTTTGCTAGGGTCGAGAGGAGCAAGTCGTTCAGTATTAAGGCTTTGTCTTGAGGGCCGGCTCCAACCTCTGATGGGGGCGGCGCTGTTTGCAGAGTACGAGTCCCTCCTGTCCCGAGGGCCGCTGTTCGAGGGATGCCTCTTGGATGCTCAACAGCGAGACGCTTTGTTCAACGCATTTCTCAGCATCTGCCGCTGGACAAATATCTACTACGGCTGGCGCCCGAACCTTCGAGACGAGGCTGACAACCATCTGATCGAGCTTGCGGTTGCCGGGGGCGCTTCAGCCATCGTCACCAAGAACGTCCGCGACTTCAAGGGCGCGGAGCTTCACTTCCCCGGGTTGCGCATCCTGTTGCCCGAAGAGCTTCTGAAGGAGATGTAAGAATGGCCACCTTGACGATCCGCCTATCCGACGAAAAGCACGACCGCCTGCGTAAGCTTGCAGAGAAGCGTCAAATCAGTATGAACAAGCTCATCGATGAGCCTCAACCATTGCTCTAACAGAGTTTGACGCCGAGACCCGCTTCCGTGCTCGGGCGGCTCTCGGCTCCCGTGAGGAGGGGCTGAGGCTGCTTGACATTCTGGATCGCGAAGGCTGAGTTGTCAGCTACTCGGCTGTGGTCTTCCTTATGACCCTGGCCTCTGGCGCTGGCACCAGTTTCTCTGGATGCTCCTTCTGCAGATCCATCAGGTAGGCCACCACACGATAGGGATCGTGCCCGAACTTTTCCAACAGCCGGTGGCGCACCTCTCGAATAGCGGCAATTTCCTCTTCGCCCTCGTCAAACGATGTATCAAGTTCTTGGCTCATGGCTCTTCACCTGGATGGATGTTCTCCCGCCGGTCCTGGATCACAGGGGCACGAGCAGCCGCCTTGAACTTGGCAAGTTCCTCTTTGGTGGCAACCGATTTGAGTTTCCCCTCCTCGTACGCACTGAGGATTTCCTCTTCGTAGGCATCAACCTTGTTCATCGGGTTCACCTTGTTTCAGGTAGTTATCAGGATGCTACCGCTTCCCAGAGAATCGACAGGCCAAGAGCCGTCCCCTCACAGCCCTCGGCCAGAATAGGTAGGACCGGGAGGCCGCCGCCCCAAGCGGCCTCCCGGGTACTCGCATCAATTGTCAATGAGCCCGGCTCCGGCAATCCAGCACCGGACGGACGAGACCCTTTCAGCCATTCCTTGGTGTCTTCTCTTATTTGGCCCCGCCGAATTAGAATACGGCAGAGCCAATGATTCTGTCCAGACCCCAAATCTCTCTATTCCACTTCCAGAGAGCTCTTCTCGATTCTTGAATTCAGTGAATTCGAATCTGGAATCCAGTGGATTCTGGCCAGAAACGTTCATTTCCAATCTCGAATCCACTCGTTCCGCCTGAGAAGCATTGTGCTTGAAGCCGGAATCCAGTGGATTCCAAAGTGAAATCCAGTGGATTCCAGATTGGAACCAGTGGCTTCGACTCCAGAACCCACTGGATTTTGATTCCGAAATGAAAGATTCTGGCGCGAATCCAGTGGATTTCAAACTGGAATCCACTGGATTCGGATCTGGAAACCAGTGGATTCCGCCAAGAATCCAGTGGATTCCAGATCCGAAATGGACGCCTCGGGACCCGAAATGAACGCTTTGGCACCTGATCTCAGAGACCCTCTTGACATAGAAGGTCCCTTCTTGGACAATACCGCCTCTCCCAGGGTAGTGCATCAGGAGCAGGGCCGCAACCCGAATCTCGGGCTGCGTACCTCTCCGCCGGATCTTTGACAAACGATGGGCAGGTACGGGGCAGAGTGGGGCGCTGCTCTTTGCCTGTGCTTTACGTGACCCCCAGGGCCGTTCGGAAGGCCCCGGGGGTCATTCCTGTGCGTTGCTTGAAGACCCGGGTGCAGTGGCTCTGGTCGGCGAAGCCGGCGTCCAGGGCGAGGTCGGTGAGGGAGTGCCCAGGATCGGCCAGGCCCGCGCAGACGTGGTGGACTCTCAGCTCCTGCAGGGTCTCGCCGAGGGTGATGCCGTGAAATCGGCGGAAGGTGCGGCTCATGTACACGGGATGGACCCGGGCCACGGCAGCGAGGTCGTCCAGGCAGAGCGGCTCCCGGAAGCCTTCCCGGAGGCGCTCTTCCACGGCGCCGAGCCAGGAGGGCGGACGGCGCTCTCCGTCCAGGGCGATGGGCTGGCGGACGGCTTGCGCCAGCAGGTCGAGGGCGAGCTCTTCCACGAGGAGACCGGGGCCGCTCGCGGCGCGGAGCTCCCGGTAGAGCCGCATGGCCAGACCCAGAGACCGGCCGGACGACAGCAGCCCGAAGTCGAGGACAATCCGCGACTCCTGGCGCAATCTCTCGAGCCACCGGTTACCGATCTCGATGCAGAACATGCGCCCGCCCCCCTCCCCTATCTCGTCCAGGTGCTCCACGCTCGGCGGGTGGAAGGCGAGGCTCAGGGGACCCTGCTCGACCGAACGGCCGGCGACCCGCTCGTGGTAGCCGCCGTCGAGGATGAAGCCGAAGTAGGCGAGCTCGTGGTCGTGGCGCGGGAAGCGCCGCCGCTGTGGATGGCGCAGCTCGGTCAGCACGAGGCCGGAGGAGCGTTGCCTCCGCACCACCTCGCCGAAGAATTGCCCCTTGCAGAGGGATTGCCGCTGGAGATCCTTGTTCGCCATGACGGTCTCGCTCCTGATGATACGCGCAATGGCGCTCGGGGTTTGCAGGTTGATTTCGTTCAAGACGCCCCCGCTCCGGAAGGGCTACAGTCCTGGTCAGCCGCGCCCGAATGCTTCGGCGACGGCGGCTCTGAGGAGTTTGGACCCATGAAAGGTTCCCTTTGGATCTTCCTGCTGCTCGTCCTTACCTTGGCTTTCCCTCTCGGCGGCCAGACGGAGACGGCGGCGAAACCGGCGCTCGGAGGGCTCGATCCCGTGAGCGTCGTTCAGGGTTCTCCACAAGCGGGCGAGGAGCGGTTCAGCAGCGTGCACGGCCGTTTCCGCTATGTCTTCGCTTCGGCGGCGAACAAGGAGGCTTTCGACCGCGATCCCCAGAGGTGGGGGTTTCAGCTGGATGGCAACTGCGCCATGATGCCGGGGACTTTCGCCGACGGCCAGACTTTTGCCGTTCACAATGGCCGCCTCTACGCCTTTGGCTCGGGTCACTGCAAGACCAGCTTCCTCGCGGACCCCGCGCGCTACATCGCCGCGGCGGCCAATCAGAAAAGCGTGGCGATCCTGATCTTTGACGGCGTCCAGATCATCGACTACACCGGCCCGTATGAGGTCTTCGGGCAGGCGGGTTTCCGAGTGTTCACGGTGGCCCCTTCTGCTCAACCGGTCACGACCAATATGGGGATGAAGGTGACGCCCACTTATGCGCTGACCCAGGCGCCGCCGGTGGACGTGCTGGTCATCCCCGGAGGCGGAGTCGACGCGATGGTGGAGAACGCCGCGGTGGCCGATTGGATCCGCGAGCGCGCGGGCACGGCGCAGCACGTGCTGACCGTCTGCAACGGCGCCTTCATCCTGGCGCGGACCGGCCTTCTCGACGGGCTCACGGCGACCACTTTCTATGACCTGATCCCTGACCTGCGCGAGGCGGCCCCGAAGACGCGGATCGTCTCCGACCAGCGCTATGTGGACAACGGCAAGATCATCACGACGGCGGGGCTCTCGTCGGGGATCGACGGCTCGCTGCACGTGGTGGAGCGGATGCTCAGCCGGGCCAGGGCGCAGCAGGCCGCGCTCAACATGGAATATGACTGGCGGCCGGAGTCCGGCTACGCCCGCGCGTCCCTGGCGGACGCCGAGCTCCGCCGCCTCTTCGGCCGGAGCCTGCGCCTGGAGGTGCCGGACGGCCAAGCATCCGTGGTGAGCACGGAAGGGACCCGCGACCGCTGGGAAGCCCGCTGGGAGATCAAGACGGCGACGCCTCTATCCGCCCTGCAAACCGCGCTCGCCAGGCACCTGACGGTGGCGGGCCGGTGGACACCCCGGGAGGCTGCCGTCGCGGGCACGGCCCGGGAGTGGCGCTTCACGGACGCCGAGAAGCGCGACTGGAAAGCCCTGGTGGACCTCCAGCCGGCGGCCGGCAAGACAGGCGAATATCAGATGGCGATCCGGTTGGAGCGGACTGGGGGCTGAGGCGGTGTCCTTCTTGTCTCACGAATCCTGGACTGTCAAGGTACGGCTCTCCACGGCTCCGCTTCCGCACCTTGAGAGTTGAAGCGACGCTACACCGGATCGGCGGTGTCGTCGGCTCAAGGAGGCCGCATGAAGAGAATCGCTGTGCTCGCCCTCGCCCTGGCAGCCCTGTCCATGTCCCTGATCCTGGCGACCCCCAGGAATGCGGCGGCTTGCTACTGCATCCCCACGGTCCATCAGACCGCCGCGGACTGGGCCAAGGGTGTGACCTGTGCGGACGCCAAGAACAAGCTCTACGCCAAACTGATCGCCGTCGTCCCCTGCGAAATCTGCTTCGCAGAGGTGGTCTACACGACGAGCTGCTACATGGCGCCCGACGGCAAGTGGAAGATCGACGGGTACATGGAGTACCAGTGCGTGATCAACTGCGATCCCAACCCGTAGCGGCAGCCACAAACCGCCGCACGAGCGCGAGGACCTCCTCCGGCTCCTCCACGTGAGAGAACGTACCGCTTCGCTCCATCCAGATGAATTCCGCCTGGGGGGCGAAGCGCTTGAAATCCCATTGATACTTCGGACAGAGCGCGCGGTCGTAGCGGCCGGCGAGGATGAGGACCGGCATGCGGGAGCTCTTCGAGACGGGGCCTGAAATCGGGGAGCTTCGCGACCTCACCGCCGATGAAGAACTCGACGTCGTCCCCCACGAAGACCGGATAGAGCTCCGCGTTCTTCGACCCCGGCTCGGAGAGGAGCCGGGCGGCGTTGTCCGGGTTGTAGAAGCGGATGAGCTTCGAGTGGACGCGGTAGAGGTCCTGGACACGCGGATCGGTCGAGCGCACGCCCTCGGAGCGGAGGGCCAGGATCTGCTCCCACACCTCGGGATATTGCATCTCGATCTCGCGGTTGATGTTCTCGTGGTTCTTCTGCCACATCTCCGGGCTGTGAAGGGTGTTGGCGAGGATCAGGCGCTTGACCAGGTCCGGATGATCGAGCGCGAGCGCCTGCGCCACCATGCCGCCATAGGAGAAGCCGTAGACGTTGACGGCCCCGAGCCCGAGGGCGCGGATGAGGGCGGCGATATCCGCCACATCCCCGATGAACGTCACCTCCGAGGGGTCCGCGACCGGCGCCGACCGGCCGCGCCCCCGGTAGTCGACGTAGATCACCTGATGATCGTTCAGCTCCGAAAAATACGGGTGGAAGACGAGATGCGAGCTGGCTGGTCCCCCCGAGAGCAGGAGGAGGGGTTCCCCCTCCCCCTCGGTCTCGATCCAGAGTTGGGTGTCGCCGAGGTCAACGAGCCGTCCCGGCGGGTGCGCGATGGTGCTGGTGGTCATGGTATTTCCTCCTCAAACTGCGTTCAGGAGGAGATTACGCGGGATGGAACGGCGGCTCTATCCGGTTCTTGCGGTCAAAGCCCATCTTCCCGGCACCGTCCGTTCTGTGGACAAGGCGTGGATTGTTTTCCTCAGAAGTTAAGTTCCAGCTTTTCGCCACGGCGTGCAGACGTCGAGAAACTTAACGCTTTCGGGCAGTGGTCTTTCCCCTGCCTGACTCCAAGAGAGCAAAACTGACAAGGTTCTCGTCATTTTGCTCGAATCCCGCCACTTGGGTTACCGACTTGCTGGAATTGCGGGTGCTAAGACATCTTCCTAAGATGCGTCCATGGTCTTCGGAAACGAGCATCTTGGACGGGCGGTCGTTTTTCTGAGAGAGAGCCAGAACCTGAAGCCGCATGAGCTTGCCGAACGCCTCGACATCAAACCGGCCACGTTGAGCCAGTACGAAACCGGCCGCCGGGGCATGACCGAAAACATGGTCAAGAGGATCGCTGCGGCTCTGGGGTTGGACGAGATCGTTCTCTGGGATACTGCCCACAAGATCTTCCGTTACAACTATTTCCATGCTCGGGCGAAGGAGGAAGGAATCACCGTGGAAGAGTTGATAACCCGGATCGAAGTCCAGCCTTCTATCGAACAGGTCATGGAGAGCTACGACTCCAAGACAGAGCAGGACCGCCAGTATACGGAGATCAGCTTCCGGTTCCTGGAATCCTTGAGCAGGAGGGGACCGGAAGGTTTCAATCTACTGAAGGTTCTTGTCAAGCCTCGCGATCAGAGTCAGAACCCTCGGAAGAAGGCCATCCAGGCTGGGAGGGATCCACGGCGCCGAGAATTCTAGGAAACGGCTTTAGATCATCCGGATGTTGATCAGCTTCTCGCGTCCAGCTCATCCGCGGTCCCGTCCATCTCCCTGGCGTCTTCAAGGAGGGTGGGGTCCGAAGGTTGCGTCCTCAGGATCTTCAGAAACTCTTCCCTGGGGACCCACTGGCGCTTCTGGTAGGGGCCGAGCACGGCCACCGGACGGCCCTCGACGGTGATCGTGAACTGCTCTCCGGACTCCGCCTGCCGCAGGATCTCCCCACTGTGGTTCCTGAGCTCGCGCTGGGGAATCGTCTTCATGCCGTCAGTGTAGCAGCTGGGCTACGGGCCGTGCTCTCTACCGTCTCGCCTCCATCGTGATGTGCGCTCAACAGTACTGCTGTTGCTGCACGCAAGCATTCGCGCAAGCATCACCGGCTCGCCTCAGCCATCGATAGGCACCTATTTAAATAGAGGAGCGCAAAAGAATAGCCTTCCAGCTCCTCAAGGAGGATTCTTATGGTTACGAGACGCTGGAGCCGGCTTTCCCTCCTGATCGGACTGTTCCTTGCCCTCGCCTTCTTGCTGGCGCCCTCGGAAAGGGTGGAAGCCTGCATGGGGGATTGCGACGTATGCTGGGATGAAGGGTGCAGGTACTGCAGCGTCAGAAATGGCGAGGTGACCTGCGACGGATGCAATATCGAAAACCAGATCGCGTCTCCTCCCACGGTCGTGAGCTTCGTCAGCCCCCGGCATGTCCGGCTCACGATCGAGGGCTACAAGACCACGAAGCTCCAGCCGACGACCTCTTGCGTTACGGCGTTCTCTCCTGTCGAGGGCGTCGAACGGGTCAATTCCATCACCAACTACAACAGCGATATCAACCGGCGCTTCAGGGAAGTGACGTTCTCGCCCGCCGAAACGCCGGGCCGCCAGCTCGCGGCCATCGCAGACCAGGAAGGGCTGGGGACCGGCGAGCCCTGGTTCGGATTCGTCTCCAAGATCACCGGCAGCATCAACGATAACGTTTCCAATCACTTCGTCGTGGATCTGACTCTGAAGAAGGGAGTCCGGCCCGAGGAGTTCGTTCAGGCCTTGAGGTCGCAAGGTGTATTCGTCACGAGCTCTTCCTCTCCGGACGGAGTGCCCGATGCGGGGCATCAGTACTTCCGGCGCTTGGACGCCACCGAAATGCTCGTCCTCTATCCCGAACGACCGGAGAAGCCGGAGAGGTCCCGACAGTAGGTTACCTTGAGGGGCGTCCAGGCCGGGGCGCCCCTGTAGATTTACTGCATCGCCTCCATCGGCGACAGCCGCGCGGCGCGGATGGCCGGGTAGAGGCCGAAGGTCGACGGCGAGGACGAGGGCGATCGCCCCAGGCGGCGGCGAGGCCGTAGGGGTTGACCACGAGGCCCCAGGGGAACTTGTCGGAGATGGCGCGGCAGAGGGCGCTGCCGGCCACGGTGCCGATCGAGGCGCCGATCGCGGCCAGCACCAAGGCTTCGAGCATGAACTGGGTCAGGATCTGGCCGTCGTTGGCGCCGATCGCCTTGCGCAGGCCGATCTCGTAGCGCCGGTCGGAGAAGGAGATCAGCATCACGGAGAGCACACCCACGCCGCCCACCAGGAGCACCGTGCCGGCGAGGCTGAACAGCACCACGCTCCAGCCGTGCATCTCTCCCTCGAAGTCCTGGAAGGCGCGCGCCAGCTCGGCGTCCAGATCCTTGACCTCCACGTCCTCGATGCCGTGATGGGCCTGCCGGGCGCGGGCCAGCATGGCGGCGGAGACCTCCTCAATGTCGCGGGTGGACTTGAGCTTCACGGTGATTAGCGTGAGCAGGTGGTCCGTGTCCATCCGGTCCATGTAGGTCTCGAGCGGGATGAGCACGCCGTTGGCGTCCTGATAAAGCTCCTCGTTGAAGATCTGCCCGCCCGCCAGCACGCCCACGATGCGGTAGGGCACGCCTTCGATCACCACGTCGCGCCCCACGGGGTCGCTGCCGCCGAACAGCTTGGAGGCGAGCGTGGCGCCCACCACGGCCACGGCCGAGTGCCGCCGCTGGTCGTCCTCGGTGATGCCGCGGCCGAGGCCCACGGGGCGGTCCATGAGGTACGAGTACTCGGAGGTGACGCCGTTGACGAAGACCTGCTCGGCGCCGCCAGCGATCTGCACGATGCTGCGCCGGGTGGCTCGGGGGGAGATCCCCAGCACCTGCGGATGCGGCGCCGCGATGCGCGCCAGGTCTTCGTAGCGCAGGCCGGTGCTCATGGCGAAGCGCTTCTGCTCCTCGGAAGTCTCAGGCTGCTGGGGGACGAGGACGAGCGTGCCGTCCCAGCTCATGCCGGCAAAGCCGGTGGAGACCTTGTCCTTGACGCCGTCGAGCACCGAGGTCATCACCACCAGGGCGAAGACGCCGAGCATGAGGAGGGTCAGGGTCAGCAGCGAGCGCAGCTTGTGCGCCCACAATTCGATCAGTCCGCCGGTGACGACCTCCCAGACCAGGGCGAGGCGGGTGCCGAGGCCGTGGCGGCGCTTCTGTAGGGGCGCCCCTATGTGGGCGCCCTGCGGCTCAGGGCGGCCACGCAGGGCCGCCCCTACATCCAGAGAGATTGATTTATTCATAGCGCAGCGCCTCCATCGGCGACTGCCGGCTGGCCTTGGCGGCCGGGTAGAGGGCGAACAGGAAGCCGAAGACGACGGCCAGCCCCGTGGCCCAGAGGAAGCTCATGCGGAGCAATCGCCATGGGGACGCCGATCGACTTCGTGATCACCCAGGAGAAAGCGATGCCGATGACGTAGCCCGCGGCCGCGCCGAGCAGGGTGAGCAGCAGCGCCTCGGTCATGAACGACTTGAAGATCTCGCGGCCGGAGGCGCCGATGGCCATCTTGACGCCCACCTCGCGCACCCGCTCCTTGAGCGAGGCGAGCTGGATGTTGACGTTGACCATGCCGCCGCCGATGAGGGCGAGGACGCCCGAGAGCATGAAGACGATGTTGTAGACGTCTCCCTGGCTCCTCCGGCGCTCCATGCGCTTGTAGCACGTCGTCGATGCGGAAGTCGTCCTGCAGGCGGTGGTTGGCGGTGACGAGCGAGGAGAGCTCCTTGGAGAAGTCCGCCATGGCCTCCAGGTCGGGAATCCGGAAGGTGACGCGGTCCAGGCGGTGGTACTCGTCGCCCTCCATGCGCGCGGCCACCAGCAGCGAAGGCACGGCCACGATGCGGTTGCGCCAGGCGAAGACGTTCTGTCTGCCCCTCGCGGAAGCGGAAGCTCTTCTCGGTGTAGACGCCGATCACGCGTCACCGGCACGTCGCCGATGCGCACGGACTTGCCCACGATGTCGCCTGTGGGGAAGAAGACGCTCGCCGCCTGCGAGCCCAGCACGACGACCGGGGCCCCGGCCGCGAAGTCCTGGGCCGAAAAGTCGCGGCCCTGCTCGATCTCATAGCCGTTCATGGCGGAGTAGTCGGCGCCGATGCCGGAGATCTCGCGCTCCTGGTCGGCGAATTCCGAGCGCACCCGCGCCCGGGCCTGCCGGAGCACGCTGGTGGCGTTGACCGCCTTGGCGGACGGGACCTTGCCGCCCTCGACGGCGTCTTCCAGGCGGAGCCCGAGATTGGCGTTCCTGCAGGGCGCTCGGCGTCCCCTGGTAGGCGGTGTCGGTGGGCAGGACGTTGAGCTTGTCGATGCCGCCGATGCGGGCGAAGAGGCGGTCGGACTGGCGCCGCTGGCTGTCGGAGATCGAGAAGCCGCCGAGCACCGAAGCGACGCCCAGCATGACGCCCAGGGCCTGGAGGACCGAGCGGCCGGGATTGCTCCTGGAGCTCGATCCAGGCCTCGAGCAGCCGCTCGCGGAAGGCGCCGCTGGTGTTCATGCCGCCATCTCCTGTTCCTGGTAGAGGAGGCCGTCGCGCAGCTCGACGCGGCGCTCGGCCTGGGCGGCGACCGCCGGATCGTGGGTCACCAGCAGCACGGTGTTGCCCTGGGCGTGGAGCTCGCGGAAGAGGGCGAGCACCTCCTGGCCGGTCTTGGAGTCGAGGGCGCCCGTGGGCTCGTCCGCGAGCAGCAGCGCCGGCCGGTTGGCGAGGGCGCGGGCGATCGCCACCCGCTGGCGCTGGCCGCCGGAGAGCGCGCCCGGCAGGGTGTTGGCCTTGTCGGGGATGCCCACCCGCTCCAGCAATTCAAGGGCTCTCTGCCGGCGCTCCTTGCGGGACACGCCGGCGTAGAGCATGGGCAGCTCGACGTTTCTCAGGATGGTCGCCTTGGGCAGCAGGTTGTACTGCTGGAAGACGAACCCGATCTTCTCGTTGCGGATGGCCGCGAGGTCGGCGCCCGAGAGCTTCTCGACCTGCAGGCCGTCGAGCGCGTAGGTGCCGCCCGTGGGCACGTCGAGGCAGCCCAGGATGGACATCAGCGTGCTCTTGCCGGAGCCCGAAGGGCCGATCAGGGCCACCAGCTCGCCGCGCTCGACGTTGAGATCGACGCCGCGGAGAGCGTGGACCGCGTTGCCGTTCGCTGCCGTAGACCTTTTCGAGGCCCCTGGTTTCGATGATTCTCATGGTTGCATCTCCCCGGAAATCCAGGAAACCTGTTAGTTGTCCTCGTCCTTCTCGACCTTCTTGCGCGTCACGTCTTCGAGCGCCACCTGATCGCCGGGCTTGAGGCCGGTCATGATCTCGACCCGCTCCAGGGTGGCGACGCCAGCGCTCACGGGGACCGGCTCGAAATAATCTTTCCAGTTCTCGGAGAGCCAGACGAACTTGCTGCGGCCTTCGAGGGCCTCGCGCGCCTCTTCGATCTCCTGGGGCGGCAGGTTGCTCTTCAGGCGATAGACGACCGTCTTCCCCTCGCGCCGCTGGAGGGCTTCGAGCGGGATCGACAGGGCGCTCGCACGCCGCTCGCCGAGGATCTCGACGTTGGCGCTCATGCCCGTACGGAAGGACTCGTCGAGCTTGTCGAGGGCGACCTCGATCTCGAACACCTTGATCTTGTCCACCACCTTGGCGGCCGGGGCCACGAAATGCACCTTGCCGTCGAAGACCTTCTGGGGATAGGCGTCGAGCGTCACGCGCACCGGCTGGCCGACGCGCACCTTGGCGATGTCCACTTCATTGAGGTTGACGCGGATGATCAGTGACTTCAGATCGGCGACGGTGAACATCACCGTGCCTTCGTTGAACGAGGAGACGCCCGAGGTCACGGTCTCGCCCAGCTCCACGCCCTTGGTGATCACCACGCCGGACATGGGCGACGTGACCCGCGCGTTCTGGGTCACCGAAGCGCCGGAGATCGGGATGCCGTGGTGCTCGACGATCTGATAGCGGGACCTGGCGGCGGCCAGAGACTCGGCGGCCAGATCGCGTGAAGTCTGATAGTTGCGCAGCGTCTCCCGGGGGATCAGGCCGTTCTCGAAGAGCGCCGTCTGCGCCGTCAGCTCGCGCTCGGCGTCGCGCAGCTTGAGGTCCGCCTGGACCACGGCGGACTTGACGTCGGAGAGCGACTGCGCCTGATTGACGTCGGGCTCGACCTCGGCCAGGACCTGCCCGGTCCGCACCACGTCACCCTCGCGCACGCGCAGGCCCAGAATCCGGCCCGACACGGTGGATTTGACGTCCGCCTTGATCTCGGGGTCCACGACGCCCACTTCGCGCACGCTGACCTGCAGATCCTCGGCCTGCACCTTGCCGAGGCGGAACGGCGATTCGATATCAGCAGGGGCGGACTTCGTGGTGGCGCGGGCCACCACGAGACCACCCGCCAGGAGTGCCGCCACGGAACCGGCAATCACCCATGTCTTCTTGCGCATAAGGGTCCTTCTTTCTTGACGACCTCGGTTTCGGGGTCGGTATCTTTGGGGTTCGTCAACTGCCTTCGACCTTAACTACGCTGGAAGGGGGCAAAAGGTTACAGGGGAGAGGGAAGGCTACCGGCTACCGAGCGGTGCTCGATGCGGGGAGAATTGGATAGAGTGACTTAAGAAGTGGGGTTTCATGCTAAAGTCCTAGCCACTCCATGACACGCCACCAAGCAGTGTCCTGTGTGCTGCTGAGCTGGGTCTTACTGGCCCAGGCGGCACCCGCTTCCGCTATTGACCGGTTCGTGGCTCCGGCCGGCATGGATGCGGCCAATTCGTGTACCAACCCCGCGATCCCCTGCGCGACCGTCCAGCACGCGGTCGACGTCGCCGCCAGTGGAGACACCCTCCGGATCGCGGCCGGCGTCTACAACCAGCGCCTCCGCATCGAGGGCAAGAGCAATCTCATCTTCGAGGCCGCCGGAGTGACGCTACGCCCGGACCCGGCCGTCCTGGGTCCGGCCGATGTGCCCCAAGGGAGCCCTTGCTCGGGCGGCAGAGGCCGCTCCGTCGTGTTCGTGCTCGACAGCACCGGGATCGTCTTCAACGGTTTGAGCGTCGACGGCAGCGCCGTCTTCGCTCCCCCGACCGAGCCGAACCGCCTTTCGGGGATTTTCTTCCGCAACTCCTCGGGCGCCATCAACGGCGGCACGGTGGCCCACCTGCGCACCGATCCGGCCTCGGACAACCAGGTGGCGGGCTTGGGCATCGTCGTACAGACCACGGACCCGGCCCCTGATCCCCGGCCGCGGGTCGACATCCGGGGCGTCACCGTCTTCGATTACCAGAAGACCGGCATTATCTTCTCGGGGTGTCTGTGTGCCGCGGACGGCGGGCCGACGGGGAGCGTCCGCGCGAGCGCCGTGACGTCCGATCCCAGCCCGTTCGTGGCCCGGAACGGCATTCAGGTTTCCTTCGGAGCCGGCGGCGTGGTGCTGGAAAACAACTTCGTCTCGGGGATGCGGTTCACCGGCAATCCTTCCCTGGGCCTGGGCTCAGCGGTCATCCTCGCGTCGAGCCGCAATAATCAGCTCAGCCAGAACACCCTCTCTGATTCGAACTTCGGCATCTCCAATGTCGGCGATGCCTTCTGCGCACCACGGGCGGACGAGAACCTGGCCAACGACATCCAGTGCAATCAGATCCTGGACAATGACTGGGGTCTCTCGATCGACAACAATACTCACACGATTCGGAACAACGCGTTTTCCGGCAACACCCAATTCGCGATCCTCACCCGCACCTATTTCCCCGCCACCCAGAGCGATGCCGATGCATCGAACAACTGGTGGGGCAGTCCCACGGGGCCGACGATCGCTTCCAACCCCGGCGGCACCGGGGATCCGCTGGACGACCGCGTAGCCTATACGCCGTTCCTCACCGCACCTTCCGCGTGCGGCACCACTCCCCCGCTGGAGGTGCCGGCTGTTTCCGTTTCAGGTTTGGCGCTCCTGTGCCTCCTGCTTGCGGGGAGCGCCTTCCTGCGGCTGCGGCGGGGATAAGGTTCCAGTAGCGTCACCGTCTGAGGCGGGCCACATTCTCAAGCGCCTTCAACAGCCGCTCGCGGTTGGCAGGAGAGCGGAGAAGGTATGCCGTCTCGTCCTCTGCAACGTCAACGGTTTCGCAGACAGCGATCTCGATTTCGCGGTCCTGGAACTGGTTCTTGAGCGTGTCGAGGAAGCGTTGATCGAGCTCGTCCGCTCGAAGCTTGTATATCGCGTACATGCGCATCAGTCTCTTCGTGGATCTTCCTCTTCAGCGCCAAAAAGTCCATTGGCGTTGCCGGACCAGAAGCCAAGCGCTTCTCGACTTCAGCTTTGAACGCCGTCGCTCGTGCATCGAGAGTCTGATTTCGTTGCCTAGCCGAGACGCTCTTCTCCTTCACGCGGCCTCATCCTTGCCGTGTTTGCCTGGAGGCTTGCTGATCCGCCGTGGAGGAAAGGAGACAAAAGTCCGACCGCTCTCTCGCTCCTGCCGCTTGAGATCCTGAAAGATCGCCTCCAAGTCGTAGTTGAACTTGGCAGCGTAGGCTTCACGTACCTTGCGTACCTCTTCAACGATTGGATCATCCTGCATGGTGTCAATCCTCCAACAGCTCCTCAGGAGTACAGATGATCACCGGCTCGTAGCCAGCAGCTCGGCAGGCCTCCTCGATTTTGGCTCTGAGAGCCGCGTTCGCCAAGTGCCTACAATTCCAGGTTACCAGATAATTGACGCCGTTTGTTACGGCCACGCTGAGGTGCATCGCGTCTTGGGCTGCTTTCGCTGGAACGGCAGCAGCCTTCACCAGTTGCAGAGCGAGAGCCGAGGCTTCCGGAGTGACTTCCAGGAGGCTCAGCTCTTCCAATACTTCCACTCGCCTGCGGGCTGCTTCAGGATCGCCTGTAGATGCCTCTCCGAGCACAAGCTGTGACGCCACCAGCTCAAAGCGATCTCGGCAGGTACGCCACCAGTCTTGGGTCGTCTGCTGGTGCCCAGCAACCACAACGTCCCGGCTGGGACGAGCCGTCAAGTAGCTGATCACCGTCGTTTCGATGTAGACCTTAGGCTTCATCGCGGTTCTTCGCCCTACTCCGCTACCCCCTTCTCCTTGAGAATGTTCCACACCTTCTCCGGAGTCATCGGGATCTCAATGTGCCGCACACCGAGATGGGCCAGAGCGTCCACGACGGCGTTGACGATGGCGGGCGGGGCTCCCACCGTGGCTGACTCGCCGACTCCCTTGGCCCCGATGGGGTGGTGGGGTGAGGGGGTCACCGTCTTGTCGGTCTCCCAGTTCGGGGTCTCCATGGCGGTGGGCACCAGGTAGTCCATGAAGCTGCCGCCGGAGATGTTGCCGCTCTCGTCGTAGGTGATCTCTTCGAACAGAGCTGGTGCCAGTCCCATGGAGAGGCCGCCGTGGATCTGGCCGTCGACGATCATCGGGTTGATGATGTTGCCGCAATCGTCGACTGCCACGAAGCGGCGGACCTTCACTTCACCGGTACCGCGGTCGATGTCCACCACGCAGATGTAGCTGCCGAAGGGGAAGGTCAGGTTCGGGGGATCGTAATAATTCGACGGCCTCCAGGCCCGCCTCCATTCCAGGGGGATGATTGGTGTAGGCGGCGAGGGCGATCTCCTGGATGGTTTTTGATTTTTGTGGCGCGCCCTTGACGAAGAACTTGCCGGTCTCCCATTCGAGGTCGTCCTCGCTGGCTTCCAGGAGATGGGCGGCGATCTTCTTGGCCTTGTCGCGGATCTTGCGCGCCGCCACCGCGCAGGCGGCCGCCGCCACAGGCGTCGAGCGGCTGGCGTAGGTACCCAGGCCGTAGGGAGCCGTGTCGGTGTCACCCTCCTCCACCTGTACGTGCGCCGCCGGAATCCCCAACTCTTCCGCCACGATCTGGGCGTAGGTGGTCTCGTGCCCCTGCCCCTGCGATTTCGTTCCAAAACGGGCGATGGCCTTGCCGGTGGGATGTACGCGGATCTCGGCGGAATCGAACATCTTGATGCCCAGGATGTCGAAGTCCTTGGAAGGGCCGGCGCCCACGATCTCGGTAAAAGAGCAAATACCGATCCCCATCAGCTCGCCCTTCGCACGCTTTTCGGCCTGTTCCTTGCGCAGCTCGTCGTAGCCGACCTTCTCCATCGCCTTGCGCAAAGCCGCCGGGTAGTTGCCGCTGTCGTACTCCCAGCCCAACGCCGATTTGTAAGGAAATTTGTCGTTGGCGATGAAGTTCTTGAACCGCAGCTCCGCTGGGTCCATCTTCAGCTCCTGCGCCAGCACGTCGGTGACGCGCTCGATGGCGTGCGCGGCCTCGGTGACGCGGAAAGAGCAGCGGTAGGCGACCCCTCCCGGCGGCTTGTTGGTGTAGGCGGCATCCATCTCCGTGAACGCGTGAGGGATGTCGTAGGAGCCAGTGCAGATGGAGAACAGGCCCGCCGGATACTTGGACGGGTTGGCCGCGGCGTCGGTGTAGCCATGGTCGGCCAGGGTCTTGATGCGCAGGGCGGTCATGGTGCCGTCCTTCTTGGCGGCCAGCTCGGCGGTCATGTGGTAGTCGCGGGCGAAGGAGTCGGCCTGGAGGTTTTCCATGCGGTCCTCGATCCACTTGACGGGCTTGCCCAGCACCACCGAGGCCGCCACGGCGATGACGTAGCCGGGGTAGACGGGCACCTTGCCGCCGAAGCCGCCGCCGATGTCGGGCGAGATGATGCGGATTTTTTCTTCCGAAAGCCCGACGTGCCCGGCCACCAGGGCGAAGACGGTGCGGATGGCGTGCGGCGCCTGGGTGGTCATGTAGACGGTGAGTTGGCCGGTCACCTTGTTGAAGTCGGCCACGCAGCCGCAGGTCTCGATGGAGGCGACGTGGATGCGCGGAATATAGATGTCCTGCTTCACCACCACGTCGGCCTCGGCGAACGCCTTGTCGGTGGCCGCGCGGTCGCCGGCCTCCCAGTGCCAGATGTGGTTGTCCGTCTTGCCTTCCTTGTCGGTGCGCAGCACGGGCGCTCCCGGCTCCAGGGCCTTGAACGGATCCACCACCACCGGCAGCGGGTCGTAGTCCACCTCCACCGCATCCATGCCGTCGGCGGCGGTATAGCGGTCGGTGGCGATCACGGCTGCCACTTCCTGGGCCTGATACATCACTTTTTCGACCGGCAGCACCATCTGGGTGTCCGACATCAGGGTCGGCATCCAATGAAGATTGAAACCTTTCAGGGTCTCACCGGTGATCACCGCCATGACGCCGGGGATGGCCAGCGCCTTTTCGGTATGAATGGCCAGGATCTTCGCATGGGCGTAGGGGCTGCGCACGATGTCCATGTGGACCATGCCGGGCAGCTTGATGTCATCCACGTAGCGGCCCTGGCCGCGGATGAAACGCGGGTCCTCCTTGCGCTTCATGGAGTGGCCCATGCCGCAGACTTCTGGGGATGTCTTGGGTGCCATGGTTCCTCCTCACTCCGCCGGGCGCAGCTTGGCGGCCGCGTATTGAACGGATTTGATGATGTTGACGTAGCCGGTGCACCGGCAGAGGTTGCCGGAGATCGCCTGGCGGATCTCCCCTTCATCAGGATCGGGATTCCGCTGCAGGAGGACATAACCAGTGAGCATCATGCCGGGCGTGCAGAAACCGCACTGGAGGCCGTGCTCCTGCCAAAAACCTTCCTGAATGGGGTGAAGCTGGCCATCCTTCTCCAAGCCCTCGACCGTCGTCACCTCACGGCCATCGGCCTGCACGGCGAGCACGGTGCACGACTTGACCGGCACGCCGTCGAGCAGCACGGTGCAGGCGCCGCAGTGGGTGGTGTCGCAGCCGATATGGGTACCGGTCATGCTCAGGGTCTCCCGCAGGAGATGGACGAGGAGAAGGCGCGACTCGACCTCCGCTTTCTGCTCGGTGCCGTTGACCTTGACGTTGATCTGATGGCTTGCCATGGGTCAGCTCCTCCGGGCGCGCTCGACGGCGCGTGTCAAGGCGCGGCGGGTGAGGACGCGCGCCATTTCCCGCTTGTATTCGACGGCACCCCGCCGGTCGGCGTTGGGCGAGGCGACCGACGCGGCCAGCCGCGCGGCCTCGGCGATCGCCTCGGCGGTGGGCTGCTTGCCCGTCAGGTACTGCTCGGCCTCGGCGGCGCGCAGGGGAACGGGGCCGGCGTTGGTGAGGCCGATACCCACCTTCTCCACTTCGCCGCTCGCCGACAGGGTCACCTGCGCGGCGGCCGCGGCGGTAGCAAAATCCCCGACCTTGCGTTCGAGCTTCACGTAGGCGCCGCCGGTTCGTGCCGGAGGCACCGGGATGCGGATCTCGGTCAGGATCTCATCCGGCTCCAGGGCCGTGGTGAACAGGCCGAGGAAGAAATCATCGATCTGGATCGTGCGCGATCCGTTGGGGCCGGTCGCCGCAACCTCCGCGCGATACGCCAGCATGGTGGCCGGATGATCGTTGGCGGGATCGCCATGCGCGAGGTTGCCGCCGACGGTCGCCAAGTTGCGCACCAGGGGATCGGCGATCACCTCCGCCGTGTCCGCCAGCAGCGGGTACCGGGTGCGGATCAGCTCCGAGTTTTCGAGGGCTGATTCACGGGTCCGGCCGCCGATCCTCAAGGTCCCGTCCTTCTCCTCGATGTACTCCAGCCCGGGGATGCGGCCGATGTCCACGAGATGGCCGGCGGCGCCCAGCCGGAGCTTCAGTAGCGGCAGGAGACTCTGGCCACCGGAGAGAACCTTGACGTCGTCGCGGTGGGTCTGGAGGAGCGCAAGGGCCTCCTCCAGCGTTTGAGGTGCGTGATAGTCGAACGGTGCGGGGATCATCCGTATCTCCTTTCCCCGCGCTGGCGCGACTCTGCTAGCGAAGGAGCCAGTAGAGGAGCAGCGCGAGGACGATCACTGCGATCCAGAAACCGGGACGTTGCAGCATGCGGCCGGCCGCCCGGCTGGCGGCGGCGGCTCCCAGCGAGCCGATGTCGAGGGCCGCTTCGCCGGCAACGGGCGGCGGTGCGGCCGGAGGGACCGGCGCGGCGGTGACCGCGGGCGCAGGCGTGGGCGATGCCTCGGATACCGTAGACATCTCTGAAGCGGCGGGTGCCGAGGCAGGAGGAGCCGCGGCGGCCGGCGTTTCCAGCTCCCGCCGCATGGCGTCGGTGAACTTCTGGAAGAGCTGATCGCTGACGTCCTGAATCATGCCGCGGCCGAACTGCGCCAGCATGCCCACGACGTTGACGTCCGAAACCACCGTCACTTCCGTCTCGCCGGGAGCGCGCTCCACGACGCGGCTCTTCATCCGCATGTCCGCGCCGCCCTTGCCGCGGGTCTCCTGTCCGGAAGCGACGATGTCGGCCTCTCCGGCCGCGGCATCCAACCGGTCGAAGCGCATCTTGCCGCGGTAGTTGGCGGTCACCGGCCCCACCTTGACGGTGATGGTGCCGGCGTAATTCTGATCGTCCACCTTCTCCGTGATGGCGGCACCCGGCAGGCAGCGCGCCACCTTGTAGGGATCGGTGAGGAAGTCCCACACCGCACTCGCGGGGGCTTTGACGACGAAGCTCTTTTCGATCTGCATGCCCATGATTTGAGATCCTCACGCCGCCAACAGGGGGAGGAGCCGTTCCAGCGACTCCAGGTTGTGAGCCGGAAGGAGATCGTCGACATAAGGGAGCGCCGCTGCCATGGCGCGGGCGGTGGGCTCGTAGCGCGAGTCCCCGGCCAGGGGATTGAGCCATACGACGCGGCGGGCGCGCGACCGGATGGCGCGCATGGCCGCCGCCAGGGGTTCCACGTCGCCGCGATCGAGGCCGTCGCTCAGGATCAGCACCACCGTCTTTCTGTCGACCAGCTCGTCGAGATAGTACTCCACAAACTCGGCCAGGCACTCCCCGATCTTCGTGCCGACCGACCAGTCCGGCACGCGCACGGCCAAGCGTTCCAGCGCCAGATCGACCCGCCCCGGTCGAAGCCAGGGAGTCAGCCTTATCAGCTCGGTATTGAAGGCAAAGATCTCGCTATTGCGCGCCACCCGCCGGAGCGCCAGCACGAAGGTGAGCAGGAAGCGGGTATGGGGATCCATGGAGCCGCTGGTGTCGCACAGCACAACCAGGCGCGGCTCTTCGATCGGCCGGGCCCTGCGAGCCAGGGTCAGAAACTCGCCGCCCTGGGCGACCGCCCGCCGGAAGCTGCGCCGGAGGTCGGCCTCACCGCGCCCGCGCACCGGCACCCGCCTCCGGCTGAGGCGAGTGGCGAGACGCAGAGCCAGGCGGGAAAGAAGCCTTTCCATAGCCAGCAGATCGGCCTTCGAGCACTCTTCGAAAGATTTTCGGCGCAGGGCCGCCTCCGGACTGTAACCGGGCTCCTCGCCTTCAGGAATCGTGGAGGACGATTCGGAGAACCGGTCGCCCGGCCAGCCTCCCGGACGGGTCCGGGGTATGTCCGGCGCGCGGCGAGAGACCCGTTGCTCGGGCACCTGCAGAGCCGCGCGGGCTTTCCACAGAACCGCGAACAGCTCCTCGAACACCGCGAAGTCGCGGGGCCGGATCTTGAGCGCCGTCCTCAAAGCCAGCCGCACCTCGTCACGGTCGCCAAGATCCACGAGAGTCAGAGCCTCCAGACCGTCCGCCTCGTCGCTCAAGGTCGTCGCCACGCCCCGATCGCGAAGGGCACGGGCGAAACGAGCGAGATGGAAGACGAGATCCTCGCTCATGGCGGTCATTGAGCCCGAGCCTCCGCCAGGGCTGATTCCAGCCCGCCGCCGGCCAGCTCTCGCAAATCGTGGTGATCCTTGAGAATACAGCCCAGGGTCTGTTCCACGGTTTCGAGATCGAGGTGGTCGCGATGCAGGCGCAGGAGGGCCTGGGCCCAATCGATCGTCTCCGCCACGCCCGGCGCCTTGCTGAGCCGCCGCCGCCGCAGGGCCTGCATGAAGCGGCCGATCTCCTCCGCGAGGCGTTCGCCGGCCCCCGGCACGCGGGCGCGCAGGATGCGCACCTCCTTCTCCAGCGAGGGGTGCTCGACATAGAGATAGAGACAGCGCCGGCGCAGGGCGTCGCCGATCTCGCGGGTGCGGTTGGAAGTGAGCATCACATAGGGCACATGCTCGGCTTTTATCGTGCCGAGCTCCGGGATGGTCACCTGGAAATCCGACAGAACCTCCAGCAGGAAGGCCTCGAAACCATCATCGGCGCGATCGATCTCGTCGATCAGCAGCACGGGCGGTCCTTCGCGGCGGGTGATGGCGCGCAGCAGCGGCCTTTCGAGCAGGTATTCGCGGCCGAAGATGAGGTCTTCGATCTCGCCCGCGCTCCTGCCCTCCCCTTCGGCCAGCCGCAGGCGCAGCATCTGGCGCTGATAGTTCCACTCGTAGAGGGAGGTCGCGACGTCCAGCCCCTCGTAGCACTGGAGACGGATCAGCTCGGTGTCCAGCAGCCGGGCCAGCACCTTGGCGATCTCGGTCTTGCCCACCCCGGCGTCGCCCTCGATGAGCAATGGCCGGCCCATCTCCCGGGCCAGGAACACGGCGGTGGCGATCGCCGGATCAGCGATGTACCCCAGCCGCTCCATGTCCTCCTGCAACGCCGCGATCTCGGGCCTCACGCGGCGGCGCCTCCCGCCGTGGCGTATTTCTCAGGTTCCGCCAGGAAGCGCTGACGGCACCCGCCGCAACAGAAGTACCAGGTACGTCCCCCATGCTCGGCCGTATGGCGGGCGCCGGCGATCTCGACCGTCATGCCGCAGATGGGATCGATGGCGGTGGGCTCGGCGGCCGGTTTCTCCTCATCCTCCCCGGCTCCGGCGCGCTGCCGTTCGACGATCTCCGCCAGGATCGAGAGGGCGATCTCCTCCGGCGTCCTGGCTCCAATGTCCACCCCCGCCGGGTTGCGGATGGTATCGAGGGCCGAGGCAGGAACACCCCGGTCCAGCAGGATCTCCCGCATCTGGGCAAAGCGCCTCCGGCTCGCCACCACGCCGAGATAGTCGGGCGCGAGCGCCAGCGCGTCGCGGATCGCCTCCTCGTCGTGCTCGCCGAGCGTGGCCACCACGGCGAAGCGCGGCCCTTTCGCGGGGGCATACAGGCGAGGAGCTCGGGACAGATCGGTGACGACCTGATCGGCGCCGGGGAAAAGCTCCGGCTCGGCGGCAGGGTCCACGGCGACCACCGAGTAGCCCATGGCCTTGCTCAGCTTCGCCAGCGCCCGGGCCGTGGGAGAGACGCCGAACACCACGAGGCGCGGCGCCGGCAGGATGGGCTCCAGATAGATCTCCACGGTCCCTCCGCTGTTGCAGGTCATGGGGAAGGCGGTGACCCCGGGCCTCTGGACCGTCTCCGGGTCGGGCGCCAGGGCGACCAGCCGCGGCTGTCCCTCGGCGAGAGCCCGCTTGGCTTCCCGAATCACCGTCGGCTGCGTACAGCTGCCGCCGAGCCAGCCGTGGAAGACGCCGGAGGCGGTGATCAGCGCCATATCCCCGGCCTGCGAGGAGCTGGCCGGCTGGCGGCGCACCACGACGGCCAGCACGAACGGCTCCTCCCGCTGAGCCAGGTCCGCCGCCATCTGGAGCAGCTCGGCGCGCATGTCTATCCAGCCTTTATCCGTTCGTAGTCTTCGGGCACGTCGATGTCGGCTAGGGCGGGCGGGGGCCAGGACAGCACCTCCGCTTCCTCGCGATGGCGCCGGACCACCTGCCGGCCACAGCCCTCCCCCGTCATCGCCAACAGCTCGTCGAAGAGGCTCTTGTCGTAGAGCATGGGAGGCGCGTTGACCCCTTCATAATCCGAGATCACCAAGGGCGCTTCGCTCTTCCGATAACGATCGATCAGCCCGGCGATCATCTCCGGCGTCACGAAGGGCATGTCAGCCAGCATCACCACGGACGCCTGGGTCCCGGCAGGCACAGCAGAGACGCCCGCCTTGAGCGAAGAATTGATCCCCTGCTCGTAATTCGGATTGATCACGACCTGACAGGGCAGACCATCCAGCTCCGTACGGGACTTCTCCGCTTCGTGGCCGAGCACCACCAGCAGCGGTGACAGCCCTGCGGCCAGTGCCCGCCGCGCCGCGCCGCGCAGAACGCTTTCGCCGTTCAGATCGAACAGCATCTTGTTCCTGCCCATGCGGCTCGAGGTTCCGGCGGCGAGCAGGATGCCGGCGATGGGTCCGCTGCGATCAGAGGACATGCATGAGCTCCTTGGTTCAGAACCAGTTTTCTGTCTTGAGCCCAGCCACCCGGTTGAAGTGCTTGCCGTTGTTGGTCACCAGAGTCAAGTTCAGCGCCAAAGCCTGGGCTGCAAGCAAAGTATCGAAGGGCCCGATCGGAGTGCCCCTGCGAGCAAGGTCCGCAGCAACAGTACCGTAGACTCCGCTGGTAGAGCCGTCGAGCGGCATAACCTCTATGAATGCCGCGAAAGAGTCAATGAGGCCATGAAGTTTCTGAGACCCTCGAAGCTCTGCGCCATAGCGCAACTCGGCCAAGGTGATCGAGCTGATGCAGAGGGAGGAGGGACGATGCTCCAGGATCCGGCTGGTGACCCTCCCCTGTCCCCGGATAGCAAAGCTCACGGTGTCCGTGTCCAGCATGTACTCAAGCATCAAGCGAAAGGATCCTTGAGATCGGTCAATTTGCCCTGGGGAGGACGGACAATCTCCTCATCCCAGGCGCCCAAGCAAGCGCGGAACTCATCCGTCCACTCATCCAACGGCTCCAAGATGACGCTGGTCCCCTCACGCCGGACAAGGACCTCAACCTGCCCCTCGGGGAACCGGCACTCCTTGGGCAACCGCACGGCTTGGCTGCCACCATTCTGAAACAACTTTGCTCTTGTCGCTCTCATACGCGAAGTATATACGCGGATCTATACAAAATCAAGCAGGGTAGCTCAGACGGCATGAATGGCCTCCTTGCTTTCCGCGAGGTGCCGCGGCTCCCGTCCGGCGGTGAAGGCGAGGAGCTCGGCGACGATGGAGAGCGCCACCTGCCGCGGCCCGTCGGCGCCGAGGTCCAGCCCGACGGGACCGTACACCCGTTCGTCCCCTGGCATGCCGATCTCTTTCAGGATGGTCTCCGTCCGCGCGCGCGGCCCCAGCAATCCCACATAGGGCAAGCCTGCCGTAAGCAGCCGCCGCGCCCATTCGCGGTCGTGGTTCAGGGAGTGGGTCTTCACCACCGCCAGCGACCGCCCGGCGGGAGGCAGGTCGGCCGGCTCCTCCGGACGGGCCAGGATCAGCCGCGCCGCCTGCGGGAACCAGTTCGGATTCATCAGCCCCTGGCGGTGATCCACGAGGGTGACGCGGAACCCGGCGTCCGCCGCGTAGGCCACGAGCGGCCGGGCGTCGTCGCCGGCACCGCAGACGATCAGGTGGGGAGGCGGCGGCAGGACCTCGAAGAAGACCTGCCGGTCGCCGACAGGGTGGGCTCCGGAACGGCCGGCCAGTGCGAGGGAGCGGGCCTGCTCCACGGCCAGGGCGTCGAGATCCGCGGATCCCAGAGAGCCATGGACCTCCTCCCGGCCTGCGATCAGAACCGCGCCCGGATCGTCGCCGTCCACCACGGTGGCGACGACGAACGGAGCATCCCCCGCGAGGAGCCCGCGCAGCCGGTCCTCCAGGCCTGCCAGCGGCCCCTCCGTGGCGCTCTGAATGAAGACATCCACCAGACCGTTGCAGCCCAGCCCGAGCCCCCAGACGACGTCTTCGTCGGCGCCGGTGCTGTAGTGCCGCAGACTGGGCCGGCCTGTCTCCAGGACGACCTTGGCCACCTCGCGCACGTCGGCCTCCAGGCAGCCGCCGCTGACGCTGCCCAGGGTGTCACCCGTCTCTTCGATGAGGAATTTGGCGCCGGGCCGGCGGTAGGCGGAGCCGACGATGTGGACGACCGTGGCGAGTGCGGCCCGCCGCCTCGCCGCGGTCAGCTCGGCGAGCCGCGAGAGGACTTCCGCGGTTTCCTTCCAGTGGTTCATGCCCCCCCTCCCGGACCAGAAGGGTCAAAGATACCTCCGGGTGGGGGCAGGTTCAATAGCGGCCGAGAACCATTCTTCGCATCCGGGGGACACAGAAGGGAGGGTTCAGGCTTATCCTTGGGCACTGTCGATTCAGAAGGAGGTTCGAGTCATGACCAACCGCCGCCGCGTTGCCGTATGGATCCTCCTTCTGTTGCTGCCCGCCTTGCCGGCGTCCGCCACGTGCGGCGGCGGCGGTGGGGGTGGGACGGGCGGGGTGGTGCCGAACGTGGGCAGCGAGCCCGTGGTCTACCGCGTCTCCTGGAAGGTTCTGTCGCCGGGAGCCGAACGGCCGCAGGCTCCCCTTGCGGTCTACTGGTTTCCGACGTCGCCCGACAACGCCCGGACCTCTCCCCTGCAGACGTCGCGCACCCTGTCGCTCGCCGGCAGCCGCTGCGTAGCGATGGCCCTCGTGCCGACGGACAACCAGGCGCTCCACGAGGCGTTCAAGGCTCCCCCTGGCGAGCCGCTCGTCGTCCTCGCCGCCGCCGACGGCACCGACCTTGGGCGGGTAGCAGCTCAAGACGGCAAGCTCGACGTCAAGTCCGTGGAGAAGCTCCTCGCGAGGCAACTCGACGAACGCGAGGCTGGCCTGAAGTCCCTGGTCGACGGCGCGGAGAAGAAGGCGGCGAGCGACCGCGACGGCGCCATCGCCGACTATCAGCGAGTCTGGGAGGAGCGGTGCCTCTTCCCGAGCCTTGGCCGCAAGGCTGCCAAGGGCCTCAAGAAGCTCGGAGTCGTGGTCGAGGAAGCGGCGCTCCACCTCCTCGGGCCGGACGGCCTCGCCGACCCGGACGTGCGGGGACGCAACGGCGGGGTCGAAGCCGCCTTGCGGCAGGGTCTCGACGCCGAGCTTGCGGCGCGCTACCCCGAGGCCGAGCGCCTCTATGCCCGGGCAGCCGAGCTCGATCCGGCGGACGCCACGGCCCTGCGCTATCTAGGCGAGCTCTACCGCCACCAGACGGGCGAGTGGGCCAAGGCCAGGACCGTCTTCGAGCGCGTGCTCGCCATGCCCGCGGACCCCATCTCCCACGCCGTGGCCCTGCACGGCCTCGGCAAGATGACGATCCACGCCAGCCGCTTCGCCGAAGGTCTCGCGATGTTCGAGCGCTCGATCGCCGTCTATCCGCTGCCGATCACCTACCGCAACCTGGCCGTCTACTGGTTCTCCGAGCGGCAGGCGGAAAAGGCGGCGGGCTATATGCGGCAGGCGCTGGCGCTCGATCCGGACGACCGCTATAACCAGATCTTCGCCGCCGTCTACCTGGCCGCCGCCGGCAAGAAGGAGGAAGCCGTCCAGGTGGCCACCGCCAACGCGGACGTGCTGGAGGCGAGCTACAACCTGGCCGCCATCTGGGCCCAGGCAGGAGACCGACAGAAAGCCATGGAGATGCTGCGCCGGCACTTCTATGAATACGAGCGCTTCGACGCCGTACGCGCCATGGAGATGCAGGAGGCCCGCGACGACTTCATGTTCGTCAGCCTGCACCAGGACCCGGCGTTCATCGAGCTGACGAAGCTGGCGGGGCGGCACAAGATGTAGGCGAAGAGCCGTGCCCGCCGTTCATTCCTCGCCCGCGTAGATCTCCCGCTTCGACCGGATGCGGCCGCCCACCCGGCAGCCGCATCCGGGACAGACCGTGGCTTCGGGGGGAATCACCGTACGGTACTCGAAGTCCGTACAGCGGTACCGCCGCCCGGGGGTGCTCAGCGCCAGCAAGGCCAGGACTCCCACGGCAACCAGGAGGAGAGGATTCGTCCCTTCCCATCCCCATGTGAACAGGATGCCGATCCAGCTGCCGAAAGCCCCGGCGAGCATCATGATGATGATGGGACGACGGGGACCTTCCCGCAGCGCGAAGACCGTATGGTCCTTGTTCGGAGGGTCGTCCTCCTCGAAGAGCTCGGGATCCGGCTGCACGGAGATCCTTCTCTCGCTCCCCCCAAGAGGGCGGGTGAAACGTTCGGGATCGACCTCTTCCTGAGGCCCCAGGCCGCTTGGCAGGCCGAGGCGGGCGAGCAACTCCGGGCGCCGCTCTTCGAGATGGCGGACGGCACGGTTCAGATACTCGGCCTGATTGGTCTCGAGCTTCCCGCGCCAACGCCTTGCGCCGGGACTGCGGCAGGTCGCGGGCCACCAGTTGAGCCGCGAGGAGAAAGCTCATGGCTTGAGCGGACAGATAGCCGGCACGGGTGAAGCTCGTTTCGGTGACCGCCATGTTGCCTTGCAGGTAACCGCTCTGGAGGAAGCGGTCGGAGGCGTTGGCGTTCAGGATTCCAAAGCCCAGGTAGACCGTCGTCAGGTCGGTCAGCCTCTCCTCCCGGTCCCGGTCGTCCTGGCGCAGCCGGTAGTGCTCGCGATAGGCGTGGGCGATCTCGTGGCACAGGGCGGCGATGAGGATCTGCGGATCGTCCAGTTGATCGACGTCGACCCCGAACCGGCATCGTCCTTTCTCGATCCCGGCAAACCAGGCGATGGCGTCCTCGTGGTAGAGAGCCTTGTCGCGGTCGTACACGTGCAGGTCGGCTCCGAGGTCGAGGCCGGCGTAGAGCATCAGCCGCCGCAGGAGGATCTGAACGCTCGCGAAATCGCCATCCCACGCATCCGGCAGGAAGCGCTGGTGGGGGATGACGATGGGAGAGGTCAGGAAGCTGGTAGCGCCCCGGGCGGAGATGATTGCGGCCAGGCCGGAAAGCAGCTCCTCCCGCTCGACCTCTGAAGGCAGATAGGTCATGTGAATGGCTCGTCCGTCTTGTTAGAAGCCATTCTAAACCAGCGCCCGGCCCAGCGCCTCCAGGCTGTCGAGATTGTGAACCGGCCGGTGCTCGTCCACGTGCGGCAGGAGCGCCTTCACCCCCTGGGCACGGGGCTCGAACCCTTCCCATCGCAGGAGAGGGTTGAGCCAGATCAGACGGCGGCAGGAGCGGTGGAGGCGGTCGGCTTCGGCGTCCAGGCCGGGCTCGGAATCGCGGTCGAGGCCGTCGGTGACCAGCAGAACGACGGCGCCGTGGCCCAGGACGCGGCGCGACCAGGAGCGGTTGAAGTCGCGCAGGCAGGCCCGCAGGCGCGTCCCTCCGGCCCAGTCCAGGACCTCGCGGCCGCAGCGGGCGAGCGCTTCGTCGACGTCGCGGCGGCGCAGGACCCTCGTCACGTTCGTCAGCCGGGTGGCGAACAGGAAGGCGTGGACGCGGGAGCGGGCGGCGAGGAGGGCGTGCAGGAAGTGCAGCAGGACCTCCGAATAGCGGCCCATGGATCCCGAGATGTCGCACAGCACCACGAGCGGCGGCGGCAGGAGGACACGTGAACGGAAACGCAGCGGTGCCAGATCTCCGAAGGTCTTGCGGCTCTCCCTTACGGTGCGGGCCAGGTCGATGCGGTGGCCATGGGGATCGGGGGCGAACCGCCGCGTGGGGACGGGCCGGAGGGCCAGGACCATCTGGTTGACGATCTTTTTGGCGTGGGCGAATTCCTCGGCGCTCATCTGATCGAAATCACGCGTACGTAAAACCTCGTCGGCGGAAAACGTGAGCGCCGCGTCGAATTCGATCCGCTCGGCGGGGGCCGTCCCCGTGGGCGACGGCGGGCGCCACGCTTCGGCCACCCGGCGCGAGACCGTGGACGCGGGCGGCACCCGCACGTGAGAAAGCATCTCTTCCAGCAAGGGATTTCCCGCCGCCTGCGGATTGCGCCAGAACAGATGGAAAGCCTGATCGAAAACCTCGAAATCCTCAGGACGCTTGACCAGCACGGAATGAAGTGCCCAGTAGAGCTCGTCGCGATGAAAGACATCTACGGCGGATGCCGCGGCGAGGGCATCCAGAGCGCTCGCCGGCCCCAGGCGCAGACCGGCGCCGCGCAGGAAGCGGGTGAAATGAACTACGTTGTCCGCAAGCGTTGACATCAATCATTGGTCAACATTGAGCGGACCGGCGCGCCCGCCATTTTCTCGATGTCATCCTGATACTTGAGCAGAACACCCAGAGTCGTATTCACAGTGGCAGGGTCCAGAGAAACCTGATCAAGGGCCAGGAGGGCGCGGGCCCAATCGATCGTCTCGGCAACGCCCGGCAGCTTGAACAGGTCCGCCGTGCGTAGCCTCTGGACAAAATTTACGATCTGTCCGGCCAGCGCTTCGGCCAGCTCCGGAGCCCGCAAACGCAGGATCTCGAAGCTCGCGGGCGGCGTCCGGATAACCGATCCAATGATAGAGGCAGCGCCGCTTGAGCGCGTCGTGGACCTCGCGCGTGCGGTTGGAGGTGAGGACCACGATAGGCGGCGACGGTGCACGCACAGTCCCCATCTCCGGAATGGTCACCTGAAAATCGCTCAGGATCTCCAGGAGGAACGCTTCGAAAGGCTCGTCCGTGCGATCGATCTCATCGATCAGGAGGACCGGCGGACCGGCGGGATCGGGCTCCAGCGCGAGGAGGAGGGGACGCTTCAGCAGAAAGCGCTCGTCGAAGATGTCGTGCGCCAGGCGCGTCTTGTCCGCCTGGCCGCCCAGCTCCGCCAGACGGATCTCCAGCATCTGGCGGGGGTAGTTCCACTCGTAGAGCGCCGCTGCCGCGTCCAGCCCTTCGTAGCACTGGAGGCGGATAAGCTGCCGGCCCAGCGTCTCGGAGAGCACCTTGGCGATCTCGGTCTTGCCCACGCCCGCCTCGCCTTCGAGCAGGAGAGGACGGCCCAGCTTGAGGGCCAGGAAGACCGCGGTGGCGAGGCTCGCGTCGGCGACGTAGCGTCCCGACGCGAGCAGCCTCCGCGTGTCCTCGACACTACCCGGCAAGTCCACCTGCGGCAGGTCCAACTTACTGGCAGGCCTGGACGGCCCGCCGGGCCATCACCGTAACGAGATGCGCCCGGTACTCCGCGCTCGCCTCGCTGTCCGACCGGAGATCCGCGGCCGCCACGGCCCCGGGGCTGATCGCGTCGGGCGTGAAGCTCGCGGCGAGCGCCGACTCCCATGCGGGGACGCGGAACGCGTTGGGACCGGCCCCTGTGACCGCCACGCGCACCCCGCCCGCGGTCTTCACCACCATCACGCCCACCACCGCGTACTTCGACGCCGGGCTGGCGAATTTGGCGTACGCCGAGCGCTCGGGCACGGGGAAGTGCACGGCCGTGATGATCTCGTCCTCCGCGAGGGCGGTCGAGAAGAGGCCCGTGAAGTAGCCGTCGGCCGCGATCTTGCGGCGGTCGGTCTCGATCGTGGCCCCCAGGGCCAGCACGGCCGCGGGATAGTCGGCGGCCGGGTCCGCGTGGCCTAGCGAGCCGCCCAGGGTGCCGCGGTTGCGGACCTGCGTGTCGCCGATCCCGCCGGCCACGGCGGCGAGGCCCGGGATGCGCTGCCGCACCACGGGAGAAGAAGCAACCTCGTCATGCGTGACAAGCGCACCGATCACGAGGGGGTCGCCGTCGCGGATCTCCTTGAGGCCGCTGATCCCGGCGAGCGCGATCAGATCCTCCGGCTGCGCCAGGTCGAGCTTCATGACCGGCAGGAGGCTCTGCCCTCCCGCGAGGAGCTTGGCCGCCGAGTTGCCCTGGAGCAGGGCCACCGCGTCGGCCACGGACTGGGGACGATGGAATTCGAAGCTCTTCACGCCACACCTCCCTGCGCCGCCTGGATCGCCCGCCAGACCTTCTCCGGGGTCGCCGGCATCTCGATGTGCTTGACGCCGAGCGGCTCCAGGGCGTCGAGCACGGCATTGATCACCGCGGGCGGGATGCCGATGGCGCCGACCTCGCCCACGCCCTTGATGCCGACCGGGTTGTGCGTGCACGCGGTCACGTGGTTGCCCACCTTGAAGGAAGGCAGGTCCGCCGCGCGCGGCATGGTGTAGCTCATGAACGATCCGGAGAGGAGCTGGCCGTCTGCGTCGTAAACGCATTCTTCGAGCAGCGCCTGCCCGATCCCATGCGCCAGACCGCCATGGGCCTGCCCGTCGACGATCATGGGATTGATGATCACTCCCACATCGTCCGCGATGGCCACGTCCACCACTTCCACGACGCCCGTCTCCGGATCGACCTCGACCTCGACGGTGTGGCAACCCGCGGGGAACGTGAAGTTCTTGGGATCGTAGAAAGCGGTGTCCTCCAGCCCCGGCTCCACCGTGTCGATGGGATAGTTGTGCGGCACGTAGGCGGCGAACGCAACTTCGCCGAAGGCCTTCTCGCGGTCGGTGCCCACGACGCGGTACTTCCCGTCCGAGAACTCGATGTCGGCCACGCTCGCTTCCAGGAGATGGGCGGCGATCTTCTTGCCCTTGTCCACGATCTTGTCGATCGCTTTCACAATGGCCGAGCCGCCGACCGCGGCGGAGCGCGATCCGTAGGTGCCCATGCCGAACGGAATGCGGTCCGTGTCGCCGTGGACGACCTCGATATTTTCGACCGGAATGCCGAGCTTCTCGTTGACGAGCTGGGCGAACGTGGTCTCGTGCCCCTGCCCGTGGCTGTGGGTGCCTGTGAACACGGTCACGCTGCCTGTGGGATGGACCCGCACCGAGGCCGATTCATACAACCCGGCGCGCGCGCCCAGGGCGCCCACGAGCGCGGAGGGCGCGATGCCGCACGCCTCGATATACGTGGAAATCCCGAAGCCGCGGAGCTTGCCGCGCGCCTTCGACGCCTCCTTGCGCTCGGCGAGCCGCGGATAATCGTTCGCCTGGAGGGCGAGATCGAGGGTGGCTGCATAATGGCCGATGTCGTACTGAACGGCCACCGGCGTCTGGTAGGGGAACTGGTCCGGCTGGATCAGGTTCTTCCGCCGGATCTCCACCCGGTCGATCCCCAGCTCGCGCGCGGCCTTGTCCACCAGGCGCTCGAGGATGTACGTGGCCTCAGGCCGCCCGGCGCCGCGGACCGCGTCCACGGGCACGGTGTTGGTGAAGATGGCCTTCACCCCGGCGTAGATGGCGGGGATCACGTACGGCCCGGAGAGGAGAGTGCCGTGGAGGTAGGTCGCGATGGCCGGGGCGAACGTCGAGAGATACGCCCCCATGTTGGCGAGCGTGCGCACGCGCAGGCCGCGGAACTTGCCGTCGGCGTCGAGAGCCAGATCGGCGTGGGTCACGTGGTCCCGGCCATGGGCATCCGAAAGGAAAGCCTCGCTGCGCGAGGAGGTCCATTTCACGGGACGGCCGACCCGCTTGGACGCCCAGAGCACCAGCAGCTCTTCGGCATAGTGAAAGATCTTCGATCCGAACCCGCCGCCCACATCGGGGGCGATGACGCGCAGCTTGTGCTCCGGCACCTTGAGGGTGAACGCGCCCAGGAGCAGCCGCGTCAGGTGCGGGTTCTGCGACGTGGTGTAGAGCGTGTACTTGTCCTCGACCGTGTCGTAGTGCCCGTTGGCGGCCCGGGGCTCGATGGCGTTGGGAGCGACGCGGTTGTTGACCAGGTCGATCGAGGTGACGTGAGCCGCCCCCGCGAATTCGGCCTCGGTGGCCGCCGAATCTCCAATGTGCCAGTCGAAGCAGACGTTGCCGGGACCTTCGTCCCACACGAGGGGAGCGCCCTCGGCCACGGCGGCGTTCAGATGTGCGACCGCCGGCCGCGGGTCGTAGTCGACCGCCACGAGCTGGGCCGCGTCCTTGGCCTGGGCCTGGGTCTCGGCGATCACCAGGGCGACGGGATCGCCGGCGTGCCGCACCTTCCCCTGCGCCAGGGCCGGATGAGGCGGCTCGACCATGACCGAGCCGTCCTTGCTCGTGATCTGCCAGCCGCACGGGATGCCACCCAACCCGTCGGCGGCCACATCGTCCCCGGTCAGTACGGCGAGCACGCCCGGCGACGCGAGAGCGGCCGAGGCGTCGATCGACCGGATGGCCGCGTGGGCGTACGGAGAGCGGACGAACACGCCCCACGTCTGCCCCGGCAGCACGATGTCGTCCGTGTAGCGCCCCTTGCCGAGGAGGAACCGGCGGTCCTCCTTGCGGGTGATGGAAGCTCCCATTCCCTGAGGGCCGCTCATTGCGCACCTCCCCGCATCGTCTCCGCCGCCGCCAGCACGGCCTTGACGATGTTGTGATAGCCCGTGCAGCGGCAGAGGTTCCCCTCCAGCCCGTGGCGGACGTCGGCCTCGGTCGGATCGGGATTGCGCTTCACGAGCTCGGTGGCGCTCATCACCATGCCGGGCGTGCAGAAGCCGCACTGCAGGCCGTGGCAGGTGTTGAACGCCGCCTGCATCGGATGCAGATTGCCGTTCGTCGCCAATCCCTCGATCGTGGTCACCGCCCTGCCGTCGGCTTCCACCGCCAGCATGGTGCAGCTCTTGACCGATTTCCCGTCGACCCAGACGGTACAGGCACCGCACTGACTGGTGTCGCACCCCACATGGGTCCCGGTGAGCCGCAGGTGCTCGCGCAGAAGCTCCACGAGCAGCGTCCGCGGCTCCACGTCGACGGCGTGACTTTTGTCGTTGACTTTCAGCGAGATCGTGGCCATAAACCTCCCTCTCCCAGAGAGCTGCCCACCGGCGCTGGATGTAGACTCCGGATCTTAAGCCTCGAATCCGGCCGGTGCAAGCCTTGCTCAAAGAAACGATCCCATGCCCGAGCCCATGCCCGAAATAATCGAGCCCACCGGCCACCTCGACACCTTCTGCCGGGACTCCCTGCCCCCTCGCGAGCTTTGGCCCGACCTCATCGAGCCTCCCTATCCTCCTCGCCTGAACGCCGTGGCTGAGCTCCTCGGTCTCGGGACCGGCAGCGAGCGGACGGCCATCCTGTGGCCAGGAGGCAGCTGGAGCTACCGGGAGCTGGCCTCGGCCGTGAACCGGATCGCCCGCGTCCTGGTCGAGGATCTGGGGCTCGTGCCGGGCAACCGGGTCCTGCTGCGCTCCCCCAACACCCCGATGCTCGCGGCCTGCTGGCTGGCGGTGGTCAAGGCGGGCGGGGTCGCCGTCTGCACCATGCCGATGCTGCGCCGGCGCGAGCTCGCCTACATCGCGGACAAGGCCCGGATCCGGCTCGCCCTCACCGACGCCCGGATCGCCTTGGAATGCGAAGAGGCGATGGGACAATCCATGGGGTCAGACGCGCGGGTCCTTCATTTCCAGACCGGTGAGGCGGGCTCGCTCGAATCTATGATGCGGGAGAAGCCCGAGGACTTCTCCGCCTGCGATACCGCCGCGGACGACGTGGCGGCCATCCTCTTCACCTCCGGCACCACCGGCCAGGCCAAGGGCACCCTGCACTTCCACCACGATCTCCTGGCGGTGACCGATTGCTTTCCCCGCCACGTGCTGCGGCCCACGGCGGACGACGTCTTCTGCGGCTCGCCCTCCCTCGCTTTTGCCTACGGCCTCGGCGGCCTGCTGCTCTTCCCCCTGCGCTTCGGCGCCGCGGCGCTGCTGCTGGAGCAGGCCACCCCACCGCACCTCCTGCAAGGCATCCAGGACCACCAGGCCACGATCTGCTTCACCGTGCCCACCGCCTGGCGCGCTCTGGCCGGGATCGTCGGGCTCGCCGGGAGCCATGATCTGACGAGCCTGCGCCTGTGCGTCTCGGCCGGGGAGACGCTGCCGGCGTCTACTTTCGAAGCCTGGCGCCGCGCGACCGGCCTCTCCATCCTCGACGGCCTCGGCACAACCGAAATGCTGAACCATGTCATCACCAACGCTCCGGAGGATGTCCGGCCCGGTTCCACGGGCAAGGCCATCCCCGGCTACGAGGCGAAAGTGGTGGACGAGAACGGCGAAGACGTGCCGTCCGGGATCATCGGCCGCCTCGCCGTTCGCGGACCGACCGGCTGCCGCTACCTCGCCGATCCCGAGCGCCAGCGGGACTACGTGCGGAACGGCTGGAACCTCACCGGCGACGCCTTCCGCATGGACGAGGACGGCTACTTCTGGTACCAGGCCCGGACCGACGACATGATCGTTTCCGCGGGGAACAACATCGCGGCTCCGGAGGTCGAGAGCGTGCTGCTCGAGCACCCCAAAGTAAAAGAATGCGGCGTGGTAGGTATGCCGGACGAGGAGCGAGGTCAGATCGTCAAGGCCTTCATCGTCCTGAACCCCGGAGCCGGCGCCGCCGAGGAAACCGTCCGGGAGCTCCAGGACTTCGTCAAGGCGCAGATCGCCCCCTACAAATACCCGCGCCAGATTGAGTTCGTCCCCAGCCTGCCGCGGACGGAAACCGGTAAGCTTCAGCGCTTCCGCCTGCGGCAGGCATGCCACCGCTGGCTGAAGTAAATTACCGTCCATAAACACAATCACCTTCGACGAGCCAGGCCTCGACAGCCCCCAGGCGCTGGTAGAGGTACTCTGCGCACGCTGGTCGGCCCGACCACGACTTGGCTCGCCTCGGGAGCAGTCGTCTACTGGCGATCTTGTTCCGGTTGATTGGGATCGCTGCGTTCCTACAGACACAAGGGCAACTGCGCAGGCAACCACGTCATGATCCGTTCCTGGCGCACTTCTGCGCCAGAAATTTGCGGAGCTTACTGCTCAAAGATATGCTAGCATACAGCATGTGCTTCTATATTTTTCGAGGCTTGCCTTATTCACACTAAGCCTCCCACAAGGTGTGAGGAGTCAAACCGGGAACCCAAGTTCCCCCTTCTAGAGAGGAATAGCCATGAAGAAGAACAAGACGGACTTGGCCAAGATCGACGAACTGGCAGTCGAGGTGCTATCCGACGAGGAACTCGAGGCCGTCACTGGCGGCTTGGAGGAGGCCTCGAACTCATGCTCCTGCTGCGTGAAGGGAGCAACGGTCATCACCAAGGTCCAAGTCAGCGAGGCGTAAGACAAATCTACCCAACCTCTCACATGTAGTGAGGAGGTCAACCAGGGGAGCCCAAATACCCCTAAAAAGGAGTCGCTGTGAAGAAGAACAAGACGGATCTGGCCAAGATCGATGCGCTGGCAGTCGAGGTTCTGTCGGACGAGGAGCTTCGAGGCCGTCACTGGCGGCCTGGAGGCGGCCTCGGCCTCGTGCTCCTGCTGCGTAGCGGGGGCGACGGTCATTACCAAGCAAAAAACAGTCACCGGCAGCGAATCGTAGTCAGGGATGCAGACTCTTGCCCGGCCCACCATGTGGGCTGGGCTGTTTGCCGGCACGAGATCTCGGCGTCCGGCGATTGATGCTGCCATGTGCTCTGAAGAAGCCTCTCGAACTTCCAGCCACACTTCCGTCCTGCTGCAAGCGGCTTCCCTGCTTGCACAGGAAATTCGGGCACAAACGGTCGAGACTCTTGAGGGGAGCGTCAAGTGGCCGACGGCGGCGGCTTTCGAGCTTGCAGCATCACCCATGCCCACCGGTTCACCGGTCGCGGATGGATTCTGGGACTTCTACAGCGGTAATCCCGGCATTGCGCTCTTCCTGGCGGCCTTCAGCCGGGTCACCGATGATCCAACGTATCGGGGCCTCTGTCTACGTGCACTCAAGCCGGTCCAGGATGAGATCCGCCGCTCTCAGACAGTCAGTTCAACGCCGGGCTCCTCAACAACCACGGCGATTGGAGCGCTCGTCGGAACAAGCTCCTGGATCTATGCTCTCCTAACTACGGGAAGTCTTCTTTGCGACTCGACACTGCTGGTGGATGCCCATACCATTTCCGCCCTAATTACGCCCGAAAGGATCCTCGCCGACGGCTATCATGATCTGGTTTTCGGGAGCGCCGGAGCACTCCTCGTCCTACTCGCCCTGGACCAAGTCAACTCAGCGCCGAATCCTGGCGGATACACTCCCTTGGAACTCGCGAAGCTTTGCGCCCGCAAGCTCATCGCCACGGACTTGGTGCGCGAGGTAACCTCATCGGACGCGACCTTCCAGCGATCCCACTTCGGCTTGTCACATGGGCTCGCCGGGATCGGTCTGGCGCTGTCCCGCCTCTATCGCAGAACTCACGACCCGGAGGTCGGGCACGCAATTCGCCGCCTCCTCGCTTCCCTCCTCCAGTTTGCTGCCGCCGATCCACCGTATCCGCTGCGTTTTCGCACCCCACAAGCCGCCGACGTCAGTTGGTGCCATGGAGCCCCTGGCTTGAGCATCGCCCTCACTGAGATCCTCGATAGCGACTTGGACAAGGATGCCGTGATTGCACTGAGCGAAGCCCGGCAGCAAGCCATCGAATGGACACGACGAGCCCCGTTCAGCCCACAGGACCACCTCTGCTGTGGCAACATGGGCCGAGTCGCGGCCCTAGCCTATGTCTCGCAGAAAACCGGCGATCCGGCGCTCTTCGAGGCAGCCTGCCACCTCGCGCACTTGGTTCTTCGGGTCGCCAAGACGCGACAGGGCTTCTCCCTAGATTATGAGCAACCTGACAATTCCTTTTTCCGTGGCTTCGCCGGTATTGCTTACACGCTGCTCGCCCTCGACGAACCCCGGGATCTGCCGCATGTGATCGCGCTTGAGTAGACCATGGAACATCTCTCCCTGGACTTCGCCGATCCCATCCTGACGGCTAACATCTATTGTACAGGCTTTCTGGATCGTCTCATCTTCGAGGCAATCGCTCCGTTCTGGTCACGGTACAAGGCATCCAATGGAGATCTAGGGGGCTTCCTCTGGTTCGCCCGCTACCGGCGGGGGGGAGAACACCTTAAGATCCGCTTCCATGGCTCCGCGGCGGCACGCGATGCCGTCCGCGGATCATTGGTAACTGCGATTCAGGATTTCCTCGACTCTCTACCAGGGACAGCGGCAGCGAATGAGCGCGACTGCCAAGTCAACCAGTTTCCGATCGATCCGGAAGACCACTGCACGATCGCCTACCCGGACCGCACGATTCTCTGGACATCTTATCAGCGAGTGCCCGGGATCATGGGGAGGCACCCGATGTCTGACGACCTTCTCCATGCCGCACTCTTCACTCGTTGCCTTGGGGTTGGCAGCGACATCGTGCTGGAGAACCTCCGGCCTGATTCCAACGGCACGATTCCGGGTGCTCTGCGGCTCTCCCTGGCACTGAAGTTCTTCATTGCCGCTTGTTCCTCGCTGGGTCTGCCAGCGACAGGAATAGTCGAATATCTTCGTTACCACCGCGACTGGCTACTCACTTCTTTCAACATCGATCTTGTAAAGGCCTGTGAGCGGTTCGACCAAAGAATTCAGAGCCAGCCCGAGACCCTGGAGGGGCTGCGGCCCTTGCTGGATCTCAAAGAGGAACCCGGAGCAGAGACCGCCGCCGATGACGATCCATACTGCCAGTGGCAGGACTGCTTCGCGGAGCTGTTCCGCTACGTGCTACAGCGGGCGGACGATCCCGAGTTCCTGCAGAACCCTTATCTGAAGGACCAGGTGTTCGCCACCCCTTTCAAGCTGCTTCATGCTCATACCAACCAGCTCGCCACCGGCTTGCTGAACGAAGGTTATCTATGCCAGCTCCTTATTCGTACCTGTGAAGAGATCTGGCCGGAAACTGCTGCCGAACGGAGGCTCTGATGAAGCATCAACCACGCGAGGCGGTCATTCCCGACCTCGATCAACCTCCCGCGACTCTGAGCGCCAATGTTTACTGTGACCGCCACTTCCATGATCTTCTGCGGCAGGTCGTCGCGCCCCTGAGCCAGGAGCTCAATACCTTAGAAGGCCCGGGGACGATTTTGTGGTTTTCGCGCTACTCCCGCTGCGGCCAGCACCTCAAGCTCCGCCTGCACACCGCAGATGAGACGAGTTGGCCCGCGCTCAGGAGCCGGATCATTGCCCTCGCCGAGAGTTTCTTCACCCTGTTATCAGATACGAGCACCGACGCACCTCCCAGGACCTCCACTCCTCGTTTGCCGCCCATCGACAAGGAGGACGAGTTGGATGAAGACTATCCAGACCGGTCGATCCTGTGGACCCGTTTCCGACCCAGCCCGCGAACGGTCGGTAATGAGAGATATCTGACTGACAACCGACTGCTGAACCTCTTCTATCTCTGCATGGGCGCGAACACCGAGTTGTTGCTGGGCGAGGTCCTGGCGACCGCAGAAGAACTACCCCTCAAGGCAAAGCAGGCGCAGCTCCTGCGTACAGTCGTGGCAGGTCTCTTTGCGCTCGACCTGTTACCCCAGGAGCAGATTTCCTATATTGGGTTCCACCGCGACTGGCTCCTGCGGTACCTTCTGTCCCAGTCCTCTCCTGAGACCAAGGCCGACGAGACGATCGAGCGGCTCAATCAGAAGCTGGACGGGATGGATGCTACCGTGACGACTCTGAGCTCGATCATCGCCAATCAGCTCTCTCAAGCCGCCGCACACGATTCAGAGGAGGACAATTTCACGGATCTTCGCACGGCCCTGCGCAACTTCTTCGCCCACGTCCGCGGCTTCCGCGGTCAGCCGGAATACGATCTCGACCCTTACACTTCGGACTTCGCCTTCCTTCCCCTCTTCAAGGTTCTCCATGGCTTCGCCAATCAGATTGGCGTACCGATCATCAACGAGCTCTATACCTATCAGCTCCTGCTGCGCGCCGTCGAGCATACGCATTCCGCGGCCTTCGCAGCCGGGGACACCGCCCGTGATGAGTAAGCCGCTGCTCATCACCCGGATCAGCGGCTTGCCGGGTTCCTCGGTCGACCCGTTCGTGAGCGAGCAATGCTGGGAAGCTGTCACCGAGTGGCACCACTGCGCGGAGAGAGCTCAAGGCGGTCCGTGCTTCCTTCGTCGAAGCGCTCTATCACAACGTGCGGGAGTCGGAGCCGCGCGTGCGACGTCTTCTTCTCGACCTCAAACGCGCCTGCTTCAACGGACGTTCGATCCAGGCGTTGACGCGCAGGGCTGAGTGGCAGGATATCCTGCGAGTGCTCGGTCCCAAAGCCGAGGCGCTGCTCCTGTACGAGCAGCGTCTCGAGTTGGCGGGCGAAAGACTCCACCGGATCCATGAGTCCGAAGCCGCGCGGACGACCGCTTGCCTCCCGCCGTTCCTCAAAGACCCCCGTCTGTTGCGGGGAATCTCCATCGCCAGCTCGGGCCTGATCGAAGAGCTGGAGCGCCAGGTTCAGGAGGGCTCCGCGATGCGGGGGAGGAAGGTGAAGAAGGCGGAGCGGAGTCTGCTGCGGTATCTCACGCGGGCAGCGCTCAAGGTCTCACCTTATTCGACCTTGACGGGCATCGGCGCGGCGGCCCTCGTTTATGCTCCATCCGCCGGGGAACTGCGCCTTTCCGGCCCCCCCTGGCACGAACGCTCGCTCGTTCGCGCCAGGCGCTTCCTCATTGATCAATGTTTCATCTTCCTGGCACACCAAGCGCCGATCCGGCGCCGGCTACGCATCCGCCTCAACAACACGCTCGAGCGTCTCGACGCCGATGTCTTCAGGCTGCTGAAGCCCATGGACCTGCTCTATGAGGAGAGCGAGGCCAAGCTACGCCTGTCGCCTCCCTCCCAGGTCAAGGTCCGGCTCAGCGGTCCCGTCATCGACCACCTCCTCGCTTACCCATGGGACAATCCGCCACTCTTCTCCGACCTAGTGTCCGATCTCGCCGCCCGCTGCGCGACGGACGACGATCCGGCGGCGGAGCTCGAGGAGAGCGTGGCCGCCACCCTCGACCAGCTCATACATTTGGGATTCCTGGAGTTGCGAACTCCCTGGTCGGCCTACGAGACAAGGATCGAGGAGAGCCTGGAGGCGTTCCTGCTCTCCCTGAGCCTCGATGAGCCTCTACAGCGGATCGCCGCGTCGTTGTCGCGGCTCGTCGCCGAAGAGGACGGCTTCGCTCGGAACCCCGAACCGAAGGCCGCATTGGTCACCATGCAGACGACGTTGAACGAAGCCTGGGATCAGATCGTCGAAGTCAATGGCCTCCGCTTGGCGAGTACGGCGCCCCCCTTTGCCAGGCCGCCAATACTCTACGAAGATGTCTTCCTGCTCACGAGCAGCAACGGCAGTGATCACGGTGAGGTCTTCCAGATGCCCCATGCCGCCGCGGCCGAGCTGCTGCGGTGCGGCAACGCAATCAGCAAGATCTTCAATCTCTTCAGTCCTCGCTACAACTTCCTCCACTCCGTTACCGGACTCCTGCGCCAATCGGATCCCCGGACTCAATCGGCAGGCTTTCTTCAGCTCTTCGCGGCGGCGCAGCCTCTCTGGAAGGAGTATGTAGCCAGCCGCCGCCGTTACGAAAGCAGGGGCTTCAATCCCTACTCCATGCCGGAAATCGAGGAGCTCAAAACCCTCCGCCAGGAAGTCCGCGAAGAACTCGACCGCCTGCGCGACCGTTGCTCCAACCCACCCTCCTCCTCCTTCGAGAGGATCGCGGACTCCCTCCCTCGCCGCTACGATCCGCTCGTGGGCTGCTGCCTGTTCGTGCAGCCCGCGGATGCAAAGGGAACGTCCTGGGTCATGAACCGGATGCTGGAGGGTACTGGCAGATATAGCTGCCGATTCACCGCGGCCATGCCCGAAATAATGCGTAAAATATTTACGGAACGTTTCATCGCGGCCTCCGCGTTTCAGGTCGACGGCCGCCAAGTCGAGCTCCTGGACATCGTCTACGGACGGGAGAACACCGTCAACCAGCACTGGCCTCAGACTCCAAAAGTGCTCGAGATACCCGGCGAGTGGTCAGACCTGCCGCGAGACCGCAGGCTCACCCTTTCCGATCTTCGAGTGCACATCGACCCCGAGACCGGGCTTCCCAACATCAAAGACCAGCAGGGAATCCAGTACCTGCCGTGTCAGATGAACGCGGTGGCCGACGTATACATGCCGGTGCTGCTGAAATTCCTCTCCATGTTCGGACCTTTGACCTCGAGCCCCGAGATATTTCCTTCCTGGTCGGCTTATAACGTCGAAGGGGTAACGATCCTCGATCGACTCACGTTCGGAAATCTCGTCTTCCGGCGCAAGCGCTGGGTCGTCCCTGCCAGCCTCCTGCCAAGCCGTGGCCTGGATCCGATCGCCTACTTTCGGGAGATCGGACGACGCCTTCAATCTCTCGGAATTCCGCGGCAGGTCTTCTGGATCGAGTTCATCAAGGCGAGGCCAGGGGAGCAGGGGGACTCCAAACCTCAATTCCTGGATTTTGCCTCGCCCCTACTCGTCTCGGCGTTTCAGAGCTCCAACGCGGACGAGACGGAGGTCACCTTTGAGGAGGTACTACCCGACCGTACCACTTTCCCCCTCGGCGACGACGGCCGGCGATGGGGCATCGAGATCATCCTGGAGAGCCTTTTAATGGAGAAGACCGCGTGAGCACCACGGATATTCCCAGCGAACGCCCAGTCCCGGAGGCTTGGCGCTGGTACTACTACATCCATATGTGCGGAGCCGAAGGAAAGGACTGGATCGCGAAGTATGATCAGGCGAACGGCTGGGACGTGGCAGGCCGGTTGGACCATATCATCGCGCTCTGCCGGCGCAACCGCCTCGACGAGGCCCAACACATGCTCGTAGGTTGTTTCCAAGACCTCCAGGCCGCGGAGAGGAACGCGATACCTTCCGTCGCCAGCGTGATGAGGCGCTGGTATCTGAGTACCAAAGCTTACATGCGCTATCACTGCCGCGACTACGACGAGGCTCTCAATCTCCTCGATCAATCGAACCAAGCCATCTGCGATGCCATCTCTCTGTCTCCTTTCCTGGTTGGTCTGGCGGCCGGTTGCGTGGAGCTCACCGTCCACTACGCCCGCATCGCCCGCGACGAGCGTCGCTGGAGCGATATGCAACATTACTTCGCGCGTGCGCGCGCCATGTACGGCGATACGCTGCCTCTGTGCGAGCTCGCGGACGGTCGGCAAGTCTTCGTACGGGACATCTATCAGTTCGTGGCGTCTCTGGAGCCGCAAAACGAGGAAGAAAGGGCCTCCCTCGCTTTCATTGTCAATCCCCAGGTCCTCGCCAGAGGGATCGAGATCCTTATCCGCAGAGTGGAGGCTACACCCAACATGGTGGTTCCTTTCGAGTAAGCGAGGAGCGGCCATGGAACGGATTCCTGAGGGTCACGATGGTGGAATCACGATGGTGGGCCCGGAGCGCTGGTTCTCGGTGCACCTCTATGACGAGACCGGGACCCGCAATGTGCTGCTGGAGGTTGTGCCCGCCGTCATCCAGCAGTTGTATCAGGATGGGAGCATCGACAGCTTCTTCTTCGTGCGCTACTGGGATGAGCGCGGTCCCCATGTGAGACTGCGCCTGCGACTGCTCGCCGCGACGGCCCAGGCCTGTTGGGAGCGGATCCGGGCGGCGGCAGGAGAGCGGTTCCCGGTGGCGCTTTCGCCTTACGAGCTGGAAGTCGAACGCTATGGCGGCAGCGACGCTCTGCCCCACTCACTGTCTTTTTTCGCCGTGTCAAGTGCCCATGCGCTCGCCTTCGAGCACGAGTTCGGGGACCTGACACGCTCACGCCAGATGACGCTCGCTCTCTGCGTTCTCCTTTGGCAGGCCTGGGGCTTTGCTCGCAATGAGAGCGAATTCACCAGCCTGCTTTCCTACTACGAGCTAGGATCCACTACTCATCCAGAGATGATAGCTCTCGCCGAGGAGACCTTCCGCCGGAGCGGGAGGAACCTCACGGAGCTCGTTAGTCAGGAGCTTCATCGCCTGATCACTCTTGAGGACGAAACCGAGGAACAGGTCTCCCTTGCCTCCGCAAGTTCGCTTGTCACCGCCACCCGCGCTCTATCAATGGCTGTCGGGAGAGCTCGAGCCAGAGGCTCGTTGGAGCGTCGGGTCGAGTCAGATGCACATGACAGCGAACCGCCTGGGGCTGACCAATCCGCAGGAGACCTATACGTCGCAGATCCTCTGCCGCGTGATGAGTGAGATTGCCACATCCAACTCTACACTCTGGCATCGAGCCGTGGGTGTCCTGGAGCGGTCTGTCAAGGCTACCGGAGATCCCATGGCAGGGGCAGCCGCCCTCCGCCATTCGGTCCGGAGTCATCTCACGGCTCTCCTCCCACAACCAGCCTAGTGCCTTGTCAATCTAGGCTGGAGCAGGTAGAACGGCGCGGCGCGATTACGCGGTCAATCCTCGTTCAGGAGCTGGAGCCCAACGCTACTCGGCAATTTCGACTTTGCCAGTGTCCTCTGTTGGAACCAAGACCCCATAATCAACCAGCTTCCGGATAAGGCTCGGGGTTAATTGTAGCTGGTGTTCCCGCTCAATGGCTTCAGTGGCCTCGGACGTGGGCCGGCCATCGAAGTAATGCAGGACTTGGGCGAGCCTGAGCGGGATGCGCAACGGATCCAGCGGGCTGTATGTCGTCACATGGCACTTCTGGGCGTCGACCGGAACGAACTGGACCGGTCGCACACAAAGGTGATCCGGGAGGTCTCTGGAGGTCAGCGCCTGGTACGCCTCGCGAGCGAGCATGGAATGGACCGCCAATCGCGAGCCTCCAAGCGCGGCCACTTGCTGCCAAGTGAGGGGACGCACGAGATCGGCGGCGGCGTAGTAGAACTCTCGCTCGCGTCCTGCCCAACGACCCCAGAGGCGGCGTTGCCGATCGGGGTCTGGGAGATTATCGAAGTCCTTGCCGGTCTTTGGCATCCCCTCGTCCATAGGATTCGGAAACAGAGCGGCCATCGCGGCGGAACCAAGCTCGAGTTCTAGCACACACCAGCGTGCGAGGCTCTCTTCGGCGATTCTCAGGAGTTGACGGAGGCGGTCCCAGAACGCCTTGCCCACAGCGCCGCGCTCATGCTTGCAGAACCACGTGGCGCAGGTGGACTCGCGGTGGCGCCACACGCCGCAGCGCCCCGTCTCGGAGAGATAGTGTGGGCAGCGCATCGCCCGAGTCTGGCCGAATGCCGGAGCGATATGGCGATAGAGCGCGTTATAGATTGGGGAGGTTTCGAGACCCAAGGGGGTGATGGCGATGCCGGCCGCGAGCCGGCTTTCCACCGTGGCCCGCCCAGCGGCCGACTCGGGACTTTCATCCGCGAGCAAATCGCCCGCCAGGAAGTTCCAGAGGACCGGTACAAAGCTGCAGCACTTCACGTCAGGGTCGTAGAACCGAGCGTCCGATTGCCGATCAAGTCCTGAGCTTGGAAGTGACGAACCGGACGCGCACATGGCGCAGTCATTGCAAGTGGCATGAGTCTCTACCGGAATCTCCCCCGCGAGGAACTCGTCCATCCAGGCAGTGTAACGCGGAGGGAGCGGGCTCGAGGGCGCAACAGGGAGACTCATGCCTGTATATTAGCAGTTCCGTGAGATCCACCGAAAGGGTGCCGCGAACGGCCAGCCTCGCGAGGCCAGGGATGTACGCCTTTCTTCCGCCTGCGCACTCGCGATGCCGGGGCTCCCAGAGGCGCTACGCCTTCAGTCAATTCTGCTCTGAAGGAGCACTAAACAAAGCGGTAAACGTCTCCTCAGGCTTTATCGCGCATGGCGACCAGCGGGTCAACTCCCATAGCCCGCCGTGCAGGGAAGTAACCAGCAAGAAGGGCAACCGCGAACACTATGAGGCAGGAAGTGAAATAGCTCACGAGATCGGTGCCGTTCACTTCGTAGAGCAGCGACTGGATCAACCGTACCAACGCGAGAGCGGCGAGAGTTCCCGCAAGCATACCCAAGCCAGCGATTGAAGCGGTCTCTCTAAGCACCAAACGGAACAGCCGTTTCTTTTCGGCGCCCAGCGCCAGACGGATGCCGAACTCGTGCGTCCTCTGGCTCACCGTGTAGGCCATCACTCCATAGATACCGATACTGGCCAGCAAGAGCGCCAACAAGCCCAGGAGGGAGATCAGAAGGGTCTGGAAGCGGCGGCGCGCATAGGATTCGGCCACCAGGTCTCTCAGCAGGGTGACCCGGGTCAGCGCCTGGTTCTTGTCGATCTCCATCACCGCCTTGCGCAGTGAGTTCCCGAGCAGGGCAGGATCCTTCTGGCTACGGAGGGCCACGGCCATCGACCGTACCCACTCAGCCTGTCGATAGGGGACATAGGTGTCGAGAGTCAGATCCTCCTGGAGGTTGGACTGATGGACGTTGCCGACGACTCCTATTACTGTCATCCAATCTTCCCCCCAACTGATCCTCCTACCGATCGGGTTCTCTTGGGGCCATACGGTCTGGGCCAGCCGCTCATTGACGATAACCACGGGTGCGTTGCCCTGGTCGTCCGAATCGAGGAAGTCGCGGCCCTGGAGCAGAGGGATGCCCAGGGTCTCGAAGTAGCCTGGGCTCACGATGCGCTTCTCGGTGGTGAGTTCCTCGCCCTCCTTAGGCTCTGGACGATCCGCGATCACCAGCTTCCCCCCGAGACCGTTGTTGCTGAAGGGCAAAGCATCCACGAGTCCCACCCGGGTCACTCCTGGCAGGGCACGGACCCGCTCGAGAAGCTGGTCGAAGAAGAACCTGGCCTTTTCATCCTGATCGTACTGCGCCGCCGGCAATGACAGCTCGGCCACGAGGACCTGGTCGGGATTGAACCCCGGGTCAACGCTCAGCAGATTCGAGAAGCTGCGCACCAGCAAGGTCAACGCGACCAACAAGGAGACGGCCAGCGTCACCTCCAGAACGACGAGGGCCTGGCGCAGCCACCGGCCGCCTGACGTCATGGCTCGTCCGCTCTGCTTCAAGGCTTCCGTAAGCTCGGTGCGCGAGGTCCGCCAGGCAGGGAAAAGACCCGCGATCAAGGCCGCGACGATCGATATCCCCAAGGCGAACAGCAGCATCGCGGGGTGGACCCGCAACTCGTTGAGGCGCGGCAGGTTCGCTGGGCCGATCGTGGCCAGCAGATGCACCGTCAGGACCGCGAGCAGAGATCCCAGCGCTCCCCCCATCATGGCCAAGAGAAAGCTCTCCGCCAGCATCTGGCGGACCAGACGGGCCCTTCCCGCACCCATGGAAGAGCGTACCGCCATCTCATGATGGCGCATGGTGCCACGAGCCAGCAGGAGATTCGCGACGTTCGCGCAGGCAATCAGGAGGATGAGGCCAACGGCAGCCTGAAGCATCAACAGGGCGACATGGACGTCTCCCACCCACCACTCCTGCAGCGGCACCGCCAAGGCTACTTTATTCGTGTTCGCTCCCGGGTATTCCTGCTCGAGCCGCCGGGAGAAAACGCGGAGCTCGGCTCGTGCCTGAGCCAACGTTACCCCGGCACGCAACCGAGCATAAGGGCGCAGGAAGAGATAATTGCCGCGGTCCTGCATCACATCCGGCTTGGAATCGCTCGTGGGCTCGGGGGCCTCATACCGTGGGCTCACCCAGATCTCGGCCGCTCGTGGGGTGACGAATGACTCAGGCATAACGCCGGCGAGGATGAAGCTTTCTCCATCTAAAATAACCGTTTTGCCGATGACGCCAGGATCGCCCCCGAAATGCCGACGCCAAGCGCCATGGCTCAGAACCGCTGCGCGCTGACCATAGGCTTTGTCGCGCCGGGGATTGAGAGTCCTCCCGAGAAAGGCCGGCACGCCGAACAAGTCGAAGAAGTTGGCCGATACGACCTCGCCCTCGAGCTGCTCGGGAAGACCTCTCCCTGTCAGAGTCAGGCTACGAGGGACGGTTGCCGCCACCACCTCGAGGCTGCGCACCCGGCGCTGGTAGTCGAGAAAGTTGCCGGGAGTGGTAGGGCCGAAGTCGGCATACTGAGAACGCTCCCCCATCACGACCAGGCGGTCCGATTCCGGATAGGGAAGCGGGCGCAGCAACACGGTGTCGACAACGCCGAAAATCGCCGTATTGACTCCGATCGAAAGCGCCAGAATCAGGACCACCGTCAGCGTGAACCCCGGGGAACGGCGAAGCAAACGCCCAGCATGAAGGAGGTCTTGTCGAAGGGAAGACAGCATAACTTCAGTCCTTTCTTACTTGGACCGATGTAGCTCGGAGGAAAACTCCGTACAATGCGGAGCGCAGTGCTCCTCGCACCGCCGGAGGCCCGATCTAGGGATGACCGAGTCCTTGGCGGGCATTCGCTTATTCTGTAATAAGAGCCTGGTCGATAGCAAGAGCTGGAGATGCCCCCTGATTCCGGGGTAAAGGTCCCGAAGGCCTGCCAAGCTTGAGGATGGCTTCACTCACTGGGTGAAGGCGAGCGGATCCCACCATAGTGTCCTCGGTTCCGGTGACTAACCGAGAGCGCCCCTCACGTGGGCCAAGGCATTCTGCCCTTTGTGTTTGAAGCCGCTTCGCAGCCTATGGATCTGGCGCTGCTGCTGGAGCAGGCTACCCCGCCCCACCTCCTCCAGGCGATCCAGGCCTACCGGGCCACGATCTGCTTCACCGTGCCCACGGCCTGGCGCACGATGTGCGGGCTCGCCGGAAGCTACGATCTGAGAAGCCTGCGCCTGTGCGTCTCGGCCGACGAAACCCTGCCCGTCTCCACCTTCGAAGCCTGGCGGCGGGCGACCGGCCTCCCCGTCCTGGACGGCCTCGGCACCACCGAGATGCTGAACCACGTCATCAGCGCCTCTCCTGGAGACGTCCGGCCCGGTTCCACGGGCAGGGCCGTCCCCGGCTATGAAGCCAAAGTCGTGGACGAGAACGGCGAAGAGGTGCCGCCCGGGACGATCGGCCGGCTCGCCGTCTGCGGCCCTACCGGCTGCCGCTACCTCGCCGACCCCGAGCGCCAGCGGGACTATGTGCGGAACGGCTGGAATCTCACCGACGACGCCTTCCGCATGGACGCAGACGGCTACTTCTGGTACCAGGCCCGGACCGACGACATGATCGTTTCCGCGGGGAACAACATCGCGGCCCCGGAGGTCGAGAGCGTTCTGCTCGAGCACCCCAAGGTAAAGGAATGCGGCGTGATCGGTGTGCCGGACGAGGAGCGAGGCCAGATCGTCAAGGCCTTCGTGGTCCTGAGCCCTGAAGCCGAAGCCGGCGAGGAGACGGCCCGGGAGCTCCAGGACTTCGTCAAGGCTCAGATCGCCCCCGACAAATACCCGCGCCAGATCGAATTAGTCCCCAGCCTGCCGCGGACGGAAACCGGTAAGCTTCAGCGCTTCCGCCTGCGCCCGCAGTCATCATGAAACAGATTCTGTAGCGCGAGCCATTCTCGTTCCATTTTTGGAACGGGAACAGCTCTTTGCAGGTCCAGAATCGGGACGCCGGAAACCGGTCCCGCTGCCCCTCTCTTTATTTCCAGACACTTACGGCTTCCTCTCATCCCGGCTCACGAATTGCTGTGCCTGGAGCCGAAGCGAAGCGGCCCAGAAACTTTCCTGAAAGGAGACAAAGGGTTGAAGAAGAAGTCCAGGAAGCTCAACCTGAACCGTGAAACCCTCGCCACGCTGGAAATTCAGATGCCGGAGCAGGTCGCGGGAGGAATCAGAAGCCTGGGAAACTGCACAGGTAGCGGCACCTGCTACACCTGCATATTAGCTGACTGCGTGTCCCCCACCGGTACGTGCCCGGTCTAGACATACAAAGGAGACTGCAAAGTGAAAAAGAAGACCAAGAAGCTGAAGCTGAACCGTGAGACCCTCAGCATGCTGGGCTCTCAGACGCTGACTCAGGCTGCAGGAGGATGGAGATCCGTCATAAGAGGGGGCTGCGGCGGCGGCGGAGACACCGCTCTTACCTGTGAAACCTGCCTCACATGCGACTACAGCTGCCCGGGTCAGACCTGTGACTGCGAAACCTACGTAAGGTGCCCGGTCTGACGCGCGATTCATCATCGTTCAATTCCGGCAAGGCCATTCTGCAGGAACCACGCAGGATGGCCGCTCCGGCCTTCGGCCAACGCTCCACAACGGAGACCGCCGTGAAGAAGATCCCTGAAGAAAGGCATCCCGGTCTGGAGCAGATCAAGCGCTTCGTCCGCGGTGAAGCCAGTCCGGCCGAGAACAGGGAAATGGTGCGTCACCTGCTTCATGGCTGCCCCGAATGCCAAAAGGTGGTCCATGAATACTGGCCTGAAGAGAATGCAGTAGCAGTTAGAACAGAGATCTACAAAGGAGATACCTGCGCCATGAAAAAGAACCCGATGAGGAAGTTGAGCCTTTCGAAAGAAACGGTCCTGAGCCTCGATAAACTGAGAGACGTACAAGGAGCTGCCTATCGTCCAAGCGCAGACGCCTACTGCTGGTGGGCCACGATCTGGACCGACGGCTGCATCATTCAGGTGTAGACAGGTTCGAACGGGGCCTCTGGCCCTAGCCCCGCAGAACCCCCGCAATCTCCAGTGGCCATCGGGGAGCTTTGCCGAGGTCTTGCGGAGTACTCCTCGACAACCCTCCCCGAGGCCCCAGCCTTCCGGCCCGACTTCTGGACAATTCTCCCCTCCACCCCGACCACCTGCCCCGGCTCCTCCACGACTTTCCCTACGTTCTCGATCGCGTTCCCCCGGGAAAGGCCGTCCGGCACCCGGGTCGGATCAGTTTCCCCTTGGGAACAGAGATCGACCCCTGAAGGCTGGCGGCTTTACGCTCGGGGAAAACAGTCGAGAAGGCGGGGAAAACCGTTGAGAATCGGCCCCGTCCCTCTTCCGATTCATCGTTCCAGATCTGAAACCACGGCCTCCCCGCCGGGTTCCAGAATTGGAACCCTCCGGCTGTGCTCCCGGACAGTAAGCTCCTGTTATCAATCATTTACAAATCTTTTATCCGCTGGTCCAGGCCCTGCACCAAGGAGGGCCATCGAAGGACGACGCACCCGGGAGAGGTATGCACAGAAGAGAATTCGATCACAAAAGCCTGCTGGTTCTGCTCGCCATCACCTCCACGATTTTGTGTTCCAAGGCCGAGGCCCTGACCGTGAACGGACAGGTGAGGGCGGAGCGGGCTGGAGCCTTGGCAGGAGCCACGGTTTCCCTGCTCCCAATGACCGAATCTGAAAACGTCGGATCTGAAAACGCCGAATCAGAAAACCCGGCACCGGCCGCTGCCGCGCCAGCTCCTGCGGTTTCGAAGCTCAAAACCGGAGAGGACGGGAGCTTTCACCTGCCTGTCGAACAACCCGGCCTCTACGTGCTGCGCATCGAAGCTCCCGGTTTCGTGCCCATGGAGCACAGGCTCGAATCTCGGCTCGAAGACCTGCGGCTGCCGGATGTCGAGCTTGCCCGCGACACGGGCCTGTGGGTCCGAGTCAAAACCGCGGGAGGACAGCCTTTGGCTGAAGCGCTCGTGGCGGGATCTCCGGTCCCCCGCACGAACACCGTCCCCAGGGGCTGGCTGGGCGCATCTCGCTCAGGGCTCACGGACAAGGATGGCCGGGTCCGTCTCTCACGGTCGCAGGGAGAAAAGCTTGCCATCCAGGCCTCCCGGGCGGGCTTCGCTCACAAGCGGATCGAGATCTCTTCGAAGACGGGTCCGCACCTGGAGATCGCGCTCTACCCGGTCCTCAACGTTACAGGAAAGGTCGTGGATCCGGCGGGACGGCCGATCGCCGAAGCCGAGATCCGAGCCTTCTCCAGCAAGGCCCCTTTACGTGCCGTGGCCCAGTGCGCCTCCGGCGCCGACGGGACGTTCCGCCTCTCCGATCTGAAAGCGGATGACGGATATCGCATCGAGGTGCATCGCGAAGGTTATGGTCCTGCTCACCGGGAGATTCCCGCCGCGGCGCATTCCAAGCGTCCAGAGGAGATCGTCTTCGTCCTGCGCTCCGGCCGCGCGGCTTTCGGAACGATCCGTGATCAGGCGGCGGAGCCTGTCAAGGCGGCGCGGGTGGTCCTGGTTCCACAGGATGACAAGGGACGGCCGCTTCCCGCTGTGGTTTCTGATCAGGCAGGGGTCTTCCGTTTCGAAAGCATTCCTTCCGGCTCCTTCGCTCTGTCTGTAAAGGCCACGGGTTTCGCTCCTCTCACTCTTCCCAACCTCGTGGTCCCCACGGGCTCGGATCCCTGGGACCTGGGCACGGCTTTTCTGGCCCCAGGAACCGCGATCGAAGGCCGCGTCGTCCAGGGAGACGGCTCGGCCGTGGCAGGCGCCCGTGTAGGGGTTCTCTCTGAAGATTCCCCAAAGGGAACCGACAGCCAGGTTCTTACGGATGAGGATGGCCGGTTCACCCTGGCCGATCAGATTACCGGAATGCCCAGCCGCCTGGAGGTCACTGCCCAGGGTTTCATCTCTGTGCTGACCCCGGCCGTCGTGCCCCCTACGTCTGAACCGATCACAATCACTCTGGCTCCTTCCTCTCAGGTTTCGGGAACCGTCTTCGCCGGTGGCAACCCTGTAGAGGACGCGGTCGTCGTTGCCGCGGTGGACGATGGCTCACCTCTTTTGGGGCGCCGTTTCTACACCGTGAGCGACGCCGAGGGGCACTTCCTTCTGCAGGATCTGGAACCCGGCAAGTTGGCCCTCAGCGCCTCCGCCGAAGGATACGCGGAATCACGCCGAATCTCGCTGGTCCTTCCCGCCGGGGAGCGCCGCGAGAATATCGAAATCCATCTCGATGCCGGCGGCACCGTCTCAGGGACCGTATCGTCCAATGCCGGTACGCCCCTGGAAGGCGTCACCATCGAAGCCTTCTCCGAAACCGGTGAATCCGGCGGCGGCGCTTCTGGCCGCCCGACGGCCGTCAGCGACACGGCCGGCCGATTTCGGATCTCCGGTCTCCAGCCGGGCTCCTGGCTCTTCAGCGCCAGCCACACGGGGTTTCCGCGCAAAGTCGCCCGTCAGCGGATCGGGAATGGCAACCATTCCCTGGACTTCATTCTCGATTCCGGTCCCGACGTCACCGGGAGGGTGACGGACGAGAGCGGTACGCCCGTTCCGGGTGCTCGAGTCTTCCTGAGCCTGGCAGGAGGAAGGCCGCGAGGTCTGGACCTGCTGCCGCCGGTCCGGGACAGCCAGGTTGTTTCTCAAGCGGACGGCTCGTTCCGCTTCACCGGAATCGAAGATGGCTCCTACCGTCTCCTGGCATCGAAAGCCGGTTTTGCTCCCGCCGAGCCCGCCGAAACCTTCACCATCGCGGGCGTCCCCCTCGGGGGATTGGTCCTTCGCCTGGAGCAAGGCAGCTCGATCAGCGGCCGTTTGCTCGGGCTGTCCTATGACGAGCTGGCACGGATCGAAATCTTTGCTTTCCGGGCCGAAGGAAGGAGAGCCCGGGGGGAAGTCGATCCCGCGGGTGGCTACCGTCTTCCCGACCTTGCGCCCGGCCCATGGCACGTCGTCGCGGAGGTGGAGGAAACGGGCAAGCGTGCTATCGGACAGGTGACGGTCGGCGCGGAACCGGCAAGCCTCGATCTCGATTTCGCGAACCAGCCACCCGCAATCCAGCCTGATCCACAACCGCGTGATCTTTGATCGCGCTCTTCAAAGGAGAAGTTGCATGGAACGTCGTTTTTCCGCCTTCGTATTGTGTTGCCTTGCTTTCATCACGCTGTTCACGGCTCCCGCCCAGGCAGTGATCGACCCTGAGTCCTACTGTCCCCAAGTTTGCGGTGCCGGTGATCCGTGCGCTTCTTGCCTCATTTGGGTAATTGGATCAGGAGCCACGCCGACCACGTGTGGTCAGTATTGGGGCCGCCCTGCCAACGACCTGGACGGTGACGGCGTCATCAACACGAGCGACAACTGCCAGTGCCTTGCCAACAGCAACCAGGCGAACTGCGATTTCGATGCCTATGGCGACGCCTGCGATCTTCAGGACAACAGCTGGCGCCGGATTTCGGTGGGGACTCGGAACTGCTATCTGGACGAGGACGAGCACATCTACGTGAAAACCCTTGAGCTCTACTACCAGGATGTCTACCGGAGCTCCTGCACAGGCCAGACCTGCTATGACAAGTATCTCAAAGACTCCGTCGACTGCCCTCTCGGCTCCAATATATACAACTGCTGCCAGGACGAGTGGGATATTTTTGAATGCGGAGGAGTCTGGAACCAGGATACCTGTGGACTGCCACGCTGCAACTTCTAGGTTACTCTTCGACTCCGCCACCCCCGGCTGAGATCCCCAGACTCTTCATGTAGCGGTGGAAGGTCGTCTTGGTGAGCCCCAGGCTCTCCCGGGCGGCCTTCACGTTTCCGCCGTGCTGCTCCAGTCGTGAAAGGATCAATTCGCGTTCGAAATCGCGGAGGGCCTCGTTCCAGGGAAACGCCATCGGCAAGCAGCGGCCCGGCCTTGGGATTGGGCGCGCCGCGCAGCACCTCCGGCAGGCAACGTTCGATCAGCTCGCGATCGATCCACGCGCCGGGCTGGGCATGGATCACGAAGAGCGAGCAGGCGCGCGCCAGGTCGCGTACGTTGCCCGGCCAGTCGTGAGAGACCAGAGCCCGGAAGGCCTCCCGAGTGAAGCCCAGAGTGGGCTTGCGGTGCTTGCGCTCGTGATGGCGGCGGAAATGCTCCAGGAGTGGTGGGATGTCCCAGGGACGCTCGCGCAGGGGGAGCAGTTGGATCGCCAGGGTCCGGAAACGATCATAGAAGTCGGCTCTCAGGGCTCCATCGCGCACGGCCTGGTCCAGATCCCGGTTGGTGGCCAGGACCACGGCGACGTCCACCTTGATCTCTCGGGTCTGCCCTACTGGCGTCACCACGTGGCTTTCCAGGACGCGCAGCAGGTGGGCCTGCGCCCGTGGCGACAGCTCGGCGACCTCGTCGAGGAAGAGGACTCCCCCATCCGCGGCGCGGAAGAAGCCGGGCTCGTCCGTGAGAGCGCCCGTGAAGGAGCCTCGCTTGTGGCCGAAGAAGCGGGAGGCCGCGAGCTCGTCCGTGATCTCGGCGCAGTTGACGACCACCAGAGGCTTGCGGCTGCGGGAGCTGTAGGCGTGGAGGTAGCGGGCGACCAGGTCCTTGCCCGTGCCGCGCTCGCCGAGGACGAGGATCGGCTCCGGGTTCTCCACTTCCATGGCCGGGATGAACGTCTCGTGAAGGGTCCGCCGCAGGGCCTGCGTGTGCGAGGAGTCGCCGAGGATCTCAGGCGCGTTTTCCGCCTTTCGAAGCTCGCCCAGCTCGCGCTCCTGCAGGGTCTGGCGGAAGGAGAGGCCGAACAATCGCCCGACCGCGGAGGCGTAGCCTTCCAGCCAGGTGAGATCCCCTTCGCCATAGGCTTCCAGCAGGCCGCTGTTCTGGAGATAGATCACGGCGAGGACGGCGCCGCGGATGGGATCGAAGATGGGCGCGCAGAGCACGCTGTGCTGCCCGCCTGCGAGTGAAGGGGTATGCGATGGATCAGCCCGCAATCGCGGGTCTTCGATCAATTCGGGCCGGCCGCTCGCCACGACTTTCTGGATCAGCGACGGGCTCACGCCGCGCACCGACTCCCCCCGCTCGCAGGCCGCAATCTGCTCTTTCGTGAGCTGGCCCAGGGCGTGGATCGCGCGCAGGCGCAGCGGCTCAGCTTGTTCGATCACCAGGAGCAGGGCCTTCTGAGCGCCAAAGCCCCGCGCCGCGGCTTCGAACGAAGACCGCAAGGCCGCCTCCTCGCCGCCGTCGCTCAGGACGGCGAGGAGCTCGTTCATCGATCCAAGGAGCTGCGAGTAATCGCGTCCGGGCGGTGGAGATGGGGGGGCAGGCATTCTTCAGATCTTTCCCAGTCCCGTAGCCGCTGTGGTCGTGAGCAGAAAGAGCCGCCTGGGTCGAATCGGAAATTCACGGAATCCGAAGACTTTATAGAAATCGGCCGCACGCTCGTCTTTGGCATCCACCACGATCGCAAAGACGGCGATGGAACGGCCAGCCCCAAGGATGCGCTGGATCGCGTCGGCCAGCAGAAGCTCACCGACACCTCGTCCACGTGCCCGCTCGTCACGCGCCAACCGGCCGATCAAGGCAGCCGGAATCGCATCGTAACGAGGCAGCTTATGTGCGATCTCCTGCGGGAGATCTTCCAGCGAGAGGGATAGAGAACTCAGACTGTAGAAGCCAATGACACCCAACTCGGTGTCAACCGCAACGAACACCCGCGCGACATTCCGCTTCTCATCCTGGCTCGCCCGGAGCCGAAACCACTCGTCGAGTTCTGGTTGACCACAAGAGAACCCCGCCCGGTCATGATGCTTACCGAGTGGTTCGATCAAGATGTCCAAGGCGGTTTATCTCACGACAGCACGGTGGCGTCTCAGTGCCGCGATGAGCTTTTCAGTGGGCTCGGGTGGGTCCAGGACAGCTTCAAGAAAGGCATCCCTGTCCGCTCCGATGAGCACCATCCGTTCATGTTCCTCAAGGACTCGGCGAGCTCCCCTCGTAAGCGAGATCACCCGCCGTGAGTCCCGAGACAGCCATCGCGCGCTGAATGAGCTTCTTGGCCGAAGGGGCGACGCGCAGCTCCAGACGTTCTCTCTGAGCTCACGGTCGGCAGGCTGTTTGCGGCGCGGTGAAGTTGCCATAGTGCCTCCTGAACAGCTCTACTGTACGGCAGTTCACCGTGCCTTGCAAGCTCCTCCCTACCAGATCCGACACACCTTCTCCGGCTCCTTCACCATCGGCTGGCCGGGCTTGCAGGCGAAGGCCTTTTTCATAGGCTCCATAGGAAAAGAGCCGGGTTGAACCCGGCTCTTCGACCTCCTTCAGGAAGATACGATTTCAGGCGTCCCGCTGCTCCCGCCGGAGGACGTTGGCGAGGCGCAGGACGTACTGGGCACTGACCTGGCGCTCGGCGAGGGTCTGCCGGAGGAAGGCCAGGGGCATGAGGATCTTCTTCGAGACGTCCGCCCGCATCAGCTCTTCCTCGCAGGCGCAGACGAGCTCCAGGGCGCGGGCCGAATCCCCGAGGAGGAGGTGGACGGCGGCCTGGTCGAGCTTCACGCTCGCGGCCTTCGTGTTCCGGCCCGTGGCAGTGAAACCCTCTTCCACGGCCTCCAGATCCTCCAGGGCACCCTCGGCGTCGCGCAGGGCGGCCTTGATCCGGCCTTCGAGCCACAGGAGGTCGAGCCTCTGGGCTTCGCCGGTCGCCAAGCGGTCACGGTTGAGCCGCAGGAGGGTCCGGGCCTCCCGCGCGCGCCCGCTCTCCAGGAAGAACCAGATCTGGTTGTGCATGGCGGAGAGCACGAGCCCCGGGTCCCGGTCCTCATCCACCTTTTCGAGCCCCTGCCGGGTGAGGCGCACGGCGTCCCGGATGCGGCCCGCGTTGCCCGCGTGCAGACCCATCGAGATCAGGGTCCGGCCGGCCATGTGCCGGTCCTCCCGCTCCTGGTAGATCGCAAAGGCCGCTTCGAGCGCCGTCAGGGCGGCGTCGTAGTTGCCCCGGTCCGCCTCCAGCGAGGCCTGGAGCTCGTAGAGCTGGGCGCGGATCAGGGAGTCGCCGGTGCCCTGGGCCTGGAGCCCGGCGGCCCGGTCGAGCGCTCCCTCGGCCTCGTCGAGGTCGCCGGCCACGCGGCAGGCGTTGCCGTAGATGGCCCAGGCACGGCTCTGGACGTCGGCTACCGGAGCCTCGCCATGGAGCTCGGAGGACAGGCCGTTCGCGCCCAGAAGAGCGAGACGGGCGATCCGGAGCATCTCGGCCGGGCTCTCGTGGCGCAGAGACCAGGCCTGGGCAAGCAGGACTTCCACCTTCTCCATGTCTTTCTCCTTGTCCTGCGCGCTGGCTGGAATGCCGGCGTGCTTCCCGCGAAGGGCTACGGCGAGACGTTCGAAGGCCGCGTCATAGGCATTTTCCGGCACCGCCTCCTGGGGACTCCAGAAGGCCGCGGACCGGGACTGGCAATCCCGGCAGCCCCGGAGGAGGTGAGCCACGGCGGTCCGTACCTTCTCCCGCGGCATGTTGCCGCTGGCGAGTGCCCTGAAGTCCTCAGAGGTGAAATGCTGTTCCATGGCGCGTTTCCTCGTTTCCCGATGTGGAGTCCGGCCCTGCGAGCACCAGAATGGGCTCTGAACCTTTCTACGCACATTACGAAACAGAGTTTCGCTTCGTTAGCTTCCCAATAGCCTGCTCACTAGTTTCTCATAGGAAGCGCGCGCCCAACAAGTGAGACGGGGCTAGATATTCCCAAATCGCTATGCGATAGTCCGCCCTCGGCTGCGGGGGTCCCGCGGGCTTCATCGTGGGATTCGCTTCGTGGCACCCCCCGCTGGACCTCCCTGGCCGTCAACCTGAAACTCACCAGGAGGTTCATCATGAAGAAGCACACCCAGAAGCTGTCCCTCAACAAAGAGACCCTGCGCAACCTGAACGAGGACCAGCTCACCGAGATCGCGGGCGGCAGGAAGTCCGACGTCTACTCGGAGTGCATCAACAAGTCCTGCGGCATCGCCTGCACCTACGTCGACTGCAAGCCCTGAAGACCGCGAGGGGAGGAGCGATCCTCCCCTCCCTCATTCCAAGGGGGCCGGCATGCCCTCGATCTCCGCCACCTCGCCCGAGCTTCGGACCTTGGCCTTGTAGGTCCGCCCCTCTTCGAAGCTCCCCCAGACGTCCTCGCTCGGCGCCTTGTAGCGGGCTTCCTTCCCCTTCTTGTCCTGGAAGAGCACCTCGTAGAGCTCCTTGCGGGCTCCTTCGCGCTCGTTCTCGCCAAGCCCGGAATTCGGCCACGCGGGTGAGCGGTCCTGCCCCTCGGCCTTGGCCTCGCGGTCGGCCATCCACTTGTCGATCTCGTACCGGAATCGCTTGCGGTAGACCGGCTCTTCCCGGTAGACCGGCTCCTCATAGGATTCCTGGCGCTCGCGGGTGTCGTAGACGGGCCGGTCCTCATAAACATCTTCGAAGTAGCCGTTGCCGAGATCGCGGGTGCCGGTCTTGACCCGTTCGGTGCCCGTCTGCACCCGCTCCGAGACCGTGCGGGTGGCCGTCCGGGTGCCGGTCTGGATCTTGTTGACGTGATGGACCTCGCGGCTGCTGCTGAGGATGCGGGCGCCGGCCGGGACCTCCCCTTCCCACGCCTGCTCCGTGACCGGGCGGAGCTCCTCCACGGCGATGGTCCGCATCCAGTGGAAGCCGGTGACCGTGAGGTCCGCCGACTTCGGCCGGCCGAGGAGGTAGAAGAACGCGAAGAGGGCGAGGAGCCCCAGGCAGCCGATGCCGCAGCCCTTCTTCCAGCGACCGCCCTTCCCGGTGTCCGGCGGGGCCGGAGGAACCGCCAAGGGCTGGGGAGGCGGAGCACCGACCGGACGCACAGCCACCTCGCGGATCTTGGCGCCGGGGTCCTTGGGAGCGCCGCAGCCGGAGCAGAACGCGTGGTCCGAGGGATTGTCCGCGTCGCAGTAGGGGCAGACCCAGTCCGGTCCGGCCTGGGCCCGCTTGAGCGCCTCGGCCTCGACCACCTCGGGCGCGTCGTCCGGCAGATAGAACTGCACCTCGGGGCCGCGAGGCGAGCCGCAGCCGCCGCAGAACTTCTCCGGTCCCCGGTTCTTCTTGCGCCCGCAGACGGGGCAATCCCAAGCACCTTCTCGAATGGCCACTGGATTCTCCTTGGATACAGAAGGGTATCTTATCGCGGGATGGCCTGGATGTCCCAACGAGCGAAACGAGCCGGCTCTGCCGAGTAGACCCTCCCTGGGAGCGCTGGCATCCTTGCCGGCCTTCTAACTTTGCTTTTTAAAAGAAGGAGTTAGATGCTGGCGCTCCCCAGGGACGCTACGCCAATGGGTCAATCCTCCTTGGACAGACTTTCAGGCTGTCTTTCTTCCTTGCACGAGAGGTCCGCTGGATTGGGCGTGCTGCACAACCGGAGGAGCAACCAAGAGGATCAATTCCACGTCCAAAGTAGCAAGACTGTAACTCGGGGAGGGAGAACCGAAACGGAGCAACTCCATCAGCTTTTCTCTCGCGGCCCAACGCTTCTCAACCGGAGTTTGGGCAGAAACCTCAGCCGAGCGTCCACAAGCTATGGCTTCGAGTTTCTTAAGCAGTTGACGGTGTCCCTCTAGATCCGCAAGCAAGAGTGGCCAGCGGAGGTTCAAGGCTACCAGCTTGCCTAGCTGGAAGAAAGTGAATCTTCCGAACTGACTCTCCCGGCCCGCCAGTAGTCCCGTCTGGTAAGCAATAAAGGCTCGTAGCCGGAAAGAGTTGACGAATTTCTTGACACGCCGGGGATTGTAGTCGAGAACAGGAGAAACCATGAGAACGGTCTCTATGACGGTATCCGAATCATAGTCGATCTCCAAGCTAAGCTGCTTTGGAGTGATGACGGGAGACGTTGATTCGGGCTCGTTCGGTGGTTCCTTTGCAACCTTGGAATCCGGCCTTGGCTGGGAAGGGAGAGCCGGCTCAGGCTTCGTAGACTCGAAGGAGGCCGGTGGCGGCTCGTGAACGACTTGTGGAAGGGTCGGCGGAGAGGCCTGGCTCTGAACCGCCCCCATCGCTATGAGAAGATTCTCGATGTCTCTGCTCGAAGGTTTGGGGAGCTGAAAAGATATCTGGACGAACTTCTCAATGAACTCGTACCCATGCTCCAATCCATCAGCTTTCACGGAGTCCTTGTCTAAAGTCGCCAGTCCCTCGAACAGGTAAGGGAAAAGCCTCTCGTATTTGACGGCGAGACCGGCCGCGACCTTTTGACGGTCCATCCCCAGGATGAAAAAAATCTTCGGATTCTCGGCAATCAAGAGGTTGATGGCCTGCATAAGCTCTGCAGCCTTTGGAACGTCACAGCGATCCAGGTCATCGACGAATATATAGACTCTCCGGTCTCCTGCGTAGGCACGCACCATCCTGTCGAAGTCCTCATGAAATCGTTCGATGAAAGCTATCCTGTCCTCCCAGCCCGTGGAGCGGAGATATTTGCCCATCTCAAGGTCGAGAGGGTTGCCAAGCAGTTGCTTGGCGTTGAGAAGTACCGTAACGACAAGCACAAGCAGTGCCAGGCGCGGAGCCGAGGAGTCGAGATCACCGAGGAAGTCGAAAACGCCAACCGAATCGGACGCATCTTGAGAGGCACCTATGATCCCTGGAGCCTCTTGAGCAGCGGACTTGCCTTTGAGACTCTTCAGATCGGAAGCGACGTTCACTACCAGGACGATGATGACACCCCATCCCAAGATACGCAGGAGAATGAAGAAACTATGTATCCATTGAAGCCGCCACCACGACAGTCTGAGCCAACCCAGAAACCGCCGAGGCCATCCGCACTGCTGCCGAAGCTGTCGCATGATCCCGAGGGCGAAAGCTGCCCATACAGCCTCTTCTTTGTCATGCCGCCAAATGTTGAAGGAGAGGATGAGGGGGCGGGGCGAGGTGAGGGCACGGAAGAGCCGCTTGAGCAGTCCCGGCCTCTCCCTTTTCTCCTCATCAGATCTCTCAGATTTTCCCGAGGCCTTTCCCTTGAGAGCGGTACGCATTCTCTCCTTGAGATGTGGGCCTTGCCAAGCTCGCAGCCGTTTAGCCACCTGGCTCATGAAAGATGACTTACCGGATCCCCAGTCACCCTCGATCGAGAGAGTCAAGGGCGGCTGGGTTCCGGGATCGGAAAGGAAGTCCGCGACAGCTTTCACGTAAGGATCGAATCCAAGGCGGTCTTCGTCCGTAGGCTGGTCCTGGACGCCCGCTCGGCGGATGGCCTCCCTCAAAACGTCGGCAACAGGAGAGGGTGGCGACAGTGGCCGTGGCTTCGGGTCCGACTTTTTCGGGCCTTCTGGTTTGACATGCTCCTCCCTCTGAATGTCGGTGCGCTCCTCCCTCTGAATCTCCCAGAGGCGAACCCGTTGCCCGGAAGGGTTGAGGTTGGCCAAGATCGGAGCTTCGCGCGAGGATGAAACCGCCGAACGCCGCTCCTCGCCTTCTCCCTCTTCCCAGCCCAGGTACTGCCGGGGAATACGGAAAGCTACCTCACCAGTAAAGGGCGGCCAAGGCAAAGGATTGGATGGGCCATGGTCTTCGAGGACTCTCAGAAACTCGCCCGTAGGAGCCCGCCATAAGCGGACCTTTCCATCGTAAGACTTGGAAACACAAAGTGAGCCATCCGGTGAAAAGGCAATGGATGAGACCCGCCCCTGATGGATCAGCGGAATCGTATTGGTCTTACCAACGCGCCAGAATAGCGCTCTCCCTTCATCCTCGATCAAAGCCAGGAGGAGGTCCTGATCCGGAGACCATACGGCTTGTCGGGCAGACGATCGGAGATTGCTCCCCTCCACCAGCAGACCCGACTTTGCATCGGTATGCCAGAGACGGACAACACCGTCGCTACCGCAGGAGGCCAGGATTTTCCCCTGAGCATGCCAGGAGATGGAATAAGACTGCTTGTCATGCCCAGGGAGATGACCGTAGGTTTCTATTTTCTTCCCCCCCGTATTCCAAAGGATAATCTCTCCACTTTCTTGGGACACGGAGACAAGGGTCTTCTTTCCAGGTTGCATTGCAAGGGAGAGCACAGGCTTGCGGAAAGGGGCTTCGGCCTGACGGACAATTTTCAAGTTGTCGGACTGGAACTCGCGGATGATACCGTCTGTCCAACCGGAGAAAATGTGCCCTCCGGCAGACCATGCCAGGCACCAGGGCTTCACCTTACCTCGTTCGATGAGGTCGCTCTTGGCGTGAAACAGATAATAATTATCTCGTTCACGACGCCAGAGGAGGACGCTCCCCGTCTCAGAGGCAGCAGCCAGAAACAATCCTCCCGGAGACCAGGCAAGCTGAAAGATCCTTCCACCATCGGAATCCAATTCCTCAACGACAACAGGGATAACGGCATTATCCAGATTTATCATCAATCACACCTCCCGGGTATAGGTACCCTGATATACAAGGAACAAACCCAGACATCGGCTAAGCGGGTTTCTTTAGATTATAACCGGAATAGGTACCTGAGGTAAACTTCTCCTGCGATGAAGGATCGGGAACATGAAGCGCTATCCATCCTGAATGACGTGGCGCGGGCTCTGAACGCCTCCGTAGACCTCCCGGCGCTGCTCACGCGCGCCCTGGAGAAGGTGGCGGAGCTGCTCGGCCTGCGCACCGGCTGGGTGCTCCTCTTTGACGAGACCTCCGGCGAGCCCTACGTCGCCGCCGCGCAAGATCTCCCACCGGGCCTTGGCCAGGAGCCCCTGTTCACCACCGGCTGGTGCTACTGCCTCGAATCCTTCCGCGACGGGGAATTCGACGGCGCCGCCAACGTCGGCGTCGTCTACTGCAGCCGCCTGCGCAAGCCCGCGCTGGGCAAGAGCCGGACGGCCGGCCTCCAATACCATGCCAGCGTCCCGCTCCAGGTCCCCGACGACGAGGGCGGGCTCCGGCGGCTCGGGATGCTCAACGTGGCCGGTCCCGAGTGGCGCGGGCTCGACGCGGACGAGCTCAGCCTCCTCCATACGATCGGCGACATGCTGAGCGTGGCCGTGGAGCGGGCACGGCTGCACGCGCGCCGGTTGGAAGCGGCCCAGACCGAGGAGCGCAACCGTCTCGCCCGCGAGATCCACGACACCATCGCCCAGGACCTCTCGGCTATCACCTTCCAGCTCGAAGCCGCCGAGGCGATCCTGGGCGCACAGGGAGACCCGGAACGCGCCCGGCGGAGCGTCTCCACCGCCCTCGATTTAGCCCGTAAGGGATTGGAGGAAGCGAGGCGCTCCGTCCTCGACCTCCGCGCCGCACCGCTCGAAGGCCGGACGCTCCCCGTAGCCCTCGCCGCCCTTACCGCGGACGCAGATGCGGGCACTGCGGCCGTAGCCTTCGAAGCCGCGCCTCCCATGACACCGCTGCCGCCTGCCGTCGAAGTCGGCCTCTACCGTATCGCCCAGGAGGCGCTCCAGAACGCCCTGCGCCACGCGGCTGCCTCGCGCGTCAGCCTCCGCCTCGAATCCCTGCCGGACCGGGTCCGGCTCACGGTGGAAGACGACGGCCGGGGCTTCGCGATCGAAGACGCCACCGCCAGCCGCTTCGGCCTCGTCGGTATGCGCGAGCGGACGCGCCTGCTCGGCGGCACCTTCCAGATCGAAAGCTCACCCGGAGCCGGTACCCGGATCACCGCCGAGGTTCCCCTCTCTCCCCCACGCCGATGATCCGCATCCTCCTAGCCGACGATCACCCGGTGGTCCGCGACGGTCTCGCGGCCATGCTTTCCACGCAGCCAGATTTCGAGGTGGTGGGCGAGGCCGGCACGGGCACCGAAGCCGTGGCCGAAGCCGCACGGCTGCGGCCGGACGTCGTCCTGATGGACCTCGAAATGCCCGCCCTCGACGGCATCGAGGCCATCCGGCGCCTGCGCGCGGCCGACCCGACCGTGCAGGTGGTGGTGCTGACGGCCTTCGACACCGACGAGCGTATCGTCGGAGCCCTCCAGGCCGGCGCCCAGGGCTACCTCCTGAAAGGCGCGCCGCGCGCGGAGATCTTCACCGCCATCCGCACCGTGAGCGCCGGAGGAGCGCTGATCCAACCCGTCGTAGCCTCAAAGCTGCTCCGGCAGGTCCGCGAGGCCGAGCACCCGGATGCCCTGACACCGCGCGAGAAAGAGGTGCTGGGCCTCGTGGCGGCGGGACTGGCCAATGGGGAGATCGCTGAACGCCTTTCGATCAGCGAGCGGACGGTGAAGTTTCATGTCAGCTCTCTGCTATCGAAGCTCGGCGCGAAGAACCGGACGCAGGCGGTGCGGGTAGGGCGGGAGCGGGGGCTCGTCCCCTCCTGAACCTGTCCCTTCGTCCAGGTCCCACCCTGTCCCCCCGCCGGATGTGCCCATTCGCGCCGGCCTCTATCGTTGTCTCATGACACGAAAGGACGGCAACCCCATGAATCGCACAGCACTCATCACGGGCGGCAGCCGGGGCCTGGGCCGCACCGTTGCCGGTTTTCTCGCCGCTCAGAATTACGGTCTCGTGATCACCGCCCGAGGGACCGCAGAGCTTGCGGAGGCGGCGCGGGAGCTGCGCCGTCACGGCGGACCGGTGATCGCTCTCCCCGGTGACGTGGGCAACCCTGCCCATCGCCGCCGCCTTGCCGAGGCCGTGCGTGACCTCGGCCGGCTCGACATCCTCTTCAACAACGCCTCCACGCTGGGCGTGACGCCTCTCCCGCCGCTGGCCGAGTATCCGCCGGGCGAGATCGAGCACGCCTTCCGCGTCAACGTCACCGCCCCCATCGCGCTCCTGCAGGAGGTCCTGCCCCTGCTCGAAGAGAGCGGCGGCCTCGTGGTCAACATTTCGAGCGACGCCGCCCTCGGCGGGTATCCAGGCTGGGGCGGTTACGGCCTCACCAAGGCCGCTCTCGACCTCGCGAGCCTGACGCTCAGCAACGAGCTCTCCGGACGCGGGATCGGCTTCGTCGCCGTCGATCCAGGCGATCTGCGCACTCGCATGCACCAGGAGGCCTTTCCCTGCGAAAACATCTCCGACCGGCCGCTGCCGGAAGTGACGCTCCCCTTCTGGGCCTGGCTCTTCGGCCAACCCCGCGAGGCGGTGACGGGCCGCCGCTACCGCGCCCAGGCGGAACGCTGGGAGGTGAACGCTCCCGTGCTGGAAGAGGTGGCCGTATGAAGAGAGCCGAGCTTGAATTCGATCGTCCCCGCGCGCTCCAGGCGGCCGGACCGCCTGAAACTCGCGGCCTGGAGCGCGACGAGGTACGCCTGCTGGTCACAACGGAACGCGGGCATGAGCACGCCCGCTTCCGGGATCTCCCCCGTTTCCTCGCACCCGGCACGCTCCTGGTCGTGAACACCAGCGCCACGCTGCCGGCGAGCCTGCCCGCCTGGCACGCCGGCCTCGGGCCGTTCCTCGCGAATGTCTCGACTTCCTATCGCAACGGCCTGTATCTGGTGGAGCCCCGGAAGAGTGCCGCGGAGCCGGGTCCCCTCCCGCTGGAAGTCGGAGACCCCCTGGAGATCGCCGGCCTGAACGCCCGCCTCGTTGCGCCCCACCCTGGCCTGCCGCGGCTGTGGTTCCTCCAGGTCGAAAGCGATCTCCGGCCCGCGATGGAACAGGCAGGCACGCCCATCCGCTACGGCTATCTCGAACCGCCCTATCCGCCGATTGAGGCGTATCAAACCTTTTTTTCTCAAGTCCCAGGGAGCGCCGAAATGCCCTCCGCGGGACGGCCCTTCACGGCGCGCGTCGTGGACGCTCTCCGGTCGAAGGGAATCGAGTTGGCCCCCATAACGCTTCACACCGGCGTCTCCAGCCACGAGCTCGAAGCGGACGAGGTGGAAAAGCAAGCCTTGTACGCGGAGCCCTTCGAGGTCCCGCAACGGACGGCCGAAGCCGTAACGGCGGCGCGGCGGGAGGGGCGTCCGGTGATTGCCGTCGGGACTACCGTCGTCCGAGCCCTGGAGTCCGCCTGGGAGGGCGAGCGGGTCCGCGCAACCGCGGGGTTCACGCGGCTCCTGATCCATCCAGGCCGGCCGGTAAAAAGCGTGAACGGCCTCATTACCGGCCTGCATGATCCGCTGGCGAGCCACCTTGCTTTGCTCTATGCGATCGCTCCGAAGGAGAGGGTGCGCGAGGGGTACGCGGAGGCGGTGCGGGAGGGGTATTTATGGCATGAGTTTGGGGATAGCCATTTGTTGCTTGCTCCCGCGGCATAGCGCCCCTGGGAAGCTCTATCATTGATGCCGTCCGGGTATCCATCGGTTTACCTGGCGGCGGTAGGCCTCATAGCTGTCTCCAAACCGACTCGTCAACATCGGCTCTTCGATCAGCAGGACAAAGAGGTGGAACACCAGACCCACCGCCACACCGTACAGAAGGATCGCCTGTGATTCGAAGAATAGAACCCATCCCAGGATGACGAGCAGGACGCCCACGTACATCGGATTGCGCACGAACCGGTACAACCCGCGGACGACGAGACGCTTCGGCGCATCGATGGGAGCCGGCGTGCCCCGGCCGAAGGTGGCGAAATCCCACAGGCACCAGAAATAGATGGCCACGCCTAGAAGGAGAGGCAGCAAGGCCGCGATCTGCGGAAGACCCCACTCCGCAATCGGACCGAAACGGAAACCCGCCATGCGGAGCGGGACGTACACCGCCACGATCCCCGGGACAAAGACGGTGAAGAGGAGGTTCTTGATCAGGAGAAACATGGCAGGCTGGCCCGATTCATCGTTTCGATCAATCTAGCTTGAGCACGACGATCCCCGCCCCTCCCTCCCGGGGCCGGGAGTACATCGGGACGATGCCTCCGCGGGTGGCGAGGAGCGGGTTGTAGTCGCCCAGGAAGTAGGCGATCCGCGGCAGGGGAACCCAGTCGTACCGGTCTACCACGGCGTCCTCTCCCAGGACGAGCGTTTCGTCGGGCTGGAGACGGACCTCGACGACGTGCACGCGGACCGGAAGCGTCTCGCCGCGCGCGGGCTCGTCCGGGCTCGCGGCGAAAAACGAGACCGCTACACGGCCCCGATCGTCGATGGCGAGGGCGGGCCTCCAGGCAGACGCCACGGAGCCGGAGCTCACCCGAAGCGGCGTGCTCCAGTTGCGGCCGCCATCCCCTGAGGTGATCATGCCGATCTGGAGAGACTCACCGCCGGTGAACCGCCCGTAGGTGAACACCACGTACAGCCGTCCCGTCCGGGGATCGATCGCCGCGTGCGCGATGTCTTCGGCGATCCGGATCTCCACGTCCGTTCCCGGATATGTCGGGCGTTCGCGTAGGGGAATACCCTCCGTCACCGGCATCGGCGGGCTCCAACTCTCCCCACCGTCCTCCGACCGGAGAAGCGATATGCGCGAGCCGCGCGGTCCATGGGTATAGATCACGAACAGGTGCCCGGTCCGGGGATCGATCACCATCTGGGGGCAGTCCGCGGCGGGAGATCCCGGCGTGCGCGGAGAGATCGGCCGGATAGGGCTCCACGTCCTGCCACCGTCGACCGTTTTCGACAGGGCCGCCGGCCCGACGCGCGCTCCCGGCTCGTAGCGCGTGGTCAGGACGTACGCCGTCCCAGGGCGCACCGGATCAGCCGCGATGGCGGTGTTGTCGTGAGAATAGTCGGGCGTGCGGGTGACCGTGGCCACTCCCGGAGGCTCCCACGTGCGCCCGCCGTCCGCGCTGGAGACGACGATCACAGCGCCGGCCGCGTCAACGCCCTCCGTGGGCTGATAAGCGATCGCGCTGACATAGGCCCGCCCGCCGGGGCCGATGGCGACCCAGGGATCGGAGGAGCGCGGCAGGAAATCGAACGGTCCACCGGCGCAGGCGTTGATTGGCAGGGTCCGCGGCGGCGTCCATGAGCGCCCGCCGTCGAACGAAGCGGCAGCCTGGATCGCCCCAAGGCCGCGGCCCTCATTGACCATCCAGGCCGCGACGACGTGATTCGAATCGGCAGGATCCACGGCGGCATGCGGCTCGACCTCGGCGCGAGTAGCCGATTCGTCCAGACAGCGCGACAGAACAGAGTCCGCCGGACCGCCCGCGCTGACCTGGATGAGCTCGGCGAGACCGGCCGGAGCGGCGGATCTGTCCGGTCCTTGGGGGACCTTCGAGCCGGGAGCACAAGCCCAGAGGCAAAGCCCCGCCCAGACGGCCGACGCTGCCACCGCCGTCTGAGCCCGCAACTGATTCACCGTTGCAACAAGTCCAGCGGATGCAGTTGTATGTCCGACCGGAAAGCGTAGCCCACAAGCACGCTCAACAAGGTACCAGCGCCAACCAGAAGCCACCACCAGGAGCCGTTCCACAACTGAAGCCCGAGCACCAAGCCGGATGCAGGTAGCAACAGCTCGACCAGAGCCAGAACTACGAGCTTGGAGGGGATCGGTATCTCCTCGTGGGGGTGAGATTCCTGGGCGCGCCCGCCAAACGGGTCGAGACTACCTGGTGCGACGATCTGGTCGGACTTGTGGGAGCCGGCGGATGGGCGCGCTTGGGTGCGGGCCGTTGAAGCTTGTTTCAGGAGGGCGAAGACGTGGTACATGGGCTACCCCTTTGTCCAGATTTCAGCCTATTTCACCATCATTGTCGAGATCCTCTCCAAACTTCGACTCGAGACGCCTCAGCGCTTCCGTGAGCAACTGGCGAGTTTGTCGAAGCTCCTGCTCCAGGGCTTCCACACGCGCCTCCAAACTGGAGGTGCGCGACACCTGGTCATCAATTTGACCTGATTGGATGAGATCCCAGAAAAGTCCCACGGTTGCCTCCTCACCTGGTCAAAACCAGCTTGCAGAGCTCGTACCGTGCTCTACATAGTATCAGTGCCATGTCCCTGAAATTCATTTCGAGTCTCCGATGAGCCCGTAGGGCGGACAGACTCGCAGCCCAGGCGCGTGAGCCCTGGGTGAACACGGCGCGCTCTGTTTGTGCGAAACGCGTTGAGCCTCTGATGGCTTGAAGAGAGAAGGGAACGGCCTACCGCGGGGGCACGCCGGCTTCCGGAAAGGTCTTCCGCCCTCATTTTCTGCTTGCTGGATCGCAAAGTGAGCGGGGAACGGCCCATTCTCTGCCCTTCCGATGCCATTCCCCCTGGAGAACATGCCGCGATGGAGGGGGAATGCTTCCTTCAGAGGCCGCGGATCTCATTCCCCGGAGATTTCGGCCCGTTCTCTGCTCTTCCGCTGCCATTCCCCATGGGGAACGTACTGAGATTGAGGGGGAATGCTTCCTTCAGGGGTCTCGGATCTCATGCACTGGAGCTTTCAATCCGTTCCCCGCTCCTCCGATGGCATTCCCCATGGGGAACGTCCTGGAGGGACAGGGAATACTTCCCCCAGAGGCCGCCGGCTCTCATTCCCCGGAGCTGTCGGCCGTTCCCTGGGGGGGATGCCTCGCAGAGGAGGGCAATGGGAGCCGAGGAACGGGGAATACGCCGTTCCCCGGCCGATCTGTGGCATTCTCGCCTCTGAAACCCCGCGTTGAGGGCATCCGTAAGGAAAACACCGTCGCGGCGTTAGGATGGGTGAAGACGGTTCAGGTCCACTCGATTTTTCGCCGGGATATGGCGCCGCCGCGCGCGCCCACTCCCCTCCCGGCGCCACTCATGGGAGGTCTGATATGGCTATCACTCCAACGGACGAACCAACTCCCCGCAAGCCGCTCCGGCTGTGGCCCGGCGTGGCCGTCGCGGTGCTGATGTTGCTGGTAAGGTTCGTCGCCCCTCTCTTTGGCCCCGAATACATGTCCCTTGGGATGCTCGGGGGAATCGCGGGCGGGTTGTTGATCGTCTTGTGGTGGCTGTTCTTCAGCCGGGCACCCTGGTCCGAGCGCCTGGGCGCCGTCGCCCTGATGATCGCCGCGGTGGCCGCGGCCTGGCGCATCCCGGGCGTCCTCCACGAGTCGATTGCCGGGGCGGGGATGGGGATGATGTTCCCCGTACTGGCGATCCCGGCCCTGGGTCTCGCCCTCGTTGCGTGGGCGGCGGCCAGCCGCGGCCTCTCGAACGGCCCCCGGCGCGCGGCCATGGTCGCCAGCCTCCTGCTCGCGTGCGGGGTGTTCGCGCTCCTGCGGACCGGCGGCATCAGCGGCGAGGGGGATCTGGATCTCCACTGGCGGTGGACCCAGACTCCCGAGGAACGGCTCCTGGCCCAGGCCGGCGAAGAGCCGGCGGTGGTTCCGGTAGCCGCGAAGGCTCCCGAGGAACGGCCTGTGGCCCCCGGCGGCGATCCGGCGGCGGCTCCGGCAGCGGAAGCTCCGGCAGCCACGGAGACCCCCAAGGAGGATGCGGAGCCGCTGGCGGTTCCCGACAAGGCGCCGGCAGCGGCGGAGACGGAAGCCGCATGGCCCGGCTTTCGCGGTCCCCAGCGCGACGGCGCCGCTCGCGGCGTACAGATCGCAACCGACTGGGCTACGTCGCCGCCGGCCGAGCTGTGGCGTCGGCCGATCGGACCGGCCTGGTCGTCCTTCGCGGTCCATGGCGATCTCTTCTATACCCAGGAGCAGCGCGGTGAGGAAGAGAGCGTCTCCTGCTACAGGATGAGCACCGGCGAGTCCGTGTGGAGGCACCGCGACGCGGTCCGGTTCTGGGAGGCGAACGCCGGTGCCGGTCCACGCGCGACGCCGACGCTCAGCAACGGCCGCGTCTATACGCTGGGCGCGACGGGAATCGTGAACGTGCTCGACGCCAAGACCGGCGCTGCCGTGTGGTCGCGCAACGCGGCGTCCGACACGGGCGCGAAACTGCCGATCTGGGGTTTCGCGGGCTCGCCGCTGGTGATGGGCGACACCGTCATCGTGGCCACAGCCGGCGATCTCGTGGCCTACAACGCCGCCAACGGCGAGCTGCGCTGGAAAGGCCCGGACGGTGGTGGTGGCTACAGCTCGCCCCATCTGGCGACGATCGGCGGAATCCCGCAGATCCTGCTGCTGAGCGGGCGCGGCATGACCAGTGTCTCGCCGGCCGACGGCAAGCTGCTCTGGGAGCATGAGTGGAAAGGCGACGGCATCGTGCAGCCGGCCCTGACCCCGGAAGGCGACGTCCTGCTCGGTGCCGGCTCCGGGATGAGCGACAGCAATGGCATGCTCCGCATCGGGATTACCCACGGCTCCGGCGGCTGGACCACCCAGGAGCGCTGGACCTCGATCGGGCTCAAGCCTTACTTCAACGATTTCGTCGTTCACAAGGGCCACGCCTTCGGCTTCGACGGCAGCCGCCTTGCGTGCATCGACCTCAAGGACGGCAAACGCAAGTGGAAGGACGGGCACTACGGCCACGGCCAGATCGTCCTGCTGCCGGACCAGGACCTGCTGCTGGTGTTGTCGGAGAAGGGTGAGCTGGCGCTGGTGGGGGCGAATCCCGATCAGTTCACGGAGCTCGCGAAGCGCCCGGCGATCGAGGGCAAAACCTGGAACCACCCGGTGCTGGCCGGCGACGTGCTGCTGGTCCGCAACGGCGAGGAGATGGTTGCGTTCCGGGTGCCGCTGGCGGGGCAGGCGGTGGCGGGGCGATGAGGCCCGCCCGGGCATAAATGCCATGTCGTTACAGACATCTCGGGGTCTTCATGGCGCCGAGGGGGATCGCTAAGATCTGTCCTTCGAAGAGACGCCCCGCCGTTTGAGGACCCGGAAAGTGCCCGGTAGAGGACTGGAGCGTCTCTACGGAACAGTTGTGCCGAAGCCAAAGATGAGGTTCCGGGGGCGTTTCATCGACCTCTCCGTAACCTCACCGTCCGCAACGGCAACACCGTCCCGTAGAGACGGCCCAGTCCTTTACCGACGCCCTCTCCGGGTGCACCGTCGGCGGGCCGTCTCCTCGAAGGGCAGACCAGGAGGATCCACATCGCCCTCCTGAAGACCCCGAGATGTCGAGATGTGTGGAATGGCATGCATAAATGCCCAGGCTACGTAAAAAGCGCCGGGTGAACCCGGCGCACAATTTGGAATGGGATTGAGGGCATTTATGCCCGGGCGGGGTTGCGTACAATTGAGGCACTTATGAAGATCCACGCTCTCCTCGTTCCCGCTCTCACGCTCCTTCTAATGCTGCCCGGAGGGGCGGTCCCGGCGCAGAAGCCCGCGTCCCTCGTGCCTACTGCCCTGCCGAAGGACGCCGCCGGACTGGCGGGCCGAGTCCGGACCGAGCTCCTCCATGCGTGGCAGGCGTATGAGCGGCACGCCTGGGGTCACGACGAGCTCAAGCCACTGAGCAAGACCCCGCACGACTGGTACGGCGAATCCCTCCTGATGACGCCGGTGGACTCGCTGGACACCTTGCTCCTCATGGGTTTCAACGAGGAGGCGGAAAGAGCGAAGGCCCTCATCGTCGAGAAGCTCTCCTTCGACAAAGACATCCCGGTCAAGAACTTCGAGGTGACAATCCGTCTCCTGGGAGGCCTGCTCTCCGGCTACCAGATAACCGGCGATCCACGCCTGCTGCGGCTGGCCGAGGATCTGGGCAAGCGCCTCCTGCCCGCCTTCGACTCCCCCACGGGCATGCCGTACATGTACGTGAACCTGAAGACGGGGAAGACCTCCGGCGCGCGCACCAACCCGGCGGAGATCGGCACGCTCCTCCTCGAATTCGGCACGCTCTCGAAGCTCACCGGGAATCCCGTCTTCTACGACAAGGCCAAGAACGCCGTCGTCCAGCTCTACAACCGGCGATCGAAAATCGGCCTCGTGGGCGAGGAGATCGACGTCGAGACCGGCGAGTGGGTAAGCCCGGCCAGCCACGTGGGCGGCGGCATCGACTCCTACTACGAATACCTCCTCAAGTGCTCGCGCCTGTTCGGCGACAAGGACTGCAAGCGCATGTGGAAGGAGAGCGTCGGCGCCCTCAACAAGTATCTGGCCGACACGGTTCCCACAGGATTCTGGTACGGCCAGGTGGACATGGTGACGGGCCAGCGGACGGCCACGGAATTCGGAGCCCTGCACGCCTTCCTCCCGGCCGTCCTGGCGCTCGGCGGCGACCTTGGCCGGGCGAAACGACTCCAGCAGGCGTCCTACAAGATGTGGAACTTCCAGGCCATCGAGCCCGAAGTGATCGACTACCGGACGATGAAGGTCGTGAGCGCCGGCTATCAACTGCGTCCCGAGATCATGGAATCGGCCTACTACCTGTTCCATTTCACCAGGGACCCGCACTACCGGGACATGGGGCGAATCCTCCTGGAGGATCTCGTCACCCACTGCCGGACCAATGACGGCTACACGGTCCTGAAGAGCGTCGAGACCAAGGAAAAAGGTGACCTCATGCCCAGCTACTTCCTGGCCGAAACGCTCAAGTACCTCTACCTCCTCTTTGCACCCGAGAAGACGCTGGACCTCGACCGCGTGGTCTTCAACACCGAGGCGCACCCCTTGCGGAAGACCTGGTAAAGGACTCGTCCCGGATTCGGGATGGAATCCTGAGTGATTCTGCGCCCAGTTCCGAAAATGAGACTGCCGCTTCGTCCAACCTCTTTCATTTTCAATGGCTTGCGTGTTGGCTCCCGCTTTGCCTTGGTGATGGGGCATCAACGTCCACATCCCTAGGAGGGAATGAACATGGAACCGAACACCCAGCTCGCAGAGTCTCCGATCCACCCCGCCGCCTCGAGCGGCGAATCCCTGATCGCCGGTCCCGGTGAGCGCATCATCCGCCAGGAATTCTATCCTCCGTACGCCAACCCCCCGATCAGCAATTACCGGAAATTCTGGGCCACGTCCCCAGCCCTCTTCTGGACGGTCTTCGGGGTCCAACCTGGGAATGGGCACACGATCAGCCAACTCGGGACGAACCATCCGCCGGCTTCGATGCAGAAAGCCTTCCAGGAGGTGGGCTTCGGCTACACGTTCAAGGCCGCGCTCACGACCGACTACTGGTTCGAGGTCGACATCGACACCGGCCCGGGCGCTCCGAACCCTTCGGTGAACACGGTCGAGCTTCAGCTCCTGGGATCGGATGCATCCAAAGTCGTGATCCCGCTGACCACTCGCTACTTCAGAACCACCGCCACCCTCGCCGCCCACCTGAACGCCGGCGTCCAGTACACGCTGCTCTTCAAGAGCAAGATCACCCTCCAGGTGTGGGCCGGAGAGAACAGGTACAGTGAGATCCTCGCCCGGTTCCCCCGGCTGGTGGTCAACTACATCCGCCCCTGGAGGATCGATCCGTTGCTGCCGGCGGCGGCCGAGTCCGTGCAGGACGACTCCATCGACCTGGGGCTGGCCCTGGAGCTCTTGAAGGCGGGCGAGGAGAACAGCGAGGTCCTCTTCCAGCCGGTGAGCTACAAAGAGATCGCACAGGCGGGTCTCCAAGGCTTCGGTAGCTTCAACGACAACGGTAAGTAGGCGATGAAAAGGTGGGGGTGCCGGGAGGTACAATCCCCCCGGCACCCATGAGCAAAGCACCCGTCAAACCGCTCTCCCTCTCCCCTGTCGCCATCGAGATACGTCGGCTGCCGGATGGCGGCCTGGTCTTGCGCTCCCGGCACGAGTTGCGGCCCTATCCACGCTGCCTCGGCGAGCTGCTGAGCCACTGGGCCGCCGCCGCTCCGGACCGAACTTTTCTGGCCGAGCGCAACCCAGAAGGCGCCTGGCGCCGGATCACCTACGGTGAAGCTCTGGATGCCGTCGAGAGGATCGCCAGCGCCCTCCTGGAACGCGGCCTCAGCCAGGACCGGCCGGTGGCGCTCCTCTCGGACAACGGTGTGGATCACGGCCTGCTGCAACTCGCCGCCATGCACGCGGGAATCCCCGCCGTACCCATCTCGCCCGCCTATTCGCTTCTGTCCGAGGACCATGCCCAGCTTCGCTACATCTGCGAGCTGACCCGGCCGGGGCTCGTCTACGCCATCGACGGCGAGCGCTTCGCGAAGGCTTTGAGGACGGTCGAAGGTGCCGAGATCGTGATCAGCGCGAACCCTCCGGACGGCCTGGAAGCGACTCTCTTCAGCTCACTCCTGGAGACTCCGCGGCACCCAACGCTGGAGGACCGCTTCGCGGCGGTGGGTCCCGATACGGTCGCGAAGATCCTCTTCACCTCCGGCTCGACGGGCAAGCCCAAGGGGGTGCTCAACACCCAGCGCATGCTCTGCTCGAACCAGCAGGTTCTCGCGCAGGCGTGGCCCTTCCTGGAGAAACGGCCTCCCGTGATCGTAGACTGGCTGCCTTGGAGCCACACGTTCGGCGGCAATCACAATTTCAACCTGGTCCTGCGCAACGGCGGCACGCTTTATATCGACGGCGGCAAACCCGCACCGGGATTGATCGAGACCACCGTCCGGAACCTGCAGGAGGTGCCGTCCACTTTCTACTTCAACGTGCCGCGCGGCTTCGAGATGCTGATCCCGTATCTCGAGCAGGACCGGGATCTCCGCGAGACTTTCTTCCAGGATCTGGACGCGCTCTTCTACGCCGCCGCGGCCCTGCCACAGCACCTGTGGGAGAAGCTGGAGAGGCTGTCCATCGAGGCCACGGGCCGGCGCGTGGTCATGCTCTCGGCCTGGGGCTCGACGGAGACGGCGCCGAGCGCCACCCAGATCCATTTCCTGATCGAACGAGCCGGCGTGATCGGTCTGCCCGGAGCGGGCACGGAGATCAAGCTGGCGCCCGCCGGCAACAAGTTCGAGCTGCGGGTCAAAGGCCCCAACGTGACCCCGGGTTACTGGCAGCGCCCGGACCTCACCCGCGAGCAATTCGACGAGGATGGCTTTCTGAAGACGGGAGACGCGGGCAAGCTCGCCGATCCGGACGATCCTTCGAAAGGCATCCTCTTCGACGGCCGGCTCGCCGAGAACTTCAAGCTGACGTCGGGCACCTGGGTCCACGTGGGCGAGCTGCGTCTGGAGGTAATCGCCGCCTGCTCGCCCGTCATCCAGGACGCGGTGGTGACCGGCCACGACCGCGAGGAGATCGGCCTGCTCGCCTTCCCCAACCCGGCCGGCTGCCGCTCCCTCTGTCCCGGCCTAGCGGAGGAAACGCCGCTCGCCGAGCTGATCCGCCGGCCCGAGGTACGCGAGCGTCTGGCCGCAGGCCTCGCCCGCCACAACGCCACGCACCGCACCAACAGCCGGCGCATCGCCCGCGTCCTGCTGATGGCCGAGCCCCCGTCGCTCCAAGCCGGCGAGATCACCGACAAGGGCTACATCAACCAGCGCGCCGTGCTCGAACGCCGCGCTGGTCTCGTGGAGCTTCTGTATTCAGGGGACGCCGAGGGCTCCGAGCTGATCGTCGTTCTGTAGGGAAGAGGGCCATCCCAGCGCTACGGAGGCCCTTCTGAACAGGCGTTCAAGCCGAGCGTCGCTGCGGCTCGTATCGCAACACCATGACCTGGTCAGGCTGGAGCCCAAGAGAGGCATAGGTGCGGCCATTCCGGTCACAGAATTCCACCTCGAAGGCCTTGCCTCCACCAAGAACATCTACAACCGTGCCGACCTGGCCTCGCTGGAGGTTGAGCTCCGGAATGTCGACAGTCAGCGCAACCACTTCGAGGGGCTGAATCGTGTCTTCCATACCGCACCATTCTATCCACGTCCAACGAGGAAGCGGCTTGTACGCAAGAGATTTGCTCGGCCGGCAGCCGGTTCGCTCTGGTTTGCCCTTCAGCTATCCTCTCCCCATGCAGAACCTCACCACCCTCCCCGATTCCCAGACCGCGTCCGAGCCAGACTCCCACGCTACCCATACGGTCTTCAATCAACCTCCGTTCTTCGAGGACGTCAACCTCTTCACCACGGACCGGCCTTTGGCCGAGGCGTTGCGGCGCGAAGGCGCGGAGTGGGCTGAGGAGCGGGCGGCGGCTTTCGGGGCGATCGTGGGGCGGCGGGAGACGGTCTCCTGGGGATTTCAGGCCAACGAGCATCCTCCCGTGCTGCGCACCCATGACCGGCGCGGGGAGCGGATCGACGAGGTAGAGCTCCATCCTGCGTGGCACTCTCTGATGGCCCTCGGGGTGGAGCATGGCCTCCATGCCCTGCCCTGGCGCGAGGCCCGGCCGGGGGCTCACGTGGCACGGGCGGCGATGTTCATGATGCTGGCGGAGGTGGAGGCGGGCGTGGGGTGTCCTCTCTCCATGACCTACTCGGTGGTGCCCGCTCTCAGGACGCAGCCGGAGCTGATGGCGGAATGGGAGCCGCGATTCACCTCGACCGTCTACGATCCCCGGCTCGTTCCGGCGGACGGCAAGGCGGGGGCTCTCTGCGGCATGGCCATGACGGAGAAGCAGGGCGGGTCGGACGTACGGGCCAATACCACGCAGGCCCGTCCGATCGGAGCCGGCGGGCCCGGGGCGGAGTACGAGATCACCGGACACAAATGGTTCTGCTCGGCCCCCATGTGCGACGCTTTCCTGGTGCTCGCCCAGGCTCCCGGCGGCCTGTCGTGCTTCCTCGTCCCCCGCTTCACGCCGGACGGCCGGCGCAACCGTTTCCATCTCCAGCGGCTCAAGGACAAGCTCGGAAACCGCTCGAACGCGTCGAGTGAGGTGGAATTCCGGAGCACCTGGGCACAACTCGTGGGTGAGGAGGGGCGGGGTGTGCAGACGATCCTGGAGATGGTGAACCACACGCGGCTCGACTGCGTGATCGGTGCGTCCGCCGGCATCCGCTGGGGCACGGCGCGGGCGATCCATTACGCGTCCCATCGGCAGGCGTTCGGGAAGAAACTGATCGATCAGCCGCTCATGCGGAACGTGCTGGCCGATCTGGCCGTTGAATCCGAGGCCGCGACGGTCGCCATGATGCGCCTCGCCCGGGCCTATGACGAAGAAGATGCGCCTTTTCGCCGGCTCGCCACGGCCATCCTCAAGTATTGGACGTGCAAGCGGGCGCCGGTTCACGCGGCCGAGGCCCTGGAATGCCTGGGCGGGAACGGCTATGTGGAGGAGTGGGGAATGGCCCGGCTCTATCGCGAGGCGCCGCTCAACTCGATCTGGGAGGGCTCGGGCAATGTTCAGTGCCTGGACGTGCTGCGCGCGATCCAGAAGTCTCCAGAGTCGCTCAAGGCCCTCCTCTCCGAGATCCGCGAGGCCCGCGGGGCCGACGCCCGGCTGGATACCTACTTCAACGAGCTACGGGGTCAACTGGAGAGGACAGAGGATCTGGAAGCGCGGGCACGACGGCTGGTGGAGCGGCTGGCCCTGGCACTCCAGGCCTCGCTGCTGGTGCGGCACGCGCCGGCCGACGTGGCGGACGCGTTCTGCGCCAGCCGTCTCGCGGGAGACGGCGGCCGGGCCTTCGGGACGCTGCCTCCAGGAACGGATTTCGGGGCGATCCTCGAAAGGCACGCGCCGGTGTAGGAAAGATCAGGTATAGGAAAGATTTAAAAAGGGCGCCCGCATGGGGCGCCCTACGGCAGAAACCTTTCTATCTAGGCGGCGTTGAGGCGCTGCCACTGATCGTCGTAACTTTCGAGCACCTTGCGGAGCTGATCGAGGGCCTCGGGGGTCAGCTCGCCTTGCGCTCCGCTCACCACCCAGCGCGCCGCCGCCACGAGTGCGGCCATTTCGAAAGCCCCGAGGGTGAGCTGAAAGGTCGTGGGCCGGAGCCTTTCGATCCTCATGGTCAGGCCGCCTTCTGGATCCTGTACGGCCGGGGGACATAGGTGACACTTTGGACCGGAGACATGGGTAACACTGAGAAGCCTTGTACCGCCTGGATTTGCCCATGGATCGCTCATAGCCGCCGGGCCTGTGGAAGCTGCGGAAAGGTGTGCTAAGCCTTTGAAGGTAATCAGCTTTCCGCAGCTTCCACAGGCCACTCTCTCCGCCGCCGTGAGAGGAAGAAAGACAAACTGGAAGGGCATCTCTGGGTGTTACCCATGTCTCCGGTCCGATCTGTTACCCATGTGCTCGGTCTGTACCATCCTGCCGCCGAGGAACTCGCCGATCACCTGCAACTCGCGGGCGAACTCGTCATAGTCCTGGCGGATGCCGTTGAGGTAGGCGCTCCAGCCGAGAGTGTGCTTGGCGTAGTGGACGGCCTCCTGGATCTCGGCGTCCGTGGCGCCCAGGAGCTTGGCCAGCTCGGTATGGAACAGGGTGCAGTACTGGCACTTGGTCTCCGAGTGCACGGCCACGCCCATCAGCTGGCGGTACTTGGCCGGAATGAAGACGCCCTCGGTATGGATCGGCTCGGCAAGCTCGAACCGCTTGAACAGCTCCCACTCGTAGTCCAGGGTCTCGGTGGGGATGCGGTCGAAGAAGCCCGGTACGAGGCCCAGGGTGTTCTTGATCTCTCGCTCGACTTCAGGACGGGGACGGAAAGTAGCCATGGATTGAATCTCCTTTGTTTTCAGGTTTTGGCGGGGCATCCATCACCCCGTCAATCCATGGCTACGCAGAAGCGGGAAAAACCCGCCACCTCACGGCACGACGAAGTTCACGATTCTCGCCCGGTCCGCGGCCGTCAGGTTGTCCAGCGCCGGGGCTGCGAGCGAGCGCAGCACAGGCGCCTTGGTAACGGCGTCCGCGCGGTTGAAGCGCTGGGTGGCATAGTGCAGGAGGATCGTCCGCCCGCCAGCCGGCACGGTGACGCGGAATTCGAGTGTCCACGAATTGCCGGCGAGCGTGGCCGTGAGCGGCTGCACGGAGGCTCCCGCACCGGAGAAGACGTGGCCCACCGCGGGTGTGCCGGTGCCGTCTCCCAGGTCGTCGGTGACCAGCCAGTCGTCCGCCGTGGTGACCAGTAGGTCGCCGCTGGAGGTGTTGACGAGGGTCGTGTCGTTGTAGGAGCCCAGGGTCGTGACGAGGGACACCGTGACCGTGACGGGCGAGGCGCCCGGGTTGTCGAGGATCTCCAGGTAGCGCGCGAAGCCGTCGTTTTCGGGCACGAAGACCCGCCGCCGCACCTGGAGGCCGGAGACGGCCCAGGGGCCGATCTCGATCTCGCGGCGGGTGCGGACACCGGTCTCGAAGAACGGGAAGAACGAGCCGTTGACGGCCAGGTCGTAGGCGTAGCTGAAGGCGGACTCGGTGCCATCGTAGATGCTGCCGTACCCGCTGACGTCCCAGAGGTAGCCGTCGCCGTCGGTCAGCTCGTGGGTGAGAGTGACGGTCGCCACGTCGTCCAGGCGGTCGAGCGGGTTGCGGCCGGCGGTGACCTCGGAGCCGTCGGGCTCGCCACCTGTGTCGGTGTCCGCGAGCTTGGGGTCCGTGTGGTGGACGACGATCTCGTCGCGGTCGTTCAGAGTGTCGCCATCCGTGTCGGCCTCGAGCGGGTCGGTGCCGTGGGTGCGCGCCTCCTCGCGGTCGGTCAGGCCGTCGTCGTCCGTATCGGCGTCGGCGGGGTCGGTGCCGAGCTGGTACTCCTCGCCGTCGGTCAGGCCGTCGCCGTCGGCGTCGGCGCCGCCGTCGCTGGGATCGTTCGGGTCGAGTCCCTGGGCGATCTCATAGCCGTCCGGCAGGTGGTCGCCGTCGGTGTCCGCGCGGGTCGGGTCGGTGTGGTGGACGATGAGCTCGTCGCGGTCGGCGAGACCGTCGCCGTCCGTATCCACGAGCGTCGGGTCGGTGTGGTGGAGGTGCACCTCATTGCCGTCGGTCAAGCCGTCGCCGTCGGTGTCCGGGGCGAAGGGGTTGCTCCCCGCGGCCTCCTCGCCGGCGTTGGTGAGGCCGTCGCCGTCCTCGTCGCCGGCGCCGTCCGCGGCGTTCTTCGGATCGAAGCCGTTGAGCACCTCGTAGCCGTCCGGCATGCCGTCGCCGTCAGTATCCGGATTGCGGCGGTCGGTGCCGCGCGCGTTCTCGTCGAGGTTGGGCAGGCCGTCGCCGTCGCCGTCCGGGTTGAGCGTCGAGAGCATCAGGGTGCCGTTGGAGGCTGGCGCGAACCGCACCCAGGGCACCCGCACGGTGCCGAAGAAGAGGGCGGGCGTGGCGAGACCGGTACGGGAGGTGTCGAGCCCCGAGGCGGTCACGCCGGCGACCCGCTGGAACGGCACGGCTTCGGTGCCGTCCGCTCGGAGCCCGCGGGCGAACAGCAGAGGCCGGTTGTCGGGATCCAGCTCGGTCCAGACCGCGGCCGCGAGGCCGCGGTGGAAGGCGGCCGCGGGCTTGGCGGAAGGAGCCGGCGGCACGGGCGAGAACGCGGTGGGGCCGGCCACGACGATGCGGGCCGGATCGGCCGCGTCGCCGTTGCGGTCGTCCTGCGCCGGGTCGAGGGTCAGGCGGACGACCTCGGCGTCAGTGCTGCCCTTCAGGTAGACGAGCTCGAGCTTGCCGTCCGCCATCAGGCCCAGGGACGGATATCCCACGGCGAAGCCGCCGCCCGCGGTCACGTCTGTGGCGTTGATGAGCGTGGCCCCAGTGGCACCGTCGAGCATCCAGTAACGGATGGACAGGGTGCCGTTGTTGGGCCACGTGGAGGCGGCGAGGTGCACGCCGCCCTGGGCATCCGCCACCAGGGCCGGCGGGTCGTTCCGGCCGAGGTTCTGGGCGCTGGAGAGGAGCCGGTCGGCCACGGCCACGCTGCCGTCGGCGGCGAGACGGGCGTAATGGATCTCATCCGGGGAACCAGAGGAGTTGTGCCATGCCAGGTGGAGCTCGCCGCCGGCACCGGCGAACAGGTTGAGCCCACCCTTGGTGCCCGGGGAAACGCTCGGGATGGTCGAGGCCGGCACCGTGGTGATCACGGAGGCGGTGGCCGGCGAGCCGTCCTGGTCGTCGCGCGAGGGGTCGAGCCTGAGGTAGCCGAAGCCGCCGTTCTCGATCCACACGATGTGGACGAAGCCGCGGGAGTCGGTCTCGAGGACCGGTAGTTGCGGCCCGCGGCAGACACCCGGAGTCAGCGCCGTGGCGCCGATCAGGGTAGACCCGGAGGGGGACAGCATGCGGTAGGTCAGCGCGTCGCAGAAGCTCTGCCCGCTGAGCGGCTGGTACTGGACCCAGACCAGGTGCACGTTGCCAGCCGCGTCCACCGCCACCGAGGAGGGCGAGGAGAGGCCGTTTGGGGTACCGAGATCGAGCGGCAGCACCTCTTCGGTGGCGTCCAGGGGACTGGTGCCGTCGAAGCGGACTTCCTCGCCGTCGGTGCGGCCGCCGCCGTCCGTGTCGGTCCTGAGCGGGTCGCTGCTGCTGACCATGACCTCGTCGCCGTCGGAGAGGCCGTCGCCGTCCGTGTCGGCCTTGTGCGGATCGGTATGGTGGATCATCCCTTCCGCGCCATCCTGGATGCCGTCGCCATCGGTGTCGGCCTTGCGCGGATCGGTGCCGAGATCACGCTCCTGGGCCTCCATCAGGCCGTCGCCGTCGCGGTCGGCTGCCGGATTGTCCGCCACGCGCGGATCGAGGCCGTTGGCCAGCTCGTAGCCATCGGCGAAGGTGTCGTCGTCGCTGTCGGCGTCGTTCGGGTCGGTGCCGAGGGCGGTTTCCTCCGCGTCGCTCACCTTGTCGCCGTCGCTGTCGAGCGCGGCGAAGAAGTTGCGGATCTGCAGCCGTTCGGCCGCCGTGAGCCCCGCCTGGGCCGAGCCCACGAGGTCGCGCAGCAGGGCGGCCTTGACCGCCGCCTGGGAGCGCGCCGCGTTCCGGGTGGCGAAGTGGAGGAGGATGACGCGCGAGCCGGCCGGCACGGTGACTTCGTAGCGGACGGACAGCTCGGAGCTCACCCTCGACACCTCCGCCGGCCTCAGCTCGCCGAGCGAGTCGGAGAAGACGAAGGCGAGAGGCGGATTGACCGTCTCCTGCGAGTCGTCCATCACCACCCAGTCGTCCGCCGCGGTGGCGTAGCGGTCGCCGTCCGAGGTCGACATCACCAGATTCAGGTTGTCGGTGTCGTGGCGCAACACCACCGAGGCGGTGGCGTCCGTGGTCCCAGGGTTGCGCAGGATCTCGAGGTGGCGGATGAACGCGTCGTCGCTCGGGATCAGAATCTTGCGCCGTACCTCGAGGCCGCCGGCCGTCTTCCAGGGACCGATCACCAGCGTGCGCTCGTCGCGCATCAACGAGGCGCTGGCGAATTCCGGGAACGCGGTACCGTTGATCTCCAGCCTCGAGGCCTGGCCGACGGTAGAGGAATTGGAGCCGGTGACGACGCTGTAGAACGACCCGTTCTTCTGCACGTTCCAGCGGAAGCCGCCGGCGCTATCCAGGATGTATTCGAGCGACAGGGGGAAGCTGTCGTCGTCCGCGAAGAGCGGGTTGGTGCCCTCCTCCACCTCGTTGCCGTCGGTCTGGCCGCCGCGGTCGCTGTCGGCGAGCTTCGGGTTGGTGTGGTGGAGGTTGACCTCCTCGCCGTCGGTCAGGCCGTCGTTGTCCATGTCCTTCTTGAGCGGGTCGGTCGTGTGCTGGTGCACCTCGGCGCCGTCGGTCAGGCCGTCGCCGTCCGTATCGGGCCGGGCCGGATCGGTGCCCCGCGCCTGCTCGTCGGTGTTGGACAGGCCGTCGTGGTCGTCGTCGACCCCGCCGTCGGCCGGGTTCCTGGGATCGAGGCCGTTGGCGACCTCGAAGCCGTCGGAGAGGCCGTCGCCGTCCGTGTCCGCCTTGAGCGGGTCGGTCTGGTGGAGGTTCACCTCGGCGCCGTCGGAGAGGCCGTCGCCGTCGCTGTCGGCCGCCAGCGGGTTGGTGCTGTGGGCGACCTCCTGGCCGTCGGACAGGCCGTCGCCGTCGCTGTCCGGAATGGTGGGATCGGTGCCCCGCGTCCGCTCGTCGAGGTTCGAGAGGCCATCGCCGTCCGCGTCCGTAACGGCGTCGGCCGGGTTCTTCGGATCGAGGCCGAAGCGCACCTCGTAGCCGTCGGGCAGACGGTCGTCGTCCGTGTCGGCGTCGTGCGGGTTGGTGCCCAGGACCTGCTCCTGGCCGTCGGAGAGACCGTCGCCGTCGGCGTCGGTGAGGCCGTCGGTGGGATCGAGGGGGTTGAGGCCCGCGCCCATCTCGAAGCCGTCCGAGTAGCCGTCGCCGTCCGTGTCCGCCTTGGTGGGATCGGTCCCCAGGAGGAACTCCTCGCCGTCCTTCAGGCCGTCGCCGTCCGTGTCCACCTCGCCGTCGGCGGGGTCGAGCGGATTGAGGCCGCGGTCGACCTCGTACTTGTCGGGCAGGCGGTCGCCGTCCGTATCCGCGCTCAAGGGGTCGGTGCCGCGCGCCGCCTCTTCGGCGTCGGTGAGGCCGTCGTCGTCGCTGTCCTGCGGCACGGCGAAGTTGACGACGTCTCGGGCCTCGTCCGTGGAGAGGCCGGACCGGGCCGAGCCGCGCAGGGCGTCGAGGTCGGCCGCCGTGGCCAGGGCCGTCGCCTTGAGGCCGGCCTGGGAGGCGAAGTGCATGAGGATCACCCGCCGGAAGGGCTGGACGGTGATGTCGTAGGTGATCGTGACGTTGTCGTCGATCAGGGAGGCGGAGAACGGGTGCAGCCGCGCGCCGGGCCCCGCGAAGGCGTGCACCACGGCCGGCTCCTCAGAGCCGTCGTAGAAGTCGTCGGTCACCACCCAGCGGTCGCCGAAGCCCAGCACCGTGTCGCCGTTGGAGGTCGCGACCCGCTCGGTGCAGCAGGGGTTGGACCCGAGGTTGGTGAGGATCTGGATCCGGGCCGTGACCGGGTTCGTGGTCGGGTTCTCGAAAATCTCCAGGTAACGGACGAAGCCGTCGTTCTGCGGCACGAAGACCTTGCGGGTGACCGTCAGGCCGGTGGAGGCCGAGGGGCCGATGGCCAGCTCGCGGCCGCCGTTCTCGGGGACGGCCGTGCTCAGGCTGGCGAAGTCCAGACTGTTGACGCGCAGGCGCAGCCCGCTGTCGAAGGCGTTGCTCGTGCCATCGAGGATGGTGCCGTTCGTCTGCACGTCCCAGGAGAAGCCGTCGCCGTCCTTGAGCGTCCGCGGCAGAGAGAGCCGGTCGTCGCCCGGAGCCAGCGGGTTCTTGCCCTGGGTGATCTCCTCGCCGTCGGTCTGGCCGCCGCCGTCGGTGTCGCGCAGGGTCGGGTTCGTATGGTGGACGTTGACCTCCGCGGCGTCCGTCAGGCCATCACGGTCGGTATCGGTGACGAACGGATCCGTGCGGTGGACGAGCACCTCGTCGCCGTCGGTCAGCCCGTCGCCGTCGGTATCGGAGATGTCGAGGCCGGTGCCCTCCTCCTGCTCGCGGGCGTTACTGAGCCCGTCGTTGTCGAGGTCGCCGGCGCCGTCCGCGGGGTTGTGCGGGTCGAGGCCGTGACGCAGCTCGGTGCCGTCGAGCACACCGTCGCCGTCGCTGTCGTCGAGGAACGGGCCGGTGCCGTAGACGCCGGTCTCGTCGTCATCGGAGACGCCGTCGCTATCGGCGTCGGGCAGGGTGAAGAAGTTGACGATGCCGGCCCGCTCCTCGGGCGTGAGCTCGTCGAGCGCCGAGCCGGCGAGGCTCCCGATCTGCCCGACCAGGGCGGCCGCGTCCGGCCGGTCACCGCCCTCGGCGGCGAAGTGCATGAGGATCACCCGCTCGCCGGGCGGCACCATGACGCGATAGGTGAACGACAGCGTCGAGAGATCGGTGGCCACCTGCGACGGCCGCAGACGCCCGGTCGATCCGGCGAAGACGTGGACCAGCCGCGCCCGGGTGCTGGCCTCGCCCCAGTCGGTGACGACCGAACGGTCCTCCAGGCTGACGAGCGCGTCTCCGCTCGACGTGCTCACGACCTGGGTCTCCGAGCCGCTGGCGAGGAATGTCACCAGCTTGACCTCGGCTTCGACGGCCTGCCCGGTCGGGTTCTCCAGGATCTCCAGGTACCGCACGAAGCGGTCGTCCGTGGGTACGAAGACCTTGCGGCTGACCTTGAGGCCGCTCTGGCTCCAGGGACCGATCACCAGCTCCCGCTGGCCGGCCTCGGTGCTGGCCTTCGGGAAGTTGGGGAACAGGTTGCCGGCCACGCGCAGCGAGAGCCCGGAGGTGCTCAGGAAGATGCCCGCGTTGAACCTGCCGTCCTGCTGGATGCTCCACGGGAACTTGCCGCTGTCCGTGAGGCTCCGCGGCAACGCCACGGTGTCGTCGCCCGCGTTGAGCGGGTTCTTCCCTTCACCGATCTCGGCACCATCCGTCTGGCCGCCGCCGTCGGTGTCGGCCTTCAGGGGATCGGTCCCGTGGACCGTCACCTCGGTGCCGTCGGTCAGACCGTCGCCATCCGTGTCGGCCTTGCGCGGATCGGTCCCGCGCACCGTGACCTCGGCGCCGTCGGCGAGGCCGTCGCTGTCCGTGTCGGCCCGGGTGATGTCGGTGCCGGCCGCCACCTCGGCGGCGTTCGAGAGGCCGTCGCCGTCGAGGTCGAGGGCGCCGTCGGCCGCGGCCAGCGGATCGAGCCCGGCGCGCACCTCGGCCCCGTCGCCCACGCCGTCGCCGTCCGTGTCGGGGTTGTTGGGATCGGTGCCGCGCGCGGCCTCGTCGGCGTCGGACAGGCCGTCGAGGTCCGCGTCGGGGTAGGCCGAGAAGTTGATGACGTCGGCCTGCTCGTCGGGCGTCAGGCCCACGGCCGCCGAGCCGCGCAGGCGGATGATGTCGGGCGCCTTGAACACGGCCGAGGCGCGCACCCGGTTCTGTGAGCCGAAGTGCATGAGGATGACGCGCTCGCCCGGCGGCACGGTGAAGTTGAACTTGAAGGCGAAGCCGCCACTGCTGTTGAGCGAGACCGACGACGGGCGCAGACGGCTGCCCGGGCCGGACCAGGCATGGATGATGGCCGGGTTGCCGCCAAAAGTGCCGTCGTTGTGGTCGTCGGTCACCACCCAGTCGTCGTCCGTGGACAGGACGCCGTTACGGCTCGACTCGCTGATCAAGAGGGTGCCGGTTTCCGAGCCGAGGTCGGTCTTGATGTCGGCCGTCACCGTGATCGGGTTGGCGGCGTTGTTCTCGAAGACTTCGAGGTAGCGGATCAGCCGGTCGTCCGTGGGCACGAAGACCTTGCGGCGCACCTCGAGCCCGTCGCTGGTCCGCCAGGGTCCAAGCGAAAGCTGCCGGCCGGCCACCGACGTCACGGCCGGGGAGAAGAAGGGGAAGCCCTGGCCATTGACGATGAGCTGGAAGCCGCCCTGCCGCAGGCTGTGGAAGGCGCCGCTGTCGCCCAGGCGGATGCGGCCGTTCTGCTGCACGTCCCAGCGCAGGCCGCCGCCGTCGAAGAGGTTGATCGGCAGGGCCGTGGTGGCCGAGTCATCGGCTGGATCGAGCGGGTTGGTCTCGTCCAGCAGCACCTCGGAGCCGTCGTCGCGGCCGCCGTTGTCCGTGTCGCGCCGCGCCGGGTGGGTGTGGTGAACGGAGACTTCCTCGCCGTCGGGCAGGAGGTCGCCGTCGCTCTCCGTCACGAATGGATCGCTGCCCCAGGTCACCACCTCGGCGCCGTCGGACAGGTTGTCGTCGTCAGTGTCCGGATCGTCCGGGTTGGTGCCCGCGGCCGATTCGCCGGCGTCAGAGAGGCCGTCGCCGTCCGCATCGGCCGTGCCCGCTCCCGGGCGGGCTTCGACGCCGTCGCGCACGCCGTCGCCGTCGCTGTCCGGGTTGTTCGGATCGGTGCCGCGGCTCGCCTCCTCGGCGTCGGAGAGGCCGTCCTGGTCCGTATCGGTATAGGCGTAGAAGTTGACGATGTCCGCCTGCTCCTGCGGCGAGAGGCCGGCCAGCGCCGTGCCCGGCAGGGTTTCGAGGCGGCCCGCCTGGGTCACGGCCGCGGCGAGGGTCGACTGGAGCGAGACGAAGTGCATCACGATCTGCCGGCCGCCGGGAGGCACGGTCAGGTTGAACTCGTAGGTGACGTCGTCGCTCCCGAACTGATTCATGCCGGCCTGGACCTTGGCCGGGAAGACCCGGCCGGTGGCGCCATAGAGGACGTGCACCACGCGCGGGTCGGTCGCGCCATCCGGATCGTCGATCACGACCGAACGGTCCCTGAGCGTGAAGAGGAGGTCGCCCGAAGAGGTGGCGAGCACCTGCGGCACCACCGAGGAATCGAGTCCCGTGCTGAGGCGCACGTTGACCGGGATCTCGGAGCCCGTGGGGTTGTCGTAGATCTCCAGGTAGCGGACGAAAGCGTCGCCCGTGGGCACGAAGATCTTGCGCGAGACGTTGAGCCCCTGGAACGCCAGGGGGCCCAGCCGCACCTCGCGCCGGCCTTCGCCCGGATCGGGGAAGACGAGGCTCGCATTGGGCTGCAGGGACGCATCCGCCGTCCGCACCACGATGTCGCCCGCCTGCGAGAGGGCGTTGGAGACGAACGTGGTGCCGTAGGTGCTCAGGTCCCAGCGGTACCCCGCCGAGTCGGTCAGCTTGACGTTGAAGAGGGATATGGCGTCGTCGCTCGCGTCCACGGGGTTGGTGCCGTCCTCGCGCACCTCCTGGGCATCCGTACGGCCGCCCGCGTCGGTGTCCGCCACAAGGGGGTTGCTGTGGTAGACGTTCAGCTCCTCGCCGTCGGCCAGGCCGTCGCGGTCGGTATCGCGGTCCAGGGGATCGCTGCCGGCGGTGATCTCGGCGCCGTCGGCGGCGCCGTCAAAGTCCGTATCCGCCTGGTTGGGATCGGTCCCCGCCTGCTGCTCCTGGAGGTTGGTGAGGCCGTCGCCGTCCGGGTCGTCCGAAGCGCCACCCGCCGTCTGCGGGTCGAAGCCGTGGCGGACCTCGAAGCCGTCGAGCAGGCCGTCGTCGTCGCTGTCGGCGTCGGCGGGGTTGGTGCCGCGCGTGGCTTCGTCGGCGTCGGAGAGGCCGTCCTGATCGGCGTCGGCAAAGGCGAAGAAATTGACCACGTCGGCCTGCTCAGCCGTGCTGAGGCCGGCCAGGGCCTGCCCGCCCAGCCCGGTCAGGGCCTGGGCGGAGAGCAGCGCCTCGCTCCGGCGCGTGCGCTGCGAGGCGAAGTGCATGACGATGGCGCGCCCGCCGGCCGGCACCTGCACCCGGTAGCTGAGGCTCAGGCTGTCGCCGGAGAGCGACGCGGCGTCCGGACGCACGCGGGTATTGGGACCGGCGAAGACGTGCGTCACGGCCGGCCGGCCCGTGACGTCGGCGTCATCGGTGATCAGGTAGCGGTCCTGGCGCGTCAGGGCGAGGTCGCCCGAGGAGGTGACCACGACCTGGGTGTTGGAGACGTCCGTGCCCAGGTTGCCCGACACCTGCACCACGGCGTCCACGGGATCGATGCCCGGGTTCTCCAGAATCTCCAGGTAACGCACGAAGGCGTCGTTCGCCGGCACGAAGACCTTGCGCCGCACGGTGAGGCCGCTCCGCGTCCACGGGCCGAGGACGAGCTCGCGCACGGTCTCCTCCGTCAGCGCCTTGGAGAAGGTGGGGAACGAGCCGCTGTCGACCGACAGGAACAGGCTGTTGTCGAACGCGTCGGCCGTGCCGTCGGCGATGTGGCCGCTGGTCTGGACGTCCCACAGGAAGCCCAGGGAGTCCGTCTGCGTCCGCGGCAGCGGCACCGTGTCGTCCGCCGCGTTGAGCGGGTTGGTGCCGTCGGTGACCTCGGTGCCGTCGGCCTTGCCGCCGCCGTCCGTGTCCGCCTTGAGCGGGTCGGTCAGGTGGACGTTCACCTCGGCGCCGTCGGAGAGGCCGTCGGCGTCGGTGTCGGTCTTCAGCGGGTTCGTGCCGCGGGTCACCTCGTTGCCGTCGGAGAGGCCGTCGCCGTCCGTGTCCGCCTTGTTCGGGTCGGTGCCGAGGTCGCGCTCCTGGACGTTGCCGAGGCCGTCGGCGTCCGGGTCGGCCGTGCCGTCGGCCGCGTTGCGCGGATCGAGGCCGTTGCGGATCTCGTAGCCGTCGCCGAGACCATCGTCGTCCGAGTCGGCGTCATTGGGATCGGTGCCGTGGACGGCCGTCTCGTCGGCGTCGGAGAGGCCGTCGAGGTCGGCGTCGGCATAGGCGAAGAAGTTGACGACGTCCGCCTGCTCCTGGGGCGTGAGGCCCGCGAGAGCCGCGTCGGCGAGGGCGCGCAGCTCGGCCGCGCTGGCCTGGGCTTCGGCCCGCGTGGTGCGCTGGGAGGCGAGGTGCATCACGATCACGCGCCGGCCCGCCGGCACCGTGAGCGCGTAGTCGATGCGCACCTGGTCCGGGGTCAAGAGGGTGGCCATGGTCGGCCGCAGGCGCGCGTTCGGGCCGGCGAAGGCGTGGGTGATCGCCGGGTTGCCGAGACCGTCGCCGTTGTTGTCGGTCACCACGAAGTCGTCGCTGAGGTTGAAGGTCAGGTCGCCGCTCGAGGTGGCCACAATCTGCGTGGTGCTGTCCGATCCGAGGTTGGTGCGCAGGAAGAACGTCACGTTGCGGTCGGTGGCCGAGGGGTTGTCGAAGATCTCGAGGTAGCGGACGAATCCGCCGTTCGTGGGCACGAAGACCTTGCGGGTCATGTTGACGCCGTTGCTCGCGACCGGTCCCAGGATGAGCTCACGCCCGCCGTTCTCGGCGAAAGCGGTGCTGGACGACGAGAAGAACTGCGTCGACTGCAACCCTGAGTCGAAGGCGTTGGCCGTGCCGTCGAAGATCTGGCCGCTGGCCTGGATGTCCCAGCGGAAGCCGGAGCCGTCGAACAGGATGGCCGGCAGCGTGACCGTGGGCAGGTCGTCGGCCGGGTTGAGCGGATCGGTCCCCTCCGCCAGCTCCTGGCTGTCGGTGCGCCCGCCGCCGTCGGTGTCCTTGCGGGTGGGGTCGGTGTGGTGGACCCGCACCTCGTTGCCGTCCGTCAGGCCGTCGCCGTCGGTGTCAATCTTGCGCGGATCGGTCGCGGCCGTCTGCTCTTCGAGGTTGGTGAGGCCGTCGCCGTCGGCGTCCGCTGTCTGCTCGCCGGGAACGCGCGGATCGAAGAAGTTGCTCACCTCGAACTTGTCGGACAGGCCGTCGCCGTCGCTGTCTACGGCCAGCGGGTTGGTGCCGTGGACGTTGACCTCCTCGCCGTCCTTGAGGCCGTCGCCGTCGGTGTCGGCCACCGCCGGGTTGGTGCCGGCCGCGGCCTCGGCTTCGTCGGACAGGCCGTCGCCGTCGGTGTCGAAGAGGAACATCACCGGGTTCGACGGCGAGCCGCCCGTCAGCATCGAGACCGCCACGCTGCCGGGAATGGCCGGCACGTTGACCTCGAGGTCGAACTTGTTGCCCGAGACGATCGGAGCCGTCAGGCCACCGAAGGTCACGGCGTTGTTGGCCGCGTTGGGGTGGAAGAACCGCCCCAGCACGTGCACGCGGTCGCCCGGACGGCCGGACGGCGGCTGGATGCGCACGATGCGCGGCGGGTTGCTCCCCGGCCGTACCGTGGCGTTGACCGGCAGCGTGGTGCGCTCGTTGCCCGCCACGTCGCGCGCCGTGGCGGTAATCAGGAGCTGCGTCTCGGCGCCCAGGGAAGTGAGGCTGAAGGACGCCGCGTACGGCGCCTCGGAGTCCGTCAGGCTCTGATCGATCGCGCCGTCGCCCGAGCGCACGCGGAAGCTCACGCTGGCGACCGCGCGGTCGTCCGTGGCCTCGGCGGCCAGGGCCAGGGCATCGACGCCGAAGGCCAGGACGTCGGGCAGCGCTTCGCGCAGGTCCGCCGGGTCTTCGACCTCGGTGAAGAAGCCGCCCGTGGCCGTGGCGATGGCCTCATAGAGCGCCGCGTCGGCGCCGTCGCCCACGGCCAGGGTGTGGACGACCACGCCCGCGTCCACGGCGCGCTGGATCTCAGCCGCGGGATAGCCGCCCGTGCCGTTGCCCAGCAGGAAGATGACCGGACGCGCCTGCCGGCGGGCCCGCAAGCTGCCGAGCTCCGCGATGGCCGCCCGCAAGGCATTCGTGAAATCGGGCACACCGCTGGGCGAGATGCCGGCCACGGTGGTGAGCCCATTGCCGGCGACGGTGAAGTCGCCCGTCAGGAAGTTGTACAAGCTGCTCGTGTTGGTGGAGCCCGAGTAGGAGAACACCGCCACCTTGCCCGTGACCGGGCTGATCAGGGCGAGCAGCTCCCGGGCCGCCTCCACCGCGTCCTTGAGGATGGTGCCCGTGGCCCCCGTCCGGCTGGTGGTCGCCGACGTGTCGATCAGGATCGCGACGTCGGTCTCGCCCAGCGTCACCTGCGTGTCGGGCTTCGGCGCCGTGAGCGTCACCTCGGGCGCCTCGTCGTCCGCCTGGCGCAGGATCGTGACCGTCTGGCTACCCTTCAGCCCGATGCTGCTCGTGGCCTCGGCCCGGACCTCGACGCCGCCGTTGGGTCCGGCCCCGAGCTGGTGATCGATCTGGTACGGCGGCGTCGTGACCACGCCGGCCGAGGTGCCGCCCACGAAGAATTCCACCTGGGTGATGGGATTGTTGTCCGTCACCGTGGCCGCGATGTGGACGGTGTCTCCCGCGGCGAGCTCCTGTCCCTGGGCCGGGCTGGTCAGCGTGACCACCGGCGCCTTCTGCGTGACCACCCGCAGGTCGATGGCCGGCGTGACCGCCGTCTGGCTGATGGTGTCGCGCGCCCTCATGAGGAAATGCAGCGGACCGCTCGTCGCGGCGGCGTCGGGCACCTTGAAGTCGAAGCGGAACGGTGAGTTGGAACGGGTCGCGATCACCTCGCCGCCGAGCAGCAGGTCGACCTCGACGCCGATGTCGTCGCTCGCCTGGGCCTCGAAGACGATCGTCGAACGCTCCAGGACCTCGCTGTTGTTGGCCGGCGCCGTCTTGATCGAGATCGTTGGCGGCCCGTCGGGCACCACCGTGACGTTGAGCGTCCGCGTGGCCGGGTTGCCGGCGCGGTCGAAAGCCGTGACGGAGAGCGGCAGCGACACCGGCCCCGTGGGCGCCGCGTCGCTCGGCAGGGTCAGCGTGGTGCTGTACGGCGCCTCCTTGTCGATGGCGAAGCGCACGCCCTGGAGGGAGAATTCGAGCCGGTCGATGCCGGCGTCGTCCACCGCCGTGGCTTCGACCGAGAGGGTCGTCCCCTCGACGAAGCTGGCGCCCACGGCCGGCTTGATGAAGTTGACGATGGGCGCCGTGGCGTCGCTCGTGACGCGCAACGACACCGGCGCCGAAAGCGTGCGCTGGGCGCCGTCGTCCACCGCCGCCGCGCGCAGCTCGATCGAGTCGCCCGAGGCCGGGGCCAGGGCGATGAACGTGGCCGAGTACGGCGCCGTGGTGCTCGTGGCCACCACCTTGCCGTCCGCCAGGAACTCGACGCGGGTGATCCTGTTGTCGTCGCTCGCCACGGCCTGCAGGGTGACCACGGTCCCTTGCAGCACCTGGGTGCCGACGGCCGGGGCCGTCAACGTGGCGGCCGGCGGATTGTCGGACAGGATCGTCACCGGCACCACCACCGTCTGGCGCGCCGCCGGGATCTCGCCCGGAGCCTGGGTGATCAGGCTGACGTTCGCGGGATGGCGGGCCTGGACCGCGAACGTGCCCACCGGCACGTCGTCGATCGTGAGACGGCCGGCCGAATCCGCCTTGCCCGCGCTGACGAAGAAGCTCCCCAGCGGGTCCTTGCGGATCTGCACCACGGCGCCCGCGACCGCCTGGCCGTTGGCGTAGCGCGCCTCCACCACCACCGTGCCGAAGCCGCGGAACTGGATGTCGCGTACCGTGGTCTGGTCCGCCGCGATGGCAGCCTGGAGGTCCATGGGCAGGCCGGAGCCGGGCTCCTGGGCCCTCACCGTGTAGGCGCCCACGGGGGCGTCATCGAAGACGTAGCGGCCCGCCGTGTCCGTGCGCGTGGCGCGGCGGAACGACGGCGCCAGAAGCTCCACCACCAGGTCCACCACCGGGAAACCCTCGCCCCCGCGCACCAGGCCCTCGACCCGGCCCGTGGCCGGCAGCACGGCGTTGACGGCCACCGTCTGGCCGCCGGCCGGCAGGTTGGCCGTCACCGACGCCGAGAGGCCCGTACCCTGCGGGTGCGGCTGGCTCGCCACCACCGTGTAGGAGCCGGACGGCAGGCCCACGAACCGGAAGGAGCCGTCCGCGGCCGGCGCCTGGGAGAGCGACACGAGGTTGTTCGTGCCGGCCAGGCGCACCGTGCCGCTGGTCACCACCTCGCCGTTCGAGCGGCGCACCGTGCCGGTCACCGCGCCCGTGCTGGTGAACACCACGTCGCGCGTGGTCGTCGCCGAGCCGGCCGCGAAGTCGCCTGTGTAGGCCGGCGACATCACCCGGCTCACCGGGTGGTCGGCGCTCACCATGAAGGCGCCGCGGGGCACCACCACCGAATCGCCCGCATTGCTGAACACGGTGCGCACCTGGTACACGCCGGAGCCGTTGGCATCCCGGTCGAGCATGCGCTGGAAGAGCGGATGATTGCTGCGCAGGTGCACCCGCGCGCCGGGCACGGGGGTGCTCCCGTCGCCTTCGAACGCGGTGCCCATGGCGGTGCCGTCGAGCGGCGGCAGCGGCGCCACCGTGCTCGTGCCGCCCGGCGGCACGGCGAAGTTGGCGATGGTTCCCAGGTCTCCCGCCGTCAGGCCGGTCAGGGCCTCCGGCGGAAGCTGCACGAGGCGCTCGGCCGCGGCGCGCGCGGCCAGGAACCCGGTCTCCTGCACGCCGAAGTGCAGCAGAGCCACCGTCTGGCCCGGCGGCACCGTGACGCCCGTCCACACCGTCCGCAGGCGCCCGTACTGGGCGTTGAAGTCGACGTCGAACGTGCCGGCCACCGCCGAACGCGCCCCGCCCGCGCCGTCGAACACGTGGGCAATCGTCGGATAAAGGCTCGCAAGGTCGAAGTGGCCGAGAGATCGACGTCCACCACCGCCCAGCGGTCCGGGCTCGCGCCGCCCACGGCCAGCAGGCCGTCGCCGCTCGAGGTGCCCAGGATCTCCGGAGGATTGCGGAAGAAGCCGCCGTCTTCCCGTGTGATCACGAAGCGGAAGTACGAGGCGATCCCCACGTCTACCGTGATCGGACTGGAGGTGGGGTTGGACAGGACCTCCAGATAGCGGGCGAAGTAGCCCTGCGTGGGCACGAACATCCGCCGGCTGACGTTGAGGCCGCTCGGATCCGCGCCGCTCAGGAGCGCCTCGCGGCCATTGGCGCCGAGGGCCGAGGTGGTGGCCTGGAACGGATGGAAGCTGCCGCTCTGGCCCAGCTCCAGGCGGAAGCCTCCCCGGTTCAGGTTGGCGTCGCCGCGGAACACGTCCTGCGTGCCGCCCAGGATGCTGCCGTTCGGGTACTGCACCGGGAAGACGTAGTTGTTGGCGTCGTAGAGCCGGGCGAGGATCTGGTCCCCTTCCATGCGGACGTCGACCGTGATGGTCTCGCCCTCCGCGACGATCTGGCCCTCGCCACGCCCCTCGAAGCTGCCGTCGCGCGCCGTCACCCGCACCTGTCCCGCGAATACGCCCGTGGCCCGGTAGAAGCCGGCGGCGTCCGTCCGCACGAAGCGCGACATCCCGGGCTCGCGGCCGTGACGCCCACGCCCACGGCAGGATTGCCGTTGGGATCGAGCACCGTGCCCTCGACCGTGCCGCGGGCCACGATGACGAGATTGCGCACGAGCTCCTGGTTCTGCCGGTCGATCACCAGTCCCGTGGCCCGCGCCAGCGCGAGGCCCGTGTTGTCCAGGGTCTCCAGCGTGTACGAGCCCGCGTCCACGCAGGTGTAGCGGAACGCGCCCGTGAGGTTCGTGTCCATGGGCTTGCCGTTCAGCCTCACCCGCATGTTGGGGATGGGCGTCACGCCGTCGGGCCGGAACACCCGGCCGCTCACGTTGCCGAACGGCGGCAGGGTGATGTTGGCCTGGCTCGTCACGCCCGCGCCCACGGACACCTCACGGGTGACGCCGACGTTGCAGATCGGCTCGCTCACCGAAAGGTCGAAGCTGCCGGCGTTGAGGTTGGTGAAGCGCGCCACGCCGAAGGCGTCCGTGGTGGCCGTGCGTGGGGAGCCGCACGTGCCGTTCTTGGGCCGCAGCGACACGGTCCGCTCGGCCACCGGCACGCTGTCCGCGTAACGCACGGTCACGTTCAGGTTTCCGAAACCCTGGAGCGTGATGTTGCGCACAGCCGCCGGCCCCGGGCCAGGGATGGTGACGGAGCTTCGAGCCGCAGTCGCCGTTGGTGGGATGCGAGGCGAACAGCTCCGTGAACACCCCTTCGGGCGCCTGGTTGATGCTGTAGACGCCGGCGCCGTTCGCCGTGACCGTGCGGCCGAGCCGCGCTGCGAACACGGCCGCTCCCGGCACGGGCGTCTGGCCGTCGACTTCGAAGACCGTGCCGGTCACGGCGCCCGTCGAACGCAGGACGAGCAGGAAGTCCTCGCTGTCCCCTTCGAACCGGATCTCGCCACCGTCCGAGGCCGCCTGGCCCGTGACCGGGTCCACGGCCGAGACGTTGAGCCCGCCCACGAAGACGCCCTCGATGGCGAAACGGCCGTCCGGCCCCGTAGTGCCCGTCAGCACCTGGGAGAAGATGCCGCCGCTGCTCGTGCGCACCTCGGCGCCCGCCACCGGCTGCCCAGCCGTGTTCTCCACCCGGCCCGTGACGAGTCCGCGGCCGAGGAAGCCGATGTCGGCCCGCACCACCTGGGACGTGAACTGGAGCGAAGGGCTGGTACGGCCCTGGTTGCCCTGGCCGTCCCGGGCGTCGAGCGTATAAGCGCCCAGGGGCACGAACTCCAGGCGGTAGGTGCCGCTGCCGTCCGTATCGGTCGCCTGCCGGTAGGCGCGGCTGGAGGCCTCGACGTCCACCCCCGCCTCCACCCGGGTTTCGCCGTCGCGCTGGAACACCGAGCCCACGAAGTCGCCCGATGCGCCCAGACGCACGTCGAGCGACGCCGAGCCGTTCTCGGCCAGCTCGCCAAGGGTCCGGCCCCGCAGCGACGTGCGTGGATCGAGCGCCTGCACCTCGATCGGGCCGGGAGACAGGCGGTCCATCTCATAGAAGCCCGTGACATCCGCGCTCACCTGCCGCCGGTCCACGCCCGTCTTCACCGTGACCCGCGCGCCGGGCACCGTGGCGCCCCGTGGATCGAGCACGCGTCCTGTCAGCCGGCCGCTCACCTCGGCGAGGCGGATGACGCCCACATCCGTGGTACCGCCCGGGGCCGGAGGCGTGGAGTCCGACCGGCCGTCGAGCACCCGCGTGTCGCGGATCTGGCGCGAGAAGATGACCAGGTCGCCCTGGTCGGCCGGCACGGTGGGCAGCGTGAAGCGGCCCGCGGCGTCCGCCGTGGCCACCATGCGCCCGAAAGCCACGGCCGCCGCGCCCTGCGCCGCCGAGCCCAGGTCGTCGAGCACCTGCCCCACCACCGTGGTGGTGGCGTTCAGCACCAGCGGATCGGTGCCGAGATCGACCTCGAGACCGTCGAGCAGGCCGTCGGCATCGGAATCCGCGGCCAGGGCGTTCGTGCCGCGCTCGATCTCGGCGCCGTCCTGAAGCCCGTCCCCATCCGTATCGGCATTGGCGGGCGCGGTGCCCAGGGCCACCTCCTCGACGTCCAGCACGCCGTCGGCGTCCGTGTCGTCGGAGGAGATGCTGGTCCCCAGCTCGAACTCGCGAAGGTTGGAAAGGCCGTCGCCGTCCGAGTCCTCCAGGGCGTCGGAAGCGTCGTTGGGATCGAGGCCGTTGGCCGTCTCGAACTCATCGGTCAGACCATCGCCGTCGGTGTCGTTGGGGATATTGAGATCGATCTGGATGGCGCCCACCACGCCCTCGCGCCGCACCGTGATGATCACCGTGCCCCGCGAGATGGCCCTCACAAGGCCGTCCAGCCCCACCTCGGCCAGCTCGGGGTTGCTCGACAAGTACACCGTGCCGCCCTCGCCCCTTGTCATGTCCTCCAGATTGCCGCTGGCGAGGATGCCGTCCACCCGGAGCTGGACCGTCTGGTTGACCGCCGTGAGCGTGGTCGTGGGCGCCGAGATCTCCAGCGCCACGGGGATGGGGCTCAGGAAGCCGAACTGGATGGGACCGATGAGCACGAAGCCGTTGGGGACGAGTGAGAACAGCTCCGACTGGCCGTAGCTCACGCCCTCGAACGCGCAGGTGAGCCGGACGCGCTGGAGCCCGGGCTCTGCGGGGATACCGCTCAGGAAGAACGAGCCGTCCTCGCTCGCGACCACGTTGCGGTTGAGCAGGCTGGCCGTACAGCTCGGCCCGATCACCTGCGCGCCGCCCGGCGCCGCGAGCGCCAGCATCCATGAAGCGGCAAGACAGGCGATCGCCATCCAACGCCGCATTCCACGCACCTTCGAGATCTCGGTTGACATCCGCTTTCCCCTTGGCTCTATTGCGTTCGACGAAATCGCTACCCCTGAAATCAGATCAGCTTCGCTACACGTCTGGAGGCTTGCGATCCTTGTCGGTTTTGTGCTTCTTCAAAGCTTCATCGATTCTCTTGTTGAGCTCGTCTGCAAGCGACAGCACGGGATCCTCCGTCAAACGCAACTCGCGCTCCGCAAGGCGGGCGGCAAACTTCTGAGCCGTGGGATTTGCCTTTTCGCCTACCGAGAAGGCTTGTCTCATGCTCTGGATATCCGCCTCACTTCCTATTCCGCGCATGACGAGCGCGATCCTGGTCTGCAACCAACCCTTCTCGGTGGTCACGCCCGAGAACATCAGAAGCGGCAGGACGCTCGGTCCGTAGTGACGCTTGAGCGCTGTCGCTGCAGGAAACAGATCGAACATCGACCTCGTTTCGTTCGACCCGATCGGACTGAAACTGAGCGACAGGGCGCGGATCAGCAACATGGCCGCATCGAGCCGTTTCGTCGCACCGACCTCGTCGATAAGAAGGACGAGATCCGGCGTCACTGTTGTCGGCTCGTTCGGTATCCGTGCCTCCAATCGAGCCAGCAGAGCGTCCGCATCGACTGGCTTCTGAGACATCTCTTCTGCATGGCCTCGTCCGGCAAAACCGAGACCTACTATCGCAATCAGGAAATATGCTCCGAGTCTCATGAAAACACCTCTCTTTAAGGAGGAGCACCCGCGTTGTCATCAGCGGCGGTTGATCCGTCATTGTCCCAGTAGCCCACCAACTCATTGGGATCGTACCCGTCACCGTTCACATCTTTGTTCAACATGCCTTCGGTTACGTCATCCATCATGTCTCTGTCGTTATTCACGTCTAGCTGCCAGAGCTGCTCGGTAACCTTCAGCTTGCGAAGCTTGAAGTCGACACGCCAAGGCAACGGATCCGAGATGATGAACCAGCCTCCCCTTGAAGCGTCTCCTAATTGCAGTCGCACAAACTCCGTGAACCAAACCTCGGCGCGATAGGTGTCACCCACGTCTCCAGCGATGGGAACACTGTCAGGCGGAGAGCCAGGCGGCGCAAACCCTGGACCAGCCCGGTTGGGTGCGTCGAACCCGGAAATCTCTCCAATCACGTGAGGAGCTCTCTGATTGATAAAGACGTTGTAAGGGTCGTTCCCTTCAGGGTCAGAGGTCAGTGAGTCATCATTTCCCACCAACGGATCGGCGGGGAAGCTGGGCGGATCATCGTTGCATTCCACCCGCAAGGTTGTGGGAACCACCGTAGCCCGCTTGGCGACACGCCTTGAGATGTCCCAGCGGGCATCTGCGCCAGCGCTAAGCGGCGCTCCGCAAGAATCCGTCGTTCCTGGAGGCGGAATCAGGTTACGTCCCTCCAGCTTGGGACGATCCGGGTCGGTGATGATCGCCGGCGGGAAGATCGTGGCCACAGGCTGGATCACCGCAAGTACGATCGTTCCATCCCTGCGTCCCATCGGATCCATGTGTGGCCCCGGGCCCGCTGCGCTCACATTGCCCCTCAGGCTCGCCGACACCACCCAACCCACGACCTCCCTTACAGTCTTGTCTGTGAGCTTGATAGTGATGGGCACCTTGACGCCCTGGTTCACGTTGCTCGAGAAGCTGGCCGTCAGCTCGTTGCCGGCCACGGCCGGCGAGGTGATCGCCACACCACCCGCGGCCTCCCACTTGACCTTCTGACGGACCTGGGGCAAATCCGGATTGATCTTGGCGAGCAGGACGACGTCGTTCTGCTTCCAGGCCGTGACGAAATGAAGTTTGGTATCGAAGCCGGGAGGCTGCGCGCTGGGCGTCTTGAAGGTCTCCGTGTCCGAGCTGTGGACCTCCACGTCCTCGACCCGCACCACGACGACCTGCACCTCATCGTCCGCAATGGTCTCGCCCTTGTCGTTGCGCAGGATGACCTCGACCTTGCCCTGGCCCGGCTGAGTGCCTTCGAGCCAGAGCGTGTCCGGGATCTGGTCCGAGCCGACCGCCAGCATGGTGCCGGCCTGCAGGGCGGCTCCCTTCGAGGAATCCTTCCAGACCAGGATCCCGGTGCTTGGCTTGACCTCCAGCTTGAGACCTGTCAAACCGGCCAGGCTCGAAGGCTTGAGCGCCAGCTTCATCTCGGCGAGGTCGTCCTCGCCGGCAACCGAAGAGGACTCGCTGCGGTCGGCCATGTTGTTGTTGTTGTCGTCGTCGTCATTGGCGAGGACGATCGCGCCGGGAGTCTGGTCCTCGTTGTTGTCGTCCGTATCCGAGATGGAGCCGTCGTTGTCCGAGTCCACCCGGAGGTCCACGGCGACAGCGGTGGCCTTGACGGAGTCGTCCGCCTTGGTGTTCTCGAAGGTGTAGGTAAGAGAGAGCTCGAGATCCTTCACGCTGTCGCTCGGCTTCGTCGCCTCGACGTACAGGTTCTCGGTCAGGTTGCCGCTCCTGATCTGCCAGACCTTGGGCAGAGCCACGGATGAGCTGCCCCCAGCGTCCTGTGAGAGCTTGAGCTTCGCCTGGCCGTTGGTGGCCTCCAGCTTCAGCTCGCCCATGTCGACCTCCGGTCCCTCGAAGGTGACCTTGACGGCGGCCCGGTACTTCGACTGGCCGTCGCGCACGCCGAGCACGGCACCCGGATCTTCCTCATGGGGAGATGTCTGGTCCTGCTCCGGCAGGTTCTGCACAACCAGATCGACGCTGACGACCAGCACCTTGATGTCGTCCGTCACGGTACCTGCGACGGTGCAGGTGGGACCGCACCGGGCGGTCACCTTGGCCGTGTAGGCCCCGGGTTTCTCGTAGGTATGGGAGGCACCCTGGCCCGTCGCGGTATTGCCGTTCGACTGCGAATCGCCGAAGTCCCACTCGTACTCCACGTTTGTGCAGGTACCCATCGGCACGGCCGAGAAATTGACGGCCTCTTTCTTGGCCGCGATCCGCTTGTCGTCCTTGCCGTCGGCGGACACCGTGACCTTTTCGAGCTTCATGTCCTGGCAGGTGCCGTTGCAGCTCTGACAGGAATTGCACTTCGGCACGGGCATGCCACCCGCGCAATTCGTGCAGGTCCCCGGATGGCAGAGATCCGTCCAGGGCGGCGGCGGCGGCACTCCCCCGCCCCAGCCGGCCTTGGCGATGCCCGAGCCGGGATTGGAGCGGATCAGCAACCCGTCTGCCGTCACCGTGGCCGTGCCCGCGGCGATGAACTCGCCCATGTCGTGATCGAAGGAGAAGATGTCCACCTCCGAGCCCGGCGGCAGGCCCGTGTTTGGCAGTGTCAGCCGGGCCGGCGGATCGAAACGCGTGCCCGGCGGCTGCACCGTGAACGCCACGGTGAAGCCCGAGCCCATGGGCGCGATCATCGGCGCCTTGTCCACGTGCACCTGGGTGAAGGAAACGACGCCCGTGCGGGAACCGTCCCGGAAGGTCGCGGAATTCGGCGCCACGATCAGCGACGCGCCAGGGACTCCGCGCAGGGGGATCACCACTTCCTCCGGACCGCCCACCACCTTGCCACCCGCCACGTCGATGGGTAGCAGGCGGATGGGCATGCCCACGCCGTTGTCCACCCCGCTCACGGTGGTGATGTGAAATGCGAGGTGCGGCCAGGTGCCGGGACGCGAAGTGGTGGTGCCGTCCACGTGCAGGTCCACCGTGCCCACGGGCACGCCGGAGATGCGGAACCGGCCCGCGGCGTCGGTGACCGCCGGGGCAGGCGCGCCGGGGACGAAGAGCGTCACCCCCGGCACGGGATCGTCCTGGTTGTCCAGTACGATGCCTGCCATGGCCGTCTCGGACTCGGGTCCCGGCACCGCGCCAGAGATCGCAAAGATCACCGGCAGCTCGGCCAGGCCGTCGAAACCCGCTTCCACCAGGTTGACGTTGGCCCCGGGATCGGGTCCGAGGGTGAAGGCGGCCGCGGCCACGCCCTGAGCGTTGGTGACCTCGCGGATCTCCTCCGCGCCGCCGAAGGAGCCGCCGCCGGCCAGCACGCGATAGGTCACTTCGACGCCGGGGACAGGATTGCCTTCGCCATCGAAGACCTGCGTCAGCAAGGGCTTGGGGAACTGGGACGACACGGCTCCCTTCATGGCTCCGATCTGGTGATGATCGCCCACCACGCGCACGATGCGGTGCGCCTCCCCCACCTGGGCGGAGGCGCAGAAGACCACCTCACCAGGGAAGCCCGCCGCCGTTACCGCGACCTCGTGGTTGCCTGCGCCGGACCGGCTGCCCAGGGTGAAATTCACCCGCGCCAGGCCCTGTTCGTCCGTGGGCACGGTCAGCCGCGCCCCTTCCTCGCCGCCCGCGGCAATCCGGCCGCCGCCGCGCGTCACATGGAACAGCACGCGCCGCCCGGGCAACGGGTTGCCGATGGCATCGCGCAGACGCACCACCAGAGGATCGGGCAGCAACTGCCCGGCCGGGCCCGTCTGGCCGTTGCCCAGGAGCATCTCGATCTGCTGGGCCGCGGCCGGCTCCGAGCGCACCGTCACCTCGGCCGAGCCCTCGTTGCCCGCCGCGTCCGTCACCGTCACCCGGATGCGGTTCTCGCCCGGTTGCAGCAGCAGATTGTCGAGGAAGAAGGTCCGCTGCTCGACGAGCGCCGGCACGCCGTTGACGAGCACCACGGGCGGCGTCGGAGCGGCGTGGCTCGACACCGGGTCGTTGTACTCGCCCGTGACGGCGATCTGCGACTCCGTGGTCACCCGCCCCTCGCGAGGCGACAGGATGCCGACCTGCGGTGGCGTCGTGTCCCGTATGAGGGTCACGGTGGCTGTGCCGATGCCGCCGCCCTGGCTGCGGGCCACGACGGTGAGGATATTGCCCCCCTCGCGCAGCGGCACGTCTTCGACCACCAACGTATCGCCCTGGATAGTGCCGGAGATCCCGTTGACCACCACGGAATCGGTTTCCGGCGGCACGCGGCCGGAGACGTCGAGCGAGTCGACCCGCGTCAGCTCGCCTTGGGCCGGCGACTCGATGACCACCGCGAGCGACAGTACGATCTCGAACACCCGGGAGAGGCTCGCGTGCTGGCTCCGCTGGTCCGCCACCTCGATCTCCAGCGTATGAACGCCGGGGGCCAGGGCCGGCGGCTCGCACGTGGCCCGCTCCGCCTGGACGGTGCAGCTCGCGGTGAGGTCCGTGCCGTCGAGCACCACGCGCAGGCTCGCGGTATCCACGCCACTGGGATCCGAGTACTCGATCTCGATGGCCGGAGTCGCGTCCCCCACGATCACGCCCGCGCGGGGCGAAACGATGCGCAGCGCGGGCGGGTTGCGGTCGAGGACGATCTCGAAGCTCCCGGAAACCGTGGCCCGGTTGCCCGCCCGGTCGGCCATGGAGGCTTCGACCGTGTGGCCCCTCTGCGCCAGCTCCGGCGGCTCACAGGTGGCCGAGCTCGCCGAGACGGAGCAGTTGGCGCGGATCGAGGCGCCGTCCACCTTCACCTCCAGGCTCGCCGGGTCCATGCCGGAAGTGGCGTCGGTGAAATTCACGATCACGGCGGGTGTCGTATCCCCCTCGACCTGGGCGGGAGGAGCCGCGATCTGCAGCACGGGCGCCACGGTGTCGGTGGTGAAGCTGAAAGTCGCCCGCGCCTGCTTGCCCGCGGCGTCCGACACCCGCACGTCGATCGTGTGGAGCCCGTCCGGCAGCGGCGGAGAGGGTACCCAGGTCAGGCCCGAGGCGGTGACGGTAGAGGCCGCCGTCCGGTCCTGGCCATCCAGCAGGAAGACGATGGAAGCCGGGTCCACCCCTGCGAGATCGTCGGCGAAGGCGATCTCGATCCGCGGTGCCGCCGTGGAGAGGAAGCTCCCCGCGGCCGGGGACTGGAGCGTGATTCCCGGCGGACCGGCGTCGGGGTCGAGGAAGGAGAGCCGCACGTCGCCGCCCAACTGGACCTGACGGTCGGCGATCACGACGCCCGAGATCTGCGCGTCCCGGCCAATTCGCACGTCCTGCCCGGCCCGGAGCACGCCGCGGAAGGCGCGGTCCTGGGCGAGGTCGATCGCGCCCAGGGAGACGACCGACAGCCGCGTCCCAGGCTCCAGGACCACCGTGCCGGCCGGGCGCTCGAAGGTGATGTCACCCGACGCCAGCAGGGTGCCCGTGCCGTTCAGGCTGCCGCGCACCGTGACCTTGCCGTTGACGAAGAGGACGTCGTCGATCCGCGCGCCGGTGAGCGTCTGGTTGCCTTCGAGAACCCGGTCCGCGAGGGCCCGCAGCTCCGCCGCCGTACCCAGGGGTGGCAGGGTGATGGCGGGGACGCCGCTGGTAGACGTGCCCGTCACCGTACCCGGACCGGTGATATTCCCCACGGACGAGGCGTTGCCTTCCACCCGGGCGCCGGAAGCGAAGGACAGATTGCCGTTCGAGTGGACGTTGCCCGTGACGGCGGCTCCCTCCACCAGTTGGACCCGCTCCCCCGCCACTACGGCGTAGCGGTAGTAGACCGGCGACTCCGGGTTCTGAAGCACGAATCCGGCCTCGAGCCCAAAAGCGAACAGGCCGGCGAGGAGACCAGCTCCCACTCGTGCTGTCCAGCGACGCGCTCTCTTCAAGGGCGGCCTCCAGGAATCCGGGATTCGATCATGGCTTGAAGCTCTCGACCTTGGGCGCGGTGTTGTCCACGATCACCTTGCCATCGTCTTGCGTCGTGGGGTTGCCGTCCTTGTCGTACCAGGTCCCAAGCACCTTCAGATAGCTCTCGTCCGTATTGACGGTAGAATTTCCGTCGCCGGTCCATACCGGCAAGAAGTTGTCGCGGAACTGATCTTCATTCTCGGCCCGGATCACGAGGTCCCACTCGCCGTCCCCCGAGTTGGGGCCGAAAGTCGTCGTGTCGATGTCGATCGAGCTGCAGAAAAAACCGAAGTCGGACGGGCTCGTGAAAAGCGTAAAAGCCGAGGGCGCGTCACCGAGGCCCTGGTTGGCTTTTTTATAGCCCACCGTCACGTTCTCGTTGTCGACTGTGTCGCCCACCCCCAGGTCTGCTTCCCCGGCTTCCTCGAAGTCTGCCGCAACCTTGCCGCGCAGGAAGATCATCTGGTTGATCACTTTGACATTGCCCTCCGAAGGCGGCGCCTCATCCGGCGGCTCCTCCGCGTCTTCGAACGGATCGTTGGCGAACCGAGCCCGGTTGTACACGATGCCGTGGGTCTGCAGGATGGCGTAGAGCTGTTGTGTCTTCGCCGCACCGGCGCCACCCGCGTCTCGAACGAGGGCCTCGATATAGTCGAAAGCGTGGTCGGGGTCATGCTCGACCATCGCCCGGAAGTTCGTCTCAAAGCCGAAGGCTCCGTGGATACCGAACTGAATACCGCTGAAGGCGCCTTCCACGGGCTCGCCGCTTTGGAACGTGTTACCGGGACGGCCGGTCGGCGCACCCTCGTCACCGCGCCACAGGCTGTTGGCAGGAGCGTTTACCGTATTGATGCCGTCGTCGCGGTACCCACGGTAAAAGGGATCCTGGATACTCGCCGCCTCTGCCACCAGTTGACCAATGTACGAAGCGTAACCCTCGGTCATGGCGCAGGTCGGCTGCTCCTCGGAGTTGATCGTATGGCCGTTCCCACCATAGCTGCAGGACGGAATTGAACCGTGCTGTTCGTGCACCAGGTGGCCCATCTCATGAAAAAGAGTCACCATGTCGAAAGTGGTGCCCGTACCATTAAAAGTACCTGCAAAGACATAGATGTCGCCACCTTGAGCGAAAGAAAAACTGTCTGTCTTGATGTGGACAGGTACGTCGTAATCCACGCTCCAGTCCACCGAGCCCTTATTGCTCCGGATATAGCCCAGCACTTGCTGGACGCGCGTAACCAGGTTCGGCAAGCCCGCCGGTTGGGGCTGAGTCATCGTGATCGGAGGAATCGTGACATTGGCAGTCACGTCCTGGAACATGGCACTCTGCACAGAGGCAAATGCGCCTGTTGGGACGTACGGATTACTTCCGACGCCTATGTCGAGAAGCCGTACCACGTGGTTGTTGTAATCGCTGGCCGGAGTCATCTGGAACTCCCACTTGACCAGCACGTAGATGTCGTCTTCTGGAGTCACGGCCGCGCTCGAGTAGGCGCCTGTCGCGTTCGCATAGACGACCTCGAGCAGATCGTCAAAAACGAGATCCTCGTCGTACACCTCAACCCGTATGGCGGGAATCGCGGCTCCTGCCGAGTCGTTCACGGTTCCGGACACGTTCAAGCCGTAGGAGGCGCTTCCTCCAAGGGCCAGGATCAGCACTGCCGTGCAAGCAAGCCGCTTCACCTGGCACCTCCCAGGCCGGCGATCAACGCCTGGCCATTGCGAAACACGACCAGGAAAGACTTTCCGCCGGTGGTGCTCGCCCGCTGGCTCTTTTTCATTTTTACGGCCGAGACGTTGTCGACCCTCACCCGGACGAGGTCCGGCCCCGTCCGCTCGAACCGGAAATCCGCCTGGCTCAGGTCTACGCTCATCAGCTCCATGTCTTTCATCCGGTCGGTCAACGGGCGCGCCGCGGACGGATCGAGATAGAGCCGCGCGACCGAGGCGGCGTCATGGCGGATGACGGCCTGCCAGAAGCTCTCGACGAGCTGCCGGATGGCGACCTTCTCTTCCTCGGTCAACGAGCCCTGCCTTTGTCCTGCCTTGGGAAGGCCGAGCAGGGAGTCGAAGTCGTGGGGACGCTTCATGAACTCCTCGGCTGTGGCGGACGAATCGATCTTCGTTGGCGCCATCCGGAATACACGTTCCAGTTGCTCTCGTGCACCCGCCAGCTTCGCCAGGAGTGCCAGTTGCCGGAGCATCGCATCACGGTTCATGGCGACCGAGGGCTCCGGTGACCCCGTGAGACCGAGGTTCTTCAACTCGCCAGGTGCCGCCTTGACACGCATGCGCTCGAATTTCTGCAGCTCCGCGTTGCCGAGGCCCATCGCCGTCTCCGCGATGTCCGTCATGGGCACGACCGCTGATTTCGTCACCTCTTCGCCGCTCGCCTTCCGCAACCGGATGTCGCGCCCTTCGGCCAGCGCCCAGGAGCGGAGGTATTGAAACAGCCAGCTCACGGTCATCGTGCGTTGAAAGCTCTCCTTGAGCGACGGGCTCTCCGGCGATCGCTCGAGCGAGGCGAGTATGGCGTTGACGTCCCGGTGATAAACCTTCCGGACCGCCGCCGCGCCGTCCTTGGCGGCACGCTCTTCGAGCGCGTGATAGGCCGTCTGCGGAGGTGTCGCCGCCGATGGCACTGCGATCATCAGCAAAGCCGCGACCAGCAGGGCTGGCACTCTGTTCAATTCAGATCGTCTTCTCATAGCCCCTTCCCTGCCCATCAAGGGCTGGACCTCAGCTTCAACTGGAACTTGACCGGCTGTATCCCGTTCTGGGGATTCTTGTCCTCATCCGAGAAGTTCCCGATGTCGTCGCGCAGATCGCGGAACAGCACATCGTAATCGCCGTCGTCCAGGTTGTTGAGACCGGCGTCGTCGACCTCGACCTTCTTCTCGATGTCCCCCGTACCCATGGGGGTGATCTTGAGCGAGCCGCCGGAGAAGACCGTCTCGTTCGAGCCGTTCTTCATGACCACCTTCAGGGCATCCCCGAGGTCGCGCAGGCCGGCCGAGATGTTCACTCCGCTGCTCGGCATGTCCTTGACCTCCGCCTCGAGCATGAGCTTGGTGCGGATCTTCTTGTCATCGGGCGACTTCGCCTCCTGGGAGTCTCTTGATGGCGGCGATGACGACCTTGTAATCCCCCTGCTTGGGATTGGCGAACGCCCCCGAGCTGGTCTTTCCCTTCTCCCACTTCGTCATGTTCGCGCCGCCCTTGGTGACCAGATCGTTGCGGCTGAAGAGGACGGCGTCCGACTGGTTGAGGATGCGCAGCTCCACCCGGTCGAGAGTGATGTCGCTCGGTACCTCGATCGTGTAGTTGACGGTCAGGTCCTCCCCCAGCTTCAGCTCCGTCGCTGGCGACAGCGAATCGACTTTGACGTCGATCACCACGACCCGGAACGTACCCATTTTCGACGCCACGCCGCTGCAATTGGTGCACTCGGCCCTCGCGGTCACCGTGAAATCGCCGGCACGGGCGTAGACCCTGGAGACGCTCTCACCCTGACCTGCTGCGCCGCCGTCTCCGAAATCCCAGGTGACCTTCCGGTTCGAGCAGGTCCCGGTAATCATGGCCCGAAGGTCGGCCGTCTTTCCCTTGCCAATGACCAGAAGCTTCGGATCGCCGTCAGGCCCGAGGACCTTCACCGCGTCGAGCGTTCTCGGCCTGCAGGACGCCTTCGCGCCGCCACCGCCGCACGTGCTGCACTCGTCGCACAAGGGCACGGGCTTGCCGCCCGAGCAACTCGTGCAGGACCCCGGATGGCAGGTGTCGGTGGTGGGCGGCGGCGGCGGCACTCCCCCGCCCCAGCCGGACTTGGAGATGCCCGAGCCGGGGTTCGAGCGGATCAGCAGGCCGTCCTCCGTCACCGTGGAGGTGCCCGCGCTTATGAACTCGCCCATGTCGTGATCGAAAGAGAAGATGTCCACCTCCGAACCCGGCGGCAGGCCGGTGTTCGGCAGCGTCAGACGCACCGGCGGATCGAATCTCGTGCCCGGCGGCTGCACCGTGAACGCCACGGTGAAACCCGAGCCCATGGGCGCGATCATCGGCGCCTTGTCCACGTGCACCTGGGTGAAGGAAACGACGCCCGTGCGGGAGCCGTCCGGGAAGGTCACGGAATTCGGCGCCACGATCAGCGACGCGCCAGGGACCCCGCGCATGGGGACCACCACTTCCTCCGGACCGCCCACCACCTTGCCGCCCGCCACGTCGATGGGCAGCAGGCGGATGGGCATGCCCACGCCGTTGTCCGCCCCGCTCACGGTGGTGATGTGGAATGCGATGTGCGGCCAGGTGCCGGGACGCGAAGCGGTGCTGCCGTCCACGTGCAGGTCCACCGTGCCCACGGGCACGCCGGAGATGCGGAACCGGCCTGCGGCGTCGCTGACCGCCGGGGCAGGCGCGCCGGGGACGAAGAGCGTCACCCCCGGCACGGGATCGTCCTGGTTGTCCAGCACGATGCCGACCATGGCCGTCTCCGATTCGGGGCCCGGCTCCAAGCCGGAGATCGAGAACACCACCGGCAGCTCCGCGAGGCCGTCAAATTCCGCCGTTACCAGGTTGGCGTTGGCCCCGGGATCGGGTCCGAGGGTGAAGGCGGCCGCGGCCACACCCTGGGCGTTGGTGACCTTGCGCGCTTCCTGAGCGCCATCGAAGGAGCCGCCGCCGGTCAGCACACGGTAGATCACCTCGACCCCGGGAACCGGGTTGCCTTCGCCGTCGAAGACCTGCGTCAGCAGGGGCTTGGGGAACCGGGACGACACGGCTCCCTTCATGGCTCCGATCTGATGATGATCGCCCACCAAGCGCACGATGCGGTGCGCCTCCCCCAACTGGGCCGAGGCCCAGAACACCACCTCACCCGGGAAGCCCGCCGCCGTTACCGCGACCTCGTGATTGCCCGCGCCGGCCCGGCTGCCCAGGGTGAAATTCACCCGCGCCAGGCCCTGCTCGTCGGTGGGCACGGTGAGCTGAGCCCCTTCCTCACCGCCCGCGGCGATCCGGCCGCCGCCGCGCGTTACATGGAACAGCACGCGCCGGCCGGGCAGCGGGTTGCCGATGGCATCGCGCAGGCGCACCACCAGCGGATCGGCCAGCAACTGCCCGGCTGGGCCTGTCTGGCCGTTGCCCAGGAGCATCTCGATCTGCTGCCCCGCGGCCGGCTCCGAGCGTACCGTCACCTCGGCCACGCCCTCGTTGCCCGCGGCGTCCGTCACCGTCACCCGGATGCGGTTCTCGCCCGGCTGCAGCAGCAGATTGTCGAGGAAGAAGGTCCGCTGCTCGACGAGCGCCGGCACGCCGTTGACGAGCACCACGGGCGGCGTCGTGGCGGCGTGGCTCGACACCGGGTCGTGGAACTCGCCTGTAACGGCGATCTGCGACTCCGTGGTCACCCGCCCCTCGCGCGGCGACAGGATGCCGACCTGCGGTGGCTTCGTGTCCCGTATGAGGGTCACGGTGGCCGTGCCGATGCCGCCGCCCTGGCTGCGGGCCACGACGGTGAGGATATTGCCGCCCTCGTGGAGCGGCACGTCTTCGACCACGAACGTATCGCCCTGGATAGTGCCGGAGATCCCGTTGACCACCACGGAATCGGTTTCCGGCGGCACGCGGCCGGAGACGTCGAGCGAGTCGACCCGCGTCAGCTCGCCCGGGACCGGCGATTCGATGACCACCGTGAGCGACAGCACGATCTCGAAAACCCGGGAGAGGCTGGCGCGCTGGCCCCGCCGGTCCGCCACCTCGACCTCCAGCGTGTGGACGCCGGGAGCGAGCGCCGGCGGCTCGCACGTGGCCCGCTCCGCCTGGACGGTGCAGCTCGCGGTGAGGTCCGTGCCGTCGAGCACCACGTGCAGGCTCGCGGTATCCACTCCATTGGGATCTGAGTACTCGATCTCGATGGCCGGGGTCGCGTCGCCCACGATCACGCCCGCGCTCGGCGAGACGAGGCGCAGGGTGGGAGGGTTGCTGTCGAGGACGATCTCGAAGCTTCCGGAAACGGTGGCCCGGTTGCCCGCCCGGTCGGCCGCGGAGGCTTCGACCGTGTGGCTGCCCTGCGCCAGCTCCGGCGGCTCGCAAGTGGCCGAAGCAGCCGAGACGGAGCAGTTGGCGCGGATCGAGGCACCGTCCACCTTCACCTCCAGGCTCGCCGGGTCCACTCCCGAGTCGGCGTCGGTGAAATTCACGATCACGGCGGGCGTCGTATCGCCCTCCACCTGAGCGGGAGGAGCCACGATCTCCAGCAGGGGAGCCACGCCGTCAGGATTGAGGAAGGAAAGCCGCACATCGCCGCCCAACTGGACCTGGCGGCTGGCGATCACGACGCCCGAGATCTGCGCGTCCCGGCCGATCCGCACGTCCTGCCCGGCCCGGAGCACGCCGCGGAAGGCGCGGTCCTGCGCGAGGTCGATCGTACCCAGGGAGGCGACCGAGAGCCGCGCCCCAGGCTCCAGGACCACCGCGCCGGCCGGCCGCTCGAAGGTGACGTCACCCGAGGCCAGCAGGGTGCCCGTGCCGTTCAGGCTGCCGCGCACCGTGACCTTGCCGTTGACGAAGAGGACGTCGTCGATCCGCGCGCCGGTGAGCGTCTGGTTGCCTTCGAGCACCCGGTCTGCCAGGGCCCGCAGCTCCGCCGCCGTGCCCAGGCGCGGCAGCGTGACAGGCGGAACCCCCTGCGTGGCCGTCCCCGTGATCGTGCCCGGGCCGGTGATCTTGTCCACCGCCGAGGCGTTGCCCTCTACCCGGGCGCCGGAGGCGAGGTGCAGGTCATCATTGGAGTGGACGTTGCCTGTGACGGCCGTCCCCTCCACCACCTGGATCCGCTCCCCCGCCACCACGGCGTAGCGATAGTAGACCGGAGATTCCGGGTTCTGAAGCACGAACCTGGCCTCGGCCGGAAGCCCCGATACGAACAAGCTGACGAGAAGGCAAACTCCCGTCCACGCCGTAAAGCGATACGTTCTCCTCAACGCCGCCTCCCTTGACGACCGAAACAGATCTCTCATGAACGGCGAATCAAGAAAGATCGCCGGTCAGTGGATCGAGCTGCAATGCTGCTGTGACTCAGAGGATAACCGCAATGGAAAAACTGTCAAGGCTTTTTGGCAAAATGAGCAAGATTCTACAACGAGCAGCTTATCGTTATTTTGCTACTCGCTCGCTACGAAAATTTTCTAAAAGTTTTTCTATTGATATTTACCGCGAAGCGGCGGCATACGGACGTGGGAAATACAGGTGAAAATCCTTTAACCGGAACCCGGCCACCCGCTCGCCGTGATTGACGTCCGGGAACAGGCGGGGCATGGAACGGAAATCGAGCAGCTTCGCGGATTGTAAAACCCCGCGTCCGCTCATGCGAGTCACCAGCGGCTGCCCGTCCTTGAATTGCGTGATCGTTCGCCAGGAGGGAGGGGCCGCAAGGCTGAGCGCCGGCAGAGGCAGGCCGTGGCCGGGAGAAACGGTCAGGTCCACCTCGGCCGCGCCGTCGCGCAGAACGATCACTCTCTGGGCGCCGTCTTCCCTGGGAATGATTTCGAATTCGGCTGTCTGCTTGGGAATCCCCCAATTTTCCCAACCGTTGACGGCGCTCTCCTCAGTCGAGACGTAAATGCGGGTGATCGAAAAGCGGTGATCCCGCCAGCGGAGGTTGCGGCCGGCCAGGAAGAGCAGCTCGTGATAGGGGCCGGCGGGGGATTGCCGGTACTCCACCAGCATCACGGCTCCGAGCTGCCCTTCGAAGCCTTCCGCTCCTTCGAGCTCCGGCGGCAGGAAGCCTCCCGTACGCAGAAACCAGGGCTTGAAGGTGAAGACGAAGATCCAGCCGCTCCCCCGCAGGCGCCAAGGGGGCGGCAGGCGGGGGACTTCAACCGGCGGCACGCGGCAGGTTCCTGTCGAAGGCGCTCTCCAGCGCCATGAAATAGGCCTGGTTCCCCCAGAGGTTCTCGGCGAGGCGGTCGGTGAAGCTCCCGAGCAGCTCTTCCTGCCGCTCGAAGACCTCGCTCTGTCCGGCCAGATCGGTCTCCTTGCGCTTCCTGCGCCGCGGCAGGAAGCGGCGGAAGAGGGCGGCGCCCTGGAGGAGCAGCGAGAGGCTGCGGCGGAAGTCCCGGAAGAGAGTCTGGTAGATCGGCTGGGCGTCCACCTCGGTCAGGGTGGCCAGGAGGGCCCGGCGGATCGAGCGCGCCCCCTCGGCGGTCACTGCGGTCACTGCGGTCACCGCCGGCATCGTCTCTCTCCGGAGGGCATGATCGAAGAGATAGCCCAAGTGGAGGGTCTCCGACGAACGGCGGACGCTGCGGCGGATGGTGAGGAAGTAGAAGACCGTCCGGAAGAGCCATCCCAGAATGGCGCCGACCACCTCGCGGAAGACCCAGCCCACGGCTCCCAGGCAGCCGGGCCAGCCCGCATCCTCGCCCCCGGTGAGGATCTTCGCGGCCTCGGGGGCGAGCGTCACGCCTCTCCTCCGGGCCACTTCCCCGATCATCCGCCGCTGGACCTGGGAGAGCGCCCAGTCGTCCACGAACGGGACGGGGATCAGCGGGCACAGCCCGCCCAGGACGCTGTAGAAGGTCAGCCGGCGGAAGGTGTCGTCTCTGTCACCGCCTGGGGACTCTGGTGCCATGCGGAGAGTCTATCGCGGTCCGTCAGGGAGCCGGCTTCGCCGTTCCCGTCCCCTCCTGGTGGTAGTTCGGATACGCCGGCCGCTTGGGCTTGGCCGGCGGCGGGTTCTTCGCCAGCAGCTCCAGGGCCACCGCCACGGCCTTTTCGAGCTGGGTGTCCCGCCCCTGGCGCCAGGCCTGGGGATCGAGCTCCACCTCGATGTCGGGGGCCACGCCATGGTTCTCCACCTCCCACTCGCCTTCGGTGTTCCAGAAGGCGGCGCGGGGCGCGGTGACGAAGCCGCCGCCGATCAGGACCGGGTAGTCGTAGATGCCCACGAGGCCGCCCCAGGTGCGCGTGCCCACCAGGGGACCGATGCCGAGCTTACGGAAGTACCAGGGCAGGGCGTCGCCTCCGGACCCGGCGGACTCGTTGATGATCATCACCTTGGGGCCGAAGATCGCTCCCACGGGCGTCGTGAAGTCCTCGCCCTCGCGGGTCGAGACGTAGTTGAGCAGCGGGCGGCGCAGGTAATCGATGACATAGTCGGCCGCGTAGCCGCCGCCGTTGAAGCGCTCGTCGATCACCGCCCCGGCCCGTGCCCAGCTGGGAGAAGAAGTAGCGGTTGAAGGAGGCGTACCCGCCCTCGGCCGTATCGGGCAGGTAGACGTAGGCGAGCCGGCCGCCGGAGAGCTCATCCACCTTGCGGCGGTTGCCTTCCACCCAGTCGAGGAACCGCAGGCCGTCCTCGCTCTCGATCGGGACGACGGTGACCTTGCGCGAGCCCTTGCCATCGGGATTGGGGCCGACTTCCAGGATCACGGACTTGCCGGCCGTGGCCTCGAAGAAGCTGTAGACGTTGTCGGACGCCCGCACCTCCCGGCCGTCGACCGACAGCAGGTACTCCCCCGCCTTGACGTTGACGCCCGGCTGGGTCAGGGGTGCCTGGAGGTCCGGGTTCCAGTTCTCGCCGTTGTAGATACGGGCGAAGCGGTAGCGGCCGTTGGCGATCTCATAGTCCGCTCCCAGGAGCCCGCCCTTGACCTGGGGGACCTCCGGCGCGTCGCCGCCGCCAATGAAGAGGTGGCCCACGGTCAGCTCGCCGAGCATCTCGTTGAAGAGAGCGTTCAGGTCGGTCCGGTGGCCCACGCCGTCGAGGAACGGCTCGTAGCGCTTGATGGCCGTGGCCAGGTCCACCCCGTGGAGGCCGGGGTCGTAGAAGAAGTCGCGCTCGATACGCCAGACCTCGTGGTACATCTGCCGCCATTCGGCCCGGGGATCGACCAGGACCTCCATCTTGTCGAGCGCCAGCGCCCCCTCGCCGGGCTTGGGTGCTCCCTCTGGGGTCACCGTGGGAACGATGCTCCAGGACGATCCCTGATGGACGAGCATCTTCTCGCCGTCCTGGGACACGGCGAAGGGCGGCTGGACGCCGTCGAGGAGCTTCTCGTTCTTCCGTGATTCGAGATCGAACCGGTGCAGGATCGAGCCCTCGAAGCCGAAGCCCTGGACGGGCGCGCTCTTCGAGAAGGAACAGGGTGCCCGCCTTGCCCGCGACCAGACCCGTGTAGTTGCGGGCGGGGATGGGCAGGGCGAGGATGCGCTGGCCGATGCCCTCGAAATCGATCTTCACGGGCGCGGGCTTATCCTCCCCCTTGCCCTTCTCCTCCTTCCCCTCGTCCTTGCTGTCCTTCCCGGCCGCCTTCTCGTCATCACTCAGTGGCGCGAGTGGAGAGGGCAGGTCCTTGTCGAGCACGGCCACGTAGACGCTGCGCGAGACCGGCCGCTGCACGCTCGACAGGTCGAGCCAGCCGATCGAGGGGCCCACGTCGGTGCTCGACGTGAAGTAGAGGTACTTCCCCCCCTTGTCGAACGCCACGTAACGGGCGTCGCTCATGCCGTCCGTCATCTGGCGCGACTTGCCCGTCTGGGTCGAGTAGAGGAAGACGGCGCGGAGGTGGCTCTCGAGGTCGCGGCTGTAGGCGATCCAGCGGCTGTCGGGCGACCAGGCCATCTCCTGGGGACGGACAGGATTGTCGTGGAGGTCGGTGTCGATCCGCACAGGCCGGCCCTTGTCCACATCCACGTACCAGTAGTTCATCCGCTTGTCCGTGTAGGCGATCTTCGACCCGTCCGGCGACCACTTGGGGGAGTAGAAGAAGGACGGAGGATCGCCCAGCGGGATCTTCCGGACCTCGCCGGCGCCCATCTGATCGGCCACGTGCAGGGCGTACTCCCCCGATTCATCCGAGAAATAAGCGATCTTCTGGCCGTCCGGCGACCAGGCCGGATCGCGCTCGGCCACCCCCGGCGAGCGGGTCAGGTTGCGGATGTCCCCCTTCTCGGCCGGCACGGTCAGGATCTCGCCCCGCGCCTCGAAAGCGGCTCGCAGGCCCGTGGGGGAGAGGGTGGCGTTGAGGATGCGGTCCGCCGCCTTGGCATAGTACGGGCGCACGGCCGCGAGGTCCCCCTCGACCCGCACGGGCACCGGCTTCGAGCGGCCGGAAGCCAGGTCGAAGAGATGGATCCGGCCGAACTGCTCGTAGACGATCCCACCGGGCCCCGCCGAAGCGGCCACGATGTCCTCCTCGTTATTGGCGAGATTATTCGCAAGATTATTCGCGAGCACCTGGGTCACCTTGCGGCTCGCGAGCTCGTAGGCGAAGAGCGTGGACGGGCCATTGCGGTCCGAGAGGAAGTACAGGCGGTCGCCGATCCACATGGCGTCCGAGTCGTTGGAATTCTCGCGGGGGACCTTTTCAATGGCCGCGTCGGAGAGCCGGGCGATCCAGATCGGCGAGGTCCGCCCGCCGCGGTAGCGCTTCCAGGCGTAATAGTTCCCCGCGCCCCCCGGCCGGTTCCAGAACGGCACGTAGGCCAGACGCTTGCCGTCGGGCGAGAGCGCTCCTTGCGCGACCCGGGGGAGGGGCATCTCGGTGGGCAGGCCACCCGTGAGGGGCATGACGTACAGCCGTCCGAAGCCGGAACGGGCCGAGACGAAGAGCACTTCCTTGCCGTCCGCCGTCCAGCCCTGGGCCCGTTCGCCCCCCGGGTGCCAGGTCAACCGGCGGGGCGTACCCCCCGCGACCGGCACCACGTAGATGTCGTAATTGCCGTCATACATGCCAGTGAAAGCGATCCACTGGCCGTCCGGAGAAAAGACGGCGTCTGTCTCGACTCCCAGGCCGGTCGTCAGCCGCCGGGCATCGCCCCCCTCACGCCCTACCAGCCAGAGGTCGCCAGCGTAGGTAAAGGCGATCTGATCGTGGCTCAAGGCGGGTTTCTGCAGCCAGGGCTCGGCCTCCGCGGAAACAGGCACCGCGGCCAGAAACACAAACAGGGAGACGATCGGCATGAATCGACGCATATCCAACACCTTTCTTGGAGGACAGGGCCGGGCAGGCCCCTGGCCTCAGTACGGCGGCAGCGCCCGGAAGTTGCCTCAAATCGCTGAAAATATCTTAAACCGTTTCCCAGGATACGGCTCCAGGCCCTGGAATTGCACGACCTCGGGACGAGGTTTCATGGACTGGATACAGCCGAGGAGGAGACGCCCCATGAAATGCCACACCCCAGACTGCAGCGGCGAGCACGAGGCGCGGGAGATCAGCCACACGGTGGTCTACAGGGAGCGCACGTTCGTCATCCATCATGTCCCGGCCGGCGTATGCCCGGACTGCGGCGACGCCGTTCTGGCCGAGGAGACCACCCTGTACCTCGAGGGCCTGCTCCAGAGGAAGGCCCGGGGGAAGGGGAATTCGTTCGCGTACGAGGCCGGATAGCGCGGAGAAGAATGCCCGGGCGGGCTTTACGCGGGGGATTCTGTAAACTGCGCCCCATGCGTTCCCGGCTCCTGCTCCTGACGATTCTGCTGCTCTCTGTCCTTGCCGGCTGCCGGGAAGCTGCCGAGCCTTCCAGAACCTCCTCTTCCCAGGCCCCCAAGCCCCGCCTGTTCTTCCTCGGCGTCGACGGCGCCACCTGGGACGTCCTCGGCCCTCTCCTGGAAAGAGGTGAGCTGCCCGCCTTTCAGCGCCTGATCGGCGAAGGGGCACACCTGCGGCGGTTCGACACGTTGCGGATCACCCACTCGCCCGTCATCTGGACCACGGTGGCCACGGGACGGCGGCCGGCGGACCATGGCATCCGCGGCTTCACGGCCCGGCTGCCCAACGGCCGCGAGATCCCCGTCACCAGCAGCGTGCGCAAAGCCCGGGCGATCTGGGAGCTGGCCAGCCGGCGCGGGGTGAGCGTGGGCGTCATCGGCTGGTGGGCCACCTGGCCGGCCGAGGAGGTCCGCGGCTACATGGTGAGCGACCACGCCAACCCGGCCTTCGGAGACCACATGGCCGCCGAGGGCAAGTTCTGGACGGCCGACCGCGAGAGGCTGGCGGCCTTGCGCCGGCAGGTCCATCCGGAAGAGATCGCGCCCGTCCTGAGCCGCCACTGGATCACCCCCGCGAGCTTCCCGTGGGAGGACTTCCAGCGGCGTGGCCGGTTCTCGGACGAGCACGTGGCCCTGGCCCGCTCGGCGGACTGGCACGCGCCGGACCTCTACTCCTGGCTCAAGACCTTCTACCGGCTCGACTATCCCCTCTCCCGCGTGGCCCTCGACCTCATGCGCGAGCGCCCCGTGGACCTCCAGATGCTCTACCTGCGCGGCCCGGACCCGGTGCAGCACTACGGCTGGGACGCCATGGAGCCCGAGAAGTTCGCCCGCAAGCCGGCCGACGTGGAGCGCGACCGCGGCGTGGTCGAGGGCGCCTACCGCTACGTCGACACCTTCCTGGCCGAGATCCTCGACGCGCTGCCGGAAGACGCCTGGCTGATCGTGGCGTCGGACCACGGGGCCGAGCCCTCCAAAAACGCCGGGAACCTTCAGCGGACCGAGCGGCCCGGCGAGCACGGTCCCCAAGCCAAAGGGGTCCTGTTCCTCCGCGGCCCGGGCGTACGGCGGGGCTTCACCCTGGAGCAGGCGACCCCCTACGACCTGATGCCCACCATGGCCTGGCTCCTCGGTCTGCCGCTCTCCTCCGAGTTGCCGGGACGGCCCCTCACCGAGGCCTTCGAAGAAGACTTCGCGCGTTCGAGGCCCATGACACGGGTAGCCGGCTACGGCCCGCGGCCCACCGAGCCGCTGATCCCCTCTCCTGAAGACGAGGAGATGCTCCGGAGCCTCAAAAACCTGGGGTATATCGAGTGAGCTCGGAAAGCCTCGCGGCTCAGGCCTGGCGCTGTAGCGGCACGAGCTGATCGATCTCAGCCGCTTCGCTACTGTGCATCGCGTGCCACAGGTCCCAATCCTGTTGGAGCCCTAGCCAGAAATCCGCTGACATCCCCAGGACACGGGCCAGCCGGAGCGCCGTATCCGGGGTGACAGAGCGCTTACCCCGAATGATCTCGTTGAGCCTCGGGAAGGAAACCCCCAGGCGAATGGCGAACGCCGATTGGCTGATCCCCAGCGGCTTCAGAAACTCCTCCAGCAGCATTTCTCCTGGATGAGTCGGAGGAAGATGGCGCGGAAGCCGGCGTTCCACCAGCCGAGCCTTAGTGGTAGTCCGTGATTTCGACTTCGTCTGCATAACCGTCCTTCCAGCGAAAACATACCCGGTACTGATCGTTGATGCGGATGCTGTATTGTCCAGCGCGATCACCCTTCAATCTTTCGAGCCGGTTCCCAGGGGGCACAGCCAATTCCGCAAGCTCGGTGACTCGGTTGATCTGGGTCAGCTTCCGTCGCGCGACTGCCCACAGGTCCACAGGACAAACAGAACGCGCCCCTTTGCTGCTTACGCCGTCGAAGACATCTTCGGTGCCTTGGTCGGCAAAGGAGCCTATCACGGACCCTATTATAACGGGGTCCGTAGCTCATAGCGTGGTAGATTCATCCCATGCCAGAGGATTTTGGAAGCGAGGATACCGCTCCCCTGGGAGACACCGCCCGCCAGATCCTCCTGAAGGTATACGACGGCTCCGAGCTGACCCGTCCTCAGACGGGCGCCGGCTGTCTCTTCTGGTTCCTGGACGGCTCGGTAATCGACGACGCCGGTCCCAGGGAGCTTCAGGCGCGGGAGCTGATCCAGACCCTCCGCCCGGGCTCTGCTCCCATCCCCCTCACGGAACGGGGCCGCGCGCTGGCCAAGCGGCTCGGGGCAGAATAAGGCCATGAATCAAGATCCCCTGGAGACTCTTCGCAAGCTCTGCCTCGCCCTGCCGGAGACCACGGAACGGCTCAGCCACGGCGAGCCCACCTGGTTCATCCGCGGCAAGAAGACCTTCGTGATGTACGCCAACCACCACCACGACGACGTCCTGGCGTTCTGGTGCGCCGCTCCGGACGGCGCTCAGGAAGCTCTCGTCACCGCGGACCCCGAGCGCTTCTTCGTCCCGCCCTACGTGGGACACCGGGGCTGGCTCGGAGTGAGGCTGGACGTGGGAGAGACCGACTGGGACCAGATCGCCGACCTGGTCCTCGATGCCTATCGAACCGTCGCTCCCAGGAAATTGCTGGCGGACCTCGACGCCCGCCAGCCAGGGTAGGATCAGGACTCGCAGGTACAGCCGGTGTTGGCTGGGCAGGTGTAGACCGTGCACGCAATCCCGCAGGTATCACAACGCGAGGCCTGGAGGGACAGAGTGGGGGCCTGCCCCACGGCTCCCCGCATCTGGTTCTCGTCCAGCCGGCGCAGGGTCTCTCGGTTGAGGGTCAGCTTCGAGATCGTCTTCTTCATGAGTTGTCTCCTTTCAAAGTTACATCGGGGTCTGGCCCGGGTTGTCGACGTGCTGCTTCAGCTCGGCATTGCAGTTATAGGCCGTGCACGCAATTCCACAGGTATTTTGCCGCGAGAATGGAAGAGCCTGATCGGGACCGTTCCCCACGGCTCCCCGCAACTGAGCCTCGTCCAGCCGGCGCAGGGTCTCCCGGTTGAGGGTCAGCTTCCGCACGATCTTCTTCATGAGATCTCTCCTTTCAGATCCAGCCAGGATCATGGCCATGATTCTATACCCCGGAGGGGTCTGATAAGATGCCCCCGGAGGAAGTTCTGCGTCAATGACCCAGGTCCTGAGGGCTCTCTGGCCGGCTGAAATCGAGGCGGAAACACCCGATCCCCTCGTCGACGCCCTACGCCGTATCGTGCGCGTCGTCTCCGGGACGCTGGAGCTGCGCGAGGTCTTCACGCGCGTGGCCGAAGCCGCGGCCACCATCCTGCCCTTCGACCGGATGGGCGTGGTGCGCGTCAAGGAAGAGGGCACGCTGGAGCTCTACTCGATCACCGGCACGGAGATGGACCCTCCCCTGGAGATCAGCCTGGAGGACTTCTCCCCGGCCACGCGGCCATTTTTCGATAAAACCAAGCGGATCGACGACGTCCTGCGGATGCTGGATCTCACCTTCGCCATGGACCGGCGGATCCAGCAGCAAGGCATGCGTTCGGGCCTCTCCGTGCCCCTCCTGCGCGGTGAGCAGCTCGAAGGCTACGTCATGGTGGGAGCCCGCCGTCCCGGCGTCTTCACGGCCGAGCACGAGGCGGCCCTCCAGCCCATCGCCGACCTCCTGGTCCTGGCCCTGGAGCACGAGCGGCTGTGGACCCTGGACGCCGAGCGCCGCCGCCGGCTGGACGCCATCGACGCCCTGCTCCCCATGATGGCCAACGTGCTCGACATCCGCGAGATCTTCAACCAGGTCTCGACCGTGGTGAAGCCCGTCCTCGCCCATGACCTCCTGGTGCTCTCCTCCCTGAGCGAGGACCGGCGCGTGATGACGGTCGACGCCCTCTCCGGCGAATCGGTGCCCGAGCTCTGGCAGCCCATGCCGGTGGCCGAAAAAGACCTGCAGCACATGGGCCTGGAGCCCGTGCTGATCCCCGACGTCGAGGCCGAGGCGGACACCCAGCCCGAGCGCTGCAACAAGTGCCGCAAGCTCGGCGTCCGCTCCCTGCTCAAGATCCCGCTGCGCCTCGACGGCGGCTTCATCGGCGCGTTGATCTTCTTCTCCAAGACTCCCGGCCAGTACTCCGAGCAGGACGTCGTGGTGGCCCGCCGGGTGGGCGACCACGTGAGCCTGGCCCTCTCCCATCAGCGCCTGGCCGAGGAGCAGCGCCAGGCGTCCGAGGCGCGCGAGCGGGCCACCCGCCTCGAAGAGCGCGTACAGGCCCTCCGCGACGAGCTCGAAGCCACGCGGGGCTACCACCGCGTGCTCGGCGAATCGAAGCGCTGGAAGGACGTCCTCACCCAGGCGGCCAAGGTGGCGGCCACCGAGACCACCGTCCTCCTCACCGGCGAATCCGGCACTGGCAAGGAAGTGGTGGCCCGCTTCATCCACCGCGGCTCGCGCCGTTCCAAAGGCCCCTTCGTGGCGCTCAACTGCGCGGCCCTGCCCGAGACGCTCCTCGAATCCGAGCTGTTCGGCCACGAGAGGGGCGCGTTCACGGGCGCTCTCACCTCGCATCCCGGCCGCATCGAGCAGGCCGCCGGGGGCACGCTCTTCCTCGACGAAGTGGGCGAGATGAGCCCGGCCGTCCAGGCCAAGCTCCTGCGCGTGCTCCAGGAGCGCGAGCTCCAGCGGCTCGGAGCCACGCGCCCTATCAAGGCCGACGTGCGCGTGGTGGCGGCCACCAACCGGGACCTCGCGGCGGCCATCGCCCGCGGCGAGTTCCGCGAAGACCTCTACTACCGGCTGAGCGTCTTCGAGATCCGCCTGCCCCCTCTGCGCGAGCGCCGCGAGGACATCCTCCCCCTGGCCGATGCCTTCCTGGAAGAGGTCGGCCCCACCGTGGGCCGTCCCGCCGCGGGCATCTCCCGCCAGGCCCACGAAGCCCTGCTCTCCTACCCCTGGCCGGGCAACGTCCGCGAGCTGCGAAATGCCCTGGAACGGGCCACCATCCTCTGCGACGGCGGCCTGATCACCCTGGAACACCTGCCCATCGCGCTAGGCCAACCCGCCGCGTCGGCGCCCGCGCATCCCGAAAACGCCGACGCCTTTCCACCCGGCGGCGTGAACCTGGAAGTCGTGGAACGCGACCTGATCGCCAAGGCGCTCGAAGAAGCGGGCAGCAACCGTTCCCGGGCCGCGCGCCTGCTCGGCATCACGCGCTCGCAGCTCTATTACCGGATGCAGAAGCACGGGCTGGCGCCGGCTTCCTGAGAAAGGGGCCGGGAGGAACGCCAGACCAGCGGGATGGCTCCCGTTCGAGCGCCACGGCTCCCGTTCGAGAACTTCGGCGGCCGATCGAGCACTCCGGCGCTCTTCCCCACTCAAACGGCCGCCGATCGGACACAAAAAACGATCTCCCGAGCACTTTGGCGGCCGATCGGACACATCGGCGGCCGATCGGACACTTTGCGGCTCTTCCCGGACACTTTGACCGCCAAAGTGTCCGATCGGCCGCCAAAGTGTAAGAACGATAGCCTCCCCGCGAGTCCGGGCGCCGGAAGCGTCCGTTTCCGCCCCGATCCGGACGGATCCTCGGCCGTCCCGAATCCGGGACTCGGATCCGCCCTGTTCCGCCGGCCTGTTCCATCCATGGGACGGCGATCTGACCGCTTTTTCTTCAGAATCAATCACTTGACACCTGGCTTCGCGGTTGCTCTCTCCGCCGCGCGCCGCGCCCCGGTGGGCCGGCTCACATGGACAAGGAGGGAGCATGAATCAACGTGTTGAAAGATGGCTGGGCCGGTTGATCGCGGCCGCGATCGCCGTGAGCGTGGCGGCGCCCGCGAGCGCGACCACGCTGGTCCGGGCGGGGCTCGACGATCTGGTCGCCGGCAATGAAACGGTCGTCGTGGGCGAGGTCCTGGACGCGCGCTCGTACTGGAACGAGGAGAGCACGTTCATCCTGACCGATGTCCGCATCGAGGTCTCGGACGTCCTCAAGGGAGAGCCGCGCGACCGGGTGCTCGAAGTCACGCTCCTGGGCGGGACGGTGGATGACCTCACCACCCTCATCCTCGGCGGGGCCGAGCTCGTGCCGGGACGAGAGTACGTGCTGTTCCTGGATCGGGAGGACCTGCCGGGCGCCCGGGGTGTCCGCACGGTGCGCGATCACGTCCAAGGTGTGTTCGATCTCGTGATGGCTGGGGACGGCCTGCGCGCCGTCAGCCAGGCGAACGATTTCTCTCTGCTTCCGGATGCCCGCGGCAACGCGGTGGCTCCAGGGGGAGCGCAGGGACTTCCTCTCACCAAAATGATGCAATCCATTCGCGAGCTCGCCGACCGTCCGCGCGGCGCTCGCCAGGAGGTGAAGCCATGAGCCGCACCAGGATATCCGTCCGGATCGCCGCCTGCGCCCTCGCCGCGGCAGGGATGCTCGCCGGAGCCGCGCCGTCCAACGCCTTTCGCATGATCCAGGTCACGACCACGGGCCGCTTGACCGCCGGCACCCCGGTCGGTTGCTGGCACGGCGGCGGGTTCGTCCACTGGGACAACGGGAACATCGCCTGGTATCACAACACGGCGGGCCAGGGCGCGGGCAAGGCGGCGGCCCTTCAAGCCGCGATGCAGTCCTGGACCAGCGTAACGGGCGCCAATCATACGCTGACGTATGCGGGGACGACGAACGCCGGCTGGGCCACCGACGGGAAAAACACATTGCTGTGGGCCGTGGGCAACGGCTGCTCGGGCAACTGCCTCGCACTGACCGCTCTCGTCGTCCAAGCGGGGCAGGTGCTTCAGGAGGCGGACGTCACGTTCAACGCGAACGTGACCTGGAAGATCGATGGCACCGACTTCGATACGCAGGCGGTCGCCGCGCACGAGCTCGGACATTCGCTGGGTATTCATCACACCGAGCTGACGAGCACGCCGAACCCTACCATGTTCCCCTCCTATTTCGGCGCGGCAGGGCGCACACTCGAAAACGACGACCGGGCGGCCCTCCAGTGCGCGGAGAGCCGCTACCCCTCCTCCTGCGCAGGGCGGTGCGCACAAACGCTCGACAACTGTACCTATCAGTGTGAGACCACGCCGATGCCGTCGTTCCCGGACCGGGAATATTGCATCAACGAGTGCTACTACTGGTACTACAACTCCTGTCTGGATGCCTGCGGCTGAGCCATCGAGACTCCCTTGCTTCCTGGGGCCGGCGTCCCGCCGGCCCCAACCTTTCGCTCGAAAGCGATTCTTTCGCACGGGTGCATCTCGGCGGCATCGCCACGCGCCAGGTCGGAAGGCTCCGGTACATCTTGAGCCACGGAGTCAAGTAAAATTTGGTGGAGAGGGTAGATCAGTGGCCTGGAGTGCACTACGCGCACTCATTGCTCTCCTACAAGGCCACGGCTCTTCCGAGGATCTTTACCGCCGCGTCCAGCAGCCGATTCCACCACGCGCAGCCCCCGGCGCAGTCCCAGTAGCTGTCCACCACGCAGGCCTCGCAGTTCTTGTCGCCGTTGCAGGTGACCTCGGCGCTCACGATCCTGGCGCGGCACTTCGTCGCGGCTCGCGTGAGGCAATCCCCGTAGCAACCGCTCAACACCGCCATCGTCTGCGGCTCACACGGCGCGACGGCGCTCGGGATCGTCTCCAGTTCCCGGGCCGTCAGCACGGCCATGGCGAGCTCCCGGCGTCTGGATCAAGGTCAGACCCAGGACGTCGCGCGCGGCGGCGAACGTCGCCACTTGGCCGTTCAGGGTCGCGCCAGCGGGCGAGCAGACGATCGGCGAGCCGGTGCATTGGTACGACAGGCCGATATCACGTGTGCAGGGGGTCGCCGTTGCGCTGGCGCACAGTTGGAACCGCAACTGGAGCGACCGCGACGACCCGCTGCTGGCGGACGCCGAGGCCGTGTAGCGGGCCACGACCTGACCACCGGGCACCGGCGCCTCGCTCTGGATCGTGCGCCGCGCCGCGTCCACCTTCACGCGCACCGGCCCGACCGGGCGCTTGCCGTCCCGCAGGTTGACAGTGCAATCCGCAGTCTGGCAGCGGTAGTAGCCGGCCAGCGTCGGGCGTCCGATGGCCGCCAGGTCGTTGGTGCGGATGGCCCCTTCGCAGGTCTTGCCAGCCGGACAGAACGACAGGCTGTTGGCCTCGGCAAGCGGGCGAGCGGCATCCGGCGCCAAGCCGGCGGTGTCGGGGACGGCAGCGCCCACCTCCACCGGCGCCGCGGGGGCCGCTCCAGCAACGATGAGGCCGAGGAGAAGCGACAGAGAGAAAGTACGAGCCTTGGAACGCATGATCCTGTCTCCTTCTGGGTCTCGTAGGGACCCGGTTCGTTGGTGATCCGTCATGTCGCGCGCAGGAGAAGGAGAAAGGCAAGCCCAGTGCCAAGCAGGGATCAAATCCAAACCTCCAATGGAATCAATGACTTGAGGATTGAGAGGGGAATCGTGTCCGGAGTCGGATCGAGGCGCGGATACCTTAATTATGGTAAACGTACCCTACCGCTTCGTCCGGTACCCGCCCTCTTCCGATCCGAGGATCGGCGCCGACAAGGTGCGGCGCCGGCGTAACGGTTCGCCATCCTTCAAAAGAAGAGACCCCAGGCGCGGTCGAGAACCCAATACGCGGCCAGCGCACCGATGCCGTAGGCGGGCAGGCGGGCGGGTGCCGCCAGCCGGGGCAGCGGACGCGTGCCGAGCACTGCGCGCCCGAGCAGCAGAGCCCCGACGAAAAGGAGCTGGCCGACTTCGATGCCGCTGTTGAAGGAGACGAGCGCGAGCGGGATCTCACCCGCCGGCAGCCCTACTTGCGCCAGGGCCCCGGCGAACCCCAGACCGTGGAGCAGCCCGAAGCCGAAGGCCAGGGCGCGCGGGGAACGGCGCGTTCTTACAAAACGGCGGCCATTCGAGCACAACGGCGGCCGTTCGGACACTTTGGCCGCCATTGTGTCCGAACGGCCGCCAAAGTGTCCGGGAGATCGTTCATTGTGTCCGAACGGCGGCCGTTTGAGCACAACGGCCGCCGTTGTGCTCGAATGGCCGCCGTTGTGCTCGAACGGGAGCCGTAGCGCTCGAATGGCCGCCGTAGCGCTCGAACGGGAGGCGTCTCGGCCACGCTGATGCGACCAAGGTCCAATGGCGGCGCGGTGGACGACACCGGATAATCCAGCCGGGAGGCGAGACCGCTATGGGACAAAACCAATGAGTCCGATTCTGAAGCCGGCTCCCGAAGCCGAATCGCGCGGGTCCACCCCTCTGATGGATGTATTGGTACGCGCCGGTTTGATTGGCGCCCTGGTCGTGTTGTGCTACCAGGTCTTTGCGCCGTTCCTGTCGCTGACGGCCTGGTCGGCCATCCTGGCGGTCACGATGTACCCGTTCCATCAATGGCTGGCCCGTAGAGTCGGCGGTAAGCGATGGCTCGCCTCGATCCTTCTGGTTATCATCGCCGTTCTGTTGATCGTCATCCCAACGGGGTTGCTGATGAATTCTTTTGCGGACTCCGTCCGTAATTTCATCGGCGACGTGAAAAACAACACGCTGGAAATACCGGCCCCGGCAGAGGGAGTTGAGCAATGGCCAATCGTCGGCAAAAGGGTCTACGATATCTGGTCCAAAGCTCATGCCGATCTGCCTGGGTTCGTGCAGAGCTTGCAGCCGAAGATCGGCGGATTGGCCCAGAAAGCACTTGCCATGGTCGCAGGCATTGGCGGTGGCCTGTTGCTGTTCCTGGGCTCATTCATCATCGCCAGTATCCTGTTGGTCTATGCTGAACCAGCTTCGCGCGGCATCCGGGCGATCTTCCATCGGGTCGCCGGCTTATCAAGAGGCGAGGCGCTCGCCAAACTGTCCACGGCCACCATCCGCACCGTCGCGTCAGGTGTCATGGGCGTCGCCTTCATTCAGGCGATCCTCATCGGCTTGGCGCTGCTGCTGGCCGGCATACCTGCGGCGGGTGTGTGGGCGATCATTGCGCTGGTCTTGGGTATCGCCCAAATACCAGCGCTGCTCGTCACAGCTCCAGCTGTCATTTACATCTGGTCGAGCGGCGATTATAGCAACCCTGCGGCGATCACGTATACGGTCATCCTGCTGGTTACCGGCATAGCTGACAACATTTTGAAACCGCTGATGCTCGGACGCGGCGTTGATGTTCCGATGCCGGTGATCTTGTTGGGCGCATTGGGCGGCATGGCGAGCCGCGGAATCCTGGGGATGTTCGTGGGCGCGACGGTGTTGGCGCTTGGATACGAGATCGGCAAAGGTTGGGTTGCCACCAACCCGGACTACGCTGCGGGGGTGCCACAGAACGAGCCGGTCAGGCAGGGCGAACCGGGGCTGGAGGAGATCGAGGGAGCAGGTGCCGCCCGAGTCAATCCCCTGGCCTGATGGCGCTGCTCGGGCGGCACGTCCGACCGCAGGCCCTATCAGATCTTCGTGAAACTCCCCTCCGCGCCCGGACGTATGAAGCAGCATGGGCTTTTCCTCTTTCGCTCTCGCACTCACCGTAGCCCTCAGCAACGCCAAGACCCCTGCGTCACTCCAGCCGTGCGAGCTGCCGCGGCTGAGTGAGCCGCGTGGCCATGCCCGCCTTCCATTGAGCGCTCTCCCCATTGGTTTTCGCTGTGAGAGAATGAACCGGTAAACGTTGAGCGCCGAGCTTCGAGCTCGGCGCGGGGGTCGAGCAGGAATGGCTGACGAATTGAATGCACTTTGGGGCGGGTTCACCGTCTGGGAATCGACGACGACGGCGAACGTCCCCACGCTGGTGAAGGCGGCGGGGGTACGCGCCGGGCAGCGCGTGCTCGATGTCGGCACGGGCACCGGCGTAGCCGCGATCACGGCTGCTCGTAGCGGCGCGCACGTCGCGGCGGTGGACCCGACGCCGGAGCTTCCTGGTGCAGGCTCGCGAGAACGCCCGCATCGCCCAGGCGGACGTGGACTTTCGCGAGGCCGGCGCGCAGGCCATGCCCTTTCGCGACGACGAGTTCGACGTGGTGCTGAGTCACTTCGGCCACGTCTTCGCTCCCAACGCGCAGCAAGCCGGGGACGAGATGCTCCGCGTCCTCAAACCCGGCGGCACGCTCGCCTTTACCGCGTGGCCGCCTGACGATGGCATGGGCGCCATCTTCAAGGCGATCGCCGACAAGCTCCCGCCGCCGCCGCCGGGGGTGGACGAACCCCAGCAGTGGGCGAACCCGGAGGTTGTTCGCCAGCGGCTGGGTGACCGCGTCCGCGACCTCGTTTTCGAGCGGTACGAGATGCTCAGCCCCGCTCTCAGCCCGAGACACTTCCGCCTCAGGGTGGAGCAAGCGGGTTCTGGAAAGATGCTGATGGAGAGGCTCCAGCCCGACGTCCTGGCGCAGGTCCGCGCGCACATCGACGAGAACCTGGCTCGGTACTTCCGGGACAACATCATGCACATGCCCTACCGCCTGGTCCGGGCGACGAAGGCGTGAGCGCGCCGGGTCTGTTACCGCTGACCGGCCTCGAAGACACGACCGTTCTACCCGATGGACATCCAGCCTCCGACAACACCGCGCTCGTCCGCGCCGCCGTCGCACTAGTACGACACGCCCGAAGTTCGTACCGGGTTTTCCGGCAATGTTCGCCCTGAAGGGGCGGGAGTTGCCCAGCCCGGGGCGTCAGCCCCGGGGACCGGAGTCTCCGGATCCCTCAGCCCCGGAGGGCCGACAGATCGGTCGTGTTGGATCTGCCCGGTCGAAGCGGCTCTGTCGGCCCTTCGGGACTTGGGAATCTCGTGGCTCCCGTCCCCGGGGTTGACACCCCGGGCTGTTCAACTCCCGCCCTGACAGGGCGAACTGCATTCGGGTCCGGCCGGCAAGGGGCTCCCTGCCGCTCCAGAGAAACCCGGTACGAACTTCGGGCGCGTCGCACTAGTGACGAAACTCAATCGTGAAACCTGACGGCATCCTTTCCTTTTGAAGGTCTGCCCAGGATGAGTACCCTGGTGGTGAAGATCAACGACCGCGGCCCCTTCAAGCGCGGCTTGGCGATCGATCTCTCCTACGGCGCCGCCAAGCAGATCGGCATGACCCGCGCCGGCTCGGCGCGGGTGGAGATCACGCCGCTCTGAAAAGAAACCGGCGGGCTCGACTGCAGCCCGCCGTTCGTTTCAGAAGAACGCCTTTCAACAGCTTCGAGTTGGAGCTGGTTTAATTGACGTTTACGGCGACGTTTGGAGAGAAGTCGCCGAACCAGGTTACACACTCCTGCACCATCTGCCACTGGAAGTTGTAGGTCCCAGGCGTCGAGGGAGCGGTGACCGTGAAGCTGAGCGTCACCTCCCCGCCCGGCGCCACCGGTGCCGGCAGCTCCACCCGCGTCGCCGGCACCCAGGTGCCGTTCCCGTAGGGATTGGCAGAGCCGAGGCGGTAAGCGGGGCACTGAGGACCGATCGGACTCCAGGTTTCGGTGCCCACGTTCCTGATCAAGATGCTCACCGCATAGCTCTGACCTGCCACCATACTGGACGGTACGGTCTGAAAGAGGATTTGGGCGTCTCTGGGTGGTGCGGGCTGGACGGTCACGGACGCGTTGGTAGTGAAATCACCGAACCAGGTTACGCACTCCTGCACCATCTGCCACTGAAAGTTGTAGATGCCCGGTGTGGAGGGAGCCGTGACCGTGAAGTTGAGCGTCACCTCTCCGCCCGGTGGCACCGGCGCCGGCAGCTCTACCCGCGTCGCCGGTACCCAGGTGCCGTTCCCATAGGGATTGGCAGAGCCGAGGCGGTAGGCGGGGCACTGAGGACCGATCGGACTCCAGGTTTCGGTGCCCACGTTCCTAAACGTCACGCTGACCGGATATTTGCGTCTCGCGGCCATAGTCGCCGGTACGCTTTGGGAAATGAACTGGGCGTCTCTCGGTGGAGCCGCCTGGACGGTCACGGGCACGTTGGTAGTGAAATCACCGAACCAGGTTACGCACTCCTGCACCATCTGCCACTGGAAGTTGTAGATGCCCGGTGTGGAGGGAGCCGTGACCGTGAAGTTGAGCGTCACCTCTCCGCCCGGCGGCACCGGCGCCGGCAGCTCTACCCGCGTCGCCGGCACCCAGGTGCCGTTCCCATAGGGATTGGCAGAGCCGAGGCGGTAGGCGGGGCACTGAGGACCGATCGGACTCCAGGTTTCGGTGCCCACGTTCCTAAACGTCACGCTGACCGGATATTTGCGTCTCGCGGCCATAGTCGCCGGTACGCTTTGGGAGATGAACTGGGCGTCTCTCGGTGGGACGGGTTGTACGGTCACGACCGCGTTAGGAGTGGAGGCGCCGAACCACGTTACGCACTCCTGCACCATCTGCCACTGGAAGTTGTAGGTCCCCGGCGTCGAGGGAGCGATGACCGCGAAGCTGATCGTCACCTGCGCTTCCGGTGCCACCGGCGCCGGCAGGTCCACCCGTGTCAGCCCCCAGGTAGAGTTGTTGAGAGGGTTGGCCGAGCCGAGGCGGTAGGCGTTGCACTGAGGGCCGATCGGACTCCAGGTCTCGGTGCCTATGTTCTTGAGCGTCACGCTGACCGGATACGTTCTGCCAGCGACCATGCTCGTCGGAACACTCTGAGAAAGAACCTGGGCTCCCCTGGCTACGGCTTGGACGGCCACGACTTTCGAAAAGTGATCCGCATGGTTGAGACCGTCGGTTGCGGTAAGGGTGACCCGGCCGTTGAAGCTCGATGGAAACACGTGTTGGACCACTGAGCCCGAGCCGTTGGAGCCGTCACCGAAGTTCCACAGATAGGAGGTGATCCCGAAATCGTCGGTTGAACTGGTGGCGTTGAAGTCACACGTGCGGCCCTGACAGGCCACGGTATAGGTGGCGACCGGCGGCAGATCGGATCCGAGCAAAAGGGTATCCGAGAAGACCACGACGTTGTCCGAGGCCGGCCCGATGGAGTTCGGGTCGTTGGCGCCGGCCTTGAGCGCATTCCATGTGCCGCGGCTGCGCAGGGCCTGCTCCACTTCGGAGATCGTGGCATTGGGATGGTCCTCGAGATACACGGCAACCACCCCGGCCACGTGCGGGGCCGCCATCGAGGTGCCGCTCAAACGGCAGGCCAGGTTGTCCCCGTTCATGTTCGTGGAGATGACGTGAGAAGCAGGCGCCCAAATATCGATGCAGGCGCCGGCGTTGGAGCCGCAGTCCCCCGAGGAATTCGGGCAGTACCTGAAGTCGTCCGCGTCCAGAGCCGGCCGCCGTGTCCAGCGGCCGTCGTACTCGTCCATTCCCCCTGCCACGATGACCCCGGGATACTTCCCGCCGAAGGACCAGTCACAGGCATCGCGGAGAAGCGCCGGCTGAGCGGGATCGTAGTCGGGAGACTGGTTGCCAGCGGCCTGCACCAGGACAATCCCTTGATTCAGGACGCCCTGCACGGCTGTGCCCAGGGTCTCGTTGGCAACCGTGGCCAAGCTATTGCCGCCGCTCCAGTTGATGACCGCGGGGAGCTGGGCATGGCTGCTGATCCAGTCCAGCGCCCGGGCCACGGTGGTCACGAAAGGATCCGGCGTGGGCTGCCCGGGGCAGCCAATGAGGCGAACAGAGTGCAGGATCGCGTCCTTGGCTACCCCGTAGGTCCGGCCTCCGATGATGCCGGCGACGTGGGTGCCGTGGCCGTAGCAATCTCCTGTGTCAGCGGTCACGCTGTCGTCCACAGGATTTGTGCGGGCATCGGCGCCACCGATCACCCGACTGGCACCGTTGGCGTCCTGGAACTCGCGGTGCGTGCGGCGGATGCCGGTATCCATCACGTAGATGTGGACCGTCGTAGCCGCATTGCGGCCGTTGTTCGAGAAGTAATAGCGGTTATCCCGGGCAACGTTAAGTTGATCCATGCGATCAATGCCCCAGTTGTCCACGCAGAGAGGCGGCCCAGTCGGGGAAGAGTCGTGCAAAGGATCGGGGTCGCTGCATGAGAGCACCTGCGGTGATGAAGTGCTCGAAGGAAGCGGCCGCGTATTCGAGACTGGCGTGCCGTAATAGCAGTCGCCGACCGGCGCCGAGAACGAGAAGTCCTGCTCGACGACGAGAACCCGCGGATCCTCCGCCAGCTTCCGCGCGCGCGCCTCGGGCATCCGTATGACGAATCCCTGGAGGGCATGCTCCCAGACCTCTTCCACCCGACCGCCATGAGCCCGGCCGAGCTCCTGGGCCACTTGGGCGACCGTGGGCAGGTCTCTTTGAGGTCCATGGGGCTTGCTCGCAACTCCTTCAATGAGCACGACGGTATAGACGTCCGGCACTCCGCGGCCAGGGGCAGGCTTGAAGCCTTTTGCTGCTGCCGGCAACGTGTTGAGCAGCAGCGCTATCCACAGCAGAAGTAACAGCATGAATCTTCGTGTAGTGCGCAATTGGAACTCCTTTCTGTAAGGGCCGCGCCGTCAGCGCCAGCGAGATGGCAGTACCGGTACTCTCCAGAGCCTTGGGTGGCTTCCCCGCCACGATTCAGCTCTCTCGATTGGGTGTATATTTCGAAAAAAGCATTTCACCCTAGAGAGAAGATGCTCACCAGAGCTCGCGAGGTCTTGCCGTGCGGGCGCCTCGTCGCCGCGGCCCGCGGGTGATCTCGGGCTGGCACGATCCGTCGACTCCTCCGGAAGGCGGAGAGCTGGTGGCGCGCGCCGGCTCAATCCACAACTATAGCCTTGACGTGTATAGCCACTATGGCCATACTAGAGGCATGAACGAACACGAAGGCGCCGATCAGCTCCTCCCCCTGCCGCCGGCCACTTTCCATATCCTCCTCGCGCTGCTCGACGAGGAACGCCACGGTTACGGCATCATCCAGGACATCGAGGCGCGCACCGAGGGCGAGCTGCGCCTGAGCGCCGGCACGCTCTACCGCTCGATCGCCCGCATGGTGGAGCAGGGCCTCATCGCCGAGGTCCTCAAGCGCCGCCCGGCGGCCGACGATCCGCGGCGGCGCTACTACCGCCTCACGCCTTTCGGCATCGATGTGGCGCGCGCCGAGATGCGCCGCCTTTCCCAACTCGTGCGGTTGGCCCGCGCGCGCGGCCTGAAGCCAGAGACCGTGTGATGCGCTTCTATCGCTCGCTGCTGCGCCTCTATCCCGCGGCCTTCCGCGCCGAGTATCGCGAGGAGCTCTGCTACGCCTTCGGCGAGCGGACGAGCGGGCTCCGTGGTCCCTCGGCCTTGTTGAGGATCATCCTGGCGCTCGCGGACGTCGTTCCCAACGCCATCGCGGTGCATTGGGACCTCCTGCGGCAGGATCTCGCCTACGCCGCGCGCTCTCTCGGCCGCACGCCGGGCTTCGCGCTCACCGCCGTTCTCGTCGTCGCGCTCGGCGTGGGAGCGAACACCGCGGTGTTCTCGCTGGCGGATTTCGTCTTCCTGCGGCCGCTGCCGTACCACGATGCCGACCGGCTCCTGAAGCTCTGGGAGAGGGACACGGCGCAGGGCGGCTACAACGAGGTGTCGCCCGCCAATTATCGCGACTGGAAGGCGATGACCACTTCATTCTCCGGCATGGGCGCGTACTGGGCGCGCGCCGCAAACCTCGTCGGCGCCGAAGAGCCGCGGCGGCTGGAGACGGTGAGCGCCACGCCGGAGCTGCTGCCGCTCCTCGGCGTCCGGCCGCTGCTCGGCCGCCATTTCACGGCGGCGGAGGCCGCGCGGGGACAATTCGCCGTGCTGAGCCACGCGCTCTGGAAGTCCCAATTCGGCGGTGACCCCGGGGTGATCGGCACCTCCGTCCAGCTCGACGGCGTGCCGCACACGGTGATCGCCGTCATGCCGCCCTCGTTCCAATTCCCGGCGCGCTCCACCGAAGCCTGGACGTCCGCTCGTTCTGCGCGAAGACAACTTCACCGACCGCACCGACACCTTCCTCAAAGTCGTCGCGCGGCTGCGCCCCGGCGTCTCCGCCGAGCGGGCGCGCCAGGATCTGGCGGTCGTAAGCTCTCGCCTCGAGCGCCAGTATCCCAAAGAGAACAAGCGCATCGGCGTCCTGGCCCTCGGGCTGCGCGAGGAGCTCTCGGAGGGCGCGCGCCTGCTCGTGGTGGCGCTCTGCGGCGCGGCGCTGTGCATCCTGCTGCTGGCTTGTGCGAACCTCGCGAGCTTGTTCCTCGCGCGCGGCGCCCATCGCGGGCGCGAGCTGGCCGTGCGCGCCGCGCTCGGCGCCGGCCGCGAGCGGCTGGTGCGCCAGCTCGTCACCGAGACCCTGGGGATCGCGTTCGCCGGCGGCATCGTAGGAGTCGCGGCCGCCGCGGCGGGCGGGCCTCTGCTCGCGCGCCTCGTCCCCACCACACTGCCGATCGCGGACCACGCGTCCCTGGATCTGCGCGTTCTCGGGCTCGCGTTGGCGTTCGTGCTTCTCACCGGCTTCGCGTTCGGGATCGCGCCCGCGCTCCACGCCGGGCGGAGCAGCGCGGCCGGCGCGCTGCGCAGCGGCGCGCGAACGGCCGGCGGGCGCACGCAGCGTCTGCGCGCCGCGCTCGTCATCGTCGAAGTCGCCGCCTCCGCCGTGCTGCTCATCACCTCGGGGCTGCTGATTCGCGCGGTCTGGCGCATCCAGACGATCGATCCCGGCTTCGTCGCGGACGGCGTGCTGACGCTGCAGACGGCGCTGCCCCAGCCCAAGTACGAGTCGACGGCCCGGCGCGCGCAGTTCTATGACCGCGTCCTGGAAGAGGTGGGCGCGCTGCCGGGCGTGCGCGAGGCTGCGTACGTGACGGGGCTGCCGATGGAGATGCGAGGCGGCATCTGGGCGGCGCTCCTCCCGGGTCAGGAAGACGACGGCAGCAACGGCGTAAGCCTGCGCTTCGTCACGCCGCGCTACTTCGCGGCGCTCGGGATTCCCCTGCGCCGCGGGCGCGACGTCGCCACGGCGGACCAGAACGATCAACCTCTCGTCGCCGTGGTGAGCGAGTCGCTGGCCAGGCGCCTCTGGCCCAACGAGGATCCCCTTGGAAAACGTTTCAACATCGCCCTCGAGGAGCGAACGGTCGTCGGAGTGGTCGGCGACGTTCGGGTACGCGGGCTCGAGCAGCCGAGCGAGCCGCAGGTCTATCTGCCCTATCAGCAGGTGGAGGACGGCGCGATCATCAGCTACCCGCCCAAGGATCTCGTGGTGCGTACCGCGACTTCGGGCGATCTTCTGCCGCAAATCCGCGGCATCGTCAAATCCGCGGACCCGGAGCAGCCGATCTCCAACGTGCGTTGGATGTCCGAGATCGTCATCGAGGAGACGGCCTCGCGCGTGACGCAGCTCCGGCTGCTCGGAGCCTTTTCGGCCATCGCGCTGCTCATCGCGGCGCTCGGCATTCACGGGCTGCTCGCCTTCACCGTCTCGAAACGCACGCAGGAGCTGGGAGTGCGCCGGGCTCTCGGTGCGCAGGTGGGAGAGATCATCGGCCTGGTGCTGCGCGAGGGCCTGGTGCTGGCGCTGATCGGGACCGTGATCGGCGTCGCCGTGGCCTATGCCGCGGCACGCGGGATGAGCGCGCTGCTCTTCGGCGTGCGGCCGGCGGATCCCTCCACGATCGCCGTCGCCGTGGTCCTCTGTCTGGTGACCGCGGTGGCGGGTTGCCTGCGTCCCGCGATGAACGCCGCGCAGGTGGACCCGCTGTCGGCGCTGCGCGCGGAGTAGCGAAAGGATCTAAAGGATTTAAAGGACCGAAAGGACCTATGAAAAAAAATCGCTCGATGTGGATCTCCCTCGTGGTGATCTTCGCGGCCCTTCCTGCTCTCGCGGACAATTCCCTTCTCGGCCTCTGGGCGAGCGAGACGGTGTTCGGTCCCGCGCTGCACGGCGAGCTCACCATAGCGCGCGAGGGGAAAAGCTGGCGCGCGACGCTGGCGGGCGCCGAGTCGAAGCTCGACATGACGGGCGACGCCGTCCGCTTCGCGTTTCCAGGCGGTCTTGGGGAATTCCGCGGCGTGATGATAGCCGGCGGCCGAGCCATCTCGGGCTTCTGGCTGCAGCCGCAAGGCACCACCGAGGAGCGCCCCGCCCCGGTCGGCTCGCGCCAGGCGTTCGCGACGCCGCTCGTCCTGCAGCGCGCAGGCCGCGACCGGTGGCGCGGCACGGTGCGGCCGTTGGAGCAACGCTTCACGCTCTACCTGAAGATCTATCGAAACGCCGAGGGAGTGCTCGTCGGCGCGTTCCGCAATCCGGATTTCAACTCGAACGGCGGCGCGTCGCTGTTCCGCGTGACGCAGGAGAGTGAGAAGGTGCTCTTCACCGCGCCGCCTGGACGAGACACCTGAGGTCCGTCAAAGCGCGACGCTCGCCCGTTCTCCGGACCGGCTGCAGATTTTCTGGCCCGACGTCGGCCGCGTTCTCGAGCTGACACGCCGCGCGCCGGAGCAGGTGCCGAGTTTCTTCCCGCGCCCGCCGGGCCAGGCCCCCTACGCGTACAAGCAGCCGCCCACGACCGGCGACGGTTGGCGCACGGCGCGCGCCAGCAAGGCCGGCATCGACGAGGCCGCGCTCACGCGCGTGGTGCAAAAGTTGATCGATACCGATCCCGCCGCCCGCCGTCCGTCGCTGATCCATTCATTGCTGGTGGCCCGGCGCGGCAAGCTGGTGCTCGAAGAGTATTTCTTCGGCTTCGACCGCGAGACGCCGCACGACACGCGCTCGGCCGGCAAGACGTTCGCCTCGGTCATGCTGGGCGCGGCGATGCTGCAGGGCAGGAAGATCGGGCCCGAGACCAAGGTCTACGAGCTGCTCGCGGGAATGGGACCCTTCGCCCATCCCGATCCGCGCAAGCAACAGATCACCCTCGCCCATCTCATGACCCACAGCGCGGGCCTCGCCTGCGACGACAACGACGACGCCTCTCCAGGAAACGAGGGCACGATGCAGACTCAAACGCGCGAGCCCAACTGGTGGAAGCACACGCTCGATCTGCCGATGGCGCACGATCCGGGGAGCCGCTATGCCTACTGCTCGGCGAACATGAACCTGATGGGCGCAGCGCTGACCACCGCGACCGGCACCTGGCTGCCCGAGCTGTTCCGGCGCACGGTGGCGGACCCGCTGCAGTTCGGCCCCTGGCACTGGAACCTGATGCCGACCGGCGAGGGCTATCTCGGCGGCGGCTCCTGGCTGCGGCCGCGGGACCTGCTGAAGGTCGGCCAGGCCTATCTCGACGGCGGTGTGTGGCGGAGACGGCGGATCGCCGGCGCGTCCTGGGTGACGCAATCCACCGCGCCGCGGATGCACATCTCGCCGGCGACCACGGGGCTCAGCGCGGAACAGTTTCCAGAGTTCTACGGCGAGGCGGACGACGCCTATGCCTGGCACCTCGGCGAGGTCCGTTCCGGCGAGCGCACCTACCGCTCCTATGCGGCGACCGGCAATGGCGGCCAAATCCTCATCGTGATCCCCGAAGTCGAATTGGTGGCCGTTTTTACTGGCGGGAATTATCGGCAGGGCGGCATCTGGAGCCGTTGGCCTGGCGAGATCCTGGGCGGCGGGATCCTCGCGGCTTCTGGAGATCCTGCAGGAGGAGCGGACGAGAGGCCTCAGCGCAGGACGAACACGAGCTCGGCGACGTCTTTGCCGGCGACCTCGACGCTCTCCTCGCGCTCGAGGCTGAAGCCGCACTTCTCCAGGACGCGGATCGAGCCGATGTTGTGCTTGGCCACGTGCGCGTGGACGGGACGCTCGGTCACGAGGTGCAGGAAAGCGGCGAGCGCCCGGGTCGCGACACCCTTGCCCCAATGCTCCTTGCCGATCCAGTAGCCGACGAGGCGGACGCCGTCCTGGGGCCAGCTCCCGATGTTGCCCGCGACCTGGCCGTCGACGAGGATCGTCTGCTTGACCGCCGCCGGGTTGCCGAGGATGTTTGTCGCCCAATGGGCGTCGAAGGCTGCGCGGTCGCGGGAGGGGAAGGCGGCCATGCGCGTGGCGTCGGCGTCGAGTTGTTGCTCGTAGAAGATAGGGAGGTCGTTGGGCTCGATATTGCGGAGTCGTACTTCGTTGCTCATTTCTCTACACCCGGCCAAGCCTGTCGGTCCATCTCTCTCTTTGCCCTTGGCGATGTGCGAAGCAGACAGTATACCGAGTGCCGCCTACCGGATCCTGAGTCAGGCGTCGCCGGGGTCCGGATACCGGCGTCTGACTTCGGCGACCGACCCGGCAATGAGTGCCTCGAGGACCTTGACATCGAGGTCCGCCAGGCGCTTGAAGTACAGACAGGACTTACCCATCTTGTGTCTCCCGAGCTTGGCCAAGAGGTCGACTTGCTCGGGGTTCTCCGCGATGAGGTAGACGACTAGTTCCTTGCCGCGGACTGCGAAGCCAGTGAGACATGCGTCGCCTGAGTGGCCACTCTCGTACCTGTAGGTGTACGAGCCATAGCCTACGATGCTTGGCCCCCACATCTTTGGCTGCTGCTTCGTAACCCGCTTGCACATGGCCATGATGGCCTTGCAGTCCGCCAGCTGCTCGGGACTGGCTCTGGACGCGAGGTACGCATCGACGCTCGCGCCCGTGGGTTTGGTCTTGGTCTCAGCCATCGGAGGTTCCTGATTAGCGGGGAGCGCAGGGCTGGTTGTGACTGCGACGCCTACCGGACAAAGCTCAGCCGCGAGAACGCGGCCGCGCTACCCGAACAGTTTACCAAACTTTGAATGCCGCGTTCTCGTCGGCTGCAGCGTTTCGTTGAACTCAATCCGCCTGCGGCGGATAGGTAGATGGGCCGTTGTCCCCCGGTCTTTGAAAGAAGCGTAGCGATGTCTCATCTTCTCCTCAGACCCATCTGGAAAGGAGAGACTCATGACAACGCTACGCCGCCAAATGATAGAGGAGATGCAACTCCGGGGCTACGCCCAGAGCACCATTGAGGGCTACGTCCACTCCGTCGCCCAGTTGGCACGCCACTACCACCGGTCTCCCGACAAGCTCGAAGAAGACGAGGTCCGCCGTTACCTGCTGTATCTGACGCTCGACAAAAAGATCGCCCGCGGCTCCTTCTCGGTCGTCCTCGGCGGCCTCCGCTTCTTCTACCAGCAAGCGCTCGGCCGCGACTGGAAGAGCCTGTATGTCGCCAAGCCACGCTCCGAAAAGAAGCTCCCTGTCGTGCTCAGCCGCGACGAGGTCTGGCGCATCCTCGACGCTGTGCGCATCGACGTCTACCGCGTCTGCCTGACCACCATCTATTCCTGTGGCTTGCGCCTCATGGAGGGCGCCAGCCTTCAGATCCCCGACGTCGACAGTGCCCGCGGCATTCTCCGCGTCCGCGGCAAGCGCCGCAAGGACCGCGAGGTGCCGCTGCCCACCGCCACTCTCCAACTGCTGCGAGACCACTGGCGCACCCATCGCTCTCCCACCTGGCTCTTTCCTGCCGCCACCCGGCACGGCACCCCATACTCCGTTGCCCACGACTGCGGACCGATCACTCGCGACAGTCTGCAAAGCGCCTTTCGCCACGCCGTCAAGAGGACCGGCCTGAACAAACGCGCTCACGTCCATACCTTGCGCCACTCCTATGCCACCCACCTGCTCGAGGACGGCGTCAATCTCCGCCTCATCCAGGAGTATCTCGGCCACTCCAGTCCTCGCACTACCGCCCTCTACACCCATCTCACCCGGGAGATTCGGGATGCTGCAAGAGACCCGGTCAATCGCTTGATGCAACGCAACTGACCGCCAGCGATCACGGCCGTGGTCGAGTTGGCGGAGATCTTCCGCAGCGCCGGGGAGATCTACCGGCAGACCTATGGCGACCGCATGCTGCCTTCGCACAAAAAGGCGATGGCGGACATCATCGACTGCAGGACTCCGGCTCTCGGCGGTTCCTTGTTCGTCTGCGACACCTGTGAGGGCCTCGACTACGCCTACCACTCGTGCCGCAACCGACACTGCCCGAAGTGTCACTATGGCCCGTCTCAGCTCTGGCTCGAAGGCCTGCGCGGCCGACTCTTGCCCTGCCCCTATTACTTCGTCACCTTTACCCTCCCCGCTGAGTTGCGCTCTCTCGCACGCTCCCACCAAGGCACTGTCTACGATCTGCTCTTGCGCGAAGCCGCAGCCGCCCTCCAGCACCTCGCCGACGATCCAAAGTGGGTCGGCGCTACCCTTGGCATCCTGGCGGTGCTCCACACCTGGTCGCGCGATCTCTCCTACCACCCCCACGTCCACCTCCTCGTCACTGCCGGCGGGCTGACCGACCAAGGCAAGGCTTGGCGCAAACCCGCCCATTCCCGCTTTCTCGTCTCGGGCTATGCCCTTTCCAAGATCTTCCGCGCCAAGGTCCGCGATGCCCTGGAACGGGAACATCTCTTGGCTCAAGTCGATCCGGCAGTCTTCCGCAAACCGTGGAACGTCCATCTCGAGCACGCCGGTGACGGAAAGCACGCCGCCGAGTACCTCTCCCGCTATGTCCATCGCGTCGCCCTCACCAACGACCGCATCGAAGCCTTCGATCAGGGCCGTGTCACTTTCCGCTACATCGACTCGCGCACCCACCAGACCCGACATCTGACTCTTCCCGTCCACGCCTTCATCGCGCGCTTTCTTCAGCACGTCCTCCCCAAGGGCTTTCAAAAGATCCGCGGCTACGGGCTCTTCCGACCCGCAGCCACCCGCCAACGACAACGCGCTCGCCACCTGCTTGAGATCGATCCTGCGCTGCCGCCCCCTCCCAAACGCTCCTCGGCAGCGACTCTCGGCGATACGTCCAACCACGACCGTCGCCGACTCTGTCCAGCGTGTCACCACGGTCATCTGGTCCACCTACGCTCCTTCCGCCGACCACCACCGCTTTCACTTTGCACCGACACAACCCGAGCACCACCTTCATGACTTCTATCAAACCACGCGAAGATTCTCTGCCCTTTTCTCGACCGGCGCTGCTGGATCAGAGGACCCTCGTCCTCTCCCTCAAACCGAGAGGTTCCGGCCCGCTACAAAGCCTGTTCGAGCCCTCTTTCCAAGAGACCACGGTGCTCTCCTACCTATCTCTCAGGCCCTGCCGGCCCTTGCACCAACCCCGCGCTAGCTTCCAAATCGCCCTCCGCGGCACCGCTGATTGCTTGAAAACCCAAGGCGCCTGACTCAGGCTGAAGCGCCCGGATTGCTCAACCCAAGATTACTGCCGCGGCTGCGCGCGGCAGTAATCTCTCTTTCGTTAGGCGGCGCCGGACACGTGCACCCATTCACGACGCATCTGACGCTCTGGGCGGCCACGCGCCGATCCGCTGGCGCAAGGCAACGATCTTGCCGAAGTGATATGCGTTATGCACAGCCACGCTGTTCAACTCGTCGGCCAAGGTCACGCCTGGCTCGACCTCCGCGGCCAGTCGCGCCGGCGCCTGTCCTAAGTCTGCCGCAGCGCGCGCCCCGGTCAGGAACACTTGCACCAGCTGGTGCCATTGGTCCTCGTGTTCCGGCGCCGCGGTCGGGTACAGGTCGCCGGGCGGTGTGCCCCCCGGCTCGATGATGCTCTGCTGGTATCCCACGAGGTGCCATAGCTCGTCGTAGATGGAGTGCGACGCGCCCTCCGGTCGGAGAGTCACTTGCTCGAGCGTTAGCCCTGACAGCAGGTGCGCTCTCTCCGCGAACTCGCCGACAAGAAACAAATGTTCGAGAATATGCATGCTTACTCCCATTCTCTCCCGTTGGTCGTGAGCGACGGATCTCCGCCGCCTAGCCTAACACTCAACTGTATACGCGCTTTTCTCGGCTCCCTAAACTGCATACCGTCAACCACAGGGTCCGACGGAATAACAGCCGCTATCCCCACCATGCCCGTCTGGGACACGTTGCCTCATCAAATCCCGCCGTCACTTCGACGGCCTCCGGCGTGGCGGCTTCTTCGCACCATCCGACTTGATGATGAGACTGCCCTTCCCCTTGGATGGCAATGGAACCCTCGCCTGATCAATCGTAGCGGCGATCAGCGCTTCCACGTCGGGATGTGCCAACTGGCTGGCCGCCTCCACCTGGATGAAGCGAGTCTGCTTTCCCGATCCCCGCAGAAGCCGCTTCGGGTCGGGCAGCTGAGGTCCCTGACTGAAGTACAGAGATACACCGGTGGCACATGCGCGGATCGCCACGATGGAATCGATCCCTCGGTCCGCCGGCGAATAGCCGATGACGAGGGCGTGACTGTAGTCGTACGCCAGCTCGTTGGCGGTCGGGAATCGCTTACGCACAGCAGCCCGGACCGATCGAAAGAGCTTCTGATTCTTCGGATCAAGCTTGTCGATGTAGGCCCGGAGCTGAGCCTCGGGCGTAAGTTTCCTGCTATCGGGTTTCACTGTCATCGCATTCTCCCGGTCGTGCTCAGCAGTTCCGCCTCAAATCCGCCGACGCTGTGGGCAGTGAGCGGCGGGGATAGCGCGGTTTCCGTCCGCTCGACCGCCGGGGTTGGCCGCATACCGATACGTTACGATATTTGTATGCAGCTTCTCCTTTGCAGCGGCTGCTCCAATTCTACTCCGAGCACCACCACCGGGTCAGTAGTCCACTATGGGCAGCAGGGTTGTGTGGCGTTGCTTCGGATGAAGTAAGGCGTATTGCAGCCAGAGCTACTCCCACCAGTTTCACAGCCACAGGTGGTTTCGTAGCCGCATTGTACCGTCTTCGTCGCATCCGTGTAGTACCTCGTAAAGGTGCAGTGGCACACCCACAACGAACTCGCCGCCATAGTTGGTTTGGCTTGGGCGTCGATCAGGGTGGCAGCGAGAACAAGGGCGAGGACCGCGAGCTTTCTACGCATGGTGGGAAGCCTCCCGTAAAGGGTACTAGCGAAACTGCTAGCCTTTGAATTATACAGCGGCTGCTCCAATTCTACCCCGAGCACCGCGCTATGGCAGCCGTTCCGCTATACGCAATGCCAGGTTGGTGTCCGAAGCGTAGCGGAGGCACCAAGCTGGCTCGGGTTGTACCACGTACGCTCTGGATATAGATGAGGCTCCAAGCTGTTTGGCACCGGAGCGTAGCGGAGGGCCAAGCAGCGAATGCCCAAACTTTCAGCGGAGGGTCTCCAACCCAGCCGGTCCTCGGACGACTTTGCGACTTGGTTGTAGCGTAGGGACACGAGAAGCTTCTCAGGAAAGCTTGTTCCTAGTCCCCATTGGGATTTGCGGAGTTATCCGTTTGGGGTGCCTTGCGCTCGTAGCCGAACAGCAGCGTGTGAATCGCGGCATCAGCGACGCTTCCACTCGCGACACCACGCTTTCGCATCACTTGGCACATGTCGGTAAATGCATGCTGTGCATCTGTGTTGGCCAGATTCTTGCTGGTTTGCTCGAACTGCGCGGCTGTTTCAACAACCTCCTTGTCCCCAAAGATACAGATTCTTGTCTTTGCTGCAGCTACCTGATCTAGGGCTTTAGGACGCTCAGACGAACTAACGAATGCCACTCGTGCAATGCTATTCACGTAGTCGACGTAGGCACCTAGCTTCAGTTCCATGTACTTCGCCTCTAGCTCGGTTCTCCGACTGAGCCAGAATTGGAGCAGTGCGCCTAGCAGAATTCCGAAGAAGCCGAACAGTCCTGCAATGAAGGGTTCAATCATTATTCTAGTCTCAGTTCACCCTACATGCGGCCAACGTTTAGGAGCTCAGCGTGCGCCCGGTAACAGGCCACCCAAACTCCCCGAAGTGATTCCGGCCGCATACCATTTTAGCCTAACGCGGCGTTGGGCGTCCGCTGGAGCGATGGTGTTGGGCGGCCTGTTCTTTGCCTCCTTGGGACGCCCCCCCTCGCAGGCCCTTCCGCCACTGCTGTTCACCTCACTTCCCCCTCAGTCTCCAAAACGCTTCCTCGAAGGCGGAGCAGAGTTTGTCCATCGCATATCGCAACTGACGCAAATCCACCCAGTATTCGACATAGCATAAGTGCTGGCCGCCGTTCTCATAGCGAAACGTAGCCCCGCCTTCATCCATTTTGTTAAATTCCTCTATCCAAGAGCGGAACAACTGGCCGATCTTACTACCCTGTATCTTCTCGACCTCAAGCATGCCTTTCTCAAGACTATGACTCCAGCCAGTCTTATCCTCAGGCTGTCGATCAGGACCAAGCAACTTCAGGTACAACTCCAGAGTATGGCGGCACAAATATAAGATCGGGTAGTCATACTGGTGAGCTTCGTTACTTCGCAGAGCAGCCGCTATCATCTCTTCAACCGCCAGCCGATAGCATCGCGCAACACCCAGGGGGTCGCCCACTTTTGAGCCAAGAAAAAGAAATCCGTGGTTCCAAGTTTCGTCGAGCTCATCTGGTGGCTCTTGGAAGACCTTCGAATGCAGATAAAGAACTTCCTCAAAGGGGTAGTCACGATGATCCCCACTATTCAATCCATATCGGATGTTCTCGAGATCCGGCTTTTCTTCCCAGTGGTAGTAGATGTATGAGAGAATTGGAAGGTCTTCATCACGAAACTGTCGCACCGCCCCTTTGGGCGGATTCGCTTCGGGGCTCAGGAATTCCTTAAAGTGGTAAGCCCAAGCCTTTACCTGATCGCGGTCAACCCGAAAGATCCGGGCCACTTCTGAAGGAGTTCTCAACATTTCTCTATTCGATTGCTCAACGTGGTCTAGCTACAGCAGCGCCGTTGCCCTGCCGCCCAACCTCACACTCAACTGTATACGCGCTTTTCTCGGTTCCCTAAACTGCATACCGTCAACCACAGGGTCCGACGGAATGACAGCCGCTCTCAAGGTAACTCACTGATTCCACGCATCTTTCATCTTACGCTTGCTTCTAATCCTCGTCAATACAACCGGTCGCTGGCGGAGGCGCAAGATCCAGACGGGTCGAGCCGGGGAAAGTTGCTGTAGAGACAGGAGTTAGCTCTCCCCGAAAAGGGAGCAGCCTGTAGCGATAAGCATGAGGTCTCGCGACCCGTTGGGCCGCAAAGACGGCGGGCTGGGCGAGTGCGGCTGAGTTGGCTCTTTTCTGAGAGTTGGATTTCAGTAACGCTCTTGGTTGGAGGCCGGCAGGAATGCCGGTGGTCCCAGGGGGCGTTACGCCAAAGAAGGGGACAGCCCGCAAGATGGCGCGTAGTATCCTTGGATGACGCATACTATCCATAGCTGACGTATAGCAGCGCCAGATGACGCATAGCATCCACAGCTGACGCATACTATCCCCAGATGATGCATAGTACCGATAGCTGACGCGTACTAAGCATAGTACGCGTCATCCTATCCATAGATGATGCATACTATCGCTAGATGACGCATACTATCGGCAGATGACGCATACTGCCGGCAGATGGCGCGTAGTATGCCCGGATGATGCGTAGTATCCCTATATGACGCGTAGTATGGATCGAAGGAGACGAGGACGGAGCTTTCGGTTCAGCAGATGCTGGCCAACCTCGGGACGCAGATCGAGACGGCGACCGTCCGCACGCTCTCATATCTCGAAGGAGAGGTGCTCGGGCGAGAGCGCCTCCAGGAAATCCTGCGCGTCGAAGGCCTCGCCGGCGGCGACGGCCCCGGCCGCCTTGAAGCGGCCGTCGAGGATGCGCTCGGCGGCCTCCACGACGATGGGCGCCGTGACCGCGTAAATGTCGCGCCCGCGCGCCGTCGCGCGACGCTCCTCGTTTCCTCTGCGTACGATCACATCCACGAGGAAAATCTGCGCCGAGCGCCCGCTCTCGTCCGCCGCGGTCGGCGCCGGCGTATCAGGATTCCGGAGGTCCGTGAGGGGCGCAAGACTCATGTACGCGCGAATCTCAGGCGTCCGCAGATGCCGTGAGATCGTGATGGTTTCGGTGAAGGAAAGACCCACGACCTCTTGCGGTCCGAAAGGTTCCGGAAAATTCCACGTGCGCGCCGGTGGTGGATCAGCGCGCTCCAACCGGTTCTTCGAGAAGATGAAACGCTGCCCCGTATTGCGCTGGCCCGTCAACCGGGTTCCCCGCGTCGGCTTCCAGCTGTCGAGCGCGATGGCGATGCAGATTTCGTCCGCGGCAGCCCAGTCCCCCATCGCCGCCGTGGCCAGGAGGTCGCCCAATCCGCCGTAGAACGCCATCGCCGGAGCGATCACAACGCCCACCGCTCGCGCTGCATCCGCAAACTGCTCGAAAGTGGCGAGGACGGCCACCTGCTCCGCCGCCACATCCAGATAGTGAATCCGCGCACGAACCGCGGCTTCGATGACGGGCGCCGCGGTGTCGATAAACGGCCCCGCGCAATTGATGACCGCGGCGGCGCCGGATATTGCGCGGTCGAGCGATGCGGGATCGTCGACCGACGCCGCGCGCACTTCCAATCCCGGATGCGCGTCGCGGACGGTGTTCAGCTTCGCGGCATCGCGGCCGGAGAGAATGGGCGTCCACCCGCGCTTGCACAGCTCCGACACAACGAAGCGCCCGGTGTGTCCGTACGCGCCAAAGACGGTCACGGTTCGATCAGATGCCATCGGAGATCTCCTGCGCAAACATACTGTTCACCTCCCCAAAGGGCAAGAGATCTTCCGGCTTGCCATAGGTACCCTGCTCGAGAAGCTCACGCGCCGCTCGCCGCGTTGCCGCGAGCGCCGCCAGGGCGATCACCGGGCCGACACTCACACGGGCTACGCCGAGCTCGCCCAGCTGCGGCGTGCTGGGTGCGCCAGGCATCGCCATGATGTTCAGAGGCCCGTCGATCGCCCGCACCAGCCGGGCGATGGTCTCGGCATCGATCACGCCCGGCACGAACAGGCAATCCGCCCCAGCGGCGCGATAGAGGTTGGCTCGTTGCACCGCCGAGTCGAAGCGCGTCTCCGGCGCGCCAACGTGAAAGAGGTACACATCCGTGCGGGCGTTGATGACTAGATCGCCTCCGGCAGCCCGTGCGGCTTCGCGCGCGGCACGAATGCGCTCGGCATGCGCTTCGGGCGCCAGCAGGACCTGGCTATCGCTTCCCGGCGAGTCCTCGAGGTTGATGCCGGCCACGCCGATGGCGACCAGGGCCTGCACCGTGCCGGCCACATCGCGCGGAGAGCCGCTGCCATAGCCGCCCTCGATGTCGGCCGTCACCGGAACCGCGACCGTCTCCACAATATGGCGGACCGCCTGGATCATTTCCTCACGCCGCAGCTCCTGGCCGTCGCTCCGTCCATGGCTCCACGAGACGGCGGCGCTCGTGGTCGCGATCGCCAACGCGCCGGCCTGCTCGATCACACGGGCGCTGGCCGCGTCCCAGGCGTTCGGCAGGACCAGCGGGCGGTTGCCATGCAACTGGCGGAAACAGGCGGCGCGATCTGCTTGGCTCCGATCGGCTTGGCTCCGATCTACCTGGCTCATAGGGGGGCTCCTTCCTCAAATGGGATCGACAGACTACGGCGAGGACGGCATGCGAGCAATAACCTCCGAGGTCATGGCTTTCAGAAGGAGGGTTCGCTATCCTTCGCGCGTGTCGCTCACCGGCTCCCCTTCCGCGGTTCCCGTGGGTGTGCTGCTGCGCGAATGGCGCGCGGCGCGGCGTCTGAGCCAGCTCGATCTCGCGCTGGAGGCGGAGGTGTCGGCGCGTCATCTCAGTTACGTCGAGACGGGCAAGGCGCGGCCGAGCCGCGACATGGTGGCGCGGCTCGCCGACACGCTCGAAATGCCGCTGCGCGAGCGCAACGCGCTGCTGATGGCGGCGGGGTACGCACCGGAGTACCCCGAGACCGCGTTGGACACGCCGGAGCTGGCGCAGGTGCGGCGGGCGGTCGAGTTCATCCTCGAGCATCAGGAGCCCTATCCGGCGTTCGTCCTCAACCGGCATTGGGACATTCTGCTGACGAACGGCGCCGCGGCACGAATGGCCGAGTTTCTGTGCGGCGGCAGCGCGCACGGGAACATGGTCCGGCAGTTCTTCGATCCCAACGACATGCGTGCCGTCGTGGTGAACTGGGAAGAGGTGGCGGGTGACCTCATCCAACACCTGCACGACGAGATCGCGGCGGTGCCCTCGGATACCAGGGCACGCGCGCTGCTCGACGAAGTGCTTCGCTATCCCGGCGTGCCGCCGCAGTGGCGCAGCCGCGAGCTCGGCACGCCGCCTCCGCCGCTCCTGACGGTGGAGTTTCGCAAGGCCGGCCAGGCGCTGCGCTTCTTCTCGACCATCACGAGGTTCGGAACACCGAGGGACGTGACCATCGACGAGCTACGCATCGAATGCACCTTTCCCGCGGATGATGCGACGGTGGAGTTTTGTCGAGCGCTCGCGCGTGCAGACCCTCCTCAGTCCGCCGGGTAGGCGCGCGCCAGCTCGTCCGCAAAGTCTTCGAACCGCGTGGGCGTGGTGTTCCCGGGCGTCCGGCGCGGTTGGATCGTATTTTCGTTGAAGGCACGCGTCATCTCGGCGTACAGGCCGGCGAAGCTCTCGGACATGCCGGCCTGCACGAGGGCCTGCACCAGATCGCCGTAGGAAATCTGGACGTACTGCAGATCGGGTTTGCCGATGCGCTCACCGAGGATGCGCGTGGCCTCGGCACAGGTGAGGTCCCGAGGGCCGAGCAGCTCGCGCACGGCGACACCTTGCCAGTCACGGGCTTTGAGAGCCTTTGCCGCGACGCCGGCGATGTCGCGGGTCGCAACCATCGGGACGGCGAGATCCGGCGCGACGGCGTCCATGTTGACCCCCTCGTGCTGGATGAGCGCGAGCGCCTCGTAGAAGTTTTCGAAGAAGGAGACCGGCCGCAGGAAGAGCACGTTCGTGTCCGCGAGCCGCTCGAGACGTTCTTCTTGCGCGTGCAGGCCCAGGATCACCCCTGTGCCGGCGCTCAGATCAGCGCCAAGGCTGCTCAGAGCGACGACGTAGCGGACGCCGCTCTCGCGGATGGCCGCCACGATGGCCTCGCCCTGCCGGTCCTGCTCGGCGCGGTAGTCGGCCGACCGCCGATCGGTCGGCAGCAGCGTGTAGACGGCATCCGAGCCCTCGAAGGCCTGTGCCAGCCAGGCGGCGTCCGTCGCGTCGCCGCTCCACGTTTCGGCTCCGGCGCTTTCGAGCTCCGCGAGCTTGCTCTCCGACCGGCCGAGCGCGCGGACCGGCTCGCCGTACGCGAGCAAGGCTTCAGTGATTTTCTTTCCAGTGTTCCCAGTGGCTCCCATTACGGTGATCATGTCGTCCTCCAGATCCAGTTTGTGAGGTCCGTTTGCATGACGTCCATGATCGAGCCCCAGCCGGGGATCAGCAATGACTGGAAGTCGCTGATTCATGACCGTTCGTCCACGAGCACTGGATGTCCGGTGCCAAGGGCGCGCATACTTGAGACATGAATGACCTCTGGGCTCCGGTGGACCCGCTCGGCGAAGCGCTGCACGTCCTGCGGATGAGCAGCACCTTCTACTGCCGCTCCGAATTCACGGCGCCGTGGGCGCTGGACCTGCCGCCGCTGGAAGACTGCCTGATCTTCCACGTCGTGACGGCGGGCCGGTGCCGGCTCGAAGTCGCGGGAGCCGAGCCCCGTCTGCTGCAGCCCGGCGATCTCGCGCTCGTGCCCCATGGCGCGGGCCACCGGCTGGCCAGCGAGGCCGGAATTCCCGCCGCCAGGCTGTTCGATCTCCCTCGCGAGCTGGTCAGCGAACGGTACGAGATTCTCCAGTACGGAGGAGGAGGCGCGGCGACGAGCATCATCTGCGGCGCCGTCAGCTTCGATCACCCGGCCGCGCATCACCTCATCAAATTGCTGCCGAAGTTGATCTGCATTGAGGCGTCGAGCTCGCCTCAGATGGATTGGGATTGGCTCCAGAGCACGTTGCGCTTCATGGCTGCCGAAGCCAGGGAGCTGCGGCCCGGCGGCGAGACGGTCATCACCCGCCTTTCCGACATCCTGGTGATCCAGGCCATCCGGTCCTGGATCGCGCAGGATCCCGCGGCGCAGACCGGATGGCTCGGCGCGCTCCAGGACAAGCAGATCGGCCGCGCCATCTCGCTCATTCATCGCGACCCCGCGCGCCCATGGACGGTGGCGTCGCTGGCGGCCGAGGCCGCCATGTCGCGCTCGGCGTTCGCGGCCCGCTTCACGGAGCTCGTCGGCGAGCCGGCGATGCACTACGTGGCCCGGTGGAGAATGCAAATCGCGCTGACGTTGCTGAAGGAGGACGACGCCGGGCTCGGCGCTCTGGCAAGCCGTCTCGGCTACCAGTCGGAGGCCGCGTTCAGCCGCGCCTTCAAGCGCGTCATCGGCGTTTCGCCGGGCGCGGCCCGGCGGGCCTGAGGAGGCCCGCCGGCTGGTCTTCCTTCCCGAGGTGGGCTCCTTACCCCCGGGACATGAGGCGGCGCCACCAACTCGCGCCTGTCTTCGCCGGAGGGTCGGATTCGGCCTTGTGCTCCGTCCCCTCATAACGATGCAGCGGCGTCGTGTCACCGGGCGGCCACATGGAACTGACGGAACCAGGGCGATAGAAAGTCACCGTCACACTGCGCCGGGAGATCCGGCTGTCGCGCACCACTGGCGACACCGCGTGCCAGGAATTGTCGGAGCGCACGATCACCGCGGAGTTGCCGACGATGGGCGCGACCTCTTCGACGATGTCCGCCGCATCGGGGGACCGCAGGATGCCCAAGCAGCCGCCGTCTCCCTTGTTCCACGATTCATTGAAGTAGAACACGTGCGTGACGATCTTGTCCGACAGGTCGGGATGCGGGCCCAGCGAGGCTCCAGGTCCGAAGTGGAAGACGTTCACCTCGAGCGGCGCATCGGTCAGATCGCGCCCGATCAGCAGCGACAGGGCCGAACGGTAGTCGGGCGAAAGCAGATCGTTCGCAAAGCTCCGCCAGGCATCGCTCAGCTCCTCGGGGTAGGAGACGGTATCGGCCCCCATCCCAATCAGGTTACGCGCATCGTAGTCGTAGTCCTTTTCTCCACCGCGGGCCGAGAGCGTTTTGAAGTGGTCGCGAGGATAGGTAGCCGCCAGGTCCGCCGCGTCTTTCGGCGAGAACAGGTTGCCGATCACGGCCCAGCGGTAGGGCTCGGTCTCCAGCCTGCCTTGTGTAATCTGACTCCAGTTGATCATGTTCCGTCCCGTTGTCGTACCCCTCAGCCGGCGTCCGAAGAAGCGAAACGGAGAGGTGAGTTTCCATGAATTCGAGCTACGAATCGCCGCCATCCGCTGGTCGCACACCACGATCTGCGCGCGCGCCAGAGACACGAGCCGGCTCAGCTCTTCCAAGCGTTCCTGATGGTCTGCGCGCTCTTTTTCCAAAGCTTCTGCCGCGACTGCACGCTCTCTCTCCAAAGCCTCTGCGGTGGCGGCGCGCTCCTTGTCCAAAGCCTCCGCGGCGACTGCACGCTCTCTCTCCAAAGCCTCTGCGGCGGCCGCACGCTCCTTCTCAAAAGCCTCTGTCGCGACTGCGAGATCCTTCTTCAAAGCCTCTGCCGAGACGGCAGGGCTCTCCAGCAATCCTGGCAACTCTTGCCAGAATCGGTCAAGCGCCGGCTGCGGAGCGGTGGGGCCGGCCCTCAGGACCTCCGCGACGCGATCCCAATGCTTTGCGAGCGAATCGAGCATGGAACGCACGGCCGCCGAAGGGGTAGCCCTCCCCAGCCGCGCGAGAAACCAGTCCGGATCCGGTTGGCCTTCGGGGGGCAGACGGAAAATTGTCCCCAAGCCTGCCAGAGCAGAGTACTTCCCCCGCGAGAGGTCTTGCGTCGTAAAGGCGGGCACGCCTGAGACCAGCGCCGTGATCGCCAGATGATAACTGTGGCCGACGACCGCCTCCGCCTGGCTGATGAGCTCTGCCAGCAGCAGCGGATGAGGCCACGAAGGAAGGCGGACGAGCTCCGGCAGATCCTTTTCGAGAATCGCCGGATCATCGCCGAGCACCGGGCCGACGGGCAAGGCCAGGAAGCGCACGCCCTGGAACCTGTCGGCGTGCTTCTTGACGAAACGTGAAAAAGCCTCCAGTCCCAGCGCAGCCTGGACCACGACGTAGGGCCCCGTCAGACCCGCGGCATCGCGCAGGCGGGCAAGCTCGCCGGAAGTTGTCGCGAGCAGGCGGGGAAGACCGAAGGCGGTGTCGGGGACGACCGCAATCCGGCCGGCGGCGGTAAAGCGCGCCAGCGCCGCTTGCGACGGCGCGTCGCGCACCGCGACGTAGCCGCTGAGATCGAGCGCCAGCTTCAGGAGCGGCTCCGCCCAGGCCGGGACCTCGTTGCAATGCATTCCGGGCGCATTCCAGACCACCGGAATCCCGCGTTGCGAAGCCATCAACGCCGGAGTCAGCCAGTAGCCGGTGGGGTGGTGAATCGCAGACGTTGGCGGTCCGTATCCGGGAGCGACCGTCTTGTCGAAGCGGATGAGGAAACCACCGCCGACGAGCAGGCCGTCGAGAGGGACGGACCTGCGCGCCAGGTCTGCCACGGAGGTGACCTCGTACGGCCACTCCGGGGGAGTTTTGGCATGGTAGGAAAATCGATGCAGCTTGACGGAGCCGAGCCGCTCCGCGAGCTCTGCCTCCGCGATCAGGGGAAAGAGGAGGTCACCGTAGTTCTCGAGGTCGAAGGTGCCAACCACACCGATGTGCCACTCGCGCTCATTCATCTCCGCCTAGCCTACCTCACCGGGCCCCCTTTCCCATCCTCAGCGCCGGAAAGGCCGAGCGATCGAGGAGGGACGCCGTTCCCCCAGACCGTACGGCCCACTGGACACGCTCTCCGACGGACCGGGACCATGGGACGAAGGAGAATTCGGGGCGGGCTCATTCAGCCCTCTCCCGATCCTTGATTCGCTTGTGCATGGACGGGCTAGATTATGCTACAGACAATGCGGATTCTGGCCTCATCCGTCTTTTCAGGAGCCCGGTTTCTGAACCCGGCTGAGTCCCATCGCCGGCCGGTCGTCCTCTGTATCGTCGACCGCCCGCACTGGGCGCACGACCGCAAGACCGACGCGCTCGCGAAGGCCCTCGGCGGCTCCTACGAGATCGTGAAACGCTACTCGGCCGAGGTCACCGCCGAGGATCTCGAGAGCGCCGACTGCGTGCTCCTCTATTACTGGCTCCAGGTCAAGCGGCTGAGCCACCTGCACGAGACGCTACGGAGCCTCCGCGGCCGTCTGGTCATCGGCATCTGCAGCCACTTCGAGCTCGATGGCGAGTGGCGGGAACCGGGGCTCGCCACCTTGGACGAGTTGGCGAGCGCCGTGTTCATGAACAACCGGCTCCTGTTCGAAGAGCTGGGTCCGCGGTTCCAACAGCCGGTCTACTACACGCCCAACGGGGTGGACACCGAATTTTTCCGGCCGCCCGTGGAGAGAAGGCCGCCGGGGCCTCCGCGTTCCTTGCGGGTCGGCTGGGCAGGGAGCCTGAAGAATCAGGGGCCGGAGCACCGGGGAGTGCACGAATTCATCGCCCCCGCCGTCGCGGCCGTGGAAGGCGCGGAGCTGCACCTGGCCCTGCGCGAGGAGAAGTGGCGCGGCCGTGACGAGATGCTCGACTTCTACCACTCGCTCGACGTCTACGTCTGCGCCAGCCGCACCGAAGGGACGCCCAACCCCTGCCTCGAAGCGGCCGCCTGCGGCCTGCCCGTGGTCACCACGCGCGTCGGCAACATGCCCGAGCTGATCCGCGATGGGAAAAATGGTTTCTTTGTCGAACGGGACGCCGCCGGCATCGCCGAAAAGCTGGCACTGCTGCGCGACGATCCCGAGCTTAGAGACCGCCTCGGCCGGGCTGCGCGCGCAACCGCCGTCGAGTCCTGGGACTGGCGACGGCAGGCGGCCCGCTACGAGCCGATGTTCCAGGCGGTGACCTCGAAGAATTGACCTCAAAAAAAGCCGGCGAGCCTGATGCAATTTCTCCAACGTCCGCGGCCTGGGAAGTCAACTGGATCGCGACGGACACACGCGTAACTAATTAGCACTGTACGGCACGTATCCTTCCCATTCCAAGGGCGTATACGTGTCGGCCAGGGCGACGGTGAGGAGATGGCCGAAGATGCTCTCGGCGTTGTCGCTGTTGCTCATCAGGAGCATGCCCATGCGCTTCTCGGGGAACACGATCGAGTAGTGCTGAAAACCGTCGCCGTGCCCCTCCTTGAACGCTCCCCAGCCGAACGGGGTGCGCAGGAGGCCCCAGCCCAGGCCATAGCTCAGCTCGATCGGATCGTTTGCGGCCGTTTCCTGAGAGGCCCCCGGACCGAACTGAGCTTTGGAACGGATGCGCACCTGCGGCTTGAAGATCTCCTTCCAGGACGCCGGGCTGAGCCCGTCGCCGCGCAGGACCGCCGCCATGAACCGCGCGTAGTCCTCGGTCGTCGTCTCCAGGGTGCTCGGCGCCCGGGCGGCGTTGTCCTTGTCCTTGGGATAGACGGTCCCGTCCGCTTTGTGGCCAACGGCATAATCCCTCTCGAAGCGCTCCTGCCAGGTGTAGCTCGACATCTCCATGCCGTACGGCTCGAAGATGTTCTCGCGCATCAGTTGCTCGAGCGGCTTGCCAGTGAGCTTCTCCAAGACGATCTGTAGAAAGGTCATCCCCTCGCCCGAGTAGCTGAAGCGCTCCCCCGGCTCGAATTTGATGCGCAGCTTCTGATCCGGCTCGAACCACCGCCAATTGGGCATGCCCGTGGTATGGGCGAGGCTCATGCGGGCCGTGATCTTCCGGTACCGGGGCTCGTCGCGCAGATCGCTGAGGTTCTCGTGCCATGACTTGCCCTGGTTCGCCCAGAGGGGCTCCTTCACATAGTCCTGAAGCGGCTTGTCCAGATCGATGACGCCCTGCTCCACGAGCCTCATCACCAGCACGCCGAAGACCGCCTTGCTGAGCGAGGCCCCGTAGATTTCGGTATCCGTCCGCAGCGGCTGGCCCGCGGGGAGGTTGGCGGACCCGAATGCCCGCAAGTAGACCACCCTGGCGTCGTTGAAGACGGCGACGGTCAATCCCTGCACGTTGGCCGCCTTGGTGAGCTCCTCGATCTGCGCGGTCAGCGTGGCGGGATCGATGGTCGTGCCGTCCAGGCGGACGATCTCTGGTGTTGCCGGCTTCGGTGCCGTCGTCGAACAGCCACCGAAGAGAAGCATCACCGCCGATGCACAAAGTACCCAGCCTGTCCTTCGCACGTCTGATTCCATGGATGGCTCCGATCTCGTAGGTACTGAGGAGTCTAATACCACGATTCCAGCATAGCTATATCACTGTTGCGCTGACGCTTAAGCAGTCGTAGGATCGAGCTCTAACCAGGAAAGGAGGTACGCGGTGGCGATTCCACCTTACGGCGTTGCGATTCAGGAGGCGGTGGCATCCGGCGACCTTGCCAAGATGAAGGAAGCCGCTCAGCAGGCGGAGCAGTACGTGAGGGAGTGGGGCGACGTCTCCTCGGCCCTGGAGGTTCTCAAGCTCGAGATCTCCAAGCTGGAGAAGAAGCCGTACAGCCGCGCTTGATCCGGGCCACGCGATGCCGCATTGGCCCAATCCATGAGAAGGAGAGAACATGGCGCAGGATGGTGGTCCGGTCATCATTCCCCTTTACGGAGTCACAATCCACCAGGCGGTATGCTCGGGCGACCTCGCGAAGATGAGAGAGGTCGCACGGCAGGCCGAGGAGCATCTGAAGCAGGCCGGCAACGTGTCCGCGGCGTTGGAGGCGCTCAAGGTGGAGATCGCCAGGGCGGAGAGGGCGTCCGGCGGCTGATCTGGAATCGGCTGGTCTTCATGTCTGGATCGTGGAGAGCCGCGTCTCCAGCGGTTCCAGGGAACTTTTATGGCTGAGATGGCAGAGCCCGTCCGTCCCGCACGTTTCCGCTCCGAAGACGACTTCCGGAGACACGTCCCCGTCCACGTCGTCTGGGAGATCACTCTGGCCTGCAATCTCAAGTGCCAGCACTGCGGGTCCCGCGCGGGCCGGCCGCGTCCCAACGAGCTGAGCACTGAGGAATGCATCGAAGTCGTCCGGCAGCTCGCCCGCCTCGGCACCCGGGAGATCAGTCTGATCGGCGGCGAGGCTTACCTGCGGCGAGACTGGACGGAAATCGTCCGCGCCATCCGCAGCCACGGCATGTACTGCGCGATGCAGACGGGAGCCCGCAATCTCACGGCGGAACGCATCCAGGAGGCGGCCGAAGCCGGTTTGCAGGGAATCGGCGTGTCCATCGATGGCCTTCCCGAGTTGCACGACGAGCTGCGCGGAGTCCCCGGCTCCTATGAAATGGCGATCCAGGCCCTCGCGCTGGCCAAGGCGGCGGGCTTGAAGATCAGCGTCAACACCCAGATCGGTGCCCGCTCCATGGAGCAATTGCCGGCGATCATGGACCGCATCATCGAGGCCGGCGCGACCCACTGGCAGCTCCAGCTCACGGTGGCCATGGGGAACGCGGTCGACAACGACGCGCTCCTGCTCCAACCGTACCAGATCCTCGACCTCATGCCGCTCCTGGCGAGGCTCCACCATGAGGGAGGCCGCCGTGGTCTGTTGATGGTGGTGGGCAACAACATCGGCTACTTCGGTCCGTACGAGCACCTCTGGCGCAGCCTGTCGCAGGACTATTCGCACTGGACCGGCTGCAGCGCCGGCCAGACGGTGATCGGGCTGGAGTCCGATGGAACGGTGAAAGGCTGTCCATCCCTGGCCACCGTGGGCTACGCCGGAGGCAACATCCGTGATCTGTCGCTGGAGGACATCTGGAACACCAGCGAGGCCCTCCACTTCGGACGTCTCCGCTCGGTGGAGGATCTCTGGGGATTCTGCCGCACCTGCTATTACGCCGAGGTCTGCCGCGGCGGCTGCACCTGGACGGCCGATTCGCTGTTCGGCCGCCCAGGTAACAATCCCTATTGCCACCACCGCACTCTCGAGCTCGAAAAAAGGGGGTTGCGCGAGAGAGTGGTCAAACGGCGGGAAGCACCTCAGAAGTCGTTCGCTACCGGCGAGTTCGAGCTGATCCTGGAAGCGATTCCCGGCCGGGAGGCTGAGCCCGTCCAACTCGCGGAAACCGCTCCGTCATTCGGGCCGGAGACTCTAGTGAGGATTGGAGGGAAGAGGAGCTGCGACGAAGGGCGCGTACCGCCGAGCCTCGACATCTGCCACGCCTGCCATCGCTTCGTCTGGCCCGGAGAGCAGGACTGTCCTCACTGTGGCGCCGACCTGGCGAAAGCCGCCGAGGCTCATACCGAAGAGGTGCGCCGCCGCCGGGCACTGATCGCCGAGGTCGAAGAGCTGATCCGGCTGGCCAGGGAAGGTCGCGCCGCGGGGGAGATGGATAGCGCGGCGTTTTGACTCATTCCCGCCGCCGGTTCCCGTTGTCCATGTCCGACAGGATGAGCCATCGCCCATCCGCCCCCTTCTTCAGGGTCAGCGTGAACTTCCCGATGTCCGGCTTCCCCACCGTGTCGGTATACCCGCCGAGGATGTAGCCCACCGCGCCCTCCGTCGCGTAGGCGATGGCGCGCAGCGACAGCGGCCCGCCATGGCCGGTGTAGAACTTCTGGATCGCCACCCGGCCGCGCACCGGAGGACTCCCGTTCGGCAGGACGAAGCCGTCTTCGGCGAACAGCGCGGCCAGCGCCGCGGGGTCCTTCTTCGACCACGCCGCCTCGTAGTCCGTCAGCACCCTCGCCAGCTCGGGAGGCAGGGTCACGGACGGCTCGGCGGGCGGTGTCTCCTGTTGTTGCCCGAAAGCCGAGGAGGACACCAGCAGAGTGAGGATGAGGAGCGTTCTGGCTGCTTTCCACATAGTTTTCTCCGGCGCGGACCCGCTTGGCTCAGACGGCCCGCGCGACGATATAAAACACCGATCGATTGCTGCCCCCTCGCAGACGCTTTGTTTATGAGGTCTGAAGCCTGGCCCAGTCCGAAGGAGACAGCAGACCTCTATCGATCACCCCGAAACCTGCATCTCGGTATCTGGGGACCAGGGCGGAATCCATGGACTCGAGAGACATGGATTCCAGCTCCAGACGCTCCAACTCGCCACGGTCCTGGTCCGGATCGATGCCGATCACCACTTCCAGAAGAGCCCCGGGCGAACAGGTCCGGCGCAGATTCCGCAGCACCGCCTGATCCCCTGAGGCCATGGCGCGCAGGAGGCTGCCCCAGGGGAAGTGGACGTGCACCTCGTCAGCAACGCCGTCCAGCTCAGACGGGAGGTCTTCGACCGCCGCCTGGACGAACAGGGCGTTCGGCAGGCCGCCCTTCGCCGGCTTCCTGTGGATCTTCTCCGAGACCTTCTCCAGCGGGCGAGGATTGGCGTCCACTCCGATGTAGAGCTTCCTCGGGTTCCGGCGAGCAGACTGGTACACAAAGAGACCGTCTCCGGTCCCGATGTCGAGGATCACCCCCTCGCCGGTAGGGAGCGATGAGGTCATGGAATTCATTCCGGTCGATCTATCAGATGGTTCTGCCACGGATCAGCTTCAACATGGGTACCTCCTTCAACGGCTCCTAGTCTAACAGACGGCGCTGAAAGGACCTCAAGGACACCAAGGACGTCAAGGACCCAAGAAGGGGACCACGGAGCTCCCGATGTCCTTGAGGTCCCTGGTGTCCTTGAGGTCCTTTTCGCCGCTGACCGCTATCCCACACCTGTCTGTTTTCAGACACCTCCGTTGACTGCCCCGCTCCGCGGCTGCTTGGCCGCAACCCACGCTTTTTCAGTGCCTTGCCGCACGGTACCGGCCTCCCCCACCGCCCTGGCACGCGCCATGAGATAGGGGATCGCGGAGGAGAGGACGATGTCACAGCGTAGCGTAGAGCAGGTGATCGGCAGGCTGGCAACCGATGAAGGGTTTCGCCAGCGATTCCAGACGGACCGCGAGGCAGCTCTCGTGGAGGCGATCGCCAACGGAGTCCAGCTCACGCCTGTCGAGCAGCGCGCGATCCTCGATCTCGACGTCACCGCGTGTGAGCGGTTCGCCGGGTGTCTCGATCCGCGCATTCAAAAGATCAATCTGCGGAGGAAAGTATCGTGAAACTGATCAAAATCAGTCTGTTCGCCATTGGCCTCGTAGGCCTTACGGTCTTCTCCGGCTGCCGGCAGGAGGCTCCGCCTTCGTTCGAACGCCCGCCGGCACCGGTCTCCGTCATCGAGGCAGTGTCGCGGGACGTGCCGGTCTATCTCGACGAGGTGGGCAAGGTCGCGGCTCGCGAGGTGGTTTCCGTTCAGCCCCAGGTGTCCGGGAGCATCACGGAGATCCACTTTACCGATGGCACCCATCTCAGGAAGGGCGCTCCCCTGTTCACCATCGATCCGCGGCCGTACCGGGCCCAGCTCGCGGTGGCCCAGGCCAACCTCGCGGAGGCGAAAGCCGCTCTGGACCTCGCCAGGATCCAATTCGACCGCGCTGCGACGCTGATCGAAACCACGGCCATCTCGCAGCAGGAGTACGACACGCGCAAGAACGCCGTTGCCGTGTTCGCCGCCCGGGTCGAGCAGAACGAGGCGGCGGTGCAGGCGGCCCGGCTCAATCTCGAGTATTGCTTCATCCGCTCGCCCATCGACGGCCGGGCCGGAGAGCGGCTCGTGGACCGCGGCAACGTGGTGGCCCCGAATACGGGATCTCTGCTGGTGATCCAGCGCCTGGACCCGGTCTATGCGGATTTCACGGTCACCGAGCACGACCTCACGGCGGTGCAGCGGAACCTCGCGGGCGGGAATCTGAAAGTCGAGGTACGCCTTCCCGACGAGCCCGGCGAGCCCGGGGAGGAGAGAACGGGCACGCTCACGTTCGTGGACAACGCCGTGCAGGACGGCACGGGCACGGTAAAGCTGCGCGCCACGATTCCCAATAACGATCACCGTTTCTGGCCGGGCCGGTTCGTGAAGATCCGCCTCGTTCTGGACACGCTAAAAAGGGCCGTGCTGGTGCCGGCCGCCGCGCCGCAGACCTCCGCCCAGGGTCCATTCGTCTACGTGGTGAAGGTGGACTCGACGGCCGAGCAGCGGACGGTGACGCCGGGGCAGCGGCAAGGAGATCTGGTGGTGATCAGCCAGGGGCTCCAGCCCGGCGAACGCGTGGTGATCAATGGCCAGCTCGGGGTGACGCCCGGCGGCAAGGTGCGCGTGGACGGTGGCGACGCCGCCGCTTCCGCACCGATCAAGAAAACGGAGGGCAAGTCGTGAATCTTTCTGAACCATTCATCCGCCGGCCCGTCATGACGGCGGTGCTGACGCGTCTCGGTGATCCTGTTCGGCGTGCTGAGCTATCTGCAGCTGCCGGTGAACGATCTGCCGGCGGTGGACTATCCGGTCATCCAGGTGCAGGCGAGCTATCCCGGCGCGAGCCCGGAGACGATGGCGAACAACATCGCCACGCCGCTCGAGCGGCAGTTCATGCAGATCAACGGCCTGGAGGTGGTGACGTCCAAGAGCACCCAGGGGCATCACGAGCATGACGCTCCAGTTCGCCCTCGACAAGAGCATCGACGCCGCCGCGACGGACGTGCAGACGGCGATCTCGCAGGCCACCGGCAGCCTGCCCGCCGACCTGCCGTCGCCGCCGACGTTCTCGAAGACCAACCCGAACGATCAGCCGATCATGTACATCGCGCTGACCAGCGACTCGGTGACGCCGGGCCAGCTCTACGACTACGCCAGCACGCAGGTGGGCCAGCGCATCAGCATCCTGCCGGGCGTGTCGCGGGTGAACGTCTTCGGCACCAAGTCGGCCATCCGCATCAAGGCCGACCCGTCAGCGATGTGGGCGCGCGGCATCTCGATCGACGACCTGGCCGCCGCGATCAAGCAACGGCACCAGCTACACGGGCGCGGGCCAGTTCGACGGCACGGCGGGCACGGCGCTGCTGCGCCCGCAGGGCCAGCTCGAAACCGCCGAGGAGTACAGCAACCTGATCGTCGCGCACCAAGGACGGCGCGCCGGTGTACCTGCGCGACGTCGCCGAGGTAAGCGACTCGGTGCAGGACGAGCGCATCAACATGCGGTTCTGGGTGCGCGGCTATCCCGTGCCCTCGGCGACGGTGGTCGTTGCCGTCAACCGCCAGGCCGGCGCCAACGCCGTGGAGGTGGCGAAGAGCATCCGCGAGGCGCTGCCGCTGATCAGCGCGGAGCTGCCGGGCTCGATCCGCATCACCCCGATCTACGACCGCTCGCAGACCATCGTTCACTCGGTGGCCGACGTGCAGGTGACGCTGCTCATCGCGTTCGTCCTGGTGGTGATCGTGATCTTCGTGTTCCTCGGCCGGGCCACCGACACGCTGATCCCGGCCGTCGCGCTGCCGCTGTCGCTGCTGATCACGTTCATGGCGATGCGCGCTGCTCGGCTACAGCCTCGACAACCTCTCGCTTGATGGCGCTGACGCTGGCGATCGGGTTCCTGGTGGACGACGCGATCGTGTTCCTGGAGAACACCGTGCGCCGCATGGAGCGCGGCGAGCAGCCGCTCGAGGCGAGCCATCAACAGCGCCAAGGAGATCAGCTTCACGATCCTGTCGATGACGATCTCGCTGGCGGCGGTGTTCATCCCGCTGGTGTTCATGACCGGGCTGGTGGGCCGCATCTTCCGCGAGTTCGCGGTCACGATCGTCATCGCGATCCTCGCTTCGGGCCTGGTGTCGCTGACGCTCACGCCGCTGATGTGCGCGCGGCTGCTCAAGGAGCGGGGCCACGGGTCCAAGCAGACGTGGATGGAGCGCGTGATCGGCGGCGTCGAGAAGCGCGTGCTCGGCGTCTACGGCAGATCGCTCTGGTGGTTCCTGCGGCACCGCTGGGTCTCCGCGTTGATCTGGGTCGTCTGTCTGGCCGGCACGGTCTGGCTGTTCATGGCCGTTCCCAAGGCGTTCCTGCCGCCGGGCGACAGCAGCGTCATCTTCGGCGTGTTCATCGGCCGCGGAGGGCTCGTCGCCGGAGCAGATGCGCGACATCCAGAACCAGGTGGACGAGACGCTGCATCAGGATCCGAACGTCCTCATGGACTTCACGATGACGGGCAACGGCCAGTTCCTGCCGTCGAACCAGGGCATCACGTTCACGTTCCTGAAGCCGGCCGACCAACGCAAGCCCATCCAGGAGGTCGCGGCCGAGTTGATGGGGAAGCTCGACAGCATCCCCGGCGTGTTCGCGTTCCTGCGGCCGTTCCCGGTCCTGGAGATCAGCACGGGGCGGTCAACCAGAACCAGGGCCAGTACGCCTTCGCGGTCTCCGGCGTGAACGCCGATCAGGTCTACGAAGTCGGCCGGGAAGCTGATGGGCAAGCTGCAGGAGTACCCGGGGTTCCTGACCGTCTCGTCGGACTTCTTCAACAACACGCCCAACCTCGACATCGACCTCCGGCGCGACCAGGCCAAGACCTACGGCGTCTCCGAGGCGCGCATCCTGGACGCTGCTGCGCAACGCGTACTCGCAGAACTATCTCTACCTGATCAAGAAGCCGGAGGACCAGTACCAGGTGATCCTGGAGGTGGAGGACGCCGCGCGCGCAAGCCGAAGACCTCGCGCTGCTCTACATCAAGTCCGACGACGGCCAGAACCTCGTGCCGCTCAGCGAGCTGGTCACCTGGAAGCCGTCGCTCGGGCCGCAGGCGGTGAACCACATCAACCAGTTCACCAGCGTGACGCTCTTCTTCAACCTGAAGCCGGGCGTGGCCCTCGGCGACGCCACGGACTTCATCAACAAGGCGGCGGCGGAGGTCGTGCCGCCGACCGTGCGCGCGAGCCTGCAGGGCGAGGCGCTGACGTTCCGCGAACACGGTGCGCGACCTGACGATCCTGATGGCTGCTGGCCGTGTTCGTGATGTACGTGATCCTCGCGATCCTCTACGAGAGCTACGTGCACCCGCTGACGGTGCTCTCGACGCTGCCGACGGCGCTGGTCGGCGGTCTGCTGACGCTCTTCGTGTTCGGCGAGCAGGCGTCGCTCTACGCCTTCGTCGGCATGTTCATGCTGATGGGCATCGTGAAGAAGAACGGCATCATGATCGTCGACTTCGCGCGCCAGCGCGTGGACGCCGGCGAGTCTGCCGAGCAGGCGATCCACGACGCGAGCATGGACCGCTTCCGGCCGATCCTGATGACGACGCTCGCGGCGGTGATCGGCGCGGTGCCGATCGCGCTCGGCTACGGCGCCGATGGCGCGTCGCGCCGGCCGCTCGGGCTGGTCATCGTCGGCGGCCTGATCGTCTCGCAGTTCATCACGCTCTACATCACGCCGGTGATCTATCTCTACCTCGAGCAGTTCCAGGAAAAGGTTCTCGACCGGACCTCCTTCTTCCGCTCCAAGCCCCAGGCCGAGCCGCTCATCCCGGCCGCGGCCCTGGAGAGGATTCCATGAACCGAAAAAACCTTGCTTTTCTCCTCCTCACGGGTGCGCTCCTCGCCGGGTGCACCGTGGGGCCTCAATACCAGCGGCCGCCGGTCTCTGCTCCCGAGCAGGTCCGAGGCCAAACCGGCCCGGCGGAAGCGGCCTCGTTCGCTGATCAGGCGTGGTGGGAGATCTTTGAAGACGACACCCTGGAGGCCCTGATCGGCGAAGCGCTCCGCAACGCCTACGACGTACGGCTCGCCGCCTGGCGCGTGGAAGAGGCGCGGGCGTTCGCGGGTATCAACCGTTCACAATATTTCCCCCAGGCCCAGGCCTCGGCGGGATGGTCGCGCGGTCAGGTGGCGGGAGTCACGGAAAGCCTCTACGACGTCAACCTCGGCGTCTCCTGGGAAATTGATCTGTTCGGACGCATCCGGCGCCTGAACGAGGCGGCGCGGGCGGACGTCCTGGCCACCGAGGAGGCGCGGCGTGGCATTCTGCTCTCTCTCGTCTCCGAGGTGGCCACGAGCTACTTCCAGCTCCGCGAGCTGGATCTGGAGCTCGAGATCGCCCGGCGCTCGACTGGCACCTTCCAGGAGACCTATGACCTGTTCAACCGGCGCCTCAAGGCCGGCGCCGCATCGGGCCTGGAAACCGCCAGCGCCGGAGCGACCCTGGCCTCCACGGCGGCCGCCATCCCGGACCTGGAGCGGCTCATCGTGGCGGAGGAAAACCGGCTGTCGTTCCTCCTGGGACGCAATCCCGGCCCCATCGCCCGCGGCGCGGCGCTGAACGATCAGCTCCTTCCTCCGGACATCCCAGCCGGTCTTCCCTCGGACCTCCTCCAGCGGCGGCCCGATTTAAGAGAAGCCGAGCAGCAGCTCATTGCGGCCAACGCGGACGTCGGCGTGGCAGTGGCCGATTTCTTCCCCCGGCTCAGCCTGACCGGCGCCTTCGGAGGCCTTGCGCCCGAGGTCGGAGACCTCTTCGTGGACGGCAGGACCTGGTCGATCGGCGGCGGCCTGCTGAGCCCTATCTTCCAGGGGCGGCGCCTTCAGGACCAGCACCGCGCGGCCCTGGCCCGGTGGGAGCAGGCGAAGGTGCGGTACGAAGCGAGCGTGACGAACGCTTTCGCCGAGGTCTCTACGGCTCTCGTGGCCTACCAGAAGCTCGCGGAAATCGAGCAGGAGCAGGCGCGGGCCGCGGCCTCCTACCGGGATGCGGTGCGGCTCTCGAATCAACGCTACATCTCCGGCCTGTCAGATTATCTGGAAGTCCTTCAGGCCCAACAGCAGCAGCTCGACGCCGAGAATTCACTGGCCCAGACCCGCTTCGATCGATTGGCAAGCCTCGTCCAGCTCTACAAGGCGCTGGGCGGCGGCTGGCGGCTGTCCGGGGAGGAGTTTGAGGGAAAGGTGGCCGCGTTGCCGTAGCGACCACACCCCAACCCCTCTCCTGAAGGAGAGGGGCTTCAGGTTGAGCCGGGGATCACGATCTCAATATCCTCACTCTCCAGCCGTTCGAAATGCTTGCGGTTGAAGGTGAGGATTCGCTGCGCGCCCCCCTTGCGGGCACAGGCGACGATCAGGGCGTCGTAGCTGGCTCCTCCAGCGATGGATTGTTGATCGAGATCCCTGATCAGACCCCATCCCTCCTCGCCATCGAGGCCGACGAGAGTCAAGCGGTTTCGGAACGACCCTTCCAACATCGCGAGAGCCCGCTTGGAGCTCAGCCGATGGGGAGGAGGGAGCCTCGTCATGACGGCGTAGGCTTCCACCAGACTGTGCAAGGGAAGAATGACCCGGTCCCGCCCCTCCAATAGCATGACGAGCGCGGCAGCGGCCGTCTCATAGTGCTCGTGCCAGGAGAGCAAGCCCGAAACGATGACGCTGGTGTCCAGGGCAACGGCGGGCAGGAGCCTGTCATTCTCCACGCTGGCGGATCTCCCGGCGAACCTGTTCTACGGTGGCGTCGGTGAGGGGAGGCCCCTCCTCGACGGGCACTGCAACTCGGAGAGGTCCTCTCGATACGATTCGGACTTCACGCGGTACCGGCTCAATCCCAATTTTCCCTTCCTCAACCGTAATTTGCAGGGTCATCCCAGGAAGGATACCCACCTTGTCTCGAACCGCTTTGGGCAGGACCAGACGGCCGGCGGAGTCAATGGTGATCTGAATGGCATTCTTCATGGCAGCAAGACTACCACAAGCCGGCTGCCCTGGCTTGAAGTGTGCCGCTGGCTGCCGCTCGTTTTCATACAACTGTCTGGTTTCAAGCAGCCGAAATCTTGTCAGCACAGCCCGGACCCGGACGTGTAACTCCAACGCCTCCAAGATCTTGCTCCCCAGTCCCCCCAGCACCGCCGCGCTGGCACACGACGTGAGAAGCAGTAGACGCAGGAGGATCCGATGAGCACTCAATTCGCAGCCGTTGCAACGAGACCAGGCCGAGGGAGCCTGGGGGCGATCTGGATCGCGCAGGCGCTCCTCGCCTTGACCTTGAGCGTGATGGGAGCGGTGAAGATCATGATCCCGCCCCCGGACCTGAGCTTGTCTCTTCACCAGTCGGCCGTTCCCGGACCTGAAAGCAGCATCGCCCTGGCCGTGGCGATCGATCCCTTGGACGTCGACACGCTCTACGTAGGCACTCTGTGGGACGGTATCTTCAAGACCACGGACGGCGGCACGAGTTGGATCAATGCCGGCCTCTCCCATACCAGCGTCTTCTCCCTGGTGATCGATCCCACGAATCCCGCCACGCTCTATGCGGGCGGCAACGGCGTCTTCAAGAGCGTCGACAGCGCCAGGAGCTGGACCAGCATCGATTCCGGCCTCACGGAGCTGCAACTCTACGGTCTCGCTGATCCTCGATCCCACGGATTCCGCCACGCTCTACGCGGGCACCAGCTACGGCAGCGTCTTCAAGAGCACGGATTCCGGAGCGACCTGGAACGCCATCGACTCCGGCCTGCCCGCCGACTACATCTACAGCCTGGTGATCGATCCTGCAAGCCCTGCCACGCTCTACGCCGGCACCTATCAAGGGGTTTTCAAGACGACCAGTGGCGGCGCGCGCTGGACCGCCGTCAATATGGGGCTCAATACAGGGCTCACCGAATCCAGCATCCACTCGCTGGCGATTGATCCCGCGAATCCCACCACGCTTTACGCTGGTACATCCAACGGAGTTTTCAAGACCGCCGACGGAGGCAGGCGCTGGACCGCCGCGAGCTCCCGGATCGATCCAGTCCAACGTCAACGTACTGGCGATCGATCCCACGAATCCCTCTACGCTCTATGCCGGCGGTGACGGGATCGTCTTCAGGAGCACGGACGGCGGCGCGAGTTGGAGGGCTCTCAAGGCCGGCATCGCCGCCTCCTTCGTCAACGCCATTGTGATCGATTCCACGAACCCCGCCAGGGTCTATGCCGGCACCTATGGAGGGGTTTTCAAGACCATCGACAGCGGAGGGAGCTGGGTCGCCGTGGGTTCTTTAAATCCCCCGCACGCTCAGGGACACCAACCCTTCCGCGGATAGATCCGCGTGGCCCTTGTCGCGGGCCTTGCGGACGAAGTCGCCGTCGATGCCATGGATATGTATTGAGATGAGCTGGTCTGGCGTGAAGTCCGCGGCACCGGCCTCGACGATCCCGCGCAACCACTCGGGGGTAATGCCGTGGACGCTGAACTGGGTGATCTGATAGGGGGGCAGGTGCCGGTAGCCGGAGTCGTGGAGACCCTGGACGTAATCGGGCTCGATGCCGTGAACCTTCAGCTCCACCAGTTGCCAGGTCTGGAGGTTCGGATAGCCGGCATTCTTCAGGCCTCGCACGTACTCGGGCGTGATGTCGTGGACCTTGAGGTCCATGAGCCGGCGGAGCGGGTCGTTACGGTCCGGATGTAGCACGTCGCGGGTGAGCTGATGGACCTTCCCGAAAAAGTCGGATTTGGCAGGGCGCGCCGCGGAGAAGCCGACACCCAGTTCCCGCATCTCGACGACGTAGGCCGTGGAGATGTCATACACCGCGAGCTCCATCGCGCGATCGGTCGAGAGGTGTTGGCCCAGAACCTTCTCGAATTCCGGATCCGGCTTAAAGCCGCACGTGCCGCGTCCGCGCTTGCCCTCGAAGCTCCCATGGAAGCGGAAGGTTCCGGCACCGCGGCGCAGCTCGAAGCTGGTGTTGCGACCCGGTGAAAAACCGATCAATTGGCTGATCGGATATTCGTCCACGGAAGTCCACCGGCCCCAGCCGACCTGGCGGTAGGTCATCTCCAAGCGGAGCTTGTCGCCCTGGATCTCGGCCTTCCAGGTGCCCGGCCGGCCGGTTTCAGGGCTCGGGCGGACCTCGTCGGCCGCGGTCTTTCCGGAGCAGGCGAGCTGAACGGCGGCGGCGGCCGGCAGGAGCGCCAGGGCCAGGAGGCCGGCGGCCCAGGGGCGGCGGGAGCGCTGGCCCGGAGCCCCCACCAGGCGCCGGACGCGGTCGGTCAGGGAGCCGCCGGAAGCCGCCAGAGCGAGATGGGGCGCTGAACGCAGACCTTCAAGATCCACCAGGGCCCGGGCGTAGCCCAGCCGGTCGCCGCAGACGGCCACGGCCAGGTCGTCGCAGCAGTTCTCCCGTTCGCGGCGCACCTGGGCCGAGATCCACCAGACCGCCGGGTGATAGAAGAGGAGCGTCTCGATCGCCGTCTGAAAAAGATTGATCAGGTAATCGTGCCGCCGGATATGGGCGAGCTCATGGGCCAGGATGGCTTCGAGCTGCCGGGGAGAAAGACCGGTCAGCGTGCTCGCCGGAACGAGGACCACGGGCCGGAGCCATCCCACGACCGTGGGCACGGAGACGGCGGAGGATTCGAGGAGGGCCACGGCGCGGCCGATCCTCAATTTCCGGCAGAGATCCCGCGCCAGGGCTGCCATGGCCTCCCCCACCGGCTCGCCGTTGCGCGACAGGCGCCGCGCCCATCGCCAGCCGACCAGGTGGTAGAGGGAGAGAAGGGCGACTCCCGCGAGCCACGAACCGAAGAACCACGGGAGGAGCGAGCCGCCGAACGTCTGCGCGGCCTCCACCGCCGCTTCCCCGCCGGGGCTCTTCGGGACCGCGATGGCGGCCTGCTCAGCCCCCGGGCGAGGAGCGGCCACGGCCATCAGGACCGGATCGCCCGCGGTCTCGGCGAGCCGGAGAGCAGTGAAAACCGGCAACACAGCCATGAGGAAGAGAGCGCCAATCCCCACGGCGTAGCGGGCCGAGGCCTTGCGCTTTTCGAGAAGGGTCAGGACCCAGCCGGTCAGGATCCCCACCAGCGTTCCCTGCCAGAGGAAATGCACCAGAGCCTGGGTCGTGGCCTGGACGGCCGGGCTAGCGGACAGCGTCTCGATACCGTTCATTGTTCCTCTCCTTCAAGCTGATCCAGAAGCCGGCGGATCGCCGTCAGTTCCTCGGCCGACGCCGGACGGGAGGCCAGGGCGCGCATCACGAGCCGGCTCGCCGAGCCCTCGAACGCGCGGTCCACCAGGTCTCCCACGAGTTGGCTCTGCGTCTGCTCCTCGGGCAGCCGCGCCGTGTAGAGGTGGGCCCGCTGGGACTCGTCCCGGGTGACCAGGCCCTTGTCGGTCATGATCTGAAGCTGTTTGAGGGTCGTGGTGTAGGCCGCCGGAAAGCGGCGCGCGAGCTCTTCGTGGACGTCTTTCACCGTGCTCGCGCCGCGGCGCCACAGCACGCGCAGGATCGCCAGCTCGGCATCGGTGGGGCGGGGGGTCTCGGGCATGGAGGAGAGGTTATACGAAGAGCTTCGTATTTGTCAACGAAGAGTTTCGTAGTTCGCTTCCCTCCTTCCCCCCACCTCCCTCCGACCCCCCGGAGGCAGGGAGGAGCTGCATAAAGAGGAGGCGCACCTGCGAATCTAGCCTGGAGTTCTCAATAAAATTAGCGTATCGTGGCGACTTCTGCCTAGTTACGTCAGACATCTTTGGTTATCCACTCGCTGAAGGAGCTCATCATGAAACGATTATTGCTCTCGGGTCTCTGGCTCTGCCTTTTCATGTGCGCCACTGTTCTCTCAGGACTGGACCAGGCTGACCCCGGCTTGGGAAGAGACCCCCTTATGAAGCTGCAGAAGGAAGGCTGGAAGATCGTCCAGGACGGCGTCCTTCGACGCGAGCTGAAGACCAACGAGATCGAGACGTTCGTGTTCGGCGAGGCGGGGTTCTCTTGGAAGCTGCGGGACCTCCAGGTTCAACTCCAGGTCCTTCAAAGGGAGTTTCAGGCTCACCCAACTCCCGAGCTGAGGAGAGCCATCGCGAGCCACCAAAAGCTGATCGCGAGTACCCTGAAAATGATCAAACGCGCCCGGGTGGCCGATGCGAGCCGAGAGAGCACAGTCTTGAAGACCGGCTGCACTCCTGTCTTTACCTACAACGCGAATGCCTCCTACAAGACCGATCGTCAGGGTACCTGGGCGAATGCGGTTGCTGATTTCAATGTCTCCGCGGGTTGCAACTCCTTCGGCGAGGTCTACGCATATGCCTTCGCCAAGACCACAGTGAATGGAGCGCCCTCGACCGTGACCATGACGGACGGTCCCAGGAGCGGCTCGAACGTCATTGCCAGAGCGGACGCCAACCGCAACGGCGGGGCCCCCTGCGAGTCCTACGCTTACGCGAGCGTAACGAGCGACAGCCTGAGCCCCACTTCGTACAGCGTCTCGCAAACAAACGATCAATGCCCGGCTCCGTCCTCTCCCAGCTCGTCTTTGGGGATCTGCACGATCGACGACGTGCCGGCGGCGACCTTGCTGCTGCCGTATTTCGAGGTGGATCTCGGCAGCACGACGGGAGTCAACACGCTGTTCTCCATCAACAACGCGGCAGCCGCGGCGGCGATCGCGCACATCACCCTCTGGACGGACCAGTCGATCCCGACCCTGGACTTCGATGTCTACCTGACCGGCTACGATGTGCAGAGGATCAGCGTGCGCGACATCTTCAACGGCAACCTGCCGCGCACGGCGGACGCGGGCGCCGATCCGGGCGACACCGCCAACCCGAATGACGGCATCAGCAACAAGGGCATCCTCTCGCAGGACATCAACTTTCCCGGCTCTTCGGGTCCCTGCGTCCAGGCCTACACCAACCCCGTGCTCGACAACTTCCGGATCACCAACCTGCGTGCGGCCCACACGGGCAACAACGCTCCGGCGTACGGCGGCTGCCTGGGTGCGGCCTACAGCGACAACGTCGCCCGTGGCTACATCACGGTGGACTCAGTGACGCAGTGCAACCTGCTGTTCCCCAGCTCGGCCACGTACTTCTCGGGCGGCATCGCCGACACCCGGAACATCCTCTGGGGCAGCTACTACTACGTCAACGACGCCCAGAACTTCGCACAGGGCGAGACGTTGGTGCATATCGAGTCCTGCCCCACCCCGTCGGTAGGCACGGCCGGGGGCCATTGCCCGTTCGCTCAGGGCTCCTACACCTTCTATGGCCGCTACGCTGCCGTGGCGGGGCAGGACCAACGCGAGCCGCTGGCGACCACTTTCGCGACCGAGTTCAACAATGGCGGAGTCTTCACCGGTGGCACGGACCTGATCGTCTGGCGCGACTCGAAGACGATTCCGACAGGCGTCAACGGTCCGTACACCTGCGGCACAGTCAACCGTCCGGCGTGGTTCCCGCTGAGCCAGGCCGACGTGGTGGCCTTCGACGAAATGGAGAATCCGCAGGACCTGTGCTCCTTCGAGGGCACCGTCCAACCCTGCTTCCCGCTGGAGGCGCAGCGTGTGAGCCTGCAGGGTGGCAACGTGTTCGGTACGGACCCGACGCCGGATGCCACGTTCGGCTGGATCTATCTTAACTTGAACACGAATGTCTCGGGAGTCACGTACCCAGCGGCCAACCCGGCGATCGCCCAGGCTTGGGTGACGACGGTGCAGGACGCGGACGGCCGGTTCAGCGTGGGCTACGACGCGATCAAGCTCGACAGCGCCTGCCAGCCGAGCAACGTCGTCTTCATCCCGTAAGCCATTCCTTTCGAGCCGGGCGGTCCCCAGGGACCGCCCGGCGCTCTGTCTTCGCCGCCGGATGCAAAACCTTGCCGTCGCCGCCGAACCCCCTGGCCTACGGGACCTTCTCCAACCGCCACTGCTGATCTGTATAGATGAAGCCGCCATAAGGATACTGACAGGCCCCTGATCCGTTGGAGGATACCCAGCCGCAGACGCTTATCGCTTTGCCGCTGTGCCTGGCGGTAATATATACGTCGGTGTAGTTGGTGCCTGCCAGAAGGATACGCCACTGCTGATTTGCCAGGCCTTCATATTCCCACTGATGGATCCTTGCCCTGTCAACCATGGAGGCACTTTCGACATCCAGCGCTCTGCCGCTGCTCCTGGCCACGATTTTGTAGTAGCCGCTGCCTACATCGATGATTCTCCACTGCTGATTCGCCAGGCCTCCATAAGTCCAGATATGGATCCAGGCCCCATTGCAGCACCCGTTGTTGCTGACATCCAGCACTTTGCCGCCGGCCACGTTGCGAATAACGTAGTAGGCGTTCGGGTCTATATTGAGCTGCGCCGAGGCCGGCGAGGCGGTCAGAGCCGTGGTGAGCACCACGAGCCCGAGGACGAGGCGGACAAGAATGTGTTTAGACATCGTTGAGCTTCTCCTAGTTTCCTGTTTGGTGTCCCAAAACGGCCACCCACGCCGGGTGGCCGCTTCATCAAATGCCGAATCGGGTCAGCCGCAGGGGGCTGGGTCACCCCCGCAATAGTTCTCGTCGCCCGGGTCCTCGTTGCAGCACTGCGACTGGCTGGGGTAGCCGCCGTCGGGGAAGTCGTAGAAAATCGTGTCGTCGTCGTAGTCGCACACGGTCCGGTTCGGGTAGCAGCCCTCGGCATTGGCTTCTTCGACCAGGTAGTACTCTTCGTAGTGGCAGTACCGCGCCCCAAGGTAGTTCGAGCTGCCGGAGAAGCGCCGTGCGATCAGGGTCCTGCTCACCTCGACCCAGGCGTTGCAGTTGGGACACCCCGTCAGGCACTGGTCGCGATAGTATTGGCACTCCTCGATACAAGCGTAGACGTAGCATCCCGAGTTGCACTGCTCATATTGAGCGTCACAGTTGTTGACGCACTCCTCGTGGTGCGACTTGGCCCGCCAGGGCGCCAGCCCGGACGTCGCTCGATGCGTCGCGTATTGCGCGTCGAACTTCGTGAGCGAGCTGTCGAAGACCGGTTTCCCGCCCTGCAGGATGCGCAGTTGAACACGGCCGGGGTTGCGTGCGCCTGGTCCCTCAGAGCGCCGAAATGTCCGTCACCGCTGGCGAAGAGGTGGATCACCCGGGCGTCGCCGCTCGCAACCCGCTGTTCGGACATGATCACCTTGCCATCGAGGCGAAGCTTCCGCTTCGATCCAAACCGGCCCTCCGGTCGTCCGAAGCGGAAACGCGAGCCCGTGGCTTTCGGCCGGCACGAGGCTGCGGAGCACGGCGCTCTGACGAGGTGCACGATCGCGATCCGGTTCCGCCGCCCTCGAGCGGCGTTGCACGTCCTGCGCGTATGCCAGGTTCCCGACCGTCAAGAGGATCACGGCCACAAAACACTTCAGCCAATTTCCAAGCAGAGAAGTCGACATTATGAATCTCCTTTCCCAGTGGTTCCTCGGCGCGCCCCGATCCTGGCAGCGGCATTGCCGCACGGGGTCTCTATCCATAGATGCGCCAATCGCCGCTCCGATTCGTCAACGTCGCCGGAGCCACTTCTACAATCGGGTGGAACTTATTCTCGGACCGGGAGATGAGGATTCAGGCAGACCGCCGCCCCTGTCGGGGGCGCCGACAGATATACTCTCCCCGGCGCATCCAGGATCCCCGTATTCAGGATTCCCGTACCAGGCCATGACACCCGAAAGAACCGACACCGCCGTCCGCTGCCGCGGGCTGGTCAAGCGCTACGCCGACGTCGTGGCCGTCAACGGCCTCGACCTGGAGGTCCGCCGCGGCGAATGCTTCGGCCTGCTCGGCCCCAACGGCGCGGGCAAGACCACGACGATCGAGATCCTCGAAGGGCTGACCGAGCCGGACGCCGGCGAGGTCGAGATCCTGGGCACGAGGTGGGACCGCGACGGCGACGCCCTGCGGGAGCGGCTCGGCATCTCGCTCCAGGAGACCCAGCTCACCGAGAAGCTCACCGTGGGCGAGACGGTCCGCCTCTTCCGCTCGTTCTACCAGCAGGGGCGCGACCCGGAGGAGGTGCTCGTCCAGCTCTCCCTCGACGAGAAGCGCAACGCCCGGGTCGGCAAGCTCTCGGGCGGCCAGAAGCAGCGGCTGGCCGTGGCCTGCGCCCTGGTCGGCAATCCGGAGATCCTGTTCCTCGACGAGCCCACCACCGGGCTCGATCCGCAGAGCCGGCTGCAGCTCTGGCAGCAGGTCATGGACTTCCGCGCCGGCGGCGGCACGGTGCTCCTGACCACCCACTACATGGACGAGGCCGAGCGCCTCTGCGACCGCGTCGCGATCGTCGACCGCGGCCAGGTCATCGCCCTCGGCACGCCGGCCGAGCTGATCAGCACGCTGCACGCGGCGAACGTCATCGAGTTCGCCTCGGAGCCGGAGATCGACGAGGCGAGCCTGCGCGCCCTGCCCGGAGTCACCGAGCCCTACCGGCGAGGTCCCAACTGGGCGCTGCCGGTCGGCTCGCTGGCCGAGACCGTGCCGCCCCTCCTGGCCCTGATCGAGCGGTCGGGAGCGCGGCTCGCCCAACCTCACGACCCACCGGGCGACGCTCGAAGACGTCTTCGTGGCCCTTACCGGCCGGGCGCTGCGCGAGGGCTGACACCGCATGAGCGAGCAGAGCGCTACTCCCCTCTCTCGAGCTGACCCTCTGCCGGCGCCAAGGAGTTCATCCGCGAGCCCGAGGCGCTCTTCTGGGTCTTCGCCTTCCCCGTGCTGCTCGCCATCGCCCTGGGTCTCGCCTTCCGCGAGAAGGGTCCCGACCAGATCCCGGTCGGCGTGGTCGCGACGAGGGCCGGCCGCGGCCGATCAGGCCCTCGCGGCGCTCGGCAAGTCGCCCGCGCTCCTCCCCCGCCGCTACGCGGCCGCGGAGGGCCGGGAGGCGCTGCGCACCGGCAAGATCTCGCTGCTCGTCGAAGCCGGCCCGCCGGTCGTCTTCCGCTTCGACGAGACGCGGCCCGGACTCGCGGATCGCCCGCCTGGAAGCCGACAATGCCCTGCAGCAGGCCGCGGGGCGCAAGGACGCCGTCCCGGTGCGCGCCGAGAAAGTGACCGAGAAGGGCTCGCGCTACATCGACTTCCTGATCCCGGGCCTCCTGGGCATGAACCTGATGGGCTCGGGGATCTGGAGCCTCGCCTTTTCGGTGACCACGGCCCGCAACCGGAAGATCCTGAAGCGCCTGGTGGCGACGCCGATGCGCAAGAGCCACTACCTGCTGGCCCAGATCCTCGGCCGGCTGTGGTTCCTGGTGCCGGAGATCATCGATCCTGGTCGGCGGCGGCTGGCTGCTCTTCGGCGTCGCGGTCCGCGGCTCGCTCCTGCTGCTCCTCGCCACCTGCCTGCTGGGGGCCATGACCTTCTGCGGCATCGGCCTGCTGATCGCCTCGCGGGTGAGCACGATCGAAGGGGCGAGCGGCCTGGCCAACCTGGTGATGCTCCCCATGTGGCTCCTCTCCGGCGTCTTCTTCTCCTCCGAGCGCTTCCCCGACGCCGTCCAGCCGTTCATCAACGCCCTGCCGCTGACCGCGCTGAACCAGGCCCTGCGCGGCGTCATCACCGAAGGGCAGGGCCTGCCGGCGTCGCCCTGCAGCTCGCCATCCTGGCCGGCTGGGGATTGGTGAGCTTCGGGGTGGCGCTGAAGATCTTCCGGTGGCGGTAGGCAGCGCGCGTTGGGTCGGGAGGACACCGCATACCATCCTCTTCGTGAGCCACCCCGAACGCCCCGAGGTTCTCGATCTCCTGGGCCGGGTGCGCTCCAGCCCCCTTGGAGAGCGCCTCATCCTGGCCGGCTCGTCTGGACTCTATGGAGTCAGCGAGACGATTCCGGCCTTGACCGAGGATGTTGACGTTCTAATCGATGCGGACTGGGTGGCAGAGCAGGAGCGTTATCTCCTGGATGAAATGGTGAAGCTTGGCTTCGAGCACCAGCCCGGGACCTGCACTTTCCTGGAAAAGACGGACTTTCCCTCGACCTGGTTGGCTTTTCTCAACGAGATACCGTGGATCGGATCGGTGGCGGCGAGACCCTGCCGATCATGGTCTATGGCGACCTGAGCAAAGTTCTCTCGGCTCCAGGCTCGACGATCGAGCTGCCGACCCGGGGCGTAGCTCTCTCGCCAGCTGCACTTACGGCCGTCAAGCTACTGACGATCCGTTTGGAAAAGGGGAGCAAGGACAAACTGCAGGCTCTGCTTCTGATCGAGGAGAACGGGGCGGACGAAGCCTTCCGGGAGGAGCTGCCATCGTCTGCTGTCACTCTTCGAGCCGGACCGGATCGAGGACGCACTGGCGGATGCCCAAGCTGCTTATCTGGCAATCTCAGGGGACGCGATGCTCGCCGACGCCCAATCGAGCGGATACATGGAAATGACCCGCGCCATTCAGCGTGGACTCACGATCCTGGAGGATCTAATGGTTCCCCGGAAGGAGGGGAAATGAGCCGGGCTCCCCTGACGACTGCCGAGCGGTGGCGGTGCCATCAGCGCGATTTGAAGCCTACCGCCAGCGCAGCCTCTGGGCCGGAGCCATTCCCGTTTCCGGCGCGACCTGTCGATCATCCCTCACCTCTTCCTGCTCCGTGGCAAGACCCCATGGCCCCTCTCCTTCAGAATGAGGAAGCCATCCGCTTGGCTCTGCGCGGCGGGCGGTCTGGACGCTCGACACCGCCGCCTGGCTCGTCTCCGAACGTGGTTTCTTGACCTCTCGGGATCTGACGGGCTATCTGGAGGAAGCTGATCTTGAAAGGGTGGCCGAAGCGGGTCTCATCGGGGAATTCCAAACCTCCGGACTCAGCATCGATCCCCTCTACCGCCGTCCCCCGACGCTGATCGCTCATTCCGGAGCCGAGTCCCCCTTCGTCGAGCTTCCTTCCGGAGACCGGGTGGTCCCGTGGGACTTCCTCGCTCAGGACGTTCTGGGGACCCTGGGTTGGCGGCCGGACCTGTTGACCCGGCTCGAAGCGACCTATCCGGCCGGACTGCCCCATTGACCTCCCTCCTCCTCTACCTCGCCCTCGCGACCCTCCTTCTCCACGTCGCGACCGCAATCGAGATCTGGCGCGGTAGCCGGTCGATCCGGCGGCTGCGGGACGTGCCGCCTTTCACGGGTCCCCTACCCCGCGTGTCGATCATCATCCCGGCCCGCAACGAGGAGCGGAATGTCGAGGAGGCCCTGCGGTCCGTGCTGGCGCTCGATTACGAAAACCTGGAGATCGACGTGGTCGACGACCGCTCGACGGATCGGACGGGCGAGTTCCTGGACCGGATGGCGGCGACGGACCCCCGGCTGCGGATCGTCCACATCCGCGATCTGCCTCCGGGCTGGCTGGGGAAGAACCATGCCCTCTGGCTCGGCGCGGAGAAGGCCACGGGCGAATACCTCCTCTTCACGGACGCCGACGCGGTCATGGACCCTTCGACCCTCGGCGGGCCGGGCCTCGATGGCCTCCGGCGGGCTCGACCACCTGACGGCTTCGCCCGAATCGAGCCGCGGGGCCTGCTGTTCGAGATGTTCATCGGCGTCTTCTCCCCGTTCTTCGCTCTCTCGTGAAGCCCTGGAAAGTCAAGGACCCGAAGAGCCCGAAGCACGTGGGCATCGGCGGCTTCAATCTGGTCCGGACGGCGGCCT
>CAWHUF010000013.1:0-132083 GCA_963832495.1 uncultured Acidobacteriota bacterium | reverse complement strand
GCCGCCGGCTGGGGCAGGCCTTTCTCGACTACGCCGTGGGCCCATTCGTCTCCGGCGTTTACGCGGGCGATCCCGAACGGCTCTCCGTGCGCTGGGCCGTGCCCAGGATCCATGGTCTCGAAGTGGAGCATGGCAGCCTGATCCGCGGCGCCTTCGCCCGGCGCAAGGGACCGGCCCCCGGCGGCGCCATGATCTCCTTTCGCGAGGGCTTGGAAGAACTACCCAGGAAGCTCGCCCGCGAGATCGGAGACGTCCGCATCGGCGTCCTCTGCCACAAGGTGGTCCGGGCCGAAGGGGGCTTCCGCGTCGAGACCTCCACGGGACCGGTGGAGGCCGCCCGGGTGGTGCTCGCCGTGCCGGCCGACGTCGCCGCCCGCCTGCTCGAAGAGGCCACCTCCGGGGCGAGCCGGCTCTTCGCCGAGATCCCCTACGCCGCGGTGGCCATCCTCTCCCTGGGCTTCCGGCGCGAGGCCGTGGGCCATCCCCTGGAGGGCTTCGGCTTCCTGGCGCCGCGCAAGGAGGGCGTGAACGTCCTCGGCTGCCTCTTCCCCTCCGAGATCTTCCCCGGCCGGGCACCCGCCGGGCACGTGGCTCTCGCCGCCTTCGCCGGCGGCCGCACCAATCCCGAGATCGTGGGCTGGGACGACGAGCGTCTCGCCTCCACCCTCCTCTCCGAGTTGCGCGGTCCTCTGGACCTCGAGGGCGAGCCCGCCTTCCAGCTCATCCGCCGCTGGCCACGGGCCATCCCTCAGTACGAAGTAGGCCACGGCCGCTTCGTCGAGCGGGCGAAGGAGATCGAGCAGGCCCTGCCCGGCCTGCATCTCGGCGGCAATTTCCTGGGCGGCGTCTCCGTGCCGGACTGCATCAAGAACGCCACGGCACTGGCGGACGCTCTGGCATAATTTCCGCCATGAGCAGCAACCGCATGTCCCGCCGGGCCGTCGAGCTCGTGGCGGAAAACCGCATCCGTGAAGCCATCGAAGAAGGGCTGTTCAACGACCTCCCCGGCTTCGGCCAGCCCATCCCCGACATCGACGAAGCCTACGACCCGGACTGGTGGGTCAAGCAATGGATCCGCCGCGAAGGAGCAGGCAAGATGCTGGCGGACCGCTTCGGCAAGGACTTCTGGTCCCGGAAGTAATCCCTACGCAGGAACCACACCCGGCTGCCGCTTGGATGAGGGTGGAGGGGAGACGGTCCGGAATTACGCAAAACGGAAACGCACCGGCCATCCTTGACACCTTGGCTCTCCAGTCCTACTATCTTTACATGGCTACACGAGTCACGCTTCAGCTCGATGACGATGTGGTTGCTGAGCTTCAGAGGCTGGCCGACCAGCTAGGGCGCTCTCTGGAAGAGGTCACAGAAGCGGCTGTGAAAAGCTCTGTTCGGACCTCGATGCCTCCACCCCCCATCAGCAAGCCTGCCCCCCCCTTGGAGCTACCCACACAGGCTATGCACGTACGTCCTGGCATCAAATTCGGCAGCCTTGGGGAATTGCTGGAACAAGCAGAAGGCCCTGCCCATCGGTGATCCTCGTCGACGCCAATCTTCTCCTCTATGCCCACGATCGCTCCAGTCCTGTTTACGAGGCTGCTCATCGTTGGTTGCTGGAGGTGTTGGACGGACCAGAGCCTGTGGGGTTCTCTTGGACTGCAGTCTTGGCCTTCATTCGTATCTCCACCAGTCCAAGAATTTTTCAGATTCCGTTCTCCACCGAAAGGGCGGTTGAGGCGGTAAATTTTTGGTTTTCGCGCCCAGCGGCGACTTTCATCCATACCGGAGAGGAGCACTGGTCGTACCTCAGCGATCTCCTCCTGAAGACTGGCACCAAGGGGCCGCTGGTGACGGACGCCCACCTTGCCGCCCTCGCCATCGAGCACAAGGCCACTCTCCTGACCAGGGATGGGGACTTCTCCCGCTTTCCTGGAGTCCGCACCGTCAATCCACTCGCTTCAGACCCGCTATAGCCCCCTTACTTTCTCGACTCCTTAAGCAGGGCACCCTTCTTGCAGCAGGGATGCTGGGCTTCGGTGGGAGGGTCCTGCCGGGGAAGCCTGCATGAAACACGGGTGGGGTGGCCTGCCTGCAGCACCAAAGGAGTACAACCATGAAAAAGGCACTTGGGATAACGCTGGTTCTGTGTCTCTGGGCTTCGCTGGCCGGAGCGACAGATTTCAAACTGTATGGTTCCTACTGGAACACCACGGACGTGGACGACACGTTCGGCGGCGGCCTCGGATTCAGCTTTCCCTTCGGCTCCAGCCCGCTGTCCTTCAGCGTGGGAGCTACCTATTACCAGGAGCTGAGCGACGAGCCCGCTTCCGCCCTCTTCGACGACGACGAAGGCGTCTTCCAGGAGGAAGGCCTAGAAGTACTGCCCATTGACGCCGGACTCCAGTTCAACTTCCAGCCCAGCGGCCCCGTCAACCTGTGGATCGAGGGAGGAGTCTCCTACTTCTTCATCGACACCACCCGCTCGGGCCTTGACGTGGATGACGAGACGGGCTGGCATGCCTCCCTCGGCTCCCGCTTCGGCAGCCCAGGCGGCGCCAACTTCTTCGCCGAGGCGCTCTACCGGAGCACCGAGGCCACCGTGCGCAGGGACCGTGACGACGTAGACCTGGACGAGGAAGTTGCCATCGACCTCGACGGTTTCGCAGTCAACGCCGGCATCCTCTGGACGTTCTAGACCTTCCGGACCAGGCCGCCCGGGAATGCCACCGGGTGGCCTCCCCCTCCCGGAGACCACCGCCCGTAGGGGCGTGATAGCGTTTCCTCCCGCCATGGACCTCTACGACACGCTGATCGTCGGCGGCGGCCCGGCCGGGCTCACGGCCGCCCTCCACCTCGCCTGGCACCAGCGCAAGGTGCTGGTGATCGACCGCGTCTCCGGCCCCCTCTTCTTCACCCTGGAGAAGCTGTGGAACGTGCCCGGCATGCCCGAAGCGACCGGCGTGGAGATCCAGAAGCGGCTCAAGGCCCAGGCCCAGGCCATGGGCGCCGAGATCCAGCACGGCAACGTGGTCCGGGCCGAGGGCCAAGAGGAGGGCTTCCTGCTCACCGGCAGCCAGGGCGAGCAGTGGCGGGGGCGCACCCTGCTCCTCGCGACCGGCGTGGCCCGCTACCACCCCATCGTGGACGGCGACTTCACCCCCTGCTTCGGCTACGCGGGCAAGGGCAACCTCTTCTACTGCTCGGACTGCGAGGGGCCGGAGCTGTTCGGCAAGGACACGGTCGTGATCGGCACCGGACCGGCGGACTGGGCCGCCTCCATGGCCGTGGGCCTCTCCCGCTACACCGAGAAGCTGCGAGTGCTGCTCACCGGCGGCCGGGAGCTCGCGGAGCACTGGGCGAAGCGGCTCGCAGACCGTGGCATCCCTGTCCTCAAAGGGGAGATCAAGCGTCTGATCGGCGGCAAGCGCCTGCTCCAGGCCCTGGAGCTCCAGGACGGATCCGTGGTGGAAGCCGAGGCCTTCTTCGTCTCCAGCCCCGCCCGGGGGAGGACCGACCTCGCCATCCAGCTCGGAGTGGAGATCGCCCCCACGGGCTACCACGCCCAGCCCAAGTCCCAGCGCGGCGACACCAACGTGCCCGGAGTGTGGCTCGCGGGAGACCTGCGCCCCATGACCCAGCAGGTCGCCGTGGCCATGGGAACGGGCAACATCGCCGCCGTGATGATCGACCAGCACCTGCGCAAAAAGGACGTGGCCGAGCCAAGGTAATCCCTGTTCTTCACCCGTCCGTGCCCGTCCTGTCCGTCCATACCCGTCCGTGTATGATCCCCCGGTGAGAAACCTCGCTCCCCCCGCCCTCCTCTTGGCCCTCGCTCTCCTGGCCGCCTGCGCGGGCCGGGAGCCCGAGCCGCGCACGGGAGCGAGCCCCCGCACCGCCCTCGACGTGCTGAAGCGCAAGGAGCCCGCCACCCAGTGGGACGCCAGAAGCCTGCTCCAGGGCGACCTCGACCTCGACGGCACCCCGGACTACGCCCTCGCCGGCATCCGGGGCGACCGTTTCGTGGTGGGCATCGTCCGAGGCCCGCTAACCGCGGGAGGGGCCGCGGGAGAGGCAGACAGCCAGGCCTGGACCCTGGACTTCCCCTGGGATGGCGAAGAAGACGCCCTCTGTTCGAAAAAGGCGAAGATCACCCTGGAGCCGCTCGAAGAGAACGAAGGCCCGAAACCCGAGCACCCCAGGAAGGGCCAGGGGATCAACCTCCACGACGGCGAGTGCGATGCCTTTCATATATACTGGAACCCGAAGGAGCGTACGTTCGAGTACTGGCGACTCTGAAAGCGGGTGGTTATGAACATCATCTGTCTGGACGATGCCGGTTGCCTCTTCCTCTCCCCCAAGATCGAGGACTGGAAGTACCTGGACGAGCACGGCATCACCGTGGTGATCGACCTTGAAGGGGAGATCGACCACGGCATCCCCACGATCCACAACCACGTCCTGTACATCTACTACCCCATCTACGACGAGGACCTTCCCGACCTCGCCAAGCTCCACGGCGTGGCGCGCCTCGGCGCCCACCTGGTGCAGAGCGGCCACCGGGTCCTGTCCCACTGCGGCATGGGGTTCAACCGCTCGGCGCTGGTGGCGGGGCTGATCCTGCGCTACCTCGGCATGGAGGGGGAGACGACGGTCTCCCACCTCCGCCAGAGACGGCCGGGCGCCCTGTTCAACCAGGTGTTCGCGGAGTACCTGGTGATCTGCCAGGACATCATCCCTCTGCCCAGACCGTGAGCGGCGTCTGGTTCGCCTTCCGGGCCGGCGAGCTCCTGGTCTTCGAAGAGGAGGACCGGGCGCGGGTACCCCTTGCGGACGAGTGGGCGGGGCTCGGGCTCGTCACCCGGGAGACGCAGGAGACGCACGAGATCGGCTCGCTGGACGGCGTCTCCTTCTTCGCCACCGCCCTGGCGCCGGAGGTGGAGCCGCCCCCGGGCATGGCCTTCCATGGCCTCCGCAAGCTCTGGGCACGGCTCCCCGAGAACGTCTGGACCCTCGCCGGCCGGGCCGTGCAGATCGTGGAATGGGACCGCAACCACCGCTTCTGCGGCCGGTGCGGATCGCCCACGGAGCGGCGGAGCGCGGAGCTGTCGCGCACCTGCACCGTCTGCGGCCTCCAGCACTTCCCGCGCATCGCCCCGGCCGTGATCGTGCGCGTGGAGCGGGGGGACGAGATCCTGCTCGCCCGCTCGCCCCACTTCGCCCCGGGCGTCTACAGCACCCTCGCGGGGTTCGTGGAGCCGGGCGAATCGCTGGAAGACACCATCCTGCGCGAGATCAAGGAGGAGGTCGGGGTGACCGTCACCAACCTCCGCTACTTCGCCAGCCAACCCTGGCCCTTCCCCCACTCCCTGATGATCGGCTTCGTGGCGGATTACGAATCCGGCGAGATCACGCCCCAGGAAGGGGAGATCGAGGACGCCCGCTGGTTCACGTTGGACAGCCTGCCCGGGCTGCCGTCGCAGTTCTCGATCGCGCGGTCGCTGATCGAGGAGTGGATCAGGAAGCGGAAAACGTAGCCTTGTAGAGGATATGCGCGTGGGGGTACCCCGCCCCGATCTCCACCGCCTCGAACCCATCGAAGCCGGCGCGGAGGAGGCGGGCGCGGATCTGATCCCGCGTCTCGTAGCTGAAGGCCTCGCCCAGGGTCAGGCCGATGCGGTCGGAAATCCGCTCCTGGGCGCGGTTCCAGAATTGCTTGAGCCGGTTCTCGGGATCGAGCTCCTTGATCAGGAAGACGCCGCCCGGAGCCAGCCGCGCTCGCACGGAGCGGAAGAACCCGTCCCACTCCCCCACAGGGAACCGGTAGAGGACATCGAACAGGGTGATGGCGTCGAAGGCGCCGTTCGCAGACACCGCGGCGTCATAGCCACCCACCACGAAGAGGCCGGGCCGGGGCCCAGACTGGGGACAGGAGAGGAAGATCTTCCGCCGGTCCGGCTCCACGGCCACCACGCTCCGGGCTCCCGACTCCAGGGCGAGATGTGCGAAGATTCCATGCCCTGCCCCGATATCCAGAACCCGAGCCTGTGAAGGGAGATGGTCCAGCACCCGCAGGAACGGGCACGTCAGGAAACGTCCGAGCACATGGAAACGGGTCGCGGCGGGCGCGGCGCTCCAGGTGCGCCGCACCAGGGACAGGGCTTGGAAGTAGCTCATGGAAGACACGCCGACTGCATATCCTCCGGCCTTGACGGTGTCAACCGCCCGGCGGATCTCCATCACCGCCCTGGCGGGGTTCGTCCTGGTGGCGGTGGCGCGGGCCCTGACGCTGCCGGAGAGCCTCTGGGAGCTCGACGAGGCCCTGTTCGCGCGCTCCATCGTGGAGTTCGAGCCCCTGATCCACCGGCCGCATCCTCCGGGTTACCCGCTCCTGGCGGGGCTCGGCAAGCTGTTCAACCTGGTCTTCCGCGATCCCTTCACCAGCCTCGTGGCCCTGGCCTTCGTCTCGTCCCTCGTGGGGTACGCGGCTCTGGTGGCGGCGTTCCGGCGGATCGGCGGGAGCCCGCCCGGCCCGGACAGCGAGCGGGCGGCGGTTCTCGGAGCGCTTTTCTTCCATCTCTCGCCCGTGATGCTGGTCCAGGGGATTCTTCCCATGTCGGACCCTCCGGCCCTCATGTTCATCGCCCTCGCGCTCTGGGCGGGCGCGGTCCTCTCCCGAGGGGGCGGGATGGTCCCGGCCCTCGCCCTCGGAGCCTGCGCCTCGGCGGCCATCGGATGCCGGCCGCAGCTCGCCCTGTGCGTGGTCCCCATGCTGGCCGTGGCCCTGTGGCAGGCGCCGGGCTGGCGGCGGCGTGGGGAGGTGCTGGGGGCCTTCACCCTCGTCTCGCTCGCCTGGTTCATCCCCCTGGTGGTCGAGACGGAGGGGTTTCGCGGATTCGTGGACTACCAGCTCCGGCAGGCCTCCTACGTGGCGGAGCACGACGCCACGACGTCGCGGGGAGGGCGCGAGATCTTCCACATCGCGGCGGTCTTCATCGCCCACCCCTGGGGACCCAAGTGGCTGGCGGGGCCGGTGCTCCTCCTCGCCCTGGCCGGGGCCGTGCGCCTGCGCCGGAACGTCCGGCCGGTTCTGCCTCTCGCCGCGCTCGCCGGGACGCAGCTCCTGGTCTGCCTGCTGGTGATGGACCCGGCGGACGGCGTGCGCTACGCCCTGCCGGCCGTGCTCGGCGTGGCGTTCCTGACGGCCGAGGGGCTGCCCCGGCGGACGGCGCCTGCCTGGGCGCTGGCCTCGGCGGTCCTGGTCGCCTCGGCCGCCTGCGCCTGGCCGGTGCTTCGCGTCCGCTCCACGGCGGACTCGCCGCCCTTCCAGGCCGTGGAATGGGTGCGGCGCAACCTGCCGCGCACGGCCACGATCCTGGTCTCCCACGAGATGGAGGCCCAGGCCTCGTACCTGCTGGCGGACCGCGACCTCGCCCCGGTCGGGGAGGGGCTGAGCCGCGCCGCCCGGCGTCCCTGGGTCCCCCTCTACCTCCTGGCCGAGGGCGAGAGCGCCTGGCCGGGGGCCGTGACCTTCCGCTGGCCGGACAGCGACGCCTACCGCCGGCTCACCCGCAACCACTACCGGGTGGTCTCGCTGAGCCCCATCCCGCCGGGCTGGCGCTTCCAATCCCTCCGCGGCATCCACGGCTGGGAGCCCAGCGACCGGGAGGCGAAGTGGCGGTGGCTGGACGCCGACGCGGCTCTCCTCCTCTTCCCCAAGGGCTCCCGGGCCATGGCCGTGACGCTGGGCCTCGATCCCGCCGCCGCCCTGCCTTCGAACACCGTGACCGTATCCGTCAACGGCGCGCCGGCCGCCGCCGTGGAGATCCCCCGGGGAGGCAGGAAGACCGTCGAGGTGCCGCTGCCGTCCTCCCCACCAGGGGACCAACCCGCGGAGGTCGTCTTCCGCTCCGCCCGGTCCTTCGAAGCTCCCGACGGGCGCCGGCTGGCCGTCCAGCTTCTTGCCCTGGAGCGCATCCCCCGCTAAGCTGAAGCGGTTTCATCATGCAAGAACAGCCTTCCGTCTCGCTCGTGATCCCGATGTTCAACGAAGAGGAGAACATCGAGCACGCCATCGGCTGCGCCGCCGCGGCCCTGGAGCGTTGTGCCCAGGACTGGGAGATCGTGGTCGTGAACGATGCCTCGACGGACCGCTGCCCCGAGATCGTGGAGCGCCTCGCCGCGGCCGACCCGCGCATCCGGCTGCTCCACCATCCCGTGAACCGCAAGCTGGGGGCCACGCTCAAGACAGGCTATGCCGCCGCGCGCAAGGACCTCGTGGTCTACATGGACGCGGACCTCCCCTTCGACCCGGAGGTGATCGGCAGAGCCATCCAGGCCCTGCGGGTGACGCGGGCGGACCTGATCGCCGGCTACCGGCTGGACCGCACCACCGAAGGCTTCCGGCGGACGGTCTACTCGTACCTTTACAACTCCCTGATCGGCGTCCTCTTCGGCTGGCCGCACCGGGACATCAACTTCTCCTTCAAGCTCATGCGGCGCGAGGTGCTGGAAGCCATCGAGCTCAAGTCCGAGGGCTCGCTGATCGACGCCGAGCTGATCGTCAAGGCGAAGAACCTGGGATTCGTGATCCAGCAGCTCGGCCTGGACTACTTCCCCCGCACCCGCGGGCGCTCGACACTCTCCTCTCCCTCGGTGATCCTGAAGATCTTCCGGGAGCTCGTGACGCTCTACCCCGAGATGAGACGGCCACAGCGAAAGGGGCGGAAGGACCGTCAGGAGACCGTCTCCGAGCCCGCCGAGGCTCCGGTCCGTTGAGATCCCTCATCGTCACCGCCGACGACGTCGGCCTCCACTCCGGCATGACCGCCGGAGCTCTGAAGGCCCACGACGAGGGGATCGTCACCGCCGTCTCCGTGTCGCCCAACGGCCGCGCCTTCGAGGAGGCGGTCGACCTTCTCAAAGACCGCCCGGGGTTGGACGTGGGGGTCCACCTGACCCTCGTGGGCGAGCGCCCCCTTTCCCCGCCGGACCGGGTGAAGACGCTGACGGACGGCAAAGGCGCCCTCCTCCCCAATCACCGCATGTTCACGCGGCGCTACCTCCTCGCGGGCATCGCACCTGGGGAGATCGAGGCCGAGCTGAGGCGGCAGGTCGAGCGGCTGGCCGCGACGGGCCTACCCCTCGTCCACATCAACAGCCACCAGCACCTGCACGTGCTGCCCAAGATTTTCGAGATCGTCCTGGGGATCGCGGAGGAGCACCGCATCCCCTGGGTCCGCATCCCCAACGAGCCCGCCGTCCGCCGCCCCTCGCCGCGGGCCCTCCAGATCGGCATCCTGAACGGCATCGGCAAGACCGCCCGCCGGCTCCTGGAGGATGACGGCGGCGCCCTCCGCACGACGGACCGGACGGTCGGCGTCCTGGACGCGGGAAACCTCAGCTCCATGAAGCTCCTCCAGGTCCTGGGAGACGTCGAAGGCCTCGCCGAGCTCGTCTGCCACCCCGGCTTGGACGGTGAGGCCCTCGCAGCGGCCTACGACTGGGGCTACGGCTGGGAACGGGAGACGGCGGCGCTGTGCGACGCGGGGGTACGGGAGACGCTGCGGGGGAAGGGGATTGAGTTGACATCGTTCCGTCAGGTCCGAACCCCGTAGAGCGGCTAGGCTGCATCGTCCGGGCCTTGTTTGCGCCCCGGAGGGGCATAGGCGTAAAGCCTGGCGCTTCAGCGCCAGGTTGGGACGCCCTCCCCTACCCCATAAGCCCCGGTAGGGGCGCAGGCGAAGATGCTACAATAAACCATCGCCCACACTCTCGTGTTCGCTGTTCTTTGCGGCTGCGCCTTACGACAGGAGACTTTGAAGCTATGCCCAAGAGGAGAGGCTCACGGCGTGATGTGATCCATAAGAAGACGCATTTTGTCGGCCGGGGAAGTCAGCTTGTCGATTTTAGCGAAAATTTTGACCGGCTCGATGCAGTGTACAAGCAGATCTGGATGGTGCATGGGCAAGGCGGCATCGGTAAAAGTACCCTGCTCCGGAGATTCCGCGCCCTTTGTACGAAAAAAGGCTACCTTACAACCGTGGTGGACGAGTTCACTCGCACCAGTGTGTTGGAAGTCATGTCTGCCATCGCCGACCAGCTCGCAAAGCAAGGACACTCGCTGCCGGAGTTCGAACAACGCTATGCGACGTATCAGAAACTTCGCCATTTGATAGATGCAGACCCGGAACGCCCTAGTGCTACACCTCAATTTGGACGGGTCATCAGCCGCGTGGGTTCAGCCTTGGCCAATGAGGCTCCATTCGGCGGGGTCGCGGTAGCCTTGGTCGGCGAGGAAAGGATCCAGGAATATAGTGACCAGTTTGCCAGCTTCGTCACGCGCAAGTTGGGAAAGGACAAGCAAAATGAAGCCTCGTTAGTGCTCGATCCAATACGGACGCTCACTCCACTGTTTATTGAAGAGATTTCCTGTCTGAGTGAAGCTCGTGCCATCGGGCTATTCTTCGACACTTATGAACAATTATCCGGCTATTTGGACGGATGGCTGCTCAAGATCTTCGGAGGCACTTACGGAGATTTTCCCCTTGACATTCTCGTCGTCATGGCTGGCCGGTATGCAGCTCGGCCAAGGGTGGTTTCACGAAGAGATCGAACCCTTCCTCCAGATGATATCGCTGGAGCCTCTTTCCGAGGAGGAGGCCCGCCAACTCCTCTCCCAGTTCGGGGTTGCTGACCCGCGAACCGTGGATTACATTCTTCGCCTGAGCGGGCGTCTGCCCATCCTGTTGGTTATGCTTGCGAGTAAGGCTCCTAATACTGTCGAAGACCTGGAGGACCTAAGCGATGAAGCTGTGCAGAGATTTTTGAAGTGGATTGAGAATCCGGCTCAACGGCAGGCACTCCTGGACCTCGCTCTCCCTCGTTATCTCGATCTCGACGTCGTGAGCGCGCTTGTGGGAGCCGACCGCGCCGAGGAGGCCTTCCGCTTCGTCACCAGCATGGATTTTATCAGTCGCGCTGGTAACGGTAAATGGGTTTATCATGCCACGGTGCGCGAGCAGATGTTGCGCTATCGGCGCAAAGAGAGTTGGAGGCGCTGGCAAGAAGAGCACTCCAAACTAGCCGACTTCTACGCAGCGGAGGGCAATCGTCTTCAACTTTCCCTTCCACCTGGATCCAGCGATCCATTATGGGAGCAACTTTACGTAGAATGGCTCTACCATTCTATCTGCGTCCACGCGACAGGAGCTACAGCGCTCTGGCTCGAAAGTCTTCTTGAAGGCTATGAGCCATATGCTCTGTATGACTTCGAAGAGAACTCTTATCTTGGCGAAGTTGTAGAGCAGGCAGGCTTGGCGCTTGATAATGAGAGCATTATCCACTGGGGCAAGCTTATCAAGCAAGGAATCCTGGCTGGCACTCTCAAGCAAATGGCGGATACAGTACCTTTGGTCGAAGCCGTAGCTAAGACGGCTTCCGAGGTCCTCGACACTCAGCTGCAAGCACTCGCTCTTCATTGGCTTGCGCGTACTCGATACGAGCTGAACGACATTGAGGGTGAAATCGAGGCTTTTACCCAAGCCCTTGCTCTACTACCTGATGCTGGCACCTATTGGCTGCGGAGCCGCGCGTACTTCAACCTGGGAAAACGAGACGCCGCGAGGAAAGACATGGATTGCGCTATAGAAATGGACTCTAGCCAAGAGGTTTATTTTCGTTGGCGCGGCCATATCCAACGACTTGCCTGCCAATATGCGGGGGCCATAGCCGATTTTACCCGCGCGATTGAGCTTGGTGACCCATCGCAAGCTCACAGCCAAATTCTTGCAGATTCTTATTGGGGGAGGGGGGTCTCCTACCATGCGTTAGGACGCCTCGAAGATTCTCTAACAGATCTCGATCGCGCGATCGATCTATGTGAGCTTGATGAGTATTACGAAAGCCGTGGGCGGTTGCGGCATGCACAAAAACAAGACCTCGACGCGGTGAGGGACTATTCGCGGGGTATCGAGTTGAATCCGGAAGAAGCGAGATTCTATTCGTTGCGTGCTAGCGTCAGCTACGCTCTTGGAGATATTGCAGGCGCATTGCAGGATTACAAGAAAGCCCTTGAGCTTGCGCCCGAGAACGCAGCCTATTTTGGCCCCTGTGGATGGCTGTGCTGGCAATCAGGACGCTGTCGCGAAGCGATTTCCTATTACACGCGCGCAATCGAGCTGCAGCCGAGGGTCGCCACTTATCGTGGTAATCGAGCCCGCGTTTACGCGTCTATGCGTGATCATGGGTCAGCACTAGCCGATTTGTCAATAGCCCATCACCTTGAACCGGAGAATGAAGAGTTCTTATCGGTTCGCGCAATGGCGTACTTAGATTGGGGGCGAAACAAGGAAGCATTGCACGACATCAACCGATCGATAGAGCTGTACGAAGATAAGAGTAGTATGTACCATTATTACTATTGGCGCGCTCTGGTTTACCTGGGTGAACGGAATTTCGAAGCCGCTTTGGCAGACCTTAACGCTGACCACGAGTTCTATCAAGATGAAGCCACATACCACAATATTTGGCATGCTGTCATCCTGCAAGCCCAGGGTCGAGACCAGGAAGCCAGCACAAAGCTGGAGGAGGCTGATCGCCTCGCTGCCAAGATCGATCCCGCGGTGAAGCGCACAAGAACTTTCGCTCTCCTGCGGCTCCTCAGAAAGGAACCCGAGGAGGCGCGCCGACAGTTCGAGGATTTGCTGGCAACTTCCAGGCTGGATGAGCTAGAAAACCCGTCTCTCTATTTGCGAATCCTCTGCCAGCTCTTCCCGGACCGGGAAGACATCCGCGACATCAAAATTTGGTTCGAAGGGAGGGTTTCCGACATCTGTCAAACTTTCTGAGGGCCTCTTTCGGAACGGCAAGCGACCCGCCCGGGCATTAGTACCTACCTCCACACATCTTGATCTGCCCCGGAGGGGCATGGGCATAAAGCCTGGCGCTTCAGCGCCAGGTTATGACGCCTCCCTCCCCCCACAAGCCCCGGAGGGGCGCAGGCAGTTTGCGATCTCCGATGCTGCCTGCCCGCGCCCCTCCGGGGCTTCCGAAGACTAGGGGATACCGCTTTCCTGGCGCTGAAGCGCCAGGCTTTATGCCTATGCCCCTTCGGGGCGGACCAAGACGTTCAGATCGAGCACGAGCCTCACCGGTGTTTGCTCATCATGTGCTTGTGGTAAAGGGCCTCCACGTCGACATCAGAGGGAACCAAGCCGCTGATATTCTCAACTTCCGTGCCGAACACGCCCTGCTGCGCGACGAACTCGTTGTAGGCCTCGATCGCCTCGCGGTTCTCCTTCAGCCAAGCCTCCCGCCGCCTCTTGTGAACCTCAAAAGCCAACGCGGCCTCTAAAGTGGTAGCTTTCATATTTGCAGTATACCTCCAGCGCCAAGACTTTGGTAGACGGAAGAAAATGCCGCCAGCGGCACCAGAGAAGTTCTCCCTCGGTCACTTTCATCGCTCCCCCGCTCTCCTCCCTCTCTTGGGCGGCGATTCCCCTCTCTTCGTGCGTCCTTCCCCTGCCTTGGGGGGCTCGTGCCCTCTCTTGGGCGGGTTCTCCCCTCTCTTGGGCGGAACCGGAGGAAGACAGGGGGGTTCCCAGATAGGACAGGGGAGAACCGAGCTAAGAGAGGGGAGTGACCGCCCAAGAGAGGGCAGGAGCCCCCCAAGACAGGGGAGAACCCGCCCAAGAGAGGGGAGCCGCAAATAAGAGAGGGGAATGACGCACGAAGCTTCGTCCGTCACTCCCCTCTCTTACTGCGGTCGCCCCCGCCGTTGCCGCACGCCCCGTACCGCTTGCCCGGTCCGCCGGCATCCATCCCCCTTCCCCGGCGAGCGGTGGAGCGTGCCAGCCCGGCGAGGTATGCGGGCGAGTACGGGTGTCCAGATCCGGCGGATTGCGAGGGCCGAGGCGTAGATTACTTCTGCTTCTCCTCCAGCTCCGCCCACCGCGCGTACAACCTCTCCACCTCCTGCCGGGCGGTCTCCAGAGTCTCGCAGCGCTCCTGGAGGGCTTTGGAATCGCTCGCCACGGCCGGGTCCTCCACCCCCTGCTGGGCTGTGGCGAGGCGGTCTTCGGCTTCCAGGATGGCCTCCTCCATGCGCTCCCACTCCTGCTTCTCCTTGTAGGTGAGGCGCTTGGAATCCTTGGCGGCCGGCTTCGAGCCCGCTCCCGCTCCCGCTGTCGTTGCGGCGGGCTTGGGCGGGGCGGATTTCGCGGGCGCCGCTGGGGCGGTGCGGGCGGCTTCCCACTGGGTGTAGTCGGCGAAGTAGGTAGCGCCTCCCTTGCCGTCCAGGGCCAGCACCATCGTGGAGACGCTCTCCAGGAGGAAGCGGTCGTGGGTCACCAGCACCAGGGCGCCGGGGAACTCCATGAGGCTCTCCTCCAGCACCTCCAGCGTGGGGATGTCGAGGTCGTTCGTGGGCTCATCCAGGATCAGGAGGTCCGCGGGCTGGAGCATCAGGCGGGCGATCAGGATGCGGGCCTGCTCGCCTCCCGAGAGGCGGGAGACAGGGGTGTCGAGCTGCTCGGAGCGGAACAGGAACCGCTTCGCCCAGGAGGCCACGTGAACCGGGCGATCCTGGTAGAGCACCGTATCCCCCTCGGGAGCCAGGGCGCGGCGCAGGGAGACGGAACGGTCCAGCGTGTCCCGGTTCTGCTCGAAGCGGACGGTCTTCAGCCAGTCCGCCCGCTGGATCGCCCCGCTGTCATTGTCGGGCTCCAGGGTGCCGTCGAGGAGCGAGAGGAGGGTGGTCTTGCCGCTGCCGTTGGGGCCGATGAGGCCCAGGCGCGCACCCGGAGTGAGCTTCAGGTCCAGCCCCTTGACGATCCTGCGGTCACCGAAGGACTTGGTGAGCCCCTCGGCCACCAGGAGCTTCTTGGTCTTGCGGTCCGAGGCGTTGAAGTCGATGCCGGCGCGGGCGTTGGCGGCGGCGCCGGTCTTCTCGCGCAGCTCGGTCAGCTCGGCGATCAGGCGGTTGGCCTCCTGGATCCTGCCCTTGGCCTTGGTGGTCCTGGCCTTGGCGCCCCGGCGCAGCCACTCCACCTCGCGCCGGACCTTGTTGGCCAGGGAAGCCTGGTACTCGGCCTGGTTCCGGAGGATCTCGTCACGCTTCTCCAGGAAGTCCGTGTAGGTCCCCTCGCCCTGGAGGAGGCCTTCGGGATAGCGCTGGTCGAGCTCCAGCATGCGGCCGGCCACGTTCTCCAGGAACCAGCGGTCATGGCTCACTACGAGGTAGGCCAGGGGCTCGCTCTGGAGGAGGTCTTCGAGCCAGAGGATACCCTCCACATCGAGGTGGTTCGTGGGCTCGTCCATGAGCAGGACGTCGGGCTCCCTGACCAGCTCGCGGGCGATGGCCAGGCGCTTGCGCCAGCCGCCGGAGAGAATGGCCACGGGGCTGGCCGGATCGTCGAACCCGGCTTTTCCCAAGGAGACGGCCACGCGGGTGGCCTTCTCGAACTCCTCGGCGGGATCGTCGGCCAGGGCCAGCGTCAGAACCTCCTCGGCCGTGGCGTCCCGGGGGAACTCGGGGTCCTGCGGCACGTAGCCCACCCGCACGCCCCGGCGCAGGGAGCGGATGCCGCTGTCCGGCTCTTCGAGGCCGGCGAGGATCTTGAGCAGGGTCGACTTGCCAGACCCGTTGGGGCCGATGAGCCCGGCCCGGTCCCCCTCGAAGATGCCGAAAGAGAGGTTCTCGAACAGGGGCCGGGCGCCGAAGCCCTTGCCGACGGCATCGACGCTCAGGAGGAGGGTTGGGGGCATGAATCCGGGACTTCCAGCAGAAACTCTTCTTTCTCCGCCTTCCGCATCGCCTTGATGCGGCGCTCCTCGCGCAGGGCCGCGCTCCACGACCCCACCTCGCCGGACCAGACCAGCTCGACCGGCAGGCGGGCGCGAGTGTACCGCGAGGCGCGCCCGGCCCGGTGCTGATCGAGCCGGCGCGGGAGGTCTGTCGTGATCCCCGTGTAGAGCGAGCCGTCGCCGCAACGGAGGATGTAGACGAAGGGCACGGCGGGATTATAGGCGTTGCCTACCAGGCGCTCTCCACAAATGGCAGCCTTATTGCTCATGAAGACGAAGCGCTCCCTGGAGCGGAGCCAGATATGTCCAGCGAGAAAGGACAACACCCATGAAGAAAACTCTTCGTAAGCTGAATCTCTCTCGTGAAACCTTGCGGACCCTGGAGACCCCTGCCCTGAGCCACGCCGTGGGGCGCGACGCGGGGACGAAGACGCTGATCCCGAGTTGCAACACCTACTGCGACATCACGTGGGGGTGCAACCTTCCCACCGAAGACTGCTGACTTCCCTCTTGAGCCCGTAGGGCGGGGAGACTCGTAGCCCAGGGTGTGAACCCTGGGAATGCGGCGATGCCCGTCCCCCTCCCCAGGGCTCACGCCCTGGGCTACGAGTCTCCCCGCCCTACGGGCTCAAGAGGGGAAATCTCACTCCAGGCTCTTCCGGAACCGCAGCGAAGCCATCGTCAAAACCGTCACCCCGATCCCCAGCAGCGCCAGCGCCTCGGGCCAGAGCACCCCGATCCCCGAGCCCTTGAGGAAGATGCCCCGCAGGACGTTCGCGTAGTAGCGGACAGGGATGGCGTAGCTCGCGATCTGGAAGCCCCGGGGCATGTTCTCGATGGGGAAGATCAGGCCCGAGAGGTAGATCATCGGGACCATCAGGACGAAGACGCAGAACCTCATGGCCTGCTGCTGGGTGCGCACCAGGGTCGAGACCAGGAGGCCCAGCCCCAGCGTGGTCAGCAGGAAGAGGAAGGTGAGGCCGGCGAGGAGGAGGAGAGAGCCGCGCAGAGGGACGCCGAAGAGGAGCCGTCACCAGGGCCGTGATGAGCAGCATGTCCAGCATCCCGATGACCACGAAGGGCGTCAGCTTGCCCAGGATGAGCTGCCAGGGCCGCAGCGGGGTGACGCTGAGCTGCTCCAGGGTGCCGATCTCCTTCTCGCGCACCACCGCCATGGAGGGCAGGATCATGGTCACCAGCATCAGCACCATGGCGAGCACGGCGGGGACGTAGAACCAGCGGCTCTTGAGGTCCGGGTTGTACCAGACCCGCGGCACCAGCTCGAAGCGCGCCGGCGGAGGGCGCAGATCTGGGACTCGCAGCCGCCGCAGACGCCCGCGCGGCCATCATGCTCCGCTCCGGCCTGGGCCACGATGCGCGAGGCGTAGCCCAGGCCGAGGACCGCGGAGTTGGCGTCCGTGCCGTCGGCGATCGACCTGCACGCGGGGCGCGCGGCCGGCCGCCACGTCTTCGCCGTAACCCGGCGGCGATCACCAGGGCGATCTGCGCCCGGCCTGTCGACCAGCCAGGGATCGATCGTCGTCCGACCGTGTCCTCGGCGCCCACGAGGTCGAAGATAGCCGGAGCCGGTGAAGCGCTCGACCAGGGCGCGGCTCGCTCGGGTGCGGTCCTGGTCCACCAGCACCAGCGGGATGCTGGTCACGTCCAGGTTGGCCGCGTAGCCCAGGGCCAGGAGCTGGACGATCGGGCCCGACGATCATGGCCGGAATCATCTTCTTGTCCTGCCGGAGCTGCAGGAACTCCTTGACGATCACCGCGAGGAGGGCGTGCACGTCAGATCTCCTTGCGCGTCGAGGCGGAGCGTAGGCGAGGCCCAGGACGACCACGGCGTAGAGCGACGAGGAAGGCCATGTCCCGCGGATAGGACTCGAGGCCGGCGCCCTTCAGGATCACCCCGCGCAGGACCACATTGAAGTAGCGGGCCGGCACCGCGTAGGTGATCGACCTGCAGGACCGGCGGCATGGAGCGGATGGGGAAGATGAAGCCCGAGAGGAAGATCGCCGGCAGCATGGAGACCAGCGCCCCGACCTGGAAGGCCATGGCCTGGGTGTCGGCGACGGTCGAGACGAGCAGGCCGAAGCCCAGGGCGCCGATCAGGTAGACGAGGGTGGCCAGCGAAGAGGTCGAGGTAGGGGCCCGCGCACCTCGACGCCGAAGAGGAACCGCGCCGCCAGCCAGGATCAGGACCGTGGCGACGAGCGAGATGCCCAGGTAGGGCAGGGTCTTGCCCAGGATCAGCTCGCCGGGCTTGAGCGACGTCACCCGGAGCTGCTCCATGGTGCCGCGCTCCTTCTCGCGCACCACGGAGAGGGCGGTGGAGAGCACGGCGGTGAGCATCAGGATGAAGCCGATCAGGCCGGGCACGAGGAACTGGGTGGATTCGAGCTCCGGGTTGTACCAGACGCGCGGCTCGTAGTCGATGCGGCGGCGATCTGGATCTCGGCCGCCGGCGTCTCGGCAGCGCGGCATTGGCCGCGGCCACGATCGCGGCATAGCCGAGGACGGTCGTGGCGGTGTTGGCGTCCGCGCCGTCGAGCAGGAGCTGGACCGGCGCCGTCTCGCCCGGCGGCCAGGTCGCGGCGCGTCGCCCTCGGGGATCACGAGGACGGCCTCGGGCCTGCCGCCGCTCGGTGAGCCGCTCGAGGTCGGCGCCGGCCGGCAGGTCGGCCACCAGGTCGAAGTAGGTGGAGTTGACGAAGGAGGCGACCAGGTCGCGGCTGGCCGCGCTCTTGTCGTGGTCCTGCACGGCCAGGCGCGACGTGGCGCACGTCGAAGTTCATGGCGTAGCCGTAGAGCAGGAGCATCATGGTGGGCACGCCCAGGAGCATGGCCAGGCTCAGGGGATCGCGCGCGGCCTGGCGCAGCTCCTTCCAGGCCACGGCCCAGACCTTCCGTGAGGCTCATGACGGCCTCCCTGCCTGGCCGCGTCCGCGCCTCGATGGAGTGGATGAAGACGTCCTCGAGCGAGGGACGATCCGCTCCACGGTCGCGGGAGTGTTGCCGTCCTCCTCCAGGAGGTCCAGCGATCGCGGCGCCGGCCTTCCTCGGCGTCGGCCACCACCACGTGCAGCCGGTCGCCGAAGAGCGAGGCCTCGAGACCCAGTCTCTCCTGCTCCAGCCGCTCCTGGGCCTCGAGGAAGCGCGGGCGGCACGACCTCCAGCACGGCGCGGCCGGCGAAGACCTCCTTCAGCTCGGCCACGGTGCCCAGGGCCACCAGCCGCCCGGCGTGCATGAGGGCGATGCGGTCGCAGCGCTCGGCCTCGTCGAGGTAGTGGGTGGTGACGATCAGCGTCACCCCCTCGGCGGCCATCTCGTCGATCAAGCTCCAGAAGCGGCGGCGGGAGATGGGATCGACGCCGCCGGTGGGCTCGTCGAGGAAGACCACGCCGCGGCCGGTGGAGCACGGCGCAGGCCAGGGCCAGGCGCTGCTTCCAGCCGCCCGGGAGGGAGCGGGTGACGCAGGTCCTCCTTGCCCTCGAGGCCCGCCGGTCGCCAACGGCCCAGGCGAGGCGCTCGGCCTGCTCCCGGCCGCGCAGGCCGTAGACGCCGCCGAAGAAGTCGAGGTTCTGCCGCACGGTCAGGTCGTCGTAGAGGCTGAAGCGCTGGGTCATGTAGCCGATGCGGCGGCGCACCGCCTCGGGGTCCTCGGCCACGTCGATGCCGAGCACCCGCGCCGGTGCCGGAGGTGGGGTCGAGCAGGCCGCAGAAGCATGCGGATGACGGTGGACTTGCCCGCGCCGTTGCTCCCCAGGAGGCCGAAGACCTCGCCCTCGCGCACGTCGAAGGAGACGTCGTCCACCGCGATGAAGGCGCCGAAGCGCTTCACGAGATGGATGGCTTCGAGGGCTGGGCCGGCCATGGCTCGATCTCCTCTATCTCCCGACCGCGCGGTCGAGGCTGGCGAGGGCGATCCGCACCTGGGTGGCCGCCGAGGTCTGGTCGAGCCCGGCGCGGAGCAGGGCCGTCTCGGCGTCCAGCAGCTCGGAGGAGGGGATGACGCCTTCGCGGTAGCGGTCGCGGGCCACGCGCAGGTTCTCCCGCGCGGCCTCCAGGCTGCGCGCCGGCCACCGTGAGGGCGGCCTGGGCCGTGCGGAGGTCGAGCGTCCGGGCGGTGACCTCCAGGCGCAGGCGGCGCTTCAGGTCCTCGACCTGCCGCTCCACGGACTCGGCCTGGGCCGCGGCCTGGGCCGCCGCGGCGGCGGTGCGTCCGCCGTCGAAGGCGCTGCAGCGAGACGATGACCCCGGCGCTCCAGGTGCTCCGGAACGAGTCGCGTCAGCGGGAAGATCCGCGGGATTGGGATTGGCGTAGTCGTAGCCCAAGGCGAGGTTGGCCTGGGGCCGCGCTGGCGGACCGCTGGATCTCGACCGCGACCCGTGCGGCCTCGGCCCGGGCTTCCAGGGCCTTCACCTCGGGCCGGGCCTCCAGGGCCGCCGCCACGAGCGTTTCGGTTTCCTCGATCCCCGCAGTCATTGTCGGAGGGACAGAAAGGGGCTCGGCCGGCTCGATCCGCGCACCCGGCGGGAGGCCGGTCAGACGGACGAGGTTTTCGTTCGCCACGCCGGCACCGTTCTCGGCCTGGAGTCGGGCCAGCTCGGCGCGGTCACGCTCCACCTGCACGGAGAGCACCTCGTTGGAGGCGGCGATGCCCACGTCGAAGCGGTTGCGGGCGTCTTTGAGATGGGCGTCGTAGGAGTCCAGGGCCTCGCGCAGCACCCGCTCGCTCTCACGGGCGGTGACGAGGCCCCAGTAGGCCGCGCGGGTCTCCAGCAGGAGGTCGTTCAAGGCGCCGGTGCGGTCCTGGGCCGCGGCCTCGCGCTGATGGCCGGCGGCGGTGATGGTGCTCGCCACCCGCCCGCCCGTATAGAACGGCAGCGAGGCCCCGGCGTGGAATCGGTAGTTGTTCGAGGATGTTCGGGAAGAGCGTCTGTGTGCCCACGCCCGGCAGGGTGATGCTGAACTCTTCCACGGCCGAATTCCGGATGTAGCCGGTTACGAGGTCCACCGTGGGGAGCCGTTCCGCCAGGGCACCGCGCCGGGCGGCCTCGGCGGCCTCCTCCAGGGCGGACAGGGATTCGAGGCGCGGTGAGGTCGTCCGGGCACGCTCCAGGGCTTCGGCGAGGGTGAGGCGGATGCCGGGCGCTGACTGTGCGGCGAGCGGCGGTGGAGTCAGGGACACCAAGGACACCAAGGACAGCAAGGACGCAACGAACGAGCGGGGAAAGACGCGCTGCTTGTCCCTGAGGTCCTTGGCGTCCTTGGTGTCCTTGGTGTCCTTGCTTTCGAGCCTTCTGACGTTCATTGGACTCTCTCCTCGATCCGGGCAATGAAGACGTCCTCGAGCGTCGGCAGCACGGCCCGGGCGGCCTCCACCTCGATCCCATGGGCTCTGAGGTCCCCGGCGATCCGCGAGGCCGCGGCCTCTCCGTCCTGGTGGCCGATCCCCTTGAGCGTGGCGTGCAGGCGCTCACCGAAGGACTGCACGTCCGCCACCTCCGGCAGCTCGCGCAGCCGGTCCATCGCCGCGCGCTTGGGCCGAGGCCAGGACCTCGACGATGGCCTCGCCGGCTTCCTGCTTGAGGTGGGCGGGCGCGTCCACCGTGAGCAGCCGGCCCTGGTCCATCAGGGCGATCCGCTGGCAGCGCTCGGCCTCGTCGAGGTAGGGAGTGGTCACCAGGAGCGTCAGGCCGTCGCGCTGGAGCTGGGCCAGGATCTTCCAGAAGTCCCGGCGGGAGACGGGATCGACGCCCGTGGTGGGCTCGTCGAGCACCAGCAGCTCCGGCGTGTGGATGAGGGTGCAGGCGAGGGCCAGCTTCTGCTTCATGCCGCCCGAGAGCCGGTCGGCCAGACGGTCGCGGAAGGGAGTCATGCGCAGCAGGTCCAGCAGCTCGTCCCGCCGGGGCTTCCAGCCCTTGACGCCGTGGATCGGAGGCGAAGAAGGCGATGTTCTCGTCCACCGTCAGGTCGCCATAGAGGGAGAAGCGCTGGGAGAGGTAGCCGATCCGCTTCGACAGCTCGGCCCCCTGGCGCACGGGCTCCAGGCCGCAGGTGCGCACGGTGCCGGCGCTCGGCGCGAGGAGGCCGAGGATGACCCGCAGCGTCGTGGTCTTGCCGGCGCCGTCCGGGCCGATCAGGCCGAACATCTCGCCCCGGTGGACCTCGAAGGTGACGTCCTCGGCGGCCACGAACCTTGTCGTAGCGGCGGGTCATGCCCTGGACCTGGACCATCAGAGTGTCCGCGGGGGCGCTCATCTGGACGCCGCCTTTCCCACGGGAGCCGCGGTCTGGAACCGGGCCTCGGCGGGCATGCCGGGCTTGAACAGGCCGTCGCGGTTGTCGAGCCCGACCTTGACCTTGTAGACGAGCTTCACGCGCTCGTCGCGGGTCTGGACGTTCCTGGGCGTGAACTCGGCCTTGGAGGCCACGAAGGTGATCCGCCCCTCGCGGGTCTGGCCGTCGTCCGTGACCACCGTGGCCTTCTGGCCGATGCGGATGCGCCCCAGGTCCGGCTCGCCGATGTAGACGGTCAGCCAGGCGTTGGCCAGGTCGGTGATCACGCAGAGGGGCGAGCCGGCCTGGAGGAGCTCGCCGGCCTCGGCGATCTTCTCCGTGACCACGCCCGCCGGTGGGGCTGGCGATGGTGGCGTCCGCCCGCTGCTGCTCCAGTTGGGCGATGCGCGCGTCGGAGACCCCTACGCGGGCGCGGGCGGAGGCGATCTCCTCGGGGCGGCTGCCGTTCTTCAGGCGGGTGAGGTTCTCCCGCGCCTGCTTCACCCGGGCCGCGGCCACGTCACGGCGGGTGCGGGCGTCGTCCCGGGACTTGGGCGTGCCGGAGCCGCGGTCGAGGAGCCCCTGCATGCGGTCCAGGTCCTTCTGCGCGCCCGCGAGATCGGCTTCCGCCTGAGCAACCTGGGCGGCGCCCGCGGCGATGTCCTCCCGGCGCGAGCCGGCCAGCCGCAGCGCCAGCTCCGCATCCGCCGCCTGCCGCTCGGCCCGGGCCTGGGCCACGGCGAGGTCGATATCGATGGTGTCGATGTGGGCGATCTCCTGCCCGGCCTTGACGGTGTCGCCCTCCGCGAGGCCGAAGTCCTTCAGCCGTCCGGCGACCTTGGTGGAGAGGCGTACGTCGGTGGCCTCCACGTGGCCCGAAGCCACGAGGACGTTGGGGTCCTGCGGATCGCCGCCGCATGCGGCGAGAGCCACGAGGACGGAGGTCAAGAGAGCGGTGCGGGTCATGGTCTGGGTCTCCTGATCCGGGGATTGATCCGGGGATTCATTTGGAGGCAGGCCTTCTGGAGCCGCGCCGGATCTCGTACAGCTCGCCGCCGAACCGCTCCGAGACGAGCGTGTAATCCCGGTTCAGGCGATTGCGCAGGGAGACGTCCGCCGGCATCTTCCAGGTGTAGACGGCGTCGATGCGGTCCAGGTTCCGCTGCACCTTGAAAGTCCGCGGAGCCGTGAAGACCCCCTGCACATCGGGAAACGCGACGGAGCTCCGGAAGCGCGTGGGGAAGAACGAGACCTTGGCCTCGTAGTTGTCCCAGTCGATGAGGCCCTTCTCCAGGGCCTTGTAGCCGAACGCGTGGCTCAGGACGTCGGTCGGCCGGGTCCGTTCGAAGAAGAGCGGGAGGACCCGGGTGTTCGGCCGGATGGGATCGAGCGCGGCCAGGTACCGGGCGACCTCGGCGCCGTACACGCGGTAGAGATGCGTCATATATCCGAGGTAGAGGAGGGCTCCGGCGGCGAGCGCCCCTGTGGCAGCCTTCCGGACCCTCGGGCTCACCCCCGGCGAGAGCCACGGAATCAGCAGGAGCCAGGGATAGAGGCTGAGCCGCGGCTTGAGAACCGCGCCTCCGGCGAGCCCCTGGGGGCTCATGGCATAGAGGAGAGTGGTGAGGAAGGCCAGGAGCAGGAACGCGTCCTCCTGCTCGAAGACCAGCCGGCTCCGGACCTTCCGCCGCAGGGTGAGGACGAACAGCACCAGGAACAGGATGACCACCCCTCCAGCAACCCACTGCTGGGCGTCCTTGAGTGTGACGAGTACCCGCAACCCGGCGAAATACAGGAAGAGCCGCCGCAGCCCCCACCGGGCCGGGATCTCGCCGCCGGTCTTCTGCAGGAAAAACCAGACCGGCAGGATGACCTGGGGCAGCAGGATGAGCACGTGCAGCAGGTGGCGGCGCCAGCTCTCGCGCCTCAGCGTTGCGAGCCAGAGGACGCCGATGACGGCCAGGGCCAGCACGAAGGAGAGGATGTGAGAGAAGTAGCACAGCCACAGGAGAAGGTTGATCTTCAGGGCAAAACCAAGGCCCGGCGCCGCGCGGTGGCGCCACCAGCAGCCCACGATCCAGGGAAAGAACGCCAGGCTGAAGGAGAAGTTGTAGAAGCCGAACTGGAAGAGCTGGTTCCAGGCGAAGGGGAACGCCAGGAAGGCGAGCCAGCGCTCCTCGGGCCGCACCGAGCCGGCGAGGTACCACATCCCTCCCAGGAACAGCAGCATGTAGCCGGAGACCAGGAGCTTCTCAGCCGCGAGCGGCGGGACCACGAACATCAGGAGCGCCATGGTCCCCTGGCTGATCCAGTTCGGGTAGGGCCTGGCGTTGATCTCGTAGTACTCGTTGAACAGGGGGTACTGCTCGACGTTGCCGTGCTGGCGCAGGATCCACGCGTTGTAAGTGTGGCAGGCGCCGTCCATCATGGGCAGGTAGCGGACCACCCAGAAGGGGAGCACGTAGAGCACCGCCAGGGCGAAGAAAAGCCGGCGGAGCCGGACCTCGTTCATTCGCGCCGCTCCCACAGCGCGCCGCCCTCCACCACCGAGACCAGGTTGTAGTGCTCGGCCAGGCGCCCCACGAGCGGATGCCCCTGGGGCAGCCACCAGGTGTAGACGTAGTCCGCCCGGTCCCTCCACTCCTCGACGGACAGACTGCCCGGACGGCTCTCGATCTGCTGGTAGGGAGGCGGCGGCGCCAGGGGGCGGAAACGCACCGGGAAGAGCCCCGACGCGGCCTCGTAGTTGTCCCATTCGATGAGGTTCTTCTCCAGGGCCGCGTAGCTCACCGCGTGGCCGAGGACGGGCGAGTCGCGCCGGAAGAGGAGCGGCAGGACCCGGGTGCCCGGCCGGACCGGGGCCAGCCCGGCGAGATACGTCTCCATGGTGCGGCTCATCACCTGGTACAGCAGGGCGATATAGCCCAGGTTCAGCAGCGCCATCAGGGCAAACCCGGCGATGCACAGGCCGCGCGCCCGGCGGGAGAGCGGAGGCGCGAGCCACGGAAGGAGGACCAGATAGGGGAAGAAGCTGAGCCGCGGCTTGAGCAGGCTTCCCCCGCCCATGCCGTCGGGACTGAAGAAGTAGAGCGCCACCAGGAAGAGGGCCAGAAGCGGGAACGCGTACGCCTCCCGGCCGGCCTCCTGGGAGACTGGCCGGGACCTTCCCCACCAGAGGGTGATCGCCGCGAGCCCCAGGAAAATGGCGGCGAGCGCGATGGCGAATTTTTGCTGGGCCTCTCCCGCCACGAGGATCCGCAGCTCGAGGAGGTACCTCGCCTGCTGGAGCAGCGTCTGGCGCCCCGGCAGGACGGACTCGCTTCCTTTCACGGCAAAGAACCAGAGTGGCAGGAGGATCTGGGGCGCGAGCGCCAGGACGTGTCTCAAGTGCCGCTGCCAGTTGTCACGGCGCAGGGTGGCGAGCCACAGGACCCCGATGGCCATCAGGGCGAGCACGAAGGGGACGATGTGCGAGAAGTAGCAGAGCCAGAGGAGCAGATTGACCGCCACCGTGTAGCGCAGGTCCACCCTCTCCCGCCGCCGCCACCAGAAGCCCACGATCCACAGGAAGAGCCCGAGGCCGATCGAGAAGTTGTAGAAGCCGAACTGGAACGTGAAGCTGTAGACGAACGGGAACGCCAGAAACGCGAGCCAGCGCCGTTCGGCCTGCACCGCTCCGGCGAGATACCAGGCGCCCGAGAGGAAGAGCACCGCGTAGAGGGTCACCAGCAGCTTCTCCGCCACCAGAGGCGGGACCACGAACATGAGGGGCACCAGGACCGCGTGGCTGATCCAGTTCGGGTAGAGCCGCGTGTTGATCTCGTAATACTGCTGGAACAGGGGGACGCCGGCGTAGCTCCGCATCACCCAGGCGTTGTAGGTGTGGCACGGCCCGTCCACCGTGGGCAGGTAGTGGACGGTCCAGAAAGGGACGACGTAGAGCAGGACCAGCGCGAAGAACAGCCGGCGGATCCAGCGCTCGTCCGGGGGGGGATCGAGGTGCGTCGGTTCCATGGATTGACCGCTACAACCGGGTCAGGTCAATAGGGCCTCTTCACGTCCACCGAGGGAAGCGGCTGGAAGTGCTTGAGATTGGTGGTGTAGAGCGGAACCGCGAGCCGGGCCGCCACCGAAGCGATCATCGCGTCCTGGAGCTGGATGCCGTGGCTCAGGTGGAAGCTGGCGGTCTGCCGCATCGCCCAGCGATTGTCATCCTCGGTGGGGTGCTCGATGCGGAACTGGCGCAGGAAACGAATCGCCTGAGCGCGTTTCTCTCGATTGGTCGCGCCCTGGACTGTCTCCATCCAGACGACAGGGGTGATGGATAACTGTTGGCGTCCAAGGCCGGCAAACCAGTCCAGTGCGGGCGGGAAGGCACGCAGCAGGTCGATGAGAACAGAGGTATCGAGGATCGCGTCGGTCACCATGAATACCGGGGAGAGGCTCGCCGGAGTTTCTCTACATACTCCGCGCCGCTTTCAGCTTCGCCATCCTCGGCCCAGGCACCGATCTCCGGAGACGAAGCGATCTCTTCCGCGGTGAGCCCGGCTCCCGTCAGGTCTTCGTCGGTCAACTTGAGGTCATCCTCGGGCAGCGGTTCCAGGGTCACGACGACTCGGCCACGGGGCAACTCGGGCGGCAGCTCAATGAGCAGATGCCCGTCTTCGGTGATCTCGCCTTCTACTCTCAGAGCGATCTTCATGGCTTGTCCGTCCGAGAGCACTTTATCATGGCCAGTCACTTGTACTTCTGCCCCACCCGGCGGTACGCCTCGCGGAAGGGGATCCCCTCCTCCAACACCAGCCGGTAAGCCTCCTCGGCGGCCCGGAGCCCCGGGTCGAGGCGGATGCGCTCGGGGTGGAAGCGCACCTCGGGGAGGGCGGCGGCGAGGATGGCCAGGGTCTCCTGGGCGAGGTCGATTCCCCGGAAGAGCGGGGCCTTCAAAAGCTGGAGATCCCGGTGGTAGCCCGAGGGGAGCTTGGCGGTGACGGCCAGCGCCTCGACGAGACAGGCCTGGGCCGTGGCCGTGCGGCCGCGGACCAGCTCGAAGACGTCCGGGTTGCGCTTCTGGGGCATGATCGAGGAGCCCGTGGTCATGGCCGGTGGCAGGCTCACGAAGCCGAACTCGGAGGTGGCGAAGAGGACGAGGTCCGTGGCGAGCCGTCCCAGGTCCTGCATCAGCAGGGCGGTCTCGAAGAGCACCTGCGCCTCCGCCTTGCCCCGCGAGAGCTGGACGGCCGTCACGGGCTCCTGGACCTCCGCGAAGCCGAGCGCCTGCCGCGTCGATTCCCGGCTGATGGGGAGGAGGGGGACGCCGTAGCCGGCAGCCGATCCCAGGGGATTCTTGCCTAGCCGGCGCAGGCAGGTCTGGAGCCCTTCGGCATCGTCTCCGAGCTCGGCCGCGAATCCCCCGGCCCACAGCGGCACGGAGCTGGGCATGGCCTGCTGGAGATGGGTGTAGCCGGGCAGGACGGTCCCAGACTCCCTCTCCGCCAGACCGTTCAACGCCGCGGCTGTCTCCCGGGCTCCCGTGGCCAGCTCCGCCACCGCGTCCATCAGGTAAAGCCGGAGCGCGGCCAGCACCTGATCGTTCCGGGACCGGCCGAGATGGAGCCGGGCTCCGGCCTCCCCAATCCTCTCCGTCAGGCGCGTCTCCAGGGCGGTATGGACGTCTTCGTCTTCGAGGGTGATCCCCCAGATCCCCTCGGCATGCTCCCGTCCGAGATCCTCAAGACCGTTACGGATCGCCTCGAAATCCTCCGCAGACAGAAGCCCCGCCTCCTGGAGCATGGCGGCGTGGGCTGTCGAGGCGCGGACGTCGTACAGGATGAGGCGCGCATCCAGGACGTAATCCTCGCCTGCCGTGTAACGCAGGACCCGATCGTCCAGAGGCTCGCCCTTGTCCCAGAGACGGCTCACGCCGCTTCCTCTTCCGCCCGCATCTCCGCGAAGGCACGCACGAAGCGGGTGTAGAAGCGGGCGCCGTCCAGGATCTCCTCCTCCAGCACGAATTCGTCCGGCGTGTGGGAGCGCTCCGTCTGACCCGGGCCGCACTTGAAGGCCGGGATGCCGTCCATGAAGACCAGATCGGAGAGCGTAGCGGAGCCGTAGAGACGGGCCTCGGGCCGGGCGCGGCGGGCGGCTTCCACGAGCGGCTCGTCCTCCGAGGTCTCCCGGGGGACCAGGCGGTCGGACAGCACCCGGACCTCGCTCTGGACGGCCCGCTCGATCCGCTCCCGGACCTCCGCGCGTCCCAGGGACGGCGTGGTGCGTACGTCGAGCACCGCCTTGGCCTCGCCGGGCACGATGTTGCGGGCCGTGCCGGCCTGCACCTGCGTGGGCTCCAGGGTGATGGGGCCGAGCCGCGGATGGGCCGGGCCGAAGTCCACCCTCTCCAGGGCCACGAGATCGTGGGCCAGCAGGCGGGCGGCGTTCTTCGCTCCGAGAGCCGCGGCATGGGCCGCGTGGCAGGCGTCCCCCCGGGCCACCAGCTCCAGGATCATCAATCCCTTCTGGGCCACGGCCACGTCGAGCCCCGTGGGCTCTCCCACCACGGCCGCGACGGGTGGCGTGCCGCGGCGGGCCAACTCCGCCAGCGCCGCCTCGGTGCCCGTGCCCCGTGTCTCCTCGGCCTCGGCGAGCGCCAGGGCCAGGGTGAACGGCAGGTCCGCCTCCCGGAAGGCGAGGAAGGCCGCGACCATGGCCGCGACCGACGCCTTGGCGTCGTTCGAGCCCAGGCCGTAGACCTTGCCATCGATGGACTCCACGTCCCACGGATCGCGCGTCCAGCCCGGCACCGGCGGCACGGTATCCAGGTGCGTATCGAGCAGCAGCACCGGACCCCGGCCGATGGTGGTGAGCAGGCTGTTGCCGAGCCGCTGGACGGCAAGGCCGTTGCGCCGCAGCAGGTCGCCCAGGAACCCCGCGAGGGCCGCTTCCTCGCCGGAGACGGAGCGGATGGACGTGATCGCCCGGTGGAGGGCCAGGATCTCGCGCTCAGGCAACATTTCAGGCCCCTCCCTTTGAAAGAACAGGCTCGGGAAGATGTCCCGCCGCCTGCTCGGCCGGGCTCAGGACCTTCACGTCCTCGACCACCAGCGTGCCCACACCCTCGTTGGTGAACACCTCGGCGAGCAGGCCGTCCGCCAAGTCGTGCGACAGGATGTGGACCCGCCGCACGCCGCCCTGGATGGCTGTCTCGATGGCGGACGTCTTGGGCAGCATCCCCTTCACCAGCCCGCCCTCGTCGCGCAGGCGTTGCAGGCCCGCGAGGTCGGTGTAGGAGACGAGCGAGCCCGGATTGTCCGGCCGCTCCAGGATGCCCGGGGCGCCGGTGAGGAAGAGGAGCTTCTCCGCCTTGAGCGCCACGGCCAGGGCCGAGGCCACCGTGTCGGCGTTGATGTTGAGCACCGTGCCGTCCGCGGCGGCCGAGAGGGGGCTCACGACGGGTACGTAGCCGGAATCCATCAGGCTGTTCAGGACGCGAGGGTCGATCGAGACGATGTCGCCCACGAAGCCGTAGTCCACGATCTCCTCGCCCACCCGGACCGGAGGACGCTTCCTGGCCTGGATGAGCCCGGCGTCCACTCCGGAGAGTCCCACGGCGGGCAGGCCCAGCCGGCGGCAGGCCGCGAGGATCTGGGTGTTCACGGCGCCGTTGAGCACCATGGCCGCCACCTCCAGGGCCTTCTCGTCCGTCACGCGCCGGCCTTCGACGAAGCGGGCCTCGGCCCCCAGCGCCTTCGAGAGCTCGCTCGACTGCGTGCCGCCGCCGTGGACGAGAACCACCCGGATACCCACCTGGTGGAACACCTCCACCTGCTCCAGGAAGGCCCTGAGCGTGGCCTCGCGCTCCAGGGCGCCGCCCCCCGCCTTGATGACGAAGGTCTTCCCCTGGAACACCCGGATGTAGGGGACCGCGTGCTTCAAGGCCGCCGAATTCGGCGGTCCGCTGGCCGACGTCTTTCATTTCGATCCTCCCATCAGGCCCTACGTATGAGGCGATACAGCACCGCCATCTGCGCCCACATGCGGTTGCGGGCCTCGTGGACCACCACGCTGCGCGGCCCGTCGAGCACCGAATCCTTCACCACCACGTTGCGCCGCACCGGCAGGCAGTGCATGAACCGGGCGTCCGGCGCCGCCGTCGCGAACCAGTCGTCCCCCACGCACCAGTCGCGCAAAGGCGCCCGGAAGGCCGCCTCCGCCTCCAGGTTGCCGTAATGGACGGGCGAGGTCCACGACTTGGCGTAGATCACGTGCGCCCCCTCCAAGGCCTCGGCGCGGTCGTCCGTCTCGCGCACCGAGCCGCCGGAGAGGGAAGCCGCATGCCTCGCCTTCTCCATGACCGGCTCCGGCAGGCCAAACCCCTCGGGCCGCAGCACGGTCACGTCCATCCCCCGCAGGGCCGCCATGTGGACGGCCGCCGCGGGCACGGCGAGCGGCAGCGGCTTGGGATGCCAGGCCCAGGAGAGGACGAGCTTCCCCCTCTGGGAGATGCCGAGGTCGTCCAGGGTCTTCCAGTCCCCCAGCGCCTGGCAGGGGTGGTTCACGGCGGACTCCATGTTGACGAGTGGCACGGGGCAGACCTCCGCCATGGAAAAGAACGTCGAGTCCGCGAGGTCCGCCGCCAGGTCCGTGCCGCCCGCGAAGGAGCGGATGCCCAGGGCGTCCGCGTAGCTCGCCAGCACGGGGATGGCCTCCTTCACGTGCTCGGCCGCGGCGCCGTCCATCACCACCCCGTCGCGGGTCTCCAGGATCCACGTCCCCTGCCCGGGCGAGATCACGAACGAGCTCCCGCCCAGCCGCGACATCCCCGCCTGGAACGAGGCCAGAGTGCGCAGCGACGGGTTGAAGAAGAGGAGCGCCAGGATCTTCCCCTTGAGCGCCTCCGGCTCCGGATGGCGCTCCAGCCACTGGGCAAGCTCCAGGAGATCCACGACCTCCTCGCGGGAGAGGTCCGCTAGGTCCAGGAACCCCTTCACGCCCGGATCTCCCCGAGGGCTTGCGCCAGCGTCTCCACGTGCGAGGCTTCCAGCACCAGGGGCGGCAGCAGGCGGACGACGTTGGGATCGCCGCTCGTGCCCGCCAGGATGCCGTGCTCCAAAAGCTCGTCCACCACCTCCCGAGCCGGCCGCGACGTGCGCAGGCCGAGCAGGAACCCGCCGCCCTGGACGCCCGTCACCGGCCCCACCTGGCAGGTCTCGCGGATCTGCCGGGAGAGGACCTGGACGCGTTCCATGAGGCCCTCGGATTCGATCGTGTCGATCACCGTCTCGATCAGCGCACAGGCCAGCGGACCGCCGCCGAAGGTGGTCCCCAGATCGCCGTGCTTGAGGCCGCCGGTGACCGCGTCGCTCGCCAGCACCGCCCCGGCCGGGAAGCCTCCGGCGAGACCCTTGGCCGTGGTCAGCACGTCCGGCGTTACCCCATAGGCCTGGGCCGCGAAGGGATGGCCCGTCCGCCCCATGCCACACTGCACCTCGTCGAAGATCAGGAGCGCGCCGGCCTTCCGCGTCAGCTCGCGGGCCGCCTGGAGATATTCGCGACCGAGATCCACGGCGCCCGCCTGCCCCTGAATGGGCTCCACGATCAGCGCCGCCGCGTCCGGCCCCAGCGCCGCCGCCAGGGCATCCACGTCCCCCCGGGGCACGAACGTGACGTCGAATGGCGTCCGCGGGAAGGCGTACCACGTCTCCGACTTCCACGTGAGGGCCGCGGCCCCCGCCGTGCGGCCGTGGAAGGCCCCCTCGACGGCGACGACGCGGCTCCTCCCCGTGTGGCGGAAGGCGAGGCGCAGCGCGTTCTCGTTGGCCTCGGCGCCGCTGTTGACCAGGAAGGCGCGGGACAGCCCTTCCGGCCCGAAGCGTACGAGGCGCTCGCCGGCGCGGGCGCGGACGGCGAGCGGCACGGAGTTGCTCTGGAAGAACAGCTCCTCGGCCTGTCCGGCGATCGCCGCCACCAGCCGCGGATGCCGGTAGCCGAGCAGGGCCACCGCGTGGCCGCCATAGAAGTCGATCAGCCGCCGGCCGTCGCGGGTCTCGAGGATCGCCCCCTCGCCACGCACGGGCTCGACAGGCGTATGGGCATAGACCGGCAGCAGCCAGCGGGCTTCGTCCAGCTCGGCCTGGAGGGCGGTCTCGAGTGCCATCTCAGTCATCATCATCTCCTTGTCCTCAGTCTCCCCCACCCGGACCCTCACCCCCTGGCCCCCTCTCCCGTCCCCTCCCTCCCCCCCTCACCGGGAGAGGGGGAAAGAGAAAAAGAAATCAAAGTCTCTCCTGTCTTTCTCCCTCCTCTCCCGGTGAGGGGGGGAGGGAGGGGACGGGAGAGGAGGGCCGGGGAGGTGAGGGCTCACATCCATCCCAATCCCGGCACCATCAGCCCCGCCGTTTCCGGGAAGCCGAGAAGCCGGTTCATCCACTGGATCGCCCCGCCCGCGGCGCCCTTGACGAGGTTGTCGATGGCCGAGAAGACCACGAGGTGGTCCCCGTCGGCGGCCACGGAGAGGCGGGCTCGGTTGGTGCCGACCACGTCCTGAAGGCGCGGCGGCTCGGGGAGGATATCCACGAACGGCGCTTTCGCGTAAAAACCGGCCAGAGCCTGGCGCACCTCCGCCGTCTCCATGGGCCGCACGAGCCGACCCTGGAGCGTGGCGTAGATCCCCCGGGCGAACGGCCCGGACTGGGGGATGAAGTGGATCACCGCGTCCACTCCTGAAGCCGCCGAGGCCAGCGCCCGCATCTCCGGCTCGTGCCGGTGCTTGAGCGGGTTGTAGGCGAACACCGTGCTCCGCCGCGCCGGGTGATGCGTCGTGGCCGTGGGCGTCCGCCCCGCCCCCGTGCTGCCTGTGACCGCCACCACCGAGAGGCGCGGCTCCACGAGGCCCAGCTTGAGCAGCGGCACGGCCGCCAGCAGCGTGGCCGTCACGAAGCAGCCGGGATGGCCCACGTGCCCGTCCGGAGTCTCCTCGAGATGCTCGGGCAGGGCACAGCGGAACGCGGCCAGCCGGTCCGGAGCCCCGTGGGCGTGGCCGTAGACCTTCTCGTAGGCCGCGCCCTCCGCGAAACGGAAGTCGGCCGAGATGTCCACGATCCGCACCGCCGTCCCCGCCTTCTCCGCCTCCGCCAGGACTCCATCCAGGAGCGGCGCGGCGGCGCCATGGGGCGCGGCGCAGAGCACGGCCAGCGTCTCCTGCTCCCCGATTTGCTCCCCAATCAAGCGCGGCAGATCCTCCCGGCCCGAGAACGTCAGATCGGGATAGCAACCCGCCAGATGGGGAAAGGCAGCCTCGACCGCTCCTCCCGACTGGCTCTCCGAAAGCGCCGCGAACGGCCGGAGATGGGGATGGCCCGCGAGCAGCCGCAGCAGCTCTCCGGCCACGTACCCCGAGCCGCCCAGGACCATCGTGGGGACCGTCACCGCACCACCACCTCGCCCGAGGGCACCCGAAGACCCAGCTTCTCCCGGACCAGGGCGGCCAGCCGCTCGCCGTCCGTCCGCGCGTTGATGGCCGGCACGCCCAAGGCCTCCTCGATGATCCGCGTGCCCGCGATGTTGTCCGTGGCCGGCCCCGTCACGGCCGCCGGCTCGATGCCGAACGTCTCGCGCAGCATCTTGACCCCGCCCCAGGCGGCCACGGGATCGTTCGCCGCCAGTACCACGGCCGTAAAGGCGGAGCGGATCTCGGGGTCCTCCAGGATGGCCGCCACCCCGTAGGCCCCCAAGAGCCCGTCGCCCAGCTCGGCCACGATGGCGTCCGGCTTTGCCAAGGCGAGCCGGGACACCAGCGTCCGAGTCACGGCCGGCGCGTTGGCCGGAGTCGAGGAGACGACGCCCAGATCCGTGAAGATCGCCGTCGTCCGCGCCCCCGCGTCCTCCATGGCCAGCACGTCGCGCCGCAGGGAGACGCCGGTCGCCTTCAATCCATCCACCGTCCACCCCTCATGGCTCAACTCGCGCACCAGCGTGCACGCCGCGGCCGTCTTGCCGCAGTTCATGCACGAGCCGACCAGGGCCACGACCGGCACGCCCGCCGCGTTCATGGGCGCCGCGAGGTCGAGCCCTTGGCCGCCGATCCGCGCCGCGACGCCGATCCGCTCCCCGAGATAAGGGAAGTGGAGCACCGCGCCCAGCACCTCGCACTCGAACGGCGGTCCCAGGTCCGGGTTCACGGAGTCGCAGATCCCTAGCACCCCGCCCATGTTGAGCAGGTGGATGGTGTCTCCCGGCGCCAGCCGCTCCGGCAGGTGGCCCGAGTAGCCGAAGAGCGCGTGCCGGTGCCCGAGGGCGCCCGCCACCACGTCGCCCTTCTTCACCTGGGCCATGCGCCCGGAGGGCAGCTCGAGCTGGCTGTAGGTGCTCTTGTCGTTCTTCACCCGCACGGCCACCACCACCCCCTCTTCACAGGGAATGTCGGCGCTAACCCGCACCTCCCGCTTGAGCTGGCAGGCGCGGGTCACGGACGCGATCTTGTCGAGCAGCACCGTCTTCATGAGACACCTCCATCTCCGGTCGCCCCCGCCATGCGGGCCCAAAGCTCACCAGGAAGCGCGACGATCCGCGAAAAGCCCCGGGCGTCCGCCGCCGTCCACTCCCCCGTGGCCTCACCATAGACACCCCGCGAAGCCTCTCGCAACGAGTAGGGCGAAGCGACGCCTTCCACGAACACCTGGCCGGTCCGGAAGAGGAGATGGACCTCGCCCGTGACCCGCGCCTGCGAAGAGAGGAGCAGGGCCTCGATGTCCCGGCACACCGGGTCGAGATGCTGCCCCTCGTGCACGAGGTCGCCGTAGACGGAGGAGACCGTCTCCTTCACCCGGATCTGCCGGCCCGTGAGGATCAGCTTCTCCAGCTCCCGGTGGGCCGTGAGCAGCACCTCCGCGGCCGGCGCTTCGAAGGCCACGCGCCCCTTGATCCCCAGGATCGTCTCCCCCAGGTGGATCCCCCGGCCGATGCCGTATCCCCGCGCCGCCTCCTCCACCCGCTCGATCAGATCGACCGGCGAGAGCGCCTCGCCGTCCCACGCGGACGGCACCCCGGCTTCGAACGCCACCGTGTGGCGGGACGGCGACAGAGGAATGGCAAAAGCCCCTTCGGTGAGCACCCAGGCGTGCTCGGGGATCGAGGAGACCGTGTCCAGCGTCTCCTTGCCGCCGATCGTCACGCCCCAGAGGCCGCGGTTGATCGAGTAGGCCGCGCCGAAGGCGGGCACCGGCAGTCCCCGCTCCTCCAGATAGGCCACCTGCTCGGCCCGGGGCCGGGGCTCGTCGCGCACCGGCGCCAGGATCTCGAGGCCCGGATCGAGCGTCCGCAGGGCCACCTCGAAGCGCACCTGGTCGTTGCCCGCGGCCGTGCAGCCATGGGCCACCGTCCGCGTGCCAAGCCTTGCCGCCGCTTTCGCCACCTCCTGCGCCTGGATGACCCGCTCGGCCCCCACGCACAGGGGATAGACCTGGCCGCGCCGCACGTTGCCCATGACCAGGAAGCGCAACACCCGCTCGAAGTAATCGGCGCGGGCGTCCACCAGGATGTGGTCCGCCGCCCCGAGCGTGCGCGCCCGGTCGGCCAGGGCCTGCGCCGCCTCGGTGTCGATGCCACCCGTGTTCACCGTCACGGTGACCACCGGCCGGCCGTGCTTTTCGGCCAGCCACGGGATGCAGAAAGAAGTATCCAGCCCGCCGGAAAAGGCGAGCACGATCGGGTCGGCCATGGTTTACCTCCTGGTGAGGAAGCTTTCGATACGTCGGATGAAGCTCTTCTGGTCGTGCGCGGAAGACGTGGCCACGAACACAGTATCGTCGCCGGCCATGGTGCCCACCAACTCGGGCCAGCCGGCCCGGTCGATGGCGAGGGCCACGGCCTGGGCGGTCCCGGCCATGGTCAGGATGACGGTGAGGTTGGCACCCGCCGGCCGGACGCCCCGCAGGAAGCCCGCGACCTCGGTCACACCGGGGTCATTGGCGTCATGCTCCGAAGGCAGGGCATACCGCCCGCCGATCCACCCCACCCCGAGATCCCGCAGGTCGCGGCTGACGCTCGACTGGGTGGCCGAGATCCCCTGTCCGCGCAGCAACTCCAGGAGCTCCACCTGGCTCTTCACCTTGTGGCTCTCGAGCAGGGACAGGATCACCTGCTGGCGGGTCTCTCGGGTCTCGGTCTCGTGTGGCATCGTTCGGGTCCATGCAGCAAATTCATGCAGATGATACTGCATGTCATGCATGGCCTGTCAATAGCGTCTCTTAGCTGATCCGGGTGAGTTCCCAAGATCAGCTACTTTGTGATAGTTGTGTATCCAGGGAGGAGAAAGAAATGCCGGGGAAGATCCATAAGCGCCTTTTCACGGTCAACGAGTTCCTTCGGATCGTCGCTGCAGGGATTTTTCCCGACGAGCGACTAGAACTGATTGAGGGGGAGATCTTCGTGACGACACCCATCACGGAGGGGCGCTACGGGTGTATCCGGCGGCTCAACTACCAACTCAATCGGAGCTTTGGTGCTCGCGCCGTCGTGGATGTCCACAGTATTGTCTGGTTGAACGATCAGTTCTCGGAGGTCTACCCAGACGTCAGTGTGCTCCGAGAGGGCACCTTGTCAGACGAATTGCCTCGGCCCAAGGATATCCTTTTGGCGATCGAGGTTTCAGAATTCAATCAGGACTATAACGCTGGCGCTACGATCCCGCGCTACGGCGAAGATGGAGTCCCCGAAGCCTGGTTGATCGACCTTCGGTCAGGCACGATCTCCGTGTACTGCCGGCCGTCTCATCAGGGATATCAGGAGGTCCAAGAATACCGGCGGGGAGATGAGATCTCTCCGGAGGCGTTCCCGGACGTACGTATCTCGGTGGCTTCAATCCTCGGTTGAGCTTAGGAGTTGGCGCGCCAGAAAAGCCAGACAGGGACAGCAAGGACAACAGGGACGATAACCGAGATCGTTACCGCCCTCCTGCTCTTGAGGTCCTTGTCGTCCTTGCTGTCCTTGGTGTCCTTGCTTCTGGTTTTCTGCCGCGCAGGCTCTTAGAGGGGAGGTGGTCTATGGCAGCGCCGATTCTCAAACGGCTGACTATCGAGGAATTCCACCAGATGGCGGAGGCCGGTTACTTCCTGCCCGATGAAAGGGTGGAGCTGATCCGGGGAGAGATCGTTGAAACGCCTCCCATGGATAGCCGGCACATCGCCTGCCTCATCCAACTCAACCGGTGGCTGTCAGCTCTCATCCCGAGAGTGTTCCTCAGTCCCCAGTGTCCTCTCCAGCTTCCTGGAGGCGAGTCGGAACCTCAGCCGGACCTTGCTCTGCTATGGCCACGAGAGGACCTTGCGTCAAATCCGCCGGTCGCTGCTGACGTGCCCCTCGTGATCGAGATCGCGGAGTCCTCTCTTTCCCATGACCGCGACGTTAAGATCCCTCTCTACGCAGAGAGCGGCATCCCGGAAGCCTGGCTGGTGGACGTGAGGAAAGGCAGAGGCACGATCTACGCTTACCGCCGGCCGTCTCCTCAGGGATACCAGGAGGTCCGGGAGTACCGGCGTGGGGACGAGATCTCTCCAGAGGCGTTCCCAGACATGCGCTTCTCGGTGGATGCGATTCTTGGTGAACGCTTGGCCAGTACCGAATCCCAAAGGAAGTGAGACTCAGGACTCGCCCGCGATCTCCAGGGTCCTCTGAACCAGCTCACGGGAGAGAAACAACCCTGCCTCCTGCAGCTTGGAAACGCACACCGAGACGCTCTCGACCAAACCGGCTTCCTTGGCGAGGAGCAAGACTCCAAGAGTGCCGGTCAAGGGAAGCCCCATCCGCTCGGCGTACCTCCGGCCCTTCCGTTCATCCAAGACCACGAGCCGGGCGTCCCGCTCCTCCGCCAGAGCCAGCACCTCGGCTTCTCCACGGTCCAGACCCGCATAGGCCCGCGCTCGGCGGGGATAGGAGAGGACGACGCTCCTCACCCAGGGTGCATCCTCAAGAGCCTGGCGACGGGAGCTTCCTTCGAACGCCAGGAACTCGTCTTCGACGGCCTGAGGGATGAGAACCTCTTGAAAAAGATCCCGGAGGATGTCCAGGCGGCCGAGCGCCCAGAAGGCAACGAGAGGGGTGTTATTGAGGACGACGGGCCTGTCGGGCATTCGCCAGGTCTCGCTCAAGCTCGTCGGGTTCTTCTCCGAACGGAGACAGGCCATGTTGGCCCAGGAGGAACAGGAACGTCACCCGTGGCACCCCGGCCAGCTTGGCCGCCAGTCCGGTGCTCAGCTTGCCCGTCTCATAGAGCTTCAGGGCCAAGAGCAGGCGAGCCTCCGCCTCGAACTCATCAGGCTCTTTCTGCAAGGCCCAGAGGACTTCGGACGGATAAGGGATCTTGAGGCTGTTCATATCAATCTTGAGTGTAGCACTGAGCTTTGACCAGCGCGTGAGGATCGCCAAGCGGCGCCATCTCAGCGACCTCTCGCACGCGCCGCGCAAGGTCCAGCCGCAAAAACTCAGGGGCGTGCACACGCCGCACGAGGTCGCGTGGCAAAAACTCAGGGCCGCGCACGCGGTGCACGGGGGTCAGCGGCAGAAACTCACGGTCGCGCACGGGACGCACGAGGGTGTGCGGCAAAAACTCGGGGTCACGCACGGGCGGCTGGAGGTCCGGCGACGGATGCTCGGCGGTGCGTTCCAGGCCCCGCGTGCTCGCAGGGGGCGGCATCTACTTGGTGGTAACGAACACGGTCGCACCGTAGCCCAGACGGCGAGCCTGAAGGGGGTCCTCGACTTCCACTTCGTTTTGGGCGAACGCCCTGATGTCCCGGTCAAGGTCCGCCGGGCCATAGGACTTCAGCCTTTCCAGAGATCGGGTGAGGGCAGCGTGGCTCATGGCACTAGGTTACAACACCTCCAGATACCGGGTTACTTGGTCGTCACGAACACCGTCGCGCCGTGGCCCTGCAGCTTCACCCGGTCGGACTGGATCTCCACGACCGTGAAGCCCTGGATGACTTCCCCCGGTCCCATGACGCGACCGTCCAGCACGACGATCGGCTGGTCCTGGGAGTAGGCGATGCCGTTCAGCTTCAGGCTCCCTCCTCCCGGTATGGGGACCTCTCCGGCGTAGACCTTCCCTTCTTCCAGCCCTCCCGGAATGACCGGAGCGGGCACGGCCGGACGTGTGGGCTGAATCTGGATGGACGGGGGAGCCGGAGAGGGCTCGGGCACGAGGACGGCCGGGCGTTGCTCCTCCACCGGGGCCGGCGCCACAGGCGGTACGGCCTGTGGGGCAACAGGCTGCTCGAGGGGCGGAGCGGGAGGCGTCTCGACAGTCGGCTGGGGACGCTCCTCCGGGACGGGCGTAGCGGCCACGGGCGGTGGAGCCGGCGCGGAGGGAGCGATCTCGGTCACGACCGGGGTTGGCGCGGGCGCGGTCTCCTGGGGTGCCGCCGGAGCCTGCGCCACCTGAGCTTCCCGCTCGGGCTTGTCGAACGGCCCCACGCCCGCGATCCAGGCCCCGCCGAAGAGGATTCCGGCAAGGAGACAGCCGGCTCCAAGCCCCGCCAGGAGCGGCAGGAGCGGATTGCGCCGCTGCGGCGGATCCACCGCGCCCACGGCGTAGGGCACTCCCTGGCGCAGGGAATCCTGCCGTGCGGCTTCCTGCCGCGCCTTCTTCAAGGCCTCACTGATCAGGCTCATGTGAAATTCCCTTCCAGCTCACGGATCGCCCGGCGGACCTGGCGCCAGGTCAGGAGATCCGTACTGTCCACGAAGCCTGCCAGCAGCGCCTTGTCGCAGACGGCGTTGACGAGGCGCGGAATCCCTTTGGAGTAACGGTAGATGAACCACAGCGCCCAGGACGTGAAGGCAGGGCGGCCGTTGGCGCCCACCACCTGGAGACGGTGCTGGATGTAGCGTGCCATCTCCAGGCGAGACAGGGGCGTCAGGTGATAGCGCACGGTGATCCGCTGGCGGAGCTGGCGCAGGCCGCGGTCGTTGAGCTTTTCCCGCAGCTCCGGCTGGCCGAGGAGCACGATCTGGAGGAGCTTGCGCTGGTCGGTCTCCAGGTTCGAGAGGAGCCGTACCTGTTCCAGGAGCTCGGCGTCCAGATCCTGGGCCTCGTCGATCAGCAGCACCACGTCCTTGCCCGCCTCGAGCTGCTCCAGGAGGAAGCGGTTGAGCATCTCCAGGCAGGCCACCCGGTCGGCCTTGCCGGGCTTCATCCCGAATTCGGCCAGGATGGCTCCGCAGGAGCTGCGTGGGGTTGAGGCAGGGGTTGAGGATCAGGGCCGTGATGTAGTCCGGACCCAGCTCTTCGAGCAGAGCCCGGCAGAGGGTGGTCTTGCCCGCGCCGACCTCGCCCGTGATCTGGATGAACCCCTTGCGCTCCCGGATGCCGAACAGGACGTGGTTGTACGCCTCCCGGTGGCGGTCGCTGAAGAACAGGAACCGCGGGTCCGGCGTGATGTTGAACGGCGGCTCTTGGAAGCCGTAGAACTGGTTGTACATCGCCAGGACAGTCTACGGCGCTTTCGCCTCCGCCGTCTTCTTCGGCGCCTCTCCCTTCACGTACTTGTCGTACCAGGCGATGTACCGCTCGAAGCGGTCCTTGACGTAGGTCGGCTTGTCGATGCCGTGGTTCTGGCCGGGGTAGATGACCAGCTCGGTCTCCTTGCCCAGACGGCGCAGGGCCTGGTAGAGCTGCTCCGAGTTGAGGAGCGGGACGTTGACGTCCTCCTGCGCCGCAGAGGATCAGGGTCGGCGTGGTGACCTTCGCGACCTGGAAGAAGGGGGAGATCCGCATCCAGCCTTCGGTGTTCTCCCAGGGCAGCCCCAGCTCCCCTTCCCACTCCTTCTGGTAGTGGTCCGTGCCGTAGTTGGCGAGGTAGTTGACCTCGCTGGCGCCCGTGATGGCGGCCTTGAAGCGGCCCGTCTTGACGATGATGTGGTCCGTCAGGATGCCGCCGTAGCTCCAGCCCCCCACGCCCAGGCGGTCGGGATCGGCGACCCCCATCGCAATCGCCTGGTCCACGGCGGCCATGACGTCGTCGTAGTCCTTATTGCCCCAGTCGGCCCAGATGGCGCGGCTGAAGTCGCGGCCATAGCCGGTCGAGCCCCGGGGGTTCGCGCCCACGACCGCGTAGCCGTGAGCCGCCAGGATCTGCCATTCCTGGTTGAACGCGGTGTTGTACTGCGCCGTGGGTCCGCCGTGGATGCGCAGGATCGTGGGCAGCCGCTTCGTTGATTTCCCTGGGGGCGGCGCATCCGGCGGCAGGGTCAGGAAGGCGTCGACCTTGGTGCCGTCCGGGCTGGTGGCCTGGATGCGCTTGACCTCGCCCAGGCGGATGCCCTTGAGAAACTCGTCGTTGGTCGTGGTGAGATGGCGAAGCGATCCGCCTTCGAAGACCGAGACCTCGTAGGGACGATTGGGCGTGCTCTTCGAGCACCACCGTCTCGCCCTTGGGGCCGAGGATGTAGGCCTGGACGGACCTCTCTCCGGCGACGGTCCTCTCGACTGTCCCACCGGCGGCGGGAACGCGGGCGAGGTGCTCGTTGCCGCCGTCCTCCAGGATGAAGTAGATGGACCGGCCATCGGGCGAGAAGCGCGGGCTCCCGACGTTCCGGTCGAGCTCCCGGGTCAGGGCACGGGGATCGCCGCCCGCGGCGGGCACCACGGCTACGTGGTTGGTGGCGTACCAGAGGTCCTTGGGATCGCCGCCGGCCAGATAGGCGATCCACTTGCCGTCCGGGCTGAAGGCGGGATCGCGGTCCGTGCCGGGCGACGTGGTAAGGGCCCGGGGCTTCTGGCCCGCCTTGGCTTCGACGAGGAAAACGTCGCTGTTGTCGTTCGAATCCGGCTCCTCGGTCCGGTTGCTGGTGAACGCGAGGAAGCTCCCGTCGGGCGACCAGACGGGCTCGGAGTCGTCGTAGGGGCCGGAAGTGATCTGGATGCTTTTCTTGGATTCGACGTCAAAGACGTGGATGTGCTGGCGCAGCTCTCGCAGGTAGCCCTCGCCGTCGCGCTTGAACTGGAGGCGCCGGATGACGATGGGCTTCGGCGTCTTCGGCGCCCCGCCCGCTTCACCCTCCGCCTTCTCCTCGTCCTCCTCGTCGGGGTCCACGTCCCCCACCACGAGGGCCAGCCGCTTGCCGTCCGGCGACCAGGCGAGGTCCGAGACGTCGGCCTTGTAGTCGGTCAGCTTGACGGCCTCGCCGCCCCGGCGGTCCAGGAGCCAGACCTGGGCCTTCTTGCCGTCACGGCCGGAGAGGAAGGCCAGCCAGCGGCCGTCCGGGCTGAACCGCGGCCGGTTCTCCCCCTTCGGGCTGGCGGTGAGCTGCACGGCCGCGCCGCCCGCGAAGGGGACCATATAGACGTCGGTATCGGCGGCGTCTTTCTTGGGATCGAGCGACCGCACGGTGTAGGCCACCCAGCGACCGTCCGGGCTGATCTGGGGATCCGCCGACGACTTTGATCGAGAAGACGTCGTCCACCTTCAGCGGCCGGGGCGCCTCAGCAGTGAGCGGCGCGGCCAGGAGGAAGCCGGTCAGAGCGAAAACGTGTCGAGTCATTCCATACCTCAGGGACGGTCGGAGTCGGGTCGGATCTGAAAACCGAGGTTCAGCCTCGAAAAATCCTAGCAGGCCCGGGGCTCTGGCGTTAGACTCCCTCGCGCATTTCCATATCGCTGGTCCCTGACAGGAGACGCCGCAATGCCTCGCAAGCTCCTCCTTGCCGTCCTGATTGCCCTGACCTCCATTCCCCAGGCCCCCGCGCGGGCCGAGGAACCCGTGGACCTCTCGATGATGACCCGCATCCGGGACGAGGGATTCCGCCGCTCGCAGGTCATGGACACGCTGTTCCACCTGACGGACGTCATCGGTCCCCGGCTCACCGGCTCGCCGCAGCTCAAGGAGGCCAACGACTGGACCCGGCAGCGGTTCGAGAGCTGGGGCCTTTCGAACGCCCACCTGGAGGGCTACCCCTTCGGCCGCGGCTGGTCGTTCTCCGCCTGCGAGGTGCGGATGGTCTCGCCCCGCGAGACCCCTCTGATCGCCCTGCCCAGGGCCTGGACCCCGGCGACCTCCGGCCCGGTCCGGGGCGAGGTCATGAAGGCCAAGATCGAATCCAAGGAGGACCTGGAGAAATTGAAGGGCAAGGTCGCGGGCAAGATCCTCCTCGTCGACGAGTCCCAGGGAGTTCGAGGATCCCGAGGACCCGCAGTTCCAGCGCTACTCGCGGGAGCAGCTCCAGGAGCTGGGCGACTTCGAGATCCCGGAAGAGGAAGACGACTGGCGCGAGGGCGCCATCGAGCGCTAGCGCCTGCGCGAGGCGCGTCAACGAATTCCTGGAGAAGGAGAAAGCCCTGGCGGTCGTCGACGCGAGCAACCGTGCCAACGGCATCGTGCGGGTGACGGGCGGCGGCTCCTGGGAGCCCGGCAAGAGCGTGGGCGTGCCGACCCTGGTGATGGCCGCCGAGCACTACAACCAGATCCTCCGCCTGCTCGATGGCGGGGATGGCAAGCCCGTGGAGCTCGAGATCGACGTCGCGGCCCGCTTCCACGACGGCGACCTCAAGGCCTACAACACCGTGGCCGAGATCCCAGGCACGGACAAGAAGGACGAGATCGTGATGGCCGGCGCCCATCTCGACTCCTGGCACGCGGGCACCGGCGCCACCGACAACGCGGCCGGCAGCGCCGTGGTGATGGAGGCGGCCCGCATCCTCAAGGCGCTCGGCGTCAAGCCCCGGCGGACCATCCGCTTCGCCCTCTGGACCGGCGAGGAGCAGGGCTTCTTCGGCTCCCTCGCCTACGTCAAGCAGCACTTCGCCACCCGCCCGGAGAACAAGGACCCCGAGCAGAAGGACCTGCCGGAGCGGTTCCGGACGGACACCTGGCCCCTCACGCTCAAGCCCGGGCACGCCAAGGTCGCGGCCTATTTCAACCTCGACAACGGCACCGGCAAGATCCGCGGCATCTACGCGGAGGAAAACGCCGCCGTCCGGCCGATCTTCGAGGCCTGGCTCGCCCCCTTCGCCGACCTGGGCGCCACCACCGTGACCCTGAACACCACGGGCGGCACCGACCACGTCCCCTTCGACCACGTGGGCCTGCCCGGCTTCCAGTTCATCCAGGACCAGATGGACTACTCGACCCGCACCCACCACACCAACCTGGACACCTACGACCACATCCAGCCGGGAAGACATGATGCAGGCCTCCGTCATCATGGCCGCATTCCTTTACGATGCCGCCATGCGGCCGGAGCCCCTGCCCAGAAAGCCCCTGCCGCAGGAGCCGCCGAAAAAGGAGAAGAAGGAAGAGAAACCGGCAGAAAAGAACCGGTGAGGGCCTACTCCCCCGGCGCCACCCACACCCGCCCGTCGCGGGCGGTCAGGAAGTGCGCCGATTCCGGTCCCCAGGTGCCGGCGGCGTAGACCGGCAGATCGGAAGGCCCCTGCTCCCGCCAGTAGTCCAGGATGGGCATGACGATCTCCCACGCCGCCTCGATCTGGTCGCGGCGCATGAACTGGGAGGCGTCGCCTTCGATCACGTCCAGGAGCAGCGTCTCGTACGCCTCCGGCTCGGGCGTGTGGAAGGCCTCCTCATAGCTGAACCGCGTCTCCACCCGGGCCAGGCGCATGTTCGACCCCGGGCGCTTGGCCTGGAAACGCAGCACGATTCCTTCTTGAGGCTGGATGCGCAGCAGCAGCCGGTTGGGCTCCATCTCGCCCAGGGCCGACGCCGGGAACGCCTGGTGCGGCACCGGCCGGAACTGGATGCACACCTCCGAGGCCCGCACCGGCAGGCGCTTGCCCGTCCGCAGATAGAACGGCACGTCCTGCCAGCGCCAGTTGTCCACGAACAGCTTGAGCGCCACGAAGGTCTCGGTCGTGGAGTGGGGATCGACCCCCGCCTCGCTCCGGTACCCCGGCACCTTCTCCCCCTCCACCAGGCCCGGCCCGTACTGGCCGCGCTCCACATACTGGTGGACCTCCTCGAGCCGGAGGCGGCGGATGGCCTTCAGCACGTCCATCTTCTTGTTGCGCAGCTCGTCCGCCTCGAAGGACACCGGCGGCTCCATGGCCACCAGACAGAGCACCTGCATCAGGTGGTTCTGCACCATGTCCCGCAGGGCTCCGGCCTGCTCGTAGTAGCCGCCGCGCGTGCCCACCCCCTCCGACTCCGCGACCGTGATCTGCACCGAGTCGATGTAGCGGCGGTTCCACAGCGGCTCGTGTACCGAGTTGGCGAAGCGGAAAGCCAGGATGTTCTGCACCGGCTCCTTGCCCAGATAGTGATCGATCCGGTAGATCTGGGATTCTTTGAACAGCTGGCAGAAGAAGACGTTGAGCTCGCGGGCGCTCTCCAGGTCGCTTCCGAAAGGTTTTTCGACCACGATGCGGGCGCGCCCCCCGTGGACACCATCCGAGGCGAGACCGCTGTCGTGGATTTGCTGGGCCACCAGCTTGGCCACCGTGGGCGGCGTGGCGAGATAGAAGACCCGGATGGCCGGCTTCCCCCACTCTTTATCCATCCGGTCCAGCGCCTCTTTCAATTGGGCGAACGCCGCGGCGTCGGCGAAGTCGGCCCGCAGATAAGAGATACTGCCCGCGAACCGCTGCCAGTCCTCTTCTTTCGCCTTGCCGCTCCGGCTGAACCGGTCCACCCCCTCGCGCAGGTGCTGGAGGTAGGCGGCGGGATCGGTCTCCTTGAGATCGAGAGCGATCACCCGAAAGGGCTCCGGCAGGGCCTTGTCCAGCCACAGGTTGTAGAGAGCCGGCACCAGCTTGCGCCAGGTGAGGTCCCCGCCTCCGCCGAAGATCACGAACGCCGTTGGGGGTATCGGGTTCGCCGTCACCGGGAGACTCCGGCCTCCTCAATCACTGCCACGGTGGCCCCGGGAGCCTCGGCCAGGAGGCTGTCCAGGATCCGGGCAGCCTCGTCAGCGGAGACTACGCCGCGCGGCAGATACGCCACCATCCACGCCCGCCCATCCCCCTCCTTCATCTTGACCCGCTGGCTGTCCGTGATCGGCGTGCCGAAGGGACCCTCGCCGTCCGCCATCAGAGGCTTGCCTTCGAGATTGAACGGCCCGCGCAGGGACTCGTAGCTCTCGCCGGGCCGGCCCGCCCGCAGGACCACGGGGGACCCGAAGCTCCCCTCCGCCGCCGCGCAGCAAGGAACCGCGAGCGCCACCGAGAGGCAGTTGTTCAGGTCCACCACGGGATGGATGGCCGGCAGCTCCTCTCCTTTGAGCACCCGCCGGAGCAGGGCCTCGGAAGAGGGCCGGTAGCGCGTGGGATCGCACCCGGCGGCGCGGAACAGGGCGCGCACGGCGGCCACCGTGGGATCGGACGACAAGCTTTCCAGATTGAAAGTGGACCGGGCGCGGTCGCACACGGTCTTGCGCAACGCGGCGAGCTCCGCGTCTTTTCCAGGGGCGGCTTCCAGCCGGACCCAGAAGAGGTCCCAGCCGTCAAGCTCGTGAATTACTGGGAAGGAAACTGGAAAGGAGACCGGCTGCATGGCCGGGGATCTTGACACAGGACCGGCGTCAGTGGGCCTTCAGGCGGGCCTCGAAGCGGCGGATCAGCTCCATGGTGGAGGCGCTCTCGGCTCCCGGACGGCGGGGACGGCGCCAGGGCTGGTCGTGGAGGCGCTGCTTCTTGCCGAGAAGCTCGGAGACCTTCCGCAGCTCGCTCTCCCCCTTGGGCTCCTGGAGGCGCTCGCGGACCACATCGACGGCCATCTTCCGGTAGACCGTGCCATGCCCGAGTTGCCTCGGGACCGGGTTGTCCATCGATCGGTGTCTCATCTCCGCCTCCTCCCTTCTACGTGCGAGCCCGGCGGACCGTCCAAACGGTCCGCCCCTACCCTGTTAGACACCGCGAGCCGGCGAAAAGTTTCTTCCTCGGCGTTCTCGCGCACTCGGCTGAATGCAATCGCGATACCGGCTCTCTGAGAAGACGCCCGGCGCCGGGGAACCTTTCGTCCTACCCTCCTCCCCGCCTTCCTATCCTTTCCAGGCGCCGGGCAGACCGATCTCGTTACTTCCCGCTCCATCTGAACGTCGCGGAAGCCATCGGTTCGTTCCTATTTCTGACTGTAAAAAAGAGGGGCCGGGCCTACACGGCGCCGGAATCGCGCAGCACCGCCCGCCAGCGGAGGTTGTAGGGCTCCTTCCAGACCACCCCCTGCCCATCCTCCAGGGAAAACCTGGACTCGGCACTGCTCGGGGGGGCCAGCAGGACGAGCTTCCGCTGGCCGAGAGACCGCACCGCCCCCGTCCGCAGATCGAGAACCCTGAGATCCCAGGGATCACGCGCCTCGCCGGTGCTCGAGGTCACGACCTGGAGGCTGTCGGGCGCGGACTGGTCCACCGGCACCAGGGTACGAGCTCCCTGGAAACGGAACCGGCGCAGCTCCTGGACGCCGTCCCTGTCCAGGATCCGCAGCTCCCCCGGTGAGACCCGGACGATCCGGCCGTCGTCCAGGAAATAGGCAAAGGCGCCTCCCTCCGTCGTCCCCAGGCCGGCCAGAAACGCCCCCGTCCTGGCGTCCCGGAGCTGAAGCTGGTGGCGGTTGCGCAGGATGGCACGCTCGCCATCCTCCCTCAGGGTCCAGCCGATCAGTCCGCGCACGTCCGCGATGGAACCGGTCCGCTGGAGCTTGCCGGTCCTGAGATCGAGCTCGAGGATGTCGAAGCCCGCCTCCTCCCCGATGGAAGCGGGGCTCCAGTCCCCGCTCATGAAGCGGAGCAGCCGGACGTGGTCCGGGCCGGCGAAGAACAGCCGGGAGAACCAGAGCTCCCCATCGTAGGGGGCCGAGGCGACGATCCGGCCGGCATCCAGATCCTCCACCCTCAGACGGTTGCGGGTCGCGATGGCGATCCGCCGGCCGTCCGGCGACAGGGCGAAGCCCTCCAGCCAGCCCACCAGGGAGGCCCGGGCCGGCTCAGGCTTGGCCTCGGGCCGCTTCAGGTCCAACTGCTGGAGGACGAGCGGGGATCTGCCGGGGATGGCCTGGTACACCGGCCACACAGCCCGGCTGCCGTCGCCGGAGATGCGGACCGGCAGACCACCCCAGGAGGAGAACGCTCCCAGATGGGTGGGGACGGAACGCCCGGAGGACATGTCATAGAAGAAAGCGGGGGTGTAGCCGGGCCGGTGCGCCGCGGGCCCGCCGAAGGCGATCCAGGAGGAGCCGTCCGGGACTCGGCCGATCAGGGTCACCCCCATCAGGTCCGACGGGCTCGCCCGGACCCACCAGAGGGTCAGGGCCTGGAAGGCGATGCCGAGCACGATCAGCGTTCCCCAGAGAGTCGCCGACAGCGCGCGATGCGCCCGCTGAACATCGGTCCGCCCACGGACGACCTGGAGGGCGCCAGCAATGACCAGAGCCCCGATAAGGACCAGGACCAGGGTGTTGCCCATCCAGGCGAAAATATTGACCCTGCCGCCCCACCAGTCCTTCGCGCCGAGGCTGACGCCCGCCAGGAGCAGGCGGTTGCGCGACTGCCAGATCATGCTCACCACCAGGACCAGGGCCGCGATGTCGAGAGCCACCCAGGACGAGCGGGAGCGGACGATGAGACCCAGGGCGTTGGCCCCGAAGAACACGAGCAACAGCCCGAACGTCCAGAGGGCGAACGCCTCGAAAACGGTCGCCAGCCTCGACCCCACGCCGAAGAACCCAACGGCTTCGAAGTTGGCCCCGAGCAGGACCGTGGGCAGCAGGACCAGGAGACCGGCGCCGAAGGCCAGCACCAGCGACGCCGCGATCTTGCCCGACCAGAGAGCCCAGCCGGAGAGCGGGCGGGCGAAGTAGAAGCCCATCCGCCGCTCCAGGAGGTCGGAAGCCAGGACCGAGCCGCCCAGGAACAGGGCCGTCAGGGCGCTCGAGCAGGATGCAGAAGCCGAGCGCGATGCCGCCTCTCACCTCGGCGGGGGAAAAACCGCCCACGCGGAAGCCGGGCAGCAGGGGTATGGCCGCGGCCACCAGCCCAAACCCCAGGGCCGCCACGGCGAGCACGCGGCGCTCCACGATCTCGCGCTCGAAAACGGCGAGAAAGCCTCTCATCGGACATCCTCCTGGGCCTCGCCCGTCAGGGCGATGAAGATCTCTTCCAGCGTGAGCGCCGTCACCTCGGGCTCTCCATTCTCCGACCTCACCCCGGCGAAACGCTCCTCGTCATACTGCGAGACCACCGCCTCCACCTCCCAGCCGCGGGCGGCCACCGCGACCGGCGCCAGAGTCTCGAGGCGCGAGACCTGAGCCTCCTGAGAGCGCGGGAAGCTCACCCGGCGGAAGCGCCGCTTGAGCGTCTCCATCTCCTCGTCCAGCACCAGTCGGCCCGCCCGTAACACCCCCACCCGGTCGGCGATCCGCTCGACGCCCGCCAGGTCGTGCGTGGTGATGAACACCGTCGTCCCCCGGTCCGCCAAGTCGCCGATCAGCTCCTCGAAGACGGCCTTCCGAGCCACGGCGTCGAGCCCCAGCGTGGGATCGTCCAGCACCAGCAGGCGCGGCGACGAAGCGAGCGCCAGGGCCAGCGACACCTGCCCCTTCTGCCCCTTGGAGAGCTTGCCGAACGGCGTCGTCGCGGAGACCCCGAACCGCTTGAGCCGCGCCTCCAGGCCTTCGGCGTCCCACGTGGGATAGAGCCGCGAGCAGAATTTCGAGAGCTGCCGGGCCGTCATGGCGGGCGGCGCGTCCGGTTCCTCGGGCACTACCCCGACCACGGAGAGAGCCGAGGCCCGCTCCCCCCACACCTCCCGTCCCAGGAGCAGCGCGCGGCCGGCGGACGGCTTCTGCTCGCCCAGCAGGCAACGCACGAGCGACGACTTGCCCGCCCCGTTGCGTCCGAGGAGCGCATAGACGGCCCCCTCGGGCACGGCGAGCGACACGTTGTCCAGGGCCAGCCGGCTGCCGTACCGGACGGTCAGGCCCTCCAGGACGATGGGATTCATTCCCCTTCTCCTTCTTCTTCTGATTCTGAGCTGCCGTTCGTCAAGGACCGCCAGACGGCCTCGAACGTCGCGAGCGCCTCCTCATGGCTGGCGCCCAGCGTCACGGCCAGGCTGGCGTAGCGCGTGGCCTCCTCGCGCAGGCGGTCGTTGCGGCGGGAATCCGAAGAGGGCGGTGGCGTGTCGGAGACAAACGTCCCCTCGCCACGGCGCACGATCAGGACGCCCGCGTCCGTCAGCCGCTGGTAGGCCTTGGAGACCGTCGCCGGGTTGACCTGCAGCTCACGGGCAAGGTCCCGCACCGACGGCACCAGCGCCCCCGCCGGCAGGGCGCCCCGCGCCACGAGGTGCTGCACCCCCTCCTCGATCTGCCGCCAGATCGGACGGGCATCCCGGGGGTCGATGTGCAAGGTCGGGGGCATCCAGTCGTCTCTCCGATTCAGTGTACGACTACAATAGTACACCTGTCGCAGAGAGACAAGCCCCCCGCTCGGGCATGGATGCCCGGGAGAGGTGAGGGCCCGCGCCCCCTACTCCAGCCAGGGCTGAAACGCCTCCTCAGGCTCCGGCACCAGCTCCGGGTTCGCCATGAGGAGGCGGGCGCAGGTGTTCCAGCGCAGGATGGCGTCGTCGTTGCCGGCCGGGCGGATTCCGGCGGCCTTTTCGTAGTGGTCCATCGCCTCTTTGAACCAGTCGTGGGCGAAGTAGCCGGCGCGCGGCCCGCCCCGCCTGAGCTGGGCCTTGGCCCGGCGCTCGCAGACGATGCCGGTGTGATAGGTCCGGCTGTACTCGTCCTGGATCCGGGACAGGACCTCCCGGGACTCCTCGACGCAGGGGTGCGGGCGCTCCTCGAACTGGTCCGTCAGGGCGAGCAGCAGCAGCACGGTCGCCTCCTGGTTGCCGGGGTCCACCGCCAGGACGTCCCGGCAGATGCTCTCGGCCTCCAGCGGCTCGTTCAGAAGGCGATACCTTTGCGCCTTCTCCAGGGCCGCGGGAATGGCTTCTCGGGAAAGGGGCTTCAATTGATACATCGCCGGCCTCCTTGTCTCATCTCCGCTTATCTCCGGAAAATAAAACGCGGAAAAGCTTTCTCAACGGATCGTAGATTTCGTCGACCACTCGTTCCTTGAGTGGGATGATGGCGTTGTCCGTGATCGTGATCCCTTCAGGACAGACTTTGGTGCAGCACTTGGTGATGTTGCAGTAGCCGATGCCTTGGGATTTCTGGAGCTCCGGAACGCGGTTCTCGGCGTCCAGGGGGTGCATCTCCAGGGCCGCGGCGTAGACCAGCAGCCGGGGGCCGATGAACTCGTCGTGGAGGTGGTGCTCGCGCAGCACGTGGCAGACGTCCTGGCAGAGGAAGCACTCGATGCACTTGCGGAACTCCTGCACCCGGTCCACGTCCTCCTGGGCAACCCGCCAGGTGCCGTCCGGCGCGTCGGGCGGGCGCGGCTTGAACTTCTTGATCTTCTTCTTGGCCGCGAAGTTCCAGGAGACATCCGTGACCAGGTCCTTGATCAAAGAAAAGGTTTTCATCGGTTCCAGCGTGACCGGCTCGCCGAGCGGCAGGTCGTTCAAGCGCGTCATGCACATCAGCCGCGGCTTGCCGTTGACCTCGGCCGAACAGGAGCCGCACTTGCCCGCCTTGCAGTTCCAGCGCACGGCCAGGTCGTTGGCCGACTCCGCCTGGATCTGGTGCACCGCGTCGAGCACCACCATCCCCTCGGAAACCTCGGTCGAATAATCCTTGAACGCGCCGCCGCTCTGATCGCCCCGCCAGATGCTGAACGTCGCTTGAGCCATCACGTCATCTCCTCACTTCATTTCCTCAATAATGGCCTTCTGCTCCGGGGTCATGGCATGGATCGGCTCGCGGGAGACCCGCATCTCCCCGTCCGGCCCCCGGGAGATCACGACGTTGACCTTGCCGAACGTCTCGTCCTTTTCTGGATAGTCCTCGCGGAACTGGGCGCCCCGGCTCTCCTTCCGTTCCAGGGCCGCCAGGGTGACGGCCTCGGAGACGGTGAGGAGATTGTGCAGGTCGAGAGCCGTGTGCCAGCCCGGGTTGTACTCGCGGTTGCCGGTGACGGCGACCCTCGCCGCCCGCTCGCGGAGCCGGCTGATCCCTTCGAGGGCGCGCTCCATCTCCGGCCCGGTGCGGACAATGCCGACCAGTTCCTGCATCATCCCCTGGAGCTCGTGCTGGATCGGATACGGCCCTTCGCCACTGCCCATGCGGTCGAACGGATCGAACAGCCGCTTCGCCGCCCTCTCCACCTGCGCTTCGTCCACGCGGCCCGCTTCGTGCTCCCGGGCAAAGCCCGCGGCATACGCCCCCGCGCGCTGGCCGAACACCAGCAGGTCCGACAGCGAGTTGCCGCCCAGGCGGTTGGCACCATGGAGGCCGGCCCCGCACTCCCCGGCGGCGAAGAGGCCGGCCACCGAGGACATCTGGCTTTCGGGATCGACCCGTACCCCGCCCATCATGTAGTGCGTGGTGGGCCCCACCTCCATGGGCTCCTTCGTGATGTCGATGTCCGCCAGCTGCTTGAACTGGTGGTACATGCTGGGGAGCTTCTTCCTGATGTGCTCCTCGGCGTGGGACACCCTCTCGCGGATCCACGAGATGTCCAGGAACACGCCGCCGTGCGGGCTCCCCCGACCCTCCTTGATCTCGCGGACGATGCACCGTGCCACGTGATCGCGGGTCAGCAGCTCCGGCGGCCGGCGGGCGTCCTTGTCCCCCTGGCAGTAGCGCCAGCCTTCCTCCTCGTTGTCGGCGGTCTGGTTCTTGTAGAGCGGTGGGATGTCGTCGAACATGAAGCGCCGCCCTTCGCGGTTGCGCAGCACTCCGCCCTCCCCGCGCACGCCTTCCGTCACCAGGATACCCCTCACGCTGGGCGGCCAGACCATGCCGGTGGGATGGAACTGCACGAACTCCATGTCGATCAGCTCGGCGCCCGCGTCATAAGCCAGCGCGTGGCCGTCGCCCGTGTACTCCCAACTGTTGCTGGTGATCGAGAAGGCCCGGCCGATCCCACCCGTGGCGAGGATCACGGCCCGGGCCTCCCACACCTGGCAGCGGCCCCGCTCCCGCTCGTAGCCGAACGCTCCCACCACCCGGTCGCCGTCCTTGAGAAGGGCGGCCACCGTGCATTCCATGTGGAACTCGATCCCCTGGTGGATGCCGTGGTCCTGGAGCGTGCGGATCATCTCCAGCCCCGTGCGGTCGCCCACGTGGGCGAGACGTGGATAGCGGTGCCCGCCGAAATTGCGCTGCAGGATCCGCCCGTCCTTCGTGCGGTCGAACAGCGCGCCCCAGGCTTCCAGCTCCCGCACCCGCTCCGGGGCCTCCAGGGCATGGATCTCGGCCATCCTGGGATGGGAGAGATACTGGCCGCCCCGCATCGTGTCCGCGAAGTGGACCTTCCAGCTGTCCCGGTCGTCCACGTTGGACAGCGCCGCGGCGATCCCCCCCTCGGCCATGACCGTGTGGGCCTTGCCAAGGAGAGACTTCGAGAGCACCCCCACCTTGGCCCCGGCGGCCGACGCCTCGATGGCCGCGCGCAGACCGGCGCCCCCGGCGCCCACAACCAGCACGTCGTACGAGAACCGTGGGATCTCCGCCACCTAGAGGATTCTCCAGTCCGTCCACACCCCCATGGCACAAAGGCGGACGTAGAGGTCCGAGAAGGCCACCCCGAACAGGCTCATCCAGGCCCACAGCATGTGGCGCCGATTGAGGCAGCCCACGCAGTTATAGGCCTTGAACCGTGCCGGAGACCGCGAGATCTGATCCAGATACCCGCCCACCAGATGGCGAAGCGAGTGGCAGCCGAGCGTGTAGCCGCCCAGCAGGGTCACGTTCGCCGCCAGCACCAGGGTGCCCACCCCGATACCGAAGGAGGTCGCGCCCGTGACGGGATCCGTGAACCACAACGCCTTCCACACGTCGTGGGCGAGGAACACCAGGAAGACCAGGGCGAGGTAGAGGAAGTAGCGGTGGACGTTCTGGAGGATCAGCGGGAACGAGCGCTCGCCGAGATAGCGCTTCCGCGGCTCCCCCACCGCGCACGACGGCGGATCGGCCCAGAACGCCTTGTAGTAGGCGCCCCGGTAGTAATAGCAGGTGAAGCGGAAGCCGCCCGGAGCCCAGAGGATGAAGAACGCCGCCGACCAGGGGAACCATCCCGGCCACCAGTCCGGCTTGCCGCCGAACCAGCTGTGCTCCGCGTCGCCGAAGATCTCCGGGGAGTAGAACGGGGAGAGATACGAGCCAGACCGGTAGTGAGCCCCCTGGAACGCCGCCCAGGTGGCGTACACGATGAAGGCGGAGAGCCCGAGGAAGACCACCAGCGGCTGCACCCACCACGCATCCCGCCGTGCCGTCTCGCCAAAGGATCGCCGTCTGAGAACGTCCGCGTAGGCCATGCCCGTCGCCTCCGATCTCGAAGTCTGCGGTATTGAAGCCCAGGCCGGGGGCGGGTGTCAAACGGAGGCGCCGCGAGAAATTCCAACCGAATTGACTCTCAAGGTCAAATTGTTCTTGACAAGCCATTGCCCATCCTGCATGATGCCTCCTGTTGACCTGAGCCGTAGAGAGAATTTCCTCTCACGGCTAAGACGCTCACCCAGGGCGTCAAGAAAGGAAGAAGCACAGTGTCCAAGGAAACCACGAAGAAGGGCAAGCTGGGGGACCTGGAGAGGCTGACGTCCTCTCTGGCCGCCAACGCCGAGGAGCTCCCCCACCTGGAAGGGAGCCGCAACCAGCTCGGAACGTTGCTCGGCCAAGCCCGGGAAGCCGCCGATCTGCAGGCCTTCCACACGGCAGGCAAGCAGGAGGCGAGCCAGCAGCTCAAGACCGCTCTCACCGAGGGCCTGCGTCTGGCGAACGTCATCCGCCTGGCGATCAAGCAGCACTACGGCATCCGGTCGGAGAAGCTGGCCCACTTCGGCATCCAGCCGTTCCGCGGCCGTTCGCGCAAGGACCCGGAGGAGCCGCAGACGCCCACTCCGGAAACGCCCGGTACCCCCATCAACTGACCCGTCTTTCCACTTTCTTCGAGCTTCGGGGGACGCACACCGCGTCCCCCTTTTTTATCCGCTCCCGCTGCCGGCCGATTTCCAGCTTCAAGACGAGATCCGCGGATCTGCCGCAACCTCCCGGGACTCCGGCGCAAGATCTCCAGATCCGCCGCAAACTCCCGGGATCTTCTCCCGGGATCTCCCCATCTCCGCCGAGATCCGCGGAGCTCCTCCAAACGTCCCGGGATCTGGCCAGGAATCCCGAGGATCTGTCGCCAGACCTCCAGATCTCCCGCCGGATCTCCTCATCGCAAGAGAGAATTTCGGGATCTGCCAGAAAATCTCCAGAAGCTCTTCCCAGACTCTATGGATCTGGGCTGAGATCCCGGGATTCTGGCGCGGAATCCGCGGATCTGCGCCGGGATCTCCAGAACTGCCCCGAGAGTCTCCTCATGCTGGGAGAAGATCCGCGGATTCGCTGCGAAATCGCCAGACATTGCGGCAAATCCCGGGATGTTGCCTCCCATCGGCAAAACGCACCTTCGGCGCGGGTGGCGCAATCGCCAAGCGGTTGATACGATGACGCGTACCCAAAAGAGGGAACCTTATGTCCTCCGTCATCGCCAACGTCGTCGAAATCGAAGCCGTCCAGCCCCACCCCAACGCCGACCGCCTCTTTCTCGCCCGTATCAAGGGCTGGCAGGCGGTGATCCGCAAGCGCGAAGACGGCACGCCCGAGTTCGCGCCCGGCGAGCGGGTGGTCTTCATTCCGCCCGACAGCACCTTGCCGCGCGAGATGGCTGAGCGCCTCGGCGTAGTGAGCTACCTCGCCGAGCGCACCAACGCCGAGGGCGGGCGTGACCTCGTCGTCCGCCAGGTCCGCCTGCGCGGCGAGCCCTCCTTCGGCCTGCTGGTGCGGCCCGACGATCCAGGCTGGCCCGTGGGAGCCGACGTGCGCGAGCACTACGGGATCGGCAAGTTCCGGCCGCCCCTGAGGTTCTCGGCCGGCGACGCCGAGCCCAACCATCCGCTCTTCCAGAGATACACCGACATCGAAAACCTGCGCAACTTCCCGGACATCCTCGTGCCCGGCGAAGAGGTCGTGGTGAGCGAGAAGATCCACGGCACCAACGCCCGCATCGGCTGGGTCGAGGGATCGCTCCTCGCCGGCTCGCACGGGCTACAGCGCAAGCGTCCGGAGCCCGAGGAGATGGCCACCAACACCTACTGGTTCCCCGCCACCCTCGAACCGGTGCGCAGCCTCCTCGACGACCTCCGCCAGCAGGGCCACACCGTGGCGGTCCTCTACGGCGAAATCTACGGCAGCCGCGTCCAGAGCCTGCACTACGGCCGGCGCGACGGTCTCGGCTTCGCCGCCTTCGACGTCCTGGTGGGAGAGCACTTCCTCGACTACGGCGACTTCGTGGCCCTCTGCGAACGCCACGGCGTCGAAACCGTACCGATTCTCGAGCGCGGACCCTTCTCGCTCGAACGGGTCGCCGAGCTCTCCCGCGGCCAGACCACCCTGCCCGACCAGCACATCCGCGAAGGGGTGGTGGTCCGGCCGGTTGTGGAACGGTTCGATCCCCAGGTCGGCCGCGTGATCCTCAAATACCTGAGCGACGACTACCTGCTCAACGACCAGCTGACCGCGGCGGACGCTACGGATCTTTGATGGCCAGGATCTGGCCTGCTCTTGTGGTACGATGAGATACATTGTAATACGGAGCTAAGGGATGTCCAGAACAGCCATGCTCTCCATTCGGATGCCCGACGAGACCCGGGAACAACTGGAAGCGACCGCTGAGGCCCACGGGGAGACCCGCTCGGCCCTCATGCAGCGATACATCGAGGAGGGACTTCGGATGGACCGCCACCCCGGCATCGTGTTCCGGCCCGGCCCGGCAGGACGCCGGCCCGGATTGGCAGGGGGCCCCGACGTTTGGGAGGTGGTCCGAGTGGTCCGGAACGTGGAGACGCGCGGCGACAGGGCCATCGCGGAAGCGGCGAGTTGGCTTGGTCTCTCAGCCGTCCAGGTTCGAATCGCCATGGAGTACTACGCGGACTACCCGGCCGAGATCGATGCTTGGCTGGCGAGGGTCGACGCACAGGCGGCCGAGGCGGAGGAATTGTTTCAGCGACGGCAGGAAATGCTTCGTTGAAGCTGCTCATCGACGAGCACTACCCACCGAGTATCGCCGAGCAACTGCGGGAACGGGGGCACGACGTCGTGTCGGTCCAGGAGGAAGCGGACCTCCGAGGGATGACCGACACGGACCTGTTCGCCGAAGCGCAGCGCAGGAATGGCGCCGTGCTGACGGAGAATGTCCCGGACTACATGAAGTTGGACGCCGAGTATCGAGGCCGGCACCTGGCGCACTGGGGATTGGTGCTGACGAGCAACCGGACCTTCCCGAGAGGCAAGACAACAACCGTGGGCGCATTGGTGAAAGCGCTCGATGAGCTGTTGCGAAATGCAGACTCGGAAGACCGGAGCAGTCAGGTCATCTGGTTGCAACGCTCGAAGTGAGCGGACGCTCGGAGACGCTTAAGGCACCACCTAATCTCCCTTGTCGTCCACGCCTCCCGGCTGGCCGGGAGCGAGCTTCACGACGTAACAGCCTTTGGAGGCGGAACGCTGGCCGAGACCTCAGGAATCGGCTGTGCCAGGCGATGCGCGCCGGTTCAATCCCCAGGTCGGCCGCGTGATCCTCAAATACCGAGCGACGACTACCTGCTCAACGACAAGCTGACCGCGGCGGACGCCCCGGATCTTTGACGGCGGCAGCGGGGGGAGACGCTGAATGATCCCAAGTATCCTCTTGAGCTTCGGCAGAAACTACGTACCAGGTCCAGTGCCCTGTTTCGAGAAGAGCGTGATCCACGTGAAAATCATCAAGAGCTGATAGGCGAAGATGGCGCCGCGGGGGATCAACTGGGCCGAACGGCCTTGGTCTTCGGTCATGTCGATCAGCATTGGACTATGCTCCGGCTTGAACTTTCCCGTTCGCACCCAAATCGCATTGCCCCCGTCAAAGAGAATACCCAGTAAGGGAACGACTGAGATGCTGACTATTATCATCGTCAGGAGGTGAAAGCCAACAAAGGCCGCTCTTGATTCTTTGGAGGGTCCGAATGATATATATAGATGGTGCATCAAGAGAAAGGCGGCATTGCACGCCACGGTGCCAGTGATTAATCGTGGCCAACTCCTGACCTCGATCGCATCAAGCCCGCCGATCCTGGTGTCGATCAGGCGCCTTATCCGAAAGGCCGAAACGGCGCCAAGAAATGCAAATTGAACGGCAATGAACCCGGCGTTCGAACTCAACGCGAGGTCGGTCCAGAGGATCGACGCGAGTGTGCCTGGAGGGTTTTGCATGATACACCTCATCCGTCTAGAGAAGCCCGACAATGCCACTGTCACGGTCTTCGCGAACGATTGAACCACGAGCTTCGATGGTGCGGAAACGCGGCTCGCCTGTAACGATCCACAGCTTGCGGGCCAGTTCTCGAAACCGTTGCTCGAGAATGGTGCCCTCGACGGGGTCCCGGTTACGGTCACTTTCGAGCTGGATATCCACTGTCATGAGCTCTCTCCAGAGCCCTTGGGCTACGTCAAAGCGAAAATCGTGCATGGCGGCCACTTGCCGGTCGCTTCGCCACAGGAACATGACATTTTCCCACAGCGGCCCCCAAACCTGGTTCCAGAGGACTGCTGCCCAGGTGGAACGCGAAGAGCTGGCCATCAAGAAGAAGTCCGTGAGCAAGCGGGGCTTGTCCGGTGCGAGCACGGCTGGGGCCAAGTCTCGCTCGGCCCCGTCCTTCTGCGGCCGCCAGTACCGTATGGCGCGCTCGGTCGACAGCCAGAGCAGGAGGGCGATTGCCGTGACGCCCGCCACGATTGCCGATGTCCAACCCGGGTGCGCCAACCCGAAGAGGATGGGCCGGGTCACGGCCACCACCAAGGCCAGGAGCAATGCTCCAACGAGTATAGGCTGCGACTGAATGTAGGCCCCCAGGCGGTCCACGACTGCGATGGAGCACAGCCTGGAGGCGGTTTCGTCGATCGACAACATGAGTTCGTTCAGCCGTTCTAGCCCATGTTCTAACTGTTCCCCGGACCTCGCGTACTCGAGCGTGACGGCGGTGGAACGAATCGCCTCCGCGATGAGCTTGTCCGTGATCATGGGACAACGATGCTTCTGCTCCAGGCTCAAGGCTAATCCACGCGCGCTGGTTGCCGACAGGAGCCGCGGCGTGTCCAGTCGCGCGAGAATCAACACCGCAAGCTCACCCAGTGCGGCTTCCTGCCGCCGGCGGGCGAAAAGAGCGACGAGACGGATCCTCAGCCAACTGATCGCCAGAAGCGAACTTCCGATTGAGGCCAAGACGAGCGTAGGTACACCGAGCAGCAAGGGATTCACCAGCGACGGCGCCTCTTTCATGCTTACCAGCCATTGCACAGTCCCCAATACCAGGTACGAAGTGCCAAGGACAGCGCCGGATCGAATCGTCACCAGCGTTGCCGAGCGCTTGCGGCTGGTCACAGAGGTCAGTGGCGGGGAGAATGAGAAAATCGAGGATCCGCCAAAAAACCTCGCCGAAAAGAATCGGCCCATGGTCAGTCTCTCAAGGCATTCGATGATGCGCCGCACGTCGCCCTCGAAATCCAGACCCGATCGCAGCTCCAGGGCATGCAGGCTCGCGAGTTTCTTGAGTGAGTCGGGCAATTCGCTTGGCTGTAAGTAGCCAGCGCCGCCTATCAGCACAGGGAGGATCGGCACGCCTCTGCGCTGGGCCCGCTCAAGCTCTCGCCGCACAACATCCGCCGGATCGTGGATGCGGCTGATTTGATCCGGCCCGCGCTCACCCGTCCATTTGGGTCCTATGACGGAAACTACGGCGTTCGAAGAATCGATCTCACTATCGATCGCTCCCAGGAAATCCTCACCTCCCAGCATTCGCTGATAGTCAAGGAAGACGTTTCGCTCCCCAAATCGGGACTTGAGGCGATCGCACAGCCGTGCAGTGACATCGATGCTGTCGAGACGCCGGTAGGAAGTAAAGATCAGTGGCATGATTCGCGCCGCCTGAGTAGTGGCTTGCCGTCCGGTGACGTGCTGGGGTTGGCCGCCGGCACCTAAACATTTCGATATCGGTATGCCTCTTTGTCCTTTCAGCAGCCGCCCTGATTCTACCTCCGACCTCTCAATATGGCTAGGCCACAAACGCTGTTTTTGGCTGAAAGCTTTTTGAGCTTCTGATCACTCCCAGACGAGAGCGGCTGCGCCCCCAAAATAGGTGCCACCCAAGCGGACAAAAATCTCTTGAGGTGTCCCCGGCATCAGCCTCCTGAACAGAGCTATCTCGCCGAATCGACGCGCGGGGAGCACAGATCGGCCTGAAGCGCATCCCTGAGGCCGCCAAAAGGCGATGTTCACTTCCTGTAATTTCGAGCGAAATCGCCTGCCGGGCACACCTCCACCATCCTCTCGGTCGAGAAGCACTGAGGAAGGCTGTGGAGCTCAGCAGCGGACGAAGCTCTATCCGCCTACGAAGGGCAGCGCGGGCGGGAAGCTCCCGATCGGGAACCGAGCACCCCGGCCTCCTTTCCGGAGCCTCTCGGCGGCTTCCCGGTAAGCGGCGACGAACAAGGCATACGCCTCCCGAAAGACGAGGCTCGGATCGACACGAGGGCAGGAGAGCCCAAGGTATACTGTGCTGGGTTGGGTTGGTACGGTCCGTTACGAGAGGAAGAGAAGCGAAGGAGAGATGCGGTGTTGACCACGGTCGAAGGAGTCTTCAGAGACGGACGCATCGAGCTGCGTGAGGCGCCGCCAGATGTCGAGAGGGCGCGCGTCATCGTCACATTCCTGCCGGAATCCTCCGAATCCGGGGCCGCCTCACCTCACGAGGCAAACCGCCGCATGCTCGCCCTGCTCCAGTCCTGGCAAGCCAAGCCTTTGACGGTAGACGAAGAACGCCTGCTCGACGGATTCGATGACTTCCAGAGTCAACATCCTCTTCGCTTCATGCACCTGCCCGGTCGCTGACGAGCATTGCTCTCCGGCATCCGCCGCTTCCTGAAGGAGCCGCTCCGCGAGAGCCGTTTGAGCGGGATCATCCCTCACGAGAAGGCGGATCAAAATGTCTGTATCGAGGGCGATCACCGCCGCACGACCTCTTGAACCGCTCGGCCGCCCGCCGCTTGACCGCCTCGTTCATCTCCTCGACCGTGACCGGCCGCTCTCCAGCGAGATGTTTAAGGAGGCCGGGCAGACGGCCGAGAGGGCTCCGGGCCTCCGGCCGAACCAGGAGGTTGCCCTGATCATCGAATCGGAAGACCAGACGGTCACCCGCCTTCAAGCCGAGGCGCTCGCGGACTTTCTTTGGGATTGTGACTCGTCCTTTCGAGGTCAGAGTGCTCGCCGCCATGGGCCCTCCTTCCCTTCAGGGAAGCGCCATCGCGAGCTTGACGGCAACTTCAACTTCCCGCAGTTTGGCGCTCTCTACCCGGCCCAGCGGTGTTCCGCCGAGCAGCCGCGCCTTCGAGACGGTCAAGACCTGCTCGCACTTGACGTGGGTCGTCTCCCGGAGTCCATTCAGCTCGGACGGCTCCACGGGGACGTGGAACGGGATCGTCCGTCCTTTGGTACTCATCGCAAGGACGATCGTATTCGGATAGCGAGGGCTCTGGTTTCCAAAGTCGTTCTGGATGACCAGCGCGGGGCGTTGCCCGCCCTGTTCCGCGCCACGCTGTGGGCTGAAGTCAACCAGCCAGATCTCGCCACGGCGAGGTGTGGGGAAGCTACTCACCGAGAAGGGTCTCAGCCTGGACAGCCATCAACCCTTCGACCTCCGCGGCCTCGGTATCCTCGGCGAGAATCTCATAGGCCTGCTGCAGCGTCGTGTCGCTCGGACGGCTGGCCCTCTCGGCGAGAGTTTTTTCGATAAGCTGCTCGAGGCTGAGGCCCTCTCTCTCGGCCAACTGCCGGGCAGAGCTGTAAACAGTGTCCTGAAGTCTCACGGTAACAGCGTGCATAGCCTCCTCCTGGTCGACAAGGCCTGGATGGATGTTACCACCCTTACCGCGACGGCGAGGAATGATTCAGCGGAGCTATACTGCCCGAAGCCCTACCGTCAAACCCCTCATGCCAGAGATCCGCTACCTCCACCCGGTCCCACCCGCGGCGGCCACCGGGCTGGTGGCCGAGGTCTACTCCCAGGCTCGGCGCGAGTTCGGCCTGCTGGCGCCGATCCCTCTCCACTCTCCGGTGCCTCGCCTGCTGGCTGGTGCCTGGTGTGTGCTGCGGGAGACGCTCGTTGCCGGACGGGTGGAAAGGCCGGTCAAGGAGGCCCTCGCGGCGGCGATCTCGCGCCTCAATCGCTGCCCTTACTGCATCGACGCCCACACCCTCATGCTGGCGGCGGCCGGGGAGGAGGACGCCGCCCAGGCGCTCGCGGCTGGAAAGCCCGGCGCGCTGAACGATGAAGACCTCCGCGAGGTCGTGGCCTGGGGGGCGGCGCATCGATCTCCCGGAACCGCGCCGCTCTCACGGCCGCCGTTCCCGGCCTCGGATACCAGCGAGATGATCGGCACCGCGATGGCGTTCCACTACATCAACCGCATGGCCCATGTCTTCCTGCCCGAGTCGGTGTATCCGATGGGCGCCCGCTGGGCCAAGGGGTGGATGAGGAAGCTCGTCGCCGGCCGTTTCACGGCTCTCGTCTCGGCCCGCCGTGCGCCGGGCGAGTCGCTCGCCCTCCTGGAGCCTGCCGAGTTGCCTGCCGATCTCCCCTGGGCGCGGGGGAACCCCTATGTGGCCGGCGCCTTCGCCCGCTACGCCGCGGCGGTGGAGGAGGCGGTCCAGGACGCGCTGCCTGAGACGGTGCGCGAGCGGGTGCTGGAACGTCTCGAAGCCTGGGACGGCACCGATCCGGGTCTCGGCCAGGGAGAAGCCTCGCCGGGATCCCCGGCGAGGAGAGAGCGGCGGGCCGCCTCGCTCTCCTCACCGCGCTCGCCTCGTACCGGGTGGACGGCGACGTGGTCGCCGCCTATCGTGCCCGGCGTCCCACGGACGCCCAGTTGCTCGGCGCGGTCTCCTGGGTGAGCTACGTCTCGGCCCGGCGGATCGGCCAGTGGCTCTGGGAAGCGCTCCCCGCGAACGACCGCGCCATCGCGGTCCTCAACCCCTCCCCGGCCGATCTCAAGTCTTCGTAGGCCCCGTCCCGCCGGGTTTGCCCCGGTGGAGCTGCGTGAGGAAGCTCGCCAGCTCGGCGGCGTCCTCCACCCGCAGGCAGCGCTGGTGGAAGACCAGGCCGATGGTGCGGCCGGGCGACGGCTCCCGGAAGGCGACGTAGCGGACGAGCCCCGCGCAGTCCATGCCCCGGGCGACCGCCATCTCCGGGATCAGGGCGCAGCCATTGCCGGCGGCTACGAGCTGCCGCAGCGTCTCGATGCTGGCGGCCTGGGATGGGCTGGTGACTGAGTCCGGCGTCGTTCCACAGGACTCCAGGGTCTGCTCGCGGAGGCAGTGGCCGCGCTCCATCAGGAGAAGCTCCCTGAGGTCGAGATCGCCCGGGCTTACTTCCTGCGCGGAGGAGAGCGGGTGATGGCTGGGAACCGCGAGGAGGAACCGCTCCCGGACCAGGGAAGTCTCGGTCAGCCCCGGCTCGCCGGTCGGCAGGCAGACGATGGCCGCGTCCAGGACTCGTTGGCGCAGCATCTGGAGCAGGGACTCGGTAAGAGCCTCCGTCAGCACCAGCTCGAGCCTGGGATAGCGCTCGCGCAAGGGGGCCAGGAACCCGGGCGCGTAGTAGGGCCCGATGGTGGGGACCAGCCCGAGGCGAAAGCGCCCCGACAGGAGGTCCTTCTGCGCGGCCGGCCGGCCGATCTCCGTGATCTCCTCGAGCACCGAGCGGATGCGCTGCACCGCCCTCTGCCCGGCCGGCGTCAGCGACACGTGGCGGGACGTCCTCTCGAACAGCCGCTCCCCCAGCACCTCCTCGACTTTCTTCACCGCGGCGCTCAGGGAAGGCTGGGTGATCGACAGATCCTCCGCCGCCTTCCCGAAGTGCAGCCTCTCCGCGAGCGTGACCACCGCCCTCAGGTCCCGGACCGACAGACTATCGAGGTCACCCAGGTCACCCATAGAAAACTCCGATCGCAACGATAGGTTGCCCTGTATTGTTCCACGAAAACCACGCGCGTAGAATGCCTTCAGCTAATTCAGATCCGGCAACTAGGGCCCCGCACGTGGTGGATGGTTTTGGGATCGGCCCTATCCGAGATACCCCGCGGCGGAGCCGCAGCCTGAGGACTCGGTTGCGGAACCCCTGACGGCGTTCCGTCTGGCCCGGACCGCTGAGGCGCAAAGGCGCGCGCGGCCCGGGCAAATTTTTTGCCCCGAGATGCTTCTCCGCCTCTTCATCCTCCCTTCATACGCCCTCCATCTGTGAACCTCATTCTGTCCTTGGCAAGGCGCTCCGCCTTGCCACCAAGGAGGAATGAGATGAAACGGTCATGGAAGGCAGCGCTTCTGATTCTCGGGCTGGCATCATTGACGGAAATAATGATGGCGCTCCCGGGATCTGCCGAGCCCGCAACTGATCCCGCAAGCCCGGACGATCCGGATACCACCCTTTCGCCCTACTTCTTCGTGGAGAACGGCGATCCCACGGTCGACCGGCTGCCGCTCAGGGAAACGAGGGCCGGCGTCCATATCGTGGGGGTCATCGCGGACGTTGTCGTCACGCAGGTCTACAAGAACGAGGGCAGCCGCCCCATCAACGCTCGCTACGTCTTTCCGGCTTCCACGCGGGCGGCCGTGCATGGCATGACGATGCAGATCGGCGACAAGCGCATCCGGGCCAGGATCCGCGAGCGGCAGGAGGCGCAGCAGGAGTTCAAGGAAGCTGTCGAGGCCGGCAAGAGCGCGGCGCTTCTGGAACAGGAACGGCCCAACGTCTTCAGCATGAACGTGGGCAACGTCATGCCGGGTGACGAGATCCACGTCGAGCTCCACTACAGCGAGCTTCTCGTGCCGACCGGCGGCACCTATGAATTCGTCTACCCCACCGTGGTGGGTCCCCGCTATTCCAACGAAAAGACGGTGGCGGAGGATGTGAATCAGTGGCTCAAGAGCCCCTACCAGCACCAGGGCGAGGCTCCAGCCTATGATTTCAGCATCGAGACGAGCCTCGCCGCCGGCATGCCCATCAGCGAGGTGCTCTGCCCATCCCACAAGACGCACGTCGATTGGCAGGACGCCAGCACGGCGCGGATCACGCTCGATCCTGGCGAAGCCAAGGGCGGCAACCGGGATTACATCCTGCGCTACCGCCTGCAGGGCAAGCAGGTGGAGACCGGCCTGCTGCTGTATCCGAGCCAGTCAGGCAAAGATGAGAATTTCTTTCTGTTGATGGTACAGCCGCCCCAGCGCTTGGCTCCCGCACAGATCCCGCCCCGCGAGTACGTCTTCGTTCTCGACGTGTCCGGATCCATGCACGGCTTCCCGCTCGATACGGCGAAGGTGCTGATGCGCAAGCTCATCGGCGACCTGCGCCCCACCGACAGCTTCAACGTGATCCTGTTCTCCGGCGGCTCGCGCCTGCTCGCGCCGAAATCAGTGCCGGCCACGGAAGAGAACATCCTATGGGCGATCGCGGAGATCGAGAGCGAGCAGGGCGGCGGCGGCACGGAGCTTGGCGCCGCCCTGGACCAGGCCCTGGCTCTGCCAGGAAACGAAGGGGTTTCGCGCACGACGATCGTGGTCACGGACGGTTTCATCAGCGCCGAGGCCGAGGTCTTCGAGCGCATCCGTACCCGTCTCGACCGCTCCAACCTGTTCGCTTTCGGCATCGGGGAACTCCGTGAACCGCCACCTCATTGAAGGCATGGCGCGCGCCGGCCAGGGCGAGCCGTTCGTGGCCACCGATGCCTCCGAAGCCGAGGAAGTCGCGAAGAAGTTCCAGGAGTACGTGCAGTCGCCCGTGCTCACGGATATCAAGGTCGACATGGAGGGTTTCGATGCGTACGACGTCGAGCCCCTGGCGATCCCGGACCTGTTCGCAGACCGTCCGCTGGTGATCTTCGGCAAGTGGCGCGCTGGTACCAAGAAGACGCCTGCTGGCACGATCCGGGTCACCGGCTGGGCGGCGAGGGGAGCTATGAAAAGGTTTCTGAAGTCGCCGAGGCCAAGCCGTCCGAAGACAACCGGGCTCTGCGTTACCTGTGGGCACGGGAGCGGGTGCGGCGGTTTTCGGATTACGAGATCAGCGGCGGCGAGGAGAACCGCGCGGCCATCACGGCTCTGGGCCTGACCTACGAGCTGCTGACGAAGTACACGTCCTTCATCGCGGTGTACGAAGTGGTGCGGAACACGGAAGGCCCGGCGCAGACGGTCGATCAGCCGCTGCCCATGCCCGAAGGCGTCTCGGACCTCGCGGTGGGAGGCTCCGTGCCCGAGCCGGAGTTGACGGTCCTGTTGGTCCTCGTCCTCCTGCTGCTCACTCTGACGCCGGCCGGGCGGACCCGCATCAAGGGCTGGCTGCGATGAAACGGACCGGCCTTCCCTGGGTCTCCTGGGGGACGGCTGTGCTCGCGGCGTACGGTCTGAAGCTGTGCTACAGCCGGGCCTCGGCCGAAGATCTCGCGTGGATCCTCGTGCCGACGGCCCGCGCCGTGGGCTGGCTGCGCGGCGAGACGCTCACGATGATTCCCGGCGCTGGCTGGGCACCGCCGGACGGCTCGTACGTCATAGCTCCGGTCTGCGCCGGGGTGAACTTCATGATCCTCGTCCTGACCGTCTCCGTGCTCGGCTTCGCCCACCGGCTGCGCTCCCCCAGGCAACGGTTCTCCTGGTGGCTCGCCTCGCTCGCCGGGGCCTGGGTAAGCACGGTCGGGGTCAACACCGCTGCGCATCCTGGCCGCCGTGGAGCTGTACCGTCACGATCCGGTCATCGGGCTCACTCCAGAGCAGTCCCACCGGCTCCTGGGCATCGTGGTGTATCTGGGCGCTCTCTGGGGCGTCTTCCACGGCCTGGACAGACTGATTGCGGGGCAACGCGCGGATCTCGCTCACAGCCGCCGTCCTGGTGCCGGGCGCCTATCTCGGGATGACCCTGGGGGTGCCGCATCCTGAACGGCACCTTCCGGGACTCAGGGGCGAGATACGCGGAGCATGCCATGATGGTGTCCATCGTCACCCTGACTTTGCTCGCGCTGCTGGTCCTGGCGCGCCGTTTCGGAATGAGGGGGCGGGAGAAGACGTGATGGACAGACCGACGATCCTGGTGGTCGAGGACGAGCCGGCCATCGCCGACACGATCCAGTACGCCCTCGAATCGGAGGGTTTCCGGTGCCTCCGCCTGGAGGTGGGCACGGGCGTGGCCGAAATGCTCGACCGCCAGCCCGTGGCGCTGGTGGTCCTCGACATCGGCCTGCCGGACATGAGCGGCATCGAGGTGTGCCGAAGGATCCGCCAGCGGCACGACGTGCCGGTCATCTTCCTCACGGCCCGCGGCGGCGAGGTGGACCGCGTCGTGGGGCTGGAGCTCGGGGCGGACGACTACGTCACCAAGCCCTTCAGCCCGCGCGAGCTGGCGGCCCGCGCCAAGGCCGTGCTGAGGCGGACCCGGCGCGGCGACCGCTCAGCCTTCCGCCAAGCACCGCCTTCGCGCTCGACGAGGAAAAGCGCCAGATCTCCTACTTCGGCACGCCACCTCGATCTCTCGCGCTACGAATACCGGCTGCTCGCCGTCCTCCTCAAGAAACCTGGCCGCGTCTACAGCCGCGAGCAGCTCCTCGACCTCGTCTGGGACGAGCCCGAGGCCAGCCTCGACCGCACCGTCGACGCTCACGTCAAGAACCTGCGGGCGAAGCTCCGCGAGATCCGGCCCGACGTCGATCCGATCGCAACCCATCGCGGCATGGGCTACTCGCTGAAGGAAGGCCTATGAAGCTCGGGCTTCAGGATCTTTCTCTTCTATCTCGCCATCTTCGCCGTCTGCCTCTACTTCGCCACCGACTGGATCTGGACGACGCTGCGCACGCGCTACCTGGAGAGCGTGGAAGAGCCGCTCGTCGACTCTGCCAACCTCCTCGCGAGCCTGATCGAGCAGGAGATGGCGCGGCCGGACTTCGACTCTCGCCGACCTGGAAGCACTCCCTCGCCCGTGCCCATTCCCGTGCAGCCGTCCGCCCGCATCTACGACTTTGACAAGTCGGCCGTGGATCTGCAGCTCTACATCACCGATGCCGCCGGCAAAGTCGTGCTTCGACACGCGCCAACCCTCGGACGTGGGCGAGGACTACAGCCGATTCCGCGACGTGAAGCTCACTCTGGAAGGCCGCTACGGCGCCCGTGCCTCGCTCCGGGATCCGAACGATCCGTTCTCGACCGTGCTTTACATTGCGGCGCCGATCTATCGGGACGGGCAAGTCGCCGGCGTGCTGACCCTCGTCGAGCCGACCGCCACCATCGACACCTTTCTCCAGCTCGCCCGGCCCGCCTTCGTCCGCGCCGGCGCTCCTCACCATCGCCGTCGCCGCCCTGCTCAGCCTCGCCCTCTCCTATTGGTTGACCCGTCCCATCGACCGCCTCGCGCGCTACGCGGACGGCATCCGCCTGGGCAAGCACCCGCCCTTTCCCAAGCTCGGCCGCACCGAGATCGCCGACCTCGGCCTGGCGATGCGCCGCATGCAGGAGGCGCTCGAAGGCCGGCAATACGCGGAAGAGTACGTCCAGACCCTGACCCACGAGCTCAAGAGCCCGCTCTCCGCGATCCGCGGCGCGGCGGAGCTTCTGCAGGAAGACATGCCCGCCCAGCAGCAGGCCCGTTTCATCGCCAACATCCGCAACGAAGCCGAGCGGCATCGCCCGCATCGTCGATCGCATGCTGGAGCTGGCCCGTCTCGAAAACCGCCGCGAAAAACCGGACATGGAACCGGTGGAACTGAGCGCGATGGTGCGCACCGTGATCGAAAGCCACGAGCCCCTGCTGGCCAGCAAGAACGTCCAGATCGACACTCGACCGTCCCGGACCGCCTCGACGCTCGACGGCAACGCCGTTCCTCCTCCATCAGGCGCTGGAGAACCTCGTCCAGAACGCGATCGAGTTCAGCCCCACCGGCGGCACGGTAAAAGTGGCCGTCACCACGGACCGCGACCAGGTGACGCTCTCCGTCACGGACGAAGGCCCGGGCATCCCCGAATACGCCCTCGACCGGATCTTCGAGCGCTTCTACTCGCTCGGCCCGCCCCGACACCGGCAAGAAGAGCACGGGCCTGGGGCTGAACTTCGTGCCGTGAGGTGGCGAAGTCCCACGGCGGAACGATTCGGGTCACGAACCGTCCCGAGGGCGGAGCGCTCGCGGAGCTCACGCCTGCCGCGGGACTGAGGGGGAACATTTCGCCTCACCCGTCAACCAGGTTGTCTCTCTTAAACAGCCCGCAGTCCCCAATGGACACGGGTAGGAGTGAGAGCAACGGCTCCGGCCAGGTGGTCAAGTCAGGAGAGGCGGCACATCTGTTACAATGCTGCTATTCTAGCCTTGTTGCTGAGTTAGCAGAACAGCTCAAAAGGCGACTTTTCGACTTGGCAAAATCCGGGAGCGATCATGGCTCAAATTCGCGTTTCAATAATCGACCCCAGCCACGCCAAAAAGATTCAAGCCGAAGTACCGGATAATGTCCCAGTAAATCGATTAATCCGAGCCTTTGCCGCGAAAATTGGCTGGGCGACAATGGATCAACATGGGGCATTCATAAACTACAAACTGATTCACTCCAGAGACGGCCTTGATGTTGAGTTAGATGGAGACTCCACCCTTCAAAGCGCGGGCGTTCAGAACAATGATGTTCTCAGCTTGCATGCCGAAATGCGGGTCGAAATGCGAGCTGCGTGCTTTCTGCCGGGCACCAAGATTTCCCTTGCGAGCGGCTCAACCCTTGCAATCGAACTTTTACATCCTGGAGATCAAGTACTATCTTATGACACAGCCAACCGCAAACTATGCACAGGAGCAGTAGAGGACAAGACAACAACAACTGTCAGTCAATACCTTACAATTAATGACCTTCTCACGATCACACCGTCTCATCTTGTCTATTCTGATCATCGGTGGCGACCAGCGAGGGAGCTCTTGGCAGGTCACTCTCTAGTATCTGAGACGGGGTGCCCATGGCGTATTGAGCGTATCAAAAAGATTACCCAGCACACCGTTGTGCATAATTTACATTTATCTAATCCTGAGCACACATTTTTCGCCGAAGGCGTCTTGGTGCATAATCAAGACGCGAAGACTCTCTACGATCCGCGCAAGCTCGAACTCGAAACAGCTGCGACCTTTCGGCTCACCGATGCCGATCGACGCCTATTGGTCAGCGAAATCACCGACGCATTTGAAGCCAGAATCCTGGTAAAAATCATTAACCAGATTGACACAACACAAAAAGAGCGCGAGGCAACCCAAGGAACTCTCCTCGCCAAACCTATTTTTGGCCTGCCCGCGAAGGATGGCCAGTACCAATGCGACGCATTCATGATCATGCCCTTTTCTGTGCAATTTCAATCTATCTACGAAGACTACATCAAGCCGATTGTCGAGTCTTTTTATTTAAAGATTGCGCGGGGCGATGACTTTTTCACGAACCGAAACATTTTTGAAGATATATGGAGCGCTCTTGCGCGGTCACGATTCATAATCGCTGACTGCACCGGTCGAAACGCCAATGTATTTTATGAGCTGGGCATTGCTCACACAATAGGAAAGCCAACGATTCTCTTAGCTCAAACCTTGAATGACCTCCCATTCGATATTCAGGGAAGACGGGCCATACTTTATGAGGACCGGTCAGGGGGCCTAAGAATGCTACAGAACAAGCTAAGAGAGGCTGTCAATGCTGTTCTTGCTGCGGAGCAGGACTAGAATCGCTCGATCAAGGACTTATTGAATAAGGGGCTCAAGGGTACATTTGTAGTTTAGGGTTGCTGCCAGATGGCACATTTTGGGTGTGCTCCATGTCGCTCACAACAAGAACTCACGGCTGCCCAGCCCCTGGATGGATGCTATACTCCCGCGCGGGTCCCATCAAAACGAGGGAGGAAAGAGAATGCGCCTCATCACGTTTGCCACAGCACTGCTTTTGTCATCCGCTCTGGCCCATGCGGACGAGCCCCACGGATGGTGCGGGACTCCCTCCCCTTCGGCGGAGCTCGCCGGCCCCTTCATCGAGCGGCTGCAGCAGTCCGAGCCCCGGTTCCTGCCCAAGGCTTCGGTCTCCATTCCCATCGCGTTCCACGTCATCCACGACGGCAAGAATGGCGTGTTCACGAAGGAGCAGATGGCGGCGGTCGTCAACAACATGAACTGGGCCTACCGGGATACGCCCTACACGTTCCGCCTCCAGCGCTTCGAAAGCATCAAGAACAGGGAGCTGTACTTCCACTGCGTGGCCGATCAGAGCAAGTACAAGAGGATCAGAAACCGTTTCGCCTTCGATCCCAAGAACGCCATCAACGTGTATACCTGCAAGCTTGGAGCGGACATTCTCGGGATTTCAACCTTCCCGCCGGGCTACCCCGTTCCTGGAAACCCCTTCCAGCACTCGCTGCAAGGGATCTTCATGGATCACACCGCCATCGGCACCGAGAAATATCCCAACGGCACGATCCTCGCCCATGAGATCGGGCACTACCTGGGGCTCTTCCATACGTTCGAGACCTACTTCAACCCGAGCCGCCAACGGTGCCTCGATCCTGGAGACTTCGTGGACGACACCCCCGCCCAGAGCGGCGGTACGCCTGGCTCGTGCCTGCCGGGCCTCGACTCCTGTCCGGCCCTGCCCGGCAAGGATGACATCCCCAACTTCATGAACTACGCCACCGAAGCGTGCCTGCAACACTTCTCGCCAGGGCAGATCGAGAGGATGAACCAGGCGGTCGAGCAGTACCGGCCGACGCTCGGCAGCCGGTAAAAAGCCAGAAGAAGTGAGTCGAAGAGCCGGGTCATCCCGGCTCTTTTTCCGTTGCGGCTCCCTAAACCCCTCCCTACGCACTTATCAAAGTAGCGCTATGCTTATCCGGAATCTCCGGCACGAGTTCGGCGTGGTTTGGTTCCCGGCAAGGCCGCCGTGACCCTTGGTGCGTGGAGGAGAGAGAGATGAGTCGCAAGCTCGCCTGGCTTTTGCTGTTTGGATTGTTAGGGTTCACCTTCCGCGGCACGACCCACGCCGCCCCTGGAGAGCTCGTTTCTACCGCATCCCAGCACTCCGTGCTCGACGTCAACCGCCTGGATGCCGTCGTGCCCGCGAAGCTCGACCTTCTCCGTCTCGGAGAAGAGGACGTGGCACGGGACCGGGAGGGGCTGCCGCCGCGCTTCGCCGTCCCGCAGCGGGTGTCCATCACGCCGGCCCGGCGCGGCACCTGGGAGGATCTCGGCAACGGCCAGATGCTCTGGCGGCTGCGCATCTACGGCCGGGAGGGGACGACGTCCCTGAACCTCGGCTTCAGCCGCTTCAAGATGTCGCCGAACAGCCGGCTGATGCTGTACTCCACGGACGGCACCCAGATCCTGCGGCCCTTCACCGCCGCGGACAACGAAGAGCATGGCGAGTTGTGGACGCCGGTCGTCCTCACCGCCGACCTCATCGTGGAGCTCACCGTGCCGAAGCGGGAAAGGAAGGACGTCGAGCTGGCGATCGGCTCGATCAACCAGGGCTACCGCGGTTTCGGCACCCTCGCGGCCGATGACTATGCCAAGTCCGGCAGCTGCAACCTGGACGTCCAGTGCATGGATCCCGGCGACGCCTGGCGCCAGACCATGCAGGCGGTGGGCGTGATCTCGACCGGCGGCTCCACCTTCTGCACCGGCTCGCTCGTGAACGACACGGCGGGCGACCGCAAGATGTACTTCATGACCGCCAACCATTGCAGCATCACCTCCTCGAACGCCGCCTCGCTGGTGGTCTACTGGAACTATCAGAACTCCTTCTGCCGGGCGCCCGGCAGCGGCGCCAGTGGCGCGGCGGGCGACGGCCCGCTCACCCAGTTCCACACGGGCTCCTTCTTCCGTGCCGCGTATTCCCCCTCGGACATGACCCTGGTGGAGCTCGACGATGCGCCGGTCGCCGCCTACAACCACCACTGGGCGGGCTGGGACCGTTCGACCGGCAGCCACGCGTGCAGCGCCTCTACGCCCTGCGCTTCGATCCACCATCCGTCCACGGATGAGAAGCGGATCACCTACGTCACCACCCAGATGGACAGCGCGAGCTATAACGTCCCGTCCTCGCCGGGCGACGGCACCCACCTGTGGGCCAAGTGGGCCATCGATCCTCCGGGTATCTATACGATCCCGGGCGTGACGGAGCCCGGCTCGTCCGGCTCGCCGCTCTACAACAGCGCCCGCCGCTTCGTCGGCCAGCTCCATGGCGGCCCGTCCTCCTGCGGCGCCACGGGCACCAACCTGTCGGACTATTACGGCCGCTTCAGCGTCTCCTGGACCGGCGGCGGCACCAGCAGCACCCGCCTTTCGAACTGGCTCGACGCGGGCAACACCGGCGCCACCACCACCAACGGCATCGACTTCTCGGGCGGTGGCTGCACGCCTCCGGCGGCACCGACGGGCGCCTCCGCCTCGACTTCGTCGTCGTCGCAGATCAACCTCTCCTGGACGGCTTCGTCCGGCGCCACCTCCTACACGGTGCTGCGCTCGACCACCAGCGGCGGCCCCTACTCGTCGGTAGGCAGCTCGGCGACCACCTCCTTCTCGAACACGGGCCTCTCCTGCAACACGACCTACTACTACGTGGTGACGGCGTCGAACGGCACCTGCAGCTCCGGCAACTCGGCGCAGGCGCAGGCCACGACCTCCGCCTGCACGGGCAACGTGCTGACGAACGGCGTGCCGGTGACGGGAGTCTCGGGAGCGTCCGGCAACCAGCAGTTCTGGACCCTGAGCGTGCCCGCGGGCGCCACGAACCTGACGTTCCAGATTTCGGGCGGCACCGGCGACGCCGACCTGTACGTGCGCTTCGGCTCGGCGCCGACCACGTCGGTCTACGACTGCCGGCCCTACTCCAGCGGCAACAACGAGAGCTGCCCCTTCCCGACGCCTTCGGCCGGCACCTGGCACGTGATGCTGAACGGCTACTCGGCCTATTCGGGCGTGACGCTCGTGGGGAGCTACTCAACGGGCTCGACCTGCAACAACATCTCGGACACCGAGCCGAATGACAGCACGGCCGCGCCGCAGGCGATCTCGGGGACTTGCAATCAGATTTCCGGGACGTTCCTCAACGACTCGTCGACGCAGCAGAACGATTACTTCCGCCTGAGCCTGCCGGCCGGGAGGACGGTGACGGCCCTGCTCAACGGCCTGTCGGTGGATTACGACGTCTACATCTACAACGCGGCGGGCACCCAAGTGGCGAGCTCCACGAACGGCGGCACGACCGCGGACCAGGCCACCTATACCAACACCAGCGGAGCGGCGGCCAACGTCTACGTCCGCGCCTTCCGCTACTCGTCCACCCGGACGACGTATCAGCTCAGGATCAGTTACTGATCGGTGGCTGAAACCGGGGCCCCTCGCGGGGCCCCGGCGTTTCCTTCCCTACAGGCAGCTCGCCGGACCTCCGAAGTCGTAGCCGAAGCCCATGGCGTCGTTGACCAGTGTGTCGATCTGCGTTTCCGTGGCATGGCCGCGGCAGAGCATACCGTCGAGGATGTCGACCAGATCGACCTCGTCGATGCCGCGGTCCACGTAATCGCCGCTCTCATCGCCGTTCGGGCCACCGCCGACGTAATCGATCAGAACGTCGTTGATCACGTGATCGTCGGCGTCCGTAGAGCTCGGCTCACCCCCGCCGTTGAAGAGATCGATCGACGGGAAGTCTTCCGCGGCGACTCCCCCCTCGGGGATCCAGGTATGGATGGGCTCCGGGATCGCGGCCTCGGTACCGTCGTACAGGTCCCAGAACACGCGCTGCTCCCAGCCGTAGCTATGATCGATCTCATTGCACCCGTTGCACATCTGCCACTCCGCGCCGCGGAAGGCGTTGTTCTTGTAGTTGGGCTGGGCGTCGATGCTCTCCATCTTGCTGATCTTGTCGAACCACGGGCTGCCGGCGATCGCCGTGGCCTGCGCGTTGGCGAGCGGCTCGCTCAAGCGGCCGTAATTCCAGTCCCGCAGATAGTGGCGATGGAAGTAGTGCCCCGTCTCGTGGAGCATCGCAAAGGAGTTCCAACCGTAATCGGGGTCCGCCGGAATCCAGATCATCCCGGGATGCTTGCTCGAAAGATACGTCGCCCACTGGCCATCCCAATCAGCAGGGGCGCCCAGGGGCTTGGCGCCGGGGGTGTAGATGATGTTCAGCTTGGGCAGGGAGCCGACGCCGGGGATGTCCCGGTAGTAGAGCTGCGCGGTGATGGCGCGGTCGAGGAGGAAAAAGGCCTTGGCGGCGACGTTGGTATGAGGGACTTCGACGTCGAGATCGAGACCGCCCAGGTTCTTGGCGGCATCGTCGGTATCGAAGGGCTGCGTGTAGGAGTAAGCGATGTAGTCCGCGGTCGCGGTGGTGAGCTCATTCAGAGCGTCGATCGTACCGTGCCGCCACTTTCCGACCGCCGCACTGAGGACGCCCTTCTGGACCACGGACCAGACGGTGAGGGTGCCCTGGCCGCAGCCGACCGGCGTCCATTCGAACGAGTAGGTGCCGTCCGACATGGCCGAGCCGGTGATGTAGTGGCCGCACTCGTCCTGGAGCACGATCCTGGCGGACGCGATCGGCCGCTCTTCGACGCTCTCGGCGACTGAAGCGTATTGCGGGAAGTCCGGATTGTTCACCGACGCGAGGATGTCCGGGAACCGCTGCATGAAGCGGAACCTCAGCTGTCCCGACACGCGGTGGGTGTGATTGAAAGGCAACGTCTTGAAGTCGAGGCCGGGCAGGAAGACCTGGGCCGAGGCCGTGCCGCCCTGGGTGAGGCGGAGGGAGAGGCTGCTCTGGAACGCGCCCGCCGCGGCACCGCCCCGCTCGAGCGCGACAGTGGCCGAAGCGAGGCAGCCCGTGCTCGTGCAGGCCGCCGGCTCCGGAGCGAGCGGCACCTGCAAGTGGCCGTCGCGTCCCTGTTCCACGATTTCGAGGTCGGCCTCACCGGGACGGAGCGGCGCGGCCGAAGCGAGGGTCAGCCGCAACGTGCCCAAGGCCTGCGGATTCCGCCCGATCTCGTCGCTGCCGGCCGGCTCGAAGCGCGCGGCGGAGAGGGTGGCGACACCCTGGGAAGCCTGGGAGATGCGCGAGGCCCCGGCGAGGAACCGGCCGGACGGAGCCTCCAGGCGGGCACGGCCGCGCGGCAGCCAGGTCACCGAGACGATCTCCCGGCGCTCGGCACGGCCATCCGCACGCACCTCGGCTGTCAGCGGATAGACGCCCGCGAGGCGCGTGTTTCGCGAGTCCGGCCGGTAGGTGACGCGATACCGTCCACGGCCGAGATCCGAGACGCTCTCCGAGCCGGACCGGTAGGCCGAGTCGACGGCCGAGAAATCGACCGCCACCTGTGCGCGCTCGACGCCCGTTTGGATGTCGAGCGTGATCACGTCTCCCGCCCTGTAGTGCGGGCGGTCGAGGAGCGCCGCGGAGACCGAGAGCGAGCCCGGGACAGGGTCTCCGATCGGACCATCCGGGGGGTTGACGGCAGACACCACGTGCCCCGCCGGATCGCCAGAGGCCGGAAGGTCGATCGAGAGCGAGCTCGGGGCCGTGAGAGGAGCCGCAGTGTCGAGGCGGCAGACCGAGTCCACCGCGGCTGCCGTGAGGGGGAACAGAAAGAGGCTGGTGACTGCAGCCGCAGCAGGGCGGCGAAGGAAGCTGAGATGAAGACTCATGACGCGTTTCTCCAGGATTGACGGCGGGCTTCCTTGCCCGCCTGGCAGAATCAACGCCCCAACCCGGGATCTTGCTCACGGGAACCTTCTTTCATTGTTTTTTCCCGTCAAACAATGTTTGAACGGAAAAAACAATGTTTGGCGGCTTCAAACATTGTTTGACCGGTTTTTTCATTGTTCCAAGGCTTCAAACATTGTTTGAGCCGGAGAAACAATGTTTCAGCGGTTTTTGGCGTGAAAAAAGGGGTAAGAGGCTGTTTCAGGAGCACGGATGGAGTCCACGCCCCTGAAACGGGGTAAAAACTCAGCCCAGCAGCTCGATCGCCTTCCCGACCGCGTCCGCCGGCGAGACAAGGTGCTTCTCGCGGTCTCTCCGTAAAGAAACCTCGACCTTGCCGTCCGCCAGGGATTTGGCCCCTACGGTGACGCGGACAGGGATGCCGATGAGGTCGGCGTCCTTGAATTTGACGCCGGGGCGCTCGTCGCGGTCGTCGAAGAGGACTTCGATCCCCTTCTCCAGGAGACGGCCGTAGAGGTCCTCGGCCGTCTTGCGGACGGTCTCGTCCTCGGGGTTGACGGCGATCACCAGGACTTCGAAGGGGGCCAGGGGGCGGGGCCAGATGATGCCGTCCTTGTCGTGGTTCTGCTCGATGGCAGCGGCGACCGTGCGGCCGATGCCGACGCCGTAGCAGCCCATGATCATGGGCTTGTCCTCGCCCGCTTCGTCGGTGAAGACGCAGCCGAGCTTCTCCGAGTATTTGGTGTCCAGCTTGAAGATGTGGCCCACCTCGATGCCCTTGAAGAGCTCGAGCGGGCCGCCGCAGCGGGGGCAGGGATCGCCGCCCGTGACGAGGATCAGGTCGGTGAAGTCGGAGAGGTCCACGTCCCGGCCCCAGTTGACGTTGGTGTAGTGAGCGTCGGCCTTGTTGGCGCCGGTCACGAAGTTGGTCATCCCCTTCACCCCGAGGTCGGCCACGATGGGGACGTCCTTCAAACCCACGGGACCGGCGAAGCCCACGGGGGCGTTGGTGGCCGCCCGCACCTTCTCCTCGCTGGCGAGGGCCAGGTGCTGGACGTCGAAGTGGTTCTGGAGCTTGACCTCGTTGACTTCCCGGTCGCCGCGCACGAGGGCGGCCACGAGGCCCTTCTCGGTCTCGTAGATGAGGGTCTTGACCAGCCGCTTGGGCGCGACCTTGAGGAAGCGGGCCACGTCTTCCACGGCGTGCTTGCCGGGGGTCGCCACTTCCTGCATGTCCTGCTGTGGGAACGCCGCCCCTCCTTCTTCGCCTCGTTGGGTCTCGGCGCGCTCGACGGTGGCGGCATAGCCGCAGCTGGGGCAACGGACGACGGAGCTTTCGCCCGTGTCGGCCACGACCATGAACTCGTGGGAGGCGGAGCCGCCGATGGTGCCGACGTCCGCCTCGACCATGGTGTAGTCGAGGTGGCAAGCTTCGAAGATGCGGCAGTAGGCGGCGCGCATGGCTTCGTAGGACTCGGCGAGGCCCTCAGGCGTGGCGTCGAAGGAGTAGGCGTCCTTCATGATGAACTCGCGCCCGCGCATGAGGCCGAAGCGGGGACGGATCTCGTCCCGGAACTTGGTCTGGATCTGGTAGAGGTTGAACGGCAGTTGGCGGTAGCTCTTGACGTCCCGCCGCACGGCGTCGGTGACGACCTCTTCGTGGGTGGGGCCGAAGACGAAGTCCCGCTCGTGGCGGTCCTTGATGCGCAGCAGCTCCTTGCCGTAGCGCTGCCACCGGCCGGACTCCATCCACAGCTCGGCGGGCTGGATGTCGGGCATGGAGAGCTCGATGGCGCCGGCCGCGTTCATCTCCCGGCGGACGATGGCCATGAACTTCTGAAGGCTCCGCCAGCCGAACGGCATATAGGTGTAGATGCCGGCCGCGACCTTCTTGATCATGCCGGTGCGCACCATCAGCTGATGGCTGATCACCTCGGCGTCGTTCGGCACCTCGCGGGTGGTGTACAGGTAATAACGGCTCCAGCGCATGGGCTCCTCCGGTCAGGGTCGGGCTTTTCGCGGCCCGAAGGGGCGACATTGTACACCGTGGCTCTCGGCTCCCCCCGGGGGAGGGGGAGCACGGACCAACACGGACGGACACGGACTGGCACGGACGGGGAAGGACGGCTACCGCCCGGCGGCCTTCACCTCGGGGTCTTCTTCCTCCGCCGGCGGCAGCGGGCGGACCAGCACGCCGTAGCCTGAGGTGCCGATCCAGAGCTCGCCGTTGATGATGCGGGCGGCGGAGACGTCGCGGGCGGGAACGGGGACGTCCAGGGCTTCGAGCTTGCGCGTCTTGCGGTTGAAGAGGCGCACGGTGTCACCGCTCACCATGAGGGCCGAACGGTCGGGATCGCCCGTGGGCAGGACGCGCGAGGGCTCCTTGACCAGCTCGGTCCAGTCGCCGTCACCCGAGGAGGTATGGGTGCGGGCGAAGGTGCCGCCGGGGCCCCAGAGGAGGAGCAGGTCTTCCAGGCGGAACAGCCGGCCACCCTGGAAGGGGGCGGGGATGGTGTCGTTCGCGTCTCCGGCCAGGCGGTAGACGCCCTGGGCATTGGTCACCCACAGGGCATCGCCGTGGAAGGCGGCCGAGCGGGGGATGCCGTGTTTGAAGGGCTTGCGGGTGAAGACCTTGCCCTTGAGCTCGATAGAGGGAGTCAGGGGTAAGGGCCAGGAGGCGCGAGCCCTGGGAGATGAACTGCTCGACGCGCCCCGTGCCGATGTCGCGCACCCAGTGCCAGCCTTCGCCCCGGCGCTCGAAGAGACCCTCCTGGGTGGCGCCGAAGAGGCGGCCCTGGTGGACGGCGAGGTCGAGCACGGTGGGCAGGAACTGGAAGTTGCCGAAGCTCTTGCCGCCGTCTTTCGAGGAGTAGAGGCCGGAGAACGGGCCCGCGTGGCTCACGCCCACGAGGATCTCGTCGCCCACGACGCCGAAGGTGGAGATGCGGGTGTTGATCATGCCCGCGGCCGAGGGGCGGATGGAGGCGCCGCCGTCCTCGGAGAGCCAAGCGCCCGCGCCCTCGGTGCCGAGGATCACCCGCTCGGGACGCGCGGGGTGCCAGGAGATGGAGTTCACGGCGATGCCGGGGTCGCCCACCCGGCGCCAGGTCTTGCCGCCGTCGTCCGAGATATGGAGGCCGCCCACGGTGCCGGCGAGCAGGCGGCCGCTGGGCAGGGCGGCGAAGCTGACGGTGCGGCGCTCCAGGAAGCCCTCCTTGAAGCGCTCCCATTTGCCGCCCCGGTCCCTGGTCTGGTAGACCCAGCCGCAGGTGCTGGCCCAGACCTCGCCCGGCTTGCCGGGCACGGGGGTGAGGCTGAAGACCTCGGAGTCGAGCACCATGCCTTCGAAGACGCCGGTCCAGGTCTTGCCGGAGTCGTCGCTCTTGTAGGCGCGGCGCCAGGTGCCGGCGATGACGGTGTCCGGCTGGCCGGCGTCGACCCACAGGCTGGTGACTTTCTGGACCTCGGCGAGATCGCCCGTCAGCTGCTTCCAGGAGAGGCCGCCGTCCTCGGTGCCGTAGACGCCGCCCAGGGTGCCGGCGTAGATGTGGTCCGGCTTTCCGGGGACCAGGGCGAGGGTGTAGACCTGCTCGTTGGGCAGGCTTCCGGCGCGGGAGATCCAGGTCTTGCCCAGGTCGTCGGACATGGCCACGTGGCCGCCGCCGAAGATGCCCCAGAGGGCGGCCCACAGCCGGGCCGGCTTATTGGGATCAGACGGGTTGGGATCGAACCGCAGGGCGCCCACGACCCAGCCCGGGAAAGGCAGGTGGGAGGCTCGACGTTGGCCCAGGTGCGGCCGCCGTTCTTCGAGATGTAGAGCTGGCCGGCGGAGGTGCCGGCGAAGACGAGATCGGGGTCTTCGGGGTGGATGGCCACCGCGCGCACGTCGCCGCCCCAGATCGGCAGGTAGCGCCAGTCCGCCGCCGCGGCCGAAACCGGACGGGAAGCGGTAGCGAGCAGGATGAGGAATATCATCCCCATACCAGCGCCCATACCAGCGAGAAGAATTGTCAGAATCCGCTTACTCATCCTCAGCCTTCTCATAACGAGTACCAATGACCTCCGCCAGAATCGAGATGGCGATTTCTCCCGGGCTGTCGCCGCCGATCGGCAATCCGATGGGCGCCCGCAGCCGGACGTCTGATAAATCAAAACCCTGCGCGGCAAGCTCCTCGCGCACCCGCGCAACCTTTCGGCGGCTCCCCATGAGGCCCACGTAGCGGACCCCCAGGGGCAGATCGCGGAGCAGAGCCGCCAGTGCCGCCGTGTCCGTCTCCCAGCAGCGGGAGACCACGGCCACGTAGAGCTCGCGGTTGCGGACGTCCGCCAGGAAATCCCCGGCAGCCCCACCGCCATAGTCCCGGCCATAGTCCCGGTCCACCTCGGCGAACCGGACCCCCGGCGGGAACATCTCGGGCCGCCGGAACTCCGGCCGGTCGTCCGCCACCAGGCACTCGAAGCCGGCCAGGGCCGCCGCCTTGGCGAGGGCCTGCCCCACGGGTCCGCCGCCGCAGATGGCCAGCACGGGCGCGGCCACCAGGATTTCCAGGAAGACCTCGGCCATGCCGCCACAGACCATCCCCGTGGGCTCGCCCTTCGTGGCCTCCTCGGTCAGGTAATAGCGCTTGACCTCGGAGGACTCGCTCCCCTTGCCCGCCCGCAGCTTCTCAAGGGCGTCGGCCTTGACGAGGGCCTCGAAGGCGCCGCCGCCCAAGTTGCCGAAGAACGTGCCGTCGGGCCGCGCCAGCAGCTTCCAGCCGGTCTTGCCGGGAGTCGAGCCCTCGGCGCGTACGATCTGGCATAGCACCACGCGCCCCTGGGCTTGCAAGGAGCGTTCCGTTTCGGTGAGAACCTCGGGAGGCGCGGCGAGCGTCATGGTCATGACAGCGTTCAGGATACCACCCGTATGGACAGCGAAGGCGGGGCGCGAGCCCCGCCTGTTCATCAGCGTTGTACCGCGGAGCGGACCGTCCGGCTTATTCGCGGTTACTGCGGCGGTTATCGCAATTACCGAGGTGTCGTGACCGTCACCACCCTGGTGTAGGGGGAGAAGCCCGAGCTGCCCACGGCGCGGATGCGGAAGGAGTAGGTCGTGCCGGGGAGGAGGTCGGTCACCACCGCCGAGGTGGAGTTGGCGTCCACGGTCAGGACCTCCTGGAACTTCCGCGCTCCCTTCTTCTTGAGCTCGATCGAGTAGGCCTCTTCGCCACTGGCCTTGTCGCGCCAGGTCAGGATGACCTCGGTCTTCGACGTGGCCCGTCCGGCGAAGCGCGCAGGCGCCGTGAGGTTGGCGGGGCCGCCGCCGTTGCCGCCGCCGGAGCCGTTGCCGTAGAGCTCGGCAACGCCGGCCCGGTCGTCGTCCGCCAGCCGCGCACCGCGGCCGTCGGCGTGGGCGCTGGCGAACATCAGGGCATTGCGCTCCCTGGAATGGCCCAGGCCGAGGGTGTGGCCGAGCTCGTGGGCGAAGACCTCTTCGGCCGTCTTGGGACTGTTGTTGAAGAAGCACTCTGTTCCGTCGTTGGTCACGATGTCGGCTTCCACGGCCTCGTGGTACCGCTTGCCGTTGTAAGTCCGCGTCGACTGGAAGAAGAACGGGCCGCCGACGGCGATCACGCCGCCTTCGAAGCAGTCGAACGTCCCTTCCACGGAGTTCTCTTCATCATCCCGGAACGGATCGTCGAAAACGATGCTGTTGACGTTGTCCGACTGGGAGAGGCCATGGATGGACGGGGTCGTGCCCAGGAGGACGTAGTTGATGTTGGTGCCCGGGTCGGAGCTCCAGACGTCCATGGCGACCTGGAACGCTGCGATCGTGGAATCGAGCGACAGGCCCGGCTGGCCATTGGACTGAACCCGCCACTCCACGTTCTGGCCGCGGTCGAAGCGGAACCAGCGGATGGGGTTGCCGTCCCCCGGGAGCAGGAAGCTGTAGCCCTCGGAAATGGAGCCGAGCTCGGCCTTGGCCCGGCCCAGCACATAGCCGTTGCCCCGGTCCGGCAGGCCTTGGGCGCGGTCGGCCACCCAGTCGGAGAACCCTTCGAAGTCGCGGATGGCGTCCATGCCGCCGTCCTCGATCAAGCCCTTCTGCCCGACCTCGTGCGCCTCGGAGAGGTCGCGCACGGCCACCGAACGTCCGCCGGACACCCGCTGGTGGAAGGCGCCGAGCATCAGGTGGAGGATGCGGTAGGTGCCGTCCTTGGCCGGATGCAGAAAGAGGATCGCCCGCTCGCCGTCGGCGAACCGGGGCGCACCCCAGACCTTGAGCCCCAGCCCGGCGGGATTGAGGCCACCCGGCACGCGCACCACGACGGTGCTGCCCGGCAGGTCTCCCTTGAGCACCCGGTTCACCTCGACCAGGTAGTCCGTGGCCGGAGGGCCGTCGACGACGGGAGCCGGCTCCACGCCGGCGACTTCGACGTCCACCACGGCCGCCGCCTGATCGGCGAGAGCCTGGTCGGACATCATCATGTAGGTGGTGGCAGCCGCGGGATGCGCCGTGAGCGCGAGCGGCAGGATCAGCAGAGCCAGAGCGAGGGTGCGGAACGCTGACTTCATGGGCAGGTCTCCTGGAGCTGGGCGCTTCGCTCGTCCGGCGAGGCGACGCCTGTCATCGATGCCATAATAACATCTAGACAGTCCAGGATAATTTCAAAGAAGAGGCCTCTGGGAGCGCCTACTCCGAGGAACCGGACGAGCCCGAGCTCTTCGTCTCGGCCGCGGCCGGCTTGTCGGACTTCTCGGACTTCTCAGACTTTTCGGACTTCTCGGACGGGCCGGAGTCGCCGCTCTGGGACTCGGTCTTGGAGGAGCCCGAGCCGCCTCCGCCCTTCTTGCTGGCGTAGTCGGTGACGTACCAGCCCGAGCCCTTGAACTGGACGGCGGGGGCGGACATAAGCTTCTTCACCTCGCCTCCACACTGAGGACACGCGGCGAGAGGCGCATCAGCCATGCGCTGGAGAACTTCCGTCCTCTTGCCACAACTCAGACACTGGTATTCATACAGCGGCATCGCATTGACTCCATGGTCTCGGCATCAAGGGGTAAACTTGTCCCCCTGGGTCTTGAACCGGATCTTGATCGCCCCCGTGCTCTCCTCCCGCCGCGGCGTCTCCGGCGCGCTGGCAGGTGCCGCGGACGCCGCGGCCCGGATGAGCTGCAGGATCTGGAAAGCGTACAGCACCTTGGCGTTGTCCGAGGCGCTGTGGGGCCCCTGCGTACAGACGTCGAAGAGGCTCCGCCTGCCGTCGACCAGGGTCAGAACCTTGTACTCGTCCGCGTCGAGGGCGAGCTCGATCAACTGCTCCATCTTGTAACACGGTTCGAGGACCGTCTCTTTCCGGCCCAGGCGGGTGACCAGGGCCTTGGCGTCCGGCGCCCGCTTGATCCCCTGGAGGATGACTTGGCGCATGGGGAGCTGGATGCGCACCGAGTCGGGCTCGCGGAACTCGCCGATGCTGTAGATGACGCTCCCCTCCTGCCAGTAGAACAGGCTCCAGACGATGGCCTCGATCTGCTTGCGGATGGCCCGGTAGACCTCGGAAGGCGACAGCAGCCCACGCTCGATCAGCAGCACGCCGTAGCGCTTCTGGGTCCGCTCCCGCTCGCGCATGGTCTCCAGGAAGACGTCGGGCGACAGCACGCCGCTCCTCTGGAGATAGGAGCCCAGGCTGTCGGCACGGTCCGTCGAGGTGGCGTGGACGACGTTGCCCTCCTTGATGTAGACCTGCTTGATCACGCCGTCGCGGTTGGCCTCGATGACCCCCGGCACCTGGAACCGGTCGATCGTGTACAGGATCTCCGGCAGCGCCGTCTGCGACAGGTCGCCGCGGTATTGAAAGCTGTTCTCGACGGTCGCCAAGGGAAGGCTCCTTATCGCGCTCCTACGGAATCGGGAAAAAGACAAGTAAGTATACTCAATTCTCCATGGCACCTCTCCTGCCCCCTGAAGAAGCCTGGAAACGGATCGCCGAACGGCTGCGTCCCCTCCCGGAAGAATCCGCCGCGCGCCGGGCGGCGGCCGGCCGGGTGCTGGCGCGGGACCTGGCCGCCACGGTGGACGTTCCGGGCGAGGACGTCTCGGCCATGGACGGCTACGCCGTGTCCGGCGAGGTCCAGCCCGGCGAGCGGCGCCCCCTGGCCGGCATGATCGCGGCCGGAGACCCGCCCGGCTTCGAGCTGGTGCCGCCGGCCGTGGTCCGTATCATGACGGGCGCGCCCGTACCCCGGGCCGCGGACCGGGTGATCCCCATCGAGTCCACGGACGGCGGCCGGGAGGTGGTGGTCTTCCAGGCCGGTACGCAGCCGGGCGAGCACGTGCGCCGGAGGGGCGAGATCCTGAGCCGGGGCGAGCCGCTGCTCCCCGCGGGCTCCCGGCTCACCCCGGGCGCCCTGTCCCTCCTCGCCACTCACGGCTATACGGCCCTGCCGGTCCACCGGGCGCCGTCCGTGGCCGTGCTCGCCACGGGCGACGAGGTGGTGCCGCCGGAGACCGTCCCCGCCCCGGGCCAGCTCCGTGACTCCCACACGGACTTCCTCCTGTCGGCCGGGGCCACCCTGGGGCTCCGCTTCGAGTCCCTGGGCATCGCTCCGGACCGGGTGGACGCTTTGCGCTCCCTCGTCGAGCAGGGGCTGCGCTCGGACGTGCTGCTCCTCTGCGGCGGCGTGTCCATGGGCGAGCTCGACCTGGTCGAAGGGGTGCTCGCCGGGCTCGGCTGCGAGGCGCTGTTCGACGCCGTGGCCATCCAGCCCGGCAAGCCGCTGGTCTTCGCCGTCCATCCTGGGGGTTGGGTCTTCGGCCTGCCGGGAAACCCGGCCTCGGTGATGGTGGGTTTCTGGCTCTTCGTGCGCCCGGCCCTGCGGCGCCTGATGGGGATCGAGGACTCCTGGTGGGGCTCCGCCGTAACGGGCTCGCTCGCCGCCCCTCTCCCCGGCGCCGGCAACCGCGACCGCTTCCTGTCAGCCGCCATCGAGACGCGGGGAGGGGAGCTCCTGGTCACTCCGTTTCCCCCAAAGGGCTCGCACGACCTCGCCGCCTACGCCCACGGTACGGGGCTGGTGCGCGTGAGGGCGGGGGCGGGGCCGGCCGAGGCGGGAGCGGCGTGCGAGGTGATGGTGCTCGTGCCGTAGGGACGAGCACGGACGGTCACGGACTGGCACGGACGAGCACGGGGAATCTGCTGGCTACGGGCACTCCTCGTGGCGTACATGGACCTGAGCCTCTCCGTCGAAGAGATACCAGTCACCGCAGCAGTCGTCTGCCGAAACTCCTTCGACGTTGCCGGCGGGAGCCAGGGCGCGGACCAGCCGGGAATCAACGGCCTTCGCCGCCATGGCGGGTACGGTGAAGGCCCGGTGCTCCGAGGTGACCTGGTCGGCGCCGGGGTGGTCCTTGAGGAGCGGGCTCTCAGGGGAAGACCTCTCGATGCTGCCTACGATGGCCTGGATCTCGCCGCCGGACGTGTCGAGCGCCCGTAGGCCTCGCAACTGCGCCGGGGTGCCGGCACCCTGCAGAACCCAGATGGCCACGACCTTGGGAAGCTTGTCCTGGAACAAGGCGTCCGCGTCGTCGAGCACCAGGACCAGGGGCTCGCCCTGTTTCGTGACAGGGTAGCGAAGCCCGAGAGCGAGTTGGCCCGAATCGAGGAAAGTGGCCCCTTCGATATTGAGGGCACGGTCACTTTCCAGCACCTGGTCTTTTCCGGGCTCGCCGCTCGTCCGGGTTTTCTCGATGTATTCCTTCTTTTCGTTGGGCCCGCGGTCGATCAGAGCAACCTGCTGCTGGGCAAGCGCGTCGTTGAGGAGGCGGTGAAGCTTGAACGCATCCAGCCGGACTTCGAGGTGGACCGCCGGCGAGGTTCCCTGGACGTCACTCTCGCGGAAGCGGACCACGAACTGCCGGGCCGCTTCGAGCGTTCCCTTCTTCTTGCCGAAATGCGACCCGACGAGGTAGATGAAGCCGCCCTTGCGAGCCAGGGCTTCGGCATCGTCGATCTTGGGCTGGCTGTCCAGACCGACCTCCTTCAGCTCCCACTGGCCATCGGTCTTCTTCTGACCGAGCAGGCCCAGAGGGCTCCCGGCCTTGCCCTCGTCGAAAGCAATCCAGAAGGCACGCTTCCAGCCGTTCGCCTGGAGCAGGGGTGCATTCTCCACCTTCAGCAAGGAAGAGCCCTCATGAGACTCGCGACCAGGAATCTTGGCCGTGAGCTCCTCGGCGCGTGAGGGAGCGGGAAGGGTGGACACGCACAACAGGGCCCAAAGCACAATTCCGGCGGCATGGAAGAAAGGCTTCGATACGTGCACGAGCGCTCTCCTTTCGGGACTCCAAATCTCCCAAGGCGCAGGAGCAGGGAGGAAGGCGGAGTCTTCTCCTCTAAAGAGACGGACGTGCCCGGTGCTTTTACCGTTGGAAAAAGGGCTGGCGGAAGCGCATGGGAATCGAACCCACCCCCGATACCGCAACCGGCACCGGACAACGGTTTTGAAGACCGCAGGAGGCACCAGCCCCCGAGCGCTCCCGAGGGGATTCTAGCTCATGCAGCCCCCTGGGAGGGGTGATAGTCTCCAGGTCCGCGGCAAATGCCGCCCTTCCTTCTGGAGATTCAGATGAACCGCAACGCTCTTCCTCTTTCCCTGCTCCTGCTGGGCCTCTGCGCCTGCGGCGACCGCGAGGCCGCACCTCCGGCCGAGAACGGCACGGCTCCCATGGCGGACAGCGGTGCAGCGGCGCCCCCCACGGACGGGGCTCCCCCGCCGATCTCTTCGCGCGGTCCGGTCGGGGAGGCGCCCTCCGCGCCGGCTCAGGCCGAGGGATCGATCGACTTCGACCTCCCCGCGAGCTGGCAGACCCAGCCCCCCTCGTCGAACATGCGGCTGACTCAGGCCGTGATCCCGGGTCCGGGCGGGCCGGGCGAGCTCGCCGTCTTCTACTTCGGCCCCGGCGGCGGCGGCCCGGTGGACGCCAACATCCAGCGCTGGGTCGAGCAGATGGAGAGTCCCGAGCAACCGCAGCCCGAGACCTTCGAGGCCAATGGCTACCGGGTCACCTTCATCGATGTGCGGGGAACCTTGAAGCCGAGCATGATGGGCTCCGGCCCCACGACGCCCCAGCCCAACTCGCGCCTGCTGGGCGCCGTGGTGGAAGGCCCCGGCGGGCCCTGGTTCTTCAAGGCCACCGGCCCGGACACCACCCTGACGCCCGAGCGGGACGCGTTCCTCGCGATGCTGAAGAGTGTGCGGGCGCAGAGCGCGGCGACGTAAGGCGCCCTGAAAAAGGAAGGGGGCGGGAACGACCCCGCCCCCTGGGCTCCCTAGGGAACCCTCTGGATCAGCAACCGGGCTCTTCGGGCACGAGCTCGAGCTTGCCCGAAAAATCCATCCTCAGGACCATCTTCGGCGGCTTCTCCTTACCGCTCTCGTCCTTTTCGCGCTGGGGAGCACGGTTCATTTCGTGATGGCGCTCCCTGTGCTCGCGGCTCCTCTCCCGCTCGATCTGGCGCCGCTGGTCCATCGAACGGTGCATCTCCTGGCGGGCGGCGTCCATCTCCCGCCGCATCTCCTCGCGCATCTCCCGGGAGGCCTTCTCGATTTCGTCGTGGTGCTCGGCCCGGTACCGCTCGGCGAGCTCGTGGTGCTGGCGCCGCAGGTCTTCCATGGCCTTGCGCTGCTCATCCGTCGGCCTTATGCGCCGGGCCATGTCCCGGGCCTCGCGGGCGATCCTCTGCCGTTCTTCCCGGGAGAAGCTCAGTCTCGTCCCGGTGCTTGCGCATCTCCTCGTCCACCAGGGCGTGCAGCCGGGCCAGCTCCTCTTGGGAGGGACGCATCTGCTCGCCCAGTTTTTTCATGTCTTCTTCCAGCCTGCGCATCTCCTGGGTCGGCAGATCCCGGGCGACCTTCTCGGAGATCTCGCGGGAGAGCTGTTCGAGCCGGGGCCGGAGGGTACTTTCGATCCGGTCGTTCATCCGCTCCATGTCCTCTTCCAGCTTTTCCCGCTCCTCCCCCGTGAAGGCGTGGTCCACGGACATCCCCTCCATCTGATCGTCCAGGGCCTCCAGGGCGGCGTCCATGGAACCGAGTGAGTCTTCAAGCATGGCGTCCAGGCCGTCGAGGTCCGCCGAGGCGAGGGCGTTCTCGACGATGCCTTCGTAGTCGACGTCGATATCGACGTCGGGGTCCGGATCGAAATCCTCGAGGTCGAGGTCGGCATCGGCGTCCTCTGTGTCCACATCAACGTCTTCATCCTCATCGCTGACGGATACGGGCTCTTCTGTCACCTCCTGCTCGCCGGCCTCGGAGGCGGTGGCCTTGACCTCCACGTCCGGCTTGGCGGCCGCTTCCTGCCGGGCCGCCGAGATGGCCGGCGCGGCGGCGACCACGAGGATCAGCAGCACCACCATGGCGGCCCCCAGCCAGATGCGGCGGGCCGGGCTCTCGGGTGAACGGCCGTCGAGCAGGCGGCGGATGCGGTGAGCCAGGTTCGACGGCCGGTCGGCCATGCCGGGCACGGGCAGCGGGCGCCGGGCCGAGGACCAGCCGGCCACCTCGGCCAGGCAGCCGGCGAGGGAGAGCGGACGGCCCGTGCGGCTCACGGCCCACTCGTCGCTCAGCAGCTCCGAGATCTCCCGCAGGCGGCGGCGGGCCACCCAGTGGAGGGGCTGGAAGAAGAAGACGCACGCCAGCACGTGGCTGACCACCAGCCAGAGCGGATCGCGCCGCGCCAGGTGGGCCAGCTCATGAGCGAGCATGCCTTCCTGCTGCTCGCCGGTGAGCCCCGCCAGGGCCTTGGGCGGCACGCAGATCTCGGGCCGCCGCAGGCCGAGCGCCAGCGGCACCGGCACGCGCGAGGAGCAGGTGAGCTGGACGTCCTCCGTGAAACCGGCCTCGGTGGCCAGGGTCCGGAGCTGCGAGTGGAGGTCGCCGCCCACCACCCGGGGCCGTCTCTTCAGCCGGCGGCCCAGGTGGGCGAACGAGCGGACGTACCCCGCGAGCAGCAGCAAGGCCCCGCACGCCCAGACCCCGAGCGCCAGCGCGGGCACGGAGGGCAGCGAGAGGCGGAAGGCCGGGGGAGGAGCCGGAGCCTCGGCAATTCGGGAAGGCGCCGGACGAACACGGGCGGGCACGGACGGCACACGGACCGCCGCTGCCCTTTCCGCCTGGACGGCGGGCGCAGGGTCCGTGAGGCTCCAGCGGCCCGCCATGGGCTCCCAGCCGGCGGCAAGTTGCAGGGTGGCGGTGAACAGGGCGCCCACCAGGGCCAGCTTCCAGACGGTCTCCTCGGCGGCGACCGACCAGCGGGAGAGCGGCTTCGAGACCAGCCAGGCGAGGCCCAGCAGCAGGGTGCCGTGCAGCAGGTACGTCAGCAACCAGGCGATGGCCTGTTCGGCGAATGTCTGGGTGAGCATCAGAGTTCCTCCTCCTGAGCCCGGGCCGCGATCAGCTCTCGAAGCTGGGCCAGCTCCCGATCATCGATTTCATGTTCTGATAACAGGTGATTGACCAGGGCCGTTACATCCCCCCGGAAGAGCTGCGACGTCAGGTCGGCCACCATCGAGCGGCGGACCTGGCTCTCGCTCACCCTGGGACGGTAGATGAACCGGCGTCCTTCCGCGTGGTGGTCCACCACGCCCTTCTTCTCCATCTTGGTCAGCATCGTGGCGATCGTCGTCAGCGCGAGCCCCCGTTCCGGCTCCAGCGCTTCGTGAACCTCGGCCACGGTCGCCTGCCCGTGGTTCCACAGCACTCGCATGATGGCGAGTTGCAGGTCTCCGAGATGGTGGGATGTCTCCATATCCGGCCTCCTTGATCAACTACCAGGATAGTACTACCAAGGTCGTCGATCGTCAATGGGGAGGTACGGCGAGAGGAAGGGGAAGGTTTCAATGGCGGCGCCAGTGGCTTGCTTCGCGAAGCACGTCGCTTGCTTCGCGAAGCGAGCCGCGTGCTTCGGGAAGCAAGGGGCTCGCACCGCGAAGTGAGGTCTCACTTCGGGAAGCACGCCTCTCGCTTCGCGGAGTGAGGGGCTTGCTTCGCGGATCAAGCCGCTTGCATTTGGAGGGCAGTGACTGCCCTCCGGGTGCGGGCCGGGTACAATCCCTTGGCCATGCCGCACGGGGTAGGGTGCGTCGATCGTGTCCGGTTGATCGCCGCTCGCCTCGAGCCCGCAGTCTCCAGAAAGAGGAAGAACCCTGAGATTCCTTACGAGAGAGGACATCCTGAGGGCTTTGGAAGCTCTGGCGCAGGAGCTTCCCTCGTCATCTCCTGCGGAGATCTTCATAGGAGGCGGAGCCGCCCTCGTCCTCCTCTACGACGCGCGCGAGGCGACAAAGGACGTAGACGCTTTCGTCCTGGTCTCGTCGAATCCCCCGGCCGTCCGTGCCGCTGCCCAGAGAGTCGCCGATTCCCTGGACCTCCCCGAGGATTGGTTGAACGAAGGTGCGAAGGGCTATCTCCAAGGCTTGTCTCCTGGCGAGGTTCTCTTTCAAAGGCCCTCTCTGACCGTGCACTCAATTGCCCCCCAGCAACTACTCGCAATGAAGCTCAGCGCTTGGCGGGACGATGTCGACATCGCAGACGCCCGGCTGCTACTCTCGAAGCTACAGGGGGACCGCCAACGGGTTTGGAGTCTTATCGAACCCCACATCGTCCCCGGGCGCGAATTGAAAGCCCGCTACGCTTTTGAAGATCTCTGGGATCTGGATCGTGAACCTTCTTGATCTGATCAACGCCCTCCTCTCCTACGACGCTCTGAGCGCGAGGCAGTGGCTTGCGGATGCGGAACGGTCCGGCTTCATCTGGTCGAAGGTGCCACCTCCTTCCGGTCTCGATGCCACCGCGTCTGCTCTGGCAGCAGGGGTCACGGAGCTTCTGGCCTCCCGGGCGGGACAGTCGCCGCCAGCCTGGACAGCCAAGATCCCTGCCGCACCGGAGAGGATTTTCCTCGTCCGAGCGGCGGAGGTCATGCCCCGGCTGCGGGGAGCTCTGCGAACGGGAAGGACCGGAACCGCTCCGGCGGCGCGGTCTCCTGGCGCCTCCTGAGTTCCTGACCTTTGCCTGATCCCCTTCATCGCCTCCACCGGGAGTAGAATCCCCCTGTCCAGTGGTCCGAAAGGAGGCCCCATGGTGCGGTTCGACGTGCGGAAGTTCGCGATCCTCCTGTTGCTCGCCTCGACTGCGGCTCAGGCGCAGCTCTGGAGCGGACCGGCGGCCGTGGAGGTCCAGGTGGAGGATCAGAAGGGTGCCGCGGTCGCTGGCGCCGAGCTGAAGATGCAGTTCAAGGGCGTCGATCCCAAGGACGGCCCTTCCCCGGTGACGACGGACAACCGCGGGCGCGTCACCGTGACCGGGCTGGCCGAAGGCCCTTGGCAGCTGGAGGTGAGCCGCGAGGGGTTCATGACCTACATCGCGGAGGTCAACGTGCGCACCAAGGGCCGCCCCACGCTGGAGGAGGCCCTGGTCCTGGCCAGCTCCGGGGCTCTGCGCACGATGAAGGTCCGGATCACCCGCGGCAAACCGGCTCCGGCGCCTGTTCGCGAGCCGGAGGTGGCCGAGAAGCCCGCTCCAGCTCCGCGGCCGGCGGCCCCGCGCAAGACCGAGCCCCGGCCCCAGATTCAACCCGAGCCGGAGCCTGCCCCGTCTCCCCGGGAGACTCCGCCCGCACCCTCCGCACCGCCTGCGCCGATACCGGAGAAGACTCCGGCCCCCGCACCGGCGCCGCCAGCCCCGCAGGCTGCGCCTCAGCCTGCTCCGAAGCCCGAGACGCCGCCGACCCCCAAGGCCGAGCCCAAGCCGGTTCCCACACCGGCGCCGCCGGTTCCGCAGCCCAAGCCTCAGCCCGCCACTCCGCAGGCGCCGCCGGCTCCTCCGGTGCGCCAGCCCACTGTTCGCCCGGAGCCGGAGAAGACTCCACCCACGATCCCGCCGGTCCAGCCCGTGCGGATGCGGTCGGCACGGGAGCGCAACTGCCCGGACTGCCAGCCCGGCGAGTCGGCCATGTCCACCGAGGCGGTGGTCACGTCCGGGGGGAGCGGTTGCGGCAGCATCACCTCGGCTTTGAAGGGCGGCGCCGTGGGCGAGCTGCCGGCGGGCTGCCACGTGCTGAAGGTCACCCTGCCGGCCGGGGCCAAGTACTCGGGCTACCGCTATGAGATCCAGGACGGCCGCGACAGCTTCGACTGCGCCGCGGGACGGGACTGCACCGGCAGCTCCGGCCGGTGGCCGGTGGACCCCGTGGTGGTGAAGAACCCGGGCGGCACGGTGGTGCTCGCCCCCTTCGAAGCGAGGGCGGAGGGGCGGGAGCGGCGGGCGGTTTTGACGGTGTATTTCAAGGGGAAGTAGGCGTTACCTCAGGGCAACACGGACGAGCACGGACGGGCACGGACGGCTGAGGACAGCTACGCTTTGAGCAGCGGCAGCCGCCCTCCCGTCCAGCCCGGGAAGAGCTTGGCGTCTTCCTTGATCCCCAGGTGCTTGCCGGCCAGCTCGCAGAAGACGGCCCGGAAATCGGTTGTTACGGGCAGATCTCTCCCCTCGTAGAGGGCTTCGGGCTCCAGGCCCGGGAAGGTGCCGTGGACCTTGCCTCCGTCCACCTTGTTGCCCAGCACGAAGAGACAGGAGCCGTGGCCGTGGTCGGTGCCGCCGGAGCCGTTCTCGCGGACGGTGCGGCCGAACTCGGTCATGGTGGTCAGCAGAACCTGGTCCTGGTAGGGGCCGAGGTCCGTCCAGAAGGCGTGGATGGACTGGGCGAGGTCGCGGGCCTGGCGGTTGAAGGTGGGGCCCTGCTGGACGTGGGTGTCCCAGCCTCCGGACTCGGCGAAGGCGACCTCCAGCCCCACGCCGGACTTGATGAGGATGGCGATCTGCCGCAGGGCGTTGCCGAGGGGTGACCGCGGGTATTCAGCGCCGGCGGCCGGGCGGTAATTCTCGATCTCGGCCTCGGAGAGCATGTGGACGGCCCGGAAGGTCTCGCCTCCGGTGTCGCGCAGGAGGTCCTGGGAGGTCTGGGCGTAGAGAGCCTCGAAGCCGCGGCCGGCTCCGGCGGCCGTGCGGTCGGCGCCGGGGAGCTGGACCTTGAAGTCCGCCAGGTTGGTGACGGCCAAGGCCGGCGCATCGCCGTAGAGCGAGCGCGGCAGGGCCTGGGTCAACGCCACGGCCCGGAAAGGGGAGGCGTCGTGCCCCAGGAGGCCCACGGCGCGGTTGAGCCAGCCGCTGGGCGTGCCCTTGCGGCCGGGCGTGCCGGTCTCCAGGAAGTCCTGGGCGTCGAAGTGGGAGCGCGTCGGATCGGGCGAGCCCACGGCGTGGACGATGGCCAGGCGCTTGTCCTTCCAGAGCGGCAGCAGCGGCTCGAACGCGGGATGGAGGCCGAAACCGGTCTGCCCAAAGCCCATCTGAAGATCGAGGGCGCCTGCGGTGGCAATCCGGGGCCGCAGGGTCTTGAGCGCCGCCGCGTCGACGGGCGGCACGGCGGCGAGGCCGTCCATGGCCCCGCGCTGGAAAATCGTCACCAGGACCTTGCGGCGGCGCGACGAGGTAGAGCCCGTACCCGCGGCGGCCAGAGCGGCACGGGTGATGAAGCCGGGACCGCCTCCAACGCCGACGGTCAGGAGGGCGATGCCGGAACCTTTGAGGAAGAGTCTGCGGGTGAGCATGGGAATGTCCTCCTACCTTCTCTGAAACTCCGGCGACCCCAGGATCACCCCCACCACCTGCTCGAGCGGCGTGGGCGGCTTGCGGTCGATCGGCTCCTTGGGTGCGTCCTCCAGGCGGTCGCGGATCTTGATCGAGCGCGTACCCAGCTCCGGACCGGTGCCGTAGACCATCTCCTCCTCGGGGTCTCCCTTGGTGCCCTTGGCGGTCTCCTTGGGAGCGGCCTGGTCGACCTTCTTGGCAAGATTGGGGTCCGTCACCATGGGGCCGAGGAGCTTCAACGTCGAGGTGAGGTCGCGGCCGGGCATGAGGAGGGCGGCGTAGAGGCGCAGGGCCTCCTCGCGGGACTCGGGCTCGCGCCCGCCGTTCAGGGCCGCCCAGTCCAGGTCGATCCCGTGCACGCGGTTGGCCGCGAGCTGGAGGCCGAAGCTCATGCGGTTCAGGAGCGAGCCGGTGTTCACCCAGGTCTCGGCGCGGTCGGGGTAGCCGGTGGGCGCCTGGTAGGCGTAGAGGGGCTGGCCCATGCGGGCGATCCACTTCAGGATCTCGCGCGGATCACCGATCTCGCCGCCGGAGGCCCGCAGCGCCGAGGCCGCCAGCTCGAAGGGGGACTTGATCTTGGCGCCCACGGCGTCGCGGCTCCAGAGCTCGGGGGACTCGACGAGGGCCACGAGAAGGCGCCGAATGTCGCCCCCGGTCTTCAGGTAGACGTCCGCCAGGCGGTCCACCAGGGCCGGCGGCGGATTGTCGGAGACGAAGCGCACGGCGAGCTTGCTCGCGAGGTGCCGGGCCGTGGCCTTGTGGGCGGCCAGCAGGTCGAGCACGGCCTCGCCGTCCTCGATGCCGCGGCCGGCGGGCAGGCGGGTGCCGAGGACGGTCTTCTCGCCCGCGTCGTGCTGGTCGGCGCGGAAGAGGAACTCGCCTTCCCTTTGGAAACCAGATTGAACGCCGCGGCCGCCCGCGCGTTCGACCCGGGCCAGCCGCCGCTCGGCCATCTCTCGGGTCTTGCCGGGGGGCATCAGGGTCCAGCCCGTGAAAGCGCGAGCCACCTCGACCACGTCCTGCTGCGTATAGCCGCCGTTCACTCCCAGGGTGTGGAGCTCCATCAGCTCGCGGGCGTAGTTTTCGTTGACCCCGCGGGGACGGACGCGCCGGGAGGGCTCGGAGTCCATCCTGGGACGGCGGCGGCTGAAGGTCGTGGGGGCCTCGGGCGCCGCGGAGGACTGGGCGTTGTCGAGGTAGACCAGCATGGCCGGGCTCTTGGCCGTGGCCTCCAGGAGGTCGCGGAAGCGGCCCAGGGCGTGGGGGCGGATGGCGTCCCGCTCATAGGGCAGCAGGAAGGCACGGGCCTTGTTGTCCGTGGACGAGACGTTGAAGTGGTTGAACCAGAAGTCGGTCATCACCTCGCCGAGCTGGTTTTCGGACTCGACGGCGCGCACGAGCTTCTGGACCATGACCTGCCCCAGAAGCTCCTTCTGCGGCCGGTAGCCCCGCTCCTGGGCGAACTCCATGACCTTGGACTTCAGGGCGTCCCGGTCCTTCTCCTTGAGGTCTTTCCGGGTGACGTCCTCGGACAGGATCCCAGCCTCCTTGGCCTCGTAGAGGACGAGGCCCGGCGGCGGATAGGTCTGGAAGATCTCGGCCGTGGACATGCCCAGGGCGGGCAGGCGGCGCAGACGCTCTTCCATCTCCCCGTCCGGCAGGCCGCCCGCGAGCTGGCGCTCGAACCAGCGCTCCAGCCCCATCTTGACGACGGCGTCCACCTCGCCCGGACGCGGGCCGAAGGCGAACCGGTTGAGCAGGTGGGCGGCGGCCTCTTTTTCGGTGAGGCCGGCCTCCTTCCAGGGCATGCGGATCGAGGACGGCTTTTCGGTACCGGTATCAGCGATGGCCACGGCGGCCATGAGGGAGGCGATGAGGATGGCTGCTTTCATGTCGGGTCTCCAGGTCGCTCCATTCTGAACCTGAAACCCGGGGGGAGGGGATTTCCTGCGCCTCCTCCCCCTCGACAGCTGTACGACACATGTAATACACTATCCGTATAACAACCCGGGAGTCCTGTTTCTTGGGACCGCGGGATGCCTCAGGGCATCCGTACAGGGGAGACCTACATCCGATGATCGAGCTGGAAGCCATCACCAAGACCTACGCCGACGGTCTGCAGGCTCTCAAGGGGGTTTCGATCTCCCTGGACCGGGGGATGTTCGGCCTGCTCGGCCACAACGGCGCGGGCAAGACGACGTTCCTCTCGATCCTGGTGCTGGCGCTGGAGCCCACGTCGGGGCGGCGGGTGTATGACGGGCTGGACGCGGCGGACCGGTCGGCGCGGAGGGAAATCCGGCGCCGGATCGGCTACCTGCCGCAGGACTTCGCTCCCATCGGCCACCTGACGGGCCGGGAGTACCTCGCCCACTGCGCCCGGCTGCGGGAGGTGCCCCTCGGCCGGGCCGGATTGCGGAAGAGGGTCGCGGAGCTCGTGGAGGCCGTGGGACTGGAGCGGGCGGCAGACCGGCGGGCGGGCCAGTACTCCGGGGGCATGAAGCGGCGGCTGGGGATTGCGCAGGCGCTCATCCACTCCCCCCGGCTGCTGGTAGTGGACGAGCCCACGGCCGGTCTCGATCCGGAGGAGCGGATCCGCTTCCGCTCGCTGATCACGGAGGTCGCCGAGAGCACGACGGTGCTGCTCTCCACCCACATCGTGGAGGACGTGGAGGCCACCTGCCCGCGCCTGGGAGTGATCGCCGGAGGGACGATGCTCTTCGACGGCGCGCCCACGGAGCTGCTGCGCCGGGCCAACGGGCGGCTCTGGCAGGTGCCGGCTGGAGCGCCGATGCCGGACGGCGCCGTCGAGGTGACCCACCGGGCGGACCGGGAAGGGGGCGTCGAGCGGGTGGTGTACTGCGAGAGCGCGGTCCGCGGAGCGGCGCCCCGGCGGCCGACGCTGGAGGAGTCCTACGCGGCCTTCCTGGCCCTTCAGGGATTCGAGCCGGAAGAGCCCGGGGAGGAGTCGGCGGCATGAGGGTCACCGCGGCCTTCGCCGCCCACGAGTGGCGCACCCAGGCGCGGTCGCTGCGCTTCCGGGTGCTGGCCGCCCTCTACGTTGTGGCAGGCGCGGCTCCCGCAATCCTGGCCTATGGCCGGCGGCTGGACTCCCGGATGACGATCGGCGGCGCCACCTACGCCGGGGAGACGGCGCTGGTGGTACCGGCGCTCACGGCGATCTTCGTCTTCCTGCTCTCCATTGACGCCCTCCACCGGGAGCGGGAGGAGCGGTCGTGGTCCACCGTCTCCCTGGCGGGGATGTCGAGCTCGGGGTACCTGCTGCGCCGCTGGTTGGCCCTGCAGGCCGTGATCCTGCCGCTGACGGGGGTGCCGTTCCTGGCAGCCGCTGTGGCAGCGGGCCTGGCGAGCGGACCGGACGCGGTCACCCCCGGGCCGCTGGTGGTCCCCTGGCTGCTACACGCCGTCCCCCTCGCGCTCGCCGCCTCGGCCCTTGCCGTGGGGGTGGGGACGATCGCGGGCGGCACGGCCCAGGCCTTCCTGCTCGCCGGGCTGGTGCTGGCGCTGGTGCCTCCGCTGGTCAACGAGGGGCTCGCCTGGCTCGGTTTCCGCTTCATCGGCCCGCTCTCCTGGCTCAACATCCAGGGACTGGCCTACTCCATCCAGCGCATGTCGGCCCTCCTGCCGGGCGAGGACAGCGTGTGGACCTACGCCTTCCCGCTGGAGGTGAGCGAGTCGCCGTACGACGCCGGAGTCGCGGCCGAGCAGTATCTGAGCGTGGCGCTGGTGCCGCTGGCCCTGGCCGCCTTCGTGCTGGGCCTGGCGGTCCTCTTCCTGCGCCGCACCCGGCCGGACGTGCGGCCCCTGCGGATCTCGCCCACACACCCGTTGCGCACCTTCCTGGCGACCCTGGCCCGGCTGCGCGAGCGCTACACCCCCGACCCGGTCCCGGCGCGGGCGGACCTGCTGGCGCTCGCCCTGGCGCTCCTCGTCACGGCGGGCGTCTCGGCCCTGGCCCTCGGCCGCGCCCGGGATTTCGATGCCCTCGCGCGGGAGCGCTTCGCGGCGGAGCAGGCCGGCACCCCCGCGCCCACGCCGGACGACGTGCTGCCCGGCCGCTGGCGGGTGGAGGGAACCGTTGGACCCGGCAGGGAGGTCGCTCTCTCGGTGGCCGCCGAGATGCGCAACACGGGCCGCGAGCCCCGCGGCCATCTCGCCTTCGAGCTGAACCCGTACCTGCGGATCGAGAAGGCCGAGGCCGGCGAAGGGCGGCTCACGCTCACCCGGACCTGGAACCGCGTGGCCGTGGACCTGGTGCCGCCGATCCCTCCGGGAGGGAACCGCGAGCTGCGCTTCCGCCTCGCGGGGGAGCCGGGAGAGACCTCCTTCAACCTGCCGAACCGCTCGGACAGCCTGAACAGCTTCTACAAGAGCTTCTACGCCCACCAGCGCGCACTGTTCGGCCGCGACCTGTCCGACCTCTCGCGCAGCTACCAGGTGCCGGCCCTCTCGGCGCACCGGGTCGACCTCGCCGCCACCAGCCTGACGCCGGTCCCCCGCTACCTCTCCTGGGAGCTGGACCAGGAGAAGCAGATCCCCGAGGAAACGTTCCGTCCTCCGGCCGGGATCGCGCTCTCGCTCACGGTGCCCCGGGACCTCTTCCTGGCCGACGCCTGCGGCGCCATCGCCCGGAACGGCCGCCTGGCGAGCCGCTGCCGCCTGCCGCTGGCGGACCTGATGGTGGCCGGCGGCCGGTATCAAATCCTGGAGAGCCCGCCCGGCGGCGCCACGGTGGCGGTGTACCCCTTCCACAAGGCCCAGGGGGAGCTCCACCTGGGGTTCCTCGCCCGCGGCACGGGCAGGCTGGAGGAGGCCTGGCCCGGCCTGGGAGACCTGCGGCGGACGGTGGTGCTGGAGTGGCCGGAATCCTATGTCCACGAGCTGGACACGAGCTGGCACGTGTGGAGCCGCCGCTGGAACGATCCCGAGGACCGGCAGGTACGGGCGCAGGGCGAGCTCGTGCTGCTGGGCGAGATGGACCTCATCCGCAACCGGCCCCTCGATCCGGACGCCCTGGTGGCCGGGCTGGTGGGCGGCCGTCTCAGCCGGCGGCGGCCCGTGGCCCCGGACGACGCCCTGCTCTTCCGCCAGCTCTTCCGCAACCTGGCCCTCCAGCGGCTCGGCCTGGGAGGGGAGAGCGGTGCCGTGGTGGCCGGGCTCCGGCCGGGGGAGGAAGGGTACATCCAGATCCCGCCCCCTCCACAGGGCTACTGGAGCTACTGGGACCGCCGCTTCCCCGCCCTGGTGGCGGCCCTGCGGGCGCGGATGGGCGAGGAGCCGCTGCGCCGCGCCATCGACGAGCTCCTCGCCCGCAAGAGCGCGCATCCGGTCACCCGGGACGGCTCTACGCCCTGCTGAAGGAGCGCAGCGAAGCTCCCCTGGACCGCCTGATCGAGGACTTCTTCGTCAAGGGCCTGCTGCCGGAGCCGGAGCTGGACGGCGTGACGCTGCGCCGCGCTGGTGGCGCCGGGGGCGGCTGGACGGTGACCGGGAAGATGGTCAACCAGGGGACCGGGGAAGCGCTCTGCAAGATCGTGCTCACGACCGACCTCGGCCCCGTGGAAACCGTGGCGCGGGCCGGCGCCGGCGAGGCGGGGGCCTTCACGCTCACCACGGCCCACCGGCCGCAGTCTGTCTGGCTCGATCCCGACCGGCAGTGCCACCGCCTGGTGCGCAAGGTCTCCTTCGGGGACCGCTTCTACTTCCAGGGGAACGAGGGATGAGGGACCTCGCTCGCTCCCTGCTCCTCTCCCTGCGGCTCCTCCTCGGCCGCCGGCTCGGGCTGTTCGCGGCCATCGACGCCCTGGTGCTCGGGGGCTCGCTGCTGGCCATGCTCCTGGCGAGCGAGGGCGAGCCGGCCGAGCTCTACCGCTCGATCTTCCTCTTCCCCTCGCTGATCCTGGCCCTGCCCGCCCTGGCCGGGATCGTGGACCTGGAGCGCCGCGCCGGGTGCCTGGACCTCGCCCTCTCGTCGCCCTCGGCCGAGGGGTACTTCCTGCGCCGCGCCGGAGCCGTATGCGCCGTGGCGGCCCTCCAGGGCTGGGTGATGATGCTCCTCGGCTGGGTGGTCTATGGCTTCAACTTCCCCATCCTCGCGCCTCTGATCCAGATCCTGGCGGCGAGCCTCTTCTTCGGCGCCGTGTCGCTGTTCTGGGCCGTACGCCTGAAGACGGCCGGCGGGGTGTGGCTGGCCACGATCGTGACCCTGGCGATCCTGGGGAAGTGGTTCTTCTTCAACCCCATCCCGCCGCGTTACGGCGCGAAGTTCGGCGCGTTCCTGCCCGGAGCCGAGGCGGCCCTCCCCTGGCTGGGGAGTGTGGCCGTGCTCGCCGGCGGCTCCGCCCTCTTCTTCCTCTACGCCCGGCGCCGGCTACGGCGGCCGGAGCTGATCCTGTCTTAGACACCGGAGGACGTATGAAGCTCGCCATTCCCATCCTCGCCCTGCTCCTCCTTGCCGGCTGCCGTCCGGCCGAGGAGGTGCCGGAGGAACCGCCGCCGCTCCCCGTGAAGCTCGAAACGGTGGTGCGCGCGCCCTTCCAGCCCACGCTGACGCTGCTCGGGGTGGTGCGCCCCGCGGGCGAGGCCACGGTCGTGGTGCCCTCTTCGGGGCGGCTGCAATACCCCGGTCGCTTCCGGGACGGCCTCTCCTCGGGTCTCCAGGTGCGGGCCGGCGAGGTGCTGGCCCGGCTCTACAACACAGACGCGGAGCAGGCCATCGCCGAGGCCAGGCTGCGGCTCGAAGCGGCCAGCACGGAGCTGGCCCGCTACCAGAAAGCCTTCGAGAACGGCGTCGTGCCCGCCGCCCAGGTGGCCCAGTACAAGTCCGCTGCCGACCTCGCCCGGCAGCAGCTGGAAGCCGCCCGCCAGCGCCGCTCGACCCTGGACCTGCGCTCCCCCGTGTCCGGCTGGCTCCTGGTGGAGAACCGGCTGCCGCCCGAGAGCGAAGTCCAGGCCGGCGCCGTGCTCGCCCGGGTGGCGGCCGGCGGCGCGCCCCGCGTAGAGGCCCGGGCCGCGGCCGGAGACCGGAGCCGCCTCCGTGAAGGGCTCGCCGTGCGCTTCGTCTCTCCCGGGGCTACCACCGACGCAGGCCGCGGTGTGATCCGCGAGATCTCCCCCATGCTCGAAGCGGGCGGCACGATTCCGATTGTTGCCGAAATAACGGCCGAGGTCACGGCGGGATCGGCCCTGCCCTCTCCGGGCGAAGGCGTGGAGCTCCGCGTCGAGCTCGATCCCCGTCCCCAGGCCCTCACCGTGCCCGAGGAGGCGCTGGTGGTCTCCGCGGGCAACACGTCGGTCTACGTCAAGGAAGGCAGATCCGCCCGCCGGAGGACCGTCACCACGGGCAGCCGGAGCGGCGGCCGGGTGGAGGTGCTGACCGGCCTCTCGCCGGGGGATAAGGTGGTGGTGAGCGGCGCCGCCCTGCTCTCCGAAGGCGCACGCATAGAACAGGTTGAGGATTCGAAATGATCCGCCGCGCCTTCGAGCGGCCCGTCTCGACGCTCCTGGGCGCGGCGGCCCTGGTGGTGCTGGGGGTGTTCTCCCTGCTCCGCCTCCCGGTCTCGTTGCTGCCCGCGCTGGAGAGGCCGAGCCTCCTCATCACGGCCCATGCCTCGGGGAGCGCTCGCGAGGAAATGCTGGAGCGGGTCACCCGCCCTCTGGAGCTGCGTCTGGCCGCCCTCGCCGGCGTCACCTCCGTCCGCAGCACCACGGGGGACGGCTTCACCCACCTGCGGATCGAGAGCGAATGGCAGACAGACGCCGACCGCCTGAGGATCGAGGCCGAACGGCGCCTCTCGGGCCTCGAAGCGCCCGGCGTCACCCTCACGGTGGAGTTGGCTTCCGGGGACGCGGAGCCCATCGTGGAGGTGGCCGTCTTCGGAGGCCCATCTGGGGATCAATCCGGCGCCGTCCGCACGGCCTTCACCCGCGAGGTGCTGGTGCCCGAGCTCGCCCGGCTCGAAGGCGCGGGGAAGATCGAGACGCTGGGCCTCACCCCGCTCCACCCGGTCGTCCGTCCCCTTGCCGCCGCCCTGGCCGCCCGTGGGCTCACCCCGGCGGACGTGGCCGCGAGGCTGCGCTCCGTGGGCGCCTCCGTGCCCGCCGGACGGGCCAAGGCCGGGTCCGTGATACGCCCCGTACTGGTGCGCGAAGACGCCGGCTCCCTCGACGAGATCCGGGCCCTCCGAATCGCCGGTCCCCGGGGCGAGAGCGTGCTGGGCGACGTGGCCGAGGTGAAGCTCGAGGAGGTACAGGACGGCACCTCCTTCCGCCTCGACGGCCGGGAAGGCACTCTCGTGCGTGTCTTCCGGGCGCCTGAAGCCAACGCCGTGGCCCTGGCCGCCCGGGCGCGAGCCCGGGCCGGAGAGCTCGCCCGCCGCTCCGGCTCGAAGCTCCAGATCGAGATCGTGGAGGACCGCAGCGCCGAGGTCCTGGCGGCCCTGCGCGAGCTGGGGATCGCGGCCCTGATCGGGCTCATTCTCGGCGTCGCCGTCCTGCGCGTGATGCTCAGCCGCTGGCGTCCCACCCTGGCCCTCGCCGTGGTGGTGCCGGGCTCCATGGTGGCCACCTTCTCGGCCTTCCACCTCTTCGGCGTGCCCCTGGACGTGGTCTCCCTTGCCGGCCTGGCCCTCGCCGCCGGCATGCTGGTGGACAGCTCGGTGGTGGTGCTCGAAGCCATCGAGACGGCCCGCGCCCGAGGCGAAGCCGAGCCCGAGATTGCTGGCACCCGCCAGATCGCCCTCCCCGTCATCGCGGGGTTCCTGACCACGGGCGTGGTGTTCCTGCCGCTGATCTATCTGCAGGGCCTGGCCCGCGCCTTCTTCGGCGCCCAGGCCTTCGCCATCGTGGCCTCGCTGGCCGCCTCGCTGCTGTTCTCGCTGACGGTGACGCCCGTGCTCGCCCGGGGCCGCGGAGCCGTGGGCCATGCCATGGGAACAACGGGAAGGAACCCTGGCCGGGCCACCTACCTGCGCCTCCTCGACGGCGCCCTCGCCCGCCCCGCCGGAGCCGTGCTGGCCGGCCTCGCCACCGCCGCCGTGGCGCTCCTGGCCCTGGCCGCCCTCCCCCACGAGCTGGTCCCCCAGAACCAGACGCGGGAGATCCTGGTGCGCTACCGTCTCGCCCCCGACCTGACCCCCGAAGCCGCCCGCCGCCAGGGAGAGGCCTTGGAGAAGCGGGCCGTGTCTGTCCTGGGCTCATCCGTATCCCGCCGGGCTGTACAGCTTCCTGAAGACGAAGAACGCGAAGAGACCGGCCGCATCGCCCTGAGCTTCCCTGATGCCGCCACCGCCGCCCAGGCCCGCACCCGGCTCGCCGCGGCCCTGGCCCGCGTGCCGGACGTGGAAGTCTGGGTGGAGCCGAGGGCCAGCGCCTTCGTGGAGGCCCTCGAAAAGGCGGGCCGCCGCCTGGAGGTGGTGGCTACGGCCTCCACCCCCGAGCGCGCCCGGGACCTCGCCCGCCGTGTGGAAGACCGCCTCCGCGAGACCGCCGGCCTCCACCCCGCCACCCGCAACCGGGACCGCGACCGCCCCGCAGTGCTCCTGGCCTGGGACGAGCCGCGCCTAGCCGTCCTGGGCGCCACCCAAGGGATCAACCGCGGGCGTCTGGAGGAGCAGGTCCGCGAGGGCCTCGGCGAACGCGAGGCCGGCCGCGCCCGCATCGAGGGTGCCGAGCCCGAGATCCTGATGAGGGCCACCCTGCCCGAGGACCCGGCCCTGATCCCTGTCACGGCGAGCCCGAACGAGATCGTCCCCCTGGGAGCCCTGGCCCGCCTGAGCCCGGGCTCGCGCCCGCCCGTCCTGGAGCGGGAGGACGGCCTTCCCGCGGTGCGCATGATCTTCAATGAAAGCCGCCGTTTCGATCCGGAAAAATCCCTGGCAGGCATCGCCCGCGCGGCCGACGAGGAGGTCGCTCCCGGCGGCCAGGCCCTGGAGCTGCGCCGCGCCTTCGGCCAGCTCGGCCTGGCGCTCAGCCTCTCCCTGATCCTGGTCTTCCTGACCGTCGCGGCCCTCTACGAATCGCTCAAGACGCCCCTCGTGGTGATGACGACCGTGCCCGTCGCCCTGGGCGGCGCCCTCGGCCTCCTGGCCGTGACGGGGCAGACGCTCAACGTCCTCTCCTTCCTGGGCTTGATCCTCCTCGCAGGTATCGTGGTGAACAACGCCATCGTGCTCGTGCACCGGATCGAGGACCACCTGCGCGACGGCGTCGCCATGAACGCGGCCATCCGCCTCGCGGGAGAGGAGCGCTACCGGCCGATCCTGATGACCACCCTGACGACGCTGGCGGGCATGATCCCCCTGGCCCTCCTGGGCGGAGAGGGGGCCGGGCTGCGGCGGGCGCTCGCCCTGGCCGTGATCGGCGGCATGACAACCTCGACGTTCGCGTCGCTGTTGCTGGTGCCAGTTCTTTACCGGTGGAGCCGGCGATGAAGGTCGGACGGATCCGTCGGATCGGTCCGATCGGTCCGATCTCCCCCACCCGCCCCCTCGCCCGGCTGATCGCCACGCTGGCCCTGCTGGTGCTCGGGGCCGCGGCCCTGGCCCGCCTGCCCCTCGACTACTTTCCCCGGCGGAGCTTTCCGGAGCTGCACGGTGGGGCTCGCCCTGACCGAGGACCGCGATCCGGCCGAGGTCTCCCGCGACTGGGTGGAGCCCGTGGAGAGCGCCGTCCGTTCCCTGGGACGGGTCCGCGGCATGTCCGGCGAGGTGCGGACCGACGGCGCCGACCTCACCGTGCGCTTCGCCCCGGGGACCGATCCCGAACGCAAGGCCGCCCGGCTGGACTCGGAGCTGGCCCGCCTGCGTGCGCGCCTCCCAGAGGGCGCCGCCCTCTGGGTGGGCTCGGCCGCGGAACGCGAAGGGGACCTCCTGGCCATCGTCTGGCTCTCCGGTGCCCGGGACGACCTGGGAGCCCGCTCCGCCGCCGAGGCGATCCGTGCCATTCCAGGTGTGCGCTCGGTCCAGCCCTTCGGCGTGCCAGACGAGGAGGTGCGGATCCAGCTCGCGGCCGGCACGATCGATCCCTGGGGCCTTGCCGAGACGGTTCTCTCCGAGGTCCAGCGCTCCCTCCGCGTCCCCGTCCTCGGCGCGAGCCGCCAGGGAGACCGGAGCCGGCCTGTTCTGGCTGTGGCCCCGGGGACGCTGGAGAGCCTGCCCATCCCCTCTCCGGGCGGCGCCGTGCCCCTCGCCTCGCTCGCCACGATCCAGACACGCCGCAAGCCGGGCGGGACGGAGATGCGATTCCAGGGCCAGCCGGCCCGGGCACTCTACGTCTGGCGCGCCAGCGACGCGCCGCCCCTTTCCGTGGACCGTGTCCTGCGCGAGCGGATCGCCCGCCTGCCGGGAGGCGTGCGTGGCACCCTGGCGTGGAGCGAAGCCGATCCCCTGCGCGAGCTGTTGAAGCGTCTCGTCCTGGCGGGGCTCCTCGCCGTTGTGCTTGGCGCCGCGGCGGGTGCCGTCCTGGCCGGCCGCTGGGGTGCCCTGGCCCTGGGCCTCGCCGTGCCCGCCGCCGTGGCCGCCGCGGCGAACGAATTCCTGCTGGCCGGCATCCCCCTGAACGTCACCACGCTGACGGCCCTGGCCGTGGCCGCGGGCGCCGCCCTCCCCTTGGCGGCCCTGCGGCTGGTGCAGCGCGGGAGGTTCTGGACGTGGAGCCTCACGGCCATCGCCGCGGCGGCCACTGTACCCGTAGCCGTTGCCCTCGGGAGCGCCGAGCTGGGGCCTCTGCTTGCGGAGCCTGCGTTGGCTTTGCTGGTCGCCACGGCGGCGGGGGTCCTGGCCGTGGCGGTCCTGCCTTCTCCCCCGTCCTTGTCGTCCTTGGTGTCCTTGAGGTCCTTGATTCAATCCACCCTCCGCGACTCCGGCACCACCGTCCTCCTTGCTGCCACCGCCGCCTACATCGCTCTCGCCCTCTTCGGCGGCGCCCTCGTGCCCCGGCCGGGACGCCTGGAGCCGGACGCGGGGAACCTCAACCTCCGCCTGCGGCTGCCCCAGGGCACAACCCTGGAGGAAACGGTCGAGCGCCTGCGGAAGATCGAGGAGCCCCTGGCCAAGGCCGCCGAGGTGGCACGGTTCTGGAGCGTCGCCATACCCGGTACGGCGTTCGCGGTGGCCGAGCTGAAGCCCGAGTCCCGCGCAGACGCGAAGGTCCAGATCCTGACCACCCGGCTCCGGTACGAGATGGCCAACGCGGGCTCGGTCGAGATCTCCCGTGGGTCCCGGCCGTCGGCGACTGCGGGGGCGGGGCGAGGGCGCGGTGAGGGCCTGCTCGAGGATCTGGAAGACCACTCCGAGGTGGACGAGGAGATCACCACCTACAAGATCGTGCTCCGCGGGGCCGACCTCGCGGCCGTGCGCACCGGCTACGACCGCCTGCTCGGACGGCTGGGCACGCTCAAGGTGCGGCGCCACTCGATCACCGGCTGGGGCGACCCCACCATCCACCTCGTCCTGCGTCCGCGTCCGGGAACGTCCCCCGCGTCAGCGGCGGTAATTGCCGGGGTCGCCGGGATCGCAGGCCGCCTGCGCCGGGCCAGCGCGCCTCCCCCTTCGATCCTCCTGCCCGGAGGCCTGCCGGGCGAGCCGCGGAGGTACCTGACGGCGGTGCCCGCCGGAGCGCCCGAGGACCCGGACCGGGCCGTGCCCCAGATCGCGGAGCTGCTCGGCCGCCCCCTGCGCCTGGGCGACCGCTTCGAGACGCCTGGATGGTCCCTGGAGCCCACGGAGGAGATCCTCTTCCCCCGCGTCCTCCGGCAAGCCGGGCGGTTCGTGGTGCCGGTCGAGATCCAGATCTCGGGGTTCATCCGGGAGGTCCGCAAGGCGCGGGCGAAGGAGATCGACCGCAGCCTCGGCTACCTCCCGCTTCCCGCGGCCTGCGACCTGGAGCGGCCCGATCTCGGCTGGCATCTCTGGGACCGCGACCGCCTGCGGCTGCTCGCGCTCGGCCTCGCCGTGCCCCTGCTCCTGTTCGTGGTGGGCGCCTGCCGCCTGGGCTCGCTCTCCCGCGGGCTCGCGGCCCTGGCTCCCCTGGCCCTGGGACTACTGGCCGCCCTGCCCCTCGTGGGCTGGAGCCTCGGCCGGCAGGACGAGCTGACCGCCCTGGCCCTCGCCGCCGCCCTCGCCCTGGCTCTTCCCTCCGCTGCCGAGGCCGCCGCCGCACCCAGTGTCCGGAGCATTCGGGGCATTCGGGGCATTCGGGGATCGAGCCTCTACCACGCCATCCGCCTCCAGGCTCCCTGGCTGTTCGCGGCGGCTCCGGTGCTGATCCTCGCCTTGGCCGGCTCGACTCTGGGACTGGAGCCCGGTGCCGCTCCCTGGGCCGTTCCCCTGCGGGCGGCGGCCGTGGCGAGCGGCGTGGCGCTGGCGGCCTCGGCGCTCCTGGTACCCCCTCTGCTCCTCGCGGGCACCCGCTGGCGCGAGCGGGACCCCGAGGAAGCGCGGCGCAAGCTCCGGCCTCCTGTCTGGGACGAGCCGGGCGAGCCCACCCTGGAGGTGCGGAGCCTGACAAAGCTCTACGGGAAGGGAAAATTATCCGCCCTCTCCACCGTCAGCTTCACCCTGACGCCCGGCATCGTGGGCCTCCTGGGACCCAACGGCGCGGGCAAGACCACCCTGCTCCGCATCCTCACCGGTCTCCTGGAGCCCACCCGCGGCTCCGTGAGCTACCGCGGCGTCGCCATCACGCCCGAGAACCTGGCCCAGTACCGGCGGCGGATCGGCTTCCTCCCCCAGGAATTCAACGCCTACCCGGACTTCACGGCCGAGCAGTTCCTCGACCACTGGGCCGTGGAGCGGGGTATGGACGATCCCAAGAGCCGCCGCGCCGAGGTCGAGACCCTGCTCGCGGCCGTGGACCTCTCCGAGCACGCCCGCCGCAAGGTGCGCGACTTCTCGGGCGGCATGCGCCAGCGGGTGGGCATCGCCCGCGCCCTGCTGGCCGCGCCACCCATCCTGATCGTGGACGAGCCCACCACGGGCCTCGACGTGGAGTCGCGCAGCCGCTTCCGCCAGATCCTCCTGGAGCAGGCGAGCCGGCGCATCGTCATCTTCTCCACCCACATCGCCTCGGACGTGGAGGCCGCCGCCCGGCGCATCCTCCTCCTCCACCGCGGCCGGCTGCGCTTCGACGGCACGCCGGAAGAGCTGGTGGAGCGCGCCTGGGGCCGCGTCTTCCGCACCCTGGTGGAAGACGCCGGCCTCCTCGCCTTCAGCCACCGGTTCCGGGTGACGTCGCGGGTGCGCGTGCTCGAAGGGATCGAGGTGAGGGCCATCGCCAGGCCCGGCGAAGAGCCGGAGGGCGAGGTCATCGAGCCCAACCTCGAAGAGGCGTATCTGGCCGAGATCGACAGATGATCTAATCCCCGGCATGGCCGCCCGCACTTGGCTTCTCCGCCTGCTGAGCCTCTACCCGCCCTACCTGGGAGCGGGGATCCGCGTGAAGTCCTCCTCCGACCTCAGGACGTTCGAGGTGCGGATGAAGCTGCGCTTCTGGAACCGCAACTACCTGGGCACCCAGTTCGGCGGCTCCCTGTACTCCATGTGCGACCCCTTCTTCGTGCTGATCCTGTCCGCCGCCCTGGGCCGGGACTACGTGGTCTGGGACAAGGCCGCCGCCATCCGCTTCCTGCGCCCCGGACTCGGCACAGTGAAGGCCACGTTCCACATCCCCCAGGAGCGGATCGACGAGATCCGCGCCGCCGCGGACGCCGGGAGCAAGGTGGAGCCCACGTTCCAGGCGGCGGTGGTGGACGGGGAGGGAAAGGTGGTGGCGGAGGTGGAGAAGTTGCTGTATGTGAGGCGCAGGGAGGTTGTCAACGCCGGGACCGCCCGCTAAGCTACCCGCACCTCTCAGAGGCACACCATAAGGAACGCCGTATGTCGAGACGCTGTCTGCTCCCGCTTCTTCTCCTTCTGCTCGCCGCACCCGCTGCTCCCGCAATCGCGGATACGGTGCTGACCATCCAGAGCAGCATCCAGGGGCTCAAGGGCCAACCCCAGCCCGGACCGGTGAAGGTCTGGATCAGCGGCGACAAGCTGCGGCGGGACGAGGGGGGCGACACCTCCTACATCCTGCGCCTCGACCGCGGCAAGCTCTACATCCTCAATCACCAGGAGAAGACCTACAGCGAGCTGGCCGTGGCCGATCTCCTGAAGATCGCCTCCCCGCCGGAGGCGCAGCTCGCCGTCCAGGTGACCGCCACCAAGGAGACGAAGAAGGTCGGGGCCTGGAACGCCCGCAAGTACAAGGTGGACATCCGGAACCCCATGGGCCTCCACCTCGACACCACCATCTGGGCGAGCCAGGACGTGGCCTCCTACCAGGCCTACAACCGCCTGGCCTCCAGCCTCGCCGCCCGGCAGCCGGGCGGCGCGGACTGGGCGCGCAAGCTGGAGACGATCGAGGGCTTCCCCGTCCTCCAGGAGGCGAATGTGGAGATGGGCGGCAGCCGGTTCAAGACGCGCGAGGAGCTGGTGTCGGTGGAGACCCTGGAGGCTCCGGCGGGGGCCTACGAGGTGCCGAAGGGGTATACGGCGGCAACGGCGCAGTAGGCGTCCGCCGCCCTACTTCCCCTGCGAGATCTGCCGGCGCAGGAGCTCGTTCTCGAACGCCATCCCCACCTGGGCCGTGGCCAGCTCCAGGATGTCGATGTCCTCGATCGGCCGCTCGCTTTCGCCGTTGTCCGTGTAGATCACGGAGATCACCCGCTGAGAGCCCAGGACCGGGAAGATCACCACGTGGCCGTTGCGCGGCGGGCCGACCATGGAACGGAAGGGCTCGGGCAGCTCGGCCTCTTCGAAGGTGATGTTCTGGACCTCGCCCATGTCGAGGCTGCGGGAGAGGCCGCTGTCCACCTCCAGAGCCACCTTGAGGCCGCGCGTCACCTCGGCCAGGGGCCGGCCTTTCGGATCGATGCCGAACGCGCCGAGCGCCACCAGGTGGTCGCGCTTGACCAGGAAGAGCACGGCCCGCTCCACCGACTCGGAGATGATGTGCATGAGGTTCAGGGCCACGGTCGCCGAGATCAGGCCCGAGCGCAGGTCGCCGAAGACCCGCCGCAGGCGGGCCACGCCGGAGCGGGTGTCCGGCCGCGCCGCGCCGCGCACCAGGTCGCGCCGGCTCTCGATGACGTTCTCGACGCAGGCCACCACGGCCTCGACCTCGGCCGGCAGCGCGGCCAGCATGCCCGCCTCGTAGACCCGGGTGATGGAGGTGCCCGGATCGATCAGGGCGATGAACGAGGCCCGGGGATGGGACCGGCGCAGCAGGGCCGCCTCCCCGAGATTGACCCCGCCCCGCCGCAGGTCCACCAGCACGATCGGCTGCGGCTGGCTGGGCTCCACAGTGCCGGCCTCGGAGAGGCCCGCCATTTCCACCCCCGCCACCTCGTGCTGAAGGGCCTCGGCGAGCTTCTCGGCGAAGGGCACGTCCTCGGAGACCACGTGCAGGAGCAGCAGCTCGGCCGCGTGCTTGGGGGTGCTGAGCGTGGAGTCGAGATCCAGCTCGGTGATCGCGGTGGCGACGGCGACGGCCGTCCCCGGAGACGTATCGAGGAGGGCCGGATGGGTCGAGTCCCCGTCGTAGTCGCTCCCGCCCGAGGAAGAGGAGGCATGCCGCGCTTCCCCTGACGGGTTGGTGTTGTCGCGGTTCCGCTCGTCGAAGATCCGCGCCGCTTCGAGCAGCACCATCTGGGTGTTGATGTCCGCGTCGGGCAGCACGTCGCTCGGGTAGAGGGCGATGTCGTCGATCGGCCTCAGATCGTCGATGGCGAACTCGAAGGTGCCAGTCTCCCAGACCATCACTTCCGAGACCGCCTGCTCGATCTGTTGGGCGATGACCTGGCGCAGCCCCTCGGCGTCGATCGATCCCGAGGAGATCAGGATCTGCCCGAGGGACCGGCGCTCGGCCTCCTCGTTCTGGGAGCGGATGGCCCCTTCGAGGATGCCGCGGTCGATCATCCCCGAGGTGATCAGGAGGTCGCCCAGCTTGGGAGTGCGCGGCGCCTGGGCGGAGACCAGCCGGCCGCCGTGGAAGCCGATCATGGCCTTCTCGTGGGCACGGTTGAGCAGCAGGGTGCCCGTCCGCCGGCCGAGGTGGATGAACTGCATCACGTCGGCGACGGAAACGTCCTTGAGGCTGCCGGAGATACCCATGGGGCTTCGTTCTAGGGAGAGGTGCGGCCCGCTACTCGCCGCGCGCCAGCTTCACCAGGCTCTCGAGCGTACGCAGCTTCCGATCCTTGGTGGCGAAGAGCCGCGCGGCGAACATCGCCGAGGCGGCGTGGGCGGAGAGCAGGTCGAGCAGGTCGCGGTCTTCGGCCCGCAGGATCGGCTTGTGGTCCAGCAGCTTCAGGAGCACGAGGGCGCCCACGATCTCGTTCTGGACGCGCAGCGGCACGGCCGCCAGCGCCTGCGACTCCGCCGTGGGACCCAGGCGCAGCACGCCGTCCTTGAGGGTCACGTCCACCATCGGGTCGCCGCCCGTGTAGGTCTCGACGTCGTAGGGGGGCGTGACGCCATCGTACATCCCCTCGATCAGGGCGATCTCGCAGCCCTCGCCCTCGTCGCGGCGCAGCAGCAGCACGAACTGCTCGGCACCCAGGAGGTTGATGGCAATTTCAGCGATCGTGGCCTGCACCTCGGCCGGATCCAGGGTGGCGTGGAGCTGGTAGGTGGCCACGTAGAGGTTCATCAGCCGCCCACCCTGGTGCTCGGAGTCGACGAGGCGGGAGGCGAGCTCCTTGACGTCGGACTCGGCGGTGGCCAGCCGGCTCTCCAGCTCGGCGATCCGGTCGTCGGAAGATGACTCCTCCCGGTCCTGGCCGCCCTTCTCCTGCAGGTTGGCCTCGACGACCCGGATCAGCTCGCCCGCGCGCTCCAGCGTCGAACGCAGCTCGGCGATCAGCTCCTGCCCCGCCATGGCGGCGTCCAGACGCTTGGGCGTCTCGGTGGCGCTCCTCTCGCTCAAGCCGCGGAACCCTTCGCGTCCAGACGCGCGATGACGTCCAGGATCTCCTCGCTGTGGAACGGCTTCTTGATGTAGGCGGTGGCCCCCGCTTCCAGACCCCGCGCCGTATCCTCCTCGCGCCCCTCGGTGCTGATGATGATGACGTTCAGGTCCGACCGCGAGTCGTCGGAGCGGAGCTGGGCCAGGAACTCCAGCCCGTTCATGTTGGGCATGTTGATGTCGAGCAGCACGAGGTCGATGTCGGCGTGCTCGGCCAGGCGGTCCAGCGCCTGCCGGCCGTCCAGGGCATAGACCAGCGGATACTGGCGCAACATCACCTCGTACATCTTGTGCATCAGCTTTGAATCGTCAACGACCAGCACTTTCCTTGGCTGCACGGCGCTCTTCTCCCGGAAGGAATCCCCGTATCTTAACGTAACGGGGACACGCCGAGGGCGTCCCAGGACCACGAGGCCGCGATTGGCCCCGATCCCGGGCCCCCGGTGCAACCCCGTACCCTGTCTCTCGATCCCCGCGAGAGTGTAGCCAAATGGGCATGGGGGTTTCAAGGAACCCTGGACCCTCACCCCCTGGCCCCCTCTCCCGCCCCCTCCCTCCCGCCCTCGCCGGGAGAGCGGGAAATCCTGTCTTAGCCGTCCAGGACCGTGCCGCCCACGCTCGACCTCCAGCCGCAAAAACTCAGGGGCGGGCGGCGAAAACTCGACCCCCTGTACGGGCCGCACGCCCCCGTGCGGCAGAAACTCGGGGGCGTGCGCGGGCGGCTGGACCCCGCGCACGGGCGGCACGGGGGCGTGCGGGGGAAACTCGGGGTCGAGTTTTTGCGGCACGCCCTCGAGCGGCCCGTGCGCGACCCCGAGGTTCTGCTGCACGGGGGCGTGCGCGAGCGGCACGCCGGTGCGTTTCCGGGGCTGCCTCGCAACCGCGGTTTCCGTTCAGGGATGGAGAGGAGAAAGGGGGGAGATTGGTGGAGCCGATCGGGATCGAACCGACGACCTCTTGAATGCCATTCAAGCGCTCTCCCAACTGAGCTACGGCCCCACAGGGACGCGGATTGTACAAAGGAGAGGACAGGGTGTCAAACGGGAAGGCAGTCTCGTCCGCGCTCTCGGCAGGATAGCCATCTTCTGCTATAATTCGTTCGAGAGCGTTACGCTCCGTTGCCCTTTCCAGGAGAAGCCATGACCGAAAACCGCCAGCCTCTTCTCGGGGTCGGCATCTACACCGTGCCGGACGCGTCCCGGATCACCCGGGTCCGGCCGTCCCGCATCCGCCGGTGGCTGAAGGGGTACGACTTCAAGTCCAAGGACCGGACCCGAACCTCTCCTCGCGTCTGGGTTCCCGAGTTGCCGGAAATCGAAGGCGCCCTGGCTCTGGGTTTTCGCGACTTGATCGAGGTGCGGTTCGTCGATGCCTTCCGCAGCCATGGCGTCAGTTGGAAGACCCTGCGGCTGGCGGCGGAGCGCGCCTCGGAGATCCTGCAGGACACCCATCCGTTCTCCACCCGGCGGTTCAAGACGGACGGCAGGAAAATCTTCGCCGAGCTCGTTTCGGAGACCGGAGAGGAGCTTCTGCTGGACCTCGTCAAGAGCCAGTATGGGTTCAGGCAGATCCTCGGCCCTTATCTCTACGAGGGCTTGGAGTTCGACGATTCCAAGGGAGCCGTTCGCTGGTATCCGTTGTCGGGAAGCCGAAGGGTCGTCATCGATCCCGCGATCTCGTTCGGCCAGCCCATCGTCTACCCGGAAGCGGTACCGACGGCCATCCTCGCCAAGGCGGCCCAGGTCGAGGGGTCCGTCGAGCGGGTGGCGCGCTGGTACGAGGTCGATCCCCAAGCCGTCCAGGACGCCGTCGAGTACGAAGAACTGCTCGCCGCTTGAGATTTTTCCTGGACAACTGCCTCTCTCCCCATCAAGCGAAAGCCCTCGACGCTCTCAGTGAGACGGATGGCCATAAGGTTGTTCATCTCAAGGAAAAGTTCGCTCGCAACACGCCGGACGAGGTCTGGATTCCCGCGCTTGCGAGCCAGGGCGAGTGGGTCATCGTCTCGGGAGACATGAGGATCTTCAAAAGCCGGCTCCTGAGGCAGGTCTGGCGGGACGCCAGGCTCACGACGTTCTTTCTGGGAAAAGGCTGGATGAACCAGATCTTCTGGGATCAGGCCTGGTGGCTCGTGCGCTGGTGGCCGCGAATCCTCCAGCAGGCGGAGCTCGTCGAGCGAGGTACCGGATTCGAGGTGCCGGCCAAACCTCAAGGGAAGCTCACACCACTGACGTAGCTATCACTCCCCCGTCCCCTGGAGCCCGTACTTCTTCATCTTGGTCCGCAGGGTGTTCCGGGCGATCCCCAGGAGCCGGGCGGTCTCGCGGATCTTGCCCTTGGACTGGGAGAGGGCCGCGGAGATGAGTTGCCGGTCGTAGCGATCCATGGCCTCCTCGTAGCCACCGGGAGCGAGGCTCATGGTGGGGGTGAGGCCGGCCATTTCGGACGGCCGGCGGGCGGCGGCCTGGGGCCCCTGGATGTGCAAGGCGATCCAGCCGAAGTCGGCCACCGTCAGGGTCTCCCGCTCCGAAAGCACGAAGGCACGGTGGATGGCGGCCTCCAGCTCGCGCACATTGCCCGGCCAGGAGTAGGCCGCGAACAGGTCGAGGACCGCCGGATCGATCTCCTTGGGCGGCCGGCCGAGGTCACGGCTGATCTTGGCCAGGAAGTGGTCCACCAGATAGGGGACGTCCTCCCGGCGCTGGCGCAGGGCAGGCAACACGATGGGGATGATGTTCAGGCGGTAGAAGAGGTCCTCGCGGAACTCGTTCCTCCCGATCGCGTCTTCGAGGTCCAGGTTGGTGGCGGCGATGACCCGCACTTCCGTCTTGAGGGTGCGGGTGCCGCCCACGCGCTCGAACTCCTTTTCCTCGACCACACGCAGGAGCTTGGACTGGACGGAGAGAGAGACCTTGCCGATCTCGTCCAGGAAGATGGTGCCGTGGTTGGCGAGCTCGAAGCGGCCGGGTTTCTGGCCCGCGGCGCCGGTGAAAGCCCCCTTCTCGTGGCCGAAGAGCTCGCTCTCGACGAGCGTCTCGGGCAGGGCGGCGCAGTTGAAGTGGATGAAAGGCGCCTGCCTCTGGGAGGAGATGGAGTGGATGATGCGTGCCACCAGGCCCTTGCCCGTGCCGCTTTCGCCCCGGATGAGCACGGTCGATGGGCTCTGGGCCACCTTCTCGAGCATTTGCTTGAGCTCGGCGATGGAGCGGCTCCGGCCGATCAGCGATCCCAGGTTGTGCCGCGAGAAGATCTCGCGCCGCAGAGACTCGTTCTCCTCCTTCAGGCGCTGCCGGGCGCCGTCGATCTCACCGTAGAGGCGGGCGTTGTCGATGGCGATGGCCGCCTGGTCGGCGAAGGCGGTGAGGAACTCCAGGTCCCCCGGCCCGAAGAGGTGGCGCGACTGGCGGTGGTCCACGTAGATGGCCCCGGCCAGGCGGTCGCGGATGGCGAGCGGCACGCAGAGGATGGAGAGGATGTGGCGGGCCACGATGGACTCGGCCCCGGCGAAGCGGCCGTCGGTCAGGGCGTCCACGGCGAGCACCGGCTCGCGGGTCTCGATCACCCGCCGCACGACGCTCTCGGAAAGCTTGCGCCCCTCGTCCTCGTCTTCGCGGCCGAGGTTCCGGACGGCCGCGATCTCGAGCTCGCGGGTGATGCGGTTGACGAGCACGATCATGCCGCGCTCCGCTCCCAGGCGCTCCAGCACGAGGTCCATGGTGCGGTTGAGCACCTCCTGGAGGTCGAGGGTCGAGTTGACGACCTTGAGGACCTCGTAGAGGACGGCGTTGGCTCCCCGGTCCCCTCCCCCTCGGACATTGTCGCCGATGCGCTGGTGCTCGCGGATGCGCTCGATGGCGCCGCTGGTGCGCTTGGACTCGGTCTCGGCACCCAGCCGCTCGAAGCCCACCAGGGCACGGCGCAGGCGGCGCAGGGCGGTGTCCATGTTCCAGGTGCGCAGCCCCCACTCGTAGAGGCTGCGGGCGTGCTCGTAGGGGGACTCCAGCTCTTCCAGCAGGCGGACGCCGTCGGCGAACAGGTGCTCGGCCTTCTCCACCTCCTCGCGGGCGCTCGCCAGCCGGCCTTCCACGGAGAGGAGCTTGGCCAGGGTGAAGCGGTCGCCCTGCTCCTCGACGCGCAGCCGGGCTTCGATGGAGTGCCGCTCGGTCCCGGCCAGATCGCCGAGCCGCAGAGCGAGGTCCGCCAGGGAGATGTGGATCCGGGCGAGCACCTGCTGGGTGCCGGCGGCCTCTTCGATCTCCAGGGCCTTGTCGAGATGGACGCCGGCCGCGTCCAGGTTGTCGCGGTCCTTCTCGATCTGTCCGAGCAGGTGGTAGCACTGGGCCTGGAGATCCTGATCGCCGAGCCGCCCGGCGCCGGCCAGGGCCTCGCGGGCACGCCGCTCGGCTTCCGCGGAATGTCCGCGCTTGCGGTCGAGCGAGGCGAGTTGGGCCAGGGCGGCGAAGCGCTCGCGATGGTCGGGCGTGTCGGCCAGGAGCTTCAAGGCCCGCTCGTAGTGCCGTTCGGCCCGGCCCCAGTGCCCGAGCACCTCCTCGACTTCCCCGAGGTTGAGCCGGGCGAGGGCCTCCTTTTCGCGCAGGCCCAGGCGGCGCTTCAGCTCCAGGCTGCGGGTGAGCGGCTCCCGGGCCGCCATCCAGTTGCCGCGGCTGCACTCCAGGATGCCGAGGTTGTTCAGGGTGGAGAGCTGCCCCCAGACGTCATGGGTCCGCTCGCACAGCTCCAGGTTCCGGCTGTAGAGGTCGAGCGCGCCCTCGAAGTCGCCGGTCTTCCAGAGGATGTTTCCCAGGTTGTTCCGCAGCGTCAGGCAGAGCGCCTCGTCGCCGGTCCTGCCGGCCACCCAGAGGCCGCGGCGGACCAGCCGGCCGGCACGCCGCCAGTCGCCGCGGCCGGCCGCGAAGGTGCCGAGGGTATTGAGCAGGCTCGCCCGCTGGCGTTCCAGCCGTTCGCTGCCGGCCCGGGCGAGGGCCGAGCGGACGGCCGCGAAGGCCGCGTCCCAGTCTCCGAGGTCGCGCAGGGCGAGCGCCCGGCCCAGGAGGAGATCGACGGCCAGCTCCGGCTCACCAGGCTCATCCCCCTTAGCCACAACCCGCAGGCCCTCGTCGTGGCCCTCCAGGGCCGCCTCGTGCTCGCCCAGGCGCGTGTGGAGGCGCCCCTTCTTCAGGAGCGCGCGGGCGACCAGGGCGCGGTCGTCCAGGCGCAACCGCTCCAGGTCCGGCCGCGTGAGCAGGTCCTGATAGACGCGCAGGGCCCGTGCGAAGAAGCCCGCTGCCGCCAGGGCCTCGGCCTGATGGGAGAGGGCCAGCGACACGGCGGCCGGATCTCCTTTCTCGGTAGCCGCCTCGGCGGCACGGCCAAGAAAGCCGGCGGCCTCGGCATAGCCGTAGACGGCGCCGGCTTCCTCCGCGGCCCGCAACAGGTGGGGCAGGCTGCGCACCCGTTCGCCACCGCGCCAGAGGTGCTCGGCCGCGGCGGCGGCAAGGCCGGGGCCGCCCTCCTCCGCGAGCCGGAGGCCCAGGCGGCGGTGGAGCGCGGCGCGGCGCTCGGCGTCCAAGCTGGTGTAGAGCGCCTGGCGGATACGGCTCTGAGGGATGCCATAGAGGGAGCCCGCGGCCTCCCGCAGCCGCTCGAGGTCACCGCGCTCCGTCAGGATTGAGATCCGCTCGTAGACCGTCTGCGGGTCTTCTTCCAGGAGCACCGCGAGGGTTTCGAGCGAGAAGGGACCCGCGATCACCGCAGCGGCGTCCAGTACCTCGCGCAGGGGCACGGGCAGGGCGGAAATCCGCTCCCACTCTTCGGTCCACCCGCTGTCAGCGTCGGCCGGCAGGTTCGCCCAGCGGGTGAGCACGGGCAGAGACGGCTTCCACTCGCCGTCGCGGTAGAGCAGGGCCCGGCCCTCTACCAAGTTGCGCAGGAGGCGCTGCACCGTCCCTGGTACTCCTTGGGAGCGCTCGTGGACCCAGGTGTAGAGGTTGGGCAGGAGACCGGCGGAGCCCAGGGAGGCGTCGATCAGCTGGGTGGTCTCCCGGTGATCGAGAGGCGCGAGGGGCAGGACGGGCAGCGATTCCAGGTCCTGCTGCCCCCCAGGCATGGGACGGCGGGCGGCCACCACCAGCGCCCGCGCGCCGCGCAGCTCCTCGGACAGGTAGGCCAGCAGGTCCTCGCTCTCGGGTCCGGCGAGGTGGAAGTCGTCCAGGATCAACAGGATGGGCGGGCCAGTCCGGGCGCCCGTGGAGAGCGCCAGCGCGATCTCCCGGTAGAGCCGGTAACGTTCGCGCTGGACGGAATCGCCCACCGGCTGCTCCGGACCGGTGTGCACCTCAGTCCCCATATCGATCCCAATATTGATCCCAATATTGGCCAGGGCTTCGAGGAACGGCTCCAGGGGGCGGGACCGCTCGGGGAGATCGCGCGCCCGCCCCACCCGTGCCCCCTCGATCGCGGCCAGGAGCCGGAATTCGCGCAGCAGCCGGCTCTTGCCCACGCCCTCGACACCCTCGATCAGCAGGGCGCCGCCCCGGCCTTCCGCCGCCCCGGCCAGGGCCGAGCGCAGGCGGCCGAGCATCTCGTCGCGCCCGACCAGGTGGCTCGCGAGCACCGTGCCTTCGGACACCGCTAGAGAAGGGGCTTCGACCGGACGGCCGGAGGCCTCTCCCAGGTCGGCCAGCAGCCGGCCGGCCGAGGCGTAACGGTCCGCCGGGTTCCGCTGCAGCAGGCGCGTGAGGATCCGGCCGAGGGCCGGGGGCATGTCGGGCCGCAGGGAGAGAGGGTCGGGCAGCTCCCCTTCGAGATGGAAGCGGATGGCCTCCATATCTCCTCCGGCCGAGGGGAGCACACCCGTGGCCAGCTCGAAGAGCGTCATGCCGAGCGAGTAGAGGTCTGCCCGGTGGTCGTAGCTGTCCTGGAGCAGGATCTCGGGAGCCGTATAGGCCAGGGTGCCACGGATACGGCGGTCGATCGGCCCGCGCACCGACTGCGCGAGGCCGAAGTCGAGGATCTTGAGATGTCCCTCGCCATCCCCATCCCCCACAGCTATCGCCAGGTTCAGGGGCTTGATGTCCATGTGCACCACGCCTTGGCGGTGGATATGGGCAAGGCCTGAGGCGGCCTGAAGGGTCAGATCGTAGAAGCTCTCCCAGCCGGGCCGCCGGAACCGCTCCCGCAGGCCGGACGGCTGGAGCAGCTCCATGGTGAGGAAGGGGAAGTCCCCTGGCAGGACGCCGAAGTCATAGACCTCGACTACGTTGGGATGGCGCGTCTCCGAGAGCAGGCGCACCTCGTGACGGAAACGGGCGAGGTCTTCGGCGTCACTGCGGGTGAGCGCCACCTTGAGCGCCAGCGACCAGTCGCCGCCCCCGGTACGGACCCGGTAGACGGCGGCCCGCGGCGTGCGGGCGATCTCGCTTTCGAGGAGGACATCCCCGAGCAGACGCTCCAGGTGGGAAAGATCGGGGCCCGTTTCGCCAATATTGCTGATCTCGCTCATGGCAGGCCCTGGCGGGAGACGGGACCACTCCGGCTAGAGGAGACCCGGAACCGCTTCTCGCGGTACGGTCGGCAGAGGCGCCGCGAAACCGAGCCGCCGGGCCAGCTCGGCCTTGAGCGCGGGGAGGCCCTCCCCCGTCTCCGCCGAGATCCACAGGCCGCCGTTCCTCGGCTCGCCCGCGGGGATCAGGTCGCTCTTGTTGTAGACGTTGATCACCCGGTCGCGCTCCACCCCGAGGTCGTCCATCACCTGCGCGGCCACCTCCGCCTGCTCCTGCCAGTGAGGGTGGCTGCGGTCGATGACGTGGAGCACGAGGTCGGCTGCAGTGATCTCCCCCAGGGTACTGCGGAAGGAGGAGACCAGGTGGTGCGGCAGCTTGCGGATGAAGCCTACGGTATCGGCGAAAACCGCGGTCTTCATGCCATCCACGGAGCCCTTCCGGAGCTTGGCGTCGAGCGTCGCGAACAGGCGGTCCTCGGCGAGCGTGCCGGCGGAGGTCAGGCGGTTGAAGAGAGTGGACTTGCCGGCGTTGGTATAGCCGGTCAGCGCCACCGTCGGCGCCCCGGCGCGGCCGTTCCTCTGGACGCCGCGGGTGCGCTCGATCTTCTCGAGATCCTCTTCCAGCCGGCGGACGCGGAGACGCAGGACCCGGCGGTCCTGCTCGAGCTGCTTCTCACCCTCACCACCGCGAGTGCCCTTGCCGCCGCCCTGGCGCGAGAGATGGCTCCACTGCCGGGTCAGGCGCGGCAGCATGTACTTGAGCCGGGCGAGCTCCACCTGCGTGCGGGCCTCGCGGCTGCGCGCCCGCTGGTCGAAGATGTCGAGGATCAGGGCGCTCCGGTCCATCACCGCGAGCTTGGTCGCCTCTTCCAGGTTCTTGACCTGGCTCCCGGAGAGGTCGTCGTCGAAGATCAGCAGATCGGCACCCAGCTCGCGGGCGGTCTCGCCGGCCTCCCCGGCCTTGCCCTTGCCGATGAAGGTGGCAGGGTCCGGAGTCTTGCGCGACTGGACGGCTCGGCCCACGACCTGGGCGCCCGCCGTATCGGCGAGCTGCGCCAGCTCGTCCAGGTGCTCCTCGACGATATAACCCGGCTGGCCCGGCAGGGCGAGGCCTACCAGGAGAGCCCGGCGGGGGCGTTGAGAGTGAGTTTCTTCCAGGTTGTGCAATGTTTTCGAGTCCGTGCGGTATTCTAGGAGAAACGGGCGCCAGGGTCAAAACTTGACCCGACATCTTCAACAGCGGAGCGAGTTTATGCATTCCCCCACGAAGTCGAGCGGAGCAGTCCTGGATCAGCGGGATGGAGGGACGGCAGTTGGAGCGCAAAACGTGCGCCTCGGCCTGCCCGCCCGGCTGGGTCTCCTGGCCCTCACCCTGTGCGCCCTGGCCGCCCTCTTCTGGCCGCGGGGTGACGGAACGTTCAAGGAGCCGGGCGGGTTCCTCTTCGACCCCAGCGGCCAGGCCGTCGCCATCGGGCCGCGCCTCGCTCCGGTCACCCTGGTCCACTTCTGGGCCACCTGGTGCCCGCCCTGCATCAAGGAGATCCCGGCCCTCCAGCGCCTGTCCAGCGACTTCTCGCGCCACCACGACTTCAGGGTGCTGATGGTGGCCGTCTCCGACTCCAACGACAAGGTCCGCTCCTTCCTGGGCTCGGAAGGCGACCAGGTGTTGTTCGACCCCGAGTGGGAGGTGGCGAAGCGCTACGGCACGGACAAGCTTCCCGAGACCTACCTCGTGATCGACGGCAAGGTGGTCCGGAAGTTCGTGGGGATGACGGACTGGGACGATCCCGGCCTGCGCCGGGAGCTTCGAGTCAAGGCTGTAGCGACGCCGCCCTGGCGGGAGAAGGGCGCCCACGCGGGGGCGCCCCTACAAAGAATCCCTAGAAGTGGAAGACGACGCCCAGGTGGCCCATGCCGAAGTACTGGGCCTCATCGAAGTCGATGTAGTGCCCCGAGATCTCGGCCTGAATGCCGAGCCATTGGTTGATCGGCAGCTCGCCCGTGGCGCCGATCACGAGCCCCAACGCGGTGTCGCTCTCGTCGCCGCCCGAGAAGCCCGTCCCCGCCAGCCGGTAACCGCCGAGCGCGATGTAGAGCCCCGAATCGAAAAAGGTCTCCCGGACACGGTACTCGCCGCCGATCGTCGCATAGGTCATCTCGGCGTCGGTGAGCGAACCGAAGAATTCGTCCTCGTCGAGCGCCAGCTGGCCCAGGCGCAGCACCAGGTGGGTGCGCGACTCGGTGACCAGCCCGAGGTTCAGCTGGTAGCCGGTGTTCGTGAGGCTGTCGCCCGGTTCGGCGTCGAACGAGCCGCCCAGACCGCCGAAGACGCCCACCGTAAAGTTGTAAAGCTCCTGCGCGCCGGCGGCGCCGGGCAGCAGGAGCAGGCCGAAAATCAGCAGGAGCCTGACAGGCAGGCGGTGGTTCCGGATCAAAGTCCCCTCCTTTGCGGCGGATGCCGTGTCGATTCGCTTCGTGCCGGCACTGGGACTCGCCCGGACCGCACGGTTTCCTGAGAGTATAGCGTCACGCCTCCTCCCCTTATGACCGGCCTCCCAATGCCCGACCAGATATACGCTCCGGAATCCCCTCGCGTCACGTACGGTCTTCTCGACCGGCTCCTTCACGCATTGCTCCCCGCTCCGTGTCTCGGCTGCGGCCAGCCTCTACCTGCCAGGGGCATCGCCCTCGGGCTCTGCGTGCGGTGCCGGGCGGCCCTGTCCCCTTGCTCTTGCGAGGCCCGCGAAGCATGCGCGGTCTGCGCCCGGCCGCTGGCCGCCCACGCGCTGCCGGAGGACTATCGCTGCGGCGCTTGCCGCGAGAGGCCGCCCGCCTTCGACCGCCTGCTCGCCCTGTGGAGCTACCGGCCGCCCCTGGACTCCGTGGTGCGGGGGCTCAAGTTCGGGCGCCTGGACTATCTGGGAGGCCATCTGGCCGCCGCCCTGGCAGACGGGCTGGGGGACCGGCTCGCCGGCTTCGACCGGGTCGTCCCCGTCCCTCTCCACTGGCGCCGCCGCCTCACCCGCGGCTACAACCAGGCGAAGCAGATCGCCCGGCCGCTGGCCGCCCGGCTCGGGCTCCCTTACGCCTCCCCCCTCACCCGCTGGAGAGCCACGCCTCCGCAGAGCCTGCTGGGCAAGGCGGACCGCCTCGCCAACCTCCGCAAGGCGTTCCGGGTCCCCCGTCCCGGGCAGGTCCGCGGGCTCCGCATCCTCCTGGTAGACGACGTCGCCACCACCGGCGCCACTCTCGACGCCGCGGCCCGGACCCTCAAAAACGCCGGAGCGGCGGCCGTCACCGCGCTGGTCGCGGGACGGACGCCGCTCGTTCCCCTGGATCGATCCCCTGAGCGGGATTAGGGAGTGAAGCGCCGGCCGAAGATGGCCTTCGTGGGGCTCTGCCAGAGGACGACGTAGTTGCCGGCCGTGCCGGTGTGGGCCACCCGGGGGTCCTCCAGCTTCAGATGGTCATCCGTGGCCACCTCGAATTCGGTCCCCGCCGCCACCCCGGCCCCGGTGAACCGCCGGCCGAAGACACCGTACTTGCTGCCCGTGTATCCCTGCCAGACGACGACGAAGTTGCCTTTGGAGTCAAAGGAGATCGAGGGATTCCTCTGGTTGCTGACCGTGACGGTGTTGATCCGGAACACCGGCCCCACCTTGCGCCCGATCCGGCTGTAGCGCTGGCCGAGGATGTCCGTCCCCTCCACGGTGGGCGGCAGGTCGCTGTGCCACACCACCACGAACGTGCTGCCGCTGCCGCAGGCGAGAGCCGGCTGGAGCAGGTTCGCCGTGGGCGGCGTCACGACCTCCACGCCGGCGAGAGGCGTTCCCGTGGCGGACAGGCGGCGCATCGAGATCCCGAGCTTGCTCGGCTGGAACGGCAGGAACTGGTCGGCGCTCGTCCAGAGGCTGATGATGTTGCCCGACGTGTCCACGCAGACCTCCGGACGCGTGTCGGTGACCAGTCCGGCGCTGAGCTTCACCTGGGCTCCGACCGGCGCGCTGGCGGCGTTGAAGCGCCGCAGCAGGATCTGGGGATCGCTCCCCGGGAAACTGGCACCGGCCGGGAGGAGGTTGATCCACACCACCACGAAGCCGTCCTTGGTGGCGGCTACCGAGGGCTTGAAATCGGTGGGGATCGTGGGCGTTCCCGTGGCGTCCTGGTTGACCTTGAACGCGGTCCCCAGAGGGGCTCCCGTGGGCCCGAAGCGCTGGCCCTTGATCTCGCTGTTGCCCGCCGCGACCTCCGACCACACGGCGATGAAATTGCCCTTGGCGTCCCGGGTCACGGCCGCGTCGTACTGGTCCGGCGCCACGTCCTTGTTGACCAGGAAGTCCACCGCCGCGGCCGTGCCGGTGCTCGCAAAGAGCCGGCCATTGATGCCGCGGAGATCCTTCGTGCTCGTCCCCTGCCATACGGTCAGGAAGCTGCCCGAAGCCGAGCCGGCAACGGCGGGCATCTCCTGGCGGCAGGTGGCGCACGAGCTCACACGGAACGGCGCACCCTGCGGTCCGGCCAGGGCCGAAATGGCCGCGAGACAGAGCACCCCCCCGAAAATCACAACTTTCCTCATTAAAGCTCCCTTTCTATACGGATTACGCGATGCGTCTCTACTTTACTACGGAGGAGCCTGGCGGGACGTTTAGGGTCCGGTTTTCTTTTCGGCGCTTGACGTGTCCAATGGAGAAGGGCAGGCTCCCGGAAGAGCCCCCTCGCGAGGTAGACCCTATGAACCCCATTCGATCGTCCTTCAGAGACCCTCGCCTGTACCAGATCCTCGTCCTGGCCTTGCTCCTGGTCTACGGCGTGACACGGCTGGACCTCGAGATCCGGCCGGGCCGGACGCTCGCCCTGCTCGGTACGGCCCTCCTGACCCAGTGGGCCTGCACCCGGCTCTGGCGGCTGCCGGCTTTCGATCCGAAGAGCGCCCTGATCTCGGGGCTCTCGCTCTGCCTGCTGCTGCGCACCAACTCCATGGCCCTCGCGGTGGCCGCCGCCGCCGTGACGATCGCCAGCAAGTTCGTCCTTCGCGTCCGCGGCAAGCACGTCTTCAACCCCACCAACTTCGGCATCGTGGCCCTGATGCTCGCCACGGGCGGTGCCGCCTGGGTGTCGCCGGGCCAGTGGGGAAGCGTGGCCTTCTTCGGCTTCCTGATCGCCTGCCTGGGGGGCCTGGTGGTGAACCGGGCGGCGCGGAGCGACGTCACCTACGCCTTTCTCGCCTTCTATCTGGCCATCCTGTTCGGGCGCGCCCTCTGGCTCGGCCAGCCCATGGCGATCCCGCTCCATCAGCTGGAGAGCGGCGCGTTCCTGATCTTCACCTTCTTCATGATCTCGGACCCCAAGACGACGCCCGACTCGCGGGCCGGCCGCGTCCTCTTCGCCCTGCTGGTCGCTCTGGGCGCCGGCTTCGTCCACTTCGTGCTCTTCCGGCCCAACGGGCTCCTGCTCTCCCTGGCGTTCCTCTCGCCCCTGGTACCTCTCCTGGACCTCCTGCTGCCCGGCAAGCGATACGCCTGGCGGCCTACGATTCCTGCACCTTCTCTCCTCGAAGAAAGGAGATTCGCATGAAACGGCTCCTGACCGCCGTCCTCACCCTGGTCTTCGTGGTGGCGGCCGCCCAGACCGCCCTTGCCTTCTGCGGTTTCTACGTGGCCAAGGCGGACACCAAGCTGTTCAACAAGGCCTCACAGGTCGTCATGGTCCGTGACGGCGACCGCACCGTGCTGACCATGGCCAACGACTTCAAGGGCGACCCCAAGGAGTTCGCCATCGTCATCCCCGTTCCGACGTTCATCCAGCGGGAGCAGATCCACGTGGCGGAGAAGGCCCTGCTCGACCATCTGGACGCCTACTCGGCTCCCCGGCTGGTCGAGTATTTCGACGAAGACCCCTGCCAAGTGATGTTCCGGGAGGAGGCCATGGCGGGCGCGGGGCCTCCTGTTCCTTCATCCGCTCCTCAGGACGCCCGCGCCAAAAGCCTGGGCGTCACCATCGAGGCCCAGTACACGGTGGGCGAGTACGACATCCTGATCCTCTCCGCCAAGGAGAGCCAGGGCCTGGAGACCTGGCTGATCGAGAGCGGCTACCGCATCCCCCAGGGGGCCTCGCGGGTGCTCGGCAGCTACCTCAAGCAGGGCATGCGGTTCTTCGTGGCCAAGGTGAACCTGAAGGAGCAGTCGAAGCTGGGCTTCACCTACCTGCGCCCCATCCAGGTGGCCTATGAGAGCCCCAAGTTCATGCTCCCCATCCGCCTCGGCATGGTCAACGCCAACGGCCCCCAGGAGCTGTTCGTCTACGCCCTCACCCGCAAGGGCCGGGTCGAGACCACCAACTACCGCACCGTGCGCCTGCCCTCGGACGCCGAGGTCCCCCTGTTCGTCAAGAACGACTTCGCCAACTTCTACAAGGCCATGTTCACCCAGCAGGTCAAGAAACAGGACATGCGGACGGTGTTCCTCGAATACGCCTGGGACATGGCCTGGTGCGACCCCTGCGCGGCCGACCCGCTCTCGGGCGAAGAGCTGCGCCAGCTCGGCGTCTTCTGGATCGAGCGCGGAGGCGACAGCCAGCGCAACTCCATGCCCGGAGCCCAGGACGTCTTCCTCTCCCGCCTCCACCTGCGCTACGACTCCGAGCACTTCCCGGAAGACCTCGTCTTCCAGGAGACCGGAGACCGGCAGAGCTTCCAGGGCCGCTACATCCTGCGCCATCCCTGGAAGGGGAGCTCCTCCTGCGAAGCGGCCAAGGCCTACCGCCGGGAGCTGCCGAAGCGGTCCGATCAGCAGGCCCAGACCCTCGCCTCCCTGACCGGCTGGGACGTCAACAAGATCCGCGGCCGGATGAACCTGAAGGCGAGCACCGAAGGGCCTGCCCCCGCAGACGGCGAGCCCTGGTGGAAGGCGATCTGGAAGGACTGAGGGGCACCTCTGTTACCGCGCCGGTGAGCCCGCCTTGACGGCCACCGGCGCGAGCGCCTTCACGGCCGGTCCTTCGAGGACATCGCCGTCAATGCCGAACCGGCTGCCGTGGCAGGGGCAGTCCCAGCTCTTCTCGGCCCCGTTCCAGTGGACGATGCAGAGGGCGTGGGTGCAGACCGGCGAGACGGCGTGCACGGCGCCGGACTCGTCGCGGTAGACCGCCGCCTTCTCACCCCCGATCTCCACGACCTGTCCCTCGCCTGCCGGCACCTCGGAAAGGTTCTGGACCTTGGGGATTGTGACGCGGTCCTTGACGAAGGCTAACGCCGTCTCCACTCCAAGCTTCGCGACCTGTGGCCCCGCCGCCAGCGGCTTGATCCGCGACGGCTTGTAGACCTCGGCCCAGGGGTTCTCCCGGTCCAGGGCGAAATCGGAGAGGAGCATGCCTCCCAGGGTGCCGAAAACCAGGCCCACCCCAGAGTAACCGGTCGCCAGCCAGACATGCCCGGAGGTCAAAGCCCGGCCGATCATCGGCAGGCCGTCCGGGGGATCGTAGAACTGGGCCGACCAGCGGTAGTCGATCGACTCCACGTCCCACCGCTTCCGGACGTACTCCTCCAGGGCCTGATAGCTCTCCTCGGGATCCCCCTCGCCCGTCTTGTGGTCCTTGCCGCCCACGATCAGGACGTCCCCTTGGCGGCGCGTGTAGTTGTAGGGCTCCTCGGTGTCGAAGAAGAGGCCGTCCGGAGGGCTCCCCCCGCGCAGCCGTACGCCGAGGACGTAGGAGCGCAACGGCTCGCAGCTCGGCATGGAGGAGCGAGAAGCCGGCCGGGGTATGGGTCGCGAAAAGGACCGAATCCGCCGTTATCGTGCCCCGTTCCGTCTTGACCCGGCAGGGCTCGCCGGCTTCGACGCCCACGACGCGGGTCTCCTCATAGATCCGGCCCCCGTTCGCGTGCACCATGCGGGCCAGCGAAGCCAGGTAGGAGAGGGGGTGAAACCGCGCTTGGTCCTCGTACCGCACGGCCGCCGCCACGGGGAAGGGCAGCGGCACCTCGCGAACCAGAGAGGCGGGCATGCCGGCCTCGTTGGCCGCCTCCACCTCCTCTTCCAGGCTGGAGATCTCGTCCGGGTGCTCCGTATAGAGGTAGGCGGGGATGCGGGCGAAGTCACAGGAGATCGCGTCCTCTTCGACCAGCGACGCGATGAGCTCCAGGGCCGCCCGGGAAGAGTCCACCACCACGCGCAGGTCGTCGCGGCCGAACTTGGAGCGCAAGTCCCGGTAACGCAGATCCGGCACCTGGGTGACGTGGGCCGAAGTGCCGCCCGTGGTGCCCGAGCCCACCTGGTGCTGCTCAAGCACCGCCACCCGCTTGCCCTCGCGCACCAGCAGCCGCGCCGCCGTAAGGCCCGTGATGCCGGCGCCCACGATCGCGACGTCCACCCGCACGTCGCCATCGAGCGGCGGGTAGCTGGGCATCTCGATGTCCGACCAGATTGACTGATGTTTCTCCTCGCTCATGCCTCCTCCTTTCGCGGAGAGAGCTTTCGCAAGGGGAATGCCAGACGGTACCTGAGGGGGTTATTGAGGGGGTTACTGGATATAGCCCAGGGCGCGCAGCTCGTCGATCAGCTCCTGGTCCGCCGTCGAGGACTTTGCCCGTCCTCCCTGGTCCCGCTTCCCCCAGGTCTCGATGGTCCGCAGGGGATGCCCGCGCCGGAACTCGGTGTTGAAGAGCGCCATCCGGGGCCGGCCGGCGAAGTCCTTGGCCACCGGCAGGCCCAGGCCGTAGAGGATTGTGGGCGCGATGTCGTGGATGTGGATCCCCGAGAGGTCCGCCTTCGGATGGATGTCCGGCCCCGCGGCCAGGAAGATCCCGTGAGTGTTGGGCGTGTGCGTGCCGGAGATCCTCCCCAGCCCTCGGACGGCCTCGCGGAAGGGAGCCCCCCGGACCTTGAGGACCGGCGTGACCAGGGCCTGCCGGACGACGACCACGAAGTCGCCGTCCTCGCCCCGGCGCGGGCGGGCGTTGTGCACCAGGAAAATCAGCTCGCCGCGGTCGTTGGTGACCGTCGCCAGATCGGCTTCCAGCCGGCGGCGCAAGCCCTCGCGCTCTTCGGAACGGACCCGCCCGCCGGGCTCCCGCCCCTGCAAGGCGAACCGGATCATCTTCGAACGCTGGAAGTCGGGCGAGCCATACGTGTACACCCGCGTCCGCGAGAAATCGACGGCCCCTGCCTTGCGAGTCAGGTAGCCCAGACGCTCGAGCACGGTGTCCATGTCCAGGAGCACCCGCAGATCTTCCTTCTTGGCGGCGTGGAACCCGTGGTCCGAGAGCACCAGGACGTTCGACTCCGGGGGCGCCGCTTCGAGGATGCGGCCGATCTCGCGGTCCACGGCCTCGTAGACCCGCGGGATCCGGTTGCGGTGCTCCGCGAGCTTCCCGCGGATCGACCTGCTGGAAGGCGTCGGGCTCGAAGTACTTCCATTCGTTGTGGCTGACGATGTCAGGACTGCGGAAGTAGAGGAGGATGAGCTGGTACCGGTCGCCAGCTTGATCACCCTCTGGGCCGGCGAATTCCGCCGCGGAACGGGCCATCACGCGGTCCCGGCGCTGGGTGTCGTCGTTTTCGAAGAGGCCGGGATCGCCGTCCGCCCGGTGCAGGTCCTCCAGGAAGGCCGGCAGGTAGGAGGCAGGAGAGACGCGGGCGTCCAGGTCGAGCAGCGCACGGTCGCTCAGCACCACGCCGTTGACTTCCTCCGAGGGCCAGGAGCCCCACCAGCCCAGCACAGCCACCCGCCGCCCCGTGCGCGAAAGCATGTTCCACAGGGCCGGCACCTTGCGCACGGCCGAAGAGATGGGCACGTCCCCCTGGGGCGTCGCCACCACGAAGTCCGTGATGCCGTGGACCTGGGGCGTGACGCCGGTCGCGACGGTCGTCCAGATCACGGGCGAGGAGTTGTAGGCCGTGCGCAGGGTGGCCGTGACCCCGCGCTCGGCGATCGCCTTCAGATGGGGCAGCTTTCCCTGGGCCCACAGACGGCGGATCACCTTCCACTCGCCGCCGTCGATGCCGATGACGATCAGGGGAGGCCGGCGGGCCGGAGACTCGGGCTCCCGCCGGCAGCCGAGGAGACCGGAGAGAACGAGAGCGAGCAGGAGGACGAGACTGCGGCGGCCCCGGCGGACAGCCCGCTCCCATCGTTCTACCGTCATCCACCGGACGGGGCGGCCGTCACTCCCTTCTTTTCCACTCGGAAGATTCCCGTGATGAACGACGTGGTGTGACCCAGATCATCCTGGATCCCCAACGCGACCGTCTGCTCACCTCGCTCCGCCATGCGCATCCGGATATCGTAGGCGAAAAGACGGTCGAGTTGCTCCTTCCCTCCTGCGGCGAGGAGGCTGACCGGCACGCGGACGCTCTGGACTGGCGCCATGCGCCCCGCGGCATCCCGCGCCCCGAGCCAGAGGGTGACCTGCCCCTTCCAGACGCCCCCCTGCGAGACCAGAACGAGCTGCTTCAGCGGCAGCCGGACCCGCAGCGTCACCAGGTGCTGCCCTCGTCCGGCGGGCTCCGAGGCGACGAGCTCCAGACTCGCCTGCAGAGGGTTGTCCACGATGCCGTGGAGCAGCGCCGTCTGCACCTGGGCGGCAATGCGCTCCCCCCGGGGCCGGTTCGTGTACGTCGTCCGGTTGCGGACGCGCAGCCCCTCCCGCTTCACCTTGACCTCGATCGTGCGGACCTTGCCGTCTCCCGAGCGGGCCGGTGTGTAGCCCAGCGAATAGTAGCTGCGGAGGTCGCTCGCCACCTGGGCCAGGTCCGCCTTGATGTCGTTGCCGTTGAGAACGGCACGGCCGCCCGTCTCGCTCGCCAGGTTGGAGAGTACCTGCTGAGCGTCGGCGGCCTTTTCGAACTCCAGATTGAGGAGAACCGTGGGGGGGATAGGCAGCGGGTTGTCCTGCGCCGAAGCGTTGGAGAAGGTGCGCAGACCCGCGGCCTCCAAGGTGTGGAACGTCACGCCGTTGGCGTTCGCCAGAATCGTCACCTTGCGGAACGCGGCCGTGAGGTCGTCGGTCTTGAAGACCGCAGTGGTTCCGCACAGCTCGGCCCACACCTTGAAGGCGTCCTCGCCCGGATGCAATGCGATGCCATCGCTGACATAGAGCACCACCTTCCGTCCCTCGACCCCCGACAGGGACTCCACCAGGCTCGCCAGCGCGTTCAACGTCAGCTTGGCCTCGTTCGAAACTCCCTGGGCATAACTGCGGACGATCTGCTCGGCCTCGTCGCACTCCCGGCCGTCCTGGATCAACTGCATGGTCTGCCGGAACTGAATATCCTGATGGATGCCGCGGGCGGCGAGCTTCTCCAGCTTCCGGAGCTCGGCGGCCAGGGATTCCTTGCCCGGGCTCAGTGGGCGGCGGACGTTGATTCCCTGATCGTGGGTTACCAGCATGACCCGGTCCCGCGGACCGACCGCTGAATCGAAGAAGCTCTGGACCTGCCGGAGCACTCGGTTGCGCCCGGACGGGCGGAGGTTGGCGTTGTCGACGAAAACCACGAGCGAAAGCGGAGGGGGCGCGGGAGGCGGAGCCGGCGTGACGTCCGGAGAAGGAGTCTCAGCGCCGGCCACCGGCAGGGAAGGCTGCTCTTTGCTGGGGGCCAGCGAGCCCTCGGCCACCTCGGAGAAGTTGACGATCTCCACCTTCTGGCCGTCCACGAAGAGCTCGAAGTCGCCCCGGGAGAGCCCCTGGACGGGCCGGCCATCGCGGCCCGTCACGTAGACCTCGACGTTGGCAACCTCGACATCGATCGATTCGGCGAACGGTTGATCGGGGATCGGCTCCTGCTGGGCCAGCAGGGGGAACGCGAGAAGCAGGGCAGCCGCCGGAAAGAATCTCATACAGAATTTTAACCCGAAGCCATCCTGGAGCCAAAAAACGAAGCCCCTTGGGTGTTACCCAAGGGGCTTTAGAAATACTTCCCGGCGGCG
>CAWHUF010000012.1:0-181340 GCA_963832495.1 uncultured Acidobacteriota bacterium | reverse complement strand
GGATCGGGTAGAAGATGAAGGGGAACAGAGCGAGCAAGACGCCGAACCCGGTCCCTTGGCCGAACTTCCTCGCCACGTCGATGGAGACCACGATGGCGGCCACGATGTTGACGACCGGGATCAGAGCCAGGATGAACCACATGATGTCCCGGCCCGCGATCTGCGTGAGGACGTAGACGTTGTAGATGGGGATGATGGCGGCCCAGCCGGGCTGCCCCGCCTTCTCGAAGACTTTCCACATCCCGACGACGATGACGGCCAGAATGGCGAGCCCGACGACGCAACCGACGCCGCCGCCAAGGCAGCCGGCGATGCCCGCAGCCGTATCGTCGTCATACTGCATCAGCGCAAGAACCGGCACGAGAGAACCCATACCATCTCCTTTCATAGATCTGGTCTGATTGCAGGAAGGCCAACAGCCGGTCCCTACTCTATCAAAACGGGCACAGTCCGCCCGTTCCTCAGACGAGATCCCGCAGCACCAGCGTCAAGTCCCGGGTCTGCCCGCCGGACTTCACGGTCAGGCGCACGTTCGTTCCCGGAGCAGACGTCTTGAACCGCTTCCGCACCTCGGGGAGGAGCAGGTCCTTGGCGCTCCGGCCGTCGACCGCGAGGACCGCGTCGCCCGTCTTGAGCCCGGCTTCGGCGGCCGGGCCGCCGGCCGTCACGTCCATCACCTGGAAGCCGTCCCCCTCGCGGTTGAGCCACAGGCCGGCGCGGTCATAGGCGTCGGGTTCGGCGAAGCTCTCATTGGGGGCGAGGAACATGCGCTTGCCGCCGTAGTCGAATGTCACGTCGAAGCGCCGCAGGACGCCGCCGCCGACGTTGCCGGCGAGGTACCGGTTGGCGAAGGCCCCCTTCTCGACCAGGGCGAGGTCGGTGACGGGCGCCGGCACCTCGACGCCGCCCAGCTTGAGCGTCTTCGCCCGCGTGAGCTGCGAACGCACGCCGCCACCCACGCCCCAGCCGGACAGGGCTTCCACCCGGGGCGCATACTTCGCCTTGAGGCCGTGCTTCTGGATGAAGGGAGCGTTCAAGGTCACGGAGGCGCGGCTGCCGGTGTCGATCGTGAAGAGGCCCTTGACGCCGTCGATCTCGCCCTCCACCTGGGGCGTGTTGTCGTCGAAGGTGAAGGGGACCACGGCCGCGCCCGCCGGCGCCTGGAAGGCCTCGGGGAGGATGAACGTCAACTTCTCTTTGGCGTACTCGACCCGGGCAATGAAGCGCTTGATCAGCTCATAGCCCACGATGCCGTCCACCTCCAGGCCCTCGGCCTCTTCGAGCCCGGTCAGAGGGACCACGAAGAACACCTGGTCGCGCAGGGTGACGTTGCCGATGGCGATCTCGGGGACCCGCGCCAGGGCCGTGTCCGCCGACTTCTCGCCCACGCCCCGCATCTCGAGGGCGCCCTCGGCCTCGAGGCCCAGGCGCTCCAGGGCTTCAGGGGTGAGGAGGTTGAGGCCGCCCGTGTCGAACAGGAACTGGAGCGGCTTGCCGCCGATCCGCACCTGGATATAGACGTGGTTGTTGAGCAGCCGGAACGGGATGGTCTCGGACGTCTTACCCCCTACGATGGCGAAGTCGTGGCTCTTGGCCTCAGGCATCTGGAACCGGGCCTCGTCCACGGGCGCGTTGGCCTGGACGCTCTCGACGGCGACCGTCTGGTCGTACTTGGTCTCGCCGTTCGTGATCCGCAAGGCGAAGGGGATTCGGAGGCCTGACACCTCCCGGTAGTCCGAGAAGAACGTCGTGTTGGTGACGGCGGAGTTCTTCTCGACCGTGCGGTCGGCGAGGCCGGTTTTCGCGTCGAGCCACATTTCGAACGGCCGGCCGCCCGCGGGGATGATGCGCAGCACGTGGAAGCTGCGGTCTCCCTCGGCCTTCTCCCCGGCGTAGGAGATCTCCGCTTTGTGCCGCTCGGGGTACCAGAAGGAGAGGGACCGCCGGTAGGCGTCGTTGGCGGCCCCCTCGCGGCCGTCGCCGCTGTCGTTGGTCCGGGTCTGGCCGGAGGAGTCCTGAGTCCAGGACACCTTACCGTCGAACCCATCGGCGCCCTGGACGGGCCCCAGCTTATAGGTGGCGACGAAGCGGCCGGCGCGCAGGTCTTCCCAAGACTCGACGATCCCGTCGAGCCCGCTGGTCGCGACCTTGGCGCGGGTGTAGAGGGTCTTCACGTCATCCCAGGCCTTGCCCCCGGACGCCGTCTTGGCGCGGGCGAGGATCTCGGCCGGGGTTTCAGCGTAAGCCCGCGGCAGGGAAGCCGCGAGCAGGAAGAGAGTAGTGAGGAGGGTCGGGGTTTTCATGACCCTCCTTACGCTCCAGGGCGCCGTAGATTACACAGTTCCACCTAGGGGCGGCCGGCGCTCTTCTTCTCCTCTTCCTCCGCGGCGGCCCCGAGACTTGAACAGGAGAGCCGTGTCAGAGTCTCGTTGCTCGTACTGAGGGCGTAGCTCTCGATGGCCGCGAGGGTCGGCGTGAGCGGGATGTCCCCATGGGCGATGATCGAAGGATTCTGGAACAGCTGCACGGCCCGCTCGCAGCTCCCGTCGGAGCGTCCGTTGAGGTCGGTGGTGATGACGGTGGGCCGGTCCACGCCGGGCTTGGATTGACGGCCGGCGAGCACGAAGCCGGGCTCCACGACCGGTGAGCTCGGGAGGCGGAAGAGGGAGAGGTCGGCCACCTCGGAGACGAACGGGCCGCTCCCGTCGCCGTAGCTCTGGGCGCCGAGCACGCTGCGGTCGTCTCCGAGCCGAGCCCGGACCAGGACCGCCTCGCGGGAACCGGAGATACTGGTTTCGAGCGACCCACCCAGAGCGATCAGGTCGTGGGTATCGTCACGGGCGATCGTGGTGGGGTTGAAGGTGGTCATGTGCTTGCCAGCGGCGATGAAAGTCGATTCCTTCACGTCGCCCGTCGTCTCGTTGAGCTCGATGAGGACAGCTCCGCTGAACAAGTCCCGGCAGGGGAGCGCCGTGAGGCGGTCGATCCCGCAGATCTTGTCGGCTCGGCCCACGGCATATATGGCGGGCAGCGTCGAGCGGGGGTCCCGGGACACGTCGACGAGCCACTGCTCGCTGGCGAGAAGGGTCACCCGCTCGGAGTAGGCGCGTGACCAGAGGAGCTTGCCCTTGTCGTCGAGGCGCAACGCGAACATGTGGTGCCTGTTGGAAGCGAAGGGGGCGGGGTCGCGGGACCACCGGCCGACCGCGAGAACCCCGGGTGCGACCGTGGGGACCAGGGACTCGATGCGGACGCTCTGGTTCCCGATATCTTCGGGGCGGAAGGCGCTGATCGAGAGCAGCATGCCCGCGGCATCCAGATGGGCCAGCCAGAGCTCCTGGCGCTCCGCCGTGAACCAGGCGTTGCCGCCGATCCAGAAGGTGCCGTCGTGCGGATCGACCTCGAGCGCGGTGACCTCGGCGCGTTGCATGTTCCCGATGTTGAATCGTACCGTCCGGCGCAAGGCTCCCAAGGAGTCGCTCAGGACGAAGATGGGCACCGGACGCTCCGCATGCGGCACGTTGCCGACCCAGGCAATCCCGCCGGCACACGCGGGCCGGACGGCGACCGGGCGGACCGGACCATAGCTGCGGACCCAGTCGACGGCGCCTCCGGCCTGGAGCTTGAAGACCGTCCCCAAACCTCTGAAATGTCCAACGCCGACGAGACCTTTGTCGTCGACCCGGACGACCGAGGCGATCTCGTTGCCCGGATCGGCCGCGAAGTACGAAGAGTGGAACGGTTGGCCCAGCAAGGGGACTGGCAGCCCCCGCCAGCGCTAGCACCATGCAGAGCACACCTGAGCGATGAGGTTTCATCACGACCCTCCCAGATCTTTTGAGCTTCGTTGACCGGGGAAGTCTATCGCATCGCCAGCCGCTCGGCTTCTGGCTGGGGCTGGTTTGAGGATTCATGTCCCTTTCGCCGGAGGGGTCGGAACGTTACACTGGGCGCCGGGATCGATGGTGGGGTTTTCCTTTGATTGGAAACGTCGTTCTCTGATAAGATGCCGGGTATGGATGAAAATCGCCCGGCTTACCGTTTGAAAGCGCCTGGTTCCATGGATACGCCTTCTCCTCTTCGCTTGCCGGGCCGCGGCTCCTTCCCGCGGGTCGACGACCATCTGGTGGAGCCGGAGGTCACGCGCGACGAGGTCATCGGCGGACAGCGGGTGGTTGCCTCGCCCGCCAAGCCGCCCCACGCCCGCCAGCACACCCGGCTGGACTACCTCATCCAGGCTCACGTGCCTCCCGGCTACGAAGCGGCTACGGACCTGCTCACCCGCCACGACGAGGAGTCGGACTTCGCTACCGACACCTGCGTGTACAAGGGCGGTGTCGATCCAGAGACCGGTACGCGCTATCTGGAGGAGATCGCCTTCGAGGTGGTCTCGGAGCAGAATGAGAAGTACGTGTCGGAGAAGGCCCGGCGGATGCATCGCCGCGGGGTACGGCGGATCTTCACTGTCTGGGTCAAGAGCCAGCGGGTTTGCGAATGGGCTCCCGAGAGCGGGAACTGGCGCCAGTTGGACTCGGATTCATGGATTGAAGATCCCTGTCTGGTGACACCGCTTTCTGTGGCGGCTCTGCTTGATGTCGCCATGGCCGATGATGCCGTGGTGAAAGCCCTGGCCGCCAAGGGCAACCCGGAAATCCGTCGGCGGGAAGCGGCGGTGGAGGCCAAGGCCATCCTCACAGTCTTGGACGCGCGCGGTATTTCCGTAAGCCCGGCACAACGGCAGGAGATCCTGGGCTGTCAGGATGGCGACAAGTTGGACCGCTCGCTGCGACGGGCCGTCGTCGCCTCTTCGGCCGGCGAAGTCACTTCAGAGCTCTCGAGGCGTCTCGGGCTCCAGCGAGCCGCTCATCAGCACCGCCAGGGGACGGAGGGGCCCGACGTGCTCGCAGATGATCTTGATGGTCGAGGTCATGGGCACGGCGAGCACCATGCCCCAGGGACCCCAGAGCCAGCCCCAGAAGATCAGGGAGAGCAGCACCACCAGCGTGCTCAGGTTCAGGCTCTCGCCCATCACCCGCGGCTCGACGATATTGCCCGCGGCAAACTGCAGCCCCGCGTTGAGCAGGGAGATCAGCAGCGCCATCCCCGGAGAGAACTGGAGGAAGAGGAAGGCCGCCGGCAGGCCCACGGAGAGCACCGCACCCAGGTTCGGGATGTAGTGGGCCAGGAAGGTCACCAGGCCCCAGAACAGGGGGAAGTCCACCCCGAAGGCCGCGAACAGGATGGCCACCGCCACGCCCAGGATCAGGTTGAACACCGTCTTCATGAGCAGGTACCGGCGGGTCTCTTCCTCGATGTCCTGCATCACCGTGTCCAGCCGCTCGGCGTGCGTGGCCGCGAAAGCCCGCCGGAGCTTCTCCGGGAACGCCTCGCTCCCCGAGAGCAGGAAGACCAGGAAGAGCAGCACCAGGAAGGCGTCGTTGAACAGCACCAGAAACGAGCCCACCATGCCCGCCGCGACGCCGGTCACCGAAGAGACCTCCACCGCCTTCTCCCACTGGTACTGCTGGATCTGCGACTGCAGCCAGGGGGAGGAGGCGGCGAGCCAATCCGAGCTTTCCGCCAGCAATCCTCTGAGCCGCGCCTGGTACCGGGGCATGGCTTCGGTGAACGACCGGGCGCTGGAGTAGAGCACTCCCGAGAAGATCAGGATGACGATCGACACCAGGAACAGCACCAGCAGGATCGCCAGGGGGGCCGGCACCCGCCGCCTGCGCAGAGCTGCCACGAGGGGCGAGAAGATCCGGGACAGGAAGATCGCCACCACGAACGGCACCAGCACGGGCTCCAGGATGTGGAGCACGAAGCCGACGGCGAAAAAGACCAGGACACCCAGAAGAATCAGGATCAGCTTCGTGTCGCGCATGGCGGACCTCAAAGGGTTTCAGAAATTCTAGCCGAAGCCGCTGCCCCCTGACGCCGAGGGCACCGGGATGATCGAGCCGAAGCCGCCCGCGCTGTTGCGCTTCAGGCCGAAGAGCGCGAACGCACGGTAGGCGAGGCTGCGGAACGCCGACGGGCGCTGCACGGTCAGGGGCCGCGGCGGCTCGTCGGCCGACGGGTCCTGGAGGTAGATCTCGACACCGGCCTCCTGCCAGCGGCGCAGCACGTGGGCGAGGTCCGGCTGTGGCTGCTCTCCCCGCGCCTTCTCCTGCAGCAGGACCACCCGGTGGATCCCCTGGGAACGGAGGAAGTTGGCGGAAGGGAAGTCCTGGGGGAAGACGATCCAGCGGTTGTCGAACTTGCCGGGGCTCGGCGGGACCGCTGTGCTGCGGCCCGCGTCCAGGAGGAAGGCCGGCGGCGCGCCGGGACGGGTCCCCAGGCTCCGGATCTCCTCCGCCCCCGCGTTGAGCTGGTCGAGGATCGGCCGGACGTTCACCAGGGCCGCGGGATGGTCCGCGGTGTTGAAGAGCGGCACCGGCTGGTAGCCCGCCCGCGCCAGGGCCAGCCCGAGCTCCACCGACTGGGCTCCCGGCAGGTCGAGGACGAAGGCCGTGGCCGCATTTTCGAGAACCCTCATCCGCGTCTCTGCCCGGGGCGAGGCCGGCGGCGGTGGCACCTCCTGATCGGCGGGGGCGGATCCGAGGATCGGGACGTTCACCCCCGGGGCCACAAAGAGGACCGGCTTGGCCCAGCGCGACCAGAGCGAGTCCGGCGGTGCCCAGGTCTCAAAGAGCTGCGACGCGTCCATGGGGGATCTCCTCCCGCGGCGCCAGCAGCACCGCGATGTCCTGGGCCAGATGATTGATGAGCGGCCGCCGGGCGACGCGGCCGTAGGCGCCAGCCGCCCGGCCGTCTATCGTGTAGACCCCCACGCAGGGGAAGCACGGCTCCTCGCCGGCCGCCTGGAACGGCACGGCTTCGAATCGCCGCTGCGCCGCCCACCAGCCGGGGGAGCGGCGCACGCCCTTGCGGATGAGCTTCCATTCCGCCTCCGGCGTGGCGCCGGCGAGCCCGATGCTGTCCCCGACGCGGCCGAGGGATGGCTTGAGCACCCAGCGATCGTCCTTCCGCCAGTCGGCCTCGCGGGGGTCGCGGGTCTCCGGCAGGAGCTCGCGCCAGGTGGGCAGGGACGTCTCCAGCCGGTCCCACACCAGGGGGAAACGCTTGCTCTGGGTGAGCAGGGCGGAAGCCGGGTTGCTCAGCGGTGTCCGCGCGCCCCGGAAGAAGTGCTTCCAGCCGCAGGAGCGGGGGAGGTTCGGCAGCCATTCGGCCGGGAAGAAGCGGACGACGGCCCCGGGCTCACCCTGGAACCAGCCGGCGGCGACCGTGGCGCGGCCGTCCCGCCAGCGCAGGTGGTCGGGGGCGGCGAGCACCGCCCGGCGTCCTCGCGCCTCGATCTCCCGGGCCAGGAACACCATCACCTGCCGGTCGTCGCTGTAGGCCGTGGCGTGCACCAGCGCCACGGCCGTTCCCGGCGGGGTGGCGGCGATCCCGGCGATGAGCGCCTCGGCAAGGCTCCCCGCCGGATCGCCCGCAGGCTCGCTGCCGGGGTACTGAGCGCTCATCAGCCGCGTGAAGCCCGATCCCTCGTTGAATCCTCCCGGCACGTCGGTGTTCGCTTCCGAGATCCGCCAGCCTTCGGTCGTCCAATGGAAGTCGAAGCGCAGGACCCGGGCGATGCCGGAGGAGGCCCCTCGCCTGCGTGTACCCCGGAGGGCCCGGCGCACGGTCCAGGGCAGACCCAGGGCGCGGTGGAGCTCCGGCCGGCGCAGCAGCTCCTCTTCCGCCGCCGTGGCCTCGGCCGCCAGCCGCTCGGCCAACGCCGCGATCTCGTCCCACGCCCCGCGCCGCAGGAGGAGGGGGAAGGGAGCCAGGGTGGCCACGTCTTCCACCTGAGGGTCCCACTTGCAGCACTCGAAGATGGCCCGGCGGCGCACCTGGGCGAACACGTCCGTGCGGACGGGCTCCGCGGGCTCCCAGGGCGGAGCCAATTCAGGGGCCAATCCAGGGATCAATTCCACCAGCCCGCCCACACGACGAAGAAGCCCGCCAGTCCCACATAGAGAAGGAAGGGGGCGAGGCCATGGCTGGCCAGGGGAGGCTCAGGCCGCTCCGGGCTGGGCCGGAGCTGTTTCTCCCAACCCGCGGCCACGAGCCACAGGACGGCCGCCGGCCAGCCGGTCTTCACGAAATCCACGGCCGTGGCTCCGGCCGACTCCCAGTCGCCGGCCACGGCCCGGCCCAGGATCAGCCCGGTGCCGATGAAGAGCCCCGCGACGCGCAGGCCCGCCGACCGGTCGCGGTCGATGGTGAGGGTGTCCGCCAGTCCCGTGGTCCTGTCGAGGAAGATCCAGACGAGGAAGAAGACAGCCGTGGAGAGAAAGGCGGAGAAGAAGACCACCCACCACCCCGGGCCGTCGCCGATGTTGGCGCCCGCGAAACAGAGGGTGATCCCCAGGAGGGCTCCGCCGATGGCCTGTGCCGCGCCCGGGTTCGCCCGCTCGATGACGTCGTCCCGCGCGCTCAGGCCCAGGTAGGGCAGGAACCAGGCCGCCACTCCGATCCACGCCGCCCCCAGGACCATGTAGAAGCCCTGGTACACCGGGTCGTCCCGCACGTCGAAAGAAGAGAACGTCTTGAGGACGGCGTACAGGACCCCGGCGCAGACCGCGGGGGTGAGCAGAAGAGGCCAGCGGTGCTCGAACCGGGAGCAGCGCGGTGCCGTGAACGTCGCCTGCCAGAACCAGACGGCCCAGACCATGCCCGCAACGAACAGGCACAGGACCAGGATCATCCCTTCGTCACCTGACATGGGCAGCTTGCCTCCTGGCCCTGGAGTTTATCCGACCTCGTCCTCTGAAAGCTTGGGCCGGGCAGGCCGGGTGAGCCACCCGACCAGCGCGGCCTGGAGGATGGGGATGGCGACCAGCAGGAACAGCGCCTCGCTTTCCCGGTCGGCCACCCGCTGGAAGAGCAGCGCCGAGATCACGGCCCGGGTGAGCCAGAAGGCGCCTAGAAGAATGAGCCAGAGAGTGAGCAACCGTTTCATAAGACTCATTCCTGCCTGCCGCGCGCACTGAGAAGATTAAAGGAGGAACACGATGATCCGAAAGACCGTCTCCCTGCTGCTGCTGTCCGCTGTCCTCGCCCTCCCGGCCCAGGCCAGGGTCACCCGGTATCTGACCGGCAACGCCGCCGACGTAGTCGTCCCCCTGGCCGGACCGGCCCATGACTTCGGGGGCGGCAGCACCGACGTGGATGCGGCTCTCCAGTGGATCATCGACCAGGTGCGCGGCTGCACAACCTGCTCGACCAGGATCGACGTCGTCATCCTCCGTTCCTCGGGCTCCAACGGCTACAACGACTATATCTACGCCATGAACGGCGTGGACTCGGTCGAGACCCTGGTCATCACGAAGGCGAGCGACTCGAACACCACGGCCGTCGAGACCACGGTCAAGAACGCCGAGGTCGTCTTCTTCGCGGGCGGCGACCAGTGCGACTACGTGAAATACTTCAAGGGGACCCGCGTCGAGACGGCCGTCGAGTCGGTCTACGCCAGGGGCGGCGGCGTCGGCGGCACCAGCGCCGGCACGGCCATCCAGGGGGACTTCACCTATGACGGGTGCACCGCCTCCGCCGTTTCGAGCGACGCCCTGGCGAACCCCTACCACCGCAGCGTCACCTTCACCTACGACTTCTTCCACTGGGCCAACCTGCAGAACACCATCACCGACAGCCATTTCGTAACCCGGGACCGCATGGGGCGGACCATGGCCTTCATCGCCCGCCAGATCCAGGACGGCAAGGCGGCGAGCGCCCTGTCCATCGCGGTCAACGAGGTCACCTCCGTGGTGGTGGACAAGAACGGCCTCGCCACGGTGATGGGCGACGGACCGGCCTATTTCATCCTGGGCGACCACGCGCCGGAGGTCTGCCAGCCGGGGGTGCCGCTCACATACTCCAACTTCAAGATCTGGAAGGTCTCCGCGGGCGGGACGTTCGATCTCAAGAACCGGCCGACGACCGGCTACTACCTGCGGAGCGTCAACAACGGCGTGATCAGTGCGAACCCCTACTGACGGGCCGGCGCTGGAATCTGTAACGGAGTCGTTGCATAATCCCGTCAAGTTTTTGGACCTTGAAAGGGGGACCAGAATGGGCAGAGGCAGCAACGTGCGTCTCATACTCGCCCTGATTCTGCTGCTGGCGGTGGCCGTCCCGGCCTTCGCTCAGCTGCAGACGGGCGATCTCTACGGTACGGTCGCCGATGAGCAGGGGCAGGCGCTCCCGGGGGTGACGATCACCCTCACGGGCGTGAGTGCGCCCCAGGTCCAGGTGACCGACGAAGGGGGGAACTTCCGGTTCCTCAATCTGTATCCGGGGACCTACGCCGTCAAGGCGGAGCTTCGAAGGCTTCTCCCCGATCGAGTATCCCGACATCGCCGTCCGGGTGGGCGGCAGGCCCGAGCTCCAGATCACCCTGAACGCCGCCATCTCGGACACGATCACCGTCACCGGTGAGACCCCCCTGCTGGACGAGCGGCGGGTCAACCAGGGCTCCAACGTCTCCACGGTGGAGCTGGACAAGGTGCCCACGGCCCGCGACCCCTGGTCGCTGCTGAGCCAGGCGCCCGGCGTGCTGGTGGACCGCATCAACGTCGGCGGCAACGAGAGCGGCCAGCAGTCGAGCTTCCTTGGCACGGGCGCGACCGCGCGGGACAACACGTTCGCGATCGACGGCGTCGTCTTGACTGACATGAACGCCGTGGGCGGCTCGGCCACCTACTTCGACTTCGGCGCCTTCGAGGAGGTGCAGTTCACGGTCTCCTCGACAGACGTCACCATCGCCACCTCGGGCGTGACCATCAACCAGGTCACCAAGCGCGGCACCAACGAGTGGCGCGGCGCGGGCCGGTACCTGCGCACGGACGGCGACTACCAGTCCGATCCCTTCCTGCCCAACGGCAACCGGATCGACTCGGTGGAAGAGTACGGCGCCGACATCGGCGGCCCCCTGGTGAAGGACCGCCTGTGGGGCTGGGCCGCCTACGGCGAGAGCGACATCAACAACCTCCTCCCGAGCGCCGGGAGCGGCCCGACGGACCCGGCGAGCCAGCTCGACCGGACCATGCTGGAAGACCTGAACACCAAGCTCAACTTCCAGGCCGGCGCGAGCAACTCGGGCGTGCTCCACTACTGGACCAATGACAAGCTCAAGTTCGGCCGCGGCGCCAGCCCGCGCCGGGCGCCGGAGACGACCCTGGACCAGACCACGCCGCAGGACATCTACAAGGTCGAGGACACCTGGATCGCCACCCCGAACCTCGTCATCACCGGCCTCGCGGGGAGGGATGACGGCGTCTTCACGCTGTCTCCCCAGGGCGGCCTCGACGCCGACATCTTCGTCGACGAGTTCAACGTGCGGCGCGGCACCTGGTTCGACTTCACGCAGGACGCGATCATCGACCAGTTCCGGCTGGACGCCAACTACTTCTTCGATGCCGCCTCGGCGGACCATCAGCTCAAGTTCGGCGGCAACTACCGCACCCAGGAGAACGAGTCCACCACCGTCTGGCCGGGCGGCAAGATCGTCTGGGCGGGCAACCTGTTCGGTCTCGACGATGGTATGGCGGCCGTCGGCTTCCAGCGCGACCGCGTCATCGCCATCGACTCCACCTATGAGTCGGCCTGGCTGCAGGACACCATCACCCGCGACCGCTGGACGATCAACGCCGGCCTGCGCTACGACAACCAGTACCTCGAGAACAAGGCCGTCTCTGGTCCCGGCAACCCGGAGACTCCTGGTGTCGAGCCCGGCGAGCCACCACTCATCCCGGATATCGATTTCCCGGGCAACGACGCCGGCGGCTTCGAGTGGACCACGGTGTCCCCCCGGGTCGGCGTAACCTACGCGCTGGGCGAGGAGCGCACCTCCCTGCTGCGCGCCACCTTCTCGCGCTACGCCGAGCAGCTCGGCCAGCTCCCGCTGGCCAACCGGGTCAGCCCCCTCGGCTACAGCTACGCCTACTTCTACTTCGTGGACGCCAACAACAACCTCCGTCTCGACGACGCCGAGCGCGCCTCGATGCAGTTCGGCTACGCGGTCGGCATCGACACCAACAACCCGTCGTCCCTGATCTCGCCCAACGTCAACGACCCGGACCTCGGGCCGGCGATCACCGACGAGATCACCCTGGGCTACGAGCGGAGCTTCGGCGCCAACTTCGCCAGCGGGATCACCCTGACCTACCGCAACATCCACGACATCCCGGAGATCCGGACCCTGGTGCTCGACGAGAACACCGGCCAGACCCGCCTGGCGACCCGGGACGACTACGTGCTCGCCGGGACTGAACCCTGCGATGGCTGCACGCTTCCCAATGGGCAGGGGGTCTCACCGCTCCCCATCTATGAGCTGCGGTCCGGCCTGAGCCCCACGGGAGGCTTCTACACCAACGGCGACCGCGAGCAGAACTACCTGGGCGCGACGCTCTCCTTCAACCGCCGGCTCGCCAACCGCTGGAGCCTGCGCGGCCATCTCACCTACGCGGATTGGGACTGGACGATCGGCGACGAGTTCAAGCGCTACGATGATCCCACCAACGTCATCGCGGACGACCTGGGCTTCGCGGACGACGAGGATCTGTACCTCGAGCAGGGAGGCACCGGCAAGGGGAACTCCTACATCAACAGCCGCTGGAACTTCAACTTCGCCGGCCTCTACCAGGTCGCGCCCGAGCGCCCATGGGGCTTCAGCCTGGGCGCCAGCGTCACAGGCCGTGAGGGCTACGCCGCGCCGACGTTCGCCGCCGTGGGCTCGGACACCGGCCTCGGCCAGCGGAGCGTCCAGCTCACGGACGATCTCGACGAGTTCCGGACCTCGGACATCTACCTCCTGGATGCCCGCATCGACAAGGACTTCGAGTTCGGGGACTTCACCCTGAACGTCGGCCTGGACGGCTTCAACCTCACCAACGAGCACTACCTGCTCCAGAGGGAGCGCGATGCCGCGGCCGAGCCGGAAGTCCGCTACGAGATCGCCGAGGTGCTGAGCCCGCGGGTCTTCCGCCTGGGGGCCACGCTCCGGTTCCGGTAGAACCCCTCACCACCGTTGCCAGCGAAAGGGCGGGGCTTGTCCCCGCCCTTTTTCATTCTTCCCCGGGCGTCGGTGTGGGTTGCGCGGCCGGCGAGGGGATCGCCGTCTCCGACTTGATCCAGCGGGGATCAGGCGGCCAGGGGATCAGCAGGCCGTGGCCGATCTTCTTGGCGGCCTCCGGGCCGTAGAGCCGGTCCACCAGGTGCATGGCCACGTCGTAGCTCCGCGCGCCCCCCTGCGAGGTGAGGAACTTGCCCGCGTCCACGAAGCTGACGTTGATGCGCAGGTCCACCTTGGGGAACATCTGGGACAGCCGCTTGTAGTCGTCCGGGAAGGTGGTGGCGGCCACGCCGTCCAGCAGGCCGGCCTGGGCGAGCACGAACGCGCCGTCGCAGAGCGAGACCACGTACCGGGCCCGGCCTCCCATCTGCCGTACCCAGTCGATCATGCTCTGGTTCTGAAGGTCCTTGTCCATGCTGCCGGACGCGCTCGGCACCACCAGGACGTCGGCCTCGGGAGCGTTCTGGAATCCGTACGTGGGCGTGATGCGGATCCCCTCGAAGGTGGTGACCGGCTGGCCGTCCGGCGAGACCGTGAATACCTCCATGCCCGGCTGGGTATGGAACTTCGTGTGGTGGAACACGTCGTACGGCGCTGCCAACTCTGTGTTGTAGACGCCGTTCACCACCAGGAAGGCGACCCGCAGGGGCCGGTCGGCCGGCAGGTTGTCCGCGGCCGGGGCCGGAGCCGTGCCCGCCGGCAGGTCCGAGGTGGCCATGTCTGAAGACACATCCGAGGACATCAGCTCTGGAGCCGGTGGGGGAGCGGGAGCCGGAGCAGGGGCCGGAGTCGGCGAAGCCTCGGTCCGGGCCTGGTCTCCCTCCGGCTCCGAGGGACGGCAGCCGGAGAGGAGCGGCAAGGACGCCACGAGGGCGAGGATCAGGAATGGGGATCGGCAACGGTTCATGGGAACCTCCGGTATCTCCCTACATGTTGATAGCAAGAACGCGGCCAGGGAATCCCAGGATACCGTCGCCCTGTTTTCCAAGGGTTGGACTACAATGAGAACCAAGGAGGTGCGAAAGTGCCCTATAGCGAGCTACTGGTCCGGCCCATGCGCGAAGAGCTGACGAGCGCCGGTGTCAAAGAGTTGCGGACGCCGGAAGAGGTGGACGCCTTCATGAACGAGAAGAACGGCACGGCGATGCTGGTGGTCAACTCCGTCTGCGGCTGTGCGGCCGGCATGGCCCGTCCCGGCGTGCGGCTGGCCCTCGAGGGCGAGCGCCGCCCGGACCGCGTCGCCAGCGTGTTCGCCGGTCAGGATCTGGAGGCCACGGCCAAGGCCCGGTCCTACATCGCCGACATCCCGCCGAGCAGCCCGTCCATCGCCTTCTTCAAGGACGGCGAGCTGGTCTACTTCCTGCCCCGCCACCGGATCGAGGGGCGCGACGCCCACTCGGTGGCCAACGATCTGGCGCAGGTCTTCTCCGAGCACTGCGCGGTGCCTGCCACCTAGATGGGTACCTTCCACCAGCACAAAGGCGAGCTCCACGGCATCACGGTAGTCGTCGACACCACCGGCCCCGAGATCTTCGTGGGCCGGTGCGACGACATGGATGACCGCGGCATCTTCCTTCACGACGTGGACGTCCACCGCGACGGCGAGAACGGCCGCTCCAAGGAGGACTACGTCCGCCGCGCCTCCCAACTTGGCGTCTGGAAGAAGTACGACCACCTGATGATCCCCCGCGACCGGATCGCGTCGGTGCGGCGGCTCGGCGAGGTCTGACGCCTCACCGCACCAGGTGGAACCGCTCCTGGCGCCGATAGACCCACCGGCGCTCGCCCTTCTCGTCCAGGTAGGCCTCCTCCTCCTGCCGGCAGGCCAGGCGCCGGCCGTTCCATTCCGGGATGGCGGAGGTGGCCTGGAGCTCGATCGAGAACCAGGTGTCCGGCCGGATCTTGAGGTCGCCCCGCGTGGGCACGCCTTCCTGCCGGTCCCAGAGGCCGACCAGCGGCCCGGCACCGTGGCCGTGATCGCCGATGGGATGGGTATAGATTGTGCCGTCGATCCCATCCCGGGTCATGGCCGCGCGGGCCGCCTGGAGGGCCTGGTTGCCCGTGCGGCCGGGCTGCATCTCGGCGAGCACGATGTCCTGCAGGCGGTTCGAGGCGGCGATGCAGGCCTGGAGGTCCGCCGGAGGCTCCATTTCGCCAGCCCGCAGCACGTAGCCCAGGTGCTGGGTGTCGGTGTGGAGGCCCATGGCGTTCACCCCGAAGTCCACCCAGAGGGCGTCCCCCTGCTGGATGGTGCCTCGGCCCCAGCCCTCGGCATCTGCGCGTTCCACGTGAGGCTGGAACCAGACCGTCATCCCCAGGTCCTGGACCTTCTGCCGCAGCCACCACTCCACGTCCTCCGTGGTGGTCGTCCCGGGCTTGACGACCTCGTTCGAGAAGGCCGTTGTGAGCAGGGCGTGGACGGTCTCCTGGACCGCCCGGTAGCGGGGCATCATCTCGGGGATGCGGGTGCCGATGAACTCGATGGCCAGCCGGGGCTCGCGCGCCACCCGCTTGGCGAGGTCCGGTCCCAGGGCCGCCTCCAGCGCCTCGCGCTCGCCTGAGTGGAGGCCGTCGGAGAAGGCGTGCACGGGATCGACGTTCAAGGCGATCTTCTTCGGGCTCGCCTTTTCCACGAGCTGGCGCAGGAGCCGCCACTGGTCGTCTCCCACCAGCCCGGCGCCCAGGACCGGCGGGTTCGGATCGCGGTAGATCGTGTAGAGCCCTCCCTGATCGCCGCCGCCCAGGGCCAGGCGGACGACGCCTTTCTCCGGTCCCTGATCGTGGAAGACGTAGATCGACCGCCGCCGGGCCGCGAAGGTCGTGGGCGAGACCATCGAGAAGAAGACCGGGTCCTCGGCGTACTCGCGCATGGAGAGGATCCACAGGTCGATCCCGTGCTCTCGCATGATTTCGGGCAGCACCTCGGTCAGCCGCCTGGCGAGCCACGCCTGCTGCTCGCTCGCCTGCTCGCGCAGGGAGGGGAGAGGGTGGATCCGGGGCGCGGCGGTGTCAGCGGGCTCGGCGGACGTGGACGGCGAATGTATGACGAAGGCCCCGGTGAGAAGGGCCAGGACGGCGGCGGAGGTGAAGAGGACGGTTCGTCGTTCCATGGCCCCAGCATCGTACGGGGTCTCTGCCGGGGATTACAATGAGCCGACCTCACCCCAACCCCTCTCCTGAAGGAGAGGGGTTTGAATGAGCACAGGAGACCCCCATGAACTGGATCGTCCTCGGCGCCGTCTGCGGCGCCCTCTCGGTCGTCGCCGGAGCGTTCGGCGCCCATGCCCTGGCGGAGCGCCTCGGCCCTCGCGAGCTGCAGCTCTGGGAGACGGCGGCCCGCTATCTCATGTACGGCGGCTTCGCGATCGTGCTGGTGGGCCTTTTCGGAGCGCAGATGGCACCCGTACGGCCTCGCGGGGTGGACGCCGCCGGCTGGTGCCTGCTCGCGGGGAGCGCCATCTTCAGCGGCACCGTATTCGGTCTCGCCCTGGGGGGACCGCGGTGGCTCGGCGCCGTCACCCCCATTGGCGGGACGCTCCTGATCGTGGGCTTCCTGATCTTCGCCTGGTCCGCGATGCGCGGCTGAAGGGCGATGATAGGATTTCGCACCTATGTCGAACGCGATCTATCCCCTAGCCGTTCCGGTCAACGAGCCGGTCCGCTCGTACGGGCCGGGTCCCCTGAAAAGAAGTCCCTCAAGAAGCGCCTCGACGAGATGCTCTCCGAGGAGATCGAGATCCCCATCCTCATCGGCGGCAAGGAGGTGCGCACCGGCGACACCGCCAAGGCCGTCTGCCCGCACGACCACAAGCAGGTGCTCGCCACCTACCACCAGGCCGGCGCCGCGGAGGTGAACGCGGCGGCCGAAGCGGCCAAGGCGGCCTGGAAGGAGTGGAGCGAGACGAGCTGGGAGGAGCGGGCCGCCATCCTGCTGCGGGCCGCCGACCTGCTCGCCGGCCCGTGGCGCGACACGTTGAACGGCGCCACCATGCTCAACCAGTCGAAGACCGTCCTCCAGGCCGAGATCGACTCCGCCTGCGAGATGATCGACTTCTGGCGCTTCAACCCCTACTACATGCGGCAGATCTACTCGGACCAGCCCTGGTCCTCAGCCGGGCATCTGGAACCGGGTGGAGTACCGGGCGCTCGAAGGGTTCGTCTTCGCGGTCTCGCCGTTCAACTTCACGTCGATCGGCGGCAACCTGCCGACCGCGCCGGCCCTGATGGGCAACACGGTCCTCTGGAAGCCGGCCTCGACCGCGGTCTACTCCAACTACTTCATCATGAAGCTCCTCCAGGCCGCCGGGTTCCCGGACGGCGTCATCAACTTCCTTCCCGGCAAGGCGAGCAAGGTGGGTGACCCGGTGCTGGCTCACGGGGACCTCGCGGGCATCCACTTCACGGGCTCGACCCCGGTCTTCCAGTCCATGTGGAAGACGATCGGCGACAACGTCGCCAACTACCGCTCCTACCCGCGGATCGTGGGCGAGACGGGCGGCAAGAACTTCGTGTTCGCCCATCCTTCCGCGGACGTCGAGGCCTACGTGACGGCCCTGGTGCGCGGCGCCTTCGAGTACCAGGGGCAGAAGTGCTCGGCGGCCTCGCGGGCCTACGTGCCCAAGTCCCTCTGGCCCCGGGTCCAGGAGATGCTGGTCGATCAGATCAAGACGATCGACCAGGGCTCGCCCACCGACTTCCGCAACTTCATGGCGGCGGTGATCGATGAGCCCTCCTTCGACCGCATCATGCGCTACATCGACCACGCCAAGGGATCGAGCGAGGCCGAGATCCTCGCCGGCGGCAAGGGCGACAAGTCGGACGGCTACTTCATCGAGCCCACCGTGGTGGTCACGACCGATCCGCGCTTCAAGCTGATACGGGAGGAGATCTTCGGGCCGGTGCTCACCGTCTACGTCTACGACGACTTGGAGCTGGAGAAGACCCTGGAGCTGGTGGACACGGCGAGCCCCTACGCCCTGACCGGCGCCATCTTCGCCGAGGACCGGAAGGCGGTCGATCACCTCTCGAAGGCCCTGCGCAACGCGGCGGGCAACTTCTACATCAACGACAAGCCGACCGGCGCCGTGGTGGGCCAGCAGCCCTTCGGCGGCGCCCGCGCCTCCGGCACCAACGACAAGGCCGGCTCCCTGGTGAACCTGCTGCGCTGGACTTCGCTCAGGGCCATCAAGGAGAACTTCGTACCGCCGAAGGAGTACCGGTACCCCCACATGGAGGAGAAGTAGGGGAGCGGCCGTTTGGTGATTCCGGCAAGATGTGAGACTCTCTAGACCTCGCCAGACCCGGCTCCTCGCGGAGCCGGGACGCGGCGAGTCGATTCCCGGGCCTCCCAAGGGCCCTGACGGCGGCCTCGCCGGCTCAGTCCTCCGTTCCCGAATCCAGCCGGTCCGACTTTCTGTCGGATATCAGAGTGGCGTGGCATTTCCTGCTCCACGAGCAGCCGCCGTACGCCCTCGGAAAGCATACCCAAGCCCTACATGAGTTTTTCCTCGTTCAACCTGCACCCCAGCGTCCTGCGTGGCGTCGCCGACCTCGGCTTCACCGTTCCCACTCCCATTCAGCGCGACGCCATTCCGCCAGCCCTCGAAGGGCGCGACGTCCTGGCCTGCGCGATGACCGGCAGCGGCAAGACCGCGGCCTTCGCCCTGCCCATCCTCAACCGTCTCCAGGGCCAGAAGCGCGGCGTCACGCGGGTGCTGGTGCTCGCCCCCACTCGGGAGCTGGCCGCGCAGATCGTCGAGCACTTCAACGACCTCGGCCGCCACACGGGAGTCCGGGCGGCCGCCGTCTACGGCGGTGTCGGCATGGGACCCCAGGAGCACGCCCTGCGCACCGGCGTGGACGTCATCGTGGCGTGCCCGGGCCGCCTGCTGGACCACTTCCGGCAGTCCTACGCCCGTCTCGCCGGCCTGGAGATCCTGGTGCTCGACGAAGCCGACCGCATGCTCGACATGGGGTTCCTGCCCGACATCCGCCGGGTGCTCAAGCACCTGCCGCCCGTTTCGCAGACGCTCTTCTTCTCGGCCACGCTGCCGCCGCCCATCCGGGAGCTGTCGCGCCAGATGCTGCGCAATCCCGTGGCCTTGAACGTCGAGCGCCCGTCCGCGCCGGCCACCGGAGTGGAGCAGGCGGTCTATCCGGTGCGCCAGGACGTCAAGTCCGCCCTGCTGCTGGAGCTGCTGCGGGGCGACGGCATCAAGAGCGCGATCGTCTTCACGCGCACCAAGCACCGCGCCAACCGCCTGGCCCAGTACCTGGACCGCCACGGCGTGGCCTGTGAGCGGGTGCACGGCAACCGCAGCCAGGGCCAGCGCACCATGGCCCTCGAAGGCTTCAAGAACGGCCGCTTCCGCGTCCTGGTGGCGACCGACATCGCCGCCCGCGGCATCGACGTCGAGGGCCTGTCCCACGTCGTCAACTTCGACGTCCCCCACGTGCCCGAGGACTACATCCACCGGGTGGGGCGGACCGCCCGTGCCGGAGCCACCGGCGAGGCGCTCACCTTCGTGTCGCCGGAGGAAGTCAACGAGCTGCGCGCCATCGAGCGGGCCGTGGCCAAGGTCCTGCCGCGCCGGACCGTGGACGGCTTCGACTACCAGGCCAAGCCGGCGGAGCGCTTCGAGATTCCGGTCGCCGAGCGGCTGGCCGCGATGCGCGCCCAGAAGGCCACGGCCCGAGCCCGGGCGCAAGCCAGGACGGAACCCAGGCCGGGACCGGGTCGCGCGCCGGCCTCTTCAGGACGTCAGGCCGGCGGCCGGGGGAAGGCCCAGAGCTCGAAGCCCGCCGTGCCGTGGTGGGGAGGGAAGTAGGCGTACGACCCTCAACCACAGTACCGCATGCAGATGAGGGGCGGGTAGCCGTAGTCGCACTGGCAGCACTTGACGCAGTCGTCGGTTGCGGCGCACTGGTCGCAGATCGTGCAGGCGACAGGGCACCCGGTGGTCACGCCGTCGCAGGTGACCTTGCCGGCGGTGGGCACCGCGCAGTCGCGGTCCTGGGCCGAGCAAGTGCTGTTGCCGGAGCAACTGACGGTGCCTGAGTAGCACTGAGCGGTTGCCGTGCAGGCCGACTTGGCGCCGGTGCGGGGCCGGGCCGCGGCGAGCTGCACTCCTTCGGGCCGCGGAGCGCACGCACCGCCGGCCGCGGGCGGGCCGAGGATGGCGGCGAGGGTTTCGCCGGACAGGGGCCCTGGGCTGGGCGTCTGGGCAAAGCCGGCAGCGGAGACGAAGACCAGGGCAACGGCGAGGATCCATGCTCTTTTCATCGATCTCTCCTCCTTTGAGGATGTCAGTCTACTCCTGCTTTAGCATGGATCGAGGTATTGTCGACCTCCTCAGGACGGCGGGCGGGGGATGGCCCACAGCTCGAAGCCCGTCTTCCCGTCGTTGGCGGCGAAGTAGACGTACGGCCCCGAGGCGGTGAACTCCACCGGACTGGAGGAGAGGGCGCCTGGGGCGATGTCCTGGATCATCGACGTCCCCCGGCGCGTGCCGTCGCTGCGCCAAGGCTCGAAGCCGTGGACGCCGTCGGATGCCGAGAAGAAGAGGGTGCCTCCCACGACGCGGAGCTCCCGCGGGTGGGACGAGCCCGGCCCGGGCAGGAGGTCCTTGACGATCCGAGTGCCCGCCTCCGTGCCATCGCTCACCCATAGCTCGTGGCCGCGCGCGTGGTCGTGGTAGGTGAAGTAGACCCGGTTTCCCAGCGCAGTCAAAGAACGGATTCCGAACGCCGGGTCTCCGTGAGGGAGCCTGCGGACGAGGCTCGTGATCCCGGCCTCGTTCTTCCAGAGCTCGATGCCTCCGGCCGCGAAGAACACGGCCGTACCCGCCGCGGCGAACGGCCCCAGCGGCTTCCAGCCCACTCCCGGCACGAGCTCCGCGGCGAGGGAGGTGCCCGCCTCCGTGCCGTCGCTGCGCCACAGCTCCTCGCCGGTCTGGGGCAGAGTCGCTGCGAAGAGGAGCACGCCGTCCCGCATGGCGGAGATCTCCGCCAGGGACCGGCTACGATTCAGGGGCGGGGCGGTGGCGAGAGGAGCCGTCCCCGCTTCGGTGCCGTCGCTCCTCCACAGCTCCCGGTCCGCCTGGAAGAGGACCAGATGGTCTTTCAGGGAGAGGAGGGATTGCACGTTGAAGATCTCCGGTGTGGAGACGACCGGTACCGTTCCTTCCGGAGTGCCGTCGTTCTTCAGCAGGGTATTCTCGAAATCACTCCAGTAGGAGCCGGCGAACAGCAGTTGCTGGCCGAACGGGGTCAGGTCCCGGGGAGAGAACAGACCGCCGAAGTGCAGGTGGTCGGGGGCGTAGAGCACCTGGGTCCCTTGCGCGGTGCCGTCGGTCTTCCACAGCTTCTCGCTGCCGGTCCCCGCGTTGTTCCGGAAGAACACGGTCCCGCCGGCCCGGGTGAATTCGCCTGGCAGGGAAGAGCCGGGCCCCGGCTTGAGGTCCTGGATCACGACCGTCCCGGCGTCGGTGCCGTCGCTCCTCCCGAGCTCCGCGCCGGTCGCGCCGTTGCCTCCCTGGAAGAGCAGCGTCCCGTTCAGGTCGAAGAACGCGCGGGGTCCTACCAGATTGCCCCGGGAGCTTACGCGGAAACCGGACCTTTGGCGGTTGATCAACAGCATCCGCGTGCCGGCCGGGGTGGCGTCGGTCGTCCAGATCTGCACGCCGGCGTTCTCTCCCTTCTCGGCCCGGAAGTACCAGCGGCCGGTGAACGCGTCGCCCCGGTACACCCGAGAGGAGGCGGCTCCGGGGTTGAGGTCCGCGAGGAGCGTGGTGCCGGCCTGGGTGCCGTCGCTCGTCCAGGGCTCGAAGCCGCGGCTCCCGTCGTTGGCGAAGAACAGGAGCTTCCCGCCCTGCTGGGAGAGGAGATAGAGCGGAGAACAGGAAGGTCCGTCACGGATCTCCAGCACCACGCCCGTGCCCTCCGGGGTGCCGTCGCTCTTCCAGAGCTGGCAGTCTGAGGCGAAGAAGAGCCGGCCCCCGGCCGCAGTCAGGAAGCGGGCGTTGTCGGGTATCGTCTGGAGCGGCCGGGTGCCGGCCGGGGTGCCGTCGCTCTTCCAGAGCTCCAGGCCCTGCCCGTCGTCGGAGGCCAGGAAGAAGACCTCGCGGCCCACGGCGGTCAGGCTCCGGATGACGTAGCTCGCCGGGCCCGGCGCGATCTCCCGGACCAGGGAGGTCCCCTCCGGGGTGCCGTTGCTCACCCGCAGCTCAAACCCCTCGGGGCCGATCGCCAGGAAGAACAGCTTGCCGCCCGCCACCGCGACCGTCTGGTCCAGGGAACCGGGGGCGCTGCCGGCGAGGCCAGGGTTGACGTCCTTGAGCAAGACGGTCCCCGCCGGGCTCCCGTCTGTCATCCAGATCTCCCGCCCGTGGACGCCGTCGTTGGCGATGAAGAAGACCTTGCCCCCGAGACGGGCCAGCGGCATAAGAGTGGTGCTGAAGTCGTTGTTTCCACCGAAATTTTTCACCAGGACGGTCCCTGCCGCCGTGCCGTCGCTCGTCCACAGATCTCCCGTGCCGTCGGGAGTCGAGATTGAGAAAAGCAGCTTCCCATTGAGCTCCGTGAGGCCCCGGATCCAGAGGAACGGTTTGCTTGGCGGGACCAGGTCCCTGACCAGGGTGGTCCCGGCCGGGGTGCCGTCGGTCCGCCACAGCTCCGGACCGTGGAACCCGTCGTCGGCCACGAAGAAGACCTTGCCGTTAACCACCGCGAGGCTTTGCGGGATAGAGGCGCAGGACCCGGGGCAGACGTCCGCGACCAGGCGGGTGCCGGCCTGAGTGCCGTCGCTCCGCCACAGCTCAAAGCCATGGATGCCGTCGGAAGCGCCGAAGAAGACGGTGTTTCCCAGAGTCACGAAACCGTCCCACAAACCGTTGGGACCGTATTCCGAAGCGATTCCCGTCGTCCGGCTGATGTTGAGGTCCTTGACCCGGAAGGCCGGCTGCGCCTGGGCCGCGGCACCGAAGAGGACGAGCAGGAGCAGAAGAACGAAGACGGCCTTCGACGGTGCGGTGTCGCTCATGGTGAGGAGCCCTCCTGGAATTGCTCCAATGATATTACACCATATTCTCGCCGCCCCTCCGAGGGGAGCTACGACGACACTGTCCCAGATCCCGAGAAACGTCGCGGCGTAAGATTCTCCGCGGCATGGAAGATTCTCCAGACCGTTGCCGTCTTCGCCAAGGCGTCGTCACGGGATCTGCACCAGATCCCGGGATCTGGGACGTGGCCAGATTCTCCGGACCGTTGGCGTTTTCTCAGGGGCGTTGCCGTTTTCTCCAGGGCGCCGTCTGGGGCTCTGAGGTGTCGTCAGATTCTCCGGAGCGTAGAAGATTCTCCAGGCTGTCGCCGTCTTCTCCAAGGCATCGTCGCGGGCTCTGCGCCAGATCCCCAGGATCTGAGGCGTTACCGTTTTCTCCAGGCCGCCGCTACGGATCTGCGCCGGATCCCCGGGCTCTGAGGCGCCGTCAGATTCTCCAAGGCGTTGGGAGGTTCTCCAAGAGGTTGCAGGGAGAGCCAGGTTGGCTCCAGAAGAAACCTCGTGCGCACCCTTCTTTTACGTAGAAGGAACTTCCCTTCCGCAGACAAGGAGGCTGTCATGAGAATCAAGAATACCGCCCTTCTTCTCCTCGCCCTGACCCTGACGCTCGCTGCCCTCGCCCCGGTGGAGCTGCCGGCGCAGGCCGGGGCCTACTGCGAGGGGGAATGCAACGGCAATGAGGTCCTTATCGGCTGCCCCTGGACGTGGTCGGCGGCCGACTGTTGTGCTTACGCCAACAGGATCTGCGGAGGCTTCAACGGGATCTGCTCCGGCGACGCGGAGCTCCTCTGCGGTTGATTCCTGGAAGAGCAGGCGGGGAGCAACCCTCCTCGCCTGCTGCCTTGGCTGGTTGACAAGACTACGGATAACCAGTAGTTTTGACGAGGGATGAACTATGAGTAAGACCGACTGGGCGCGAGTGAACGCGATGACAGACGAAGAGGTACTGGCGGCGGCCCTCTCCGATCCCGAGGCCCAGCCGCTCGACTCGGAGGCTTTGGCGAAGATGCGCCGCGTCTCCCCCGTAAAGGCGTTGCGGCAGCGGCTCGGCATGACCCAGGTCGAGTTTGCGGAAGCCTTTGGACTGCCCGTCAGCACTTTACGGGATTGGGAACAGCACCGCAGCACTCCCGATGCACCAGCCCGCGCGTTGCTTCGAGCGATCGATCGCGAGCCTGAGACGATGCGACGTCTACTGTCTCAGGCGGCCTGAAGAGTGCCAGAAAAGGGGAAATCCCGTCGTGGAAACGGGTGCTTTCCCCGAGGGCTCAGCTGGCGGGCTGAAGCTCGGCCAGGAGTCGCTGCCAGCCGGCGACGTCGAGGGGCTGACTGGCGTCGAAAGTGCGGTCGGGACGCGCCAGCAGATCGGGCGGAGGCAGGGGCTTACCCTGGGAGTAGATGGCCTCGGACCAGTTCCTGCCGCCGTTCTTCGTGAGGTAGAGGTAGTAGCCGAGCCGGGGCGCGTCGGGGCGGAGATCCTCGTCGAGGCGGAGGATGAGCGTGCCCTTGTCCTCGCTGATGGTGAACAGGTCGATGACGGCGTGGGGGGAGACCTTCTGGAGCCCACCGCGGACCCGCCAGTTCCTGCCGCCGTTGCCACTCCAGACGATCTGCAGGCCCGTGCCGGGATTGCCGGCCTGGGTAATGCCCCAGACATCGGTCCCCGAGGGGGCCCGGCCCGTATAGACCCAGGCCGAGTTGTGCAGCTCCTCGGGGAGTTGGATCAGGCGCCAGCCGTCGCGCGAGGAGATGAAGACCCTGGGATCGTGCTCCTGGGTGTTGCCGCTGCGGGTGAAGACCAGGGCCGGCCGGTTGCTGCCCTGGCTCTGGAAGGCGAAGACCGGGGTCGACTGGGCGAGCGTTTCCGGCGGGAGGCCCAAGTCGTCCTGAGCGATCCCCGCCAGGGGTACGAGCAGCATCCCCACCGCCACAAGAGCCAAGGCCAACTTCCGTGAAGCCATTTCAAAACCTCCGTACGAGCTCGGGAGTGGTCTTCTGGGACCATCTTACATTCAACCGTGCCATACTGCTGCATCTTTCGGCGGAGGATGACGATGAAGCCTTTCCAGGTCCTGGCATTGTCAGTGCTTCTGTTATTGCTTGGATCTTGTAAAAAAGAGGAGTATGCCGCGGAGGCTCCGGCCGATGCGAGCTCTGGCTCCACCGGGGCGCCATCGGCTCCCGCAACGCGAGAGGCTGGCCTCAAAGGGCTTGGCTACGCCGGGGCACCCGAAGCTACTGCCCAGAGCCAGCCCTCCGGAGGGCCATCGAAGGGAACACCGGCGGCAAACCGGGTCATCCCCCGCAAGCTGATCCGGACGGTGAACCTGCACTTGGAGGTGCGGGACACGGAGAAGGTGTCGGCCGAGGTGCAGGCCCTCGCCACCCGGCTCGGCGGCTACGTGGGCAACTCGACCGGCCAGCGGCAGGGAGAGCTCATGTACTACACGCTGACTCTCCGGGTGCCGGTCGAGCGGTTGGACGAGGCCCTGAAAGCCATCCGGGCCATGGCCATCCGCGTCAACCAGGAGCAGCAGCAGGTCGACGACGTGACGGACCAGTATGTAGACCTGGACGCCCGCATGCGTACCCTGGAGGCCACGGAGACCGAGCTGCGGGCCCTCCTCGCCGAATCCCGCCAGCGGGCGCGGAAGGTGGCGGAGATCATGGAGATCTATCAACAGTTGATCGAGGTCCGCTCGGAGATCGAGCAGATCCGCACCCAGCTCAGCTCCTTCGACAAGCTGGCGGCGCTCTCGACGATCAACCTGCAACTGGTGCCCACGGAGGCGGCGAGGCCGGTGGTTGCGAGCGATGAGTGGCGGCCGGGGGACACGCTGCGGGGGAGCGCCCGGACGCTGGTGGCCTTCCTGCGCTGGCTGGTGGACGCGGTCATCTACACCCTGATCGTGCTGCTGCCGATCGGGCTGGTGATCGCGGCGGTGGTGCTGGGCCTGCGCTGGCTGTGGAAGCGTGGCCGGAGGATCACGATCGGAGGGCCACCGCAAGCGCCTCCGCCAGCGCTTCCGCCAGATGACGGGCCCGGCGCCCCGTGACTTGAGCGATCTGCTCGCGGCAGCTGAAGCCGTCCGCGAGGATCAGGGTCTCCGGACCCGCTTCGCGCACCGCTGGGAGCAGGACCCGTTCCCCACAGGCGATCGAAACGTCATAGTGATCCCGCTCGAATCCGAAGGCCCCTGCCATGCCGCAGCAGCCGGAGTCGAGGATCTCGAAGTCCATCCCCATCAACTCCAGGAGCGTCCGGTCCGCCTTCATTCCCATGACGGAATGGTGGTGGCAGTGGCCGTGGACGATCGCCTGCCCAGGACGGCGAGGCGGCTCGAAGCCTTTGCGGGCGAGGAATTCGGCAAGGGTGAACGTCTGGCCGGAGAGGCGCCGGGCGAGGTCGTCCTCGGGGAAGAAATTGACGAGCTCGTCGCGGAACACGGCCACGCAGCTCGGCTCCAGGCCCACGACGGGGGTTCCGGATTCGATCTCCGGCCTCAGGACCGTGAGGATCTGCCGGAGCTGGCGGCGGGCGAGGTCCAGCATGCCGAAGTCGTAAAGCGGCCGGCCGCAGCAGAGGACCCTTCGAGGGATCGAGACGCGGTGTCCTGCGGCTTCCAGGACCGTGACGGCGGCGTGAGCGATCTCCGGCTGGAAGAAGTTGGTGAAGGTGTCGGGCCAGAGGAGGACCGGACCCTCACCCCCTGGCCCCCTCTCCTCCCCGTCCTTCGGCCGGCCATACCCTCCCCCCGCACACTGGGAGAGGGGGAATTTGTTCCGAAAGGTTTGAGGGGCAAGGGGAGGGAGGTGGCGGTTGGGATGGACGCCGGTGATCCCCTTGAAGAATCCTCCAAGCCGGTTGGCAATGCCGGGGGCCATCGAGCCGATCCGTGCCCACCAGTACACCAGCCCCGCCGCGTAGGCCATCCTGGGCCTTGGACGCCCCTGGTAATGGTGGTGGAGGAACTCGGCCTTGTAGGTCGCCATGTCCACCCCGGCGGGGCATTCCGTCCGGCATCCTTTGCAGGCGAGGCAGAGGTCGAGGGCTTCGCGGACCTCCTCGCTCCTCCAGCCGTCCCGGATCACGCTCGCCCTCCAGCATCTCGAAGAGCAGGCGAGCCCGGCCGCGCGTGGAATGCTTCTCCTCGCGGGTCGCCATGTAGCTCGGGCACATCACGCCTCCGCTGTCCCTGCGGCACTTGCCGACGCCCACGCAGCGGCTGGCGGCGCGGGCGAAGCTTCCGGCGTCTCCGGGATAGCGGAAGGCGGTCTCCGGGTCCGCCAGGCGCAGCGAGGGGCGCAGGTCCGCGTCGAGGGGGAGGGGATCGACCTTCTTGCCGGGGTTCATGCGGTTCCGCGGGTCCCAGATCGCCTTGAATTCGCGGAAGGCCTGGACCAGCTCTTCGCCGAACATGCGGGCGAGGAGCTCGCCGCGCTGCTGGCCGTCGCCGTGCTCGCCCGAGAGCGAGCCGCCGTGAGCGGCCACGAGGTCCGCCGCCTCCTCCAGGAAGGCGCGGTACCGGCGGACGCCCTCTGGAAAGGTGAAATCGAAGTTGATGCGGGCGTGAAGGCAGCCTTCTCCGAAGTGGCCGTAGAAGGCGGCGCCGTAGCCGATGGCGGGCGAGGAGGGCGTTCGAGATCGCGCAGGTAGGAAGCGAGGCGCGCTGGAGGCACGGCCGCGTCCTCCCAGCCGGGCCAGGCATCGCCTAGCCGCGGATCGCGGGAGGTCGTCCCCACGGCGGCCTCGCGGACCTGCCAGATCTTCGACTGCTCCCGGGGATCTTCGAGGATCAGAGCCGGCGATCCGGCCGCGAAGCGCCGCGCCCGTTCGGCCGCTTCTCCGGGGATTGCCGCCGAATTCGACCAGCAGCCAGGCGTCCCCCTCCGGCAGGCGGGAGAGGGCTTCGCGGTAGGAGCGGCGGGTGAACTCGTTGTCCACCAGGAAGCGGTCCATCCCTTCGAGGCCGATGGGACCGGCGGCCAGCACCTCCGGGACGTGCTCGGCGGCGCGGATGACGTCCGGGTAGCCGAGGACCACGAGGACGCGAGCCCTGGGCGCGGGCACCAGGCGGACGGTGGCTTCGAGGAAGGTGACGCAGGTCCCCTCGCTGCCAGCGAGGGCGCGGGCCACGTGGAAGCCGCGCTCGGGGAGCAGCTCGTCGAGGTTGAAGCCCGAGACGCGGCGGGGGATGCGGGGGAAGCGCTCGCGGATGAGGGGCGCGTAGCGGTCCCGCAGCTCGCGCAGGCGCCGGTAGATCTCGCCCCGCCGGCCGCCGGAGCGGACGATGCGGTCGATCTCCGGCTCAGGAGTCGCGCCCGACCCGCAGGCGCAGGCCGTCGTAGGTGAGGACCTCCAGCTCCTCGACGTTGTCGGAGGTCCGGCCCGGCGGTCACCGAATGGACGCCGCAGGAGTTGTTGCCGATCATGCCGCCCAGGGTGCACCAGGCGTGGGTGGCGGGATCGGGGCCGAAGGTGAGCCCGTGGCGGCCCGCCTCCCGGCGCAGGTCGTCGAGCACCGTGCCGGGCTCGGACGCGGGCGAGCCGCCGGTCGGGATCGATCTCCAGGATGCCCTGGTCAGGTGCCGGGAGCCGTCCAGCACCACGGCCACGTTGCAGGCCTGGCCCGCGAGGCTGGTGCCGCCGCCGCGCTGGACGAGGGGAGCGCCGTGCCGCCGGCAGACCGCGACGGCCGCGATGCAGGTCGTCCTCGTCCAGGGGGACGCACGACGCCGATGGGCACCTGGCGGTAGTTCGAGGCGTCCGTGGCGTAGAGGCCGCGGCTGCCGGCGTCGAAGCGCACCTCGCCGCGGACGGAGCGGCGGAGGTCGTCCTCCAGGGCGGTGGCGTCGCCGTGCCAGGGAGCGGGCATCGGAGGGAGCATATAATCCGCCCGCGGAGCGCTCCTATGGAGGAAATCCCTCTTGAATCCCCAGACCCACCTCGCCATCGACCGCCGCCTGTGCGGCGAGCCCCTGGAGCTCGGCGAGGGCACGGCCCGCGTGGCGCTCGACGGCCCTGCCGGAGATGGCGGCGGACGAGCGCGGCCTGGTCCACGGCGGGTTCGTGTTCGGGCTCGCCGACTACGCGGCCATGCTGGCGGTCAACCATCCCAACGTGGTGCTGGCGAGCGCGGAGGTCCGCTTCCTGAAGCCGGTGGTGGTGGGGGAGCGGCTCGTGGCCGAGGCGTGGGTCGAAGAGACGGACGGCCGGAAGAGCCGGGTGCAGGTCGAGGTGCGTGCGGGGGGAGCGAGGCGGTGATGAGCGGGCGACTTCCGCTGCTTCACGCTCGACCATCACGTCCTGGACGCGGGAGGAAAGGAGCATGAACGGCGGAGATCGCGTCGCGCAGGTGCTGCGAGGCGCAGGGAGTGCGGTTCCTCTTCACCCTCTGCGGCGGGCACATCTCGCCCATCCTGGTCGGGCGCCAAGCGCCTGGGCATCCGGGTGGTGGACGTGCGCCACGAGGTGGACGCCGTGTTCGCCGCCGACGCGGTCTTCCGCCTGACCGGCGTGCCCGGCGTGGCGGCGGTCACCGCCGGGCCCGGGCGTCACCAACACCATCACCGCGGTCAAGAACGCGCAGCTCGCCCAGTCGGCCGTGGTGCTCCTCGGCGGCGCCGCGGCCACGCTGCTCAAGGGGCGGGGCGCGCTCCAGGACATCGACCAGATGGCGCTGTTCGCGCCGCACGTGAAGTGGGCCGCGGCTCGGCCCAGACCGTGCGCGACCTGGTGCCGATGCTGGAGCAGGCCTTCGACGATCGCCCGCTCGGGCGTGCCCGGCCCGGTGTTCGTGGAGTGCCCGGTCGACCTCCTCTACGACGAGGAGCTGGTGCGCGAGTGGTACGGCGCAAGCTCCAAGGGCGGCGGGATCGCGGGGGCCGGCATGCGCCTGTACCTGAAGCGCCACGCCTCGCAAGCTCTTCGCCGGGGGCGGACAAGCACGTTCCGGCACCGCCGCGGCCGATCCCGCCGCCCGCTCCCGGACAAGGGCGACGTGCGCAAGGCCGCGGCCCGGCTGCGCAAGGCGAAGCGCCCGGTGCTCGTGCTCGGCAGCCAGGTGCTGCTGTCGTCGCCCACCCGGGAGGAGGCCCAGGAGCTGGCGCGCGGCGATCGACGTCGATCGGCGCGCCGGTCTACCTGGCCGGCGGCGCCCGCGGCCTGCTCGGCCCCGGCCACCCGCTCCAGCTCCGGCACAAGCGCAAGGAGGCGCTGCGCGAGGCGGACCTCGTGCTCCTGGCCGGCATCCCCAACGACTTCCGGCTCGACTACGGCCGCCACATCAGCCGCAAGGCCTTCCTCGTCTCGGTCAACCGGAGCGAGGACGACCTGCGCATGAACCGCAAGCCGGACCTCGCCGTCCACGCCGATCCGGGGCTCCTCCTGCAGCGGCTGGCGGAGGCGCTCAAGGGCGGCGGGCGGAGATGGGCGGACTGGCTCGGCACTCGTTGCGCGCCCGGGACGAGGAGCGCGAGCAGCGAGATCGACGCAGCAGGCCGGAGGCTCCAGGGCGAGCGGGTCAATCCCGTCCACCTCTGCCGCGAGATCGACCGGGCCCTGGCGCCCGAGCAGCGTGCTCGTGGCCGACGGCGGCGACTTCGTGGCCACCGCCTCCTACATCGCTCACCCCGCGCGGGCCGCTCTCCTGGCTCGATCCCGGCGTCTTCGGCACGCTGGGCGTGGGCGGCGGCTTCGCCCTGGGCGCCAAGCTCTGCCGGCCGGAGGCGGACGTCTGGATCCTCTACGGCGACGGCTCGGTGGCCTACAGCCTCGCCGAGTTCGACACCTTCGCCCGCCACGGCATCCCGGTGATCGCGGTGGTCGGCAACGACGCCGGCTGGACGCAGATCGCCCGCGAGCAGATCGAGGTCCTCAAGGACGACGTGGGCACGGTGCTCGCGCGCACCGACTACCACAAGGTCGCCGAGGGCTACGGCGGCCGCGGGCTCCTGCTCGACGCGGGGGGAGGACGTCCCGGCGGTCCTCGCGGAAGCCGTGCGGCTCGCCCGCGCGGGCGGCACCGGTGCTGGTCAACGCCCACCTCGCCAAGACCGAGTTCCGCAAGGGCTCGATCTCGATGTGAGCCCAGCTCGCCTTGCCCTGTTCTTGGGATAGACTGTTCCCGTTTTTAGCGAAGTATGGTGGGGTTCGTAGTACGGCCGTGGCGCCGCTGTGGAACCGGATCGCCATATCCCCTTGACGGAGTGTACGAGCGTGCATACAATCGACGGATATGAGTGGAGTCCCGCCAAAGCTCGCCAGAACGTCTGGAAGCATGGCATCGATTTCGCCGAAGCGGCCACGGTCTTCGCCGACGAGTGCTGCGTTACGGTGGAAGAGGAAGACGCGGAGGAGCGGCGGTTCGTCACGATCGGAGCCAGTGCCACGGGGCAGATCCTCGTGGTGGCCTATGCCTGGCGCCGTCTGAAGATCCGGATCATCTCGGCGCGGAAGGCCACTCCGCGCGAGAGGAAAGCCTACGAGGCCTGTGAATATGAAAGACATGAAAGAGGAATACGACTTCAGCCAAGGCAAGCGCGGTCCCGTCGAGCCGGTCCCCCAGGGGAAGACCCGGATCACCATCCGGCTGGATGACGACGTTCTCGACTGGTTCCGGGAGCAGGTTCATGCGGCAGGCGGGGGCAATTACCAGACCCTTATCAACCGCGCCCTGCGCGAGCACATCCAGGGGCGGCAGGAGGCCCTTGAGAAGATTCTCCGCCGCGTCGTGCGCGAGGAGCTTCAGGCGGTGGCCTTCGAGGCGGGCCGGCTTGCCTCGGGGTAAGCGGCCGCAGTAGCCTCTCACTTCTTGGCCCGCCAGAGAGCCCTTCTCTTTGCCGTCAGCATCCTCCTGCCTTTCGGGGTCGGGGTGGCGCTCCGCCTCTGGAACCTGCCGGGCCAGATCCTCGGCGGCGACGAGGTCCATGCCATCCGGGCGGCGCTCAACCTGCCTCTGCCGAAGATCCTCGTCACCTATCAGCAGACGGACAACTGCATCCCGCTGACGGCGGTCTACAAGCTGTTGATGGGGTGGGGCGTGCCGGTCACGGAGATGGTCCTCCGGCTGCCGGTGCTGCTCTGCGGCCTGGCCGCGCTGCTGGCCCTGCCCGCCACAGTCTCAAACAGGGTGAGCCCTGGGACGGTGGGGGTCTACCGGTGGCTCCTGGCCCTCTCGCCGGCCCTGATCTTCTACAGCCGTATCGCCCGCTCGTACATGCCGATGGTGCTCCTCTCCTTCGGGGCCGTCATGGCCTTCGAGGCATGGTGGCGGACGCGGTCGTGGCGGTCTGGCGCGGCCTACGTGCTCCTGGGGGCACTGGCCGTCTGGTTCCATCTCGGAGCGGGTCCGATCGTGGCGGCCCCGTTCCTGTTCGCGGCGGGTGACGCGCTCGTCCAGCGGAAGGATCTGGGGCGGGACCTCAGGGATCTGGTCCTGCTGGGGCTGTCGCTCACCGCGGCCTTCGCCCTGTTCCTGGTACCGGCGCGGGCCTCTCTCCTCGGCGTCATCGCGGGCAAGAGCGTGGAACAGTCGGTTCCCTGGAGCGAGGTTCTGCCCAACGTCCTTCGCCTTCAGGCGGGCACCGCCAGCGGGTGGCTCGCCGTGGGCTTCTGGCTGGCGGTCCTGGCGGGGCTTATCGTGTTGATTCGAAAGGACCGGCGGTTCGCCTTCTTCACTTTGGCCGTGGTGGCCGGGCACGTCGCGGGTCTACTGATCCTCTCGCCCATGGGGATGGCGAGCCCCGTCATCCTCGGTCGCTATCTCCTGCCCGTCCTGCCGTTCGTGCTGCTGTGGGCTTCGGTGGCCTTTGGGAGTCTCCGCACCCGCCCGGGTATTGCAACGGGTATTGCAACGAGTATCGCAACGGGTACTGCAGGCGTCTTCATCCTGGCGCTCGCGGCGCTGGGGCCTTTCGCGGACCCGATCGCCCGCCGGACCTCGTTCCTGCACCACAATGACTTCGTGGGCTTCTACAGGCCGTACCGGACGGCAGAGGCCAGGGAGATTCCTGCTTTCTACAGGCGGCTGAAAGGGGAGACGGTCCTCGAATTCCCCTGGCTTTACGTTTGGGAGTCGAACCGGACGTTCTACGTGTACCAGCAGATCCATGGCGGCCGGGTCATCGTCTCGACCCCCCAACGCATCCTGCTCCAGCCTCCGCTGGCTCTGAGAAACGTGGTCGCGCCCGAGCCGCGGGCCTTCTGCCGGAGTGGCGCGCGGTACGCGATCGTCCACCGCAACGTGGCGCGGGAGGAGGACCGGATCGCACCCGGCGGGCGGATCTTCGAATTCGAGGTCTCCCAACCTCTCCGGCGCCTGCTCCGCGAGTCGGCGGCCGGACTCGCCCGCCGCCTGAAGCGTGACTGGGGCGAGCCGGTCTATGCCGACAAGCTGCTCTGGGTCTGGGATCTTTCCGGGGTCTGCGGCGGCGGAACCCCGCCAGCCCATCTGGGGCAGGCATCCTATAATGGAGGGGTCTTCCGTTCAGTGCTCAAGCCCAAGGGAGGCCCCTATGCGCCCTATTGATCTGCGCCAGCTCGATGTACGAAATACGACGGCCTTCCGCGCCGTTGCCCTCGGGACTCTGCTGCTGTTCACGGCGTCCTGCGTCTCGACGCAGCTGCCGCCGATCTCGAGCCAGGGCGGCTCCTTCAAGCCCTTGCCCGACGAGCAGGCTCTCTGGGAGCAGGCCCGCGAGGAGGAGAAGAAGCTCCTCGACAACGCCGAGCTCTACCAGGACCCGCTCCTCGAGTCCTATCTCGAAGGGGTCGTCTCGCGCCTGAACCCGCCCGGCATGGCCGCCAACCCGGCCATCCGCTACAGGGTGCGGGTGATCGAGGACCCCACGCTCAACGCCTTCGCCTACCCGCACGGCTCGATCTACGTTCACACGGGCCTGCTGGCCCGCGTGGAGAGCGAGGACGAGCTGGCGACTGTGCTCGGCCACGAGATGACCCATGTCGAGAACCGCCACATGGTGCGCTACCAGAGGAGCGCCCACAACAAGCAGGTCGGGCTCTCGATCGCGGCCGTGGCCGCCGCGGTGGTCCTCGCGGGCGCCGAGGGGGACGCCATCGGTGACGGGGACTGGGCCGAGGCCGCCACCATCGACGTGTTCGGCGAGTTGCTCGTGGGGTTGGGTCTCCAGCTCGCCTTCCTGGCGTCGGTCAACGGCTACGGCCGCGGGCTCGAAATCGAGGCCGACGAAGGGGGCTTCGTGAAGATGGACACCGCCGGCTATGACCTCCAGCAGGCGCCCAAGCTCTACCAGGCGCTCCTGGACGACCACGGCGAGCCCAAGAAGGTCGAGGCCTTCTTCTTCGGCAGCCATCCCCGCCTGAGCGAGCGGGTGGAGAACACCAGAATGTACCTCGCCAAGCACTCTTCCCCGGCCCCGGTGGACGAGGTCGCCCGCAAGGAGCGGGAAGACGCCTTCACCCGCCGCATCCGGCCCGTGGTACGGGACGACGCCCGCCTCAACATCGAGATCGGGAGGCTGGCGCTGGCCGAGGCCCAACTCGACAAGGTCCATGCGTGGATGCCCGAGGACCCCGAGGGCCACTTCCTCCGGGGCCGCCTGAGGCTCGTCCAGGCCGCCGCCGGGACGGAAGCGCAGGACCAGACCCGCCTGCGCGGTGAGGCCGAGACCTCGTTTCGCAAAGCCATCGAGCTCGATCCCGACCGTCCGGCCCCCCGCCGCGAGCTGGGGCTCCTTCTCTACGAGCGCCAGGCGTTCCGCGACGCCTGCACCCAGTTCCGGCGCTACGCCAAGCTCGCCCCGAATGCGGACGACACGGAGCGCATCCGCGACTACGTGCAGGAGCTGGAGCGGGACGGGAAGTGCAAGTAGGGGGTGCAGTAAATTTCACTGCGCTTGCAGTGAGAAATACTGCAAGTGGTAGCAGGGACCCTCTGGTAGAGTCTGCGGTCTGGATTCCAAGGACTCTCGGAGAACTTCTATGCTCAAGCGCCTACCCGCTTTCCTCCTCGCCATCGCCGCGGCCGCCCTCCCTGCCGCCGCGGCAGAGCCCCATCCGTTCACGGCCCAGGACCTGCTGGCCATGGAGCGGATCTCCGAGCCCCAGCCCTCGCCCAAGGGCGACCGGGTCGCCTTCGTCGTGCGCACCACCGACCTCGAGGCCAACCGGGGGCGCACCGACCTCTGGATGGTCAACGCCGACGGCTCCGGGCTGATCCGCCTGACCACCGATCCGGCCGCGGACAACAACCCGCGCTGGGCGCCGGACGGCAAGAGCCTCTACTTCCTTTCGACCCGCTCCGGATCGAGCCAGGTCTGGCGGATCCCGGCGTCGGGCGGTGACGCGGTCCAGGTGACCGACCTGCCGCTCGACGTGGCGAACCTGACGGTCTCGCCCGACGGCTCGCGCCTCGCCTTCAGCCTGGAGGTCTTCCCCGACTGCCCGACGCTCGCCTGCACCAAGGAGCGGCTCGACCAGAAAGGGGAAGACCAAGGCCTCGGGGCAGCTCTACCAGGGCGACGCCGGCTTCTTCCGCCACTGGGACACCTGGTCGGCGGGCCGGCGCAACCACCTGTTCGTGATGCCGGTCTCCGGCGGGCGAGCCCGTGGACGTCTCCCGCGGCATGAACGCCGACGCGCCCTCGCGGCCGTTCGGCGGCACGGAGGAATTCGCCTTCTCGCCCGACGGCAAGACCCTGGTCTTCGCCGCCCGGGACGGGGGACGGGAGGAGCCCTGGTCCACCGACTTCGACCTCTACCAGGTGCCGGTGGACGGCTCGCAGCCGCCGCGCAACCTGACCGACGCCAACCCGGCCTGGGACACCCAGCCGGTCTTCTCGCCGGACGGCAAGACGCTGGCCTACCTGGCCATGGCCCGCCCCGGCTTCGAGGCCGACCGCTTCCGCATCAAGCTGCGTGACCTGGCCACGGGCCGCGAGCGGGTGCTGGCCGAGGCGTGGGACCGCTCGCCCAACGAGCTCCTCTTCTCGCCCGACGGCCAGACCCTCTACGCCACGGCGACCGACACGGGCCAGACGCCGCTCTTCGCCATCGACGTGGCGACCGGCAAGGTGACGAAGCTGGTGGCCGACGGCCATGTCCGCGAGCCCAAGCTGGCGGGAGACCGCATCGTCTTCGGCCGCGACACCTTGCGCGCGCCCGTCGAGCTCTACACCGCCGCCGGCGCGACGGCTCCGGCCTGGCTGCAGATCACCCGGATCAACCAGGAGAAGCTCGCGGCGGCCGCTCATGGGCGAGCCCGAGCAGTTCTCCTTCAAGGGCGCCAACGGCGACACGGTCTACGGCTGGCTGACCAAGCCGGTCGGCTTCCAGGCGGGACAGAAGTACCCGCTGGCCTTCATCATCCACGGCGGGCCGCAGGGCTCCTCCAGCAACGAGTTCCACTACCGCTGGAACCCCCAGGCCTACGCCGGCGCGGGCTACGCCGTGGTCCAGATCGACTTCCACGGCTCGACCGGCTACGGCCAGGCGTTCACCGACGCCATCCGCAAGGACTGGGGAGGCAAGCCGCTGGTGGACCTCCAGAAGGGGCTGGAGGCGGCGCTCGAGCGCTACCCCTGGATCGACGGCGACCGCGCCTGCGCCCTCGGCGCCTCCTACGGCGGCTACATGATCAACTGGATCGCCGGCAACTGGCCCGACCGCTTCCGGTGCCTGGTCAACCACGACGGCATCTTCGACCAGCGGATGATGTACTACGGCACCGAGGAGCTCTGGTTCCCCGAGTGGGAGCAGGGCGGGCCGTACTGGCAGACCCCCGCGAGCCTACGAGAAGCACAACCCGGCGCTGTTCGTCGACCGCTGGAAGACGCCGATGCTGGTGGTCCACGGCGAGCTCGACTACCGCATCCCCGAGGACCAGGGGATCGCCACCTTCAACGCCCTCCAGCGGCGGGGCATCCCCAGCCAGTTCCTCGTCTTCCCCGACGAGAACCACTGGGTGCTCAAGCCCGCCAACAGCGTGCTCTGGCACGAGACCGTGCTCGGCTGGCTCGACCGCTGGCTGAAGCCGGGCGCTCCGGCCGCGAAGTAGCGTTCCTGCTGAAAGCGCTTTTTTAAGGACAATCCGGGCGGTTTTCCAACCGCCCGTTTTGAACGCTTCTTTCCTTGAGCATTGTGGCGAAGGTTGCCGTAAACCCCTGAAAAAAGGGCTCTTCAAAAAAAGTTTGGGATTTTTGTCACGAAAAGGGGCTCAGCGGAAACAAGACTATTAGAGGCGAAATGGATCTTGTGGTCCCAGTCACTCAGAGGCAGGAGGAGGGGAGATCCGTCGCCCAGCATCACAAGGAGGAAGACGAGCCATGCTTCACGTCACCGCCATGCCCATGCCCGGGGCCCTGCGGCTCCGAGCCCTGCACCCCCTGATCGAGGGGGACGGCTCGTGCAGCCTGATCTACGACCTGGAGCGCGCGGCGGTGGTGGAGGTGCCGGAAGACCTGCAGTTCCACGTCGCGCCCGCCCTGGAGACGGGCGACCTCGACGAGGCGCTGCTCGGCTGGCTCGTCAACGAGGACCTGCTGACGGGTGAGGGCGGCATCGGCTGGAGCGGCTCTTTTTCCTGCTCCTCGGAGGCGGCGGCTGGTGGAACCCGGGCACCGTCTACCGGGTGGACGACACCCTCCATGCCCGCATCGATCCGGGCGCGGGAGGAAGCCGCCCTGGAGATCGTCGCCTTCGTCTTCAAGCAGAGCGCCGGCAACAGCCGGATCAAGTTCCACCTGGGCTGGGGCGGCGCGTTCCCGGGCACCAGCCTCCTGGAGCGGATCGTCGTCGAGTCCTCCCGCCTGGGCGGGTTGCTGGGCCAGGAGATCTCCTACGAGCTGACGCTCGAGGCCGCGGAGGTGACGCCGGCCCGGGCCGACTTCCTGGCCGCCTACTCCTTCCAGGTGCGCCTGCTCTGCGGCGGCTTCCCGGCCCCCCGGGAGGGCTTCTACTCGGACCGCCAGGGGGAGCCCTGGGCCGCCGAGCCGGCCGTGCGCCTGCTGCTGGACCGCCTGGGCGACCGCCTGACCGTGCACTGCACGCTCGGCCGGGGCCGCCTGCTCGACCTCTGGGAATGGGCGAAGCAGACCGGCGTGAGCCACCTGGACGCCACGATTCTCGACGAAGCGTGGACGGTGCAGCCGGGGCAACCGAGGGACCTGCGCAACGACCTCCTCGCCGTCTGCGACGAGATGGCCGACGAGCTCGCCGCCCAGCGGATGCCTCTCGACTACAAGCCGCTGACGCGGATCGTGGACCGCCTGAGGCGCAGCGAGCCCCTGGACCAGGCCTATGGCGAGCGCGGCAGCTTCGGCGGGCTGATGCCGATGGTCGACGTCTATCCCTCCTCGATCCTCGACAGCTTCGACCTTCGGCTGGCGGACTTCTCCGAGCGCGGCGGATGAGCCTTCCTGCCAAGGGTGCTGGGCCCGGCACGTGTGTGGCCACAGCGTCTTGCTGGCCAATGCTCAGGCGGCGCAGGAGGAAGACCCCAGGAGATCTCGGAGGAGCGCTGCTCGCTCTGGCGCGCCGAGGTCGAGGTGGCCCTGCGGTTCTACCACCGCCTGGCCCACACGGACCCCCTGCAGGTCCGCCGGTTCTTCGATGACTCGTCCCGCGAGCCCGCCCCCGGGCTTGGGCTCCGCGAGGACCTTGGGCACCTGAGGATGCCGTTTTGAGCCCGGCTCACGGATCCTCGTAACCTCTCCCCTCGGGTAGAGGCGTTCCCCCTCCGGGACGCCTCTACCCACCCTTTTTTCTCCTATCCTCTCTGTCCTGATGCCTTCGAACGCCTGGTACCGCTTCCGCTACACCCTCTGGGCTCCCCACTACGACCGGATCACGAAGCTTCACCCGCAGCGCCGGCACTCGATCGCTCTCCTGGCCCTCGAGCCGGGCGAGCGCCTGGTGATCATCGGCTGCGGCACGGGAGCGGACCTGCCGTTCATCCCCGGAGACGTCCAGGTCCTGGCGACCGACCTGACGCCCGCCATGCTTCGGCAGGCCCAGACCCATGCCCGCCCGGGAATCGAGTTCCGGGTGATGGACGGCATGGCCCTCGACCTGCCGGACGGCGCCTTCGACGCCGCCATCCTGCACATGGTGCTGGAGGTGATCCCTGACCCTGCCCGCTGCCTCCGGGAGGCGGCCCGGGTGCTGCGGCCCGGGGGGAGGCTCGCGGTGTTCGACAAGTTCCTGCCCGACGGCGCCCGGCCCGGCCTCCTCCGGCGGGCCGGTCTCGCCCTGCTCGACTTCGTCTTCACCAGCACGAACCGGCGGATGGGGGAGATCCTCGACCGCTCCGGAGCACCTTTTGTGGTGGAGCACGACGAGCCTTCCGTGGGCTCCTACCGCCACCTGATCCTGCGCCGCGTGTAGGATAGATGGAATGGAAAACGGCACACGGTTCCGGGGCGCGGGGGGACGCCGGGAGGGCTCGGCGAGTTCCTGGTCGGTTTCGCCATGGTGGTCGCGGGCGGCTACCTGCTGACCCAGCAGGTCACGGTGACGAGCGGCTACTGGCATCTCTGGGGGTACAACGCCTTCGGCCTGTCGCTGATCCCCCTCCTCTTCGGCGTCGCCCTCCTGTTCTTCAACGGCCGCTCGGTCCTCGGCTGGCTCCTGCTGATCGGCGGGGCCGTCATCGTGCTCGCGGGCATCCTCATGAACCTGGAGATCTACTTCCGCAGCACGAGCCTGTTCAACACGCTCCTCATGCTCGTGCTCCTCTTCGGAGGGCTCGGGCTGGTCGCCCGCTCCCTGCGGTCTCGCCCGGAGAGAGGTTGAACCCGGTCAACGAGGCGCACGCCGCGATCATCACGTACTTCAAGGCGGAGAAGCGGGAGAGCCTGCTCTTCATGGCCGTGGGGTTCGCGGCCATCACCGCCTCCGTGTTCCTCTGGCGCACGGACAGCCCCTGGAGGGGCATGGCCTACCCTCTGGTGGCCGTTGCCCTGATCCAGATCGTGGCCGGCAGCACCGTCTACTTCCGTACGGACGCCCAGGTGCTCGGCCTCCATGGCCAGCTCGCGACGGATCCGGATGGATACCTGGAAACCGAGCTGCCGCGGATGGAGACGGTGCGGCGGAGCTTCAGCCTCTACAAGGGGATCGAGATCACTCTCCTCGTCCTCGGGGTCGCGGGGTACTTCTTCTTCCGCGAGCGGCAGGCGCTGTTCGCGGCCTCTCTGGGCCTGATGCTCCAGTCGGCCCTGATGCTGGCGCTCGACCTGGTCGCGGAGCGCCGGGCGGACGTCTACCTGGACCACATCCGCCGCCTCGCTGGCTGAATTTATCCTTAGTACGCGTCATCCAGGGATCGTACGCGTCAGCGATCCATAGTATGCGTCAGCCGGCGATAGTACGCGTCATCTGCCGATAGTATGCGTCTGCTATCGATAGTACGCGTCATCTCTGGATCGTACGCGTCATTTATCCGTACTATGCGCCAGCTATTCATAGTACGCGTCATCTGGCGATGCTACGCGCCAACTATCGATACTATGCGTCAGATATCCGTGCTATGCGTCAGCTATGCATAGTACGCGTCAGCTACGGATGCTATGCGCCATTTTCTAGAGCAGCAGGGCCACGGCCGCGAGGGCCAGGGAGATCAAGGTTATGGGCAGTCCCACGCCGATGTGCTCGCGAAAGCCGAGGCGGATGCCCAGCCGTCCCGCCTGCTCGGCCACGATCAGGTTCGCGATGCTCCCCACCAGCACGGCGTTGCCGGCGAAGGTGCTCGAAAGCGCCATGGCATAGCCGGTCTCAGGCTGCCGGCCCACGAACGGCAGCAGCAGCATGACGGCCGGCACGTTGCCCACGGCGAGCCCCAGGAGAGACACCGCCACGACCAGAACGGCCGGATGGGAGAGGTCGGCCCCCGCGCTGGCCAGGGCACCGCGGGCCGCCTCCGTCCAACCGGATACCTCGAAGCCGCGGCCCACGATGAAGAGCGACACGAAGAGGGCCAGCAGGTGCCAGTCCACCAGGGCCAGCATGTCCCGCGTGTGCATCCGGCGGCTGGTGAGGACCACCCCGGCCACGCCGAGCGCCGTCAGCGGCGCGGGCACGGGGGAGAGGAACAGGGCGATGGCAGCCACGGTCAGCACGATCGCCTTCGCCGCCTCGGGACGGTGCAGGGGGATGGGCTCTTCGGATGAGATCTCCCGTCCACTTCCACCCACAGCGAGCCGCCGCGCCATGAACAGGTACAGCACCCCCATCGAGAGAATGACGGGCACGGCGCAGGCCAGCACGAAGGGCAGGAATGGGAGGCGCAGCGTCTGGGAGATCAGGATGTTCTGGGGATTCCCAATCGGCGTGAGCGCGCTGCCGATGTTGCTGGCGCAGGCCAGGGCGAGAAGGTAGGGAAGCGGCTGCCGTCCCGAAGCCAGCAGCGAGGTCGCGAGGAGCGGCGTCAGGGCGAAGCAGACCACGTCGTTGGTGAGCACGGCCGAAAGCAGCGCCGTGACCACGATGGTGCCCAGGAGCAGCCTCTTCGGGTCCTCCACCCGGGCCAGCCGGCCGCCGATGACCGAGTAGAGCCCCGACTGCCGGTACTGCGCCGAGAGCAGCATCATCCCGAAGAGCACCACGATCGTGGGCGCGTCCACGGCGGCCTTGGCGTCGTCCACGGAGATCGAGCCTGTGGCGAGGAAGGCCACGGCCCCCAGCACCGCGAAGCCCGTGCGGTCGAGAGCCAGGCCGGGGATGCGCCCCAGGGCCAGCCCGATGTATGTGAGGACGAACAGGATCAGGGGGAGGAGCGGGGGAGAGCCCATGGACCGGGGATTATTACCCGATCAATCTCCCGATCCATGGGTTGGAGGAACGTTACTTCGCCGGCTCGAACTTCAGCGACACCCCGTTCATGCAATACCGCTGGCCCGTGGGCGGGGGGCCGTCCGGGAAGACGTGGCCGAGGTGGCCGCCGCAGCGGGCGCAGTGGACCTCGGTGCGGACCGAGAAGAAGCTCTTGTCGACAGAGGTGCCCACGTTCTTGGGGTCGAGCGGCGCCCAGAAGCTCGGCCAGCCGGTGCCGGAGTCGAACTTGGTGCTGGAGTTGAACAGGGGCAGGCCGCAGGCGGCGCAGACGTAGACGCCCTTCTGCTTGTTGTGGTTGAGCTCGCTCGTGAAGGCGCGCTCGGTGCCGTGCTCGCGCATGACCTGGTAGGTCGCGGGGGGCAGGACCTTCTTCCACTCTTCATCGGTCTTGGTGATTTTCTCGATCACGTTCTTCGATCCTTTCCGCTGGGGCTGCTGCGCCGGGCCGGCAGCCGCAATCGTAGCCATGCCAGCGAAGACGAGCACGAGGGCGAACAGGGTGGCTGCGAGTTTCATTTGAGATCCCCTGGGAGAACGGCGGCCGGAAATCCTTGGCTTCAGGGAGGAAAACGGGTCAGACGGCGATCCCATTCCCCGCGAGGAAGGCCACGAATTCCTCTTCGTTCAAGGTCTTGATCCCCAGCTTCCGGGCGTCGTCGGCCTTGGAGCCGGCGTCTTCGCCGACCACCACGACGTCGGTCGACTTGCTCACGGAGCCGGTGGCGCGGGCGCCCAGGGATTCCACGTATGCCTGGGCGTCGCGGCGGGAGAGGCGGGAGAGGCCGCCGGTGAAAACCCACTTCTGCCCCGCAAGAGGTTTTACGGACGGCGTGTCCCCGCCAGATGGCTCGACCTCGATGAGGCTCATCCTGGAAACGAGCTCGTCCAGGACGGCCGCGTTGTTGGGCTCGCGGAAGAAAGTGGTGATCTGCTCGGCCATCCGCGGCCCGACCCCCGGAACCTCCTGGAGGGTGGCCTCGTCCGCCGCCCGCAGGCGGGCGAAGGTGCCGAAGTGGCGGGCGAGGTCGCGGGCCACGGCCACCCCGACCTCGGGGATGCCGAGGCCGTACAGGAAGCGGGGAAGCTCGGCGGCCGAAGCGGCCTTCTTCAGGGCGTCCACCAGCTTGTTGGCCGACTTCTCGGCGAAGCCTTCGAGCTCCACGAGCTGATCGGGCCGGATCCCGAAGAGGTCCGGGAGCTGGCGCACGAGCCCCTGGGCCACGAAGAGCTTGGAGGTCTCGTCCCCCAGGCCCTCGATGTCCAAAGCATCCCGGGAGGCGAAGTGCACGATCCGGCCGGCGAGCTGGGCCGGGCACTCGAAGCTATTGGGGCAGACGGTGAAGGGGCCGCGCTCGGTGAGCTTCGTACCGCAGGAGGGGCACGTCTCGGGCATGCGCCACTCGGGGCCGCGTTCGCGGTCGGGCTCGTCGATTCTCTCGATGACCTGGGGGATAACGTCGCCCGCCCGCTGGACCCGCACGCGGTCGCCCTCGCGTACGTCCTTCCGAACGATCTCCTCGCGGTTGTGGAGGGTGGCCCGGGCCACGGTGACGCCGCCGATCTCGACGGGGAGCATGATCGCCACGGGGGTCACCACGCCCGTCCGCCCCACGGAAGGAAGGATGGAGAGGATGCGGGTGATCTCCTTCCGCGGCGGGAACTTGTAGGCGAAGGCCCAGCGCGGATGGCGGGAGGTCCAGCCCAGGGTCTCGCGGGCTTCCAGGTCGTTCAGCTTGATGACGACGCCGTCGATCTCGTAGCCGAGGTCGTCCCGCTCGGACTCCAGGCCGTTGTGGTACTCCTGGACGTCCTCGACGGTCTTGCACTTCTGGATCCGCTCGTTGACTTTGAGGCCCCACCCCTTCAGAGCCTGAAGGACGTCCCACTGGGTCTCGATCCCCTCCAGTCCTTCTGAGGCCAGGATGTCGTAGGCGTAGAGGTGGAGAGGCCGGGAGGCCGTGATCTGGGGATCGAGCTGGCGCACGCCGCCGGCCGCGGCGTTCCTGGGATTGGCGAAGGGCTCTTTGCCCCCGGCGATCAGGGACTCGTTGAGCTTGTCGAAGCCCTCGGAGAACATGATGATCTCGCCCCGCACGGCGAGGAAAGGGGGGACCGGGCGCTTGCCTTCGCGCAGCCGCAGGGGGACGCTCTGGATGGTGCGCACGTTGGCCGTGATCCCCTCGCCCTTCCTCCCGTCGCCGCGGGTCGAGGCCTGGAGCAGGGCGCCGTCCCGGTAGACCAGCTCGACCGAGAGGCCGTCGAGCTTGGGCTCGAGGACGTACTCTACGGGGAAGTCCGCGCCCAGGCCCTTACGCAGCCGCTCGTCGAAGCGGCGCAGGGCGGCTTCGTCCTGATTGGAGTCGAGCGACAGCATGGGAGCCGCGTGCTCGATGGTCGGGAAGGTGTCGAGCGGCTGGCCCGCGACCCGTTGGGTGGGGGAGTCGTCCGAGACCAGGTCGGGGAACTGCTTCTCCAGGTCTTCGAGCTCGTGGAACAGGCGGTCGTAGCCCGCGTCGGCGATCTCCGGGCGGTCTTCGACGTAGTAGAGATAGTCGTGGTGGCGGATCTCGGCGCGCAGCTTGGCGATCCGCTCGGCGGCCTTGGATTGATCCCCTGAAGGGCGGGTCATGAGTGGGCGTTTCTCCTTAGAAACGTTGGCGGGGGAGACTCTAGCACCGAGAAGGACCGTCACGGACGGACACGGACAGGCACGGACGGGGAACTGCTATCTTCCAGCCATGACGTCGCTCTGGACCCGCGCCGGCCTCACCTGGAAGCAGCTCGGGATGCGGCTGTGGCGGCAGATCTGGGAGGACGAGGTCCTGGGGCGGTGCGCGGAGCTGGCGTATTTCTTCCTGTTCTCCATCTTCCCCCTGCTGCTGTTCCTCACCACGCTCCTGGGGTACCTGGCCCAGGCGAGCGCCGAGCTGCGGTTGAACCTGTTCCAGTACCTCGCGCGAGTCTCCCCCAGCGCGGACGTGACGGCGCTCCTCAACAACACCCTGACCGAGATCACGGTCGCCCGCACCGGGGCCAAGCTCTACCTCTCCCTGTTCGCGGCCATCTGGGTGGCCTCGAACGGCATGCTGGCCGTGTCGCGCACGCTGAACACCGCCTGCGGCTTCAAGGAGACCCGCCCCTGGTGGAAGCGGCGGATCATGGCCATCGTGCTCACCGTGACGGTCGCCATCCTCATCGTCTGCGCCCTGGTGCTGTTCTTCTACGGCGGCGCGATCGGCAAGGCGATCGCGGATAGCCTGGGGATCGGCGCCGCCTTCGCCGTCACCTGGGGAATCGTCCAGTGGGTGCTGGTGCTGGTGTTCGTGGTGATCGGGTTCGAGCTGGTCTACAACTACGCCCCGAACCTGGGCGACAGCCCCAACCGCCAGTGGGGCACGCCGGGGGCGGTCACGGGAGTCGCCCTCTGGCTGCTGGCCTCCCTGGGCCTGCGTTTCTATCTCTCCTATTTCCACGCCTACACCACGGCCTACGGCTCGCTGGGCGCCTTGATCCTGCTGATGGTCTGGTTCTATCTGAGCGCCTTCGCCCTGCTGATGGGGGGCGAGGTCAACTCGGAGATCGGCCGTGAGATCGCCGCCCAACGGGGAGAGCCGCGGCCCCGGCTGACCCGCCGGCGGCGGCTGATGCTGCGCCGGTTGCGGGACCGGTTGCGACGGTAGCTTTCTCTCTTCTTTCGCCAAAGCGGCCAGTAAGCCTGTACCCCTTCAGGGGGGGCCGTCCGGCTCCTCTCCGTCACAGCTTCGTCCCAGGTTTTTGTCCCGTCTCGTGCTAGTCAAGCACCCTTAAATGTGTATGCGGTAAAAATAAGATTTTATCGTAAAGGAGGAGAAAGAAATGCTGCGAAATTCATGGAGAAGGTGGCTTTTGGGGCTGGCTCTGGTAGCCCTGGCGCTGCCGGCGGCGGCCCAGCCGATCACGGTGGCGCCGGGCAACGACGGTTGGACGACCCCGGCAGGCAGCTCCCAGATCGACCTGAGCGTGTTTCCGCTCGCGGCGGTGTTCGGCTCGCCCGGAACCGCCAGCCCGGCGGTGGTCACCCTGGGCGGCCAGCCGCTTACCGGCGCCCTGGGCTCGATCGACACGTTGCTGCAGCGTTACCCCCCGTCGGTGACGTTCACGACCTTCCCGGAGACCCACACGTTCAGCGTCGAGATCCAGGCTCTGCGCCTCAAGGGCCAGACGACGGTCAACAGCGTGCTCTACAACCTGGTGGTCGCCCTGTCGGAGATCCCCTCGGGGCCCGGCACGATCACGGCCATCCGGCAGACGCCGGACGGCGGCCGTTTCAACTCGAGTTTCCCCGTGCTGCCGAAGCTGGTGTTCACCGAGGTGGCCAACCCCGCCAACCAGGTGGTCCTCGACTGCGGCCTGGTCCCGGGCTGCCCGGGGCCGCTGACGTTGAACGCCACCAACGTCTGCTGGCTGGTCGCTTTCGGACCGAACGGCTTCAACCCGGCCACCAAGGGCATCACCCCGATCCCGGCCGGTGTCAACGTCGACGGCACCTTCAACGGCGTCAACGATTACACGACGGTAGGCCGCAAGCAGGCCGGTTTCCCGGGCCTGGAGTTCCACGTCGGCTATTTCCCGGCGCCGCCCTGGAACCCCTGCGGAACCACCACGCATGATCACGCGGTGTACTCCCTGAGGCACGTGGCGAAGCCGCCGAACGACTGCCCGCCGATCACGAGCGGCACCACCACGACGACCACGACGACCGTCAACGGTACCCTCCAGGGTACGTCTGCCACCGAGGTGGATACGCGGCAGGGCACGGATGTCGACGTGGACGCCAATCCCGTCGACGTGGACGCCAACCCCGTACCCAACCGGGTGTTGTGCCCCGCGCAGGCGGTGCCGACCCAGCAGCAGCAGTAGCTATAGCCCGTTACGGGGGAAGGAAGGCCGGCGCCTCGGGCGCCGGCCTTTTTCTTGGTTCGGGCTTATCGGCCCGCCCGCCGCAGGATCTCCGGCAGGAACACCACGGTCGTGGCGTAGCTGGCGAGCATGGCCGTGGCGAGGAGGAACCCGAGGCTGGCGTTGGGCTTGATGGCGGAGAAGGCCAGCACGGAAAAGCCGAAGGCCAGGACCAGGGCGTTCCAGAGCAGGCCCCGGCCGGCGGTGCGCAGAGTGGCGAGCACGGCTTCGTCATGCCCCAGGCCCCTCCCCTTCTCGCGCCGGTAGGCATGGACGTAGTGGAGGGCGAAATCGACCCCGGCGCCCAGGTTCAGGGCCGCGAACATGCTGGTGGCGATGCCGAGCGGGATCCCCGCGTAGCCCAGGGCCGCGAACAGCAGCAGGGTGGCGGCGAGCACGGGAGGGGTGGCGACCGCCGTCCAGCGCAGGCTGCGGAAGGCGATGAGCAGGGTGAGGACGATCATCACCGCGGTCCAGCCGATCGAACGGAGCTGGTTGCCCACCACGGACCCGACCACGGCCAGACCCACGGCCACGTCGCCGGAGACGTGGGCGCGCACGCCGTGGCGCCGGGCGATTTCCGGCAGGCGCCGTTCGAGCCAGGCGCGCAGCTCGGCCCCCTTGGCGTAGTCGGCGTCGGGCACGAACAGGCGGACCCGCGCCTGGCTCTTGTCCGCCGTCTGGTACTGCCTCAGGCTCACCCGGAGCGCCAGGAGGTCGACCATGGCGCTGGCCCGGCGGGCGTCGAGTGGCTGGAGCCTGGAGACCGGCAACGGCAGGTCGAGGGCCTGGGCGCCCACGTCCAGGAACTGGAGGACGCTCAGGACGCCGCCCACGTGCGGGGCCGAACGGGCCAGGCGGTCCACGTCCTCCAGCAGAGCGGCGCCTTTGGGGGTGAGGAAGAGGTCCCGCTCGCCTTCGAGCACCACGTCCAGGCGGTAGCTGCCCCAGAAGGCGGCGTTGAAGGCCCGCTCCGCGGTGACCAGGGAAGAACGGGGATCGAAGTTGTCGATCCAGGAATCCTGCACGGTCAACCGGAAGATCCCGGGCACGGCGAGGAGGAGAAGGGCGGCCCCACCCAGGGCAAAGGCCCGCGAGCGCCGGGCGAGCAGGCGTTCCCAGGCGGGGAGCGCGAGGGCGGTGCCGGTCTCCCCCGCCTCCCGGCGCGGCCGGCGAACGATCCAGCCCGGCGGCAGGAGAGCGATCAGGGAGGGGACCAGGCTGAAGGTGAAAGCCATGGCCAGGAGCAGCCCCAGGCCGGCGAAGAGTCCCAGGTGCCGCAGCGGCGCCATGGAGGAGCCCAGGAAGGAGAAGAAGCCCGCGGCGGTGGTGAGCGAGGTGAGGGTGAGAGGAGAGACCAGGTCGGCATAGGAGGCTGCCGTGGCCCTGATCAGTCTCTCCCGGTCGGGAAGGTCCCGGAGAGTCTCGCTCAGCCGGTGCTGGACCCGTTCGAGCAGGTGGATCTCGTCCGTGATGGACATCGCCATGAGGAGCACGGGGAGGATGGTGGTCACCAGGGTGACGGGCACGCCCGCCCAGCCCATGAGGCCCAGGGTCCAGACGAGGGTGGCGAGCACCTGGACGAGGGGAATCAACACGCCGCCCGGGGTGCGCAGGGAAAAGGCCAGGAGGAGCGCGACGGCGGCCACCATGAGGGGCACGAGCCTGAGCAAGTCGTCGAGCACGGTCTCGCCCAGGACCGCCTCCGCCGCCGTGGGACCCGTGATCCGCAGCTCGAAAGGGGCGGTGGAGCGGGCGGCGAGCCAGCTCTCGATCTGGCGGATCAGCTCGCGGCGGTCGGCGTTGCGGGAGGCGGGCACGTAGATGGGCGCGGTGGTGCCATCCCGGGAGAGGAAGAGCCCGCTCGCCACGGACAGGCGGCGGATGCGCGCCAGGAGGGCGGCGAAGTCGGCGGGGTCGTCGGGGATCTCGTCGAGGTAGGTGAGGATCGCGATCTTCCCCGGCGGCGGCGGCTCGACGAGGTCGGCGAGCGAATGGACGCCGGAGCGGTCCACGCCAGGCTGGCGGCGCAGCTCCTGGTCGATCCGGCGCAGGAAGCGGAACCCCGCCGGCGATTCGAGCCGGGGGCCGCCGGGCCTTGAGCTCACGACGACGATGACCTGGCTGGGCTCGGCGAAGGTCTCGCGGTCGGCGAGGGTCCGCTCGACGGTAAGGTCCCCCTCGGGGTAGATGGCGGCGCCGTCGGTGCGGATCTCCAGGCGGAGCAGGCCGGGAGCGACGGCCGCTGTGCCCAGGAGGAACAGGAGGAGGACGAGCCGCGGACGTCCCAGTGCGGCACGGGCGAGAGTCAGCATGCCGGGCGGGATCCCCTACGCGTACGGCTTCAATGCCTCGCGCAGAGGTGCCGGGATGGGAGTGGGGACGGCCCCCTTGCCCTCGCGGCGCATGCAGGCGATGACCTGCTCGCCGCGGGCGATCAGCTCCTCGGTGCCAGAGTCGCCGTTCTGGCGCCAGTACTCGAAGAGCAGGGTGATGCGGTTCTGCACGGCGCCCCCCAGGCGCATGCGCAGGACGATGGTGTCGAAGGCTTCGAGCTCGGCGAGGTAGTCGCACGAGCAGCGAACCGTGGCCAGGGCGAGGCCGTTGCGGAGGTCTTCCAGGATCTCGGGAGCATGGTCGCGCAGGAACATCTCGCGGCAGCGCCCCTGCCAGCGCAGATGGTTGACGTAGTAGACGTTGCCGACGAGGTTGGTCTCTTCGAACCCCACCTGGTGGCGGTATTCGTAGGCCTTCAATGCACGCTCTCTAGCAGGATGGCCAAGGCGGCCTGGCCCTGGAGCTCGCGCACGGGGGCGAGGTAGGTGCCGATCGTCAGCTCACCGGAGCGCAGGAGGAGCCAACCGTCTTCCCCTCGGCTTTCCAGGACGAGCGGAGCGCCGTGGGGGACGCCGGCCTTGGTGAGGCTCTCGGCCGCGGCCCAGACGCGGGTGGCCGCGGCGTCGCGCGACTCGCCCCGCTCGCGGGCGATGAGCTCGGCCAGACGGAAGCGCTCGCCGCCCAGGAGGCCTTCCCAGACCTCAGCGGGCCGCTCGGCCACGGGCTCCAGGTCGCAGCCCAGGCGGCCGTTTCCCGCCACGGTGAAGGTGAGCCTGCCGGCGTGGGAGACGGAGAGATGGAGGCCGTCCGCCCTGTCCGCCGTCTCAGGCTTCCCGTCCGGGCGGTGCCGCCGCCCGTTCCCGTGCTCTTCTTCGAGGGCAACCTGGACATGGGAGCCGGGGAGGATCTCCTGGAGGCGGCGCTCGATGTAGGGGCCGAGCAGGGCCGCCGTCCAGGACTCGGGCAGGACGGTGCGGTCCACGGCCCGCAGCTTCAGGCCTTCCCAGCGCTCGCGCAGGCGGCCGTCGAGGGTGAGCAGCTCCAGATCGTAGATGAAGTCGTCGCCGTTGCGGCTCCTCTCGCGGGCGGCGAGGAGGAGGGGCACGTCCTTGGAGAGGCCGAAGGTGGTCACCCTCTCGACTCCCGTAGGCAGCAGGGTCGCGTGGGGGATGCAGGCCTGGATGCCGTGGATGGCCGCGTCGCGTGCCCCGGGATCGCCCAGCACGAGGCGGTCCGGCAGGTAGCGGCCGAACCAGGCCGTGGTGCCGTCCGGAGCGATCTCGGCCAGGCACTCCGTGGCCCTCAGGCTGCGGTAGCCCTGGACCCGGCGGAAGCGGCCGCGGTGGAAGAGGATGCCGCTGTAGAGATCGTCCTCGGGATCGAGATCGACCCGCCGGTCCGCCTGGAAGGGCACGAGCACGCGAGGCTCCGCGTCCAAGGGTCCGCCGAAGGGCCCGCCGAAGCGGCAGACGGCGCGGAAGTGGTCGGCGGCGAAGCCCGTCGACGCGTCGCGCAGGACGACCTCGACTTTGCCGGGGGAGCGCACGAGGGCCGCGACCCGGATCGTGGTCGAGCGCCCGGGGGGCACGGCCACGGGGCGGGCGAACACGGCGTCCTCGAAGACGGGGATCTCGTCCGTGCCCACCAGCGCCATGGCGGCCTGGGCCATGGCCTCCATGCCGAGCACGGCCGCGAACAGGGGCTCGCCGCGGAAGACGTGGTCCGCCAGGTGGGGATCGGTGTCGGCCGAGACCTCGGCGTCCACCACCAGCTCAACGCCGGGAACATGGATGCGCGGCGTCTCCAGGTAGCGCAGGAGCGGCAGCTCGGCCCGCTCGACCTCCAGGGTCTTCGAATCGCCGAAGCGGCTGGTGGCGACGATCGAGACGGCCTCCAGATCCCGCGAGATCAGGTCCCGCAGCAGCTCGACGCCAGTCTCGGGCGGGATCGGGGTGATCCCCTGGGCCATCAGGCTCTCCAGGGTGCCCAGCTTCTCGCCCATGCCGACGCCGGCCCACACGGACCACTCCAGGGCCAGGCACCGGCAGCCCGGGTGCTCGCGGGCGAAGCGCTCGGTGGCGCGGGCCAGCCACTCGTTGGCCACGGCGTAGTCGGCCTCGCCCCGCAGGCCGGTGCGGGCGATGATCGAGCCGAAGGTCACGAGCAGCCGGAGCCGGCCGGGCCCCGGCGGTGACAGGGCGGCCAGCACGTTGTGCAGGCCCGCCACCTTGGGGGCCACGGTACGCAGGAAGCCCGCTTCGTCGATCGCGGCGAGCAGGCGGGGCGCGTTGGCGCCGGCGCCGTGCAGGACGGCGGTCACCGGCCCCAGCTCGGCTTCCACCCGGGCCACGGCGGCGGCCACGGCGGCGGCGTCGGTCACGTCCGCGGAGACGTAGAGCGGGGTGATCCCGGCCGCGGCCATGCGCTCCAGGTTGGCGGTGAGCTCGGCGTCCTGCTCCGGCAGGGACCGCCCCAGGAGGGCCAGCCGGGCGCCGGACACGCGGGCGAGGTCCAGGGCGCACTCGGACGCGATGCCCTTGCCGCCGCCGGTCACCAGGAGGACGTCGTCCGCGCCGATCGGGAGGGGGCCTGACGGTCCGGGATCGAGGAGGCGCAGCACGGGCACGCGCCGGTTCCCCTGCTCGTCGTAATGCGCCTCGGTATAGCCGGAAGCCACGGCGACCTCAGCGGCAACCCGGGAAGCTGCATCCGGATGATCCAGGGGCAGATCGATCACCGTCGTCGTGGCGCCTGGAACCTCCAGGTGCAAGGTCCGGGCGAAGCCACCGCTGGTGCCCCCCTGCTGGACCAGCGCGAAACGGAGAGGCCCTTTCGCGGCCAGGGCGGCGCGGGCGGCCTCGACGAAAAGGACGGCGTGCCGCTCGTCGGGCTCCGCGGGCAGGCAGAGGGCGACTCCTCTTCCTTCGAGCCGCTTCGGGAGCGCTTCGGCGAGAGGAAGATCTGGAGGCGCGATCACCTGCCATCCCCTCTCAGTGACCGCGGGGTTCCCCTGCGAGGCCCGGTGAGGCAGGTCCCGCGCCACGAGGTCCACCGTGAACGGCCGCACCCAGGTATCGACTCCGGCCGGCGGCCCGGACGCTTCGCTGGCCGTGCCGGCGGGCGCCTGCTCCTCCAGGGCCTGGGCCACCTCGGCCACCGTGGCCCGGGCGTAGTCGGTGGGGGAGGCGGGCGGGCGCAGGCCCAGCCGGCGCGAGGCCTCCACCACGAGCTGGCCCACGGAGATGGAGTTGAGATGGAGGTCCGAGAGCAGGCGGCTGTCGTCCGTCACGGCGGCGGGCGGCAGCTCGGCCCGCTCGGCCACGAGCTGGCGCACGAGGTCCCGGACGTTGCTGCTCCCCTGCACGGGAACGGCGGCCAGGGCAGGCGCGGGCTCGTCGTCGAAGTCCATGGGAGCGGGGACGACTTTCTTCGGGCTCGGCTTGGGGCCCCGCGTCGAGGACGTCGCGGATGCCGCGGACATCGCCGGCGCCAGCTCACACGGATTGACCAGGAACTGGAGCGGCCGGTCGAGATCGAGCGGTCGGGTGAAGCGGCCCTGGAAGAGGAAGGCCACGTCCAGCGGAGCCCCCAGCGCGAAGGCCGCGCCAGCCGCCTTGAGGAGCCCGGTGAGCGATGGGCCGCCCGCGTCGAGGGGGATCACCGGAGTGTCCACCAACTCGCCCGCCAGCTCCGAGAGGGCGCGGCCCGGGCCGACCTCGATCCACAGGTCGGCGCGGCCGGAGACGGCCCCGAAGGCCTCGGTGAAACGCACGGGCGCGGTGAGCTGATCGCGCAGCAGGGCGCGGGGATCGTCGCCGGGCTCCAGGAGCGCGCCGGTCACGGTGCTCGCCACGGGACGGGCGAGCGGGCGCCAGGCGATCCTCTCGAGCTCGGCGGCGAGGCTCGGCGCGGCCGGCTCCATCAGGGGCGAGTGGAAGGCGTGGGAGACGCGCAGCCGGGAGGCTTCGAGGCCGCGGTCCCGGGCGCGCTCGACCACGGCGTCCACGGCCGCGGCGAGGCCGGAGATCACCGTGCGCCGGGGGGAGTTATAGGCGGCGATGACCGCGCCGTCCTGCCCTAGAAGCTCCTCCACCGTGGCTGGGTCGACGCCCAGGCTCGCCATGGCGCCATGCTCACCTCCGGCGTCCGCCATGGCCCTGCCACGGACGGTCGCGAGGCGCAGGGCGGACGCGGCCTGAAGGGCGCCGCCCCAGTGCAGGGCCGCGATCTCGCCCAGGCTGTGCCCCACGGCCACGGCGGCGCGCAGGCCCAGCCGGTCCAGCAGCCAGAGGCCGGCGAGGGAGTGGGTGAGGATGGCCGGCTGGGCCACCGCCGTGTTGACGGCATCCGCCTTGGGATCGAGACCGGCCGGCTCGTAGACCGCCTCCAGGTCCTCGAATCGCCGGCGCCAGGCCCCGCCGTCGAGGTGGGAGGGGGAGCCCTGGCCGGGGAAGAGGAAGCCGATGCGGCGCCCCCGCGCGCCCACCCCGAAGAAGACGCCATGCCGGGAGTCGAGGCGTGCTGTCTCGCCTGAGCGCAGCCCGTCGGCCAGGCGCCGCAGCCGCTCGGCAGCCTCCGCCGGTTTGGAGGCCACCACCGCCGCCCGGGCCGGGCCGGAGCCCGTGCGGAAGGCGAGCCCCGCGGCCAGGTCCGCCAGCTCGGCGCGGGAGAGCCGCTCGGCCTTTTCCGCCAGCTGCTCGGCCGAAGCCGCCAGGGCGGACGGGTCGGCCCCATCCAGGAGCAGCAGCTCGGCGTCCTGCCAGGAGGCGAGCAGCTCGCGCTCGCGGACGGCCAGCGAGCGCCGCCGCAGGGGCGCTTCCCCCTCCAGCACCACGTGGGTGTTGATGCCGCCGAAGCCCATGGCCGACACGGCGGCGCGCAGGGGCTGGCCGGACGGCCAGGGCTCGCCCTGCTGGAGCACGCGCAGGGGCGCGTCCGGCGCCTGCAGCTCCGGGTGGGGCTCCTCGCAGCCCGTGGTGGGCGGCAGCACCTGGGCATGGACGGCGAGCGTCGCCTTGATCAGCCCCGCCACCCCGGCCGCGGCCTTGGTGTGGCCGATGTTGGCCTTGATCGAGCCGAGGGCAGCTTTCGTGCCCCCCGCAGTCATCGCGCCCGCCTCGCGCCGGGCCGAAGACAACGCCGCCAGCTCGGCCGCGTCGCCCACGGAGGTGCCCGTGCCGTGCCCCTCGAAGTAGCCCACGGTGTCGATGCCGAAGCCCGCCCGCCGGTACGCCCGGGCCAGGGCCATCTTCTGCCCCTCGGACTCGGGCCGGCTGATGCCGCCGTGGCCGTCCGAGGAGATGCCCCAGCCGCGGATGACCGCGTACGTGCGGCAGCCGAGGCGCGCCGCCTCCTCCTCGCGCATCAGCACCACGAAGCCGCAGCCCTCGCCGGGGAGGAAGCCCGCGGAACGGGCGTCGAACACCCGCATCTCGCCATCATGGGCGAGCGCGCCCACGCGGGCGAAGCCCACCAGCTCGAAGGGATCGAGCGAGAGGTCGACCCCTCCCGCCAGGGCCACGTCGAGATCGCCCGCGGCCAGGGCCGAGCAGGCGTTGGCCACGGCGAGGAGCGAGGCGGCGCAGGCGCCGTCCAGCGTGTAGCCGCCGCCGTGGAGGTCGAAGTGGTTGCAGATCCGGCCGGCGATGGTGTTGGAGAGGCCACCCGCGAGCGACTCCTCCATGGGCACGGGGAAGGGCTCCTTATAGGAGACCTCCATCTGTCCGAGGATCTCGTCGATCCGCCCCTGTTCCCAGCCCTGCTCCGAGAGCGTGCCTGCGAGGACCCTGCGCACGTAGGGCCAGCGCAGCCGCAGGGTGTTGGAGCGCGAGAACTCGCCGGTCAGGGTGTTGCCGAGGAGCACGCCGGTCGAGTCGCGGGGCAGCCCCTCGGCGTCGGGGAAGCCGGCGTCGGCGAGAGCGTTGGCCGCGACCTCCAGAGCCAGCCAGTGGGCGTGGTCGGTGGCGCGGAAGGTGCGGCCGGCCACGCGGAAGCGCACGCGGTCGAAATCCCACCCTTCGAGGAGGGCCGCCTCGATCGTATAGAGGCTGTCCGGATCGGACGGATCGGTCACCCCCGGAAGATAGTCGGCGAGGTTCAGCCGTTCCGTTGGCACCTTGCGGAAGGCCCGCCGCCGGGCGAGCACGTTCTCCCACAGCTCGCCCGGGGTGCGGGCGTCCGGGTAGCGGCACGCCATGCCGACGATGGCGATGCCCACGCTCATCTCAGGCCTCCACCGCCACCGGGACGTCCATCGCCGATTTGGCTTTCGCCTCGGCCTTCTGGGCCGCCAGGGCCTTCAGGTACAGGATCGCTCCCCGGCCGGCGCACACGGCGCTCAGGCCGAAGAACAGGCCGAACACGACGTGGAACGCCATCAGCGTGCCGTACGCCGCCGCCATTGCCGCTCCGAAGGCGACCTGGCCGCGCACCGTGGTGGGCGTCGTCGCCGGGTCCGTCACCATGTAGTAGGTGAAGAGGAGGAAGGCTACGCCCGTCATGGGGTTGAGCGAAGGGAGGAAGGCGTTGCCGAACACGAAGTGGCGGATGACCGCCTGGAGGACGAAGCAGCCGAGCCAGGAGCCGATGAGCGGCAGGCGCTTGGTGAACATGCCGTTGAGGAACGTGCCCGAGCAGACGATGACGACGGGCAGCAGCCAGTCCCAGCCGCCGGAGAGGTTCTCGGTGAACATGTAGGGCTGGGCGATGCCCACCCAGGGGAAGGCCAGAAGCGTGGCCGTGATCCCCAGGTTCGAGGGGTTGAAGAAGTGCCGGCTCGAGCCGTTGGTGCCCGCCCGGAAGAGGTGCTTGGAGGCGATGGCCACCACGGCCGCGAAGGCGATCGGCAGCAGCCGGTCGTTGGCGTAGAGCAGCATGGCGACCGCCAGGCCGCTGATGTGGGCCGAGAGCAGGAAGTCGATCCACCCGATGACGCCCCGGCCCAGGAAGCGCGGCTTGCAGCCGAGCCGGCGGGCGTGCAGCCACTCGAGCAGGATCTCCGTCGAGTAGGCCGCCAGCAGGGACACGACGGGCTGGGCCAGCGACTGCTCGAAACCGAGCACCGTGTGGCCCAGGACGTTCAGGATGGTGATGGCGGTGGCGAACCGCCGCAGCGCCGCCAGGCGCATGTCCTTGCCCGCCGGCTTGACCATGGTCGTCTCAGCCATTCTCAACCCTGCCTTTCCCCGAGCACCACCCGGTGCCGGCCGGGGGTCAATGTCATCGTTTCCGTCTTCACCTTGCCTGAGCTGTCGCGCCAGTGGATGTCCACCCGCACGGGAGTGTTTCCGGTCAGGCGTCCCAATCCGAAATGGATCTCGGGCGACCGCTTGCCCGAGTGGCCGCTGCCGCCGTCCGCCTGGCCCACCAGCTTGCGGCCGTCCGGCAGGGTAACCACCGCCGACGCCCCCACGGCCGGCCGCGTTGCCTGCGATGTCGATCCCGCGGGCAACCGCAGGTCGATCGTTAAAGAGGCGTTGCGCCGGGGGGAGTCGTTACGCAGGAACCAGGAGGGCTCCCACTGGTTGGCGATGGCGAAGTCGAGGTCGCCGTCGCCGTCCGTGTCGGCGATGGCGATCGCCCGGGTGATGTAGTTGTCGTCCAGCCCGATCTCGGGGGCGAGGTCGTAGTACCGGCCGTCCTTCGCCTGCACGAAGAAGGGGTTGTGCAGGTGCCCGGAGAGGTCGTCGCCCAGCTTGAAGTTGGGCCAGGCCCCCGTGTGGTTCATGTTGTTGTCGTTGCCCATGGCCAGCTCGTGGAGCTCGGGCCAGCGGTTCTTCTCGCCGCGCAGGAAGCCGATGGCCTGGAGCGCCTCGGGCACGCCGTCGGAGTCGAAGTCGGCGAGGCGGGAGTCCCAGCCCCAGCCGCTGCGCGACAGGCCCAGGTCCTCGCCCTTGTCCACCCAGGGGGCCACGCCGTCGTTGATGGGGGAGAGGTCGCCCGTGCTCACCCACAGGAAGTGGCTCTCCTCCAAGGCGTAATTCTGAGCGATGTTGCTCACGTAGATGTCCAGGATGCCGTCGGCGTTGACGTCCGCGAAGTCGACGCCCATGCCCTTGAAGGAGTCGTGGCCCAGCACCTTGGAGGCCGGCGTGGTGAAGCTCTTCTTCCCTTCCAGCACGGCGAAGCGGGGCCGGCCCGGCGTCGAGAGGTTCTTGAGCAGCCGGTCGTGGCCGAAGTCGTTGCCGAAATAGATCTCGGGCAGCAGATCGCCGTCGAGGTCCACGGCGCCCGCGGCCAGGGTCCACGAGTAGGTGGTCGCGCCGTCGAAGGCGTTCGGCACGTCCACGAAGCGCACCGTGGGCTCCGGTCCGGCTGAGGCATCCGAGGGGGCCTGCCAGAGCAGCAGCCGGTTCTTGCCGCCGTTCTCCGAGCGCGACATGGAGCGGTGCATGTGGGCCTTGTCCACCGCCCGGGCGTCGAGCACCCGCATGCCGTCGGGGAAGTAGTTGCCCACCACCAGGTCCAGGTGGCCGTCGCCGTCCACATCCGCGCTGGTCAGGGCATTGGTGTTCCAGATCTGGCTGCCCGGAGCGACCTCGACCGCCCGGTAGGCCGCCGCGGCCGGAGCGGATGTCTGCGGGGTCGCCGCGCGGCGCAGGAACGCGATGGGCGGCCGGCCCCAGTAGTAGACCAGCAGGTCCATCCGCCCGTCCTCGTTCCAGTCGCCCGGCAGGCAGCCCATGGGCGCCGTGGTGCGGGCGTTGTAGGGAATGGGAGCGGGATCGAGGGCGAACACCGGGTAGCGCGGCCCGGTGCCCGGCACGGGCTCGACCAGCACCTGGTCCACCCGCGGATCGACCGAGCAGAGGTCGTTCGCCAGCCCGTCGCCGTCCAGGTCGTTCAGAGCCACGCCGGCCCCCACGCTCGAGATCCAGGCCGCGATGTCCTTGTAGCTGGGATGGACCTCGCGGATCGATCGGGCGAGATCTCCAGGCGGGGCCGTCAGGGGAAGCCGGGAGAAGGCGAAGCGCGAGGCCAGCGCCTGCCGCTCCCCCTCGGGCAGCGTGGGCAGGCGGGCGAAGCCGTAGAGCCCGCCGATCAGCGCCAGGGCCGCCAGCCGCACCCCGTAGCGGCGAAAGAATCCGGGGCGTTCATTCATGGATGGTTACCTCATTCACCTCGAAAAAGTGTTGCTGGATGCGCTGGCGCCAGACCTCGAAGGCGGGCTTGTCCGGCCGGTCCGCCGGCAGATCGTGACGGGCCTCGTCGGTCACCGCGGCGGCCGTGGCGGCGTCCGTGCCGCAGATCACCTCGCAGGCGAGGAGGGTATGGGCGGCCATGTTGCCCGCCCGCTCGCGGGCCTTGGCCGCGAAGGCGACCCCCTGCGCGAGCTGGGGCCCATAGGGACCGGCGGCGCGCGCCAGATCCTCCACCTCGGCGCGGGTCCGGCCGCCCGCGTAGCCGCAGGCGAGCCCCAGGCCGCTCCAGAGGTCCGGCTGGCGTGCCGCCGGGAAGGCCTGGATCGTGGCTGGGATCCGCCGGACGTCCGCGCCCTGGACGAACCACAGGCTGCGGCCGAGTCCCTGATCGAACCCCTGGCGGGCGTATCCGCGGATCTTTCCCGGCACCTCCTGGCGGCCGACGGACCGGGGCCAGTTGAAGAAGCCCTCGTGGAAACCGTAGCCGTCGAGGGCCAGCCAGCGCAGCACCGGGTCGGGCAGCCGGGAGAGGAAGCGCTCGGGAGAGAGGGGGAGCCGGGCCAGGATCCAGCCCGCGCCCACGTAGATGATGTAGGCGTGCGCGTCCCCCGGACCCGCGAGGAACCGCGCCAGGCGGTCCCGCCGGATGGGGGAGAGCGCGTCGCGCAGGGCGAGGGCCATGCCCGCCCCCTCGTAGGCGAAGCCGTGGAAGTCCCGCTCCACCGCGGACTCGACGAGGGCCGCGAGCGGCTCCGGACGGTCCTCCGCGAGAGCCGCGTGATAGCCGGCCACGAAGCAGCGACCCACCTCTTCCAGGCGCTCGCGCAACGCGTCGGAATCCGTCTGGAACCCGCGCCGCTCGAAGGAGGTCTCCCCCGGCCGGATACCGAAGAGCGCCCGCCGCAGAGCCGCTCCCAACCTCCGCGGACCCGGCTTGGCCTGAGACAGCTCGAGAGAAGCGGAGCGGGAGGCAGGAAAAGTCATCACGGAAATACTCCTCTTTTCTTCTGGTGCTCCGAAACCTTGGAAACGAGCCCTCCGAAACAAGGGCCGATCGAGCCTGGTGAGGGCGCGATCGGTCCAATCAGTCACGGGGACTACTGGTTGCCGCCGCCGTCAGCTTCCGCCACCGGGCAGGCGCAGGCGAGAGGCTGAATGGTGACTTCGGTGATATCGACCTTGCCGGAAGCGGACATGGAGGACAGCGGGGCCGGCATCAGAGCATTCATCAGCTTGGCGATGTCGCCCTTCTCCATGGTGAAGATGTCGCCGCTCGGCGGGAAGGCCTTGATGCTGCCCCGGGTGACGCCGACCAGGCCGCCGACAACTCCAAACGGAGTGTCGATCTCATACGGGACGGCGAACTGGGCCTGGGCCGGGAAGTCGGCGGCGCCCGTCGAGGCCTTGGCCAGACCGTAGGTCTCGACGAAGCTCTTGTCGTCGACCTTGACGCCCTTGGTCATGCGGAAATTCAGGGGGCCGCCGATCAGCTTGGAGTGGCCCTTCGCCTTCCAGTCGAGGATCTGGAGGTCCACCCGGCGGGTGCCCTGACGGGTGATGTAGGCATCACCGGCCTGCACGATGAGGGTGGCGTCGCACTCGACGACTTCCTTGCTGTCGCCGACCGAGATGAGGAAGCTGGGGTGGGAATTGATCGTGTACACACCCGCCTTGGGGAAGGACAGGGGAGCCTTGCCGGCGCTCGCCATTGGGACCACGGCGACCATCAGGAGCAAGGCGACGGATAACACCAGGGACTTGCGTAACGTCATGACGGTGTCTCCTTAGATTCAAGATTCAGCGTTAGTTCTGTCTTTGTCAAGAACCAGTCCGCACTCTGTCTAGGGCACCAGACCACCTCCTTTCACTTTCACATCGACCCCGCCGCCTCGCTCCGGGGGACCGGAGCGTCCTGAGCGGGTTGAACAGACCGCCGGACTCCCGTCGGCAGGAGGACCGCCAGGCCCGTCAGTGTCAGCAGGCAACTGGCGAAGAGCGCCACCGCGACCAGGACACCCAGGCGGACATTGGCCGGAACTTCGGAGAAGCCCAGCAGAGCGAAGCCGAGGGCGATCGCCACGCAATCGATCAGGATGGCCGGCCCGGCTTCTGCCAGCGCCGCGCGCTGGGGCTGGGGGTTCCCCTCGGACTGGGCATGGCGGAAACGCTCGAGGAAATGGATCCCGTAGTCCGCGCCGATGCCGAGGGTGATGGCGCAGAACATCGACGTTGCCACGCCCAGGTGGATCCCGAGCCACCCCATGGCCCCGAAGACCCAGACGACCGCGACGTACGCTGGCAGGACAGCCCAGAAGCCGTCCGCGAAGCTTCGGTGCAGCAGGCAGACCACCAGGAAACAGCTGAGCAGGGCGAACAGCAGCGACCAGATCTGGCTGCTCACGATCTGGGGGATCATCGCCTGGCTGACGGCGACGTCGCCGGCAAAGGCGAGGCGCGCTCCGAGCGGCGTGAGGTGCTGCCGCTCGTAGGCCCGGATCGCCTCCATCAGGCGGGCGGTCTCTTTGTAGTTGGCCTCCTTGAGGAAGATGGTGACGATGCCCTGGTCGAGATCGTCGTTCACCACCTGGCGGCGGCGGAGCTCGCCCCGCGTGCGGTCGAACAGCCGGAACACCTGTTCCACACGCCCGACGTCGTCCGGCACCGAGCGCGCCTCCGGCTGCCGCCCCAGCCAGAGGTACGCGACCGTCGTGAACTGGCTGTGAGGACCCACGACGCCTCCGACCTCCGGCCGCCTGCGGATGAAGGTCTCCAGGTCGCCTACCGCCCGGAGGTTCCGCGGATCGAGCAGCGGGCCGCTGCGGCCATGGACCTCCGGGGCGTCCGCCACAGGCGGATTGAAGTGGACGTGGGCGAGCAGCAGATGGCTGCCGTAGAGCTGGGCGTTGATGCGATCGGTGGCGCGCCGGAAGGTGCTGCCCTGCGCGAAGCCGTCGACCCAACTGTCCTGGACCTCCAGCCGCTGGATCCCGAGCCCCAGGGTCACGGTCAGGATGCCGAGCGTGGCCAGGGTCGCAAGCCGGTGCCGGAGCAACGGCGAGAGAGCCTGTGTCAGCCAGTTCCCCTCCGCCAGCTCCGGCCCGCCGCGCCGTTCGATCCGGGCCCGTCCGAGCAGGACGAGGGTCGCCGGCACCACCGTGAAGGTCCAGAGCAGGCAGAAGAGGATGGCCACGCCCGCGTAGAGGCCGAACGCCCGGACCGGCACGATGGACGAGGCGAGGAAGGAGAAGAACCCGGCGGCGGTGGTCAGCGAGGTGAGCGTGATCGGCCGGGCCATTTCGGAGATCGCCTGCCGCAAGGCGGGCTGATGCGCGGCACCGGGGGTTCGCGCCAGGATCTGCTGGTAGTGCAACAGGAGGTGGATCTCGTCGGCCAGGAAGGCGGTGATGAGGATCACGGGCAGGACGGCCGTCGTCAGGTAGACGGGCGAGCCGAGCCACCCCATCAGGCCGAAGGTCCACAGCAGGGTGGCGCCGATCTTGGGGAGCACCACCAGAAGGGACCAGCCCCGCCGGCAGCCCCAGAAGCAGGCAAGGGCGATCAGCATCAGGCAGAGCGGCACCAGCAGACGGAGGTCTTCGAGGATGTGCCGGCCGAGCAGGGACTCCGCCACCGGGGCGCCGGCCACGAAGATGCGGTCGGTGGGACTCTCGAAACTGCGCGAAACGCCCACGATCTCCTGGTACAGGCTGGCGCGGTCGGTGGCGACCCGTCCCTGCGAGTCGAAGACCGAGGGCGCGCCCACCAGGATCGCGGTGGCCCGCGCGTCGGCCGAGATCAGGGTGCCGGTCAGGACCGGAGTCGCCTGGATGTCCGACTTGAGGAGATCCATCAGGACCGGGGTGTCCGGCAAGGGGTCGAGGAAGGGGCGGAAGGTCAGGGTGCCGGGGAAGAACCGGTCGCGGCGTTCGGTGGCCAGGCTCATGACCTGTTCCGGGCCGACGCCGGGGAGCTTGCCGAGCGCGCGGCTCAGCTCGCTGACCTTCCGCAACGTCGTGAGGTTGTAGATTCCGGCCGGATGCGAGGTCTCGACCAGGACGACGATGGGATCCCGCAGTTGGAAATCCTCGCGCATCGACGCGTCGAACCGCACCACGGGATGGTCGGGCGGCATCAGAGCGTGTCCGTCGGTGCGGAACTGCAGCCGGGTGAGCCCGGGAGTGAGCGCAAGCGTAAACAGGACCATCGCGGCGATGGACCACCAGGGACGGTCCAGGGTGCGCTCGGCGACTCGCGTCAACCATCGATGGGGCATGGGGCTCCTCCATCCAGCTAATGCGTCGTTGCTCTCGTCACTCCGCCATCCCCGCCTCAGCGAGACGCGCGGCCGGCCGCTTCCCTCAGCTCGAACACGATGCCGAAGGGATCGACGAAGGCCACGTACGTGCCCAGGGGAGACTGCTGGGGCCGGTCATGGAGGAACCGGACCCCCTGGCCTTTCAGTGCCGCCATGGCCTTGGCGAGGTCGGGGGCGCGCAGCACGATGATGGACTCGGCCATGTCCGGATATCCGAGGGTGGCGGGGCTGTCCGCCGTCTGGTGGAGGACCAGCGGCAGGGTCCCCTTGCGCTTGAGCGGCAGGTCAGGCGGGAAGTAGTCCTCGGAAAAAATCTCGAACCCGAGCTTGTCGCGGTAGAACTCCCGGCCCTTGGCCATGTCGGTCAGGGTGATGCCGACATTGAAGATCCCCCGCTTGATCCCCTCCGCCGGCTTGTGGCTGGGCTCCATCAGATGGAAGTTGTTGCCGGAGGGATCCTTGATGATGGCGTAGTCGCCGACCGGAGACTTGCGCCGGGGCTCGCCGACGATCTGGTACCCGCCCTTCGCCTTGAGCTCGGACACCGCGGCGTCCAGGTTCTCGACCCGCAGATTGATGTGGGTGTTCGAGACCTTCTTGTCGTCGATGTCCAACTTGCGGGAGACCTTGACGAGGTCGATGACGGCGGTGCCGTTGCGGACGGTGGCGAGAGTGGGGGACTTGCGCTCGTCTGCCTGGAAGCTGTAGAGCTTGAAGAAGTCGACCGCCTGGTCGAGATCGAGGACGCGCACCTGGAGTCCGGAGACCTCCAGGCCCTGGACCCCCATTTCAGCCGGAGCGGGCGGGCTCAGAACCAGCGTCGAGAGGGCTCCGGCCAGGAGCCAGCGGCGGATACGGCACGAGCGTTCTGCTTCCCTTTGCATCGGCATGTTCGTCTCTCCTGGTGTTGCGAACGTGGAGGAGGATGAAGGTGTCGCGCCGAGGACCAGGTCAAAGCGTCAAGAAAGCCCAGATTTGGGCTGAGCCGGGGGCGGGATCGAGTTGTGGAATCGGCGTTCATTTCGGCGTTCTGGTTCAGGAGCAGTCTGCTACCATACCAAACATGTTGCCCCTAAGATAAGGAGTGCAGCTTCGGTCCAAATGCGCGACACCTCAGCGGAGGTTTAGGATGAGCGCTTTGATCCAGGATCTCCACTATAGCTTTCGCAAGCTAGTAAGGGCTCCAGTCTTCACTCTGGTCACGCTCCTCGCCCTGGCCCTTGGGATCGGGGCCACCACCGCGATCTACAGCGTCGTCAACGCCGTCCTGCTGCGGCCCCTGCCCTTCGCAGAGCCCGGCCGGCTGATGGCGCTCTGGGAGAGCGCCCGCTCGGTGGACGACGACAAGCTGCCGGTGGCGCCGGCGGACTTTTTCGATTGGCAGGCGCAGAGCCGCAGGTTCGAGAAGCTGGCCGCTTACCACAACTGGAGCTTCAACGTGTCCGGAGAGGGCGATCCGGAGCAGGTCTCGGGAGCCGTCTCCACCGCGGAAGCTCTTCGACGTGCTGGGGCGGCGGCCGGTCCTGGGCCGCACGTACCGGCCCGACGAGTGCCGCCAGGGGGGGCCCGCCGTAGTGGTGCTGGGCCACGGGCTATGGCAACGCCGGTTCGGCTCGGACCCGAAGGTCCTCGGCCGCATCCTGAAGCTCGACGACGTCTCCTACACCATCATCGGGGTGATGCCGCCGGGCTTCGAGCTCCCGCCCAACGCGCAGCTCTGGAAGCCCTTCCAGAGCGAGAATTACTTCAGCCGTGAGTTCCAGTTCCTGCGCGTCATCGGCCGCCTGCGGCCCGGGGCCACCCCTGAGCAGGCCGCCGACGAGATGAAGACGATCGCCGCGCGGCTCGAACGGACCTACCCCGACACCAACACCGAGCGGGAGGTGACGGTCCTGACCCTGTCCGAGCAGATCGTGGGCAAGGTCCGTCCCCAGTTGCGCGTCCTGTTCGGCGGCGTCCTCCTGATGCTGCTCACGGCCTGCTTTAACGTGGCGAACCTGCTGCTCGCCCAAGGCCTGAGGCGGCGCCCCGAGCTGTCGCTGCGCCAGGTGCTGGGGGCGAGCCGGGGACGGCTGCTGCGCCAGCTCCTGACGGAGAACCTCGTCCTGGCGGCGGCCGGGGGCCTCGCGGGCCTGCTGATCGCCTACGCGGGAGCCAGGTTCCTGGTGACCTTCGGCCCCACCGACGTGCCCCGCCTGGAAGAAGCCGTGATCGACGGCGGGGCGCTCGCCGTCGCCCTCGCGCTCACCCTGGTGACCGGGCTGCTGTTCGGGTTGGCGCCGGCCCTCCAGAGCTTCCCGGCTGGACCTGCATGGCGCGATCCGGGGGGCCAGGGGTACGGTACGGCTGCGCGCCTTCCACGCGCTCGTGGCGCTCCAGATCGCCGTCGCCCTGACGCTCCTCGTGGGCGCCGCCCTGCTGGGGCGGAGCTTCGTGCGGCTCGCCGCCGTGCCGCCCGGGTTCGATCCCTCGAACGTGCTCACGTTCAGCCTCTCGCTGCCCGAGGAGAAGTACGACGAGGCGCGGGCCACCGCCTTCTACGAGGAGGTCCAGGAGCGGATCCGGGGCGTCTCCGGGGTGGAGGCGGTCGGCGCCGCGCTGTCGCTCCCCGTGGCCGAGGGAATGAAGGTCGACGTGCCCTTCACCATCGAGGGCCGCCCGCCCGCCGCGCCCGGCCAGGAGTACAAGGCCTTCCTGCGGCCGGTCAGCCCGAGCTACCTCCAGACCCTGCGCGTGCCGCTGCGCGCGGGCCGCCTGTTGGAGGCGGGCGACCGCGCCAGCGCGCCCCCCGTGGTCGTCGTCAACGAGACCCTGGCGCGCCTCTACTGGCCGGGGCGGAGCCCGGTGGGGCAGCGCATGGTCTTCAGCCAGGACCTGGGAGGCCTGGGACGCGTGGACGAGGCCGTCCGGGAGGTCGTGGGCGTGGTCGGAGACGTCCGCCACAACGGGCAGGCGAACGACCCGGTCCCGGAAATCTACCCGCCGAACACACAGAGTTACTGGAGGGCCCTCAATCTCGTGGTCCGTACGTCCGCAGAGCCGGCGAGCCTGACCCGCCCGATCCTCGAAGAGGTCTGGCGCATCGACCGGAACCTGCCGGTCGCCAAGATCCGCACCATGGAAGAGATCGTTTCCGGATCGGTCGCGCAGCCGCGCTTCTACGCCCTCCTGCTGGCGGTCTTCGCGGGGTTCGCCCTGCTGCTCGCGGCCGTCGGCGTCTATGGTCTGATGTCGTACTCGGTAGCCCTGCAGACGCACGAGATCGGGATCCGGATGGCCTTGGGCGCCCGCCGGGAAGACGTGCTCCGGATGGTGCTGACGAGAGGGGTGATCCTCGCTGCGGCCGGGATGCTCGTGGGCATCGGCCTGGCCTTCGGCCTCGGCCGTTTCCTGGGCAGCCTGCTGTTCGGCGTCGGCGCCACCGATCCCCTGACGTTCGTGGCCGTGGTGGTCGTGCTCGGCGGAGTCGCCCTGCTGTCCACCTATCTGCCGGCCCGCCGTGCCGTGCAGGGCGACCCGGTCTCCGCCCTGCGAGGGGAGTAGCCGTGGAACAAGAAGGGAGCCGCGGATGAGCTCGGGCCTCAATCGTAGAGAGTTCCTGGTTGGCACAACCCTGGGGGCCTCGGCCCTCGCAACCGCCCGATGGTCCTCGGCCCAGGAGCCGCAGTCCCCCAACCCGCCCGTCCCCACCGGCTCACCGCTCCAGCCGCTGGTCCGCAAAGGGCCACCCAGGAAGGTGCTCATCCTCGGGGCGGGGCTGGCGGGTCTCGGCGCCGGCTACGAGCTCTCGCGCGCCGGGCATGACGTGACGATCCTGGAAGCCCAGACGCGCCCGGGCGGCCGCGTCCATACCCTGCGCGAGCCCTTCGCAGAAGGCCTCTACGTCAACACCGGAGCGAGCACCCTGCCGAGCAGCCACGGCATGGTCTGGAGCTACCTCCAGGATCTCGGGCTGGAGGCGGACCTCTGGGTGGAGCCCCGCCTATCCAAGATGATCTCCTTCTACCATGTGGACGGGCAGCGGGTGGTCCCCACCAAGGGCATGCCCCTGCCGTTCGCCACCACGCCGGAAGAGCGCAAGATGGGCAGCTTGGGGATGCTGGTGAAGTACTACCTCTACGCAGAAGAGCAGGTCGGCGATCCCCTGGCCCCGGACTGGCCGCCGCCCGCCGCCCGCAAGTACGACCAGATGTCGCTCGCCGACTTCATCCGCGGCAGCGGCGCCTCGGCGGGCGCTCTCAAGCTGCTGGGGCTCCGCTTCTACCTCGACCTGCCGGCCAACGGGATGGAGGACGTCTCGGCCCTCTGGGTGCTGCGGGACGGGCTCCTGAGCCCGGGCTCCGACACCATCTGGAAGATCCGCGGCGGCATGGACCGGCTGCCCATGGCCTTGGCCGACCGCCTGTCGGACAGGATCCTGTACGGCTGTCCGGTGGCGCGCATCGCGCACTCGGCGGACGGCGTCGAAGTGGCCTTCGAGCAGGGCGGGATGCTCCAGAAGATGTCCGCCGACTACCTCCTCTGTACGCTGCCTTTCTCCGTCCTTCGCAACCTCGAGGTCTCCCCCGGCTTCTCGCCCGGCAAGCAGCAGGCGATCCGGGAGATGCCCTACTGCTCGGTCGTCCGCTGCTTCCTCCAGACGCGCAGCCGGTTCTGGCTCGACGAGGGGCTCTCCGGCTTCGCCCTCACGGACCTGCCGATCAAGTACGTCTTTGATTCGACCTCCAATCCCGAGGGCCGGCGCGGGCTGCTCGAGACCTACGCGTCAGGTCCCGCCGGCAAGATCTTCGAGGCGGCCCCGAGCGGCGAGCGCATTCCGCTCGCGTTGCGGGAACTGGAGAAGCTCTATCCCACGATCCGCACCCAATTCGAAGGCGGGGCCTGGAAGTGCTGGATGGAGGAGCCCTGGAGCCGCGGCGCCTACGCCTACTACAAGCCGGGGCAGATGACCACGCTCTACCCGCACGCCGCCACGGCCGAGGGGCGGGTCCACTTCGCGGGCGAGCACGCCTCGCCCTGGCCGCACTGGATGCAGGGGGGCCTCTACTCGGGCGATCGCGCCGCGCGCGAGATCAACGACGCTTCCGGCGCTCCGGCATGATGAAGCGGTCCAGGCCCCTCGCCGTGCTCGTCCTCTGGGGGGCCTCGCGGGGCTTGGGGGCGCGCTCCGCGCCAGCCAGGCCCCGCCGGAGAACCTCTCCTGGGAGACCGCGGAGCTGACCAGCGAGGGCCGCCGCGTGGGCGCCGACCTCGGCTGGCTCCAAGTGCCCGAGCGCCGTTCCCGTCCCGGCAGCGGCCCCGTCCGGCTGGCCTTCCTTCGGCTCCGGAGCACCTCTCCCTCCCCTGAGCCTCCCATCGTCTTCCTGAGCGGCGGACCCGGCGGTTCGGGGACGGCGGCCGCCCGCGGCCCCCTCCTGCCCGTCTTCCTGGAACTGCGCAAGGTCGCCGACGTGATCGCCCTCGACCAGCGCGGCACCGGCATGTCCAGGCCCGCCCTGGTCTGCCGCGAAGCCTGGAGCCACCCGCTCGACCGTCCCGTGCCGCGCGACGAGCTGCTCGCCACGGCGCGCGAGAGGTCGCGGTCGTGCGCCGCGCTGATGAAGTCGGAAGGGATCGACCTGGCCGGGTACAACACCGTCGAGAGCGCGGACGACCTCGAAGACCTCCGCCGGGCCTTGGGCGCCCCGGCGCTCCAGCTCCTGGGCACGAGCTACGGCACCCAGCTCGCGCTCACCGCGATCCGGCGCCACCCCCGGAGTATCCAGCGCGCCGTCCTGCTCAGCGCCAAGGGGCCGGAGCACGGCCTGCGCCTGCCGGGCACGTTCGAGCGCCACCTGGGGGAGGTCGGCCGCCTGTTCAAGGCCGACCCCCAGGCGCGCCGCGCCTTTCCGGAGCCTCCTGGCCACCCTCACCTCCCTCCTCGAACGCTTGAAACAGGAGCCGGTGTCCGTGGAGGTCCCCCTGCCCCTGGCCCAGCGCACGGCCCGGGTGGCCTTGGGGCCGTTCGATCTCCAGGTAATGGTCACGCAGGCGCTCGGGGACCGGCAGGAGACCGAGCGCCTGCCGGCCCGGCTCCAGGCCATGGCGGGCGGGGACTTCCAGGCCCTCGGGCAGTTCGCGCTGGGCCTGCGGCGGGGCTGGCTGGGCGCGGCCATGCCCTACGTCGTGGAGTGCTCCTCGGGCCTCTCCGAGGAGCGGCTGGCGCGGATCCGGCGCGAGGCCTCGGCCACCCTGCTCGGGGAAGCGGTCGATTTCCCCTTCCCGGAGATCTGCTCCGGGTGGGGCGTCCCGGACCTCGGGCCTGAGTGGCGCAAGCCGGTCCGGTCCGCCATGCCCGTTCTGTTCATCAGCGGCAGCCTGGACGTCCGCACCCCGCGGGCGGACGCGGAGGAGATCCTCCAGGGCTTCCGGAACGCTGCTCACCTGAAGATCGAGGGGATCGGGCACGGGGAAGACTTCTTCGCCGCGCCGGAGACCCTGCCGGCGATCCAGCGGTTCTTCCGCGGCGAGCCGGTGGCCTCCGGTCCGGCGGCCCTCCCGCCCCTCAAGTTTCGCGACGAATCCCTGGCAAAGAATCGAGAAAGGTAGGGACTATGCGAAATCTCCTCTTCCTCTCGTTGGTCCTGGCGCTCGCCGCGCCCGCTAACGGCCAACCGCCCGCGGCGCCCCAGGCGAAGGAGGCGGCGAAGGAGGTCACCCGGACCGTCCTGGTGCTGATCTATGACGGCGTCGAGCTGGGCGACCTGGTCGGCCCGGTCGAGGTCTTCAAGACGGCCAGCGAGCTCGGCACCACCAACACCCCGGCGTTCCAGATCCGGCTCGCGGCGGAGAAACCGGGCCTGATCCAGGTGGACGGCGGTTTCGCGATCGAGGCCCACTGCGTGCTGGCCGACTGCCCGCCCGCGGACGTGCTGGTGCTCGCGGGAGGGCGCGGAGCCCTGCAGGCCATGAACCGGCCGGCGCTGATCGACTGGGTCCGGCAGCGGGCCGGCAGCGCCGAGACCGTGCTCAGCGTCTGCCTGGGGACCTTCCTGCTCGCCAAAGCCGGCCTCCTGGACGGCGTCCCCGTGACCGTCCACCACCAGGGCGCGGGCTATCTCAAGCAACTGGCCCCGAAAGCCAAGGTGGCAGCCACCAGGGACTACCTCGAATCGGGCAAGATCGTCAGCACGGCCGGGGTGTCCTCCTCGATCGACGCCTCGCTCTACCTGGTGGCCAAGTACCTGGGCCCCGAGAGGGCCCGGATCACTGCGGAGTGGCTCGACGACGACTGGCGGCCGGCGGCGGCCCCCGCCGCGCCTCCTCGTCCCGGCGGGTTCTGAGAGCTACGCCGGGCCGCGGGACCCGGCCTCTTCGAGCTCCATCTTGAGCGAGAAGAAGCGGAGCAGGTCCTTGAGCGAGAGGATGCCCAGGAGGCGGTCGCCGTCCACCACCATCAGGCGGGAGATGCCGGTGCGGCTCATGCGGGAGAGAGCTTCCATGGCGTCCGTCTCGGCCCCCACCGTGTTCTCGGGAGCGCAGCGCACGGCGAGCGATCCGACCGTCTGGCGGTCCCACTCCTCGCGGGGAAGCTCGCGCACCTGCCGGGTGGTGACGCACCCGAACAGCCGGCCGGCGTCGTCCACCACCGGGAACATCTTGAAATGGTGCTTGTAGATGTAGTCCTGCACCAGGTCCTGTACGGAGATGCCCCGCGGCACGGTCACCGGGTTGGTCTGCATGAAACGCGACACCGGCTCGCCCGCCAGAGCCCGGCGCAGCAGGAGCTGCTGGTAGGCAGACGCCGCGGCGCCGCGCACGAAGAGCCCGAGCATGGCGAGCCAGAACCCGGAGAACATCGCCCCGGGCACGGAGACCGCCAGGAGCACGCCCAGGGCGATGAGCAGCAGGCCGAAGCCGCTGCCGATCCCCGACGAGACCTTGGTCGCCCAGCGCAGGCTCCCTTTCCAGCCCCAGAGGATCGACCGCAGGATGCGCCCGCCATCCAGGGGGAAGGCTGGCACGAGGTTGAACAGGGCGAGCCAGCCGTTCAGCCAGGCGAGATAGGTGAGGACGGCCGTCACCGCTACCGGCCACCCGGTGCTGGCCCCGAGGAGGCCGAGCCCGCCCAGCGCCAGGGCGATGCCGAAGCTCGCCGCCGGCCCCGCGGCCGCGATGACGAGCTCCGACCGGGGCGAAGGCACCTCCCCCGGCATCTCCGCGATTCCCCCGAAAATGAACAGGGTGATCCCCCGCATCTCGACCCCATACGTGCGCGCCACCAGCGAGTGGGAGAGCTCATGGAGCACCACCGACAGGAAATACCCGAAGGCCCCCGCGATGCCCATCGCCCAGTACGTCGCCGGAGCACGCCCCGGGAGCTTGCCGGGGAAGACTGCCGTGGCAAAGCTCCAGGTCACCAGGACCGCGATGAAAAACCAGGAAGGGTCGATCCGGACGGTGAAGCCGAAGACTCTGAAGATCTCGATGGGTCTGCCAAACAACGCGCGCCCTCCCGAGGGTGATTGTACTCCGGGGGGTGAGGGTTCTACCGGTTCAACGCCTCCAGCGCCGGGCACACCTCATCCCGCCGCCGCCCGAGGTCGTTCACCACCGCCCGCCGGAACCCCTTGGGCCCCGCCTCCTCCAGGCGCGCGGCCCGGTACTGGCCGATGTCCACCACCTCCAGGCGCAGGCGGATCGTCTTGAACAGGCGGGGAAATTTGTCCCCCGGGGTCTGCACGTGGTGGAGGCCGCCGCTGTAGGCGATCAGGAAACGCCCCTCACCCATGGTCTCCAGGATGTCCGCGATGCCGCCGCGCACCGTCATGGGCTTGCCTTGGGAGTCGAGGCCGTTGGCCCGCTTCATCCGGCCCTCGGGGAGGATGAGCACCATGGCGTCCGGATCGATCTGCCGCAGCACCTCGCCCCAGGTCTCGTCCCGCTCGCGGGTGATGGAGATGACCCGTGCCGCCACCAGGCCGTAGAACCGCCCCACCAGGGCGCGCTCCGAGGTCTTTTGGGCGATGGGCACCACCCCGTGGCGTGCGATCCGCCAGAGGAAATGGTTCGGGCAGGCCCCCGCGAGCAGGGCCTCGTAGAGGCTCGTGTGGTTCAGGATGCCGGTGATCCGGATGCGCCGCCACGGCTCGGGCGGCACGTCGCCGATCCACTTGACATCGAGGCGGTAGAAGATCCGGGCCAGGACCTTCACCGAGAGCAGAATCAGGAAGACGAGGTACGAGCGCACAGACCTCCCCCTGGGGCCGGTTGGTTCGAAGACGGCGGGATTCTATAACAGGGGTTCTGATACGCTTTCTCTTCCTATGGCCGCTCCCTCCGCCCCCCGTCCCCGCGTCTCGGCGATCATCACCACCTTCAACGAGGAAGCCCACATCGCCGGCTGCATCGAGTCGCTCCTCTGGTGCGACGAGATCCTGGTCGTGGACTCCTTCTCGACCGACCGCACGCCCGAGATCTGCCAGAGCTACGACAAGGTCCGCTTCTTCCAGCGCACCTACTTCGGTTCCGCCTCGCAGAAGAACTGGGCCATGGACCAGGTCGAAAACGAGTGGATCCTCATCTACGACGCCGACGAGCGCTGCACCCCGGCGCTCCAGCGGGAGATCGAAGACGCTGCTCGCCGCCGGCCCCCGGCACGAGGCCTACACCATCAGGCGGCAGGTCTACTTCCTCGGCCACCTGATCCGCTTCTCCGGCTGGCAGCACGACCAGGTCGTCCGCCTGGTCAAGAACGGCTCGGCCCGCTACCCCAACCGCCGCGTGCACGCCGACATGGTCACCCGCGGCCCGGCTCCGCTGCTGCGCAACCCCATGGACCACTACATGACCGACTCGCTCGACGAGTACGTCCGGCGGATCGAGAAGTACAGCTTCTGGGGCGCCTCGCAGAACTGGCGGGAGAAGAAGAAGTCGGGTCCTGTCCAGGTCTTCGGCCGCTCCATCTGGCGCTTCCTGCGCACCTACATCTTCCAGCTCGGCATCCTCGACGGCATGCACGGCCTCGTCTTCTGCATGCTCCAGGCGTACGGCACCTACCTGAAGTGGGCCCTCCTCTGGGGCTGGCACGTCAACGCCGCCCGCGGCCGCATGCCCGACCTGCCCATCTTCGACGACAGCGAAGAGACCTGGCGCGGGCTCGAAGAGACGGAAAAGCCGGCGTAGGCCGCCGGGGTCTTGGTAACATTCCCCCACCTCCCACGTAAATATCCCGGGAGGCACTTCCATGACATCCGTCGGCCAGGACGTTCGCTTCGGCGTCCGCATGCTTTTCCGCAGCCCGGGGGTAACCCTGGCCGCGGTACTTGCCCTGGGGCTCGGCATCGGGCTCGCCACCGCCATGTTCAGCATCGTCTATGGCGCCATGATCCGGGGATTGCCCGTCCCCGAGCCCGAGAGCCTGATGCACCTCGAGAACTCCAACCCTTCCCGCGAAGAGCCCAGCCTCGAGGTCTTCCTCCATGACTTTCTCGACTGGCGCGAGCGCCAGAAATCCTTCGAGGCCCTGGCCGGCTACAGCGGCGGCACCCTCAACCTGAGCGGCGACAACGGCCAGCCCGAGCGCTACGACGGCACCTTCATCTCCGCCAACGGCTTCGATGTCCTGCGCGTCAAGCCCATCCTCGGCCGCTCCTTCCTCCCCGAGGAGGACACGCCCCAGGGCCAGCCGGCCGCCATCCTCTCCTACGGCGTCTGGAAGAAGCGCTACCAGGGGGACCCCAAGGTGCTCGGCCGGACCGTGCGCATCAACGGCCAGCCCGGCGTCATCGCCGGCGTCATGCCCCAGGGCTTCGCCTTCCCCAATGACACCGAGGTCTGGACCACCCTCCGGCTCGATCCCGTCCGTGTCGAGCGCGGCAAGGGGGACACCCTGGAAGTCATGGGCCGCCTGCGCGACGGCATCTCCCTGAGGCAGGCGCGGGCCGAGATGGACGCCATCACCAAGGCCATCGCCGCCGAGCATCCCAAGACCAACGAGGGCCGGACGGTCGTGGTCAAGCCCTGGATGAAAGAGGCCACGGGCGGCGAGATCGCCACGCTCCTCTGGACCATGCTCACGTTCTGCCTGGTCGTGCTCCTGCTCGCCTGCACCAACGTGGCGAGCCTGATGATGGCCCGCGTCTCCCGCCGCACCCGCGAGATCGCCATCCGCTCCTCCCTGGGCGCCGGCCGCGGGCGGGTCGTGCTCCAGCTCCTGCTCGAGAGCCTGATCCTCTCCTCGTTCGGCGCTGTCCTCGGCGTGGCCATCGCCTACTGGGGAGTCAAGCTCTTCAATACCGCGATCGCCGGCACCAACCCGCCGTTCTGGATCCGGATCGCCCTCGATCCCGTGGCTCTCGCCTTCGCCCTGGGCATGACCTTGCTGGCGGCCCTGGTCTCGGGGCTCCTGCCGGCGCTCCAGGCCTCGCGCACCGACGTCGGCGAGGTGCTCAAGGACGAGGGCCGCGGCTCCTCCAGTCTGCGCCTCGGCCGCTTCAGCCGCGTGGTGGTGATCGGCGAGGTCGCCTTCTCCTGCCTGCTCCTCGTGAGCGCCGGTCTCATGATCCGCAGCGTCGTCGCCGTGCGCACGCTCGACCTCGGCTTCGAGATCAAGAACCTGTTCACCGCCCGCATCGCCCTCTTCGAGGCCACCTACCCCGAGGAAGCGAAGCGCGCGGCCTTTTTCGAGGACCTCCTGGAGCGCCTGGCGAGCCAGCCGGACGTGGCCAGCGCCGCCGCCGCCACCAACATCCCGGGCGGCGGCTCCGGCCTCTGGCGGTACCGTCTCGAAGGCGGCTCCTATCCCACCGAGCGCGACATGCCCCAGACCCACATGGTCGTGGTCTCGCGCGGGTTCTTCGACGTCTTCGGCGCCAAGATCCTGGCCGGCCGCGACTTCGGGCGGCTCGACACGGCGGGCAGCCTGCCCGTGGTCATCGTCAACCAGAGCTTCGCCGCCAAGGTCTGGCCCGGCCAGGACCCGCTCGGCAAGCGCGTCCGCCTCCAGGAAGAGCCGAACGACGTGACCAATCCCCCCTGGCGCACCGTCATCGGCGTCGTACCCGACCTCAAGATCGAGGGCATCGACAACGACGACGAAGAGGGCGCGGACGGCTTCTACCTGCCGCTCTCCCAGCGCTGCCCGGGATTCGTCAGCCTCACCGCCCGCTCCCGTACGGGCAACCCGCTGGCTCTGACCACCGTGGTGCGCCAGCAGGTCAACGCCCTCGATCCCGACCTGCCCATCTACTTCGTCTTCTCCATGGAGCAGATCATGGAGCGCGGCATGTTCTTCCCCAACCTCTTCGCCACGCTCTTCGCCATCTTCGGCATCGCCGCCCTGCTGCTCGCCTCCGTGGGCATCTATGGAGTGATCGCCTTCTCCGTGCACCAGCGCACCCAGGAGATCGGCATCCGCATGGCCCTCGGCGCCCAGCGCGAGAGCGTGCTGCGGATGATCCTGCGCCAGGGCATGCTGCAACTCAGCATCGGCCTCGTGGCCGGCCTCATCCTCGCGTTCGGCGCCTCGTTCCTCCTGGCGAACGTCCTCATCGGCATCAAGCCGCAGGACCCGGCCACCTTCACCCTGGTCTCGCTCATCCTCGCCTCCATCGCCTTCATCGCCTGCTGGATCCCGGCACGAAGGGCCATGCGGACGGACCCGCTGGTGGCGATCCGGTACGACTGAGGGGTCTTGGGGTGGGATACCATTCCCACCCCGTGACCGACACCGCCCGCATCCTCCTCGACCACCTCCGCGTCCGCCAGGACGCCATGGCCGCCCTCCTGCGCGACCTGGCCCTCCTCGAATCCCCCTCCCTCGACGCCGCTTCCCAGGAGCCCGTCTTCGCCCGCCTCGCCGCGGAGCTCGAAATCTCGGGCCTGCGCACGCGCCGCCTTTCAGGACGCCGTTCCGGCGGACAGCTCTGGGCCGTGCGCAAGGGGAGGCACCGCGGCGCTCCGGCCCAGCTCCTCCTCGGCCACTGCGACACCGTCTGGCCCGCGGGCACGCTCGCCTCCATGCCCGCCGAGATCCGGGACGGCCGTCTGACGGGTCCCGGCGTCTACGACATGAAGGCGGGGCTGGTCCAGGGGATCTTCGCCTTGCGGGCCCTCCGCGACCTGGGCCTGGAGCCTGGGGTGGAGCCCGCCTTCTTCATCAATTCCGACGAGGAGATCGGCAGCGCCGAGTCCCTGCCGCGCATCGAGCGCCTCGCCCGGTACGTGCGCCGCGTCTTCGTGCTGGAGCCCTCCCTGGGACCGGAAGGGAAGATCAAGACCCGCCGCAAGGGATCGCTCCGCTTCTCGATCCGGATCCACGGCCGGGCCGCGCACTCCGGCCTCGACCCCGAAAAGGGGGCGAGCGCCATCCTGGAGCTGGCCCGGGTGATCCACACCCTCTACGCCCTGGCCGATCCGGAACGCGGGATCACCATCAACGTGGGCGTCGTCTCCGGCGGCCTGCGGGCCAACGTGGTGGCCCCGGAGGCCCGCGCCGAGCTCGACGTCCGCGTGCTCGCCTGGGAAGACGCCGTGCGGCTCGAAAAGACCATCCAGGAGCTCACCTCCTCCACCCCGGGCACGAGCCTGGAAGTCCTGGGCGGCATCGACCGGCCCCCGCTCGAAGCCACCCCGGGCAACCGCCTCCTCTGGGAAGCCGCCCGGCGCCGCGCCGCCGAGCTGGGGATTCCCCTGGACGAAGGTACGGCCGGCGGCGCTTCCGACGGCAGCCTCACCAGCCGCATCGTCCCCACCCTCGACGGCCTCGGAGCCGTGGGCGACGGCGCCCACGCGGTGCACGAGCACGTCCTGCTGGACCACATGCCCGAGCGGACGGCCTTGTTGGCATCTCTGTTGCTGGAGCCTTTGGTGCCCGGATGAGGACATCGCGGGGTTTTTGGCGTATATATTAAAGACAACAAGAGGAATGCGGCCCCTGGGGGGCCGCCGCTCCGGGCGCAAGGGGGTTCTCGATGTCGCCGTTCCGCCGCCGTTTCGCAGTCACCGCAGTCGCCGCCGTCTGTCTTCCCGTCGTTTTCCTGCTGAGCGCCGTTCCCGCCGTCTCAATCCAGAAGGCCACGCTCACCAAGGACGAGATCCGCCAGGCCGAGCGCTGGCTCGCCGATCTCGGCTTCTGGACCGGGCCGGTCGACGGCGTCTGGGATGGATCTTCGCGCCACGCTCTCACCGCTTTCCAGAAGCTCCAGAAAGCCAAGCCCACGGGCCGCCTGACGCGCGCCGAGTGGAACGCCCTCTCCGTAGCCGCGCCGTTCAGGCCGCGCCACAAACAGGGGCCTCACGTTGAAGTGGACATCGCCCGCCAGGTGCTCTTCCTCGTGGACGCCGAGGGCAAGATGGGGAACATCCTCCCCATCTCCTCCGGCAGCGGCAAGCGTTTCTACGAGAACGGCTATCCGGAGACCCACGCCATCACGCCCTGTGGGCGCCTGGAGGTCTACCAGAAGATGTCCGGGTGGAAGAAGAGCCCGCTCGGCGAGATGCACAACCCCCTCTACATCGTGGGCGGCATCGCCATCCACGGCAGCCTGGACGTGCCTGCCTACCCGGCAAGCCACGGCTGCATCCGCATCCCCATGTTCGCCTCCAACAGCCTGCCCAAGATGGTGCCCAAGGGCACGCCCGTCTACGTCTACGGCTGCAAGGACGAGGTGAAGGTGGCGGGCGGGGAGGGCAAGCCCGAGGAGGTGGCGGCACGGCAGTGAAGGCCAAGGGGGCCCTGGCCCCCCCCTCGACACCGGCGTTCAAAGGCTCACCAGAAACAGTTCCACGTGCCCGTGGCGCCGTCGCACAGGCAGACACCCCACTCGCAATAACACTGGGGGCTCACGATGCAGCGCCTGGACGCGCCCGGCACCGAGCAGGCCGTGCCGTCCTTCGTCTGGCACACCGGGTAGCCTGTTACGTTGCAGAACTCGCAGGCCTGTGAGCCTGGCGCGGACCAGGAAGCAAGGAAGACTGCGACAAGCGCTACCAAAAGGAAGAACTTTCTTCTCATTCTTTCTCTCCTTTCATTCCTACTGGTGCTGGAGCCCTGCGAAGCGGGACACGCGCACCACCACCCGCCCACCCTCCAACTCCACCGATATCTCCCACCCCAGCAACTCCGCAAAAGCCCGCGCCAGAGGCAACCCCAGCCCCGCGTGAAGCGACCCCGTCCGCGCCGCGTCCTTTCGCCAGAACCGCTCGAACAGGTGCGGCAGGTCCTCGGGCTCCAGCAGGGGAGCCGGGTTGCCCACCGCAATCCCGGACTCATCCACTGAGCACGACACCGTGCTCCCCGGCGGGCTGTACGCCACCGCGTTCGAAAAAAGGTTCCAGAGAATCAGGCTCAGCTTCCCCCGGTCGCTCACCACCGTCACCGGCGGCCCCTCGGCCAGGGCGAACACAAGCCCTTTCCTTTCCGCCTCCGGCGCGAACCGGCTCCAGGTCTCCTCGACCAGCCCGCGGAGCTCCACCTCGGCGGTCTCCAGGCGCTCCAGGCCGCTGTCGCAACGGGCCAGCGACAGCAGGTTCACCACGGTCCCCTCCATCTGCCGGGCGATGGCGTCCACGTCCTGGAAGTACGACCGCACGTTTTCCCGGTCCTCCGGCCAGCGGGCTCCCACCTGCGCCAGGCTGCGCAGCTCCGCGATGGGCGTCCGGAGCTCGTGGGCGATGTCGCTCGAAAACCGGCGCTCCCGCTCGAACGACACCTGCAGGCGGGCCAGCAGCGCGTTCAGGCGCTCCAACACCGGGGCCAGCTCCAGCGTCCCGGGCTCCATCCGGATCCGCTGATCGAGCCGCTCCGCGTCCAGCATCTCCACCTGCCGGCCGATCTCGTCCAGCGGCTGCAGCCCGCGCCGCACGGAGACGTGCACCAGCAGGCCCAGCGCCGACGCCAGCAGCGCCGCCACGCCGATGGATACCCCATAAATTGATCGGATCAGCGTATTCAGCTCCCGCCGGCTTCGCGCCGTCACCAGCATCGCTGCCTGCAGATGGGGAGCGGGGAGGGGGGCGGTCGGGTCCAGGAGCTTCTCGGCCCAGGGGCTTTCGTCTTCTTCGAATTGCGGGACGAAATCGATCTCCACCAGCCGCCCGGGCCGGCCGTCGGGCAACCGGACGTCCCGGAACCGGGGCTCCTTCGCGAGGCGCGGGAAGCGGGGGAGATCGCGAGACCCGAGCGACTCGGACCGTTCCAGCACCGTGCCGTCTGCCAGCCAAAGCTCGAAATACTCGGGCTCCACCGGTGCCGAAAACTCCGGCATGTGCTCGTCCGCGAAATCGATCTCCACCTCGCCCGCCTCCTGCCCGGTGAGCGTGGCCAGCGCCCGCGCCTTGGCCAGCAGCGCATGATCCAGCTCCGCGAGCAGGCGCCGGCTGATCCAACTGCTCAGCAGGAGGCCGGCCGCCAGGATCAGCAGGCTCGAACCCAGCAGGAGCGGCCCGATCAGGCGCCGCCGGATCGAATTCACGAGGCGGCCTCGATGAGATATCCGCTCCCGCGCCGCGTCACGATCAGCGGCGGCGCCCCCGCCGGCTGCATCTTTTTGCGCAGCGAGCAGACCAGCACCTCCACCACGTTGCTCGCCACCTCCGTCTCGCTCTCGTAGATCTGGGCGAGGATCTGCTCCCGCGTCACCACCCGCCCCCGGCGCAACGCGAGCAGCTCCAGCAAGGCGTACTCCGTTGGAGTCAGCGCCACCGGCTGGCCGCCGAGAAACACCTTCCGCTGGGCCGTATCGATTTCAACGCTGCCCAGGACGATCCGCGGATTCTTCGTCTCATACCGGCGGCGGATGAGAGCGCGCACCCGGGCGCACAGCTCCTCGAAGGCGAAGGGCTTCACCAGGTAATCGTCCGCTCCCAGCTCCAGACCCAGGATGCGGTCCTGCACCTGGTCCTTGGCCGAGAGGATCAGGACGTGCGTCTTTCGCCCCTTCCGGCGCAGCGTGCGGAGCACCGTCAGGCCGTCCATCCCGGGGAGCATCAGGTCCAGGATGATGACGTCGTAATCATTCACCTCCGCGAAGGCGAGCCCCTCGCGGCCGTCCCCCGTCAGGTCCACGGCGAACCCCGCCCGGCGCAGCCCATGGCCGAGGGAACGCCGGAGTCTTTCGGAATCCTCGATCACCAGCAGCTTCATGGCATATCCACCAGAGCCGGTTTGAGGTTAGGGCCTGGAGATGAAGATTACATGAGGACCTCCCCCCATCTTCACCCAATCCTAATCTTCGCCCCCTACGCTCAATCCGGAGGGCAGAAAGGAGACGACTCATGAGAGAAGTTTCAAAGCTTCACCTTGCAGCGATCCTGGCCCTGGCGGTGCTGCCGTTCGCGGCGCTCTCATTCGAAAAGGCGGCTGCCGCGCAGGAACAGCGCTTCGACCTCGGCATCCGGGGGATCATCACCGCCGCGGACGGCGAGCCGGCCAACGACATCCCGGGCTTCGGAGTCTTCGGCCACTACAACTTCAGTGATCGATGGTCGCTCGGCCTGGCCGTGGATCAGACCGAATACGACTTCGAAGAGCCGGCCCGCATCCTGGGCCTCCAGCAGGACCAGGACCTCGAGCCCGTTGACGTCGTGGCGGAAGCGACTGTGCTGAGCGCCTGGCTCCAGCGCAACTTCGGCCGTTCCGGCGGCCGGACCACCTGGTTCCTGGGAGCCGGCCTCGGCTTCGCCACCATCGACGTGCCCGGCGCCACGGGTCCCCTGGAAGGAGGGGGCACCTTCGACATCGAGACCGACGCCGACTCCGAGATCATCGCCTCGTTGCTGGCGGGCTTCCACAGCCGCCTGGGCAGCCGCTTCTTCCTGGAATTCGCTCTGCGCGCCGACCAGCACTTCGCGGACTGGAAACTGAACGACCGCGTTTCCGGCCGGACCGGATCGATCGACGACTACCTCGCATACGGCGGCTATCTCGGGGTGGGATTCAGATTCTGACAAGCAAGGACATCAAGGACAGCAAGGACAACAGGGACAATAAAATACCAGGATTGTTACCACCCTTTCTGCTTTGAGGTCCTTGTCGTCCTTGCTGTCCCTGGTGTCCTTGCTTCTGCTTTCTGCCGCGCAGCCTCCTGGGGCTGCTTTTGGCGGTCTGGATCGTGTTCGTGCTCTTCCAGCTCTTCTGATTCCCCGGCGCCTCCTCCCGTTGACCCCGTCGGAACGGCTCGCGGCCGGGACGAAGCGTCCGTGAGTACGGTGGTGCCTATCTCTGACCCCGGCGGACATCCCGCAACCCGGGACGGAAGCACTTTTACCCCCGGCGGAAGCTCCGGAGACCCTTTTGGAAAGCAGGCCGCCCCAAATGGAAAGCTCGCCGCCCCTACGGGAAAGCCCGCCACCCCAAATGGAAAGCAGACCGCCCCAAATGGAAAGCCTGCCGCCCCTACGGGAAAGCAAATCGACCCTTTTGGAAAGCCCGCCGCCCCTACGGGAAAGCCCGCCGCCCCAAATGGAAAGCGCCGCGAACCTGAATGCCGCCCCGCGAGCCTCTCGGCGCCTCCTGCTCCCCGAAAAACTCCTCCCAACCTGTTCGCGCCTCTTTCCAGAGCGCCTCTCCGGAACCGAAATCCTCTTTTCCCTGTCCAAACCTCCAGAGGCGCCTCCCAACTCCTCCGTCCCGGACCGGGGCCGGAGGACCGAGATCAACCCGTGACCTGATGGGAGGTGCGTCCATGTCTCCGAACCCGCAGCCCGCGAACGGTTCCATCCGTAGCGAGATCAACGTCACGCCGCTCGTCGACGTCTGCCTCGTGCTCCTGGTCATCTTCATGGTGGTGACGCCCATCCTCCAGGCCGGCGTCAAGGTGGACCTGCCGAAGACCAAGGAGGCCGGCCCCCTGCCGGACCAGACCCAGATCCGGGTCTCGATCGCGGAGGACGGCACCGTCTACATCCGGGAAACTCCCGTGGCCGACGCCGCGCTCGTCGCCACCCTCGCCGCCCTCCACGAGGCCGAGCCGGACCGGGAGGTGATCGTCCGCGGCGACCGCCATCTCCAGTACGAGAAGGTCAGCGAGGTCCTGACCCTCATCAGCAACGCCGGCTTCGAGCGCGTGGGGCTAGTGACCGAGAAGAGGCAGGCGCCGGAAGGGACTTGAGCTGCCTCGACCGCGGTATCGGCCAGGGCGACCGCGGTCGCCACGACTTCTGTGGTGGTCGCGGCCACTCATACCACGGTCGCGGCGGCTGATACCGTGGTCGAACCGGTCTGTACCGCGGTATCAGTCATCGCGACCGTGGTCGCAGCCATCGCGACCACGGTATACATCCCTGCCACCGCGGTCGCCGTCGCCGCGACCACGGTATCGGTCACCGCGACCACGGTATCAGTGGCCGCGACCACGGTATCAGTCATCGCGACCACGGTCGTAACGGGGCGGTGTCCACCGTGTGACATTCCTTTTCAGGGCATTGGCATCGGAAGCCAGACCTGAGATATCCTGTTCAGAAGCCGGGGACAAGGACTCGGCTTCCTTCCCTGAAAGGGGTTGACCCGGATATCGGGAAGGCGTAAGATAAGCGTAAGGTTGCGGAGTTCTTCTCCCGGCCCAACACCTGCAGTCTTGTTCCCGTCGGAGAAGTGTAGGGGCGGGCGGTCATCGGCAATCACGGAGCAAGCATGACAACACCATTTCGAGTTGGAGCTGTCGCCGTTGCGGGTTTCTGCCTTTCCCTCGTCTGTCTCCCCTTTGCGTATCCACAGGACCCGCCGTCCGTCCCAAAGAAGGCAGCGACCATGACGAAGCGCGCAAGCGGAACCTTTGAAGTCAAAGTCAGTCCCCAGGCGCCGGACGATAAGTCCGAAGCCTCCATCGGCAGGATGTTGCTCGACAAGCAGCTCCACGGCGACCTGGAAGGCACCAGCAAGGGCCAGATGCTGGCCCACAGCACGGCTACTCAGGGCTCAGCCGGATACGTTGCCATCGAGCAGGTCACCGGAACCCTGCAAGGCCGCACCGGCACCTTCGTGCTCCAGCACAGCGGCTCCATGGATCGAGGGAAGCCACAACTGACGATCACCGTGGTCCCGGACTCCGGCACCGGCCAACTGGCAGGTCTCGCGGGCAAGATGGATATCCAGATCGAAGGCGGCAAGCATTCGTACGTCTTCGAGTACACGCTCCCGGAAGGACAGTAGAAGGTACAACTCCATTTCGATCATCACCGTTGGGGGCGGGAGGGAGGTCAAGCGATGGGTGTCCATTTTTCAGCGGAAGTGCCCCAGAGCAGACGGATTTCCGCGTCGCAGTCCCGCCCGGGCATAAATGCCCGGGCTAGGCAAAAACAGCCGGGTGAACCCGACTGCTGGAGTCCCCTTCAGGAGGCTCTTTTGAGTAGCCCAGGCATTTATGCCCGGGCGGAGGCGCGGCTTGCGCAAGAGTTTCGATCCCCTTGTAGACGCCGCGCAGGCAATTTCCCGCAATTCTCCCCGCCCCGTAGGGGCAAAGGCATAAAGCCAGGTAAGCAGCCCGCGTCCCTCCGGGACTTGGGAAGGATGTGTGATGTCTCCATCTGGCGCTGAGGACGTCGAGGCTTTCCTCGCGTCGCTGGATCATCCCTTCAAGCAGGAGATCCTCGCGATCCGAGAGGTCATTTTGGAGACTGATCCAAGCATCGCCGAAGGCATCAAGTGGAATGCCCCGAGTTTCTGTACGTCGGAGCACTTCGCGACCCTGAATCTTCGAGCGAAGGATGGCTTGCTGGTCATCCTGCACCGTGGCGCGAAGAAGCGAGAGAGCCTAATCCCCCACACCGCGATCGCCGATCCAGAAGGGTTGATCGAGTGGCTCGGGGACGACCGGGCGTCGGCAAAGTTCCGCAACCTGGAAGAGATCCATGCGAGACGGTCCGCCTTCGTGAACGTCATCCGCCAGTGGATCCAACACGTCTAGGAGAAGCCAGCATGCCGAGCGACGAGCAAGCCATCCGCGAAGTGTTCGAGACCTGGCAACGGGCCGCCATCGCCGGGGATATCGATCAACTGCTGCCCCTGATGCCCGAGCGGAAATAGCGTTTTTCCCTGAAAGGAGGGAATATGAAGCGCGTTTTATTGGCGGCACTGCTGGGAGGGCTGGCTGCTTTCATATGGAGCTTCATTTCGCACATGGTTCTCCCCCTGGGAGAGGCCGGAGTCCGTACGCTTCCCAATGAGGAGGCGACTTTGCAAGGGCTCCAGAAGCTCCATACCCGAGGCGGGCCTGTACATCTTCCCCCTCATGGGAAATCCGTCGGAGGCCACGAAAGAGGAACAGGCGCAGTGGGCGGAGAAGTACCGGACGGGACCGGCGGGCATCCTGGTCTACCGTCCGTTCGGTGGAGAAGCTCAACTTCCCCAGGCTCCTCGGGGTCGAATTGCTGACCAACATTCTCGCCGCGCTGATCGCGGCTCTGATCCTTGCGCGGCTGGCGGGCAATTATCTTCAGCGCGCGCTCATCGTGGGCGCCCTCGGTCTTTTCGCATGGTTTTCCATCAGTATCAGTTATTGGAATTGGTACGACTTTCCCACGAGCTTCATCCTTGCCGAAGGACTCGATCAGTTCCTCGGCTGGCTGGTCGCTGGTCTCGTGATCGCGAAGATCACGCCGGGCCCGCGATACGCCTGACTTCAACCCAGCGTCGCCCACCCGGCGACACCAACCCAAGGAGGTATGCATCATGGCCGTTAAACCCATTCCTGAGGGCTATCACACTGTGACTCCGTATCTGGTCGTCCACGATGGCGCCGGTGCCATCGAGTTTTACAAGAAGGCGTTCGGCGCCATCGAGACGATGCGGATGGGCGGCCCGGACGGCAAGGTCGGGCACGCCGAGATCCGCATCGGCGATTCGCACGTGATGCTGGCCGACGAGTCTCCGGACATGGGCCACCGCAGCGCGAAGTCCATTGGCGCCACGCCCGTGAGCCTGGTGCTTTACGTGGAGGATGTGGACGCCCAGTTCAAGCAGGCGATCGCCGCCGGAGCGAAAGAGATCCGCCCGGTCGAGGACCAGTTCTACGGCGACCGGATGGGGACTCTGGCGGACCCGTTCGGGCACGTCTGGAGCCTGGGAACGCACAAGGAGGACGTCCCGCCTGAAGAGATGAACCGGCGCATGGCGGAGATGATGGCGCAGAAGGCGTAGGGGAGGCGAAGCGCCGATTCAGCCGGCATGCCCGTGCGACCTCACCCTCCGGCTCCCTTTCCTCGAGGAGAGGAGTGGGGGGTGAGGCCGCCGCGGCAAGACGGTCCCCGTTCCAACATCCCTGATACTCTCGCCGGGATGGCCGAGGCCGGTTTCCTTGACGTAGACGGGGTCCGCCTGGAGTACCGCCTTCTGAGGCCACCGGGGCCGGCACCGGAGAGCGCGCCCACGCTGGTGTTCCTCCACGAGGGGCTCGGGTCCACCTCCCTGTGGCGGGATTTCCCGGAGAAACTGGCGGAGCGGACGGGCTGCGGAGCCCTGGTCTACTCCCGGGCCGGCTATGGGAAGTCCGATCCCGTCCCCCTGCCGCGGCCCGTCCGCTTCATGCACGACGAGGCGGCGGTCCTCCCCAAGGTCCTCGAAGCGGCCGGAATCCGCGAGAGCATCCTGGTAGGGCACAGCGACGGAGCGTCGATCGCCCTGATTTATTCGAGCCAGGCGGGCCGCGACCAGCCCGCCGGGCTGCGGGGGCTGATCCTGGAGGCGCCGCACGTGTTCACGGAGCCTTCAGGGTTGGAGAGCATCGCGAAGATCGCGGAGGTCTACCGGACCACGGACCTGCGGGACCGCCTGGCGCGTCACCACGGCGCGAACGTGGACGTGGCGTTCTGGGGCTGGAACGGAGTCTGGCTCGATCCCGGGTTCCGCGCCTGGAACCTGGAGGAATTCCTGCCGGGGATCCAGGTGCCCATCCTCATCCTGCAGGGAGACCGGGACGAGTACGGCACCTGGCGCCAGGCCGAGGCGATCGAGCGGCAGGCCGGGGGGCCGGTGGAGTCGGTGCTGATCCGGGACTGCGGGCATTCGCCGCACCGGGAGCAGGCGGAGGTGGCGCTTGTGGAAATGGAAAAGTTTGTGAGGCGGTTACATAGAATAACCCTATGAGCACCCTTCCGCCTTACACTATTCCGGCCGGCGCCGACATCGGCCATGTCCACCTCAAAGTCACGGATCTCGAACGGGCGCTCCAGTTCTACACGGATGTGCTGGGCTTCGAGCTGACGTCGCGCTATGGGCCGCAGGCGGCTTTCGTTTCGGCCGGCGGCTATCACCACCACATTGGTCTCAACACCTGGGAGAGCAAAGGGGGCGCGCCGCCGCCGCTGGGGGCCTCGGGGCTGTATCACGTGGCCATCCGCTATCCCACGCGCCGGGATCTGGCGGTCGCCCTCCGGCGGGTCGTGGAGGCGGGCGTGGAGCTTCAGGGCGCCGCGGACCACGGGGTGAGCGAGGCGGTCTATCTGGCCGATCCGGACCAGAATGGCATCGAGCTCTACTGGGACCGGCCGCGCGAGCAGTGGCCGCGGGGGCCGGAGGGGCTGCCGGCCATGTACACCCAGCGGCTGGACCTCGAAGAGCTGCTGAGCGAAGCCGCGGGTTAGAATCCCTCCAGATCACATTCTGGAGGCTTATTGCGCTTCATCTTTGGCTTCGGCCTGGCGCTCGCGGGCGCCGCGGTGTGCGGGTTCGTGAGCTATCGGGTCGCCTGCCGGGCGGTCGGGCCGGCGGCGCGCGCGTCGGTCCGGCTCGCGGCGGCGGGCCTTGCCGCGGTCTGGATGCTCGTGGCGATGTTCTGGGCGCTCGCGCCGTTCGGCCTGTTCCGGGCTCCGGTCGTGGCGGTCCTGTGGGCGCTGGCGGGGATCGCGGCCTGGCGGATGGGGGATTGGAACGGTGTCCGCGCCCGGCTGAAGGCGGATATCGCCGCGGTGCGCGAGGCTTTCGTTTCCCTCGGTCCGGAGCGCTGGCTGCTGGCGGCGGTGGGCGTGCTCTTCACCCTGTATCTCCTGCGCGGGCTGGTGGCGCCACCCATGGCCTGGGACTCGCTCACCTATCACCTCGTGCACGCGGGCCGGTATGTGCAGACGGGCGGCCTTGGGCGCGAGGCCGCGCCGGATGCGTGGGGTTATTACGAATATTTCCCTCCGGCGGGGGAGGTGCTGTGGGCCTGGGCCATGCTCGGGCCGCGGAGCGACGTCCTGCTGGCGCCGGCGGGTGTCGCGGTGGCGCTCCTGGGAGGCCTGGGCGTGTACGCCGCGGCCCGCGAGCTCGGAGCGCCCCTCCGCACGGCCGCGCTGGCCGCGTTCGCCTTCCTGGCGTCGCCGGTCGTCTCCATGTTCCTGACCGGCGCGTACGTGGACGTCCTGGTGGCCGGTATGTTCGCCCTCGGCTGCGTGTTCCTGTTGCGCGCTCTGCGGGCTCCGTGCGCGGCCGACGTGGCGCTGGCCATGGCGGCGTTCGGCGTGGGGGTGGGAGCGAAGCATTCCATGCTGCCTCTGGCCGGGCTCGCGGTGGCTTTTCTGGGGAGGGCCCTGCTCTTCCGGCGGCCCGGCGCCCTGGCTCTGGGGCTTCTGCCCGGACTGGTGGGGGCCTGCCACTCGGTGCGCGCCTGGATGGAGACGGGCAATCCGCTCTATCCGGTGTCTCTGGAGATCTTCGGCCGCCGGCTCGCGGGCAATCCACAGCTCGAATGGGTGCTCGGCCCCGAGCGCTTCGCGAGCGGCGTACCCCCGTCCGCCGGGACGCTCTTTTCCGGGATGTTCCTGGGCACCGGGGTCTCCGCGAACCATCTGAATTTCGGCCCCGGAGGCCTGCTGCTGCTCGTGGGGGCTACCGCGGGAGCCCTGGTGCTGGCGCGGCGGCGGGCCTGGGCGGGCCTGCTCTTCCTGCTCGGCACCGTGGCGATCAATGTGGCCCTCCTGATGGCACCGGGAGCCGCGGCTCTGCGACATCTGTGGTGGTGGGCGAGCGGCCGGCATCTGGGACCCGCGCTGGTGGCCGTGGTGCTGCTCGCGTCCGTGGTGCCCGGCCGGGCCGGGCGCGCGCTCCTGGCCCTGAGCATCGCCGGGTCGCTGGCGATGGCGCTGCCGTGGGGATTCGGTCCGATCGGGTGGTGGCAGGCGCTGGCCGGCGCGGTGGCCGTGGCGCTGGCGGCGGGCTTGGCGGTCCTGATCCGGAAGATCCCCGGCCTTCACTGGCTGGCGGCGGCCGTGGGGGTGATCGTGCTCGGGGCGGGCCTGCAGGAGCTCCGTGCGCGGGCGCGGCACGAGACCTGGGAGGCCGCGCTGCGTCTCGAGACCTACGACGTGCACGGGCTCCCGGGGCTGGGCGCGGCGCATGCGCTGTGGCGCCGGCTCGACGACGGGCGGTCTCGCACGGTGGCCACGACGGCGGGCTTCGTCCGGAACGGGCACAACTGGATGCGCTATCCCCTCATGGGATCGTCGCTGCAGAACCGGCTGATCTATGTGCCGGTGACGCGGGACGGCTCGGTGATTGATTACCGGGAAGAGAAGGCCGAGGCCTTCGCGGACCGTGCCGCGTGGCTGGCACGGCTCGATGTCCTGGGCGTGGACGCGGTGGTGGTGATGGCGCCCGTGACCTGTCCCGAGCATGCGTGGATCATGGCCGACCGCGAGCGCTTCGAAGTTGTCCCGGCCCGGGGCGGCGCGGGACCTGCGGGACGGGTATGTGGCGTTCATACGGCGCTAGCGCCAGAAAACCCGCAGCAAAGGACACCAGGGACACCAAGGACCACAAGGACATCAAGGACAGGAAAGCTGTCCCTATCGGCCTTTTTCTTGTCCTTGTCGTCCTTGGTGTCCCTGGTGTCCTTTTGGCTTTCCTGCCGCCCCCTACCCCCGCATCGCCAGCGGCAGGATCCTCGCCAGCTTGCTCATCGACGGCGCGGCCTCGAAGTCGGAGAGCTTCGGCGTCAGCTTGTGGGCCGTCTTGTGGGTGGCGAACCAGACGGGCTTGGGCCAGACGCGGAAGGGGGCACGCACGACGGTCTTCTGGGGCCGCGAGAACATCAGCGTGTTGTGCACCACGCCCGTGCCGGACCGGATGTCCTCCGGCGTGTGGCCCGGGAAGGCGCCCCAGGGGGTGACCACCAGACCGTAGCCCACGGCCGCCCAGTGGTTCATGGACACGGTGCCGTAGTGGAGGTTGGCGATGGCCCGCTCGACGGCGCGGGCGGTGTCCGGATCGTCCAGGGACCGGGGGTGGACGATCAGCGTGACGTTGAGGGTGCCCCAGAGGGTGCCGTTGCAGAAGGCCACGGCCTTGTCGATGAACTCGGGGACGGTGCCCGCGTCGAGGCCCACTTCGCCGAAGACGCCGCAGAAAGCCTCGGTGGTGAAGGCGATGTCGTCCCGTTTCGTGGGATCGAGGCCGGGGATGAGCATCCAGGGGAGGCGGTCGCCAGAGCGGTTGCCGAAGGTCTCGGCGGTGTCCTTGTGGGCGGCCTGGAAGGTGTCGAAGCGGTCGGCGGCGCCGGGGTAGTAGGCGCGCCGGACGGGCACCTGCCCCAGGTGGTCGCGCACGGCGGCGAGCAGGGACTGCCGACGGTCCCAGGAGGCGTGCTGGACAATCATCCGGCCGGCGTTGCAGTTGAAGCCGGCGTTGTTGGTGACCATGGAGCCCAGGTTGTCGGCGTGGTAGGCGATGTCGGCGGCGTCCCAGGGGCCGGGCACCACGATGACGGGGCTAACGTTGCCGAGCTCGGCCGTGAAGCGCTTCGAGATCAGGGGCTCGTTGGCCTCCTTGCGCCGCCTGCCCTCTTCGCCGGTGCCGAAGACGATGGCGTCGTAGGTGCGGTCGGAGCCGGTGATGTGGATCTCGTCCACGCCGGAGTGGCGGCAGAGGTAGGCCCCTTCTTCGGCGCCGCCGTAGACCAGCCGGAAGAAGCCGCGCTGGATCAAGGGCTGGAACGCCTCTTCCATGAGCGGACCCAGGTAGACGTTGACGGGATGGGTCTTGAAGATCACCACCTGGTCTTCCACGAACAGCTTGTAGAAGGCGTCCATGGGGCCGATGGAGGAGACGTTGCCGGCGCCGAGGACGAGGGCGACCCGGCCCTGGCGCACGGGCGCGTGATAGGTCACGGCCTGCGTCTCGGGGAGGCTCTCGGCGGTGACGCCCGGCTCCATCCAGACATCGGCGGTGAGGCCGGAGTAGAAGACGCGGTCGTAGAGGTCGATGGGGAAGACCCGGGCCACCAGCTGTCCGTCGGGCCGGGTGCGCACGCCGCCGGGGATGCGCGGGCGGCCGTGGGTGTCGATGTCGAGCAGCGACTCGCGCAGCAGCCGCAGGTTGCGCAGGATGAAGTACGGCCCCACCAGGGCTTCCTCGCCGGACCCGGGATGCTCGGGGTCGAGCCCCTCATGCTCGATGCCGAGAGCCGCCCAGCGCTCGGCCACGGCCAGGAAGCGCTTCGAGAGATCGCCGAGGAGAGCGATCCGCTCCTTGGGAGAGACGGCTGTCCAGGCGCCCTTGTTCTCCTGGAGCACGGCGACCGCGGCGTCCATCTCCGCGCGGGAGCTGGAGGGGGCCGAAGGGGTGAGGATCTGGGGCGTCTTTGGGGAATGATGGGTCGCGGTGGTCATGGGATGCCTCCTGCGCCGCGGTGCGGCACAGGGGAGACGATAGCATGGGAGAGGGAGGCAAGGGGAAGAGATCTGGCCAAGCCGCCCGATGAAATGGTTCCTGCCCGCTGGCCACTCTCCATTGAGAGACAGATGAAATGAAGACACGGTCGATTGGACCGGTCTCATCTGTCGCTTATAGCGATTAATGAAAATTAAACAGACATGCTAATCTCGGGGTCTACAAGAGATCAGCGATCCGCACTTCGATCCCAAAGGGGCTCTAGGAGCGTGGACGAGAGGAGGCGCAAAGATGCGACTTGGGAATCGTCCGTACCAGAGAAGGTTTTCCCTCTCATGGCTTGTTTTGGTGGCTAGCGTAGGTTTGGCTGTCCTTCTTGCAGCCATTCTTTCTCCCCCCGAGGTTTACGCAGGAGAGAAGGGGCCGCTAGATCTGACGTTGCGTGCGTCGGGCGTTTTCAGACCAGGCCAAGCCCTCCCCGTAACGGTCCAAGTAGTGGGCACGAACCCCTTGCGCAATGTCAGGGTGGATATCATCTCCGCCGAGGGCGTAGGGACGCTTTCGAGGAAGTCCATCTGGCGGGGCAACCTCGCGGCAGGCCAGCGGGTCCAGCGCGAGATTGCCATGGAATTACAAGGGACTGATGTCGGCAAACTGACGGTCCGGGCTCGTGGCCGGACACCCCAAGGGCGTCTCGTCGAAGTAAATCGTTCCTTGTCCGCTGATCTTCGGGTTCCGGCTTCGGGGGCGCCTGAGTCGCCGCTGAGCATTGCCGCTACCCTTTCCGGGGAACCGACGCTTGGTACAGTTCTGCCACTTTGGGTGTCGGCGACAGCTCTTGCCTCCTCCCCGAGGACGACCCTTCGATTCAAACTGCCCCCGGGAATCTCTCTCGTCAGTGGTCAGAGCAGCATCACTGCGGACCTGTTGGCGGGAGAAAGCCTCGAACTGTCTGCAGAAGTTCGGCTCGATACGCCAGGCGAGTGGCCGATCGAGATCTCTGTTGTGGCTGAACCGGCCCCGGGTTCTACCTGGGGAAGGAATCTCACCTTCTATCTGCGCTCGGGAAAGGGATTCCAGCCTGCCGTCAGCCGCTTCTCGGCGGCGGAGCTCGCCGCCACTTCCCATTCAACCAGCGAGCGTATACCCGATCGCAAGCAGCCTCCGGGTGCCTCCCAGCAGGTCAAGGTGGGTACGGTGATCGCGCCGGGAGCCCGGCCGAGTGATCCCCAGCCGGATAGTGAGACTCGCGAAGCTGTGATCCTTCGGCCTGAGTCTCCCCTGGCCAAGACCCTTGTCCCCAGTGCGGAGCGCAAGCCCGTTGCCGAGTCGAGTTGGGTTACATTGCTCAGCGAAGGATTCGAAAGCAACGATGGCACCTGGAAGGCGCTTGGTGACAATTCCCTGCTCCGGAACGGGTGGAAGGCCGGAGTAGAGAAGTCTCACACCGGAAACCGGAGTGCCTCAGCGGGAGGACGCGCCAGTTGGATGGTCTTTGGTCCTTTCGACCTGAGTAATGCCAGGCAGGCGGAGCTCCTGTTCCATTATTGGAACCGCTCAGGGCCAGATCAACGCGGGCTCGGCTGGTTCGTTTCGGTTGACGGCTCGCAATTTTATGGCACACGCGCCGGAGGCGATTCGCAGGGTTGGCGCTTCGTCAACTTTGATCTGGCCAATGTGCCGACGCTTGGAAACGTGACCGGTGCTTCCGAAGTCTGGATCGCTTTCGTTTCCGAAGAGAACTCCGGGAACGGCAATTCCTTTGTTGACGACGTAGAACTGAGGGTATACGAAGAGTCGGTCGGAGGAAGTCTCACCGTGAGCGGCTACTGGTACTACCGTGACCGCAACGGAGTGGATCGCATCCTCCCGTATGCCAAGGTCGAGATCTGGGATGATGATCTGGTGGGGGACGACTTGTTGGCCACGACGCATACCAACGCTTCCGGTTTTTATCAGGCCACTTTTACGAACAGCGATGTCTCGAATGGCGTTGATGTCTTCGCGCGGGTGCTCTCAACGGATGACTATTCAGTCAGCGTTCGAAGTGGCGGTAATCTGTACTCCGGGGATACGGCGGTGACCAACGACGTTCAGGATGGCTCGTTCAGCATCGGCAGTTATAGCTTGACACACAGTACGAATCGCGCTGCGTGGTACCTCTACGACAAGGTGGCAAATGATGCTTGGAGTTATCTTAAAAATACTGTAGGTTGGGACAACAACTTCAACATTGAAGTGAGGTGGAGCCCGACGTCGACGGCGGGTGCGGCGTTCTACGGCTCCTACATCGAGCTCAATGGAGGCGACGGATGGGATGAAGACGTGCTCCTCCATGAGTACGGTCACTTTGTCATGTTCAAGACCTACTCCACCTTCCCTTCGGCGCCGAGCTGCAATCCTCATATATGGGGAATGCACACCAGCCTGGGATGCGCCTGGGTAGAGGGGTGGGCTACTTTCTTGGGAGGGGCTATCCAGAACTCTCCCACTTACATAGATTCGGTCAACCAGAATATCACCTACTCGATGGAATCGCCGCCCTCCAGCGTACATCATCCCGAGGACGAAGGCAGCATCAACGCTTCGCTCTGGGACATCTTCGACTCCGGTAGCTCCGAATCTTGGGACACCCTGGCTAATAGTATCAACGGCTCGGCCTCGAATGGCATCTGGAAGATTGTCAATGGACAAGACCCCAACCATATCAACGAATTTCGTGATGACTGGTATGCAAGCTCAAACGGGTTCTCGTGCCAGGTGGGCTCGATCATCGATCACTTTCAGGTGGCTCATAACTCTCCGGGCCACAGTTTGACGACTTCCGTCTCACCGGGAGGGACTGGATCGGTCAGCACAAGTCCTAGCTCCAACTGTGTTGGCGGGGAGTATGCGCCGGGCACTACAGTGAATCTGACGGGAAACCCGGCGACGGGATATGCATTCTCCTTCTGGTCGGGGGCGGCTAGCGGATCGGCCAATTCTACGAATATCACGATGTCTGCCAATCGGTCGGTCACCGCCAACTTTGCATTCTGCTATACCTTGAGCCGCGCGCACACGGGTTCCGGCAGTGATCCTTCGGCCGCCCCCTCGAGCTCCCCGGGCTGTCCCTCCGGCCGGTACGTGGGTGGCGCCCAGATTCAGCTAACGGCGAGCCCGTCCTCGGGCTGGAACATCGGCAGCTGGAGTGGTACGAACAGCAATGGCAGCACCTCGACTTCGAACAGCGTGACGATGCCCGCGGGCAATCACACGGTGAGCGTCAATTACGTGCAGGCCGCGCCGACTTGCTACACGCTGTCGCGGACGCACACGGGCTCGGGGAGCGACCCGTCGGCCACGCCGTCGAGCTCCTCCGGCTGCCCCTCGGGCCAGTACACGGCCGGAGCGTCTATTCAGGTGACGGCGAGCCCGTCCTCGGGTTGGAGCGTGGGCAGCTGGAGTGGTACGAACAGCAATGGCAGCACCTCGACCTCGAACAGCGTGACGATGCCCGCGGGCAGCCACACGGTGAGCGTCAACTACGTGCAGGCCGCGCCGACTTGCTACACGCTGTCGCGGACGCACACGGGCTCGGGGAGCGATCCGTCGGCCACGCCGTCGAGCTCCTCTGGTTGCTCCTCGGGCCGGTACACGGCCGGGGCTTCCATTCAGGTGACGGCGAGTCCGTCCTCGGGTTGGAGCGTGGGGAGTTGGGGCGGCACAACGAACAACGGCAGCACCTCGACCTCGAACAGCGTGACGATGCCGGCGGGCAACCACACGGTGAGCGTCAATTACGTGCAGGCCTCTCCGACCTGCTACACGCTGTCTCGGACGCACACGGGCTCGGGGAGCGATCCGTCGGCCACGCCGTCGAGCTCCTCGGGTTGTTCCGCGGGCCAGTACACGGCCGGGGCTTCCATTCAGATGGCGGCGAGCCCGTCCTCGGGTTGGAACGTGGGGAGTTGGAGTGGGACGAACAACAACGGCAGCACCTCGACCTCGAACAGCGTGACGATGCCGGCGGGCAACCACACGGTGAGCGTCAATTACGTGCAGGCCGCGCCGACGTGCTACACGCTGTCTCGGACGCACACGGGCTCAGGGAGCGACCCGTCGGCCACGCCGTCGAGCTCCTCGGGTTGTTCCTCGGGCCGGTACACGGCCGGAGCGTCCATCCAGGTGACGGCAAGCCCGTCGTCGGGTTGGATCGTGGAGAACTGGAGCGGGACGAACAACAATGGCAGCACCTCGACGAGCAATACGGTGACGATGCCGTCGGGGAATCATACGGTCGCCGTGAGCTACGTCCAGACGCCGACCACGTCGTCAACCATCCTTCTGGTCGATGACGACGATGACAACCCCAACGTCGAGTCGTTCTACCGCGACGCCCTTGCCGCGCTGGGGAAGGGGTACGACGTCTGGTACACAGGAAACAGCGATAGCGAGCCCGGAGCCTCAGCGCTTCAGAGTTATAAGACGGTCATCTGGTTCACCGGTGACGAGTTCGGCGGTGCGGCAGGGCCGGGCTCAGCGGGGGAAGCGGCACTCGGTGCTTTCCTCGGCGGAGGCAGCGGGCGGTGCATGATCCTGAGCAGTCAGGATTATCTCTTCGACCGGGGAGGGGCCACGCCGTTCATGACCGGATTCCTCGGCCTGAACGGCGGCAACTTCGCCGACGATGTGGGGCATGACACGGTGTCGGGGCAGGGTTCGGCGTTTACCGGCCTGGGACCCTATGTCCTGTCCTATCCGGGCTCGAACTTCAGCGACCGGATCTCGCCGGCAGCCGGGGCCGAGCTGGCTTTCCTGGGTGACGGAGGCGATGCCGCGGTCAGCAAGATCGGGCCGAGCTACCGGACCGTTTTCCTCGGCTTCCCCTTTGAAGCGATCCCGACTCCGGAGACCCGCCGCCAGGTGATGGCCGCCGCCCTGGACTTCTGCGCCACGATTTTCGCGGACGTTCCCCCGAAGCACTGGGCCCGGCCGTGGGTCGAGGCGCTCTACCGCAACGGCGTCACCCAGGGCTGTGGTGTGAATCCCAGGGTGTACTGCCCCGAAACGGACGTGACCCGCAACCAGATGGCCTATTTCCTGCTGCGGGCGAAGGAGGGGAACAGCTATGCGCCACCCCCCTGCACGACGCCGCCGTTCAACGACGTGCCGGTCACAAGCACCTATTGTCCCTGGGTCCAGGAACTGAAGCTGCGGGGCATTACCAACGGCTGCGGCAACGGGAGCTTCTGCCCGGATTCGCCGGTGACGCGCCAGCAGGCGGCCTTCTTCCTGCTGACCACCGTCCAGGGATCGAGTTACACGCCGCCCCCTTGCACGACGCCGCCGTTCAGCGACGTGCCGGTCTCCAGCTCCTACTGTCCCTGGATTCGGGAGCTGGCGGCGCGCGGTCTCACCTCGGGCTGTGGCGGTGGGAACTACTGTCCGTTGTCCCCGGTCACCCGTGCCCAGATGGCGAAGTTCCTGATCACGACCTTCGGTCTGCCCCTGTTCTGACCGGCCCCCGCACCCTCCGGGGCCAAGTCCTCCGCGAGCTCCGGCCCGGGCGTTTCCTGCCCGGGCCGGGCCGGTTGGTACATCAAGTACACTCTCCGCGGCCATCATGGGAACCCCATCCTCCAAGGAGGACCGCGCCCTCCTGTCCGCCGTCTGCCTGCTGCTCTTCGCGGCGGTGGCGGGCACGGTGCGGCTGAAGGCGTACGACCTTTTCTGGCATCTGGCGAGCGGGCGGTGGATCCTGGAGCATGGGGCGCTGCCGCGGACCGATCCGTTCCGGTTCACCTCGCACGGCGTGCCCTGGGTGGACCACGAGTGGCTCTTCCAGGTGGTCATCGCCGGGCTGGAGCGGCTCTGGGGGCTGCCGTCCCTGGTGGTGGGGCTGGCGGCCCTGGTGGGGGCCCTGGCCGCGCTGCTGTTCACGTCCCTGCGCCGGGCGGGTGCGCCAGCCTCCGGGGCGGCCCTGGTCGTGCTGGTGGCGGTGATCGGGGCGCGGGGACGGTTCTTCCTGCGGCCGGAGCTGGCGAGCCTGTTCCTGCTGCCGGTTTCGATCGCCCTGCTCCAGTCGTTCCGGCGGACGGGGAGCCGGGCTCCGGCCCTGATCCTGCCGGCGCTCGTGGTGCTGTGGGTGAATTTCCATCCCGGAGCCCTGCTGGCGCCGGCCGTGACGGCGGCGTACCTGGTGGGGACGCGGCTGCCCGGCGGGAGACGTCCCGTGCCACTGGGATGGGTCCTGGGGCTGCCGGTGCTCACGTTCCTGGCACTGCTGGCGAATCCCTATGGAGCGAGAGTCTTCACGGTCCCCTTCGGCATTGCCGAGGCCCTGCGCGGCCTGCCGGGGACGAACCCGGAGTGGCTGCCGGTGTGGCAGGAGCCCGCGCCTTTCCTCTTCTTCTTCTGCGGGGTGGCGGCGCTCCTCGGGCTCGCCGTCCTCGCGGCGGTCCGGACACGTCGGCTCGATCCCGCCACGGGGCTGGTGGCGGCCCTCCTGGCGATCCTCGCCTCGACGGGGTTGCGGCACCAGGGGCTGTTCTTCGTGGGCGCGGCGTTCTTCGCGGGCGAAGCCTTGGCGGACCTGGCCCGCGTCCGCAATCCCAAGGCGGAAAGCCGGCCTCGGGGGAGGCTCCTCGTGCCCCTGGCCTGCCTGCTGGCCGCGTTCTGGTGCGTATTGCCGCCGTCGCGGGGACCGCTGCGTCCCCGCCAGGGCGCGTTCCGGCCCGGCTTCGGCATCGAGCCCGGCCGTTTCCCGGAAAAGGCGGTGGACGATCTGGCGAAGCGCCAAAGAGAGGGACAACCGGTGGGGAACCTCTACAACGACGTGGCGTTCGGCGGCTATCTGCTCTGGCGCCTGTATCCGCCGCGCCAGGTCTTCATCGACGCCCGCAACGAGGTGAACCCGGGGCTGTTCCACGAGCTGGCCGCGGCCCGCGCCAGCGAGGAGGGCTGGACGGCACTGCTGGCCCGCTATGGGATCGACGGCGCGCTGGTCCGTTATGACGACCGGCCCCGGCCCGTGCTCACGCCGCCGGCCGTACCGGGTGGACCTCCACAGATCGAGCACCACACCACGAACGCGCTGTTCTTTCCCCGCGAGCGTTTCGCCCTGGTCTACTGGGATGACGTGGCCATGATCTTCCTGCGCCGCACGCGTGAAAGGGAGGCTCTGCTGGAGAGGGAGGAGTACCGCTTCGTCCACCCCGAGGACTGGCGGGCCACCGTGGCCCGGGCGGAAGCCGACCCGCTCTTGCGCGCCGCGGCCCTGGAAGAAATCGAGCGCCGCCTTCGCGAAGACCCGGGAATCGTCCGGGCGCTTCAGCTCCGGCAGGCGCTCGAGGGTGAGGGCCTCTAGACCACGGGCTCCTTGGGCATCACGACCCAGAGGACGATATAGGCGATGAGCCCGGGAAAGGCCACGGAAGCGGCCGAAATGATCACATAGGCAATTCGCACCACCGTCGGCTCCCAGCCCAGCCATTCGGCGATGCCGCCGCAAACCCCGGCGATGACCTTGTGCCTGCGAGAGCGGTAGAGCGGCATTGTCGTTTTCCTCCCGGCCGCGTGCACGGCCTGAACGGACCGGCCGATTTGACCAGTCCCATGAATATTACGAGATCAGTATGAAACGGTTTCTCTTTCGCGGTCATCCCCAATGCGAGAGAGAAAGGTAAAATGACAGAAACCCCTTCAGCAAGGAGATTCCCTATGGGAGGTCGTCCAGATCGTCTCTACCTCATGCCCAAGCTGACTTCCTGGGTTTTCGGGATTGCCGCCCTATTGGCTATGACGGGCACTGCCCATGCCGCCGCGGAGATCCGGATCGAGCCCACAACTCTCTATTTCGGCGCTGCCGGACCGTCCTCGGTTGCGGCTTCGGCTGCGCGCCCAGCCGAGGTCTCGGAGAGCCTGCCGGCCCCCGGCATCCGACCCGAGGTCGTGGGAGCCTTGCGGGAGAAAGCCCGCGAGCAGCGCGTGGTGCGGGTGCTGGTGCGGCTGGCGGCGCCCTTCACGCCAGAGGGGAGGCAATCCAGTCCTCAAGCGGTGCGGGACCAGCGTCTGGCCATCGACCGGGTCCAGGATGCCGTCCTCAACCGGCTGGGGACGGAGCGGGCGAAGCTGGCGGCCCGGTTCGAGTACATCCCCTTCCTGGCGCTGGAGGTCGACGCCAAGGCCCTCGACCTGCTGGCTTCCATGGCGGAGGTCAACGGGATCGAAGAGGATGTCTTCGACAAGGCCACGCTCGTGAGCAGCACGGCGGTCATCGGCGCCGGTGTGGCGTGGGCGAGTGGGTGGACGGGCGACGGGCAAGTGGTCGCGGTGCTCGACACGGGCGTCGACAAGACCCATCCGTTCTTCTCCTCGGGATCCGGGAACAAGGTGGTCTCGGAGGCCTGCTACTCCTCCATCGTCCCCAACTCCTCGACGAGCGTCTGCCCGGGTGGGGTTCAGGAGTCCACCGCCCCCGGCTCGGGCGCCCCCTGCACCGATTACTACGGTGACTGTGTCCACGGCACCCACGTCGCCGGTATCGCGGCGGGGAACAACGGCACGGGGCCCGGGTTCGGAGTGGCCCGCGGCGCTGACATGATTGCGGTCCAGGTCTTCTCTCTGAGCTGCGGCGGGTACTGCATCGGAGCCTGGGTGAGCGACCAGATCAAGGGTCTCGAGCGAGTCTACGACCTGGCGGACGATTTCAACATTGCCGCAGTCAACATGAGTCTGGGGGGAGGGTATTACTCCAGCCGCTCCGCTTGTGACGCGGACAACGCCGCCCGCAAGGCGGCCATCGACAACCTGCGCTCGATCGACGTGGCTACCGTGGTTTCCTCGGGCAACAACGGGTACTTCGGCTACCTCTCCGCTCCAGCCTGTATCTCATCCGCCATCAGCGTGGGAGCCACGGACGACGCGGACAATGTGGCTTACTTCTCCAACGTTGCGTCCTTTCTCGATCTGTTGGCTCCGGGCGTCTCGGTCGAATCCTCGGTGCCGGGCGGTGGGCTCGCCAACTTCAACGGTACCTCGATGGCGGCTCCCCACGTGTCTGGCGCCTGGGCCGTCCTCCGGCAGGCGAACCCCACGGCGGCCGTGACGGATCTGCTGGCGCTGCTGCGCGAGACCGCCACTCCTGTGAGTGGCAACGGCGTTCAGGGCATGCGTCGCATCCATCTCGGACGGGCCGTGCTCAACGGTCCCCGCACTTCCCATTCGTTCACGATCCACAACGACGGTACGGCCGTCCTCGCGGTTCTGTCCCTGCAGCTCGATACGCCGGCCTCCTGGACCCGCTGGTCCCCCGAGGCGCCGTTCGACATTCCTGCGGGAGGAGCGAAGACGGTGACCGTGTCGGTCGACTTCAACGGAGCGCCCGACGGGGTCTCCAACCGCCGGCTGCTGGTGGGGTCCAACGACGGGGACGAGAACCCCTATCCGGACGGCGTCTTCCTCGTCATCGACAAGCAGCCGTGCTATCTCCTGACCCGTACCCGTACCGGCGACGGCTCCGGCAGCAACCCCATGCCGTCTCCCACGAGCTCGTCGGGTTGTGCGCCTGGACAGTTCCACGCCGGTACCCTGGTTCAGTTGGCGGCGGGCCCTGGCCCCGGATCGGCCTTCACGGGTTGGACCGGCACGAACAATGACGGATCGGCCGCGCTGACCAACTCGCTGACCATGCCGGCGGCGCCGCACACGGTCTCGGCGGCGTACCAGGCCCAGTGCTTTGCCCTCACCCGGAATCACACCGGCTCCGGCGCCGATCCGGTGGCCTCGCCCACGAGCTCACCGGGGTGCCCGGCCGGCCAGTATCACTATACCGAGCAGATCGATCTCACGGCGGCTCCGGCCAACTATTGGCGGGTGGGGAGCTGGGTCAACACGATCGCGGACTCCAGCAAGGCGCTGACCAACTCGTTGACCATGCCGGCGAGCGCCTTGACTGTGACCGTCAACTACGAGCAGGGCCTGCCCGGAGTGCTCGTGGTGGACGCAAGCTACGGGGACTCCGATATCTCAGCCTTCACCCAGGCGGTCCAGGCCTCCGGCAGGATCTATGACCTGTGGACCGTCACGACGGCCGGGTTCCCCGATGCCGCCACGCTGGCAGCGTATCCGAGAGTCGTCTGGTTCCCGGGTACCTACTACGGCCTCTCTCCAGCCGAGGAAAACCTGCTGACCACCTACCTCAACGGCGGTGGCAGCCTGTTCGTGAGCGCTTCGGAGTACATCGAAGACTGGGGCTTCACTTCCTTCATACAAAACTATCTGGGTGTGGGCTCTTACTATCTGGACCGCAGCTACTACCAGGTGATGGGCAAGGGCCCGGATTTCAGCGGCCTCGGCCCTTATTACTTCGAGTATTACAGCACCTACGACAACGACGATCTCAATCCAGCTCCGGGAGCCACGGTGGCTTTCGATTGGATGGGCACGATCGGCCCCGGCTTCGGGAACGCCGGAGTCAGCAAGGTCGGGCCGAGCTACCGGACGATCTTCCTCGGTTTCCCGTTCGAGGCTCTGCCCACGGCCGAGGCGCGGCGCGACGTGATGTCCGCCGCCCTCGACTTCCTGGGTACGGTGTTCGCGGACGTGCCGCGAGGGCACTGGGCCAAGAAGTGGGTCGAGGCGCTCTACAGGAACGGCATCACCCAGGGGTGCGGCATGTCTCCGCGGGTGTACTGCCCCGAAACCGAGGTGACGCGCCAGCAGATGGCCTTCTTCCTGCTGCGGGCCAAGGAGGGGAAGACCTACACGCCGCCACCCTGCACGACGCCGCCGTTCAACGACGTGCCGGTCGGCAGCACCTATTGCCCCTGGATCCAGGAACTGGCGCTGCGGGGCATCACCAAGGGCTGTGGCAATGGGAACTTCTGCCCGACCTCGCCAGTGACGCGCCAGCAAACGGCCTTCTTCCTGCTGACCTCCCTGGAGGGGACGAGCTACACGCCACCCCCTTGCACGGAGACGCCGTTCATCGACGTGCCGGAGGAGAGCTCTTACTGTCCGTGGGTCCAGGAGCTCGCCCTCCGCGGTCTGACTTCGGGCTGTGGTGGCGGGGCTTACTGCCCGACCTCTCCCGTCACCCGGGCTCAGATGGCGAAGTTCCTGGTTACGACGTTCGGGATGCCACTGTTTTGACGTGATCCCCTGGCGGGCGTGGGGGAGGTCTCCACCCCGCCTCACACCTCCGGCGCCAGATCCTCCGCGATCCCCTGCCCGGCCCCGTGCCGGGCCGCCACGATGGCGGCGGTCAGCAGGCCGCAGGTCACGCCGAACACCACAAGCCCCACCAGCGTCATCCAGCCCGCGGTGCCTTCCGGACGCAGGATCTGGGTGATCGGCGTCACGAAGTCGAAGCCCGCGTCCGGCTTGTCCTTGAAGGCCTTGAGGGCGTCCATGAGGGCGATCACCAGGGCACCGAAACCCGTGCCGATGACGCCGCCGGCCAGGCCGCGCGACACGAGCTCGCCGCCGGTCAGAGGCCGGCCGATCTTCGGCGGCTCCACCTTGAACTCCGGCTCGCGGGCGCCCCAGGGGACGAACCGGGAGAGCAGGATCATGCCGGGAATGCCGAAGGCGAGCGTGGACCAGAAGAAGGCCTCCCAGCCGATGGCATAGACCATGTAGCCGCAGATGGGGCCGGAGATGATGCGTGGCAGGCCGAAGAGGCTGGAGAACAGGGCGTACTGCGTGGCGGAGAAGCGCTTCTGCGTCATCCGCATCATCAGCACCAGGAACGCGCCGCTCCCCAGGCCGCTCGCGAACGCCTCGAAGAAGAAGGCGGCCCACATCATCGGGCGGTTCACCCCGGCCTGGTGGGCGAGCACGGCGTAGCCCACGTTCGAGAAGATCTGGAAGAAGCCGAAGATCCAGAGCGACCGGCCCAGGCCCAGGGGCCGCGTCATGATCCCGCCGATGAGCGTGCCCACGATGTTGGCCACGAGCCCGATCCAGAACAGCACGAACCCGCGGTCGAAGTCGCTGTAGCCCTTGTCCACCAGGAACGGCCGCTGAAGGGCCTGAACGAGCTGGTCCGCCAGCTTGTAGAAGAAGACGAAGGCGAGGATCTCGAGCGCCCGGTGGCGAGCGAGGAAGCCGAGGAAGGGGTGCCAGACGGCCTCTTTGATCGTCCTCGGAGCGATGGCCACGTCCGCGGGATCGGGCGCCCGGAAGGTCACCAGCAGCATGGGCAGGTAGAGGCAGGCCAGGAAGATGTTGACGGCCGGCCAGCCGAACCATCCGGCGAGGGTGATGGAGAAGCTGCCCGCGAGCTGCATGCCCGTGCGGTAGAGGGCGTTGCGGGCGCCCACCGCGACCGCCTGCTCGTCCGGGCGCAGCACGTCCACGGCATAGGCGTCGATGGCGATGTCCTGGGTGGCGGCGGCGAAGCCGATGGCCAGGGTGAGGGCGAAGAGCACCCACGGGGTGTCCGGGTTGTTCCCGAGCCCCGCCAGCGAGAAAGTGAGGGCGAGGAGCGCGACCTGGGCGATGGCGGTCCACCCCCGGCGCCGCCCGAGCTTCGGTGGCACGAAGCGGTCCATCAGGGGGGACCAGAGGAACTTGAACGTCCACGGCGCCTGGGCGAGCGTGATCAGGCCCACCACGCGGATGTCGATGCCCGACTTGCGCATCCAGTCCGGGATGGCGATCCACACCAGCCCCAGGGGCATGCCGGACGCAAAAGACATCAGCGTCACCGAGGCGGTGCGCCAGGAAGTGAACGCGTCCTTGAGGCTCTGGAGAGTGCTGCGCTTCTTCGTTGGGGGATTCGGGGGGTTGCTCATGCGGTAGGGGAGCTTACAGCGATTCCACCCGAGACCGCAGCTGCATCAAACCCTGGTTGACGGTGTTGAGCTCCTCGCGGGCCTGGGTGAGAAGGTCTCGTTCGGAGCGGACGAAGCGGGTGTAGGGGCCGATGGCCTCGTCGATACGCCGCAGGCTGCCCTCGATCTCGCGGTCGAACTGGCCCGTGAGAGAGCTCATGAGCTGCTCGCGCATGGTGGCGATCTTCTCGCTCAGGTCCTTCTTGGCCGCGCTCCGGCGGTTGGGGATGATGAAGAAGCCCAGCACGGCGATCGTGCTGGCGGCGAGGATGCCCGTGAAGTCCGCCGCCGCCGTGACGGCCAGGTGGGTGAGGATGGCCCCGAGGCCGATGGCACCCACCTCGGCCAGGGCCGTGCCCGCCACCGCCATCTGGACCGAGTCGGCCAGCCGGTTCGCTTCCCCCTCCCGGTCGAACGCCTCCACCGAGCGCTGGGCGGCGCGGCCGACGCTTTCGAGCAGGCGCGAGCGGTCCATGTCGAAGCTCCGGCCCACCTGGCCCACGATGCGGTCCGCGTGCTGCTGGCGGCGCAGGGCCAGGTGCTCGGTCACGGCCTGCCACTGGCGCAGCTCGGAATTGACCAGCCAGTCGATGATCTCGCTCACCCGCCGCTCGATGCGCTGGGGCAGGTCGGCCACGACGTTCCGCTCGAAGTCGGCCTTCATCTTGGATTTGTTGAGCAGGTCCATCACGCGGGCGATGCGCATGGTGTCATCGAAGAAGCTCATCCCCCGGTTTTCGAGCTCGCGCAGGACGTTGTCCACGTCCGAGAGGCGGAAGCGGAACTCGCGCTGCATGTCCTCCTTGAAGAGGGCCATCTGGCGCTCGATGTCCTCGATGGCCGCGAAGTCCTCCTTGAGGAGGTTGAGCCGGCCGTCCGCGACCTCCAAGTACCGCTTGGCGAGGTGCTCGGCGACTCCCAGAGGGTTGAGGAGCTTCAGCCGGACCCGCTCCTTCTCGTCGAGCGTGTCGACGATGTAGGTCTCCAGCGCCTCGAAGCGGCTCTGGGCGAAGAGGGCGGGATCGTCATTCATCTTGCCGCGCAGGGCCAGGCGGGCCGCCACGGGGAAGATCTCCGGGGTGAAGCCGAGGAGGGTCCTGGCGCTGTCGGCCACGAAGGCGAGGACGCGTTCGACGTCCTCGGGCGTCTCCAGGATGTCGATCTTGTTCACCACGATCACGGTCTTCTTCCCCCAGTCACGGATGCCCTGGAGGAAGGCACGCTCGCTCTCCGTGAACGGGCGGTCGGCCGAGGTGACGAAGAGCACCATGTCCGACCGGGGCACGAACTCGCGGGTGATGGCCTCGTGCTCGCGGTGGATGGCGTTGGTGCCGGGAGTGTCGACGATGTTGATGTCCTGGAGCAGCTCGACCGGGGCGGTGATCACGTCGAGCGCCGTCTCCACGGGGGTGGAGGTGACCGCGCCGCCGTACTTGATGACGTGGACGTGGGTGGTGGTCGGGGTGACCCCCTCTTCGAGGACCTTGCTGCCCAGGAGGGCGTTGATGAAGGCGCTCTTGCCGGCGTTGAACTCGCCGGCCACCACGAGGAGGAACAGCTCGTCGAGCTGGAGGGCCGACCGCTTGACGGTTTCCTGGTCTTCCGCCGAGGCGTCGAACCGGGCGAGCGCCTGCTGCAGATCCGCGAGCAGGCGGCGGTTTTCCGCTAAAAGCTCGTCTTGATTCCGATTGAGAATGCGCCGCAGCATCGTTTCCCCGCCCGTGGGGCCATCCGTGGGGGGAACATAGCACGGGGTATGCCAGGGCGCTTGGACGGGCACGGACAGGCACGGACGGGCACGGACGGGCACGGACGGGCACGGACGGGCACGGACGGGACTGATAAGCTCCGCCCCCGATGAGGCAAACCAAGACCATTCAGACCGTTGACCTGAACGACTACACCTCCGGCGGCGCCGCGTCCCGGAAGCGCCTGATCGATACGCTGGGCCAGGGGCTCCAGGAGACCGGGTTCCTGAACGTCGAGGGGCACGGCATCGACACCTCGCTGATCGACGGCACCTACGACCTCTGGAAGCGGTTCTTCAAGCTGCCGGAGGAGGTAAAGAAGAAGTATGCGGACGCCGGGGAGGGCCGGGGCTACACGCCCTTCGGGGTCGAGCACGCCAAGGACCATCCCCTGCCGGACCTCAAGGAGTTCTGGCACGTGGGCCAGGAGCCGCCCGAGGGCCATCCCCTGCGCGAGGAGTACCCGCAGAACGTCTGGCCGGCGGAGATCCCCGAGATCACGGAGCCCACGCTGCGGCTCTACAAGAGCCTGGAACGGGTGGCGGAGAACCTGCTGCGCGCCCTGGCCGAGTCCTTCGGCCTGCCACGGGACACCTTCTCTTCCATGATGGACGTGGGCAACAGCGTCCTGCGCATCATCCACTATCCGCCGGTCCTGCCCGAGCACGACCCGGCCGTGCGCGCCGCGGCCCACGAGGACATCAACCTCATCACCCTGCTCTGCGAGGCCACGGACTCGGGGCTCGAAATCCTCACCCGCGACGGCGAGTGGATGGCGGTCGAGAGCGGTCCGGGTCAGATCGTGGTGGACGCCGGGGACATGCTCTCGCGCTTCACCAACGAGGTGATCCCCGCTACCACCCACCGGGTGGTCAACCCCGCGGCGGACGCCGGGCGCGACCGCTTCTCCATGCCCTTCTTCGTCCATCCCTACCCGTCGTGCGACCTGACAGTCCACGAGCGCTTCGTCTCCGCGGACTGGCCGGCGAAGTTCCCGCCCATCAAGGCCGGGGAATTCCTGGAGCAGCGGTTGCGGGAGATTGGTTTAAAGGAGTAGGCCGGAACATGATCGAAATCCGCCGCACGCAGGACCTCTCCGAGGAGGACCACCAGAAGCTTTTCGGCTGGGGCGAGAACCTCTTCGGGGTCCTGCCGTTAGAGCTGACCTGGCGGACCAAGGACTGGCATGTCGTTGCCTACGATGAGGGCGCAGCCGTGGCCCACGCGGGGGTCCTCCGGCACGACGTGCTCGTGGACGGCCGGTCCGTGCCCGTGGGAGGGCTGGGGGGCGTCATCACGGTCCTGGAATACAGGAATCGCGGGCTCGCTCAGCTCGTTGTCCAGGACGCGGTGGCGCTCATGGCGGGGGAGCTCGGGGTCGGCTTCGGGTTCCTCTTCTGCCTCCCGCCCATGGTCTCCTTCTACAAGAGGATGGGATGGCAGGAGCTCAGGTCCTCTGTCCGGGTCGACCAGCCCGGTGGCGAGATCGAGGCGCCGCTGTGCTCCATGGTGCTGCCTCTCCGAGGTGAGCCGTGGTCCGGGGGAAGCGTGCGGACACAAAGCCTCCCCTGGTAGCCTGCAACTCTCCGTTCCTCTTTCCGTACGGAGAGGATGTCTCGATACTGGAGGTGTATCTGATGGTTTTTGCTTCCCGCCGAGCTTCCGTAGCCCTGTTCGTCCTTGCCCTCCTGAGTCTCCCCGGAGTCTCCGCCGCCGCCAGGCGGCCCATCACCGAGACGGACCTCTTCAAGTTCGTGTGGATCGCGGACCCGCAGATCTCGCCGGATGGCAAGCAGGCCGTTTTCGTCCGCGTGAACGTCAACGAGAAGAAGGACGGCTACGAGACCGCCCTCTGGATCGTGCCCACGGACGGCAGCGAGCCGCCGCGGCCCTTCACCAGCGGCCCGGGGGACAACTCGCCGCGCTGGTCGCCGGACAGCACCCGGATCGTTTTCAGCCGGGCCGTCAAGAAGGGAGAGAAACCGGGACCGCCGCAGCTCCATCTCATCTCCATCCAGGGCGGCGAGGCTGTAGCGCTGACGGACCTGCCGGGTGGAGCGGGCGCTCCCTCCTGGTCTCCGGACGGCAAGACCATCGCCTTCGCGAGCGAGACGACCGACGAGGACCTGAAGAAGGCCCAGGAGGGGAAGGACGAGCCCGCGAAGTCCGCGGACAAGTCGAAAAAGGCTTCCGAGGAGAAGGACCGCAAGAGCGATGTCCGCGTCATCACCCGGGCGGTCTACCGCTTCAACGGCCCCGGCTATCTGGACTTCACCCGGCCCGGGCACATCTGGACGGTCGAGGTCCCCGCGGCCAGCGCCAAGGCCCCGGAGCCCAAGCGGCTCACCTCGGGCGAGCTGGGCACCGGCGATCCCGTCTGGTCACCGGACGGCAAGCAGATCTACTTCATCGCCAACCGCGTCAAGGAGCCCTACTACCAGAACCCGGACGGCGACATCTACGCCGTGCCCGCCAAGGGCGGCGAGATCCGCCGGATCGTCAGCATTGACGGCCCGATCGGCGACTTCACGGTGTCTCCGGACGGCCGGCACGTGGCCTTCGTGGGCAACGTGAACCCCAATCCCGCGCGCTCCCATAACCAGCCCGACCTGTTCGTGGCGGACGCCACGCCGGGCTCCCAGGCGCGCAACCTGACGCAGAGCTACGACTGGGACATCGTCGAGGGCTTGGCGGCCGACCAGCACGCGCCCCGCGGCGGGCGCCCGCAGCCGCTGGTCTGGAGCCGGGACGGCCGCTCGATCTACGTGGCGGCCGGCGAGCGCGGACGGGTCAACCTGCGGCGCTTCGACGCGGAGACCGGAGCCGCCACTTCCTTGACGGAGGGGGACCAGGAGGTCGTCTCCTACACGGCGACGCCCGACGCCTCCCGCATGGCCGTAGTGGTCTCGACCCCGCTGGTGATCAACGACCTCTTCACCCTGGACACGGCGACGGGCAAGATGACGGCGATCGCCCGGCCCAACCAGGAGCTGTTCGCCGAGCTGGAGCTCACGATGCCCGAGGAGGTCACCTACAAGAGCTTCGACGGCAAGGAGATCCACGGCTTCGTCCAGCGTCCGGTGGATTTCAATCCCCGGAAGAAGTACCCCTTCATCCTGAACATCCACGGCGGCCCGCACGCGGCTTACGGCTACGCCTTCTTCCACGAGATGCAGTGGATGGCGGCCAAGGGTTACGTGGTGCTCTACCCGAACCCCCGGGAAGCTCGACCTACGGGCAGGACTTCGGCAACATCATCCAGTACGAGTTCCCGGGCGACGACGCCAAGGACCTGCTGGCGGGCGTGGACGAGATGGTGAAACGCGGCTGGGCCGATCCCGAGCGCCTGGGCGTGACCGGCGGCAGCGGCGGCGGCATCCTCACCAACTGGATCATCACCCAGACCACCCGCTTCAAGGCCGCGGCCTCCCAGCGCTCGATCGCCGACTGGGCGAGCTTCTGGTACACGGCGGACTTCACCCTGTTCCAGCCGACCTGGTTCAAGGGCGCACCCTGGGAGGATCCCCAGGACTACGCGCGGCGCTCGCCGATCACCTATGCAGACAAGATCACGACGCCGCTCATGCTGATCGAGGGAGAAGACGACTACCGCACGCCCCCCTCGGCCGGCGGCGAGATGATGTTCCGCGCTCTCAAATACCTGAAGAAGCCCGTCGTGATGGTGCGCTTCCCGGGCGAGAGCCACGACCTTTCGCGCTCGGGCCAGCCCTGGCACCGCATCGAGCGGCTGCGCCACATCACGGCGTGGTTCGACAAGTATCTCCAGGGCAAGAAGATCGACACCTACGACGTGCCCGAAATGGCCAGATAGATAGAATCCGGGGGATGAAAACCCTCATCCCCCTCTGCCTGATCCTGGCGGCCTGCGCCGCATCCGCCCCCCATCCCCAGGGCTCGCACGAAGCCGTCTCCTTCTTCGGCGAGCCCCTGGTCTCTCCGGCCCTTCCGGCCGAGTTGAAGGCCGACCGCGAGGCCAGGCTTGCGGAGGCTCGCGCCGCCGTGGAACGCGCGCCGGAAGACGCCGGCGCCCTGATCTGGCTCGGCCGGCGCACCGCCTACCTGGGCCGGTACCGGGAGGCCATCGAGATCTTCTCCCGGGGAATCGAAACGCACCCGGACGACGCCCGTTTCTATCGCCACCGGGGCCACCGCTACATCACCGTGCGCGATCTCGACCGCGCGATCGCGGACCTGGAAACCGCGGCCCGCCTGATCGCAGGCCAACCGGACGAGATCGAGCCCGACGGCCTGCCCAACGCGCGCAACATCCCCACCAGCACGCTGCAATCGAACATCTGGTACCACCTGGGGCTCGCCCGTTATCTGAAGGGAGACTTCGAAGGAGCCCTCGCGGCCTACCGCGCAGACCTCGAGGTCGCGGCCAATCCGGACATGCTGTCCGCCACCACTCACTGGCTCTACATGACCCTCCGCCGGCTCGGGAGAGAGGAGGAGGCGAAACAGGTCCTGGAGCCCATCCATGCCGGCATGGACATCATCGAGAACCAGGCCTACCACCGGCTCCTGCTGATGTACAAGGGCGAGCTCTCGCCGGAAGAGCTGCGGGCCGGCGCTTCCGGAGACCTCGATCCGCCCACGATCGGTTACGGTCTCGGCAACTGGCATCTCTACAACGGCCGGAGGGATGAGGCGGTCCGGACCTTCCGGGAAGTCCTTGCCGGAGGGAACTGGGGCGCCTTCGGCTCCATCGCCGCCGAGGCGGATCTGAAGCGGCTGGGAGGAGCGGCGAAATGAGAATGGCTGATTCCCTTAGTGTCTGCTATATTGGGCTTCAAGGAACTCCCTTTTTTGGCAAAGGCTCCGCCGTTGTTATCGTTTCTGCGCCATCGGCTCCTCCAGAAGGAGGAGAGCGAGCCATCCTGCCGGCTCGAAGCCGGGAGCACGCTCCCGTGCATGGATCGGCTGTTCGAATCCAATGTCCTCGGCATTTTCCACGCTGATTCCGAAGCCCGGATCATCGCCGCCAACGACGCTTTTCTCGCCACGGCCGGCCGCAGCCGCGAGGAGCTGGAGCGGGGAGAGCTGAACTGGATCGACCTGACCGCGCCCGGCTGGGAGGAGGTGGACGCGCGGGCCATGGTCGAGCTGATGACCTCCGGCACCTGCGCTCCCTATGAGAAGGAATACCGGCGCGGCGACGGCAGCCGGGTGCCGATCCTCACCGGAGCGGCCCTCCAGCCCGAGAGCCAGGAGGCGGTCGGCTTCGTGCTCGATCTCACGGAGCGCAAGCGGACGGAGAGGCGGGCGGCGCTGCTGGCCGAAGCGGGGAGCGTCCTCTCGGAGTCTCTCGACTACGAGGAGACCCTGCAGAGCCTCGTGCACCTGACCGTGCCGCGCCTCGCGGACTACGGAATCATCTTCGAGCTGCAGGAGGGGCCGCGGCTGCGGATGGTGGCCCTGCGCCACGTCGATCCCGCCCAGGAAGACTTCCTGCGGCGGCTGGGCCAGGTCTTCCAGGACTCTCCCATGAACCCCGCGAGCTTTGTCTGGCGGGCGGTGCAGACGGGCGAAAGCGCGCTCCTGCGCGAGGTGGATTACGAAACGGTCCGGCGTGTCACGCGGGATCCCGAGCTCCTGGAAGGATTCCTCCGCCTCGAGGCCCGCTCGTTCCTCTTCGTGCCCCTGGCGGCGCGGGGTGAGACCCTGGGCGTCATGCAGCTTGCCACCGCCAATTCCGGCAGGCTCTTCGAGCCGGAGGACCTGGAGCTGGCCGAGGGGCTGGCCTCGCGCGCCTCGCTCGCCATCGACAACGCCCGCCTCTATGGCCGGGCCGAGGCGGCGAGCAAGGCCAAGGACCACTTCCTCGCTGCCCTGAGCCACGAGCTGCGCACGCCGCTCACCCCCGTGCTGCTGAAAGTGGCGGCGCTCGCCCAGTCTCCGGACCTCCCCGACTCCATCCGCGCCGACCTGCGGATGTTCCGGAGGAACATCGAGCTGGAGGCGAAGCTGATCGACGACCTGCTCGACCTGACCCGCGTCTCCCGGGGCAAGCTCGTCCTCCACTTCGAGGTCACGGACGTTCACTCCCTGCTCGAGCACGTGGTGGCCATCTGCTCGGAAGACGTCGAGAACCGGAAGCTCAGCATCGATCTCGAGGCCGGCGCCGCCGATTACCACGTCTGGGCGGACTCGGCGCGGCTCCAGCAGGTCGTACTGGAACCTGGTCAAGAACGCCGTCAAGTTCACGCCCGAAGGGGGGCGGATCACGGTCCGCACCAGGAACCCCGAGCCGGGAAAGATCGAGGTCTCGGTGATCGATCCGGGCATCGGCATCGAGCCCGACGACCTGCCGCGCCTGTTCAACGCCTTCGAGCAGGGGAGCTCCACGGTCCCCCGCACCTTCGGCGGCCTCGGGCTGGGCCTCGCCATCTGCAAGGCTCTGGTCGACCAGCACGGCGGCGGCCTCATGGGCCTGAGCGCCGGCCGCGGCAAGGGGGCCACCTTCATGGTGACGTTCGCCACGGTGGCGCCGCCCCAGGTCTCCGTGCCGTCCGAGACCGTGCCCGGACCCACCGAGGCGGCCTCGTCGTCCCTGCGGCTGCTCCTGGTGGAAGACAACGAGCCCACCCTGGAGGTGATGACCACGCTCCTCGAGCTGGCCGGCCACGACGTCAAGCCCGCGCCCGACGTGCGCACCGCCCGCGGCCTCGCCGAGAGCCACCAGTTCGACCTCGTGGTGAGCGACCTGGGCCTGCCGGACGGCAACGGCTTCGAGCTCATGAGCGAGCTGCGCGACCGCTACGGCCTGAAGGGCATCGCCGTCAGCGGTTTCGGCATGGAGGAGGATCTGAGGCGCAGCAAGGAGTCGGGGTTCCTGGAGCACCTGGTCAAGCCGGTGGACGTGGACAAGCTCAAGGCGGCGCTGGGGCGGGCGGCGGCCATGGTAAGAGGGGAGACAGCCCACTGAAATACCTTAGGAGTCTGCGCCAGAAAGGACATCAAGGACGAAAAGGACATCAAGGACCCCGAGCAGGAGACGGACCGAGGAGGGGCGCCGTTCTCCCGGACTGTACGGCCCACCGGACACGCTCTCCGCCGGACCGGGAGCACAGAACGGAGGCGGAAACGGACACTTCCAATGTCGGGCTCGCGGGGCGGACCCTCTCTCCAACGGGGCGGCGTCCGTACAGTTGGGGAGATGCTCCGTACGAGTGGGGAAAGGCCTCAAAGTGTCCGAACGGCCGGCCAAAGTGTCCGGGAAAGGCCTCTCCCTGCTGGGGGGAGCGTTTTTTGTGTCCGATCGGCGGTTCTCCTGAGTGGGGAAGAGCGCCGGAGTGCTCGTACGAGAGCCCTCCCCACTCGTACGGGAGCCGTCCCCACTCGTTTGGAAGCTCCTCCCGGCTATTCCGGGCGCCGGCAAGCGGGGGCGGATGATCGGCACCTCGGGGAGAGGAGCCCGGAAGCAGGACGTAGTAACATTCCCTTGCGTGCCGGGCGTAGGGCCTTGCCTATTGGTGGGGCGCCGGTTCGAAACGCATCAGGAGAGAATATTCTCTATGGCAAAAGCCGCCGCTCAGGTTTTGAGAGAAGCTCTGGAGTTGCCGGAAGACGAAAGAGCTGGTCTGGTCTGTGACCTGCTGGACAGCTTTGGCGTTCCCCCTTCTCATTCAGAAAGAAGGGACGAGGAGTGGATTGCGGAGATCGAGCGGAGGGCTCGCGCTGCCATTGCCGGTGAGCCTGGATTGCCTTGGGAAGAGGTCCGTTCCTCGATCGAGCGCCGTCTCTCCAATAAATGAAGCCCACCCGTTTAGCGCCTGGTGCTGCACGGGAGTTGGACGAGGCTGCGGACTGGTACGAGGCCCGCCAGGAAGGATTGGCCGCTAGATTCCTGGACGAATTCGATCAAGTCTTGTCGCAAATCCGGCACCACCCTTCGACCTTCCCTCGTCTGCAGGACGTACCGGCGGACCTTGAGGTCCGGCGGGCTCTGATGTTCCGGTTTCCCTATGCTCTGGTTTTTCTTGAGCTGAAGAGAGATATCCGAGTCATAGCAGTAGCCCACACCAAGCGCCAGCCCGGTTATTGGGTACACCGACTGAAAACGGAATTCCGGAAGCGATGAGAACCAGCCGCCAAACCAAGCTCGTGCGAGAGGGTCAATACCTTGCCGAGGTTGAAGTCGAGCTGATTGAGGCCGATGAGGGTTGGGCACCCTACCTTTCTCTGCAGGATGCTGAGACGTTGGATACTGTCCGCCAAGCTCTTCGTCTCGGTGAGATCGAGAAGGCGAGTCTGCTTTCCAGAGTTTTCCGGCTCATGCCTGTGGCCGTCTGAAGCTCAACTCACCGAGCCTGCTCAAGCCGGGCGCGAACTGGGCGGCTGGAGCAGAAGCGGTGAGAATGAACCCGCCGGCGTAGCGCCCTGGGAGCGCCGGCATCCCTGCCGGCCTTCTTACCTTGCGCCAGACCGGGATGAAACGGAAACGGACACTTCCGGCGCCCGGACTCGCGGGGAACGGCGCGTTCTTACAAAACGGCGGCCATTCGAGCACAACGGCGGCCGTTCGGACACTTTGCGCGCCGTTGTGTCCGAATGGCCGCCAAAGTGTCCGGGAGATCGTTCATTGTGTCCGAACGGCCGCCGTTTGAGCACAACGGCCGCCGTGGCGCTCGAATGGCCGCCGTTGTGCTCGAATGGCCGCCGTGGCGCTCGAATGGGAGCCGTTGCGCTCGAATGGGAGCCGTTGCGCTTGTTTGGCGTTGCTACCGGCCAATTTGGGCGCCGGCGCTAAGCCCTCTTCTTCCGGGGACGCCGCTTGCTCGGGATCAGCTCGATCAAGGTCCGTAGGGCATGGTTGACCGACTGGGAATCCGGGAAGTACTCCTGCACGTCCGGCTCCAGCATGACCGCCCCTTCTGCCAAGGTGAAATGTTGAACTGTGGTCGTACCATCCAGGCGGTGGATCTTCACGGTATGCCCCTGCCGGTAGGCTTCGGCGTGTTTCCCTCGGACGCCCCCTCTGAAATCGTACTCAGGCAACATCTCATCCACTTCGGTCTGTTCCCGTTCAGTAGCTGGTTTCTTCATAGCTTCTCCGTTCCGCCTGTGTAGCCGTGCGGCAGCTGATCAGACGAATCGTGGATCGTCGCTCCATATAGACAACGACCAGAAGACGGCCTTCGCCGGACCGTCCGATATCAACATACCGTTCCTCGTCCTCTGAGTGGAGAGGATCGGACTTTGTAATCGACAGGGGGTCGGCGAAGACCGTTTTCGCTTCTTCAAAGGAGACCCCGTGTTTGCGGAGATTGGCATTCGCTTTGGCTTCATCCCTCTCGAAGAGAAGGTCCATGGCGTCAGCACCTTAGTCTACCCCAGAGCCTCACTCACCACCTCTTCCTCCCCTTCCGCCCCCGGCCGCCGGATCCCCAGCACCTTCACCTTCTGATGCAAATACGTCCGCTGCACATCCAGCACGCGGGCGGCGGCGGTGAAGTTCCAGCGGGTGCGGCGCAGGACGCTTTCGATGTACTCGCGCTCGCACTGGGCCTTGAAGTCTTTCAAGGGGACGATGGGGAGGGTGGAGGGGGAGAGGAGGAGGCCCGTTTCGGGGATGGGGGAGCTGTCCGACTCGAAGAAGGCGGAGGGGAGGTCGTCCGGCGTCAGGGGATCGGCTCCGAAGACGACCAGGCGCTCGCAGAGGTTCCGCAGCTCGCGGACGTTGCCCGGCCAGGCGTAGCGCTCCAGGTAGGGCATCAGCTCCGCGTCCGCCTGGCGGGGGCGCGTGCGGTGCTGTCGCGTGGAATGCTCCAGGAAGTGGCGGAAGAGGAGGGCGATGTCCTCCCGCCGCTCGCGCAGCGAGGGCACGGCGAGCGGCAGGTGGGCGAGGCGGAAGTAGAGGTCCTCGCGGAAGCGGCCGGCTTTGATCTCCTCCTCCAGGCGGCGGTGGGTGGCGGCGAGCACGCGCACGTCCACCTGCCGGTCGCGCGTCTCGCCCACGCGCCGGACTCGGCCGTCTTCCAGCACGCGCAGGAGGCGGGACTGCATGGTCAAGTCCATGTCCCCGATCTCGTCGAGGAACAGCGTGCCGCCGTCCGCCTCCTCGAAGAGGCCGGGCTTGGCGGCCTTGGCGTCGGTGAAGGCGCCCTTGGCGTGGCCGAACAGCTCGTCTTCCACGAGGTGGTGGGGGATGGCCGCGCAGTTGATCTTGATGAAGGACCGCTGGCTGCGGGCGCTCTGCTCGTGGAGAGCGCTCGCCACCAGCTCCTTGCCCGTGCCGCTCTCGCCCACGATGAGGACGCGGGCATCCGTGGCCGCGGCGCGGGCGATCCTCTGGCGCAGGGCCTCGATGGCGGGCGAGTTGCCGAGGATCTCAGTCCCTCCCCGCAGGCCAGCCTTGAGCGTCGCCACCTCGCGCTTCAGGGCGTGATGCTCCAGGGCGTTGCGGATCGACCGGAGGAGCCGCTCGCGGCTGAAGGGCTTTTCGATGAAGTCGTGCACGCCCAGGCGCAGGGCCTCCACCGTCTCGCTGATCGACGCTTCTCCAGAAATGATGATGGTGGGCGGGAAGCGCCTCCCTTCGGACCTTTCGGCGAGCTTCCGCACGAGATCGACGCCGCTCATGCCGCGCATGCGTACGTCGAGCAGGATGAGGTCGGGCAGGGCCGTGCGGGGCTCCTCGAGAAAGGCCAGGGCCTCTTCCGCCGAAGCCAGGGCCTGGGGCGCGTAGCCCTCCTCGCGGAGCTGGAGGAGAAGGCTGCCGCGGATTTTTTCGTCGTCTTCTACGATCAGGAGCCGGGTCATGCGGCAGCGTCCTCCACGCGACGGGGGAAGGTGAGACGGAAAGTGGTGCCGGCCCCGGAGCTCCCCGCGATCTCCAGGTCGCCGCCGTGGTCCAGAAGGATTTTCTTGCAGATGGCGAGGCCCAGGCCCATGCCCTCGCCCACCTGGCGGGTGGTGACGTAGGGCTCGAAGACGCGGGGCCGGATCTCGGGCGGAATGCCGGGGCCGTCGTCCGCCACGTCGAGGAAGACGTTGCGCCCCACCTCGCCCGGGCGCAGGGTCACGGTGCCCCGGTTGTCCCCTTCTTCCTGGGCCCCATCTCCATGGGACTTGATGGCGAGCGAGCTGTTGTCGCAGAGGTTCACCAGCACCTGGCGGAGCATGTCGCGGTCGAGGGCCGCGGGCAAGGGCTTGCCGGGGGATTCGAAGCGCAGGGCCAGGTTCGGCCAGGCTCCCCCGAAGGTGCCCACGAACTCCTCGACCACGGCGCCCAGGTCGTGCACGGCCACCCTGGGCTGGGGCAGGCGGGCGAAGGAGGTGAACTGCTGGGTGAAGCGGCCCAGCCGCTCCAGCTCCTCCCCCACGCTCACCGCCACCTGCCGGGCCTCTTCCTGGCTTTCGCCTTCGAGGAGCCGCTGGAGGCGGGAGAGCTCCAGGCGGGCGGCGGTCAGGGGCGTGCGCATCTCGTGGGCGTGGCGCCGGGCCGTTTCCTGCCAGACGGAGAGGTTCTTGAGATAGGCCAGGCGCTTGCGGTCCCGCGCCATGGCCCGCGAGGTCTCTTCGATCATGCCGGCAATCCTTCCCAGCGTGTCCCGTCCGCGGTCGCCGATCTCCAGGTCTTCCTCTCCGGCGGAGAGGGCCACGAGGGCCAGCCGCAGGCGTTCGATGCGCGCGTCGAGCCGGCCCTGGCGGAGCAACTGGGCGCCGCCCGCCACGCCGAGCACGGTCATCACCGCCGCCAGCAGGACCATCTCCCAGCGCCGGGTGATCTCCTTCTCGCTGCTCTGGAGGATGTGAAGGTGCTGGAGCAGCTTCTGGCTCGACTCGAAGCGGGCGCGGTACTCGGTCTTCTGCCGGGGATCGAGCCGCGCCAGAGCCTTCTGGTCCTCCAGAGAGCGTTCCAGGGCCGAGGTGATCTCCGGCTGGAGGACGAGCCGCCAGGTGCCGGAGATCTGGCGGTTGAAGAGCCAGAGGATCGCGGCAGCGGCGAGCAGCATGCCGCAGAGGGTGATGGCGGCGGAGCGGAGGTTCATTTCTTTTTTCCTGCGTTGCCCGCGGACAGCGGGAGGTTCCACTTGTATTCGAGCAGGGCGGGCCGGCCGATCGAGGTCGCCATCAGCAGGCCGATCACCTGGTTGAGCGACCCCGGCTGGTCCTCCACGGCTTCGGAGAGGGCGCCGGCGCTGCCCGACTTCTCGGCCGAGAGCGCCTGGGAGAACCAGCGCTGGGCGTCGAGCTGCTCGGCCTGGGAGAAGGGGATGACCCGCAGCCGCACCTGGACGCCGGCCGCGCGGCCGGCCGCGGGCGGGCGGATCACCACGAGCCGCGCGTCCCGCCACCACTCGCCGAGCTTCTCGAAGGAGGGCAGGGTCGCCTTCTGGGCCCGGCCCGAGGCGTCGACGCGGGTGACGATGTAGACCTCGTCCCACAACTCGTAGCGCACGTCGATGCGGGCGCCGCCCTTGGTCTTGACGCCGCGCGCGTCGCGGGCCGTGGTCTCGAAGACGAAGCTGGTGGTGAGGCCGGTTGCGAGCTGCTTGCGGACCTCGGCCTCGTTGAGGATCGCAAAGGGGAGGTGCGAGAGGGTGAGCCCCTCGCGGACCGCCTCGATGGCGGGCGCCTGCGCCGCTTCCGCTGCTCCCGGGGGAGAGGCCAGGAACAGCAGCGCGAGCGCCCAGCGCATCCAGGCGGGCTTCATCGCTGGACTTCCCCCAGGTCCAGGTACGTGAAGACGATCTGGATGCGGCCCCAGGCATTGCGGAACACCAGGCCGGTATGGACCGAGAAGCGCTCCAGGGGGCTGGGGCCGAGGTCGGGAGAGGTCTTCTCAACGCCGATCTCGGCGCCGCTTTCGAGGCGCACGTCCGTGAGGAGACCCGAATTGTGAGCACGGCGCAGGGTCCAGGCGTGGGAGAGGCCCACCAGGGCGCCGTAGTAGTCCGCGTCCACGTGATCGAGGACCAGATCCCCCGTGGCCAGGTTGTCCAGGCGGGACTGGCCCGCCGCGATCCGGGCCTGGACGGACACCGTCTGCCGGGGCGTCACCGGGAAGTGCCGGATGGCGGAAACCGCGCCCACCACCTGCTCGGAGTGGAGCGAGGGGTACGGGGTGACGACGACCTCGCCGGGCGGCGAGCTGAGCTGGAGAAGCGTCAGGTCCTGCGCGGCGAAGCGGGAGGCCTCCATCCCGGCCGAGATGCTCGTGCCCCGGGTGGGCAGGGCGGGATCGTCGCTCGTGTCCCAGACCCACTTGGCCTCGGCCCGGCGGTACGTGCAGCTCCGTGCCTGCCCCCGTGACGTGGCTGAAGCGCTGGCCGGGGGCGAGGAGGACCTCGTTGCGCGTCCCGTGGTCGCCCTGGCGCTCGCTCAGGCTGAGCTGTACCGATTGGGGACCGCCCAGGGGGATGGAGAGGCCCAGGGAGGTCTTGAGCGACGTGCCGAAGGACCAGGAAGAGAACGTGGGGTCGAGGGCCAGGGGCAGCACCTCGGTGACGCAGCACTCGCTGAGCGAGACGCCGGCGGTGGCGAGGATGCCGCGGTGGAAGAGGTCGTACTGCGCGAAGCCCGCCTGGATTCCTTCGCGGCTGTCCAGGGCGGCGAACACCACGCCCGAGCGGCCCACGAAATGCCGGGCGCCCGCGAGACCGCCCAGGGTCAGGCTGGAGCTGTCGCCCCGGACCGTCTCGTCCTCCAGGTCCAGCGGCTGGTCGAACGCGAAGGCGCGGATCCAGTGGTCGAAGAAGAACCACCGGGTGGGTTGGGTGTCGATGGCCAGCTCGTAGGAGCCCCGCTGGCTCCCCTTGCGCAGGGAGAAGCTCGCGTACAGCACGAACGGCAGGCGCTGCACGCGGTAGATGGCCTGGCGGAGCTCGCCTCGGTATACGTCTCACCCTCGCGCAACCGGGTCTCGGCGCGGACGATGTTGGCCGCGGCCTCTTTCGGACCCTCGACGGTGATCCGCTCGATCAGGAAGCGCGCCGGCTCCTCCAGGGCTCGGGCCGGGGGCACGGCCAGGAGAAGGAAGGCAAGGCTCCAGAGAGTGCGTGTCCTCACGTGCGGTGTCCTCACGTGCGAAAACCTCCAACGACGGGCACGGGCCGCCAATGGCGCGTGGCTACAGCCTCACCTCAAGGGCAAGGCTGATGCCGTCCCCCTCCTCCAGGGCACCGATGCTCCGATGAGCCTGTTACGTGCGGTCTGTCGCACGGAAGGTGTATGGAAGAGCATACACCGGCGGGGTGTGTAAGGTTTCGGCGGGACGGGAGACTACCTCCTTCGATAGCGAAAAAAGGAGGCAATCCATGAGAGCCGAAATTCTGACGAAAACCTTCCGGAGGAGCCTGACGGCGATCCTCCTCTCCCTCTTCCTCGCCTTGCCCGCCGCGGCCGCGGAGCAGTGGTACGTGGTCTCCATGGCCGGCCAGCCCGTGGGCTCGCTCCAGGAGACGGTCTCGGAAGACGCCGCGGGCACCCGCACGGAAAACCGCCTGCGTCTGGTCCTCAACCGCCTGGGCTCCCGGGTGGAGATGGACACCGCCGCGGCCGTCCAGGAGTCCGCGGACGGCCGCATCCGGAAAGCCAGTGTGGACCTGAAGATGTCGTCTCAGTCCACCTCGATGACCGCTGAGATCGGCGACGGCGCCGTGCACATCCGCAGCCAGGCCGGAGGGCAGAGCTTCGACCGGACCGTCCCCTTCTCCGGCGACCTGCTGGGACCCGCGGGCCTTCGCCGCCTGACCCGCGCCCGCTTAGAAAAAAGCGGAGATTTCTTCGAGGCCCAGACCTTCTCCCCCGAGCTGGGAGCCGTCGCCACGGTGACGCGCAAGGCCGTGGGCAGGGAGACGATCTCCAGCGAGGGACGGGACGTCCAGGCCCTGCGGGTGGAGGAGCAGATCTCCGGCTATCCCGGCAAGCGGACCCTCTGGCTCGACGCCGAGGGCCGCCTCCTCGCCTCGGAGGAGACCAGCCCCTTCGGCGCCATGAAGACGTTCCGCGCCGACGCCGTGACCGCCCGCCGGATCGGCCAGGAAGGAGGCGAGCTGCCGGGCGAGGTCTACTCGAACACCATCGTCCGCACCCAGATCCGCATTCCCGAGCCGCGCCGGGCAGAGTGGCTCAAGCTGCGGCTGATCCATCGCAATCCTGACCTTGGCTGGCCTTCGTTCGACCATCCCGCCCAGAAGGTGGTGGAGAAGACGGACCGCTCCCTGATCCTCGAAGTCTCCCGGCCGAAGCCCATCGAGGGTCTCGGATTCCCTGTGCCAGCCACGGACTCCACTCGGGAATATTTGCACGAATACCTGGAGCCCAACGCCTACGTCCAGTCCAGCGATCCCGAGCTGCGGGCCAAGGCCCTGGAGATCGTGGGCGGGGAGAAAGACCTGTTCCGCGCCGCCCTCAAGCTGGAGCGCTGGGTCGCGGAGTCCATGAGCATGGACCTGGGTATCGCCGTGGCGCCGTCCGTCGAGATCTTCAAGAACCGCCGCGGGACCTGCGTGGCCTACTCCACCCTGCTGACCACGCTGACCCGGGCCGTGGGCATCCCGTCGCGGATGGTGATGGGCTACGTCTACGTGGACGGCATGTTCGGCGGCCACGCCTGGACCGAGATTCTTGCGGGAGAGGAGTGGCTGCCGCTCGACGCCGCCATCGTGGCCTCCGGCACGGCCGACGCCGCGCGTTTCGCCTTCGTGACCTCCTCCCTCAAGGACGGTCCCGGCCAGCTGACCGCCGGCCCCTCCCTCCAGCTCTTCGGGCAGATTGACGCCCGGGTGCTGGGCTATGCCCTGGAAGGCGGGGAGCGGGTGGCCGTGGCCGAGGACGCCAGGCCCTACACTGTGGCGGACGACGTCTACCGGAACACGGGCCTGGGGATCGAGCTGCGCAAGCCCGCGGGCTTCCGCTTCGTGGACCTCGACGCGGTCTGGCCGGAGGACACGCTGGTGGGGATGGCGGGCGCGAACGGCGAGAAGATCCTTCTGGAGAGCCATCGCCGCATGCCCTGGGAGGATGCCGAGGCCGCCGCCTGGAGCCGGCTGGAGCCCGTGGTGTCCAAGGGGAGCCGTGGGCGCATCGAGGTCGCCGGCCGCTCGGCCTACCTCGTCGAGGGCGACGGCCGGGCCGCGGTGGCCATCCCGGGGTCCGACAGCGTCTGGGTGCTGCGGGCCGAGGGGCCGGACGCCGCGGCGCTGGTCAAGCGGGTGGCAGCCGGATTGAGGATGTAGAAATTGACCCTGGACGCGCGATACGACCAGATCCTCCAGCGCGAGGGTGCTGCCCTGCGCCGGGTGGCCGCGGCCTACGAAGCCGATCCCACCCGGCGCGAAGACCTGTTCCAGGAGATCTGCCTCGCCATCTGGCAGGCCCTGCCGCGCTTCCGTGGCGAGTCGAGCGAGCGAACCTTTATCTTCCGCATCGCCCACAACCGCGGCCTGACCCACCGCAGCCGCCGCCCGGCCGCCTCTGCAGATCTGGAGGAAGCCGCAGCCGTGGCTGACCCCCTGCCCGGACCCGAAGCCGCGGCCGGAGAGGCGCAGCGGAGGGAGCGCCTGCGGTCGGCCGTCCTCTCCCTGCCCCTGGAGCCCCGGCAGGTGATCTCCCTCACCCTGGAAGGTCTGACCCCCAAGGAGATCGCCGAGGTCCTGGGCATCACCGAGAACAACACGGCCGTCCGCCTGAGCCGGGCCCGGCGGGCGCTGCGGCAGATCCTGGAGACGGAGAAAGCCTCATGACGAGAGAGCCCACTGGAGAGCCAGATAACGAGCTGCGCGACTGGATGTCCGACTGGCAGGGCGATCCCGAGCCCGCTCCTGAGGTCCGCGACGCCATCCACCGGCGCGTCCAGCGCAAGAGCCTCAGAATGGCGCTTGCGACCGCCTTCGAGATCGTCTTCGCCTTGGCGATGCTCGCCTTCGTGACCTGGAGCGCCCTGCGCGAGCCGACCCCCATCAACGCCGGCGCCATGGCCGTTTTGGCCCTGCTGATCCTCTGGGCTACAGGCGTCAGCCTCTGGTATCTCCGCGGCACCTGGAGACCCAGCGCCGAAACCACCTCGGCGTTCATCGACCTCTCCCTCCTGCGCTGTCAACGAAGGCTCCGTGCCGTGCGCGCCGGCTGGTGGCTGCTGGCGTTGGAACTGGCCGTGATGATCCCCTGGATTGTTCTAAGCCTGAAGGCGAAGGGCGCGGCCTTCGGGCTCCTGGCCGTCCTCACGGCACTGGTGTCCACCGTCCTGATCGTGACGGAGAGGCGGACCCGCCGTGAGTTGCGGGAGTGGGAGGAGATGCGGGGGAGCCTGGATTATGCTTCTCAAAGAGACCACACCGCATGAGCCCACTGGGAGCCACCTGGAGAGTCGAGCCCGCCGAGACGGCGATCGCCTTCCCCTGCGACCGTCTGGACGGCGGCTTCGACGCCGACTACTACCGGGGCGTTACCGTCCACGCCCGGCCGTCGACTGTCTTCCGCTGGCTCTGCCAGCTCCGCGCCGCTCCCTACAGCTACGACTGGATCGACAACGGGGGACGCCGGAGCCCGCGGCACCTGATTCCCGGGCTGGAAAACCTCGCCGTTGGCCAGACCATGATGACCATCTTCGATCTGGTCGATTTCGAGCCGGATCGCCACATCACGATCCGCATCAAGGCGGGCTCCTCCGCCGAGAGGCTCTTCGGCGATGTCGCAGGGAGCTATCTCGTCGTCCCCAGGGATGGAGACGGCTGCCGGCTGCTCGCCAAGTTGCGGGTCCGCTATCCCAGCGGATTCAGAGGCCGGCTGATGCGCGCCATCCTGCCGCCGGGCGACCTCGTGATGATGCGGCGCCAGCTCCTCAATCTGAAGCGCCTTGCGGAGGCTACTTCCGGTTCAGGTGCTCCACCGCCCGCTTGATCCCGCCCAGAGTGAGGTCTTCCATGCGGAAGACCTCGCCGATCCTCTTGATCGTGGTGCGGCCGTAGGCTTCCGGCCAGAGCCTCCTTGGGGATGGGATTGAGCCAGACGGTGTGGCGGAAGCGGTCGCGCAGGCGCTCGAGCCAGCGCAGGCTCGACTCGTCGTCGTCGGCGCCCCAGGTGATGGCGCCGCCGGGATAGATCAGCTCCTCGGGCGCCATGGTGGCGTCGCCCAGGATCAGGAGGCGGGTCTCGGGGGAGCGCTGGAGGAGCTTGGCCATGGCCAGGGGCATCCGGCGCTGCGGGTCCTTGTAGACCGAGCCGTAGAGGGTGTTGTGGAAGAAGTAGGTGTCGAGGCGCTTGAAGCGGTCCCGCACCTTGGCGAAGAGGAGCCGCGTCAGGGAGACGTGGGGGAGCATGGAGGTGCCGCCGTTGTCGATCAGCAGCACCACCTCGATCCGGTCGAGCAGGGCGCGGCGGAAGACGAGGTCGATCTCGCCGCCGTTCCGGGCGCTCTGGTAGATCGTGGCGTCCAGATCCAGCTCGTCCCGCGGGCCGGAGGGCTCGAGGCTCTTGAGCGAAGCCAGGGCCTGGGAGAGGTTGGCGCCGTTGAGGTTGTTGTCGTCCGAATAGTCGATGTAGCGCCGCTCTCCGATCACTTTCAGGGCCGAGCGGCGGCCGGTTTCTGCGCCGGGGGCGTCGACCCGCACGCCGCCGCTCGCGTTGCCGGAGTGGCCGAAGGGCGAGTTGCCGCCGGTGCCGACCCAGCGGCTGCCGCCGTGGTGGGCCTCCGTCTGCTTGCGGACCGTCTCCCAGAAGCGCTTCATCAGCTCGTCCGGCGGCAGCGTCCACATCGCGTGAGGCGGCAGCTCGCCCTTGCGGATGGCCTGCCGCAGCCACTCCCGGAACTGCGGGGTGTTGAGCAGCTCCGGGTCCCCCTCGGCCACCCGCGGCAGGTCGATGCCATAGAAGTGGAAGGCGAAGGCCCGCTCGTAGGCGTCCATGTGCTCGACGCGGCGGACGAAGGAGAGGCGGGCGAAGAGGAAGAGCGAGTCGAGGTCCGGCGCCAGCCCCCGCTCCATCCCCCTGTAGAAGTCGATCGCGTCGGTCATGGAGACCGGCACGCCGTACTCCCGCAGGCAGAGGAAGAAGCCGTCGAGGAACATGCCCCTCAGTTACCCTTCTCAGTTCACCCGGGCGCGCTTCCCGCCGCCGCTGCGGTGGGCGAGGATGTCCTCGGTCCGCTTGAGGAGGGTGCCGACGAAGGGGATGTTCAGCCGGTCGGGCGTGATCCGCGAGTGGTGGAGGGCGCCCAGCCAGTTGAGCAGCTCGCTCGTGGCGGGCGGCTTCTCGAATCCCCTTCCCCGCAGCTCGTAGAAGATGCCGAGCGCGGCGTCCAGAAGCCCCTTGTCGAGGTCGGGGAAGTGGAGGTTGACGATCTCCCGCATCTGCTCCGGGCTGGGGAAGGCGATGTGGTGGCAGTAGCAGCGCCGCAGGAAGGGATCGGACAGCTCGCGCTTGGCGTTCGAGGTGATGAGGATGACCGGCCGGATCTTCGCCCGGATGACCTGGTTGACCTCGCGGATGGTGAACTCGCAGTCCTCCAGCACGTCGAGGAGGTTGTCCTGCACGTCGGACTCGGTCTTGTCGATCTCGTCGAGCAGGAGCACGACCCGCTCTTCGCTCCGGAAGGCGCGGCCGATGGGGCCCCAGATCACGTAGTCGAAGAAGTTGTCGACGTCGCGGCCCGTGCTGGCGGTGCCGAAGCGGGCGTCGTTCAGGCGCAGGACGGTGTCCTGGACGTAGCAGGCCTCTTCGCCCTTGATGGTGGACTTGCAGCGCAGGGTCTCGATCGGCAGCCCAAGGGAGCGGCTGATCTCGAAGGCGAGCTGCGTCTTGCCGGTGCCGGCCTCGCCCGTGAGGAGCAGCGGCTTCTCCATGGCGATGGCCATGTTGACGATGGCCCCCAGCTCGGGGTCCAGGTAGTAGCGTTCGGTGCCCTGAAATTCCATGCGCGTCGGGTCCTCCGGGTTCTCCAGGACGCGGGATTGTATCTCAGGGAGAGAGGCGGAAGCGGCGGCGGTCCCAGGGGAGACCGCCGCCTGCCGGATCACCCTTGGATCACGGTGGGCCGATCGGCGGCGCACTGATGCAGGCGATGTCCGGGTACTGGACGCAGACCCAGACGCAGTGCATGTGAGAGCTCTCACACGTGCCGGCCGGCTGGTCGTAGGTGGGATCGTCGTCCCACGGCGTGCAATGGCAGGACCGGTAGGGGCACAGCGGGGTCGGGCAGGAGATCCCGTCGCCGCCTCCCGTGGTCTGGACCCTCACGGCCTCGCCGGGCTTGGACTTGAGCACGGCGGGGGCCACGCCGGCCTGGAAGTTGGAAGCCGCGGGCAGCGCGGTATCCGTCCGGCCGTCGCCGTTGGTGTCGACCCGGACGGTGCCCGTGTAGCGCGGGGCCGAGACGTAGGTCCAGACCGAGTTGCTGGCCGGCCCGAGCTCGACGCGGCGGGTCAGCTCGCGCCGGCCGCTCTTGTCTCCGGAGACGGGCGTGAAGACGGCCGTGACGTTCAGGGCCAGGGGCGCCGTGTAGGTGCCGCCGAGGGCCTCCTTGCGCACGATGCTCATGGTCGTGACGGGTTGCTCGCCGGCCAGGGAGACCGCCACGTCATAGGCCCCGCAGGAGGTCTCGATGGGCTTCGTGCTCACCAGCGAGAGGGCCATCAGCTGGATGCGGGTCTTCGCCTCCCCCTTGCCGTCGAAGACGGCGTCGTCGAGCCGGCGCACGACCGTGTCGACCGTCCCCAGGCTGTCCGCGGGCTCCACGGCCAGGGGCGCGCCCATGAACGTGACGTCGCCGGTGAAGGGTTTCGAGCTCTCGCAGAAGAAGCCCGCCGGGATGGGCTCCGCCTCGAAGCTCGTCTTGGCGAACCCGGCGACCGTCATCCAGACGTCGACTCCCCTACGGATGGCGCCGTCTCCCGCAAAGGCGGGAGAACCTGCGGCCAGCACGAAGAGGAGTGCTGCTACGACAGAAAGAATCCAGGACTTCGATACCTTCATCGCCCTCTCCTTTCGGGATTGCAGAGGTGCAGTCCCATAGAGAAGAGTGCGGACAGAGAGCCCGGGTGAGCCCGGGCCTCTGCGCAGGGTCTCTTCGGATGCAGGCTCGAAAATTAGCATTCAAAGCACCGTGGATCTTTGAGGTGCTCCAGGCCGTGGTGTTGGACCGTGGCCCACCTTGTCATCAATTTGATGGAGAAGGAGGAAAGCTGTGACAAAAACGCAAAGGATCTGGAGAGGCATGGCGCTCGTTGCCCTGGGGCTCGTGCTCACTGGTGGGGCGATCCAGGCCGCTGTCCCCCCGGGCGGCAACCCGTGTGTCGTGCCGGACAACGGCACGGGTACGGTGGATCTGCCGCCCGCCAATTGTGGCTATGTGAGCCCTGCGGCTCTCCACGACATGATCAATGGCCTGCCGCCGGGCACGACGATCAATATCGACGTGAAACACCATAGGTTCTTCTGCCCACAGGGTTCCGGCTGCAGCTTCCCCGGCGGTCCACTGGGCGGCCAAGTCGAAAACTTCAGCTCGTTGGGAACGCTCCAGCTGACCGGCACGGGCGCATTGGCGGGCTGGACCCGCACGATCAACATCAACCTGCAGGTCCAGACCGCCACGGCTCCACGTACGGCGGGAGCCCCGGTGCAGAAATTCACCACGGACATGCGGCGCATCCAGGGCTCGATCACCGGTGATCCCGACTTCGCCCTGTTGGAGATCGTGGGCGGCACGGACAACGGCTTCGCGAGCCCCGGCCAGACCAAGTTGACCGACCTGGGGAATGGTACCTTCAGCGTCGAAAGCGACTTCCAGGTCGGCTACCGCATGCGGTTCGTCGGCACCACGTCCGGCAAGCTCAAGGGCATGTCGGGGACCACGGTAGGCTCCGTCAACATGGGGACGGGCCAAGCCGATCCCTGCAATTAAGGGCGTGAGCTTCCTGTCCCAGACCGCGGTCCGGCACCCCTGGCGGACCCTGGCCGCGGCGGCCTTGTTGACGGTCGCCGCGGTTCCGGGCCTCGGCCGGCTCGAGCTGCGCACGGACGGCCACGCCCTGGTCCCCCCAGGAGCCCCGGCCGTGCGCTACGACGGGGAGATCCGCCGGACGTTCGGTATCCGCGACCCCATGGTGGTGGTGGTCCGCACGGAGCATCCGGATGGAATCTTCAACCCGGCGACGCTGCGCCGCGTGCGTGACCTGACGGCGGAGCTCGCGCAAATCCCCGGGATCGGACCTTCCGGCGTCACCAGCCTGGCCACGGAGCAGGGTTTCCAATTCCTTCCCGGCAGCTTCCAACGGCGTACGCTCCTCGATCCCCTGCCCGAGACTCCGGAAGCCCTGGCCGGGCTACGCTCGGACCTGCGGCGGATCGGCGTCCATGACGGCATCCTGGTGGGGGAGGGGGGCGCGAGCGCGGCGGTCCTGGCCGGCGTGCCTCCCGGCGCGGACCGGCAGGCGCTCTACCGGCGGGTACGCGCGGTGGCGGCGGCGCACGCCTCCGCCTCGGACCGCGGCGACCGCATCGGGGTGCTGGGGGCGCCGGTGGCCGAGACGCTGCTGGGGATTCACATCCTGGGCGATCTGGGGATCCCGTCCTCCTGGCTTGGCGAGGAGGGCTCCAGGCCTCATCTCGGGCTGGTGTCCCTCACGCTGGCGGTGATGGGACTGGTGTTCCTCCTCGGCTTCCGGCGGCCGGTGGCGGCGCTGCTGCCGCTCCTCAAGGTGGGGATCTGTCTGGGGATGGTGTTCGGCCTCATGGGCTGGCTCGGGGTGCCCGTCTACCTCACGACGGCGGTGCTGCCGGTGCTCCTCCTGGCCATGGCCACGGCGAGCGAGGTCTACGTGTTTCGGCGCTACGCCGCCCTCTCCTGGGAGCGGCCGGAGGCGGGCCGCGCGGAGCTGGCCCGCGCCGCCGTGGAGGACGTGGAGGCGCCCATGGTGCAGGCGGCAGCCACCACGGCCGTGGGCCTCCTGTCGTTTTCGTTCTCGTCCATCGGTCCGGTGCGGGCCTTCGGACTGTTTTCTGGGGCCGGCGTGCTCCTCTGCCTGCTCGCTTCGCTCACCGTGACCCCCGCCGCGCTCGCCCTGCTGCCGCCGGGGTGGATCGCGCCGCGCCGCCGGCCGGGAGCGGCTCCGGGGACCGGGACCGCCCTGGGCCGGCTGGCGGCCTTGGCCGTCCGCCATCGGCGGGCCGTTCTGGCGGGGACCACGGTTCTGGTGCTTCTCTCCCTGGATGGTGTGCGGCGGGTCGAGCTGCAGGACAGTTGGGTGGACGGCTTCGCTCCCGCCAGCCCCTTCGCCCGCTCGATGCGGAGCTTCGACGAGGATTTCCAGGGCGCCCACATCCTCCAGGTGGTCGTGGAGGCCGAGCCCATCCACGAGACCGGCGAGGTGGCGGGAGCCGTGGTGGGCGACCGCTTCCTGTCCTTGCCGGCGCCTCCCGGGACGCGTCCGGAAGCGCTCCTGGGAAGCCGGATCGCGCTTCGCGGACCGTCCCGGCAATGGTCTTCGTGGGTGGAGTCGGCCCGTCTCGAGGAGGACCGTCTGGTCCTCGGCTGGCCCCTGAACGGCGGCTCGCCGCGCTTCTGGCTGGAGCCCGGTCCTGGAGACCGGTTGCGCTGGGAGCTCGACCTCGAGCCGCTCACCGTGCCTGCCACGCTCGGACGAGTACGGGACCTGGAGGTGTTCCTGGCGGAGAGGCCTGGGGTGGGCGGGGTGCTGGGGCCGGCGCGCTTTCTTGAGACGGCGGCGTTCCTCATGTCTCCGGACCAGCCCGGGTCGCGAAGGCTCCCCGAGTCGCAGGACGCCGCGAGCATCCTCTGGAACAACTCGGAGCGGGCCCTGGGCGCGGAGCGCCTGCGCCGGATCGTGACCTCTGACTACTCCAGGGGACTGGCGACTGTCTTCCTCAAGGGCTCCAACTACGCGGATACCCGGCGCCTGATGGCCGATCTTCGCGCCTGGGAGACGCGGAGCCTATCCCCTCACGGCCTGCGTCTGGGCTTCGCGGGCGACGTGGCCGTGAGCCAGGCTCTGATCGGCGCCGTGGTCTCCACCCAGGTCGAATCGCTGGCCCTGTCGCTCCTGGGGATCTTCGCCGTGACGGCGTGGCTCGCCCGTTCGGCGGCGCGGGGGCTCCTCTGCGTGGTGCCGGCGGCACTCGCCGTGCTCTTCAACTTCGCGGCCATGGGCTGGCTGGGCATTCCCCTCGGGGTTGCCACCTCCATGTTCGCGGCCATGACGCTGGGGGTGGGCGTCGACTATGCCATCCACCTCCTGGCGAGGCTGGCGAAGGTGCGGGAAGCCGGCCTGGAAGGCGCCGCCGCTCTGGCCCGCGCCATCACGGAGACCGGCCCGGCCATCCTCATCGACTCGGCGAGCACCCTCCTGGGCTTCTCCGTGCTGCTGCTGTCGCAGGTCCCCGCCAATCACCGCCTGGGTGGGTTGCTGACGGTGAGCCTCCTCGTCTGCGTGGTGGCGACCCTGGTGGTGGTGCCGGCGCTGGCGGCGCTCCGGCTGCGTCAGTCCGCATCCGCCGGCCGGCCGGAGCCGGGTCCCGTCCCCTCTCCCTTGCCGTTCTCCTGATCGGACCCCACCGGCCCGAACCGCCTGCGGATGGCCTTCTCGATGCCGAGGCCGAAGGTCAGCAGGAGCAGGGCCAGGCCGACGGCGGCGAGGGTCGTCAGCCAGAGGCCCATGCCGCAGGCGATGCCCAGGCAGGCGGCCACCCAGAGGGAGGCGGCGGTGGTGAGGCCCTGGACGCTCGTGCGGGAGCTGTCGCGCAGGATGGCGCCGCCACCCAGGAAGCCGATGCCCGCCATCAGGCCCTGCACGGCGCGGAGGGCGCCTTCGCCGTTCAGCTCCTCGCCGGTGAAGGTGATCTCCAGGCTGGCCAGGGTGATGAGGGCCGAGCCCAGGCAGACCAGCCCGTGGGTGCGCATGCCCGCGGGCTTGTCGCGCAGCTCGCGGTCCAGGCCCAGCAGGCAGCCGATCAGCGTTGCCGCTCCGAGACGGAGGATGATTCTCTCAGGACCGCCCACGAAGTCGATGTAGTCCATGGTTCTCAGCGCGCCTTGCTGATGGCCTTGAGGGGCCGGGTGAAAGCGTCCGGCTGGAGGGCCGGCGCGTCGATCCGGGAGGGAGCGACGGTGGCGATCCAGAGCGGGTGGAAGGTCTTCTTGCCCGCCACCAGCCCCTGGTAGTCGCCGAGGAAGAAGCCCTCGGCGAAGGCCGCGAAGCGCAGGTCCCAGGAGGCGGCGCTCACCCGCTGGCCGCGGACGAAGCTCTGCCCCCGGTTGCGGGAGAAGGTGAAGTACTCGTCCACCAGGAAGCGGCGCTCCGGATCGTTGCGCAGCGAGTAGTAGGAGACGCCCACCAGGCCATTGGGGTTCACCGCCAGGGCCGGCGTGAAGTTGGGCGCGTTCAGGGGACCGTCCGAAACCCGCTGGGGCTCGCTCCACGTCTGGCCGCCGTCCGCCGAGCGCGAGAGGACGATCTGATCGACGCCTGGGGAGAAGCGGGAGTCCTGCCAGGCCACGTAGAGGTCTCCATGTTTGGGATCGATGGCGGCGGTAGGCAGAATCCCGCCCGTACGCGCGTCCGCGACGCCGGCCGTCCGGAGGAGGGCGATCACCACCGGCTCGCTCCAGGTGTCGCCGCCGTCGGTGGAGCGCGAGGCGATCAGCTCGGCGACGTTGCGGGTGAAGCGGGTCCAAATGGCGTGGACGACTCCGCCCGGCCCGATCATGGGGATGATTCCGATGTTCGCGCCCTGGTCATGGATCGTGACCGGTGGCCGGTAGGAGAGGCCGTTGTCCGCGGAGTAGGAGATCCGCATGAGCTGCCGCTGGTTCCCCTGGGCCGTGTCCCAGCCGACGTAGACCCGGCCCCGGAAGGGGCTGTCGGTCCGCGTGTCCACCACCATCGCCTGCTTGTCATCGAAATCGAGGCCCGCGTTGTGGACGGCTACGGGAGAGCCCCAGGTGCGGCCGCCGTCCTCCGAGACGGAGACGTAGATGCCGTTCTCCGGCCGGCTCTGGTTGAACAGCAGAGAGCAATAGTAGGCCCGGCCTCCGGGACCGAAAGCGACCCAGGGATCAGAGGCACGCTCGAACGGCCCTCCCGTGGCGTGCGTCAGCCTGGGGACCAGCCCCTCCTGCCACGTCTTCCCGGAGTCGAAGGAAACCGCGAAGCCCAGGGCGCGGGCGCCGCCATTGGAGAAGCGGGACTCCTGGTAGCCGGCGAGCAGGTGGGTCTCCCGCTCGGGATTGAGGGCGAGGTGCGGCTCCGCCTGGGTCTCCGGCTGGGCGGGACCGCCGTTCGACGCCAGGACGTCGAAGCTGACGCGGACGGTTCCCGGAGCCACGGCCTGCGCCGGCAGCGCCCGTCACCGTCTTCAGGTCGAAAGGCGTGCGGACGCGAGGCCGCCCTCCCGGCTTTACATCCCCCTCGAACCGTGCCCCCCAGGCGGCTTCCTGCTCGGCCTTCCAGCGGCTGCGCGAGAAGGGCTCAGGAGCCTGCGGCTCCGTAGCCTGGACGGCAAGGGTGATGAGAAGAGAAAGAGAGATGAGCGGGAGGGCAATTTTCTTCATGATGCCGGGCCTCCTGCTTGCAGTTTACCGCAGATCCTCACGGACAGGGGAAGGCCTTGAGGTCCACCCGTTGCCCTTGCCGTCCCGGAGGGCTGTCATAGCGCTTGCTCCGTCCCGTCCGGGTGTCGGTGACCATGAGCGTGTACTCCTGGCTGCTGGTGCCGCTGGACAGGACCCAGAAATGGCCGTTGCGGGAGCAGGCGTTGACCACCTTCACCAGGAGCTCCCAACTGTCCGGGTTGGCGAAGGAGAAGGCGCCGGAGCTGTCGGTCGCCGGGGCCACGGCCTTGCCCGGGGCCGGCTGGTTGTTGGCGCCTCTCCAGGCCACCTCGGCCCTGAACCGGCCCTGGTGGAAGAAGAGGCTGGACGCGTCCCGAGCGTTGTGGCAGTTGGCGCTCCCCTGGTCGTTGAAAGTGCCGCCGAGGACGGGCAGGAACTCCCAGTCGTAGCCGCCAGGATGGAGCACGAGCTTCAGAACGCCATGGTCTCTGCTGTTTCTGGATTCGCTGTTGGCGCGGATCGTGGTGAACGCGCGAAGAAACTGTCCGCCGGTGCCGGCGACGAACTGGCGGATGCCGTAGCTGGCGTCGGCCTTGGCGTCCGGATCCTGGGGCGCGAAACGCTCGTAGTCATGGTCGTGCCCCACCAGCACGACGTCCGCGCCTGCCTTGTAGAGCTCGCGCCAGAAGGCGTCGTACGTGGCGTTGTCGTTATGGGCGCCCGAGGAGAACCGGGGGTGGTGCCAGTAGGCGAGGGTACAGGCCCGGGGATGAGCGGCCAGGTCTGCGGCGAGCCACTGCAACTGGGGCGAGCCCGGACCGCAGCCGCCGATGCTGGAGCAGTTTGAATTCAGCACCACGACGTGCCAGGTGCCGAGGTCGTAGCTATACCAGCCCTTGGTGCGGTCGCCCGCCGCCGCTCCGAAGTAGTCGTAATAGCCGGCGGCCCCAGGGGTCTGGTACTCGTGGTTGCCCGGCGCAGGACGCAACAGCGAGCCCAGGCGTCCCCAGGTAGGGGCGAAGGAGACGAGGTGCGCCGCCAGCGTGCCGTCCCAGTACTGGTTGTCCCCCAGGAGGAGCACGGCGTCGAAGCCCTTGCCCACCAGCAGGTCGGAGGTGCCCCGCATGCGGCAGTTCGTCGCCGTGCCGTTGCCGCCATTGAAAGACGGATCGGTGGGGTCGCAGGCGATGTCGCCCGCCGCCGCGATCACCGGATCGGCGGCCCGGACGGCCGGCACGCAGGCCAGCAGCAGGACGGCGAAGTACGCGTGTCGGAGGCTCACAATGGACTGATTGTACTCCCGCGGCCCCGCTCAGGCCTTCTCGCCCACTTCGGCGAGGATCTCCTGGAGCCGTTGCGGATCGACCGGCTTGACCAGGTGGTGGTCGAAGCCTGCCTCCCGGGAGCGGCGGCGGTCCGATTCCTGGCCGTACCCCGAGGCGGCGATCAGCACCACGTCCTCCGTCAAGGGGTCCTGCCGGAGGCGCTGGGCGACCTGGTAGCCGTCCAGCCCGGGGAGGCCGATATCGAGCACGATGGCGTCGGGCCGGTGGTCGGCCGCCGCCTCCAGGGCCGCCGGTCCGGAGTGGGCGATCCTGACGTCGTGCCCTGCCATGCCGAGCAGCGTGCTCATCATCTCGGCCGTGTCTTCGCTGTCGTCCACCACGAGGAGCCGCAGGGAGCGGACCGGCGGCTCGGCGGGCGCTCGGGAGCTCGGCCTGGGGCGCCGAGGCCCGGGCCAGCACGGGGAGGCAGACCACGAGCTCGCTCCCCTTGCCCAGGCCGTCGCTGTGGGCCGTGATCGTGCCGCCGTGCATCTCCACGAGCCTATGAGCCAGCGTCAGACCGATCCCCAATCCTCCCTGGGGGCGGTCCAGCGAACGGCTCCCCTGGGCGAAGAGGTCGAAGACGCGCCCGATCAGCTCGGGGTCCATGCCCACCCCGGTGTCCCGGATCCGCAGAACGACGTGGTCGTCCGGCCTCTCGGCACTGATCCAGATCCTGCCGCCGTCCCCGGTGAACTTGGCGGCATTGTTGAGCAGGTTCGAGAGCACCTGTTCCAGGCGGGCCGCGTCCGCTTCCAGCCAGACCTCTTCCGGAGGCAGGGAAACCGTGAGCTCGTGCCTCCGGGCCTCGAAGAGAGGGCGGGAGACCTCGACCGCGTTCTCGACGATTCTGCGTAACGTGACCTGCCCCCGCCGCAGATCGACCTTGCCCGTGGAGATGCGGCTGATGTCCAGCAGGTCGTCGATCAGGCGGGCCAGCCGGTGCACCTGGCGCTCCACGATGCTGCGGGTGTGGTGCTGGACGGCGGGGTCTGGTTCCCGGTCCATGACGTGCAGGGCGTAGAAGACCGGGGCCAGGGGGTTGCGCAGCTCATGGGCCAGGACGGCCAGGAACTCGTCTTTTTCCTGATCCGCCTTGGCCAGGGCCTCGGCCCGGTTGCGCAGCTCCTCCTCCATCTGCTTCTTCTCGGTCTGATCGCGCATCACCTTGACGAAGCCCCGCAACGCGCCGCGGTCGTCCCGCAGGGGGGTGGTGACGCCGCTGCCGAAGAGGTAGGTGCCGTCCTTGCGCACATGCCACCGATCGTCGCTCGCCCGGCCCTCGGTGAGGGCCGTCTTGAATTCCTGCTGGGGGACTCCCTTCTCGATGTCCTCCGGCGTGAAGAGCCGGATGGATTCCTGGCCGAGGATCTCGGTTTCCTTGTAACCCAGGAGCCGCTCCGCACCGGCATTCCAACTCGCCACCCGCTGCTCGGGATCGAACAGGATGATGGCGTAGTCCTGGATCGACTGGACGAGCAGGCGGAACGCCTCCCGCGATTCGATCAGCGGCTGAAGGTCGGACGTCCAATGCGACTTGGGGAGGTCCGGGGTGTCCTGGCTCGGGTCGTTGCCGGCGGGCGTTTTCATCCCAGAGGCGGAAACCGAAGCAAGCAGCATGCCCTGTCGTTGTACGATCTGGGCCATGGCGCCGCGCAAAACCGGACTGGACGCTGAGATCCGCGACCTCTACCGGGGGCCTCTCGACCAGTTCACCCCGGCCCGCAACGCGCTCGCGGCCCGCCTGAAAAAGGAGAAGCGGGCGGACGACGCGGCGGAGGTCAAAGCGCTTCCCAAGCCCACGCCCTCGGCCTGGGGGGTGAACCTGCTGTTCGAGCAAGAGCCGGAGAAGATGAAGGAGCTGCTCGCGGCGGGCAGGAAGGCGCGGACCGCTCAGCGCGAGGCCGTCTCGGGACGGGGCCTCGAGTCCCTGCGGGAGACCATCCGCGATGCCCGCCGCCTGGCGGACGAGCTGCGCTGGGACGCCGCCCGTATCCTCTCCGAGCAGGGGAGGTCTCCGAGCCGCGACGTCGTCGAGCGCATCGCGGCGAACCTCCAGGCCCTGGCCTTCAGCCCATCGGCCGAGGAGGAAGCCTCCCGCGGCTGGCTCGACCGCGATCTCGATCCCCCCGGCTTCGAGGTGCTGGCCGGCCTGACTGCCGGGGCGCCGGTGGTGAATCTGGAGGCCCGGCGCAAGGAACGGGAGGAAAAGAAGAAGCCCGCGCCGAGCCACCCCAAGAAAGAAGCGAAAGAAGAGGAGGAGAGGAGGAAGCGAGAGGCCGCCGAGGAGGCCCAGCGAGAGAGGGAAGCCGAGCGGGTCCGCCGGCGCGTGGCCGTGGCCGAGGAGAAGGTCGAGCGCGCCCGAGCCGAGGCAGACCCCCTGCGCGAGGAGACCGAGCAGGCCGAGAAGGCCGTGGCCGAGGCCCGGCGGCGCCTGGAGGAAGCGGAGCGGGCCGCGGCGCGGGTGAGGGAACGCTACGAGCGGGCGGCCGAGCGGCTGGCCCACGCGGAGGCGGCGTTGCGGGAGGCAAAGGACAGCTAGGACACCAAGGACACCAGGGACCTCAAGGACGGCACCGCGTCATCCCGCCATCCTCCCTTCCTGGGGCGGCCATTCCCCTGTCTTCGCGCGCTTCTCCCCTCTCTTGAGCGGTCATTCCCCTCTCTTCCTTCGGTTCCGCCCAAGCGTGGGCGGTCTCCCACCAGGAGAGGGGAGATTGAGCCAAGAGGGGGGAGAGCCCGCCCAAGAGAGGGGAGAAGCGCGCGAAGACAGGGGAATGCCCGCCCAAGAGAGGGGAATCGCCGCCCAAGGAAGGGGAAGGCGAAATAAGAGAGGGGAGACACGCGGGAAGAGAGGGGAGAGCCGTACCTCCCATGTCGAGAGATGCGTTTTCGTTCCTGCGTTTCCGGGGCGGCTTGCCGCGTGACGCACGAGCTTTGGGGGAGTCTCCGGAACAAGGATTTGCTCCCGCGGACGCCGTGGGGCGGCTGCGGGAGGTTTCGCCGCCTCCCCCGTCAGCGATGGTCTTTGGTGCGTCCGCCGTCGTCCGAAGCGAGCACTTCTGCCAGGAAGCCGTCGAGCCGGAGGCGCTCGCCCGCGTTCAGGATCTCTCCCAACCACTCCTTCAGCGGTTCGGGGTTCCGGAAGGTCTTGCGGTTGGGGTTTGCCGCCTGGCGGATCACACGCTCGATCTGGAGGGCGAACACCTCACTCTTGCCGATCAGGAACGCCGTCCGTTCCACCCGGTCCGCCATCTGGGACAGGAGCTGAACCAAGGCATCCGCAACCTCCGGGGGGAAGACATTGGCCCGATGCAGATCCACCACGCCCACGTAGCGGGCCGGGATGCGGCTGACCGTCACCTTGTGCTCCGTGACGAACTGCTTGACCTCGTCCAGCGTCAGAGGCGGCGTCACGCTGACCTCGATGAGCCGGCCGGCGATGTTCTGGCTTCTGTGCATCCCCCCTCCTCCGAATGTCCCCACGTAGAGAGGAGATTCTAGGCTAAACTCCGGACCCGCAGCTTGCCAGAGACCCTGAGCCCATGATCATCGCCCTGGCCTCACCCCGCGCCGCTTCCTCCGTTGAAGACGGTTTGGACAGAATCAGGCAGTCCCTCTCCGAGTCAGTCCCACGCGCGTGAGCTTCGGCGCGAGGCCGAACGACGGGATTGAAAGCTCGACCCACCTCATGTACGCGTATCGCCGGTTACATGCGCCGAGAACGTAACCCCTAAGGCACGAGCGACCTTGAGCACCGTATCGAAACGCGGCTTGGCGCCCGGGGTGAGCGCCTTGTACAGGCTCTCGCGACCCAGGCCTGTTTCCTTGGCGATCTGGGCCATGCCCCGAGCGCGCGCGATATCGCCCAGCGCCAAAAGGAGAAGATCAGGGTCCTCCGTCTCAAGGACCGCGTTCATGTACTCGGCGACCGCCTCGTCGTCCGTGAGGTAGCGTGCGGCGTCGAACGGAATGAGCTTAGGGGCTGTCTTGGCTTTGGTCATGGAGCGTCTCCGATCTCAGACGCGATACGTTGAGCGCGCCGGATGTCCCGCGCCTGCGTGGACTTATAACAAAGCCGTTCCCTACCCGTACGGATCCGGCAGAACCTGCCGCAGATAAGGCTCGATCCCCCGCTCTACGTCCCAGTTCTGGGGATACCCCAGCGAAGACTCCTCGAACCGCACGCCGTCCCGCCAGTGGGTGGCGCGGATGTGGAGGTGGCCGTAGATCACGGCCTCGGCCCGGAAGCGGCGGTGCCAGTCCTCGGTCAGGCGGGTGCCGCACCAGATGGAGAAGCGGGGGATGCGGGGCAGCACCGCCAGATCCTGGCGGAGGGGGAAGTGGTTGATGATCACGAGCGGCGCCCGTTCGGCGGCCTCGGCCAGGCGCGGCTCCGTCAGGCGGACGCGCTCGTGGCACCAGTCGGGACGGGTGGCGAAGGGGTCCGGGTGGAGGAGAACCTCGTCGGAGCAGACGATGTTCTCCTCGGCCGCCCACTCCAGGGCCTGGTCGACCGGCACCGAGTCGGGCCGGAAGGTGTAGTCGTAGAGGATGAACGTGGGCGCCAGGATGACGGGGCCTCCCTCGCCGGGCCAGGTCACGTAGGGGTCTTCGGGGGTCAGCACGCCGTACTCCCGGCAGACCTGGACCAGGCGCTCGTACTTCTCCCGTCCCCGGAGGCTCCGGCCGGCTCGGGACCGTCCACAGGTCGTGGTTGCCGGGCACCCAGAACAGGCGGTCGAAGCGCCTGACGAGGAGGTCGAGGCCGAAGCGGAGGTGCTCTTCGGTCTCGCCCACGTCGCCGGCCAGGATCAGCCAGTCGCCCGGATGGCGGCGGAGATCCCGCAACGCCTTGCGGGTGACCTCGTAGCGGAGGTGCAGGTCCCCCAGCGCGAAGAGCTTCATCAGGGGATCAGTTGACCTCAGTTGACCCCGTCGGGCGGCTCGGGCTCGTCCAGATCCCGGAGCACGTGATCGAGGAGCTCTTCCTGGTTGAGGATGCGGGGCTTCGCCTCTTCGGCCTGCTCGCCGCCACCGCCTTCTCCAGGGAAGAGCAGCGCCAGGCGTGGACCGTTCTCGGGGTTCTCGGGGTTCTCGGGCAGGTCCACCTCGGCGACGGGATGGCGCACCGGCTCGATCGAGTAGTCCGGATGGTAGAGAGCGCCGCCGCCCGTGGGGATGCCGAGCCCGCGGGCATGCTCGCCCGCCCTGGGCACGGCGCGCAGGAGCCCGGACCAGGAGGGCTCGTCGTGCGCGTCGATCAGGAACGGCACGAGGCAGAAGGTGTCGAAGAGGGCGGACGTCTCCGGGTCCCAGCCCTTGAGGCCGAGCTGCACGGCCCCGGCGGAAACGCCCAGGAGCACGGCCCCGGCGTAGTAGCGCTTCGCGATCCGGTCCTTGAGCCCGGCCTTCTGGAACGCCTCCCAGCCGCGACGCACGTCGCCGCCCGCGAGGAGGATGAGATCCGCCTCGTCGAGGAACGCGAGGTCCTCGGCCGTGGGCTCGGCGGGGATGTGCCGGCAGTCGCTGGCGCGAATGCCGGTCTCCGTCATGGAGCCCACGAAAAGCTCGTAGAACTCGGGAGCATCGCCGTTCGAGGCGCCGAGGTAGGCGGCCTTGGGCCCGGCCGTCTCGATCAGCTCCCGCACGCGATCCAGAAAGCGCCGGCCCTGCTCATCGCGCCAGAAGAGGAGCTGGCTGTCGGCCAGGAGGAAGATGGGGTGGATGGTGCTCGCCACGGGGGGCAAGATATCACCCCCTAATGCGTATACCCCAGCGCCCGCAGCTGCGCCGCGTTCTCCGGGTCCACCTCCGCCGGCGCCAGGCGGTCCGAGGTGATCAGCCCCTTCTGAACGTCGTCCATCCACGCGTGGAGGCTCTGCGAGAGACCGGCGCCCGCGGCGGCGGCGCGGGTCTCCCGCGGGTCCTTCAGGAGATCGAACAGCCAGAGGCGGCGCTCGGCGATGCGGAAGATCTCCTTGCGGCCGCCGGTCATCACAGCCACCTCGATCAAGCCGTTGCGCCGGGCGGTCGCCGCCTCCTTGGCGGAGAGCACGGCTCCCTTGTGGGCCTGGAAGAGCACCACGCGGTCACGGGGCGGCGGCGCGCCGTGGAGGAGGACGGGCGTCCAGTCATGGCCCCGGAAGCCGTCGGGAGCCGGGAGTCCCACGAGACCCAGGACGGTGGGCGCCACGTCCAGGTTCACGGCCGGCGCGTCGATCACGGTGCCGGGCTTGATCCGCCCCGCCCAGGCCATGCCGAAGGGGATGCGCAGACCCGGCTCGAAGAGGTTGCGGCCGTGCCCCCAGTAGCCGTGCTCGCCCAGGCTCTCGCCGTGGTCCGCGGCGAAGACAAACAGGGTGTTGGACTTCAGGGCCGGATCGCGCTCGAACGCCGCGAGGAGGCGGCCGAGCTCGCGGTCCGCGAAGGCCACCTCGGTGTCATAGCGGTCCGGGCGGGACACCTCTCCTTTCCCCGGGCGGATGCCGAGCCGGGGGGCGAGCTCCTCCTGGAAACGGTAAGGGGCATGCGGGTCGACGTAGTGGACCCAGAGGAGGAAGGGGTGCCGGGGGTTCTTGCGCGCTCCCTCCAGCCATTCGAGCGCCGCGTCGGTCAGGTCCGCGGCCGTGGCCTCGCCCTTGAACATGCCCATCCAGCGCTTGCGGGTAAAGACCTCGCCGTAGCTCTCGAAGTGGTCTCCCAGGCCCGAGATGCGGTTCTTGAGCGTCCAGTTGCCCACGAAGGCCGCGCTCCGGTAGCCGCGCCGTTCGAGCACGCGGGCGAAAGAGGGCAGGTCCGGCCGTATCCGCAGCCCGTTGCGGGTGGCCCCGTGCTCATGAGGGTAGAGGGAGGTGAACAGGGAGCACATCGCGGGATTGGTGAGCGGCTCCACCGTGCGCGTCTGGCTGAACCGCACCCCCGAGGCGAGCAGGCGGTCGATGTTGGGCGTCGTGGGCCGGCGGTAGCCATACGAGGACAGCCGGTCCGCCCGCAGGGTGTCGATGGTCAGCACCACCACGTTGGGGAACCGCGGAGGCGGCTCGGCCTGGCGGGCGGCGGCGGGGAGAGCGAGGAGGAGCAGGAGGCCAAAGGCCCCCGCCCGGACCCTCACCCCCTGGCCCCCTCTCCCGGCCCTCCGCCCGCCCCTGCCGGGGAGAGGGGGAACCGGAGAATTCGTCAACAGTCCGTGCCTGTCCGTGCCCGTCCGTGCCTGTCCGTGTTCGTCCTGTCTGCCGTTCTCCCTCCTCTCCCCGGCGGGCGGGTGGAGGGCCGGGAGAGGAGGGCCGGGGAGGTGAGGGCCTCCGAGGGCGCGCCCTTTGCTAGGCTGTCGGGCATGGAACAGATCAAACCCGAACCCAACCCCGGTCCCGCGCCGCAAGCCGAAGTCGAAGCGGCGGCGCAGAGCGGCGAGCCGCCCCGGTGGGGCAAGGGGACCGAATTCGCGGAGGACGGCAAGTTCCTCCAGGGACCGCAGAACCGGGCCTCCGAGCTCCGCCGCTTGTTGCGGATCGGCATGGACTTCATCCGCGGCTTCCGCGGCCTGCACTTCGTGGGGCCGTGCGTCACGGTATTCGGCTCGGCCCGCTTCGCCGAGGACCACCGCTACTACGCCATGGCCCGGGAGGTGGGGCGGCGGCTCGGCCGCGCCGGTTTCACGGTGCTGACCGGCGGAGGGCCGGGCATCATGGAGGCCGCCAACCGGGGGGCGCGGGACGTGGGGGCGCCGTCGATCGGCTGCAACATCATCCTGCCCCAGGAGCAGAAGCCCAACCCCTACGTCGACCGCTGGCTCGAGTTCCGCTATTTCTTCGTCCGCAAGGTGATGCTGGTCAAGTACTCCTACGCCTTCGTGGTGCTCCCCGGCGGGTTCGGCACCCTGGACGAGATCTTCGAGTGCGCCACGCTGGTCCAGACGGGCAAGATCAGCAACTTCCCCCTGATCCTCATGGGTACCGACTACTGGCAGCCGCTGCACGACTTCCTGTGTCATCGCATGGTCCCCGAGAAGACAATCCTGCCCGCGGATTGCGAGCGCCTCATCTTTACCGACTCGGTCGACGAGGCGATGGAGCGCATCCTGAGCGCCGCCACCAAGGAGTTCGGACTGGTCTGGCAAGCGGCTCCGCCCCGCTCGCCGCGCTGGTACTTCGGCGAGGCGGGGATGCAAAAGGCAGGCCCCGGGCCCTCGCCTCCCCAGAAATATCCCCAGAAATAAGGGCTCTTACAGCATCATGCTCGCCAGGTTCGCCAGGGCCGACCGCTCCCCTTTCTCCAGATTGACGTGCGCGTAGAGGGGATTTCCCCGCACGCGGTCGATCAGGTAGGAGAGGCCGTTGCTGTAGGAGTCCAGGTAGGGCGTGTCGATCTGGAAGATGTCGCCGGTCAGCACGATCTTGGTGCGCTCGCCGGCCCGGGTGATGATGGTCTTCACCTCATGGGGCGTCAGGTTCTGCGCCTCGTCCACGATGAAGATGACGTTCGAGAGGCTCCGGCCGCGGATGTAGGCCAGGGGGACGATGTGGAGCTTCTCGGTCTCCACCATCTCGTCCACTTTCTTGTACTCCCGCTCCTTCTCATCGAACTGGTTCTTGATGATCCCCAGGTTGTCCCAGAGCGGCTGCATGAAGGGGTTGATCTTGGAATGGATGTCCCCTGGCAGGAAACCGATGTCTTTGTTCGACAGGGGCACGATGGGCCGGGCGAGGTAGATCTGCCGGTAGTGCCGCCGCTGCTCCAAGGCGCCGGCCAGGGCGATCAGGGTCTTGCCCGTGCCGGCGGCGCCCGAGAGGGTCACCAGGGGGACGTCCAGGTTCATCACGGCGTGAAGGGCGAAGGTCTGCTCGGCGTTCCGGGGGGAGATGCCGTAGGCGAGCGGCTTGTGGACCCGCTCGATGCGGTCCGTCCGCGGGTTGTAGTAGGCCAGCGCCGACTTCGAGGCGCTCCTCAGGATGAAGTACTGGTTGCCGGGCGGCCGGTCTTCCAGGATGGCCTCGACCGGCAGCCACTCCTCCTGGTAGAGGCGGTCGATGGAGGCGGGGTCCGCCACGTCGACCTCGTTCTTGCCCTTGGGCAGGTGGTCGAGGTCCTTGATCTTGACCGTCTCGTAGTCCTCGGACGCCAGGTTGAGGGCCCGGGCCTTCAGGCGCAGGTTCACGTCCTTGCTGACCAGGATGACAGGGCGGTCGGGCTCGGACTTGGTGAGCCCCAGGGCGGCGTTCAGGATGCGGTGGTCCGCCTTGCGCGAGCCGAAGACCTCGCCGGCGTCCACGAAGTGGCCGTTCTCCTCGGTGATGACCCGGAACTTGCCGCGGGCCGGCCCGTCGAGCGGGATCCACTCGTGGAGCATGTTGTGGTGCGACAGCTTGTCGAGCTGGCGGATGAACTCGCGGGCCTGGAGGTTCAGGACCGAGTTGCCCTTCTTGAACGAGTCCAACTCTTCGAGCACGGTGATCGGGATCGCGACGTCGTGCTCCTGGAAGTTCTGGAGGGCGTTGAAGTCGTAGAGGATGACCGAGGTGTCGAGGACGAAGATCTTTCTGTGCGGCTCAGGCATGGGCTTGGGGAGACTCTGGGGAGTTTCCTTTCCTTTGAGATGACGACAGGCTAGCTCAGGCGGCGGCCGGGGGCAAGGTTGCACTAAGATTCCCCCGGATTCGTCCTCGAAAAAGCGGCCATGTCCACCTCCGCTCCCACCCCCCTCGCCGACCGCCTCCGGGTGCTCGCGGCTGCGGCGCTGTTCTCCTCGGGCGGGGCGTTGATCAAGGCGGTCCACTTCACGGGATGGCAAGTGGCGAGCTTCCGCTCGTTCGTGGCGGCGGCGACCCTGTTCCTCCTGCTGCGCCAGGTGCGGCGCCGGCCCAACCTCAAGGTGCTCGGCGTCGGCGTGGCCTACGCCTTGACCATGATCCTGTTCGTGCAGGCGAACAAGACGACGACGTCGGCGAGCGCCATCTTCCTGCAGTCCACGGCGCCCCTCTACGTTCTGCTCCTCTCCCCCTGGCTGCTCCACGAGAAGATCCGCTCCCGCGACGTGGTCTTCATGGTGGTCCTGGGACTCGGCCTCGGGCTCTTCTTCGTGGGGTTCGACCCGGTCTCGGCCACGGCCCCAAACCCGCGGCTGGGCAACGTCCTGGCCCTGACGTCCGGCGTGGCCTGGGCGTTGACCATCATGGGATTGCGGGACCTGGGGAGAGGGGGCGAATCCTGGGGACCGACCGCGGCCTTCTGGGGGAACGTGTTCGCCGCCCTGGGGTGCCTGCCGATGGCGCTGCCGCTGGGGCCTTCCCAGCCCACGGACTGGCTCCTGGTGGCCGTCCTGGGCGTCTTCCAGATCTCCCTGGCCTACGTCTTCCTCCTCCGGGGGCTCGAAAAGGTGGGGGCCTTCGAGGCCTCGCTCCTGCTGCTCCTGGAGCCGGTCCTGAACCCGATCTGGGCCTGGATGGTCCACGGCGAGAGGCCGGGGGCGTGGTCGATGGCGGGCGGAGCGGTGATCCTGCTGTCCACCGTGGTCAAGAGCTGGGTGGATGCGAGGAAGACCCTCACTCTGCCCTCTCCCAGCGCCAGTTGAGGCAGTCTAGGTCTAGGGAGTCACTCTAGGGAATGTTAAACTTGCGAGAGGCGGATGGCACCAGATGAAAGTGCGTCTCTAGTGGGTGCGGCAGTGTAGTGCTCGCGGCCTGATGCCCCTCGGTTTAGTAGGTGAAGTCTTATGCGAGGGTACTGATCGACGAGGGTGGTTGCTCCCAGACCTCCGCGTCTAGACGTTGACCTTGGCCGCCTCTAGAAATTGCGCATGATTCGGGCGCCCGTTCGATGCCCAGAGCGGCTCTGCACACCAGTTGGCGGCCATTTAAGAACACGCACGGATTTCATGAACCGAAGCCAGCGGATCATCCTACCTAACACGGAGTACAGCCGGTTCAAGGCTGCCTCCATGCTTTCGCGCCAGACCAAGGTGCCGACAGCCGATCTGCTGCAGGCCCTAGGCGACATCGTCGACCTGCTCGACCAACAGATACTCCTGGAAATTGAGATCCGTCATCTGGACAGCCCCCCCTTGCTTCTTCTCGCCCTGTCTCCGAGCGAGTGCGATGGCGCCATCGGCTCGGACGAGGTCATGGTCCTGGCCGTGACTCGCCGTGGGACCCTAGTGCGGTTGACCTTGCGCTACGACCCCGTCGATCGTTGGCTTTGGCAGAAGGTCGAGCACTTGGAGATCCCGGCGTTCGACCACGGCCGCGATCGAATCCTGGGTCTCTATTGGACCCGGAATAGCACGAACTTCCGGTCGACGCCGGACCTGCTTCTCGCCACCCGTCAGAACGGCGCGATCCAGGTATATCTGAACCGTTTGACGAGTGAGCATGAACAGGAAAGCGAACTGCGGCATATCGGTGAACGGGTGCCGGCTTGGATGGAAGTCTGCCCTGTCGGCGCGCCGGTCGGCATGGACCTGTTGGCACACCCTCCCCAGACCACCCCTCCCATCGGTGCCACGGCAGCGGTTGTGCTCGACTCGAAACTCTTCGCCTCCGTACCCGGAAACCATTCCAGTGAACTCTTTGTCATAGACTCTGATTTCGTGCACTGTCTCGGGCGCCACCTGATCTTCTCTCGATCTCCTCAGACCCTTCATTGCCATACGTTATCTGACGCGGCGGCCGAGCCTGTGGGAACCCGCCGTCTCAGCGACAAGCCCGTCTGCTTTTGCCCTTTCCCGGCGATCGAGAACGAGTATCGCCTAGTTGTCGGTCACGAAACGGGACTGCTCTCGCTCATGGTGGTCGTGGGGCCCGAAGCGTTGGCGCAGGTCTGGTCCGCTCTCCAGGATGCCCTGGAGAAAAACGAAGGGATCGACTCCTTCGACTCTTGGGTGTCCTGGGCTGAGCGCGAACTCAACCGGCCGCAGTTCGAGAAGAGCCGCAGCGCAGTGGCCGCAATACTTCGCTCTCTCCTCGAAAGGCTGCCTAAATTGTCGGAGGAGCGTGCTGCCGCATTCAACGACAAGGTCGCTCAACTGGTCCGGCAGCCGCTGAGCTTCACCGAATTCATCCCGGTGATGCACCCGCTGCGCATCCTCATCCAGAGATGGCGTGGCGAAGAGAGCTGTCACGGCGCGGCCATCGTCGAGAAGATCTATGGTCAACTCCCGTATTACCTGCAGGATCTGTTCGATCTTGAGCTGGCGCGGCACGACCGAGATCTGTCTTCCGTGCAACGGGACTCGGAGCCGTCGTCGGCAATTGCGCCTTCCGAGTCGGACATCAGGGCTTACAAGGAGCTTCGCAGCGACTGGAAGACCACGCGCGCCCAATTACTGGCGAAGGCGGAGACGACCGAGCTCGCCCGCACTGCGCTTTTGACCGAGCAGTGGCTGGAGCATTATGTCTTGGAGACTGCACACCCGTCGCGGCAAAGAAACCAGCCCGCGCGAGTGCGGGTGTGGCACGACTTCGGCGGCGCACTCGTGGTGCATCCAAAGGCCCTCTTCTTCCTGTCGCCGGACCGTGATATGGCGGTTCTCGAAGAGATTGAAGTTGAGGGATTCGACGCGAGTCGCGTCGTTTTGGTCCAGCAGAACGCGGACCAGGGTCCCCGTTTGGTTGTAGGCAACGAGAGACAGATCCGGCTCCTCGATGTCCAGACGGAGTCGGCGCAGGCGAAGGTGATGGCGCAGCTCGATCTGCCGGACGACCGGCAGTTGCTCCTGGCCGGTGATGCGGGTGAGGGGCGTATTCTGCTGGTCACGTCGAGCCACCAGGATGAGGGAGCGGGGGTCTGGCTCTATTCGTGGACCGAGGGAATTCTCAGTAAAGGCACACTTGAGCATCGCCCGCGGGAAATAGTGGTCCTTTCGTCTGACAAGCCGGACCGGTGGTGGCTGGTGAGCGACATCGCGGACGAGGAGGTCGGTCTGTTGCGACTGTCCCGGCATGGTCCAACCCTGGGGACCAGGGTGCTGTCCCGGCGGCGCCTGCGCGGCAAGGTGCGTAGCATCGCCGCGGCTCGTGAGCACACCGGAACCTCTTCCCTCGTGGCGTTCGTCGGCACAGCGAGCGGCTACGTCTTCGGCCTAACTGTGCCGACAGAGAGCTTTTCCTTCGAGCTCGCCTGGATCTACCGTCTCCATGGCGCCGTCCGCCACCTGCACTTCCGGCCGCTCGCTGACCGACCTTCCCTGCTGGCATTGGGAGCCTTGGGTGAGGCGGTTCTCCTCGATCGATCCGGGCTCCAACACTGGATGACAGATCTCGCCGTGCCGCTTAACAGCGGCATCTTCCTCCAGCAAGAGGAGGCCCTCCGCCTCTGCTTGCTCGATGTCGAAGGCAACGTCCGTCTTTATCGCGAGATGGACTCCCGGGCGGCTTGGTCGAGCGCCCAGGACCACTTGCAGCGGGTTACGCCGGAGCAGTGGAAGGAGGCCAGGACCGCCCGCTGGGAACTCGCCGATGCCATGCGGCTCCTCGTCCTGGATCCGCCCCGGTCGTGGCAGAGCTTTAGTTCGCTCCAGACCCGCGCAGCGTGGATGAGCGTGCTTCGACGCTTGGGCGAGGTGGTGGCGGAGGAGAGTCAGATCTCGCCGCTGCTGCGCAGTATCTTGCCCGGTCTCTTGGAGGAAAGTCGCATGCAGGAGCTGCGTACATTAGCCCGCATTTCACCCGGGATTCCCCTCCTGGCGAGAAAAGACCTCGTCCTCTTCCTCCTTCGCGAGGTCGCCCGGCGAGCCGACCAGTACGAGGAAGCCGACATGGAGCACCGGCTGGAGGCGGAAGACCTCCTGGCCGAGATGGTGAACGGTCTGGGATCTGGGTTCCTGCGCCCCAGCCGGCTGTTGGAAAACGAGTTTGAGGCTTGGTGGCGCATCCCGGAGGAGGTGCGGCGCGACCTCTGGGTGGTGGCTGCCCTGCTGGTGTCCGGCGTCCGTGCCGAGCCGGAGTCTCGTTGGGCGCTGTCGGCACTGATCGAGCAGGCAACGTTTCTCGGTCCGCGCGCCTTCGAGATTCTGCCCCTGGTCGTCTCTCCTGCCGACGTGGAGGCGGCCGAGGCCCTTCACGAAGCGGTGGATCACATCCGCCAGAATACCGAATGCAGCATGGGTTGTCCCGCCAAGCTCCGTGGGCTGCTGGACGGGGGCCGCCTGCGCTCCGAAGTCGGCGCCTTCATTCGGCTTCTGGCCTTACTCGCTCGACCGGAGGCCTCCTCCTGGGCTGAATTCTTGGAAACCACGATGCCAGTTCAAGGTGGAGACGCTCGCCTTCATCCCGCCTTGCACCACTTCGCCCAATGGAGCCAGCCCTATTGTAGCCTCGCCTCTCCCGATGTGAAGCAGGCGACCGTCGAAGAGCAGTTGCGAGACCTGGAGCAGATGGCGTCGGACCACACGTTCGAGATCTCCTCTCGGCCAGGAGATTGGGGCGACTGGCTCAGCGAGGCACGCGAGCGCTACGGCCGGGTGGTGACCGGGCAACTGGACCACCAGCGCAAGGAGCTGCGGCGTCGCCAGTGGGTGCGATTGGAAGATCTTAAGGTCGAACGGCACGGCCCCCGGCTCGCCACGGTGCGCGCCCGGCTGGTGCGCGACGGCATCTGGCGCCCTGCCGCCCGCGTGGTCGTCCGCGCGGCGAACCCGGGGAGCGGCTTGCGCGCTTTGGGCAACGATCTCGACGCCTCTTGGACGTGGGATCAGGTACCTGATCAGTTGGAAGCGCTTGGTTACGTTGAGGAGGACGCCCGGCAGATCGCTATCGATTCCGAGACCCGCCTCGACACTGAAAGCTACCTGCACCTCTTCCGCTGGACCGCTCCCATCCCGCCGGTCGAGAGAAACGCCACGGACACTTTGTTTGACCGGGTTCCCGCCCTGCGAACCAGGGTGGTCGAATCCGTCCAGGCGATCAGGAAGGGCGTCCATCTGCTGGCGCTCGACGAAGAGCTCGGCGCCCACGCCCTCTCTTCGGCCCTGCTGGAAGTCGGTGGGTCGCACCTGGTCAAGCTCGATGAACAATTCAAAGCGGTCGGCCCAGGCCGAGCCGATCCGGCGGGCTTCACGGCGGAGAACCTGCTGCACGCGCTCGGGGCTCACGAGAACGCCACGGGGGAGAGATGGAAGGTCGGGCGGGTCGCCGGGCGCAGGCGGATCGTCGTCTTTCCGACCGAAGAGACCGTGGCGCGCCTCCTCACCCCCATGCTTCGGCCTATGCTGGAGAGGGTCGGCAAGATCCTACGCCAGCTCGAAGGCCTGCCAGTCGTCTGGATCCTGCCGGCCCAGCAGGCGAGCGCACTCAAGGTCGTCCTAGGTCCAGCCGCCCGCTTCCACGCCCTCCACGTCCTACCTGAACGGAGCACGCTGGGCAGGGCTGGCGGCAGAGAGCTCGAAACTTGGGCCTCCGGCACCGCGGGAGTCGGAGCCCTCGAAGCTGATAAGGCGCTGGAGGTCTTCGGCGGCAACGTCCGGCTCTTCCTGGCTTGGGCGCGACTGGGGAGCTTCGGCCGGCAGAAACCGCACGAGTTCCTCCGCTCTGCACAGGAAGCTGACGCATGCCTGCTCCAGGAGCTGGCCGGGGCCGGGCTGCGCGAGTTGGGCGACGTGGTGGTTGCCCGGTGCAGCCGCACGCGCTTGAGCCTGCGCGAGCTGAGGGAGGGGATGAAGCCCCTGGAGACGATCCGGTCGACGGTCAAGAAAGGAAGCGCCACCGACATCATTCGGGCGGGAGAGGAGCTCACGGCCCAGGCTCTCAACAATCTCCGCTCGGACCCCGGGGCGGGCAAGTGGCCGGAGATCTGGGTGGAGGGCTACCACTCGGGAGGCCGCAACAGCGATGTCGGCCGGGCGATCCGAGCGCTTCATCAGGCGCTGCGGCGCCCCGCCGCCGCGATCCAGCAGACCCACCGGCAGCTCGCTGAGCGCCAGGTGTTGAGCGTCAATGGCTTAGTGGCACACGTCCAAAATCCCTTTCGGATCTGGATCGACCGGCAGCTTGAGCTGGACCCGAGCGGCCGCACCTGGGTCGAGAACCTGCATGGCAAGAAGCTCTTCGAGAGCCTCACCTTCGAGGAGGTGTTTGCCGCGGGCGACGGCCTGCAGGACCTCTGCCCCGAGCTGAGCCGGCCGGCCGCCGAGCTGGCGCGCGAAATGGGGAGCCTCCGGGTGTTCGGAATTGAACCGAAGCGTCTCGAAAACCTCTGCGCCGCCCTCACCAAAACCCGCATTCAACCCTTGGATCTCAGGGCCGAATTCTGGGTGCAATCTCTGTCTCAGCAGGATCTGAGCAGACTGCTCGACGCAGGAACGTTCTTCAAGGTCGATCGGCCCCAGGAGCAGGTGCGGCACGTCCTGGGATATTGGTCCAGCGCGTTTCCCGAGGTTCTACAGAGCTTGGCCGAGCTCCTGTATGCACCCCAGAACGACGTTGTCGTTACCCTCTTCGGCCCCGGCCTTCCGGGGACCGGAGTCGCCGAGTCCAAGGGGCTTTGCATTCTGACCGACGATCTCCTCAAAGAGGTGCTGCGCGAACGCGATCCTTCCTCGGCGTTCTGGCGGGCCGTCCGCAACAGAACGGGACTCCGCTTCTTCTCTCCCTTTCAGACGCAGAATGCCTTGGCTGAGAACAGCCCGGTCTTCGTTGGCCGGGAGCAAGAAACCCGGCGTATCGTCGAAGGGATTGCCAGCGCGAGCTTTCTGGTCCTCGGCGGCCGGATGATCGGCAAGACCAGCCTCCTGCTTCACGTCTACGGGAAGGTTGCCAGTGAGGGCAAGCACACGGTTCTACTCATCGACTGTGCCGGCTGCGAAACGGAAGAAAAATTCTGGGGCAAGCTGCAGTTGGCTTGCGATGCCAACCGGTTCCCGCTCGCCATGGACACCGATCCCGAGCTGGCGATCGAGAAGACTCTTCGCGGCTGGCAGAGGCCGGTTCTGTTCCTGAACGAAATCGATGGTCTGTCGCTGAACGCCCGAGGCCTTCTCCAACGACTGCGCGGGTTGTCAGAGAACGGAATCTGCCAGTTTGTGATGGTGGGATACCACGGTGCATTCGGCGGTTTGCACGACCCGCAACACCCATTCTATCACTGGGTGCAGGGAGAGGGAGGCGAGAAGGCGTTCTTCCTGGGCCCGCTTTCCGATCTCGCTGCCCGGAGCCTCATCGCCAAGCTGGAGCAACCCCCTCTTCGAGATTCAATGGGAGAGCGACCAGACCCGCAGCCAGGGGTACGCCCATCTGAGCGAAAGCACCTATCGCATCCCGATCCTGCTCCAGCAAGCCTGCCAGGGGCTGCTTGAGCGGCTGGACAACGAGCGCCGTATGACGCTCCGGCGGGAGGACTTTCAAGCCAGGGACACGTCGGTGAGGCCGGTCTGGAAGTACCTTCAGGACACGCGGCCTGCCTTGGGAGAGATTTCAGCGAAACGGACAAAGACACCTCCAGAAGAGACCTACTGGGGGGATCTGGTCCTCGCAGCTACCGTCGAAGCGTTATTCTATCGACCCCAGCCGGCCCCAATCCGCGATCCGAAGCTGCGCGAGCGGCCCCCGGAGAGGCGGTTCAGCTTCAATGACGCTGCGATCCGTGCCTACGTCCGCCAGGCTTTCGAGCGGTTGCAGCTCCTGCCTCACGACCTCCAGCGGATTGAAGAACGCTTTGGGTCCGAGGCCTACGGTAAATTTTTGGACGTAATGACGCTCACCGTACTCGTAGCACCGTACCCGGAAGAGGATCGGGCGTATCATTTCTCGGGCTATATCTACCCCTTGGAGCTGGATCGATATCTGCGGATGCGACGCATGAGTATCGAAGACCACATTTTGGTTCAAGCCGGGAACCTTCTGGAGGTGCTCCGTAAGGCCATCGTGACATCGAACTAGGCACTTGTCTAACAAGGGGGGCTCTGTTGCAACAATCGAACGATGGACTGTTTTATACCCGAAAAGGGAAGCCATTCACCTTCTCTTGGCGAATGGGGAATCAACAGGCTTACCGGTTGGAGCCGGTCACCGATTTACCGGGTACTCTTAAGGTACCTGCGCCTGCCGACCGCCTTTACACACCGATGAGCCTTCCCGCTGTCCTCATCGTCGTTAGCGAGCGTGGAGGGGGCGCGTCGCACTTTTTCAACTGGCTGCTCAGCACCCAGTCTGGTTCGAACCGTCCCACCGCAGACACTGCCGGCTGGCAACGCCTCTCCCTCGATGACGCCCATAACGCCCTCTCTAATTGGCTCAGGAAGCCCTCTTGCTTACGAATCATCATCGATCGGACAGTCGGGGAGGAACCAAATGACGAGTTCAGGCGAACACTGGCCGAGATCGTCTCAATCGTCGAGCGGCCGGAGTGGATAAAATCCTCTAGCAGGTTGATTTGCGCAACGCGGGAGATCCAAAAGCTAAAGATTGATCTCCTCTACTCCAGCTTGTTGGCGCGCGGACAAGCTTGCCGCCTACCCCATTTCTTGTCCCCCGAGTTGGCACATTGGGGCGCCGAGCTGGCCCAAAAATGGAAGCTCGACAGTATGGCGGAGCTGGACGACCTCGCCAAAGATGTCAAGCGCTGGATCGGCGGCCAGCCTACGTTAACACATTTTTTCTTTCGCTATGTGGACGATAGGCTCGTTGAAAGGCCAGCAAGTGGTCTTCGGGAGTTATTTGAAGAAGCTGGCAAATATCTGCGAGATCATCGGCCATACATCGTGAACCGCTGGGCACGTGACTTGGAAGATCTGCTGGAATCGTCTCCCATTCGGCACCGACTGGAAATCTACGCTTCCGGCGGTACCAAAGATCCCTCGGACCCCGACTTCGACGACGAAGATGCGCGTCTATTCCTCGCCGGCTGGGTCGGGCTCAACCCGGAAAATCAATGGGGTATTCGCTCGCTCTGCCACCGGCAATGGGCGCGCGAGATCTTGCGGGGCTGAAGCTATGAGCGAACGCTGCCGTCTCCATCCTGAACAGGAACAGATCATCAGCAGGCTGCTGGACTTCCTGAAGAACCTCTCGGAACCGGCGCCGGGTTTTGAGCCGCAAACCGCTCCGCCACGGACAGCCGCAGTCGTGGGGCCCCGCGGCATTGGCAAGTCTACGGTTCTTGCCGCTTTGAAGTCTGATCTCGAACGCGCAACCGAGAGCCAGAACCGGTGGCTGATTCCGCTGCCGATCCTCGATGCGGCGATCGTTCACGAGGACCTCGGCCTGGCAGCTGCCACGATCCGCGAGCTGTACCGTACGATCGAGGGGAAAGCGGTTCCTGCCGTCGGCCGGGACCACAGCCACGAGCTCAAGGAGAAGTTAGACCGCAGCTTCAAACGCTGCATCGAATCCGCTCTCCTCCAAGAGGAGTCTCATCGCCGTCTGGCCCAGGAGCTGGCTATGACGCCGGGGCACTACGGCAAGATCGTCTTCGATGCCAATGACCGGAAGGCTGGCATCGGCTCAGAGTTCAGGCAGTTCATCGACAATCTCGTCGAGATGCACCGTATCGTTTCTCACTCTGCGGAAGTCAAGCTGGAGCCAGCTTTCGTGGTTCTGGTGGATGACCTGGACCTCGGTCCATCGCGAGCGGTGCCACGCTGGATACGCTCGCTGCTCACCGACTATTGCGATCAACGGGTCTGCTGGATCCTCGCTTTCCATCGCGAACCTTTGATCCGGCTCCTGTCGCTGCCTCCCGAGAACGACGATCGCATTGAGGCTGCGCCTGCCAACGGCCAAGCTCTGCTCAGTAAAGCCGTTCCCAACTCCCGGCAATGGGAGCTGCGCCGTTGGACGGCGCAAGAGCGACAGGAATTCCGACCGCTCCCGAGCAACTCCGGGAAGACGAAGGAATCTGAGTCTGCCTCGTTCCGCGATCTGCTGGTCAAGGCCGGGCGAGGGGAGCTGCTCACTCTGCTTCCCGCACACCCGCGTGCCCTCGAAGGGGAATACATCCGGTTACAGAGCGGAGATCCGCTTTCCGCGGAAGAGATGCTGCGCCGGATCGCCCTGGTCAGCGGCGAGGCCGAGTTGGTCCGGCGCCTGGATGAGCGCGGAGGCGCCCTGCTGGGGAGCTCCTTATCCTGGAAACGCGAGGAAACCGGAGAGGCCGGCTGGCAAGCCCTCGTCGAGGCTGCGCGCACCGACAATCCGCTGTGGGGCCTTCCCTTACCCGAGGGCTTCTCCCGGCTGGTGTCCGGCCCGGATCCGGAAGCCTATCTGGAGACGCTGCTCGACATCGCCTTGGTGGAGGGAAGGCTCACTCCTTATCAGCTCCTCGAGAGGCTGCCGTTTGCGAGCGACCGCGTGGCAGGTGCCAAGTCCGAGCTCCGTATCCCCGAACCGGATGTGCTCCGCTATTTCTCTCCCGAAAGTGCCGGCGCGACCGAGCTCGTATCCACGGCCTTGGGCTGGCAGCGCTGGTCCGAGGATGCGGACAAGGACCGCTTCTGGACCGTTGCCCTGGGCCCCACTGGCTTCTGGGAGCTCTGCCTCGACCAACGCACGGCCTCGCCGGAGTCTCTCTTCAAAGCCCTTTCCCTGGAGCGTATTCCGGTGGCATCGCGGCCGGCGGGTATCCCGGCCTTCCTGCCCAACCGACTCCGCCCTCTGATCCTGCTGGTGGACGGATTGAGCCGGTCGGCTTGGCAGTCCCTGAGCACAGCCCGGACGTTCTGGCGTCCGCTGACCTTCACCCGCTGCGTCGCCGCGTTCACCCTGGCTGGCTATGTCCGCCACCGCCCTCTCGGCAAGGAAGAGGAGGTGCCCAAGCTTTTACGTTTAACCGATCCGAAAGCGAGCCGAGAGCTGCTGGCCCTGACGGAAGCCGCCATGGAGGCGGAGCTGGGTCGCCTGGTTGACTGGCTGGAGACACAGACTTCGGAAGCCTCGACAGAGACTTCCAGCTCTCCGACCGCCTTGGCCGCCGCGGAGCTGAACACCGCTCTGGCTGTTTTTTTGAGACTACCTGGCGTAGCGCGACTGGTCCCGCGGAGCTCGGTGTGAAGCCGGTGCGGTCCCCGGCGCTGAGCGCAATGCGGGCTTTCCGGTTGCTCGATCCCCAGCTCTCCGGTCTCGCTTCGCGTCGCGGCTCCGAAGCCGAAGGTCTCGCAACGGCCCTGATCGATCGTGGATTCGTCGACGAGTGGCGTACTGCCCGCGACCTCACAGAGCAGCTTTTAGGCTCGGGAGAGCCACCGCTCGATGGACTGTTTGAGCTCGCCCGAGATCTGGTCGGCCTGCGATCCGGCATTCCGTTCTGTACCGACCCCGTGCTGTGGCATCGGATCTGCCCGGAGGTCGACGCTGACCTTCTGATCGCAGCTCGTTTGGCCTTGATCGAGCCGCCCCCACTACGGGCCAACGCCATTCCCGCACTCTCCTGGCCTAGCGTCCTCAGCTCCGACATTTTTCTCGTCGAACGGCTGCTCTCCCAGGAACTAGCGGACACCCACGTCCACCTCGGTGGTGCCTTGCCGGGGAACTTCTATTGGATTGCTGGAATGAGCGGTTTCGCTCATCTCTACCGTGTCGCGGAGTGGGCGGAGGAGCCCGATCTCTGGCCTGGGGCGATTACCGAAGCTCAGCAGGACCGCCGCTGTCTGGCCCGCCAAGTGCTCGATCTCGAGATCCCGGAGAGTCCCATGCCGGAAGAAGACGGTCTGTGGGCGGAGGACCTGCCGGAGGAAGCGTTCGTCGACCCGCTCCTCGCCTGGCTGATGTCGGACCGGATCCGGCGTTCGGGGCTTAATCCGGCTCTGGGAGAACGCTATCTTCTCTGGGCATCTCTGAGCCGGAATCTCCGCTCCTTGGCCGGCGCGGAGGACGAGATGACTCTGCTGCGGTACCTGCGCCGCCGTAACAGCTTCCTCCGGCACATCGCGTACTCCCCGGGTGCCCGGGGTCTCGCCCGCTTTCAGGCTTCCTTCCGGCGCCAGCACCTGTTGTTCGCCGATGCGGTCGGCGGCGACCGGCGGGACGGAATCAGGCGGCGGCGGGCGCGGCGGGCCGGTCTACGGCTTGAGCGATTCCGCACACGCCACGCCCTGCGGTATCAGTTTTCCGACCCGACCGATGCTCCCTGGGCCCGGGATCAGGGGATCGGCCTGGGCTTGGATCCAGTCCCGCCCTCTCCCTGGCGGCCGGCGCGGCAGATCGAGCTGCGGGTGTCCGCGGCGCGTCCCGCGGCCCTCCAGGCCCATGTTCTCCACGCTCAGCTCCAGGGCTTTGCCGATTTCGTCCGCTACGACCGGGACGCCCCCCCGCTCCGGCTAGGTTTCGTCTATCACCTCCTGCGTGGACCGGTCGATGAGGTACGAGAGACCTCGCAATTCATGGTCGAAGGGTTGCTCTGTCTGTTGGACGAGGTCCCTGCACTGCGCAAGTGGGTAGTCGGGATCGACGCAGCCGGCGAGGAGATGCTCCTGCCGCCCCGTGACCTGGCCGCGAGCTTCCGGCTGATCCGCAAGCGGGTTCATGACCAGACCAATCGGCCCGGCCTGCCGCCGGTCCACCTCGGCCGCACTTGCCATGCCGGGGAGGACTTCCGGGACCTTCTGACCGGATTGCGGTATGTAGACGAAACCGTCGAGCTATTCCAGCTTCAACCCGGAGAACGGATCGGTCATGGTCTCGCTCTGGCGCTCGATCCCACGGACTGGTACCACGGACGGCGCGAGGTCTATCCCCTTTCCTCCGACCACGGTCTCGATCTCCTCTGGGGACTTCGTCTAGCGCGCCTCACCGATCCCGAGCTTGACTTGCGGCCCGACACGGACCTCGCTCACGTACTCTACCTTCGGCTAGAGGAGGTTGTCGGTCCTGAGCGGGCGCGGCAGGCCGTGGACTGGATGGAATCTCTGGATCGCATTCCGTCTCTAAACGGCGCAGGGAATCCTGGCCTCGTACCCGCAGAGCGTGAGGTGCTTGCCAAGCTCGGCCTCGATCGGAGCCGCGTGCCGCGCTGCGTGCCAGTGGACTCCGAATATGTGGACCTCGCCGGCAAGCTACGACAGCGGGTGTTCCGGCGGGTCGAACGCGCCGAGGTCATCCTGGAAGTCTGTCCCACCTCGAATCTGCTGATCGGGCGGTTTCCCTCCTACGACCGACTGCCGTACACCAACCTCAACCGGCTCCATCTGGACCCAGCGGCGGACAACGAACCGCAGATCCTCTTCTCGATCAACAGTGATGACCCGGGAATGTTCCAGACCACTGTCGCCAACGAGTACCGCGCCCTGGGACAGGCTATGATCGCAACCCGCAAGTACCAGCGCCGCCAAGTGGTGCGGTGGCTCGACGAGGCGCGCCGAGTCGGCCTCGCAAGTACCTTCATCCCGCCCTGGAGCCCTCCGACGCGCCGAGAGATCCTGTTCGAGATTGCGAATCTCGGCGAGCTCTGAGCCTTAGCTCGCGCGGGAGCACCTTGGCAACTACCTGTCTGACTGCTATCCTCGATCCTATAGATTGCCATCGTCGGTTCCCAGGGAAGCCGAGGAGGGCCTCGGGATTGACGGCCTACAGATCCGCCTTGACCTCCCCGCGCAGCGCCTGCGGGTCGATCCACACCGGCGGCTCCTTGGCCAGGGCCTCTTCGAGCCGGGCGTCGTGGCCGTAGAGGTCCTTGCGGAACTGGATCGTTCCGTCCGGCTCCACCCAGGCCGTCCAGTAGAGGATGTGGACGGGGAGCGGCCGGTCGAGAGTGATCGTCTTCTGCTCGCCCGAGTCGATGGCGGCCTGGAGCGCCTCGGGAGTCCACTTGGGGTCCCCCTTCAGCAGGATGTTGGCCAGCTCGATCGGCTTCTCCAGGCGGATGCAGCCGTGGCTGAAGTCCCGCTCGGCCTTGCTGAAGAGGTGGTCGGCCGGCGTGTCGTGCAGGTAGATATCGAAGTCGTTGGGGAACATGAATTTGATCTGGCCCAGGGGGTTGTCGGGCCCGGGGCGCTGGCGCAGGCGGTTGTTCGCGTCCGGGACCACCTCCATGTTGTGGCTGGCCAGATAGCCGGGGTCGGACGCGGCCTTCGGCCAGACCTCCGCTTTGGCGATGCTGTCCGGGATGTTCCAGTATGGATTCAGCTCGATGTAGGTCATCTTGTCGCTGAAGGCCGGAGTCCGGCTCTGGTCCTTGCCCACGACGACCCGCATGGTGTAGGCCGGCTTGCCGCCCTCCACGAGGTCGAGCCTGAACTCGGGCACGTTGACCAGGATGTAGCGATCGCCGAACGTAGCCGGCAGCCAGCGCCAGCGCTCCATGTTCACCTGGATCTGCTTGATGCGGTCCTCCACGGGCACGTTCAGCTCCGCCAGGGTTTCCTCGTCCACCTTGCCCGTGACCTCCAGGCCGTGCCGCTGCTGGAAGCGGGAGACGGCGGCGGCCAGGGTGTCGTCGAAGAGAGGCGCACCGGGTACTGAGAGACGGTTGCGCAGCACCGCCACGCGCGGGCCACGGTCGCCGGCCTTGAGATCCGATCCGGGCGGCACCGTGCCCCAGCCGCCCTTGGCCGCGATCCCCCGGAGCTCGGCGAGGGCCTTGGCCAGGCGCTGGTAGTCAGGGCTTGGCGGAGTCAGGCTGCGGAGGATTTTGACGATCTCGCCCGTGTTGTCCGCGTTCAGGGCCTGGCCCAGGCGGGCGTCGAGGTCCACGTTGCGCGGCTTGGTGTACCACTCCACGCGGAGCTTATCGGGCTGGAGTCGCCCGGTGGCGAGATGGGACACCAGGCTGAGATAGGTGTAGGTCAGCTCCACGTCCAGGTCCACCAGTTGGCGCTGGATCTGGGGATCGTCGAAGTCCTTCACATCCTTCATCCCGTCGACCAGGGCCTGCAGGCGCGCCGGCTGGTAGCGCCGGATGTTGAGGCCGTCCACTCCGAGGGCCGGGATGGCCTGGATCAGCTCCGCGGCCTGGGGACGCAGGCCGGCGGGGGTGCACCAGGCGGGCTGGAAGCCGCGCTTCTCGTAGAAGCCGCCCATCTCGGTCCACGCCTTCTGGAGCTCTTTCTGGCCGTCCAGGGACGCGGGGAGGGCCTTCACCTGCACCGTCTCGCGCAGGAGCTGGTTCACCTCGGGGGGAAAGGTCTTGTTCTTATTGCAGCCCGCCAGGGCGGGGAGGAGGAGAAGAAGGATGAGGAACTTCTTGGGAGCGATCATCGGGGTCCTTTCATTGAGCTCGACCCCGGTTACTGCAAGGCCTGTTCCCGCCTATTTCATCCCCACCGCCTTTTTCATCGCCGCCGTGATCGACTGCTTCGTCTTGTTGAAATCCGCCCAGGGATCGGACGGCAGTTTCTCCAGGCGCTCGAAGAGGTTGCGGATGTTGAAGGAATTGCCGCGCACGCCGTTCTCCAGCTCCTCCCAGAAGAGCGGGACGGAGACCGGCGCGTCCTGCCGGGCGCGGGTGGAGTAGGCGCAGATGGAGGTCGCGCCCCGGCCGTTCCGGAGATAGTCGATGAAGACCCGGCCCTTGCGGCTCGCCTTGGTGATCTTGGAGGTGTAGCGGTCCGGGTGGGCGGCGACGATGACCTCGGCCACGGTCTTGGTGAACTCCTTGACCTCATCCCAATTGCCCTCGTCCTTTTTGGCCCGCCGGGTCAAGGGGAACACCACGTGGAGACCCTTGCCGCCCGTGGTCTTGAGGAACGTCTTCAGGCCCAGCTCGCCCAGGAAGTCGCGGACCAGAAGGGCGCCCTCCACCACCCGTTCCCAGTCGAGCCCCTCGTCGGGGTCGAGGTCGAACACCACGTAGTCCGGCTGCTCGATCTTGTCCTTGTGCGCGCCCCAGATGTGGATCTCCAGGACCCCCATCTGCACCAGCGTGAGCAGCCCTTTGAGGTCGCTGAGGGTGCCGTAGGGCTCGTCGTCCCCCACGTCGATGCGGTGGATGGCGGCCGGCACGGTGTCGTTGACGTGCTTCTGGAAGAAACACTGCTGCGCCCGGCCTGCGGGGCAGCGCACCAGGGTGAGGGGGCGGTCCTTCACGTGGGGAAGCATCCATTCGGCCACGCGGGAGTAGTAGACGGCGAGGTCCTGCTTGGTCAGCCCCTGCTCGGGATAGAGCACCCGGTCCAGGCTGGTGAAGCGGACGCCCTCGATCTCGGACTCCTTCTTGCTCCCGGTCTGGCGGGCGGCCGGGGCCTCTTCAGGCTCGGGGCGGATGGGCGGCTTGGGACCCTTCGGGATCGATGATTTCACGGCTGCCTTCTTCCTTGCAGGTTTGGCGGGCCGATGGGCCTCAGGAGGAGGCGCCTGGGGCTCCTCGCGCACCACCTCGCCGGGCTTCTTGTCCTCGCGCAGGCCCTGGAACGTGGGATGGCGAAGGATGCCCTCGCGGGTCCACTCCGTGAAGGCCACCTCGCCCACCAGCTCGGGCTTCACCCAATGGGCTTTCCGGGCCTCGGCGCCCCGGGGAGCCTTCTTGAAGGCGGGCTTGTCGATCTCCAGCTTGTCCAGCCGCTTGCGCAGGTCGCGCAGCAGCTTGCTGTTGAAGCCGGTGCCCACCTTGCCGGCGAAGACCAGGTCTTTCCCCCCGCTGTCATTGACGGCCAGGAGCAGCGCGCCCAGCCCCACCCGCGAGCCCTCGGGATCGGTGAAGCCCACGATGACGAATTCCTGCCGTTTCAGGCACTTCACCTTGAGCCACTCCTTGTTGCGGCCGGAGTGGTAGGGGAGGTCGGCGCGCTTGGAGATGATCCCTTCCAGGCCGAATTTACAGGCCTGGGCGAAGAAGGCTTCGCCGTCCACCGACACGTGGTCGCCCAGGCGCACGGCCCCCGCGCGGCCTTCGAGGAGCCGGGTGAGGGCCTCCTTGCGGTCCGCGAGCGTGGCCTTCCGTAAGTCGTAACCGTCCAGGTAGAGGAGGTCGAAGGCGAAATAGACGAGGTCGTCCTCCCGGCCCTCGGACAGGGCGTTCTGGAGGCCCTGGAAACTGGTGGTGCCGTTGGGCTCCAGCACCACGACCTCGCCGTCCAGGATGGCCTCGTTCACGGATAGCTCCGCGGCCTCGGAGGCTACGGGGCCGAAGCGGTCCGTCCAGTCCTTGCCGGTGCGGGTGATCAGAAGGGCATTGCCGTCCCGGATCTCGCAGAGGGCGCGGTAGCCGTCGTACTTGATCTCGTGGATCCACTCGCCGCCCCGGGGAACCTCGTCCACCAGAGTGGCGAGCTGGGGCTCGAGCTTGGCGGGGAATTTCGCTTTTTTAGCGCCCGGGATGGAGGAGGGATCGATATTGGACGCCTTCTTCGCCCCCGGTTTTTTAGCGACCTTGGCCGCGATCTTGTCCTTGAAGCTGGCTGTTTTCTCGGCCCGGTTCGACTGCCAGACCCGCTCTGGATCGGCGGCGACCTCCTCGATGGTCAGGCCGGTCTCGACGCTCTGCGCGTACTCCTCGACGACGGCCTCGCCGCTTCCGGGCACGGCGAACTCGTCGTCCTCCTTGAACAGCAGCCAGTTCTCCTTGTTCTCACCCGCCTGCCGGCCGCTCATCCGCACCAGGTGCCAGCCGCCGTGGAGCTTCTCGCCGTCCAGGGTGAACTTGAGGTGCCCCTTCTTGTAGGCCGCGACCGGATCGCCGTCGGGCATCCAGGTGCCCCGGTCCCAGAGGAGAACCGTGCCGCCGCCGTACTGCCCCTTGGGGATAATCCCCTCGAAGCCGCCGTACTCCAGGGGATGGTCCTCCACGTGCACGGCGAGCCGTTTCTCCGCGGGGTCGAGGCTGGGACCCTTGGGCACGGCCCAGCTCCGCAGGACTCCCTCCATCTCCAGGCGGAAGTCGTAATGGAGCCGGGTCGCGGCGTGCTTCTGGATGACGAAGGACTGGCCCTTGACCTTCTTGACCTTGCCTTCGGGCTCGGGGGTGGCTCGGAAATTCCGCTTGCGCTTGTATTCCTCTAAAGCCATGGAGCCCTCACCCTACCCTCTCCCGACCCCTCCCTCCCCCCCTCACCGGGAGAGGGAAAAAGAAACGGATCAATCCTTTTCCGGTTTTTCTCCCTCCTCTCCCGGTGAGGGGGGGAGGGAGGGGACGGGAGAGGAGGGCCGGGGAGGTGAGGGCTTCGGAGGGCATGGCGCTACGCACTCTTCCGCTTCCTCGCAGCCGCCTTTTTAGCCGGCGTCTTCTTGGCAGCCGTCTTCTTCGCGGGCGTTTTCTTCGCCGGAGCCTTCTTCTTGGCCGGGGCCTTCTTCGCCCCGCCCTCCTCGACGCTGCGCTTCAGGAGGGCCATCAAGTCCACCACGTTATCAGCCCGCCGCTCCGGTTTGGGCTCGGGCTCGGGGGAGGCTTCGAGGTGGCCGGCCTCCGCGCGCTCCTTGATCGTCTTCATGAGGTCCTTGCGATAGTCGTCCTTGTACTTCTCGGGATCCCAGGCGTCCACCATGCCCTCGACCAGGCGCTCGGCCATGTCGAGCTCGCGGTCGGAGACCCCGCCCTTTCCCTTGGGGATGTCGAGCTCCGAGGGATCGCGCAACTCGTGGGCGAAGCGCAGCAGCTCCAGCGTCAGCACCTCGTCCCGGGGCACCACGGCGGCCAGGTACTGGCGGGTGCGGATCACCACCTTGGCGATGCCCACCTTGTTCTTGCGCCGGAGGACCTCGCGCAGCAGGGCATAGGCCTTGGCGCCCTTCTTGTCCGGGCCGAGATAGTAGGGCTTGTCGAAATAGAGGGGGCTGATCTCGTCCATGTCCACGAAGTCGACGATGTCGATCGTCTGCGTGGCCTCGGGCGCGGCGCGCTTCAGGTCCTCGTCCGACATCACGACGAACTTGCCGGGCGAAAACTCATAGCCGCGCACGGTGTCCTCCCAGGCCACCTCCTTGCCGCTCTCCTCGGCCACCCGTTTATAGTGGATGGGCGACTTGGTTTTCTTGTCGAGCAGCTTGAAGTGGATCTCGTCCCGCGTCTCGGCCGAATACAGGCCCACCGGGATGTTGACGAGCCCGAAGGTGATGCTCCCTTTCCAGATCGCTCGCGCCATGACTTCCTCCTCCCCTCCGCGGGCGTGGGAACGCAAGATGCATGCCGCATGACCACTGTCATGGAAATCGTTCGCTATATTCAGCATCTTTTTGGCGTTAAGCCGCATACCCTGTTCCTCGCCATCACGTTCCTTGGGGCGAGCGTGACCCTGTTGACCCTGCTCGTCCTCTATCACTGGCTGGTCAATCCCAGGTTCGCCCACCGCCTGGGGATGGTGCTGGCGGTCTCGATCGTCACGCACCAGATCCTGAAAGTGGCTTTCGGCACCCCGCGCCCCTACGACCTCGACGCGGCGCTCAGCACCGAGTCCGCCCAGCGCACCGGGGGCGGCCACGGCTTCCCGAGCGGCCACACGCAGAACGCCGCCACCTTCTGGCCCGCCTTCGCCTTCCGCCATAACCGGTTCGGGCTGTGGATCGCGGCCCTCACCATCGTCTTCCTCGTGGCCCTGTCGCGGATCTACCTCGGGGTCCACATGCCCATCGACGTGACGGGCGGCTTTGTCTTCGGCATGATCTTCGCCTGGGTGGCGGGAGGGTGGAGAGGCCCGATCTGGCGGCCCGGGATCCGCTGGCTCTGGGGTCCCCGGCTTTGGGGACCGATATTGGGTGTGGCCACCCTGGCCCTGGCCTACCTGGGCGTGGCAAACCCCGTGGCCTGCGGCCTCCTCACCGGCTGCTTCCTCGCCCGGCCCGACTTCGTGCCGCCGAAGACGGCCTGGGGGAGGTTCACGATCGTCGCGGGCGGGCTCGGCGCGCTCGCCTTCCTCGCCGGTCTCCTCATCTGGCTTCCCGAGCTGATCTACCCGGGCCTGTCCAGGACGGTGCCGGCCGGATACCTCCAGGCCCTCGTGCTCTCTCTGGTGGCCTTCGACCTCTGGCCCCGGGCGTGGCGGAAGCTCACGGGAGAGGGTGGGGAAGAGGACGACCGTTATTTATGAAGGACATTTATGAAGGACACTCTATCTGTGAGAAGCTAACCCCATGCGCGGCCTCCGCATCACAAAGCCCGGCAAGACGGACGCCCGCGTCTTCCGGATCAGTCCCGCTGGGGCCGAGGAGCGGCCGGACCACGTGGCCACCGAGGAGCCGCTGGAGATCCGCCTGGTCCAGGGGGACGGCACGCGCACCGTGGCCGTCACCATGCGCACCCCGGGCGCCGACGCCGAGCTGGCCCTGGGCTTCCTCTTCGCCGAAGGCGTGATCGCTCACCGCGGGCAGGTGCGCCGCGCCGCCCCCTGCAAGGGTCCGGACGCCGGCTGCGCCAACATCCTCGAAGTCGAGCTGGCGCCGGGCGTGCCCCAGCCCGAGCTCGCCGGTCTCGACCGCCACTTCTTCGCGACCAGCGCCTGCGGCGTCTGCGGCAAGGCCGGGCTCGACGCCCTGAAGCTCCGCGTCTCGGCCGACGATCCCTCCCGGTCCCGTGGTCTCTCCGGAGATCATCGCCGCACTGCCCGACCGGCTCCGCGAAGCCCAGGGGCTCTTCGACGTCGACCGGCGGCCTCCACGCCGCCGCCCTCTTCGATGCCGCGGGCCATCTCCTCGCCGTCCGCGAGGACGTGGGCCGCCACAACGCCCTCGACAAGCTCATCGGCTGGGCCTTCCAGGAAGACCGCCTCCCCCTCCACGACCACATCGTGCTGGTGAGCGGCCGCTCGAGCTACGAGATCCTCCAGAAGTCCCTGGTGGCGGGCGTGCCGGTGGTCTGCGCCGTCTCCGCGCCGAGCAGCCTCGCCGTGGAGCTCGCCGAGCGCTTCGGGATCACCCTGATCGGCTTCCTGCGAGGCGACCGGTTCAATGTCTACAGCGGGGTGGAACGGATCGCGGGGATGGAGATGGAGCGGCCGGTGCGGAGAGAGGCGCTTTTCCGGACTGTATCGTAACGTTTACATACCCCCTCCCGGACCCTCACCCCCTGGCCCCCTCTCCTCCCCGTCCTTCGGCCGGCCATAACCTCCCCCCGCTCACCGGGAGAGGGGGAAACCGATTGAAGCGGTTGTGCTTTGTAGGGTGCGCTGTGCGCACCAGAACCGTCGTTGAAGGTGCGCACAGCGCACCCTACAGTCTCTACCGGTTCTGCTTCGTTCCCCCTCTCCCGGTGAGGGCGGGAGGGAGGGGGCGGGGAGAGGGGGCCAGGGGGTGAGGGTCCGGGCGGGGGGTGGGAGAAGGGACAGGGATGAGGGGGCCTTCAGTCTGGCATGAAGCCTGCATTATCTCCCAGCCAGCAGGCCGGTAGAAGGCGAACCGGCAGTAGTACGGGGAAAAGTTCCCCGAGAACACGCAGCACCGGCGCGAAGCAGCCTTTCGCGGCCCCTCCCTGAAGGGGAGGCGTCCTGGATCGACGAGATCAGAAACGCCTCCCCCTTTTTTTATCCCCACGTTTTTCGGGTTCCGGGCGGGCCGGTGCAGGAATTGCTAGCTCCCCCTCCTGTGGAGGGATACCTCTCGAAAGGAGCCATAGCCATGAGAACCCGCGCACTCCCCGGATGGATGCTGAAAATATTCAACGCGGCCTTGCTGGGCCTCGCGATGATCGCGATGATTCCGCTGGCCGGCTGTGACCGTGACGTCAACGCGGTCCACGCGGAGAAGGATGCCGAAGGCAAGACCAAGATCCACGTGGACGGCGACCAGGTGGACGAGAACTTCAAGAAGGCCGAAGAGAACCTGGACCAAGCGGGCGAGCAGATCAAGGAAGGGGCCCAGGAAGCCGGCGAAGCCATCGGCCGTGGTGCCGAGCAGGTGGGCGATGCCGTCCAGCGCGGCGCCGAGCAGGTCCAGAGGGAAGTCGGCCCCGTGGTCCAGGAAGTGCTGGACGACGCCAACATTACCGCCAAGATCAAAGCCAAGCTGATCGCCGACCCCGAGGTCGCGGGCGTCCACATCGACGTGGATACGATCGACGGCCAAGTGACCCTGAACGGCAAGGTCGCCTCCGCAGACCAGCGGGCGGAAGCCGAGAAACTCGCCACCCGCACCGAGGGCGTCAAGAGCGTCACCAACCTGATCCAGGTCGCCGGCCAGGCCCCGGCGCCCGTGCCGCCAGCCGGCGGATCGCGGTAGACATTCCCATTCCCGCGAAGACGCCACCCGCCTGCCGGGTGGCGTTTTCTTTTGGATAGACTCATTCTGATTTCTTCATTCGGAAGGTTTGGGCTTACGATGTCCAGGAATGGAAACTCCAGACTGCGTCTGATAGCAGGCACGCATGAGCCGGCGCTCGATACTCTTGCTTGCCGCTCTCTGCTCGTTGATCCTGCTCACGGGCTCTGCGCATCCTCCGCGCCACAATGAAGCCTCGCGCCGTGTGGCGGTCCGCTCCGCCCTCGCTGCCGCGCTGGGACAAACCCGATATCTGGAAGGCCGCCTCTCGGGGTTCGCGTACGCGCCGCTCGATCTTTCCCGCCCTCGAATTTCGAAATCTTTGCGAACCCTTCTGCGGAACATCGAAGCTGACCCGGGTGCACAGGACATTGCCACCCTCGCCGTGGCTAAGCTGATCGGTGGCAGGACCCGGCAGGCCGTTGAGGATCTCGAGCGTGCGGTCGCGGCAGCCCCGAACGATGCGGCTCTGCTCTCGGATCTTTCTGTGGCCTATCTAGCCGACGCCAGGGAAAACCGGGAGCCGGCCTCGCTGGTGAAGGCACTGGAGAGCGCTGAACGGGCGGTGGAGGTTGATCCCGATCTCCCTGAGGCACTCTTCAACTGCGCGCTCATTCGGGAGAGCCTCCATCTTTACAAACAGGCCCAGCTTGCCTGGAGCCAGTATCTGAAGATTGATAGCGGCTCGGGTTGGACCACTGAAGCACGTAATCGGCTGGCCGTATTACCCGCACCCGGAGCAGCGGTGCAGCTCTGGGAAGCGGCTAAGCGCAAACTCGATCAGGCCGCCGCGCGGGGTGATGCTCTGGCCGTGGGCCGGCTCGTCGCAGAGTTTCCACAGGCTTCCCGGGAGTACGCCGAAGACGTCCTGCTCGGCGAATGGGCCGAGGCCTGGACGGCAGGAAACATGGAAAAGGCCGGCGGCGTGTTGACGAGCGCTCGCGCCATCGGGGAAGCCTTGGGGCAGCACAACGGCGAACGGATGATCGGTGACGCGGTGGCGGTGATCGAAAAAGCCGCCGCTGAACCTTTGTCCCGCCTGGAGGATCTGGCACAGGGGCATCAGTTCTATCTAGAAGGGCGAAGACTCTACCAGGACGGCCAGTTGGCCGCAGCCAAGCGTCAGTTTCAGGATGCTGAGCGCCATCTCGCCCAGGCTCGGAGCCCCTTTGCTGGCTGGGCCTCTCTTCGCCTCGCCATCTGTGAAATGCAAGCTTTCGGCTACGGCCAGTCTCTCATGCAACTGGACCGCATCCGCGAGGGTGGCCGGTCTTACTCAAGTCTGACCGGCCGGAGCTATTGGATTACGGGTTTGATCCACGTCATTCAGGCGCGGCCTACTGAATCGCTCGCTGCCTACCGCAGGGCATTTGATATTTTTGCGAGACTGGGAGAGACTGAGAACCACGCGATCATCAGCGCTCTTATCGCCGAGAGCCTCTGGAACACCGGGGACCTCCAAGGCGCTTGGTCCTACCACCTCGTGGCACTGCGTTCGGTTCACCAACTGCGCGAGCTGCCCCGGCGTCAGGTGGTGCTCGAAGGGAGTAGCCTGACCGCGCTGAGCCTGGGTAAGCCGTTGGCGGCATTGGCTTTCCAGCAGGAGGGTCTCGCCAACTTGGAGGGTTCCAAAAGTGCGGCCGCCTGGATCTACGGCCTGCGGCGCCGGGCCTTGATCGAGATCCGTGCCGGCCGGATTGAGCAAGCACGGCAAGACCTTGCCCAGGCCCGGAGCAGGCTGGCAGAAGTCTCAGATCAGGGTTTCCGCGATTCTCTCTTAGGCGACATCCTGGCTGTAGAAGGACGGCTCTACGAGACTGAATCCCCTGAGAAAGCTGTGTCGACTCTGTCCGAGGCGATCGATATCTATCGCAATACCCGCTACCAGAAGCAACTCGCGCTATTCCTCGGCCGCCGAGCCCGAGCCCAGGCCGCCTTGGGGCACCTCGATCTCGCCGAGGCTGACTACAGGGCGGCAATCCGAGCCATCGCCCAGCAGAACGAGGCGACTTCACAGAGGGATCTCCGCGCCTGGTATCTCGCGGGATCCCGAGCCATTTTCCAGGAGATGATCCAATTACAAGCCAGGCGAGGGAAGACGGAAAAGGCCCTGAGCTATGCCGAGAGCGGGCGCGCCCAACTCTTCCGCGATCAGGCCTCCGAGAGGCCCGTAGCCATGAGCGCCGCCGAGATCTCCGAAAGGATTCCTCCCGACGTCGCGCTCGTCGAATTCTGGATTGCAGACCACCAGATCCGCTCCTGGGTAGTACGGCGCGGCTTGATCAAAACTTTCTCGGTTTCTCTCAGCCCTCGCGTCCTCGGCCGTAGAATCGAGCGCCTCCGTCACCGGATCACAGAGCAGAAAGGCGGCGAGTGGAAGGAGGACTCCCAGGCTCTGTTCGACCTTTTGATCGAGCCGATCGAGCCGGCTCTGCAGGGAGCCCGAACGGTAGTCCTGGTACCGGATGGGGATCTCTACAACCTGCCGTTCGCGGCACTGCTGGATTCGGCTGGCCGTTATCTCATAGAACACTATGCGTTGGTGGTAAGCCCAAGCGCGAGTCTCTATGTGCAGACCCTCATCCGCGATGAGAGCCGGGCTCGTCGCCGCTGCGATCGGTGTTGAGCCTGGGAGATCCGGACTTCGACCGCGAGGTCTTGCAGGACCTCCCCCGGCTACCTCAAGCCCGGGAAGAGGCGGTCAGAGTCGCGGGCTCTATCCTCATGCTGGCGTCCGGCTCGGAGCGGAGGCTACGAAGCAGGCTTTTTTGGAAGGGCTCGCGACGTATGACATTATTCACTTTGCGGGTCATGCGATTGTGAATCCTAAGGAGCCTTCGTCTAGTTTCCTGGCGTTCGCACCTCCGGAATCTCAGCAGGGCTCCGGAATCCTCTACGCCCGCGACCTCTACGACCTGCCGTTCCCGGCCAGCCGCTTGGTGGTTCTCTCGGCATGCAGCACCGTCCTGGGAGATTCCCGCTCAGGTGAGGGCCTCGCCGGACTTGCTCGGCCCTTTCTCTCTGCTGGGATTCCGGCGGTGGTGGGCAGCCTTTGGAGAATCGACGACACCATGGCGACAGCATTTTTCTTGCGGTTCTACGCCAGGATGAGCGAAGGTGCTCAGCCTCATGAAGCCTTGCGTTTTGCACAGATCGAGATGTTGAATAGCTCTGAGTCCCGTTTATCTACCGTGGCGTCCTGGGCTGGCTTCGAAGTATTGGGCTCTGGAGACTCATAAGATCGTCACTAAAAAGGAATGAATATGACGGATCTCATCTTGAAGTTGTTCTTCCATGGTCTCGTGGCTTTTGTGCCGGGTAACACGAACGGAAGCATGACTGCTTATATGGTTATCCATGAGGACCATTCGCCGACCTTGGCGTTCGAGCTGAAGGGAAGGACGAAGTGCCCGGAGGAGCCTAAGGAGGCTCCGATCTGCACGAAAGAGGAGGATTCTCCGTGGTGTGTATGCAATATTTCCGGTTTCGATCTTACGTTCTTGCAGCCAGCGCTGGGTGCGGGGCAGCAGATTGGCAACAAGACAGGCGCACCGACAAGCCAGGTCGACGCGGGGAATTCGGCTTGGTTGGTACGGCTCCACAGTGTTAATGGGAAGGAGGTGCAAGTGGATCCTCAAAAGATCCCTGGCAAGACTTCAGCCAGTATCGCTTTCAAGTGGATCTCGGAGCGATCGTGCCATCTCGACCAGATCGGCAACGATCACTGCTACCCGAACCCCTCTCCGGGATGTATCTTCGAAATACAAGCCGCGGACTTCTTGAACAAACAGGGCCAGGGCTCTCTGAAGCAGGCGCTGGCTGAGTATGCGAGCTTTGACCTTCGATTCCTTGTCCTTGCTAACTTCGTTACGGTCGTTATGCTGGATAGAAAAAAAGAGTGCGCCATTTTGGATAGAAGAGATGAGTGCGAGATTAAAATCGATCTTGACTGCGAGGACGGAATCTGCCCGAATCTCCTTATCGGAAACGGCCCGCCTTATTCGGATGAAACCGAAGACTACGGAATGCATTTTGAGTCTTACTATGGCCTGGCTTACCAAGGAGCAGTCGTATACGCGCCTTACAGAGATGAGGACGCTGTGCGATTAGTGGGGGATCAACAGCTTCATAATTGCTTTGGCGATCCGTTCAGAAGAAGAAGGATTTGATCGACGAGCTTCTGTTAGCAGACAAGAAGCAGGAGTATATTGAGAAGACTTGTTCCAAGGGCAAGGAAAGGAGTATTGGACGAATCGGATTGTGCAATTATAAACGCTGCCCGAGAGCCGGAATCCATCTGATTGGCCACGTTTTTGACCTGTAGGCCACGAAGCGGCCGGCGACCCCGCCAGCGGTCCCAGGGACTTCGTCCTCGCGATATGCTCCACCATCTCATCAGCGCCCCTACATCGAAAGCTTCCTGCCGCTCTTCGTGGCGATCAACGCCCTGGGCATCATCCCCATGTACCTGGCGCTGACCGAGAAGCTGACCCCGGCCGGAGCGCCGCCGCCTGACGTTCCAGGCCGTGGCGACGGCGTCGCCTCGCCGTGCTGATCCTCTTCGCCGGCCAGCTCATCTTCTCGCTGCTCGGCATCACGGTGAACGACCTGCGGGTCGGCGGCGGGCTGATCCTGCTGGTGCTCAGCATCTCCAACCTGATCTTCGGCGACTACCGCCGGCGCGACCCCCGGCGCGGGAGGACGAGGAGGACGCCCGCCTCGGTCGGCATGGTGCCGCTCGGCATCCCGCTGATCATGGGGCCGGCCGCCATCACCTCGGTCCTGGTCTCGCGCGAGGCCTTCGGCTACCTGCCGACCCTGACCTCGCTGGTCATCAACATGGTCCTGGTGTTCCTGATCCTCGTCTTCGCCCCCTTCATCGGGCGGGTCATGGGGCCGGCGGTGAGCCGCGCGATGGCCAAGGTGGCGAGCCTCTTCCTGGCCGCGATCTCGGTCGCGCATGGTCCGGGCCGGGATCGTGGGGATGATCCAGGGATAGGAAACCTCACCCCACCCTCCTAAAGAGAGTAGCTCCGCTCCCTCTCTTTTGAGGGGCCGCGCTGAGGCCGCGCGAGGCTACTTCGCAGCCACTCCTCGGCTGCCGGAACTTCCGAAGCCGCGCTGCCGCGCAGGAAGGGGTAGGGGTTGACCGCCCGGCCGCCGGGTGTGTAGATGCCGTAGTGGAGGTGGGGCGGGCTCACCGCCGCGTTGCCGGAGTTGCCGACGTAGCCGATGATCTCGCCGCTGGACCCATTCGCCGACGGCCTGCGGCCGCCACGTCCTCCAGGTGCGCGTAGTAGTGGCGGTAGCCGCCCGGGCCGATGACGTCACCACCTGCCCGCCCAGGCCGCGCATCCCCTTGATACTCGATGATCCCTTCGGTGTGCTGCGCACCGCGTCCCCGCGGCGCGAGGATGTCGATCCCCTGGTGGCGGCGGCCTCCGTACCGCGCCGGCGCCCCAGGTGTTCCGGAGCTGCGGGCGCACGACGCCGTCCACCGGGATCGGCAGCGCGCCGCGGCATCTCCTGCCGGATCAGAGGTGACCGCTGGCGTTCCACGGATGGCCGCTTCGCGGCAGCCGGACAGGGAGAGCCCCGTCAGGGCAAGGAGGGGTGTCTCTCTATGGTACGTCCAACAGCCATGACCACCTCCTGGGGAAACAGGCTCCGACCGAACCCGCTCCGCCTGCAACGGATCACTCGTCGCCCGTTCTACACACGGGTCTTCGTTCAAAAAGTCTCCGGACGAGAGGAAAAACAAAGCAGAGGCGCGACCATACCGCCTCCCTTCCGCAAGGTCCAGCCCCCAGCAGGCGCGGATTCCTGTGAAAGCTTGTTTACCTGAAGGAAGCGTACCGCAATTTATGGCAAAAAGTCTATAGGTGTCATCAGGGTAAGATGACCGGGTGAGAGTTGTCCTTGCCTTTTTCTGCATCCTTCTTCCCTGGCTTCCCTCGATTGCCGCCGGGCAGGCCTCGAAATCGCCCTGAAACTGATCGTCGAGGCGCCGCCCGGCTGGGAGGCGACGGCGGAGCGCCTGCGGGCCGTGGGCTCGGATGAGCTGGCGAACGCCGCGCGGCTGGTAGGGCTGGCGGAGCCACGATCACCCGGATGGGTGGTCCCGGCTCCGCCAGCCCTACCAGCCGCGCGGCGTTCGCCAGCTCATCCGAGCCCACGGCCCGCAGGCGCTCCGCCGTCGCCTCCCAGCCGGGCGGCGCCTCGACGATCAGTTTCAGGGGCGATTTCGAGGCCTGCCCGGCGGCAATCGAGGGAAGCCAGGGAAGAAGGATCAGGAAAAAGGCAAGGACGACTCTCACCCGGTCATCTTACCCTGATGACACCTATAGACTTTTTGCCATAAATTGCGGTACGCTTCCTTCAGTGACGATTTCACAGGAATCCGGGCCCCCTGGGGGCTGGACCTTGCGGAGGACGAGTGGTATGGTCGCGCCTCTGCTTTGTTTTTCCTCTAGTCCGGAGACTTTTTTGAACGAAGCCCGTGTGTAGACGGGCAACGTAATCCGTTGCAGGCGGAGCGGGTTCGTCAGGAGCCTGCTTCCCCAGGAGGTGGTCATGGCTGTTGGACGTACCATGGGGATTCTTTCCCTCCTTGCCCTGACGGGGCTCTCCCTGACCGGCTGCCGCGAGGCGGCCATCCGCTACAACACCCGGTACACCAATCTGATCCGGCAGGAGATGCCGAGCGCGCTGCCGATCCCGGTGGACGGCGTCATGGCGGCGCAGCTCCAGAACACCTGGGGCGCCGCGCGCTACGGCGGCCGGCGGCACAAGGGGATCGACATCCACGCTCCCCGCAACACGCCCATCCGCAGCGTCACGGAAGGGATCGTCGAGATCAAGGGAATGCGCGGCCTGGGCGGCCAGGTGGTGACGATCACGGGTCTGGGCGGCTACCGCCACTACTACGCCCACCTGGAAGAGTACGGTCCGCAGGTCGTGGGCGACTGGGTCGAAGCGGGCGAGATCATCGGCTACGTGGGCACCTCGGGCAACGCGGCCGTCTCCCCTCCCCATCTCCACTACGGCATCTACGCCCCCTCGGGCGGGGCGGTCAACCCCTACCCCTTCCTGCGCGGCAGCGCGCCTTTCCCTTCGGAAGCTCCGGCAGCTCCGATGGAAGTGGCTGCGAAGTAGGCCTCCGCGCGACCTCACCCCCGGCCCCTCTCCTAAAAGAGAGGGGAGAAAAACGGCAGCTTAAGCCCCTCTCCTTTAGGAGAGGGGTTGGGGTGAGGTTTCCTACCCCCCTTTGATCATCGCCACAACCCCCGCCCGGATCATGGCGACCGAGATGGCCGCCAGGAACAGGCTCGCCACCTTGCCGATGGCCTTGGAGCCGGCCGATCCCGTGAAGCGCCCGATGTAGGGAGCGGCTGCCAGGGTCAGGAACACCAGGACCATGTTGATGACCAGTGAGACCAGGGTCGGGATGTAGCCGAAGGCTTCGCGCGACACCAGGATCGAGGTGATGGCGGCCGGTCCCACGATGAGCGGGATGCCGATGGGCACGATGCCGACTGATGCCGGGTCGTCCTCCCCGTCCTCGCCGCCCGTGGGATCGCGCCGCCGGAAATCGCTGAAAGCCAGGTTGGAGATGCTGAGCACCAGCAGGATCAACCCGCCACCCACCCGCAGGTTGTTCACGGTGATGCCGAGGACGGAAAAGATGAGCTGGCCCGCGAACAGGATCAGCACGGCCAGGCCGATGGCCGTCACCATCGCCTGAAGGGTGAGCCGGCTGCGCTCGGCCGTGGTGAGCTTCTCGGTCACGCTCAGATAGATGGGGATGATCCCCATGGGGTTGATGGCCACGAAGAGGGGCAGGAAGCTTTCGATGTAGGGGCGCATGAGATGGTGGAGCATATCGCGAGGACGAAGTCCCTGGGACCGCTGGCGTCCTCGCCGGCCGGCTTACCCAGTCGTGGCCTACGGGTCAAACATGGCCATCGGGCAGATGATTCGGCTCTCGGCAGCGTTTATAATTGCACAATCCAATTCGTCCAGAATACTCCTTTCCTTGCCCTTGGAACAAGTCTTCTCAATATACTCCTGCTTCTTGTCTGCAGACAGAAGCTCGTCGATCAAATCCTTTCTTCTTCTGAACGGATCGCCAAAGCAATTATGAAGCTGTTGATCCCCCACTAATAGCACAGCGTCCTCATCTCTGTAAGGCGCGTATACGACTGCTCCTTGGTAAGCCAGGCCATAGTAAGACTCAAAATGCATTCCGTAGTCTTCGGTTTCATCCGAATAAGGCGGGCCGTTTCCGATAAGGAGATTCGGGCAGATTCCGTCCTCGCAGTCAAGATCGATTTTAATCTCGCACTCATCTCTTCTATCCAAAATGGCGCACTCTTTTTTTCTATCCAGCATAACGACCGTAACGAAGTTAGCAAGGACAAGGAATCGAAGGTCAAAGCTCGCATACTCAGCCAGCGCCTGCTTCAGAGAGCCCTGGCCCTGTTTGTTCAAGAAGTCCGCGGCTTGTATTTCGAAGATACATCCCGGAGAGGGGTTCGGGTAGCAGTGATCGTTGCCGATCTGGTCGAGATGGCACGATCGCTCCGAGATCCACTTGAAAGCGATACTGGCTGAAGTCTTGCCAGGGATCTTTTGAGGATCCACTTGCACCTCCTTCCCATTAACACTGTGGAGCCGTACCAACCAAGCCGAATTCCCCGCGTCGACCTGGCTTGTCGGTGCGCCTGTCTTGTTGCCAATCTGCTGCCCCGCACCCAGCGCTGGCTGCAAGAACGTAAGATCGAAACCGGAAATATTGCATACACACCACGGAGAATCCTCCTCTTTCGTGCAGATCGGAGCCTCCTTAGGCTCCTCCGGGCACTTCGTCCTTCCCTTCAGCTCGAACGCCAAGGTCGGCGAATGGTCCTCATGGATAACCATATAAGCAGTCATGCTTCCGTTCGTGTTACCCGGCACAAAAGCCACGAGACCATGGAAGAACAACTTCAAGATGAGATCCGTCATATTCATTCCTTTTTAGTGACGATCTTATGAGTCTCCAGAGCCCAATACTTCGAAGCCAGCCCAGGACGCCACGGTAGATAAACGGGACTCAGAGCTATTCAACATCTCGATCTGTGCAAAACGCAAGGCTTCATGAGGCTGAGCACCTTCGCTCATCCTGGCGTAGAACCGCAAGAAAAATGCTGTCGCCATGGTGTCGTCGATTCTCCAAAGGCTGCCCACCACCGCCGGAATCCCAGCAGAGAGAAAGGGCCGAGCAAGTCCGGCGAGGCCCTCACCTGAGCGGGAATCTCCCAGGACGGTGCTGCATGCCGAGAGAACCACCAAGCGGCTGGCCGGGAACGGCAGGTCGTAGAGGTCGCGGGCGTAGAGGATTCCGGAGCCCTGCTGAGATTCCGGAGGTGCGAACGCCAGGAAACTAGACGAAGGCTCCTTAGGATTCACAATCGCATGACCCGCAAAGTGAATAATGTCATACGTCGCGAGCCCTTCCAAAAAAGCCTGCTTCGTAGCCTCCGCTCCGAGCCGGACGCCAGCATGAGGATAGCAGCTCCGCGACTCTGACCGCCTCTTCCCGGGCTTGAGGTAGCCGGGGGAGGTCCTGCAAGACCTCGCGGTCGAAGTCCGGATCTCCCAGGCTCAACACCGATCGCAGCGGCGACGAGCCCCGGCTCTCATCGCGGATGAGGGTCTGCACATAGAGACTCGCGCTTGGGCTTACCACCAACGCATAGTGTTCTATGAGATAACGGCCAGCCGAATCCAGCAGTGCCGCGAACGGCAGGTTGTAGAGATCCCCATCCGGTACCAGGACTACCGTTCGGGCTCCCTGCAGAGCCGGCTCGATCGGCTCGATCAAAAGGTCGAACAGAGCCTGGGAGTCCTCCTTCCACTCGCCGCCTTTCTGCTCTGTGATCCGGTGACGGAGGCGCTCGATTCTACGGCCGAGGACGCGAGGGCTGAGAGAAACCGAGAAAGTTTTGATCAAGCCGCGCCGTACTACCCAGGAGCGGATCTGGTGGTCTGCAATCCAGAATTCGACGAGCGCGACGTCGGGAGGAATCCTTTCGGAGATCTCGGCGGCGCTCATGGCTACGGGCCTCTCGGAGGCCTGATCGCGGAAGAGTTGGGCGCGCCCGCTCTCGGCATAGCTCAGGGCCTTTTCCGTCTTCCCTCGCCTGGCTTGTAATTGGATCATCTCCTGGAAAATGGCTCGGGATCCCGCGAGATACCAGGCGCGGAGATCCCTCTGTGAAGTCGCCTCGTTCTGCTGGGCGATGGCTCGGATTGCCGCCCTGTAGTCAGCCTCGGCGAGATCGAGGTGCCCCAAGGCGGCCTGGGCTCGGGCTCGGCGGCCGAGGAATAGCGCGAGTTGCTTCTGGTAGCGGGTATTGCGATAGATATCGATCGCCTCGGACAGAGTCGACACAGCTTTCTCAGGGGATTCAGTCTCGTAGAGCCGTCCTTCTACAGCCAGGATGTCGCCTAAGAGAGAATCGCGGAAACCCTGATCTGAGACTTCTGCCAGCCTGCTCCGGGCCTGGGCAAGGTCTTGCCGTGCTTGCTCAATCCGGCCGGCACGGATCTCGATCAAGGCCCGGCGCCGCAGGCCGTAGATCCAGGCGGCCGCACTTTTGGAACCCTCCAAGTTGGCGAGACCCTCCTGCTGGAAAGCCAATGCCGCCAACGGCTTACCCAGGCTCAGCGCGGTCAGGCTACTCCCTTCGAGCACCACCTGACGCCGGGGCAGCTCGCGCAGTTGGTGAACCGAACGCAGTGCCACGAGGTGGTAGGACCAAGCGCCTTGGAGGTCCCCGGTGTTCCAGAGGCTCTCGGCGATAAGAGCGCTGATGATCGCGTGGTTCTCAGTCTCTCCCAGTCTCGCAAAAATATCAAATGCCCTGCGGTAGGCAGCGAGCGATTCAGTAGGCCGCGCCTGAATGACGTGGATCAAACCCGTAATCCAATAGCTCCGGCCGGTCAGACTTGAGTAAGACCGGCCACCCTCGCGGATGCGGTCCAGTTGCATGAGAGACTGGCCGTAGCCGAAAGCTTGCATTTCACAGATGGCGAGGCGAAGAGAGGCCCAGCCAGCAAAGGGGCTCCGAGCCTGGGCGAGATGGCGCTCAGCATCCTGAAACTGACGCTTGGCTGCGGCCAACTGGCCGTCCTGGTAGAGTCTTCGCCCTTCTAGATAGAACTGATGCCCCTGTGCCAGATCCTCCAGGCGGGACAAAGGTTCAGCGGCGGCTTTTTCGATCACCGCCACCGCGTCACCGATCATCCGTTCGCCGTTGTGCTGCCCCAAGGCTTCCCCGATGGCGCGAGCGCTCGTCAACACGCCGCCGGCCTTTTCCATGTTTCCTGCCGTCCAGGCCTCGGCCCATTCGCCGAGCAGGACGTCTTCGGCGTACTCCCGGGAAGCCTGTGGAAACTCTGCGACGAGCCGGCCCACGGCCAGAGCATCACCCCGCGCGGCGGCCTGATCGAGTTTGCGCTTAGCCGCTTCCCAGAGCTGCACCGCTGCTCCGGGTGCGGGTAATACGGCCAGCCGATTACGTGCTTCAGTGGTCCAACCCGAGCCGCTATCAATCTTCAGATACTGGCTCCAGGCAAGCTGGGCCTGTTTGTAAAGATGGAGGCTCTCCCGAATGAGCGCGCAGTTGAAGAGTGCCTCAGGGAGATCGGGATCAACCTCCACCGCCCGTTCAGCGCTCTCCAGTGCCTTCACCAGCGAGGCCGGCTCCCGGTTTTCCCTGGCGTCGGCTAGATAGGCCACAGAAAGATCCGAGAGCAGAGCCGCATCGTTCGGGGCTGCCGCGACCGCACGCTCAAGATCCTCAACGGCCTGCCGGGTCCTGCCACCGATCAGCTTAGCCACGGCGAGGGTGGCAATGTCCTGTGCACCCGGGTCAGCTTCGATGTTCCGCAGAAGGGTTCGCAAAGATTTCGAAATTCGAGGGCGGGAAAGATCGAGCGGCGCGTACGCGAACCCCGAGAGGCGGCCTTCCAGATATCGGGTTTGTCCCAGCGCGGCAGCGAGGGCGGAGCGGACCGCCACACGGCGCGAGGCTTCATTGTGGCGCGGAGGATGCGCAGAGCCCGTGAGCAGGATCAACGAGCAGAGAGCGGCAAGCAAGAGTATCGAGCGCCGGCTCATGCGTGCCTGCTATCAGACGCAGTCTGGAGTTTCCATTCCTGGACATCGTAAGCCCAAACCTTCCGAATGAAGAAATCAGAATGAGTCTATCCAAAAGAAAACGCCACCCGGCAGGCGGGTGGCGTCTTCGCGGGAATGGGAATGTCTACCGCGATCCGCCGGCTGGCGGCACGGGCGCCGGGGCCTGGCCGGCGACCTGGATCAGGTTGGTGACGCTCTTGACGCCCTCGGTGCGGGTGGCGAGTTTCTCGGCTTCCGCCCGCTGGTCTGCGGAGGCGACCTTGCCGTTCAGGGTCACTTGGCCGTCGATCGTATCCACGTCGATGTGGACGCCCGCGACCTCGGGGTCGGCGATCAGCTTGGCTTTGATCTTGGCGGTAATGTTGGCGTCGTCCAGCACTTCCTGGACCACGGGGCCGACTTCCCTCTGGACCTGCTCGGCGCCGCGCTGGACGGCATCGCCCACCTGCTCGGCACCACGGCCGATGGCTTCGCCGGCTTCCTGGGCCCCTTCCTTGATCTGCTCGCCCGCTTGGTCCAGGTTCTCTTCGGCCTTCTTGAAGTTCTCGTCCACCTGGTCGCCGTCCACGTGGATCTTGGTCTTGCCTTCGGCATCCTTCTCCGCGTGGACCGCGTTGACGTCACGGTCACAGCCGGCCAGCGGAATCATCGCGATCATCGCGAGGCCCAGCAAGGCCGCGTTGAATATTTTCAGCATCCATCCGGGGAGTGCGCGGGTTCTCATGGCTATGGCTCCTTTCGAGAGGTATCCCTCCACAGGAGGGGGAGCTAGCAATTCCTGCACCGGCCCGCCCGGAACCCGAAAAACGTGGGGATAAAAAAAGGGGGAGGCGTTTCTGATCTCGTCGATCCAGGACGCCTCCCCTTCAGGGAGGGGCCGCGAAAGGCTGCTTCGCGCCGGTGCTGCGTGTTCTCGGGGAACTTTTCCCCGTACTACTGCCGGTTCGCCTTCTACCGGCCTGCTGGCTGGGAGATAATGCAGGCTTCATGCCAGACTGAAGGCCCCCTCATCCCTGTCCCTTCTCCCACCCCCCGCCCGGACCCTCACCCCCTGGCCCCCTCTCCCGCCCCCTCCCTCCCGCCCTCACCGGGAGAGGGGGAACGAAGCAGAACCGGTAGAGACTGTAGGGTGCGCTGTGCGCACCTTCAACGACGGTTCTGGTGCGCACAGCGCACCCTACAAAGCACAACCGCTTCAATCGGTTTCCCCCTCTCCCGGTGAGCGGGGGGAGGTTATGGCCGGCCGAAGGACGGGGAGGAGAGGGGGCCAGGGGGTGAGGGTCCGGGAGGGGGTATGTAAACGTTACGATACAGTCCGGAAAAGCGCCTCTCTCCGCACCGGCCGCTCCATCTCCATCCCCGCGATCCGTTCCACCCCGCTGTAGACATTGAACCGGTCGCCTCGGAGGAAGCCGATCAGGGTGATCCCGAAGTCCTGGGCGAGCTCCACGGCGAGGCTGCTCGGCGCGGAGACGGCACAGACCACAGGCACCCCCGCCACCAGGGACTTCTGGAGGATCTCGTAGCTGGAGCGGCCGCTCACCATCACGATGTGATCGTGGAGGGGGAGGCGGTCTTCCTGGAAGGCCCAGCCGATGAGCTTGTCGAGGGCGTTGTGGCGCCCCACGTCCTCGCGGGCGGCGAGGAGATGGCCCTCGACATCGAAGAGGGCGGCGGCGTGGAGGCCGCCGGTCACGTCGAAGAGCCCCTGGGATTTGCGGAGCCGGTCGGGCAGTGCAGCGATGGTCTCCGGAGAGACTACGGGACCGGGAGGGATCTCGGCCGAGACGCGGATCTTCAAGGCGTCGAGCCCGGCCTTGCCGCAGACGCCGCAGGCGCTGGTCGAGAAGAAGTGGCGGTCGAGACCGGCGAGCTCGGGCTGGGGCACGCCCGGCGCCAGCTCGACTTCCAGGATGTTGGCGCAGCCGGCGTCCGGACCCTTGCAGGGGGCGGCGCGGCGTACCTGCCCACGGTGAGCGATCACGCCTTCGGAGAAGAGGAAGCCCAGGGCCAGCTCAGGGTCGGAGCCCGGGGTGCGCATGGTAACGGCCACGGTGCGCGTGATGTCCCCCTGGACCAGACGGATCTCCAGCGGCTCCTCGGTGGCCACGTGGTCCGGCCGCTCCTCGGCCCCAGCGGGACTGATCCGGAAGACGCGGGCGTCCGTCTTGCCGGGCTTTGTGATGCGGAGGCCGCGCATGGGGTTAGCTTCTCACAGATAGAGTGTCCTTCATAAATGTCCTTCATAAATAACGGTCGTCCTCTTCCCCACCCTCTCCCGTGAGCTTCCGCCACGCCCGGGGCCAGAGGTCGAAGGCCACCAGAGAGAGCACGAGGGCCTGGAGGTATCCGGCCGGCACCGTCCTGGACAGGCCCGGGTAGATCAGCTCGGGAAGCCAGATGAGGAGACCGGCGAGGAAGGCGAGCGCGCCGAGCCCGCCCGCGACGATCGTGAACCTCCCCCAGGCCGTCTTCGGCGGCACGAAGTCGGGCCGGGCGAGGAAGCAGCCGGTGAGGAGGCCGCAGGCCACGGGGTTTGCCACGCCCAGGTAGGCCAGGGCCAGGGTGGCCACACCCAATATCGGTCCCCAAAGCCGGGGACCCCAGAGCCAGCGGATCCCGGGCCGCCAGATCGGGCCTCTCCACCCTCCCGCCACCCAGGCGAAGATCATGCCGAAGACAAAGCCGCCCGTCACGTCGATGGGCATGTGGACCCCGAGGTAGATCCGCGACAGGGCCACGAGGAAGACGATGGTGAGGGCCGCGATCCACAGCCCGAACCGGTTATGGCGGAAGGCGAAGGCGGGCCAGAAGGTGGCGGCGTTCTGCGTGTGGCCGCTCGGGAAGCCGTGGCCGCCCCCGGTGCGCTGGGCGGACTCGGTGCTGAGCGCCGCGTCGAGGTCGTAGGGGCGCGGGGTGCCGAAAGCCACTTTCAGGATCTGGTGCGTGACGATCGAGACCGCCAGCACCATCCCCAGGCGGTGGGCGAACCTGGGATTGACCAGCCAGTGATAGAGGACGAGCAGGGTCAACAGGGTCACGCTCGCCCCAAGGAACGTGATGGCGAGGAACAGGGTATGCGGCTTAACGCCAAAAAGATGCTGAATATAGCGAACGATTTCCATGACAGTGGTCATGCGGCATGCATCTTGCGTTCCCACGCCCGCGGAGGGGAGGAGGAAGTCATGGCGCGAGCGATCTGGAAAGGGAGCATCACCTTCGGGCTCGTCAACATCCCGGTGGGCCTGTATTCGGCCGAGACGCGGGACGAGATCCACTTCAAGCTGCTCGACAAGAAAACCAAGTCGCCCATCCACTATAAACGGGTGGCCGAGGAGAGCGGCAAGGAGGTGGCCTGGGAGGACACCGTGCGCGGCTATGAGTTTTCGCCCGGCAAGTTCGTCGTGATGTCGGACGAGGACCTGAAGCGCGCCGCGCCCGAGGCCACGCAGACGATCGACATCGTCGACTTCGTGGACATGGACGAGATCAGCCCCCTCTATTTCGACAAGCCCTACTATCTCGGCCCGGACAAGAAGGGCGCCAAGGCCTATGCCCTGCTGCGCGAGGTCCTCCGGCGCAAGAACAAGGTGGGCATCGCCAAGGTGGTGATCCGCACCCGCCAGTACCTGGCCGCCGTGGTGCCCCGGGACGAGGTGCTGACGCTGGAGCTGCTGCGCTTCGCCCACGAGTTGCGCGATCCCTGCGGCTCGACATCCCCAAGGGAAAGGGCGGGGTCTCCGACCGCGAGCTCGACATGGCCGAGCGCCTGGTCGAGGGCATGGTGGACGCCTGGGATCCCGAGAAGTACAAGGACGACTATCGCAAGGACCTCATGAAGACGATCAAGGAGCGCGCGGAGGCCGGCCACCTCGAAGCCTCCCCCGAGCCCGAGCCCAAACCGGAGCGGCGGGCTGATAACGTGGTGGACTTGATGGCCCTCCTGAAGCGCAGCGTCGAGGAGGGCGGGGCGAAGAAGGCCCCGGCCAAGAAGAAGGCTCCGGCGAAGAAAACGCCCGCGAAGAAGACGGCTGCCAAGAAGACGCCGGCTAAAAAGGCGGCTGCGAGGAAGCGGAAGAGTGCGTAGCGCCATGCCCTCCGAAGCCCTCACCTCCCCGGCCCTCCTCTCCCGTCCCCTCCCTCCCCCCCTCACCGGGAGAGGAGGGAGAAAAACCGGAAAAGGATTGATCCGTTTCTTTTTCCCTCTCCCGGTGAGGGGGGGAGGGAGGGGTCGGGAGAGGGTAGGGTGAGGGCTCCATGGCTTTAGAGGAATACAAGCGCAAGCGGAATTTCCGAGCCACCCCCGAGCCCGAAGGCAAGGTCAAGAAGGTCAAGGGCCAGTCCTTCGTCATCCAGAAGCACGCCGCGACCCGGCTCCATTACGACTTCCGCCTGGAGATGGAGGGAGTCCTG
>CAWHUF010000011.1:0-2069131 GCA_963832495.1 uncultured Acidobacteriota bacterium | reverse complement strand
CCCACCAGCATGGACGCGCCAGGCGGGCGGGGTGCGGATCGGAACGTGGCCGCCGTCTACTAGACGTCGAAGGATTGATGGCGCACCTCTTCGCCACCACGGACCTCGAGCGGACCTATCGCGTCAACCTGACGATGATCGGTCTCGACGGCCGGCCTCGGCAGTTCGCCTTGCGGGAGCTGCTCAGTGAATGGCTCAGGTTCCGCGTCGAGACCGTACGGCGGCGTCTCCAGTTCCGCTATGACAAGGTTTTGACCCGGCTCCACATCCTCGATGGATATCTGATCGCCTACCTCAACATCGATGAGGTGATCCGCATCATTCGTACCGAGGAGCAGCCCAAGCCGAAGCTCATGGAACGCTTCCACTTGTCGGATACCCAGGCCGAGGCCATCCTGGAGCTGAAGCTGCGGCACCTCGCCAAGCTCGAAGAGATGGAGATCCGCTCCGAGCAGAGCAATCTGATCAAGGAGAGGGACTCGCTGGCGAAGATCCTGAGCTCCGACACCCGCCTGCGCCGCAAGGTGCGCGACGAGCTCGTGGCCGACGCCGAAAAATTTGGCGACGCGCGCCGCTCGCCCATCATCGAGCGCAAGGCCGCCCAGGCCATGGATGAGACGGCACTGATCCCCACCGAGCCGGTCACCGTGGTGCTCTCCGAGAAGGGCTGGGTCCGCGCCGGCAAGGGGCATGAGCTTCATCCCCAGGAGCTTTCCTACAAGGCCGGAGACGCCTTCCTCATGGCGGCCCGGGGCCGGAGCAACCAGTCGGCCGTCTTCCTCGACTCGACAGGCCGGACCTACTCCATGGCCGCCCACGCCCTCCCCTCGGCCCGAGGCCAGGGCGAGCCGCTCTTGAGCAACGTCCAGCCGCCGCCGGGTGCAACCTTCGTGGGCGTCATGATCGGCGGCGACGAAGACCTCTATCTCCTGGCGACCAGCGCCGGCTACGGCTTCATCGCCAAGCTGGGCGATCTCCAGACGCGGCAGCGCGCGGGCAAGGCCGTGGTCACCGTGCCGGAAGGCTCCAAGGTGCTCGCGCCGTTGCGGGTCCTGGACCCGCAGAATGACCTCCTCGCCGCCGTCACCGATGCCGGCCGGCTCCTGATCTTCCCCATGAAGGACATGCCCAATCTCCCCCGGGGCAAAGGCGTGAAGATCATCAGCCTCCCCTCCAAGGGAGAAAAAGAGTCGCTGATCCACTGCGCGGCCCTGCCCCAGGGAGCGCACCTGATCGTCCACTCCGGCAAGCGCTACCTCAACCTGAAGCCCTCGGAATGGCAGGCCTTCGCGGGGAACCGTGCCCTGCGGGGCAACAAGCTTCCGCGGGGGTATCAGATCGTGGCGAGGCTGGAGGTGCCGGAGAAGTGAACGTAGACAAGTTCCTGGGATGAGTTAAGAAGAGGTTCGGCGACTTCATTGAGCGGTCATGAAACACTTTGAGTTTATAGCTGTCCACGAGGTCCCACTGGTGCAGACGTTGCCAGCAAAATTCGTGGTTGCAGATGTGAAGCTTGAGTTCACGAATGTGTCTGAAGCTCTGGAGGTAGCAGCACATTCGGCCCAGGTTGTTCCTGTCGGGCAACCGGCTATACTAGGCACGGGAGGGCGCCTGCAGTTGGTTTCTGGTCGTCCGCACCTAATTTGCACAGCGAGGGTTCAGATCAATGCAAACCCGATGGTCGCGCGGCTCGAGTGTGAAGGCAAGATAGATAGAGCGCTGACACTCATCTCGCTACTCCTAAATCCGTTTCTGCTTGGTCCCTGCCTTTACAGGGGATGGCGATGGCGAGACGGGAATGGTGTCGTAGAAATGCCTGTCAGGCTTGAGGAGCCTGTCGTGTTCCACCGAGACCAGCTGGGCCAAATGTTCGCTGAGTTCTGGGACAAGAGTGCGGTGCCAAGCCGGGAAATGGAGCTTATGGCGCGGTTTTTTGTCAAGGGCCTCATGCAGATACCCCTAACCGAAGAGAGATTTCTCTTTATGTGGACAGTGCTTGAGATTTTTCCAATGCGTAATACAACTGACATTCGTCCAATCTCGGAGGTTCTTTCACCCCTTGTTAGCCTAAGTCCCGAGGAGTTCAAGAGGAAGCTAGAAGTAGGTAAGATTTTTGGAGTTAGATCGGATCTCGTTCACAATGGTCGGTTTGAACCATTCGAGTCGAGAGGTGGTGGACTGCGCGGAAAGCTTGAGGCCTTAGCGATTGAGGCATTGAGAATGGCAGCCGGCCTGCCCTATGGAGGTTCCTTCTCGCCATTTCTGGAATAAGGAGCTGACTGCCGAACCCCGGCGGTCGAGCGGACGGAAACCGCAAACAGCGCGGTTCCCGCTCGCTCACCGCCAAGAACGTTATGCGACGCTCGGACCCTTCTCCTGTGGCGACGGCTCATGAGGCGAGCATCATCACGGTAGATACGGACACCTGCATCCGGCAGACGCCCGAGAACTGCGAACGGCTCGCGAGAAGCGTTCGCCTCAAACCGACCAGGATGAGGACAGCCCCGCCAGGGGCGATCGTCATTAGCCCGGTCCTTCAGGGCCGGGAATGCGCCGTCCCATCCACCTTTTCCAAGCCCCGCCAGGGGCGGCAGGATGCGGCGGCAGGCTCCTGTCGCCCCTGGCGGGGCTTATTGAATATTGGGGGGGCCTGGGTCCCGGGCGTGAACGCCCGGGCTAATGACGATCGCCCCTGACGGGGCTGAAGACCTTTACCATCGAGAATTCGACTCGTTTGTCCAGATTTCCCTTTGATCAGACGTCTAGAAATGAAATGCTGCAGGGGCGGTTTGCGGCCCAAAGGATCGCGAGCACCTCGGTCAGCTCCTCGCGATCCGCAAGCTCCGCCAGAAGCCCTGAGGGGATCCGCCCTCCGCCATCGTTCTCCTCCCTGACGAGGCGCCGGGGGATGAGGAACGGTTGGAACGGCGCCCTTCTCGATACGAGACCCGAGCATGGCCGGGGTCAAGCGGCAGTCAAGCCTTGGGCCGGTCATGCATCGTTCTCCATGCCCGCCTCCAGGCGGCGAAGCCTGGTACGGCATCTCCCAAGATCGTTCGGGATTTCTTCACCACACCAGCGGGCCAGCGCCATCTGCGACGGTCCGCTGCCCCTTGCGCCGGTCCATTGCAACGCTGCAGCGGTCCGTTGCCACGTGGCAATGAGCTGGCGCCAGGGGCGCTGGAGCGTTGTCCCTGGGCAATGCACCGTTGCCACGATGCAGCGGTCCGTTGCACCGCGGCAATGTTCCAGCGCCAGTGGCACTGGACCGTTGTACCTGTGCAACGCACCGTTGCCATGGTGCGCCGGTCCGTTGCCACGTGGCAATGGACCGGCGCCAGGGGCGCTGGAGCGTTGCCGCTGTACAACGCATCGTTGCAGCATGGCAATCGTCCGGCGCAGATGGCGCTGATCCGTTGCCACTGGACAGTGGACCGTTGCCACGGTCCAGCGGTCCGTTGCCAAGTGGCAATGGGCTGGCGCCAGTGGCGCTGGAACGTTGTAGCTGGGCAATGGACCGCTGCCAGCGTGCAACGGAGCGTTGCTCGGCTCCGGAGCCCTCCTGCCTCGGGAGGGCCTTTCGTACCTGCTACACTCCCCCGCCCTGAAGGAGAACCACCCTATGATTCAGATCGACCGAGAAATAACGCAGGACTACGAACGCGCGAGCGGCCTCGAATGGCTGGAGACCAACGGGCTGGGCGGTTGGGCGGGGACCACGGTTGCCGGGGTCCACAGCCGCCGGTACCACGGCCTGCTCGTGGCCGCCACCCAGCCGCCGGGCCGGCGCATGGTCCTGCTGTCCCGTTTGGATGAGACCCTCCACGTGGAGGGCGAGAGCTTCGAATTGAGCTGCAACCAGTTCCCGGGCACCGTAATCCCCCGGGGATACGAGCACCTGGCCTCGTTCCAGAAGGACCTGTTCCCGGTGTTCGAGTTCGAAGCCGGTGGCGTCAGGCTGCGGAAGACCGTGGCCGCCGTGGACGGGGAGAACACGACGCTCGTGCTCTACGAGGTGCTGGAGGCGTCCGGCCCGTTCATCCTGTCGCTGCGGCCCTTTCTCGCCGCGCGGGACGAGCACGAGCTTTCCGCCGCCAATCCCCGGATCAGCCAGGAGGCCCCGTTCGAGAACGCCGTCCTGAGCCTCCGTCCCTATCCGGATGTCCCTGAGCTGTTCGTGCAGGTGCCAGGGGGCGATTTCCGTCCCAATCCCCAGTGGTGGTATCGCTTTGAGTACGAGCGGGACCGCCGCCGGGGGTTCGATTTCCAGGAGGACCTCTGGACGCCGGGTGTGCTCGGCCGCGAGCTTCAGGCCGGCGACCGGTTGGGCGTCGTCATCTCGACGCGGAGCCCGCAGGGACGGGATGCCTTCGATCTGTTCGAGAAGGAGCGGAAGCGCCGCGAGAAGATCGTCAAGGCCCTCCCCGTCCAAGACGATCTCGCCCGCCATCTCGCCCTTGCGGCGGACAACTTCGTGGTGCGCCGGGGTCCGCAGCAGCGGGCCATCCTCGCCGGCTATCCGGGGGTCGGCGAGCGGAGCAGGGACGCGATGATCGCGCTCCCCGGCCTCTGTCTGGTCACCGGGCGGTTCGAGGACGCGAAGAAGATTCTGCGCGCCTTCGTAAAGAACCCGGATTCCACCTCGGCCGATGCCTCCCTGTGGTTGTTCGTCGCCGCCTGGAAATACCTCCAGTCCTCCAGTGACGAGGATTTCGTTCGCCAGACGCTCCTGCCGGCCCTGCGCAAGGCCGTCCGCGCGGTGGGCCGGGGGGCCTTCGATGGGATCACGGTGGACGCCAGCGGCCTGCTCTCAGGAGGGATGGAGGTGAACGCCCTCTGGTACAACGCCCTCGCCATCCTGGCCGAGATCGAGACCCGGCTGGGTGATTCCGAGGAGGCGAAGCGGCTGCGCCAGCGGGCGAAGCGCGTCCAGAAGCGTTTCCAGGAGGTGTCCTGGGACGAGGAGCCCGGCCAGGTCTTCGCCCTGAGCCTGCCGTTCCCCCTGCTGCCCAAAGCGAATGCGGTGAAGGTCCTGGCCGCAATCGAGGAGAAGCTGGATCCGGGGATGCTCGGCCCCTACCTGACGGCCCTGGTACGAGTCCGCGGCGCCGCCGGCCGGAAAAAGGCTCTCTCCATCCTCGAAGCCCTGAAGCCCCGTCTGGCCGAGGCGGACGCCCAGGCCTGGAGCGTGGCCGAGGTGCTGCGGGCGTATGTGGAGGATCTGCAGGCTCCGTCTAAGAACAAGACCAAGACCGCCTGAAACGTTTTTGGCGGGAGCGTCATCTAATAGTGCAGCCCCCTCCTTAGTCTTCTCCCCTGGGGGGCTCTCTTTTTTTCTACTGTCTCTTCCTGACGATGCCGGTCAGGCCGGCGAGGAAGAGTGGCACCAGGACCCAACTGATCGCGGAGATCACCAGAGCGTAGGCATCGTAGCGCAGCCCGAGCCCCGGGATGACCCGGGGCGAGGGCACGTAGTTCGGCTCGCCCAGGAAGAGCAGCATGGGGAAGTGGCTGCGCAGGGCGACTCCCAGGGTCATCCAGGGGCTCTGCTCCTCCAGAGGCAGAAGGTCCGGCATGGCGGCGCGCTTCTCGTTGTAGCTCACCAGTGATCCCGGCTGCGAGAAGACCCAGCACGAGAGCACGAAAGCGATCAAAAACAATCCGATGAGCCTTTTGGGACGGGCGCCATAGCCAATGGTGACGCCCAGGAAGAGCCATTTCAGCCAGCGGCTGAGGAGAGACGAGTGGCCGGTCACGAGATCGCGGTCGCTCATCTGGAGGTAGACCCGCCGCGCGGCTTCGTCCAGTCCCTTGTTGTTCAGCCAGCTCTCGACCGCCAGATAGGTGCTGCGCTTGAAGGGCCGGGTACGCCGCAGCAGCTCGGTGTACTCGCACTGGCCTTCGCAGTGCAGGAGGTCGAGGTCGTCGAAGGTCATGCCGTCGGCACTCAGGCTTTCGGGGAGACGGTGCCGGATCGAGAGCTTCGACAGCCGGGCGCGGTCCAGCTTGAGGCGGGGCTCTTCTCCCTGGGGCTCCTGGCGGCCAGAGAGCATGCGGCGGAAGAACTCGCGCCGCCAACTGACGTTCGGTGCAGGCCGGTCCGTCGCGTCGAAGAGCCGGCCGTCCAGGATCAGCTCCTGGATCTGGGCGCCGGAGAGGTCGAGCCGGCCGTGCACCTCCACGTGGCCCGGGACGTCCCGGCCGGAGGCGTCGGGACGGGCGGCGTAGAACTCGTCGTCGAAGGCACAGAGCATGCGGCCGTTGACGACGGTTCTCTGGAGGTCGAGATCGCCCCGGATCACGGCGCGGTCGATCACGAGGACGTGGGAGATCCGGGCCGAGGTGCCGAAGATGCCGCCCAGGATCTCGGGACGGAACGCGCCGTCCGGGCAGATGCGCAGGCCGCGCCCGATCTCGGCACCGTGGAGCGCCAGGTAGTGGACGTAGCCGTCGGCACAGGGGGCGCAGCCGATGCGCACGCCGCCGAAGTGGGCGACGCCGCCGATCCAGGCTCCGGCCAGAGTCAGAGGACCGAAGATCTCGGTGCGGTGGCCGTCCGCCGTGGAACAGCGGAGGTCTTCCCGGATCTCGGCGCTCCCGAGGTTGAGCCCGGCCCGGGGCTCCTCTTCCCGGCTGACGCGCAGGCCCCGCAGGCCGGCCTGACCGCCCACCCGGACGCCGAAGAGCGACATCTCCCCCAGCACCTCGGGGCGGAAGCCGTGGATGGGCTGGCAGAGGAAGTCCCCCGCGATCTCGGAGTTGCTCGCGTCCAGGTTCCCTCCGATCCGGATCCCGCAGAGGTCGACGTGGCCGCCGACCGAGAGCCCCGCCATCCGGACACAGCCCTGGATCTCCGCCCGCGATCCCTCCAGGGACTGGCAGAAGAGGTCGCCTGTGACGCGGGCGATCTGGAAATCAACGTCCCCCTCGATCTGGATGCCGTCGAAAGCAACCTCGCCGAGGCGGGCCTGGCGGAAGGAGAGCGAGACCTCCGAGCGGAGGAGCTTCGCGTTGAGCCGGCCCTTGACCTCGATCTGGTCGAAGTTGTGGACAGGGGACCGGTCACCCCGGCAGATCCTGGCTCGCGGGAGCTTCAACTGGCCGTCCACCCGTGCGGCGAAGAAGCTCAGGCTCCGCTGGAATTCACAGCCGGAGAGGTCGACCGTATGGGCGAAGCGCGCCTCGGCCATGCGGACATGGCCGAGGAAGATGGTATGGGTGAGGATGAGCCGGTGGGGGTATTCGACGCCGTCCAGGTCCAGGTCGCCCTCGACGACCACGCCGTCCAGGCCGACGGGCTGCCCTTCGCGGACCATGGAGGCCAGCTCGGCGGCCTGGAGAGGCCTCCTGGGCTCCATGGACCCCACAGCGATTGGAATGGCCATGGAGATACAGTGTACGCCTCCCCTCTCCCTTCCGCTCCCGCTCGGTGGTACCGTTCCCGCAGAGCCGGAATATGCGTACGAAGCCCCAGCAAGTCATCCTGGTCGGTAACCAGCAAGTCCCCCTGCCCGAGGGGGTCACGGCCCTGGACTGGTCGCTCGAGCGGATCAACTACCAGAACCCCCGTATCCGCTCGTTCCTGGGCAGCATCCGGCTGATCGAAGGGGTTCTGGAGAGCAACTACGCCCTGCTCCACTGCTCGCCCGAGCGCCTGCTGGACATCTGGGGCAAGGTGCGGCAGGTCGCCCAGCTGATCCGCACCCAGCTCGCGCCGCTGCTCGAGGTGCGCTCGCGCATCCCCCGCCTGGAGGAGGCACGCCAGAGCGCCGAGATGGCCCTCTCGATGCTGGACACCCACGTGCTGCGCGGGCTCGACCGCTTCTCGGAAGAGGTACCGGCCGGTCAGATCATGGAGGTGCGCAAGCTCCTCTGCGTCTCGATCGGCCAGATTCACGCCTTTCTCCACGACACGTTCGGCGAGATCATGGCGGCCGACCCCCGGAGCCTCCACGACGCGGACTACTTCCTGTCGCGCCGCTTCCCCCGAGACATCGAGGAGGCGGAGTGGCTCCACGCCACCCTGGTCGGGCTGGGCGAGTACATGGCGGATCTGGACGCGGACCGGCAGAAGCACCTCTCCAAAGTGGCCGTGGCCGTGCGGCGGGACGAGACGGTGCCCGCCCCGGACCTCTGGGCCCCCACGGCGGACTTCCTCGAGGTGCTCCTCAACGGGCTCACCCCCAAGCTCAAGGAGGTGCTGGCCCTGCGGGGGGTCCGTTTCTACGAGATGGAGATCCTCGACCGCCACGCCTTCGAGATCCCCCACCGGTGCAGCCTGCTGCTCGATCTCCACGCGGCGGTTTTCGAAGCGATCGAGAGGATCAAGGCGGGTGTGGGTGCCTCGCAGCCGGAGAAGGAGCAGGGCGTGCGCGACCTGATCCACTGCCACGCCGCCTTCAGCCGCCGGATAGCCGCCCAGATCTCGGAGATCGACACCGTCCTGCGCGACCTCGTGGCCTTCGTCCCCCTGTGGATCGAGGCGGTCGAGAAGCGCCGCGCCCTCCTGCTGCGCCGGATGTCCGAGGATGGCGCGCACCGCGAGGCGGAATAGCCTTCCCCCTCATGCACCGCCGGCCCCTCCTCCTCGCCGGGGCGCTCGCGCTCCTCACCCTGGCCGCCTTCCTGCCATCGTTCTGGAACGGGTTCGTCAACCTGGACGATTCGCTCTATGTGACCAACAACCGCGTGGTGAAGGAGGGGCTCACCTGGGAGGGCCTCGCCTGGGCACGGACGGCGAACGTGGCCAACAACTGGCACCCGCTGACGATGCTCACCCACATGCTGGACTGCCAGCTCTTCGGATTGAACGCGGCCGGCCACCACGGGACGAGCCTCCTCCTCCATGTGGCAAACGTCCTCCTGCTCTTCGAGGTCCTGCGGAGGATGACGGGCTCCCCCGGGCGCAGCGCCGCCGCGGCCGGGCTCTTCGGCCTCCACCCCCTGCGAGTGGAGTCCGTGGCCTGGGTGGCCGAGCGGAAGGACGTGCTGAGCGCTCTGTTCTGGATCCTGGCCATGGGCGCGTACGGCCGCTACGTCCGCGAGCCCTCGGCGAAGCGGTATCTCCTGGTCGTTCTGGCCATGGCCCTGGGCCTCCTGTCGAAGCCCATGGTGGTGACGCTCCCCTTCGCCCTCCTGCTCCTGGACGTCTGGCCCCTCGGGCGCTTGAAGCTCGACGAGACCGGCTGGGGGCGGCGGCTCGGCCGGCTGGGGCAGTTGATCGCCGAGAAGCTCCCGCTCTTCGCCCTCTCGGCGGTGGGGAGCGTGGTGACCCTCCGGTACCAGACGACCAGCCTCGTCTCCCTGGAGGTCTTTCCGTGGAGCCTGCGCCTCGCGAACGTCGCGGTGGGGTACGCCACCTATCTCTACAAGACGGTCGTGCCCCGGAACCTGGCGGTCTTCTACCCCATCCCAAGCGAAATCCCAGTCTGGAAGGGGCTGGCGGCGGCCGCTCTGCTCCTCATCCTGACGGCGCTCGCCGTCTGGAAGGCCCGGAAAACCCCCTGGTTCCTGGTGGGCTGGCTCTGGTTCCTGGGCACGCTCGTGCCGGTGATCGGTATCGTTCAGGTCGGCCGCCAGGCCATGGCGGACCGCTACACGTACATCCCCTCGATCGGCCTCTCCCTCGCGGTCTGCTGGGGGATCCCGGCAATGTCAGCGATGTCGGCGATATCGGCAAGCCGGCGTTGGCGTCCCGCCCTCGCCGGCGCCACGGTTCTCGTCCTCTTCGTTCTCGCGGCGCTCACCTGGGTCCAGGTGCACTGCTGGTCCAACAGCGTTACCCTGTTCCGGCACGCCCTGGCTGTGACCCAGGGCAACTACGTGGCCCACGTGGCCCTGGCCAGGTCTCTGGCCGCGAAGGGAGACTGGGCCGGCGCGGCGGAGCAGTTCCAGGGCGCCCTCACCCTGAGGCCGGGGCTGCGCGAGGCGCGGATCGGTCTCCGCGAGAGCCTGCGCAGAACCGGCCCATCCGGGAAGGATCGTGATGCTCTACGAAAAGCTCAACCCCGAGATGAAAAGGATGGTGGACGACTACGCCCGGCGGCTCGAGGTGTACGACTGGGGACGCCGGAGCAAGCTCCTGGCTGAGGTCTCCCTGCCTTTCGGCGAGGAGCTCGATCCCAGGAGGGCGAAGCTCGCCGCGGCGGGGTTCCTGACCGGCGTTCTCGAACGCTGGGACCTCCAGGAGATCGACGACCTCCACCAGGCCCGCCTCTACCTGATGTCCTTGAACCCGGAGCACCGGGCGCTCGCCGAGAGCTGGCTCGAAGAGCACCCGGAGGAACGAGGGGCGATCGAAGAGGAAGCGTCGAGCTGACGCGTTATAGGATCTGCCTGCCTCGCTGAGATCAGCGGGTGCTGACCGCCGACCCGAGAAGGAGAGCAAGGAGAGCGATGAAGACGCTGAGGAGCTATGTCTGTGGACGCTGGCACGAGGCGCCAGTCGGGCTTCGCGACCGCTGGTGGACCCGTCGACCGAGGAGGAGATCGCCCGCGCCTCGAGCGAGGGGATCGACTTCGGGGCGGTGCTCGACTACGCCCGCGAGCGCGGCGGCCCGGCGCTGCGGGCGATGACCTTCGCCCAGCGGGCCAGCCTCCTCAAGGACATGTCGCAAGGTCCTGCGCGACCACCGCGACGAGCTGCTCGACCTCTCCGCGCCGGAACAACGGCACGACCAAGCCGGACGGCTCGTTCGACGTCGACGGCGCCTCCGGCACGCTCGCCTACTACTTCGCCATCGGCAAGGCGGCTCGGCGACCGCACGTTCCTCGTCCGAGGGCGAGGGCGTGCAGCTCGCCAAGACCGAGGCGTTCTACGGCCAGCACATCCTGGTGCCCCGCCACGGCGTGGCGGTCCACATCAACGCCTTCAACTTCCCGGCCTGGGGCTTCGCCGAGAAGGCGGCCTGCGCCCTCCTCGCCGGCATGCCGGTGATCACCAAGCCGGCCACGGCGACCGCCCTGGTCACCGAGCGCTGCATCGAGCTGATCGTCGAGGCGGGCATCCTCCCCGAAGGCGCGCTCCAGCTCATCGTCGGCTCGACGGGCGACCTCCTGGACCGGCTCGGTCCGCAGGACGTGCTCGCCTTCACCGGCTCGGCGGACACGGCCCGGAGCCTGCGCTCGCGGGACAACCTCCTCGCCGCCAACACGCGGGTCAACGTCGAGGCCGACAGCCTGAACGCCGCCGTGCTCGGCCCGGACGTGGCCGGACGGCTCGGCCACCTTCGACCTGTTCCTCAAGGACGTGGCGCGCGAGATGACCCAGAAGACCGGCCAGAAGTGCACGGCCGTGCGCCGCATCCTGGTCCCCAGGGACCGGATCGACGCGGTCCAGGACGCCCTGATCTCCCGGCTGAGCGAGGTCGTGGCCGGCAACCCGGCGGACCCTTCGGTGACGCATGGGCCCGCTCGCCACCGCCCAGCAGCTCGAGGACGCGCTCGCGCGGCATCGCCGAGCTGGAGCAGGGGGCGCGCATCGTCCACGGCGCCGGCGAGCGGGCCGACGGCGTGGGCGCTCCCGAGGGCAAGGGCTTCTTCGTCGCGCCCACCCTGCTGCGGAGCGACGACGCCCGGAGCGCCGGCCCGTCCACGAGCGGGAGGTCTTCGGCCCGGTCGCGACGCTCCTCCCCTACGACGGCACGGCCGCGGAAGCCGCCGAGATCGTGGCCCTGGGCGGCGGCACGCTGGTGACCTCCGCTCTACACGCGACGACGCCGGCTGGGTCGGCGACTTCGTGAGCCGGGGCGGCGGCGACACGGGCCGCATCTACATCGGCTCCGAAGCTTCGGCCGAAGTCGCGCCCGGCTCGGGAGCCGCCCTGCCGCAGACCCTCCACGGCGGCCCCGGCCGCGCCGGCGGAGGCGAGGAGCTGGGCGGGCTGGTCGGCGTGAAGCTCTACCTGCAGCGAGTGGCCGTCCAGGGGAGCCGACCCCTGGTCGACGAGCTGGTGGGGCCTGATGGACAAGGATCTGGACAATAAGGACCGGAGCCTGCGCGATCATCTCCTGGAGCTGCTGCGCGGCGGCAGCGCCCATCTCGGACCTCGACAAGGCGATCGAGCGGCCTCGCGGCGGATCTCCGCGGAAAGAAGGCTCCGGGACTGCCCCACACCGTCTGGCAGCTCCTGGAGCACCTGCGGCATCGCCCAGTGGGACATCCTGGAGTTCAGCCGCAACAAGGCCCATGTCTCCCCCGACTGGCCCGCAGGATACTGGCCGGAGACCGAAGCCCCGCCGGACGACGGCGGCCTGGGACCGCAGCGTCGAGACCTTCCGGCGCGACCTTCAGGAGATGCAGGATCTGGTGGCCGATCCCAAGACCGATCTCTACGCGAAGATCCCCTGGGGAGACGGCCAGACGGTCCTCCGCGAGGCCCTGCTGGTGGCGGACCACAACGCCTATCACCTCGGGCAGATCGTCAGCGTGCGGCAGGCTCTGGGGGCTTGGGAGTAGCGCCACTCCACGGCAGGCTGAGATGGCTGACGAGAGCGATCCTCTCGTAGCTGACCAGATAGAGGTGGAGGCGGCCTGGGTCCCCAGCCTCACGCCAGAGATAGATCCGGTCGACGCCAGCGCGATGGTTGTCGACGAGGTTTCCGCTGCCGTCCAGAAGGAGCAGGTAATTCTGCCGTTCCGTCTCGAGCTCGCGGATTCTCTCCTCGACGTTGCTGTAGATCTCAGGGGTTCCGATGCCGAAGGTCAGGTGAAGGAGGTCGGCTTCGTCGCCGGGCTTGGCGGTACGCGCCGGCAACCCCGTAAGATGATCGCTGGCGAGGAGTATGCGGTGGCCGTTCTTGTAGCGTAGCTCGATCTCAGGGAAGCCTTCGGAAATCTGAGGATTCTTGACCCAACGCCAGCGAGCCTCGGCCGGTTGGGCGAGCCAGGCAAGATCGAAGCGCACGGGATCCTTGGCGTCGTAAAACCCGGGCTCGCTGAATTTTGCCAGGGCCACCGGTTGCCGGTCCGCAGCCGGCCAGTCCCCATAGGTGCGCACAGCCGGCGCGAGCACCAGCTTCGCTTTGCGGGCCTGCTCCGAAAACTGATCGATCGGCTCTCCGGAGTGTGTATCTACCGGTACAGGAATGTCGCGCACCACCGACCGCAGACTCTCGAGCGGCACCGGAAGACCGTCGAGCTTCGGGTAGTTTTCCAGGTCTACCGAGTAGGGGATGCCGTTCAAGGTCTCGAAGAGCCGCGCGTACTCGGTCTTCGGGAAGGTGAACCAGCCGTGGTAATAGGTGAGCGATCCCTGGTCGTCCTTGCGATCGAGCCCGATCTCCCAAAGCCCGCTCTTCAGGCAATTATTGGCGACGAAAACGGTCTCCGGCCTGCCGGGCGCCGGATAACGGGTCTGATTGCGGTTCAGCTCACGCTGGATGAGGGCGATACGGGTCAGTTCCGCGTTTCCCTTGGCAAGGAGCGGAACACGAGGAATGAACGGGCGGAGGTCGATGTCCGGCAGCGCCGGAGTCTCGGTTCCAGAGGAGAAGCGGAGACCATACCGGCCTTGTCCCAGACTGGTGAGTTGCAGCGACGTCAGATCCTGGCGCAACGGCGTCGCGAACCGTCCAACCCGGTCCGGATAACCGGAAGGGACATCCGGCTTGACAGGGATTTCGAGGCTTGCGGGCGGGGCCTCGGCCCCGGCCATGAACGGCAAGCAGAAGAGGAGGAAAAGTCCGCGGAGTCCCTTGAGCTGGTTCATGAGCTTGCCCCCAGTCCTGGATAGGAATTCGAGGTCAATCGAGACGTGAAAAACCTTCCTGGCGGGACAGGACGCGATCGAAGGTGTAAGTTGTCCGTGCACCTCGCGCCTGTCCCTTCGCGCCAATCAGCAGATCGGAAATCTCTACCTTGGTCCGCTGGCAGAGGTCGACCGCTCGCCGGAAGGCTTCCCGATCCTCGAACGTGAAAACTTCCTCTGCGAGCAACTCCTGCATGACGGCGATGATCTCCGCTCGCGCTGCCCCATAGTTGGATGCAAGCACCCACTCGACCTCACAGAGCACTGGGTCGGTGACGAGACAGGTCTCTCCACGCTCTACGATGCTTTCGATCAACCGTTCCGCGAGTACGGTCTGTTTGGGGTCATCGCGGACCATCAACCGAATCAAGATATTCGTGTCCAGCGCGATCAACGCTTGACACTCCTCTTGAACCTCTCTACGGCGTGCTGTCTGACAGCTTCCTTCATTTCTTCAACCGTGACAGGGCGGTCCTTCGCCAAGTGCTGCAGCAGGCCAGAAATGCGTCCGAGAGGACGCCGAGCTTCGGGCTGAAGGACGAGATTGCCGCGCTCATCGAACCGGAACACGAGCCGGTCTCCCTCCTTCACTCCCAAGCGCTCGCGAACCTCCTTGGGGATGGTGATCTGACCTTTCGATGTAAGTGTGCTGGCGGCCATCGATTGCTCCTTACGTTTTCCTAGTATACCGCCACTTTGTAAGGAGGCCCCTACAGCATCTCCAGGTTCGCGAACTTCGCCACCAGCTTCCGCTTCCCCGACTTCTCGAAGAAGACGGTGAGGCGCGCCTCGTCTCCCTCCCCCTCCATTTCCAGCACGACGCCGCTCCCCAGCGTGGGGTGGCGGACGCGGCTGCCGCGCCGGATCGCCCTGCGCGGGGCGGTGGGTGCGGGCTCTGGAGGCGATGGACGCGGAGCTGGACGGCTATAGCCACCATAGCCGGAGGACTGAGAAACCGGCGGCGCTGCGGGCCGCTGAGGCACCGGCGGCGGTGCGGCAGCCGGGGGACGGGCCTGTCCCTGGCCGCCGCCGAAGAAGGAGTAGACGCTCTGGGCGCGCTGATCGTAGCGCTCCATCATGAAGAGGTCGGGGCTCGCGGAGACATCCAGGAGCTGCTCCGGCAGCTCGGCCAGGAACGGCGACTCGGCCTGGTCCTGGTAGCGGCCCGCGATGCGGCGGCGGCGGCAGTAGGTGAGGAACAGCCGCTCCCGGGCGCGGGTCATGCCCACGTAGAGGAGGCGGCGCTCCTCTTCGATGTCCTCCCGCGCTCCCTGGGAGTTGAAGTGGGGCAGCAGGCCGTCCTCCAGCCCGGCCACCACCACGGCCCGGAACTCCAGCCCCTTGGCGCTGTGGAGCGTCATCAGCGAGACGCCCTTCTCGGACTCCAGGGTGTCCAGGTCCGTCACCAGCGCGATGTGGTCGAGGAACGCCGTCAGGAGATCCTGGTCGCTCGCCGTGTTGTAGCTGTTCGCCTCGGTGAACTCCTGGGCGGCGGAGAGGAACTCGCTGGATGTTCTCCAGCCGCGCCACGTCCTCCGGGTCGTCCTGCTTGTAGAGATCGATGTAGGCCGGTCGCCTCCAGCAGCCGGTCGAGCAGGGCCGGCAGCGGCAGCTCGGCGGCGGCCTGCTGGAGGCCCACGATCAGGTCGCGGAACCTGCGCAGGGCCGTGGCGCTCCGGGCCGGCAGGTTGCCCAGGTCGTCCAGGTAGAGCACGTCCCAGAGCGGCTGGCCGAGCTGGACGGCGCGGTCGCGCAGCAGCTCGATCGTCGACTTGCCGATGCCCCGCGGCGGCTGGTTGATGATCCGCATGAGCGAGAAGTTGTCCCGCGGGTTCCGCAGCACCCGCAGGTAGGCGACGAGGTCCTTGATCTCGGCGCGGTCGTAGAACCGAACGCCGCCGACCAGCGAGTAGGGGATCTCGCGCGACAGCAGCTCGTCTTCGATGGCCCGGGTCTGGGCGTTGGTGCGGACCAGGATCGCCATGTCCCCCAGCTTGTAGTTGCCCCGCAGGCGCTGGAGGGTGCGGATGATCCAGACGCGCCTCGTCCCCCTCGTCGCTCGCCTTGTAGAGCCTCGACCTTGGGGCCGGCGCCCGTGTCCGGTCCACAGGCGCTTGCCCCGGCGGTTGACGTTGTGGGCGATCAGCGCGCCGGAGACGTCGAGGATCGTCTGCGTCGAGCGGTAGTTCCGCTCCAGCTTGCGCACCACGGCGCCGGGGAAGGTCTTCTCGAACTCCAGGATGTTGTCGAGGTCCGCGCCGCGCCAGCGGTAGATCCCCTGGTCCTCGTCGCCCACGGCCGTCAGGTTGCCGTCCGGACCCGAACAGCTCCTGGACGAGCCGGAGCTGGGCGTGGTTGGTGTCCTGGTACTCGTCGACCAGGAGATAGCGGGTGCGGGAGCGGATCCGGTTCGCGCAGCTCCTCGTCGGTCGAGAGGAGCTTGACCGAGAGCGAGATCAGGTCGTCGAAGTCCACCCCCGAGGCCTGCCCGAGCAGGCCCTGGTAGCGGCGGTAGAGGGCGGCCACCTTCTTCTCGAAGAAGTTCTGCGCCCGCGCCTCGTAGGCCGCGGCGTCGAGCAGCCGGTTCTTGGCCGCGCTGATCTGGCCCAGCACGGAGCGGGGAGAGAAGGCGGTCTCCGAGAGCCCCTCGGCGCCCAGGGCCTCCTTGATGAGCCCGAGCTGGTCCGACGTGTCCAGGATGTGGAAGTCGCGCCGCAGACCCACCCGCTCGCCGTAGCGGCGCAGCAGGATGAGCCCGTAGCGGTGGAATGTCCCCACCGAGGTCGGCAGCGGGTGGACCCCCAGCAGATCCTCCACCCGCTCGCGCATCTCGCCGGCCGCCTTGTTGGTGAAGGTCATGGCGGCGATGGTGCCCGGATCGACGCCCATCTCCTCGACGAGCCAGAAGATCCGGTAGGTGATGACCCGGGTCTTGCCCGAGCCGGCGCCGGCGAGGACGAGCTGCGGCCCTTCGCCGTGGGTGACGGCGGCGATCTGCTCCGGGTTGAGTTTGCGTTCGAGCTCCAGCGAGACGGCTTTCTTCACGCCGGAATCTTGTCCGAGGGGGGAGGGGGATAGCAAGCGCGCTCCAGGGCGCCATCCTGGAAAACGCAACCATGTACCCGTAAGTGAAGAGAAGACTTGGCTTTAGCTCGGGCCCGTGGCATTCTTCCTCGCTACGGTCAGCCGCTGAATCCGCCGTATAAGGAAAAACTTCCGGAGATTCGATCCTTGGGCCGACATCCGTGGGAACTGACGTTGCGGGAGTTCGTCGAGAAGGTGAGGAGAGATTACGGGATTGAGCTCTCCATGGAAGAGGTCATCCTCACCGCCAGCATCTTGTTTGTGAAAGGCAAGCAGGTCTATCCAATGGCTCTCCTTCGCGAAGACGATCCTCTGTTAGTCCAAGAATTGCGATCTCTTTGCAAAGCCTTTGACCTGCCGCCCGTGGATTTCCACCTCGACCCTGACCCTGAGGATCCCTGAGCTGCCCTGGATTCAGGCGGCGAGACGGGCATCCACCAGAGGCTCGGACACCATCTCCAGCTCTGGAGGAGGTTCGAGCCGAACCTCTTCCATCGCCGTCCCTTTCTCGTACATGTCCCAGTACTTCCGGGGAGCGGGCGTGAACCCATGGAAAGGTTCGATGCCACGGCGAAGGCTCGCGGTGATCAACACCAGCAGGATCCGGCGTACCTCGCCCGGCACGTCTTCCAGTCTTCGGGTCCTAGTCACGAGATCGTACTCAAGGAACTGTACGATCCACCAATCCCCATCCTGGAAAACGACGGCTCGAATGGTTGGCGCGATCATCGGCGTCTCCTTTGGTCCCAACAAACTCATTTTACGCGTCCGGCCCCTGCTCGGGAATGGCAAGCGGGCGTGCCCTCTCGTACATCTCCCAGTATCTCCTAGGTGCCCTGGAGAAGCCATGGAAGGGCTCGATCCCTATGGCGGCATTGGCTGCGACCTGTCCGAGGAGGAGCCTGCGGAGATGGCCCGGTGCATCCTCCAAGCGCCGGACCTGACTTGCAAGGTCGTACTCCAGAACCTGAATGACCCACCAATCCCCTTCTCTGAAGACGACGGCTCGGACACTTACCTCCATCACTTTTTCCCTCTCCAAGGACCATTGTACTCCTGTGGTCCCCGCCCGGGAATGCCCGGCCTCGGATCGCGCTTAGATAGGAATGAGGGAGACGCCCGCCCCGTTTCATCCGTAGATACAGTTGCCGGTCCCGCCGCAAGGGTGGGGACCGTCCAGAGGAAGTGACCCATGTCCACCATGAAGCCCGTCGAGATCTGCAACAACCTGTCCCAGAGCGTCATCGGCCAGGAGGAGACGCTGCGGTACGTCTCCGTCGCCATCTTCAAGCACCTCCAGGGGGAGAAGTACGGCAACCTCCTCCTGATCGGCAACTCGGGGACCGGCAAGACCACCATCATGCGGGGCATCGAGGCGCTCTACAACGCCCATGAGGAATTCGCGGAGTACCGGGTCGTCCTCATCATGAACGCCAACACTCTGGCGACCGAGGATGGGGCCGTGGACACCAGCCGCCTCTTCACGCGCCTCGAAGAGCGCACCCGGCAGGTGCTGGGCGACGGCGCCACGGCCGAGCAGATCGGCCGCGCCATGGAGCGCGCCACCGTCTGCCTCGACGAGATCGACAAGGTCTCGGGCATGATCGGCGGCAAGCCCTACGTGACCGGCATCAACATCCAGCAGGCCGTGCTCACCCTGATCGAGGGCGAGCGGGTGCCGCACCGCATCACCGCCCCCAACAAGGACGGCGTCCTCGAGTCCACCAGCGCCTGGATCGACACCGGCAAGATGCTCTTCCTCTGCGCGGGAGCGTTCGAGACCCTCTACGACCAGGTCTTCCACCGGGTCACCTCGCCCAAGAGCGGCATCAAGCTGCCCACCACGACGACCTACGTCAACGGCAAGATCACCATCCGCGAGTACTTCACCCTCCGCCACCACTTCCGGCCGGAGGACCTCTTCGAGTACGGCATGCAGCCGCAGTTCCTGTCGCGCTTCGACAACGCCGTGATCCTGGAGGACCTGACCGCCGGCACGCTCGCCCGCATCTTCCGCGAGCCTGCTGATGGGGTGCTCCGGACGTCCCAGAACTTCTTCCGGAAGTACGACATCGAGCTCGACATCACGGACGACGCCGTGCAGAAGATCGCCGATGAGGCCTCGAAGAGCAGCCGTATCGGCGCCCGGGCCCTCAAGTCGGTCTACGGCAAGATCATCAAGCCCTTCGAGTTCGACCCCTTCTCGCGAGAGGAGGTCAAGCCCTTGAACGGCGCCGGCGGGCCGCACCGGCTGGTGATCGACGACAAGCTGGTGAACGAGGTGCTGAAGCCGGCGGTGTAGACCGTCCTACGTCCTGGCGAAGAAGACCAGGATCTCCAGATCCTCCTCGATCGAGTGGAACCGGTGCTCGACGTGGGCGGCCACGAAGAGCACCGCGCCCGCCTCGACGTCCATGTCGTTCCCATCCGCCGTGAAGCGGCCCCGGCCGCGGACGACGTAGTAGACCTCGTCTTCGGTATGGGGGCTCTGGGTGTCCACCGAGCCCGCAGGAAGGACGTAGAGGCCCGTCCGCAGGGACGGCACCTTCAGGAATTCCAACCAGGAATCGCTACCCTCCCGGCGGCGTTGCTCATCGATCTCGGAAAGACGGAAAACGGCCCATTTTGGGTCCATGCCTTGCTCCTCATCCCCGGCGGAAGTGGCCGTCTTTCGACACCGCGGCCCCGGGCGCCGCCATCTTACAAGGTAGAATTGCAGGCCATGACTCCCTTCGACATGGCTCCCACCGTTGACCGCCTGCTTGCCAGGTTCGGCAAAGACCACGAAACCCGCATCCGCCGGGGCGTCCAGCAGGCCGCCCAGCGCTGGTGGCCCGAGGACGGCGCAGCCCAGACGTTCTCCGACTTCTGTGAAGCCAACTTCATCGCCGACCCCAGCGAGCTTGCCGCCACCTCCCAGCGCCTGGAGCGGACCTTCGAGCAGGTCGACGGCCACCTCCACGAGGTGCGGCGCGAGCTGACCTGGCCCATCGACGTGGACACGGGTCCGCTCACGGCGGCCGACCGCCTGTTCGCCGAGCTCGACCTCGCGGCCCACGTGGAGGAAGACCTCTTCCGCACCAAGATCGCCTTCCTGGCCCTGCTCAACTTCCCGGTCCACACGCTGGCGGAGCGGCTGGCCGAGGGGCCGGCCTGGGACCGCGAGACCTGGGCGCGCTCGCGCCTGATGGACCGCTTCGCCGTCCGCGTCCCCGCCGCCGTACAGCAGGAGATGACCCGCGTCTCCATGGCCGTCGAGCAGTACGTCTCCGGCTACAACCTCCGTCTGGACAGGATCGTCGATCAGGACGGCGAGCGTCCCTTCCCCGAGGGCCTGCGGCTCATCAGCCACTGGGGCCTGCGCGACGAGCTGGCCTCCTACTACGCCGATCCGAGCCCGGCCGGACTCGCCCGCCAGCGGACCATCCTGCGCATCATGGAAAGGATCGTCCGGCAGGAGATCCCGGCGGCGGTGGTCGACAATCCCGATCTCCTCTGGGACCCTGAGGCCAACACTGTTCAGCCCGTGGAAGGCCAAAAGAAGGGGGACAATCGGGATGGGAATCTCGCCGCGCGCGAGCCCGACACCCGCTACGCGTCGCTCCTCGAGATCTTCCACGCCGTCCGCAAGGCCGACCCGTACAGCCCGTCCGAGCCGACCTTCATCGCCCGCCGTTTCGAGCGGGACCGCCAGATCCCGGAGCCGGAGGTCGAAGCCCTGCTCGTCTCGGTGCTCACCTCTCCGGAGGTGGCGGACCTCGGCCGGCTCATCGAGAAGCGGCTCGGCCGGCCCCTAGAGCCGTTCGACATCTGGTATGCGGGCTTCAAATCGCGGGGGGACTTCCCCGAGGCGGAGCTGGACGAGGCCGCACGGACCCGCTATCCCGACCTCCCCGCCTTCGCGGCCGGCCTGCCGGATCTCCTGGAACGGCTGGGCTTCTCCCCGGAGCGGGCGCGGTGGCTCTCCGACCACATGGAGGTGGACCCGGCGCGGGGCGCCGGCCACGCCGTCCAGGCCGTGCGGCGGGAAGACAAGGCCCACCTGCGGACGCGCGTCCCCCGGGGCGGCATGGACTACAAGGGCTACAACGTGGCCATGCACGAGCTCGGCCACAACGTCGAGCAGGTCTTCTCCTTGAACGGCATCGACCACTGGCCGCTCGCGGGGGTCCCCAACAACGCCTGCACCGAGGCGTTCGCCTTCATCTTCCAGCACCGCGACCTGGAGATGCTGGGCCTGGGGGCCGAGGGCGAGGAGGCCCAGCGCGCCGAGGCGCTCGGCATCCTGTGGAACACCTATGAGATCGCGGGCGTCTCGCTGGTGGACATGGGCGTGTGGAACTGGATGTACCAGCACCCGGAGGCCACCCCGGCCGAGCTGCGGGAGGCCGTGCTCGCCATCGCGCGCGACGTCTGGAACCGCTACTTCGCTCCGGTCTTCGGCGTGCGCGACTCGGAGATCCTGGCCATCTACTCGCACATGATCGTCTACGGCCTCTATCTCCCGGACTACGCCATCGGGCACATCATCGCCTTCCAGATCGCCCAGCAGTTCCGCGAGGGGGATTTCGGCGCCGAAGTCGAGCGCATCGCCCGCCAGGGCCGGCTCACCCCGGACGCCTGGGTGCGGGGCGCCGTGGGCGCTCCCCTCTCGGCGCGGGCACTTCTGGAGGAGGCCCGGGCGGCCATCGCCGTGGAAAGCCCGAACGAGCAGATCCCGGTCCATTCCTGACAGAGGCGCCCTCTCCTTCAGAAGAGGGCCCCAACACTTTTCCAAGCTCGCGCGTCTACGGGATGTGAACGCACCGCTGACGACGAGCGCGATCTTGGACCCAACCCAGAGCCAGACCGGAACCCAACGCCTGGCGAGGCTCTTCGACGCCCACCACGAGCGCCTGTTCCGGCTGGCCCGCCGCCTCTCGGCAGACCGTGAAGAGGCCCGGGACCTCGTACAGGAGGCCTTCCTGCGCGCGGCCCGGCGTCCCGAATCCGTGCCGGACGGCGATCAGTCCGGCGAGGCCTGGCTGGTCCGCACCCTGGTCAACCTCTGCCGGGACCGCTACCGCCGGCTCGGCGTCCGCACCCGGGTTCATGACGAGATCCGGCGGGGAGAAGAAGGAGCCCATCCCGAAGACGCGGCGGTAGCGCGGGCCACGGTGCGGGCCGCGCTCGAACGCCTCTCCCCCCGCCGCCGCGCGGCCATCGTGCTCCACGAGATCGAAGGCATGCCCGTGCGCGAGGTGGCCCGCCTGCTGGGGGTCGCCGAAGTCACGGTGCGTTGGCATCTATTGTCCGCCCGCCGCGAGCTGGCGACTCTTCTGAAGGACCCTGGAGTTTAGGAGGTCTGGAGATGAACAACGAGACGAGAGACGAGCGGCTGCGCCGCCTCTTGCGCGAGGCGGACCCCGCAGATTCTGGGCTGACTTTGGACGAAGTCCGCGACATGCGCCGGACGGTGCTGTCGGCCATCCCGGAGCGAAGGCGGAGGCTCTTTCCCGTCTTCGCGACGGCGGGAGCCGTGCTGGTCGCGGCCCTGATCCTGATCGCGGTCTTGATCCCAAGAGCGGAAAAGCCTTCCGCACCACCGCGGATCGCCGTGGTGCCTCCGAAGGCCGTCCAGCCTCCGCCTCCTCCACGAGAGGAGCCCAGGCTGGCCGAGGAAAAAGTGGAGGAGAAGAAGACGCCGGTCCGACGGAAGCGCCGGGCACCCCGTCCTCCTGTCGCTCAGCCAGCTCCCATGAAGCCGGAGGCGACCGCCGTGATCGCCGCAGTGGAACCAGTAACCGAGCCCCAACAGATCCAATTTTCCACCCCGGGAGGGACGCGCATCATCTGGCTGCTCTCGCCGGGAGACAGTTCCATTCAAGGAGAATGACGATGATCAGAAAGGTTTTCATTCGCGCCCTCTTCCTCGCCGCCCTGCTGCTGGCCTCGGGACGGCTGATGGCGCAATCCGTACAGATTCCGATTCTCCAGCCTACTCCACAGGCGTCTGAAGAGACCCCTCGCAACCAGAACCTCCAGATCCTGCTCCTCTCGGCCTCCCTGAAGCCCAGCACTACAGCCGGACCGGAGATCCCGGAGAACGCGCAGAAGGCGCTCAATGACCTCAAGAAGTTCCTGCCCTTCAAGAGCTACCAGTTGATCGACGCCGCCTGGCTGAGCGCTACCGAGGAAAGAAGCGCCCAGGCGCGTCTCGCCGGGAATAGTGGGGCCGCTTACAAGGTGGAGCTGCGCTTCATTTCAACGGGGGACAGCGAGCCTCCCTCCCTTTTTGTAGACCGCTTCAGGCTCGAACAGGAAATGGTAGTCCAGATGAAGGATGTCCCCCAATTCGGCGGACGTCGCCTGATCGAGACGACTTTCAGCGTCAAGGTGGGCGAAACGATCGTCGTCGGCACCTCCAAGGCGGACGGCGCGGACGGAGCGCTGGTGGTGCTGCTGACGGCGGTGCCGGGGGGGTAGGGATAGCCTTTCTCAGAAGCCGTCGGCTCCTCCAACTAAGTCGGCGGCTTCTGGGCTGAGCAAGCAAGTCACATTACGTTCAGCTAAGCGCGCTTAGACTTCAAGATTCGCCGCATGCACCCCATTGCCCTGCATCTATGTTAGGTGGTCTCCCCGGTCAACTATCTAGCCCAAATCCAATCTTGAATTTTGTAGTGATCATCCCAGGGATCATTGTCCCAGCTCTTTTGCTTGAACCACTCACGGCGCACTTGAACAACTTTCTGCACTATAGGGTCAGGTGAATTAAGATCCCCTCCCAGAACCGAGAGCACCTTATCGTGAACACGCAGGAGCTTGGGGGGATTATTCTCGTACTGCTCCATGAGAAGTTCCCTGCCTGCAGGAGTCAACGGTCGATCTACGATTTCCAGCATGGCTAGATCCTCCGGAAACCGTTCTAGTAAGGCTTCAAGAAATCCGGGCAGCCGCAGAAAAAGATTAAGGTTATCAAACTCCTCTATGTCATGTAACGCCTCGAAGATCGTCTCATACCAGGACGGCAAAAGCTGTTCAGCTTCAGGAGATTGAAGGAGCACCTCCCAGTAGGCCTGAAAAGGAACAGCCGTGATTCTTGCAGTCCACCTTAATAGATGCCCAAACAACCTCTTACATGTAGCCACATCAGCCTTCTGGGCCAATTCCCTCCAGATATCTAACCGCCCTGATTCTTCATCTCTATTTGAAGCATTGAGAAGCAGCTCTCGGATCGCCAAATCGAAAAGAACGCGCCTAGGATTGCGAGCGATCCATAGAAGCAGGGGTTCCCAAAGCTCAGAAGCACGGTGGTGGAGACCTATCCACCCAAGAGGTTGTGGGTGCCCGGTGTGCATAGACAGACAGGCCTCAAGCAATTCCGGCGGGAATCGTTCCAGAATAGCTCCCTCAGGGAGGAGCAGTACGGCAGCATCCCCGAGAATAAACTCGATGATATCCCATGGTGGATTCCTGACTGTAAGCGCAGCAGCCTGAACCCAGCGCTGATCAACACTAGGCTGCCTAATTGTTTCCAAAACCTCCTTTCGTTCTACATCATTAAGATTGTCCCAGCCATTGGCCAAGTCGGAGACCACAGTCACCCGAAAGCTGGTTTCAGTTTGAGCAAGAAGCCGAGGAAGAAATTCACGACGAGCTTCAGCATCCCGCCCTGTAATCATCAACAGTAAATCGGCCACTCCCAAACCATAGTCCTCTGGAAGACGTTCCCTCAACGCACCCTCTATCCATTCCAACCAAGCCTTCAAGACCTCCAAAGCTTCGGCTTTATCTAGAGACGGAATCGCCATCGAGAACATTCGATACAGGCTTCCTTCATTTACATGATAGTGTCGAGGCAAACCTCGCAAAACCGGAGACGCGATACCCGCCCACAGCCTCCAAGGGTTAGCGCCGTCGTACCGCCCCGTAACATCCTCAAAGTGCGTCAAAAAGTAAGCTGCCAGTATAGCTCTTGAAGGATGCCCCAATGCTGGGAAGAGCACGCTACTAGCCGCTGCGCAAGCAGCCTCATCACGGCGCTCCCAATCCATCAAAAATCCTCTGATAGCCTCGGCAATTACTGTGGGATCAGGATCGCCCGCAACACGCTCTAATAGCCTACGCGGCACACAATCATGATACCTCAATAGAAGATAGGCAGCCTCGCTACGGATCAGCGCCTCGTCATAGCTTAAGGCTCGCTCCAAAATTATTACGCCGGATTGACTCTCATCATAAAACCTTAGGATTCCCCAAATCTGCTCCGCAGGAAGTCTTTCTCCAGGACCTAGCGAACGCAATTTCTCCTGCGCATTAGCAACGAATTGCGAGGTAAAGTGCTCCTCAGAGGAGTCTGAAAAGGGGATGGAGTCTCGAGTGTCAAACCACGGCTCACCTCGATACCACAATATATTCTTACGCTCCAGCCATTGAGATCGAACGATCCTTAGAAGGCGCTTACGAAAGTCGACGCCCAGAGATTCGAAATCCTCCACGAATCTCCTCATACTGGCATCTCGAACACCAGGAAAGATAGAAGTAAAGGCATTCAGGCCCAGCTCAGTCAATTCTTCACGCCGCTCGGGGCTATCCTCTTCCCGGCGAAGCCGATGGACAGTTTCGACAGAATTCTTGGCTGTAGCAGAAGACAAGGAGAACATCGCCCGACGAGCCAGTTGAACAGTTTTCTCAAACTGGAATCTTGGCAGGGCCCGGAAAGCTTCGAAGCTGGCCTGTTCATAGATTGGATGGCTGAAGCGATATCCACCACCCTGCTCAACCAGACCGCGGGCTTCGAGTTCATCCAAGGTTTCCCTGTATCGAGAGGCGAGAGCGCTCAAGCTCCCATAGACCGGGAATTGAGGCAGTGGCTGCTCATAACCTCCGTACATACGTCCGAATTCCAGTTCTATTTTGCCCGGGAAACCTTCAGAGTCTCCCAAAATAAACCTCAACTCTTCCAAGGAAACACGACTCAAAGTCGTAGCAGAGAGAGCTAATGCGGCAAGCGTTTCCTGCATAGGAGAACCTTGAGAGACAAGCCTCTGTCCGATATCAGGGGCTTGATAGCGGGCGACCCGTAGTAGCTGTTGAAACGACAAATCCTTCAGTGTTTCTGGATCTCTCCTTGCAAGGAAACGGATCTGCCCCGGCTGGAGTAAGTGCCCGGGCTCCATACTGGCAAGGCCCTCAGCTACGTCTTCAACGACCCTTGGATCCTGATTCAGGGCGTGAGCGCGCCAAATCTCAACGGCCTTTGCGGGATCAGTCAGCGCAAGATCGCGCCAGTTCTTTCCGTCTAGCCTTAGCTCCACTCCTTTGACCAGCGATTGCAGGATATCTCTCCGGCAAGAGATAATGAGCTTCCTATTTGTACGCAGATCGGCAACAAGAGATCCCACCGCCTCCCATTTTTCATAGGCGTCCTCCTTCAGGGCGATTTTGCCGAAAGGATCTTCCAAAAGGACTAGTCGATCTTCGGGGGTCGTCAAATCCAGAAGGAACCGCTTTGCTTCATCAGTATCCCCGGTTTCGCGGCAGGCGAAACCTACGTTTTGAAAAACCTGAGCCACGGAACGGCCCGTGTGTGTCTTGCCACAGAGCATAGGTCCGGTCAGCAGCAGGACGCCTTCACTTCTTAACTCGGCAACTAGTTTAGGCTCGGAGCCACGCTCCACGTGGACCTGCTGGGCAAAGATTCGCGGCTGGATATATTCCTGCAAAATCTTCCGGAAGAGCGGGACCAAGTCCAAACCGTTCTCGCGAGCCTCTGGGATGCGGCCTACAAGTAGACCTAGAACCTTCACGGTTTCACTTTGCGGAATTCTGAAATGGCCGTTGAGTAGGCGACCCGCTTCGTCCTGGACTTTCTCTGGGCTTAGCTGTTCCAGAACGAAGATTCTCTGAGAGAGGTGTTTGAGATCCTCCAGTCTCAGTCTCTTCGCCAAACGGGAGCAGTACTGCTGCCGTTCCCTGTCCAACTTGGTAGGAGAGGACTTCTTATAACAGTTCCCGAGAGCCTCCCTCAAAGCCTTCGCCTGGGGGAGCAGAATTGTAGGTCGCTTACGAGGTACCAGAAATTCGCCTTGCTCATTACTCGCAAGAAGCCCTATAAGCGCATTGTCTACTCGCCCGGCAGTGACGAAAACAATCCCTCCCTGGTCACTTCCTTGGAGCCATTCCAACAAAGAGTCATTGGCACTCCTGCTTGGAAAATGGGTAAGCCATCTAGCAAGCCGGTGGACAGTGATTCCGCCCTTCTCGCTCTTGACCTGTACCTCTAGGCGGTAGGGCCCCTCCGGTGTACGCAGATTCAGGGTTGTATCTTCCCGCCCACCCTCTACCCAGCCTGCTTCTAAGCCCCCTTCCCAGAGACGCAGGATAAGCCAGACGGTGACAAGGTACTGGTACTCGTACCCCGCTGGACCGGTGTTCTCTACAGAGGTGTTACGTGGTTTCTTGGGCCGTCTCGCCATACAGCTGCAATTGTCTCATGGCTGGTCTTGGAGGTTCTTTCCCAACTTGGCAGGAGTCGTGGCACTCCACATACCAGCTATGAGAAACACGACGGTGCTCGGGAGGGTAGAACAGGACTGTTGGAGTGCCCCTTCCCCAGAAGTCTCATAAGGAGGCGTCCCCTGTAGAGGGCGTTTTTTCTCTGGAACACCCTCGCCGAGCGCGGAGCAGGGTCGCCAGCCGCGGAGCAGCCTCCCCCGCGGCGGAGCAGGGTGTTTCAGCCGAAAAACACCCTCCCCAGGTGCGGAGCAGGGTCCCCAGCGCCGGAGCAGGGTCTTCCGGCGCTGAGCAGGGTCTTCCGGAGAAAAAACGCCCTCTCCAGGGGACAAACAGCCTTCCCGAAGGCTGACGAAACCTCTCCAGCCCATGGCGAGACTCGCCAGGCGCGGAACACAGCGACCTTCTCAGCGCTGTCTGCCTGCGCCCCTCCGGGGCTTCCTGAGATGGGGGAGACCTCTTTCCCGGCGCTGAAGCGCCGGGCTCTATGCCTGTGCCCCTTCGGGGCGGGGAGAGATTGGAGCGGAGGCTCGGGAGGCTGGAAAGCCGGAACGGTTGAGGGAGATCAGACTCGGCCGCGCTATCTCCCCATAGCTGCCAAGATAAGCTCCTATCGGCGGATATGGAGAGATATTCCCGCCATATCTCCAGCTATGTCCCAAGTTCCCGGGATACGGCGCGCGATAAGCTCATCTCTGGCGATATGGGCTCATCTTGGCGGATATGGGGAGATATCGCCCCAGATCCCGAGATCTTGCGCCCATATCCCCAGATCTTTTCCCAAGATCCCGAGATCTTGCTAGAGATCTCCAGATGTCGCGCCGTATCTCCAGATCTTGGCAGAGATCCCGGGATCTTGCCGCGTATCCGCTCGTGTCCTGACCCGATGAGCTCAAGTTGGCGGATATGGGGAGATATCGCCGGAGATCCCGAGATCTTGCGCCGCATCCCCAGATCTTTCCGGAGATCCCGAGATCTTGCCAGAGATCTCCAGAGATCGCGCCATATCTCCAAGTCCCGGCAGAGATCCCGGGATCTTGCGGCATAGCAGCCAATAACGCCTGACTACGCGCTTACGGCTTGCCCAATCCGTACCGCTCACCGAGAAGGGCCAGATGGTGCTCCACATGCCCCGCCATGATGAACGCGAGGGCACGGACCGAGATCGGATGGCCATTTGCCGTTCCAGTACGGCGCCACTCGTCCTCTGAAAGATCCCTGAGGACCGCGAGGTTGGCGGCGCGGACGAGCGCGAGCTCGTCGGCGAGGGACGCGAGATCCCGGTGGTGATACTTCGAGGCGGCCACGTACTCGTTCTCGTCGAAACCCGGGAGAGGCGTCTGGTCTCCACGGCCGATGCGGAAGGCTCGATAACCGAAGACGCGCTCGCCGTCGATCAGGTGACCGAAGACCTCCCGGACGCTCCATTTGCCGGACGCGTAGCGAAACTGCTGCTGCTCCGGGGTGGCCGCGGACGCGAGCTTGTGAAGCTGCTCGCTCTGGCCCTCGAGAATATCCAGGACGTTCCCGGCCGGGACTCGCGCGATGTAGCCCGCGTAGAAGGATGCGTATTCGGATTCGCCAGGTTTTTCGATCATCGAGACTCTCCTCAGGCCGGCTCCGGCAGAACCACCGTGTCGGCGTCTTTCTCCTCCTCGCGCTCCTCGACCGTTGCAGCCCGGTGCGTCCTCGCCACGAGCACGTAGATCGAGGGCACCACGAAGAGCGTGAAGATCGTACCGATGATCATGCCGCTCACCAGCATGATGCCGATGCTGTTGCGCGCTCCGGCTCCCGGACCCGTGGCGAAAACCAGCGGCATGTGGCCGACCACCGTGGCGGCGGTCGTCATCAGGATCGGCCGCAGCCGTGTGGTGGCCGCTTCGATGACGGCGTGCAGCTTGTCCAGCCCCTTCTCTTGCAGGTGGTTCGAGAACTCCACGATCAGAATGCCGTTCTTCGCCACCAGGCCGACCAGTGTGATCAATCCCACCTGGCTGTAGACGTTGAGCGAGGTGAAGCCCAGGAACGAGAACATCAGGGCGCCGGAGAGCGCCAGCGGCACCGAGCCCGCCAGGATGATGAACGGATCCCGGAAGCTCTCGAACTGCGCCGCCAGCACGAGATAGATCAGGATCGCCGAGAGCAGGAAGGTGGCGAGGAACTTGCCGCCTTCGACCCGCAGCTGCCGCGACTCGCCGGCATAATCGATCGTATAGCCCTGGGGCAGGATCTTCCGGGCCTCATCTTCCAGGAAGCGCAGCGCCGTGTCGAGCGAAACCCCCGGCGGGATCGCACCCGTGATGCGCACGGCATTGAGCTGCTGGAACCGCTTGAGCTCGCGTGGCTCTGTGGTGGTGCGCAGGGTGGCGAAGGTCGAGAGCGGCACCAGCTTGCCGCCGGCTCCTGTCACATAAATGTTCGACAGCTGATCGGGTGTCAGCCGCTCGCTGCGCTTGACCTGCGGGATGACCTTGTAGCTCCGGCCGCCGATGCTGAAACGGTTGACGTAGTTGCCGCCCATCAGCGTCGAGAGGTCGCGGCCGGCCTGGGCGAGATCGACCCCTTGAGCGCGCAGCTTGTCCCGGTTGAAGACGACCTCCGTCTGCGGCTGGTCGAACTTCACGTCGGTGTCCGCGAACATGAAGAGGCCGCTCGAAAAAGCTTTCAATACGACCTGGTTGGCGATCTCGCTGACCCTCTCGGGATCGGCCGTGGAAGCGATCACGAAGTCCACGGGAAGCCCGCCGCCGCCACCGGGCAGGGAGGGCGGCGTCAGCGGGATGACCCGCACGCCCGCGATCTTCGACAGCGCGCCCGAAACCTCCACTTGAAGCTCCCCGCTGGTCTTCGTCCGCTCGCTCCACGGCTTCAGGGCCATGCCCGCGAAGCCCCCGTTGGGGAAGATGATCTGGAACGTGGAGTTGGTCTCCGGAAACGATTGAAAGGTTTTGTAGATCTCGTCCGCGAAGAGCTTGGTCTGGTCGAGCGTCGCGTTCGCAGGGGCCTGCACGATCCCGAAGACGATGCCCTGGTCTTCGGCCGGCGCCAACTCCTTCTGCGAGAACATGTAGAGCGGCACCATGACCAGCGTGACGATCACCCACAGAGTGAGCACCACGGGCCGGTATTTGAGCGTCCCCGCCAGCACCCGTGTGTAGGCGCCCCGGACCTGTTCGAACCGCCGATTCACGAAGCCGGCAAAGCCGCGCTCGGTGTCGCCCGCCCGCAGCATCTTCGAGCCCATCATGGGCGACAGCGTCAGCGCCACGATGCCGGAAACGATCACCGCGCCGGCGAGGGTGAAGGCGAACTCGCGGAACAGCGAGCCGGTCAGGCCGCCCTGGATGGCCACCGGCGTGTACACCGCCGCCAGCGTGATCGTCATGGCGATGATCGGTCCCACCAGCTCGCGGGCCGCTTCGATGGCCGCCTGGAAGGGTTTCTTGCCCTCGTGCAGGTGGCGCTCCACGTTCTCCACCATGACGATCGCGTCGTCCACCACCAGGCCCACCGAGAGCACGATGGCCAGCAGCGTCAACAGGTTGATGGTGAAGCCCGCCGCCAGCATGATGAAGGCCGCGCCGATGAGCGAGATCGGAATGGCCACCACCGGAATGATCAGCGACCGGATCGATCCCAGGAAGAGGAAAATCACCACGATCACGATCAGCAGGGTCTCGGAGAGCGTCTTGAGCACCTCGTCGATGGCGTCCTGGATGTACACCGCCGAGTCGTAGGGGATGCCCGCCTTCATCCCAGCCGGCAGCTCCGCCTGGATGCCGGGCATGGCCTCGCGCACGCGGCTGATCACATCCAGCGTGTTGGCCGTGGGCAGCACCCAGATGCCCATGAACACGGCGGTCTCGCCGTTGAAGCGCACGTCCTGATCGTAATTCTCGGCGCCCAGCACCACGTCGGCGATCTCGCCCAGCCGCACCACCGTGCCGCTCTCTTCCTTGACTACGATCTGGCGGAACTCCTCCACCGTCTGGAGATCGGTGTTGGCCGTCAGGTTCACCGCCACCATCGTGCCCTTGGTGCGGCCCAGGGCCGAGAGATAGTTGTTCGCCGCCAGCACGTCGCGCACCTGGGACGGCGAGATGCCGTGGGCCGCCATCTGCTCCGGCTTGAGCCAGATGCGCATGGCGAACGTGCGGTCGCCGAAGATGTCCGCGCGCTGCACGCCGCTGATGGCGGCGAGCTTCGGCTGCACGGACGCGCACCAGGTAATCCGTGATCTGGTTCTGATCGAGGTCGGTGGAGGAGAAGCCGAGATACATGCCCGCGAACTGGCTGTCCGCCGTCTCCAGCGAGATGATCGGCGCCTCCGCCTCCGGCGGCAGGGTGTTGCGCACCTGCGCCACCTTGGACTGGATCTGGGTCAGGGCGGCGTTGGTGTCGTAGTTGAGCTTCAGGTGCACGGTGATCGTGCTCACGCCCTGGCGCGCTCGACGACTCCATGTAGTCGATGCCGTCGGCGCTCGCGATCACCCGCTCCAGCGGCGTGGTGATGAAGCCGCGCACCAGATCGGCGTTGGCGCCCACGTAGGCGGTCGTCACCGTGATCACCGCGACGTCGCTGCGCGGGTACTGCCGCACGCTGAGCGACCGGACGGCCTGCAGCCCGGCGATCAGGATGACCAGATTGACCACCACCGCCAGCACCGGCCGGCGGATGAACAGATCGGTAATCTTCATTGGGCCGCTCCTCCTAGCTGTCCTCGGGTCGGGGCGTGGGGTTGTTCGCGGGCTGGATCTTGTTGTTGACCTGCACGGCGGCGCCGTTGCGCAGCTTGAACACGCCCGAGCTGACCACCTCTTCACCGGGCTTGAGTCCGGAGACCACCGCGACCTGGTCGCCGCGCGCGCCACCCAGCTTCACGAACTGCTGGCGCACGCCGCGGAACGTCTTGCCGTCCGGCCCCTTGACGTTCTCCACGATGAAGACCGAGTCGCCGAAAGGCGCGTAGCTGACGGCGGAGGCGGGCAGCGCGACGACCACCTGGCTGGCGCCCATGACGACCTGCGCCTCCACGAACATGCCCGGGCGCAGACGGCCGTCGGCGTTCGTCGAATGTGGCCTGGATCTGGACGTTGCGCGTGGCCGGATCCACCACTGAGTCGACGGCCGTGATCCGGCCCGCGGCCAGGATCTCCGCTCCTCCTTCAGGCTTGAGCTGGACGGCGGTGCCGGGCCGCAAGCGGCCCATCTCCTGCTGCGGCACGGCGAAGTTCACGTAGACGGGACGCAGAGACTGCAAGGGCACGATCGGGGCTCCGGCGTTCAGGAACTGGCCGAGATTGACCTGGCGGATGCCCAGGAGCCCCGAGAACGGCGCCCGGATCGTCTTGCGCTCGATGGTGGCGCGGATCTCGCCTACCTGGGCCTCATTCTGCTGCGCTTCGGCCACGGACCGGTCGTAGTCCGACTGCGAGACGACCCCGCTCTCGTGCAGCCCCTTCATCCGCTCCAGGTTGAGACGGGCGAGGTTGCGCCGCGCCTCCCCGGCGGCCAGCTGCGCCTCTTCCTGGCTCGTGTCGAGCTTCACCAGCAGGTCGCCCTTGCGCACCATCCGGCCGGAGTCGAAGCTGATCTTCTCCACGATCCCGGGCAGGTCCGCGCTCACGGTGACGCCCTTGGACGGCGGTCACCGTACCGATGGAGGAGACCGACGACGACCACTCGTCCTGCCGGGCCACGACCGTGGTCACGGACTCCGGAGGCGGCTGGAACGACGCCCCCTGAGCCATGGCCTCCTTGACTTGGCGGAACTTGAAAAAACCGATGGCCCCGAGGAACACGGCCACGGCGAGCAGCATCAGAATCATTCGTTTCAACATGACGACAGACCCCCCTTCAACCAATCCAATTCAATACGCGTTTGTGGGGAGGAGGTTGCCTCCACTCCAAGGCCAAAAGGCCGTCCTACCAGTAGACGAAGATGAGAGCCCAGATCCGACAGCTTCCGGTGCAAAACCTAGAAAAAGAGGGCGGTATTCCCGCGAAAGAAGCTTCCAAGGTCTACAATGAAGGCCCCATCATGCTCAGGCGAAAATTCACTGCGGCCAGCCTGCTTTTTTTCGCAATTCTCGCCGCTGGCTGCGGAATCCCCTCTCCCGCCACCCGGCCTCCTCAGGGCTTGGAGGAGGTGGACCGCCTCCTTGAAGGATACCGGGAGCGCGGCGCCTTCCCGGGCGGCGTCCTCGCCGTCGGTCAGCGGGGATCGCTCGTCCACCTGCACCCCTTCGGCCGCCTCACCTACGACGCGGACGCGCCGCCGGTGACCGCCGGCACCCTCTACGACCTCGCCAGCCTCACCAAGGTGGTGGCCACCACGACCATGGCCATGATCCTGGTCGACGAGGGGAAGCTCGACCTGGACCGGCCGGTGCGGGATTTCCTGCCGGGGTTCCAGGGTCCGGGCAAGGAGGCGGTGACGGTGCGCCACCTGCTCACCCACTCCTCCGGCCTCCCGGCCGTGGCGCCTCTCTTCAAGGAGATCCAGGGGCAGCGAGGCCTACCTCGAGCGCATCCAGGCCATGGACCTCGCCTATCCGCCCGGCAGCCGCTCCGTCTACAGCGACCTCGGCATCATCCTCCTGGGCGAGATCCTGGAGCGGGCGGCGGGCCAGCCGCTGGAAGCGTTCGTGCGCGAGCGGGTGCTCGAGCCGCTGGGGATGCGCGACACGATGTTCCGTCCGCCGGCCCGGCTGCGTGCCGCGGATCGCGCCCACCGAATTCGATCCCTGGCGCGGCCGTCTCGTCCAGGGCGAAGTCCACGACGAGAACGCCTTCGCCATGGGCGGCGTCGCCCCCCACGCCGGGCTCTTCGGCACCGCCGCCGACCTCGCCCGCTTCGCCCAGATGCTGCTGAACGGCGGCGTCTGGACGGCCGGCGCATCGTCTCCCGCAGACGACGCGTCGAGCTGTTCACCCGCCGGGCCGGCATCCCCGACTCCGACCGCGCCCTCGGCTGGGACACCAAGTCCGCCGAAGGCTCCTCCGCCGGCACGCTCTTCTCCCGCCGCTCCTTCGGCCACACCGGCTTCACCGGCACCTCGATCTGGATCGACCCGGAGCGGGACCTCTTCGTCATCCTGCTCACCAACCGGGTCCACCCCACGCGGGAGAACAACCTCATCCGCGAGGTCCGGCCGGCCGTGGCCGATGCCGTGGTCGCGGGCGCTGCCGCTCCCGCCGGTGCAGGCCGGGATTGGACACGGATCGCCGCGACGCGCGAAGCTCTCGAAGGGAAGCGGCTGGGCCTCATCGTCCACGCCGCCTCGGTGACGGCGGACGGCCGCCACGCCGTCGAGGTCTTCCGCGAGCGGGGGCTCAATGTGGTGCGGCTCTTCTCCCCCGAGCACGGCCTCCGCGGCCAGGCCGCCGGCGGGCGAAGAGATCGAGAGCGGCCGGGACGAGGCCACCGGCCTGCCCGTCGTCAGCCTCTACGGCGACCACCGCAAACCGCGGCCCGAGGATCTGAAGGATCTGGACGCCCTGGTCTTCGACCTCCAGGACGCCGGAGTCCGCTTCTACACCTACGTCAGCACCCTGATCCTCGCCCTCGAAGCCGCCGCCGAGGCCGGGATCGAGTTCGTGGTGCTCGACCGTCCCAACCCGCTGGGAGGAGAGCGGATCGAAGGTCCCATGAGCGCGCCCGTGATCGTCGTCCCGGCGAGCTTCCTCAACCTCGCACCCGGCCCGCTCGTCCACGGCTTGACGCTCGGCGAGATGGCCACGCTACGTCAACGCGCGCCTCGCGAAACCGGCCCGCCTCACGGTCGTCCCGATGGAAGGCTGGAAGCGGCGCATGACCTGGGCCGACACCGTCCGGCCCTGGGTGCCACCGTCGCCCAACCTGCGCAGCGCCGAGGCCGCGCTCGCCTATCCCGGCACGGCTCTTCTGGAAGCCACCAACGTCTCAGAGGGCCGGGGAACGGAATCGCCCTTCCTGCTCCTCGGCGCGCCCTGGCTCGGCTCTCTCTGAGCCCATCACCGTGCCGGGCTTTCGCCTGGACCCAGCCGCAATTCACTCCCCGGACTGCCAAATATACGGACCAGGAATGCCGCGGCTTGAGCGTACACGTCACCGATCCCGCCACGGCCGAGCCCTACCGGCTCGGAGTCACCCTCCTGGCTGTCCTCTCTCGACAGCCTGGCTTCGAATGGCGAGATGACCGCGACAAGGGCGACGCCCTCACCCGCCTCGTGGGTACGAGGCGGCTCGTGGAAGACCTGAAGGCGGGGAAGACGGTGGAGGAGATCCTCGCCGCCGGCGCCGCTGCGCACGACGCCTGGCGCAGGGAGCGGCAGGCGGCGCTGATCTATCCGGAATAGGAAGAGCTTCAAACTGGACTAGACTTCTTCCTGATGCTGACAAGGCTTCGCTCTTTCATCGGCGGGCGCTTCTGGGGACGGACGTTCGCTCATGGCGACCTGCGCACCTGGATGGGGGAAGCAGTGGTCCGCCGATACATCAACCAGTCCGTGACCGGCTCTCCGGATCGCTGGCCCATCGAACGCCTGCAAACTCTCGTGCCGTCAGCCTTTGAGTCCGCCGTCAGTCTCGGCTGCGGAGAAGGCGCTCTGGAACGGGACCTCCTCTCCAAAGGCCTGTGCGCGTCCATTTTCGGCATCGACATCTCGGCCGCCGCGTTGAAGTTGGCCGAAGCTAGAGCCGAAGCCGCGAGCCTGACGGGCGTCCGGTATCAGCAGGGCGACCTCAACACGCTGAAGCTGCCCGACGCCGCCTTTGACGCGGCCTTTTTCCACCAGTCCCTCCACCACGTCGAAGACCTCGATGCCTGCCTTTCCGCCACCGTTTCCGCGCTCCGTCCCGGTGCCCTGGTCTATATCGACGAGTACGTGGGACCTTCGCGCGGTGAGTGGTCGGCCGCCCATATCAAGGAAGCTTCCGATCTCTTTTCACGACTGCCCGCCTCCGTAAAAAGGTCGCGCCGCCTCGAGTTGCCCGTCGACTGGCGAGACCCCACCGAGGCCGTGCGATCCTCTCAAATACTGACGGCCGTATTCCGCCACTTCACGGTCCTCGACCGCCGCGACTATGGGGGGAACTTCCTGTCCGTCATTTATCCGCATCTCTGCCTCGACCATCTGTCCCCCGAAGAGCGTAACACGCTGCTTCAATCGATCATCGACGCCGAGCGCGCGCACCTCGCAGCAGGGGCCGATTCCTACTATACGGTACTTATCGCAAAGGTAGCCTGACCTCGATATTTACTTTAGCATTATTTGCAAGTCACCTTACCTTGTGCTACCTTTCATCTGATGGCTCCGCGTTTTGAGCCACAGGAGGAAAGGGTATGCAGCGTCTTGTCGTCCTCTTCGGATTTCTATTCCTGCTTCCGGCACTGGCTCACGCGGATCTCTCAGTACGCGAATGCATCAAGGGACCTGCTTCAGGACGTTGGGAGCTTCCCAGGCGACAGTGTATGGAGGACCGTCCTCACTCTCGAGTTCAACAACGTCCTGAGCAGCGACATCGTCACGCAGGCTGCGATTACTTATCACGAGGGCCCGGGCCAAGCCGGCGTGAAAGTCGAATATCAGCTCGTTCTCGACGGCGTCGCGAGCTTCACGATGCAACATCGGCCGCAGACGGGCTTCCCTACCGCAAAGATGCTCAGGGCCAGCTTTCCCGACATCGCCGGGGGACCGCACACTCTCGAGCTGCGCGCCCGCAGCACGTCCATCTTCTCCGCGTATTTCGCTCAAGCCTGGCTTGCCCCCATCCTCGTGGAATCCGCAGAGACGAGCAGTTCGGGAGCGGAAACTACGCCGGTCACGGCTCCGAGCAACGGCACCTGGACCACGCTGGTGACGACCACGGCCAATCCGGCCTCTGGAAAAGCGGTCATTCTCGGCGCCTACTCCGCGGTATCGGCGGGACCGCTGAACCAACTGATCGAGTACCGGATCCTGAGGGGCGCAACCTCCATTGGAACGTTCTTCGATTCCGCCGGTGCCTCCTTGCCGACCGGCCAGCATTTCGCTCTCCTGGACCGCACGCCCGGCGCCTCGCCGGTCACCTACACCCTGCAGGCCAGGACGACGGGAGGAGCCACGACCTTCTCCACGCGGAGGCTTTTTTCGCAGACAATCCCTGGAAACCTCACGGTCTATGAGGGCACTGCGACGAACGTCTCGGTCCCCGCGAACGTCACCTGGCAAACGCTCGTCAGCTCCCCTTCAGTGACTCTATCGCCGGCTTCGCACGGCACCTACGGGACCCGGGGATTCGGCTTCGCGGCGGTGACCTACAACGGCGGTTATAACAGCGAGGCTCTGCTGCGTTTCGATTTCAACGCCGACAAGCTCTGGGAGGTGGGCGTCCGTCCCGTACACGGGACCGGCGGTAAAACGGTAATGGAAGGCCTGATCAGCGACTGGGAGAAACTGGGGTTCGTGGCGGGGAATAATTACTCCGTACAGCTCAACGTCTTCGGCCAGTGCTCGTCCACATCGAACCTGTCCGCGAGGAGAGCGCAATTCCAGATCGTCGTCATCCCCGACGAAGACGGGTTCGTGACTCCCGCGGCCTGTGCCTCCAATCCCGCGATTCATTGCTGCGCCGCCCATCCCTCGCGGTGTTCGATCTATACCTGTACGCCGGGAGAGTTGCAGGCCGTATCGGGTCCGGGTACGGATTGCCCGACTCCCTGAGTCTCTGGCTGAGACAGTATACTGATCGGGATCATGGCCATGCGAGAAATCTGGTTCGAACGCGAAGGCACACGTCTCTTCGCCATCGAGGACGGCGAGGGCCGGCCGATCGTGATGCTGCATGGAGGGATGGCCAGCCACGTGGCGGCTCTGCCCCTGGTCGCGCCCCTGAGCTCTCGGTATCGCGTCCTCACGCCTGACGTGAGAGGCAACGGAAAATCCTGGTATGGAGGTCCGCTGACTTTCGACCAGCTCGCGGACGACGTCGAAGCCCTGCTGGATCACATCGGAGCGGACCGCGCCGTGATCGGCGGGGTCTCCGGCGGCTCCGGAGCCGCCCTGCGCTTCGCCCTTCGGCATCCAGAGAGAACGGCGGGGCTCGTATTGGCCAAACCTGTCTACGCTGGCGAAGACCGCGGCTACACCGCGGCACAGAAGCAGACCTTCCTCATGATGGACGCCATTGCGAGCCGAGCCCTCGACGAAGGCGTCCAGGTGCTGCGCCCCATGTACGCGAACCTGCCGCCGGAAATCCGGGAGAAGGCGCTGGCGATGCTGGAAGGCTTCGATGCCGCGAGCGTCGTGACGACCAGCCGCTTCATCGCCTCAGGCGCGCAACCGTTTACATCCGCCGCGGATCTGAGATCGTTTTCCGTGCCGACTCTGCTCGTCCGCGGCGACGATCCTCTTCATCCGCCGGAAGTCTCGGATCTGTACGCTGAAAGCATTCCGAACTGTTCGGTGGCGCCGGCGTCGATCACGGACGTCGCGGCGGAGATCGGCGCCTTCTGTGATCCGATCGATTATTGAGACAATCCGGTGAGCTACGCTGCCACCGCAACCATCCCAAGCTCCTGGACCCTGGCCACGATGTCCCCGCCGTGCGAGGTCGGGCTGATCTCGCGATCCACGAAGAGGAGGCGGCCGTTGCTTCCGATGAAGAAGGTCCAGCGCGACGCCAGGCCAAGCTCTTCGTCGAAGGCGCCGTAGGCGCGGGCGACTTCGCCGTCCTCGTCGCTGAGGAGCGGCAGGCCGGTTCCCGTCCATTCGGCGAAGGCACGGCTCACCTCGGGCTTGTCGAGGCTGGCCGCGAAGCAGGCGATCCCCATCTCGTTCAGCAGCATGGCGCTCTCACGGAGCGACCGGAGCTGAGCCGTTCAGCCACCGGTAAAGGCTTTGGGGAACCAGGTGAGAACCACCGGCTGGAGGCCGAAGTAGTCCGCGAGACGGTGTACGCGGCCGTCAGACCCGGGCAGCTCGAAACGGGGAGCGAGGTCTCCGAGCCGCGGCTCGTCGCAGAGCGCGTGGCAGAGTCGATGAATCTGATCCATCCAACTCCGGACGGCCGGCGTCAGATCCGGGCGGCAGACGCCGCAGAGCTCGGACCCGACCTGCGCGATGCGCCGCAGGCTCCGCCGGAGGGAGGCCGGCCGCGGTTCGCCGGACGGCAGGCAGGTGAGGAGGTGGGTGAGGCCCTCGAGCCCTGAGGTTACACAAGCGAAAAGGGTTTCCAAAGCGGCGCCGTCGGCGCGCCCACCCCCGGCACCGCCGCCGCGGACGAGGTCGCGCACTGCCTGCATCTCGCCCGCGAAAATCATCGCGACCCCCTCGATCCGCGTCCGCAGCCGCCGCCGCGGCACCGCGGGGTTGGAGCAGTCGCCCGCGATCTCCGACAGCTCGGAGAGCACGAGGTGGAGGTTCGTGCGCAGCCGGCCGAGCCGGTTCTCGAAGGTGAGGCTGTAGACTTCCTTGAGGATTTCCTCCTGCTGGTTGCCCAGCACCTTCGAGACCAGGGAGCCGAAGAGCATGAGCCCCATTACGGTCTCGCCGAACACGGCAAGCCGCATCCAGCCGAGCGCGGAGACATCGCCGTAGCTGGACGACATGGCCGTGGCAATACTGAACCAGAAAGCCGTCAACAGGCCCGAGAAGCCCGTCCCGATCGCCGTTCCGTCGGAAACGAGGCTCGCTCCGCCGCCCGCCATCCCCCAATAGAGGAACGCGAAGAGAAGGCTGGTCCCAAACCAGATGCCGAAGAGCACGCGGAGCGACTGGTTGCCCGCCCAGGCGAACGCCGCCACCGGAGACAGCCGCGCCAAGGCCTTCCGCATCCGGTCCAGGCGACTCGCCGGAGGCGCCACGGGCTTGGGGGTGGCCACGACCGCATGCTCGATCCGGCCGCCGCGCTCCGTCCATTCCTCCAAGCCGCCGGGATACTCCCGTACTCGCGTATAGCCCAGGCTGCGCAGCAGGATCACCCCTTGCTCCGCGAGAGAGCAGACCGAGGAGGCGCAGTAGACGACGGTCTCCTGGTCCTGAGCCGGCAGCACCTCGCCCGCCCGCTCCGCGACCTCGTCGAGCGGCAGGTTGAGGGAAGCGGGATGCGTCCGGATTCAAAGGAGGCGCGCGGCAGCACGCTGAGCAGAACGAAGCTCGTATCTCCATCCTCGATCCGGCGCGACAGCTCGCCGTAGTCCATGGGGGAAAGTTGGGGGACTTCGGGTTCTTCGATCGCTTTTTCTGCTCTCACGACGTGCATGGGTGGCCTCCTCCGGTCTCTCTGAGGCCGGACATTGCAGAAGGGATGCCATGGGTGGATGGGAGAGAAGCCCTTTGTTTTCAGCAGTATTCGGCAAATATTCGCGGTGCCTGGGAGGACTGTGGAGTGTCAGCGATCTGTCAGAGACGTGTCTGACACAGCGTAGAATCTCAGGAATCTCAGCTTCACCCCGGAGGTCCGCCGATGCGCGCAGCCGTCTTCATGCTCCTTGCCGTCACACTGTCGTCCGGGCCAATGTGGGCCGACAATCGGGCCGGCGATCCCCTGGCTCACACCTTCTCCATCGTGGCCCGCGATCCGGCCACGGGCGACTTCGGCGTGGCCGTGCAGAGCCACTGGTTCCAGGTGGGGCCTTCCGTGCCGTGGGCGGAGGCGGGCGTGGGAGCCGTGGCTACGCAGTCGTTCGTCAAGATCGACTACGGTCCCTCGGGGCTCAGGCTGATGAAAGAGGGCAAGTCGGCCCAGGAGGCCCTCGATCTCCTCCTTTCCCAAGACCCGGAGAAGGACGTGCGGCAGGTGGCTTTTGTGGATGCCCAGGGCCGGGTGGCCGCCTGGACCGGCCCGAAGTGTATTGCCGCCGCCGGCCACCAGACGGGCGCCGGCTTCTCCGTGCAGGCCAACCTCATGGACAAGCCCACGGTATGGCCGGCCATGGCGCGGGCCTTCGAGACCGCCAAGGGGGACCTCGCGGACCGGCTGCTCGCGGCCCTCGACGCCGCCCAGGCCGAAGGTGGGGATATCCGTGGCCGCCAGAGCGCGGCCCTGCTGGTCGTTCGCGGCAAGCCCGCGGGCGAGCCCTGGCAGGGGCGCCTGGTGGATCTGCGCGTGGACGACCATCCGCAACCTCTGGCCGAGCTCCGGCGTCTCCTGGGCCTCCACCGCGCCTACGACGAGATGAACCAGGGGGACGAAGCCGTGGCCAAGAACGACATCGCGTCCGCCGTGCGCCACTACACGAAAGCCAGCCAACTCGCCCCGGACATCGTCGAGCTCCCCTTCTGGCAGGCCGTGACCCTGTTCGTCTCCGGGCAGGAGGACCAGGCGCTCGCCATCTTTAAAGACGTCTTCGCCCGCGAGGACCGCTGGGTCCGCCTGATCCCTCGCCTCCCTGCCTCGGGGCTCCTGCCGGACGATCCGAAAAAGATCGAGAAGATTCTTTCTGTGGCCCAACGCCACTGATATTGTTGTGTTATGAAAATTAACGCGGCCGTCCGAGCGACAGCCCTGTCTCTGCTCCTTACGCTCTCCACCACCACGGCGTACGCCCAGCGGTGTCCGGTGAGCGGCAAGCCGCTGCCGACGGCGGCGCAGCGGCAGTTCACGGTTCCCGTCAAGCTTCTCGCCTGCTTCATGACGTCCGCCGAGATCGCCGCCGTCCGCGGCTCGATCGGCCATGACGCGCAGACGACGGTCACCGATCCGGCGTATGAGAGCGGCGAGCTGAATCCGGACGGCTCGGTGCGCCCGCCGCTGACGGCGGAACAGACGGCCGCGCTGGCCAAGATGCATTCGATCCTGGACGACGACATGCGCGCAGGCGCCGTCCTTCGCAAGTTCATCGCGAATTCGGACGTCGGCGGTTTTCTTTATGGCCGCACGGTGATCGGCTCGCCGGACGCCCCGATCGTCGTGACCACCAACACGGTCCGCGGCTTCGTAGGGCTGGAGCGCAATACGCAGGGGCTCGACGCGGGCGCGACGATCGGCGCCCTCGGGCTCGACTATGAGACGACGGCCACCGGGCAGTTCACGGATGCCACCGACATTCCGTTCCGCCGGCAAGTCTCTCAGGAGGTCCGCCTGCACGGCCTGCACTCGATCCGCCACCACATGTCCGCGCAGGGAGCGGTGGACGCCAAGATCCCGCTGGCCAAGGACCTCAACGATTATGTTCAGGCCAACGATCCCACCCTCGACGATCGCTCGTTCGAGATGAACCGCCAGGGTCAGGAAAATCCCTATACCGGCCTCGGGATGTCCGACGACATCGGCCTGCTGACTCTCGATGACACGGATGCTGAGGATGCGATCTATCCGCTCCACATCAATGAAGAAGACGTGATGACCGTACCCACTCCCCTGGCCCGGGGTGACGTGCTCCTCCGCCGTTCTCTCGACGGCAGGGAGACGCTGATCGCGCGCTACGTCAAGGGCAGAGGTCCGGATGGCACCGTTCGAAACGTCTGGGACCTCTCTCCCCGGTTGTCGGCCGCGGACCGCGCCTACTACCGCGCGCTCGTCCGGCAGGCGGCGGCGCGGGTGAGGGTGGCAGGCGGCTGATGCCGCTCGTCCACCGGGATACGCCGCAAGGTCCGGCCTGGGTGCGTCCCCCGTTCCGGCCCGAGGATTACTCCGTTCCTCCGGAGGCGCTGCGGCTGTTCGAGCGCTGGCGTGGACGCGGGGACGTCGAAGGCACGGAGGCGATCCTCGCCCTGCGCGACGGTCCGTTCGGCAACTACGTCCAGGTGGATCGCCAGGTCCGTGACGGCAAAACGCGGCTCGTGCTGCTGGAGGCCAGCCGCGAGTTTGCGGTCGAGGTCGAAGTCAGCCGCTCGGGATTCGGGGCCGTCGTGCCGGTGCCGCCTGAGCGGGCGTATGAATTGGCTTGCGCTCGGGATGCCTTACGTTCCCGTCCGGTGATTCAGGAAACGTGACGGCGTGGCCCCTGGAGGGCCGATTTTCCGCCTCTCTCCTGAAAAGGAGGAGAGTCATGCGACCACCTGCCGTCCGTCTACGTTTTCTGCCCCTCGCGCTTTGCCTGTCCGTCACCGGCTGCTCGTTCAACCCTTACGGCCTCGCCAATCCGGACGAGCTTCTGCCGTTCCGCGACGAGACGCCGTTCTCCCTGCCGACCACCCAGGAGCGGTCTCTCGCCTATGAAGAGCCGGGAGTCTTCGCGGCCTTCCATGGCAAGACCTGCTCGGAATCGAGGCTCCCGGACAGGCAGATCGCCCTCCGCATTCAGGAGGAGCTCGCCCTGCCCAAGAATCTCGATCGGGGGACCGTGCTGTTGAACGGGTTTCATCTCTTCTATCTGAACGAGGATCACCATGTGAAGGGGCTGGGCACAGCGATCGGCGCCATTGAGATCAGCAATGGCATACTGCGTTGGGAGGCCGGCGGCGTCCTATCCGACAACGATTTCAACGACGCCTATGGATGGTGCTACGTCTACACGGCCGTGGCCTGGAATTCTCAGGAATTGCAGGTCAGCGTCTCGCAGGGCAATACCGGACACGCCTTCACCAACCGCGATGGGACGGACGGCACAGCGCTGGAGCTCATTCCGGGGTACCTGTCCCATCCATCCTGGGATGCGGACGAGGTCGCCGTTGTGCCGCGGGGTTTTGCGTACATCCTGATTGGAGAGGACCATCACCTCCTCCAGATCGCCTTCGAGCACGATGCGGGCGAGGTCTACATCGAGAAAGACAAGATCTACGGGAACGGCATATCCCCCGTCGGCTCCTCGCAGGTAGGGACCGGCTATGTGACGTGGGAAAGCACGGGATTCATCAAGGATAACGAGACGTGGCGCCCGCAGTACCTCGTCGACCTGGTCACCGGCCTGAGCGGGAGCGACGTCGACCTCATCTCGCCCCCATTCAGCGTGATGCCGCGCGAGGATGATGGGATCGGCTGCGGGAGTATCGGCGGCTATGGCCACACGGCCAACCGCATGGTTTTTGCCGTACCTTTCGAATTTGCCATCCCGGTGCTCGGCGGTTGGGACCTCGCCTACCACTGCGACGACGAGCACGTGGCCGACGTCGGCGCCTGGATCTCCAAGTGGTCCTGGGAAACCGGCGCGCTCGCCGCCGGAGGGACCTTGAGCTATACCCTGGAAACCCGGTTGAACGACAAGGACGGATTGCCGGGCTTTTACGACCGCACTCAGGTGAAGATCCTGGGCTTCCGGCGGATCACGCCGGCGCCCCCGAGGTAGGAGGCGCGGCGGCGGCCGGGGGCGAGGGCCAGACAAGGCTCGCCCCCAGCCCCGCCGCGACCGTCATCAGCGATCCCACGAGGGCGTACCAGGGCCAGGCCAGCGAGGTGCTGAAGAAGATCGCGGTCATTCCCGCGAAGCCGGTGACGAGGCCCGCGAGCGCGGCTCGCTGGCCCACCCGACGCGCAAACAATCCCAGGAAGAAGACTCCCAGCACGATCCCGGTCGTGAAGGCGGCGATCCCCAGGACGCTGCTCACGATCGAGGACTTCAGCCACTGGCCGGCGATCCCCACGGCAATCTGTACGGCTCCGAAAACGGCGGTGAGGACGCGGGTGACCCGGAGCTGGCGTTCCTCGGGGATCCTCAGGAGGTCGTTGACGGCCACGGTGGCGCAGGAGTTGAGGGAGCTCGTCATGGCGGCGGCGAAGATGGCTCCCAGCAGCAGGCCGACGATGCCGGTGGGCAGCTCGTCCAGGATGAAGCGGGCGAAGACGCGGTCCGGACGGTCGAAGGGGACGGCGGGCGGATGGAGCTGGTAGAACGCCCAGAGCCCGACGCCGATCAGCAGGAAAAAGGCGAACTGGGCCAGCACGACCACACCGCTCGCGCAGAGGGCGCGCCGGGCGTCCGCGACCCCGCGGGACGATAAATAGCGCTGCACCATGAGCTGGTCCACGCCGTGGGAGCCGAGGGTGATGAAGATGCCTCCCACCAGTCCGGCCCAGAACCCGAAAGGCTCGCTCCAGTCGAGGCGGAAGTCGAGCACCCGGAGCTTGCCGGCGGACTGGCCCATCTCGAGGAGCTGGTCCCAGCCGCCCGGAAGGCGGTTCAGGATCGCGAAGAAGGCCACCAGCGCCCCGGCCAGATAGAGGAAGAACTGGATGAAGTCGCTCCACAGCACCGTCCGCATGCCGCCGACGTAGGTGTAGACGACGGTGGTGATCCCCAGGGCCGCCACCGCCCAGGGGATGGAGATCCCGGTCATCTCCTGGAGCACGAGGGCGGAGAGGAAGAGGCGCAGGCCGTCGGCCAGGCTGCGGGTGAGGATGAACAAAGCCGACGCCGTCCGCTTGGTGGCGCCGCCGAACCGCCGGTCGAGGACCTCGTAGGCCGTGAAGAGGGTGCCCCGGAAGTATTCAGGCAGCAGCAGGAAGGCGACGGCGAAACGGCCGATCAGGAACCCCATCGCGATCTGCAGCCAGGTGAAGTCCCGCTCGTAGGCGAAGCCCGGAATGCTCAGGAAGGTGACGCTGCTGGTCTCGGTGGCGATGATGGAGAAGAGGATCAGCCACCAGGGCAGGTCCCGGCTCCCCACCGCGTACTCGGTCACGTCTCGCGCTCCCCGGCCCAGCCACACGCCGAGGAGGACCATGCCGGCCATGTAGCCGAGGAGGACGGCGAGGTCGAGGGGGGTGACGCTCATCCGGGTTCCGCATGCTACACCGAACCTGGACCGGGCGTGGACCGGATCACGGAGCCGGCGGGCGCGCGGCGCGGGCGAAGAAGGCGCTGGGCAGGCCGACGCCGAAGATGTGGATGAGCACGCTGTTCAGGAGGATCACGAAGGGCGGCGGGAAGCCTCCGCCCTTGACCGCGGAGAGCGGCAGGACGACGAGGTTCATGACCAGATACACCAGCACGCCGTATACGGCCCCGGAGATCCAGGGCCGGCGGGTCAGGAAAGAGATCTTCCGGCTCGCCGCGTAGTACGTGACCACGATACCGAAAGCAATGAAGTAGTGGAGGAAGCCGCCGAGAAAGGCGGTGGGCAGGCCACCGGCGCGGGCGGCCTCCCGTCCGAGCAGCCCGGCGGCGATGCTCTGGAAGATGCGGATCGGCGCGGCACCGCGCAACCCGAAGAAGATCAGGGCGTCGAGGATGTCGAGCGTCCCGACGGTGAGGGTGCCATAGAGGATGGCTTGAGCCGGGCTCAAGCGCTTTTCGGAGATCATGGTGGAGGCCATGGCCCAAGGACGCTGAGCAAAGGGGATGCCCGATCTTCGCAGCCAGTCCTATCAACAATTTACGAGCGCGACGGCCAGCGTCCGGGAGCCTGGGCTCCAACTTTTTGGAGGCCGGAATCCAACGCCTGGAACGAAGTCGGCGAGACTACCTCTTGACTCAATATATCTACATCAAATATATTAGCCCCCATGACACCCGACGACGATCTCCAGCCCCTCCTCCCTCTCCCCCCCGCTACCTTTCACATCCTGGTCGCCCTTTCGGACGCGGACCGGCATGGCTACGGCATCATGCAGGAGGTCGCGCAGCGGACGGACGGACGGACGAAGCTCAATCCCGGGACCCTGTACACGACGATCCAGAGACTGCTCGAAAAGGGGCTGATCGTCGAGCTGAACGAACGGGGGGACCCGGATGAGGATGACGAGCGAAGGCGGTACTACCGGCTGACGCCGCTGGGACGGCGGGCGGCACAACTGGAGCTGGCCCGGCTGAGCGAGATGGTGGCGCTCGGGCGGCGCGCGGGCCTGGAACCGGAACGGGGTTGAGCCATGAAGAGCCAAGCCCGCGTACCCGTCTGGGCCGACCGCGTCTACTCGACCCTTCTGCTGGCCTACCCGGCCTCGTTCCGTGAGGAATACCGAGGCGAAATGCGAGCGGCGTTCCGCAGCCGCTGGCGCGAGGAGCAGGGTGGGATGGGGCTATGGATCACCGTTCTCCTGGACACCCTGACGACGGCCGCTCGGGAGCATGGCGAAGTGCTGTCCCGGGACGTGCGCTACGCGTGGCGGTCGCTCACGGGGCGCGGCAACTGGTCGTTCACGGCGGCGGCCCTGGGGACGCTGGCGCTCGGCATCGGTGCGGTCACGGCGATCTTCACGATCGTCCATTCGGTGCTTCTCGCGCCGCTGCCCTTCCACGAGCCGGACCGCGTGGTCTATCTGACCGACACCCACGCGGCGCGCGAGATCGAGTCGTTCGCGTCATCCACGCCGAACTTCCTTTCCTGGCGCGAAGCGGCGCGCAGCTTTTCGAGCCTGGTGGCGCTCCGCACCGCCAGCGTGAACCTGACCGAGGGCGCTGAGCCGGAGCGCCTGAGCGGGCTCGCCGTCTCGGCCCAGATCTGGGAGACGCTCGGCCGGTCGCCGGACGCGCCTTTGTCCGGACGGATGACGTGCCGGGCCACGCGCCCGTCGCGATGATCAGCGAGGGGCTTTGGAAACGCCGGTACGGCGGGGAGGCCTCCGCCATCGGCCGCACGATCAACGTGAACCTCGTGCCGCACGTGGTGGTGGGCGTCACCCCCCAGGACGTGGGCTTTGCCTCCGATGTCGACCTCTGGCTGCCCCTGGGACGCGATCCGGGAGTGGATGACAACCGGGGCGACCGCCGGCTCATCGTCCTGGGGCGGTTGGCGCCGGGCGTCACGCTCCAGCAGGCCCAGGAGGAGATGGAGCGGATCTCGGTGCAGCTTGAACGGGAGTTCCCCGATGCCAACAAGGGCTGGCGCACCCGCGTGGTCCCCATACGGGAATTCATCGTGAACGAAGACGTCAGCCAGCGCCTGCGCATCCTCCTGGCAGCGGTGGTGCTCCTCCTGCTGGTGGCCGCCACCAACGTGGCGAACCTGCAGATCGCCCGGGCGGGCGGACGGGTCCGCGAGATCGCCGTGCGCCTGGCGCTGGGGGCGAGCCGCGCGCGCCTGGTCCGCCAGATGATCACCGAGAACCTGATGTTGACGGCGGCGGGCGGAACCGCGGGCCTGGCGCTCGCCTGGCTGGGTGTGCGGGTGGCCGCCGCCGTGCCGGAGATGATCCTCCGCATCGGGACCCTGTCTCTCAATGTCCCGGCGCTGCTGGTAGCCGGCGTCTGCGTCTGCGCGACGGCGCTCCTGACCGGCCTGCTGCCTGCCAGCGTGGCCATACGCTCGGGCGTGCATGCGGCGCTCCAGAGCACGGGCCGGGCCACCACGGCAGGGCGGTCTCCCGCCCGGCAAGCCCTGGTCGCCGTGCAACTCGCCTTGGCGACGACCCTCGTCGTCTGTACAGCATCGCTGACACAGGATTTCCTCCGCCTGCAGAACGCAACGCTGGGCTTCGACGATCCGGACCACCTGCTGACGGCACGGCTCACCCGCTCGGTGACTACCGACGAAGCGACGGAAGCGAACCAGGTGTTCTTCGATTCCCTCCTGGAGGAGGTGCGCGCGCTGCCCGGCGTGGTCTCGGCGGCTGTGACCAGCGAGGTCCCCTTCGGCCCGATCGACACCGGCATGCCCGTCTTCCCGGTGCCGCAGTCCGAGGACGTGCCTGAAGAAGGCATCCAGGCCTCTTGGCGCCTCGTCACAGCGGACTACTTCCAGACGATGCGGATCCCCCTCCTCCAGGGGCGGGTCTTTACCCGCGAAGAGCCGCCGCGGATCCTCCTGCTGAGCGAAGGGCTGGCGCGCCGCCTGTGGCCTGGCGGCGAGGACCCCGTGGACCGCGAGGTCAAGCTGGGCAACGGCCAGACGTTCCGGGTGATCGGCATCGTGGGAGACGTGCGTCAGACCGAGCTGGCGGAGGACCCGACGCCGACCATGTACCTGTCGACCTCCTTGTTCCTGTGGCCCACGATGACGCTGGTCCTGCGGACGTCCACGGAACCCACCAGCCTCGTCCAGGACGTCCGGCGGGTGGTCGCCCGCGTGGACCCGCGCCAGCCGGTCTCGGATTTCCAGACGATGCGCACCGCCATCCGGGCGAACGTAACCGCACCCCGTGTCAACACGGTCCTCCTGGCGTCGTTCGCCGGCCTCGCCTTGCTGCTGGCGGCCGTGGGCGTGGCCGGCATGGTGGGCTACGCCGTGGGCCAACGCACGCGGGAGCTGGCGGTCCGGCTGGCCCTGGGATCATCGCCGGGGCAGGCCGTGCGGTACGCCATGCGCGGCGGCCTGCTGATCTGTACGGTAGGGATTCTGGTGGGTCTGGGCGCCGCCCTCGCCCTCGGCCGCGCCCTGTCGGGCGTGCTGTTCGGCGTGGGCGCTTCCGATCCCATTACCTTTGCCTTGGCTGCCGCCGTGCTGTTCGTCGTCGCGGTCTACGCCTGCTGGCTGCCGGCGCGGCGGGTGACGCGGATCAGCCCATGCCTGACGCTGCGGGATGGATGAGGCCGCGCGGCGGGTCCGGCCCGCCGCGCAGCGTTCTGCGCCTCAGCAGCTCCGGTCCAGGGGTCAGCACCTCGCCGGTCAACGTGATGGGCGGCAGGTTCGACGTCCGCAGCGAGAGCTGCGATACCGACTCGACTCCCGCGGCTTGATTTTCCGCGAGGACGAGCACCGTGTCGCCCCTCATCCACCCCTCGCCCGGGATCAGAATCCAGGTGTCCTCGGGGAACGGCAGGCTGTAACAGGGCAACCGCAGCGGACCGAGGACCGTGTTGCCCTTTCCAACGCCGGCCGGCCAGGCCGAGGCGAGCGCCGCGACGCCCGTGTGCCCGGGGACGTCGGCGATGAGATGGCCCTGGTCGTAGACCAGGATCCGCTGCGTCGGCGAGCCGACCGAGGAGAAGTCCGCCTTGATCTCAGCCAAACTGTTACCCGTCGTCAGCTGGGTGACGCGCAAGGTGCCGAGATCCTGATCGGGAGCACCGCGCACTATTCCCCGGGAATTGAATTCAATGAACGATTCGCTCAACGTAAAGAGGCCGAGGAGAGGAAACGGTTTCCAGGCGAGATCGAAGGACTCGGCGTTGTCGAAGTCGATGGAAACTCCTGGATTGGGATCGCTGGCGAAGCCGTCGTCTCCCACGATGGTCAGGTTCCCGTCGCGGGCCTCCAGGACGGCGCCACCCAGCGCGTGGTGGAACTGATCGAACATGGAAACGCTCTGGCTTTCAATCATCAGAGGCGCGTTGAACCCATGGACCGTGACCTCGGAAAAATCGGCTGCCGGATTTCCCTGGTCGGTGAAGTTGAACGCGAGAGTGTCGAAAGCCAGGTTCCCCACTCCCTGAATCTCTCCGGAAGTTGCGCCGAATACGATCTCGATACATTCGATGACGACCGGGCCGATCGTGATCTTCTTTATTTTGATCTTAATACTCGGAAAGGCTCCGAAGTAGCGGGCAGGAGCGAAGGTCAACGCGTGGTCCCCGGGTATGGGATTCACCTGCGTGGAGGCCACCTTCTGGCCGCCGAGGAACGCATCGACCTGAAGTGGAGAGGCTTGGAGGGCGCGGGGAAAGATCAGCTCGAGATCCGTCTGCCCGCCGGCCGGAGGCGTCTTGTGCTGAACGATGAAATCCGGAGATCCCGGAACGCTCTGGGCAACGTAGGTCAGTTGAGCACCGGGCGTGCGGCCATCGAAACCGATCGTGCCCCGCCAGCCGTCGGTCTCTCCGAGCGAGATCGAAACACCGCTCTCATCCCCTGCCAGAATGGGGAGCACCTGGAGCTTCTCCCCGCTGTCCGAAAGAAAAATCGGAGCCATCCGTGGGACTGAGGTCCAGCCCCGCGAAGGGAACGACCATCCTGGCTCCTTCGATCTCCAGGATCACGTCATCGAAGTCGCCGTCACCACCTCCGAAAATGTCTTCGAATCTAACTCGGAGAGTCTCCCCTTCTTTCTCCACGATGGCGTGGATACGGTCGTCGAGGTTGCCGATCGCTGGACCGGTACGGAATCCGCTGAGGGTATCCAGCACGCGGATGTGAACCAGGATCTCCTCTCCCTCGGGAATCGGCCCTCGCGTGATTTCCGTGCTGTCGCGGTTGGTGCCGAGGAACCCGGAGGCCCCCGACGAGAAATAAAAGATGTCCGAGGTGAAAGCCGCACCCGTCGGTACGATCTTGAGGGTCACCATCTCTCCCGTGCCGACGACCTTCGCGCCCAGCCCGGGAGGGGGAGGCAGCGGTGCCGTGAGGAGGGGCTGTGCGGCCATCAAGCCGAAAAGGCAGCCGATTGCGACGCCCCACCACCCGCCCTTGCCTCTGAAAGTGCCTCTGAAAGTGCCTGATTTCATGGCATTCTCCTTTCTCAATACTTGCCCAGTTGCGCAACCGGAATGCCACGCCGGAAGGCACAGTGGAGAGAGGAGGCAACCTCCTGATTCTCAAGGAGTTTCTCCGCACCGGACGAATTTCGAGAAGGAGGGAGGGGGACGGCCGGGTATGGTATTCGGACCTGATCTATGGTGGCGGGACCCTACGAGCCTTGACACCCCTCCCCCCGCCTCGTAGTCTGCCTCGCGGCTCGCCCAGAGCCGCTTCCATCCATTTCAATAGGGAAAGAAACCATGAGATCGATCCGTCCCATCCTCTTCAGCCTGCTGCTGGCTGCCCTTCCCATGGCGGCGATCATCGCGGCCCCCCAGCCTCCGGCTCCGGCTCCCACTCCCGCCCCGGAGCAGAAGCCTCCGGACGAGCAGCTCAAGGACAAGCAGAAGCGCGAGCAGGAGCCGGAAGAGAACACGACTGAGATGCAGAAGGAGCAGAAGGAGGGCGGGAAGGGCGCTCCCAAGGAGGTCTCGGAGAAGAAGGAAGAGAAGTGGGACGTCAACAACCCGCCCGGTCCCTCGTCGGAGGTCGCCATCGACGTGAACGAGGGGACCTGGATGTACGTGGACGTGAGCCCCGACGGCAAGGAGGTCGCCTTCGACCTGCTGGGCGACATCTACGTGATCCCCATCGGCGGCGGCGAGGCCAAGGCCCTCACCCATGACGTGGCCTGGCAGATGCAGCCCCGCTACAGCCCGGACGGCAAGCTCATCGCCTTCACCAGCGACCAGGGCGGCGGCGACAACGTCTGGGTCATGAACCGCGACGGCTCGAACGCCCGCGCGGTCTCCAAGGAGAGCTTCCGCCTGCTCAACCAGCCGGACTGGTCGCCCGACGGCGAGCTACATCGTGGCGCGCAAGCACTTCACCGCCCAGCGCTCCCTCGGCGCGGGCGAGATGTGGCTCTATCACCGGAGCGGCGGCGACGGCCTGCAGCTCACGAAGAAGCCCAACGATCAGAAGGACGCCGGCGAGCCCGCGTTCTCGCCCGACGGCCGCTACCTCTACTTCAGCCAGGACGCCACGCCGGGTCCCATCTTCGAGTACAACAAGGACCCCAACACCGAGATCTTCGTCATCCAGCGCCTCGACCGGCGGACCGGCAAGGTCCAGCGCTACATCAACGGCGCAGGCGGCTCGATCCGGCCGACCCCGTCGCCCGACGGCAAGATGCTCGCCTTCGTCCGCCGCGTGCGCTACAAGAGCGTGATCCACCTGATGGACCTGCGCTCGGGCGAGAGCTGGCCGATCCATGACGGCCTCGACCGCGACATGCAGGAGACCTGGTCGATCCACGGCGTCTATCCGGGTATGTCCTGGACGCCGGACTCGAAGTCCATCGTCTTCTGGGCCGGCGGCAAGATCCGCCGCATCGACACGGCCAGCAAGAAGGTCTCCGACATCCCCTTCCACGTGCGCACCACTCGCAAGGTCGCCCAGGTCGTGCGCTTCCCCGTGGAAGTGGCGCCGAAGACGTTCAATACGAAGATGCTGCGCTGGGTCACCGTCTCGCCCAAGGGGGACCGGGTGGTCTACCAGGCCCTGGGCCATCTCTGGATCCGCAACCTGCCGGACGGCAAGCCGCGGCGGTTGACCCGGCAGGACGCGGACTGGGAGCACTACCCCTCCTTCTCGCGCGACGGCCGGCAGATCGTCTACACCACCTGGAACGACGACAAGCTGGGCACCTTGCGGGTGGTGCCGGTCGAAGGCGGCGAGGGCCGGGCGGTGATCTCGGCGCCGGGGCACTACGTAGAGCCCGTGTTCACGCCGGACGGCAAGGAGATCGTCTACCGCAAGATCGAGGGCGGCTTCGTGCGTACGGCTTCCTGGTCGCTCAGCCCCGGCGTCTACCGGGTGCCCGTGGCCGGGGGCGATCCGGATCTCATCACGGAGGACGGCGAGCAGCCCCACTTCGGCAATGAGAACACCCGCCTCTACCTGCTCCGGCCCGCGGGCGAGGGCAAGCGCAAGCTGGTCTCGATTGGTCTCGAAGGCCAGGAGGAACGCGACCACCTGGTGAGCGACAACGCGACCCAGTTCTCGCTCTCTCCCGACGGGCGCTGGGTGGCCTTCACGGAGCGCTTCCAGGCGTACGTGACGCCTCTCGTGCAGACCGGCAAAGCGGTGGACGTGGGTCCCAAGGGCTCGGCCCTGCCGCTGCGCCGGGTCACCCGGGACGCGGGCGACTACCTGCACTGGTCCGGCGACTCCAAGCAGCTCCACTGGTCGCTCGGCCCCGAGCTCTACACCCTGGACCTCAAGAACGCCTTCGCCTTCCTGGAGGGCGCGCCCGAGACTCTGCCCGATCCGCCGGCTTCGGGGATGAACATCGGCTTCCAGATGGACAGCAACGTTCCGAAGGGAACGATCGCCGTGGTCGGCGCCCGGATCATCACCATGAAGGGGGACGAGGTCCTCGAGGACGGCACCGTGGTGGTCGAGGGCAACCGCATCAAGGCCGTGGGTCCGCGGGCCAGCACCACGGTGCCCAAGGGCGCCTACGTGATCGATGGCAAGGGCAAGACGGTCATCCCCGGCCTGGTCGACGTCCACTGGCACGGCGCGTTCGGCACGGACGGCATCGTGCCCCAGCAGAACTGGGTGACCTACGCCAGCCTCGGCTTCGGCGTGACCACCCTCCACGACCCGTCGAACGACACGGACACGACCTTCGCCGCCTCGGAGCTCCAGCGGGCCGGCATGATCACCGCGCCCCGGATCTACTCGACCGGCACCATCCTCTACGGCGCGAACGCCCCCTTCACGGCCACCATCGACAACCTGGAAGACGCGCGCTCACACCTGCGGCGCATCAAGGCCGCGGGCGCCTTCAGCGTGAAGAGCTACAACCAGCCGCGCCGCGACCAGCGCCAGCAGGTCATCGCCGCCGCCCGCGAGCTCAACATGATGGTGGTGCCCGAGGGCGGCTCGCTCTTCGAGCACAACATGACCCAGGTGGTCGACGGCCACACCGGCGTCGAGCACTCGATCCCCGTAGCACGGATCTACAACGACGTCCGCCAGCTCTGGAAGGGCACCCAGGTGGGCTACACGCCGACACTGGTCGTGGGCTACGGCGGTATCTGGGGCGAGAACTACTGGTACGACAAGACCCCGGTCTGGGACAACAAGCGCCTGACCAGCTTCGTGCCGCGGGAGGTGCTCGACGAGCGCTCGCGCCGCCGGGTGACCGCCCCCGACGAGGAGTACGGCCACTTCAACAACGCCCGCGTCGCCAACGAGCTCTCCAAGGAAGGTGTGAGCGTGCAACTCGGCGCCCATGGCCAGCGCGAGGGCCTCGCCGCCCACTGGGAGCTGTGGATGTTCGTCCAGGGTGGCATGACGCCCATGGACGCCCTGCGGGCCGCCACGGTGAACGGCGCCCGCTACCTGGGCCTCGACAAGGACATCGGCTCCCTGGAGCCGGGCAAGCTCGCCGACCTGGTGGTGCTCAATGCCAATCCCGCTCGAGGACATCCGGAAGTCGGAAGACATCGCAGTCGTGGTGCAGAACGGCCGCGTCTACGACTCCATGACCCTGGACCAGCTCGCCCCCGACAAGCAGAAGCGGGCCACCTTCTTCTGGCAGAAGGGTCAGCCCGCCTTCGCCCCGGGCACGAGCCGGACCCTGGGGCACGTCGAGGACTGATCGGGATCAATTGATCGGGATCAATACGCTCGGGATCGACCCCCGGCTGGTGGCCACGCTGGCAGCGCTCCTGCTGCTGGTGCAGGCCGTCTGCTGGCTGCTGGCCCGGGGTCTCCGCCTGCGTCTCTCCAAGGCCGCCATCCTCGGCGGCCTCATCGCTCCCTTCCTGATGCTGGCGCCCTGGCTCAGCGGCAACCCCCTTCTGGTGGCCTGCGACATCCTGGGCCGGGGCGTGCCTGGAGCGCCCGTCATCGAGCGTTCCGGCTCGCACGACCTCCTGAACGACACGGTCTATCAGCTCCTGCCCTGGGAGTTGGAGGTGCGGCACGCGCTGTCGGACGGCCGGCTGCCGTTCTGGTCCGACGCCTTGGAGGGGGGCAGCTCGCCCTGGGCGAACCCCCAGGCCGGCGTTCTGTCCCCTCTGCAGATGGCGGCTCGGCCCCTCCCCATCCAGCACCACCTGCTGGGCACCCTGGCGCTCAAGATGCTGGTGGCGTTCCAGGGCACCTGGCTCCTTGCCCGCCTGGCCGGGCGCAGCCGCGCCTCCTCGCTGCTGGCGGCGGCCGGCTTCTCTCTGGGGGGAGCGCTCTTCTCCTGGGCTGTCTTCCCGGTGACGGCCACGGCCGCCTGGGTGCCCTGGCTGGCGGCGGGGACGATCCGCCTCTTCCGGCGTCCGGACCGCAGGATCATCGCGACCACGGCGGTCATCACCGCTATCCTCCTGCTCTCGGGCCATCCCGAGACCGCGGCCTTTGGCGGACTGTTCGCGGCCGTCTGCGGCCTCAGTCTGCGCAAGAAGAGGACCGCGTTCCGGCGGACCTTCGGCGCGGCGGCCCTGGCAGCGGTGCTGGGCTTCGGGCTCGCGGCCCCGCAGATCCTGCCGTTCCTGGCCACCGTCCCCGATTCGCAGCGCGCCCGGGACACGCTGGCGTACAACCTCCCAGCCGGTTATGTGTCGATCCGCGAGCCGATCACGTGGTTCGTACCGGGGTATGGCAAGTTCACCCTGTCTCCCCTGAGCCCTCACGCCTATGGCCGGCCCTACCGGGACCCTTTCACGGGTCCGTTCCACTGGGCGGACTCGGAGGCGGGCTACACCGGCCTGGTGGCGCTCGCGGGTGCCCTGGCCGCCCTGCTGGCCGCCGCGCGCGACCGCCGGGCCTGGCCCTTTCTCGGATTCGCCATCGCGAGCCTGCTGCTGGCCTCGCGGCTCCTGCCGCTCTCCAACCTGCTCGAGCTCATTCCGCCCCTCAAGGTCCCGGCCTATGCACGCTGCCTGATCCCGGGATCGCTGGCGCTCTGCCTCGTCGGCGCCTTCGGCACGGATCTCCTGCTTGCCAGGAGGAGACGGGCGCTCGCCTGGGGCGGTGTCGCCCTGGCCGCGCTGCTGAGCCTCTGGACGGCGGCTGATCCCTGGACGATCGGCCTTTGGATCGGCCTGGCCGCGGCCCTGGGGCTGGGATTCCGCTTCCCGCGCTGGGGCGTCGTGGCTCTCGGGGCGGTTCTGTTGACTGACCTCGTGCCCTGGTCCCGCAGCCATCTTCCGGAGGGGCACCCGTCGCACTTCTATCCGAAGACGGAAATCATGGATCTGCTGGTCCGGGAGGCCGGAGACCCTTCCGCGGGGCGGGCCGTGGGGGGGGATTTCCTCCTCTATCCGAACCTGCTCCCGGCCTATGGAGCCGCCGATTTCCGGCCGCACAACCCGCTGGCCCCGGCTCGCCAGCTCGAGGTGCTGGGCGCCGCCCTGGGCTTCCACCCCAAGATGAACGAGTACTTCGCGCCGGTGAAGAACCTCGACCATCCGATGCTCGACTTCCTGGGAGTCCGGGCCGTGCTGGGCAGCCCTGCCGTGCAACCCGGCCGGACGCTCACGCGCATCGACGGCGGCCGTTTCGCTCCCTATTCGGTCTACCGCAATCCGGATCCGTTGCCCCGCTGGTTCTTCCCCGAGGCCGTGGACCGGATCGGACGCGGGGACGTGGAAGGCTGGATCACGCGCCTCGACAATCCCCGCCGGGTGGCCCTCTTCGCGGATGAGGCTGGTCCCTGGCAGCCCGCGGCCGGACGGATGCCGCCGCCGCGCGTCGTCTCCTCGGTTCCCGGAAGGGTCGTGCTGGAGGTGCCGGCCGGCGGCGAGAAGCTCCTGGCGAGCTCCTTGACGTGGTCGCGGGGCTGGTCGGCCCGAGCCGGCGACCGGCGCCTCGCGACGCTGACGGTCAACGGCGCCTTCCTGGGGATTCGGATCCCTGAAGGGGCGTCGCGGATCGAGCTCCGCTTCGTACCGCCGGGGTTCGTGACGGGCTGCCTGGCCTTCGCGATCTCAGCCTTGGCTGTCCTCCTGCTCCTCCTTCGCCTCCCGAGGCGGGCGACCTAGCGAATGACACAGGAAATGAGATACCGGCTCTACATCGATGAGTCCGGAGACCACGCGTTCAGCAATCGGGATGGTGACCGCCATCGTTATCTCGGCCTGCTCGGAGTCTGGTTCGAGCAGAGCACCTACTATCTTGAATTTTGTGATCAGTTGAACGCTCTCAAGGGCGCTGTCTTTGAACGGCATCCGGACGACGAGCCGATTTGCCTGCACAGGAAAGACATCGTGGAGCGGCGTGGCGTCTTCGGAAGGCTCTGCAATCCAGATCGCAACAGGATTTTCGAGTCCATGCTTCTCGATACGGTCGTTCAGGCCAAATTCCGGATGACCTGTGTCGTCCTGGACAAAAACTCCCACCAGACTAAGACATACCGCCAGCTCTTCCACCCTTATCACTACTGCTTGGCGGCTCTGCTCGAACGCTACTCACGGTGGCTGGAGCAAGTAGGCGCAACGGGAGACGTGATGGCAGAAGCTCGCGGCAAGACGGAGGATCGTCTCTTGAGTGAAGCCTTTGAAGCCACGCTTGCCCAGGGAACGTGGTTTCACTCTTCTGACAGGTTCCAGAAAACACTGACCAGCAACAAGATCAAGTTCAAGACGAAGCGCGATGACATCGCCGGACTCCAACTCGCGGACTTGCTGGTGTACCCACTCAAACGGGAAATGGTCGCGGAGCGCAGAGAAGAGACCCTGCCTGAAGATTTCAGTGGACGCCTGCTGAATGCGGCAAGAGAACGGTTGCACCGGCACCGTACCGACGGCCAGATTGCGGGGCACGGCAAGGTCTGGCTGGTATGAAATAAAGAAGCCTCCCGGAGGAGGCCCTTTACGCTAGCCCTTACGAGCTATCCCTCCTGCGGCCTTGGACCGCATTGACCTTAGAATACCCTTACAACACCGTCATTGTCAATGCACCCTACTGGCAATATTCTGGCAATACCGCGCCAGCTCCGCGCGGTCGTGCACCCGGATCCGAATCTTTTCCAGGAGAAGCGGGGACCTACCTTCCGATCAGCGGTGCCAGCGCCTCCACGCCGCGCTCGATGGCATCCGGCGGAGCGGCGGTGAAGCAGAGACGGACATGGGTGGGATAGGGACCGAAGCTCGGCCCCGGCGCTAGGAAGAGGCCACGGTCCACGCAGCGTTCCAGGAACCCCGCGAGGCCGGTCTCGTCCAGGTGCTCGGCGACATCGAAGAAGAGGAACGTGCTCCCCAGCGGGGCTTCCAGGCCCAGCCGCTCCGCCACCCGCCGCCCCGTCTCTTTGTATTGCTCCTGTGCCCGCGCGATCCACGCATCCCCTGGCCCGTTCATCACCCGCAAGGCCGCGATCTGCGCGGCCGTGGGTGTGCTGTAGAAGCTGTGCATACCGATCTTGCGGAGTTGGGTGACCGCCTCGGCGGGCCCGACGATGTAGCCGCACCGGTTGCCCGCCATGCCGTAGGCCTTGGAGAAGGAGTGGACGGCGAAGGTGCGCTCGGGCGCCAGCGGCCGGGTGTACGTGTGCTCGCCCTCGAAGACGTAGTCCTCGTAGACCTCGTCGGCCAGGATCCAGAGGTCCTCTCGGGCCGCCCACTCGACCAGCGCCTCGATCCACGGGCGCGGGATCAGCTTTCCGGCGGGGTTGTTCGGGGTGTTGAAGTAGAGGGCCACCGTACGGCCGGTCTTCCGCGCGCGCACGGCTTCCACGGCGGTTTCCGGCGAGTCCACGGCGCCGAAGAAGGGCACGTCGATGGGGACGCCGCCGAAGGACTGGACGATGCCCGTGATCAGCGGCCAGTGGGGCGCGATCTGAAGCACCTCGTCGCCGGGCGCCAGGATCGCCCCGGCCACGGCTCCCAGCCCGCCCGTGGCCCCGGTCGCCACCAGGACATTCTCCCGCTCCGTGGGCACACCCGTGCGCTCGCGGACCCGCTCGACGATGGCGTCGATCAGGGCCGGCATGCCCTGGGGCTGCGCGTAGCGGTGCATGCCCGGGTACTCCGCCACCCGCAGGTCCTCCATGCGGGCTCCCTCGGCAGGCTCCATCCAGGTGTCGCCCACGTGGAGGGGATAGACCTCGCCCTTGTGGGAGGCGAGCCGGTGGGCCAGCGCCGAGTACACGGAGCCGGCGATGTGCTGGACGGAAGGCGAGTAGTTGGGATGGCGGGGCATGTTCGTTCGTTCCTCGGGGACCGATCCTACCGCAGCCCGGGATTTCAATCCCAGGCGGGACGACGGCATGTTCCCGGACGGCAGAAAGCGCGCCCATGCATGGCACCGGTTACGGTAATATCTCTCAACAATTCTTCGCGAGAGCATCTCTTTGCGCGCCGACCGACTCGCCCGCGCCTCGCTCGCCGGGGTGCTTCTGCTGGCCGTCCTGATCCTCCTTTCCTTCCAGGGGAGAGAGGACGGGCTCGTCTTCGCCTTGAACGGGCTGACGGCCCTGGGCTTCGTGGCCGTGGCCCTCCTCGCGCTGGCACAAAAGAATGGCGGCCTGCGGTTGTGGCTGCTCTTCGGGTTCGCCGCCTTGGCGGCCCTGGAGATCGCGCTCCCGTTCCATCCGCAAGGCCACCCCGTTCTCCGTGCCGCCTCGATCTCGGCCTACTATCTGCTGACGGGATGGCAGATCGGGGTCCACCTCCATCTGGCCTCCCTGATCCCTGAACAGGCGGACTGGCTGCGTTCCCGGCCCTGGATCGCGGCGCTCTACTACGCCGCCGGCCTGGGCCTGGGGATCGCGGGCTGCGCCACATACCTCCTCCACGAGGTTCTCGGCCGCCGGGCCTTCCCTTGGAGCCCGGACGGCCTGGACCGGTTGCTGGAACAGGCCGTCCTGCCCCTCTGGGCCCTGGCCGTCACCCTGCTCCTCACGGCCCAGGCCCTACGGCATCCCGAGCCCCAGGGCCGGCATCAGGCCGGGCTCGTGCTGGCGGCGACGATCCCCTGGATGATCTTCATCTTCGGTAGCTCGGCCCTGGAGCGGGCGGGCTTCACCCTGCCTGCGTGGACCGTCCCGGCCGAGACCCTGATCCTGCTCGGCTACCCCGTGGCTTTCTTCGTGGCCGTCTTCCGCCATCACCTGTTCGACATCGAGTTGGTGGTGCGCCGGAGCCTTCTCTACACGACCCTGACGGGGACCCTGATGCTGGTGTTCTACGCCGCCCTGGGAGCAGGGAGCGCCCTCTTCTCCCACTTCCTGAAAGGGCAGGGATCGGTAGGGTCCATCGCGGTCGCCACACTGCTGCTCGGCCTGCTGTTCGCTCCCCTGCGCCACGCTCTCCACCAGGGGATCGACCGCCGGATCTTCCCGGAGCGCCAGGCCCTCCGCAGGCGGCTGGCCGATCTGGCGGGAGAGCTGCCGGCCCTGGGCAAGCTGCCGCGGATGGGCAGCCACCTGGTCGAGAGGCTGACCTCGATCTTCCTGGTCCGCTCGGCCGCGTTGCTCATCGCTGAACCGGAGACGGGCCTGCTCCGCGTCCTGGGCGCCACTCCTGGCGGAATCGACCCAGCCTTCCTGCTGGCGCTGGACGATCCCGCGATCGAGGACCTCCGGCGGGCCGGACGCCCTGTGGCCTCTCCCGGGCTCGCGCCGGACGGCCTGCTCGTCCCTCTCCTCCACCAGGAGCGGCTCACCGGCGTGCTGATCGTGGGGCAGAAGGAGGGGAGCCGGTCCTGGCCAACGTCCTGGCCAGCCGAGGAGCTGGACCTGCTGAGCCTGCTCGCCCATCACGTCGCCATCGTGCTCGAGAACGCCCGGCTTTTCGAGTCCGCCACCTACGAGGGCCTGACCGGGCTGCTCCGCCGCGAGGCGATCCTGGAGCAGCTTGGCCACGAAGTCGAACGAGCCCTGCGCTATGGCCGCCCTCTGGCGGTCGCCATCGCTGACCTCGACCACTTCAAGGCGGTCAACGACCGCCACGGCCACCTCGCGGGCGATGCCCTGCTGCGGCGGACGGCCCAGGTCATCTCCGGCGAGCTGCGTGGCACGGACGCGGTCGGCCGCTATGGCGGGGAAGAGTTCCTGCTGGTGCTGCCGGAAACGGATCTCCAGGGCGCCGCCGCCGTGGCCGAGAAGGTCCGCTGCCGGGTCCAGGAGACGCAGGTGCCGGTGGAGGACGGCCCGCCGATCCGGGCCACGGTCTCGATCGGCCTCGCCACGCTTGGCGGGGAAGGGAGCCTCACCTCACGGGACCTGATCGCCGCGGCCGACCGCGCTCTCTACGAGGCCAAGAGGGCCGGCCGGAATCGCGTTGCCAAGCCGACCTAGAACTCGCGCTACAGATTGAGCATCATCCGAAGGGAGTCGTCAACGGATCGGAGCCGGTCCTCATTGATTACGGTCGCGAGGTGCCGCAAGGCCCGGTGCTGCGTATCCACGGTGACGATCTGATCGGTTTCCACCCAGTGCGGCCTCGGTTCCCAACTGGTATCTGCCAGGCGCAGGTCGACGATTGCAACTGGCACGCGCCACCTGAATTGAGGGCGTTCCGTGGTGGTGACCGGACAGATGATTACGGTGCCGAAGTCAGATCGATTGAGCGCATCGGTCGACACGACCAGACAAGGCCGCACACCCTTCTGCTCACGGCCTTTCTTCGGGTTCAAATCGAACATCCAGATCTCTCCACGCAGCGGCTTCGGACGCTCCATAGTCCCCTCTACCCCTCCCTCTCAATCGATCCGACTGGGGGCAAAACCACCGAGCAAGGACTCCCGCTCCTCGAAGTCGTCTTTGCCGAGATGAGCCGCAGCTTCGTTGAACATGTCGAGCAACTTCTCTTCCCGCTCCCGCTGCCTTTCTCTTTCGATGAGCTGGCGAATGAACTCAGCCTTGTTCTGGCTGCTTCCTGCGCGTCGGGCCAGCCAGGCATCGGTCTCACTCGGAACGCGAACGCTGATCTGACGGTCTTTGGCGATAGCCGGCATGCTGGGATACCTCTCGAGAGACACTATGATACCGACTTGAAGGTCATTCCGACAAGCATCAAGGTTTCGCCCGCTTCCAAAGCCATCTCTGACAGGAGCGACGGACCCCTACGTCAGAACGCAATAATCAACCCCACGCTCCCCTCACCCTGGAACAGCCCGCCCGAGTCGTAGTCGTCATGATCATGGTCATGATCGTGGTCGTTGAAGTCCGTGCCGAGGTCGGTCCAGAAGCCGCGGGCCTCCAGCCTCAATCCCACGTTCTGGCTGAAGAAGATCTTGGCGCCGCCACCGAAGCTGGTCGAGAACCGGTCCTCGGAGTCCAGGTCATCGAACTTGGGATCAATCCGTGTGAACCCCACCGAGAACACCACGAAAGGATTGATCTGCCCTGCTCCCCATTGGAAGAGGAGGCCGCCGTGAACCGTGGTGAGGTCCACGTCTCCCAACTCGTCCTGGGGCTCCAGGAAGCCGAGGTCGGTGCTGAAGGTGGTCTGCTGGCGGTTGGCCAGGATCTCGATCTGCCAGTAGGGTGTCAGCGGGATGCCGAACAGCACGCCGAAGACGGCGCTCTCGTCGACCTCGATGTTGAGCTCGGGGTCGAAGGGGTCTCCGCTGTCGGCGTCGAAATCGCCGGCCAGGCGGTAGCCCGCGAATGGCGTGAGCTCGAACCGGCCGGGCTGGGCGAAGACGGCGGCCGGGAAAAGGAGCAACAGGACGAACAGTGCGCGGCGCATGAAACCCTCCTTGGCGGCTACCCGCCGGCCGGAAAACCAGGGGGCCTTGCCTTGGTTGTATCACACGAAGTGCTACGATTCGCGCCATGAATCCCGTCCTTACCGAAGTCCGGAGGCTGCCTGAAGAGCGGCGGATGCGCTTGACCTGGAGCGACGGCCACACCGCCGAATACGGCTACGACTACCTGCGAGGCTGGTGCCCCTGCGCCGGCTGCCAGGGGCACTCCGGCATGAAGATCCGCTTCCAGCCGCCCCCGGCCCCCGTGACGGCCGAGTCCATCAAGCCCGTGGGCAACTACGCCATCTCGATCGCCTGGTCGGACGGCCACGGCTCCGGCATCTACCGCTTCGACTTCCTGCGCGACATCTGTCCCTGCGGCGCTCATGGCGGGGTACCGGACGCGTTGGATGTATAGCGTTCCAGATCCTCCGGGGTGTTGAGGTTCAGGAAGACCTCCTCCGGCGGACCGAAACGGGCCAGATCCTCCCCTTCCAGATAGCGGATCGCGAGATCCTCCGCCGCCAGCCGGTGCGGTGCCCGCAGGCCCGTCTCCGCCAGGAGGGCGACAGCCGCGGGACTGTAGAGGGCACAGAGCGGTTCCAGGCCCCGGCCCCAGCGCGGCACCGCCCAGTCGCAGGCGTCTGAAGAAGCCAGCTCCGCGAGCAGCTCCACCGGCACCCGGGGCAGATCGCACGCCAGCACCAGGAGCGGCCGGCCGGGGTACGCCGCCGCGGCTCCCAGGATGGCGGCTACCGGTCCCCCTCCGGGGGCATCCTGCAGCGAGGGGAAGCCGGGCAGGAGACCTCGCCCCCGGTCCGCCACGGCCACCTCGGCGCAGACGGCCGCCAGCCGCTCCGCCGCCAGGGCTGGCAGGCCCGAAAGCGCCTTGTCCCATCCCATCCGGCGGGACGCGCCTCCGGCGAGCACCACGCCAACGGGCGGGGCTTCCGGCTGCTGACGCGTGCTACCATCCCGCCTCGTATTCATTGCCAAAGGAGAAATTCTTCAATGACCGGCATTCTAGCGTCTCTCGTCTGCCTTCTGGCATTCGCTGCCCCGGCCTCGCCGCAGGCCTCGAAGACCCCGAGCCCGGCACCCAAGGCTCAGGCGGCAGCTCCCAAGGCCCAGACCCCGCCCGCGGCGAACCCCCGCGTCCTGCTGGATACCACCAAGGGCAAGATCGTGATCGAGCTCTATCCCGCCAAGGCCCCCAAGACGGTCAAGAACTTCCTCGACTACGTCAAGGCCGGCTTTTACAACGGCGTCATCTTCCACCGGGTCATCCCCGGCTTCATGGTCCAGGGCGGCGGCTTCACCCCCGACATGAAGGAGAAGGCCACCCGCGCCTCCGTCCAGAACGAGGCGAAGAACGGCCTCTCCAATGAGCGCGGGACCCTCGCCATGGCCCGCACCGCGGACCCGCACAGCGCCTCGGCCCAGTTCTTCATCAACGTGAGCAACAATGGAGCGGGCCTGGACGCCGGCAAAGCCGCCGACGGCTGGGGCTACACCGTGTTCGGCAAGGTTGTTGAAGGGATGGAGGTGGCCGACGCGATCGTGGCGGTACCCACGACGACCAAAGGATTCCACGAGAACGTGCCCGTCGAGCCCGTCGTGATCCGCAAGGCATCCGTCGCCGGCGCCAGCGCGCCCGCCGCCAAGAAGAAGTGAGCACCGAGAGAGAGGAGACCCCCATGCCGAACCCCACCGTCGCCCTGGACACGAATCACGGCCGCATCGTGCTCGAGCTGTACGCCGACAAGGCGCCCAAGACCGTCGAGAGCTTCGTCGAGTACGTCAAGGCCGGCTTCTTCGACGGCACCTTGTTCCACCGCGTCATCCCGGGCTTCATGATCCAGGGCGGCGGCTTCGACGGCCAGCAGCGGCAGAAGCCGACGCGGGCCCCGATCCAGAACGAGGCCGACAACGGCGCCGGCAACGACCGGGGTACCATCGCCATGGCCCGGACCGGCGATCCCCACAGCGCCACGGCCCAGTTCTTCATCAACCTGAAGGACAACACCTTCCTGAACCACACCGGCAAGAACCCCCAGGGTTGGGGCTACACCGTGTTCGGCAAGGTGACCGAGGGCATGGACGTGGTGGACAAGATCGCCAAGGTCAAGACGGCCCCGGGACCCATCTCCGAGGCCGTGCCGGCCGAGGCGGTGGTGATCGAGAAGGCGGAGGCGGTGCAGTAAGCCCTTACCTCCCCGGCCCTCCTCTCCCGGCCCTCTCGGTGCCATGATCGGCGACCTGGACCCCTCGGCGGAGATCTACCGTCCGCAGTTGCGGTATCTGCTGGTGGACGAGTCGAAGTATCCGCGCGAAGAGCTGGCGGCGCTGGCCAACCCGGTGGCGGAGCTGTTCCGGATCGAGAAAAGCCGCGACTGGGGGGAGGTTGGTGAGAGCTTCCTTCGCTTGCAGGAGACGATTCCGCCGGGCGAGGACTCGTTGCGGCGGGCGTTCGGGACCTGGTTGACGAAAGTGATCCTGCCGCGGCTCGGACGGCCTCCGGAGGGCTCCGATGTGCCGGCTCTGAATAAAGGAGCAACCATGTTGCTAGACAGCATCGACCGTTGGACTCGCGAGACTCGGGAGGAAGGGCTCCAGGAGGGGCTCCAGAAGGGGGAAGCCCGGGTATTGCTTCAACAGCTCCGCTTGAAGTTCGGTCCCCTGGCACCCGAGATCGAAGAGCGGGTGAGCTCCACGGACGCGGATCGTCTCCTGGAGTGGAGTGAGCGGGTGTTGACGGCTGAGCAGCTCCAGGACGTGTTCAGGGACTGAGTATCCCCACCCGAAGGTCCCTCATTCCTGTCCCTTCTCCCATCCCTCCTCCCACTCGCCAGGGAAAAGGGAACGCATGCAAGCGGTGTTGCCTGTAGGGTGCGCGGTGCGCACCCATCGTTGAAGGTGCGCACAGCGCACCCTACTCCTTGCTTTTTCCCCTCTCCCCGGCCGGGTGGGCGGAGGGCCGGGAGAGGGGCAGGGGTGAGGGACTACTTCTTGGTGCTCTTCCTCATCTGAGCCAGAGAGGCCCAGAGCACCTCGAGCTGCTCCTTCCCGTGAGGCAGGCTGAGGTCGGCCCAGATGTCCCGCTGGGCCGTCAGGAAGTCCACCCAGTCCACCGGGCGTTTCTTCTCGATGATCCTGCGCATGGCCGCGAGCAGGTCGGGAACCGACCACATCGCCGGCCGCAGGCCTCCCAGCTCGCGCCAGCCCCAGAGCAGGCTGGCGAGCCGGCGGCGCGAGAGCTCCTGGTTCTTGTAGCGCACCCGCAGGCGTCCCACCTCGGGCAGACGCTCGAAGGTGAGGTCGTCCGGCGGCGTGTGGTCCGAGAGCACCTGCCAGTGCTGGGGGACCAGCTCCTCCTTGCGCACCTGCATCACCAGGATGTCGAACTTCGCCACGGGCAGACCCTCGAAGAGGGCACCCAGCGTGGGCAGATCGGCGCCGTGGATCCATTCGCCGATCTCCTCGATCGACGGCAGAGGACGGGCGGGGGCCGCGGGAGCAGCCACGGGAGCGGGCTTGCCGGGCGACTTGTCCGGAGTCGCGGGCTGGGCCGGCGCCTCCGGCTTGAAGCTGACTTCGGTCGGTTCGGTCATAGCTCTAGTGTATCCGGCCTGATCCGGCTGTCTACCGCCCAAGCTGATCTGCCGCCGGCAGAGGAACGTCAACCGCGCAGGACGTTGCGGGCCTGCAGCCCCTTCGGCCCCTGCACGATCTCGAAGCTCACCTTTTCCCCCTGATTCAGCGTCCTGAATCCCTCGGAGACGATGGCCGTGTGGTGGACGAAAACGTCCTCTCCCCCGGTCTCGAGTTGGATGAAGCCATAGCCCTTGGCGTTGTTGAACCACTTGACCGTTCCCTGCTGAGACATCTCCCGCAACTCCTTTCTGATACACGGGTTCCGGTCGCCCGGAGGGCCCCCGACGTCATAAAAGCGCGACAGAACCTCGTTGCTGCAGGTCGAACCTCGACTCGCCATACGGCGCGCGCAGACCTTTCTCGTCAGACAGATATTTGCGGGCATCGTCTCACCAGCGCAGAGAAAAATCAAGCGCTGGCGCGACCCCTTCCCGGGGGGACCGGGAGGTGTCTCTCAGCAGGGATGAACCAGGAAGAAAATCTACGAAAAGGATGGTGCCCAAGACCGGACTCGAACCGGTACGGGTTGCCCCACACGCCCCTCAAACGTGCGCGTCTACCAATTCCGCCACTTGGGCTCAAAGAACGACTGCTCTACGAACGTCTACGAACGGCGAGCCCCGGGGATGATATTCCCGGGCTCCCCGCCAGCCGCCTACGGCTGCTGCGGAGCCTTGCCCGGCGCGGGCGCCGGAGTCGGACCCGGCTTGGCCGGCGCCGTCGGCGCCGCCTTGCCCTTGTTCGCGCCCGCCATCACCGTACCGCCCGGACCGCTCTTCATGAGGGCGATCGACACGGTGGTCAGGATGAAGATGATGAACGAGGCCACCGTCAGCTTGTGCAGCAGCGTCGTGGCGCTCCGGGCGCCGAAGGCGGTCTGGGTGCTGCCACCGCCGAAGACCGAAAGATCCGCGCCCTTGCCCTGCTGGAGCAGGACGACGAGGATCAGGAACAGGCAAACCAGGACATGAATGACGTACAACAGGTAGATCACGGTACAGAGCCTCCCAACGGGCGCAAGTCGACCCGGGCCTTCCTCTAGCGGTGCGCCCGTCAGCCGGAACCACGAATAATAGCAAGGAATTTCTGTGGGTCAAGACTTGCGCCGCCCACGAGGAAGCCGTCGATGTCCGGCTGGGCGATCAGCCCGGGGGCGTTGTCCGGCGTGGCCGAGCCGCCATAGAGGATGGGTATGGAGTCCGCTCCCCCCTCCAGAATCTCTCCCAAAGTCAGGCGCAGGAACCGGTGGGCCTCCTGGGCGATCTCCGGCGTCGCCGTCTCGCCCGTGCCGATGGCCCAGACCGGCTCGTAGGCCAGAGCGAAGGGCCAGTCCTCGAGATCCTCCGCCCCCGCCACCACCGCCCGGAGCTGGCGTTCGAGCACCTCGAAGGTCTGGCCCGCCCGGCGCTCGTCCCGCGTCTCGCCCAGGCAGATCATGGGCGTCAGGCGGTGGCGCAGGGCGGCCTTCACCTTGCGGGCCACCAGTTCGTCCGTCTCGCCGTGGTACTGCCGCCGCTCGCTGTGGCCGCAGAGCGCCCAGGTGCAACCGGCATCCGTGAGCTGCGGCCCCGAGACGTCGCCCGTGAAGGCCCCTTTCTCCTCGGGCGAGAGGTCCTGGCCGCCCACCTCGACCTCGCTGTCCACCAGCTCCCGCGTCGCGACAGGGATCAGGGGGAAGGAGGGGAAGATCACCACCCGCACGTCCACCTCGGGCGGGGCCGCGAGCCCGCGCTTCAGGTCGCGGCAGAGCTCCGCCGCGTCCGCCCTTGAGCAGGTTCATCTTCCAGTTGGCGGCCACGAGGGCCGGCGCCGGTCGGGCCTCACTTGCCCTTCTCCATTTTTCCTGAGCACGGCCACGCCGGGCAGCGTCTTGCCGGCCAGGAACTCCAGCGAGGCGCCGCCGCCCGTGGAGACGTGGCCGAGCTTGTCCGCCACGCCGGCCTGATTGACGGCCGCCACGGTCTCGCCGCCGCCGATCACCGAGAAGCCCGGGCACCCGGCCAGGGCCTGCGCCACCTCGCGGGTGCCGGCGTCGAAGGGCGGCTTCTCGAAGACGCCCAGGGGACCGTTCCAGAACAGCGTGCGGGCGCGGCCGATGGCCTCCGCGAACGCCTTGCGCGTCTGCGGGCCCGACGTCCACCGCCTTGGTCCCCGCGGGGATCCGGTCCGCCGGCACGGTCTCGACCCGCCCCGGGGCGTCCAGGTCATCCGTCACCACCAGGTCGCGTCGGCAGGAGCACCTCCGTGCCCTTGGCTTTGGCGCGCTCCAGGATCTCCCGCGCCAGGTCCACCCGGTCCGGCTCGTAGAGCGACGCGCCGAGGTTGTGCCCCTGGGCCGCCAGGAAGGTGTTCGCCATGCCGCCGCCGAGGAGCAGCAGGTCGAGCCGGGGCAGGAGGTTCTCCAGCGTGTCGATCTTCCCCTCGATCTTGGCGCCGCCCAGGAGAGCCGCGAACGGCCGCTCCGGCTCGCCCAGCAGCCGGCCCAGGGCCTCCACCTCGCGGGCCAGCAGCCGGCCCGCCGCCTTGCGCTCCAGCCGCTCGGCCACCCCCACCACCGAGGCATGGGCGCGGTGGGCGCTGCCGAAGGCGTCGTCCACGTAGGCCTCGGCCAGAGCGGCGAGCTTCCCGGCGAAGGCCGGCTCGTTCGTCTCCTCCCCGGCGTGGAAGCGGAGGTTTTCGAGCAGCACCACCTCTCCCGGGCTCCATCTCGCGGATCACCGATTCGGCCTGCGGACCGACGCAGTCGTGGGCGAAGCGGACCGCACCGCCCAGGAGCCTCTCGACAGCTCGTAGGTCACCGGCAGCAGGGTGTAGCGCGGGTCGGGTTGGCCCTTGGGCCGCCCGAGATGCGAGGCGAGGATCACGACGCAACCGGCCCCGGAGAGCTCCTGGATCGTGGGGATCGCCTCCTCGATGCGGGTCGCGTCCAGCACCTTGTGGTCGCCGGACATCGGGACGTTGAAGTCCACACGCACGAAGACCCGCTTGCCGGAGAGGCTCGCGAGGTCGAGATCGTCCAGGGTCAGCAGATTCGCCATTGTCTCCCTCCTCTCAGCCGTCCCGCCTGGCCAGCAGACCCAAGAGGTCCGCCAGCCGGTGGGCGTATCCCCACTCGTTGTCATACCACGCGATGACCCGCGCCAGGCCGCCCTCCACGATCTGGACGAGCGGCAGGTCCACCACGGCCGAGCGCGGATCGTTGATGAAGTCCGAGGAGACCAGCTCCTCCTCCGTGACTCCGAGGAAGCCCGACATCGCACCCGCCGCGGCATCGCGGAACGCCTGGCGCACCGTCTCGGCCGTGGCCTCCCGCTCCAGCTCCGCCACCAGGTCCAGCATCGCCACCATGGGTGTGGGCACCCGCACGGCGAAGCCCTCGACCCGGCCCGCCAGCTCCGGGATCAGCAGCCCGAGCGCCTCCGGCGCCGTCGTCGAGGTGGGGACGATGTTGAGCCCCGCCGCCCGCGAGCGGCGTGGGTCGGAGTGCGGCAGGTCGAGCAATCGCTGGTTCTCGGTATAGCTGTGGACCGTGCTCATCAGGGCCCGGCGGACCCCGAAGCGGTCGTGCAACACCTTTGCCACCAGGGCCAGGGCGTTGGTGGTGCAGGAGGCGTTGCTCACCACGGCTGGCGCTCCGGATCGAAGGCCGTCTTTCGAGATCCGGACCGTTGACCCCAGGCAATTGACCCCCAGACAGAGGGCCACGTCCGCCGGATCCGCAGGATCGGCGTTGGCCGAGATCACCACCCGCCGCACCGTGCCGCCCAGGTGGGCCGCCGCCTGCCGGCGCCCGAGAAACCGGCCGGTGGCCTCGACCACCACCTCCACCCCCGCGCCCGTCCAGTCCACCCGGGCCGGATCGGCCTCCGCGAACACCGGCATGCGCCGGCCGTCGATCCACAGGACTCTCGTCCTCCGCTTCCACCCGGCCCCCGAACGGGCCGTGGACCGTGTCGCGGGCGAGGAGCCGCGCCAGCACGCGGGCCGGCACGACGTCGTTGACGGCGGCGAGCTCGAAGCTCCTCCCGGCCGTGGACGATCCGCAGCAGGGCGCGGCCGACGCGGCCGAAGCCGTTGATGCCGAAGCGCAGGGGCATGGCGTCCTTTGTCGATCGACAGGTTCAGGGATATGGTGCAGTCCGGGACCCTGGATGGGCGCCTAGTTTATCAGCGGTGTCACGCCCGGGGGTTTCCTGGCACTTCTAGAGTGGAGTCCGCGTGTCTCCGCGGTCGTGCACGATCGAGCTGATACGCTTACACGCTACGTCTCAGGAGGATCAATCCCATGGCTGAGATGGGCAAGTACTGCAAGGCATACCTGGCGAAGCAGTTCCGGGAGTATCCGGGCTGGAGCGAGAACGCCGCCAACGTGCGCAAGGAGAAGAAAGAGGTCGACGGCAAGGAGGTCGAGGTGGACCGCGAGCTCAACGACGACTCCATCCTCTATCTCCAGGAGAACTACGTCGTCACCGACGGCATCTTCAAGGACCAGAACATCATCTTCGACAACGTGACCGACGAGTGGAAGGAGTACTGCCACGGCACGCTGGGCTTCGAGATCCCGGTCTACGAGCCCATCAAGATCAAGCAGGCCGAGCCCGCCGGGGCCACGAACGGGTAGGCTCGCCGGACCCTCACCCCCTGGCCCCCTCTCCCGTCCCCTCCCTCCCCCCGCCCCGGGAGAGGGGGAGAAGAACCGGCCCTTTTCTTGCCTTGCTCCCCCTCTCCCGGTGAGGGGGAGGGAGGGGACGGGAGAGGGGGCTGGGGGGTGAGGGTCCGGGCGGGGGCGCGGCCAAAGTAAACTCCCCCCATGCCTCACCCTCTCGTCCTCGGCATCGAGACCTCCTGCGACGACACCGCCTGCGCCGTGCTCGACGGCGACGGGCGGGTGCTCGCCTCGGTGGTCTCCAGCCAGCTCGCGGCCCACCGGCCCTACGGCGGCGTGGTGCCCGAGATCGCCTCGCGCGAGCACCTCGCCAACTGGCCCGCGGTGAGCGGCGAAGCCCTGGAGCGGGCCGGCGTCTCCATTCAGGATGTCGACGTGGTGGCGGCCACCCGCGGCCCCGGACTCGTGGGCGCCCTGCTCGTGGGACTGTCGATCGGCAAGGCCATCGCCTTCGCCGGAGACCGGCCCTTCCACGCCGTCCACCACCTGGAAGGGCACCTCTACTCCCCCTTCCTGCACCCCCCCGGCGATCCCGAGCCGCCCGCGCCGCCCCCGGACCGCTTCGTGGGCCTCGTGCTCTCGGGCGGCCACAGCTCCCTCTTCGCCGTCGAGGACGGCGAGGTCTCCACCCTCGGCGAGACCCGCGACGACGCCATGGGCGAGGTCTTCGACAAGGTGGGCAAGCGCCTGGGCCTCCCCTATCCCCAGGGACCGAAAGTGGACGAGCTCGCCGAGCGGGGTACCCCCGGCGCCCACCGGCTGCCGGTCTCCCGATTTGGCGACGGTGACCGCCGGCTTGACTTCTCCTACTCGGGACTGAAGAGCCAGACCCTGCTGGAGATCGAGCGCCTGGAGCGCACACTGGGTCCCATCGATCTGGGGGACGGCAACCCGCCGCCCCAGCCCGTGCTCGACCTCCTGGCCGGCTTCCGCGCAGTCCGCCGTGGGCCAGGTCCTCGACCGCCTGGAGCGCCTCCAGGAGCGCCGGCCCATTCCAGCTGCTGGCCGTCTCCGGAGGCGCCGCCGCCAACCGCCTGCTGCGCCGCGAGTTCCCCGCCTGGGCCGAGCGCCACGGCGTCGAGCTTCGCCTCGTCCCCCTCGCTCTACTCCGGAGACAACGCCGCCATGATCGCCCACGCCGCCCTGCTCCGCCACCGCCGGGGCTCGTCCGGCGATCCCTTCGCGGCCGAAGCCGAGAGCCGGATTCCCCTGTAGCTGCCTCTCTCCTGACACGACGCTGTCAGGAGGGTGGTGGCAATCTTCTCCTTGTGCGCGCTCGATTCTTCGCCAGTCTTTCCCCACCGCCGAATTCCGTTCGAGAAATCGGACGAGATACCGAACATTCCTCTTGCACTCTCCTCTCCTCAGGCGTATCATCTGTCTTTGGGAGGAAACTCCGAATGATCGACGAAATCGACCGTCAGATCCTGAACATCCTTCAGCAGAACGCCCGGACGTCCAACGCCGAGATCGCCCGGCAGATCGACATGGCGCCTTCCGCCGTGCTCGAGCGGATCCGGCGCCTGGAGGCCAAGGGCGTGATCCAGGGCTACGAGGCCCGGATCAACCCCGAAGCGCTGGGCCTGGGCATGCTCGCCTTCGTCTTCGTCCGCTCGCGGGACTTCGACGGCGAGGCGAAGACGGCGGAGTTGCTGTCCCAGATCCCCGAGGTCCTGGAAGCCCACCACATCGCGGGCGAGGACTGCTTCCTGCTGAAGGTGCGCATGCCGGACGCCAAGTCGCTCGGACGGCTGCTGCGCGAACGGATCGGCTCGACGGGCGACGTGCAGTCGACCCGCACGACCATCGTCCTGGAGACGGTGCGCGAGAGCGCCCGCCTGCCCCTGGAGTCTCCCCGAGTGGCCCTGGCAGAAGAGGAAGAGGAGGAGGTGTTCCCATGACCGGCACAGCTGGCACCGCGGGGACGCTGCGCGCGTCCGTGCTCAAAATTGCGCTCGCCCTGGGCGCCGTCTACGTGATCTGGGGCTCGACGTACCTTGCGATCCGCTTCGCGATCGAGACGGTCCCGCCCTTCCTGATGGCCGCGACCCGGTACCTGGTGGCGGGCGCCCTGCTCTACACCTGGGCGCGCCTGCGCGGGGCGCCGCGCCCGAAGCCCGTCCACTGGCGCTCGGCCTTCATCGCCGGCGCCTTCCTGCTGCTCGTGGGCAACGGCGCCGTGGTGTGGGCCGAGCAGAGGGTGGACTCAGGGCTCGCGGCCCTGCTGATCTCGACCGAGCCCATCTGGATCGTGGGCCTGGTCTGGCTGCGCTCCGGCCGCCAGCGCCCCAACCCCCGCGTGATCGTGGGCATGCTGCTGGGCTTCATGGGCTTGGTGATGCTGGTGCGGCCGAGCGGGATCTCCGCGGGGACGAGTATCGACCCGCTGGGCGCGGCCGCCCTGGTGATGGCCTCCCTGAGCTGGGCCTGGGGCTCGCTCTACGGCCAGCGCGCGCCGTTCCCCGACTCGCCCCTGGCCGCGACCGGCATGCAGATGCTGGGCGGCGGCACCCTGCTGGCGATCGTCTCCGCCCTCACTGGCGAGCCCGCCCGCGTCGTTCTGTCCGAGATTTCGCTGAAGTCGGCGCTCTCCGTGGGCTACCTGATCGTCTTCGGCGCCATCGTGGCCTTCACCGCCTACGTCTGGCTGATGCGCGTGGCCCCGCCGGTGCTGGTCTCGACCTACGCCTACGTCAACCCGGTGGTCGCCGTCCTCCTCGGCTGGGCCTTCGCGGGCGAGCCGCTGACGGCCGGCACCCTGATCTCCGCCGCCGTGATCCTGGCCGGCGTGGCCCTGATCACAACGGCGCAGGGGAAAAGCTCTCCTGCGGAAGCGAAGGAAGCCGAGCCGGCTCCGGAGGCTGAACCCGTCTTCGAGGAGATGGAAGCGGAGGCGTGCGCGTCGCGCTGAGGCGTCCGTGTTCGTTTACCTAAAGGGGGGCGCCACCTTGTGCGCCCCCGTCCTGTCTACAATATGTAGAAAGCTTCCACAATGCCGGGGCCAGGCCAGTCCCTGCACCTTTGCCCGCTGTCCTCCTTCTCGCCTCCTCCCTGAGATCGCCGCGCCGTCCGGATTCGCCGGACCGCCTGAAAGACCGGCTAACAGCGTTGCGAAACCGGGGCAACAGCGCTCTGATCCCGGCCAATAGATTGCGTGTACCGGAATGCCGCAGACCGCGGCTGCGCAGAAAGCTGTGAACACCGTCTTCAAGGCTTCCCGTTCCGTGGTAGATCCTCGTGCCATTGGGAACATGGCTGGGGCTTCGGAGGAGAAAGCTGTCAACCCCCTCCGCCATCAAGACATCAAGCTGTAAAAAGATGTGAATTGTCTAGAATTCCAGCCTTTGAAGCCACATTTCACAACACAGCCTCCGGTACACGCAGTGTTGAGGCCGGAATAAGTCAGTTCTACCGAATAAAAGGCATCGCCTATTGGGGTATTGACAACACCGTCTCCCGTAGAGGATGCTGCCTCACAGGTACAGACAACCTGAAAGGGGATGCGTATGACCGCCGCGCTGTCCATGGAAGCCATCGTTGCCCGTCTGGAACAGCAGATCGCCCATCACCGGGACCGAGAGGCCTTCCACGCCGAGCAGGGGGCCTACCATGGAGAGCAGCAGGCCCTGCACGCCGCCGAGCTGGCGACCCTGACCTCGACCCTGGAAGCCTTCAAGGCCTCCACCGCCAAAGCCACTGAGCTGGCCGCCCGTGACCTCGCCGCTCCGGTCCTGTCCCCCGCGGAGCCCCTCCGCGCCGCCACCTCCATGGACATCGGCCGCAAGCCCTCCCTGACCCGCATGGTCGAGCGAGTCATCGAGTCCCGTCCCCCGGACGAGGCCTTCGGCACCAACTACCTCACCGCCGAGATCAACCACCGCTATGGAGACCGCCTCCGCCGCCCCGTGAAGCCCAAGCTGGTCTCGATCGTCCTCCGCCGCCTGGCCGCCGCCGGGCGGCTCCGCGAGGTGCGCAAGGGCCGGCCGCATCACGAGGCGTTGTATTCGCGGGGGTGAGATTGCCTGAAAGGAAATCGGGGGTGCTCGACACCTTGGGTAGCATTTTGGTAGCTTTCTGAAAAGAGGAGAAGAGACATGGGAAGAGGCCCGTGGAGCCCAGCTCCATCCGGAGGGAAGGCTGTGGGCGCGGGGATGGCGTTGGCCCTCCTCATCGTGGCCTCCCCCCTCGGTGCCACCTGCTCCTGCTCGATCACAGCCACCTTGAACCCGCCCGATCTCGTGGTCTTCGGCAGGAGCTCCGGCGCCTGTGAATTTTGGAGCCGGATCAGCTTCTCCCTCGACGGCCTCCCCTTCTTCTTCGCTGCCGCGGAACGCTTTGGCACCAGTTGCAGCCTCAACTATCCCACCACCTCAGCCTGCCTGCGCACCGGGCTGCATACGGCCACGGCCCAATGCCAGTGCGGCAAAAGCTTCCCTGGTGAGAACGGCACCTTCTACTGTGCCGCCGATCCCGACAAGGGCGTCGCCGAGACCACCTTCTTCGTCAACACGACTCCAAGCGTGGGGGTGTCCTTCAGCGGGCCGGACGCGGAGGGGACCGGCACGCTGACCATTCCGTACTCCTTCCCGAACACGCTCTTTGGGGACCCTCAACGGAAGCTGATGCTCTCCGTCGACGGCTGGTCGCTCGCCGATGCCTGGGGATCGCAGATCTCAGGGGTCTGGACGAGAGAGCAGGGCACCTCCTGTTGGAGTCAGGGGAGTCACCAGATCAAAGTGGTGGCCGTGGCGTGCGGCCAGTCCGGCGATGCGGCCTACCGGGGGGAGGCGGTCACTACGGTTGAAGTCGATCACAAGCCCTCGGTCTCCGTGTCGGTGTCGCCGCCGGACTCGGGAGGCCTTCAGACGGCGACAGTCCCCTTTTCCTTCCCGCAGACCGCTCTCGACATCCAGCGCCTCGTGGCGCTCCGGGCCCTCCCCTCCGGGTACACGGTGGCCTGGATTCGTCCTTACGATCGCACGGGGACCTGGTCCATAGGTGTCTCCTGTGGCAATGGAGCCAACCCCTGGGTCGAAGCCATCGCCGAAGCCTGCGGTGACACTCAGGTCAAAGTCGCGGCGGCGCTGCCGCTCTGCCCCCGGCCGCCACGCAAGGACGACGGGTGCGGCAAGTCGGGCAACCAGTGCTGCCTCGCGGGCGGTGCCGGCGCGGGGGGCGGGGGACCGGGCTTCGGGGGTAAATCCGGCCCGCCGGGCCTGGGTCCGGGCGCGCGGCTCCACTACCTGGCTGGCGGCGCGGGCAGCCTGGGCAACCCGGGCCAGGCCGCCTGGAACACCCTCCTCGGCCGGGGCTGGTCGCACGACTACGCCGAGCGTATCGTGCCGGCCACCGGGGGCCGCGCCTGGCTGATCACCCGCTACGGCAGCTTCCGTGAATTCACCGACGCCGACAACGACGGCCTCTACGAGAAGGTCACTCCGGAGGACGAGTACCGGAGCCTGGCGAAGACCTCTGCGGGCTGGACCCTGCGGGACCTCGACGGGACCGTACAGGCTTTCGACTCCGCGGGCCTGTGGCAGAGCACCACCGACCGTAACGGCAACGCCAAGACGGCCACCTACACAGCCGGACGGCTCACGGAAGTGGCCATGCCAGATGGCCGGAAAGAAAGGTTTCAATACCACGCCTCGGGGAAACTCGCTGCCATCGTCGAAACCGGTGTGGGCGGAGTGGGGGAGCGGACCTGGAGTCTCACCTGGCAGGGCAACGACCTCGTTTCCATCGAGGCGCCGGACGGTACCGGCCAGCGCTTCGTCTACGGCGATCCCGCCAACCCGGGCTCCATGACCCGCCGGCTGCTGGTGGGCGCCGACGACGGCGACCCGGCCACTCCGCGCCCCGAGCGAGTGGAGTCGGCCTGGGAGTACGACGGCCTTGGCAGCGTGGTGAAGACCTGGCGCGGCTCGCAAGACTTCGCGACTGGCGTCGAGCGCCACGAATTCGCCTACGAGAACCCCATCGAGCCCACCCGGACCACGCTGACCATCCACCGCAGCGAGACCGAGCGTGAGGTGGTGGCCTACAACGTCTCCCGCACGGTGGCCTACGCAGGCGCCAAGCCGCGGGTGACCTCCATCTCCGGGGACTGTTCGAGCTGCGGCCTGGCGCCCAACTCCCAACTCTTCTACGACGATCCTGCCCATCCGCTGCTCCCCACCCGCATCCTCGATGGCCGCGGCACGGAGACGCGGTTCCGCTACGACGCGCACGGCCGGATCATCGAAAAGACGGAAGCCGCCGGTACTCCCCTCAGCCGGACGACCACCTGGACCTATGATGTGGCCTTCCCGGCCCTGCCCACCCGCATCGAGGCGCCCTCGACGGCGGGAGGAGCATCCCGGCGAACCACCCTGCTCACCTACGACGCCGCGGGCAACCTCACCAGCCGCAGGATTCAGGGCGTCGAGGCCGGCAGCTTCTTCGATCTGGAGACGGCGACCACGTTCCACGCCTCGGGACAGCCGCTCTCGATCGATCCGCCCGGCTACGGGGATGACGACGAGACGAGCTTCACCTGGGATTCCACCCGGGGCAATCTCCTGCCGCTCACTCGCACCGAGCCCCTCGTGGGAGCCACCGCCTTCGAGCACGATCCCTTCAACCGCCAGACCGCGGTGACCGATCCCAACGGCGTGCGCACAGAGACGGTTTACGACGGCCTCAACCGTGTCCTGACCGTCACACAGAAGGGCGCCACCGCCGCGGAAGACCTGGTCACCGCTCACGAATACAACGCCTTCGGCGACCTCCTGCGCACCACCCTGCCGCGGGGCAACGTCATCGAATACGGCTACGACAACGCCGGAAGGCTGATCTCGATCGAAAGGAAACCGGACGCCGCGACTCCTGGCGAGCGCACGTTCTACACCCTGGACCTGACCGGCAACCGGATCAAAGAAGAGCTGCAGCGCTGGGACGGCACCGCCTGGGTGACCGAATCCTGGACCGAGTACCGGTACCAAAACCGCTGCCAGATCGGCAAAGTCATCCATGCTGATGGCAAAGTCACCGAATACGCCTACGACTGCGACGGCAACCTGGAGAAGGTCTGGGACGCCAACCATCCCAAAGCCACGAATCCCACGCCGACTCAGCTCTATCAATATGACGAGCTGGACCGGCTGATCTCTATAACCCAACCTTGGACGGGAGCCGGCAGCGCGGCGGCGGTGACTTCGTATTCCTACGACGTGCAGGACCACCTGACCGCCGTCACCGACGCGGAAGGAAACACGACGAATTACACCTACAGCGACCGGGACCTGATGACGCAGGAGGTCTCACCCGTCTCCGGTCTGACCACTTCCGCCTACAATGAGCACGGAGAACAGGTGACCGAGATCGACGCACGGGGCGTCGTCTTGACGCGTTCCGTTGACGCCCTGGACCGGGTCACTGCCGGCATCTATCCAGACCCCGACCTCGACATTACCTACACCTACGACGATCCCGCGGTCCCGTTCTCAATGGGCCGCCTCACCCGGATCACCCGCAGCGGCGCCGAGGTCGCCTATGCCTATGACCGGTTCGGCCGCATCATCCAGGACGGGGAGCTGACCTACCTTTATGATGGCAACGGCAACCGCGCGGAAATCGGCTATCCTGGAGGCGTGACGGCACGCTATGCCCACGACTTCGCCGACCGGGAAGCCTCTCTGGAGATCCAAGTGCGAAGCGCGGCCCCGCAAACCCTCGTCTCGGGAGCAGCTTACAAACCTTTAGGTCCTCTTGCGGGGCTCAACCTGGGCAATGGCCTGGCCGAGGCCCGCAGCTTCGATGCCCGCTACTTCCCGGAACGCCTCGAGGTGCCCGGCCGCCTCCTCCAGACCTACACCACCGATCCGGTGGGCAACATCCTCGGCATGACCCGCACCGTAGGGACCCAGAGCTTCTCCATGGCCTTCGCCTACCAGAATCCGCAGTACTTCCTCACGCAGGGCAACGGTCCCTGGGGACAGCAGCTCTGGAGCTATGATCGCATCGGCAACCGCCTGAGCGAGCTCGTTGCTTCCGAGAGCTTCACCTACTCCTATCTCGCCAATCCAGCCGGAGGCCACAACCCGAAGCTGTCGCGTATCGAGCCGGCTCCCGGGGACGAGCCTGGCAGCCGACTTGAGTTTGGCTATGACGCCGCAGGCCATCAGACCACGGCCACAGCGGTCACCGGCGAAGGCTCGGGCCGAACGAGCTTCCTCGACTACAGCGCTGAAAGCCGCCTTTCGCGTCTCGCCACCAGCAACGGCCCCTCCTCAACCGAGCTGCTCTACGACGGCCGCGGCTATCTGCACCGCTCGCGGCTGACTGCCGCGAATACTTCGGATTTCGAGCAGACCGAGCCGGTTTACAACTCGGAAGGGCTGCTGCTGGCCCGGCGCTACCACAAGCAGTCGACTCGTGGTGGCAGAGGAGATACGGGAGCCCCGCCGACGAGCCAAGTCGTGATGGAGACCGCCTACCTCTTCTACTTCGCTGGCCGGCCGGTGGCGCAACTGATGCGGCCGCAGGCGGGCGGGGGAGCGGATACGCTGCTCTATCTGACGACAGATCATCTGGGCACGCCGATCCAGGCCACAGACACGGCAGGAGCGATCCTCTGGGAAGGCGGGCTCGATCCATTTGGTGCACCGTTCGTCTTTCCCCGAGGCGAAACACCGCCGGAGGGTGGAGATCGAGACACCGTGGTTGCCGGATTGTCAGCAGGCGCCTCGGCCACCATGGAGATCGCGGGTATTTTCCTTCGTTTCCCTGGGCAGTGGGATGATCCGAGCTTCCGCTCGCATGGATTACGTGAAGGGCTGTACTACAACGTGCACCGGTGGTATATGCCGGGAACAGGCAGGTATACGCGGCCGGATCCTCTGGATTTTGCTGCGGCTGACCAACTGCTAGCCAGATTTTCCTGGTTCGATACCGAGAGATTTAGTTACTTCACCTACGTCCAGGGAAACCCTGTCAACTTCATTGATCCTTTGGGTCTGCTTAAGTTCAAAGGCTGTAATCCTGGCCAGCAGAGTGAGATCTCCAGGGAACTCAAGGAGTATTGTGCCGAGACGGGAACTCTAGAGTTTAAGAATTGCCTCTGCGATAATCCTTCCCTAGCAGGCGGCCTGAAGCGCCTTTGCAGCAAGTCAAATCTAACGATCAGATGCGAATCACGTGCGGAGGGCAGGTGCGCTGTCACCGAGCGTGAAGTCAATTGTGCCTGGTCGATCCCGTTCGGAAACACGATAAGGGTTTGCCCTAGTGCTTCGAAGCCTGCATGCGGCCCCCTAGGGTGCACCTTGCTACATGAGCTGACCCATATACTAGGCCATGGAGGAGAAAAGTGGCCCGACAAGGTAGAAAGGTGCGTGGGTTGTTCATCCTGAGTCGCGAAAGGGCCGAACTCTCGCTTCGTTGGCTTCTAGTTGGGGCATTGGCACTGGTCATCTCGGACTGTTCCACAGCTCCTCCAAAGAAGAAGGGGCGATTGCTCAAATATGACGAGGTTGCTCAGGTTTGGGTAGGAGTTTCCGAGGACGAGCTGTGCTTACTTCGACTCTCCTTAAACACGAACGGTAAGGGGTTCGGAGCTTATTCCTTTCTAGACCAGGAGCAGCACGTTTTCAGGGTTCCGGATTGGACTTACAAAGGGACGAGAATCCATATCGCTGTGGAGCCTACCGATCCGAGCCACTGGAGAATCGACCCACTGCGAGGCAGTGTCGTGGGTGATGCCATGCAGCTGACTATGTCAGGTGAAGGTTGGAGTCGCTCCTTTACGCTTCGGCGAGAAGAAGAGCTTCTAAGACGCTGGAACAAACTGAGAGAGGCCATGGATCGAGAAACATCTCCTTGAGAGGGGGCTGCTCTGTCCGACAGGTTCCGCAGCTCGCTCACCAGATCGGCCCCGGTTCGGTCGCATCATCCAGGACGGGGAGCTGATCTACCTTTATGATGGCAACGGCAACCGCGCGGAAATCGGCTATCCTGGAGGCGTGACGGCCACGCTATGCCCACGACTTCGCCGACCGGGAGGCCTCTCTGGAGGTCCAGTTGGGAAGCGCGGCCCGTGCCAGGGTAGAGTCGAGGACGGGCGCGGTGGCTGTAGGTCGCGGGAGTCGCTGTTGCCGGCGGCTTTCGCCTCCGTGCCGGTGCCTCAATCGCGGCCTTGGCTCCGTTTCCCGTCCCCGCTCATCGAACCGGACTTGCGGATCTCCCGCATCCGGCTCTCGGACGGGCTTCACGAGAATGCATGCACGGGCCTTCGTTTCAGGCGCATCTGGTGAAGGTCGATCACCCCCAGCTTCCCGTACATCTCGGCGTATCCGAAGCGGCTGGTTCCGCTGACGCGCAGCTTGTGCCGCCGACAGAGAAACCGCCGAACTCGTTCCCTCACATGCCAGCCAATGGCATCATCGGCTTGACCTGTAAAGCCGAAGCTGAAGTAGGCTCATTTCGACAGTTTTAAAACGGTAGGGGAACTTTCCGGACGGATGGACGACGAACACCTGGCACCCAGGGAGCAGCCCAAAGGCCTCAAGGAGTCCAGCCGCTGGGCACCTCTATCGAGCCAACTCTTCTGAAAGGAGATGTCTTTATGCGCGACGCAGAGCAAGACCAAGAGGATGCCTTGATAGCGAGAGTTACGGAGAGGGCACAAGAAAAACTCAACTCTCACGTAAAGCACCTCGCATGGGTCTTCGGCTTGGCATTGGTCGTAGCCACGATTGGTGGATGGATTAGCTTTTCCAAGCTCGTTCAAGATAGAATCGATGCGGAAATAGAAGAGACGGAAAAGCCATTCAGAGAACTCAAAGAGTCAACTTCTCAAGCATTAGCCAAAAGCGGAGTCGACGTAGACCGTCTTACTCTCACTGCATCCGAGCTGGACAAGAAGATTCGCACTCTTGCGGACGACTACAGCCAACTTCAAAATACCTATAAATCTTTAGATGAGGACGTTCGACGACTGCAGGAATCAAAGCTTGGCGAGATCAGCTCACAGCTAGATGCCATTAATAAACTGGCCTCTGAGACCACCAACCTGATCCGCGTTCGCAGGGACCTAGATGATCTTATCAAGCGTGTAGCCATTGCGGAACAGTTTCAGCAACAGATTTCAGGGGGCAGCCTCAGCCCCCGATTCAACGAAGTCACTCTATCCAGCTACGACTGGTGGATTCGAACCAACGACGGAGGTAATGAGCTCGTCTTTGGCCGTGGCGCTAATCATGAAGACATCGGCATACTTTTTCGCATACGGCAAGATGGAACGGTAATTTCCAGAGGCCAAATTCGTTGACCCTAAACCCCAGCCAAACAGGTGCGCTATTCAGCCACGAACGGCAGAGCAGGCGGGAAGCTCCCGACCGGGAACGATACCGTCTGGTCTCCGGCTCGGAGCTTCTCGGAGGCTTCACGGGAGGTGGCCGCGAACCACCTGTACATTGCGTAGAGCTCTTGGCGGATTGCCTGGCTCGCAGCGTGGAACAACGGGGGCCGGCGGCTTCTTCGACTTGGGTGGACGATCGAAGGGATGCTGCCTCGGACGGCAGACGCCCCCAGGAGTTGGCTTCCCGTGCGCTGGGCGGCTGTTCGAGATTGAGCAGGGCCAGCCGGGAAGTTCCCTCCTGGCATGCCGCACTCTCTTCATGTATCCTCTTCATGCAAAGTCATGAAGAGCAAGAGCCACAAAGGTAAGAAGAAGGGCAACCTCCAGTACCTTGCCGGCGCCGCCGGGGATGGCTTCGGGTTCTTTCCAGCCATCACCTGCCAGATCGCGGGCAAGGGGAGTGCCCCGCATGTGCTATGGATTGTCCAGCGCCGGAGACAGCAGCTCCCGGCCAAGGAAGCGGCCCTGGCCGCAGCCGATGCCGAAATCGCCCGGGGGTTCAACGACCCCTCTCTTCCTCCCTCCCCCGAGCGCTTCCGCGACTACCTGCGCCAGCAGGGGTTCTCAGAGCTCACAGAGTACCGGGTGGCCAAAAGCTTCGACGAGGACCGGCGTTCCGTGCTGGGTGACGACTTCCAGCCCGCCTTCGGGGAGGAAGCCGCCCGCCACGACCCGGTCCTTCATGCCGCGCTCATGGAGATGGTCAACCTCCAGATTGTCGAGCGCGACCCTCCGGAGACTCGAGAGACCTTCGAGAGGCTGGTGGCCGCAGGATATTCCCCTGAGTACGTGCGGCGGATGATCGGGCTTCTCATCGCTCGCGAGATGACCCACGGCATGCTCCAGGGAAGGCCTTTCGATGAGAAGAGCTTCATCGAGCACCTGCGCCGCCTGCCGGAGATCCCGCCTCCTTGAACAAAGGAGCGGGCCGGCCATAGTGTCATGTGTCTGGAGAAGCTGGTACGATGCTCACGTGCGTCAAGGGGCGCCACCAGTCCGCGGAGAGGACAGAAGTCCACCCTTCCGATCTGATTCGTCGCGAACAAACCTTTCTGCCTGTACGATGCGGACACCAGGCGCAACACAGAAAGGGGAGCTCGTATGCCGACCAGGCGCCTGCCCGCCAAGCCTCACCTGCAACACCTCAAGCACCAGGCCAGCGATCTTCTGAAGGATCACCGGCTGGGCAAACTTGATGCCTGCCAACGGATCCGGGAGTTTCACCCCCGCTTTGGAGGTGCCACGGACGCAGCCATCAAGTCTACGGCGTTCACTCTGGCTGACGCTTATCTCACGATGGCCCGTGAATACGGCTTTCCGAGTTGGGCGCGATTGAGAACGCACCTTCAGGAGCCCGGCCGGGCGGCGCTGGACCGCCCTCATCACGAGAGAATCCAGGATCTGGTCTTCCGCCGCGCCGTGGCCTTCCTCGACGATGGCGATGTAAGCGGCTTGCGTGAGCACATTCGGAACCACCCCCATGTGGTCCGGCAGCGAGTTGCGTTCGAAGGGGAAAATTACTTCCGGGAGCCGAGCCTGCTCGAGTTTGTAGCAGAGAACCCGATTCGCCACGACGGTTTGCCACCCAACATCGTCGAAGTCGCTCAGGTAATCCTCGATGAGGGTGGACGAGCAGACCAGGCGGCCATTAACTCGACACTTGGCCTGGTCTGCTCGGGCCGTGTGCCACGCGAATGCGGTGTGCAGGCCCCTCTCATCAATCTATTGTGCGGCTATGGCGCCGATCCAAATGGCGCACTGCCGGCGGCGCTGGTCCATGGTGAATTCGAGGCGGTTGACGCATTGATCCTTCGGGGCGCGAGGATGGATCTCGTCACAGCGGCAGCGATCGGGCGCCTCGAAGCCGTTCAGCGCGAGTTGCCGTCCGCAGATCCTGCGCAGCGGCATCAGGCTTTCGCTTTGGCCGCGCAGTATGGACATGCCGAGGTTGTAGGGCTGCTTCTCGAAACGGGTGAGGACCCGAACCGGTACAATCCCGTTGGCTTTCACGCCCATTCCACACCGTTGCATCAAGCTGCGTTGGCCGGGCACCTCAACGTCGTTCAGGCGCTCCTGGAAGGGGGAGCGCGACTTGACATACGGGACATTCATCATGATGGCACTCCGCTCGACTGGGCCGAGTACGCGGGGCAGATCGAGGTCTTCGAATACCTCCGAGGTGAGGCGGCGGGTCGAGGATAGGGGAGCAGGCGTCGCCCCATTTCGGCAGGCGACAGCCCTGCTGGCCGCCCCGCCCAATACTCCGTTTCCCTGAGCAGCAGCGCCTGCACCGGACGGCCGAGGCCGCCGGTGCAGCTCATCCCGCCATCCCTCCCAAGCTGAAGAGAAGAGCTTGAAGATTCGCGCCGCCTGGATTACTCTTCTCTCAAGAGCAGAGACTATTGCTTCTATTTTATGGAACAAACGAGAGGGGCTCTGGAGGGAGAGATGAAGAGGACGTGTCGGTGGATCCTCGCGGTGGTGGTTCCGTTTCTGATGATGGCGCCCTCGCTGGCCAGGGGCGCAGGCTGGGATTCCGCTGGGGCCGGGGCTCTGGCGGCTTCACGGCGTAGAGCCCGACCTCGGCAGCACGGAGGACCTGGCGCCGCTGCGCCGGATGATCGGCAAGGCGACGGTGGTCGGCCTGGGCGAGTCGTGGCATACCTCGGGCGGCTTCTACAAGATGAAGCACCGGATCTTCCGCGATCTGGTGGAGAACATGGGCTTTCGCGTCTTCGCGATCGAGAGCCACTGGGCCAGCGGGGAGAAGGCGGACCGGTATGTCCAGACGTGCGAAGGCTCTCCGGAGGAGGCCCTCGATCTCCACATCTACGTCTGGCAGAGCGCCGAGGTACGCGATCTCCTCCAGTGGATGTGCGAGTGGAACCAGGCTCATCCCGACGACCGGGTCCACTACTTCGGCTTCGACATCCAGTTGCCTCGCCTCGACGGCCCGGGCCTGATCGCCTTCCTCGAGCGGATCGGCATTCCGGCAGGAGCACCCCTGGGTCGCGGGCATCCGGCAGTGCGATGGGGTGACCGTCAACTCATCCCCCAACCAGATCCCTCCGGAGGTCCACGAGCAGTGCATCGCGGCGTTGACGGAGGTCGAAGGGCACTTCGAGCGCAACGGGCGGTCGCTCCAGGAGCAGACGTCCAAAGACGACTTCGATCTCGCCAAGCTCCGGTTGCTGAGCCTCAAGGCCTAGGAGAAGCAGGTCTTCTTCATCGGGACCGACTACGTTGGGGAGGATTTCGCGAAAGGCTTCAACGCGCGGGATGAAGCGATGGCCAAGATCTTCTTCCTCCTGCGGGAGAAGCATTTCCCCAAGGCGAAGACGGTGGTCTGGGCGGCCAACATCCACGTGGCGCGCGCCCCGGTCCAGGATGGCGTGCGTCCGATCGGCAGCTTCCTGGCGGCAAGGCTGGGCCGCAGCTATGTGAACTTCGCCCTCGCCGCCCACCGCGCCGAGCTCGACCTCGTCGGTGCTTGTGAGGTGAGAGAAGCCGGGCCCGGATCGGTCGAAGACCGGCTCCATGCCTTGGGCGAGGACACTCTGCTCGTCGACCTCGCCCGCAGCTCCTACCTGCGGCCCCGCGTCTACGAGATGGGCATCTTCCATTTCCTGCCGCGCCAGCATTTCAACGGGATCGTCTTCCTGGAGACGTCCGAAAGGATGCAGCCGACGGCCTGGCCGCCGTGCCGGCCGTGAAAGGAGGGGCGCGGACGGGGGCGATTGGCCTTAGCAAGGTATTTGCACTATGCTATGCGACCGCCATGGGGCTAAACCCTGGGGCTCAACACGAAGGAGGACACATGAATCTGCCCAAGTTTGCCCGGTTCGTAGGACTCGCCCTGATCGTCGCCGCTACCGCCCTGCCGGCGTCCGCCGCTCGGCGTTGCACCTGTGACTACTGTCCGACGGTCGATCCCACGACGCCCTGCAACTTCAACGGCCAGACAACCTGTGGAGAGTGGCTCGCCGTAACTCTCTGCCCTGCGAGCTGACGCTCAACCTGGGGAGCCGTCCGCCCGGGCGGCTCCCTTCTCTCTCCAAAGAGCTTGAAGAGCTCGGCTTCTTGAATTACTCTTCTCGAAAGAGGAGAGGTTTTTCTTTTTGCTTTGTGCAACGAGAAGAGGGCTCCGGAGGGAGAGATGAAGAGGATGCTTCGGTGGATCTTCGCGGCGGCCGTTCCGGTTCTGGTGGTTCCCATCCTGGTCGTTCCCACCCTGGTCGTTTCCACCCTGGTCGTTCCCACCCTAATAATGGCAGCCTCGCCGGCCGAGGCGGCCCGGAGGGAGCCGGGGATTCCGGTGGGGCCGGGGCTCTGGCGGCTTCACGGCGTGGAGCCCGACCTCGGCAGCACGGAGGATCTGGCCCCGCTGCGCCGGATGATCGGCAAGGCGACGATGGTCGGCCTGGGCGAGGCGTGGCACACCTCGGGCGGCTTCTACAAGATGAAGCACCGGATCTTCCGTGATCTGGTACAGAACATGGGCTTTCGCGCCTTCGGGATCGAGAGCCACTGGGCCAGCGCGGAGAAGGCGAACCGGTACGTCCAGACGTGCGAAGGCTCTCCGGAGGAGGCCCTCGACCTCCATCTTCCCGTCTGGCAGAGCGTCGAGGTGCGCGATCTCCTCCAGTGGATGTGCGAGTGGAACCAGGCTCATCCCGACGACCGGGTTCACTACTTCGGCTTCGACATTCAGGGAGGCAACCTGGGACCCAACCTCGACGGCCCGGGCCTGATTGCCTTCCTCGGCCGGATCGGCGTTCCGGAGGATCACCCCTGGGTCGCGGGCATCCGGCAGTGCGAGGGAGTGATCACCTCTCATGCCGCCGGCGAGATCCCCGTAGAGGTCCACCAGCAGTGCATCGAGGCGCTGACGGAGATCGAAGAGCGCTTCCAGCACGACGCGCGGCCGATCGAGGAGCAGACGTCCAAGGACGACTTCTTTACCGCCAGGCTCCAGGCGCTGAGCCTCAAGGCATGGCAGGAAGAGGTCTTTTTCATCGGGACCGATCTCGTGGGAGAGGATTTCGCGCGGGGCTTCACCAAGCGGGATGAAGGGATGGCTAAGGTCATCCTCCTCCTGCGGGAGAAGAATTTCCCCAAGGCCAAGACGGTGGTCTGGGCGGACAACGTCCACGTGGCGCGCGCCCAGCTCCCCAATGGTGCGCGCCCGATGGGCAGCTTCCTGGCGGCAAAGCTGGGCCGCGGCTACGTGGACTTCGCCCTCACCGCCTACCACGCCGAGGTCGCGGCCCAGACCTGCGTGACGAGAGAAGCCGTGCCCGGCTCGGTCGAAGACCGGCTCCACGCCCTGGGGGAGGACACCCTGCTCGTCGACCTCGCCCGCAGCTCCTACCTGCGGCCCCGCGTCTATCCGATGGGCGTCTTCTCGTACAAGCCTCGCCAGCACTTCAACGGGATCATCTTCCTGGAGACGTCTGAAAGGATGCAGCCGACGGCCTTCCCTCCGTGCCGGTGATCACGATGGCCTGGCGCGTGCCGTCGCCCGCCGGATCGCGGCCAGGAGGTCGTCCTGATCAACAGGCTTGGCAAGATGCTCCACGTAACCGGCGGCGAGCGAGCGGGCGATATCGGACTCCCGCGCGAAGCCGCTCAGCACGATGGCCGGGGCTTCGTCTCCCTCTGCCGCCCAGCGCCGCAGGTGGTGCCGGACCCGGGGCAGGAAATCGAGGCCGCTGCCTTCCGGGAGCTCCAAATCACAGAGGAAGAGGTCGAACCGCTCGGCCGCCACAGCATGCTCCGCGGCGTCGAGGTTATCGACGGCCTGAACGGTATGGCCGTGGCTGCGCAACAGTCGCGATATCGCTCTCGCCGCCGCCGGATGGTCTTCGATCAAAAGGATCTTGAGCGGCTGGTCCGCGCCCGGCGGCTTGGCGGATGGCAGCGATGCCACCTGGGGGTCGGCTATGGCTCTCGCCGCGCCGGGATTCGAAGTGAGACGCAATGTGAAGGTGGCTCCACGCCCACGTCCCGGGCTCGCCGCTGTCAGCGTGCCGCCGTGCGCCTCGGCGATCCGCCGGCTGATCGCCAGCCCCAGACCCAGCCCCCCCAGCGAGTCCGGCCTGCGGCCGGCGCGCACGAACCCTTGGAAAATCTTCTCCAATATCCCGGGCTCGATGCCGCAGCCGTTGTCTTCCACCTCGAGCACGAGCACACCGGGCTGCGGATTGGCCGAACGCACGCGGATCCACCCTCCGGCGGGTGTAAACTTGACGGTATTCTGGATCAGGTTCCACAACACCTGCCGCAGCCGGAAAGCGTCGCCCAGCACGACTGAATGGGCTGCGGTGAGGCTCTCCTCCAGGACGAGACTCTTGAGCCGGATGAGCGGTGCGCAGACAGCCAGGGCATGCTGCACCTGCTCGTGCAAGTCGACGGAGGTGCGTTGGAACTGGACCCTGTCGCGCATCAGGCGCTCGAAGTCGAGCAGGTCGTCGATGAGCCGCACCTCGGAGCCGATATGCAGGCCGATCTCGGCGACGGTGGCACGGTGCGTGGGCGCGAGGGTCTCGTCCCGCTGCAGCATCTGCACCAGGGCGCGGGCCGGCGTCAGCGGAGTGCGGAGCTCGTGGCTCAGCATGGCGAGGAATTCGTCCTTGGCCCGGTTCGCCTCCTCGGCCGTAGCCTTGACGGCGAGCATCTGGTCGGTGAGATCGAGAGTGACGCCGCACAGGTGCGTCGGCTGGCCATCGGCCCCGCAGCGGCGCCGCGCACGGAAGGAGCACCAGCGCTGCTGGCCATCGGACATGACGAGGCGGAAATCGATGGCTCCCAGCATCTCGCCGGCGATGATGCGCTCTACCGCTTCGAGCACCCGTTGGAGATCCTCGGCGTGGACCCGGCGGAAAAGCTCACCCTTGCCGGCGTCCCACAGCCCGAAGTCATCGAGCAGAGGAGCTACCCTGTTCGTCGCGAGCTCCCCACTCCCAAACGAACATCGGAGTGGTCGACAGCGCGAGACGGAGCCTCTCCTCCTCCACAACCAGGCCCTGGACGTCCGGATCTTCCTTCTTGCCAACCCTTTTTTTCGGCGCGTCCTTGTCCACCGGTAATCCTTTTAACAGCAGCCAGGATAGTACATCGCGACCGCCACGACCAGCGTGAAGGGGAGCCGTCCACCGGGGCGGCTCCCCACCCCACCCGGACTTCTGTGGGCACTGGCGGTTTTCACAGCTAGAAAGCGGTCGACAGGCTGACCAGCCAGTACCGGGTCTTGAGGATCGGGGAGGCCCCCGGAATGTAGGGAACGTCCTCCACGTAAAAGCCCCCCTCGTCCCAATGGTGCTCAGCCTTCAGCACGAGAGAGGGGTTGAAGGCATAGTTGAGGCCGGCGGCCCAGTCGTCGTCGATCTCGATCCGCGGGATGCCGGGAGCTTTGAACTCGCCGAAATCCTTTTGAGCGTTGAGCGAGATCTTGCTGGTGAGGTTGACCCCCAGGTGGACATAGCCCAGGTTGAGCTTGGCGAAGTCGATGTCGATGTTCTTGATCTCGCCATGGAAGGCGAACCGGTCGAAGTCTCCCGCCACGGAGAAGTGATAAGCCTTCCAGACCGCCGGACCGGGCATCGGACTGTTGGGGGTTTCAATGTCGTAACGTATGGCGCCTGTGCCCAATCGCAGTCCCGGGACGGGTGTATCCAGCCAGAGCTCCACACCTGTGGAGTCGTTGACTTTGTTGGAGGTGTATTCGCTCGTCAAGAAATCCCGTTCAATGAACTCCCAGTTACCATAGTGAAGGTCCGCTTCGAGCCACCATTCTCCTCCCAGAGAGAATTTGTGGGACAAGACGGCGCCGTCGACCGTCTCCGAGCTGTAGGCGACCTCGCCGTAGAAGTTATGGGAGGGCCGGTAGAACGGCAGCAGGGTGCCGACGTCCCGCACCTCGTTGTAGATGCCGAACGGGATCTGGACGCGTCCAACCTTGAGGGAGGTCTCTCCGAAACGATGCTCGTAGAACAGCCAGTCGAGCTCGAGGTCGTCCTTGATCTCCTGGATTCGGCTCTCGCCGAACCTCTCGTGGCTGAGCTGGACGATGAAGGTGTCGTCCGGGCTGATGTCCGCCCGGACCTGGAGGGCAGCTGTCCGGTAGTCGGCGGTGCCGTCCTCCGTGATGCCGAAGATCTGATGGCCATCGCTCTGCGCATAGGCCTGGGTGAGATAGCCGTGGATGCTGACCTTCAGACCCGCCTCTTCCTCTTCGGCGGCCGGCTCTTCGGAAGGTGTCGGCTCCTCCTGAGCCCCTGCCGCCCTCGCGCCCGTCACCAGCAGAGTCACGAAAAAGAGCATGAACAGGAGATCCAGATACCTGCGGCGCGAAGAATACATACCTCTCCTTCCCAAGGGACAGAACTGGATGCTTCATGCGATGCCGAATCGCATTTGAAAAAATGGTCCTCAGAACCGGCATTCGCCAGAACTATGAGCTGTAGGAAACGAGTATGGGCGCAGTATCAACTCCCCTTCAACAAATGTCAAGGCCCCGCTCGTTTCTTTATTACAGAGAGCAATGAGCAGGCTGCGGGATCGTTAAATCTTAAAAGAGCGAAACATCCGCGGGCATGCCGGCTCGCGAAGGCTTGGTAAGAATCTCCTCTCTCCGTCGTTCTTCCTCCAGAATGAGCTCCTTTTCAGGGATTCTTCGCCACGAGATCAGCATGTCCCTCCGCCGGAAGGGCCTCTGGATCGCCTATGGCCTGCTGTTCGTCTTCCATACCGTGCTGCTGTTCTCCCCTCCTCCCATCGGGGAGATGGTCAAGGGAGAGGTCATCACAAGGCAGGAGGTCTGGAATGTGGCGGGGCGCTTCCTCCTCGCGTGCAACGTGTTCTTTCCGGTGGTGGCGGGGATCCTCTCGGCGGACCGGGTGCGGCGCGACTTCCGCCTGGGGGTGCGGGAGCCTCCAGGACAGCACTCCCCTGAGCCGCCCGGTCTACGTTCTCGCGAAGTATCTGGGGGCCCTCGCTTCATCCCTGCTTCCCCTGTTCCTCTGGGTGATGGGCATCGCGGCCGTCATGGCCCTCCTCGGGCGCGCGCACGCCAGCATGCTCTACGCGGTGCCGGTGGCGTTTTTCGCTGTCACCGTGCCGGCGTTCGCTTTCGTGGTGGCGTTCTCCCTGGCGTGCCCCCTGGTGATGCCGCCGAGCATTTATCACATCCTTTTCACCGGCTACTGGTTCTGGGCGAACTTCATTCCCCCGAAGCTCTTTCCGACCCTGAATGGAACGCTTTTGACGCCCAGCGGAATGTTTGCTCAGCAAGGCTTTTTCGGCGGCCAGGCGTCGAAGGCTCTCGAGAATGCCGTTCGATACACGGCGTCCGACGCCGTGGCGAACCTGGCGGTGCTGGGGCTGTGCAGCGCGGCGGCCTTGTTCCTGCTCGGTCAATACCTCGGGCACCTGGCCCGCCGCGCTTGAGGACAGGACGATGAAAGGCGCTGCTCTGAAATCTTCTTGGAAATATTCCTGGCTCACCTACCGCCGCGATCAGTTGTGGTTTCCGCTGGCGTTCCTGGCACTCTTCATCGTCATCGTCCTGATCATGCGCCATCCCGAGGTCCGCTTCAGTATCGCGCGCGCCTATCTGGGTTTCATCCTGCCGTTGACCGGCGGCATCCTCGCGGCGTACAGCGTGCTCGACGATCCCGCGCTGGAGCTCCGCTTCGCCACGCCGGTAAGAGCCGAGCAGACCCTGCTGGCCCGCGTGGGGTTGATCCTGGCCGTTCAGGCGGCCTGTGCGCTCGTGTTTCAACTCTTCATAGGCGTGCTGGGTGTCGATCTGTCTTCGCTCGGGGGCCTGTTCAGAATTCAGCTGGTGTGGTTCCTGCCGACGCTCTCCCTGGCCGCCCTTGGATGCGCCGGATCTCTGGCGGGAGCCCAGACCGCGATGGGCGCTTTCCTGGCCGGAGCGGCCTGGCTGATCCAACTGCTGATGAACAGTTGGCTCAAGCTGAACGCCCGGCACGTGTTCCTCTTCCTGGGCGTGCTCGTTCCCGGGCACCCGGACCTGGCCTTGAATCAATTCGTGCTCTTTTTGGCATCGGTGGCTCTCCTGCTGGTTTCCTGGGCGCTGCTGCGCCGCCAGGAACGCTATCTCTGAAGCGGAGGTTTTTGTGATCGAAGGTTTTTCGATCGAAATAGCGGGCCTTACCAAGACCTACAGGAAGGGCGCGCAGGCCCTGCGCGGCATTGACCTTCAGATCCCTTCCGGAATGTTCGGATTGCTGGGTCCCAACGGCGCCGGCAAGACCACGCTGATGCGGATCCTCGCGGGGATCGTCAATCCGAGCCGCGGCGCCGTCCGCGTGGAAGGGCATGACCTCACGACGGAATCCGGCAAGCGCGGAGCCAAGGCCATCCTGGGCTACCTGCCGCAGGAGCTGGGGATGTATCCCGAGCTGACCGCCACTCAGTTCGTCGATTACATGGCGATCCTCAAGGGACTGGACGAGCCGCGCCAGCGCGCACGGCGCGTAGCGGAGGTACTGGAAATGGTCGCCCTCCAGGATTCCGCCCATCGCAAGATCAAGGGTTTTTCAGGTGGAATGAAGCGGCGCGTGGGGATCGCCCAGGCGCTGGTCAACGATCCCAGGGTCCTCATCGTGGACGAGCCCACGGCGGGCCTGGACCCCGAAGAGCGCATCCGCTTCCGCAATCTCCTGGTCAACCTGGCGGCGGACCGGACGGTGATCCTGTCCACTCATATCGTGGAAGACATCGGGCAGACCTGCCGCGATATCGCGGTACTGGCCAAGGGGCGGGTCCTCTTCCGCGGCAGCCCCGCCGAGCTGACGAATGCCGCCGCCGGCCACGTGTGGACGGTGATGATGGATCGTCTCGCGGAGCCGGAGCCGGGATTGACGATCGTTTCCATGCTCCACCTGTCCGATGGAATTCAATACCGTCTCGTGGGGCCTTCCGCGAACGGCTATCCCGCGGCGGAGCCCGCCAGGCCCAGCCTGGAGGACGGGTATGTCTGGTTGATGAAGGGCGCCGGTTGAATCGTTGTCCAGAAAAAAGCGAGCGGCCGGGCAACCCGGCCGCTCGAAAGAGCAGAAGGAGCGAACAGCAGCGATATCTAGGGCAGGACCCGGAGCAGACCCCACATGCCGGCGTCGAGGCGCGGCCCCGAGTAGGACCGGTAGAAGTAATCGCCCGTGACGTTGAACCGGCCGCCGGCTCCGTCGAGGATCAGGGCGTCGAAGTGATCGCTCGGGCCGTGGCCACCCCGGGTGCCGAACCACTCCGACGTGGTGTTGTTGCCGATCTGCGTGGAATTCGACACGTACGGGATCTCCAGCCAGGGATGGCCGTAGAGCTCGAAGACGTGCGACTGGGTGTGGCCAGCCGGGTGCACCACGCGCAGGCGCAGGGCCTCGCCGGCGCGGGCTTCGAAGACCGGCGTCTCGGGATCGCCGCTCACCCACGAGTTGTGGAAGATCTGGTCGAGCTGCGTGAACTGCCGCGTCCGGAAGCCGGGACCGTCGCCGGTGAGCGGCGTCTCCGGACCCCAGCCGCCGCGGTACCAGACCGGGTCGGTGCGGTAATTGATCGCTTTCTGGCCGGAGTTCTCCGGATCGTCGTCGATCTGCAGGTTGGGCACCGCCTTGCCGCCGGCGTAGCGCAGGTTGACGTCGTCCTGGAAGATCAGGGCGAACTCGTGGAAAGGTGAGAAGGAGCCGTTCGTGGAGCTCGACCACGGCCGAAGCCCGCGTGGTCTTGCCGAGCTGGTCGAGGTCGAGAGCCCACTGGGCCGTGGACGGCTCGACGATCAGCGATCCCATCAGTCCCTTGTTGCTGTGCTTGATCGGATCGGCGGACGTCAGGCCCGTGGCTCCGAACTCGATCGGCGTGACGGTCGTGCCGGTCACGTCACCGGCGTACCAGTAGTAGGTCTTGATCTCGCCGGGCAGGACCGTCTGGCGGCCGAACTGGCTGGGGTTCAGACCCACGTTCGAGCCGTCGCTGCGCTGCACGTCGTAGAAGACGAGCTGAGGATGGAGGCTTACTTCCATCGAAGGCCGGACGTCGTTCTGGTTGAAGCCCTCGACGATCATGTTGACGCCGCTGTAACCCGGGTGGTTGACGTCGGTGTAGGCCGCGGGCATCCAGTTGCGCAGGGTCACCCGCATGCACTCGCCCGCCCTGGCCCTCAGGATGAGGGGTTCCCGGCGCACGTTCTGGTTGAGCCGCGGACGGCCGCCCACGAACGTGAGGTCGCTCGTGTAGACGAACATGAGGCCCGTGGGATCCCAGAGCGGACCGGCGAACGAGCCGTTGGGACCGGTCACGCTGTCCGCCCGCGAGTTGTAGACCAGGCCGGCCAGGCCGCCCGGATCGTTCTGCAGCACCTCGGCGGCCGACACCGCGGAGATGTCGAACGGCCGGTAGATCTTGCCCGCGGGGCAGGTGACGCGGATGGTGCCGGTGGGCGAGGGGCCCACGGGCGTTGGGGACTTGGAGGTGGAGACGGTGAAGGCCTTCTCGTCCACCGTGCTGGCGCCCGAGGTCGCCACCGCGGAATCCTCCGTCCCGGCCACCGCGGCCGAGTCGACGTCCGAGCCCGGCACGCCCTCGTCGCGGGCCTGGGTGACGGTGATCTCCTGGAAGGCCGTGTCCGGCGTCGGCGACTTCGCCGTGGCGTTGTAGGTGGTCAGCGGCACCAGCGAGAACTTGCCCGTCGCAGGTGTGAGGCTGTCGTCGTTGCGGTAGACCCGCAGGATGCCCCAGGCGCCCGTCCACTGGGACTCGACGGCGGCGCTGGGCTTGTACAGGTAGTCGGCGAACCGGCCGTCCCTCAGGCTGGGCACGCGCGGGATCTCGATGTCGAACCACTCGGAGATGCCGGTCATCTGCGAGTTGCGCCACCCCGAATTCTTGTCGTCGGGCTCGAAAAGCCACTTCAATCCGTGGACGGTGAGGTTGTGCGGCTCCTCGTGGGCTCCCACCAGGGTGCGGATCTTGATCTGGTCGCCCTCGAAGGTGCGCAGTAGGGGCGTGAACGGATCGCCCGGGAAGAGCCCGCCCGTGAGCGGCGGATAGAACGAGGGCTGGACGTTGAACGCCCCGTCGACCCGGTCGGTGCGCGACTGGTAGGCGAAGGAGAGGTCGCCCTTGCGGCCGGCCGCCTGGGTGTTGCTGCCGGGCACGCGGACGCGCAGGCCCACGGGCTCGTTGCGGTAGTTGACCACCATCATGCCGATGTCCGCGGCCGAGACGGCCTCGGGGCACGGCGGAGCCAGGAAGGTCCCGCTGCCTTCGGGAACGGGGCACTGGGTGACCTTCTCGTAGAGATCAGGCAATCCCACCTCTTCCTTGCCCGGGGGGTTGATGGACCGCGCGATGTCGATCCAGCCGATCTCGTGATCGGGGTTCGGGCAGACCGGGCCGCCCGGCTCGTACATCGGCTGGAAGTCGGCGAACTCGATCATGAGCTCGCGGTAGTTGTTCGCCCGGGTGCTGCTGTGGACGACGGCCTGCCAACTCGTTGGACCGCCGTCCTCGCTGAGGGCCGGCCCGCCGTTGGTGCTGAGCTGGAGGCCGGTCTCGTTGTCGTACCAGGTCGTGGCCGTGGGCTCGACGATCAGGCCGGCGTAGAGGCCCGCCTGCTGGTGGGTCGAGGGACCGAAGTGGTCGTGCGTGAAGACGGTGCGCAGGGTGCGCTTGCTGTTGTCCAGATTGGTGATCGGATCGGCCCACCAGCGCTGGACGGTGGTCTGGGAGCCCAGATACTCGTTGTGCCCGTCGCAGTCGGAGTCCAGGCCGCCGCTGAAGTACGGATGGGGCTTGGCCACCGGGCACCTGGTCCGGTCGCCGGTGAGCGAAGCGGGAGCCTCCTTGTCGTCGCAGCCGTTGTAGGCACGGATGGCGCGGATCCGCTCCTGCACCTCTTCTCCGGCGAAGGAGCCGTCCTCATAGTTCCAGCCGTTGCCGCCGCCGTCCGACGCCAGCACGTCGAACTTCACGAGGTGGATGTGCTGGCCCAGGATGTCCGTGGGCGTGCGCACCTGGAAGTCGTCCACCACGTATTTGTTCGGTACCAGGTTGGAGTACCAGTACTCGATGCACTGGCCGCTGTTGGCGCGGAAGAAGAAGGGCTCCGGAGGCCGGGCGCCGGACGTGTAGTTGGCCACGTCGTTCCACAGGGCGATCATGCGCGTCTGCGGGAAGTGCCAGCCCGCCTTGTTGAACTTGGCGTCGAGCTGGATGTCCGCCGCCTTGTAATAGCGCATGTCCGTGACGGCGTTGCCCGCATCGTCATAGCAGGGATCGGCGAACGGCGCGCCCTTCTGGGCCGGGTGGCCGTTGACCTTGAAAGTGCCCGTGCCGCCGATCGGCTTGGGCGTGGTGAAGCCGCCGGCCGTGGCGTGGAAATTCATCGCCACCTGCTCGACGGGCTCGCCGGCCTCGGCCAGCCACTGCACTCTCGCCGTCAGGATCTCCTTGTCCATGTTGAAACGGGTCTGGTGGCCCAGCGCCGTGCCGGAGACCACCACGTGGCGCGGCAGGCCGCCGTCCATCAGCGTGCCGTCGCCGGGGTTGACGGCGAAGTCCATGGGCGGATGCGGCGGCCGGCGGCCGGCGATGCCGGGCACGAAGAAGGGGAAGCCCGGGTTCGCGGTCACGGTCGTGGGCAGCGACACCTGCCCGTTGACGATCTGGACCGCTCCCGGCAGCGGCGCCATGGCCAGGACGGGGATGGGAACGATCGCCGGGATCGGCGTGCCGGAGAGGATCTCGGCGTCAGGCAGCGCCCGCGAGCCCGCGGCCGGACGGCCGGTGCCGTCGAGCCGGGTGCCCAGCTCGAGCACGTCGTGCACGCGCCAGAGCGACCACATGCCCTGCGCGAAGTGCGGATAGAAATGGCAGTGGAAGATCGAGTCGCCCGCCGTCCGGTTGCGGTTGCCGCTCCCCTCGTAGGCGATCTCATAGGTATAGCCCGCGCCCTGGCCGATGGACTGGCTGTCGCGGTAGGACGACGAATCACTTTTCGGTGTGTGCAGCCACTGGTGCGCGTGCAGGTGGAAGATGTGATGGTCGTCGCTGCCGGCGTGCACGTTCCTGAACTTCACGTGGTCCGCCAGGTAGCTGTGATACACGTTCGAAGGATCGTCCGGGAAGTAGGCCTTGCTGGCCTTGTAGCCGAGCGTGTAGCAGCTCGTGTCGCCGGCTTCGATCTGCGACGTGCTGCAGGGGGCGTTCGCCGGCTTGTCCACCACCATGGCGGGGTCGCCGAGGGCCCACGAGGTCAGGAAGAACTCCTCGTACTTGCACTCCGCGCAGTCCTTGGCGGGGCCGACGCCCACGCGGTTGGCAAGGATTTCGGCGCCGGCGCCGCCGGTGCCGTAGTTGATCGCGAACGCGTCGCGCACGCTGTGCAGGGTGAAGTTCAGGTTATCGGTTTCGAACTCGGGGAACGCCTGCACCGCCCCGACCTCGTCGTGGAAGATGATGGTGAATTCGCGGAACGGCTGACTGCGGTTCGGATACGTGGGAGTGCTGGTCACACCGCTCAGAAGATAGCTCGGCGGCGGCCCGGCGATGATCGCGGTGAGGTCCGAATGCACGATCTCATTACCCTTGACCATATTGAGGATCGGCAGGTCCGCGTAGCGGTGCGTAGAAGGATAGGTAGCTTCGTAGTTGACCGCCGGGAAGCTGTCGGCGGTCTCATCAAACTTGTCGGTACGGGCATAGTTGAGATCGTCGCGAGTCACCTGGCTGCGGTACCACACCGAGCCCGCGGGCTCCACGTTGACGGCGCCGAAAAGGCCCGCGGAGATGCTGCCCGCGTCCCCCTCACCGCCCGTCATGGAGCCGGCGTTATAGAAGGCGTAGGTCCCTTCCTTGGGAGCAAAGAGCCAGTATTCGACGCTGCCGTTGGGGCCGACGATGCCGCTCGCCGGGTTCTTGCCCACGTTCGAGCCCATGTCGCGGATCGTGGCGACGGCTTCGAGCCCCACGAAATGGATGGACGCGCCGCGGGTGGAGGGCTGTTCGTCCTTGTCGCTCGGCACCGAGGACGAGAGCAGGTTGGTGAACTTGACGTGCAGGCACTGGCCCGCGTGGACGCGCAGCACCAGGGGCCGCGGCCGCTTGTCGCGGCGCAGCGCCACCTGGCCCGCGTTCAGCGTGTAGGTCACGCCCGGGTCCGGCAGGCCGTCGGAGTCGCTCGTGGGCACCACGTCGCGGCGCAGGGCATACATCATCCCCTGCGGCTCCATGGCACCGAAACGGTTCCACGCCCATGGCTGGTCGAGAGCCACCACATCGGCGTAGACCTGGCTGTTACAACCGGAAGGGAGCACGCCCTGGGCCTGCGCGGCCGGTGGCGCGCCGAGCAGCAGCATCAAGGCCGCCGCCGTCCAGAGACCCGCGGGAAGACAACGCCGGAATTCCATCGTTCGCCTCCTTTTGATCTGCCCGGAGCCCCCGAGAGAGCTCCTGGAAATGGCTGGTGATCGGTACTGCGTGGAGGGAGAGTAGAGAGGCGAACCTTACGCGGGGATTACAGAGAAAAATTCTTTTGAGATTTATTCCACTTCCACCCACCCGCCCTCCGGCACCAGCCGCTTGCCCTGGAGGTCGACTTTCAGGACATAGGCGCCCCGGGCGCCAAGACGCCGGGCGGGGCCGTAGGTGAGGGGCGGCACGAATCCCGTGTCGAGGCCGCGCAGGGATTCGAGCTGATCCACGAGCTTCTCGCGGCTCACGTCGCGGCCGGCGCGGCGGAGCGCCTCGATCAGGGTGTCGGCCGCGGCCAGCGCCGAGAGTTGGGCCGAGAGGCTGTCCTGGGAAAGCTTGTAGGCGGCAGACAGAGCCCGGTAGGAGGCGGCCGCCTTGGGGTCCGGATCTCCGGGCCGCGTGGGCAGGGCGAGGAAGATCCGGCCCTCGAAGCCGGCGGGCGCGCCGGAGAGCGAGTCGTCCGCGGCCGTGCCGGTGGCCAGGAAGCGCGGGCGCCAGCCGAGCCGGTCCGCGGCCTGGAGGAAGGCCCGGGCTTCCGGACCCGAGCCGAGAAAGAAGACGGTGTCCGCTTTGGCCAGCCCCTTCAGGTCCTCCGGCCGGGTCTCCTTGCCGAGACGTAACCTGAGAGGCGCGGGCCATCCCGCGGCCCCGGCCGCCTTGGTGATCGCTTCCACCGCCCGGTCCAGGTCCACGCCCGCGGGAGCCACGATCGCCGCCTGCGGCTTCTCGGCCGGCCAGCGGTTGCGGACGAACCGCACCAGCGCCTGCCCCTGGGCCTCGACGCCGGGCAGCAGGTAGAACACGTAGCGGTTCAGGGGAAAGGCCTCCCGCGGGTGGAGCGAGAACGGTCCGATCACCGGGATCTCCTCGCTCTGGAACAGCGCGGCCATCTCGGCGTCGGCCCCGGCGAAGAAGGCGGCAAGGCTGGCGAAGACCTCCTCGCGCTCCAGGAAATCGGCCGTCCAGGCCCGCCGCTGGTCCGCCGGCTGGGGCGCCTCGAAGAAGCGCGGCTCCACGCGGCGGCCGTAGATCCCGCCCTCCTTGTTCAAGGCCTCGAAACGGGCCGTGAGGACGGAGCGGACCGCCTGGCCCATGCCGCTCAGAGGTCCGGCGGGCGGCAGGACGACGCCCACCCGCAGGGCCGTGTCGGTCACCCCGGGATCGCTCCGCGTGCCGAGCTGCTGGATGTAGGCCACCAGGTCTTCCATGTCCTTGAGGCTCATGCGGAACTGGGGCATGACCCCGTTCAGCTTGTTGCCCGCCGGATCGATGCCCAGCGAGATGGCCCGCTTGAGCAGCCGCACATCGTACGGCGGATGCTTGCGCCCGCTCGGATGCGTGATGCCGTACGGCTTGGTGAGGCTCGCCCAGGTGAGGTCCGTCGGCACGACCCCGCCCTCGGGCCGGCCCTTGCCGTCGCGGCCGTGGCAGCTGCCGCAGGGCACGGCCGTGGCCGGCACCTCGACGGCCGCGTCGCTCATCACGGCCGTGATCTCGCCGCCCGCGGGGCTGACGCCTTCGAGGTAGATCCGCCGGCCACGCTCGAGCTGCTTTTTCTGTTCCTCTGGAGACGGCGAAGCCCCCGCCAGGAGCAGGGCGGGGGCCAGGAGGATCAGGAAGAGAAGGCTAGCCCTCACCCTTGTCATTCACCACGCTGTCCACGATCGGCAGGACCTCCTCGGGCTTGGCGAGGGCGAACGCCTTCTTCCACAGGCCTGTGCGGTCGTTGCCGATCAGGTACAGGTTCTGGTGGTTGGCGGGCACGTCCACCCACTGGCCGAGCTTGCGCAGGGCGGCCTCGACGTTCTCCTTGGAGCCGGTGAGGAGATACCAGCCGGGCTTCGCGTGGAAACGGCCCGCGTACTCCTTGAGCTTCGCCGGGGTGTCGTTGACGGGATCGACGGAGATCGAGATCAGGTGCACGTCCTTGCCCACCCGGTCGCCCAGGTGGCTCTGGATCTTCTCCATGGTGCCGCTCATGACGGGGCAGGCGCCGGTGCAGGAGGTGAACATGGCGTTGATGACCACGGTCTTGCCCTGCATGAGATCCGTGTAGAGGCGCATCTCCTGGCCGTCCTGATTGACCAGCTTGACGTCGCCGAAATAGTTGTGGGCCGCCGAGTCGGCAGCGGGAGCCTTGGTTTCCTGACCCCAGGCAGGCGTCAAGGACAGCAGGGACACCAAGGACAGCAGGGACAAGAAAACCGTTTTCTTCATGGACGGGACTCCTTCTGGGCATTCACATCCGCCGGGGCGGCCATGCCACTGATCAGGTCCGCCAGCTTGGCGGGCGCCGCGAGGCCGTAGGCGCGGGTCCACTGGTGCCGGGCGTCGTTGCCCAGCAGCACCAGCGGCGAGTGATCGGCAACGCTGGCCGTGTAGACCCCCAGCGACTTGAGCAGGCGGGTGATCTCTTCGCGGTCGCCGGTCACCAGGGTCCAGCCGGGGCCGGCCCCGAACTTCTGACCCCAGGCCTTCATGCGCTCGGGGGTGTCGGTGGCGGGATCGACGGAGACGGAGATCAGGTGCACGTCCCGCCCGGCGCGCTCGCCCAGCAGCTTCTGCAGCTTGGCGAAGTTGGCGCCCATGGGCGGGCAGATCGTGGTGCAGGTGGTGAAGACGAAGTTGACGGCCACCACCTTGCCCTTCACGAGATCGGTATAGAAACGTTTCGGCGTGCCGTCCTGATCGAGCACGGGCACGTCGGGGATGTTCAGATCGGAGAGGGCCTCGACCTCCGGCGTTGTCTGAGCGGGCGGAGCGGGCGCCGTGGCCATCTGGCGATGGTGCGCGTGCGGGTCCTCCTGCGCGGTAACCGGGGCCAACGGCAAGGCGGCCAGGAGAGCGAAGGCGGTCAGTATCAGCTTTGATTTCAAAAAAGCGGATCTCAAAAAAGCGAGTCTCATCAGCGTGTACCTCCCTGCTGGGCAGACTGCGGCGCTTCCGCCGTCAGCACCAGGAACGGCGACTTCTGGAGCGGCAGGCCGGCGGAGGCCACCTCCACGAACACGAAGTAGATGCCCGCTTCGGGCGGCTTGAAGTGGATCTCGTAGAGACCCTTCTCCACCTCCGACGCCCAGTGCCGCTGCTGCCAGATCCCCGGCGACAGGAACGTCAGCACGCGCACGTCCTTGAGGCCGGTGCGCGGCGAGCCGTCGGCGGGGTCGGTGAGCTTGAAGCGTACCATCACGTCCTCGCCCACGCCCACGGTGCTCTTGGCGGACTGGAGCTCGACGCCCAGGGGGAGCCTGCGCGACTGGGCCAGGACCGGGTTCTCGGCGAGCTTCACGGGGAAGCACTGGAAGAGCTTCGGCGAGTCGACGTACAGGGCCAACTCGTATTCGCCCGCGCCGGTCATCTTGGCCGTAGTCTCGTAGACCCCTGGCTTCAGCTCGCGCAGGGTGCGGTCCACCACCAGCGCGGCCCGCGGCTGCTTGCCGTAGTTCTGGAAGTGGCCCATGGGCGCGGCCATGCCTTCCTTGTAGTAGTAGATCGCCTTGTCCTGGGGGTTGGCCACCAGCACGGCCGCGGCGCCCGGAGCCTGGATGATGCCGTCCGCGGGAGTCGCCAGGGGCAGTTGGCCGGGCGCGTGCTGGCCGCCGGGGAAGTCCACCACCGGCACGGGCCGGCCCGCCTCACCCACCGTCTTCAGGGGGATCATGAGCACGATCTCGCTCCCCTTGTGGCGCACGTAGGCTAGCTCATCGCTGAAGGACACCTGGTCCGGCTCCTTCTCCACGTCGGCCGTCTGCACCAGCCGGTTGCTCGCCGCGTCCACGATGTGGACCACGTTCTTCTCGGTCTGCACGACGAAGGCGAGCCGGCCGCCCGGAGCGAAGCGGATGCGCCCGATGCCAGGCGAGGCCTGGATCCGCGCCCGCGGCTCGGCGCCGGTGCCGTCCACGGCGGCGATGACGCCGGCCCCCGCGCTGGACACATACGCGGCCTTGGCTTGCGTCGACCACGCGATGGAGACCGGCTTCGCGCCCACGGGCACATCCCGCACCTCGGCGAGCTTCGCCACGTCCACCACCGAGACGGTGCCGTCCGCCTCGTTGGTCACGAAGACGAACCGGTTGTCATCGCTGAAGGCGAGGTCATGGCCGCCCTTGCCGGTGGGGATGTCCGCCACCTTGGCGAGCTTGCGCGCGTCGATCACAGACACACCTGAGGGATTCGAGGGACCGTCGCCCTCCCAGGCCACCCAGAGGTACTGCCCGTCCGGCTGAAGCCCAAGCCGGCGAGGCCGGGCGCCCGTCTCGATCTCCATCTTCACCTTCCAGCTCGTCGTGTCCACCACGGCCACCTGGTTCGAGTCTGGCATGGAGACGAACAATGTCTCACCGGAGGGAGACAGAGCCCAGTCCGCGCCGGGGCTCTTCAGAAAGACCATGGTCAACAGCTTGCTGTTGCCGTAGCCGAACAGGGGATCGACCACGGAGATCGTGGCGTCCTCGTTCAAGGCGAGCACGTAGTAGACGTTCAGGTCCATGGACGGCCGGGAGAGGAGAGAGCCGCCGATGAACGCTTCCACCTTCTTCTTGCAGGTAGCGTCGGGCTCGGTGCCCGCCTTGTGCAGCTTGTCGATCCAGGCGCCGGGATAGAGGCCGGTCAGGGGATTGCCGGTGAGCTTGTCGGTCACCTTGAGAGTCACCCGGGCGTCCTGCCCTTCCATTACCGGTCCTGGTGTCCCGTCCGCCCTCTCAACCGAGAGCTCGACGGAAATGCCTTCCTGAACGGCTTTTTGCGGCTCTTCCGCCCAGGCTGTAACGGCCAGGGCGAACATGAGGGCGAGACCCAGGCACCAAAGATTGGGATGACGACTCATGAGCTAGCTCCCTTGCGTTGCGTCTTGAACAATTTCGATCAAATGCCGACCGAGACCAATGCAAAATTCAAACCGGGGCCGTGAACGATCGGGGTCGCTGGAGTGCTCCAGGATGCGAGCCCAGAATAGGGTTGGAGACCTTACAAGAGGATTACAAAAAACACCGGGCGGCGGCCAACGCCTGCGAAATCGCCGCCCGGTAGTTGAACAACTACTCCACCCGCAGGATTCCCCACAGGCCGCCGTCGAAGCCGGGGCCGGCGAAGTCGCGGAAGAGGTAGTCGCCGGTGATCGAGAACTTGCCTCCGGCGCCGTTCCTCAGCAGGAGGTCGGCGTGGTTGGTGGGACCGTGGCCCATGCGGACCCCTTCCCAGAGGGAGAAGGCGTTCGGGCCGAGCTGGGCCGAGCCGTTGACGTACGGCTGCTTGTCCCAGACGTGGCCGTGCAGGGCGAAGGCCACGTTGCGGCCGTGGCCGCCGGACTGGAGGAGCCGGAAGCGCACCGGCTGACCGGCCTGGGCGGTGAAGACAGGGGTCTGCGGATCGCCCCCCACCTTGCCGTTGGCGACCGCGTCGTCCCAGTCGGTGAAGTCGTCCGTCTGGTCGAACGGCGTCTCAGGCACGTGCTGCATGCGCTTCCAGAGCGGCTCGGAGCCGTAGTTGATCGCCTTCTGGCCCGAGTCCTCGGCGTCGTCCTCACCGCCGAGGTTGCGGACCGGGTCGCCGGTGGCCGAGAGGTCCCCCATTCGCAGGTTCACGTCGTTCTGGAACTGCAGGACGAGCTCGCGGAAGGAAGCTCCTCCGGAGGTCACCGTGGCCGAGGAACGGGAGGTCTGGTTGACCACCGAACCGCCGGGCAGGGTCTTCGGGATCCCGTCCTCCAGCCAAGTGGCGTCCGCCGGCTCGACGATCAGCGCCCCGATCGCCCCCTTGCTCGCGTGCAGCAGGCGGTCGGAGGAGATCAGGTTGGTGGCGCCGAACTCGATCGGGGTCGCGGTGACCGTGCCGTCGGAGCCCACCAGGATGTCTCCGGCATACCACTTGTAGGTGGCGGTGTGGCCGGGGGAGACCATCTGCGAGCCCGGAACCCCGTTGTTGCCCACCGTGATCCCGTCGTAGCGGCTGGGGTCGTAGTAGAGCATCTGCGGGTGCAGGCCGACGTAGTTGGAGGCCCGGATGTCGTTGGCGTTGAAGCCGTCGATCAGCATGGGCAGGGTGTTGTAGCCGTCGAGGACCGTCTGGGTCCCCATCCGGTTGGTCAGGCTGACCACCACGCACTCGCCGGCCCGGGCCCGCAGCACGAGAGGCTCGAGCCGCGCCGTGGTCTTGAGTTGCGGCACCGTCCCGGTGAGATCCAGGTCGGAGTCCAGCACGTAAAGGATCGCGGTGGGATCGGAGAGGGCCCCGAAGGCGCCGTCCGTGCGCCCGTTGTAGACGAGCTTCGAGCCGTAGCCGTGGTTGGCCAGGGAGCGGGCGGTGATCGCCGAGACGCTGTAGGCCCGCTGCGCCGCCGTGTTGGGGCAGGAGAAGTCGAAGCTGCCCACCGCCGACGGGTCGATGCCGGCGCGCCCATTGGGGTTCTCCGGCAGGGCGGCGAGGTCCGGCCGCTTGCCGGTGTAGGCCCGGAAGAGGCCCCAGAGGCCGTTCCAGAGGTCGTCCGTGGACGATCCGGCCGACCAGAGACGGTCCACCGCGCTGCCCGAAGGCTGCTTGACGAGCTGCGGCACGATGAACTCGAAGTGCTCCGAAATCCCCATCATCTGGCTGTTCCGGTAGCCCGAATCGGGGTTGGAAGGCTCCTGCAGCCACTTGATGCCGTGGACGCTGAAGTTGTGCCCCTCCTCGTGCCCGCCGACCAGGATGCGGATCTGTACCCGGTCGTTCTCATAGGCCCGCAGCAGGGGGGTGTACGGGTCCCTGGCCAGCAGGTCGTTGGTCAGCGCCCTGTAGAAGGTGGGCTGGACGTTGAGCCGCGTGTCGGCGCGGGTCACCTGGGAGGAGAAGACCATCGAGGAATCGCCCGCGTTGCCGCTCGCCAGCGACTGGCTGGACGGGTTGTAGAGCCGCAGGGCGGCCGGCTCGTTGCGGTAGTTCACGGTCATGACCCCGACGTCCATCGACGAGATCGCCTCGGGACAAGGACGACCGCCGCCGCCCGGACATTCAGTGGCACGCTGGATGAGGTCGTTGCTGCCGGAAGTCAGCAAGATCTCGTTGCGCACTGGCGGGTTGATCGCCCGCCCATCCTTCTCCTGCGGGTAGGCCGGCTGGTAGTCGTTGAAGGCCAGCAGGAACTCCCGGTAGTCGGGCTCGTTCGGCGGATTGATTACCGCCTGCCAGGAGGTCGGGCCGCCATCGGAACGGCCGGTGCCCAGAGGAGCGCCGGTCTCGTTATGAACCCAGGTCGAGCCCGTGGGCTCGATCACCAAGCCCGCGTAGAGACCGGCCTGCTGGTGGGTCGAGGGGCCGAAGTGGTCGTGGGTGAAGACGGTGCGCAGGGTGCGGTCGTTGCCCGCGTTGTCCTGCACCGGGTCGGCGTACCAGCGTTGCACCGTGGTCTGGGCGCCCAGCCATTCATTGTTCGGGCCCGCGCCAAAGAACGGGTGGGCCTTGGCCACCGGACAGGAGAGAGTGCCGTTGCGGGTGTCCGACTCCGTGCAGGCGTTGGCTTGGCGGATGGCCGTGATCCGCTCGCGCACCTCGCCGGGGCTGAAGGAGCCGTCCTCGTAGTTGTAGCCGTTGGCGGCTCCGTCCGAGGCCATGACGTCGAACTTCACCAGGTGGATGTGCTGGCCCAGGATGTCGGTCGGAGTGCGTACCTGGAAGTCGTCCAGGTTGTACTCGTGGGGCACCAGGTTGGTGAAGTAGTACTGGATGCAGTCGCGGCTGTTGGCGCGGAAGAACAGCGGCTCGGGCGGTTTGCCGTCGGGGGTGAGGAAGGCGTTGACGTCCTCCCACAGGGCGAAGAAGCGCTGCTGCGGGGTGTGCCAGCCAGCCTTGTTGAAAGTCACGTCAGCTTGGATGGCCGCCCCCTTGTAGGTGCGCGTGTTGCCCGCTGGGGTGCCGTTGGCGTCCACGCAGGGATCCGCGAAGGGGGCTCCGGCCACCGCCGGCCGGCCGTTGGTGAGGAACTTCACGGGCAGCGCCACGCCGTCGCAGGTGCCGTCAGGCCGGCAGGTGGGGTGCTCTCTCTGGGCATGGAAGGCCATGGCCGCCTGCTCGGCGGTAGTACCCGCCTCGGGGATCCCGACGACCTGGATCGACCGCAGCTCCTTGTGGAAGTCCTTCCGGGTATGGACCTCAGTAACGGTATAAGCCGCGGAGTGGTCCACGCGGTGGCGCGGCAGGCCGCCGTCATCGATCGTGTCCATCGGCGGGTGCGGCGGGCGGTTGCCAGCGGTTGCCGGGATAAAGAACGGATAACCGGGGTTGCCGGTGCCCACAATCTTGATCTGCCCGCCGCCCTTCGTCGAGTTGTTGATGGAGACGGTCGCGCCGGGGACCGGCGCCATGGCCTTGCCGGGCAAGGGGACCACTGCCGGGATCGGCGTGCCGGCGCCGATCTCGCCGTCGGGCAGAGCCCGGGAGCCCACCGCGGGCTTTCCGTCAGCGGCGAGCACCGTGCCCTTTTCCAGCACGTCGTGGACGCGCCAGAGCGCCCACATCCCCTGCGCGAAATGGGGGTAGAAGTGGCAGTGGAAGATCGAATCCCCCACCGTCTGGTTCAGGTTGCCGCTGCCGCCCTTCGCGATCTCGGCGGTGAACGACGAGCCGGGGCCGATCGCCTGGCTGTCCAGATAGCTCGACGTGTCGTTGTCGGGCGCGTAGAGCCACTGGTGGGCATGCAGGTGGTGGATGTGGTGCTCCTTGGAGCCCGCGTGCAGCACCCGGAACTTCACTTTGTCGCTCAGGTAGCTGTGGTAGACGTTCGACGGGTCGTCCGGATAGAAGGCCCGGGTCGCCTTGCGGCCGGTCGTGGGCGAGCAGGCCTGCCCGTCGCGCATGGCGTTGGCCTGGGTGAAGTAGCTCGAGCTTCTGGTTGGCGGCGTTGGGATCGCTGCCGTTGCTGGGCGAGCACGGCGAGTTGGCGGGCACGTCCACCACCATCGCCGGGTCCCCCACCGCCCAGGAGCTCAGGAAGAACTCCTCGAACTTGCACTCCGGGCAATTCCACACCGGACCCACCTTGAGGCGGTTGGCGAGCACCTCGGCGCCCGTACCGGCCGAGCCGTAGTTGATGGCGAAGGCGTCGCGGACGCTGTGCAGGGTGTGGCTCAGGTCCGCTTTATAGAAATCGGGGAAGGCCTGCACCGCGCCGGTCTCGTCGTGGTAGAGGACGACGATCTCGCGGAAAGGCTCCTGTCGTTGCGGGTAGTTGTTGGGGTTGGCCGGGAAGGCGGACAGGGCGAAGCTGCCGCCGAAATTGGCGCTGGAGCCGGCGATGATCGCCGTCAGGTCCGAGCGGACGATCTCCGTGCCGTTGAGGATCTTCAGGATCGGCTGCCCGGCCAGACGGTGGCCCGCCGGATAGACGGCGTCGTAATTGATCACCGGATAACCGCCGGCGCTGGTCGAGGTGGTGGCGTAGCGGAGATCCTCCTCCGTCACCTGGCTGCGGTACCAGAGGGAGCCTGGGGGCTCCACCACGACCGAGCCGAAAAGGCCGGCGTTGATCTGCCCGCCGTCCCCCTCGCCGCCGGCCGTGGCCCCGGCGCTGTAGAGCAGGTGCTCTCCCTCGCGGTCAGCGTAGAAGGTATAGGTGGCGCTCTGTCCCGGTCCGGCCAGGCTGCTCGGATTGGTCCCCACGAAGGAGCCGTCCGAAAGCGTCGAGCCCACGAGTTGCAGGCCGTTCACGTGGATCGAGGCCATGCGCGTGCTGGCCTGGTCCCGGTCGATCCGGGCGGTATCGAGCAGGTTCTGGAAATTGATGGTGAGGCAGTCCCCCGCGTTCATCCTCAACACCAACGGACGCGGGCGCTTGTCGGACCGGAGCCGGACGTTGCCGGGGGTCAGGTTGGTCGTACCGTCGAAGGCGACCACGTCGCGGCGCAGGGCGTACATCATCCCCTGGGGCTGGACCGCGCCCAGGCGGTTCCAGAAGAAGACCTGGTCCAGGGCGACCACGTCGGCGGTGATTGTGCGGGCACAGGTCTGGGCGGAACCAGCAGTTGGCAGAGCCCAGAGAGCACAGATCGCGATCAGGACCGGAAGGCGGAACGAAAACAATCTCAAAGCTGTAACTCCTTGATGTATCCGGCCAGGGAGACCGGGCAGGAGAGGATAGGATCTTCAACCTTACAGGAAGATTACAGAGACACCGGGGGCGCGCCTGCAGTCACGCCCCCGGCCTTACAGCCTGCTTCTTTTACCCTTCGTAATAATCGCCTGGGGTACCGGCACCTCCTTCCCCGGGAGCCGGCGGCTCGGTTTCGCGTGAGCCGATGTAGCCGATCAGCCACTCCCACTCGACGACGTGGGTCTTGATAGTTTTTCGCGGCATCGTTTGCGTCTCCTGGTGATGGCTACTGCGACGTCTGGCCATCCGGAGGCGCCACCGGCGGCGGCTCGGGCTTCTGCTCAACGGGCTTCCGGCGCGACCCCTTGCGGATCGGCGTGACGCCGAACTGCGTCAACTGCTCGCTCCGGGAACCAAGCTGAGCCACCACCAGACCCCGGAGCTTGCGGGCGTTCTCCCGGCCCTCCTCGACCAGGGTGTTGAAGCGCTGGGTCACGGCCTTGCGCCGGCCTTCGAGGTCCTCCTGCTCAATCTTGAGCTGTTTCGCCTCGGCGAGGTTCCCCTGAAGCAGGGCCAGGATGGCCTCCAGGCCGGGGAGCAGAGCGAGGCTCTGGAGGCAGGCTCCGATCAGGCCCTCCCAGTCCCGGAAGACCTTTGCGAATGCGGTAATCTTCGGCATGTCATGTCTCCTTTCGTGTCATGAAACCGGTGCCCGTCAGCCGATCTGATCGGCGAGGTCGAGCACGGCCTCGGTCAGGTTGATGAGGCGGCCACGGCTGCGGCGCGCGTAAAGAGTGACGATCACCCGGCCGCTGCCCACGTTCACGTCCACCGGCAGGTTGGCCGCCTCCGCGAGACTGACCACGAACGCGCTGTACTGCGTCGCGGCCTGCCGGCTCGGCAGCTCCTTCACCCGGGTGATCGCCTTGCCCTCCAGCGTCCGCCGCCACTGCGGCATGGCCCGCAGGCGCAGCTCCACCCGCTCGGACTTCAGCTTCGCCTCCAACTCCCGTCCGCCCTGGCCCACCCGGGCCACGGCCTCCGCCTCGGGAGGCCGGCGCGGCGGCCGGCGCAGCCGGTTGACCGCGGGGACCTCGGGGGCGGGATAGACAACGTCCACAACTTCCTTCGGCATCTGATCCATACAACTTCTCCTTGCGGAACATCCGGGCCTTCATGGCCACGGAAGATCAAACATTCATCCCATCGAAGACGGGCTCGGCAGCCCCTCGAACACCAGCAGAGGGTTGCGCCGGTAGCTCCGGAGCAGCTCCGTGGCCGCCTCCACCACCTCTCCCAGCTCGTTTCCCCGGCCCGCCAGAAGAGCGCTCTCCACCTTGCCGAGCACCCGCAGCACACCGGCCTGCGGCACGTCCGACGTAAAACCTTCAGCGATGTCATGGATCAGCGGATGGAGAGTCTCCAGCTTCCGCGCCTTCGCGAGCGCCGCCGCCAGGTCCAGGGACGCGAACGCCGCGTCGTACAGCTTCCCTCTCTTCACGAAACTCTTGCGGGCCGTATCCAGCAGCCCCGGAGCGTCCTCCAGATTGCCAGTGAGCAGCGCCACCTTCCCTTCCATCCAGGTCACGTGCGCCATCTCCTCTGACGAATCGGCCACCCGGTCGTACAGCGCCCGCACGGCCCTCAGCGAGCGCAGCGCCTTCGCCTTGTGCCCCAGCCGCGCGTGGCACACCGCCAGGGCGAGCCGGGCACGCACCAGGAGCGTGGAGTCCCGGTGCAGGCCCAGCACCTCACAGGCCTGCGACAGCGGCAGCACTCCCCGGTGCATCTGCCCCTCCGCCACGTACAGGAACCCCAGCTCCGCGAGACAGGCGCCCTGCTCCAGGAGGTCCGAGCTTTCGCCATACAGCAGCGCCGCGCGCCACAGCAGGCCCAGCGTCTCGTCGACCCTTCCCTGCTCCTGCCGCAGAGCCGCCAGCGACTGGCAGTAGAACGCCCGCTCGATCGAATCCGGAGGACAGGTCAGATAAGAGGCCGCCCGCCGGAAGTAGTCCTCCGCTCCCAGCCGGTCTCCCGCCAACCGGCGGGCGTTGGCCGTCAGCACGTTGGCCCGGGCCTTCACGTCGTTGATCCGTCCGGCATGCCCCGCGGGATACGGCTGCGCCACCACCCGGAAAGCCAGCCTCGCCCGCTCCTCCGCCAGTGCCGGCTCTCCCGGCAGGAACATCCAGCTCTCGTACAGCAGCAGGTCCGCCAGCTTCAGGTTCCGGAACTCCGGCGTCCCCGCCAGGTTCGGCCTCTGCTGGGCAGGACATCCCAACAGCTTGTCCAGCAGCGCCCGGGCCTCCGCATCCTTTTCCTCCATCTCCTTCAGCAGGCCGGGCGTTCGGGTCTCCAGCTCTTCCAGAAGGACCCCATAATCCGGCCGGGCCATCCTCGGGACGCTGACGGTAATTCCGATCCTTTCCCTCGCGACCCCTTGGCACGCTTCGCAGTCCAGGAGGTGCAACAGGTCTTCCGAGTGGTACTCCTCGAGCTCTTCCAAAAGCTCCACCGTTCTCTCTTCATGTCCCACTCCTTCCACGTTCATTGCGTTCTCTCTCCTTGGGCGGCGCACCGCCCCGTCAAGGCTTGATTCATCCCAGCAGGCGGCGGAGCGTTTCCAGGCACCGCCGCGCTTCCTCTCGCTGCTCCGGGCTGAGCCACGCCTGCGGCGGCGGCTCCCCCATGATCAGCTCATCCACCGTCACCCCCAGCTCCCGCGCCAAGCCCGGCAGAATCCCGAGCGCCGGCGTGTTCAGCCCCCGCTCCCAGTTCCCCACCCGCTGCCGCGACACGCCCAACCGCCCCGCCAGCTCGCTCCGTGTCAGCCCCTTCGCCCGCCGCAGCCGGTACACCCGCTGGCCGATCCATGCTTCCGGCGATTCCAGGGAGGAGCTGCCCTCATCTTCTTGATTGACTCTGCACGTCATTATTTCCATGGCTCTCTAACCTCTCCTGTCATCAGGATGGATTCTACGGGATCAACGGTATCCGTGTCTAGATGAATTTGTCATGTGGAATCAAATCATTTGACTTTCGCGTCAGTTCAGAGGTAAATTCTGCGATCCGGCGACCGATCCCAGGCTTCCGGCACCAGTTCCGGTTACAGATCGGTTAAAGTCGTCGCGGACGCGGAAGAAACTCGAACGCATTCGGAAGAAACTCTTTCCGGCATGCCAAACTGGAGGCCCTTTGCTGGACGTTGTCCCCGGGCGGTGGCGCGCCATGGCGGCGCCCGGCCGGCCCGCGGACTTGGAGGAGAGAGATGACTCAGCGCTGTCTTCGAATCACTGCTGTTGCCTTGGCCCTTGCCGTGGTCCTGGGGCTGGCTGTCCCCGCCCATGCCGCCGGACGGGCGGCTCGCACGCCGGGGATTAGTTGGATAGAGGATGTTGTGCAGTGGGTTGCCCGGGTGTGGGGAGGGGCAGGGCAGGAGAGGGGGCTTAAATTTGGCAATGGCATTGACCCCAACGGAAACCCGGCTCCAACCCCGCCTTCAGGTACAGGTGCCGGCACCAGCGGAGCCACGGCCCAGGCGCCCGACCCCTCGGACTACGGCGGCACAATCGACCCGAACGGCTAGCGCGCTATCAAGGCAGAATTGACCTGCAGGCGTAACGCTCCTGGGAGCGCCGGCATCCCTGCCGGCCTTTTAACTTCGGTTTTGATTCGATGGGGCCGGCAGGGATGCCGGCGCTCCCACGAAGTCCCTATCCTCTTCCTTCCCTTCGTGCAAGAATACCGCCTCCGAGAGGGAGACGAGATTGAACGAACATCCGAGCCGTGACGAGTTGGCGGCTCTCCGCACCGGAGGTCTGGTCCCGGAGCGGGAGCGTGAGGTGCTGTGCCACCTGTTGACGCCCTGCGAGCAGTGCCTCGTCGCGGTGCCGCCGCCTCTGGGCATCTATCTCGGCTCGAAGCGGGCTCGGCGGGAACCGACAGCCAAGGAAGAAGCGGTCTATACGGAGGCCTTCCAGCGCGCGGCACGCACCGCCCTCGAAGAGGAAAGCCACCTGCGCCGCGTGCGAGCCCAGGCCGACAAGATCCTCAAGATTCTGAGAATCGGCGACGGTCTGGAAGCCGTAGAGAAGATTCCTCATAGCACGAGCGCCATAGCCCGGATGACCGCCTTCCTCGAACATAGTTGGCAGCTCCGCCATGAGGACCCCCCACAAATGGTCGACTTCGCCTGGCTCGCGAAGGTGGCGGCCGAGAATCTCGATACCCGAAGGTATGGACTGAAACAAGTCCTTGATTTCCAGGCCCGTACCTCTGCCGAGTTGGGCAACGCGTACCGCGTGGCCAATCGATTCCCGGAGGCTGCGGAGTCCCTGGGCCGAGCTCGGGAGCTTTACGAGCTTGGCACCCGAGATGAGGCACTCGAAATTCGCCTGCTTGAGCTTGAAGGCTCGCTAGCGGCTGATCGGCGGCAGTTCGGGCGTGCGTCGGAAAAGCTTCTGAAAGTCCTAAGATTTTACGGTCGCCGCCGCAATTTCCAACTCGCTGGCCGGACCCTCATCTCGATGGGACTTTATGCTGGCTACGCTTGCGAGTGCGAGAAGGCCGTCTACCTTCTCCAAAAAGGGCTGGCGCTGATCAACGAGAAGGAAGATCCGGGGCTCGCGTGTGCAGCGGCTCACAACCTTATCCTTTTTCTTGTTGAAAATGATCGATTTGAAGAAGCAAAGAAGCTCCGCTTGGTCCATTCACGCCATCTCGTAAATCCAGGTGGTCACATAAACCAACTAAAGTTCCGTGCATTGGATGGACTCTTAGACGCAGGCCTTGGGAAATACGCCCGGGCGGCGGCCATTTTCCGTGAGGTAAAAGAGGAATTCGAAAAAATCAACCTCCCGCTCATGGCTGGTACTGAAGCTCTCAACCTCGCGGCCGTTCTCCTCCGGCAGGGCAAAACGGGAGAGGCAACGACTGTGGGCCTCGAAGCCACGGACACCTTCATCAAGCACCAGATCCAGCGCGAGGCCCTCCAGGGCGTGATCCTGCTGCGGGATTCCTTCCGGGAGCACACCGCGACCGTAGAGAAGGTGGAGGAAGTGGCGCGGTTCCTGCGGCGGCTGGAGGTGGACCCGGCGTTGCGGTTCGAGGGGCGGGCGTGGGAGCCGGAGGGGTAGGGATTCCCCTCAGGGCCGCATCAAAAAGCCTGAGTTGACGAACGGCACCCGGCCCAACGGGGCCGGCAGCTCCTAGTACGATGCGCCCAAAGTTCGTTCCGGGTTTTCTTGATATGTTTCTGTCTTGAGCCCGGAGGGCGGGCAGACTCATAGCCCAGGGCGTGAGCCCTGGGAGGACGTGGAGTTTTTTCCCGATTTTCGAGCCCTGAACAGGGCGACAGACTCGATCCAGGGCGTGAGCTCCCCTCGATCCGTCTGTCGCCCCTGGCGGGGCTTTTTGAATGTGGGGGGCTCCCGGTACCCAGGGCTCGCGCCCTGGGCTATGAGTCTGCCCGCCCTCCGGGCTCAAGACAGAAGCATCTCGAGACAAACCCGGAACGAATTTCGGGGACGCTGTACTAATCCAGGCCGGCAGGGATGCCGGCGCTCCCGCCCCCCAGGCTCACCGCCCCGCCCGCTCGTTGAGCTTCTGCTCGACCATCCGTTCGATCAACCGCTCGACCTCCCGGCCCAGCAGCGACGACACTTCAGCGGAGCTTCTCGGACGCCGGAGACTCGCCCGGGAGAGCGCCGACAGCCCGTCGGACGACTTCCATCTCGGGCGTGACCGGCTTCTGGACGGCCGGGAACGCCAGGCGAAAGATCTCGTCCGGATCCAGACCAGCGGCTTCAGAGATCTCGGCGACCTGGTCGACACGCATGGGGATCTGCCCCGAGAAGAGCCGCGTCAGGTAGGCCGGAGATACGCCGAGCCTCTTCTCCAACTCCTTGAGAGTCAGGCCGCCCGCGCGGATCGCGGATTTCAGAACGAAGATCAGGCGCTTCGTTTGCGGTGTCATGGCTCGGATAGCTTACTCCACGAGTCAAGCGGCATGCAATTGCGAGTCATGCAATTTACCCTCTTGACCTGCGGGACCAACTTCTGTAGTAATTGGTCCACCGGTTGTGCCTGTCGGCGAAATCTGCTGCAAAGGGGCGCCGGTACGGGAGGATACCATGAGCCGAGAGATCTCGGAGTTCAAGTCGAAGCTGGCGAAGCAGGGCTACAACCTGTGCCTTCCTCTGGGCGCCTCGCTGCCCGCTGCGCTGAAGGCGTTCGGATTCGCGGTGGGCCAGGACGTGGTGGTGCGTTTCCGGTACGACCGGCTCGAGATCTTCCCCCATAGCTCGCCGGAACTCCTCCGGGACAAGCTGCTCGGCCACGTGGACGACGTCAAGAGCTTGAAGGAACGGATGCTGGCCTATATGAAGGAGCTGCCGGAGATCTCGGATGAGGATCTGGAGGCGGGAGAGACTCTGGAGTCGGAGCTGATGGGCATGCTGGAGTGTCTGGTGGCGGACGATCTGGACGCCGCCATTCAGAAGCTGGAGTCCGTGGTCCAGTTCGCTCCGCCCGCGAGGGCGAAACCCGCCGCCGGGCGCCAGAGTAAAAGGCCGGCCAGGAAGAAGGGGGAGGGGGCCGCCTAGGCCATGGAAAGGTCGGACTTGGCGAAGGTCCGGGGGCAGGAGATGGCGAAACGTGCCCTGGAGGTGGCGGCAGCGGGCGGGCACTCCATCCTCCTCATTGGGCCACCCGGCAGCGGCAAGACCATGTTGGCGGAGAGGCTGCCCGGCCTTCTCCCTCCTCCTTCGGACCGGGAAGCCGCCGAGATCACGGAGATCTGGTCAGGAGTCGCGAAGAAGGGGAATCTTGGCGAGGGGCGGCCCGTCCGGAGGCCTTCTCCAGACATCACGCCGCGGGCGATGCGGGGAGGAGGGCGGCCTGGGGAGGTGAGCCTGGCTCATGGAGGCATCCTCTTCCTGGATGAGCTGACGGCGTTCCGGCGGGCGTCGGTGGATGCGATCCACGGGCCGCTGGTGGAGGGGCAGGTGGCGGTGGAGGGCTCCAGGGACGGCCGCAGTCTCCCGGCCCGTTTCCTCCTGATCGCCACGTTCAACCTCTGCCCTTGCGGCTGGCGCTGCGATGAGAGGCATGCTTGCCGGTGTACCCGGGCTCAGATCGCCCGCCACCTGCGGCCCGTCTCCGCTTCGCTGCTCGACCGGATCCACCTGCTCGCCCCCGTGCCGCCGGTGCGCCTGCGGGAGCTGCGGAGCGATGTGGGAGAGAGCTCGGAGACCCTGGCCCGGAGGATCGCTCGGGCGCGCCAGGAGCAGCAGGCCCGGTGCGGGAGGTTGAACGCGGAGCTGTCGGGGTCCGCCTTACGGCTTCACGGACGGCTGGACCGGCAGGGGGAGGAGCTGCTCGATCAGGGAACGGAGAGGCTCGGCCTGTCGGCCCGGATCCGCACGGCGGTGGTGCGGGTCGCGAGGACGCTGGCGGACCTTGCCGGAAGCGAGCCGATCCGTCCTTCGCACGTGGCGGAAGCTCTTCAATACCGGTTCTTCCCGCCGAAATGAGTGGCGGAAGCTCTTTTAGGGGCGGCGAGATGCTCGTCCTCCTCAGGGCGGCCAGGGAAGCGGACAGGAAGGGGAAGTCACCGTGCCGAGTGGCACGACCCTCCCGCCGACCACCAAGCCGGGTTCCACGTATCGCATCGTGGACCGGACCGACAATGAGTCGGGCCGCGGTAAGTAGGAGTCCCCCCAAGGCCCTCGGGTTTCTGCCCGAGGGCTCCCTCTTTTTAGTCCCGCATATACATATAGAAGAAAATCTACCGCGGAGTTAAGCCAAGCTTAGCTTCGAGGTCTGCTCCCATCTTCAGCCGAAAAGCAATAAGCAAACTGTGCCTAGAGCATAAGCCAAGGGCCTAATTGCAGCTTGCCAAGGTGTTTTGTCCCGCAACCTGTTGTCTGAAGCACCTTCAATTATTAGGACAGAGTACAGCTCCTATCCTTCCCCATATAAGCAAGGTAGTCTCGTGGTTGGACAGTGAAGCTGTGCCTCCCTGCACACTTTAAGTGCTTAGGGATCTTGGGTTTAGGCTGTCTCTTTTGGGAGCTTGCAAATGGTAATTCTGGTGAGGTATAGTAGAAGGGTTCAGCCAGAGCCATCTGCTTCCTCCTACGGATTTTAATTAGGAGGTAGCAGGTGGCTTTGACGCTATAAGGGGAGAAATAAGGACTTTTTTGGGTCTAGATGAAAAGCGGGAGGGCTCGCGCCCTCCCTTGGAGTAGCACCCCCAATGGGGGTTTGGAGCCGGTAGGCGGCCAAGCTTCGCGGGCCAGTCGCCCAAAGCTCCAATTAGACAGTCTACACCGACTTGCCGCGGGCAAGCCAAAGTGGAGCTGTACCTCAACCGGGGGTGCACTGAGTCGCCATGAAAGGAGACGACAGTGCACAACGGGAAAAAGTCCCAGAAGCGGAATAAAAAAAGAGCACGGTCTCGCTCCAAGAGACAAAAGAGACGGGACACTCAAAAGCCCTTGGCAGTTCCAGGGAATGAGCCCGCGGCCGGTGGAGAGAAGGTTCCCTGGTATAAGAAGCCGTGGATGAGCGACGCGATAGCTCTTGGAATCAAGGTCGCACTTAAGCTATTTGGAGACGGCTCTTAGGAATCGTGACTGCGTCGATCATCTGTCGGTAATGCTCGGCCTGTCGGCCCGGATCCGCACGGCGGTGGTGCGGGTCGCGAGGACGCTGGCGGACCTTGCCGGAAGCGAGCCGATCCGTCCTTCGCACGTGGCGGAAGCTCTTCAATACCGGTTCTTCCCGCCGAAATGAGCGGCGGAAGCACTTTTAGGGGCGGCGGGCTTTCCAAAAGGGGCGGCCTGCTTTCCCGTAGGGGCGGCGGGCCTTCCTTTTGGGGCGGCGGGCTTTCCCGTAGGGGCGGCGAGCTTTCCAAAAGGGGCGGCGGGCTTTCCCGTAGGGGTGGCGAGCTTTCCTTTTGGGGTGGCAGGCTTTCCCGTAGGGGCGGCCCGTTTTCCAAAAGGGGTGGCGGGCTTTCCGCCGGGGTCTCCGGAGCTTCCGCCGGGGTTAAAAGGGCTTCGGCCGGGGTCTCCGGAGCTTCCGCTGGTGTCTCCGGAGGTTCCATCGGAGTCTCCGGTGCTTCCGCCGGGGTTGAAGGTGCTTCCGCCGCCGTTCGAGCCGGCCGGATTCCGCTAACCGGCGCCGCCCGCAGGGAAAGATCTGTATGAAGAGGCGGCGGCGGAGGCACAGAAGCCCTGTTGGCACCGGTAAGACGGGCGGGGTGCATCGAAGCTACTGCGGCAGGGAAGCCAAGCAAGGACACCAAGGACACCAGGGACCACAAGGACCTCAAAACAGGAAAAGCGGTAACGATCTCGGTGGGAGCTTTGTTGTCCTTGGTGTCCTTGGTGTCCTTGGTGTCCTTTAAACACCCGGGCGGCGCCCGAAACCGCCGCCCGGCAGGATCAATCAGCTACGGCAGGACCCGCAGGATGCCCCACAGGCCGTGGTCGAGGCCGGGATGGGCCTGGTCGCGGAAGAGGTAGTCGCCGATGACGCTGAACTTGCCGCCGGCGCCGTTGCGGAGGAGGAGGTCGAAGTGGTTCGTGGGGCCGTGGCCCATGTGGGCCCCTTCCCAGAACGAGAAGTTGTTGCGGCCGAGCCTGGTGGAATTGTTGATGTAGGGCTCTCTGTCCCACACGTGGCCGTGGACGCCGAAGACGATGTTGCGCGCGTGGCCGCCCGACTGGAGCAGGCGGAAACGGACCTGCTGGCCACGGGTGGCTGTGAAGATGGGCGTCTGCGGGTCTTCCCCCACCTTGACGTTGGCGAGGACGTCGAACCAGTCGGCGAAGTCGTCCGTCAGGTTCAAGGGCGTCTCGGGCGCGTGCTGCATGCGCTTCCAGAGCGGCTCGGTGCGGTAGTTGATCGCTTTCTGGCCCGTGTCCTCCGGGTCCTCCATCTCGGCCAGGAGCTTGACCGGAGCGCCCACGGCGACGCCGCCGACCGATTCGCCGCTCGTGCTGTCGATCCGCATGTTGACGTCGTTCTGGATCTGCACCACGAATTCGCGGTAGGGGCTCTCCGTGGTGCTGGCCGAGGTGACGGTGGCGGCGGCCCGGGTGGCCGTGTCCTCGACCCAGGTGGCATCGGAGGGCTCGATGATGAGCGCGCCGATGGCGCCCTTGCTCGCGTGGAGGATGCGGTCCGAGGAGATCAGGTTGGTGGCGCCGAACTCGATGGGCGTCGCCGTCGCCGTGCCGTTGGCGTTGATCCGGATGTCGCCGGCGTACCACCGGTAGGTGATGGTCTGGCCGGGCGAGACGATGCCCGTGGTGGGGGGACCGTTGTTGCCCACGGGGATGCCCTCGAAGCGGCTGGGGTCGTAGTAGAGGAGCTGCGAGTGGAGGCCGACGAATTCCGACGGCCGCAGGTCGTTGGCGTTGAAGTTGTCGATCAGCATCGGCAGGGTGTTGAAGCCGTCGAGGTGGAGGCGTTCGCCGATGCGGTTGCGGAGGGTGAGCACGATGCACTCGCCGGCCCGCGCGCGCAGCACCAGGGGCTCGATGGGCACGCCGGGCTTGGGCTTGCCCACGGCGCTCGCGGGATCGATGTCCGAGGTGCGCAGGTAGAGGATGGCGGTGGGATCGAACAGCTTGCCGAAGCCGCCGTCCACCCGGTTGTTGTACGTGATCCTCCGGTAGTGCGGGCTCGCCGTGTCGAGCAGCGAGGTCCAGGCCGAGATGGCCGTCACGTCGAAGGCTCTCTCGGGAGCGCTGGTGGGGCAGGAGAAGTCGAACAGGCCGCCGGTCGACGGGTGCTGGCCGTTCGGGTTGTCGGGCAGGGCCATGAGCCCCGGACGGTTCCCGGTGTAGGCCCGGAGGAGGCCCCAGAGGCCGTTCCAGTAGTCATCCACGGACGAGCCGGCCGACCACAGGAAGTCGACGGTGCCCGCGGGGTTCTTGACGAGCTGGGGCACGATGAACTCGAAGTGCTCGGAGATGCCCATCATCTGGCTGTTGCGGTAGCCGGAGTTGGGCTCCGAGGGCTCGAAGAGCCACTTGATTCCCTGGATGCTGAAGTTGTGGCCCTCTTCGTGGGCGCCCACCATGACCCGGATCTGCACCCGGTCGCCTTCGAGGGCGCGCAGGATGGGCGTGTAGGGATCTTTGTCCAGGATGTCGTTGGTGAGCGGCTGGTAGAAGGCGGGCTGGGTGTTGAGGGCGGCCTCCGCGCGGGTGACCCGCGAGGAGAAGATCATCGACAGGTCGCCGGGCTGGCCGGCCGCCTGGCCGTTGGTGGCGGGATCGTGGACCCGCAGCGCGACGGGTTCCTGCCGGTAGTTGATGGACATGGTGCCGGGGTCGTCCGCCGAGATGAGCTCGGGGCAGGGGGGCGGGAGGCTGGCGGAACACTGGCTGCACGTCGAGCCGCCGTCCGGGCAGTGGCACGGGCACTGGTCGGGCCGGGCCAGCAGGTCGGGCAGGCCGATCTCCTTGCGCCCCGGCGGGTTGACGGCGTCGTCGGGATCGTCGCAGCGGATGGCGCCGAAGCCGGCGTCGAACCGGCAGGGCTGGCTGTCTTCGAAATAGGCGAGCTGGAAGTCGCCGAACTCGAAGAGGAACTCGCGGAAGTCGGGCTCGTTGGGCGGAACGATCACCGCCTGCCAGGTGGTGGGGCCACCGTCGGCGATGGTGCGGCCGGCGTTGGTGCCGAGTTGGGTGCCGGTCTCATTGTGGAACCAGGTGGAGCCGGTGGGCTCGATCACCAGGCCGGCGTAGAGGCCCACCTGCTGGTGGGTCGAGGGGCCGAAGTGGTCGTGGGTGAAGACGGTGCGCAGGGTCCGGTCGTTGCCGGCGTTGTCCTGGGTCGGGTCGGCGTACCAGCGCTGCACGTTGGTCTGCGCTCCCCGCCACTGTTCCTGGTTGAAGAAGGGGTGCAGACGGGCCTGGGGACAGGTGATGGTGCCGTTCCTGGCGTCGCCCGCCGTGCAGCCGTTGAAGGCCCGGATGGCGGCGATGCGGGCGCGCACCTCCTCGGGGCTGAGCGAGCCGTCTTCATAGTTGAAGCCGTTGGCGGCGCCGTCCGAGGCGGTGACGTCGAACTTCACCAGGTGGATGTGCTGGCCCATGATCTCCGCGGGCGTGCGTACCTGGAAGTCATCCAGGTTGTATTCCTTGGGGATCAGGTTGGTGAGCCAGTACTCGATGCACTCGCGGCTGTTGGCCCGGAAGAACAGGGGCTCCGGCGGCTTGTTGGAAGAGAGGTAGTCGTCGACGTCGTCCCACAGCGCCGAGAAGCGCTGCTGCGGGAAGTGCCACCCCTTCTTGTTGATCTTCACGTCGTCCTGGATATCGGCGACCTTGTAGAGGCGGTCGTAGCGGAGCGAGCCCACGGGGCGGGGCGGGCAGGGGTCGGCGAAAGGGGCGCCGGCCACGGCGGGACGGCCGTTGGTGGCGAAGGTTACGCCGCAGGTGCCGTCCGGCCGGCAGGTCGAGTGGCCCGCCTGGGCGTGGAACGTCATGGCGGCCTGCTCGACGGTGGTGCCGGCCTCGGGCACGGCCTGCGCCAGCGCGGTCAACAGCTCCTTGCTGAAGCTGAGGCGGTTCTGCTGTTGGACGAAGGTGCCGGCCGTGATGATGTGGCGCGGCAGGCCGCCGTCGTCGATGGTGTCGAGCGGCGGCTTGGGGGGCCGGTGGCCCGCCCGGGCCGGGACGAAGAACGGGTAGCCCGGATTGCCGGCGCCGGCGATCTGGATCTGGCCGTTGCCGATGGAGACCCGGGCCGGGATCGGAGCCATGGGCTTGCCGGGCAGGGGGACCACGGCCGGGATGGGCGTACCGGCGAAGATCTCGCCGTCCGGCAGGGCCCGGGAGCCTGCCGAAGGACGCCCGGCGGCGTCGATGGGAGTGCCCTCCTCGAGCACGTCGTGGACGCGCCAGAGCGACCACATGCCCTGCGCGAAGTGGGGATAGAAATGGCAGTGGAAGATGGCGTCGCCTACCGTCAGGTTCTGGTTGCCTCCCCCTTCATAGGCGATTTCAGCCGAAAAGGACGCGCCGGGGCCGATCGCCTGGCTGTCGAGGTAGGACGACTTGTCGCTGTCAGCCGTAAACAGCCACTGATGGGCGTGGAGGTGATGGATGTGGTGCTCCTTGCTGCCGCCGTGGAGCACCCGGAACTTGACATGGTCGCGCAGGTAGCTGTGGTAGACGTTGGATGGATCGTCCGGGAAGAACGCCTTGGTGGCCTTGCGGCCGGGCGTGGGCGTGCAGGCACCGATGTTGCCGCTCTGCACCTGGGCGACGGTACAGGGCGAGTTGGCCGGCACGTCCACGATCATGGCCGGGTCGCCCACCGTCCAGGAGCTGAGGAAGAACTCCTCCAGCATGCACTCGGGGCAGTCGTGCATGGGGCCGACGCGGAGGCGGTTGGCCAGCACCTCGGCGCCGATGCCGCCGGTGCCGTAGTTGATGGCGAAAGCGTCGCGGCCGCTGTGCAGGGTGTGGCTCAGCACGGCGTCTTCAAAATGAGGGAACGCCTGCACCGCGCCGATCTCGTCATGGTAGATGGTGACGAACTCGCGGAACGGCTGGTGCCGCTCGGGGAGGGTGACGTTCAGCGGGAAGGTCCCTGGCGGGAACCAGCCCGGCTGGGTGCCGCCGCCGTTCGGCGGCGAGCCCGCGATGATGGCCGTCAGGTCCGTGTGCAGGATCTCGTTGCTGGCGGAGAGCATGTTGGCGATCGGCGTCCCGGCCCGCGGGTGCCCCGCCGGATAGACGGCTTCATAGTTGAGGATGGGGAATCCGTTCGCGGTGGTGCCCGTCTTGATGCGGTCGAAATCCGCCTTGCTCAACTGGCTGCGGTACCAGCGGGCTCCGGCGGGCTCCACGATGATGGCGCCGAACAGGCCCGAGTTGACGTGCCCGCCGTCCCCCTCCCCGCCCGCCACGGCGCCCATGCTCTGGATGACGTGCTCGCCCTCGCGCTCGGCGTAGAGGGTGTAGATGATGGACTGCCCCACGTTCACCTGCCCGTTGGGGTTCGCGCCCACCCAGGAGCCGTCGTCGAGCGTCGAGCTGACGAGTTGCATGCCCACCGCGTGGATGGAGGCCCAGCGGGTGTTCGACTGGTCGTCGTCCCTCCGCGTGGGGCTCAGCAGGTTCTGGAAGGTGATGCGCAGGCAATCGCCCACGTTCATGCGCAGGACGATGGGCCGCTGGCGCTTGTCCGCCCGCAGCTTGACATTGCCCGCCGAAAGGGTCGTGCCGCTGATCGGCACCACGTCGCGCCGCAGGGCATACATCATGCCTTGCGGCTGTACCGCGCCCAGGCGGTTCCAGAACCACACCTGGTCGAAGGCGACCACGTCCGCGGTGACCGTGCGGGCGCAGGTCTGGGCTGAGACGGCTTCTGGCAGCAACGCCGCCAGAGCCAGGGCTGCCATCCACGAGAGACGGCGCAGATTGAAGGGACCAGCCATCCTACTCCTCCTCGGAGAAACGCACGACGACTACGAAGGGCGGCTGCTCACGCTCTCATTGCGGAGCAGGGGGAGCACTGCGAGGCGTCGGCTGGTTGCACCATGTACAAGCCCTGCGGGGCCGAGCAGGCTGCAAAACCTGTTCCCTAATTTAGAGATAGATAAAAGTTTCGTCCTGTCGGATTGCACATAAGGCTGGACGGGGTGCAGATGCTGAAGAAGAGGACCGTGCCGGAAGATGAAGAGAGAAAAAAGGGGAGCCGGGCATTGTCGTTTCTGCCCGGCTCCCCTGGCTGGACGGTTACGGCAGGACCCGCAGGATGCCCCACAGGCCGTTGTCGAGGCCGGGGCCGGTCTGATCGCGGAACAGGTAGTCGCCCGGGATCAGGAAATTGCCGCCGGCGGTGTTGCGGACCACCACGTCGAAGTGGTTGGTGGGGCCGTGACCCATGCGCGCGCCTTCCAGGAAGGAGAAGGCGTTGTGGCCGATCCGGGTGGAGTTGTTGATGTACGGCTCCTGGTCCCAGGTGTGGCCGTGGAGGCCGAACACGATGTTGCGCGCGTGGCCTCCCGGCATGAGCAGGCGGAAGCGGACCTTCAGCTCACGGGACATCTCATAGACCGGCGTTACCGGGTCGGTGCCGCCGACCTTGACGTTCGACAGCACGTCCCACCAGTCGTTGAAGTTGTCCGTGTCCGCGAGCTGGAGGCCGGGCGCGTGCTGCATGCGCTTCCAGAGCGGCTCGGTGCGGTAGTTGATGGCCTTCTGGCCGGTGTCCTCGGGGTCCTCCATGCAGCCGAGGTTCTCGACCGGCCAGCCCAGGCCGGCGGGCGGCGTGGGCACGCTGGTGAAGCACTGCCGCGGCAACTCGGAGGCCGTCCTCATGTTGACGTCGTTCTGGAAGACCAGGACGTACTCGCGGAAGTCCTCCATCCCGAACACGCCGCCGATGAAGGCCTCGGAACGCCGCAGGGGGTTGTACTCCCCGATGAACGCGTCCGGGGGCTCGATGATGAGGGCTCCGATCGCTCCCTTGCTCGCGTGCTCGATGCGGTCGGAGGAGATGAGGTTCGTGGCGCCGAACTCGATGGGCGTGGCCGTGACCGCACCGGTGGCGTCGTTGATGGTGACGTCGCCGGCGTACCACTTGTAGGTGGTGAAGTGGCCGGGCGCCACGGTCTGCACCAGGTTGGTGCCGATGTTGGCTCCGTCGTAGCGGCTGACGTCGTAGTAGAGGAGCTGCGGGTGCAGGCCCACGTGGCGCGAGGGCTTGATGTCGTTGGCGTTGAAGCCCTCGACGATCATGGGCAGGGTGTTGTAGCCGTCGACCTCCACGAGCGTCTCCGGCAGCTTGTTGCGCAGGGTGAGCTCGATGCACTCGCCGGCCAGGGCGCGCAGGATCAGCGGCTCCATGCGGATGCTCAGGCCGGGGATGACGCTTGCCGTCGGTGCCGAGGTCCGACGTGCGGACGTAGACGATCGACGTGGGGTCGAACAGGGGGCCGAAGGAGCCGTCCGTACGGGCGTTGTAGGTGAGCCGGCCGTTGGGCAAGGCCGTGCTCGCGGCCACCGCCGTCACGTCGAAGGTGCGGACGGGGACGTTCTTGGGGCAGGAGAAGTCGAACGCCCCGATGGCGCCGGGATCCACGTCGGCCCGGCCGTTGGGGTTGTCCGGCAGCTCCTCGAGGTCCGGCCGCAGGCCCGTATACGCCCGCAGGAGGCCCCAGATGCCGTTCCAGTAGTCGTCGGTGGCCGAGCCGGCCGACCACAGGCGGTCCACGGCGTCGCCGGACGGCTTCTTGATGAGCTGCGGGATGATGAACTCGTAGTGCTCGGAGATGCCCATCATCTGGCTGTTGCGGTAGCCGGAGTTGGGCTCCGACGGCTCGAACAGCCACTTGATGCCGTTGATGCTGAAGTTGTGCCCCTCCTCGTGGGCGCCGACGAGCACGCGGATCTGCACCCGGTCGTTCTCATAGGCGCGCAGCAGGGGCGTGTAGGGGTCCCTGGGCTTGATGTCGTTGGTCAGCGCCGGGTAGAACGCCGGCTGGCTGTTCAAGGCCGCGTCCGCCCGGGTGACGTTGGACGAGAAGGCGTACGAGAGGTCGCCCGCCAGGCCCGCCGCCTGGGAGTTGGTCAGCGGATCGCGGACGCGCAGGGCGATGGGCTCCTGCCGGTAGTTGACGGACATGGTGCCGGGGTCGTCCGCCGAGACCGCCTCGGGGCACGGCGGCGCCACGCCGCCCGGGCAGGTGATGGGCCGGGCCAGCAGGTCGGGGAGGCCGACCTCGCGCTGTCCCGGCGGATTGACGGCCTTGTCGGGGTCGTCGCAGCGCACGGCTCCGAAAGCCGCGTCGAACCGGCAGGGGTCGCTCCCCTCTTCATAGGCGAGCTGGAAGTCCCCGAACTCCAGGAGGAACTCCCGGTAGGACGGCTCGTTGGGCGGATCGATCACCGCCTGCCAGGTGGTGGGGCCGCCGTCGTGCCGGCCGCCGAGCACGGCGCCGGTCTCGTTGTGCTTCCAGGTGGAGCCCGCCGGCTCGATCACCAGGCCGGCGTAGAGCCCGGCCTGCTGGTGGGTCGAGGGGCCGAAATGGTCGTGAGTGAAGACGGTGCGCAGCGTGCGGTCGTTGCCCTGGTTGTCCCGGATGGGATCGGCGTACCAGCGCTGGACCGTGGTCTGGGCGCCCAGCCACTCCGGGCGCTGGAAGGGGGCGAAGGGGTGGGCACGAGCCTGCGGGCAGGCGAAGGTGCCGTTCCTGGCGTCGCCCGCCGTGCAGCCGTTCTGGGCCCGGATGGCGTTGATGCGCTCCCGCACCTCCTCGGGGCTGAAGCTGCCGTCCTCGTAGTTGAAGCCGTTGGCCGCGCCGTCCGAGGCGAGCACGTCGAACTTCACGAGGTGGATGTGCTGGCCCAGGACGTCCGTGGGCGTGCGCACCTGGAAGTCGTCGAGCTTGTACTCCTTGGGCGCCAGGTTGGTGAACCAGTACTCGATGCACTCCTGGCTGTTGGCGCGGAAGAACAGGGGCTCGGGCGGCTTCTTGGGGCCGCCGGTGTGGCCCAGGAAGTCGTCCACGTCCTCCCACAGGGCGATGAAGCGCTGCTGGGGGAAGTGCCACCCCTTCTTGTTGATCTTGACGTCGTCCTCGATGTCCGCGCCCTTGATGGTGCGGTTCACGGTCCCGCCCGGGCAGGGGTCGGCGAACGGCGCGCCCCGCACCGCCGAGCGGGTGTTGGTCACGAAGTCGGCGCCGCAGGTGCCGTCGGTGTAGCAGCTCGGGTGGACGAAGGCGTGGTAGGCCATCGCCTTGGACTCGACCGCGGTGCCGTTCTCGGGGATCTGCACGGCCACGGCGGTCAGCAGCTCCTTGTGGAAGTCGAGGCGGTTGTGGGCCTCGGCGAAGGTGCCGCCGGTGATGACGTGGCGCGGCAGGCCGCCATCGTCGATCGTGTCCATGGGCGGCTTGGGCGGCCGGTGCCCGGCGACCCCGGGGACGAAGAACGGGAAGCCCGGGTTCGAGGTGATGGACGAGGAGAGCGTCACCTGCGCCTGGCCGCTGACGATCGCCACCGCCGCGGAAGGGGGCGGCGCGACGGGCTTGCCCGGCAGCGGGATGACGCCCGGGATCGGCGTGCCCGCGAGGATCTCGCCGTCCGGCAGGGCCCGCGAATTGGCCGCCGGGCGGCCGTTGGCGTCCAGCACCGTGCCCCTCTCCAGCACGTCGTGCACCCGCCAGAGCGCCCACATCCCCTGCGCGAAGTGGGGATAGAAGTGGCAGTGGAAGATCGAGTCCCCCACCGTCCGGTTGAGGTTGCCGGCGCCGTGGTAGGCGATCTCGGCGGTGAACGACGCGCCGGGGCCGATGGCCTGGCTGTCGAGGTAGCTCGACTTGTCGCTGTCCGCCGTATACAGCCACTGATGGGCGTGGAGGTGGTGGATGTGATGCTCCTTGGAGCCGGCGTGGAGCACCCGGAACCGGGTGTGGTCGTTCAGGTAGCCGTGGTAGACGTTCGAGGGATCTTCGGGGAAGAACGCCTTGGTGGCCTTGCGCCCCGGGGTCGGCGCGCAGGGCGGTGTCGAGGGGTTCTCCAGGCCGGAGACCTTGGTGCCGAGCTGCGGGTCCTGCCCCACCGTGGTCGGCGACGTGGTGGAGACCATGCACGGCGCGTTGGCCGGCACGTCCACCACCATGGCCGGGTCTCCCACCGTCCACGAGCTCAGGAAGAACTCCTCATATTTGCAGTCCACGCACTCGTGCATGGGGCCGACCTGGAAGCGGTTGGCCAGGATCTCGGCGCCGATGCCGCCGGTGCCGTAGTTGATGGCGAAGGCGTCCCGGCCGCTGTGCAGGGTGTGGGACAGGACGGCGTCCTCGAACTGCGGGAACGCCTGCACCGCGCCGATCTCGTCGTGGTAGATGATGACGAACTCACGGAACGGCTGCTCCCGCTGGGGCAGGGTGACGTTCGGCGGGAACGTGCCGGCCGGGAACCATCCGGCGTTGCCGCTGCCGTGGGGGTCCGAGCCCACGATGATGGCGGTGAGGTCCGTGTGGAGGATCTCATTCGAGGCGCTCAGCATCTCAAGGATGGGGGTGCCGGCCCGCGGGCCCGATGGGTAGGTGGCCCAGTAGTCGATCGTGGGAAAGCCGTTGAAAAAACCCACGGCCGCGGTGTCGAACTCGGCCCGGGTCACCTGGCTGCGGTACCAGGAGGCCCCGAAGGGCTCGACCACGATGGCGCCGAAGAGCCCGGAATTGACGTGGCCGCCATCCCCCTCGCCGCCCGCCACCGCGCCCTTGCTGTAGATGACGTGCTGCCCCTCGCGCTGAGCGAAGAAGGTGTAGGTGGTGGTCTGCCCCACGTCCACCTGGCTGTTGTTGTTCACGCCGACGTAGGAGCCGTCGTCGGCGATGGAGCTCAGGTACTGGAGCCCCACGGCGTGGATCGAGGCCCAGCGCGTGTTCGACTGGTCGTCGTCCCGGCGGGTGGGGCTGAGCAGGTTCGTGAACGTGATGAAGAGGCAGTCATGCACGTTCATGCGCAGCACGATGGGCCGGGGACGCTTGTCCGGCCGCAGCCGGACGTTGCCCGGGCTCAGCGTCGTGCCGCTGATGGGGACCACGTCCCTCCGCAACGCGTACATCATGCCCTGGGGCTGGACCGCGCCCAGGCGGTTCCAGAACCAGACCTGGTCGAAGGCCACCACATCAGCCGTCAGCGTACGGTTGCAGGAGACGGGAGCTTCTTGGGCGGCCGCGGGGCCCGTCAATCCGAACAGGAACGGGAGCGCCAGGGCCGCGAGCCAGGGGCGAGGGACGATTCGGATCCGCACACTTTCCTCCTTCACAGACTGCCAAGCGCCATGGGCGCGGTCTGCTGAAATTCACAAACGGACAACCCTGCAGCTCCACAAAAATGCAACTCGCGTTCCAGTGGCAAAAATAGATTCAATATCGATGACTGGCGATATCTCCGGAGGGAGGCGTCTCCTCCGGAGATGATGAAGATGGCGCCTTCAGAGGATGAACAGGGAATTATGTTGAAATTTTGTGGATCTACTTTTCTACAAATGACAAGACCCGGGGGGCGGCCGGAGCCGCATTCACGCGAACGGCAACGTCTCCACCCGGAAGCCCCGGAAACGGAACGTCCGCCGCAGGAAGGAGCCGATGCCGTCCGCGCTGTCCCGGGGCGGCTTGCCTTCCTGGAGGCTCCGCTCGAAGCCGCGCAGGCCCTTCACGGCGATGTCCACCCCGTCCTCGGTTCTGAAGCGGGCCTGGAGATCGGCGATCAGCGGGCCGGCGGCCTCATCCCCCCAATGGAGCGCCCGGTGGAGTGTCCTGTGGAGCGACCTATGGAGTGATAGATCGAGCGAGGCCAGGGCAGCTTCGGGGAGGCAGCCGTCGTCCAGGAACTTCGCGCGGACGCTGTCGAGCAGGCCCTCGGCCTCCTCCGCGGGTCCGAGGAGCGAGCAGATCCGGCCCTCCAGCCAGTGGGCGTGGACCAGCTCCTCGCAATCGTCCAGGAGAGGGAAGAGCTCCCAGGCTTCCCGCATCGCCCAGCGGGACTGCCCCAGGTGCCCGAGCCGGGCGAGCGCCAGGGCCAGCGCCAGCCGCGCCCTCACCGCCAGCCAGGGGCGGCGGCCGGGCTCGACCGAGAGCCGCGCCCTGCGCAGCGGCGGAACGGCCCGCCGGGGGTCCCCCTCCTCCACGTACAGGAGGCCGAGGAGCGCCAGCGAGGTGCCCTCCTCGGGAACGGCCTCGTTCTCCGCGAAGATCCGCGCCGCGTGATGCAGCAGCGCAACGGTCTCGTCGATCCTCCCCTGCTCCCAGCGCAGGAGCGCCAGCGAGCGGCAATAGAACGCCCGGTCGCACGAGCCCGCCGAACGGGCCAGGAAGCTCACCGTGTTGCCGAAGGCCAGCTCCGCCTCCGCCTCATTGCCCAGCAGGCGCCAGGCGTTGCCGGCCAGGCAGTGCGCCCGCCCCAGGAACACCGCCATCAGCGCCCCGTCCTCTCCCGGCTCGCACATCCGGAGGGCGAGCAGGGCGGCCATCGTCGCCAGGGTGATGGCCTCTCCGGGGTCCGCGGGCTGGGCTTCCCGGCTCTTCTCCAGCAGCAACTCCACCAGCGCCGGATCCCGGAAGCGGCGCCCCCTCAAGGCCCAGAACCGCTTCTCCGGAGCGTGGTCCGCCAGCTCCGCGAACAGCGACTCCGCCCGCTCCCGCCGCCGGGCCTCCTCCTCCCCCGGCTCTTCGCGAAGCGACCGCGGCGACTCCCAACGCACCCAGAGGGCGCCGGGCTCGACCGGCGCCCGGACCACCCCCTCGCGGGCCCTCACATCTCCTCCCGCCGCACCTTCGGCCGGTAGCTGGCCGCCGTGGCCAGATCCCGGATGGCGGGACCGATCTGGTCCGCCAGCGAACACTCGATTACCGAGCGGACCTCGGTCGCCACGTCCGGGTCCTCCTCCCCCAACAGCATCGCCACGTTCTCCGGAACCGGCAGCCTCCTGGCGATCCCCAGAAGCTGGTCCCGGGCCTCCTTCAGCCGCGCCACCACCTCGCCAAGCTCTTCCTGCGCTTGCGCTTCGGCTCTTGTCATGGATTTCAAGTCCCTCCCGCCGGGAACCCTAGCAAGCGCTCCAACGGCGCGCTTCGCGGCTGGATTCAGGACGGCCACCCTGCGAAGGGGCACAGGTTTCCGGCAGTGGCTGACGGGCCGGGAGCGGGAAGACCGGCCCATCCGTGGCGTGTTCCAAGAACCTCTGTGGGGCGAAATCCGCCTTTTTGTCACGTCACGGCGACGTCCGGCACCACTGTCTTCAGAAGAAGCGATAAAATAGGAGAGGCCATGAAATACAAGATACCCCCCCTCATGAACCAGTCCCTCACCGCGCTGCGGCTCACCCTGGGCTGGAGCCAGCAGGATCTGGCCCAGGCCACCGGCATCCCGGCCAACCTCATCTCCGACTACGAGCGGGGCCGCAAGGGGCTCTCCCGCCAGAGGCTGGATCAGTTCGCCGCGGCCATGGGCGTGCCCCCCGTCTCGGTGGAAACGACCCTCGCCTTCGTGCAGACCATCCGCGCCTCCTGCCAGATCCCCGGGCCGGCAGACGACCCTGAAGACTGGCGCATCGAATCCCTCGCCGCCGAGGCAGGGCGGCTGAGCTCGGAATACACCCGGGCGATGCTCCGCCTGCAGTGCAACGGGGTGCGCTCCCTGAGAGACCGGCAGCGGGCGGAGGAGCTCTGGGAGCGCCTCAAGCGGAAGAAGACTCCGGAGAGGCGGTTCCTCGTGGAAGAAGCGTACGAGTTCCGGAGCTGGGCCCTGTGCGAGCGGGTCTGCGAGGAAAGCATCAAAGCCGCGGGCGACAGTGCGGACAGGGCGGCGGAGTTGGCCGCTCTGGCCCTCTTCATCGCCGAGCGCTCCCCTGGCGATGAGGCCTGGCGGTCCCGGCTCCAGGGGTATGCCTGGGCTCATGTGGGGAACGCACGGCGGGTGCAAGGCGATTTGCCAGGGGCCGAGGCGGCGTTCGGCCGATCTCGGAAGCTCTGGGAGGCAGGAGGTTCTTCGCAGCCTCTACTTGATGAGGCGCGGGTACTCGGTCTTGAGGCTTCGCTTCGGAGGGCTCAACGGCGCTTGGTGGACTCTCTGGATCTGTTGGAACGGGCACTATCAACTAATCAAGGCCACGAGACCAGCTACCTTCTTCTTAATAAAGCAAAGCTCCTCGAGGAGCTCGGTGACTTTGAGAAAGCAATCACAACATTGCACCAAGCAGCCCCCCTCATAGGAAGGGAAAACGACCCAAAGCTCCTATTCGGCCTGCGATTCAATTTAGCTGTTAACCTCTGCCTCATAGATCGATATCGAGAGGCGGAAGACTTGTTACCTGAGCTTCGATCCTTGATGCTCCCTCTAGGTAACGAACTGGACAGTGTTCGGTTCCGTTGGCTTGAGGGGAGAATCGCCGGAGGTCTAGGGAAGAGGAAGGCAGCGCTTATAGCCCTTGCAGGAGTTCGAGAGGAGTTCGCAACCCGAGGCATTGCCTATGACACCGCACTAGCAAGCTTGGAGTTGGCGGCACTTTATCTGGAGGATGGGCGCACACCAGAAGTCAAGATCATCGCCCGCCAACTGGCACCGATCTTCAAGGCCCAAGGGGTCCATCGAGAGGCCCTTGCTGCTCTGAAGTTGTTCCGCGAAGCAGCAGAAAGGGAGGCGGTCACCCTCGATCTGACCCGCCGGATCGTGCGTTACCTCCAGCGTGCCCAGTACAACCCGGACCTGCGATTTGAGGATTCATAATCTTGCCTTTGCCGCATCCCCGCCCGGGCATAAATGCCTCGGGCTACGTGAAAACAGCCGGGTGAACCCGACTGATTGAGTCCCCTTCAGGGGGCTCTTTTGACTAGCCCGGGCATTTATGCCCGGGCGGGGGCCGGCGCACGTAAGAGTTTCCATCCCTTTTCAGATGCCGCAACCCTCCTATATGAGCATCGGTTACGGCAGGCACCGGCCATATGGGTCTATGGAGCACCCCTCCTTCGGAGCCACCGATTCCTTCACGCACTGACCGTCCGGATCAATCCGGCACCCCTCCTTCTCCCAAACCCTCTCCACCAAGCTCCACAGCCAGGCCAACGGGGACAGCTCCTCCATCCGGCTCTCGGTACGTCCGGACAGGGCGCGGTGGGGACCCGCCTGGGAGACGAGGGGCATTCCCAGGACGGCGATCAGGGTGAGCACGATCACGAAACGGCGGGACGTATTGCGGGAAGTATTGCGGGACATGGCATCTCCTCTTCAGGGAACACCCCGGCCGGCCCCCATGGCCGCCTGTCGCTCCCTCAAGGGATATGGTGCCGTCAACAGGGAGGGAGAAGACACTTATACTGCGAATTTCTTACGCCAGCGGGAAGGGATATACGGGAAATCGGGAACTGAACGGGTACGGCCGCCGGGTTGGACGGGGCGCGGGCGGCGAAGCGCCGGAAACGCACCGGCGTGCCGCTCCCGCACGGGCTTCAGCCGCGCGCGCACACCCTCGTGCCGCAAAAACTGAGGGGTGGGCACGGGCCGCGCAGGGTCGCGCGGCAAAAACTCGACCCCGAGATTCCGCCGCGCACCCCCGCGCCGCCCGTGCACGGGGTGCTGCCGCCCGCGCGTACCCTCGGGATTCCGCGGCACACCCTCGCGCGGCCCGTGCACGGGGGCGAGTTTTCGCTGCGCGACCCTGCGCGGCCCGTGCGCACCCCTCAGTTTTTGCGGCTGGAGGTCGAGCGGGGGCGGCACGGTCCCGGGGACGAGCCGGAGAGCCTCGCGGACCAGGAGAGCACCGCGCAGAACCCCGGAACGTACTTCGGGGACGTCGTACAGGAGCCCGGTCTCAAACCGACGAGGGGAGGAAACCGGTCTGGTGGCGTCTCGACCGGTGGAGCGGGCTCGGTAAGGTCTGCCCTTCGAGGAGACGCCCCGCCGTTTGAGGACCCGGACAAGGCCCGGTAGAGGACTGGGGACGTCTCTACGGAACGGTGTCGCCGAGGTTCAGCGCAGAGGTTCCGGGGATGTTTTTGAAACGCCCCCGGAACCTCTTCTTGGCGCTGGGGCACGGCGGTACCGTAGAGACGGCCCAGTCCTCTACCGACGCCCTCTGCGGATGCAACGCCGGCGGGCCGTCTCTGGGAAGGCAAAGCCTGACCGGTCCAAGACCACCGGCCAGACGCCAGTCCGACGTGCCCGAAGTTCGTTCCGGGTTTGTCTCGAGACGCTGTACCAAGCGAGGCGCGCCCACCGATGGCGCATCTCTTCAGTAGATGACGGCCCTGGCTTCTGGAGGAGGACCCGGAGCGGGCCATCCCCCTCTCTCAAGGAATATGTAGCCTTACCAGAAAAGGGGAAGACATCTATAATGCGAATTTCCTATGGTCAGGAGGAGGATATGCACGAGAAACGAGAACTGGATGAGCTGGCCCTGGTGATCGTGGTCCTGCGAGCCCTTTCGGGCCTGACTCAGGCGGAGCTGGCCGAGCTGGCGGGGACCACGGCGAGCGTCATCTCCGAGTACGAGACCGGGAGGAGACGCCCTTCCCGGAAAGCGGTCGAGCGGTTCGCCGAGGTGCTGGACATCCCTTCCCACAAGATCGACAGTCTGCTCCCGGCCCTGCGCACCCTCCGGCAATCCACCCGGCAAAGCTTATCGGCGCTCAGCGAGGAGTCCCTGGCCTTGAAGGCCGCCCGGGACCTGGAGTCCCTGGTGATCGAGGCGCTGGGCATGGCCCTGATGAACCATCTCGAAGAAACCGCCTTCCTCCAAGAACGAGGAGCGGTGGAGGGCCAGAAGCGTCTGGGAACGGCTCGAGCCGCTGGGACCGACCCACCGCCAGCTCCTGATCGACGAAGGAGTCGAGTTCCAGACCTGGGCTCTCTGTGAGCTGCTCTGCGAGGAGAGCTTCGAGCTGGTGGAGCTCGACCAGGAGGAAGCGCTGGAGCTGGCCGAGCTGGCGGTCCAGGTGGCGGGCAAGGTCACCGGGACTCCGGCCTGGCGCTCGCGCATCCAGGGTTACGCGTGGGCTCATCTGGCCCATGCCCGGAGGCTCCAGGGAGACCGGGCAGGAGCCCAGGAGGCCCTGCAACGGTACCGGACGCTCTGGCGGGAAGGGGGCTCCGCACCCGGCGAGCTGTCCGAGGAGCCCATCCGCAGGATCGAGGCTCCGGGCGGCCGGCGCCCCGCAGCAGAGCTCCGGGATATCGTGACGACAGCCAACAGGCTCCGTTCGGCGGCGGAGATGCACTGTAAGGAGACAGAGCTACGCTGAAACGGACCGCGATCGCTCAAACGTCCATTCGTTTGACGGGGGCGTCTTGTTCTGTGTAGCATCTTTGTAAGTCATCTAGCATGAAATATTGGTCGCCGGCACCCCCGGGAGCCAGGCTGAAGGAGTGCGATGAAACCCGTCAGGTGTATAGCACCCTGGATTGCCGGCCTGCTCGCCCTGGGATGCGGGGAAGCTCCGAAGGGGCTCGTGCCGCTCGGGGACGGCATGAAGCTGGTCTACGACGTCGAGTATGTGACCGGCCTGGGCGGCGTACAGAGCGCCGAAGCCATCCAGCGGGTCGACGGCACGAAGACGATCGGCGGCAACGAGTACTTCCGGGTGGTGCTGGTGGTCAAGGGCATGCCGGGCTGGGAGCCCGAGGTGATCTACCAGAGGATCGCGGAGGACGGCCTGCGCGAGGTCCGGTATGTGGATGGGAAGCCGGTGGAGTATCTCTTGCTGCCGATTCCTCTGAAGGTCGGCCAGACGTGGCAGGTCGACATGGCGAAGCTGAATTTCGCCTGCCGTGTGGAAGCTCACGAGCCCGCGATCCTGCCGGAGAAGACCTATGAGGACGCCTACAAGGTCGCCTGCTCGGGCAGCCGGGGCCCTCTCTTTTTCAAGAACTACACCTATTGGGCGACCGGCGCGGGGACGGTCAAGCTCGTGCAGGATGCCGGCGCCATCAAGATGGAGATGCGCCTGCGGGAGGTGGAGTGGCAGTAGAGCCCCTCTCTTTTAGGAGAGGGGTTGGGGTGAGGTCGGCACCCGCTCCTTGATCCTGTTGAATCCCAGGCGGCTGAAGAGGATCTCGATCCGGGTGGGGTCGGCGCCGCGGAGCTCCAGGCTCTTCAGAGTGCCCTGGACTCCGGGCACGTCGCGGGCCACGGTGGCGAGCTGTTTCGAGAGGAAGGCGATCTCACGGCCGGCGGCGAGCTTCGCGTGGAGCGACCTGGCGCCGCGGATGGAGGACATCCCGGGCAGCTCGGCCAGCCGCTCGTAGAGCTCTTCCAGGTGGCCGAAGCGGGCGAGCAGCTCGGCCGCGGACTTGGCGCCGATCCCCTTGATGCCCGGGATGTTGTCCACCGAGTCGCCGGCCAGGCCCAGGAAATCGGTGATCTGGTCGGGCCGCACGCCGAACTTCTCGAAGACCTCCCTGGACGTGAGGCGGAGCCCCTTGCCGAAATCGAACAGGCTCACCCGCTCGCCGACGAGCTGGGCGAGGTCCTTGTCGGAGGTGACGATGACGGCGCCGTGGCCGGCCTTCTCCAGGTGGGTGCAGAGGGTGCCGATCAGGTCGTCCGCCTCGTAGCGATCGTCCACGAAGGTGGCGGTCCCCAGGGCCTCGGCGATCTCCTCGCAGGCGGTGAGCTGGGCCTCCAGCTCGGGCGGCGGCAGCTCGCGCTGCTGCTTGTAGGCGGGATAGACCTCGTTGCGGAAGCTGGAGTTGAGACTGCGGTCGAAGGCCACGGCGAGATGGGTGGGCTTTTCGTCCGCGATCAGCTTGAGGAGGAACGAAGTGAAGCCGTAGGAGGCCGCGGCCGGGCTGCCGCCGGGCGTCTTGATGCTCGACGGCAGCGAGAAATGGGCCCGGAAGATGTACGGGCTCGCATCCACGAGATGGACCGTCGCCACGGTCAGGCTCCGAAGAACCCGCGCACGGCCGCGGCCACCGATTCGACTTCTTCGCCGGTCAGCTCGGGGAAGACGGGGAGGCAGAGCACCTCCCGGGCGGCGGCGGTGGCGACGGGGAGGTCCCCCTCGCGTACGTCCGCCAGGCCCTTCATTGCGGGCTGGTGGTGGAGCGGCGAGGGGTAGTGGACGGCGGAGGCGATGCCGCGCTCTTTCAAGTGGGCCATCAGCTCGTCGCGCCGGGCCGTACGGACGGTGTACTGGTGGTAGGCCGTCCGCACGCCAGGGAGATCGGGGATGAGCCGCAGGTCGCCGACGCCGGAGAAGGCGCCGTGGTAGCGGCAGGCGATCTCGCCGCGGCGGGCGTTGTCGGCGTCGAGCAGGGCGAGGCGGCAGTTGAGCACGGCGGCCTGAAGGCTGTCGAGGCGGCTGTTGGTGCCGATCTCCAGGTGGGTGTAGCGGACGGTCTGCCCGTGGTTGCCGAGGCTGCGGACGCGCTCCACGAGGCCCCGGTCGTTGCCGGTAACGGCGCCGCCGTCGCCGAAGCAGCCGAGGTTCTTGGTGGGATAGAAGCTCCAGGCGGCGAGCTGGCCGAAGCCGCCCACGCGCCGGCCCTTCCACTCGGCGCCGTGGGCCTGGGCAGCGTCTTCGAGCAGCCAGAGGCCGCGCCGGCCGCAGAGCCCGAGGAGGGCGTCGACGTCGAACGGCCGGCCGTAGAGATGGACGCCGATGATGCCCACCGTGCGCCCGGTCACCCGCGCCTCGGCGTCGGCCGGATCGAGGTTCAGGGTCTCAGGGTCGACGTCGGCGAAGACCACCTTGCCGCCCAGCAGCGCCACGGCCTCGGCCGTGGCGAAGAAGCTGAAGGCGGGAACGATCACCTCGTCGCCCGGCTGAAGGCCCAGGGCACGAAGGCCGAGGATCAGGGCGTCGGTGCCGTTGGCGAGGCCCGCGCAGGCCTCGACGCCCAGCCAGGAGGCGAAGGCGTTCTCGAACTCCTTGACCTCGGGGCCAAGGATGAACGAAGACTGGTCGAGGATGCGCTTCCAGCGCACGTCGAGCTCCTCGGCGATGCGCCGGCGGACACGGGTCAGGTCGAGAATAGGAACGTTCACGGGGCGGCATTGTATCCGGTTCTCGTCCGTGACCGTCCGTGCCAGTCCGTGCTCGTCCGTGCCCGTCCTACCGCAGCCTATGCCGCGTCCAAGGCGTCTCATACACCACGATCTCATCCCCGCCCATGGTGATGTTGTTGGGAATCGCCAGCTCATGGACCGCCCGGAACCGCGGGTCCTCGGCCAGCCCCGGGAACCACGAGGGGAACACCACCACGTAGTCCGGCTGGCGGCGGGCCACGGCGGCGAGCAGGGCCTCGCTCCAGGGCAACCCGGCGGCCGTGGCGCTCGCGACCTCGCGGCCGATCTCGGGCGTCGCGATGCTCGCGAGGTCGATCACCCGGTTGGGCAGGAGGAACTTGATGGCGCCGATGTCGTTGACCGCGAGCGACGCCTCGGGGGGCAGGCGGGGGGCGAGCCAGCGGGCGATGGCCACGTCGCTCTCTTCGACGTTGGCGACGTTCTGGACGTAGAACCGCTCCCCCTGGAAGAAGTTGAAGAGGGTGGGCGCGAGGAGCACGGCGGCGCCCGCGGCCCCCAGAGCCGCCCGCAATGGCTGAGACCGCAGGCGCGCGGCGAGCGCTGAGACGGCCGGCTCCAGCCCCAGGACTCCCAGGACGATGAGCACCGGGAAGAGGGGGAAGTAGTAGCGGCCGAAGTTGCCGAGCATCTTCGTGGGGCCGGGGGTGAGCAGGGAGTAGGCGAGCGGCAGCCCGAAGAGCCAGAGGGCGGGCAGCAGGCCGCGGTCGCGGCCCCCGCGGACATCGCCCAGCCGGGAGGCGAGGGCGACCGCGCCCGCGGCGGCCAGGAGCGTCATCCAGGGCTGGGGCCGGAAGAAGAGGCCGAGCACGTTGGCGAGGTACCGGAAGTCGGGCAGCAGGTGGCGGATCTCGCCGCCGCCCTTGGCCGCGTAGGTGGTGGGCAGGACGGAGCCGCCCGCCCACGCGTAGAAGAGGACAGGGCCGGCGAGAGCGCAGACGGCGAGCACGGCCCCCGCGAGCAGGACCCGCAAGGATGGACGGCGCTCGAAGACCAGGAGGCGGTCGAGCACGGCGAGCAGCAGGAGCAGGAGCCCCTCCGGCCGGGCCAGCACGGCCACGGCCAGCACGGCGAGCGAGAGCGGCGGCCGCACTGGATCGCCCTCTCTCCCGCAGGTGGAGGACCATCCCCCAAAGCGAGAGCAGGATGAACAGGGGGACCTCCATGCCCGACAGCGCCGACCAGACGAGCCAGCTCGTGGCCAGGGTGAGGGCCGCGGCCAGGGCCGAGAGGCCGCGCGGCGAGACCCAGCTCCCGGGCGAGGCGCCAGGTGGCGTCGATGCCGGCGAGGTGGAGGCCGACGCCCAGCAGCTTGGTCCAGAGGACCACGCCGCCCGGCAGGGGGAAGAGCAGGGCCAGGAGCGCCGTCCAGAGCGGCGCGGTCGAGCCGGTGACCAGCTCGCCGGGGTTGTAGGAGAGCCCGAGGCCGTCCGCGAGATTGCGCGCGAACTGGAGGTGGATCCAGCTGTCGTCCAGCGGAAAGCCGAGCCCGCCCCGCAGCCGCGCGGTCTCGGCCAGGAGGTAGCGCAGGCAGGCCGTGGCGCCGCCCAGGAGCAGCAGAAGCCGGAGGGGAAGTCCTCTTCATGATGGGAAGCGAAGCATACACAACTCAGAAAGTCGTTTATTATCACCGGTCCCATGAGTCTGCACGATTCTCGAACGCCGGCGCCGGCGAGCGGCGCGGATCGCCTTGTACGGCAGCCTCGTGCTGGTGGCGGGGCTCACCTGGGCCGCGGTGGCCTATCTCAACCAGCCGCTCAAGGTGCGTCCGGCCGAGCAGTGGCTGAACCGCGACTACCCGAACCTGCCGGAGGTGAAGCTGCTCCAGGAGTACGTGCGGATCGACACCAGCGAGGCGACCGGCGACGAGCTGGCCGGAGCCCGGTTCCTGGCCACGCAGTTCGCCGAGGCCGGCATCCCCACCCGCATCGAGCCGGTGGGGCCGAAGAAGGCGAACCTCTACGCCTGGCTCGAAGGCGAGGACCCCCGCCCGCTGGTGCTGCACAACCACATCGACGTCTCGGCGGCCAATCCCAAGGACTGGTTCGTGCCGCCGTTCGAGGGGCACATCGAGCTGCCCTGGATCTACGGCCGCGGCGTGTTCGACATGAAGAGCGTGGCCATCGCCCAGATGCTGGCGATGATCGACCTCAAGAAGAGCGGCGTGCCGCTCAAGCGCTCGGTGCTCTTCCTGGCCACCAGCAGCGAGGAGCGGGGCAGCCGCCTGGGCGTGCGCCGCCTGGTCCAGACCCAGCCCGAGATGGTCCGCAACTTCTGGGCGGTGCTGACCGAGGGCGGCGTCGTCGAGGCCCGCTCGCGCGACGACATCAAGTTCTGGGGCACGGAGTTCGCCCAGAAGCGCTACGCGGACCTGACCGTCTGCAGCGACAGCCGGGAGCGGCTCGAGGATCTCCGCAAGATGATGAAGGAGCGGGGCCCCACGGAGACGGACCTGCACGTCACGCCCGAGGTCCACGCCGTGCTGGAGGCCTACGCCCCGACCCGCGACCGCGACGACCTGCGCGACCTGGTGGACCGACCCCGAAAAGGTGCTGGGCGACATCGCCGCGTTCCGCAAGCTGCCGCCCTACCTGCAGTCCATGTTCCGCAACGAGGCCGTGCCCTTCCCGGTGGAGGAGGCCAGGGGCGGCGGCTACCAGATGCTGATCATGCTCCACCTCCTGCCCGGCGAGGACGCTGGAAGCCGCGCGCAAGAGACTGGTGCCGGACTGGATGCTCTTCGGCCTGTCGGCGCAGCTCGACGCGCCGCCACCCTCCAGGGGCGGCAGCCCACTGGACCACCCCGTGTTCAAGGAGATCGAGGAGACGCTCGACAGACCAGTATCCCGGCGTCACGGCGGGTCCCTACTTCCTGGCCTGGACGGCGACGGACGCCCGCTTCTTCCGCACGCTGGGGGTGCCCGTCCTACGGCTTCTCGCCGTTCCTGATCATGAACACCGACACGCTGCCGTGGACCAGGCGAACGAGCGTTTCGCTCTGCCCGGCTTCGTGGACGGCGTGGAGCTCTACAGCAAGCTGGTGCGCCGGCTGGTGTCTGACACTTAGTGCTAACGGATGGTGTCAAATTTTGTCGTGACGGAAATTGAAGCTAAAGAAAACAAAGGGTTTAGAGTCGTTGAACCCCTGGCATCGACCCTGCTTTAACTAGCTACCGACACGCCTTGCGGATAGCCCGGAGGCAAAGAGGCAAACCCAGGGGAGGAGACCCGACCATGTTGATGAAAATCCGTAACCGGCAGAAGGGCTTCACGCTGATCGAGCTGCTGATCGTCGTCGCGATCATCGGCATCATCGCCGCCCTGCTGATCCCGAACTTCCTCGACGCTCTGCAGAAGGCCAAGCAGAAGAGGACCGTAGCCGACGTGCGCAACACCGGCACCGCCATGTTCTCGTGGCTGACCGACCAGGTCGGCGCCGCCGCGGCCGGCCAGACCGCCACGGTCGACCTGAGCGCCAACTACGGCAGCTCGAAGACGGTGGGCGCGTTGAACAGCCTGCTCGTCCCGCAGTACCTCCAGGAGGTCCCGCAGAAGGACGGCTGGAAGCGCGACTACGTCTACTGCCTGAAGACCGGCACCGCCGTCCTCGAGAAGCAGGTCATGGCGATCCGTTCCGGCGGCCGCGACACCGTCGTCGCCACGTCCTACACAGTGAGCCCGTTCGACCCGACCGACTACGACCAGGACATCGTCTGGGCGGACGGCTTCTTCGTGCGCTGGCCGGAGAAGACCACCGTCACGGGTCCGTGACCGTTCGTACAAAGTTGTGTTCCCCCCAGGGGGCCGCGATGGATGGCGGCCCCCTTTTTGTCGTCAACGCAATGGGATGCATCTGCGCCGGCTGATCCTCTTCGCCTTGCTCCTGGTCCTCCTGCGGCCCGTATCCGAGGCGCGGGGGGCTCCCCGCCTGTCCGAAGCGGCGGGATGGCTCCAGCAATACCTCCGCATCGACACCTCGAACCCGCCGGGCAACGAAGGCAAGGGCGTGGCCTTCCTGGCCGGGATCCTCCAGAAGGAAGGGATCCCCTCGCGCGTCCTCACCTCGCCGCGCGGGCGGGCCAACCTGTACGCCCGCCTGTCCTCTCCACGGAGCGGCGGGCGCGCCGTCCTGCTGATGCATCACGTCGACGTGGTCCCCGCCGGTCCCGGCTGGACCGTGCCTCCCTTCGCGGGCCAGGTGCGCGACGGCTATCTCTGGGGGCGCGGCGCCCTGGACGACAAGAGCCTGGGCATCGTCCAGCTCGCCGCCCTTATTGGACTCAAGCGTGAAGGGGCCGCACTCGAGCGGGACGTCATCCTGCTGGCCGTGGCGGACGAGGAGAGCGGAGGCGGCGAGGGCACGGCCTGGCTCCTCGCCCGGCACCCGGACCTCTTCCGCGGCGTCGAAGGGGTGATCGGCGAGGGCGGGCGCAGCCAGGTGAACGCCGGGGGCAAGCTGCTCTGGTGGGGCGTCGAGGTGGCCCAGAAGCGGCCTCTCTGGCTCGAAGTGTCCACGTCCGGACGGGGCGGGCACGGCTCGGGGCTCAACCCGGACAGCGCCAACCACCAGCTCATCCAGGGGCTGGCCCGGCTGCTGGCCCCCCCTCCGAAGTGGCGGGTCTCGCAACCGGTCCGGGCCTTCTACAAGGCGCTGGCGCCGCACCAGAACGAGCACTGGCGCCGCGTCTTCTCGAACATCGACGCCGTGATCACGGAGAAGGGGCCGAAGGAGTTCCTGCTGCCGGGCATGGCGAACCTGTTCATCGACAGCGTGCAGGCCACGGTGCTGCGTGGCGGCGAGCGGATCAACGTCATCCCCGAGCGGGCCTGGGCGCGGCTCGACATCCGGCTCCTGCCGGAGACGGACTCGGCGGCCTTCCTGGCCGAGGTCAAGCGCCGCCTGGGCCCCGGTTTCACGGTCAAAGTGCTGGTGAGCTCGCCCCCCGCCGCGCCCTCCCCCACCTCCGGACGGCTCTACGCCGCCCTGGAGAGCGGCCTCCGCAAGGAGGCCCCCGTGATCCCCGCCTTCATCCCGGGCTTCACCGACTCCCGCTTCTTCCGCGAGCGGGGGATCCCGGCCTACGGCGTCTCCCCCTTCAAGCTCGGCGCCACCGACTCGCGAGGCATCCACGGGCCCGACGAGCGTATCCCTCTGGCCGAGATCGACCGCGGGGTGGAGAGGATGAGCCGGGTCCTGACCGCCTATGCCAGCCCCAGGAACCGGGACAATCGCCGGTGACACCCGGTGGCCTGGAGCTGACGTTCTTTGTCACAAAGAGCCATAGCCAAGAGGTAAAGTCCCTGTCTTTTCAGGTGCTTGCGAGATCCGCCGATCTGGCACGTGCCTTGCCCTTACCTTCTGCGACCTTGAGGAGGACTAGGGCATGAGGCGCAGACTCGGGAGCGCACAGAAGGGCTTCACTCTGATCGAGCTGTTGATCGTCATCGCCATCATCGGCATCCTCGCGTCGATGCTGATCCCCAACCTGCTGGACGCCTTGCAGAAGGCCAAGCAGAAGCGGACGGTGGCCGACATGCGGATCACCGGCACGGCCATGTTCTCGTGGCTCTCCGACCAGGTGGGAGCGGCGGCGGCCGGCCAGCAGTCGACGACTGTCGACATGAGCGACTACAAGGCGATCAGCATGACGGGCCTGCGCAGCGCCCTGGTGCCGCAGTACATCGAGGACATCCCGCAGCGGGATGGCTGGCGCGTCGACTACAAGTACTGGCTGAACGTCACGAGCGCGGCGCAGTCGCAGCAGGTGATGGCCATCGGCAGCGGCGGCCGGGACAAGAGCGACGTCACGGGCCAGTACGTTTCCGAGTCTTTCGATCCGACCGACTACGACCAGGACATCGTCTGGGCGGACGGCTTCTTCGTGCGCTGGCCCCAGAGGTAGCCGCGTTCCGGCCGCAACGGAGATAGAATCCCGACGAATGCGCCGCTGGATCGCTGTTCTCTCGCCAGTCCTGCTCGGGGTGGGCTGGCTTATCTGCCTGTTCTCCCGCCTGCTGTCGCCCGCCCTGGCGCTGGCGAACCGTGACATCCCGGTCTTCCACCTGCCGCTGCGGTCCGCCTTCCGGGACCTCGCGGCCCATGGGCTGCCGGTGTGGAACCCCTGGCTGCACGGTGGCCAGCCCGTGCTGTCGAACCCGAGCTACGGCGCCTTCTATCCTCCGAGCTGGCTGATCTTCGTGGCCTCTCCCGCGTACGCGCTCAACCTCATGGTGCTGTTCCATGCGGCGGTCGCCTTCGCGGGCGCCTGGCGGCTCGCCCGCCACTTCGGCTGCGGCCGGGCGGCGGCGGCGCTGGCGGCGGTGGGCTATACCGGCAGCTCCGCCTTCCTGTCCCTGCTGAGCGCCTACACCCTGTTCGGCAGCATGGCCTGGTTCCCCTGGGCCATCGCGTGGGGGGACGAGGCGCTGCGGACGCCGGAGCCCCGCCGCTGGTGGCGGCCGGCCCTGCTCTCGGGCGGCGCGCTCGGCCTGCAGCTCCTGAACGGGGAGCCGTCGACGGTGGTGATCAGCGGCCTGGCCCTGCTGGCCGTGGCCGCCTCGGCCGCCGGCCGCCGGCTGGCCTCCCTGCCGCGGGTGCTGGTGCCGCTCGCGTTCGCCGTGGCGCTCTCCGCGGTCCAGCTGCTCCCGACCCTGGGCCGGCTCGCGGACTCCCCCCGCAAGGACGTCTCGGCCAAGGTGGCGACCGTCTGGTCGATGCGGCCCACGCGGCTGGTGGAGGTGGTCTTCCCCCGCTTCTTCGGCGATCCGATGCGCGTCGACAGCGGCCTGTTCCTGGGCTGGAAGGTCCACGACCGCGGCTATCCCTACGTCGAGTCGCTCTACCCGGGGCTCCTCCTGGCCGTGCTGGGGCTGGCGGCCCTGCTGCGCTGGCGCATCCCCCGGCGGGCCGCCTGGATCCTCTGCATCGCGGGCGGCATCCTCCTGGCGGCCGGACGCTACAACCCGCTGTACGAGGCCCTGCGCAAGATTTTCCCCGTGCTGGCTGTCCTGCGCTTCCCGGAGAAGTTCATCCTGCTCACGGTCTTCGCGCTGGGCTTCGCCGGAGTCCTGGGCTGGCAGCGGCTGCTCGACGACCGGGACGCCGGCCGCCGGGACTCGGCCGACCTGCCCCTGGCGCTGGCCCTGATCGTGCTGGGGACGGCCCTGGTGTTCGCCACCCTCATCGCGGTGGAGCCGCGCGCCGCCTCCTGGTTCGTCTACTCCCAAAGCGCTCCCAACACCCCCCTGGAGATCCGCACGCTGGCCCTGCGCCACCTCTTCCTGGAGAGCTGGGTCTCCGTGCTCGCCGCCGCGGGGGTGTCCTTCCTGCTGCTCCTCTGCCGCTGGCGGCGCCCGCCGCGGCGCCTGCTGGAGGGTCTGGCCCTCCTCCTGCTGTCCGCCGATCTCTGGCACTACGGGCACCGGCTGCTGCGCACCATCGAGTCCTCGGTGTACAGGGACCCGCCGTTGCTCCTCAAGGCGCTCCAGCCGCTGCAGAACCGGATCTTCGTCCAGGAGCCCCCGAAAGGGTCTCCCGACCTGATCTGGAAGGGTGGCGACCCGCAGTCCCGGATCGCCCGCACCTACGCCGCCATGCTGTCGCCCTACGCGGGCCTTATGTGGAACGTCCCCTACGCCTTCGACATCGACTTCGAGATGATGCTCACCGGCTGGGGCCGGAAGGCGGAGAACATCCTCGGGGTCGAGGTGAAAGACACGGAGATGACCTACCGCTACCTGGGCGTCTGGAACGTCGGCAGCCTCGTGCGCCCCCTCACGGCCCAGGAGAAAAAGGTGATCCTCAGAGACCCGCGCGGGCTCCCACGCAAGATCGAGAAGAACCCCTTCGCCCTGCCGCGCTACCGGTTCGTGCCGCGGGTGACCTTCCACCCCAGCCACGAGGCCGCGCTGGCCGCGGCCCGCGGCCGCAGGTGGCGGATCGCGCACGACGAGCAGTGCGTGCTGCCGGGCCGGCGGCGCCCGGGGCTGGCCTACAGGCGCCCCCCCAAGCTGCTGGACGTGCTGGATGAGGCGAACCGGACCACGGCCCGCTACCGGGCCGAGGAGGGGGCCTTCCTGGTCTTCGCCACCACGTTCGACCGGGGCTGGGAGGCGCTGGTGGACGGCAAGCCGGTGCCGGCCTATCCGACCGCGGCCTGCCAGATCGGCGTCGAGCTGCCGCCGGGCGAGCACCGGCTCGTCCTGGAGTACCGGGACCCCCTGGTCCTTCCCGGCGCCGCCGTGACGCTCGTCTCGCTGATCCTGGGCACGGCGGCCCTGGTGTGGCTGGGCCGCCAGCGCTCCCCCACCAGCCCGGAATCCACTATGGAATCCGCGTAAGATCCCAGCATCGTGCCACTCGAATTCCTCCTTGGCATCTACGCCGCGCTCCTGGGCCTGATCGCCGGCAGCTACCTGAACGTGGTGATCTACCGCCTGCCGCGGGGGATCTCCACGGTGATGCCGCGCTCGCGCTGCCCCGAGTGCGGCGCCGCCATCCGCGCCGTGGACAACGTGCCGGTGGTTTCCTACCTGCTGCTGGGGGGCCGCTGCCGCGCCTGCCGGGCGCGGATCTCCTGGCGCTATCCGCTGCTGGAGGCCGCCACCTCGGCGCTCTTCCTGGCGAGCTTCCTGCGCTTTGGCATCTCTTTCGAAACCCCGGCCGCCGCGCTCTTCTGCGCCCTCCTGCTGGCGCTGGCCATGATCGATTTCGACCACATGATCCTGCCGGACAAGCTGACGTTCCCCGCCATCGTGCTCGGCATCCTCCTCCAGCCCTTCCTCCCCTGGGCGCGGCTGTGGGAGGGCCCCTGGGGAGCCCTGGCGGGAGCGGTCCTGGGAGCCCTCCTGGGCGCCGGCATCCTGCTCGCCGTCTGGGCCGCCTGGTACCTGATCCGCCACGAGGAGGGCATGGGGCTCGGCGACGCCAAGATGCTGGCGGCGATCGGCGCCTTCCTCGGCTGGCAGGGCGTGCTGGTGTCGCTCTTCTTCGCCGCGCTCTCGGGATCGGTGGTGGGGCTCGGGCTCATGGCCTGGGGCGGCCTCGGCGGCAAGGCCCGCCTGCCGTTCGGCACCTTCCTCGCGCTGGGGGGGCTGATCGCCCTGTTCGCGGGCGAGCCGCTCGTCCAAGCGTACGCGCGGCTGCTATGAGCGCCGAGCCCGAGCCCCGGCAGGAACCCCGGCAGCGGCTCCGGCTGGGCCTGCGCCGCGAGACCCTCATCCTGCTGCCCGTCGCCCTGCTGCTGGTGGTGGTGCTGTCGAGCTTCACGCTCTTCTCCTTCCGCAACGCCCTGTCGCTGCTCTCGGCCGAGCGCCGCCAGGAGGCGGAACGGCTGGCGCGCAGCGTGGCCGAGCGGATCGCGTCCTCCGGGTCGGTGCCGGGCACCGGGGAGCTGCGCGGGCTCGCCCCCACGGCCCTCGGCATCGCGCTGCTCGACTCCGAGGGACGCCTCCTGGCCTCGGCCGGCGACCTCCCCGAGACCGGTCTGCTGTCCGGGTTCGCCCCCCTGGCCGGGGGGCGGACCGTGCGGGTGGACCTCCCGGCCGGGACGCTCACGGCGCAGCTGCGCAGCCTGCGCGTCCTCTCGGTGGTCGTGCTCTCGATCAACGGCGCGCTCGTGCTGCTGATCGTCCTGTTCACCCGGCACCTGCTGGCTCCCTACGAGACCCTCCTCCAGCGGGCGAAGCAGATGGGGGAGCCGGGCGCCGGCGAGGGTGAGATCGAGTTCCTGCTCGGCACCTTCGAGCGGGCGCTCACGGAGCTGTCGAGAGCCGAGCGGGGACCGGACGACGACATCGCCGTCATCGAGCGCACGCTCTCGTCGAGCCTGGCGAGCGGCCTCCTGGTGCTGGACCGCGAAGGGGCGGTGCTCGCGGTCAACGCCGTGGCCGAAACGCTCCTGGGCATGAGCCCGCCCGCTCCCGGCACCCCTCTCGCCACCGCGCTCGCCGGCTTCCCCGAGCTCGCCGAGCTCCTGGCCGGCGCCGTCCTCCAGGGCGGCGGCCTGCAGCGGCAGGAGTGCACCGTCCGGGTCGGCGACGCCTTGCGCACCTTCGGGTTGACCCTCCACCCGCTGCGCCGGGACGACGGCACCATCCGCGGCCACCTGGTCCTGTTCGCCGACCTGACCGAGGTCCGCCGGCGCGCCGAGGAGACCCACCTCTCGGAGAGCCTGGCCCGGCTGGGAGAGCTCGCCGGCGGGGTCGCCCACGAGCTGCGCAACAGCCTGGCGACCCTGCGCGGCTATCTGACTCTGATCGAAAGGCGGCCCGACGAGGGCTCGATCGCCGACTTCCTGGGCGAGATCCGTACCGAAGCGGACCACCTCCAGAGGGTGCTCGAGGACTTCCTCGCGTTCGCGCGGCCGGGGACGGCGCGCCTGCAGGAGGTCGACCTCCTGCGCCTGCTCGAGCGGGCCGCGGCCGATCCCGCCCTGGACGGCTTCGACGTGCGGGTCCAGGGCGATGAGCCCGGCGGGCATCTGCGGGGTCTGCGGGGCGACCCGCAGCTCCTCGACCGGGCGGTCCGCAACTTGCTCCACAACGCCGTCCAGGCCGAGCGGGAGGCGGGGAGCGCCGGTCCGGTCGAGGTCCGCGTCCAGGAGCAGGCGGAAGGGGTGGAGATCGCGATCGAGGACCGCGGTCCCGGCATCCGCCCCGAGATCCGGGAGCGGCTGTTCCATCCTTTCGTGACGGGGCGGCCGGGCGGGGTGGGGCTGGGCCTCGCCCTGGCCCAGCGGGTCGTGGTGCTCCACGGCGGCCGGATCCGCCTGGAAGACCGCGAGGGGGGAGGGACCCGGGCGGTGCTCTTCTTCCCCCCAGCGCCCCTACCGGGGGCAACACCGGGGGCCATACCGGGGGCAGTACCGGGGGCAGTACCGCCCGAAGCCTGACCAGAGATCAGCCGGGCGGCTGCTCCCCTTCGGGCTTCTCTCCTTCGGGCTGCTCGCCTTCGGGCCGCCTCACCAGGGGGATGCTCCGGGCGTCGAACTGCGCGGAGGCAAAGCCATTGACGCCCGGGATCTCCATCTGGAAGGACGTATCCTGGCCAGGCCGCAAGGTACGCGTGTCGAGGGAGGCCTGCTGGGTGGCGAGCAGCTGGCCGCCCTCTTCGTAGAGACGGACCGTCACCTGCACGGCGGTGGCGAGGTCCGGCCCGTTGTTGCGCACGATGCCGGAGATCTTCATCAGGTCGCGTTCCGCGTCGCGCTCCTGCTTCCAGCTCGCCACCTGGAGAGCGCTGCTCGACGACGCAGCGGCCTCCCCGGGGGCAGCCGCCGAAGCCGCGGCGGGGTCGGTGCCGTCGGCAGCTGGCGGCGGCGCGGGCTTGGCGAAGTCCTTGTCGGTGAGCACGCGGACGGATTTCTTCGGAGCGGGTGCCGCAGCCTGCGCCGCCCGCTCCTCTGTGGCCTGCGCGGCCGCGGCGGTCGCCTGGCGGCTGGCGTCGAGGTCGACTTCCGTGAGCCGCAGGGAGGCGAGAGTGCCGTCCTTGGCGGTGAACACGATCCTCTTGCCCTGGACTTTCCAGGCCCCCCGGGTCTCGACCTTGCCGCCCTCCCGTGTGACCAGCCAGTCGGCGGCAGCGGGGACGGCCACCGTCCAGAGGCTCACCGCAAGAGCTACGGCCGTTGAATGGGCTCGCTTCACGTCTAGTTCTCCTTCCAGTTCTTCCGGACCACGCAGACCGGGACCGGAGCGATACAGACCAGCCCGTTGTCCGACTGGATGGTCTCGATGTTCTGGGTGTGGCTGGCGAACTGGCAGTTGCTCGGGAAGAGCGCCATCAGCCGCCGCGTGACCGCCTCCTTGTCCTTGCAGATGGGCGGCGTAGGCGGCAGGCATCCCGGGTCCCCGGGTTGGCAGTCGGGGTTGGGCTTGTTCTTGGTCGCGCTCGACTCCACGAACGGGTTGGTCACGAAGTCGGTCACCCGCCGGTACCTCGATTGGTCGAGAACCGGGTCACCCGAGCCGCCCGCCGGGGTCGGGTTGCCGACCGGGTCGCCCGTGGTGGTGTACACGGTGAAGATGTTGCTCTCGCCGGAGCGGGCGCAGACCGGGATGGCGTTGCCGTTGCCATTCCCGTTGCCACTCCCCGAGCCATCCGGGAGCACCGGGCGCGGGTCGTAGGAGGTGAAGATGAGGATGCCCGAGAGCCCGAAAGCCTTGGTGATGATCCGCTCGTCCGCATCGAGCTCCACGAACCATCCGGGCTTGCTGCCGACCACGGGCTTGAGCAGATGGTCGACCCCCGTGGGCGCCTGGACCGTGGAGGTGATGTTGGCGTAGTCGGATTCCTTGCGCGGGGTCATGCCCTGCGTGAAGCTCTCGTCGAGGAACACGTAGAAGCGCCCGGGCGTGCCGTCCTTGGCCCACAGGTCCTGGCGGTTGCCGGTGCCGAAGGCCAGGGCGTACCGGCCGAGCTGCGTCACGAAGATGACGGACGGCGCGAAGAAGATCGGGCCGCGCCGGCCGATCGTGGGGCCGGTGGTCTGCACGGTGTCGAAGATCTTGAACGGATCCCACGCCGTGGTGAGGATCTTCTTCTGGCCCGTGGCGGTCTCTGTTTCGAGCAGCGGCGGCGTGCGCAGGTCGACCTTGTACAGGTAGCCTGCCGTGGTGCCGATGTAGACGGTGTCCAGATAGCCGTCCTGGTCGGCGTCTACGGCCGCCGGATCGCTGGGCGCGGACCCGTCCAGCCGGCGCTTGTAGAGGGCCTTGCCGGTCTCGATGTCGACCATGTAGAGCCAGTTGCCCCGCTGGTTCAGGCCGGAGGCGTCCATGCCGCCGCCGAAGATGGCGACGTACCTGTCCTCGAATACGTCCGGGCCGGCGCTGACCTTGACCCGGATGCGGCCGGTGTTCGGGGTCGACCAGGCCTCGCCCATGTCGGCGCCGCCGAAGCCGTCGGCATCGGCCGTGTCGGTGAAGCTCCAGAGCACCGCGCCGAACGGCACCGGCCCGCACTGTGTGTCGGTGTCGCTGCCACGGTCCCAGCAGGACGGCACCCAGGCGTCGTCCAGGGGCTCGGGCAGGTAGTCCTGGTCGAGGGTGTCGGGCTGGGTCAGGTCGAGGGCGAAGTAGCCGCTGCCGCCCTCGCGCAGGCCGCCGATGACGACCGAGCGCCACTGCCGCTGGGACGGCGTGGGAGCACCGTTGTGGCGCGGGTCGATGAACACGTCGTCGAATTGGATGGTACCGTCCACCCCCCACTGGTGGGCCGGGTCCTCCGTCTGCTTCTTCAGGTTCGGGAGGAGCGGCCTCGGCACGTAGGAGTAGATCTCGTAGCCGGTGCCGTCGTCGAACAGGCCAGTCTTCAGGTCGCCCCGGAAGATGCCGGCGTCGAAGATGTGGAGCTGCTGGTCGTTGGAGCCGACGATCAGCATCTTGCGGCGCCGCTCGTGCTTCTTGGCGAAGCAGCGGTAGCCGGGGTCGCCGGCCGAGCACTTCTTGTTCTGCGTGTACAGGTCATCGGCGAAGTAGCGCAGCCGGTTCGGCGTGCTGAGCAGGATCGGGTTCGAATGGAAGATGTCGCCCATCAGGTAGGTGACCGGCTTGTCCGGCCCGCCGAAGGGGTCCTGGATGAAGTCGGTCTTGGCCCGGAAGGTGGACTTCAGGATGTTGAGCGTCTGCTGGGTCGCGGTGCCGATCCCGGTGGTGTCCACCGGTCCCGGGATGGGGCTGAGGCCGAGCCCGCTCCAGAGGTCCACCTTGGTGGCGTAGTCGTAGCCGGCGATCTGCTCCCACTTGAAGAGCCGGCGGGTGGCGGGCACCGAGCTCGTCGAGGCCTGCGTATAGAAGACGCGCCGCTGCCGGACGTCGTCGCCCATCTGGAAATCGGGGAGGGGCTTCGCGAGATCGGCGGCGCTCGGCGCCAGGCCCAGGAGCTTCTCGCCGGCGTCCCAGGCCAGGCAGCCGCTGTTCAGGTTGTAGCGATCACACCCGCGGCTCTTGTCCGGCAGGCCCGCATCGGTCAGCGGGAGGGGCTTCAGGTAGGCGTCCACGTGCCCGTCCCAGTAGGCGTTGTTGTTGAGCGGCGTGAAGTTCGTCAGGTAGATCTTGTCCTGCACCTCGGCCTGTACACCGGGCACGGCCGCGGAGGCAAACGTGCGCGACTGCTCGCGGATGCTGCTGAAGATCTTCCGCAGCTCCTCGAGCAGGGCCGTCTTGTCCTGCGGGAACACCGGCTTGCCGCTGCCGCCGTTGGCCGCCATGCAGGTCAGCACGTTGCTGCCGCCCTGGACGCCGAAGGCGATCACGAACGTGATGACGCCTTCCTGGCCCTTGAGCGAGGCCGTGGCGCTGCAGGCGCCGTTGCCGTTCTGGCAGGTCTCGTCACCGTCGGTCAGGACGATCAGGTACTTCTTCCTGCACGGCCAGTTGGTGTCGTAGGTGGCCGCCAGGTCCTTCCAGCCCGTATTCTTGGGGCAGTTCCCCCGGGGGCACCCGGCGTACCAGGTGCGGAAGGACTCGACCGAGTTGCCGAGCGGCGTCGAGCCCTCGGCGACCAGCGGCCGGGCGGAGGAGCTCTTCAGATCCAGAGCGTACCTGCTGGAGCTGCTGAGGTCGCCCGTGGGCTGGTCCTTGAAGTAGCGGGCGATCCGGAAGTCCGGGACGGACTCGTTCAGCCGGAGGTTCGGCGCCAGGCGGGCGAGGATCTCGTTCTTGTTCTTGTTGTTCCAGTCGAGCGGCAGCACGTCGCCCGAGCTCAGCAGCGGCGACAGGGCGTTGGGCGTCGTGGGGTACTTGACGTTGACCGTGACGTTGAACGGCGAGCCGATGACATAGTCGTCGGAATTGGTGTCGCTGTTGGGGTCCCACCCGGAGCAGGTGTTGTCCGCCGTCTTGTCGTTGAAGTCGGGCGAGGTGTCCTGGGTCCAGAGCAGGCTGTCGGTCACCAGGGCGTAGGTGATCTGGAAGGGGCCCAAGGTTTCGTCGAACGTGGTGCTGGAGGGCGGGTTGTTGCCGCACCGGCTGTTGCCGCTGCTGTTCAGGCCGACCCGGTGGCGAGTGAGCTCCACGGTGAGGGTGGCGCCGCCCAGGCTGCCGCTCGCGATGCGGGTCTCGACGTAGTAGGTCCGGCTGTTCTGCCGGAGCCACGCGGTGTAAGTCTGGTTGCCGGTCTCGCCCGTGCGGGGGTAGATGCTCAGGTTGAGGTCGCTGGCGCCCGACACGGCCTTGGGGGAGCCGCAGGAGTACTGGGTATTGTTGGCACCGCCGCCGAACGCGTAGCCCTCGTTCCTGAGCGGATAGCCCAGGGTGGCGCTCCAGGCGGGCGACGTGAGCGGCCGGTAGATCCAGTGCTTGCGGTAGACCCGGAGGTTGTCCTGGTTGAAGGTCCCGAAGCCGTAGTGGATGTCATCGAGCTCCGAGATGACCTCGTACAGGGCCTCTTTGGCCTGGTACATCTTCGAGTCCGGACTGTCGGCGGCCGCCAGGAGCTCGGCGTCCGACCCCGGCGTCAGGTTCATCGACCCCGAGGTGTCGAAGAGCACGAAGACGTAGGGGTTGCCGGACGTCTCCCGCAGGAGGTCGCGGTCATCGCTCCAGGCGGGCTGCGTCAGGGCCAGGAGGAGCGTTCCCAGGGCGAGCAGCGAGATCGCCACGGGGGAGGCAGGGAAAGAGCTAGGGCGCGGTTGTTGGCATGACATAGACGATCTCCGTTTGAAGATCTGAAAAAATAGAAAAGGGGACGGAGGCTCATTCAGGGCCTCTTCTCACCGTCGAAGGTATCGACGGGGTTGTTCAACTGCAGCGGCTGGATCCCGACCATCAGCTCGAGCCCCTTTTGGGCGAGCACCGTCTCGTTGCCGGCCGAATCCTTGCCAAAACGGTTCGCCGTGGCGCGGACCTCCTGCGTGACGTTGACGTATTGGCTGTTCTGGTTCACCTCGCAGAGGTTGCAGGGGCCGTAGTTGATCTGGTTCATGGGCGCTACTTCCACGCGGGTGCCGACGATGGTGGAGCCCGGGTCCATCAGGGTGAAGCTCTGCGCCTCCCGGCTGTCGTCGTAGAGGAAGCCGGCCACCGAAGCGGTGACGCCGGCCTCGGCGCTGTAGAAGACCCGGTTGATGGTGCGCTCGTTGGCGCCCACCTCGACCTCGCTCTGGGTGACCAGCGCCAGGAACAGGCCGAGGACCGTCAACACCATCAGCACGAGCAGCACCAGGATGTAGGCGCTGCCGGCCTCGCTGCGGGAGCCGGGAGACTTGCGGTTCGGGAAGGGGCTCATGTCGTCAGGTTCCTCAGGTTGACGATCGTTTGCAGCAGGCGGCGGCGGTACTTCCTGGCCGTGGTCCCGTTGAGCCGGTCCTCGGTGTCGGTCAGGCTGTAGACGTGGTCCTCGACCCTCGGCAGGACCGGGGCTTCGTAGGTGTTGTCCGGGCGGTTGGTGCGCACCAGCGTGCTGATGCGGAGGTCCTTGAAGCCGCCGCTGATCGCGGCTTCGCCCGCGGCGTTGCCCTGCCACTCGTCCTCGCCAAGCTTGTCGAGCTTCTCGACGACGTCGCCGTCGCCGTCGACGTCGAAGCCCAGGGCCATCTGGAGGTCCATGATGCCGTCGGCGATGTCTTCGCGCAGGTTGTCCTTGTTCAGATAGGGCGTGCTCGTGTTCGGATAGAAGCGGGCGCGGGAGAGCACGGGCGTCAGGCCGCTCTCGGGCTTGCCTTTGAGCGCGTAGTCCTCGCGCACGTAGAAACGGTATTCCTCGAGGATCCCCACGTAGCCCACCTTCTCGAGCGCCAGCTGGGCGTTGGCGGGCGGGGCGGAGAGCGCGTCGTACCCGCTCACGACCTTGAAGCCGAGGGTGATACCCCCGGGCGCGGGACCCGTCGTGGGGCAGGTCTGGGTGATTCCGGACGTCTGGGCAGGATCGAGCGCCACGACCTTGTAGAACCGGTCGTCCAGAGGGCTCACCAGGATCACCGCTTCCACGCGGCTGAGCTGGCTCTGGATGCTGTCGAGGTCCTGGACCTGGCCGGTCGGCGAAAGCTTGCAGATCTCCACCAGGCCGCCCGTGGCCGTGGCGGGAGCCGGCGGCACGCCCGGGCCGATCAGCCGCAACGAGAGCGGGTTCGTGAAGGAGACCTGGAAGACGGGGGTCGAGAAGACCCCCCGCAGGGTCAGGACGTCCGTGCCCGCGAGGACCTCGGGGGAGCTGGCGTCGCCGGGGATGAGATACGCGTTCGCGCCCTCGTCCGCGGTGGTGATCCTGATCCCCTGATTCAGAGTGAGGCCGCCGCGGCCCGCCATGCGCGCCATGCGCACCATGTCGTACTGCGCGATGCGCAACGACTGCTGCATGTCGGCCACGTTGGCCTGCACCCGCGTCAGCTTGTTGTTGAAGTCGAACAGGAAGAGGATGCCGAGCATGACGACGGCCGTCACCCCGAGAGCCACGGCCATCTCGACCAGGGTGAAGCCGCTCTGCCCGGAGCGTGCGGCCTGCGGATTGCGGGACTCGATCATCGTCGGCTCCTCGATCACTTCCTTTTAATAAGCCTTGTAGACTCGCAGGGTGACCCGTTTGCCCCCTCCCAAGGGGCTGTCGGTGCGGCCGCTCGTGGCCCGGATCTCGATCTCCTTGACGTGGACCCGGGCCGACTCGGTCCCTCCCGGCAGCGGGTCGTCGAGCTTGCCGTCCTTGTCGATGTCGACGATCCCGCGGATGCCGTACTGGCGGAGGAGGGTGGTGCGCGTCCAGAGCGGCGGATCGTTCGCCGGGGCGTCACCGTCGATCCACTTCTGGTCTTTCTGCGAGAAGTACTCGGGCCGCACCGTTTCCTTGCCCACGACCTCCAGCTCCGGGCTCCAGAACGGCAGCGAGTACAGCCGCTCGAGCTCCGACTTGGCGATGTTGGTCACCTGCGTGTAGTCGGCGCCCGCCCGGTTGTTGACGATCGCCTGGGAGAAAATCGGCAGGACGCCCAGGGCCACCACCAGGAGGATGGCGGCGGCGATCATCACCTCGATCAGCGAAAAACCCGGCTCCCCGGCGCGCTGACCCCGGCTCAGAAGAGCTTGCCGGTCTTCCATTCCCATGCCTTGCCTCCTTGATTCCGCGTGTACCACTCGCTGTCGGTCTCGTCCCACTTGCGGACCTGGACCCGGGCCGTGGCCCGGGGCTCGACCCGGACCTCCAGGAAGTTGCCCCGCACATCGGCGATCCGTAAGGCCCCCGGCTGCTGCACCGAGCCGTCCGGCAGAAAGACGAAGCAGGAGCCGGGCACGTCGATCGCCGTCTGCGACGGCGGCGCCTCGAAGTTGACGCTTTGGGGCAGGGGCAGCTTGGTAAAGGTGTCCACCCCCGTCAAACCCGTGATCGCGCGCCCCGCCGTGTCGGCGCAGATCCGCACGGGCCGTGAGTCCTTCATCGCCCGGTACCGGGCCTGCTGCATGGCGAGCGAGGTCGAGCGGGCGAGCCCTTCGATCTGGTTGCGGAGGTAGTACTTGGCCAGCTCCGGGTAGCTCAACACCGCCAGGATGAGGGCCACCAGCAGAATCGTCAGCAGCTCGATCATCGTGAAACCCGCATTGCGGGAGACCGACTTGGACCGGCTCATGGAAGCTCCTTGTGGAACAACAACTTCTTTTATAGAGCATAGAGCAATCTCCATATCGGTGCTAGCGCTGGCGGGATTGTTACCCCTGGTAACGATCGCGGCTTCTCCCGGAGGCCGCTTCCCGGGCTGAATTCCACCCCAAGTCCTTGTAGATAAAAGGTTTTTCATACCCCTCCGGAGGCCTGGCACACCCCTTGCTCCTTGCCGGGTCGCCATGACCATTAAAAGAGAACGGCCGAGCCGCGCGGCACGCGGTTTCACGATGATCGAGACCCTCGTGGTGCTGGTCCTCATGCTCATCCTGATGACCTTCGCCATTCCTTCCCTCCTTGCCATGGTGCGCCAGGGCAAGCTGCGCGGGACGGCGGACGAGGTCGCGACGATGATGCGGCTGGCGCGCCTGGAGGCCATCAAGCGCTCCTGCCCCACGATCGCGCGCATCCTGAGCGCCGACGGCACCACCCCGGAGCGCGTGGAGGTCGTCGTCGACTGCACCGGCGACGGGCTCCAGGATGCCGACAAGAGCTCGCTGGGCACCCTCCCCCTGCCGCAACGGGTCCACCACCTGGCGCCGCCCGCCCTGGAGGGCAAGGATTCCGTCGCTGGGTTCAGCCCGGATCCCGCGGGAGGAGACGCGAACGTGGCGATCTTCCAGGGCGACGGCTCGATCCGTGTCCCCGGAGGATTCCGCTTCGGCGACGAGACGGGCAACTTCCTGGAGGTCCGGGTGGCGCCCGCCGCCACGGCCCGGATCGAGGTGCGCAAGTGGGACGAGACCGACAGCGACTGGTTCGCCAACGGTCAAGCCGGGAGGGCCTGGACATGGAAGTGAGACGGAGGGAGCGCGGATTCTCGCTGGTCGAGGTGCTGATCGCCTCGGGGATCTTCCTGATCATCGCGCTCGGCGTCCTGCCTCTGTTCGCGCGGGCGATCCGCAGCAACCTTTCGGGCCGGGACGCCACGGACGTGAGCAACCTCAGCAAGTCCCGCGTCGAGGAGCTGCTGCAGGTCCCCTTTGACACCCTGGAGGTGCCGGCCGGGCAGGCCGAGGGAGTGATCCAGGAGCACTGGTCCGCCGCCACCAAGACGTGGAAGGCCGGGACGACGCCCGCCACCGGCGACGCGGCGCTCTGGTACCGCACCACGACGATCCGGCAGTTCGCCCTGAGCGACCTTCAGGACAACGGCGTGGCCGATACGCCGCTGCCCGGGGGCACGGCGCCGGGCAGCGTCCACTTCAAGGAGATCGTGGTGGAGATCCGCGGGACTTCCAGAAACCTCCTTTCCGGGGGCGGTGCGGTGACGGTCCGCCGGCTGCGGGCGGTTTAGGAGAACGATGACATGAATGACCTGAGAAAGCGCGAAGCCGGTTTCACCCTGGCCGAGATGATCGTGGCCCTGGCCGTCACCTCTCTCCTCTTGCTGGCCGTGCTGGCCACCTTCGACCTCAACAGCCGGGTGGCGAGGGTGCAGACCAACGTGGCCGACATGCAGCAGTCGCTGCGCGTCGCGCAGGACCAGATCGTGCGGATCGTCCGCATGGCCGGCCGCGGCAGCCTGCCGCTCACGGACGCGGATCCCTTCCCCCAGGGAGTGGCGATCGCGGTCCGCAACAACGTCGCCGACAACCAGTTCCTGGTGTCGACCGACGCCGCGACCCGCATCCTGCCGGGGACGGACGTCCTCACGGTGCGCGGCGTCTTCGGGACCCTCTTCCAGATCAACTCCGCCTCGTCCGTGACGTATGAAACCGCGACGACCGGCAAGCTGACGGTTTTCAACATCACGCCCAGCGGCGCCACCCAGGATCTCGGGCCGCTCAAGGCGGCCATCATGAGCGGCAAGCCCGAGGCGATCCTGCTGGCCGGGGCGGCCGATGACGGCATCCACGCCGTGGTGGAGCTGGTGCCCAGCACCAGCTCCATCGAGCCGGACCGGGTGACCCTCTCTTTCACTGTCACGGACGGCACCCACGCCGACGACTACGGCCGGCTTTCGACCGGCGGCGCCTTCCCCTCGACGTCGCTCCAGAACATCTCCTTCACGGGGATCGTGGAGGAGTACCGCTATTACGTGCGGGAGGAGCACGCGGTCGCGGCCGACCGCACTTCGGAGCTCACCCCCAAGCTGGCGCTGGCGCGCTTCTATCCGGGTACGGACGTGCCCTACGCAGGCGATGCGGAGAACGCCCGCCTCGACCTGGCGGACAACATCCTGGACCTCCAGGTAGCCCTCGGGTTCGATTCGACCCTCGGCGGCCGCCGCTCGGACGACATCGACAACGTGGGGCCCGACGACCAGATCCTGGAGACCGCCGACGGCACCAACGACGACTGGCTGTTCAACGGCACGGCCGACAAGCCGGAAGACGCCGCCTGGCAGGGTCCGCCCACCCGGCCGGCCCTCCAGTACATGCGGGTGACGACGGTCGCCCGCACCGACCGGCGGGACCCGCAGTACCAGGCGCCGCTGCTGACGCGGTCGGAAGACCGTTCCTACGCGACGACCGACGTGGCGACGAACACCGACAACGCGCGGATGTACCGGCGGCGTTCGTTGCGGACGGTCATCGACGTCAGAAACCTGTAGATCCCGAAATCGATCCCGAATTGATCCGAACCAGTAGGAGGATTCAATGCGCCCTGGAGCCCTTCCTTTGTCCGCCCGCCCCGCCGGCAAGCCCGGAGAGGCCGGCAGTGCCTACGTCGCCGTTCTCCTGGTGCTGGTCGTCCTCACCATCCTGGGTCTGGTGCTCGCTCTCATCACCCAGACCGAGATGCAGATCGGCGCCAACGAGCGCACCTTGAGCCGCGTCTTCTACGCGGCCGATTCCGGCATCGAGGCCGCCAAGGTCCAGGTGCTGGTGAGCCGGGACTTCAGCACGCACAACTACGTCTTCAGCGACTCGGGCCTGGCCCTCTCGGCCGGCAACCTGCAGTTCGCCACTCAGGTGACCGTCTCGGACTTCGCCAAGGTCCAGGAAGGGCCCTGCAACCTGTGCGAGATCAACCAGGAGGGCACCTACGGCAGCAAGGCCCTCGGGAAGTCCACCTTCTCCGTCCAGTCCTCAGGCGCGCGGTTCGGCACGGGCGACGCCGGCGCCAACCGCCAGCCGATCGCCCAAAAGACGATCAGCGCCATGTTCGAGCTGCAACCGTTCGACAAGGTGATCCTCGATCCCAATGCGACCAAATAGTCGCTCAGTCCGAGAGGAGCGTTCTCTTATGACCCGTTACCGGAAGTCTGCGCGCGGTAAAGCGTTCGTGCTCGTGGCCCTGGCCCTTGCCCTCGTCCTGGCCGCGGGCGGCAGGCCGGCCCTGTCCGACGACACGGACCTGCTGCGGACCACGTCCGCCAATCCCTTCGTGTTCTTCCTGATCGACACGTCGGCCTCGATGAGCCTCACGCCCGACGGCAAGTGGGTGCACGCCAACGGCGACGATCCGCGGTCGAAGCTGTATCAGGTCAAGCGGGTGCTCTACGACGTCCTCAAGGAGATCGAAGGCGTCCATTTCGGCTTCGCCGCCCTGAACCAGGACAAGTCGGCCGCGCTCGCCAAGCACTGGCTCTACTACACCACGGGAACCCTCCCCGGCAGCTGGCCGATCGCCTACCCGGCCCAGGACACCGACGGCCCGGTGGTGCTCAACGCCGACGGCACGGTGTCGGGTGACCTTGAAGGGGACCTGATGACCTTCGGTCCCCATTTCGCGGCCACCACTCCAGGCCTCACGTGCGTCACTGTCGGCACAGTCACCACGTGCACCGCCGGCTCGTGCGCCGCACCCCTGAGCCTGACGACGCAGCGGGAGAAGATCAACCGTTTCCCGAAGCTGGGGGCCAACGGCAACGGCCCGACGACGCTCTGGATCTCCGCGTCCGGCAACAAGACCTACCGGCTCACGTTCACCCATCCGGGCAACAAGCCCGATACGAGCCTCAACCCCAAGCTGGGTGAGGACAACATGAACGTCCAGATGGTCCTGGAGGATTTCAAGAACTGCACCGACACCACTCCCGAGAGGACCTACAACGCCAACCTCGACCTCAGGCTGTGGACCGACTTCCTCATGTTCGACGAGGACCGGGGCTCGGTGACCGCTCCCCAGGACAGCTCGAGCTCCGGCGTCGACTCCGTGGCGGGCTTCTGGAGCGCCAAGGACATCCTGAACACGGCGGGCTGTGACTCGTCCCACCCGTTCTCCGGCGACGGCTGGGAGGGCAACTACGATGGCACGACCAGCGGCACCGTGCCCGCGAGCACCTCGATCGAATCGAACGACCCCTTTACCTGCACGAACCCGAGTGATCCGTCGACGTGCAACAACCTCAAGCGCGCCACGCAGTTCGATCCCCTCGGCCGGGCCCTCGACCGCGGCGACGTCATCCCCCTGGACTGGCGGGTGGAGAACAAGGAAGACGTGCTCGACCGCCTGGCGCCCAACCAGGCGGAAGGCGCCCCCGACTTCCGCATCGCCCGGTACTTCGAGGACCAGCCCGACGGGGCCACGGGAGCTCTCAAGCTCCTGAGCTCTACGAGGGCACCCCTCTTCGCCTCCGGCCCGACCATGCTGGGCAAGGGGATCAACGACTTCCGCTGTTACTTCCTGGGCAGCGGCGGCAAGTGCAGAGACGCCGCCTACAACCCGGGCTGGGCGGACATCAACGCCGCCAACGACCGCGATTCCGGCTGCCGCCGGCCCTACCTGATCATCCTCAGCGACGGAGCCGACACCTGCAGAGGCAATGACCCGTGCTCCGAAACGGCGAACTTCAGGAACGCCGGCATCCGCACCTGGGCCGTCGCCTACGGCGCCAACTGCAACAACATCGGCCACCCGCTCAAGTGCATGACCCAGAATACGGAAGGCGAGCTGCTGTGCCCGCAGAACGCCACCGACCTGAGGACGGAGCTGCTCAAGATCCTGGGCGAGATCAAGGCGCAGTCGAGGGCCTTCGCCTCCGCCGCCGTACCCTCCGTGCAGGCGATCGTAGCGGACAAGGTCTTCCTCACCAACTTCACTCCGTTCAACGGCACGGCGGCCTGGGACGGGCACGTCTACGGCTTCCTCAAGCCCGTGCCCGCGAAGGCGGACGGCACGCCCGACGAAACCAAGGCCCTCTGGGACGCCGGCAAGGAGATGGTCAAGCAGACGAATCCCTCGGACCCCTCGGATCTCCTGGGCGGGCTTGCCGACCAGCGCCGGGTCTACTACTCGCGCGACAGCAGCACCGGCCTGTTCTCGACCCGGCGGCGCCTGCTCGATTCGCCCGCAACCGGCGACGCCGCGACCTGGCTGGACCTGTGGCAGGGCTTCAAGATCCCCCTCGCCCCCAGCGACCCGGTGGCGACCACGAACGACATCATCGACAAGACGCTCGCCGTCAAGACCCATGAGGAGGTCGATTCCAAGACCGGTGTGAAGACCTTGTTCACCTATCTCCTGGGGGACATCTTCCACTCCAACCCCCTGGTCGTGGGCAGCCCCCCGAACACGCTCTACTTCAGCTCCGACCTCTTCGGCTACCGCGACTTCTACCGCAAGCACGAGCTGCGGCGCAGGATCCTCCTGCTGGGCGCCAACGACGGCATGCTGCATGCCTTCGACGCGGGCCGGTTCGACCGCCAGAAGGCGATCGACAACGCGCTGACCAGCCGCACCCAGTTCAACGACGGCACCGGCCGGGAGCTGTTCGCCTACATGCCGCGCGAAGCGATGCCCGTCGTCCGCACGATCGCCAACGCCGCCTTCCACCAGTGGGGGGTCGACGGCACGGTGACCGCCGCCGACGTCTTCATCGATCCGCTGCACAACGGCACTCCCACGGAGGGGGAACGCGAGTGGCGCACGGTGGTCTTCGGCGGCATGCGCGAGGGCGGCGCCTCCTACTTCGCCCTGGACATCACCCAGCCCGACGTGCTCGCCAAGGAGAAGGTCCCGCTGGTGACCGATCCCAACGTGCTCAAGCTGCTGGTCCCGCCACCCTCCGAAAAAGACGTGCCGAGGCCCCTCCTGGCGTCCAGCGCCAGCGCGGTGGCGAGCAGCCCCGGGATCAACGACTACGTTCCTTCCTGCACGCGGGGTGACAACGGCACGACCCTCGTTTCGGGAGACAACTGCGGTCCGCTCCCCTTCCCGGCCGCGCTCTGGGAGTTCGAGGACACGGTCCGCAACGCCTCCGGCCAGGCCGTGCCCCTGGATGAGGACAACAACGGCCAGCAGGACCTCGGCTATACCTGGTCGATCCCCAACGTCGGGCGCATCCGGGTCACCGAGAGCGGCGAGACCGTCGACAAGTTCGTCATGGTCGTGGGGGGCGGCTTCGATCAGAGCGGCAAGCTCACCCCGGCGACCCCTGCCCGGGGCAACTGGCTTTACATGATCGATGTCGAGACCGGGAAGGCGATCTACAAGCGCCCTCTGACGGGCATCGTCCCCAGTGAGCCGGCGGCGGTGGACGTCAACCAGGACGGCGTCCTGGACCGGATCTACATCGGGACCGGCGCGGGCAAGATGTACCGCATCGACCTGGGCCCGGACGGGTCGGGCAACTACCCGAGCCTCGTCAGCAAGAATGTCCGCGGCAAGGACGGGCTCACCTATGCGGTCGAGCGGGTGGAGGATTCCGCCTGGGTGCCACGCGTCATCTTCGACGCCAGCTTCGGCCTGCCCATCAACCAGTTCCGCCCGATCTACTACCGCCCATCGGTGATCTTCGTCCCGAAGCTCGGCCTCTATGCCCTGTCTTTCGGCACCGGCGACCGCGAAGACCTCTGGGCCACCGCGAACGAGCCCCCGGGACGTTTCTACGTCTTCGTCGACGACACGGACCAGTTGGCCACCGGCACCGTGCTCGACGAGACCCGGTTCGCCCCCATCACCGCGGCCACGGCCTCCACGGGCACGCAGTACCTGTTCGGAACCACGCCGGGCAGCCGGGGCTGGTACCTGCAGCTCGCCGTCTACGAGCGGCTGATCACGGACCCCTTCGCCCTGTCCGGAGTCTCTTTCTTCTCGACGTTCATTCCCAATCCGCCGCCGGCCGCCGGGACCAAGAACGGGCTCTGCTCGCGGGAAGGCAACAGCAACATCTACATCGTGTCCACGGTGAACGCCAACCCCTATCTCGACAGCGGCAGCAGCCTGGTCCGCAGCTTCCAGATCTCGGGCTTCGTCACCAACCCCTACACGGAGGCACGGCAGACCAAGAACACGACTCCTACGGGAGGTACTGGCGGGAGCGGCGGGAGCGGCACCACGGTCGAGGTCTGCGATTCCCTGACGCAGCAGCGGCTGAAGGAGAGCCTCAAGAGCCTCTTCCCCATCAACTGCAAGTTCGGCAGCCAGACGATCGACATCAAGACGATCTCGTCGGACACCCGGCTGTTCTGCATCGCGCCGGTGCCGGTCTGCACGCTGGACAAGAACTGGAGGGAGCATTGAAGAGGAGACTCGCGGCCGTCCTCGTTCTGGCGGCCGCGCTGCTTGCAACGACCGTAATGCCAGGTGCCGCCGACTGGCTGGTGACCCGCGGCGGCACCCGGGTCGAGACCCACGGAGCCTGGCAGGTGAAGGGGAAGCTGGTGGTGTTCCATACCGCCGGGGGAACCCTGTCCTCTTTGCGGCTCGCGGAGGTGGACCTCGAAGCCAGCGGGCGCGCCACGGCGCAAGCCGTGCGCGCCCGGCGGGTGGCGGAGACCACCGCCGCACAGGCGCCGGCGAAGAAGGCCCCGGTCCTGGTGCTCACCGACGACAAGGTCCGGCACGTCGGGGACGGTGCTGCCGCTCCGGGAGCGGCTTCTCCGGGCGCTCCCAGCTTCACCGTTTCGAATTGGGAGCGCTCGCCGGAGGTGGACGGCAAGGACGTGGTGATCACCGGGACGCTCCAGAACAGCTCGGGCGCGGGCGCCACGGACGTCACGCTGTCCGTCCAGCTCCTGGACGCCGAGGGGCAGGTGGCGGCGGCCGGGCAGGCGATTCTCACGTCCACGGCGCTCGGTCCCGGCCAGCGGAGCGGCTTCCGGGTGGCGTTCCCGGACGCTCCCACCTACTCCAATGTGAAGTTCGCCCCCCTGGGGACCGGTGCCCCCGCGAATCCCGAGGAAACGGAGAAGGAGAAAGAAGCGCCATGAAGCGCAGCACTCTCGGCACTCTCGGCACCCTCGGCACTCTCGCCCTCCTGGGAATCCTGGCGGCCGCGGCCTCGCCCGCGGCGGGCGACTGGCTGGTGACGCGAGCCGGCGGACGCGTCGAGACCAAAGGCCCCTGGCACACCAAGGGGAAGCTGGTCGTCTTCACCCAGACCGACGGCTCGCTCGCCTCGCTGCGGCTCACGGACGTGGATCTCGAAGCGAGCCGGAAGGCCACCGGCGAGGCCGTGGCCCAGAAGGAGAAGGCCGCCGCACCGGTGCCCCCCAAAAAGAAGCTCGCCGTGTTGACGGACCAGGACTTCAAGAAACCGCCCGAGGTGAGCGCGGTCACGGTGACACCCCCGGCAGAGGGAGCCCAGCCCGTTGCGCCCGGGACCGGCGGCCCCCTGACCGTCGGCACCTGGAAGCGGGTCGACCTCCCCGGCAGCGGCGGGGTCGAGATCCAGGGCACGCTGCACAACACGACGGATTACCTGATCGTCAACCCGGCCATCGAGATACGGCTTTACGACCATGCCGGCGACTCCATGGGGAGCGCCTCGGGGGTCCTCTCCGCCGGCGCGATCCAACCCAGGGGCACGATCGACTTCCGGGTCAGCCTGCCCGGCGCCTTCGATTTCGCCGAGGTGAGGTTCGAGCCCCGGGGACTGCCGCTGGACACCCGGCCGGCGGATGCGCAGGGCCCGCAGCCCGAGGACCAGGCTCCGCCGCAGTAAGTTGGTTTCTCAATTTCCTGGTACCTGCTCCGGTATCTACTCCCGGTACCGGGGCACGCCTTCCAGGTCGAGATCCTTGACCCTGCGCAGGAGCGAGCGGTAGCTCATGCCCAGGATCTCGGCCGTCTGGTGCTTGTCGCCGTTCGTCTCCACGAGCGCCTGCTTGATCCGCTCGCGCTCGGTGGGGCCGGCGGGCTCCGTGGCCCCGGCTGATCCCGCCAGGGGGCGCAGCAGCGGCTTGAGATCGGCGGCGCGGATCGTGGGCCCCTCCGTCAGGATCATCGCCCGTTCGAGGACGTTCGACAGCTCGCGCACGTTGCCCGGCCAGGGCTGACCCGCCAGCACCGCCGCGGCTTCCTCTTCGAGCCGCGGCGGCTCCATGCCGTGGCGGCGGGCGATCTCCCCCAGGAGATGGCGGCCGAGCAGGGGCACGTCGCTCGCCCGCTCCCGCAGCGAAGGCAGCTCGATGGGGAAGACGTTCAGCCGGAAGAAGAGGTCGGCCCGGAACTCCCCGGCCTCCACCATGGCGGCGAGGTCGCGGTTGGTGGCCGCCACCAGCCGCACGTCCGCCCGCAGCGTCTTGCCGCCGCCCACGCGCTCGAAGGTCCGCTCCTCCAGGACGCGCAGCACCTTGCCCTGGACTCCTACGGGCAGCTCCCCGATTTCGTCCAGGAACAGGGTGCCTCCCTGGGCCAGCTCGAAGCGCCCCGGCTGCCGGCGGTCGGCGCCCGTGAAGGCGCCCTTCTCGTGGCCGAAGAGCTCGTTTTCGATCAGCGCTTCGGGGATCGCGGCGCAGTTGAGCGCCACGCACGGCCCCTCCCGCCGGAGCGACAGCGCGTGGATCGAGCGGGCGAACAGCTCCTTGCCCGTGCCGCTCTCGCCCGTCAGGAGCACCGTGCTCTCCGTGGGACCGACCCGCTGGAGCATGCGAAGGGCAGCCCGCAGGAGCGGGTGGACCCCGACGATCGGCGGCGCCCCCGGCGCCCGGAACACGGCCGCCCGATCCCCTCGTTCCCCGATGGCCCTCTCGATCAGCCGGGAGAGGTCGTCGATCTCCAGCGGCTTCTCCAGGAAATCCCAGGCCCCGAGCTTCATGGCCTCGACCGCCGTGCCCACCGTGCCGAAGCCCGTGAGCACCACCACCGGCACCCGCGGCTGGGCCGCCCGGCTCGCCTCCAGCACCTCCAGGCCCGAAACGTCCGGCAGCTTCAGATCGGTCAGCACGAAATCGAACGGCCGCTCGTCGAGCAACTGGATGCCGGACTGGCCGTCCGCCGCCGCCGTCACCTCGTACCCTTCCTGGCCGAGCGCACGTTCCAGCATGCGGCGCAGCGAGTCGCGGTCTTCGACGATCAGGATGCGGCCCTTAGCCATTTTGGATTTTGGATTTTGGATTTTGGAGAACAACCTGGATTGCGGCGGCTCGGAGGGCGGCAATCAGGGCTTCGTCGTCCTCCGGGGCCACGGTGCGGAGGTCCAGGTGGAGCCGGTCCTGGCGGAGGTAGCCGATCACGGGGGGATCGCCCTGGCGGAGACGGGCGAGGAGGGCACTCCCGCCAACGCCGCCGGGCAGGGCCAGCGCCTCGCCGGGAATGGGCGTTTCCGGAGCCGAGCCGCCGCCCAGGAAGGCTTCGGCGGCGACGATCTCGGCTCCCAGCGCCGCGGCAACCCGCTCCAGGCGGGCGCGATGCGCTTTGGTACCCTCGGCGCCGGGCCAGAGCCGGTCGAGCGGCAGAGGCGCGCCCGCCAGATGGAGCCGGAGCACCCCTTCGAGGGCCGCGAGCGCGGTGCGGTCCGGACGCAGGGCGCGGTACAGGGGATGGCGCCGGCAGCGCTCGACCAGCGCGGCGCGGCCCACCAGGATCCCCGCCTGCGGGCCGCCCAGGAGCTTGTCGCCGCTGCCGCAGGCGAGATCGCAACCCAGCCCCATCAGCTCCGCCAGACTCGGATGGCCGGCGAGCTGAGGCGCTATCTGCGGGCGGTACGGGCGCAGCAGCCCGCTCCCCTCGTCCACCAGCACCGGCACACCCGTGCGCCGGGAAAGCTCCATGAGTTGCCCGGGCTCGACCGAGGCGACGAAGCCGATCTGCCGGAAGTTGCTGGGGAAGACCTTGAGCAGCAGCGCCGTCTCAGGCCCCACGGCCTTCTCATAGTCGGCGAGGCGGGTGCGGTTCGTGGCCCCCACCTCCACCAGGCGGGCGCCGGCGGCGGCCATGATCTCCGGGATGCGGAACGAGCCCCCGATCTCCACCAGCTCCCCGCGCGACACCACCACCTCCCGGTCCTTGGCCAGCGCGGCGAGCGCGATCACCAGGGCCGCCGCGTTGTTGTTGACCACCAGCGCCGCCTCCGCTCCCGTGAGGGCCGTCAGCAGGCGCTCGGCCCGGCGGTTGCGCTCTCCCCGCTTGCCCGTCGCGAGATCGATCTCCAGGTCGCAGTAGGCGTCCAGCAGGGGCGGCAGGGCGCGCGCCACCGGTTCCGGCAGGGGAGCGCGCCCCAGATTGGTGTGCACGAAGACGCCCGTGGCGTTGAGCACGCGCCGCAGCGGCTGGCCCAGGAGTGCCTCGATCTCCGCGGCGATCCGCTCCGGCAGGCCGGCCACGGCGCTCTCCATCTCCTCGGAGGGGGGCGGCGGATCGGCGGCCAGCCGGCTCCTCAGCTCCTCCACCACGCGCCGGGCTTGGACCCTGACCTGATCCCGCCCGTATAATGGGACGAGACTCGAGACCGCCGGGTGGTTCAGCAGCCGGTCGAGCGGCGGGAGCCCTCGGCGGGCATTGCCGGCATGAGCGGAGTCAGAATTTTTCATAAGGCCGTAAGCATTCTAGGAGATCCGTGGACCCCAAGCGAACCCCGAACCCTCTGCGTCCCCAGGCCGCCCCGGCCAAGCCCGGGCTGCAGCGGCCTGGCGCGCCCGGCGTTCCGGGGAACGCGTCGGCCCCAGCCCCCGCGCCCGGGCGCCGTCCGGTCCCCGGCATCGGCGAGGCCCTGGACCGGCTCAGCAACGACATCCAGAAGCTCCGCGTGGACTTCGAGCGCTTCTTCAACGGCGCCCTGCCCTTCCCCCCGGACGAGCTCCGGAGCAGGGTGCAGGCCCAGATCCGGCACCTGCGGACGATGAGCCTCCAGTCCTCCGTGGACAACTTCCGCCTGGGGGACCTCGAAGCCCGCTTCACCAGCTACAACGAGCTCTTCAATCGCCGCGTGCGCGACCAGGAAGAAGGACGGCATGCCGCCCGGCAGGTCCCGCCATCGCAGCCGAAGCGCTACGACCCCGAGAAGGGGATCGTCTTCGGCGAGCGCGTCGATCCGGAAGCGGCCGAAGCCCTCTACCAGGGTCTGGCCGCCTCCCCGGGCGACGCTCCGCGTTTCGACCTCGACAGTTTCCAAACCTACCTGACGCGGCAGGTGGCCGCCATCCGCGAAAAGACGGGCTGCTCGCAGGTGCAGTTCCGGCTGGCGGCTGAGGACGGCAAGCTCAAGCTCAAGGCCCGTCCTGTCGCAGCCCGCGAGGGCTCCTAGAAGGGAGAACATAGTGCGCAGAAGGACTCCATGGATTTTCGTCTCTTGCCTGGCCGCGCTGGCCGTGGTGGTGGCCATCGCTGCGACGGCGGCCGTGCCCCCGAACCTCGCCTCGACCATCGAAGCGCAGCAGCGCCTCGCGGCCGAGCGGCCCGACGACGCGGCCGTTTTCAATGACCTGGGCAACCTCCTGATGATCGTCCCGCAGCCGGCCGAGGCCGAGGAGGCCTACCGCAAGGCCATCGAGCTCGACCCCGACAAGACCACCGCCCTGTACAACCTCGGCCTGCTCCTCCAGCAGCGCAGCGAGCTCCGCGAGGCCATGAGGCACCTCCGCCACGTGGTTGAGCTCGAGCCCGGCCACGCCTGGGCGCACTACCAGATCGGCGCCATCCAGGAACGGTGGGGGCAGGAGTCCCGGGCCATCGACTCCTACGCGCGGGCGTTCGCCCTCGATCCCCAGCTCGCCTTCCCCGAGGTCAACCCGCACATCGTCGAGAACAAGCTCCTGACCGAGTCGATGATGCGCGCCTACAAGAACGACTTCTCCCAGGCCCAGGTCCCCCGGGTCTACGACGATCCGGCCCGCATCGCGACGATGCTGGTGCCGCCGCCGGTTCCCGCCCAGACCGAGAAGGACCAGATGGCCGACAAGACCCAGACCCAGAAGCCGGGCGCCCAGGGCCAGGCTCCGGGTCAGGCCACGGGCCGCCAGCCTGCCGGGGCCCCTGGCGTAGTCACCGGCAAGCCCACTCCGGGGCAGCCGGGCCAGCCGCCGGACGGGGCCACCGTGCTGCGCGAGCGCGACCTCGAGCGTGGCAGCCCCTCCGGGCAGGCGCAACCCCAGGGCGCCCAGCGCGGCGGATACCCGGCCCAGCCTCCGCGCGGTCTCCGCGAATGGAACCGGCCGGAGCCGACCATCCAGGAAGTCCCCCCCGGCGTCGAGGACGGGAACTATGACGAAGGCGTCCAGCCCGCTCCCGTCATCACCCCGCCTCCGGGAGGCGTTTACTACCGCCCCGGCGTCCAGAGCACGGGCCGGCTGAGCCTGAAGATCGTGCCCGAGCGGCGGGCGCGGCGGGGGTAGGCCCCTCACCCTACCCTCTCCCGACCCCTCCCTTCCCCCCCTCACCGGGAGAGGGAAAAAGAAGCCAAAGATCTTTTTTCTTCTTCCCTCTCCCTCCTCTCCCGGTGAGGGGGGAAGGGAGGGGTCGGGAGAGGAGGGCCGGGGAGGTGAGGGCCTACACGTTGAACCGGAAATGCACCACGTCGCCGTCCTTCACGGCGTACTCCTTCCCTTCCAGGCGGAGCACCCCCGCGTCCTTGCAGGCGGCCATGGTCTTCAGGCGGATCAGGTCGTCGCAGTGGACCACCTCGGCGCGGATGAACCCGCGTTCGATGTCCGAGTGGATGGCGCCCGCGGCCTCGCGCGCCTTGGTGCCCCGGCGGATCGTCCAGGCCCGCACCTCGTCCTCCCCCACCGTGAAGAACGAGATCACCCCCAGTAAGTCGTAGCTCGCCCGGGTCACCCGGTCGAGGCTCGGCTCGGAGAGGCCCAGGTCGGCCAGGAACTCCTTCTGCTCCTCGGGAGAGAGGGTGCTGATCTCCTGCTCGATGGGAGCGCTCACGGTGACGGCCCGCACGGCCGTCCGGGGCTGGACGCCGAAGGCTTCCGGCGGCTCCGCGGCCCGGCTCTCCTCCGCGTTGATCACGATCAGCATAGGCTTGGCCGAGAGAAGCTGGAAGCCGCGCAGGCGCTTTTCGTCCTCCGGATCGAGCTCGACCTCGCGCAACGGCTTCTCGGCCTCCAGAGCCGGCATGACGATCTCCGAGAGGATCTGCCGCTCGCGCTGCTCCTCGGGATTGAGACCGCGCTTGGTAGCCTTCTCCAGCCGGTCCAGCCGCCGCTCCACGATGTCGTGGTCGGCCAGGATCAGCTCCAGGTCCAGCGTGGCCACGTCGCGGGCCGGATCCACGCTCCCCTCCGGATGGAGGATCTCGGGATCGTCGAAGGCCCGCACCACATGGACCAGGGCGTCTACCGTCTTCAGCTTCGCGAGGTCGAGGCTCTCGGCGCTCTCCCCCTTCTTCATGCCGGGGATGTCCACGTATTGAACCGTGGCCGGCACGTAGCGCTTGGGATTGAAGAGGTCCCGCAACGTCTCCAGGCGGGTGTCGCGCACGGTGGCCACCCCCATGTTCGTCTGGCTGGAGGCCGCATACTTGTCCGTCGCCTGATGAGAGGCGGTCAGCGTATTGAACAGCGTCGTCTTTCCCGACTTCGGGAGACCGAGGATTCCGAGTTGCACGGGGTTTTCCCTCCGGAAGGGCCGCCCATCGCCATCGCCGGGTGACCGCCAGGGAGGTTATCCGGCGGGAGGGGGGGAGGTCAAATTAGAGGGGGACGCTCAGTAGACCTCGTCGTGTGAGCCCACCATCTCCAGCAGGATCGCCTCATGGCCGTTGTCTTGTACGAAGCGGAAAACTATCCGCAAGTCGTATCCTGCACGGCAAGACCAGGAGCCTTCAAGAGGACCCTGTAACTTATGGGTCCGCAATTGAGGGTGGTATGGGTCGTCCATCAGCAACTTCACAACGGCTCTGACCACCTCAACAAGAGAGGGATCTCGCTTGAAGAGTCGCCTGGAAGCCCGAATAAAGCCTGGAGAACGTAGCAAGCCTCTCTTCACGAGAGGATTTCTTCAATCAAATCGTCCGGAGTGGTAGGCCGGCACAGACCAGCTTCAAAATCACGCCGGGCCTGTTGAACTTCGCGGACGAGATCGTCACGCCGGCGCTCGTGAATCCGGCGGCTCAACACCTCGACCACGGCCTCTTGGTCTTCCAAGGACAACTGATCGGCGGCTTCGAGGATATCGTTGAAATTCATGCCTCTCTCCGCCGGAGAGTATAGCAAAGGGCTTGGTTGGCTCCGGCGGATCTCGGTCACGCCCTCGACGAGCTCATCCGAACCTTCCCAGCCGCCTGCGAGACTGGCACGCCCTCTCTTCTCTGGATCCGCCATGACATTCCTCCTGGACATTACAAAATCATAGCACAAGATCCAATAGACGCAACGCCCCCGCTCACCTTCGGTCAAGAGCCTGCACGACAGAAAAGCTCGGCAGGGACACCAAGGACCCCAACGACAACAAGGACAATAAAATACCGCTTTTGAGGTCCTTGGCGTCCTTGCTGTCCCTTGGGTCCTTGCTTCTGGTCTTCTGCCGGAATTTCCCTCCACCCGTGCCACAATCCCCTTCATGGCCGAGCCCGTCCCCCAGCAGAGCCCTTCCCCCGCTGACATCGCCGTTGCACGAAACGACGCCCCCCGCTCCCGCCCTTCTCTCATCTCCCGAGTCCCCCGGGGCGGCGTTGGTGATCCCGACGAGATCCTCGACCTTTTTGTGGACTGGGCGGCGGCGGCCGGGTTCGAGCTGTATCCGGCCCAGGAAGAGGCTTTGCTGGAGATCATGGCCGGGCGGCACGTGATCCTGAACACGCCGACCGGCTCAGGCAAGTCGCTCGTGGCCCTGGGACTCCACTTCAAGGCCCTGTGCGAGGGGAAGACCTCCTTCTATACCAGCCCCATCAAGGCCCTGGCCTCGGAGAAGTTCTTCTCCCTCTGCGACGACTTCGGCCCCGAGAACGTGGGCATGCTCACGGGTGACGCCTCCATCAACCCCGACGCGCCCGTGATCTGCTGCACGGCCGAGGTGCTCGCCAACCGGGCTCTGCGCGAAGGCGAGAAGCTCGACGCCCCCTATGTGGTGATGGACGAGTTCCACTACTACTCCGACCCTGAGCGCGGCGTGGCCTGGCAGATCCCCCTCATCACTCTGTCCAACACCCGGTTCCTCCTGATGTCCGCCACCCTGGGCGACATCTCCGCCATCCAGCAGCACGTCCAGGACCGGACGAATATCGAAGCGGTCCTGGTCAGCTCCGAGGAGCGCCCCGTCCCCCTCGATTTCGAATATCGCGAGACCCCGCTCCACGAGACGATCGAAACGCTCATCAAGGACGGCAAGGCGCCCATCTACATCGTCAACTTCACCCAGCGCGAATGCGCCGAGCTGGCCCAGTCCCTCACCAGCATGCAGATCTCCAACCGCGAAGAACGCGAGAGGATCCGCGAGACCGTGGGCGATTTCCGTTTCGATACGCCCTACGGCAAGGAATGCAAGCGTTTCATCTCCTTCGGCATCGGCGTTCACCACGCGGGGCTCCTGCCCAAATACCGGCTGCTCGCGGAACAGCTTTCTCAGCAGGGTCTCCTGCGCGTCATCTCCGGCACGGACACCCTCGGCGTGGGAGTCAACATCCCCATCCGCACCGTCCTCTTCACCAAGCTCGCCAAATTCGACGGCCGCAAGACCTCCATCCTCTCCGTACGCGATTTCAAGCAGATCGCCGGCCGCGCGGGACGAAAAGGTTTCGATACCAAGGGCAGCGTGGTCGCCCAGGCGCCCGAGCACATCATCGAGAAGAGAAAAAACGAGAGGAGCGGCAGCAAGAAGACCGTCAAGGGTCCGGCGAAAGGCGAGGTCTCCTGGACCGAGGAGGCCTTTGAAAAACTGATGAGCCGTCCGCCGGAGACGCTCAAGTCCCGTTTCAAGATCTCTCACGGCATGGTGCTCAACCTCCTCCAGCGCGACGCCGAGTTGGACGATCCCAACCTCCGGAATTTCGATTCGTTGCGGGACCTGATCCGCCGCTGCCACGAGGAGGAAGGTTCCAAGAAACGGCTCCTCACCCATGCGGCCGTGCTGGTGCGCTCGCTCTACCGCGCCGGGATCATCCGGATGAAGCGGGATCTTTATACAAAGTATCGATGGGCCGTGGTGGCCGAGGACCTCCAGTGGGACTTCTCCCTCCACCAGGCGCTCTCGCTCTATCTGGTCGAAACGATCACACAGCTCCAGCCGGAATCCGAGACCTACGTGCCCGATCTCGTCACTCTGGTCGAATCGGTCCTGGAAAATCCGGAAGCCGTGCTGCGCAAGCAGGTGGACAAGATCAAGACCGAGCTCGTGGCGCAGCTCAAGGCCGAGGGCGTCGAGTACGAAGAGCGGATGGAGCGCCTGGAGGAAGTCACCCATCCCAAGCCGCTCTCCGATTTCATCTACGGCACCTTCAACCGCTTCCGGGGCAAGCATCCCTGGGTGGGCGGCGAGGACGTCAAGCCCAAGTCCATCGGCCGCGAGATGTTCGAAGGCTACATGAGCTTCGGTGATTATATTAAGCGTTACAGCCTCCAGCGGAGCGAAGGCGTCCTCCTGCGCTACCTCTCCCAGCTTTACAAGACCCTGGACCAGAGCGTGCCCGAGCTCGCGAAGACGGAAGGCGTCTGGGACGCTCTGGGCTTCTTCCGCGCCCTGGTGGAGCAGACCGACTCCAGCCTCCTCGAGGAGTGGGAGGGCCTCCTCCATCCCGAGGTTCTGGTCCGCACCAAGGAGCGGGAGACGGCCCGCGAAATCCTCTGGCTCCAGGAATTGCTCGCCGATCCCAAGACCTTCACCGCCCGCATCCGGGCCGAGATGCACATCCTCACCCGCGCCCTCTCGCTCAAGGAATGGGAAGAAGCCACGGCCCTCGTCAAGCAGGACCCGGATGATCCCCAGACCGTCTGGGACGCCGAACGTTTCGAGCAGGCCATGGCTCCTTTCTTCGAGGAATACGGAGAGCTCCTCTTCACTCCCGACGCCCGCCGCCACCAATGGACCCAGATCCGTCCGATTGGAGACCGCCAGTGGGAGGTCGCCCATACCTTGCTGGACCCACAGGGAGACAACCTGTGGGCGATTCAGGGGTTGATCGATCTTCGCAATCCCGACGAGGCCGAGGGGCCGATCGTGCGGGTGGGGCGGATTGGGGCGTAGTGGGCTAGAATGTCCGTAAGGAGGCAAGAATGGTCAAGAAATATTCCGTCGCGGAAGCCCGAGAACACTTCACCGATGTAGTCCATGAAGCCGAGGAGGGGACTCAGGTGGAACTCACCCGGCACGGGAAGCCGGTTGCCGTCCTGATCGGTGCTGAAGATTTCGCACGCCTGTCAATGGGGACTCCTGATTTCTGGGAGCTTTACGAGAAGTTCCGCCGCGAGTTCGATCTCGAAGACCTCGACATCAACCCTGATGAGATCTTTGGTGATGTACGAGATCCATCTCCAGGCCGGGACTTCCACTGGTGAGTCTTCGATATCTGTTGGACACAAATGTTGTTTCTGAGCCTCCTCGGCCTTTTCCAAATCCTGGTGTACCAAAGCCTTCGCGAGCACAGAGGTAAAGTAGCCATCGCGACGGTAGTCTGGCACGAATTGCTCTTCGGCTTGGACCGCCTCCCGGATTCCCGCAGGAAAAGAGCGCTCAAGATCTATCTGCGCCAGATTGTTGAAGCCACTATGCCAATCCTTTCCTACGATCGGGCCGCCGCCGAGTGGCATGCCCGACAAAGGGCAAGGCTGGCGGCGATCGGCAGGACACCATCCTTTCAAGATGGGCAGATCGCAGCAATCGCGAGGTCAAACAACCTGATCCTCGTGACGGCAAATCGGTCGCACTTCGAGGTCTTTGAGGGCCTGTCTATTGAGAATTGGATAGTATGAAGCTCTGGTCAGGATTCTCCACAATGAGCTTGCCATTTACCGATCGCGATCATCACTTGTCAACCGAGCCGCCAGCGGCGGCGAGTAAGCCTGCCTGCCGGTCGTGCTGCAGCTGGTTCCGCAAGGCGCGGTTGACATAGCTCGAAAGCCCACGGGGGCCGACCACCTCGCGAGCCTCTGAGAGGAGCCCCTTTTCCAAGGACAGAGAGACCTTCTCGTTGCGCATGGCGTAATCCTACTTCGAGCAGGATTCTGTCGCAAGGGGCGAGGCGGAGGGACCGATCGTACGGGTTGGGCGGATTGGGGCGTAGGTATAAATATGAACGCTCGCCCTGAAAGGGCGAAATTTGAATAGCCTGGTGCTTCAGCGCCAGGTGGACAGCCCGCCCCCCCATAATCCGCCCTGAAGGGGCGGTGCCTTTCGGCAATCCTGAGCCCTCGGAAAGGTTTTGTTCCGCCCCTTCAGGGCGGGGGATGGGGGCGGGGCTCCGTTTCCCGGCGCTGAAGCGCACCCTCTTATACACATCTCCTTCCGCCAAATTACGGTGAGTCGCTCGATCGTCTTCGCCCTGCAGGGGCGGGAGTTGCCCAGCCCGGGGTGTCAACCCCGGGAACCGGGCACCCTCCCCCCGTCCAAGTCCCGGAGGGCCGGCAGAGACGCTCCCACAAGCCAGGCCTGACAAGCACCGGATCTGTCGGCCCTTCGGGACTCGGGAATTCGCGGCTCCCGGTCCCCGGGGCTGACGCCCCGGGCTGGGCAACTCCCGCCCCTGCAGGGCGAAGACGATCGAGCGACTCGGCAAAAGATGTGTATAAGAGGTTGCGCTGAAGCGCCGGGCTATTCAAATTTCGCCCTTTCAGGGCGAGCGTTAGGATCGTTCGCCGACATCCAGGACCTGATCCGGTGGGCTCTCCCAAGCCGACCAACCAGACCTCGCCCTGGCGATCACCACTCGACTCGCTCCAAGACTCTCCTTGAGGCTTCCTGACTGAACTCATCGACTCCGGCTTCAACTTCATCATCGACTACGCGGTTCATCGCTTCCGTCATGCGGTCGGGTGCATGCCTGGCCACGAACTCCCGTATTGCACGGCTGTATAATTGGCTACGAGAGGTCTGTAGCTCAGCCGCAAGGCGCTCAGCCTCTTCGAATACGTCGTCAGGAAGTGATACTGATGCTTTCATCCCTTCAGTATAAACAGCCTGGGAATGCCAGGTCCTGCGGATCGAATAACCGGCGAGTTTCCCCGACATCCCGGGTGCTTTCCCCGCGATCTGAAACGTCAGACCCGAGAGAAAACGAGCGGCCACTTGTTCTGGAATGGTTTCCCCTCGATCCCGGCGAGACTCCCCGAGATCTCACCGGCCGGCCTTACGGGGAACCTGGTCCCTCATTCGGGGCGGACATGTTTCCCCTCCAGGCCGGAAGGCGGGGAATGGAGGCGGATGAGCGAGGAGGATTCCGTGAAGGCAGGGGAAGACTCCGTGGAGACGGAGGAGGACTCCTCAACCTCAGAGGACTTCAGAGCTCATCCGCCGCAAACCTCAGCTCCGGGTTTCTCCTGGCGCGCTGCAGATAGGTAGACATCCTCTCCAACAGGCCAGCGGTGACGGACTCTGCCTCGGCCGCCTGCTGAAAGATTCCCAAGGCGGCCAGTGCTTCGGGGTGGAGGTCCCGCGATTGGAAAATGGGGACCATCTCAGCCGCCAGCCGCTTCATTTCGGCCGTATCCCCCTTCTTCGCGTAAACACCCGCCAGATGGAGCGATACGAGAGCGGCGTCGAAGCCGATCCCGCGTTCGATAAAGGCGTCCCGTGCTTCCCGGAGCGCGGTCTCGGCTTCGTCCAGATGACCACGGCCGAGGGCGATCCGGCCTTCGAGCCAGCGGAGCAGAACCATGTTGATCTGATCCCGCATTGCGACATAAAGCCCCCGGGTTTCTTCCAAGGCTCTGTGAGCTTCCTCGTGACGGCCGCTCTCCGTGAGATACCAGACGAGATTGTGGCGGGCCATCACCAGCAGCCGCGGCTCCTGCAGGACACTGATGCGCGAAAGCCCTCGCCGGATCAAGCGCTCGGCCTGCCTGCAGCCCCCGGCATATCCAAGGGTCGTGGCCTTCTGGATGAGGGTTCGTCCCTCCAGGTGCCGGTCGTTCGCGTCACGATAGATGGCGATGGCCCGGTCCAGCAGCTCCGCAGCCTCGTCGAACCGGCCCTGAGAGTTGCGCAAGGACGCCTGGAAGCTGAGGATCTGTGCCGCCGTCAGTTCGTCCTGGTCTCCACGAAGGTGGTGCTCCTCGGCTCGGCGCAGGGCCTCCTCGGCTCCTCGCAGGTCCGATGCGATTCGGCAGGCATTTCCAAGGTATGCCCACGCCAAAGCCCGCGCGTCCTCCACCAGAGCCTTGCCGTAGTGATCGATGTCCAGCCGATTTGCGACCTCCACGGCGAGATCCGCCAGCTCTATCGCCCAAGCGGGATCCGTGAACGACGCCTCACGGCTCTTCTCTTCAAGGAGGTTGCAGAGGGCCAGCCCGTGGAGGCTCACCTTCTCCGACCGAACCAGATCCCTGCGCTCCGGCCCCGATCTCTCCAGGAGCTCCCCTGACAGTGGCCGTGGCGTCATCGACTTCCTGGAGGATTTCCGGGAACCGGCCGCGGATACGGTCGGCAGCCCGCCGGAACTGGTCCTCGAAGCCATGGCGGGATTCTTCCGGGTCGGGACGGCGGCGGTCACTCATTCAAAGGCTCCTTTCGAGATCGCAGGGCAAGGTCCCGGGCTTCGTCCTCGATAGTGGAAAGCAGCCACCGCTCCGGGTCCGCGATCCGGCTCCAGCGATAGGTGAGACGGATCAGGACCATGCTGAGAAGCTGTTCCGCATCGGCCTCGGAGACGTCTCTCTCCCGGAGGATCTCCGCGATGGAGGGCGCCAGCTTCCTGAGCAGGCGATCCAACTCCTCCGGGTCGGGCAGTGGCGACGATGGCATGGTTAAAGATGTCCCGCGAGTGAGTTTACTCGAAAAGACGCGCGGAGGGAACGCCTTAACGGGGTGAAATGACCTTCAGGCGTCAGACGCGGCGTTTTTGAATGGAACGCCGGGATTCCCCCTGGAGAGAACCCCGGTCCCTCTCCTAGCCGTTGGGATCCATCTGACCCCGGTTATCGTTGTCGGGTTCCACGACAGCTCCGGTAAGGCCGTCAGGATCGATCTGCCCACGGTTATCGTTCTCCGAGCCCGGGGCCGTGCCGGTCAGGCCGTTTGGGTCGATCTGCCCACGGTTCTTCGCCCCTCCAGTTTGAAATGCCTGGGAGACGAGGTCCCAGAGGACCATGAAGACGTTTCTCTCCAGCGAGGTGCGGAAGGGCCCCCCGGGTTCACGTGCTCCGGCGGCGGATGGGAGCAGCAAGCCGGTCGTCAGTGCAGCGGCGGCGAGACGGCAACGCCATCTACTGGAAACCATGACCTCTCCTCTCCGGGCAGGTCGGCGTGGTCAGGGAGTGGCCGGCGCGCCTGCCTTCAGGTAGGCCCTAGTATCCCGTCACCTTCCCCGGAAAGAGCGGCTTGCCGTCCGAACGTCCCGGCGGGAGGTCCGGAGACCCGGAAGGCGGAGCTTTCAGCCTCTTCGGGGCCTCTTTTTGGAATGGGGTGCTTTCCATTCGGGGCGGCGGGCTTTCCCGAAGGGGCGGCAGGCTTTCCAAAAGGGGCGGCAGGCTTTCCTGAAGGGGCGGCGAGCTTTCCATTAGGGGCGGTCTGTTTTCCATTTGGGGTGGCAGGCTTTCCGTTAGGGGCGGCGAGCTTTCCAATCAGGGCGGTTTGCTTTCCTGAAGGGGCGGCGGGCTTTCCGCCGGGGTCTCCGGAGCTTCCGCCGGGGTCTCTGGAGCTTCCGCCGGGGTCTCCGGGGCTTCCGCCGGGGTCTCCGGGGCTTCCGCCGGCTGCTAGGATCGTGGTCATGAAGCCAAACGCCGACTCTTTTCGCGACGCTGAAGAAGGCTTCGGGAGAGCGGCTCAGCTCACCGCGCCGGAATTCAACCTCTCCGTCCTCCTGCTCCTCGCCAACGATTTCTTCCTGAAGCCGTGGCTGGCCAATGGCTTCACGGGCAAGCTGTCGGATTTCGCGGGCCTGTTCGCGTTCCCGTTCTTCTGGGCCGCTTTGGTGCCGCGGTGGCGAGCTCTGATCTATCTGGGCACAGCCGTGGCGTTCACGTTCTGGAAGCTGCCGGTTTCGGATGGGTTGATCGCGGTGTGGAACGCGGTCTCGCCCTTCCAGGTGGGCAGAGTGATCGATGCGAGCGATCTGATCGCCCTTTCGATCCTGCCTCTCTCGTACTGGTGCTCGACAAGGCCGCGGCAGATCCTGGCTCGCCAGTGGCGGACCGCGGGGGTGGCCGCGATTTCTCTGTTCGCGTTCGTGGCGACTTCGAGAGACGCGGCGGTCCAGTACGACGAGACGTTCGTCTTCAAGGGCTCTCGCGAGGAGCTCTTCGCCCGGCTGGAGGAGGCCGGAATCACCTTCCAGAAGGGCACGAACTATGACCAGAGGGCTCCCAAGGACAGTTGGGGTCTGCAGATTCCTGGAGGCCGCTGCTATACCAACCAAGTGGAGGCGGCCGTCATGATCGAGGAAAAGGGCCCACAGACGACCGTCCGGCTCCGGGGCATGGAGCACCGTTGCGCGCTGACGCCGGACGACGAGGAGACCTTCCGGCAGATCTTCCTTTCCAGGGTCGTGGAGCCTCTCGGGATGGTCCGGCACTAGGGGACGAGCACCGGGCATCCCGTTTGCAGTCTCCTGACTGTGCGAAGTTTCAGCGGGGGTGAGAGACCCGCCCAATTAGTCGTAACTTCAGTCGTAACTTCAAGGGAGAGAACACCATGCGGATCGCAACGCGAACCCTTTTGACCTTTCTGATGTGCCTGGCGCTGGTGACGGCCGCCTTCGCCCAGAGTAACAACAAGCCCAATATCGGCGAGGTGGAGATCATCATCAAGGACATCAGCACGAAGCAGGACATCGCCATTGTGGAGCCGGGCGGCACGGTGGAGCTGCCGGCAGGGAGCCGGGTGCGGCTGATCATGTCGGCCCTGCCCACGGGCTCGGCCCGCGGCCCGCTGTATCCGGCCACGACGTTCACCGACGCGTCTCAGGCCAAGGGCGGCGTGACCATCACCCGCTCGAATACGGAGAACTCCACGGCCGACCTCCTGCTCTCCAACGTAAAGAGCGGCAGCCGGACGGAGACCATCCGCTACCAGATCTCCGACACCTGGGTGCCGGCCAACCTGCGGACGGGCAGCTTTTCCGTGCGGGTGGTCCCGGCGGCCGACACGTCCACGGGGTCCGTGGGCGGCGTGGGCACGACGGGAACCACCACGGATCTCGTGGGCCGGGCCGAGGAGCTGACGCGCCTGCTCTACCAGGGCATCCTGCTGCGCGACCCGGACTCCGGAGCCCAGGGGGCGACCGATGCCATCCGGACCGGCGGCTATGACGCTCTGGTGAGAGTCGCCACGGGCATTGCCGGCAGCGAGGAGAGCCGGGTGCGCCTGGCCGCCACGCCCGCCGAGCAGCGGCTGGCTTCGCTCTACCAGATCCTCCTCGGGATCAATCGCAACCAGGCGGACCCCCAGCAGTGGCAGTCCGACCTGAATCTCATGAACCAGGGGCGCATCGCGGACGTGGTCTCGGGCATCGTTCAGTCCGACCGCTTCCGCACGCGGCACAACCTGGCCGGCGTGCGCTACTAAAACGCCCGCCGCTTACGCTGCAGCCAACACACGGGGGACGGCCGGCTGTGCCGTCCCCTGGATCTCACCAGGTAAACGACCCAAAGGGAGACGACCATGAAGATTCTCCGTAGAACCCTTGTGCCCGCTGCCCTGGTGGCGCTGCTCTGCCCGCTCCTGGCCCAGCCCACCTACGCGCAGTCACCGCAATCAACTTCAAAAATCCCCAATATCGGTGAGGTCCGGATCGTGGTCCGTGACCTCGCCACCCGGCGGGACGTCGCCACCGTGCGCGGCGGCGAGACGATCTCGATCCCCGAGGGGATGCGGGTACGGCTGATCATGACCGCCCTGCCCACGGGCTCATCCCGCGGCCCTTACTATCCTGAGACGGTGTTCTCGGACACGTCGCAGGATGGCGTCCGGATCACCCGCTCGAACGAGGAGAATTCGACGGCGGACCTGGAAATCCTGAACCCCCGCAATAACTCCCGCCGCAATCGGGACCGCGTGGAGACCATCCAGTACCGGATCAATGAGACCTGGGTGCCTTCCAACCTGCGCTCGGGCAGCTTCCAGATCGCCGTAGGCCCGGCGGATTCCGAGGTCGACCTGGTTCAGCAGGGCTGGAGCGCCCAGCAGGCCCTCGAGCTGACCGCGATGCTCTACCGGGGCATCCTGATGCGCGAGCCGGACGCGGGGGCGAACGGCAGGGTCCAGGCCATCCAGCGCGGCGGCTATGACGCCCTGGTGCAGGAGGCCGTCGAGATCGCGGAGAGCGACGAGAGCCGGATCCGCGTCTATGAGAAGCAGGGCGTCTGCAACGAGCAGCGGCTGCTGGCGATGTACAAGAACTTCCTCGGCATCTCCTCCGACCGCATCGACCGCCGCCAGTGGGAGACCGACCTGCGGCGGATGAGGGAAGGCGAGATCGATCAGGTGGTCGAGAGCCTGCTGGCGTCGGACCGCTTCCGCTCGCGGTACAACGTCACGCTGGCAAGCCGGTAAAACCCCTCCCGGGCGGGGGGCATCCCCCTCCGCCCTGACCGTCCCCCTCGCTACCTGGAACGCCCCAGGACCTGCCGCGCCAGGAACTCCTCACGGAGCAGGCCGTAGAGGTAGTTGTCCACCCGCCGGCCGCGGAGCTTGAAGTAGCCCTTGAGGCGGCCTTCGCGGTGGAAGCCGTTCTTCTCCAGGACGCGCTGCGAGCCGAAGTTCTCGACGGCGCAGCGGGCCTCGATCCGCTCGAGGAGGGTGTTCTGGAAGAGGTCGTCGAGGAGGATGGCCAGGGCCTCGGTCATCATGCCCCGGCCCTGGAAGGCGGTCGAGAGCGCGTAGCCGACCTCGGCCAGGCCGTGCTCCCAGTTGCTCACCACCAGGGTGATCCAGCCGGCCGGCTGGCCGTCCACCTGGACGATCCACTGGAACTTCTCGCCCCGGCCGCGGTAGAGGTCGGCGATGCGCTGGCTCGCGACGTCGGCCCGGAGCTGGGCGGTGGGCAGCTCGTTCAGCGGCTGGATAGCGGCGGACGCTCGGCTCGGCGCGCCACTGGCGGAGGAGATCCGCATCCCGCGGCGCCGCCGGCCTCAGCGTCACGTGCGGGCTGGAATAGCGCTCCGGAGAAGCCATGGGCTCATTTTAGCGCGCCGGCCCTGTCCGCCGCGTCCGCGGTCGATCTCGGCCGCCGCGCCCGCCGCCAGCGCGGCGCAGCGCCGGCGGAGATAGCTGAGAACGGCCATGTAGGCGTAGCCCTGGACGAAGAGGTAGAGGAAGGGGATCGACAGCCACATCCCGTCCACCAGGGCGTAGACGGTGCAGCCGAGGAAGTAGAGGGCGAGCACGACCTCGACCGGCCGCGAGGGGTCCGGCCCGAGCGGTAGCGCTTGCCCACCCAGTCCTCGCCGCGCCTTCTCGATCCGGTACTTGGGCGTGCGGTGGAAGGTGCCGCCCCGCTGGAGGAGCCCGGAGAGCACCGCCCGGGCGTTGTTCACCGACAGGCCGATGCCCACCCCCATCAGGGCCGGCAGGTAGCGGATCCTCCTTCTGCCAGCCGACGCCCGGCCGCGACCTGGCTCACCAGGTAGAAGACCAGCACCGAGACCGTGCGCCGAGAGAAACAGCGGCAGGTCGACCAGCAGCAGCATCCGCATCGAGGTCCCCCGGCGCAGCAGCATGGCCGGGAAGATGAGCAGCGCGAGCAGCACCATCAGCGGATAGCTGAAGTTGTTGGTGAGGTGGACGAAGGCCTCGACCTTGACCCGCCAGGGGAGCGGCGCCCGGAGGATCCGCCCCAGGAGCTTGCGGCCGGTCTGGACGGCGCCCTTGGCCCAGCGGTACTGCTGGCTCTTGAAGCCGTTGATGTCGACCGGCAGCTCGGAGGGGACCGCCAGCTCGGGCAGGTAGAGGAACCGCCAGCCGGGGAGCTGGGCGCGGTAGGAGAGGTCGAGGTCCTCGGTCAGGGTGTCGTGCTCCCAGCCGCCCGCGGTCTCGATGGCCTCGCGCCGCCAGATGCCGGCCGTGCCGTTGAAGTTGAAGAAGCAGCCGCTCCGGTTGCGGGCCGTGTGCTCGATCAGGAAGTGGCCGTCGAGCAGGATGGCCTGGACCCGGGTGAGCAGCGAGTAGTCGCGGTTGATGTGCGCCCAGCTCCCCTGGACCATGCCGAGGGCGGGATCGGCGAAGCAGGGGACGGAACGCTCCGAGGAAGTCGGGCGCGGGCACGAAGTCGGCGTCGAAGACGGCGAGGAGCTCGCCGCGCGCCCGGGCGAGGCCGGCCTGCGAGCGCGCCGGCCTTGAAGCCCGTGCGGTCGGTGCGGTGGAGGTGGTGGATGTCGATGCCCCGCTGCCGCCAGGCGGCCACGACGCGGGCGACGATCTCGGTGGTCTCGTCGGTCGAGTCGTCGAGGACCTGGATCTCCAGCCGGTCCGCGGGATAGTCGAGCGCGCAGACGGCTTCGATCAGCCGCTGGGCCACGTACATCTCGTTGTAGAGTGGCAGCTGCACCGTGACCACGGGCCAGGCCCCGGGATCGGCCGGCAGCTCCGGCGGCGGCGCCGCTTGCGGGTGCGCAGATAGCAGCACCACCAGCAACAGGCGGTGCAGCCCGAAGAAGGCGAGCACCCCCAGGACGAAGTAATAGAGTGCCAGCAGGGCCGGCGCCCACGGAAAGTCCATCACCGATCCCCGGAAACGGCCGGCACGGACTGGCCCCGGCGGTGCTCGCGCTGCCGCTGGTGGCGGTCAATTGCGGGCTGCTGCTGGTCTTCGATCTCGCTCATCACCTGGTCTCGGCGCTGGTCCTTCTGGGGACGGCGTTCCTCGTCTTCGCCTTCGTGGCGCGGCGGCTCGAGGCCGCAGGATTCCTCTCGGGGGAGCGGTCCTCCTGGGGGCCCTGCTGCTGCGGCTCCCGCTGCTGCCGCTCCCGCCGACGTTGTCTGACGACGCGCTGCGCTACCTCTGGGATGGAAAGGTGGCGGCGGCCGGCCTCAATCCCTACGCCCTGGCGCCGGCAGCCGAACAGCTCATCCCCCTCCGCGACGGAATCTGGCGGCGTCTCCCGCACAAACAGATCCCGACGGTCTATCCGCCCCTCGCGATTGCGGCCTTCAGTATAGCGAGCCGGCTGCCGTTTCCGCTCCTGGCCTGGAAGCTGATCGCGGCCGGAGCGGACCTGCTGGCCTGCTGGCTCCTGCTTTGTCTGGCGCGCAGGCTGGGCGTGCCCGAGGGCCGGGCCGCCTGGTACGCCTGGAACCCCCTGGTGGCGCTGGAGGTGGCGGGCATGGGCCACGTGGATGCCCTCGGCGTGGCCGCGATGGTGGGCGCGGTGCTCTGGCTGATCCCCTCCCCTTCGGGCTCTCGCCGTCCGGGCGTGGCCGCCTCGCTGGCGGCGGCCGGAGCCCTCGCGAAGCTCGTGCCCCTCGCGGCGCTCCCCCTGTGGGCGCGGCACAGCGGCCGGCCCTGGCGGTTCCTGGGGATGGCGGGGGGCCTGGTGGCGCTCGCCCTCCTGCCCGTTCTGGCGGCCACCGGCGGCGTCCCGCCGGGCCTGATCGCCTACGGCGTCTCCTGGGAGTTCAACGGCCCCGTCTACGAGCCGCTCTGGCGGCTGCTCGACGCGCTGGGCGCGGCGCCGGCCCTGGCCCGGGGGCTCGACCGGCTGAAGGAGTGGACGGAGATCTGGGAGGCCTGGAACCCGGTCTATCCCTATCTCTATCCCCAGTTCCTGGCCAAGCTGGCGCTCGCGGCCGGGGCGGGGCTCGCCGTCCTCCTCTCGCTCCGGGAGCGCGATCCCGTGGCGGGGACGGGCCGCCTGTTCGGACGGCTGCTGCTGCTCTCGGCCACCGTCTATCCCTGGTACCTCCTCTGGGTGCTCCCCTGGGCGGCTTGCGCGGGATGGCCGGGACGTGGCGTGGCTGGCGCTTTCGGGGTTGATCCTGCTCTCGTATCTGCCGCAGTTCCTGGGGGTGGGGTTGATGCCCTGGGTCTATCTGGCGATCTGGGGGCCGTTTGCGGTGCTGTACATCGGGAGAGGGGGAGAGAGTTGGGCACGGACGGGCACGGACGGGCACGGACGATCACGGACTTAGCCATGCCCACCTACCGCCTCCACCTCTCCTACCGGGGCACCGCCTATGCCGGCTGGCAGCGCCAGGAGAACGCCCTCACCGTGCAGCAGGTCGCCGAAGAGGCCCTGGAGCGCCTCTTAGGCGAACCCGTCCGCATCGCGGGCGCCAGCCGCACGGACGCCGGGGTCCATGCGCGCGGCCAGGTGGCGCATCTGGAGCTGCCGCGGCCGTTCCCGGAGCGGGGGCTCGTCCATGGCACCAACCACCACCTCCCGGAGGACGTCCGGGTGATGGCCGCCGCCGCCATGCCCGACGGGTTCCACGCCCGCAAGCACGCCCTGGGCAAGGAGTACGCCTACCGGCTGAGCCGGCGCCGGTCCTCTCGCCCCTGGAGTCCCTGTTCGTGGTACCGGTCCCGGCGGCGGTCGACCTGGAGCGGATGGGCCGGGCAACGGCCTGCCTGCCCGGGCGGCACGACTTTTCGGCATTCGCGCTGGCGGGGGGCTCGCACGGACAGCCGTTCCGGCGTATCTTCTCGGCGCACTGGGAGGAGGAGGGGGAGGAGCTGCGCCTCCGCGTGGTGGGCGAGGGCTTCCTGCGCGGCATGGTTCGTGCTCTGGTGGGGACCCTGATCGAAGTCGGAATCGGGAAGAGGTCCCCCGAAAGCTTCGCCGCGCTGCTCGCCGGGCGGCCGCGGTCGGAGGCCGGCCCCACGGCCCCGGCCCATGGGCTGGTGCTGGAACGGGTTCTCTACCCGCCTGAATGGAATATGAGGATGGAATATGAGGGGAACACTGGAGGCGATCCGGAATCCCCTGTGGTACTTTAGGGACCTCTAACCATGGCAGATTTGTCCAAACTCGCGGACCCGGGATCCCCTGAAGAGCTTCTCGTCCGCCGGATCGACCTGGACCGGCTGCCCCGGCACGTCGCCATCATCATGGATGGCAACGGCCGCTGGGCCAAGGCACGCAGTCTCCCCCGGGTCGAGGGGCACCGGGCCGGCGTCGCCTCGGTGCGCGAGACGGTGGAGACCTCGGCGCGGCTCGGGCTCGAGGTGCTCACCCTCTACGCCTTCTCGGTGGAGAACTGGAAGCGCCCGCGCTTCGAGGTCTGGACCCTGATGAACCTGCTCAAGGAGTACGTGCGCAAGGAGCGGGAAGCCCTGGCCGAGAACGACATCCGCTTCAACGTGCTCGGCCGCTGGCGGGAGCTCGACCCCTCGGTCGTCCGCGAGCTGGAGGCGACCCTGGAGGCGACCCGGCACTGCCAGGGGATGAATTTCAACATCGCGCTCAACTACTCGGGCCGCTGCGAGATCGTCGACGCCTGCCGGCACATCGTGGCCGACTGGGCGGCGGGCAAGCGGGCCGACATCGACGAGGAGACGCTGGGCCGCTACCTCTACACCTCGGGCCAGCCCGATCCGGACCTGCTGATCCGCACCTCGGGCGAGCTGCGGGTCTCCAACTTCCTGCTCTGGCAGATCGCCTACGCCGAGATCTGGGTAACGCAGACTCTCTGGCCCGACTTCCGGCGCCGGGACCTCTTCGAGGCCATCCTCGACTTCCAGCGCCGGGAGCGCCGCTACGGCGGCGTCCGGCAGACGGAAGGCGAGGAAGACGTCTTCGCCTCGGGACGCGTGCCCGGCTGAGCCCGTTCCCCGCTCGCGCTGCCATCCCATGCAACGCCTCCTGACCGCCGCCGTCGCGACCCCCCTCGCCCTGGCGGCCGTCTTTCTGCTGCCGGGGTGGTGGTTCTTCGTCTTCATGGCCGTGGTCATCGACTGGGCGGCCTATGAGTACCTGCCGATCGTGCGCCCGCGGGCGCCCCACGCGCCGCTCCGGCTGCTGCTGGTGCTGGCGCCGCTGGCGGCCTACGCCATCAGCTTCGCCCTGACGGCCGACCCGGCGCTCCATGACCAATTTCATGTGGTGCTGCGGCTCCACCTCCTGGCCGGCGCGCTGGTGATCTCGGTCGGCCTCGGCACGCTGCTGCTGTTCAGCCGCACGCCGCTCGAGGAGACGATCCCGGCCCTGGGCATCCTGGGCTTCGGCATCCCCTACTTCGCCCTGCCGATCGCCGCCGTCTACACGCTGCAGCAGATCGACCCCTGGCTGGTCTTCCTGCTGCTCGCCATCGTCTGGCTGGGGGACACGGCGGCCTACTACGTGGGCTCGCGGATCGGCCGGCACAAGATGGCGCCGGTGATCAGCCCCAAGAAGAGCTGGGAAGGGGCGGCGGCGAGCTTCGCCATCGCCATCGTCGCGGCCGCGGTCTGGAGCCAGGTGCGGCTCGGCCATCTGGAGATCGGGATCCTCGTGGCCGCGGCCCTGACCGTCCGTGGCGGCCCAGGTCGGGCGACCTGGTGGAGTCGATGATCAAGCGCGGCTCCGGGGTCAAGGACTCGGGCAGCATCCTGCCCGGGCATGGCGGCGTGCTCGACCGCCTGGACGCCCTGCTGTTCGCCGCGCCGGTGCTGCTCTTCGTGCTCTGGCTGCTCAAGGCGGAAATGCTGCCGTAGCCGGCCGCTGAGGGTCCGGGAATCTCTGGAACGTTCATCCCGTTCGGTATAATCAGCCGCTACGCCTGATGAATTTTCGGCGGGTCTGGACGCAATGACATGACACAGTACACTGACATCCTCATCAACATCCTCTCCTTCGTCTTCGCCCTGGGCGTGATCATCGTCGTCCACGAGGCCGGGCACCTGCTGGTGGCCAAGGCCTTCGGCGTCCGCGTGCTGACCTTCTCGGTCGGCTTCGGCCGGCGGCTCTGGGGCTTCAAGCGGGGCGAGACCGAGTACCGGGTCTCGCCGGTCCCCCTCGGCGGCTACGTGCGGCTGGGCGGCGAGAACCCCGAGGAGGTCGACCGGACGATCCGCGCGAGTTCCTGAGCAAGCCGCGCTGGCAGCGGATCCTGGTCTATCTGGCCGGACCGGCGATGAACGTGGTCCTCGCCATCGTGCTCTTCGCCGGCCTGTTCATGGTCGGCATCGAGGTGATGAACCTGCCGGACGCGCCGGCCGTCATCGGCGGGGTCGAGCCCAAGCTCCTCGGCGGCCCAGGCGGGCCTGCAGCGGGGCGACCTCATCCTGGCCGTCAAGGGCGAGCCGGTCGACAACTGGCAGGAGGTGGTCCTCGCGCTCATCACCTCGCCCGAAAAAGCCGGTGCCGCTCACCGTGAAGCGCGACGACGGCCAGACCCTCCAGGCGAATGTGACCCCGACCCGCGACCCGAAGTACGACATCGGCGACCTCGCCGGCCTGTTGCCCAGCCTGCGGCCGCAGATCACCCAGGTCGACCCGGGCCAGCCCGCCGAGGCGGCGGGCTTCCGGCCGGGCGACGAGGTGCGGGCCGTGGCCGGCCGGCCGATCGCGGACAGCCAGGCTTTCGTCGAGGCCATCTCCCGGCGCCCCGGCCAGCCCACGGAGGTGCAGGTGGTGCGCGACGGCCGGCCGCTGGTGCTCACCGTGACGCCCAGAAACGCGGACGGCACGGGCAAGATCGGCGTCGGCATCGGCTTCTACCAGCGCTACGGCCCGGCCCGCGCCGTGGTGGAGAGCGTCCGCTACAACATCCAGATCGGTGCGGGACACCTTCACGATCCTGGGCAAGATCTTCACCCGCGAGGTGTCGGCCAAGGGCGCGCTCGCCGGCCCGATCGAGATCGCCGCCCAGAGCGGCGAGGCGGCGCGCACCGGCTTCAAGTACCTGCTCCACCTGATGGGCTTCCTCAGCATCAGCATCGCCATCATGAACCTGATGCCGATCCCGATCCTCGACGGCGGCCAGATCTTCATCCTCATGGTCGAGGAGGTGATCCGCCGCGACCTGTCGCTGCGCATGAAGGAGGTCATCAGCCAGGTCGGCTTCGTGATGATCCTGCTGCTGATGTTCGTGGTGATCTAGTTCGACCTGCTGAAGAACCTGCCAACGAACCTGCTCCCGGGCTCTTGACCCGGAGAGGAGGACCATCGCGATGCCCGGACCGGTCTCGATCGGCGACGAAGCGCCGAACTTCGACCTCAGCTCCACCGAGGACGCCCTCCTGATGTTGAAGGACGAGGTCATCCGGACGGCGGTGGTGGTCTACTTCTTCGCCGATCCGGCGAGCGACCGCGTGCAGCGCGACCTCGACGCCCTGAGCCGCCGGGTGGAGGCCCTGGCAAGCGGAGCGTGCGGGTGCTGGCCGTCTCGCCGGCCAAGCTCGACGACCTGAAGAAGCTCCAGGCCGAGCGCAAGCTCCTCTTCCCCCTGCTCCACGACGACCGCAACTTCTCGGCCGCCTACGGGGTCACCGCTCCCGAGGGCCAGCCCGCCGACCCCGCCCTGGTGGTGGTGGGCCGCCGCCAGGATGTGAAGTGGCTGGCGAACCCGGTCGCCTCGGTGGGGGACGCCCTGCCCCAGGTGGAGGCCCGCTCAAGGACCTTCCTTCGCCGACGAAGAGCTATCCAAGACCGTGATCAACGCTGGAATCGACCGCTGGGTGAAGCGGAGGGGATTGCGCGCCTAGTCTTCTCCGTCTTTTCAGGGCCCCCGTCTCTTCAGGCCCGTCTCTTCCGGGGCTTCCGCAGCCCCCGTAAAGTTTCCAGATCCCTTCGGTGCCCTTCCATCTCGTCGCCGGGCTCGGTCTCCAGGACCATGGGCACCGCCTGCGAGCCGCGGATCGTGGAGGAAGCGGGCGAAGGCGCCGAGGCCGATCTCCCCTTCGCCGATGTGGGCGTGGCGGTCGCGCCGCGAGCCGAACGGGCGGACCGAGTCGTTCAGGTGCATGCAGCCCAGGGCGTCGAGGCCGAGGCGCTCCTCGACCTCCGCGCAGGAAGTCCTCGTAGCCCGCCGGCTCGTGGATGGCGTAGCCCGCGGCGAAGGCGTGGCAGGTGTCGAGGCAGACGCCCACGCGGTGAGGGGCCGCCACCCGCGCGCGGATCGCCGCCAGGTGCTCCAGCCGGTAGCCCAGGCAGGAGCCCTGGCCCGCCGTGTTCTCCAGCAGCACGCGGACGGGGCGTTTCGGGAACAGCGCCGAGGACGGCGTCGAGCGAAGCCGCCACGCAGTCCATCCCCGCCTCCTCGCCGGCCCCGAGGTGGGCCCCCGGATGGAGCACCAGCCCGCCGACGCCCAGGCGGGCGCAGCGGGCCAGCTCGTCGGCCAGAGCCTCCCGCGAGCTTCTCCAGGATGGCCGGATCGGTGGTGCAGAGGTTGATCAGGTAGCTCGCGTGGGCCACGAGAGGCCCCACGGCGCTGGCGGCATGGGCGGCGCGGAAGGCCGCGGCCTCCTCGTCCCCCACCTCCTTGCCCCGCCACTGGTTGGCGTTCTTCACGAAGATCTGGATGGCCGTGCAGCCCAGGGCCGTCGCCCGCTCGATCGAAGTGGCCATGCCGCCGGCCACGGAGACGTGGGCACCGAGGGGAGGAAGCTTCGCCATCGGCGGCATTGTAGACGCCTCCGCCAGAGGGTGAGGGTTTTGGTAGACTGCGCCCCATGCTGTCGAGGCTCCTCCGCGGTCTGGGCTTTCTGGCCTATGCCGCCGTCATCGTGCTCGTCTTCGGCCTCGCGGCCTACACCTCGTTCAGCCTGTTCGTGCGCAGCGGCGTGACCACCGTGCCGCCGGTCGAGCGGCCTGACGCGCGCCGACGCGGCCGCCGTGCTGGCCGACCAGGGGCTCCGGCTGCGCAGCGTCGAGGAGAAGGGACGCTACGACGAAAAGATCCCGGTCGGGCCGGGTCGCCCGCCAGAACCCGGACCCGCGGACCCTGGTGAAGCGGGGGCAGCGCGTCACCGTCGTGCTCTCCAAGGGACCGCAGCGGGTCGAGGTGCCGGAGCTCGCCGGCAAGACCCTGCCGGCGGCGCAGGCGGCCCTCTCGGGCAGACGGCCTCGAGCCTCGGGCGCATCCTGGGCGCCTTCGCCACCAACCGCCAGCCGGCGGGCTCGGTCATGGAGCAGGACCCGGATCCCGGGAACCCGGTGGCGCCGGCCACCGGGGTGGACCTGCTGCTCGCCGTGGCCGCGCCGGGAGAGCGCTACGTCATGCCCGATCTCGTCTACCGCGACTACGAGCAGGTGCGGCCCTACTTCGAGCAACTGGGCTTCAGGTTCGGCAACGTCAAGTTCGAGCGCTACGAAGGGGTGGCGGCCGGCGTCATCCTCCGCCAGTTCCCCCTGCCCGGCCATCCGGTGACCCGCGACGACCGATCTCGCTGGTGGTCGCCACGGCCGACACGGTGCCCGCGCTCCCTCCCCCAGCGGTCCAGTGATGCGGCTCGCACCTTCGATCCTCGCCGCCGACCTGGCCGACCTGGCCGGCGCCCTCGCCCTCTGCGAGCGGGGCGGCGCCGACCTGGTGCACGTGGACGTGATGGACGGCCACTTCGTCCCCAACCTGACCTTCGGCATCCCGGTGCTCAAGGCCCTGCGCCGCCGCACCCGGCTGCCGCTCGACGTCCACCTCATGGTCTCCAACCCCGACCGCCTGCTCGACGACTACCTCGCGGCCGGCGCGGACCGGGTGGCGGCTCCACTGGGAGGCGACCCCTCACCTGGACCGCCTGCTGGAGCGCATCCGCAAGGCCGGCGCCAAGGCGGGCGTGGTGCTCAACCCGTCGACCCCGGTCGAGCTGCTGGTGGACGTCCTGCCGCGGCTCGACTTCGTGCTGCTCATGTCGGTCAACCCCGGCTTCGCCGGCCAGGCCTTCCTCCCGCAGGCCCTCGACAAGGCGCGGCGCCTGAAGCGGATGATCGAAATAAGCAGTGCGTCTGTCGAGATCGAAATGGACGGCGGCATCGATCGCGATAACATTGGCCGTGTGGTGGCCGCCGGGGTGGAGGTCTGTGTCGTGGGGTCCGCGATCTTCGCGGCCGGCGACCCGTTGGCCATGATGTCCGAGCTGCGGGAGCGCGCTCGGCCGGAGACTGTATGAAACGAATCCTTCTGTTGGCGCCCAGGGTGGGATGCTGGCGATGATGGCGGTGATGGCGATGATGGTCCTGGGAGCCGGATGCAAAGGCGGCGGCGTGGCCGACGATCCCATCCTGCGGCTCTCGGCCGAGGAATCGCTCGCCCAGGGCAAGGAGCTGCTGGCGAAAGAGAAGTAGGACAAGCGCGCGGCCCTACTTCACCCACGCCTTCGAGGTGGAGCCCAACTCCGCCATCGGCCGCGAGGCCCTGCTCCTGGCCGCCGACACCTACTACCTCGAGGGCGGCTCGGCCAACTTCGTGCAGGCCGAAGCCAAGTACCGCGACTTCCTGAACCGCTTCCCCACCAGCGACCAGGCGGCCTACGTGCAGTTCCAGATCGCCAACAGCCTGGCCAAGCGGATGGAGAAGCCGGACCGCGACCAGAACGTGACGCGCAAGGCGCTGGAGGCCTACGAAGAGCTGATCCGCCTCTATCCGACGAGCGAGTACGCCGCCCAGGCGCAGGAGCAGATGAACGCCGTGCTGGCCAACCTGGCCGAGCACGAGTTCCTGATCGGCCGCTTCTACCTGCGCTACGGCATGCCCGTCGCGGCGGCGGAGCGGTTCGAGTTCCTGCTCAACACGTATCCCGAGTACAAGCAACGGGACAAGGTGATGTATCACCTCGGCATGGCCTATATCCAGAGCTACAAGCCGGAGGAGGCCCGCCAGGCGTTCGACCGCCTGATCAAGGAGTATCCGCAGAGCCCGTTCGTTCAGGACATCCCCGCTCAGAAAGACCAGCCAACTCCCACTCAGAAAGCAGGAAAATGAGGCGTTTCACTCTGTTCCTCGTCCCCTTGCTCCTCCTGAGCGCCGGCTGCGCCGGCACGGCCCTGCGCAGCGATGACACGCAGCAGCAGGAAATCCAGACCCTGAAATCCCGCATCCTCGAGCTGCAGCGCCAGGCGGCCATGAACCAGGTCGAGATGACCCAGCTGCGCCAGCAGGTGGCCGAGCTGCGAGACCGGCCGTCCCGCTGGCACGGCCACGGCCACGCGGCCGGCCGCTGCGCCTTCCCGCCCGGCCACGCCGCCGGCGACGGCCCCGGCTCCGGTGACGGCCCAGCCGCAACAGCCGCGAAGGGAGCCCGCGCCCGCCGTGGCGGATATCGAGAATACCGACATCGAAGAGGTGGACATCGACCTGCCGCCGAGCGAGACCCAGCCGCCACCCCGGCGGGCTCCGCCTCCGGCGGCCACCACGAGGCCCGCTCCGGTGCAGACCGCTCCGGCGCCCGCTCCCGCGCCGGTCAAGCCGGCGGTCCCGAGCCCGGCGCCCCCGGAGAACCCGGCCCCCGCGGACCCGGAGGCGGCGGTTCCCGAGACGCTCTCGCCCGGCAACCAGGCGCTCTACGACCGGGGCTACACCCTCTATCACCAGGGGCGCTACGTGGACGCCGAGTCGAGCTTCCAGCGCTTCCTGCAGGCGAACCCCAAGAGCGAGCTCGCCGACAACGCCCAGTACTGGATCGGCGAGTGCCGCTACGCCCGCAACGACATCAAGGGCGCCCTGGCGGCCTTCCGCGAGACCATGGAGCGCTATCCCAAGGGGAACAAGGTCGCCGACGCCCTGCTCAAGTCGGGGCAGTGCCTGGAGGCCATGGGCGACATCGAGGGAGCCCGCACGACCTACCGCGAGGTGGCCCGCCGGTTCCCGGGTACCGCCGCCGCCGCCGCCGCCGACGAGCGGCGGGTGAAGCTGCCGTAGGGGCGGCCCTGCGTGGCCGCCCTGGGTTGCAGACAGGGCACCGCCGCTGGACAGGGCGCCCACATGGGGGCGCCCCTACGGGTGTCCGGTCCTCCAAAGCTCAAGCGCCACCTGAGCCGAGGGCCGGTAAAGCTTGACACTGGCAGGCGAACGTTCTATTTTAAGCCATAGAGACTCGACTATAGTTTTTCCTCCCTGCGTGCAGGAGGTCCTTTGATGAGAGTGCGGCGTTCCAGTTGCGTGCTTGCGGTCGCCTTATTGGGTACAACATTGGGTGGGACTTCCCTGGCACTGGCCGCGGACCGTCCGCCACGAGATCTCCATCTGGTCGACGGCCACTGGACCGCGTGGAATCCTCCCGCTCCGCCCCCGGGTGAGCAGGTGCACGTCATCGCCAAGGGCGACACGCTGTGGGACCTGGCGGCGAAGTACTACGGCAATCCCTACCTCTGGCCGCAGATCTGGGAGAAGAACCAGTACATCCTGGACGCCCACTGGATCTACCCGGGCGATCCGCTGGTCCTGGGCCTCCAGGTGGCGCCAGCCGACAACCTCGCGCAGGGTGAGCCGGAAGGCGGGGCTCCCGGAGAGGAGGGCCCGTCCGAGGCGCCGCCGGAGGGCGCGCTGACGGCCACGGAGGCCGCCGGGTCTCCCGTGCCGCTGGGCGCCGAGTCCGACATCTACTGCCAGGGCTACATCGGCGATCTGGAGGAGGGCTTCCCGTTCGCGGTCCTCGGCTCCGAGTACGACGCCGTGGGTCTCCATGGCCACGCCAACGAGGCCCAGGTGGGCCACAGCGTCTGGGCTCCTCTGTTCGTGCCTACGGGCCCTCCGGGGGCGCTGGGCCCCAGGGGCTCGGTCAAGATCGGCCTCACCACGGGGGACATCATCTACGTCGATGGCGGCCGGGCCCGCGGGCTTTCGGCGGGGACGCTCTTCACGGCCGTGGCTCCCAGCCAGCCGGTGATCCATCCCCTCCGCGGCGAGGTGGTTGGCCGTTACTACCGCTATCTCGGCCGCGTCCGCATCCTCTCGGTCCAGGAGACGACGGCCATCGCCGAGATCGTCCAGACCTGCGATCCGATCGAGATCGGCACGCTCCTCCAGCCGTTCGAGCCGGAGCCGGTCCCCCTCGGGCGCAGCACCGCCATGCGGCCGGTCAACTACCCCGCCCCGGCGGAGAAGCTGGAGAACGCTCCTTCCATCGTCTACGTCCGGGACAACATCCTGGCCCTGGGCCAGGACCACGTCGTGCACGTCGACATCGGTGAAGAGACCGCGACGCCGGGCGACGTCTACACCATCTACCGCGAGAACCGTCCGGGCCTGCCCCCGATCGTCATCGGCGAGCTCGCCGTGCTCTCGGTGCACAAGAGGTTCTCCGTCGCGAAGATCCTGGAATCGCGGTACCCCGTTCATCTCGGGGACCTTCTCGATCCTAAATAGGAAGTGTGTACCCTCCACAGGCCCCGGGGAGCCCGGGTGCCTGTGGTAAGCTGTCAGCTTCACTCTTTCTTTTAGAGGAACCGCTCTTGGCTGAACAGACTCTCAACAGACGCCTGTTTCAGATCGTCGACGAGCTCGTCCGCCGGGGAGTGACGCTGGAACAGGCCAGACGGGAGTTCGAGCGGCAATTCATCGTGGCTTCCCTCAAGTCCAACCGGGGGAACTTCTGCCGCTCGGCCCGGTCGCTCGGCGTCCACCGCAACACGCTGCGCAACAAGGTCTCCGACCTGGGGATCGGGGTGGAGGACTACGACCTGACGGGTCGCCGCCAGCCCCGGCGCAAGAGTCGGCTCGCCAGCGGCTCCATCCCCGAGCCTACCGGCATCACCTGAACTACAAGCAGGCGGAAACGTACCAGCAGGCTGATCCTGGCACGATTTTAGCAGTAGATTCCCCTCAGTAAAGCTTCTGGCGTACCCCGGCCGGCTTGGCCGGGGTGCGTGCATTTTCCTGGAAAACGGACCTGTTCCTGAAAACGGCTGCGGCCGTGAGTGCCGCGGAGTCTCGAGCGGGTGCTCGCAGTGAGCAAGAGAGGAAAACCAGCCGATGAAGCGAAACCGAAACCGAGTCTCCCTGGCCGTCCTGGCGACGGTCCTGACCCTTGTGATCTCGCTGGGCTCCACCCCGTCCGACACCTCCGTTCCCGCCCCTCACCAGCAGCCGGCTCCCCGGCAAGACGCGGCCGAAATCCAGGAGCTGGCCCACTGGATGGTGACCGGCAGCCGGTCCGCCCCCCGCGGCTTCCAGGCCATCCGGACCGAAGATTTCGCGGCCGCGATGACCCCTGAGCCCCAGGAGGTCTCCCTGTTCGAGCCGGGTCCCGACCCCGAGGCCCGGCGCCGTTTTCTGCACAAGCTGCCCTACGGGACGGCCATCTCGGCCGCGGCCGAGCGCCACGAGGTGGATGGCCTCCTCCTGGCCGCCATCGTGGCGGTCGAGTCCGGCTTCACGCCCGAAGCTGTCTCGCCCAAGGGAGCGGCGGGCCTGATGCAGGTGCGCCCCGCCGTGGGCCGGGCCTACGGCACGGACGATCTCTTCGATCCGTACGCCAACGTCGACGTGGGGAGCCGCTACTTCCGCAGCCTGATGAAGGATTACAAGGGCGATCTCGAGCTGACGCTCGCCGCCTACAACGCCGGCCCGGCGGCCGTGGCCCGGTACGGCGGAGTCCCCCCTTACCGGGAAACCCGGGCGTATGTGCGCAAGGTGCTGGCCCGCTACGAGGAGTACAGCCGGAGCGCCGATCGCGCCAAGGAGGCGCGCACGGGCGCCAGAGCGGCGCGAATCATGTAGGAAGAGCGGCGGGAGAGGGCGTCAGGGATTCCGCGTGCTCGTCGTCTTCTCGGGGATCTGATCGGGCTCTTCCTCCTCCCCGGCGACTCCCTTGAGCCCCTTCTTGAAGTTGCGGATCCCTTCGCCGAGACCCTTGCCGATATGAGGAATGCGGCTGGCGCCGAATAGCACGATGATGATGAGAAAGACGATAACGAGCTCTGGTACACCGAGGGAAGGCATAACGGTTCATCTCCCGGGGCGGTCTTCACCCCTTTAGGGCCCCTGAGGGCCCGTTCAGTCTAGCAGATCAGTGCCCCGGAGGCTCCAGGGCGGGACGCCAGGCTTCGGACAGGCGCCCGGCCAGGGCCTCGCCCTCCGGCACACGGGCGAAGTGGTCCACGAAGCGTGCCAGCGTCGGCGCAATGAGCGGCAGGTGGCGGTTCGCCCCGCGCAGGGCGAACGAGGCATAGGTGCCCACGGCCTTGAGCGTGCGCTGGGCCGCGGCCCGGTGATACCTCAGGTCTCCATGGAGGGGTCCGAGGAGAACCTCTTCGACCTCTGGCGGCGGGAACAGCGTGTCGTTGAGGAGCGAGGCCACGTCATAGAGCGGCGGCCCCAGGCGCAGGTCCTGGTGGTCCAGCACGGCGAGACCGGCGCTCTCCGGGGTCCCCAGCATCAGGTTGCGCGCCATGAAGTCGCGGTGGCAGGGCACGGGCTCTTCGGCTCCGAGGCTCTCGCAGAGCCGGTCCAGCGCCGTCCTCAGCTCCGCGGCCAGGGCCGGATCGCTCACCAGGCCCCTGGGCTCCAGGAAGAGATCCCAGGTCTTCCGAAGCTCCGCCGCGAGCAGCTCGCCGTCGAGGATGGGGTTCAGCTCCGCGAGAATGCCTGCGGGGTCCTTCGGCAGGCGGCTGATGCGGCCGGCGATCTCCAGGGCCTGCTCGAAGATGGGCTGGAGCTCGCTCCAGGGCCGTCCCCGGCCCCAGTCGCCGAGCGTCCGCGGTCCCAGGTCCTCCACCAGCATCCACCCCGCCTCGCAGTCGCTCGCGAGCACCCGCGGCACCCGCACGCCGATGCCTTCGAGGATCTCCGTCGTCCTGAGAAAGCGCGGGCACGTGCTCCGCACCTCGGGAGGATAGGTGGCCAGGATGGCGCTGCCGCCATCCGCCAGCACGGCGCGGAAATAACGGCGCGGCGAGACGTCCCCGGGCAGGGGCTCGATCTCGCGTGGCGCGAAGCCCACCGTACCGAGCCACGCCGCGGGCTCGTCGGTGCCCGCCATGACCTTGATCGGCTCGGTCATCGCTGCTGCAGCCTCCGGAAAACCTGCTGAAAAACGCCAGACAGGAGCGGCATAGAGTACCATGGCAGGGCGCTTGCGCAGGCCTTGGAATGAGGCGCTGGCGCCGCTTGTTTTCAGGCGGCGGAATGGTTTGACACCCCGTGGGACGCAGGGGATAATCCGGCGTCGGCTCCGTCCGACAGAGCCTGGAGGGTTTTGAGCTGGACGACAAGCTTCACCAGATGCTGCGTGATCTGCGCCGAGCCCTTTCCGACGCCATATCGGAGTCGTCGGAGGTCAACCGCACTCTGCGCAAGATCCGCGAGGAGGGCTACTCCCTCTATCTGCTGGTGGACTGCAAGCGCGACGCGAACGACCAGGAGCCCCTGGCCCTGACCGAAGCGCCGCGCCTCCACTCAAGATCCGGTGAGCCCGTCTTCCAGATCGATATCCGCGACCTCTCGTTCCTGCGGTCGATCGGTATCGATCCCACGCGCAGCCTGCGCCGGCGCCGGGTCGTCTGAAGCCCCGGTCCCGGGTCCAACCGCTCCGGATTTCTCCGGATCTGGGAGCATCATGATTTCTACCGCCACTGAAACCAGGCCGGACCTTCTCGGGCTCTCGCGCGAGCACCTGGCCGAGGTGCTGGCTCCGATCCCCACGGTCATCGACCGCCCATTCCGCGTCGAGCAGATCTACCGCGCCCTCTACGAGCGGGCGGTGCGCGACTTCTCCGAGATGACCGACCTCTCGAAGGATCTGCGCGCCCGGCTCGCCGAGAGCTTCCGCGTCGGCCTGCCCGAGATCACCACGCGCCACATCTCGGAAGACGGCACCGGCAAGTACCTCTTCCGGCTGGCGGACGGCGCCACCATCGAGGCGGTCGACATCCCCGACAGGGGCCGCCGCACCTTCTGCATCTCGAGCCAGGCCGGCTGCGCCCTCGCCTGCTCCTTCTGCGTCACCGGCTACTGGGGCGCGGGCCGGAACCTCACGGCCGGCGAGATCGTGGGCCAGGTGCTGGCCATCCGCGCCGACCGCGGCCTCCCCATGGAGGGGCTCAACATCGTCTTCATGGGCATGGGCGAGCCGCTCCTCAACCTGGAGAACGTGAAGGCCGCGCTCGACATCCTGACGGAGTGGATCTCGCCCCACCGCATCACGGTCTCCACCGTGGGCATCCTCCCCGGCCTGGAAGAGATGGCCCGCTGGGAGCGCCGGCCGAACCTCGCCATCTCCCTCCACGCGGCGGACGACGAGCTGCGCGGCCGGATCATGCCCGTGAACCGCACCTATCCCCTGGCCGAGCTGATGGCGGCCCTGCGCCGCTATCCCCTGGAGAAGGGGCGCAAGCTCACCTTCGAATACATCCTGATCCGGGACCTGAACGACAGCGGCCGCGACGCCGACCGGCTCTCCAGGCTGCTCTCCGGCCTCCGCGCCAAGGTGAACCTGATCCCGGTCAACCCCGATCCTGTCCTGGGCGGCGGGCATGGTCCCTCCCTCGGACGAGCGGATCGAGGCTTTCAAGGAGCGCCTCCGCCAGAGGGGCTGGATCGCCACCGTCCGCCGCCGCCGGGGTGATGACGTCAGCGCCGCCTGCGGCCAGCTCCGCGCCTTCGGCCAAGAGGCACGGGGGTTCCGGGGGAACGCCGTCCCGTCCAAAGGGAATTGACACGCCGGCTTCGCGGGGCGAGCTCCTGCATTCGCGAAGCAAGCTCCTTGCATCGCGAAAGCAGGGCTGTATTCGCGGCGCGCATCGCTGGCATCGCGACGCCAGCGATGCGCGCCGCGAAATCAGCGATGCAAACCGCGGAGCGAGCGACGCGCTTCGCGAAGCAAGGCCTGCTTTCGCGGAGCGAGCGATGCATTCCGCGACGCGAGGGGCGTGCCTCGAGAAACTCCTGGCATGCTAAGCTGACGTCCGAGGCAAGCCATCATGGTCCGGATGACAATCGAGGTCCCCGAAAGCGCACTGTCTTCCCTGCGGGAAGATCCCCAGGGGTTCGCCCGCGAGATGCGCTTGGCCGCGGCGGTCAAGTGGTTTGAGATGGGGCTCGTCTCGCAAGGCCGCGCCGCCGAGATCGCAGGCCTTTCACGCAGTGAGTTCATCGACGCTCTCGGACGCTTCGGAGTATCGCCCTTCCAATATGGAGTCGATGAGCTCGTCGCCGAAGCCGGAGCCGGCTGAGACCTGGATCGTCAACGCCTCGCCCATCATTACGATGGCCAAGGCTGGTCAGCTCAGCCTTTTCGACCGGCTTGCCAGCATCGTGATTCCAGGAGCCGTCGCTGACGAGATCTTGAACGGTCCTCCCTTGGATCCCGCACGAAGGGCTTTAGAGAGTGGCTGGGGACAGCTGTCCTCTCCTGTCACTATTCCTGAGGCTATTCTTGAATGGGGGTTGGGAGCGGGAGAGTCTGCCGTTCTGGCCCTTGCTCTGGAGAGGCGAGGATGTTCGGCGGTTCTGGACGACGGGGCTGCGCGGCGATGCGCCCGCGCTCTGGGCCTTCCCTTTCTGGGAACTCTGGGTGCGGTTCTTCGCGCCCAGCAGACCGGCTTGATCCCGTCAGCGGTGCCGGTCCTCAAGAGCCTTCAAAACGCGGAGCTTCGTCTGGACGATCACACTATCCGGACGGCCCTTGAGCGGGTCTCAGGAGAGCGCTGGCCTGGTTGAACCTCCTACCCTGAAGCCGCCCGCCGCCAGATGAACCCGATATCCCTCCCCGCCGCCCTCCCCTGCCGGCGGTAGCTCCAGAGTTTCTCCTCGTCGCAGCGGGTGCAGCGGGGCAGGACGATCACCTGGCCCACGCCGGCCTGTTCGAGCTGGAGCCGGGCGGCTCCGGGGAGGTCGAGATGGGGTTTTCCCGCCGGACCGGGGATGGCGATCCCGGGACCGCTCGCGGCCACCACCTGCCCGGCCACGTCCTCGCCCACTTCGTAGCAGCAGGCGCCGATCGTCGGGCCCACCCAGGCGGTCCAGCCTCCGGGCTCCCCTTTCATCTTCTCCAGGGCGGCGGGGATGACTCCGCCCACGATCCCCCGCCAGCCGGCGTGGATGGCGGCGAGCCCCTCCGGTCCGGCCACGAGGACGGGCACGCAGTCGGCCGTGATCACGGAGAGGACGAGGCCGGGTCCGTCCGTGAACAGGGCGTCCCCCTCGCCGCAGTGTCCGGGCCGGGCCGGCAGCGCGACCGCGGAGTGGATCTGTTTCGCCCAGGCGAGAGGCGGCGCGTCCGGCTCGATCGCCCGCAGCACGTCCTCGCGTTCGTTCCCGGCGCCATGGCGGCCGCGGCCGGTGAAACGGACCTCGACGTCCTCCAGGCTCGCTTTCCAGACCCAGGTCTCCCCTTCACGGACAGGACCTTGAAGAAGGGGTGGCCTCATCTCAGTCACCGCGAAGCCCGCGCCTTGATCAGCGGCTCGATCTCCTCCAGGACAGCCTCGGCCAGCACCTTCTGCCCGGCCGCGTTCGGGTGGATCGTGTCGCTCTTCAGGGAGGGATCGCGGAGGACCTCGCCGAGGGTGTCTTCGACGACAGGCACCTGGTACTCGTCGCCCAGCCGGTCGTAGATCTCCAGGTAGCGCCCTCCGAAGGGAACGTCCAGCTCGACGAGGACGGGGACCACCCGGGCCGCGATCAGCCGGTCGAGGATCTGGCGCAGCGTCTGCTCCGTCTGCTCGGGCGGGACCCGGTGGAGGAAGTCGTTGCCGCCGAGCTCCACGATCACCAGCCAGGGATCCTCCGCCAGCACCTCGTCGATCCGGGCCAGGCCGTCCGCCGCCGTGTTCCCGGAGACCCCGGCGTTGACCACCTCCTCCGTCCCCAGGCGGGCTGCCAGCAGGTCGGGATAGGCCTCGCCCGGTCCCGATCCCACCCCGGAGGCGATGGAGTCGCCGAGGACCACGATCGTCTTCCCTGGGGAATCCAGGTTGGGCACGTCCGGCCCGCAGGCGACCAGAAGGAAAAGGAGGGGGAGGACTTTTTTCATGGGTGGGGATTGTAAGGAGCGGGGCCGTTGATTCCTGAGGGAGAACTTCAGATTACGCCCCCGGCAGGGACAGCAGCGGGCGCAGATCGACCCCCTCCCACAGCCGCTCGCGCATGGTCCGCGATTCGGCCAGCCCCCGGGCGCCGAGGGCCGTCACGGCGAAGAGACGCCGCGAGGCGGCGCCGGTGCCCGACCGGCTGGAGGAGACGAGCCCCTTGGCCTCCAGCCGGTCGAGCGTCGCGTAGACGGCGCCGATGGCGACGTCGCGGCCGGTGACGCGCTCCAGCTCGCGCCGCACGTTCATCCCGTACGCCTCGTCGCCGGTGCGGAGCACCGCGAGCATCACCTGCTCCTCGAACGTGCCGAGCGGAGCGTTTTCCATCATAGCCATCCTCCTATCCTACTGCTCGCGCAGGACCTTCGCCGGATCCACCCGGCTCGCCCGCCAGGCGGGCACGAAGGCGGCGAGCATCCCCACCGCCAGCAGGGCCAGGGTCGCGGCCGCGAGCGCCATGGGGTCCGCCGCGCGGACGCCGTAGAGCAGCGAGGCCAGCGACCGCGCCAGCACCACCGAGGCCGCGATGCCGACCACGATGCCGAGGCCCACGAGCGCGGCACCGCGGCCCACCACCTGCCGCACCACGCGAGCCGGAGCCAGCCCCAGGGCCACGCGGATGCCGTAGTCGCGCTTGCGCCGGCTCACGTGGTGCGCGATCACCCCGTACACCCCGATCGCGCCGAGCACCAGGGCGAGCGCCGGTCAGCAGCGTCAGCAGCGTCATGATCTGCCGCGCGGGTCCCGACGGCCTTGTCGAAGACCTGCTCCATCGTCGTCGCCTCCTGCACGGCCACGCCGGGCGCGACGCGCTGCACCGTCCGGCGCGCCGCCTCCAGCACCGCCGCCGCGTCTTCCGGCCGCTCCGTGCGCAGCACCAGAGCCTGCACCTCCGGCGAGTACGGGACCTGGTCGGAGAACATGTACCGCGCCGGCTCCGGGCCGTCGGTCAGGTCGCTTCTCGGCCACGTTCTCCACCACGCCCACGATGCGCTCCCAGCCGCCGAACCCGCTGTCGATCCGTCTGCCGACCGGGTCCACGCCGGGGAAGTACTTCTTCGCCGAGCGCCTCGTTGATCACGGTCACGAGCTCGCCGCCCGGCTGGTCGGCCTCGGTGAAGCCGCGCCCCTGGCGCAGGGCGATGCCGAGCGTCTCGAAGTAGTCACGGGAGACGATGCGGAAGGCCGTGGTGGAGTCGGGGAGGTCCGGCCGCGCCCTCGACGATGATCCCCCAGTTGTCGCCGGAGCCGCGCAGCGGCAGCTTGCTGGTGAGCGCCGCCGAGCGGACGCCCGGGAGCTGCTCGACCTCGCCCAGCAGGGTGCGCATCATCTGCTGGCGCTCGGCCCTCTTCATGGCCGCGCTGGCGGCGACGTCGAGCACCGCCACGCCCTGGGTGTCCATCCCAGGATCGATGGCGTACAGGTTCACCACGCTGCGGATGAGCAGCGCGGCGCCGGAGGCGAGGAGCACCGCGAGCGCGACCTCCGCGACCACGAGCCCGCTCTCGACGCGGCTCGCCGCGGCCGCCCGTCACGGCGGTCCGCGACGCGCGTCAGGGCGTCGCGCAGGTCGCCGCGCCAGAGCGAGAGCGTCGGGATGAGGGCGATCCCGAGCGCCGCCAGGAGGGCGAGCACGATCGCGGCGCCGAACAGCGTCCAGTCGAGGACCGCGCGCTCCGCCCACGCCCCGAGCGGCAGCGCGCCGGCCAGCAACCGGAAGCCCCCCGCGGCGAGGAGCGCGCCGACGACGCCGGCGACGAGGCCGAGCACGAGCGCCTCGACCACGAGCTGCTGCGTGAGCCGGCGCCGGTCGGCCCCCAGCGCGGAGCGCACCGCCAGCTCGCCGGCGCGGCGGTTCACCTGGCCGAGCATCAGGGCGGCGACGTTGGCGCAGGCGATGAGGAGGATGACCGCCATGGCGGCGAGCGTCGCCAGCAGCGCCGGCCGCAGGGAGCCGACCAGGAACTCGCGGACGGGAGTGACCGCGGCGTTCTTCGTCTTGTCCCACTGCTCGGGATATTTGAACCGCTCGCCGAGCGCTCTTGGTGATGCGGGCCGAGCGCCGGAGGCCATCCCCTCTCCCTTCATGCTCTGCCCCGGCGCGATGCGCCCGACGAGCGCGTAGTTGCCGCTCTGGTTCTCCGGATCGAGCTGCTCGGCGAGCCAGACGCGCACGGTGGGGTCGGGGAACCAGAAGCCTCGCGGCATCACGCCGACCACCGTCCGCGGGAGGCCGTCGAGCTGGACCTGCCTGCCGATGATGGAGCGGTCACCGCCCAACTCCTGCCACAGCCCGTGGCTCAGCACGACGACCGGGTCGGCGCCCAGCCGGTCGTCCCCGGGCTGGAAGACGCGGCCGAGCGCCGGGCGCACCGCCAGCACCTCGAACAGCTCCGCGGACGCGGAGATCCCCGGGAGCAGCCGCGCCGGCCCGTCGCTCGATTCCAGCGTCACGTCCTCGGGACGGTACGCGGCCACCCGGCGGAAGCCGGGAAAGTCCGGCCGCAGGTAGAGGAGCTCCGCCTCGCTCCAGTCGAAGGGGTTCCAGAAGACGGCGATCTCCTCCTCGTGCGCGAAGGGGAGCGGCTCGAGCAGCAGCCCGCGCACGATGCTGAAGATTGCGGCGGTGCCGCCCACGCCGAGCGCGAGGGTGAGCACCGCGAGAAGCGTGTACGTGGGGCGCGAGCCCAGGCGCCGCACCGCGTACCGCAGATCCATGATCCAGCTCTCCATGACGAGTCCTCCAGGAAGAAATCGGTTCGCCGCCGGCTCGAAGCCGGTCCAGCCGCGCCACCAGCTCCTCCTCAGGAGCGCCGGCGTGGAGCCCAGCACCTGCCGCCACAGCCAGAGGGCTGCGGCAACGCGCCCGCGGGTGCCCCGCCGGTGCGCGTACTCGTCCCCCAGGTCGCCGAGCACCTCCTCCCGCTCGGCGGCGGGCAGCAGGGCGCGCAGCAGCGAAGAGGCGAGGCGGAGTGGCTGGGGCATAGTCCTGGTTCCTGGCCGTGGCGGCGATTCTACAATGTAGAGCACTACGATAACTACCGCGGTAGGTTTCAATCCGTTACAAGGTGTCCTGCAGGCCTGGGGTAAAATCCGGGGCTGATCCATCAGAAGGAGGTCCTTTCCCTTGGAATCCGTCGCTCAGGCCGCCGTTGCCCGTCCCCGGGCAGAGCGGGCCGCCGTGGTGCCGTGGTATCTGACGGCGATGCTCGCGGGCTCGACCAGCATCATCCTCGGCCTGCTATGGGACATCTCGTGGCACATGACGATCGGCCGGGACACGTTCTGGACCCCGGCCCACATGGCCATCTATCTCGGCGGGGTCCTGGCGGGCCTCTCCTGCGGGTGGCTGGCGCTCAAGACGACCTTCGCCGGCACCGAGGCGGAGCGGGGGGCGGCGGTGCGCTTCTGGGGGTTCCGGGCGCCGCTCGGGGCCTGGGTGGCCGTCTGGGGCGCCATCGCCATGCTCACTTCGGCACCGTTCGACGACTGGTGGCACAACGCCTACGGCCTGGACGTCGAGATCCTTTCGCCCGCCCCACAGCGTGCTGGGGGCGGGCATGATCGCCATCCAGCTCGGGGCCATGCTGCTCGCCCTGGCGCTCCAGAACCGGGCCGGCGGAGGGCGAGGTGCGGCGGCTCGGCCTCGCCCATCTGTACGCCGCGGGCGTCGTGATCCTGATGCTCGCCACGCTGCTGACCGAGTACAGCTACCCGAACAAGCGGCACGGGGCGTTCTTCTACCAGGTGATGATGGCCGTGCTGCCCTTCCTCCTGGTGGCGGTGGCCCGCTCCTCGCGGCTGCGCTGGGCGGCCACAGCGGCCTCGGCGCTTTTACATGCTGATCACGCTGCGCCATGGTATGGATCCTGCCGCTCTTCCCGGCGCAGCCCATGCTCGGGCCGATCAACATGCCGATGGATCACATGGTGCCGCCGCTCTTCCCCATGCTGCTGGTCGTGCCGGCCCTGGCCATCGACCTGGTCCTCCAGCGCCGCGAGGGCAAGCGCGCAGGCTGGCTGGACGCGCTCGTCATGGGCGCCGGCGTTCCTTGCCTGTTCTTCGTGGTGCACTGGTTCTTCGCCGATTTCCAGCTCTCGCCCGCATCGCGCAACGGGTTCTTCGCGGGAGACACGCTTCTGGACCTACTTCTCCCGGCCCGGGCCGCACCACTACGAGTTCTGGGACCAGGACTGGGACCGGGTGACGCCGCGCAGCCTTCGGCATTGCCCTCCTGCTGGGCCATAGCCTCCACGAGGCTCGGCCTCTGGTGGGGCCAGTGGATGGCCAGGGTGAAGCGCTGATGCCTGCCCGGTCCTTGTTAGTTCGATCGGTCCGATCCGTCCTATCGGTCCTATCCGTCCTGCTCGTGGCCGCAACCGCCCGGGCCCACGTGGGCAGCCCGAACGTCTTCTTCGACGGCAACGCCGGCCCCTACCCCGTGCGCGTGATCGTCCGCCCGCCGGAGGTCATTCCGGGCGTGGCCGAGGTCACCGTGCGATTGCGAGGAGGCGGCGAGGCCCGCGCCGCCGCCGGGTGACCGTGCAGCCGGTCCAGTGGCAGGCCACCGGCCCCAAGGGCGCGCCGCCGCCGGACGAGGCGCAGCCCGTTCCGGGCGCCCCCGGCATGTGGTCGGCGCAGGCTCTGGTTGATGGCCGCCTCGTCCTACAGCGTGCGGGTCCACGTCGAGGGAGCCGAGGGCGCCGGGCACGTCCTGGTGCCGGTCACGGCGGTGCCGAGCCGGGTCCTGGAGATGCCGCGGGGAATGGGCGCGGTGCTGGCCGGCCTGGGCCTCCTCCTGTTCGCGGGGGCGGTGTCGATCGTGGGCGCGGCGGTGCGCGAGAGCGTGCTCGCCCCCGGGGAGGCGCCGACGCCCGCCGGCGCCGCCGCTCCCGCGTCATCGCCGCGTGCCGCCGCGCTCTTCCTGGCCTGCGTGCTCTGGGGCGGCAAGGGCTGGTGGGACAGCGTGGAGAGCCGAGCGTGCGGGAGAGGCCTCTACACGCCCTTCCGCGTGCGTGGCCACGGTGCGGCCGAGGGCGGCCGAACCGTGCTGCGCCTGGCCATCGACGACCCGCGCGCACAGGATTGGTCGCCGCTGATGCCGGACCACGGCAAGCTGATGCACCTGTTCCTGCTCCGCGAGCCGGGCCTGGACGCCTTCGCGCATCTCCACCCGATACCCGTCCCGGGACAGGAGCAGAGGTTCACGGCCGCCCTGCCGCCTCTGCCCGCGGGCACCTACCGCCTCTACGCGGATGTGGTCCACGAGAGCGGTTTTCCGCAGACCCTGGTGGACAAGGTGACGGTCCCCGCCTCCGTCGGTTCGGCCCCGCCGTCCGATGCGGACGATTCCTGGCACGCGGGCTCAAGCCGGGAGGAGACCCTGGTCTGGCACCGGGAGCCCCTGAAAGCAGGCCGCGAGGCGGACCTGCGCTTCGAGCTCCGCGGGCCGGACGGCCGCCCCCTGCCCATCGAGCCCTACATGGGGATGCAGGGCCACGCCGTGATCACACGCGAAGACGGAGCCGTCTTCGTCCACCTCCACCCCATGGGGAGCATCAACATGGCGGCCCAGCAGCTCTTCGAGCGGGAAGCTGGGATAGCCGGGATGGACCATTCGGCGCACACCCCGCGGACATCCCACGGCGCGCAGGCAGCACCGTCTCCTTCCCCTAGAGTTTCCCCGGCCGGGACGGTACCGGATCTGGGTGCAGGTCAAGAGCGGCGGGGTGGTGCGGACGGGGGTGTTCGACGCGGAGGTGGCGGGGCGGGGTTGAGCCCGCCCCACCTTCCCTGCAGATCACATCCCGGGCGACAGCACCGCCGTCGCCCGGTCGATCTCCTTGGCGAAGCCTTCGAGGACTCGCGCCACCACGGCGATCTGCTCCGTCGGCCTCCTGCCACTTGCGCTGCTCGATGGCCTCGCGCACGGCGGGCAGGGTCTTCACGCCGTAGCCGGTGTAGAAGCCGGGGGCGTAGATCTGGTGGCGGTACCAGGGGCGGCGCGGGCAGGCCCTCCTTGCGGGTCGAGGGCGCGCTCGGTCTTCATCAGGATGGCGTCGAGCTGCTCTGCCCGTCGCGGCGCGGGCAGCGTGCCGCCGGCCGCGCGCCGTCGGACCAGGCCTTGTCGTAGGCGTGCGGCGCTCTTCTTCAGGGCCGCGACCGCGTTCTGGAGCGGCGCGAAGTTGAGGTACGGCACCGGGTCCAGGCCGCTTCGGCGCCACGCAGGTCTTCGTCGGGTCGTCGACCGTCTCGTAGATCTTGTCGTCGAGGCGGCGGTTGCGCTCCTCGGTCTCCTTGCGCAGCTCGTCGGCGCAGCTTCACCACCTCGTCGGCGTAGCGGCCGACCGTGTCGGCCAAGCGGCTCGAACTCGAAGGGGAGGACGTCGGCCTCGGCGAGCCGCAGCACGAGCGGCCGCCGGTCTTGGCGAGGGCCACGCCGTAGGCGAAGTCGGGGTCCATGAAGCGGATGTAGTGGTCGAACGAGTCGTAGATCGAGTGGTACTGGCCGTACTCGTCCTCGCCGCCGTAGCCGATGTTGAGCGAGGCGATGCCCAGGTGCTGGAGGAACGGGCGTGTAGTCGGAGCCGGAGCCCAGCGGGATCGAGGCGGAACGGTCTTGCTGGCGACCGCAGCTCCTGCGGTCGCTCGGGAGCGCGCCGAAGAGGATCGCGGCCGGCGCGCAGCCGCTCGGCCGACGCTCACCCCCTTCTGCGGGATCGGTGCACGTCGCGGGCCACCTGGTTGACCAGCGCCTCCAGCGTGTGGGAGCCGCCGACGCCGAGGAAGCCGCGGGAGTTGCTGTCGGAGTTGATGTAGACCACGGCCTTCTCGCGCAGCTCGTCGGCGTGGGTCTCGGCCCACTCGGTCGAGCCGAGCAGGCCCTGCTCCTCGCCGTCCCAGCCGGCGTAGACGATGGTGCGCTTCGGCCGCCAGCCGGTCTTCGCCAGCTCGCCCACGGCGCGGGCCTCCTCCAGCACGGCCACCATGCCGCTGATCGGATCGGTGGCGCCGTTGACCCAGGCGTCGTGGTGGTTGCCGCGGACGATCCACTGGTCCGGGCCGCTCGGAGCCCGGCAGCATGGCGATGACGTCGTAGGCCGGGCACCAGCTTCCAGTCGAACTCCAGCTTGAGGTGGACCTTGGCCGGGCCGGGGCCGAGGTGGTAGGGGATGGGCAGCGCGCCGCGCCAGCCCTCCGGCGCCATGGGGCCGCCGAGCGCCCGGAGCAGGGGCAGGGCGTCGGCGTAGGAGATCGGCAGCACCGGGATCTTGGTGAGGGTCGTGCGCCTCCTTGACGCTCCAGCCGCTTGGCGTCCTTGGTGGCGCCGACGCCCGGGGTCAGCGGATCGCCCGAGTAGACCGGCATGTCGGCCACCGAGCCGCGCTGGGCGCCCTGCTCGGGGCGCCAGCCGCCCTTGGGATAGACGTCGCCCTGGAAGTAGCCGTCCTCCCGCGGATCGGAGTAGATGATGCAGCCGATGGCGCCGTGCTCGGCGGCCACCTTGGGCTTGATGCCGCGCCAGGAGCCGCCGTAGCGGGCGATGACGATCTTGCCCTTGACGTCGATGCCGCGCCGCTCCAGCTCCTCGTAGTCGGCGGGCACGCCGAAGTTGACGTAGACCAGCTCGCCGGTGACGTCGCCGTCGATCGAGTAGGCGTTGTAGATCGGGAGCTGCTCGGCCGTCTGGCCGGAGGTCGAGTCCTCGGGCAGGGCGGGCTCGGCGAGCTTCGCGGTGAAGCGGGTGGGCGCCACCATCTCCAGGACGCGCACCTTCGGCGTGGGGAAGAGCACCTGGAACTCCTCGAGCTTCGCGTCGTAGCCCCAGGAGCGGAAGAGGCCGGCCATGAACTCGGCGTTCTCCTTGCCGTAGGGCGAGCCCACGTGGTGGGGGCGGGCGGACAGGCGCTTCATCCACTCGCGCAGGTTCTCGGCCTTGAGGGACGAGTCGAAGCGGGCCTCCAGGGCGCGCTGCTCGGCGGCGCGCGCGTCGCTGAAGCCCAGGAGGGGGCCGGAGGCCGGAGCGGTGGCTCGCCATGTTCGGGCCGGCGAGAGCGAGGCCGAGCACGGCGGTCAGAAGGGTGGTGGATCGTCTCGACATGTAGGCTGGTCTCCTCCGGATGGAGTTTCGTGGCATTCTACGTCCCGAATGGCGGAAGCCGAGAGAAATACGAGGGAGATGGGAGGAAGGTTTACAGAAATCACGTTCCCTGGCACGCCTCATCGCCGGAGAGCCTGTTGTGGGCGATCGGCCTGTTCTGCGCGTTCGTCGGCGCCTTCCTGCTGGTCGCCCCCCACCACTTCCGGAGCGCTCCCTACGAGGCCCTGCTGCCCTATGCGATCCTCTGGGGCACGCTGGCCCTCGGCTCCGGGGTAGGGCTGCTGGCGGTGGCGATCCTGCGCCCGCAGCCCTGGCTGGCCTTCGGGGTCCATGCCCTGGCCGGAGGGACCCTGCTGGCGCTTGCGGTGAGCTTCTCCCAGGTGGGAGCCGTGACCGGGATGCTGGCCTACACAGTCCTGGGGCTGGGGACGGTCTTCGCCGGGATGATGGGCCGGGACCGCTTCCTGGACGGGATCAGGGAAAGCAGGGGTGACCTCTTCGGCCTGCTGATGGGCCTCGTCGCCACGGCCCTGGGGGTCCTGCTCCTCGCCGTGCCGCAGATCTTCGAGAAGCCGTTCTACGGCGATTACGAGGCGATCCGCCCGGTCCTCGGCGCGGCGTTTCTCCTGACCGGGCCGCTCCTCTGCCACGCTCAGCTCGCCAGCGTTCCCAAACGGTGGTCCTGGACGGTCCACGTCCTCTGCGGCCTCACCTATCTGACGTTTGGGGCCTTCGTGTCCCTGCCGGGCCGGATCTGGACGGGGATCGCCCTCTACTGGGGAGGGGGCCTGGCCGTCACGTTCCTGCCGTGGGTGCAGGCCCGCCTGGCCGCCCTCGACACCTCGGCCCTGCGCACGCGGTTCGCCCTGACGCTCGCGATCTCGACCTCCCTTGCCCTCATCCTTGCCACGGCCGTGGCCACCGCCCAGGAGGAGAGGCTGGCCGAGGAACAGGCCCTCGCGACGCAGCGGATCGAGGCCCGGGCCATGGCGCAGAACGTCTCGGACTACGTCGAGCTCAACGGCGCCCGCACGTTCACCCTGGCCGCCCTCTCCGGGCGCCTGCCCATGGCCCCGGAGAGACAGGAAAGGCTGCTCGAAGCCTCCCTGCAGAGCTATCCGGACGTGAGCGCCTTCCGCGTCCTGACGCCCGGCGGCGAGGTCATCGCCGCCGCCGGCGCCACCCGGCTGCCGCCCCAGCTCCTGCGCGACCTGGCGGACGACCTGCGGGCGAACCCGCGGCAAGGCATCCAGCTCATCCCCGCCAAGGTCGGCCGGCACCGGCTGCTCCTGCTGTGGTCCCCTGTCCGGGACGACGGTGGAAGGATCCTGGGCCTCCTGGTGTCCGCGTTCGATTCCGAAGCGCTGGCGCAGAGGATCGCCCGCCAAGGCTCCGTGGTCGCGCTCCACGACGGCCTCGGCAACCGGATCGCCTGGCGCGACGACGCCGGAAGCGCGATCGCCGGACTGCCGGACGGCTGGGACCGCGAGGTCCGGGCCGGCCGCGAGATCGAACGGCAGGACTCCATCGGCGGCTTCGCCGTGGTGCCGGGGCTCGACTGGATGGTGGCGGTGGAGCGGCCGCGGGCCGACGCCCTGGCCGGGGTGCGCCAGGGGCGCGACCTCGCCTTCGGGCTGCTCCTGCTGGTGGTCCCCCTGGCGGTCCTCGGCGGCATCTTCGCGGCGCGCCGCATCGCCCGTCCCCTGAGAGACCTGTCCGCGGCCGTGGACGAGCTGACCGCCGGCAACCTCGCGGCCCCCCTGGGCGCCGCGAGCGCCATCACCGAGGTGGCCCGCCTCTCGGCGGCCTTCCAGGAGATGCGCGACCGCCTGGCCGAGCGCACCCGCGAAAGCGAGCGCCTGGCCGCCGAGCTGCGCGCCCGAGCCGAGGCCCTCGCCGAGACCGACCGCCGCAAGGACGAGTTCCTCGCCATGCTGTCCCACGAGTTGCGCAACCCGCTGGGCGCCGTCGCCAACGCCTCCTATCTGCTGGAGCAGCTGGGCTCCAAGGATCCGACCCAGGAGCGGGCGGTCGCCATCATCCGGCGCCAGATCCAGCACCTGGTGCGCATGGTGGACGACCTCCTCGACGTCTCCCGCATCACCCGCGGCAAGGTGGAGCTGCGGCGCGAGCCGCTCGACCTCGTGGAGGTGGTGCGGCACGCCGTAGAGACCCTGCGCCCCCTGGCCGACGCCAAGGAGCAGCGGATCGAAACGGAGCTGCCGGCCGGGCCGCTGCCCCTTCAGGGCGATGCCACGCGGCTGGAGCAGGTGTTCTCGAACCTGCTGCGCAACGCCGTGAAGTTCACCCCTGAGGGCGGAAGGATCGAGGTTGCAGCCGGGAAGGACGGTGACGGCGAAGCGGTCGTGAAGGTGCGGGATGACGGCATCGGCATGGCCCCCGACCTGCTGCACCGCGTCTTCGACCTCTTCGCCCAGGGCGAGCAGGCCCTCGACCGTTCGGGAGCCGGGCTGGGCATCGGCCTCACCCTGGTACGGAGCCTGGTCGAGATGCACGGCGGCCGCGTGGAAGCCCGGAGCGACGGGCCGGGAAAGGGGAGCGAGCTCGAAGTGCGGCTGCCGCTGGCCGCCGCCTGACGTCCCCCCGCCCGAACCCTCACCTCCCCGGCCCTCCTCTCCTCCCCGTCCTTCGGCCGGCCATACCCTCCCCCCGCTCACCGGGAGAGGAGGGAGAAAGACAGGAGAGGTTTTGGTTTTCTTCTTCCTTTTCCCCCTCTCCCGGTGAGCGGGGGGAGGGAGGGGACGGGAGAGGGGGCCAGGGGGTGAGGGGCCGGGCGGCAGCCCGGCCGGTCTCTGAAAGGCCCCTAGTACCTCCCCACCACCCCGATCGTGAAGCTCCGCCCCCGGGCCAGCGAAGCCACCTCGTCGGCGGAGTCGCGGTAGCGCCGGTCGGTCAGGTTGCGGCCGAGGAGGCGGATTTCCAGGGGCTCCCAGACGCGCCAGCCAGCCCCCAGGTCCAACACGGTGTGGCCGGGCCTCTCGACCTCCGTGGGGCCGGGCCGGTCGTCCTCCATGTAGGCGACGCCCCGCACGAAGGCGTTGCCGCGCTCGCCGTTCCAGCGCAGGGTCAGCGAGCCGTTCGGGGCGGCGATGTTGTCGACCGGCGCCTCGCCGTCCGCCTCACCGCGAGCCCAGGCCGCGGCCAGCTCCAGGGTCAGGCCCGCGAACAGCGGGGTCTGCCCCTCCAGCTCCACGCCCTTGATCTCCGCCTCGCCGCGGTTGCGGAAGAAGAAGTCCCGCGCCGGCCGGTAGCGCTCGATCAGGTCCTCGATCTGGTAGAAGTAGCCGTAGAGCGCCACCGAAGAACGGCCCCGGTTCCAGCGCACCGAGGCGTCGTACTGCAGGCTCCTCTCGGGGTCTAGGTCCGGGTTGCCGGTGATGAAGCCGCGCCCCGAGGGACCCCGGAAGTAGCGGTCCGAGAGCAGGGGATCGCGGAAGCCGCGCGCCACCTGGAAATAGGTGGTGACGTCCCGGAAGGGACCTACCGTCAGGGCCGCATACCCGGACAGCGCGTCATGGGACGTCGAGTGGTCGCCGAAGAAGCCGCCCTCGTTTTCGCTCTCCACCCGGTCGCCCCGCAGCCCGGCCGAGACCAGGGCCCGGGTTGACAGCGGGCGGTCGAACGTCACGAAGAGGGCCTGGTCGATCTGCTGGGCGTTGTCGATCGACACCACCTCCTCCAGGGAGACCACGCCGCCGTTCGCGTCCAGGTTCTCGCGGCTGGTGAGCGCCTCCAGGTTGAAGCGGGAGACGACCTCGGCGCCCGCGAGCAGCCGGCCGCCCAGGGCCGGACGCGAGAGCGCGACCCGCACGGAGCCGTCGTTGGCATCCACGTCGGCGCTCTCGATCTGGCGCAGGATGGTCCCCGCGGCGGCACGGTCGCGGCTGGTGATCAGCCCGTAGCTGTCGAGGAAGAACCCCACTTCCAGCGACTCCCACCCCCCTACGGGGCCGGCGTCGAGGTTCAGGTTGAACCGCCGGGAGGATTCCTCCGGGTAGAACGTGCGCACGGTGTCGACATCCGAGGAGGGCTTGCCCACGTCGTCGGCGTCGGCGGCGTAGAGCGAGGCCCGCAGCCGCCCGATGGGGGTGTAGCTCGTGTAGCGCAGGGCGCCGCTCCGGTCCTCATAGGAGGAGTTCGGGATCCGCTCGCCGCCGCCCGCCTCCTGGTCTCCCGAGCGGCGCCAGCTGAGCTGTCCCATCAGGGCGCCGCCCAGCACGTCGCCCGAAGCCTCCACGCCCAGGCCCTCTTCGTCCCCGGCGCCCCCCTCCTTGGCGAGCTGGAAGGAGAGCGAGGGCGACCCCGGCTCGGGGAAACGGGAGCGGGCGTGAATGATGCCGCCAAAGGCGTCCGAGCCGTAAGCCACCGATCCGGGACCGCGGGCGATCTCCACCGAGCCCAGGGTGAAGGGGTCGAGATAGCTGGCGGACGGCCCGGCGCGCCGCTCGGCCGTGACCCGGCCGCCGTCGAGCAGGATCAGCGTCCGGCCGCCGGCCAGGCCGCGGATCACCGGCACGGCGGTCGACGTCTCGTCCGTCCGCGAGGCGCCGGCGACACCCTGGAGCACGTCGGCGAGCCGCGGCGGACGGCGCTGCTCCAGGTCCTCCTGGCTCAGCGTGACCATGGCCGAGGCCGGGGGCGCCTCGATGTTGGCGGCCACCCCGGCGATCACCGTGACGCTGTCCTGGAAAGCCTCGGGGACGGTCAGGTCGACCACCCCGCCCTCCGGCAGAGCCGTCACGCCGATCGGCTGCGACACCGCACCGCCGGGGCTCAGCGCCACCAGCCGGAAGGGGGTCCTGGGATCGGGAGAGATGCGGAAGCGGCCGTCCGGCCCGGCGGTGACCGAGGGCGAGCCCGCCTGGCCTACCACGGTGACCTGGTAGCCGGCGGCCGGAGAGCCGTCCGGCAGGAGCAGCCGGCCCTCGAAGGCGTGGGCAAGCGAAGGCAGGAGGAAGAGGAAGAGAAGAGCCACGAGCGGCCGCCTTGCCCGTGCGACCTCACCCCCGGCCCCTCTCCTAAAGGAGAGGGGAGAAAGAAATCCCGCCAGAAAGCCCCTCTCCTTTAGGAGAGGGGTTGGGGTGAGGTCGCTACGGCACGGACACCCCGATCCAGCAATAGTGCTGAGACGTTCTCGGACACACATATGAGAGACCTCGATCCTGACGGCGCGCAAATGCGCCCCGTCCAAATACCGGTTTTCCGCCGCGCTCCAGAGGGAACGGGCGGGCTTCGCCACAAGAACCGCGATGGCGATCCGGGGTCTCGGTCTATTCGTTGAAGCGGCTGATCAGCAGGCGCACCGGCGGGCGGTCCCGGGGCGATGGCGAGGGACCGGCCCCGGTGCGGCGGCGTGGCGGCGTCCGCTGAGCCTCGGACGGCACGGCAGGTGCCGCGAAGGAGGCACGCTGCGGACCGGGCACCAGCAGGGGAATCCAGGGCAGGTGCCCCGTCTCGACGGATTCAAAGGCGAGCCCCACCTCCTCCGCCACCACCTCGCGGAGGCCGCCGCCTTCCCGGGAGCCCTCGACCCAGAACACGACGCCGTCGTCTCCAGGCCGCGCCCGCTCGCCCCGGGACAGGGAGATCCGGGAAACGGGCGAAACGGACTCCGGACCGGCCACGATGGTGAACCGGTACGGGGTCTCCACTTCCACCTCGCGGCGCTCGTCGCCGAAACGCAGGAGGAAGCGGGCTTCGCGGGTGGGGAACGCCGGCACCCGGAAGGTGAAGCGGCGGACGGAGAGGTCCAGGTGAGGCGTGATCCGCAGCGGATGGGTGCGGCCGCCGTCCAGAGAGAGGAAGGCTTCCCACTCCTCGGCCTCCTCGAGAGGCGGCTCGCCCTCCCATTCCACGACGGCCAGGGAGCCTGCCCTCAGCTCGGGGCCCGGCACCGGCGCCACGAGCCCGGGACCGCCCGCAATCCTCACAATCCCCGCATCCGACGCGCCCGCAATCCCCGCCGTCCCCGCGGTCATCAGCGGGGCCAGGAGCAGGAGACGTCCGATACGGCGACGAAGATTCATGGCTAGACTACTTTAACCCGGACTCACCCTCCCGTGCCCTCCTCCTTCTTGCTCAGCTCCTGCAGGGCCACCGCCTCGTCGACCCGCTCCGCCCGCACGATGAAGCGCTTGGGGGCCGAGCCCACGTAGTAGAACGGGTAGCAGGTCACCAGGGTCAGCTCGGGAACGCCGGAGCCCTCGAGCACGTGGGTGTCCTTCGGGAGGACGATCTCCGTCCGGCTCACCCGATAGTAATAGGTGTCGTCCAGCGTCTTGAGCGTGATGATGTCATTTTTACGAATGTCTTTGAGACCCCGGAAAAAACTGTCCCGGTGGGCGGCAAGCCCCACGTTGCCTCCGTCTCCGGGCAGCGCGGTCTCGGGGATCCGGCCCACGCCGCGCCGCAGGGTCTTCTTGTCCACGCCTTCGAGAACGATGGCGGAGACGTCGATCCGCGGGATCTCGATCCGGCCCACCAGCGAGCCGATTTCCCCGGGCTTCTCCTTCTTCTTCTCCACCGTGGGCATGGAAGCCTCGCGGAATGTCCCCAGCGAATCCGTTTCGGCGGCCTTGGAGGCTACGCGGGCACTCGCGGCTTCTTCCAGGAGCCTGTTCTCCCGGTACTGGTAGATCTTCGCGTCGAGCCAGGACCAGGCCCAGATGCCGACGCAGAGGAGGCCGACCGCGATCAGGACGCGCTCGATCCAACGCAGGGAAGGCTTTTTCAGGAGAATCGGAAGGCTCTTCATGATCTCTATATAAACGAAATCACCTGGCGCGTCAGGCGCCAGGTGATTGCTACGTCCAGCGGAAGGAGCCCTCAGGCATTCCGCTTCTGGAAGGCACGCAGCGCAAAGGCCGCGCCCAGGAACAGCAGGCCCAGCAGGGCTACGCTCGGCAGCTCGCTGGCGGTGCTCGGGAGAGCGTCCGTGTCGCTATCGTACTGGCCGGTCGTCTGCACGCCGCTGCCGGAAGCATCCGTGTCAGCGTCGGTCGTCCGGGTCACGTCCACGTCCACGGCGCCCTCAGCGCGGCTGCCGGTATCGATGTCAACGTCCATGCCCTCGCCCTGCTCGGTCTCGGGGGCCACGCCGGTGTTCTGCTGGTTCAGGTTGCTGCCGGTGCCCATCGTGCCCGTGGTGCTCTCAGCCGCCGTGCCCTCGACCGTGCCCTGCTCCGTCACAGGCTGGTTGTCGGTGGGACGGGCCGGAACCGGGTGGCCCGGGTTCGGCAGGTTGTTATTGGTCTGGCCCGGGTCCTGCTGCTGCGTGGGGCCCGGGGCTGGCGTATTGATCGTGCTCTGCGCGAACGCAGCGCCAGCGACCAGCAGGGCCAGCACCGACACGAGAATAAGGATTTGCCGTTTCATATCGAGCTCCTCTCCTAGGATGCAGTTATGTTCCTGGAGACCGCCCTCAGGGGAGGCTCCACGTTGAACTCTACGGCGGGGGGAGAGGCTTCGACCTTCGAAGCTACCTGGCGCGCGCTGTCAAAGCCTGTCGTCCGCCCGCCGCCTCTTCACGCTTTTGGACAATGCAACCACGGTGCCAAGATTGGGGCCCTCACCTCCCCGGCCCTCCTCTCCCGGCCCCTCCCTTCCCCCCTCACCGGGAGAGGAGGGAGAGGGTTAGAAAGAAAAAGAAGAGGATTGATTCTGGTCCGTCTTTCCCCCTCTCCCGGTGAGGGGGGAAGGGAGGGGGCGGGAGAGGGGGCCAGGGGGTGAGGGCTCGTTTTTTCCCGCGCGAGCACCAAGGAACCTATGTAGGTGGTACTTCAACAAGGAGATCGGAACTGATGAATCCCAAGACCCGCACCCGCATCGCCTCCCTGACCCTCGCCTTCCTCCTCGCGTCCCTCTGGACTCCGGCCTTCGCCGCCCGGCGGACGGGGACCCGGACACTCGCGGCCTCCGAGCGCCTCGCTCTCTCCGAGGAAAGCGGCAATCCGCTGGACAGCGTCGGCATCCAGCACAACGTCTATCTCGGCTGCCTCATGAACAACGGCGGCGACCCGAGCGTGTCACCGCTGCAGCGGGTCGTAGAGGAATGCGGGTTCGACCCCGGCACCGGCATCGAGGAGTTCGTCGCAACCTATTCGTCCCTGGTCGAGGCCGATCCCTACCTGACCGTCGCCGAGCGGATGGAGCCCTACAGGGAGGCGTACACCGACTACCAGTTCTCGTACTTCCATCGCATCGACGAGGTGATCGCGGTCGCGGAGGACCAGGCCCGGGCCGACGCGATGTTCGCCCAGTTGGAAAGCGAAGCGATCGAGCAGCTGACCACGGAGACCGCGGCCGAGCAGTCGATCTTCGCGGCCCTGAGCACCGCACGGCATTCTCTGGAGTATTGGGCGGAGCACATGCCCCGAGAGGAGGGCGCCCAGTTCGCCCAGAAGAAGCTGAAGTGGTGGGTGAAAGTTCTGGTCGTCGTCGGCGCCGACCTGCTCGGCGCGGCCGGCGGCACCCTGATCGGCGGCCCGGTGGTCGGCGCGGCCACGGGCGGCGCCAGCTCGACCGGCGCCGCCACGGTGATCAAGGATCACTGATCGTCCTCACCTGATACCCCTCACCTCCCCGGCCCTCCTCTCCCGACCCCTCCCTCCCCCCGCTCACCGGGAGAGGAGGGAGAGGGTTAGAAAGAAAAAAGAAGAAGGATTGATTCTGGTCCGTCTTTCCCCCTCTCCCGGTGTGCGGGGGGAGGGAGGGGACGGGAGAGGGGGCCAGGGGGTGAGGGCTCAGGCGTGCGTCAGCTTCTTGTACCGGATCCGGTGCGGCTGGTCCGCCTCGGCGCCCAGGCGGCGCTTGCGGTCCGCCTCGTAGGCCTCGTAGTTGCCCTCGAACCAGACCACCTGGGACTCGCCCTCGAAGGCGAGGATGTGGGTGGCGATGCGGTCCAGGAACCAGCGGTCGTGGCTGATGATCACCGCGCAGCCGGCGAAGGCGAGCAGCGCCTCCTCCAGGGCCCGCAGCGTATCCACGTCGAGGTCGTTCGTGGGCTCGTCGAGCAGCAGGAGGTTGCCCCCGGCCTTCAGGGTGCGGGCGAGGTGGACGCGGTTCCGCTCGCCGCCCGAGAGGTCCTTGACCCGCTTCTGCTGGTCCGATCCCTTGAAGTTGAAGGCGGCGGCGTAGGAACGGGCAGGAATTTCGCGGCTGCCCAGAGTGACCACGTCCCGGCCGTCCGAAATGGCCTCCCAGACCAGTTTTTCCCCGTCCAGGCTCTCGCGGCTCTGGTCGACGTAGGCGATTTTTACCGTGTCGCCGATGCGGACCGATCCCGAATCGGGCTGCTCCTGGCCCACGATCATGCGGAACAGGGTCGTCTTGCCCGCGCCGTTGGGGCCGATCACTCCCACGATGCCGCCCGGGGGGAGGGCGAAAGAGAGGTCCTCGATCAGCAGGTTGTCCCCGTAGGCCTTGCGGACGTTCTTCGTCTCCACCACCACGTCGCCCAGGCGGGGGCCGGAGGGGATGTGGATCTCGTTCGGGTCGTTCCTCTTCTCGTACTCCCGCTCCTCGGCAAGCAGCTTCTCGTAGGCTGTGAGGCGGGCCTTGCCCTTGGCCTGGCGGGCGCGGGGGGACATGCGCACCCATTCGAGCTCGCGCTGCAGCGTGCGCTGGCGCGAAGACTCGGTCTTCTCTTCCAGGGCCAGCCGCTCCTGCTTCTGCTCCAGCCAGGAGGAGTAGTTGCCCTTCCAGGGGATGCCTTGTCCCCGGTCGAGCTCCAGGATCCAGCCCGCCACGTTGTCGAGGAAGTAGCGGTCGTGGGTGACGGCCACCACGGTGCCGGGATAGTCGGCCAGGAAGTGCTCCAGCCAGGCCACCGACTCGGCGTCCAGGTGGTTCGTGGGCTCGTCGAGCAGCAGCAGGTCGGGCCGCTGGAGGAGCAGGCGGCAGAGGGCCACCCGGCGCCGCTCGCCGCCCGAGAGCTTGTTCACGTCGGCGTCCGGAGGCGGCAGGCGCAGGGCGTCCATGGCGATCTCCAGAGTACGGTCGATCTCCCAGGCGTTGGCCGCCTCGATGGCGTCCTGCACCCGGCCCTGCTCGGCCATCAGCTTGTCCATCTCCTCGCCGGACATCTCCTCGCCGAACCTGGCATTGATCTCGTCGAACTTCGTGAGCAGGGCGCGCACCTCGGCCACCCCCTCCTCCACGTTGCCGAGCACGTCCTTGCTGGCATCGAGCCTCGGCTCTTGGGACAGGTAGCCCACCTTGGCCCCCTTGGCGGCCCAGGCCTCGCCGACGAACTCCTTGATCTCGCCGGCCATGATCTTCAGGAGCGTGCTCTTGCCGGCCCCGTTGAGACCCAGCACGCCGATCTTGGCGCCGGGGAAGAAGGAGAGCCAGATATCTTTCAGGACCTCCCGGTTCGGGGGGTAGACCTTGCGCAGGTCTTTCATGACGTAGATGTATTGCTCAGCCATATGGACTCCCTGATTGACTCCTGAGATGCGGTCCTGGATTCAGGATGAAGGTACGGCAGGACGCAGGAGGAGCGATTGTACCGCAGGAAAGGCATTGCAGCCATCGCCCGAGATCCCCCTGGGAGCGCCGGCATCCCTCCCGGCCCCCCTTTTTGGAAAGAGGGTCTTTCCATCAGGGGCGGCGAGCTTTCCCGAAGGGGCGGCAGGCTTTCCATTTGGGGCGGTTTGCTTTCCCGCAGGGGCGGCGGACGTTCCAAAAAGGGCGGCGGGCTTTCCCGAAGGGGCGGCGAGCTTTCCATTTGGGGCGGTCTGCTTTCCCGCAGGGGCGGCGGACGTTCCAAAAGGGGCGGCGGGCTTTCCCGAGAGGTCTCCGGAGCTTCCGCCGGGCTTAAAAGTGCCTCCAGCCCGGATAACGGGACGTCCGCCGGCCTCTCACGGGCTACCGGAGACCGCGGAAGCCTGTCCGCCGGACCTGAAGGAAGCCGCCGAAGGCCCAGAGGACGGTTCAACGCGGCTTCAGCTTCTTCCGCTCCTCTCGCGGGGGTTGCCGCCGGGATCACAGGCGGCTTCACTCCTGCTGGCGGACCTCCTGCCGGGGCCTGCCGTCGACGAAGACCCCTCAAAGTCTGCCCGCTGGCCGTTGAGGACGATCTGGCTGGCGCGCTCGGGACCTTGCTGCTTACACGGCTCCTTTCTGCCGTGTAAGCAACCCCCCGGTACCGTTCCAGCTTGCCGATCTCCTTCAGAATCGGCCGTTTGCATGCGTCCCTGTGGGGTGCTTACCCTCCGCTGCGTTACGTATAACGTGCTTCGCTGGATCCCCGGGAGATCCACACGCCCCCCTTGGGGATCTCCAATCGTCGCTGATCAAGCATTTAGTTTGCTGCAGCCGGCCGTGTAAGCTGACTCTGCCCACCAGGCTCTTCCTGGCTGCTTACACGGTCGTCTTGAGGAGTTGACGAGGGTAAAGAATCGGCGCAGAATCAGCGTAAGTTACGGCAATCTCACCACATAGAGCCATGGCAATTTCTTGGAGCTACTTTGCTTTGGCTGGGTGGAACGGTGATAAGGCAGATTGAAACACGGCGCGTCGGCCGTTGACTCAGCGGTTATGCGCTCCGGAGGTGGATATGAGTAGTCTAGCAAGCGAGACCGCTGTGCCCCGGCTCTCGAAAGAGGACATCGAGACGAGAGCAGAAGCGGTCCTTGCTCAGTTCTCTATGGCTACCCTAAAGAAGCCAACACGAACGCCGCTTCTCGAACTGGTGGAGCAAGCTCACAAGGAACAAGGTTTGATCTTTGATGCTACACAGAATTTGGGCTCAGCAAAGGATGGTCGAAAGATACTCGGGATTTTCCAGCAGAAACCTCTGGCGATCCGGGTAGATGTCTCACTGGCCAACGACGACACGAAGTTCCGCTTTACTGTTGCGCATGAGTTTGGCCATCTGACGCTCCATGCAGATGTCACCATTGGAAGTGATGTCGGTCTTGAGAGGACCATTCAGGATACAACTCTCGACTTTGATCGGGACCACAAGAGTTTGGAGACGCCGCGCGACTGGATTGAATGGCAGGCGAACTACTTTGCTGCGGCTCTTCTTATGCCTCGGCTGACAATCGGCTTGGCCGTAAAGCAGATCCAGGATAAACTTGGTATCACTAGCAACCGCGGTCGGATTATCCTCTGAGGGTAAGCCGTACAGCTACCGCGATCTCAATCAGCAGCTAGCGGAGCTCTGCCTCATATATATTGTATCCAGGACGGCGATACAGTACCGGCTCAGTACTCTCGGAATTATCGTGGATCGCAGGGACGAGAACACGGCTTCCTTGTCGAGCCTCTTCCGGAGCAGTTAGAATCATGGCGCAATGTATTGCGACTTCGCATAACTCGGCTGCTCCAGCGGACCGTAAAGCTCCGCTTTCCGGCCCGCTGAGCAGCAAATCCGTTGGGTGGCGGTAAATCTGATCATGCTCTTGGAGTAGGCACACTATGTTCTGTCCTTCATGTGGTAGTGAGTACCGCGACGAAGTCTCTGAGTGTATCGATTGCCACGCGCCTCTCGTGCGGGAGTTGCCAAAGCGTGTTAGGCACAGAAGCATTCCCATCTTTCCTACGATTCCAAAGACCTCCAATCGCCCCTCTCTCTTGACGCTCTTAGGATTGGCCCTTGCTTTGGTAGGTGGCTTGGCAACATTGAATGCGCTCATCGCTTTTTTCAAGATATTCGTCTGGGGCTCCGGAGCAAGTTCCAGTCTCCCAGTTGGTAAGATCTTCGCGGAAGGCATTTTGGGGCTCGCCGCTCTCTCGGTCGCCTACGCGGTCTGGAAGGAACGCGCATGGGGCCGTCCCGCCCTCGTTTCCTTTGTCCTACTGAGTGCAGTAGCCCAGAGGTGGCTAGAGCCGTCAAATGCTACTTCCCTGGTCAGCTTGGTGCTTACCCTTGCTTTCGTCGCATGGTACTTATACCTGTGGCCAAATGCAGCCGATTACTATCGGCGTCTCCGAAAATTCGGAGATTCCGGGGAGAAACCGCCCAACCCGGGGCTTGCAGCGGATGCCTGACGGCCCCGCTGAAGCCCACACACGTTAGCCGGACAGGAACGATATATGAGCGATCTTTGGATCGTGCTGCTAGATTCATCTGGTTCTATGGGTCAACCCATGAGCTCCTCCTACGAGTTCTCGGGGCGACTCGAGACAGTGAATCAGCGAATCAAGCTTAGTGCTGCAAAAGAACAGTTACTGCTCGAGTTACCTGTACTAGGCGATAGTGCAATCGCTATTGTCAGCTTCAAGGATGAGCCAGCGCTTCTCTACTCGGGTGCTGCTTCTGAAGTTGACGGCATTCGTGATGCTCTGGTGAGCGTTACGCCGGGTGGTAATACGAACATCGCTGCCGCCTTAGAGGAAGCTCTCGCTGTCGTTGGCACGCGGCAGCCCGACGGATTTGCGAGCATCTTTCTATTGTCTGATGGGCTTTCAACGGTCGGCGATCCTCTGTTGGCAGCAAATAGATGTCGGGTGGCTGGTATTCGTATCCATACGGCTCTCATCGATCCCACAGAGGAGGGCACTGCGCTCGCGCATTCGATATCTCAGTACTTCTATGGTGTACGCTCAGCAGCGGAACTAGAAGAGGCCATCGCTGCTTCGGCAAGAGATCATGCGAGAAGCGCTTCGGGAGGCAAAGACGCACACCCTCTGATGGTGGTCGTGGCAACATTCGCTGCCATCTTGGGGCTATCGACCGCGATAGCCGGCTTTCTCACGAGTATGATTGAGAAACCCACGACTGCTCTCCCGATTGCTGGCGCCGCCGTGGCTCTTCTTGCGTCCTGCATCTTAGGCTACGTGTTTGCGGCTAGAAAGCGCTCAGGTGTTGGCTTCTTTCGAAGCTCCACTGACAGTGAGCCCTACTTTCCCTGGGTCCCGCGCTTCCCGCGGGCCATGCGTCTATGGTCTCTAGCAACTGGCTCTCTGTGCTTAATTCTCTCGCTCGCCTTGCTTGGAATATCGTATAAAAACAGCAAGACAGTCAAGACAGTACCCGAATGTCATATTCCCATTCTCGAGCCGGGGGTACGGTGACCCCTACCGCTAGGTAGGTGCCTGGCGAAGTGCGGACCGGGCCAAGAGGCGAGAAAATCTCGTAGAGCCAAGCGGGGCCTTGGTAGCCAGAAGAGCCGATCGAGGACTTGGGAACTCTGCTATCGCCGACCGGTAGGCCCGTTGTAGAATAAGAGAGGCAGCGCAGTGGGGCCATAGCCATATACGCGAGTAGAAAACTTTGGATCGGCTAACCCAGGGCATCAACCGGACAGCTACGCTGCCGGTTATGCCCCACAGCGTTGGCTGGCGAGGTGCGGAATTACGACCCGTTTTGGGGAGGAGTAGACGCTGTGAACACCACTAAGGCCAGAGTGATCATTACTAGGCTGACTCTCACGAGACAAGGGGAAGCGGTTGTTACGCGGTTTGGTCTATATTGAGCCATTGAGCCACCGGGTCGTACTTGGTTGGCCACCTTAAACACCCATCCAGAGGATTGTCAGCATGGATTACGATACAATGTTCATGGGGGTTCTCATGCTTGGTGGACTTTGGCTCGCTGTAAAGCTCTTCAGCGGAGTTGCCAGGACCGCTAAAGAAGGGCTAGAGATTCTGTCATTTAATTCGACCATGAAGGCTCAGTTCATGGCAGCCTACGGCGGTCTGCCATCGGGGTTTTCATACAAGTCACCAATTCTTGGAACGATCCCGCCTTTGCATTATGCCGTAGCCATATACGCCGACCGGGTATTGATATTGGATGCAAGTAGATGTACCATCCGCGAGATTGTGCACCAGATATATTTTAAAGATATCGCCGCATGGTGTTGTAAAGATCAACTCCGTATTCTATATAGGGACAAACTAGAAGAAATACAGCTAAGAAATAAGGATGGCCGAATCGATCTAAGCGTTGTCATTGCTATGAGGTCAAAACTTAGCAACAAGCAGGTCGATTGCGAGGTATTTGAAGCTCTGGCTTCGCGGAGATTTTAGAGATAACTGGATCTTGGGTAGGAGGTCTCCACTCGACCGTCTTGGAGTTTCCCGAGAGGCACCTGCGGAACTCAGGGCGGGGAACGCCTGCCGTGTCTCTAGTTTCTAGTTTTTCTGAGGTGTTTGGGGTAGAATTTGAGTAGCCGCTGAGGAGAAAAAACTGCATGCGAATATCAAATGCCTCAGCACCGCCAGCCAACCCCGGCGGTCGAGCGGACGGAAGCCGCAAACAGCGCGGTCCCCGCACGCTCACCTTTGAGGCGTTGGCCGTGGGGCATCGGGGCTCTTTAGTCAAAATCGCTCACCGGCAGCCTTCGGCCGCGTCCCTGAGGTATGGAACTGCCGCCTCCCTACCGCCACAGTTGTCTCAGAGATCATTTCCTTCCCCTTGAGATCTGCCAGCGCAGCATAACTGCCAGCTCGCACTTTCCGGATACACAACTTCCTGGAAGGCATAAATTCACTTCGATCTTCTCAGTGCGGTAACAGAGCCGAAACGGGACAAAAAGGTCTTGACAAGCCTGAAGTTCCCGTGTAGTCTAGCATTAAGGGTTTTTGTATTGACACCTCGGGCTCGAGGGGGCTAGTATGGCTTTGCTATGCCCTCGACCTCCACCTTCGCTCCGGCTCGCGTTGGGACTCTCCCTCCCGAAGGGGGGGGGTGAAGGTCGGGCCTTGTTAGAGGAAGTTGCTCTCGCCGTAAGCGAGCGACTTCCTTTCGAATCAGCACAACTCGCCAAGTATTATGCTCAAGTACTAGGTCATGCACGCATCAGTTTCTGGTTCAGTTTACTTTTTGCCGCACTCGGCTTTGCCACGATAATCATCGCTTCTATATTCTATACAAACGAGCGCAATGGAGCTACTATAGCTTCGTTCGTGGCGGGAATAATCATCGACGCTGTTTCGGCCCTCTTCTTCGTTCAATCTCGAATGGCACAGGGGGCAATGGCAGAGTTCTTTGGCAAGCTGCGAACCGACCGTGCAAATCTTGAGTCGCGCAAATTGGCGGACATCATAGAAGACCCAGTTGCAAAAGATGCCCTGCGTATTCACTTGGCCTTGCATTTGGCTGGTATATTGGAGTATAAAGAAGTGGCGCAAGCTATAATTGGGAAGCTCGCTACTGCCAATCCAAATGAACCCTTCGAGGAAGCGAAGCTAATGGTGCAGCGCCCAACCCCAGCGCTTCACCGGATGGCAACCGCGCTCTGGTGCGCGTTTGCCACGCGGTGAGCTCCAAAAGGCGTTACTGCGTAGGACGTGCGTATGAAAATTCACGGCATTCGTATCTATCCGCAATCAGTAGAAGTCGCGCAGGGTGTCGGCGCACCCATCTTCGTTCACGGCAGTGCTAGCGACGATTGCTCCGATTTCTTCTACGCCTTTCGCCCGCTCGCTGCTCTATGGCGTGACCATGTGTTCGCAAATGACTTTACCGTCAGCTATGACGAGCGGGCCAAGCGCGAAGACCCGATGCCTGGACTTCGAGAGCAGTTTGGTTCGAGCTTGATCGCCGCCGACATTGACAGCCAGTTGTTGCTCCTGCGAGGCGATGATTTTGAGCGTTGGGGCAAGTCCATGTATTTCTGCGAAGGCGCTTTTATTCCGATTTTTCGAGAGCCTCCACCGTTTGATCTATTGAAGCGCTTGTATTGGGGTCGCGATTTTCAATTGACCTCGGGCACATGGCCAAGCCAGATGAGAGGTGTCCTGCACATGTGGGACGATATTTACTGGCAGCTTTTTACGACCGAGCGTTCCGACCTTGACGCTTTGATGCGAGCACACAGAGACGATCCGAAGCTGGAGATGTATTTTGTGGATTTAGATCGTGAGTATCCCGATCCAAGCAATCAGCAGCTTCAGCTTGCGACCCTATCAGATGAGAAGATTGACGGCTAACCATGCACTGCAGCGAGAACTTAGCCGGCATACTTTAACCTCCTTGTCGTTAGGGTTCGGACAGAGCCTGGCCCGATCCACTTACACCTCTTAGCAACTTTAGCAAGTTGCGTGCCGCTGTGGAACAGGCTCTGCCGGGAGGTTCGGCTCAGTAGATCCACCACGCAGTGAGGGTATCGAGAACTCCAACTCGTCGGCGCCGGATAAACTCCTGCCAGCTTCGCTCGTATATGCCTATGTCTGCGCAAAGCAGTGCGCGATAGGAGAGATCACCGATGTTCGCGAAGCTGATGGGCCTGAAGACGCTTTCTCCCGGGGGAGCTCTATGGGTTGATGCAGAACAAGCCGGTGACGGTTATCGACGTGAATTCCCCGCAGAGTTGGACTCAGGCGCGAGTTCCAGGCGCTCTGAATCTTGATCCGGCGGGCTACGCGGAGGCCGATCTGCCGCAGGAGAAGACTCGGCTCTCGTCTTCTACTGTTCCAACTTCCTGTGCCGCAAGGCGCCCAACGCTGCCCGCCGCGCCAAGCAGATGGGATATGACAATGTCCACGTCATGTCTGCCGGCATCAGCGGCTGGCTCAGCGCGAAGCTGCCGACGGATTCTGGCGATTAGCTCTACGTTGGCAGATTCGTCCTTACTTCGAAACGTTCAACCTTGCCGCGCCCCCGCCCGGGCATAAATGCCACCGGGAGGTCCAATCAGTTGTCTTGGATCGTGAAGGTATACCCTCCGCAAGAGACGCCCCGCCGTTTGAGGACCCGGAAAGTGCCCGGTAGAGGACTGGGGCGTCTCTACGGTACGGTTGTGCCGAAGCCACAGATGAGGTTCCGGGGGCGTTTGATCGACCTCTCCGTAACCTCACCGTCCGCAACGGCAACACCGTCCCGTAGAGACGGCCCAGTCCTCTACCGACGCCCTCTCCGGGTGCACCGTCGGCGGGCCGTCTCCTCGAAGGGCAGATCGGCACGATCCACACCGGCGCCGATGAAGACCCCGAGATGTGTGGAATGGCATGGCATTTATGCCCGGGCGGGAACGGGCCTGACCTGATCCAGCGCACCCCACCGACACGACGAAACCCGCGGCCGACACGACGAAACTGTCCATGAAAAAGGGGGCTTCCCTCGGGAGGCCTCCTGGCACATGCTTTGCCTTTCCACTGACAGTCCCATTTCAGACCGAAAGGAGGAGAGCCCATGATCGAGCCTCTCGTCGACGCCGTCACGGAAGCGGAGATCCCTGAGCCGATCGAGGTGAAGATCGTTCTCGACCGCATCACGTTCGAGGACGGCAAGCTGTGGAAACCGCGCTATCCGTCGCTCATCCAGTACGACCGGATGCGGGGCATCCAGGTCGAGCCGGCCCTGCTGATCCGCACGAAGGATCCCCTGGAGGTCAGGGTCATCTTCGAGATCGAAAAGGGGCAGGGCGTCACCTTCGTCAAGGAAGAGGGCAACCGCGTCAAGTGTCGCTCGCTGGACCGTCCTCTGGATCAAGAGGTCCCCGGGCTCGAGGCCCGCTGGGAGAACGAGACGTCCTGTACCCTGATCTGGAACCAGGCCGCCGCCAACAAGCACGCGCAGGAGCGGTTTCAGGACGGCAACCGTTCCCAGGAGATGACCGTCCTGCGGCTCTACTGCCAGGGCGGCTACCAGCCGGCGGACAAGTGGGAGGAAGCCGTGAGCGCCGTGGAGGGAGGATTGTACCTGGCCATTCTCTACAGCCCGCGCGCGGGCGGCCGGTCTCTCGAGGTTCAACTGACACGGCCGGACTTCCCGCCTCTTCCTCGCGCAGCCGTCCAGCCCGAGGTGCACATCTCCGACATCGACCTCCATGGCCGGCCGGTCTGCAACCTGTTCCGCCCGCACTTCGAAAACGGGCCTTTCCTGGACCAGGACGTGGAGCTCGAGGTGGCGTTCCGTGCCCGGGAGGGGGAGTCCGTCGAGATGGACCTCTCCCTGGACGTCCCGGACCTGGGACTGCGGTGGAAAAACCTGGGGGGAGAAGCCGAGGTGATTCCCTTCTCTTCCCAGGGCGACCGCCCGTGGCAGCTCCAGTCCGCCAAGCTCCTGGGGGATGGGAAGACCTGCCGCATCCACTGGCTCCAGCAGACCTGCCGCTCCAACGACCGTCCGGAGGAATCCGAGGCCGCCCCGTGCGACCGCACCGTCGGGCGCGTCCACTCGTTCCTTTTGAAAGTGGATACCTCCGACGAGGACGTGCAGGAGGAGCTGCGCCGGCGGTTCAACCTGGTCAACCTCGACAGGGTCATCGCTCGAATGGCCGTCGATCCCACGGTGATCGAGCCGGCGACCTGCACGCCGGAGGGGGTCTGCATTCCGGCTGGAGGGGGCGGGGGAGGGGGAGGCGGCCAGTCGACTCTCCGGTGAGTCCTACGAACCGGTGAGCTCGCGGAAGCCGGGGTCGGAGCGGAGGGGCTCGAACCAGGGCAGGCGGAACCAGGCCGGGGCGTCGAAGCCTAGCCTGCGGGCCCGCTCGGCGTTGACCAGCGCCGCCGTGCGGTCACCCACCAGCGCGTAGACCAGGGCGGCCTCGTAGGAGGTCTGGCCGTTGTGGGGGGCGAGTTGGAGGGCCTCCTGCACGGCCTCCACCGCGGCCCGGGGTTCTCCCAGGTGGGCGAGGGCCTGGGCGCGGACGGTCAGGCGCTGCCACTCCTCGCCGGCGGGCTCCGCGTCCGAGAGGGCCAGGACCCGGCGGCAGAGCGTCGCGGCCTCGTCCCGGCGGCCCTGGAGCCAGCGCGCCTGGGCCAGGTTGAGCAGGTAGAAGTAGTTGCTGGGGGCCGCCTCGACGGCCTGCTCCAAAGCCCGGGCCGATCCGTCGTGGTCGCCCAGGAGCATGCGGGCGAGGCCCAGGTTGACCAGGCTGGCGGGATCGGCCGGGCTCGCCAGCTCCCCGTACAGGGCAGCGGCCCGGGCGGGATCGCCGTTGGTCAGCTCCAGGAGGGCGAGGAACCGGCGGCCCCACTCGTCGCCGGGGGAGCGGCGGAGGAGGGTCTCGATGGCTTCGCGGGCGGCGGCGGTCTCTCCCTGGCGGCGGGCCATCTTGGCGAACTCGTAGAGCCGCGACCGCGAGGGCTGCCGCTCGACGGCGGTGCGGAAGGCGGCCAGCGCCTCCTCGGTCCGGCCGCGCCGCTCCAGGACTTTGGCTCTCAAGTCGAGAACGCGGACGTCGCCCGGCGCCTGCCGCTCGAAGGTGCCGAGGACCGTCTCGGCCTCGTCGAGCGGACCCGCTTCCGCTTCCGCCCAGGCACGGGTGTAGAGGACCTCCGGGTCGCCCGGCGCCAGGTCCTGGGCCTGGGAGAGGAGGGCGAGGGCACGGTCGAGGAGCGCCGGGTCGCGCGTGACGGAGGTGAAGAGGTTGACCTGGAGCTTCCCCGCCAGCAGGTAGGCGTCCACGAAGCGGGGCGAACGGCGGCGGATGGCGGCCAGCCGGCCAAGGAGCTGTTCGGCGGTGACGCCGGGCCTCATCTCAATCAGATCCCGCTGCACGGCCAGGTACTCCTGGAAGTCCTCGGGCGACGCTTCGATCTCCCGCGTGCCGGCGCGCAGCCGCCGTTCCGGATAGGCCCGGCGCAGGAGCACGGCCACGGCCCGGGCCGCGGTCAGCGGCTGGGCGAGGGGGACTTCGATCTGGCCGCTCCAGGTGGCGCCGCCATCCGCTCCCCGCAGACGGTTGACCTCCACGGAGCAGGAGCCCCCCTGGCAGGCGAAAGCGGTCTCCAGAACCTCGTCCGCCGCCACGGCCTGCGCCACCCGGGCCGGCGGGCCGGAGACGGCGTCCACCTCGCCGGCCCCGCGGGTCTGTACGCCCTCGAAGGAGGTGAGGGTGCTCTGCAGGGCGCCGCGCAGGGCGAAGGCCAGGAACCCGGTCTCCTCCGTGGGCGTCCCGCCGCGCGGCACGGGCTCCAGCACCGCCACGGAGAGCGCGCCGGGCGATCCGGAGGGGCCTGGCCGGGGCAGGAACAGCACCGCCGCCAGGATGAGCGCGGCAAGGAGCCCGAGGCCGAGCGCGGCGGTCCGCCACCGGGACGCGGAGGGCTCCGAAGCGCTCCGGTCCGCGACCGGGGTGACCGGGAAGGGCATGGGAGACCGGAGCGTGGCGGTGGCCTCCATGTCCCCGATCTCCTCGGTCGTCTCCGCCGATGCGCCGCGGAGAACCCGGAGCCGGTCCCAGACCTCTCCGGCGTCGCGGGGCCGGAGCATGGGGTCCTTTTCCAGCAGCTCGCCGATGAGGTCGGACAGGGCCGGCGGCACCTGGGGGTCCGCTTCGCTCGCGGGGGGCGGGTCCTCGCGGAGGATGCGCTGGACGGTGCCGGCCGCGGTCTTGGCAAGAAAGGGCGAGCGGCCCGTGAACATCTCGTAGAGGAGGACGCCGAAGGAGAAGAGGTCCGAGCGGGCATCCACGGGGTCGCCGCAGACCTGCTCGGGCGACATCACGCGGTGGGTGCCGAGGACGGCGCCGTCGCGGGTCAGCTCCTCCTCGCCGCCGCTCTCGAAGTGTTCGGCGGGCGATGCCGAAGTCGGCGATCTTGACCCGGCCGTCGGGGGTCATCAGGACGTTCTCCGTCTTGAGATCCCGGTGCACCACCCCCTGCCGGTGGGCATACATCAGCGCTCCGGCGATGGCAACGGCGATCCGCAGGCCCTCCGCCAGGGGCAGCGGGCCCGGCTGGAGGATCTGGCGCAGGGTGGTGCCCGGGACGTACTCCATGACGATGGCGTCCGCCTCGGTGTCAGCGATGTCGGTCAGGAGGTCGAACACCTGGACGATGGCGGGATGGGCGAGTCCCGCGGCCACCCGGGCCTCGCGGCGGAGCCGGGCCCGGCTCTCCTCGTCAAGGGCGGCGCCCGGGCGGATGCGCTTGATCGCCACCTGCCGGTTGAGCCGCGGGTCGTAGGCCAGGAAGACCTCGCCCATGCCGCCGGAACCCAGGCGCTGGATCACCTGATAGGGGCCGATATAGGGGCCGATCTCTGTCTGCGGGAATTCCATGGTCAGCGCAGGCCCAGGTCCTTGAGCCGCTGCCGGAGTCCCCGCTCGGAGACCTCGAGCTCGGCCACCATGGCGGGGACGTCGCCGCCGCAGCGCTCGTGGCAGAGGCGGATCTCCTCGGAAGGCACGCCGGCAGCGGACCGTACCCGGGGGGAGCGGTCGAGCAGGGTGTAGAGGGAGGTGCGGGCGACCCCGAGCGCCTCGGCCGTGGCCCGCAGGTTCCAGCGGTGCTCGCGCAGGGCGGCGAGGAGCTCGTCGTCCGTGACCTCTGAGGGCCGGCGGAAAGGCTGGGGCCGGGATGCTGGCGCTGTCATCGGAGCCGGAGCCGGGATCCTCGCCGAGAGATCGGCGTCCAGCCGCAGGACCGGCTCCCCGCGGCTGTCGATGACGAGCTGGCGCACCAGGTTCGCCAGCTCGCGCACGTTGCCCGGCCAGTCGTAGAGGGCCAGGCGCACGACCAGGGAGGACGTCAGCCAGGGCTCCGGGGAGGCCGGGTCTCTCTGGGGCAGCCGTTCGCCCAGGCGCTCCAGCTCGCGGCCGAGGAAGTGGACGAGCAGGCGGCCGAGGTCCTCGCGGCGGCGGCGCAGGGGCGGCAGGCGGATCTCGTAGCCCGCCAGCCGGTGCAGCAGGGCGGAGCGGAAGGAGCCGTTGCGGAGGGCGGCTTCCAGGTCCACGTCCGTGGCCGAGACGATCCGCGCGTCCACCTGCCGCGGCGCCTGCCCGCCCACGGGCACGATCTCGCCCGTTTCCAGGGCGCGCAGCAGCAGCACCTGGACCTCAGGCGGAGCCTCGCCGATCTCGTCGAGGAAGAGGGTGCCGCCGTGGGCGGAGACGAAGTATCCCGGCGTGTCGCGCACCGCCCCGGTATAGGCCCCCCGCACGGCCCCGAACAGCTCGGCGGCAGCGAGCGAGAGAGGCAGGGCCGCGAGGTTGACTCCCACGAAGGGGTGACCCGCCCGGGGGCCATGCTCGTGGAGCGCACGGGCGACCAGCTCCTTGCCCGTCCCCGTCTCTCCGCGCACGATGACGGGAGTGTCGAGCGGAGCGGCCCGGGCGATGGCCCGGCGCACCGCCGCCATCTCCGCGCTCTCGCCGATGAGGCCGAAGCGCTCCGGAGGCGCGGGGACGGGGGGCGGCCGGCGGTGCAGGAGGAGGACGACGCGGTCCGCAAGCTCCAGGACGGCTCCGTGGCCATCGAGCGCCTCGCCGGGGATGACGTGGCTCTCCTCGACCGGCAGGCCATCCACCGCCAGGCGGGTGGGGCTGCCGGCCCGGTGGACCCGGACGCCGCCGCCCCACGGCTCGATCTCCAGCGGCTGGCGGCTCAGGAAGGGATCGGCGAGCGGCTCGCCGACGGTGCCGGGGGCGGCGCCGGAAGAGGCGAACCGGGGCTGCTGGCGCGAGAGCAGCGCCCTCCGCCCCCGCGCCAGCTCGCCGAGGAAGGCCCGGTCACCGATCCGGGCCAGGTCCGGATGGCAAAGCACCGTGAGAGAGGCAACGCTCTCGCGCCGGACCCCGGAGGGCGCGTCCCCGGCCGGACCGCCAAGCGTCGTACCGCCGCTTTCGTGCGACATGGAGAGTCCAAGTGTAACTCTCCTAACCCGCTTCCAGCTCCCGCAGCCTCTCCGGCAGGGAAGCCAGGAACGGACCGAGGTCGTCCGTATCCGGCAGGGTGATCTCGATCTTCCCCCGCTTCGTGCGGGCGACCTTCCCCTCGCCTTCCATGACGAGCGGCACTTCGAGCCCCTCCCGGTCGATCTCCAGATCGTCGGTGACCTCGAAGAGGCGGTTCATGATCTTCTGATCGATGACGCGCATGGCTGGCAGCTCCTCGTTCCGGGGTTTCGGCAGAGCCCCCGCCCGGGCATAAATGCCCGGGCTAGTCAAAAAAAGCCCCCTGAAGGGGACTCCAGCAGTCGGGTTCACCCGGCTGTTTTCGCATAGCCCGGGCATTTATGCCCGGGCGGGGACGCGGTGATAGATACCTTGGCGATCTGGGAATCACTCCCTCCCCATCATCCTATACGGCACCGTCCGCAGGACCTCCTCCAGGGAGGTGATGCCGGCGCGGGCCTTGTCCAGGGCGTTGTCGAGGAGGCCCTGCATCCCCCTCTCCAGGGCGGCGGCGCGGATGCGGTGGAGGGGGGCTCCCTCGGCGATCAGGTCGGCGAGGTCCGGGTCCAGCACGAACAGCTCATAGATCCCCTGCCGGCCCTTGTAGCCGAAGCCGTTGCAGATTTCGCAGCCCGGCGAGGGAGCCGGTTTATAGAACGGTCCTTCCCCCTCCCCCAGGCCCAGCCGGCGGGCCTCCCTGTCGTCCGGCGGGGCTTCCACCCGGCAGTTGGGGCAGAGCCGGCGGACCAGCCTCTGGGAGACGGCGCCCAGCAGGGTGGAGGCGACCATGCCGGAGTCGACCCCTAGCGTGCGCAGCCGGGCCACGGTGGCGACCGCATCGTTGGTGTGGAGGGTCGAGAGCACGAGGTGGCCCGTCTGGGCAGCGCGGACGGCGGCCGAGGCCGTGTCCTCGTCGCGGATCTCGCCGATCAGGATCACGTCCGGGTTCTGGCGCATGAAGGCGCGGGCGTAGTCCGCGAAGCCCATCACGGAGGAGATCTGCTTCTGGTTGGTCTTGGGGAAGCGGTACTCGATGGGGTCTTCGACGGTGAGGACCTTGTTTTCGGGCGTGGTGATCCGTTCGAGGGCGGCGTAGAGGGTGGTGGTCTTGCCGCTGCCCGTGGGGCCGGTCACCAGGATCATCCCCTCGGGGTTGCCGATCAGGCGCTCGAAGTGGGCCAGGGCACCCTCCCCCAGGCCGAGCTTTTCGAGCGGCAGGGGAGCCGAGCTGTCGAGGATGCGCAGCACCGCGTCCTCGCCCGCGGGACCGGGGACCACGGAGAGGCGGAAGTCCACGGCCCGTCCCTTGGGGCTCTCCGCGTCCCGAGGATCACGATGATCGCGATAGAGGGCCTGGATGCGGCCGTCCTGGGCGCGGCGGCGCTCGGCGATGTCGAGGCCGGAGAGAACCTTGAGACGGGCGATGGCGGCCTGGACGTTCTCGATGGAGAGAGGGGTCGCGGCCTGCCGCAGGACGCCGTCGACGCGGAAGCGCACGTCCACGTCCTGCTCATAGGTCTCGATGTGGATGTCGCTCGCCCGCAACTCCACAGCGCGGCCGAGGATCTCGTCCAGGAGATGGGGCACGTCGTGGTCCCGCTCGAAGGAGAAGCCGGACACCGGGCCGAGGACGAGGGTCGAGTCGCCGTCCTTCCCTGGGCCGGCGAGCCCGTAGCCCTCGTCGATCGCCCGGCGGATCTCCCAGGCGTTGAGCTGCACGGGACGGACGGGGCGGCGCAGCGTCCGCTCGACCTCGGCCACCAGGCTCCGGCGCACCGGCCGCAGCATGCCCACGGTCACCGGCTCCTGGCCGCGGGGATCGACCCGGCCGAGGACGACGACCTCCTTCTCGGCGCAGAAGTCGTAGTCGAGCATCCGGACGGACCGGGCGTCGATCTCGAACAGGGCGAGCTCGGTGAACTCGGGGGGCGCGGAGCCTTCGTCGGGCATGGGGGCTATTCTGACACGACGACGAGCGGGCCCCGACACGACGATCCGGGCTTTGCCGGGAGAGGCCGGAGGCCTTCTCCCTCGGAAGGGAGAGGAACCGGTCCTGGCACCGGCCTTGCCCTTACCGGGGAATGGATCCTTTTTCCGATAGGAGGGAATGAATCATGGTCGACACTCTCAAAGCTGGACCTGCGCCCGTAGAGTTGGATACCAACGTAGCTTCCGTCCATCTCCAGGACATCACGTTCGCAGCCGACGATCTCACCCTGCCGCTGTACCCCACGCTGTTCGACTACAATGCCGCGCCGTCCGGGCTCAACCTCGTACCCTCGTTCCAGGTGAGGAATACTGCGACCACCCGCATAGATATCACCCTGGATCTGACGGAGGACGAGGAGCACCCCTTCGAGATCCAGAGCGACCTGGAGGTTTTCTGGCGTGTGATCAATGGCGAGGCCAATGTGATCCCCTCTTCCGTGGCTTTGACGAGCTGTACCTTGCAGATCGAGCCGGCGACTCTCGACGTGGTCCTCCAGGTCCTCTGCAGGAGGCCTGGCCAGACAACGTTCTCCGGCAAGGAGGAGATCGAAGGTGGCCTGTTCCTCTCCATCGTGAACGATCCCGGGCCGGCCACTGTGCCCGTCACGACCGGACAGACTCCTAGCGTCCTGGCCGATGCGATCGTGATTGAGGGGCGCGACAGCCATGGACGCCTGAAGTACAACGTTTTCAATGGCTCGGTCTACACAGACCCGTTGATCGTTTCGGTTGATCTGGAACCCGAGCTCGCTTTCCGGGTCCGGTGGGCGGACAGCCTTGACGTCACGGTCTCTCTGGAGCCTGCGGCTCTGGTCTTCGTGCCGAGAGAGGACCATCCCCTGGAGGTCGCTCTCACGATGCGCGAGCCGAGCACCAGGCCTGAGGACCTGAGCGTTGAGTTCTCGTTGAACCTGAGCAGCGAGCCCATCCCGGGGGGCTGCACGATCCACTGGCCCAGCTCGAACGATGACCTGCGGCGGGACTACAAAGTGATCTCCTTCTCGATGGTGGTCGGCGAGGTCACGGAAGCGGCCCAGGAGTTTCTCAAGAAGAAGGAGAAGTGGGACGGGAAGTTCGACTTCGATCTGCTAAAGCCCCTCGCGAGGCTGATCGAAGACCCCGAGTTCCGCCGCCTGCTTGCGATCTTGGGCTCCTCGGACCCCACGATCATCGACACGCCAAAATGCATCGAGATCAACGGGCAGACCGTCTGCGTGGAGGCAACCTAGGCATCCCCGGCGATCCGCTGAAACTCCGTCTGCCCGCGCAGGGGCTCAAACCAGGGCAGGCGGAACCAGGCCGGGCCGTCGAAGCCGAGGTCGCGGGCACGTTCGGCGTTCACCAGGGCGGCGGTGTGGTCGCCGACGATGGAGTAGACCAGGGAGGCCTCGAAGGCCACGGAGCCACTGCGGGGGGCGAGTTGAAGGGCTTGCTGGGCCTCGATCACGGCCTCTTGCTTGCGGCCCAGCAGGGCGAAGGACTGGGCGCGGACGGTGAGCCGCTGGGGGTCTTCCCGGGCCGGATCCTGGTTGGAAAGCTCCAGGACGCGGCGCAGCAGGTCCTCGGCCTCGCTGCGGTGCCCCTGGAGCCAGCGGACCTGGGCGAGGTTCAACAGATACAAGTAGTTGTCCGGAGCCGCCGCGCGGGCCTGCTCCAGGGCCTTGGCGGCTCCGGCGTAGTCGCCGGCGAGCAGCCGGGCGGTGCCGAGGTTCGCGAGCACGCCATGGCGCGGCCCGCGGGCGGCGATCTCCTCGTACAGGCGGGCGGCGCGGCGGGCATCGCCGCTCATCAGCTCGAGGTTGGCGAGCATCTGCTGTCCGAACGGGTTGCCGGGGGAGCGGGAGAGGAGGGTCTCCAGGCTCTGGCGCGCGGTGGCGACATCCCCCTGGCGGAGGGCGAGCCGGGCGAGCTCGTAGAGGCGCCCCCAGGATGGCTGGCGCTCGATGCCCTGCCGGTAGAGGGCGAGGGCTTCCTCGGGACGCCCTCGCTGGTCGGCGAGCATGGCGCGCAGGTCGAGGACCCGGACGTCTCCCGGCGCCAGCCGCTCGAAGGCGGCGAGCGTGGCCTCGGCTTTGGCGAGCCGGCCGGCCCGGACCTCGGTGGAAGCGCGGGCGAAGAGGATCTCGGGGTTGCCGGGTGCGAGGGCCTGGGCACGGTTGAACAGCCCGAGGGCGCGGTCGAGCCGGGCGGGGTCCCGCGCTCCCGAGAAGAACTGGTTGCTCTCCATGGCCGCCTGCAGGTAGTAGGGCTCCACGAAACCCGGGGACCGCCGGCGGAGGCGTTCGAGGCGCTGGATCAAGGGGCCGGGGTCCGCGCTGCTGTTCTCGGTGACGGCCCGCCAGATGGCAAGGTACTCCGCATAGTCCTCGGGCGAGACGCGGAATCCGGGGAAGCCGGGCCGGGGCTCGCGGTCCTGATAGGCCTGCCGGACGAGGACGTCCATGGCCCGCGAGGCCGTCAGGGGCTCGCCCAGGGATACGTCGATCCGGCCGCTCCAGGTCGCCGCGCCGTCCGTTCCCCGGAGCCGGGTCAGCTCCACGGAGCAGGAGCGCTCCTGGCAGGCGAAAGCCGCTTCCAGAAGCTCGTCCGCCGCCAGGGCGCGGGCCACCTGGACGGGAGTGCCCGGCACGGCATCCACCTCGGAAGCGCTCTTGGGAAAGACCTCCTGGAGCGAGGTGAGGGATCTCTGGAGGGCGCCGCGCAGGACGAAGGCCAGGAAGGCGGTCTCTTCGCCCGCCGCGGCGCCCTGGAGCTTCGGCGCCAGCACGGCCACCGTGACCGGCCGGGGGGGACCCGCTTCCCTGGGCAGGAGATACAGGCTCACCGCCGCCGTCCCGCCGAGGGCCGCCGCCAGAAGCGTGACCCGCGGCCACCGGCGCCGGTGCACTCCGGTAGAGGCGGCGTGGACCGGCGCTGGAGTGGCTGGAGCTATGGCCCGCGATGGGGAGAGGTCGAGGGTCTCGCCAAAGAGGGTGGCCTCCCCGGCCGCCGTCGACTCTCCGGCGAGCCTCCTGAGCCGCAAGGCCACCTCCTGGGCGTCGCGGGGCCGGAAGGCGGGGTTCTTTTCGAGCAGTTGATCGATGAGATCGGAGAGATCCGGAGGGAGCCCTGGGACAACCTCATGGACGGGGAGTGGGCGGTGCTTGAGGATGTTCTGCACCGTCTCGCGGGCCGTGGTGGCGGCGAACGGCGAGAGGCCGGCGAACAGCTCGTAGAGCAGGACGCCGAGGGAGAAGAGGTCGGAGCGGGCGTCGGCCGGGTCGCCGCAGGCCTGCTCGGGCGACATGGTGCGGGCGGTGCCGAGCACGATGCCCTCGCGCGTGAGGCGCTCGCCGCCCTCCTCTTCGAGAGCCCGGCGGGCGATCCCGAAGTCGCTGATCTTGACCGCTCCCTCAGGGGAGAGCAGCACGTTCTCGGTCTTGACGTCGCGGTGGATCACGCCGCGGCCGTGCGCGTAGGCGAGCCCCTCGGCCACGGCCACGGCGATGGGAAAGGCCCGGGCCGGCGGCAGGGGGCCGGACCTCAAGGCTTCCCACAGGGTGGTGCCCGGCACGTACTCCATGACGATGTTGTCGGCGCCGTCTTCGGCCAGCAGGTCGAAGACCTGCACGATGGCGGCGTGGCCGAGGCTGGCGGCGAGGCGGGCCTCGCGCAGCAGGCGGGCGCGCCGCTCGGGGCTGAGGACCACGTCCGGGCGGATCCGCTTGATGGCGACCTCCCGCTCCAGCCGCGGGTCCCAGGCGAGGAAGACCTCGCCCATCCCTCCCTGGCCGAGAGGGCGGATCACCCGGTAGGGACCGATACTGGCCGGTGCGGAGTCGCTCATTTCAGATTTCAGGCTTTGCCGGATAGTCTAACGGAGACCGAGATCCTTGAGACGCTGGCGCAGGGCGCGCTCGGAAACTTCGAGCTCGGCGGCCATGGCCGCCACGTCGCCGCCACAATGCTCCAGGGCGCGGCGGATCTCCTCCGGCGGCACGCCCGCCGCCGGGCGCACCCGGGACGACCGTTCGAGGAGCGTGTAGAGGGATGTGCGGGCGATCCCCAGGGCGGCGGCCGTGTCCTTGAGGCTCCAGTGATGAGCCCGCAAGGCGGCGATCATCTCCTCCTCGCCGATCTCCGAAGGCCGGCGCCGGGGCACCCCCGGAGGGTTGGAAACCGGCCCCGCCGCTGCCAGCAGGTCGTCGATCCCAGGGCCCGCTTCGAGCACCGCCAGGCCCCGGCTGTCGATGGCGAGCTGGCGGGCCACGTTGCGGAGCTGGCGCACGTTGCCCGGCCAGTCGAGGCGGGCTAGTTGCAGGACCAGCGGCGGCGGCAGCCAGGGAATGGGCAGGGCGGACGAGGACGGCGGCGGCGGATCGCCCATCTCCGCGATCTCCCGGAGCAGGAAATGCACGAGCAGCCGCCCGAAGTCCTCGCGGCGCTGGCGCAGGGGCGGCAGGCGGATCGAGTAGCCCGCCAAGCGGTGCAGGAGCGGCGTGCGGAACGAGCCGGCGCGCAGCGCCTCCTCCAGGTTCGAGTCGGTGGCGGAGACGATGCGGACGTCCACGCGCCGGGGCTTCTGGCCGCCCACGGGCACCACCTCCTGGCTTTCGAGGGCCCGCAGCAGCATCACCTGGATCTCGGATGGGGCCTCGCCGATCTCGTCCAGGAAGAGCGTGCCCCCCTGGGCACGGACGAAGTAGCCGGGCGTGTCCCGCACGGCCCCGGTGTAGGCCCCCCGCTCGGCGCCGAACAGCTCGGCGGCGGCCAGCGTGGGCGGCAGAGCCCCAAGGTTCACGGCCAGGAAGGGGCGTCCAGACCGGGGGCCATGCTCGTGCAGGGCGCGCGCGACGATCTCCTTGCCGGTGCCCGTCTCGCCCCGCAGCAGGACCGGCACCCCCAAGGGGGCCACGCGGGCGACGGCCTGGCGCACCGCCTCCATGCCGGCGCTCTCGCCCACCAGGCCGAAACGGTCCGGGAGGGGCGACGCAGGGGCCTGACGGGTCTGGAGGCAGAGGGCCACGCGGCCGGCAAGGTCGAGCAGGACGCCCTCTTCCAGAGCTCCGGCGGACAGCTCGAGGCCGTCCGCGAGAGGCACGCCGTCCACGGTGAGGTGGAGGGAGCTGCCCGCGCGGTGGATACGGAGGCCACCTCCTGGCCGGGCCTTCAGGCGCAGCGGGCTGCGGCTCAGGAAGGGATCGTCGAGCGGCGCGCCGCTGGGAGAGCCGGGAGCGGTAAAGCGGGGCTCCTGGCGTGAGAGCGGAACCTCCCGGCCGCGGAGCAGCTCGCTCAGCAGCGCGCGGTCCCCCACGCGGGAAAGGTCAGCGTGGCTCAGGACCGTCAGGACCGGCAGCCGCAGCCGTTCCCCAGAGCGCTCCGTTTCCGGGCCTGAAAATTCCGGATGGGCATGATCGAGCGTCGTGGCGCCCTTGGGGATTTCCATAAGTGGATACCCCTAGTGTAGCGTGCTCAGCGATGTAGGGTGCGCTGTGTGCGCACCTTCAACGTTTCATGGTGCGCACAGCGCACCCTACTCCCTTCCCCGCGGTGGGTAGGCCCTGGAGGGGAGGGCGTGCGTGCTACATTGGCAACATGCAGCCCCAAGCCACCCAAGAAACCGACCTCTTCCTCTCTCTCACGCCCGAAAAGGTCCTGAAGGCGGTCGAGGCAGGGGGCCTGGAGTGCAACCCGGTCTGCTACCCGCTGAACTCCTTTGAAAACCGGGTCTACGAGGTGGAGCTGGCGGACCGCAGCCGCGTGGTGGCCAAGTTCTACCGGCCCGGGCGGTGGACCCGGGAGCAGATCCTGGAGGAGCACCTGTTTTTGAAGGACCTCGCCTGGCAGGAGATCCCCGTCTGCACCATGCGGGACTTCCCCGGCGGCGGCACCTTGAGGCAGATCGACAACATCTTCTACACCCTCTCCGACCGCCGGGGCGGACGCGCCCCCGACGAGCTCGACGAGGCCGGCGCCCGCCGCCTGGGCATGCTGGCGGGGCGGATGCACAACGTCGGCGCCCGCCGCGAGGCCGAGCACCGCATCCGGCTGAACGCCGACACCTACATCCGCGAGAATCTGGACTGGCTGGAGGCGCACGACGTGCTGCCCCACCACCTCAAGGACCGCTACTTCGATACGGCGCTCTCGATCGCCGCCATCGCGGACCGGCGGCTGGCCGGGGTGCCCGTCCACCGCATCCACGGCGATCTCCATCTGGGCAACATCCTGTTCCGGGACGGCCTCCTGAACGTGCTGGACTTCGACGACATGGTGGTGGGCCCCGCCGTCCAGGACCTCTGGCTGGCCCTCCCTGGACGCGACACCTACACCCAGAACCTGCGCGAGCGGTTCCTGGAGGGGTACATCCAGTTCCGCGACTTCGACCGCGCGACGCTCGTCCTCGTCGAGCCGCTGCGCGCCCTCCGCATCATCCACTACGCCACCTGGATCGCCCGCCGCTGGCACGACCCGGCCTTCCCCGCGGCCTGGCCCCACTTCGGCTCTCCGGACTACTGGGAGCGCGAGACCCAGGACCTCGAAGAGCAGCTCGCCGTGATCCGCGGCGAAATGACCCCGGAAGAGGCCCAGGCGCACCTCACGGAGGAGTCCCTCACCGAGGAGGAGCCGGCCTTGACGAACAAAGATTATTTTTGGGATTGGGAAGAAGGGGACTGATGTAAGGGCGACCCCACAGGGTCGCCCTTACATTGCAAGAGAGTCCTCTACCGGCCGTCGCGGTCGGCGTCGCCGGGAACCGCGCGCTCGACGCGGTGCCAGGCGTCGCGGGTGGCGTGCTTGGCCTCGTTCCAGGTCTGGCTCGAAGCGCCCTTGGCCTTGTCCCAGCCCCGCTCCAGGTCGGACTCCGCGTCCTCCCAGCGGCGGTTGCCGTACTGGGCGCGCGACTCCCAGCCGTACTGGTAGGCCGGACGGTAGTCGTCATAGCTGCGGCTGGCGTCCGCATAGGGGCGCGTCTTGTAATTCTCGCGCCAGTAGTTGTCCTCCGCGGTGGGATTGACTCCCTCGGCAATGCCGTGGCCCACGAGACCGCCGGCAACGGCGCCAACGGCGGCGCCCACCAGAGTGCCCACCGGGCCGCCGACGGCCGTGCCGACCGCAGCGCCCGTGGCCGCGCCCGCGGCGGCGCCGACGCCGCTGCCGACCGGATGGACCTTGTCATGAGCGGTATCGGAAGCTGTCGTGGTATCCGTCGTCACACCCGTTCCGGTATTGTATTTCTCGTCCATGGTGTCTCCTCTTGTCAGTTGAGTGCGACCGGTCCCTCCGGCGCATGCCATAGGAGATTGCAAAGCCGGGGCCAACACCCGGATGTGCTAGCATCCCGCCGCTTTCCCTGACCTGACTGGAGACCTGATGGAGATCTACGAGAACATCCTGGAAACCCTGGGGAACACTCCCCTGGTCAAGCTCGGCCGCTTCCACCCCGGTCCCGCGGTGCTGGCGGCCAAGGTCGAGTCCTTCAATCCCGGCTCCAGCGTCAAGGACCGCATCGGCATCGCCATGATCGAGGCAGGCGAGAAGGCGGGGCTCCTGAAGCCGGGCGGCATCATCGTCGAGCCCACCTCGGGCAACACCGGCGTGGGGCTCGCCATGGCGGCCAACCTCAAGGGCTACAAGCTGATCTGCACCGCGCCGACAAGATCCCCAAGGAGAAGGTGGCCCTGCTGGAGGCCATGGGCGCCACCGTGCATCACCTGCCCGACCAACGTCGAGGCGGACGATCCGCGCTCCTACTACAAAGTGGCCGAGCGCATCCGCGACGAGCAGGGGGCCTACCTCCCCTACCAGTACTACAACCAGGCGAACCCCGAGGCGCACTACCGCACCACCGGCCCCGAGATCTGGCGCCAGACCGACGGCAAGGTCACCCACTGGGTGGCCGGCGTGGGCACCGGCGGCACGATCAGCGGCGCGGCGAAGTACCTGAAGGAGCAGAACCCCGACGATCCAGCGTGATCGGCGTCGACACGGTGGGCAGCGTCTACGCCTACTACATCGAGCACCGCGAGCTGCCGCCCGCCGAACAGATCCACCAGTACCTGATCGACGGCATCGGCGAGGACTTCATGCCCTCGACCGTCTGGTGGGACTACATCGACGAGATCGTCACCATCGACGACAAGACCGCCTACCGGGCGACCATGGAGCTGGCGCAGAAGGAGTCGATCTTCACCGGCTCCTCGGGCGGCGCCGCGGCGGCGGGCGCCCGTCAGGTGGCCCAGTCGCTGGGCGAGGACTCCCTGGTGGTGACCCTCTTCCCCGACTCCGGCGAGCGCTACCTCTCGAAGCTCAACAAGGAGTGGATGGCCGCGAAGGGCCTGCTGGAGGACTGAACCACGATGTACATCGCCATGAACCGCTTCCGCATCAACGAGGGCCACGAGCAGGTCTTCGAGGAGATCTGGAGGAACCGCAACTCCTACCTCCACGAGGTGCCCGGCTTCAAGACCTTCAACCTCCTCCGGGGAGCCACCCAGGACGGGACCACCCTCTTCGTCTCCCACTCCACCTGGGCCTCGCGGGACGCCTTCGTGGCCTGGACGGAGTCCGAGGCCTTCCGCAAGGCCCACTCCGACGCCCGCTCGCCCCAGGGGACGCTGGCCGGACACCCGGTGTTCGAGGGGTTCGAGGTGGTGGAGATGTAGACCTACTCGGGGGCGCCGGTTTCGAGCAGAGCTGAGATCAGGCGCTCCCGGAAGCTTTCCAGAGCTTCCCCTTCCGCTTCGCTGAAACCCGCAATACGGGCCAGCGATTTCGGCCGCAGATCTCTCAGAACCCAGGCCAGCGTCAGGGGAGAGAACCCGCCGTCTTTCCTGGGTGCGTCCGCAAGAGCTTTCTTCAGATCGGCACCGGACCGCAGCAACCACTCCACGTCGAACAGGTCGCGGACCTCGGCCCGTCCCAGGAGGGCACAGAGCTTGTTGACAAGGATCTCGTGAGGGGTGTCGACCGCGATCGAGATCTTCCCAAGGCTCACCTGAAGAGGGGATTCGGTAGGCGGCACCGACTCCGCCACGAGATCGATGATGCAGACTCCCACTTCATCGTTGACGCGGAACCGGTAGAACGTGCTGCTGCTCTGGACGACGGCCACCTCCAAGCCGGTGGCGGTCAACCGGTCACGGATCTGCTGGGGTAAAGATCCAAGCTGGCTCTGGCCGTGCCAGAACAGATCCAGATCCTTGGTCGTGCGGTGCTTCAGGTGGACGCCCACCAGAGCGGCTCCGCCCGTCAGAGTCCATGGCGGCTCAAAACCCGCGAGAATTTCGAGGACGCGCCATTGAAGGGCCGTCAGCTTATCGCCAGACATGCCCGCGCGATTCCCAGGACTCGAAGAGCCAGATCCAGAACTCCCTTGTCTTTCCCAGATAGCGCTCCAGGCGCGGCCAGAGGGTCCGGATCTCGCGAGCGGAGACAAAGGTGAAGACGTCGTCCGGCTTGGCTTGGCGCATCAGCTTCCCGACGAGGTAGGCACGGATCTCCGGATCGGGGTCGCGGAGCCCCGCCTGGAACTCGTCGAGAGTCATCTCGGAATCCCAGAGGAAGTAGGGATGTCCCTCTTTGTCCACGAGAAGCTCTGGCCGTGTCGGATTGAGCATGGCCAGGAGAGTAGCAAATCTGCCGGAAAGATTCGGAGCAGTGGGGGGACGTAGCTTAGGATTCTGCGCATGCGCGCCCTGTCCCTTCCCTTTCTTGTCCTCTTCCTCGCCGCCGCGAGCTGCCCCGCTCCCGATTCCTCGAATTCCCCGGCCCCGGCCTCCCGGTCGGCTCGAACCGATGCCGACGTTGAGGCCGATCTCCAGAGCCTCCTCCAGCTCGACGCGGCCACGACCCGCGCCGTCCTGCGGCAGGCCACGGCCACGCGGGACCGCCGCTATCTGGCTCCCTTCTTCGAGCTGCTGCGCTTCCCGGCCGTGGCACCCCGGGAGGAGATCGGCGCGGCCATGGACGCCATCGCCGGCGAACAGATCGGAGGGGACTGGGCCGGCTGGTACGAGTGGCTGGGGAAACATCCGGAGGCGAAGACCGTCCCCGGCTTCGCCACGTGGAAGGGCGATCTCTACGCCCGCATGGTCGATCCCGCGATGAAGCGGTTCCTGGACAGCGGCCGCCCGTCCACCGTCCGGGTCGAGCTGATCCAGTGGGGCGGGGTCAAGGTGGACGGCATCCCGGCCCTGGAGAGCTCCCCCTCGTCCGGGCCAAGGCGGCGACCTATATGACGCCGGAAGAGCCGGTCTTCGGCGTCGAGATCCAGGGCGACGCGCGGGCCTATCCCCTGCGCATTCTCGACTGGCACGAGATGGCGAACGACGTGGTGGGCAAGGTACCCGTCTCGCTCGCCTACTGCACCCTCTGCGGCGCGGGCGTCCTCTACCGGACGGACACGCCCAAGGGCACCCTCACCTTCGGCTCCTCGGGCTTCCTCTACGAGAGCAACAAGCTCATGTACGACCGGCAGACGGGCACGCTCTGGAACCAGCTCACGGGCGAGCCGGTCAACGGGCCGCTCGTGGGCTCCGGCATCAAGCTCCAGCGCCTGCCCGTGGTGGTCGCCTCCTGGGGCAACTGGCAGAGGACCCATCCGGACACCCGCGTGCTCTCCCTGGAGACGGGCCACCAGCGGGACTACACGCCCGGCAAGGCCTACGGCACCTACTTCGCCAGCCCGGAGACAATGTTCCCCATCTATCAGCGGAGCAAGGTGCTGCCGGAGAAGTCCTGGGTCTATGCCCTCCTGGTGAACGACACGCCCAAGGCCTACCCGCTCGACCGGCTGCAGAAGGATGGGGTCGTCAACGACGAGCTGGGCGGCAAGTCCATCGTGCTCGTCTACGAGCCAGGGGCCGAGGGTCAGGGCCGCACCGTCCGCGCCTACGAACGGGGGGACCGCACCTTCGCCCGCTCCGAGCGCGCCTTCCTGGGCGCGGTGTTCCTGAACGACCAGGACGGCAAGGCCTGGCGCGTCACCGAAGAGGCCCTGACCACGCCGGACGGCAAGACCCTCCCCCGCCTCCCGGGCCACCTCGCCTACTGGTTCGGATGGTTCTCGTTCTATCCCCGGACGCTGGTGTACGGGGAATAGCCCCAGGCAAGCCTTTTGCAGTCTCCCCGGGTCCGCCAACCCTCCTCTCCGGAGGCGGTGGGCCATGATGCATCGCCCGAAACCGCAGAAGATCTGGCACGTTCTCCAGGAGACGATCGCCAACTGGAACAAGCACGGGGCCACGACCCATAGCGCGGCCCTTGCCTACCTCTCCCTTTTTTCCCTGGCACCCGTGCTGATCCTGGCCATCGCGGTCGCCGGCTGGATATTCGGCGTGGATGCGGCGCAGGGGAGGGTCCAGTACGAGCTCAGCCGGTTCATCGGACCGGACGGCGCGGCGGTCGTCCAGGAGATCGTGGCCGCGAGCTCCCGGCCAAAGACGAACCGGATCACCGCGGCCATCGGCCTCGTCACCCTGCTCGTCAGCGCCACCGGCGCCCTGATGCAGCTCCAGGACAGCCTGAACACCATCTGGGAGGTGACGCCCAAGCCGGGCTTCTTCCTGAAGGCCCTGCTCAAGAAACGGTTCGTCTGCCTCCTCCTCATCCTCGGCGTGGGAGCGATCCTGATGGCCTCACTCATTGCCAGCGCCGCCCTCGCGTTCCTCCAGAGGGTTCTCGAATCGCGTCTGGAGGCCGGCCTCGCCAATCTGTTGGGGGGTGCGGACGTGGTGCTCTCGTGGCTCCTGATGACCTTGCTCATCGGCATGGTCTACCGCATGCTGCCAGACGTCAGGCTCGAATGGCGCGACGTGATCTGGGGCTCGGCGGTCACGGCGGTCCTCTTCCTGCTCGGCAAGTACGCCATCGGTTACTACCTGCGGACGGCCGCCATCGCTTCAGCGTATGGAGCGGCCGGATCGCTGGTGCTGATCCTCCTCTGGGTCTACTACTCCTCTCTCATTTTCCTCCTCGGCGCGGAGTTCACCCGCATCCACTCGCGCCGCTACCGGGAGGGGCGTGCGGCGCCCGAGCCCGGAGCGGTGCGGACGGTCACGGTCACCGTGCCGGTGGAGACTCAACCGGCGAAATCATGAAAAAGACGACGACTGCCGTGCTCGCCCTGGGGCTCGGCCTGGCCCTCTTCCCCCTGCCCCTCCACGCCATCCGCCTCAAGGTGGAGGTCGAAGGAGTGCGGCGGGAGCTGGAGCGCAACATCCGCTCGGTCCTCAGCCTGGAGAAGCTCGACAAGGACGATCTCAGCGAGGAGCGCATCCGCAGCCTCCACGCCGGCGCCACCGAGGAGATCAAGGAAGCCCTGGAGCCCTTCGGCTACTACCGCCCCCTCGTGCGCTCCGAGCTCAAGCAGGAAGGCGAACAGTGGACCGCCCGCTATGAGGTGGATTCCGGCCCGGCCATGAAGGTGGCCAGCGTGGACCTCCAGGTGGCCGGCGACGGCGGCGGCGACCCCCGCTTCCGCGAGATCGTCAACGACTTCCCCGTCAAGCGCGGGGAAGACCTCTTTCACCCCGACTACGAGGAGGGCAAGCAGGCCCTGGTGGAGCTGGCGGCCAAGGAGGGCTACCTGGACGCTGAATTCCAGGCCAACCAGATCCGGGTGGACCTGGAACGCTATCAGGCCGACGTGATCCTCCACTACGACACCGGCCCGCGCTACCGCTTCGGCGAGGTACGTTTCAACCAGGACGTGGTCGATCCCGACCTCCTGACCGGCTACGTGACCTTCGAGCGCGGCGAGCCGCTCGACGTCAACAAGATCCTGGAGCTCCAGAACGCCCTCTCCGACAGCCCCTACTGGAGCCGCGTCGAGGTGGTGACCCGCCAGGAGCAGGCCCAGGGGCTCGAAGTGCCCATCGACGTGGACCTCGTACCGGCCAAGACCATGCGCTTCACCGGCGGCCTGGGCTACGGCACGGACACCGGCGCGCGGGCACGGGGAGCCTGGGAGCTGCGGCGGCTCAACCGCCGGGGGCACCGGGCCGAGGCCCAGATCCGGGCCTCACAGATCCAGCAGGCCCTGGAGATGAGCTACTTCATCCCCGGCCCCTACCCGCGCACGGACGTCCTCTCCTTCAACGCGGGCTACCAGCGCGAGGACACCGACACCAGCCTCAGCGAGACGGGCTTGATCGGCACCCAGCGCACCCAGTCCCGCGGCGGCTGGCGCGAGGCGCTCTCGCTCACCTACCAGCGCGAGGACTTCGAGGTGGGCCTGGACGAGGGGGTCTCGAACCTCCTCGTGCCCGGCGCGAGCTGGGAGCGGGTGAAGGCCGACGACCGGATCTTCACCACCAACGGCTACCGGCTCCGCTTCGGGGTCCAGGGCGCGGAGGGGAGCGTGCTCTCCGACTCCTCGTTCGTCCAGGGCAACGTCCAGGCCAAGGCCATCCGCACGCTCGGCGAGCGCAACCGGATCATCGGCCGGGCCGAATTCGGCTACACCGCCACGGACGAGTTCCGCGAGCTGCCCCCCGCTTCCGCTTCTTCGCGGGCGGCGACCAGAGCGTGCGCGGCTTCGGCTATCAGGACCTGGGGCGGGAGGACGAGGCCGGCAACATCATCGGCGGCGAGAGCCTGATGGTGGCGAGCCTCGAGTACGAGATCCGGTTCCTGGAGAAGTGGGGCGCCGCCGTGTTCTACGACACGGGCAACGCCTCGGAGTCCTTCGGCGGCTCGCTCGCCCGCGGCGCCGGCCTCGGCGTGCGCTGGCGTTCGCCCATCGGCCCCATCCGCGCCGACGTGGCCTGGGGGCTCTCGGAGGACGACCGGCCCATTCGATTCCACCTCAATATTGGACCCGACTTATAGGCGGACTGAATCATGAGCCCGGAAAACCCGACTCCCCCGGCCGCCACTCCTGAACCGGCTCCCGCCGCGCCGCCTCCCAAACGGCGGCGGCGCTGGCTGCGCTGGACGCTCGGCGTCCTCCTCGTGATCTTCCTCCTGGCCGGGTTGCTCGTAGGGCTGGCCTGGTACGGCGTTTCTACGGAGAAGGGCACCCGCGTGCTCCTCTCCCGGCTGGACGGCTTCCTGCCCGGCGAGCTGACGATCGGCTCCCAGCGCGGCCCCCTCACCGGGCCGCTCGACCTGCGCGACGTCCACTACCGCACCCCGGAAGGCCTGGACGTGCGCCTGAAACGGGTCCAGCTCCAGTGGGACGCCGGCAAGCTCCGCCGCAAGCAATTGGACGTGCAGCGCCTGCACGCCGACGGCATCCGCATCGCCCTTCCCCCCGCCAAGGAAGAGGAGCAGCCCGAGGACGGCCGGCTGGTCGACGTGCACCTGCCGGTCAACATCATCGTGCGCGACGCCCTGATCCGGAACGTGGAGATCATCCGCCCCGGCCAACCCCCCTTCAAGCTGCACGAGATCGCCCTGGACGCCCGGAGCGAGCGCGCCGACGACGTCTTCCACGTGCGGAGCCTCCGCGTGGACGGCCCCACTTTCAAGCTGCGGGCGGAAGGCGACCTCACCCCCGTCGGCGCCTACCCGGTCGACCTCCGCGCCCAGGCCACCTATGACGACGCCCAGTACCCGCCCTTCGTGGTCTCCGGCAACTTCAACGGCACCCTGGAGAAGCTCGGCGTGAACGCCCGGCTGGCCCAGCCCTTCGACGCCCACGTCACCGGCAACGTCGTCGCCCCCATGCGCGAGCTGGAGATGGACCTGGCCGCCCAGGTGCGCGGGTTCGAGGCCCAGGAGATCAACCCCGAGTGGCCCGTGGCCCGGGTCACCCAGGGCAACGTCAAGATCAAGGGCAAGCTCGACGACTTCGTCTCCGAGGGCAAGGTGACCGGCGCCTACGAGGACTACGGCTCGGGCGAGGCCACCTACCGGCTCGCCCGCCGCGGCGAGGACTTCTTCTTCGAGTACCTGAACCTGCGCACGGAAAACGGCACCACCCTGGGCGCCAAGGGCACTGTTGGTACGGGAAACAACCGCACGGGGAACAAGGACCTGGATCTCGATCTCGTGGCCGACTGGCGCCGCTTCTCCTGGCCTCTCAAGGGCGGCGCGCCGGTCGTGGTGAGCCGCCAGGGCGAGGCGAAGATCGTGGGCACGCTCGCCCAGTACCGGGTGGACGTGGACGCCCACCTCGCCGGACCCGGCATCCCACCGGGCCGCTGGGTCCTGGCGGGGCAGGGGACCAAGGAGAAGATGGATATCCGCTCTCTGAGGGCCGACGTGCTCCAGGGCCGGGTGGCCGCCGCCGGCACGGTCGCCTGGAAGCCGCAGGTCACCTGGAACGTCAAGCTCAACGGCAACGGCCTCAACCCCGGCGCCCAATATCCCGAGTGGCCGGGCCGTCTCACCTTCGCGGCCAACAGCAACGGCACCCTACGCGACGGCGCCCCTTACGGGCAGGTGGACCTGCTGGACCTGGACGGCAACCTGCGGGGCAACCCCGTCGCCGGACGGGTCCGCCTGGAGCTCGCGGGCGAGCGCTACCGCCTGCCGCGGCTCGATCTCCGTTCCGGATCAGCCCGCGTGACCGCCTCCGGCACTTTTACCAAAGATGCCGGCAACCTCGACTGGCGGCTCGAAGCGCCCAACCTGGGCCAGGCCCTGCCGGACGCGGGCGGCGCCGTCACCGCCGAGGGCAACCTCGCCGGCCCGTGGAAGGCCCCCCGGGTGCGCGCCCGGGCCAACGGCCAGTCCATCACCTTCCAGACCTACAATGTGGCCACCCTGGCTCTCGTAGCGGACGTGGACCTCGCGAGCAACGGGCCCATGCTGATCGACCTCGACGCCACCAACGTGGGCCTCGGCGAGCGCCGGTTCGAGACCGTGACCCTGGACGGCCGGGGTACGCGGCGCGCCCACGAGATGACCCTGGCCGTGAAGGCGCCGGAAGGCACGCTCGATCTGTCCCTGGCGGGGGGCCTCGCCGGCACCACGAATTGGAACGGCGAGATCCGTCGGCTCGACCTCGCCAATGAGCAGACCGGCCACTGGGCCCTCGCCCAGCCCGCGGGCCTCGCCGCCGGCACCGAGCAGGCCGCCCTGCGCAACTTCTGCTGGGTCTCTACGGACAACAACGCAAAACTCTGCGCCGACGGCCAGTGGAACAAGACCGGCCCGTGGAACGCCACGGGCACCATCGCGGACCTGCCCTTCTCCATGTTCAAGCCTTTCCTGCCGCCGGACCTGGAGATCACGGGCGGCGTCAACGGCTCCTTCCAGGGCCAGGGCACTCCAGGCGGCTTCGTGACAGCGAATGTGGATCTGAAGCCCGGCCCGGGCGAGATCCGCTATCCCCTGGAAAGCGGCAAGACGGCGAGCATCCGGTACGACCAGGGCACCGTGAACCTGACCGCCGGCCGCGACGGTCTCGCCGGCCGCGCCGCCCTGACCTTCGTCGACACCGGCGCCCTCCAGGCCGACCTCCGGCTGCCCCAGTTCAACGCCGTGGGCGCACCCCTGAAGACCCAGACCGTATCCGGCCGCATCCAGGCCGACTTCAACAACCTGGGCCTGGTGGAAGCCTTCGTGCCCGACCTCCAGAGCCCCCGGGGCACTCTGAACGCCGACCTCGCCATCCAGGGCACCGTGGCCGTGCCCCGGGCCGTGGGGTCGGTCGCCCTGCGCGGCGCCCAGGTGGACGTGCCGAAATTCGGCCTGGAAGTGCGCCAGATCGAGCTCACGGCCACCAGCGATCCCCAGGGCGTCCTCCAGCTCGAGGGCTCGGCCCGTTCCGGCGGCGGCAACCTGGCGCTCGCCGGCAACATTCCGCTCGACAAGCGGCCGGCCCGCGTCACCGTCGAAGGCCGGCGTTTCCTGGCCTCCGACACCAAGGAGGCCAAGGTCTACGTCTCCCCCGATCTCGTCATCGCGGCCGAATACCCGCGCATCGAGGTCACGGGCGACGTGACGATTCCCGAGGCAAAGATCGGCCAGCCGAAAAAGGGCCGGCGCGGCGCCCGCCCCGCTATCACCGCTTCCAAGGACGTCTACATCGTGCCGCCCTCCGAGGAGCAACTCGCCGAAGCCGGCAAGCCGCCCCTGGAGCTGCGCGCCCGCATCCGCGTGATCCTGAGCGAGAAGGTCGAGATCGTCGAATACTCGGGCTTCTCCGGCAAGCCCACGGGGAGCCTGCTGGTCATCGAGCAGCCCAACAAGCCCACCACGGCCGTGGGTGAGCTGGTCATCAAGGACGGGGTCTACAAGGCCTACGGGCAGGACTTGACCCTCGACCGCGGCCGGGTCATCTTCGCCGGCGGCCCCCTCAACAACCCCGGCCTCGACCTGCGCGCCTACCGCCGGGCGGAAGACGGCGTCGTGGCGGGCCTCAACATCCGGGGCACCCTCGAATCCCCGGAGACCACCATCTACTCCGACCCGCCCATGGCCCAGGACCAGGCCCTCGCCTACATCCTCCTCGGCCGTCCCCTCGGGCAGGCCACGCCGCAGGAGGGCAGCATGCTCGCCAACGCCGCCAACTCCCTGGGTCTCAAGGGCGGCAATCTGGTAGCCAAGAAGCTGGGGGCCCGCTACGGCCTGGAAGAGGCACGCATCGAGTCCACGGGAGGGCTCAAGGAGGCCTCCCTCGTGGTGGGCAAGTACCTCTCGCCCCGCCTCTACGTGACCTACGGCATCGGCCTCTTCGAGCCCATCAGCACCTTCCGCATCCGCTACATCCTGGGCCGCGACTGGACGATCCAGGCCGAGCAGGGCGAGGAGACGGGCGCCGACTTCCTCTACACCGTCGAGAGGGGCAAGGGCGGAGCCACTCCGGTGCCCACCAAGGACAAGGGGGAGGACGTGCAGGCGCCTCCGGAGACGACGGGCGGGGGATCGGGCGGGGGGGCGCGCCGGTAGGAGGGTCAGCCCAGCCAGTTTCGATACAGCTCCGGCCGCCTGTCCTGCCAGAACAGGCGCCGGGCGGTCGAAGCCGCGCATTTGGCGAGATCGACCTCCACCATCACGAGGTCCTCCTCCAGGCTCTTGCCGCGGGCGATCACCCGGCCCTCGGGATCGACCGCGAACGACTCGCCGGAGAAGTGGAGCCGGCCCTCGATCCCCACCCGGTTCGCCAGGGCCGCGAAGTAGCCGTTCTGGAACGCCGCCGTGCGCACCTCGGCCTCGTAGAGCCCCTCCGGCCACTCGCCCACCGTGCCCGCCTGCGGGATCACCACCAGCTCCGCCCCCGCCACTCCGAGCCCGCGCATCACCTCCGGATAGTGGCGGTCGTAGCAGATCGCGACCCCCACCTTGCCCACCCGCGTCTGGTAGACGGGTACCCCCCCTTCGCAATTAGTCCCTGGGTGGTAGTAGTCCTTCTCGTGGAACCCCTCATAGTCCGTGATGTGGATCATGCGGGTCACGCCCAGGAGCGTGCCGTCCGCGTCGAACACGGGCGAGCTGTCGAACCGCCGGCCCTGCTCGTCCACCTCATAGAGATTGAACACGGTCACGAGGCCCAGCTCCCGTGCCCGGGAGGCGATCCGCTCCGTCGTAGGGCCGGGGATGGGCTCGGCCAGATCGAAGGCCGCCTTGTCGCCCGGGTTCTGGGGGAAGAACCGGTCCAGCACCACCTCGGGAAAGGCGATCAGCTCCGCCCCGGCCTCGCACGCCGCTGTCATGGTCTCCAGCACCTGGGAGAGATTGGCCTCGCGGTCCGGAGACGCCGGGAGCTGAGCGAGGGCGATCCACATGATGGCTATCCTCCGGAGCCCTTCGACCGCTTCTTGAACGACCAGGTGAACACAAACCGGGCCACCTCCGTGCCGTCCGCCATCCGCCCCACGGTCTCCATCCGCGCCGCGGCCGCCTCGCCCGTGCGGAGCGTCTCCGCCACGGCGGCGAAGGCCTTCGCGCCGTCCTCGCAGGTGAACGCCGTCAGGGCCGTGGCCTTCTTCCCGAAGCTCGCTTCCAGGTTGACGATGAGCAGAGCCACCGGCTGAGGAGCCAGCTCCGTGGCCATCAGGGCTGCTGCGCCCGTGGACATCTCGGCCGCCATGCTGAGCGCCGCGAAGTAGGTCGACCGGAACGGGTTCGTGGTCCGCCAGCCATAGGGCACCGTCACCACGCACCGGTCCTGGTCGAGCTCGCGCACCCGGAGGCCCGCCACCAGGGCGAGAGGCAGCTTCGCCAGCATGAACCCCCGCATCAGGAACGGGTTCAGCATCCGCGAGCGGATCTTCGCGACAGCGGGACTGGTGGGGGCGGGGGCGGTGAGGGTTTCGGACATGGGAGAACTATACCGCGGCCGAACCCTCACCCCCCGGCCCCCTCTCCCGCCCCCTCCCCCCTCCCGCCCCGGGAGAGGGGGAGAAAGACCAACTCCTTTCTTTTCTTGCTTTGCTCCCCCTCTCCCGGTGTGCGGGGGGAGGGAGGGGACGGGAGAGGGGGCCGGGGGGTGAGGGTTCGGTTACGATTCCCCCCATGCTCCACCCCTTCCGAGTCCCCACCCGAGTCCTCATGGCCCCCGGCGCCATAAGCCGGCTCTCTGAAATCGTTGCTACCTACACCCCCGAAAGGGTCCTCCTCGTGACCGACCCCGGCATCGAGCAGACCGGCTGGCCCGAGCGCATCTGGCAGGCTCTGGCCGACCGGGAGATCGAGGTCCTCAGCTTCGACGACGTCGAGCCCAACCCCCGCGTCTCCACCGTCGACCGCCTCGCGGACTGGGGACGGGAAGAGAACGTCTCCCTCGTGGTCGGCATGGGCGGCGGCAGCGTGCTCGACGCGGCCAAGGCCGCCGCCATGGCGATCCCCAACAGCGGCTCCGTGGCCGGCTATGAGGGGCGGAACCGCTACGAGAAAGACCCCCTCCCCTTCATCGCCGTGCCCACCACCTGCGGCACCGGCTCGGAGGTCACCTGGGTCTCCGTGCTCACCCACGAGGAGCGGCAGGCCAAGATCAGCGTCAAGGGCGAGTCCATGTTCCCGTCCTGGGCCGTGGTGGACTCCGAGCTCCTCCGCACCCTGCCCGCCCGCCTCGTGGCCTGGACGGGCGCCGACGCCCTGACCCACGCCATCGAGGCCACCACCTGCCGGGTCGCCAACCCCGTCTCGGACGCCCTCGCGGCGACCGCCATCTCGCTGCTGTTCCGCTATCTCCGCCGGGCCGCCGCCGACATCGCCAACGACGCCGAGGCCCGCGAGGCCGTCATGCGTGCCTCCACCCTGGCCGGCCTCGCCTTCGGCAACGCCGACGTAGCCGCCGTCCACTGCCTCTCCGAGACCCTGGGCGGCCGCTACGACGTGCCCCACGGCCTCGCCAACGCCGTCCTCCTGGCGCCGGTCACCCGCTACAACCTCCACGCCTGCAAGGCCAAGCTGGCGACCCTCGGAGAGAGCGCCGAAGCCGTGCTCCAGGCGATCGAAGACCTCGTGAGAGACCTGGAGATCCCCGGTTTCAGGACTCTTGGGATTCCGGAGGAGGACTATCCGTGGATCGCCGAACGCGCCACCCAGAACGGCTCGAACCCGTCCAATCCAAGGGAGATGGGAACGGCGGAGTACCTGGAGCTGCTGGCTTCTCTCTGAGCTACCCGAGCAACCCGCCGGCTTCCCCCATCATGGCCTTCCGCACCAGGGGCACCGGCGGGCCGCCGAAGGACAGGAACCGGTCGTGGAACTCCCGCCACGCCGGCCGGCCGCCCCGGGAAGCGGTCCAGTCCGCCCGCAGCTTCCTCACCATCAGCTTGCCCAGCGTGTAGTTGAGGTACCCGGGATCGAACGTCCCCCGGGCCGCCTGCTGCCGGGCGTTGGCCGGATCCTGGAAGGCCTGCTCGCGGAACATCCGCTCCGCCTCCTCGATGGTCAGGCTCCCCGTGTGCAGCCCCAGCGCCACGATGTAGCGCACGTTCCGGAGCAGCGCGTTCTGGAGCTGGCCGATGTGGAGGCGCGGATCGCCATCCCCGAAGCCCGCCTCCCAGATCATCTCCTCCGAGTAGTGAGCCCACCCCTCGGCGAAGCCGTAGCCCACGAACAACCGCCCGATCTCCGACTCCGCCCGGTTCGAGTGTAAAAACTGCACGAAGTGCCCGGGCCAGACCTCGTGGGCCGTGATGAACAGGAGGTCCGCCTCGCTGGGGATGTACTGCGCCTGCTCCTCCGGCGTCCACGAGGGGTCCGGCGGCGAGATGTAGTAGATCGAGGGCAGATGCCGATCGTACGGCCCCGGGATGTCGATGAACGCCGAGTTCCACCGCTGGTAGGGCGGCGACTCCTCCACCCGGGCCTCCTCCGTGCCGGGAATCGAGACCAGCCCGTGCTCCTCCACGTACCGGCGCAGCCCCGCGAGTTGCCGCCGGGCTCCCTCCACGGGACCACCCTCGGGCTTCTGGGCCTCCACCCGGGCGAAGCACTCCTCGATGGAGAGCCCCGGCGCGTAGGCGGCGCAGGCCTCGCGCAGGGCTTCGAGGTTGCGCGCCAGCTCGCGCCGGCCGGCCGCCTCCAGCTCCTCCAGCGAGACGTCCACCCGCTCCGTCTCCCGCAGCATGCTCGAGAAGAGGTCCGCCCCCATCCGGAACTCCCCTCCCGGGGACTGGGCCTGGTCGTGGAACCAGGCTCCCAGCTCCCGCATGGCCCGGGCCGCGGCCTCGTTGGCCTCCCGGAATTCGGCTTGGAGAGCCGCGTCGTCCACCGAGGCGAACAGGCCCGGCACGTCCGACTCGTAGTAGCCGGCCAGGCCGCCGAACGTCATCTCCCCCAGCTCGGCGAAGCTCCGCGGCATGGGTGTGCGCAGGTTGAACCGCACCTGCGCGGCCGCCCGCGGCACGGCCCGGGCGTAGTCCACGTAGGCCCGCATCCTCTGCGGCAGGGGCGCGTACTCGCGGGTGAGATAGAGGCCGGGATCGAGGACGCCCGCGTAGAAGATGGGATTACGCCGGTGCCACTCGGCCGTCTCCAGCCAGAAGAGGTCGGAGTCCACGACCGCCGCCAGGACCTCCTGCTCGAAAGCCCGCCGCTCGTCGAGCGTCGCGGGGTCGAACTCCGCCGCCCGCGCCCGGTATGAGCGCAGCCGGGCGATTTCCGCCTCGATGCCCTCCGGGCTCCAGTCGGGCAGGCGCCCGTCGAGCTCGTGCCGTCCCGCGCCCGCCGCGAAGGTCGGGTGCGCCTCGAAGTACTCTTCGAGGAAGGAGTGGACGAAGTGGTCCCACCCTCCGGCCACGACCGAGACATCCACGCACTGCGTGCCCTTGGTTTCCGCGTCCATGAGGCGGAAGTCTATCCCGTCTGAGGTACGATCGGCAGCCAGAACCGTGAAGGAGGGAGGAGGAGCCATGACCGATCAGAGCTTCGCCACGCATCGCAAATACGTCTGGCAATATCATTTTCTCGCGTTCGGGATCCTTGCCATCCATCTCGTCTGGTCGCTGTACCGGCTGATCTCGGGCCTGCCGGGCGTGCCGTTCTTCGACCGGCTCCTCCAGGCCGCCGTGGCCATCGCTCTCCTCCTCCTGGCCTGGTACGGCCGCACCTTCCCGTTGAGGGCCCAGGACCGGGTGATCCGCCTCGAAGAGACCTTGAGATTGGAGAGGCTCCTGCCGGCGGACCTCCGCGCCCGCATCGGCGAGCTTCGTCCCGGCCAGCTCATCGCCCTCCGCTTCGCGAATGACGAGGAGCTGCCCGAGCTGACCCGGGCCGTGCTGGACGAGAAGATCGCTCGCTCGGACGACATCAAGAAGCGGATCCGCACCTGGCGGGCAGACCATTTCCGCATGTAAGGGATGCTGATGAAAACCGTACTTTTCCTGATCGTGATCGCATTTCTCGTATTGCTCGCTCCGGCGCTCGCCGGAGCCCAGGCCGACCCCACCTCCCGCTCGTGGAACCAGCCCGTCGAGCCCTACCGCATCCTTGGCAACGTTTATTACGTCGGCGCGAGCGACATCGCCTCATTCCTGATCACGACGCCGGCGGGCCACATCATCCTCGATGCCGGCTTCGAGGAGACGGTGCCGATGATCCGGGACAACGTGAAGAAACTGGGTTTCAAGATCGAGGACGTCAAGATCCTCGTCATCGGCCACGCCCATTTCGATCACGTGGGCGGCCTCGCGGATTTGAAGGCTTTGACGGGCGCCAGGCTCGCCGTGAGCGAAGCGGATGCCGCGCTCCTCGCCAGCGGCGGCAAGGACGACTACCTCTTCACCAGCGAAACGTTCCGCTTCAAGCCGGTCCAGGCGGACCGCCTCCTGAAGGACGGCGATACGGTCACCCTCGGCGGCACCACGCTGACGGCCCATCTCACGCCGGGCCACACCAAGGGCAACACCACGTGGACGATGAAGGTGAAGGAAGGGGACGAGACGTACGCCGTCGTCGTCATGGGCAGCCCCACGATCAACTCTGGGACGGTCCTGAAAGGGATGCCCAAGTATCCGAACGTCGGCGAGGACTACGCCAAGACCTTCCGCGTCCTCAAGTCCCTCCCCTGCGATGTCTTCCTCGCAACGCACGCTTCCTTTTTCGACGGCCTGGGCAAGGCGGAGAAGCTGCGTGCCGGCGCGAAGGAAAACCCCTTCATCGATCCCCAGGGATATCGCGCCCTCCTCGACCGGCGCGAGAAGATGTATCACGAGCAACTCGAAAAAGAGCGCGCCGCCGAGCCCGCGAAGCCCTGACGAGACGGCGTTCCCCGTGGGGAACACCTCATTCCCCGGAGCTCGCGCCTCAGAAGGGTGGGGAACGTGCCATTCCCCGTTCCTTCTGTCTTCGCGAGAGGAGGGAATGCCTTGTTGTCTTTCCCTCGGCAGGCAGGAAGAGTGGGGAACGCGGCATTCCCTGTCCTTCGAAGGATGTTTTGAGGAGGGAATGGAGCATTCCCCATCCTTGCGATGACGACAAGAGGAGGGAACGAGGCGTTCCCCCTCCTCACGATGGCAGAGAGAGCAGGGAATGGGACATTTCCCGTGGGGAACGCCCTGTTCCCTGCCTCTTCCAAGGCGTGACGAGCGGGGAATGAGGCATTCCCCCGCCCTTACATCCCCGCCTTCTTCATCCCCGTCTCGCGGAGTGCGATCTTCTTCGAGACCTTGCCTCCCTTCAGGCTGTCGTAGTTGACGGTGATCTCACCGTCTCCCTGCACCAGGAAGAAGAGCGTGCGCGTCGCAAGGCCTCCGACTCCCGGCACCATGAGACGCTCGGGACGGTGCTCCTGGAGATCGATCTTGTCGAGATACGGGTTGTCCACGATGCCGCTCGACAGCACCTTCGCCCCCTTGTCGCTGGTAATCGTGGCGATGTCCTGGCGGTGGAGCTTGTTGTTCACCGCCACGGCCGTCATCGAGGGGATCCCCCGGTCGTTGAGCACGGGTACGAAGACCTTCCAAAGACCGTTGCCGACGGGCTCCACCGTGGCCTCGCCGATCGAGAGGCGTGGCAGGTGGTAGGCGTTGAAGAGCATGAAGGCGTTGCTCCGGTGCGTCTCGTCCTCCAGCGCCCAGCCCTCGGGCACGCGGCCCACGTCGCGCTTGAAGCCGCCGACCTCGATGGGACCGTACTGCGGATGGTTATAAGGTTTCCAATCCACCCACTGCCGCCCCAGGGAGAGCAGGTCGTTGAACTTCATCATCTCGGCCTGGCTCACGTCGCCGTTCTTGTCGAAGTCGGCCGGCGGGTTGTACATCTCGTTGGTGAAGGCGAAGGCACCCAGGGTGTTGTAAAAGTGATCGGTCGTGGCGCCGTGGACGGTGTAGAGGTCCTTCCAGGAGATCAGGTAACGATAGCCGGGGAGGAGCTTCTCGCCCTCCTTGCCCAGGAGGTCGTAGACCTTGAGGTCCTGCGCAGGATACGGCGGATCGGCCTTGGCGCCGGGGCCGCGGAGAATCATCTGGCCGTTGTTGTGATAGCTCTGGACGACCGCGATGTTCGGATGCTCCAGAGCCCAGGAGGCGATGGCCCGCGTCTCCGGGATGCCGAGCGGGTATCTGCCCGCGCCTGCCTGCACGTACTCGGGCTCCCAGGAGAAACCCCAGGTGCGGTTGGGATCGACGTAGCCGATGGTGTCTTCATTCACGCGGCCGTCGCCGTCGTTGTCAAAACCTTCCTTGCCGATCTGGATCCAGTCACCGAGCTCGCCGGGCTCGATCTCCACCAGCAGGCGCGGGTCCTTGGGATCGAGCCTGTGCGTGCCCTGGCCCATGGGGACTTTCTTGCGCATCTCCGTGACGTAGCCGTCGCCGTCCACGTCGTCGTAACCGTCCTCGTCGAACTTGCCGTCGCGGTCGTCATCCACCGGCACCATGACGGTGCGGGGGAAGTCGGCGTCGGAAGGCCCCTTGAACCACAGGGTGCGGCCGTCGGGGTTGACCACCGGCAGGACATAGAAAACCGAGCGGTCCATCATCTCGGTCACCCGCGTCAGCCGGCCGTAATTTTTGAGCAGATAGTCCACGGTATAGAAAGCGGCCTCGGCGCCCTGGACCTCGTTGGCGTGGGTGTTGCCGTCGATGTACATCGCGGGCTTCGAAGACTCGGGCCCGGTCGCGGGGTTGTTGATGGTGATCATCCAGAGGTCGCGCCCCTGCATGCTCTTGCCGAGGCTCTCGAGCTTCGTCCACTTGGGATAGGCCGCGGCGTAACCCTTGAGGATGTCGGTGATCTCCTCGTAGGTGTGCAGCCGGTTGAAAGCCAGCTCCGGTGCCTTTCCTTGGGGCTCAATAGGCGAAGCCGATGGGGATCGATTGGGTTCCGCGGCCCGCAACAGGGACGGAGAGGCCACCGCGAGGAGCGCCAGGGCTCCAGCGATCAGTTTTGCCGTGCGCGGTCTCATGGTGGTCAAGCTCCCTTCCGGACGTTGGTGGTTTTCTGATCCGTACCGGCGTTGTCGGTGATCACGTTCACGGCGATCTCCGCTCCGGGCTGGGCCTTGACGAGCCACTCGCCCGCCAGGGTGCCGGTGGTGCCTTCGAGACGGTCGGCGGTGACGGCGGGATAGCCGGTCACGATCTCCACCCCCTTGCCCGTCTGGAGCACCAGGCGCACGGGGATGCGGGCGCGGGCGCGAGCGGACTGCTTGGTGTGGGTCGCCAGGTATCCGCGGTTGCCGGCCACGGCCTTGACGCGGTAGATGCCGCCGCCGAGGGGCGTGACGTCCAGAGAGAGGATCTCGACCCTGGGCAGCTTGCCCGCGAGGTCGAGCACCGTCTCCGTATGGGCCGCGAGAGCGGGCTTGAGCACGGCCATGGGCGGGGTGATCTCGGCCTGGGGATCGAGCCCGCCGATCTCGGCCTTGGTGCCGTCGGGCAGGGTCACGGCCTTCCAGGCGGTGAACGCGCCCGGAGAGTTGGCCTCGGTCCAGGCGAGCACCTCGCGGTCGCGCGCGCCGGCCTCGCTGGCCTTGCCGCCACCAGCTGCCGCCGCACCACCGCCGCCACCGCCCATCTGCTTGATGCGGTCCACCATGCTCTTGGGATCGGCCTGGCCGCCCTTCATGAAGCCGATCACCGCCTTGGCATTGAACTGGGCCGGGACCTTATTCTCCTTGAGGAAGGCGTCGATCTTCTCCTCGCCCAGGGCCAGGAACTCGTCGGTGCTCATGGCCGCCACCTTGTCGAGCGTCAGGGCCTCTTCGCCCGCCTTGGCTTCAGCTTTCTTCTCCGCCTTGGGCACGCCCCAGACGTCGAGCTCCAGGGCCATGGCGCCGTACTGGTAGTAGAGCCACGGCGTGAAGCCGCCCTTGCCGTACTGGGCGCCGGGACGGTCGTTGGAGAGGCCCGCCTTCTTCAGGCGCTCCTTGTAGGCCTCGGCGAACTTGTCGAGATAGGCCTGGTCGTCCGGGTCCACCTTGGTGGCCGCGCCGGCGCCCAGGAACTGCTGGAGCTGCTCCTTGGTGATGTTGTTCTGGTTGACGAAGGGGAGGTCCTTGGCGACCTCCCAGATCTCGTCGATCGAGTACTCCTGCTCCGGGTCGAAGCCCAGGGCCTGCGCCGCCTGGGGCGGGACCTTGAACTTCTGCGTGCCGAGGTCGCCGCCGCCGCCCAGGCTCTGGGGCGCCGCCAGCAGGTTGTTGGCCGGGCCGTAGACCACGGCCAGGGCCACGTTGCGCCGGTCGAGCAGGAAGTCGAGGAGCGCCTTGGTCTCGGGCGCGTAGCTCGACCACGGGCCGCCGTCGACGCTGTAGGGGAAGGCGTGGGGGAAGTTCCTGTCGGGCCACACGCCGTCCGCCGCGTCCTCGTTGTACTCGCCGTCGCCGTCGTCGTCCTTGCCTTCCATCACCACGCGGAACGCGCCCGGGCGCTGCTCCATGGCGTCGGACTTGACCAGCACCCGCGGATCCGTCGTGTCCGGCAGCCAGCCGCCGGAGGGATCGGAGATCCGCATGCGGGTGATGGCGCCGTCGCCGTTCAGGTCGTCCGGGCCGTCCTCGCCCACCAGGCCGTCCACGTCATGGTCCACCTTCTGGCCGTTGCCGCCGCGGCGGTAGCGGAGGGTGCCGAACAGCGTGTCGTGGGCGTCGGGGTTCAGGGCCGGAGCCACGTAGAAGGTGGTGGAAGCCAGGAGCTTCGCCGCCGGGCTGCCGGCCGGGGCCTTCACCAGCGTCTGGAGGAGGTCGAGGGCCGCCTCGGTGCCGGCGTTGTGGAAGCCGGCGAGGTTGGCGCCCACGAAGACCGCCGGCCGGGTATCGGCGTCGCCTCCGGACCCGGTGCCAGCGATGCGCACCACGTAGATCGGCCGTCCGCCGGCCGACTTGCCGATGGTGATCAGCTTCAATGTCTGCGGGGTTTGCGGGTTTGCGGGGCCCCTTCCTTGCCCCACGCCTGGAGCTGGCGCTCGACCTCGGCGAAGGAATGATAGTCCTGCGAGCTCACGGCGGCCACTGCGGGGGCGGGGCCGGCCAGGGCGGTGAGCCCCAGGGCGGCGACAGCCGCGGCGGTCCGCAAGCCGGAAAGCATTGCGTTTCACGAGCACCTCCTCAAAGGGAAAAAATGGAGCGGATACACGGGCTCCGTAGTCTATACGCTGGGCGCGGAGGGGAGGTTGCAGACCGTTCAACGCCCAAACCTGGTACGCGGCTTGCTTTATACCTCGCGCCGATAGGGGCGGCCTGTTCGAGGTTCCCTTCAAGCCTGACTTTACAAGGGAGAACGAAAATGAAAGCTTCAAAGCTTCTTGCACTGCTGTTTGCGGCCTTGTTGCCCCTGTCGGTGGCCTGCAGGACCAACGATAAGGCGGAGATGGACGACGCAGACGACACCGCGACCGCGACGACCGAGCAGGAAGTGGCCGGCGTCGACCAGGCCAACGACCTCAACCCCGTCGAGGCCCAGACCATGGTCGACGACGTGACCATCGGCAAGAAGGTCGGCACCGACGGCATGATCGCCGCCGAGGACCAGGGCGACGACTTCGCCCCCGGCGACCCGGTCTACATCACCATGAAGGTCGGCGACGCGCCGGCCGGCTCCGAGGTGAAGTTGGCCTGGTACGGCCCGGGCGAGACCAAGATCAAGGACGACGCGAAGCCCGTCGTCCAGGGCCAGCAGTACCTGACCTTCGAAGCCACGGACACCGCTTCCTGGCAGAAGGGCGACTACCGCGCCGAGGTCTGGATCGGCGACGAGAAGGTCAACCAGCAGCAGTTCCAGATCGTCGACGCGAACGAAGCAGGCAAGTAAAACGCTCGCCGGCAACGGCAGCTCTTCAACGATAACCTTTTTCTCCCCAGACAACGGCGGTGCGGGGCGTACCCGCGCCGCCGTTGCCTTTTGTGGATTGTTCTCTTTAGACACAAACCTCTCCTTGCGGTCCGTCAGGACCACCGTCGGTAGTGGGGCGGGGGCCCGACATGGCTACGACTGCATCGCGACAGACAGCTCCCGTCCCCCTCGCCCTGGATTGAAATCCAGGGCTACCGACGGTGGTCCCTGGCGGGACCGCATTGGGGTGGCGGTTGCGATTCGAAATAGAAATAAAAAAGGGGGCGGGGATTTCTCCCCGCCCCCTTTTCATCTCGTTGAAATCCTCACCGCTGCGGAGGATCCTGATCGCCATCCGCGGGCGGCTTGACCTCGACCTCCGGAACCTTCACGGTCCGCTTCTCGGTCTTGACGTCCACGTCGGTCGGAACCGTGATTTCCCTTTCCCCCGTCTTCACGTCCACGTCCGGAGCGTCGACGTCGTACTTGGGAACCTGTCCGCCCTTGACCTCGACGTCTACGTCGGGAACTTCACCTTCCTGGGTCTGCCGGACACGGCAGCCGGTCGCTGAGACCGTCAGCAGGGCCGCGCTGAAGACCAGCGCCGCACTCTTTTTTGAAATCCGAATCATGGCAGTTCTCCTTGGTGGTATAGGCTTGCTACGTTTGTTGTTGTCTCTTTCTTTCAACACCAGAGTGAAATGCAAGGCCCATTCCACCTTCGGTTCAAAACGGCTTTTCTGCTGCTGCTCCTCCTGGCCGGCTGCGCGCGCCTGCGTCCCACGCCCGTGCCGATCCGCACGCTGAGCTACCCGGCTCCCCCCGAGGTGAATCCGCCCCGGACGCTCGTGGTGCTCCTCCCCGGGCGGCGCGACAGCCCCGAAGACTTCGGCCGCTACAACTTCCCTGAATTGGCCGCTCAGGCGGGCGCCCAGGTGGACATGGTGGCCGTAGACGCCCACCCGGGCTATTACTACAAGCGCACCATCCTGGACCGGCTCCACGAGGACGTCCTCGCCCCCGCGCGCAAGCGCTACGACCGGATCTGGCTCGTCGGAATCTCACTGGGCGGCACGGGCTCCCTGCTTTACATGACCCGGTATCCCGAAGAAGTGGACGGTCTCCTGCTGCTCGCTCCCTTCCTGGGCGACAAGGAGGTGATCGACGAGGTGGCCGCGGCCGGCGGGCTCGCCGACTGGAGCCCCTCGAAGGCGATCGCGCCGGACGACTTCCAGCGCCGGATGTGGATCTGGCTGAGGAGCGGAGCCCGCAGAACCGTCCCCCTCTATCTCGGCTACGGCCGGAGCGACGGCTTCGCGAGGGCGAACGGCCTGCTCGCCGAGACGATGCCGCCCAGGAACGTGTTCGCCGTTCCCGGAGGGCACGACTGGAAGGCGTGGCGGGCAGCCTGGGAGGCGTTTTTGAAGACCGGAGCGATCCATTCCTCAGAAATCAACCGCGCGCCCGCCGCCGAGGAGCATCCAGAGTGACGTAATCCAGCTCCTGCCCCTCTCGCACGGCCCGCAGCATCATGCCGCCGCGCTTCATGTCGCCCGCACCCGCGAACTCACGCGGAAAGAGAAGCCGGTCGCCGAACACGGGCAGGAGCACGTCCACGTACTTGCCCGTCGCCACGCTCCCCAGGAGCACCACCTGGGAACCGGGAGCGATCTCGCGGAGCTGCTCGGCGTGGGCCTGCAGAGGCTCGCAGTAGGCGGGGCACTTGAGGTCCACCGGCGTCTGGCGGAGCTTCTTCATCCGCTGCTTGGTGATCCGCCAGCTCGGCGGCACCAGCCCGAAGCCAGGAGCGATCACCAGGATGCCATCGTCCCCCGTGCCCAAGGCCAGCTCCGGGGGCGGCGCCGCGAAGTGGCGGGCATACGCGATCTTGCCCCGGAAATAGAGCGAGCTCATGAAGGTGAACGCCTCCTCCACCGCCACCCCCTCCGGGCTCCGGTAGCTCACAGCGGCCTCGAACCGCGCCCGCGGCGACATGAGCTGCGCCGCCCGAACCCCGTCGAGGCTTGCAGGAGAAAGGAGAAAAACGCGCGGCCGGTGGTTCCCAATATCCATGTCCGAGAGCCATAACCGCTCCCGGATTTAGCGCATTCCCATCAAATGACTGTAAATGTCCGTGTCAGTCCGCGCCCGTCCGTGTTAGTCCGTGTTCTTCCTACAAAGCCTCCCGCCTGAGCGAAATCACCGCCCCAAACAACCCCGCCGCCCCACCCAGCGCCACCAGGAACGCCACTTCCTCAAGGCTGAGAAACTCCAGGGCCAGCAAAGTCGAAAAAAGCGACCCCTGGCTCTTCGCATGAACCACCTGATAAACGCCCCACAGAGCCCCGCTCGCCATCAGCCCGCCGATCAGCCCCTGGAGCAGGCCCTCCACGTAGAACGGCCCGCGGATGAAGAACTCCGTGGCCCCCACGAGGCGCATGATCTCCGTCTCCTCGTGGTGGAGGTAGGCTGTCAGCCGGATCACGCTCGCGATGGTAAACATGGCCGCGCCGAGGAGGCCCGCCACCAGGGCCAGCCCCACGGCCCGCACCACGGCCACCAGGGCCTCGAGCTGGCCCAGCCACTCGCGGTCGTCGTCCACCAGCGTCACCTCGGGCCGCTTGCGCCAGCCGTCCAGCCAGGCGTCGCGGCCTTGCGGGGAGCGGGGATCGAGCCCGAGCTCCAGCGAGGCCGGCAGCGGCTCGTCCTCCCAGCCGGCCACGAGGCCGGAGAGGCTCGGGAAGACCTCCTGGAACCGCCGGCGGGCCGCCTGGGCCGTGACCGGCTCCACCGAGGAGACCCCCGGCCCCTGGGAGGCCTCCGCGGCCAGCCGGCGCAGCTCCGCCTCCGTGGTCTCCGGCCGGAGGTAGATCACCACCCGCATCTCCCCCCGCCACCGCTCCACCGAGGCCGCGAGATTGCCGCTCACCAGCAGGAAGGCGCCGCCGATGAACAGGCTCACGGCGATGGTCAGCACGGCGAGCAGGCTCACCTTCCAGCCGCGCACGAGGTTCACCGCCGCCTCGCGGAAGAAGTAGCGGAGAGCCTGGAGGAACTTCATGCCGGAGGCTCCTCCGGCAGCGGCTCGGGAATCAGCTCGTCAGGGATTGAAGATTCTTCCGCATCCGCCCCGGCCATGGGATCCAGCACGGGCGGATCGGTCCCCTCCAGCTCCTGGTCCAGGGCCAGGCGGCCATGGTCCAGCGTCAGCACGCGGCGGCCCACCCGGTGGATGGTGTCGCGGTCGTGGGTGGCCAGGATCACCGTCGTCCCCCGCAGGTTCACCTCCAGGAACAGGCGGAGTATCTCCCGCGAGAGATCGGGGTCGAGGTTGCCCGTGGGCTCGTCCGCGATCAGGATCTCCGGATCGTTGATGAGCGCGCGGGCGATGGCCACCCTCTGCTGCTCACCACCCGAAAGCTCCGGCGGGAAGGCGTTCAGGCGGTGGGCCAGCCCCACCCGGCGCAGGGCCAGATAGGCCATCTTCTTCTGGCTCTGGACATCGACGCCCAGCACCCGGGGGAGGTAGGTGACGTTCTCGAACACCGTCTTCCTGGGGATCAGCCGGAAATCCTGGAAGACGACGCCGATGGTGCGCCGCAAGTAGGGGATCTTGCTCTGGGGGACGGACGCGACGTTGCGGCCGTTGACCAGGATCTGCCCCGAGGTGGGCACCTCGGCGCGGAAGATCATCCGCAGCAGCGTCGTCTTGCCCGCGCCGCTCGCGCCGGTCAGGAAGACGAACTGCCCGCGGGGGATGTCGAACGTGATGTCGTCGAGGGCCGCCTGGCCCCCGGGGTACCGCTTAGTGACGTGGAAGAACTGGATCAAGCCACCGGCTCGCGCTCCAACGCCTGGCGCAGGAGCTGCTGAACCACCTTGGGCTCGGCCCGCCCGCCCGAGCGCTTCATCACCTGGCCGACCAGGTAGCCCACAATCGTCACTTTGCCCGCCCGGTACTGCGCCACCTGGGCCGGGCTCTGCTCGATGACCTCCTCGATCCAGCGCTCGATCTGGGACGTGTCGGAGACCTGCGCCAGCCCGAGCCGCTCGACCGCTGCCGCCGGCTCCTCCCCGCTGTCGAGGATCGCTGTAAAGACCTCCTTGGCCGCGCTGGTCGAGATCTTCCCCGCGTCCACCATGCCCACCAGGGTGGCCAGCCGCCCGGGCGCGATCGTGCCGGAGCAGCTCCACCTTCCGCTCCTTGACGTCGCGCAGCACCTCGCCCATCACCCAGTTGGCGATCCCCTTGGGATTGGAGGCCCCCGAGGGCATCCCTGTAACCGCGGCCTCGTAGTAGTCGGCCAGCTCGCGCGAAGCCGTCAGCACCTGGGCGGCGTCGGCCGGCACACCGTACTGCTCGGCGAACCGCGCCCGCCGTTGCCAGGGAAGCTCCGGCAGCTCGGCCCGGAGCCCGTCGATGCGCTCCGGCGTGAGCACCAGCGGCGGCAGGTCCGGGTCCGGGAAGTAGCGGTAGTCGTGCGCCTCCTCCTTGCTCCGCATGGTCCGCGTGGTGCCCGTGTCGGCATTGAAGCTCCGGGTCTCCTGCGACACGCGGCCGCCGGATTCGACGACGCTGATCTGCCGCTCGATCTCGTGCTCGATGGCGCGGCCGATGTTGCGGAACGAGTTGACGTTCTTGATCTCGACCTTGGTGCCCAGCTTCGTCTCACCCCGCTTGCGCACGGAGACGTTGGCGTCGCACCGCATACTCCCCTCCTCCATGTTGCCGTCGCTCGTCCCCGTGTAGAGGAGGAGCTGGTGGAGGGTCTGGAGATAGTCCTGCGCCTCGGCCGCGCTCGACATGTCGGGCCGGGAGACGATCTCGACCAGGGGCACGCCGCAGCGGTTGAAGTCCACCAGGCTCTGGCCCGGCAGCGCGCCGCCGCCCGGGGCCTCGTGCAGCAGCTTGCCCGCGTCCTCCTCCAGGTGCAGCCGCTCGATGCGCACGGCCTTATTTTCCTGGCTGACATTGGTCTGGCTAAGCGGCAGCAGGCCCCCTTCCGCCAGGGGCCGGTCGAACTGGCTGATCTGATAGCCCTTGGGCAGGTCGGGATAGAAATAGTTCTTGCGTGCGAAGACCGAGGCGCCATGCACCTCGCATCCCAGGGCCAGGGCCAGCTTGGCCGCCAGGTCCACCGCGCGATGGTTCGGCACCGGCAGCGTCCCCGGATAGCCGAGGCACACCGGGCAGACGAGCGTATTCGGAGCCGCCCCGAACCGGTTGGGGCAGCGGCAGAACATCTTCGTCTCGGTCAGGAGCTGGACGTGGACCTCGAGCCCGATGACCGCTTCGTAGTCTCCATGAGCCATGCGGCGATAAGTCTACCGCAGGCGGGGCTCGGTGCTACGATCTCCCCATGGAGAGGCGAGGACAGGCCGAGGATCGGCACGGGCGGGTCTGGGTCGCCCGGGTCGTCTCCGAGAACGAGGCTGAAGAGGAAGATTTCCGCTTCTGGTACGAGGATCTGACCCCGGAAGAGCGCGTCCGCGCCGTCGAGGACTGCCTGCTCTCCTCGCTCAAGGCAAGAGGTGTGAATGAGGTCCCGCGACTACGAAGAGTTTGTCGAGTCGTTGAACGCAAGCGGCGCACGGTACCTCATCGTGGGAGCTCACGCGGTCGCCCTCCACGCCCGGCCCCGGGCAACCAAGGACTTTGACCTCTTCATCGAGCCCACTCCCGCCAACGCGGAACGGGTTCTCGCCGCGATCCGGAGCTTTCTGGGCAGTGATCTGGGATTGACGGCGGAAGACCTTTCGACTCCAGGACAGATCGTCCAACTCGGCGTGGCTCCGACCCGGATCGACCTCATCGCCCGGCTCGCCGGCGGGCAGGACTTCGACTCTGCCTGGGCGTCCCGGGTCGACGCAAAATTCGGCGACGTGGACGCCCATTATCTCTCCCTCGACGATCTCATTTACGAAAAAGAGCACGCTGACCGGGATCAAGACCGGGCAGACCTCCGCTCGCTCCGCCGGGCCAAGGCGAAACGGCGCTGAGTGCTCTGTCAAGGCAGGATTGCCCTGTGGCGCAGCGCCCCTGGGAGCGCTGGCATCCCTGCCGGCCCCATCCAGCTTTGCTTTTTCATTCCAGAGAGGCACTCCGCCCGCAGATCAACCCTTTCCGGACCAGCTGGCGCGGCCCCCGCAAGCCCTTTTAACCGGGACGGAAGCACTTTTACCCCCGGCGGAAGCCCCGGAGACCCTTTTGGAAAGCAGACCGACCCTTTTGGAAAGCCTGCCGACCCTACGGGAAAGCAGACCGACCGGAATGGAAAGCAGGCCGACCCTTCGGGAAAGCAGACCGACCCTTTTGGAAAGCCCGCCGACCCTACGGGAAAGCAAACCGACCCAAATGGAAAGCAGGCCGACCCTTCGGGAAAGCAGACCGACCCTATTGGAAAGCCCGCCGACCCTAAAAGTGGCTCTGACGGCTCCTGCGGGGCTCCTGCTCCTGCGGAAAGGGGGGCCGGCAGGGATGCCGGCGCTCCCAGGGGCGCTACGCCACTGGGCAATCCTGTCTTGACAGCACACCGAGCGGGGACTACCCGTCCCGGCCGGTGCTATCCTTCCCGCTGTTCAACCCAGGGAGGCACCGATGGCAGGAACCCCGACGTTCCATGACGCCGTGGCCGTGGTGACGGGAGCCGCTTCAGGCCTCGGCCAGGCGATCTCCGAAGAGCTGGGCCGGCGCGGCGCCCGCGTGGTCGTAACGGACCTCGACGAGACCGGTGCCCAGGCCACGGCTGACGCCATCGTGGCGGCCGGCGGCAGGGCCACCGCGGCGGCCCTAGATGTGCGCGACGCCGCGGCCTTCGAGCGCCTCCTCGACGAGACCATCGCCTCCCACGGCCGCCTCGACTATCTCTTCAATAACGCCGGCCTCGCGGCGGCCGGCGAGGCCCAGAACCTCACGCTCGACCACTGGCGCAAGGTGCTGGGCGTAAACCTCGACGGCGTGGTCCACGGCGCCACGGCGGCCTACAACCGGATGGTCCGTCAAGGCTCGGGCCACATCGTCAACATCGCCTCGCTCGCCGGGATTGCCGGTATGGCACTCGGCGCCCCCTACGCTGCCAGCAAGTTCGCCGTGGTGGGGCTCTCCCTCACTCTACGGGCTGAGGGAGCCGATCTTGGCGTCAAGGTGAGCGCCGTCTGCCCGGCTTTCATCCAAACCCGCATCTTCGATGCCGGCACCTACGCCGGGACAGACAAGGAGGGCATCCTCTCCGTCACTCCTTTCAAGTTCATGGACGTGGGGGACGCGGCCCGGGCCGTCCTGCGCGGCGTCGAGCGCAACCGCGCCATGATCGTCTTCCCCTTCTACGCCCGCCTGCTCTGGTGGCTCACGCGAATCCACCCGGCCATCGCCGTGGCCATCAACCGCAAGACCGCCCAGGATTTCCGGAGGAAACAGGCGAGGCAGACGAAGAAATCTTAGGCGATGGAAGCCGATTGAAAGTTACAGGATTTTTCGCGCAAGAAAATGTTTATCAAAAGTTGAGTGAATCTCGCGCCTCTCATCGTTTCCCCCACCGCGGAGATGACTTCCGCGCCAAAGGGAATCAGGAGAAAAACGATGAGAATCCATACCGCTCTTTCCAGGCCGCTCCTGTTCGCGGCTCTTGCCACCCTCGCCACCTCGTCCGCCGCTTCCGCGGCCTGGCCGACGGATCACCTGGATCAGGCGTTCGACTGGAACGATCCGTTGATCGAAATGGCCAACAACGCTTACGGTACGCCGGCCAGCATCTGGGTTGACGGCAGCAACAAGGTACATGCCACCGCCAAGTGCGGCTCCTTCACCGCCCTGCTGCTCGAGGCGGCCTACCCCGCCATCACCGACGACGTCTTGATCGCGCTCACCGGATCGAGCTCGCCCTACGCGGACGAGTGGTACGACGCGATCTCGAATGAGACGAGCGATGGAGCTTCCGGGATTGCGTTCCACGAGCGGGCGACGGTGGCGGACATCGAAGCCGGGGACATCCTGGCCTCCACCTACACCATGTCGGGCGATACGGGCCACGTCATGACGGTCCGAAACATTACGCTCAAGACCGCCAACACCACCCTTCCGTCCGGCAAGACCATCACCGGCGTGGGCTCCGTCAATAAATACGAGGTCGCCGTCTACGACGCCACCAAGTCGCCCCATGGCGCCTATGCAAGCAACCCGGCGCCCGATACGCGCTACCGGCAGGTGAGTTCGGTCTGGACCAAGGACGAAGGCGTGGGCTTCGGCACGATCGTGATCTATGAGGAGGTTTCCACCGGCCGCATCGTGGCCTGGGCCTGGAACGTGAGCCCGACCACGGACTCCTACTACTACGCGGTGACGCCGAACGCGGGCGCCTGGGAGTACCGCCCGATGGTGGCGGGTTTCCTCGACGGTCCTGGTCTTTGATCGGAACCGACCTGTCATGCCATTCCCCGGCCGCCTGCGCGGCCGGGGCGAAGCGCAAACCTACGGCGTCAAATGCCCCGTCCCCGAATCCCCCATCTCCACCGTCCCGCCCGGGAAATACTCCTTCCATCTCCTGGACACCGTGGCCGCAGTCTCCTCGTCCGCGAAGAGCTCCTTGGGGTACCAGGGCTTCATCCGGGCGTCGATCAGGATGGGCGGCTGATAGGAAACGTGGTGGCGGACCAGCTCCGTGCCGGCAGCGTGGAGGTCGGCCGCGGGCTCGAAGCGGGTGAAGGTGGTCCAGAGGAAGTTGATGGGACTGGCGGCGGCGCGGCGCGGCTCGTCCGTCAGCACCACGAGCGGCCAGCCGGTAAAGGCCGGATGCGCGGCGAAGCGGGCGGCAGCGCCGGGATCGCTCTCGTACGAGGGGCCGCCCACGATCAGACAGCCGGGGACGAAAACGTGGACATCCGTCAATCCCTGGGGCAATTCGGGCGCGGTGAACCCCCGTGGCAGCTCGCGGACCGGATCACCCAGGCCGAGCCAGACGCCCTTGGAGCCTTCGTTCACCACGGGGCCGGTGTAGTCCAGCGTGTCCATGGAGAGGTTGGAGAAAACGTAGAGGTCCGTCTCCGGATGCGTCCTCTCCAGGATGTGCGTGAGCGTGGCCGGAAAATCCTTTAAATCAACGGGACGATCCGTAACGAAAAGGAATTTGGTCAACGAAAGCTGGCCCTCGCCCAGGATGCGGAAGGCGGAGGCCATGGCCTCGCGCTTGTAGCGCTGCTTGACGACCGCACCGGCCAGCGAGTGATAACCCGTTTCGCCGTAGGACCAGAGCTGCTCCACGGCGGGCATGACCATCGGGAAAAGCGGCGAGAGCAGCTCCTGGAGCAGATCGCCGATGAAGAAGTCTTCCTGCCGGGGCTTGCCCACCACCGTGGCCGGATAGATCGCGTCCTTGCGGCGGGCGATCTTTTCGATCTCGAAAACCGGATAGCCATGCTGGAGCGAGTAGTAACCGTAGTGATCTCCGAAAGGTCCCTCGGGACGCCGCACGCGGGGCGGCACTTTTCCGATCAGAGCGAATTCCGCCGAGGCGACGAGCGGATGAGGACCCGGGCCGGGCGCGACGAGCTTCAACCGCTCGCCCGCGATGAGAGAAGCGAGCATCAGCTCGGGCACGTTCTCGGGCAGGGGCGCGATGGCCGCGAGGATCAGGGCCGGCGGACCGCCGAGGAACACGGTCACGGGCAGGGCCTGTCCCCGCGCCTCCGCGATCGAATAATGAAAGCCGCCGCCCTTGCCGATCTGCCAGTGCATGCCCGTCGTCCGCTGGTCGTGGACGTGGAGGCGGTACATGCCGAGGTTGTGCCCCTTGCCGTCCGGATGCTCGGTGTAGACGAGCGGCAGGGTGACGAACGGGCCGCCATCCTCAGGCCACGTGGTGAGGACGGGCATGCGGTCGAGCCGCACATCCGAGGTGATGACTTCCGAGACCGGTCCCGACCGGCCGCGGGCGGAGCCGATCGAGAGCGCCTCCCTGGCGATGTCGCGTGCGCCCCAGAGCTTTCCCGGCGAGGGTGGCAGCAGCGTCTCCGCGAGATGCACGAGCCGGCGGATCAGGCGCAACGGGCGCGTGCCGAAGGCCATCTCCGCCCGCCGCGCCGTGCCGAAGAGGTTGGTGGCGAGCGGGAAGTCCGACCCCTTGACGTTGGTGAACAGCAGGGCCGGCCCGCCCGCCGCGATCACCCGACGATGGATCTCCGCCACCTCCAGACGGGCATCCACCGGCGCCTCCACGGTCACGAGGTCGCCGTCGTGGCGGAGCTGGTCGAGGAAGGCGCGGAGGTCGGGGTAGGTTGAGTCAACCATGGCGGGGAGAGTGTATCTCCGGACTCTCCCCGCCGAGGCGAAAGGCCGCTGGAGCGGTCCCGCAGCAGCTCAAGTCATGCCGAGGCTACGGGCAAGGGTTGCCGCCGCAACCACCCCCCCCTCCGCTACCTTCCTTTTCGACGTCGACAGACTTCGAGGTACTGCCCGTGCGGCTGGCGCTGTCGGTGACCGTCAATCCAAGCGTATGGGTGGTATAGCTGTAGTTGAGGCCAGGGCAGTAACTCCGGGAGTAGCTGCTCCCCGTGCCAACGGCGGCGCCGTTCCAGGTCCACTGATAAGTGAACGGCGAGGTGCCACCGCTGACGGAGGCCGTCCAGGTGTAGGTCGTGCACGTGTACACGTAGAGATAGCTGGGACCGTTGATCGTGGGAGTGGGCGGATTCGACACAGGGGGGCAACTGGAGCTGGTCGCCGTTTTGCTCCAGGTGGCGGGGCTCAGACTGTAGCTGACCATCTCCCCATAAGAATAGGTTTCGCAGGGAGACCCGCCGTTGCGGCTGGCAGTTGCTGTGGCGCTGACATTGGCTCCGCTCCGGGGTCCGTCCGTCACGGTCTGGGTGGTCTCAGCTCCGTTGACCCAGGCCTTGGCAAAAGCATAGGCGTAGACCTGGCCGGTGAAGCCGCAGTTGCCGCTGAACGTCGCGCTCGCGTTGGTGGTCACTCCCTGGACGCTCGTCTGTGGACCGCCCGCGGCATCGTACGAGAAATTGATGGCACAGCTCACCTTGGACAAATCGGCAGCCTCGCCCAGGGCCTCGGCGGCCCGGGCCAGCTCCAGCGCCCGCTTGGCGTTCGCAATCGCCTTGCGGTGATTTGCGATCGCTTTCCGCAACTCGGGCGTTGGATTGGCACGGAATTCAGCCTGCAACTTCTGGAGCTGTCTCTGCAGATCCTTGACCTTCCAGGTGAAGCCTGGCACACCGAACGCGAAGCTCTCGATTTGGCCGGGAATCAGTTCCCGCTGCAGAAGGCCATCGGATACGATCTTCCACCCCTCCCGTTGAAGTTGCGCGAGCGTATCTTCTCCTGATTTCTGATCAGCCTGCGCCAAGGCAGGGCTCGCGGCTCCGATTAGCGACAGACACAGTACGAGACAGATGAACAACTTCTTCGTCATTGCAGACTTCTCCTACAAGACGTCCGGCCCCAATGGCCGCACGCCGATATCAGCAGAAGAGAGGGAACGGACTTACTTCAAAGATCGGGCAGAGGGAGGCCTAAACAGGCATCTTTCTCTTGCCGACCGATTCTAAAGTTTCACACCCAGCATGGACCGAAGCTGCCTGTTGGTAAATTCCTCGCTACAAGGAGCCCCTAGTGTGCAGATTCACCACGAGTCTCAAGCGCGAGACGCCCAGCTTCGGCGTCTCGCTGCTAGAGCTGAAGGAACGCTACTGGCAGTAGGGGTTGCAGGGATCAACATATTCCCTGTAGAAGTGATGCCGGATCGTAGTGGTTTGCGATCCCGAGCCGATTTGGCTGGCGGCATCAACTACGTCGGATCGGACAGTTATCGTCTGAGTCGTGTTGATTTGCTGGTTACAGATCCATCCCGGGGTATAGGTGGTACGGTTGCCCAGAGACGAGTTGTTCCAGTACATCGTCGTGGTGTAAGGCGCAGTGCCGCCGTAGATGTTCGTGGTCCAGGTGATGTAGACGCAGTCATACTCCCAGAGATCGATCACGGACGCGTGGTCCGAAGTGACCGTAACGGTGGGCGGATTCGCCACTGGCGGGCAGCTGAAGTTCTCCGCCGCCATGCTATAGGAGGAGGGGTTGAGCGAGCTGCTCGTCATGCTCGCGTAGGCGTAGGACCTGCAGGAGGGCACGCCGTATACGGAAGCGTTGGCACTGGCGCTCACGTTCGCGCCGCTGCGGGGGCCGTCTGTCACCGTGTGGGTGGTGAGCGCACCATTCACCGTAGCTTCAGCGTAGGCGTAGGCATAGGCCTCACCGTAGAAGGCGCAGTTGGAGCTGAAGCCGGCGGTCGCGTTCGCCTTGGTGCCCTGAGCCGAGGTGTGATGGGAGGCACTCGCGTTATACGAGAAGCTGATGTTGCAGCTCACCTTCTCGATCCCGCTCTCGCCGCGGGCCTCGCTGAGCCGCGCGAGCGTGATCATCTTCCGGGTGCTCGCGATTTCCTTTCGGTGATTGGCGATGGCTGCGCGGAGCTCCGGCGTTGGATTCGACCTGAACACGGCCTGCAGATTACGAAGCTGGTTCCCCAGGTCCTGAAGCTTCCAGGTGAACCCGGGGACGCCGAATACGAAGGACTCGACCTCGCCCTCCCTCGGCTCACGCTGTAGGACGCCATCTTTCACAATCTTCCACCCCTCCCGTTGAAGCTGCGCGAGGGTATCATCCCCCGATTTCTGATCGGCCTGCGCTAAAACGGGATTCACGATTCCGAGCAGCGACAGGCACAGCGCGAGGGAGAGGAACAACTTCTTCGTCATTGCAGACTTCTCCTACAAGACGTCCGGCCCCAATGGCCGCACGCCGATATCGACGAAAGGAAAAACGAAAAGCAGACGGGCTGATCTTTATGCCATCTGAACGGCGGGAGCCTAAGACAGGCATCTTTCCACTGTCAACAGATTCTAAAATTTTACACTCAAGATTCCAGCCAAGCCATTAATTTGGTAAAAGTCCCCAACCGAAGATGCCCGGAAATGTAGATTCACTCATCCGGTCTCGCTGCGGTGGTCCGGGAGACGAGCCCGTAGCTCAGGTACAACCAGAGGTAACCCCCGAGCCCGTAATCCCGTAAGCTTCCCCGGAACGAAAAGGAGAGAGCCCGTGTCCCAGCCCATGCCGCGCCCGTTGCCCAAGCAGCACGTCGTTCCCCGGGGTCCCCGGGGTTCCCGGACGTCCCGCCCCCGGAGGAGCGTCGCCCGCCGGATCCTGCTGGTCCTCGCCGTCCTGATCGTGGTGCTGGCCGTGGCGGCAGGAGGGGGCTGGTTCTGGTTCCGGGGACAGCTGGAGGCCAGCCTGCCGCAGCTCGACGGCGAGCGGGCGATCGCGGGGCTCTCGGCGCCGGTGGAGATCGAGCGGGATGATCTGGGGGTGCCCACCATCCGCGCCGCCACGCGCGCGGACGCCGCCCGCGCCCTGGGCTTTCTGCATGCCCAGGACCGGTTCTTCCAGATGGACCTGCTGCGGCGCCAGGCGGCCGGAGAGCTGGCGGAGCTGTTCGGCCCGGCCGCTCTCGAGACCGACAAGGAGCACCGCGTCCACCGGTTCCGGGACGTGGCCCGCCGGGTGGTGGCGATGGCCGCGGGAGAGGAGCGGGCCGTGCTGGACGCCTACGCCGCGGGCGTGAACGCCGGCCTCGCCGCTCTCGGGTCGAAGCCGTTCGAATATCTGGCGACAGGCACCGATCCCGCTCCATGGAAGGCGGAGGACTCGATCCTCGCCGTCCATGCCATGTTCATCGAGCTCAACGACGAGAACGGGACGAGCGAATCGAACCTCGGCGTGCTGCACGACATGCTGCCACCCGAGATGTTCGAGCTCCTGGCGCCTCGGGGCACGGAGTGGGACGCGCCGATCGTGGGCCCGCCGTTCGTGACGCCGCCCATCCCCGGACCGGAGGTCTTCAACCTGCGCCGGGGCTTGTCTCCCGCGACCCCGGCAACCCCGGCAAAAGCCGCGGCTTTCCGCCCGGAGCCTCCCGGAGAGAGCTCCTCGGCCCTGGGGAGCAACAACTGGGCCGTGGCCGGCACCCACACGGCCGACGGCCGGGCTCTGCTCGCGGACGATATGCACCTGGGGATCCGGGTGCCGAACACCTGGTACCGGGCTTCGATCGTCCGGCCGGACGGCCGGGGCGGCTCCCTGCGGCTGACCGGCGTCACCCTGCCGGGAACGCCCATGGTGGCTGTGGGCAGCAACGGCCATGTGGCCTGGGGCTTCACGAACAGCTACGGCGACTGGACGGACCTCGTGGTGCTGGAGAGGACCGACGCGCGGGACCCGGACCTCTACCGCACACCCGAAGGGCCGAAGCGCCTCCGCAAGGTCGCGGAGCGGATCCGCGTGAAGGGAGAGAAGGAGGCGACGCTGGAGGTGAAGGAATCGGTCTGGGGGCCGGTGATCGACACGGACGCCCAAGGCCGGCCGCGCGTGCTCGCCTGGACGGCCCACCATCCGGAAGCCGTGAACCTGCGGGGGGTCACGGGGCTCGAAGACGGCGCGCAACGTGGAGGAGGCGATGGCGGCGGCGAACCGCTCCGGCATTCCACCTCAGAACTTCGTGGTGGCCGATTCGGCGGGGCGGATCGGCTGGACGATCATGGGCCAGATGCCGCGCCGCCTGGGCTTCGACGGCCGCGTGCCGGCCTCCTGGGCGGACGGCTCGAACCGCTGGGCCGGCTGGCTTGCGCCGGAAGAGTTTCCGCGCGTGGTCGATCCCCCCTCGGGCCGGATCTGGACGGCCAACTCCCGGGTGGTGGACGGCGCCATGCTGGCCCGCCTGGGCGACGGCGGGTACGACCTGGGCGCCCGTAGCAAGCAGATCCGGGACGGCTTGATGAAGCTGCAGCGCGCCACGCCGAAGGACCTGCTGGCCATCCAGCTCGACGACCGCGCCCTGTTCCTGGAGCGCTGGCGCGGGGCGCTGCTGGCCGCCTTGACGCCCCAGGCCATGGAGGCCGATCCGCGCCGCCGCGAGATGCGCCAACTGGTGGAGACCACCTGGACGGGCCGGGCTTCCGTGGATTCCGTGGCGTACCGGCTCGTGCGGGCGTTCCGGGGCAATCTCCAGATGCGGGTGTTCGCGGCCCTCACCGGGCAGGGGGACAAGCCCAAGGAGGAGCGCTTCCGGGCCACCCCGCAGTTCGAAGGGCCGCTGTGGCGGATCGTCAGCGAACGCCCACTCCACCTGCTCGACCCGAAGTACAAGAGCTGGAACGAGCAGATCCTGGCGGCCGTGGACGACACGTTCGACGATCTGGAGAAACAGGGGACCCCGGAGCTGGCCGGCCGCACCTGGGGCGAACGCAACACGACCCGCATCCGGCACCCCCTGAGCCAGGCCGTGCCGGCCCTGAGCCGCTGGCTGGACGTACCGCCGCGGCAGCTCCCGGGCGACAACAACATGCCCCGCGTCCAGAGTCCCGAGGAAGCCGCTTCGGAGCGCCTGGTGGTCTCCCCCGGCCATGAAGAGGCGGGCTTCTTCCACATGCCCGTGGGCCAGAGCGGCCACCCGCTCTCGCCGTACTACCGCAAGGGGCACGAGGCGTGGGAGAAGGGAGAGCCGACCCCGTTCCTGCCGGGGCCGGCGGTCCACCGGTTGCGGCTCACACCCGGACGTTGAGGCTCGATATACTCCGCCCCATCAAAGTCCGTACACCTGGGGAGGGAACTGATGCCGCAGACCACCGTCCACGTGCTCGCCACCTTCTTTGCCGAAATGGACAAGGAGGACGACATGGAGCGCGCTCTGCTGGAGATGATCGAGCCGACCCGGCAGGAGCCGGGCTGTATCCGCTACGACCTGGTTCGCTCGCTCAAGGGTGCCCACTATACGGAGTTCGTCTTCATCGAGGAGTGGGAGTCGGAAGCCGCGCTCGACGCCCATGCCAGGACGCCGCACTTCCTGAGCCTCCGGGGAAGGATCAAGAACCTGATGGGCTCGCTGCCCCGCGTGAACCGGTACCGGCAGGTGGGGTGAGCCCTCACCTCCCCGGCCCTCCTCTCCCAGCCCTCCACCCACCCTTCCGGGGAGAGGAGGGAGAAAGACTAAGACAGGTTTTTGGTCTCTTTTCCCCTCTCCCCGGCCGGGTGGGATGGGTCTCCGGCTCGCCGGTCGAGATCTCCCCCGGAGCGTAGATCTCCGGCTGGGGAACGGGTTTTTCAGAGGCCCAGGGAGGGGTGGCCCCGAGTGCGGCCACCCCCATCAGGAAAAGAAACGCCGCCGCCGCGGACCTCACCGCGCCCTGCGGCCGGCCAGGATCATCTCCCGGCCCGTCATGTAGAGCAGCACCACCAGCAACCCGAAGGGGATCAGGGCGAGGACGTCCGCGCTGGCCCCGTTGAAGAACGGGTTGCTCGCCCGCATGGTCTCCGTCATCGACCGGTCGAAATCGCCCAGAACACCCGCCGAGAAGGCGACCAGGATGCCGGCGATGGCGCCGCCCGCGATGTAGCCGGAGGCCATCAGCACGCCGGGGCTCTTGTCTCCTTCGGCCACCAGCTCTTCCTCGGTGAGGTTCCTGTGCGCGAGCTTCTTGCGCAGGTGGCGGTCCACCAGCCAGCGCACCAGCCCGCCGATCAGGATCGGGCTGGAGGAAGACAGCGGCAGGTACACGCCCACGGCGAAGGCCAGCGACGGGATGCCCGACATCTCCAGCACCACGGCGATCATCACCCCCAGCAGGACCAGCCCCCAGGGGAGCTGCTGGTTGAGGATGCCCTTGATGATGTAGGACATCAGCGTGGCCTTGGGCGCGTCGAACTTGGTGACATCGGAGCCGTCAGGCCGCTTGCGGTGGATGCCGTTGATGCCCGGATCGACCAGGTAGACGGGTACGCCGGCCTCGTTGACCAGGTACCGGCCGGCCGGGCCGCCCGTCTCGTCCGTCTTCTGCCAGACCCGGTAGGTGCCGGGATCGCCCTGCGCCTGCGGACCCTGGAGCGTCTCCGTCCTCAGGGTAGCCAGCGTCGCGGGGTCGACCCGCAGGTTCGGCGCGTAGCCCTGGGCGGTGATCTGGCCCGTGGCCCGGTCGGCGACCGGCACGTAGACGGTGGAGGCGTCGTTCAGCTGGAGCAGGATGGGCCCGAGCACCAGGGCCGAAGCGAGAGCGCCGACCAGGATCGCCATCTGCTGGTACTTCGGCGTGGCGCCGACGAGGAAGCCGGTCTTCAGGTCCTGCGAGGTCGTGCCGCCGTTCGACGCCGCGATGCAGACGATGGCGCCGATCGAGAGGGCCGTCACGTAGTAGCTCGGTCCGGTCCAGCCGAGCGCCAGGAAGATCAGGCAGGTGAGCAGCAGGGTCGCCACCGTCATGCCCGAGATCGGGTTCGACGACGAGCCGATCTCACCCGTGAGGCGCGAGGACACGGTGACGAAGAGGAAGCCGAAGACCACGATCAGGATGGCACCCAGGAGGTTCCACTGCAGGTGGAGCTGGGGCATCAGCATGATGAGCGCGATGAGGGCGACGATGCCGCCGACCACGAACTTCATGGAGAGGTCCTGGTCCGTGCGAGGCCTCGCGGCGCCGGACGCGTCGCCCTGGCGGCCCCGGAAGTCGGCGAGGCCGCCCTTGAGGCCGTGCCAGATCGTGGGCAGGGAGCGGAACAGGCTGATGATGCCGCCCGCGGCCACGGCGCCGGCGCCGATGTAGAGCACGTAGGCGCCGCGGATGTCGTCCGGGCCCATCTCGGAGATGGGACCGTGCCGGGCGGGATGATGGCCGGTCGAGCCCTCGCCGAAGAACGTGATGGCCGGGATCAGCACCAGGTAGGCGAGCACGCCGCCGGCGCACATGATCGAGGCGATGCGCGGGCCGATGATGTAGCCGACGCCGAGCAGCGCCGGCGAGATCTCGGCGGCCACCGAGCCGGCCTGGAACGGCGCCCCGAAGACTTTCTCCGGCACGTCCTTCCAGGCCTTGAAGACCATCATCGCCACCTGGTAGGCGAAGCCGATGCCGAAGCCGGTGAAAATCGTCTTGGCGCCGGATTGGGAGGCCTCCTCGGCCGCGGGCGCATCCCCGGCCGCCGTGGCGGCACGAGCGGCGATGGCCCGCTCTTCGGGCGTGGCGCCGGCCTTGAGCACCTCGGCGCAGGCCGTGCCCTCGGGGTACTTGAGGATCCCGTGCTGCTGGACGATGAGCGCCCGGCGCAGCGGGATCATCATCAGGATGCCCAGCAGGCCGCCGAGCACGGCCACCAGCATGACCCGCGTGATCTCCAGATCGAAGCCCAGGATCATGATCGCCGGCATGGTGACGCCCACGCCGAAGGCGATCGATTCACCGGCCGACCCGGCCGTCTGCACGATGTTGTTCTCGAGGATCGTCGCCCCCCGGAGACCCAGCTTGCCCAGGATGCGGAAGATGGTCAGCGAGATGACCGCCACGGGGATCGAAGCGCTCACCGTCAACCCGACCTTGAGGACCAGGTAGAGCGATGAGGCGCCGAAGATGATCCCGAGGAGCGTGCCGACGATCAGCGGGACGGGGGTGAGCTCCCGCAGCCGCACCTCGGCCGGGATGAACGGCCGGAAGGCCGCGGCGCGCGGCTCCTCGGGAACCGCCCCGACGACGTCGGGGAACTCTGGGCGAGGGACTTCAGAAATTGCCATGCCAGGGCCTCCTGGAATTTGGGTCCGTACGCTACCACACGCCGCTGTCTGGGACCTCAAACAGCACGGAGTCAGCAAGAAAGAGACCACCCCCCCTGGGAGATCCGGAAGGGCGATCTCTCCCGTACGCTTTTCTGATGAGCACGCTACGAAACACCGCCCTCCTGCTCGCCACCGTCCTCCTGGGAGGCCACGCCGTGACCTACGCCCAGCCAGCGAAGACTGAAACGGCGGTCTTCTCCATGTACTGCTACTGGACCGGCGAGGCCACCGTGGGCCAGGTCCCCGGGGTCGTGCGCACCCGCATCGGCAGCCTGGCCGGCAACGAGGTCGTCGAGGTGGAGTACGACCCGGCACGGACGGACGTGGGCCGCCTCGCCCAGGCGCTCAAGCGGCGGAATTCGTTCTATGCCCTGCTGGCTCCCGACCGCGAGGCCGCGGCCCAGGCGGGCCGGCACCTGCCCGAGGACGACGTCGAGGTCCGCTCCGGCCAGGTGCGCTACACCGAGGAGCCGAAGCACTCGCTGCGGGTGGTCCATCCCGAGCTGCTGGAGCTCGACCTGACCGAGGCCCAGGCCATCGCGCTCAACTCCTGGAGCCACTTCGGCGGCCCCATGCCCGATGTGCTGACGCCCGAGCAGAAGGCCCAGCTCAAGAAGATGAAGCGGTAGGGCTTCGCCCTCCCGACCCCTCATCCCTGTCCCTTCTCCCATCGCCCTCCCCCCAACCGGGAGAAGGGGACCTTGCTGAGACGGTAGAGCTTGTAGGGTACGCTGTGCGCACCATGACCGGCGTTTCTGGTGCGCACAGCGCACCCTACGGGCAACACCGGTTCTGGAGCGTTCCCTTCTCCCGGTCCGGGGGGAGGGCGATGGGAGAAGGGACAGGGATGAGGGGTCTTGGGTGGGGGCTCTGTCAGTTCACGGCGTGCGGCACGGCCAGCGAGAACGGAGCGATCTCCACCTCGAACCTCTCGCCGTTCTGCAGGGCCATGAGGTAGGAGCCGTGCATGGCACCGACCGGGGTCGGCAGCGGGCAGAAGCTCGTGTACTCGAACTCCTCGCCCGGAGCGAGCACGGGCTGCTCGCCGACGACGCCCGGCCCCTGGACCCGCTGAGCGTCGCCGTTGCCGTCGGTGATGATCCACTCGCGGCTGAGGAGCTGGGCGGTCTCACCGCCGACGTTCGAGATGCGGACCCGGTAGGCGAAGAAGTAGTAGCTCTCCTGGGGAGAGCTGCGCTCCTCGTCGTAGAAGCTCTGGACCTGGACCCGGATCCCGCGGGTCGTCGTATCGCTCATGGCCTGAACATTATCTCAAGGTTCGCATGGGGCCTTAAAGGCTCCTGCGCTAGAATCCGCCCCGCCTGGAGAGGCAAAGGGAGGAAATACCGATGGAATGGCTGACCAACCCCGAGACCTGGATCGCGCTCTCACCCTGACGGTGCTCGAGATCGTCCTCGGCATCGACAACGTGATCTTCATCTCCATCCTCGCCGGCAAGCTGCCTCCGGACCAGCAGGGCAAGGCCCGGCAGGTCGGCCTGGCGCTCGCCATGTTCCTGCGCATCGGCCTTCTCGCCTCGCTGGCCTGGATGGTGAAGCTGACGGCGCCGCTGTTCACGGTCCTCGGCCAGGAGATCTCCGGCCGCGACCTGATCCTCCTGGTCGGCGGCCTGTTCCTGCTCGTCAAGGCGACCCGCGAGATCCACGAGCGGCTGGAGGGTGAGGAAGGGCACGCCAGCGCCCGTGTGGCCGCTTCCTTCAACTCGGTCATCATCCAGATCCTGCTGCTCGACATCGTCTTCTCGCTCGACTCGGTCATCACCGCCGTGGGCATGGCCAACCAGCTCCCTGTGATGATCGCGGCCGTGGTGATCGCCGTGGCGGTGATGATGTTCGCGGCCAGCCCCGTCTGCGACTTCGTGTCGGCTCACCCCACGGTCAAGATGCTGGCCCTCTCCTTCCTTCTGCTGATCGGCATGTCGCTGATTGCCGAGGGCCTGGACCACCACATCCCCAAGGGCTACGTCTACTTCGCCATGGGCTTCTCGGTGTTCGTCGAGATGCTCAACCTGCGGATGACGAAGAAGAAGGCAAGCCGGTCCACCTGCACGAGCCCTACGTGGCGGAGACGGCCCGGGCGGCGGAGAAGGCGGCGCCGAAGAAGCGGCGCTGATCTGCCGCCACTATCTGCCCGCCACTATCGGCGGAACTCCCGCACCTCCCCGCCGGAGAAGCTCGACGACGAGGTTGCGGTCGTTGGCCACGACCTCGGCCCGTGCCGAAGATCGGCAGGGTCACCTCGTCGCCGGGCCGCAGGGTCGCTGGATCGCGGTCACCAAACAGGGGAGGCAGGGGCAGCACCTCGGAATTGCCGTGCGGGGGCCGCACCGGGATCTCGGCCGGTGGCGGGGCGGCCAGCTCCCGGATGGGGTGCGAGCAGTTGTCGCAGTGGCCGCAGTGGTCACGGCCACTCCCGAGATCCTCGCCGAAGTAGTCGAGGATGGCCTTCCAGCGGCAGAGGGCCGTCTGAGCGTAGAGGACCATCCGCCGCAGCTTGTCGCGGTCGGTCTCGGCCCGCTGCTCGTAGCGGGTGGCCATCTCGTCGAGCTCCTCGGGTGTGAGGCCTCCCCGCAGAAGGCGGTAGAGGCCGGGCTCGGGCTCGGCCACCATCTCCAGGTCCTTCATCATGGCGAGCACCACCTTCGCCTTGGCCTGGGCCACGCCCGAGGCCCGCTTGTGGACCTCGCTGGCCAGCACGTCCCGGCGGTCGGCCCCGAGCTTCTCCAGGGCTTTGTAGACGGCGACGAAGTGCTCCTGCTTCGGGTAGCGCCCGTTCAGGAAGAAGATCTGGGTGTTGCTTGTCTTCCGCCTGGTAGAAGAGGATGCAGCGGGCCGGCTCGCCGTCGCGGCCCGCGCGGCCCGCCTCCTGGTAGTAGGACTCGAGCGACCCCGGCAGGTTGTAGTGGATGACGAAGCGGATGTCCGGCTTGTCGATCCCCATGCCGAAGGCGTTGGTGGCCACGATCACCTTGAGGTCCCCGGCCATGAAGCGGTCCTGGTTGCGCTTGCGCTCGCGCGCTCCGAGCCGGCCGTGGTAGCGGATGGCGTCGATGCCCAGGCTCTCCAGGTACTCGGTGACCGCCTCGCAGTCCTTGATGGTGGAGACGTAGACGATGCCCGTCCCTTCCATCTCGCCGAGAAGGCGGGCCAGGGTGTTCCGCTTCGCCTCCTCCCGCGGCGCGGGGATCACCTCGAAGCGGAGGTTCTCGCGGTAGACGCCGATGTCCACCACTTCCATCTCCTCGCGGCCGAGCTGCCGGCGGATGTCGTCGATCACCTCGGGGGTCGCCGTGGCGGTCAGGGCCAGCACCGGGGGGTTGCCGAGCGCCTCGACGACCTCACGCAGGTGCAGGTAGGACGGCCGGAAGTCGTGCCCCCACTGCGAGATGCAGTGCGCCTCGTCGATCACGAAGACGTCGATCCTGTTGGTCCTGAGCGTCTCCAGGAACTCCGGCTGGGTCACCCGTTCCGGAGTGACGAAGACGAACTCCCGCTGCTCCTTGGCGATCTCCTCCAGCACCTCGTTCTCCTCGCTGGCGGTGAGCGTGCTGTTGACCTGGGCGGCGTTGATGCCCAGCTCGCGCAGCTTGTCCACCTGATCCTTCATCAGGGAGATCAGGGGGGAGACGATCACCGTGGTGCCGGGCAGCTCCGCGCCCGGGAGCTGGTAGCAGAGCGACTTGCCGGCGCCCGTGGGCATGATGGCCAGGGTGTCCTGGCCGGCCAGGATCGAGCGGATGACCTCCTCCTGCCCTTCCCGGAGGGCGCGGAAGCCGAAGGTACGGCGCAACGTGCGCCGGAGATTCGAAAACGGAATGGCATCTGTCGTCGTCATGTCACAACCTTCCTGAAGAGACCACGAGCGCCCGGAAGGCACGCAATCACCGTGCCGCTTGTCAGAAAACGCGAGGGGAAAACGAAACCCGGTTCGTTTGCGTAGAAGAGGAGTTGAAGTGGTTGACGGGACCCGGAGATGGAGGTTAGACTTAGTTCTACAAAATAGCCAAAGGGGTATCGGTAGGACTTGCACTGCACCCCTGGGGTAGTCGACCCAGACGGGTGGGCAGGTTCCTGAAGGCGATTTTCTTTTTTACGAGGTAGGAAGCGATGGTTACTTTCGTCGGTACTTTGTTGATCGGAGCTGTTGCAGGCTGGGCCATGGAGCAGCAGTGGGGCACCCAGTTGTTGCGCTGGAGCCGGACGAACCGCATGAAGATGCGCGTGCTGCGCCGGCAGGGCGAGAACCCCTGGCGCGCCTGGTTCGAGGAAGAGTAGGGATTCGCAGAGGCGGCCCACGTGGCCGCCCTGCCTCCCGGATTCTTGCCGAACGCGCCCACGTCTAGTCGTCGTAGGAGAGCGACTTCTGGCACGGCTTGTAGAGGCCGTCGCCCAGAGGCTCGAAGACGTTGCAGTGGTCCATCTCACCGCCGTAGACGTGGAGAGTGAGAGAGGGACGGTCGGGAAGGGCGTTGGCGAGGACGTGGTGCTCGAAAGGCGGGATCAGCGCTCCGGCCGAGCCGGCCGTGGCGCGCATGGCGCCGCGGTCTTCGAAGCGACATCGGCCGTCCGGCAGCTCCTCCGTCATCTCGTAGCGCGTCACCTCCATCTGCCCCTCCACCACGCCCTCGACGCACCAGATGCCCGCGTGGTCGTGGAGCGCCGTGCGCTGCCCGGGTCCCCAGGTCATGATCAGGGCCGTGAAGCCCAGCTCGTCGTCGCGATAGAGGAGGCGGCGGGCATAGGAGCCCGGCTTCGGCTGGCGGAAATGGTCCGGCAGCAGCAACCCCTCGGCGGGGATGAACGACTCCAGATCCCCCTTGATCTGCTCCGTGATGGCGGCGACGTCGCGCAGACGCACCGCTTCACACAGCCGGTCGATCAGAGGATCCACGACGGGAGCCAGGGTCTTCATGGGAAATCCCTCCTCTAAGGTTCAGTCCTGCTCCAGGTAAGTGTATCCCGACAGCCCTTCCTCGTAGCGGCGCAGGAGGTGCTTGCGACTCCTCGAACGTCATCCGCTTGGCGCGCAGGGCGAGCTTCGGTCGCCCGCCGCACCCGGGCCACCAGGTCGTCCCGGTTGTAGCGCACGTAGCGCAGCACGTCGGTCACCGTGTCGCCGCTGACCACGCCGTCGATCTTGTAGTCGTCCTCCGGATCGAGCGAGACGTGCACCGTGTTCGTGTCGCCGAAGAGGTTGTGCAGGTCGCCCAGGATCTCCTGGTATGCCCCCACCAGGAAGACGCCCAGGTAGTAGGGCTGGCCGTGGTGGTAGTCGTGCAGCTCCAGCACGTCCTTGACGTCGCGCCGGTCGATGAAGTGGTCGATCTTGCCGTCCGAGTCGCAGGTGATGTCGGCCAGCACGGCGCGGCTGCCCGGCTCCTCGTTCAGGCGGTGGATGGGCACCATCGGGAAGAGCTGGTCGATGGCCCAGGAGTCGGGCAGCGACTGGAACACGGAGAAGTTGCAGAAGTAGGTGTCCGCGAGCTGCCGCTCCAGCCCTTCCAGCTCCTCCGGCACCTCCTGCAGCGTGCGCGAGATGCGCAGGATCTTCTGGCAGGTGGCCCAGAACAGGTCCTCGGCCAGGCCGCGGTTCTCGAGCGACAGGTGCCCCAGGTTGAACAGCGTCTGGCACTCGTCGCGGGCGGAGATCGCGTCGTGGTAGGACTCGAGCAGGTTCTTCCGCGACACCTCGCGGTAGGTCTCGAAAAGGTTCTTGAGCGAGGGCTCGGCGTCCGCCGGAGCCTTCCTGGGCAGCTTGCCGACCTCGAACTCGGAGACGCCCAGCACGTCGATGATCAGCACCGCGTGGTGGGCCACCGTGGCCCGGCCCGACTCGGAGACGATCGTGCGGGTGCGGCACGCCCTTGGCGTCGCACACCTCCATGATGCCGTAGACGATGTCGTTGGCGTACTCCTGGAGGGTGTAGTTGAGCGACGACGTGAAGTTCGTCTGCGAGCCGTCGTAGTCCACCCCCAGGCCGCCGCCCACGTCCAGGTAGCCGAGCGGCGCGCCCATCTGCGCCAGGTTGACGTAGACCTGGGCCGCCTCGCGCAGGCCGTCCTTGACCGAGCGGATCGAGGAGATCTGGCTGCCGAGATGGAAGTGGACCAGCTCGAACGTGTCGAGCATGTCGTGCTCGCGCAGGAAGGCCACGGCGTCCAGCAGGTCGCGCCCCGACAGGCCGAACTTCGAGCGGTCGCCGCCCGAAGCCTCCCAGTGGCCCGCGCCCCTTGGCCGACAGCCGCGAGCGGATGCCGATGCGTGGACGCACCCCCATCTTGGCGGAGATCCGCTGGATCAGCGGCAGCTCCGAGGGCTTCTCGACCACCAGCACGACGTGGCGGCCGAGCTTGAGGCGAGGAGGGCCGTCTCGATGTACTCCTCGTCCTTGTAGCCGTTGCAGATGATCAGCGCCTCCTCGTCCTCGAGCATCGCCATCACGGCCAGCAGCTCGGGCTTGGAGCCTGCCTCAAGGCCGTAGTGGTACGGCCGCCCGTACTCCACCAGCCGCTCCACGAGGTAGCGGTCCTGGTTGACCTTGATCGGATAGACCCCGCGGTAGGCCCCCTGGTAGCCGTATTCGGAGATGGCGTGGCGGAAAGCCTCGTTGAGCTGAACGACCCGGGCCTTGATGATCTCGGAGAAGCGGATCAGGAGCGGCGGCGTGATGCCGCGCTCCCGCACCTCGTCGACCAGCTCCTTGAGGTCGATGCTCTGCGTGCCGGGGCCGCCCGGGTGGACGAGCATGTGCCCGGCCTCGCTGACCGAGAAGAAGTTGTTCCCCCAACCCCGGATGTTGTAGAGGTCGATCGAATCGGCGGGAGACCAGCGGCGGGAAAGCGGGGCAGTGGCCATCTTGGTGCGAATGCTCCTCTCAGCAGCCCCGAGGGGCTTGGTTTTCAGTGCTCTGCGGTCGGGTTCGGAAACGCCAGGAGGACACACCCCGGCCGGCGGGGGACTTTAACATGAATCGGCGGGGGGACCTTCCCGGGCCTGTGATACCGTTCCCGCTTCTCAAACCCGCCAACCGGCGGCCAGTTTCGGAGCAATTTCGGAGCCAGAGCGATGACCGACATCCAGGGACCCGTCCGGGTCCGTTTCGCCCCCTCGCCCACGGGGTTTCTGCACCTGGGCGGCGCCCGTACCGCCATCTACAACGACCTGCTGCGGCAGAGCGCCGGCGGCGCCTTCGTCCTGCGCATCGAAGATACCGACAAGGAGCGCTCCGACGAGGCCATGACCCGCCAGATCCAGTCCGCCCTGCAGTGGGCCGGCGTCGTTTGGGACGAGGGGCCGTTCCTCCAGAGCGAGCGCCTGGCCCGCCACCACGAGCGTGCCGAGGAGCTGCTCGCCGCCGGCAGGGCCTACCGCTGCTTCTGCACCCCCGAGGAGCTCGACGCCCAGCGCGAGGAGGCCCAGAAGCGGGGCGTCGCCTTCCGCTACCCCCGCACCTGCCTGCGACTCTCCCAGGAAGAGATCCAGGAGCGCCTGGCCGCCGGCAAACCCTTCGCCGTGCGCTTCAAGATGCCGGACGAGAACATCACCTTCACCGACCTCGTGCGCGGCGACATGGTCTTCCCGCCCGACGCGCTGGACGACTTCATCCTCCTGCGCTCCGACGGCAACCCCACGTACCACATGTCCGTGGTGGTGGACGATATCGACATGGAGATCACCCACGTCCTCCGGGGCGAGGACCACCTGTCGAACACGCCCAAGCACATCCCCCTCTTCCGGGCGCTGGGCGGCACCGTGCCCACCTTCGGCCACCTGCCGCTGATCCTGGGGCCGGACAAAAAGCGCCTCTCCAAGCGCTACGGCGCCACCTCCGTCGAGGAGTTCCGCAACGAGGGCATCCTGCCCCAGGCGCTCTACAACTTCCTGGCCCTGCTCGGCTGGAACCCGGGGGATGACCGCGAGATCCTCTCCCGCGACGAGATGATCCAGGCCTTCACCGTCGACCGCTTGAACGCTTCGGCCGCCGTCTTCGACCGCGAGAAGCTCTGGTGGATGAACTCCCAGTACCTCGCGGCCCTGGACTACCACGCCCTGCTCCCCCACCTGGAGCCCTTCCTCTCCCAGGCGGGGCTTGCGGATGCCGATGCGGCCCGCCTTGAAGCCGCCGTGAACCTCCACCGCACCCGCTCCCGCACCCTGAAGGAGCTCCTGGAGCAGATCCTCCCCTATTTCAAGGGCGAGGTCGTCTACGACGCCGGCGCCTCCGCCAAGTTCCTCAAGGACCCCGCCGTGCCGGAGCTCCTGGAGGCCCTGCGGGACCGTTACGCCGGAATCGCGTCCTTCGACAAGGACGCCCTGGAGGCCGCTCTGCGCGCGCTCTCCGAAGAGCGGGGGATCAAGGCGGGCGTCCTCATCCATCCCACGCGCATGGCCCTTTCCGGGGCCACCGGAGGCCCGCCTCTGTTCGACTTGATCGAGCTGCATGGGCCGGGACCGGACGCTCGGGCGCCTCGGCGACTTCATCGCCTTCCTGCGGCAGGGCAGCGCGCCCCATCAGGGTTGACGGCGGGCGACGGTTTTCGCTACCCTACCGTCCCTGTCCTGCTGGGAGGTCGTTCAACGGTAGGACATGCGGCTCTGACCCGCAGAATCGGGGTTCGAATCCCTGCCTCCCAGCCAATCTGAACCTTCCTCTCAAAACCCCTTCTTCAAGATCTGTGAGCGTCCGGGACGCTTGCCGATGGGTGGGGGATGCGCTAAGGTGAGCCAATGACGACCATCTCGCTCAAGGATGCTCAGGCCCGGTTGGCCGAGACCGTCGAGCGCACGGAGGCAGGACCTGTGGTGCTGGAAGACGCGGGCCAGCCCGTGGCGGTCGTCCTGTCCGTCGAGGAGTATCGCCGCCTATCCATCGTCGAGGCCCGAGACCGCGAGCGCCTCTCGCAAGAGGCCTACGATCAGATCTTCGGTCCCTTCGACCGAGGTGAGTTCAGCGAGCTCACCGACCAGGAGTGGCAGGCTCTGATGGACGGCGAACGTAAGTCCCTGCACGACCCCCAGAGCCTTGCCCTGCCGCCAAAGGGCCAGGGCGGGTGAGTCGGCGTCCTGCCCTCAGCCCCCAAGCCGCCGCTGACCTCGAAGAGATTCGCCAGTACACTGCCGAGAGGTTCGGTGAGGACCAGGCTCGCCGCTACCTCAGCGGCCTCCGAGAAGCCTTCGAGCAACTCGCCTCTCACCCGAGCTCCGGCCCGGCGATTGCCGCGTGTTCCGAGATCCGCTGCTGGATCCACCGAGGCCACTATCGAGTCCTATACCGTGAGCGAGGCGACCGTCTGGAGATCGGCCGGATCATCCACGTAGCCCGCGAGCAGGAGCTCCAAAGAGCGCTGGATTTCCTTTTGCGCCGTTCGTGACCTGGAGAGGGCACCCGGCGCTATCCGTTCTGAGCGTCAAGGCCAGCGCCGCCCCCACATAGAGCTGCACGCCCGCCCGCTTGGACGGCGTGGACAAGGCAGGTAGAGCGTCCCCTGGGTCGCGTGCGCGCCAGGTGCGCCGACCGCGCTCTCCTCGCCCAACACCTCTGCCTCCCGATAGTCGCGGTCGACCACGGCAAAGAAGCGGTCGAGGACCCCGGTTCGATATCCGCGAGGGCCGTACTCGCCGAAATGGCGGTTGGTGACGAGGAGGGCTGCGACCGGCGCCTCGTGCAGGCGGCGGATCATCGCTTCCTCTGCGGCGGCGTCCTGGCTGCCAGGATAGAAGTCCGTCTCGACAAAGGGGGACCGCCGCCCTGCGGCGAAGAGGACGAACCCCGCTTCAGGGAAACACGTTACGTACGAGCCTTCCGGAGTGGTCCTATCGAGCGCCGCGACCGCGGCCTTCAGGAACCGCGCCTCTGCGGCCGGGAGCACCACGCGCAGGCCTGGCGCCTCGAACCGCTCGGCCGCATACGAGCGCCACTCCTGAAGGCGGTCGTTCACATGGAAGCCGGAGAGCGCCACGAGGAAGAGCGCGAAGGCTTGGTGTGACCTGGTGGTGCGCCGTCCGAGCCAGCCGAGGCTTGCCGCGACCGCGAGCGGCGCGGAAAAGGCGCCGTAAACCCCGTTCCGCAGGAAGAACGGCTGGCGCGCCACGGCCACGAGCGCCACGAGCACCACGCAGGCCGCGGCGAGACGTCGCGCCCGGGGGATCCGGCGGCGCTTGATCGCGGTAGCAATCTCGATCGCCAGGATCGCGGCCACTCCCGGCATGAGGACGGCCAGTTCCTCGCGCGGAATGAAGAGACGGGCGGCACAGAGGAAGAGCAGCGTCAGTCCGGCCGCCCGCCATGCCGGGGGAATTCGTGCGCGGCAGGCCGCGGTGAGCGCGCCGAAGAGCAGAAGGGACGGCCCCCATACTTTGACGAAGCCGCCGGCGAAGAACGCACGGGGCGAGGTCCCTTGGAAGAAGACCTGCTCGCGGTACAGCTCCTTCCAACTCTCCGGCAGCGACAAGGCGACGAGGAATCCCTGCCGCTCCATCGTCTCCATGCCGAAGAGGAACACGGGCACGGCGAAGGCCGCGATGCCCAGCGTGGCGGCGAGTGCCAGGCCGGCTGCCGCCTTGCGCCGGGGGCGGCGCAGGAAGAGAGCCGGCCCGATCGCGAGGAGCGCGGCGGGGAGAATCTCCAGCTTCGTTCCTCCAGCCAAACCCCGCCACGATACCCGCGAGGAGCGAGGCGGCCCAGCCGGAAGAAGAGAGCGCCAGCGCCAGCGCCCACCAGACGCCCACCGTCCCCTCCAGCGCCGCCGCCGAGTAAGGGAAGAGCCAGTTTCCTCCTGCCCGGAAGCAACACGCGGCCACCGCGAGCGCCACGGCACCGCCCGCCACCGCCTCGTTGCCGCAGACCCGGCGCGTAATCCGGTAGAGCGCCTCGACCCCGAGGAGCGCGAAAACGAGACGCAGGGCGACGAGGATGTCGAGGTCGCGTCCGAAGAGACGAAACACCACCGCGTCGAGATACGCGGGCACAGGGCCGTAGGGATAGCTGACGTCGCGGTAGAGCGTCCGTCCGCTGGCGACGAGGTCGGCCGTCAGAAGATCGCGCCCGCTGTCCTGGAACGGCAGGAACCAGCGCCGCCAGGAGAGGAACAGGAGGAGAATGAACAGGACGAATGGAAGGGAGCGCCATGCGAAGGACAGGAGCCTGGACCCGCCGCACCTCGCGGGTGCGCCGTTTTCACGGCGGCCTTTGGTGCGGCGCGGCCCTATCACGCGGTCCGCACCGCCGGACGCCCGCTCAAGCGAGGCGTCGCACGCTGAGATCGGCGATTCACAATGGATGCTCCTTGATAAGTCTGAATTATAGCACTCGGCCTGCCTGCAAGGAGGCCGGGAGTGTTTTTACAACCACCTATAAAAGCTTTTTAAGATTCTCATCTGAGAATCCTTTATATTGCCCGCCGAAGGGACCACAGCCGAAAACCGACTCAGCAGTTCGGGATGAGCTACGCCAGAAGTGGCGTCGGATTCATACTCAGGACAACCTTCGAAAAACCTCCCGGAGCTGTTCGTCCGTGAATATTTAGGCGCTCGTAGGCTGAGGTCTGTTCCTGGCTTTCATTTCAAGAGATCCCCCGCCGCTCGAACCGCAATCCCGGCTCGTGCCGCACCTTGTTCAGAAACTCTGCGACCTCCCGCGCCAGCTCCGCCGTCGCCCTCTCCTTGACGGCAGCCCGGCGGAAAATCAATAAAGCGGCGAGCGCTTCGCGAGGCACGCCCTGAGCCCGGAAGACCGCCACCATCTCGCGGGACAGATCCTTCACCTCAGCGGTCCTCCCCTCTTCGAGGGACAACGCCGAAAGCTCCAGGGAGACCAGGGCTGAGTCATAGCCCATCTCCATCGCCGTGAATTCCCGGCGCACCTCTTTGAAGGCATCCCATGCCCGTTGCCGCTGCTCCAATCCCAAGGCGATCCGCCCTTCTACCCAGCGCAACCGCACGAGGTCGAGCGCGTTGCCGATCCGGCGGCATGCGCTCTCGACCTCGGGGAGAGCAAGCTCGGCCTCACGAAACCGCCCCGCTACGGCGAGAAAGGAGAGCAGGTTGTGGTCGAGGCAGAGGAGCAGGCGGGGATCGTTGGCCGGGTCCACCCATTCCCGAGCCTCCCTCAGAAGTCGGATAGCAGACTCTGGCGCTCCCATCTGGCCCACGGCCAAGGCCTTCTGGACCATCGCTCGGCCCGCGAGATGAGAGTTTCGAAACTCCGGGTCCCCCTCGGTGTAGATCTCGATGACCTCATCCAGCAGCTTCAAGGCCTCCGGGAATCGGCGCTGGGCTATGCGCAATGAAGCCTCAAGCTCCTTGATCACCGGGCTGTAGCCCAGAGCGTCTCCCACGGCCTCACCTGCCTGAAGCCATGGGGTCGCCATGGAGAACGCCTCGTCGGCACCTCGGAGATTTCCGAAGACCCTGCGGGCATTGCCGAGGTGTGCCCACGCATAGGCACGAAGCTGGTAAACCCAGCGGTCTTCGATCGGTCCGGTCTCGTCCAGGAGGTCAGCGATGAGCACCGCCATCTCCACCAACTCCATGGCGCGGGGCGCATGGTCCGCAGCCCGCTTCTTGCTCTCGTGACAGAGCAGCTCACAGAGTCCCCAACTCGCGAGCCGGGAATCGGTCTGAATCCGGCGGCGGACCTCCTCAATGGGAAGGCTATCCAACTCCCTCCATAGTCCGGGAGCTTCCATACGGGATCTGGCCAGGGCCAGGTCACCAATGCCGAAGGGGATCTTCAAGGCTCCGGAACGGTAGAGCTCCAGGATGTAGCCCCCTGTGTCGTGGCAGGACCCGCACAGGGTAAGCTCGTGAAGCAGCAACCGGAGCCAGTCCTCATTGGATTCCGACAACAGGCGGGCCAGCATCTCCTCGTCGAGATGCGAGTCTTCGATGTCTGCCATCCGAAAGATCTCCTCCAGGAAGTGTCTATTGCATAGAACCTTACCATAGGTAGTACCCGAAATCGCGAACAAGTGACGCCTGAAGATCAGAAGCAGGCCGGAGCCGCGGACCTCCGGCCTGGAAGGGCGGCGCGAGGCTAGGTCCGCCCGTTAGGATCGAGCTCGGCCCCGTTGTCGTTGGTGTCCGAGTTGCCTGCCGGAGCCGTCCCGGTCCTAGGGGCTCCGTTGGGATCGAGGCTCAATTCCGTTCTTGGGAGCACCACTGGGATCCAACTCGGCCCCGTTCTTGAGCCAAGGGGCGATCAGAACGTCCCAGAGCAAGCTGAAAAAGCCGCGCTCCACCGTCGTCTCGGGCTCCATGGAGACGAGGGGGCGGGCCTGGACGAGCCCGGGAGCGAGCAGGATGGCGAGGATCAGGCAGGCAGCAACACGGCGCAGAGATGTCATGGCAAGGTCTCCTTCGCGGTGGCTGCGCACGGCGGCCACCGCGGCCACGGGCGAGCCACCCACTCCAGAGTGCCACGAGGAGAAGCTTGCATCCCTGCCGGCCTGACTCATTCCGTTTACAAATCCGCCTTCCGGCCGGAACGAGCGGCTCGCCGGACCTTACAGCTCATTCGCCCGCCGGAACGGGTAACTCGCCGGACCCTAAAGCTCGTTCGCCGGCCGGAACGAGCGGGCCGCGGACCGGAACGGGTCGCCTGACGGCCGGAACGAACGGCCTGACCGGCTCAAAACCTGGCCCGCCGGCTGGAACGGACCGCTCGCCGGCTGGAACAGGTGGCTCGCCGGTGTCAAAAGCCTACCCGCAGACCGGAACGGGTCTCTCGCCGGACGGAACAAACGGCTCGCCGGAGCGAACGAACCGGCTTCAGGGCTCGCTTTACCTCTCACCGGCAACGCTTATGGAGAAACAGGCGGCTTCGGGGGTCTCGCCGGTCCCCGAGAGCCTCCTGAAGAAGCCCGCCGTTCATGTTTTCACTCCACGATGTAACGAAATGGCGCGGCAAGGCGCATCAGTACGCAAAGGTCAGTACCTTGACCTCGTGTTCATCTGGTAAGAAGCACCACTCCACCACCTCCGGGTTTCCGGCGCGGATCTGGCTGCTACCAAACAAAAAAGGGAGGCGTTTCCGCCTCCCTTCTTCACAGCCGGAGCTGAGAATCAGTCTTCTTAGAAGTCGAACCGCACGCCGAGCTGGAACGTGCGCGGGATGCCCACGAACTGGTCCTCGACGCCGAAGGTGGTGCGCGGAGCCGGGCCGGGGCCGAAGATCTGGTTGTTGGTGCTGATGCCGGTGTTCTTCTCGTTGGTGCAGTTGAAGCACTCGGCGAACAGCGTCAGGTCGCCGGGGCCGATGCCGAAGCCCTTGGAGAGCCGCAGGTCGAAGGTGTAGAAGTCCGGCTGGCGCTCGCTGTTGCGGCCGAAGTGGACGCCGTTGACGGTCGGCCGGTCGGTGCCGGCGTTGACGTCGCCGGTTGACGTCGGCGTTGATGGTCGGGGTGAACGGCGAGCCCGTGGCGTAGCGGAAGGCGCCGGAGAGGCCGATGCCCCACAGCGGCGTGTCCCACACGCCGTTGAGCACGACCTTCCACTCCTGGTCGCGGGTCGAAGGACCCCAGTTGTTGTCGAGGTTGTTGAAGTCCTCCGCCTGGATGCCGGCGAAGTTCCGCTCGTTGGAGTCGTGGTCCCGGTCCTCCGACCAGGTGACCGCGCCGTAGAGGCTGAAGTTGTTGGCGTAGCGGCGCTGCAGGGTGAGCGTCGCCGCCTTGTACTCGGACTCGGCGTCGGAGACGTCCGTGATGATGCGGTTGTAGGCTGTGAAATTCCGGGTGGTCAGGCTGTAGCGCGGCAGGCCGTTCTCCGGCGCCACGGTGCCGTCGAGGACACGGTTGATGTCGGTCAGGCGCTGGAGCTGGTTGCCCTCGGCGTAGGTGAAGTCGAGGCCCAGAGCGATCCGCGGCATGATCTCGCGCTCGGCGCCCAGGGTGATCGCGGTCGGTGTAGGGGTTCTCGAAGTCCGGATCGACGGTGAAGACGCCGGGAGGAGCGCTCGCGCCACCGACGCGGTTGAAGTCGATCCGCTCGACGCCCTCCGGGACCCAGGCGGTACCCCAGCCCGGGGCCAGCGGGTTCGTCGGCGGTCCGGTGCAGACGCCGCCGGACTGCGGGCAGGTGATGGTGAGCTGTGCCGCCTGGACGCCGTTCGAGGTGAAGAGCTGCGCCCACAGCAGGGCCGGGGTGCGGCTCCAGTAGCGGCCGAGCGAGAAGCGGACGGCCGTCTTGTCGTCCGGCGCCCAGGAGAGGCCCAGGCGGGGAGAGATCTGGTTCTCGGAGTCCGGGATCTCGCCGTTCAGCTTGAAGCGAGCCGTTCGGGCCGGGAGCGTCGGGATTGAGGATCGGCTCATCGGGGTTGTCCAGGGTCTCGAAGCGGACGCCCGCGCTCAGGGTCAGGTTCGGACGGATGAACCACTGGTCCTGCAGGAAGAGCGCCGTCTCCTTCTGGCTCGAAGCTCGCGGCGCCGCCCTCGATCGAGGTGAGGCCGCCCAGGCCGCCGAACTGGCGGTACTCGCGCCAGCGGCCGGCGAGGAGGTCGGCGTTGTTGGCGAAGATGAAGACGCCGCGCCAGTTGCCGCGGAAGACCTGGTCGACGCTGGTCTCGTTGTACTCGACGCCGCCCTTGAACACGTGCCGGTCGTGCAGGTAGGTGACGGTGTCGGCGAACGCCTTGCGCTCGTTGGTGGTCTGGATGGGCAGGAAGGCCACCTCGCCGTAGCGGGAGCCGCCCACCTGGATCTCGGGCAGGTTGAGACCCTTGTCCTCGCGCGGCGTGTCTTCGTCGATGTAGTTCAGGTTGAGGTCGTTCAGGAAGTTGGCGCCGAACTGGCCGGACCAGGAGCCGACGTAGGCCTTGGTGTCCAGCCCCTCGACGCCGTTGAAGCTCTCGGTCCGGGTCGGCGCGTTCGAGGTGCCGTTGATGCCCTTCGTAGTCGGTGACGTTGGCGCGCAACATGAAGCGGTGCGCGGGGTTCACCTGGAAGTCGAGGCGGCCGAAGGCCACGTAGCCGTCCCGCGTCTGCACGTACTCGTCGGGCGAGGCGAGCGAGGGGTAACGGGCGAAGACGTCCGCGGGAGGTTGGACGCGAGGATCGGCACCGTCTCGCTCTGGTCCTGGTTGTCGTAGGAGACGAAGTAGAAGAGCCTGTCCCGGATGATCGAGCCGCCGAGCGAGCCGCCGAACTGCGTCTTCTCCTGGTCGTTGGGCTCGCGGCCCGGGGTCGCGCCCACGGTGGGGAAGTCGGAGATCAGGCTCTGCGGCTGGTTGAAGTAGAAGACCGAGCCGTGCAGGTTGTTGGTGCCGCTCTTGGTGATGATGTTGACGAAGCCGCCGCCCGAGCGGCCGTACTCGACCGAGGCGCCGTTGGTGACGACGGAGAACTCCTTGATCGACTCCTGGGAGATGGAGAGCGGGGCGCGGCCCTCGGCGCCGCCCACGGCGCCGCCGAAGAAGGCGTTGTTGTAGTCCACGCCGTCGACGGTGATGTTGGTGTTGATGCCGCGCTCGCCGGAGAGCGACAGGTTGCCGCGCTCGGAGTCGAGGCGGCTCTCGGGGGTCAGCAGCACGAGCTGCTTGAAGTCGCGGCCGGCGCTCGGCAGGTTCTCGATCTGCTCTTCCTGGATGGTCGTGCCGACCGTCGTGTTGGTGACCTCGACGACCGGCAGCTCGTCGGCCGTGACGGTGATGGTCTCCGACACCGTGGCGCTCTGCAGGTTGAAGTTCACGGTCGGCGTCGAGCCGAGGAGCAGGCGGACGTTCTCGGGGCCGTGGCCGTGGCGAAGCCGTCGAGCTCGGCCGTGATCGTGTACGTGCCGGTCGGCAGGTTGAGGAGGCGGTAGAAGCCGTTCTCATCCGTGACGTCGACCTGCTGGAGGCCGGTCTCCTTGTTGGTCGCCGTCACGGTGACGCCCGGCAGAGGAGACCCGGCGGCGTCCTCCACGGTGCCGGAGATGCGGCTGGTGGTCACGTCGGTCTGGGCGGTCGCCGAGCCGGCCAGCCCGAACAGGACGAGCAGGACGGACAGGGCACAGATCCAGGCCCTTGAGCGGGTGGAACGAACACGCACCATATTGAAGCCCTCCTTTAAAGTGCGCAAGTTTCGGGCGGATTGTATGCGACGAAGGGAGGCCTTCCGTGGGCATGTTGCGACCTTCCTGTGACAGGCCCATGACGGCCAGATGCCGCCACCCTCTGTGCTAAGCTCCGCCCGCGAATGCGGTCAATGGACGGCGGGATTATACCCTGGACCCGTCCCTTCCGCGCTCCCATCATCACCCGTTTCTGGAATTCCATATGAGCCCTGAGGACCGCCCCCTGGTGAGCGTCATCATGGGGAGCAAGTCCGACTGGGAGACCATCCGCCACGCGGACGAGATGCTCACCCGGTTCGGCGTGCCCCACGAATGCCACGTCGTCTCCGCCCACCGCACGCCGGACTGGATGGCCGAATTCGCCAAGAGCGCCGAGGGGCGCGGGGTCGAGGTGATCATCGCCGGCGCCGGCGGCGCCGCCCACCTGCCGGGCATGGTCGCCGCCCAGACGCTGCTCCCCGTCCTCGGCGTCCCGGTCCAGAGCCAGGCCCTGAACGGCCTCGACTCGCTGCTCTCCATCGTCCAGATGCCCTCGGGCGTGCCGGTCGGGACGCTCGCCATCGGCAAGGCCGGGGCCGCCAACGCCGCCCTGCTGGCCGTCCGCATCCTGGCCACGACCCGGCCGGAGCTGCGGGAGAAGCTCCGCGACTTCGTCGAGGAGCAGACGCGCCGGGTCCGAGAAGAGACTCTGCCTTGACCCCGGTCATCCTCCCCGGCTCCATTCTTCCCGGGTCCACTCGGCGTCCTGGGCAGCGGCCAGCTCGGCCGCATGTTCGCCATCGCCGCCCGGCGGATGGGCTACCGCGTCCACACGCTTCTCGCCCGACTACGACACCCCCACCGGCCAGGTGGCCGACCTGGAGGTCCAGGCCGCCTACGACGACCTGGACGCGGTCCGCGAGTTCGCCCGCGGCGTGGACGTGGTCACCTTCGAGTTCGAGAACGTCTCGGCCGCGGCCACCGGCGGCCGCCGCCGAGCACGCGCCGGTGCGGCCGGCGGGCTCGGTCCTCCACACCACCCAGAACCGCCTGCGGGAGAAGGGATTCCTCGCCGGCGCCGGCTTCCCCGTGGCGCCGTTCGCGCCGGTGCGCTCCCTGGCGGACCTCGAAGACGGCCTGGCCCGGCTCGGCACCCCGGCGGTGCTCAAGACGGCCGGCTGGGGCTACGACGGCAAGGGGCAGGTGAAGATCGCCGCGCCGGAGGAGGCGGCCGCGGCCTGGGCCGCCGTGGGCGGCCAGGAGTGCGTTCTGGAGGCGTTCGTCGATTTCGAGCGCGAGGTCTCGGTGGTGGCCGCCCGCGGGCTCGACGGCTCGTTCGCCCACTTCGGGGTGATCGAGAACCGCCACAGCCGCCACATCCTGGACGTCTCGATCGCGCCGGCCGCCGTTCCGGCCTCGAGTGGAAAAGGACGCGGTCGAGATCGCCCGCGGCATCCTGGAGGGGCTCGAGGTGGTGGGCGTGCTCTGCGTGGAGATGTTCCTGACGCGGGACGGCCGGCTGCTGGTCAACGAGCTCGCGCCCCGCCCCCACAACTCCGGCCACCTGACCTTCGACGCCTGCGTGACCAGCCAGTTCGAGCAGCAGCTCCGGGCCATCTGCGGCCTCGCCCTGGGCTCGACCGAGCTGCTCCGCCCGGCGGCCATGGCGAACCTGCTGGGCGACCTCTGGGAGGACGGCGAGCCCGACTGGGCCGCCGCCTGCCGCTTCCCCGAGGTCAAGCTCCACCTCTACGGCAAGGCCGCGGCCCGGCCGGGACGGAAGATGGGACACCTGACGGCGCTGGCCGCCACCCCGGAGGAGGCGCTACGGCAGGTGGCCGCCGCCAGAGAGAGCCTCACGGACCGGCTCAAACGGGCTCGAAGCTGATCCCGCTGATCTGGGTGCCCGGCGGCAGGTCCTTCACGGATTCGGCCAGCTTCCCCAGGTGGCTGACGTGCACCTTGGCGGAGATCAGATCGACGTTGTTCACGTCTTCGGCCCCGCCCAGGAACATCGGGTGCCGCCAGCTGTAGACCTGGTCCTCTCCCAGGGCCATGCCCAGCGTGCGGAGGTGGATCAGGACCGGCAGGTGGAACCACTTGGGGCCGTGGGCGGAGACCTGCCGGGCCCAGCCGTCCATGTCCTCGGCGACCTCTTCGAAGAGCGCCCGCCCCGTGTCCAGGCGGTAGATGCGGCCGTCCTCCTTCTGGAGGAAGAGGTCCCCGAAGATGGTGACGTGGAAGACCTGGGCCTCGCCGCTCCCCACGAGCCAGCGCCAGTCTTCGAGCAGGCCGTCGGCCGTCTCCTCGTCCAGGTCGAGGAAGAGGTCCTCCGAAGAGAGGGAGATGGTCTGGTGCTCGTCCGACTCGGCGACCTCCGCGGCCACGTCGGGAGGGAGGTTGGCGAGGTTCGTGGTGGTCTCGTAGAGCAGGGGTTGGAAGGGGGCGAGCGCCAGCGTGAAGTCGGGGTGCCAGGGGAAGTGTCCGCCCTGGTCCGGCCAGAAGAGCTGGAGGACCGGGAAGTCGTAGCCTTCGTAGAAGGCCATGGCCGTGCCCAGGAAGTAGGGGTACCAGCCCTCGGCCACCGGGCGGAACGTTCCGGGGTGGGCCCCGAAGAGGTCCTCGTAGAGCTCCTCGGGCTCGAAGGTCTCGCCCGCCTTCACCCGCTGGGCCGCGCCCTGGATGCGGCCCGCCATGCCCTGCGGGTCCTCGCCGGGAGCGAACAGCAGGATCTCCGGGTGCCGCCAGGTCTGCCACAGGCCGATGGTGAAGAGGAACCCGGGATCGCCGCCGCCCGAGACCATCACGATGTGCCAGCCGAAAGTTTCGACGTCCTGCCTCGCCCGCTCCAGCGCGGCCCGGCTGAGCGCCTCGATGTCCTGTTCGGGATCCATGGTGTCGCGCCCTCCTCGAAGCGATGATACCGTGCAATGGAAGAGGAGGGGCGGGCATGACCTGGATGGCTTTATGACCTGGATAACTTTATGACCTGGATAATTTACGGCGCCAACGGCTACACCGGAGAGCTCATCGCGCGAGAGGCGGTGCGCAAGGGGCTCTCCCCCATCCTCGCCGGCCGCAATGCCGAAGCCGTGGGGCGGCTGGCGAAGGAGCTCGGCCTCTCAAGCCGCGCCTTCCCGCTCGACGACCCTCAGGCAACAGCCGCCGAGCTCTACGGCGTCAAGGCCGTGCTCCACTGCGCCGGCCCGTTCGTCCACACGAGCCGGGCCATGGTGGCGGCCTGCCTCGCCACGGGCGCGAGCTATCTGGACATCACGGGCGAGATCGCGGTGTTCGAGAAGGTCCTGGCCCAGGGAGACGCCGCCCGCAAGGCCGGGGTGGCCCTCCTCCCCGGCGTGGGCTTCGACGTGGTGCCCACCGACTGCCTGGCCGCCCGCCTCGCCGCCGCCCTGCCCGACGCGACCGACCTCACTCTCGCCTTCTACACCGAGGGCGGGAGCACCAGCCGGGGGACGCTCAAGACCATGATCGAGAGCCTCCCCCACGCCGGGGCCGTGCGCATGGGCGGCCGGATCGTGCCCGTGCCGGTCGCCTGGGACGCCCGCGAGATCGATTTCGGGGGACGCGCGGGCAAGCGCTGGGCCATGACCATCCCCTGGGGCGACGTCTCCACGGCCTACCACTCGACCGGCATCCCCAACATCCGCGTCTACTCCGGCACTCCGCCCAAGGCCATCCGGCGCATGAAGCGGCTGGCCCCCTTCCTCCCCCTGGCCGGCTGGAAGCCCATCAAGCGCTTCGCCCAGCGCTGGGTGGAGAAAAAGGTCACCGGCCCCACGCCCCAGCAGCGGGAGACGGCCCGCGTCTACCTCTGGGGCGAGGCCAGGAACGGGGCGGGCCGGGTGGTGATTTCAAGGATCGAGACCCCCGAGGGCTACCGCTTCACGGCGGAGTCCTCCGTGGCCTGCGTCGAGAAGGTGCTCGCGGGAACGGTCCCGCCCGGCGCCTGGACGCCCTCCAAGGCCTTCGGGGCGGACTTCGTGACGACGCTCCCCGGGGTGGTGGCGGAAGAGGTCCGGTAGATTAAGATACCCGTCCCTGCCATGGCCCCTGTGATGGAAGAGATCCCGAGACGCCGCATCCGCAAAGTCCTGATCGCCAACCGCGGAGAGATCGCCGTGCGCATCCTGCGCGGCCTGCGCGAGATGGGGATCCGCTCCGCCGTCCTCTACTCCGAGCCCGACCGCCTGGGCCTGCCCGTGCTGCTGGCCGACGAGGCCTATCCCATCGGCCCGGCACCCTCCCGCGAGAGCTACCTGCGGGGCGAGGCCATCGTCCAGCTGGCGAAGGAGATCGGCGCCGACGCCATCCACCCCGGCTACGGCTTCCTCTCCGAGCGCGCCAGCTTCGCCCGGCAGTGCCGGGACGCCGGCGTCCTCTTCATAGGCCCCTCGCCCGAGGCCATCGACGCCATGGGCTCCAAGGTCGAGAGCCGCCGCCTCATGATCGCGGCCGGCGTGCCCGTGGTGCCGGGCGGCAAGGACCCGCTGCCCGACCTCGAATCCGCCCAGGCCGCCGCCGAGGCCATCGGCTACCCCTTGATGCTCAAGGCCGCGGCCGGTGGCGGCGGCAAGGGCATGCGGATGATCCCCTCGGCCGCCGAGCTGGCGAGCGCCTACCGCGCCGCCCGTTCCGAGGCCGCCGCGAGCTTCGGCGACGACTCCGTATACATGGAGAAGTACATCGTGGAGCCCCGGCACGTGGAGATCCAGGTGATGGGCGACCTCTACGGCAAGGTGGTCTCCCTGGGCGAGCGCGAGTGCTCGCTCCAGCGGCGGCACCAGAAGGTCGTGGAAGAAGCGCCGTCGCCCGTGGTCTCCCCCGATCTACGCCGCCGCATGGGCGAGGCCGCCGTCAAGGCCGCCGCCGCGGTGGGCTACAGCAACGCCGGCACCTGCGAGTTCCTGCTCGCCAGGGACGGCAGCTTCTACTTCCTGGAGATGAACACCCGCCTCCAGGTGGAGCACCCGGTGACCGAGCTGGTCACGGGCATCGACCTCGTCCAGGCGCAGGTCCGGGTGGCCGAGGGCGAGCCCCTGGGGCCGGAATTCGACAACATCGAGCCGCATGGGCACGCTATCGAGGTCCGCCTCTACGCCGAGGACCCGTTCCAGCGCTTCGCTCCCTCCCCCGGAAAGATCGAGATCCTCCGTTGGCCCGACGGCCCGGGGGTCCGGGTGGACAGCGGCGTCTACGAGGGCTCCGAGATCTCCATCCACTACGACCCCATGGTGGCCAAGCTCATCGTCTGGGCCGCGGACCGGGAGAAGGCCCTGAACCGCCTGGAGCGCGCCCTGTCCGAGCTGCGCATCGAGGGCATCCGCACCACGGCGCCCCTGTTCCAGGCCCTGCTCGCCGATCCCGACTTCCGCTCGGGCAACCTGGACATCGGCATGCTCGACCGCAAGCTGGCAGCCGGCGAGCTCCATCCTCCAACGGAGGAAACCCTGGAAGACCTGCCGCTGATCGCCGCCGCGCTCGCCCATCACGAGCGCGCGAACCGGACGGCTGCCGCCGGACCGGTCACGCCGGGTGCCTCCCGCCGCTCGCGCTGGGGCGCGGCCGGCCGGCGCAGCAGCTTGCGGGGTGGATCATGAACCTGGTCGTCCGCCACGGCGAGCGCGAGGAGCAGGTCAAGGTCCGTCCCAACGGGGCCAATGGGAACAGCTACGAGGTCTCGATCGGCGACCGCACCTACCATGTCGACGCCGAAGCCGCTCGTGCCGGCCTGCACAGCCTGCGCATCGACGGCGCCCAGCACGAGGTCGCCGTCCGCCGGCAGGGCGAGGGCACGTACTGGGTGAGCACCGTCCACGGCTCCGGCCCGGTCGAGGTCGCCGATCCCCTCACCCACCTGGCGGCTCAGACCCGCGGGGGGCCGGGCGGGCGGCGCCGGCAGACCGTCAAGGCCTACATGCCGGGCCGCGTCGTCACCCTCCTCGTCCAGGAAGGCCAGGAGGTCGCCAATGGCCAGGGCGTCCTCGTCCTCGAAGCCATGAAGATGGAGAACGAGATCCGCGCCGAGCACGAAGGCACAGTCACGAAGATCCACGTCCAGCCCGGTCAGGCGGTGGACATGGGGAACCCGCTGTTCGAATTGGAGTGAGAAAGGAGCTGCCCCTTGACTGAGCCAAAGACTGAATCCTTCCGTTCCGTCGTCCACATGTTCCAGCACCGGGTCGCCCAGACGCCCAATGGCGAGGCCATGTCCGGCCGCTATGACGGGCAGTGGCGCTCCATGACCTGGGCCGAGGCGGGCCGGCGGGTGCGGGCCATCGGCAGCGGCCTGCTGAGCCTGGGGTTCCAGAAGGGCGAGCGCGGTGCCATCCTCGCCACCAGCACCCCGGAGTGGATCCTGGCCGACCTCGGCATCCTCTCGGCCGGCGGCGCCACCTCTACCATCTATACCTCGAATACGGCCGAGGAGAGCGCCTACATCCTGGCCGACTCCGGGGCCCGCGTCTGCTTCGTGGAGAACCCGGCCCAGGAGGCGAAGATCCGCGAGGTCAAGGACCAGGCCGGCAACGTCGTGAAGCTGATCCTCATGAACGGCGCCACCACGATCGCGGACGGCTGGACGATCACCCTCGCCGAGCTCGAGCGCCTGGGAGCGGAGTGGGACGCGGCCCATCCCGGTGCCTTCGACCAGGCGGCGGCCTCTTCGGGACCGGAGGACCTCGCGACGCTCATCTACACCTCCGGCACCACGGGCAGACCCAAGGGGGTCATGCTCACCCACGACAACTGGGTGTTCGAGGCCGAATCCATCACCGACCTCGGGGTGCTCCAGGCCGACGACAAGCAGCTTCTCTTCCTTCCCCTGGCCCACTCCTTCGCCAAGGTGCTGGAAGTGGCATTCATCCGCGCGGGAGTCGCGACCGCGGTCGATGGCGTCATTGACGACCTGGTCCCGAACCTGGCCGCCGTGCGTCCGACGGTGATGTCGGGCGTCCCCCGCGTCTACGAGAAGGTCTACAACCGGGTAATTACCGGAGCACGGGAAGGCAGCCCGCTCAAGTACAAGATCTTCCAGTGGGCCATCGAGGTCGGCCGCGAGGTCTCGAAGCTGCGGCAGCAGGGGCGAAGCCCCTCGGGTCTCCTGGCCTTCAAGCACCGGCTGGCGGACAAGCTCGTCTACTCCAAGCTCAAGGCGCGCCTGGGCGGCCGGCTGCGCTTCCTGATCTCGGGCGGTGCCCCGCTCTCGCGCACCATCTCCGAGTTCTTCCACGCCTGCGACATCCTGATCCTGGAAGCCTACGGCTTGACCGAGAACTCGGCCGGCGGCACCTCCAACCGTCCCCATCACTACAAGTTCGGCACCGTGGGCCTGCCGCTCAAGGGAGTCGAAATCAAGACCGCCGAGGACGGCGAGATCCTGATCCGCGGGCGCAACGTCATGAGGGGCTACTACAACCTCCCGGAGGCGACCGCCGAAGCCCTGGACGAGGGCTGGCTGCACACGGGGGACATCGGGGTGCTTGACGGGGACGGCTTCCTCACCATCACCGACCGCAAGAAGGACATCCTGGTGACGGCCGGCGGCAAGAACATCGCCCCGCAGAACATCGAGAACCAATTCAAGGTGAGCTGCCCCTACGTCTCCCAGGTGGTGATGCTGGGCGACCGGCGGCCGTTCTGCGTGGCCCTGATCACCATCAACGAAGAGACGGTGGGCAAGTGGGCGAAGGAGCAGGGGATCGACTTCAAGGACTACGCCGGCCTCGCCTCCCGTCCCGAGGTCCGGCAGCTCATCCAGAAGGGCCTGGACGACGTCAATGCCTCCCTCGCCTCCTACGAGCGCATCAAGGCCTTCCACATCCTGGACCACGACCTCTCCCAGGCCACCGGCGAGCTGACGCCCAAGATGAGCGTCAAGCGCAAGGTCGTGGAGGCCCGGCACCGGGAGATCCTGGACGGGTTCTATCGCGATACAGTGGCGCAGCTCTAGGTTTGTTGTAACGGCGGGTTCAACTCTCACCGTTCTCTCTTCATTGAGAAAACGCGACGTGCGGAGTACCCTTGACGGGGTTCTTTACGCGCGGAGGAAACGATGCCCCATATCTACCTGCCCGAGGGTTTGCCCGGCATCCTCGGTCCGATGGTCGCCTATCCGGAGACCGAAAAGCACCTGAACGGCCTGGCCGACGCGCTGCTGCGCGGCCCCTCGTCGCTGAGCCCGGGGGAGCGGGAGACGATCGCGGCGTTCGTCTCGGCGGGGAACGGGTGCCGTTTCTGCGAGCAGTTGCACGCGTCGACGGCCCGGCACCTGCTGGGGAACGCCTGCGCGGTCGTCGACACGGTCCTCGCGGAAGGGCCGCGGGCTCCCGTGGGCGAGAAGCTCCAGGCGCTGCTGGAGATCGCCCGCAAGGTGCGGGAGGACGGACGGCTGGTGACCGCCGCGGACGTGGCGCGGGCGCGCAAGGCGGGAGCCGACGACAAGGCCCTCCACGACACCGTATTGATCGCTGCGGCCTTCTCCATGTACACCCGCTACGTGGACGGGCTGGCGACGTGGTCGCCCCAGGAGCCGGATCTCTATGAGGAGATGGGCGCGCAGCTCGCCGAGAACGGCTATGTGCGCACCATCCACGGGTTCATGGGTTCGGAGGAGTAGCCCGGCATCACCGGACCAGTCCCGCGCACGTAGCCTCGAGCTGGCGCGCGATCTCGTCCCAGTCGTACCCCGCCGCCCGCTCGATGGCGTTGCGGCGGAGGCGGGACCATTCCTCCTCATCGGTCATCAGCCGCTCCAGGACTTCGGATAGAGACGCGGGATCGGCGGGCGCGCACAGCCCTTCGACGCCGTGGCGGACCAGCTCGGGCACGGCGCTCTCGGGGGACTCGCAGTAGACGACGGGCAGGCCGGCGGCCATGGCTTCCAGGGGGAACAGGCCGAACCCCTCGCGCTCCGAGGGCTGGACGGCGATGCGCGCCTTGCCCAGGTTCTCCCAGACCTCCACGTTGGTGCCGGCGTGGCCCCGGAAGTCCACCCGGTCCGAGATCCCCAGCTCCGCCGCCAGGCGCACCAGGGTCTCCTTATAGGGACCGTCGCCGAAGACGGTCAGCAGCACGCCCGATTGCCGGGGAAGTTGGCGCGAGGCGAGGAACGCCACGGCCCGGAGCAGCAAGTCGATCCGCTTCTCCCGCAGGAGGCGCCCGGCGTAAACGAGCGGCGGCCCCTCGCCATGATGGTTCTCCGAGACCCTCGCGGCCTGTCGCACTTCGTCCACGTGGATGCCGCACGGAACCAGCTCGACACCGCCGCGCCGGCGCTTGCCCGCGAGCCGCTCCTGGGTGAGCCGGCTGGTGGCCGTGACGGCCGTGCCGATCTGGCCCGTCAGCCACTCGATGGCCTTGTAGACGGGCGCCTTCCAGCGGCCCACATACCCCTTCCAGTAATCCCCCCAGTACTCGTACCAGGTGATGAGCAGGGGCTTGCCCGCGAGCGCGCACTTCAGGGCCAGGGGGAAGATGTGGATGTAGGGCATGTTCGCGGTCTCGACGATGTCGAACTCGCGCACGTCCACCCGCGGCACCGTACACGCGAAGCGGATCGCCTGCCGGGTGCTCCGCTGGCCCGAGGCGTTGTAGAGGGTGCCCAGCGTTCCCAGGGACCGCACCGTGACCTGGGGCGCCGCACCCGGCTCGGGCTTGCGGAAGCCGGCGAGCACCACCTCGTGGCCCCGCCGGACCAGGGCCGTCCCCAACTCGTGATTCCGGTGCTCGACTCCGCCGACAAAGTCCGGGTAGACGGTCTCGTAGAGAAGGAGAATCTTCAATCTATTTCCATGGAATAAGCGCCGCCAGCTCCGCCGATCGGCGGTTGATCGTGGACAGCAGCACCCCGCAGGCGAAGGAGAGGGCGGAGAGGAGGAAGAGGGCCGCCGAGAGCACCGCCAGGGGGAGCCGCGGCACCAGGCCCGTGCGCACGAACTCGGTGATGACCACGCCTCCCCCGAGAAGGGACAGCGCCAGGAAGAAGAGCGCCAGCAGGCCGAAGCAGGTCATCGGCTTGTAGTCGCGGAAGAAGGTGAGGATGGCGAGCAGGATGCGGTAGCCGTCCCGGTACGTGTGGAGCTTGCTCGGGTTCTCCTTGGGCCGGGCGCGGTAGCGCACGGGCACCTCGGCCACGGGGAAGCGCTGGACGGCGGCCTGGAGGGACAGCTCGGCCTCCACTTCAAAACCCTGGGCGATCAGCGGCGTGGCCTCCAGGAAGCGGCGGGTGATCACCCGGTAGCCGGAGAACAGGTCGCGGGTCTTGACGCCGAAGAGGAGCCGCACCAGGGCGATGAAGAGCCAGTTGCCGAACGAGTGGCCGGCCCGGAAGGCTCCTTCCTCATAGTCGGTGAGGCGGGTGCCGATCACCATCTCGGCCCCGGCCTCGGCGGCTTCGAGGAGCTTGAGCGAGTCTTCGGCGGGGTAGGTGTCGTCGCCGTCCACCATCACCAGGAACACGGCGCCGTCGGCCCGCGCCTTGCGGAAGCCGGAGAGGAGCGCGAACCCCTTGCCGGGCCGGGGCTCGCGGATCACCTCCGCACCCGCGGCCCGCGCCACCTCGGCGGTACGGTCGCGCGAGGCGTTGTCGATGACCACGATGCGGGCCTCGGGCAGGGCGGCGCGGAAGTCGGCCACCACCTTGCCCACGGTGAGCTCCTCGTTGTGGCACGGGACGATGACCGCCACGCTCGGAGCCTGCGGATGGGCGGAGGGGGCGATGGGTTCGGTCACGGGCGCGAATCCTACTTCAAGCTCTGCTTCACCGGCCATACACGATCCACAGGACGGCCAGTCCCCAGAGCAGGATGTTGATGAGGAACGGCGGGTCGCGCAGGATCGCCTCGGTGGGGTTGCGCTCCCCGGGACGCTGGTACAGGAGGTAGAGGTAGCGGAAGATGCCGTAGAGCACCAGGGGGATCGTGTAGACGAGGTTCTGGGAGCCGAACTTCTCCTGCGTCTCCGGCGACACCGCGTAGAGGGCGTAGGAGACCACCGAGGAGGCGGTCACCACGTTGATCATCTGGTCCAGGAAGGCCGGGCTGTAGTTGTCGAGCACCCGGCGCTGCCCCGAGGCCGCGCCGGCCAGGAGGGTGATCTCGTGCCGGCGCTTGGAGAAGGCCAGGAACAGGGCGAGGAAGGTGGTGCAGAGGAAGAGCCACCGCGACACGTCCACCCCCACCGCCATGCCTCCCGCCTCCACCCGCAGCACGAAGCCGAGGCTGATGGACATCACGTCCAGGATCACCATGTGCTTGAACCACAGGGTGTAGAGGACGTTGAGGGCGAGGTACGTCCCGAGGAGGAGCGCGAACGGCCAGCCCAGCCAGACGGCGAGGCCGGCCGCCGTGGCGGCGAGGAGGACCATGGCGGCCACGGCCGTGGCCACCCCGAGCGTGCCGGCCGCGAGGGGGCGCAGGCGCTTCAGGGGGTGCTTGCGGTCCTCCTCCCGGTCGCGCAGGTCGTTGATCAGGTAGACGGCGCTCGACGCGCAGCAGAAGGCCAGCACGGCGAGCCCGGCGCGGGCGGCGGCCTGCGCGTCGAGCAGACGGTCACCAAAGACCAGGGGTGCGAGGACGAAAAGGTTCTTGGCCCACTGCGCGGGCCGCAGGGACTGCACGAGAGGTCGAATCACCGGCCTATTCTATGGGAAGGAGGATTGGTACTCTTCCGCCCGGAATGTCTGAGGCATCCGAGGAACCTTCGTCCAGATCCTGGAGGACCACCCTCCTCTACGCCGGGCCTCTGCTGGCGCTCCTCCTCGTGGCCGTGCTGCCGCTCGTGCGGGGCACGGAGACGCTGATCCTGCGCGACGTGCTGAACTCCCACTTCCCCATGAAGTGGTCGCAGGCCGAGGCCCTGAGGAGCGGCACCTTCCCCCTGATCGATCCCTACCGGGCCGGGGGGCAGCCTCTCGCGGGCAACCTGAACGCGGTGCCGTTCTATCCCACCAACCTCCTCTATCTCACGGGGCGGACCTTCTGGGCCTTCAACGCCCACTTCTGGGTCCACCTGCTGCTGGCGCCGTTCGCCTTCTATTGGATGTGCCGGAGCTGGGGGCTGGGCCGCGAGGCCTCGTGGGCGGGGGCGGCGTGCTGGGTCACGTCCGGGTTCTTCCTCTCCCACCTCAACTTCTACAACCTGATCGCCGGGGTGACCCTGGCACCCGCCCTGGTGGCCGCCTGCATGGACCTCGTGCGGCGGCGGCGGGGCCTGATGGGACCGCTCCCCCCATCATCGCCCTGCTCTGGACGCTGCTGATCCTGGGCGGCGATCCGCAGACGGGCCTGCTGGCCCTGCTGCTGGCCGGCGCCGCCATGGTCATGGTCTGGGGGGAGAGGCCCGAAGGATCGGCCCGGAGCACGCTCCTGCTCCTTGCGGCGGCCTTCGCCTGCGGCACTTTGATCGCCCTGCCGCAGATCGTCGAGCTCCTGCGCATCTTGCCGCTCTCCCTGCGCGGGCACGCGGGCTACAGCGCCAACACCGTGACCATCTCGAGCTTCGATCCCCGGCAGGCCGCCGAATGGCTGATCCCCTTCTTCTTCGGCCGGCCGGACCTGCTGGCCCACGGCTCCTTCTGGGGTCCCCAGTTCTTCACCGGGGTGCCGCCCTATTACCTGTCCCTCTATCCCGGGCTCCTGGCGCTGGCGCTGATCGCGGCTTCCGGGAGGCCCCGGACACGGGCGGCGTGGTGGGCCTGGGGCGGGATCGCCTTCGGGGTCTTCCTGTCGCTGGGCCGCTTCAATCCCGTGGCCCAGTGGCTCTTCACGCTGCCCCTTCTGAAGTCGCTCCGCTATCCGGTCAAGTTCTGGCTGCCGGTGGCGGTGGGCGCGGCGCTGCTCTGCGCCATCGGGTTCGAGCGGCTGCAGGCTGGGGGAACCGCGCGCAGGGTGTTTCGCTGGGCTTTGCTGCTGCTGGCCCTGGCCTTCGCCGTGTTCTGGGGCTTCCTCACGCTGGCTCCGGGACCCGCGGAGGCCTGGCTCGACCTGTTCATTTCCCGCCCGGCCGCCTTCATCGCCAACGAGCGCCTGCGCTGGGCCGGACTCTCCTTGCTTTCGCTCGTGCTCCTGGCCGCGCTCGGGATCGCCCTGCGGGTCTCCCGCCGCGTTTCCCTCCACTCGGGGACCCTCGGGGGCGCCCTCCTCGTCGGCATCCACGGGGCGGCGCAGCTCTGGCTGATGCGGCCCCTGTATCCGACGGACGCCGTGACGCCCTATCTCGTCCGCCCGCCGGCCCTCGCCCACGTGCCGGCGGACGCCCTGGTGGTCAATCCGGACTACAACCGCCTCTTCGGTCCCTCGGACCTCCGCAAGGGGCGGTTCCCCGAGCAGCACACCCGCTGGCTCGAACGCCGCTCCTTCTACGAGCTCTACCCGTTCAGCGGTCCTGTCTGGGGGCGGCGCTACGATCTCAACACCTCCCCCGAGGGGCTGGACACGTTCCTGACGCGCCTGGCTCAGGTCCAGGTCAGCCGGGCCAAAAACCCGGAGCGCCTGCGCATGCTGGCGGCCTGGGGCGTCAGCCGGCTGCTGATGAACCATCCGCTGGACCCGGTGCCGCCGAACGCCCGCCTCCTCACCACGGTCCCCAGCTTCGGCGGCTCGCTCTATATCTACGAGGTCACGGACCGGGCTCCCGAGGTCTTCCTGGCCCGCCGGGTCTTCCGCGAGCGCAATCTGCCCTTCGCCTACCGGCGCCTCGCCACGCCGGAGCTCGACCCGCGGACGGACGCCGTCCTGTCCGGGCCGGGCAAGCCCCTGTGGTCAACCGGCGGCACCGTCCGCCTCCTTCGCAGAAAACCCGAGGAGATGGAGATCGAGACCCGGAGCCCCGGGGGTTCCCTCCTGGTGGTCCAGCGCGCCAACCTCCTCTTCAAGGCGACGGTGGACGGCCGGCCCGCCCGGGTGCTGACGGCCAACGTCCACCGGATCGGGGTCGAGGTGCCGGCCGGGACGCACCGGGTAAGGCTCTACATCGACCGGCGGCCGCTGCACCGCTCGCTCCTGGGAGCCCTGGCGGGGCTGCTGCTCCTGCCCGCCCTGGCCGCTTGGGGAAGGCGTCAGCCGGAGAGGAACAGCCCTTCGATCGTGCCCTGAATCTGGAGGGCGGCCTCGTAGGGATTGGCGGCGTCGCGGATGGGCCGGCCGACCACGAGGTAGTCCGCGCCGCCCCGGAGGGCTCCCTCGACCGTCATGACGCGCTTCTGGTCGTCCGCAGGGCGGTTCTCGGAAGGACGGATGCCGGGCGTGACGATCAGCAGGTCGTCTCCAAGATGGCCCCGCAGGTTCCTGGCTTCCTGGCCGGAGGCGATCACGCCGTCGCAGCCCACCTCCTGGGCGCGGCGGGCGCGGGAGAGCACGAGGTCCGCGACGCCGCCCTGGAAGCCCAGCTCGCGGAGCCCCGCCTGGTCCAGGCTGGTGAGCACGGTGACGCCGAGGATCTTCAGATCCCCCTTCTCCCGGCAGGCGGCTTCCAGGATGGCGCCGTCGCCGTGGACCGTGAGGAAGGTGACCGGCCGCTCCCGGAGGCGGCGGACGGCGCGGGCCACGGTCTCGGGGATGTCGTAGAGCTTCAAGTCGAGGAAGACCTTCTTGTCCTGCCCGACGAGCCAGTCGATCAGGTCGAAGGAGGCGCCGCCGGCCAGGAAAAGCTCCAGGCCCACTTTGTAGAACTGCACCGCCTCCTGGAGCGTGGTCACCAGGCGTTTCGCCTCCTCCACGGTGGGCACGTCGAGAGCAAAGATCAGCCGGTCTTCCGGGGGGATGGTCTTGGTGGACAGGTAGACGGGATCTCCGGTTTCAGGATGCTTGGGCTCGTCGAAGGTCATGGCCACCTCCTCGGCTAAGATAGCATCCGGTGCCCAACGCGATGCTCGAACGCATCTTCCACGTCCGCGAGGCCGGCTCCACGCCGGGCCGGGAGGCCCTGGGCGGGCTGACGACCTTCCTCACCATGGCCTACATCCTGGCCGTGAACCCGGTCTTCCTCACGGCGGCGGGAATCCCGGAGCAGGGGGCGATCCTCGCCACCGCTCTCAGCGCGGCCTTCGCCACCCTGCTGATGGCGTTCGTGGCGAATTACCCGATCGCCCTGGCGCCGGGCATGGGGATGAACGCCTTCTTCGCCTACGGCATCTGCGTGGGCTCGGGCGTGCCCTGGCAGACGGCGTTGGGGATGGTCTTCTGGGCCGGGGTCTTCTTCGTCCTCCTGACGGTGACGGGCGCGCGCCGGATGCTGGTGCGGGCCGTGCCCGAGGGGCTCAAGCTCGCGGGCGCCGTGGGGATCGGTCTCTTCATCGCCTTCATCGGCCTCCAGCACGGCGGCATCGTGCGGGGCGACGAGAACACGCTGGTGGCCATGGGCGACCTCTCCTCGCCCGCGGCGCGGCTGACGCTCTTCGGCCTCGCGGTCTCACTCGTCCTGATGGCGACCGGTGTGCGGACGGCGATCTTCTGGGGGCTGGTGGTGACCATCGCCGCGGGGCTCCTGACAGGGGAGGCGCAGGCGCCGGCCTCGCTGGTTTCCGTCCCGAGCCTGGCGGCGCTGCCGGGATTCCAGATCGACTTCCTGGGCGCCCTGAGGCTCCAGTACCTGCCGCTGATCCTGGTGCTCCTCTTCTTCGCCCTCTTCGACACCCTGGGCACGCTGATGGGCATCGCCCACCAGGCCGGCTTCATGAAGGACGGCGAGCTGCCGCGCATCGAGCGGGCGCTCACGGCCGACGCCCTGGGGATGGTGGGCGGCGCGCTCCTCGGCACGTCGCCGGTGACCTCCTACATCGAGAGCGGCTCGGGGGTCGGGGTAGGGGCGCGGACGGGGCTGGCGAACGTGATGACGGGCGGGCTCCTCCTCCTCTCCCTCTTCTTCACCCCCCTGGTGGCCATGATCAGCCGGCCCGACGCCGCGGGCTTCACGCCGCTCACGGCTCCGGCCCTGGTGCTGGTGGGGATCCTGATGGTGCGCGCCGTGGCCGAGATCGACTGGGCGGACCCCACGGAGGCGGCCCCGGCCTTCTTCACGGCGCTCCTGATGCCGCTCACCTTCAACATCTCGCACGGGCTGGCGGCGGGGATCGTGGTCTACGCCCTGGTCAAGCTCGCCGCCCGGCGGGGGCGGGAAGTGCACTGGCTGATGTACGTGCTCGCCGTGCTCTTCGTGCTGCGGTACGCCTTCCTTCCGGCCTAGTGCGGAGTGCCGTCCGGCACCTCCTGGAGCAGGTCGCGGAGCTGCACCGGGTCCACGGGCTTGGTCAGGTGCATGTCGAAGCCGGCCTCCTTGGACTTGCGGCGGTCCTCGTCCCGGCCGTAGCCGGTGACGGCGATCAGCTTGGCCGAGCGCGTGGAGGGGTCTCGCCGCAGCTCGGCCGCCACCTCGAAGCCGCTCATGCCGGGCAGGCCGATGTCGCAGAGCACTACCTCGGGATGGAACTGGCGGGCGGCCTCGACTCCGTCCGCTCCGGAGGCGGCCAGCTCCACCTCGTGGCCGGAGAGCTCCAGGAAGTCGCGCATGGTGGCCGCCGCATCCGGGTTGTCCTCGACCACCAGGATCCTGCGCGCGCCGTGGGCGGCCTCAGCCTCCAGGGCGGTGACAGCAGTCGGCTGGAGCTCGGGCTCCGCCGGCTGCTGGGCAACGGCGGGCTCCAGGGGGAGCAGGAAGGCGATCTCGGCGCCCTTGCCGGGGCCTTCGCTGCGCGCCCGCACCTCGCCGCCGTGCATCTCGATCAGGCCCTTCACCACGGCGAGGCCCACGCCCAGGCCGCCCCGGGCGCGGTCCAGGCTGTGATCGCCCTGGGAGAAGACCTCGAAGACGTAGGGCAGCTCCTCGGGCTCGATGCCGGCCCCGTCGTCGCGCACGGCGATCTCGGCCCGCCGGCCGTGGGTCCCGCGGCTGGCCCGCACGGTGATGTGGCCGCCGGGTTCGGTGAACTTGGTGGCGTTGTCGAGGAGGTTCGAGAGCGCCTGGGAGAGGCGCAGCCGGTCGCCCCGCACGGGCAGCGGCTCGTCCGCGACGTCCAGGCGGAGCCTGAGGCCGGAGTCCTCCAGGGTGCCGCGGTAGCCCGCCACGGTCTCCCGCACGAGCTGGGCGAGGTCCAGCTCCTCGCACTGGAGCTCCACCTCGCCGCGGGTGACGCGGGAGGCCTCCAGCAGGTCGTCGATCAGCATGGCCTGGTGGAGCACCTGCCGCCCGGCGGCGTCGATCGCCCGCTTCCAGGTGTCGTCGCCCTCGCCCTTCATGCGCAGCACCTGGAGCGCGTTGCTGATGGTGCCCAGGGGGTTGCGCAGCTCGTGGGCGAGCATGGAGAGCAATTCTTCCTTGGCCCGGTCGGCCCGCTCCAGGGCGGCCCGCTTCTGGGACAGCCGCAGGCTCACCTCCTCCAGCTTCTGCTCGCTCAGGCGGGCGCGGTGGATCTGGGCCATCATCCAGTCGATCCGCTCCTCGGGCGTACGGTCGCCGAGCACCATATCGGGCGGCTCGTAGTAGGTGTTGGGGCAGATCTGGTTGCCGAGCACGGCCAGGGGATGGGTGTGCAGGGCGTCCTGGATCAGGCTGGCCGGCGAGCTTCTCCCGCGAGTAGCGGCAGAGGGCCGAGGTGCGGCTGCCGGCGAGGAACCGGTTGAGATGGGCCTCGTACTCGACCAGCCGGTCGGCTCCGGGCGTCCCCTCCAGGATCCAGCCCATGTTCCAGGTGGCCCGCAGGCCGGAGAAGCCGTCATCGAGCGCCTGCTGCTCGGCCTGCCGCAGGTGGTCCATCATGGCCCCGGGATCGAACCGGCCGTGGGGGAGCCAGTCCTCCCGCCGGGTCAGGAAGAGCAGGGAACCGCGGTCGCACTCGGCGTCCACGTCCACGCCCGCGCTGTGCAGGGCCCGCTCCAGGCGCCGCGCGCTGGTCGAATGTCCGACGAACAGGCAGCGCTCGCCCGCCGCGAGCCCCGCCTTGATAAAGGGTATGAGCGCCGCCGTCTGCTCGGCCGCGCTGTGATAGATCAGACAGAGATGGTCGCCGCGCCGCAACCGGGCGATGCGCCTCTCGAGCTCGCCGTTCACGAGTACACCCCCCCCCGTGTCTTTCAATTCTCCCCGCGGGCTTCTCCCGCGGTTGCCGTTGCTCCGTGCAAGAACCATGCGCAGGCTTCGCAAGGAAATTCACAAGGGAAGACAAGGGGAGAAGCGGAGGCTTCCCGGGTCTCCCCGGGGAGAGCGAAGAGGGGGAACGGCTCGGCGGTCTCTCCGCAAGGGGGAGACCGCCGGTATTCAGCTCGGCTCTTCGCCGGGTTCCGCCGGGGGCTCGCCGGGTGGCGGCGGGGGAATCCGGCTGTGGAGGTAGCGCACCATCTTGTGGAAGCCCTCGAGCATCTCGCTCAGGGCCTGCTCCTCCTGCGGCGGGAGCTGGCGGTTGACTCCCAGGACGCGATAGAGGGTCACCCCGTTCGCGTCGGTGACTTCCTGGGCTCCATCAGGGCCGCTCCGAAACCAGTCCCGTCCGGCACGGCGGATCGCTTCCGGCCGTTCGTTGACGATCTGGAGCGAGTTGTGAAGGTCGTTGAGATCGCACTCCAGCGCGGACAGGATCTTCTCCAGCGTATCGAGCGACGGCTTCTGCTTGCCCGTCTCGTACGCCGAAAGCATCGCCTTGGTGATGCCGGCCGCATCGGCGACCTGGTACTGCCGTTTACCCTGCCTGTCGCGGAGCCAGCGTAAGGCCCTTCCAAGTCCGTTGAAGATCGACATGAGCGGAAATGTACCTTCTCCGGAGCCCTGTGGCAAGCGCAAACTTATGTGGATCAATGACTTGCCCGAAAAAAGAGATTCTGCAGCTGCATACCTTTGTTCCTGATGGTCGTGTCTCAAAACGGGAAGTATTGTTTTCTTCGGCAACATGTGCTTTATTATCGTCCCGTAATTCCCTCCCGCGATTCTCGACTTGCGTGTCGTGAAAAAGCCCCGCGGAACGTAATTCAACCGGGGGAAAGAGCGTGGAGCGGGTCAAACGAGGGCCAGGAGGAGGCCGAGCCAATGTCTGAAGACAGCGAAGACCATCCCAATCCGGGGCTGCTGGAGCGCTTCATGCGGAACGAGACCGGGGGAGAGGAGCGCCGCCGCGTCGTCCGGCACCTCCTCACGGGCTGTGCACGGTGCGTCGAGGTGACACGGCGCTTCTGGAGCCTGGGCCAAGGGGAGCAGGCGGGGCTGGCGGCCCTTCCCGGGGACTTCCATCCGGCGAGCTATGGCGGGGTCTTCGAGCGTCTCGTGAACGGCGGCTTCCAGCGCGAGCGCGAGCTCCTGGCGGACCAGAAGGAGGCGCCGGCGCGCCTCGCGGAGCTGCTCGGCCTGCCGCGCTCGGCCGGCCTGGCCCGGATCGAGGCCGGCCGGCGGTTCCAGACCCCCGCCCTCTGCGAGCTCCTGATCGGTGAGAGCCGGCGCACTGGAGATTCCGTGCTCGCGGTGATACTGGCCGAGTGGGCCGTCGCCCTGGCCGGGCACCTGGATGCGCGCCGCTACGGGACCCTGCTCGCCCGCGGCCTTCGCGGGCGGGCCTGGGCCTGGCTCGGCAACGCCCGCCGGCTGGAAGGCGATCTGCGCCGCGCCGAGGCGGCGCTGGCCGAAGCCGAAGAGCCCATCCTGGAGGGGGCCGATCCCATGGAAGGAGCGGAGCTGCGAAGAGCTCAAGGCCCGGTTGCTCGCCGCCCAGGGCCGGTCCAGGGAGGCCCAGCTCCGGCTCGACCGGACCCTCTCCCTGTACCGCACCCTGGGGGAGCGGCATCTCGAAGCGCGGGTCCTGATCCAGCAGGGGACGATCCGCGGCTGGTCCCCCGCTCCGGAGGCGGCGGCGGAGGCCATCCGTCTTCTCGAAGAGGGGCTCGCACTGCTGCAGCTGGAAGAGGATGGAGATCCGGCCCTGGCGGCTTTCGGGCTCCACCGCCTGGCCCTGCTCCTCGCGGACGCCGGACGCATGGAGGCTCCCGGAATCATCCGCCGGGCGCGGGCGCTCTACGAGGAGCTGGGGGACGGGGCGAACCTCATCCGCCTGCGGCACCTGGAGGGAAAGATCGCCGACGCCCGCGGGGACGAGGAGGCGGCCGAGGCCGCGTTCCTGGAGGCCCGGCAGGGCTATGTGGACGAGGGGCTCGGCGGAGAGGCGGCGGAGACCCTGTTCGACCTCGCCATCCTCTACACGCGGCAGGGCCGCTCGGCCGAGATCCACCGGCTCACGGAGAACCTCCTCCCCATCCTCCAGACCCGGGACATCCGCCAGGGGGTCGCGATGGCGCTCCTGTACTTCCGCCGCCTGGTGGAAACGGGGTATGCCACCCTGGACGTGCTCTGCGAGGTGGGCCGCTACGTGGCCAGCCTGCCGCGGGACCGGCGGCCGTCCCTGCGATAGGCCCTGCGGCAGGTAGTACACTCAGACCGGTGAGCGAGCCGTTCTCTTCCGCATCCCCCATCCTTTCCCAGGCGACGGCGCAGGCGCTCGAATTCCCCAGCCTGCTGGCCGTGGTCTCGCGCTTCGCCGCGAGCGACCTGGGGCGTGACCGTGTGCTGGCCCTGCGCCCGTTCGAGGATGAAGGGGAGCTGCGCCTCCGGCGCACTCTCTTCGAAGAGGCCTCGCGCCTCGTGGGCGGGGGCGGCCTGGTGCCGGGCTTCGAGGTCCCCCTGGGCGATCTGCTGGTCCGGCTGACCACCGGCCGGCCGCCGCTCGAAGGGATCGACCTCGTCCGGCTGGCGGACCTCGGAAAGGCCACCCGCACCGCGGTGTCGCGCATCCGCGAGGCCGTCCCTCCCTGCCCGGCCCTGGAGGCGAGGGCGCGCGCGCTGCCCGACCTCGCTCCCCTGCTGCGGAAGATCGAGCGCACGCTCGACCGCCGGGGCGAGGTGCGCGAGGACGCGAGCCCACGGCTCGCCGCCCTGCGCAAGCAGATCCGATCGACCCGCGACCAGATCTACCGCGACCTGGGCGAGTTCGTCTCCAGCCACAAGGACGACCTCTCGGAAGAGACCATCCCCATGCGCGGCGGCCGGCTGGTCCTGATGCTCCAGTCCGGCGCCAAGGGGCGCACCAGCGGCCTCGTCCATGGCCGCTCGGCCACGGGCAGGAGCTTCTACTTCGAGCCCCTCCACGTGGTGGAGACCAACAACACACTCCAGCAGTCCGCGGAAGACGAGGAGGCGGAGCGCCACCGCATCCTGGTGGAGCTGATCGAGGCCGCCCGGGCGGCGCTGCCCGACCTGCGGGAGCACGCGCGCTTCCTGGGCGATCTCGATCTCCTGCAGGCCGCCGCGCGCTTCGGTGACCGCTGCGGCGGGAGCCTGCCCGAGATCGGCGCCCGGCACGACCTCCGCCTCCTCTCGGCCCGCCACCCCCTCCTCGATCCCTGCCTGGCCGAGATCCGCGAGGAGGCCCTGGGCCAGGCCGGGCATTCGGGGGACATCGTGCCGCTCGACATCGAGCTTTCGGGCACTCGGCGCATCCTGGTGGTCACCGGCCCCAACGCGGGCGGCAAGACCGTCTCGCTCAAGACGGCCGGCATCCTGTCCCTCATGGCCCAGTGCGGCCTGCCGGTGCCGGCGGGGCTGGGGAGCCGCGTGCCGTTCCTCACGCGCCTGGTGGCGACTGTGGGCGACGAGCAGGACCTGCTGGCCGACCGCTCCACGTTCAGCGGCCGGCTGCTCCGTCTCAAGGAAGCCTGGGAGGAGGCCGGGCCGGACGGCCTGATCCTCCTCGACGAGCTGGGCTCCGGCACCGATCCCGAAGAGGGCGCGGCCCTGGCCGTGGCCCTGCTCGAAGGGCTGCTCGAAAAGGGGAGCCTGGGGGTGATCACCACCCACCTCACCCAGCTCGCGGCCGCGGCCCTGGAGTTTCCCGGCGCCACCTGCGCGGCCATGGAGTTCGACCCGGAGACGGGGCGGCCGACGTTCCGGCTCGTCCCCGGCCCGCCGGGAGGCAGCGAGGCCCTGGCGCTCGCCCGCCGTCTGGGGCTGCCGGCGGAGTGGCTGGACCGCGCCGAGGCCCGCCTGGGCTCCGAGCACCGCGACCTGCGGCGCCTGATCGCCGAGGTCGAGCGGGTGCGCCAGGAGCTGTGCCGAGACGAGGGACCGCCTGGAGGTCGAGCACGCCGACGCCGAGAAGCTCCGCCGCCGGCTGGCCGACGAGCGGGCCGCCCTGGAAGAGGAGCGGCGCAACACGGCAAAGAAGATGCGGACGGAGCTGGAAGACTTCCGCCGGCAGACCTCCGAGCGCCTGCGCCGGGAAGAGGAACGCCTGCGCGAGCGCTTCGAGGAGGGGCGCCGCCGGGGCTTGGCGGCCGAGGCCGTCCAGACGCTCTTCTCCGAGGCGCCCGCCTTCGTGGAGGCGGCGGAGCCGGAGCACCCTCGGGACCGCTGGCGGTGGGCGAGCCCGTGCGCCACCTGGGGCTCGGCTGGGAGGGCGTGCTCGAGAAGCTGGAGGACGGCCGGGCGGAGGTACTGGTGCGCGGCAAGCGGGTGCGGTGCCGCCCGGAAGAGCTGGCTCCAGCCCGGCCTTCCAGAGACAAGGCGCCCGCGCCACGCTCTGCATTCCGAGAAGCCCGGCCCACCTCGACCCTGGCCACCCGGGGCGACATCGACGAGACCCTGGCCGTGCCGCCCGAGATCAACCTGATCGGCATGCGCGTGGAGCCGGCCCTGGAGCAGCTCGATTCCTATATCGACCAGGCCCTCCTGGCCTCGCGCAAGGAGGTAAGGGTCGTGCACGGCCACGGCTCGGGCCGTCTCCGCCAAGCCGTCCGCGATCACCTGAGAGGGCACAGGGGGATCGCGGAGGTCCGCTCGGGCGCTCCCAACGAGGGCGGCAATGGTGCCACGGTCGTCACCTTCCGCGGCGCCTAGGCCTGGCGCGGAAACCATGGCTTTCAGCAACGTCAACATCACCCCCCAGCTCGTGCAGGCCGTGCGCGACGCGGTGGACATCGTCTCCATCGCCTCGGACCACACCCGCCTGCGCAAGGCCGGCCGGCGCTACCAGGGGCTCTGCCCCATCCACAAGGAGAAGACCCCCTCCTTCAGCGTCGATCCCGTCCAGGGGCTCTTCTACTGCTTCGGCTGCGGAGCCGGCGGCGACGCCATCAAGCTCCACATGCTGACCTCCGGCGACGACTTCCCGGCGGCCATCGAGGCCCTGGCCATGCGCTACGGCATCCCGCTCCCCAGCCGGACCGAAACGCGCTTCGCGGGCGGCCGGCCCGAGCGGGACATCGAAGGCGCCCTCCAGGCCGCGGCGGAGTTCTTCACGGACCAGCTCAGGAAGTCATCCTTCGCCTGGGAGTACCTGGAGCGGCGGCGCATCCCGCCGGATCTCATCGAGCGCTTCGGGCTGGGCTATGCCCCGGACGGCTTCCGCAACCTGCTCGGCGCCCTCCATCCCCGCATCCCCCAGGCGGACCTCGAAGCCGCCGGGCTGGTGGCCCGCTCCGAGCAGCGGGGCGACCTCTACGACCGCTTCCGCCACCGGCTGATGTTCCCCATCCACAACGCCTCCGGCCGGCTCGTAGGCTTCGGCGGGCGCACCCTGGGGGACGACAAGGCCAAGTACATCAACACCAATGAGACCGACCGCTTCCACAAGGGCACGCTCCTCTACGGCCTGCACCTCGCGAAGCGCGAGATCCGCGAGACCGGCCGGGCCATCCTCTGCGAGGGCTACTTCGACGTCATCGGCACCGTCACCTGCGGCCTCGACACCGCGGTTGCCGGCATGGGCACCGCCCTCACCCCCGAGCAGGCCAAGCTCCTCTCCCGCTACGCCGAGGAGATCGTGGTGGCCTACGACGGCGACAACGCTGGCGAGAACGCCTTCCGGCGCGCCCTGCCGTTGCTGCTCGGCGAAGGGCTGGGCGTGCGCCGGGCGCGTTTCCCCGGCACGCACGACCCGGACTCCTTGCGCCTGGAGGGGGGGAGGAGGCCGTCCGGGAAGCGGTCGAGAAGTCCGAGGACTCCGTCATGGCTGAGCTCGACCGGCTGATCCCCGCCGGCGTCCTCAAGGACCCGCAGCTCCAGGCCAAGACCGCGACCGCCGTCTCCGAGCTCCTGAGGCCCATCCCCGACGCCATCCTCCGCTTCGGCTACGCCCGCGGCGCCGCCACCCGGCTGGGGATTCCCGTCGAGATGCTGGCCCGCCGCATGGGAGGAGGCCGCCAGGAGCCGGCCCCCTCCCCGCCGCAGCCGGCCTCAGCGCCTTCCATCGTCGAGGGCGGGACCCCGAAACTCGTCCGGAGCGAGGAGGAGAAGGTGCTCCAGGAGCTTTTCCAGCAGGAAGATCCCGCCCGGATTCCGCCTCTGGAGTCCCTGCCCCCCCCGGAAGTCTTCTTCGACACCGAATGCAGGAATATTTACGAGGCGTTCTGCGCTCTCTATGCAGAAGCCGGCTCCCCCCAGGGCCTCAGCGGGTAACCTCCCGTCTGGGGGAAGGGGCGGGAATAGTTGCCCGGTTCGCCAAGATTATGGTAGAAGGGAATTTTGTGTCCGGACGATCCGGACTCCTCGAATCCCTAGAAAAGTTGGTGGATCGCTGGCGCTATCAGCGGCTCCAGGAGCTCCAGCAAGAGATCAAAGAGGCGGAGCGCATCGGGGATGACACGCGTCTCACCCGCCTCGCAGAGGAAAAGCATAGCTTAAGCCGCAGCTTTCATCGGGTAACCCCCGGCAGGGACCGGAGGGCTTAAGTAGCCCGATTCGGAGCTAGAGGAGAGCACATTGACGATTTCGAGCCTCACACCCGTCGAAGAGAAGTACAGCTCGGTCAAGCAGCTCATCGAGCTGGGCAAGGAAAAGGGCTACCTTCTTTACGACGAGATTTACGAGATGCTGCCCGAGGAGGTGGTAAGCCTCCCGGACGAGTTGGATGAGATCTATCTCCGGTTCACGGATCTGGGCGTCGACGTCATCGACCGGCCCGAGCGCTACCAGAACCGGGATGACTTCGAGTCCGGCCCGAGCGAGTTCGACAAGAAGGAAGACGAGACGACGGAATTCGGTCTCGCCACCCATGAGAAGACCAATGACCCTGTGCGCATGTACCTGCGCGAGATGGGCACCGTCCCCCTCCTCGACCGCGAGGGCGAGGTGGAGATCGCCCAGCGCATCGAGCAGGGCGAGTGGCTGATCTACGAGGCCCTGTGCGAGAACCCCGTGGTCCTGCGCGAGCTGCTGCGCCTGAACGAGATGGCGACCAAGGACAAGCGCATCCTGCGCGAGCTGGTCGATGCCGATCCGGACGAGCCGCTCGACCCCAAGTCCGCGGACCGCATCAAGGGCAACCTCAAGATCTTCGAGCAGATCGCGGCCAACGACCGCGAGATCGGCGAGCTGCGCAAGCGCCAGAAGCGCTGCAAGCCCGACGGCGAGAAGTACCTGGAGATCGAGCGCGAGATCGACCGCCTGGTGGCCAAGATCGCCAAGGACATCCGCACGATCGACTTCAGCGTCCAGACCCGCAACCGCCTGGTCGACTTCCTGAAGGACATCGACCGGCAGTTCTCCCGCTTCGAGCAGGACATCAAGCGGGCGCAGACGGCGCTCAAGCGCGAGACCAACGAGCGAGCTCAAGGCCCTCCACCGCCGCCGCATCGAGAAGTACCGCGGCAACCTGCGCGAGCTGGAGGAGCGCTACGGCACCACCCACGCGGAGATCGCCGCCACGATCAACAAGATCCGCCAGGGCGAGGCCGTCTGCGAGCGGGCCAAGGAGGAGCTGATCGTGGCCAACCTCCGGCTGGTGGTCTCCATCGCCAAGAAGTACACCAACCGCGGCCTCCAGTTCCTCGACCTGATCCAGGAGGGGAACATCGGCCTCATGAAGGCGGTGGAGAAGTTCGAGTACCGGCGCGGCTACAAGTTCTCGACCTATGCCACGTGGTGGATCCGGCAGGCGATCACCCGGGCCATCGCGGACCAGGCGCGGACCATCCGCATCCCGGTCCACATGATCGAGACCATCAACAAGCTGACCCGCACCAGCCGCTCGCTGGTGCAGGAGCTGGGCCGCGAGCCCACGGCGGAGGAGATCGGCGAGCGCATGGACCTGCCGGCCTCCAAGGTGCGCAAGATCATGAAGATCGCCCAGGAGCCCATCTCGCTCGAGACGCCCATCGGCGAGGAGGAGGATTCGCACCTCGGCGACTTCATCGAGGACAAGAACGCCGTGTCGCCCATCGACGCGGTGATCTTCGCGAACCTGAAGGACCAGACCCGCAAGGTGCTCAAGACCCTGACGCCGCGGGAGGAGCTGGTGCTCAAGATGCGCTTCGGCGTGGGCGACGGCTCCGAGCACACCCTGGAAGAGGTGGGCCGGTCGTTCAACGTCACCCGCGAGCGCATCCGCCAGATCGAGTCCAAGGCGCTGCGCAAGCTGCGTCACCCCAGCCGGGCGACGAAGCTCAAGCCGTTCCTCGACAACTCTGCCTAGCGCGTTTGACAGCGCCTTTGACAGGGAAAAGCGATCCGCCTACAATTCCGCCTCCCGGGTCAGCCCGGGAGGCTTCTTTCCACGTTCCTCGGTAGCTCAATGGTAGAGCGTTCGGCTGTTAACCGAAATGTTGGGGGTTCGAGTCCCTCCCGAGGAGCCATTCTCCCCCCTCCACAGTTTTCCTACTGAGTTCGTTCCTGCAGGGCGGCCAGGAAGGCACGCAGATCGGCTGGACCTTCCCGTGCGGTCCGGTATACGCGCTCCATGTCGAGCGTGTTGTACGCGTGCGCAATGGCGTGGTGGAGATCCGCAGTCTGGGTCAGGCGTGCCGCTACTTCGGTCTGCAGATCGCCGGCATCAGCCAATCGCACAAAGATATCGCCATAGCTCTGCGGAGTTCCCAGCCGGAATCGGAGGCAGGCCAGGGCCGCCAGATCGAAGACGATCTGGGTGGCTTGCCAGAGGTGGAGGATGACGGAGTCCGAAGCGTCCGTCATGGGAAGCAGGCTCTCTGGATCGGGAGGGAGTTGCTCCGCGACCCTTGCAAGATGCCTTTCGACGACAGGCACGCGCTTGGCGAACAGCTCGCGGTTCAGGGTCATCACGCCTCCGACAGGATCCGTCCCAGCAGGAGGATCAGGCAGATCCCCGCGATCACCAGGGTGACCGGCATGACCCAGCGCGCCCAGCGGGGCTCACTCGTGGCGTCCCCTTCGAGGCTCAGCTCGGCGGGCTGCCAGGGGTGGCTCAGCAGGGTCTCGCCCAGGGCCGCCAGGTCGTAGGAGGGGGATCTCAGGCTCTCCGGTCCCACGAGCAGGCGGACCGGGGCGGCCTCGTCCCCTTCCGGCCAGACGAAGAGGAGCACGTCCCGGCGCCGCCAGACGGCGGCTTCCAGATCTGATCAGAGGGGGATTGTCGCCGTCCTGGAAGCGGACGGCGAGGACCTGCGGCGCGTGGCCGGGGAGCGGCAACCGCTCATGGCAGGGGAGCGGCGGCTGCGGCATGCACTCCCAGATCTGGCGGACGGCGGACGGACGGTTCCGCCGCTTGCCGTTCTCCCGCTGGGGAGTGGTCTCCATGGCGGGCTCCACGGCGGGCTCCAGGTAGCGCACGCCGACCGAACGGCGCATGGGCCGGGCGGGGGCCAGGAGGTCCAGCTCCGTCAACGGCAGGCCGGGCTCGGGCAGGCGGATCTCCAGGCTCGCTCTCGCGGGACCGCCGGGTGCTGCCCGTGGGGTCCAGGTCCCACGACCGGGCCACGAGCGCGGGCGCGGCCGGTGACCAGCGGTAGAAGGGGATCTGCCGCTCTCCGGATACCAGGCGCAGGTTCCCCAGATCGGCCCGGGCGGCGCGATAGACGACGTCCGGCAGCTCCAGGCGGACCAGGAATCCCGGCTGTGCCGAAGGAGCCACCACCCGCCAGGCAGCCGCGAGCCGGCGGCTCCCCAGACGGACGCCGGGAGCAGTGGCCGCGACCGGCAGCAGGGGTGGCGAATGCTCGGTCTCGGTGCCGGCTTCCAGCCAGACGGCCTCGAGGTCAGCGGGAGGAGGGGGCTCAGCCCGCTGGGCCTCGGCCCGCGCGGTGCCGCCGTAGGCCAGGGCATACCGCCCCCGGTTCGTCCGCCCGGAAAAGGACCGTCTGCACGTCGATCTCGACGCCCCAGCTCGCGAGCCGCGGCGGGTCCTGAGCCGGGCCGTGGAGCTCCAGACGGAGGGTGGAGTCCGCCACGGGCTCCGGCCCGCCGGCGATCAGATGGCGCCCCAGTCCCTCTCCCCTTTGCCAGACCCCTTCGGCCAGGGTCTGCCATCGTGAATCACGAGGAGCTTCCAGCCGGTAGCCCGTCCGTCCCCCGCCCCCGATCTCCACCGTGAGGCGCCGCACGATCAGTCCGGCGGCCGGCAGGGCCAGATCGCAGAAGGCCCGGCCCGGCTGGCTCGTGTCGCATTCGGCGTCGCGGGAGGTCACCGACAGCGTCGGGCCGGTCACCGCTTCCACTTCGGCCGCCGCGATCCTGGGGGGCTGCGCCTGCCGCGGCCAGTGGAAGCGGAGATAGCGGTCCCCGGTCACGGGATAGGAGAAGGAGATCCATCCGGAACCCCCCTCCGCCTCGCCGGGGATGCCCGCGACGGGCGAGAGCGGCTGCCACGCCGCGCGGTCCGGGCTGCCGTCGATCCGGTCCGGCGTGGGCAGCGGCGGGGAGACCGGCTGAAGGAAGAGCCGCTCATGGGGCAGGGGATTGGCCCCGAGGTCCAGGACGATCTCCCAGCCGTCGTCGTCCACCCGCTCGGGCCTGGAGACCGCCACGGGCCGGCGCTCGCTCCGGGGAGCGGCGGGCTCGACCCGGAACGGGATCTCGTTTCCGGCCGGCGAGAGCACGTGGAGGTCGGAGGCTCCAGGCGCCAGGTGCTGGAGGGCAGCGAGGTCGAGCGGAACCCGCACCCATCCCGAGGCCGGCACCTGGACCTCTCGCGTGTAGTGGAACCCCTCCACGGCCAAGGCTTTTCCCGGCCCTGGCAGGAACGCATGTTGCAAGAAAACCAGCAACAGGATCCCAGAGATCGCGGCCGGGCGACTCATGGAGATTTCAGGAGATACTGGAAAAGGGGGACGGCTGTGCTCCCACTGCCAGGGGACGTTTGCCAGACCGGAGAGATGGGGCCTCCAAAGAAGCGCTGACCAAGAGTGTATACCATGCCGCGATGCATGGGAATACCCCATTTTCTATACGCGATGGGAGCGGTGATCGTCCACCAGCTTCTCCACCACCGAGGGATCCGCCAGGGTGGTGATGTCCCCCAGCTCCTCGTACTCGCCAGCCGCGATCTTGCGCAGGATGCGGCGCATGATCTTGCCCGGAGCGGGTCTTGGGGAGGCCGGAGACGACCTGGATGCGGTCCGGGGTCGCGATGGCGCCGATGGCGTGCCGCACCTGCTCCTTGAGCATGCCCACCAGCTCCTCGCGGTCCCAGCTCTCGTAGTCGGGCGTCGGGTGCACGTAGGCGTAGATGCCCGTGCCCTTGATGTCGTGCGGGAAGCCCACCACCGCGGCCTCGGCCACGGCGTCGTGGGCCACCAGGGCGCTCTCGATCTCCGCCGTGCCCAGCCGGTGGCCTGAGACGTTCAGCACGTCGTCCACCCGGCCGGTGATCCAGTAGTAGCCGTCCTGGTCGCGCCGGCAGCCGTCGCCCGTGAAGTAGAGGCCGGGGTACTGGGAGAAGTAGGTCTCGCGGAACCGCTGGTGATCGCCGTAGATCGTCCGCGCCTGCCCCGGCCAGGTGCCCCGCAGGCAGAGGTTGCCCGACACGTCGTTGCCCTCCAGCTCCTGCCCCTGCTCGTCCACGAGCACCGGCCGGACGCCGAAGAACGGCAGCGTCGCCGAGCCCGGCTTGCAGGGAGTGGCGCCCGGCAGCGGCGTGATCAGGATGCCGCCCGTCTCCGTCTGCCACCAGGTGTCCACCACGGCGCACCGCCCCTCGCCCACCACGTCGTGGTACCAGAGCCAGACCTCCGGATTGATCGGCTCGCCCACCGAGCCCAGGATGCGCAGCGAGTCGCGCCGGTACTTCTTCACCCACTCGTCGCCCGCGCGGGCGATGGCCCGGATGGCCGTGGGGGCCGTGTAGAAGATGTTGATCCCGAGGTCGTCCACCATCCGCCAGTACCGCCCGGCGTCCGGGTAGGTGGGGATCGACTCGAACATCACCGTCGTGGCCCCGTTGGCGAGCGGGCCGTAGAGGATGTAGCTGTGCCCCGTGACCCAGCCGATGTCCGCGGCGCAGCAGTAGATGTCGCCCGGGTGGTAGTCGAAGACGTACTTGTGGGTCATGGCCGCGTAGACGAGGTACCCGCCCGTCGTGTGGAGCACGCCCTTGGGCTTGCCCGTCGAGCCGGAGGTGTAGAGGATGAAGAGCGGGTCCTCCGCGGCCATCCACTCGACCGGGCAGGTCGAGCGCTGCCTCCTGGTCTCCTCCTCCAGCCACAGGTCGCGCCCGGCCCGCATGGGCACCTCCTTGTCCGTGCGGCGGACCACGAAGACCTTCTCGACCACCGACAGCCCCTCGATCGCCTGGTCCACGGTCGCCTTCAGGGGGATGCGCTTGCCGCCGCGCAGCCCCTCGTTGGCGGTGAAGACCACCTTGCAGCCGGCGTCCAGGATGCGGTCCCGCAGCGACTCGGCCGAGAAGCCGGCGAAGACCACGGAGTGGACGGCGCCGATCCGCGCGCAGGCGAGCATGCTGTAGGCGAGCTCGGGCACCATGGGCAGGTAGATGCAGACCCGGTCGCCCTTCCTCACCCCGTGGGCGAGGAGGACGTTGGCGATCCGCGCCACGTTGTGCTTGACCTCGCGGTAGGAGATGTAGCGGTACTCCCCCGGCTCGTCCCCGGCCCAGATGATGGCCGTCTGCTCGCCCTGGTCCGGCAGGTGGCGGTCCACGCAGTTGTAGCAGGCGTTCAGGCGGCCTCCCCCGATACCAGGAGAAGTCCACCTCCTCCATGTCCACGTCCATGATGTTGCGCGGCGGAGAGAACCAGTCGACGAGCCGCGGACCTCTCGCGCCAGAACGCCTCCGGCTCCTCGACCGACCGGCGGTACATCTCCTGGTACTCCGCGAGGCTCTTGATGTGGGCGCGCTCGGCGATGTGGGGCTTGACGGGAATCATGGGCACGGCTCCTTGAGCAGGTGGCGCGAGGCCTTGAGCAGGGAGGGATTGTATATCGGGGACGGAAACGGGATCGATCTCCGCGGCTCCCCGATGTACGCTGGAGCCCCCGCCCGGGCATAAATGCCATGCCATTCCACACATCTCGGGGTCTTCAGGAGCAATGGGGTGGATCGTCAAGATCTGCCCTTCGAAGAGACGTCGGAGGGCACATCGGAACGACCTGAGGCAACCTCTTGGATCTCCCAGCGCAAAGAACCCAGAACGTAGATGTGTGTAATGACATGGCATTTATGCCCGGGCGGGGGTGCGGCAAGGTACTGACAAAGCAGAAATAACGGGGGAGGACTTTATGGCCAGATCCGCAGCTCGCCCCCCACTGACCCGGCTTTCCACCAAGGGACAGCTCACCATTCCGAAGGAAATCCGGGAGCGGCATGGTTGGACCCCTGGGATGGAGCTGATCGTCGAGGACCACGGTGACTCCGTGGTCCTCCGGCGGGCCGAAAACCTTCCCGTCACAACCTTGGAAGACCTTGTCGGCTGCGCCGGCTACAGGGGGCCTGCCCGTACTTTGGAGGACATGGGATCTGCGATCGCACAAGGCGGCGGCGGACGTCTTTACCGCCGCTGGCGTGCTTCTGGTCCGCTTTACCCGCGGGGCGGAGAACCAGGTCACCGGCCTCTCAGTCACCACCGCCCAGGCCCGGAAGATGCCGTTCGTGAAGCGGGCGGGCCCCTGAATCAAGAGTTGTAGTATGCTCTCCTGGCATAGGGTATCCTGAGAAGATCCCCTCCCTGTCAGGAGACACACCATGAAGATCCTTCGTTCTCTCCCTCTCCTGCTGTTCCTCGTCTTTCCGGCCCTTCTCTCCGCCCAGACCCCCGTGGGCGGCGCGATCCAGGTGGCCGCTTCCTCCGGGTTTTGGAGCCAGTCGGACGTGGCGATGAGCCCCCGCGGCGACTTCGTCGTCGCCTGGGTGCGGACGGGGGCCAACGGTTTCCCAGGAGTCTTCGGCAGGATCTACGCCGCGGACGGCTCTCCCAGGACAGGTGAGATCAGGATCAACAAGAGCCCTGCGGACCGCGCCTTCGCCGTGCGGCTCGCGATGATGGACGACGGCTCCTTCGTGGCCGTGTTCGCCACGCCGGGCTTCATCCTGGGGCGGCGCTTCACGGCCGAGGGCAAGCCGCTCGGCGGCAACTTCAAGGTGGCCCACTCGCTGGGCAACGGCCTGGAAGTCGGCAGCCGGGGAGACGGCGGTTTCGTGGTGGCCTGGTCGGGGACTTTGGTCGAGGTCGCCACGCGGGTCTACGGGGCCGACGGCCAGCCTCTCGGGCCGGCGGTCCAGGCCGTGGCCGCCAGCACCGGAGTGCCGCGGCTGGCCGTCCATCCCGACGGCTCGTTCCTGGTGGTCTGGACCCAGGTCGAGACCACGGGGCCTGCCTCCCATGACTTTGTCGTCAAAGGCCGGCTCTTCAACGCCGGCGGCACTCCCCGGGGCGAGAGCTTCCCGATCAGCGAGAGGACGTCGGAAGACGCCCTCTCCTACTCCGGCTATGACGCGACGGTCGACAGCGAAGGCAATTTCCTCGTGACCTGGTTGGTGCGGGAGGGCGCTACCCACCAGCTCTCGACCTTCCTCCGCCGGTACGCGCCGGACGGGGCTCCACTGGGAGGCCCCTTGCCAGCGGGGCACCGGCCGGCGGGGCAGGAGATCGCGGCTGACCCGGACGGCGGCTTCCTCTCGATTTGGCAGACCTCCCTGAGCGACTCTGTCAGCATCGTCGCGCGCCAGTTCGCGGCCGATGGTGCCCCCCTGGGTCCTCTCGTAGTGCTCAGCCGGCCCAAGGGATTTTCCGGGGCTCCCGTCCTCGCGGGCAACGGCACCGGGAGCTTCGTCGCCGCCTGGTTCGGCAAGCCCCGCAGAGGCGAGGGCACAGCCCTGTTCGTCCAGCGGCTGCGGGCGGAGGGACCGGCTCAGCCCTCTCTATCCGGCTTTTCCGCGCGAATTGACGGCCCCTAGAGCAAGTCGTCCAGAGAGGCCCCGGCCTCCCGCTCCTCGGGCTCCTGGTCCCGCCGGAAGATCCGCGCCCCCCGGGCTCCTCCCAGGGTGGCGCGGTCTCCCTCCACCCGGATCCAGGCTCCCTCGCGGATGCCCACGACCGGCGTCTCGTTCTCCTCGTGGAACTCCTTCAGCCGCTGCTCCCGGGTCTCGCCCATGTGGGTGGAGCCGGGATCAGGGTCCAGGTAGTGGGGATTGATCTGGAAGGGGACCAGCCCCAGGGCGTCGAAGGAGGGGGGCTCGACGATGGGCATGTCGTTGGTGGTCCGGATCGTGGGCGCCGCGATGTTGGTGCCCGCGCTGCTGCCGATGTAGGGCATGCCGGCCAGCGCCCGCTCGCGGAGGATGGGGAGGAGACCGCTCTCCTGGAGCGTCTTGAGCAGCCGGAACGTGTTGCCCCCGCCCGTGAAGACCGCCTCCGCCTCTCGCGCCACCCGTAGCCCGGCCTCGTCCGCCGTCAGGGTCCGGACCTCCACCCCGATCGCCGCCAGCCGCTCCGCCGCCCGGGCACCGTAGCCTTCCCGGTCTTTCAGGGCGAAGGGGACGAAGACCAGACGCCGCACCGGCCCCAGGAAATCTTCGATCTCCTCAAGGACGTGGTCCAGGTAGCCTTGGCCGTGGTTGGTCGAGTTGCTGATCAGCAGGAGCCTTCGCGGCATTGGTCGGACCTCCGGGTGCGAACGGTATCAGGCGGCGCTGCCGAAGGGCGAGTCCGGCAGCCGGAACCGCCACTCGCGCCCCTTCTCCTCCGCGTCCAACCGCAGGAGGAGCATGCCGATACCGGCCGCCCCTTGCATGTAGCCGGTCTGCGCGTAGGTGTAGTCCGGCCGGACGCGGTGCTCGGCGTGGGTCCACTTGAGGCCGCCGCCCGGGGTGGCCGTGGCCCGGTCCAGGAGATCGCGGGCAACGCGGCGGGCGAAGGCGGGATAGGCGCCGTCCCCGGTCAGCTTGCCGAGATCGAGGAAGAACTCGGCCACACCCGCCGAGCCGCAACATTGGCCCAGATTGTTCCAGAAGCCAGGGGTCTGCTTCTCCGGAATGCCGCTCGCGAGGATGCCCTTCGCTCCCCGGTGCGCCCAGCCGAGCCAGCCGGCCTTGGGATCGATCCGGTGGAGCTGGACGAAGAGGCGGGCCGTGCCCACGGGGCCGTGGCACCAGCCGAGGTAGTAGAGGTCCTTGCCGTCCGGCTCGTTGTGGAAGATGAGGCAGGAGTCCCCTGTGGCGCTGGCGACCGACTGGAGATAGCGCGCCCCGGCGAGGGCCGCGTCGAGGAGCTCCTGGCGGCCGGTCTCGCGGTGGAGGGCCGCGAGGAAGTAGGCGACTCCCGCCGTGCCATGGGAGAAGTTCGGCATCAGCCGCTTAAGTTCGGGGTCCATCCGCCACTTCTTCCCTCCGCCTTCCGGGATGCCAAGCTCGGCGAGGCGCAGCCCCGCCTTCGCCGCCAGCTCCCGGGAGGCGGGGTCGTCCGTGTTGCCCGCCATATAGAGAAGGTAGAGCCCGGTGCCGGCCGAGCCCGCGATGATGTCCGTGACCTCCCCCCACTGAATGCCAGACCCGGCAGGTTTGGCCGCGGCGTGGATCAGGTCCCGGCAGCGCAGAGCGCCCTTCCTGTAGGCGTCGTCGCCGGTTTCCTGGTAGACCCGGAAGAGGGTGAACCCGATCCCGGCCACGCCGGTATAGAGGCCGTTCTCCGCCCGGTCGATCCGGATCTCTCCGGGCAGGCTGGCGATCAAGGCATCCGCCCCGGCTGCGGCCTCCTCGCGGTGGGCCTTGTCGCCGGCCGCGCGGGCGAGCTCCAGGAGGAAGAGGACGACTCCGGCGCTGCCACTGTAGAGATTCGGGGCCGTATCGAGCCCCTCCGGCCTCTCCGGCCCCGTCAGCCACAGGAGGCCTTCGGGCGTCTCGACCCGGGCGGTGTGAATCCACCGTGCGGCCCGCACGGCAGCGTCGAGGTAGTCGGGGGCCGGGGTGGTCTTCGGAGGCTCCTCGCCCGTCACGGTACCGAGCCCCAGGGGGAGGACGGCTCCGGCGGCGAGGCCGAGGCGGAGGAGGTCTCGGCGGGTGAGGTCTGAGTCAGGCATGGCGCAAGTCTAGCGCTGGAGAAATCCTTCGGACTGAAGTGCCATACTCTTATATGGGAGATCGCTGGACCCATGAATGACAGCTCGTATTGGACGTTGCATGAGCAGGGGGTGGCGGCCCTGCATGGCGCCCGGCTCGCCGAGGCGGAGGCAGCCTTTCTTTCGGCTCACCGCGAGGCGAAACGCCGGCGGTGCTTCGCTCTGGCCGACCGGGCGTACTGCAACTGGGCGGCAGTGCAGGTCGAAAAAGGCTTGCTGGCAGGAACCTGTGAAGGCCTTTCCAAGGTTCTGGGCCGGTCCCAGGATCTGAAGGCCCGCCGGCTCGCCGCGTATTATCTGGCCATTTGCTACTATGCCCGGAATCTTCCGAAGCCCGCGAAATTCTATGCCGAGATGTCGAGCCGGCTGGCCCAATCGCTCGGGGATCGCCGGGCGCAAGCGTCGAGCCATCACCTGATGGGCATTCTCTGCATGGGAGAAAACCACCTCGGCTCTGCCAGGAAAAACCTCGAGGCTTCGCTGGCAATCCAAGTCAAGGAGGGTGCCTCCCTCCATACCGCCATGACGACGTCCACTCTTGCCTACTGTCTCAGTCTGATGGGCGACCGCAGGGAAGGCGCCTGGCTCCTGGAAGAAACCTTGAGTGAAATGGAGTCCGCGAGCTCAAGGGTTTACGAGCCCCACATCCGGCTGAACCTGGGTTTCGCCAGCCTGGAGTGGGGAGACCTCGACGGGGCTCTTGAACAGGGCAAAGCCGCCCTGGCGGCGGTCGAGGAACACGAGCCGAGCCACGAGGGTAAATTCGCCCGCTATCTTCTTGGAGAGGCTCATGTCCAGACAGGAGCCGATCAGGAAGCGGAAGAGCAGTTCGAAGTCCTGGAGAAGACGTACTACCCTCAATATCCCGGCCTCTCAGGCCTCCTGCTCTCCTGCCGGACCTCCCAGTTCCTCAACTGGCTGGGCCCCTAGGGTCTTGTCAAGGTAGAAATGAGCGGTTCTCCGTAGGGGCGGCCCCATGTGGCCGCCCTGGGGTGGGGGGAGGCCCATGTTTCGGAAAGGTTTGCCATCCCCCACCCAGGGCGGCCACGCAGGGTGCCTACGGCATCCTGCGGACCGCCCCTACGACCCGTCATTTCTGGATTGACAGAGCACTAGGACGGCTTGCGCGAGAGGGCGGCTACGACGCCCCCTTCCCCGTCAGCACCGCCGGGATCGTCTTCAGCAGGATCTTCAAATCCAGCATGGGCGACCAGGAGTCGATGTACTCGAGGTCGAGCTGCATCCAGCGCTCGAAGTCGAGGTTGTTGCGGCCGCTCACCTGCCAGAGACAGGTGAGGCCCGGCTTCATGGCCAGGCGGCGGCGCTGCCAGCGCTGGTACTGGGCCACCTCTTCGGGGATCGGCGGGCGCGGCCCCACGAGGCTCATGTCGCCCCGCAGCACGTTCCAGAACTGCGGAATCTCGTCCAGGCTGAAGCGGCGCAGCAGCCGGCCCAGGGGCGTCACCCGCGGATCGCTCCTCAGCTTGAAGACGGGGCCCTTCATCTCGTTCAGGTGCATCAGCTCGCGGCGGCGCTCCTCGGCGTCCTCCACCATCGTGCGGAACTTATAGAGGGTGAAAAACCGCCCGTTCAGGCCACAGCGGGTCTGCCGGAACAGGACGTTGCCGCCGTAGACCAGCTTGATCAGCAGGGCGATCAGGCCCGCGATCGGCAGGCCGATGAAGAGCAGCAGCAAGGCCACGGCGATGTCGAGCACCCGCTTCGACATGAGCTGGAGCTGGCTCGTGGGCGTAGTGGCGAAGGAGAGGAGCGGCACGCCGTCCAGCTCTTCCAGCTCCACCCGGGCCTGGGTATGGGGGAAGAGGTCCATGGCGAACCGCGTGCGGATCCCCTGCTCCTGGAGGCTCAGGAACAGGTCCTCCAGGCGGTCCAGCTCCCGGCGGTGGATGGCGAAAATGACGTCGTCCACCACGTTGCTCTCCACGATCCGCGGGATGTCCGCGATTTCCCCGAGGATGGGATAGCCCGTGGGCCAGGGATCCTGCGGCTTGTGGCCGTTGCGGATGAAGCCCAGGATGCGGTACCCCCAGAAGCGGTGGGTGTGGATCGAATCCGCGATCCGCAGGGCCGACGGGCTGATGCCCACGATCAGCACGGTCCGGTAGTTGAAACCGTGCGAGCGCACGTAGCGCGAGGTCATCCGCAGGGCGAGCTTCTCCGTCAGCAGGAACAGGCAGCAGAAGACGGCGAAGAGCAGCGACCAGAAGCGGCTGATCCGGTCGTCCGAGAGCAGGCGCTCGTCCCACCGGCTGACGTAGATCGCCAGGGTGAAGAGGATGGCCCCGCTCACGCAGACGCGGATGATGGCCCAGGCCTCGTCCAGCAGCGGCACCGTGCGCTGCGAGCGGTACCGCCCCGAGCTCAGGAGCAGCACCCCCCAGATCGCCAGCGCGAGCGGCAGGAGCGGCAGGTACTCCCGAAGCGGATGCAGACGGCTCGGGAAGGTCTCCGGCGCCAGCACCGGCAGCACGGTGTCCCGTAGCGCGTAGGCGCAGAGGAAAGCGGCGGAGACGAGCAGCAGATCGAGGCTGAAGATCGAGACCGAGAGGATGCGAGCCCGTTCTTTGAGCATGGGTTCTTTTTAGAGATCACCGACCAGCCGTAACCAGTGCCTATTCTAACGTGCAACCCACCCCCGCCGTCTATGCCTACCGAACATACTCCCCTCGGGAGAGCTTTCCAAGCAAGTCCGCGTAGAGGTCCGCGACCCGTTCCCAGGAGAAAAGTAGCGCCGCCCGCCGGGCCGCAGCCCGCCCGCGAGCCCGGGCGCGGCCGGGGTTGGACAGCACCCAGTCCAGCTTCTCCGCCAGGGTCGCGGGTTCGCCCGCACGGAACCAGAGCCCCACGCCGCCCGCCACCTCGCGGTTCTCGGGTGTGTCGTTCACCACCACGCAGTTGCCGTATCCCATGGCCTCCACGAGGGCGGGATGGGTGCCGCCCACCTCGGTGGCGTGGACGTAGGCCAGGGCGTGGGAGAGGAGCTCGCGGTAGCCATCCCCGTAGATCGGCCCGGGGAACAGGATCCGGGGATCGGCCCCGCGGGTGAAGCTGGAGATAAATTCCCCCGCGTACGGCGCCCCGCCCACCATCACCAGGGGAACCCCGGAGACACCGCCGCCGACCTTCCGGTAGGCCTCGGCCACCCGATGGGGATTGTTCTCCGGCTCGAACCGGCTGACGTAGAGGAAGTAGCGCCGGGGCTCGATCCCCAACTCGGCCAAGACCCCGGTCTCGGCCGGCGGGCGCGGATCGACGCCGTAGGCGATGGGTACGGACTCCGCGCCGTAGCGCTCCCGGTAGTGGCGGCGGATGACCTCCGCGTCCGTCACCAGTGCGTCCGGCAGCACGCAGGCGAGCCGCTCGGAGAGGGCGTAGACCCCCCGGCCGAACGCCCCCCACTTGGCGCGGCGCTTCTCGATGCCATCCACGTTGAGCGCCACGGGAATGCCGGAGACCCGGAGCAGCGGCACGAACAGGGCATTGGCCGAGTTCACCACCAGGGCCGCGTCGTACCCCGCCGCCGCCGCGTGCAGGCAGGAGAGGAGGGTGTGGACGGGCGTGTCCAGGTACTTGGTGCGGATCGTGGGGAGCACCACGAGATCCACCCCCCGCCAGCTCTTCAAGTCCTTCGGCGTCGAGTGGGACCGGCAGTAGACGGTGACCCGGAAGCCCCGGGCAAGGAGCCGTACGGATAGCTCCTCCATGAGCGTCTCGTAGCCGCCGTACTTCCCCGGGATGCCGCGGCTGCCGATGAGGGCCACGGAGGGAGGCTTCATTCCAAGGCCTCCCGTAGGGGCGGCCCCATGTGGCCGCCCTGCTCGAAGGGCATCCACGGTTCTGACAGGCACAACCCAGGCCGGCCCCCCACCCAGGGCGGCCACATAGGGCCGCCCCTACGGGAGAGGTGAAGGCGCTTCACAGCGGCTCCCCCTGAATCCAGAACCAGCGGTCGATCTCCTGGGTTCGCCGATCCTGGATGGTCCGCCGCCTCCGCATCAGCTCGGCCCGGTGCCGCCAGAGCCAGCCGTAGGCGCCCAGCGAGGAGCGCTCCCGGAGCAGGACGTACCCGAGGGCCGCCACATCCCGGACCAGCGTAGGGAAGAACGTGCGGACGAAGTTCCCCCCCGTCTGGTGGTAGATCCGCAGCAGATACCGGTTCTTCAGGAGTGGAAGTTCACGAACGCCGGCATGGCCGAGCGCCGCTCGGGCAGGTTGAACCGCCGGTGCTCCGCCACGGCCGAAGGCTCGTAGACCACCTCCCAGCCGCGCTCGCGCAGGCGGAAGCACAGCTCGGCGTCCTCCCGGAAGGAATGGAACCGGGGATCGAAGATCTCGCCGTCCACCGCGGCATCATCCAGAGCCTCGCGGCGGAACAGGGAGGCCGCGCCCGTGGCTCCGAAGACCTGCTCGGGCTTGGAAAACTGGCCCCGGTCCACCTTGCCCGAGCCTCGGTCCAGGTGCCGCCAGCTGGGAATCAGGTACATGCCGCAGGCGTCGAGGAGCCTTCGACCGTCCCGCTCCGGCCGTACGAGCCGTCCCGTGACCGCTCCAGTCCGCGGACCGGCGCGTTCCAGAAGGCGCGTCACGTAGTCCGGCGTGGGCCGGGCGTCGGCGTTCAGCGTCAGGACGAACGGCGCCCGAGTCCGTGCGAAAGCCGCGTTCATGCCGCCCGCGAAGCCCAGGTTCGCGCCGAGGGCGACCGCCTGGAACGGGATGCCCGCCGGAGCGTGCGCCCGCGCCGTCTCCAGACCACCATCCTGGCTGTCGCAGTCCACCACCACGATCTCCAGGGGCCGGTGACGGAGGGCCGCCACGGACTCCAGGCAGCCCGGCAGGTCGGCCGCGTCGTCGTGGATCACGATGCAGACCGCGACCGCCGTCAAGGCATATCCCTCTTGAAGCCTGAGAAGGTGCCCGCGAGCACGGCCAGGATCCCCGAAAACGCCTCCCGCCGCGAGGCTGCCCGTTGGGGACGGCGGAACGGCAGAAACAGCAGCCGCAGGACCATCCCCATTACGAGCGCCACCCGCGCCGCCGCCGCCCAGACCCGGCCGTGGTGCTTGGCGAGATAGCGGGTGAGGTTCCGGTAGTAGATGTAGAGGAACGGCCCATACCCCAGGCGCGGCACCGTGCTCCCCAGCCGGTGCCGGAACCGCGCCGCCGGCCAGTAGAGGATCGGCAGGCCCGCCTCCTGCAGCCGCCGGGCGAGGTCCACGTCCTCGAACCAGGCGGGATAAAAACCGTCGTCGAACCCGCCCACCGCCGCGAGCGCCGACCGCCGCAGGGCGAGCGCCGCCGCCGCGGGCTGTTCGATCCTGGCCCCTGCCGGAGGCTCCGAGCGGATCGGCGCTTCTCCCCCCAGGGGCAAGGCATGGAGCAGAAGCCTCCAGGGGGAAGGCAGGCGCCGGAGCTGCCAAGCCCATTGCGGCTCCCCCGCCGGCCCCACCAGCCGGGGCGCCAGCCCCGCCGCCGTCCGGATGGGCCGCGAACCCCTCGACCAGCCGCTCCAGGGCGCCCTCCTCGGGCACCGCATCCGGATTCAGGATCAGCAGGATCTCCCCCTTCGCCGCCGCGATGCCGGCGTTGGCGCCGCCCGCGAACCCCAGGTTGCGTCCGGGCCGGATCACGCGAATCCCCTCCGGCAGAGGCGAGGACGAGCCGTTGTCCACCACCACCAGCTCGAACCGGGGATCGCGAGGCCACGCCGCCGCCAGCTCGGCGAGGAGATCCTCGTTGCGCCAGTGGACGACGACGCCCGTCAGAACCGGCTCCGGCATGGGGCAGAGGTTATCGCGGATGTCCTAAAGCCCGTCCCCACCCGCCCACGATCCCCGCCGCCCGCTCGCTGTCCCCGCCCAACAAGGCGCGCCCAAGATCCATCCCATCCCGCAACACCAGACCGGCAGGCGCGGCACGAACCCCCGGCCCAGCAGGCGCGACACCACGAGATACCGGTTGCCATAGATCAGCCGCCACCGCTCGCGGCTCAGAGTCCGCCCGTGACCGAGCCCCCATGGCGCACCCGGGCCGCGGGAACCAGCAGGGAGCGCCAGCCCGCCGCCCGCAGGCGCACGGCGAGATCGACGTCCTCGTAGTAGGACCCCAGACGGGGATCGAAGGCCTCTCCTTCCAGAACCGAGCGCCGGTACAGAGCGGCCGTCGCGGATACGCCGAAGATCTCGCGGGGCTCGCCGCCACCGGGGGAGCCGGCCGCCCGTGACCGATCTGGACCGCCTGCCACCAGCGGTTCCAGGCGATGCCGCAGCCGTCCACGAGATTGGGCTGATCCACCTGCAGGTTGACCCCCTGGACCGCCGCCACCTCCGGGTCCTCCTCCAGAGCCGCCACGAGCGTCGCCAGCCATCCCGGCTCCACGATGGCGTCGTCGTTGACCGTCGCGATCCCCTCCCCCGAGGTCTCGGCAATCCCCAGGTTCGTCCCCGCCGCGAAGCCGAGATTGCGCCCCGGCCGGAGCACCCGGTCCGCGAGGCCGGCCGGGATCTCGACCGCCGTCTCTCCCTGATCCACGACGACGATCTCGGCCCCCTCCCGCCGCAGCGCCTCCAGGCAGGGCACCAGGAGAGGCGAGCGGCCGAGGGTGGGGACGACGGCGGTGACCTTCACGGCCGGGCCCCCGCCCGGGCATAAATGCCATGTCCTTCCACACATCTCGGGGTCTTCATCGGCGCCGGTGTGGATCGTGCCGATCTGCCCTTCGAGGAGACGGCCCGCCGACGGTGCACCCGGAGAGGGCGTCGGTCGAGGACTGGGCCGTCTCTACGGGACGGTGGTGCCGTTGCGGACGGTGAGGTTACGGAGAGGTCGATCAAACGCCCCCGCAACCTCATCTGTGGCTTCGGCACAACCGTTCCGTAGAGACGCCCCAGTCCTCGACCGGGCACTTTCCGGGTCCTCAAACGGCGGGGCGTCTCTCTCGGAGGGGACATCGGAACGATCTGAGGCCACCGGTTGGACCTTGGATATGGGCTGGTCACTCCCACTCCATCCGCACCCGGTCCAGGATCGCCCCGTTGAAGCTCCCCCGGCGGCGCCGGGCCGTGGGCCACGAGCACCAGCGGCTCGCCGGCCGGCCAGTCGAACGGCCCCAGCTCCACCGTCTCCCAGACCCGCTGCCGGGCCGGAGTCCAGGAGGCGATCATCCGGTCCCCCGCCTTGACGTCGAGGGTGAAGGGCACCGGCTGGTTGCTGGATGAGCTCCGCCTCCAGCTCGAGCCGCACCCGCCGCCCTCCGGGCGCCACCGGCACCTCGAGCCTCTCGCCCATCCGCAGCACCCAGCCGCCGCGGTAGCGCGTCCGCTCGATCACCCAGCGGTCGGGATGGACGTGGCCGCCGCTCTTCCACACCTGCGGGTCCTCCAGCTCCACGACCTCCGTGGGCACGCGGGACGCCGCCGAAGGCAGCAGCGCCGCGAGAGCCAGCACCAGGGCGATCCCACCCAGAGCGGCCGTCCCGCCTGCTCCGGATATCGCCTTGCGGGAGCGGCCCGGCAGCCACCAGAGCAGCGTCACCAGGGGGAGCGACAGCAGCGGCCACACCCAGGTGGCCAGGCGCGGGCGGACCGAGCTGGGGAAGAAGCGCGCCACGTCCAGCCCCAGCCGCCCGCTCAGGGCGTCCAGCGCATAGGTCCGGCCGTCCGCGAAGTTGTAGGTCCAGCCGGGCACCGTCAGCCAGACCAGCGTCAGCACCAGCGTCAGGGCGCCGAGGCCGGCGAGCAGCGCCCGCGCCCCCGGCCGCTCGCGACGGGCGAGCAGCGGCACCAGAGCCACCGCCAGGAGCGGCAGCGCGATCAGCGCGTAGCGGAACGGCGGCGACCAGCCGCCGTACCACTCGATCCGCGGCGCCACGATCACCAGGTAGGGCAGCGACAGCGCGGCCAGGTGGAGGAGCAGCCGGCTGCGGCGGGCCACCAGCAGCAGCACCGCCGGCAGGAGCAGCAGCCAGACCGGCGCGCAGCCGAACAGGCCGAACGCCGCGTCCCAGAACAGGCCGAGCCCGCCCTTGAGGTACGAGAGCAGGCCGTAGCGCTGGGGATCGACCTCCTGCCACGTGTGGATCTTGAGCGGGTTCCGGTAGAGGAGCTGGTTGTAGAGCAGGATGCCCCCCGCCACGGCCCCCAGCATCCCGGCCAGGATGACCAGCGGCTTGCGCGGCCGGCCCGCGTGCCACCAGCCCAGCGCCAGGAGCGGCGCGGCGATCAGCATGAAGCGGATCTTGACCAGCGGCAGCAGCAGCACCGGCAGGCCGATGCTCAGCCACTCCTTCTGTCCCCCAGACCCGCCGCCCGTCGAGGCTCAGGATGCGGTCGAGCGCCGCCGCCGCCAGGAGCGCCGCCGGCACCTCCACCCAGACCTGATAGGAGTAGAGGAGGAGCGGCGGCGTGAAGGCCGCGACCGCCCAGGCCGCCAGCGCCTCGCCGGGATGCTCCGGGAAATAGCGCCGGGCGAGCCGCAGCGTCATCCAGGCCAGGACCGCCGTGAACACCGCCATCGTGGCGAGCGCCCCCATCTTGCCGCCCAGCCGGTAGGCCGGCACCAGCGCCAGGGGCAGCATCTCGTTGTGCCGCGAGTACTGCTCGCCGTCCGGCCCCACCGGATCTCCCGGCTGCGGCTCGATGGGCCGGTCCATGAAGAGGCGCCAGTCCTTCGCCGCGTAGTTGTTCGTCAGGTCGGCGTCGAAGTCGTAGGCCAGGCTGTGGGTGATCAGCAGATAGTAGGGCTCGTCGCCGTCCGGCTGCCGGTGCCGGGCCGACCAGGGGAGGATGGCCAGGTAGACCGCGAGCGGCAGCAGGAAGAACAGCACGGAAGGCCGTCCCGGCAGCCGCTCGCCCAGGAGCGGCCGGAGCGCCACCGTCTGCCGCGCCACCCGGCTGCCCAGCACGAGCAGCAGGCCCGCGGCGAGCACCTTCTCGTGCCCCAGACCCAGGTGGGACCGGGCCAGCACCAGCAGCACCAGCAGGGCGAGAGCCCCCAGCTCCGCCGCCGTCCCCTCGCGAGACAGCGGCCGGCCGCCCATCCGCACGCCCCAGCGGTGGATTCCCCGCAAGCCTCCCAGGATCAGGGGAAAGAGGACGAGCGTGCCCCGAAAGGCGTCGCCTGGAGGGAGGGGCAGCGCAGCCGACAGCGGCAACGCGAGGAGGGAAAGCGCCAGAACCTCGGCTACGGCCCTGATCCCCTCCCAAGGGATTCCCCCCCGCCCTTCCGTCACCTGCGGACCTCCAGCTGATACAGGGCCAGCACCAGCTCCGGAGGCGCGCCGGGAGCCCGCTCGATCTCCACCCGCGAGACCTGCGCCGGAGCCGGCAGCGTCCACCGCGAGCGGTAGCGCTGGGCGAAGAAGTCGCCCGCCACCCACGAGACCCAGGCCGGAGGCGTCCGCGTCCCCATCCGGGCCACATCCGGCCGCCGCGCCGCCCACTCGCCCGTGTCCTCGCCCGCCCGCAGCGTCCAATCCATCGTGCCGCCCGCGAGATCCCGCAGCCGCACCACCGCCACCGGCGTCCCCGGAGCCAGACCCATGCCGTTCGACAGGTTCGACTCCACCACCACGCTCCGCACCATCCGATCCCCGCCGCTGGCAATGCCGGACTCCCAGACCGGATGTCCCACGTCGATCACCACCGGAGTCTCCGGCACCAGCAGCTCCCGGCCCGGCTCAGGCATCCCCAGGAGCAGCGCCAGGGCCAGGCACCCGCCCGCCAGCCACGCCAGCCGCGTGTCCCGCAGGCTCTCATCCCAGCCGCCGCTCACCAGGCCGCCGAGCCACGCGAGCACCACGTACACCAACGCAACCCACTTCGCCAGAGTAAAGTCCGGTGGCAGACCGAGGAGCGACACCGCCGCGGCGAGGGGCTCCTCGCGCAGCCAGGGATACGAAGCCAGCAGCGCCGTGCCGAGCAGGAGGGCGCCCGTCCAAACCCGCTGCGGCACCGTCACCGCTCCGCTCCGCCTTATCGACAATGCCACCAGCCCGAGCGGCGCCGCCAGCGTCGAAAGGTCCGGCACCTGCGGGACCGTGGCCGCCAGCAGCACCGCCGTCAAAATGTTCCAACGCCGCTCACGAGAGGGCACAAAAACCGCCGGAACCAGCAGGAGAAGCCAGTCGAGCTGGCGCATCATCAAAAACCAGGGCTGCTGGAACATCCATCCCAACCCCGCCGCAGCCGGCACCGCGAGCGCCAGGCCGATCCGCGGCCGCCACAGCGCCAGACCGCAGACCGCCGCCGCCACCCCCGGCCCCGGATTCCACAGGATCGGCGCCAGCAGCGCCACCCACGCCCCGAGCTTCACCGGCCACCCCAGCTCCTCCCGGCCCAGCAGATCCCCCGCCGCGAGAGCGATCAAAGACAGCGTGGCCGCCACATTGAACCCCGGAGCCAGCACCACCGCCGTGCCCCCGGCGATCAGGGCCAGGACCATCCCATGCCGCTGCGAGAGGACCCACACCGCCAACGCCCCCGCCACCGGCAGCGCGATCAGCGCCACTGGCGTCCGCAAGCTGAGCGAGGGATCGAACAGCAGATCCCCCCGCATCAGCATCTGGACGCCCAGAGCCAGGGGGATCAGCACCTCCAGCCCCGCCTCGCCCTGAAGCAGCCGCCGTCCCGCCGCCACCGCCAGAGCCGACGCCAGCACCACCACCACCACCGCCCCCCGTCCCGGCCCGTGCGGCAAGGCCCATACGGCCGCCGTGGCCAGGACGGACCCCAGCCCCAGCTCCACAGCCGGCCACCGGGCCAGGAATCCAACCGGAATCAGCACCGCCACGGCCAGCACCGCCAGATACCCGCTCTCCGCCGCGCCAAAAGGATCCGCCTCCCGCCCCGCGAACGAGGCCATGGCGGCCAGAGCGGCCAGAGGCACGAGAAGCCGGAGGACGTCGCTCCGGAGCGAAGTGGAAAATGACTGTTCGTTCACGCGAAACCTGGAAACCTGGAGAGGCGCTCCCGCGGGATGGCGGCGGCGCCGATGTTATCGCTGAGTCGCTGGGAATTCCTACGGATGCGGAGGGCGGAGCGTTGATCGGACCCTCACCCCCCGGCCCCCTCTCCCGCCGCCTCCCTTCCCCCCGCCCACGGGAGAGGGGGAGAGGTTTGTTGAAAGGCAAAAAAGGAGGGCGTCTCTTCTTGCCTTTCTCCCCCTCTCCCGGTGAGGGCGGGAGGGAGGGGGCGGGAGAGGGGGCCGGGGGGTGAGGGTCCGGGTGGGGGAACGTTATAAACTCCCCCACCTATGCTCGCCCGAGACCTCCTCCGCGAAGACCCCGAGAAAGTCCGCCAGGGCCTTCTTAACCGCCAGATGGACCCCGCGCCCCTGGACGCCTGGCTGCGCCTCGACGCCGAGCGCCGCACCGACCTCGTCGAGGTCGAAGACCTGAAGCGCCAGCGCAACGAAGCCAGCAAGGCCATCGGCCAGGTCAAGCAGAAGGGGGGCGACGCGTCCGAGGAGATCGCGGCGGTCGGCCGGCTCAAGTCGAGGATCGAAGAGCTCGAAGCCCGCCTCCAGGGCATCGACCCCGAGCTCGCGGCCATCGAGCAGGCGCTCCCCAACCTCCCCCACGCGACCGTCCCCGTGGGCAAGGACGAGACCGCCAACCGCTGCGAGCGCACCTGGGGTACCCCGCGGGAATTCGACTTTCCACCCAAGGCCCACTGGGACCTCGGCCCCGAGCTGGGCATCCTGGACTTCGAGCGCGGAGCCAAGATCACAGGCGCCCGCTTCACCGTCGAATTCGGCGCCGGCGCCCTGCTCGAACGGGCCCTGATCAACCTCATGCTGGACCTCCACACCGGCCAGCACGGCTATACCGAGGTCCTACCCCCGTTCATCGTCAACGCCGAGAGCCTGTTCGGCACCGGCCAGCTCCCCAAGTTCAAGGAAGACCTCTTTCATCTGGAGGGCTATCCCTACTACCTCATCCCCACGGCCGAGGTGCCCGTCACCAACCTCCACCGCGACGAGATCCTGGACGAGGCCCGCCTGCCCGTCCGCTACACGGCCTATACCCCCTGCTTCCGCAGCGAGGCCGGCTCTTATGGCAAGGACGTGCGCGGCCTCATCCGCCAGCACCAGTTCAACAAGGTCGAGCTCGTCCAGCTCGTGGCGCCCGAGACCAGCTACGACGCCCTCGAAGAGCTGACCGGCCACGCCGAGCGCGTCCTGGAGATCCTGGAGCTGCCATTCCGGCGGATGTGCCTCTCCACGGGAGACATGGGTTTCGGCTCCGCCAAGACCTACGACCTCGAAGTCTGGCTCCCCGGCCAGAACGCCTACCGGGAGATCTCCTCCTGCAGCAACTTCGAGGACTTCCAGGCCCGCCGCGCTGGGCTGCGCTACCGGCCCGCCGGGGGCGGCAAACCTCGCCTGCTCCACACCCTGAACGGCTCAGGCCTGGCCGCCGGCCGCACCCTGGTCGCCATCCTGGAGAACTACCAGCAGGCGGACGGCTCCGTCCTGGTCCCCGAAGCCCTGCGCCCCTATACTCGGGGGCTGGAGCGGATTACCGCCACGAAGTAAGCTGTTGTAGAGATTCCTGGAGGGGTGGCTGAGCGGTCTAAAGCAGCGGTCTTGAAAACCGCCGGTCGTTCACGCGGCCCGTGGGTTCGAATCCCACCCCCTCCGCCATGCAACACAACGATTCCCCCCTCAAGAAACACTCAAGAGACGCTACGGGCCCTCTCCGGGACCTCTTGAAACACAAAAGCCCTTCAAGCAACACTAGCCCTCCCTTTGGGAACGCTTATGCAACGAAAGGGAACGCTCCCGCAACGAGAGCGAACGTTCCCAAACGGTTTGGGAGTACTCCCAAAGGCTTTGGGAACGTTCCCAAACCGTTTGGGAACGCTCCTTCTCGTTTCTTCAGCGTTCCCTTTCGCTGCAAAAGCGTTCGCTAGCGTTTTTTCAGCGTTCGTTCTCGTTGTTTGAGCGCTCCCTGGCGTTTCTTCGGTACTCCCCGAAGCCGCGCGACCATCCCATCGCTTCTCCAAGGGATGGCTCCGAAGGAGCCGCGGCCTGTAGCCTGGGGCGCGAGCAACGGCCTGGGAAGAAATAGCGAGGCGGAAAGAGGGAGGAGCCAAGCTCCTCCCTCGCAGCGGAGATCCGCCTAGACTCCAAGCCCTCCCAGAGCCCCGAGGAGCTGGTTCAGCAGGGAGATGATGGCGGCCAGGGGTCCCGGGCCGTTGAGCAAGTTGACGATTGCGCAGAGCAGATTGCCCAGCAGGTTGCCCGCACCCGGCACGGCCGTGATGTCGAGCTCGATCCGGCTCAGTTGAACTCGGAGACCGAGCAGGTTCAGATCCAGCGGCCCCAGATCGAGATTGAGGATATCGCAGGCGATCTGGTCAGTCGCCGAGGCGCCCTGTTGCAGGTTGACGGGGATCGCTACGGTGCGGAGCACGGTCCCGAGAGGATTGTTGGCGGAATCAGTCAGGGTGCCCGTCAGGATACCCACCGCCACAATCTGGTTGTTCTCCTCCGCGAAACGCAGCAGGTTGAAATTGCCGACGAACCTTCCGGTGCCACCGGTCGCGTCAGTAAAGGTTCCGGCGACGGGAACCAACAAGCCCTCAGACGCCCGAGCCTTGTGGCCGTTGGCGTTGCCGTTGGGTTGGGCCTCCGCTACGCCGGTTGTCAGGAGCGCCATGAAGAGGAAGGCAACCAGCAGGGTGAGGGTCTTTTTTGCAGCTAGAGTTTGCATGGAACAGGTACCTCCTTGAACGTTTTGGTTGTGCTTACTTGAAGTTCGTTCTTCGTTCAATGTCCCCTGTTCCCTCCCAAAGAAACTGCGGGGTATTGCTGTAGCGCCTTTGCGAGTACAGACCTCCTTTCTTGATTTCCCCTACACACCCTTCGCACCGAACATGCGCTTGTTCTGCAACACCTGCGCCAGAAGTCAATTCTGTAGCTGCCGCGCATCCCATGAGGTGCAGCCGAGGTAACGGATACTTGATGGCACATGCCCGCAGCGCCTTCTTGGCATCCATCCTGTTTTTCTGTACTCTTGTTATTGTGATCGCCCTTAAGCGTTACCTCCGGCGCAGAGCCCACTCCTGAGCCTCCCTTCTTCCAACTCCGCCTCTTCCTTTCGTATACAGAAACTTGTATAATGGCCGCGGTCGAGAAAGAGGTCTTCTGGGTTGGCTCTACCCGTGACGACCTGAGGGCTTTCCCTGAAGACGCTCGGAGCATAGCCGGTCATCAACTCCATCTGGTTCAGCAAGGACTTGAGCCGGATGACTGGAAGCCGATGGGCAGCGTAGGCTCTGGAGTCTGTGAGCTACGGGTCCATACTGCCGTGGAGCACCGGGTCCTCTACGTAGCGAAGTTCGTAGAAGGCATCTACGTTCTGCACGCCTTTCAGAAGAAGACCCGGCAGACCTCAGAGCGGGATCTTGAGCTTGCAAGGGAGCGGTACTGGATAGTCGTGAAGCACAGGCAGGAAACGAGTCGATCGACTCGAAGGAGGTAAGCAGCTCATGGACAACACGATCACTCCATCCAGCGGCAACGTCTTTGCCGACCTTGGCTTCGATGAAGCCGAAGCCGAACACCTCCGAATCCGTTCGAGCCTCATGATCCAGGTGAGTAAGCTCATCGAGGACCGCCACCTCACCCAGGCGGAAGCTGCCAAGCTCTTTGGCGTCACGCAGCCACGGATCAGCAACCTCGTCCGCGGGAGGATCGATCTCTTCAGCATGGATACCTTGGTGGACATGCTGGCGCGCGCCGGAATCCACGTCGAGGTGGTTTTCTCTGCAGCCCGCAAGGGAGCTGCCTGAGGGCTGCTGATAGACCTGCTCAGCCGATTTTATCCAGGATCCCGGACATCGGCCTGAGCATCGCATCAATCGCGAAGTCGCAGAGCCAAGCCACAATCATGAAGACGATGATCGTGCTCGAAGAATCGAACGATAACGTTCTTCAACAGGGATTCTTTCAGGGCAAGACCCAGGATGAGGATGGCGCCGTAAATGTAAACCGGTCCATTCGACAGCTCGATCGTGAACCGGGTGGCTCGTGGAAGCTCTCCACCAAGCCCGGCATACAACTGCGCCAAGGCCGGTATGCGTGTCTTGATTACGTAGCAGACCCACGCGATATAGCACGCGCAAAGGACCGTTATCCCCCACGACCACCGGTTCGCCTGAGCGTATGTCATGGTCTCTCTCCCTGATCTCATTGCGGCCCAACGGGTCGCGAGAACCCAGCCCAGGGCTGAGGCCGAAGGCCGATGCCCTGGGTCAAAAGCCCCCACAACCATGCGGCCTGAAAGGCCGCGAGAACCTCGATTGATCGAAACGGCTCCGATCCCAAAATCTCTCGCGACCTTTCAGGCCGCCCTGGTTTTTTAAATCCTTCTACCCAGGGCATCGGCCTCCGGCCTCAGCCCTGGGCTGTACTCTCTCGGCCCGTTGGGCCGGGTGGGATCAGCCCCCCGCCACCCGGGCCTCAAACGCCCCAATATCCTCATAATACCGCCGCGCGATCTCCGGCGAGGCGGGATTGGTATAGATCTCCGCCACAGGCTCCTCGATCAGCTTCACAATCGCGGCCGCCACCTCTTCGGGAGTCTGAGGCTTCATCGGCCCGGTCGGCGGCTGACCCGGCGGAGTCCCGCCCAACGCGTTCTTCGCGAACTCCGTCATGACGATCCCCGGCATCACAAGCGAGACGTGAATGCCCGGATACTCGCGCCGGAGATCCATCCGAAGATTGGCCGTCAGCGAATTGAGGGCTGCCTTGGCCGCGCTATAGACCGAGCGGACGGTGGCGAGAGGCACCCGTCCCAGGAACGACGAGATATTGATGAGGTGTCCCGATCCGCGCTCCTTGAAATGCGGCACGATGGCCTGCATCCCATAAAGAGCGGACTTCGTATTGACGAGCATCATCTCGTCGAAGTCCTCGTCCGTGATCTCGAGAACGCTCTTTCCGATGCCACGCCCGGCGTTGTTGATCCAGACGTCAATATGCCCGAAGGCCTCGATCGTCCGGTCCCGCAGGTGCTCGATATCGGCGCGGCGGCGGACGTCTGTGACGACGGTGATCGTTTCGGTTCCCGACTGCGAGGCTACGTCGGAGAGTTCCTTTTCGCGACGAGCCGCAAGCGCCAGGCGGTGGCCTTGGGCTCCGAGTTGGCGAGCCAGTTCGGCTCCAATGCCAGCGCTGGCGCCGGTGATGACAATGACTTTGCTGGAACTCATAAAATCACACCTCTAAGTGCCTATGATAAAGAGTTCTTAGCAACTCCGATCGTCGGGAACGATCCAGCTATTAGATAAGACTGCGGTTATAAGGCTACAATCGGTCACATCATCAACATCAACAATGGCCAAGGTGATGTCATGCGCCTTACCATCGGAAATAATGCTCATCAATTCATCGTAGGCAGCGGTATCACGCTGAGCATAACCCCAAAGAAATGTATCATCAATAGTCCTCAAAGCCACGCTCTGATAGGAAGCACGCTTGCCCCCAAAAGACCCGTGATAGTCGTTAGAAATTTCGGCAGTAACTCGGGCCACAACTGGCTCCCGCGCTCCAAGCGCAAAATACGTCTTTACCGGCATACTCCAAAGCCCGACAGATGCCTCCCAGTCAATCTTAATATCCCCACCTTCGATGCGCAAATAATAAGCCGTGCGATACCACCCTCCTTCTGTGTCGACTTGAACTTGAACCTTCCAGTGTAGATTGTCTATTTTCTGCTTCGAGATGACCGCCACCTTAGCCGCCGAAGTGGGCTCCTTCCCTCTATAATATTGCTCCATTCCTTTTGTAAGGAGACTCCCTCTGGTCGCAAACTCGTAACGAGCGGCGTACGGGGTGTTCCAGTATGCTAGAATAACGTTCTCGATCTCTGGTATGTCTTCAGTATATGCAAGCTCCCCTCCTCCCTTCTGGGGGCCGACCAAGAACATGGGCACATCGGATCCGGGCAAGTTATGTAGATCAATAGCGGTGCAGCCCAAGTCAAAAGCTACCCTAAAGTTGGTTCCAGCGAAAACAGCGTCGTAGAATGAGACTGCGAACTTAGCGGCGGACTCATCATCAATGGCGGCTTGCATTCCAACAACATAATTGATCTCTTGGCGAATTGCTTCGGCTTGGATGGCCGAGTAGCAAGCATTCAGAACAACACACTTAAGTCTATCTTTGAAATGATGCAGGAGCTTTGCCAGAGCGCCGGCCTGCGCAGGATGAGTAAATCCCTGGTCATCCTCGAAACATAAACCCGCACCACCTTCGCCATGGCCAGAGAAGTGCAAAATAGTTGGATTATGATCTAGTAGCGCTCGGCGCAGATCTTCAACTGTGGCTGCTTCGTTGCTCTCGATTTGCCAGTGCTCTCTATTCCTCGATCGCTCGAGAGCCTGCTTGATTTTCTTGACCTCGCGATTCAAACTTAGCCGGTCATGGTCGAGAGGACTTGCTGCAACAATTAGTACTACAGGCATCCGACTATCTCCTTACGCCTTCGGCGGCTCCTTGCCCTTGAGGCACTCCTCGAAGGACGCGCCCTCGGTGAATGCTTTGTAGTACTTGCCGCGAACACCCTTCCCAAGATCCTCCCGCCGATACTCGGGCCGCATCTCATCCTCAGGAGGTTTCTGATCCTTTTTCACCGCCCCACCATCCCCTCCACCCGCTTCACCACATCCTCCGGCCTGAACCCAAACTCCCGCTGAAGATCCTTATAGGGAGCCGACGCGCCGAACCTCTCGATCCCATGGATCTCGCCCTCCAATCCCACCCACTTGTGCCAGCCGAAGGGGGCGGCGGCTTCGACGGCGAGGCGCTTGCGGATGGAGGTTGGGAAGACGGACTCCTGGTAGTCCTTCGGCTGCTCGTCGAACAGCTCCCAGGAGGGCATGCTCACGACGCGGGCTCGGACTCCCTTTTCGGCGAGCTGTTTGGCGGCTTCCAGGGTGACCCAGACTTCAGAGCCGGTCGACATGAGGAGGATCTCCGGCTCGCCTTCCGCCGGGTCGTAGAGGACGTAGGCGCCACGGCGGACTCCTTCGCGGGCTTTCTCGGCCGTCTCCTGGAGGATGGGGATCGCCTGACGGGTGAGGGCCAGGGCGACGGGGCCGTGACGGTGCTCGATGGCGATGCGCCAGGCTTCCGCGGTCTCGTTGGCGTCCGCTGGGCGGAGCACGGTGAGGTTGGGGATGGCGCGCAGGGCGGCGAGCTGGCTGATGGGCTGGTGGGTGGGGCCGTCTTCGCCCAGGAAGATGGAGTCGTGGGTGAAGACGTAGATCGCCTGGAGCTTCATCAGGGCCGCGAGGCGCACGGGCGGACGCATGTAGTCCGAGAAGATGAGGAAGGTGCCGCCGTAGGGGATCCAGAGCTTCGAGAGGGAGATGCCGTTCATGACGGAGCCCATGCCGTGCTCGCGGACGCCGAAGCGGAGGTAGAGGCCTTCCGCCTTGGCCGCGTCTGCATCGCCTTCGAAATCCGTCCGGCCTTTGATGGCGGTGTTGTTCGAGGGCGTCAGGTCCGCCGAGCCGCCCACGAGCTGGGGCAGCTTGGGGGCGATGGCGTTGAGCACCTGGCCCGAGGCGGCGCGGGTGGCGATGGGCTTGTCCCCAGGGTTGAAGGTGGGGATGGCGTCCTGCCAGCCGTCCGGGAGCTTGCCGGAGAGGCGCTGCTCGAGCTCGGCCCCGGTGTCGGGATGGGCCTGCCGGTAGCGGTCCTTCAGGCGGTTCCATTCCTCTTCTAATTGACGGCCGCGCTTGCCAGCCTCTTCGAAGGGGGCGCGGCCAGCGTCGGGCACGTGGAAGGTGGGCTCCAGGGGCCAGCCGAGGGCCTTCTTGGCGGCTTCGACCTCGTCCTTCCCAAGAGGTTCGCCGTGGGCCTTGGCCGTGCCCTGTTTGCCGGGGCTGCCGTAGCCGATGATGGTTTTGACGACGACGAAGACGGGACGCTCCTCCTCGGCCTCGGCGGTCTTCATGGCCTCTTCGAGAGCGGCGAGGTCGTTGCCGTCGTTCACGTGGAGAACGCGCCAGCCGTAGGCCTCGAAGCGCTTGCCCACGTCTTCGGTGAAGGCGAGGGAGGTGGGGCCGTCGATGGAGATTTCGTTGGCGTCGTAGAAGACCTTGAGGGAGCTGAGCTTGAGGTGGCCGGCGAGGGAGCAGGCTTCATGGGAGATGCCCTCCATCATGTCGCCGTCGCTCACGAAGGCCCAGATCCGGTAGTCGAAGAGAGAAAAGCCGTCGCGGTTGAAGCGCTGGGCGGAGAGGCACTGGGCGATGGCCATGCCCACGGCGTTGCCGATGCCCTGGCCGAGAGGGCCGGTGGTGGTCTCGACGCCGCGGGTCAGCTCGTGCTCGGGATGGCCCGGGGTGAGCGAGCCAAACTGGCGGAAATGCTGGATCTCTTCCATGGACAGGCCGTAGCCCGCCAGGTGGAGGAGGGAGTAGATCAGTGCCGAGGCGTGGCCGCAGGAGAGGACGAAGCGGTCGCGGTTGGCCCAGTCCGGGTTGGCCGGGTTGTGGCGCAGGAAGCGCGTCCAGAGGAGATACGCCATGGGCGCCTGCCCCATGGGAGCGCCGGGATGGCCGGACGCGGCCTTCTCGACCATGTCCACGGACAGGAACCGGATGGTGTTGATGGCGATCTGATCGACGTCCTGGACGTTCTGGATGTCCTGGGGGGTGGCGGTTTCGGGCATGTATGGGCTCCCTGTGCGGTCGGTGCGGGCCTAGTCTATCGAAACGGCCGCCCTCCCGATCCCTCACCCCCCGGCCCCCTCTCCCGCCCCCTCCCTCCCGCCCTCACCGGGAGAGGGGGAGAAAGGCAAGAAGGGACAGGCCCCCTCTTTGCCCCTCTGACAAACTTCTCCCCCTCTCCCGGTGAGCGGGGGGAGGGAGGGGACGGGAGAGGGGGCCGGGGGGTGAGGGTCCGGGAGGGCGCTTTTTGACTCCCGCCCCCCATATCCCTACAATGTGGGGTCCCCGAGGGGACACCCTCACGGAGAGGTGCTGGAGTGGCCGAACAGGGCTGCCTGCTAAGCAGTTGTCCGGGGTAAACCCGGACCGAGGGTTCGAATCCCTCCCTCTCCGCCATACTTCCTTCCGTACAGCCTTCCCGGCCTGGACGTTGCGGACCTCCCCGTTAGAATGGACAGGGATGGGAGGTCGTGATCATGATGAGAGCTGTCAATCCCGCCACGGGTGAGTTGATCCGCGAGTATCCCGAGCACGACGAGAACGAGGTGGCCCGGCGGCTGGAGCAGGCCGAGGCGGCGTTCGCGTCGTGGCGCCGGTTCGATTTCGAGGAGCGGGCCCAGCACCTCACCAGCGTGGCGGACCTGCTGCGCGAGAACATGGCGGACTTCGCCCGGCTGATGACGGAGGAGATGGGCAAGCCGATCTCCGGAGCCGAAACCGAGGTGGAGAAGTGCGCCTGGGTGTGCGACTTCTACGCGGAAAACGCGGAGAGCTTCCTGGCCACGGAGACGGTGGCCACGGACGCGTCGAAGAGCCTGGTGCGGTATGACCCCATCGGGCCGGTACTGGCGGTGATGCCTTGGAACTTCCCGTTCTGGCAGTTCTTCCGCTTCGCGGCGCCGGCCCTCATGGCGGGCAACGTGGCGGTGCTCAAGCACGCGTCGAACGTGCCGGGCTCGGCGCTCGCCATCGAGGCGGTGTTCAGGGAGGCAGGCCTGCCGGAGGGGGTGGTGACCACGCTGCTGATCTCTTCGCAGCGGGTCAAGGAGGCGATCGGCCATCCGGCCATCCGCGCGGTGACGCTCACGGGGAGCGACCGGGCGGGCATGGAGGTGGCGGCGGAGGCGGGCCGGCGGCTCAAGAAGACGGTGCTGGAGCTGGGCGGGTCGGACCCGTTCATCGTGCTGGCCGACGCCGATCCCGTGGAGGTGGGCAAGCAGGCGGCGCGGGCGCGGACGATCAACTCGGGCCAGAGCTGCATCGCGGCCAAGCGCTTCATCGTGGAGAACGACATCGCCGCCCCGTTCGAGGAGGAATTCGTGCGGGCCATGGAGGGGCTCCGGGTGGGCGATCCCCTGGACCGCAACTGCGAGGTCGGCCCTATGGCGCGCGAGGATCTGCTCGACGATCTGGACGATCAGGTGCGGCGGACGGTGGAGGCCGGTGCCCAGATCCGCACGGGCGGCAAGCGCCTGCCGGGGGACGGCTGGTTCTACGCGCCGACGGTGCTCACGGGGGTGGAGCCGGGCATGGCGGCGTTCGACGAGGAGACCTTCGGACCGGTGGCGGCGGTGGTCCGGGCGCAGGACGCCTCGCACGCGGTGGAGCTGGCGAACCGGTCCCAGTTCGGCCTCGGGGCCAGCATCTGGACGGGCGATCCCCAGCGGGGCGAGCACATGGCGGCCGAGATCGAATCCGGGAACGTGTTCGTGAACGGCATCGTGAAGTCCGACCCGCGCCTCCCCTTCGGCGGAGTCAAGAATTCGGGCTACGGCCGCGAGCTCGCGGAGGTAGGCATCCGCGAGTTCGTGAATATCAAGACCGTCTGGATCAAATAGACCGGATCCCATCGTCCGGGATCAAGCCGGCTGCTCGCGCCGGATCGTCATCACGGGGCAGGGCGCGTGCTCTACCACCCTCTCGGCGGTGCTGCCGAGGAGGAGGTGGCGCAGGCCGCTCTGCCCGCGGGTGCCCATGGCGATCAGGTCCGCTCCTCTCTTCTCCGCCTCTTGCGCGATCACGTGGGCCGGGTCTCCCTCATGGGCCACGGTGTCGATGGTCAGCCCCTGGCGCTGGAGCGCCTCGGCCCTCTCATAGAGGCGCCGCTCGGCGTCGAGCCCCGCGTCTTCCATGTAGGCCACGGAGGTGGGGATGGCGCCGTAGGCGGTGTACTCGATGGGCAGGTTGAAGGCGTGGAGGAGGATGAGCCGGGCGTCCCGCTCCAGGGGCGCGAGGAGCCGGTGGGCGGTGTGGATGGCGAGGTCCGCGTCTTCCGAGAAGTCCGTGGGCACGAGGATGGTGCGGATCACGCGGTGCTGGCCGAGGTCGCCCGGGTGGACGGTAAGCACGGGGCAGTGGGCGGCGTGGACCACCCGCTGCGTGGTGCTGCCCAGGAGCAGATGGCGCAGGCCGGTGAGGCCCCGGGTGCCGATGACGATGGCCAAGGCCGAGACCGATTCGGCGCGGTCGCGGATCACCTGGGAGGGCGTGCCAGGGGCGATGAAGGTGGAGACCTCTACGCCGTTGTCCCGCAGGGAGGCGACGGTCTCCTTCAGCCGGCCTTCGGCGGCCCGGAGCACCTCCGCCTCGAAGTCGAGGCTGGCGGTGGGGATGTAGCCCGGCACCGAGGGCGGCACCGTCACGGCGTGGACCAGCTCGACGCGGGCGCCCTGCTGGCGGGCGAGCTCCAGGGCCCAGTCCACGGCCGCGGAGGCGGTCTCCGAGAAATCGGTGGCCGCCAGGACCACCGGCGCAGAGGAAGCTGAAGGGGTCTGCGGTTCCATGACCGCATTCTAGCCCTACCCGGGGAGGCGATCTCCCCGGAGGGCGGTGAAGATGAAGATATGTTGGGAGGGAAGGGTTTCCACCTGCTTCAGGAGCTTGTAGCCTCCCGCGCTCCACTCGTCGATCACCTGCTCGGTGGACATCCGGTGCTCGATGTTGATGTGGGAGGCCGTCTCGCCCTCCAGGCGGTATTCGACCAGGGTGATGGTGCCGCCCGGGGCCAGGACCTTGCGGAGGGCGGCGAGCATGGGCTCGGGCTTCTGGAACTCGTGGTAGACGTCCACGAGGAGGACGCGGTCGATCTTTCTGAGGGGGAGCTTGGGATCGGTTTCGGTGCCGACGACGGGGATGATGTTGGTGATCCCCTCCTTGGCGGCGTAATCCTTCAGCAGCTCGAGCATCTCCGGCTGGATGTCCTGGGCGTAGACCTTGCCCGTGGGACCGACGGCCTTGGCGATACGGCGGCTGAAGAAGCCGGTGCCGGCGCCGATTTCCGCGACCATCATCCCTTTCCGCAGTCCCATGGCCTGGAGCACCACCTCGGGCTTCTCCAGCTCTGCGCGCCCCTCGCGCTCCAGCCAGGCGGCGCTCTCGAAGCTCAGGATGTTCGCCGGCTCGCGCTTGGGAACCGTCGCGGTCTCGGCGGCGGCAGCCTTCGCGCCATCCGCGCTGTCGGCGGGCAATGGCTGGCCGCAGGCGATCCCCAGGATCAGGACGAGCCAGATCAGGAGGGCTCGGGAGAGAGGGAAGGCGAGAGGGCGGTAGGTCATCGCGGGCTCCTGGAGTTGTTCAGCACAACGAGCGACAAGGATGATGCATTCCCGGGTCAGCCGGTCCGACCCGCCGCACTCTGTGGCGTGATTTGGCGACTCTGGACACGCAACGAACCTCGACATATCTTTCAGCGGCAACTTCGGCGAAGCAAGGCTTGACCCGCTTTTAACCTGGAGGTTAAAATGAAGCTGCGGCTCGTCTGCCAGGACCGTTGGGTCCTGTACGCAGTCTGCACAGACCGGGGGGATTGCCCGTTGCTCGATTTCCTGCGTGATGCCGATCCTTCCAGTCACCTGGCCAAGAGCAAACGGCAGATGCTTCGGCGGCTGGAAGCGATTGCCCAGGCGGGGATGACCCAGGTCACCGAGATCTCGCATCAGATCTCGGGAGACATCTGGCAGCTTGAAAAGGGTGATCTCAGGCTCCTGTACTTCTACGACCGGGGCAGAGTCATCATTCTCTCCCATGGTTTCGTCAAGCAGTCACGAAAAACCCCGCGCAGCGAGCTCCAGCGTGCCCAGGAAGCCCTCCAGAGATACAGAGCTGAAAGAGACGGAATCGAGATCCTCGAGGACTAAGGAGATGAAAACAGGAGCCGCATTCAAAGACCTCTTCGAGGCCGCCCGGCAGCACGACGACTACTGGACCGAGGGTCTCATCATCCAGTTTACGGAGGAGCTTGCCCGCTGGCTGGAAGAGCGGAAGATCTCCCGGAGCGCGCTCGCGGCGAAGATTGGCCATTCTCCCGCCTATGTCACGAAGGTCTTGCGGGGAGATGCCAACTTCACGGCCGCGACCATGACCAAGCTCGCCCGAGCCGTGGGGGCCGAGGTGAAGGTCCATCTCGCTCCGGCCGGCAGCCGGACGACCTGGTACGACCAGCCTGTCCTTCAGGAACAGGAAATTGGTGATCCAGAGAGAGCCGCCCCATCCACCGCCGCCGAAGAGCTGCGGAAAAAGGCTTGAAGGAGTCCCCGCCTACCTCTCCTACCCCAGCGGCCGCTCCATGATCAGGTACTCCTGGACGATCTTCCCCGCCAGGAGGTGCTCCTGGAGGATGCGCTCCAGCACGGGGGGATCGCAGTGGCCATACCAGGTGCCCTCGGGGTAGACGACGGCGATGGGGCCGCCGGTACAGATGTCGAGGCAGTTGGCGCGGGTGGCGTAGACGCCGCCGTTCTTCGAGAGGCCCAGCTCCCGGAGGCGCTTGCGCAGGAACTTCCAGGCTTCGATCGAGCGCTTGCGGCTGCAGCACTTGGGCTTGGAGGGATCACAGCAGAGGAAGATGTGGCGCTGGATCTCGCCCATCCCCCGCTTCTCGGCCCGGCGGCGCTGCTTGTCGAGCTCTTTGGGAGATTCCAGTTCCTTCATGATCGAGGCCTACTCTAGCAGCCAGTTACAATACGATCCATGAGAAGCCTGCGCTGGACCGTTCTCGCCGCTGCTGTTCTCCTCGCAATTCCGCTCCTGCAGGCATTCAGGGCTCCTTTGCCGGCTCCTCGCGCGGCGGAGGCCCAGCCCAGCCCACCCCCGAACATCCTGGTCATCATGACGGACGACCAGACTCTGGCGGACATGCGGGTCCTCCCCAAGACCCAGGCCCTCCTGGGGGAGCAGGGGACGACCTTCGCAAACAGCTTCGTCTCGTACCCGCTGTGCTGCCCCTCGCGGTCGACGTTCCTCACGGGCCAGCTCGCCCACAACCATCGCGTGTGGCAGAACTCCGGCCCCCGTGGCGGGTACCAGCGTCTCGACCACTCGAATACGCTCCCCGTCTGGCTCCAGGAGGCGGGCTACTACACCGTCCATATCGGCAAATACCTCAACAACTACGGGGTGGACTCGCCCGAGCCGCCGCCGGGCTGGTCGCGCTGGTTCGGACTGATCGACCCGTCGACCTACAAGATGTTCGACTACACGGTCAGCGTGGACGGCGTACCCGTGCACCATGGCACCAACTCCAGGGAATACCAGACGGACGTCCTGGGCAGGGAGGCGGAGAGGGTGCTCCGGTTACATGCCGAGACCGGGCTGGGCCAGCCGTTCTTCATGACCGTGGCGCCGATCGCGCCCCATCTCGAGCGGATCAACGGTGCCCAGGTGGCTCCCCGCCCGGCGCCGCGCCACAAGGGCCAGTTCCGCCGCGAGCCCTTCCCGGCGAAGCCCTCGTTCAACGAGGCCGACGTCACCGACAAGCCCGCGCACATCCGGCGGCTGCCGGTCTTGAGCAAGACGAGGTCGGCGCGGCAGGTCTCGATCTACCGGGCGCGCCTCGCCTCGCTTATTTCCGTAGACGGCCTGGTCGACCGCCTGGTCCAGGCCCTGGCCGAGACGGGCCAGCTCGAACAGACCGTGATCATCTTCACCTCGGACAACGGCTTCCTGCTGGGCGAGCACCGGATTCCGGATCAGAAGTACTACCCCTACGAAGAGTCGATCCGGGTGCCTCTCATCATCCGCGGCGGCGGCTTCCCGGCGGGAGCCACGGCGGACCAGCTCGTGTCGAACGTGGACCTGGCGCCCACAATCGTGGCTCTCACGGGCGCCCGGCCCGGCCTGGAGATGGACGGACGGCCGCTCCTCCCCCTGGCCCTCAATCCCAGCGAAGGGCACGACCGGACGCTGCTGCTCGAGGGCGACGGCGCTGGCATCGACAAGCCGTCTTACAAGGCCGTGCGCGACAGGCGCTGGCTCTACGTCGAGCACGAAGGGGGAGACCGGGAGCTCTACGATCTGGAGAACGATCCCTTCGAGCTGAGCAGCCGGCACGGGGACCCGGCTCTGGCTGCGGTCCAGGCCGACCTCGCCACCCGGCTCCACCGGCTTCAGAACTGCACCGGCCAGGGCTGCCTCTAGAGCCAGACGAGCCACAGCGATTTCATCCAGCGCCGGCTCGCCCGGACCAGCCGGTTCAGGTGGGTCCAGAAGGCGGAGCGGCGGTGATGCCGGCGGCCAGGCCGGCGGAAGATCTTCATTCCCTGGCAGCAATCCTCAGAAAAAGAGTGCGCTCTGGTAGACGGACGAAGCCGGAGATCTCTGCCGGGCAGAAGCCGGCATAAGATCTCCGGCAGGAGGAGACAGGACATGCGCGACGGCTATCCCCTGGTCGAGCTGCACCGCCATCTGGACGGCAACGTCCGGATCGGAGACCGTGCTGGACCTCGCCCGGCAACACGGGATCGAGCTGCCGGCCTGGACGGCCGAGGAGCTGCGGCCCTACGTGCAGATCACCGAGCGGGAGCCGAGCCTCGTGCACTTCCTCGCCAAGTTCGCCCTGCTGCGCCGGGTGATGGTGGACTACGACGCCGTGCGGCGGATCGTGCGGGAGAACCTGGAGGACGCCGTCCGCGACGGGATCGACTACATCGAGCTGCGCTTCAGCCCATACTTCATGGGCGAGGAGCACGGGCTCGACACGTTCGGGGTGGCGGAGGCCGCCTGCGACGCTCTGGAGGAGGCGCGGGGGCGCATCCCCGTCCAGGCGAAGCTCATCGGCATCATCTCCCGCCACTACGGGCCGGAGATCGGGCGGATCGAGCTGCAGCGGCGATCCTCGGCGGGCGGGACCGCGGCATCGTGGCCCTCGACCTCGCGGGAGACGAGGCCAACTTCCCGGGCGAGCTCTTCGTGCGCCACTTCGCGGAAGCCCGGGAGGCGGGGCTCCGCACGATCGCCCACGCGGGCGAGGCGGCCGGAGCCGAGAGCGTGCGGCAGGCCGTGCTGGAGCTGGGGGCAGAGCGCGATCGGCCATGGCGTGCGGGCCATGGAAGACCCGGCCGTGCTCGATCTCCTGGCCGAGCGCCGGATCGCCCTGGAGGTCTGCCCCACGAGCAACGTGCAGACGAGCACGGTCAAGGACTACCGGTCGCACCCGCTGCCGGACCTGTTGCGGCGCGGGCCTCGCGGTCACCCTCAACACGGACGACCCGAGCATCAGCGGCATCGACCTGCCCCACGAATACCGGGTGGCGGAGGAGGAGCTGGGCCTTTCCAGGGAGGAGCTGCGCCGGCTCCAGGAGAACGCCCTGGAGGCCGCCTTCCTCACCCCGGAAGAGCGGGCTGGGCTGCTCGCGGCCTGCGGATATACTTCCCGTCGCGTATCTATCTGAGGCTGAGACTCAGGAGGGAGATCCCATGGCGAAGAGCAGTGGCAGCGGCAACAACAGCATCGACCTTTCGAAGCTCTCCCTGGAGGAGCTTCAGACCCTGGCCCAGGACGTCGACCGGGAAATCGTGACCCGCCGGGAGGCCGAGCGGGAGCGGGTGCTCTCCCAGATGCGCGAGCTGGCGGCGAGCCTCGGCCTGACGCTGGAGGACGTCCTGAAAATGGAGCGGGGCAAGGGCGGAGGCATCGTGCCGCCGAAATACCGCAACCCGGCCGACCCTTCGCTGACCTGGACGGGGCGTGGCAAGCGGCCGATCTGGGTGAACGAAGCGCTCGCCGCGGGCAAGAGCCTCGAAGACCTGGCCATATCCTGAGGAGGATTCACCATGCGGAAGCTTCTCTGCCTGCCGGTCGTCCTGGTGCTCACCGCGGCGGCGTGCGCCCAGAACGGCGAGATTGTTTGCGGCGGGATCCGGGGACAGTTGTGCCCGGAGGGGCAGTTCTGTGACTTCCCTGCCGGCCAGTGCCAGGGAGCGGACCTCCAGGGCACCTGCGTCGCGCAGCCAGAAGGCTGCACCAAGGAGTACAGGCCGGTCTGCGGCTGTGACGGCAAGACCTACGGCAACGACTGTACGCGCCGCGCCGCCGGAGCCCAGAAAGACCATGACGGGGAATGCAAGACGGGGGCGTAGGGGCGGCCCGATGTGGCCGCCCTGGGGCTGACCGGGTCTAGCCGGTGTAGGAATCGTCCTGCTCGATCTTCGAGAGGACCCAGTCGAATTCGCCGCTCGTGATCTTGGCGCCGCAGTGCTCGCACTGGCCGGCCATGTTGACGTCGAGCGGAGCGCCGCAGTTGGGGCAGCTCTTGTCGCTCCGCGGCGCTCCCTTGACCCCGGCGCCGCGGATCAGCGTCCAGTATTCGGAGTAGAAGCGGTCCCTCTTGGGGTCGCCGGTGACGACGTCGCCCGTGGTCTGGCGGACGGTGTAGTCCCGTCCCGATCCCCACAGGCGGACGGCGAGCGAGTCGTAGTGGCGGTCGCGGAGGATCTTGACCGTCTTCCACTCCACGATCCGCATGCCCTCGAGGACGTTGCGCAGCCCCTGCCGCTCGTAGGCGGTGACCCAGTACTTGAGATAGTCGAAGAGCCCGTCCGACACGTAAGGCCGGGCTCCGCCCAGGTCGCGGCGGGACCAGGCGGCGTTGAGCTCGTCGTAGATCAGGCGCAGCCGGGCGTCCAGCGCCTGCTGGGTGACCGCGGGGTCCTCCCGCACCAGCTCCACCCAGCGGGCGTTCAGGGCGGGATGGAAGATCGTGGGCCAGTTGCTCCCCACCTCCTGCACGTTCGAGGTGAGGGCCGGGGGCCTCTCCTCGATCCGCACCAGGTCGATCGCCTCGACGCTCCAGTCGAACCGCCCACCGGAGACGACCTCGCCGCAGTACTCGCAGCGGTCGCCGCTCTCGGGAGCTGAACGGCGCGCCGCAGTTGGGGCAGCTGAAGGTACGGACCTGGGCGGGGGGCTTGCTGGCCACACCCACATTGCGCGCCAGGCGCCAGCGCTCCTGCACGTAGTGGGTGTGCTCGGCGCCGGCCATGCCCACTGTCATGTTGGCCTCGAATTCCAGGGAAACCACCACTTGCGGCTGCGGAGCTCCGGCAGACACCGCGCCGGCCGGGGGAATCGAGAGGTCGGTCACCCGCATGGCGCCGACCACCACGCCCGAGACCGGAGCCCCCACCGGGCGGCGCTGGGCCAGGTGGCTCCGGGCCGCGGGTCCGAGGTAGGGCGAGAGGGCTTCGAGGTCGCGCGCGCTGGAGCGGGCCTGGTGGGCCTTGGCGAACAGCGCGTAGGCGAAGTCCTCGAAGAGCACCACCGAGAACTCGGGATCGAGATTGCGGACGGCGTCGAGGTCCCGCCCTGTCCTGGGCCGCGGCGGCTCCTTGGCGGGCGCCGAGTCCCAGACCTGGAGCCCGGCCTTGCCCTTCCGCTTGTGGCGGACGTACAGGAAAACGACGATCGCGATCGTCGCCGGGATACCGATCTGCGGATAGGCGATGACGAGCTCGATCCAGAGCCGGATCAGCAGATAGGCAAGGCCGCCGTCATCGCCACCACCCCCTCCGCTGCTGCCCCCTCCACCGTAGCTCTCGCCGCCCCCGGGCCGGGCCACGGCAACAGCGGGCAGAAGGAGGACAAGGAGGAGCAGGGCCCAGAACAGGAGAGGCGGACGGCGGCTGAACAGGGATCTCACGGCTAGCAGACCTCGTTCGCCAGTTCGTCGACGTCGTCCGCGCTCCGCTCCAGGGCGGGTCTCAGGAGGGTGGCGAGTTCCCGGAGCAGCGCCGCGACGGCCATCCCATCCGCCCCTTGGCGAACGGCCTCCTGGATCTCTCCGGTGGCCTTCTTCCAGGTATCCGTGGCGGCGAGCGCCTCGACGCCTACGTCGACCACGAAAGCGGCCTCGCGCTCCAGGATGGAGATGTAGAGGAGGATGCCCGTCCGTCCCACCGTGCTGTGGATGCGCCGCTCGACGAAGATGGACTGGGCCGCGGTCTCGACCCGCCGGATACGCGTCGCCGGCTGCACGAAAACCCGCCGCATCACGTCGCTCCGGGAGGCGGCGAGCGCGGCCAGGGCGCCCGCGAAGAAGGGATCGACCAGGAACCAGACCAGCCCGAACTCCCACCGTGAGTAGAGCAGGACGGCAAGAGCCGCCAGCCCCGCCAGGAGGCCCCACATCAGGTCCGCATGCAGCCACGAGCCCGACCGCGGCCGGACCGCCACCACCAGCTCGGCGCTGCTGCAAGCCTCGACCGCCCGCACCGCTTCCGCGAGCGCGGCCTTCGACTCGTCGGTGAGAAAGGGTTTGGCCATGGGGAAGCGTCCGGTCGGCGAGAGTGTACAACGCGAGGGCTGATGTCAGAGAGGGCGCGTCAGGAAGTGCCGTACGTTGCGCCTATTGACAACGAGACCGGAAACCGGGTATTCTTCTTTCTGGCAGGCATGCGCGGGAACAACCTCGGGCTGCTCTATGAGCGGCAGCCCTTTCGAGGGTGGGACGCCGAGGCCTGGGGCCTGCCCTAATCTTCTTGCTCTTTCCTCTGAGCAGATTTCCCGAATCCAGTACTACGTTTCCGATACTTCCCTCCGCCCGGGCATTGATGCCATACCATTACACACATCTCGGGTCTTCATCGGCGCCGGTGTAGATCGTACCGATCTGCCCTTCGAAGAGACGGCCCGACGACGGTGCCTCCGGAAAGGGCGCCGGTTAAGGACTGGGCCCGTCTCTACGGGACGGTGTTGCCGTTACGGACGGTGAGGTTACGGGGGTGTCGAGAAAGCGCCCCCGGAACCTGGACGTTGGCCTCGGCACGACGGGTCCGTAGAGACGTCCCCAGTCCTCAACCGGGCACTTTCCGGGTCCTCAAACGTCGGGGCGTCTCTCTCGGAGGGTCCATCGCAACGATCTGAGGCAACCGACTGGACCTTCCGGTGCTTCGGCGCAGCTGTAATAAAGGCGGAAGTATACTTCCGCTCCTCCATGATCTTTTCCGCGACAGAGATGCCGATCCCCCGCTGGCGCGTTCCCCGGACCTCCTCCCCCTGGAGCTTCAAAGCTGATCCCGCCTCCTGGCTGTGGGGCCGGCTCCAGACCTTCCCCCCCTTCCTGCTCGCTGATGGCAGCGGTCCCGCCATGCAGCAGACCCGGCTGCGGGCCTGCTGGGACGACGAGGCGCTCTATGTCCGGTTCGATTGCGAGGACCGCGACGCCTGGGGCACCTTCGAGCGGCGGGACGACCCGATCTACGAGGAGGAGGCGGTGGAGGTCTTTCTCGCTCCTGGGGAGGAGGATCCGACGCGGTATTTCGAATTCGAGGTGAGCCCGCGGGGGACCGTCTTCGATGCCCGCATCCACAATCCCACCTCGCAGAGGGCCGACATGGAGGGCGATCCGGCCTGGGATTGCCCCGGGCTGTGCTGGGCGGCAGGACCGGGAACCGCCCGGCAGGACTGGTGGGCCGTGCTCGCCATCCCCTGGGCGGGGCTCCTGCCTCCAGGTGAGGATCTGCCGCGGGTCTGGCGCGCCAACTTCTACCGCATCGAGAGACCCCGGGAAGGTGAGCCTGAATTCAGCGGCTGGTCCCCTACCCTGACCCGGCCGGCCGACTTTCACAAGCCGGCACGCTTCGGGGTGCTGGAGCTGGCGGGCGTGTCGAGCACCCGGAAGACGGAAGACGACCGGTTGCGGTAGACGAGCTCGACCTGGCGGTCCGGACCCGTCGCGAACTGTTGTTCCCATTTTCGGAGCCCCTCCCGGCGCAGAGGGCTGCGGGCGTGGACGACCATGTGGGAGATCCAGAGCTCCCGCATCAGATCGAGCCCCGCGGGGTCCGGCAGGAAGCGGATCTGCGAGGTGAGCCGCCGGTGGCTCGGCGGATCGTAGCCGCTGAACCCGTTGGCAATGGGCTTCCAGTGGGCCGTCGAAAAGTAGAGGTACCGGGTCTCCCGGACATCCTTGTAGATGGGCAGCTCGATCACGGCCTTGACGCTCGGCTCCCGGGCGATCCAGCGGTAGACCTCCGGGAAGTCCTCCTCGCGTGGCAGGGACGCCCACTTCAGCGGCTGGGGAGCGAGCTCGACCGCGAGGACAACCGCGAGGGCTGCCGCGAGCGCCGGCCGCGCCTGGGGGCGGGGGACCTTCGCCCTCAGGAAGTCCACCCCTTTCGCCGCGAAATACACGAGCGCCAGCGAGGCGAAGGCGTAGAACCGGGCCGGCACGCGCATGCCGGAAAGGCCCGGAATGACCCGCATCAGCGGTGCGTAGACGATCGGGAAGGTCAACGCGAAACAGATCAGGCCGGAGAGCGCGAGCCCCCGTCCCCAAAGGTCCGGCGGACCTTCACGATCCTTCCGTCGGCGCCAGACGGCCATGGCCCCCACGGCAAAAAGCAGAGTGGGGAGGAAGCCGGCGAACAGGGCGTTCTCCGTGCGAAGGAAGCTCTTGGACCACTTTCCGAGCGTCGAGCGCAGGAACCACTTCGCGTGATCGTAATAGACGTTCTCCCGCGAAGGGCTCAGATAGCTCGCCGGCTTGGCCCCGAACTGCCAGATCTCCTCGTCCGAACGGGCGGCTCCCATGACTTTCGAGAGCTTCATGTAAGGGAGGAAAACGGCGAAGGTCACCGAGACCGCCAGGAGCCCCACGGGGATGAGGAGCTTGAGCGAGCGGGCGGAGAGGATCTCCCGTCCCTGGGCCCTGAGGCGGACGGCGAGGAGCGCCAGCATGGGGAAGTGGATCATGTAGGCGAGATAGCACCCGCCCGTGACGTGGAGGATGTAGAACAGCAGGAACAGCCCGGCGTTCCTGAGCGTCCGCTCGGCCAACAGGCGGTCCCAGAACCAGAGCGTCAGGGGAATCCACTGCGCGAGCAGGATCTGGATGTGCGCGAGTTGGGACACCCGGAAGGGCGAGAAGGCGAACATCCAGCCCGCCAGCACGGCCGCAGCCCAGGAGAAACCGGCGCGGCGGAAGACCCAGCAGACGGCGAGGGCGCTCCCCACAAACGAGGTGAACAGGAGAAAGTTGTACCCGGCGATGGCGTTGGGGATGACCTTCAGGAATAGGACGAGTTGGGCCGCCGGCCCCACCAGGTGGTCCGAGAGGACGAACGCTCCCTGCGTGGGATAGAAGAGATTGGCGTTCCAGAGGTCGGGCAGCCCCATCCGGACCTGGTGGGCGCTCCACTTGAGGACGTAGAGGTTGAAGAGGGGGTCCTCGAGACTGGGCGTGAGGGCGTCTCCCCCCACGCGCCAGATGGGCCGCAGGTAGATCAGCGACAGGAGCGTGTACGCCGCCGTCACCGCGGCCCAGGCGAGCCAGCGGCGCCTTGCTCCCAGGCGGCCGGACGAAGCGTCTCCGTTCTGTTGCATGGACGGGAAAGAGTATATTTCCGGCGCCCCTTTCGCTACCCTGCGCACACTCGCATGAATGCCCCGCGCCTTTCGCCTGTCGCCGCGACCCGAGCCGTCTGGGCGCTCTTCGCCGTGGGGCTGGCGATCGCGGTCCTGATGCTGGTCCGCAGCCAGGTGGGCGGCGACCAGCTCAACCTCCTGGCCCGGGGCTGGCTGCTGGCGGCAGAGGGGAAGTGGATCTCCTACGGCAACCCCATGTCGACGGGCGGCAAGGCTCCGGGGGGCATCACGAGCCTCCTCGTGGGCCTGCCTCTGATGGTGTGGCGGGACCACCGGGCGCCGAGCATCGTCATCCTCCTCTCCCACGTCCTGGCGTACTGGATCCTGGACCGCACGCTCCGGCGCATCCTCTCCCCCCGCGAGCGGGTGCTCCTCGCGGTTCTCTACTGGCTGAACCCTTGGCAGCTCTATTTCGCTTCGTTCCTCTGGAACCCGAACTACCTTTTCCTCCTCGGGGCCGTCCATCTGTGGAGCTGCCTCACCCAGCGGGAGCAGGGACGGTTCTGGCCCTCGTTCCTGCACGTCGCGGGGCTCGCGCTGGCGTTCCAGATCCACGCCTCCTTCCTGCTGCTGGCGGTCGCCTCGCTCCTGCTCTGGCTGCGGCGGTACTTCCGGGTCCACTGGGGTGGGGCGATCGCCGGGGGCGTTCTGGCCTCGCTGCCGCTGATCCCCTGGGCGATCGAAGTCATCACCCATCCGGCGATCGTGACCGAGGCCAGCAAGGGGTTCCTGGGACGGGGGTTCGTCACGGTCTTACCCCTCCTGCGCGGTCTCGGGTACTGGCTGCGCTATGGCTCGCTCTATGTCTCCGAGAGGATGGCGGACTTCGACTTCTCCAGCCTCCTCGGCTCCGACCGCTGGCTGGGGCCGGGTCTCAACGCCGTCTCCCAGACGGTGCTCGCCCTGACCGTGCTCGTACCTCTCCTCGCCAACGTCCGTTTATGGCGCGGGGTACGCCGGAGCTGGAGAGCGAAGCTCGCGGCACCCATGGTTTCGGACCGCGAGTGGCTCAAGGGCTACGCCCGGCTCTGCTTCCTGGCGGCCGTCGTCGTGTTCGGGCTCTCCCCGACGACGATCATGATGTGGCAGGGAGTGATCCTCCTCCACGCCGCCATCCTGCCGGTGCTCCTCTGGGCCGGCGCCCTCGGCCGGTCGCGCCGGGCCTCCTGGGTCTCGAAAGGGATCTGGATCTATGCCGCCGCCGAGATCGCGCTGCTCGTGGCGATCGCCTTTGGCAATCCTCAGTACCGCTGCGGTGGCCGGACGAAGCGGACGGACTTCGGCTTCAACCTGCGGTCCGACCATCCGATGATGAGGGAGCTGAAGATCCAGCAGACCTGCCCGTGGCCGGTCAACGTTCCGGGGACCTGGTGGCCGGACGTGCTGCCGGAAAACCCGTCACCGCAGCGGTAGATACAAGACCTGACCTTCCCACTCCCCATCGCGGCTGCACTCGGCGAGGAAGAGGAGATCCTCAATCACCGGGCCGATCGGGAAAGTTTGCCGGACCACGAAGACTCCCGCCATGGACTGCCCCGCAAGAATCCGTTCATAGGCAAATCCTGGGAGGGTATTGATGTCATGAGTCAAAATAATCCGCCTCACCTCGTCCGCCCATGCAAGGACGGCCGGATCATCGGATCCCAGGAGATCAGTGTCTTGGACACGCAGGACGTCAAGCTCCGGCTTACGCCTCAGGAGCCCGTCGAGGATGTCATTGTTGAAATTCTCGTCAGCCGCGAACCGGAGCATGGCTGCAGGTTGCGTCGTCAGCTTCCCTGCGAAGCTCGGCGTGCCAGGAGCCTCTCGCGGATGCCGTGAGGATCGAACCTGGCCTCGATTTCGCGCCTGAGATCCTCCGCCTCTCGCTCCCTTTTCTCAAGGTAACGATCGATCTCGGCACGGTGTCGAAGATAGTAGGAAATAGCGCCGTAAACGTCCGCGAGGTCGAGGGCCGAATATTGCTCGGCGATCTCTTCCGCGGTCGCGCCCTTTTTGAAGGCATGGACGACCGTATCAAGCGTGACCCGGGTTCCTCCGACCCGAAGGACGCCTTCCTTGTCCATCTGGACAGGGAGTGGATCGATGGTCAGTGGCTGGCTCATGACGGGGCCATTATAGCAACCGGCGGAGCAGAGCCGCTCGCGGGACGGCCCTGCTCCGAATCAGGCGGCTACTTCTTCCGCGGATGCGGATGGTCCCGCTCCTCGAACACCGTCTTGTAGAGCACGCCCGCGAGGACGCCTCCCAGGACCGGACCGATGAGGTAGACCCAGAGGTCGGCGAAGTTGCCCGTCGCCACCGCGGGGCCGATGCTGCGGGCCGGGTTCAGGCTGGCGCCGGTCAGCGGACCGCCCATCAGGATGCAGAAGACCAGGGTCAGACCGATGGCGAGGCCGCCGGGGATGGTGGCCTTGCCGCTGATGCCGGCGTTCATGACGGCGTTGACCAGGAAGAAAGTCAGGATCGCCTCCAGCACCAGGCCGATGACCGGGGTGATCGTGATCGTCGTATCCCCAACCGGGAGGCCGCTCGCAAGGGCCGTCCTGCCCAGGCCGGTCGCCGTGCCTCCCAGCACCCAGCGCAGGGCGAGCGCGCCCACGATGCCGCCAACGATCTGGAAGACGATGTAGGAGAAGGCGCGGCCGGCGTCGATCTTGCCGGCCGCCCAGACGCCCAGGGTCACCGCCGGGTTGATGTGGGTGCCCGAGATGTGGCCGTAGGCGTAGGCGAAGCCCAGGACGACCAGGCCGTGGGCGAAGGCCACACCCACCAGGCCGCCAATGCCCAGGGCCCCGGCCCCCGCACCGATGAAGATCAGCGCGAAGGTGCCGATGAACTCGGCAAGCAGAGAGGTCGAAAGCCTGTGGTACATGCACGCCCTCCTTCTGTAATTGGAGATAGACCGAAACGCGAAGCTAGTCTATCAGTGCCGGCGCGCCTGCATGCCCTTGACGAAAAGCCCCTACGGGGCCGCGGTCTCCTGCTTGGGCGGCTCCAGCACGAAGGGCGGCATCTGGATCTTCTTCAGGCACGAGGTATCGAGGCCCTCGGCCGAGCCTTTCTGGAGGAAGTCCTGCTGGATCTTCAGGGTGCAGGGGTCATCACCCCCGTGGCTGCCCCAGGGCACGACGATCTTCGTGCCGCGGGTGAGGAAGCGGGCCGCCCGGTCGGCGAAGGCGGGAGGCGTGACCGGATCGCGCTCGCCGCTGACCAGGAGGACCGGGATGTCCGTGCGGAGCGCCTCCCGGTGTCCCGGGGCCGCCTTGCCGCGGGGCCAGACGGTGCAGGCCCCCATCTGCTGCCTCACCCGGTAGTCGCCCAGGAAGGTCCCCGCCGTGCGAGCGGGTATCTCGGCGGGATCGATGTAGGGCATGTCCTCCGCACAGGTGACAGAGAAGAGCAGGCCCATGGTGATGCCGTCGATGGCGCCGAGCCGCGCGTCGACGCTCGCCTGGCCCAGGAGGCTGAAATCGCCACCGGCCGCCTGGTGGAGCATGAGTGGCAGGGTCTCGCTGTCGCCGTAGAGCGCCCAGCGGATGCCGTCGGCGATGAAGTTCCGGGACAGCGTCACCTTCGCCCGTTTCCCCGTGTGAGGCCCCCTGTGAGGATGATCGACCTCGACGGTCACCGGGCCCTTGGCCAGCCGGTCCATCACCGCCTTGAAGTCCGCCCGGATGGCGGGGAACTTCGCGTGGCAGGCCTCGTCCTTCTCGCACCAGCCGAGCAGCACGTCGAGCGAGCGCTGGCCGTTGGCGGCGTGGGAGAGGGAGAGCGGCTCGTCCATGGGCGCCACGCCGGAGATCACGGCCGCGCGCACCGACTCCGGATGGCGCTTCATGTACACCTGGGCGGCCCGGGTGCCGTAGGAGCCGCCGATCAGGTTGATCTTGCCGTAGCCCAGCCAGGCGCGGATCTCGTCGAAGTCGTCGATGGCCAAGTCCGTGGTGTAGAGAGCCAGGTCGGCCTTCTTCTCCAGCTCCTCGCGGCACTTGCGGAGGGCGTCCAGGGGAAACATCTCGACGAAGTAGCTCTGGAGGTCGTTGTCGTGGCCGCCCAGGCTGCAGGACAGCCGGCCGGGCCCGCCCGTACCCCGCTGGTCGATGAAGATGAAGTCGCGGTCCTTGCGCAGCTCGTCGTCGAAGAGCTGCCCCGCGAGGGGGCTGGCCGCCTGGCCCGGCCCTCCGGCGAAGAAGAAGACGGGATCGGGCTTGGGATGGGGGGACAGGGCGGGGATGAGGACCACCTTCAGGCCGATCTTGCGGCCCGACTTCGCGGCCCGGTTCTCCCAGACCTCATAGGTGCCGCAGAAGGCCTCGGCCTCCCCGCCCCGGCCCGGGACCTTGCAGGGCTGGAGCTTCGTGCGGGAGGGGTGAGGCGCAGCCCCCATGACGGCGGGGGTAATGGCGGGCACGGCGAGAAGAGCAAGGAGAAGGGCGTGGTGCTTCGAGATCATGGAAGCAACTACGTCCCCGGTAGTCGAAAGTTTCCCAGGAGGATCAGGCCCCCAGCTGCTTCTTGAGCTCCTCCAGCTCCTCCGTCAACCGCGCGACCACCTCCTCCAGCCGCTCGACCCGGGACGCCAGAGAAGGGCGGGCCGGAGCGGAGGGATCGGTGTCTGGTACCAGCTCCACCACCTCCTCGGGCTCCTCCCGGACGGGGGCCAGCTCGCCGACGAGATGGGTCCAGCGGGCCTCCTTCTGGCCGGGACGGCGGGGGAGCTCCTTCACCAGCGGCTCGTCCATGCCGGCCAGGTGGCGCAGGGCCTCCTCGACCTCCTCCAGGGTGGCGAAGGGGTGCATGCGCTCGCTGCGGGTGCGCAGCTCGCCGGGAGTCTGGGGGCCGCGCAGGAGGAGCAGCGTCATGAGGGCCTTGCCGGCCCGGTCGAGCCCCCAGCGCCGTACCACGCTCTGCTGCCAGCGCTCGGTGCGCGCCCCCTCGGTGCGCCAGGCGAGCACGTCCTGCCGCAGCCGGTCCAGGGCCTCGACCACCTGCGTCTCCGTGAGCTGCATCACCGGCTCCCGGTTGGTCTTCTGGTTGCACGCCGCGATCAGGGCGTTGACGGTCATCGGCACGGTCTCGGGGTTGGTCTGCTCCTTCTCCAGGAGCGAGCCCAGGACCCGGACCTCCAGGGGATCGAGCTGTCGGGGGATGCGGGTCGAGTTCGACATGGCGGGGATCTTAGTACTGGGGACCAGGTCGAGGATCGTTGAATCGCCTCTCCCCTTGATTTATTCCCGAAGGGGTGGCATAGTAGCCAAAATTCCGAGTCAGCGCATAGGAAAGGTTGGATAGCGGTTCACGAGATTGCCCCCGCCACGGATACCCCCGCAGCAACCGGCTTCAGAGCGCACACCGTTTCTAAATAAACAAGAATCTTGGGTACCACGAGAGACATTCCGCGCAGACCCCAGGATTCTCGAAAGATAGACGTGAAAGTACCAGACCAGACTCCTTGTACAGGAGGAGGAGAGCTGTAACGGAAGCTCATGGATTCCATTGAGGATTTGCCCCCTTCGAGGGGTGGAGGATGCCGCACCTATCGTGCGGTGAACAAACAACCTGTTTCATTGTTGTAAGGAGCAGAGCAATGCCTGAGCAAGGTACCGTGAAGTGGTTCAACGACGCCAAGGGGTATGGATTCATCGTGCGGGAGCGCGGCGCGGACGTGTTCGTCCACCACGCCTCGATCATCGCCGAGGGGTTCCGCACCCTGAGCGAGGGTGACCGCGTCAGCTTCGATGTGGTGGAGGGACCCAAGGGTCTCCAGGCCAAGAACGTCGTCAAGCTGTCCTGAGCCGCTTCCCGCTTCGATATCGCGCCCTGCCAGGGAGGTCCCCCGGCAGGGCGCTGGTGTTTTGGAGAGAGGTTTACCGGAACCGCGCCCGGAACTGCTGGTAGTTACGGGTGTCGCTGGTCAGCGAGCCGTTCCGGGGCAGGCGGGCGATCTCGGCGTCCACGGTGTTGATCCGCTGCTCGGTCAGGGGGTGGGTGGAGAAGAACTGCTCCACCTTCGTCGGCCGGCGCTGGCGCAGGCCCGCGAGCTTGTGGAAGAAGTCCTCCATGCCTTCCGGGTCATAGCCCGCCCGGTAGGTGTAGTTCACGCCCAGGCGGTCCGCCTCCAGCTCGGCGCCGCGGCTGTAGCTGGTGAGCACGCCCGTGCCCAGCAACTGGGCCAGGATCTGCTTGGTCTGGCTCGGGTTGCGCCCCAGGGCCAGGCTTGCCAGCAGGTTGTAGCCGTAGGCCCGCGTCATGAGCTGGGTGCCGTGGCGCGCCGCGCCGTGGCCGATCTCGTGGGCCATCACGCCCGCGAGCTGGTCCAGGCTCTCCGCCTCGGCGATCAGCCCCGAGTTGACGAACACGAGCCCGCCCGGCAGGTTGAAGGCGTTCACCGAGCTGTCCTGCACGATATAGAAGTCCCACTGGCGGTTGCCCAGCGGGGTCTGCCCGGCAATGCGCCGTCCCACCGTGTTCAGGTAGTTGAGGGCGGTCCGGTCGTTGAGGAGCCGCTGCTGCTGCGCCACCTGGCTGACCAGGTCGTCGCGCATGGCCCATTCCTGGTCGACGGAAACAAGATTCAGGCCGGCCTCGCTGGTACCTTGGTTGGCGCCGTAGGACGCGAAGGCAAGGACAACGACCAGCAGGGTCGAGGGAATTGCAAGCTTTCGGGTTCGCGGTGTATTCATGATGGTTCTCCTGGGTCCGTCCGCTTTCTTCGATCGGGGCCGAAGCCCTCAGCAACCCCTATAGGGCAAGAGCTATGCCACCTCCTCTCCCCTGGGGAGAGGCCTTGCTGAAGGTCTTATCTGTCCTCAGGATAGGACGTAGGGGCGGCCCCATGTGGCCGCCCTACAGGGCTGGATCTTGGATACCATGGCGGACATGCCCGACCTCAATCCCATCGCCCTCCTCGCCGCCTCCTCCGGACAGGCCAGCCACGGCGGACCCGTGGTGCCCGTCCTGCTGGGGCTCGTGCTGATCCTCGCCGCGGCCAAGCTGGGGGGCGAAGTCTTCGAACGGATCGGCCAGCCCGCCGTGCTGGGCGAGCTGATCTTCGGCATGGTCCTGGGCAACCTCGGCCTGCTGGGCTTCGGCGGGCTCGATTTCCTGCGCACCGCCCCGGGCCTGGAGATCCTGGCCCAGCTCGGCGTGATCCTCCTCCTCTTCCAGGTGGGCCTCGAATCGAACGTCGGGGAGATGCTCTCCGTGGGATGGTCGAGCCTGCTGGTCGCGGTCCTGGGAGTGGTTGTGCCCTTCTTCCTGGGCTGGGGGGTCTCGGCCTGGCTGCTCCCGGGGAAGAGACGCTGGCCCACGTCTTCATCGGCGCGACCCTCTGCGCCACCAGCGTGGGCATCACGGCGCGCGTCCTCAAGGACCTCGGCAAGCTCGCCACCCGGGAATCGAAGATCATCCTGGGCGCCGCCGTGATCGACGACGTCCTGGGCCTGGTCATCCTCTCCGTGGTGGTGGGGACCATCAGCGCCACCAACACCGGCGGCACCCTCGACACTCTGGACACCCTGCTCATCATCGGCAAGGCGGCGGCCTTCCTGGTGGGCTCGATCCTGATCGGAGGCTGGCTCTCCCGCCGCATGTTCCGGCTGGCCGGCTTCTTCAAGATCCAGGGGATGCTCCTCGTCCTGGCGCTCGCCGCCTGCTTCCTGCTGTCCTACCTGGCCGACTGGATCGGCCTTGCCACCATTGTGGGCGCGTTCGCGGCCGGCCTGATCCTGGACGGCGTGCAGTACCAGGACCTGGGCGACCGCACCAAGCACACCATCGAGGAGCTGATCCACCCCATCGCCGGGTTCCTGGTGCCCGTCTTCTTCGTGCTGATGGGCGTGCGGGTGGACCTCTCGTCCTTCGGCCAGGTGGCGGTGCTGGGGTTCGCGGCGATGCTCTCGCTCGCGGCCATCCTGGGCAAGATGATCTGCTTCGGCGGCGTGCTGGAACGCGGGCTCGACCGCCTCTCGGTCGCCGTGGGCATGGTGCCCCGGGGCGAGGTGGGCCTGATCTTCGCGGGGATCGGCGCTCAGCTCCTGCTGCACGGCGAGCGGGTGATCCCCCCGCCGGTCTTCGCGGCGGTGGTGGTGATGGTGATCGTGACCACCCTCATCACCCCGCCGGCCCTCAAAATCACCCTGGCTCGGGGGGAGCGGCGGCGGGGAGGGGGGCCGGCACCGCCGACGCCGGCAGAAGCGGCGGTGCCGGAGCAGGCGGAGTAGGCGATATTGGCGAAGGAGCGGCGGCTCCGGGTGCGGGCAGCTCGATGATCACGTCGTGCGGGCGCACCATGCCCAGGTCTTCCCGCGCCAGCCGCTCCAGCATGCCGGGGTCGTGGCGCAGGCGGTCGATCCGCACGCGCAGCCGCTCGCTCTCGGCCCGGGTCTCGGCGATCCTCTTCTCCAGCAGCCGCTCGCGGGCTTTCGCGGTCTCGAGGTCGCGCGAGCTCTTGAGGCCGGCGATCGCCAGCAGGGCCAGGACCAATAGGACGGTCGCGCCCAGGACGGGGCGGAACGACTCGCTCCGGGCGGGCGCTTCGATCGGCGTCACGGTGTCCAGCGGGGGAAGGCTCTGGCCCCGGGATAGGTGGCCACACCCTCCAGCTCCTCTTCAATCCGCAGGAGGCGGTTGTACTTGGCGACGCGGTCGCTGCGGCAGGGGGCGCCCGTCTTGATCTGTCCGCAGCGCGTGGCGACCGCGAGGTCGGCGATGGTCGTGTCCTCCGTCTCTCCCGAGCGGTGGCTCATGACGTTCGAGTAGGCGTGGGTCTTCGCCATCTCGACCGCTTCCAGGGTCTCGGTGAGCGTGCCGATCTGGTTGACCTTGACGAGCAGCGCGTTGGCGATGCCCGCCTCGATCCCCTTGGACAGGATCGTGGGATTGGTGACGAACAGGTCGTCCCCCACGAGCTGCACGCGGGAGCCGAGCTCCGTGGTCAGCTCCTTCCAGCCGTCCCAGTCGTCCTCGGCAAGGCCGTCCTCGATGGAGACCAGGGGGAAGGCGTCGATCCACTCGCGGTAGAGGGCCACGAGGTCGGAGCTGGAAAGTCCCGCACGTCCCTCGTCGACCAGGTTGTAGCGCGTCTTCTTGCCTTTCTTCTCCGCGAATTCACTCGCGGCCACGTCGAGGGCCAGGGCGATCTGCTTGCCGGGGATGTAGCCCGCCTTCTCGATGGCCTGGACGAGGATCTCCAGGGCCTGGCGGTTGCTCTTGAGGTCGGGCGCGAAGCCCCCCTCGTCGCCCACGCCGGTCGCCAGCTTCTGGTCCTTCAGGACCTTCTTGAGCGTGTGATAGACCTCGGTCCCCGCGCGCAAAGCTTCCGAGAAGCGGTCGAAACCGATGGGCACCAGCATGAACTCCTGGATGTCCAGCATGTTGTCCGCGTGGGCGCCGCCGTTGAGCACGTTGAGCAGCGGTATCGGCAGCACGGTGGCCGCGGGGCCGCCTACATAGGCGTAGAGCGGCAGGCCGCTCGCCTCGGCCGCCGCCCGCGCCACGGCGAGCGAGACGCCGAGCATGGCGTTGGCGCCCAGCCGGCTCTTGTCCGGCGTGCCGTCCAGCTCGATCAGGACGCGGTCGATGCGCGCCTGATCGCGGGCGTCCATGCCGCGCAGCCGGGGCGCGATCTCTTCCTGGACGTTGCCGGCGGCCTTCTGCACGCCCTTGCCCATATAGCGCTTGCCGCCGTCTCTCAGCTCCAGCGCCTCGCGGCTGCCCGTCGAGGCTCCGGACGGCACCGCCGCCCGGCCGCCGACGCCACCGTCGAGCACGCAATCGACCTCCAGGGTCGGATTCCCCCGCGAGTCCAGGATCTCGCGGGCGACGATCTCTTCGATACAGAACATCCTCTCCTCCCCAAGCAGACTTTTCCGCTAAGCTCCGGCGGCAAGGTTAGCCGTAAAACCCCCGCCGGCTCAAGCACTTTCAATGGAACGGACCCGCGTACGAAAATCGAAGCAAAGCCGATGCCTGAAAGTGACAATTCAAAGGTTTTGATTTCATCTCCAGAGATCCGGATGCCTGAGACGCCCTCCCCCCGCCTCACCCGCGCTTTCGCGGCCCTCGCCTCGGCGAGCTTCTGCGCGGCCCTGGTGTGCGCCTGGGGCTGGTACCAGGCGGCCCGCGAGCGCGCGGACCTGAGCCCCGAGGAGCGCCAGGAGCTCGTCCAGGAAATGATCGCCGTCAGCCCCGGAGCCTTCGTGCCGGCCCTGTTCGAGCCCGCCGTGAGCTACACCTTGCGGCCCCGCGGCAGGGTCGAGGCCTGGGGCGACACGTTCACGGCCAATGAGATCGGCTACCGCACGGGGCCGCTGCCGGGACGGCGGGGCGGAAAAAACGTCTTCCGGATCGTCTTCCTGGGCGATTCCTGGACGTTCGGCCTGGGCGTCCGGGAGGAGGAGAGCTTCCCCGCCCAAGTGGCCCGGCTCGCGACGGCTACCACTGGCCGGCCCGTGGAGGCCCTGAACCTGGGATTGCCGGGCTACAACACCCTCAACGAGATCGCCGCGCTCGATTTCTTCTACGACCGCCTCCGCCCGGATGCCGTGGTGATCTGCCCCACGATGAACGACGCGGACAGCTCGGCCAACATCCTCCCCAACGGCTCGCAGACGCGGATGGGGATGGAACTGGACGGCTTCGGATCCGACCACCCCCTGGCCTTCCCCCGGCTCGTGGACTCCTACCTGTTCCGCTCCCGCTGGCGTCACAACTTCGACGCGATCCGCGCCCTGGAGCAGCGCCTGCAGGCCCGGCGCATTTCCCTCTTCATCTACTTCGCGGCCCCCTGGGAGGAGCCCTTCGCCCATGCGCTGATCCAGGGCTCCGGCATCACCTCGCCCTACGTGGTGACGCCCCGTGCCCTCACGACCTTCCGCTGGCGCAACCCCGCCCCCTTCTTCCACGGCTCCCCGGCGGCCAACCGGCTCTATGCCCACATGGTCTACCGCGGTCTGGCCGGGACCCTGGGCTGGCCGCCTCCTCCGCCTGCTGAAGACAAGGATGCGGAGGCCGTCTCGATTCACCGCCAGCCTCCCGCTGGGGCCGCGATGGAGGCGGAGGAGCTGCTGGCGCAGGCCACGGAGAAGATCCCCGACCGGTACATTCCCGGCCAGGACGTCCCCTTCCAGTGCACGGGGCTCATGGACTGCAAGACCGGCCTGGCCGGCAAGGCCACCAGCGTGCTCGTGCGGCGGCGTCCCGGCGCCAGCTCCATCCAGGTCACCCTGCGGCGCCTCCAGAACGCGCCCTCGATCCTGCCGCTCCCCGTGCGCGTCTCGATCCCTTCGAAAGGAGGAAGCACCGAAGCCCGGGCCGTGCTCACCGCCGGAGGTCCCGATCCCCTGACCGTCACCGTCCCCATCCCGGACGGCGTGCCCGCGGGCGCGGCCCTGGACGTCACCGTCCGCGCAGAGCGGGCCGTCTCGGCACCGGCCGTCCTGGCCCCCCGCTCGCTCTATATCGCCGGGATCGAGCAACTTGATCCCATGGTAAAAGCGGAAGGGACGCCATGAGACGCCTGACCATCCTTCTTCTTGCTGTGCTCCTCCTCTCCTGCGGAAAGGAGGCGCGTCCCAGGAACGTCATCTTCATCCTGGTTGACACCCTGCGGGCCGACCGCCTGGGCACCTATGGCTACGGCCGGCCGACCAGCCCCAACGTAGACGCTTTCGCCGAGGAGGCCGTGAAGTTCGAGGACGCCCGCAGCCAGGCCTCCTGCACCTTCCCCTCGGCCAACTCCATCCTGACCTCGCGCTGGCCCGCCGCCTTCCTCGGCCAGCCGAACCAGGCCCTGGGCATCCCGGAAGGCATTCCGTCGCTCGCCGAGATCCTCCACACCCACGGCTACCGCACCGTCGCCGTCTCGGCCAGCGCCGTGGTACGCAACACCCCCAGCCGCTTCAATCCCACGGCGGGCTACGGGCGGGGCTTCGACGTGTTCCAGGAAGACTGCGTCTGGAAGTCCGCCGCCTGCGTCAACCGCCAGGCCGCGCCGTTCCTCATGCGGGGCGAGCAGCCCCTCTTCCTCTACATCCACTACATCGACCCGCACGGGCCCTACGGCCCGCCCAAGACCTGGCGCCCCAAGTTCGCCACCGCCCGGACGGAGAAGAGGTGGGTGCGCTTCGGCGATCCCAACCCCATCGGCGACTGGCTCTACAAGGGCAAGGAGAACCCGGGCGTCACCCCGGCCGACCTGAAGCACCTCCAGGACCTCTACGACGAGGAGATCGCCTTCTTCGACAGCCGTTTCGCCGAGCTGCTGGAATCCCTGCGCTCCTCGGGCCTTATGGAGGATTCCATCGTCGTCTTCGCCTCCGACCACGGCGAGGAGTTCCTGGAGCATGGCCACATCAAACACTGCCGCACGGTCTTCGACAACTCGATCCGCGTGCCCCTGCTCCTGAAGATCCCGGGCGTCGATCCCCGGACCGTCACCGCGCCCGTCCAGAACCTCGACCTCGTGCCCACCATCCTCGACTACCTGGGGATCGGCACGGGCGGCTACATCTTCGAGGGGCGGAGCCTGCGGCCGGTCCTGGAGGATGAGGACCGCAAGGAAGCGGTGTCCGGCGCCCCGCTCCAGTACGCCCTCCAGGGCACCTTCCGCAGCGCCTCGGACGGCCGCTACAAGCTGATCCAGGACCTCGACGCCGGCACGTTCGCGCTCTACGACCTCGAAGCCGACCCCGGCGAGAAGTCCGACGTCCTCCGCAGCGAACGCCGCGCCTACTTCCGCCTGCGCGACTCCCTCACCGGCTGGATCACCCAGACCGAGGGGCACGGGAGCGGGGACGAGAGCGTCCGCAAGGCCAAGGAGGCGGAGGAGAAGCTGCGCTCCCTGGGCTACATCGAGTAGGCGGGAATGAAGATTGACGTCACCCTGTTTTCATGAGAGCATCGCGGCTCGCTTCCAAGGAGGCGCCGAGAAACTCTGACGCGGGGTGGAGCAGTCTGGTAGCTCGTTGGGCTCATAACCCAAAGGTCGCAGGTTCAAATCCTGCCCCCGCAACCAATCTCTAGAACATCCGCCCATCGCAAGGTGGCGCGTTACGAAGGCAGGGAAGGCGAAAGCCCCCTGTCTTTTTCCTTTTGGCCTTCCCATGCTCAAAACCGGTGAGACCGACCCCGACCCAGCAGCGCCCGAAGAGACCCTGACCGACCGGGTGCGCCGCGCCCTCCTCGGCGCCCCTCGCGATCCTGCCGACACCTCCCATCTCCACAAGATGTCGCTCGTCGCCTTCCTGGCCTGGGTGGGCCTGGGGGCGGACGGCCTGTCCTCCTCGGCCTACGGCCCGGAAGAGGCGTTCCTCGCCCTCGGTGAGCACGTCTACCTGGCCGGCGGCCTCGCCATCGCCACGGCGCTCACTGTCCTGATCATCTCCGCCTCCTACAGCGGCATCATCGAGCAGTTCCCCACCGGGGGCGGCGGCTACGTGGTGGCCTCGCACCTGCTCGGACCCCGCATCGGCGTGGTCTCCGGCTGCGCCCTGGTGGTGGACTACGTGCTCACCATCACCGTATCCATCGCCGGCAGCGGCAACGCCATCTTCAGCTTCCTGCCCCCGGATTGGGCCGCCTGGAAGCTGCCGGTGGAATTCGCGGCCATCGCCCTCCTGATTGCCCTCAACCTGCGGGGCGTCAAGGAGTCCGTACAGATCCTCCTCCCCGTCTTCCTGGTCTTCCTCGCCACCCACGCCCTGCTCATCGGCTGGGCCGTCTTCAGCCACCTGAACGACCTCCCGGCCGTCTCCCACCGGCTCCAGCAGGGGTTCTCCGCGGGCCTCTCCACCCTGGGCCTCGGGGGGATGGCGCTCCTCCTGCTCCGGGCCTACGCCCTGGGTGGCGGCACCTACACGGGGATCGAGGCGGTGTCCAACGGGCTCCAGATCATGCGCGAGCCGCGGGTGGCGACCGGCAAGCGGACCATGCTCTACATGGCCGTCTCCCTCGCCGTCACGGCGGCCGGCATCCTCTTGGGCTACCTGCTCCTCAACGTCCAGCACACGCCGGGCAAGACCATGAACGCCATCCTCTCCGAGCGCGTCTTCGGCGGCTGGGAGATCGGCGGCCTGCCCGTGGGCTACTGGCTGGTGCTGGTCACCCTGATCTCCGAGGGCCTGCTCCTCGTGGTGGCAGCCCAGGCCGGCTTCATCGACGGCCCCCGGGTGATGTCCAACATGGCGGTGGACTCCTACCTGCCCCACCGCTTCGCCTCCCTCTCCGAGCAGCTTTCCATGCAGAACGGCGTCCTGCTGATGGGCCTCGCCGCCCTCGCCATGCTGGCCTACACGCGGGGCAACATCCAGACGCTCGTCTACATGTACTCGATCAACGTGTTCCTCACCTTCTCCCTCTCCCAACTCGGCATGATCCGCTTCTGGAAGGCGAAGAAGGGAGATCCTGCGCGGCGCCGGCACCTGTCCATCCACCTCGTGGCGCTGGTGCTCTGCGTGAGCATCCTGGTGGTCACCGTGATCGAGCGCTTCACCCATGGCGGCTGGGTGACGGTGGTGCTCACCTCGCTCTTCGTGCTCCTCTGCTTCGGCATCCACGGCCACTACCAGCGCAACAGGGAGGGCCTCCGCCAGCTCGACGACATCCTCGAGACGCTGCCGCGGACCGGCGAGGCGAAACCACGGAGCCTCGACCCCAAGGCCCCCACGGCCGTGCTGCTTGTCAGCTCCTACAACGGCTTCGGGATCCACACCCTGCTGTCGATCCTGAGGTACTTCCCGGGCCTCTACAAGCAGGTCATCTTCGTCTCCGTGGCCGTGGTCGATTCCGGCACCTTCAAAGGCAAGGAGGAGATCGAAGCGCTCCAGAGGCACACGCAGGAGGACCTGGAGAAATACGTGGAAGTCGCGCGCCGTCTGGGCCTCGCGGCCGACTCCGTCTGGGGTGTCGGGACCGAGGTCGTCTCCGAAGCCTCAGCCCTCTGCCAGCAGATTGCGAAGCTCTATCCCAAGGCCACCATCTTCACCGGCAAGCTCGTCTTCCGCCGCGAGCGCTTCTTCTACGGCTTCCTCCACAGCGAGACCTCGAAGATCATCCAGCGCCGCCTCCAGTGGGTGGGCGTGCCGATGGTGGTGCTGCCGGTGCGGGCGCGGGTGTAGGGGGGACGGTCAGATCAGACCGGCAACCTGCCCGGGCATCAATGCCCGGGCGGGGGTGCGGAGGCCACGTCCGCATCGGTCCCTGCTCGAACGTCCTAAGGTGGTTCGGACGTCATGGTCCTCCCGATCCGCGCCCCAAACGTCTACGCCAGCCGTGGCCCCGCCCGGGCATAAATGCCCGGGCTACGTGAAAAGCGCCGGGTGAACCCGACGCAAGGGGCTGGAGTTTGGGTAAAATTGCCTTAAATCTAGATGATGTCGAGGAGGTGATCATGCCTTTATGGCAGCTCTTCTACCACGCAGTGTGGGCGACCCAGTATCGAGAGTCTCGGATAGTCCCGGAGGTTGAGCCGTTCGTCTACGAGTTGCTGCGCGGCAAGGCGCTTGGGTTGGGAGCCAAGGTGTTCGCTTTAAACGGCATGCCGGATCACGTGCACCTGGTGTACTCGGTCCATCCCAAGGTCGCTCCCGCCACCTTCCTGGGGAGCCTTAAGGGGTATAGCTCCAATCGGCTAAACCAGTCCGGCCGACTGGATCGCCAGTTCTTCTGGCAGGATGAGTACGCCGTTTTCTCCTTCGATGCCAAGCGGCTTCCCCATCATGTGGCGTACGTCGAGAATCAGAAGACCCACCACGCACAGGCAACCACAATCCCCATCCTGGAGCGGACAAGCGAAGAGACTTGATGAACTTCGTCGGGTTTACCCGGCGATTTTGGGTAGCCCGGGCATTTATGCCCGGGCGGGGGTGCGGCGAGGCACATCGCCCTCAATCCTCCCCGCCCTCCTCCTCTTCCTCCACCTCGTCCGCAATCTCCACGAGCACCTGCTCGTTGACGGTCCGCGCGATGTCCCCGAAGACCCGGCCGAGGGCGCGCCGGAGACTCCTCTCCAGCCTCTCTTCGGCGGCCTCCTCGTCCGACATCTTGCGGATGCGGAAGGTACCGGTCGGCACCTTGCCTCCGACCCGCTGCCATAGCTCCCAGGCAGCCTGGCTCGGGGGATCCTTGAGATGGGGATAGACGAACGCGAGGATCTCCTCCGGAGCCATCTTCAAGGCGTACGCGATGTCGACGACGTGGTCCACCTTGAGCTCGATGGCGCCCGAGAAAACCCGGCTCAGGTATCCCTGGCTGTAGCCGAGCTTCTTCTCGATGTCCCGGACACTGAATCCGAGGACCTTGATGGCGGTCCTCAGCGTGTCCGCGACGTGCTTGACCTCGGGACGCATGGGGGTCTTCGTTTCAGCCATATTTCCCCTACTCTATCGCAGCCGCGGCACCTGCGAAAAATCGGGAGGGCCGTACAGCCGGCCCTCCCGGGGAAACCTGCTCGTCAGACTCTACCCGGCCGGCTGAGGATCACTCGTAGGAGCGGGCGGCGGAGTCACCTTCGGCTCCGGCTTCTTGCGAGTCCGCTTACGCGGCGGGACGCCGAAGCCGAGGAGGTTCTCGTTCTCGAACCCGAGCTTGCCCCGGAGCAGCGCGGCGACCCGGCTCCTCATGTTGTTGCTCTCGCGCTGTGCCTCGATACGCAGTCGCGTGATCTCGCGCAGACGGCCCGCCAGGACCTGCTGCTCGTTCCCCAGCGACTTCGCCTTGACGATGAGGACATCGAGGGCGTTGGACTCCTCCAGCAGGAGAGGCATCTCCGTGAGGAGGGGCTTCAGGTTCGAGCTCAGCAGCTCACAATCTCCGACGATCTTCTGAAACGAAATGCTAGCCATGGGTCTTTCTCCTTTTTTGGTTTGGTACAGCGTTTTCTCGTGAGGGCCATCCCGGGCCCCGGTGGACGTTCTCTACAGCGGCTCTGACTCTTCCTCCTTCTCTTCTCTGGACGCATTCCTCCTTTCTCCGGGCTCCCGCCCGGCCAGCTCGCCAGCCTCATACATGTGCATCACAATTTACTTCTCACCAGGAAGGACTGCTTTGTAGCGGAACAGATGCTAGACTGGAGCTGCGGCATTGTCAATAGGCATGACGTATATGGCCCGAATGTTCCTTTGTGACCGGTCGGCTAACCTATTGTCGAAGCGATTGCGGTTGCACAGGTGCTGACACCGCCTTCCGGGTCAAAGATCTCAGGATTCGGAGAATGCGTATCCAATCCGCATGCCCGGGAGCGTTCCCATTCCCAATGGGAGTGTTCCCAAAACCAATGGGAACGCTCCCATCGGCGGTGGGAACGTTCCCAAGGACGATGGGAACACTCCCAGAGCCGATGGGAATGCTCCCACGGCTGATGGGAACGTGCCCATGGCGAAAGGGAGTGCTCCCATCGGGAAAGGGAACGCTCCCAAAGCGGCTGGGAACGTGCTCATGGGCGAAGGGAACGTTCCCAGAGGCGGTGGGAGCGTTCGGCAAGGGAGCGCTTCAGACTAGATAAAGGCCAGTGGCTATGAACCACCCAAGGCATTGGTCGCCCACAGAATTGAAGACAAGCCCAAACATCCACGCCAAGCTATGCAAAGAAATATCTAGAGTCAAGAACGAGGCTAATATCTAGATCTCCAACTTGAGGAGGTGGGCCGAAAGCAATTTTCGGATTGGCTGCACTCAACTCTTGATAGAGAAGCGTGAGAATAGGTTGCTTGTACATAGATACGAATTCGCGCCTCAAAACCTCATTTAGCATGTCCAGATCACAAGCATGGACAGCATAGCTGTCGTGGACCATAGCAAAATGCCGCAGACCGTTATTGCGAAGATTCTCCACTGTCAGCATCATGTGAGCCGCATCCATAGAGTGAACAAAGTTTGGAGCGACTGCGCTAGTCTGCTTCCGGACATCAATGCGGCGTTTCGGGTCATCTTTAAGCACTTGGAGAGTAAAATCAGCGGTCACTATCCTGCTAGCCTTGGTCTGAAGAGATTCCTGATAGACCTTAAAACCGGTCGGCACAGTCCAAACCATTCCTCGATTTGCCTTTGCCAGGGTCAATGCCATACCCTTTAACCATCTCATTATATCATGGGCAGCAACCACGACCTCAGATATACTTGCCTCCAATATTCTTGTTAAATACGAGACGCCGCCCCATTTATCTTCTAAGTGATCTGCAAAGCGATCTTCAATTAACTGATCTCGAATACCTGTCGAGGTCACCCCATAGGGAGTTGTCATAGTGGCCCGTTTCACTAAGTCTCGCGATATACGTCCCTGCCACCCCCTAGCTATAGCAATTCCCGCACTCGCATCAAGATCTACCCGTGCGGAAACCCTTTCAGCAACTTCCCTATAAATATCAGAAGGCCTATCATTAGGGACGAGGTTTGTAGCCCGCCCCCCATCCAAATCTCTTCCCATGGCGCTAAGGTGTTGCAAACCATTGCAGGTACCATCCATTGCAACAGGAATCCTTGACAAGAAGCCGGAGCCTTCCAAGCGAAAGGCTCTCCACTCCAAGGCTGCCGCCAAAAAGCACCAGGGCTTATCAGCCCTAGCCCAGAAGTCCTTCCTCTCTAACGGACTCTCCGCCAATGCAATTATTTCACCCTCATTCTGTCGGAACCAGCTGAGGCGATCAGCAAATGAAACCTTGTCGATTCCATATTTGTTAGCAGCATGTATAGCCAGCCAATGCTCTCCGTGCTCCCCTAAGGGTTTCCCATCTGCGAACTCCAGAATAGCCTTGCCCATATCATCAGCTTGGTAGTTGAGAATTTGCGGCAGAGGGTAGGCTCGCCCTCGTGTGTCGAGTTGATGGGGTAGATAGAATCTGTCTCGCTTTTCGTAGTGACCACAAGCTTCCAGCCTCATCCGAAATACTTCCCGATCACCAACGAGCTTGCTTCGAGAACGGTACGCTCTTGCACGATCCGCTTTATCTAAACCTGCATCCTCAGCGAACCTCTGGTAATTCTCCTCCGCCTCCCAACCAGGGAAGCCGGGCAGACCTAAGCCTACTTCCTGTGCGCGGCGTACTACATTCAACACATGACTGTTAACTCGCCAAGGTGTTTCCTGTATGGCATTAACGGCAGTAAAGACTCGACTGAGATCGGATTCTTTAAGCAGTTCCAAGCTGCGCTTACTCCCTTTATGCTTCACAAGAGAGAAGAGCCGTGTCTCTCTATTCGTGAGGTATCCTCCCCCATGAATATCTGTCCAGGGGAGTGGAGGAATCACCATTGGCTGGTAGAGAGGTACGGCGAGACTCTCCAGATGAAAGGCCTTCTTGCTCAGCCAAACCTCGGTTGCTTTTGAAAATCGTATTACTGAGATGGTTTTAAGCTTCCCTCCCGCACCAGACATTACTTGATCCTTCTCAAAAGCTTGAGTACTCCCAACGGCCAATCTGACGAGGGCCGCTCCTAGATGAATATCTTTATAGTCTTCCGACCAGTCATCTTCATCAAGAGTTCTGGCCAACGCAAGAGCCCGCCTACGGGCGTTCCAAGGATTCTTATTACGCTCAACAAGAAGATGGAAGACATCGCGCTCACGTTCTCTAAGCACATCGAGCTGTCGCTCTAGGCGGCATCTTCGACCAACTGAATGAGCAATCTGTAGAAGAGTAGGTAAATCTTCCGCAGACTGCGAAAAAACTATTACGCTGAACATAGACCGAAGAGTAATTAATGCGAGTTTTTCGGCGTCGAGAGATACCAAAGGAACAGCGTACTTAGGCAGTTTTGACTTAGACTTACCCGAGGTAATAGTCTGCTGCTCCGTTTTTATAGCCTCGGCAAGGGGCGCTATTAACGAACGAATAAAGTCCAATCCTAGCTTTGTATTCTCTGACGAGCGCTTCCCTTGTTCTGACCGGTAGCGAGCGAGCCCCTGCTCTACAGCATCCGCCTCCAACTGTAATTGCAATAGTTCCAAACTCTCCATGCCGCCGCTTCCTCCTCTCTACGCCCAACTTGCGCCCCTCGGGGCAGGTCTCTTGGGCTAAAGCTGAGTCGGTACACCAGTCTAACAGCTAAGTGACGCTCTTGAAGCCCCCATATCGGTAGGGCCAGAAAGGAGGAGGTTAAGACCACCGGGACACGAGCCGATGAGTTGCCGCGGCTCAGAGGTTAAAGAACTTCAGACAAGGAGGAAGAACTATGATGTACTTCTCCTTGCGCGTCGGGCCCTGAGGAATACTCAGATGGCCGACGCGCTCAACCGACCCAGTGAAAGTTGTGTACCTTCGGGAGTTAACGATCCGAGCTCACGAGAGACTCTGGATCCTCTTTCACAATTTGGCTCGATTGAACGCGTTCAACACCGCAAAGGGTTCGAGATTAAAATCGGTGGATTCCTGCACCTCTGGAACAACAAAGAGGTGACCAAGCTGGTTAAGCGGCCGCAAGTCCAGCTTCAGGATCCTGAACCCTCTATCAAGGCTAGGTTCTCTGCTTGGCTATTTTCTTCCTGGACTGAAACTAAAGAGGCTGTAGGAGACCTCTGGTCCCTGATCAGGACCCTTGTAACGTATATTACCTACTAGTCTCTTGCCAGTCGTCAGAACGGAAACGCTCAAGTCGCTGTATTTACTCTTGGGATACTCTCAGTCATCGGCAGCACAGGCCGACAGTACCAAACGTCGACTATCCGAACTCTGCTCTACTCGTGAATCAGCGAAGCCGCCCGAAAGCGGGCTCTCACTACCGCTTCGCCCATAGTTACTGACACGTCTAGTGCGCACGTCTGCACCCTAAATCGTCGCACTTACTCGCGCCATCATTACTTAAGGTCATTGGCCTCGCAGGCCAACAGTGCCAACCTCAGCTATTCGAACTATACCTGCTTAGAAAGTCAGCGAAGCCGCCCGAAAATGGGCTTTCACGATCGCTTCGTCCGCCTTTACGAACACGTCTACAGCGCACGGCTGTGCGCCTAAAACAGAATGCTCAGAGCCCCTGCTGTCGGCAGGGGCTTTTTACCGAGCGTCCATTTCTCAGACAAAAATCCGCGGCGCCTCCACCGCCGGCTGGACCTCCTCCGTCACCAGCTCGTTCCCGTCGACATCCAGATACCGGCCCTGGCCGATGTCCAGGAGGCAGCGGTTGCGGCCTCGGCGCTTGGCTTCGTAGAGGGCTTCGTCGGCGAAGAGGATCAGCTCGGCGGCGGTCTTGATGAAGAGGTCGGGGAAGGCGGCGACTCCGGCGCTCAGGGTGAGGGGGACGCGCTGGCCCTCGATATCGAGCTCCAGGGCTTCCACGGCCTTGCGGAGGCGATCGGCGATCGAAAGGGCGTCCTCGCCTCCCGTGCCCTCCATCAGGAGGACGAACTCCTCGCCTCCGTAGCGGCAGCAGAGGTCCCCCTCGCGGCGCATGCCCTTGAGCACCCCGGCGACGGCGACCAGGGCCGCGTCTCCGGTCGGGTGGCCCCAGGTGTCGTTGATCCTCTTGAAGTGGTCCAGGTCGCAGAGGATCACGGCCATGGCGCCGCCGGATTCGTGGCAGCGCTGGTGGGCCTCGTGGAGGCGCTTTTCGAGGACGCGCCGCATGGCGACGCCGGTCAGCGGGTCCTCCTTGGCTTCGCGGTCCAGGAGGAGGCGCTGGATGGAGGCGGTCATCTGCGGCAGGAGACGGTCGAGCAGCTCGATCTGCCGGGGCTCGATACGGCGCGGATCGCACCAGAGGCGGATGCGGCCGAGCACGGTGCCGTCCGGGCGGGAGCGGAGCTGGCGCTCCAGGATCTGCCAGGGGGTGCGCTTGTGGAAGCCGGGGAGCGCGGGCGGATAACGGTCCGGCTCGGGGACGCCCTCTTCCAGCTCCTCGGAGTCGCGACCCCACCACCAGCTCTTGAGCTCGCTCCCCGGAGCCAGGGCCTCGAACTGGAACCAGAAGAAGGTCGGCACCACCCGCGAGCACTCGATGCGGAAGCGGTCCACCATGCCGGCCATTTCCTCCGCCGGGGTGCTCATGCGCTGGCCCGCCCGCCGGAGGGTCTCGAGGTCGCGGGCGCGGTTCTGGGCCTTCTCGTGGAGGAGGCCGTGGCGGGTGACCTCGATCGTCAGTCCCGCGAAGCAGGCGGTCAGGAAGGCGGCCAGGGGCCAACCGGTGTGGTCGCCGACAACGAGGAGGCCCGCGCCAGCCGTCCAGCCGCCCGCGTCGAGCGAGAGGGGGATCAGAATCTGGCCGAAGCGCAGGGGCGCCTCGGGACGGCGGATCTTGCGGTCCGCCACTTCGAGGCCGATCCAGAGGAGGAAGTAGGCCGCGGCCGCGGCGGTCAGCACGGCGACGGGATGCCAGCGGATGCCCGGGGCAGCAAGCCAGGTCCAGATCCCGCCCGCGCCGAGGGTGGTGAGGGCCGCGCGGCCCGTGATCTCCAGGACGCGGGGGAAGAAGCTCCGGCGCTCCGGCGGCTGGAAGGAGCCGATCCGGCGCAAGAGGCGGAGGCCCATCTCCGAAACCAGGAACACCCCCGCCGCCAGCAGCGCGGCTGGTGCCGCGCCGGAGAGCTGGAACGCGGCCGGAAGGACCATGGCCGCCAGTCCCAGGGTGGTGCTCCCCGCCGCCGGCCGGTGGCAGGCCAGGGCCGCTCCGGAGAAGAGGAAGGTCAGCAGGAGCCCCACCGGCATGGGCTCCGGGGGCGCGAGGGCCCGGAAGCGGTAGGCCACGGCGAGGACCAGGACGGCGCCCAGGATGGGCAGGAGCGACGCCCAGAGGTCGCGAGGCGAGCGGGTGCGCTTCATAGACGGGAAATCCTAAGGGGATGGTAACGCAAGATGGCCCCCTCCCGGACCCTCACCCCCTGGCCCCCTCTCCCTCCTCTCCCGGTGAGGGGGGAAGGGAGGGGACGGGAGAGGGGGCCGGGGAGGTGAGGGCCTACGCCAGATCCCGCACCGCCGGCAACAACCCGAACCCATCCGCCTCCGTCACAGCCGTCAGGATCGCCTCCGCCACCGCCCGCTCGGCGAGCATCCCGATCTGGTTGACGTGGGCCTTGCGCGATCCCGAGGAGAGGACCACGATCAGGTCGCCGTCGTAGAGGGTGAGGGCGGGGACGAGGGTGCGGTGGAGGCCTCCGAAGGCCATCTGGCAGATCTTGAGGAGCCCGGCCTTGGGGAGGGCGGCGTCGGTCATCACCACGGCCAGGGTGGTGTTGCCTTCCCAGGGGTTGGTGGCGTCCGGAGGGAGATTGGCGAGGACCCTCTCGGCCGAGGCGAGCTCGCGGGAGTCCGGGGCGGTGCGGCAGCCAGCGAGGAGGGTGCCGTCGAGTCCGCGGACGTCTCCGAAGGCGTTCACGGCCACGGCGGCGGCCACGGTGGGGCCATCCGGCACGGTGAGGCTCGCGAAGCCGAAGCCTCCCTTCATCCCCTGGAACGGTCCGAGCGCCTTGCCCACGGTGGCCCCGGTGCCCGCCCCGACGCTCCCCACGGCGACGGGTCCGTGGCTGGCGGCGGCGATGGCGGCCTCGATGGTCGATGCGGTAGGGGCGACCGGACGGCCGAGGCTCAGGTCGAAAAGGATGGCGGTGGGGACGATCGGCACGGGGGCGATCCCCGTCTGGAATCCGTAGCCGTGGCTCGCCAGCCAGCTCACCACGGGATCGGCAGAGGAAAGGCCGAAGGCGCTCCCGCCGGACAGGACCACCGCGTGGGCCTTGCTCGACACGTGGTGCCCGGAGACCAGGGCGTCGAACTGCCGGGTACCCGTCGCCGAGCCCCGCACCTCGGCCGCTGAGAGCGCCCCCTCGGGGCAGAGGATCACGGTGACGCCGGTCAGGGCGTCGCGGTCCGTGCCGTGGCCGAGGGTGAAGCCGGGGAGGTCGAGCGTGCGGGTGGGGATGGGGAGCGGAGGCGGCATGGCGGGCATTGTAGTTGCGGTCCCGCCCTTGCCACCCCCCACCCTTCCGGACTATCCTGTGCCGCTTCGGGATCTTCCGCTGTCTGTCCTCTTAGAGAGAAGGAATGTCGGAACCAAGGGTGCAATCCAGGGCTGAAGCCTCGTCCATCGCCTGGAGCTGGCGCGACCGCGCCGCCGGGGAGGCCGCGGCTCGTGATCGCGAGGCGGCGGCCAATCGGCGCAAAGGGGTCATCGGCGGGGTGATCGGCCTCGCGGTGGCGGCTGTCATCTATTTCGTCTTCCACCGGCCCGTGGCCGCGGCGGTCGTGGCCGCCATTGCGGTCCTGATTGGCCTGCTGGCTCTGGCGTCCCCTCTCGGCCTGTACAAGGGGCTGACCCGGGCGCTGGACCGTTTTGCCCACGCCGTGGGCTCGGTTCTGACCTGGATATTGATGCCCGTCCTCTTCTATCTCGTATTCCTGCCCATGGGCCTCCTGCTGCGGGCGCGCGGCAAGCTCGCGATCTCGAAGAGCGCCGACCCGCGGATGCCCACCTACTGGAAAACGACCGAACGGGAGAGGACCCCCGAGTCCTACCGGAAGCAGTTCTAGCCTTGAAGCTCCTCGGTATCTCCTGCTACTACCACGATTCGGCCGCCTGCCTGGTGGACGGGGGGCGCATCGTCGCCGCGGCCCAGGAGGAGCGGTTCACCCGAAAGAAGCACGACGAAGGGTTCCCCTACCACGCCGTGCGCTACTGCCTCGCCGAGGGCGGCGTCGGCAAGGGGGAGCTCGACGGGGTGGTGTTCTACGACAAGCCCCTGCTCAAGTTCCACCGTATCCTGGAGACCTACCTCTCGGTGGTGCCCAGGGGGCTGCGCTCGTACGTGATGGCGGTGCCGGTGTGGCTGCGGGAGAAGCTGTGGATCCCGCCTCACATCCAGGAGGCCCTGGAGCGGTGCGGCGTGGGCGATCCCAAGGAGATCTTCTTCACGGAGCACCACGAGTCGCACGCGGCGTCGGCGTTCTACCCCTCCCCCTTCGAGGAGGCGGCGGTGCTGACGCTCGACGGTGTGGGCGAATGGGCCACGACGACGATCGGAGTGGGCGAGGGGCACCGGCTGAAGCTGATCCGCGAGATCGACTTCCCCCACTCGCTGGGCCTGCTGTACTCGGCGTTCACCTATTTCACGGGCTTCAAGGTGAACTCGGGCGAGTACAAGCTGATGGGCCTCGCGCCCTACGGCGAGGGCACGTACACGGACGCCATCAAGCGGGAGATCGTAGACATCCGGGAGGACGGCTCGTTCCGGATGAACATGGACTACTTCGGCTATCTGGACGGCCTGGAGATGACGAACGGCAAGTTCTCCGGGCTGTTCGGCGGGCCGGCGCGGAAGCCGGAGTCGCCCATCACGCAGCGGGAGATGGACCTCGCGAAATCGATCCAGGAGGTCACGGAGGAGATCGTCCTCAAGCTGGCCCGCCACGCCCGGGAGCTCACGGGCAAGCGGTATCTCTGTATGGCGGGCGGCGTGGCTCTCAACTGTGTGGCGAACGGCATCCTCCTGCGGGAGGGGATCTTCGACGACCTCTGGATCCAGCCCGCGGCAGGGGACGCCGGCGGGGCGCTCGGGGCGCCGCTGGCCGTCTGGCACAACGCGCTCGGCAATCCCCGGAAGGTGACGGTGGGGGCGAGCGGCAAGCCGCGGGACGCCATGCGCGGCGCCCTGCTGGGGCCGGAGTTCACGCGCGACCAGATCAAGGAATACCTGGATTTCCACAAGCTCCCCTACGAGGAGCTGCCCGAGGCGGACTGGGCGCGGCGGATCGCCAGCCTGATCGCCGGGGAGAATGTGGTGGGGCTGTGCCAGGGGCGGATGGAGTTCGGCCCCCGGGCGCTGGGCGGCCGGTCGATCGTCGGCGACGCGCGCTCGCCCAAGATGCAGTCGGTGATGAACCTGAAGATCAAGTACCGGGAGAGCTTCCGGCCGTTCGCCCCCAGCGTGCTGGAGGAGCGGGTGTCGGACTATTTCGAGCTCGACCGGCCGTCCCCCTATATGCTGCTGGTGGCGGACGTGGTGGAGCGGCGCCGGATCCCCAAGAAGGGGGACGAGGCGGGGCTGCCGCTGACGGAGTGGGTGAACCGGCCGCGCTCGGACGTGCCCGCCATCACCCATGTGGACTACTCGGCCCGCATCCAGACGGTGGGCGAGGAGAGCCCCCGGTACCACGCGATCCTCCAGGAGTTCGAGAAGCTCACGGGGTACGGGGTGATCGTGAACACCAGCTTCAATGTGCGCGGCGAGCCGATCGTCTGCACCCCGGAGGATGCCTACCGGTGCTTCATGCGCACGGAGATGGACTACCTGGTGCTCGGCCCGTTCCTGCTCGAGAAGACGGCGCAGCCGAAGCTCGAGGAGAAGGGGGACTGGCGCCAGGAGTTCCAGCTAGACTAGGCCCGAGGAGAACATCATGCGCAGGCTTCGCTATTTCGGTTCGTTCCTGGGGGAGGTCGTCCAGTTCGCCAGGCAGAACAAGGTGTACTGGATCGTCCCCCTGGTGCTCATCCTGGGTCTCGTGATCCTGCTGGTGGTGACCAGCCAGGCGACGGCGCCGTTCATCTACACGCTCTTCTAGGGGATCAATAGGGGGATCGATCAGGGCCGCACTTGCCGTACCGGGGGGGTTAGGCCACAATAGGCCAACGATGCGCCGATTCAAACCGCTTCACGGAATCCTGATCGTCCTCGCAGTCCTCGGGGCGGTCTGGGGGGCTCAGGCGGCCCTGGAATCACGGTTCAACCCTTCGGGGTTCGAGCAGGTCTCGCCCGAAAAGGATGGGACCGTGAGGATCGGGATCGCGGATCTGAAGCCCCGCGAGGTGCGCTTCTACCGTTTCATCAACTCGGGCAACCAGGAGGTGCGCTTCCTGGTGGGCCGCGACGGCGAAGGCGTAGTGCAGGTCGGCTTCGACGCGGGCGAGACCCACGGCAGGGCCGGACGGGGCTTCCGCCACGATGGCGACTGGCTGGTGGACAACAAGTGCGATACGGCATCCCGTCTCGAGGAAGTGAATGGAAACACGGGCGGCTGCAGGCCGGTCCCGTTGAAGCACCGGATCGAGGGTGACCAGTTGGTGCTGGCCGAAAACGATATTCTCCAGGGCTGGCGGTTGTTCACTTGACCGGCCTTTGGCAGAGCCAATCTGGCAGAGACAAACGACGTGGAATCAGAGCTTTGACGGCCCAGCCCGCGATGGTGTATCTTCGCGCGGTCCGGAAAGGGTAGCCATCCATGTGCGCAGACTTCGTGCTTTACGAGGAGGAGTTCAAGCACCTTGAGGAGGCCCTGCGCCGTCTGCGCCAGGAAGCCAACGCCAAGGCCGTCTTCCTGATCGACAAGAACGGCCAGCAGATCGCCTCGGCGGGGGAGGTCGAGCAGTTCGATACGACCTCGCTCGCCTCGCTGACGGCGGGCAACGTGGCCGCCACCGATGGTCTCGCGAAGCTGATCGGCGAACGCGAGTTTTCGGTACTGTTCCACGAGGGCCAGCAGGACCACATCCACATCTCCATCGTCGCCAAGCGGGCCATTCTCGTGGTGATCTTCGACGACCGATCCTCCCTGGGCCTCGTGCGCCTGCGGGTGAAACGGGCGAATGTGGACCTGGAGAAGATCTTCGAGGTGATGTTGCAGAAGGGCGAAAAAGGAGCGCAGGGGGCAGCCCACGCGAGTCCATTTTCCGAGATCACCGACGACGACATTGACGCGCTCTTCGGCGAGTAGCCGCAGACGCGGGCTGGCGGGAGGCCATCTTTTCAGGGTGCCCCCGGCGGCTTAGGTCCGGGGTGACGGAGCGAGCATGACTTTCATCAACTACGCCAGTAAGGAGATCAACTGCAAGATCGTCTACTACGGCCCCGGCCTGTGTGGGAAGACGACCAACCTGCAGTACATCTACAACAAGACGGCCCCCGAGTCGAAGGGCAAGATGATCTCGCTCGCCACGGAGGCCGACCGGACCCTGTTCTTCGACTTCCTGCCGCTCGACCTCGGGAGCATCCGCGGCTTCACGACCCGGTTCCACCTCTACACTGTGCCCGGCCAGGTGTTCTACGACGCCAGCCGCAAGCTGATCCTCAAGGGGGTCGACGGCGTGGTCTTCGTGGCCGACAGCCAGGACGCCCGGATGGAGGCGAACATCGAATCCATCCGCAACCTGGAACAGAATCTGAAAGAGCATGGGTTTGACCTGGCGACGATCCCGTACGCCCTGCAGTTCAACAAGCGGGACCTGCCGGGTGCGGTCGCGGTGGACGAGATGTACCGGACGCTCAACTACAAGCGGGAGCCGACCTTCGAGGCGGTGGCGACGACGGGAGTCGGCGTCTTCGATACCCTGAAGTCGGTCGCGAAACAGATCCTGATCGAGCTCAAGAAACGCTAGCCGACAGGAACAGTCGAGAGGAGCCATGGCCAAGGCCAAACCCCAGCCCGAAACGCAGCCCAAGCCGAAGACGACCTCGCGGTCCAAAGCTCCGTCCTCTGCCGGCGATCCGGGTCTCGCGGCTTTCACGGAAGGTCTCGCCGCTCTCCAGAGCAAGAACTGGGCGAAGGCGGTGGAGCACCTGGAGAAGGCCGTCGAGCTGGCCGACCGGTCGGAGCTGCGCGACAAAGCCCGGCAGCTCCTGGCGATCCCCCGGCAGAAGATCGGAGAGCAGGGCGGCAAGGCTAAGGAGCCCGAGGTGGACCCCTTCCTCGCGGCCGTCTACGAGAAGAACCGCGGAGACCTCAAGGCGGCGCTCGAGATCAGCCGCAAGGGTGGACGCGACCAGAAGGACGAACGTTTCGCCTATCTCGTGGCCTCGATCCACGCCGTCGAGGACCGATTCGAGGAGGCGGCGCAGGCGTTGGCCAAGGCGGTCGAGCTCAATCCCAAGAATCGCATCCATGCCTTCCACGACCCCGACTTCGCCGAGCTCCGCAAGAACCGGGACTACCGTCCCCTCTTCGGCCTCTCCTGACCCGGCGCGTCCCGCCGGCAAGGCGCTCGTCGCGATCGGCGGCGGCACCGGGCTGTCCGCCCTGCTGAGGGGCCTGAAGCACCACGTGGGCACCCCACGCCTGTGCTCGATCTCGGGGGTGGTCACCGTCACCGACGACGGCGGCTCTTCCGGACGGCTGCGCCAGGAGTTCGGCGTGCCGGCGCCGGGCGACATCCGCAGCTGCATCGCGGCCCTGGCGGACGACGAGGACCTGCTGACCCGCCTCTTTCAGTACCGCTTCCCCGACGGCGGCGGCCTGCTGGGGCACTCTTTCGGCAACCTGTTCCTGACGGCGCTCACGGGGATCACGGGGGATTTCCACCAGGCGATCCTCACGGCCGAGTCGGTCCTCTCGGTGCGGGGCAAGATCTTCCCCGCGACCCTGACGGACGTGCGGCTGCGCGGGCGCGGCGTCTCGGGCCGGGTCTACGAGGGGGAGTCGGCCGTGGGCCTGTCGGGCGAGGAGCTGGCGGCCGTGGAGCTCGATCCACCCGCGCCCCCGGCGTTCGCGCCGGCCGCCGGCGCCCTGGAGAAGGCGGACCTGATCCTGCTCGGCCCGGGATCGCTCTACACGTCGATCCTGCCCAACCTGCTGATCCCCGGCATCCGCCAGGCCGTCGCCAAGGCGAGGGCGCGGGTCGTCCTCCTGCTCAACCTGATGACCCAGCCCGGCGAGACGGACGGCATGATGGGGATCGACCACGTGCGGGCCCTGGAACGGCACGTCGGTTCCGGGATCATCGACGCCGTGCTGGTCAATTCGGCGCCCATCCCCGAGGCCCTGCTCAGCCACTACGCCGAGACCAGATCCGAGCCCGTGGCGGTCGAGAAGGCCGTCCTGGAAGCCATGGGCCTGGAGGTGGTCGAGGCCGACCTCCTGGCGGCCGACGGCGACCTGATCCGCCATGATCCGGAAAAACTGGCGGAGGCGGTGCTGGGGCTGACGGAAGGGGAACACGGCCGGGCAGGGGCGGACACGGACGAGCACGGACAGGAGAGCTGATGCCCAAACCACGCGTTGCGGTCGTCCTTGCCGCCGGCAAGGGGACGCGCATGAAGTCCTCTTTGCCCAAGGTGCTCCATCGGGCGGCCGGGCGGCCGCTCCTCGCCTGGGTCATCGAGGCGGCGCGCGCCGCCGGGTGCGAGCGCATCCTGGTGGTGGTGGGCCACGGGGCCGAGCAGGTCCAACAAGAAATTACAGGCGGCGATCTCGGCTGGGTCCTCCAGGCGGAGCAGAAGGGCACGGGCCATGCCCTGGCTCAGGCGGAGAGCGAGGTACGGGGAGCGGCGACTCTCCTGGTCCTCTCGGGCGATGTCCCGCTGATCACCCCGGCGACCATCGACCGGCTGGCCAGAGAGGCCGAATCGGGCTGGGGCTCCATGGCGGTCGCCGAGCTCCCCGAGCCGGGCTCCCTCGGCCGGGTGCTGGTCGACGAGAGCGGCGAATTCCAGAAGATCGTAGAGGCTCGCGATGCCTCGCCCGACGTGCTGAAGGAGAAGCGCATCAACGCCGGCCTCTACGCCCTGCCGGCTCCCGAGATCTTCGACTACCTGCGGAGCCTCAAGACCGACAATGCCCAGGGCGAGCTCTACCTGACCGACGCCGTCACCCGAGCCGCCGCGGACGGACGGCCCGTGCGGCTGGTCACCCTGGACGATCCGGACGAGGCCCTGGGTGTCAACGACCGCGCCGAATTGGCGCGCGTCCACCGGCTGCTGATCGAGCACCACCTCCAGGCCCTGATGGAGTCGGGGGTGACCATCCTGGAGCCCGGGTGGACGGTGATCGAGCCCGGCGTCGAGATTGGAGCCGACACGGTGATCCATCCGGGAGTCTCCCTCCTGGGGCGGACCCGCGTCGGTCCGGGGTGTACGATCCACCAGGGCTCCTGGCTGCGGGACACGACCCTCGGCGAGGGCATAACCATCGAGCCCTACAGCGTTCTGGATGGTGCCAAGGTAGGAGACGGCTGCCGGGTGGGTCCCTTCGCCCGGCTGCGACCGGCATCCCGCTTGCTTGAGGGAGCCCGGGTGGGCAACTTCGTCGAGATCAAGAATTCCGAGCTCGCGGCGGGCGCCAAGGTGAACCATCTCGCCTACGTGGGAGACGCCACCGTGGGCGAGGGCGCCAACGTCGGGGCCGGCGTCGTGACCTGCAACTACGACGGGGTCCGGAAGAACCCCACGGAGATTGGACCCGGCGCCTTCATCGGCAGCGACACCATGCTGGTGGCGCCCGTAAAGATAGGAGCCGGCGCCTCGACGGCGGCGGGCTCCATCATCACCAAGAACGTCCCCGACGGGGCGCTCGCGGTGGGCCGGGTGCGGCAGAAGAACCTGGAAGGCTGGGCCGGCGGCTTGAGACGCCGGCGAGATCTCAAGAAGAAAGAGGAACCTTAAAAATGTGCGGAATCGTGGGTTACGTGGGGCAGCGCGACGTCGTTCCCCTGCTGATGGATGGCCTGCGCCGCCTGGAATACCGGGGCTATGACTCGGCCGGCGTCGTGGCGGTCGAGGACGGCGAGCTGCTGACAGCCAAGGCCGAGGGCAAGCTCGACCGCCTCAAGGAGAAGCTCGAAAAGCAGCCTCTCGCCGGGCGCTACGGGCTCGGCCACACCCGCTGGGCCACCCACGGTCCACCGAGCGAGAGGAACGCCCACCCCATGGTGGACTCTCGCGGCCGCCTGGCGCTCATCCACAACGGCATCATCGAGAACTTCCTGCCGCTCAAGAAGCGGCTGATGGCCGAGGGCTGGACCTTCAACTCGGACACCGACACCGAGGTGGTGGCCAACCTGATCTCCTCCTATCTGGACGGCGACCTGCGTGCAGCCGTGGCCAGGGCCGTCACGGAGCTGGAGGGGATGTACGCCTTCGCCGTGGTCACCACCGAGACCGAGGGGCAGGAGATCGTGGCCGCCCGCCTGGGTCCGCCGCTCGTCATCGGCCTCTGCAAGGACGAGCAGTTCCTGGCCTCGGACCCGGCGGCCCTCCTGGTCCACACGAAAGACGTGATCTTCCTGGAGAACGGCGACCTGGCGCGGCTCACCCCGGCGGGCGTCGAGATCTGGGACCGCACGGGCAAGACCATCGAGCGTCCTGTCCACCGGCTCAACTGGGACCCGGTCCAGGCCGAGAAGGGCGGCTACAAGCACTTCATGCTCAAGGAGATCCACGAGCAGCCGCAGGCCGTGCAGGAGACCTTCGGCGGGCGCGTGGACTTCGAGAACGCGCAGGTTCTCTTCGACTCCGTGAAGCTGACCCAGGAGGAGATCGGGAAGATCGAGCGGCTCCACCTCCTGGCCTGCGGCACCTCCTGGCACTCGGGGCTCGTGGGCAAGTTCCTGATCGAGGAGATCGCCCGCATCCCCGTCGAGGTGGACTACGGCTCCGAGTACCGCTACCGCGACCCCATCGTCTCCGACCGCGTGCTGGCCGTGGGCATCTCCCAATCGGGCGAGACGGCGGACACCCTCTCTGCCATGGAGGCCGCGCGCGAGCGCGGGGCGCGCCTCTTCGCCGTCTGCAACGTCGTGGGCAGCCAGGCGACCCGCATCAGCGACGGGGTGATCTACACCCACGCGGGGCCCGAGATCGGCGTGGCCTCCACGAAGGCGTTCACCACCCAGCTCGTGGCCCTCTACCTCCTCGCCCTCTACCTGCGCGAGCGCCGCTTCGGCAAGATCGAGCCGCACTACCTGGACGAGCTGGCGCGCCTGCCCCAGGCGGTCGACGAGGTCATCCGCCGCCAGGAGCGGCACATGGACGAGCTGGCCCGCAAGTACCACCGGTCGCAGAACTTCCTCTACCTCGGCCGGGGGATCAACTACCCCATCGCCCTGGAGGGTGCGCTCAAGCTCAAGGAGATCTCCTACATCCACGCCGAGGGCTACCCGGCGGGCGAGATGAAGCACGGTCCCATCGCCCTGATCGACGAGAACATGCCCGTCGTGGCCATCGCCACGGGCGACCAGCTCTCCGAGAAGACCCGGAGCAACATGCAGGAGGTCAACGCGCGCGACGGCATCGTGATCGCCATGACCGACCGCGATCCGGAGGATCTGGGAGGCATCGCGGATGAGGTGATCGAGGTGCCCTCGGTCTCGCCGCGCCTGCAGCCCATCGTCAACGTGATTCCCCTTCAGCTCCTCGCCTACTTCATTGGCGTGCGGCGGGGGGCAGATGTGGATCAGCCGCGGAACCTGGCGAAGAGTGTGACGGTGGAGTAGGGGCGAACACGGACAGGCACGGACCGAAGGGTTCGTGCCCGTGGTTTTTTGTGCTCCCCGGCATGAATTCCCAGCCGAGTTGCTGGTGGGTCGCCCTTCAGCGCTCCCAAGAGTCCCGTTCCTGCCGAACGTACTCCACCGCGTCGATCCCTTCCCAAATCTCCTTACCCAAACCCTCCAAGCCCAGAATGGAGATGGGCTTCTCCTGCTCCACAGCCTGATTCAGGATGTAGGTAACCTGCTGAGCCAAGGAGCGGTGCTCTTGTCGAGCCAGCTCCTTGAGCTTCTCATAAAGAGCGTCCGGAAAATTCTTGATACTGAGGGTTGCCATATGAGCCTTTCTCAAGGTGGGAGAGCCACCCTATAAACGCTAACTTTACTGTGGTGGAATCAAGGACAATAAGGACACCAAGGACATCAAGGACGAGAGGCGACTGCCATATTGCCCGTCCTTGAGGTCCTTGCAGTCCTTGGTGTCCTTATTGTCCTTGATTCCACAGAGTTCGCCGCAACGTCAACCCTTAGGGAGCCACCCAGGGGTTCAATATACTCCCCGGCATGAGCCCACCCGCCGAGGCCTACCGCCACCGCCGCGATACCTTCGCCGCCGAGGAGGCGCGCCTTACCAAGACCTCCTTCCGCTTCTCCATCTTCCGCGGCCTCCTCTTCCTCGCATTCGTGGCCTGCCTGGCGGTGATCCTGGTCCGAGGCGGCCGGCCGGGGTGGGAGTGGTGGGCCGGGGCGGGGTTCTGGCTGGTGGCGTTCCTAGCGGTCCTGCCGTACCACGACCGGGTCATCCAGAAGCAGCGGCGGCAGAGGGAGCTCATGAGGATCAACGAGGAAGGACTTTTGCGGCTGGCCCGGAACTGGGCGGCCTTGCCGTTGCCTTCCCTGCCGGACCCGGACGACACCGAGCGGCCCATCGCCCGCGACCTGAACCTCTTCGGCCGCGCTTCAGTGGCCCATCTGCTCGGCACCGTCCATACGCCTCCGGGGAAGACGGCGTTTGCGGACTGGCTGCTCCATCCCGCTCCTCCCGAGGAGATCGCCCGCCGTCAGAAAGCGGTCGCGGAGCTGGCGCCCGAGATCGACCTGCGCCAGCATCTCGAGGTGAGCGCCCGACCCATGGAGAAGAAGGCGGGCGACGTCGAGTCCTTCCTTCGCTGGGCCGAGGGCGAGCCTTGGATCCTCCGGCGTCCGGCGCTGACCTGGCTCGCCCGTCTCCTCGCGGTCCTGACGGTAGCCGCGCTTTTCGGCGCCATCGGGACTGCCCTGCCGTGGAGCGTGTTCTTGACGCTTTTCACGATCAACACCTCGCTGGGCTATATCTTCGCCAAGAGGACGTTTTCCACCTTCGACCAGGCCGAGGCCCGCGAAGAGGACTTCCAGCGCTATGCCGAAGCTCTGGAGACGATCGCCAGCCGGACCTACAAGGCCGGAGAGCTGAGGCGATTGACGGGTGAGGATCTGTCCCTGAAAGGCCACCCTGCGCATGCATGGATGCGCCTTCTCCACCGGCGGGTCGAGTTGTCGGACGTCCGCCATTCCTCCTACCTCCATCTCCTGCTCCAGGGGCTGCTGTTTTGGGATTTCCACATCCTGCTCCTCCTGGAAAAGTGGCAGCGGGACGCCGGCCCCAAGGCCAGAGGGTGGCTCGCGGCGCTGGGACGCTATGAAGCCCTGTCGGCCCTGGCCGGTCTGCTCTATGAACAGCCGGACTGGAGCTTCCCCGTCGTGGACGCGGGGGAGGACCGCTTCGCCGCCCGCGGGCTCGGCCATCCCCTGATCTCGGACGCTCACCGGGTGGCCAACGACGTCGAGGTCGGTCCGCCGGGCACGTTCCTGCTGGTGACGGGGTCGAACATGTCCGGCAAGAGCACCCTGCTGCGCGCGATCGGCGTCAACTCCGTGCTGGCGCAGATGGGCGGGCCGGTCTGCGCGGCCTCGCTGCGCATGCCTCCGGCCACCCTCGCCACGAGCATCCTGGTGGAGGACTCGCTGGCCGAGGGGGTCTCCTTCTTCATGGCCGAGCTCAAGCGGATTCAGAGGATCGTCGAGGAGTCCGACCGGGCTCATGCTGGAGGACGCGTCCTCCTCTATCTCCTGGACGAGGTCTTACGCGGCACGAACAGCTACGAGCGGCAGGTGGCGGTGCGGCGGGTCGTCCTCCATCTCCTGAAGCAGGGTGCGATCGGCGCCGTCTCGACCCACGACCTCCAGCTCGCCGAGGTCGAGGATCTCCAGCCGTCCGCCATCCCCGTCCACTTCCGCGAGACGCTCCACCCGGGGGGCGATCCCCCCATGACGTTCGACTACCAGATGCGGCCCGGGGTGGCGACGACGGTCAACGCCCTCAAGCTAATGGAGCTGGTGGGGCTGCGGGTGGAAGACCAAGAAGTCAACGATCAGTTATCCTAGGGGTGGAGGTGGAGATGAGACCTGCAATCCAGGAGAAGATCAAGGCCCTCCGAGACCTCTGTATCAAGCACCGCGTCGAGCGTCTGGACCTCTTCGGTTCCGCCACCCGCGATGACTTCGATCCGGAGACGAGCGACCTCGATTTTCTGGTGGAGTTCGAACCGATGCCCCCCATTGAGCACGCTGGGAGCTTCTTCGGCCTGCTGGCGGATCTTGAGCGTCTGTTCGGGAGACGGATCGACCTCCTGGAACGCGAGCCGATCAAAAACCCCTACCTCTGGAAGTCTATCGAGCAATCGCGCCAGATCCTCTATGCAGCGGCCTGATCCGCGGACCTTCCTGTTCGACATTCAGAGCGCCTGTGGGCTCATCGTTGAGTTCACTTTAGGGATGAGCTTTCCCGACTATGCTGCAGACCCGAAAACACGGTCTGCGGTGGAACGACAGCTCGAAATCATCGGCGAAGCCCTTGGCCAGATGCTCAAGATCTTTCCTGAAATGGGACGGCACTTCCCAGAGGCCCCGGATATCATCGCATTCCGGAATCGCCTGATTCATGGGTACGCCTCCGTTTCAAACGCTGTCGTGTGGGGCATCGTAGAAGGTGATCTGCCGGACCTGAAGATCAAGGTTGACAGCCTTCTCGCAGGGGAAGCGTCCTGAATCCGCCAAGGAGCGCCACCGATGCCTAAAACCAGTGAATACTGCGACTACCTGATGGACCGCCTCGCCCCGCTCGGGGAGCCATCCTACAAGTTCATGTTCGGCGGCTTCGGCATCTACGTTGACGGCCTGATGACCGGCATTGTGGTGGACGACGTCCTGATGCTGCGGGCGGACGACGAGAACCGGCCGGATTACGAGGCGCGGGGGATCGGCCCGTTCCAGCCCTATCCCGAGAAGGGGATGGCTACCATGCCCTACTACACCGTGCCGGACGACGTCTTCGAGGATCAGGACCTGTTCGTCGAATGGGCGGGCCGGTCCCGGGAGGCGGCGTTACGCGCCCAGGCGGCCAAGGAAGCGAAGGGGAAGAAGAAGGGAACGCGGGGCGCCACGCGAAAGTAACGCCCCTTGAAGCCCTGGGTCAGTGCGTGGCCTCGGCAGGAATCCGCATGCCGTAGAACGACCGCCAGACGAAGACCGTCGAGATCACGAAGAAGACGGCCGCCAGACCCACGCGCAGGGTCGGGTCCATCTCGACGGCGAGCTCCACCGCCAGCAGGCCGAACAGGGTGGTGAACTTGATGATCGGGTTCATGGCCACCGAAGAGGTGTCCTTGAACGGATCGCCCACCGTGTCGCCCACGACCGTGGCGGCGTGGAGCGGCGTACCCTTCTCCTTGAGCTCCACCTCGACGATCTTCTTGGCGTTGTCCCAGGCGCCGCCGGCGTTGGCCATGAAGATGGCCTGGTAGAGGCCGAAGATGGCGATCGAGATCAGGTAGCCGATGAAGTAGAACGGCTCCAGGCAGGCGAAGGCCAGGGTGCTGAAGAACACCGTCAGGAAGATGTTGAACATGCCTTTCTGGGCGTAGGTGGTGCAGATCGCCACCACCCGCTTGCTGTCCTCGATCGAGGCCTTCTCGGATCCCACGTCCAGCTTGATGTTCTTCTTGATGAACTCGACAGCGCGGTAGGCGCCGGTGGACACCGCCTGGCAGGAAGCGCCGCTGAACCAATAGATGATGGCGCCGCCGGTGATCAGGCCGAGCAGGAACGGCGGATGGAGAAGGGAGAGCTTGTCGATGTCCTGGGTCAGACGGTTTGTGAGCACGACGATGATCGAGAAGATCAGCGTCGTCGCGCCCACTACGGCGGTGCCGATGAGCACCGGCTTGGCCGTGGCCTTGAAGGTGTTGCCGGCGCCGTCGTTGGCCTCGAGGTGGTGCTTGGCGCGGTCGAAGTCCGGCGTGAAGCCGTAGTCCTTCTTGATCTCCTGCTGGATGCCGGGGAGCGTCTCGATGGTGGAGAGCTCGAAGACCGACTGGGCGTTGTCCGTCACCGGGCCGTAGGAGTCGACCGCGATGGTCACCGGACCCATGCCGAGGAAGCCGAAGGCCACCAGGCCGAAGGCGAACACCGCCGGGGCGAGCATCAGGGCGCCGAGACCCAGCGTGCTCACGCCGTAGGCGATACCCATCAGGGCGACGATGGTCAGGCCCATCCAGTAGGCGCTGAAGTTGCCCGCGATCAGGCCGGCGAGGATGTTGAGCGACGCGCCGCCCTCTCGGGAGGCGGTCACCACCTCCTTGACGTGCGCCGACTCGGTCGAGGTGAAGACCTTGACGAACTCGGGGATCAGGGCGCCGGCAAGGGTGCCGCAGGAGATGATCGTCGACAGCTTCCACCACAGGGTCGGATCACCATTGAGGTTCGGGATCATCAGGTACGACACGGCGTAGGTGACGATCACCGACAGGATCGAGGTCAGCCAGACCAGCGAGGTCAGCGGCGCCTCGAAGTTCATCGTCTCGGCGTTGGCGTAGCGCGCCTTGGCGATGGTCTCGTTGATCAGGTAGGAGACACCGCTGGTGATGACCATCATGATGCGCATGGCGAAGATCCAGACCAGCAGGTCGATCTGGACCGCCGGGGTGGCGACTGCCAGCAGGATGAAGGTGATCAGGGCCACGCCGGTGACGCCGTAGGTCTCGAAGCCGTCCGCCGTCGGGCCGACCGAGTCGCCCGCGTTGTCGCCCACGCAGTCGGCGATCACGCCGGGGTTCCGCACGTCGTCTTCCTTGATGTTGAAGACGATCTTCATCAGGTCGGAGCCGATGTCGGCGATCTTGGTGAAGATGCCGCCCGCGATGCGCAGGGCCGCGGCACCCAGCGACTCGCCGATGGCGAAGCCGATGAAGCAGGGGCCGGCGTAGTCGGACGGGACGAACAGGAGGATGGCGAGCATCAGGATCAGCTCGACGCTGATCAGCAGCATGCCGATCGAGATGCCGGCCTTGAGCGGGATGGCATAGGTCGGGAACGGCTTGCCACCCAGGCTGGCGAACGCGGAACGCGAGTTGGCGAAGGTGTTGACCCGGATGCCGAACCAGGCGACGCCATAGCTGCCGGCGATGCCGATCAGGCTGAAGGCGAGAATCGTCAGCACCTTGAACAGGTCGAAGCCGCGTAGCGTGTAGAAGTAGACGAAGATCACGATGCCGATGAAGAGCTCGAGCATCAGGATGAACTTGCCCTGGGTGACCAGGTAGGTCTTGCAGGTCTCGAAGATCAGCTCGGAGATCTCGCGCATCGAGCGGTGGACGGGCAGGTTCTTGAGCTGCACGTACATCACCAGACCGAAGAGCATCCCCAGCACGCAGACGACGATGCCGCCGAGGAGCAGGTTGTGCCCGTTGATGCCCAAGAACGAGCGGCTCGCCAGATCGGGCAGAATCAGATCGGCTTCGCTCGCCAAGGCCGGCTTCCCGGTCAGGAGCGCCCAGAGGGCCATCAACCCGAGGACGGGCCCGGACCGGGCAAGGAGCTTGAGTTTCGACATAATTCCTCCAAAAAGCCTTGAAATGGACAAATTCACAGCGCAAACCGGGACTCACGGGTCTCGGCGGGAGCCGGGCCGGTCACGTCGCGCTGAAAGAGTGGGCCCCTGGGTTCCCGGCGGGTCGGCGCCGCAGCCCCTGAAGAGACAGATGCGGCAAGCCCGGACCGGCCGGGTAAATCCGGGGGACGGTATCACAAATGGCGGTGGAGTCAGAAGCCCTTACGGATGCTCGGCAATGAACCGCCGGTAGGCTTCCCATGCCGGCTTGGAGGAGCCGTTGGAACGCCAGAGCCCCCAGGAGAGACCCGTCTCGGGAGGCCCGTCCTTGAGCTCGTAGAAGAAGATCTTGTCGACCCAGTCCCTCCCCGAACGGCCGGCGAGCCAGTCATCGAGGAGCCCGCCGTAGAAGTCCGCCTGCCGGATCTCGGTGACCCGGTTCGACTCCCAGCCGGTTTCGGTGAGCCAGAAAGGCTTCCGGCCGAACCAGCCGGTGCTCTTCAGCACCTCCTTGATGGAGGGGGTGACGGCGTCCCAGAGCGACGGCCTGCTGCCGAAGATGGTGCTGTCCTCAAGCTTGTCGGTGACGTCGCGGTTGCCGTCCGTGTCGTAGAGGTGGTGGGTGATGAAGTCGAGCCGGTCACCCGCTTCGAGCAGGGCCTGGCGGAGCCAGTCGTACCAGTCGGCGTCGCCCGTGGTGAGATGGGCGAGGTCGGGTCCACCTACCTGGGCGTCGGGGTTGCCGGTGTGGATGGCGTCGGCTCCGGTCTTCAGGATGACGTCGATGTACTGCTGGCGGGTCCCGGACCAGAAGCGCGGCAGGTTGGGCTCGTTCCACAGCCCCCAGTGCTGGATCTTGCCGCGGTAGCGCTTGGCGGCGCGGAAGCAGAACCGCCGCCAGTCGTCCGGGTTCCTGGGTACGCCGGTTACGGCCGGGCCGTCGGTCGCCCAGGCCGGGGTATAGGCAACGGTCGCGTAGACCTTGAGCCCGCGGGCCTTGGCCGCGGCGGCGAGGGCATCGTAGAGCCGCCAGTCATACTTGCCCCGGACCGGCTCCGCCCAGGCCCAGATGAAGTCGATCCGCACCCAGCCGACGCCGGCGGCCTTGAGCCGGTCGAAGGCCGCGTTCATCTCCGCGCCCTGGGGAGCGTGGACGTTGACGCCGAAAGGAGAGGCCACGTCAGCGGCGGACGCTCTGCGTGAGACCGCGACGAGGAGGACGAGGAGCAGGGAAAGAAGTTTCAGTCGGTGCTGCATCGTTGGGCTCGCTTTGCATTGAGCATCATCTATACTAGCGGAGCCGGAAAGGAAGTCCAAACCTGGTGTGCATCGAAGCTCCCGGCGGGAGGGATCGAGGGATGCAGTTCCGTGAGCTCACCGATCGTTATCAACTTCAGAAGATCCTGAAGTCGACGCGGTCCGGGACCGTCCTGCGGGCGACCGACAGCCAGACGGGCGGGACGGTCGCGGTCAAGCTCATCACCGTGGGCACCACGCCGGGGCTCGGCGCGGCGCCGGATTTCGAGCGGCTGGCCGCGGCTCTCTCGGGGCTCTCGGGGCTCGGACATCCCAATCTCCCGGCCGTCCTCGATTCGGGCTTCACCACGGACGGCAGCGCCTTCCTGGTGATGGAGCTGCTGGAGGGCAAGGGGCTTGACGCCCTGGCCGGCGCGCCGCCGGCCCGCGTCCTGACGCTGATCGGCCAGACCCTCAACGGTCTGGACGCGCTGGCCAGCCGCGGGCTCGCCCACCACAACCTCTCGCCGGATAACGTCTTCCTCGCCGGCGATCAGGTGAAGCTCCTGGGATTGGGCAGCGCCCTGTTCCGGCCCCGAGGGCCCGAAGGGGCCAGCCCGGAAAACGCCCGCTTCCGCGCCCCCGAGCTGGCCTCCGGAGGACCGGCGGACGGGCGGGCGGACCTCTTCTCGCTCGCCCTCGTCGCGTGCCACGCCCTGGGCGCCACGGTGGGCTTCGGCGATGCGCCCGTGGTGCAGCTGCCTCTCGCCGTGAGCTTCGAGCTCGAAAGCGATGAGGCCCTGCGCCAGGCGCTGGAGCGCTCGCTGAGGAGCAACCCCGCCGAGCGCCCGACCCCCGCGGAGATCCACGAGGGTCTGCGGCGGGCTCTGGGCGGCGCCGTCGCTGCACCGGCTCCTGTCATCCCGGTGGCTGCCGCGGCACCGGCACCAGCACCGCTCCCCGAGCCTCCTCCTTCCGCGGAACCCGAGGCGGAGTCCGGCGAGCTTCTCTCCGCGGTGGACGACGAAGTACTCAACGCCCTCCTCTCCGTCCCCGCTCCGCCCCCCCGGCCGGTGGAACCGGCGAAAAACGCCACGGCGACAGCGCCAGCTGCCGCGGCGGCGCCTTCCGCCCCCGCCGCCCCTCCAGGAGGACTGGCCGCGTTGCTGCGCAAGCCGGCCGTAGTGGGAGCGATCGCCGGTGTCCTGGTCCTCTCTGGCCTGACCGCGTTCTGGGTGCTCCGGGGGGCGAAAACGGAGGCCATTGCCGCACCGGCGGTCTCCACCGCCTCTCTGCCCAAGGTACCCACCGAGCCGCCCACCGCCCGCCTGGAAGAGGCCAAGCTCCTCTTGGGACAGGGGGACGACCGAGGCGCCCGCCGGGTGCTCCGCTCGATCCCGTTCGGCGAGCAGGGGCTCCTTTCGCCCCAGGGTTGCCGTGAGATCGCCGCTCTCGAGCAGACTCTCGCGTTGGCCGCCTTCGAGCGCCTGGCCTCCGACCTCGCGAACGGTCTGAAGAGCGGAGACATGGACGTGCTCCAGAGTGCCGTCGAAACGGCGGCGGGCCAGGAGGCGGGGCTCGCTCCCGAGGTCCGCACCGATCTCGACCGGGCACGGGGCGCCGTCGAGGCCTACACCCAAGCACTGGCGGCTTCCGGCCGGGGGGAGCATGCCCAGGTGCTGGAGCGCTTCGCGGCCCTGACCAAGGCATTGCCCAAGGCCAGCGATCCCGATGGCCTGCGGGACAAGGCGGCCCAGGCCCTGGAGACCCAGGCCGACGCCTTGGTGGGCGAAGCCAAGTACGCCGAGGCCCTGGCCAAGCTCGGACAGGTCCAGAAGAGCTGGCCCGACCGGCCCGGCCTCGAGGAGCGGCTCACCCGCTACCAGACCTGGCAGGGCAACCAGCAGGAGCAGGAGACCCTGCTCGCCGCCCTGCCCTCCCTCGAGCGCCGGGGAAAGCCCTGGGAAGGGCTCCAGGCGCTGGAGGGTGTCGAGCCGACTCCCAGTCTGGCGCCCCGCTTCGCCGAGGCCCGGACTCGCCTGGAGAACCTCCTTGCCCATCTCGACGGCCAGCCCCCGCAGGTCGTGCTGCGCGACGGCTACCTCCTGGACTATGCCCGCGGCACCGTGGCCGAGCTGAGCTTCCGCGCCACCGACGACTACGAAGTCAAGGGGGTCAAGGTGCTGGCCCGTTCCGCGGGCGGCAAGTTCCGTGAGCTGCCGCTCGAAAAGGCCCGCGCGGGCTACTACACGGTGCTGATCGACCCGGGCTTCCACCAGAACGGCACGGTCGACCTCTACGCCGTGGCGACCGACCTGTCCGGACACGAGGGATTCCTGGGCAGCCGCGACAAGCCCCTGCAGCTCAAGCGCAAACAGGGGTTCGAGCGGCTCATCCAGTAAGGCCCCGCTGTCACACCGGCATCAGAGGCAGCCGTCCCGGCGCGGCCACAGCCGCGTCGGCGGAGGCCTGGGGCTTGGGCTCCTCGTCCTCTGTGTCCTCCGGCGTCTGGACAGCCTCGCCGGGGTTCCGGAAGAGGTTCGATTCCAGGTTGTACTGCCGGGTGTAGAGGGCGTGATAGCGGCCGCCCAGGGCGAGCAGCTCCTCGTGCCGGCCGCGCTCGACGATCTGGCCCCCTTCCAGCACCAGGATCGTGTCGGCCCTCCGGATGGTCGACAGGCGGTGGGCGATGACGAAGGTCGTCCGCCCCTTCATCAGCTCCGCCAGTCCTTCCTGGATCAGCGCCTCGCTCTCGCTGTCGAGCGAAGAGGTGGCCTCGTCGAGGATCAGGATCCGCGGATCGGCCAGGATGGCCCGGGCGATCGCCACCCGCTGGCGCTCGCCGCCCGAGAGCTTGACGCCGCGCTCGCCCACGATCGTGTTGTAGCCGTCCGGCAGTCCTGGCCACGAAGTCGTCGCAGTGGGCGATCCGGGCGGCGCGCAGGACCTCCTCGTCCGAGGCGTGCGGGCGGGCGTAGGCGATGTTCTCCAGCACCGTACCGTCGAACAGGAAGTTGTCCTGGAAGACCACTCCGAGGTGGGAGCGGTAGTCGTGCAGCCGCACCTCGGAAAGGTCGTGGCCGTCCACCAGGAGCTGGCCCGAGGTCGGGCGGTGGAAGGCGGCGACCAGGCCGATCAGCGTGCTCTTGCCCGAGCCCGAGGGTCCCACCAGCGCCGTCGAGGTACCGGGCAAGGCCGTGAACGAGATGCCGTGGAGCACGGGCGTGTCGGCCTGGTACTCGAACCAGACGTCCCGGAGCTCGATCCGGCCGTCGACCCTGGGCAGCGGCTTGCGGGCCGATTCCCCCGCGTCCTCCGTGAGTCTCGTTGCGGATCTCCCGGATGCGCTCCAGGCCGGCGAAGGCCTCGGTGAACTGGCTGCCGATGTTGACGATCTGCACCACCGGGCCGACCAGCAGGCCGAGATAGAGGGTGAAGGCGAAGAAGTCGCCCACTGTCATCCGCCCGGCCAGCACGTCCTTCGCTCCCACCACCATCATGGCGATGCCGATCATGCCCAGGAGGAGGGTCGAGGCGGCGCCGATCGCCGAGAAGCCGGTCATGGTGCGGGCGATGTTGCGGAAGAGCCGGTGCGCGCCCTTGGTGAAGACCAGGGCCTCGCGCCGCTCCGCCTGGTAGGCCTTGACCACCCGCACCCCCGAGAACGACTCGGTGAGCCGGCCCGAGAGCTCGGCGTTGATCTTGGAGCGTTCGCGGAACAGCGGCCGCAGAGTCTTGAAGGCGTACTTCATGATGAAGCCGAAGAGCGACAGCACGCCGAGCGCGATCAGCGTCAGCTTGGCGTTCAGATAGAAGAGGATGCCGAGCGCCAGCACCGCCGTCACCATGCCGCCCACGACCTCGACCAGACCGGTGCCCACCAGGTTGCGGATGCCCTCGGCGTCGTTCATCACCCGGGAGAGCAGGGCGCCCGCCTTGGTCTGCTCGAAGTAGCCCACCGAGAGGCGCGCAGACGTGCCGCTGCAGCTGGCGGCGCATCTCGGTGATCGAGCGCTGGGCGGCCTTGCCCAGCACCTGGGCCAGCGAGAAGGAGGTGACCGCCTGGAGGAGGGTCGCCGCGCCCGCGGCGAAGACGATCGGCATCAGCAGCGCGCGGTTGCCCTTGCCGATGACGTCGTCCAGCAGGTACTTGGTGGTGCCGGGCAGGACCAGGCCCGCGAGCCGGTTGAAGGTCATCAGGAGGAGCCCCAGCAGGAGCCGGCCCTTGCGGGCGCGCACCAGGTCGGCGGCGTCGTCCAGGATGATGCGCGGCTTCAGGGGCTTCTTCGGACCCTTGGACGTGGGGTCCTCCGCCTTCCTCGGCCGGGAAGAGACGAGACCGCCGTAGAGCCCCTGGCGGGCCGGCCGGCGGGAAACGGTCGTTGGTTCAGTCATGAACGATAGAACGGGCGTACAAGGAGGGTAGATTCCCCGGGCCAGGATAGCACCCGGGGATGGAGAGAGAAGGGAGGCCGGTTCAGCGGCGGTTCTGGACCCTGACCCGGACGGAGTCGTCCAGCTTCACGCCCACCACCGTCCCCCGGGGGATGACGACCTCCTCGCCCGGCGTCCTGGAGGCGATCACGGCGCCGGCCGCCGCGCCGATGATGGCGCCGATCACCGAGCCCTTGGAGCGGTCCCCCTTCTTGAGGACGCGCCCCAGGATGGCGCCCGCCGCCGCGCCACCGCCGATGGTCGCCGCGTCCCGGCCTGTCTCGTTGCGCCCCTGCTGGACGAACGAGGCCTCGATCGGCACTGTGGCGCCCGAGGGGAGCACCAGGTCGGTGAACCGCAGCTCCAGCTTCGCCTGGCCGCCGATCCGGCGGGGAGAGACCGCCTCGATGACCTCGCCCAGGATCTCGGAGCCGGCCGGGATAGCCACCTCGCCGTCCTCCATCACGTCCTCGGCCACGCGGACGCGGAACGTCTCGCCGGGAGCGGCGGTGTTGCTCGCCAGCGTGGAGGTGAGCTCGACGTTGAAGCGGGTGCCGGCGGGGACGGTCACCTCTGTGAGGAGCGGCTCCGGCTCCTCGGCGGGTTCTTCGGACCGGGGCTCCTCGGTGACCTCGGGGTTCTCAGGCTCCTCGAAGGCGGGCTCCTCACGGGCCGGCTCGGACTCGGGGGCCGGCTCCGGGATGACCTCGGCCGTCTCGGCCCGCCGCTCCTCGGGCTTGGGAGCGGGAGGCGGCGGCGTTTCTCTGCGCTGGCGCAGACGGCGCTCGCGGGCATCGAGCTCGGCCTCGCGGGCTGCCAGCTCGCGCTCGCGGGCATCCAGGCCGGCGCTCTCTTCCTCGACCTCCACGGACTGAGGCTCGGGCTGGAGATCGTTCAGTTGGGGAGCCGGCGGGGCCTCGGGGGCTTCGGCCACCTGGGACTGCGGGTGTCTATCCGTCGCAACCTCCCCGGCACGCCCGGCACGGTCCTCGCCGCCCTGGCAGGCGAAGGTGAACAACGCCGCTCCGCAGAGGAGCGCCGGCAGGAGGGAATGGATCTTGGTGTTTCGCATGGTCATAGTTCCTCGCAATGCGGATGCCATCACCCCTCAAACAACGCAATCCCTTGAGAGATTTCGACTTGGACGGCTCCGAGCCCTTGGGGCCGGCGGCGCGGGTCCCCCTCCAGGGAGGACACCCGCGCCCCTTCGGCAGGACGGCTCAGCGCCGGCGGGAGCGGTCGAAGCGGATGACTTCCCCGGGCCGGGACGGTTCCGGGACGGCCGGCTTCTCCTCCTCGGCAGGGGGCTCCGGAGCGGATTCGGAGGTGACCGCGGGCGTGGCTTCGAAGCGCAGGCCGAAATTGGCGGAGGGATCGGCAAAGGCCGTCAGGGCGGCAAAAGGCACCGTGAGCCGCTGTTTGGAGCCGCCGAAGGCCAGGAGGACGGAGAAGTCCTCGGAAGTGACGTCCAGCCCCCAGAACTGGTGCTGGAGGATGACCGTCACCTCCTCCGGGAACTGGTCGCGCAGGAATCGCGGCACCTCGACCCCGGGGAAGCTCGTGCGGAACCCGATGTAGAAATGGTGCTCACCCGGCAACCCGTGCTCGGCCACCTGCTCCAGCACCCGGCGCACGGCGTCCCGCAGGGCGTCCTGGAGAATGGCGGGATAATCGATCGTTTCGGGGTCCATCAAAGCCTCCCAGCTCCTTCCAAGGGGAGCATGTTCGCGGGACGAAGGGTTTGTCAACCCGCTTTACGGGATCGCTCAGGGAGGATCGACGGTGCCGGCGGGAGTCCAGGGACCGCAGCGGAGAATCCGCCAGAGCGTCTTCCAGCTCCCCGTCCAGGCGCCGTACTTGCGGATCGCCCCCTCGCCGTAGTGGCTGCACGTGGGCTGGAAGCGGCAGCGGACTCCGGTCTTCCCCAGCACCGGGGAGAGCGTCGCCTGGTAGAGGTGGATCGAGCCGAGGAGGAGCTTCGCCGAGAGCTGGTCCTGGGGAGCCCGCGCGAGGTCGAGCCCCAGGGCGAGGACGAGCCCGATCAGGACGATCCAGAGTTTGAGCCGCCGCCGGCGGACCGGGTCCATGGAGACAGACTACCAGGGCAGGGTGCCCGTCGCGACCCGTCCCAGCCAAAGAGCACAGAGCGCCGCGGCGTTGGCCACGAACACAGTCTCGATGCGGACCGGCAGGCGGAACCGGCGCCCGGAGGCGAGCGACGCCCCCCAGACGACCCATCCCAGGATGAATTCGAGAGCGATCACGGGGGCCAGGGGATGGTCCGCCACGGCGGCGGCCCACTCCCCCTTGGCGAGATGGGCGAACGCCCGGGTCATGCCGCAACCCGGGCACGGGAGGTGGAACAGCCGCCGGCTGAAGCAGAGGGCACTAGAGGGATCGCCGGAAGGCTCCCAGACATGGAAGACGGCGAGCCCGGCAAGGCCGAGGAAACCCGCGCAGAGCCAGAGCCGTCTCGCCGGAGCCATCAGGAGTTGAGCCAGACGGAAACCATGGCCAGCCCGCCCATGAAAAAGAGCCACAGCAGCAGCATGAGCATCATGGCCATCCCCAGGATGCCCAAACCCCGTCCGAACTTGGCGAGCCATTCACCGGAGGCGGAAGAGCGGCCCTGGTGAATCGCCTTGAGCTCCTGATGGCCGATGTACCACGCGATGGGGCCGAGGAGACCACAGCAGGTCCCGACACTCAGGAGCCCAAGGACGAAAGCCGCGATCGCCTGTGAGCTGGCGGGTTCCGGCTGCCCGGGATTCGCTGCGGTCATCCCATCCCCTGAACCGCTCTAGAACCGGTCAACGTACTCGCTGAGGCCCGGGATGACGAGCCGCTGTCCGTCGACGCCCTTGACGATGGCGATGACGCGCACCACCAGAAAGACGATGCTGAGGACGCTCTGCAGCAGACACCCCGTGCAGCCCAGGTCGAGAGCCGCGGTCGCCATCGAGAAAAACGACAAGGCGATCCAGGCCAGAACCTCCGCTCCGGTCAGCAGCAGGCCGTTCTTCGCATGCCACTGGACCTCGGGATCGTTCTTTTCGGCGAGGAACGGAATGAGGGCGAGGATCCACAGATAGGAGAGCACGATCATCAACCCCCGGTTGGGGCTCGCCCCACCAGGAGGCGGTGGAGTGTAGGTCGGCGGAGGCGGCGGGGTGTAGGACGGGGGAGGCGGAACGTTGGGCTCACTCATCGCGGACCTCTCCTTTCAGGGGGGAAATCATAGGGCTCTTCGAAGTCAGTCTATACAAGCCCGGGTTCGTGGACAAGAACGGATTTAGGGCTAGAAATCCCTCAAGTCGTTTTCATTTCATTGGCTTAGGAGATTCGAGGCCGAGGTCCGCCAGGGCCTCGCGCAGAGATTCCGACCGCTCCTCGTGGACGGCCAGCCTGAGGCGCGCGGCAGCGCCGTACTCCTCGGCTCTCCAGCTCGACCTCGGGCGGGTGGAGCAGCCGCTTGACCGCGCCCGACCCTTCGTAGGGGACCTCGACGGCGATCCGCACCGTGGGCACCCGGGCGGCGACGGGCAGGCCGGGAAGCGCCTCGCGGGCCGCAGCGGCGTAGGCACGGGCGAGCCCGCCCTTGCCCAGCTTGGTGCCGCCGAACCAGCGCACCACGACCGCCATGACGTCCGACAGCCCCGCGCCGCGCAGCACCTGGAGGATCGGCACGCCGGCCGTGCCCGCGGGCTCGCCCGCGTCCGAGCTGCGCTCGCGGGGCGGCGAGCCCAGCCGCCAGGCCCAGCAGTGGTGGGTGGCGTCCGGGATCTCCCGCTCCAGGGCGGCGAGCAGGGCCCTGGCCGCCGCCTCGTCCGCCGCCGGCCCGATCACCGCCAGGAAGCGCGAGCCCTTCTCGCGGATCTCGGCCCGGGACTCGCCGGCGGGGCGGTGTAGGAAGGCATCCGTCAGGGCAGGCCCGTCACCCGCTCGTAGATCGCCCGGTAGCGCTGCACCACGGCGTCCTGGCTGAACACCTCGACGGCCCGGCGGCGCGAGGCCCGGGCCATCCGCCGCCGCAGGTCCTCGTCTCCCAGGAGGCGCAACGCCGCCTCGGCCATGCCCTCGACGTCCCCCACCGGGCAGAGATAGCCGGTCTCGCCGTCCACCACCACCTCGGGCACGCCCCCGGCCCGGCTCGCGATCACCGGCACCTCGCAGGCCATGGCCTCCAGGGCCGCGAGGCCGAACGACTCGCTCTCCGAGGGGAGCAGGAAGAGGTCGGCCCCCACCAGCACCTCCTCGACCAGCGGCAGGCTGCCGATGAAGGTGATCGAGCCGCAGATGTGGTGCTCGCGGCAGTACTGCTCCACCTTGCCGCGGTCCGGGCCGTCGCCCACCATGAGCAGCCGGCTGGGCACCTTGTGCTGCACGCGCTCGAAGATGCCGACCACGTCGAGCACCCGCTTGACCGGCCGGAAGTTGGAGATGTGGACCAGCAGGCGCTCCCCCGGCTTGCGCCCAGCGGCGGGCTCCCGGCCCGCTCCGGGCCTGCTCGTAGCGGGCCGGATCGATGAAGTTGGGCACGACGTCGATCTGGTTCTGGATGCCGAGCTGCTCCACGGTGGTCCGGCGCAGCGACTCGGAGACCGCGGTCACCGCGTCGCTCTGGAGGATCCCCCAGCGGGTGGTCTCCAGGTAGTTGGGATCGTTGCCCACCAGGGTCACGTCCGTGCCGTGGAGGGTGGTCACCACGGGCAGCGGCTGGGGGGCGACGATCTGCCGGGCCATCACGGCCGAGACGGCGTTGGGGATGGCGTAGTGGACGTGCAGCACGTCGAGCGGCGAATGGCGGGCCACCTCGACCATCTTGGTCGAGAGCGCCAGCGAGTAGGGCGGGAAGTTGTCGAACAGCGGATAGGTGGGGGTCACCACCTCGTGGAAGAAGATCCGCGGGTTGAGGAACGACAGGCGCGAGGGCAGGGCGTAGCTGATGACGTGGACCTCGTCCCCCCGCTCGGCGAGCGCCATGGCGAGCTCGGTCGCCACGATCCCCGAGCCGCCGTAGGTGGGATAGCAGCTGATGCCGATCCTCACCGCATGCCTCCCGGCAGGAGGGACATGGGGTCCGCGGCGGCCAGCGGCCCCCGGCTCCAGAACGGCTCGCCCAGCGCCGCGTTGATCAGGAGGCCGAAGTGGCGGGCCCGCCCCTCGACGGCCAGCCAGAACTCCGGAGACGCCACCTTGGTCATGGGTTGATCCCCTCTCTTCCCATCTTTGTCTCCCTGCTCCCCCTGCCCTCCAACGTTGAGCTGGCTGCGGTAGGCGCGCAGGGATTCGATCTTGGTCTCCCAGACGGACGAGACGTCGACGATGAAGCTCGGCGTGAACAGGTCGTGCTGCATGTAGGAGAAGACGGCGGCCGGCCGGTGCGCCTCTCCGGCCCCGGGGGCGCGGTTGCGCAGGCCCGCGTAGAAGCAGGCGGCGGCCACCAGCTCATGGCCGCGGCCGTGGTCCGGATGGCGGTCCCGCGGCGTGGGTCCCAGCACCAGCTCGGGACGCCAGCTCCGGAGCTTCGCGATCAGGGCGTCCTCCTCGGCCGGGCCGGTGCGCAGGCCGCCGTCGCCGCAGTCGAGGAAGTCCATCTCCACGGCTCCCAGAGCCCGGGCGGCCGCCTCGGCCTCGGCCCGCCGCTCCTCGGCCGTGCCGCGGGTGCCCTGCTCGCCCCGCGTCAGGTGCAGGATGCCCACCTTCCGCCCCTGCCGGGCCAGCAGGGCCAGAGTGCCGCCGCACCCCAGCTCCACGTCGTCCGGGTGGGCGCCGACCGCGAGCACGTCGAGCCTCGTCATTCCTTGCCTCCTCCAGGCACGATCACCTGCAGGTGCGCGGCGTCGAGCTCCATCTGCTCCCAGTAGCTCTCGACGAAGTCCCGCGCCGTACTTCCCCGGGAAATGGGCGGAGGAGATGATCCGCTCCTGCGGCTTGCCCAGGGGCAGGCACGCCTCCCGGAGCTGCTGGACGCGGCGGTTCACCACCTCGTTCTTGCGCGCCGCGGCGGCCACCGCCTTCTCGCCGAAGAGATCGAGCGCGCGCAGGATCTGCTCCCGCGTCTTCTCGAACGGCCGCTCGAGGCCGGGGTCCGCCTCCAGGGCGGGTCCGCGCAGCCCGGCGAGCGCCTCCTCCAGCCGCTGCCGCACGGGGCCGGTCAGATCGCCGCCCTCCCGCTCGGCGAGCCAGTGGTCGATCCCGCTCCGGCCGCCCAGCAGGGTCGCCAGGGGGAGGCCCAGCTCCAGCAGCCGCTCGACCTTCTTGGGCTCCAGGACCAGCGTCTGGGGCCGCAGGGCCACCCAGGGCGGCTCCACCTCCAGCACCGCGTGCGTGGCCGAGGCCTGAGCCATGTACGACAGCTCGCCCGGGCCCAGCACCTGGAGGGTCGTGCCGAGCACCGCGTCCTGGACGGCGGGCCGGGCGAGCACGCCGGGGGAGACCACGCCGGGGTTCTCCTCGATGGTCTCGAACAGCACGTCCACGCTCTCCGGCTCTCCGGGCCGGCCGCGGAGAGTGAAGCCGTCCTCGCCGCGCCACTCGATCCGCCGCCGCTCGCCGCGGCGCAGGAGGAAGAGGGGGGAGAGGCCCCGCTGCGGGCTCACCTGGAGCGAGTAGCCCCGGGCCTTGACCTCGGCGTCCCGCAGGGCGAGCGCGTCCTCCACCTCGCGCCGGCGCTCCACGAGCCGCCTCAGCCAGGGCCGCTGCGCCTCCTTGAGCGCGGGGTGCATGGCGTCGAGCATCAGAGGGCTGTAGGGGCCGAGCATGTGGGGCAGCAGCCGGCAGAACGCCTCGCCGAAGCGGGTGTCCGGCCGGTACCAGCGGGCCATCGTCTCCACCCATTCCCGGTAGCGGTCCCCCGGCACGGCCTCGGCGACGCCGCGCAGCACGTCGTCGATCGCCGGCCCCAGGGCGCGCATGCCGACCGGCGTGAGCGGCTCCGGGTCCGGACCCAGGCTGAATCTCGCGCGCCCCGTCCGGCGTGAGCACCACGGTGGAGGAGACTTCGGCCCAGTCGTGGTCCTCGGTCGCCACCCAGTAGATGGCCACCGCCGGCTCGCCCGCCGCCTCCAGCGCGGCGGCCCAGCGCGAGACCGCCACCACCTTGGCCAGGCAGTAGAGAGGACCGCCCAGGAGCCCGGGCTGCTGGCCCGTTACCACCACGCGCGTCGCGGGGTCGGCCAGCTTCTTCGCGAGCTTGTCGGCGTTCTCGTTGCCATAGGAGCGGTTCGCCACCGCCAGCGCCTCCGCCAGCTCCTTGCGGTTGGTGCCCGCCGGGGGACGGGGGATGGACGGCAATTGGCCGGGCATTGACCCGGCAGTAGGAATTGAAGCGGCGCGAGCAGGTCAAGATCGCGACCGGCGAGCCAGGCCGAGGGCAGCGGGGCGAGCAGGCCGGCCGCCGCGAGGTCGACCCTGCAGCTCAGGCCGGCTTGAAACCGATAAGGATGAGGCGTTCGCTGTCACGCTCGTAAGGGTCTCCGTGGAAATTGCCGAAGATCGAGGAGACCTCCAGGCCCGCCCAGCGCAGGCCGATGACCACCTCCTCCGGCTGATAGATACGCACACTCTCAAAGAACGTTCGAGGGGGCTCTCCCGGAGCGCTCACCTCGATCCGCTTATTGATTCTGTAGCTCGCCGCGTCATACGAGCGCTCGATCTCCGCCCGGCGTCCCTCCAACTCCTGGGTCTCGCGGGGCTTCAGGTTCGCGAGCGCCGGCCCGGGGCTCATCAGGTCGATCAGGAACCGGCCACCCGGGGCGAGGACGCGCACGATCTCCTCCAGCACCCGGAAGTTCTCCCGCTCGCGCTCGAAGTAGCCGAACGAGGTGAAGAAGTTGAGCACCCATTCGAAGCTGCCGTTCGCAAGGGGCAGGAGGCGCATGTCTCCGGCGACCCGCGGCAGACCCCGCGCCCGCATGTGGGCCAACAGGGTGAGCGACAGGTCCAGTCCCAGCGTCCGGTAGCCCCGCTGGCGCAGAGCCGCCGTGTGACGCCCGGCTCCGCAGGCGAGGTCCAGCACGGCCCGGGGGCGCGGCCCTTCAACAAGATACCGCTCGACGAAGTCGGCGTGCTCCTCGGCCTCGGACTCGTCCCGGTGAGAGTACAGCTCCAGGTACTCCTCGCCGAACCATTCCTTGTACCAGGGCATGAGGCCGATCATATCCCTCGCCCCCCCTCTTCACGACAGCGCTATGCTATCCCCATGCTCCGCGAGTGGATCGGCGTGCCGCAGGGCCGCTTCTGGATGGGCGGCGGGCCGAGGGACAACGAGAACCCCCGGCACGAGGTGCGGGTCTCGTCCTTCCGTCTGGCCCGGACCCAGGTGACCCGGGAGGAGTATCAGACCTTCCTTGACGATGTTTCCAATAAAACGGGCCGCCCGGCACCGCCTTTCTGGAGCGAGCCGGCCTTCGCCCACCCCCGGATGCCCGCCGTGGGACCCTCCTGGGAAGACGCGGCCGCCTTCTGCGCCTGGGCAAGCGAGCGGGAGGGCTTCGCGGTGCGCCTTCCCACCGAAGCCGAGTGGGAGCACGCGGCGCGGGCCGGCCGGGACGTGCTCTACCCCTGGGGGGACGATCCTCCCGAGTCGCTCCCCGGCTACGGCCGCCGCTGGCTGGAGGGGCCGGAGCCCGTGGACGCCTACCCCTCGCTCCATCCCCAGGGCTTCCTGGGACTGGGGGAGAACGTCCACGAGTGGTGCTCGGACTGGTACGACGCCCACTATTACGAGGTCTCCCCGGTGGCAGATCCCCGGGGACCCGCGTCCGGCACGCGGCGGGCATCCCGCGGCGGATCCTGGCGCCACCAGATCAAGGTCAGCCGCTGCGCTGCCCGCTCCGCGATCCCTCCCGCGCTGCGCTACGCTGATTACGGATTCCGCCTGGCCGCGAATGCCGCGGAAAGAACCCCATGACCATGCGCCGCCCTTCCCGCCGCGCCGCTCTGGCGGCCCTGATCATCGGTTCCCTGCTCCACACCGTCACCGCCCTGGCGGTCTGGCGCACTTGGGGTACCTTCGGCCGAGGCAACGTCCTCGCCTGGATCGACTTTCCCGTCTCCCTCGCTTACGTCCACCTGGACGGCGGGCCGCTCCTCACCTGGAGCCTCATCGCCGGAGGGCTTCAGTGGGGGGTGATCACGGCGTTGCTGTCGCTGTGGCTGGGGAGCACGGCGCGGGAGCGGGTGTAGCGAGAACGGACCAAGATCCGGGGGAGCTTCTCGGCTCCGCGAAACGCTAGGCGAATCTCCCGGAGTGCAGAGACTAAAAGATGGGAACGACCCTGTCAATACGTAACTTTAACCCAGAGCAAAGAACAAGCTCTCCTGAGCCCTGGTACAGCGTGCCCTAATTTCGTCCGGGTTCGACGGCCAAGATATCTATCACCGCGGCCCCGCCCGGGCATAAATGCCCGGGCTACGCGAAACAGCCGGGTAAACCCGACTGATGGAGTCCCCTTCAGGGGGCTTTTTTTGACTAGCCCGGGCATTTATGCCCGGGCGGGAGCACGGTCGCCTGGAACCCGAACGAACTTCGGGAACGCCATGCCAGGCACGGAATTCCCCTCCCCGCCGCCGGGTTAAAATCCCCGTCTATGGTGCAGATCGGCCCCCACCGCATCGATCCTCCGCTCTGGCTCGCTCCCATGGCCGGGGTGACGGACCGCGACTTCCGCCTGCTGATCCGGCGGATCGGCGGCGTGGGGGTGGTGTCGATGGAGTTCGTCTCCTCGAAGGCGATCGTCAACGGCAACAAGCGGACGCGCGAGCTGATGTACTTCAGCGAGGAGGAGCGGCCGCTCGCCATCCAGATCTATGGCTCGGACGCCGCCACCATGCGCGAGGCTGCCCTGGTGGTCGAGGATCTCGGGGCCGACATCTGCGACATCAACATGGGATGCCCGGCCAACAAGGTGCTCAAGGGGTGCGCCGGCGCCGCTCTGATGGGCGACCCGAAGCTCGCCGAGTCGATCATCCGCAGCGTACGGGACGCCATCTCCATCCCCCTCACGGTCAAGTTCCGCCTGGGGCTCGACGACAGGCGCCGCAACTACCTGGAGCTGGGGAAGATCTGCGAGGCGAACGGCGTGGCCGCCGTGGCCATGCACGCCCGCACCGCCCGCCAGATGTTCACCGGCGAGGCCGACTGGAGCCATCTCGCCCGGCTCAAGGAGACGCTGTCGATCCCGGTGATCGGCAACGGCGACGTGCGCGAGCCCGAGGACGCCCTGCGGATGCTGGCCGAGACCGGCTGCGACGGCGTCATGGTGGGCCGCGGCGCCACCAAGAACCCCTGGATCTTCCGCCAGATCGCGGCCCGGATGGACGGCAGCATGGTTAGCGAAATAGTGAGCGAGCCGACCCTCGCCGACCGGCGCGACCTGATCCTCGAGCACTTCCGGATGGTGGCCGAGCGGGAGCAGTCCACTTTCGCCCTTCACAAGCTGCGCAAGTTCACCGGCTGGTACACGCACGGCCTGCCCAACGGCCGCAAGCTCCGCCAGGCCATCAACCAGATCCCCGACGTCCCGTCCTTCCTCGCCACGGTCGAGGCGTTCCTCGACGAGCAGCTCGTCGAGAAGGCCGCCTAGATCCTCGTGCCGGACCACACGATCGACCTCGAGATCCTTCCGGAAGAGGCCCTGGCCGCCGTCCGCCGGACGGCCGAGGACTGGGGGGCGGAGCTGCCAGGACGAACAACTGCATCTCCCGGTTGTCGCCGGCATCCGCCGGGGGCTGGTGACGGGCATCGTCGAGATCCAGCCGGCGAAGGAGGGCTCGCGCGTGGTCTTCCGGCCCGAGAAGCTCCGTCTACTACGTCCAGACCTCGGCGGTGATGATCCTGCTCCTGGCCGCCGCCGGGGGTGTCCTCACCTTCGTCTGGCCCTTCTTCCCAAAGCTGATGCCCGTGGCCCCGTTCGGTGCCCTGCTCGCCCTGGGCGGCTGGTTCCTGGTCGTCTCCCGCCTGCGCACCAGCGGGCCGGACGAGTTCCTGGCGGCGGTGGCAATGAACGTTGATCTCAGGGAAGCCGGGGGGAATGCCCCTCTGTGATACCTTGTTTATACTCGTGCAGTACGGTTCTTTGCAAACTTGGGGGTGTACCGGTTTCGACGGGGAACAAAGCGGAGCAGGGGTCGCGTGTCGAGCTTCCGCTCGTAACACTGGAAAAAATAACTGCGAACGATAACTTCGCCCTCGCGGCCTAAAAAGGGCTCGTGACGTTCCGATGGTGGGCCTTGATTCGCGGCGCCCACCGGAACGACGCTAAAGCGGATCAATGGATGCGGAGGCCTCGCGGCGCATCCTGATATAAAGCGAGGCTGGCTGCCGTGCCAGGTTGGCCTTCTTCCAGAGCACGGTGGCGAGACTTAGGATAGAAGGATACACACGTAGAAGCTCCTGAGACGTGTTTCTCGGACGTGGGTTCGACTCCCACCACCTCCACCAAGCCTTTCTCTTCAGCAATCCCACAAAACAAGTTTTCTCATTGGCGCTCGAACGCCGCGGCGATGCTCTGCTCGTACGGCGGCTCCAGCACTCCCACCTCGGTGATGATCGCCGTGATCAGCTCGGCCGGCGTCACGTCGAAGGCGAAGTTGAGCGCCGGCGTGTCGTCGGGCGCCACGCGGGTGCCGAAGACCTCGGTGACCTCGCACGGCCTGGCGCTCCTCGATGGGGATCGCGCGCGCCGTCGGGCGTGGCGCGGTCGATCGTCGAGAGCGGCGCCGCCACGTAGAAGGGCACCCCGTGGCGGTGGGCCAGGACCGCCACCGTGTAGGTGCCGATCTTGTTGGCCGTGTCGCCGTTGGCGGCGATGCGGTCGGCGCCCACCACGATCCGGTCCACCAGGCCCTGCGCCATCAGGGCGCCGGCGCTGGAGTCGGTCACCAGCCGGAAGGGGATGCCGAGCTGCTTGAGCTCCCAGGCGGTGAGGCGCGCCCCCTGGAGCAGCGGCCGCGTCTCGTCCACCCAGACCTGCCCCACCTTGCCGTCCGCGCCAGGCGGACTGGATCACCCCCAGCGCCGTGCCGTAGCCGGCCGTGGCCAGCGCGCCGGTGTTGCAGTGGGTGAGCACCCGCGCGCCCGGCGCGAACAGCGCGGCGCCGTGCTCGCCGATCCGGCGGTTGACCCGCACGTCCTCGGCGTGCAGCTCGCGCGCCCAGTCGAGCAGCGCCGCGGCGACCGCCTCCGGGCCCCCGGCCGCGTTCCCCTCGAAGACCTTCCGCCCCCGCTCCAGGGCCCAGCGCAGGTTGACCGCCGTCGGCCGGGTGCTCCCGAGCAGCTCCGAGACCTCCTCGAAGCGGCCGGCGAGCTCGCTCGGGATCGCGGACGGTGCGCATCCCGAGCACCAGGCCGTAGGCCGCGGCCACGCCGATCGCCGGCGCGCCGCGCACGGCCAGGCGCCGGATGGCGTCGGCCACCTGCTCGGGGGTCTCGCAGTCGAGCCAGGCCTCCTCGACGGGCAGGCGCGTCTGGTCGAGGAGCTGCAGGCCCGGTCCCTCCCAGCGCATCGGGGAGAACGGCTCGGAGGGCGGTCGTCATGGGTCCGGCTGCTGGGATGTGGCTCATCCGGCGCATGCTCAGTCCTTTCCTCCCGCGACCACCTGATGAGGATTCCGCCGTGAAAGGCGATCCCAGGAATCTCGGCTTCTCGACCCGCGCCATCCACGCCGGCCAGCAGCCCGATCCGCGCACCGGCGCCGTCGGCGGTGCCCATCTACCAGACGTCCACCTATGTGCAGAACGCGGCTCGGCGAGCCGCGCGGAGTACGAGTACGCCCGCGTGCAGAACCCCACCCGCGCCGCCCTGGAGGAGCAACGTCGCGCAGCTCGAAGGCGGCGTCTCCGGCCACGCCTTCGCCTCGGGCATGTCGGCCATCGCCTGCCTGATGACGCTGCTCAAGGCCGGCGACCACGTGGTGGTCTCGCGCAACGTCTACGGCGGCACCTACCGCTACTTCACCCGCATCCTGGAGCGCTACGGCCTCACCTTCTCCTGGGTCGACACCTCGGACCTCGCGGCCGTCGAGGCGGCGATGCCGGCCGCGAGACGCAGCTGGTCTACGTCGAGACGCCGACCAACCCGGTCATGGACATCACCGACATCGCCGCCGTCTCGCGAGCTCGCCCACGCCCGCGGCGCGCTGGTGGCCGTGGACAACACCTTCCTCTCGCCCTACCTCCAGCGGCCCGCTCGAGCTCGGGCGCGGACTTCGTGCGTCCACTCGACGACCAAGTTCCTGAACGGCCACAGCGACTCGATCGGCGGCGTGCTGATCGCGCACGACGCCAGGAGGACACGCGAGTGGTTCGCCTTCGTGCAGAAGTCGGCGGGCGCGATCCTCTCGCCGTTCGACTGCTTCCTGGTGATGCGCGGCATCAAGACCCTCGCCGTGCGCATGGAGCGCCACGAGCAGAACGCCCGCGCGCATCGTCGACTACCTGGTGGAGCCACCCCAAGGTGCAGCGGGTGCTCTATCCCGGGCCTGCCGGACCACCCCGGCCACGAGATCCAGAAGCGGCAGGCCTCCGGCTTCGGCGCCATGATCACCATCGAGATGGGGAGCTTCGAGGCGGCCAAGGCCATGCTCGACCGCGTGCGGGTGATGAGCTTCGCCGAGAGCCTGGGCGGCGTCGAGAGCCTGATCTCCCACCCGGCCTCCATGACCCACGCCTCGATCCCGCCGGAGCGGCGGGCCGAGCTCGGCCTGACCGAGGGGATGGTGCGGATCTCGGTGGGGATCGAGGACGTCGAGGACCTGCTGGCCGATCTGGACCAGGCGCTCGCGGCCGTTTGATCCCGGTCTAGATCCCAGTCTTCAATCGTCGTCTGGATCCAGGGCCGCGTAGGCGAGATCTTCTTCCTCTTCGTCGTCTTCGTCGTCATCGAAGTCGGCCTCCTTGTCGACGCTGCCGGCGATCCATTCCAGGAAACCCTGCTCGCCGTGAGCGACGCTGAAGGAGAGGATCTCGGGCAGCTCGTAGCTGTGCAGCTCGCGGATGGTCGCCGCGACCCCCTCGAACTCCCCCTCCAGCGTCTTGACGATCAGCAGAAGCTCCCCGTCCTTGCAGATCTTCCCTTTCCAGCGGTAGATCGAGCGGATCCCGGGGACGATGTTGACGCAGGCGGCCTGGCGCCGCGCGACGATCTCGCGCGCGATCAGGTAGGCCTGCTCTTCGGTTCCGACGGTGGTGACGACGACGATCGCCCGCATGAAACCAAGTTACTGCACTCCTTCGGAGGGAGTCAATGAAAGCCAGTCTTTCGCCGTCACTCGCGCCAGACCCGCGTCCTGGAGTCGTAGCTGAGCACGCGTACCCTGCCCGTGCGGCTCGTCGACCCGCACCGCCGCCAGGCGGCTCTGCCCGTCGGTCAGGTAGAGCGTGCCCGGGGTCGACCGTCCCCAGCGGGCCGAAGGAGGCGAGGTCCGACTGGTTGAAGCGGATCGGGTCGTCGAGACGGTCCATGCGGCTGCCTCGGCGAGCCGGGGTCGCGGGCGGCGGTCCCGGCGGAAAGCCGAAGCGAACCCGCGCCCCAGGTGGGCCAGCCGCCGCGGCGGCTGCACCTGGGGATCGACGCCGGTATCGATGTCGCGGTTCAGGACGCCGTCGCCGTCGCCATCCCGGTAGAGAGCGAAGGTGACGCGTGCCGTCCTGGGCGGTGCGGAACTTCACCGCCACGTTGGCGCTGTGGCGGACGGCGTAAGCGCGGGCGAGCCGCAGGACGCCCACCAGCTCCTGGGCCGCCAGGCGCAGCCGCAGGTCGCCGCGAGCGTGCGGAGCAGCGGCGGCGCACGCCAAGGCCAGGACCAGGCCCATCACGGCGAGAGACACGATCAGCTCCACGAGCTGGAATCCTTTCTGGTTCATGTTGGAGATCTCCGGATGGAGGCGCGGCCGGGCGGCGCGCTGAGGCCCCGCCCGGCTCACGCCCCGCAGCCGTTCGTCTTACCGCGACTCCTTCGGCTGGCTCGACGCGCCTTGACCTTCTCCCTGAGCGTCGTCTCGCCGGAGATGGCCACGTAGGGCTTGATGAGCTGGTAGGTCTTCTCGCCGATCCCCTGGACCAGCATCAGGTCCTCGGCCTTCTTGAAGGGGCCGTTCTGCTTGCGGAATTCGATGATCCGCTGCGCGACGCTGGGGCCGACCCGCGGCAGCAGAGCGAGCTGAGTGGCGTCGGCGGTGTTGATGTTGACCTTCTTCCCCCTCCTCGGCTTGGTCTCGGCGGCCAACCGGGGAGAGCGGACAGGAGCAGAGCCAGGAGCAGACCGGTGACCGTAATGCCGCGATGAGCACGGTGACTGCGATGGACGCGATGGGTTTGCCTCATGATTCCTTCCCTTTCGTTCAGTGATGCGTTGACGTTCAGGTTTCGACGAGCTGCAACCTTTCCCTTTCCGTGTTTTGTCGATCCGCCGTTTTCCCGGTCGCCACCTCCTCTCCGTGGTTGACGGCAGCCGGTGGAGATCAAAGCTCCTGCCAGGTGGAGCGGCGGACGTAAGTGACTGAAAAGAAAGGGAAATTACTCCGGACAGCCGGAGCGGCGTGTCAAGCGATCTGGCGGGAAGGAGGGGACGAAGGGGCGGAGCACCGAGGGCGAGGTGCCGTGTCAAGCGATCTGGCGGTCCGCCAGATCTTTTGCGGCGCTTTTGCGAGGTACTGGACCTTTCGAGTACAGTAGCCGCGCCATGGCGGAAGAACGGTCGATCCTGCGCGAGTACCTCGAGGCGTTCATCATCGCCGCGATCTTCCTGCTGCTTCACGCAACACTTCGTCGTCCAGACCTTCTACATCCCGAGCGGCTCGATGGAGGACACCCTCCTGATCGGCGACCACCTGTTCGTCAACCGCTTCATCTACGGCCCCACGGCCACCGAGCTCGGAGCGCAAGGCTGCTGCCCTTCCGCTCCGTGCGAGCGGGGCGACATCGTGGTCTTCCGCTCGCCGGAGAACCCCAAGCTCGACCTGGTCAAGCGCTGCGTGGCCGTGGCGGGCGACACGGTCCAGGTCATCGACGAGCAGCTCTTCATCAACGGCAAGCCGGTCGACGACTCGAGCTACGCCATCCACAAGAACCCGGACAGCGACCTCGGCGTCTACAGCGATCCGCGCGTCCAGCTGCGGGACAACTACGGCCCCTACATCGTGCCAGCCGGCCACTACTTCTGCATGGGCGACAACCGCGACAACTCCTACGACTCGCGGTTCTGGGGGCCGCTGCCGGCCCACCTGGTCAAGGGCCGGGCGCTCTTCATCTACTGGTCCTACGGCGGGAAGACCTCGACCGGGCAATGGGAGGGGATGGGCGCGAAGCTGCGGGATCTCGGGGAGACGGCGCTCGGCTTCTTCTCCAAGACCCGCTGGGAGCGGACCTTCCGCCTGATCCGCTAAGCCGTTCTCCCCATGCACGCCGAGAAATCGCTGCTCCGGGAGTACCTGGAGGCGCTGCTGATCGCGGTCATCTTCGCGACCTTCGCCCGCACCTAGGTCGTGCAGGCGTTCAAGATCCCCTCCGGCTCGATGGAGAAGAACCTGCTGATCGGCGACCACATCCTGGTCAACAAGTTCATCTACGGCCCCACGGCCTCTCCCCTGGAGGAGACGCTGCTGCCGGTGCGCAAGGTCGGCGCGGGGACATCGTGGTCTTCAAGTACCCGGAGGACCCCAGCCGCGACTTCATCAAGCGCTGCATGGGACTGCCCGGCGACACGCTGAAGATCGTCGACAAGGAGCTGTACATCAACGGCCAGCCCGTCGACGACGAGGCGTACACCTACTACGCCGACTCCGAGCCTATCCCGGCGGACTTGAGCTTCCACCCCCGGCGGGTGCGCGACAACTTCGGCCCCAAGACGGTGCCGCCCGGCAGCTACTTCTGCATGGGCGACAACCGCGACAACTCCAACGACTCGCGCTTCTGGGGACCGGTGCCCCGGAGCTACGTCAAGGGCCGGGCCTTCATGGTCTACTGGTCGTTCGAGAGCGACGAGGTCCACCTCGAATGGCCCGGGCTACGGAGACAAGCTGCGCCAGGTCGGCCGCGTGGCCCTCAACTTCTTCACCCGGACGAGGTGGGATCGAACCTTCCGCATCGTGCGGTAGACTACGCGCAACATTTCTGGAAGGAGGGTAGTGCATGCCACGCAGATCCGAACGGGGCGAGGGGAATCTCGGGTGTATCCTTTGGCTGCTCGCTGCTCGGCCTCGCGGTCATGATCGCCTGGAAGGCGGTGCCGGTGAAGCTGCAGAGCGCCGAGCTGTACGACTACATGGATCGAGCTCGCCAAGTTCTCGGCGGCGCATGTGCCGCCCGACCAGCTCAAGAAGCGGCTCCTGGACCGCGCCGCGCAGCTCCAGATCCCGCTTTCGAAAGAGAACGTCAGGGTGCAGAGGAACGGGGACCGCATCTACATGGAGGTCGAGTACACGATCCCGGTAGAGTTCCCCGGCTACACCTACCAGTGGCACTTCCACCAGAAGCTGGACCGGCCGATCTTCATCGTCTGACGCGGGGCTGGCTCGCGGTCCTCGGGGGCGGCTTCGCCCCCGGGGCGCTGACGGGCATCCACCTCGCCGGGCTGATCTTCTTCCTGAACCCGGGCCTCCCCTTCACTCCCGGTCCCGTGCTGCGGGGCGTCGCGGTCTACGGCGCCCTGGGCGGCCTGGTGAGCCTCCTCCTGCACCTGCCGTTCACCTGGGGCCGGCCGCGGCGTGCCCGCCGGGTCCTCCCCTGGGCCCTGACCGTCGCGCTGGCCCTCGCCGCCCTGCTCGACTGGACCCACGCCTCCTACTACGCCTACTTCCTCCCGCCCGGCATCAACGAGCGCCTGATCAAGACCGCCCTCTGGCTCACGCTCGGCGCCCTGATCTCCTTCTACACGGCCCTGCTGCACTCGCTGCACCGCCGGCGCTATGGCATCCGGAGCCGGCTCGCCTATGTGGTCCTGGCGGTGCTCTCGGTCTATGCCATGGTCGAGCGGCGGGAGGCGTTCCGGCAGGCCCCGGCCCCCACGCCCCGCCCGGCGGCTGTGGAGGCCGGCCAGCGGCCACGGCTCTGGGTGGTGGGCATCGACTCGGCGACGCTCGACGCCATGCTCCCCCTCGCCGGACAGGGGCGGCTCCCCTTCTTCTCGACCCTCCTCCAGGGCGGCGCCTACGGCCGGCTCGAAACGCTGTCGCCGACGCGGCGCGACGCCGTCTGGACGACTCTGGCGACCGGCAAATACCCCTACAAGCACGGCGTCATGGGCCGCAGGGCCTATCCGGCGGGTTTCCTTTCACCGAGAGCCGAGCTGCGCCTGCTCCCCGCCGGGATCTCCTTCCGGCGCTGGGGCGCTCTGGGAGGCGGTCCCCTGCCGCGACGGCCCGACCGCCGGGTGCTGGCGCTCTGGGAGGTCCTGCCCCGGCTCGGCGTTCCGGCCGGCGTGGTGGGATGGCCGGAGATGTCCCCGGAATCCGGCGAGGACGTCTTCGCTCTCCCGGACTACTCGTTCCACAGCCAGCCTCCCGGCCCGCAGGGGACTGGCCCGGAGACCGATCCCAAGCTCCTGAGCCGCTTCGGGCATGGCGCCCCCAGATGGCTCTCCGAAGCCCTCGCCGCCGACCTCCGGCGCCACTCGCGGACGCTCACCCTCGCCGGGCAGAACCCCCAGGCCGAAGCCGTCTTCCTTGTCCTCCCGGGGTTGCGGGAAGTCTCGCGCCGCACCTTCGGCGGCTTTTCCGCCGTGCAGTTCGAAGGCGAGCACCGCGGCGGCGCCGCCCGGACCGCCGCCGAGCAGCTGACCGCCTACTACACCGTCCTCGACACCCTCCTGGCCGAGATCTGGGCGAGCGAGGACGGGCCGCGCCTGCTGGCCGTGGTCTCGGCCTACGGCGTGGACCCGCAGGGGGGATGGAAGAGGCTCTGGGGGCAGATGGCTCCCGGCACGGCCCTGGGAGGAGAGTTCCTGGACGCCCCTGACGGCGCCCTCCTCCTCTACGGGGAAGGTGTCCGTCCCGGAGAGCTCCTGACCGGCGCGAGGATCGTGGACCTCGCTCCCACCCTCCTCTACGGCCTGGGCTTCCCCGTGGCCCGGGACCTGGACGGCCAGGTGCTCACGGCCGCCTTCGACAAGGGCTTCCTGGCGCGGAACCCGGTGACGTTCTTTCCGTCCTACGAGGGGTTGGCGCGGGTCTCGTCCAAGGGATTGCTCCCCAACTCCTGAGGGGATAGACGAGCGGCTTGATACAGATCCTGCGGGCTCATATTGAGGTGTCTTGCGATTTTGAGCAGCTCGTCCCAAGGATCATCATGGTTCTTGTTCGCGGCGCTCAAACGCCAGATCTGCCCCGCCGTACGGACGGTCTTGCGGCAGATCGTGGGGAGATGCACGAGCATGAGACCCGCTCCCCGGACCGGATCGTGACCGGCGTCTTCGACCACGACGACCGTCAACCGGGTCTGGTGGATCACCGAGACCTCGCGAGGCAGTCTCAACATGCCCACATCGGTTGTGATAAGACCCTCCCAGTCCCCAAGATGATGAAGGGAGAGCAGAAGCTTCCAGTCGTCCATCTGGCGAAGCCTGGGATGGATCCGCCGGATCGGCACCAGATCCGCCTCGGGTATCCCGAGCCCCAGGGCCTCGATGATCGTTTCTGGAAAGTCTTCGTCGAGTGCGAAACGGATCACGCCGGTTTCAGGCTGCTCGTTTCAGGCTCAGGTTATGGGTCAGCTGTTCTTCCAGAGAAATGCTGTCGCTCAGGGCTTTCCGGTCGATGAACGGATAGACCTTCGCAAGCCGCTCGAGGTCAAAGCCTCTCCGGGAGAGGGCGAAGATGGATTGTGTCGGCAAGCGGGTGCCCGCTACATGAGGCGCCCCGGAAATCTTGCGGGGGACGATCTGAACGGTGGGACGGGGCCATGCCAGATCCGGCCCCTGCATACCTTCCAGACCCTCGAACGGACCGAGCAGATCCACCAGGTCTCTTTCAATGTATTGCCCGTCTTCCGCCCGTTGAAGAGGAAGGGCTTTGACGTCTACGGCGATTTCCCCCCGCAGGGTAACGGCGACCGTGGGCCTCCCGTCCTCAAAAAGATCGAGGTCGAGGTTCTTGAGCTCTTCGAGCGCCCGCCGGACCTTGCTCATCGAGGTCGCCGGAACCTCCCGGTCGAATGCCTTCTTGGGCTGCCGGAGCCAATAGATCGTCCTCAAGGCCAAGAGGTCGGTGTACGACCAGAGCAGGGGACTTTGAGAGACGGAAGGAACGAGGTGCCGGTTCTTCGCCCAGTGGTAGATGGTCCTCTTCGGTACACCCGAGAGCGCGGCCGCCCGCTCTGCTGTATAAGCGCCTCCGATCTCGATCATGGTTGCACCATTATGTCAAAAAGCGCTTTCTCTCGCACTCTTCCAGCTTACGCCCAAATCCCGCCAAGCGCAAGCTCAGGCCTTCTGAGCCACCCGCTTGGGACCGGCGCCCCCGGCGATCGCAGCGGCCCGGGCGGCATCGTGATTCATGACGCAGTGCCCCTCGAAGGTGGCGCCGTCTTCGATGACGAGCGAAGGGGTATCCAGCTCGGCAAAAACTTTCCCATTGGGCGCTATTTGTATCTTGCGGGAGGCATGAATGGTGCCGCGGACCGTGCCGGAGACGAAGACCTGCCCGACGTGGAGCTCGCCCTCGACCTCCCCGGATTCGCCCACGATCAGGTCACCTTCGGAGCGGACGATTCCTGTGAGCTTGCCGTCCACGCGGAACGAGGCCTCGAAGCGGAGCTCGCCCTCCAGGTGGCTGCCGCTGTCCAGGAAACCATTGAGATCGCTCTGCTTGCCATCCGACTTGAAGATCATCGGTTGTCTCCCCGCTCGACCAGTACATCGTAAAGCCGCATCAGCTCCTCTTCCGAGTGGAAGTGGATCCGCATGTGCCCACCCTTGCCCTGCCTTCGGATCTCGACCCGGGTCTGCAGGCGGCGGGTGAGCTGCTCCTCCGCAGCGGCGGTATGGACCTCGACCGGACGGCCCGGCTTCTTCTTTTTAGGACGTTCCTGGGGACCCGCGGCGAGCCGCTCCAGGTCCCGGGCCGAGAGCCCCTCGCGCACGGCGCGGTCGGCCAGGGTGATCTGCGCCTCGTGGTCGTCAAGCCCAGGAGAGGCCGGGCCTGCCCGGCGGTGAGCCGCCCCTCGCGCAGGAGGTCCAGCACCTCGTCCGGCAGGCGGAGGAGACGCAGCGAGTTGGTGACCGTGGTGCGGGCCTTGCCCACGCGGGTGGCCACGTCCTCCTGCGAGAGGCCGAACTTCTCCTGGAGCGCGGCATAGGCCTCGGCCTCTTCGATCGGGTTCAGGTCGCTCCGCTGGAGGTTCTCGACCAGGGCCAGCTCCAGCATCTCGCGGTCGTCCGCCACCTCGCGGACGACGACCGGCACGGCTTCGAGCCCGGCCTGGCGGGCCGCGCGCCAGCGGCGCTCGCCCGCGATGATGGCCCAGCCGTCCCCCTCGGGCGCGACCACCAGGGGCTGGATGATCCCCTGGGCGCGGATCGACTCGGCCAGCTCCTCGAGGGCCGCATCGTCGAAATGAGTGCGCGGCTGGAAACGGTTCGGGTGCAGCCGGTCGATGGGGAGGGTACGGACCGGCTCTTCAGGCTTCTTCTCTTCGACTTTTTCGATCAGCGCGTCGAGACCGCGCCCAAGGCCGCGCTTCTTCGGGTTCAAGCCGCCCTCCGGATGAGCTCGCGCGCGAGCGCCAGGTAGGCTTCGGCGCCGCGCGACTTGATGTCGTACTGGAAGATGGGCAGGCCGTGGCTCGGCGCCTCCGCCAGACGGATGTTGCGCGGCACCACGGTGTCGTAGACCTTGTCGGCGAAGTGGGAGCGGATCTCCTCGGCGACGTCCTTGGAGAGGTTGGTCCGGTCGTCGTACATGGTGAGGAGGATGCCGGCGATGGCGAGGCGGGGGTTCAGCCCACCCTGGACGCGCTGGACGGTGGCCACGAGCTCGCTGATCCCCTCGAGCGCGAAGTACTCGCACTGGAGAGGCACCAGGACGCCGTCCGCCGCGGTGAGGGCGTTCACCGTGAGGTGGCCGAGCGACGGCGGGCAGTCGAGGAGGATGGTGTCGTAGCGGCCGTCCACCTGGGCGAGGACGGTCTTCAGCCTCTGTTCCCAGCCGGGCTCCCCCACGAACTCGACCTCGACGCCCACGAGGTCGCGCTGGGAGGGGACGAGGTCCAGGTTGGGGAAGCCCGAGGGGCGGATGGCCTCTTCGAGAGGCACCTCGCCCATGATGGCGTGGTAGAGGTGCGGCTCGGCGGCCTTGAGGCCCAGGCCGCGGGTGGCGTTCCCCTGAGGGTCGCAGTCGACCAGGAGGACGCGGCGTTCGAGGGCGCCCAGACCGGCGCCCAGGTTGATGGCGGTGGTGGTCTTGCCGACGCCGCCCTTCTGATTCGCGATGGCGAGGATCATGCTCGGTCCTGCTCTTCGGTTTCCTGGGCCAATCTCTGGGATCAGTCCCTGGGGTCAATCCCTGGGGTCAGTCCTGGGTCCATTGCGGGGCGCCGCAACGCCAGGATGCGCCGCCTCTCGCTCCCCGCGAGCTTGACGCCGCCGCAGGGGACGAGATCCGGCGGCAGGTCGGGGTTGTTTTCGCCCACCCAGAGAAGGATCCGGCCCTCCGGGGCAAGGCGTTCCGCGAGCGCCGCCCAGGTCTCGGTGTCGAGACGGAGGGCCCGCGAGGTGATCACGTCGATGCTCTCCGGCAGGCCGGCAGGCAACGGAACCTGGACTCTAACATTGAGGCAGCGGCAGGGCAAAGACGCCTTGCGGGCGGCGGCGGAGAGGAAGGCCCACTTCCTCTCCCGCGCCTCGACGAGCGTCATTTCGAGCCCCCCGAGGATCCTCGGGCGGCGGCGAGCACCAACCCCGGGAACCCGGCGCCGGAGCCCAAGTCGAGCCCCACGCGGGCAATGCCAGCACCAGCGGGGACCAGAGGCAGGGCCGCGAGCGATTCCCCGTAGTGGCGCGCCAGGATCTCCCTGGCGGTCCCGGGACCGATGAGGTTCGTCCGCCGGTTCCAGCGGGCCAGCTCCTGGTAGTGGGCGAAGAGGGCGCCGACAGCCTTGTCGCCCAAAGGCTCAGGCGACAGGGTGGCAATCCCTGCCGCGAATTCAGACCTGGAGAGAGAGGGAAGATCGAAAGCCATGTTTCACGTGAAACGTGCCCGTGGCGCCTGGAGCGACCGTTTCACGTGAAACATTCTAGGCGGGCCGGATCGTCACGCGCTTGAAGTAGCCGTCGCCCTCGCTCTCGGTGACCACGCCGGGGTCGTCCGCCAGGGTGACGTGGATGATCCGCCGGTCGGCGGGGTTCATCGGCTCCAGGATCCGCGGCCGGCCCTTGCGGCGCACCTCCTCGGCCACCCGCTGCGCCAGGCTCCGCAGCCGCTCCTCCCGGATCTCCTGGAAGTTGTCGCAGTCCACCCGCACGGCGACGGCCTCGCCGGAGAGGCTGCGGATCATCCGCGGCAGCAGGTGCTCGACCGCGATCACGAGCTCGCCGTCGTCCGCGAAGCACCAGTCCACGTCCTCGCCCGAGAGGTCCACCTCCAGACGCTCCTCCCCCTGGAGGACATGCGGCACAAGGTCCAGGCCGGCGATGCGGAGCAGCAGCTCCGACGCCTTCGCCGCCGCCTCGGCCGCCGGACCGGACGCCGCCGGATAGCGCTCCGAAGGGCGCCGCGGGGTCTCCGGCAGCGTGACCAGGCCGCCCTCGGCCGGGATGGGCAGGTCGGGCTGCGCAGGCTCGCCCCCTTCCCTCACGGGCCGGGCGAGCCGCGCCTCCTCGCGCCGGCGCCTCGGCCGCTCCGCCGCCCTCCGCTCCGGTCTCCGCGCGGGCCACGATCGCCTCGAGCGCCACGGCGGGGACCGCGGTCGCCACGGCTGTCCCGGCCTTCGCGTGGCGCTTGCGGGGCTTGAGGGCCTCGAGCGACGCGGTTTCCGCGATTGTCATCCCCCTCTTCGCGCCGCTCCTCACGAGGAGCCTGCGGCGGGCGCTCTGCCATCGGCTCGGCCGGACGGGCCACAGCAGGCACGGACGGCTCCCGGGAACGGAGCGACGACGGCGGCGGCGGCGGCGGCGTGCGCCCGCCCGGGACCAGGGGCAGCGGCACCGGCGTCTCCCGGCGCGGATTGTCCGGATCCACCTCGATCACCACCTTGCGGCGCGTCTTCAGGAAACCGTGCCGCTTCTCGAGGCTCTGGTAGGCGATCATAGCTGGGATCGAGGTTGAAATAGTTGGCGGCCTGGATGAGGGCCTGCTGCAGCGTGTCGCCGGAGAAGAAGCGTCTCTTGGGCTCGTTCATAAGAGTGGTCTCGTGCGGGAATTCCGTCTCGTGAGCCATCACGCCTTGCCGCTCCTTGAGACGGTTGTAAACCGCCTGTTGCAGGATGGTCAAGACGTTGTTGGTCAGCCAGTAGAGCACCAGGCCGCTCGGGAAGCCGAGGAACAGGAACGTCATGAAGATCGGCATCAGCTGGAACATCCGCCGCTGCATCGGATCGCCCGCCTGCGGCGCCATGCGCACCTGGAGGAACTGCGTCGCGCCCATCACGATCGGCAGCACGTAGTAGGGGTCGGCCACCGAGAGGTCCTGGATCCACAGGATCCAGGGCGCCCCGCGCAGCTCGACCGCCGTCGAGCAGCAGGCTGTAGAAGGCGAACAGGATCGGCATCTGGAGGAGCAGCGGGAGGCAGCCGCCCGCCGGGTTGACCCCGCGCCTCCTTGTAGAGGGCCATCATCTCCTCGTTCATCTTGCGCTGCATCTCGAGGTTGGGCTTGCCCTGCTTGTCCCGCAGCTTGGTCCGGTAGCGGTCGCGGATCGCCTGCACCTTGGGGTTCAGCTCCTGCATCTTCTGCATCGACACCGTGCTCTTGTGGGTGAGCGGCAGGAGCAGGATCTTGATCAGCATGGTCATCAGGATGATCGCCCAGCCGTAGTTGGCCACGATGTTGTCGTGGATCCAGTGCAGGGCGTACGAGGAGCGGCTTGGCCAGGACTCCGAAGATGCCCAGGTCGACCGTGGCTCGAGGCCGTAGGGGAGCGCCGCCAGCCGGTCGTAGTCCTTGGGGCCCCAGTAGGAGACCAGGGCCATGCCGGTCGCCCGCCGGCCGCAGGACCACGAGGAGCTCGCGCGGCAGGTCCTCCTGCTCCGTGGTGATCTGCTCCTCGGGAGGCAGGGGGGTGAAGCGCGCGTCGCGGCCCTGCCGACTGGACGAGCACCGGCTCGAAGACCGCCCGGTCGAGGCCCTCCCTGAGGGACCAGGGCGGAGAGGAAGTAGGTGTCCTCGAGGCCGACCCAGCCCAGGCCTCGCCCAGGCACCTCCACGGCTCCCTCCGCCTTCTGCGGCTCGACCCGGTCACCTCGCCGCCCAGGTGTAGACGCCCAGCGCGCCGCTCGAAGCGGCTCTTCATCTCCTCGGCCGTGGGGTTGCGGATGCCCGGGCCGAGGAGCACGCCCCAGCCGCGCGGCCCGGCAGCCGGATCTCGACTTCCAGGAGTCCCTGGTCGTCGAGCTGGAAGCGCTTCTCGGCCACGCCCTGCGGGGCCGCTGTAGCGGAACAGGACCGAGCGGCCGTCGCGCTCCGCTTCTCGGCCCGGAACAGGGCCTGGTCGAGCGGGTGGGGCGCTGAGCCCCGGCCGGAGGTCAGCGAGTACGGATAGGGACCGCCCACCCGCGCCGCGCACCAGGTCGAGCGTGCCGCTCTTGCCCCCGGTCTTCGTCTTCTCCGGGACCTCCAGCGAGACGAGCTGGGCGCCGCGGTTGGTGAACACGGCGCGGGTCCGGCCGTCCTGGAGCACGACGCGCTCCTCGGCGGCGGCGGCGACCGGCTCCGCGGGAGCCCCGCGGCTGCCGCAGGAGTGGCGGGCGGCGGGGCCGTCAGGGGAGGCGGGAACGCCCGGTGCCGGCGCTGGCGCAGGACCGGGAGTGGGACTTTCCGCCTGCTCCCTCGGAGGGCGGCACCGCCTCCGGCGTCGGCTTCGGCGGCGGGAAGAGCGTGTACCAGAGGAGGATGACGCCCAGAGAGAGCAGGAAGGCAAGGAGCAACCGGCGATTGTCCACGGAGCTTCGAGTTCCTCTTAGTTATTCTTCTAGCGAATCTAGTAACTAGGCATCACGGCAGGTCGACCCCGCCCGGATGGAAGGGTTGGCAACGCAGCAGGCGCCCGGCGCGAGGAGCGCTGCCGCGCCAGAGCCCGTGCTTCAGCAGGGCGAGCCGCGCATACTCCGAGCAGGTCGGGGTGAAGCGGCAGGCGCGGGGAAGCAGCGGCGAGACGCGGCGCTTGTAGAAGCTCGAGCAGGGAGACCAGGAGGCGCGTCATGTCCGGGGCTCCCGAGTCTCCCGGCGCTCCCGCAGACCCCCGAAGAGCCGCAGCAGCTCGGCCTGCAATGCTGGGAAGTCCGCTCTTGCCGGCCTCCGGCTTCAGGTGGACCACCAGGTCCAGGGCTGGGAGCTGCCTGCGGTCCTGCCATCGCCGGTAGATCTCTCTGATCCTGCGCTTGAGCCGCTGGCGCACCACCGCCTTGCCGACCTTGCGGCTGGCGGTGATCCCGATACGGGGATGCCCGAGCTGGTTCGGAACGAAGTAGAGGATGGCCAGCGCGCCGTGCCGCCGGCGTCCCGTCCGGTAGCACCTGAGGTAGTCCGCCCGCCGCCGCAGCCTCTCCTCGGGGAGCAGGCGCTCGCCCGCCGTGCCGGGACGCGAATCCGGCAGGCCACCTGGCCCGGCATCAGACGCTCAGGCGCTTGCGTCCCTTGCTGGCGCCGCCGCGCGATCACCGCGCGGCCGTTCCGGGTGCGCATCCGCACCAGGAAGCCGTGGGTCCGCTTGCGCCGACGGTTGTTGGGCTGAAAAGTCCGTTTCACGTTGACCGCCTTCTTCGAAGTAGAGGTCATGGATCGCGGGACCGCAGGCCCACACGGGGACCGCCCGCTCAACTCGAACGAAACACGTAAATTAGCGCCCCCGGGGCTACCGCGTCAAGCGGGCAGCAAAAGTATGGCGGAGAGGGTGGGATTCGAACCCACGGACCGGTTGCCCGGTCAACGGTTTTCGAGACCGCCCCATTCGACCACTCTGGCACCTCTCCGGTTGTCTTCATACTTCTAGATACTGGCGGAGAGAGTGGGATTCGAACCCACGGTAGAGTTTCCCCTACACACGCTTTCCAAGCGTGCTCCTTAAGCCACTCGGACATCTCTCCAGGAATTTCGCAAAGAACCTCGCGCCGCTCACCGCCGACGCAGAGACGCGAAAAAACCGCGCAGCAGCGCGGCGCTCTCCTCTTCCAGCACGCCGGCCGTCACCTCCAGCCGGTGGTTCAGCCGCGGGTCCTGGACCAGATTGCCCAGGGTGCCGCAGTAGCCGGCCTTCGGATCGGGCGCCCCGTAGACCAGCCGCTCGATGCGGCTGTTGACCAGGGCGCCGGCGCACATCGCGCACGGCTCCAGGGTCACGTACATCGTGCACCCCGTGAGCCGCCACCCCGCCGATCCGCATCGCCGCCTGCCGGATCGCCAGGATCTCGGCGTGCGCCAGCGGATCGCGGTCGATCTCGCGCCGGTTGTGCCCGCGGCCGATGATCTTCACCGTCCCGGACCACCACCGCCCCGATCGGCACCTCGCCGATCTCCGCGGCGCGCCCCGCTTCCGCGAGAGCCTCCAGCATCCAGACCCGTCTTCCGGTCTCTCCATGGCAGGCCCCCGCCGAAACGGACGCGTATCTTACCCGAGAACGCGAGTCCAGCCAAATCCAACAGAAAGTCGTTTGGGAATGTTCCTCTTCCGTTTGCGAGCGTTCGACATCGCTTTTGGAGCGTCTGCAAACCGTTTGGGAACGTTCCCAAACGGTTTTCCAGCACTCCCAAACGGTTTCCAGTGCTCCCAAACGCTTTGCGAACGCCAAGAAACGGTTTGGCAACGCTCGAAAACCCGCGGCGAGCGCTCGAAAACGCTTTGCGAACGTTCGACGCCGGTTTTTGAACGTTCGCAAAGCGAGGGCGGCCAGTGTCGCGTTCCTCATTCCAGCGATGTATGCTCTTCAGGCATGCCGGGAATACCAGTCCGCTCCGGATCGTTGTCCAATATCCAGGCCATGAGCACCACGGTGCCGCGTTCTTTACTTCCCCGACCCCAGGACGTAGCATGGGGGTCCTTGCAGTGGCCCACGAAGGGTTCGGGTCCTGTGCATCGGCCATTCCGAACCTCGTCAGGCCCGGAAGGGAGCAGCGATAAGGTATCCGGCCGAGTGCCGCAGATACACCGGAACCCTTCGTTGACCACTGCCTGCCATCATCACCCATGACGTACCAGGTCCTCGCGCGCAAGTGGCGCCCTCAGAATTTCTCCAGCCTCGTCGGCCAGGAGCCGATCGTCACCGCTCTGCGCAACGCGCTGAAGGAAGGACGCATCGCCCAGGCCTATCTCTTCTCGGGCATCCGCGGCGTCGGCAAGACCACGGCGGCCCGGGTGCTCGCCAAGGCGCTCAACTGTGAGCGCGGCCCCGCGGCCGATCCCTGCAACGAGTGCCGCTCCTGCATCGACATCACCCGCGGCTCGGACCTCGACGTCATCGAGGTCGACGCCGCCACCTATTCAAAGGTCGAGCAGGTCCGCGAGCTCACCGAGAGCCTGAAGTACGGCCCGGCCCACGACCGCTACAAGGTCGTGGTGCTCGACGAGATCCACCGCCTCTCGCGTCAGGCCTTCGACGCCCTCCTGAAGATCGTCGAGGAGCCGCCGCCGCACCTGGTGTTCATCTTCGCCACCACCGAGATCGACGCCGTGCCGGCGACCATCCTCTCCCGCTGCCAGGAGTTCCACTTCCGGCGCGTGCCCTCGCAGAACCTCGCCGCCTACCTGCGCAATATCTGCGAGGCGGAGAAGATCACGGCGAGCGACACGGCCCTGCGCCTGATCGCCCGGGCCGGCGAGGGGAGCGTGCGCGACTCGGTGGCGCTGCTCGACCAGCTCGCCACCTTCGGCTCGGGGACGATCGCCGACGAGGACGCCGTCCGCCTGCTGGGCGGGCTCGACACGGCGCTCTTCCAGACGCTGCTCGCGGGCGATCCTCGCGGGCGATCCCCCGGCCGTGCGCGCTGCCGTGCGCCGGGTGGAGGAGGAGGGCTGGGACCCGCGCCACGTCTACGGCCAGTTCCTCGCCTTCTGCCGCGACGCGCTGCACCTCGCCATGGGCGGCTCGCCCGAGCAGGTGGACCTGCCCGGCGAGGAGGCGCAGGCCCTCGCCGCCACCGCGAAAGCGAGCGGCTACGAGAACCTGCTCCGGCTCTTGAACCTGCTGCTGACCAGCGAGCCCCTGGTGCGCCGCAGCGATTCCGGAGCGCTGGCCGTGGAGATCGCCTGGCTGCGGGCAGCCGAGCTGCCGAAGCTCACCCGGATCGAGGAGATCCTGGCTGGCTATGGCGCCGCGCCGGCGCCGCGCCCCACCGCCGCTGCGGCCCGGCCAGCTCCTTCGGCTCCGCCCCCGCCGTCTCAGTCTCAGGTACCGCCGCCGCCTGTCCGCAGGAGCGCTCCGGAGCCGGTGGCCGCACCTCCCGCTCCCGCACCTCCGCCGCGGCCCGCCGCACCTCCGCCGGCCGCGGCGATGCCCGCGATGGTGGCGCCGCCCAGGCGGCCGAGCGATCCGACCCGGGCGTTTCTGGAGGAGGTCAGCAAGCGGCGCCCGCCCCTGGCCGGCTACCTCGAATCCGCCGAGGATCTGCGCTTCGAGGACGGGCTTCTTCTCGTTACAGTCCCGGCGGGTGATACTTATCTGGACTCGCGTCTCCGGCAGGAGTCCAACCGGCAGGTGATCGAGGAGGCGCTGGCATCCGTCTGGGGTCCCGGCACCTCCTGGCGTATTGTCACCGGGGCGAGCGCGCCGAAGGCCGCCGCCCCTGGGGAGGCGAAGCCCGCGGGCGTTCAGCAGGTCGAGCAGATCCCGGCCGTCCAGGCGGTGCTCGAGATCTTCCGGGCAGCCGGGTCGAGACCGTTGAAGAGCAGGGAAGCTATACGGAGGACTGACAGATATGAGCAGCATGCGGCAGCTGATGAAGCAGGCCCAGGAGATGCAGGAGCGCCTCCAGCGCGAGCTCAACCAGCTCGTGGTCGAGTCGAGCGTCGGCGGCGGCATGGTGACCGTGAAGATGAGCGGCCACAAGCAGCTCGTCGGGGTGCAAGATCGACCCCGAGGCCATGGACCCGAACGATCCGTCGATGCTGGAAGACCTGATCGTCGCCGCCGTCAACGAGGCGGGCCGCAAGGTCGAGGAGACGATGCAGGGAAAGATGGGCTCCATGGCGGCCAGCCTGCCGGGCCTGTTCTGATCCCCTGCCGGAATCGCAGGAATCGATGTCCGACCCCCTGGCCCGGCTCATCGGCGAGCTCTCACGGCTGCCGGGCATCGGTCCCAAGACCGCGACCCGCCTCGCCCACTATCTCCTGAAAGTGCCGGCCTCCGAGGCCGAGGCGCTGGCGCAGGCCATCGTCGAGGTCAAGGAGAAGCTCTTCCACTGCTCGGTCTGCAACGCCATCACGGCCGTGGACCCCTGCCGGTACTGCTCGGACCCGCAGCGCGACCGCGCGCGGATCTGCGTCGTCGAAGAGCCGTTCAACCTCGAGCCCATCGAGCGCACGGGCGAGTACCACGGCCTCTACCATGTGCTGATGGGCGCGCTCTCCCCCCACCGCGGGATCGGCCCGGACCGCCTGGCGATCCCCGGCCTCCTCGACCGCCTGGAGGGAGTCGAGGAGGTGATCCTCGCCACCAACCCCAACGTCGAGGGGGAGGCGACGGCCCTCTACCTGGCTCGCCTGCTCAAGGCGCGGGGCACGCGGGTCACCCGCCTCGCCTTCGGCATGCCGGTCGGGGGCGACATCGAGTACACGGACGAGGTGACCCTGGGCCGCTCGCTCGCCGGCCGGCGGGAGATGTGAGCTTCGGCGATCTCCTCCCCGAGATCGCCGTCCCGCCTCCGGGACCGCGCTCCCGCGAGCTGTCCGAGGCCCTGCGGGAGCTGGAAGCCCCGGGCGTCAACACCCTCTTCGGCGGCGAGCCGTCCATCCTGTGGGAAGAGGCGCGGGGCGCCAACGTCCGGGACGTCGACGGCAATCTCTATATAGACCTCACCTCGGGCTTCGGCGTGGCAGCCGTGGGTCACCGCCATCCCCGGGTGGTGGAAGCCGTCCGCGATCAGGCCGGCCGCCTGCTCCACGGGCTCGGAGACGTCCACGCCCATCCGCTGCGGGTGGAGCTCGCCCGGCGGCTCGCGGAGATCGCACCGGTCGATGATCCCCAGGTCTTCTTCGCCATCTCCGGCGCCGAGGCCGTCGAGATCGCATTGAAGACGGCGCTCGGCGCCACGGGCCGGCCGGGTATCCTCGCCTTCGAGCCCTCCTACCACGGCATGACCCTGGGAGCGCTCGCCGTCACCTCCCGGGACGAGTTCCGCGCCCCGTTCGCCGCCCATCTCCACGGGCACGTCCATCGCCTTCCTTATGGTTGTGGTCTGGAGAAGATCGAGGAGGTCCTCGCGCGTGGAGACGCCGGGGCCGTCATCGTCGAGCCCATCGTGGGCCGCGAGGGAGTGCTGATCCCACCCGCCGGCTGGCTCACGGGCCTGGCCGATCTCTGCCGCCGTCATGGAGCGCTGCTGATCGCGGACGAGATCTTCACCGGCTTCGGCCGCACGGGCCGCCTCTTCGCGGTCGAGCACGAGGGGGTGCGTCCGGACATCCTCTGCTGCGGCAAGGCCCTGGGCGGAGGTCTCCCCATCGCCGCGGTGATCGCCCGCCGGGACTGCTTCCGCTGCTGGGAGACACCGGGAGAAGCTCGCCACACCGCGACCTTCCTCGCCAACCCCCTCGCCTGCGCCGCCGCCCTGGCCGTCCTGGATATCGTCCGGGACGAGGATCTCCCCGCAAGGGCCGTCCGCCTGGGAGAGGATCTCGGTCCGCGCCTCAAGTCCTGGCCGGACCGCTTCCCCGCCGTCGAGGAGATCCGAGGCCGAGGTCTCCTCTGGGGTGTCGCCTTCCGTTCCGGAGAGCAGGCGAAGAAGTGGATGCTGGAGGCCTGGTCCCGGGGCATCCTCCTCCTTGCTGGGGGGCCGGAGGGACGGGTGGCGCAGATCGTGCCGCCGTTGACGGTCCGGGAGGAGCAGCTGGAGGGGGCGGTGGGGATTCTGGAGAGCGGGATGGCGGTCGTCACCGCTCCTTGAGCCAAGCTTGCAAAGAGAGCCACATCTTGACCGTTCCTGGTCCTTGACCAGGGCGTCCGGGGTCCGGACGGTACAGCTTCGCGATCCAGGGACCGGGGTGCCGCTTCAGGAATCTCAGGATCTGCGGAAGAGTCCTGACGAAATTCTCTGCAAGATCACGGGTGAAAACGGACTTTTCCCCTGGCGGGTTCGGACCGGGGTCACCGATGAGCATGACGGCCCGGACTCCAGCCTCCATGAGCCGCTCTGTCTGTGCGGTGACCTTACGCAGCTTCTTGTTGTGGCTGAGGACAATCCAGCCTTCCTGGCCGGCCTTGGCCAGCCAGTCCAGATCGTCTGTTCCTGGACTGAAGTAGTCGTCGTGCCGTTCGAAGGCGATCCCCGCCTCTTCCAGAACCCGGAAGAACCACTTGTCGGAGAGATCGGCGTCGACGAAGAAGACAGGATCATCAGGCGGCACGGGCCGACTCGTAGACGATGGCCTCTTTCACCTCTTCTTCGGTCAGGTCGTAGCTGTCCGCCAGATCCTCGACGGTCTCTCCGGCATTGAGACGCTCGGCAAGAATGGCGGTGCTGACGCCCTTCCTGGCGATGCTCGGCCGTCCATAGGAGATCCGGGGATCGATCGCGACGACCATCCGCTCCTCGCTCGTGCCCGGAGAGGTGAATGGATACAGCCGGAGAGGTAGGCCTTCCGCGTCGCGGACGACCCGCCGGAGGAACACTTCGAGGATCTTCTCCATGGCGAACTGACCGGAACGGCTGAGGCTCAGCAGCCTTCCATACTCCTTGAGGAAAAGCTCGCCGGGAGCGGCCAGAGCTCTCTGCGGATCAGGAGGCGGTCGATCCCGCACTCGCGCTGGGCGTAGTCCAGGGCTTTCCGCACGTGCCCCATGGGGACGTGATGCTCGACCCGAAGCGCGCGCAGTACGTGCGCCTCGACCAGGTTGTTGAAGGAAAGCCTCGGATCACCCGCATCCGGCCTCTCGATCAGGGGCGGCGAGAAGCCCTTCGCGCCATCCGCCAGCTTGTACGTCCGACCGTCCACCCAGGACCGCAAGGTCGCGGTGGGCAGGTGGAGATGGTGAGCCGCCTCAGCGATCCCATAGAGCGGGATCTCGCGGGGATCCTTACCTCGGTAGAGATTGGGACGCTTCACAGCAAGCCAGTATAAGCCACGGACGGCGACGTCCATGCCAGGAGCCCATCCCATACAATCTTCCCCCATGATCCCCACCCCCCGCTTCAAGGTCGCCTTCATCGGCAGCCATGGCGTGGGGAAGACCACCCTCTGCTATGGGCTCGCGGCGCGGCTCAAGCGGCGGGACGTGGGGGTCGAGGTGGTGCACGAGGTGGCCCGGCGGTGCCCGCTGCCCATCAACGAGGAGACTTCGGTGGCGGCGCAGTCGTGGATCCTCCATACGCAGATCGCCGAGGAGCTGGTGGCGCAGGCACGGTATCCCGTGGTGGTCTGCGACCGGAGCGTGCTCGACAACTACGTCTATCTCCTTCTCGCCGCCGGACGCCAGGAGGCCCCCGAGGGGCTGGTCGCGCTCTGGATCCGGGGATACGACCTGCTGGTCCACGTGCCCATCGTCGAGGAGCTGAGCCCGGACGGCAGTCCGCTCCCCCGACCCGGGGTTCCAGTACGCCGTCGAGGAGCGCCTGAGCCGGAGCTGGCGGTACGGGATCTCCCCGTCCTCCATCTCAGCTCCGAGGAGAGGGCGGGATGGCTCGACGCGGTCGAGCGGACGGTCTGGGAGCGGCTGCGCCCTGCCCAGCTCCCGCTTCCCGCATATGAATAAAGGACGGACCGCCCTGATGCCATCCTTCGAAGGCCTGCTCCTCGCCCTCCTCCTGGTGCTCCTGGCCGCCGGGGCTCTCGGGCTCTGGGCCACCCTGCGCCAGCCCTCGGGGAGCCCCGCCCTGCAGGCCCTCGGGCAGGGACGCTTCGCCGAGGCCCTGGAGACCGCCCGCACGGACGCCCGGGCGGGCCGCGACGATCTGTACGCCGCGGCCGTCGCCGCCAAGCACCTGCTGGAGCTCGACCGCGCCCGCGCTCTCCTCGACCGGCTCCTGGCCGGCGATCCCCGCGACGGCGAGGCCTGGCTGGAGCGGGGGCTCGTGGCGGCCTACGCCGGGGACTTCGCGGCGGCGGACGCGGCGTTCGCGAAGGTGGAGCCCCTGCGCTCAGACCTCCTGGAATCGCTGACGCTCCACCGCGCCTGGCTGGCCCTGCGCCGGGGGGATGCCGCGCGGCCCGCCGCCTCTTCAGCGAGGTCGAGGCGCCGCTGGAGAACAAGCTCCGTTCCGATCTGGGGAGCGGCGAGCCGCTGTTCGCCGAGTGGTTCCTCCAGGCCGCCGCGCTCTGGCGGGCCTTCGGGGAGGAGGAGCAGGCCGGATGGGCGCGCCGGGAGGGGCGGGCCTCGGCCCCGGAGAGCCGGCTGGCCACGGTGATCTCTACAATCGAAGCCACCGTACCGGACACGGAAGCCCGACCTCCGTTACAATAGGCGGATCTTGGGACTTGAGAACGTTCTTCGCCGGTGGGAGGCTTTCTCCCACTTTACGGATGAGCAGCTCGTCCAGCTCGCGCAGTGCGCGACGCGCAACCGCCATCCCGCCAAGGCGTTCATCGTCCACGAGGGCGGGGAGACCCAGGACGCATACCTGATCGAGAGCGGCGGCATCCGCATCCAGAGGAAGACGCCCTACGGCCACTTCAGCCTGGCGGCCCTGGACGCGGGGTCCATCTTCGGCGAGACCTCGCTTCGTGGACGGCATCCCCCGCTCCGGAGACGCGGTGACCACGGCGGAGATCGGATCTGATCACTCTCGACCACGCCGGCCTCACGGCCCTGATGGAGGCGGATCAGCGCTTCAAGCTGGCCCTCTACTGGGCGTTCTGGAAGAGCCTCTCTTCCAAGCTGCGGCAGACCAACGCGAACCTCACCCAGTTCTTCTCCGAGCCCGGTGCTCCCGCGGGCGCCCAGCCGGCCGCGAAGAAGGGCGAGCCCCCCGGCGAATTCCGCGTGGACATGGCCTCCAAGCGCAAGCTCTTCCAGGAGCAGAAGCTGTCGAGCCTGGAGATCAACTTCCTCACCTCGCTCTCCAAGGAGCGCAAGTACGGTCCCAATCAGGTCATCTTCCGCGAGGGGGAGATGGGCAACGAGATGTACGTGGTGCTCGAGGGACGGGTGATGATCAGCAAGTACATCCCCGGCGCGGGCGAGGAGGCCCTGGCCTTCCTGGAGCGGGGCGGCTACTTCGGCGAGATGGCCCTGATCGACCAGGAGCCGCGCTCGGCCGACGCCAAGGCCCACGAGGGGGGCGCGGTCGTGCTCGCCATCTCCCGCGAGGTGTTGGAGGGGATCCTGGACATCCACAAGATCTCGTCGATCCGGCTGCTCACGATCCTCTGCAACCTGGTGGCGAGCCGGCTGCGGGAGCTGGACGACAAGATCATCGGCTGGTTCATCATCGCCGGCGGGTCCGGGATCTCCTGGCCGGTGCCTCCCCCCCCGGCATAGCCGGCGCAAGCCTGATCGTCCCCAGGACCTTTCCCACCAGCGACGACAGCGGCAGATTGGCGCGGCCGGCTTCGTCGAACCATCCCGCGGCCATTCCGTTCCGTACCTCCCCACCCCAGACGAGGCCGGCGCGGTGGACGTCGACCTCCAGGTCCCGGTAGGTGATGCCGTGCTGCACCCGGCCCACCTTCTCCCCCAAGGCCCAGCGGCCGCCGTAGCGCGCGGCCAGGGCGGTCTCGGGCGAACCGTTCTGCGGCACGCCGTCCACCTCCAGGGTCACCCAGGGGAGCTCCCAGGTGCCGGCGAGGAGCGTGCTGTCCTCGGGGCGGCGGAAGAGGAGGACTCCCTCTCCGCTCTCCACCACGGCCACGAGGAGGCGGTGGCGCTCCCCTTGCCGCTTGACCTTGGGGATGGGGTAGCGCTCGGGGTCCCCTTCGAGGGAGGCGCGGCAGCCGGGGCGCAGGGGGCAGAGGAGGCACTTGGGGCGGCGCGGAGAGCAGAGGGTGGCGCCCAGCTCCATCAAGGCCTGGTTGCTGTCGCCCGGCCGGCCGGGGTCGAGGAGGCCGGCCGCGGCGGCGAGGAGCTCCCGGCGCGCGGGACCCGAGCGGGGGTCTTCTTCCAGGGCGAGACAGCGGGAGAGGACCCGCTCGACATTGCCGTCCATCACCGGGGCCGCCACCCCGAAGGCGATGCTGGCGACCGCCGCCGCCGTGTAGGCGCCGATGCCGGGCAGGGCGAGAAGGCCTTCAACGGTGGCGGGGAATTCCCCGCTCTCGGCGATCCGGCGCGCGGCCGCGTGGAGCTGGCGCGCCCGCCGGTAGTAGCCCAGGCCGGACCACAGGGCAAGAACTTCCTCGACCTCTGCCCGGGCCAGGCCCTCCACGGTGGGAAAACGTTCCAGGAACCGGTTGTAAAAAGGGAGCACGGTCTCCACCCGGGTCTGCTGGAGCATGACTTCGGAGAGCCAGATCTTGTAGGGATCGCTCGTCCGGCGCCAGGGAAGGTCCCGGCGATGCTGGTCGAACCAGGTCAGGAGCTCGTTCCGAAGGTGGGCGGCGCGCCGCATCGCGTCATTTTAACCGGACAGCACAGCCAAATTGGCAGAGTTAAATGTCGATGCGACTAAAAGACGAAAACGCCGGGCTGGAAAGCCAGAGGCTTCCTCCTCCCTTTCGGGAGGAGGATTGGGGGGGAGGCCCCATCTCTCCGGGTTGGCTATGTGGCTGTACCCCTGTGTTTAGGGGAGTTTAGGCTGGTTCAAAAGAGGGTGAGATCTTGCGATCTCCAAAGCTGGTGGGACTTGGTTGGTTGGTCTGGAACCTCCCCCGCAGCGTTTCCTGTCTACTGTCCTTTGCAACAGCCGTGCCTGCTTCCTCATTCCACCCTCTTCGGGGCGGGTCGAGGTTCTCGGGGGCTGATTTCAAGGTGGCCCGGAAGGGCCTCACTGGGGAAAAGAACGCCCGAAGCGTCCGATTCCCCTCACTGTCCGTTCCTTTTTGCAAACGTGAAGCCACAAAGGGGGATTCCGGAGGGGTGCCTCAAAAAAGAAAAGGCCCCCGCGCCTTTCGGCGGGGGGCTCAGGGGGGAGGTTCCCTGCTTCTTGGTTGGTTGGTTTGGCTGGATCTACCCCTGCTCAGGGGATAAAAGGAGGGATCTCTCAAGGATGGGGATCGCTTGCGATCTCCTTTAAAGGATGGATATGGTGTGGCTGGTTGGAACCTCCCCCTCGTTACCTACTACTGATATGTGTCTTTTTCTAATGCAATCACCATGCCTGAAACGCCCGTGGTGCCCAAAGAGCCGATGAAACCGCTGTTTGAGCGTTCCCGAGCCTCCCTGAGTGATGGAGCCTGCCCCCGGCCCCTGTTTCGTTCGTACAAATGCGTTGCTGAGAATTTGGCATTTCTACATGGAGACCCTCCGGGAGGCCGGACCTGATGCCGGATTTTCGGGAAGCCCGCACCGTCGGCTGGAAGGAGTACCTGGATCTCCCGGAGCTCGGGCTCTTCCGCCTCAAGGCGAAGGTGGATACCGGCGCCCGGACGTCGACTTTGCACGTGGACTCCCTGGACGTGCTGGAAGTTTTACCGGATGGCACGGAGATAGTGGAAATCATGGTCAGTCCTGACCGCCGGCGGCCGGACATGCGGGTGCGCACCCGGGCGCGGGTGATCAAGCGTATGCGGGTGGTCGATTCGGGAGGCCATCCGGAGGTGAGGCCGGTCGTCGAGACGGAGCTGGTGCTGGGGCCGGTGCGCAAGCGGATCCTCCTGACCCTGACCAACCGCTCCGGCATGTTGTTTCGTATGATCCTCGGCCGCAAGGCCCTGGAGAGCGATTTCCGCGTGGACGTCGCCAGCAAGTACCTGTTCCGCAGGTCCCACCGCCGCCGCCCGGTGAGGAGTGAGGGGAAGCCAGAGGAATGAAGATCGCCATCCTGTCGCGCAAGGCGACGCTGTATTCGACCTCGCGCCTGATCGAGGCCTGCCGCCAGCGCGGGGCCGACGTCGCGGTGCTCGACCCGCTGCAGTGCGTGGTCAAGGTGTCCAAGAAGAAGCCGGAGGTGTTCCACAACAACGAGCGGGTGACCGGGATGGACGGCGTGGTTCCCCGGATCGGCGCCTCGATCACCTTCTACGGCCTGGCCGTGCTGCGCCAGTTCGAGATGATGGGGGTCTTTCCGGCCAACGAGAGCCAGGCCATCTCGCGCAGCCGCGACAAGCTGCGCAGCCTCCAGCTCCTGTCGCGCTACGATATCGGCATCCCGCCCACGGCCTTCGCCCGCCGCCACGAAGACGTGCGCTCGGCCATCCGCAAGGTCGGGGGCGCTCCCGTCATCCTCAAGCTCCTGGAAGGGACGCAGGGGATGGGTGTCATTCTGGCCGAGTCGGTCAAATCGGCGGAGTCGGTGCTGGATGCCATGAGCTCGCTGGGGCAGAACATCCTGATCCAGGCCTTCATCGAGGAGGCCCAGGGGACCGACTACCGCGCCATCGTGGTGGGTGGCAAGGTGGTGGCTGCCATGGAGCGCCGGGCGGGCGAGGGGGAATTCCGCAGCAACCTCCACCGGGGCGGCACGGCTTCCGGGGTGGTGCTCGAAGAGGCCTACGCCTCGACGGCCGTGCACGCGGCCGAGGTGCTGGGCCTGAATATCGCCGGGGTGGACATGATCCCCTCGAACGACGGCCCCATGGTCCTGGAGGTCAACAGCTCGCCGGGCCTCGAAGGGATCGAGGGGGCGACCGGCGTGGACGTGGCGGGGGCGATGATCGACTTCGTGGTCGGGCACGCGCACCGCGGCCATCCCCACACCCGGGGGCGGGGCTAGGTGACGAGGACCGAGCCCCTCACCCTCTGCGGCACCCCGGTCGCCCTGGGGGAGACGGCGGAGGTGCGGATGAAGGTCGCCGAGTCGTACACGGCCGAGCCGGTCACCGTGCCGGTGACGGTGGTGCGGGGGGCTCCCGGCCCTACACTCTTCGTCACCGCCACTGTTCACGGCGACGAGCTCAACGGCGTGGGCATCCTGCGGGGCCTGCTGAACGATACGGACTTCAGCCCCTTGAAAGGAACGCTCATCGCCGTGCCCGTGGTCAACGTCCCGGGTTTCCTCAACCAGGACCGGCGCCTGCCCGACCGGCGGGACCTGAACCGCAGCTTCCCCGGCAGCCGCAAGGGCTCGCTCACCGCCCGCCTGGCCGAGACCCTCTTTCGCGAGGTCATCCGCAAGAGCGACTTCGGCATCGATCTCCACACGGCGGGCGGCGAGCGCACGAACTACCCCCAGGTGCGGGCCGACCTCGGCAATCCCGGGGTGGCCGAACTCGCCGCCGCCTTCGGCTGCTCGCTGATGGTGGACGGCGCCGGCCCGGAGAGCTCGCTGCGCCGCACGGCCGTGGACGCAGGGGTGCCGACCATCGTCTACGAGGCCGGGAGCGCCCGCCGGCTGGAGCGGCCGTTCATCGAGGTGGGGATCGCCGGGGTGCTCAACGTGCTCCGCCATCTGAAGATGATGCCCGGCGAGCCCGTCTTGCCGCCTCTCGCGCTGCGGATCGGTGACACCCACTGGATCCGCTCGATGAAGGGGGGCATCCTGGAGCTCCGGGTGGACCTGGGCCAGCCGCTGCGCCGGGGCCAGGCGATCTCGGTCCACACCAACCCCTTCGGGCGCGAGAGGAGCCAGCTCAAGGCCCCCCACGCCGGCATCGTGCTGGGCCTGACGCAGCTCCCCCTGGTCCACCCGGGGGATGCCATCTGCCACGTCGCCCGCGTGACGCCGCAGGAGATCGACGCCTGGAGCCAGTACTGGGACGGTAGAATCCGGCCATGAAGAAGCTGCTCCTGATCTTCGTTTTCCTGGTCCTGGTGGCGGTTTTAGCGACCCTCGCCGGCATTCTGGCGGGAGAGAAGGGGGGGACGGAGACCAGCAGCGAGGGCACGGTCCTCGTCTGGCGCCTCGAGGGCCCGGTGCTCGAGCAGGAGGCGCCACGGTTCCCCTTCAGCGACGGCGTCGAGCCCGGCAGCATCGCCGAGCTCTATCCGGCCTTCCGCGCCGCCGTGCGGGACCGGGGCGTCAAGGGTCTCGCCGTCTACCTGCGGAGCGCCGAATTCGGCCTGGCCAAGGCCCAGGAGCTCCGGCGGCAGATGATGGCCCTGCGCCGCGCCGGCAAGTGGGTCGAGTGCTACCTGGAGACGGCGGGCGAGGGCTCGAACGGCACGCTCGACTACTACCTCGCCACCGCCTGCGAGCGCATCCACCTCGCCCCGGCGGGCGACGTGAACCTCCTCGGCCTGAACGCCGAGGGGCGCTTCCTGCGCGGCACCTTCGACAAGCTGAAGATCGAGCCCGAGTTCAACCGCGTGGGCCGCTACAAGAGCGCCGTCGAGACCTACACCGAGCGCGAGTACACGCCCGACTCCGAGGAGGCGATCGCGGCCGTGCTCGACGGCTTCTACTCGCAGATCATCTCGGCCATCGCCGAGGCCAGGAAGAAGAGCGGCGCGGAGGTGCGCGCCCTCATCGACGGCGCCCCCTATTCGGCCCAGGAGGCCAGGGAGCGCGGCCTGGTCGACCAGCTCTCCTATCCCGACCAGTTCCGCGACCACCTGGAGAAGCGCCTGGGAGGGAAGCCCAACTACCTGGCGATCGAGGACTACCAGGCCGCGCCGGTCCTGGCCACCAGGCGCGTGGCCGTGGTCTTCGCCCTGGGCACCATCGTGCGCGGCTCCGGCGGCACGGCGCCCTGGACGGAGGAGACCTTCCTGGGCTCGGACGACATGGCCTCCCTGCTGCGTGACATGGCCGAGGACGACTCCATCTCCTCCGTCGTGCTGCGCATCGACAGCCCGGGTGGCTCCGCCCTCGCCTCGGACTTCATCCTCCGCGAGGTGGAGAAGCTCAAGGAGAAGAAGCCCGTCATCGTCTCCATGAGCGACCTGGCGGCTTCGGGCGGCTACTACATCGCCGCCAAGGCCACCCGGATCGTGGCCGAGCCCGCCACCCTGACCGGCTCGATCGGGGTCTTCGGCGGCAAGTTCGTGACCCGCCGCTTCGAGGAGGAGATCCTGGGCTTCGGCCACGACTCGCAAAAGCGCGGCGCCAACGCCGACATCTACTCCTCCCTGGAGCTCTACACGCCGGAGCAGGACGCCCGCGTCCAGCAGCTCATGAACCGCACCTACGCGGCCTTCGTCGGCCACGTGGTCGCCGGCCGCAAGATGAACCCCCAGGCCGTCGAGGCGGTGGCGAGCGGCCGCGTCTGGACCGGCGCGGCGGCCCTGAAGATCGGCCTCGTGGACGAGCTCGGAGGTCTCGACCGGGCTATCGAGATCGCCCGCAAGGAGGCGAAGATCGGCGCCGGGGAGACGGTGGCGGTCGACTTCTATCCCGCGCCGCCGTCCTGGCTCGACATTTTCTTCGAGGAACGCGAGCCGCGCCTCCCAGCAGCTCTGGCGGACGTTGTCAAGACTCTTGAAACCAACCCCCCTCGCCTGCTTCAATTGCCTCCCGATGTGGCCCGGCTGGCCCGGCCCTTCTGACCTGGAATCTGACCTGGAAGTAACTGATTTGACTGTCTTTACGCCACATATGACGGACTCTCCACACGAGGGGCTTGCGGTGCCGTTTGGCTGTGCTATGATGGGTTCTGTCGTAGTCACCTAAACCGCTTCGGAAAGCACTTCCTACCAGGGCAAGGATTTCCACAGACTGTGGAAATCGTGTGGAAATTTAATATTCGCGCTTATCGCTGACATCGCGAGTTTTCGAGGTTCCATGTCTCAATCCCTGTGGTCTCTTCTCCAGAGGCAATTACAGCAGCAACTCGATCCCGAAGAATTCGCCACCTGGTTCCGGCCCCTGAAGGTCGGCGACGAGGACGGCGACCGTCTGGTCCTGGTCGCCCCGAACTCCCGCTTCCTCCACACCCTGGAGGAGAGCTACCGGCGGACCGTGGACCGGGCCGTGGCGGGCCTGGGCGCTCCGGGCTTCGAGGTTCTCTTCTCGCTGGAAGAGGAGAAGATCTCCTCGGACGAGCCGATCGCTCCGTCGAGCCTCAACCCGAAGTACCTCTTCGCCAACTTCATCGAGGGCAAGTCCAACGAGTTCGCCGCCGCCGCGGCCAAGCGGGTGGCCGAGAACCCTTCGCTCTCCTACAACCCGCTCTTTCTCTATGGTGGTGTGGGCCTGGGCAAGACCCATCTGCTCCACGCGATCGGCCATGAGATCCAGCGGAGCCGGCCGCAGTTGCGCGTCCTCTATCTGGCGGCCGAGCAGTTCGTCAACGAGCTCATCTACTCCATCCGCACCGACCGCATGCCGGCCTTCCGCGAGCGCTACCGCACGATCGACGTGCTGATGATCGACGACGTGCAGTTCATCGCCGGCAAAGAGCGCACCCAGGAGGAGTTCTTCCACACCTTCAATACGCTCTATACGAGCCAGAAGCAGATCATCCTCTCCTCCGACTCCTCGCCGCGGAACATCCCCACGCTGGAAGAACGGCTGCGCAGTCGCTTCGAGTGGGGCCTGATCGCCGACATCCAGGCACCGGACCTGGAGACCAAGGTGGCGATCCTTCAGCGCAAGGCCGCGATCGAAGGGGTCCAGCTCCCGGAAGAGGTCGCGGAGTTCATCGCTCAGCAGGTCAAGTCCAACATCCGCGAGCTCGAAGGCCTGCTGAACCGCGTCATCGCCTTCTCCCAGCTGACCGGCAAGCCGCTCTCGCCCGCCCTGACCCGTGAGACGCTCAAGGACATCCTCCCCGAGGAGGGCAAGAAGCCCAACCCGAACGAGATCATCAAGTTCGTGGCCCGGCATTACGACCTGAAGGTCTCCGAGATCAAGAGCAAGAGCAACTCGCGCCAGATCGTCTTCCCCAGGCAGGTGGCGATGTACCTCTGCAAGAAACTGACGGAACTTTCCTTCCCGGACATCGGCAAACTTTTCAACGACAAGCACCACTCGACGGTCATGTACTCCTGTGAGACGGTGCAGAAGAAGCGTGCATCCGACCCGGACCTCGACCGCACCCTCCAAAGCTTCGAGCAGCACTTCGCCTAGTGGTTGTCCAGGCTCCTTCCGGTACGGAACTTGCAGCTCTCCTCAATCGTTTTTGCGGACCTCCCGTCCGCCTGGGGAAAGCTTGTGGAGGGCGCTCCGGAAGCCCTGTGGAGCGTCTGCGGATTTTTTCGGTCTTCAGGAGTTTTCCCCAGGCCTCCTCAACCCGTCCACAGGTTGTGCACAGCCCGGGTCAGGAACCTAAAGTTCCATCGTTGAGGAACTTAGGCCCCTTTTCCTCCTTTCCACAGCCCCTATTTACGACGACGTCTATGCTATATTCAGGTGTCTTCTAGACGGAGAAGAGTGAATGGAAATCCGCGTCACCCGTAGCGAGTTTCTGGGCGAGCTTGCCCCCATGCAGGGGATCGTCGAGCGCAAGACGACCATCCCGATCCTCTCTCACCTGCTTCTGACCGTGCGCGAGGACCGGCTCCACCTGGCCGCAACCGACCTCGACGTCTCGCTGACCTCCTGGTGCGAGGCCGACGTGAAGCGCGAGGGCGGCATCGCCGTCCAGGCCAAGAAGCTCATGGAGATCATCCGCTCGCTCACGGGCGAGGAGGTCCTCCTGGTTCAGGAGGAGCCCCGGGTCCTCACCATCCGGGCCGGCAAGTCGCGCTTCAAGATCCACGGCCTCTCGCCGGACGACTTCCCAACCCTGCCCACCGTCGAGGAGGGCCGGCGCATCGAGATCCCCTTCACGGATTTCCGGCGCATGGTGGCCAAGATCCTCTTCGCCGTCTCGGCCGAGGAGTCCCGCTTCCAGCTGAACGGCGCCCTCCTGAAGCTCAAGGACGGCTCGCTGGAGATGGTGGCTACGGACGGCCACCGGCTGGCCCTGGTCGAAGGCGGCCTGGAGGGCGCCGGCAACGAGGATTCCGTGCTGGTGCCCAGGAAGGCCCTCCAGGAGCTTCAGCGCTTCGAGGGCGAGGGCAATCTGACGTACGGCCGCGGCGAGCACCACCTCTCCTTCGGCCTGGGCCGGCGCGAGCTGATCTGCCGCATCCTGGAGGGGACCTTCCCCGACTACGAGCGGGTCATCGCCAAGGACAACGACAAGAAGGTGCTCTTCAACCGCAAGCACCTGGTGGACGCCGTCCAGCGTGCCGCGCTCATGACGGGCGACCGTGCCCGCGCCGTGCGCCTCCAGTTCACCAACGACCAGGTGGTGATCTCGGCCGTCAACTCCGATCTGGGCGAGGCGGTCGAGGAGGTCGCCTGCGACTACGACGGCCCCGAGTTCCGGGTGGGCATCAACCCGGACTACCTCACCCAGTTCCTGGCCGCCGTCGAAACCGAGAAGATCCGCCTGGAGCTCAAGGACGAGAACACGCAGTGCGTCGGGTATCCGATGGACGGGCCTGACACCCGCTATCTCTGCGTGATCATGCCCATGCGGATTTGAGCCTCACCCATCTCACCGCCCGGGACTTCCGCAACCTGGAGCCACTCTCCTGGCGGCCCCAGGCGGGGTCACACCTTCTGCTGGGTGGCAACGGCGCGGGCAAGACGAGCCTCCTGGAGGCCGTCTATATCCTGGCCACCACCCGGAGCTTCCGCGCCGCCCAGATCGCCGACTGCGCCCGCCATGGGGCCGGTTCCTTCCACATCCAAGGGGAAATCGAGACCGACCACCGCTCCACCCTGGAGGTGGGCTGGATGGAAGGCCAGCGGGTCCGGGCTCTGAACGGCAAGGTAACCCCTCTCGCCGAGCACCTGGCCGTGTTCCCCGTCGTGGCCTGGACGGCGGCGGCCGAAGCCGAGGTGCTGGTGGGGGCTCCCAAGGCGCGGCGGCGTTTCATGGATCGCGGCGTCGTGGGGATCCGGCCGCCGGCCCTGGAAGTCCTCGGCCGTTACCGCGAGGCCCTGCGGCAGAAGCGCGACCTCCTCCTCTCGGACGGCGCTGGGATCGAGATCTGGAACGAGATGCTGGCCGCCACGGCCGCGGACGTGATCTCCCAGCGCCACCGCTACGTCGAGCTGCTGAAGGTTCAGCTCGCCCGGGTGATCGAGGCCTCCGGCTTCCCCTTCCCGCCCATCGAGCTGCGCTACCGCCCCTCTCCGGCGGACGGGCTGGAGGGCCAGCAGGTCATCGCCGGCGCGTTGGACCGCATCGCCGAACGCGAGCGGCGGCGGCAGATGCCCCTGCTGGGTCCCCACCGGGACGAGATCGAGATCCTCTGGGGGGGCCACGAGATCCGCCGCGTGGCCTCCGCCGGAGAGCGCAAGGCCCTCTCCCTGATGCTCCTCGCGGCTCACGGCAGGGTCATGGAGGAAGCGGGAAGGCCGCCTCTCTACCTCCTGGACGACATGGATGCCGAGTTGGCGCCACCCACCGTGGCGTCCGTCTGGGGTGTCTTCCGGGAAGCGGGCCAGATCATCGCCACCTCGAACCGGCCCCAGGTCTGGCTGACGCTGGATGTGGGGACGATCTGGGAGATGGAAAGAGGAGAGATCCGGCTGATCTCGGAGTAGGAATCTCCACCCTTCTTTTTTTGTTGAAATCTTCGCCTACGGTCTCGTTCCGGCGCCTCTTCCAGCCACCCGGAAAATGAAGCCTAAGCTATTGAAATTTCAACGCAAACCAGACCTGTTTCGTGCTATAATTTGTACATTCTCGGACCCCTTCATTCGGTGGGGTCCTCAGCAAGCCCAGGAATACTGATTTGGGATAGTGGAGATCTCGTTTTGACGAATCCGACGAATCCAGAACCGACTTATACGGCTGAAAACATCCAGGTCTTGAAAGGCCTTGAAGCGGTCCGCAAGCGCCCCGGCATGTACATCGGGGACACGGACGACGCCTCGGGCCTGCACCACATGGTCTTCGAGGTCGTCGACAACTCGGTCGACGAAGCCCAGGCCGGCTACTGCTCGCGGATCGACGTCACCATCCACACCGACAACTCGGTGACGGTGACGGACAACGGCCGCGGCATCCCGGTGGACCTCCACAAGGAAGAGGGGCGGTCGGCGGCCGAGGTCATCATGACCGAGCTCCACTCGGGCGGTAAGTTCGACAAGAACTCCTACAAGGTCTCGGGCGGCCTTCACGGCGTCGGCGTGTCCGTCGTCAACGCACTTTCGGAGACCATGGAGCTCAAGATCCAGCGCGACGGCAGGGTTTGGTTCCAGACCTACCACCGCGGCCTTCCGGCGGGGCCGATCCAGCCGATCGGGGAGAGCGGCGAGACGGGCACCACGATCCGCTTCTGGCCGGATTCCGAGATCTTCGCCATTCTCGAGTTCAACTACGAGACGCTGGCCCAGCGCCTGCGCGAGCAGTCGTTCCTCAACCGTGGCGTCCACATCCACATCCAGGACGAGCGCACGGACAAGGAAGCCGACTTCGCCTACGCGGGGGGCATCGCCTCGTTCGTCGAGCACCTGAACCGCAACAAGACCCCGCTCCACGCGCAGCCGATCTTCCTCCACGACATCCGGGACGACGGTACGGGCCCCGAGGCGGTCGAGGTGGCCCTGCAGTGGAACGACGGCTACCAGGAGCTGATCTACGCCTTCACCAACACGATCAACAACCGGGACGGCGGCACCCATCTCGCCGGCTTCAAGGCGGCGCTCACCCGCGGCATCAACACCTACGCGGCCGAGCACGGCCTGTCGAAGAACCTCAAGGAGAACCTGACGGGCGAGGACGTGCGCGAGGGCCTGACGGCCATCATCTCGGTCAAGATCAAAGACCCGAAGTTCTCCTCGCAGACCAAGGACAAGCTCGTCTCCTCGGATATCAAGGGCTGGGTCGAGCAGGTCGTCAACGAGCGCCTCCTGACCTATCTGGAGGAGAACCCGCGCGAGGCGCGGCGGATCGTCGAGAAGTGCGTCGAGGCGGCGCACGCCCGCGAAGCGGCCCGCAAGGCGCGGGACCTGACGCGCCGGAAGGGCGCCCTCGATGCCTCGAACCTCCCCGGCAAGCTGGCCGACTGCTCGGAGCGCAACCCCGAATTCGCCGAGCTTTTCCTGGTCGAGGGCGATTCCGCCGGCGGCTCGGCCAAGCAGGGACGCGACCGGAAGTTCCAGGCCATCCTGCCGCTCAAGGGCAAGATCCTGAACGTCGAGAAGGCGCGGTTCGACAAGATGCTGTCTTCGGACGAGATCAAGGTCATCATCACCGCCCTCGGCACCAGCATCGGCAAGGACGACTTCGACATCGCGAAGCTCCGCTACCACAAGCTGATCATCATGTGCGACGCGGACGTCGACGGCAGCCACATCCGGACGCTGATCCTGACCTTCTTCTATCGCCAGATGGGGGAGATCATCCGCCGCGGCCATCTCTATATCGCGCAGCCGCCGCTCTACAAGGTTTCGCACGGCAAGAGCGAGGCCTATCTGAAAGACGACCGCGAGTATCAGGCTTTCCTGGTGGACCGCATCAAGGATGCCTGGGAGCTCGACATCGCGCATGGGGAAAACGGCAACGGAAATGGCGATGGCGGCCGGCTGACCGGCCCGCGGCTCGCTCATTTCCTGGAGAAGCTCGCGGGCTTCCGCCAGAACCTCGACAAGCTCGCTTCGCGGGGCTATCCGCCCGACGCGATCAAACTGGTGCTCCAGAACGGCATCAAGGACAAGACGTCCCTCATGGACCCGGAGAAGGTTGAGCAGATCGCGCACCTGATCGAGGCTTCAGGTTTCCATGAAGTCGTGGTCGGCCAGGACGAGGATCACGGCACGCTCTACGTTCGCTTCCTTTCGAAGCGCGACGGCGTCGAGCGGGAGATCCGCATCGACTGGAACCTGGTCACCAGCGCCGAGTACCGCGCCATGGCGAACAACCAGCTCGGTCTGGACGCGATCTCGGGCACCAGCTTCACCCTCATGAAGGGCGAAAACGTCACGATTCACGACACGCTCGAAGAAGCGCTCGAAACCCTCTATGACGGCGCCAAGAAGGGCCTCTCGATCCAGCGCTACAAGGGTCTAGGCGAAATGAACCCGACGCAGCTCTGGGAGACCACCATGGATCCCACCAAGCGCCGTCTCCTGAGAGTGCACGTGGAGGACGACGTGGACGCGGACAACATCTTCACCGTCCTCATGGGCGATGAGGTGGAGCCGCGGCGGGCGTTCATTCAGGCCAACGCGCTGGATGTGCGGAATCTGGACGTCTGATTAGGAACTCGATCCTGCATGATTGTTCCCGTTGAGGTTAGAGCTTTACCGAATTACAGGCTTTGGCTCCGTTACCCAGACGGAATAGTCGGCGAGGTAGATCTTTCTTATCTGGTTGGAGAGGGCGTCTTTGCCCTCTGGAACGATCCTCGTGAGTTCGAAAGGGTTCATGTCGGACCGCTGGGTAACATCGCGTGGACGGACGAGATCGATATCTGCCCCGATGCTCTTTACATGGAGATCACCGGAATGAGTCCAGAGGAGTTTTTTGAGGCCTTGATGCCCGGGGCTGACAACTCCTTGAGGACCACCTGAGGTTCTAGCTAGATGAGCGACAACAACAACGACGACATTCTCCCCTTCGAGCAGCCGATTCCCGTCGGCATCGAAGATGAGATGAAGCGCAGCTATCTCGATTACGCAATGAGCGTGATCATCGGCCGTGCGCTGCCGGACGTGCGCGACGGCATGAAGCCCGTGCACCGGCGCGTGCTGTATGGCATGTGGGAGAGCGGCAACCGCTCGGACCGGCCTTACAAGAAATCGGCTCGCATCGTCGGCGACGTCATGGGTAAATATCACCCCCATGGCGACACGGCGATCTATGACACGGTGGTGCGCATGGCCCAGGACTTCGCCATGCGCTATCCGCTCGTGGACGGCCAGGGCAACTTCGGCTCGCTCGACGGCGACAACCCGGCGGCCATGCGGTATACCGAGGTGCGTCTGACCAAGCTCGCCGAGGAGATGATCCGCGACGACATCGACAAGGAGACGGTGGACTGGGGTCCGAACTATGACGGCTCGGAGACCGAGCCTCTGGTGCTGCCGGCTCGCGTTCCCAACCTCCTGGTCAACGGCGCCTCCGGCATCGCGGTCGGCATGGCGACGAACATCCCGCCGCACAACCTGAGCGAGGTGATCGACGCTCTGATGATGTTGATCGAAAATCCGGAGGTCACGATCAGGGATCTGATGACCGCGGTCCCTGGCCCGGACTTCCCGACCGCCGGTTTCATCCACGGCCTGGATGGCATCCGCTCGGCCTACACGACCGGGCGCGGCATCATCCAACTCCGGGCGCGGACCGAGATCGAGACGCACGCGAAGAGCGAGCGGCAAGCGATCATCGTCACGGAGATTCCTTACCAGGTCAACAAAGCACGGCTGATTGAACGCATCGCCGAGCTGATCCGCGAGAAAAAGATTGAAGGGATTTCCGATCTGCGCGACGAGTCGGACCGCGAGGGCATCCGCATCGTGATCGAGGTGAAGCGTGATGCGATGCCGGAGATCATCCTGAACTCGCTGTACAAGATGACTCAGATGCAGACCACTTTCGGCATCATCCTGCTGGCGATCGTCGACAACCAGCCGAAGGTAATGACGCTCAAGGAGCTGCTCTATCACTTCCTCAATCACCGGAAGACGGTCATCATCCGGCGCACCCGGTACGATCTGCAGGAAGGCCGAAGAGCGTGCTCACATTTTGGAAGGCATCCTCAAGGCCCTCGATCACCTGGACGAGGTGATCGCGACGATCCGCGCCAGCCAGACTCCCTCCGAGGCCAGGGAAAACCTGGTGGCCCGCTTCGCGTTCTCCGAGGTGCAGGCGCAGGCGATCCTCGACATGCGGCTCCAGCGCCTGACGGGCCTGGAGCGCGAGAAGGTGGTCGAGGAGTACAAGGAGCTGATGGTGCTGATCGAGCGGCTGCGGGCGATCCTCGGCTCGGACCGCTTGGTGCTGGAGGAGATCAAGCGCGAGCTTTCCGAGCTGAAGAGCGCCTACGGCGACAAGCGCCGTACCGAGATCATCCCCGAGACGAATGACATCTCGATCGAGGACATGATTGCGGACGAGCCGATGGTGATCACCGTCACCCAGTCCGGCTACATCAAGCGGTCGCCGCTGTCGCTCTACCGGGCGCAGGCACGCGGCGGCAAGGGCCGCACGGGCATGGTGACCAAGGACGACGACTTCGTCGAGCACCTCTACGTCGCAACCGCTCACAGCTACATCCTGGTGTTCACCGAGAGCGGCCGGGTGCACTGGCTCAAGGTGCACGAGATCCCGGAGACCGGACCGGCGGCCAAGGGCAAGGCGATCGTCAACCTGCTCAACCTCGAACCGAGCGAGCGGCTGGCGACCACAGTCGCGGTCCGCGAGTTCCGGGACGACCGCTATCTCGTCTTCGCGACGCAGAACGGCACGGTGAAGAAGACCGAGCTTTCGGCCTACGCCAACCCGCGGGTGGGTGGCATCATCGGCATCAACATCGACGCCGAGTTGGGCGACCGCCTGCTGGCCGTGCGCGAGACGGACGGCAAGAAGGACATTCTCTTCGCCACGAAGAAGGGGCAATCGATCCGCTTCCCCGAAAGCGACGTCCGTTCGATGGGACGGGCCACTTACGGGGTCAAGGGGATCACCCTCCGAAAGAACGATGTCGTCGTGGCCATGGAGGAGTTGGACCCTCACGGCCAGGTCCTGACGGTGACGGAGCGGGGCTACGGCAAGCGTACGCCCGTTGAGGATTACCGCCTGCAGGGCCGCGGCGGCCAAGGCGTCATCAACCTCAAGGTGACGCCGAAGACAGGCGAGGTCGTGGGGGTGCGCTACGTCACTCCGGACGAGGGCCTGATGATCATCACCCAGGAGGGCATGATCATCCGGCTCAACGTTTCGGGCGTCCGCGAGGTCGGCCGCTCGGCCCAGGGCGTCAAGCTGATGAACCTCGATGCCGAGGACTGCATCGTGGCGGTGGCCAAGCTGGCCGAGAAGGACGAGGAGGCGGAGATCGAGCTCGCCAAGGACGACGGCAGCCCCACGTCAGCCGAGCTGGAGCTCGAAGCGACGGACGTCGACGAGACGGACGACCTGTCGATCCTCGACGAGACCGACTTCGAGGACGGCGGGGACGACGAGGACGACGAGGACGACGGAGGTCCGGACGAGACGGTACACTGAGGACGGGAGGAGGACGAAACGATGCAGTTCTTTCTGGATACCGCCGAGATGAAGGAGATCGAGACCGGCCTCGAATGGGGCATGGTCGACGGCATCACCACCAATCCGTCGCTGATCGCCAAGTCGGGCCGGCCGTATCTCGCGACGGTCCAGGAGATCGCCCGGCTGGTGCCGGGTCCGGTCTCCGGCGAGGTGCTGGCCACGGAGTACGAGGAGATCCTCAGTCAGGGCCGGCGTCTGGCGGGCCTCGCGGAGAACGTGGTGGTGAAGGTGCCTCTCACGCCGGCCGGCCTGCGGTCGGTCGCCACGTTCAAGAAGGAAGGCATCCGCACCAACGTGACGCTCTGCTTCTCGGCCGCGCAGGCGCTCCTCGCCGCCAAGGCCGGCGCGGCCTACATCTCGCCGTTCGTCGGCCGGCTGGACGACATCGCCGAGGACGGCATGGAGCTGATCGACAAGGTGGTGACGGTCTACCGCAACTACGGCTTCGACACCCAGGTGCTGGTGGCCTCGGTGCGGCACCCGGTGCACGTGGTCCAGTCGGCCCTCCTGGGAGCGGACGTGGCCACGATCCCCTTCAAGGTCCTGGAGCAGCTCTACAAGCATCCGCTCACGGAGGTCGGCCTGGACCGGTTCCTCGCCGACTGGAAGAAGACGGGCAAGAGCTTCGAAGAGTCGTAGACCTCCTTGGAACCTGAATTACCCTCGCCGCTGGGCCCTGGACGGTTGTACCGTTTCGCCTGGGGGCTGTACCTGTTCATGGCCCTGGCGGGGATCCTCTGGATCGGCGTCCGGCAGGGGGTGATCCCCCTCACGCTGTTCATCGATCCGGAGCGGTGGTGGCTCGACCTCGGGCTTGGCCTGGGCGCGGGTCTGCTCCTCCTGGGCGTCTGGTGGGTGGCCGAGCGCGTATTCCCTCTGGCACGAGGAGCTCGAGACGCGGCTCGCGAACGTGCTCGGGCCGATCACCGTTTCGGAAGCGATCGGGCTCGCCCTGCTCTCCGGCTTCGCCGAGGAGCTGTTCTTCCGGGGTGCGGTCCAGGGGACGCTGGGCTGGGCGGCGGCCACGGTCCTGTTCGGCCTGCTGCACAGCGGGCCGGGCCGGGCGTTCCGGCTGTGGACGGCGTTCGCTCTGCTGGCCGGGCTGGTCCTGGGCGGCGTCATGGCCTGGCGGGGCAATCTCCTGGGGCCGGTGGTGGGGCATTTCCTGGTGAACGGCGTGAACCTGCGGCGCCTCGCCGTCCGGGCTGGGGACTCTGCTAGACTGCGCGAGGGCGAAGCCCAGAGTGAAAAGGAGATCTGACGGGATGGGAAGAGACTCGCGGGATGTGCTCGCCCGGATTGACGCGGAAAAAGAGAAGTACCTCGAGGAGCTGAAGGACTACATCCGCATCCCCTCGATCTCTACCGATCCGGACTACAAGGCCGAGGTGCTCCGCGCGGCGGAGTTCCTGGTGGGCAAGATGCGCGAGGCGGGCCTGACGGCCGAGCGGATCGACACGGACGGCCACCCGCTGGTCTATGGCGAGTGGCTGGGAGCGCCAGGCAAGCCCACGGTGCTCTTCTACGGCCACTACGACGTGCAGCCGGTGGATCCCATCGAGCTGTGGCGCAACCCGCCCTTCGAGCCGACGGTCGAGGGGGACAAGCTGGTGGCCCGCGGCTCGACGGACGACAAGGGGCAGTCCTATACCCACGTCAAGGCCGTGGGCGCGATGCTCGCCGAGCGGGGCAGCCTGCCGGTGAACGTCAAGTTCCTGGTGGAGGGTGAGGAGGAGGCCGGCGGCCAGGCGATCGACGTCTACGTCCGCAAGGATGGCGGCAAACGGCTCGCGGCCGACTGCGTCGTCATCTCCGACACCTCGCTCTACGCGCCGGGCCAGCCTTCGCTCATCTATGGCCTGAAGGGCCTCTGCTACATGGAGATCAAGGTCACCGGCCCCAACCGGGACCTCCACTCCGGCACCTTCGGCGGCGCGGTGTGGAACCCGCTCAATGCGCTCTGCCACATCGTCGACCGCTTGCGGGACCCCGAGACGGGGAGGATCCTGATCCCCGGCTTCTACGACGATGTGCGCCCGCTCGAGGCCTGGGAGCGCGACGAGTTCGGCAAGCTCCCGTTCGACGAGAACGCCTACCGCCACGACCTGGGCGTGCCGGAGCTGTTCGGCGAGCAGGGCTACACCACCCGCGAGCGCACCTGGGGGCGGCCGACGTGCGACGTCAACGGCATCTTCGGCGGCTACATGGGCAAGGGTGCGAAGACGGTGCTCCCCTCCTGGGGTGGCGCCAAGATCTCGATGCGCCTCGTCCCCGACCAGGACCCGAAGAAGATCGCGAAGCTGTTCACCGAGTACGTCCACTCGGTCGCGCCCAAGGGCGTCACGGTCGAAGTGACCGAGCTTCATGGCGCCGACCCGGTGGTCGTGGAGGCGAAGGGCCCGATCGTCGACGCCGCGATGGACGCCATGCAGGAGATCTGGGGCGCGAGGCCGGTCCGCATCCGGGAGGGGGGATCGATTCCCATCGTCTCGACGTTCGCTTCGGTCCTGAGCTGCCCGGTGCTGTTGCTGGGTTTCGGGCTGAACGACGACGGCCTGCATTCTCCGAACGAGAAGTTCAACATCAGTCACTTCTACAATGGGATTCGATCCGTAGCACGGCTGCTGGATCGCCTGGGCGATCTATGAGGAGCAAGGACAATCTCGAAAAAGAGATCAAGTTTCCCGGCGTCGAGCTGCGAGAAGCTGCGCGAGCGGCTGATCGAGCTGGAGGCCGAGAGGGTCGGCCCCCCGGCCTTCGAGGACAACTGGATTCTGGACCGCAACGGCGAGCTGATCTCCGCCGGTCAGATCCTCCGCCTGCGCACCGATGGTGGCCGGGCCCGGCTGACGTTCAAGGGACCGATGCGGATCGAAGGCAACATGAAGGTCCGCGAAGAGCGCGAGGTGGACATCGAAAACGCCGAGGAGGCCCGGGCGCTGTTCGAAAACCTGGGGTACCACGTCGTGCGGCGCTATCAGAAGGTCCGCGAGGAGTGGCATCTCGGAGGGGTGACGATCGCGCTCGATCACACGCCGATCGGCGACTTCGCCGAGTTCGAAGGGGACGGGGCCGAGACGGTGGCCAAGCGTTGCGGCTTCGATCCCCAGAAGGCCGAGCGCCGCTCGTACCTGCGCCTCTACGAAGACCATCTCAAGAAGCATCCGGAAGGCCCGCCCGAAATGGTGTTCCGGTAGCCCAACCTCTCACGATTTCCGGTGAATCATGCAGAGTAGGCGGATCCGCGCGCTGGTGCTCGCCGCGGGGCTGGGCACGCGGCTGCGCCCACTGACCGAGCACACGCCGAAGCCGCTGCTGCCAGTGCGCGGCGTGCCCATCCTGGGGCACACGCTGGCGCAGCTCGCGGCGGTCGGGTGCGAGGCCGTGGCGGTCAACCTCCACTATCTGGGCGACCAGATCCGGCAGCGCTTCGGCGACTCGCACGCCGGCATGCCGCTCACCTGGTCGGAAGAGCCCGAGATCCTCGGCACGCTGGGAGCGCTCCATCCTCTCAAGGAGTTCTTCGCGCCGGCCGACCTGATCCTTCTCATCAACGGCGACAGCCTGTGCAAGTGGCCGCTGCGGAAGCTCATCCGCCGGCACGTTGCGAGCGGCGCCCGCTCGACGCTCGTTCTGACCTCGCGGCCCGATCCGGCTGCCTTCGGCGGCGGCGTGGGGATCGACCCCTCGGGACGGATCCTGTCCTTCTGGCCCGAAGGTCCGGAACGGGGAGAGGTGACCCGGAGGTACGTCTTCGCCGGCGCTCACGCCTTCTCGCCGGACCTGCTCTCTTCCGTAGGCCCCGGCAAGGCGGACATCGTGCGCAACCTCTACGTGCCGATGCTCGAACAGGGCGAGAGGATCGAGGCCGTCGTGGACGCGGGGCGCTGGCACGACACGGGGACGCCGCAGCGTTTCCTGGAGGCGGTCCTCGACTGGGCGCGGGCCGACTGGCCGGAGCGGCTCTGGCGGCGGTCCTGGACTTCGCAGGAGGCGAGCCTGGGGCCGGGAGCCAGGGTGCGCGAGTCCTCGATCGAGCCCGGGGCGCGGGTGGGAGAGGGGGCGCGGGTCGAGCGCGCCATCCTCCTCCCCGGCGCGCGGATCGGCAAGGGGAGCGTCGTCCGCGAATCGATCGTGGGCTTCGGCGCCTCGGTGCCTCCCGGTACCTGGGTCGAGCGGCGGATAATCATGCCCCAGTTCACCGGTTTCACGCCCGGGCTCGACGATTCCGTCGTGGGCGGAGCGGTCTACACGCCGTTTGGAAGCGAACCGGAAAGTTGAACCCGCGGCGCCTGTCTGTCATCATGCGGCATCCCCGGACGGCAACCTCCGGGGCTCCCCGAAATGCCGGCTGACTCAAACCCCTTCCGCCTCCTCGTCTTCGATTGGGACGGGACCCTGATGGATTCCATCGGGACGATCGTGGCCTGTACCCAGGCGACCATCCGCGAGCTGGAGCTGGGAGAGCTGCCCGAGCAGACGATCCGGGGCACGATCGGGCTCGGGCTCAGGGAGACGATCGACATCCTGAGCCCGGGCTGCGGCGAGGAGATGTACGAACAGATCCTGGAGTGCTACCGGAAGCATTGGCAGTCCACGTACCGCGACATGCCGCTCCTCTTCAGCGGGGTCGGCGAGATGCTGCGCGGCCTGGCGGACGAGGGCTATCTGCTGGCCGTCGCGACCGGCAAGAGCCGCCGGGGGCTCGATTACGCTCTGGACCAGACGGGGCTCGGCGCTCTCTTCCACGCCACCCGGACGGCCGACGAGGCCTTCTCGAAGCCCCATCCCCAGATGCTGCTCGACATCCTCGACGAGCTGGGGGTCGAGCCCCGGAAAGCCGTGATGATCGGCGACACGACCTACGACCTGGAGATGGCGCGGAGCGCGCGGACTCCTTCGGTAGGAGTCTGCTCCGGCGGCCACGTCCGCGAGGAGCTGGAGCGTCTCGGCCCGCTCGCCTGCCTCGACGACGTCGTCGAGCTGGCGCCGTGGCTGGCGAAGCGGGCCGCCACGGTGACGACGGCCTGACTAGCCTTTATTTCCCCTTCTTCCAGTCTGCCACCAGTCCTTCCAGGTCCTTGACCTGCTGGGGGTTCGGTGCCGGCTGAGCGGTCTTGGCGGCGGCCAGGGCCTTTTCGCCGTAGGTCACGGCGCCCTTGGTGTCGTTCTTCTTGGCCAGCAGCATGGCCTTGGCGCGGAGGTTGGCGAAGTTCTCCTGGAGGGCGATCGAGGCGTCGATCCAGCGTCCGGCTTCGTCCAGGCAGGTGTTGTTCTGGATGCAGTAATTGGCGGCCTGGAGCGGAGTCTGCCAGCGGATGGCGTCCTTGGCGGCGTTCACGGCGAGTGCCGGAGTATCGACGTCGATCTGGAAGGGGACCCTGAGCTTCTCCCAGCGGAGGACGACCTTCGTCGACGTGTCGGTCGTGTCCTCAAAGGTGAAGGCCATCCGCTCCAGGGAGTCGGCCACCGTCTGGGGCTTCACCTGGATGCGGAGGGCGTCGTTCTCCTGCTTGTAGCTGAAGGCTCCCCACTCGTCGGCGTCCTTGCTGAAGATGACCGTCCAGTCGCCCTCTGTGGGGATCGTCTGGAGGCCGTAGATGCCGGCGGGCAGCTCCTTGCCACCGATTTTGACGGGGGTGCTGAAGGTGATCGTAGTGTTCTCGTTGGCGCCGGTGCGCCACACCTCGCCGTAGGGTACGAGCTCGCCCCAGATCTTGCGGTCCTTGACCCCCGGGCTGCTGTACTGGATGGAGATCTTGGTCACTCCCACCAGCTGGGAGACGGTGGCGTTGGGGCTGGGGCGGGGCAGGTTGAGCCCCGGCGGCTGGGCGAGCGCAGCGCCTGCGACGGCCATCAGGGCGGCCGCGGACACGGCCACGCGGAGTCGAAGCGTATTCATGACGGTCCTCCTTTCATCTCACGAAAAACTGTCAGATCGGGCGGGAATCTACCAGAGAGGTCCCGCCCCGGGGGTAATGGAATTGTAAAAGCCCCTTCTCAGGAGCCCTTCTCAAGAACCGTAACCGGCGTCGATGCGGACGGGCTCCGCCATCATCGCCTCGGCGCGGCGCCGGGACTCGGCCGCTTCCTTCCGCGTTCCTTCCTCGCTCCACTGCGCGGGTGGCTGGACCCAGCCCTGGAGGTTGCTGATGAATGAGGTCAGCGATGACGCGGATGTGGTCCGGCCGGTCGTTGAGAGCGGGGATGTAGCGGTAGCGCTCGCCCCCGGCGTGGAGGAAGATCTCGCGGTTCTGCTCGTCGATCTCCTCGATCGTCTCCAGGCAGTCGGCCGAGAAGCCCGGGCAGACGACGTCGAGGTTGCGGAGGCCGGCCTTCGCCATGGCCGTGATCGTCTTGTCGGTATAGGGCTTCAGCCACTCCTCCTTGCCGAAGAGGGACTGGAAGGAGACCTCCCAGCGGTCACGGGGGAGCCGCATCTCCTCGGCGGCGAGGCGGGCGAGCTTGTGGCACTCGCAGAAATAGGGGTCGCCCGCCAGGAAGTAGCGCTTCGGGATGCCGTGGAAGGAGAAGAGGAGCTTCTCCGGTGGCCCCTCCCGGTCCCAGACCTCGCGGATGCTCGCCGCGAGCGCCCGGATGTAGGCGGGGTTATCGTGGTAGTGATGGATCGTACGGATCTCCGGCACCCACCGCCAGGTCGTCAGCTCGGCGGCCACGGCGTCGATTGTCGAGCCGGTCGTCACCGCCGCGTATTGGGGATAGAGCGGCAGCACCAGGATGCGCCGGCAGCCTTTGCCGGCCAGCTCGCGCAGCGCCGCCCGGATCGAGGGATTGCCGTAGCGCATGCCGACCGCGACGTGGACGGGCGTGCCGATCTCCTGCCGCAGCACCTGCTGGAGCGCCGCCGCCTGGTGGTTGGTGATGACGAGGAGAGGCGAGCCTTCCGGCGTCCAGACCTTCTTGTAGAGCTCTGCCGACTTGGCCGGCCGGGTGGGGAGCACGAACAGGTGGAGGATCAGCCACCAGAGGGGGCGCGACATCTCGATGACGCGAGGATCGAGCAGGAACTCGCGGAGGTAGCGGCGGAGCGCCGGGGTGTCCGGCGCGTCGGGCGTCCCCAGGTTGGCCAGGAGGACGCCCACCGCCGGGACTTCTCCGTGCTGGAAGTCGGGCTGACCGAAGTACTTCATGCGAAACAGTCTAGCCGAGCAGCCCGAAAACCTCCCCCACCTGCTCCCAGCCGATCCGCATCAGGAACGTGTTGTTCCTTCCGTAGGACTTGCTGCCGAGGATGAAGAAGCCCGGCTCGGGGTTGGTGAGGGTGTCGGCGCCATGGGTGGTCTGGGCCAGGCAGTCCGAGCTGCCCGCGCCGAGGAGAGCGGCCGAGAGCTTGATGGGGCCGCAGGTCGCGTAGCACTCGTGGACCTGGAGCTGGCGGTAGAGGCCGTGATCGCCGACGGCTCCGGTCAGGGAGAGGATGCGGTCCACGGCCACGGTCTCGGAACCTTCGCCGTTCCTCAGGACGACCTCGAGCTTCCCGTTCGGCTTCGTGATCTCCTCGACGGCCACGCCGCGCCGGACCTCGACGGCGGGAGAGGAGCCTCCGGCAAGCGCGGCTGCGTCCGCGGCAAGGCGGGCGCGATCAGGAAGAGGGTCGCCGTCGTGCGTTCCCCAACCCGGCTCGGGATTGCGCAGCGCCCAGATCACGCGCGTGCCCGGCAGCTCCGCAAGAGCGCGAACGGCCGTCTGCGCCGAATGGCCGGCGCCCGCGAGGAGCACGGTCTTGCCCGCCCAGTCAGGCTCCTTCGCAAAATCGGGGATGTCCCGCCGGATCTCGCCCGCGAACGAACGTTCGCCGGGAGCCGGGATGCCGCCGTCTCCCAGCGTGTTGGGACTGCCCCAGGTGCCGGTCGCGTCGATGACGACGTCCGCCGTCTCGGTCCACTCCCTTCCGCTCTCATTGCTCAGGAGGATACGGAAGGGACGGCGTCCGCGCTCGGCCGTGGCGATCTCCTCATGCTTCAACAATCCCTGCCGTCCCACGGACAGCACGCGGGTGCCCAGGCGGACGTTCGGCGCGATCTCCGGCAGGGCTGCCAGCGGCTCGAACAGCTTCTCGGCCAGGTCCCGGCCAGTGGGGCAGTCGGAGCCGCCGGGCACCTCACGGCCGGCGGCTTCGAGGTGCTGGCGCATGCGAGGGGAGACGTTCATCTCCCAGGGCGTGAACAGCTGGACGTGGCCCCACGCCCGGACGTTGCCGGCTACGGAAGACGCCGCTTCATAGAGCGTGAACGGCAGGCTCGCGTCCGCGGCGGCGAGCGCGGCTTCGAGGCCGGTGGGGCCGGCGCCCAGGATGGCAATACGCTTGGTGTCGGACATTTCGATCTCCTCGATTGATCCCCTTAAAAGCGGGAAGCCGCCCTCTCGCGGGCGGGCAGGATTTCCAGACACGTGGTCCACCAGCCGGTCCGGATCGTTTCGACGAACTCCTCGGGCAGTGCCACCTGCCGCATCTCGGCGGCCAGGCTCTCGTGGTCGTAGACCAGCGGCAGCAACTCGACCCCGAGGCCGTCCTCCCGCGCCTCCAGCAGGGCGTACCAGACGTGGGTGTTGCCGTCGTTGGCCGGCCGGCCGATCACGCCCACGTTCACCACGTCGCGCCCGGAGGGGAGGCGCCGGTGCCACTGGAGCCCCGTGTGGGTGCAGAGGACCGCGTCGCACCGCTGCTGGTCGAGCAGGACCTCCAGGAATGGTACGGGCGAGGTGCTCTGGAAGAGGAACTCGTTGACCCGGCGGGGCGAGCCGTGGACGAGGAGCAGCTCCCGGTCCCCCACCCGCACGCGCCGCCGCTTGGGGAGCGTGCCCATCCAGGCCTTGAAGTCAGGCGAGCAGTTCCGCTCCGTGTAGCGGTAGGAGATCCCGGCGAAGTGGTTGTCTCGCGGGTCGGTATAGCCGCAGTTGCAGTCCTCGCGGCCCGAGGCCAGGGATTCTTCGTAGTTGCCCTGGATGGCGAGCACGCCGCCCTGGGCCAGGAGGGGCCGGACCTTCTCGGGATTAGGGCCGAAGCCGCCCAGATCGCCCAGGCAGTAGAGGGCCTCGGCGCCGCGGCGGGTGGCGTCCTCCAGCAGCGCGGCGAGGCCCAGGTGGTTGTTGTAGATGCCCCCGAAGACGGCGATCCGGGAGTACGGGCCTTCGACAGGCGTCGGGTCCTCGAGCCCGGCCGTGTAGGAACGCAGGGCCTCCTCACGCTCGGCCGGGGAGAGCCTGAGCCCCGTCCCAGCCGCGGCCTTGCGGAACTCGGCGAGCGGCACCAGGTTCTCGCCCCAGGTGGCCATGCCGCGGTGGATCGTGAGCTTCGACATTCCGTTTTCCTAGGTCCGGCAGCTCACGCCGTAGACGTGGCAGGTCCAGCAGGCGGGGTGCTCCAGGGGAAAGGCGCCGAGCGTATCCGCCAGGGTCTCGCCCATCTTCGCCGAGGGCTCGTTGACCAGGATGGGGCAGACCCAGACGCCCTGGTCCGTCACCATGCGGCAGGTGCTGCACTGGAGGTGGTCCCACCCCCCTTCCAGGACTTCTCCTTCGCGCAGGCGCTGCCAACTCTCGTAGGCGCCCCCGCGCTCGGCCTCGGCGCCGATCTGGAACACGGGGAGGATCTTCAGGCGAGGCCGCTCGATCCCCATGGACCGCAGCAGCTCGAAGAACCTCTCCTTGCCCGAATCCGTGGCCGCCTCGCGGCAGACCTCCGTGACCGTGATCACCGGGGAGAGGCCGGCCTCGGTCAGGTTGCGGATGCCGGCGAGGATGCGCTCGAACGTCCCCTCGCCGCGGATGGGGTCGTTGCTCCCGGCGTCGTAACCGTCGAGCGAAACGCGGAGGTCGAGCGAGTACTCCGAGGCGTCCGACAGGACCTTGAGCCGCGCGCACCGGTCCGGGGAGAGCAGGAGCCCGTTGGTCAGCACGTTCGCCGGACCCAGGGCCAGGGTGGCCTCCAGGATGGCCTCCATCTCCGGGTTCAGGAACGGCTCGCCGCCCGTGAAGTAGTACTCGCGCACCCCCAGCCGGGCGGCCTCGTCCAGATAGCGCCGGACCTCGCCGAGCGTCATGAATTCGTGCGTGTGGTTGGTCGGTGAGCAGGAGACGAAGCAGTGGGTGCAGGCCAGGTTGCACACCGTCCCGCCCACCTGGAACCAGAGGGTGTCGAGCGACTTGAGGGAGACCTGGGGGGCGTTCATGGCTCAACCGTCAGCAGCAGCTTCCCGGCTCGCAGCAGGGCCTGGCCTCCGTGGTGACCTGATAGTCCTGTCCCTTGGTCTCGCGCGGATGGCGCAGGGCCGTGCGCGAGCAGTCGAACGGCTGGGCGTCTGCGAGCGGCACCTCTTCCAGGGGCTCGATGAATTCGAAGGACGACCGGTAGGGCTCCCGCTGATAGAGCCGGAACGTCTTGTCGCACACGGCGTAGCGCTCGCCGCGGCGCATGCGGTGGTTGTCGTCGTCGACCACCTCGCGGAAGGGTCCCTTGTAGACCACCGCCTGGCGCCGCTCCAGGCAGATCCCCGCCTTGCCCTTGAAGGCCTCGACGGTGACCGACCGGAACTCGATGCCGCCGACCGTCCGCCAGGGCTCCCGCTGCCGTTCGAGGATGCGGATGCCGTGGAAGCCGGCCTCCTCGAACGCCTCCAGGAAACCGGTCTCGGTCATGGCGCCCGAGATGCAGCCGCTCCACAGCTCGGGGTCCTGCTGCATCTCCAGGGGCACCGGCTCGTCGCTCACGATGTCCGAGATGACCGCCCGGCCGCCGCTCCGCAGGACGCGGTAGATCTCCCGGAACAGGCGCGGCTTGTCCTGCCCGTCCACCAGGTTCAGGACGCAGTTGGAGACCACCACGTCCACCGAGCCGTCTGCGACGAGCGGGCGGGTCCGGCGCAGCTCGTCGGCGAGGGAGGCGGCGCGCAGGAGGGCTTCGGCGCTCGCCACCGGCTGGCGCGCCAGCGCCTGGTCCAGGAGATCGAAGTCCAGCGCCAGGTCCTGGATGCGTCCGCGGCGGAACTCCACGTTGTCGAAGCCCAGGCGCTCGGCCACCACCGGCGCGTTGCGGCGGGCCACCTGGAGCATCTCGTCCGTCATGTCCACCCCGATCACCCGCCCCGTGGGACCGACCACCTGGGCCGCGATGAAGCAGATCTTCCCGGTGCCGCTGCCGAGGTCGAGGACCGTCTCCCCCTCCCGCAGGTGCCGGCTCGGATCGCCGCAGCCATAGTCCCGTTCGAGCACCTCGTCAGGGATCACCGCGAGGTAGCGCGGGTCGTAGTCCACCGGGCAGCACAGATCGGCCACGCGCTCCTGCGCGCCTTGCCGGTACCGGTCCTTTACAACATTTTCCACTGCGATCAGGGCCATTCAGGTCTCCTCCTGAAGATGCTCAATGGAGCCCGGAGGCGGACGCCCGCCCTGGCTCCAGGTACTTTGAAGATCGGGTTTCAGAGAGAGGCTGAAGCGGGAGGAGCGCGGCCGGCCCGCCGTGTGGCGAAGGCGGGAAGCCGCCGGCCGGAGGGAACGTCCAGGGGGAGCCGCAGGACGCAGAGCGCCTCCTGAAGGAGCCCTACGAGAGCGCGCCACCTCTCGTCCGCACGGGCCAGCCAGCGCTCCAGGTCGGCCGGCCGGTCGAGATCCTGGAGGGGATCGAGGAGGATCACGGGACGCCCGAGCGTCCGTAAAGAGGCGAGCAGGCTCCGCAGCGTATCGCGCCGGCACCAGCGGGCAGCGGTGGCGAGGCCTGGGATGGGCCGGCTGGACGCGAGGAGATAGAAGCCGCCGTCCGGGCTCGGGCCGAGCACGACGCGGTCAGGATCGTCCTGCAGGAGGGTCAGAGCCCGGGCAAGATGCCCGGCGGCCAATCCGGGCACGTCGGTCCCCACGACCAGCAGCGGACCGGTGCCACGCTCGAAGGCATCGAGCATCGCGTGTTCCAGGCGCGGACCGAAGCCGGAACCCGTCTGAGGAGCATGGAAGACGTCAGGAGGCAGCGCGAGCGGCGAAGGGGAGCAGACCTCCAGCCGGCAACCGCTCGCCCGGCCTGCCTCCAGAGCCGTCTCCAGGCAGCCCCTGCGCAGTCCCCTCTCCAGGTCCTTCAGCCCCTCGGGCAGCAGGGCATGCCGGGCGCTCTCGCGGGTGGCGCCGAGGGTGAAGACCAGCAGGGTGGGGGTGTGCGTCCTGTCCATCTCTCAAAGAGGTATACGGCCTTCGTCCGAAACCGGATGAAGGAAGGCCAGTGTACATGAGAGTACCCTCCGGCGCCTTTCCAGCGCTTGCGCTATGATCGGCGGCGCCTTGAGACGCTTCCTCCTCTTCGCCCTGCCCCTCCTCGTCCTCACCATGGCTCTCTTCCATTTCGCGGAGGAGGCGCTGGGGATGGCACCCGATCCGGCGAGGCTCTCCCCCTGGGAAACGGTCCGCCTGCCCAACTGGGTAATGCTCGCCACCTGGGGACTGGAATCCGTGGGCCTCGCGGCCCTGTTCCTGATGATCCAGGGCCGTAGCGGGCGGTGGCTCGCCGGCCTGCTGGCGGGGTGGATCGCCTGGGTCTTCCGCGGTCCCCTGCTGGTGGTGACCGTGGCCAGCCTGGCCGGCCTGCCTCCCGGTCCCTGGTGGGCGCTGGTCCTCTCGTGGTGGGTGCTCTATACCCTTTGCGGCCTGGTGCTGGGAGGCGTGGCCTCGGCGGCCGGGCTGCAATCCTACTGACGGAGAAGTGTCTTGAAGATCGCCGCCGTTGGGAGCGCCCTCCCTCCTCACTACTACGACCAGGAGACGCTCCTCGAGGCCCTCCGGCAGCGGTGGTCGGACCGCTACTTCAACCTCGACCGCCTGGAACGGCTGCACAAGAACGTCCTGGTCGGAGGCCGGCACCTCGCGCTACCCATCGAGGAGTACGGCGAGCTGACCACCTGGGGCAAGGCGAACGATGCCTGGATCCGAGTGGCCCAGGAGGTGGGCGCGGCCGCCGTGCTGGACGCCCTGAATCGGGCCGGCCTCACGCCCGCCGACGTGGACGCCCTGATCTTCGTCACGGTGACGGGGGTCGCCACCCCCTCGATCGACGCCCGCCTGATGAACCGGCTGGGCCTGCCGCCGCGGGTCAAGCGGATGCCCATCTTCGGCCTGGGCTGCGTGGCCGGAGCGGCGGGGATCGCCCGGGCGGCCGACTACGTCCGGGGCTACCCGGACGAAGTGGCCGTGCTCCTCTCGGTCGAGCTCTGCTCCCTGACGCTCCAGCCGGAGGACCTCTCGATCCCCAACCTCATCGCCTCGGGCCTCTTCGGCGACGGCGCCGCCGCCGTGGTGGTCACCGGCGAGAACCGGCCCGCCGACGGCCCCCGGATCGTGGCTACGCGCTCGGTGTTCTATCCCGACTCCGAGAGGGTCATGGGCTGGGACATCTCCGAGACCGGCTTCAAGATCGTCCTCTCCTCGGAAGTCCCCGTCGTGGCCCGCGAGAAGCTGCGTCCGGACGTGGACGCCTTCCTGGCCGAGCACGGCCTGACGCGGGACGACATCTCCTCCTGGGTCTGCCACCCCGGCGGCCCCAAGGTTCTGGAAGCCATGCAGGAGTCGCTGGAGCTGCCGCCCGGAGCCCTGGACGTGACCTGGCGGAGCCTGCGCGAGGTGGGCAACCTCTCCTCGACCTCGGTCCTCATGGTCCTCGCCGAGACCCTGGAACATCACCGGCCGGCTCCCGGCAGCTACGGCATGCTGATCGCCATGGGGCCGGGGTTCTGCTCGGAGCTGGTGCTGCTGCTGTGGTGACGGGCGAATAGCGCGGATAGCGCGGCGAATAGTGCGGAATAGCGCGGTCAATATGCGGAATAGCGCGGTCAATAATGCGGAGCAGTTACTATAGCCGCCTATGGAGGTCTCCGGCCTCGACACCCGCGTCCTCTACACCGCCCTCATCGTCCTGGTCGCCCTGGGCCGGCTCGTGGAGCTGCGGATCGCCAAGCGTAACCTGCGGAACCTGCTGGCCCGGGGCGGGGTCGAGGCGGCTCCTGGGCATTACCCGTGGATGGTCCTCCTCCATACCGCCTTCCCGATCGCCTGCCCCCTGGAGGTCTGGCTCCTCGGCCGGCCGTTCATCCCGGCGCTGGGGATCCCGATGCTCCTGCTCGCCGTCGCGGCCGCGGGCCTGCGGCTCTGGGTCATCCGGACGCTCGACGGGCGGTGGACCACCCGCATCGTGGTCCTGCCGGGGGTGGCTCCCGTGACCGGCGGGCCGTACCGGCTCCTCCGGCATCCCAACTACCTCGCCGTGATCACGGAGATGTTCGCCCTGCCGCTCGTCCACACGGCCTGGCTCACGGCGCTGGTCTTCAGCTTGCTTAACGCCCTGGTCCTCCGGGTGCGTATCCGGGCCGAGGAGGAGGCTCTGTCGAGGATGACCGACTATGAGGAGGTTTTCGCGGGACGGGCCGCGTCTGGTCCCAGGAGGCCCATGAGCGACGAGGCCACGATCCTTGCGGGTATCGCCGAGGTGGCCCAGCTCCACCTGGGCTGGAAAGGCCCCCTCACTCCGGACATGCGCCTGGTCGAGGATCTGCGCCTCGACTCCATCCGCCTGCTGACCCTGGCCGCCGAGGTGGAGAACCGGTTCCGCATCTTCCTGGACGAGCTGGACGAGGGCGCCATCGAGACCGTCGGCGATCTCGTGGCCGTCGTGCGGAGGAAGCTCGGTGGCTGAGACGCTCCTCGACTGGCTCGAACGGGCGGGCCGCCATCCGGAAGGCGGCCTGCGTTTCCTCGACCGGACCGAGCGCGAGACCTGGTTCGGCTGGGCCGAGGTCCGCGAGCGGGCGCAGGCGGTTGCGGGAGGATTGCATCGCCCTCGGGATCAGGCCGCGGCGATCGGGTCGCGCTTGTCTTTCCCACGGGGATCGAATTCTTCGAGGCGTTTCTTCGGCGCGCTCGCTGGCCGGTGCCGTTCCGGTGCCGCTCTACCCGCCTGTCCGGCTGGGCCGGATGGCCGAGTACCTCGAGCGCACGGCGAGAATGCTGGAGCGCTCCGGCGCCCGCCTGGTGCTGGCGGACTCGCGGGTGCGCCGCATCCTGGGGCAGGCGATCGCCATGGCGCAGCCGGAGCTGGGGTGCCGAACGGTCGCCGATCTGCCGAAGGTGCCGATGGAGGCAATGGAGCCCGTCCCCGTCGAGCCCTCCGATCTCGCTCTGGTCCAGTTCTCCTCCGGCACCACGGTGGACCCCAAGCCGGTCGCGCTCAGCCACCGGGCCGTGGCCGCGCAGGTGGACATCCTGAACAGCTTCTGGCAGGACACCGAGGAGCTTCGCCATAGCGCCGTCTCCTGGCTGCCGCTCTACCACGACATGGGCTTGATCGGCTGCGTCTTCCCGGCCCTGGCCCGCGATGCCACGCTGACGCTGATTGGCCCCGAGCTGTTCGTGACCCGGCCGGCCCTCTGGCTGCGGGCCCTCTCCCGGTACCGCGCGACGATCTCGCCCGCCCCCAACTTCGCCTACAGCCTGTGCGTGACCCGCGTCTCCGACGCTGAGATGGAGGGGGCCGACCTCTCCGGCTGGCGGACCGCCCTGAACGGCGCCGAGTCGGTCGCTCCCTCGGTGCTGCGCGCCTTCTGCGACCGCTTCGCCCGCTGGGGGTTCCGGCCCGAGGCGCTGACGCCCGTCTACGGCCTCTCGGAGGCGGCCCTGGCCGTCACCTTCTCGGACCTGGACCGGCCGTTCCGCACCGGGCGCTTCGACCGCGAAGGCCTGTCCCGGGAGGGATCGGCTCGCATAGACGAGAACGGCCGGGAGATCGCCTCCGTGGGCCGTCCCGTCCCGGGGTTCCGGCTGCGGATCGTGGACGAGGCCGGGAACGAGCTGCCTGAGGGCCGGGTGGGCCGGGTGTGGATTGCAGGACCGTCGCTCATGGATGGCTATCTCGGCGATCCGGAGGCCACGGCCCGCGCCCTGCGCGACGGCTGGCTCGATACGGGCGACCTCGGGTTCCTCCATGAGGGCGAGCTGTTCCTGACCGGACGGGCCAAGGACGTGGTCATCCTGCGCGGCCGCAACTACGCGCCGGACGAGATCGAGCGGGCCGTCGACGGCATTCCCGGCGTTCGGGAAGGCTGCGTCGTAGCCGCGAGCTGGCTGCCCGAGGACGCTCCTGGCGAGACGCTGGCCCTCTTCGTGGAGACCTCACGGAACGCCAAACCGTCTGAGGTCGAGGCCCTGCCCGAGGCCTGCCGGAAAGCGGTGCTCGGCTCTCTCGATCTCGAGGTGGACGAGGTCGTCCTGCTGAAGCCAGGAACGCTCCCCCGGACGTCGTCCGGCAAGCTCCGCCGGGCGGAAACCTTGCGGCTCCACCTCGCGGGCGAGCTCGCGCCGCCAGAGCCGGTCACGCCGATGCGGATCGCCGGGGCCATGGCGCGCTCCAGCCTCGCCTACGCCGGCATGCGCCTGAAGAAGAGGAAGACGGGATGACGGACCTCCTCTTGGATCTCCTCGTGATCGGTGGCGGCCCGGCGGGTCTCGCAACGGCCATCCGGGCACGGCTCGCGGGGATGTCCGTGACCGTCCTCGACCGCTCCCGTCCCCCCATCGACAAGGCGTGCGGCGAGGGATTGATGCCCGACGCCGTGGCGCGCTTGCGGGAGATCGGCGTCGAGCCCCGTGGCCTCCCCTTCCGCGGCATCCGCTACTTCGACGGCAACGTCATGGCGGAAGGACTCTTCCCGCAAACCGGCGGCCTGGGAGTACGTCGGACCGAGCTGCACGAATCCCTCGTCCGGCGGGCCGAGGAGACGGGGGTGGATCTCCGCTGGGGCGTCAAGGCGGCGGGTCTCGGGTCTGGAGGCGTGGAGACGGACCAGGGCACTTTCACGGCCCGCTGGATCGTGGGCGCGGACGGCCTGCGCTCCCAAGTCCGCCGCTGGGCGGGGCTCGATGGGGGAGAGGGACCCGTCCGCCGCTTCGGGGTCCGGCGCCACTTCGCGATGTCTCCCTGGAGCGACTTCGTCGAGGTCTACTGGGGTCCCGATTGCGAGGCGTACGTCACCCCCGTGACCCCGGACCAAGTGGGGATCGCCCTGCTCTGGAGCGGACGCAAGGCGGATTTCGAGGATCTCCTCGCGGCGTTCCCCACCCTGCGAGACCGAATCGCCGACGCTTCGCCATCCTCGCGGGACCGCGGGACGGGGCCTCTCCACCAGCGCGTCCAAGCCGTCCGGCGCGGCAACGTGGCCCTGGTAGGAGACGCCGCCGGGTACCTCGACGCCATCACCGGCGAGGGTCTCGCCGTGGCCCTCCACGAGTCGGCGGCCCTGGTCGAGGCCATCGTGGCCGGGGATCTTGGCCGCTACGAGTCCGCTCACCGCCGCATCAACCGCCTCCCCAACTTCATGACGGGCCTGGTGATGGCCTTGGAGCGGCGCCCTCGGCTGCGCACCCGTGCCATCCGGGCGCTCGCAGCCGAGCCGGCCCTGTTCTCGCGCCTCCTGGGCATCCACGCCCGCACCCTGCCGCCCCGGCGTTTGGGAGTGGACGGCGTACTCCGCCTCGCCTGGCGCCTTGCCGCAACCTAGCCAAACGTCCCGTCCTATCGATAAGTTGGCTCATCCTACCGATAGCTGAGCCAGCTATCGATAAAACGGCTCAGCTATCCATAGGGCGGCCCGTCTTATCGATAAAACGGGCCAGCTATCGATAGGACGAGCCAACTTATCGATAGCTGGGTTGTCTATGGATAAAACGGCCTGTCTATCCTTAGGATGGCTCAGCTATCGATACGACGGGCCAACTTATGGATAAAACGGGCTGCCTATCGATAAAACGTCCCAGCTATCCTTAGGTTGAGCCAACTTATCGATACGACGGCGCGTCTGGGGGAAGAAATGCCCTGTTTCCCGCTGTTTAAAAGGTGCCGTAGAGTAGACTGTCAGATCCGATGAAGCCGAAGAACACCCACGACTGGTCCCCGATCCTGGCCGCTGAGCGGCCGGTGGAGCGGTTCTCGCCGCATGGCCGGCACCGCCTGGGACTGGTGTATGCGAACACGTACCACGTGGGGATGTCGAGCCTCGGGTTCCAGCGGGTCTACGAGCTGGTCCACCAGCGGCCGGACTGGTCCTGCGAGCGCTTCTTCAGCGATGGCTTCGGCATGCCGGTCTCTGTCGAGAGCCGGCGGCCTCTCGACGAGCTCCGCTGCCTCGCCTTCTCGGTCTCCTTCGAGGAGGACTACGTCAACCTGCTCCAGATGCTCGACCGGGCGCGCATCCCCCTGCGGCGCCGCGACCGGCAGCCTTGGGACCCGGTGATCCTCATGGGTGGCTCCTGCGCCTCGATCAACCCGCTGCCCATGTCGGAGTTCGTGGACGTCTTCGCCATCGGCGCGGCCGAGAACGTGCTGCCGAGTCTCCTCGCCGCCCTGGAAGAGGAGGAGGACCGGGAAGCGGTCATCGAGCGGCTTGCGGCCCATGACGGCTTCTACGTGCCCGCCTTCCACCGTCCCGAAGAAGGCGACGAGCTTCCCAAGCTCAACAAGCTGGAGCTCTCCGAGGAGCAGATGAAGGCGCCGGGGCACCTGCCCACGACCGCCATCGTCACCCCGAATACGGAGTTCTCCGAGAAGTTCCTGATCGAGATGTCCCGCGGCTGCCCCGAGAAGTGCAAGTACTGCTGGGCCACCTTCGGCATGGGGCGCTTCCGATGGCACCCGACGGAGTACATCCTGGCCTCGCTCGACAGGGCGCGCTCGGTCACGGACCAGCTCGGCTTCGTGGCCACTGCCGTGGGCGACCACCCCGACATCGAGAAGATCCTCCGCGAGGCGAATACCCTGGGTTTCCGCACGGCGGTCTCCTCGATCCGCATCCCGGCGGTGACGGAAGGAGTGCTCGACGCCCTCCACGCCTCGGGCGACCGCTCGATCACCCTGGCCCCGGAGACGGGCACGGACTCGCTGCGGGTCAAGATGGGCAAGCCCATCCCCAACTCCTTCCTGCTGGAGAAGGTCCGCCTGATCTTCCGGCACGGCTTCACCCAGCTCAAGCTCTATTTCATAGTAGGTCTCCCGGGGGAGACGATGGAGGACGTCCAGGGCATCCTGGACCTCGCCGCCCAGGCCAAGGCGATCATGCTGGAGGAGCTGCCGAAGCGGGGGCAGATCGGCAACATCCACCTCGGCGTCAACGTGCTGGTGCCCAAGCCCTACACGCCCTGGCAGCGCGAGCCCATGGACGACGAGCGGAGCCTGAAGGAGAAGCTCGCCCTGCTGCGCAAGGGAGTCGCCCGGATGCCCAACGTCTCCATGGGCTCGGTCTCCGCGCGCCAGGCGGTCTGGCAGACCTACATCAGCAAGGCCGGCAGCGACGCCGCCGACGTGATCGAAGCGGCGGCCCGGGGCGAATCCGTGAGCGCCCTCCTCCACCGCTTCGGCCACAAGATCCACCCGGAGGTCTACGCCCGCCTGGAAGGCGACCTCCGGTGGCACTTCATGCGCCAGGCCTAGCGGTAATACTAGCGGTAATACCGGTCCCTGCCCGACATCGAGCGGTCGATCGAGAAGGCGCCACTCCCCTTGATCAGGATGGCGAGCGCCATGCCGATCGCCAGGAGGTGGTACTCGATCCCCTCGCCCTTCTGGTTGCCATACCAGTTCATGAAGAAGCCGTTCGGCAGGTGGACCATGAAGATGGCCCCCAGCATGACGCAGAGGATGCCGAAGGCTCCGACCCGGCCGAGGAAGCCGGTGATCAGGGAGAGCGAGCCGAAGAACTCGGCGAGGATCACCAGGAGGGCCACCGCGGCGGGCAGGCCCAACGTGCCGGTGAAGAACTGCAGGGTCCCCGCGAATCCGTTCCCTCCGAACCAGCCCAGCAGCTTCTGGGCGCCGTGAGGGAACATGACGAGCCCCAGCGCGAGCCGCACGATCAGCCTTCCCACGTCGTCGTCCGTCTGCATCCACTTCCTGAGCATCGGCGCTCTCCTTTTCAGAATCTCTATTGTGACGGGTCACCGACCCGGATCCGCGCGTCCACGGCGACGGCGCTCGTCCGGTCGGGCCCGGCGAGGAACGGGTTCAGGTCCAGCTCGCGGATGCGCGGGTGGCGCTGGGCGAGCTGGGCCAGGCGCAGCAGGATCTCGGCCAGGAGATCCAGGTCGGCGCCGGGCTCGCCGCGCACGCCCTGGAGCAGCTTGAAGCCGCGGATGCCCCGGACGACCTCGCGGGCCTCGTCGGCGTCCAGGGGCGTGATCGCGAAGCGGACGTCCTGGAAGACCTCGACGTACTTGCCGCCCAGGCCGAACATGAGGAGCGGCCCGAAGCGCGGGTCGGTCGTGATGCCGAAGATCACCTCGTGGCCGCCCCGGGCCATCTCCTGGACGAGGAAGGCCTCGGGCGAAAGGCGATGCTCCATGTCCTCTGCCGCCCGGGCGAGCTCCCGACTCATCGCGCAGGTCGATCCGTACGGCGCCCATGTCGCTCTTGTGGACCAGGTCCGGGGCCACCGCCTTGAGGACCACGGGATAGCCGATCTCCTCCGCCGCGGCCAGCGCCTCCTCGCGGCTGCCGGCGAGCCGCCACTTCGCGAGCGGGATGCCGTAGAGGTCGAGCACCCGGAAGGCCGATTCCGGGTCCAGGTAGGTATCGTCCGGCACCCTCTCCAGGATCCTCGCGACCTCCGGGTCGTCGGTGTCGAACTCCGGTGCCGGCAGGTCGGCGGGCCTCCGGCGCCAGGCGGCGTAGCGGGCGAGCAGGGACAACACCCGCGCCGCCGGCTCCGGGAAGTGGTAGACGGGCGGCAGGTCAGGGGCCGTCTTCACCCGGTCGTAGAACTCCTCGGTGGCCATCATCACGGCGAGCACCGGCTTGGTGCGCTCCCTCGCCACGGCGCCGATCGCCTCCAGGACGTCGATCGGGTTGGTGAGGATGGGCGTGACGTTGATCACCATCGCCATGTCCACCCCGGGGTCGTCGAGCACGGCGGCGAGGGTCTTCGCGTAGTGCTCGGATGTGGCCGAGGCGATCATGTCGACCGGGTTGCCGACGCTCGCCTCGGGGGGCAGGAAGGTGCGCAGGGCCGTGCGCGTGCCGTCCGCGAGCTCGGCCATGGGCAGCCCGAGGTTGACGCAGGCGTCGGTCGCCATGATGCCCGGCCCGCCGGCGTTGGTGACGATCGCCGTGCGGGAGCCGTTGGGGAGGGGGCAGGTCGCCAGGGCGCGGGCCACGTCGAACAGCTCCTCGATAGTGTTGGCCCGCAGCACGCCGCACTGGTCCAGGAACGCCGAGACGGTGACGTCCGTGCCCGCGATGGCGCCCGTGTGGCTGCTGGCCGCCCGCGCTCCCTCGGCCGTGCGGCCGGACTTGACCACCAGGATAGGCTTCTTGCGCGTGACCCGCTTGGCGATCTCCGTGAACCGCCTGGGGTTGCCGAACGATTCGAGGTACATGGCGATGACTTTCGTTTCGGGGTCGTCCTCCCAGTGCTCGAGGAGGTCGTTGCCGGAGACGTCCGCCTTGTTGCCCATGGAGACGAACTGGGTGAGGCCGATCCCCAGGTCCTGGGCCACGTTGAGGATCGCCACCCCGAGCGCCCCGGACTGGCTGACGAAGCCGATCGCCCCTCGCCGCGCGGCCGTGGGCGCGAAAGTGGCGTCGAGCCGGACCTCGGGATCGGTGTTGATGACGCCCATGCAGTTGGGGCCGATCATGCGGACGCCGGCGGCGCGGACGGTCTCGCGCAGCCGCCGCTCCTGGGCGGCTCCCTCCTCGCCGGTTTCCGAGAAGCCGGCGGTGATGACGATCAACCCCTGGACGCCCTTGGCGAGGCACTCCTCGACCGCCGCCTGGACCCGGTCGCGGGGCACCATGACCACGGCGAGGTCCACCGGGTCGGGGATGGCGCCGATGGACGGGTAGCACTTGAGCGAATGGACAGCCCCGGCGTTTGGATTCACGGGGAAGATGGCGCCGCTGAATTCGTTGGTCACCAGGTTGTGGAGCAGGCGGAAGCCCAGGGAGTCGCGGCGGCGCGAGGCCCCGATCACGGCGACCGTGCGGGGCGAGAAGATGGGGTCGAGGGCTCTTTTCGTCATTACGCTCTTTCTCCAGGTACCAGCGCCGGCGCCGGCGCCAGCACGAGGAGCCGCTCCGGCGCGAGGCGGACGGCGAAGGGGAGCCGCTCCTGGCAGACGTCGCCGTCCACCTGGGCCGGGGCGCCGTCCGGCCCTTCGAAGACCACCTCGCGGACGCGGCGGATCGAGACGTCCTTCCGCCGCGCGTGGGCCGAGCGGAACAGGTCCAGGGTGAACGACAGGGTGGCGGTGCGCCCGGTGCCGTGGAAGACGACCAGCTCGAACCAGCCGTCGTCCGGCTGGGCGTCCGGGGCGAGCTGGAAGGAGCCGGCGTAGTAAGGGGTGTTCGACACCGCGGCGAAGGAGGCGGAGATCCGCTCGCCGCCGGCCACGATCTGGAGGGGCGGATACGGGTAGCGCCACCACTCGGCGAGCCCCTGGCAGGCGATCGCCGCCTTGCCGAACCGCCACTTGAGCCGGGTGTCGAGCGAGGCGAGCAGGTTGGCATCGAGCCCGGCCGAGACCATCATGAGGAAGGGATGGCCGCCCGCGAGCCCCACGTCGAGGGGCCGGGCCGGCAGCCGGGCGAGCACGGTGGCCGCGGCCACGGGATCCACCGGGATCCCCAGCGCCCGCGCCAGCAGGTTGGCCGTGCCCCCGGCGAGGACGCCCAGCGCCGCCCGCGTGCCCAGGAGCCCGGCCGCGACCTCGCGCATGGTGCCGTCGCCGCCGAAGGCGAACACGGCCTCGGCCTCCTGCCCGTGCTCGCGGGCAAGCTCGATGGCCTGACCCGCGTAGGTGGTGGGCACGGGCTCCACCTCGAAGCCCCCGGCGCGCAGGTGGGCGAGAATCGCGTCCAGCACCCGCGCGTGTTGCTGGCGCCCCGACCGGGGGTTGTAGATCAGGGCGGCGCGGCGCATGGGCGAGAGCTCAGAACAGGGTCCCTGTGGTCCCGGGGGGAGACTGGTAGCCGAGGTGCTTGTAGGCCCGGCGCGTGGCGACCCGGCCGCGGGGGGTCCGCTGGAGGAACCCTTCCTGGATCAGGTAGGGCTCGTAAAGGTCTTCGAGCGTGCCCGAGTCCTCGCCCACGGCCACGGCCAGGGCCTTCAGGCCGGCGGGGCCGCCGTCGTAGTGCTCGATCAGGGTGCTCAGGATCTTGCGGTCGAGATCGTCGAAGCCGTACTCGTCCACTTCCAGGAGGACCAGGGCACGGCGGGCCGCTTCCAGGTCGATCGACTTCGCCCGCTCGATCTGGGCGAAGTCGCGCACCCGGCGCAGCAGGCGGTTGGCGACGCGGGGGGTGCCCCGGCTGCGGCGGGCGATCTCCTCCGCGCCCGTCTGCTCGATGGGCACGCCCAGCAGCTTGGCGGAGCGCAGGACGATCTCCGTCAGCTCCTCCGGACGGTAGAAGTCCAGCCGGTGGACGATGCCGAAGCGGGCGCGGAGCGGGGCGCTGATGAGCCCGGCCCGGGTGGTGGCGCCCACCAGGGTGAAGCGGGGCAGCTCGATCTTCACGGTCCGCGCCGCCGGCCCCTGGCCGATGACGAGGTCGAGCCGGAAGTCCTCCAGGGCTGGGTAGAGGATCTCCTCGACCGTGGGTCCCAATCGATGAATCTCGTCGATGAACAGCACCTCGCCGGGGTCGAGGTTGGTGAGGATGGCCGCCAGGTCGCCCGCCCGCTCCAGGACCGGTCCGGCCGTGGTGCGCAGGGGAGCGCCCATCTCGTACGAGATGATGTTGGCCAGGGTCGTCTTGCCGAGCCCGGGCGGGCCGAAGAGGAGGACGTGGTCCAGCGACTCCCGGCGCTCGCGGGCGGCGCGGATGAAGACCCTCAGGTTGTCGATGACCTTCCTCTGGCCGATGTACTCGTCGAGTCGCTGGGGGCGCAGGGACAGCTCGACCCCCAGGTCCTCGGGCGCGGGGGCGCCGGAGAGGATGCGGTCATCTACGGCGGACATGGCGCCATTCTAGCCGGTTCTCCCCGAGGGCAACGGCTACGCTCTCGACAGCCGGTTGAGGCTCGCCCGCAGCAGCTCGTTGAAGGCGGCGTCGGGCTTGTCGCGGCGGGCCTCGGCCACGGCGCGCTCGGCCTGGCTCGCCTTGTAGCCGAGGTTGACCAGAGCGGAGACCACGTCCTGATCAGGAGCCGCGGCCGCGGTGCCTGCGGGCGCGCCGCCGGCCGTCTTCTCGGCGGGTAGGTCCGCCGCGAGCTCCCTCATCTTCTCGCGCAGCTCCAGCACCATCCGCTCGGCCGTCTTCTTGCCCACGCCGGGGATGGTGGCGAGCCGGCCCAGGTCGCCCGAGGCGATGGACGCCAGCAGGTCGTCCGGCGGCATGCCCGAGAGGACCACCCGGGCCAGGCGTGGCCCGATGCCGGAGACGGCGATCAGCCGCTCGAAGATCAGCTTCTCGCGCTCGGTCCAGAAGCCGAAGAGGGCGATGCCGTCCTCGCGCATGTGGGTGTGGATGAACAGGCGGACGGTCTCCTCGCGCCGCTTCTCGATCTCGTACCAGGTGGACAGGGGGATGTTGACCTCGTAGCCCACGCCCTGGACGTCCAGCAGCAGGCGTTCCGGATTGGCCCGGATCAGGGTGCCCTGGAGATAGCCGATCATCGCGAGGGGGATTGTATACGGGAGATGTAGGGGCGGCCCCATGTGGCCGCCCTGGGTGGGGGATGGGCGATCCCGGAAGCAGGGCGGCCACGCAGGGCCGCCCCTACGGAAACCGTCTAGCTCTGCTCAGGTACCGGGATGCCGAGCTGATCGAGGAACTGGCGGTCGTACTCGACGCCCAGCTCGCGGCGGCGCTGCTCGATCAGGGCGGCCTGGAGGCGCGAGAGCTTCTGCTGGAGCAGGCCCGTGCGGGTCTGCTCGCGGTTGGAGGCGAACTGCTTCGGGTCCCAGCCCTTGCGGTCCGTGACCTGGAACAGCACCCCGCCCTGGGCGTCGGCCACGGGGCCGCCGATCTGGCCCGTGGGCAGCGCCAGGGCGGCCTTGACCAGCTCGGGGTTGTAGCCGAGCCCGGGGATGGTTCCGCCCTGGCCGCCGAACTCCTCGGTCTCCCTGACCTGGAGGCCCAGCTCGGCCGCCACCTGGTCCAGGGTCTTGCCCTGGTCCATCTGACGCTTCGCCTCGGTGAGCCGGCGCATGGTGATCTCCTGCAGCTTCTGGGAGGTGACCGCCGCCTGGACGCGCGGCTGGACCTCGGCGAGCTCCGGGGTGCGGGGCTCGGTCACGTCCTTCACATAGAGGACGGCCCAGCCCGCGGGCACCTGGACGGCTTCCGAGACCTCGCCCTTCTTGAGCGCGAAGGCGGCCTTGCTGAAGTCGCCGCCGAGCCCGATGCCGGGGACCGGCGACTGGGCGGTGATCTTGCCGGTCTCGGCGAAGGTCACGCCGGGGTTCTTCTGGGCGACCGCGCGCAGGGCCTCGGCGTTGGCCGGCTTGTCCTTGGCGAGCTGGGCGGCGATCTCACGGGCCTTGGTCTCGGCGAGCTGCTGGGCCCCCTCGGCGGCGAGGCGGGCGCGGATCTGCTCCTTGGCCGCCTCGAAGGGCTGGGTGCCGCCGGCCCGCTTGTCGGTGACCTCGATCAGGTGGTAGCCGAAGGAGGACTTGACCGGGCCCACGAGCTGGCCCGGCTGGGCGCCGAAGGCCGCGTCCTCGAACTCCTTGACCATGCGGTTGCGGCCGAAGTAGCCGAGGTCGCCGCCGGTCTCCTTGCTGGCGGTATCGTCCGAGAGCTCCTTGGCCACGGCCGCGAAGTCGGCTCCGCCCGAGAGCTTCGCCTTGGCCTGGGCGATCCGGGCCTGGGCCTGCTCGTCGTTGCGCTGGTCGTTGACCATGACCAGGACGTGGCGGGCGCGCACCTGCTCTTCCTGGGTGAACTCGGCCTTGTGGCCCTCGTACCAGTCGCGCAGCTCCTTGTCGCTCACGGTCACCTGGCTGGCGAGCTGGGGACCGCTCGCGAGGAGATAGGCGACATCGCGCTGCTCGGGCAGGCGGTACTCCTGCTTGTGGGCCTCGAAGTAGGCCTGGAGCTCGGCCGGCTGGGCCTGGACCTCCTGGACGAAGCGGACGCGGGGGAGCTGGAGGTAGCGGATCTTGGCCCGCTCGACCTGCTCGCGGTAGGCCCGCTCGACCTCGTCGTTGCTCACGTAGAGGTTGGCGCTCAGGGCGTCCATGAGCTTCTTGAGCAGCAGCTCCTGGCGGACCTCGTCCTCGAAGGAGGCGGTGCTGAGCTGGTTGGCCTGGAGGATCTGCTGGTACTTCTCCTCGCCGACGAAGTTGCCCTGCTCGTCCTGGAAGACCTGCTCCTTCAGGATGCGGTCGCGCAGCTCGGCGTCGGTGACGGTCAGGCCCATGCGGCGGGCCTCGGCGAGCAGGATCTTCTGGTTGACGGCCCGGTCCAGGGCCTGCAGGGGCAGCCGCATCTGCCGCTCGAGCTCGGGCGTGAGCTGGTCGCCGTAGACCTGGCGGTAGAGGCTGGTCGAGCTGGCGGTACTCGCGCTGGAACTCGGCGAGCGACACGGTCTCGCCGCCCACCGTGGCCGCCGCCGCCCGGCTGCCGCCGGGGTTGATGCCGCTGCCGAAGTCCACGGCCAGCGCCAGGACGAACACGGCGATGACCACCCAGAGGATCCAGGTGAGATTCTTGAGGTTGTCGCGAAATACCTTGAGCATAGACGTACTCCTTCCGTTCCCCCAGGAGGGGACCCGACACTTTACCAGCGCCGTGCCGAACGCACAACCCTGTGTTATATTGATGTCCTACATGAAAGGGAGTTGAGTTGCCTGCCCAGCCGAAGGCTGCCCGTCCGGGTCATCAGGGGAGAAGGAGTGGTACAGCGTCTCCGTGGAGACGCTGCAGGGATGGGGTCTGCTGCTGCTGACGCTGGCCGTCCTGGGGCTCGGTTTCCTGGGCTGGCGCGCCTGCGACCGGCAGTCGGTGGAGCGCCAGGCCGCGGCGGTGATCGACGAGGCCGGCAGCCTCCTGCAGCGCCTGGGCGGCGAGAAGCGCGCGGTGAGCAGCTTCGCCGGCGAGCTCGCCGCCGCCCGGGAGAGCCTGGAGGAGGCCCAGGCCCGGTTCTCGGCCAAGGATTTCCAGAGAGCCCTGGACAACGGCCAGCGCAGCCGCAACGTCCTGCTGTCGATCCTCGACGCGCTGTCGCCCCGCGGATCGGCGGGCCAGGCGCAGTTCATCTCCATCCAGGGCGAGGTCGAGTACCGGCGCGGCGACGGCGGGGCGGCGACTGGCAGGAGGCGCGCAGCCGGGTGCAGCTCCAGCCCGGCGACTACGTGCGCACCTCGGAGAGCGGCTCGGCCGAGATCATGTTCCTCGACGGCACGCTCTACACGGTGCGCCCCAACACCCAGTTCATCGTCTCGCCCGGCAGCCCGGGGCCAACCGGGCGGAGCAGTCGATCGAGATGGAGTACGGCTGGGTCAACCTGAGCACGTCCTCCAAGTCCACCAGCAACGTACGGACGCCGGAGCCGTGGCGCGGGTGAAGCAGGACTCGGAGGCCTTCGTGTCGGTCGACAAGGGGACGAGCCAGGGCCGCTTCGGCGCCTTCCGCGGCGGCATGGAGCTGGCCTCCAAGGGCGGGCTGACGCGCGAGGTCGGAGCGCTCCAGCAGGTGGTGCAGACGGGCGACCTGCTCTCCGAGCCCAAGCCGCTGCCCGGCCGGCCCGAGCTGGTCGAGCCCGCCGACAACCTGGCCCTGGACCTGGAGCAGACGAGGCGGCTCGTCCTCGCCTGGGACCCGGTGCCGGGCGCGTCCCGCTACGCCCTCCAGATCTCCCGCAACCACCTGTTCGTCGACAACGTCATCGACGCCGGCAACCGGACGAAGACGCGCGCCACCCTGGGGCTGCGCGGCGAGGGAGCGTTCCAGTGGCGGGTCGCCGCCTACGGGCAGGACGGGCTCCAGGGCCCCTGGAGCGAGCCGCGGAAGTTCCGCGTGGCCTCCTCCCGCACGGCCAGCGGCGAGAAAAAGGACACCATTCCGCCCGAGCTTGACCTCGAGGACGTCAAATCCTACGGTAGTATCTTCATCGTCGCCGGAAGCAGCGAGCCCGGAGCGCGGGTCGAGATCAACGGCGAGCAGGTCAAGACCGGTGCGGACGGCGCCTTCACCAAGACCGTCCAGCTGACTAAGGAAGGCTGGAGCATCATCGAGGTCCGCGCGCGCGACGCGTGGGGGAACGAGACCGTCCGCCGCCATCGCGTGTTCGTCGAAAATCCCTGAAACCCAGTAAACTCTCCGCCGCCGGCCGCAGTCCGCGGCGGGCTTCACAAAAGAAGGACAATCAAGGCAGATGCCCCTCGCCTCGCTGTTACGCTACTTTTCCAAAGACCTGGCCATCGACCTCGGCACCGCCAACACCCTGGTGTTCGCCAGCGGCCAGGGCATCGTGGTGCGCGAGCCCTCCGTCGTCGTCATCAACAAGATCACCAACCGGATCGAGGCCGTCGGCAGCGAAGCCAAGGAGATGCTGGGCCGCACGCCGGGCAACATCGAGTCGATCCGGCCGATGAAGGACGGCGTCATCGCCGACTTCGAGGTGACCGAGCGGATGCTCGAGTACTTCATCAAGAAGGCGCACGGGCGCAAGATGTACGTGCATCCGCGGATCGTCATCGGCGTCCCCTCGGAGATCACCCAGGTGGAGAAGCGGGCCGTGCGCGACTCGGCCATGCGGGCCGGCGCCTCGGAGGTCTTCCTCGTCGAGCAGGCCATGATGGCCGCCATCGGCGCGGGGCTGCCGATCACCGAGCCCTCGGGCAACATGATCGTGGACATCGGCGGCGGCACCACCGACGTGGCGGTCATCTCGCTCGCCGGCACGGTCTACAGCCGCTCGGTGCGCATCGCGGGCAACGAGATGGACGTAGCCATCATCCAGTACCTGAAGCGCAAGTACAACCTGCTGATCGGCGAGCGCACCGCCGAGCAGATCAAGATCGAGCTCGGCTCGGCCTACCCGCTGAAGGAAGAGCTCAAGATGGACATCAAGGGCCGCGACCTGGTCGAGGGCGTTCCCAAGACCCTGACCATCTCCGACGAGGAGATCCGCGAGGCCCTGGCCGAGCCGGTCGCCACCATCGTCGAGGCGGTGCGCATGGCGCTGGAGCGCACGCCGCCCGAGCTGTCGGCCGACATCATGGACAAGGGCATCGTGCTCTCGGGCGGCGGCGCCCTGCTGCGCAACCTCGACCAGCGCCTGCGCGACGAGACCGGCCTGCCGGTGGTGCTCGCCGAAGATCCGCTGGCCTCGGTGGTGCTCGGCACGGGCCGGGTGCTCTCCGACATCGACCTGCTGCGCAAGGTCTCCATCCGGTAGTCTGGATTTCAAGCGCCGGATTCCAAGAGCCTGGGTTCCAAGAAGTGGACGAGCGCCGCACCGGCTGGGTGTTGATCGTCGTGCTGGTCGGGCAGCTCGTGTTCCTGGCGATCCAGGGGGCGCGGGCCGGCCAGACCCGGCTCGAGGCCCTGGGCCTGCGCCTGCTGGGTCCCATGGCCCGCGGCGTGGCCTCGATCCCGGAGGGCATCACCGGCGCCCGCGAGGGCATGAAGCTGCGCGGCACCCTGCAGGAGGAGAACCAGCGGCTGCGCCGGGAGGTCGAGGATCTGCGCCTGCGCCTGCTGCGGCTGACCGACGTCGAGGGCGAGATGCTGCGGCTGGGCGCCGCCGTGCGCTACCCCGCTCCGCCCGCCGGGCGCATCCGGGCCGTCGACGTCGTCTACGTCGACCACGCCTCCTGGCTGCGCACGCTGGTGCTCTACACGGGCAGACGTGCCGGCGCGGGTCAACCAGCCGGTGCTCTCGCCCGAGGGCCTGGTCGGCCGGGTGGTCAACGTCGCCGGGCCGTACGCCAAGGTGCAGCTCATCACCGACCGCGCCGCCGGCGTCGGCGGCATGATCCTGCGCACCCGCCGGCAGGGCGTGGTGCGGGGCGGCGGCCGGGGCAGCGGCGGGCTGGAGCTCGACTACGTCCCCCTCCAGGCCGACGTGCGGCCGGGCGACCGCGTGCTGACCGCCGGCATCGACGGCGTCTATCCGCGCGGCATCCCGGTCGGCACGGTGGTCTCGGTCGAGCAGGGGGGGCAGCTCTTCCACCGCATCCAGCTCGCCCCGGCCGTGGACTTCGGCGCGCTCGACCAGGTCTACCTGCTGGACTACGAGGCCGTGCCGCAGAAGGTGAAGGAGGGCCGTCCCGGTGGAAGTCCTTAAGTTTCTTGCCACGGCCGCGCTCGCCGCGCTCGTCCACTTCGTGGGCATGAGCCTCTGGCCCCAGTTCAGCCAGGTGATCGACGTGTTCCTGGTGGTGGTGGTGCTCCACGGGCTCGGGGGCAACTCGCTCTCGGCGCTGTTCGTCGGCCTGCTCGTCGGCCTCCTCCACGACACGCTGACCAGCGGCCCCTTCGGCTTGTTCGGCTTCGCTGATACCATCGTGGGCTACGTCACGGCCCGCCTGGCGCAGCGGCTGGTCATCCAGCGGGCGACCGGGGTCCTGGCGGTGGTGAGCTTCGCCGCCGTGCTGCAGCAGGCGATCGTGACCGGCCTGGCCTTCCTGCTGCTGCCCGACCCGGAGCTGCCCAGCCCGTCTGGGGTGGTCGTCCGGGCCGGGGCGTGCGGGGTGCTCGGCATGCTGGTCTACATCGCCACGAGCCGCTGGCGCCGGAGCGCGGAAGCCCGCCGCCGCGGCCGCATGAGCCGGCTCCGCCTTGGTTGAGTGAGGCATTGAGGCTGATTCCATGATGCAGGTGGTTCGCGAGCATCGGGACGATCTGGTCAACCGCGTCCGGGTGCTGACCGCCGTGGTCACCGGCCTGCTGGTGGCCATCGCCGCCGGCTTCTGGTTCGTCCAGCTCGTCCAGGGCGACTACTACCGCGAGCTGGCCGAGAACAACCGGCTGCGCAAGCTCCCGGTCAAGGCGCCCCGCGGCCTGATCTACGACCGCAAGGGCCGCCTGCTGGTCGAGAACGTCCCGAGCTACAACCTGATGATCGACCGCAGCCGGACGGAGAAGCTCGGCCGCAGCCTCTGGTTCGCCGCCGGCGTGCTCGGCCGGCCGGCCGCCGAGCTCCAGGCGATCCTCGACGGCTACCGCGGCATCCCCGAGTTCAAGCCGGTGCTCCTGGCCGAGAACCTGACCCTCTCCCAGGTGGCGCGCTTCGGCGTCGAGGGGCTCGAGTACCCGGAGTTCGAGGTCGAGGTCCAGCACCTGCGCCTCTACCGCCACCGCGAGCAGACCGCCCACGTCCTCGGCTACCTGGGCGAGGCCACGGAGAAGGAGATCGCGGACTCGAACGGCGCCTACCAGCCGGGCGACCTGGTGGGCAAGAAGGGGATCGAGCAGACCTACGACGCCAAGCTGCGCGGCCGGGACGGCGAGCGGGTGGTCGTCGTCGACAGCCGCGGCGAGCTGCTCGAGGAGTACAAGCGGGTGGCAGCGATCCCGGGCAAGAACCTCACGCTGACCATCGACCTCGACCTGCAGCAGGAGGCGGCGCGCTGGCTCAACGGCCCGGAGAAGGTCGGCGCCGTGGTGGCCATGGACCCCCGCAACGGCGAGATCCTGGCCCTGGTCTCCGCGCCGTCCTACAACCCCAACCTGTTCGCGCGCCGGCTCCAGAAGGACGACTGGAAGGCCCTGACCGGGGACCCCAACCACCCGCTCCAGAACCGGGCCATCCAGAACACCTACTCGCCGGGCTCGACCTTCAAGATCATCATGGCCACGGCCGGCCTGACCGAGGGGATCTTCAACGAGCACATCGACCGTCGGCTGCGGCGGCGCCAAGTCCTTCTACGGCCGCCCCTTCCGCTGCTGGAAGAAGGGCGGGCACGGCACGGTCAATGCCCGCCTGGCGCTCAAGCATCTCCTGCGACGTCTACTTCTACACCCTCGGCCAGAAGATGGGCATCGAGCGGATCGCCCGCTACGCGCGGCTGTTCGGCCTGGGCTCGCCCACCGGCATCGACATCCAGGGCGAGAAGAAGGGCCTGGTGCCCGACCCGGAGTGGAGCGAGAAGGTGCGCAAGCACCCCTGGTACCCGGGCGAGACGATCTCGGTCTCGATCGGCCAGGGGCCGGTGCTGATGACCCCGCTCCAGATGGCCGAGATGACCGCCATGGTCGCCAACGGCGGCTACAAGGTCATGCCCCACCTGATCAAGGACGCCAAGCTGCCGCCGCCCGAGCACGTGGCGCTCGACCCGGACGCCCTGCGCGTCGTGCGCGGCGGCTGTGGGCGGTGGTCAACGAGCCGGGCGGCACCGGCTACGGCTCGGCCCGCCTGCCCGGGGTCGAGATCGCCGGCAAGACCGGCACCGTACAGGTCATCGCGCAGGCCCAGCGCACCGACGCCCGAAGACCTTCCGTTCAAATTCCGCGACCACGCCTGGTTCACCTCCTTCGCCCCGGCCGAGAATCCGGAGCTCGTGGTGGCGGTCTTCGCCGAGCACGGCGGCGGGGGCTCCAGGGCGGCGGCGACCCATCGCGCAGGCCCTCTATGCAAAGTATTTCGGGATCGATCTCGGGAAATCACCCGCTCCCTGAAGAGCGGCCGCGGCTGCGGCTGCTCTCCTCGATCGACGGCGGGCTGATCCTCTCGGCCCTGCTGCTGGCCGCCATCGGCCTCGCCACCGTGCACAGCGCCAGCTCCGAGCTGCCGGTCGACTACCTGCCGCGCCAGGCCGCCTGGGTGGCCATCGGCCTCGTCCTGCTCGTGATCGCCATGAGCATCGACTACCACGTGCTGCTCGACTTCTCGGTGGTGCTCTACGGGCTGGGGCTGGCCGCTCTCGTGGCCGTGCTCGTCTTTGGCGTCGAGCGCGGCGGCGCCGCCAACTGGTTGCAGATCGGCCCGTTCCAGTTCCAGCCGTCCGAGTTCGCCAAGCTGGCGACCGGCCTCTTCCTGGCCCGCTACCTGGCGGGCCTGAACCTGCGCGTCCTCGAGCTCGCCAGATCTTGACGGCCGTCGCCATCGTGGCGGTCCCCATGGTCCTGGTCGCCGTCGAGCCGGACATGGGCGGCGCCGCCATGTACGCGCCGCTGCTCGCCGGCATGCTGCTGGTCGCGGGCGTCCGCGTGCGGCTCCTGGTGACGGCGGTCCTGATCGGGCTCGTCCTGGGCTCCGGCATCTGGACGTTCGGCATGAAGCCCTACCAGCGCCAGCGCGTGCTCACCTTCCTGCCGCCCGAGACCGATCCGCTGGGCGCCGGCTACCAGGTGCGCCAGAGCAAGATCGCGGTGGGCTCGGGCGAGCTCCTGGGCAAGGGCTACATGCAGGGCACCCAGAGCCAGCTCCGCTTCCTGCCGGCCCGCCACACCGACTTCATCCTGGCCGTGCTCGCCGAGGAGTGGGGCTTCCTGGGGGTGGCGGCGGTCCTGGGGCTCTACGCCCTCTACATCTCCAGCGCGGCGCGGATCGCCATGCGGGCCCGCGACCGCGCCGGCATCCTGCTGGTCGTGGGGCTGCTCTCCGTCATCTGCTTCCACGTGCTCTACAACAGCGCCATGGTGGTGGGCTTCGTGCCCATCACCGGCATCCCCCTGCCGTTCCTCTCCTACGGCGGCTCCTTCACCATGGTCAACTTCATCTCGACCGGGATCATCCTGGGGGTCGACCTCCGGCGGTACGTCAACCGGTAGCCAATCAGATAATCTAGGGGCAGCCATGAGCCTCAAGATGCTCATCGAGAGCGATCCGCACCAGACGCGGATCGCCGTGCTGGAGGACGACCGCCTGACGGAGATCTTCGTCGAGCGGCACCGCCATCGGGGGCTCGTGGGCAACGTCTACAAGGGGCGGGTGACGCGGGTGCTCCCCGGCATGCAGGCCGCCTTCGTGGACGTCGGGCTGGAGCGCGACGCCTTCCTCTACGTGAGCGACGTGGCCGCGGACGTCGAGGCCATGGAGGACCTGGAGCTCGAGGACGCCCGCTCCGAGGACCTCGGGAACCACCAGCAGGGCTCCCCCGCCCCCTCGATCGACGACCTCCTCAAGCCGGGCCAGGAGATCATCGTCCAGGTGGTCAAGGACCCGCTGCCGAACAAGGGCGCGCGGATCAGCACGCACGTCACCCTGCCGGGCCGCTACCTGGTGCTGCTGCCGACCGTGCGCCACTTCGGCGTCTCCCGGCGCATCGAGGACGAGGCCGAGCGCGAGCGCCTGCTCGGCATCCTCCACCAGCTCCCCGTGTCGAGCGGCGGCCTGATCGTGCGCACGGTGGGCGAGGGCAAGGGGCGCGAGGAGTTCGAGAGCGACCTCGTCTACCTCTCGAAGCTGTGGGAGAAGATCCGCCAGCGCGCCGGCCGGGTCTCGGCGCCCACCCTGCTCCACCAGGACCTCGACCTCGCCCTGCGCGTGGTGCGCGACCTCCTGCGCTCGGACTTCGCCGTGCTCTGGGTGGACGGCGAGGAGACCTACGAGCGGATCGTCGAGTTCCTCGACCAGGTGCAGCCGGGCCTGGTCGCCAAGGTCAAGCTCTTCCGCCAGCGGGCGACCCTCTTCGAGCAGTTCGGCATCGAGGAGCAGATCGAGGCGGCCCTGAAGAGCAAGGTCTGGCTCAAGTCCGGCGGCTACATCGTCATCAACCCGACCGAGGCGCTGGTCGCGATCGACGTCAACACCGGCCGCTTCGTGGGCCAGAGCAACCTCGAGGACACGGTGCTCCAGACCAACCTCGAAGCGGTGCAGGAGATCGTGCGCCAGATCCGCCTGCGCGACCTCGGGCGGCATCATCGTCATCGACCTGATCGACATGGTCGAGCACGCGCACCGCGAGCAGGTCTTCGCCAGCCTCGAGGGCGAGATCCGGAAGGACCGGGCCAAGACCAAGGTGCTCAACATCTCGGAGTTCGGCCTGGTCGAGATCACCCGCAAGCGCAGCCGGGCCAACCTGGAGCGCCTGCTCACCCAGCCCTGCCCCTACTGCGCCGGGCGCGGGCGGATCAAGTCGATCGCCACGATCTGCCTGAACCTGCGCAAGGAGCTCCTCCACCTGCGCGGCCGGATCGGCAACTCGGAGCTCCTGCTGCGCGTCCACCCCGAGATCGCGCGCGCCCTGCAGCAGGAGGAGCGGGCCATCCTCGACGAGCTCGAGCGCTCGCTCGGAGTCCACCTCCTGCTCCAGAGCGACCCCGAGCTGCACCACGAGCGCTTCGACGTCGTGGAGGTCTGACCCATCCGGGCCGAGCCCTTCGCGATCCCCGGCTGGACCGGCGAGCTGGACGCCGGTCTCCGCCCCGCCGACCTCGCGGCCGCGGTCCGCGGCCTGACCGATCCCGCCGCGGCCCTGAAGACCCTCCACTGGGGGCGCAACTACCTCTACGTCGCCCGGCTGGAGACCGCCGGAGGCCCGTCGAGGTGGTGGTCAAGCAGTTCCGCCATCGGGGCACCCGCGACCGGCTGAAGCGCCGGTTCGAAGGCAGCAAGGCCGAGAAGAGCTGGCGGGTGGCCCAGGCGCTCCTGGCCGCCGGCCTCGCCACCCCCGAGCCGGTGATGCGGATCGAGTCCACGAGCGAGACGGGGCCGTCCTTCTACGTCTGCCGCTACCTGGCGGACGTGCTCGAGGCGCGCTACCTCTTCCGCGCCGCCAATCGGGGGGAATACCGGGAAGAGACGGCGAAGTTCCCCGAGGTCGACTTCCCGGCCTTCGTCGAGGAGCTGGGGCGGACGGTCCGGCGGCTGCACGACGCCGGCTTCTGGCACCGCGACATGTCGGGGGGCAACGTCCTGCTGCGTTTCGGCGCGGACCGGCGGCCCACGGCGCTCTATCTGGTCGATCTCAACCGCACCCGGTCAGGGCGGCCGCCCAGCACCTCGGAGCGCCTGCGCGACCTCTCGCGCCTGCCCTGTTCCGGCCCGAGCACCAGGAGCTGCTTCTGGCGAGCTACTGGGGCGGTCCGGCCGTGGCGGAGGAGTCTCTACCTCGCCTACCACCGCGGGTTCTCTTCAAGAACGAGTCGAAGAAGACCCTGCGCGGCTGGCGCGACCGGGTGAAGAGGCTGTTCGTGCCGCGCGGCGTGCACGCCCACATCCCCGAGGCCCCGAAGGAGGCCGGAGCCCGCGACCGGATCGTCTGGGACCACCTCTCGGACCAGCCCCACCAGCACGCCGGCCGGCTCGCCAAGCTGCGGGTGCGGGCCGCCGACGCCGGAGCCCACGCCACCGAAGCCGCGGTCCTGGCCGGGGCCCTGCCGCGCATCTGGCGGCGCTACCGGGAGCTGCAGAGCGGGCTCCATTCAGCTCCGGTTGATTTCAGCGGCATCGGCGTCGCCGTCCGCCCCTGGCCGGAGGCGCCGGAAGCCCTGCTCGCCCTGATCGAGGAGCTGGGGGTACGCCACGTGCTGCTGCGCCTCCACCCCTGGGAGGAGGACCATGCCGCCGAGGAGGACCTGGCGCGGGACCTCCACGCCCGCGGTCTGGAGGTCACCTTCGCCCTGCCGCAGAACCGCGAGCTGGTGCGCGACCCCGCCCGCTGGCGCCGGTCCCTGGAGGAGATCGCCCCCCGCTTCACGCCCTACGGCCGCCACTTCCAGATCGGCCAGGCGATCAACCGCAGCAAGTGGGGGATCTGGAACCTCCGGGAGTACGTCGCGCTGGCGCGGGCCGCGGAGGAGGTCCTGCGGCCGTATCCCGGAGTCGAGCTGCTCGGGCCCGCCGGTGATCGACTTCGAGTACCACGTCACGGCCGCGGTGCTCAACCTGAAACGCGCCGGTTTTCGCTTCGACGCCGTCTCGGCCCTGCTCTACGTCGACCGCCGCGGCGCGCCCGAGAACCGGCAGGCGGGCCTCGACACGGTCGCCAAGGTGCTGCTGCTCAAGGCCATCGCCGAGACCGCCAGGAACGCCGCGGGCCGCTGCTGGATCACCGAGGTCAACTGGCCGCTCAGGGAGGGACCCCACTCGCCGGCCGGCCGCGACGTCTCGGTGGACGAGGAGACGCAGGCCGACTACCTGGTCCGCTACTACCTGCTGGCCCTGGGGACGGGGCTGGTCGAGCGGGTCTTCTGGTGGCAGGTCGTGGCCCGGGGCTACGGCCTGGTCGACCCCGCCGATCCCGCCTCGCCGAAGGCCGGCTTTCTTCGCCTTGAAGACCCTGGTGAAGGAGCTGGACGGCACCCGTCTCGAAGCCGTCCTCCCCGCGCCGACCCCTGCCCGGCTCTACCATTTCCGCCGTCCGGACGGCTCCGAGGTCGTCGTCGGCTGGAGCGCCACGGACAAGCCCGTCCGGGCCACGCTTCCGCGGCCGGCCGTGACCGTCATGGGCAGGGATGGTCAGGAGCTGCCGGTGCCTTCTGGCCTGGAGATTGAGGTGGGGGCCTCTCCGAAGTACCTCCGGATCTCTCCATAACTCCTTAATCTGTAGAGACTTGGATATTTGTAGCCTGGCAGGCTGGATTATCCAGCCTGCCAGGCTCAGGTAGCAGGCCTACTTCTCGAACACCTGCGCCACCGGGACGATGTCGATCCTGGTCGGCTGGACCTTGATCGCCTGGATCGTCTTGTCGTCCTCGAGGACCTCCGCCGCCGGCTGGGCGTTGTAGGTCTTCGGGCTCGGCGCGTCCTTCTGCAGGGTGTCCTTGAGCTGCTGGGCGTTGGCGGTCACGAACACGGCGTCGTAGTTGTCCGTGCTGATGTACTTCTTGATCGCCGCGTTCACCTCGTCCACCGTCATCTTCCGGAGCCGGGCATCGATCTCGTCGATGAAGTACGGAGTGCCGTAGAACTTGCTGTCCATGTGGAAGCCGAGACGGTCGTCCTGGCTCTGCGCCCAGAGCTTCGAGTAGTTGAGGAGGAAGTCGCGGGCCAGGTTGAACTCCTGCTCCGTCAACCCCTTGTCGCGCAGCCGCTGGACCTCGAAGAGGGCGTTACGCAGGGCGAAATGGGCGTCCGTGGGCACCACCGGCCGGATCCAGACGGAGAAGTACTGCTGCCGGCGCGGCACGTTCGGCGCCGGGTTGCTGGTGAACGGCGGGTTCAGGTAGAACTCGATGTAGGAGTAATCGCCGTAGTTCAGGCCCCGTTCGCCCCGGAGCTGCTGCATCAGCCGGCCGTGGAAGGTGCGGTGCTCGCCCAGGAAGCTGTTGGCCACCATGAGCGGGAAGTAGTCCGCGTCCGCCCGGGTGACGGGCAGCGGGAATCCGAGATGGATGCCCACCGAGGCCGTCTCCTTCTCCACCAACGTGAAATTGCGGCCCTGGATGCGCGGCAACGGGGGCAGGTCCTTCTTGATCTTCTGGCCCGCGGGCAGGGCGCCCAGGTCCTTCTGGAGCCTGGCGACGTAATCCTTGGGATAGCCGCCAGCGATCCCCAGCATGATATTGGCCTGGGTGTAGTAGGTCTTGTAGAACTGCTTGACGTCGTCCAGAGTGATGCTCTTGAGCCCCGCCACCGTGCCGGACGGCGCGTGCCCGTAGGGGTGGCCCTCGAAGATCTCCTGCTGGGTCATCTCCAGGCCGAGCATCTCGTCGTTGCTCCTCAGGGTGTTGGTGAGGAAGGAGGTGAGCTGCTCCTTGTTGCGCTCGAAGTCGCTCTGGGCGAAGGCGGGCTTGAAGAGCGCCTCCTCGAGGAGCGCCGTGTAGTCGGCGAGCTTGTCCCGGTGGATCGTGCCGGCGATCAGCGTGATCTCCCGGTCGGTGAGGGTGTCGATCGAGGCCGCCATGGGGTACAAGGCCTCGAGCAGGTCCGTGTAGGAGCGGCTCTGGGTGCCGGCCTGGCCGATCATCAAGGCGGTCAGGGCCGCGAGCCCCTCCTTGCCGGCCGGGTCGTAGATCGAGCCCGCGGCGAGCTGAAGGCGGACCGAGACCAGGGGGGACTCGCTGGGCAGGGCCACCACTTCCATGGCCCGCGCCGGGACCGCCGCCAGTACGAGGGCTACGGCCAGGACGAGACTGCTGAGACCGGCCGCGATCTTCTTCGGATTAATCATGGTCGGCACCTCCCTGGCTCCCCGTGGCCGGCTTCTGGTTCTCCGGGGCGGCGGCCTTGTGCGACAGGGTCACGAGGGTTTCGTTCTGGGGGCGGAACGTCTCGCGGGTGACCCGCTGCACGTCCGCCGCCGTCACCGTCTGGTACTGGGTGAAGCGCTGGTTGATGGCATCCACGTTGCCCGCCGCGGCGATGGACTCGGCCACCTGGGCGGCCACGCTGCCGGGGGTGTCGAGCCCGAGCGCGAAGGAGTAGCGCAGGTACGACTTGATGCGGTCGAGCCGCTGCGGGTCCAAGGGCTTGGCCGCCAGCTCCTGCACGTAGCGGTCGACCGTCTCCTTGACCTTGGGGACCAGGTCCTCGGACTTGACCCGCGCGACGACCGTGAACAGCGAGGGATCGCGGGAGAAGTCCGGTCCGCCGCCGATGAAGTCGACCCACTGCTTGTTCACCACCAGCTCCTGGTAGAGGGGAGCCGATTCGCTGAACAGGAGCTGGCCGACCAGGTCCAGGGCCGCCGAATCCACCGACGTGGTAGAGAAGGCGGGGGCGTGATAGCCGAGGAGGAGGTGGGGGCGGATCGGGTTGGGCCAGTCGATGTGCGACTTCTTCTGCTTCCGTCTGCGGCGGCTCGGCTTCCACCTTGGGGGACTGGTAGCCCTTCGTCCAGCCGCCGTAATACTTCTTCGCCATGTCGAAGACCTGCTGCGGCTTGACGTCGCCCACGATCAGCAGCGTCGAGTTCTCCGGCCGGTAGAACCGCTTGAAGAAATTCAGGCTGTAGTCGTAGTAGCCCGGCATGGCCTTGATGTCGTCGAGGAAACCGATCGTCGTGTGCTTGTAGGTGTGCTTGGTGAAGGCGAGCTCCCGCATCTTCTCGAACATCGGTTGGATGGGGTTCGAAACGCTCTTGTTGTACTCGCCCAGCACGGCCAGGGCCTCGGTGCGGAACGCGTCTTCGGCGTACTTCAGGTTCTGGAAGCGGTCGGACTCCATGTCCATCATGGTGGCCAGCTCGCTCACCGGGCCGACGATGTAGTAGGCCGTCCGGTCGTCGGACGTGTAGGCGTTCGAATCGGCGCCCATCCGCTTGAGGATGTCGTTGTACTGGTCCTGCGAGTACTTGTCGGTACCGCGGAACATCATGTGCTCGAAGAAGTGGGCGAAGCCGCTGTGGCCTGGCTCGACCTCGTCGCGGGAGCCGGTGCGCACCACGGTGTAATAGGCCACCGTCCCCGGGCTGTCGTAGGGGATGACGACCACCTGGAGGCCGTTGTCGAGCGTGGTCTTGTGGACCTTGTAGGGGAAGACGTCACCCGACGCTCCCTTCTCTTCAGCGGCGCCGGCCACGGCGGCGAATGACAGCAGGCCGCAGAGCAACAGACTGGTTCGGACGGACACGATGATGAACCTCCTTTCGGTTCGGAACCCTGCGCCTTCCAGGGCGTTTCTTTCAGGGATGGGCCCCAGGAAGACAGGGGCTCCAAGGAGAGACAACGGCGATTCCCCCGGTGGGGATTCCCATATTACCCTACGGCCATGAGAAGGACGACGACGTTTTCCTGCGCTTTTCTGCTCTTTTTCCTCACCTGCGCAGCCTTTCCGCAAACTCCTCAATCCGCTCGCCGCACACCCGTGGTCTCGGTGGTCGAGAAGGTCGCTCCCGCCGTAGTCAACATCTCCGCCGAGTCCACCGTGCGCGGTACGTGTATACGCTGGACTTTGCGCTTTAGGGCTGGCAGGTTTCAATCGGTTGGCTTGAACCTTTCCGATGTCCCCTCCGAGGGAGACGCCCCGCCGTTTGAGAACCCGGAAAGTGTCCGGTTGAGGACTGGGGCGTCTTCTATGAGAAGGCCCCCAGATGTCAAGCCGCCCTGGCGGCTTTCCCTACCTGTCTTCGGAGGTCGGTCTGTCCCCGAGTCTTCTATCCGCACTCTCGAGGAGTCCTTCGTTGGACTCGGTGCATGATGGGGTGCCACCGAAGCGGCGCTGCGATCTCTACGACGGCCTCGAAGGCCAAGACGTCGGATGCAGTCGCCGACAACGGGGGTTCGACTCGAACTCCGATCGACAGTCTTCCATTCTACCTGTTCTTTTGGACTCCTCCTGCTGGCCTTCTCATCCCATCTCTACGGAACCGTGGTGCCGAAGCCCAAGATGAGGTTACGGGGGCGTTTCCGCGAGATCCCCGTAACCTCACCGTCCACAACGGCAACACCGTTGCGTAGAGACGGCCCAGTCCTCAACCGACGCCCTCTCCGGGTGCACCGTCGGCGGGCCGTCTCTTCGAAGGGCAGATCGGGACAATCCCCCCTGGTGATCATGAAGACTCCGAGTGCTATGTGGCGAGCCAGGTGCTCCGGCAGGAGCTGGGACCGGAGAGGACCGGGACCGGCGATCTGGCGGAGGCCGCGGTTCGGGTAAGATCCCTCCCATGGGTAGCTCTTCGGCAAGGCTGGCGGACCCCGAGGCAATCGCCGATTTTCTCCACAGGGCCTCCTTACGCCTCGGCATCTCCCTAGAGCGGCTGACGCTTGCGATACGCGCGTCCCAGATTCTTTCTAACGACGAGCTCGAAGTCTTGACGTCTTTGGTCGTCTTTGCGCAGAGCGGTGCTTCGCCGAAGAAACGCTCGGCCGTAGCGATGGGCCTTGTGACTGCGATCAACACGGTACGGGAAGCCCATGCCCTTACCCTTTCGACCGCTTCCGAAGAGCGCTGATCGAACACCATCTCCTCCATGCACCGCCTCGCCCTCCTCGTCTCCGGCGCCTCGGGCATGCTCCTGCCCCGGCACGTGCTGGGGCGGCTGGCGTCCCATCCCGAGATCGAGCGCATCCACCTCGTGGTCTCGGCCGGGGCGAGCCAGGTGCTCCGGCATGAGCTGGGACCGGAGAGGACCGGGGCCGGCGATCTGGCGTCGGCGGCGGTGCCCGACCCGGACACGCGGAGCAAGATCGTCCTCCACCGCGACAACGAGCTCGACGCGCCCATCGCCTCGGGCTCCTACCGGCTCACGGGGACCGCGGTCCTACCGTGCAGCGCCGGCACTCTGGGTGCCCTCGCGACCGGCTCGGCCCGCACGCTGGTCCACCGGGCGGGCGCTGTGGCTCTGAAGGAGCGGTGGCCGCTCGTCCTCGGCTTCCGGGAGACCCCCTACAGCCTGGTCCACGTGGAGAACATGCGCCGGCTGATCTTCGCCGGGGCCGTGATCCTTCCCCCGGTGCCCGCCTTCTACATCGGCGGCGAGGATCTCGGACGTTTCCTCGACCACTACGCCCTGCGCCTGCTGGACCGCTTCGGCATCGCCGCTCCCGGCGAGCCGGGGCTGCGGTGGGGCGAATAGGACGGAGTCGTCCTCTGTCCTCCCCAGAGGACGCCCGGCTTTCCCCTTATTCCCCTAAGTCCTTTGTTTTCAGCTTTTCTCCTCCTGGCACCGGCTTTGCCCTTGGAGTCCGGTGCCTTACTAAGGAGAAAACTCAGATGAGACGCACGACAGTCCTTGCAGCCACCCTCCTGACCCTGTCCCTGGCTCCCGCCCTTCAGGCGCAGTACCGGGATCAAGATCGGGATCGCGACCGCTACGACTCCCGCAACGACCGCAGGACTACGATCGCCCACGAGATCGAAGACGTCGCCTACTCCATCCGGCGCGAATACGAGCGCAACAACCGCCGTCCGGACCGCGAGGAGGCCCGTGTGCTGTACGGCCTGCGCGATCTGCACACCCGGGCCGCCCGCTTCGAGGATCAGGTGGACGACCGCTCGAACCGGCGCAGCGCCGGGGACGAGTTCGCGGCGCTCGAAAACGCCTACTTCGAGCTGTCGGGATCGCTGCGCTCCATCAGCCCCCGGCCCTACGTGGACCAGGGCATGGACCGCATCGCCGGCCTGATGTCCGACCTCTCGCGGTACTACGGCCGTGACCGCCGCTCGAACGACTACCGCCAGAACGGCGGCGACCGCTACGGCCGGGACCGCCGCGACGGCGCCTACCGCACCCGCCCGCCTCAGTAGCTCCTCAAAACCCTGCCCCTCTCTTCCGTCTTTCTCCCTCCTCTCCCGGTGTGCGGGGGGAGGGAGGGGGCGGGAGAGGAGGGCCGGGGTGGTGAGGGCCCCCTCCGTCATGGGAGAATAGAACTTGCCGTGCAACTCTTTCTCTCCCCCAGAGATCTTGCCAGGGCGGTCGGTGTCAGCGAGTCGTCGGTCAAGCGCTGGGTAGACCACGGCAGGATTCAGGCTCACCGCACCGCCGGCGGGCACCGGCGGATCGCCGTCGACGAGGCCGTCCAGTTCATCCGCGAGGCCCGCATGCCGCTCGCCCGGCCCGAGCTTCCTGGGGCTCGGCCGGCTGGCCTCCAAGGCGGAAGATCCCGGCGGCGCTCTCCTCCTGAAGCTCCTCCGCGAGGGAGCTTCCGTGGAAGCCCGCGGCCTCCTCATCGGCTGGTACCTCGAAGGCGTGGCCATCGCCGGGCTCGCCGACGGCCCCCTGCGCACCGCCCTGGAAGTCCTGGGCGATCTCTGGCACTGTGAAGGGAAAGAGGGCGAGGAAGGGATCGCCATCGAGCACCGGGCGACCGACATCTGCCTCCAGGCCGTCAACCACCTCCGGCTCCTCCTGCCCTCCGCAGGCGAAGAGGCGCCCCTCGCCATCGGCGGCTCCCCCGACGTCTACCTCCTGGGCACCCAGGTCGCGAGCGCCGTGATGGCCGAGGGCGGCTGGCGCAACGTCAACCTGGGCGCCCAGACCCCGCTCCACGTCCTCGCGCGGAGCGTCGAGACCCTTCGGCCGCGGCTGGTCTGGCTGAGCCTCACCGACGAGGACGCGACCCATGGTCTGGGCGACGGCGTCGAGAGCCTCCTGAAGAGCGTCGAGCTGACGGGCGGAATGCTGATCGTGGGCGGCCGCTGCCACCGCGAGGCGCACCTGCCCGCGCACCCGCGGTTGCGGAAGGGCGACACCATGGCCGACCTCGCCAGCTTCGCCCGCGGCCTGCTGCGGCCCGGTATGAATGGGATGGACCGCTAGCCGCCGCCTTCTTCGTTGAGGATCTGGAGGCCCCGCTCGATCGCGTTGCCGAAGCCGTCGGCCGCCAGCAGGGTCTTCTCGGGCTCTCCCGGCTGGGTCTCGAACACGCCTTCGGTGTCCATCCCCACGGCCACGAAGAGCTGGCGGAGTTGCTCGAACGAGGGCTTGGCGCTCTCGGAGAGCATCTGGGCCACCTCGCCGGGAGCCATGCCGAGCGCGCGTGCGATCTCCTCATCGCGCACTTTGCGGACGGCCTTCACCATCTGCACGAGGTGCACGAGGATCACTATCTCGTGATCCGAGCCTTTTGTCTTGGCGCCATTGGACAACATGCGAGCCCCGCGTCCGGGGCCCGTCAGCCCACGACCGTCCCTTCCTCCATGCCCGGAGTGTACAACGAAAGGCGATTTCGCTTGTTTCGGCAATGACATGGGTAAGAGCCCTCACCCCTGCCCCTCTCCCGGCCCTCCACCCACCCGGCCGGGGAGAGGGGAACCCAACTGGGCAATCTTGCTTTTCTCCCTCTTCTCCCCGGCGGGAGGGTGGAGGGCCGGGAGAAGAGGGCCGGGGTGATGAGGGGCAACCGTCATAGAATCCCCCCCATGCGCCCCCTCCGCACCCTCTCCACGGTGCTCGAAATGATCAAGTTCGAGCACACGCTGTTCGCCTTGCCGTTCGCTTTCCTGGGCATGCTCCTGGCCGCCCGGGGCTGGCCGTCCTGGTGGACTGTCCTCTGGATCGTGGTGGCCATGGTCGGAGCCCGGAGCGCCGCCATGGGGTTCAACCGCCTGGTGGACCGGAGGATCGACGCCGCCAACCCCCGCACGGCGAGCCGCGCCCTGCCCGCCGGCCTGGTGACCCCGGTGGCCGTGGCCGTGTTCGTGGCCGCCAGCGCCGCCCTGCTCGTCCTGGCCGCGTGGCAGCTCAACCCGCTGGCCCTGGCCCTGTCGCCCGTGGCCCTCGGCATCCTCTTCCTCTACTCCTACACCAAGAGGTTCACCTGGGGCTCGCACCTGTTCCTGGGGCTCTCGCTCTCCGGAGCGCCGCTGGGGGCCTGGATCGCCGTCCGGGGGGACGTCCAGGCGACGCCCCTGATCCTCGGCGGGGCCGTGCTCACCTGGGTGGCCGGGTTCGACGTGCTCTACGCCCTCCAGGACGAGGAGTTCGACCGCCGGACGGGCCTGTTCTCCATCCCCGCCCGCTTCGGCACCGTGGGAGCGCTCTGGATCTCCGCCATCCTCCACGCCACGACACTGACCCTGCTGGCCCTGCTCCCCCGGGTGTACCCGCCGGGTCTCGGCTCCTGGTACTGGGTCGGGTGGGCCGGCTGCCTCGCCCTGATCGCCTACCAGCACTGGGTGGTGCGGCCGGGCGACCTCTCGCGCTTGAACGCCGCCTTCTTCACGGCCAACGGGGTGCTCTCGGTCTGGCTCTTCGCCACCACCGCCCTTGATATACTGGCTTCGTGAACACCGAGACGGACATCCATCCCGAAACTTTCCCCGCGCCTTTGCGCGATATCGCCGCCAAGGTGAAGGAGGGCGTCCGGCTGGACGCCGCCGACGCCCTGACGTGCCTGACGACGCCCCACCTCCTCCCCCTGGGCAAGCTGGCCGACACCGTGCGCCGGAGGATCAACGGCAACGTCACCTTCTTCAACGTCAACCGCCACATCAACCCGACGAACGTCTGCGTCTACACCTACAACTGCAAGTTCTGCAGCTTCGCGGCGCTCAAGGGTGAGAGCCACGCCTGGCAGATGAGCCACGACGAGGTCTACGCCCACGCCGCGGACCAGGGCGGCAACCGCGCCACCGAGTTCCACATCGTGGGCGGCCTCCACCCGGACCTCTCCCTCGCCTGGTATGAGGAGATGCTGCGCGGCTTGAAGCAGCGCTTCCCGAATGCCCACTTGAAGGCCTTCACCGCCATCGAGATCGGCTGGTTCGCCAAGCTGGAGAAGATCTCGATTGAAGAGGTGCTCCGGCGCCTGCGCGACGCGGGCCTGGGATCGCTCCCGGGCGGCGGCGCCGAGATCTTCCACCCCGAGGTGCGCGAGATCATCTGCGACGGCAAGCTCGACGCCGGCGAGTGGATCGAGGTCCACCGCGTCGCTCACCGGATGGGCATCAAGAGCAACTGCACCATGCTCTACGGCCACGTCGAGCGGCCCGAGCACAAGGTGGACCACCTGCTGCGCCTGCGCGATCTTCAGGATGAAACCGGCGGCTTCAACGCCTTCATCCCCCTGGCCTACCATCCCGAGAACAACTACATGGGCCTGAAGTACCACACCACCGGGATCGACGACCTGCGCCACATCGCCGCCTCCCGGCTGGTGCTCGACAACATCCCGCACATCAAGGCCTACTGGGTGATGATCACGCCCAAGCTGGCCCAGGTGGCCCTGCGCTTCGGCGCCGACGACATGGACGGCACCATCGTGGAAGAGAAGATCTACCACATGGCCGGCGCCGGCACGACCCAGCAGCTCACCCGCTCCGAGCTGGAGCGGATCGTGCGCGAGGCCGGCTTCGTGCCGGTCGAGCGCGACACGCTGTATAACCCCATCGCTCCTGCCGCAGCAGCTGAAGCGGTTCTGGCGCATTGAAGCCCGACACCCTCGGATTCCACTACCTGGCGGTCGACGGCCCTATCGGCGTCGGCAAGACCACGCTGGTGGAGCTGCTGACCCGCCGGTTCGAGGGCGTGAAGATCCTCGAGGACGTGGACAACCCCTTCCTCGGGGACTTCTACCAGGACAAGCCCGGCGCCGCCTTCCAGACCGAGCTCTACTTCCTCCTCTCCCGCTACAAGCAGCAGCAGGACATCTCCCAGCGCGGGCTGTTCGACCGGGTCCTGGTCTCCGACTACACCTTCTGGAAGAACCGCATCTTCGCCTACCTCAACCTTTCGGACGACGAGCTGATGCTGTTCGACAAGCTCTACGCCCTCCTCGAGCCCCAGGTGCCGGTGCCTGACCTGGTCATTCATCTCGTGGCCGACGTGGACACCTGCATGGAGCGCATCCGCAAGCGCGCGAGGAACGTCGAGAGGACGATTTCGCCGAATTACCTCTCGGAGTTGATTGACGCGTACAATCACTACTATCATTACTACAGCCGGTCTCCTCTGCTGGTGGTGGACACGAGGCATCTCAACTTCCCCCAGCGGCCCGAGGACTTCGACGAGCTGATGCACCGCCTGTCGAAGCCCATCAAGGGGACCGAGTACTTCCAACCGCTTGGATCCCGCTGAAGCGGGACCGAGACGGATGCACAGCGCCCCCCGCGGCGCGGCCCGGCGAACGAGGGCCTGATCTCCCGGCGGAGACAGCCACCTCGAACCATCGCACGGATCACCGCGAACCCGCGGGCCTGCCAGAGGCCCTTCCGTCTCCGCGCGCGGAAGGGCTTTCTCCGTTTTTGGCCAAGAAATGGGCTCAGAAAGGAGTCACACATGGCAGGCGAACCGAAGAGCATCACGGTTCCGTGGGTAGCTGGGGCTTCCGGACGAGGCGACCGCCTCGTCATGATCACCGCCTACGACCATCCCCAAGGGCGCACGGCTGACGCGGCCGGAGCCGACATCATCCTGGTGGGCGACTCGCTCGCCATGGTGGTGCTCGGCCACCCGGACACGCTGTCGGTCACCATGGACGAAATGATCCACCACACCCGGGCCGTCCGCCGGGGCGTCAAGCGCGCCCTGCTCGTGGCCGACATGCCCTACGGCTCGTTCCACCTGGGGCCCGAGCACGCGGTCAACAACGCCATCCGCTTCGTCAAGGAAGCCGGCGCCCAGGCCGTCAAGATCGAAGGCGCCCGGCCCGAGCTGGTCGCCGCCATGACGGCCGCCGAAGTGCCCGTCATGGCCCACCTGGGTCTCACTCCGCAGTCCGTCCACCGCCTCGGGGGCTTCAAAGTCCAGGGGCGGGACGAGGCCGCGCGCCGCTTCATCCTCGAAGGGGCCGAAGCCGTCGAAGCCGCGGGAGCCTTCTCCCTCGTGCTCGAATGCGTGCCCTCCGACCTCGCCGCCGAGGTCACCCGGCGCGTCTCCATCCCCACCATCGGCATCGGCGCGGGCGCCGGCTGCACCGGTCAGGTGCTCGTCTACCACGACCTCCTGGGCCTGGAAGAGCGCATCGCCCCGCGCTTCGTGAGGCGCTACGCCGAGCTCGGCCACGCCTCCCGGGAAGCGATCGCCCGTTTCGCCGCCGACGTCCGAGAGGGCCGCTTCCCGGCTCCCGAGGAGAGCTATGGCGGGGGTGTCGGAGGCGCTCCAAAGCCGGTCGAGGAACCGGCCAAACTGTACGGGTAGAGATCAGAAATGATCACCGCCCGTACGGAAGACGACCTGCGCCGCCAGGTGAGCGCCTGGCGGTCGGCGGGGGAGACGATCGGCTTCGTGCCCACCATGGGCGCGCTCCACGAGGGGCACCTGTCCCTCGTGAAGCTCGCCCGCGGCCGGATCGGCCGGGTCGTGGCGTCCGTCTTCGTGAACCCGGCCCAGTTCGGGCCCAACGAGGACTTCAGCCGCTACCCGCGCCAGCCGGAGAAGGACGCCGCCATGCTCGAAGAGGCCGGCTGCGACCTCCTCTTCCTGCCGGGCGTCGAGACGATCTATCCACCGGGTAACGCCACCTTCATCGAGCCGGCAGGCGCCGCCGAGGGATTGGAGGGCGCCTGCCGGCCCGGCCACTTCCGCGGCGTCGCCACCGTCGTCCTGGCCCTTTTCAACCTGGTGCGGGCCGACGTCGCCGTCTTTGGCGAAAAAGACGCCCAGCAGCTCGCCGTCATCCGGCAGATGGTGCGCGACCTCCATCTGCCCATCGAGATCATTCCGGGCCCGACCGTCCGCGAGGCCGACGGGCTCGCCATGTCCTCCCGCAACGCCTACCTCTCTCCCGGGGAACGGCAGGCTGCGACGGTGCTCTACCGTTCGCTCGAAGCCGCCCGGGAGCTGATCCAGGCGGGCGAGCGCCGGGCCGAAGAGGTCCGGCGGCGCCTGCGGGAGGTGCTGAATACCGAGCCCCTCGCGCGTGTTGAATACGCCGAGGTGGTGGACGCTGAAAGCTTCCAGCCGGTCGAGGCCCTTACTGGCCGTAATAATGGCGGCTGGCTGGTCCTCCCCCTGGCCGTGCGAGTCGGGGGGACGCGGTTGATCGACAACATTCGACTTACCCCTCCGGGGGTATCGGAGATATCGAAGCCATGAAGCGGACTCTTCTCAAGTCCAAGATCCACCGCGCCACGGTGACGGACGCCAACCTCCTCTATCAGGGATCGGTGAGCATCGACCCGGTCCTGATGGAGGCGGCCGACCTCGTGCACTACGAGCGGGTGGAGATCTACAACTGTACCAACGGCGAGCGCTTCGCCACCTACGCCATCCCGGGCCGTCCGGGCAGCGGCGAGATCGTCATCAACGGCGCCGCCGCCCACAAGGCTGGCAAGGGCGACGTCGTCATCCTGGCCACCTACGCCGACTACGAGGACGTGGACTGCCGATCCCACCAGCCGTCCCTCGTCTTCGTGGACGAAAAGAACCGCATCGTCGCCCAGACCCACGAGAGGCTGGAAGAGGCCGTCCTGGCGGAAATGCTGTGAAGCTCGTCGCCCCCTTTCTCCTATTCGCCACGGCAGGCCTGCTAGGCCTGGCCTGCCGCGGCACCTCCGCCGCCCCCCAACCCAAGGCGGCGGAACCGGGAGGCACCGTCATGATCGAAACCGTCCTCCAGCGCTCCATCCCCAGCCAGCCCGGCCAGCAGCTCCGGGACGTAGCCCGGGACGAAGCATCCTGGAAGTCTCTCTGGGACCGCCTGCGGGAAGGAGATGGAGGCATTCTCCCGGTTGATCCCCCCGCCGTGGACTTCACCACCGACATGGTGATCGTAGCCGCCATGCCCCTCCAGGGCTGCGTCGCCAAGGTCACCATCCGCAAGGTCACCCGCACCGCCGAAGGCCTCGAAGTGGACCTCCTCGAAGCCCCACCCGCCCCCAACTGCGTCTGCATCGTCGGCGAGAGGCCCCTCCACGTGGTCCGCCTGCCCCGGGCGGATGGGGAGGTGCGGTTCACCGCGGAGCAAGGCCAAACCTCCTGCTGATGTAGGGGCGGACCCACGTGGCCGCCCTGGTCTGTCCGTGCCCGTCCGTGAAAGTCCGTGCCCGTCCGTGTCCCTCCACCCAGGCGGCCACACGCTACAATCCGCCCCACATGACCACGCTCGCGAAAGTCGCCGTCCCCCTGGGCGCTCTGCTCTGCCTCGTCCCCGTGGTTCCCTCCTGGCTCGCCCTGCTCGCCGGCATCGCAGTCGCGGTCACGCTCGGCAATCCGCACCTGGCGCAGACAAAAAAAGTAACGGCGAAGCTTCTGCCTTACTCAGTCGTGGGCCTCGGCGCGGGGATGAACTTGAACGTCGTCGCGCGCGCCGGCGCGGCGGGGATCGGCTACACCGTCGCCGGCATCGCGCTGACCCTCGGGGCGGGCTGGATCTTGGGGCGGATCTTGCGCACGCCGCGCGACACCTCGACGCTCGTCAGCGTCGGCACCGCCATCTGCGGCGGCAGCGCGATCGCGGCGGTCGGGCCGGCGATCGAGGCGAAGTCGCAGGACATGTCGGTGGCTTTGGGCACGGTGTTCCTGCTGAACGCCACGGCGCTCGTCCTGTTTCCGCCGATCGGCCACAGCCTCGGGCTGAGCGAGCCGCAGTTCGGGCTGTGGGCGGCGCTCGCGATCCACGACACGAGCTCAGTCGTCGGCGCGGCGATGCAGTACGGGCCGGCAGCGCTCGCCGTCGGCACGACGGTGAAGCTGGCGCGCGCCTTGTGGATCGTCCCGGTGACGGTGCTGTTCGCCTACGCCCACCAGCGGCGGCATGCGCAGACCGGCGCGCCGAAGGGGGCGGCGAAGCGGCCATGGTTCATCCTGGGGTTCCTGATAGCGGCGGCGGCTGTGACCTGGATCCCGGCCTTGCACGATGCGGGGAAGTTGGTCGAAGCCGTGGCGCGGCGCTGCCTCGTGGCGACCTTGTTCCTGATCGGCGCGAGCCTCACCAGAGAGGCGCTGCAAAGCGTGGGATTCCGGCCCTTCCTGCAGGGGCTGCTGTTGTGGCTGCTCGTGGGCTCCGCAACCCTGGCCGCCGTGGTTTTCGGCCTGATCGCCTGAGCTTCAGCGCGGCGGGGCAGACGTCCTGCTGAAGAGCCCTCACCCTGCCCTCTCCCGGCCCTCCTCCCCCCTCACCGGGGAGAGGGAAAAACCGTCTCTTCCTCCTTCCCTGCCTTTCTCCCTCCTCTCCCCGGCAGGGAGGGCGGAGGGCCGGGAGAGGAGGGCCGGGGAGGTGAGGGCTCACGATAGAATCCCCCCCGGAGGCCTTACCCATGACCATCGCCGCAACCCCAACCACTCCACCCACCCCCTCAGAAACCACCTTCCAGGTCGAGCCGCTGACCATCGCCGGCCGCACCTTCCGCTCCCGTCTCTTCCTGGGCACGGGCAAATACCCCGACTTCCAGACCATGGCCGCCGCCCTGGACGCCTCCGGCACCGAGGTGGTGACCGTGGCCCTGCGGCGCGTGAACCTGGGCGACCGTGGCCAGGGCTCGCTCCTCGACTTCGTGGATCCGGACCGCTACCTGCTCCTGCCCAACACGGCCGGCTGCTACACGGCGGACGAGGCCATCCGCACCGCCCGCCTGGCCCGCGAGCTGGGCGGCTGGGACTGGGTGAAGCTCGAGGTCATCGGCGACCAGAAGACCCTCTTCCCCGACAACGTCGAGCTCCTGAAGGCCACCGAGACGCTGGTCGCCGAGGGCTTCACCGTGCTCCCCTACACCAACGACGACCCGGTGATCTGCCGAAGGCTGGAGGAGCTGGGAGCCGCGGCCGTGATGCCGCTCGGCGCGCCCATCGGCTCCGGCATGGGCATCCGCAACCCGGCCAACCTGCGGATCATCCTGGAGCAGGCCAAGGTGCCGGTCATCGTGGACGCCGGCGTGGGCACGGCCAGCGACGCCGCCCTCGCCATGGAGCTGGGCGCCCACGGCGTCCTCATGAACACCGCCGTGGCCGAGGCCAAGGACCCCATCCGCATGGCCCGGGCCATGAAGCTCGCCGTCGAAGCCGGCTGGCTCGCCGCCCACGCCGGGAGGATCCCAAGGAAGCTCTACGCCTCCGCCTCCTCTCCCGTGATCGGCCTTATCGAATAAGCGGCCTCATCGAATAGCCTGGAGATCGGAAACAGAAGTCGCCCCTAAGAGGCACCTGTTCCTTGGAATACGAGCCGCCTCCCCGGTTTTTGAGCGTTCGACAGCCGTTTTCGAACGCTCGCCACCGGTTTTTGAACGCTCGCAAAGCGTTTTCCAGCGTTCGCAAACGGTTTTCGAGCGTCCGAAACGCGTTTCCCAACGTTCGTCCCCGGTTTTCGAGCGTTCCCAAGCCGTTTCGAGTGTTCGTCAGCGGTTTTCGGACGCTCGAAAACCACTGACGAGCGTTCAATGCCGCTTTGGGAACGTTCGTCACGGCCTGTCGAGCGTTCCCTCAAAGGGGGGCTTGCACGGGACCGCCGGGTGCTCTACAATCCGCCTTCCGCACGACGGCAGTCGTCTCGTGCAGCCATAGCTCAACTGGATAGAGCGACAGACTACGGATCTGTAGGTTGGGGGTTCGACTCCTCCTGGCTGCACCATCTAACCCCTTCAAAATCAATAGTTTAGAGCGGAGCCCTCTGGCAGGCTCGCGGCCGGTCTTTCTTCGTGGACCACTGGTGGACCACTGGTGCGCTCGCTTGCTGCACGTCCGCCTCCCCGTTTCACCCCACCCCCCAAAGACGAACGGCGCCGCGTGGGCGCCGGGTTCAAACCTCCGTTCCCGGAAGGGAGTGGACCAACAGACGGCCCGGCGGGGTGCTCAGAACACGTCCGCCGGACCTAACCCGAGCAAGGAGTATCAGTCCATGCCCGAGCTAACCCCGCAGTCTACACCGCCCGCCGAAGCGCTCCCGCCCACCGTGCCGCCGCCTGCGGAGCCCCCCGCCGACGATCCGCCGGAAGCACCGCCCGCCGTCCCGCCCATCATCGATCCCGACCACTTCGAGGACTTCCCCGTCCTCCGGGAGACGTTCATGCTCTACGTCACCGATCCAGCGGCAAACGCTACCCTCAGGAGCACCGCCCTGCTTTTCTTCGATCTCATCCTTCACTTCTGGGGGGATTGGCCGAACCCGCCGGAGGGCATGCTGCGCGCCAGTCTTCGCGCTGCCGTGGCCGACATGCGGAGCGTCCAGGGGTTTCTCGCCGAGCTGGCAGAGGGGGGATGGGGCGGCGGTCACGAGGAGCACCTTGCAGCCGTGGGCGTGGGCATCGCTCCCGAGATTGGCGCTCTGGCCGATCGCCTGGAAAAGGAGCTGGGGACATGGCGCGGCTGACGGACCCGGACCAGATGAAGCTCACCCTTCAGCCCACGCAAAGCCAGCGGGCGAGCTGGGCTCACGCCGCTTTGACGCAAGGGCAGGACACGCGCTCTTTCGCCATGTGGGCGTTGGACCACATGGCCCGCTACGTGTCGGAAGGGTACGTCCAGAACCTTCACCGGAAGCAGGACCCCTTCCTGCTACGGCTGGAGGAAAAGAAACGGCTCCGTGCTCTCGTGGATTCCGCATGGCACGCCCTCGACTTCCTTCCGCCTCCCTCGGATAGTCCGGTCTCCGGGGCCATCCGCGATCCCAAGGGAGACCTCCGGAAGGCGCTCGACGCCTTGCACGAATACCTGGATGAGGTTCAAGAGGAGTACCGGAAGTGAAGGCGGTAGTGTTCTCCGTCCAGGCCACCCGCACGTAGCAGAATCCGGGCCGGCTTCCGAAAGGGGCCGGCCCTTTTCTCGGTGCCGGTTCCGTTACCCTCCCTTATTCGTTCCGGTCGATAACCTTGGCAGTTGTGGGAGTTGTCGGTAGGCTTCCCGTTAGCGAATCCGATTCCCAGGGAGGTCCAATGCCACGCTTCCGGCGTTCCTCTTCGCTTGCCTACAGTGCAGCACTCATTACCATGTGTTTACTCGTTACCGCCTGTGGCGACGGAGACCGGTATGACATTGTTGTCTCTGGAGGGGAGGCCGGCGTTGCCTACCGACTCGATAAGCGCACAGGTGAGGTTATCGAGATTCGAGGGGGCAAAGGCTGGCGCGTGCTACCTCCCGAGTCTCCCGCGCCAGAGGAATTTGCGACGGCGGATCTTCGCGATGTCCAGATTGTGGGTCTCGAAAAGGATGGTATTGGCGGATATTATGCAAATCTGTATAACGGAACGGCTATCGAGTTTTCCGAGGTTACATTCCGCATTCGTACTCGCCTCTACCGTACTCGGGTCAACATACAACCTTTCGCGGCCGGTTACGCTGTGATTAGCATCATGCCAGACGACACCCCACCCGGAAAGGTCGTCATTGTTTCCGCGAGAGGCATCCGTCGCGATACGTAAGCGTTATGGAAGTACGGTAGGCAATGACTACCTTCGGTGCTATCAACGACGCACTAGAAGCGCAGCCTCCTGCCACTCAAGCGGCAATTCGTTCAGCATTCTCCATTGCGGGCGGTTTTGGCTATCCTTGGCGAACGCGGTACGCAGCCGCAGAAAAGGCACTTGCCGCCCTTGGAGCGCAGCCACGGGGCCGGCGACGGAGTAAGCTCTGGTATTTCCCTTGCGGTTGTGTATACGAGCTTCACTATGCTGAGCCTCTGCCAGTTCGAAACTGTGCCCTACATCCGATCTCTCCTGTCAAACTTCGTGATGTTCTCAGTGTGGCGCGCGGTTGCCTGTTCAGTCTTCTTTTCGTCGCTGCCTTATGGGCCGTCATCTACTTGGTCATAGCAATCTTCGATTGACAGCAGGGCAAGGGGCGCGCCGGGTTTGCGCAGAATCCCCCGTTCTCATTCCACGCGGTAACCTGTGTTTCCCCTCCCTCCTTACCGCTTCCATGGTGTCGCGGTCGGACCCCGTCCGCTCTGGGATCTCGGGAGATGACAGCCGGCCAGCGGGTCCGCTTCGGCCTGCCGTGAGGCACACACAGCCGTTACCACATCCCGCCTCGACAGGCTAGAGAGGGAGGTAGAGGGAGGGGAGCCGACCGCGCTACGCAGGGGATGGCGGGCGGTGTCGAGAGGACCCGGGACCCGTGGGGGGACGAGCCCCGGCCCGCCGCGCCCCGTACCCCGCTTGAGGCGTGCGGTTCCCGCGCAAAGAAGTCAAATATCCACCCTTGGACAGGCCGCCCGGGCGGTGGTCCCCCACACCCCCTATACACCTTCGGTGTATACGCATGGCGTTCCCAGCGTTCCCAGAATTTCCGGGAACGTTTCGCGGAGCGTTCCCAGGTTTCCCGGGAAGGGTCCGGGCTTCGTTCCCAGACCAGACTCTAGGCGAAGGAGAATCACGCTCGGCGTCCATTCCATTCTCCTGGTGTATGCGGAGCTTGGATTTTGTCCATGATCGCCGTTGCGCAGTACGCATTGCCGCGGTAGAGCCGCCGGACGCGGTTGAGATAGTCTTCCATCTCCCTTCTCGGGTCTAGGCTGTAGGAATCGTCCGGTTGTAGGAGCAAAGCGCTCATGATAACTAGCGATCCCAAGCCGTGACCGTTGTAAGGGATCGCCAGTTCTTTGCTCAATGTCATGAGCTTCCTACCGGTTTCCCGGTCGAGAGAGATGTTGCGCGGCACAGGGTCTTCCGTCACTGGCACTTTGGGAAGTTTGATTCTCAGCAATCCGTCAAGGTGCTCCAGGATCGATCCGTCGATGTCGAGCCCCATCCGGTTCTTGTCAGTGCTTCTTTGGAGAACTGCTATGAAGGCTCGCGTTTCGGGCCAGTCTGCCACCAGAGGCAAACAGTGAACGATGCACGCGGCGCCCATAGGTTGGAAACCGGGAGCCTTGCCGAAAGGTCCGGTATTGACTTGGTCAGCTATCTCTTTCAGTGCGCGGGAAGCCCACGACGTGAGCTTCACTTTGATCTGTATACCATCCGTGCGCGGGTCCGGTTCGGCGTATAAGTTCCTGTTCTCATTCATCACGCGGAGAAGATTGAACGGAGTGGTAGCGGCAAGTTCCGTGCGAAGTCTTCGTCTCTGCTTGGCGATCTCAGAGCCAAGCCGTGGGGAGATGAAAGGGACCGCTGCGTTGTCTGTCTGGGCGTTATCTTCCTGGTGCGGCAGGATAGGGGCGGGTAGGAAGCTGTCCGGTCTGATGACGGGCATCACGCTTTCTCCCGTGTCGCGAATAAGGCAAATCGGTCGCACCGTGCGAGCCACGGCACGACCGTTTCCAGCGGTTCAAGAATCGACACGGCCACCATTGGCATTTACCCTTCGCGGCCTTCCGTTTCCAGTACCCTTTCAGGGCCGCCCCGGGGGGCCGCAGCAATGAACGCGGCGAGGTCCGATTCCCTCCATCCGCTTGTACCAGGGCCAAGGATCACACGCGGCGCTAACCTTCCGTCTTTCTCCCAACGGTAAATGGTTGCTCGCGATACGCCAAGCAGCCGGGCGGCCTGAGCGGGACGAAGGATCGGAGAAACGGACTGATAGCGCTCTACCTCACGCGGTCTCATAGATCGCTCCTTATTGCAGAGCATCCGCCCTGCGGATCAAAAAAAGCGGTTTGTGCGTGAGGGAAACTTAAGGAAAGGCGTTCCCGGTACCTTGGAGGAAACCCTTTTCAGGACCGGGTTATGGTCCCCGCCGCGATACTGACCGCCGGGCGGTACGGTGAGACCCTCGTAAGGTGAGGGTGACCGCTCGGAAGAGGAAGGAAGACGCCGAGCTACATCTTGAGACTGAGCGTTGCTCAGAGTGATAAAAGAACTATCATAAAATCACCGTGAGCGCAAGTTAGGCGCGGTGACTTCACGCGATCCGCACCACATTTCCCCGCTCCTCCCCCGCGAGAGCGCCGTCCACGAGATCCCCGAGCAGAATCACCGCCTGTCGCTTCTCCAGGTCATAGGAGGCCCTGTTGTAGGTTCTGGAGATGCGGCCGGCGGCATGGTTCAAGAGCTGGTCAATCGTGTCCGGCCGGACCCCGTGCCGGCCGAGCCACGTTGCGGCCGTCCGCCGGAGGTCGTGCGGGGTGAAGTGGTCCAGGCCGGACCACTCCCGGAGCCGGGCCGAGCTGTGGGACAGCCACGTCAGCCGCTTCCCGTCCGCGTGAGAGGCGAGCACCCATTCCGTTGAACCGGTAAGCGGCCGGAGAGCCTCTATCACCGCGAGAGCTTGCGGCGAGAGCGGCACCCGGTGCGCGCGGTTCGTCTTTGTCAGCTCGGCCGGCAGATTCCACCACCACCCCCGGGAGTCGCGCTCAAGGTCCCGCCAGCGCAGGGAAAGCACCTCTCCGGGCCGTTGGGCGGTCAACAGGATCAGGCGCCACGCGGCGGCGACTGTCGGTTGCAGGCGGTCAAGGAGAGGCCACAGGACCCGCAGCTCCTCCTCGGTGAGGACCCGTTCCCGTGGCGTCTCGACGTAGACCCGCTTCACCCCATAGACGGGGTTCGCCTCGACGCGCTCTTTCTCGATCCCAAAGGCGAAGACTTTGGACAGGAGAGCGCGGGTCCGGTTCGCACAGACACCGCCCCGCTCGGCGGCGATCTGCTCCAGCAGCTCGCGGACATCGGCCCGCCGGATCTCTGCGGCCGGCCGCGAGCCCCACACGGGGAGCACCTCGACGCGGAGCTTCCGCTCGTCTTCCTGCCACGCGCGCAACCGCTTCCGGGGTTTGGCGTACTGCTCGACGTAGAGCCCCGCGAGAGCGGCAAAGGTCGCGGTTACGGCCTTCCTGCGGGCGGCGTGGGCGGCCTTCCTTTCGGCCATCGGGTCGCGGTCGTGGATCTTGACGCCCCCCAGGAGCTCCCGCGCCTTATCGCGTGCCTTTGCCAGACTGAGGGCAGGGTATTCACCGAAGGTGATCCGTTTCCGGCCACCTTGCGGGCCGTAGCGCAGAAACCAGAACTTGCGACCGCTCGGCAGGACCCGGAGCCCGAGCCCGGATACGGCACCGTCCATGATCTCGAAGCGGGTGCCCGCTGGTTTCTCTTTGATCTCGGCGCGGATCTGAAGGTCGGTGAGGGAAGCAGTTGAACGCCTCATGGTTGGGGCCTCCGGTTTGACGGGTGCGCCTCAGCCCTCGCAAAGCATTCGTGGACCACTGGTGGACCACTGGAGCGTGCGCTTGCGTGTGGCGGCATGATGCCGTATGATACAGGCAATGCCGCTAACTGTCTACAACTTCAACGGGTTACGGATACAGGGTGAGACACTATGAACCCCCCTTGTCACAGACTACGGATCTGTAGGTTGGGGGTTCGACTCCTCCTGGCTGCACCAAAACTTCCTACCTGGTCCCCTTTTTCTTCTCAACTGGGAATTGATGTAGCATAAGGGAGTGTCCTCCCTCCCGCAATCTGGTTCCGGATCTTTCCGGAAGGTTCCGTTTAGTTCCGCATTCTTCCGGATTCAAGGCTCTCCTTCCGGAGCCGGTCTCGCTTCCGGATGCTTCCCTTTCCTTCCGGTCTCTTCCGGATTCTTCCGGATAGCTCTCTCCGGAGCGGCTGGGTGCCTTCTGCCATGAGGCGGCCGGATCGCTTGACCGTGATGGTCTCCTCGGCGGTCTATGGGATCGAGCCGCTCCTCGATCAGGTCTTCGCGACACTCAAAGGCTTTGGCTATCAAGTGTGGATGTCCCACAAGGGGACCATCCCCGTCCATCCCAAGAGAACTGCTACAGGAGTGCCAGCCGCATCGTAATCCAGCTACCGTTCGCCTAAGTTTTTTAAAATTTCGTAAAGCTGAGAGCGGCTGATCCCCGCGCGCTCGGCAGCCATTTCTTTGTTGCCATCCGTTTCTGCCAGAACTGCGCGAAAATAACGTGCTCGCACTCGATCATTAACTTGGCGCCAAGTCTCGCGGGCAGGATCGAACCGCACACTATGTTCCGGCTCGACCTGGGGAGCTTGGCGTTGGGTCGCTTCGAGGAGATGGAGGGCACTGATCATCCCGTCAGAGCCGGAGGCGTAGGCGGCAGCCTGCCGCACGGCCAAGCGGAGTTCTCGAACGTTGCCCGGCCAGGTGTAGCGGAATAGAGAGTCGAGCACGCCTATGGGGACTTTCCGAGTCCCTGGGTACTCTCGGTTGTATTCGTCGAGGAAGCTCTGTACCAGCAGAGGCAGGTCGGCCCGCCGCTCGCGTAGGGAGGGCAGGCGAAGGGTAAAGCCGCGCAGCCGTTCGTAGAGATCGCGCCGGAACTGGTCCTCCGAGGCCGTCTCCAGGTCCCGTCGGGTAGCTAGTACGAGGCGGGCTCGCATCGGTTCCCAGCGATTGCCCCCCACCGGCCGAACCTTGCGCTCTTCGAGGACCCGCAAGAGCTTCGCCTGGGCCGCCGGAGTCAAATCCCCGATCTCATCGAGAAAGAAGGTTCCTTCCCCCGCGGCGACGAGCAGACCCGTACGCTGTCGTTCGGCTCCCGAAAAGGCACCGCGCTCGTGACCGAACAGCTCGCTGGCGAGCAGTTCGGCAGTGAACTCTGCGCTGTTGACCGCCATCAGGTCGCCGGGCCGCCTGCTCCGGCGATGGATCTCCTGTGCCACCCGTTCCTTGCCCGTTCCTGTCTCCCCTAGGATCAGGACTGTTTCATGAAGAGGAGCCACCGTCTCGATCTGTCGATGAGAGCTCCTGCAACACAGCGGTGCCGCCCCACATATCACCATAACGAAACGGCGTCACATCGCCAGTCAGAATGAGTTCCCCTAGCACCCGCTCGGCCACGGCCTGCCCGTCCCAGCTTCGAGGGGCCACAAGGGCGGAGGCGCCGCATTCGAGAACCGCCCGGCGGTCGATCGGGGTTAGTTGGGGGCAGCACACCAGCATTGGAATCTCGGAGCCTAGAGCTTCGCGCAAGCGGGACACCTCTTCGCCAAGCTCCACCACCTCGAGCCCAGGGAGTACCAGAACTGCCCGGCCGATCTCTCTCGGGAGACGCAGCGGCACGCCGGCGCAAAGCGGCAGAACCTCGGCTTCGAGCCCACAGCGGGCAAGCTCCCGCGCCATGGCTGCGATGTCGAGGGAGGGGGGCGCAGTGATGAGCATCTTCATCTTCTTCCCCGTGGATAATACGCTCGGGGCTTGGCGTCGAGAGTCTGAACTCCTCGGAATCTCACCGCGCCCGCGTCAAAGCCTTCGAGAATGACCTGCCTGCTCGTCCCCCGACTGAACATGGCCCCGAGCACTTCCTCCGCGAGGTGCCAAGTCTTTTCTGACTCCACCTTCCCTTCGAAACCGATGGCGACACCGGCACCGGACTTGGCGAAGAGCCGGGCGATCTCATGGGAATCGCATGTCAGAAAGAGGGCTAGCCGCAGGTCGCATTGACTGCAGCAGTCAACCCATTGCTCCTGTGTAACGGTCCTCCCCGGAATGTGAAGGCCAGAACTCGCCGAACCGTGCCCCATATGGATCCACACATTGGGTTTGCCTTTCAACGCTCGGATCACCCTCTCGGGCTGAACCGCCAACTCGATCCGGCTCTCCAGAGCGTGGGGCACTTTGCACAGAAGCCTGCCGACCTCTTCAGCTGCTGCCAGCCACTGACCGACCTCGTCCTGGTCAGAGCCGAAGGCGCTGGTGAATAGCAAGGACGGGAACTGATGGGCAGGCTGCAGCCTCGGCGAAGACAGAGCTTGAACGCCTTGGATCGATTCGGGAACCTGGAAAGAGGTGGAGCTCCATTTGCGGAGTTCATTAAGCCGAAGGAGGAAATACCACAGCTCGATCTCACCATGAAAAACCAGCGGAGGAGCGAGGTCCTGCGCTTGGCAGAAATCCGATAAAACCTCGGAGGGATTCTGATCGACCGTTGCGATCAGGCAACTCCGGTGGAGTAGATCTCCCGTACAGGACTTCAATCTCTCAGCGGAAAGCATCTCACCGGTCGCTACGAGCACCAGGTTGGAATCACCTCTTTCTCCAGGGGCGGCGATCACCAGGGGATGGAGAAGCTTTTTGACTAGATCCCTGCCGTCGTAATGCTCGGTAAGGAAAACGCAGTGCCACTCCCGGTGATCGACAATATCGTGCAGCACCTGCTGCCGTTCTTTTGCTTGTCTGGCGGCCTTCCTCAGAGATCTGTGCAGAGGCTCATGATTCTCGGAGGTATAGCTTTGTCGAATTTGTAGCACATCGGCGAACCTCTCCTTCAGCAACTCATTCATCCAATCACCAAGACTCTCCATGATCGGGTCTAGATCGGTTGAGATCTTTAGAGGGGGGACCACGAAGAACAACTGGGCTCCCCAGACCCGCCTGCGCGCGCGTTCCAGGAGACTGACGAGGGCTGACTGCTGGAGTTCGTCCGGGAACTCCTCTTCGTGAAATAGGAGAAAGACGTTAAAGGGGGGAGTGGCGCTGTCCTGCCCCACTCGTTCGCTCCTCGCCTCCTGGATCAGTCTCAGACAAAGCTCATCCCACTGCTCCTCTTGGGCCTTGGGCGCTTCCTCGAGCCACCAAGAGGCAAGAGGCTCGACGTCCCCTTCTGCCTGGACGATGACGTGCGGCATGGTCTCAGCCTCACACTCAATGTGCTGCCGGAAGCTCTAGAATGAAACGGTGACCGAAGTCGCCAGGAATCGCGTCGGAGTCCTCCTCCAGGGAGCCTCCCACCGTCTCTGCTAGGACCTTCGCAAGGTAAAGACCCAGGCGGTGTCCCTTTAGGGTCTCGTCAGCAATCAGTTCACCCGGTTCCTGAAGAGGTAGAGAGTTGAAAGGAGCAAAAAGAAGGTCTCTCATTCGCTTCGGCATCCGCCGGCTCGTGTGCTCATCGAAGCGGATCCTGGCTTGATCGCCCTTCTGGTCCAGGTAGCAGCAGATAGCTTGGGGAGTCTCTTCTCTCCGCGGCAACCGCTTGAGCCGACGCCCCAGCCAAAAGAGAACCTGCGAGACCGACCTTTCTACCTCGGCCTTCGGGACTTCCGCCAAGCACCGCCCCTCGACTCGTAAGGTAGTATCTGGCAAATGGAGATGGCCTGAAAGACCAGAAGACCAACGGTGGGGCAACAGCTCCTCCATTGCGATCCTTTGGCAGCCCGCGTCCGGCTTCTCCCTGTCTGCCAGGAACTCAACCTGCGCCAGCATTTCGCCGGCGCTTCGCAATTCCTGGGCAACCGCGTGGAGCTTTCTCAGCGGCGGTACTTTTCTATCCCGCTCCTTTCCCTCTTCCTCGGCTTCTTGAAGCAACACCTCGAGTTCTTGTCCCTGGTAAAGACAAAAGTTGCTGGTCGCCTTCAACTGATCTCGCCGCTCCTTGTCAATCGCGGCCCATATCCCGGTGAGTTCCACCCAGTGAACCGCGATTGCCCGAGTTAGGTATTGGCCCAAGATACGGGCCAGCTCAGCTGTAGAAATTTCGGTATCGCAAGCGTCCGGCACCAGCCCTAAGGTCAGAGATCCGCCCCGTGCCGCCCCTAATGGAATGAAGGCGGCACCATGGAGCCGGTTGAGTGTCCTGCCCGCCGACACGTGTTCCCCGGAGGGAAAATCCCTCATCCAGGAACCATCTCCAGCATCGAGAACCATGGGTTCCACTTCGCCCAGCCTGCCATGGACCGCCTTTTGAATCCGTTCGAAAAGTTCAGATGAGTCCACCTCAATCCGGCTGCCCGCAAAGCAAACGATACCTCGAGGTTCGCTTGCAAAAAGCATGATGAAGTGACCGCCCAAGGTTGCTTCCAATTCCGGCTTCAGCAGGTCGCGGCAGAATCTTTCCAGGGCAGTCTCCAGACTTCGACTTTTGCGGGCGACCTCTCGAATATCCTGCGCTCCATTGGGTCGGTCACTCCGCAAGGCCCTACGCAACGCAAGCGCTCTCACGTGATGTGCTATACGGTCAATTCGTACCGGCTTGTTGGGATCGGGAATCGGATCACCCGGGTCTCCACCCAACTCCCCCTTCAGCAGGTAGGCCGCCGCACCGAGTTGGATTGCCGTCTGATAATAATCCGGCTTTTCGTGAGCGCTAAACACTAGAAACTCGGGAAGCCATCTACCTTGACGCTCCCATTCCTCTTTGAGCCACATACCAAAATGGAGCCCATTCTCCCCCGCGTCTAACTCGACATCGAGCAACACAACGTCTAGATCGCTACCCAGATTCTCACTTCTTTCTCGTGCCTTCTCCTCATTGGCTGCACTAGCAACAGAAAAGCCTCGCTTCTCAAGACCGCCTTTCAAAATGCCCCGCAAGGCGGGACGATTCTCTACAACTAGGACTGACTTGCGCTTCATGAGATGCTCCTTGGGAAGATTACGGTCATCCGTGTGGACACGCCCGTTGGTGGTTGGAGACAAAGGTCCAGGCTGCCGCCATATCGCACCAGCGCTCGCCGCGCGAGGGGAAGTCCCCGGCCGCTGCCTCTCCGTTTGGTCGAGAACCCAAGCGTGAAGATTCTCTTCCGGTTTTCCTCAGTAATTCCACAGCCGTTATCGTCGACATGACAAACGACTTCTCGATCCAAAGCCTCTACCTGAACAGTAATCATCCCTTTCATCCCAGATAGGCATTCTTCTTTCCCAAGAATTGCATCTCTGGAGTTCCGCACCAAGCTCATGAGCACCAGATACGCCACATCAAATGGCACCTCGACCTTCCATTCGGTTTCTACCCTCCAGGTCAGCTCGATGGAACGAGTAGCGAGGCGCCCTTCGTAGAATTGGCTCACCTTTTCCACAACCTCGGCCAGAGGCACAGAGCTCCGCCCATCCAATGGAAAGGGCTTAAGGACAGAGCTGGCAAGCTCCAGAAACTGCTTGGCCGAGTTCTCCAAGGCTTGGAGGGTCTCCAATTTCTCTTCAGAATCGGCGATGCTCCCATTCTGAAGAAAAGCTTCGCGAATCCACTCAACACCCAATGCGAACTCCTCTGCCGGGCTTCTGAGTTCATGCACCAGCAGATCGTTCATCTCGAACTGCAGGGCTTCGGTTTCCAACTCGATTGCGCGCATGCGGACTAAGGCCAGATCGGCAGCCTCCGCGAATTGCTCCAGGAATCCAGCCCACGGAAGCTCCTCGCGTAGCTTCGAAGGAAATACCGGTCGAGCAATGCCCAAGTAGAGCTCAAGCTGTGAAACTTTCAGGGGCAACACAAGGACTCTCTCTACAGGTCCATTGGGCTCATGATGGTCAAAAACTTGATAGTGTCCGACCCGCGACGGCGCCGAACCTGCCTGAGAAACGTCGATCCTCCTTCGATCCTCTACAAGCCACTCGCGTGAGCCGGGCAGCTTATCTGGGTCGAACCAGGCCCAGAGAAGACCCGCTTCTCGGACAGCCTCTTGGATCGCATCCCACCACTCGTTATAGGAAACGAGGTCCAGAGAGCCGAGTCTTTGGTAGAGGTGATTCTTGGCACGGCTGAGCTGCGCTCGATATTGATCGAAAATGGAGTCCCTTACCAAGGATGCGATCACTTGAAGTTGCCTCTCATCTTCTGTGAGCGAGGGACGACCTAAGGGATCCGAGTACTTGTCAATCACCAAGATGATCTTTCCAATGACTCTCTGCTCCAAAAGAAGAGGCGTTTCGACGATCAGGTCGTCGTCCGGGTCAAGGAGCGCTCGGAACTTTTCCTCGGCCTTCTCGGGAGTAGGTTCTTGATGCAGGTCAGAAGGGAAGCCATCGAGGCCGCAAGCAGCGCCCTCCCAACGAAATCCAAAGTTAAACAGAACCAGCGTGCTTTTGGGCGAGAGGACATCATGAATCTCCTCAGCGAACTTCTCGAGAGGCGGGCCGTCAGCGGGAGCGCGCTTCAACTTATCTCGTCTGAATCGTGTTCGTAATTGGTTCCGTGCCCACAACCAGCGCTCGCCCTGGATGACGGGAGTCAAGAACTCCGTTGCTTGGCGGATACGCTTCACATCAGTAGCTGTGAATGCTCCAGGCTTTCTCCATTCAAAGTTTAGGCAGCCAACCACGGCACCATGGAACCGAAGAGGGAAATTTACGAGAGAACGCATGTTCGGTATGTATTCCCAGTAGCCTCTCCCGCCGGAAAATTCGGAGTCTGTCTTCCTGTCCAGGCTATGAACAAACTCACCTTGGGCTAGAACTTTTCCTATTGTGGACTCTTCCGGCTTGGGACGGGGGTACGAAGCCAGTGGTTGAAAGTCGGGTTTCAGAGCTAGATCCCGTAACCACCTGAAGATCAGCACTTGGTCATTCCTCTCGCCAGGTAGTCGAATGCAGAGAGCGACGAGATCAGCACCGATGCTTTCAGCTATGGCGCGGAGAATCCCATGACTGACGAGAAACGCTTCTCTCCTCTTCTTGACCGGCTCCAAGACTTCCTCGACCACGGCAAGGGAGAAGGCGGAGAGGCACCGCATGATGACCAACAAGGCCCCAATGAAGAGAGTCACCTTCAAGATGAATGCAATACCAAAAACACCGGCATCCAAGGCATCCACGACTGTACGTGGAGAGGAATCCGTCGGCCAGAGAGCGTTCATTTTCTGGTTGACACGATCCGCCAGAGGCGACCAGGTGCTGAGGGCTGGAACTCTGGCGTAGAGAATGTGCAAGCAGGCGTAAAGGAAGCCCCCCACAAGGTTGACGAAGGCCCATCCTTTCTTCTGCCGTGAACCCGAGCTGACGTACATCGCCCAACTGACACTGGCCAGGCAGAGGCTCGACAAGAACGCTTCCCAAAAGCGATCCCAGGGAGAGGCAAGGATTGCTTCCAAGACACCACTAGCCGCAAACGGGGTTAGAAGCCAGATCCAACGGGTTTGCCACCATCGATGCGGAAGTCGATAGAGGAGCGCCAGCGCTGCACACAGGAATAACAGGCTATTGAGGTTGGAGAAGATCGCTTGCGCTATCGTTTCAAATATCTTCCAGTAACCTCCGCTTTCTCTGATCTTTACCCAGAAAGCGACTGTCCGTAGCGTATACTGGGCGCCGAGTACCAGAAAGGCTGCGCCAAGGTAGAGCACCCAATCCTCATCCTTCAAAACCTCTTTGCGCAGGATGAGCAGGACACCTGCAATCACGATTGCCACGATTGCGGTCACAAAAGTGATCGTCGTCACCTTCAGAGCACTCCAGGCGACGTAGCTGGCAATGTAATCAAGAATCATATTGACCATGCTTATGTCTCCCTCTGCCAGAGGCGATCTTCCACTTCGAATTGGAAGGATGCCTGCCTCTCGACAACGCCGTCTTTCCAGCCCATCAGGGAAGCCCGAGTCCCCCGAGCCTCTCGTTCCACATGCACCCACGCCGGCCGGGCTTCTCCCAAGTCACGCCCCGCGCGAAGATCCGCAATGAATCTCTGCCACTCTTTATCAGGAGCAGAGCTCTCTGGTAGAGTCAGGAGCCGCCCCCAGGTGCCGGAGTTGAGATAGAGCCCTTTCTCCATGGGCAAGGCTTTCGCGGCATGGGTGTGGCCCAACACCACCAGGTCCGCGCCGTGCCCAAGAAATAAAGGCACCCACCGAGCGCAGGAATCCAGTGCGGAGAGATCAAAAAATCCGTCTTCGGCGGCGGCGCGCCGTAGCCGCGGAATAAGGTCCTTGCCGGGATCTTCGGAGGAACGGACCAGTGTCTCTTCCTCTTGAAGCCAGAATTGTAGCCGAGCTTTCGGGGAGCCGTCCTCGGTCCCGCGCAACAGCCGCGCCGACGAGGATTTCCTTACCAACCTGCCCCAGAACGATTCCAGCACTGACCGCAAAGCACCCCAGATTGCCCCGCGAAAGGCCTTTTTCTCGTCAAAGCTCAAGAACTGATACAGAATGGGAAAGACCGCCTCTCGTTCCGGCTTCAGGGCATCGACCCAAGGATAGCGGGAACGCAAGCGCAGCACGTGCTCCACCACCAGGCGAGTTCCCAAAGGCGGCTCATACCCGTGCTCGTCCGGATTAGAAAAGCCGTAGCTCAAACGATTGACAGCGGTTCGCAGGTGGCCATGCTCGATCCGGTTCCAATCGTCGAAGCAGTCCCCGTGGGCGACCAGCACCCGCGCCGGCCCCACCTGGAAACCGACGGCTTGGCCCTCCGTCCGCCAGCGAACCGAGGAGACAGGAGACCCAACTCCGATCCGGTGATCGAGAACCTCCCGGACATCAGGAAAAAGCAACTCTGGGTCATGATTGCCATTCAGAATCCACAGTTCGTGCCGAGGAGAGCGCGCTAGGCGCGCCAGAGCGTCGAAGACCTCCGGGTGGTTCTCCACGATTGCCACGGCTCGTGCTGCTGCCCCAGGCAGGTCGAATGCGGGGACCGTCTCCTCGCCTTCCAGGGGTACCAGAAAGTCGAGAAAGTCTCCTGCAATCACCACCCGGGCGGGGCCGGTTTCCTCCGCGATCCACTGGAGAAAGGCGGCCAGTTCGGAATCGGCTCGGAAGAGGCCCTGGCCCCGCTCCGCCCCCAGATGGAGATCGCTCAATAGAATCAGTTCAGGCTCATGGGACTTGCCCATCGGTCGCGCTCCTCAAACACAGGTGGCCATGGACAACGGCCGACGGGCAGCCTCCCCCGCAAGGCTACCCTCGGCCATCAGTTAGTCGCTTTCGTTATCCTCGTCGGCATCGAGCGCCCAGACTCCGTTGCCCGAGTAGTGGAAACGGCGGGGCGGGCAACTGCGGGCCAACCACGCTCTCAAACGCTTGAAGCTTGTCATGGCAACCACCCCCTTTCGGCAATTCGGGTAGAGAGCAACTCGTATGCCTGCCTAGCAGGAAGACGGAAGTCACAATTATTCAACGACTTACCAGAGAGCCAACCAGCCTCAGCCGCTGACTGTGTAAGATGGGCCGGACTGCATTCCAGACTTCCGGACAAGGCAGAATAGGTTTCCACCCGAATATGTGCACGAGGAATAGGTTCCGCAGAGAATAGGTTCCACCCGAATGTAGAAGCGCCTCGCGCGCCGAACCTCAGGACGGGACCGTTCTTGGCCCGCGGTCGGCTCGGTGCACAGGCGAATTGGGCGGGATGACCAGCTCTGAGGCCGCGTAGACCTCTTTGACGCGCCCTGGAGAGGTCCGAGAGAGCAGGCGATGGCGAGGTTCAGCCGCGGTGGGTAGGCGTCTCCCACATCTCGGAGGCGTCTGAGGGGCTCAACGGCGGCTGAGAGGTTCTGCGGATCTATCCCACGAAGGGCAAGGGCGGCGGGAAGCACCCTCTCGGGAACACAGCGTTGCGATTTCCCATCCTCAACAACTCGGCGGCCTCGCGGTAGGCCTGTACGAAGAGGGTGTAGGTCTGGTAGAGCTCTTTGCGGACCCATTTCCGGACGGCGTGGAAACGAGGGGCTGGCGACTTCTTGGTGCGGTTCGGCTCGGTCCTCGGATCCTGCCGCAGGATGGCCTCGGCTCCGAGGGGCTTGCGGCCAGTGGCCTCTCGCTGGACCGCGGCGTCGGCTTCGATCAGATCAATGAGTTTTGCGATGCGGGTTCGGTAGGCCTCTGGTGACAGATGGCTCCAGCAAGGCAGGGGCGCCAGGGTGAGTGTCTCAGAGTCGGCGAAGCGGTCGGGATCGGTCTTCTTCCCCTTGACCTTCACCAGAGAATAGGTTCCACCCGATTATAGAGGCGCCTCGCGCGCCGAACCCGGGAAGGGGCCCCCGGGGGAATAGGTTCGGAATAGGTTCCACCCGATTGTAGAGAACCCTCGGCGTCGAGCCCCGTCGGAATGCCCCCACCAGGGGGGAATAGGTTCCACCCGATTGTAGAGGCGCCTCGCGCACCAAACCCAGGAAGGGGCCGTTTGGGGCCTTGAATCGGCGCGGTACGCAGCTGAAATCGGCGGGATGACCAATTCTGAGGCCGCGTAGACCCCTTTGGCGCACTCTGGAGAGGCCCAGAGAGCAGGCTGTAGACGAGATTCAGCCGCAGTGGGCAGGCGTCTCCCGCGTCGCGAAGGCGTCGGAGGGGCTCAAGGGGCGTCTGAGAGGTACTGCGGATCTATCCCACGAAAGGCAAGGGCGGCGGGAAGCATCCTCTTGGGAATGCAGCGTTGCGATTGCCCATCCTCAACAACTCCGGAGGAGAATAGGTTCCACCCGATTATAGAAGTGCTTCGCGCGCTGAACTCGAGAGAATAGGTTCCACCCGAATGTAGAAGCGCCCCGCACGCCGCGGGCGGAGAATAGAATAGGTTCCACCCGAATGTAGAAGCGCCCCGCACGCCGAACCCAGGAAGGGGCCGTTTGAGGCCCCAAATCGGCGCGGTACAGGCGAAACCGGCGGGATGACCGGCTCTGGAGCCGCGTAGACCTCTTGAGCGCGCCGTGGAGAGGCCCGAGAGAGCAGGCTGTGGGCGAGATTCAGCCGCAGTGGGCAGATGTCTTCCACGTCAAGGCGTCTGAGGGGCTGAACCAACAGGCGGCTGAGAGGTACTGCGGTCCTATCCCACGAAAGGCAAGGGTGGCGGGAAGCACCCTCTTGGGAAAACGGCGTTGCGATGGCCCATCCTCAACAACTCGGCGGCCTCGCGATAGGCCTGCACGAAGAGGGTGTAGGTCTGGTAGAGCTCTTCGCGGACCCACTTGCGGACGGCGTGGAAGCGAGGGGCGGGCGACTTCTTGGTCCGGTTCGGCTCGGTCCTCGGGTCCTGCCTCAGGATGGCCTCAGCTCCGAGGGGCTTGCGGCCAGAGGCCTCTCGCTGGGCCGCGGCGTCGGCTTCGATCTGGTCAATGAGCTTCGCGATACGAGCCCGGTACGCCTCTGGCGGCAGATGGCTCCAGCAGGGTAGGGGCGCCAGGGTAAGTGTCTCAGACTCGGCGAAGCGGTCGGGATCGGTCTTCTTCCCCTTGATCTTAACCAGGTACTCCTTCGTCCGGTCGTACCAGACTCCCTCGAGCGGGAGCCCTGAAAGCAAGGCCGGAGCGGCGTGCACGCCCGGCCAATCCAGCACCTTTTCGACCAGTCCCTCCTTGACGCCGTTCGAGAGCACGTAGGTCAGGCGGTCCACTTGGGCTTCCTCTTCCTGGCTGATTACGATGGCCTGATACCGGCGGGACCAGACCTTCTGCCGCCAGCCGGTCAGGCGGCCGATCTCGCGGGCGAGCTTGGAGTTGAAGAGGTTCATGAAGCGCGCCAGTTGGCGAGAATCATCGCTCCGTAGCAATAAATGATAATGATTCCCAAGAAATGCCATGGCCACGACCCGGGCTCCGTAGCGGTGGCTGGCGCGGGCGAGCGCGCCGATGATGATGCGGTTGAGCAGGGGTTTGGGAGGGAGGAGCAGGCGACTCTGGAGGGTCCGGGTGGTGACCTCCACGAGCGCGCCGCCTTCTTGGATGAAGCGAAGAGGTCTGGCCATGGCGGGGCCACGCTGGAGCAAGCGCCTCGCCAAACCTGCAGAGGGGAGCTAAACCACTGAAAGCAGGAGAGTTCGTGTCCATAGTCTACATGTGGGAGTGGCTATGTGTGTCAAGTGATCTGGCGCTCTGGAGAGGGGAACGCTCGTAAGGGCCTGACCTGTCTGGATTTTCTTCCTGTCAAGCTATCTGGACAGGCGCCAGTTCTCTTGCCATTCCGGAGAGAGGGATCTCAAGGTGCGGCTCCAAGGTTCGGGTGGCTCGATTCCCGGGCCGGGAATCGGCACCAGCCTCTGTGTCTGGACTTGGAGGACAATTGTCCATACACTAGCCGAGTGCGATTCGAGTGGGACCCTGCCAAGGCGGCAGCAAATCTTGAGACGCATGGAGGCAGCTTTGCCGAGGCCTCGACCGTTCTCTCTGATGACTTCGCTCTGACGCGGGAAGACCCGCTCGCCTCGGGGGAGCAGCGCCTCGTGACTCTCGGCATCACACAGGCAACCTCCTGGTCGGTGGTCTACACCTATCGCGAGCCGGACATCCTTCGGGTCATCTCGGCCTGGAAGGCCAACCGCCGGCAGAGGTTGGAGTATGAGAAAAGTCGCCGCTGAACCCTATCGGGACATCGATTTTTCGCAGGCAAAGCAAGGGCCTGTGGTGAAGGCCGAGCCCGGTAAAACCAAGATCTCCATCCGGCTGGACAACTCCGTCATCGAAGCCTTCCGCCAGCTTGCTGATCGGGCAGGAGGCGGCAACTACCAGACCTTGATCAACGACGCGCTGACCGAGTATCTGCGGCAGCGTACCCTCCTTGAGATCGTTCGGCAGGTCGTCCGTGAAGAGTTGCAGCAACAGGCGCCGCCGCAGAATGCTCTGCAACCCAGGCAGCGGCTCAAGGAATCAGCTTGACGAAGCTTGTGGAGCAGGCGAATCGGGAGCCTATCGAGAGGCCTGCGCCGGTGCCGCGACGGCGGCGGCTACGCCTGCCTGTGTCGGAGGCGACAGGGGGCTTGGTCCCCGGCTTCTCCAGCCTCGACGAGGCTGTGGAGACCGCCGATCTCGCCACGGATCGGCTCGCCGCACGCGGATCGGAATAGGTTCCACCCGAATATAGAAGGAATATGGAAGCGCCTCGCGCGCCGAACCTTAACGTTCCCGGGCCTGCGGATTGGATACGCATTCTTCGAGTCCTGGGATCTTTGGCCCGAAAGGCGGTGTCAGCACCTTCGCGACCGTAATTGCTTCGACAATAGGTGAGACGGCCGGTCACAAAGAGATGATTGACCCATATGCGTCAGGTCTATTGACAATGACGCAGCTCCAGTCTAGCATCTGCCCCGCTACAAAGCAGTCCTTCCTGGCGAGGAGCAAATTTGATGCACATGTATGCGACTGGCGAGCTGTCCGGGCGACGGAGCCCGGAGAAAGGAGGAATGCGTCCAGGGAAGGGAAGAAAGGAGCAGGGCCGCTGTAGAGAACGTCCACTGGGTCCGGGATGACCCTTACGAGAAAACGCTGGATCAAACCAAAAAAGGAGAACGACCATGCCTGGAATCACGTTTCAGAAGATCGTCGGAGATTGTGAGCTGTTGAGTTCGAACCTGAAGCCGCTCCTCACGGAGATGCCTCTCCTGAAGGAGGAGTCCGATGCCCTCGACACCCTCATCGTCAGGGCGAAGTCGCTGGGGAATGAGCAGGAGGTCCTGACCGGCCGCCTGCGCGAGATCACGAGGCTGCGTCAGGAGGCTCAGCGCGAGAGTAACGACATGCGGAGCCGGGTCGCCGCGCTGCTTCGGGGCAAGCTCGGGTTCAAGAACGAGAACCTCCTCGGCTTCGGCGTCCCGCCGCGCAAGCGGGTCCGCAAGACGGCGGAGAAGAAGGCGACCCCGCAGCCCGCTCCGGCGGAACCGGTGACGGCAGCGGACAGCCCTGAGCCGGCCGGGTAGAGGCGGACGAGCAGGTTTTCCCGGGAGGGCCGGCGGTACGGCCCTCCCGGTTTTTCGCGGGTGCCGCGGTTGCAATAGGGGAAATATGGCTGAAACGAAGACCCCCATGCGTCCCGAGGTCAAGCACGTCGCGGACACGCTGAGGACCGCCATCAAGGTCCTGGAGTACAGCGTCCGGGACATCGAGAAGAAGCTCGGCTACAGCCAGGGATACCTGAGCCGGGTCTTCTCGGGTGCCATCGAGCTCAAGGTGGACCACGTCGTCGACATCGCGTACGCCTTGAAGATGGCTCCGGAGGAGATCCTCGCGTTCGTCTATCCCCATCTCAAGGATCCTCCGAGCCAGGCTGCCTGGGAGCTGTGGCAACGGGTCGGAGGCAAGGTGCCGACCGGTACCTTCCGCATCCGCAAGATGTCGGACGAGGAGGCCGCCGAGGAGAGGATGGAGAGGAGTCTCCGGCGCGCCCTCGGCCGGGTCTTCGGGGACATCGCGCGGACCGTCAACGAGCAGGTGCTAGTGGAGATCGCGGACGAGGTGGAGGAAGAGGAGGAGGATGGGGAGGATTAGGACGGCGATGTGCCCCGCCGCACCCCGGGGGAATAGGTTCGTGCTGCAATCGGCGGGATGACCAGATCTGAGGCCGCGTAGACTTCGGGGAATAGGTTCCACCCGAATGTAGAAGCGCCTCGTACGCCGAACCCCGGAAGGGGCCCGTTTGGGCCCCGAATCGGCTCGGTACGCAGATGAAATCGGCAGAATTACCAGATCTGAGGCCAAGCCGGAGTATGTTCCAATCGAATAATAGAATTTGCACAGAAGACTTGGCGGCGCTTTTTATAGACGAGCCCTGGCGCCAAGCCCTGGAGAGAGGAAGTCTCCAGGTTCAGCCAACCTCATTTACCCCAGTTCCTCGTCAGGCTGGAGCCCTTTGTAATCAGGGGACCCTCTCTCGAGCAGGGTGATCCTCTTATCCGGTTGAAGCGTGTCCGGTGTGTAGGGCCAGGCCAAGAGGGTGCCGTCCTCGAACTCGATGGCCCACCGGCTGAACTCCGGCCACTCCATCTCAGGATGTACCGGGCTCACCCCGGGCATGTACACCACCGTCCCGTGCACCGGCTTCCGCAAGAGCCGTTTCATGGCGATCCGGTCGCCGAGCCGAACCTCTTCGCTCGTCCCGAAGTAGAAGAGCCTGTCTTCGCCATGGCTCGTCATTGTGATCTTCCAAGGGGAACAGGTCCTCAAGTATAGACGAGCCCTCGGGGAAGGAGCGCTCAGTCGGCGTCCTGAACAGGGATCGTCGTCCATGTCGCCGCCGTGCTACCCTTGGGGTCAACAACCCAGTTGTAATTCACGACCCGGCCGCGCCGACCGGCTCCGCTCCTGGGGAGCTGCTGTCTCCAGCGCGGCCCATAAGGAGGCTTTTATGGACCCGATGGCTCGCCCGATCGAGCCGGTGCAGGACCGCCGGCTGGTGGTCATCCTGAGCGGCTTGGCCACGACGGCCCTCGCTCTGCTGGCCGTCTGGGCGCTGGACCACTTCACAGAAGACTTCCACGTGATGGGTTGGTACGCGAACTACATCCTGCCCATCGGAGCCCTGCTGGTCGGTCTGGTCGCGTCGAGCGGCTACGGGATCGGCTCCTGGGTCACCGGGGAGAAGATCACTAAGTCGCTGCTGTGGACGGTCCTCGTGCTCCAGGTCGGCGCCTATTTCGTCGGCCAGTACATCGAGTTCAGCGGCCTCGGCCTGCAGTACGAGGACGGTACGCCGGTCGGCTTTCTCACCTACTTCGACTTCGCCGCCCGCTCGTTTGCCTGGCAGAAGGACGACGGCTCGGCCGGCGAGCCGCTGGGGCTCTGGGGCTACGCGTTCCGCCTCCTGGAGATCGCGGGATTCTGCGCCGGCAGTCTCATCGCCCCCCTGGTGATGAAGGCGCTCCCCTATTGCGACTCGTGCCGCACCTACATGAAGTCCCGGAACGCTGGTCTCCTGCCGGCGAGCGTCAAGGCCGAGAAGATCCGCAAGAAGGACATCGCGGCCCAGGCCACCTACCAGGCGACCCAGGAGGAAGCTTTCCAGCGTGGGACTGCCCTCCTCGCGACGGCCGGAGACAAAGCCCACGGCGGAGACCTCCACGGCTTCCGGGCTCTCCTCGCCGAGCACGCGCCGCAGAGGAAGCAGATCGAGAAGCTGCCGGTGCGCATCGCCGTGAGCGTCGTCGGCTGCCCGAAGTGCCGCCACGGCTATCTCCTCGGTACTCTGAACACCGGTCATGGGAAGCAACTCCAGACGCACGAGCTCAGCCGGCGCGATTTGAAGCCGGATTTCGTGTGGGCGGTGAACGCCCCGCAGTAGGTTCCACCCGATTAGAGAAGTGGCTCCGCCGACGTTGACGAATCGGAGCGGCGATTGGCGCATCTATGGGCAGACGCGCAGCAATGCCGCTGCCAGGATGGGGCGCGCTGAGGACCCCTGGGAAAGGAGATTCGTAATGTCGTCTTCTCTGCTTGGAAATTGGTCGAAGTGTCTTGTGGCTGGGATCCTTCTGACGGTCGGGAACCTTGCCTACGCGCAGGACGTGCAACGCCGCTCGGGTGCGGGGGAACTGGATCGTGATCGTGCACCTCGTCAGAAGTCCGCCGGCCGCGTGCCGGCCGAAAACCGCGGGCTCGCGTTTCCGCTTCGGACGGCCGGAGGGCCGGTCTGGATCGAAGCGGAGCTCCGCCTCGATGGAAAGGTGATCATGTCCGAACAGCGGGTTGCGAGCCCCGACGCCCGGGTGGTCCACCTCTTCGCCCACGGTGCCGGACAGCTCGGCGTTCTGAGGGACCAGGACGCACGCAACCCCGGCCGTGTTCAATTGCGCATCCTGCAGGGTGGAAAACCGGTCTTCGACAGCTCGCTCACGAAGTTCGACGCGCAGTACGCGACGGATCGAGCGACACCCGGACCGCGGCCGCGGGGCATCGCGGACATCGCCGCCAAGAGCGCCTGCTCGGATAATTGCGACCTCTATTACCAGGACTGCCTCAGCTGGTGCGACCCGCGGGGGTCGGAATGCGCAAGCTGCTGGGACCAATACGAAAACTGCATGGCGGGGTGTCCCACCTGCAGCGACTGGGTAGAGGTGGACAGGACCCTGATCGCACGGAGCTTCTCCGGCAGCTCGAACATTCTCGGCGCGAGGTACTGCAACTTCGAAGAGTACTACCTGGTCGAAGAAACGAATCCCGCGGGCTGCTACCCGAACCACACCGAGTGCGACTACGACGACGACACGATCTTCTACAATTTCGGCACCGGCTATCCCAGCGAGTCGCAGTGCTGCAACGAGGACCCGGGCGACGAGAACTATTGCGGAGGCGACCCGGCCCCCTGCGGCTGAGCCGATTCGGCATTTGATGAAGCGGCCACCCGGCGACGGGTGGCCGTTTACTCCAGCTCTTCGTCAGGCTGGAGCCCTTTGTAATCAGGGGATCCTCTCTCGAGCAGGGTGATCCTCTTCTCCGGTTGAAGCGTGTCCGGTGTGTAGAGCCATGACAAGACGCTGCCGTTGTCAAACGCGATGGCCCACCGGCTGAAGTCCGGCTCCTCCATCTCGGGATGTACCGGACTCACCCCGGGCATGTACGTCACCGTCCCGTGCAGCGGTTTCCGCAAGAAGCGTTTCATGACGACCCGGTCGCCAAGCCGAACCTCTTCGCTTGTCCCCCAGTAGAAGAGCCTACCTTCGCCATGCCTCGTCATTGCGATGTCTCCTGGAGGAAATAGGTTGCCCCAAGTATAGACGCGAGATCCAGCCCCAGTGGGCAGGCGTCTCCCGTGTCGCGCAAAGGGTAGGCCTGCACGAAGAGTGCGATAATCCGATCCGCCGTCCCACCATATCCTTGACGCGAAGGTCCCGGAGCCGCTGTGGCGCCAGGATGCAGGTATCCATCAGGTCCTCGAGAAACAGGCAGGTCCAAGGGAGGAGATATGAGAAACAGGATGAAGGCATCGGCAATCCTGGGAGCGCTTCTTGGGGCCGCGCTCCTCACGGCGTGCGGCAACCACGAGCCCCAGCAGCAGACCTCGGCGCAGGAGACCCCGACCCCGGCTGCCTCGGCTCCGGAGACCTCCGCGTCCACGACGCCGGCTCAGGAGAGCAGCAATCCTTGTCCCAATCCGCCGCCCTGTCCTGGGGAAGACTGCAGAGCTCATCCATTCAAGCCCACGGATTGCTGGACCACGCCGTACGGGCCCGCGAGGGCGGACGTCATCGTCGCAACCAAGCCCGGGGGCGCGGTGAGCTCGCCCAATATGTTGTATTGCGACGGCAACACGTACGCGCTCTGCTTCTTCTCTGGACCGCTGACGGCGACGGGCACGAGCTCCAGCAACAACCCCCTGCCTTGTGTGCCGAACGAGAAGGGCGACACCGCGAGCTGCACGTGCCAGGCCTATACCTCGGGTCCGAATTTCGTCGACATCAACGGGATCCTGAACCGTGGGGCTTATTTCGAGACGGTGAACAAATGCGGGCAGGACGGCTCGGGGTGCCAGAACATCGTGAATTGCGGGCCGCGCGGCAACAAGCCGGAGTGCCAGGGCATCCCGCAGGCTCCCGTCTGCAAGCACGTCAAGGCCCAGAGTCCGAGCCATCCCGAGGTCTCGCTGATGCCGAAAGCCGACCTCATCTCGACCTTCAGCTTCGCCATGTCCGGCAAGGACGGCCCCTATGAGCTCGGGAGTATCCCGTGCACCGGGTCCAACGCGGGGAAATATGCGGGATGCATGACCGCCCCTTGTTCCTACGGGCCGGGGCACACATCGCCGACCCAAGACGGCGAGCTCGTCCAGTGCCAGTGCCCGATCTACAGCGGGGACTATCAGATCGGCCAGAAAGGCCAGAGCTGCCCTGCCCAAGGCACCACGAGTTATGTGTGGTCGGCGTCGAATACGGTGAAGGAGGCCGGGCAATAATCTCGGCAATAACCAGGGAAATAATCAGAGAAACAAGCTTGACCGGCTCCGGCGGACGATGGCCGGAGCCGGCCTTCGGGGACGCCGCTCAGCAGTTGTAGATCTGCGGACAGCCAATGTTCGGCGGATAGACGCAGAAACCGGTCGTGCCCGGATTACAGGTGCAAACCGGGGTGCCGGCGCAGTTGCAGGTCCATCGGCAGTTGGGAGATCCGCTGCCCCCCACGGCCTCCGCGGCAGGTAGGGAGGTGCCGATGGCTCCTGCAAGCGTCAGCAGGGACAGGATCAAGAGCGTCACTTTGCGCATGTCTTCTCCTTCTGGGCCGGGATGAATGAGTCGGCCCTTTCTCTATACAGGGTGCTCTCCCGGTGAGACGGTGAGCTGATAGGCTCGGCGAGCCGGAATCTTCGTGCCCGTTCTCCGGAGAACCGTCGAGGAGGTTGCCATGAAACAGCACGGACTGATCGCCCTGGCCGTCACCTGCTGGCTGGCCGCGTTGCCGGGGGTTGCCCAGGAATCCCACGAGCACCACCACCCCGAAGGGGAAACCCTGGGCCGCGTTCATTTCCCCATCACCTGCAAGCCCGAGGTCCAGCCGGCCTTCGACCGCGCCATGGCTCTCCTCCACTCCTTCGGCTATGAAACGGCCCGCGAGGCGTTCGCCGCGGTTGCGGAAAAGGACCCGGCGTGCGGCATGGCCCGGTGGGGCGTGGCCATGACCTGGTACCACCCGATCTGGGCGCCGCCCACGCCCGCGGAGCTCGCGGCGGGACGGGCCGCCGCCGAGGAGGCCACCCGGCTGGGGGCCCGCAGCGAGCGGGAGCAGGGCTACATCGCGGCCATCGGTGCGTTCTACAAGGACTCGGACAAGCTCGACCACCGGACCCGCGCGGCGGCCTACAAGACGGCGATGGAGAAGCTCGCCGCGGCGTTCCCGAAGGATTACGAGGCGGCCATCTTCCACGCGCTGGCCCTCCTCGGCACGGCGCCTTCGGCCGACACGGCGTATGCCCAGCAGAAACAGGCGGCGGAGATCCTGAACCGCCTTCTGCCGGAGCATCCGGAGCACCCGGGGATCCTCCACTACGTCATCCATGCCTTCGACTACCCGGAGCTTGCGTCCCTGGCGCTGCCGGCGGCCAGGGCCTACGCCAAGGTCGCGCCCTCTTCTCCGCACGCCCTCCACATGCCGTCCCACATCTTCACCCGCCTTGGCCTGTGGGAAGAGTCGATCGCTTCCAACCTCGACTCCGCGGCGGCGGCGAAGCGGCTGGTGGTCCGCACGCATCCCGGCGCGACCGCTTTCGACGACCTCCACGCACTCGATTACCTGGAGTACGCCTATCTCCAGCGCGGTGACGATCGCAAGGCTCGGGAGGTGCTCGAAGAGGTTGCGAAAACCTCGCGGTTCGACGATCCGAACTTCGCCGCCGGCTTTGCTTTGGCGGCGGTGCCGGCGCGCTACGCGCTGGAGCGGCGGGACTGGCGGGCGGCGGCGGAGCTGAAGCCCTCCTCGCTCGATCTCCCCTGGGACCGCTTCTCCTACGTGCGCGGGATCACGAGCTTCGCCAATGCCCTGGGGTCCGCCCGCATCGGCGACAAGGACCGTGCCCGGAAGGCGCTGACCGAGTTGGAGGCTCTCCAGGCCACCCTGGCCAAGCAGCCGCCCGCGGGCCCCTACGACTGGGTGGGCCAGGTCGACGCGATGCGTCTCGCCGCCGGCGGCTGGGTCGCGTTCGCCGAAGGCCGCAAAGAGGAGGCTGTGAAATCGCTCACCGCCGCGGCGGAGAAGGAGGAGGCAGTCGGCAAGCACCCGGTCACACCGGGGGCGATCCTGCCGGCGCGAGAGCTGCTGGGCGATCTCCTCCTCGAGCTGGGGATGCCAAAGGAGGCCCTGGCCGCCTATGAGGCTTCCCTTGAAGACGCGCCGAATCGATTCAACGGTCTTGCCGGCGCAGCCCGGGCCGCCGAGCTGGCAGGCGAGCAGGCCCGTGCCCGCAGCCTCTACCAGCAGCTCTTTGCCCTCTGCGGCTCGTCTTGCGAGCGCCCCGAGGCGAAACGGGCGAAGGAGTTGGCGAGCGGAAGCTGACCGCTTCGGCACTAGGTGGCCGCGAGTGCGCGGGTGATGGCGACGACGACGCGCTCCCAACTCTGCTTTTCGAAGTCGAGCCGCCGCCGCCCCGCGGGTGTGAGCCGGTAGAACTTGGCCCGGCGCTTGGTCTCCGATTCGCCCCACTCCGCGGCCAGGAAGCCGTGCTCTTCCAGGCGATGGAGCGCGGGAAACAGCGAGCCGGGCTTCACCTGGAACGTCCCGTGGGTGATCTGCTCGAGGCGCCGGGCGATGCCCAGGCCGTGGTTCGTTCCGAGGGAGACCGACTTCAGGATCAGCAGGTCGAGAGTCCCTTGGAGCAGCTCGGTTTTCTCCTCGCTCAAGCATCCTCCTATCGAGTGTCGATATGAGGATAATCCCCGCTCCTATCGAATGTCAATAGGAAGATATTGCCGGCCATTGCCGGCGGGGATCAGGCACTGCGGCGCTCGCCGCCCATGGCCATGATTGAATATTCAGGGAGAGGGTTCCCCTGGCAGGTTGATCTGTTATACAGTAAACCTCGGTCCTCAGAACAGATGATTCTCTAGATTTTCTAAACCAGGTCTCAAGGGAAGCTCTCTGTCCACGAGATTGCCGCGTGAAGAGGTGCTTCCTGGTGTGACCTTTTTTGTCAGATGGTGGAGGCGATGACCATGCCCGATCGAATGGTGTTCTTTCGCAGATTCTTGCTCTGCGGGCTGACTCTGGCAGCACTGCTGTGTGGATCGGCGCCGGCTTTCGCCGCCGCCAGCCTCTCCATCACCCCGATCACCTGGAACATCATCGGGCTGGACAGCAACAACGTGAACGTCGGGCCGAACCACTTCCCGGTCGGCGCGCGCGTCTGTAACACCGGGGATGCTCCCGCCACGAACGTCACCTCGGCTTTCGTCTGGGACTCGGCCAACCCCCTGATCAACCTCCGGGGCGGAACGCTCACCAATTTCAACGCCACCCCGGTGCCGAGCCTGGCGCCCGCTGCCTGCACCGACTTCTATTACGAGGTCGAGGTGACGCGGAACGCGGCCGCGTACGACACCACCCGCCGCTACCACATCACCGCCACCGCGGACACTCTCGGGACCGTGAGCACGCCGACCCCGCGGGAGGTCTACGTCGAGCATCTCGTCTCCCAGGCGCGCAACCACGTCACCGACGTCAAGCTCAACGGGGTCTCGGTCCCCAACGGCGGCACGATGACGCTCGTGGTCGGACAGACCTACACCATCGACCTCGTCGGCACGACGGCCACCAACGGCTATGAGCAGATCGAGAGCTTCATCAATTTTCCCAACACGGTCTTCCAGGTGCTGTCGGTTTCCACGACCTACACCGCCGACACGTCGCCCTATGTGAGCAGTCCGGACAGCAAGTTGTACGGCGATGCCTGCCTATGGGAGAACGACCCGAACAGCCCCTATTACCGCTCCTGCCGGGACGTCGGCAAGGCCGGTGGTGGTGTCGTCGTCACCTACCAGATCAGGATCCTGCAGGTGCCGGGTCCGCCGCTGGTCAATCCCCAGCCGCTCAGCACCCTGCTGTACGACTTCTCCGGCAGCAGCTACCACTACAACGACGACTTCAGCACGTCCTCGCGCTTCGCGGCGATCGTCGATCCCACGACCCTCACGATCGCCAAGAATTTCAGTCCCGACCCCACCAACGTCAACGGCGTTTCCGCTCTCACGTTCACGATCACCAATCCCAATCCGGCGGCGGTCTCGGGGGTGAGCTTCTCGGACGTGTTCCCGACCTCGCCGGGAGCCATGGTGGTCGCCAATCCGCCGGCCGCCACCACCAACGGTTGCGGCGCCGCGACGTTCGCCCCGGTGGCGGGGGCGGGCTCGATCTCGTTTTCGAACGGTACGGTAGGGGCCAACAGCAGTTGTACGGTGAAGGTGAACGTCACCGTGCCCGCGGCCGGCACGTACACCAACACCTCGAACCACCTCTTTGTTGGCGCCATCGACACCGGCAAGCTCGCGACCGATACGCTGACCGTCAACAACGCGCCGCCGCCGCCGACTCCGGTCTGCGGCCAGACTCTGGCGCAGTGGACCTTCCCGGCGGGCTTTTCCGTGACTTCGCCGGTGCCGACCACCGATAACGTGACCGGCACTCCTTCGGCCAAGCCGGGGGACGGCATCAATCCCATGTCCTTCACCGACGGCACCAACTCCTGGGGCTCGAACGGCAGCATCACCACGGGCGCCACGCTGGTCTTCGCCAACGAGGACTACCTCGAGCTCGCCGTCGACACGACCGGCTTTACCGGCCTCGAGCTCGCCTTCCTGGCGGCGCGCAAGAACACTCCCAACAGTCCGCGGGGCATCGCCGTCTACGCGGGAACGACCTCGCTGGCTACCGACGCGGTCGCGGGCAATGGACCGGTGACTGATCCGGGCACCGCCGTTTTCGGCCCGAATGCCACGGCACTGCCGACCGGGACGACCGCCTTCAGCTCGTTCACTGCCATCTCGCTCCCGGCGGGCACCACCCACGTGCGCATCTATTTCTTCAATTCCGGGAACGACAACTCGGGATCCGACATCTTCGCCGACAACGTCACGTTCACCGGCTGCCTGACGCCGAACCCGCCGACGATCAGCAAGAGCTTCTCTCCCAGCCCGGTCGCGGTGGGCGGCACCTCGACACTCACCTTCACGATCACCAATCCCAACGCCGGGCTCGCCCTCTCCGGCATCGCCTTCAACGACACGCTGCCGGCCGGCGTCACGGTCACCTCCGGCAGCTCGGCCCAGTGCGGCGGCACGCTCACCCGCACGGCGCCGAGTACCCTCGCGTTCACCGGCGGCACGCTCGCCGCGGGTGCCTCTTGCACGGTCACGGCGACGGTGACGGTGACCACCGCGGGGCCGCATGACAACGTGAGCGGTTTCGTCTCCTCCACCGAGGGGGGTACCAACACCGGGCCCACGGGCATCGCCACGGCCTCGATCACCGGCATCCTGCCGCCGGCCATCGCCAAGCAGTTCGCACCGAACCCGGTGCTCGCCGGCACGCCCACGACTCTGACCTTCACGCTGACCAATCCCAACGCGAGCCTCGCGGTGTCGGGAGTGGCTTTCTCGGATACCTTCCCGGTCGCACCGGGTGCGATGGTGGTGGCGCCGGTTCCGTCGGCGACGACGTCCGGCTGCGGCGCGCCCACCTTCGCGCCGGCGGCGGGGAGCGGCTCGATCAGCTTCAGTGGTGGCACCATCGCCGCGGGCGGCACCTGCATCGTGACCGTCAACGTGGTGGCCCCGGTCGCCGGCAGCTATGCCAACACCAGCGGAGCGGTGTCGCACCTCGTCAACGGCGTTCCGGTCAACGGCAACACGGCCTCCGACACCCTGACCGCGACCCCGGCGAATCCGGCGATCGCCCTCCTGAAGCAGGTCGGCCCGACGGCTGCCGGCCCGTGGTCTTCGTTCCTGGCGACGCCGGTGGGCGGCAACGTCTTCTATCGCTTCACGGTGGAGAACATCGGCAACGTGCCGCTGACCTCGGTCGGCGTGAACGATCCGCAGGTGAGCACGGCTTCGTGCACCTGGCCGTCGCCGCTGCCGGTCGGCTCGCCGACCACCGATCCGACCGCCATCTGCGTCGTGGGGCCGGTCACGGCGGTGTCCGGCACCCACCCCAACACCGCGACCGCCTCGGGTACCAACGGGACGACGGTGACGGACACCTCGACCGCGACCTACGCGACCACGGGGCTGACGCTCGCGAAGAGCGTCACCCAGACCAGCTTCACGGCGGCGGGCCAGGTGCTGAATTACAGCTTCCTGGTGACCAACAGCGGCTTCGCGGCGCTGGCCGGGCCGGTCACCGTCTCCGACGACAAGGCGACCGATGAGAGCTGCCCCGCGGTCAACACCGCCGGCGACCTCGACAACTTCCTCGATCCTGGAGAGAGCATCACCTGCACGGCGACCTATACGGTCACCGCGGGGGACGTGGCCGCGGGCTTCGTGACCAACGTGGCCTCGGCGACGGCGGACGGAGTCACCTCCAACACCGATTCCGAGACCGTCCCGCTCCTGGTCGTCCCGCCGAGCATCGCCAAGTCGTTCTCGCCGGATCCGATCGCGGTCGGCGGGGTGAGCACGCTGACGTTTACGGTCACGAATTCGAACCCGGGGGCGCCTCTCACGGGCATTGCCTTTACGGACACGTTCCCGGCGGGCCTGCAGGTGGCGGCGACTCCGAACGCCACCACGGCGGGCTGCGGTTCTCCGACCTTCGCTCCGTCGGCGGGCAACACCTCGGTGAGCTTCTCCGGCGGCACGATCGCGGCGAGCGGGACGTGCACGGTGACCGTCGACGTCACCGCCACGACCGGCGGCGCGAAGGTGAACACGACGGGCAACGTGACCTCCACCAACGGCGGGACCGGCAACACCGGTACGGACACGTTGACGGTGATCGCGCCGCCGAGCATCGCCAAGGCGTTCTCGCCGAATCCGGTCGCGGTCGGCGGAACGAGCACGCTGACGCTCACGATCACGAACCCGAACTCGGGGACGTCGCTGACGGGCGTGGCGTTTACGGACACGTTCCCGGCGGGCCTGGAGGTGGCGGCGACTCCGAACGCCACGGCGACGGGCTGCGGCTCTCCGACGTTCGCTCCGTCGGCGGGCAACACGTCGCTGAGCTTCTCGGGCGGCACGATCGCTGCGAGCGGGACCTGCACAGTGACCGTCAACGTCACCGCCACGACGGGTGGCGCCAAGGTGAACACGACGGGCAACGTCACCTCGACCAACGGCGGGACCGGCAACACCGGCACGGACACGTTGGGGGTGGTTTCTCCGCCGAGCATCGCCAAGGCGTTCTCACCGAATCCGATTCCGGTCGGCGGCGTGAGCACGCTGACGTTCACGATCACCAATCCGAACTCGGGTACGTCGCTGACCGGCGTGGCCTTCACGGATACGTTCCCCGCGGGCCTGGAGGTGGCTGCGACTCCGAACGCCACGACGACGGGCTGCGGCTCTCCGACCTTTGCTCCGTCGGCGGGCAATACATCGCTGAGCTTCTCGGGCGGCACGATCGCTGCGAGCGGCACCTGCACGGTGACCGTCAGCGTCACAGCTACGACCAACGGCGCCAAGGTGAACACGACGGGCAACGTCACCTCGACCAACGGCGGGACCGGCAACACCGGCACCGATACCTTGACGGTGGTCTCTCCGCCGAGCATCGCCAAGGCGTTCTCACCGAATCCGATCGCGGTCGGCGGCGTGAGCACGCTGACGTTCACGATCACGAATCCGAACGCCGGGACATCGCTGACGGGCGTGGCCTTCACGGACACGTTCCCGGCGGGTCTGCAGGTGGCGGCGACTCCGAACGCCACGACCACGGGCTGCGGTTCTCCGACCTTCGCTCCGTCGGCGGGCAACACCTCGGTCAGCTTCTCCGGCGGCACGATCGCTGCGAGCGGTACGTGCACGGTGACCGTCAACGTCACGGCCACCACCGGCGGCGCCAAGGTGAACACGACAGGCAACGTCACCTCGACCAACGGCGGGACCGGCAACACCGGTACGGATACGTTGACGGTGGTTTCTCCGCCGAGCATCGCGAAGGCGTTCTCACCGAACCCGATCGCGGTCGGCGGGGTGAGCACGCTGACGGTCACGATCACGAATCCGAATGCGGGTACGTCGCTGACCGGCGTGGCCTTCACGGACACGTTCCCGGCGGGCCTGGAGGTGGCGGCGACTCCAAGTGCGACCACGACCGGCTGCGGCTCGCCGGCGCTCGCTCCGGCTGCGGGGAACACCTCGTTGAGCTTCTCGGGCGGCACGATCGCGGCGAGCGGGACCTGCACGGTGACCGTCAACGTCACCGCCACGACGGGTGGCGCCAAGGTGAACACGACGGGCAACGTCACCTCCACCAACGGCGGGACCGGCAACACCGGCACGGACACGTTGGGGGTGGTCTCTCCGCCGAGCATCGCGAAGGCGTTCTCGCCGAATCCGATTCCGGTCGGTGGAACGAGCACGCTGACGTTCACGATCACGAACCCGAACGCCGGGACGTCGCTGACCGGCGTGGCCTTCACGGACACCTTCCCTGCGGGCCTGGAGGTGGCTGCGACTCCGAACGCCACGATGACGGGCTGCGGCTCTCCGGCCTTCGCTCCGTCGGCGGGCAACACGTCGCTGAGCTTCTCGGGCGGTACGATCGCTGCGAGTGGGACCTGCACGGTGACCGTCAGCGTCACAGCCACGACCAACGGCGCCAAGGTGAACACGACGGGCAACGTGACCTCGACCAACGGCGGCACCGGCAACACCGGCACCGATACGTTGACGGTGGTTTCTCCGCCGAGCATCGCCAAGGCCTTCTCGCCGAATCCGATTCCGGTCGGCGGCACGAGCACGCTGACGTTCACGATCACGAATCCGAACGCCGGGACGTCGCTGACGGGCGTGGCCTTCACGGATACGTTCCCAGCGGGCCTGCAGGTGGCGGCGACTCCGAACGCCACGACCACGGGCTGCGGCTCTCCGGCGTTCGCTCCGGCTGCGGGCAACACGTCGCTGAGCTTCTCGGGCGGCACGATCGCGGCGAGTGGGACCTGCACGGTGACGGTCGATGTCACGGGCACGACCGCTGGCGCGAAGGTGAATACGACGGGGAACGTGACCTCGACCAACGGCGGGACCGGCAATACCGGTACCGATACGTTGACCGTGGTCGCGGCGCCGACGATCGCCAAGGCGTTCTCACCGAACCCGATTCCGGTCGGCGGCGTGAGCACGCTGACGTTTACGATCACGAACTCGAACGCTGGGACGTCGCTGACGGGCGTGGCCTTCACGGACACGTTCCCAGCGGGCCTGGAGGTGGCTGCGACGCCGAACACCACCACCACGGGCTGTGGCTCACCGACATTCGCACCGGCGGCAGGGAACACTTTGCTGAGCTTCTCGGGCGGCACGATCGCTGCGAGCGGGACCTGCACGGTGACGGTCGATGTCACGGCCACGACCGCTGGCGCGAAGGTAAACACAACGGGCAATGTGACCTCGACCAACGGCGGCACCGGCAATACCGGCACGGACACGTTGGGGGTGGTCGCACCGCCGAGCATCGCGAAGGCGTTCTCGCCGAACCCGATCGCGGTCGGTGGTGTGAGCACGCTGACGCTCACGATCACGAATCCGAACGCCGGGACGGCCCTCACGGGTGTGGCGTTCACCGACACGTTCCCCGCGGGCCTGGAGGTGGCTGCGACTCCGAACGCAACCACGACGGGCTGCGGCTCTCCGGCGTTCGCACCGGCGGCAGGGAACACGTCGCTGAGCTTCTCCGGCGGCACGATCGTGGCGAGCGGCACGTGCACGGTGACCGTCGACCTCACCGCCACGACCGCTGGCGACAAGGTGAACACCACCGGCAATGTCACCTCGACGAATGGCGGCACCGGCAACACCGGCAGCAGCACCCTCATGGTTGGCACGGCGCCGGGGATCAGCAAGGCGTTCTCTCCCAACCCCATCGCCGTCGGCGGCGTGAGCACTCTCACGTTCACCGTGACGAATCCCAACGCTGGCTTCGCTCTCACCGGCGTTGCGTTCACGGACACGTTCCCGGCGGGCCTGCAGGTGGCGGCAACTCCGAATGCCACGACGACGGGCTGCGGCTCTCCGACGTTCGCTCCGGCCGCGGGGAACACGTCGGTAAGCTTCTCGGGCGGCACGGTCGCGGCGAGCGGCACGTGCACGGTGACGGTCGACGTCACCGCCACGACCGCGGGCGCGAAGGTGAACACGACGGGCAACGTGACCTCCACCAACGGTGGCACCGGCGGAACGGGCACGGATACGTTGACAGTGATTTCTCCGCCGAGCCTCGCAAAGGCGTTCTCGCCGAATCCGATCGCGGTTGGCGGAGTGAGCACGCTGACGTTCACGATCACGAACCCGAACGCCGGGGCGTCGCTTACCGGCGTGGCGTTCACGGACACGTTCCCGGCGGGCCTGGAGGTGGCTGCGACTCCGAACGCCACGACGACCGGCTGCGGCTCCCCGACGTTTGCTCCGGCCGCTGGGAATACATCGTTGAGTTTCTCGGGCGGCACGATCGCGGCGAGCGGTACCTGCACGGTGACGGTCGACGTCAGGGCCACGACCGCAGGCGCCAAGGTGAATACGACAGGTAACGTGACCTCGACCAACGGCGGGACCGGCAACATCGGCAGCGATACCCTCATGGTTGGCATGGCGCCGGTGATCAGCAAGTCGTTCTCTCCCAACCCGATCCCCGTCGGTGGCGTGAGCACCCTCACGTTCACGATCATGAATCCCAATTCTGGCTTCGCTCTCACCGGCGTGTCCGGCACGGACACATTCCCGGCGGGCATGCAGGTGGCGGCGACTCCGAACGCCACCACGACGGGCTGCGGCTCTCCGACGTTCGCTCCTGCGGCGGGGGACGCGTCGGTGACCCTCTCGGGCGCCACGATCGCCGCGAGCGGAACATGCACGGTGACCGTCGACATCACCGTCACGACCGCTGGCACCAAGGTGAACACGACGGGCAACGTGGTCTCGGCCAACGGCGGGACCGGCAATACCGGCACGGACACGTTGGGGGTGGTCTCTCCGCCGAGCCTTGCGAAGGCGTTCTCGCCGAATCCGATCTCGGTCGGTGGGGTGAGCACGCTGACGTTCACGATCACGAACCCGAACACCGGGACTTCGCTGACGGGCGTGGCCTTCACGGACACGTTCCCGGCGGGTATGGCGGTGGCGGCGACGCCGAATGCCACCACCACGGGCTGCGGCTCTCCGGCGTTCGCACCGGCGGCCGGGAACACGTCGGTGAGCTTCTCGGGCGGCACGATCGTGGCGAGCGGTACCTGCACGGTGACCGTCGACGTCACCGCCACGACCAGCGGCGCGAAGGTGAATACGACGGGCAACGTCACCTCCACGAACGCCGGTACCGGCAACACCGGCACGGCGACCTTGTCGGTCGATCAGACGGCGGGGCCGCTGGTGTCGGCGCTCAAGTCGAGCAGCTTCGTGGCGGCGACCAACGACCTCGACGGAAACGGCGTGCTCTCGCCGGGCGATACGCTCCAGTACACGATCGTCGTCTCCAACACCGGCAACGCCGACGCTCTCGCCGTGATCCTGACCGATACGCCGGGAGCCCACAGCTCCCTGGTCGCCGGCTCGGTGACCACGACTCAGGGCACGGTGACCAGTGGCAATCTGGCAGGAGCGACCAGCGTCACGGTCGATCTCGGCACCCTGGTGGCCACGTCGGGTCAGGCCACGGTGAGCTTCACCGTCCAGCTCGACAGCGTCTTCCCGGCCGGCGTCACGACGATCGTCAACCAGGCGACCGTTAGCGGGAGCAACTTCCCCGACGTGCTGTCCGACAACCCCGCAACCACTCCGACGGGAGATCCCACCGTGGACTCTGTGATCGTTGGGGTGACCGACATTCCGACGCTGTCTGAGTGGGGCGCCATGATCCTGGCGCTGCTGCTCTTGGCCGCCGCGGTCTGGCACCTCCGCCGCCGCGAACGCGCGGCGCGCAATTCGTAGGAATCCCGAGCACGGGGTCCTGATTCGAAAAGGATCAGGACCCCTCCTATCTCTACGTCTACAACGTCCAGTGACAGAGCGGGCGACGGGATCGCGCATCTGTGGGTAAAGGGGTACCCCTGTCCGGGTGCCCCGGAGACCACTCAAGGAGGAGAAAGATGCGCCGTAACTGTCTGTGGCTCTTGACCCTTGTGCTGCTGGCTCTGCCCGCCCTGGCCCAGGACCCGTCCGTGCCCACCTGTAGAGCGTCGAAGGTCGGATCGTCCCCGGCTGAGATGGTGGGCACGTACGAACCCCTCGCGTCCGGGCAGCGTCTCTTCTACGGGCTCACCGGCCTGGGGCTGGACTCTCCGCTGGAGGTCCGGTACCTGGTGAAGGGCAAGCCGCATCTCACCGAGGTGGTGGACCTCGCCAAGGCCCAGCCGCCGAAGAACCAACCGTCCAAGGTGAGGCCGGACAACCCGAAGGTGCCCCTGAAGTCTGAGGTGGCGTTCGATTTCGAGAGCCTCCTCAACGAGGAGAAGATGATCGAGCTCCTGGCCCTGCGCCCCGACCTCGTCCGCCAGCTGCACGAGCTTGCCAAGGAGCGCGCCGCCATCAAGATCGAGATCCGCCAGGATGGGCGGGTGTTTGAAACCCTTTCGTTCCGGGAGCTCAAGAACCGCAGCGCCGAGCTCGCCAAGAGCCCGGCGGTGCCGCTGGCCGTGCAGTCGGCGGTGAGCGGCTCCGGGGACCGCGGAGGGGAGAGGGAGTATCCCCTGTTCGCCAAGACCTACCTCGAGAACTGCGCGGACTGCACGTGGGAGATGCCGTGTGAGACCGAGTGCGGCTACGATCCTGGAAAGGGCGGGCCGGTCACGTGCGGCGAGCAGGGCCTTCCTTGTGGCGGCAGCCCTCCCACTTGCTCGTCCTCGACGGTGGTGTCGGAGACTTGGACCGGCTGGTACTACCTCCGTAGCTACCTCGGCAGTCAAACTGCCTGCTTGCGCAGCTACACCTCGCCCACGGGCTCGGCCGTGCACCGGGTGGAGGTCTCGGAGTACCGGCGGGATCTCATCCGGCGCACCTACATCTGCCCCAACGCCCCGGCGTGCACCAACTGCTACTACCAGAACCAGGTGATCGACTACGAGCTTGGCTACACGGGGTGCTGGTTCGAGACCCCGCCGCTCTGCTACTACGGGTCGACGCCCTGCTGCAGTGACCTGTGCGAAGCCGGGCCGTTCACGCCCTGCTATTCCTGCTGACAGCGCTCCCGCCATCGGCCCGGGGCCACATAGAGGTCCCGGGCCGATGACGCATCTTTCGATCGAGGCTGGAGGAGCGATGGACTCCGAACGCTGGCACGAGGTGGACCGCCTTTTCGCGGAGGCCCTGGAGCGACCGCCGGCGGAGCGGCTCGGCTTTCCTGGAAGCGGCCTGCGGCGAGGACTCCGTCCTGCGGCAGGAAGTGGAGCGCCTGCTGGCCGCGGACCAGGCGGCTTGCCAGTTCCTGAGCGGCCCGCCCGGGGAGCTGCTGAGGCTGGCGCTCGACTCTCCGGAGGAAGGCGGGAGCCTCGGCCCCTACCGGCTGCTGCGGACGATCGGCAGCGGCGGCATGGGCACCGTCTATCTCGCCCGCCGGGAGGACGAGCACTACCAGCGCGACGTCGCCATCAAGGTCCTCCGCTCCGGCCTGGCGACTCCGGAGGCCGTCCATCGCTTCCTCGCCGAGCGGCAGATCCTGGCCCAGCCTCGAGCATCCGAACATCGCCCGTCTGTACGACGGCGGGAGCACGGACGACGGCCGGCCCTATCTGGTCATGGAGCTGGATCGAGGGGCTCCCGGTCGACCAATACTGCGACCAACACCGCTTGACCGATCGATCAGCGCCTCACCCTCTTCCAGAAGATCTGCGCCGCCGTCCAGTACGCCCACCAGAACCTGCTGGTCCATCGCGATCTCAAGCCGGCCAACATCCTGATCACGCCCGAGGGCGAGCCGAAGCTGCTGGACTTCGGGATCGCCAAGCGGCTCGCGCCGGAGCCCGGCGGCTCTCTCCTGGAGACGCGGACCGGGTTGCGGATGCTGACCCCCAGCTATGCCAGCCCCGAGCAGGTCCGGGGCGAGGCGATCACCACGGCGAGCGATGTCTACTCTCTCGGCGTGATCCTCTACGAGCTGCTGGCGGGCCGCAGCCCCTATCAGGTCGCGGCGGAGCTGCCGTACGAGATCGAGCGCGCCATCTGCGAGCAGGAGCCGGAGCGTCCCAGCACGGCCCTTTTCCGGCCGGGAACGCCGGGCGCGGAGGAGATCGCGCTGGCCCGCCGGACGCGGCCCCTGCCTCTCGCCCGCCGGCTGCGCGGAGACCTCGACAACATCGTCCTGATGGCGCTGCGCAAGGAGCCCCGGCGGCGGTACGGCTCGGCCGCCCAGCTCGCCGCAGGACCTGGAGAGGCACCTCCAGAACCTGCCGGTCACCGCGCGTCCCGACACGCTGCGGTACCGGGCGCGGAAGTTCGTGCGCCGCCACCGGGCGGCGGTCGCGGCCGCGGCCGTCATGGGCCCTGCTCGTGGCGGGCTTCGTGGCGAGCCTGGTCGCCCAGGGACGGCAGCTCGCCCAGGAGCGGGACAAGGCCCGCTACGCGCTGTCGTTCCTGGTGGACACCTTCAAGCAGGCCGATCCCTATCACACGCTGGGAGAGAGCCTCACGGCCCGCGAGATCCTCGACCAGGGAGCGGACCGCATCTCGCGGGAGCTGACCGGCCAGCCGGACGTACAGGCGGCCGTGATGGATGCCATCGGCGAGGTCAACCTCGGTCTTGGGCGGTACGACCAGGCGGAGCCGCTCCTGAAGCGCTCCCTCGCTCTGCGCCGCCAGGTCTTCGGCCCCGACTCCCTGGAAGTGGCGGAGAGCCTGGAGCACTTGGCCGGGCTCCGGAACGAGCGGTCCGACCAGGCCGGCGCGGAGTCGCACCTGCGGGAAGCCCTGGCCATCCGGCGCCGGCAGGGCAGACGGGGACCTCGCCGTGGCCAGGACCCTCAACGAGCTCGGCAGGACTCTCGCCCTGCAAAGGCGTCTCTCCCGAAGCCGCGCCCGAGATCGAGGCGCTCCATCAGGAAGCTCTCGCCATCGCCCGTGGCATCGAAGGCCCCGAGGGGGCCTCACCGTGGCCGAGACCCTTTTCGCGCTCGCGGACCTGCAGCGCGCGCAAGGGGGACTATGCCGAGGCGGAGAGCCTCTTCCGGGAGGGGCTGGCCGTCGAGCGGAAGGCCCTGGGAAGCCGGGACCCGCGGCTCTGGCGCGCCCGCGCCCGCTTCGCCGATGCCTTGATCGAATCGGGCAAGTTCCAGGAGGCGGAGGCCACCTTGCGCCAGTCCCTGGAGATGCAGCGGAAGCTCCTCGGGCGGGAGCACCCGGACGTGGTGAGCACGCTGGCCAACCTCGCCACGTCCATCCACCTCCAGGGCCGGTATGCCGAGGCGGAGGCCCTGGAGCGCGAGGTGCTGGCGCTGGCTCGATCCCAGTATGGTCCGGAAGCACTGGCAGGTGGCCGAGGCCCTGTGCAATCTGGCGTCCCACCTCACGGGCCAGGGCAGGAGGATCGAGGCGATCCCCTTGTATGAAGAAGCGCTGGCCATCCGGCGCCGGGCTCTGGGCGAGAAGCACTGGCAGGTGGCGCAGATCCTCCTGCTCCTCGGCCAGCTCTATCGCCATGAAAAGCAACTCGCCAAGGGGCTCGGAGCTTGCGCGGCAGTCCTACGACGTCTTCGCCGCCGGGGAAGGCCCGGACCACCCCTACACGGCTCACGCGCTGCTGGAGATCGGCAGGAATTACCTGGAACAAGATCGCGTCGCGGAGGCCGAGCCCGTCCTGCGCCGCTGCCTGGAAATCCGGCGGAAGAAACTCGAATCCCCCCATCCCGATCTGGCCAGGGCCCAGGTCTCGCTCGGGAGGTGTCTGATCCGGCAGAACCGCCACCAAGAGGCGGCGGTCCTGCTGCGCGAGGCGGAAACCATGTTCGTCACCCTGTATGGACCGGACAACGAGCTGACCCAGACGACCCGGACCGTTCTGGCGGAGGCCGAGGGCCACCTGGAAAAACAAGAATAGATCATCTGGACCGAGGCTCGGAGCCTGTCAGATGACAGGCTCCGAGCCTGCGGTTCTCATCCCATGGAAAGGGAGCGACTACAGGGGATTCAAGAAGAACGTCTCCCAGGGGCCGATGGAGTTGCGGTTGCAGTAGACCCCCTGGCCACCACCGTTCTCCGCCACCACGTACTGGCCGTTCGCGCACTGGAGGGCGATGTTGCCGCCGCCCAGGTCGATCCTCTGGAAGGTTTCCCAGGAGCCGATGGCGTTGCGATTGCAATAGAGCTGCTGGCCGCCGCCGCCCTCCGCCACCACGTACTGGCCGTTGAAGCACTGGAGGGCGACGTTGCCCCCTCCGAGATCGATGAGGCGGAAAGTCTCCCAGCCCCCGATGGCGCTCCGGTTGGCATTGATCACAGTGCCGCCGCCGTTCTCCGCCACCCACCACTGCCCGTTGTCGGCGCGCAGGGCTACCGCCGGGCAGGACGTGCAGACCGGTGGCAGCACCGGATACCTGTTTTCAGAGCACTGGAGAGCGGCCATGTCATCGTTCTCGAGCGACCGTCCCGCCGTGCCGAAATACGTCGCGTTCATCGTGGGGGTCGGGGCTCCCACGTCGGTGTGATGGATGCCCAGAGAGTGTCCGAGCTCGTGGGCCGCAATGGCCTCCGTGTCGTAGTCGGCGCCGTTGGTGTTCCAGGTGACGCCCGCGTTGAATGTGATGTCCGACTCCACGATGACTTGACCGGACTGCAGGACCAGGGCGGTGAGGGCGAGGCAACTGCCCGTGCAGCCGTTGCCGCTGGCCCACAGGAGCGTGTTCGTGCCGTCGGTGGAAAAGCCGGCGCCCGTCGTCCCCGCGTAAATCAGCGTATGACTGGCATTCGGCACGTTCGTCCAGGACTGCATCGCCGCCTGGAGGGCCGCCGCCTTGTTGGAGCCCTGGCCCGCCGTGTTGTGGAACCAGTTGATGTCCCGGATGGCCCAGTGGATGAATCCGCCCGCGTCGTTGCAGGCCACGAGATTGCCGGCTGTCACCCGGCCTGTGGACGTATTCTGGATCATGCGAAAAGCATGGGAAGGCGTCGTCCAGGCGATCATACCCAGGACGGCGAGAGTCGAGCCAAACCGAACGAAGCTCTTCTTGGGATTCATTACTTCACCTCCCGGCGGGCGCCTTGATTCTTCACGATCTCACGGATCTCCTGCTTCAGGGTATCGAGCGGAAGCCCCTGCCGGCCGCCCGGAGGCTCGGTAATCCCTTTGGCATCGGGGACCAGCGGATGCCGGTTCGCCTGGCTGACCGCACGGATGCCGTCTTTGGCCAGCACGACGTCGAACGCACCCTGGCTGTGATCGCGCACGGTGCGGACTCCCTTGACGCCCGGCAGATCCTCTTCGTTGAGGAACAACACATAGGATTTTCCTGGGATGAGCTCGGCGCCGCCGACGATCAGGGTGGTCAGGTCCCCGACCGTTCCACCCATGAGCGTGACCGTGAGCTCCCGGTTTCTGAGCTTGCCCTTGAAGATTTCGAGCGGCGCGATGCGGACGTCCGTGAGGATGAACGTCCCTTCGTCGTTCCAGTGCGAGCGCACGTCGAGGACCTCGCCCAGAATGATCGTTGCGTTGCCGGCCACCAGATGATCCAGATCCTCGCGGATCAGCGTCGTTGCTCCCGCCGGCGCTACGGCCAGCGATACCAGGGCAACTGCCAGGCTACCGCGCAACAAATTCCTGACTGCCTGCATACCAACCTCCTTCGAGAAACGTTTTCCTACCCGGAGTTGGAAGCCCCGGCTCGCCACCAGCGTGAACGCCGGCTCCCAATCCCGGCCCTGTGACCTCCTCGAACACTCGCCGAGGGAGGCCTCAGCTTAGTAAGGTGCCAGCATTTGCTTAAACGTGACAAGGCCGGATGCGAGCAAGAGCTTCCCATCGGCTGCCCGTAGCAGCGGTGATACCGTTTGGCTTATGAGCGTCCTTTTCGAGAAACGCCGCGTCGGTGCGGCTCCGGCCTTGATCGCCCGGCCCTCTTCGGCTCGCCCGCCATTGCCCACGGTGCTCTGGTTCCATGGCTTCACCGCCGGCAAGGCCACCCATCGTCCCGAGCTTGCGACGTTGGCGGAGGCAGGCTTCCTGGCCGTGGGCATCGATGCCGCACGGGCATGGCGAGCGCCGCCTGCCCGACTTCGGCGAGCGTTTCTCGGAAGCGCGAACGCAAGACGAGACCGACCGCGAGTTCTATGCCCTCGTGGCCGAAACAACGGCCGAGGTACCGGGGATCGTCGACCTCCTCTGCGGTGCCGGTCTGGCCGACGAGGCGAGGATCGCGGCAGCCGGCGTCTCCATGGGGGGGATGATCACGTACGGCGCGACGGCGATCGATCCCCGGATCCGGGCGGCCGTGGCGCTGCTCGCCTCTCCGCAGTGGCCGCACCCCGCGAGCCCTCACCTGGAGATCGAACGGTTCTTCCCCACGGCCCTCTTCTCCATCACGGCGGGAAGGGACGAGACCGTTCCGCCCGCCACGACGCGAGCCTTCCACTCGGACCTGGAAGAGCGTTATCGCCAGCGTCCCGAACGTCTACGCTATGTGGAGATCGAGGACTCTCTCCACATGATGACTCCCACGGATTGGGCCTGGTCCATCCGCGAGTCGGCCGGTTGGCTATCCCGTTTCACAGGGTAGCGGGCTCGGCCCGGCGGTCCGGCCGGTCTGAAGCGCGCCACTGAAGTCCGCCGTCCCTCCTGTAATCTATCCGTATGAAATCCACGACACTCCCCGTGCTCGTTCTCTGCCTCCTGGTAACGTCCTGGATCGCTCCCGTCTTCGGTCTCCAGGAGCCTCCAACGGCTCCGCAGGCCGCTTCGGGGGCTCAGGCGGAGACGCTGAAGCTGGCTTTCAAGCTCATCGGGGAGGGGCAGTTCAAGCAGGCCAAGGTGGAGATCGAGCGGGCGGCGGCCATGGCGGGAGGCCCGTGCGGAGGGTGCCTCCTGGGGCTGTCGCATATTTATGCCTCGGAGAAGAAGTGGGAGCAGGCTATAGAGGCCTCGCGGCAGGCCATCTCCCTGCTGAAGACACCCGGGTTGCTGGCCCGGGCCTACAACCAGCTCGGCATCGCGAACGTGATGCTCGGCACGCCGGAGAGCCTGGCCCAGGCGGAAGATGCGCTGCGCCGGGCGGTGGAAGCCGGAGGGGCGTGGGGAGAGGTCGCGCGCTACAACCTGGCGGAGGTCCTGTTCCGGCGGCAGAGTTGGGCTGAGGCGGCGGCGGCGCGCGGCTATCTCGAGAAGGCCGGGCCGGACGGCACGGCCCTCAAGGAGGCGCGCGTCCTGCTCTGCCGGGCTCGTCTCCACCTGCCGGACGAGGCGCCGCCGGCAGGGTCCGGTGAGGTTCCGGAGCCGAAGCGGGTCGGAGGCGAGGTCCAGCGCCCCGAGATCCTTCTCCAGGCCAAGAAGCCCGTATATACCCCCGAGGCGCGGAGGGCCTTGACGAACGGAACGGTGATCGTGGAGGTCATCATCGACGAGGACGGTTGCGTCCGAAAGGTGAGGGAGCTCCAGGGACTGCCTCACGGGCTGACCGAATCCGCGATCGAGGCGGTTCAGAGCTGGGTCTTCCTGCCCGCCACGCTCGACGGCCGGCCGGTGAAGGTGTACTACGTCCTGACGGTCAAGTTCCAGGTCCAGCCCGGAAGCCCGCCACCGTGGCCCTAGGGCTCTGTCAAGCCAGGATTGCCCAGGGACGCTACGCCACAGCTGTCCACCCTGAAATCGGCTAGAGTGCCCTGGCTTGGAGAAGTACCGAAACCGAGAGGAGGCGAGATATGAAAAGGCGGATTCTCTGGACCCTGACGTGCGCACTGCTGGTGCTTGGAGGTCCGGTCGCGGCCCAGGAGCTGGGAGACGGCCGAGGGATTGATCACGTGGCCTCGCTCGTACGGCTCGAAAACTTCGACGCCGCGGCGAGCGTCTGGACCGATCAGCTCGGGTTCTCGGCCACGCCGGCCCTGCTGTCCCCCTTGGGAGCCAAGAACCGCCTGATCTGGTTTGACGACCTCACGTATCTGGAGGTCGTCACCTTCACGGAGCTGAACGAGTTCACCGCGCCGTTCCTGGCCTTTCTGGAGAATCACGAAGGCGGCAAGTTCTACGGCACCGATGTGGTGGACGCCGATCAGGCCATCACATTCCTGACGAATGCCGGCTATCCCAACGTCGGCCCGATCCCCTCGCTCCCGCTCACCATTGAATCGACCGGTGAGCTCGTCGGGCTCAGCCCTCTCTGGTACTCGATCATCCTCACCACTCGCGTCGCCCCTGACAACTCGAATTTTTTCCTGCAGTATGACGACGCCCAGGTGCAGCAGATGTTCACCGACTTTCCGGTTCTGGCGCCCCAGCCGCACCCCAACACGGCGCAGAAGATCGACACCCTCTGGCTCGTGGTGTCCGATCTGGACGCGGCCATCGATTTCTACGAGGGACTGGGCCTGGAGGTGCGATTCAGGAACAAGAAGATCCACTACCTGGGCGCTCGCGGCGCGGAGGTGCGGTATCACAACAACACCCTGGCTCTGCTGGTGCCGGATGGTCCCGGCCTGGTCGCGGACTTCGTGGCGGATCGCGGGGAAGGAATCATGGGAGCGAGCCTCCAGGCCGGCAATCTCGAGACTGCCCGCGCGCTCGTCAACGGCAATACCGGCCTGAATCTGCAGGCGTTCAAATACAAGGGCCGGGACCGTTTCCTGATTCCGGCTTTCCTGACTCATGGGTTCATGATCGAGATGGTCGAGTAGGCGAATGGCGACGGACGCGGGTCCGGCTCGCCTGGGCTCCCTGGACGTGTTCCGGGGAGCCACCGTCGCCGCCATGATCCTGGTGAACAACGCCGGGGATTGGGACAAGACCTACAGCCCGCTCCTCCATGCCGAGTGGCACGGCTGGACGCCGACCGATCTCATTTTCCCTTTCTTTCTTTTTGTGGTGGGTGCGGCCATCCCGTACGCCTTTGCCGGACGCCTTCAGCGGTCCGGTGGCGATCCCGGTCCGCTTCACCGGCAGATCGTGCGGCGGACGGTCATCCTCTTCGCCCTCGGCCTGTTCCTGAGCTGGTTTCCGTTCTATACCGTCGACTGGTCCGCCGCCCGGATCCCCGGCGTCCTGCAACGGATCGCGGTCGTGTATCTCGTGGCCGCCCTCGCCTGGCTTCACCTTGGCCCCCGATCGCGGGCGCTCCTGGCGCTGATTCTCCTCGCGGGTTACTGGATGGCGATGGCCTTCGTGCCGGTACCCGGACACGGCGCCGGGGATCTGAGCCCGCAGGGCAATCTGGAGGCCTGGATCGATCATGCCGTCCTCGGCGCGCACACGTGGAGGAAAGCGCCGGGACCCGGGGATCCGGAAGGAATCCTGAGCACGGTCCCCGCCATCGTCACCGCCCTCGCCGGCTTGTTCACGGGTGACTTTCTGAGGTCGGCCCGGACTCAGCGAGAGAAGCTTTTGGGACTGATTCTCTGGGGTTGCGCCGCCACGATCGCCGGGCTCGCCCTCCATCCCTGGTTTCCGATCAATAAGAATCTCTGGACGAGCACCTACGTCCTGTTCACCGCCGGCGTGGCGTTGCTGCTGCTCGCTGTGATCTATTACATCGTTGACATGAAAGATCGTGATGGATGGGCGCGGCCCTTCTCTATCTTCGGCACCAACGCCATCTTCGCCTTTTTCGGCAGCACCCTCATGGCCAAGATCACGTACGTGATCCCCAACCTGCAACAGCGGCTCTACCGGCATCTGTGCGGCAACTGGCTGCCGGACTATGTCGGCTCGCTTGCCTGGGCGCTGATGTACGTCGTCCTCTGGTGGGGTTTAACGGCGACCCTGTACCGACGACGCATTTTCCTCAAGATCTGAGGTCACCCGCCAGATGACGTTGCCCACGTCGTCCGCGACGAGCAGGGCGCCGCGCTTGTCGAGCGTTACGCCGACCGGCCGTCCCATGGCATCCCCGTTCTCCTTCACGAAGCCGGTCAGCACGTCGACCGGCTCGCCGGAGGGCTTGCCGCCCGAGAAGGGCACGAAGATCACCTTGTAGCCGCTGCGGGGCTTGCGGTTCCAGGAGCCGTGCTGGCCCACGAACATCCCTTGGCTGAAGGCGTCCGGCAGGGAAGTTCCTTCCGACCAGGCCAAGCCCAAGGAGGCGGTGTGCGGCCCCAGGGCGTAGTCGGGCTTGATGGCCTTAGCCACGAGGTCCGGCCGCGGCGGCTTGACCCGCGAGTCGATGTTCTGGCCGTAGTAGCTGTAAGGCCAGCCGTAGAAGCCGCCGTCGCGGACCGACGTCATGTAGTCGGGCACGAGGTCGCTGCCGAGCTCGTCCCGTTCGTTGACGGCCGTCCACAGGGTTTTGCTCCCGGGCTCCCAGGCCAGGCCCACGGGATTGCGCAGTCCCGAGGCGAAGACGCGGCGGTTGCCGGTGGCGGTGTCCACTTCCAGGATGGCGGCGCGCTCGGCCTCTTTCTCGATGCCGTTCTCCGCCACGTTGCTGTTGGAGCCGACCCCCACGTAGAGCTTCGAGCCATCCGGAGAAGCGATGAGGCTCTTGGTCCAGTGATGATTCAGCGGTCCTCCCGGGAGATCGGCGAGCCTGGTGCCGGACGCCGTAATCTGTGTATCGCCTTCCTTGTAAGGGAACTTCACGATGGCGTCGGTATTGGCCACGTAAAGCTGGTCCCCCACGAGCGCCATGCCGAAGGGCGAATTGAGGCCGGAGAGGAGCACCGAGCGCGTCTCCGCCACGCCGTCCCCGTCCGCGTCCCGGAGCAGGGTGATGCGGTTGGCGCTGGGCACGGCGCCGCCGGCCTTCTTCTGGAACATCTTGAAGAACCATCCCTTGATTCCCTTGTTGTCTTCCGGCCGCGGCGGTGCGTTGGTCTCGGCCACGAGCACGTCACCATTGGGCAGGACGTAGAGCCACCGGGGATGATCTAGATCCCCGGCAAACGCGGCCACGGCGGTCCCCTCGGCCGCCACCGGCTTGGCTCCTTCCGGCCAGCCCTTCGCCGTGACGACGTGGACCAGCGGGATCAGCGATTTGTCGGGAGGAGGCAGATTCGGCTGGGGACCGGTTCCTGCGGAGACGGGGAGCTTCGCCGAGGAAGCGCATCCCGCGAGACCCAGGGCAACCGCGAGAGGAAGGCAATGTCTCAGGGGGTGGAACATAGGACGGCCTCAAGGAGTTAGAGTGTGTACCTTACAACTGCCTGCCCATCGACAGGCCTGTTTCAGGTCTCAGCAAGAATCAGGCCTGTGCGTTCCAGTTTTTTTTAGATCTCAAGGAGATAGTGTGTCCAAAGAAGCCACGAAGCGGAGAAGTCTTTTGATGTGCCTGTTCGTTCTCATCGCAGCCCCACTCCTGCCGGCCTCCCCTCCACCGGGGCTTGCCTTCGGCGTTGCTACGCCGCAGAGGGAGGCCAAGGAGTTGAAGCGTTTCGATAATCCCGCCGAGGCGGAGGAGCCTCTACCGCTTGAAGCGCGCCCCCGTGGGGGAGACCGCGATCCCGGTCGAGCGCTATTTGACGGCCCGGGACCAGATGAAGCTGATGCCTCAGCACTCGATCCGTCTGGAGACCTCTTTCCCGTCGGAAGAGAACGGCGGCGCCGGCGCGGTGAGCGCGCAGTCCGTGGTCTTTGGTTCCTGGCAGAGCCTGGGGCCGGGCAACATCGGCGGACGGACGCGGTCGCTCCTCATCCATCCCACCAGCCCGAACACCATGTTTGCGGGAGGGGTGGCCGGGGGTGTCTGGAAGACGACGGACGGCGGTTCTTCCTGGGCGCCCTTGAACGACCTGTTGCCCAATCTCGCGATCAGCTCGCTGGCGATGGATCCGACCAATCCGAACGTGATCTATGCCGGAACGGGGGAGGGGTTCCTCAATGAAGACGCCGTCCGCGGCGCAGGTATTTTCAAGACGACGGACGGCGGCGCCACCTGGACCCATCTCGCCGCCACCAACAATCTCGATTTCTACTATGTGAACGACCTCGTGGTCAGCAAGAACGGCAGCCATGCCGTCTACGCGGCGACCCAGACGGGGGTCTGGCTCTCTCTGAACGGAGGGGTTTCATGGAGCCAGGTCGTCCTGGAGCCTTTCGTCGGCATAGGCTGCTCCGACCTGGCGGCTCGCACGGACACGGCCAGCGACTGGGTCTTCGCCGCCTGCACCTTCTTCAATTCGTCGACTCTGTCCAACGAGACGGCCATCTTCCGGAACACCAACGCTGCCGGCGGCGGCGCCTGGCAGCAGGTGTATACGGAGTCCGGGATGGGCAGGGTTTCGCTCGCGATCGCCCCGTCCAACCAGGGTGTGATCTATGCGCTCGCCGAGAGCCGCACCCCGGGGAACTACTTCAAGGGCCTGCACGCGGTGTTCCGCTCGGAGATCGGCGGCGGGCCAAGCACCTGGACGGCCCGCGTCCGTAACACGAGCGTACCGTTCATCAATACGCTGCTGTTGACAAACTTCGTGTATGCCCGGTATTCAATCTGTACGGGCGGGCAGGATAGCTACTTCAATCAGGGCTGGTATGACAACGTCATTGCCGTCGATCCTGTGGACAAGGACCGTGTCTGGGTGGGCGGCATTGATCTCTTCCGGTCGGACGACGGGGGAGCGAACTGGGGGATTGCCTCCTACTGGGCCTTCCAGCCCACGGACCCCAAGTTCGTCCATGCTGATCAGCATGCGGTCGTCTTCCATCCGCAGTACGACGGCAGCATCAATAAAAAGATGTTCGTCGCCAACGACGGCGGGATCTTCCGCACGGACGACGCGCGGGCCGCGGTCGCGACCGGTAACGGAGCCCTCTGCGGCACTCCGCTCAGCAGCATGACCTGGAGCAGCGTCAACGCCAACTATGGGGTGACGCAGTTTTATCACGGTGTGCCCTATCCTGACGGCGCGACCTACTTCGGCGGCACGCAGGACAACGGGACGGTCCGTGGGAACGACACCGGCGGGAGCACGTGGGCGACCGTCGCGGGCGGCGACGGCGGTTACGTCGCCGTGGATCCTGTGAACACCAGCGTGATCTATTTCTCCTACCAGAACTGGTCGATCAACAAGTCGACCAACGGCGGCCAGACCGCGTTCCCGTCCGTGGACGGCATTACCGGAGATTCCGGCTTGTTCATCACTCCGTTCATCATGGACCCTACCGATTCCTCACGTTTATGGACGGGCGGAGGCTTCCTCTGGCGGACCGTGAACGCGGCTGTGAGCTGGCAGCAGGCGAGCACGGCGCTGAACGGCCAGGTGAGCGCCATCGCGGCCGCTCCCACGAACGCAAACCGGGTCCTGGTGGGCACCTCGGACGGTTACATCTATCGCAGCACGGCGGCGTTGAGCGCGGGAGCCGGCACGGCGTGGGCGTGGTCGAAGCCTCGGGATGGATTCGTCACCTCGGTGGCTTTCGATCCCGCGAACGAGAACATCGCCTATGCGACCTATTCCAACTTCGGCGCCACCCACGTCTGGAAGAGCCTCGATGGCGGCGTCACCTGGGCGGGGATCGACGGCTCCGGCACGACCGGCCTGCCGGACGTGCCCGTGCATTCGATCGTGGTCGACCCCGTCCAGACGGCCCGGCTCTACATCGGCACCGACCTGGGCGTCTTCGTCTCTCTGGACCGGGGCGCGACCTGGTTTGTGGAGAACACGGGCTTTGCCAACGTGGTGACAGAGTCTCTGAGCCTGAAGCCGGGCTTGCCCCCGACACTGTTCGCCTTCACGCACGGGCGCGGAGCCTGGCGGGTGCCCATCGCGGCCTGCAGCTACGCCACTTTCAACGACGTCCCGGCGACCTACTGGGCCTACCAGCAGATCGAGGCCCTGGCCAACCGGGGGATCACCAGAGGCTGCGGCAACGGCAACTATTGTCCGGAGACATCGATCACGCGAGGCCAGATGGCGGTGTTCATCCTGGCCGGGGCGCACGGTCCGAGCTACGTCCCGCCACCCGCCACGGGCACGGTCTTCGGGGATGTCAACACGGCCACTTTCGCGGCCTCCTGGATCGAGCAGTTTAAGGCGGAGGGCTATACGATAGGCTGTGGGAACGGCAACTACTGTCCGGACGATCCCGTCACCCGCGGTCAGATGGCGGTCTTCCTCCTCCGGCTGCGCCACGGCACCGGCTACACGCCGCCGCCGGCCACGGGCCTGGTCTTCACCGACATTTCCACGACGACGGCCTTCGCGCCGTGGATCGAGCAGCTCGGGCGCGAGGGGATCACCACAGGCTGTGGAGGAGGCGCCTACTGTCCGGAAGATCCCGTCACTCGGGCGCAGATGGCGGTGTTCCTGACGAGGACCCTCGACCTGCCGCTCTGCCAGAACTGAAAAATCCTCCCACTCCAATCCCGGGAAGGAGCCTCCCTGGCGTTTTCCCGGGACGAAATCAAACCGGTACGCTGTCTGAAACCTCTCTCACCTCTTCCCGTACTTCGATCTCGTAAAGGAGACCCAGTCATGAGGAAGTCGGTCGGTTCCTGCCTCTTCGTCTTCGCTCTCGCCGTCCCGGCGCTAGCCGCCCCGCCCGCTCCCCCTGCACCCCCGGCAATTACCGCACAGGACCGCGCCGCCATCGTCGACGACATCGCGGCCGCGCTGAACGAGGTCTACGTCTTCCCCGAGACCGCCAAGAAGATGGAGGAGCACATGCGGCGCCAGCTCAAGAGCGGCGCCTACGACAAGCTCGGGACGCTGGACGCATTCACGCAGAAGCTGACGGAGGATCTCCAGTCGGTCAGCCATGACCTGCACCTGGGGGTGGGGTGGGACCCTGAGCCGCCTCCCGGGGAGACGGGCGGACCGACCCCCGAAGAGCGGCAGGCGCGCTTCGAAGCCCAGTTGCGGCGCGACAACTACTGCTTCCGCAAGGTCGAGCAACTGGCCGGCAACGTCGGCTACCTCAAGCTCGACTGCTTCGCGGAGGCCGGGCTCGGCGGCGCCACCGCGGTGGCGGCCATGGGCTTCCTGGCCGGCAGCGACGCGCTGATTTTCGATCTGAGGGACAACGGCGGCGGCAGCCCGAGCATGATCCAGCTCCTCACCAGCTACCTGGTGGTAGGCGACGAGCCGACCCATCTCAACAGCTTCTACGTCCGCAAGGGCGATAAAACCGAGCAGTTCTGGACGCAGGCGTGGGTGCCCGGCAAGCGCCTGCCCGGCGTGCCGGTCTTCGTCCTCACCAGCGGCCGCACGTTTTCGGCCGCCGAGGAGTTCACCTACAACCTGAAGAACCTGAAGCGCGCCACCCTGGTGGGAGAGACCACCGGCGGCGGCGCCCATCCAGTGGACCTCCACCGGGTCAAAGGCTATCCCGTGGCCATGCGCCTCCCCTTCGGGCGGGCGATCAACCCGATCAGCGGCACCAACTGGGAGGGGACCGGCGTCGAGCCGGACGTCAAGGTACCGGCACCGGAGGCGCTCGCAGTGGCGCACGAGCGCGCTCTTGGTGCCGTGGCGGAGAAGGTCTCCGACCCTGAGCAGAAGACCGCTTTGGAGTTCGTGCGCGGCGTACTGGCGGACCGCCGCAAGCCCGTCAGCCTCTCTGCCGCCGAGATGCAGGCCTTTGCGGGCACCTACGGTCCGCGCACGATCAGCACGGAAGAGGGCGCGCTCTGGTACCAGCGGGGGAAGGGGCGCAAGCTGAAGCTCCAGCCGGTCGGCCAGGACCGCTTCCTGGTGGGCGATCTCGACGACTTCCGCATCCGCTTCGAGCGCGACGCCGGCGGCAGCGTCGTGCGCCTGGTCGGCCTCTACCCGGACGGCAGCGAGGAAGGGCACGCGCGCGGCGGCGAGTAGCCGCCCCTACAGACGCGCTAGCGCCCGCGGAGCGGCGGGTACATCGCCGGTGGGCGGTAGAAGTCGATCTGCCCGACGTCGGTCCAGGGCACGTACTCGGGGCGTTGACGGCCCTCGACGAAGATCAGCATGCCGGCGTTCTCCTCGCGGAGGTCGCCGGCGCGCTCGAGCTGCAGCTCCTCGCCATTATGGAGGATCACCTGGAGGGTCACCCTGGAGCGCTCTTCGCGGCCGGGGGACACGATCGAGGCGATCAGGCCGAAGGGGAGGGTGTAGTCCACGCCCTGGGACGGCGCGTCGAGCGTGTCGGTGGTCTCGCTCTCCTCGAGGTCGTAGACCAGCCGGCCGGCGAGGCGGCGGCCGGCGCGGGTGGTGACGCTGCCCGTGAGCGGACGCCCCGGCGGGAAGTCGCTGTAGGCGGGGCCACTATCGCCCCGGCTGAAGTCACTGAAGTCGACGCGCTCGAAGGCGCCCCAGGAGATCAGCATCCGGCCGTAGCGCGGGTCCTCGACGTAGATCCCGCGGTTGTCGGAGCCGACCTCGGGGGTGTCGGAAAGCTCGATCTCGCGGCCGTCGAGCAGCGTCACCAGCGAGCCGTCGCGCGAGCGGCGCGCAATCGAGCGGATGGTGTCGAAACGCAGGCTGAGCTCACCGCCGGCGGTGTAGCCGGCGAGCTTGTCGGTTCCGACGCCCTTCGCCCGGTTCCACTGCACGAACCCGGTGAACTCGCCCTGCCGCGTGCGCACCGTGCCGTGCAATCGGCTGGGGGCGTCGCCCAGCGCGCGGGTAGGGAGGAGCTCGATGGTGCGGATCCGCAGGCTCTTGAGGTCGACGACGCCTTGCCTGCCGTCCCACACCCGCAAGTCGTCATCGAAGTCGCTGGCCTCGAGGCGGTCGAGGTCGAGCACCGAGCCGCTCTTGAGAGTCACCCGCACCTCTTTGCCGCGCGCCTCGATGCGCGTGATCTCGCCGAACCGCGCCATGAAAAGCCGGCCGGGGTTGCCCTCGTCCTTCCACTCGGCGACCTTGATCCCGAAGATCTCGACCGGGCGTGTCTCCTTGGGCCGCCGTTCCAGCGGCACATCGGCGAGCCAGGGGATCTCCCGCTTGACGCCGTTGAAGTAGTCGCCCCAGAACGCCTCCTGGTCGCCTCCCCCTCCCCAGCGCAGCCGCCCCTCGTAGGTGGCACCGTCGACGGTGGTGATCCGGCCGTAGAGGAACCCCGGGTGGATCTCCGCCGCCGGGTGGGTCTCCGCTGGCGGCGGCGTGGTCGAGGGTGGGATCGCGGGCGATGCCGCCGCGGCGGGGTGGACGTCCTGCTTGAGGGCACGGTAGCCGGCGGCGAGGGCGAGGAGGACAAGCACGGTGGCGAACGCCCAGCCGGCGATCGTGGCTCTCTTCATAGTTGACTCTCCTGCAGAAAACACGAGTCACATGCCGCGTTGCGGCCTGCCTGTCTTACGTATGGGGCGGCGAGAGATTACGCTGGCCGGGACTGGTGTCGAGCCAGGCACGGGCTTCCGCCTCAGAGGGAAAGATGTTGCTCACCAGGCTCCGGTTGGCGGCGACGGTCACTCCGAACTTCTGCGGGTCGATCATCTCGGCCCGGGCAACCATGGCCAGGCGCAAGCTCCCACTCGCTTCCTCTGCCCACTCCACGACCGCCAAGAACCGCTGGAACGTGGTGGGCACGGAAAACCCGGTCAGCGCCGTCGTATCGACCAGGAGATGCCTGGCCTGATTCGAGCGGGCGGCCGCGATGGCGGCGCGGACCAGGGCTACCGCTTCGTTGAACGAGACGGAGCCAACAGGGCGGTAGACTGCGCACCCCTCTTCCAGAACGAAGCCGCCTAGCTCGTCCAAAGCACTCCTCCTTCGCCCGAACGCTTCACGCTTCACCGTGCGGCCGGCGGGCCTTCCGTTCGGCTCCGAGAGATAATCGCAGGGTTCTCCCCGGAGGTGTACCATACCGCCATCATGTCCCAGCCAGCGGTGGACCTTCCTTCCGCCTCCGAGGCCCGCGGCGCCCGCACTGCCCGTGTCGATGCCATGCGCCGGGTCCGGGGCGACCTCTATGAGCTGCGGGAGACGCCTTCCGACTCCCGCCTGTGGAACAAAGACCTCGCTCCGACCCGCGTCGAGCAGCGGACGTGGAGCACCTACAACATGGCCTCGCTGTGGATCGGGCTCTCGGTCTGCATCCCCACCTACATGCTGGCGGCCGGGCTGATCGAGGGCGGGATGAGCTGGTGGCAGGCCCTGCTCACGATCCTCCTGGGCAACCTCATCGTGCTCGTTCCCATGGTGCTCATCGCCCACCCGGGGACCCGCTTCGGGATCCCCTTCCCGGTGCTCGCCCGCGCCTCTTTCGGCACCCGCGGCGCCAACGTGCCGGCGGTGCTGCGCGGGCTGGTGGCCTGCGGCTGGTTCGGCATCCAGACCTGGATCGGCGGCCAGGCGATCCATACCATGCTGCGGACGGCGTTCCCCGGCTGGGAACGGGTGCCGGGCGCGGTCTGGATCGCGTTCTTCGCCTTCTGGCTGATGAACATGTACATCGTTGTCCGCGGCAGCAACGCCATCAAGCGGCTGGAGTCGTGGGCCGCGCCGTTCCTGATCGTGGCCGGCCTCGCTCTTCTCGCCTGGGCCGCTCAAAAGGCCGGCGGGCTGGGGCCGATGCTGTCGCAGCCGAGCAAGTTCCGGACGACCGGAGAATTCCTGACCTTCTTCATCCCGTCGCTCACCGCCATGGTGGGCTTCTGGGCCACGCTGGCGCTCAACATCCCCGACCTGTCGCGCTACGCCAGGGATCAGAGGGCCCAGGTCCGGGGCCAGCTCTACGGGCTGCCGACGACGATGACGCTCTTTTCCTTCATCGGCGTGGCCGTGACCTCGGCCTCCGTGATCATCTTCGGAAAGGCGATCTGGGACCCGGTGGTCCTGCTCTCGCGGCTGGGCCAGCCTCTGGTGATCCTGATCTCCCTGTTCGCGCTGCTGATCGCGACGCTCACCACCAACGTGGCCGCCAACGTGGTGGGGCCGGCCAACGACTTCGCCAACTTCTGGCCTTCGCGGATCACCTTCGCCATCGGCGGCATCCTCACGGGCATCCTGGGGATCGCCATCCGGCCCTGGTGGCTTCTCGAAGATTACGAGCAATACATCTTCGGCTGGCTGGTGGGCTATTCAGGGTTCCTCGGTCCGCTCGCGGGGATCTTCATCGCGGATTACTGGCTGATCCGCAAGACCCGCCTGTCGCTGGCCGACCTCTATGAGCTGGACGGCATCTACGGCCGCTGGAACGCCAAGGCGCTGGTGTCGCTCGCGGCCGGGATCACCGTGGCGCTGATCGGCCTGATCGTTCCCAGCCTGCGCATCCTCTACGACTATTCATGGTTCGTGGGCTTCGGGGTGGCGTTCGGACTCTACTGGGCGCTGATGCGGGGAACGCCAACCGTGGATCTGGATGAGGTACCGGAGGGCGTGGGATAGGATTCGGGCGTGCCCCTGACGCCCCGCTACCTGATCGACAGCCGCCTGTTCCGCCGCCTGTTGGACCCGGCCGCGCTGGAGGGCTTTCGCGCGTCGGTCGCCCGCCACGGCCTCGCGCCGGAAGGGGCGCTCCCTCTACTGGATCTGACGCCGTTCGCGTTCCTCGATGCCATCGGCGTCGAGCCGGTTCTCTACGACGTGTTCCCCCTCCCCCCGGCCGTGACCCGGAAGAGCAAGGAGAACCTCACGCTCACCACCCTGCTCGCGAGGATGGCCCGGGACTTCTACGCCAAGGCCGCGGAGCTCCAGGTGCCGTTCCTCAAGGAGCGTGTCGAAAAGATGAGGGAGGAGAAGGACCCGGCGGCTCACGATCTGTTCGATGTGTGCCTGACCCGCTTCGTCTCCCGGGAAGGGTTCGAGGAGGCGGTCCATGGCCACCTCGCCTTCGACTATCTCTACAGGTTCCGGTTTCCGGAGGTGGTGCGCGAGGACATCTTCGAGTTCCTGGCCGCCAGCCTGTTCGCCGCCGGGGAGAGCGTGGCCGGCCTGTCGAAGGTGCGGATCATCCGGGTGCTCTGGGAGCGGGCGTACGAACGGCTCCTGAGGAGAAATCCCGGGGCGCGCGCGGAGGTCCAGGCCCTCGACCGCGTGATGGAGCCCAAGACGTTGAAGGACTTCCTCGGGTGGGAGGTCCTCCATCACGCGATCCTGGGATACGGCAGGAAGCGGGTCCATCCGGTGACCTCGTTCACTCCCGACCCGGAGGAGACGGTGAAGGCGCGCTGCAGCGCCTACAAGAGCGCGCTCCGGGCCTTCCTGGACCAGGTCGACCAGGAAGAGCTGGCCACCACGCTCCGGACGCCGCTCAACGCCTGGAAGCCGGGCGTGCTCGTGCCCGTCCGGGAGGACGGCACGTTCGACTCCCTGATCCCGACTGGAGACCTGCCGGTCTTCTAGCCCTGGGCCTTGCCTCTGTCGAAGGGCATACATCCTGCATTTCCGTACCTCGCCGCCTTGGGCGGCCCTACGCAGCAAAAGAGGTACGGCAAGCGCCATGCGCAGAGACAGCTCTTCTGTCGAGGTTTCCGGCCAGGGACGGTCCCTGTCCGCATGGGGCCTGTTTGCGAGGGGCTTATTTGCTTGGGGGGTATTTGCTTGGGGGGTATTGGCGCTCGTGATCCTCGGCGCCATCCTTCGCCTCCATGATCTCGGCCAGCCGGCGTTCGACTGCGACGAGCTCTATGCCATCCGCATCCAGGGCTTCTCGCTGAAATCGATCGCTTCCATCGTGGGGCGCGCGGCCTTTCACGAGCCCCACCCGCCGCTCGGCTACCTGCTCTACCTGCCCTGGATCAGCCTGTTCGGGACGTCGGAGGCCGCGGTCCGCTCCCTGCCGCTGCTGCTGGGAGTGGCCTCGATCGCGCTGATCGGTTTCCTGGGCCGGCGGATCGGAGGCACCGGGGTAGGGCTCGCCGCGGCCGCGCTGCTGGCTACGAACCCGCTCCACATCGCCTTCTCGCAGGAGGCGAGGTCCTACGCGCTGGCGGTGCTGCTCGTGATCGCGGCTCACCTCTTCTTCCTGCGGTCCCTCGGCGAGCCTTCCGCCCGCAACCGGATCGTCTACGCCCTTCTGATCGCCGCCGCCGCCTACACCCACTACTTCGCGGTGCTCGCGGTGCTCGCCCACGGCCTCATCGCCCTGTGGCTGCTGCTCACCGGGGACGAGGACTCCCGCCGCGCCGCCCGGCCCACGCTGCTGGCGTTCGGCTGCGGCATGGCCACCTTCATCGCCTGGCTGCCGGCTTTCGCCGTTCAGATCACGGGCAAGGCGCTGCCGCTCGATTACCTTGCCATCCAGGGATCTCCCCTGGTCCGCGTGGTCTCCTACATGGAGAAGGTGGTGGGCCTGGGCGCTCCGCCATTCCTCCTGCTGGCCACCGTCGCCCTGTTCGTCCTACTGGTGCCCGCCTTCCTGTGGCGGCAGCGCCTGCCCGCCGCCTCAGAACCCGGCGCTGGGGAGGATTTCCTTCCCCGGAAATTCGGCGTCCTGCTGCTGGTAGCCGGGCTCGTCCTCGCGGCAGGGCTGCGTTTCGTGGCCCCCCGGGTTCTCCTGCCGGCGGCCCGGCAGATCCTCGTGTCCCAGGGCTACGGCCCCGGCGCCGTCGAGCAGGAGATGCGCGGCCTCCTGCAGCTCACGGTGTCCGTACCCCTGGCCCTGGGAGCCATCGGCCTCCTGGTGCTCGCCTGGCCCTGGCTCTCGTCGCTGCCGGACCGGTTGCGCCCGGGGTCCTCCGCCCAGGGTCGGCCCCTGGCGGTCAACGTCCTGCTGGCGGCTCTGCTGCTGGTTCCTCTCGCCGTGGCCCTGGCTTTCGCGCTCCAGGGCACGCCGTTGCTCTCTCCTCGCAACCTGCTGATCTGTGAGTCGCCGCTGGCCCTGGCCCTGGCCCTCGGAGCGGTGAGGCTCTCACAGACACGGCAGGGGCGCCTCGCCCTCGTCCCCCTCGTTCTCTGCATCGCGTTCGCGAGGCTCCAGTACCAGCCCGTGTCCGGGATCTTCGGCGTTCCAGGCCTGCCCATGGGGATCCAGACCGGCGCCTGGCGCGATCTCGTCCGCGAGCTGGACCGGCAGGACGGGAAAGACCTCCCGCTGGTGATGGTGAAAGCGCCGGGGAGCGATCCCGCCGAGTTCTATCTGCACGGCCGTGCCGTGACGCGCATCCCCGAGCCCGGCGGCATCGTGGCCGCCAGCCTGCCCGGCCAGTTCCGGTTCGTGCATCTCCAGGGCGACCGCGGCAGCGAGGCGCTGCTCTCCCAGCTTTCCGGCGTGGTGACGCTCCAGCCCAGGTTCCAGGTGGACGAGTTCGTGATCTACGACGTACGGCCGGCCCTGGTGTCCAGGATGTAGCTCTGAGCACCCATCTCAGCCCCGGGTGATCGTGCCGCGGAAGCCCACGGGCAGAGCGATGGCGGACAGGGCCATGCGGACCTTCTCGGGTTCCGAGACCTGGACGCGGTAGCGGGTGCAGAGGAGCTGGCACAGCAGCATCATCTGCGAGATGCCCAAGGCGGCGCCGATGCACGTGGTCGGAGCCCATCCGAACGGGACGTAGCTGGCGTGGCCGCAAGGCCCGTGCTCCGCTTCGGGAAGCCAGCGGTCAGGATCGAAGGTCTCGGGGTCCTTCCAGTGCCGCGGATCGTGGTGGACGAGGTAGGGACTGACGAAGTAGCGCTCGCCGGTCTTGAGGCATACCTGTTCGAGATCGATGTCGGTCCGAACCGGCCTGCTCAGGAACAGCGGCGGGCTCCAGATCCGCAGCGTCTCTTTGACGAACCGGTAGGTCACCGGGGCGACGCGGGTATTGCAGAGCTGGGCCGGTGGGAGCGGCTCGAGCTCGCCGGCCATCCGCGCGGCCCAGTCAGGCCGGCGGGTCAGCTCGTACAGCAGGCACGCGGCCGCGGCCCCCGGAGGACCGGCGATGGCCGTCAGCACGGCGGTGACCGAGTCCACGGCGCGGTCCATCCCCAGCTCCGGCAGCAGGTCGACCACAGGATCCGTCAGGTCGAGCTGGCGGGGCCTGCGGCCCGCGGCACGGCCGCGCAGCTCGCGGCGGACCACCGATCCCGCGCTGACCTGGACCAGGATGGCCCGAATCTCTTTCCAGAACGTCTCGCGAACGGGTTCGAGAGTCAGCAGGCGGTCGAGCTTGAGGGTCTGATCGCGAAGAACGCGCTCGGCATCCGCGGGGGAGAGGCCGGCTACCACCACGGGCAGGAGAGCCCGGGTGCACACCTCCTGTGCCACCCAGACCAGATCGAGATCGCGGCCGAGCCGCTCGTCGAGCAGGCCGGCCATGCGGGCCGCGAGCTGCCCGACCCCCTCGGCGCCGGACAGATGCCGGAGCTGCGCCATCCAGGCCGCCCGCACCTGCTTCCAGAACACCGGCTTGCCGGCCTGGCCGCGCAGCAGGTCGCTCAGCTTGTCCGGCAGAGCCATGTCGCCGAAATTGAGCGCGTTGACCTTCTGGGCCGCCTCGGCATCGAACACGGCCCACACGCCGTCAGTGTTCCGGAAGACGCCCCCTTCCTCGGCGGTCCGGGTGCGCATGTCGCGAACGAAATCCAGCTCCCAGTCCACTCCCGCGGGTCGTGCGGCCATGACAGCGTCCTCCAGGTGGAGTGGGGGGCGGAACGCGTCCGCCCCCCGACCCAGTGATCAGATGTGGTGATACAGGTACCAGCGATAAACGTAATCCTTGCGCCGGATGGACAGCGCCGCCATGACGGCCCGCGTGATCTTCGCCATGTCAATCACCTCCTCTCCTTTGGGTTGACGGACGGCCGCCGCGGTGCCAGTTCCAGCGTGAACCGTGGAGGTGCGAGCGCCGGGCCGACGTACGGCCGGAAGTCCGATGAAGGAACGGTCAAATGGAAGCTCTCGAGAATGATCTTCAGAACGTCTTCGGCCAGTTGAAGAGACAGGGCGGCCGCGGGGCACCGGTGCGGACCCCAGCCGAAGGGGATGAACGCCTCGTGGCTGTCCACCGAAGCCCACCGCTCGGGCCGGAAGCTGTCCGGATCGTCCCAGTGCTCCGGATGGCGGTGGACCAGATAGGGGCAGACGACCACCTCTTCCTGAGGCGTGACCTCGACGCCGGCCACCTCGTGGCGCCGCGCCGGCCGGCTCCCCAGCATCCAAGCCACCGGCCACAGGCGCAGCGCCTCCCGGACCACCCAGGCCGGTTCGACCTTCGCGCTCGGATTCGTGCCCAGCAGATAGACCGACCAGCCGAGGGCGAAGCCGACCGAGCCTGCCACGGCGAACAGGAACGACAGGAACACCTCCGCCAACTCCGGCGCCGGTGTGCCGGGCTCCGCCTCGCGGACAATCACGTCGAGGACATCGCGGACGTCGAGAGCCCCTCCGCGCCGGCGGCGGTGTTCGATCTCCCGCTTCAGCTCGCGCTCCACGCGGAGCCGGAACACCGCGCGGCGCAGCCGGGAGTAGCAATCCCGGGCTCCGGCCAGGACCGCGCGCTCCACGACCTCGTCCAGCATCCGAAGCAGCCGGGCCGAGCTGTCCGGCGCCACCAGGGCGGACTTGAGATGCCTGTAGACGAGCCGGTTGCCGGCGTCCGGCCATTCGCTGGCGGGGGCCAGGTGAGGCACCGCTTCCGGGCAGCTCCTGCGCGTGTGCGGCGAGGTGAGAGCGCAGCAGCGCCCGGGCCGAGCGGCCCATCCGCTCCTGCGCCGAGCGTGGTCCGAACGTGCCTCGCCGGGTGTGGAAGAAGTCGGAGTGGTCTTCGTAAAGGCCCTCCTTGTTGGCCAGGACAGCCCGGGCCGCCGCCGGATCTCCCACGCAGAGCTGGCGTCCCGGCAACCAGAGAGCGCCGCCGGACTTCGGGAATCCCTGATCGAGGAACAGCAACGGATCCCGATGGAACTGAGCAACCGGCTCTCGCTCTACCCCGGCGGCATTCACCATGTCCCTGCCTCCTTTCAAAGACTGAAACGAAGGAGGCCGGGGGAGTCCCTCACCTGCGCGGAGAGGCTCCCTGTGGCCCGCAAGAGATCGAGCATCCCGGCCAGATCTCTTGCCACGCCCAAGCTCAAGCAGGTCTGTAACTTACGAGCATTCGTCTCGCTGGGCGCCAGATCTCTTGCCACAAACCCCGTCGGCGGAGAGGTCCCCGTAGCACGCCAACCTTCGCCTTATCAGGGCTTTACCCCTGCGGTCCCTGGTTGGCAGGGTCGTTGCTCTATCGCGGCCCACCATGGCCAGACCATTTCCTGGCATTCGAGGTTGACACATGTCAGATCTGACATTTATACTGCCCATCAGGAGGGACGGGGACAAGCCGCTTGTATGGCTGCATGGCGAGCTCAGGACCCCACCCATGTCGGTGCTGGCTCGCGTGGAAGCGGGGTATCTCTTGAGGCGCCTGCAACGGGGCGATCTCCTCTCGATGCCCCAATCGCGCCCCATGCCCTCGATCGGCCCCCGCTGCCACGAGATGCGGATCGGTGACGTAGACGCGACTTGGAGAATCTTCTACAGAGTCGACCCGGATGCCATCCTGATCCTGGAGGTTCTCAAGAAGAAGACCCCGACGACTCCAAGGCCGGTGATCCAGGCTTGCCAGCGCCGCCTTGCCAGGTACGACCAGATTGACCAGGAGCTGTGACCATGGACAAAGAGAAGAAAGCTCGTCTCGAAGCTCACGGATGGAAAGTCGGATCGGCTGAAGAATTCCTCGGCCTGACTCCCGAAGAGGCCGCCTACGTTGAGCTCAGGCTCAAGCTCAGCGATGCGGTCCGCGAATACCGCAAGAAGAAGCACCTGACGCAGGTTCAGCTTGCCGAGCTGCTCCAGTCGAGTCAGAGCCGCGTGGCGAAGGCCGAAGCCGCTGATGAATCCGTGTCGCTGGATCTTCTGATCCGCACTCTGCTCGTCCTGGGAGCTACGCTCCAGGATCTTGCGAAGGTGATCAGCGGCAGAGTTGCCAGAGCCGCGTAACAGGTTATCTCGCCGAAGAGCACCTGAGGGGTCTGCTACACTACCCATATGAGCACCGTCAGCCTGCAAGACCTCCAACGGGACGCCAACGCTCTGTTGAACCGGGTTGAGGCCGGGGAACACCTCGTCGTGGTCCGTGGCGGCCGCCCTGTCGCTGAGCTGCGGCCCGTCCCCGCCGCCCAGCGCAATCCGCGTCCGTTCGGCCTCTGCGCCGGGGCGTTCACGGTCCCGGACGACTTTGATGCGCCGCTGCCGGAAGAGATCTTGCGGGATTTTGAGGGACGATGAGGCTGCTCCTCGACACTCACGTCTTCCTCTGGTACATCACCGCCGATCCAAAGCTTCCGGCTACTTTCCGAGTAGCCAGCCAAGACCCCGCCAACGAGGTGTACTTGAGCGTCGCCTCAGTCTGGGAAGCGGTCATCAAGTACCACCTCGGCAAGCTCCCGCTCCCTGCTCCACCGGCCGACTTCCTTCCGCGTCAGCGGGAAGCACACGGGATCGCCAGCTTGCCGATCGATGAGGGAGCGATGTCACACCTGGCCGGCCTGTCACCGCTCCACCGTGACCCGTTCGACCGGCTGCTGGTCGCGCAGGCACTGCAGCACGGGCTGACGATCGCCACAGTCGATCCGGACATTGCGGCCTATCCTGTGCCTCTGCTTCCGACGAACACCGAGTAGGCCCAGAAGGCCTTGCGGCGGCGAGAGGCTGCTTCACCTAGTCAAATTAGGTGGCGCCTATCCAGGCGTGAGTCACGCTCACGCCCAAGGCACAGGAACTTCGTCACCTTCCTTCCACCCCCAAAGTGCCCGGCTAGCGTACTTTCCTCGGTAGTTCATCATTGCTAAGAGACACAATTCGAATAGTTCCAGCCCATATTGAGCAGCCTGCATACGTGTGATTCCATCAATATCACCAGTGTGCTGTCGATTTTTTCCGGTTGGATGCTCAAATTTATTGCGAATTCGAGTCAGGCACTCGGGTGCGTCAACCTTAAGTCTAGAAGAATAGTCATAGAGTGCCTGAAGCCTGGATGGAATTTGAACAGGGATATTCAGTCCTTGGAGCAGGCTTCGAATACGCTTGTAAGCCTTCCCTCCCTCAAACCCTTGAAGAGATGCAAGCACTTCAAGCGCAATCTGACAGAGAGTAATTCTGGCCTCGTTTGGAGTGCTCGATGCATTTGCTGCAATATACCACGCTATCGTGGTCCTCAGCGCCTCATTCCATACGGGGTTGCTCCACTTGTCGATGAAGCCTCCAAATAAGGCGTTGACATTGACTGGCGAGCGATCCGGTAACCAACTATCGACTTGCCGGGCGTCATCCACAGTCCACGGGGCAACAGAAATCCAGTGCTTTGCGAAAGGAGAGTCAACAGATGGTAGGACAGGTCCAGTTCTTGCTCCCCGCATGAAGGCAAAGAGCCAATAAAGGGCAGCAATAATATCCTGGACTTCACTTGGTGTAATTAAGTGTCCCTGCGCTTGAACCTCTGCCACATGCGTCAGCAAGTATCCTGGCTTTCTCCTGTCTAAGTTTCTCGTTTGATCGATGCGATCGATAGTGCAAATCAAAGGTCCAGCCGTCATTCTCAATCGATCGTGGCTGAATTCTGCAAATTGGCCGGTTCCTGTCCGGACAGATTCTCCCTGTAGGAAGGGGAAGTTAACGAGATAGAAGCGAAGCTTCTGTGTATTTTGTAAGCCCGAGTTCTCGGTCCCCGTAAGCAGAACTTGAATTTCGTGAGGGTGCCCCCATGTGATTTTTATTACATCTGCTTTAGCTGTAAGGCCAAGTTGCGGAGCATGCAACTGCAAAGGGCGAGCGTCGCAGGCATCAGCAAGGGATAGGTCCGACTCGCCTACACCAATAATTCGAAGCTTTGGAACCCAGTCAAGTGTAATCTCTCCTTCAAGACGTCCGAGAAGTTGGCCATCACGAAGTAGATCGAACCTCCCAGTAGCGAGACGGAGTGGTTCGTCGGGAGAAGCCATTGCGAACTCTGGTTCGAGGCGTTGGGGGAGTGCAGCCATCAAATCCTCAAAGCTCTTCGCCATTTACGGTGTCCTCCAGTTGCGAACCCAGCCGAAGCATCCCAATTTTAGCAGTGAATGGCAGCAGGTCTTGGCCTATTCCCGCCTAGAGGGACTGTAGTAGACAAGCCGAGGGACGTCCCGCCCGCGCCCCTCGGCCCGGTAAAGGTGGGGCCGGGAGGCCGCCGGCCCAAGCGGCCTCCCGGGTAATCGTATCGGTTGTCAAAGAGCCCGGCTCCGGCCCCCGGCGGGGGCACGGACCGCGATTAGGATCCCGATCAAAGCCTCAGAGACTCCGGCCTTGGTTGGGATTACTCCCACCGCGGGCGTCACAGCGCGTCCGTCCTTGGGGTTGCACCCGCTCGAAGGATGGACTACAGTGATGTGCATAGGGTGAATGACGGGATGGCGGTCTGTCAAGCCCTTCCACCGAGGAGGTCTTGAGGGAAGGTAGGAGGGAATGGCTCCAGAGGACAAAGCGGGTCCCATTCCCCCGCAGTTTTGTGGCATTCCCCACTTGTGGGATCTCGGAATGAAGGGGGAATGGCTCATTCCCCTCTCTCGGGAGGAATTCCCTAGGGGGAATGAGTCGCGAAGGAATGCGCATTGCCGGAAAGTGCTTGGCAAGAGGCATTCCCTCGTTGCAAGCCCCCTCGTTCGTGGGGGAATGGCTGGTCTTCAGCCTCCTGGATCTCTTTCCCCGTTCTCCCGGGAAAAAGAGGACGGGGAACGCTTCGGCCAAGGGCCGGCGATCTCGTTCCCCGGCGTCATAGGGCATTCCCCATGGGGAACGCGATGGTGCGGAGGGGGAATGCGTTCTTTGAAAACTTAATCTCAGCCCGGGGGCCGAGCGGGACGGTCCCCGGGCTTCTTTTATCGCGCTCTCGCGGTCTCGGCGATCTCCCAGAGCCGGCTCGGCTTCAGGGGGATCTCCAGGATCTCCAGGCCGGGGATCGCCAGGGCGTTCTCCACGGCCTGGGCGAAGAGGGCGCCGACCGGGATGGCTCCGGCCTCGCCCGCGCCCTTGGTGCCCAGCGCGTTGAGCGGCGAGGGGGTCTCTTCGTGGCCGACTTCCACGCGCGGCACGTCGAGGGCCGTGGGGAGGAGGAAGTCCATGAAGGAGGCGTTCAGGAGCTGGCCGTTGTCGTCGTAGACGAGCTGCTCGTAGAAGGCGTTGCCGATGCCCTGCGCCACGCCGCCGTGCACCTGGCCGTCCACGAGCAGCGGGTTGATCACCACGCCGCAGTCGTGGACCACGACGTATTTCTGGACCTTCACGCTGAAGGTCTCGGGATCGACCTCGAGGATGCAGGCGTGGCAGCCGCTCGCGGTGGCGCCGCGGTGGGGGCCGAAGTAGCGGGTGGCTTCCAGGCCCGGCTCGGTGCCCGGCTTGACCGCGCCGCGCATGGGGTTGGCGATCTTCGCCAGCTCGCCGAGAGGGATCGATCGTCCAGGATCGCCCATGGACCCGCGCCACTGCCGTCCGCCAGCTCGATGTGGTCCTCGATGACCTCAAGGCGCTCGGCCGCCAGACGGATCGCCTTTTCGCGCACGGCCTTGGCCGCTTCGTTGAGTGGCGTTGCCGGCCACCACGGCGCCGCGGCTGGCGAAGGTGCCGGTGCCCCAGTGGAACTGGTCGCTGTCGCCGGTGACCACGTCCACGTCGTCCACGTCCACGCCGAGCTGCTGCGGCCGCGACCTGGGCCAGGACGGTGAAGTGCCCCTGGCCCTGGGTGCCGATGCCGGTGACGACCGTCACCTTGCCGCTGGCCTGCACCTGCACGCGCGCGCCTTCGAACGGGCCGATGCCGGTGCCTTCGACGTAGGCGACGACGCCGATGCCCACGGCCCGGCCCTCGGCCCGCAGGCGCGGCTGCTCCTCGCGGACGAATTTGTCGTAGCCGATCATGTCAAGGGTCTTCTCGAGCACCGGCGCGTAGTTGCCGCTGTCGTAGTAGAGCGGGGCGAAATCCTGATAGATGATCACGTGATCGTGCGGGAACTCGTCGGGCGTGAGGAAGTTGCGCCGGCGCAGCTCGATGCGCGTCGATGCCGAGCTCGCGGGCGGCGAGGTCCATGCAGGCGCTCGATCACGAAGACGCCGTGCTGGCGGCCGGCGCCGCGGTAGGGGGTGACGATCGTCTTGTTGGTGAAGACCGCCCGGAACTCGCTCTGATAGTTGGGCACCCGGTAGGGACCCATGAGCGTGCACTGGCTGTTGAGCGGCACGGTGAGGCCATAGGGATCGTAGGCGCCGGTGTCGTGGAGGAAGGAGTCCTTGACGCCCAGGATGGCGGCCGTCGCTCGTGAAGGCGATCTCGGCGTCGTGGATCTGGCCGCGCTCCTGGGTGGTGGCGATGAAGTTCTCGGCGCGGTCTTCGATCCATTTGACCGGCCGGTCGAGCTGGAGGGCGAGCCAGGGGATGAGCACCTCTTCGGGATAGAACATCATGATCTTGGGGCCGAAGCCGCCGCCGATGAACGGGCGTCACGAGCCGCACCTGGTGCTCGGAGAGGCCGAGCATGGCGGCGAGGCCGTTGCGCACCGGGATCGGCGCCTGGGTGGTGTCCCACACGGTGAGCCGCTGGGCGCGGGAGTCCCACTGGGCGACCACGCCGCGGTTCTCGATGGCCGCCGCCGCGCCGCGGTCGTAGAGGAAGCGCCGGCGGACCACCACGCCGGCCTGGGCCTTGGCGGCCTCGTAGTCCCCCTTCTTCTGCGGCACGTAGCGCGGCCATGTTCGAATCCAGATCCTCGTGGATCAGGGCGGCGCCGGGCTTCAGAGCCTGTTCGAGGTCCACGATGGCCGGCAGCGGCTCGTAGTCGACCTCGATATCCACGAGCGCATCCTCGGCCACGTAGCGGGAGACGGCCACCACCAGGGCGATGGGCTCGCCGAAGTGGCGGACCTTGCCCTTGGCGAGCGGCACCTGAGTGCGCTGTGGAAGACCATGCCCTCGACCGGCGGCGGCGGCACGAGCAGAGGCCCGGGCTGCCAGTAGTCGCCGAGGTCTTCGGCGGTGTAGACGGCGATCACGCCCTCGTGCTGCCGGGCCCGGGAGACGTCGATCCGGTCGCAGGCGGGCATGGGCGTGGGGGCTGCGCAGGAAGGCCACGTGCACCATGCCAGGCAGGTCGAGGTCGTCGATGAACAGCGCCCGTCCGGTGAGCAGGCGCGGGTCTTCGTTGCGCTTGGTCCGGGTGCCGATCATCTGCTGCGTACTGCTCATTTTTCCTCCACGAACGCCACGATCCGCGCGAACGCCGCCTCGCCGCCGCTTGAAGCGGAAGGGGAAGCAGCCGAGCCAGACGCGCTGGTCGAGCACCTCGTCGATCTGCCCGCCCACGTTCTCGGCGTGGAAGACGCCGTGGGGGAAGAGCTTGACGTGCATGCACTGGTAGTCCGCGGGCCAGGGGAAGGCCTCGTCGAGCGACATGCCGATGGCGGCCTCGACTTCGGGGATCAGGTCCGGCCGCGCTTTGCGCACGTTGGTGTTCAACGGGTGGTCGGCGGCGATGCAGTCCACGGCCAGCCAGCGGATGCCGCGGTCGAGCACCCAGTCGACGAAGAGGCTGCGGGGGCCGGGGTGCTTCAGGAAGCAGCGCGGCAGGTCGGCTTTCTCCTGATTGTGGACCTTGTACCAGTCCTCGTTGTAAAAATGGTGGTAGCCGGTATGGATCACCAGGATGTCGCCGCGCTCGATCGTGATGCCGGTCTTCTGCTCCCACTCCTCGAAGTGCTCGGGACCGTAGATCTGATAGTCGCCGATGCCGAATTGTGAGATGTCCACGATGCAGGCCGGGCCGACCAGCTTGTCGATCGGGATGCCCGCGATGTCCGGCCCCGGATCGTAGAAGTGGATGGGCGAGTCGAGGTGGGTGGCGATGTGATTGGTGGTCGAGAGGTACTGCGCGTTGACGCCCTCGAACGCCAGGCGCTTGACCCACTTGACGGTCGGTCCCTCGTAGAAGGCGAACGAGGGAGAATCCGCGCTGAAGTTCTGCGAGAGGTCGAGGACCTTTACCTTGCTCATGTCGTAGGGGACGTACACGCTTCCTCCTTTCGATCAGATTTGATAGTGCTCGGCGAACGCCACCAGCGCGGCCTCGAAGACTTCCATGGGCGGCCGCACCAGTCCGGCGCCCACCTGGCCGACGCCGGCTTCACGGTGGGCGATGCCGGTGTTGACGCGCGGCGTGATCCCAAGCTCGACGACCTTGCGGAGATCGATTCCCACGGGCGTGCCGCGGAAGCCGAGGGCTGGGATGGTGAATTGGCCGTGCTCGGCGGCGGTGATCTCGTACATTTCGAGCGTGGCGTTGACGGCGTCCTGCGGCGTGCCGCCGATGAAGGTGACGATGGCGGGCGCCGCCGCCATGGCGAAGGCGCCGATCCCCGCGGTCTCGGTGATGGTGCTGTCGCCGATGTCGGGGTTGGCGTCCGTGCTCGAGAAGCCGGGGAAGTAGAGGCCGTCCGGCACCTGGGCGGGGGCGGTGAACCAGCGGTCGCCCAGGCCGCTCACGCGGATGCCGAAATCCGTTCCATTGCGCGCCATGGTGGAGACGATGGTGCTCCCCTCGATGCCGTGGGCCGCGTCGGCCATGGCCTTGCAGGCCGCCATCACGGGGTTGAGCACCGAGAGAGGGTTGTCCCCCAGGAATTTCAGGACCTCCGCCTGGAGGGATTTCTCGGGCGAGGATGTCTCGGACGAGATGCGGGCGATGGCCGGCGCCAGGAGCTTCAGGAAGAGGAGCGAGCCCGCCTTGTTGCGGTTGTGCCCCTCGTCGCCCATGTGCAGGGCTTCGGCGATCAGCGCCCGCAGGTCGATCCCGCCCAGCAGCTCGATGGCGTTGGCGAGGACGGCCGCGAACGCCTTGTTCATCCAGCGGAGCTTGTCGAGCACCTCGCCGCTGAAGGCGCCGTAGCGGAGGACCTTGCCATACCCCTCGTTGAGGTTGGAGAAGGTTCGGTGGCCGTGGGTCTCGTCCTCCACCACGTAGACCTGCATGGAGGAGGAGATGACGCCCGCCATGGGCCCCACGGCGCCGTGGTGGTGGCAGGGCTCGAAGGTGATCGCCCCTTTTTCGACGAGCGACACGGCTCCGGCTTCGTCGTGGGCGAGCCCTTCATAGATCAGGGCTCCGATCACGGCGCCGCGCAATGGCCCGGACATCCGTTCCCATTCGATGGGCGGCCCGGCGTGGAGCAGGAGGCCGTCGCGCATGCCGGGGATGACGTCCCCCGCCCGGGCGAGCCCCTTGAGGATGGGCCGCGCGGAGGTCATGCGCTCGACGGCGGTGCGGTTGGCCTGGTCGATGTTCATTTCATTCTCGAAAGGATTGCGGCTAGTTTCTCGTTGCCTCCCGCGGGAGGGCGCCAGTCCACGTGGACGGCCTGGACTCCCTGGTTGGCGAGGCTGTCGTAAAAGGATTCCAATCCCACGTTGACCACGGCCAGGGGAGGCCGGACCGCTTCCAGGGGCACGGGATCTTCGATTTTTTCGCTGGCCGTCCCGAGCCGTTGCCAGGCGAGCTCGACCATCTCGTCCACGGTGCGGCAGACGCGGGCGCCGGCCCGTTCCAGCGTGGCGATCTGCTCGGGGAGATTTTGTGGATCTTCGTCGGTTCCAATGACGATTGCGAGGATAGCGAGATCGGTCCGATCGGTCCGATCGGACAATAATCGGTCGATCACAGGCGCCAGCTCTCCCGCGGGATCGGCGTGGGCGCCTTCGCCGAGGACGACGTCGAGGAGGATCGTTCCCACTTCGGGATCGGCCGCTTCCTGGCGCAAGCGGCGCAGCCGCAGATCCTGATCGATCATGGGGTGGAGCCGGCCGACGGTGAATTCGTCCGCGCCCAGATCCAGAATCGTGTGGCCCTGGCTGCGCGGTGGATTCCAGTGGACGGCGGGGAGGACGGCGGAAAGGCCTTCGAAAGTCTCGTACGCCAGCGTCCCGCCCGAGAAGAGACCGCGAAGGAAGCCACCCTGCCCTGTCTCCGCGTTGCTTCGGCCTCCGCCTTCCGTCAGCCGTACGGCTATTTCGGTCGTTTCGCTCAGGCTGGCCGCGAAGTGGAGGTTGCCGAGCCTGCGGAGGGAGAGGGGGGCGCCGAGGAAGTCCACCACGACGGGCTTTCCGGTGGCTTGTGCGGCGGAGCAGGACGCGGGCCGCCACGGCGGGTGCGGGAGGCTTCGAGATCAGGACGATCACCCGCGTCTCCGGATCGCGTCCAAGCAGGTCGAGCGCCTGAAGCGCCGTGATTCCGCCGACGTCTTCGGAAAGGTCGCGCCCGCCGGTGCCGATCGCCTGCGAGATGCCGGACCCCAGGGTGTGGACGTGGCTCATGACGGCCTGGAGACCGGTGCCCGAAGCCGCCACGAGGCCGATCGGTCCGCGGCGGACCCGGTTGGCGAAACCGAGGCCGGCATTGCCGATCACCGCGGTGCCGCAGTCGGGTCCCATCACCAGCAGGCCGCGTTCAAGCGCCTTCCGCTTCAGGGCAGCCTCGTCGGCCAGGGGGACGTTGTCGCTGTAGAGGAAGACGTTGCGATTTGAGTCGAGCGCTTCCCGCGCCACTCCGGTGGCATGGCGGCCCGGCACGGAGACCAGTACCCAGCGCGCCTCCGGCAGGAGCTTCAGGGCGGACGCCAGGCTGCGGGGCCGGAAATCCTGCTCCCCTCCGCCGCGGCGGACCTGGAGGAGGGCGTCGACCCGCGACAGGGCCTCGCCGGCCGCGGCCTCGCTCTTCGCCTTGACGGCGATCAGGAGGTCGTGGGGGCCAGCATCGGCGTCTCGTCGCCAGATCCGCTCGCCGCCAGGATATCCAGGTTGGCCGGTGTCGCCATGACGACTCCGGCGTCGAGGACTCCAGGCAACGCGGCAAGCGAGCGCTGGAGCTGCATCAGGACGACCGAGTCGTGGTAGGAGCCGGGGCGGACGGCGCAACGGACGACTGGATCCGGCGCTCATGACCACACCACGCGTTCCAGGTCGATGGCGAAGAGGAGCAGCTCCTCGTCGTCGCCGATGCTGCCGGTCACCTGGAGGCCCATGGGCAGGCCGGCTGCGTTGCGGCCCGCGGGCAGGCAGATGGCGGGGAGCATGGCGTGGGTCCAGGGCAGGTTCATCACCGGATCGCCGGTGGCGTCCAGCCCTTTCGGGGCCGGTCCCACGGCCGGCGGCGAGATCCAGAGGTCGAAGCGGTAGTCGTCCATGCGCCGGGTGAGGGCGTCCAGCAGCCGGTCGCGGCCGTCGCGGTCGTCTTCGAGCTGGGCGTCCGTGATCGCCTGTCCCCGGCGGATCAGCTCGGCCGTCTGCGGGGCGTAGAGGTCTTCGTAGCGAGGGAACCAGTCCGCGTGGACCCGCGCCGCCTCGGCGGCCACGATACGGCGGTGCCGCTCCACGACCTCCTCGAAATCGGGCAGGGCGGGCACGATGGCGATCGAGTAGCCCGCGCTGCTCAGCCGGTCGCAGACCGACCAGAAGTGCTCCTGGGCCTCGGCGGAAGCGCGTTCCAGGTAGGGACCCTCCGGCACGCCCAGCCGGGGCCTGCGCTCCGGCTCCTGGGCCCGCCAGCCGTCGATGAGGAGGCTCGCCACGGCGCTGGCCGAGGCGGCGTCCTGGGTGAAGAAGCCCACGTGGTCGAGAGAGGGAGCCAGGGGGATCACGCCGTCCGCCGGCACCCGCCCGTAGGTGGGCTTGAAGCCGACCACTCCGCAGAAGGCCGCGGGACGGAGGATGGAGCCGATGGTCTGGGTGCCGAGCGCCAGGGGGCAGAGGCCGGCCGCGACGGCGGCGGCCGAGCCGCTGCTCGATCCGCCGGGCGTGTGCTCCGGGTTGCGCGGGTTGCGGGTCGGTCCGGGCGCGAAGTAGGCGAACTCGGTGGAGACGGTCTTGCCCAGGATCAGGGCGCCGGCCTTGCGGAGGGCCGTCACGCTCGACGCTTCGGGACCCGCGAAGAGCTCCGGCGGCAGGCGGCTGCCGGCGCGGGTCTCGAAGCCGTCCACGCGGAAGATGTCCTTGACGCCCACGGGCACGCCGAAGAGGGGCGGCCGCTTCGCGGGGTCGGGCCAGCGGGTATGGAGGGCCTCTTCCTCGCGGCGCAGGCGCTCGAAGCGGCCGTCCTCCGGTAAGAAGGCCTGGACCTCGGGCTCGCGCTCGGCGAAGCGGGCCTCCAAGCGGTCAAGCTTGCCGCTCATTCCTCTGTCTCTGTGCAGCCAGCTTCACCGCGTCCACGATGTGCTGATAGCCCGTGCAGCGGCAGAGGTTGCCGGAGATGGCGTGGCGGATCTGATCCTCGGAGGGATCGGGGTTCTCCTCCAGGAAGGGGATCAGGGTCATGAGGAAGCCGGGCGTACAGAAGCCGCACTGGAGGCCGTGGCATTCCCAGAAGGCCTGCTGGAGGGGATGGAGCTGGTCCGGTCCCGGGGCCAGACCCTCGACGGTGGTGACCGCGTGGCCGTCCGCCTGCACGGCGAGCATGATGCAGGAGCGCACGGGCTCGCCGTCGAAGAGCACCGTGCAGGCGCCGCACACCCCGTGCTCGCAGCCGACGTGGGTACCGGTCAGCCCCAGCTCATGGCGGAGGAAGTCCGAGAGCAGCAGGCGCGGCTCGACCTCACGATCAAAGGCGCGGCCGTTGACGGTAACGGAGATCTTGTAGAGACCGTTCATGCCGAAGCCCTTTCCGCAGCCCTGCGAAGAGCCCGTCCGGTGATCACGCGGGCCAGGTGGCGCTTGAATTCGGCGGTGGCATGGACGTCCCCCGCCGGGTCCATCTCGTCGCGAGAGGCCTTGTCCGCCGCGGCGGCGATTATTTCGGGGGAGATTTCGGGGGAGATCTCCTGGCCAACCAGCAGCCGCGCGGCCTCGCGGGCCTCGACGGGGCGGTCGCCGACGCTCAGGTAGACCAGCCGGGCCTCGCGGCACTTTTTGGATTCGTCGAGCGTCACCAGGGCCGCGATCCCCACCTGGGCGTAGTCGCCGAGGCGGCGGGAGATCTCCAGGAAGGCCCAACCGGTGCGCGGAGGGAGGGACGGGATCGCCACCTCGGTGAGAATCTCGTCCGGTTCGAGGGCGGTGGTGAACAGGCCGCCGAAGAAGTCGCGGGCCTCCACCCAGCGGTCGCCGCCCGCGCGCTGGAGGCGGAAGCGGGCACCGAGGGCCACGGATACGGCCGGCAGCTCGGCGGCGGGATCGGCATGGGCCAGGCTGCCGCCGATCGTGCCCCGGTTGCGGATCTGGGGGTGGGCGATCGAGGGGATGGCCTCGTGAAGGAGCGGGGCCACCTCGGCCACCAGCGGGTCCCGTTCCAGCCGCCGCTGGCGCGTGAGGGCGCCGATCCGCAGGCTTCCATCCTCTTCTCGATGGATGAAATCGAGGTCCGTCAGCTTGTTGATGTCTACCAGGAGCGAGGGCTCGGCCAGCCGAAAGTTCATCACGGGGATCAGACTCTGGCCGCCGGCCAGCAGCTTGGCTTCGCCCCCCCGACTGGCGAGGAGGTCGAGGGCGGCTGCGAGCGAGCCGGGCGCCTGATATTCGAATGGAGCGGGCTTCATCGGCGGGCATCCCCCTTCCGAAGGTTTGGTCCCGCGGATTCTACCCCGCGCGGCTGACGGCCCGAGCTTTGAAAGAATCTGGCCTGTTTCTTTCAAAGCGTCCCGAGCTTTGAAAGTTCCCTTGTAAAGCCCTCCGAGCTTTTAAAGAAAGCGGCCATTTTCTTTCAAAGCCTCCGGAGCTTTGCAAGTCCTCTTTCAAAGTTCCCCGAGCTTTGAAAGAATCGGGCCGCTTTTTTTAAAAGCTCTGGGAGAGGGGCCTCATGAACCACGCCGACTTTCAAGTACCGAGCGCCGGGAGGGTCATCCAGGCCCCCGGAGGGTACGCAGCCTTCGTCCCAGCTCCGCTTCCTCCGGACCTGGCGTACGACTCCAGCCTGGTCCTTGTCCTCTCTCGTGCCGACGCCGCGCTGAGTGAGCTCTCGGGGCTTGGACGCCAGCTCCCCAATCCCCATCTGCTGATCGCGCCTTATGTCCGGCGTGAGGCGGTGCTCTCCTCCCGGATCGAAGGCACCCGGGCGAGCCTGTCGGACCTGCTGCTCGACGAAGCTGATGGGGAGCGGCCCGAGGACGCCGACGTGAGAGAAGTACGCAACTACGTGGACGCGCTCGAGTACGGGCTCCAGCGCTTGGGGGATCTTCCGCTATCGCTGCGGCTCGTCGGCGAGTTGCACGAGCGGCTGATGCGAGGAGTCCGCGGTGACCGGGCCACGCCGGGAGAGTTCCGCCGCTCCCAGAACTGGATCGGCCCGGCGGGCAGCACCCCGGCAACGGCGCCCTACGTGCCGCCGCCTCCGGTCGAGATGATGGACTGCCTCGCCAACTGGGAGGAGTTCCTGCACGACCGGAACCGGTTCCCCGACTTGATCCAGTGCGCCGTGATGCATGAGCAATTCGAAGCCATCCACCCCTTCCTGGACGGCAACGGAAGATTGGGGCGCCTCCTGATCACTCTGTTCCTGGTGGAGCGTGGGCGCCTCTCGCAACCCTTGCTCTACCTCTCGGAGTACATCGAAGCCCGGCGGCAGGAGTATTACGACTCTCTCCAGAGGGTGAGGACCGAGGGGGACTGGCCCAGTTGGCTCCGCTTCTTCCTTCTGGGGGTGGAAGAAACAGCGCGAGCGGCCGTGCGCCAAGCGAGCCGGCTCATGGACCTGCGCGAGTTCTATCGTCAGCGGCTGAGCCGGAAACCCAATGCCTTGAAGCTCCTGGACGAGCTGTTCGTCAATCCGTACCTGACGGCCACGCGAGCGGTCCGGATCCTGGGCGTCTCCGATCCCACGGCCCGGCAGGCCATCGCCCTCTTACGAGACGAGGACCTGCTGAGCGAGGTGACTGGCCGGAACTGGGGACGGATCTATCTCGCCCGTCCGATCCTCCAGGCCATCGAGGACAGCGCCTGACCGCTTCTCTTCCGCCCGGCGGAAGGTCTCCAGGGCGAAGCCGATGACCTCCTCTCCCGCGACCTTGATCGACGCCAGGTGACCGGCGCCGGGGATGATCCGGCACTGGGCGCCGGCGAAACCGGCCAGGGCGAGGGTGTCTTCCGGGCGGGCTCCCCGGTCGAGCTCGCCGCTCACGTAGGTGACGGCCCGTAGAGACATCGAGGCGGCGTGGCGGCGGATGTCCAGGTACTGGTAGGCGGACCGGAGGGCGGTGCGGAAGAAGAGGTAGAACGGACGCCCCCAGGGCGACACGCGCCATGACCACTCCAGGAGATGGGCGGCCACGTCCTCGAACATGGCGCCGGAGACCAGGCTCGTCCGGCTGAGGACCGGATGGGCCCAGTACCCCCCGGCGCTGACACCCCAGACATGGAGGGGGAGGCCGCCCGTCCGCTGGCGCAGGAACCGGAGGCCCGCCTCCACGTTCCAGTCGAAGAACCCGGATGGGGAGCCGCTTCCGCCGAAGCCGGCGAAGTCGAGGGTCATGGTGTGGTAACCGGCGGCCCGGAGCGCTTCGATCCGGCCGCGCAGGTGGAAGTAGGCCCGGCCCCAGACGAGCCAGGGGTGGAGCAGGAGGACGGCGCCCCGGGGGTGACCTTGAGCGGGGAACCAGGTCGCCGTCAGGGCGCCCTGGCCTTTCCGCCGCGGCACGCTGACCTCCTCGAAGGGCGCCAGACGCTCCGGAGTTTCGGGTTGCTCGATCCGCGGCAATCTCGGCGACAGGGCCAGGAACAAGCCCATGGCGAGCCGCTCCAGCCCTTCTGCCGGCCGCGTGGGGACCGGCCAGTTGGACACGTGCTACCCCCTCCCTTGCCTGGAGCGAACGACAGGCTCGCTCTCTCGGGAGGGTTAGGCTCAGGAGGGGGGCCGGGCGTTACGGGGCGGAAGGACGGATCTGGATCAGCTTGTTCCGAGAAGTACTTTCCTGATGTCGATCAGAATGCTGTCCGAAGGCAGTCCTCCCTTTAAGAGCCAGGTCAGATGATCGTCGACGATCTTGAGTGCCTCTTCATGCAACTGGTACTCCGTGAGCTCGTAGGACTCACCGTGCTTGCCGATCGGCTGGAGGTGGTCGAGCCGGAGGATCGACTCATTGCGCCCCCCGATCGGTAAACAATCCCACATGTACTGTGGATATTCGCAACGCCTGATCCGGGTGACGAACTCTGGGCGCCAGCCTCCAGTCGATCCGCCCTGATCCGCACCGTAATAAGGCGCTGCGATGAGCGTCGAATTCGTCTGGTAACGTGCTGAGCCCACTCTCAATTCTCTGGGGACCTCCGTCCCGCCAACCCCCAGGACTAGGACCGGCCGCTTCTTGGCTCGGTATACCAGGCGCACTTCACCAGGGTAGTGAGGAAGGCCGGCGACCGGCAGATCGGAACCGGGTGGTATCTTGTTTCCCTGCAGTGGCTCAAACCGGTAGTCCGCCGAGCCGTGTTCGGTTGCTTCCGATCGTCCTTCCGCTACCAGGATAAAGGGATGCTGGTCGACGTGGGGTACGAAGGCTCTGAGCAACCTGCCCCGGCGCACCTGCGCATCCTCAGTTCGCGTCCACCAAGGAGAGCAGTAGAACGGGACTGAATCTTCAGGGTATTTCTGGGTCACGGCGCCCGGGTGATTTCCAAACTTCGTTGGAGAATCTGATTCGCCCGCGCTCCGGCTGGATGGGACCTCCAGCCTGATGGTCTAACCACTCCTGCCCCCTCGCAAACACCTCATCGTAACGGGGCGCGGGATCGGGCACTACCAGATCTTCGTTGGGCCGGCGCTCCAGGGCGCGGCTCTTGACGAGCGCCTGGAGCTGTTTGACCTTGCTCTTCGAGAGCGAGGGCAAGGGAGACGATTCAGAGATTATTTCTTCAGAGTGGCTTTCGGCAGGCGAGGCCAGCTCCAGGATCTCACCCGGAGCGGCGTTCAGCATTGGTGCCGTCCGATAGACATGATGCAGCAACGCCGCCGTGTCGTTGTGATATTCGTGGACGGCTTGCCTGACGGCCCGAGCCGCAGGCCAAGGGAGCTTCCGTTCGAGCTCCTCTGCAGTCCTGGGGCTCTGAACCCGCCAGCGGACGGCATCCTGTTCCTTGAACCGGCTGGAGAAACGCCTTTCGATGCCATCAATGGCCTGAGCGGCTGGGGAAATTCGCTCGTACACCTCCACAGCCCAAGGTCCAAACTTGTGGAAACGCCAAGGCGCTCCAGTGTAGGAATGCCCCTCGCTGCGAGCGTACGCCAGATCGGCAAGATAGACGTACTTGATGAGATGAATCGGTCCCAACTCGCGATCTCTGTACTCTTCAGCCTCCCCGGCGACGGCGAGGGCATACTGGAGGAGGAGATCTACTTTCTGGGTATCCATGGCGCTCCGCCGCAATTGGCGGTAGTGTAGCGTAAAAAACGAGACGGTCAAACTCGTCTCTTCACTCTAACAAGTCCAAGCCTGTTTTGGCTTCCATCGGCTTACACTCCGATCGTAAAAGCCAGCGTCAGCAGCGTCTGCTGCTCCAGGGTGTGCGCCTTGGCCGAGCCGGTGGCGGGGCTGCCGCTGGCCGAGCGCTTGACCGAGCGGATGGGCCGGCGCAGCAGCCGCTCGATGCCGCGGCTGGACGAAGAAGAGTGCGCCCATGTTGGCCGGCTCCTCCTGCACCCAGACGATGTCGCGGACGTTGGGGTGGCGCTCCAGCTCGGCCTCCAGCTCCTTTTCCGGGAACGGATAGAGCTGGTCGAGGAAGACGACCGCCGAGACGCTTGTCCTGCCTCTTCTCGCGCTCGCGCTTGCAGCTCGTGGCCGATCTTGCCGGTGCAGAAGATCACCCGCTGGGCGTCCTGGACGCTGGGGTCCGGGACGACCTTCAGGAAGCGGTCGCGCGCCAGGTCCTCCAGCGTCGAGGAGGACTCCTTGTGGCGCAGCATGCTCTTGGGGGTCATCACGATGAGCGGCTTGCGCCAGGGCGAGAGGGCCTGCCGGCGCAGCAGGTGGAAGTACTGCGCCGCGGTCGAGGGCTGGCAGACCTGGATGTTGTCCTCGCCGCAGAGCTGGAGGTAGCGCTCGAGCCGGGCGCTCGAGTGCTCCGGCCCCTGCCCCTCGTAGCCGTGGGGGAGGAGCATGACGACGCCCGAGAGCAGGCCCCACTTGTCCTCGCCCGCGGTGACGAACTGGTCGATGATGATCTGCGCGCCGTTGGCGAAGTCGCCGAACTGCGCCTCCCAGCAGCACCAGCGCCTCGGGGAAGTCGCGGCTGAAGCCGTACTCGAAGCCCAGGACGGCGGCCTCGGAGAGCATGGAGTCGTAGATCTCGAAGCGGGCCTGCCCGGGGGCGACGTGCTGCGAGCGGCATGTGCTCGCCGCCGTTCTCGACGTCGATCAGCACCGAGTGGCGCTGGTTGAAGGTGCCGCGCCGGCAGTCCTGGCCGCGAGAGGCGGACGGGCATGCCCGGCCTTGACCAGCGAGGCGAAGGCGAGGGCCTCGGCCATGCCGTAGTCGATCGGCCGCTTGCCGTTGCCCATCTCCGCCCGCTGCTCCAGCAGCGCCTGGATCTTCTTGTGGACGTGGAAGCCCTCGGGCGCCGTGGTGAGCGGCCCCGTGAGCGCCGCGATCTCCTCCGGCGGCAGGCCGGTCTTCACCTCGTACTTCGGCAGCCAGCAGCCGCCCTGGTAGCGGTCCCAGTAGGCGGGCAGGGTGCGCAGCGTGGGCTTCTTCTCGATCGTCGCCGCCTCCTTGTGGGCGGCGTCGAGCTCGGCGCGGATCGCCTCCTCCCGGCGCTCGGCCTCCTCCTCGGACAGGCCGATCGCCTTGGCCGTAGAGGCGCCAGAGCGGCGGATGGACCTGGATCTTCTTGTAGAGCAGCGGCTGGGTGATCGTGGGGTCGTCCACCTCGCTGTGGCCGTGCCGGCGGAAGCCGATCAGGTCCACCACCACGTCGCTCTTGAAGGCGTAGCGGTAGTCGACGGCCATCTGCGCCACCCGCGCCACGGCGTCCGGATCTTCGCCGTTGACGTGGAAGATGGGAATCGGCAGCCGCCGCGCCACGTCCGAGGCGAAGCGCGAGGAGTGGAGGCCTTGGGCTCGGTGGTGAAGCCGATCAGGTTGTTGACGATCACGTGCACCGTGCCGCCCACGCGTAGCCGTGGAGGTCGGCGAAGTTCAGCGTCTCGGCGAGGACGCCCTGGCCGGCGAAGGCGGCGTCGCCGTGGAGGACGATCGGGAACACCTGCTCGTGGGCCTTCTCGTCCCCCAGCCGCACCTGCTTGGCCCGCACGCGGCCCACCGCCACGGGATCGACCGCCTCCAGGTGGCTCGGGTTCGAGACCAGGTGGATGTTGACCGTGTGGCCGTTCGCCGCCTCGTGGTCGCCGGTGGCGCCCATGTGGTACTTGACGTCGCCGCCGCCCAGGATGCTGCGCGGGTCGACGTCCTCGAAGCCGGCGAGGATCTCGGCGGCCCCGCGGCCCACGGTGTGGACCATGACGTTCAGCCGGCCGCGGTGGCTCATGGCGAGCACCACCTGGCTCGTCCTGTGGGCCGCGGCGGTCTCCAGCATCTGGTCGAGGCAGCGGCAGGAGCGCCTCGACCCCCTCGATCGAGAAGCGCTTGGTGCCGAGATAGCGGGACTGGAGGAACTGCTCGAAGGTCTCGGCCCGGGTCAGGAGCTCGCAGGATGCGGTCCCGGTCGAAGCGCGGCGCCTCGGCCTCCATGCGCTCCTGGATCCAGCGCCGGCGCTCCGCGTCCGGGATGTGCATGAACTCGACGCCGATCGTGCCGCAGTAGTACCGGCGGGCGTACTCCGCGGTCGCCGGATCGCAGTCTTCGAGCCCGGGCTGCTTCTCGGGCTCGATCCGGTTCATGGGGTCGAGGTCCGCCAGCAGAAAACCCAGCCGGCGGTAGGTATTCAAAGTCTTTTCGTCCAGAGCGGCGGGCCGCTCGGGCGTGACTGTAGCGGTCGGGGTGAGGGTGGTAGTCATAACAGGCTGAGAATAACGCATGTGGGAAGAGGAGGACGGAGGTGAGGCGCGGCCCGGCCCGGACCGCGCCTTGGAATCGAAATCCCTACTGGCAGGTGAACGTCGTGGAGTCCTGGATCAGGCGGAAGGCCTGGCCCAGGGGATTCGTATAGGTTCGGCTCTTGCCGGTCAGGGTGTCCATCACGGTCAGGTCCACGCGTACGCTGGTCAGGCCGCTCGCGAAGACGATGTAGCGGTTGCTCTGGCTGCAGCGGTTCAGGATCTTCACGGTCAGCTCCAGGTTGCCTGGCTCGGCCGGGGCGAAGTAGAAGACGCCGCTCTCGTCCGCCACAGCCGTGGCCCGGGCGGTGCCGCCACCGTTGCGCCGCTGCCAGGTGGCCGTGACCTTGAACCGTCCGCCGATGAGGCACAGGTTGTTGGGGCCGCCCGGCACGCAGGCGGAGGTCGCTTCGAAGGCGCCCATGTCACAGCGCGTCCCGCCCGGCCGCGTGACTCCCCTCTGGTCCGTGGCCTGGCAGGCGTCCGGAGAGCTCGCCGCTGCCGGGTTGCCGGTGTTGAGGGCCGGGCTGCCGGACAGCAGGGCATGGGTCGGAGTCGGGCCGCCGTTGAGCCCCAGGGCGCCGAGCTGGGGATTGATGGGAGCGGCCTGCGTTCCCACCAGGTCGCCCTTGGCGGCCGCGGGTCCGTTACAGCGGGTGCCGTTGCCGAGCAGAATGAAATTGGAATCGAGAGAACCGGCGCAGTCCGGTCCGGCGGGGGCGGTGTTGCCGGCGAAGATCGAGTTCGTGGCCCGCGGAGCAAAGCCGATGAAGGCGGAATTCTCGGCGAAGATACCGCCGCCCTGCATGGCCGCGGTGTTGCCGGTGACTGTGACGTTGTTCAGGATCGCCCGGGCGTCGGAGAACACGTAGAGGCCGCCACCGAAGTCGTTCACCGACCGGTTGCCGGAGATCGTGACGTTCTCAAGCGTCACGACCCCGCCGATGGAGATGCCGCCGCCGCCGCCCGTGGCGGAGTTGTTCGACAGCGTGCTGTCGGTCACCGTGAGGGAGGATTCGTTGCCGTCCGTCAGGATGGCGCCGCCGAAGCCAGCACCGGCCGAGCCCGTGACGGTCGAATTCCCGTCGATCACGCTGCGGGCGATGGTCAGGACGCCCTCGTTGCGGATGGCGCCGCCGGCTCCCCCGGACCGGCCGTTGGACAGGGTCACGTCGCGGATCTCTACCGTGATGCCGCCCGGGACCTGGAAGATGCGGTCGATCCCGCCGCCGTTGATGCCGGTGCGGTTGGCGCCCTGGCCGATCAGCACCAGGTCGTCCGTGATGTTGAGGTCGCCCGCCGCGGCCGCGGTCTCGTTGCCGGCGCGCGACAGGACGTAGGTACCCTGGCCCAGCAGGATGACGTCTTCACCCGCCCGGGCGTTGGCCGCGATCACGGCCTCCCGCAGTGAGCAGTCGACGTCACAGGCGCCGTCCGCCGAGTCGGTCAGCTTGGTAGGGGTGTAGACCGCGGCTCCCGCAATGCCTGCGGGGATCCCGGCGAAGATGGCCAGTGTCGACAGGGCCAGGGCCGTGGAAAGGGTTCGTTGGAAACTGCGGTTCATTTCGATCTCCTTCAGATCATCCTCGATGACGGTTTGGATTTCCTTGGCCTGGATCCCGGGATCCCGCTTCGGAACACTGCCATGTTTCAGACGCCGAGGCTCGAGCGCTCTCTCGATGCGTTTCTGACATTTTTTACGTCAGAGGATGAACAGGCGTCCATGGCCCCCTGAAGGCCCGGTGCTACACTGGCCGGCCGGTCCGCCCCGGCGGGCCGATTCCAATCTCTGGAGCCTCGAGAATGACGCGACGATTCGCGAAGCCGTTTTCCGTCCTGGTCTTCCTTCTCCTTCTCCTGCCGCAAGGCGTACTGACCCAGTCTCCCGCCCCGTCTCCCCTGCAGCCCGCCTCCACGGGCGGCGTGGCCACCGTCGACCGGGCGCTCGCCCAGCTCTCCACTCACCGGCGGCTGCTGGTGGTGGGGGCCCATCCGGATGACGAGGATACCTCCCTGATCGCCCTGGTCGCCCGCGGCATGGGCGGCGAGTCGGCCTACCTCTCCCTGAGCCGGGGCGAGGGCGGCCAGAACCTGATCGGCCCGGAGCTGGGCGTCGGCCTGGGGCTCATCCGCAGCCGCGAGCTCCTGGCGGCCCGCTCGGTCGACGGCGGCCGGCAGTTCTTCACCCGCGCCTACGACTTCGGCTACACCCGCTCGCTCGACGAGACCCTGCGCCTCTGGCCCAGGGACGTGCTGGTGGAAGACGCAGTGCGCGTGATCCGGCGCTTCAAGCCCCAGGTGATCGTCTCCGTCTTCCCCGGCGTGCCCCATCCCAACCACGGCCAGCACCAGGCCGCGGGCGTCACCGCCTACGCCGCCTTCCCTCTGGCCGGCGATCCCAACGCCCTGCCGCAGCTCCAGGCCGAGGGGCTCTCCCCCTGGACGCCGCAGGCCCTCTACCGCTCGACCCGGTTCGAGCAGGACCCCAAGACCACGACCGTGACCCTACCCCTGAACGGTGTCGATCCGCTGGCCGGCAAGTCCATCTTCCAGCTCGCCATGGCCAGCCGCAGCATGCACCGTTCGCAGGACATGGGACAGATCCAGCGCCTCGGCCCCCAGGAGTCGCGGGTGGGCTGGGTAGACGGGACCGCCGGCAAGGAAGGCAAGGACGTGTTTGATGGGATCGACACCCGCCTCTCCGCCTTGGCCGCCACCGTGGCCGACGCCGGACGGCGGAAGACGGCCGAGGACCGCCTGGCCGCCGTGCAGGCCGCAGCCGAGCGCGCCCGGACGGGCCTCGTCCCCGGCCGGCTGGGCGAGGCGGTACCCGCCTTCCTGGAGATCCTCCGCGGTCTCCGGGATGCGCGAGCCGCTCTGACCACCGAGGACCGCTCCGCCACCGAGCTGATCGACGAGAAGATCGAAGTGGCCGAGGCCGGTCTCGCCGCCGCGGCGGGTATCGCCGTGGACGCCACCACGGCCCGCGAGGAGGTCGTGAACGGCGAGACGTTCACCGTCCAGGCCGGGCTTTGGAACAGCGGCACGCGGCCCGTCTCCGGCGTCTCCGTCACCCTGGAGCCGGCTCCCGAATGGGCGGGCGAGCCCCTGGCCGGTGAGACCAAGGAGCTAGCGGCCGGCGCCCTCGGAACCTGGGAGGTCAAGCCCACGGTGCCGGCCGCGGCGCCCGCCACCATCCCCTATTTCCTGAGAAAGCCCCTCATGGGAGGCCTTTACGACTGGTCCGTGGCCACTCCCGCGGAGCGCGGCGAGCCCTTCGGACCGCCGCCGCTCACGGCCCGGTTCCGCTTCACTCTCGAAGGCGTGCCCGTCGAGCTGGAGCGCGAGGTCGTGCACCTGCACCGCGACCAGGCCATCGGCGAGGTCCGCCAGCCGCTGCGGGTCGTGCCCGCGGTGGAAGTGGCGGTGGCGGACGACCTCCTCGTCTGGCCGGTCCAGAGCCGGGAACCCCGCCGCCTGCACGTGACGCTCACCTCCCACTCGGCCATGCCCGTCTCGGGCCGGCTGGAGGTTGCGGGCTGGCCTTCCGTTTCACCCCAGCCATTCAACCTCGCGGCCGCGGGCGAGACGGCGGACCTGGAGCTGACGCTCGCACCTCCCAAGGACTTCAAGCCGGGCCGCACCCCCCTGGAGATCGCGGCGGTGCTCGCGGACGGCCAGCGTTTCAGCCTCGCCGTGCCGGAGCTGAACTATCCCCACATCCGCGCCACGCCCCGGCCCGTGCCTGCCCGCGTCGCCGTCCAGGCCACGGACCTGCGCCTGCCGCCCCTCAAGAGAGTGGGCTACGTGCGCGGCGCCTCGGACCGCGTTCCCGAGTTCCTGCGCCAGGCCGGCGTGCCCCTCGAGCTCCTCGGTCCCGAGCAGCTCGACGCGGGGGACCTCAGCCGCTACGACGCCATCGTCGTCGGCAGCCGCGCCTACGAGACCGATCCCGTCCTGGCCCGGGCGAACCACCGCATCCTCGACTACGCGAAGAACGGCGGCCTCGTGATCGTCCAGTACCAGCAGTACCCCTTCATCGAGGGCAAGTTCGCGCCCTTCCCGCTGGAGATCGCCCGGCCGCACGACCGCATCACGGACGAGACGGCGCCCGTGACCGTGCTCGATCCGGCGCATCCCGTCTTCAACACCCCCAACAAGATCGGGCCTGGGGATTGGGAAGGCTGGATCCAGGAGCGCGGCCTCTACTTCGCCCGCACCTGGGATCCCGCCTATACGCCGCTGCTGTCGATGAAGGACCCCGATACCGAGGATCTCAAGGGGGGCCTGCTGGTGGCGAAGGTCGGCAAGGGGACGTACGTCTACACCGGCCTGGCCTTCTTCCGGCAGCTCCCGGTGGGAGTGCCGGGGGGATACCGGTTGTTTGCCAACTTGTTGGGGTTGAAGTAGGGTCCCCCGCCCGGACCCTCACCCCCGGCCCCTCTCCCGACCCCTCCCTCCCCCCCACACCGGGAGAGGGGAGAAAAAGAAGAAGAACGGGAAATCTGAGATTGTCTTTCTCCCTCCTCTCCCGGTGTGCGGGGGGAGGGAGGGGTCGGGAGAGGAGGGCCGGGGAGGTGAGGGCTTTCCCGAAACCGGATAAGATCCGCCCGCGCCCCGCCCATACCTAGGCGCCCCTTCGACCATGAAAAACATCCCCCGTTTCCTCCCGGTGCTGGCCGTTCTCGTCCCTTTCGCTGTCGGCTGCGGCGGCGATGGTGGCCGCAAACCTCTGGTCGTCTACTCGCCCCATGGCCGCGACCTGCTGACCCTGATGGAGAAGAGCTTCGAGGCCAAGAACCCCGACGTGGACGTCCGCTGGCTCGACATGGGCTCGCAGGAGGTCTACGACCGCGTCCGCTCCGAGGCCGCCAACCCGCAGGCCGACGTCTGGTACGGCGGGCCGCAGCAGATCTTCGTCCGCGGCGCCGAGGACGGCCTCCTCGCTCCCTACCGTCCGCAGTGGGCCGGCGCCATCCCGGAGACGAGCCGGGGTCCGCAGGACCTCTACTTCGCCTCCTATCGCACGGCGCCCGTGCTGGTCTACAACACCCAGGCCGTGAAGCGCGAGGAGGCCCCGGCGGATTGGGACGGCCTCCTCGATCCCAAATGGAAAGGCAAGATCCTGATCCGCGATCCCCTGGCGAGCGGCACCATGCGCACGCTCTTCGGGATGATCCTCGCCCAGTCGGTCCAGGAGACCGGCAACCCCGAGCGGGGCTGGGACTGGCTCCGCCGCTTCGACGCCCAGACCAAGGAGTACGTCCAGAACCCGGCCCTCCTCATGGAGAAGCTCAACCGCCGCGAGGGGCTGATCACCGTCTGGGAGCTCACCGACATGCTCTGGCAGGCCAAGCGCGGCGCTCCGCTGGGCTACCGCTTCGCCACGAGCGGCGCGCCGGTGATCGACGACTCCCTGGGCCTCGTCAAGGGCGCCCGCCATCCCGAAGAGGCCAAGGCCTTCATCGAGTTCGTGGGGAGCATCGAGGGCCAGGAGCTGGCGGCCCGCGACGCCTTCCGCCTGCCGGCGCGCACCGACATCCCTCCCGAACGCCTGCCGCAATGGGCTCAGGACGTGCTCAAGGAGCTGAAGCCGGCCGATGTGGATTGGGACCTGATCGCGAAGAACGGCCAGGAGTGGATGGCGACGTGGGACCGCACGGTCAGGAATCAGAGCGGGGAATGAGCGTACCTCACCCCAACCCCTCTCCTAAAGGAGAGGGGCTTGAAGAGAGCGGCCTTGTTTTTCTCTCCCTCTCCTTTAGGAGAGGGAGCCGGAGGGTGAGGTGCCCTTCCTAGTCCTCGACCGGCTCGACAAGAGCTTCGGCACCCAGGCCGTCCTCCGCGGCCTCTCGCTCGCCGTGGAGAAGGGAGAGATCCTGGCACTCCTGGGACCCTCGGGCAGCGGCAAGACCACGGCGCTGCGCCTGATCGCGGGCTTCGAGACGCCGGACGGTGGCCGTCTCCTCGTGGGAGACGAGGACGTCACGGCCCTGCCCCCCGAGCGGCGCCACTTCGGCATGGTCTTCCAGCACTACGCCCTGTTCCCCCACCTGACCGTGGGCGAGAACGTGGCCTTCGGCCTTGCCTCCCCCACCCGCAGTCATCGAGGTGGCAAGCAGGAAACGGCCCGCCGCGTGGCCGAGGCCCTGGCCCTGGTGGAGCTTCCAGGCTTCGCGGACCGCCGCGTGGGCGAGATCTCTGGGGGCCAGCAGCAGCGCGTGGCCCTCGCCCGGGCCCTGGCCCCCGAGCCCCGCGTGCTGCTGCTCGACGAGCCCCTCTCGAACCTCGACCCCACCCTGCGCGAGCGCACGCGCCGCGAGCTCAAGCGGGCCATCCAGCGCGTGGGCATCACCACCGTGCTCGTGACCCACGAGCAGGAAGAGGCCTTCCATCTGGGTGACCGCGTGGCCGTGCTCCAGGGCGGCGTCCTCCATCAAGTGGGCACCCCCGAGGATCTCTACGAGCGGCCCGCCACCCGCTTCGTGGCCACCTTCGTGGGCCGGGCGAGCGTGCTGCCAGGAACCTTGGAAGGCGACGGCGCTATCTGGGTGCCCATGCCGGCGGCGGAGGGGACTGGACCCGTGCGCTGGTCCGCGGAGCGTGCTCCCGAGCTGGCAGGCGCCGGGCCGGGTGAGCAGGCCGATCTCGTCATCCGCCCCGAATCGCTCACCTTCGCTCCCACCGGAGAACCCAAGGCCCTCACCGGCCGCGTCATCGAGCGGCGCTACGCCGGGCAGTCAACCTACTATCAGGTGGCCCTCAAGGCGGGCGGCGAGGTGGAGGTTCTGGCGCCCTCCGGAGCGGCGGCCGTGGGCGACACCGTGCGGGTGGCGCCCAACCCTGCCGGCCCGCCGCCGAGGCTGTTCCGGAGGGAACCTCACCCCAACCCCTCTCCTGAAGGAGAGGGGCTCTGATTGGTTTTTCTCCCTCTCCTTCAGGAGAGGGCCGGGGTGAGGTCGCAAGGGCAAGACAGTTGCATTGAACGAATTTACAGAACCTTGACACACCCCCGCCGTACCCAGGAACGCCGTGAAAAGAGCCCCCCTCCTCCCCGCTTTGGCCATCGCAGCCCTCCTCGCCTGGCTGGTCGGGTATCCCCTGCTGATGACCCTGCTCGAAGCCCTGGGCGGATCGGGGAAGTGGACGCTCGGCTACTTCGGCGAGTTCTTCAGCCGGCGCGACGAGTGGATGGCCCTGTGGCGGAGCCTCTGGATCTCGGCCGCCTCCGTGGTGCTGGCCGGGCTCGTGGGCATCCCCCTGGCCTTCCTGTTCGAAAGGACGGAGTTCCCGGGCCGGCGTATCCTGGGCGCCATCGTGGCCCTGCCCGTGGCCCTGCCCCCGCTCGTGGGCGTGATCGCCTTCCTCTTCCTCTACGGCGAGAGCGGCTTCGCGTCGCGGGCCGTGCAGGCGCTCCTGGGGCTCTCCGAGCCGCCGTGGCGTCTGGTGGGACCGGGGGCGATCCTCCTGGTGCACGCCTACTCGATGTACGTCTACTTCTACCTCTTCACCCGCGCCGGCCTCGCCCGGCTCGACGCGGCCCTGCTGGAAGCGGCGGCCTCGCTGGGCGCCAGCCGGACGCGCACCCTCTTCCGCGTTGTTCTGCCCCTGCTGCGGCCGGCCCTCGCGGGAGCGGCGCTCCTCACCTTCATGACGGCGCTCGCCTCGTTCTCCGCCCCCTACCTCTTCGGCGGCGGCTTCCGGGTGATGACCACGCAGATCGTGGCCTCCCGATTGAACGGCGACATCTCCCTCGCCCAGGTGGAGACCGTGATGCTGGCCCTCCTCGCCCTCTTGGGCCTCGGGGCCATGCGCCGGGTAGATCGCAACGAGGCCGTGGGGACCGGCGTCCGCGGCATCGCCCCGGCCCGCCGCCAGTTGCGGAGCCCGCTGGCCCGAGGGTTGGCCGGCCTCTTCGGCTGGCTCCTGGCCGCCCTGCTGCTCCTGCCTCACATGGTGCTGATGCTGGTGTCGCTGGTGCCCGCCTTCACCTGGACGGCCGAGCCCTTCCCGCCCGTGCTCAACCTGGGCAACTGGACGGCCCTGTTCACCGACGCCGAGCGCCTGCGCCCCGTGCTCAACTCGCTCTGGATGGCCGCCGCCGCCACCCTCGCCGCCGTGGCCCTGGGCCTTACCGCCGCGCGCTACGCCGCCGCCCGGCGGGACCGCGTGGGCGGCCTGCTCGAAGGCTTGATCGCGGTGCCCTGGGCCGTGCCCGGCACCGTTTTCGCCGTGGCCCTGGCCACCACCTTCAGCGCCAACCAGCCCTGGATCGGCCGGTTCGTCCTCATCGGCACGCCGTGGATCCTGCCGCTGGCCTATCTCGTGCGCAACCTGCCGCTGACCGGCCGGGCCTCGCTCGCGGGCCTGCGCCAGCTCGACCCGGCGCTCGAAGAAGCCGCGGCTTCCCTGGGCGCCGGCCGCCTGCGCCGGCTGGCCCGGGTGACGCTCCCCCTGCTCCGTCCGGCCCTGGCGGCCGGCGCGGGGCTCGCCTTCATCACCGCGCTGGGGGACTTCATCGTCTCCATCGTGCTCTACACCTTCGAAACCCGCCCCATCTCGATCGAGATCCTGTCGAGCCTGCGCCTCCAGGACCTCGGGATGGCGGCCGCCTACGGCGTCCTTCTCATGACCGCGAGCGCCGCGGCCTTCCTGCTCTGGGGGCAGGGCGAGACCCGCTGACGGAGCCTAACGGAGATCGAATGGAGCCCAGCACCCTCAAGCGGCTCAGCGTCCTCATGGCCACGGTCTTCGTGGACATGGTCGGCTTCACCATGGTGCTGCCGTTGCTGCCGTTCTACGCCACGGAGATGGGGGCCACCCCCTGGCACGTGGGGGCGCTGGTCGCCACCTACGCCTTCGCGGCCCTCGTCATGGCTCCTTTCTGGGGCCGCACTTCCGACCGCTACGGCCGGCGCCCCATGATCCTCATCGGCCTCCTGGCTTCGGGCATCGCCTACGTGCTGTTCGGCCTGGCGCACAGCCTGTGGCTGCTCTTCGCCTCCCGGTTCGTGCAGGGCGCGGGCAGCGGCGGCATCACCGGCGTCGTGCAGGCCTACGTCGCCGACTCGGTGCCGCCCGCGGAACGGGCCAAGGCCCTGGGCTGGGTGACCGCCGCCACCAATGCGGGCGTCATGTGCGGCCCGGCGCTGGGAATTTTCGCCGCCCGCATCGCGCCGGAGGCACCTGGCTTCCTCGCCGCCGGCCTCTGCCTGCTCAACGTCCTCTTCGCCTGGAAGTGGCTGCCCGAGCCGCCGGCACGGGAGCCCGGCGGCGCACCGCCGCGGCGCCTGCAGCGCGCCCTCGTCGAAGTGCTGACCCATCCCACGGCGCCGGTGAACGCCTGCATCTGGCTGTACGCCGTCGGCATGCTGGCCTTCATGGGGATGAACGGCGTGCTGGCGCTCTACCTCAAGGACTACTTCAGTGTGACCAAGGAGACCATCGGCTACTTCTTCATCTACGTCGGAGGCGTCGGCCTGGTCATGCGAGCGCTCCTCCTGGGTCCTGCCGTACGCCGCTTCGGCGAGCTGGGGGTGGTGCGCCTCGGCGCCTTCTCGCTGATGGTGGGGCTCGGCTGCATCCCCCTCCCGGGCGTCCTCGACGCGCCGCTCCCCGTCCGCTTCGCCCTGCTCGCCGTCATCACCCTGCTGGTCCCGGTGGGTACGGCCCTCCTCTTCCCGGCCACCACCGCCCTCGTCTCCCGCCGCTCCTCCCGTTCCGAGACTGGCCAGACTCTCGGCGTCCAGCAGTCCTTCGGAGGCGTCTCGAGGATGATCGGACCCCTGGCCGCCGGCGCCCTCTACGAGCAGAGCTTCGGCCTCCCCTTCTGGATCGCCTCCGCCCTCATGCTGTGCGGAACCTTCCTGACCCTGCGGCTGCGGGAGGAGGTGCCGGAGAAGGAGAAGGAGCTGAGCCCGGCGGTGTAGGGTGGGCTTGGCTCCGTTCAGAGACCTTCAGGCCGCGTGAGACAACAGACGCCGCATCGTCTCGGGCTCGCGGTCAATCGCTCGAAGCAACGCACGGGCTGGTGCATCGGGAGTGCTGCGGTGCTGTTCCCAATCCCGCAGGGTGCTGACGGGCAGTCCGAAGGCTTCCGCAAACTCGACCTGAGTCATACCGAGGCGCTGCCGCAACGCCTTCACGGGAGAGACCCGGCGCATCTTCGCCAACGCCTCGGAGTCGAGCGGCTGGGCATCGGGATCGGAGAGGGCCGCCGCCAGCACCTCTTCATCCGTCATGGCGTTTACCCGCGCCCAGTCGGTCTCACCGCGAGGCGGCTCCTCACCAGGCTTCACGGTCACCCGCGTAATATTGGTCTTGCTCATGTCGAGTAGCCCTCCGGGCAGAGATGATGCGGCACGTGTTTTCGCCGCGTAGGGTTATGACGACGAACAGGACATTGACGACGGTCATACCGATGACCCGTATTCGTTCCTCCCCGTACTCGAAACGGTCGTCGATCTCTTCAAGGCGGTTCGGGTCCTCAATCGCTGGGATGGAGTCCATGAAATCGATGCCGTGCCTGCGGCGATTCTCGGCCGCCTTCGCGGCATCCCATTCATAATCCATCCTCCATCAAGCTACTGGTTACCCGTAGTCTTGTCAACCCCCCCGAGACTTTGATGGCCCCGTCTCCCACCGCGCGATCGTCGTGCTAGCCTCTGATACATGCGCACCACCCTGGACATCGCTGACGACGTTCTGATGGCGGTCAAAGAGAGGGCACGGCGCCAGAAGCGCAGTGTTGGAGACCTACTGTCCGAGCTCGCCCGAGAGGAGCTGACCCATCGGTATCGGGAGGAATCGGAAGCCAAGAAGCCGAAGAGCTTCTACGGTTTCGACCCGCTGCCTCGCCGCGGGGAGACGGTCTCCAACGAACTGATTGACAAGCTCCGAGAAGAAGATCTCGGGTGACGCTGAATAAGGACACCAAGGACACCAAGGACGGCAAGAACCTCAAGGACGGGCACCGCGCCATTCCTCATCCTGTCCTTTGCGTCCTTTGTGTCCTTTGTGTCCTTATTCGGCCTTTATAAATGAGATATGCCCCGAAGGGGCAAAATTTGAATAGCCCGGCGCTTCAGCGCACCCTCTTATACACATCTGCTTCCGCCAAGTTACGGTGAGTCGCTCGATCGTCTTCGCCCTGCAGGGGCGGGAGTTGCCCAGCCCGGGGTGTCAACCCCGGGAACCGGGCACCCTCCCCCGTCCAAGTCCCGGAGGGCCGGCAGAGACGCTCCCACAAGCCAGGCCTGACAAGCACCGGATCTGTCGGCCCTTCGGGACTCGGGAATTCGCGGCTCCCGGTCCCCGGGGCTGACGCCCCGGGCTGGGCAACTCCCGCCCCTGCAGGGCGAAGACGATCGAGCGACTCGGCAAAAGATGTGTATAAGAGGTTGCGCTTCAGCGCCGGGTAGGGAGCCCACCCCACCCATCCCCCCGCCCTGAAAGGGCGGAACCCAACGATCCGAAAAGCACCGCCCCCTCGGGGCGGGTGGAATGAGATCGCTGACTTGGCGCTGAAGCGCCAAGCTATTCAGATGGAGCCCCTTCAGGGCCAGGGTAAGATCGATATCCGTCGAACCACTCGGCTACGCCGGCTCATCCGGCCCCATCTTCGCGATGAGGGCTTCCAGACTTTTCCGAGCCCATTGTGTACTGGGATGATTCGGCCCCAGGCTCGTCTCGAAAATCACCAAAGCCCGTCGCATCAACGGTTCGGCCTCCGCCAAGCGGTTCGTGTCCTGAAGGAACAGAGCCAGATTATTAAGCCGAATGGCAACGCTGGGGTGATCAGGTCCGAAGGCGGCCTCACCGATCGCCAAAGCCCGCCGCATCAAAGGTTCGGCCTCTGTCAAGCGGTTCGTGTCATTGAGCAACTGAGCCAGGTTGTTGAGGCGGATGGCGACGTTAGGATGATTCGGCCCGAGGGAAGCCTCGCCAATCGTCAGAGCTCGACGCATCAACAATTCGGCCTCTCCTTTACGATTGGTGACGTTAAGTAGCTGAGCCAGATTATTAAGGTTTGTGGCAACGTTGGGATGGTCCGGCCCCAGGCTGGTCTCGAAAATCCCCAAAGCCCGTCGCATCAACGGTTCGGCCTCCGCCAAGCGGTTCATGGACCAGAGCATGGAAGCTAAATTGCTGAGGCCTATGGCAACTTTGGGATCATCAGGTCCGAAGGAACCTTCATCAACTACCAGGGCCAGTCGCATTAGCTGCTCAGCCTCTGTCAAGCGATTCGTGTATTGAAGTAATTGGGCTAGATTGTTGAGGGCGGTTGCAAAATCGGGATTCTCCGGCTTTAGGATCTCTACAGTTCTCCGCATCAATGGCTCCGCTTGATAATACAAGCCCTTCTGAAAAAGAAGTATCCCCAATTGGCCCATGAGGACGCTGATTGGGTCCAGAATACCCGCTCTGTCGGCCTCCTCTGCGACTCTCATGGCATGTGGGCGCAGGACATCCCAGACCGGCCAAGTTCGAACGTCAGAAGGCTCCGGCGGTGAGTAGTCATTCACCAGACGAAGGGACAACTCGATCCAGTTCCTCCGAGAATTCTCAGGTATCCGTGTCCGGAGAACCTCCTGAACGACACGATGAACCGTGAGCGTGCCAGCAGACCGTGTCACCATCGAGTAGGTTGCCAACTCCGCAAGTGCGTCGCGGACAGTCCGCTCGATCGCCGCCTGTCCCGTCTCCTCTCGGAAAGCTTCCGTCGCCTTATCGACAATCGTCTCACCTTCCTCGAACATCGCTTCCGGAATAGGCTCCGGCGCAAGGAACGCCGTCAAGCGAAGGAGAGCCGCAGCCTGCGGACTGAGCCGTTGGAAAGTTTTCTGCCAAGTCGCCGCCACGGAGACGGGATAATCCATAACGGCCTCATCATGCCACTCCAGAACCTTTTCGCACTCCTGTTCCCAATCCTCCATGTATCCGGCAAAGGTGGTCTGGTGGTGGACGATATAGGCTCCCGCCTGTTCGAGGGCCAAGGGGAGACCTCCCAGGATCTCTGCCAGTCGGCCGGCCTGCTCAACATCGTCCGCGGCGGGCGTTCTCTCTCCCTCTGCACGCTGAAGAAGGAATCGTGCGGCTTCATCCCGAGTAAGCTCTCCAAGCGGCTGCTTCCGGACGGCCGGCGGCCACTCCCGGCGACGCGAGGTCAGGAGGACGTGACCATTCCCGAGTTGGGAAAGGATCTCCCGAATGGCCTTCGCCGCTTCCTCCGTATCGATGTTGTCCAGGATCAGAAGCCAGCGAGAATGATCCCGAAGCCAGACGAGGACGGCCTCGACGGTCTTCGCCTCAGCCCCCGCTTCATATTCAGGCAGATTCAGAAGACCCGGCCGGGCCAGGCTTGCCAGACCGGAGCGCAACGCCTCCGGAGAGTCCGCCACCACGAAGAGAGCCGTGTCGTACCGGTCGCCCGAGCGCAACGCGTACTCCGCAGCCAGACGGGTTTTGCCGATACCTCCCAGGCCATGAATGGCCTGAGTAATCGCCGTAGCCTGGGCCGAGCTCTGGAGGTTGGCGATGAGATGCTGCAGTTCCTTGTCCCGGCCCTTCAGGAGGTCGCCAAGAGGGAGGAAGGGCAGGTTGTGGAGACGGGGAGCGCTCGACCCTCTGTTCTCCTTTTCCCGATTCGGTTTCCTACCAGTGATGCCCCATTCGAGGCGGTCCAAGCCTTCCTCGGTAGGGCCGCCACGGAGATCGACCCAGGTGAAGCCTGTCAGGAAGAGAGGAAGCGTAGGTTTCTCGGGTGCGCCAGGAAGCAGAACCGGAATGACAGGCAGACCCCGGTTGACGAACTCTGACAGGGCCGCCTCGTATTCAGGCTGCTCCCATCGTCCAAAGCCGCTTTCACCGACCATGACGGCAGCGGTCTTCGTGGTCTGGATCGCCTTCTCCAACTCCGGAATCCAGCGGCGCCCAGGCACCAACTCCCACTCGTCCAACCACACCCGCAGCTCTCGGCCCTTCAACGCCTCCGCGATCTGGCGGACAACGGGCTTGTCCTTGCTGTTGTGGCTCAGGAAGACGTCGAAGGTGTCGTCGGCCAGGATTGGTCTCCTCGGGAGTCCCTTTAGTTTACCCGCACTTCTTCCAGCCCTGTTTCGGAAATGTCGTAGACGCGCCCCCGCCCAGGGCCCGGCGGGGGGCTTCTCAAAGGTGGGCCAAGCCTCCGCGGGCCGCGGACGCGGAGGACTTGGTGCTTCGTTTGTCAATGAACGCTCCGCTCTCCCTCGGTCTTGCGCAGGAGGAGTTCAGCGGTTATTATATGTGCATCAGTATCGCTCTGGGCGAAGGGACTGTCAAGCCCCTGGAGCGAGGGTTCTGGCGGAGAGGGGGCCGGGGAATGCTTCAAGACAGAGGGGGAACGCCGTATTCCCTATTCGAAGAGAGGCGTTCCCCCTTCAACGAAGCTTGACGGAAGAGGGGAGTGCCCCGTTCCCCGTGGGGAATGCGGCGTTCTCCATGGGGAATGGAGTCAAACAAGAGATGCACATAAAGAAAGAGGCAGGGAACGTCCTGTCCCCCATGAGGAACGCGGCGTTTTCTGGGGGGAATGGGACGGTGAAGGGTTCTTGGGTGACGTTCCCCATGGGGAATGCGACGTCAGGAGTCTGTTGCGAGGCATTTCCCCTGGGGAATGCGGCGCGGTGAGTGGGGAATGCCGTCGAGAGACGGGGGAATGAAGGTTCTTTGACAACTGAATCCAAGCGAAGGCCCCGGAACGGCGCTCCGGGGCCTCGCTGTGCGCCTCAGGCCATCTTCCGCAGGAGGTCCTCGAGACGGTCGTAGCTCTGGTTCGCACCGTCCTTCATTCCGGTCTTGAGGGCCGCGTCACGATTCTCCTTCGACGGATAGAGGATGGTGGCCGTCATCCGGGTCTTGCCGTCCTCCTCGGTGAGGACCATCGTGTTGAGGGTCTCGGGCCAGTCGGCGCCCCACGACTCGGTGTGGACGAGCCGCTCGGGCGCCGCGACCTCCTTGTAGGTACCCTGCATTCCCATCTCGGCGCCGTCTCCCTTGCGCCAGACGAAGTGCCACCCCCCGCCCGGGCGGAGGTCGATCTCGCAGACGGGCATGGTCCAGCCGTCCGGGCCGAGCATCCACTGAGAGAGGTGCTCGGGTTCGGTGTAGGCCTTCCAGACGAGCTCGCGGGGCGCGTTGAAGACGCGGGTCATGACGACTTCCCGGTCCGAGGGGGTGGTGATGTCGGTCGTGTTGCGGGCGGTGCCGATCTCATTCGCTGTGGCCATTTTTGATCTCCTTTTCTTGCAGGGTTTGAAGGTAGTCGTCCAGTCGCTGGTGGCTCGCTTCCCAGAAGCGGCGGAAGCCCTCGGCCCATTCGGCGACCTCCTTGATGGGGGCCGCATCGAGCGCGCGGGGGCGCCACTGTGCCTCGCGGCCCCGGGAGATGAGGCCGGCGCGCTCGAGCACCCGGAGGTGCTTGGAGATGGCGGGGCCGCTCATGTCGAACGGCGCCGAGAGCTCCTTGACCGTGGCCGGACCCGTGGCGAGCCGGGCGAGGATCGCGCGGCGCGTGGGATCGGCCAGGGCGGAAAAGGTGGTGCTCAGGGTGTCCGTGGTCATGGGTAGATCACCTCGCGGTTACGTAACCGGATGGTTATATGACAAGGGTGGTGGGGTGTCAAGGGGGGCTTGCCTGCCCTGGCGAAAGGGTTCTGCCAGCGGGACCTCACCCCAACCCCTCTCCTAAAGGAGAGGGGCTTAAGAGGGCTGCTGCTCTTGGATGCGGCGAGCCTCGGCGGCTATCTGGCGAAGGATAGAGTCGGGATCGGCAAAGACGTGCTCGTTCGGGAAGCGAAGGATCGTGTAGCCCACAGAGCGTAGGAAGAAATCGCGGTTCTCGTCGTGCGCGGTCTGGTCCCGTGTCTCGTGAACGCCGCCGTCCAGCTCCACGACCAGCTTCAGGTTGAAGCAGCAGAAATCTGTAACGAAGATCGAGATCGGGAACTGGCGACGGAACTTCAATCCGTCGAGTCGTCGGTCCCGCAGCATCTCCCAGAGCGCCTGCTCGGCCGGAGTCTGGCGGCGGCGAAGCTCGCGCACGCTCGACCTCACCCCATGCTCTTTTCTTCGTAAGGGCGACGAGCTCCGCAGAGTCTGGCCGGATTCTGATCTGGATCGACGCATTATGTCCCCTATATAAAACTTCGGGGACGCTATCACAAAGGGCACCCTTCGTGCCCTCGGGACCTCACCCCAAACCCCTCTCCTAAAGGAGAGGGGGAGAAAAGCAGGCAGCAGCTCTCTTAAAGCCCCTCTCCTTTAGGAGAGGGGTTTGGGGTGAGGTCCCGGAGGCGTCGGCTCCTCGGCGACCGGCTGATCGCCTTCCTCCGCCTGCGGCTCCTCGGGCGCCTGTTCCTCCTCTTCCTCTCCCTCCTCGGCGCCGAAGATCCTCTCCATCCTCTTCTTGAGCCAGTCGCTGAACTGGATGCCGAACTCTCGCTGGGTCTCTTCGAAGCGGGGCTCGTGCTTGAGGTTGCAGACGGCGGTGGGTTTCTGGCCGGGGAGGAAGACCTCGTTGATCTTCGAGGGGCAGATGGGGCGGGCGCGCAGGCCGCTGTTGCGGCAGATGGTGGCGTGCTCCAGGCCTTCGGGCTCGGCGAATTCGGCGTCGGGGGCGTCGCGCAGGGCGGATTTCATGTAGCGGCCCCAGATGGGCAGGGCGGCACGGGAGCCGGAGAGGGTGGTGGCGCCAGGGTTGTCCCGGCCCACCCAGACGACGGTGACGCGGTCCGGCCGGTAGCCGGCGAACCAGCTGTCGCGGGCCTCGTTGGTAGTCCCCGTCTTGCCGGCGATGGGACCGGGAACTCCGTAGCGCCCCACACCCCGGGCCGTGCCGCGGTCCACGACGCCTTCGAGGACGGAGGTGGCAATGTAGGCGACCTGGGGGGAGAGGACGCGTTCGGGCTTCTTCGCGCCGGTTTCGGGCAGGGGTTTGCCCTCGGAGTCGAGAGCCTGGGCGATGCCGTGGATCACGGGGCGGACGCCGCCGGCCGCGAGGGTGGAGTAGACGGTGGCGATCTCTCGCGGGGTGACCTCGGCGGAGCCCAGGGCCATGGCGGGGACCTCGTCGATCTCGGACTCGATCCCCATGCGGTGGGCCGTGGCCGCCACCTTGTCGAGCCCCACGTCCATGGCGAGGCGGATGAGCGGCACGTTGCGGCTCTGCTCCAGGGCCGTGCGGGCCGTGATGTCGCCTTGGAAGGCGCCATCAGCGTTCTTGGGCGTCCAGCGGCTGCCGCCGGTCTTCAGGGTGAGCGGCTCGTCCTTGAGCTTGGTGGCGGCGGAGGCCTTGCCGGTCTCCAGGGCGGTGACGAGGACGATGGGCTTGAAGGCGCTGCCCGCCTGGCGGTGGGCCTGGGAGACGCGGTCGAACTCGCTCTTCTCGTAGTCCCGCCCGCCCACGTAGGCGAGGATGGCGCCGGAGTGGGGATCGACGGAGACGAGGGCCGCTTCCAGGGGATCGGTCTTTGCGGGGCGGCGCCGGCCCCTGCGATCCAACTGACCCAGGACCTCGTCGACGGCATCCCGGGCAATCTCCTGGTCTTTCAGGGACAGTGTGGCGAAGAGGTGGATGCCGCGGTTGCCGAGCCGGCGCAGGCCGTAGCGCTCGCGGGCCTCGACAGCCATGGCGTCGGCGAAGTGGGGGGCGGGCCGGCCACCGAGCTTCATGGGGGAGGTTTCGAGCGGGGTGGCGAGGGCGCGCTCCAAGCGGGCGGCGTCGATCCAGTCCAGCTCGGCCATGCGGCGCAGCACCTCGTCGCGCCGCTCGCGGGCACGCTCCGGGTTGGCCAGGGGGGAGTAGGCGGCCGGGGACTTGATCATGCCGGCGATGGTGGCGGCCTCTTCCAGGGTCAGCTCGGTGGCGTCCTTGCCGAAGTAGGCCCGGGCGGCTGTGCCGAGGCCGTAGTACTGGATGCCGCCCCCGCCTCCCAGGTAGATGCCGTTCAGGTAGCCCTGGAGGATGACGCGCTTGCTGTGGTGGACCTCCACGGCCACGGCGATGACGGCCTCGCGGACCTTGCGGAAGAGGCTCCGCTCGGAGGTCAGGAAGACGTTCTTGACGAGCTGCTGCGTGAGGGTGCTGCCGCCCTGGGCGACCTCGCCCCGCCGCAGGTTGACCCAGAGGGCGCGCAGGATGCCGCTGGGCGAGACGCCGGGGTGCCAGTAGAAGGAGTCGTCCTCGGCCGCGAGCACGGCCCGCACCACGTGCTCGGGCAGATCCGGGACGCTCACGGGCCACTTTTCCCGCGCCTCCTCGCCGTAGTAGGTGGCGAGGACCGGCGGTTCGAGCGCGATGCGTTCGACGGGCTTGCCGCCGGCCTGGATGCCGGAGACCTTGCGGCGCCGGAATTCGAAGGTCAGGAGCTGTCCTGGGACAGGTCCCTCCGGAGTCCTGTGCCGCCGGAGCTGGACGGCAAGCTCGTCGTCCAGGGCACGGAAGCGGCCGGGGGGAATTCCCTCGCCCTCGTAGGCGCGGTAGCCCAGCGCCTCCAGCTCGTCCGTCAGAGCGGTGAGGCTGGTCTCGTCGCCTACTTGGATTTCGGCCGCCGTGCCGTAGAGGCGCGAGGGGGCATTCCTGGGGCCGGCGCCGACGTCGCCGAAGGCCCTCAGGTAGGGGAAGAGGAGCCAGAGGGTGACGGCGAGGAAGAGCGCGAAGACTCCGCCCAGGGCGTAGAGGGTGCGGCGCAGGCGCGGATGGGTCCGCAGCAGACGGCGCCAGGCGGCCAGACGGGGCCAGCGGCGGCGGCGCTTCTCCGGAGGCGGAGGAAGCGGCGGTACTGCAGAGTCCGGCGGGTGGGTCATGGAGGGGGGATGATGACACAGGCCGAACCCTCACCCCCCGGCCCCCTCTCCCGCCCCCTCCCTCCCACCCTCACCGGGAGAGGGGGAGAAAGACAGAACAGCAGGAGAGAGCTTTTCTTCTTCCCTCTCCCCCTCTCCCGGTGTGCGGGGGGAGGGAGGGGGCGGGAGAGGGGGCCGGGGGGTGAGGGTTCAGGGCAACGGCAACAACGGCGCCCACCCCCACTCGGGCCGCTCGCCGCCGCAGGGGGTCATCTCCTGCTTCTCGCTCATCAGGTCGAGGGGCTCGGCGGCCTTGCGCAGGCTCTCGTACTCAGCGCGGTTGCTGCGCACGGCGCCGTCGATCCAGGCGGGCTTGTGGGCGGCGGCGAGGTCTTCGGCGGTGTCCAGGGGGAGAAAGAAGGCGTCGTCGGGATTCGCGAGGTGGCCGCGTTCGGCGGCGCTGTGGGCGAGGGCGCGGTAGAGTGGGGTGAGCTCCGCCAGGGCGGCGCGCCAGGCTTCGCGGAAGCGGCCCCGGTAGCGGTCGTGCCCCGGCAAGGGATGGGGCTCCAGGGCCTGGCGGGCCGCGGCGGCGAGCTCCGGCTGCTCCGACCAACAGGGGATCATGGGATCGGGCAGGCCGAAGCGGCGCAGGTCGCCACGGCCGCGGGTGCGCAGGGTCCAGGCGCCCTTGCTCAGGACGGGCGGCACGCCTTCGCCCCGTGCCCGCAGGGCCCGTCGGTCGATGGCGGAGACGAGGTCGGCCAGCAGGGCGTCGTTGGTGCGGTTGAGCACGCGGGAGAGACGGTCGCGGAACCGGCGCCAGAGCTCTTCCGGCGCCTCCCGGCCGTCCAGCGCCACCGGCCGGTGGGCCGGAGGACGGAACGGCAGGAGCCGCATGCGGTGGAACGAGAGGGCGGCGGCCAGGGGGCGCGCAACGGCGGGCTGCGAGCCGGCCTGGCCTGGCTCGAGCAGGGCCGCCACCACTTCCGGTCCGCCCGGCAGCGGGGTGAGCAGCGGGCGCAACTCCCGGGCGTCGAGGTAGAGCCGCAGGCGAATGATCTTCACCGGCGCGGCTTCCGGTATCGGCAGACCCAGGTGATAGAGGGAGTAGCGCAGGCCCGTCGAGACGGCATGGCGGAGCAGGGTCACCCCGAAGTGGGACAGGGGAGGCAGAGGCCCGGGCAAGAGCAGGGCGCGACTGTAGACAGGACGGGGCGTGGGCTGGATCGTCAGAGGATCCAAGGGGTCCCGTCTCTTCTGGCCGAGGTGATCTTCATGGGAGCGCTCCTTCAGGCGTCCTCGTTACTAAGAAGAGGCTACCACGTCCGGCCCCGGCCCGTTCGCGGACCCCTCTCAGACATGATGCCGTTCCGCGCCCTTGACTTCTCTTTCTCAAGGGTTATAAAAGAGTTCGGATTTCTGTCTTTCCAGCTTGCATTCCATGGCGGCCCGCGCTCGCAAGCCGCCTTTCACGGTGGAGGTTTTATGGACGTCAAGAGGATGCTCGTCTTCGCCCTGGTCCTCCTGCTCAGCGCCGGTCTGGCGTTTGCGCAGGAGACCGGCCGCATCGAAGGGAAGGTCACTCGGGAGGATGGCACACCGCTCGGCGGGGTCTCCGTCCAGATTCAGGACTCAAACCGCTCGGCGCAGACCGACGCGGAAGGCAAGTACCGGATCGACGGTGTTGCGCCCGGCACCTACACGCTGCAGTTCTCCCTCCTGGACCGCTCGGCCACGGAAGCGAATGTGGCCGTGGAGGCGGGGGCCACGCGGACGGTGGACAAGAGCGTGGACTGGGACGTCAGCTTCGCCGAGACGATCACGGTGACCTCCGTGTCGCGCCGGGAAGAGCGGATCACCGAGGCTCCGGCCGCGGTGAACGTTGTGTCCATCCAGGACATCGAGCTCGAGGCAGCCACCGGCCAGTTGCCGAAGCTGCTGGAGTTCACGCCCGGCGTCGACTTCACCCAGAGCGGCCTCTACGACATCAACTTCAACACCCGCGGGTTCAACAGCTCGCTCAACCGCCGCATCCTGACGCTGATCGACGGCCGCGACCCCGCGGTGCCGTTCCTCGGCTCCCAGGAGTGGGCGGCCGTCTCGTTCCCCCTGGACGAGTTCGCCAGCGTCGAGCTGGTCCGCGGCCCCGGCTCCGCGCTCTACGGCGCGAACGCCTTCAGCGGCGTCCTCAACATGACCACCCGGTCGCCCCGCGGCAGCGAGGGGGGCAAGGTCCGCATCGCCGCCGGTGAGCTGAGCACCGGGCGCGGCGACTTCCGCTGGGCCGGCGCGCTGGGTGGCGGCTTCTACGGCAAGATCGTGGGCGGCTACCAGGGCAGCGACGACTTCACGGTCTCACGGCAGGTCCAGCCGGACTACCTCGTTTTCTGTACGAGGCCCGGCCAGACCAACTGCCTCCCCCGCGAGGCCGTCCCGCTGGCCGAGGAGGAGGTCGAGATCGGCTACGGCGGCCTGCGCCTCGACAAGTACATCACCGAGTCCGCCGTGCTGACGATCGAGGGCGGCACCGCGGACCTGTCGGGCCCGACCTTCCTCACCGGCATCGGCCGCGTGCAGGTCACGGACGTCCAGCGCCCCTGGGGCCGGCTCAACTTCAACACCCCGCACTGGAACTTCCTCACCTACTACGACACGCGCACGGCCAAGGACCAGATCGCGCTCTCCTCGGGCGGCCGGCTGTTCGAGGACTCCTCGAGCTTCCACGGCGAGCTCCAGGGCAACTACGGCTTCGCGGGCGACCGCGCCTTCGTGGTGGGCGGCATCGCCTACAACCAGCAGAAGGTCGACACGGCCAACGACGCCGGGGTCCAGACCCTCATGGCCGAAGCCAAGGACGAGCACCAGGAGGCCGTGTTCGGCCAGCTCGAGTACAGCTTCACCGACAGCCTGAAGGCCGTGGTGGCCGCCCGGGTCGACGAGAGCACGCTCCACGACACGCAGTTCTCGCCCAAGGGCTCGCTGGTCTGGTCCGTCACGCCGAACCACACGCTCCGGGCGACCTACAACGAGGCCTTCCAGGTCGCCAACTACTCGGAGTTCTTCCTCCAGGCGCCGACCGTCATTCCAGGCACCACGACCTCGGCCCTGAACCTGTCCGCCATCGAGAACGCGCTCCGGCCGATTCTCGGCGGCGTCCCGCTCGGCTTCTCCCGGATACCGGTCCTGGCCCTGGGCAACGAGGACCTGGACGTGGAGAAGATCAAGAGCTTCGAGGTCGGCTACAACGCCGTCCTGGGGCGCAAGGCCTACCTGACGGTCGACTACTACCAGAGCAACATCAAGGACTTCATCACCGACCTGCTGGGCAACGTCGCGATCGTCAACGGCCAGCCGGTGCGGTTGAACGACAACTTCGGCGCCTACGCGCCGCCGTCCGCCCTGTCGGCGCAGGCGCAGGCCGCGGTCCTGGGCGCCCTGCGGGCCAACCTGCCGGCCAACCTGTTCGCCCTGCTCTCCAACCTGCCGAGCGGGCAGCCGATTGTCGCCCTGGCCTCCTACACCAACGCCGGTGAGGTGGACACGGAGGGCATCGACGTGGGGCTCAACTACTACTTCACCGACCGGTGGCTGTTCGACTTCAGCTACTCCTGGTTCGACTTCGAAGTGAAGAGCCAGTTCCAGGGCGACCGGCTGCTGCCGAACGCGCCCGAGAACAAGTTCGCCCTGGGCCTCTCGTACACCGGCGGCCCCTTCGCCGGCTCCCTGAAGTACCGCTGGACGGACGACTTCCCCTGGGCGGCCGGCATCTTCGTGGGCGACATTCCCTCCTACGAGGTGGTGGACCTGGGCATGAGCTACGACATCACGGACCACTGGCAGGTGGGCGTGGACGTCAGCAACCTGTTGGACGAGGAGCACTACCAGACCTTCGGCGGCGACCTGCTCTCCCGCCGGGCGCTGGGCCACGTGTCGTTCTCCTGGTAGCCTTCCGGATTGATCCGGGAAGGGACTCGGGGGGAGGGAATTTGACTCCCCCCGTTGGGTGTCTGTATATTGTCCCGCCTGCGCGTTTTCCGTCGGGGCGTAGCGCAGCCTGGTAGCGCACCTGCCTTGGGCGCAGGGGGTCCCCAGTTCAAATCTGGGCGCCCCGACCAACCGACGGCGCGCACAACGGCTGCCTGTAGCTCAGTTGGATAGAGCGGCGGCCTTCTAAGCCGCGGGTCGGGGGTTCGAATCCCTCCAGGCAGGCCAACTGGTTCTTCATATCCGCGCTGTTTCGAGCGCCCTTAGCTCAGCTGGATAGAGCGACAGCCTCCGAAGCTGTAGGTCAGAGGTTCGAATCCTCTAGGGCGCACCACAGTCCCCTCCGAACGACATTTGCAGCCGCTTTTCGGGAAGCATCGGCATCCCTCACCGCCACCGCCGTCTCCTCAGTCCACCCCAGTGCTGGATGGCGGCGTATTTTGGGTTCGGCCCCCTCTTGGAGACTTTCGCCACGGCCGGTCCTCCTCCCAGCTTCCATATCCATCTCGTAGATCTTCGTAACTTTCGTGAGGGTTGCTTCGCCTATCCGGAGTGATTGCTCGCAGAAGGGACGCGCCCGGCGGAATCCACGGCCGGCCGGCTCCCCGGAGAGGAGTGGAAGAGTTGTCGATTCCAGGCAACGGCGCTCCCACTTTGGACGCCGTCATCACCCGGATGCTCGGTCTCCTGCGGCTGGTGCTGCCGCCGCCCGAGGATCCCCTCCTGCCCACGGCCACCCGTCTCGTGCGTGTGGCGGAGCGGCCGGCGGGACTCGCGAACCGGGTGGGCAACGAGACTCTCGGTCTCCTGCACCCCCTCTCTCTTAAGGGAGGGCGGCTGGAAGCCGCCGTGGTCTTCGAGGTTTTCGGCAGCACGGAGGTCAAGGCCGAGGCGGCCATCCTCGCCCTCCAGGGAGCCCTGGCCGGGGCCCGCACCGGCCTGCGGAAAGACGGCTTCCTGCGCCTCGACGGCGCCGAGCTGTCTCCGGTCCAGGAGGACGCCGCGCTCAGCGCTTGGCGCAAGAGCGCTTCCTACCAGGCCCTCTTCGAGTACAGCTACGTGGACACCGACGGCGCCGAGAGCCTGATCGTCCGCATCCCCACCGACACCGATCAGGAGGAGGAGGGCACCGCCCGGGAATCGATGGTGATCACCGGCGAGACGGTGCGCTGGGACGACGAGACGGTTCCCACCCTGCGCGTCGCCGGTCCGGGAGGGCTGAGCGGCCTTTCCACACTCTTCTTCGTCGCCGTCCCTCCCGGTCTGCCTCCCACGGGCGCCGTCACCCTGCTGCGCACGTTCCGGGGCGCCGCCGGACCTCCCACCAGCCATGCGACCCTGGCCGCTTTCGTGACCGCCGTCACCGGCACCGCTCCGGAGCGACATGCGCGGGTGGAATTCCCCTCCTTTACAGACTTTCTCAACGAGCTCGACCCACCCGTCGACTCCGTCGAATTGGGGGATTGGGACCTGGACGGCGTCCCGGACGACTACAAGCTCCGTTCTCTCGATTTCGCCGCGGCGATCGGCCTCCCCGAGCCCGAGGACCGCTTCGAGATTTCGTACGCCACCGTTTCTCCGGCCACCGGCTTCGATCAGAAGGTGGTGCTCTACCTCCGGGCCGAGCGCTAGAGGAGCCGGAGCATCGCAAAAAAATGACAAGCCGAAAGGAGGACCGCAGACATGGCTGAGACAGTGTTACCCGGCGTAACTATCGAGGTTCGCGCCGAAGGGCTCATCGTCCCCTTGGGGATCACGGTGGGGAACTTAGGCGTAGTGGGCACCGCGAGCAAGGGGCCCGTCAACGTGCCCACGATTCTGGGCAGCTTCAGCGAAGCCCAGGAGGTGTTCGGGGACTACGACCCCTGGATCAACGGCACCAGCAACGAGCTGACCCTGGTGCGTGCCCTGGAGATCGCGTTCAATCACGGCGCCACCACGGCCATCGCCGTGCGGGTGGCGGAGGCGTCGAAGCAAGCTGCCGGCCTCGTGCTCAAGTCCACAGGCGGCGACGGCGTTACCCTCGAGGCGAAGACAGAGGGCACTTGGGGAAACGACATCGAGGTTGCCATAGGGACCGCAGACGCCAATGCCTTCATTGAAGCCGAGGATGTGGTTGGCCCGGCATTCACGCTCGCCAACCCAAAGGTGGTCAAGAGCTCACGGAACCGGATCCGGATCGTGCCGGGTGGCGGCGGGCTGGAGCAATCGCTCGAGATCAGCTACGACCAACCGGGCCCGGGACCGGGTCAGGTCAACGTCCCGACGACCGGCGCTAATGCCGGCAAGCTCGAGTTCAACACGGCTCCGGCTGCTGGCGACAAGGTGGTGGCCTCCTACGTGGTCGAATCGTCGGCCGCCAATAAAGTCACGGTCCGGTATCGAAATTCCGAGGAGGTCTACACCGTGGTGAGCGGCAAGGACCTCGAGAATGACCTCAAGAGCTCGGCTCTGGTCAAGGGGACTGTGGTGCAGGCCCATGCCACCGAGCGCCTTGCTGCACCTCTGGCATTCACCCGACTGGCTGGAGGCAAGAACGGCGCCGGGGCCACCGCAAATTATTCGGAGGGACTAGAAAAGCTGAGTGATCAGGATGCCCACATCATCGTCGCTGCGGGCCAGGACGAAAACTTTGGAGCGACCCTCAAAGGACACTGCGAGCTCGCCTCCTCCGATACCTTCAAACGCGATCGCATCGCGGTTGTGGGAAGCGGCAGCACAAGCCCAGACGCGACGATCGTGCTGAACAGCCTCCTGGCCCACAACCTCAACAGTGACCGCCTGATCTTCGTGGGCCCGGGTATCAAGGTTCCCGACCGCACGGTGATCCCGACACCCGAAAAACCGAGCAAAGACGTGGTGCTGCCGGGATCCTACGCCGCGGCGGCCATCGCCGGCATGCTCGGCGGCTCCGAGCCCCATACCAGCCCCACCAACAAGCTCCTCTCGGTTAATGGGCTCCAAGCTCGCTTCACGCTGCCCCAGCTCCGCCAGCTCGTCCAGGCCCGCATCCTGGCCCTGGAGGTTCGCGAGGGCTTCCGGATCGTCAAGGGGATCACCACCTCCACGGATACGGCGTGGCATCAGATCACCACCCGGCGCATCGTCGATTTCGCCAAGGCCGGCGTGCGCTCGGCGGCCAACCCGTTCATCGGCAAGCTCAACAACGAGCGCGTGCGGGGTGCCCTGCGCACTTCGATCAACAGCTTCCTTTCCGACATGGTCGACCGCGAGATGCTAATCAGTTACGACTTGGACGTCAGCGCCACGCGACAGCAGGAGATCCGGGGCATCGTCAGGGTGACGATGGTCCTCCGGCCCACGTTCAGCATCGATTTCATCCAGGTCACCATCTTCCTGGAATAAGGAGATCAGCCCATGGCACTCACCGATGTCTATACCGGAGCCAACGGAACCCTTTTCCTCCAGGGTGGCGACGGACCCGAGGGAGCCGACGCCACCGCCATCCTGGACCTTGCGTCCTACACCATCGCCGACGTGGGAAGGGTCACCAACGTGACCCTGCACGTGGACACCGATCTCGAGGAGTTCCATGAGATCGGCCGGCGCCACGCCGTTTCGCTGAACCCCGGCAACATTCACATTTACGGCACAGCGGAGCGGGCCTACGTCAACGGCGCCCTGCTCTATCTGCTGCTCGGCCGCGGCGCGCTGCCCAACACCACCAACGAGCCCTACGTGCAGCCGGCCCTCACCATGAACGTCTCGGTGCAGGACCCGGCCATACCCGGCAAGCGCCTGATCCTCGACCTCTATGGAGTCCAGTTTCAGAACTGGTCGTTCGCCATGCCGGAGGACGACTTTGTCATGGAAAAAGCCCGCTTCAAAGCCTTGCGCATCAACGTGCGCGACGTCGAGGACACCAACGTCGTGCAGCCGCAGTTCCCACAGCCGGCCTAGGGATGAGGGGAGGACGCGTCCATGATCCTGACGGCTGAAGATTTGCTGGCGGGGGGCTCGCTCACCCACGAGGTGGAACTCCCCGCCGACCTGTTGCCCGGTGGCACGGCCGAGGCCCGCGTGGTGCTTCGGCCGCTCACCGTGCGCGCCCTCCAGCGCATCGCCAAGGCGGCCCAGGACGACGACGACCTGTCGGCTTCGCTGATGATCCAGCAGGCCCTGGCCGAGCCGCAGCTCAAGCTCGAGCAGGTCTCCGCCCTGCCGGCGGGGATCGCCCGTTTCCTCGTCGACCGCATCAACGAGATCAGCGGCATCAGCACGCCCAGGAACGCCCTGGAAGAGCTGGTGCAGGCCCCTCTCGCCCGCGCCTGTTTCGTGCTCGCCAAGGAGTTCGGCTGGACCCCGGAGGAAGTCAGCGGCATGACCATCGGCCAGATCCTGCTCTATCTGGAGATGGCCCACCGGGAAGGGGAGAGGAAGTGAAGAAAAGGTTTCTCAACGGTGGGCGAGGTCCACGGATCTGGCGCCTGAAAATGGCCCAGGCCGCGGAGCCTCTCCGGACGTTCCGGCGATCGCTCGCCTGGTTGCGGACGTTCGCCGCGGAGCGGCCGCGCCTGCGCGACGAGCCGCTCTTCGGCCGCAGCCTGGCCGAGCTTGCCTTGCAGGAAGCTCCCGTCGATTCACCCCCCGCGCAGCCGGCCCGTTCCGCACGGCCCCGCGGCGCCCCGGCCGGAGATCGAGTGCCACGAAGCGAGCGAATTTCGGAATCTCTCGTACCCTCTTCGCGGAGGGGCGAAGGACCGGCAACGCCCACGCCGGCCGGGCGGTCCGGACCCTCCCATCGACCAGCCCTCTCCGAAGCTCCTCGGCCCCTGAGCCTGGAGCCGCGAGCCAGCCTGGATCTCCTGACGCGGCGGGCGGGTCCGGCTTCAGATCGTCGCTCAGGTCCACGGTATCCGCAGTATCCGCAGAATAGCCGAGCGGAGCTTCCCGGTCCTTCCGAGGTTCGGCCGGCGAGATCGGCGCCGGTGCAGGCCGCGGAGGCCCAGCCCCCCAAAGCCCGGCAGGAATGGCTGCGCGACCTGGCCCGGCGGGCCCGCCGCGTCCTGCACCGGGATCTCCGGCACCCTTCGGCCGCTGCATCCGCCGAGCCCTGGGAGATCACGCTCCAGGGCGAGGAGGCGCCGATCGAGCTTCTGAAGCGACGGAGCGCTGCTCCGCGTCCGGCGGACTCCAGGCGTTCCTCTCCGTCCCAGGCTCTGTCTCAGGCTCCATCTCAAGCTTCTTCTCAAGCTCCGTCCCAGGCTTCGTCTCCGGCTCCGAAGACCACCGGAGGGCCGTCCGGTCCAGCCTCACGGACGAGACCGCCCGCCCCCGCGACGGCCCTTGCCGACGCGGAGACGGACGCCCCGGTGGCCGCACCCCCGCCCCATCCCGGTCCCGCCGGAGACGTACCGTCTCCGACCTCGGACGCTCCCGGCCTGCCGGTCGCGAGCCTCCTCGAGGCCGCTCTGCCACCGCTCCTGCCGCCTCGGGACACCGGAGCGCCCTCGCCCTGGAAGGCACCGGCGCAGGCGCCCGCCCTGGTTGGCCGGCGCGAGGCGGAGACGGCGGAAGAGGACCTCGGACGGCTGGCCGCCAACCTCCAGCGCATCCTGGCCGAAGAGGCCCGGCGGCACGGGATCGACGTCTAGCGAGGAGATGCCGCCGTGAGACCCATGCTCGACGATCTGGAGCTGCCCCAGGTGCAGGAAATCCGCTCTCAGGACCGGCGCGACCTGGCCGAGCACCGGCCGCCCGGCATGGACGGCAGCCTCCTTCAGAACCTCGGCCGCGGCCCCACCCGGCTGGCCCTGTGGGGCATCGCCAGCGGCCCTCAAGCCCGGACCTTCATCGAGACGCTCGACGGCAAGTTTCGAGCCGGCGCCGCGGTCAGCTTCACGGCCGACATCGTGGCCGACAGCGAAATCGAGAAGCTGAAAATCGACGATCTCCGCATCCAGGAGCTGGCCGGCAAACCTGATCGTTTCGCCTACGTGCTCACCCTGCGCGAATTCATCGAGCCCGTGGAGCCTGCGGACGCGTCAGGTCTGGACGCCGGCATCCTGGACGAGGCTCAAGGCCTGATCGACGGGATCGTGGAAGGGCTCGACGTGGGAGCCGCGTTCGCCGAAGGCCTCTCCCGTTTCGTACCGCAATTCACCACCCTGCTGGAGCGCCTCCAGCAGCTCAACCGTGCTCAGGGCGGAGCCTAGGGCACAACCCCGCTTTAGGAGGAAACGACCATGGCACAACCCGCCAACCTGTTCCAGGAGCTGAGGGACGCCTTGAAGGAGTTCAGGGACTTCCTCGCATCTCCCGCCGTGACACTCGTCAAGCAGGCGATCCAGGCCCTTGCCGCCCTCATCCCCCAGATCAACGAGTTGGTCGACAAGCTGATCGCTCTGATGGACAAGCTCAAGACGGAAATCGACAAGCTCGACGTGGGCACCATCCCGGGGCTGGAAGAGGTCTCGGACTTCACCGGCAAGATCACGACTCTCCTCACCACCGCGAAGAACCTGCTGCCTGCGCAGGCGGGCGCCATCGACGATGTGCTGTCGGTGGCGAACGTGGTCACGAGCCTGCCCTCGCTCGACGCCATCAAGACCGAGATCAAGAACCTGATCACTGAAATCACGACTCAGCTCCAGTCGCTGAAGGCGTAGAGATCGGAGACCGTTCCCATGTCAGGCTCTCCGGGTGGTGTGATCGCAACGGTTTCGGCGGGCCAGACGGCAGATCACCGGCGTCGTGGCCGGTGGCTGCCAGCTCGATCTCCCCGTGAAGTTCGCGACTGCCCGGTCCTTCATCCATCACGACCAGCGCCCGGCCCTGGAGCGGGCGTTCGCGTTCGGGCTCACCGCGCCCGCCTCGGGAACCGGCGGTCCGGTGCCGGCCCCGAACCGGTTCCTGCTCCTTATCGGCCATACCGACCAGGTGGGGAGCGTGGCCTCCAATCAGAGCCTCTCCCTGCAGCGCGCCAACGCCGTGCTCGCCGTCTTCACCGTCGACGCCACGATCTGGGAAGCCAATTTCCAGGCCGAGCACTGGAACGGCCCGAATTTCGAGATCGCCACCATGTCGGCCTGGTGGACTCCGCAGGCAACAGCAACCTGGTGTCGTTCTATCTCGGGGACACCACGGCGCAGACCGGCGGCGTCTACCGGTTCGAAGAAGTTCCGGCCGGGACCTACACGGTGACGCTGGAGATGCCATGAGCCCACTGAAGCCCATGCTGGGCGACCTCGAGCTGCAACAGGTGCAGCGCCTCGAGACCGAGGGCGACCAGCTCCTCGTCCAGCATCGCGTGCCGGGGCTCGAAGGAGACTTTCTCCAGGGGCTCGGCCGCCGCGGCAGCCACATCGCCTTGACCGGCGTGCTCTCCGGCACCGAGAGCGGCGAGGGCCTCAAGAAGCTGCGCGAGAAGTTCAAGGCCGCCGAGCTCGTGCCGTTCGTTTCCGACATCGCGACGGCCACCAAGGTGGACAAGGTGCTGATCGAGGGGATGGAGGTCCGCGAGCTGGCGGGTAAGCCCGAGCGCTTCGAGTACGCCTTCGCGCTGCGCGAGCACACCCCGCCGCCGGCCGAGGAGAGCGAAGAGCCGCCGCCAGCCGATCCTGATATCTCCGAAGAGGGGAAAGAGAGAATTGACGAGGTGGTGGACGATATTTCCCGCAATCTCGGGTCTCTCGAAGTCCAGGTCACCGTGTCCAGCGGGAGCCAGAGCCTTGAGCACATCGTCGTCCTAGTCGAAGGCGTAGATGAATCGGGTAACAGGGCGTCCTTCCTCCTTGAGGAGCAGAGTAACGGTGTGTACGTCCGGGAGGATGTGCCCGCGGGGCGGTATACCTTCAGGGCTTTCTGGAGAGAGACGTGACGGCCCCGGAGAGAGAGGCGACTGTAGAAGCCGGTCAGCGGGTCCGGGTGGACCTCAGCCTCGGCGACCCGGGCTTTTGCCAGATCCCTCCAATCCTTCTCTTCGCGAACGCCAGTTCCTTCGTCTCACCGGCGGTGGAGCACAAGCGGGCCTACAGTCTCGTCCTTCAACGGCTCAATGGGGGTGGCGGACGATTGGTCGTCGTCGGGCACACCGACGATGTGGGAAGGCCGGACAACAACAAGGCCCTCTCTGAAAGGCGAGCCCGAGCAGCCCTCGCAGTCCTCACGGGGGCTGCCAATGAGTGGGAGTCCATCTTCGCTACGGAGCGGGAGCATTGGCCGGACAATGTCTTCCGGGACATGCTGAACGACGTCGGGGACTCAACCGACGACGCTACGGTCCGCCAGCACCGGGAGATGACTCCCGTCGGCCTGGGGCGGCGCAGCAGCCTTTTCAGGCGGTATTTCCAGAAGCTGCTCAGCGAGCCTGCGTCCATGCCTATGGTCGCCCTCCTGTCTCCTTCAATCCTAGGCTGCGGCGAGCACCACACGCTGGGGACCGGTGACCACCCACCGAGCCGCCGAGCGGAGTTCTTCTTCTTCCTCGTAGGCGGCACCCCTGCTGTGGACTGCAGCCATTACACGTTCTGGCGGAATCCGTGCGCCCCCATTCCCCTCCCGACTCCCTCCGTGGTGAACGCCTTCTTCGTCTCTGGAGCCGGAGACAACACCACCGGAGACGGCACCCAGACCCGCCCCTGGCGGACGATCGCGCACTCCCTGCTCCAAATGGCGATCCTGCGTCAGCCAGAGCCCGCAACACTCCACGTGCTCCCCGGGACCTACGACGATGAGAACGTCTCGCTGCCTGGGGATACCACCCTCCAGGGCGAGGTGCCGCCGCAGCAGGAGGGGCCGGTGAGAACGTTGCCCTTCGTCCGCGGCGCGGCGTCCGCCGTCGAGCCAGTCTTCAGGATCAATGGAATCCGTAATTGTGTGGTCCGTTCCTTAAATATTACCCGGGGGCGCAACTCCGGCATCCGGATCGAAAGTTCACAGAATATCACAGTCACCGATTGTGAGATTGACGAGAGCTTCGCCCCCCGTGGGGGTGGGATCGCCATCCGGAACTCGCAACGGATCACCCTTGAGAACAACACGATCGAGCGGAACGTCGCGGGGACCATCGCCACCGCGGTGAGGAGCGCCGACATCGAGGTCTCGATCTCAAGAGAGATCACCCGATTCGAGATCGACATCGGCGACGCCCACGGCGGCGGTGTCTATGTCGAGAACAGCGAGGCTGTGACGATCGCCAGAAACCGGATTCGGGAGAACACTGCGATCCTCTTCGGTGGCGGGATCGCCATCGACAACCGCCCCCAGTTCGACAGCGTCGTCACGATCATCGACAACACGATCAACTGCAACCAGTGCGCCCATGGGGACCTGGGACCTCTCCTTGCCCCCGACATCATCTGCTCATCGATCGACATCCACGATCCATTACAGGTTCGCTTGGCCGAGGAAGTTCCGGTCGTTGGAGAGGAGGTCGGCCGGCGGGCAACCCTCCTACTCCACGGGGTCGGCCTTGAGAGCGGTATGGGAGGTGGGATCGCACTGCGTCACGTGTCTCCTCAAACCCGCATCACGGCCAACCGCATCGGGGCCAGCGGAACCCCAAATCGAGCGCGCCGCGGCGGCGGCATCGAATGCTTCACCGGAGCCGATCCCACAATCCTGGACAACGTCATCCAGTTCAACCTCGCCTCTGACGATGGCGGCGGCGTCGCCATCGATCATTTCGATCCTTTCCTTCCCCGCAGCGAGGCAAGCTTTCTCGGCTTCCGGCGTGGCCCGATCTTTCCACGGCGTCTCATCCGGATGAATGGCAACACGGTCCGATCCAATCGCTGCATCAGCGACGGGGGAGGGCTCTACGCTACCGGCAACGTGCCCTTGGAGATTCGCGGCCCGAACGCCTCCTTCGAGGAGAACCGGGCAGGGGAGAACGGTGGCGGTATCCGTGTCTCCTACGCAGCCCGGTTAACGGTCGTCGGAGCGACCATCGCCCAGAACCAGGCCAACACCATCGGTGCAGAGAGGGACGGCGGAGGAGGGCTCGCCGCGAGGAACGCCATCGTCCGCCTGGAGGATTGCGGCCTCTCAGGGAACATTGCCAACAACTTCGCCGGTGGCGCCCTCTTTTTCACCTCGGCCTTCGAGGGAGGTTTCGGCCCGAGCGGATTCGTAGGGAACCGGTCTGGGCAGTTCGACGAGATCATGCGGGACGACTACGGGTTCGGCGCCAGACAGTACAGCGTGATTGACTGCCGTGGCAGCGGAAACCGGGCGACAGGCCCCTCCAGTGCAGGTGGTTTCATGTACTGCGTGCGCGTCGAAGGAGACTTGGCTGTCGAGGCTTCCATCCGGGGGGCGCGTACCGCTATTGGCCAAAATACCTCGGAATTCGAGAGGAACGGCAACCGCAACAAGCGGGGGAACGTCGTCATGGAGCTGTCGGGCCAGTTGCGCGCCGGCCAGCCCGAGGACCGCTTCTTTATCGCGGCCGACGTGCCGTCCGTCGCGGCCGGTGGAATTGTCGCATCCACGCCGCCGCCGGATAACCATCCGGTGGTGGTGATCCGTGGTGGAAACCTCCCCATCGATCACCCTACAGTCTTCCCTTTTTTCCTTGGCGCCCCTCCCGCGATCATCAATGTGCAGCCCCGGTTTGGTGCCATCTCCGGGGGAACCGAGATCACGATCACCGGACAGAACTTCATGTCCGAGGCAGTCGTTTCCATTGGTGGCTCCCCCGCGGAGATCATCAGGGGGACGGATACTTCGATCACGGCTAGAACCCCGCCTGGAGCGCTTGGAGACGCGGATGTCGTCGTCCGCAATCCGGACTCGCAAAGCGACACAGTGGCCAGGGGGTTCGAATACGTCCTGCCGCCGCGCATTCTGGATCTTCAGCCGCGCTCCGGCTCGGTCATGGGGAGAACCCCGATCACCATCACCGGAACTGGCTTCCGGCCCGACGTTCGGGTGTTCGTGGGAGGGAGGCCTGCGCCCCAGGTGACCCTGGAAACCGATACCAGGATCACGGCCCAGACACCCCCCTCTCCCGGCCTCTCCGGCCGGGTCAACGTGGAGGTCCGTAATGTAGATGATCAGTCCGACACCGTGCAGGACGGGTTCGAATATGTCTTCTCCCAGCCACGGATTTTCAACATACAACCCCGGTCCGGACCGAGCACCCTGGGCGTACCTTTGACCGTCACCGGAGACGACTTCCTCCCCGGAGCCGAACTGCTTATCGATGGGCAGAACGCTACCAGAGTGACAGTGCAACCTCCTGGACAGATCAACGCCACGACGCCCGTTCTGCCGGGCCGGGCCGGGCTCGTCGACGTGATGGTCCAGAATCCGGATGGACAGTTCGACCGCATCTCCGGAGGTTACGAGGTGATCCCTCCTCCTCCCAGGATCATTGACGTCGACCCTCGAACCGGCCCCGTAGCTGGAGGGATCGACATCAAAATCACCGGGACGGGATTCCGGCAGGGCGTCCAAGTCATTATCGGAAGCTCGGTTTCGGTCCCTGCTACATTCGTCTCTAACAGCGAAATCCATGTGACTCTGCCAGCCGGATCCGCAGGAGCGGTGGACGTGGTCGTGCGCAATCCTGATGGCCAGTCTGAACGTGTGTCTTCAGGATTTATCTTCCTCTAGGAAGACTAGAAGCAGGCCATGTCTCCCTTCACCCCTATGCTGGGCGACCTCGAGCTGCAACAGGTGCAGCGGATCGAGACCGAAGAGGACCAGCTCCTCGTCCAGCACCGCGTGCCGGGGCTCGAAGGCGATTTCCTCCAGGACCTCGGCCGCCGCGGCTCCCGCCTCGCCCTGACCGGGGTGCTCTCCGGCGCCGGCAGCCAGGAGGGTCTGAAGAAGCTGAGGGAGAAATTCAAGGCCGCCGAGCCCGTCTCCTTCGTCTCTGACATCGCCACGGCCACGAAGGTGGATCAGGTATTGATCGAAGAGATAGAAGTCCGCGACCTCGCCGGAAAACCCGAGAGGTTCGAGTACACGTTCGTTCTCCGCGAATTCACGCCGCCACCGGCCGAGGAGGCGGAGGAGCCGCCGCCCGCGCCTGTGACGCCGGAGCCTCCCGACGACGAAATCGACCGGCAGGTGGGCACGCTCATCGTCGAGGTAACCGTGGAGGGCGATCCCGGGTTCGACTTCAACCGAGTGACGGTGACGGTCGAAGGCAAGCAGGCGAAAGACGATTCCATCCTGTCGCGGACCCTGACCAACCGGTCCGGCAACGTCTGGACGGAGACGGATTTTCCGGCCGGAAGCTACACCGTGACGGCGGTGGCGTCCGGCGATCCGGAGATGACCGGCTCCGCTCCGGCCACCGTCCAGCCGGGGGAGACCGCCCGGGCTCAAATCGTCCTTCGCCCAGGCGCCGTCATCGCCCAGGCGTTCGTCGTCCATTTCCGCTTCGACAACTCCTTCGTCGAGCCCTGCATGCGGCACGTGCTGCGGCAGGCGGCGCGGCACGCCAAGGACAACCGTAGCGAGAAGATGCTCATCGTCGGCCACACCGACAAGACGGGCTCCAATCAGTACAACCAATCTCTCTCCGAGCGGCGGGCACGCAGTGTCTTCGCCTATCTGACCTCCGGGCGGGATGCGACGGCCACGACGGCGGCCCGGTCGGAATGGAACATGTTACGGCGGCGGGCCACCGGGGCTCTGCCCAGCGTCCAGGACACCTGGGGCACGCATCAATACCAATACATGCTCCAGGATCTCGGCTTCTACTCGGGAAACGTCGACGGCGACCACGGTCCGCTCACCGACGAAGCCGTGAGGACCTTCCGCGTGGCCAAGGGCCTGCCGGCGGGCACCACCGTGGACGATGCAACGTGGGAAGCGCTCGTCAAGGCTTACATGGAGCAGGACCAAGGCTTCATGGACGTGCCCGAGAGCCAGCTCCTGCCCAATTCCAGCAACGGCTGCGACGGGGGTGTCCTCAAGTGGCTGGGCTGCGGTGAAGAGCAACCCTTGCCGCAGCCGCAACCGCCCACGGAGAAGCCCCACCGTCAGTACCGCCGGGTCGAGATCCTCTTCGTTCGCGCCAGCCGGCTTCCTTGTCAGGTGCCGAAACCGGACACCTTCGACCTGCCGACTGCCGGTGCCGTGGGACCCCGTTGGTGCCTGGGACCCGGCAACCCGTCCAACCACGCCTGCTTTGCCACCCGCGACTGCGGCGCCGCGACGCCGGGCCAGTGGTGCATCACGCCGGCCGAGCCGGGGACGATCACCGTGCGTGGCTCGCTTAAATTTGAGGACGGCACCCCGGCCGCCAACGTCGAATACGTGCTCATCGCGCCGGACGGCGAGTACATGGACGGCGAAGGCGAAGCCGGCCCCCGTCGGGGAGAGGGGATCTTCGGCCGCACCAACAAGGACGGAACCTTCGAATACCTCGGCAAGCTCAAGGGAGTTGGCATCTATACGATGGAGATTCACGGGCCTCACATCGCCCGCGCGGCGAGCGCACCCCCCGAATCAGCGAAAGGCAACGTGGTCTGCCAGCGGCTCGACGGCAGCTCGGGTTTCGACGTGATCCTCCTGCTCGAAGCCGGCCGCCTGCTCGCGGTCGTGCAGTTTGAGCCCGACCGCTCGTTCATCCGGCCGGCGGGCAAGCGGGCGCTCAAGACCCTGGCCGACCTCCTGCAGCGCAGCCCCCAAGGACGCCGCCTGCTCCTCGCCGGCCATACCGACCTGGTGGAAAACCCTGCCACGGCGGACGCGCTCAGCCTGCGCCGCGCCAGGGCCGTCTTCGCTTTCTTGACCGGCAACCCGCCGGACCCGGACGACCCGAGCCGCACCGTGTGGCGCAAAATCCACGACGACGAGGGCTGGAAGATCCGCGAGATCGAGATCATGCTCGGCGACCTCGGGTTCCGCTGCGCGCCCAATCAATTCGGACCCCAGGCTGTGATCGTGAGCGCCTTCACCTCCAGGGGCATCCGTGCTTTCAAGGGGAAGCACGGCCTGGGGGACAACGACACGGTGGACGACGCCTTCCGCAATCGCCTGATCCAGGAGTACATCGCCCACAACGGCGCCTCCGTGCCAGCCAGCCGTCTGCTCACACCCGTGGGCCTGCTGGGCTGCGCCGCGAGGCATCCGGCGGACGTGCGCGGTGGAGTGCCCTTCGCCGGGAGGAGCGAGAAGAACCGGCGCGTGGAGCTCCTCATTTTCCCGCGTCCGCCCAAGAAGCCTCCGGCCACGGCCAACGACTGCTCGCAGATGCCGAGCTGGCGGACGCCGCTCGAAAGGCGCTGGCTGGATCTGATCGGTCCGAAACGGCCGCCGGTGGGTGGCAACCTCCTCGACCCGGCCGATGCGGAAGAGATCCTGGCCGTCACGGAGATCGCCAACTGGGACGAAGCCTTTACTTTCGATCCACCGGACGCGGATCGCGTCCGCAAGCCGACCGGCAACCAGCCGCGGGCGGATTTCATCGACCGCGATCCCGACCGCCTCTTCGTGCAGATCACGGACCTGGACCGCAAGGGGGCCGGGACGATCCGTGCCAAGCTGAAGACGGTGGACCTTGGCGCCCAGGTCGATCCGGGCGCCGAGCACGTGCTGACCGAGAGTCCCAACGAGCCGGGGGTGTTCCGCTCCAACTCGATCCTGCTGGTGGCGGACGAGATGGACAACGGCGAGATCAACAACGGCTCCGCCCCCGGCGCGACCCCCTTCAAGGCACGCAACATCGCGAACGCTGCGCTCAACGATCCCCTGCTCAGGGCGGAACTCGGCGGCGACCTGGTCGTGGAGTATCTGGGAGCGGAGCTGGGAAGCTTCTCCGTGTGCGATCCGGACTGCATCAAGACGATTCCGGTCGACATCGTGATCCTGCGCAAGGCCGATGGCACGCCGGTTACCACTGAAGACAATGTGCGCGAGCGGGTGCGGCGGATGCGGCAGAAGTACATGCAGGCCTGCCTTCGCTTCGACGTGACGATCCGCACGGCCACCGCCGCGGAAATGCCTGCCGGCGTGGTTCTCGACAACGTCAGTGGGCTGCGGATAAACCCCGCCGCCACTACACGGGCGGCCCTGCACCCGGAGGAGCGTACCCTGCTGGAGAGCGCGCTCAACCGGCGCAGCGCGGCGAGCTCCGGCGGAGCGAGCAGCACCATCCTCCAAATCTTTTATGTCAACAAGATCGATGGCGCCAGCGCGGCCGGCGTCTCCTACTTCAAGGGCGCGTACACGACCCCCAACCCCGGCAACGACATCATCAATGCGGCGATCATGGCGGCGGACTCCGAGCACGACAAGACTCTGGCCCATGAGGTCCTGCACGTCCTTCTCAACCAATTCCATAATGGCTCCTCGAAGTTCAGGACGAATGTGTTCTTCGAATCTGTCGTTGCGGGAGAGGAGCTGACTTTCGAGCAGAGCATCGTCGCGGGCCCCAAGCGCATCCCGGAGTCGCAGGTCGTCGACGTCCGATTCAATCCCAGTGACCTGATCCCTTGAAGAAAGCGAGCGGCCTCCAATGATCTTCGATCCGGACGATCCCTCGAACCTGGACGCGGCGGCAGATCGCGTCTATCGAATCCTCAAGGGAGACACGGACGACCGAGCCACCTATGCCGCGTTGCGCGACCGGCGCCTCCTGCCGGTGCTCACGGCTCTCGTCGGGTTGAAGGGCCCGTCCGATCTCCAGGTAGCCGAGACCGCGAGCTACCTGCTGGGAGAGGTCGCCGGACCGGAGGACCGCGAAGCCGTCCAGGCGCTGCTGGGCGCGCTCGATCACGAAAACGACCGCGTCAAGCTGGCCGCCGCAACGGCGCTGGGCCAGATCGGCGCTCAGGAAGCCGAGGGCAAGGTCCTCGCCTTTGCGCGGCGGATGATGGAGCAGGGGCAGATCGGGGCCGTCTCGCGCTTGGCTCAGGCCCTGGCGAGAATCGGGGGCGAGGAGGCCCGCGCCGGGCTGGCGCAGCTCATCGATCGCAGCCGGAGCAACGAGGACAAGCACGTCCAGCACGTGGTGGCGGAGGTCGAGTCGGCCATCCGTTCGATCGACGAACGTTTGGCTTGATAGAGGGTAGATAGACATGTCCCCCCTCAAACCCATGCTGGGCGACCTCGAGCTGCAACAGGTGCAGCGGATCGAAACCGAGGAGGACCAGCTCCTCGTCCAGCACCGGGTGCCGGGGCTCGAAGGTGACTTCCTCCAGGCCCTCGGCCGCCGCGGCTCCCGCCTCGCTCTGACCGGGGTGCTCTCCGGCGCCGGAAGCCAGGAGGGCCTGAAGAAGCTGAGGGAAAAATTCAAGGCCGCCGAGCCCGTCTCCTTCGTCTCCGACATCGCCACGGCCACGAAGGTGGATCAGGTATTGATCGAAGAGATGGAGATCCGCGACCTCGCCGGAAAACCCGAAAGGTTCGAGTACACGTTCGTCCTCCGCGAATTCACGCCGCCACCGGCCGAGGAGGCGGAGGAGCCGCCACCACCGCCGCCCGTGCCACCCGAGCCCACGGAGGAGGAGGGGACGCTGATCGTTGAGATCACGGTCGCGGACGATCCCGATTTCGATTTCAGCCGGGTGAAGGTGACGGTCGAGGGCACGCAGGAAGACGGCTCGTCCTTCTCGCTCACTCTGACCCATCGCGAAGGCAACGTCTGGACCGAGGAAGGCCTGCCGGCCGGCGACTTCACGGTGACCGCCGAGGTCGAGGAGGCCGGAGCATGAAAGGGTCGCGCCCAACCAAGGTGAGCGGCGGCCAGACCGCGAAGGTCTCGATTCCGCTCGATCCGAACGCCGGCTCCGTGGCACGGGTCTTCACCGTTCACTTCACGTCGAACAAGTCGTTCATCGAGCCGTACATGCGGCAGGTGCTGAAGCGGGCCATCGACTTCGCCAGCGACAAAGACAATAAGGACGACAAGCTGGTGATCGTCGGCCACACGGACAAGGTGGACACGGACGAGTTCAATCAGTCGCTCTCCGAGCGCCGCGCCCGCAGCGTCTACGCCTATCTCACCTTCGGACGCGCCCGCGCCGCCTCCCTGCGGGAGTGGAAAGAGCTGCGGCAGACGCGGCCCAAGGGCGAGGTGAAAACGGTCAAGGATTCCTGGGGCCTGCGCGAGTCCCAGCACATGCTCCAGGACCTCGGCCACTATCCCGGCAACGTGGACGGCAAGCCCGGACCGCTCACCGACTCGGCCGTGCGGGCCTTCCGCTGCAAGGCCGGGCTGCCGCCGGGCCAGGACCTCGACGATCCCACCCTGGACGCGCTGATCGAGGCCTACATGGCCCAGGATGGCTTCGCCGTCCCGGCCAGCCGCTTCCTGCCCAACTGCTCGGCGGAGGACGTGATCAAGTGGCTCGGCTGCGGGGAGCGCGATCCGGTTAAGAACGTGGCCACGGCTTGGCGGCCCAACCGGCGCGTCGAGCTGTTGTTCGTCAAGGCATCGAAGCTCCCTTGCGACGTGCCGCCGCCGGACACGCTCGATCTGGTGCAGGACGGCGCCGGCTCGGCGCAGTGGTGCCTTCCCAAGGGTCCCCCGGCCAACCGCTGCTGCTTTGTGTTCCCCGCCCTGCCCAAGAAGGACGCCAAGCCCGGCAAGGACCAGTGGGTGCGCCAGCCGGCCGAGCCCGGGACGCTGGACGTCATCGGCACCATCCTGCGCCAGGCCCGCCTCAAGGACGGCACCACGGTGCTCAACGAGGACGGCACGGTGAAGCTCGAGCCCGTGCCCGGAGGCCAGCCGTTCTTCCTGATCGCTGCGGACGGCGAGATCCTGGCCGCCGAGAACACCGCCACGGGCGAGCCCATTCCCACCCGCACGGGAGCCGGTGGCAAATTCAGCTTCAAAGGCAAGAAGGCCGGAACCTTTCATCTCGCGGCTCTGGGGTCCGTGCTCGCCCGTCTCGCCGAAGACAGCGACGCCGCCGTCAAGGGCAACGCCGTCTGCAAGCGGCTGACGGAGGGCGGCAAGCTCGACGTGGTGCTGATCAACGCCCCGGTGCTGAGGGAGATCCGGCTGCCCGTGACGGTCCACCTGCTGACCGGCTTGAACAGCAACACCCGCGAGCCGCGATCCTGCTCCTCTCCGGGTGGCGGCGAGCCCTTCCGGCAGAAGACGGCTCAGACCGTGGAGAGCATTGCCAAGCTCTTCGAAGGCGACGGCGCCGCCAGGCAGGGAGCCAACTTCGTCTGGCGTCAGGCCCGCATCCGCTTCGATCCCATCGATGTCATCGAGGCGGTCTACCAGAACCCGTCCCGCCCCTCCTGCCTGGTCGACAACGCCGAGATGGGAGCGTTTTTCAACCTGTGCTCCTACCCCAACACGATCAACGTCTTCTTCGTGGCCGGGTTCGACGACCCTCAGGGGCGTGGGGAGGCCGGGGGAGCCGTCTCGCCGGAGTCAGCGGCGTCGCAGGGACTCAGGGAGGGTGGATGCGTGGTGGGCGACCGGGCCGTGAGCACGTTCGACGGGCTTCTCGTCACCAACATCCTGGGCTTCGAGCAGCAGGTGGAGGTGCTGGCCCACGAGTTGGGTCACTTCCTGAATCTGGAGCACGTGGACGATCTCCCTGCCAATAACGACCGCCTGATGCTGCCCGGCACACTGTTGGGCAAGAACCGCCGTCTCACCCAGGACGAGGTGGACCTGGCGCGGGCTTCGAAGGGCGCGCGGCTCGCCTGCGTGCCGCTGACTCTGCGTGTCACCGGCGCGGTTCGCATGGGAGGGGCGCGTAGCAATCAATTCCTCTTCGTCCGCCCCTTGACGCCCGGCGCGACGCCGCCCGTCACCGTCGACGCGGTGGTTTCCGACGCTCTCCTGGCCGCCGGCACCGTCACCATGACCGGCGGCCAGCCCGGAGCGAACGACCGGCAGCGTCTCGTGAGCACGGCGACGGCGACCCTCACGGAGGTCACCGCCACCTACACGCCGGCCTCCGGGGGTGATGCCGTGACGGCACGCGTCGTCATCCACGTCGCCAACTTCACGCTGCGCGTGGAGGGGAACGACGCCCGCCCCAGCCAGCCGGGGAGCACCACGTTCATCACGACGCGGGAGCCTGGAAAGTCAATCATCGTGGTCGCGCAGGTCGATCCCGGGCCGTTTTGCACGCCACGCACCCTCGTCGAGTGGACGAACGGCATGGAGCAGGCCGATCCCCTGCGCCGCGCCGTGCCGCGGGACCCGGTGGCGAGCACTCGCGTCACGGCCAAGATCGGGGATCAGACCCGCTCCCTGAACATCGTGGTGGTGGAGACGGCTCTGGCCACCAGCAAGGCGCCGTTCGCCCAGGCGTTCCAGCGCCTGGACATCCGGGGCGTGTTGAATTCCGACCGGACGAGCTTCGACCTCTCGGATCTGTTCGACGATCAGCCGGACCTTCTCTTCCGGGCCCGGGCCGACGTGCCGGACGTCCAGGGCCAGCCCGCCGGCACGAAGCTCACGGGGAAGCTGACCAGCCTGGCGCCGGACGGGACGGTGATCGAAACCCTGGACGTCACCCTCGATGGCAGAACCGGCGACCGTTTCGTCTCACTCCCTGTCCTCGCGATCCCTGCCGCGATTCCCCGCACGGAGATCCAGCTCAAGGCCCCGCAGTCGCTGGAAGTGCTCCGCTGCCGCGCCGAAGGCAAGGTGCGCTTTACGGTCGATGGCCTCGCGGGAGTCGGTGCGATCGAGCTGCCGGTGCAGGGCCGGGTGGCGGAGCTCTGCTCGGTGACGATCAAGGGCGCAACCACCCATCCGGACCGAGACGTGGCCGCCGCGCAACGGGTCTGGGCCCAACTCGGCATCGAGGTCCGCGTCCTCAACCCGCGCACCATCGACCAGTCGACCCTCCTGCACATCGACAGCCCCTCGAAGCAGCCCGATCCCGACGAGATCGCCCTCTTCGCCCTCGGCCGGGACACGTGCACCGCGAACATCATCGGTTACTACGTGAAATCGACAAGCCCGGCCGCTCTGGGGCGCACGACTCACGTGGCCAATCGTCCGGGCTTCTATGCCACCGATGACGCATCCCAGTACACCTTCGGCCACGAGTTGGGTCACGTCCTCGGGCTCGGCCACGATCCGGGCTCCAAGAACCTGATGTTCGAGGAGGGCACCAGCTCCCTGCCGGACAAGGCCCGGGACGTCCTGTTGACCCAGCCCCAGCTCTCTACCGTGCTGACCGGTGGCTTCCTGACGACCAAGCCCTAGGAGATCCTCATGCAACTCCGAGAGAAGATCGAGTCCTGGTTGCGCGGCGAGGAGTTCGATCACATCGACGACCTCGTAGCCCTTGGGTCCGGCGCCGTGGCGGACCTGATCGACCTCGCCCGGCAGGCCCCGGATCGCATCCTACGGGCCCGGGCGATGGAGGTGCTCGGTCGCCTCCGCGACCGCCGGGCCGTCCAGATGCTGAGCGAGGCTCTCCAGTCAGGTTCCTCCCTGGAGCGGCTGACCGCCGCGCGGGCGCTCGCCGAGGTGGCCGGCGCCGAGGCCGTGGGCCCCTTGACCGGCCTGCTCGCGGATCCCGATCCCTCCCTCGTCAAGGTCGTCGTCCGCTCCCTCGCCGGCATCGGCGACGCCGCGGCGCTGGCAGCTCTGGAGGGGGCGGAAGCCTCCCCGGCCCTGGCACCTCTGCGCGGAGAGGTGCTGGCTGCCCTGCAATCCATTCGGGATCGGAAGGTGTAACGAACCACCCCCCTGCTTCGCCTATTAAACAAACACGAGAACGATTGAGGGACGATGCCCCATGCTCACGCCCGCCTACAAGCTCACCCTCGGCCGCAAGGTGGTGGACACCACCGACGAGCCGCAGGCCAGCACGGTGGTCGACCTTACCGTCTCTCTCGACCTCGACACGCCGGCCGACGGCTTCACGCTCGTGCTCGGCAACGTGGGGAGCTTCCGCCCCGCCCGCGAGGACGCAGCCGTGATCGAGTTGGGGTACGCGGACGAGGACGAGCTGACGCGGGTGATGACCGGCACCGTGGCCAGCGTCGAGCCCAACCTGACCACCACCCGCATCGTGGGGACGAGCGGCGCCGCGCCCCTGCTGCGCACGTTCGTCGAGGAGACCTTCGAGAGCAAGACGGCCGGCGCCATCGTCCGCGACCTCGCGGAGCGGGCCGGGGCCGAGGTGGCCCGGGCCGAGGACGGCATCCTCTTCCCGGCCTACGTGATCGACGGCCGGCGCAGCGCCTTCCGCCACCTGCTGGACCTCGCCGTGCTCAGCGGTTTCGACCTCTATCTCGACGACGAGGGCAAGCTGGTCTTCGAGCGCTTTCAGGCCGGCCGGCGGATGCACGTCTACGACTACGGCAAGCACGTGGTGGAGCTGGATGCTCTGCGCACGGCCCCCCGCGCCGCCCGCGTCGAGGCGTGGGGCGAGAGCCCGGCCTCCAGCCGCGGCGACGAGGCGTGGGGCTGGCTCACCACGGATTTCAAATCCTCCCGCGGTGAGGCCGGCGGAGGGGAGGGGCCGCTCCTGCTCCTCGAACGGCCGGCCCTGCGCACCCGCGAGGCCGCCCGCGCCGCGGCCCGCGCCGCCCATACCGTGATCGCGCGGCGCGCCCTGCGCGGCCGGCTGGTCTCCACCGGCCGGCCGGCCGTCAAGCTGGGCGACGCCATCCGCCTGCGCGGCGTGCCGGACGACTCGCTCAACGCCAGCTTCCAGGTGAGGAGCGTCACCCACCGCATCACCAAGGCGAGCGGCTTCACCACCACCGTCGGCTTCCGGGCGATCGAGGCATGAGCACCATCGTCAACACCCTGCAGGAGATCGTCCGCCATGAGCTGCGCGGCCTGCGCGTGGCCGAGCTCGGGATCGTCGAGGCCGTGCTCCCTCACAGCCGCGGCGGACGACGACGACAACTACGGCTGCGACGTGCGGCTGAAGAACAGCGGCCTGCTCCTGAAGCGCGTGCCGGTGCTGACCGGCCACGTCGGCACGGTGGCCATCCCCAACGTGGGCGATCTCGTGCTGCTGGCTTTCGACAAGGGGGACGTCAACCAGCCGATCCTCATGGGCCGGCTCTACAACGAGCGCGACCGGCCGCCGCTCAACAACCCCGACGAGGTGATCTTCCGCCTGCCGCTGGACGAGCCGGACGACAAGACGATCAAGGGCGCCATCCGCAACCATCAGGACGGCTCGCCGCCGCGCGAGATCATCTTCGAGATGCCGCCCAAGATCACCGTGCGCATCACCGACGGCACGGTGCGGGCCACGGCCGGCAAGACCGAGATGAAGCTCGACCAGCCGGACCAGGGCGGCGGCACGGTCACCGTGGTCGCCGGCCGCACCAAGATCACCATGAACCAGGACGGCGACGTCACGGTGGAGGCCGCCGGCGCCATGACGCTCAAGGCCCACGCGCGACCTGACGCTGGAGGGGCTGAACGTGAAGATCAAGGGCCAGGTGAACGCCAGCGTCGAGGCCGGCGCCCAGGCCACGCTCAAGGGCAACGCTTCCGCCACCGTGGACGGCGGAGCCTCGGCCACTGGTGCAGGGCGCGCGTGCTGAGCCATCAAAGGGGTCACCTCGTTCTCGCCGTAGGAGAAGACGATGCCAGGACCACCCGTCACCATCGGCACCGCCGTCATCGTCACCCCCGGGGCCGCCGGCCCGCCGGACAGCGGCGTCATCACCGTGATCCTGCCGCCCTTCATCCTGGCCGGCGGCATGCCGCTCGCCACCTCGGGCTCGATCTGCATGATGGTCAACTCGCTCTCGGGCATCCCCTATCCGCTGGTGATCGGACCCACGGGCAGCACCGGCGTGCGCGTGGGCGGCCGGGCCCTGGTGCGCATGGGCGACCTGATCCCGTCGCCGCCGGGGATCCTCACCATCCTCGGCCCGCCGGCCGCGCCTTTCGTCACCGACCTCTGGGCGCCGTAGAGGAGGAGACGCCATGTCCGAACGCTTCGGCACCGACCTGCGCCTGCTGGGCAACCTGGAGCATCCAGGAGACGCGCACCCGCGGCAGCGACCTCGCCGTGCGCGTGCGGCCCGAGACCGGCGCGCACCGATTTCGAGACCCTGGCCGAGGTCGAGAACCTGAAGCAGGCCCTGCTGCTGCGCTTCCTGACGCCCGTGGGAGAGCTGGCCCCTCTCGGCCACCCCGACTACGGCTGCCGCCTCCACGAGCTGATCGGCGAGCGCGACACGGAGACCAACCGCAACCGCGCCAAGCTCTTCGTCCTCCAGGCCCTGGGCGCCGAGCCGCGGGTGGAGAAGGTGATCGACGTGAAGGTGAAGAGCGATCGCCGCCGCCCCGGCCGGCTGGACATCGCAGCGTCTCGGTGAAAGTCCTCGGCCACGACACGCCGCTCAACCTGGTCTTCCCGTTCTTCCTCGAAGGGACCCCGAATCCATGAACCCGGAGACGACCTTCCTCATCGAGCGCCCCTACCAGGACGTGGTGGACGACGTCCTCACCGCCCTCGTGGGCGGCGTGGTCAACGAGCCGATCGTATTCGACGTCAAGGCGGACCTCTACCGCCTCTCCAAGCCCGCCCGCGACGTGCGGGGTATCACCGGCTTCGTCCCGGAAGATGAAGACGAGCGCCTCCACACCTTCCTCAAGGGGATCGATTTCGAGTTCAGCGAGGGCGACAACGCCGTGGTCTGGACCGACGGCGGCGACAAGCCCGAAAGACGAGACGACCTTCTTCGTCGACTACTTCCTGACGCGACAGCGCCTCGCCCATTTCGGACATCAACGTCGGCTGCGTGGCCCGCACGATCAGCGAGGCCATCGGGCGCGAGATCGCCACGGTCTACGAGCAGATCAACCAGGCCTACCGCTCGGCTTTCCTCGACACGGCCCGGGGCAAGTCGCTCGACCTCGTGGTCGCCGATCCTGGGCCTCACCCGCAAGGGGGCGGATTTCGCCACCGGCCTCGCGACTTTCTTCCGCGACCCGGCGGTGGCGGGCGCCATCGCCATCCCCCAGGGCGTCGCCCTCTCCACGGCCAAGGGCGAGGCGTTCTTCGAGACCACCGAGCCGCGGGTCCTGCAGGCGGGCCAGCCGCGCATCGATGCGCCCATCCGCGCCGCCGTGGGCTTCGGCGGCGACGTGGGTATCGTGCCTTCCGGAGCGATCACCACCATGGTGCAGCCGCTCGCCGGCATCCTCCGGGTCACCAACTTCGAGGCCACGACCCGCGCCGCCGCGCACGAGACGGACGAGGAGCTGCGAGCCCGCGCCAAGGCGGCCCTGCGCTCGCTCGGCAAGGCCACCATCGCCGCCCTCGACCGCGTCATCCGCGAGGGGCGCGCCATCGCCGCTCGAGTTCTGGGACCCCAACAGCCCGCCCGGCCAAGCGGACGGACCCCGGCACCGTGGCGGTGCTGATCGACGCCGAGCCCGAGCGCCTGCCCAGCCTGCACGGCGGCCGTCAACGAGACCCGCGCGGCCGGCGTGCTCGCCACCCTGGTGGCCCGCTACGTCTTCTTCCGGCCGCGCCTGGCGGTCAAGCCCACCGCCCTGCCGGCCACGGCCGCCGGCAAGGAGAAGCTCAAGCTGCAGATCATCGCCGCCGTCCAGGCGCTACGTGGACGGCCTGGGCAGCGGCGATCCGGCGGAGGGCCAGAAGATCCTCGAGGCGATCGAGAAGGACGTGCCGGAGGTCAGGGCCAAGGACGTGGTGTTCAAGGAGGTCCTCGTCCAGCGCAGCGACGTCTCGCCCGCCGGGGCGGGCAACCGCATCCCCGACCGCAGCCTGCTCACGGGAGCGGATGACAAGGCTCTGGCTCTCTCCGACGAGCAGATGGAGAAGGGCGAGCTCAAGGTCTCCGCCACCGTGGGCGGCGACAAGTGGTTCGTAGCCCTCGACATGGGTCCGGAAGACGTGGTGTTCACGGGAGCCTGAGATGCCTACGAAGACCGAGCGCATCCTCGCCCTGCTGCCGGGCACCTTCCAGGCCTCCGCCGGCCCCTCGGCCCTGCGCGCCCTGGCGGACGCCTTCGGCTCCGAGCTGCTGGCGGGCGAGAACAGCCTGGCGGCCGTGATGCGGGCCCACTGGGTGGACCACGCGGACAAGGGCGCCGCGGGATCCTCGACCTCGCCCGCTTCGCCGCCCTCTGGGGCCTCGCCCCCCGGCCGGACGAGGACGTCGAGGAGTTCCGCGAGCACCTCAAGCGCTACGTCCGCACCTTCCTCGAAGGCACCTCCACGGTGCAGGGCATCCTGCGGGTGACGGCCGAGGCCCTGGCCCTGCGCATCGCCGACGCCCCCGAGGAGCTGGACAGTTGGTGGCGGCGGCGCAGCGACGAGACGGTCACCTTCGAGCTTCGGGGGGACGACGCCGCGGAGCTGGTGCTCGGGCTGCGCTCCCTCCGGGCCTCCGGCGCCCCGGCCCGGCCGGCGGCTTTCACCGGCACCGGTCCGCTCGGCCCCCAGGTGGACCTCGGCGACGCCAACCGCTTGCGCCTGGCCGTGGACGGCGCCGCCCCCGTGACCGTGGAGCTGACTCCGGGCGATCCCGCCTGCGCTCGCCACGAAGATCAACACCACCGTGGGCAAGGAGGTGGCGCGTCTCGAAGCCGGGGCTCTCGGCCTGGCCTCGCCCACCCCGGGGCCGGGGAGCCGGCTGGAGATCCCCGAAGGGGATCAGGACGCCGCTCCCGCCCTGCTGGGGCTGCCGTCCCGCACCGTCCACGGCCGGGACGCCCGCGCCGCCCGCGTCACCGGCACGGTGGATCTCTCGGGCGGCGCCGACCTCTCCGCGGAGCGCTACCTGCGCCTCGCCGTTGACGGCGCCCTGGCGGAGGTCGACTGCGGCCCGGCGACTGCGCACCCTGGACCAGATCCGCGACGCCATCAATGCCGCCCTGCCCGGGCGTAGCCACGCACGACGGGAAGTTCCTCACCCTGACCTCGCCCACGCAGGGGCTCACCAGCCGCGGTCTCCTTCCTGGAGCCGGCGGCCCAGAACGCCCGCGTCCGCCTGTTCGGCGCCGTGCCCCCCTTCCACCTGGGAGCGGACGCCGCCCCCGCCCGCCTCACGGGCACGCGCGACCTCTCGGCCGGAGCGGACCTCTCCGAGCGCTCGCGTCTGCGGGTGAGGCATCGACGGCGGCGCCGCGGTGACCGTCGACTGCGCCGGACCCGATCCCGCGCAGACGCCGCTGGCCGAGATCGTCCTCGCGCTCAACGGCCTCCTCGGGGCCGGCGTGGCCTCGCACGACGGCCGCTTCCTCACCCTCGCCTCGCCCACGGCCGGCGCGGCCGGCTCGGTGACCGTCGAGACGGCTCCCGCCCGCGACGCCTCGCTCGACCTGCTGGGCCTCCTCCCCCGCGACTTCCACGGCTCGGCAGCCACGGCCGGCCCGCCTCACCGGCATCGCCGACCTCGGCAACGGCGTCGACCTGTGGGGCCGCAGCCGGATCGCCGTGGCCGTGGACGGCCACGCACCGGTCGAGATCGATCTGCGCGCCAGGGCGGCGGACCCCGAGCACGCGTCGCTGGACGAGCTGAAGAAGGCCCTCGACGCGGCCCTGCCCGGCGTGGCCTCGCACGACGGCCACTTCCTCACCCTGGCCTCGCCCACGGCGGGCGCCGGCAGCTCGCTCGCCGTGCCCCCGCTTGACGCCGAGCGCCGCCGCCGCTTCGTCACCCGCGCCTTCGTGGCCGACGAGGCGGCCACGGCCCTCCTCGGCTTCCCCTTCGCCGAGGCGCGGGGCGAGGCCTCCACCGCCGCCCGGGTGGCTCGGCAAGCCCGACCTCTCCCGCGGCGTGGACCTCAGCCGCGACCGCTTCCTGCGCCTGGCGATCGACGGCGCTCCGGCCAAGGAGGTCGACTGCGCCGGCCCCCGGCCGCGGGCCACCACGCTGGCGGAGGTGGTGGGGAAGATCAACGACGCCTTTTCGAAAGAGCCGGGGAAGCTAGACAGCCCGTGGCCTTCGCGGCCGGCCGCCATCCTCCTCCTCCTCCTCTCGCCCACCTCCGGAGCCGGCAGCCGCATCGCCTTCGAGCCGCCGCGGTTGGCCGACGCCCTCGGCCTCGTCCTGGGCGTCGAGCCCGGCGCCGTCCGCGGCCAGGACGGCACCACCGTCCGCTTCACGAGCACGGTCGACCTCTCCGCCGGCATCGACCTCCCCGCGGGCGCCGCGGTCAAGCTGGGGATCGACGGCGCGGGTCCCTTCGAGATCGCCCTGGCCCCCGGAGGAGCAGCGCACGCTAGCCTCTCCGAGATCATCAACCAGATCAACGTGGCCGTGGGCGGTACGGCCGTGGCGACCCACGACGGCGTCCGCCTCCGCCTCGCCTCCCGCAAGACGGGCGCCGACAGCCGCCTCTCCTTCGAGGCCCCCGCCGGCACGGACGTCACCCAGCCCCTCTTCGGCGTCACGCCGCCCCGCGTCTACCAGGGCACGGCCGCGACCCGGGCCCGGGTGGCGGGCACGGTCGACCTCTCCGCGACCGCCAATCTCTCCGTGGCCCGTTTCATCCGCCTGGGGGTCGACGGCTCGCCGTCCGCCGAGGTGGACTGCGCCGCCGGTGCGGCCAACCCGGCGCAGGTGGACGTCGCGACCATCGTCGCCGCGCTCAACGCCGTCAAGCCGGGTGTGGCCACCGCCGCCGCGGGGCGGCTGGTGCTCACCTCGCCCACGCGAGGGGTCGGGCAGCCGCATCGCCCTGGAGCCCCACTCCTCCGGAGACGCCCGCCCGCTCCTCTTCGGCGACGTGCCGGACGCGACCTCGGGGACCGCTCCCGCCCCGGCCACGATCACCGGCAAGGTGGACCTCCTGAAACCGGCCGACCTCTCCCGCCGGCGGGTGCTGCGCCTCGCCATCGACGGCGGCGCGCCGCTGGACGTCGACGTGGCCGGTGCCGCGCCCAAGCAGACCTTCCTCGACGAGGTCGTGGCCGCCCTGAACGCCGCCGTGCCCGGCTTGGCCGCGCCCACCGACGACTCCCGGCTGCGGCTCACCTCGCCCACGGCGGGAGAGGACAGCCGCCTCCAGGTCCTTCCCCTGCGCGTTCTGGAGATCCAGGAGTATTCGCCCGAGTCGGTCGAGGTCGTGAAGCGGGTGCGGCACGGCGACCGCGTCGAGGTGGTGAATCGCGGCGCCGCCACGACTCCCCTGGAGATCGAGATCCGCGCCCCTCAGGGGGCTCTGGCGCCGGGCCTGGTCGACACGGTCTCGGGCGTCGAGGTCCGATTCCTGGGCGTGCTCTCGGCGGGCGAGACGGTGATCCTCCAGCCGCCGGCGCCCCTCCTCCTCTCCCGCGGCCGCACGGAGTGGCTGTACGTGGAGGCCCTGGCCGCCCGCTTCGACGAGGCGCGCTTCGACGAGGACTCCTTCCCCGGCCTGCCGGGCGTCGAGGCCGGGATCTTCGACGCCGGCCGCTTCTCCCCGGCCCCGCCGGTCTCAGCCGTGTTCGGACCCGTGGAGACCGGCCCGGGCGTCGAGGTCGTGCTCCGCTGGGCGAGCCACCGGCCCGGCACCTTCACGGTCAACCTGCCGGCCGACCTGCCGCCCCGCTTCGGCGGCCGGTTCGACGAGGCCCGCTTCGGCAATCCCCAGCCCGAGACACACGCGGGCGCCGTCACCGAGCCCGAGGGCGACCCCAAGGACCTCATCGAGCTGTTGAAGGCCTCGCTCCTGGTGCGCGCCCGGCGGGACCGGAACGCCGTCCGCCCGCCTCTGGGTTTCGAGGAGGCGCGCGTGCCCTTCCGTAAGCCCCGCTTCCTCACCCTGGGCAGTGATGGCGCCGGCAATGGCGAGGCGCAGCCGGCCCGTCTCTACCTCTTCGAGGACGGCGTGCCCGGCTTCCTCGAGATCTCCGCGGTCGAGCCCGGGGCCTGGGGGAACGAGATCTCCGTCGTGACCCGGCCCGCCGGCCCGGGCGCCTGGGACGTCCTCGTCTCCTTCCCCGGCGCCCTGTTCGAGAACGCCCGCGAGACCGTGCTCGGCCCGGCCCTGCCGTCCTCGGCCGCCGACCTCCTGAAGCCCGGCCCCGCCGGCGTGCTCCAGGCCAAGGCCGCCGGCATCGAAGCGCGGGTCACCCGCGACCGCGCCGAGATCCCGCCCCCCTCATCCCGATAAGGAGAAAGACCATGACCGATCCATACATCGAAGTGCATCCCAAGGACCTGATCTCCGCGAGCCTGTACAACCAGACGCAGGTCCTCATCCGCGACGACATCGCCCGCGCCACCAAGAAAGCCGTGGACGACATCAAAAAGGTGCCGCGCGCCGACGACGCCGACAAGCTCGAAGGCACCTCCAAGGCCGACCTGATCAAGCAGATCGTCGACCGCGCCGTGGCCGAGATCCGGGCCAAGAGCGGCTACACGATGCTCTTCAAGGTCCTCAAGCTGAACAAGGAGCGGGTCGTCAAGCACGACCTCCACCTCTTCCCCCTGGTGGACCTCTACCAGCTCGACTACTTCCCCGTGGTCTGCTCCGAGGACGATCAGAAGAGCCTCGGCGTCTGGACGACCTTCTACCTCCACCACTGCAGCGAAAAGCGGCTCCGCCTGGAGAGCGGCAAGTTCCTGGAGATCCAGCCCACCGAGGGCCCCGTCTTCAAGCTTCTCTTCAAGGACCTCCTGGCCCAGTACAAGGTCCAGTACAGCGATGACAGCAGCCTGAGCGACGTCGAGAACGAATTCTGGGAAGCCTTCTTCCAGGCCCCCAACGACCCGTTCGACGACAACCAGTACTGCCACTCCCCCTGGTTCCAGAAGTGCTGCCGCGAGGAGAAGACCGTGCGCGACGCCAAGCACAACGGCGACTGGGACGACCTCTGGGTCCAGTTCCGGCCGCGCAAGACCGTCAACTATCCGATGACCGCGGAGCTTCAAAACCCGAGGCTGGCTACACCCACACCGGCTCCGACCCAGGTCCAGGTCGCCCAGTACGACTACGACACGCTCGGGCTCACGCTGCTCACCAACCCGGTCACCGATCCGAAGCTCGAGACCGACGATCGGGTGGGGCCCATCAACCAGACCATCCCGGACTTCGACAAAGAGCTCAAGCTCATGGTCCTGCTCAAGGTCTAGGACACGGCCATGATCCTCAGGGACCGATGGGACGGCCGCGAAGCCCCGTTCGAGGGCGACCGGGAGCTGGTGCTCCGGCACCTGCCGGCGGACGCCCGTATCCTCGCCGCGCGGGCCACCGTGACGCCGGCCGTCGCGGGCGGCTCCGTCGAGACCCTCCGTTTCCCGGGTGATGCCAAGGGGGCTACGAAGACGGCGTCCGCCGGAGCGGTGGAGGTGGACCTCCACGCCCGCCGCACCCTGGTGGGTGTCGAGGGAAGGGGCCTGAGCTCCACCAAGCTGTGGATCGACCTCGGCGGCTCCTTCGTGGGCGTGGGTGCCAACGGAGAATTCTTTCCGCCGGGCACCCTGCCTCCTGACCTCACGAACGTGGGTCTGCTGCCAGGGGCCGCCGCCTGCCGCTTCCGCCTCACCGCCACGGGGACTCCCGACGTCTCCGCCGTACGGGTGCGAAGCGTGCCGGCCAACGTCTCGCTCGCCCTGCGCGGCCAGCCCACCTTCTGGTTCGTTCCCGGCGAGCTGACCACGGCGCGCACGTCTCCGGACTTCACTGCCGTCCTCCAGGGAGCGCTCCCCGAGGCCGAGGTGAAGGACGGCAGCTTCGTCCTCCCTTTCGCCTTCCACGCGGACGGCATCGCGCGCCTCGTCGTGGTGATCGAGATCGAGTACGTGCGCTCCGCCTCCGTCCTGCCCGCGGGGCTGACCGAGGCCACGCTGCCCTACGACTTCGGAAGCCTGCCCACCGGTGCCTCGGCCCTCTCCGTGTCGCTCCCGGCCGGCGCCGCCGTCGTGCGCGACGCCAGCCTCGGCAAGGCCCTCGGCGGTTTCGCCAACACCCGCATAGCCTTCGGACCCACGGGCGAGGTCTCGGCACCGAACCTCGTGGATCTGCCCTCAGCCGCCTCCCTGGCCCAGCCCCTGAAGCTGGACCCGGGCGTCGACGCCGTGGGAGTCGATCTCCTCCTCACGGCCTCCCGGGCGGCCCGCCTCCAGGTCGACCTGCGGGAGGACCTCGACGGCAAGCCCGGCGAGCGCTCCCTGTGGCCCGCCCCTGTGCTCTTTACCTTCGATCCCGGCGAGGCCGCGGGCCGGGCGACGTGGACCAGCGCCCCCCTACCCTTGCCGGTCCGTATTCCGGAGAAGACCGCCCTCTGGCTCGTGCTCCAGAGCCTGGACGGCGACGTCGTCTGGAACGCCGCGCCCGCCGCGCCAAGCGCTCCAGGCGCTCCGGCTGGTCCCGGTCTCCAGCAGAGCCTGGACGGCGGCTTCTCCTGGCGCCGGCCGCCCGGCGCTCTCCTCACCGCCCTGTTGCGCCTGCGCGAGCAGCCGGCGGACTTCCGCATGCCCGTCGAGCTGCAGTTGGGGACGGGCGACAACGCCCTGCGCGCCAGCCTGCGGCGCTTCGATCCCGTGCGGCGCATCGACTTCCCCTTCGCCGTGCCCGAGATTGAGGACGCATTCGGCAAGTTCCTGGACGCGGCCGGCCCCGGTGGCTGTCCCCGCGGCCAGCACCTCGCCAACGGCAACTTCCTGGACTGGATCCATGAGGGGGACGAGATCGGCGAGGCCTCCGAGCTTCTCCTTTGTCCCGTCCGTGGCCGTGACTGTATCTCCGGATGGTGGCCGAGCCTACTTCGTCACCAAGCCCGTCTCCGATACGAACCGGATCCAGCTCTTCCTAGCCGTGGATCTGACCTGCGACCGCCTGCTCAGCGAAAGATTGACGATCGCGGGCGAATTCCGGGGCCTCGCCGTGCATCCCGCCGGAAATCGCGCCTATGTCCTGATGATGGAAGGGCTCCATGTCGTGGACCTCGCCACCCCCCTGCGGCTCCTGGGTCCCAGGCTGACCATGCCGTCCGATCCCCAATGCCTCGCTGTCAGCCCGGATGGCAGCCGGTTCTTCGTGGGGATTGACGGGGACGGCAGCGGGAAGATCTCCATCTTCGATACAGCCCGGATCGAGGAGGCGGCCGGCGGCACGGGCTCCACGACTCTCACAAGCATCGACGTAAGCCTGGGGAGCTTGCTCCCGACCGACCTCGCTGTGACTCGCGACGGCTCGCTCCTCTGGACGCTCGCGACCGATGGAAGCGCCACCGAGCTCTTGCCGGTCGACCTGTCCGGCCAGCGGGTCCTTTTCGAGAAGAGCGTGAAGCTCACCACCGCCGCCACCCACCTGGCGCTGAGCCCCGACGGGGCCACGGCCGTCCTCGGAGCGGATGACACGGTGATCGTCGTCCGGCTCGCTGCCGGGAAAATCCAGGAGATCCCCCTGACGGGAGCCGGTGCCGTGGCCGTGGCGCCGGACGGCCGGCGGGCCTTCGTGGTGGCCGATGAGACCCTGCGGGTGGTCGAGCTCGACGGCCCCTTCCTCAGCTCGATCTCCAGGACGCTCACCAGCAATCCCGACCTCTCCGACGTCGCGGTGACTCCCCAGGGAGACCGCATCCTGGTGACGGATGACGAGGAAGACGAGCTCTACCTGCTGCCCGTGGGCACCCTCCGGCCGGCCGTGTGGACCCGGGTCTCCGGCCTCGTGGCCCCCGCCTGCGCCGGCCAACCGGGGCGGCGGGTGGCCTTCCTCGGCCAAGCGGCGAGCCCGGTCCCGACCACCAACACCGTCCTCTCCCAGGTCGTGGCCATCTCGCCCGGTTGTCCCTACGAGCTCGCCTTCGACGGCGCAGCGGGTGTCGAGGGAGCCGTGGCCGAGGTCCTCTGGCGCGGCCAGGACTGCGCCGCGGCCGGCTCCTCGGCCGTGCCCATCGCGGTGGACGCGAACCTCAATCCACTTCCGGGCACGAAGCCTCAGGAGCCGGTGCTGAGGCCCCACCTCCTGCGGCTCGCGCCATCGGCCGGAGTCGCCCAGGCTGAGGTCCGTTTCCGCGTCCCCCAGGGCGCCGCGGCCGTCACCGCCGTCTCCCTGCGAGCCAACGACGCCATCCTCGCCGGCCTGCGTCCAGGAACGGCCGGCACACCCGACCCGTGGTTCCAGATCCCCGCCGGCGCTCCCGGCTTCAGCCGCGCGGTGACCGGAGACACCGTCCGGCTGCGCAACGCGGGCGCCCAGGCCACGGCCCTCGCCCAGACGGTCAACGCGCCCGCGGAGAAACCCTTCCACCTGGAAGTCCGCGCCCGCTCCACGGTGGCGGATCCCCGCTCCGTGCCCGCGTTCGAGCTGCGCTGGCTCAAGGCGGACGGCACGGCGGCGGCCCCGGCCACCGTCCTCGAAGCCCGTCCCGAGAGCTTCGACGGCCTCGCCGCCTCGGGCACTGTGCCCAAGGGCACCGCCAAGGCCGAGCTGAGGATCGTGATCCCGCCCGGCGCCACCCTGGACGTCCAGAGCCTCGACCTGCGCTTCCCCATCCATGTGGACGTGCCCGTGACCTTCGTCGCCGAGACGACCGGCGAGCTCACCCTCCTCGGCTGGCGCGTCTCCTACAAAGAGCGGGACACGCCACCGCCCGCCCCTCCTCCCGCCGGGCTGTGCCCGCCCACCAGCGCCGGTGGAGCCCACGGCTCCGGCGAGGACTGCGGCCCCGAGGAAACCGCCCCCGCGGCCGTCGCCCCGAACCGATCCCGCAGCCTGGGGACCCTCGTGGGCGGGCCCGGGGTGGCCGTCCCGGTCCAGGTCCACCCTGTCAACCTGGCCCTCAACCCTGTGGAAGCCCCGCCTGCCGCGGTCCTCACCGTCGTTCCGGGTGGCTCCCGCTCCATGGCCGAGCTCGTGGGTGAGACCGGGGCCTCTGTCCCGGCGCCGGTCACCCGCCTCCGGGGCATCGGCCGCGGCCGGACACGAGCCTTGAAGGCGGCCGGCATGGCCTCTCTCGAAGCGGTCGCCACCTCCGATCCGGCGACCCTGCGCCACGTCCTGCGCGGCGTCACCGAGGAGGCCGCCCGCCGCTTCATCCGCGACGCCCGCGACCTCCTGCGCCAGCCCTGAGGGCGGCTATAAATCAGCGCTTGCGGAGGTAGAGTCCCATGCCACGCGCGAGGCGGACCAGATCGGGATCTCGGCGCTGACTATCAGGATGCCTAGCTCCTCGCCCGGCGCCTCCCCGAGATTGCGGAAAGCAGCGCCTTGAGGCCGGGAAGTTACGCGGGACGGTAGCGTTCGAGGAGCGGCGGGGAACAGAGGCATTGGTGCAAGACAGCACGTCCGCTTGGAGCGTTGCTTCGAGCCCCGTGGGATCGGTCTGCTGCCCCAGGAGTCCCACGCTCCGTCCACGCACGGCGCGCCCCGGGAGCCGGACCGTCACCGTCGAGGGGCAGAAGTTAAGGCGGGGCCGCGAGATTCCAGTGAGAGCGGGCTGCCCCACATCAGCATGACCTGGGGACCGGCGCCCTGCTCTAGCCGGACGAGGCGTTCGAGCAGGGCATCAGGAGGAGCGGTCCCCGAGGTGATCGCGCTCGGAGCCCCGCGGTCGTCTAGAGTTCTTCCAGGGTCCCCTTGAAGAGTGCATGGGCTCTACCACGCCACTCGCCGAGCGATGGGATCTCGTTGCGCCTTCCGGAGGCGCCGGGCGGTTCCGCGCCAAATTGCTCCAGAATGCCATCGAACCTCCCCAGGCGGAGAGTCCTGACCTCGGTTCGAGAGGCTTATCCGCTTTCGCCTCTTCAACTTAGGCAGCCCAGGAGAGCCGGCGGAGTGCGTCTACGGCGTGGACGAACTGAACCACTTGGCTCGGGCCTAGGGTTCGAACTGGCGAAGCTATGGGGCACCATCCCTCCTTGGGGTATCCTCATCAGGTGCCGCCTAGACGTGGGCCGTCTCGTCAGGAAGGCCGAGCAGCTTAGAGACGTCTTTGTACCCGGGGAGGAAGACTCCATGGCTCCTACTGAAGAAGGGATCATGGCCCAGGTCTGGATCGCTTTCGGACAGGGCGCTGGTGCGATCGGGGTATCCCCGGAAGCGGCGCAGGAGTTGCGCCGCTGGTACTTCGACGCAGTCACTCCTCGGGTCACCGACGAGGTGCTCGACCGTTTCCGTGCCATTGGCAGCTTGGCGGCTTCGAAGGCTGCGAGCGCCGGTGCGCCAGCGATCACGCCCAGGGAAATCTACGAGTCGGCTTCAGCACTGCTGGAGAATCGAGGGACTGAGGCCGGCCGCAACGTCCCTCTGAGCGCTGCACTGGCCACGACTCCGGCGTTCGTTGCAGAGATTTCGAATCTGGACCTTCTTGACGATTCCGCCCTGTGGAATGCCGCCCAGACCCGGATGCCGCCGCCCGATTCTGAACGGATGGAGGAGCTTCACCGTAAGCAGCGAGGGGCGGGCCTGTCGGAGGCCGAAGTCGAAGAGCTTGCCCGACTCGAGCAGCAATACGAGCGCGTGATCCTGGTGCGCAGCCATTCCGCTTCGCTGCTCGAGAAGAGAGGCCATGACCTCCGAGGTCTGTTTTCCAGGTTGGCGCCCGGCGGATGAGCCGGGACTACATTCCCAAAGCTCTCCGCGATCGGGTAGCTGCCCAGGCAGGTCACCGGTGTGGTTATTGCCTCACCTCTACGTTCCTGGTCGGCACGGCCTTTGAGATGGATCACATCATTCCGGAGTCCTTCGGAGGCCTGACCGAGGAAGGGAATCTCTGGCTGGCATGCCCAGCGTGCAACGGGCACAAGAGCAATCGGATTGCCGCTGTCGATCTCGTTACAGGCGAAATGGTTCGGCTTTTTGATCCGCGACGCCAAACGTGGTCCGAGCACTTCGCTTGGAGCGGATCAGGGGATGAGATTATCGGCTTGACGCCAACAGGCCGGGCCACGATCACGGCCCTCCATCTCAACCGGCCCGTGCTCGTCTATGCACGCGGGCTCTGGGTGAGGTGGGGTTACCATCCTCCGGAGCTGTAGGTCAGGGGAATCCCTTTCCCGGAGCCCCGGTCTGCTGCGAACGAGGCCGCGGAGCGACGCTGGAGGAGACTTCGACTCGGATCGTGTTTCTCGCCGTTCTTCCGGAGTATCGGCGGCGTGGGATCGGTACCGCTCTACACCAGGAACTCAAGGCTCACATCCCTCGCGAGGTGGCCTTCGTAGGCGTGTACGTACTCGACAGCCCGGTGATCCCCTTCCTCGAAAAAATTGGGTATCTCCCCGGTAAGCAATATCTTTGGATAGACCGCTACGCATAATTCTCCCGGGGGTCGGCAACCGCTGGCCCCTTTCCTCCTTTGCCCCCCCCGCGTCACCGAGTCAGAAAATCGAAATCGGATACGAGCTTGGAACACCGGGGATGGCTCCATACCGCTATCAGCATTTAGCGTATCCGCCAATTGGCTAGTCTCTTTTCGGCGGCAATTGACGCCAGCACAATAGTTCCCTAAGCTTTTGTGAAGCTCTAGCTCTAGATCCTTCAACACAACAGAATGATGTAAATGACCAATAAGTCTAAACCCCAATATGCACGAGCACTTACCGTTTACCTCCTTGCTCCCGAGATAAGAGATCCTCTGGATGCGATGAGCGAACCCCTTTTAGATTTCGAAGTCCTCCGCGTAGTTCCCGATGTCGACTGGGTTCTACGTATTCGCAACACCCAAGGCAAGAGACCAGACTGGACGAACTTTTTCGGAAGCATAGAGAGCCTTGATATCAATAAATTTGGCCTAAATTCGTCGGTTTCTGCACTCCTACTTGTTCCGTCCGCTGGCAGGCTCTGGGCACTTACATTTGGACACGGGCGTTCCCTCCTTCGTGAAGGCATTATAGAGGACAGGTTTGGCTTGCGGACCGCGCTTAATGCTATCGATCCAGACAAGGTGAGGGCCCTAGATAAGGAAACCTTCGATTCTTTGGCATCCCAATCTCGCCAGCAGGCGATCATTGATACCGAGTTCCAGAATTTTGGAATTAACGTTGACCGCGACTTACTCTATGCTGTGGCCGGAGTTCCGACGGATACCGAAAGACTTGGTCGTCGCCTAGCAGGCAAAGATGCGCTGTGTTGTTCGGTCAAGAGAACTATCTCCGAACTGCCTGAATACCTAGAGTTGCTTCTTGAACTCCACGAAAGCGAAGCTTACAAAAAAGATAGCAGATTTGCATGGGTCGATAATATCTATGAAATTCGCGACAAGGCTCACAAGAGGTCACTTGATGCTAGGCTTGCCGAGAAGCTTCGCAAGGGTGATTTGGCAGGATCATGGTTAGCGCTGCCGGAGATAATCGATTGGCAGAGAGCGGACGGCTTTAGCTATGCAAACCCAACTCCAACCCCCAATTTCGTCGTTGGCGATCTTTATCTAAAATATTTCCTCAGCGCCTTCCGCTCGAAAGGCGTTAACCTTGATGTCATTACCTTAAAGCGCAGCAAGGTTGTTTGCATTGATCATAACGGCGAAGAGATAACGAGGTGGAGCGCTTATCGATGCCTATATGCAGAAATCGAAACAGAGACCGGAGATGTATTTTTATTAACGAACGGTCACTGGTACAGAGTGAATCGAGAGATTATATTCGAGGTAAAGCAATTGTACGACAACCTTGAGATTGATTCTACAATGATGCCGCCAATGATCCTCAGGGAGATCGAGGATGACTACAATAAAAGAATTGCCAAGGACAAAAAATATAGCCTCTTCCATGGCTCTCCGGTCTCCTTGCCTGCGAATCGCGGCCCCATAGAATTTTGCGATCTCGCAATATTTGACAAAGATGGCGGCGACCTCATCCATGTTAAGAGATTCGGAAAATCTAGTCAATTGAGTCATTTGTTCTACCAGGGTACCAATTCAGCTCGTCTTTTCCGAATTTCGCCCGAGTTTCGAAAAGTGCTTAGCTTATCAATAAAAAATGACCAAAGCCTTGCCAAGCGATTGTCCAAAGAGCCAGAGCAGCGTGAGTATCGGGTAGTTTTTGCCATTGCGAGTAGCTCCTCATCCAAGCTTCAGCTTCCTCTGTTTTCAAAATTATCTCTCAAACAAGCTCTTAGCGAGTTGGATGGCCTAGGTTTCCGCACGGCGGTTGCACAGATCCAAGTGCCGCCCGAGGAAAGAGCGTTGAAGAAGGAGAAGAGAAAGAAGGGCAGGTCAATAAGGAAGACATTCTAGCTGGCGATTCTTCCTCGGTCCAAGCCGGCCTACAAGCCTTGATCTCCAAATTGGGGGGAGACCACTTTCTGTTGGAAAAATGGCAAGCCGTCACTCCTCGCCCTCTCCTATCTCTATCGGCTCAGGATCGGGTGTGCGGACGCCGGGCCGGAGCGGAGGGAGATCCGGGAGAGGAGCGGAGTACAAGCCCGGCCCCTTTCCCGAGAAGATGAACCGGTCCGCTGCCGGAAATCGACTTGAGCGCGGACACGCTCCGCGTCGGCTAGCCGTTCGGCTTGCTTCGCGGCGTTGACGTCATGAGCGCCCGCCCGTGCGATTCGGGGAGGGATGAGCTTGTCCGTCTCCTCGATCAGAGCGGTTCCGCTCTTCTGGATGGCGACCCAGAACCCTTGTGAGGAGCCTGCGACGCTCGAATCCCCTCGGGGTCCGTCGCAGACCCTTCGGCCACCGTCTCATGTACGCTCTCCACGATCGGGAGTAGGATCGGTGGGGCCAAGAGAGCGGGCCGTAGGGTCATGGCATCTGAATCGGAGGACGGCGATGCCCTACGAGGAGATCTTGTGCAGTATCACTGAGGAGCCGGCCATGCCTGAGTATTCCGCCAAGCAACCACCCAAGATGGAGCCCGCGCACCCCGGTTCGATCCTGCGCCTGGACGTGCTCCCGGCGCTCAACCTCACCGTCTCCGAGGCGGCGCGGCAACTCGGCGTCTCCCGGCAGATGCTGCATTCGATCCTTGCCGAACGCTCGGCCGTTTCGCCGCAGATGGCGGTGCGCCTTGGCCGGTTTTGTGGGAATGGTGCCGGCTTCTGGCTTCGCATGCAGACGGCCCACGGTCTGTGGCACGCCGAGCGGAAGCTGCACGACGAAATTCAAAAAATCCCTGAGCACGCCGCCGCATAGTGTCCTTGGTTGACAAGGAGCCCCTTCCCCGGAGCCCTGCGCGGCAGCCCCGGGGAAGAGAAGGCGAGGGTGGTTTTACGGGATCTGGCAACCGCTGCAGAGATAGAAGCAGTGCAGGTGTCCGTCGCCCTCGTGGCAGATGGTAGAGCCGCCGCCACCGATTTTTTCGATCGCTTCCCGCGACGCCGCCTGCCCGGCGATGAAGTTCGAGGTGCCGGGGAGGTAGGTGTCAGGTACGCGGTCGCCATCCGTGTCCACCAGCACGAAGCCGGCCGGCTCCGGCGCTACGAGCTTGCTCCGCCAGGGCACGCTGACCGTACCCGGGAAATGTACCGCCACAGGGAACTCGAGAGCCTCGCCACCCACCTGGCCAACCGGCTGGAAGCTCATCCTCACGTTGAGCGAGAGAGGGCTGGTGAACCGTCCACCCTTTTCGTTCTCGCGCGTGATCACCATGCGCGTGATCGGCTGGACGCCGCCGTCGAGGCTGGCGGTGACCGTGAACTTCCCGCACTTGGTCTCGATCGGCGCGATGCTCGTGAGCGACAGGGCGCGGAACTGGATCCGCGTAACCGCCACTCCGCGCTTGTTGAACGCCGCGTTGTCCAGGCGCTGGACGATCGTGTCCGCCATCCCCAGGGCCTTGGGGACGCTCGTTACGATCGGCTCTCCCCGCAGAGCGACCCGGCCGGTGAAGGGCTCGGAGCCGGAGCAGAAGAAGCCGGCGGGAATGGGGGTCTTGGCGAAGTCGATGAAGGTGGAGCCATCTTCCGTGGTCCTCCAGGTGTCGATCCCGTTCTGGATGACCCGGTCCGCCGCGAAAGCAGAAGCCGCGAAACAGGAGAGAAGGACAGCGATTCCCACGATCCCTAGCACACGCACTCGCATAGTCAACCTCCTTTAAAAGTTTCCCTGCTAGTAGAAGAGGTGCAACAGGGCGGGAAAAGCGCGCTCCTCGCACCCGCTCCTCCCTCCAAGATGTTCCACTGCTGGAGGAGTCCGCTCCGGCAATCACAGCATTTCGTCGACGTCCGGTGCGGCGTTGGTGCGGGTTGCGTTACTCACGTCTTCTCCTGAAAGGGCCTGACCGGCCAACCGCGCGAGCTCCGCGTTGTAGGTGGTCACGAAGTCTTTGAATTTCTGGTCCGCGGTCGCGGCCATCGCGTCCAGGTCGAGGCTGGCGACGGCGGTGTCTTTGCCCGTCTGGTTGACGAAATGGAGACTTACCTCAGGATAGTGAGTCACGAGGCCCTTCCGAAAGGCCAGCAGCACCCGCCGGCAGACGCTGCAAGGCCGCTTGCTGCCGATGACGGTGACGTGGGAAGGGGGTGTCTTGTTGGGATTCGCCAGCGCTGCGGCGAGCTTCTCCAGGATCTGCTGCTCGGCGTGCAGGCCGGAGGCGGCGGCGAGCCGGACCAGCGTGCCGTTCTGGTATGTGACGCCGCCGTGCGTATAGCTGGCCGCCATGGTACCGGCGAGCGCGGAGTCATTGTTTCCCTTCGAGTAGTTCGAAGCGATGAACATCTTGCCATCGAAGATCGCTGACTGGACCTCCATCAGCTTCGAGTCAGCCGTGCTGTTGAACAGCGTGGTGGCGGTGGTGTTCAGGAAGGTCGCGTGAGCCTTGCGCTCTTTCCGGCTCATCCGCTGCACCGAGCGGCTTGGGAGGACTGGGGCAGCGAGACGAGCCTGGATCCTATGAGCCGGCAGCGTCGCGGTGGGCCGGGAGGCCGCCAGCCTCAGCGCCATCCGCTCCGCCTCCGCCTCCAGCGCTGCGTCCTGCACGATGGCGAGGCTGGAGCCGAAGGGGTTTCTCACTCGTCCTGAGCGCTGCTGCACGACGTGAGTCAACTCGTGTGCCAGCAGTTGCCGGCCCCGAGGGGCATCCGGCTGATAGTGCCCCGGTGCGAAGTGGATGCTGTTGCCGATCGTGAAGGCGAGGGCGCCGATCACGGGCACGTGCGCTCCCACGTGGACCCGGACGGCGGAGAAATCGGTTTTGAAGTGAGACTCCATGTCTCGGCGTACCCCCTCGGGCATCGGCTGGCCACCGCCGCTGGGGAGCGAGAACGTGGGGGGAAGAGCCACGGCGCTGGCGCCGGCCTCCCGAGGCTGGAGCACGCCGGCTCCCGCCAGATGAAGCGGTCCTCCGGGAAAGAACCCCTGGAGGATACCAGCCCGCCCCGGGGCACGGTGGACGGCAGGGAGCGGCAGGACCTTCGCCTGGAGGGCGGCGTGCCGGATTGGCGGCAGGGGCACGATCCGCGGCTCGTTCCGCACGGCCGCAGGACGTGGAAGGTGCAGGGGTTCTTTCTTCATCGAGAACCTCGTCGGGAGAGTGAAACGCAATGCCCTGCTCAGTTGCCGGAGGTGCCGCTCCAGTTGGCGGTGTTTCCGGGCTCAAAGCCGTCGCCGAACAGGTCGTTGCCGATCGTGAACGCGACCGAGCTCGGGCTGCCGGGCTTGAACAAGCCGAGCTCGTGGACGACCGCGCGGGTCGGCGGCTGGTCGGCGTCGAACCAGAAGTTGAACATCGTCGCCGCGCGCAGGGCGTTGGCGTTCTGGTCGTTGGCGAAGGTATCGGTGGACCAGGAGATGAGACCAGCGGACGGAGACACCGTCCAGTCCGTCCCCGCGTAGATCTCGCCCGAATGGTGCTCGATGTCCCCGAAGCCGGCGTTCGTGAAGCTGGCCGCCGTGGTGAATTGAACGTTGAAGGCGCGGGCGGCGCGGTCCGAATTGAAGTTGTGGACGGCGTACTCGTAATGCCAGAGGCCGCCGCCCAGGTCGGTGACCTTGCGCCCCACATGGAAGCGCTCGACGATCGGTCCCGGGATGTTGGCGTCGACCAGGACCACGGACGGGTCCTGCATCTTCCAGGCGTAGATGGCCGGCTGCTGCTCGAAGAAGGTGCCGGTCAATGTCAGGGGGAAGCCCGTGCTGGCGTTGACGGTGGCCTGGCGGTACGAGGCGTTGTTGAGCGCGTTGCCGGCCGCCGCGTCGTCGCTCGCGATGTACTGCCCTTCCATCCAATAGGTGGCGCCGGAGTTGAGCGCCGGGTCGACATCCGCCACGTCGACCTTGATCCGCTTGTCGTACAGGGTGGATGCGCTGACGCTCGACGGAGGGTAGGGGAAGAGGCCGGTGGTGGCGTTGACCTCTGAGCGGCGGCCCAGCACCGGCTGCCAGCCGTTGGTGAAGGCGTCGTACGGATCGATGCAGCCTACGCCGAGCTGGTTCTCGCCGGCCGGCGGCTGCTGGCAGGACTGCCCCGCGGAGCCGGTGCAGCCGCCGACCGTCCCGTTGAGCGACGCGAACCCATGCTTCAGCCAGCTCATGCCGATCTGCTCGAAGCGGCCGTTCTTGAGCCGGTACACGTTCTGGGCGATGACCGGATGGTCTTCCGGCCCGGAGCCGGGGGTGCAGCCCGCGCCGCCGGAGTTGTTGCACCAGTTGAGCGGTGTGTCACCGCGGTTGCAGGAGGTGGTGCCGAGCGAGTAGCCGGCGAAGCCGTTGGCGGAGCCGTAGTTGCCGACGTCGGTGAAGGCGAACACCGTCACGTCCGGCCCGCCCGCGGCCACGGCCCGCGAAGAGCCGCCGTCAACGGCGAGGAGAGCCGCCAGGGCGGCGATACAGCAGACTGCGATCAAGGCGCGGCGCGGTCCGTTGGGCATCGTTTGGGTCTTCCTCAAATGCAGACTTCATTGTAGCCCAGTCGCCTGGGCGGCACGGGCGGCGGCGAGGTTCTCGCGGGCGGCCACGTGGCCGGGTGCCAGGGTGAGGGCGCGCTCGAAACCGGCGATGGCGCCGGGCAGGTCGCCGGCCAGGGCGCGGACGAGGCCGGCGTTGTAGGCGAGGTCCGCCGAATTCGGCAGGTGTGCCTGCCCGCGTTCGAAAGCCGCGCGGGCAGCGGTGAGGTCGCCTGTTCGGGCGGCGAGAACGCCCAGCCCAAGGTAGGGGCCGGCCGCATCGGGGGCGGCGGCGATCGCGCGCTCATAGGCCGCGGCGGCAGCGGGCGCGTCGCCCCGAAGCCAGGCAGACCGCGCCACGATCTGGTGGACCTCCGCCGGCTCCTCGCCACGGTCGAGCGCCAGCGCGGCATAGCGCTCCAGGCCGGGCTGGTCGCCGAAGATCGCCGACAGCCAGGCGAGCCGCAGGGCCTGCCAGCGCCCGGGCGCCAGGCCCCAGCGCTCGGCCGCCTCCAGATGGTGGCGGGCGGCGAGCAGCCGGTCCCGGTCGGAGGCGGTCATCGTCGCCGTTTCGGCCGTCGCGTCGAGAAAGGCCACGCGCAGGCCGTCCGCGGCGCGGAAGTCGCGTTCCCCCAGGGCGGCGTGGGCGTGGACGAAGGCGCTGTGGCCCCAGAACAGGGCGACGGCGGCGAGCGCCGCGAGGAACCCCCGCCCCGCGGGGAGCAGATGCCCTGCCCGCTTCAACCCCGTCCGCCGCAGCGTCACGTCCGGCTTGACCGCCAAGCGGACGGCGAGGAGGACGAGCCAGGCGAGCACTCCGGCCAGCCCCAGCGCCATGAGGAACGGCACCATGCCGTAGAGCCCGCGGAAGGTGAGGAACGCCGCGGCGAAGGCGGCCGCGAGCACCGCTTCCTCCCAGCCGGCGAGGGGGAAACGGCGCGGCTCCGGATCGGGCACCCGCGGACGGGCGAAGAGGGCGATCGGCCCCGGGCCGTAGTAGAGGGCGTCCTTCGGGCAGACCGAGACGCAGTCGCCGCACTTCATGCAGCCGGAGTCGACGACCATCCCGTAGTCCCGCACCTCCTTGTGGACGAGGACGTTCGAGGTGCACACGGCGGAGCAGTGGCCGCACCCCTCGCAAGCATCGGTGACCCGGATGCGCATCGGCGCCACCCGGTCGGCGGCGGCGAACAGGGCGCCATAAGGGCAGGCGTAGGTGCAGAAGCCCTTGGCGCCCAGGAAGTAGACGGTGGCGAAGCCGCAGACGAGGAAGGTCAGGCCGCCGATCGCCCATCCCGGGAAGGTGGCCCAGAAGTGCGGGGTGGTCCATTCGGTCTCGACCCGGGGAAACGTGCCGCCGTTCCACAGCCGCCACGCCGCCGGCCAGAGGAACATGTAGGCGAAGGCGGCGGCCGGCACCCACGCGAGGAGGCGCGAGCGCAGCGGCCGTGGGCGGATGCCGGCCTTCTCCAGGAGCCACCGGCAGAGGTCCTGGAGGGCCACCAGGTGGCAGCCCCAGCCGCAGAACCAGCGGCCGAAGACCGCCGTCGCCAGGGCCGCGGCGGCGAAGAAGACCAGTCCGGCGTTGACCACGCCGTCGCGCCCGAGAGCCATGGCCTCGGACGGCTCGACCGGCGTCACGGTGCGCCCGGCGATCAGCCAGTGGGCGATGTGAGCGGCGATGAGGAGATGGACGGCGATCAGCACCCCGGCCCGCCAGCGGCTGGCGCGTGAACGGCGGATGGCAGGCGGACGGCGGTCCTGCGGGTGATCCCGAACAACGGCGAGAGGCACGGCGCGATGGTACCATCCGGGCCATGACGATCAGCTCGAAAGAAGACCTGGCCGGCATGACCCGTGTGGGGCGGCTCGTGGGCGAGGCGATCCGCGAGATGAAGGGAGCTGTGAAGCCGGGCATGACCACGGCGGAGCTCGACGAGGTCGGGGCCGCCTGGATGCGCCGGCAGGGGGCTCGCTCGGCCCCCCAGATGACCTACGGGTTTCCTGGATTCACCCTGATCAGCGTCAACGAGCAGATCGTCCACGGGGTTCCGGGCCCCAGGCGCCTGGAGCCCGGGGACGTGGTGAAGATCGACGTCACGGCGGAGCTCGGGGGGTACATCGCCGACGCGGCCGTGACCGTGGTGCTGCCGCCGGTCTCACCCACGGCGCGCAAGCTCAGGAAGTGCGTGCGCGCGGCCTTCGAGCAGGGCCTGGGCGCGGCGCGGCCGGGCAACCGGGTCTCCGAGATCGGCCGGGTGGTCGACAAGGAGGTGCGGCGGCACGGCTTCAGCGTGCTGCGCAACCTCTGCGGGCACGGCGTGGGGCGCACCATCCACGAGGCTCCCTCGGTGCCGAACTTCTACGATCCCGGGATGCGCGACGTGCTCACGGAGGGGCTGGTGATCGCGCTCGAGCCCATGATCTCGGCCGAGCCGGCGCGGACGGTGGAGGAGCCGGACGGCTGGACGATCCGCACCCACAACCGCAGCCTCGCCGCGCATTACGAGCACACGATCGTCATCTCCCGCGGCCGGCCGCTGGTGCTGACGGCGGCCTGACGCTGGTAGCAATGGAATGGATTTCTCGACGGTCCTGCGCCTGCTCTACCGGGGACCCCGGGAGTCCTGCCCCGGAGTGGTCAACCCCTACAAGGAGGCCTTTCCCGAGCTCGACGGTCCGGCCGCGGCCCGCCGCCGGCGGGAGAACCTGGAGGCCTACCTGGAGCGGGTGGGCACGCCGCGCCTGGTGCTGCTGGGCGAGGCCCTGGGCTACCGGGGCGGGCGTTTCTCGGGGATCGCCTTCACCAGTGAACGGCAGCTCGCGGGGCCGGACGGCCGCCGCCTCCCCTGGGCGAAATCACCGGGTACGCCGTTCCAGGCCACCAGCACGAACCCGGCCCTGTGGCTGGAGCCCTCCGGCAGCGTGGTATGGGACGCCCTGGGCGGCGAGGCCCGGGGGGCGCTGGTGTGGAACGTCTTCCCCTGGCACCCCTATGGACCCCGGGGGCCGCTCAGCAACCGCACGCCCGAGCGGGGCATGGTCCTGGCGAACCTGCACGTCCTGGAACGGCTCCTCGCGGAGGTGGGACCGGCCCGGGTGCTCGCCGTGGGCCGCACCTCCCAGGCGGCCCTGGAGACCCTGGGCGTCGAGGCTCCGGCGCTCCGCCATCCCGCCCACGGTGGGGCCGGGCTTTTCCGCCAACAGATGCGGGCTTGTGCGGTCTGACCTTTTTGATGCTAAGCTTATAGGAGCTTATCAATGCGGTCGGGTGACCGTGGTCGGTGATCGCGGTCCTAACCGCGGGAGGCTTCATCATGTCGCGTTCTCGGACTTCCCTGTTGCTGCTCGTCCTCGCGCTGCTCGCGGTGCCCGTGTCCGCGGAGGTGTTCCACGTGACGCTCACCAACGGCTCGGTGATCGACACGGCCTACCAGCCCCAGCAGGCGAGCTGGGATCCGGGCATGGTGCTCCTCATGACCGACACCGGGAACTGGGTCGGCTTCCCCAAGGACGACATCGCCAGCATCCAGGCCGAGGACCCGGCCCAGGGCTTTGGCGTGCGGATCAGCGACAAGGCGATCGCCCTCGGCCTGGCGCCGAACGACCTGCCGGTGCCCACCGAGGGCGACGCTTCCCAGCAGGCGGCGGACCGGTACTACCAGCTCGTCGAGCGGGCGATGGACAACGCCGAAAGGCGGCAGAATTACTCGATCCAGCAGGGCGTGTCGACCGAGGAGACGCAGGGCATCCCCGCGAGCTTCGGCGATGCCGGGTACTTCAGCGGCTTCAACGGCAGCACCTTCAACGGCCTGAGCGGCGGCGGCTTCGGCTCCGGCGGTGGCTCGCCCGCCCCAAATCCGGTCAGCGCCCCGGCTCCGCCGTCCACGCCGCCCAACCAGTAGATCCAGTCCGCGGGGGCGGAGCTTCGCTACAATCCGCCCCATGCTCCTCTACCGCACCGCACCCGAAGGATTCTGGGCCGTCGCCGAGGCCACCGAGGCCACGGCCGATCCGGTCCTGCGCATCCTGTGCTCCGATCCCTTCGACACCCTCCCCGGCGGCTGGGAGTATGGCCAGGAGGTCTCCCGGGAGCCGGCAGCGCTCCTGGCCCCCGTCCGGCCGGGCAAGATCGTCTGCGTGGGGCGCAACTACGTGGAGCACGCCAGGGAGCTCAACAACCCCATGCCCGAGGAGCCGCTGCTGTTCCTCAAGGCGCCTTCGGCGCTGACCGGGCCCCACGCTCCCATCGTCCTGCCGCCCGAGAGCCAGCGGGTGGAGCACGAGGGAGAGATCGCGGTGGTGCTGCGGCGGCGTTTGAGCCGGGGGGCCACCCCGGAAGAAGCCCGGAGCGCCGTCCTGGGCGTCACCTGCGCCAACGACGTCACGGCCCGCGACCTTCAGAGGAAGGACTCCGTGTTCGCCCGCGCCAAGTCGTTCGACACCTTCTGCCCGGTGGGGCCGGCGATCCTCGTGGGAGCTGACCTGGAGGACCTCGAGGTCACGGCCCGCGTCAACGGTGCCGAGCGCCAGCGGGGCCATGTCCGCGACATGGCCTTCGGCATCGTCGACCTGCTCCTCTACGCCTCGCGGATGATGACCCTGGAGCCGGGAGACCTGCTGCTCACGGGCACCCCGGCGGGCGTCGGTCCGCTCGTGGACGGCGACCGGGTCGAGGTGGAGGTCTCCGGCGTGGGCGTGCTCGTTAATCCCGTCGAAGCTTGGCGGCCCGTCGAAGCTTGGCGGCCCGTCGAAGCTTGGCGGCCGGTCGAGTCCTGGAAGGGTTGAGGCTCCGATGCGCTCGCCGCTTACTCGCCCCACTACTCGCCCCATGACTCGCCCCATAATCCGCGCCGCTCTCTCGCTGACCCTCTTCTCCGGCTGGCTGGCGCTCCTGTTCGCGGGCCTGGCCGGAGGAGGGGCGGTCCACCTGTTGCTGCTCGCGGCCCTGGGCCTGTTTCCCTGGCGAGCCGCTCAGGATGGGCTGAAATGATCGAGGCCGTCACCTTCGACGTCACCCACACGCTGCTCCACGTGCCCCGGCTCGGATCGATCTACTCCGAGGTCCTGAGCCGCCACGGGGCCGGCGCCGGTCCGGAAGAGGCGTTGCGGCTGTTCTCGACCGTCTGGCAGGAGCTCGCCTGCAGCGCCGATCCGGGGCATGACCGCTTCACCTCGCACCCCGAGGGGGAGCGCGGCTGGTGGCTGCGGCTTCCTCGAACGGATGTGCGAGCATCTGGGGGCGCCGCCTCCCTCCCGGTTCGCCGCGTCGGAGCTGTACCACCGGTTCGCGACGGCGGAAGCCTGGGAGGTCTACCCGGAGGTGCCCGGCGTCTTGGCGCGGCTCCGGCGGGACGGGCTGAAGCTGGGGGTGATCAGCAACTGGGACCAGCGGCTCCCCGGAGTGCTCGGCCACCTGGGGCTCGCGGATTTCTTCGACACGATCGTCTCCTCCTCGCGGGCCGGGGCCGAAAAGCCCGACGCGCGGATCTTCCACCTGGCCCTTGCGGAGATGAGTGAGCTGGGCGTCGAGCCCGCCACGGCGCTGCACGTGGGGGACGGCCGGCTGGAGGACGTCGAAGGAGCCGTGGCCGCCGGCATGCTGGCCCTCCATCTGACCCGCACGTCGGGCGGCGGCGACCTGCGCGACCTGGCCTCGCTGCCGGACCTGGTGGCCGCCGAGAGGGCCGGGCGGGCGGGACGGCAGTGGGCGGGCCGTGTGCTAGACTTCTGAAAGATGAAGATCTCCACCAAAGGTGAGTACGGCATCCGGGCGATGCTCTATATCGGCATGCATGCCGAGCACGGACCGGTCACCAGCCACGAGATCGCCCGGCACCAGGGGATCCCCGAGCCCTATCTGCGCCAGATCCTGGCGCTGCTCTCCAAGGACCGGCTGATCCAGTCGAACCGCGGCCCCCAGGGCGGCCACGTGCTCGGCCGGCCGGCGTCCCAGATCACGCTGCGCCACATCCTGATGACGCTCGAAGGGCAGACCACGGCCATCGACCAGATCCTGGCCCTCCCCTGCACCATCGACGTGGGCACCGAGCACTGCGTCATCCGCGAGATCTTCCTGGAGGTGAAGATGGCCGTCGAGCGCATCCTCACGGCCACCACCCTGGAGCAATTGGTCAACCGCCAGCGGGAGATCCTGGCCCACCGGATCTCGATCCCGCTCGACCTGCCCGCGGATTGCCACCCGCCACTGCTGCCGGTCCTTCAAGACCGGCCATGAAGCTCCAGGGCGAAGGGCTGCTGGCCCGCATCTTCATCGGCGAGTCGGACCGCTGGGAGGGAGCGCCTCTCTACGAGGCCATCGTCCAGCGGGCGCGGGAGAAGGGGCTCGCGGGGGCCACGGTGGTGCGCGGCATCGAGGGCTACGGGGCCCACAACTTCATCCACACCACGCGCATCCAGAGGTTCGCCGAGGACCTCCCGATCGTCATCGAGATCGTGGACCAGAAGGAGAAGGTCGAGGCCTTCCTGCCCGAGCTGGACGAGATGGTCGCCGAAGGCCTGGTGACCCTGGAGCCCGTGCAGGTGATCCTCTACCGGGAACGCGACGGCGGCAGCCCCCACACCCACTGAGCCCGGATTTGATCCCCTTTTCAGGGGGAGCTTGTGAAAAATGTCACAAGCATGTTATCCTTGCGCTTGTGAAGATTGGCACAAGCGTCTTGAACCGGCCGGGCGAAGTTGCTATGCTCCGCCCGCGCCTGGAGAGGGTTGTGCGTGTGGGTGGTGCACCGCAATGGGGTGACCCGGCCTGCTGGAGAGAGGGCCGACCCGAGCCCGAGATGCCCGAAAAAACTGGAGCAGGAACCAGCTGGGTAAAGCTATCCGGGCTCGGAATCGAGCTGGCGGCAGCGGTGGCGGGGGGTGTCGGGGCTCGGCTACTGGTGGGACCGCCACTTCGGTACCAGCCCCTGGGGAATAGTCGGCTGGGGTGCGGTGGGGATGGTGGGCGGCCTGTACAACCTGATCCGCCGGTCGCTGCTCGCCTTCAAAGAAGAAGACGGTAGCCCGAAGCGATGAGCAACTCCCGAACGCCAGCCGCGGAGTACCTGCGGTTCCTGGCGTGGGCGCTGGCCGCGGTGGTCCTGGCGGCGCGGGCTCGGGTTCGTGCCGACCCGGCGGCTGGGAGGGGACGAGCCGCTCGCCGCCATGATTGCGGGCTGTGTCGATCGGTTGCTGGCCTCGTCGGCCCTGGGGGGCATCCCGGTGGCGCTCAGCCGCGGGCGGGCGTCGAATCCGGCGGCGAGGCTGCAGGCGATGCTCGCGTCGATGGGCCTGCGGTTCGCCGTCGTGCTGGCGCTGGGAGCCGCGGCGGCCCTTTCGGGGGGGTTCGAGCGCTGAAGCCGCTGCTGCTCTGGATCGCGATCAGCTACATGGCGCTGCTGGCGGTCGACACCTGGTACGCGGTGCAAGGGCTTCTGAGAGTGAAAGACCTGGAGATTCGATGATGCTCGCTTTCATGATGGCAGCAGAATCCGCTGGAGCACGTGGTCCAGCATCCGATCATCCAGAGGCCAGCCGACCTGGGGGCTCCTGACGCCCGAGGGGCAGATCTCCCTGCTCACCGACCAGATCGTCGACGCTGATCGTGGCCGGCCTGCTGCTGATCCTGTTCGTGCCGGCGCTGGTGCAGCGCCGCCGGGGCACCGGCGAGGTCGGCCGGCTGGTGCCCGACCGGGCTCCGCCAACGTCTTCGAGGCGATCTGCGAGTACCTGCGCAAGGAGGTCGCCCAGCCCAACCTGCACGAGCACACGGACCGCTTCATCAAGTACATCTGGAGCGTGTTCTTCTTCATCCTGACCTGCAACCTGCTGGGGCTGCTGCCGATCGCGGCGGTCACGCCGCTCTTCGGCGCTCACATCGGCGGCACGGCCACGGGCAACGTCTGGGTGACCGGCGACGCTCGCGATCCTGCACGCTGGTGCTGATGGTGTTCAACGGCCTGCGCCTGGGCGGCAAGCACTACTTCGCGCACTTCTGCCCGGGCCCGCTGTGGCTGGCGCCGCTGCTGGTGCCGGTCGAGATCGTCGGCCTGATCGCGAAGATCTTCGCCCTGACCGTCCGTCTGTTCGCCAACATGCTGGCCGGCCACATCCTGCTCGCCGTGCTGCTCGGCTTCATCCTGAGCGCCGGGCGCCTCGATGGGCTACGCGGGTGGCTTCGGCATCGCCATCCCGGCGGTGCTGGGCAGCGTCGCGATCACCCTGCTGGAGATCTTCGTCGCCTTCCTGCAGGCGTTCATCTTCACCTTCCTGACGACGCTGTTCATCGGCCAGTCGGTGGTCTTCCACCACGGCGGCCAGGCGAGCTCCATCACGAGGGTGCGCACTGACGCTTCGACAGTGATTATGAAGTGATTGACGATTTCATTCGCCATGCCCGGACCGCGCGGGGCACTCGGGCCGTGAGGCGTGACTGCGATGGCGATCCGAAGAGGCGGCCGGCCCCGCACGGCCGCCGAAGAAACGAAAGGACTTGTTCCAATGAGCAAGAGAACGGCGAAGCTCGCACTGATGATGATCGTGCTCGGCTTCGTGCTGATGTTCGCCTCCGTCCCTGCGTACGCGCAGGAGCCGGGCGTGGACGCGGCCGGTGGCGGCGAGGCCTCCTACTTTCTGACCGCCGGGGCGCGGCCCATCTGGGCGGCGCGATCGGCGCCGGCCTGGTGATCATGGGCGGCGCGCGCGGGCATCGGCCGCATCGGCGGCAGCGCCGTCGAGTCGATGGCGCGCCAGCCCGAGGCGGCGGGCCAGATCAGCACCGCCATGATCATCACCGCGGCGCTGATCGAGGGCGCCACCCTGTTCGCGGTCATCGTCTGCCTGCTGGCGCTCAACGTCGGCTGAGGCGGCATGGCTTCCCGGCCCCTCTCCAATGCCGGGGAGGGGCGTTCGACCTGACGAGTCGACTTGGATGAGTTACCGATGAAGAGATTTCTGGCGGCACTGTCTCACTCTGGCCATCGCGGCCCCGGCCTTGGCGCAGCAGGAGCACGGCGGCGGCGGGGAGAACAACCTTTTCGCGGGCGACGTCGGCAACGCCATCTGGACGCTGGTGATCTTCGGGCTGGTGGTCTTCGTCCTCGGCAAGTTCGCCTGGGGTCCGATCCTCAACACCCTCCAGGCGCGCGAGAGCTTCATCCACGAGGCGCTCGAGAAGGCCAAGCGCGACCGCGACGAGGCCGAGGCCCGGCTGCGCGAGTACGAGGAGCGGCTGGCGGCGGCGCGGGCCGAGGCCACCGCCATCGTCGACGAGGGACGCCGCGACGCCGAGGTCGTCAAGCGGCGGATCGAGGAGGACGCCAAGGCCGAGGCCGACAAGATGATCGAGCGCGCGAAGCGCGAGATCCAGATCGCCACCGAAACCGCGACCAAGGAGCTGTACCGGCGCTCGGCGCGACCTGGCGACCGAGATGGCGGCACGCGATCATCGGCCGCGAGCTGACCCCCCAGGACCACGAGCGCCTGATCGCCGAGGCGCATCGACGGCCTGGGTGACGAACCGGAGCCGACTGAGGCCATGGCCAACGTCAACGACAGCGAGCTGGGCATCGGCCGCCTGTACGCCGAGGCGATCCTGGACCTCGCCGAGGAGGCCGGGCAGGGCGACGCGCTGCTGGAGGAGCTGAACGGAGCTGGCGGCGTATGCTCGACCGGAGCCCCGGAGCTCGAGCAGCTCCTCGCGAGCCCCCTGGTAGACGAAGAGGCCCGCGTCCGGGTGATCGAAGATGCCTTCCGCGGCAGGGCGAGCGACCTGCTGGTCGACTCGCTCCAGGTGATCAACCGCAAGGGGCGGCTCGGCTCGCTCCGCGCCATCGCCGAGGCCTACCGTGCCGCGCTACCGGGACCGGCGCGGCATCGTGGACGTCCACGTCAGGACGCGCCGTGCCGCTCTCCGAGGCCCTGCGCGCGCGGCTGACCGCGGCCCGTCGCCTCATTCACCCGGAAGACGCCCGCGTTGATCGAGAAGGTGGACCCGTCGCTTCTCGGCGGCATGGTTGTCGAGGTCGACGACGGCCGGAAGTATCGACGGCAGCGTGGCGTCCCGGCTTCACGACCTGAGCGAGGCGCTGATCGCAGCGCGCCTCGCATGAGATTCAAAGCGGCAGAGCTTTCACCGCCGAGTCCTGATCGAGGCAAGGAGCATTCATGAGATTCAAAGTCGACGAGATCGCGTCGGTCATCGAAGAAGAAATCCGGAAGTACCGCACCGAGGTCGACCTCAGCGAGGTGGGCAAGGTGCTGGAGGTGGGCGACGGCATCGCCCGCATCTACGGTCTGACCGGGGCCATGGCCGGCGAGCGCCTGGAGTTCGCGAACGGCGCTCAGGGCCAGGTGTTCAACCTGGAGGAGAGCTCGGTGGGCGCGGTCGTCCTCGGCGACTACCTGGGCATCAAGGAGGGCGACGAGGTGCGCCGCACGGGCGAGCTGCTCTCGGTGCCCTGCGGCCCGGCGCTGATCGGCCGCGTGGTCGACCCGCTCGGCCGGCCGCTCGACGGCCTGGGCGTCATCGAGACCCCCCACCGCCGGCCGCTGGAGTTCAAGGCCCCGGGCATCGCCGAGCGCCAGCCCGTCACCGAGCCGCTGCAGACCGGCATCAAGGCCATCGACTCCATGATCCCGATCGGCCGCGGCCAGCGCGAGCTGATCATCGGCGACCGGAAGACCGGCAAGACCGCCATCGCGATCGACACCATCGTCAACCAGAAGGGCGGCGACGTGATCTGCGTCTACGTCGCCATCGGCCAGAAGGAGTCGACCGTCGCCGGCCTGGTCGACAGGCTGCGCGAGCTGGGCGCCATGGACTACACGATCGTCATCTCGGCCGGCTCGTCCGACCCGGCGCCGCTCCAGTACATCGCCCCCTACGCGGGCGCGGCCATGGCCGAGTACTTCATGTACCAGGAGGGCCGGGCCACCCTGTGCGTCTACGACGACCTGTCGAAGCAGGCGCAGGCCTACCGCCAGCTCTCGCTGCTGCTGCGCCGGCCGCCGGGCCGCGAGGCGTACCCGGGCGACGTCTTCTACCTCCACTCCCGCCTCCTGGAGCGCAGCGTCAAGCTGCGCGACGAGTACGCCGTGGTGCCCAAGGACACGCCGGCCGACAGCCGTGACCGCTCCGTGGTCGTCAAGCACCCGCAGGGCCTCGCGGCGCCGGCCGAGCACCGGCCGGACGACGTGGACGGCCTCTTCCACCGGCCGCACGGCCGCCACAAGGCCGAGGCGTGGCTCGCCACCCTGCCGGACGCCGACAAGTACCGGCGTCCACCGCTTCCCCGACACGCGGCGGCTCGATGACGGCGCTGCCGATCATCGAGACGCTGGAGGGCGAGGTTTCGGCCTACATCCCGACCAACGTGATCTCGATCACCGACGGCCAGATCTACCTGGAGCCCGACCTGTTCTTCGCCGGCGTGCGCCCGGCCATCAACGTGGGCATCAGCGTGTCGCGCGTGGGCGGCAACGCCCAGCGCAAGGCCATGAAGAAGGTCGCCGGCTCGCTGCGGCTCGACCTCGCGGCCTTCCGCGAGCTGGAGGCCTTCGCCCAGCTCGGCACCGAGCTCGACACCGCGTCCCAGCGCCAGCTCGACCGCGGCCAGCGCATGGTCGAGCTCCTCAAGCAGCCCCAGTACCGGCCCTACAACGTCAACGAACAGGTGCTCTCGATCTTCGCCGGCACCCGCGGCCTCCTCGACGACGTGCCGGTACGCGACGTGTTGCGGTTCGAGGCGGCCCTGCTCAAGCACTTCCGCGACGAGCACCCCGAGATCATCGAGGAGCTGGACCGGACCAAGGACCTTCCGAACGACCTGGCCGACCGGATCGGCAAGGTGATCCGCGACTTCAAGACCCAGTGGAAGTGAGCTGAGCGATGGCCAATCGCAGAGTCCTCGTCAAGCGGCGCAAGTCGGTGCGCAACATCCGCAAGATCACGCGCACCATGCAGCTCATCGCGACCGCCCGTTTCCAGGCGGCGTTCAACCGGGCCATGGCGACCCGGCCGTACACGGAGAAGCTGGCCGAGCTGGTGGCCGACCTCTCCCGCGCGGCCGGCGACGTCGACCATCCGCTGCTCAAGACGCATGACGACGTGCCCCGCTCGGCCCTCGTGGTGCTCACCAGCGACCGCGGGCTCGCGGGCGGCTACAACTCCAGCGTGCTGCGGACGGCGCTCGCCCACATCGAGCAGCAGGCGGAGCGCGGGGCCCCGGCCGGCGTCCACATGATCGGCAAGAAGGGGATCGCCTACTTCCGGTTCCTGCGGCAGCCGGTGGCCGAGCAGACCTCCGGGATCAGCGACCGGCCGCGCTTCGAGCAGGTCGAGCCGATCGCCAACGCGCTGATCGGCCGCTTCGTGCGGGGGGAGATCGCCTCGGCGCACGTGGCCTACATGAAGTTCATCTCGGCCGGCCAGCAGCGGCCGGTGGTGGTCCAGCTCCTGCCCCTTCAGCCCGATGAGCCGGGCGGCGGGGCCGCGGACGCCAAGCCGGCCCGCAGCGTCGAATACGAGTTCTCCCCCGACCCGCGGCAGCTCCTCGACGAGCTGCTGCCCGCCACCGTGCGGATCCGGCTGTTCCAGGCCTTCATCGACGCGGCGGTCTCCGAGCAGGTCGCCCGCATGGTCGCCATGAAGGCGGCGACCGACGCCGCGGGGGACATGATCAAGGCTCTGACGCGTGAGTACAACCGCGCCCGGCAGACGCAGATCACCATGGAGCTCCTGGACATCGTGGGCGGCGCGAACGCCCTGTCCTGACGGGCCCTTCAAGAGATTGGAAATACCATGGAAAACGGCAACTACGGCAAAGTGACCCAGGTCATCGGCTCGACGCTGGACGCCCAGTTCTCCGAGGACCATCTGCCCGGCATCTACAACGCCCTGCGCGTCGAGGTGCCGCGGACCGTGCTCGGCCAGACCACGACCGAAACCCTCTGGTGCGAGGTCGCCCAGCACCTGGGCGGCGGGCGCGTGCGCGCCGTCGCCCTGGGCTCGACGGACGGCCTCCAGCGCGGCGTCAACATCCTCGACACCGGCGCTCCGGTCACGGTGCCCGTCGGCACGGAGACCCTGGGCCGGGTGTTCAACATGGTCGGCGAGACGATCGACGGGCTCGGGCCGGTGACGACCCAGGAGCGCCGGCCCATCCACCACGCGCCGCCGGAGTTCGACGAGCTGTCTTCGAAGACCGAGCTGTTCGAGACCGGCATCAAGGTCATCGACCTGCTCTGCCCCCTGGTCCGCGGCGGCAAGGCCGGCCTGTTCGGCGGCGCCGGCGTGGGCAAGACCGTCATCATCCAGGAGCTGATCGCCCGCCTCGCCCGCTTCCACAGCGGCTACTCCTGCTTCGCCGGCGTGGGCGAGCGCACCCGCGAGGGCAACGACCTCTGGCTGGAAATGCAGGAGGCCAAGATCGGCGACACGGGCAAGAGCGTCATCGACCAGACCGTGATGGTGTTCGGCCAGATGAACGAGCCCCCGGGCGCCCGCCTGCGCGTGGCCCTCTCGGCGCTCACCATGGCCGAGTACTTCCGCGACCAGACCGGCGTCGACACGCTGCTCTTCATCGACAACATCTTCCGCTTCTCGCAGGCGGGCTCCGAGGTGTCGGCGCTGCTCGGCCGCATGCCCTCCGCCGTGGGCTACCAGCCGACGCTCGGCACCGAGATGGGCGAGCTCCAGGAGCGCATCACCTCGACGAACCGGGGCGCCGTGACCTCGATCCAGGCCATCTACGTGCCGGCCGACGACTACACCGACCCGGCGCCGGCCACCGCCTTCACCCACCTCGACAGCACGGTGAACCTGGAGCGCAGCATCTCCGAGAAGGGCATCTACCCCGCCGTGGACCCGCTGGCCTCCAGCAGCCGCATCATCTCGCCCGAGTACATCGGCGAGGACCACTACCGGGTGGCCCGGCGGGTCCAGCAGATCCTCCAGCGCTACAAGGACCTCCAGGACATCATCGCCATCCTGGGCGTCGACGAGCTGTCCGAAGAGGACAAGGTCCTCGTCCGCCGTGCGCAGAAAGATCGAGCGCTTCCTCTCGCAGCCGTTCTACGTCGCCGAGCAGTTCACCGGCTTCCCGGGCGTCTACTGCTCGCGCCAGGACACCATCCGCTCCTTCGACGAGCTGTGCGACGGCAAGTGGGACCACCTGCCCGACCAGGCCTTCATGTACGTCGGCACGATCGAAGAGGCGGCGGCCCAGGCGGAGCGCCTGGCGGAAGAAGGCTAAACGCCATGGCGGGACGACACCTTCCACTGCAGCGTCATCACCCCCGAGCGGGCGGTGCTGGAGACCGAGGCCACCTTCGTGGCCTTCCCGGCCCACGACGGCGAGGTCGGCATCCTGCACGACCGCGCGCCGCTGCTCTACAGCATGGGCATCGGCGAGCTGCGGGTCGAGAGCCCCGAGGGCAACCACGTCTTCTTCGTGGACGGCGGCTTCGCCCAGATGGTGGACAACCGCCTGACCCTGCTGACCGAGCAGGCCAAGCGGATCGAGGAGATCGACCGCGCGGCCGTCGAGCGGGCGCTCGCCGAGGCCCACGCCATGCCCGCGGTGGGCGACGCCGCCTTCACCGCCCGCCAGCGGGCGATCAGGAGCGCCGAGGTCCAGAAGCATCTCCTCGCCAAGCATGGGGCAGGGCGCGCCGCCGCTTGATTGCCTGATCCGTCGAGTGACCGAATACGATCCGCTGTTCTCATCCTCCCGGGCCGGCGCCGATGACCTCGAGCCGGTCCGGGAGCGCTTCCGCGCCGCCAGCCGTCCCTTCCTCCAGATCCCATTTCCTGGTTCGCCTGGTCGGCGCTCCTGCCCGGGGCGGCCCTCGCCACGCCTCTGGCGCTGCGGCTCGCCGGGCCTTCCGGAGTCCTCTTCACCTGGTCCGGGACGATCCTGCTGGGGGGAGCGGTCGAATTCCTCGGCATCCGTGGCCGGTCGGTCCCGACCGGCACGCTGGCGGCGTGGGTGCTGCGCCTCCAGGGCAACCTCTCCCTGATCGCCCTGGCCCTCTCCGTCCTGCTGGTCTGGCAGGACCTCGCCTGGGCCCTGCCCGGGCTCTGGCTGCTCCTCCTGGGCCACTCCTTCTACATGCTGGGCGGCCTCGCGTTCGAGCCCTTGCGGACCTGCGGCCTGATCTACCAGATCGGCGGCGTGGCCGCGCTCTGGCCGCACGGCTACCCCCTGGAGGTGTTCGCCGTGGCGACCGCGGCCGGCAATCTGTGGATGGGGCTGGCGGTGTGGCATGCCCACCGGGAGAAAACCGGTCAGACCGGACCTTCTTCGGGATAGGTCGCCGAGCCGCTGATCAGGTCCGTCAGGGAGCGCCGGTCGCCCGTCACCAGGAGGGGCAGGCCGAGGGTGGCCACGTCAGGATCCCGCCCAGCCAGCGCCGGGCCGTCTGGTCGAAGGTCAGCGGCTCGCCGTCGCGGTTGCGCGAGGTGAGCCCGCCCCAGGCCATGCCCAGGGTGTGGCCCCAGAAGGCGAGCGGCACCACCGTGTAGAGGAACGAGAACGAGAGCAGGAAGAGGGCGAACGCCGGCCAGTCGGCGAGGCTCGGCCGCACGCCCATGCCGCGCACGCCGAGGAGCGCGAGCGACGAGGATGGCGGCATGGACGAGCAGGTCGGCCCCGCCGGCCGCGAAACGGTGCCCCCGACCGCGAATTCGCTGGTTGGAACGCGGCTCGTCGTCCAGAGGCTCGGGCTCGGGGTCCGGCACGGGCACCGGCCGTGCCTTGCGCGGTGGCGGGTTGCTGGGCCCGGGCCGGGCGGGTCGTCGGCCTCGGCGGCGGATCGCGGAGAGGCTCCGTCCTCTTCGCTCCAGGCCGCGACCGGCCAGAGGCAGATCGAAGAGCAGGGGCTCGTCGGGTCTTTCGGCTTGTCCGGGCGTCGCATCAGCGGTACGGCAGGTATTTGACGTAGATCCGGTAGAGCAGGTCCTTCGGCCGCTCCTGGTAGGTCTGCGCGAACACGAGGTGCCGCTCGGCGCTCGTCATCGTCCTGCTGCAGGGCGAGGGCCTCCTGGAAGTTCTCCACGGCCTTCTTGGCGTCGGCCCGCTGCAGGTCGCGCACGGCCAGATTGTAATAGGAGTCGACGATCAGTCGGGTGACGTCGCGGTTCGCCGGGTCGGCCTCGTGCATGCGCCAGAGGTCGGGCAGCACGTACTCCCACTCGTGCTCGCGGAAGACGGTGATCTGCTTGGCGATGGGCTCCAGGGTCTTCTTCGCCTCGGCCAGCATCTGGGCGTCCGCGGCGTCGAGCTTGCCCATGGCCGCGGCCTGCTCCAGCCGCTGGACGGTGCGCAGATAGCTGCCGCTCCGTAGGCTTGGCGGCCGGCGATGAGCAGCGATCTGGCGGCGGTCGAGGACCGGGTTGGCGGCGGGTGCGGCGGCGGCGGTCGGTGGTGGCAGCCCCCGGGGCCGGAGTCGCCGCCGCCGCGACCGGGCGCGCCTCCCCACTGCGCGATCAGCTCCTGGGCCTGCGGCGTAGTGGGGATCGGTCGGGGGGAGCCGGCTGGAGCTGCGTGACGGCGATGGCGGTCTTGCCCGCCTTGTGGAGGCGCTCGGCCCGGGCGATGGGGTCCTGGGCCAGGTTGGGCAGGGTCGCCGCCGCCTCTTCCGAGTTGGGGAAGAGCCGGTCCCAGTTCTGGTAGACGAACCAGCCGCCGGCCAGGACGAGCAGCAGCACGGCGCCGCCGACCAGGAGGAACTGCCGGCGGGCGCGGCTGCCGTCGCGGACCGCGCCGTCTTCTTGGCCGGCTTGCGCTCGGCGGCCGGAGCCGCCACCTCGCCGGGATCGGGCGGGACCAGGATCTCTTCCTTGAGATCGCCGCGCCGCCCGAGACCTCCAGGTCGGAAGGCAGGGACAGCGGCTCGCACGAGCGTGTCTCCCGGAGGCCGGCGCCGGCCGGGGCGATGGGCACGTTGCCGGCCTCGAGCTGCTGCAGGTACTCGCGGGCCGCGAAGTAGCCCGGCTGGATCTCCAGCACCCGCTGGAACGCCTGCCGGGCCGCCTCCACGTCGCCGGCCTCGAGCCGGGCCAGGCCCTCGTGGAAGACCTCCTCGACCTGGCGCTCGCTCTCGGCCTTGAGCTTGCGCGCCAGCTCGATGCGGCGGGCGGCCTCCTGGTGGTCGATGTCGATCAGGAAGATCCGCGACCAGGCGTCGATGGCGCCCTGGGGGTCGCCGGCGTCGAAGGCGGTCTGCCCCTCGTCGAGCAGCTCGCTGGATGCGGCGGTCGCTCTCGGAGTCGCCGCCCCCGAAGGCGAGGCTCGCGGGCATGGCCGCGGCCTGCAGGGGGACGGGATCTCGAAGGACGGCCCAGAGGCGGCAGAGGTGGACCGGGCCGCTTCCAGCTCGGCGATCCCCGGATGGGCGGGTCGAGGGAGCGGGCCTTGTCGAGCAGCCGGCCGGCCTCGTCGGCCTGCCCCGCCTGGAGGGCCTGGCGGGCAGAGGCCAGGAACTTGAGGACGTACGGCTCGGCCTCCATCAGCTCCTGGGCCTGCCCGACGATGCGCTGCAGCTCCGGATCGGCGGTCACCGTGGCCGCCTCCCGCTGGGCCGTGGCCATCAGCTCCTGGAAGCGGCGCTGGTCGAGCAGGGACTGCAGCTCGCCGCGCAGGCCGTCCGAGGCCCCCCCGCCAGCATCGGGCAGGAGGTCGGGCAGGTCGAGACCCAGGCCGTCGAGATCCGCGAAAGGATCGTCAGCATCCGCGGCGGCGGCGGCGGCCGGCGGAGCGCCCTTGAGGTCGTCCACCCGGACGGGGCCGTCGCTGGCCCGCAGCCGCTCCTGGAGGACCTGGGCGGGCTGGAACTGCGGGTCCATGCGCAGCACGAAGTCGCAGCCCAGGAGCGCCTCCTGGCGGCTCCCCTCGCGGGCCAGATCCAGGGTCTGCTCGAACGTGGTGAGGACCCGCTGCTGGACGTCGGACGAAAGGGAGGGATTTCCGGAGTAGCTCATCGGCGGCATCGGACGGTAGTTAAAGCTGAGTTTGAAAAACCGGGGGTATCCTAGCAGAGGATGGCCCCAACGTCCAAATATGCCCTCCAGGCTATACTTGCCTCCGTGCTGCCGCTCGAGTGCGTGCCCAACGTCAGCGAGGGCCGCCGTCCCGAGGTGGTGGCCCGGCTCGCGGCTGCAGTCTCCTCGGTCACTGGCGGTGAGGGGCGCGGCTGCTCGACGTCTCCTCCGATCCCGACCACAACCGCACGGTGCTGACCCTGGCCGGCGAGGCCGGGCGGGCTCCACGCGGCGCTCCTCGCCCTCTACGAGACCGCCCTCGCGGAGATCGACCTCACGCACCACCAGGGGGTCCATCCCCGGGTGGGAGCGGTGGACGTGGTCCCCTTCGTGCCCCTGGGCGACACGCCCATGGAGGTGGCCGTGGCCGCGGCCGAGCGGCTGGCGCGCCGAGGTGGCCGAGCGCTTCGGCCTGCCGGTCTACCTCTACGAGCAGGCGGCCCGGCATCCGGAACGCACGGCCCTGGCCGACATCCGCGCGCGGCGGCTTCGAGGGCTTCCCCGCGAAGATCGCCGACCCCGCCTGGGCTCCCGACTTCGGGCCGGCGCGGGTCCATCCCACCGCCGGGGTGACGGTGATCGGCGCCCGCTTCTTCCTGATCGCCTTCAACGTCGTGCTCGACACTGCCGACGTGGCGATCGCCCGGGCCATCGCCCGCAAGGTCCGGGAGTCCGGAGGCGGGCTGCCGGCGGTGCGGGCCATGGGGGTCTACCTCGCCAGCCGGGGCCGCGCCCAGGTGAGCATGAACCTGGTGGACTACCGCCGCACGCCGGTCCTCCTGGCGCTGGACCGGGTGCGAGAGGAGGCGGCGGCGCTGGGGACGCGGGTCGTGGAGACCGAGCTGATCGGGCTGGTGCCGGAGGAGGCGGCCCTGGGGGTGGTCCGGGACGCGTTGCTGCTGCCGGCTCTCCCCGCGGTTCTGCCTGGTAATCTCGCTTCGGAAATCCCCTGATCGGACCGATCCGACCGATCCGACCGATCCGACGATCGCAGGGCCGCCCCTACTCCCGGAGCGCCTCCACCAGCCGGTGGGGCATGCCGTCGAACGAGCCCGAGGACATGGTCACCAGCACGCTCCCCTCCCGGGCCTCCTCCAGCGCCTGCCGCAGCACGTCGGCGTTGTCCGCGCAGAGGGTCGTGGGGACGCCGCTGGCCGTCAGCTCGCCCGCCAGGTCACCGAAGTCCAGCCGCTCCTCGGGGGCCAGGCGGCCGCTGTGGAAGATCGGGGCGAAGAGCACGCGGTCGGCTCCGGCGAACGCCTCGCGGTAGGGCTCGTAGAAGAAGCGGCGGCCCGCCGTCAGGCTGCGCGGCTCGAAGAGGGCCACCACGCGCCGGCCGGGGTAGCGCTGGCGCAGGGCGGTCAGGGTCTTCTCGACGGCCGTCGGGTGATGGGCGAAGTCGTCGACCACCGTCACCCCCCGCGAGGTCCCGAGCTCCTCCAGGCGCCGCTTGACGCCGTGGAAGCGGGCGAAGGCCGAAGCGACCTCGGCCGCCGGAATGCCGTCCCGGCGGGCCGCGGCCCAGACCGCCAGGGCGTTCGAGACGTTGTGGCCGCCGGCCAGCGGCAGGGTGATCTCGACCTCGCCGGTGTCCGAGTCCTCGTCACGAACCCGGAAGCGGCTCGCCTCGGCCAGGGTCTCGATCTCTCCCAGGGGCCGGAGGTCGTTGCCCTCCTCCAGCCCGTAGAAGAGGACGCGGCAGCGGGCCCCCGCCGCCAGCTCGCGCACCTTGGGGCTGTCGCCGCAGGCCACGAGGAAGCCGTCCTCCGGCAGCAGTGTCGACCAGCTTTGAATACGCCTCCCAGAGCGCCTCGGGCGTGGGGTACAGGTCGGCATGGTCGTACTCGGCGCTGGTCAGGATCAGCGTCTCGGGCTGGTAGTGGAGGAACTTGGGGCCGCGGTCGAAATAGGCCGCGTTGTACTCGTCTCCCTCGATGATGAAGCGGTCGCCGGCACCGTCGTGGAAGCTCGCCGGCAGGTCGCAGGGGCGCGCCGCCGATCAGGTAGCCGGGGTCGCGGCCGCAGGCGGTGTAGACCCAGGCGGCCATGGCGGTCGTGGTGGTCTTGCCGTGGGTGCCGGACACCACCAGGGAGCGGTGGTGGTCCAGGAAGAAGCGGGCGAGCGCCTGCGGCATCGAGACGATGGGCAGGCCCAGACGCTCGGCTTCCTCGGCTTCGGGGTTGTTCCGGTGGATCGCGTTGCCGATGATTACGAGATCAGGCACCAGGCCGGGCCGGGGCTGAAGATGAGAGGGATCGTACCCGGTTTCGGGATGGATCCCGGCGCGCTCGAGCAGGGTGCTCATGGGCGGATAGAGAGGGCCGTCGGTCCCCCGGACGCGGTGGCCCTGCTCTTGCAGAAGGCAGGCAAGCGGAGCCATTCCAGTACCGCCGATTGCCATGCAGTAGATGTCGAGTTTTGGAGACGTCACGGGCAGGAGTTCTCGTTTTCGAGCCAGCAGTGTAGCATTTCCGGAGCTTTCATCCATTCAGTAGAAGGAGCAGGCCGTATGCAACGCCACATCAAGACCGCCATTCTGGCACTCTTCGCCGTCGTTTTGGTCGCGGCGACTCTTCCCTCCCAAGGAATTGCTCAGGGCAAGCCCAAGGCCGTCGCCGTCGAGGCGGTCAAGGACGTGGGCACGGTGCCCAAGGGGGAGAAGATCGTCCACGACTTCCTGATCCGCAACGACGGCGACGCGGTCCTGGAGATCCTGGGCATCCAGCCCGCCTGCGGATGCACCGTGGCCGAGTTCGACAAGACCATCGCTCCGGGCCAGACGGGCAAAGTGCACGCCGTGGTTGACACGAGCACCTTCGGCGGGCCGATCGCCAAGGGCTTGAGCGTCTTCACCAACGACCCCGCCACGCCCCAGATCGAGCTGACGGTCCGCGCCAAGGTGGAGCCCTACATCGCGGTCAAGCCCGGCTACGCGCGCTACGTCACCGTGCAGGGCGAGCCCGTCGAGGGTGACATCACCCAGACCCTCTGGGCGACCGACGGCTCCTCCATGGACGTGGTCGGCGTCGATTCCCCCTGGCCCTATCTCAAGGTGAGCTTCCGCGAAGCCACGGCCGAGGAGCGGCTTCCCGACCTCCCGGGCAAGCAGTGGCGGGTCGAGATGAAGCTCGGCAACGACGCCAAGGTCGGGCCGCTCGCCGAGTACGTGACCGTCCGCACCAACCACCCGAAGCAGAAGGTGGTGCAGATCCCGGTGACCGGCTTCGTGCGGCCGGTGGTCGCCGTGACCCCGCAGGTGGCCGACTTCGGCACGATCGAGCTCAAGGAGGCCACGCAGAAGGTGCTCAACGTCCGCAACTTCGCCACGGAGCCGATCAAGGTCACCGGCGTCGAGGAGAACATCCAGGGGATCGACGTCAAGCTCCAGCCCCTGGACGACGGCCGCGAGTACCAGGTCCAGCTCACCCTGAGCCCCAGCCTCCCCAAGGGCAACTTCGACGGCAAGATCACCATCCGCACGGACAGCCCCAAGGTGCCGTTCCTCGAAGTTCCGCTCAAAGGCACCATCCTGTAACCAGGGCATCTCTCCGGAGAAGAAAGGCGGGCTGAGGCCCGCCTTTTTGCTTTCAGGAGGTATCATGTTTGCACCACCTTCTCTGTGGAGAGAAAGGGATGCACAGGAAACATGTCACCTCCTCGGCGATTTCCTCCGTCGGCTACGACGAGCGGTCCTCGGTGCTGGAAGTCGAGTTCCAGAGCGGCGCGGTCTACGACTACCTGGACGTGCCGCCGAAGGTCTACAAGGCTCTCCTGAAGGCGCCTTCCAAGGGGAGCTTCGTGTCGCGGCGGATCCGGGACCGCTATGCCTTCGTCCGCCGGGAGTATTAAGGGCTGAGAGAAGTTGTCCTTCCAGGAAGGACAACTTTCGGCTGATCTGTCCTTCCAGGAAGGACAAGATGGACGCGGGCTTACCCCCTGTCGCCCTGTTCAGGGCTGGAATCGAGAGGACTCCACACCCGGTCCCCAGGGCTCGCGCCCTGGGCTATGAGTCTGCCCGCCCTCCGGGCTCAAGACAGAAACGTCTTGAGACAAACCCGGAACGAATTTCGGGGACGCGGCCCTAGGGAGTGGCGCTACCTTCAAGTCATGGGGCACGCTCCGGCCTTGGCGGCCGGCCCGCGACGCCCCGGACAAGGAGCGCACATGAACCGCACTCGCCGAGCTGTCGCCGTCTTCCTGCTCGCCCTGGCCGTCGCGCTGCCCGTGGCCGCGCTGCCGGCCCCGGCACGGGCACAGTCCTGGCCCGGCTTCTTCGCCGCCCTCTGGGCCCGCGCCGGGGTGGTGCTCGGGATCGCTGAGAAAAGCCGGGGGAGCGCGGACCCTGACGGAGTGGCCGTGCCCGCCCCTCTGCCTCCCGGCGAAGACGAATCCCGTGGCGGCGCGGACCCGAACGGCTAGACCCCTTCCATGGCTTCTTCTCGACGCCGGTGATTTCCCGGCGTCTTTTTTGTCCTTTACAGGCGCCCTGCGGCAACTATACTGGTATAGGAGGAGCGAAAAGACCATGCCAGAAGAGCACGTGTCGCGGGAAGTGATGCAGAGGTTCTTCCGCTCGGAGCTGTCCCGGCGGGACACGCATGAGGTCATCCGCCATCTGATGAGGAGTTGTGAGGTCTGCCATGGGATTGCTGTGGAGGCCGGGGCTGAAGAGGGCTACGTCTTCCAGGATGGAGACTTCCAGGCCGCCCTCTTCCCAGACGATCCGGAGCGCTACAACGACGCCTTCCTCCGGGTCCTGGGCTCCGTGGAGGTCCAGCTCGAGCTGGCCCGGGAGCGCCTGCGCGGCATCGGCCTCTGGCACGTCCTCGAAAAATATGACCAGGAGCGGCGCCTCGCGATGATCCGAAGGGACCCTCGGATGCACAACTGGGGCCTCTACGACCGCCTCCTGGAGCAGTGCCGGGCGCAGGGCTTCCGCGCTCCAGCCTACGCCGTCCAGATCGCCGAGCTCGCCCTGACCGTGGTGGAGGTCCTGGACCCGTCCCGCCACGGAGCGGCCCGGATCGCCGACTTCCGGGCCGGAGCTCTGGCCGCGCTCGGCAACGCCAAACGGCTGTCCTCCGACTTCGAGGGAGCGAGGAACGCCTTGCGGCTCGCCCGCGAGGAGCTGAGACAAGGCACCGGCGACCCCCTGGAAGAGGCGCACGTCCTCTCGCTCCAGGCGAGCTGGCACAAGGACTTGGGAGAGTTTGAGAAAGCGGTGAGGGTCCTGGATCGCGCCGCTGAAATTTACCGAAACGTCAACGACACCCACCTTGAGGGCAGGACTCTGATACAGCAGGCCGACATTTTTGGCTACTTCCAACCAGACAAGGCCATCGAGCTGGCCCAAGACGGCCTCGCCCTGATCGATCCTCTGCGCGAGCCCCGCCTGGAATGGTGCGGGCGGCATAACCTGGCCTATTCCCTCAACGACGCCGGCCGCTCTAAGGAGGCGCTCGCGATGCTGGAGATCTCCCGGCCGCTATACGAGCAGTTCCAGGACCCCTGGACCCGCGTCCGCCTGCACTGGCTGGAAGGCAAGATCGCCCGCAGCCTCGGGGACCTCGCAGAAGCCGAGGAGATCTTCAAGCGGCTGTGGTACGACCTCCAGGAACCCTCCCAGGCGCACGAGCTGACCCTGGTCTCGCTCGAGCTGGCGGAGGTGTACGTCACCCGGGGCAAGCATGAAGCGGCGGCGGAGCTGGTGGAGGAGCTCCTGCCGCTGCTCCGGGGCTGGGGGATGCATACCGAAGGCCTCGCCCTGTGGCTGCTGATGACGCAGGCCGTCCAGGAACGCCGGGCCGAGGCGGTGCTCTTCCGGCAGATGGCGGAGTACCTCAACCGGGCTTGGTTCAGGCCGCTGGAGAGACGGGAAAACTAGTACAGCGTCCCCGAGAGGCGTTACGCCTGCGGGTTCGTCCTGCTTGGACCCGCCGGCGCGGCCTCCGCAAGCCCCGTCAACCCCGGCGGAAGCCCTTTTACCCCCGGCGGAAGCTCCGGAGACCCTTTTGGAAAGCAGACCGACCCAAATGGAAAGCAGGCCGACCCTACGGGAAAGCAGACCGACCGGAATGGAAAGCAGGCCGACCCTTCGGGAAAGCAGACCGACCCAAATGGAAAGCGGGCCGACCCTATGGGAAAGCAGACCGACCGGAATGGAAAGCAGGCCGACCCTTCGGGAAAGCAGACCGACCCTTTTGGAAAGCCCGCCGACCCTAAAAGCGGCTCTGCGGGGAGATCCGGTTCGAGGTTGGCCCCGCAAAGCCGAGGGGCCGCCTGCTCAACCCGCCCCGCCTGCTCCTGCGGAGCTCCTGCTCCTGCGGAAAGGAGGGCCGGCAGGGATGCCGGCGCTCCCAGGGAATCACGGCCGGCCCCAGAGGTCCTTCTCGGACTTGGGAGGAGCCTGCCGCCGGCGGTCTTTGGAGAGCACGGCCGCGACCTCTTCCATCGTGGAGGCGAGCGCCGCGTCCTGGGCCGCCGCCAGCTCCCGGACGCCCTTGAAGGCGAGGTCCACCAGCGCGTCCATCTCCTCGCGCCGGAAGCTCCGCTTCTCGCCGGTGCCCTGGATCTCGATCAGGGAGCCGCCGGCTGTCGCCACCACGTTCATGTCCACCTCGGCCACCTGGTCCTCGACGTATTCGAGGTCCAGGAGCGGCGTCCCGCCCACCAGGCCCACCGACACGGCGGCGACCTGGTCGCGGATGGGCCAGGCCGTGATCTCGCGGGTCAGCAGCAGGCGGCTCAGGGCGAGCACGGCCGCCACGTAGGCGCACGTGATGGCCGCCGTGCGGGTGCCGCCGTCGGCCTGGAGCACGTCGCAGTCGAAGGTGATGGTGCGTTCAGGGAGAGCCTTCAAGTCCACGGCGGCCCGCAGGCTGCGGCCGATCAGGCGCTGGATCTCGGCCGTGCGTCCCGAGGGCCGGCCCTGGGTGACTTCCCGGGCGCTGCGGGTGTGGGTGGCGCGGGGGAGCATGGCGTACTCGGCTGTCAGCCACCCCTCGCCGCTGTCCTTCTTGAACGGCGGGACGCGGTTCTCGACGCTGGCCGCCACCAGCACGCGCGTGTCGCCCAGCTCGATCAGGGCCGAGCCCTCGGCGAACTTGAGGACGCCGGTCTGGATGCGGAGGGGGCGGAGGGCGTCGGCGGCGCGGCCATCGGGACGGATGCGGACAGCTGGGTCGGTCGTAGTCATGGTCCGCATTCTATCCGTTCATCCGGACCCCCACCCTGTTGCGTAATTACGGCCAGAGGGGTCGAGAGGGTGGAGCCCGGGAGCCGTCCAGCCGACCTGCCTGTTTTCAGGAAAAAAGACCTTCAACGAAGGATAGGAGGAAAACCGTGAAGAATCGTCTTGTCTTCGTCCTGCTGGTGCTGACGGTGATCGCGGGGGGCGGCCTGGTTCCGGCCTTCGCGTCCAGCCACCGCGAGGCGCCCGCGATCACCGAGATGCCCAAGGTGGACGGCACCGACTTCTACATGTTCCACAGCTACGAGAACGGCCGCAACGGGTACGTCACCCTGCTCGCCAACTACATCCCGCTCCAGGATTCCTACGGCGGCCCCAACTACTTCACCCTCGATCCGGACGCCCGCTACCGGATCCACGTCGACAACAACGGCGACGGCGTCGAGGACGTCAGCTTCCAGTTCCGCTGCACGGCGGCACTCGCGGACATCAAGCTGCCCGTGGGCGGCGTGCAGGTCTCGGTGCCGGTGATCAACGTCGGGCAGATCTCCGGCGGGCCGGGCGGCCGGGACCCGGTGCTCAATGTGCTCGAAAGCTGCACGCTGGGCGTGACGCGGGGCCGGATCACCAACGGCTCCCGCTGGGAGTTCGCCACCGAGGACGCCACGGGCGGCACCCGCTTCGGCAAGCCGGTCGACAACATCGGCCAGAAGTCGATCCCCGACTACGCGGCCTACGCCCACCAGTTCATCCGCACGATCGACATCCCCGGCTGCACGGCGGGCACGGGCCGGATCTTCGTCGGCCAGCGCAAGGAGTCCTTCGCCGTCAACCTGGGCGAGGTCTTCGACCTGGTCAATATCGCCAACCCCCTGGGTCCCCGCGACGCCGAGCCCAACATCCTGGAAGACAAGAACGTCACGACGTTCGCCCTGGAGGTCCCGGCCGCCTGCCTGACCCGCAACGCCAGCAGCCCGGTCATCGGCGGCTGGACCACGGCCCACCTGCCGCGCACCCGGGTCCTGAAGAACAATCCGACCTACGCCCAGCCCGCCAACGAGAGCGGCGACCTGGTCCAGGTCTCGCGCCTGGGCATGCCGCTGGTCAACGAGATCGTCATCGGTTTGAAGGACAAGAACCTGTTCAACGCCGCGACGCCCGAGGGTGATGCCGCGCTCGCCACCTACGTGACCAACCCGACTCTCCCGGAGATCCTGGAGATCCTCTTCGGGGCGGCCGGCGTGCGGGCGCCCAACAACTTCCCGCGCACCGACCTGGTGGCCGCCTTCGCTACCGGCGTCCAGGGCCTGAACTTCCTGTCCGACGGCCAGCCGCACGAGATGGTGCGGCTCAACACCTCGATCGCGCCCAGACCAGCGGCCCTGCAGAACAACCTCGGCGTCCTTGGCGGCGACAACGCCGGGTTCCCCAACGGCCGCCGCCCGGGCGACGACGTGGTCGATGCCGAGCTGCGGGTGGCCATGGGCGTGCTCTGCCACGCGTTCCCCGGCGTCTTCTGCAGCCCTGCGGACGCGCCTTCGGGCAATCTGCCCTTCACGGACGGCACGCTCCAGGATTCGAGCCAGTTCGACAGCGTCTTCCCGTACCTGCGGACGCCGCTGCCGGGCTCGCCCAACGGCGCCAACGGCGAACCGGCCTCAGCGCCGTAGGATAGGGATCATGCCGACCTTGAAGCCATTCGGTCTCGCGTTGCTCCTGACGGCCCTTTCGGCTCCGGCCGTCCGGGGGCATGATTTCTGGATCGAGCCCTCGGTGTTCACGCCGGCTCTGGGGCAGCGTGTGGCCGTCCGGCTCAAGGTCGGCGAGCACTTCCGGGGTGACCCGGTCCCCCGTCATCCCGATCGCATCGAGCGCTTCGCCGCCGTGGGACCCTCCGGCGAGGCACCCGTCGCCGGTGTCCCCAACAGTGACCCGGCGGGCTTCGTGGCCTTTGGGGCGCCGGGCCTCCACCTCCTCGTCTACGACAGCGACCATGCCTCGATCGAGCAGACTGGAGAGAAGCTCGAGCAGTACCTGCGGGAGGAGGGGCTGGAGGCCATCAGCGCCCTGCGCGCCAAGGGCGGCCAGACCGGCGCTCCGGTGAAGGAGATCTACTCGCGGTGCGCCAAGTCGCTGGTGGCCGTGGGGAACGGAGCCGGTCCCGGCTTCGACCGCTATGACCGCATCGTTGGACTGCCTCTGGAGTTGGTGCCGGAGGCAAATCCTTATACGCTGAAGAATGGAGGAGAGCTGCCGGTGCGCCTCTACTACGGAGGCAAGCCTCTCAAGGGCGCCCTGGTGATGGCGCTCCAGAAGGACCGGCCCGAGCCGAGGCTCTCCGCCCGGTCGGATGCCCAGGGGCGCGTCAGGCTGCGGCTGGACCGTCCGGGCGTCTGGCTGGTCAAGGCAGTGCACATGGTACCGGCGGTGACTGCGGCCAAGGAGGCCGGCGCCGACTGGGAGAGCTTCTGGGCCTCCCTGACGTTCGAGGTGCCGGGGCGGTAGGGAGCGTTTCGATAGAATCCATGGACCCGAGGGACGCGGAGGATCTCCAGCTCATGAGCCGGGTGGCTGCCCGGGAGGGCGCAGCTTTCACGCGCCTGTTCGAGCTCTATGCGCCCACAGCCCTGGGCTTGCTCCACCGCATCCTGGGCGGGCGCGGCGAGGCCGAGGAGGTGCTGCAGGAGGTCTTCCTTCAGGTTTGGACGCAGGCGGACCGTTATGACGGCTCCCGCTCTTCACCCCGAGGATGGATCCTGATGCTTGCCCGTTCGCGTGCCCTCGACCGGATCCGCCGCCGCGAGTCGGCGCGCCGCCGCGAGGAGGCCGCGGGTGAAGAGACCGGCATCGCCGAGCCGGCCCTCGGCACGGAGCGGCTGGAGAGCGTGGAGCGCCTCCGGCGGGTGAGCTCGGCCCTGGGCCTGCTCTCGCCGGACCAGCGCCGCTGCATCGAGCTCGCCTTCTTCGAGGGGCTCACGCATACGCAGATCGCCGAGCGCCTCGAAGCGCCGCTCGGCACCGTGAAATCCCGGATCCTGCTGGGCATGAACAAGCTCCGGCAAGCCCTGAGTGCCTGAGATCTGAGCAATGACCATGGCGACTCCGCACTCCGAACACATCGAGGAATTCCTCCCCGCCTACGCCCTGGGCGCGTTGGACGGAGAGGACCTCCGCGAGTTGGAGGAGCACCTGGCGGCCGGTTGCCCCGAGTGCCGGCACCAGATCGGCCTGTGGCAGCGGGACCTGGAAGCGCTCGCGGAGTCCGTGCCGCCCGTTCAGCCTTCGGAGATGACCCGGGCCCGGATCCTGCGCCTCGCTGGAACGACTCCGGCCGCACCTGCACCTGCGCGTATTGTTCCCCATTGGCCTCGCTGGCTGCCTTTCGCCGCGGCAGCGGTCCTCCTGCTGGCGGTCTGGGGATTCACGGGCCAGATCCGGCTCCGTGACCAGCTGCGCCGCGTGACCGCCGAGCAGGAGAGCCTGGAGCGGCGGGTGGCCGCCCTGGGCGAGGAGGTACAGCAGGCCCGGTTCGAGGCGCGGCGCACGGCCCAGGCCCTCCAGGTGCTGGCCGCTCCCCATGTCAGCTCGGTCGTGCTCGCGGGCCTGGGTCCCACCCCTGGGGCCGCCGGCCACACCTACGTCAATCCGCAGACACACGACGCCCTGTTCTACGCCTTCAACCTGCCCGTGCTGGCGCCGGAGAAGACCTACCAGCTCTGGTTCATCGCCGATGGCAAGCCCGTGTCCGCGGGGACCTTCTCCGTGGATCCCCGGGGCACCGGCAGCCTGCGCGTGGAGCGGGTGGTGGACGTGAAGGACATCCAGGCCTGGGCCGTGACGGTCGAGCCCCGGGGCGGCGTGCCCCAGCCCACGGGCGAGATGGTCCTCAAGGGCTGACCCCTGCTAGAGTTGCGCTCCACGTGTCTGAGGCGCGCAATCCACTCGAACGTCTGAGAGCCAGGGCCGCCGCCCTGCCGGTGCCCGCGCGGGTCGTGCTGCCCGAAAGCACGGACCCGCGGGTCGTCGAAGCGGCGGAGCGCGCCACGGCGCTGGGTCTCGCCCGAGCTGTCCTGCTTGGACCGGCAGGGGATGATCCCGCCCTGCCGGAGCTGACCGCCCTGCTGGCCGAGCGCCTGGCCTCGCGGGGGCTCGATCCGGGCCGTGTCGCCTCCCTGGCCGCCGATCCCCTCCACTACGCAGCCCTGCTCGTGGCCAGCGGGCGGGCCGACGGCGCGGTGATGGGCGCCCTCGCCACGACCGCCGACACGATGCGGGCGGCCCTGCGGGCGATCGGCCCCCGGCCCGGCCTCAAGGTGGTTTCCTCCTGCTTCCTCATGGTCCTCCCAGATGGTCGCAGCCTCATCTTCAGCGACTGCGGCGTCGTGCCCGACCCGGACCCCGAGCAGCTGGCGGACATCGCCGAGGCGGCGGCGGAGAGCTGCCGCGTGCTGCTCGACACGGAGCCCCGGGTGGCGCTCCTGTCCTTCTCGACCAAGGGCAGCGCCCACCATCCGCGGGTGGAGAAGGTGCAGGCCGCGCTCACCATCCTGCGCGAGCGGCAGGTGGGTTTCGAGGTCGACGGCGAGCTCCAGGCCGACGCCGCCCTGGTGCCCGCCGTGGCCCACCGCAAGGCGCCGGGGAGCCCCGTGGCGGGAGAGGCCAACGTGCTCGTGTTCCCCGACCTGGACGCGGGCAACATCTCCTACAAGCTGACCGAGCGGCTCGCCGGGGCGCGGGCCGTGGGTCCCCTGCTCCAGGGGCTCGCCCGGCCCGTGAACGACCTGTCTCGGGGCTGCTCGGCAGAAGACATCGTCGACGTTATCGCAGTCACAGCGGTCACGGCTCTGGAGGGGCGGAAATGAGAGTTCTGGTCGTTGGCGGCGGTGCCCGGGAGCACGCCCTGTGCTGGAAGCTGAAGCAGAGCCCCCTCCTGACCGAGCTCTACTGCGCCCCCGGCAATCCCGGGATCGCGAGCGTGGCGGACCGGATCCCCCTGGCGGCCGAGGAGGTGCAGCGGCTGGCGGACTTCGCGGCCGACCTCAAGATCGACCTGACGGTGGTCGGCCCCGAGCTGCCGCTCACCCTGGGGATCGCCGACGAATTCGCGAACCGCGGCCTGGCGGTCTTCGGCCCCACCCAGCGCGCCGCCGAGATCGAGGGGAGCAAGGTCTTCGCCAAGCAGTTCATGGAGCGGAACAACATCCCCACGGCCCCTTTCGCCATTGTCCACGACGCCACCTCGGCGCGGGCGGAGGCCCGGCGCTTCGGCTTCCCCGTGGTGCTCAAGGCCGACGGCCTCGCCGCGGGCAAGGGGGTCCTCATCATCCAGGATGAGAGCGAGCTGGAAGAGGGCCTCCGCGCCCTCTTCGAGGACCGCCGCTTCGGCGCCAGCGCCGACCGGGTGGTGGTCGAGGCCTTCCTCTCCGGCGAGGAGGTCTCCTTCATGGCCCTCTCCGACGGCGAACGGGTGCTGCCGCTCGCCACCGCCCGGGACTACAAGCGCATCGGCGACGGCGACACCGGCCCCAACACCGGCGGCATGGGCGCCCACAGCCCCGCGGGCGGTCTGTCCGGGGAGGCCGCCGCCGAGGCCGTGGAGACGGTGCTGCGGCCAGCCATCGCCGGTCTCGCCGCCGAGGGCCGTCCTTTCGTGGGCGTCCTCTACGCCGGGCTGATCCTCACGCCCGAGGGGCCGCGGGTGCTGGAGTTCAACGCCCGCTTCGGCGATCCCGAGGCCCAGGTGCTGATGATGCGCCTGGAAGACGACCTCCTGCCCGTTCTCGCGGCCGGCGCTGCCGGCCATTTTGGCCATCTTCTCAATAATCGCAGGCTCTCCTTCCGCCGCGAAGTCGCGGCCTGCGTCGTCCTGGCGAGCCCCGGCTACCCCGGCCGTCCCCTCCAGGGCGAGCCCATCCGCGGCCTCGACCGCGCCGCCGCCCTGCCGGGCGTCGAGATCTTCCACGCCGGCACGAACGTCGTCGACGGTGAGCTGGTGAGCGCGGGGGGAAGGGTGCTCTCCGTCTGTGCCCTGGCTCCCGACCTCGCCGACGCCCTCGACCGCGCCTACGCGGCCGTCAACGAGGTCGACTGGCCCGGCAAGGTCTATCGCCGCGACATCGGAAATCACGCAATCGGTTCGTGATAACGTGCTTACGCGTTGTTGACGCCAGGGCTCTTCGCTGTGATACTGCCTCCCAGCGGTCCTGACATCCAATAATCCTTCGGCCTGGTACCTTTCCTGCATAGGTCCGAGGTCGCTGTCGTATAGGAATGAAGCGCCATGAGCGGATGTAGCGGTTGTTCTTTCAAAGGCATGTCGACGGCCGTCGAAGATACTTTCGTCGGCGTGCGTTTTCGGGAAGAGACGAATCTGACGCTCTGCTCCACGGGAGGGCGTATCTACGCCAGAGGGGAGAAGGTGGTGGTGGATCTGGAATCAGGACCGGCTTTCGGGCATGTCGAGCAGTCGCCCATGCCGGTGTTCAAGCCCTGCCAGAAGTCGGGTGCCCGGCCGGTCCTGCGGCCGGCCGATTCGAACGACCTCGCCGCCTATGACCGGCAGTGCCAGAACGAGCAGACCGCCAAGCTCTTCGCTCAGGAGCGGTCCCGCGCGCTCGGGCTGGACATGAAGGTGTCTCTGGTGGACTTCTCCTTGACTGGCAAGAAGGCGAATTTCTACTTCACCTCGGACGGACGGGTGGACTTCCGCCAGCTCGTGCGCGACCTGTCGAGCCGTTTCTCCGTGCGGGTGAAGATGGTCCAGGTGGGAGCCCGGGACGAGGCGGGGCTGGTCGGCGGCATCGGAGTCTGCGGCCTCACGCTCTGCTGCTCGACCTGGCTCAAGGATTTCCGGCCGATCTCGATCCAGATGGCCAAGCGCCAGAACCTGAGCCTGAACCCGTCCAAGATCTCCGGGCAGTGCGGACGGCTCCTCTGCTGCCTGGCCTACGAGGACGAGCACTACAAGGCGAACCGGAACCCGGACAACCGGTCTGCGGCGCCGCCGGCAGCATAGGTGTTCAACATCCAATGGAACTTAAAATGGCCAACCGCAAACTGATACGCCCGGACATGAACGAGCTCAAGAAGGAGCTCCCCGCCCGGAGCCTGCGCCGCAAGCAGACGCCGCCCGAGCAGACCAACGCCGAGGAGTTCTACTACCTCAAGCAGATGGCGGCCAAGACGCCCATGGTGGTGATCTTGAACGACGGCGAGGAGCTGCGCGGGTGGATCGAGTGGTACGACAAGGGCGCCATCAAGCTGAACCGCCATCAGGGCCCCAACCTGCTCATCCAGAAGCATGTGATCCGCTACATGTTCAAGGAAGAGGAGCTGAAGCGGCGGGGCAAGCGCAACGGCGACGACGACCGGTGAGGCCCGTCCTCGCCATCACCCAGGGGGATCCCGCGGGGATCGGCCCTGAGATCCTCCTCAAGCTTCTCCTGGAGAATCCAGAACCAGCCGGCTGGCAACCCGCTTATCAGCCCGCTTATCAGCTAATAGTGGTGGCCGAGCGCGCCGCCCTCGAAGCGCTCCAGCCCTCCCTGCCCTCGTTTCCCTGGGACCGCCTGCGCTACGTCCCGGCCCCGGCCACTCGCGAAGAGCTGCCGGGCGAGGGAATCCCGGTCGTCGATCCTGTCGGCAGCCATCGCTTCCTCTCCCTCGGCTCCTCCGGCCCCGCGGACGCCTTTGGCGCCATGGCCGCCCTCGACGCCGGCATCGCCCTGGTCCGCTCGGGTGCCGCCGACGCCCTGGTGACCGCGCCGGTCAGCAAGGAGTCGATCGCGCGCCAGCACCTCCCCGGCTTCGTGGGCCATACGGACTACCTCGCGGAGGCCTGCGGGCTGGAGCGCTACGGCCGGGACTACCTGATGGCCTTTCTCGCCCCCGATCTCCAGGTCGCCCTGCTCAACGTGCACCTCCCCCTGCGCCTGGCCCTGGACGGCATCACCGCCGGGGCCGTGGGCGAGGCCCTCGACTGCCTCCACCGCCACGCCGGAGGAAAGATCGCCCTGGCCGGCCTGAACCCCCACGCGGGAGAGGGTGGGCTGCTGGGGACCGAGGAGCAGACCGTGCTGATCCCGGCCGTGAAGGCCGCCCGGGAACGGGGGATCGACGTCCACGGCCCCGAGAGCGCCGACTCCCTCTTCGCCCGTGCCCGGCGCGAGTTTGACTGGGTGCTGGCCCTCTACCACGACCAGGGGCTGATCGCAGTCAAGACCGCCTCTTTCGGGCTCGCCACCAACTGGACGCTCGGCCTGCCGTTCCTGCGCACCTCCGTCGATCACGGCACCGCCTTTGGGCTCGCCGGCCGCGGCCTGGCCGACGTTGGGCCGATGGTGGCTGTGGTGGAAGCGACGCTGAAGCTGATCTCGGGCGAATTGCCGAGAAAACGCTAACCGGGTTTTTTCGCCACCGCCAGCAGCGAATCCCCGAACGCCGGGGTGTGGATCACCCGGCCGATCACCCGCAGAGGTTTCAGGAACTTCGTCCCCTCGCCGACCGAGCAGAAATTGGACTCGGTCTTCAGCGTCTCCACCTCCAGCCCCGCTTCCGCAAAACCCTCGCGCAGCATGCGGGCGGTGAACATGTGGACGTGGGTGGGGTCCTGGTACCAGGCCCAGCGCTTGCCCAGGAGGGGGCGGGCAGCGCTGTGAGCGTTGAGCGTGATGACGAACAGCTTGCCTCCCGGCTTCAGGCACCGCTTGCAGCTCGCCAGCGCGACAGAGTAGCGGGGGAGGTGCTCGATCACGTCGAACATCGTGATGGCGTCGAAGTGCCCGTCCGGGAAGGGAAAGGGGTCCTCGGCCCCCTGCACGGACACCTGCCCCCGAGCCCGCTTCCGGGCCTCTCCCGCCGCGTGCTCCGAGAGCTCGATGCCGTGCGCCTCGTAGCCCCGCCGCTCCAGGGCCTCTAGAAAGAAGCCGTAGCCGGCGCCCACGTCGAGCACCCGGCCCGAGGGGACGCCATGAGTCCGCAGCAGGTCCACCAGGTACTCCAGATACTTCACCTTCCCCGGATGGAGCTGGAAGTACTCGCGTTCGAAGTAGGAAGCGTCGCCGTGCACGGGCGCGCATGCTAGCACCGCGCGGGGGCGTGTGCTAACAATCCGCCCATGTTCTGGACCGACCTCCTGGGCGTCCTGCTGACGCTGGCCGCCGTGGGCCTCCTTATCTTCGGAGGGTACCTCGCGGCCCTGCGCCTGCTGCGCGAGGAGGCAGCCCGCGATCCCCTGGCGCTCGCCATCGCCTCGCTCCTCCTGGCTACGGCCGAGGCGGTGGGCATCGGCCTCCTGCTCGGGGGGCTTGGAGTGCTGAGGATCGGCTACGCCCTGGCGCTCCAAGCGGTGCTCGTCCTGACCCTGCTGTACGCGTCCCGCTGGACAGGGATCAACGAACCGGTCCGCACCATCCTCCGGCGCTCCTGGGAGGTCCTGCGGGAGCACCCTGTGCTCTCCCTGGTCACCCTGCACGCCGTGGGGAGCGAGATCCTCCGCGGGCTCCTGCGCCCTCCGCTCGCCTGGGACAGCCTGATGTACCACCTGCTGCTGACCGGGACCTGGCTGCGCGACGGCAACCTCGCTCCCGTCTTCGGCAACATCCCGGTCAACTACTACGGCTATGTGCCGGCCAACGGGTCGGTCTGGTACTGGTGGTGGATGGCCCCCTCCCACAGCGAGCTTCTGGGTCAACCTGGCCGCGCTGCCTCATTGGCTGCTGCTCGGCCTGGCCGTGGGGGGAGTGGCCCGGGAGCTCGGCGCGAAGCGCCACTGGCCGCTCGCCACGTTCCTGGTGCTGATGACGCCCACGGTGGTCCGGTTCGCGGCGACCCAGTACGTGGACATCTTCGTCGGCGCGGTCCTCGTCGCCGCGGCCCTGTTCGCCCTGCGCTGGCTGAGGGAGCCCGCCTGGAACCTCGCGCTGCTCGCCGGCGCCGGTCTCGGCCTGGCCGCGGGCGCCAAGGTGCTGGGCGTCCCCTACTCCGTTTTCCTGGCCGGCGCAGCCGTGTTGCTCGCCCACGGACGGTGGGGCCGCCGCATGCCTCAGATCCTGGCCGCCGTGGCGGTCGCCGCCCTCCTGGGGAGCTTCTTCTACGTCCGAAACATCATGACTCCTGGCAGCGGCGGTGATCCTCTCGCCCTCGCCTGCGAGCAGACGGCCAGCGGCCCCGCGAACGCCAACAAACCCACGATCCCGCGCAAGAACTCGGTCCTCGCCCTCCCCGAGAAGATGTTCGCCGAGGGGCAGCTCCTCGACGCTTTCATGGGTGACGACATCCCCCAGCACGTGGAGCTGGGGCTGGGTCCCCAGTCCTTCCTGCTGCTGCTCGCGGCCCTCGCCCTGCCCTTCGGACTGGGGAACCTCGGAAAGGAGCGCTGGCGGGAGAGCCTCCTTGTGAGCTTCCAGATTTGGGCGGAGCTCGCCTTCTGGCTGGCCGTTCCCTTCGCCAAGGCCTCCCACGTGTTCGCCAACATCCGCTACCTGATCCCGGCGATCGGCCTCGCGTGCGCCGGCGCCGTGGCCCTCGGCGAGAGGAAGGGCGTCCGCGACCGCTGGATGGAGGGGATCACCCTGGTCCTGCTCCTCCAGGGGCTCCTCCAGCTCAACGCCAGGATGCCGGTCGGCGCGAAGCTCGCCGTGGGCATCGTCGATGTGCTGGCGGTCGCGCTCGCCCTCTCGCCGGGATTGCGGTCGTTCGCGGTCCGAAGGCGCCGGGAGCTCGCCTTGGCCGCCCTCGCCGCGATCCTCCTCGGCGCGCCCCTGCTCACCCCGTTCCGCATCCGCGACCGCAGGCGCGCCCTGCTCACCGAGTACGCCGCCCACGCGACCACGGCCCGCTATCAAGCCCGTGGCTGGGGCTGGCTGGACCAGCATGCGGGGAGCGGCAACGTGGCCGCCGTCCACGCGCCCAACAACTACTTCATGTACCCGGCCATGGGGCCCCGCCTGGAGCGGGACGTCCGCTACGTCAACCTCAACCGCGCCGATCACCGGAACGCCATGGCCTACCCCGAGTGCCAGCCGCGGGTGGACCCCTCGCCCGAGGCCTGGGTGGCCAACCTCGAGAAGATGGAGATCCGCTGGGTCCACCTCTCCCGCTATCCCCTGTCCGGTTTCCCCATCGAGAAGACCTGGGTGGACGAGAGGCCCGGCGACTTCACGCTGCGCTACACCGACGCCACCAACCGGATCTATGAATTCCACCCCGGTCGTGGTGGCGGGGGCCGTGCTACCATTTCGGGCCACCTGGAATGACTCCAACGATTCAACCCGCGACGCTTTCATCCGCGGAAGAGGACGCTATGCCGACGATCGAGTTCACAGGCAACTACCAGGATCTCTCCACCGACCGGGGATACCAGTTCAAGTTTTTTTGCGAAAAGTGTGGCAACGGCTACATGTCCACGTTCAAGAGCTCGAAGCTGGGCCTGGCGGCGTCCGCCGCTTCAGTGGCCGGCAACCTGCTGGGCGGCATCTTCGGGCGTGCCGCGGACACGGCCCACGAGATCCAGCGCGCGGTGGGCGGGCCGGCCCACGACGCCGCCCTGCGCGAGGCCGTCGAGGAGATCCGCCCCCAGTTCAAGCAGTGCACGCGCTGCGGCCAGTGGGTCTGCGGCCCGGTCTGCTTCAACAACCAGGCCGGCCTCTGTGAGAGCTGCGCTCCCGATATGAGCGAGGAGATCGCCGCCGCCCAGGCCGAGGCCGCCCGGCTCCAGGCCTTCGAGAAGGCCCAGTCGGTCGACTGGATGAAGGGCCGCGACCTCGGCCGGGTCACCGGCGTCACCTGCAAGGCCTGCGGCGCCAAGACCGAAGGTGCCAAATTCTGCCCCGAATGCGGCACCCCCACGGCTCAAAAGAAGGCCTGCGGGGGCTGCGGCCACGAGGTGGAAGGCAACCCCCGCTTCTGCCCCGAGTGCGGCCAGAAGCTCGCCTAAGCGGCGGCTGAGAAGTTTGAGGTCACAAACTGTGACCTCAAACTTTCTCGAATCCGATCCGCCGGCTTGGCACCCCTGGCGGCGCCATCAACTGCCGCAGCGCGTCGAAGACAATCTTGAACTGGGCGTCGTGTTTCTGCTCCAACTCGTCCAGCCTGCGGATGAGATCTGCGTGGCTCGTCATCAGATGCCGGAGTCTGACGAAGGCGCGCATGACCTCGATGTTGACCCGCACGGCGCGGTCACTGCGGAGGACGCTCGAGAGCATCGCCACCCCCTGCTCGGTGAATGCGTACGGCAGGTACCGGCGCCCGCCCCAACTTGAGGTACCAAATTGGTACCTCAAGTTTTCGACATCTTCCAGGGTCAGCTGGAACATGAAGTCTAGGGGAAACCGCTCGACGTTTCGTTTCATTGCGCGTATGAGGGTCTTGGTCTCCACTCCATACAGCGCGGCGATGTCTTCATCGAGGATCACCCTCTGCCCTCGTATGACCAGGATCGCGCGCTCGATCCTCTCCACCGGCAGCACCGACTTGTCTTCGGCCATGTCTTCCGTCCCTCCCAGGCGGACCAGACTTGAGGTACCAAATTGGCACCTCAAGTTGGGAGTCCTTTCTCCCGTCTCCTCTAAGACGTAAAGATGGCCTTGGATCGCTCAACTTTCTTTCTGCTTGAAACTGGGAAGGATCTGAGGCTCCGTTTGAGATCACAATCTGTGATCTCAAACGAGCCTCTCACGCCCCCCGCTTGCCCAGCCAGCGAGCCAGGAAGGGGAGGGCGGCGAGGCCCAGGAGGACGGCGAACCAGAGGGTGGCGGCGCGGGTCAACAGGGTGACCGAGCCCGCGTCCGCCGTGTCCAGGCCTTGCGAGTGGAGGAGCGCCGCGAGCGCCCCCTCGGCCGCGCCCAGGCCGCCCGGGAGCATCGAGAGCCCGCCCAGGAAGGTGGAGCCCGTGTAGTTGAAGATCGACAGCAGCAGGCCCGCCCGCGGCGCGTACTCCCGTACCACCAGGAAGAAGCCCACCCCCTCCGCTCCCCAGGCCACCACCGAGAGCGCCAGCGCGAAGAGCAGCAGACCCGGCGAGAGGAGCGACCGCAGCCGCTCGTAAAGCTCTACCAGGCCCGGCGCCCGGGGGCCCAGGACGGGTATCCGGCCGAGCAGCCGGAAGAGCCATTCCGCCATCCCCCGCCAGGTGAGCGCCGCCACCGCGAGGGCCACGCCGACGAGGCCCGCCGCCGCGATCCATGGGCCTCCCGGCAAGGGCAGGGCACCCACCGCGATCAGCAGCAGCACCCCCAGCAGGTCCGTCACCCTCTCCGCGAGGATGGCCGGCACCACCCTGAGGGCCGGCCCGCCCCCCAGCTCCCGCACCAGCCAGGCCTTGCCCAGCTCTCCCGCCTTGCCGGGCGTCACCGAGAGGAGGAATCCGGCGAGGAACACCGCCAGGCTCCGCGAGCGGGGCAGGCGCACCCCCAGACGGTGGAGGTAGACCTCCCAGCGCGCGTAACGCAAGGCGTAGTTGAACAGAGAGAGGGAGAGGACCGGCACCAGCAGCCGGAGGTCGAACCCCCGGAGGCTCCGGGCCAGCTCCCGGGGATCGGCCGAGAGAGCGAGCCCCACGACCACCAGGACGCCCAAGCCGAGCGGCACCAGCAGCCGCCGGCCCAGCCGCTCCAGTCCCGTGCCGCGCTCCTCCGATGCCTGCGGGGGCTGCGGAGGCGCGGGGATCAGGCCGCCTTCTCTTCTTCCCGCACCGCCTCGGGGTACTGCTCGAAGAGGCGCATCCACTTGCTGGTCCGCTTGTACTGCTCGATGCGGCGCTTGCCCACGGTCGGGTACCAGGCGAAGTCGTGGTAGAAGTACGAGCCGAACACGAAGAAGTAGACCAGCGGCGTCCGGAACAGCAGCTTCTGGAGGCCGTGGAGCGGTCCGAACCACACCAGGTCGCCGAAGCGGGAGACCGCATTGTCCCCCACCGAGAAGTGGAAGTTCCACTTCGACACGTCCTCGCCCACCACCTCGATGTCCCGCGGGTCGCCCACGCCCAGGCCGGCCTCGTGCGCCAGCCGGATGTACTTGATCGACATCGGATCGAACCCCATGAGCTTGGCCGCCACGGCGTCGATCGCCACCTGGTCGCCCGAAGCCATCATGAAGTCCTTCTCCACGGGGATCATCGTCCGCGGCCCGGGGCCGTTGCCGCAGGTCGTGCCGTCCTTCACCGCGAAGATCCCCGAGTGGATCTCCTTCTGGATCGTCAGCAAGTCCACCAGGGTCTCGTGGATCCACGAGTGCGTGTAATGCCGCCGGGTGTTGAGCAGGCCGCCGAAGGCGTTCTTCATCGCCCCGGTGGTCGTCGTATAGATGTGGCATTTCACCGTGGGCAGGTGGACGATGTTCTTGCCCAGGAAGAACTCGGGGATGGTGATACCCTCGGGGTAGATCTTCGGCAGCACCAGCATCTTGCCCTTGGGCTGATAGGTGATCCACTTGAGGTCATCGGCGAAGCAGTTGTAGCGCACTGGAACGCCGTACTTGTCGAGCACGGGCAGGTACCGGTTCAACCGTTCGCCCTTCTTGGGATCGGTCACCACCGTGTTGTTCTGTACGCAGACCTGGTCCGTGTAGCCGTCGGCGTTCAGCTTCTGGATGGTGCCCTCGAGCTGCCAGGGGGTGGTATTGGCCCCGGGGAAGGGGAAGTGCCAGGAGATGTTGTCCTTGAGGATCGTGGTGGCTCCGGGAGCGAGGTGGCGCTTGACCTCGCCCAGCTCCATGGTGCGCCCCACGTCCTCCAGGACGGTCTCGGGCTTGGTCTTGAGAATGGCTACGCGCGCTTTGGCCATAGGTGAAGTGCTCCAGATGATTCAGGGATCGCCGCAATAACCGCGTCGTGGCGGCGCGGACCCGGCCTTACGGACCCAATCTTACGGACCTAATAGTATAGCCGGTCCGCGGCCTTCTCCAAGGGTGGTACCCTGGATTGGCCTGGATTTTGCCTGTCCGGAGATCCGTCATCCGAAGATTCATCATGGACACCTTGCCCGAACAGCCCAGCCCACGAGCGGCTCCTGACGGTTTCGCCGGTGGCGGCGAAATGGGGGAGCGGATGCGCGCGTTCGACTGGACGCAAACGCCGCTCGGCCCGGTCGAGAGCTGGCCGCAGAGCCTGAAGACCGCCATTCGCATCATGCTGAGCTCGCGCTACCCCATGTTCGTCTGGTGGGGGCGAGAGCTGACCAACTTCTATAACGACGCCTATATCCCCATCCTCGGCAAGCGCCACCCCGGAGCCCTGGGCCGGCCAGCCCCGGAGGTCTGGGCGGACATCTGGGGCACCGTCGGCCCGCAGGCGGACATCGTGCTGAACGAAGGCCGGGCGACCTGGAACGAGGAGCTCCTCCTCCTCATGGAGCGCTACGGCTACACCGAAGAGACCTACTTCACCTTTTCCTACAGCCCCGTACCGGAGGACGGAGAGGGTGTGGGCGGCGTCTTCTGCGCTTGCATGGAAGACACCGGGCGCGTGCTGGGCAAGCGGCGTCTGAAGACCCTGAGCGACCTCGGCGAGCGGAGTCTGGCGGAAGCGAAAACCGTCGAACAGGCCTGTCACGCCGCCGCCGTCACGCTGGACGAAAACCCGCACGATTTCCCCTTCACGTTGATCTATCTGCTCGATGAAGGCGGCCGGCAGGCGCGCCTCTGTGAGGCGGTCAACCTTTCCGCCGGAACGAAAGCGAGTCCCTGGACCGTCGCCATCGACAGCGATGACGACGTCTGGAGCTTCCGCCGCGTCATAGAAACGAGCCAGGGCCAGATCATCGAAAACCTGGAAGAGCGGTTCGGGCGGCTGCCCGCGGGTCCGTGGGCGGACGACTGGACGAAGCGCGCGCTGGTGCTGCCGCTCGCCAAGACCGGGGTGCAGGAGCTGCCCGCCGGGTTCCTGGTCACGGGAGTCAGCCCGCGCCTGGAATTCAATGACGGCTACCGCAGCTTCCTCGATCTCGTCGCCGGGCAGATCGCCACCGCGGTCGCCAATGTCCGCTCTTATGAACACGAGAGGCGGCGCGCCGAATCCCTGGCCGAGCTCGACCGCGCGAAGACGGCCTTCTTCTCGAACGTCTCGCACGAATTCCGCACGCCGCTGACCCTCATGCTGGGGCCGTTGGAAGACACCCTGGCCCAGACGGATCGATTGGCCGCTGAAGACCGCGAGCGGCTGGAAGTGGCCCATCGCAACTCCCTGCGCCTGCTCAAGCTGGTCAACACGCTCCTGGACTTCTCGCGCATCGAGGCCGGCCGCATCGAGGCGGTTTATGAGCCGACCGATCTGGCGGAGCTCACCGCCGATCTCGCCAGCGTCTTCCGCTCGGCCATCGAGCGCGCCGGGCTGCGGCTCATCGTCAACTGCCCGCCCCTCGAAGAGCCGGTCTACGTCGACCGTGAGATGTGGGAGAAAATCGTTTCCAATCTGCTCTCGAATGCCTTCAAGTTCACCTTCTCGGGTGAGATCGAGATCTCGTTGCGGCCGGCCGGCAAGAGGGTGGAGCTGGCGGTGAGAGACACCGGCACGGGCATTCCGGCGGAGGAATTGCCGCACCTCTTCGAGCGCTTCCATCGCGTCAAGGCTGCGCGGGGACGCACGTTCGAAGGCAGCGGGATCGGCCTCGCGCTCGTTCAGGAGCTGGTGAGCCTGCACGGCGGCGAAGTGCGCGTCGAGAGCGAGGTCGACCGGGGGACCACCTTCACCGTCAGCATTCCGGCCGGCGCCGCGCATCTGCCCGCTGACCGCATCGGGGCGGCGCGCGCGTCCACGCCGGCCGCCGTGCGCGGCGAAGTGTACGCCGAAGAGGCGCTGCGGTGGCTGCCCTCCCCGCCAGCTCCCGATTCACCGGAGCGGGTGAGAGACGAGCAAAGCCGGCCACGGATCCTGCTGGCCGACGACAATGCCGATATGAGCGCCTATGTCCGGCGGCTTCTCAGCGAGAAGTACGACGTCGTCGCCGTCCCTGACGGAGCAGCGGCGTTACAGACAGCGCGGGAAATGCCCTTCGACCTGGTGCTCGCGGATGTGATGATGCCGGTACTGGACGGCTTCGGCCTGCTGCGTGCCCTGCGCGCGGATGAAAACCTGAAAACCATTCCAATCCTCCTCCTGTCGGCCCGCGCGGGCGAAGAATCGAAAGTCGAGGGGCTGGAGGCGGGTGCCGACGATTATCTGATCAAACCGTTCAGCGCCCGCGAGCTCCTGGTGCGCGTCGAGGGGCATCTGAAGATGGCCCGGCGCCGCCGTGAGGTCACCCGGGCTTTGCGCGAGAGCGAGCGTTCCCTGTCCACACTGATCAGCAATCTGCCTGGCTTCGTGTTCCGCTGTCTCAACGACGAGAGCTGGACCATGGTGTTCATGAGCGAAGGCGTGCGGGACATGACAGGTTATGAAGCCGCCGATTTCCTGGCGCGGCGGGTGACCTGGGACAGCCTGGTGCATCCCGAAGACGTCGACCGGGTGCGCGCGGATGCGGCCGGCCACATCGAACGGCGGACTCCGATCCGGATCTCCTACCGGATCCTCACCGCCGGCGGGCAGGTGCGGTGGGTCTGGGACCGTGCCACGCCCGTGTTCGTGGCCCCGGACGAGGTCATGTACTGGGAGGGGTTCGTCACCGACATCACCGAACGCGTCCAGGCCGAAACCGCATTGCGCGAAGCTGACCGGCGCAAAGACGAGTTTCTGGCCATGCTCGCGCACGAGCTGCGCAACCCGCTCGCCCCCATCCGCAACGCCGCCCAGGTGCTCCGGCTCGTCGGTCCCTCTGACACTCATCAGCGGTGGGCCCGCGAGGTCATCGAGCGGCAGACCCAGCACCTGACGCGGCTGGTGGACGACCTGCTCGACGTCTCACGGATCACACAAGGCAAAGTCAAGCTCACCCGCGAGCCGCTCGACCTCTCGGAGATCATCCACCGCGCGGTCGAGGCCAGCCGGCCGCTGATCGATGCGCGCCGCCACCAGTTGACCGTCACGACCCCGCCCGAGCCCGTGCGGCTCGAAGGCGACCTGACCCGCCTCGTGCAGGTCGTCGGAAACCTTTTGAACAACGCGGCGAAATACACCGATGAAGGCGGGCAGATCCAGATCGAGGCTGCCGGCGAGGGTGCGGAGGCCGTCATCCGCGTGCGCGACAACGGGATGGGTTTGCCCGCCGATCTGCTGCCGCACGTCTTCGACCTTTTCACCCAGGCGGACCGCACTCTCGACCGTTCCCAGGGAGGCCTGGGCATTGGCCTGACCCTCGTGCGGCAGCTCGTCGAGCTGCAGGGCGGCCGGGTCGAAGCGCGGAGCGCCGGCTTCGGTCAGGGCAGCGAGTTCACCGTGCGGCTCCCGGCCACGGCTCCTGCCGTCTCGCCGGACACGGAAGCGGTGGCGGGAGAGTCCGCCTCGTCCGCCTCGCGTGCGCTGAAGATCCTGGTGGTGGAAGACAACGTCGATTCAGCGGAGATGATGAGCTTCCTGCTCAAGCTCGGCGGCCACGAAGTGCGGACGGCGCACGACGGGCTGGAGGCCCTGGAGGCCGCCCGCACCTTCGAGCCGCAGGCCGTGCTGTGCGACATCGGCCTGCCGGGAATGAACGGTTATGAAGTCGCCGAGCGCCTGCGCCAGCAGCCTGCTTTCCAGCAGACGCCGCTCATCGCCCTCACCGGCTATGGAGAGGAAGAAGCCCGCCGCCGCTCCAAAGAAGCCGGCTTCGACTACCACCTCGTCAAGCCGGTCGAGCCCGACGCGCTCGACGCGTTGCTCGATTCACTGCGGACGGATGGCGGACCGCTCTTCCCCACGGGCGGTTGAAGCGCAAGACGGCTCGTCGTATCGATAAAACGGGCCGTCCTATGGATAGCTGAGCCAGCTATCGATAAGACGGCTCAGCTATCGATATGACGGGCCGACTTATCGATAAAACGGGCCAGCTATCCTTAGGATGGCCCAGCTATCGATACGACGAGCCAACTTATGGATAGCTGAGCTGTCTATGGATAAAACGGGCTGCCTATCCTTACGACGGCTCAGCTATCGATACGACGGCCCAACGTATGGATAAAACGGCCTGCCTATCGATAGGACGGTCTGCCTATCCATAAAACGCCCCGTCTATGGTTAGGACGTCCCAACTTATGGATACGACAGGTCAGCCGGGCGCAAAAAAGGGGGGCGTGCCGAAGCACGCCCCCAAGTGAAACAGGAAAGCTGAAAGACTAGCGGACGGGATTGGTGGGATCCGTAGGGGCCGGCGGAGTGGGCTCCGTCGGCGCCGTCTTCGCTTTCCGGGCCCGGCCGCGGAACGGCTGCAGCCCGAACTCGGCGAGCTTCTCGGCGCGGATGCCATAGTGCTCCCGAAGCATCGTGCGCATGGCGTTGGCCAATCGCTGGCCCTCGGTCATGAGCAGCTTGAGCTGCCGAGAAGCCTCCTGCTTGCTCGCCGTCAGCGCCTTCTGCTGCTTGTTGATCTCCTCGACCTGGGTCAGAAGGCCCCCGAGCTTGGTCCGGGGCACCTCCAGATGGCCGAGCTCGGCGACATTCGCCTCGATCGACGTCATCAACTGCTTCCACTCGCCCTGCATACCTGCGTACGTCGTTTCCTGGGACATATTCTTCTCTTTCTTTGAGCCTCTTTGGCTCGAAATCCGGCGCCTTCGTGACGCCGGAGCTCATACTCTCTTCCAGTTAGATGCCCGGGTGGCATTTCCCTATCGCCCGGCATGCTAGCGGTACAACGACAGGAATAGTGCCATAGATTTTCTTCGGACGCAAGAGGGTGTGTGCGGGAACTTCGATTCGGGGTCGCCTAAGCCACTTGCCCCCGGCACAACGCCCCCACCTCCGCCAGGCAGCGATCGATCTCCTCTTCCGTGTTGTAGAAGTGGGCGGAGATCCGGAAGCGGCCGGCCCGGGCCGCGGCGACGATGTTCTTGCTGGCCAGGCGGCGGACAAGGTCCGTGGCATCGAGCTCCGGATGGATGGCGGTGACGATGCCGGAGGTTTCGGACCGCTCACGGGAGCTGACGACGGTGAAGCCCAGGTCTATGAGACCTCGGGCGGCGTGGTCCGCCAGGGCGAGGACCCGTCGCTCGACCGCCTCGGCGCCGGCTTCGAAGAGCAGATCGAGCGAGCCGCCCAGGGCCGCGATGCCGTAGATGTTGAATGTGCCGCTCTCGAAGCGCTTGGCACCGTCGTTCCAGTCGATCTCGTACTCGGTCCACCGGTTCTGATCGCACATGGAGCGCCAGCCGGCGCGCACGGGGCGCAGGCGGTCCACGACGCGGTCGGAGACGTAGAGGAGGGCGAGCCCCTCGGAGCTGAGCAGCCATTTGTGGCTGGCCGCCGCCGCCACGTCCACGAGGTCGCGCTCGACGTCGAGCCGCAGGGCACCGAGCCCCTGGATGACGTCCACCACGAAGAGCACCCCCCGTTCGCGGCAGGCGCGGCCCAGGCGGGCGAGGTCGGAGCGGAAGCCGCTCGCGAACTGCACCCAGGAGAGGGCCAGCATGCGGGTGCGGCCGTCCACGAGCGACAGCAGCTCCTCGGGATCGATGCGCCCGTCGCGCTCCTGGGCCTGCCGGTACTCGACGCCCCGGCTGGCCAGGTTCATCCAGGGATACACGTTGGAGGGGAACTCCAGGGCTGCGCCCACTACGTTGTCCCCCGGCTTCCAGTCGAGCCCCTCGGCGACCATAGAGAGGGCCGACGAGGTGTTCTCGACGAAGGCGACCTCGTGGCTCCGGGCCGCTCCCATGAGCCGCGCGGCCATCCCCCGTACCCGCTCCGCCTCCCGCATCCGCTCGGGCCAGGCCTGGTCGCCCGTGCGCGAGGACTCCTCTGCGAGCTCCGCCATGCGCCGGAGCGACCGGCCGGGCAGGGGGCTGATGCCCGCGTGGTTGAGGTAGGCACGGACCTGGGTGATGGGGAGCTCGTCGCGGAAGCGCAGGAGGGGGTCGGTCATGGTCATGGTGCGGAGTCTAGTCCTTCCGTAGGTACGTTTTTGTCCTGCCCGCTACGCCACTCCAGCAATCCCAGCGCCGGCAGGCCGATCACCAGCACGGAGGCGTAGTGGAGCCCCCGGTAGAGGAGAGTGCCGGCGGCGGCGGTGACCTCGTCCACGCCCAAGGCCTTGAAGGAGGCCATCATGGCGAGCTCGGTGGCGCCGAGACCTCCGGGGGCACCGGAGAGGGTGCCCGCCGCGGTGCCCACGGCCACCACGGCCAGGACCACGAACGGGTTCACCGGCGCGCCGATGGCCACGAACATGGCCCACTGGGCGGCGGCGTTGACGAGGAAGTAGATCGCGCCCAGGACGGCGGCGGGCAGCCGGAGCGATCCCACGCCCAGGAGCTTCACGAAGACACCCACGGCTTCGTGCCCATGGGCGAACATCGTCTGGAGCCGGCCCTCGGCGCGCTCGGCCCGGCGGGCCATGTACCCCACGATGGGGCTCTGCTCGGACGGACCCTGGCGGCGGCCCCAGATCACCAGCAGGACGGCGCAGACGGCCAGGGCCACGAGGGCGAGGGTGCCGAAGCCTTCATAGCCCAGGGCGTACGCGGTGACGATCAAGGTGATCCAGGTGCAGACGCTCATCACCGTGTGGTGGGCCACCTGGTCGAAGAGCACGATGCCGTAAAGGAATCCGAAGGGCCTGCGGTTGGCCCGGGCGAAGTAGCGCGCCCGCATCATGCCTCCGATAACGCGGGCCGTGGGCGTGATCAGATTGAGCGCGGCCGAGGCCATGAGCACGAAGAAGCCGAGGACCGCGCCCGAGCGCGTGCCCATCACGCTCCGCATGGCCAGCCGAAACCGCCAGTCCCAGAGGGCATAGCGGGCGAGCAGGAACCCCAGGGCAAGGGCGACATACGAGGTCCGCGCCTCGGAGACCCGCTCGGCGAGCCGGTGCCATTCGAGATCGCCATGGGTGAGGAAGCGCCAGGTGAAGTAGAGCGTCAGGACGGCGATCGTCCCCTTGAGCAGCCGGACGCCCCAGGTCTGAAGGCGGGCCTCCTGGACGGGCGGCTCTGTGGGGATCGGCTCTTCGGGATTCATCAGGCGGTTTCTCAGCGCGGGGCCGCTTAGGATACCGTAGCGGAGAGAGGAGGTCTCTATGGCCGACAGCAAGATCACCGTGATGAAGAACGGCCCCTTCCGGCTGGAAGGGGAGAACCTGCAGATCGCCGACCCCACGGGCCAGGCCTACGGCCTCGGGGGGCGCACCGTCGTCTCACTCTGCCGTTGCGGCTTTTCGAGCAACAAGCCTTTCTGCGACGGCAGCCACAATCACCACGGGTTCCAGGACGAGCCGGTGGCGCGGGAGCTGCCGCCGAAGAAGGTCTAAGAGGAGGGGGAGGCTACTCCCCCACCGCGTACTCGGGCCGGATGTCCACCGGCAGGTCCTTCAGCCGGCCGATGGCGTCCCGGATCGGCTGGGTGGCCTTGCCGTACTTGTCCAGGAACCGCTTCGTCCCCTCGTAGTCGCCGGCCGCCTGGAGCATCAGCATGTCGTGCAGCATGTCGCGCAGGGCGCCGGGGAACTTCTCGGAGACGGCGCGGAAGCGGCCGTTCTCGATCCTCAGGGCCCCTTTCTCCGTGAGGTAGTTGAACTGGGCCACGACGCCCTGGCCGTGGGCTTCGTCCACGCCGAAGCGGGCCGAGCGGAAGAGGCCGGCCACGTAGGTGGGCTCGAGCGACTGGCGCAGGGACGCCGGCATCTCTCCCTGGTCGATCAGGGCGAGGATGTTGTAGACGCCCATGACGTCCGCCTTGGCCTCCTCCAGGGTGGAGAAGAGATCCTTGAGCTCCAGGCGCACCTCGGTCTTGCGGCCGTTCACAGTGATGGTGCCCGGCCCCAGGCCGTGGGACAGCTCGTGGTGCAGCACCTCGTTGAAGTAGGCGTCGAAGGAGACGTCCTTGACCTGCGCCGGGTCGAGCACGCGCTCGGCGATGGGGACGAGGATGCGGTCGTACTTCGCCTTCATCGTGTTGCGCAGGAGCACCTTCTTCGATCCCTTGGCCTCGCGCACCCGCTCGTCGTTCGGCAGGTTGAAGGCGATGGTCTGCACGCCGGCCCGGGTGTCGCCCGCGCTGTAGACGGTGTCGACCACGCGGATGGGGCTCTCGGAGCCGCGGGTCAGGTTCTTGTGCTCGTCGGGGATGGGGAGGTTCCGTTCCAGCCAGGGGAGCCGCTCCTTGTAGCGCGCCAGGGCGGTGGACTCCTTGGGGAGGTTGACGGTGACGAAGGCCTCGAAGGCGGCCTTGAAGCCGAAGAGCTCGTCCTCGTAGGTCTCGTAGGGGCCGATGGTGACTTCCACCGGCGCGTCGAGGTCCATCCAGGCAAGGTCGGAGGCGTAGTAGTCGTCGCTCGAGAAGGCGGCGGCGCGGAGCTCCAGGAACTTCTTGAGCGAGGGGTTGTGCGTCAGGGCGGCGGCCTCGCGCAGGAGCTTCGCGGCGGGCTCGAGCCACTCGGCGTACTCCTGGGAGTAGGGCACGGCCGTGAGCCCGCGGTCCGGGCCGCGGCGGATCACGGTCACGGTGGAGGAGAGCTTCTCCTTGTCGCCCGGGTGCTTGGCGATCCAGCCCTCGAATTCTTCCTTGGTGATGTCCTCGGGGTAGTAGCCCGCTCCCGGCGGATGGGGCTGGTCGCCGAGGAAGGGCTTGCGCTCGTCCAGGCGGTCCCAGGGGCCGAAGTTGATGGCGAAGTACTGGTTGGCGGCACCGGCGTGCTCACCGCTGTAACCCTTGAGCTGGTCGCGCAGGGCCGGGTTGCCGGTCCAGGCCTGGCGCAGGAAGATCTCGTTCATCAGCCGGGCGGCCTCGACCAGCTTGTCGAGCACCTGGCGGTCTTCGGCGGTGAGAGCTGCAGTGTCCGCCGAGAGAGGGACGGGGGCGAACTGGGCGACGCGCTTCTCGATGTCAGGCACGATCTTGAGCTCCTTCCCGGAGGCTGTCTCGGGAGCCTTGGCATTGTTGGCATCCGGGGTGTCCGTGGAGTCCGAAGCCCGGCAGGCCAATGTCGCCAGGACTGCCAGGGCTGCCAGACAGATCATCATGAGGCGCATGGCTTCTCCTTTCGGTCCATCCGCCTGGGATGGGCGCGCCTAGGATGGCACACCGCTCGCATCAGGGCCATACCGGGAGGAACGACCGATGGCTCAACGAGTGACGCCTTACCAGTCCGGGATCAACTACTGGCTCCTGGTCGCCGATCCGGACGATTACAGCTACTCCGACCTGGAGCGCAACACCGCGGCGGTGTGGAACCGGGTCAAGGATTACGCCTCGCTCAAGCACCTGCGGGATGTGGACAGCGACGAGGAGGTGCTCTTCTTCCATGGCGGCACCGAGATGGCCATCGTGGGCATCGCGCGCGTCACCTCCGACCCCTATCCCGACCCCCAGGGAAGCAGCGAGGACGAGTGGGTCCTGGACATCGCCCCCGAGAGGCGCCTGGAGAGCCCGGTGCCCCTGGCGGAGATCGAGAACCTGCCCGAGCTTCCAGGACCTCGATTTGATCAGCAACCCGGACCTGACCTTCATGCCGGTGACGCCCGAGATGTGGAGCCGCCTCCTGGAGCTGAGCGAGGCGCCCCTGGCGCTTTCGACGCAGGAGAATCAGGAGTAGGGGCCGCGTCCGGACAGGACGCTATTGGGAGCGTTTGGGAGTATCAGGAAAAAGTTTGCTCATTCAGTAGGATCGTAGAGGTAGCGGTCATGCTGGGTCGAAGCGTCTGGAGCACCACAGGTGACCGGATTGCTTCCCAGCCCCCAGATGGGATCTTCCTCTTGGAGAGGGATCAAGATCACCCGATCCCCATCCTGGCGGACCTCCACCTCCTGAACACCTTCAAGCATCTGTCTCGGTATGGTAACGCCCTGCTCTGTGACTCTCATCTTCATGGGCTGTCCTCCTCAGGGTCCCATTGTCGGCCCGAATCGAGGTTTGTCAACTCAGCCCGTCTACCTCCCCCCTTCCCCAGATCAATCCGCTCCTCTGGCGCCGCCGGGTACATCGCCGGGTCTGAACGGTCATTTCGGATCTCCGCCTTCGTGCACGGCGGCCCGCATGGCCATCTCCAGGAACTTTTCGCCTTCGAGGAGGTACGTGTGCCGGGGATCGACGGTGAAGACGAGGACGATCTCCGGACCGGGCTCCTCCTCCTCGACGTATCGCCGGAGGACCGGCTCCAGATCGGGGACGGGATAGACCCAGGACTCCAGCGAGAGGGTGCGGGTCTGGACGGCCGAGGGAGCTCCCGGCTTCCCCGGGTCCCAGGCCGGGACCCTCTTCTGGCTGTACCGCAGGATCGGCGGCGGCCCCAGGAGGATCAGCGCCCGGCCGCGGTCGGTCAGGCTGCCGCGGGTGCCGCCCTCGGCATAGAGGCGGTCGGCGGCCTCGACCCGTTCGTAGAAGATCTTCGAGAACTCGTTGCCGGGGACGTTGGGGTCCGGGTCGCGGCGGCGCCAGAAGGCCTCGATGAAGTCGACCGCCTCGCGGGTGGTCTCGATGCGCCGGAACTTGCGTTGCTCGTCGGGCAGCATGAGCCAGCGGGTGGGGCCTTCGTCGAGGCCCAGGCCGCCTGGGCTCGCCACGCGTACCGGGGTTGACCGGCAGGCCAGGGCGAGCCCGGCGAGCAGGAGCAGATCGGCGGCGAACCGCCAGCGCGCGCGCTTTCCTCCAACCATTTCGATCGGCCGCCTCCTTCCGAGGTAGGGCCTGCTGTCGTCCGGGGCGGAGGTCCCGGATCAGTTCACGTCGTCGGCTCCCGTCGGGTCCGCAGCTTCCTGGATCGAGCCGTAGGTCTTCTCGTACCGCTCCATGTTCGCGCTCAGGGCGCGGATGATGCGCTTCAGATGGCCCGGGCTGGTGATGATGCGGGCGGTGACGACGCCCTGCGGAGGAGCCAGGTTGATGAAGTCCAGGATGAACTCCTCGCGCGTGTGAGTGATGCGGAGAAGGTTGGAGTAGCGGCCTTTGAGCTCGTCGTCGCTGATCTTGACGTTGAGGCCCGCTTCGGGCTCGTCCATGAGGATCTCCCTGTTCGTGGTTGGAGCGATGCTACCCCAAATGGAGTGCCGGAGGTTGGGCGCCGGAGGACACCGTCCGGAGATAGACCGCGAGGTCGCCGGCGTTGGTGCCGGTGGGACCGGTTTCCAGGAGCGCTCCGGGCACGGCGGCCAGGGCCGTCCGCGAGTCGTGGCGCGAAAGGGCGGCTTCGGGGTCGATCCCCGCCCGCCGGATGGCTTCCCAGGTCGTGCCATCCACCGTGGCTCCAGCGAACCGGGTGGGGCCGTCCTCGCCGTCGGTCGCCAGGGTGAAGACGAGCTCGTTGACAGCGGGAGCGGGAGCGGGACCGCCCGCGAGCTCGCGGGCCGCGGCCAGGGCGAGCTCCTGGTTGCGGCCGCCGCTCCCCGTGGGGCCGGACAGCGTGACGGTGGTCTCGCCGCCCAGGACCAGGGCCGTCCCCAACTCCCGGCCCCGGGCCACGAGATCGCGGCCGGCCCGGGCGGCCTCGCCTTCGAGATCGCCCTCGGCGGCCTGGAGCCCGTGGCGGCGCGCCACGGCCACGGCGGCGGCCACGGCGGTCTTCACGCTTCCCAGGATCACGGTCTCGACGCCTTCGAGGAAGGGATCTCCGGGCTTCAGGGTCTCGGGGATCTCCCCTCGCGCGCCAGCCGCCAGATGACGGCGGACGCTCTCCGGCACGGACAACCCCTGGATCCCCTCAAGGGCGGCCAGGGCCTCGGCGAAGGTCGTGGGATCGGCCGCGAACGGACCGGAGGCGACGGCGGAGGGATCGTCTCCCGGCACGTCGGAGAGGAGCAGGGCGAGGACGCGAGGGAGACGGTTCCCCCTGGCGCAGAGAGCCCGCAAAGCACCGCCGCCCTTGAGGCGTGAGAGGTGCTTGCGCACGGCATTGACCGTCTGGATGGGGAGCCCCGAGGCGAGCAGGGCGCGCTGAGTGGCCCTCAGATCGTCAAGCGTGAGGCCTGGAGAAGGAAGCTCTACGCAGGCCGAGGCACCACCGGAGATCAGGGCCAGGAGGGGCCTGGGCGCAATCTCGCCGAGCCAGCGTTCCAGCCGTTCGCCCGCGGCGATGCTCTGGCGGTCGGGCAGCGGATGGCCGCCCGCCTTCTGCTCCCATCCGGGATCGAGGAGAGCTGGCGAGCGCTGAGGGCGGATGAGCAGCCGGGGCGTCCTGAGGGCCAGCGCTTCGCGGGCTCCGCGGGCCAGCGCCGACGCGGCCTTGCCCAGGGCGAGCGACGCGACCGGGTCCCCGCGGTCCCGGCGGCGGTCCAGCTCTTCGCGCACCAGGCGCTCCGGATCCACGGCGGCCAGGGCTGCCGCCGTCATTCTTCGGGCAAGGCCGTGGAGGTCCATTCCACTCCCCCTTCGGTCTCCCAACGGTGCTCGGGGAAGTAGACGCCGACCCCCCCGGTGCCGATCGGGGCTTTCACCGTGAAGGAGATGGCCCGGCGCTGGTAGTCGTAGGGAGCGCCCTCCTTGGAATGCACGGCCACGTCCACCACGTACTCGCCGGGGGCGAAGCGCATGGCGGGGCAGGCGAGGCGCACGGTGGCCTCGCCCTCGAAGCGGCCGGCGGCGTAGCCTTCGAGGTCGGTGTTGGTGCCCCAGACCTCGAACCCGCGGGGAGTGGAGACGGCGACGCCGAAGACGAAGTCCTCGATCGGCTGGTCGGCCCGGGCGCGGATCTCGAAGACCAGGTCCTCGCCGGTCTCGAAGTGGTAGCGCTCCTCATTTCCCGCGAGCATGCGGATCGAGGTGATCTCGGCCTCCCGTGATCCCCAGCGCAGCTCTTCCGAGACCTCCTCGCCCGCCTGCTCGCGCTCCTCCTTGGCCACGCGGTGCTCCTCGCCTTCCTTCTCGGCCACCTCCTGGCGGTAGGCGTCGATCACCCGCCGGGGCTCGCCCACCAGCCGCTGGTGGCCGTTCTCCACCCAGAGCACGCGGTCGCACACGCCCTCCACCAGGTCGAGCGAATGGCTGACGAGGAGGAGCGTCTTGCCCTCCGCGAGGAACTCCTCGATGCGGCGCAGGCAGCGGTGGGCAAAGGCCTCGTCGCCCACGGCCAGCACCTCGTCGACCAGCAGGACGTCGGGGTCCGTGTGGACCGCCACGGCGAAGCCCAGGCGCACGTACATGCCGGAGGAGTAGTTCTTGACCGGCTCCTCCATGAAGTCGCCGAGGCCGGAGAACTCCACGATTTCGGCGTACCGGCGCTCGATCTGCTTGCGGGTCAGGCCCAGCACGGCGCCGTTGATGAAGACGTTCTCCCGCCCCGAAATCTCGGGGTGGAAGCCCGCGCCCAGCTCGATCAGGGCGGCCACGCGGCCGGCCACGGTGATGCGGCCGGACGTGGGCTTGAGCATGCCGGCCACCAGCTTGAGCAGGGTGGACTTGCCCGAGCCGTTGCCGCCGATGATGCCGAAGGCCTCGCCCCTGGCCACGGAGAAGTCCACGTCCTCCAGGGCGGCGATGGCCTCCTCGGGCTTCAACCCTCGGGTCAGGCTGCGGCCCACGAGAGCGCTCTTGAGCGTCCGCAGCCGGTCGCCCGGCAGGGTCCGGCGGTAGAGCTTGGAGACGTGCTCGACCCGGATGGCGTCAACAGCGGGGTTGGCGGGAGCGGCGGGCTCCGGGACCGCGTTGGGATCCTTAGGATCCGCGATCATGCCGCCTCCACCAGGGTTTCCCGCAGCCGGTCGAACAGCCCCGCCCCGAGCACCCAGGCGACGAGACTCACCAGGGCCATCTGCACCCAGAGAGTGGGCTCGGGGAACCGGCCGCGGAAGAGCACGTCCTGGTAGGCCAGGGTGAACGGGGTGAAGGGGTTGAGCCGCACGGCCCACCACACCGGGGCGAGGTGCCGGATCGTGTCGAGCGAGTAGAGGATGGGCGTCAGGAAGAACATCAGTGTGAGGAAGTTCGCCAGCAGGTCCCGCACGTCCTTGAAATGGACCGTGAGGGCCGACGCGCCGAGAGCCAGCCCCGAGACCATGGGCAGGTGGAGCAGCAGGATCGCCGGTAGAGTGAAGACGGCCATGCCTCCCACCGGATAGCCGAGCAGCCGGCCCGCCACCAGCGCCACGATGACGATGGGCAGCGCGAACAGCAGGTGGAACAGGTTCTGGAGCACCGACACCATGGGCAGCAGCTCGGCCGGGAACACGGCCTTGCGGATGAGCCCCGAGTTGGCGAGGAGGGACATCGAGCCTTCAAGGGCCGAGGCCGACACCCAGACCCAGGGGAAGAGGCCGCTCACCAGGAACAGGGCGTAGGGGCTCATGCTGCCGCGGGTGTCCGGCTTGAAGACGACGCTGAAGACGAATGTGTAGACCGCGAGCAGCATCAGCGGGTTGGCGAGCGACCAGAAGAAGCCGAGCACCGAGCCGCGGTAGCGCGCCTTGAGCTCCCGGGAGGTCAGGGTCGCGAGGAGCCCGCGGTAGCGGAAGATCTGGTAGGCGACCCGGAACATAAGAGAGGGAAAATCTATCACCCCTCTTGCTAGACTGCCGGGCCATGCCGGCAATGGCCGACTGGAGTCCCATGGACCTCCTTCCCGGCCTCTGGGCCGGGCTGCTGGGGGCGTGTCTCGCCGTGGCGCTCCGGAGGTGGTTTGATCCGGTGCCGTGGCGGGTGCTCGCCGTGTTCGCGGCCGTGCTCCTGATCCTCTTCGGCCCCGTCCTCTTCGGCGGCAAGGTGCTCCTGCCGCTCGACGGCCTCCGGGGCGCGGTACCCTTCCAGAACCTCCCGCCGATCGAGCCGCACGGCAACTTCCTGCAAGGCGACCTGATCCAGCTCGTCACCCCCTCGCTCGCCGCCGTGCGAGCGGCCTGGGCGGACGGCCGCTGGCCTTTGTGGAACGAGAAGGCAGGCCCCGGCATGCCGCTCCTGGCCGATCCCCAGGCCCAGGCGTTCCAGCCGCTCGCGCTCCTCGGCGCGTCCCTGCCGCTGATCCAGGCCGCCGGAGTGACGGCCGCCCTGCGGGTGCTCGTGGCCCTGGTCTTCGGCTTCCTCTGGCTGCGGCGCCAGGGCCTCTCCCTGGCGCCCGCCCTCGCCGGCTCGCTCTCCTACGGGCTCGGAGGTTTCCTGCTGCTCTGGCTGGGCTGGCCTATTGCCAACACCGCGGCCCTCCTGCCCCTCGTGCTCTATGGCGTGTCCCGCTGCGACGAGATCGGAGGGCGCCGGAACGGCCTGCTCCTTGCCCTAAGCGTCCTTGTCCTGATCCTCGCGGGACACCCGGAGACGATCCTCTACGCCCTCGTCCTGGTTCTCCTCTTTTTGGTGGACAAGGTAAGGCGACGGCCGAGAGGAAGTAGGAGGCCTCTGCTGGTCCAAGCGGGACTCGCCTTTGTGGTGGCCGGCGCAATCGCAGCCCCCGCCCTGCTGCCAGCCGCCGAGTACCTTCCCAAAACGATGCGAGCCGCACAATCCAGCACCTCTTTCCCCCTCTCCCGGTGGGGGAGGGAGGGAGGGGGCGGGAGAGGGGGCCAGGGGGTGAGGGTCCGGGAGGGGGAAAGCCTGGCCCGCCACTGGCTCCCCATCGTCGCCCCCAACGCCTACGGCAACAGCCGTTTCATCCACTACTGGGGCCTCTCCAACACCAACGAGGACGCCAGCGGCTTCGTGGGCACGGCCACACTGCTGGCCGCCCTCCTGAGTCTGGGAGCGAGGCGGCGATTTCCTCAAGAGAACCTTGCCCTCGTCATCGCCGCCCTCTGCCTCCTGCTGCTCGCCCCCCTCCCCGGCGGCATAGTCCTGGGGAGCCGTCGCCTTCTCCTCCCGCTGTCGCTCTGCCTCGCCTATCTCGGGGCCTGCACCCTGGAGCGGTTCCGTTCAGGAGAGGTCCGCCGCTGGCCATTGCTGATCGCCGCCGTGGGTCTTGGGCTGGTGATTGCCTGGGGCTACGTGGCCCATCCCGATCCCGCGGACCCGGAACGGATGGCGGTGTTCCGCTTCGGCTGGCTGCGCTGGCAGCTCCGCTTCCTGGGAGCCGCCACCCTTCTGCTCCTCGTTGCGGCCTCCTGGCAGCGGCGCGGCCGGTCGTTCGCGGTGGCCGTGGTGGCGGCGGCTGTGGCGGCCGAGTTGCTGAGGATCCATGGACCCGCGAACCCGCCCATGCCACGCCGGCTGGCCTTCCCCGCCACCGGCCCCATCCGCTTCCTCCAGGAGAAGCTTCCGCCGGGGGAGCCGGGGTACCGGATGGCGGCGCTGGGACAGGCGTTCCCTCCCAACCTCGCCTCGCTCTATGGGCTGACGGACGCGCGGATCTACAACCCCATGGCGCCCCAGGCCTGGGTGGAGGCCACGGCACCGGTCACCGTGGCCTGGCATGGCGAGCAACCGGAATTCGGCAGGCCGGGGCATCCGCTCTATGCCCGGATCGGCGTGCGCTACCTGCTGGCCGCTCCGGACGCCGCGCTCCCACCGCCCCTGGCGCGGGTCTACGCCGGCCCGGACGGCACCGTCTGGGAGGTGCCCGGCGCGCTCCCGCAGGCCTCTCGGCCCTACCGTCCACCGTCCTTCCTCTGGGGTCTGGGAATCGCGGCGCTGGGGCTGGCGGCGGGTGCGGCGGTATTCGTCCCGCGTCCGGAGCGTCTCAGCTCCTAGGCCGCCGGGGCCGCCGCTCCGGCGTGGCGTTCCAGGGGTCCTGGGGCCAGGAGTGCCTGGGGTAGCGCCCCTGAAGCTCCTTCCGGACCTGCGGGTAGGTGTTCTCCCAGAAGCTCCGCAGGTCGTGGGTCACCTGTTGGGGCCGGCCGTTGGGCGCCAGGAGATGGAGGAGGACGGGCACGCGCCCGGCGGCCACCCGGGGCGTCTCGGCCAGGCCGAACAGCTCCTGGATGCGGGCGGCCAGCACCGGCGGCTTGCCCGGCTCGTAGAGGAGCTTGATGTGGCTGCCGCTCGGCACCTCCAGCCGCTCCGGAGCCTCGCGGCGGACGGCTTCGAGCTGCTCGTAGGAGAGGGCGCTCTGGAGGAAGTCCAGCAGGGGAGCGCGCCGCAGCTCGGCGAACGATTTGCGGCCGGCCACCAAGGCGGGAAGGAGGTCGCGCAGCTCGGATTCTCCGAAGCTGGGCAATCCCAACTCCGGGCGCCACTCCGCGAGGCAGCGGACGCGGGACAGGAAGGAGGCGACCTCCGGATCGTCCAGGGGGAGAGCCCGGCTGAGCTGGCCTGCGGCGGCCTCAACGAGGACCCGCGCCGTTTCGTCCGCGTCCGGAGGCGGGATCTCGGCCTCGGCGATGACGAGGTCCTCGTAGCGGGTGCGCTTCCACGCGGCTACCCGTTCTCTCTGGGCGTCGAATTCCAGCTCGACCGAGGTGCTCAGGAGGTGGGAGGGGAGCCAATCCGCTTCTACCTCCGAGGCCTTCCGCACCAGGGCCTCGGAGAGGAGGCCGGAGCGGCCGGCGTCCAGATCCACGCAGAGGAAGAGGTCCGCTTCAAGCACAGCGCTCTCCTCGGCCAGCCGCACGCCCCGGCCCCCCACCATCACGCCCCGGGGGCTCCGAGGCTCGCGCCGGCGGGCGAGGCGGTCCGGATAGGCAGCGAGCAGGGCACGGAGGAGGGGCTCGTCTCCCTCCGTCCTCTCTCCCGCCTTCCCCAGATCCCTCCGGGCCAGATCGGCGAGTTGGTCCCGGGCGCGCAGGACGAACCGGGCGGCGCCGGCGTTCAGATCGAAATCGGGAACGCCCCGCTTCTCGAACGTCTCCAGGGCGTCCAGCCGGTCGAGGAGGTCGGAGCGCGAGGCACGGCGGGGGCCGGCACCTCGTATTCCCCTGGGAAAAGGGTCGCGCTCGGAGAGGAGAGCGGCCAACAAAGCGGCCTCCCGGGTGCGGCCGGCGCGGTGCCCTTCGATCAGCAGGCGGGCGAGCCGGGGGTGGACGGGTAGGCGGGCCATGGCGGCGCCCAGCGGGGTGACGCCATGGCCCGGCCGGCCGTCCACCGCTCCGAGCCGGCGCAGCAGGAGCGAGGCGGCGGCGAGGGGCTTCGGGTCCGGCCGCTCGAACCAGTCGAAGGCTTCGAGGTCGGGCTCGCCCCAGGCGAGGAGCTGGAGGGCGGGTCCGGCGAGGTCCACGCGGGCGATCTCGGGAGTCTCGCGTTCGGGCAGGGCCGGGTTCTCGTACGCGGGCCAGAGCCTCAGGCATACACCCGGCGCCTGCCGTCCGGCGCGGCCGGCCCGCTGGTCCGCCGAGGCGCGGCTCACCTTGCCCAGCTCCAGGCGGTCGAGCCCCGTCGAGGGATCGAAACGCAGCCGGCGCACGAGCCCCGAGTCCACCACGGCCGTGACGCCGTCGATGGTGATCGAAGTTTCCGCCACGTTGGTGGCCAGCACGACTTTGCGCCTTTGGAGAGGGCACAGCACCGCGTCCTGGCTCTCGGCCGGGAGGTCGCCGTAGAGGGGGAGCACGGCCAGATTCCGCTCCGCGGCGAGACCGGCCAGGGCCTCGGCGCTCCGCTGGATCTCCGCCACACCGGGCAGGAAGACCAGCACGTCCCCCGGCGTCCCGTCGAGCACCCGGCGCATGCTCGTGGCGATCTGGGCGGGCAGAGGCCGTTCGTCGAGGCGATCAATATGAAGGATCTCCACCGGGTACAGCCGTCCCCGGCTCTCGACCGTGGGGCAGCCGCCCAGGAAGGCCGAGACCGGGCCGGGGTCCAGGGTGGCGGACATGGCGAGGAGCACGAGATCGGGCCGCACCTCCCGCTGAACCCGCCGGGCCATGGCGAGGGAGAGGTCGGTCTGGAGGCTCCGCTCGTGGATCTCGTCGAAGATCACGGCGCCCGCCTCTTCCAGGAACGGATCGGCCTGGAGCATCTGGACGAGGATGCCCTCGGTGACCACGAGGATCTTCGTCGCCGGCCCGGCCCGCCGCTCGAAGCGGACCTGATAGCCGACTTCCTCGCCCAGCGTCCAACCGTTCTCCTCCACCATGCGCCGGGCGGCGGCCCGGGCCGCGATCCGCCGCGGCTCCAACATGACGATCCGCCGGCCGCCGCCGATCCCCGCCGCGAGCAGGGCCGGTGGCACGCGGGTCGTCTTGCCCGCACCCGTGGGCGCGATGAGCACGGCCGAAGGCCCGCTTCCCAGGGCGGCGATCAGCTCGGGCAGGACCTCATCGATCGGAAGGGGAACGGACATGGCGAAGGAGGGTATACCAGCCTTCGCCGGGACTCGGGAATCAGAGATCCGGGTCCGGCTCGTGGACCTCGTCGGCGTAGGGGAAGACGCGGAACCCTTCGAGTGTGGCCGCCAGGCGCAACGGCCCGTCCACGGAAACGAAGTCCGCCCTCTGGGTGCGTTCCCGGCACCAGATCAGGGCGGCGGCCAGCTCCCAGGCCGCCGGCACCCGCAGCTTGTGGAGGGAGAGGACGCGCAGAGCCCGGGCGCGCACCTCCTCGCCGGGCTGGATCTCGAAGGCGCGGGCCCGCAGGTGCTCGAGGACCGAGCGGGCCTTGAACAGGTCCGTCTCGGAGATCCTCTCCCGGCGCTGGGCGTCGAAGAGGGCGCTGGAGCATTCGAGGGGCGCTCCCCACCAGAGCGCCACCTCGGGATCGCGGCGCAGGAGGGTCTCCAGCTTCCCCGACGCCGGCTCCAGCACCGCCACGGCGAGCAGGGCGGAGCTGTCCCAGAACCTCAGACCGCCTCCCGCAGCTCCCACTCCTCGGTCCTGTCGAGATCCCGCCGGGGTGGATCGATCCAGCGCGCCCGGGGGAGCTTCCAGAACGACTCGTCCAGGGTTTTCTCCGGCGCCTTCACCAAGCCCGCCCGCACCAGCTCCTGGGTGGCCGCCGCGGGCGCGGCCGCGGACAGGGGCACGAGCCGTGCGATGGGCCGGCTGTGCTCGGTAACGATCACTTCTTCTCCCGCCTTCACCCGCGCCAGAGTTTCGGAAAGCAACGCCTTCAGCTCGGCAATTCCCATGGTTCGCATAAAGACAGTATAGGTCGGCGAAAATGACCTGTCAAGTCAGAATGCGGGCACCAGACGGATCTTGATATTTCCGAAACACGCTACAGAATCATGCTCCTCCAGGCGCCGGGCCGCTGGGCTTCGAGGCGATCGACAGGAAAAGCTCCTGGACGACCTCCTTGAGCTCCACGGTGTAGCTGGCCAGCTCGCGCAGCGACTGCTCGAGCTGCTCCTGGCTGGGCCGGACGAGGGTGCCTCCCGAGCGCGGACGGATCTTGTGGGTCATGCGTTCGTCGAGGCTCTGGAGCTTCTGGTAGGCGTCTTTCAGGCGTTGGGGGTCCATGTCAGGGGTTCTCCTTCTGGCTGAGCTGAAGAGTGAAGTCGACCAACCTCTCGATTTCCTCCGGGGTGAGCCGGCGCTTGAAGGCGGGCATGCGGCCGTGGCCCTCGGCGATGCGCTGCCGCACGGCCGCGCGGTCGCCCTGCCGCACCATGGGAGAGGTGAGGAGGTCGAGCCTGGGGTAGAGCTTGAGCCCGCGCGGCACCCCCTGGCCCCGGTCGCCATGGCAGCGGGCGCAGTGGCGCCCGTACAGCTCGGGCGCCGAGAGGTTCTTTCCGGAACAACCCGCCGCGAGCAGCAGGAGCGGGAGCGCTGTCAGCGGGAACAGGCGTAGCTTCAAGGCCGGCGGTGGACCTGGGTGGCCGTCGCCTGGTCGCGCGGACGGACGACGATCTCGTCGATGTTGACGTGGGACGGGCGGGTGGCCGCCCAGACGATGCAGTCGGCGATGTCCTCGGGAGTCAGGGGATCGAGCCCGCGATAGACCGCCTTCGCCCGCTCGGCATCTCCGGCGAACCGCACCAGGGAGAACTCCGTCTCCACCAGCCCCGGCGCCACCTCGGTCACCCGGATGGGCTCACCCAGCAGCTCCAGGCGCAACGTGCGTGTCAGTGCCCGCAGGGCGTGCTTGCTCCCCGTGTACCCGGCGCCGCCCGCGTAGGTCTCGAAGCCGGCGATGGAGCCGACGTTCACGACGTGCCCGTCGCCCGAGGCCCGCAGGGCCGGCAGCAGGGCCCGCGTCACCCGCATCACACCCAGGACGTTGGTCTCCCACATGCGCTGCCAGTCCTCGTCGCGGGCGGTCTCGACGCGGTCCACCCCCAGGGCTCCGCCAGCGTTGTTGACCAGCAGGTGGACCTGGGAGGGAAGCTGCGCGGCGAAGGCCTCGATGCTTTCCAGGTCTGTCACGTCGAGTGGCAGGGCCGTCGCGCCGATCGGCCCGGCCACCTCCCGCAGGCGGTCCTGCCGCCGGGCGCCCAGGTAGATCCGGAACCCGGCCTGGGCCAGGGCGTGGGCCGTGGCGGCGCCGATGCCTGACGAGGCGCCGGTGACGACGGCGATTCGGGCGGTTCTTTCAGCCCCCATAGGTTTCTCTCATACCTCCGCCGAAGGGCACAGCTCGGCCACGGAGCAGAGGGCGCATTCGGGCTTGCGCGCCTTGCAGATCGCCCGGCCGTGGTCCTGCATCAGGTGGCCGAAACGCGTCCAGCTCTCGCGCGGGATCAGGGGGAGCAGGTCCCGCTCGATCTTCTCGGGATCGGTCTCCTCCGTCAGCCCGAGCCGGTGGGAGAGGCGCTGGACGTGGGTGTCCACCACGATTCCCTCCTGGAGGCCGAAGGCGGTGCCCAGCACCACGTTGGCCGTCTTGCGGCCCACCCCGGGCAGCGCGGTCAGGGCCTCCATCCGCGCCGGCACGTTCCCCTCGTGCTCCGTAACCAGGGCGATCCCGAGGTTCTTCACGGCGCGGGCCTTGTTGCGGTAGAAGCCCGTCTGGCGAACCATCTCCTCCAGCTCGGCCAGATCCGCCTCGGCGTAGTCGCGGGCCGTGGGGTAGCGCAGGAACAGGGCCGGTGTCACCTCGTTGATCTTCTTGTCCGTGCACTGGGCGGCCAGGACGGTGGCCACCAGGAGCTGGAGGGGGGTCTCGAAGTCGAGGGCGAGCCGGGTGCCCGGGTACCGCATCTCCAGCCGCGCCAGGATCTCCGCCGCGCGCGCCTTCCGCGCCTTGCCGGACTCCCGCCGCGCCTGGGCCGGGGTGATGCCGGTCCGAAGGACTGGCCTGGGGGCCGTGCTGGCCATCCGAGGCTTCATCATGACTCCGAGGTGAAGGCCCGCACCAGCCAGTTGACGAGGGCGATGACGAGGCCGCCCAGGATGGCGGGAACACACCCCTGGACGTCGAGCCCGTCGAGCACCGTGGCCGCCAGCCAGAGCATCAGGCCGTTGATCACGAGATAGAAGAGCCCCAGGGTGACCACGATCAGCGGCAGGGACAGCAGGGTCACCAGGGGCTTGACCAGCAGGTTGATCAGGCCGATCACGAGCCCCACCAGCAGCAGGTAGGCGAGGCTCCCGGTATAGGTGATGCCCGGCACGAGATAGGCCGCGATCAGCACGGCGACCCCGTTGAGCAAGATCTGGAGCAGCGCTCGAACCATCGAGAGGACCCTCCCTTCCGGACAGGGATCTTATCCCGCCTGGTCGTCCGCTTGGGTACGGGCGATCCGGGGACCGGCTGCCTGAGAGCCTGCCTCGGCGATCTCGCGGGCCTGGAGCACCACCTTGCGCTCGTTCTCGAAGCTCATCTTGGCGATCCCCTCGTCCCAGGAGAACCACTCCGCCCCCGAGACCTCCCGGGTGTCGAAGTCCGCGGCGTCGCCGCTCACGTAGGCGAGGAGGAAGTAGTCGACCCGCTTGTGCACCCGGCGGCTCCCCTTCTCCACGAACCAGTACTCCACCCCGGAGAGAGGGGCCACCACCCGGCCCGTGACGCCCGTCTCCTCCCGCACCTCGCGCAGGGCCGCCTGCTCGGGCGTCTCGCCCTTCTCGATGTGCCCCTTGGGGAGCTGCCAGCGGCGGCCCTCCTGGGTCGAGATCAAAAGGATCCGGCAACCTTCCACAACCAGGCCGCCGGCCGACCGGTGGTGCTCCGTCTTCATGAGATCAGTCGAGATCAGCTCAAATCATGAGATCAGAAATCAGTTCGCCGAGTCTTCGTCGTTGCCGCCCCCCGGTATCCAGGAAGGGAGGGCGGCAGGGTCGATCCCCACGGACCGCAGAGCCGCGTCCCAGACGCGGTCGGGGTTGGGCGCGAAGATCAGGTCGCTCGAAACGGGCGCCGTGAGCCAGTCGTTGCGGAGGATCTCCTCCATGAGCTGCCCCTCGCCCCAGCCGGCATAGCCCAGCAGCAGGCGGAACTGGTCGGGAGGCGACTCGGCCAGACGGGAGAGATCGCCGATATGCTGCGTCAGCGCCAGCCCGGGGGCGATCTCGGTGGCCGTGTCCTCGGGGCTGCTCTCCTGGAGCACGGGAGAGAAGAGCACCGTGCCGAGCTGCGGCTGCACCGGTCCGCCGAAATAGGCCACCGCCTCCTCGCCACCCTCCCAGCCCACGTCCATCCCCTTGAGGATCTCGGCCACCTTGATGCCCGTGGGCCGGTTGACGATGAAGCCGAAGCTCCCCTCGTCCTCGTGATGGAGGAGCAGCACCACGCTCCGGTGAAAGAACGGGTCCAGAACCTGGGGCATGGCCATCAACATCACGGGAGTCACGAGATCGGAGCCGCTCACGGACATGGCGCCATCTTACCCCGGCTGAGTCTCCTCTGGAGAAATCCGGCCTCTGGGAGAAATCCGGGCGAGCTGATATCTTTGCGGCAATCGCGGGGTCCGCGGGGCGCACGCCTCCCTCCCCCGCTGCCGCCGTTTGAAAGATCCGAGGAGAAAGTCCCATGAGAGATAGCTTTGGAAGCCGCTCGACCCTGCGGGTGGGCGACCGCGAGGTCCGCCTGGCCCGGCTGGAAGTCCTGGAGAAGCGGGGCTGGAACGTCTCCCGCCTGCCCTATGCCCTGCGCATCCTGCTCGAAAACCTGCTGCGCCGCGAAGACGGCTCCGTGGTCACCGCGGACGAGATCGAGGCCCTGGCCCGCTGGGATCCCAAGGCCACCCCCTCGCGGGAGATCGCCTTCATGCCGGCCCGTGTCCTCCTTCAGGACTTTACGGGCGTTCCCGCGGTCGTGGATCTCGCCGCCATGCGCGACGCCATGGTGGCCATGGGCGGCGATCCCAGGAAGATCAACCCGCTCCAGCCCGTCGAGCTGGTGATCGACCATTCGGTCCAGGTCGACGAGTACGGCTCGGCCGCCGCCTTCCTGATCAACGCCGAGCGCGAGTTCGAGCGCAACCGCGAGCGCTACGCCTTCCTGCGCTGGGGCCAGACGGCGTTCAGCAACTTCAAGGTCGTGCCGCCCGACACCGGCATCGTCCACCAGGTCAACCTCGAATACCTGGCGCGGGTCGTCATGGAAGGAGATCTTATTGGAGGGGGTAAGGGTGAGCCCTACGCCTACCCCGACACCCTGGTGGGCACGGACTCCCACACCACCATGGTCAACGGCCTGGGCGTGCTCGGCTGGGGCGTGGGCGGCATCGAGGCCGAGGCGGCCATGCTGGGCCAGCCCGTCTCCATGCTGATCCCCCAGGTCGTGGGCTTCCGCCTCTCGGGATCGCTCCCCGAAGGCTCCACGGCCACGGACCTCGTGCTCACCGTTACCGAGATGCTCCGCAAGAAGGGCGTCGTGGGCAAGTTCGTCGAGTTCTTCGGCCCGGGCCTCGCCACCCTGCCGCTCGCGGACCGCGCCACCATCGGCAACATGGCGCCCGAGTACGGCGCCACCTGCGGCATCTTCCCCGTGGACCAGATCTCCCTCGACTACCTCACCTTCTCCGGCCGCTCGCCCGGGCAGGTGGCCCTGGTCGAGGCCTACATGAAGGCGCAGGGTCTCTTCCATACCGCCGACAGCCCCGAGCCCGCCTACTCGGACACCCTGGAGCTCGACCTCTCGAAGGTCGAGCCGAGCCTCGCCGGTCCCCGGCGGCCCCAGGACCGGGTGCGCCTCTCGGACGTCAAGCCCTCTTTCTTGAAGGAGCTGGAGGCCATGACCGCCCAGGGCCGCACCGGCAAGGCACGCCCCGTGGCCTTCGGCCTCCAGTCAATGGGCGGTACGGCGGCCGGCCTGGCTATCGCCGAGGTTGCCGAGCCGGAAGTGGCGGTCGAGGACGCGGCCGCCGGAGAGCTGCGCGACGGCTCCGTGGTGATCGCCGCCATCACGAGCTGCACCAACACCTCGAACCCCTCCGTCATGATCGCCGCCGGCCTGCTGGCCAGGAAGGCGGTCGAGAAGGGGCTGTCCACCAAGCCCTGGGTCAAGACCAGCCTCGCCCCCGGCTCCAAGGTGGTCACCGAGTACTACCGCGAGGCGGGCCTCACCCCGTACCTCGACGCCCTCAAGTTCAACCTCGTGGGCTACGGCTGCACCACCTGCATCGGCAACAGCGGCCCCCTGCCCGCGGCCATCTCCAAGACCATCGAAGAGAAAGACCTGGTAGCCGTGGCCGTGCTCTCGGGCAACCGCAACTTCGAGGGGCGCATCAACTCCGACGTGCGGGCCAACTACCTCGCCTCGCCGCCGCTGGTGGTGGCCTACGCCCTCGCCGGCCGGATCGACATCGACTGGCAGGCCGAGCCCATCGGCACCGGCAAGGACGGCCAGCCCGTCTTCCTCAAGGACCTCTGGCCGACCCGCCTCGAAGTCGAGGAGACCATCCAGCGCGCCCTCCGCTCCGAGATGTTCCGCGAGCAGTACAAGGACGTCTACGCGGGCGACGAGCGCTGGAACAGCCTCGACGTGCCCGAGGGCGACACCTACGCCTGGGACCCGGACTCGACCTACGTCCGCCAGCCCCCCTACTTCGTGGACATGCCGGCCGAGCCCGCGCCCGTCCAGGACGTCCAGGGCGCGCGCGTCCTCGCCGTCTTTGCCGACAGCATCACCACCGACCACATCTCGCCGGCCGGTTCCATCAAGGTGGTCAGCCCCGCCGGCAAGTACCTCGTCGATCATGGTGTGGCCCCCAAGGACTTCAACTCCTACGGCGCCCGCCGCGGCAACCACGAGGTCATGATGCGGGGCACCTTCGCCAACATCCGCATCCGCAACAAGATGGTCCCCGAGATCGAGGGGGGCTTCACCGTCCACCTGCCGGACGGCGAGCCGCTCTCCATCTACGACGCCGCCATGAAGTACAAGCAGGAAGGGGTACCCACCATCGTCCTTGCCGGCAAGGAGTACGGCACCGGCTCCTCCCGCGACTGGGCGGCCAAGGGACCGCTCCTCCAGGGGGTCCGCGCCGTCATCGCGGAGAGCTTCGAGCGCATCCACCGCAGCAACCTGGTCGGCATGGGCATCGCCCCTCTGGAGGCTCACGGGCGGCGACACCGTGGCCAGCCTGGGCCTGACCGGCCAGGAGGTGATCGAGATCACCGGCCTCGCCGCGGGCGTCGAGAACGGCTTCAAGGACGGCCGCGAGGTCACCGTCCGCGCCACGAGTGATAGCGGGGGCGGCCGCAAGGTGACCGAATTCAAGGCCCGGGTGCGGCTGGATACGCCTCAGGAGGTGCAGTATTACCGCCATGGCGGCATCCTGCATTACGTTTTGCGGCAGCTTTTGCGGGGGTAGGCCCTCACCCCTCCCTCCACCCACCCTGCCAGGGCCCTGCCAGAGAGAGGGGAAAGAGGGAGACAAGAAGCTGATCATGCCTTTCTCCCTCCTCTCCCGGAGAGGAGTAGATAGCCTTTCCGAGGTAGATCCATAGTGTCCCATTGCGGTAGACTTTATTTGAGAAAGGAGGAAACTAATGAAGCGGACTCTCCTGCTGAGTGCCGTGCTGTTGGCTGCCCTCACCTTTAGCCTGGCGATCTCGACACCGAAACCCCTCTACGCGGTCCTCGTCTGCTGCGACCACGGTGGCTATCCGACCACTTGGTACTGGGAGATGGCGGCGACCTGCGCGGAGGCCCAGGCGGCACATCGGGCGAAATCGTTACCCGAGGCCGAGGACTTCTGCAGGCCCTACGGCGTTTGCGAATTCAGCGTTCCCAACTGCTATATTTCTGGCGCCATGTGGGTAGCGGACGGTCCCGCGACGTACGGCTGCCGGTATAACTATTTTGGGCCTCCCCCCTGCCCCTAGCCGGAGCCCTATTAGTCCCGTAGAGCTGGCGCTGCCACTACAGAAAAGCTACTGGAGCTGATCGAGGGACGGGAGATCGGCGGCAAGCCAGGTTCATGATGCCAACATCAGGGCCACGATGCTCGTCAACGGGGTTCCCCGCCGTGCTCACCCACAGCTCGGGGGATTTCACCCGCTTCGCTGATGTAATCCAGGTAATCCCTCTGGAAGAAAGGGAGGAGGGCTGACGGCTTTGCCTACCGTTCGTCGTCGCCGTAGAGATCTGCCCGTCGCAAGGACAGTTTCTCTGGCCATGGACCGAGGTCGTGGACCGGGAAGTCAGCCAGAGAAGAGTCTTCTCGCCGAGGTTCTGCCAGGACAGGCCGCTCGTCGAGGACGACCACAGCCCGGTGCCGGCCCGGCGGCACATCCGCGGACAGATTCAGGTCGATCCTGGCCCGGCCATCCCGGCTGACGATGATGTCTGTTTCAATGGCCTTCATACAATCCAGCTTAGCGGATGCCCACCCCCCAAAAAAGCCCCGCATCGGGGAGGGAGCCGACGCGGGGGGAGGAGAGGGAGCTGAAGAAGGTTGTCGGAGTAATGGACTCCGGGACGGGTTCAACTCCCGAACCCCGTCCCGATATCTATAACAAGGGAGGGATATGGGGGATTCCCATTTCCTCCCCTCCTCGAATCGACTCCTCATGCGAATCTTTCTGACCGGCGGCACCGGCTACATCGGCCGCTCCCTGGCGCGGCGGCTCGTCGAGTCCGGCCACGAGGTGCGCGCCCTGGTGCGGGCCACCAGCAACGCGGAGACCCTGAAGCAGCTCGGAACCCTCGGAATTACCACCTTCGTGGGCGATGTGGCCGACCGCGTCTCCCTGCGGGAGGGGATGTCCGGCGCCGACTGGGTGATCCACGCCGCCGCCGACCTGGACCTCACCGGTCCGCCGGAGCGGATGCGGGCGGCCAACCTCCAGGGGAGCGAGAACGTCGCCTCCCTGGCCTACAAGCTCGGCGTGGGGCGCTTCCTCTCCGTCTCCTCCATGGCTTACTGGGGCGGCAGCCCCCAGGACGGCTCCGTGGTGGGGGAGGAGGCACCCGTCCAGCAGCCCTTCCCCACGCTCTACAGCGCCACCAAGCACTCGGGCGAGCTCGCCATCCAGGAGTGGGCGAAGAAGGGCCTCCGGGTCAACACCGTCTTCCCCAGCCTGGTCTACGGCCCGCCGGGCAAGAAGGAAGGCGCCAACGCCATCCTCCGCGGCTTCCTCAAGGGCCGCTTCCCCGTCCTGGTGGGCGCGGACCGGAAGACCGCCTGGATCTATCTCGAAGACCTGGTCGAGGGGATGCTCAAGGTGATGGAGAAGGCCCCGCCGGGCCGCGGCTACCTCATGACGGGCGACATCACGACGCTCCGGAGCCTGGTGGACCGCGTCTGCGCCCTGGGAGGCGTCAAGGCGCCGAGCCTCAACCTCCCCGTGGGAGCGGCGCGCCTGGCCCTCGGCCTCTCCCGTCCCTACTACAGGCTGAGGGGCTTCCGTCCTCCCTTCTCCTCCGACCAGCTCAACAGCCTCGGCCGCCACTGGGCCTTCGACGACGCCCGCGCCCGGACCGAGCTCGACTGGCACCCCCGGAGCCTGGACGAGGGACTGCCCCCCACGGTCGAGCTCCTGAAGACGCACTGACGGGCGTACGGCTCCCGTGCCTCCCCTCAGTCGAAGATGTCTCCCATGTGCTTCAGGAACGACTTCTTGCCGCTGACGAAGAGGGGCTCTCCGGATTTCCTTTCCAGGACCGGGCGCAGGAACGTGGTCGTCTGCAGCGAGACGATGCAGAAGAGGAAGAGCCAGAAGACGAGCGCTCCTTTCGCGCCGATCTGCCGCAGCGACTGACCCAGGAACCTCCAGGCCAGGCTCAGAGCGAGGAACCAGAGGACGAAGTGGATGAAGACGGCCGAGCCCAGGCGCCGGCTGCTCACGGAAAAGAGCCAGTTGACGGGTAGCAGGGCCAGGAGGACCAGGGCCAGGGTCCCCGCGAACCCTGCCACGAGCGCGAGGAACGTCCTGCGGTTCCACTCCGCCCCCGCCACGGCGGAGAAGACGTAGAGGCTCGGCAGACAGAGCAGCAGGGCGAAGAGGATGATGAGCGGCGTCTTGAGCGCCGTCACCAGGATCTGGTCGCCGCCCTGGAAGAAACCCGCCGCCGCGCCGTAGAGGATGTAGCAGACGGCGGAGCCGGCGAGCAGGCGCCCGGGAGAAGCGTTCCCTCCGCTCCGCACCCGTTCGATCAGGCCGAGAGGATGGGTCAACAGCTCATTGAACGTTCCTAGGAGGCCCTCGGGAGACCGGGGCTCCAGGATCGATGGCGACGGCGGCAGGACTTCCATTTCCATACAGGGCTCCTCCCGTGATCAAGAACCCCAAAGGTGGGGGAAAATGTCGGTGAAAATGAATTCATAAACGTTGCCGTCGAGAGCGTCCGATCGCAGGAGCTCGACGGGCATGTAGACGCTGCCGATGAACGGTCGCAGGACCCAGGCCACCTCGCCTCCCACCAGGGCGAAGGCCAGGATCCAGAGGATGTAGACCGTCCGCAGCGTGCGAAGAGGGGCGTCGAGCTTCCTCATGGCTTTCCACAGCGCCACCGTGCCCGCGAGACCGCAGCCGCCCACGAAGGCCGTGTGCAGGAGATAGAGGAGATTATGAGCGGTCCGCTCCTCCGCTGTGGGAACAGGTGCGCAGAGGGTGAAGAACCCCGCCACAGGCGCCAGGGAGGCCAGCAGCAGGCTCGCCACCGCGAGGGCCAGGAACGTGAGCACGGCCACCTGGCCGAAGCGCAAGGGCAACCCCACCAAGGCCGCCGCCATCCAGGCGAATGCCACGGTCAACGCCGAGGTGAGGAGGAGGACGAGCGGCAGCTTGATGGCGCTATAAAGAGCGAGCTCCGGACCATGCCAGTACCCGAGGACGGCACCATAGGAGGCCGAGCAGGCCGTCATCCCCAGGCACAGTCGCACCCAGTGGCGCAGCAGGTTCCGCCCGGCGGCGATCTCCGCCAGAAAGGCGTCCGCCCCCCGCAACAGATCCCAGCCCGTGGCCGTGATGGTTCCGTCCATGGTACGAGGGGTATACGGATGGGAAGCGCGGACCGTCGCCGTGGGCGCCAGGAAGAAGAAACTGTCGCAATGCCGGGAAAGATCGCCACCGCCTCCCCGGACATCGTCGCGATCTCAGAAGACGTTGCCGCAGATCAGCGGATGGAAGGGCCGCTTCCCGGGAGGTCGTGGCTCCTCCGGCGGAAGTCCTCGCGGCATGGGGCGACAGAGCGGTGACTTCTGGAGAAATCGGTATCGAGAACCGGAAGGAGCGGCAACATCCTGGGAAGTCGTGGTCCCGTCGGCAGAGATCCTCGCGATGGAAGGGAATGGAGAGGCGACCTCCCGGGAGATCATGACCCCGCCGACAGAAGCCCTCACGGCAGAAGGTGACGGAGCGATAACTTCTGGAGAAATCGGTTTAGAGAAGCGGAAGGGGCGATTACTTCCCGGGAAGTCGTGATTCCGTCGCCCAATCTCCTTGTGATGGAAGAGTACGGAGCCGTTACTTCTGGAGACGTTGGCCGGGAGAAGCGGACGGAGCCAGTATTTTCGGGGATGCCGGGGCTCTGCCGGCAGAAGTCATCGCAACATGAGGTGACGGAGTGGGCCTGTTAAGAGAAGCCGCAACAAGATCCGGGGACATCGCGACAACGTGCCCTTCAGGATTGCGATGTATGGAGACGTTGTGACAACTTCAGGAGAACATAGCGCTTTTCCATTGTGACCCCAGAGAGGGTCTTATCAATGTTCCACTCCCCGCACGAGGAAACCCTCTCGCTGGGCTGCAGTGACAAGCCGATCATCAAGGCAGACAAACTCGAGCGTCGAGGGCCTACCCTCGGATGCGAGAAAGGCGGCGGCGAGTTGGCAGGCATCAGCAGCACGAAGAGGATGGACCCGGAGCAGGCGCCGCGCGGTCTCGAGAACCGCGTCAACGGGCTCGATGCGATGCCAGTGTTGGGATAAGGCATCCATACGTTTGAGGGCGTCGGTTACTTCCTGAGCTGAGAGCTTGTTCTCCCGTTCGAGCCGGGAGAGGGCCGAAGCGCACTCGATCGAGGTGCCCCACCAGGTAATCGTCCCCGGCTCGCTGAGATAGAGATCGCGGAGCGGAGCCGTCATCTCCTCCTCGACCAGCAAGGGCACCAGGGCCGAGCTGTCCCAGAACTTCACCGGCCGTCCCTGCGGTCAGCGAGGAGGGCCTCCAGAGCGCTCGCGCCCACGGCTTGCGGCGCCTTGGCCACCACGAGCTCACGAGGGAGTGGAGCCGTGGCCCGGCGCAAAAGGCCCTGACGCTCCAAGCGGGCCAGCCGCCCCTCGGGATCGTCCTCGGCTCCCACGACAGACTCCAGGCGGGCTACCGGCCGCCCACGGTCCAGGATGAGGATCGTCTCGCCATGTTGCACCTGGTCCACCAGTGCGCTCAGGTTGTTCTTGGTATCGGTCAAGGTAGCTCGCTTCATCTGGCTAGAATAGCCATTTGTTGCTCCAAGTTCAAGCCGAGTGTCCGGGCGTTGGTGCCACGGGCATGGGCGGGGCCGAGCCCCGCCCTTGGAAGGAGGACGGCTACGGCTGCCCCGTCCGCACCGGGTCCGCCGGGCGCTTCGGGTACGCCTTGGGATCAGACTGGATTTTCTTCATCACCTCGGCCACGCCTCTTTCGAGCTGCGGATCGCGGCCGGCGAGGACGGAGGGGACGTCGTTGGGGACTACGATGTCGGGATCGACGCCGTGGCCTTCGATGATCCATTCGCCTTCGAGGGAGACGGAGCCGGCTTCGGGCACGAAGACCTGGCCGCCGTCGATCAGCGGGCCGCGGCCGGAGATGCCCACGACGCCGCCCCAGGTGCGGACGCCGATCAGCGGCCCCATGCCCTTCTGGCGGAACATGTAGGGGAAGATGTCGCCGTCCGAGCCGGAGTTCTGGTCGATCAGGCAGGCCATATGGCCGTTGAAGACCACCTGCGGGTAAGGGGTGGGCTCGTCGCTGAAGCTGCCATAGTCCACCGACAGCGGCTTGCGGGCCAGCCGCTCCAGTAGCGTCTGCGAGATGAAGCCGCCGCCGTTGCTGCGCACGTCGACGATCAAGCCCTCCTTGCGGACCTGGCCGAAGTACTGCTTGATGAACTCCCGCATGCCGTCCCCGCCCATGTCGGGAATGTGGATGTAGCCGATCTTTCCGTTGCTCATCTTGTCGACGCGTTCGCGGTTGCCGGTGATCCAACCGAGATAGACCAGGTTCGTCTCCGTGTCGATGGGCCGGAACGTGATCTCTCGCGATCCTTCCATGGTGGGCCGGGAATTCACGGTGAAGCGCACGGGCCGGTTCGCCTTGTGGCGGAGCAGGCGGTAGGGGTTGTCTTTCGCTTCGAGATCGATGCTGTCGATCGCGAGGACGTAATCCCCTTCTTTGACGTTTACACCCACTTCGGTGAGTGGTGAGCGGTAGGTGTTTTCCTCGTTCTGGCCCTTGAAGATCTTCGCGATCTTGTAGCGGCCGGCTTTCTTGTCGAGCTCGAAGCGGGCGCCGGGCAGGGCCACGCGCGGCCGGGCCGGAGGTGTGAAGTCGCCGCCTTCGATGTAAGCATGAGAGATGTTGAGCTCTGCGATCATCTCGCCGATCACGTAGTTCAGGTCCGAGCGGTGGCCGACGTGGGCGACCCAGGGCTCGTACTGCTTGCGCAGGGCTTCCCAATCATAGCCGTGCATGTTCTTGACGTAGAAGAAGTCGCGGAACCGCCGCCAGGACTCGTGGAAGATTTCCGCCCATTCCTCGGCGGGCACGCGGTCCACCACCAGGCCGCTGGTGTCGATGGTCTTCTTGGAGTCCTTGCCGCCCGCGTTGGCGTCGTAGACGTTGGACTGCCCCTGCTGGCGGACCAGGACCTTCTCGCCGTTGGCGGAGACGGAGTAGCCGTTCACGCCCTCTGTGAGGGTCGTGGCCTTGCGGTCCTTGAAAGTGAAGACCTGGAGGGCCGGTTGCACGGCGGGATCCCCGAAGCTGTTGGCCGGGAACTTGATGTAGAGCAGGCGCCCGTCGGCGGCGTTGAGGCCCGCGTAGTTGTCGAACGGCACGGGAACGCGGACCACGCGGCTGGCCAGGCCGTCGAAATCGATTTTGAGGGATTTGACGGGAGCTTCTTCTTTCTCGTCCTTCTTTCCCTCATCCTTTTCGTCCTTCTTGTCTCCGGCCTTTTCGTCCTTTTTCTCCTCCTCCACCGTCACCTTGTCTTCCTCGGGCGGGAAGGGGTTTTCGACGTCCTTGCGCAGGGCGAGGGCGTAAATCCCATCATTCCGGTCCAGGGCCCAGTTGAAGTCAATGGCGTCGAACTGCGGGGCGTAGTCGCGGCCCGAGATGTAATAAAGGTATTTGCCTTTGGGATCCCAGACGGGCTCGCGCTCGTTGAAGTCCTCGCCCGTGATCCGGCTCAGCTTGCCATCCTCCGCGCTCCAGATCCAGATCGAACGGAAGGTGTTGGGATCGGTCATGCTGAAGGCCAGATAGCCGCCGCCGGGCGACCATTGGTAATCGCTGATCTCCTGGCGGCGGTCCTGGGCGACCTGGACGAGCTTCTTGTCCGCCAGGGTGACCACGTAGAGGCGGCGGTCTTTGTCCGAAAATGCGATCTTCTTGCTGTCGGGCGACCACTCGGGGCCGTAGCGCCTGGCCTTGCCGCCCGTGGTGATCTGTTCGGGCTTGCCCTGGCCCAGGGCATCGATCAGATAAAGTTCCTCCTCGCCCGTCGCGTCCGAAATGTAAGCGATTTTCTTGCCGTCGGGCGACCATTGGGCTCCCCTGTCGTGCGCGCCCGAGGTGCGGGTGAGATTGCGCGTCACACCCTTTTCGATGGGGGCGTTGAACACGTCGCCGCGGGCCACGAACACGGCCCGCTCCCCCTTGGGAGAGAGGGTGGCGCTCTCGATCCGGTCGGCCACCGGGATCTGCGAGGGCCGGCTGCCCAGCAGGTCGCTGGGGACCTGGATGGAGAGGTGCCGCGAGGCTCCCGAGCGGGTGTCGAAGACGTTCAGCTCGCCGTTCATCTCATAGACGATCTGGCCCGTGGCGTCGGCGCCCGGCCAGCGGACGTCCCAATCCTTGCTCTGGGTGAGCTGGGCCGTGGAGCCGGCCGCCACGTCGTAGGAGAAGAGGTTGAGGGTGCCGGTGCGGTCTGAAGTGAAATAGATCTTGCCGCCGATCCACATGGGATCGCGCTCGTTGCGCGGGGTGTTTGTGATGTTTTTCGCCTCGCGGGTGGCGGGGTCGAAGATCCACAGGTCCTGGGCCCAGCCGCCCTGGTAGCGCTTCCAGGTGCGGAAGTCGCGGGCGAACGGGGTGTAGACGACCTTCTTGCCGTCCGGCGAGAGATCGGCGGCGCCGCTGACGGGCATGGCCATCGGCTCGCCGAGGCCGCCGTCCACGGGCACGGTATAGATGCGGCTGTCAGTGAGGTCCCAACCGTCGCGCAGGGAGCGGAAGAAGACGGATTTGCCCTCGGCCGTCCAGCCGTAGACCTGGTTGTCGTAGCCCCACCGCGGATTCAGAGGGCCGCGGGCGGGATACCAGGTGAGTTGCTGGGGGACGCCGCCGGCCGCCGGGATGACGTAGACCTGCTCGTCGCCGTCGTACTGGCCGGTGAAGGCGATCGATTTGCCGTCCGGCGAGAAGCGGGCGAACAGCTCGAGCCCGGGGTGGGCGGTCAGCCGGGTGGCCGTGCCGCCAGAGGACGGCGCGGTCCAGAGGTCGCCGGCGTAGGTGAAGACCACCTTGTCGCCATGGATGTCCGGGTAGCGGAGCAGCCTGGTCTGCGCGGAGGCGGCCCCGGCGGCGAGGCCGAGGGCCGCGGCGAGGGACAGGACGGTTCTTGAAATACGGTGCATAGAGATCTCCCCTGAGTCTTTAGATGGAAAGACGCACCAGCGGTTACGCATGACAAGGGATGGAGTTGCAGGATGGCGAGGGTCCGGCTGGGCTAAGATGGCACCCGTGAGAGGAGCGAGCACGTGGTAACCCGCAATCCTTTTCCCAGCGGTCCTGGCGGCAGGGGCATGGGCGCTTTCGGCCTGGGAGGGCCGGCTCCCCGGGACCTCCTGATCCTCATCGGCGTCCTGTTCGCCACGTTCGCCCTGCGGTTTTTCGAGAGCACGGCGATCCTCCCCACGGCCCTGCAGCTCACGCCTTTCGTGTGGCAGCAAGGGTGGGTCTGGCAGGTCGCCACGTACCCGTTCATCGGGTTCGGGAGCCCGGGGATCTGGTTCCTGCTGGAGCTGCTCTTCCTCTACATGTTCGGCAAGGACGTGTACTTCGGCCTCTACCGCCGGCACTTCTGGCGCCTGATCCTCTTCGTCTCGATGGCCGCGGCCCTGGTGGCGGTGGCTGTCCACGTGCTCGTCACGCTGACAGGTGCCATGGAGGTGCCGGCTCCGTTCGCGATCATGCAGGGCCAGCGGATGCTGATGACAATCTTCATCGCGGCCTTCGCCACGGCGCACAAGGACGCGACGATCTACCTTTTCTTCATCCTGCCGATCCGCGCCCGCTGGTTCCTGGGCCTGGAGATCGTCTTCGCCTTCATGGCCTTCCTGGGGACGCGGGACCTTCCCGGCTTCCTGGCGATCTGCACGGCCGTGGGCCTGTCCTACCTGTACGTCCGGTCGAGCGGCTCGATGCTCGGCGGCAAGCGGACCCTCCGCGAAATGCGGCTGCGGCTGGAGCGCTGGTGGATCCAGAAGAAGCTCGACCGCGCACGGCGCAAGCGGGGGTTCAAGGTGATCCCGGGCTCGGGCGAGGGAGGACCGAATGTGCGGAAGGGGCCTTGGGTGAACTAACCCTCACCTCCCCGGCCCTCCTCTCCCGCCCCCTCCCTTCCCCCCTCTCCCGGTGAGGGGGGAAGGGAGGGGGCGGGAGAGGGGCTAGGGGGTGAGGGTCCGAGGCAGCAGCAGCCACATCTTCCCCCGGTGCTTCATCCGCCCTGCAACAGTCTCCGCCTCCTCCCCGAATCCCCAAAAGACATCCCCCCGAACGGGCCCGCGGATGGCGCCGCCGGTGTCCTGGGTGACGAGGAGGCGGCGCAGCCTTCCGTCCGGCTGGCCTTCCTTGGGTGAGGGTACTCCGCTGATCAGCCAGAGGGGGACTCCGAGGGGGATGTGCTTGCGGTCCACGGCCAGGGAGCGGCCGGGCGTCAGGGGGACGCCCTGGGCTCCCAGGGGGCCTTCACCTTCGAGCTTCTGGAAGAAGACGTAGGAGGGGTTCGTCTCCATCACCTCCCGGGCCTCTTTGGGATGGGCCTCCAGCCAGGCGCGGATGGTCTGGAGCGAGACCTCCTCGCGCGTCAGGGCTCCGCGGTTGATGAGCTCGCGGCCGATGGCGGTGTAGGGGTGGCCGTTCTGGGCCGCGTAGCCGAGGCGCAGCTCGCCCCCTTCGGCGAGCTGGACGCGGCCCGAGCCCTGGACGTGGAGAAAGAAGGCGCCGATGGGATCGTCTACCCAGACGACCTCGAGCTTGCGGCCGGCGAGGGCTCCGGCGTCGATCTCCTCGCGGTCGGGGAAGGGGACGAGGTTGCCGTCCTCGACCTTGCCGGCGATCCTCGTGCCCTTGAGGTCTTCGCGGAAGTCGCCCAGGTCCACCATCACCAGCTCGGGGGGACGGGTGTAGAGCGGCACCGTGTATTTGCCCGCGCGCTTGCGGCTGCCATGGAGGAGCGGCTCGTAGTAGCCGGTGAAGAGACCAAGGGGGTTCTTGTTGTTGCGGGCGGAGAACGGTTGGAAACGGCTCTCGAAGAATCGCCGCGCCGCCTGCCGGTTTCCCGCTGCTCCCGCAGGTAACCTGGCGGCTTCGGCGCAGATGGGTTTCCAGTCCCGGGCCAGGCCGGCGAAGGGCTCGTCGTCCACCGGGGTCTCGTCCGGCAGCGCGGCGATCCTCTGGCAGGAGCGCAGGAAGGCGGGGACCGCTTCTTCGAGAGCGTCCTCCCCCCATCCCGGCAGGTCCGCGAACGTGGCCGGCTCCAGCACGAGGTGGTCTTCAGTCGGGAAGATGTCGAAGAGGGAGCCGAGATCCTCGCCTCTTTCTGCCCGGCTGGCGATCCAGAACCGCAGTCCCAGGGCGATCAGCACCAGGACCACGATCACGAGGAGGACGGTGGAGCGGCGGGTCAAATCCCCATCCTCTCCATTCTTCTGGCCATGCGCTCGACGTGAGAGCCGCGCCAGTAGACGCGGCCGCAGCCGGGGCAGGCGCGGAACTGGTCATAGGAGCGAGCCACCCAGGGGGGCACGCGGGTGCGGGCTGCCTCGGCGTCCACGGGCTCCAGGGGCGTGTTGCAGCGCAGGCAGCGGCCCAGAAAGTGGGCGCGATCGGGATGGAGGCCAAGCTCGGTCAGCACCTGCCGCACCTGCTCGTCCACGACGCCGGAGCGGATGAGCAGGTGGTTGCGGGCGAGGCGGCGTTCGGTGAGGCGGCGGTCGCGGGTGAGGATGGTGCGCCCCTCGGCCACGGCCCGGTCCACGAGATCGGGATCGTCGAGGGCGGGGTCATAGGCCACGTCCAGGTCCAGGGCGCGGAGCCAGCGGGCGAGGGCGCCGAGCATGGCGTCGGCGATCATCCTCGGCGGTTTCGAGGGCGGTGCGCTGGCGGGAGAGGCGTTCAAAATCGAAAAGCCCGGCGGGGTGGCCGGGCCTGGTCTGAATCTTCTGGTAGAGGCGAAGTCTTGGTAGCGCATACGGGATTCGAACCCGTGTTACCGGCGTGAGAGGCCGGCGTCCTGGACCCCTAGACGAATGCGCCACATATCCAATGAGCCTTCCATTGGACCCGCGAAGGGTAACATAGACGACTCAGGGCGTTCAACCCGTGTAGGGTGGAAGGTATTCCGGGAGCGATTTTTACCTTTTCCCTCCGGGAGAGGGCAGGGTGAGGGCTTCTGACAAAGTAGAATTGAACGGCTACGGAGAGAGGGGGTTCTTGGCTATCAAGCTCGTCGGCGCCACCGGAAGCCCATCCGTCCTGGTGACGGGTGGGCGTTCCTTCCTCGTGGGGCGCTCGGCGACGAGCGACCTGCCGATCCAGGACCCCACGGTCTCCCGGCGCCATGCCGAGCTGGAGCTGATGGGCGCCGGCGTGCGGGTCAAGGATCTGAGCTCGACCAATGGCACGTACCTGGACGGCGTGCGGGTGATCGACGCCCTGGCAACGCCCGGCTCCCACGTGGCCTTCGGCAAGGTGGACTTCGAGGTGGTGGCCGAGCAACTGGAGGCCGTGGCTCCGCCCGAGGAGCTGCTGGACGAGGGGGTGCTCGACGCCACGATCCTGCGCCAGGTGCCCGTGCGCGGCCGGGCGGACATCGCCGCCCAGCTCGGGGAAGGCCGCCGGGGGAGCTCGCTGCTCAAGATCGGCGGCGAGTCCCAGGAGGACCGGCAGGGGCGCAAGCTCAACCTCCTCCTCGACATCGCCAAGGAGCTCTCGCAGCAGACCGAGGTCGACCGGCTGCTCGACCGCATCGTGGGCCTCACCTTCCAGGTCATGGACGTGGACCGGGTGGCGGTGATGACCGCCGAGGACGGGGAGGAGCTGGTGCCGCGCGTCTGGCGGAGCCGGGTCGAAGCGCCCGCCGGGGGATGGAAGGTGCCCCGGACGATCGCGCGCAAGGCGGTCGAGGACCGGGTCGCGGTGCTCTCCAACCTGTCCGAGGAGGATCGCCCGGCCCCGGCCGAGAACGGCGGCGGCGCGGGGCAACGCATCGAGAGTGCCCTCTGCGCCCCTCTTCTGGGCATCGAGGGGATGGTACTGGGCATCATCTATCTCGACCACCTGGGCAACGGCCATTCCTTCACCGAGGAGGACCTGGAGTTCTTCACCGCCTTCGCGGGCATGGCGGCGGTCGCCATCGAGAACAGCCGGCTGATCGACCGCGTGCGGCGCGAGGCCGTGGTGCTCTCGAATTTCCAGCGCTACTTCGCACCCGACCTCGCCCGGCAGATCGCCGGCCAGGAGGAGGAGATCCAACTCGGCGGCGCCAAGCGCCGGGCCGTGGTGCTCTTCTCCGACATCCGCGGCTTCACCTCGCTCTCCGAGAAGATGAGCCCGGACGAGATTGCGACCCTGCTGACGGACTACTTCACCGAGATGGTGGAGATCGTCTTCGAGCACGGCGGCACGCTCGACAAGTTCATGGGCGACGCCATGATGGCGCTCTGGGGGGCGCCGATCGCCCGCGCCGACGACGCGGACCGGGCCATCCGCGCGGCCATGGCCATGCAGCGCCGGCTCGTGCGGCTGAACGACCAGTGGCACGCGCAAGGGCGGCCGGCGCTCTCGATCGGCATCGGGGTCAACCTGGGCGAGGTCTTCGCGGGCAACATCGGCAGCGCCCGGCGCCTGGAGTACACGGTGATCGGCGACGCCGTGAACGTGGCGGCCCGCCTCTGCTCCGAAGCCGCTCCGGGCGAGATCCTGATCGCGGAGCCCCTCTACTCCGCCCTGCGCCTGCGGCCGTCCGTCTCCTCCCTCACCCCCATCCCCCTGCGCGGCAAGGCCCAGCCGGTGGGGGTGTACAGCGTGGACTGGGAGGAAGGGAAGACGGCGCAGTAAGTCCTTGTCTGGATCAAAACTGCAGGGCGGCTCATGGAAACCGCCCCGCAGATTCATAACAGGTCAGGGCTCTACCACATTCGGACAGTGCATCTTTCGCGCCCCGTCCACGTCGTAGTAAATGTGGCAGCCATCAAGTAGTTTCTGCTCCCCTAGGCCGGCGGCGAAGTTCGAGGTCCCGGGCAGGGACGTGTCGGCCCTGCCGTCGCCATCCGTGTCGACTTTCACAGCGGCTTCGTGGACGAAGGTTCGTCCGCCGGCTTCGCTTGACCACGGCTGAGGAGGATTGCTGTTGAAACGGATATTCTGTTTCAGCACCAAGGGCCGCGCATTCGGCCGATTCACGGGCGTGAAGAGGAGCTTCACGTTGAGGGCGAGCGGCGCGATGAAGTAGCCGCCTTTTTCATTCTCCCGGAAGATCCGCATGCGGGTGACGGGCTGATCGCCGTCGAGGACTGCCTTGACGTTGAACTGCCCACAGGAAGTCTGGATCGGGGCCATGCTCACAAGGCTCAGGGCGCTGAACTGGATCCGGGTCGAGGCCCGGCCCCGCTTGTCGAACACCGCGTCATCGAGGCGGTGGACGATGGTATCCGTCTTTTTCAACTCGACCCCTTCACCCGTCGCGATCGGGGCACCCTGGAAGGCGATCCGCCCTTCAAAGGGCGTGGAATTGGCGCAGAAGAAACCGCTGGGGATCGGCTCGAACTTGAAATCCGTGAAGGTCCGCCCATCACTGGGAGTTGTCCAGACGTCGATACCGCTGTAAACGATGTTCGTGGCGGCGGCTGCCGGGAGGGTCAGCGAGAGACTCAGGAGGATCAGGGCTCCTGCGAACAAGACTCTTTTCATTGACTGCTCCTTTCAGAAAGCTTCTGGATGGGATTCGCGAACTCTTCTCCATCGCTCCGAAGCCAGCCGAAGGAGGTCCCCGAGGGGCTGACAGAGACCCCACGAGCCGACGCGTACACGCCATGGAGCCACTCCTTTCTTAAGAAGGTGCTCCAGGGCGGAAAAGCAGCGCCGCACCCTGTCACAACGGGAGAAGGGAAGACGGCGCAGTAGCCGGCCTGCCCCTCTCCTTCAAGAGAGGGGGCAGGCCGGTCAGGAACGCTCAGGATCAGGGGTCCCGGCGCGCCGTGAAATTGATGATGTTCCCCCAGAAGGGTACGGAATTGCAGTTGGGGGGTACCCAAACCCAGGAAAGAATGGCGCGGACGTTGGTCTGCTGGCCGTCATTGCCAACACAGAGAGCCGGAGCCGCGGCCGTGCCGGCGAAGGCCAGGTGGTACCAACTCGGAGTCGGCCCCATCGCGACATTGTTCGTGACGTGGACGGAGCCGACGGTCGAGAAGTCCCAGGTACCGTTCCGGTCGCAGTCCAGGCAGAACCGGACGCGCTCGAAGCTGCCGCCGGGGAAGGCGCCGTAGCCGGTGAGCTGACGGATCTCGACGTCGCAGGCCACCACCTCGCTCTGCGGGTGATAACCGCAGCCGTTCATCCGCTCGTAGAAGGTATTGAAGTTGGTGACGGTCTTGATCTTCTCCCCGGAGGAGGAGAGTCCCTTGCTGGCGCTCCTGACCGAGGAGGTTTGCGTGCAGACGGGTTCGGTGAACGCGTAGCGGCAGTGTCCGAATTGCTGTTCGAGCGCGCTCTCCGGCGTCCCGGCCGCCACCGCGCTGGCGAACTGGGCACGCGCGTTGTCGTCGCAGGCCTGGGCTGAAGCGGTCCCGGGCGCCAGGATCGCGAATCCCAAGGCGAGCGTGAGGCAACTGATGGACTTCCAGATCACTTCCGGGCTCTTTCTGTACATAGACCTCCTCCTTTCGGCGGGAAATCTTCCCGCCAGCATGACTGTTTAGCGGGCCGACAATTAAATAGGTGCTTCACTTCGTGAAAGCGAGCCGCTCCGGGCTGGCAGGAATGCGCAGTAGAGTAGGCGTGAGGAGGGAGGACCCGATGAGCGAGCCCGAGATCTCGTATCCCCTCGATCCGCCCGAGGTATCGAAACGGCATCCGAAGCTCCAGGACCCCGGGACGGCGCCCCGGCCGCGGATCAAGGAGCTGGAGGTCATGGTGGCCGAGGTCATCCGCGAGACGCCGGACACCTCGACCCTGGTGCTGTTCACGGGCAACGACCGCCTGGAATACCAGCCCGGCCACTTCCTCACCATCAAACCCCAGCAGTTCCCGGCGCTCGACCGGTTCTGCAAGTACTTCGAGGACATGAAGGGGAAGCGGGAGCCGGCGCGGGCCTACTCGCTCGTCTCGGCCCCGCACGAGAAGCACCTTGCCGTCACGGTCAAGGAGGAGCGCTACGTCTCGGGCCTGACCAGGTTCCCGCCGCTCCTCTCCCCCTTCCTCGTCTGGCGCGCGCTGGCGGGCACGCGCATGGTGGTGACGGGCTTCGGCGGTCCCTACGTGCTGCCGGCGGACATCGAGTCGCGCACGGACCACCTCGTGCACATCTGCGCCGGCTCCGGGAGCGTGCCCAACCTGAGCATCCTCAAGCACTGCCTCGCAAACGGCCTGAAGCTGCGGCACACGATGATCTACGGCAACAAGACGTGGGAGGACGTGATCTACGGTCGACAGCTCGAAGATCTCGTCCGGCAGTATCCGGACAAGGTGCGCGTCGTCCACACCCTCTCCCGCGAAGCAGACCTGCCCTCGACGTCAGGAGACATCCGCCGCGGCCGGGTCAACGAGGCGCTGATCCGCGAGCTCATCCCTGATCCCAAGGCCGTGGAAGTCTTCACCTGCGGCCCCGGCATCACCAGGTTCGACCGCCTGGCCGCCAAGGAACGAGGGGAAGAGCCCCAGCCCCGCTTCCTGGAGACGGTGTTGGAGGCTTTAGAGAACCTTGGGGTGCCGGACGAGCGGATTCACCGCGAAAGCTACGGGTAGGAATGCAGCAAGGCCCGAAGCCGGGGCCCCGGGCCTTGAGCATTGCGTCAGCGAGCTAGTGGCTAGGGCTCCATCCCGTAGCAGTGCCGCTTTTGCATTCCGTTTTCGTCGGTGGTCCAGTGGCAGTCGTAATTGATGTAAGCCTTAGTCTGCGCTCCCAGGCCAGCGACGAAGTTTGAGGTCCCAGGCAGGGACGTGTCGGGTGTGCCGTCGCCATCCGTGTCTACCTTGACAGGAGCTTCATGGACGAAGACCCGCCCACCGGCCTCGCCTGACCATGGCCGGGGAGGATTGGTGTTGAAGCGGATGTTCTGCTTGAGCACCAGGGGCCGCGCATTGGGCCGATCTACTGGTGTAAAGAGGAGCTTCACGTTGAGGGCAAGCGGCGCGATGAAGAAGCCGCCCTTGTCGCTCTCCCGGAAGATCCGCATGCGGGTGACGGGCTGCTCGCCGTCGAGGACCGCCTTGACGTTGAATTGCCCGCAGGAAGTCTGGAAGGGGGCCATGCTCACGAGGCTCAATGCACGGACCTGGATGCGCGTGGTGGAGCGGCCCCGCTTGTCGAAGACCGCATCATCGAGGCGGTGAACGATGGTGTCTGTCCTTTTCAACTCGTAGCCTTCACCGGTCGCGATCGGGGCACCCTGGAAGGCGATCCGGCCCTCGAACGGGGCGGAATTGGCGCAGAAGAAACCGGCGGGGATCGGCTCGAACTTGAAATCCGTGAAGGTCCGCCCGTCACCACGGGTCGTCCAGACGTCAATACCACTATAGATGATATTCGGAGCGGCGGTTGCAGGGAGGGTCAGCGCGAGGCCCAGGAGGATTAGGGCTCCTGTGAAGACGGCTTTTTTCATCGACGGCTCCTTTCAGAAGGCTTCTGGATGGGATTCGTCAACTCTTCACCATCGCTTCTGAAGCCAACCGGACGGAGGACCCCGGGGAATCGGCAGCCAACCCATGAGCTGACGGGCACACGGCATGGAAGCACCTCTTCTTTATCAAGGAAGATACTACAAATAGGAAGGACGCGCCACACTCCTGGGTGCCCGACGAGCGGATTCACCGGGAGAGCTACGGGTAATCCCTCCGCTGGAGCCGGGCGAGGGCCAGCGCGCAGAGCAGCAGGATCAGGGCCGCGATGCCAGGGCCGGAAAGGCTCGGGACCATCGCCCCCGGCCCCACCTGAAGACAGCAGGGAGCGTCCGCCGGTTGGCTCGACTCGTTGACTCCGTCGCCGTCGCTGTCAAAAAAGACCGTGGCCCCGTTGCAGATCTTCATCCCCATCGTTCCGAGATCGATGATGGCCATGATCTGTACGGTCACCTTGCCTCCTGGCGGAATGGAACCGTTCCATCTCACGGTATTGCCCAGGGTCGTGACCGTTCCGCTGTCCGTGCTGGCGCTGACCAGGCTCAGGCCGACGGGCAGCACGTCCTCGAATTCGGGACCGGGATTGTCCCCCTGGATCACGGAGCCGTCGTTGGTGATCACAAAGGTCTTGGTGATCATCCCGCCCTCGAACGAGTCGCCGGAGAGGGCTTCGCAGGACGTCCTGAGGCCAGGAGGTGGGCCACACGGAATGATCGTGGTCTTGTCCATGGCGCTGACCGGTTCGCTCTCCGGCGGCGAGAGGGTCACCGTATTGACCAGGTCTCCGGTGAAGGCGGGCGTGACGGTGCCTTCTGCGCGGTAGGTTTCCATGCCGCCCGGGGGAAGGCTTAGTTGGTCCATGAGGGGGCGTGGCTCGGACGGCACGCAACCCGTTCCCTGGCACCACTGCACGTTCTTCGAGCTCGGCGGGAAAAACGTCTTTGACCTCAGCCTCCAAAATCGCGCAACCCTGGTTCTTGACGCCGATCGTGTAGAGGATCGGATCGCAGGACGACGCCGTGTCGAGGCCGTCGGACTTGGTGACTGAGAGGACGCAGGGGATCTCCGTCTCGGCGGTGCTCGTGGCGCTGTCACAGGCGCTCACGGAAGCGGTGGTTCGAAGCGTGGCTGGGCAGACGAGCCCCGCCGGCAGGCTGAACGCCGCCGTGACCTCGACCGGCGGCGAGCCCGGGGCCATGTCTCCAAGATCGCAAGGCAAGCCGGTACAGGGACCGGAGATCGAAACGATTTCCGAACCCGCGGGAGGCTCCACCCGGAGGACCGCTCCGCAGGCGATGCCCGGTCCCAGGTTCTTCACCGTGAAGGTGTAGGGCCGCGGACCGCAATCCTTGAGGTCGCTCGGACCGGTGATGGTGAGATCGAGGTCCCCTCCCGGCGCCGGCACGATGGGAACCGTCGTGGAGGAACAGTCTTCGGGATGGCCGGGTGCCGTGACACAAGCTTTATTGTCGATCCGGGTCGTCCCACAGGCGCACGGGACCGTACCGGTGACCTCGTAGATCACGGTCCCGTGCGCCGGCAGCTCGACAGTTTCGTCAATATCGCCGGAGTCGCAATGCGAACCACGGCACCAATGGATGTCGGTCAAGCCGGTAGCCGTGAGGTTATCCGTCACTGTGGCTTGGACGGCGGCGGGACAGGTGCTGTCAACCGTGATCGTGTACGCGAGCTCGTCTCCTGGAACCACGGGGTTCGGGTCGGCGGTTTTCGTGATCGAGACCGAGCAATCGGAGCAATCGCGAGCGATCGGATTGGGGGGAGCTTCCCAAGAGTTATTATCGAGCTCTGGATCGGTGATGCCGTCAGGAAGCTCCACACTGGCGGTGTTACGAAGCGGTCCTGTAGCTGTAAGAGCGACGGTACCTGTCACCTCATAGATCACAAAATCGTCTTTCTCCAAAGTGATGGTATCGCGGAGATCGCCCGGCATCGGCGGTGTACAATGCTCGTCACGGCACCGGCGCCACCGGATGCCCCGCAGACCGCTCTCCCTCAAGCTGCCAAAAATATCCGTGACGGTGGCTCCGCTCACCGCGTCTGGCCCCAGATTGGTGACCTTGATGGTGTACTCGACGGTCTGGCCAGGACAGACGGCGCCGGAAGGATCGCTCGTCTTCAGGATCACGAGGTCGGCCACTGTAGGTTTCACGGGTGGTTTGTAACGATCATGGGTGCCGCGCGCCTGACAGTGGCAGTCCACCGAGCCGCCGACCACGTGAGCGATCCCTCCCAGAACCACCGCGGGAGCCTGATCGCGGGGCTCCAACATGGCCGCCTTGAGGCCCCATTTCTTATCAGTCCTCTCCGGGTCGTACTCGAAGGTGGTGCCCTGGACACCCACGCCGGGGATGAAGCCGCCGAAGACGTAGATCCTGCCGTTCATGGCGGCCGCGGCCGAGACCTGAAGAGCAATAGGCAGGGACGCGGCGCGGCTCCACTCTTTTTTTTTCGTATCGTAAACCTCGACGGCATCCGTACGGCCGTTGCCGCAGCAGTCCGGCGAACCCCCGATCGCATAGATCTTGTCGTCCAACACCGCCGCGGCGAGAAACAAACGGGGCGTCGGCATCGACGCTTCCTGGCTCCATGAATCGTGGTCCGGATCATAGACCTCCAGCGCGCCGGTGGCTGCGCTGCCGTTGCTGCCGCCGAGGACGTAAACCTTTCCGTTCAGCGCCACGGCCGCGAGCCCGTGACGGGGCGTCGGCATGGCGGCCTTCCGGCTCCAGGAGTCTGCCTTCGGGTCCGGGTTGTACTCATAGGTGGCGCTGCCCGTGACGAAACCGCCGAAGACGTAGATCTTGCCGTTGCCCGGAGCCGCCGCCGCGGCGCCAAAGAGGATGGCCGGGATCCGCTTGCGGACCGACCACGCGCCCTTCTCGAATACCTCGAGGCGGGTCTCCTCGAAGGTCGACGTGTGCAACGGCGGAGCGAAGCACGGCGAACCGCAGCCGCCAAAGGTGTAGATCGCTTCCCCTTCCGCGGCGGCGGCGAGGAGGCGGCGGGGAGTGGGCAGCGACGGCAGCGGGTCCCATTTCCCCTGATTTTCCTGGGCGAAAACCGGTTCCGCGAGCGTGCCGTACGCGCCTCCCGCGATGGCGAAAGCCGCCAGCAGATAAAGGACGCGATAACTGGGCCTCGCCATGGATGGCGTTTTCATAGGTCTGCTCGTGGTCTTGCTCCAATTGTACTATAATCGTTTAGGAGAATCTAAAGGTACATCGCAATGAGCCTATTCCCCGGCCTTCCGGTGGGCCTGCCTCGCGCCATGGGGCTCTGGCTGCTCGTAGCGGGCCTGGCTTTTCCAGCCCCTATGACCGCCAGAACTGGCGCGCAGGAGGAGAGCCCGGCTCCGGTCAAGAAAAGCGGAGGCCTCTTCAGTCGTGCTTTCTCTGACTCCAAGCCACCCTGGGCGGTGGAGGCGCCCGGCGCGGCCGGATCGCGTTATGGTCTTGGGCTCGACCTCTTCTCCGAGCACCAGGAGAGCCTCCGGTTCACCTTTGTGGAGCAGACTCTCCGGACGAGGGCTTCCCAGGGTGAAGAAATCGGAGTCGTGCGGACCGAGCCCGGGCTCCTGAATCGCAAATTCGATCTGAGCCTGGATCTGGCGGGCGCCGGAATCCAACCGGCCGTCGCTCTCCCCCTTCCGCGCACCCTGGGGTTTTATTCGACCCTGGTCTTCCAGGCCGCTCTGGCGGACGTGAGCCTCGACTTTGGCGATCGCAACCGGCCGGAAGACAGCTCTTCCCTGGAGGGACAAGGGCCGCTGTTCGGGACAGGGATCGACCTGACCCGAGCCCTGTGCCGGAGTTGCCCCTGGTTCGCTGGCGCGAGCTACCGCTTCCAGACGCTCCCCAGCCTGACCGCCGACCGGTCACCAAGCTTCGATCTGCCGGACTTCGAGATCCTGGAAGACGAGGTCCGGCTGAGCCGGGACGTCCATGAAGCCTCAGCGCGGGTCGGCTACGGCTTTTCCGGCAACCGGGTTGTCTCCTATCTAGGCGTGAGTCATCGCTGGACCGAGGTGGAGATCGAGGATCACCTGAGATACCGCGAGCCTTTCCGGGAGGTCGAGACGACCCTGGATTCTCGTACACAACTTGAAAGCGAGGTAACGCTCGCCCTGGCTGGTGTGGAAGCCCGGCTAGGACCTCGGCTCTTCAGCCGGTTGGAGACGAGCGTCGGTGAGGAGGACTGGGGGGTTCTGTTGAGGGTGGTTTATCTAGGTCCGGAGAGGCGTCCAGGCGGGGTGACGCCGGAGCGCAGCCAGGAGACGGAGGAGGAGGAGACGGAGGAGGAGGAGACGGAGGAGGAGGAGACGGAGGAGGAGGAGACGGAGGAGGAGGAGACGGAGGAGGAGGAGCGCAAGGAGGAGGAGGAGCGCAAGGAGGAGGAGGAGCGCAAGGAGGAGGAGGAGCGCAAGGAGGAGGAGGAGCGCAAGGAGGAGGAGGAGCGCAAGGAGGAGGAGGAGCGCAAGGAGGAGGAGCGCAAGGAGGAACAAAGGGCCAAGGAGATCTCCGAGACGATCGCTCCGCAACTCGCAGCCATCGAAGCGGCTTTCCTGGCCGGCTGGAAGCGTCTGAAGGTGGTGGAGGGCCCCGACGGGCAACCGGCCTACCTCGCTCGGGAAGTGGAAGCTCTCTTAACGAAAACGGAAGAGGACATCCTAAGTGTTCTAGGCAGATTCTCCGAGCTTGCAGCGTTGAGAGACTGGGTGCGCGACGAATTCCGTGCTGTTCGCGCCGAACTGGGGTTGCAGGTCCCAGGTTCTTTACGCTCGGCGGCGAATACCTTGCCCCTTGGAACAACCTTCGCTGTTTTGAAACAGGGAACCGGATATGCATATGCCGAATTACCTCAGGTTATCCAATCGACAGGGAACCAGATTCCCAAGCGTAAGGCCGATTCAAAAAGAGATCGAGCTGCAGGTGGCGCAGGAATCCCGAAGAGGCTTGCGAATGAGGGGCACCTGCAGATACAGCTTACGTTTGAGACAGACCTTGGGAACGCTACCCAGTTAGAGATTTACCCCCGATATGATACCAGCTCCTCAAAGACACTTGGTGTAGGTGATCCAGAGGTCATTTATGTCGGCAGCTACTCTTTCAAGATACTAAAAGATCGGCAGACGCGGGAAGTTTTGCGGATCTGCGATGCGAGCAAGGGTGGCGGCGATTCTCCTTGCCCGTACGATCTCGTTAGACGGCCTTGTCGAGTCTTATGGTGCTATGAGGATAGATGTGTCCGGAGGAAGTGCCTATGAAAAAGCCTCCGATCCCACTACCAACGCGTATTGCTCAAAAATACGTCAAATACTTACTCGGTTTCGGAGCGGGCATCGCCGCTGCGCTCGCCGTATTTCTGGGAAGGTATAGGATTCCACTCTTTGAACCGTTGCTGGCTTTGTTTCCTGAGGAATCACGGGGAATTCTTCTCCCACTTTCAGGCCTCCTCGTGGGCATGGTCGCTGTCGCCGTCCAGTTCCATGCCGTCGGGAGCATTGCTCGCAAGAAGCTCAAGAATAGCTTCAATATGGTGTTCATTCTGCTTCTTGTGGGTGTGTTGGCGCTGCTCGTACTCCGGACCAAATGTGTGGTTTCATTCAATGTCGGCCAAGAGCCAGAGGCGTTTATCATCGGTTGGTCGCGGATGCCCATTTGCCCCTGCGCGATCAACACTTCGGCATTAGAATGCCTCGCAGGCATTGCCTTTCAAGCCGAGCGGTGCTGGAGCGAAAATTCCCTCTTCCTGGTCAAACTCTCCTTGTATTTTTCCTATCTTTTTCTTATTGGTGGCTTTGGAGGTCTAGTAGGAATCCTCATCCTTGTTGAAGAGAATCGGCGTACAAGTACCAGGAAGCCTGCGCAAAGAGGAAAGAAGCAGATGCCAGCCGCCCCGGGCGCGCCTAAAAAACAGAGGAAGACATCTACGGCCCAAGCGGCCCCTGGAGATCCGGCCCCTGGAGATCCGGAACAGCCCTCTGGGAATACGGATAGCCCAGAGGCAGGCACGAAACCTCCCGAACCAGAGAGACCCCCGTAGCGCTCTTTGCGGCCCGAAGGGTCGCGAGACTCCAGCCCAGGGCTGAGGCCGGAGGCCGATGCCCTGGGTCAATCGGCCCCCACACCCCTGCGGCCTGAAGGGCCGCGAGAACCCTCGGCGGATCGAACCGGCTCCAGCCCAAAACTCTCTGGCGGCCCTTCAGGCCGCGTGGGGTGAACGGGGGCTTTCTCACCCAGGGAATCGGCCTTCGGCCTCATCCCTGGGCTAGGATCTCGCGACCCTTCGGGCCGCCGACGTTCCCCCAAAGTCCTGTCCGGATCCCGAACGAGCCTCTCGCGCCGCCCTGCGGAAGGCTCGCCGGCTGGAACGAGTGGCCCGTTGACCCTTACGGGAGGCTCGCCGGCCGGAACGGGTGGGCTTTTTACCGGAACGGGAAGCCCGCCGACCGGAACGAGCCGGCTTTTTACCGGAACGAGCGGCCCGCCGGTTGGAACGGGTGAGCTTTTCACCGGAACGAGCGGCTCGCCGGTTGGAACGGGTGAGCTTTTCACTGGAACGAGAGGCTCGCCGGCCGGAACGAGCGAGCCGTTCGCCTCTGCGGGAGGCTCGCCGGTCGGAACGAGCCTTCTGTAAGGGTCAATGGACCACTCGTTCCAGTCGGCGAGTCTTCCGCAGGGCTCCGCGAGAGGCTCCTGAGGCTTGCCGGGCTCCGCGCCTCAGCCGCTAACCGGCTCTTTGAAGGCCACCCGGATGCCGTCCGGATCGTGGGTCTCGAACATCAGGGCGCCGTCGTCGTCCTTGCGCAGGCCGCCGGGGATGTTCTTTTCACGGAAGAAGATCTCGTCGTAGGCCTTCTGGGCCGAGGGGACGATGAAGACGATCCGGGTCTTGTCGAGCGGCCCCTGGGGATTGAAGCGCTCGTCGCCGAAACGGGGATCCTGGCCCGCCGGAGGACCCTGGATCTCGACCACGGCCGAGCCGGCCTGGAAGAGCGTCACCTGCATGTCGTCGTCCTCCCGGCCCTGCAGCTTGGGCAGGGCCAGGGCCGCGCCGTAGAACTTCATCGCACGGTCGAAGTTGCTCGTGCGGATCACTACCCGAGACTGCAGGATCTCCATCGCCTTGCTCTCCTTGGGATCGTAGGCCACCGTGTCGCGGCGGCGCTCCCAGGGTTTACCACACTCCGGGGGCGAGTTGTAGAGGTGGGCTGGCCGCCGGGAGTCGGTGGTATCCTCTCCCGCGTGAAAGACCGCCGTATCTGGGCCTCTTTGGCACTCCTTTGTCTGCTGGTTCCCATGTTCGTCGCCGCCCAGGGCGAGCGTCCGCAGACTCCTCCGGCTCCAACCACCCGCGGCTCGGTGATCCTGGAAGGACGGGAGATCTCCGTGCCGGTGACGGTGGGTCCCAACGGCCCCCTGTTCGGCCTGATGCCGCTGGTGGAAGCCATCGGGGGTGACCTGGACAGCGATGAGTCCGGAGAGAGCATCACGCTGCGGATCGTGGACCGGGACGTGGTGATCGGCCCCGGCAACGCCATCATCACCGTGGGGGACAGCATCGTGTCGCTCTCCCAGCCGCCGGTGCGGGGTGATGGCGGCCTCCAGGTGCCGGTGGACTTTCTGAAGAGGACCTACGGCGACATCCTGGGCTATTCCTTCGAGTGGCAGCCCGAGACGGCGCGGCTGGTCATCGCCCGGCGGGGAGACCGGCAGCTGGGCGTCTCGGTGGACGTGGTCCATCTCCAGGGGACGACGACGGTGGTGCTCCAGTTCCCTGAGGAGCCTCGCTATCAGATCAACCGCCAGCAGCCAGGGGTGCTGGTGGTGGAGATGCTGGCGGACCGGCTGACTCCGCCCGCGCCCAAGGAGATCCAGGACCCGCTGGTCCAGAGCGTGACGGTCGAGCCGCAGAGGATCCGCATCCAGCTCGGCCCGGGGGTGCAGGCCGAGAGCTACGTGCTGAGCAACCCATTCCGGCTGGTTGTGGACGCGCACGCGACGTCTTCTGTCGCCGGTCCCACGCTGCCCACGGCGCCCAGGGAGCAGGCGCCAGGCATCCGCACGATCGTGATCGACCCCGGCCATGGGGGCTCGGAGACGGGTGCCATCGGCCCGAGCGGCGTGCAGGAGAAAGAGCTGACGCTCCAGATCTCGCGCGAGCTGGCGAACCGCCTGGCCCAGCGCCTTGGCGTGCGGACCGTCCTCACCCGCGGCGAGGACGCCAACATCCCGCACGACACGCGCACGGCGCTCGCCAACCAGAACAAGGCGGACCTGTTCATTTCGGTCCACCTCAATTCCTCGCTCGGCTCGGGCGCCTACGGCACGGAGACCTACTTCCTGAGCCCGCAGGCGACGGACTCGCGAGCCGCCCGCGCGGCCCAGGCGGAGAACCGGGATACTCCGGCGAATACTCCTACGGATACCCCTCCCGCGGATGCCCCCGCAGGCACGACCACCGACGCCACCGCGCAGGAGGACCTGGAGCTGATTCTCTGGGATCTGGCGCAGTCGCACCACATGGCCGAGAGCCAGCGCTTCGCCAACCTGATCCAGGGCGAGCTGAACCGCACGCTGCAGCTCCGCGACCGCGGAGTCAAGCAGGCCCCGTTCCGCGTGCTGATGGGCGCCACCATGCCGGCCGTGCTCGTGGAGCTCGGCTTCATCAGCAACCCGGACGAGGAGAAGAAGCTCCAGGACCCGGCCTACCGCGCCCAGCTCGTGGACGCGCTGACGCTCGCCGTGGCGCGCTACAAGGCGCAGGTCGAGAACAAGCCGGAGCCGGCGACGCTCGGCGCCGATCCCTCGCCGCAGGTACCCCCTGCGGGGGCTGCGCGCCCGGCCCCACAAACGACCCCGCCGCCGGCCTCGGGTGGGACGGCGACGCCGGCCAAGCCTCCCGTGCCTCCCACGCCCCCCGCGAAGAAAATACGGATGGGTAGACCCACATGAACCGCCGCGCGGCGAGCTTCATCCTGGGCTTCGCGCTGGCGCTGCTCGTAGGGGCCGGGCTGTGGTGGTGGCTTTCTGGCCGCGTGGGCGGGCGATTCGGAGGGAGGGCGGCCGAGATCGCGGCCCAGAAGGGCGAGGCGGTCGGCTTCAACCTCTACTTCCCCGCGGACAACGCCGAGTTGCGGGTCGAGCCGCGCGAGCTCAAGGTGACCGAGGCGCCGAAGGACCGCGTCCGCAAGGTGGTCGAGGCCCTGCTCGCGGGACCGAAAGCCCCGGGCTTCGTCCGGCCGTTTCCGGAGGGTGTGACCCTCGGCGCGGTCTATCTCAGCCAGGACGGCACGGCCTATGTGGACCTGCGCTGGGAGGGGCACCCGGACCCGCCGCCGGGTGGCTCCACGGAGGAGATCCAGCGGGTCTACAGCGTCGTGGACTCGATAGCCCTCAACGTGCCCCAGGTCCACCGGGTCGTGCTGCTGTGGAACGGTGCCCAACGGGAGACGTTCTCGGGCCACCTGGACCTCTCCCGCCCCCTGGTGGCGGACCGCTCCAGATGATCGACGCCGATGATTGACGCCGATGATTGACGCCATAGGAGTCTTCGACTCGGGCGTGGGCGGGCTGACGGTGGTGGCGGCCCTGCGCCGCCGCCTGCCCGGGGAGTCGATCCTCTATCTCGGGGATACGGCGCGCCTGCCCTACGGCAGCAAGTCGCCCGACACGGTGACCCGCTACACGCGGCGCAACATCGAGTTCCTGACCGGCCGCGGGGTCAAGGCGGTGGTGGTGGCGTGCAACACGGCCTCGGCCCTGGCCCTGCCCAATCTCGACATGCACGAGGTGCCCACGTTCGGGGTGATCGAGCCGGGTGCGCGCAAGGCGGCGGCCATCTCCCAGGGCAAGGTGGGCGTGATCGCGACCGAGGCCACAGTGCGGTCCGACGCCTATCCCAAGGCCCTGCGGGCGATCCGGCCGGACCTGGAGATCCTCTCCCAGCCCTGTCCCCTCTTCGTGCCTCTCGTGGAAGAGGGCTGGCACGACGATCCGGTGACGGAGGAGGTGGTCCGGCGCTATCTCCAGCCTCTGCTCGCCTCGGGGATCGACACTCTGGTCCTCGGCTGTACCCACTATCCGCTGCTCGTCCCCGTGCTCCAGCGCGTGGCCGGACCGGGCGTCACCCTGGTGGACTCCGCCGAGGTGGTGGCCGAGATGGTGGCCGGCGGCCTCACCGAGCGCCATCTCGAAGCCACGCATCCGCCCGCCCACCACTTCTGCGTCACGGATACCGGGGAGACGTTCCAGCGCATCGCGCGCCGGATCCTGCAGGACCCGGAGGTGGCGCTGGAGTGGGTGGAGGTGGTGTAGGGACCTCACCCCCGGCCCCTCTCCTAAAGGAGAGGGGAGAAAATCCGCACAGAGAAGCCCCTCTCCTTTAGGAGAGGGGTTGGGGTGAGGTCGCTGTGGCAAGGGGGGGCGCGGATTTCGGCCTACCGGATCGCCCCCACGTTCACCGCCGCCGCCCGCAATTTCGACGCTTCCCCATCCTCCACCCACGCGAGGATCAGACGTCCGCCGTTCAGGACCATCCGGGGGAATCCGCTGTTGCGCGCCGCGCTGGTGGCGGCGATGGGCAGAGGCTGGCCGAGCGTTCCCTTGGGCGTGACCCGGCGCAGGCGCACGTTGGCGCCCTGCCCGTCCACCGCGAGCCAGCTCACGATGGCGTCGCCGTTGCCATCCAGCAGGAGGTCAACACGGCCAAGGGGCTTGTCGCCGTCCACCAGCACGGCGGGGCCGAAGGTGGCTCCGCCGTCTTCCGAGAAGGCGACGTAGACCCGGGGATTGGGCGGCGCGGACGTGAACCAGGCCACGGCCACGTGCCGGCCCGAGGCGGCGATGGCGGGTCCGTTCACCGGGCAGCCGGGGATCTTCCAGTTGTCCGCGTGGACCCGGACGGGCTGGCTCCAGCCCTTGGAGGTCCGGCGGATGACGGAGATGTCCCGCACCTCCTCGCCCGAGCGGTCGCGGTAGGCGATCACGGGCCCGGCGGCGGCGAGCGCGGCGTCGGTCTGGCAGCAGGAGCAGACCCGGGTGTCGATCTTTTCCTCGCCTGCCGTCTTGCCCCCTCGATTGTCTCCAACTTCAAAGCGGGCCGTAAGCAGCGTCATGGCTCCGTCCTGCTCTCCCCCGCCCTTCATCTCCCGGCCGTCGAGCCAGAAGCCGCGGACGCCGTCCTTCTCGGGGACCCAGGAGACGAAGCCGTGCTCACCACCGCCCGGCGGGTGCAGAGCGCCGGCCGGCTTCCAGGTGGCGCCACGGTCCGTGGACCGCGCCAGCTTCACGCCGTACGAGTACTTCTCCTTGCCGCTGCGCTCCAGCCAGTGCGCCACGAGCGAGCCGTCCGGCGCCTGGATGGCGCCCGGGAAGTCCGCCCAGTTGGCGAAGAAGCGGGAGCCGGAGGCGATCGTCACCGGCGCCGACCAGCGGTCACCGGAGAGGCGGGAGAAGCGGAGCCGGTGCCCCTGGTCCCCCATGGGCTCGAGCCAGGTCAGGAGCACGTCTTTGCCTGAGAGGGCAAGGCTGGGGCCCATGGATTCCGGGGTCGCCGGAGGATCGATCGGCCGCGAGGTGAAGCCTTTTGGAGCAGCGGAAAAGGAAACGGCGGCCCCGCTCACGAGGAGCGTCAAGGCCGCCGGGATCAGGGTCCGGTGGATTCTCAAGCTATTGGCCGCCCTTGTTCTCGTCCATGCCGCTCAGGTTGGCGACGCCGCAGGCCAGCCGGTCGCCGGAGTTGCCGGTGGGCTGGGTGGCGCAGTCGTCAACTCCGGTGTGGAGGATGAGGGCCTTGCCGGCCACGCCGTTGGCGCCGCTGATCGCGAGATTGCTCACGGTCAGCTCCAGATGGCCGATGCCGTCCGCGCCCACCTCGATATTGCCGAGGTCCCCCGCGTGGCGGGGATCGGTGGGCGGGCAGGCATGGGACGCACCCGCGGGGTTGAAGTGGCCGCCGGCCGTGGTGAAGTGCTTGTCGCCACTGCCGTGCTCGCACTGGCCGTTCTCGTGGATGTGAATACCGTGCCGGCCAGGGGGTACGCCCTGCACGTGGACCACGATCTTCACGCCGCTGCCCTCGGGAGTGAAAGTGACCGTGCCGTTATTGGTGCCCGGAGCCCCCTGCAGAGTGGCCGTGGCGCCCGCGACCGTGGCGGACATCATGCCCTTGTCGTCCTTCATCATCTTGTCGTCGGTGGTGGTCGCCTTCTGGACTGGCGGTCCGCAGGCGGCCGTCACCATCACGATCATCGCGGTCACCACGAGGAACCACGCGCTCCTGAAACGGTTCATAGCTCTCTCCTCCTGGATGCATGAAAAGGACGGGCGGAGCCCTCCGCCCGGCGGCTACAGGCTACAGGTTCTTGAGTTCCATGTGGACGTCGGCCAGATTGCGGGAGATGAGGATCTCGACCGGAGTGGCCGCCGCGTCGCGGGCGAGCCAGAGGTCGAGCTTGCCCTTCCATTTGCGGCGGCCGGGGACGTCGATGCCGCGGATCGAGTAGTGGCGCACGGCGACCTTCTTGCCGTCGCGCATCTTGCGGCTCTCGTCACCCAGGGGGATGACGACCACGGGATAGATCTTGCCGTCGGACCAGATCTCCATCCGCCGCGTCTTGTCCGGCGGGTCCTGCCGGATGGAATAGATGCCCGAGGCGACGTCGAGCACGCCTTCCTGCTCGATGGGCGCTGACTTGGTCTTGGTCTCGCCCCGCCAGGAGTAGGCGCTCCAGGCCCGGATCGGCTGCAGCGTCCGGGTGTCGACTTCCGAGCCGTAACGGAAGTACTCGCCCTGGGCGGCGGTCGAGGTGATGGTGAGCTCGCTCGTCAAACGGCCGTTCCCGTCCTTCCGGAAGGTGAGGGAACCCTCCCCTTGTTTGGGCAGGAACAGCCCGGCCAGAGTGCCGATGAAGTTGCGGAGCTGCCAACGGTACTGGAACTCCTCCGCCTGGGGTTTGCCCTGCGCGAGGGCGGGCATCATGGCTATCGCGGCCATGAGGCAGAGGACGAGGATGGCCTTGAAAGTTCTTGGTTTCATTGGTTTTTGCCTTGCTACGGATCGGTCCCCGGGCAGACCGTCCGCCCCCGGGAAAGTCCTGCCCGCGGATAGCACTGCTTATAACAGAAGCAAGCGGCCTGCCATGCCCGGATTCCGCGGATTGCAGGAGATTTCTTCCCCGGGCCTTGCGGTATGCTCCCGCCCGTCATTGAAGGAGGATCTCGCCGATGCCCCGCTGCCTTCTGAAGACTCTTCTTACGTTCTCCCTGGTCCTGCTGCCCCTGGCCGCCCATGCCCAGGACATCCCTTCCCCCGAGAGCTTCCTCGGCCACCGGGTGGGGGCGGACCGCAAGCTGGCGCCCTGGCCCAAGGTGGTCGAGTACCTGCGCCGGCTGGACGCGGCCTCGGACCGGATCTCCATCGAGTCAGCGGGCAAGTCCACGCAGGGCAACGACATGATGGTCGTGGTGCTGACCTCGGAGGAGAACCAGAAGAACCTCGACCGCTACCGCGAGATCGCCCGCCGGCTCGCCCACCCGGACGGCCTCTCCGAGGAGGAGGCCCGTACCCTCGTGGCCCAGGGCAAGACCATCGCCCTGGTGACCTGCTCGATCCACTCGACCGAGGTGGGCTCGACCCAGATGGCCATGGAATTCGTCCACGACGTGGCCACCACCCGCGACCCGGCCCTGCTCTCGTGGCTCGACGACGTCATCCTGCTCCTCATGCCCTCCATCAACCCGGACGGGCAGGTGATGGTGATCGACTGGTACAACAAGTACGTCGGCACCCCCTATGAGGGCGGGTCCATGCCGTGGCTCTACCACGTGTACGTGGGGCACGACAACAACCGCGACTTCTACATGCTGACCCAGAAGGAGTCGCAGGCGGTGAACCAGGTGCTCTACCACCGCTGGTTCCCCCAGATCTTCCTGGACGAGCACCAGATGGGCGGCACCGGGCCGCGCATGTTCGTGCCGCCCCAGGCCGATCCCCTGGCTCCCGAGGTCGAGCTCCCTGGTCTTCCGCCAGGCCGATCTCCTGGGCACCCTGATGAGCATGCGCCTGGAGGAGGGGGGCAAGCTCGGCGTGGGGAGCAACATGATCTTCGACAGCTACTGGCCCGGCGGCACCCGCAATACGGCATGGTGGAAGAACGTCACGGGCCTGCTGACGGAGGTGGCGAGCGCCGACATCGCGACGCCTGTCTACATCGAGCCGGGCGAGCTGCGCGGCGGCGTCAAGGGGCTTCCCGAGTACAAGCGGCAGTCGAACTTCCCCTCGCCCTGGCCGGGCGGCTGGTGGCGGCTGCGGGATATCGTGGAGTACGAGCTGATCGCCACCCGCGCGTTCCTGGAGTCGGGCTCGCGCTACCGCGAGAGCCTGCTGACGAACGTCTACCGCATGGCCCGCACGGCGACCGAGCGAGGGACGAAGGAGGCACCCTACGCCTTCCTGATCCCCCCGGACCAGCGCGATCCCGTGGCGGTAGCCCTGCTGGTGGATCTCCTGCTGCGGCACGGCGTGCGGGTGGAGCGGGCGCCGTCGGCGTTCACCCTGGGCCGGGCCGCCTATCCCGCGGGGACCTATGTCATCCCCGCCGCCCAGCCCTACCGGGAGTTCCTCCTCACCATGCTCCGCAAGCAGCGCTACCCGGAGATCGTCCCCTTCCCCGGCGGTCCGATCTTCCCGCCGTACGACGTGACGGCCTGGTCGCTCCCCCTCTCCATGGGTGTCGAGGTGATAGAGGCCGGGGAGCCGGTTCCCACCGCGGTCGCGCGCCAGCCCATCCAGGCTCCAACCTGGCCGGGCGGGACGGTCGAGCGGGGGGCCGGCGGCTATCTCATCTCCCACGCGGCCGACTCCGCGGTGACGGCGCAGAACCGGCTGCTCGCCCAGGGCAAGAAGGTGTACTGGCTGAAGCAGGCCCCGCCAGGAGGCAATCAAATTGGCGACCTTTACGTCCCGGCAGGAGAGATGACGCCTGAGGTGCTGTCCAAGCTTTCCCAGGAGCTCCACCTCCCCATCACGCCGCTGGCCCAGGCGCCCACCGGTCCGGCGTTCCGGGTGAAGCCGGTCCGCGTGGGGCTCTACAAGCCCTGGGTGGCGAGCATGGACGAGGGCTGGACCCGGTTCCTCCTGGAGCGCTACGGCTTCCCCTACGAGAACCTGGCGAACGAGGGGATGAAGGACGGCTCCTTCCGGAACAAGGTGGACGTGGTGCTGCTGCCCTCGGTCGATCCCCCGATCCTCGACAAGGGCGAGCCGGGCTCGGCCGAAGCCCGGCGCTTCTGGGAGCCGCTGCCGTCTCCCTACGCGGGGGGCATCGGGGAGGGCGGAGCGAAGCTCAAGAAGTGGGTGGAAGAGGGGGGCACCGTGGTGGCCCTCGACGCCTCGGCGGGGTACGTCATCGACCTCTTCGGCCTGCCCGTGCGCAACGTGCTCGACAAGGTCTCGGAGGAGGACTTCCACGCTCCGGGCTCCATGCTGCGCATCCTGATGGACACCAGCCATCCCCTGAGCTACGGCCTGAGCCGCGAGGAGGTGGCCTACTTCGCCGACTCCCCGGCCTTCCAGACCAGCCCGAGCGACGCCCGCATCGAGCGGCGGGCGGTGGCCACCTATCCGGCGAACGCGGAGGACATTCTCGTCAGCGGCTACCTGAAGGGCGGAGAGAAGCTGGAGCAGAAGGCGGCGGTCGTCGAGTACAAGGTGGGCAAGGGCCGGATCGTCCTGATCGGATTCCGGCCCCAGCACCGGGCCCAGCCGCACCGGATGTTCAAGCTGCTCTGGAACGCCCTGTACCTGGGGCAGTTGGAGGAAGCGGAGTTGCCGTGAACGATTTTGGATTTTGGATTTTAGATTTTGGATTAGGGGCGCGCGCGGACCCCTGATCGCCAATCCAAAATCCAAAATCGCCAATCCAAAATCGCCTAGTCTCCGCTCTCCAGCACCTCGCGGATCTTGGCCGACAGCTCGCGGCCACTGAAGGGCTTCTTCAGGAGGTGGGCGGCCTTGCTCGCGATGTGGGTCCCCTCGGTGAGGCCGGCCGGGTAGCCGGTCGCGAAGAGCACCCGCATCTCGGGACGCTTGAAGGCGAGGCGGTCGGCGAGCTCCACTCCGGTCATGCCGTCCATCAGGATGTCGGTGATCATGAGGTGGATCGGTCCAGGATGGCTCTGGCTGATCTGGATGGCCTCCAGGGCATCGGCGGCCTGGAGCACGTTGTAGCCACGGCTGGACAGGATCTGCACCAGGGGGCTCCGCACGTTCTCCTCGTCCTCCACAATCAGCAGGGTCTCCCAGTTGGCTCCCTGGTTCTCACGGCTGGAGCCATCGGCCGTGGCGGCCTGCTCGGCGCTCGGCAGGAAGATGTGGAAGCGGGCGCCGCTGCCCGGCTCGCTGTCGGCCACGACCTGCCCGCCGCTCTGAGCCACGATGCCGTAGGCCGTGGAAAGGCCGAGGCCGGTGATCTCCATCCCTCCCTTGGTGCTGAAGAAGGGCTCGAAGGCGTGCCGGCGCACCTCCTCCGGCATACCGGGCCCGGAGTCGCTCACCTTGAGCAGCACGTAGGCGCCCGGGTTGGCCCGCAGCGGATGGGTCGAGCTTCGCGGTCACGTCCACGTTCATGGACTCCAGGCTCAGGCGGCCGCCGTCCGGCATGGCGTCGCGGGCGTTCGAGACGAGGTTCATCACCACCTGCTCGAACTGCTCGGGGTCCACGGACACCCGGTCGAGGTCCGGATGGAGATCTATGCGCAGCTCGATCTCATTGCCGAGGAACCTCCGGATGCGGTCCTCCATCCCCGTCAGCAGGTGGTTGAGCTGCACGACTTTCGGGTGCAGAACCTGCCGTCCGCTGAAGGCCAGGAGCTGGCGGGCGAGGGCGGCGCCCCGCTGGCCCACCTTCTCGACCTCCCGCAGGTGCTTGCGGGCAGGGTCGTCCCCAGACAGGCGGGCGAGCGCCAGCTCCGTCTCGCAGGCGATGGCCGTGAGTAAGTTGTTGAAAACATGAGCAATACCGCCCGCGAGCCGGCCCATCGCGTCCATGCTCTGCGCGATGGCGGGCAACTCCTCGCTGTGGCGCAGGAGCCGGCGGGTTTCCGCCAGGCGGACGGCGTTCTTGGCTTCCTCAGGTGGTAAATCTTCCACTGCCCTGACCGCCGGATTGTTACTGTTGGGCTGTGCACGCATAGAGATCTCTTTCTTTCGGCGCCGCGTTGGAGTGGGCCGTAATTGAGGAGCGGCTGGAATACTCCTCAAGCTCGCCGCTCTTTCCGGGGAGAGATATGCAGGTTTCGGTCCAAGTCAGGACGGCGGCCCGGAGCCCTTCGCCCACCGGTGCAGGCGGGCCATGGCGCGGGCCGTGAGCTTGCGGACGCTGGAGGAACAGTAGCCGAGCCGCAGGGCCACTTCCTCCGTGGAGAGGCCCAGGCCGAAGCGGAGCCAGAGGGCCTCCTGGTGCTTTTTTCCCAGTCCCTGCATCAGGGTGTGGAGATCGAGGAGCACCCCGTCCCGCTCCTGCGCAGGCGGCTGCGGCGGGGCGAGCTCTTCCAGATCCGGCGTGTCCATGGCCTGGACGCGGACGCTGTCACTCCGTTGCCGGCGCCAGTAATGGGAGCACTTGTAGCCGAGCGTGCCGAGGAGCCACGACTCCATGTGCTGGATCGTGTCCCACTTGCGCACGGCGTCCAAGAGGGCCTCCTGGAGGATGTCCTCGGCATCTTCAGGCGGAATGTCCCAACTGCGGAGGACCCGCTTGACGCGCGGTCGGATCCTCTCCAGGAACCGCTCGATGGGCTCGCTTTCAGTACCGGGGATCGTCGGGGCTTGATCTGTGCGGGTCACTCACCCGCACTTTATCACTGAGATCGGCTATTCTCAGCACGCATTCAGAACATGCCGAGCTGCAAACGTGCCGCTTCCGACATCATGGACGGGTTCCAGGCCGGATCCCAGACCAGCTCGACGTCCGCGGAGGTGACGCCGGGAACGCTCTCCACCTTGGCCTGGACCTCGCCAGGGAGCGAGCCGGCCACCGGGCAGCCTGGGGCGGTCAGGGTCATCTTGACCTGGACCCCTCCGTTCTCCTGGATATCGATGTCGTAGATCAGGCCCAACTCGTAGATGTTGACCGGGATCTCGGGATCAAAGATCGTCTTCAAGGCTTCGACGATGCCGTTCTCGAGATCGGAAGGATCCGCGACCGTGGCCGTCGTATCGGAGATAGAGGGATTGGGAGTTTCCTGATCCATGTCTGACCTCCCTATTCCGTGGGCTATTCCGTCGAAATGGGCTGGCTCTTGTCGTCCAGCGCGGCGAGCAGGGTATGCCACGCCAGGGTGGCGCACTTGACCCGCATGGGGAACTCGCGGACACCGGTGAAGACGGCGAGCTTACCCAGATCCTCCGACTCCTCGCCCCGGGTGACCAGGCCCTGGAAGCCGTGAAAGAGCTCCCGGGCCTCCTCGGCGGTCTTGCCCTTGAGCGCCTCGGTCATCAGCGAGGCCGAGGCGGTCGAGATGGCGCAGCCAGCGCCTTGAAAGGCGACGTCCTGAATACGATCGCCCTGCAAGTCCAGGAACACCGTCACCTTGTCCCCGCAGAGCGGGTTGTACCCCTCGGCCTGGTGGTTGGCCGACGGCAGGGCGCCGAAGTTCCGCGGGCGCCGGTTGTGGTCGAGGATGACCTCCTGGTAGAGGTCCCGCAGATCGTTCATCCGAAAATCTCCCGTGCCCGGTGAAGGGCGGCCACCAGGGCCTCGACGTCTTCCGGCGTGTTGTAGAGGCCGAAGGAGGCGCGCGCCGTGGCCGGCACCCGGAAACGCTCCATCACCGGCTGGGCACAGTGGTGTCCTGCGCGGACGGCGATGCCCGCCTGGTCGAGGACCGTGCCCACGTCGTGCGGATGGACCCCTGCCAGGGTGAACGAGAGCACGGCCGCTTTGGCCTGTGCCGTGCCCACGAGCGTGATGCCGGGGATCTCCGAGACCCGCTCGGTCGCGAGGGCGAGCAGCTCCGACTCCCACGCCGCCACGGCGCCGAGACCCAGGGTGCTCACGTACTCCAGGGCGGCGGCGAGGCCGATGGCTCCTTCGATGAAGGGCGTACCCGCCTCGAACCGGTGAGGGGGCGGAGCGTAGGTCACCTTCTCGAACGAGACGGTGCGGATCATGCCTCCGCCTCCCTGCCACGGCGGCATGGCTTCCAGCAGCTCGGAGCGCCCCCAGAGCACGCCAATGCCGCTCGGTCCATAGACCTTGTGGCCGGAGAAGGCGTAGAAGTCGCACCCCAGGGCCTGCATGTCGAGCGGCAGGTGAGGCGCCGCCTGGGCGCCGTCCACCAGGACGACGGCCCCCGCCTGGTGGGCGAGCTCACTCATCCGGCGGACAGGGTTCACGGTGCCCAACGAGTTCGAGATGTGGGCGAAGGCCGCGATGCGGGTGCGGGAGGAGAGCAGGCGCTCGAATTCGTCCATCCGCACGGCGCCGGAATCATCGAGCGGCGCCACCTTCAGATGGGCTCCCCGCTCCTCGCACAGCATCACCCAGGGGACGATGTTCGAGTGGTGCTCGAGACCCGTGATCAGGATCTCGTCGCCCGGACCCACGTTCTTCCGGCCCCAGCTCGACGCCACGAGGTTGATTCCCTCCGTGGTGCCGCGCAGGAAAATGACCTCCTCGGCGCTCCGGGCGTTCAGGAACCGGCGGACGGTCTCCCGCGCCTGCTCCCGCGCCGCGGTCGAGCGCTGAGACAGGGTATGCACCCCGCGCTCGACGTTGGCGTAGTACTCCGCGTAGCAGCGCTCGATCGCCTCCGTCACCACCCGGGGCTTCTGGGTGGAAGCCGCGTTGTCCAGGTAGACCAGGGGACGGCCGTTGACCTCCGTCTCGAGGATCGGGAAGTCGGCCCGCACCCGCGCCAGGTCGTAGGCGGGTGCGACAGTTCTGTCCGATTGGATCTCCGCGATCACCATCGCACGCTCCCGTTTACACCGCCTGCCGGACGACGTCGCCCTTGGGCAGGCGGGCGAAGAGGAACTCTTCCAGGTCCTTGCGCACGGGCTCGACCTTGATGCGCTCCACGATGTCGCTCGCGAAGGCGTAGGTCAGCAGGCTCCGCGCCGCGTCCGCGCCGATGCCGCGGGAGCGCAGGTAGAACACAGCGTCCTCGTCGAGCTGGCCCACCGTCGAGCCGTGGGTGCATCTGACGTCGTCGGCGTAGATCTCGAGCTGCGGATTGGAGTTCGCCACGGCGTCGCGGGACAGCAGGAGATTCCGGTTCGACTGCTTGGCGTCCGTCTTCTGCGCGCCCTTGTGGACGTGGATCAGGCCGCTGAAGATCGAGCGCGCCTTGCCGTCGAGCACTCCCTTGTACAGCTCGTGGCTCGCGCAGTGGGGCTTCGCGTGCTCCACCCGCATGTGGTTATCCACGAACTGGTTGCCTTCGAGCAGGTAAAGGCCGTTGAGGATGCAGTCGATCCCTTCGCCGTCGAGCACGGCGTTGACGTCGTTCCTCACCAGGCCGCCGCCGAGCGAGATGGAGTGCGAGCTGGGCACGCTGCTCCGGTCGCCGTACACCTGGAAGGTCGCCATGTGGAAGGCCTCGCGGCTCTCCCGCTGGACCTTGTAGTGATCCACGATCGAGCTCGGACCCGCCACCAGCTCCGTCACCGGGCAGTTGAAATACGGCCCCGTGCCGGCGTAGGTCTCGACGATCGAGATCTGGCTGTTCTCGCCCGCCACGAACAGGTTGCGCGGGAAGGACACCGTGGCCCGGCCCGCCTCGCCCGAGGAGAGGAACAGCACGTGGACCGGTCCCGCCACAGCACCGCGAGGCACCCAGACGAAGGCGCCATCGTGAAGAAAGGCCGTGTTCAGGGCCACGAACGGATGGTCCTGGTAGCGGGCGAATTGGCCGAGCCAGGGCTCGACCTTCTCCGGCATCGTGCTCAGGGCCTCGGCGAGACTCGCCACCACGACTCCCTCTGGCAGCTTGCCCACGGAGGAGAGGCGGGACGAGAACCGGCCGTCCACGAACACCAGCCGGGCCGCCGCGTCGAACACCAGGGACGCAATCTGCTCCGGATCGACCCCGTTGGGATCGCTCTCCGGCCGCACGAACGTACCCTGCGCGATGGGGGTCACGTTGATCTGGCGCCACTCCTCCTGCTTGTTGGTGGGGAAGCCCAGGGCCGCGAAGCGCTCGATCGCCAGGCGGCGCAGCCCATGGAGGAAGGCAGGCTCCCCCACCGGCAGCTCCGCCAGAAAGCGGTCATGCTCGGCGAGGTAGCCAGCAATCCCCGGGGTGCCCGTCGCCACGTTTTCCTGGATCTCCGTCGTTATTGTCGGGGTCATCACGCACCCACCGTCTCAGGCGTCATAGTTTCGAGCCAGGCGTAGCCCTTCTCCTCCAGCTCCAGAGCCAGCTCCTTGCCGCCCGAGCGCACGATCCGGCCGTCCACCAGCACGTGCACGTGGTCGGGCACGATGTAGTTCAGGAGCCGCTGGTAATGGGTGATCACCAGGAACGAGCGGTCCGCGCCGCGCAGGGCGTTGACCCCTTCGGAGACGATGCGCAGGGCGTCGATGTCCAGCCCCGAGTCCGTCTCGTCCAGGATGCACAGCCGCGGCTCCAGCACCGCCATGTGGAAGATCTCGTTCCTCTTCTTCTCGCCGCCCGAGAAGCCCTCGTTGACGGGACGGTTGAGGAGGGTCTCCTCCATCTGCACCATCTTCATCTTCTGGCGCACCATCTTGAGGAACTCCAGGGCGTCCATCTCCGGCAGGCCGCGGTGCTTGCGCACGGCGTTGAGCGCCGCCTTGAGGAAGTAGGTGTTGCTCACCCCGGGGATCTCCACCGGGTACTGGAAGGCCATGAACACGCCCTCGCGGGCCCGCTCCTCGGGGTCCATCTCCAGCAGGTCCTGGCCGTCGAAGAGCACCTGGCCGGCCGTGACCTCGTAGGCGTCCTGGCCGGCCAGCACACGGGCCAGCGTGCTCTTGCCCGAGCCGTTCGGCCCCATGATGGCGTGCACTTCGCCCGTAGGAATGGTGAGGTCGATCCCCCGGAGGATTTCGTTGCCCTCCACCGAAGCGTGCAGGTTTTTGATCTCAAGCATGTTTATTTCCGATTTTGGATTTTAGATTTTGGATTTTGGATTGGGAAAGCCGGGATCAGCCGACGCTTCCCTCCAGGTTCACGGCCAGCAGCTTCTGGGCCTCGACGGCGAACTCCATGGGCAGCTCGCGGAAGACCTCCTTGCAGAAGCCCGAAACGATCATCGAAACGGCATCCTCGGTAGAAATCCCCCGCTGGTTGCAGTAGAAGATCTGGTCCTCGCCGATCTTCGACGTCGTCGCCTCGTGCTCCATGCGGGCGAGCGGGTTCTGCACGTCGATGTACGGGAACGTGTGAGCGCCGCACTGGTCGCCGATCAGCATCGAGTCGCACTGCGAGAAGTTGCGGGCGTTGTCCGCGCCCTTCAGGATCTTCACCTGGCCGCGGTACGTGTTCTGCCCGTGGCCCGCCGAGATGCCCTTCGACACGATCGTGCTCTTCGTGTTCTTGCCGATGTGGATCATCTTCGTGCCGGTGTCCGCCTGCTGCCAGCCCTTGGTCAGAGCCACCGAATAGAACTCGCCGACCGAGTGGTCCCCCTTGAGAATCACGCTCGGGTACTTCCAGGTGATGGCCGAGCCCGTCTCCACCTGCGTCCAGGAGATCTTCGCGTTCGCCCCGTCGCACTTGCCGCGCTTGGTGACGAAGTTGTAGATGCCACCCTTGCCGTTCTCGTCGCCCGGGTACCAGTTCTGAACGGTCGAATATTTGATCGTTGCGTCCTTGAGAGCCACCAGCTCGACCACCGCGGCGTGGAGCTGGTTCTCGTCGCGCATCGGCGCCGTGCAGCCCTCCAGGTAGGAGACGTAGGCTCCCTCGTCCGCGATGATCAGCGTGCGCTCGAACTGCCCCGTGTTGCGGGCGTTGATCCGGAAGTAGGTGGACAGCTCCATGGGGCAGCGCACACCCTTCGGCACGTAGACGAACGAGCCGTCCGAGAACACCGCCGAGTTGAGCGTGGCGAAGAAGTTGTCCGTGTACGGCACCACCGAGCCCACGTACTTCCGCACCAGCTCGGGGTGGTTCCTCACCGCCTCCGAGAAGGAGCAGAAGATGATGCCCACCTCGGCCAGCTTCGCCTTGAAGGTGGTGGCCACCGAGACGCTGTCGAACACCGCATCCACGGCCACGCCGGCCAGCAGCTCGCGCTCGTGGAGCGGGATGCCCAGCTTCTCGTAGGTGGCCAGGATCTCCGGATCGACCTCGTCCAGGCTCTTCGGCCCGGAGCCCTTGGGTTTGGGGCCTGCGTAGTAGGCGATCGACTGGTAGTCGACCGGCTGATAGCGGATGTTCGCCCACTTCGGCTCCTCCATGGTGAGCCAGTGGCGGTACGCCTTGAGGCGCCATTCGAGCATCCACTCGGGCTCTTCCTTTTTCGCGGAGAGCATGCGGATGATGTCTTCGTTCAGTCCGGGCGGGAAGGTCTCCTGCTCGACGTCGGTAACGAAGCCGAACTGGTACTCCTGCGTCGCGAACTGCTCAATGGTGTTGGTCGGAGTCTGCATGATGTCTCCCGGGTTCCCTCTGGTATCTGAAAAGTCCCGAAGGACCTGACGTTTTCAAGCTTCCTGGAGCTGGGGGGCGGTGGCCGCGAAGGCGTTCCCCCGGCCCAGGGTGACCAGCTCCTGCCTCTTGGGAAGAGTCATCTCCGCGAGGGAGATCCCTTCGAGCGCCGCGCGCACCGCCTCGTTGATCTGTTGCCAGTTGCCGCGCACGGGGCAGAGCGCCTCATGGGAGCAGTCGCTGTCGACGCTCACGCACTCCGTGATGGCGATCGGCCCTTCCAGCGCGGCGATGATCTCGGCCATCGAGATCTCCCCCGGCGGCCGCGACAGCGTGTAGCCGCCCTTGACGCCCCGGTGGGAGACCAGCAGGGCCTCCTTCGCCAGCAGCTTCAGGATCTTGCTCACCATCGGCAGCGGCAGCCGCGCATCGGCGGCCAGCTCCGGCGCGTTGAAAGAGCGGTCCGGATAAGCCGCCAGATGGGTGAGGAGGACGATCCCGTAGTCTGTCTGCTTGGTAATACGAATCATGGTCGCCCGGCCCTTCCTTCTTCCCGATTCTTGAAACAGTACCGAATCGGTACGAATTCCAGCGCATCATAGCAGGGAAGGGGGGATTGTCAACGGGTGTGCCCGGTACCATGGAGATTACAATCGGCAGAGGAGGAGCCCATGGGGATTGTCTATCTGGACGGCGAAGTAAAGGGTCCGACGGGAGAGGCCGCAAGCGTCCACCTTCTCGTGGACAGTGGCGCGACCTACTCTCTCCTGGGCAGGGACACCTGGGAGGCCATCGGGCTGAAGCCGAAACGGAGCGCGAGCTTCGTTCTGGCTGATGGCACCCGGATCGAGCGCCAGATCTCCGAATGCCACGTCACCCTGCCACAAGGCGAGGGCCACACCCCGGTCATTCTGGGAGAGGAAGGGGACGAGCCCCTGCTTGGCGCCGTGACCCTCGAGATCCTGGGATTGGTCCTCAACCCGTTCAACCGCACCCTGCAGCCAATGCGGATGCTGTTGGTCTAGTGCTCTGTCAAGGCAGGATTGCTCTTGGGCGTAGCGCCCTGGGAGCGCCGGCATCCCTGCCGGCCTTTTCCTCTTGCTTCTCACGGCCATTCCGACCGGAAGGAGACGCAAGCGGACACTTCCGACGCCCGGACTCGCGGGGAACGGCGCGTTCTTACAAAACGGCGGCCGTTCGGACACTTTGGCCGCCGTTCGGACACTTTGCGCGCCGTTGTGTCCGAACGGCCGCCAAAGTGTCCGGGAGATCGTTCATTGTGTCCGAACGGCCGCCGTTTGAGCACAACGGCCGCCGTGGCGCTCGAATGGCGCGCAAAGAGCTCGAATGGCCGCCGTTGGGCTTGAACGGCCGCCGTTGCGCTCGAACGGGAACCGTCCCGGCTGCGATCGCCCTTGATCCCACAGAGCTCTAGAAAAACACCCGCTGCACCGACCAAGTACAGTCCCACCGCCGCGATCAGGCACAAGCAAGCAAGGACCTCAAGGACAACAACTCCGCTGTCCTTGAGGTCCTTGGTGTCCCTGAGGTCCTTCAGATCAGCTTGCCCAGGGGGCCCAGGTCCAGGTTCAGCTCGTCCGGGGTGAGGCCGAAGCGGCCGGCGATGTCGTGGAGGGTCTCTTCGAGGCGCATCAGGGCGAGGCCGACGTTCTCGATTTCTTCTTCGGTGAGGGTGCCGGCTTCCATGCGGCGGATGGCCTGCTTCTCCATCAGCTTGCGCAGGAACTCGACCAGGGCCAGGATGAGCCGGGCCACGGACTTCTGGACCTCTTCCGGGTCGGCGTTCCAGCGAGGCGCCGCGGCGGCGGCCTGGCGCTCGATCTCGGCACGCAGGGCGTCGAGCTCTTCGATCTCCAGGCGGACGGCGTCGCTCTGGCTCACTGCAGAACCTCGGGACCAAAAGCGTAGGGCGGCCAGGGACCGCTCGCGGAGACACGCCGGCCGCCGATGCGCTCTCTGGCTTCCTGGAGAGCGGCGAGATAGGCACCCGTCTGATCCCGGGAGACGAGATGGTAGGCGGTGCCGAGAAGCAGGCCGGTTTCCCTTCGCTCGATCCGTTCGGCGCGCAGCAGGGGGCGCAGGGCTTCGCGCAAGGGATCGATCTCGGGCAGGGACCGCGACCTCTCCCATTCGCGGCGCCGGACTTCGAGATAGCGCGTGCCGGGACCTCCGGCGGGCTCTGCGTCCGCGGTATCCGCCGCCGGGGGAAGCTCGGAGTCACCGAAGACGCGGAGGGTCATCTGGACGCAGCCACGGACGAGGGCCAGGGACTCGGCGATCCCGGAGGCCTGGCCGGCGATGCGGTCGCGCAGGACCGTCTCGTCCGCGAAGGCCTCGCCGAAGCGGGCGGGCAGCAGGGCGGTGAAGAGCTCGGCCAGGCGGCGCACCACGGCGTCCTGCGCCTGGAGGGTGTCGCGGTCCGGCTCGGGTTTTTTGGCAAGATCGCCCACCACGGCAGCGAAACCGCCGCAGCGGATCTGACGGAGCGGCTCGCCCGCGAGCCCTTCGCCGAGCAGTCCCGAGGGCTCTCCGTCCACCAGGGCATAGAGGTAGACCGTCACTTTTCCTTCCTGGGCAGGATGCGGTCGGCGGCGCACAGGACGGCCGAGAGGCGGAGGTAGATCAGGTCCACCCCGGCGAGGCCGATGACCACGTCGCCCGTCAGCACGACGCCCTGGTTGAGCAGGTGGTCGACGGTTTCGAGCAGGGAGATGTCAGAGCCTTCGAGCACCTCCAGGGCGTCGGGCTGGCTCATCGCGCCTCCTCGACGAAGTGGTAAGGGGGCCAGGGACCAGTCAGGATGACCTCGCAGGCGCGGGGGGCGAGGCGGGCGGCGCAGCGCTCGACCCGGGCCTCGAACTCGCCGGACTGTCCGGTGGGAACGAGGAAGGCCGCGTCGAGGAGCAGCCGGCCTCCCTGCTCCGGCGAGGCCGCCGGCTCCCGGCGGAGGGATTCGGCCGCGCCTTCGGCCAGCTCGAGGAAGGTTTCATCCATCTCGGCCCGGAGGCGGGCGGCGAGCTCGCGGGTGGCGTCCTGCTCCAGCTTCTTGCGCAGCAGGAAGGCCGTACCGGCGGAGGGCTTGCCCTCGCTGCTCATCTCCCGCGCCAGGACCTCGCGGGCGCGGGTGTCGTCCAGGCGGATGCGCACCCCCCACTCCACGCGGCCCGCCACCCGGTCGAGCGACCGGTCGATCCGCTCACGGTTTTCCCGGACATAGGCGAGGGCCCGCTCGCCGGAGCTGAACAGGGTGAAGAGCTTCAGGGGGAGCACGGCTCCGGACCCTGTGAAGTGCTCGACGACGGCCTCGTGGGCGAGGGCGCGGTCGGAGACCCAGGAGAGGTCGGAGAGGCGGCTCTGGATCTCCTCGGCACCGTATTGGGACAGGGAGGCGTCGGCCACCACAAGCCAGAATCCGCCGCCCGCGTCGAGCGCCCGGGGCGGGGAGCAGCCGGGCAGGCCCGGAGGGACGCCGGCCAGACCGGGCTCCTGGTCCGCGCGCACGAGGCAGTAGAGGTACGTCGCTTCGCTCATTCCGTAACTTTTTTCCACATCCGCACCCACTCGGCGAGACGCCGGACGCCGCGAGGCGGCGGAAACGTGGCTGGGGCTTCGATGATAGCGCAGCGGCCGAAGCGCTCCCGCGAAGCTTCCCCCGTGGGGACGGCGTTGACCACCACGGCCGGAACCGCGATCGAGAGCTTTTCGAGGGCCTCCAGCAGCCGGGCCGTCTCCCTGCGGGGCAGCTCGGAGGCCCGCGTCACGGCCACGAAGCGGGTGCGGCCGGGGTCGCGCAGCAGGGCCTCCAGACGCTTCAGGCTCTTCGAGAGCGCCACCAGCTCGGTGGCGAGGTCGCCCAGACCCACAGCTTCGCGGTACTTGAGGAGCAGGGAAAGGAGGTAGTGGTCCCAGGAAAGCGCCAGCTCCGGCATTTCCAGGAGCCGCAGGGCGTGCCCTGTGGGCGCGGTGTCCACCACCACGAGGTCATAGGGACGGTCGCCATCGGTTCCTCCCGATTCGAGCGTGGCGTCCAGGAGTGTCGAAAGCGCGATCAGCTCGTCGAGTCCGGGAGGCGTCAGGTCCAGGAGATCACCGACGCCCTCCGAAGTGAACGCCTCCACGGCCTCGCCGACTTTTTCAGCGTGCCGGTCCCGCCAGGACGCGAAGGCGCGTCCGGCGTCGAGCTCCCGCGCCCGGAGATTCTCAGGCGCTTCAGGGACCGGCCGCTCGTCGTCTCCCAGAGGGACTTCCAGGACGTCGGCCACGGAATGGGCTGGATCGGTCGAGAGGAGCAGGATGCGCGCCTCCGGACGCCGCTCAGCCAGCGCGAGAGCGACCGCAGCGGCGCAGGTGGTCTTGCCGACGCCGCCTTTGCCGCCGAAGAAGAGGAGGCGGAGGCCAGGGGGGGCGATGTCGTCGAGCCAGACCCCCGCCCGGGCATAAATGCCCGGGCTATGCGAAAACAGCCGGGTAAACCCGACTGCTGGAGTCCCCTTCAGGGGGCTCTTTTGACTAGCCCGGGCATTTATGCCCGGGCGGGGGTGCGTCTCGCGAAGGAGCTTCCCCACCCGCCTGAGCGCCTCCTTCCCTATCGGCTCCCGCGCCTCCTCCACCAAAAACCGCAAAGCCCTATCCGCGAAAACCACCCGGATCTCCCCAACCACCTCCCCATCCCTGGGCGTCACCCGGTTCACAATCACCTCGCGCACCGGAATCCCGGCCTCATCCAAGGCCGCCAGAGCATCTCGCGTCTCCGCAAGGGAAAGCGCCTCGGGCAGCATCACCCAGAAGACGGCCGACCTCTCGGGGTCCCGCAGCCGCGCCGCGATCTCCCGCCCCTGGGTCTCCAGGTCCGCGATCAGAGCGTCGCTCTCGTCGGGCCTCCAGACGCCGCCGAAGCGTTCGGCCAGGAGGCGGTGGCGGTCCTGCATGCGGTCGAACACGCGGGCGAGGCCGGAGAGGGACTCCGGCATGGCGAGCAGGCGCAGGGTGTGGGCCGTGGGCGCGGCGTCCACGACCATCTCCTCGCAATCGGTCTCGGAAGCCAAGCGGTCGACCTCCAGCCAAGCCAGCAGCTCGTCGGCTCCGGGCAAGGAGAGGTCGAGGAAGCGCTCCACGTCCTCTTCATCCAGGTAGGTGCCACGGGAAGCGATCTCCCGCAGGGCGCGGCGGTGCTCCTCGCGCCAGCGGCCGAGGGCCGGGCCGGCCGCAAGCTCGGCGGCCAGAAGGGTGCCACGCCGCGTCTTGACCCGGGTGGGTTCGGCCGAGAGGCGGACCCGGAAAACGTCGCCCAGGGAGTGGGCCGGATCGGTGGAGACGGCCAGCACGCGGCGGCCGGATTCGGCGGCGGTGAGAGCGGCGGCCGCGGCACAGGTGGTCTTGCCGACGCCGCCCTTACCCCCGAAGAGGGAGAGCCTATTCGTCCCGGTCCCCGCCGAAGGTGACGTCCACCTCGAAGGCGCCGCCGCCCAGAGAGACGGCCCCGGAGGCCGTGCCCCGCTGGGCGTCGCGGATCTCGCGCATGCGGGCCAGGATCACGGCCTCCAGCTCGGCGAACTCTTCTTCGTCCATCTCGCCCAGCTCGACGCGCATCTGGGCGGCGAGCAGCTCCTCGCGCAGCGACCCTTCGTCGTTCATCTCCTCGTCCACGGCCGAGGCGACCTTGTCGAGGACGAACTTGATGCCGCCGATGAGGAGGCTGTCGAGGATGATGATTCCGATCATTGGATCCCGATCATTCGGTTGATCCCGATCATTCGGCTTCGGAAGCACGCTCCAGCTTCAGCCGGATGTTGACGAAGTTGTACGGCGGCCAGGGGCCGGTGTACTTGAAGATCAGGTTCTCGTAGCGCGCGTCGATCTCCTTGACCTTGGCGTCGAAGTCGGGCTCGCGGTCGCGGGCGACGAGGAAGGCGGCGTTCAAGATCATCTTGTCGCCGATCGGCTTGTTGGTGCGCGAGGCCACGGAGACGGTGCTCAGGTTGTCGATGATCTCGGCCACGAGCGTTTCGGAGCGCTCCTGGAGGAGGGAGTCGACGAGCCGGCCGTACTGCATGCGGGCGAAGTAGGTGGAGCCGGTCTGGTTGGAGATCTCCTGGCGCAGGAGGCGCAGGTTCTCGTCGTCCTTCTCGATCTCGCGGATGATGGTCTCGGGCTCCCAGAGGACCTTCAAGCCGAACTCCAGCTTGTCCTGCATCTTGACCAGCACGTCGCGGAAGGCCTCGTAGGCGCTCCTCAGGAGCTCGACGATGTCCTCCGAGGTCTTGAACACCGTGCTGAAGGACATGGGGATCACCGTGAAGTCGCGCATGACGACCTCGTTGACCCGCTCGTGGGCGAGCACGTTCTCGCGCGTGGGGTCGTAGACCTCCAGCGGCGTGTCGGAGACCACGGCCGCGATGTCCTTGTAGTTGACGGTGTGCACCTCGGCGGGCTCGCTGCCGATGCCGATGGGGCCGAAGCGGCGGGGCTCTTTCGTCTGGACGATGCAGTAGACGTACTTGCCGCTGCGTCCGCCGGGACGGGCGGACGGCTCGGGGAACGGGAGCAGATCCGAAGCGGGGCCGGCGGCGGTGCGCAGGGCACCCACCGGCGGAGCGGGAGGCGCGGCTTTCTTGCCAGCGGCCTTGGCCGGGGCAGCCTTTTTCGCGGCGGGCTTCGCAGGCGCGGCTTTCTTCGTTACGGCCTTACGGGCTGGGCTCTTCTTTGCGGGTGTCTTGGTACTGCCGGTCTTGTCGGCTTTGCTCATGAGTGGGCGTCGCTTCCCTCGGTTGGTCGTGCTTCGAGCTGCCGCCGCACCTCCTGCTCCAGATCCTTGGGCAGGCAGGGCTTGGTCACTACGGCGTTGCAGCCGACCTCGCGCGCCTTGTCGTGGGCGGCGGCCAGCGCGTGGGCGGTCAGGGCGATGATCGGGATGTCACGGGTCCGGTCGTCCTGCTTCAGGCGCCGGGTGGCTTCCCAGCCGTCGATGCCGGGCAGCGAGAGGTCCATCAGGATGACGTCCGGCAGAAGCTCGAAAGCCTTGTCCAGGGCCTCCAGCCCGTCGGCGGCGGTGGCCACGCGGAACCCGCGGAACTCCAGGTACTCGGCGAAGATCTCGCGGCCGTGGTCGACGTCGTCCACCACGAGCACGAGTGGTGCGGGTTTCTCTGCCGGAGTCATGCCGTCCTCTGTTTGCAGGGTAGGAACAGTGTGAAAGTGGACCCCTCGCCCAGCCGGCTGACCAGGGTGATGCGGCCGTCGAGGAGATGGGCGAGGCGGCGGCAGATGGTCAGGCCCAGGCCCGTGCCGCCCTGGCGCCGCGCGTAGGAGCTGTTGGCCTGCTGGAAGGCCTCGAAGATGGTCTTCTGGTTCTCTTCCGCGATGCCGATGCCCGTGTCGGTGACGGAGATCGGGATCTCGTCGGTCTCCCCGTCGTGCTGGAGCTGGATGGCGACCGAGCCCTGGGGCGTGAACTTCAGGGCGTTCGACAGGAGGTTGAGCACGATCTGCTTGACCTTCTGGCGGTCGGTCGTGATCTCCGGCAGCACAGGCGCGAGCTCGCGGTTGACCTCCAGGCGGGTGCCGGCGATCACCGGCTCGACTTCGGTCATGACCTCGTCGATCAGCTCGGGGAGCAGTACGCGCTCGGTCTGCACCGGCATCTTGCCCGACTCGATGCGGGAGATGTCCAGCAGGTCGTTGATGACGGCGAGCAGGTGGCGGGCGTTGGCGTCGATGCGGGTGAGCTTGTCCTGCTGCGGCCGGGTGATCTCCCCGGAGACCCCCTCGAGCATCAGGTGGGTGTAGCCCATGATGGCGTTGAGCGGCGTGCGCAGCTCGTGGGAGACGTTGGCCAGGAACTGGGACTTGAGGGCCGAGGCCTGCTCGAGCTGGAAGGCCTGGCGCCGCAGCAGCTCGTTCTGCTCGGCGAGCTCGGCCGTGGCCTCCCGCACCCGCTCCTTCAGCTCTTCCGAGTGGCGCTTGACCTGCTCGTACAGGCGCGCCTTCTCCTCCGCCTCGGAGAGGTCGTGGAGGATGGTGACGACCGCCGTCTCCTCGCCCTGCTTGGAGACCACCTTGCCCGAGATCGCCTCGACCGGGATCGTGGTCCCGCTCTCGGGATCGAGCAGGCTCAGCTGGCGCCGCCAGCGCCGCGCCTGGCCCGCGTAGAGGCTGGACACGAACGAGGTGAATACCGCGTCGTTCGCCCGCACCCGGCGCTCGACTTCAATATCGCGGACACCCCGCTTGCCGGCGGCAAAGGTGAACATGCGCTCGGCCGGCGGGTTCATCCTCATGATGTTCCCCTCCGGATCGGTGACCAGGATGGGGTCCTGCACCGAGTTGAGGATCAGGTCGAGCCGGTCGCGCTCGGCACGGGTCGCGGCTTCGGCCACCCGGAGCCTGCGGTAGTTCTCCTCGATCTCCTCGGTCGCCCGGCGCAGGTCGGTGACGTTCCTGAGCACGGAGACGACTCCGGTCTCGCCCAGGCGGATGGTGACCGGCGTGCTCAGCACCTCGAACAGCAGGTCCCGGCCCTCGGAAGGATCGACCAGCAGCAGCTCCCGGCGGGTGGGGCCGCGCTCGGCGGCGCTCGTGGAGAGCGAGGCCGAAAAGAGCATGTTGTTGAGGGCCACGGCCCGGCGCCACCCCTCGCGCTTCTCCTCTCCGGCCGTCAGCAGCATCTCGGCGCCCGCATTGGCCACCAGGATGCGGCCGTTGGCGTCGGTCAGCAGGATGGGATCGGTGACGGCGTTGATGATCGAGAACAGCCAGCTCCGCTCCCGCTTGTGGCGGCGCTCGTCCAGCTGCACCCGGTGGTACAGGAGGGAGGCCAGGCGGATGGCGAGCAGGTCGGCCGCCCAGAGGACGTCGTCGGAGACCGGACCGCCTTCGAGGCCGGTCAGCAGGAGCAGGCCGAGCCCGACTTCGTCCCGCTCCTTGGCGCTCCCCAGCGGCACCGCGTGGAACGGAGTGTTGCCCAGGGGCGTCTCGAAGGTCCGCCCCAGAGAGGTCGAGTCATGGAAGGCCACCGGCTCTCCCCCGGCGAGCGCCACGGCCAGGGGATGGGTGCGGTCCGCCAGGTCGACGCTGAAAGCGTCGACCGCCGCCAGCCCCACCCCAATGCCGGAGGTACCCGCCAGCCGGCCGCTCTCATGGTCGACCATCACACACACGGCGCGCTGGACGCCGGCGTGCCTCTCCAGCCAGCGCAGGGTCAGCACCGCGCAGGGACGCGCCTCCTGCTCGGCGAGCAGGGCTTCGACGAGGCTGAGCTTCGCCTTGGAGCCTATGCTGCCTCGCGGACGGGAAAGCACGTCGAAGTGCGCGACACTGGCCACGAATCAGACCTTCGGCGACGAGCGGCCTCTGCGGACCGGCGCCTCCTCCCGAGACGTATAGGCGGCGAGTTGGGCACGCAGGGAGGTGTTCTCGGCCAGGAGATCCTCCGAGGTGCGGCCCCCCTCGATCGCCGCGGTCGGCCGCGAGACCGAGGGCACTTGGGAGACCGCTTCCGAGTACTTGATGTAGGTGTCGATAGAGGCCACCACGATGCGCGCCTCAACCGTGAGCAGGTCGATACCCACCAGGGAGACCCGGACCCAGGCGTCGATGACGATGCCCTTGTCCAGGACGCGGTCCAGAACGTCGATCAGACTGGTGCCACCGGAGGCTCTTTCAACCGGCATTTTCCGTTACCCCCTTAGGGTTTCTGCTTTTTCAGATTGCGGGGCCTTGCTCGCCGCTCCGCCGGCGGGCGCTGCCGCTCCAACGCGAGCGCCGCGACTTTTTCTTCCAGAGCCCGCACTTGCTCTTTCAAAACGTCGTTCTCCACCGTCAGCCGGCGGGCGGCCACGGAGAGGTTGGGATCCTGGCGCCACCAGTCGAGCCCGATCTGCTCCGCCTTGTCGATCGAGCAGACGAGAAGACGGATGCGGATCGTGATGAGCTCGACCTCCGCCAGGGAGATCCGGATGTCGCCAGCGACGACCAGTCCCTTGTCCAGGACGCGGTCGAGGATGTCGACCAGCCCTGTGGAGCGGCGGTAGGTCGGTTCGATCGAAGAAGCCATTCTCGTAGTTTTTAACCTGAATCCAGGGGCCTAGATCCTAGCTGACAACGGTCATCAGTTCAATGCAAGAGCGTTGCCGTGAGACTGGTACCATGAGGGCTCGGATTTTTGAGGCTCCCTGAGGAGGGGATCATGGAAGTTTTGCAAAGTCCACGAAGGCTTTTGGCGTTTCTGCTGCTGGCCGGTCTGGTCCTGGGGGCCGGCGCCGGGCCTCTCGCCGCCCATGAGGAGAAGGGCTCTCCGGCCGCCGATCTCGCCGCCGCGCGCCGGCTGTTCGAGAAGAACATCCAGGCCATCCGCGACAAGAACCGCGAAGCCTACCTCTCCTGCTACCTGGAGTCCGAAGGGTTGGCCCGCACGGGCCCCGAAGGGTTCCAGCTCGGCTACGAAGGCCTCGCCGCCACGGCCGGCCAGGGCTGGCCCGACCACATCGACGCCAGCGACCTGCGCCTGACCAACGTCCGCCCCGGGGTGGTCTATGGCACCTACCGCTACCGCGTGCGCTATGGCGGCCGGGAGGACTCCGGCATCTCCGAGCGGATGTTCCTCGACACCCCTCGCGGCTGGAAGATCGCCGTGAGCACGGCCTTCTCCGCCCTGCCCGGCGTGCCGCCGCCGCCCAAGGCCCTGGTGGGCGCCACCCTGATCGACGGCACGGGCGCGGCGCCGGTCCCCAATGCCGTGGTCCTCCTGCGCGATGGGAAGATCGAGTGCGCCGGCCCGCGCTCCGCCTGCCCCGTGCCTTCCGGAGTCGATACGGCCGACCTCTCCGGCCTCTTCATCACCCCCGGGCTCGTCGACGCCCACGTCCATTTCTCCCAGACCGGCTGGGCCGACGGCCGCCCCGACTCACTCGACCTGCGCGACCGGTACCCCTACGAAAAGACCATCTCCGGGCTCGTAGGCTACCCGGAGCGCTTCGGCCGGTCCTACCTCTGCTCCGGCGTGACCGCCGTCTTCGACGTGGGCGGCTATGCCTGGACGCTCGGCCTGCCGGGCTGGGCCGAGACCAACGCCGAGGTGCCACGGATCGCCGCCGCCGGCCCCCTGCTCTCCACCATCGACCACTGGCTGAACCTCCCGGCGGAGCGGCAGTTCATGGTCCTCTCCGACCCGGACGCCGCCCGGGCCGGCGTCAGCTACCTCGCCGAGCGCGGCTCCGCGGCCGTCAAGGTCTGGTACATCGTCACCGAGGACCAGACCGTCGAGAAGTCCTCGCCCGCCGTGCGGGCCGCGGGCGAAGCGGCCCGCGAGCGCAAGCTGCCGCTGATCGTCCACGCGACCGGCTTGGCCGAGGCCAAGGAAGCCCTGCGGGCGGGGGCCAAGCTCCTGGTCCACAGTGTCGAAGACCAGCCGGTCGACGACGAGTTCCTCGATCTCGCCAGAAAGAGCGGAGCGGTCTACTGCCCCACCCTCACCGTCCGCGGAGGCTACCTCCGGATGTACGCCGGAGCCGCCCGCCACGAGGCTCCGGCCGTGGACGACCCCAACGGCTGCGTGGACCCGGAGACGCTCGCCAAGGTGGCCGAGACGGCCAAGGTGGCCTCGCCCGTGCCGGCGGACCGGGTGCAGGCCCTGGAGAAGCGCGTCAGCGACGGCCAGCGCATCACCTTCGCCAACTTGAAGAAGGTGGCCGATGCGGGCATCCCCGTCGCCATGGGCACCGACGCCGGCAATCCCCTGACCCTCCACGGCCCCGCCGTCTACGCCGAGATGGAGGCCATGCAGGCCGCCGGCCTCACGCCGATGCAGGTCCTCACCGCCTCGACCCGTGGCGGCGCCCTGGCCATGGGCCGGGAGAAGGATTTCGGCACCGTGGAGAAGGGCAAACAGGCCGACCTGCTGATCGTCGCCGCCGATCCCGCGGCCGACGTGGCCAACCTCCGGAAGGTGCGCTTCGTGGTGCGCGGCGGGGTGGTGCGGTCGGTCTCGGAGCTGCACGCTCTGGCGACGGCGGCGGCGGAATAGGAACGGAGGAGTTTTGTCACCCTCCGTTCACATCATTGTTCGGTCAAACGGCTTCCCCCAAGCCATTTCGGGGCGTATAATTTGGTCTTGTAGCGTGGGTGCTGTAGCGCTCTCCGTGGACTCCCGGTAAAACTTCAAGGGCTTCATTTCGGCGCCGTAGCCGTCTCGTCCGGGAACCCGAGACGCGATCGCCCGTCTAATATCGCCGTCTAATAAGACGCACCCGGACGCCGCCACTGAGGCGGGCCGTTTTGAATAGAGGCCGGAAGGGAAACCTTCCGGCCTCACGCTTTATGGGGGAATCCCCCCCTCCCCGCCTCGCGTTGTTCCCCCTGAAGGAGCCCTTGATGCCCGACGTACCCATCACCGGCGACACCGTTCCCACCAAGTACTGGCACGCTCTCGAGAACGGCCGTATCCAGTGCGACCTCTGCCCGCGCTTCTGCAAGCTGCTCGAAGGGCAGCGGGGGCTCTGCTTCGTGCGCGCCCGCCAGAACGACCAGATCGTGCTCACCACCTGGGGCCGGTCGAGCGGCTTCTGCATCGATCCCATCGAGAAGAAGCCCCTGAACCACTTCCTGCCCGGCACGCCCGTGCTCTCCTTCGGCACGGCCGGCTGCAACCTGGCCTGCAAGTTCTGCCAGAACTGGGACATCAGCAAGTCCCGCGAGACCGACACCCTGGCCGATCAGGCCACCCCGGAGGTCATCGCCCGCGCGGCCCAGCGGCTCGGCTGCGCCAGCGTCGCCTTCACCTACAACGATCCGGTGATCTTCCACGAGTACGCCATCGACGTGGCCCAGGCCTGCCACGAGGTGGGCGTCCGGACCGTGGCCGTCACGGCCGGCGAGATCTGCCCCGAGCCGCGGGAAGAATTCTTCCGCCACATGGACGCGGCGAACGTCGATCTCAAGGGCTTCACCGAGGACTTCTACCGCCACATCTGCGGCGGCGAGCTTGGCCCGGTGCTCGACACCCTCACCTATCTCAAGCACGAGACGGACGTCTGGTTCGAGATCACGACCCTCCTCATCCCGGGCGAGAACGATTCCGGCGCCGAGCTCGACCGCATGACCCGCTGGGTCGTGGACACCCTGGGGCCGGACGTGCCCATCCACTTCACGGCCTTCCACCCCGACTACAAGATGCTGGACAAGGCCCATACTCCGGCCTCGACGCTCCGGCGCGCCCGCCGCATCGCCCTGGGCAACGGCATCCGCTACGCCTATACGGGCAACATCCACGACGAGGAGGGCGGCACCACCTCCTGCCACGTCTGCGGCGAGCGCCTCATCGGCCGCGACTGGTTCGTGCTGACGGAGTGGAACCTCACTCCGGAAGGCACCTGCGCCAACTGCGGCACGGCCTGCGCCGGAGTGTTCCAGGAAGCGCCGGGCACCTGGGGCGCGCGCCGCGTCCCGGTACGGCTGCGGGATTTCGCCGTGGCGCGGGCCTGACAACGCGTCCTTCCCGCACCCCACCGGCCCGCAAACCCACTTTTAGGGGCGGCGGGCTTTCCTTTTGGGGTGGCAAGCTTTCCCGAAGGGGTGGCAGGCTTTCCATTTGGGGCGGCGGGCTTTCCCGCAGGGTCGGCGAGCTTTCCATTTGGGGCGGCAGGCTTTCCCGAAGGGGTGGCAGGCTTTCCATTTGGGGCGGCGAGCTTTCCCGTAGAGGTGGCGGACTTTCCAAAAGGGGCGGCAGGCTTTCCAAAAGGGTCTCCGGAGCTTCCGCCGGGGGTAAAAGGGCTTCCGCCGGGCTTACAGGGTCTTCCTGAATCAGCCGCGGGAAGGCGGCCGGTACTCGCTGGCCGCCGTGAGGTCCGCAATGGCCGGGTCGAGGCTGTCCTTGAGGACGCAGAGGACCACCCTGCGGATCTCGGTCGTGACGTCGGGCTCCTGATGGAGGTCCGCCGGGTCCTGCTCCTGCGCCGAGAGCGGCAGGGCGTCAACGATCCTCTTCAATCTTTCGCGGGCTCGTTTGAGCTCCAGGGCAGCGGTCCGCAGCCCCTCCTGAGCCGTGGTCTCGTGGGTCGTCGGCACGGTCTCCCTCCCAGGTCCAATGGTTTTTCTTCTTTGGATTGAGCGGCGGCTGGTCCCCCAGGCTCCATAGCCGGCGGGTCACTTCGCCGCACTCCGGACAGCCCGCCAGAAGGTGCCGGACGACGGCGCGGACCCTGGCCCGGTCCAACGCGCCATGCATGAAGCCCTGGAGGTCCTGTCCAGATGGATGGTCCAACCCCATGAAGAAAGATCATGTCCCCGCATCCTGCCGCCGGGCTGGTTCCTTAGAGAAAGGCGGAGTGTTCGTAACGGGAGCGAGAAATTCTTCGCGCAGGGCTCGCGCAACACTTCTATCCGTGTCACGATTGACTCCTTGAGGGCACTCAGCTCTTTTTAGGAACTGATCACGACTAGGGAGGGTCGCCGTGGCGCACAAGCCCAGTTTCCGGCAGATGCTCGTGTCCATCTTGGGGCTCCGGTACGGCCGGAGCCAGAAGGAGATCGCTGCCGTCCTTGGCATCTCCGAGAAACGTGTCTCCCAGTACCTGCGGCGCGGCAGTCTCAAGGACGCCGAAGTCTTCGAAGCCATGCTGGCTGCAATCGGTCCCGCGCCGGGCGCGGTCTCGATCGTCACCGGCTGCCTCGAAGCCCTGGACGCGCTGGACCGGGACGGGGACCTGACGGCGGAGGAGCGGGCCGGCATCGAAGAGAACGCGCTGGCCTTCTGGCGCCTGGGCCGCGAGGCTCTGACCCGGATGGTGTTCCGCTCCCGGGCCATTCTCCGGGAGAGCCCTCCCGAGCCCGACGACCTCGCTCGTGCCCGCCGGCAGGCCGGCGAGCTGTTCGAGCGACTGAAGGCCGTGGAGGAAGCGATGCGGCCGACCGTGGTCCGGTTGGGCCGGGAGTACCAGACCTGGGCCGTCTGCGAGAGGGTCTGCCTGGCCTCGGCGCGGGAGGCCTCACGCAGCGTGGAGAGCGCGGCGGCCTGGGCGAGCCTTGCGGGAGATATCGCAACGCGGATTCCCGGGCCGGAGGAGTGGCGCAACCGCGTCCGGGGCTACGCCGCCGCGCATGGCGCCAACGTCCTGCGGGTCTCCGGCGAGCTCAAGGCGGCGGATGTCGCCTTCGAAGAAGCCAAGTGCCTGTGGCGGTCCGGCTCCGATCCCGAGGGGGTGCTCGATCCAGGACGGTTGCTCGACCTGGAGGCTTCCCTGCGCAAGGACCAGCGCCGCCTTGATGAGGCCTTGGCTCTCCTGGACGAGGCTGCGGCTGTTGGGCGTTCCCCAGAGCGGGCCCTGATCAAAAAGGGCATAACCCTGGAAAAGATGGGCGAGTACGTGAGGGCTGTCGAGGTTCTTCTACGGGCCGTTCCCCTGGTCGATCGCCAGTCCGAACCCCGCTTGAAGAACATCGTGCGCTTCAACCTTGCCGTCAACTTCTGTCACGTCGGCCGTTTCCAGGACGCTGCCGAGTTGGTACCACCCATGCGCGAACTGGCCGCCGAATTGGGAGACGAGATCGATCTGGTCCGCATGACTTGGCTGGAAGGACGCGTTGCAGCCGGGTTGGATCGGTCCTGGGATGCCCGGAGACTCCTGGAGGAGGCTCGGCGGGAGTTTGGCCGACGGGGTATGGCAACTGATGCCGCTTTGGCTTTATTAGAAGAGGCCGCTTTGCTTCTGGACGCGGGAAGGACAGCTGAGGTCAAGGTGTTGGCGCGAGAGCTGACGATGGTCCTCAATTCCAAGGGAGTCCACCGGGAGGCCCTGGCCGCCCTGCGGCTCTTCCAGGAGGCGGCAGAGCGTGAAGAGGCCACGGCTGATCTGGCCCGCCGCGTCCTGCGCTACCTCTTCCGAGCCCGCTACGACCAGGGCCTCCGGTTCACCGAGTCATGAACCGGGATTGCACCGGCCGTAAGGGTCCAGCTCACAGCCGATCTTGGGTGCCGTCAGGCACCTGCCATCGGGGTCCAGTTCGCAGCCGATCTTGGGAGCCGGCAGACACTGGCCGTTGGGATCCATCCCACAGCCGGCTTTGGTATCCCAGAGTGAGGAGAAGAACGCCCAGAGCGGATCGAAGAGGCCGGAGGGAGCGGACACGAGGGAAGCGGTGAGGGCCATGGCCATGAAACTGCGTCGCATGGGGGAGGTCTCCACGCGGCACCGGCCGCGAACCTCCCTGGCCCGCGGGGACCGCGTACCGCAATGGTAGGGTGTTGGGTGCGGAAAAGTCGCCACTTTTCTCAGCAAGAGGAGATCTCATGAAGCAAGAGCACGTGATTGCGCGACTGCTCCGGGCACTTTCCGGCAAGACCCAGGAGCAGACCGCGGAGGATCTCGGCGTAGATTCCTCGTTCATCGCCCAGGTCGAGCTGGGCAAGGTCCTGCCGGGCCAGGACCACCTGGAAAAGCTGGCGGCAGGCATCGGGCTGACGGTGCCGGATGCGGAGATCATCCTGCGGCTGTTCCAGGCGCTTCGCGATCCCCGCTTCCGGCAAGGCGAGACCATCCGGGACATCGTGGAAGGACTGCAGGGGGTGGCCGGCTCCTTGATGAAGGCTGCCTACCTGCAATTGCTGGGGATACCCCTGCCCGACGGCGTTCCGGGAGTGGAGCAACGCCAACGGGCCCAGGAGCTTTTCCAGGAACTGGAGGCGCTCTCCCAGGAGGAGCGGCTGGTGGTGGTCCAGGCGGTCAGCGACTGCCAGAGCTGGGCGTTCCTGGAAAGAGTCTGCCAGGCCGTGAAGCAGGAGTCCTCGCGCCGGGTGGAGGTCGCGAAGGAGTGGCTCCAGGTCGCCCGGGAGGTTGCGAAGCTCATCGAAGGGCCGGAGGAGTGGCGCAAGCGTGTCCGGGAGTTTGTCGCAGAGCACGCGGCCGGCGTGCCGAGGTGCCTGCCTTCGTGAGCCCTCACCTCCCCGGCCCTCCTCTCCCGTCCCCTCCCATCCCCCCTCACCGGGAGAGGAGGGAGAAAGACCAAAAAAAGATTTCTTGCTTTTTCTTCTTTCCCCTCTCCCGGTGAGGGGGGATGGGAGGGGACGGGAGAGGGGTAGGGGTGAGGGTCCGGCCAATCTCTTGCATTGCGTATAGAGTGGCGGACTGGGAGGGAGCCATGGCGCAAGAGGAAGAAGAAACCCAAGGAGACGACGGAGCGGTCACGTTTGCCGGGCTGGGGCTTTCGGAGCCCATCCTGAGGGCGCTCGGGGATGTCGGGTACGAGGCGCCGACGCCGATCCAGGAGAGGACGATCCCGGTGATGCTCGCCGGGCAGGACCTCATCGGCCAGGCGCAGACGGGCACGGGGAAGACGGCGGCGTTCGCGATCCCCATCCTGGAGAAGATCGATCCCAAGACTCCTGAGGTGCAGGCCCTGGTGCTCGCGCCCACCCGGGAGCTGGCGATCCAGGTGGCGGAGGCGATCCACACCTATTCGAAATACAGCGGACGCGTGGGGGTGCTGCCGGTCTATGGCGGCCAGCCCATCCAACTCCAGTTGAAGCGGCTGGACCGCGGGGTCCACGTGGTGGTGGGCACGCCGGGCCGGATCATGGACCACCTGCGGCGGGGCTCGCTACGGCTGGACGCCGTGCGCGTGGTGGTGCTCGACGAGGCGGACGAGATGCTCCGCATGGGCTTCATCGAGGACGTGGAATGGATCCTCTCCCAGGCTCCCGAAAGCCGGCAGACGGCGCTCTTCTCGGCCACGCTGCCGCGGGAGATTCGGCGGATCGCCGAGCGGCATCTGAAAACCCCCGTCTCTATCGAAATCGAGCACAAGACGCTGACGGTGCCCGCCATCGAGCAGCGGTACCTCAACGTCTCGCCGCAGCAGAAGCTGGACGCCCTCGCCCGCATTCTGGAGACCGAGCCCACCGATGCGGTGCTGATCTTCACCCGCACCAAGACGGGTGCGGCCGAGCTCACCGAGCGGCTCCAGGGCCGGGGCTACGCCGCCGAGGCCATGCATGGCGACATGAACCAGGCGCAGCGCGAGAGCGTCATCCGCCGCCTGAAGGCCGGCCAGGTGGAGATTGTGGTGGCGACCGACGTGGCCGCCCGCGGGCTGGACGTGGAGCGGATCTCCCACGTGGTGAACTACGACATCCCCAACGACGTGGAGGCGTACGTGCACCGGATCGGCCGCACGGGGCGGGCGGGACGCTCGGGGGTGGCCGTGCTCTTCGTGCTGCCCCGCGAGCGGCGGATGATGACGGAGATCGAGCGCTACACGGGGCAGCGCATCATGCCCATGAAGATGCCCACGCAGGCCGACGTGGCCGCCCGGCGCATCGCCATGTTCAAGGACAACATCCGCAGCAGCGTGGAGGAGGGGGATCTCGACCTCTACCTCTCGCTGGTCGAGGAGTTGGTGGAGGAGGGTCTCGAGCTGGCCGAGATCGCGGCGGCGGCGGCGCGCCTGGCCCGGGGAGACAAGCCGCTGGAGGTGGAGGTGGAGCCCGAGGCCGCCGCGGTCCCGCGGGCGGAGGACGGCATGGTACGGCTGTTCCTCGGAGCCGGCAGCATGGCGGGGGTGCGGCCGGGTGATGTCGTGGGCGCCATCGCCAACGAGGCCGGCGTGCCGGGCAAGTCGATCGGCTCGATCGACATCTACGACCGCTTCACGTTCGTGGAAATACCCGCCCAGTTCCAGGACCAGGTGCTCGAAGAAGATGGCCCGCGCCACCATCCGTGGCCGGCCGGTGGAGATCCGGATCGCGACGCCGGAACGGGGGGGGAGCGCAAGGACCGTGGAGATCGTGGAGGCGACCGGCCGCGGGAGCGGCGGCCTTATGGGGACCGGCCGGACCGGCCCCGGACACCTTACCGGGACCGGCGGCGGTAGCGACGGAAGATGCCGGGAGATCCTTGCTCCACCTTTGTGCTATAGTTGTGGAGATGCATGCAGGGCAAAAATTTCCAGTGGAGAAGCCAGGAAGCATGCCCAACGTCCACGATGTGGCCGCATACATTCTCGGCAACGCGGGCGAGATGACCGCCATGAAGTTGCAGAAGCTGGTGTACTACTCCCAGGCCTGGTCTCTGGTCTGGGATGAGGAGCCTTTGTTCCCGGAGCGGGTGGAGGCTTGGACGAACGGTCCGGTCGTCCCAGCTCTCTACAAGCTTCACAAGGGACAGTTCAAGGTTTCCTCATGGCCCAAGGGCGACGCCGGTAAGCTTTCATCGGAGCAGCGGCAGACCATCGACGCGGTGTTGGGCTACTACGGCGACAAGCCGTCGCAGTGGCTGAGCGATCTCACCCACCGGGAAGCTCCCTGGGTCAACGCCCGCAAGGGCCTTGCTCCCGGAGATCCGGGTTGCCGCGAGATCTCCCACGCCGCCATGGCTGAGTACTACAGCAATCCATACTAGACGCTGTGGGCAAGAAGCCGAAGCAACCTCAATCCTCCAGCAAGACCCCTTACGCGGCTCGGGAGCCTGAATTTCAGAGAGTTCCCCGTGCAGTGGATTCGGGTACGAGCTACCACGGTCTGTTTCCTTCCTGGCGCGTGGGCCGGATGGAGATGGTTGAACCCTTCGGTTGGCATCGGGTAGACGGCCAGGTTCTGCGATACGTCCGGGAGCGGTTGGCCCAGTTCGAGACCATGACGTGGGCCGAAATCCTCGTGAGGTCCAAGAAGCAGAATCACTCCATCAAGATCTCGGACATCTGCTCCGCAGCCCAGAGACGCCTGGACAGTCTGAAGCTTCTGCTGGAGGACGTCGTCTCTCTCCGGTTGTCCGCCCGAGAGCGCGTCTACGGTTATCTCGAGAACGGAGTCCTCATCCTGCTCTGGTGGGACCCTCTCCACGAGATCTGCCCTTCCCTGAAGGACTGACCTTATCAAGAGCTCTTGCTGACCGGCCCCGGACACCTTACCGGGACCGGCGGCGGTAGGATTGAGGATCTACCAGCAGGGATCGCTATCGATGGCGCAAAGCGGCCCGGTCACCCAAGAATAAGGACAGCGATCGAAGCTGCACTGCAAGGTCCCCGTACCGCCATTCACATCCCGCAGTCCCTGCTCATCAAGGCCTTTCAGGGTCTCCTTGCACAAGGTCAGCTTCCTGGGTTGCTTTTTCATGGGCGATCTCCTTGATCTTTTCGGTGAACGGGATGGGCCGGTAGAACACGAGGCCATCTCCCGGCCCGGGTCGACAACCTAGAGGGTGCGCGGGATCGCACATTGCGAGCCTGGAAGCAAACCTTGCAGGAGACCGTTTGGACGGCGGGCGGTAGCGGCGCGGCGGATCAGAGAAGCTTGCGGAACTCCTCGCCCGTCAGGCCGGCGTCACGGACGATTCCACCCATGGTGAAGGCATTCACCGGATCGTGACGCGGAATGGTCAGGATGCGTATGCCGTCCGACATGACGACGTGCTTGCCTTGCCGGACGACCTGGAAGCCCGCTTTTTCAAGGGCTCGAACGGCTTGGAGATGGGGGACGCCGGGTATTTTCCCCACGCTAGACCGAGACCTCGACCTCTCGGACCTGAGCATCCCGAGCCAGCTCCGAGGTGACGGCAAGGTAATCGCGAATGGCATCCTCGATGTTTCTGAGGGCCTCTTCCTCAGTGACACCCTGCGACCAGCACCCGGGAAGACCGGGGACCGAAACGCTGAAGCCCTCTTCTGTCAGATACAGCGCTACCTTGTACGTCATGGTCGACCTCGCAAAACCATTATAGCTGCCCATGGGAAGGGTCTCCTAGATCAAATGTCGCCACCACCGGCGCGTGGTCGCTCGTCCCCACCTCGGCCAGGACCTTGGAGGAGACGGCGCGGAGAGGCGTGCTCGCGAGGATGTAGTCGATGCGCCAGCCGATGTTGCGCTGGCGCATGTTCCGCCAAGGCGCCCACCAGGTGAAGAGGCCTTCGTTGCCGGGATCGAGGGCGCGGCCCACATCCACGAGGCCGGGAGCGAGGATGGCTTCGAAGACTTCCCGCTCCTCGGGGCGCTGGCCGATGACGAAGGGCTTGCGCTCCTTGGGATGGACGTCCATGTCGGTACGGGTGACGTTCAGGTCGCCGCAGAGGACGAGCCGGCGGCCGGCGGCGGTCTTCTCGGCGGCGTAGCGCTGGAGGCCGCGCAGGAAGTCCATCTTGGCCGGGAAGTCCTTGCCGCCGTTGGGCACGTAGATGGAGGCGAAGGTCAGGTCGCCCACGTCGGCGGTGACGATCCGTGTCTCGAGGTCGAACGGGGGGTGCTCGAACCGGGGCTCCTCGGGGAAGACCTCTCTCCGCAGGTGCAGGCTCACGCCCGAGTAGCCGCCCGAGCCGTGCCAGTAGCACCAGTAGCCGCCCAGGTTGCAGAGGTCCTCCGCGAGTTGGGAAGGAGAGGCCTTGATCTCCTGGAGGCAGAGCACGTCGGGGCGGTCGCGCTCCAGCCATTCCAGGAATTGCGCCTGCCGGGCGCGGATGCCGTTGACGTTCCAGGTGGCGACGGTCAGATTCGCGTCGGAAGGCATAGGGCGACATGATAGCTGACGGACACTTTTCGCGTCTCTAAGTGCCCCCGCTCAGACGGCGCCGGCCTCGGGTAAAGTACGCCCCCATGACGAGAACAGTGACGAGAACGGCGACGTTCAATGCTGCGGACTGCGAGAAGTGCCGCCGGGACTTCCCCTCCCTGGCGCGGACATTCAATGACCGTCCCATCGCTTTCCTGGACGGCCCTGCCGGCACACAGGTGCCGGAGCCGGTGATCGAGGCCATGTCGGCCTACTACCGCACCTCGAACGCCAACACCCATGGCGAGTTCCCGGTCTCGCGGGAGACCGACCGCATCCTCCACGAAGTCCGCGAGGCCGCGGCGGCGTTTCTAGGAGCGCCGGACTGGCGGAGCGTCTCCTTCGGCCAGAACATGACGACGCTGACCTACTCCCTGAGCTATGCCCTGGCGCGGGCCATGGAGCCGGGCGACGAGATCGTCATCACCCAACTCGACCACGAGGCGAACCGCGGGCCGTGGCTCAACCTCCGGGACCGGGGGATCGTGGTCCGCGAGGTGGCCCTGCAGGGCGACGGCACGCTGGACCTGGCGGATTTTTCCAGGCAGGTCACGGAGCGCACGCGCCTGGTGGCCCTGGGGGTCGCCTCGAACGCCCTGGGCACGGTCAGCACCGACGTGGCCGTGCTCGCCCGCATGCTCACGCGGGAGGTGGGGGCGTGGCTGCTCGTGGACGCCGTCCACTACGCGGCCCATTTCCCCGTGGACGTGACGGCGTTCGACGCGGACTTCCTGCTCTGCTCGGCCTACAAGTTCTACGGACCGCACGTGGGACTGCTGTACACCCGCCCCGGGCTGCTGGAGGCGCTGCGCACGGACCGGCTGCGCACGCAGGAGGAGGAGGCGCCCTGGCGGATCGAGATGGGCACCCTGAACCACGCCGCCCTGGTGGGAGTGAAGGCAGCCATCGACTACATCGCTTCCTGGGGGACAGGCGCCACGCCGCGCGAGCGGATCGTTTCGGCCATGGAGGGGATCGCCGGGTACGAGCACGAGTTGGGGGCCTACTACTACGACAATGTCCAGCGCATCCCGGGCGTCACTGTATGGGGCGAGGGCTTCTCCAGCTCCTTCGGACATCGGCGGGCGCCCACGGTCTCGATCACGATCGACGGCGTGCTCGCCATCGACGCCGCCCGCGCCCTGGGCGAGCGGGGGGTCCAGGTGTGGGACGGCCACTTCTACGCCATCCGGCCCATCGAGGCGCTGGGACTGCTGGAGAGAGGAGGCGTGCTCCGCGCGGGGATCGTCATGTACAACACCCGCGAGGAGATCGACCGGCTGCTGGAGGGGGTGGCGGCGGTGGCGGTCCGGTAGAGTCAGCGCGCCCCCGGCAGCTCCACTCCCTTCGCCGCGGGCGATAGCGTCACCGCCTGGGGCAGGTGGCGCCCTTCGATCCAGACGATCTTCTGGGAGTCGAGCTCGGCCCGGAGCTTCGCCACGGCCTTCTCCAGCTTGAGGGTGTTGGAGATGTCCTCGCTCTTCCCCCAGACCTTGGCCGCGGCGGAGGAGGGGCCGTAGAGGCTCCAGACGAACAGGGGCACGCGGATCGACTGGAGGTAGGCCCGTACGGTGGCGGGGTCGTAGTTGCTGACGTCGCGGACCATGTCGCCGCCCAGCACCAGCACCACGGCCCGGCGGTGGTTCTCCGCCGTGGCCTGCAGGCCGGCGACCGCGACGGCGTCGGCGATGCGCCGTTCCGGCGTCTTGTTCTCGATCAGGCGGGAGTTGGTGAGGAACCAGTACATGCCGCCGTCGTTGACCGTGAGCTCGCTCGACATGTTGAACAGCTCGGCGGGGATCTTGGAGCTGCTTGAAAGAGCTGCTCGAAAGGGAGAGGAACCTCACCCGGTCGTCCTTGCCCAGCAGCATCCGCCGGCGGAAGGCGGGAGCCACGGCCGCGCGCCGGTGCCGCGGGATGAGCTTGTCCTCGATTTCACGCCCGGTTGGAACTCGCACGACCACGACCTTCCCCGGCCCATCCTCCACGGCGGCTACGTCTACCGGCTGCCCGCCGGCGGCGAACCAGCCGTCGAGCTCCCCGAGCTCCGGCAGGGTGGCGCCCGGGCTCACGTGGACGGGCACGGCCGTCAGCTCGGTGGAGATCTCGCTGCCGTACTCGCCGCCGTAGGCCACGTCCTTGCGGGCCAGGACGCCGGGGGGGAACCAGAAGCTCGGCGGTGAGCACGTGGAGGCTCTTGAGGTCGCGGGGCGGCAGCTCGGCCCGGCCCTGGGCGTCCACCACCAGGGGCTCGTCGTCCAGGGTGAGCTGGACCGACGCGGGCTTGATGCCGCTGACGGTGTGCCAGGTGAGCAGGGCCGCCCTGGGGACGCCGTCCTGGCCGGGCTCCAGCACGATCGACACCTCGGCCGGCGGGCGCGGCAGGTTGAGCCACTGCGTGGCGCGGGCGATCTCCTTGCCATCGGCGTCCAGGGCGCGGGCCACCAGCTCCCGCGGGCGGAGGTCCCTCCCCAGGTCGACCTGGGCCACCCAGGGCGCCTTCTCGGCGCGGCCGGCGGGCGCGCCGTCGAGCGTGCAGCTCCACGGCCGACACGGGGCCGCTGACGGTGACCTCGATGGGGTAGAGGCCGGTGATGAGCCCGAGGAGCAGGGTGACGAAGGCGATCATGCGGAAACCTCCCAGGGCAAGATCCTACGGTGATCCTCCGCCCCCTACGAGCTCGAGGCCGGCCGCCGCCGGAGTCAGGGCGATCGACTGCGGCAGGTGGCGGCCGTCCACCAGGACGATGCGCTGCGAACGCAGCTCCTCACGGATCTGAACGACGGAATCCACGACGCCGCCGATGAACGTGGCGTCCACGCCCTCGCCCCAGGCCGCCGCGGGTGATCCGGGCACGGGCTTCTGCAGGTACCAGACGAACAGGGGTACGCGTAGCGCGGCCAGGAAACGGCGGACGTTCGCGGCGTCGTAGCCGCTTTCGTCCTCCTCGTTGCCGTTGAGCACGAGCAACACGGCGCGCCGGCGGTTCTCCTTGACCGCCTCCAGGCCGGCCACGGCCACGGCGTCGGAGATCCGCCGCCTGGACCGGTCGATGACCGGGCCTTTCTGGCCGGGCACCTCCGCCCGCACGACGCGCTGGATCAGCTGGGGCAGGGAGCCCTGCTTCATCTCGAACGGAGGGGAGATCTCGAACAGGTCAGACACCTCTTCGCCCGCCACGAACCGCTGGGCGAACGGGAACATGAAGCGGACCCGGTCCTCTTTGCCGATCTTCGAGGACTGCAGGCTGCCCTTGCCCTTGCGGCCCAGCCGGGAGGCTTCCGCCACGTTCGGCGAGCGGACCACGTAGAGCGTCGCCGGCCCCTCCTCGACGGCCACGACGCTCAGCGGCTCGCCCCCTCCCCCGGTCACCGTGAGCCAGCCGGCGAGCTTCTCGGGCGGCGGCACCTCTCCCCCCTGGCGGGCGCGCACGGGTACGCCCGTCAGCTCGGTCGAGACCTCGCTGCCGTACTCGCCGCCGTAGGCCAGGTCCCGGCGCACGGAGCGCAGGGGCGAGAACTCGACGTCCGCCGTGAGCACGTGGATCGACTTGAGGTCGTGCGGCGGCAGGGTGGCGCGGCTGTCCCGGTCGAGCGGCACGGGCAGGCCGTCGAAGATCAGGGTGACCAGGCGCGGGGACTGACCCTGGAGGTTCGCCCAGACAACCCGGGCCGACTTCGGCGGGGAGCCGTCCCCGCCTCCTTCGAGGAGGATGTCGGCTTTCACCAGGGAGTGAGGGAGGTTCGCCCACTCGCGGACTTCGGCAAGGACGCTCCCCTCGGCGTCGATGGCCCGGGCGGTGACCTCGTGCGGCAGCAGGCCGGGACCGAAGTCGACCTCGAGCTTCCAGGGCGGCCCCTGGAAGATGCCGGCGCTCTTGCCGTCGATCAGGATCTCCACCGCCGCCACCTGCGGGCCAACGGAGACCTCGACGGGGTAGCGCCCCGTGATCAGCCCGAAGAACAGAGAAAGAAAGGCGATCGTCATCCCGGCAAGTTTAGCAGCGGTCGCACCACCGCTTCACCCGCCCGGAGGACCGGTCAGAGGAACAGGGAGACGATGTAGTACGCCGCGGCGGCGACCGCTGCAGCAATGGGGATCGTGATGATCCAGGCCCAGACGATGCGGCCGGCCACGCCCCACTTGACGGCCGAGAGCCGGCGCGTCGCACCTACACCGATAATGGCGCCCGTGATCGTGTGGGTGGTCGAGACCGGGATGCCGCCGAGCGTCGCGCCCATCAGCGTGATGGCGCCGGCCGTCTCAGCGGAGAAGCCGCCGATCGGCTGGAGCTTGGTGATTTTGGTGCCCATGGTCTTGACGATGCGCCAGCCGCCGAACAGGGTGCCGAGGGCGATGGCGGCGTGGCTGATGAGGACGACCCAGAGGGGGACCTCGAACTCCTTCAGGAAGCCGGAGGTGACCAGCAGGCCGGTGATGATGCCCATGGTCTTCTGGGCGTCGTTGCCGCCGTGGCCGAGACTGTAGGCGGCGGCCGAGACGAGCTGCAGGCCGCGGAACCGCCGGTCCACCGTGGAGGGGCGCCAGCGGCGGACAATCCAGTTCACCAGCACCATCAGGAAGAAGCCCAGGGTCATGCCGATCAGGGGGGCCAGGACGATGAACAGCAGCGTCTTCGTCCAGCCCGAGAGGAGGATCGCCCCAAAGCCTGACTTGGCCACCGCCGCGCCGGCGTAGCCGCCGATCAGCGCGTGCGAGGAGGAGACCGGCAGGCCGTAGTACCAGGTGATCAGGTTCCAAGTGATGGCGCCGATCAGGCCCGCCAGGATGACCTCCTCGGTGACCACCTCGAGGTCGATCATCCCCTTGCCGATGGTCTTGGCCACGTGGGTGCCGAGCACGAAGGCGGCCACGAAGTTGAAGAACGCGGCCCAGGCGACCGCCTTCTGGGGCGACAGGACGCGGGTCGAGACGACCGTGGCGATGGAGTTCGCCGCGTCGTGGAAGCCGTTCAGGAAATCGAACGTCAGGGCGACCAGGATGATGAAGGCAAGCAGGGGGGTGATATCGGTCAAGGGCGCACCCTAGGCGTTCTTGACGATGACGTTGCCAACGATGTGGGTGTAGTTCTTGAACTGGTCGCAGGCGTCTTCAAGCCCGTCGTAGATCTCCTTCCACTTCATGATCTCCAAGGGATCGCGCCCGTTCTTCCGGAACAGGTCGGTGATGACGGTGTTGTAGAGGAGGTCGGCGTCGTTCTCCATGTCGGAGACCCGCACGATGGCTTCCTGGATCTGCCGCTCGTTGGCGAGGTTCCAGATCCGCTCCGTGATGCGGTCGATCTCGGCCGTCATCTCGACCAGGAGCTTGGCGAACTGGCGCAGCCCTTCCGGCGACTCGGCGAGCTCGAAGTTGACGATATGCTGGGCCACGCCTTCGATGTAGTCCAGGGCGTCGTCCAGGTCGGTTGCGAGAGAGCGGATGTCCTCGCGGTCGAAGGGAGTGATGAAGCTGGAGTTCAGGGCGTCGAAGATCGCGCGGGTGATCCGGTCGCCCTCATGCTCGATGTCGCGGAGCTCGACGTGCTTGACCCGCCGCTCCTTGAGGTCGGCCAGATTGGAGAACTCGGCAAAGCTCTTCGCGGCCTTGACCAGGTTCGCGGTGTCGCGGGAGAACAGCTCGTGAAACCGCTCCTCCTTCGGCATGAACCATCGGATGAGGGCATCGACCTTCGCCATCCAGCTCCCTCCTGAGGATGTGACAGAAGTGTGGCGTTTCTGTGGCAACGCCAGCCGGGCGGATGGTAGCACCGAAGCGACCGGACGGTGCAAGGGGGCGTCTCCCCGCCCTACGGGCTCAAGCTCCCACCCCGCCCCGCAGCTCCAGCCCCGCCGCCAGCACCGTCGGCGCCCCGATCATCCCGTCCAGGGGGTGGAACGTCAGGTCCCGCGCCACGCCCGCGATCCCCTTGAGGAACGTCCCGATGCCGCCGCAGAGCCAGGCTCCGGCCACGGGAGCGCTGGCGCGACCAGACTGGACGGCGAAGCCGCAGACGGGGAGGGTGAAGCGGTCGGCGGCGAGGTCGAAACGGCCGGGTCCTGTGACGTCGATCAGGTAGTAGCCCTGGACGACCGACCCCAGCAGAGAGGCCACGGGCGTGCGGGGGTCCGGCTTCAGATAGAGATGGGTGGGGCCGGGCTCCGGCAGATCGCGCCAGCCGGGGCGGCGGGTGCAGCCCGAGGGCTCGCCGTGAGCCGCGCCCTCCTGCCACCAGGCGAGGAGAGGCTGGCGGAAGAGACCCTCCTCCACGAGCACCACCTCGCGGGTGGGCACGCCCTCGCCGTCCACCGGCGACTCGAAGGCGCCGCCGGGGAAGCGTCCGTTGTCGATCAGGGTCACGGTGTCGCTGCCGAACCGGCCGCGGGCGCCGGTCAGCCGCGAGCCCGGTCCCGGCCCCACGAGGAGCGGCAGGAGACCGGCGAGCAGACGGGTCGCCACGGCGGGCGCCAGGAGCATCTCCCCCGCGTCCCGCTCCGGTGGCGCGCCCGAGGCCGAGACCGCCAGCCGGTCCGCCAGGCGGCGGGCCAGGGCGGTGGGGTGGAAGCGGTGGGGCTCGCGGGCCGCCACGTAGAGGGAGGCCGTGGGCGCCGGGCGGCCTGGGCCGGCGGCTTCGATGTACAGGGTCGAGAGGCGGTTGCGCGTGCGCGCCGAGAGGCCCCGGCTGCTGGCGAGCTCGGCTTCGCTGGAGCCGTCCTCCAGCACGGCCCGCAGCACCCGCGCCCGGGGGAGCTCGGCCTCCAGCTCCCGGCCGAGGCTCTCCAGGAGCTTCAATCCTTCCCGCTCGCCGATCAGGGGGGTGTCGAAGTCCGACGGCGTGTTCCACGCCGGCACCGGCTGCGGCTCGGGCAGCTCCAGGGCGTGGCCGGCCACCGGCTCGGGCCAGGGGCCGCCTGGCATGGGATCTCCCGTCGAGGCGGTGAAGAAGGAGCCCCGGCGGTTGCCGGCGCGCACGGCCCAGGCCCGCTCCTGGCTGCTCGAAGAGGTCTCGGTGACCGGCGTCCGCTCCAGGCGCCGGGAGCGGCCCCGCTTGACGTAGACCTCGGCGTCCGTCAAGTGGCGCTTCAACAGGGCGCGGAGGATTTCATCCAAGTATCCCGTTAACAGCGCTCACGCGATCTCCACCCCTTCCAGCCGCAACGCCGGAGCGGTGGCCCACACCGGGAGCTTCTGCCCGCCCTTGGCGCACCAGCCGGCGCCCGCAGGCCGGACCGCATCCCCCACCGCCACCACCCGGGTCAGCAGGTCGGCCACCCGGCCGCGCAGTACGCAGGGTCCCACGATCTCGGCGAGCGCGCCGCGCCGGAAACGCCGGGCGTAGGGGAGATGGAGGGCGAATTCGCCCGAGAGCGGATCGAGGGCTCCGCGGCTGGCCTCAGGCAGGAAGAGCCCCTCCTCAGTGCCCGGCGAGCAGATCGGCCTCCGTGGCCTCCCCGGGCAGGATTTCGAGATGGCTGGAGCGCGGCCCCGGCGGCAGGTGCCGGGTGCCCCGCCGTCCCGCTCCCGGCAGGAGCACCGGCGAGGTGCGGGCCCACAGGGCGTCCGCGAGCGGCTGCTCGACCACGCCGCCGCGCAGGAGCCAGCGGCGCACCACAGGCGCGCCCTCGTCGTCGGTCGACCGGCGCACGCCCTCGGGAGCCGCCCCGGGATCATCCAGCACGTCCAGGCAGGCCGCGGCCATGGAGACTCCCACCGCCGCCTCGGGGTTCCCCCCCTGGGCCAGGGTGTCGGCTTCCAGGGCATGGGCCACGGCCTCGTGGAGCAGCACGGCCACGGCCGCCGGGCCGAGCACGGCGGGACCCTGGAACGGCGCGGGCGGCGCGGCCTGCCGGGCGCGGAACAGCGCCACCACGGCGGCCGCGGTCTCCTCGACGGCCGCGGCATCCAGGCGAGGCAGGAGGACGCCGTAGCGCCCCCAGGAGGATTCCACCGTGCAGCTGTAGAAGGTCTCGCTCTCCGCCCCGGCCACCAGGCGCGGCCCCACCACCTGCACCCACCGCCGGTGCCGGCGCACGGAAAGCCGCAAGGGGAACCCCACGTGGTGCGCCCGCACCGCCCGCGAGAAGGCGCCCGGAAAATCGAGCCAGCTCCGAGGGTGCCATCCCCGTGGCGCTGACCGGCTCGAACGGCTCCACCTCCAGGGACGGCTCGGGATAGCTGGCCGCCGAGAACGCCCGGGCCACCTGCCGCAGCGCCTCGGCGAAAGACCGGGACTCGATGGCGTCCCGCGAGGCGAGCCACGTGCGCCCCTCCCGGACCAGGCGCACGGCGAAACCCTCCTCGCGCCATACCCGGAGGCCCCCCGGATCACCCTCGGGAGCCAGCTCCACCTCCTCGCGCCGCTCGAAGAAGGCATCCACCACGTCGTCCGGCTGCTCGGCGATCTGGGAAAGGGTACGGGCAACGGCGGGGGTATCGAGCCGGGCGAACGGCATGGGACGCGGATTCTATCCCTCTCCTCCTCGTCCGTGTCCCTCCATGTCCGTCTGTGCTCGTCCGTGTCCGTCCTTACCAAGCCGGGCCGCTCTGCTAAGATCCCGCCGCCATGGCAAGAGCGGAACGGATCGAGGAGCTGAAGCGGCGCCTGGAAGCGGCGGAGCTGGGGGGCGGCCAGGACCGCATCGACAAGCAGCACGCGGCGGGCAAGCTGACCGCCCGCGAGCGGATCGAGCTGCTGCTCGACGCCGGCTCGTTCGTGGAGATCGACGCTCTGGTCACCCACCGGTGCCGCGACTTCGGCATGGACAAGGTCTCGATGCCGGGCGACGGCGTCGTCTGCGGCTACGGCACGGTGGACGGCCGGCTGGTCTACGTCTTCGCCCAGGACTTCACCGTCTTCGGCGGCTCGCTCTCGGAGACCAACGCCGCCAAGATCTGCAAGGTCATGGACCTCGCCGTGGAGAACGGCGCGCCCATCATCGGATTGAATGACTCGGGCGGCGCCCGCATCCAGGAGGGCGTGGCCTCGCTCGGCGGCTACGCCGACATCTTCCTGAGGAACACGCTCTCCTCCGGCGTGGTGCCGCAGATCAGCGCCGTCCTCGGCCCCTGCGCGGGCGGCGCCGTCTACTCGCCTGCCATCACGGACTTCATCTTCATGGTCGAAGAGACGAGCTACATGTTCGTGACCGGGCCGGAGGTCATCAAGACCGTCACCCACGAGGAGGTCACCAAGGAGGAGCTGGGCGGGGCCTCGACCCACGCGGCGAAGAGCGGCGTCTGCCACTTCACGGTGCCCAACGACGCCGCATGCCTCGCCGCCATCCGCGAGCTGCTCTCCTACCTCCCCAGCAACAATCTGGACGATCCGCCGCCCCCCGCAGGCACTGGAGACGACGATCCCAACCGGGAATCCGAGGCGCTCAACACCCTGGTGCCCGAGGACCCGAACAAGCCGTACGACATCAAGCAGCTCATCACCGGCGTGGTGGACGACGGCAAGTTCATGGAGGTCCACGCCCAGTACGCCAGAAATATCGTGGTGGGCTTCGCCCGCATCGGCGGCCGGAGCGTGGGCATCGTGGCCAACCAGCCGGCCTGGCTGGCGGGCGTGCTCGACATCGACGCCTCGCTCAAGGGGGCGCGCTTCGTGCGCTTCTGCGACGCGTTCAACATCCCGCTCGTCACCTTCGAGGACGTGCCGGGGTTCCTGCCGGGCACCAACCAGGAGTACGGCGGCATCATCAAGCACGGGGCCAAGCTGCTCTACGCCTACGCCGAGGCCACGGTGCCCAAGATCACGGTGATCACCCGCAAGGCCTATGGCGGCGCCTACTGCGTCATGTCGAGCAAACACCTGCGGACGGACGTCAACTTCGCCTATCCCACGGCGGAGATCGCCGTGATGGGGCCGGAGGGAGCGGTCAACATCCTCTACAAGAGAGAGCTCGACCAGGCGGGTGAGGACGCGCCGCGGGTGCGGGCCGAGAAGGTGGCCGAGTACCGGGCCAAGTTCTCGAACCCCTACATCGCGGCCGAGCGCGGATTCGTGGACGCAATCATCGAGCCCAAGCGGACGCGGCCGGAGATCGTGCGCGCCCTGCGGCAGCTCGGGGCCAAGAGGGCGAGCCTGCCGCCCAAGAAGCACGGCAATATTCCCCTATGAGGCCCCTGTGAGGCCTTATGGGATCAATCTGAGGGCTGGAGCCGGAAGTCTTGTGTTTTTCTTGACATCCGGGCGGCCCGTGCGGCAAGCTGGCACCGCCCGAAGACGCTGAAACAATCGATTAGGGTGGGCCGGGCGCGTCGTCCAAGGAGAGGACATGAGAGAGAAAGACCGAGAGCTCAGCCGCCGGCGGCATCGCCGGATCAAGAGATTGAAGCAGCGCAACCAGGAGGAGATCCAGCACCGCACAGAGCGGCCGGCGGGCTCCAAGCGCTCCGTCAAGAAGGCTCCTCCCGCGCCCGCCGAGGCGACCCAGGGAAGCCCGGGTCCCGCCGAAGCGCCTCCGGAGAGTCCGAAGAAGAAGGCTCCGGCCAAGAAGGCTCCGGCCAAGAAAGCCGCTCCCGCCCCGGTGCCAGCACCGGCGCCGGAAGGCACCGGCGAGCCCGGTCCGGAGGAGCCGCAGGCTGGTTGAGCGGCGCGTCCCCCTTCCGCCCATCCTTGTCCAGATCTCGCCAGCGACCGCCGGAAGCCGGGTCTCTCGCCTTCCGGCCCTTCACCTCTCTTGCCGAGGAGCCTCGCGATGTCCGATTACCGTTCGCTGAAAGCCGTCGATCCTGATGTCTACCAGGCCATCGCCGACGAGCGTGCCCGCCAGAACTTCGGCCTCGAGCTGATCGCATCCGAAAACTTCGTCAGCCGCGCCGTGCTGGAAGCGGCCGGCAGCGTGATGACGAACAAGTACGCCGAGGGCTACCCTGGCCGCCGCTACTACGGCGGCTGCGAGTTCGTGGACGTGGTCGAGCGGCTGGCCATCGAGCGGGCCAAGGAGCTCTTCGGCGCCGAGCACGTCAATGTCCAGCCCCACAGCGGCACCACGGCCAACATGGGGGTCTACTTCGGCTTCCTGAAGCCGGGCGACAAGCTCATGGGCATGGACCTGTCGAGCGGCGGCCACCTGACCCACGGCCACCGCCTCTCCTACTCCGGCCGCGACTTCAAGGTGGTCTCCTACGGCGTGGATCGCGAGACGGAGAGGATCGACTACGACGAGGTCGAGCGCCTGGCCCTGGAAGAGCGGCCGAAGCTGATCGTCTGCGGCGCCTCCGCCTACAGCCGTATCATCGACTTCGAGCGCTTCCGCCAGATCGCGGACAAGGCGGGCTCTCTGCTGATGGCGGACATCGCCCACATCGCGGGGCTGGTGGCGGCGGGGCTCCATCCCTCGCCCATCCCCCACTGCCACTTCGTGACCACCACCACGCACAAGACGCTGCGCGGCCCGCGGGCCGGCATGATCATGTGCAAGGAGGAATTCGCGAAGGACCTCGACCGCGCCGTCTTCCCCGGCCTCCAGGGCGGACCGCTGATGCACATCATCGCCGCCAAGGCCGTGGCCCTCAAAGAGGCGCTCTCGGAGGACTTCCGCGTCTACCAGGGCCAGATCCTGGCCAACGCGAGGGCCCTTGCCGCCCGCCTCACCGACCACGGCCTCCGCATCGTCTCGGGCGGCACGGACAACCACCTCTTCCTGCTCGACGTCTCCAAGGCGGGGCTGACGGGCAAGATCGCGGAGAAGGCGCTCGAAGCCGCCGGCCTCACGGTCAACAAGAACACCATCCCCTATGACCCGAACCCGCCGCTGGTGGCCTCGGGCATCCGCATCGGCACGCCGGCCCTGACGACCCGGGGGATGAAGGAGCCCGAGATGGAGCTCGTGGGCGACTTCATCGCCGAGGTCCTGCGCGCGCCGGAGGACGCCAGGGTCCACGAGGGCGTGCGCGGCCGGGTGCGGGAGTTGTGCGAGCGGTTCCCGCTCTATGACGCGTTGATGTAGGTGGCTTTACTCAGCGATCAGAGGGTGGTGAATCCGAATGTTCCGGTCTGTCGTGCAGAGGGGCAGGCGGCGGACAGAGCTGTGAGCGGCGATCAGGCGATCAAAGGGGTCCCGCGTCCAGGTCAGCTCCATAGCCCGCCGGATCAAGGGTACCAGCGGGATCTCGTCGATGACGAATCGCGGGTCGTTCACCAGGTTTTCTGTAAACTCTGGGTTTTGAATCTTGATTCGGCCGATCTCGGCAAGATACTGAATCTCCAGCAACGAGATGGGCGAGACTCCCCAAGGCTGGTATCGCTCGATCCAGGGGAAAGAGGATAGCCGCCCCGTACCAAGGACGATCCAAACAACAAAGTTGGTGTCGAGAAGAACCTTCACGACTCGGTGTCATTCCGCCGAGGCCGCAATCCTTCGGGCGAGCCATCCCACTCCCAGCCCCATTGGTCGAGCTCGTCGGGGTCTGGTACCTCGATCAAGCCCCGATAATCCGGTATCTGGGAGCGAGTCTCTCCTTGCTCCACCAGCTTAAGCATCACCCGGGCTCCCTCTCTTTCAATGAGGACGACTTCTCCTTCAACGACCTCATCCAGTAGGCGAAACCAGTTCTTCCGAGCTTCCGTGGCAGTCATACGCTTCATGGCATGTACAGTGTACACCCTCTTGGTGCCCTCTTGGTGACATCGTGACCGCGGTCGCGGTCCTCGTGACTGCGGTGGCGGTCATTTCCACCGCGGAAAAAGTTATCGCCACCACGGTCACAGCCATCTAAACCGCGGTCGCGATCGCCTTCAGACGCTTCCGGATCTCGCCTACCAGGAAGATCGACCCGCAGACGGCCAGGATCTCCCCGCCGAGAGTCAGGGCCGTCTCCAGCGCCCGGGCGGGGTCCGGCTCCACGAGCACGCCGTCGCGGTCCCCCAGGAGCACCGCCAGCTCTTCCGGCGCCTTGGCCCTGGGGCTCGCCGGGGTGGTGAGGACGATACGGTCCGCCCGCGACGCCAGCAGACCGAGCATCTCCGCGTAGTCCTTGTCCGCCAGCACGCCGAAGAGGAGATCGGCGGGACGGCCGAGACGGTCCAGGAACTCCGCCAGGACGGCGGCCCCGGATGGGTTGTGGGCGGCGTCGAGGAGGACGCGGCGCCCTCCTTCAGCTCGATCGCCTCCAGCCGTCCCGGCCAGCGGCAGGCAGCGGCTCCCTCCGAGATCGCTTGAGCGTCGATTCCCCCAAGCGATTTCGGCGGCCCGCACGGCGAGGCCGAGGTTCTTCGCCTGGTGCTCGCCGAGCAGGGCCAGCCGGAGATCGTAGCTGCGGACCGGCGTCGAGAGGCGGACCCGCTGTCCGGCCCAGCCCTCGAAGCCGATCTCCTCGAGCCTGACTTCCTGGGACGCGAAGTGGAGATCCGCCCCGACTCCCAAGGCCGCTTCCCGCACCGACTCCGCGGCCTCGGGCTCCTCGATCCAGACGAGCGCCGGCCGGCCAGACCGCAGGATGCCGGCCTTCTCGCGGGCGATCGAGGCCAGGGTCGTCCCCAGGTACTCCTGGTGATCGAAGCCGATGGGGGTGATCAGGGAGAGGATGGGATCGGCGAGGTTCGTGGCGTCCAGCCGGCCGCCGAGGCCGACCTCGACGACGGCGAGGTCGACCTCCTCCTCGGCGAACCAGCGGAAGGCGGCCAGGGTCACGGCTTCGAAGTAGGTGGGAGGCGAGCCCGTCTCCCTCTCGGCGAGGTTGACCAGATCGGCGAGCAACTCTGCAAAACGGCTGGAGTCGATCCTGCGGCCGTCGATCCGCAGCCTCTCCTCGACGTCTTCGAGATGCGGCGAGGTGTAGAGCCCCGTGCGGTACCCGGCGGCCTGGGCCATGGCGGCCAGGAGCGCCGAGGTCGAGCCCTTGCCGTTGGTGCCCGCCACCAGCACCGACGGGAACCGGCGCTGGGGATCGCCCATGGCGGCGAGGAGCGTGCGCGACCGCTCCAGGCCGAGCCTGATGCCCAGGGTTTCGAGGCGGGCGAGGATGGACCCGGGGGTCAGGTCAGGTGCCGCAGGCACCGGGCGAGCGTCTCCTTCATCTCCGAGCGCTGCACCACGAGGTCGAGGAAGCCGTGCTCCAGGAGGAACTCGCTCCGCTGGAACCCTTCGGGCAGGCTCTGGCGGATCGTCTGCTCGATGACGCGCGGACCCGCGAAGCCGATCAGGGCGCCCGGCTCGGCGATGTTCAGGTCGCCCAGCATGGCGAAGGAGGCGGTGACGCCGCCGGTCGTGGGATCGGTCAGCACCGAGATGTAGGGGAGCCGGGCCGTGCGCAGGCGGGCCAGGGCGGCCGAGATCTTGGCCATCTGCATGAGCGACAGCACGCCTTCCTGCATGCGGGCGCCGCCGGAGGCGGAGACCACGATGAGCGGCCACTTGCGCTCCAGCGCCCGCTCGGCCGCGCGGGTGATCTTCTCGCCCACGACCGAGCCCATGGAGCCGCCCATGAAGCGGTACTCCATGGACGGCCAGCACCACCGGGACCTCCTCGAGGTGCCCTGCACCACGATCACCGCGTCGCGCTCGCCGACCGCCTGCTGATAGGTCTTCAGGCGGTCGCGGTAGCGCTTGCTGTCGCGGAAGTTGAGCGGATCGGCGGGGCGAGACCCCGGCGAACAGCTCGCGCGGCTCGGGATCGTCGAGCAGCAGGGAGATGCGGGTGCGGGCGTCGATCCGGAAGTGGTACCCGCACTTGGGGCACACCCGGAGGTTCCGGTCGAGATCGCGGGAGTAGACGATCTCCTTGCAGCCCTCGCACTTGACCCAGAGGCCTTCGGGCACGTTGCTGCGCGGCCGGTCGCTGCGGACCGGCTTGGGCTTTTCGTCTTGCGGAACCAGGCCATGGAGAGAGACGGGGGGCCAGGAGAGAGGCCCCTGCGCCGCGCTGCCTTCGGATCAGACCTCCGGCAGCGCGCCCCTCTTCGGCCTCGAGGTCGTTGGGGATCCCGAGACGCATGCAGGCCGCGTCGTACATCTGGCGCGAGGCCTTCTTGGCGTTCTGCAGCTCGGCCAGCCGGTCCTTGACCTTGGCGAGCTCCTCCTCGATCAGGCGGTCGAGCTCGTCCATCTCCTGCCGGGTCACGGCGAGCGTATTCTCGTAGAACTTTCTCTGCTGGTCGCTGAGGCTCATCGTCTCCCTCGATTGTCTCTAGGTCAGAGCTTGAAAGGAACTCTCAGGCGGGTCCACATCTTGACCCGGACTCCGTCCTTGGTCGCCGGCCGGTAGCGAGCGGCCCGGGCCGCCTTCAGGGCCGCTTCGTTGAGGCCGACCTTCTGGCGGACCGACTCCTCCACCCTCGCATCCTGCACCTGGCCGTTCTCATCGACGAGAACGGCGACGACCACAATTCCTTCTACCCGCAGGTTCCGGGCCATCGGAGGATACTCTGGTTTCGGAAAGCTGACAAGTTGAGGCGGCGTCACGCCGGTGCCCTCCTGCACCAGCTCTCCGGCCCTGGGCCGGGTGGCCTCCGCGTTGTCCGCGGGGGGCTGCGGCTCGGGCTCCGGGGGCTTCTCCTCGGCCCGGACGGGCTCGGGCTCTCTCTGGGGCTCGGGCGCCGGAGCGGGCTCCGGAACGGCCTGCCGGGGAGCCGGCGAGGGTTCAGGCGTGGCCTCGGGGGCCTGCTGGACCGGCGGGGGCGTCACGCCCGGAGCCGGCACCTTGGAAGCGGCGAGCTGCTTTTCCAGCTCCTTCAGCTTCTCCTCGTTCTTCTTCCGCATCTCCTCTTCTTTGGCGGCGAGCTGCTGGTCCACGATCGCCTGGAGGTCGGAAGGCATGGCTGCGGACGTCTGGCCGCCCGGAGGCACTTCGGCCGGCGGCACGACGTCAGGGCTGGCGGCGGGCAGCGGTGCGGACGGAGCGGGCGTGCCCGCCGTGCCGGATCGGATCCGCAGGCGCCGCCGGCCCGGCGTCCCTGCCGCGGTTCAGGAAGAAGAAGGTCAGGATGGCGATCACGACCAGCCGCCGCGATGGCCGCGTAGAGCAGGGTACGGCTCTTCTTGCCGCTCTCCTCCTCGACCGCGACTTCCGGGACCAGCGGGGACACGGCCTCCACAGCCCCGAGTGTCTCGGGGTCTCGGGGTCTCGGCATGGGGCTCCGGCGCGGAGGGCATCGCGGAGACCGGCACGACCGGAACGGGCGCGGGCTCCGGCGTCCAGCTGGCGGGCGCGGCCGGAACGGGAGCGGGCGCGACCAGCGCGGGCCGCTCGGCGGGCTCGGGCTCCTCGATCCGGCGGAGGAAGGCGGCCAGGTCCGTGGGGCCGGGCGACGGCGCCAGGGAGTGCGAGCACCGCCTCCAGCCGCTGCTTCATCTCCCCGGCGCTCTGGAAACGGGCCTGGGGATCGTAGGCGAGGGCGCGGGCCACGATCTCGTCCACCCCGGGCGGGATCGAGGGGTCGATCTGGCGCGGCGTGCGGACCTGGCCCTGGCGCACGGCTCTCCAGCACCGACATCTCGCTGTCGCCGGGGAACAGGCGCTCGCCGGTGAGCATCTCGAAGAGCACGGCGCCCAGGGAGAAGAGGTCGGAGCGGGCGTCGACCGGCCCGGCCCCAGGCCTGCTCGGGGGACATGTACTGGAGCTTGCCCTTGAGCGCGCCCATCTGCGTCTGGCCCGCCTTGGAGACGGCCTTGGCGATGCCGAAGTCGCAGAGCTTGACGTCCCCCTCGTAGGTGAGCAGCACGTTCTGGGGCGAGACGTCGCGGTGGACCAGGCCCATCTCCGTGCCCTCGAAGTCGCGCTTGCGGTGGGCGTAGTCGAGGGCGCTGGCGAGCCGCGCGGCGATGAGCAGGCCGAGGCCGAGCGGCAGGCGAAGTCCCCTTGCGGCGGGCGGCGTTGAGCAGCGAGCGCAGGTCCTTGCCCTCGACGTACTCCATGGCGATGTAGTAGTCGCGGCCGATCTTGCCCAGGTCGTAGATGTGGACGATGTTCGGATGGCTGAGCTGGGCCGCCAGCTTCGCCTCGTCGATGAACATCCCGACGAACTCGGAGTTGTCCGTCATGTGGGGGAGGATCTTCTTGATGGCGACCGTCTTCTGGAAGCCTTCGACGCCGCGCATGCGGGCCTTCCAGACCTCGGCCATGCCGCCGGCGGCGATCTTGTCGAGCAGCGTGTACTGGCCGAAGCGCTCGCCCGGCTGGTGGCCCGCCTCTTCCCTGAAGACCGGGATGCGCTGCGTGGCCGCGGCGTCTGCCGGCATGGCGGCCGGGACCACGACCGAGGCGCCGACGGGCGCGGGTGCGCGGAACCGGCTCGGGCTTCGGCGGTGCCGGAGCGATCGGGAGCGACCGGAGCGGCAGCGGCGGGCGGCGGGGCCGGGACGGGCTCGGCGGAGGCGGCAGCCGGTGCAGGGGCCGGCGGGCCGGACCGGAGCCGCGGTCGCCGGCGGATGGCCCTCCCGGACGGGTGGCGGCGGCGCGGCCGGCCAGCTCGGAGAAATCGAAGTCTCCCACCCGCTTGCGCACCGGCCGGTGCCTTCGGGCACGGCGGCGCGGGCGCCGGACAGCTGGAGCGGCGGGGCGAGGCGGCGGAGCCGCGGCTGCCGGCGGAGGCGCCGCAGCTGGCGGAGGTGCCGCCGGCGGAGCCGGCGCGGCGCGGCCGGAGCCGCTGAGCCGCCGGGACGCCTGCGTGCGGGGCAGGCACAGGAGCCGGCGCGGGGCCGGGCGCAGCCGGTCCTGGTGCGGCCGAGCTCCAGGTTCGAGAGCGTCCGGCTCAGCAGGGCGTCGACGTCTCCCGCGCCCGTCTCGGCGCGGCGCGGCGGCGCCGCGGAGGCGGCGGCTGCGGGAGCGGGAGACGGCGGCGGCGCGGGCGGGGCCTGGGCTCGGTGCCGCATGACGCCGGAGAGAGTCTGCTCCAGCCGGCGCTGCATCTCGTCCTGAGGCGGCGGTGCAGGTTCCGGCGCGGCGCGGCGGCGGTGCGGGAGCCGCGGCGCCGCCGCGGGCGCGCGGCAGCCGGGGGGGCGGCGGAGCCGGCGCGGGTGCCGGTGGCTGGGGAGCGGCGGCGTTCGCCTCGACCTCGGCCAGCACGTCGCCGAAGATGTCGAGCGAGGTCAGCTTCTGCTCCGGCCGCGAACCGCGGCGCGGCTGGCGCCGGGCGAGCAGGGCCTGCGCGGGCCGCGAGCACCACCTGCTGGTCGGTGAACGGCTTGTCGAGACGGCTGTCGGCACCGTTCTGCCCGCGGCTGTCAGCCGGGCTCCGGCGGGCGCAGGCCCAGCACGCCGGGGCCGCCGGCGCTCGCGGGAGAAGGAGCAGGCCAGCGACCTCGAACGCCCGGCACGTCCGGGCCGACCATCACCAGGTCGGGCGCGTCCGCCGCCGCGGCCTGCAGAGCCTGATCGACCCCCGGCACCACGCGCACCCTCCACCCCTCGGCACCCAGGGCCGCGTTGATCCGCTCCATGTAGCGCGGTTCTTGCTCGACGACGAGGATCGAGGGCATACCGCATCTCCAGAAAGTAATTCCAGCAAGCCTTTCTAGCACTCCCACCCGCCCCAGTCAATCGGCAAGCCCATCGAAGAGCCTGATTTTTGAGAGATTTAACGTGCGGCGCGGCGGGAAATCCTGTAAAATCAATGCCCCTCTGGGCTCATTCGTCAGGAGCGTCCGCAATGTCAGGCCATAGCAAGTGGAGCACGATCAAGCACAAGAAGGCGGCGACCGACGCTGCGCCGCGGCAAGCTGTTCACCAAGCTGCTCAAGGAGATCACCGTCGCGGCCCGCATGGGCGGCGGCGACCCCAAGGGCGAACCCCCGCCTGCGCGCCGCCGTCCTGGAAGCGCGGTCCAACAGCGTGCCGAGCGACAACATCGACCGCGCCATCAAGAAGGGCACCGGCGAGCTGGAGGCCGAGGTCTACGAAGAGGTCATCTACGAGGGCTACGGGCCCGGCGGGCGTCGCCATCCTCGTCGAGGCGGCCACCGACAACCGCAACCGCACGGCGCGGCGAGATCCGCCACCTGTTCACACAGGCACGGCGGCAGCCTGGGCGAGGCCGGCTGCGTGGCCTGGATGTTCCACCGCCGCGGCTACTTCGCCATCGACCAGGAGCGCCATGGACGAGGAGAAGCTCATGGAGCTGGCCCTGGAGCTGGGGGTCGACGACGTCGCCGATCGAGGAGGAGCGTCTACGAGATCTACACGCCCATGGAGGACTTCGTGCGCCATCCAGGAGGAGCTGGAGCGCCGCGGCGTCCCGTCGTCGGCCAAGGAGCTGGCGATGATCCCCCAGACCACCATCGACGTGCCCGGCCGAAAAGGTCGAACCAGGTGCTGCGCCTCTCGAAGCCCTGGAGGACCACGACGACGTCCAGAAGGTCTGGGCCAACCTCCACATCGACGAGAAGGTGCTGGAGGCCCAGTCCCGCTAGTGTTGATCCTGGGGCTCGATCCCGGGCAGCCTCCACACCGGCTTCGGCCTGATCGAGAAGCACGGCTCCTCGCTCGTCGCCCTCGAGGCGCGGGCCGCTTCTCCTGCCCCAAGACCTCGCCCTGCCCCGCGCGGCTGGCCCACCTGGCTGGCCGCCTGGACGAGCTGGTCGACCTCGCCGGCGACCGGACCTCGCCGTGCTGGAGACCCCCTTCCATGGCATGAACGCGCATTCGCTGATCGTGCTCGCCCAGGCCCGCGGCGCCCTGCTGGCCGTGCTCGCCGGCCGCGGCATCGAGATCCGCGAGTACAGCCCGGCCGAGGTCAAGTCCGCCGTCACCGGCAACGGCCGCGCCGACAAGGACCAGGTCGCCCGCATGGTGCGCCTCCTGCTCTGCCGACCCGGGGCGACGGCTGGGCGAGCGACGCCACCGACGCCCTGGCCCTCGCCATCTGCTGCGCCCAGCGGCTGCGGCTCGACCGCCTCGCCGAACGGACTAGATCGAAGAAGTGCTGAGCAAGGTTTTCCGCTGTGCTACCATCGGCCCCTGCTGAGCGTGTAACCGTGAACTTCTGACGCCAACATTACTTATGGCCTTCCAAGGCTCGCTCAAAGAGCTGCCGCTCCCCGACATCATCCAGCTGGTCTCCGTCTCGGGGAAGACGGGAGTCTTCTCGCTCCGCCGGAACGGGGACAACACGGGCGAGATCTACCTGCGCGGCGGGCCAGATCGTCCACGCCCATGTCGGCGACCTCCAGGGCGAAGAGGCGGTCTACGAGCTCGCCATCTGGCCCGAGGGCGAGTTCGTCTTCACCCCCGGCCAGGAGACCGAGCGTCACCACGATCCAGAAGTCCAACACCAACCTCCTGATGGAGGCGGCGCGCCGCATCGACGAGTGGCAGATCCTCTCGAAGCGCATCCCCTCGACCCGGCTGGTGCCCGTCTTCACCCACCAGGCCACCACCACCTCGGTCTCGCTCACCCCCCAGGAGTGGGCACTGATCTGCAAGATCGACGAGCGCCGCTCCATCGAGGAGATCGCCATCGGGCTCGACATGAGCCCCTTCGAGGTCTGCAAGCTCCTCTACGGCCTGATCACCTCGGGCCTGGTGGCTCTCAACGAGGACCTGAGCCGCCTGCGCACCGACCGGCTGCGCGCCATGTCGCCGCACGGAGCTCGCGGCGGTCGCCGAGAGCCATCCACCAGCAGGCGCGCACGCTCCTCTCGGCCACACGCCGCCAGAGCGAGCTCGAAGTCCCCTTCCGCATGAGCAAGGCCGAGATGGACGCCGGCCGCGGCGTCGAAGCCGTGCTCGACCTCGTGCGCGCCGAGGAGAAGGTGGTCTCCGCCGCCCTCGGACCCAACCAGAGCAAGTCTTTCCTCGACCGGGTCGCCCAGCTCCTCAACAAGTGAAGCTCCGCGGCTGGACTAGAATGCCGGCATGACATCCCGCGGCGTCCGTTTTCTCCTCGTCCTGCTTGTCGTGTGTCTGTTCGCGGTCCCGCTGCGCGCGCAGCAGGAGACGCCGCCCCAGGAACCCCAGGCTCCTCCGGCTACGGCGCCCCCGCCGCTTCGGCAGCCCCGCCCGCGGAGCCGCAGACCGTGCCGGCGCCCGCGTCCCCGGACGCGGCCGAGCCCCAGGCCCCCACGGCTCCCGTGCCGCCGGGGGCGGGAGGCACCGAGGCCGGCAAGGGAGGCGGCGAGCCCCCCGCGCCCCGCCGAGGACCGCGTCCTGCCGCGGCTGGACCTCTACTTCCCCGAAGGCGACCTCGACCTGCGGGTCAGCCGCCTGATCAACAAGGTCGTTCTTCGAGGGGCAGGTCAAGTACGACTTCATCAGGGGCGACATCACCGCCTTTCTGCGCTACCGCTACTACGGCTACAAGCGGACGACCCAGTTCACCGTCTTCGACGCCATCGAGTTCGACGACATCGACGACAGCGTCTCCGAACGACTTCGACCGCGTGCGCGGGACCCTGTTCCTGTTCCAGTGGCCCCACAGCTACGGCAGCCGCACCTTCGGGCTGACCGAGCTCGACCGGATCAGCAGCAACAAGAGCGCGGACCCCGACAGCGAGTTCTTCGTGCGCCGCGACCAGACGAACCCGTTCATCCGCTTCGGCTACCAGCTCGGCACGCCGGACGATGGGCGGTCGAACGCCATCGCGGGCGAGACCCGGGCGCGCACCGAGCGGCTGTTCTCGGCCTTCCGCGAGTTCGGACCCGGCGACGCCAGCTTCACCGGCCGCGCTCACCTACGGCTTCGAGTACGGCGTCGGGGACTTCGACTACGTCAAGTTCGAGTTCGAGGCCCTGAAGCGGTTCGACATCAGCGCGCGGACCTTCCTGATCGGCCGTATGCGCGGGGGCACCTTCCCCCACGTCGGCAAAACGGACCCGGAGGCCCTGCTGCCGAGACCCGACCCGATCGACTTTTTCGCCGTCCCCAGCTCCGAGACCTTCCGCCTCGACGGGCGCGAGAACCTCAAGGGCCTGGACGACAGTCCCCGAGGCACTTGAGCAACTTCTGACAACCTGGGAGTATTTCTTTCCCATGGTTCCTCGAGAGCCACCGGAGCTTTCTACGGCTGGACTTCAAAACTGGTACTGGATGTTATATACAGGGATCGGCACAATCGGGTTGGACCGTGAGGTTTATACGGACTTCGACTCCTATATCCCTGATGTCGGCATCGGTTTCGAGTCCTCCTTCAGGCTCCGGAAATACAGATTCTTTCTCTCCGGGATTGTGGCACAGGCTTTGAAAGGAGATGGGGGAGTAGAGGCGCGGATCTCGGTCAAATCGTACCGCTGAACCCTACGTTCGGCGGCTCTCCCCGACCGGGAAAAACGCCTCTGGGGTAGCTTCGCTGCATTCAAAGAAGTACTGGGGGTGGTTACGCAGCCCTCACGGAATTGGCTTACAGCCGGAGGAGAATGCATGAAACTGAAACATTTATGCTTCATCGCGCTGGTGTGCCTCGTGCCCACCTTGGCGTCAGCGGCGGAACAGGCGAACGCCGCCAGCGTCACAGGTGAGACCGGGTATTCACCCTGCTGAGCGGCGATACTTTGCCCCAGGGCGGGTGGTCATTTGGTCTTTATTACAATAACTGGGACCGCCTCCTGGATTTAGGTATCGACATCCCGGAGGAGCGATCAGAGCGTCGACTGGAACCGCGCTGAGCGCCAGCCTCGGCTACGGCATCACCGACCGTTGGGAAGTGAGCGTGATGCTCCCGTATGAGGACTTCAAGTTCGATGACGACTTGCCGGAGTCGACGACGACGAGCGGCGTGGGCAACGTCCGGGTCGGCACCAAGTTCCGCCTGGCCGGCGAGCCGGTACGGCACGAGCAGCCTGGCGCTCAATGTGTTCGCCGAGCTGCCAACGGGCGACGACGACGTCGCGTCGGACGACACCGGATTCGGCGTCGGCCTGACTGGCGGGCCTCGAACTGGGTCTTCAACGTCGGCTACGAAGCCATAGGCGACATCGAGCTGAATAGCGGCGCCGAGTTCGAGCGCGAAGTCATCGTCGCCGGTCTCGGCTACGTCGGCGCGATCAGCGACCGCCTCGACTGGATCACCGAGGCCCAGGGCCGTTTCCAGACCGGGGACGATGCCCTGTTCGAGGATTCGGTCGACCTGACCACGGGCGGCCGCCTCTGGCTGGGCGGCGGCAACTGGGCCTTCAACTTCGCGCTGCGCACCGACCTGCTCCAGCTCGACTCGATCGACGAGCACTGCCCGCTCGGCGGCCTGCTGGGCCTGACCTTCTTCCCGCGGCTCCTGCCGCCTCCGCCTCCGCCGCCCCCGCCGCCGCCTCCGCCGCCGCCGGTTGAGCCGCCGCCGCCGCCGGCGCCGGTCGACGCCGCCTCCGCCGCCTCCGCCGCCGGCCCCGCCAGCGCCGCCCGAGCGGATGGAAGTGACGTGCGAGTTCACGCCGGGCAGCGCGCGGCTGACCAACATCTGCAAGGCCAAGCTCGACGAGGTGGCGCTGCGGATGAAGCAGGAATCCGACTCCACGGCGCAGGTCATCGGCTACGCCGAAGGCGCGACCGGTTCGCAGTCGGCCAACCAGAAGATCGCGGAGCAGCGCGCCCAGGCGGTGAAGAACTACCTGGTGACGCGGCACGGGATCGATCCGAGCCGGATCGTGACCGAGGGTCAGGTCACGGACCGCAGGGCGGCCGTGGTCATCCTGACCATCCAGTAACCGTCCAAGCCTCCACGGAAGGTTCCGGGCCCCGCCTCACGGCGGGGCCTTTTCTTTTCTGGAAAGACTATTCTGGAAAGACTAATTGCGGGAGAGGCTCCGCGCCCGCCGCAGGAGCAGCTCCTCGGCCTGGTCCGCGGAAAGAGGCTCGGAGAAGAGGAAGCCCTGGCCGTACTCGCAGCCGAGGAGCGCGGAGCCGCTCCCGCTGCTCCTCCGTCTGGATCCCCTCGGCGACCACCTCCATGCCGAGCTGGTGGGCGAGCGTGACGATGGCCTTGACGATCGCGAGGTTCCCCTCGGCCTCCTCGATGCGGGAGACGAAGGAGCGGTCGATCTTCAGGATGTCCATCGGGAAGCGGTGGAGGTAGTTGAGCGAGGAGTAGCCCTTGCCGAAGTCGTCCATGTAGAGCTGCACGCCCATGCTCTTCAGGCGCGAGAAGCGGCTGGTGGCCGAATCGGCGTGGCGGATGATGACCCCTTCCGTGATCTCCAGCCCCAGGCAGGCGGGATCGAGGCCCGACTCCGCCAGGGCCTCGTCGATCTGGTCGAAGAGGTCGGCCTGGAAGAACTGCTTGTTCGACAGGTTGACGCTCAGCTTGAGCAGCCCCATGCTCCGGATGCTTGCGCTGGAGCTCGCGGATCTTGCCGGCACCCCTCGGCCAGGACGAACCGGCCGATGGGCACGATCAGGCCGGTCTCCTCGGCCACGGAGAGGAACTCGTCCGGCGGCAGCACGCCGCGCCGGGGGTGGTGCCAGCGCAGCAGGGCCTCGAAGCCCACCACCTCGTCCCGCGCGAGGTCCACGAACGGCTGGTAGTGGACCTCGGAGCTGGCCGCGCTCCACGGCCCGCCGGAGGTCGGTCTCGAGCTGCAGGCGCGCCATGACGAAGCGGTGCATGCACGCGGTTGAACACCACGTGGCACGGCCCGGCCCGAGGACTTGGCCCGGTACATGGCCGTGTCCGCGTCGCGCAGCAGGTCCTCCGGCCGCTCGTACTCGGGCGTGTGGACGGCGATGCCGATCGAGGCCGTGGCGAAGACCTCGTGCCCGCCCAGGTTGATGGGCGCCGCGAGGCGGTCGTGGATGCGGTCGGCCACCCGCACGGCGTCGCTCACGTCGCGCCCGCCTTCCAGGAGGATGGCGAACTCGTCGCCGCCCACGCGGGCGATGGTGTCCGAGGGGCGCAGGGCCGAAGAGAGCGCGGCCGGCGATCTGGATCAGCAGCTCGTCGCCCACGAGGTGGCCCGAGGCTGTCGTTGACGATCTTGAACCGGTCCAGGTCCAGGAAGAGCACGGCCGTCAGCCGCTCGGGCTCGCGCCGCGAGCGCTCCATCGACTGCAGCAGCCGGTCCATGAACAGAGCCCGGTTGGGCAGGCCGGTCAGCTCGTCGTGCAGGGCGTCGTGGAGGAGCTTCTCCTCGGCCCGCTTGCGGTCGGTGATGTCGTGGGAGTTGAGCACGATGCCGGCCACGGCGGGCTGGCCCAGCAGGTTCGAGGCGGTCGATTCGAGCGCCCGCCAGGAGCCGTCGCGGTGCCAGCAGGCGGTACTCGAAGGTGACGATCTCCTCCGGGCTGTCGACCAGGCGGCGCAGGGCGTCATGACACGGCCTGGCGGTCCTCCGGATGGACGAGGTCGAGCACGTTGCGGCCGGCGTGCTCCTCGGGATAGAGGCCGAGGACCCGCTGGTGCGAGGGGCTCTCGTAGCGCACGATCCCGTCGGCGTCGAGGATCGAGATCAGGTCCGAGGCGTTCTGCACCAGGGAGCGGAAGCGCTCCTCGCTGGCGCGCAGGGCCTCCTCGGCGCGCCGGCGGTCGGTGACGTCCTCCAGGGCCCCTTCGTAGCGGAGGATCCGGCTTTCCTCGCCGCGGATGGCCCGCACGGTGAAGCGCGACCCAGATGATGGCGCCGTCGTTGAAGCGGCGCACCCGCGCCTCGAAGCTCTGGATGTCCCCCGGGTTGGACCCGTACCCTCCATGGACCGCTGCCAGCGGTGGCGGTCCTCCGGGTCGACGTAGATGCTCGCCGACGTCGATCTGCAGCAGGGCCTCGAGGCTGGGAAAGCCCAGGATGCGCACCAGGGTGGAGTTGGCGTCCAGCATCCGGCCGTCCGGCGTGGTGCGGTACAGGCCCACGGGCACGCCTTCGAAGAGGCCGTGGTAGCGCTCCTCCGACGCCTTGATCGCGGCTTCGGCCCGCTTGCGGTCCGAGATGTCGCGGGTGAAGGCGCAGTAGTACTCGCGCTCCTGGTGGCGCAGGCAGCTCAGGGTGACCTCGCCGGGGAAGACCTCGCCCCCGTTGCGCACGTGGGGCACCTCGAAGGTCTGGGGCCCCTCCTCGCGGGTCTTCTGCGCCATGGCCGGGAAGAAGTCCGTGTACCCCGGGGGGAGGCATTCGGGCACCGTCATCCCCAGGAGCTCCTCGCGGGAGTAGCCCATGAGGATGCAGGCTGCTTCGTTGACGTAGAAGAAGCGGCCTTCGGAGTCGGCCCAGAAGGCACCCTCGCCGGCGCGGTCGAGGAGGAAACGGGTGAGGCGCAGGGCCTCCTCGGCCTCCAGCGGAGTCCGCGGCTGTCCGGCATCATCCTCCAGCAAAAACGCGCGCATCGAGGCGATTCCCCTCTTCCTCCGTGCCGACAATGTGTGGAACTGAAAGATTATAGCCTGTCCCGCCTCCGGCTGTCCCAAGTCAAAGCCGCTGTGTAGGGTGTCTCACCCCGGCTGTGAAGAATTTCACAGTAAAATACAAAATTCTGCGTTAAGCTGGGAAGGCTCAAGGGTGGAAGGCTCTGTCCGGCCATGCCGGACAGCAGCCCGGGCCACGGTCCGGTCGCGCTGGCCCCCTCCTCGCGCGGCCGGACCGGCGGTCCGTTTTCTCTGTCCGAACCGCCTCCCGAACGGTGATACCCTGTCTTGTCCTGGCGGGCCAGTCCCCGGCTCGCCCCCCCTATTTGGGAGAATATTGGAGAACAATTGGAGGCTCACGTGGCCAATTCCGAGGACAATTCCCCGGCGTCTCTCTACCTGACAGACGTTGTCGAAGAGTTCCGCGCGCTCAAGAACCTCGGCGACCGGGCCCTGGCCCAGGTGCGCGACGAGGACCTCTTCGCGACCCTCGACCCCGAGTCCAACAGCCTGGCCATCCTCATCCAGCACATGGCGGGCAACATGCGCTCGCGGTGGACCGACTTCCTGACCTCCGACGGCGAGAAGCCCGACCGCGACCGCGACGCCGAGTTCGAGATGGCCCACGGCCTCACCCGCGAGGCGCTCCTGGACCGCTGGGAAGAGGGGTGGCGGTGCCTGTTCCAGGCCCTGACCGCCCTCCACGAGGAGGACCTGGCGATGACCGTGCTCATTCGGGCCGAGCCGCACAGCGTCATCAAGGCCGTCAACCGCCAGCTCATCCACTACGGCTACCACATCGGCCAGATCGTCTTCCTGGCCAAGCACTTCGCCTCGGAGACCTGGCACACCCTCTCGGTGCCCCGCGGCGGCACCCGGCGGTTCAACGAGAAGATGTTCGGCCGCGACGGCTCCGCGACGTGATCCAGATGCCTGAAACACGGCGGCCCATGGTCCGCCTGTTCGGTTACCTGCGCTCGTACCGCAACCGCATGGCCCTGGCCACGGGCGCGAGCGTCGCCAACAAGGTCCTGGACCTGATGCCGCCGCTCCTCGTCGGCTGGGTCATCGACTCCCTGCGCGGCAAGCCGCCGGAATGGATCGCCGCGCTCGCCGGCACCAGCGACCCCTGGAGCATGGCCGTGGTGCTCTCCGGCCTCTCGGTCGTCATCTTCTTCTTCGAGAGCCTCTTCCAGTGGATCTACCAGGCGGGGTTCATGAACCTCGCCCAGCAGGTGCAGCACGACCTGCGGATGGACGTCTACAACCGCATCCAGTCGCGGGAGATCGCCTTCTTCGAGGAGCACCGGCTGGGCGAGGTCCTGGCCATGCTGAACGACGACGTGAACCAGCTCGAGCGGTTCCTGAACACCGGCTTCAACGAGCTGCGTGCAGCTCGGCGTGCTCTTCGTCTTCGCCTTCGCCGTGATGTTCCCCATCTCCTGGCAGCTCTCGCTGGTGGCCGTGGCGCCCATCCCGGTCATCCTCTGGGGGAGCCTCCTCTACCAGCGCCGCATCGCAGCCCCGCTACCGGCGGGTGCGCGAGGGAGTCGGCGGCCTCGCCAGCCGGCTGGAGAACAACCTCGCCGGCATCCACGTCATCAAGAGCTTCACGGCCGAGGCCTTCGAGACCGAGCGGGTGCGGCAGGTCTCCGCGGACTACCAGCGGGCCAACACCGATGCGATCCGCCTGTCGGCGGTCTACGTGCCCGCTCATCCGCATGGCCATCGTCGTCGGCTTCGCCGGGGTATTGCTGGTGGGCAGCTACTGGATCCTGAACGGCTCGGGCATCATCACCGTGGGCGAGCTGGTGCTCTTCGCCATGATGACCGAGCGGCTCCTCTGGCCCCTCACCCGCCTGGGCACCACGCGTGGACGACTTCGAGCGCGCCCAGGCCAGCTCCCGCCGCGCCTTCGGCCTGCTGGACACCGAGCCGGCGATCCAGGACCCGGAAAACCCCGAGCCGCTGGGCCGGGCGCGGGGCGAGGTGGTCTTCGACCAGGTGGAGTTCCGCTATGCCCGGGGCCGGGACGAGCCCGTGCTGCACGGCTTGAGCTTCCGCGTCGCCCCGGGCGAGACCCTGGGCATCGCCGGCCCCACGGGCGCCGGCAAGTCGACGCTGATCAAGCTCCTCCTGCGCCTCTACGACGTCACCGGGGGCGCCGTGCGGCTCGACGGCCACGACGTGCGCGAACGTCGCCCTCGCCGACCTGCGGCGCAACATCGCCCTGGTGAGCCAGGACGTCTACCTCTTCCACGGCACGATCCGCGAGAACATCGCCTACGTCGACGCGACGCGCCGCTCGAAGAGGTCATCCGGGCAGCGAAGCTCGCCCAGCTCCACGACTTCGTGGCAGGCCTGCCCCAGGGGTACGACACCCTGGTGGGCGAGCGGGGCGTCAAGCTCTCGGGCGGCCAGCGCCAGCGCCTCTCGATCGCCCGCGCCATCGTCAAGGACGCGCCCCTCCTGATCCTCGACGAGGCCACCAGCTCAGTGGACACCGAGACCGAGCGGGCCATCCAGCAGAACCTGCGCGACCCTCACCGCCGGCCGCACGGCCCTGATCATCGCCCACCGCCTCTCCACCATCCGCCATGCCGACCGCATCCTGGTCCTGAGCGACGGCGAGGTGGCCGAGGAAGGCCACCACGACGACCTCCTGGCCCGCGGCGGCATCTACGCCGATCTGTGGCACGTGCAGTCCGGAGAGGTGGAGGCTACAGCCAGCCCGAGCGCTTGAACGCGGCGAAGAGAGCCACGCAGCCCATCCCCATCAGCCCCAGGGCGAGGGGATAACCGAAGCTCCAGGAGAGCTCCGGAATGTCCTTGAAATTCATGCCGTAGATGCCGGCCACGGCGGTGGGCACGGCGATGATCGCCGCCCAGGCGGCCAGGCGTTTGGTGTCCTCGTTCTGGGAGGCGGACAGCAGGGAGAGATTGGCTTCCAGCGCCGTGGTCAGGAGCTCGCGCAGGTTGTCGATCATCTCGTTGATACGCATGACGTGGTCCAGCACGTCGCGGACGTAGAGGCGGGTGTCCTCCGAGACCAGCGGCGTGTCGAAGCGGACCAGCCGGGTACAGACCTCGATCAGCGGCGAGACAGCCCGTTTGAGGGCCAGAAGATCGCGCTTCATGTGATAGATCCGCCCCGTGGTGTCGCGGTTGAAGGTGCCGCCGAAGATCGCGTCCTCCAGCTCTTCAAAGTCGTTCTCGAAGGCTTCGAGGATCGGGAGGTACTGGTCGACCGCGAAATCCATCAGGGCATAAAGGACGAAGCCCGGGCCCTTGGCGAGCAGGTCCGGGGTCGATTCGCAGCGCGACCGCAGCCCGATGTGAGAGCGCAGGGAGCCGTGCCGGACGGTGACCACGTAGTGAAGACCGATGAAGACGTGGGTCTCGCCGAATTCCAGACCCCGCGGCTCGCCGGTGAGCTGGGCCGTGCGCAGGACGACGAACAGGGAGTCTTCGTAGCGTTCCAGCTTCGGCCGCTGGTGGGCCACGTGGGCGTCCTCGATCGCCAGGTCGTGCAGGCCGAAGGCGCTCTGCACCTTTTCCAGGAGCGGCTCATCAGGCTCGTAGAGGCCGATCCAGACGAACTGCCCGTCCTTACAGGTGTACTCTCCGATGCGATCGATGTCCACGTCGGCCAGGCGCTTGCCGTCCGCGTAGGCCGCACAGTTGATGATGGCCTCGTGCTCGGTCCTCTCTACCGTCTCCAGGCTCTTCTCGGACACCATAGCGGCCTCCTGGTAGATCCCGGACCGGATGCTAGCACGCCGTAATCCGCCACACTGTACGGCTGAAAGGGCTCCCCCTCCCATAACGGGAGACGGGGAAGCTCTTCTCGGAGGGACACCCCTATGGCCCGTACAGTCTGGCCCCGCGTTCTCGCCTTTCTCCTGCTTGTTCTCTTCTCTTTCGGGAGCCTCTCCGCGGCCGAGCTCCCGAAGGAGAGAAAAAGGCCGAGCCTTGCCGCCCGGCTCCTCGAGACGCTCGACAGCTTCCTTCCCGCGATCCTGAAGAGCCGGGGCACCATGGATCCGAACGGTACCCCTGCGCCACCACCACCCGAGACCGCCGGAGCTGAGTCGGACTCCCGGGATGGGATGGACCCGAACGGCTAGGCCTCTCGCGGATTCCTCATATAAATGCCGCCGGCACCGTCCGGCGTTTTTTTGCGCTTCCTCTCTGCTACCGCACGGCAGACATTGAAGTAATATACCGGCGGAAACTCGTAACTTAGGGGAGGACAGAATGGCGGAGCACATTTCGGAGAAGCTCTTCGAGCGCTTCCTGCGGATCGAGGCCTCGCGGGAAGAGGGCAGGCAGGTCGTTGAGCACCTGATCAGCGGATGTCCGCTCTGTTCCCAGACGGCGATCCGGATCGCCTCGGAGCTCGGCCTCTGGGGCGCGAAGGACAAGGCCGGATGGGAAGAGGCGTACGAGGAGATCTTCTCCCGGGCCATGGCCTTCGCAAGCGAAGAAGAGCGGCGGCTTGCGATCGAGAAACTCCGGGGCTGGGGCCAGTGGGCCGAGCTTGAGCCCTTGAATCCCCAGCATCGCTTCCACGAGGTGGAGCACGACAAGAGCTTCCACACCTACGGCCTCTACAGCCGCCTCCTCGAAGCCGCGGCAGGCTACATCCGCTCCGAGCCCGCCGAAGCGGTCGATATCGTCCGTCTCGCCATCCTCGTGGCCGAGCGCTTGGATCCGGCCGAGATCGGGGAGGAGCGCCTCGCGGACCTGCGCGCCCACGCCTGGGCCGCGCTTGGAAACGCCCGGCGGCTTGCCTCCGACTTCGAGGGAGCGCGGCGGGCCTTCAATGAAGCCTGGAGCCTCTTGGAGGAGGGGGCTGGGGATCCGAGAGAGGAGGCCTACCTCGTGAGCCTCGAAGCCTCGTACATGAAAGACCTCGGCGAATTCGAGCTTGCCGAGGCCTCCCTGGAAGAGGCCCTGGAGAAGTACCGGGAGGTCCGCGATCCCCACGGCCAGGGACGCATCCTCCTCCAGATGGGAGAGGCGATCGGGCACGTGGACCCCGATCGGGGCGCAAGCCACATCAAGAAGGCCCTCGCCCTTCTCGACGGCGCCAAGGAGCCCCGGCTCCTTCTCTGCGCCGAGCATGACCTCGCCTGGTTCCTGAACGACGCAGGAGCAAGCGAAGAGGCGCTTGCGGTCCTTGACCGCGCCCGGCCACTCTACCGGCAGTTTCCGGACAAGTGGACACAGCTTCGATTGCACTGGCTCGAGGGACGGATCGCCTACCGCCTCGAAGAATACTCCCAGGCCGAGAGCATCTTCTCCCAGATCTGGGAGGAGCCTCCGGGCCAGAGACCAGAACCATGAGCTGGTTCTCGTCTCGATCGACCTCGCCCAGGTGCTTGTAGCGAAGGGAGAGAGCGCCCGTGCGGCCGAGTTGGTGGCCGAGTGCTACCCCATCATGAAGAACTGGGGCATGCACAAGGACGCGCTTGCCGCGTGGCTCATCTTCCGGGATGCCCTTGCCACGGGGGCCATGGGCGGCGTCTTCGAGCGGATCGGGGACTACTACCGCCGCCACTGGTTTGTGCCCGCCAAGTTTGATGCGAGAGTCTCGTAGTCTCGCTTCCGAGGTGGAGGGGCCTCAAAGCCTCGTCGGTCGTATCCATAAATCGGCTCATCCTATGGGATAGCTGAGCCAGCTATCGATAAAACGGCTCAGCTATCCTTAGCTCTACTTTGTCAGATTCCAGAAGCTCTTGAATCCAATGTACTGACAGGCTTCGAAGGTCTCTCTTCTCGAGATCAAATACCGGAGATCGGAGAACGCGTAGTCTTTCCCTGTGCCTTCGAACGCTCGAAAACCCGTTGCGAACGTCCGAAAAGCGGTGACGAGCGTTCAAAAACGGACGACGAACGCTCGAAAAGCGTTTTCGAGCGTTCACAACCGGCTGCGAATGCTCGAAAACCGGCGACGAGCGTACGAAACGCGTTTTCGAACGCTGAGTAAGGGATGACGAACGCTCGAAACGGCTTGTGAACGTTCGACGCGGCGTTTCGAACGCTCGCAAAGCGGGGAGGAACGTTCGAAAAGGGAGCCGGGCCGGAGCCCCGCGAGGGCCCCCGGGCAAGGGACAGTCTCCTGACAAAGTAGAGTTAGGATGGCCCAACTTATGGATAGGATCCTGCTCTTCGCGCTCTTTCTGCTGACCGGCTCGCCTGAGCCTCCGGCCTACGACCTCCTCATCCGGAATGGCACCGTCCTCGACGGCTCCGGATCCCCTGGATTCCGGGCCGACGTGGCGGTAAAAGACGGCCGCATCGCCAGGATCGGGGACCTCAAGGACGCCTCCGCGAAACGGACGATCGACGCCACGGGCCTGGTCGTGGCTCCCGGGTTCATCGACGTCCACACGCACGCGGACGATCTCGCGAAGAAGCCGCGGGCGGAGAACTTCCTGCGCATGGGGGTAACGACGATCGTGGCCGGCAACTGCGGCAGCTCGCCGGTCGAGATCGGCAAGGAGATCGCGGAGATCCGCAAGGCCCATCCCTCCATCAACTTCGCGACCCTCATCGGCCACGGCTCCGTGCGCGAGGCGGTGATGGGCACCGGGCAGCGCAATCCCACCCCCGCCGAGCTGGAGAAGATGAAGGCCCTCGTGGCCCAGGCCATGGCCGACGGCGCCCTGGGGCTCTCGACCGGCCTCCAGTACGTGCCCGGGAGCTACGCCGGCGAAAGAGAGATCGTCGAGCTGGCCCGGGTGGCCTGCAAGGCGGGCGGCCTCTACGCCTCCCACATGCGCAACGAGGGGACGGAGATCGAGAAGGCCCTGGCGGAGACGATCGCCATCGGCGAGAAGGCCGGCTGTCCGGTCGAGGTCTCCCATCTCAAAATCGACAGCCCCAGCCGCTGGGGAGCGAGCGCCAGGGCCCTGGAGATGATCGACGCGGCCCGTGCCCGGGGGATCGATGTCGAGGCGGACCAGTACGCCTATACGGCCGCGGCTTCCAACCTCTCCATCCGCTTTCCGGACTGGGCGCTCGCGGGCGGTGAAGGGGAGATCCGCAAGCGGCTGGACGACGAGGCCACCTGGGCGCGCATCAAGGCGGACATGAAGGCCACCCTCGCCGGCCGGGGCTTCTCCGACCTCTCCTTCGCCGTGGTCTCTTCCTACCCGCCCGATCCGTCCCTGAACGGCCTCACCATGAAGCAGGTGGCCGAGAAGCTCCTGGGCGATGGCGGGGCGGACGCCCAGCTCGAAGCGGCCCGGCGCATGCTGCGGGCAGACAACGCCGGCATGATCTACAACCTCATGTCCGAGGACGATGTGACCCGCATCCTGAAGCACCCCCGGGTCGCCTTCGCGTCGGACGGTGACATCGTCTCCCCGGAGGACGGCCTCACACACCCCCGCGCCTTCGGCAACAACGCCCGCGTGCTCGGGCTCTACGTGCGCGAGAAGAAGGCCATCAATCTCGAAGAGGCCATCCGCAAAATGACCTCCCTCCCCGCCAGCCACTTCAAGCTCGGCCAGAGGGGCCTGATCAAGGAGGGATACGCGGCGGACCTGACGCTCTTCTCCCCTGCCGCGGTGCGCGACGAGGCCACCTTCGGCCAGCCGCGCAACCTGGCGAGCGGAATTCCGTATGTACTTGTGAACGGTGTGCTGGTCGTGGACGGCGGTCTTTCGACAGGAGCGGGTCCGGGACAGGTGCTGGTCCCGCGATTATTGTCCCGATGATTGTCCCGACGATTATCCCGATAATTGTCCCGAGTACTTGTCCCGCTTTCACTGAACCGTCACACCTACTAGACAGCATTGCATCTTCTCTTGAAGTCATGGATCGTCAAAGGCGCTGATGTAGTAAACGCCCTGCCACCGGCTCGCTCTCCCGAGGAAGACCGGTGGCAGGGCGGCTTTGCTTTTGGCGAAAGGCTGCTCCGGCCGGTGGCGAATTGACGTAAGATCAGAGTGGGTACCCGGTACGTTGAGCCTTTCCTGACGATGCCATCCTCTGTCACCGCCATCCTTGCCGAAAAGCCCGCCGTTGCCCGAGACATCGCCCGCGTGCTCGGCGCGGGCCAGAGGGGAGAAGGCTGCCTTTCCGGCAACGGCTACGTCGTCACCTGGGCCATCGGCCACCTGGTCACCCTCGCCCAGCCGCACGAGATCAACCCGGAATGGCGCAAGTGGCGGCGGGACCACCTGCCGATCCTCCCCCAGGAGTGGCCCCTCGTGGTCTCCGAGGAGACCAAGGACCAGTTCGAGAACGTCCGGCGGATCCTCAGCTTCCCCGAGGTCGAGCGCGTCGTCTGCGCCACGGACGCGGGCCGGGAGGGCGAGCTGATCTTCCGCTACATCTACGAGGCCGCCGGCTGCCGCAAGCCCTTCCAGCGCCTGTGGATCTCGTCGCTCACGGCGGACGCCATCCGCCAGGGCTTCAACCGGCTGCGCGACGGCCGCGACTTCGATCCCCTGGCCGACGCCGCCCGGGGCCGCAGCCGGGCCGACTGGCTGGTGGGGATGAACCTCTCCCGGGCCTACACCCTGGACTTCAACGAGTGGCTCTCCGTGGGGCGCGTCCAGACACCCACTCTCGCCATGGTGGTGGAGCGCGAGCTGGCCATCCGCGCCTTCGTGCCGGAGGACTACCTGGAGGTCCTCGCCACCTTCGCGCCCGCTCCAGACAGCCCCGGCTACAAGGGGACCTGGTTCCGCGGGACGACCCCCAACGCCGAGGCGAAGCGGATCAAGGCCGAGCCCGGCAAGGAGGGCTCCGACATCGAGGAGGCGGCGCGCATCGTCCAGCGCGCCCGGCTGGGGCAGGCGGCCGTGGAGTCCATCCGCTCCGAAACCAAGCGGATGCCGCCGCCGCTCCTCTACGACCTCACGGAGCTGCAGCGCCACGCCAACCGCCTCTACGGCTTCAGCGCCAAGAAGACCCTGGGCCTCGCCCAGGCGCTCTACGAGCAGAAGAAGCTCATCAGCTATCCGCGCACGGACAGCCGCCACCTCTCGGCCGACGTGGCCGCGACCCTGGGCGAGATCGTGCGCGTCATCCGGGGTCCCTACGAGGACCGGCTGGCGCCCGGAACGGGCGAGCGCCCCCTGGGCAAGCGTTTCGTGGACGACTCCAAGGTCACGGACCACCACGCCATCATCCCGACCCACACCTCGCCGGCCGGGGCGGATCTCGCGGAGGATGAGCGGAAGATCTACGACCTGATCTGCCGGCGGCTCCTCTCCGCCTGGCACGAGGAGCACGTCTGGTCCGTCACGACCGTCATCACGGCGATCTCCAATCCGCCGCCGTCCGGCGTGGGCGAGCCCATCGTGGACCGCTTCCACAGCACCGGCACCCTCGTCGAGCAGGTGGGCTGGAAGGTGCTGGATATCGACCGGAAGAAGGACAAGGAGAAGAAAAAGGACGACGACGCTGGTGAGGCGCAATCCCCGGAGGCCCCGGAAGAGAACCAGACCCTGCCGCCGGGCCTCGCCCAAGGACAGCGCCAGGAGGTGCTCGAAGCCCGGGCCGTGGCCAAGCAGACCCGTCCGCCCAAGCGCTTCACCGAGGCCACCCTGCTGACGGCCATGGAGACCGCCGGCAAGACCCTGGACGACAAGGAGCTCTCCGAGGCCATGAAGGAGTCGGGCCTCGGCACGCCCGCCACCCGTGCCGAGATCATCGAGACCCTGCTCCGCCGCGAGTATGTCGTGCGCCAGGGCAAGACTCTGGAGGCCACGGACAAGGGAATCCGGCTGATCGAAATCGTCCACCCCCACGTGAAGAGCCCTGCCATGACGGGGCAATGGGAGGCCCGGCTCCAGCAGATCCAGCGCGGGAAAGGGGATCTGGGGGCGTTCTTGAAGGAGATCGAGGAGTATGTGCGGGAGGTGGTGGGGAATGGGAATGGAACCCAAGGCCGGAGCCTTCCCCCGCCCGGACCCTCACCCCCCGGCCCCCTCTCCCGCCCCCTCCCTTCCCCCCTCACCGGGAGAGGGGGAGAAAGGACAGAGCCGTTGATCGCGCCTCTGTCTCTACGCCGTTCCTTCCCTCTCCCCCTCTCCCGGGGGGGGCGGGAGGGAGCGGGCGGGAGAGGGGGCCGGGGGGTGAGGGTCTGGACAGCCTCCTCCGCCAAACCTTCCGCCTCCCCTCCTTCCGCCCCTATCAGGAGGCGGTCTGCCAGGCGGTGGTAGCGGGGAAGGACGTCCTCCTCGTGATGCCCACGGGCGCGGGCAAATCGCTCTGCTACCAGCTCCCGGGCCTCGCGCGGGACGGCACGACGCTGGTGGTCTCGCCGCTCATCGCGCTCATGGAAGACCAGGTCGCGAAGCTCCGCGAGGTGGGCCTGCGGGCGGAGCGCATCCACTCGGGACGGGACCGGTCAGCGTCGCGGCAGGTCTGCATCGACTATCTGGCGGGACGGCTGGACTACCTCTTCATCGCTCCCGAGCGCCTGTCCGTGCCCGGGTTCCCGGAGATGCTGGCCAAGCGGAAGCCGGTCCTCATCGCGGTCGACGAGGCCCACTGCATCTCCCAGTGGGGGCACGATTTCCGGCCTGACTACCGGCTGCTCGGCCAGCGCCTGCCCCTGCTGCGTCCGGCGCCCGTCATCGGCCTCACGGCCACGGCGACGCCCCGCGTGCAGGACGACATCGCCCAGCAACTCGGCCTCTCCTCGGAAGGCCGCTTCATCCACGGCTTCCGGCGCACCAACATCGCCGTCGAGATCGTGGAGATGCTCCCCTCCGAGCGCGGGGACGCCGTGCGCCGCATCCTCGCTGACCCGGCGCGCCGGCCGGCCATCGTCTACGCCTCCAAGCGGAAGGAAGCCGACGCCCTGGGAGAGGCTCTTCAGGAGCACTTCCCCAGCGCCGCCTACCACGCGGGCATGACCACGCAGGCCCGCGACCGGGTCCAGGCGGCGTTCCTTTCGGGCAGGCTGGAAGTGATTGTCGCGACGATCGCCTTCGGCATGGGGGTGGACAAGCCCAACGTCCGCACCGTCATCCACACCGGTCTGCCCGGGGAGCGTCGAGGGGTACTACCAGGAGATCGGCCGCGCCGGCCGGGATGGCAAGCCTTCACGGGCCATCCTGCTCTACTCCTACGTGGACCGCCGGAACCACGAGTGGTTCCACGGCCGGGACTATCCCGAGGTGGCCGAGCTCGACAAGATCTTCCGCAGCCTCACCGGCACGGCCCAGATCGACGGCCAGATCCGCAAGCGCCTGGGGATGGACGAGGAGGTCTTCGAGCGCGCCCTGGAGAAGCTCTGGATCCACGGCGGCGCCCTGGTGGACGCGGACGGCAACGTGGCTCTCGGAGCCGCCGGCTGGCAGCGCCCCTACCTCGCTCAGCGCGACCACAAGCTCGAACAGCTCGACCACATGGTCCGCTACGCCGAGTCCCACGGCTGCCGCATGCTCCACCTGGTGCGCCACTTCGGCGACCAGGAGGACTCGGGCGAGCCCTGCGGCATCTGCGACGTCTGCGCACCCGACGGCTGCGGCGTCCGCCGCTTCCGGCCGCCGAACGCCCTGGAGCAGGACCTCATCGCGAGGGTGCTCGAATCCCTCCGCGGCCGCGACAGCCAGTCCACCGGCCAGCTCTACCGCGACACCTGCCCCGAGGGCCTTTCGGACCGCAAATCCTTCGAGCGCCTCCTGGGAGGCCTGGCCCGCGCCGGCCTGCTCAAGGTCACCGAGGACGAGTTCGAGAAGGAGGGCGCGCACCATCCACTTCCAGCGAGCCACCCTGACGCCCGAGGGCTACATCGGCGGTCCGGACGTCCTGGCCCGCGTCGAGATCGCCGAGGAGATGCCGCGCACCCGGAAGAAGCGGGAACGGAAACCCCGTCCGGACAAGGGCGAGCCGCCGGCCATTCGCAAGAGGCTCGCCGCTCAGCCCGTCCAGGAGAGCTTAGTACCAGGCGCTGCGCCGGAGCTGGTCTCGCCGCAGGTCGTGGAGGCCCTGAAAGTCTGGCGCCGCGCCGAGGCCGCGCGCCGGAGGGTGCCCGCCTTCCGAATCCTCACCGACCGTGCCGTCTATGCGATCGTCGCCGCCCAGCCGCGGAACGAAGCCGACCTCCTGAACGTACCCGGTGTCGGGCCGACGATCGTTCAGAAGTATGGGCAGGAGATTCTGCGAATTGTGAGGGAGGGGTAGGTAGAGTGTGATCTCATTTTTAGAGGATTTATGCGTCGAGGAAAGCGGCTAAAACCTGAGATTTACCAGATGGCGATGGAGTTGCAGAGGATCGGAAATATTGCGGTCCAGAGGGCCCAAGAAGAGAACCGCCGGTTAGGTATTCCCAACGCCTATTCGCGCAATGGGAAGCTGTACTTCGAGCTCCCAAATGGTGAGATCACTGAGGAGAACCCGTTCGAGAATAAAGATAAAGACTGAGATCCGATTGAGATACCCGTCGAGAGGTACAAAATGGCCTCAGTCGAGCGGTTCTCGATTCTTCTGGGACGCCTCTCGTCGGATGTCCCGCAGAATTTCCTCCGGATCGCGTTCGTCCTCCCACGTCCCGAGGACAGCGAAGAATGAGTCCGGCAGAGGTCTCCGCCCTGCCCACGCCACCAGCCCGAACGTCATCCGGGCATTGATCTCTCCTAGTGGATTCAGAACAACCCTTCCATCCTCCCCTCTGTAGCTCCACGCGTCGATCCCGAACGGCCCCAGGTAGCCGGCGCGTCGCAGAGCCGCCGCGACGGCTTCGACGGTCTCCAGCAAGCGGTCCCGATCCTTCTCCGTCAGATCGGGCTGGAGATCGATTCCCACGAACTGGCCTTTCCGATCCACCCTCTGACCGTGGATGCCGACGACGCGCAACTCGTCTTGAGTAAGGAGTGCGGAGACACCATAGTCCGCCACCCGTTCCATCCAGGGCTCGAAGAGGAGAGGACCGTGGCGGTCGAAGAGGCGCGCCACGGTCCGGCGGGCTTTGGGATCGGTCAGCCCCGCCCCGTTCCTTTCGATATAGCGATCACGGCCCGAGGCGGATAAAGGCGCCTTGAGGACCCAGCTCCGAGGCAAGGCAAGGCCGATCGAGCTCCGCCAGCGACTCCACCATCCGCGCTCCGGGAAGAGCACAGCCGATCTCCTGGGCGACCTGGAGATGGAAGGCGCGGTGGTGGACGGCGGCCACGGCGGCTGGCGAGGGCGTCGGAAGCTGCCAGAGGAGATCATGGAGAGGAGCATCCCAGTCGATCGCGGCCGGACGGCGTGGCTCTCCCCGGTGCTCCAGGGCCGCGGGCGTCTCGCACCAGGCGAGGACGTCCTCCGCGGGAGGGAGATCGCGGAGGGGGCTCGATTCGAGATCCGGACCCGGTGCGGGGCTCCACAGACGGTCCCCCTCCCGCGCGAAGACGCGCAGGAGAGGCGCCATCCGGGCGACCGTCTCCAGCACGGCCCGGGGCGGCGAGCTCCCGGCGTCCCGCAAGCTCGTCCTCACTGAGAAGATTGGCGAGAATTCGCCTCACTCTGACGCATCTCAGCGAAAAGGATCGAGGAGCGAAATCCCGCAGTCCTCGAAATCACGAGCATTGCGGGTCACGAGAGTGAGGCCGTGGACCTGAGCCGTTGCCGCGATGAGCATGTCGGCCTGGCTCCGCGTCTTACCGCGTGATTGCAACAGACCGCGGAGTTGCCCCGACCTCCTGGCGATCTCAAGAGTCACCGGCATGATGTCATAACGGCTTTCCAAGACCTCCTCGAACCAGGAGAGGATCCGCTGATTCGGTTTCCAAGCCAGCCCGTAGATGATCTCCTCGACGGTGACCGTACTGATCGCGATCGAAAAGACTTCTTCGGCCCATGCCAGGACTCCAGCATTCGGCCGCTGGCGCACCAACTCGCTCAGAACGTTGGTGTCACAGAGAAAGGTCTTCGTCATCAGCGAAAGGATTGGGGCGGTCCTGGCGCATCGGGATCTCGAGCTCGTAACCTTCTTCAACGCAGATCCGCCGAAGGTCGGCAAAGACCTCGGCTAGGGAAGGCTGCTGCTCCTTCTCTCGCCAAGCGAGGAACTCTCGCAGCGTGTCCGGCTCGACGACTGCGGCAACGAGGCGCTCACGGTTGTAGATCCACTGAGGCCCCTCTTCGGTTGCCCGGATCACTTCCGAGAAATGCTGCTTCGCGTCACCGATCTTCCATTCCATGGGGCCACCTCCTAGAACTTGTCCATGATAGCCGACCGTCATGTCCAAGTCCACTCAACTATTCTCCCGGGTTCTCTTCAAGCCGCCGGATGAACTCCGCGTCCAGCCCCGCCGCCTCCCGCCCTTCACGGCGGAAGGTCCGTCCTCGCGCCTTGGCAGGACGGAGCGGCCAGGTGAGATTGGACTGGTAGGCGTCCCAGGCGGACTCGTCCTCTCTCTTGAAGACCTGGAGCCACGTCCAACCGAAGCGGACGTGCTCGATCTCGTCCAGGTGCACCCGCTCGATCACGGCCGCCGTCTTCCCATCCCCCGCACGGCGGGCCGCCTCGGCGTACTCCGCCGTATGGTCCAGATTGGCGTTCTCGAAGGTCAGCGACATGGCGCAGAGAAAGCGCAGCGGCGAGGTGATGGCCTCCACCTTCCCCCAGAAATAGCCGTTCACGGGGAAGTCTCCGAAGCGGGCTCCGGCGTCCTCCAGCCGGGCGATGTACATGCGGGTGTGCCGCTGCTCGTCGTCCAGGATCTCGAGCAGGCCACGCCGAAACTCCGGAGGCGTATCCGGAAAGGCCAGGAGAGCCCAGGCAAACAGCTCGGCGGCCTGGAATTCATGGTTCGCCAAGGCGTGGAGGATGCGGGGCCGCTGGGCTGGATCGTGGAAGCCCTGGATGGACGGCACCTCGATCCGGGTGGCGAACCGCAGGTGCGGGGGCCGGCCGGGCTCCAGGATTCTCAGAGGCGGGCCGGGATCCTCGTCCGTCAGTCCGGCCGGGGCCGGCGCGAGCTTGAGGCCGAGGTCTTCGGTGAGGACGATGGTCCGGGCGAAGTCACGAATCTCCACGCCCGGACCTTACCAGACACTCCTAATACCGCACGATCGCCGACAGCACGATCGCCCGGGGCTCGGTCACCCGGGTCGGGTTGCCGAAATTCGGGTTGTTGGAGGGGCCGTTCAGCGGGTTGCTCGGGTTGGCGGGAATGAGCGGCTGGTTGAGGAGGTACCGGTCGTCCACCTCGACCTCCGCCTGCTCGTCGAAGACGTTGTTGATCCGGGCCTCGACCTCCAGGCCGATGCCGCCGAAGCGGAATTCATAGGAGGTCTGGAGGTCGACGTTGATCCAGTCCTCCATCCGCCGCGAGCCCGCGGGTTCCAGATAGCGGAAGTAGCTGCTGGAGACGGCCGTGGAGGGTTGGGACCGGGCCTCCCAGGTGCCGCCGCTCTGGTAGCGGACGTAGGTGCCGGCGCGCAACCGCTCAATGGGCTCGACCGTGGCGAACAGCTTGAAGAGATGCGTGCGGTCGCCGCGCAGCAGGCCGTCGCGGTTGTCGGTGATCAGCACGCCTGGACCGTCCTGGAGGATCGAGGAGTTGTAGAACAGTTGATCGGCGTAGTCGATGTCCCAGTTCCCCTCCAGGCGGCTCCAGGTGTAGCTGGCGTTGACCCACAGGCGCATGAAGCGGTCGTCGACCGGCCGGCGGTCCATCTGCAGGGTGGCGGCCGTGTACTCCCGGTAGGCGTCGGGGAGCTGCGACACACGGAACGGACCGCCGCCGAGCCCGTCGGCGCTCACGTCCTCGAAGAAGTCGCCGACCTCGCGGTACATTGCCCAGATCTCCGCGGACCAGGCACGGCCGAGCGGACGGGCGTAGCCCACGAGATACTCGTCGGTGTACATGGGATCGAGACCCGCGTCGATCTTCTTGTTCTGGGTATTGGCCGCGGGCACCTCCGAGATCAGGTTGCCGTTGGCGTCGAAGGTCGCCCGGGTGGTGAAGATGCGGGTGGGCGAGGCGGCCCGGGTCAGCGACTTGTTCTCGGTGTTGGAGTAGCGGCCGAAGTTGGCGTACAGCTTGTCACCCAGCTCCACGTTGGGAACGAAGGAGATGCCGAGCCGCGGCTGGATCTGCTGGTCCCAGTCGAAGGTCAGGATCTTGACCTTGGTCTTGGTCCCCGGCGTGGAGCCCAGGCCTTCGCCGAAGTACTCGTCCCGGTTGACCAGCAGGCCGGCGGTCACCGTGGTCCGGTCTCCGAACGAGATCTGGTCCTGGAGGAAAGCGCCCCAGACCTCGGCGCGGCCGGTGTGCGGCGGCTGGATCGACACGTAGTTGGCCGTGAACAGGCGCGTCGTGGTGCTGAAGGAGATGTTGCCCCAGCCGTTCGCCTGCCGCGTGAGCTGCTCTTCGTTGCGGTCGTAGGTCACGCCGGCGCGCAGGTCATGGCGGGTGTTGCCGAAGGTGGCGAACTGCTGGTAGGTGAGGCGCGCTTCTTCGCGCTCGAAGTCCTGGAAGTTGAAGAGGTCCGATCCGCCGACGATCTGGCCCGGGGCGTTGGCGCCGCCCACGATGAGGCCCGGGGCCGTGGTGAACCGGCCCACGAGGTCCGGACGGGTGGCGTTGAAGGCAGGGCGATACCCCAGCTCATTGATCGGAACGCTGGAATTGTCCTCTTCCACATGGCTCAGCTTCAGCTCGGCCAGGCTGTCCGCCGAGGTGTTCCACACCCAGGAGAAGTTGCCCAGCAGATAGTCCGTGGAATCGTCGCTCGCGACGCTCGGGCTGGAGAAGGCGAACGTGGTGGCACCGATGCTGTTCTCAGTCGTGGTGTCGCGCGTGCGGGCTGAGAGGGAGAGAAAGTGGTTCGACACCGGGTTGGCCGTGAGCTTGCCGAAGAATTCGTCGGTTTCCCGGTCCTCGTCAGGTACCGGGCCCAGGTTGTTCACGCGGTCCATGGTCGTCACCTGGGGCAGGTTCACCGAGCCGTAGAACCAGAGGCGGTCGCGCACGATCCGCCCGCCGAGCGAGCCGGCGATCAGCTCGCGCTCCCGCGTGTTCTGGAGGTTGCTGAGCTTGCTGTCTGCCGACGAAGCTCGACCCGCTGGTACTCCGCGCGGATCTCGCCGCTGAAATCGTTCGTCCCCGACTTGGTGACGGCGTTGACCACCATGCCGGCCGCACGGCCGTACTCGGCGGAGATGCCGCCGCGCTTGATGCTCACCTCGTCGATGTCCAGCTCGGTGATGTCCGGCAGGATGTCTCCGTAGTGGGGGTTCGTCACGTTGTTGCCGTCGACGAGATAGGTGTTGTCCTGCCGCGACGCGCCGGCGTTGGGCGTGTTCCGCTGGTTGTCCGCCACGCCCGGCGCGAGCTGGAAGAGTCCCCGGTAGGTGCGCGCCACCGGCAGGTCCTCGATCTGCTCGCTGGTGTAGTTGGTCTGCACGTCGCTCGCCTTGACGTCGATCGTCGGCAGCACCGTGGTCACCGAGATCTCGCCCTGGAGTGTCGGGTTGAGCGCCAAGTCCACCTGCGTGTCCTTCTCCAGGGCGACGACCACTCCACGCTTCACGTTGCCCAGTCCGGAGATCTCGGCGTTGATCTCGTAGTCACCGGGCGGCAGGCGCAGGATGCTGAAAGCGCCTTTCTCGTCCGTCACGGCCGTCTTGCCGGCGGGCAGGAGAGGACCGGAGATCGTGACCGTCACGCCGGGCAGCGCCCCGCCTTCCGCGTCGCGCACCACGCCGGAGACCGATCCCGTCGTCCCCTGCGCGAAGACGGCTCCGCCTATCCCAAACATCAAAATCATGAGCCAGAGGATCGGTTGAAGCTTCCGAACCATACGAGCCTCCCTCCAGTTCTGCCGGCGCCCCCCGTGAGCCCGGTCAGGATGTCGTAATCCAAGGACTGCGATCGTAGCACGGGCGTGACAAGGAGGTGATGGCCCATCCTGGGAGGTCCCAGACCAACCAACCAAGTTGTTTGCTTTGACGAGGAGAGAATGCCTCGGATCGAAGCTCCTCAACAGACCCTTAAAGATAGGAGGGGTAGGCCCCAAAGGATAGGAAAGGCCCTACCCCGGAGGATAGGGCGCTAGCCGAAGACCTCGGCGAGCGGGATCTCGATCCCGGGCAACAGAGGCGTCGTCAGCACGTCTCCGGCTTCGGCGGAAAGCTCGGCCATGAGGCGGAGGCCCTGCAAGGTCCGGCGGTAGACCCGCGCGACCTTCCGACTGGTATCGAACGTCCAGTACTCCGGGACGCCGTAACGGTCATAGAGGTCCAGCTTGACCGTTTCGTCGAGCCGGCGGGTGCCGTCCGAGAGAATCTCGATAATCAGGTCCGGGGTTCCCTGGATGTTCCTTTCCGTGACTATCCCAGCCCGTGTATTCGAGACGAACAGCAGGTCCGGCTGAACGATGTCATGCGGCGAGAGAAGCACATCGAAAGGTGCATCGTAGACTTCTCCAAGACGACGGTGCTTTACGAACAGGTGTAACCGCGATCCCAGCTCGATGGACAACCTCTGATGTCGGCGAGAAGGCGAGGGCATCGCGTAGTGCTCTCCGTCGATGATCTCGTGGCGCTGGCCGTCGTCCGGAATCCGGGCGTAGTCGTCGTAGGTCAGTTTGCGGATGCGGTCTTGGATAGCCATGGCGTGCCTCCTGGACCATGGTAACACCCCGGCGGGCGGAATACCCGTTGCTTTTATCGGTGCGCTCTTTCCGGACCGTTCCCTGAATTGGGAACATACCACAACCGGCTCAGTGCCCGAACTGCGTCTGGAAGGACTCCCCATGCCCCAGCCGGTTCAGCTTGAAGAGGCTGTCCGGAGTCCCGTCTTCCAGGATGACCCCGGCCGCGTATTCGCCCAGGGCGGGGCTCAGCTTGAAGCCGTGGCCGGAGCCGCCTCCCAGAAGCCAGACGTTCCCGGCATGAGGATGGCGGTCGAAGAGGATGTGGCCGTCCGGGCTGTTCTCGTACTGGCAGACGCGGGACTCCACGAGCGGCGCTCCGGCAAGGGCCGGGAAACGCCGGGCCAGGACCTCCCGGGCCTGTTCGAGCAGAGCCGGGGTGAGGAGGCGCTCGCCTGACGTGGGATCGAAAGGTGCGCCGCGAGTGTCGTCCGCCAGCTTAAAGCCCCGGTGTTCGTTGCCGGGGATGCCGTAGAAGATCCGCTCTCCCAGATCGACCCAGGCCGGGCAGAAGCCCTCGTTGAACCGCGGATCGCCCGGTGGAGTCGCGAAATAGAAGACTTCTTGCCGGGTGACGCGGAGGAAGCGCTCGCCAATCACCTCGGGGAACAGGCTCCCCAGCCAGGGACCGCAGGCGAAGACGTAGAGGTCCGCTTCGAGGACCGAGCCGTCCGCGAGATCCAGACGGTCCAGCTTCCCTTCCTGGAAAGGACCTGGCGCGGCGGCTCCGAGGCGAACCTCTCCGCCCTCGGCGTCGACGGCCGCCGCCACCGCCTGGCAGGCGCGCCGGGCCAGGAGGTAGCCGGCTTCCTGTTCGAGGAAGACGGTGCGGACACCCGCGAAGTCGATCTGGGGGAACCGCTCCCGGGCTTCCTCGACGGAGACTTCGGAGATCGTCAGGCCCGCGTCCTCCAGATGGGGGAGCGAATCGCGGACGTAGCCCTCGCTGCCCTCTTCGTTGCACATCCAGAGCATCCCCGTGGGCTGATAGAGCCGCCGGCGCCAGCGGGCCTCGGCCTCCCGCCACAGCTCGAAGGAACGCGCCACCCATTCAATGTAGATGCGGTCCGGACCATAGGCGCCGCGGATGATCCGCGTCTCGCCCCCGGAGCTGGACCGCGAGTGGCCGGGACCCCAGGCGTCCAGCAGGGTGACGCGGGCGCCTCGGCGCAGCAGGTGAAGGGCGGTCCAGCCGCCGAAGGCTCCGGCTCCGATAACGGCGATGTGGGGGGCGGTGGGCATGGGCGGTAGGTTATCTCAGCTCCCCCTCCCGGACCCTCACCCCCCGGCCCCCTCTCCCGTCCCCTCCCTGCGCCAACATCCCCTTGAACCTCTCCTCGTCCGAAAACGTCAAGTTCTATTACGATCACGCCACCCACTGGGTGACCAGCAACCGGAACGCGGTCATCGCGGTGACGCCGGGCAGCTTCCAGTCCGAGCTCGGATGCCCGGGCGACTGGCAGCCGGATTGCCTCCGCTCCTGGCTCCAGGACCCGGACGGCGACGGCACCTACACGTTCTCGACCTCGTCCCTCCCGGCCGGCAACTATGAAGTCAAGGTCGCCATCAATGAGAGCTGGGACGAGAACTACGGCGCGAACGGCGCTCCGAACGGCGCCAACATCTCCTTCTCCGTGCCGCAGGCCTGCGCCGAGATCTTCTTCTCCTACAACTCCGCCACCCACGTCCTCACCGTGAGCGCCACCGGAGCACCCAAGGGCAACATCGGCCGCGCCCAGGCCTACTGGGTGACGGCGGACACCATCGCCTGGAACCCGGGCGCCGTCTCCGCCAGTTGGGACGTCACCCTCCACTATGAAGCGGATGGCGGCCTCACCCTGGATCCGGACGGCGTCAACGGCGGCACCGAGATCCCGCTGACCTGGGACCCCGCGGGCCTCTCCAACGCCGTCAAGGAGAAGTTCCCCCACATCGCGAGCTACGCCGCCTTCCACGTGCCGGCGAGCCGCCTGGCCGAGGTGGCCGAAGCTCTCAAGGGGCAGACCGCCGTCGACGCCAAGGACGCGGGCGGTACCCTGGTGGACGCCACCGGCCTCCAGATCCAGGGTGTGCTCGACGATCTCTATACCTACAACGGGCCTCTGGGGGCCACGTTCGGTCCGGGAAAGATTCCCACCCTGCGCGTCTGGGCGCCCACCGCCCGCTCCGTCAAGCTCCGCCTCTACGCGGACTCCAGCCCGGCGACCACCCCGACCGTCCACACCATGACGGCAGACCCGGCCACCGGCGTCTGGAACGTTACGGGCAACGCGAGCTGGTACGGCCGCTACTATGCCTATGAGGTGGACGTCTTCGTCCGCTCCACCGGGCAGGTCGAGACCAACGTAGTCACCGACCCCTACTCCGTCTCCCTCTCGCGCAACAGCCAGCGCAGCCAGATCGTCGACCTCGCCGACCCGGCCTACAAGCCGGCCGGCTGGGAGACCTACAAGAAGCCGCGGCTCGACGCGCCCGAGGACATCGTCCTCTACGAGCTCCACGTCCGCGACTTCAGCGCCAACGACCCGAGCGTGCCCGCCAACCTCAAGGGCACCTTCAAGGCGTTCACCCTCAACCACTCCAACGGCATGCGCCACCTGCGCACCCTGGCGCTGGCCGGCCTGACCCACATCCACCTGCTGCCGGCCTTCGACATCGCCACCATCGAAGAGGACAAGTCCCAGTGGCAGTCCCCGGCGGGCGACCTGTCGAGCTTCCCGCCCGACTCCGAAGAGCAGCAGGCCCGCGTCAGCGCCGTGGCCGATCTCGACGGCTTCAACTGGGGCTACGACCCGTGGCACTACACCGTGCCCGAGGGGAGCTACTCCACCAACCCCGACGGCCCGGCGCGGATCGTCGAGCTCCGCGAGATGGTCAAGTCCTTGAACGACAGCCGCCTCCGCGTGGTGATGGACGTGGTCTACAACCACACCAACTCCGCCGGGCAGAACGACAAGTCCGTGCTCGACCGCATCGTTCCGGGCTACTACCACCGCCTGAACAGCGACGGCAACGTCGAGACCAGCTCCTGCTGCCCGAACACGGCCTCCGAATTCAACATGATGGAGAAGCTCCTCGTGGATTCGGCGGTCACCTGGGCCCGGCAGTACAAGGTCGACGGCTTCCGGTTCGACCTCATGGGCCACCACATGAAGAGGAACCTCCTCGAGCTGCGCGCAGCTCTCGACGCCCTCACCATGGCCAATTCCGGAGTGGATGGCAGCAAGATCTATATCTACGGCGAAGGCTGGAACTTCGGCGAGGTCGCCAACAACGCTCGCGGCGAGCAGGCCACCCAGGCCAACATGGCCGGCACGGGCATCGGCACCTTCAGCGACCGCCTGCGCGACGGCGTGCGGGGCGGCGGACCCTTCTCCGGCATCCAGCAGCAGGGCTTCCTGACCGGCCTCTACTACGACCCCAACGACACCAACCAGGGCTCCTCTTCGGACCAACTCAACCGGTTGCTCCTGGAGTCCGACTGGGTGCGCACGGGCCTGGCCGGCGCCATCGCCACCTACCAGCTCACGGACCGCAACGGCAACTTCGTGGAAGCCCGCCAGATCGACTACAACGGCCAGCCCTCGGGCTACACGGCCGATCCGCAGGAAGTCATCTCCTACATCGAGGCCCACGACAACGACACCCTGTGGGACGCCATCCAGCTCAAGGCCGCGCCGTCCGACACCATCGCCGACCGGGTGCGGATGCAGAACCTGGGGATGAGCATCCTCGGCTTCGGCCAGGGCATCCCCTTCTACCACGCGGGCGTCGAGCTGCTGCGCTCCAAGTCGCTCGACCGCAACAGCTACAACTCCGGCGACTGGTTCAACAAGCTCGACTTCACCTATGGCTCCAACAACTGGGGCGTGGGTCTGCCGCCGGCCACGGACAACCAGTCCAACTGGGGCGTCATGCGGCCGCTCCTGGCCAACCCGGCGCTCAAGGCGGACCGCGGCGACATCCTCAAGGCCTACACCCACTTCCTCGAGACCCTGGCCATCCGCAAGAGCACCCCGCTCTTCCGGCTGCGCACGGGCGACGACATCAAGCAGCGGCTGCGCTTCTACAACACCGGCCCGAACCAGATCCCCGGCCTGATCGTCATGACCGTCGACGATCCGACCGGCGCCATCGACCGCGAGCATGACCGTCTGGTCGTGGTCTTCAACGCCAACGACCAGGCGCAGACCGTCACCGTCGCCGACCTGGCGGGCAAGCGCCTGACGCTCCATCCCTTGCAGGTCTTCTCCCTCGACGCGGCGGAGCGTTCCTCCAGCTTCAACCGCACGACCGGCACCTTCTCCGTGCAGGGTCGTACGGCGGCTGTCTTCTGGTCGAACCGCTCCGGCCACCACGGCGACTAGACCCGCCGGAAGGCCAGGCGAGGGCAGGCCCCATCTGCCCTCGCCTGGTACTCGGATTAAATTGTCAATGAACAGCTTGGCCCTGGATTTAAATCCAGGGCTACCGACGGTGGTCCCTAGCGGGACCGCAGTCTTTACGGTTGAAACGGCGTCATTGTCCGCACGAGGCGCCTCATTGTCAATGGGTCTACGCTCCGATCAGCTCCTGGATGTCTGATTTCGGACTTGAAATCCACTGGTTTCGGAATTGGAAGCCGCTGGATTCTGGCCAGAATCCTTCACTTCGGAACCGGAATCCAGTGGATTCGAGACTGGAATCCAGTGGATCCAAAGCAGAATCCACTGGTTTTCAACTTCGAATCCACTGGATTCCAGATCCAAACACAATGCTTTGCAGTCGGATCCAGTGAATTCTAGATTCGAAGTGAACGCCTACAACCTGGAATCCAGTGGATTCCAACTTCGAAACTCCAGAACCGGGAACAGATCTCAGCGATCCGGAATCAGAATGACTGGATTTGGGATCTAGACAGAATCACCAGCTCCCCGATATTCTAATTCCGCGGGACCCAATAAGAGAAGACGGCCACCAAGAAATATCAGGAGCGGACCCGCCCGTCCGGCGCAGGGATGGCTGGAGCAGGGCTCATTGACAATTGATACGAGTACCCGGGAGGCTGCTTGGGGCGGCGGCCTCCCGGTCCTACCTATTCCCGGGCGGAGATCACTGCCTGGTGATCTTGAACTTGCCGAAGCTCACGCCGACTTCCATACCCGTCCCCGTGCCGGCCAGGGCCAGGGAGACCTCGCCCTTGGTGAGGGCCTGGGCCTCGGAAGACTTGACGGCTCCCGCGGCGGCGCTGGCGGTGGCGTAGCTGCCGAACAGCTCCTTGATGTCGCCGACCTCGGAGAACTTCCCGTGACCTTCCCGAATCTCGGACTTGCCGACCGTCAGACCGCCACCCCCGGCGGAGATCTTCACTCTCGCCGTCTGGCCATTGTCGCAAGAGATCGTTCCCGATCCGCGCGACGTCTTGTAAAAAGCGGACCAGCCCTTGAGCGTGTAGTCCATCTGACAGACCGTCGTATTGGCCGAGCCGCCAGCGGGCACCACCGCGATCAGGGAGAGTACGAGAGCCGAGAGGCCCAGAGCCATGTGTCGTTTCATGAGCGATCCTTCCAGTAAGTGCTAGCTCTCAGACACCTCTAGCGCGCAGCGCCTGCCGCGAAAGAGGGTCAGAGCTCTATTGTGAAGCTGGAGGAATTTATTGCACGAAGCGAGCCAGGTCAAAGCGCTGGACCCAGTAGGCCGGCGACCGCGTTCCCCGCCCCGGGACTTGCCCTTACCCTAGGATTTACGTACCCTATGTCCATGACCATTGAGCTGTCAGCCATCGTAGAGAGAGAACTGCGCGATCTCGCCATGATGCAAAGCCGCGACGTGGGTGAAATCGTGGAGGAGGCTGTCCGGCAATATCTGGAAGCCTCGGCCATTACAGACCTGGAGCCTGGCCAGATTGCCGAGGCCCAGGCCAAGCTGATTGGTGAGCTTCGAGATATCCCTGAGTGGAAGGATGGGGGTGATTGAGGCGCGCGGAGGTGTGGTGGGCTGAGTTGCCCCCTCCAGTGGGGAATCGTCCCGTGGTGGTCTTGACCAGGGATGCTGTCCTCCATTCGATCGGCTCGATCGTAGTCACCGTGGTGACTCGCACGGTGCGTGGAATTCCCACCGAAGTGGACCTCGGCCGTCAGCAGGGCCTTCCCGTCCGATGTGTCGCAAACCTCGACAATCTGTTGACCGTTCCCCGTAGCCGTCTAACCCGGCAAATGGGGATGTGTGATACGTCCAAAGTCGAGGAACTCAACAGAGCAATCAAAGTAGCGCTCGACGTGCGCTGATCAGCGGCCTCATCGACCGCCATACGCGAGAATAGAGCCCATGATCACCCGGAGAACGTTCCTCCGCCGGGGTCTGGGCACGGCGGCAGCGTTGTCGAGCCTTGGCCAGGCGGTCCGCATCCTGGCGGCTGAAGCGCCCATGCCGCGGATGTCAGACGTCATCGACACCCTGTCACCGGACGGTCCCGACTTCGACGCCAGGGCGGCTCTGGCGGGCGGGTTGACGGCGGCTGTGCTCGACCTGCGGCTCTTCCCGCGCAACTTCCCCAACGCCTTGGAGAAGCTCAAGGAGTGGGAGGCCGTCTTCAAGCGCCCCGACTCACCCTTCTTCAAGGTGCTCAAGGCGGCCGACCTCGCGGAGGCCCGGCGGCAGGGGAAGTTTGGGGTCATCCTGGCCTGCCAGGACGCCGCGATCCTGGATTCCTCCACCTTCTCGGTCAACGACCGGAACCTGGAGAACCTCCGCCAGTTCCATGGCCTGGGCCTGCGCGTGCTCCAACTCACCCACAACGAGCGCAACGCCGTGGGCGACTCCTTCCGCGAGAAGGCCGACGCCGGCCTCTCCCTTCTGGGCGAGGCCGTGGTGAAGGAGATGAACGCCCTCGGCATGCTCGTCGACCTCTCCCACTGCAGCGACCAGACGACGCTTCAGGCCATCCGCCTGTCCGCGAAGCCCTGCGCCGTCACCCACGCCGGCTGCCGGGCGCTCTTCCCGTCGCTTCGCAACAAGCCGGACGAGGTGATCCGCGCCCTGGCGGACAAGGGGGGCTACTTCGGCATCTACAACATGAGCGTCTGGCTGACCTCGAAGGAGACCAGCTCAGCGGCCGACGTTCTCGATCATCTCGATCACGTCGTGAAAGTCGGCGGCATCGACCTCGCCGGCTTCGGCAGCGATGGTCCGGTACTGGGCGATCCCACCCCGCAGGAGGAGAAGGTCAAGGGACTCCAGGGCTATGTCCGGCGCAACCAGGGATTGCCCGGCGGCGAGCCCATCCACGGGCACGTCTCAGTCGCGGAGCTCGAGACTCCGAGGAGGATGGAGATCCTGGCGGCCGGGCTGGCGAAGCGGGGGTACAAGGAGGATGCGATCGCGAAGTTCCTCGGCGGGAACTTTGTGCGGGTGTTTGGGGTGGTGGGATCCTAAGTATGCTCGAAGAGAATCAATCCCCGATAATTTCGTTCAGGCCCTCGACCACCAGATGGAGCTCCTCCGGAGATAAACGTCCGATAAGCCCTCCAAGACGCTCCGTGGAGAGTGTCCGAATCTGGCTGATCTTGACCCAGGACCGCTTCGGGAGAGGAATCGACCGGATCTCAAAGGAGAGGGGATAGCCGGCGGTGGGTTCCTGACTGGTGAGCGCCACGGCGATGATGGTGTCGGACCGCTCGTTGAAGACATCCTGGCTCAGCACCAGGACCGGTCTACGCCCGGCCTGTTCCCTGCCTCGGACAGGATCGAGGTCAGCCCAAAGAATGTCTCCCCTCAGTATTCGGGCCATTCGGCCTCGCTGCTAAAAAACTCTTCAGCCGCGGCTTGTTCGGCGGAGGGCTGGAGCTTGGCACACTCCTGGGCTAAGCGGACCCGCCGCAGCCGCTGTAGTTTCTCGGCGACCGCGTCCTGGATGAGCTTGCTGCGGCTGGGAAAAACCCCTACATCGACGAGTTGGTCGACCTGCCTGAGAGCCTCGGGGTCCAGAGAGATGGCAATCTTGGCGCTGCTCATGGCAAGACGGTAACACTCCTGGTCGTACCGGGGCAACATCGTACCTGGCAGAAGCGGCCGGGAAAACCCGGCCGCTCGAAGGGACTCGGAGCGCCCTACGGCCGCTTCACCTCCACCTTTCCAAGATCCGGCAGCAGCCGTACGTTCGCGTCGTCCACCTGCTTGCGGAAGGCGGCGACGTCGGTCTCGAAGAAGCGGTTGAAGTCGGCGAGGACCGCCTGGGTCCCTGCTTCGGCCTGGCGCAGGTATTCCAGGTTCGTGGGGCTTGGCGGCTCCCAGGTGCTCAGGATGTAGCCGTAGAGGTAATAGACCTTCGTCAGGGCGTCGGTGTCGGGCTGGATGCCCACGGAGTCGTAGGGGACCCAGAGCCGGCGCTCCAGCTTGTCGAGATCGCCCTTGAGCTTGCCGGCGGCTTCGACGATTGGCGGGGTCGGCTCCGGTTTTTCGTCCTTCGCGGTGCTCGCGGGGCTGTCTTTTTTCGCGGCTTTCTCCGCGGCTTTGGCGCTCTGGACGCGGGTGACGACGCTGTCGACGTCCGCGCGGGTCTTGCGGAGGCGGTCTATGGCTTCAGCCAGAGCATCGTTCAGGGCCGCCAGCCGGGAGATCGCGTCTTCGCGGGCCTGCCAGTCGGGCGCGGTGTTCTTGGAACGCGGGTCGGGCAGCACGCGGACGGGCCCCATGGCCTCGTGGTCACCGTACTTGACCGTCACCGTGTACGTGCCGGGCACCACCTCGGGACCGCCGGGGTATTCGTTCTCTGAAGGCTGCTCCTGCGGGAACTGCTTGAAGCCGTCGCGGGAGAGATCCCACACGACCCGGTTGAGGCCGCGGGTGACGGGCGCCTTGAAGGTGCGGACGGTCTTGCCGGAGGCGTCCGCGATCCGGATCTCGGCCTTGGGCGGCATCTCTCCGCCTTCCTTCTTGCTCTTGTCTTTGTCTTCCTCTTTCGCCGCCGGGCTCCCGGTGGTGCCCGGGCCGGGCTGCTCATGGGCAGCCAGCTCGCGCGCGGTCTTCGGCTGCCCGAGCTGCTCCCCTTGTTGGGCCTTTGCCTCTTCCTGCCGGCGGGCCTGCCGCTCTTCCAGCTTGCGGGTGCGCTCTTTTTCCTTGTCCGGCAGTGGCAGGCCGGGAGCGTTGAGCGAGAAGGTGAGGATGGAGCCGTAGGGCTCGTTCTCACCCCGGAACTCGCCCGAGCCCCAGCCGAACCCGCCAGGCTCGGGAGTCTGGGAGTGCTGTATGGCGTCGCTCGCCGCGTAGAAGTGGAGCGGCTCGGCCAGGGTCTTCTCGGACAGCGTCCGCAGCGGCGTGATGTCGTCGATCACGTAGAGCGCCCGGCCGTGGGTGGCGATCACGAGGTCGAGCTCCCGCGGGTGGATCACCAGGTCCAGCACGGGCGCCGTGGGCACGCCGTGCGTCCACTTCATCCACTTGCCGCCGCCGTCGAGGGAGAACCAGAGGCCGAACTCCGTGCCGAGGAAGAGCAGGTCCTTGGCCTTGGGGTCCTGCTCCACGATGTGGGCATACCCCCTGACATCCTTGACGTCTTTGCCATCCTTGGGCACCAGGCTCTTCCAGGTCTTGCCCCAGTCGTCCGTGCGGTAGACGTAGGTCGTCCAGTCCGAGCGCCGGTGGTTGTCGAACACCACGAAGGCCGAGGCGGGATCGAATTTCGAGGGGGTGACGTGGGGGATCCAGGTGTTGGCCGGCACGCCGGGCACGTTCTTTTCGACGCTCGTCCAGCTCTTGCCGCCGTCGCGGGTGACGTGGAGGCGCCCGTCGTCCGTGCCCACCCAGATCACCTCCGCCTGGAGCGGGCTCGGGGCCACGGCGATGATGGTGGTGAAGTTCTCGGCGTTGCTGACGTCGGGCGTCAGGCCGCCGCTCGTCTCCTGCTTCTGCCACTCGGGGTTGTTGGACGTCAGGTCCGGGCTGATGGTGGTCCAGGTCTCGCCGCGGTCCATGGACTTGTGGAGGAACTGGCTGCCCAGGTAGATCGTGCCTTCCTGGAGCGGGTCCGTGGCGAAGCCGGAGCTCCAGTTGAAGCGGAGCTTGACGCCTTCCGGCGGCGCCGGCCGGATCTGCCGCTGCTCGCCGGCCCACAGGTTGGTCCGGCCAAGGTACCCACCCTGGGACATGGAATAGACGAGGTTCGAGTCGGCCGGGTCGGGCCTCGTGTCGAATCCGTCGCCGCCGCCTACGAACAGCCACTCGTAGCTGCGGATGCCGCCGAACTGCCAGACGGTGTTGGGGCCGCGCCAGGAGCCGTTGTCCTGGAGGCCGCCGTAGACGTTGTACGGCTGCTCCATGTCCACGGCCACGTGGTAGAACTGGGCGAGGGGTAGGGTGGTGACGAAGGAGGCCGTGCGGCCCCGGTCGCGGCTGATGGCTACGCCGCCGTCGTTGCCGACGTACATGAAGTTGGGATCGCGGGTGTCGATCCACATGGCGTGGTAGTCGCCGTGGATCAGGAAGCCGGGGATGAGGGGGCGGAAGCTCTGGCCGCCGTCCTCGGAGACGCGGACGTCGTAGTCCAGGCTGTAGACGCGGTTCGGGAGCTCGGGGTCGACCCGGATGTCCGCGAAATAGAAGGGCCGCGGGTTGGCGTCATGGCGCTGGTTGACGGTCCGCCAGGTCCGGCCGCCGTCGTCGGAGCGCACGATGGCGCTCTTCTCCGCCTCGACGGTGGCGTAGACGATGTCCGGGTTGGAGTGCGAGATGGCGATGCCGATGCGGCCTAGGTTCCCCTTGGGCATGCCTTCGGTCTCCGTGATCTCCCGCCAGTTGCGCCCGCCGTCCAGGGTGACGTAGAGCCCGGAGCCCGGCCCGCCCGACTTGAAGTACCAGGGCCAGCGCCGGTACTGCCACAGGGAGGCGAAGAGCTTGTTGGGGTTCCTGGGGTCCATCACGAGGTCCGAGGCGCCCGTGCGCTCGTCCACGTAGAGCACCTTGTTCCAGGTCTTGCCGCCGTCCTCGGTCTTGAACACGCCGCGCTCGGGGTTCTCGCCCCATTCCTGGCCCAGGGCCGAGACCCAGGCGATGTCCGGGTTCGAGGGATGGAGCACGACGCGGTAGATGCGCTCCGTTTTTTCCAGCCCGAGGTGTTGCCACGTCCGGCCGCCGTCGAGCGAGCGGTAGACGCCCTGGCCCACCGAGGCGCTGTTGCGGGGATTGCCTTCGCCCGTGCCCACCCAGACGATGTCCGGATTGGCCTGGTAGATGGCGACGGCGCCGATCGAGGCCACAGCCTGATCGTCGAACACCGGCGTCCAGGTGAGGCCGCCGTTGACCGACTTCCAGACGCCGCCGCTGGCGCTCCCCGCATAGACGATGTTCGGGTTCGACTCCACGGCCGCGATGGCCGGCACGCGGCCGCTCATGCCGGCCGGGCCGATCGACCGCGCCTTCATCCCGGCCAGCAGGCCCGGATCGAGGGTCGCCCGCGCGGAGGAAGCAGTGAGCAGGAAAAGGACGGTAACGATCAATTTTCGCATCGGAAAAACCTCCCTGAGTGAACCCTCACCCCCCGGCCCCCTCTCCTCCCCGGCCTTCGGCCGGCCTATACCTCCCCCCCTCACCGGGAGAGGGGGAGAATAGGCGCAAAAAATCCGAGACTCCGGGCGGAGCCTTCTGGTGGTACGCATCGGGTAGGGGAAGGTTGCGGAAGAGGGGGCTGGGGGGGCGGAGGCTCTACCGCCCCGCCGGCACTGCTTCGCCTGCGTCCTCGGCCTTCTTGGCCGGAACCGCCGCGGGCGCCTCCGACGCCACGTCGAAGCCCAGGAGGCCGAAGATCTTCTTCACGTAGTTCTGGGTCTCGCGGTAGGGCGGGATCCCCCCGAAGCGGTCCACCGCGCCTTCACCGGCGTTGTAGGCGGCCAGGATCTTCTGGACGTCGCCGCCGAAGCGCTTGGTCAGCCACTTCAGGTACCTCACCCCGGCTTCCAGGTTCTTCGAGGGATCGAAGAGGTCTTTTTTCTTCTTCACCCCGAAGCGCCGGGCCGTCTCGGGCAGGAGCTGCATGAGGCCGCAGGCGCCCTTGCGGGAGACGGCGCGCGGATTGAAGGCCGACTCCACGTGGATCACGGCGGCCACGAGCTGGGGGTTCACCGAGTGGCGGACGGCGATGTCGTAGATGAGCTGTCCATAGGGCGACCGCGGAGCTCCCATCGCCGTGTTCACCTCGGCCATGAGGTCGGCGGCCTTGCGGAGCTTCTCCAGGTTGCTCATGGGAGGAGGAGCGGGTGCGGGAGCCACGGTCTTGGCTGGGGGAGCGGGCGCCGGTTCGTGAGCTGGGGGAGCGGTCGCCGGGGCTGGATCTGGGTTCGTGGCCGGCTTGTCTGCCTGGGGCGGCGCCGGTGTCGCGGGAGCGGCCGGCTTCGGAGCCTCGGCGGATTGCTCGGTCTTCGCGGGTTCAGAGGGCGCCGGCTTGGGGGCTTCCGCGGCGGCTGGAGCGGGCTGCTGAGCGGGCGCGGGAGCCTGGACCGCCACCGCCGGTGGCTGCACGCTCGGGGGAGCCGGAGACGCCATCAGGCCCGTAAAAGGGGTCAGGCCAAAGGCGAACGCGCTGATACAGAACGGGCTCGAGCGCCTCCCGAGGCACCGGAACCAAGAACGAATCGGGGCTACTACGGCGGGTACTTCTCGCATCCTGTCCACACGTGCCTCCCGTCTGGGTAGCTCATTACTGGACGAGCAGGCTCGCTGCTCCTCACCTCGATACTGCCGGCTTGGGCAGCGGATAGATACAAAACCATGAATAAGGATGTCAACCCTTACGCCGGATGACCGCCTCTCTTCGTTGCCCGGGAATGGAGGAGCGTGTTAGCTTCAGCGAGGGGAGGATGCGGATGCGATCGAGACATCTACGCAGGTCCAGCTACCCGCGCCGGCGGCGTTCCCGGGGGCTCTTCTGGACCTTCCTGGGCTTGTTCACGCTGGGGGCTCTGGCTTCGGCCCTGGCGGGTTTGCGGCGCTGGACTCCGGAGGAGCTCCGTCCCGAGCCAGACCGTCCGGGTGGACCGGAACCCGAGCCCCCTGAGGGCACCGAGCCCGAGCCGGCCACCCCTCCGGGCGAGGCGCTGTGGATCGCCGGCCCCGCGGGCAACCTCTATATAAGGGATGGCGGAGAAGGCGAGCACACGGACGCGGTGCCCGTCCTCTTCCTCCACAGCCTGGCGGGCAACGGCGGCCAGTGGGCCCTGCAACTCGACCACCTCCGCCGGTACCGCCGGGCCGTGGCCCTGGACCTGCGCGGCCATGGCGAATCCGATCCGGCCGAGGATGGCGACTACTCGATTGCCGCGCTGGCGAACGACGTGGCCGCCGCCGCCGACCAGCTCGGTCTCCGCCGCTTCCTCCTGGCGGGGCACAGCCTGGGCTCGCTGGTGGCCATCGAGTACGCGGGCCGCTATCCCGAGCGGGTGGCCGGGCTCCTGCTGGTCGATCCCAACGGCGACATGAGCCGCGTCCCGGAATCGGAGTACCGTTCCTTTTTGGACACCCTGAAGGCCGATCCCCTGGCGGAGTTGGAGTCCTACTTCCGCCAGCTCGTGGTGAGCGGAGATCCCGACGCCGCCCGCTGGGTGCTGGAAGACCTCCGCCTCACCCACGAGGACGCCATCAGCGAGGCGCTCGAAGACTCGATGCACTACGAGCCCCTCCCCGCCCTGGACCGCTACCCGGGGCCGAAGCTCTCCGTCATCTCGGACATGAACCGGCTCCCCTACAGCCTCCACAACCTCCGCCCCGACCTCCCCGTCCGCCTCATGACGGGCACCGGCCACTGGGTGATGATGGACCGGCCCGAGGTTTTCAACCGCTTGTTGGAGGAGTTCGTGGAGGAGGTGGAGGGCGCCTCCTGAGGTGGCGCTTCCGCATGCACAAGATCTTGGATACCGTCGTTCTGGCCAGGGACCTGCCGGCGAATGACCTCCGGGCGGGGGATCTGGGCGCTATCGTCGAGGTCTACGAGCCGGAAAGCTTCGAGGTGGAATTCGTGACCGCATCCGGCCGGACAGGTGCCTTGGTCATGCTGACAGAAGAAGATATCCGGCCGATCGCCGATACGGATCTCATTGCGGCCCGGAGTCTCAAGCGATCGGCATAGCGCTCCTCAACGGAATTCAACTGGCCGCGAAGGCCAAGCAGGCGTCGATATCCTCTACTTCCAAGGATGGATACTGATGCAGGATCTCCTCCCGGCTCTCTCCGGCCCCGAGGAACTCCAGGATGGTCTGGACCGTAATCCGTTTTCCCCGGATTGTGGGTTTCCCGTTGCAAATATCCGGGTCGAGGGTGATTCGGTCCTCTGAGGCGCTGTGGGCTAGGGTCTTCATCTATCAACGCTCCAGCAGGAAAGAATAGCAGTGCCAGGATAGAATAGCGGGGACCTATCCTGGAGAGGGGGGCTCGTGATCGACAAGCCCGCGGTCGACCTGAAGGAATCCGAGGAGCGCCTGCGGGACCTCGCGCTCGCCTATCCCGAGGCGTACGAGGAATTCCCCTGGGGGCACCGGGCCATCAAGGTGAAGGGGAAGACGTTCGTCTTCATTGCCCTCGAGGAGGAGGGACTGAGCCTGTCCACCAAGCTCCCCCTCTCTGGGGTGGCGGCGCTGGCCCTGCCGTTCGCCTCGCCCACGGGGTATGGTCTCGGCAAGAGCAGCTGGGTCACGGCCCGCTTCGCTCCCGGCGACGAGGTCCCCTTGGAATTGCTCCACGAGTGGCTCGACGAGAGCTACCGGGCGATCGCCCCCAAGAAGCTGGCGGCACGGGCGCCCGCCCTGGAAGGGTCTTAGGGCTTTCCGGAACGGTCCGAAGGGCGGCGGAAGGGTCCGGCGAGGCGGCGGAACGTTCCGCAGGGTCCACGGACGATTCCAGAACCCCGGCGGACAGGTCCGCGAGCGCCATGGAAGGCTCCGCCGGCTGCCTGGAGTGCTCCAGAGAGCCCGCGGACGGTTCCGGGGAGCTTCCGGACGATTCCGGGAGACCTGTGGACGGCTCCAGGAGGCGGGCGGACCTTTCCGCGCACCGGCGGATCGCTCCGCGAGGTCCGCGGACCCTTCCGCGGGCTCGGCGGATCGCTCCAGGAGACTGCCCTGGCGATCCGGGGAGCTTGCAGACAACTCCACGGAGCTTCCTGCACAGTCTTCCGCTCCTCTTCCGCCTTCCCGCTTGAGGCTTTCAGCCCTCAATCGGAGTACCCTGTAAGAAATCTCAAGGAGGTGCGTTCCATGGGCGAAGGAGAAAGGAGGGCAGGAGGCGTGCAAGCCGCAGCGTACGACAGACCATCGCTCGAAAGCCCCCCGGGAGGAGCCCTGGAACAGCTCTTCCGGGAGCATCACGGAGCGGTTTACCGCGCGGCGTACCGGATCACCGGTAACGCAATGGACGCGGAGGACGTTTTACAGACCGTATTCACCCGACTTCTGCGGCGAGAGGAGCAGCCGGATCTATCAGAGAGCGCGGGGAGTTATCTCCACCGGGCAGCCGTCAACGCGGCTCTCGATCTGATGCGGCGGCGCAAGCGGTCCCGCAGGGTTGACCTGGACGAGGTGGGCGAGTCCCTGGTGGACGTTTCGGACATCGGTCCGGAGCGCGCCCGGGGGAGCCAGGAGCTCAAGGCGAAGCTGAGGGAGGCGATGTCCCGCCTCTCCCCACGGCAGGCCGAGATCTTCACGCTCCGCTACCTCGAAGGGCTAGGCAACCTGGAGATCGCGAAGATGCTGGGCGCCTCCCAGACCTCGATCGCCGTTCTACTGCATCGCGCGCGGCACCGGCTTCAGAAAGAGCTGGGGTCGCTTCAAGGAGAACTGTCATGAGCTTGTTCAAGAAGAACGACGACCTCCTCGACGAGGCGATCGGCCAGGTGGCTGAGGAAGCCATCGATCCCCGGCAGGTCGAGGCCGCGGCGGCCCGCGTGTGGGCACGCCTGCAGGCCGAAGGCGCTGCCTCCGCCCCGGCGGCCACGGCCGCTCCGGCCCCGCCAACCCCGCCAGTCACCGGCAGCCTGCACGGCTGCGAGGATTTCCGGTCCCTGATCCCCGCGTACCTGCGGGGTGAGCTGTCCCCGGCGCGCGCACTGCTCGTCGAGGACCATACGCGTTCGTGCGTCCCCTGCCGGCGGGCGCTCAAGGAAACCCGCGAGGGTCATACGGTGAAGGCCCGTCCGGCCGCCAGGCAGTCCTGGGCCCGCGACCGCCGGGTGTGGATGCCGCTGGCCGCCATGCTCGCGATCGTCCTGGGCTTCGGCCTGATGGTGGTCATCCAGGAGATGCTCGCGGGCGGCTCCCAGATGGCCCGCATCGAGTCGGTCGAGGGCACCCTCTACCGGGTCGCCGGTGACTCCAGCGCGCCGATCAAGGTCGGCGAGATGCTCGACGAGCACGAAGGGGTGCGCACGGCCAAGGGCTCGACGGCCCTGGTGCGCATGGCCGACGGCTCGCTGATCGAGATGGGCGAGCGGGCCGGCTTCGCGCTCGACGCCAGCCGCAAGGGCAACACCATCCAGCTGGAGCGCGGCAAGATCATCGTCCAGGCCGCCAAGCAGCGGGACCGTCATCTCTATGTGGCCACCCGCGACGCCATGGTGTCGGTGGTGGGCACCATCTTCTCCGTCAACTCGGGCACCAAGGGCTCCCGCGTATCCGTCATCGAGGGTGAGGTGCACGTCGAGCAGGGCGAGCGGGAGAGCGTCCTCCACCCCGGCAACCAGGTGACGACGCACGCGAGCGTCGAGACCGTGCCGATGCGCGAGGAGGTGGCCTGGAGCCGCAACGCCAAGCAGTACGAGGCGCTGCTCGCCGAGCTGGCCGCCCTGGGCCAGGAGATCGACTCCCGGGTGGAGCGGCCCGGCCTGCGGTACTCGACCCGGCTGCTCGATCTCGCCCCCGAGGGGACGACGATCTGGATCGCGCTGCCGAACCTGTCGAAGAGCCTGACCGAGACGCAGCGCATCCTCGACCAGAAGATCGCTGAAAGCCCGTCGCTGGCCCAGTGGTGGAGCGAGATGCTGCGCTCGACCGGCAACGAGCAGAAGTTCCACGACATGATCGAGAAGCTCGGCGCCCTGGGTGCCAACTTGGGCGACGAGGTCGCGGTGGCCATGAATTCCAGTGAGGATGGCAACGGCAAGGGCCACGCGCCGGTGCTGTTGGCCGAGGTGACGAACGAAGCCGCGTTCCGCGCCACGGTGGAGCAGGAGCTGGCGGGTCACGGTGGCAAGCACCCGATCCGCTTCATCGACGATCCGGCCACGGCGGGAGCGAATGACGACGCGCTGCTGGTGTGGCTGCACGACGGCCTGATGGTGGCTTCGCCTTCCGCCGAGGAGATCCGCAAGATCGCGGCCGGTGGGAACAACGCCTTCACGTCCGGCAGCTTCTACGGCCGCATCGCCCAGGACTACCGGGACGGTGCCGGCTGGCTGTTCGCGGCCGACCTCGGCACGCTGGTGCGCGAGGGGCAGGCGGACGAGTCCTCCGAGTCGCAGCAGACGGCGGAGCGGATGGGCATCCTCGACGTGGAGCACTTCATCATCGACCGCCGGGAGATCGGCGGTAAGGCCGAGACCCGCGCGGCCCTGACCTTCACGCAGACGCGGCGGGGCGTGGCCTCCTGGGTGGCCGCTCCGGCGCCGATGGGGAGCTTGAGCTTCTTCTCTCCGGACGCAAACCTTGCGGCGGCGTTCGTCGTAAAGAATCCCGTGACGATTCTCGACGAGATGCTGGCCATGAACCCCGAGTTCGCCCGTGAGCTGGCCGAGGCCCAGAGCGAGCACGGGTTCGATGTGAGGAACGACCTCGCGGCGCCGTTCGGCGGCGAGGTGGCCATCGCTCTGGACGGTCCGGTGCTGCCCTCGCCCTCCTGGAAAATGGTGGCCGAGGTGTACGACCCGGCCCGGCTCCAGCAGACGCTGGAGAAGGCCGTGGCCCACGTCAACGCCGAGATCCGGAAGCAGGGCAAGGCTGGTGCCGGTGTGACGCTCACCAGCGAGCAGGCCGGCGGACGTACCTTCTACGCCATCGAGGGGACGGACCCCAAGGTGGGGCTCCACTACGTGTTCGAGGACGGCTACATGGTGGCCGGCCCGAGCCGGGCGCTCCTCGAGCGGGCGATCCAGCTCCGGGATTCGGGCGTGACGCTCGCCACCACGGCCAAGTTCCGCGACCTGCTGGGTCCGGACGGCCAGGTGAACGTCTCGGCCCTGGTCTACCAGAACCTGGCCCCGCTCGCGAAGTCGGCCTCCAAGCTGATCCCCGAGGGTGGCGCGAAGGGTGACTCCAAGGGTAGGGGCCCACAGGGTGCACCGGCCAAGCTCACCGCCTGGCTGGCGGCGCAGGGGCCCACGCTCTACTACGCCTACGCGGAGCCGGACCGCATCGTCTTCGCGGGCAGCAATCAGAACCCCCTGGGCCTGAACCTCGGGACGCTCGCCGGCATGGGCGGGTTGGCCGGGCTGATGGACCAGGCGCACGACGCAGCCGCCGCTGCCGAGCAGCAGGCGGAGGCGGGGCAGTAAGCCCCTTTCTCAGGCCCCAGGCCCTGGAGCAGCGAACATGTCCGACCAGACCACACCCGTCATCGAGCTCCAGAGCCTCGCGGTCCAGTTCGGGGGGCGTCCGATCCTCAAGGGGTTGAACGCCTCCCTGACCGGCCGGTGCATCGGCCTCCTGGGTCCCAACGGCGCCGGCAAGACGACGCTGCTCCACACCCTTCTCGGGTTCCACGCTCCGTCCGCGGGGACGGCCCGTATCTTCGGTCATGACATCCAGACCGAAGCGCGCCTGATCCGCGGTTTGATGGGATATATGCCCGAGACCGACTCTTTCATCGCCGGCATGACCGCGGTGCGGTTCGTCCGGTTGATGGGGGAGCTCTCGGGCCTTCCTTCCGAACGCGCCCTCGAACGGGCCCACGAGACGCTCTTCTATGTGGGGCTCGGCGAAGCGCGCTACCGCAATGTCGATACCTATTCGCTGGGCATGAAGCAGCTCGCCAAGCTCGCCCAGGCGCTGGTACACGGGCCGCGGCTCCTCTTCCTGGACGAGCCGACCAACGGCCTCGACCCGGCGGCCCGGGAGCGCATGCTCCGGCTGATCCGGGACATCCGCGACACGGGCGAGGTGAACATCATTCTTTCTTCCCACCTGCTGCGCGACGTCGAGGAGTGCTGCGAGGAGGTGCTCGTCCTCAAGGGAGGATCCATCGCCACCTACTGCAACCTCGAAGAGGAGCGGCGGGCCAACCGCAAGTTCCTGGAGATCGAGGTGCGCGGGGGCGAAGAGGGCTCTTTCGCCTCGGCCGTCGAGGCTCTGGGCTGCGAGATGGCCATGGGCACCAAGCAGAAAATCAAAGTCGTGCTGCCGGAGGGTATCGAGGTCCGCGACCTCTACCGGCTGGCCGCCGAGCGGCAGGTGCAGATCCGCAAGCTCGACTACAAAAAGGATTCCTTGCAGGACATCTTCCTCAAGGCCATGGAGACGGAGGTCCGCGAAAATGGCCGTGTATGAGCGCAACTACGGACGCTACAAGGGGCCGCTCACCCCTGTGGGATCGCGCTTCATGATCCTCCCGCGCTACGCATTCCGGGAGGTCTTCCAGAGCAAGTTCTTCATTGCCTTTTTCACGCTCTGCTTCGCGGCGCCGTTCGCGGGGCTGCTGATGATCTATCTGCACCACAACCTGGCGGCGCTCAAGTTCCTGAACCTGCCGCTGGAGGAGCTGAAGTCGGCGCTGCCGATCAACGCCACCTTCTTCCGCCGGGGTCTGGAGTGGCAGGGCTCGCTGGCGTTCATCCTCGCCATGGCCGTGGGGCCGGCCCTGATCGCCCCCGACCTGCGCAACAACGGGCTGCCGCTCTACCTTTCGCGCCCGTTCACCCGCACGGAGTACGTGCTGGGCAAGATGACGGTGCTGATCACGTTGCTGTCGCTGATTACGTGGATTCCGGGCATGCTCCTGTTTTTCTTCCAGGCCTCCCTCGACGGGACGGGCTGGCTGGGCGAGAACCTGGGGACGGGCATGGCCATCTTCGTGGGGAGTTGGGTGTGGATCCTGGTGCTCTCCCTGGTGGCGCTCGCCATCTCGGCCTGGGTGAAGTGGAAGCCGGTGGCGCGGGTGACCATGCTGATCGTCTTCTTCGTCCTCTCCGGGTTCGCGAAGGCCCTCAACGAGGCCCTCGACACCTGGTGGGGCTGGCTGGCCTCGATGTGGGCGGCCATGCAGAACGTCTGGGCCTCGCTCTTCGGCCAGACGATCGATTCGGAGCTGGCGATGCCGATGTGGGCCGCGTGGCTGTCGCTCGCCGCGGCCTGCGCCCTCTGCCTGTGGCTCCTCTCCCGCCGTATCCGGGCGTATGAGGTGGTGCGATGATTGCCCCCATGGAAAGCGCCGACATGAAGGCCATGCCCGTCGCCGCCACGGCTGCAAACGTTGCGGTGGACCGCCGGGTCGTGTTCGAGAACGTCTCCAAGTTCTACGGCGACGTCCTGGGGGTCAACCGGGTGAACCTGTCGATCCCGCCCGGCATCACGGGCCTCGTGGGTCCGAACGGCTCGGGCAAGACGACGCTAATGAACCTGATGGTGGGGCTGATCCGCCCGTCGCGCGGCAAGATGAGCGTGCTGGGCATCAGCCCGGACCATCCGGAGGAGCTGTTCCGCCACGTCGGCTACGCCGCGCAGTACGACTCCTTTCCCCCGGGCCTGACGGGCTACCAGTTCGTCGAGTCCTACCTGCGGGTGCACGGCTTCTCCGCCAAGGAGGCCGACACGCTCACTTGGAAAGCCCTGGAGCGGGTGGGCCTGGTGGACGCCGCCGGACGCAAGGTGGCGGGCTACAGCAAGGGCATGCGCCAGCGGGCGCGGCTTGCCCAGTCGCTGGCCCACCAGCCGTCGGTGCTGGTGCTCGACGAGCCCCTGAACGGGCTCGATCCCATGGCCCGCGCCGAGGTGATCGCCCTCTTCCGCGATCTGGCGGACGGCGGCCTCCACGTCATCGTCTCCAGCCACATCCTTCATGAAGTCGACCTGATCTCGGACCAGGTGGTGCTCATCAACGGCGGCTACATCGTGGCCGAGGGGGACATCGGTGAGGTGCGCGACGAGATGGAGGAGGAGCACCCGGTGCAGGTGCTCATCCGCTGCGACCGCCCGTCTCTTCTGGCTTCACGGGTCTTCGAGCACGACCACGTGGTCGAAGCGCGCATCGGTGAGGACAATCGAAGCCTGCTCGTGCGGACGCGCGACGCCGACCGCTTCCACCTGGCGCTCAACGAGATCGTGCTCGAAACCGGCCTGGCCGTCGAATCGGTGGCCCCGGCCGACGCGGACGTGCACGCGGTCTACCAATATCTGATCGGCTCGAACGGAGAAAAGTCGTGAGCGAGATCGTGAGCTCAACGTCTGCAACAACGTCAACGCCCGCGGCATCCGGACGGGGCCTTCCCTGGGGGCATTGGTGGCGCCAGGTCCTGGCCATCATGAGGCTGGACATCCGTAAGGGATTCCGCCGGTCCTGGGGCCTGTACCTGCTGGCCCTGGCTCCGGTCTTCATCCTCACCCTGCGGATCGTGATCCCGGGCGCGGCCGACCATCCGGGCGGCGTCTCCGGCGCGACCGAGTTCTTCGCCGCGATCTATCAGACGTTCCTCGTACGGATCGTGATCTTCCTGGCCTGCGTGTCGATCTTCGGCAACCTGATCCGCCGCGAGATGCTCGACCGGAGCCTCCACTACTACTTCCTCTCGCCCGTGCGGCGGGAAGTGCTGGTGGCGGCCAAGTTCTTCACCGGGCTGGTGGTCGCCTTCTTCCTGTTCGGCCTGTCGACGCTCGTCACGTACCTCCTGGCGTACGTGCCTCACGAGTCGACCGAGGTGCAGAATTTCATGTTCAACGGGCCTGGCCTGGGGCATCTGGGCGCGTACCTGCTGGTGACCTTCCTGGCCTGTGTGGGCTACGGCTCCGTGTTCCTCGCCCTGGGGTTCTTCTTCAAGAGCCCGGCCATTCCGGCGCTCGCCGTGTTCGGCTGGGAGGCGATCCTCTTCCTGCTGCCGCCGCTGCTCAAGAAGGTGAGCGTGTTCCATTACCTCCAGTCGCTCTGCCCGATCCCGATCTCGGAGGGGCCGCTCGCCCTGCTGGCGGACGCGCCCTCGCCCTGGGTCGCCATTCCGGGCCTGCTCGTCCTGGCCCTGGCCCTGATCGCCCTGTCCGCCTGGAAGATCCGGGGGATGGAGATCAGCTACGACGAGTCGTAGGCGGCGGGAGTAACTCCTTTCTCAGGATTGTTCCAAGAGGCGGCCCACGGGCCGCCTCTTCGCGTTGCTGTACACTACGCGACCCGATCCCGGGACAATCAAACCTGAGCCGACGCCATGACTCCGCACGAGCGCATCCGCAATTTCTCCATCATCGCCCACATCGACCACGGGAAATCCACCCTGGCCGACCGTATCCTGGAGACGACCCACGCCGTCTCGGAGCGGGACATGATGGACCAGCTCCTGGACGACATGGACCTGGAGCGGGAGCGGGGCATCACCATCAAGGCCCGGGCCGTGCGCCTCTTCTATCAGGCGAAGGACGGCCAGACCTACCAGCTCAACCTCATCGACACGCCAGGGCACGTGGACTTCGCCTACGAGGTCTCGCGCAGCCTGGCCGCCTGCGAGGGGGCGCTCCTGGTGGTGGACGCCGCCCAGGGGGTGGAGGCGCAGACGCTCGCCAACGCCTATCTGGCCGTCAACGGCAACCTCCACCTCATCCCGGTGATCAACAAGATCGACCTGCCCGCAGCCGATCCGGACCGGGTCAAGGAGCAGATCGAGAACGTGGTCGGCATCGACGCCCACGACGCCGTGCTGACGTCCGCCAAGGCCGGCATCGGCATCGAGGACGTGCTGGAGCGGGTCGTCTCCGAATTGCCCGCGCCTCAGGGCGATCCCGAAGCTCCTCTGAAGGCCCTGCTCTTCGACTCCTGGTACGACCCCTACCGGGGCGTCTCCTGCATGGTGCGCGTGGTCGACGGCACCCTGCGCAAGGGCGACCGCATCCAGCTCATGGCCTCGGGGCGGGCCTACGAGGTGAACGAGCTGGGGATCTTCAACCCCAAGCCTTCGCCGGTCGAGGAGCTCTCGGTGGGCGAGGTGGGTTTCTTCTACGCCGGCATCAAGGACCTGATCCAGGCGCAGATCGGCGACACGGTGACGCATGCGGCGCGCCCCACAGCAACCCCGTACCCGGGCTTCAAGGAGGTCAAGCCCATGGTCTTCGCCGGCCTCTACCCGGTCTCGGCGGACGACTATGAGGACCTGCGCGACGCGGTCGACAAGCTGCGCCTGAACGACGCCTCCTTCTCCTTCGAGCCGGAGAAGCTCGGGAGCGCTCGGCTTCGGCTTCCGCTGCGGCTTCCTGGGTCTCCTTCACATGGAGATCATCCAGGCACGGCTGGAGCGCGAGTTCGACCTGGACCTCATCACCACGGCCCCAGGTGTGCGCTACGTGGCCCACACCTCGGACGGCCGGTCGCAGGAGATCGAGAGTCCCTCGAAGCTGCCGGACCCCGGGAAGCTCGAGTTCCTGGAAGAGCCGTACATCACCTCCACCATCATCTCCCGCTCGGAGTACGTGGGGGGCATCCTGGGTCTCGCCGAGGAGCGGCGGGGCGAGCAGAAGAGCCTCCAGTACCTGACGACCGACCGGGTGCTCATCGAGTACGACTTCCCCCTGGCCGAGGTCATCTACGACTTCTACGACCGGCTGAAGTCGATCTCCCGGGGCTACGCCTCTTTCGACTACCAGATGAGCGGCTACCGGCGGAGCGAGCTCGCCAAGCTCGACATCCTGGTCAATGGCGAGCCGATCGATGCCCTGTCGCTGATCGTCCACCGCGACAAGGCCTACGCGCGGGGCAAGAACCTGGTCGAGAAGATGAAGGACCTGATCCCCCGGCAGCTCTTCGAGGTCGTGCTCCAGGCCGCCATCGGCTCGCGCATTATCGCCCGGGAGACGATCCGCCCCATCAGCAAGAACGTCATCGCCAAGTGCTACGGCGGCGACATCACCCGCAAGCGCAAGCTCATTGAGAAGCAGAAGGAAGGCAAGAAGCGCATGAAGCGGGTCGGCCGGGTGGACATCCCCCAGGAGGCCTTCCTGGCCGTGCTGCGGGTGGACTGAGCCGACGGACCCCTTTGTGGGAGGTGGTCACAGATTGTGACCACCTCTGCCGCCGCGGAGCCGTAACCTGCTGGAGGGACTGCAACTTCTCCTTCGTCTGCTCGTACAACCAGGGAAGAAACGCGTGACGTTTGGCTGCGACTCGGCTATCCTGAGGCGGTATTTTCAGCCCAAGCATCCCAACACCCCAAGGAGGACTCATGCTTCGTAAGACTTTCGCGTGCCTGCTCGTCGCCGGACTGGCGGGCGCCGCGGTGCAGGCCCAGACCGCTGACGAGCTCATCGAGAAGAACCTTCAGGCGTCCGGCGGCCGGCAGAAGATCGAGGCCGTCAAGTCGTTCCGCATGACCGGCAAGATGGTGGCTCCCCAGGGGATGGAGATCCCCATGGTGATGGAGTACAAGGAGCCCGACAAGATCCGCACCGAGGCCACCATCCAGGGCATGACCATGATCCAGGCCTTGAACGGCACGGAGGGCTGGATGGTCGCTCCCTTCATGGGCAAGAAGGACCCCGAGAAGATGTCCGCCGACGACGTCAAGCAGGCCCAGGAGCAGATGGAAAGCTTCGACATTCTGACCAAGTACAAGGAGAAGGGGCACACCATCGAGTACGCGGGCAAGGAGGACATCGAGGGCACGCCCGCCTACAAGCTCAAGGTGACCAAGAAGAGCGGTGACATCAGTTATCTCTACCTGGACTCCGAGAGCTACCTCCTGGTCAAGACGAGCGGCAAGACCAACGTTCAGGGCCAGATGATGGAAAGCGATACGACCCTGGGGGACTACAAGCCGGTGGAGGGAGTCCTCTATCCCCACTCGGTCGAGACGCAGCTCAAGGGCATGCCGGGCAAGATGGTGATGACGTTCTCGAAGATCGAGGTCAACCCGGCGCTCGAGGACTCCCGCTTCGCCATGCCGGCCATGGAGAAGCCGGCCATGGAGAAGAAGGAAGGCGCGGCTCCTCCCAAGCAGTAACCCAGGCAATACCCAGGCAATACCCAGGCAATAATGGTTGTCCGAGGGGGCGCCCACGGTGAGCGCGCCCCCTCGCAAAGCTCCTCCATCCCTTTTCGTTTGGTTTTCGTTGAAGGGAGATGTGTATGCAACGGACATTGAAATCGGTCCTCTGCCTGATGGTGACAGGGGGACTGGGGCTCGCGGCGGGTACCGCCCGCGCCGCGGAGGTCGAGATCGACTCCAACACCTTCGGCGGGCTCGAGGCCCGCTCCATCGGTCCGGCCGTCATGAGCGGCCGCATCGCGGCCATCGACGCCGTGGCGGCCCGACCCGCTCACCATCTACGTCGGCGCGGCGAGCGGCGGCGTCTGGAAGTCGACGGACGGCGGCACGACCTTCAAGCCGGTCTTCGACGAGCACACCCAGTCGATCGGCGCCATCGCCATCGACCCCAAGGACCCGAAGACCGTCTGGGTGGGCACCGGCGAGTCGTGGGCGCGCAACAGCGTCTCGGTCGGCGACGGCGTCTACAAGACCACCGACGGCGGCGACACCTGGCAGCGCGTGGGCCTCGAGAAGCACCGAGCGCATCGCCCGCATCCAGGTCGAGCCCGGCCGACGGCAACACGGTCTGGGTCTGCGCCACCGGCCACCTCTGGAACGCCACGAGGAGCGCGGCGTCTTCAAGACCACCGACGGCGGCAAGACCTGGAAGAAGGTCCTCTACGTCGACGCCGACACCGGCTGCTCCGACCTCGCCATCGACCCGCAGGACCCGTCGCATCCTCTACGCCGGCATGTGGCAGTTCCGCCGCACGCCGGACTCCTTCTCGCTCCGGCGGCAAGGGCAGCGGCCTCTACAAGTCGACCGACGGCGGCGAGACCTGGCGGAAGCTCAAGACCGGCCTGCCCGCGGGGGAGAAGGGGCGCATCGCGGTCGCCGTGGCGCCGTCGCGGCCGAGCGTGGTCTACGCCCTGGTCGAGTCGAAGGACACCGCGCTCTACCGCTCGGACGACCCCGGCGAGAGCTGGCGGCAGGTGAACAACTCGTTCAACGTCCAGGTGCGGCCGTTCTACTTCGCGCACCTCGTGGTCGATCCCGACGGACCACAACACGGTCTACAAGCCGGGCCTGATGCTCGACCATCAGCGAGGACGGCGGCAAGACCTTCATCCGCGTTCGGCTCGAGCTTCGGCGGCGGCGCCGCACGGCGACCACCACGCGCTGTGGATCAATCCCGAAGAACCCGAACGAGATGCTCCTCGGCACCGACGGCGGCGTCTACATCTCCTACGACCAGGGCAGCCAGCTGGCGGCACGTGAAGGCGCTGCCGGTCTCGCAGTTCTACCACGTGAGCTACGACATGGACCGGCCGTACAACGTCTACGGCGGCCTGCAGGACAACGGCACCTGGTCCGGCCCCTCGCGGGCCTGGGCGGCAATCCAGAACCGCGACTGGCGGAACATCGGCGGCGGCGACGGCTTCTGGGCCTTCCGCGATCCCGACGACCCCGACCTCGTCTACGCCGAGTACCAGGGCGGCGAGATCTCGCGCCGGCGGCATCTCGACCGGCGAGGAGAAGGAGATCAAGCCGCTGCCCGGCGCGGGCGAGCCGGAGTACCGCTTCAACTGGAACACGCCGATCCACCTGAGCCCCAACGAGCCGGGCACGATCTACATCGGCTCGCAGTTCCTCTTCCGCTCGCGCGACCGCGGCGACTCCTGGGAGCGATCTCCCCCGACCTCACGACCAACGACCCGAAGAAGCAGCAGCAGCAGCAAGTCGGGCGGCCTGACGGTCGACAACTCGACCGCCGAGAACCACACCACGATCTTCGCGATCAGCGAGTCGCCGAAGAACGGCCAGGTGATCTGGGTGGGCACCGACGACGGCAACGTCCAGGTGACCCGCGACGGCGGCAAGACCTGGACGAACGTGGCGCGCGAACGTGCCCGGCCTGCCCAAGGGGCACCTGGGTCTCGCAGCGTCGAGGCCGGCCGCTTCGACGAGGGCACGGCCTTCGCCACCTTCGACGGCCACCACGACGGGCGACATGAAGACGTACGTCTTCAAGACCACCGACTTCGGCAAGACCTGGAAGCCGCTCGCCACCGACGCGATGTCGGGCTACGCCCACGTGGTCAAGCAGGACCCGGTGAACCCGGACCTGCTCTTCCTGGGCACGGAGTTCGGCCTCTTCATCTCGGTCGACGGCGGCGCGGCTGGGCCCGCTTCACGGGCAAGCTTGCCCAAGGTGGCGGTGCGCGACATGGCGATCCATCCGCGCGACGACGACCTGATCATCGCCACCCACGGCCGCGGCATCTACATCCTCGACGACCTCACGCCGCTCCGGAAGCTCACCCGCGAGGCGCTCGAAGCGGAGGTGGCGTTGCTCCCCTCGCGGCCGGCCACGATGGTCATCCCCGCCAGCCGTCCAGGACTTCCCGGGCGACGACGAGTTCGTGGCGCAACCCCGAGGAGGCGGCGACCATCACCTACTACCTGAAGAAGCGGCACCTGTTCGGCGACCTCAAGGTCGAGGTCTACGACGCCAGCGGCAAGCTGATCTCGACCCTGCCCGGCGGCAAGCGCCGCGGCATCAACCGCGTCGCCTGGCCGATGCGCCTGGCGCCGCCGAAGATGCCGCCCGCGAACTCGCTGGTGATCGGCTCGCAGTTCACCATGTTCGGCCCCCGGGTGCTCCGCCGGCACCTACACGGTGAAGCTCATCCAGGGGGACAAGACCTACACCAGCCAGGTGGAGCTCGTGCCCGACCCGCGCTCCACGCACACGGCCGAGGACCGGGCCGCGCAGCACGAGACGGTGATGGCCCTCTACGGCATGCTCGGCCGCCTGACCTACGTGGCCGACGCGGTGCAGGGTCTGGAGGCGGGTGCCCGGGAGCGGGCGGAGAAGCTTCCTGCCAATGGGACCATCTGCGCGCGCCAGCTCGAATCGCTGGCCGGCTCGCTGCGAGAGCTTCCGGGCCACGCTGGTGGCCACCGGCGAGGGCGGCTGGCTCTCCGGCGAGGAGCAGCTCCGCGAGAAGCTCGCCAAGCTCTACGGCGGGGTCAACGGCTACGACGGCCGGCCGACCCAGGCGCAGACCGATCAGGTGAAGGTGCTGGGAAGCCAGCTCGAAAAGGCCGAAGCGAGGCTGGAAGCCCTGAAGAGCGGCGAGGTCGCGGCGGTCAACCGGGCGCTCAAGAAGCGCAAGCTCGATCCCCTGAAGCCGAAGAGCCGGGAGGAGTGGGAGAAGGAGGACGGCAACCGTGCCACGGCCCTGCCGGCCTTCCTGCCGTCCCCTTTCCTGAACTGATCCCCAAAAGAAAAACGGGAGGGAGCCCTGTGGCTTCCCTCCCGTTCAGGCTTGGGACTGGCTGAGACTAGGCCAGACCCTGGCGGCGCTCTTCCAGCAGCTTGCGCATGATCTTCTTGCGCGCCTGGACGGCTTTGCGCTTGCGCTTCACCGAGGGCTTCTCGAAGTGCTGCCGCTTGCGCAGCTCGGTCAGAATCCCCGACTTCTCGACCTTGCGCTTGAACCGGCGGAACGCGTTCTCGAAGCTCTCCTCCTCGCGCACGTGCACAACGGGCATCCGAACTCACCTCTTTTCTTTTCGATGAAATCGCCCCCGTTCGCACGGGGGCGTAGACGGCCAATTTGACGCAAAACCGAAGAGAAGTCAAGTCGACGGTTGCGCTGGCTGCGGTGACTGCGACGGCTGCGGGCGTCGCCGGGGGACGGGCGGCGGCCCGGGCCTGGGCTCGGCAGGGGCGCGCGTATCCAGGGCGTTGAAGTCGGTCAGGTAGACCGTGGTCCGGCCCCCCTCCCTGTGGAACCACACGGCGGCGGCGGCGCCGCTTGCGTCCTTGGGGTAGAACCAGCCCACGACGCCGCGGTCCGGGTAGTCGCGGACGTCGTGCAGGTTGGGCTGGCCGAGGAGGTGCCGGACCTCCTCCTGCTCCATCCCCTCCTTCACCTGGTCGAAGGTCTCGCGCGTCATGTAGCGGCGCGCCTGGGCGCGGGCGAGCTCTTCCCGCAGGCGCAGGTTGCCCGGGTCCACCGCCAGGGCTTCTTTGTAGATGTCGATCGCGCGCTGGTAGTCGCCGCCCTGCTCGATGAACTGGCGGGCGAGCACGATCTCCTCGTCGCTCTTCATACGGATGGCCGCCTTCTGCCGCTCGCTCGCGGGCTCGCCCTGGACCGGTGGATCGGCGTTGATGAGCTCCACGAGCCGGCGGTTGAACTCGGTCGCCAGCGTCTCGGTCTCCTGGACGAGCTTGGGGTCGGCCTTCCCGGCGCCCCCCGCGAGCATCGTCCGCCGGCGGTCGAGCTCCTTCTTCGTCTCCTGGAGCCAGCTCCATTCCGCGCCGGACGCCTGCGAGGCCGCTCCCGCCGGCTCCCCTCCCCGATCCGTGTCGGCGGAGGGGCCGCAGCCGATTATTCCGGTCGTAGTCCCAGCCAGTCCCGTGAGGATTGCGAGGAGGAGGGAGCCCCGAAAGAAGGCGCCGGGTTTGCGATGCATCGACAATCTCCTATACTTCTCCCCAGCGACCGTACCACAGGCCCTGAAAAGCCGGCAAGATGTGGCTAAGCCCTTGTTCCTGAGGGATTTTCTTGACACTATGCAGCGGGCTACAGAATAATCAGGCTTCATTCAGATGGAACCACGGACGGCCGCGGAGAGCAACGGATGTCCCTTTCGGAAAGAGTCCTGCAGGTAAACAGCGAGATCAGCGCCACGGTCGAGCGGGCGATCACCTCCCTGCGTGAGGAGATCTCGCAACGGCTGCGCGCGAGCAACGAGGAGATTCAGCGGCGGCTCGAAGAGATCACCCCATCGCTGCCGGTCTCCTATCTTTCCCCCGAAGAGTTCGCTCGGAGCGAGCACGAGCTGGGATCGAGCTCCCGGCGCGGCGCCCAGCGCGACCTGCGCGACAGCGTCGCCGCCATCGACCGCGCGCGCTCCCAGGCGGAGATCCTCGGGGTGCTCCTCCGGGAGTCGAGGCATTACGCCTCGCGGGCGGCCGTGCTGCTGGTGCGCGGCGGCGAGGTGCGGGGCTGGGGGAGCGAGGGCTTCGGCGAAGCCGAGGGCGCCATCCGCAACCTCGCGCTCACGCCGCAGAACGGTGCCTGGAGCCGGCTGCTCGGGGGTGAGGGTGCCGTGCACCTGTCGGCCGGCGACTGCGCCGAGTTGTGCAGCCGTGTCGAGAGCCCGCTGCCCCAGGGCGGCGTCCTCGTGCCGATCGTGCTGCGCGACCGCCTGGCCGCCGCTCTCTATGCCGACCGCGTAGGCAATGATGGCGGGAGTGGCGGGAGTGGCGGGACTGGCGGGCTCGCTCCCGAGGCGCTCCAGGTTCTCGCCTACGTGGCCTCCCAGGCTATCGAGACGCTCCCCTTCCGGGAGCGGGCCGCGACGCCCACGCTGACCCTGATGGATGATGAGGCCGGCGAGCCTGCTGCGGCATCCACCGCGACGCAGACTATGACGCAGACTATAGAGAGCGCTCCGGCGGCGGCTGCCCCCGCACCCGCGCCCGCCCCCGCAGACATCGAGCCTGAGCCGGAAGCGCTCCCCGAGGTCGAGGCCGAGCCCGAGTACGTGGCCGAGCCGGAGCCGCAGTCCGCCGCCACGCCCGCCGGCATCCCCTGGACCGCCGAGGACGAGCAGTCGGCCGTCGCGGCCGAGCCCGAGCCCATGGCGGAGGTCCCCGCGGTTTCACCCGCCGTCCCCGTGGATCACTTCGAGGCCTCGCCCCGCTACACCGAGGAGCTGTCCGTGTCCTCGGTCGCGGCCGCGGAAGCGGCAGAGGCGCCCCGCTACCCCCGCTCCGTGGAGCCGGAGCCCACGGCTCCCGTGCGGTTCCCCGAGCAGAGCCCGGAGGCCACGGTGCTGCTCCAGCGCTCCGCCGTCCAGCAGGCGGCCGCCGCCGCTGACGCCGCTGACGCCGCGGCAACCCCCGCCCCTCCGCAGCCCCTCCGGCCGGTGCCGGTGCCCGCGCCGTCCGCGGGCGCAGCCGGCGAGGAAGCCGCGCCGGCCCTGGGCGGCACCCCTGAGGTCCGGCCGCCGAGCGGCGTCGACGGCCCCGGCTGGGCCTTCGCCACCACCCGCGTGCCCGTCTCTCCCTCCGACGAGACCATGCACGAGGAGGCCCGCCGCCTGGCGCGGCTCCTCGTGAGCGAGATCAAGCTGTACAACGAGGAACAGGTCGAAGAAGGCCGCCGCAACCGGGACATCTACGAGCGGCTGAAGGAAGACATCGACCGCTCTCGCCAGATGTATGACGAGCGGGTCGACCCGCGGATCCTTCGCTCGACCGACTATTTTTACCAGGAGCTGGTGCGAATCCTGGCCGCTGGCGATTCCAGAGCGCTGGGAATCTGACACCTGCCGTGTAGCGAAGGCTCCGGGATGACCGGAGCCGTTGTTGGAGCACCGTGAGAAGTAGAAAGCCGATCCGCCACCGCGCCGCGCTCGTCCTGCTGGTCCCTCTCCTCCTGGGCTCTGCCACGTCTCCGCCTCCGCGCCAAGGCCTCGCCGGCCCGCTGCCCGGCCACACCGACCGGGCCTCCCTGGCCTACGCCGAGGCGGCCACCGCCGTGCGCCGGAACGACTGCGCCGCCGCCTACAAGGCCCTGGCGCCGGTCCTCGCGGGCAAGGGCAAGGAGGCCACCTTCGCCCAGCTCCTCCTCGGCTTCTACGCCCACTCCTGCGAGCAGGTGGCCTACGCCGAGGAGCGGCTGTTCGCGGTGGCGGATCCCGGCGGTCCCCTGGAGGACTGGCGGCTCTACATCCTGAGCGACGCGGCGGCGGCCCGCGGCCACGTCCTCCTGGCCCAGAACTCGCTCGCCCGGCTCCTGGGCGACTACCCCGGCTCGGTGCTGCGCCCGCGGGCTTTCCTCAAGGCGGCGACGGTCGCCTGGAGCCGCGGCGACTCCCGGCGTGCCCTGGAGCTCGTCCAAGCCGGCCGCAGCGAGGAGCTGCGCGGCGACGAAGCCGCCCAGCTCGAAGCCCTGGCCTGGGAGATCGGCAACCGCCTGGGCGACAGCGGCGTACAGATGGACGCCGCCCGCCGGCTCCTGGTGAGCTTCCCGGCCAAGGCCTCCGAGCTCAAGGTGATCGAGATCTTCCGCGATTCGAGCGGCACCGTGACCTGGTCGGGCATCCTCACGGGCGACCAGCTCAAGCGGCGGGCCAAGGCCCTGCTGGACCTGAAGCTGGACGCCAACGCTCTCGCGGCCCTCGACTCCGCCAGCCTGGAGGCCCGTGACCTCGAGTGGTACCTGCTCAAGGCCCAGGCCCTGACCCGCGCCCACCGCGGCAGCGACGCCCTGGAGCTGCTCGCCGGCAAGGACGCCAATGCCAGCGACCCGAAGCAGGCGGCGGGGCTGGCCTAGGCCCGCGCCATGGCGGCCGAGGACGCCGCCGCCGCCCAGCGCGGACGCGCCAACCTGGGCTCGGCCGAGCGGCAGCAGCTGCGCCTCCTCTCCCAGCAATACCTGGAGAAGGTGGCCCAGAGCGGCGCCGACCCGGAGCTCGCGGCCAAGGCCCTGAAGTCGCTCTACGCCGACTACCGGGAGGACGACCAGTTCGAGCGTGCCATGGAGACGCTGCGCCGCCTGCGCCGCGTCGATCCCAAGGACACCACCGGCGCCGCCAACCTCTGGCAGGTGGGCTGGCAGGAGTACGGCCGGCGGAACTACTCGGGAGCGATCGGCTACTGGACGGAGCTCTTCTCCCTCTATCCCGAGGAGTCGAGCGCCCGCCGCGGCCGGTACTGGACGGCCCGTGCCTTCGACGCCCTGGGCGAGAACGAGCGCGCCCAGCAGATCTACAACGAGATCGCCCAGGCCGACACGTCCGACTTCTACCGCCGCAACGCCCTGACCCGGCTGAAGGGCAAGCCCGCCGCTCTGGCCGCGATGGCCGCAGGAAGGGCCAAGGAGCCCTGGCCCGTGGACCCGGCGCTCGACCGCGCCCGGCTGCTCACCGACCTCGGGCTCGACGACCTCGCCCTCTCCGAGGCGGAGCTGGTGAAGGAGAAGGTCCAGCCGCGCTCCATGCAGGCCCTGGAGGCCGTCGTCCTCGCCCGCCACGGGGACCGCCGCAAGAGCGTGCTGGTGATCCGCGACGCCTTCCCGGCCCTGGGCGGCCCCTTCCAGGCCACCGTGCCGGACGAGGCCCGCCGGCTCTACTACCCGCTCGACTACCAGGAGCCGATCCGCACCTGGGCGGCGCAGAACCGCCTCCCGCCCTACCTGGTCTTCGGCATCATCCGCCAGGAGAGCGCCTTCGACACCAATGCCCAGAGCTGGGCGGGCGCCCGCGGCCTGATGCAGCTCATGCCGGCCACGGCCCGCGAGCTGGCCGCCAAGAACGGCCTCGTCTACTCGCACGAGAAGCTCTCCGACCCCGCCTACAACGTGCGGCTCGGCACCACCTACTTCCGCCAGGTGCTCAGCATGTTCGACGACAACCTGGAGCTCTCCCTCGCCGGCTACAACGGCGGTCCCTACCGCATCAAGCGGCTGTGGAACGAGTCCGGCGGTACGGAGCTCGACCGCTTCCTCGAGGGGCTGGGAATCGAGGAGTCGAAGACCTACGTCAAGCGGATCCTGGTCCTCTCGGACAGCTACCGGCAGCTCTATCCACAGGCCGGGTGAGACGACTCCTCGGCCTCGTTCTCTGCCTCCTTCTCGCCGGCTGCCGCCTTTCGCAGACATCGGCGGCGCCGGCGCATGACGGCCCCATCGTCCTCGTCACCTTCGACTCCCTGCGGGCCGACGCCGTCGGAGGGTTCGTCGGCGAGGGAGGGCTGACGCCCAACCTCGATGCCCTGATCCGCGAGGCGGACTGGTCCGGCCAGGCCATCGCCTCGTCGAGCTGGGGGCTGCCCTCCATGGCCTCCCTGTTCACCGGCCTGCGCCCCTGGCAGCACCGGGTCCTGCGCGCCGAGGACCGCATCCCCCCGGAGATCCTCACCCTGCCCGAGGCCCTCCAGGCCCGCGGCTACGAGACCTGCGGCTTCATGGGCGAGCCCATGTACTCGAAGGAGGCGGGGTTCGGCCAGGGGTTCGACCTCTTCACGAGGCTCGGCAAGGGGACCGAGGCAGGCCAGAAGCTCCGGTCGGCAGGTCCCGCCGGCGGGGACCGGCGGTTCGTCTGGGTCCATTTCTCCGAGCCGCAGGCGCCCTACTACCGGCGGCCGAAGTTCGTCGCGCGGCTCGGGCTGCGGGGGCGCGACCTGCCCTATCGCGTCCTGCCGCACCAGCTCGCCCCGTTCTTCGATCCCGCCGTTCCTTTGCCCCCCGGGCTGGAGCAGCGGTTCCGGACCATGTACCGCCTCAACGTGGCCTGGGCCGACGAGCGCCTGGGCAAGCTGCTCAAGGAGCTGCGGGCCAGCGGCCAGTGGGACCGGACCCTCCTCGTGGTGACCTCCACCCATGGCGAGGAATTCGGCGAGAAGGGGCAGATCCTCAACGGCGGCAACCTCGGCCGGCAGCTCCTCGAAGTGCCGCTGGTGATCAAGCTGCCTGCCGGCTTCGGCGAACAGAGCCGCCGGATCGCCGTTGGGCGCGACAAGAGAGTGGCCACCTCGCGGCTCTGGGCCACCCTGGTGGAGGCTGCCGGCGGCGAGGTGCCCCCGGCCCAGTCCCCCAGCCTCTTCCATGGGGCCCCGGACGCTGTCCTGTCCGAGCTCTACCTGACCAACGGCACGAACCGGTTCTCGCTCGTCCAGGGCAACGACCAGCTCCTCTGGGAGTCGCGCTTCGCGCCGCCGGAGCCGGAGTACTACCGCGCCTACCTGGCCCTCATGAGCCGCGGCAACGCCCGGATCGCCCGCGCCGAGATCACGGAGCGGCCGGGCCAGATCTTCCGGAGGCTCTACGCGGGCTTCCTCGACGCCCCTCCCCTGACCGGCCGCCTGGGGCCTCCGCGGCTCACCCTGGAGCGCTGGGAGGGGAAGGGGAGCCGGCCCATCGAGGACCCGCGGCGGACGGCCGAGATGGCGCAGACCCTGGCCCGCACCTGGACCGAGCTCCTCCCGGCGGAGCTGACGCCCAGAGAGGAAGCCCGCGAGTGGTACAATGCCGATTCGCCCTGAAGGGGGCTCTCCCCCGGGTCCATAGCTCAGCGGTCAGAGCATCCGGCTCATAACCGGTTGGTCCCTGGTTCGAATCCAGGTGGACCCACTTCGAAGCATTCCGAGCCATGCAGAGGATGCAGTCCCCCGTCGGAATGCCATGACTTGCTTTGGAGAGGAGCGGACGTCTCATCCATGAACCAGACCCTCCAGAACATCCTGGAGCTGCAGACGGCCTTGAGCGGCCTCCGCGAGGCCGAGCAGCGGCTGCACGGGATCCCCGACTGGATGCGCGAGCTGCACGACGAGCACGAGAAGCGCAAAGCGGAGATCCAGACCACGGAGGCCAGTGCCGAAGAGGCGGCCAAGCAGCGGCGAACGGCGGAAGCGGCCGTCCAGGACGCCCAGGAAAAGCTCAAGAAGTACCAGCAGCAGATCAACAAGGTCAGCACCCAGCGCGAGTACGGCGCCCTGCTCCAGGAGATCGACACCGTCAAGGGGCAGATCACCTCCCAGGAAGAGAATGCCTTCTCCTCCCTCGAACGCAGCGAGCAGGCCCAGAAGGACCTCCAGGCCCTGCGCGAGAGCTTCCGCGAGATCGAGGAGCGCTACGCCGCCGAGATGACCCGCTGGGAGGCCGAAAAGCCCGGGATCGCCCGCCAGGTGGCGGACTTCAAGGCACGGATCGACGAGCTCAAGAAGGCCCTCCCGCGCCCCTTGGTCTCCCAGTTCGAGCGCATCCTGGACCGCTACCCCACGGGAGCCGTGGCCGCGGTGCGCCTCATCGACCGCCCCGGCCAGAAGCAGCGCGAGTGGCACTGCACCGCCTGCAACTACCGCGTGCGGCCCCAGGTCGTGGTCGAGATCCGCAACGGCAACAGCCTGGTCCAGTGCGAGTCCTGCAAGCGCATCCTCTTCTTCGAGGAGCAGGCCTAGACCGTGGGCCTGCCCGAGCGCCTCGCCAGCATCAAGACTCGCATCGAGGAAGCCTGCCGGCGCGCCGGCCGGTCCACTGCCGGCGAAGACCGCGTGGTCCTGCTGGGTGCCAGCAAGACCCAGCCCGCCGCCGTGCTCGCCGAGGCCTGGGAGGCCGGCCTCCGCGTCTTCGGCGAGAACCGCGTCCAGGAGGCCTTGCCAAGAGCCGCGAGCTGCCTCCCGGGGTTGTGTCCGGGATCGACTGGCACCTGATCGGACCCCTCCAGACCAACAAGGTCCGCGCCGCCCTCGACCTCTTCCGCACCATCCACTCGATCGACCGCCTGAAGATCGCCGAGGCCGTGGACCGCGAGGCGGGCGCGCGGGGGATCGCCGTCACCGGCTTCCTCGAGGTGAACCTGGGCAGCGAGGAGAGCAAGCACGGCTTTTATCCTCAGGGGCCCGGGGGTCTCGCCGAGGCCGTCCGGCCGCTCGCGGATCTTCAGCACCTGAAGATCGTGGGGCTCATGGCCATCCCGCCCCAGGGCGATTCCCCCGAGGACTCCCGCCCCTGGTTCCGCCGCCTGCGCGAGCTGCGCGACGAGCTGGCCGCCCGACCCGAGTGGACCGGATTGCCCGGCTACCTCTCCATGGGCATGAGCGACGACTTCGAGGTGGCGGTCGAGGAGGGCGCGACCCACGTCCGCGTGGGCACGGCTCTGTTTGGCCCTCGCCGGGTATCAGCGGGGTCTGTCCCAGGTTGACGCCGTGTTCATGCTAAGATGGCTATCCATTTCCAAAGTTGATTCTTGGAAGAAGTAGAAGGAGATTCGGATGGCCATCACTCCGCTCGAGATCCAGAAGATGCGCTTCTCCCAGAAGATGCGGGGGTACGATCCCGACCGAGGTCGAGGGCTTCCTCTCCGCTGCTGGCCGAGGAGCTTGCCGCCCGGATCGCCCAGATCGAGAAGCTGGAGCGGGAGAACCGCTACTACCGCCAGCGCCTGGAGGAGACCGAGCACCGCGAGCACCAGCTCCAGCAGACGCTCCTGCGCGCCCAGAAGGTGTCGGACGACATCACGGCCAACGCCAGGCGCGAGGCCGAGCTGATGGTCAAGGAAGCCGAGATCGCGGCCGACAAGATCGTGCAGCAGGCCATCGAGCAGTCCACCCGCATCGAGGCCAAGATCGCCGAGCTGCGCACGAACCGGCGCGAGCTGCAGCTCAAGTTCAAGAACACGCTCGACCTCTTCCAGCGCATCCTGGAGGCCGAGATGGAGGACGAGCGCAACACCGCGACCGTCCTCACCCTCCCGCGCAAGCGGCGGGAAGCCGGGGCTTGAGGGATTGAGCCTTCCCGAGGGCACGCGCCGCCTCTTCCCTCATTATGAGGAGGTAGACGAGGAGCTCGATGCTGAGGTTGGCGACTCTCTCCTGATCGCCCGCCTGCTGGAAGACGGCGACGCCGCGGACCTCGCCTGGCTCTCCGGCCGGTATCCCGAGAGCGAGCTCGCGGACTGGCTCGCCCGGCACGGCGGGCGCCAGCTCTCGCCCCGCAGCCGCGCCTTCTGGGAGGTCGTCCTCGGGCGTCCGGCAGGACCGGCCCATCCGGAGGCGGAAGCGCTTTGGCCTCTCTGACCCTCTCCCATCCCGAATCCCTCTCCCCCCGCGCCCAGGAGCTGCTCGCGCGGATCGGCCCCCGTCCCTGGGCCGAGGACTTCTACCTCGCCGGCTCGGCCGCCCTCGCCCTCTACGTCGGCCACCGCCCGGTCACGATCTCGACCTGATGGGCAACGCCAACCGGCTGACCAGCCCCGAGCGGCGCGACCTCCTCGAGGATCTGCTCGAGCCGAGCCCCGGACACCGAAGTCGAGACGGCCCGCGACGGCTACCTCTTCGTCCGGCCCCATGCGGAAGGGCGTGGGCCTGCGCTTCTTCTACTACCCCTATCCGCTCGTCCAGCCCTTCGAGGACTTCGCCGGCCTCGCCGTGGCCTCGGCCGTGGATCTGGGCCTGATGAAGCTCGGCGCCATCATCAGCCGCGGCACCCGCCGCGACTTCGTGGACCTCTACCTCCTCTGCCGGCAGCTTCCCCTGGAGACCTGCTCGACCTCGCCGAGGACAAGTTCGGCCACGTCCGCGACTTCCCCCTCCAGGCCCTCAAAGGCCTCGCCGACCTCTCCCAGACCGAGGGCGAGCCCATGCCGCGCCTGGCCGTCCCCCTGGACTGGAGCGAGGTCGAGGCCTGGCTCGAGACCGAGGTGCGGGAGCTGGGCCGGGCGCGGGTGGGGCTTTAGGATATTGGATTGTCGATTTGGGATATTCGAGCTGAGGGGCACAATCCCCGCCATGGCTCCGACCTCCTGATCCACAACCTCGCCGAGGTGGCCACCCCCGAGGGATCCTCCCCGCTCCGCGGGGCGGACCAGCGGCGGGTGCGCCGGATCCGCGGTGCCGAGGTGCTCTGCCGCGACGGCCGGATCGCCTTCGTGGGCGACCCCGAGGAGCGGCGGCGCCTGTTCGGCGATCTTCCCCCGCAGACGTCGAGCGGCTTGGACGGCCGGGGCGGCACCCTGATCCCGGGGTTCGTCGATCCCCACACCCACCTGCCCTGGGCCGGCACCCGCGAGGAGGAGTTCGTGGCGCGGCTCGCGGGCAAGACCTACCAGGAGATCGCGGCGGCCGGCGGCGGCATCCTCTCCACCGTCGACGCCACCCGCCGGGCGAGCGAGGAGGAGCTGGCCGCCAACGTCCGGCGCCGGATGGACCAGATGCTCGCCTGGGGCACCACCACCGCCGAGGCCAAGAGCGGCTACGGCCTCTCTCTGGACGACGAGCTCAAGCAGCTCCGCGCCATCCGCCGCGCCTCCGGGAGCCATCCGGTGGACCTCGTGCCCACCCTCCTGGCCGCCCACGAGATCCCGCCCGAGCACCGGCAGGACCGGGGCCGCTACCTGGACCTGATCTGCGAGGAGATCGTGCCGGCCACGGCCGAGGCGGGCCTCGCCCGCTTCTGCGACGTCTTCTGCGAGCAGGGGGTCTTCACGCCGGAGGAGTCGCGCCGGGTGCTGGAGGCGGGCGTCCGCCACGGCCTCGCGCCCCGGCTCCACGCCGACGAGTTCGTCGACTCGGGCGGCGCCGAGCTGGCCGCCGAGCTCGGCGCGCTCTCCGCCGACCACCTCATCGCCGTCTCGCCGGCCGGCATCGAGGCCCTGGCGCGCTCCGGCGTCACCGCCGTCCTCCTCCCCGGCACCAGCTTCTTCCTGATGAAGCACAAGTACGCCCCGGCCCGGCGCCTCGTCGAGGCCGGCGTGCCCGTGGCGCTCGCCACCGACTGCAACCCCGGCTCCTCCCACACCGAGTCCATGCCCATGGTGGTCGTCCTCGCCGTCTTCGAGCTGGGCCTCACCATCGAGGAGAGCCTGACGGCGGCCACCCTGAACTCCGCCTGCTGCCTGGGGCTCGGGGCCGAGATCGGCTCGATCGAGACTGGCAAGCGGGCCGACCTCGTTCTGCTCGACGCTCCCAACCTCCTCCACCTGGTCTACCACTACGGCATCAACCCGGTGGCCGCCGTGGTCAAGGAGGGGAGGGTCGTCCGGCAGCAGATTGGCGTACAATCGTCCAATTCTTGAACAGGGCTGTCGACTTCCACGAGAGGATCGACCGATGCACCTGAAAACCCTCCCCCGCATTTTTTCCGTGACTCTCCTCCTGGGGTCCTGGGACCGCTCGTCACGTCCGCCTTGGCCGCAAAGACTGTAAGGGCTGCCTCCAGGCTCGGGCAGGACACCTCCCCCCTGCTGCCTCGGCCCCTGCCAATGCCCGGGAGGTCGTCACCCCCTCGGGCCTCAACTACATCGACCTCAAGGTCGGTGAGGGGAACGAGGCCAGCTCCGGCAAGATCGTCGAGGTCCACTACGTCGGCTGGCTGGAGGACGGCATCCGGTTCGACTCCAGCCGCGACCACAACCGCCCGCTCACCTTCCGCCTGGGCGCCGGCGACGTCCTCAAGGGATGGGACGAGGGGCTCGCCGGCATGAAGGTCGGCGGCAAGCGCCGGCTGACCATCCCGCCCGGTCTCGGATTCGGCAAACAGGGCGGGGGCAGCGTCGTCCCGCCCGAATGCCATCCTGTTCTATGAGTTCGAGTTGCTGGGCGTGCGATAAGCTCCGCCCGGGAAAGGAACCATGGCAGAGCGAAACCACCACCCCCTCCGGCCTCAAGTACACCGACCTCGAGACCGGCCAGGGCGAAGAAGCCCAGACCGGCAAGACCGTGGACGTCCACTACACCGGCTGGCTCGAGAACGGCACCAAGTTCGACTCCAGCAAGGACCGCGGCCAGTCCGTTCTCCTTCCCGCTGGGAGCCGGCCACGTCATCCGCGGCTGGGACGAAGGCGTCGCCGGCATGAAAGTCGGCGGCAAGCGCAAGCTGACCATCCCCGCCGACCTCGGCTACGGCGCGCGCGGCGCCGGCGGCGTGATCCCGCCGAACGCCACGCTGATCTTCGAGGTCGAGCTGCTGGGAGTGAAGTAGCTCCCTAGGACCGCCGGCATCCCTGCCGGCCCCACTTCCTCTGCTTTTCTCCTTCTCCCCCTCCTTGGGCGGCCATTCCCCTCCCGTGCGCGGCTTCTCCCCTTTCGTGGGCGGGTTCCCCCCTCTCTCGGGCGGACCGAACGAAGAAAGGGGAGTCCCAAGATAAGAGAGGGGAGAACCGAACGAAGAGAGGGGAATGACCGCCCCAGAGAGGGGAGAAGCCGCCCACGAAAGGGGAGAACCCGCCCAAGACAGGGGGAGCTCGAAGTAAGAGAGGGGAGACACGCACGAAGAGAGGGGAGAAGCGGAGTGAAGGAGGGGAGAGAGCCGTACCCGGTGTGGAGAGGCGCGGCACCCCTCCCGCGATCCCGGGCGTCTTACCTCGGGGCGCACGAGCCTTGGTGAGACTCCGGGGATGAGGATTCGCTCTCGCAGGTGGAAGGCTCTCTTCCGCGGGAACGAAGCCGGGTCCCTCGGCCTCTTGGGGGCGGACGCGGAAGCGTGTTTCGTCTTCAGCTCGGAGGGCAGTCAGGCTCGTACTGGGCTCCCAGGTCTCCCACCTGCCGGTAGATCGACCCGCGGACGCGCTCGCGCAAGAACCGCAGAATGCGGACCTGTACCTGCCGGTCGAGCCTGGCAAGCTCGCGCTCTGCCCGTGGGTCAAACCGAATCAACCAAGCCAAGGCGCGCGATCACGTCTTCGAGAGAGGTGGACTCCCCCTCCGGATTCTGGATACGCTCCAGCGCCAGATAGTAGTCCTCAAGATCGTCGATATGCTCGAGGATCGCCTCCCGGATGTAGAACGTCTTCGTACGTCCAGTTTTCTGGGCAAGCGCATCGAGCCGGGCCTCAATCTCTTCGGGGAGTCGTAGGGACAGCGCCATCGAGATACGTGTATTGAATTCGCTGGCTGGCGTCAAGGTCTTCGGTGCGCAGAACGGGTCTGAGAGAATGGCGGCATGCGACCTGAAGAACCACGCCAAGGCCTTTTCGAGGCCACCGATGATGAGTCGGTCGCGGACAACCTTCGGGTCAAGGCGGTGATGCCAGCTTGGAAGAAGCCACCCCAGATTCGGCTTTCTCTGGGTCACCTGAGCCTCAGCGACGAGATTCTGGCTGATCGCCACAGGAAGCGATGAGGGCCGGCAGGCAGGAAGGCCGGCGCTCCCAAGGAGGGCTCCCCTCGATGAAAACGCCAGCCTAGCAGGAGTCGCCTTGACCGCACGACCTCACTCTTACCGACTCCGCAGGAGCGGCGGCAGAGGTGAGGTCGACGCGGTAAGGGGGGAGAGGGTACGGCTTTGCTCAGGGCTCTCTGGGGCCGTCGGCCGGAGCCGGCTCCTGCGGCAAGGCCGAGCCGAGGAGCGCCGCCGCCTCCGGCCAGCGGTCATCGCGCTCGATCAGCGCGCCCGCCGGAATCGCCTGCGCAATCGCGGTGACGATGTGGCCGGATTCGGGATCCAACCGGTGGAGCTCCGGGTCGACGATGTCGCGGCGGTCGGCCTGGACGAAGCACGCTGACTGCACCGGGGCCGCGGCGTCCCGCTTGCGCACGCCAGGATCGAACAGCCCGCATTCGAAACGCGTTACGTTGACGCCGGGGGCGTCGAGGCCGAGGGTCAGGACCCTGGAGCCCCGCTCGCGGATCTCGCCGATCGGCAGCACCTCCTGCTGGCGGTCCGTCTTCCGGTACTGTGGCCAGTCGAAGTCGAAGGCCACGGCCGTGCCGTCGTTGAGGAAAGTGACGGCGATCTTCGAGCCGCCGCCGACGACGGGCACGCCGTCGATGGCACGGGTGAAGACGACGGTGTTGGCGACTACCTGCTCGGCCTCTGGCAGGGACTGGGTCTCGCTCACCGCACCACCGCCGGCGATCTGGAATTCCGAGTAAAGTGGCAGGATCTCGTCGTTGGAACTGAGCGTAACGAATTCCCTGAGGCTATCGCCGATGAAGCGGCGGCCCAGCGCTTCGAGGGTGTCCTGGTCCAACCTCTCCTCCACCGGCCGCGCCGTGGCTCCGTCGAGCTCGGCGATGTTGCGATAGCTCACGCGGGTGCCGTCGGCGGCCACCTGCAGGGTCCAGCCCTCGGTGTGCAGCGTGATGAGATCAGCGGCGGCTGCCCGCTCGAAGGTGCCCTGGGTGTGGATTCCTCGGGTGGATCGCTCGAACTTTGCCAAAACGGTCGAGACGACGGTGTCGGCGCCCGGCCCGGCGGCGCGCTCCAACAGCGGAACCGAGGTGCGCCCGAGCCCCGCTCTGCGCGAGGCGTCGTCGTCGGCGGCACGCTGGGGGTAGTCCTTGGCCGGGGCTGCACCCGGCAGAGCCACGAGGGCCAGCAGGCAGCCGGCGGTGGCGAGTCTGATATACGCATGTTTCACGGTAGTCTCCTCTTTCTTGCGATTCGTAAAAGGGTGGATGGCAGCGGTCACAGGTTTTCCCAGTAGGTGTAGCAGTAGTAGCCGATCTCGCCATCCTGCAGGCGCGAGTAGGACTTGAAGTTCTGCCACTTCATGTTGTCCCGCCGGTTCTGGCAGTTGGACTTGTTGACGCCCGTGGCCATGACGGTCACGTCGTTGGAGACCCACCAGTCGGAGTTGGCGTCCTTCCAGGCGTATTTAATGGTCTTGCTGTGCTGCAGCTCGTTGGCGAAATCCTCACCCGTTTCGTTGGTCGTGATCCCATCGTAGAGCTTGTCGTGGCTGCCGGCCGCGTAGCGCAGGCCGCCGCGGAAGATCGGTTTCATGCGGGTCCATATCTTGTCGTCGTCGAATTTCAAGGTTTCGCAGGCATAGGTGGCGAAGATGCTGAGCCCGGTCGCCTCGTCGCCCAGCCGCATTTTCAACGAGTTGGCGAGTTGGTCCTTGTCCCACATCGCCCAGACCGACTTGTCCGACCAGCCGCCGCCGTGCGTGCTGGCGTAGAAGAGGCTCACGTTGTCCAGCGTCCCCTCATCGCCGCCGGTCTCCCACCACCACTTGGCGTTGTGCAGGTTGTAATAGAAGACCTTGGTGTCGGTGTCGTCGAGCTCGTCGTCGAACCAGCCGCAGCGGTTCCACACCTCCGGAAGAGTGGTCTGCCAGCCGTTCTGATAATCGGACTGGCAGCCGGTGCCAAAACGGGCCGCGGCCGAGGCCGGAGCAGCCGCAATTCCCAGAGAGAGGGCGGCTGCGACGAGGGCTCCCAGGGCGATGCGCTTGACTACAAAGGCGTTACTCATATCGTTCTCCTCAAAGGGCAAAATAGGCGGCCGCCGAGTCGCTGGTGGAGGCCGGGGAAACTGGTGCGCTTCTTTTCCTGCCATAAAGGCGACTGGGGGAGCACAATCACAACACCCGGTGCGCCCAGGAGGCCTGAGGTATCTTTTCCCTCGATGAAAACGCCGTACCTGCTCGCCGTTCTGCTCCTCGCCGCCCCGCTCTCCGCCCAGGGGCCTTCGGCCGACTGGCGCACGATCACGACGCGTCACTTCCGGGTCCACTACCCCGCGCCGTCCGAGGCTTGGGCGCGGGGGGCCGCGGCGCGGCTGGAGTCGATCCGCGAACGGGTGGTGGCGGAGGTGGGGTATGAGCCTCCCGAGGTGGTGGACGTGCTGGTTTCCGATCCGGTGGCGGATGCGAACGGCATGGCTCTTCCCTTCCTCGGGTGGCCCCGCATGGTGCTGTGGACCAGCCCGCCGGGGCCGGAGTCGGTGATCGGCCACTACAGCAACTGGTCGGAGCTGCTCGTGGTCCATGAGGAGACCCATCTCGTGCACCTGCTGCGGCCGTCGCGGAACCCGGTCCAGCGGCTGCTCACAGGGCTGATCCCCACGGGTCCCATCACCCTGAGAGCGCCGCGCTGGGTGATCGAGGGCTATGCCACGGTGGTCGAGGGACGGCTCACGGGCTCGGGACGGCCCAACGGGGACCTGCGGGCCGCCATCCTCCGGCGCTGGGCTCAGGAGGGCAAGCTCCCCAGCTACGGGCGCCTGGCCTCGGACGCCAGCACCTGGCGGGGCCAGTCCATGGCCTATCTCCTGGGGTCTGCCTACCTCGAATGGCTGGAGGAGCGTGCCGGTCCGGGGAGCCTGCGCAAGCTGTGGGCGCGCATGACGGCGCGGACCCCCAGGAGCTTCGACGACGCCTTTCGCGGGGTCTTCGGGGATTCCCCGGCGGACCTCTACGACCGCTTTCGGGCCGAGCTGACGTGGCGGGCCCTCGAGGCCGAGCGGCGCGCCGGCCCCGAGAAGGGGGAAGGAGAGCTCTGGCAGGACCTCTCGTGGACCACGGGCGCGCCGGCCCTGTCGCCGGACGGCAAGCGGATCGCCGTGGCCCTGCGCTCCAGGGACCGCCCGACCCGGCTCGCCGTCTGGTCCACGGAGCCGGACGAGGAGGCCGAACGGAAGTGGCGGGAGCGCCGGGACGAGATCGCGAAGCGGGATCCGGAGGACGTGCCGGCCGAGCGCACCGGCCCCCTGCCCCGGAAGATCCTCCACAGCCTGACCGGCTCCGACGGCCCCGAGCCCACCATGCCGCGTTTCCTGCCGGACGGCAGGTCCATCCTCTTCGTCCGCTGGGAGCCGGACTCCGAAGGCTTCCTCCATCCCGACCTCTTTCTCTGGACGCCTGAAACGAGTCAGGTCAAGAGGATCACCCGCAACGCCGACCTGCGCGACCCTGATCCGTCGCCGGACGGCCGCTGGGCCGCCGCCATCCGCAACCGCCACGGCTTCTCCCAGATCGTGCGGGTGGACCTGGAGACGGGAGATGTGAGTGCCGTGACGGAGCCTTCGGTGGAGGAGGTCTATGACCGGCCCCGCGTTTCCCCGGATGGCCGGCGGATCGCCTACGCCCGGCACCGGGAAGGCTCATGGCGGCTGGTGATCGAGGATGTCGAGGGTGGAAATCCGTCCGAGCTTGCGCCGCCTTCAGGGGGTACGGTCTCCGCTCCGGCCTGGAGCGCGGATGGCCGCACGGTCTACGCGGTGGTGGGGGTGGGTGGCTTTGTCGACCTCTACGCCTTCCCTGTGGAATCCGGCGCGCCCATCCCTCTGACGCGGACCCAGGGAGCGGCCCTGGCTCCGGTGCCCGCTCCGGACGGCTCGGCCCTCTTCTTCCTCTCCCTGGAGCCGGATGGCCTGGATCTCCGGCGTCTGCCCCTGCCCGCGGAAGCGGCGGCGCGCCCGCCCGACCTCCCCGCGGGGCTCGCTCCGGCCGTCCGCCCTCCCGAGCCGGAGAAGACGGAGCCGTTCGCCGTTGCCGAGGTGGAGCCCGGCCGGCCGTATGGACGGGGCCGCCAGGAGCTGTTCCCGCTCCTCGGCGGCAGCGCTTCGTCCTCCGGCGCCGTCTGGGAGCTGGGCCTGCGCGGCGGCGACGTGGTGGGGAGGCTCGACTGGCTGGTGCTGGGCTCGATCGGCGAGCAGGGCTGGCCCGAGGGTGGGGCCGTCGCGGGGTCCTGGCGCGGCTGGCCCGTGGACGTGGGGGTGCATCTGTTCCAGTCCTCGGAAAGGCCCTCCGAGGATGAGGATGTCTCTCCGTCCGGGCTGAATTTCCTGGATTTAGACCGCCAGGGGATCGAGCTGTCCGCGCTCCGCGACTGGCAGTGGAGCGGAGGCGCCCTTTCCCTGGCCGGCCGTGCTCTGTGGAACGAGGTCGAGCCGGACGCAACCGGTGAGGCCTTGGAGTCTCTGAGCCAAGGGGTCTTTTCCCTGGCGGGAAATTGGGCCGGTGTCCGCCGCCTGGGCTTGGGCTGGCGGCTCCGGCCGGGCCTCGCGGGCCACTACGAGGCGGGTCACACCGATGGGAATGGGGGGAGCGGCGGCTGGGCCCGATTCGGGGGCGTGGCCCGCCTCGGGCTCGCCTACAAGGAAACGGGCCTCGCCCTCTCCTGGCGGCGGGACTCCTCGCGGGACGTCGAACGGAGCTTCGACCTCTTCCAACTCGGCGGCCCCCTGGTGTCCCTGCTCCCGGAGACGGTTCTCGCGAACCGTATCGCCGTGCCGGGCCTGCCGGTGGGCACGCTGGTGGGCGAGGAGCACGAGGGGCAGCGGGCGGAGCTGGCGCTCGGCTTCCTGCCGGCCCCCGTCTTCTATGAACGCCACCGGCTCTGGGGGGCTGGACGGCGGCGGGGGGACTGGCTCTCGCTGGCGGGGCTCGAATACCGGTTCGCTCTCGATCCCCTGCCCGTCGGGCGGCTGCCGGCCCTCGATCTGCGGGTGGGAGTGGCGCAGGTCCTCGAGGATCCCAATCAGATCCTCGAGGACGATACGCGCTGGTGGCTGATCACAGTCTGGCGGCCGTAATCAGCCGGCGGCCGTGATCAGCCCGGTGGGAGGGGTTACGGGATGACCCGGCAGTTCGGGGTCACCGTCCAGCCGCTGCACATGGCGAGCGAGATGGGGTGGTTCGGCACGTAGCAGACGCCGAGCGGGCAGAACGGCCCGGTGCAGTAGGAGCCGTTGATGCACTCGCCGATGCCGCAGGCCGGATCGAGCTGGCGGCACTGGCAGGCCAGGCGCGAGATGGCCGCCTCGGGCACGTAGCAGACGCAGCTGTCACAGTAGCTGCCGCCGATGCACTGGCCCGGCCCGCAAGCGCCGAACTTGCTGGTGCAGAACATGCGGAACTTCCAGCGCCGGTCCGGGAAGGAGAACGGGCCGAACCAGGACGCTCCGCCCGTGACGTTGCCGCTGTAGCTCCCCCAGTAGGTCTGCTGGATGTCGCCCGGGTCCGCGGTCACCGGGGACTGCTCCCCGCCGGCCGGATCCCAGACGACCCAGTACTCGGTGCCCGCCGTTACCGAGAGCGGGGAGAGGAGGTTGGCCCCCTGCCAGCCCTTGGTTACCGAGGTGGTGAAGCTGTTGCTCCAGGCCAGGGGTGCCAACGGCTGGGTGCCATTGGTCGACCAGATGGAGATGGCGTTGGGCGCCGCGACCTCGCCCGTGTAGACCTCGATGCGCTGCACGGTCACCGAGGCCGTGGGCACCCAGCGGATGCCCACCATGGGGCCGCCCATGAAGACCGGGTCGAGGTGGTTGGTGTTGGCGTAGTTGTTCCCTTCGCAGGGCTTCTTGCCGCAGATCATGCGGAACTTCCAGCGGTGGTCGGAGTGGCTGAAGGGGCCGAACCAGGAGGTGCCGCCCTGGACGTTGCCGCTGTAGCTGCCCCAGTAGGTCTGCTGGATGTCACCCGGCTGGTTGCTGACGGACGCCTGCTCGCCGCCCGCGGGGTCCCAGACGACCCAGTATTTCTGGCCGGCGGTCACGTTGACGGGGGTGTTGAGTGTGGCTCCCTGCCATCCCTTGGGCAGGACGGTGGTGAAGTTGCTGGTCCAGGCCAGGGCGGCGAGCGGCTGGCCGGGCAGGCCGCCGTTGTCGCTCCACAGGGCCAGGGCGTTGGAGCCCGCGACCTCGCCGGTGTAGACCTCGATGCCGGTGATGGTGTTGGTGAACGCGGCCGTCCAGGAGATGCCCACGACGGGGCCGCCCATCGAGATGTTGTCGACGTGGCTGGTGTTGGCGTAATTGTTGCCGTCACAGGGCTTGTCCTGGCAGAACACGCGGAACTTCCAGCGCCGGTCGGTGAAGGAGAACGGCCCGAACCAGGACGCGCCGCCCGAGACGGTGCCGGTGTTGCTGCCCCAGTAGGTCTGCTGGATGTCGGTGAGGGTGTTGGTCACCGGTGCCTGCGCGCCGCTTGGCGGGTCCCAGACGATCCAGTACTTCTGCCCGGCGGTGACCGAGACCGGCACCAGCAGGTCGGCACCCTGCCAGCCCTTGCCGAGCGTGGAGTTGAAGGTGTTGGACCAGGAGAGGGCCGCGAGCGGCTGGCCGGGCAGGCCGCCGTTGTGGCTCCACAGGGCGACGGCGCCCGTTCCCGTCACCTCGCCGGTGTAGACCTCGATGCGGTTGACCAGGCCCGAGGTGCCCGCCGTCCAGGAGATGCCGACCATGGAGCCGCCCATGGACACGTTGTTGAGGTGGGTGGTGTTGGCGTAGTTGTTGCCGTCGCACGGGCCGCCGGCGCACCGCATGCGGAACTTCCAGCGGTGGGTGGTGCTGGTGTACGGGCCGTTCCAGGTGGCGCCACCCTGCACGGTGCCGGTGCCGCTGCCCCAGTAGATCTGCTGGATGTCGGCGATGTTGTTCGACACCGAGGCCTGCTCGCCGCCCGAGGGATCCCAAACCACCCAGTAGCGCACGCCGGCCGCTACGGAGATGCGGGTGTTGAGCTGCGCTCCCTGCCAGCCGTTGGGGAGCGTCGTCTGGAAGCTCGCCGTCCAGGCCAGGGGGGCGAGGGGCTTGGCCGGCAAGCCGCCGTTGTCGCTCCAGATGGCCAGACGGCTGGGGGCGGCCACCTCGCCCGTGAACACCTCGATGGCCTCGATGGTCACCGAGGCCGTGGGCACCCAGGCGATTCCCACCATCGGACCGCCCATCAAGACGTTGTTGTAGAAGTTGTTATTGGCGTAGTTGTTGCCCGCGCAGATGGGCGCGTTGGTCACCAGAGCCTTGGCCTCGACGGACTTCGCCGAAGGATTGACGCTGAGCTTGTTGATCCCCTGGTCGTCGCTCGTCGTGGGGGCGGGCTCCGAGCAGTCTTCGCAATATTCGGTCAACCCGCCGAGATCACCGTTGGCCGGAAGCTGGCCGCAGTTGTCGCCCGTGCACGGCGCGTCCGCCGGCTTGTCGTCCGTGATGCCGTTGGGCAGGGTCACCTCCTCCGTGCCGCTGCCCAGGGCGTCCGGGCTGCAGTCTCCGTCCGGACAGGTATCGGGGGGTACGGTGCCGCTGTAGCCCGTGATCGATCCGTTTTCGGCGGGTGAGACCTGCGCTGCGGCACTACCGGGGAGGCTGACGAGGAGAGCCAGAAAGAGGAAGACCAGGAAAGCTCTCGTACTGCTTCGACGCATAAGGACTCCTTTTGGAAGGGCTAAAACTTCGGTCCTTATTCAGTGGTGCCGCAAGAGGGCGTGGGCGAGCCTTCGCTGCCCTGCTAGAATCCAGAAGGCTGCCCTTCAGAGAAGACTCCCCCGTGTCCGACCACCTCCTGATCCTCCGTCTCTCCGGCGACTTCTACACGAAGGCGCGCAAAACCCGCGTGCGCTTCTTCAAGCGCCTGGTCGAGAACCTGGAGGCCGCGCTGAAGCTCCACGGCATCCCCTACCGGCTGGAGCCGACATGGAGCCGTCTCTATCTGGAAACTCCTGAGCCGGGAGCCGCGGAGGTCGCGGCCCGGGTCTTCGGCGTGCAATCGGTCTCGGAGGTCGAGCGGCGCCCCTGGGAGGGGCTGGAGGACGTGGTGGCGACCGGCGTCGAGATCTTCGGTCCCGCCGTCCAGGGCCGGAGCTTCGCCGTGCGCGCCAGCCGGCGGGGGGATCGCGAGCGCATCGGCTTCGACTCGATCCGGATGGAGAGCGCTCTCGGCCGGGCGTTGCTGGACGCCGGGGCCAGCCGGGTGAACCTCTCCGAGCCCGAGGTGACGGCCCACGTGGAGCTGGAGCCGGGCATGGCCCACTTCTTCTTTGACAAGACGCGCGGGCACGGCGGCCTGCCCATCGGTGTCGAGGGGCGGGCCGTGGCCCTGGTCTCCGGCGGCTTCGACTCGGCCGTGGCGAGCTGGCTGATGCTCAAGCGCGGCGTGCAGCTCGACTACGTCTTCTGCAACCTGGGCGGCGCGGCTCACCGGCTCGGCGTGCTCAAGGTGATGAAGCGGATGGCCGAGCTCTGGAGCTACGGCTCCTCGCCCCGTCTCCACGAGGTGGACCTCTCGCCGCTGCTCCCCGAGCTGCGGGAGAAGGTGAAGCCCACCCACTGGCAGATCGTGCTCAAGCGGCTGATCCTCCGGGCCGGCGCGGCCGTGGCCCACCGCGGCGGCCGGCTGGGCGTAGTGATGGGCGACGCCATCGGCCAGGTCTCCTCGCAGACGCTGCAGAACCTGGCGGTGATCTCCCAGGCCACCCCTGCCACCCTGGTGCTGCGCCCCCTCCTCGGCTTCAACAAGGAGGAGATCATGGACCTCGCCCGGCGGATCGGGATCTACGACCTCTCGGCGGCCGTGGCCGAGTACTGCGACCTGATGCCCGTGAAGCCCGCGACCCGCGCCGCCCTGATGGACGTGCTGCGCGACGAGGAGGCCTTCGGCCCGGACCGCATCGAGGCCCTGGTGGACGCGCGCAACATCTTCGACCTCCGCCGGGTCGATCTCGACCGTTTCGATCCCCGGCTGCCGGAGGTGGACGAGGTGCCGCCCGGGGCCACGGTGATCGACCTCCGCCCGGCGGCGGCCTTCAAGGGCTGGCACTGGCCGGGGTCCCTCCGCCTGGATTTGCCCCAGGCCCTGGCAGCCTACCCCTCCTTCACCCGCGACTGCTCATACGTGGTCGTCTGCGAGGTGGGGTTGAAGAGCGCCCATCTGGCCGAGAAGATGCGCGAGGCGGGTTTCGAGGCCTTCCAGCTCCGGGGCGGGCTCAAGGGTTTGATGGCGCTGGCCGAGCTCGAGGAGGGCCTGGCGGCGGCCCTTCTGGCCCCGGCGGTACGGGACTGAGGGTTTTTCCCCCTCTCCCGGGGGGTGAGGGTCCTTGCGCTCCACCCCAGACACCCGTATTCTCAACCTAACTATATTTCGGAGGCGCGAAGTCTCGTTCCCTGGAGGTTGGTCGCGTTCCCTGGAGGTTCCTGTCCTGGAGTCATGGATGCCATGGGCTCGATAATGAGACCAGCTCTCGGGATGGGAGCCTCCGCGCTGCCGGTGAGCGAGACCGACCAGTGGTTCCGCATCCTGGCGGAGTCCACCTCCACGGCGATCTTCGTCTACCGCTCCGACCGGTTCCTCTACGTCAACCACGCTTGTGAGACTCTCTCCGGCTACAGCTCGGAGGAGCTGCTCGAAAGAGTCCCCTGGGACCTCTCCCCTCCCGAGTCGCAGGACTTCTTCCGCGACCGGGCGGCGGCCCGGCTGAACGGCGAGCGGGTACCGGACCGTTACGAGACGTGCATCGTCACCAAGGACGGCCGCGAGCGGTGGCTCGACCTGACCGCGGCGGTGGTGGTGCTCGACGACGGCGAGCCCGCCGTCATCGGCACCGCCGTGGACGTCACCGAGCGCAGGCTGGGCGAGGAGCGGCTGCGGGCCATCGTCGAGGGGACCTCCTCGACCACCGGCGCGGACTTCCTGCGCTCCCTGGTTCGCCATCTCGCCGGGGCCCTCGGCATGGAGTACTCCTTCATCTCCGAGGTGGTCGACGAGGGCATCACCCGCATGCGCCTCCTGGCCCTCTGGCAGATCGAAGGCTACGCCGAGCCTTTCGAGTACAACCTCCACGGTACCCCGTGCGAGCACGTGGCGGAAGGACGGCCCGGCTATCACCCTTCGGACGTCTGGCGCCTGTTCCCCGAGGATCGCTGGGTCGTCGAGACCCGCATCGAGAGCTACATCGGCGTGCCCCTCTTCGACCGGACCGGCCGGCCGCTGGGCCACATGGCCGTGATGAGCACCCAGCCTCTGCCCGAGGACCTGCCGGCGATGTCCATCCTCAAGATCTTCGCCGCCCGCGCCTCGGCCGAGATCGAGCGCAAGCTCGCCGAGGAGGCCCTCGCCAAGGAGAAAGAGCTGGCCCAGGTGACGCTCGCCTCGATCGGCGACGGCGTCATCCGCACCGACGCCGCGGGGATCGTCGACTACCTGAACCCCATGGCCGAGCGGCTGACCGGCTGGAGCGCCGAGGAGGCCTGCGGCCAGCCCGTGTCCCTGGTCTTCAACGTCATCGACGAGGCCACGAGCAAGCCCCTGCCCAGCGCCGTGGAGCGCTGCCTGGCCGAGGGCCGGGTGATCGAGCATTCCGGCCACTCGATGCTCGTCCAGCACGACGGCCGGGAGTGCGCCATCCGCGACTCGGTGGCCCCCATCCTCGACCCCCAGGGGCGCGTCACCGGCACCGTCCTCGTGTTCAAGGACGTCACCCAGCTCCGGGGCATGGAGCGCGAGATGATCTACCTCGCGCGCCACGATCCCCTGACCGGGCTGATCAACCGCCGGGAGTTCGAGAAGCGCCTCCAGCACTGCCTCGACACTGCCTACGAGGACACCCGGGAGCACGCCCTCTTCTACCTCGACCTCGACGAGTTCAAGGTGGTCAACGACACCTGCGGCCACCTGGCGGGAGACGAGCTGCTCAAGCAGGTCACCACCCTCCTGCGCTCGCTCATGCGCAAGACCGACACCCTGGCCCGGCTGGGGGGCGACGAGTTCGGCGTGCTGATGGAAGACGCCTCGCTCGACCACGCCCGCGAGCTCGGCGACCGCCTGCGGACCGCCGTGCGCCAGTACATCTTCGGCTGGCAGGAGCGGATCTTCGAGATCGGCGTCTCGATCGGCCTCGTGCCCATCACGGCCGACAGCGGCGACATGGCCCACGTGCTCTCGGCCGCGGACGCCGCCTGCTACGTGGCCAAGGAGAGCGGCCGCAACCGGATGCACGAGTACCAGCCGGACGACAGCGCGCTCGCCGAGCGCTACGGCGAGATGCAGTGGATCTACAAGATCCACAAGGCCTTCGCCGAGCACCGGTTCTGCCTCTACCGGCAGAGCATCCACGAGCTCCATGGCGACGGTTCCGAGCCCCCGTTGTGCGAGATCTTCATCCGCATGATCGAAGAGGACGGCCGCCTCGCCACTCCCGCGGCCTTCATCCCGGCCGCCGAGCGCTACCACCTGATCGCCTCGATCGACCGCTGGGTGATCCACGCCGCCTTCATGGCTCTGGCCTGCGGCACCCTTTCCCACGGCGATACCACCCGCTTTGCCATCAACCTCTCGGGCCAGTCCGTGGGCGACGAGGCCTTCCTGGACTACGTGCTCGGCGAGATCGAGGCCACCGGCATCGCCCCCGAGCGCATCTTCTTCGAGATCACCGAGACGGCCGCCGTGGGCAACCTCGCCAAGGCCATGCATTTCATCCGTGTCTTGAAAGAGCTGGGCTTCCGCTTCGTGCTCGACGACTTCGGCAGTGGCCTCTCCTCCTTCGCCTACCTGAAGAACCTCCAGGTGGACTTCCTCAAGATCGACGGCGGCTTCGTGCGCGACATGATCGGCAGCTCCGTGCAGCGGGCCCTGGTGGAGTCCATCCACCAGATCGGCCAGGTCATGGGTATCCGCACCATCGCCGAGTCGGTGGAGGACGGCACCACCCTGGAAGCCCTGCGCGAGATCGGCGTCGACTATGCCCAGGGCTACGGTTTATCGATGCCAGAGCCTTTGATTTAGCGGCTTTACAAGGCAGAATAGGAAAATCTTCCAGCGGGAGTGTCGTCGAGGGGCCGTTTTTAGGGTATGGACTGGGGGTCTGAGCCGGCATTTCCAGCGGGCGCGCTTTTTGCTCTAGACCCGGAGGTCCCTGAAAGACGTCATGGCCATACCGTTTCCTTCCTCCTCTTTCCTGGAACCCGACGACTCTTCGCCGGAGCGGCAGGAGTCGTTCGACGGCGACGAGCGGTTGCCTCTCTCCCCGCTCGCGGCGACCTGGGACGGCGACTCGTCGATCGACACCCGGCTGCGGCTCCTGATCGAGCCGATGCCGGCCCTGGTCTGGACCACGGACCGCGAGCTGCGGTTCAGCTCCAGCCTGGGCGGCGGCCTCGCCTCCTTCGGCCTGCGCGCCAAGCCTGGCACCACCCTGTTCGACTACTACGGCACCCACGATCTGGAAGCCCTGCCCATCCGGGCCCACCGGCTGGCGCTCGCGGGCGAGTCCGTGAGCTTCGAGCAGAACTGGGAGGGCCGGATGCTCCAGACCCGGGTCGAGCCGTTAAGAGGGGAGGGCGGCGAGATCCTCGGCTGCATCGGCATCGCCGTGGACGTCACCGAGCGCCGGCACGCCCAGGAGGCCCTCTACCGGGAGAAGGAGCGGGCCCAGGTCACCCTGGCGTCCATCGGCGACGGCGTCATCCGCACTGATCCTTTGGGAGCCATCGACTACCTGAACCCCGTGGCCGAGCGGCTGACCGGCTGGAAGGCCGACGAGGCCATCGGCCTTACCGTCCCCGAGGTTTTTCAGGTAGTCGACGAGATCACCCGAAAGCCCCTGGCCGATCCCGTGACCCGCTGCCTGGAGGAGGGGAAGGTCGTCGAGTCCCCCGGCCATGCCCTGCTGCTGAGCAAGGACGGCAAGGAGTGCTCCGTGCGCGACTCGGCGGCACCCATCTACGACCGGACGGGCGCCTCCTTGGGAGCCGTCCTTGTGTTCAAGGATGTCACCCAGCTCCGCGGCATGGAGCGCGAGATGATCTATCTCGCGAGCCACGACGCGCTGACCGGGCTCATCAACCGCCGCGAGTTCGAGGTGCGCCTGAAGCGGGCCATCCGTGGCGCCCGCGCCGAGCGGCGCCACCACGTGCTCCTCTATCTCGACCTCGACGAGTTCAAGGTGGTCAACGACACCTGCGGCCACCTGGTGGGCGACGAGATGCTGAAGCAGATTACCGCCCTCCTGCGCTCCCGCGTGCGCCGGAGCGACGTCCTCGCCCGCCTGGGCGGCGACGAGTTCGGGGTCCTCCTGGAGGACTGCCCACTCGACCACGCCCGCCAGATCGCCGAGGAGATGCGGCGCACCGTGCGCGAGTTCCGCTTCTGCTGGCGCGACCAGATCTTCGAGGTCGGCGTCTCGATCGGCCTTGTGCCCATCAACTCCGACAGCGGCGACCTCGCCCAGGTCATGAGCGCCGCCGACGCCGCCTGCTACGTAGCCAAGGACAGCGGCCGGAACCGCGTCCACGAGTACGAGCTCGACGACACCTTGGTGGCCGAGCGCTACGGCGAGATGCAGTGGATCCACCGCATCCACCGCGCCTTCGAGGACCGCCGCTTCCGCCTCTTCTACCAGCTCATCCAGCCCTTGTCGGCCGAGAGCCAGCCGTCGCGCGAGCTGCTGTGCGAGGTCTTCATCCGCATGCTCGACAAGAACGGCAAGATCATCGAGCCCTCGGCCTTCATCGCCGCGGCGGAGCGGTACCACCTCATCGGCTCGCTCGACCGCTGGGTGGTCAAGACCGCCTTCGGCGCGCTCGCCGAAGCCCAGCGGCGCGAGAGCTCGCGCCCCGTGCTCTTCGCCATCAACCTCTCGGGCCAGTCGATCGGCGAGGAGAGCTTCCTCTCCTTCGTGGTCGAGGAGCTGGAGAGGAGCGGGGTGGACTCGGAGCGCATCTGCTTCGAGATCACCGAGACGGCCGCCATCAGCAAGCTCGACAGCGCCATCCGCTTCATCTCCATCCTCAAGACCAAGGGCTGCCGCTTCATCCTCGACGACTTCGGCAGCGGCCTCTCCTCCTTCGCCTACCTGCGCGACCTCCAGGTCGACTTCCTGAAGATCGACGGCGAATTCGTGCAGAACATGATGGAGGACCGCGTCAAGCGCGCCATGGTGGAGTCGATCAACCAGATCGGCCACGTCATGGGCCTGCAGACCATCGCGGAATGGGTGGAAAACCGCCAGACCCTGGAAGCCCTGAAGGAGTTCGGCGTGGACTACGCCCAGGGCTACTGGCTGTGCCGGCCGCAGCCGCTGGTGCACGACATCTAGGACCGTTCTCGCCGCAAGCGGGCCAGCTCCTCTTCGAGGGCAAGGCGGGCGGCCTTCTCGCGGCGGACCTCCTCCATGGCTTCCTGGGGTGTCAGGAGGCGCTCTCCGGTCGCGGCGTCCACCAGCCGCAGCCAGATATCCTCGAGCCGAAGGATCAATCCCGTGGTCCGGCTGATCAAGGATCCGTCTGGAGCCGGCTCGATCGGCCGATAGCGGCCATTAACGAGGCGGAAACCCTGGAGCCGCGGGTTCAGGTACTCCCCGTAAGGATCGTGGAGGAAGTACTCCTCGACTCCGAGGCGCTCATAGCGGCCCTTTTTACTTTTATCAGAGGTGTCTTCTCTGCGTGTGTCGCGCGAGGTCACTTCGATGACCAGGGACGGAACCCGCCCCTCTTCCCAGAGCTTGTAGGTCCGGCGCAGCCCTTTGGGGACTCCTCGCACCAGGAACACGTCCGGACAGATGACCCCTCGGGGATCTACCGGCTCGTAGTAGAGGAAAAGATTGCCGGCGACATAGACCTGAGGATCGTTCCGGAAATGATCGTCCAGCGCCTCGATGAGGTCGGTCATCTCCTTGCGATGAGCATCCGTCTCGCCCATGGGCTGGCCATCGGATTCGGGAAAGTAGATTTCTTGCCGGAGAGGAATCGCCGCCATGAATGCCATCCTTTCTCCAACAGGTCGCGCAATCAAAGCACAACCTGTGCCGGAGAGCAACTTCCATAGGACATGGTAGCACCCAGATGGGGAAGCCGGAGCGGCCCGTTCTGGCCGCCCCTCAGGTTGTCCTACGCCCGCACCTTGCTCGGACCGGCCATCTTCACGGCCTCGTCCACGCCGCTCTCATACTTCTTGAAGTTCTCGGCGAACATGTCGGCGAGCTTCGAGGCCTGGGCGTCGTAGTCCGCCGGGTTCTGCCAGGTCTCGCGGGGGCGCAGGAGCTTGTCGGGCACGCCCTCGATCTGCACCGGCACGTTGAGGCCGAAGATCGGGTCCGTCCAGGTCTCGACGCTGTCGAGCTCGCCCGAGAGGGCCGCGGTCACCATGCGGCGGGTGAAGCCGAGCTTGATGCGGCTCCCCACGCCGTAGGGACCGCCCGTCCAGCCCGTGTTGAGCAGCCAGACCTTGGCGCCGTGCTTCTTCAGCTTCTCGCCCAGCATGCCCGCGTACACCCCGGGGTGGAGCGGCAGGAACGGCGAGCCGAAGCAGGTGCTGAACGTCACCTTGGGCTCCGTGATGCCCCGCTCCGTGCCCGCCACCTTGGCCGTGTAGCCGGAGAGGAAGTGGTACATGGCCTGCTCCTCCGTGAGCCGGCTGATGGGCGGCAGCACGCCGAAGGCATCGCAGGTGAGGAAGACCACGTTGTGCGGATGTCCGGCCTGGCCGCCCAGGTCCACGTTCGAGAGCTGGGTGAGCGGATAGCTCGAACGGGTGTTCTCGGTGAGGCGGTCGTCGTCCAGGTCCAGCCTGCGCGTCTGGGGATCGCAGACCACGTTCTCCAGGACCGTCCCGAAGCTGCGAGTGGTGCCGTAGATCTCGGGCTCGCCCTCGGGCGAGAGGCGGATCACTTTGGCGTAGCAGCCGCCCTCGACGTTGAACACGCCGTCGTCGCTCCAGCCGTGCTCGTCGTCGCCGATGAGCGTGCGGTGGGGGTCGGAGGAAAGCGTCGTCTTGCCCGTGCCCGAGAGGCCGAAGAACAGGGCCACGTCGTCCTTGGTGGCGCCGTAGTTGGCGCTGCAATGCATGGAGAGCACGCCCTGCTTGGGCAGGTAGTAGTTCATCACGCTGAAGATGCTCTTCTTGATCTCGCCCGCGTAGCGGGTGCCGCCGATCAGCACCATGCGCTTGGCGAGGTCGAGCAGGATGAACGTCGGGGTGCGGGTGCCGTCGCGCTCCGGCTCGGCCTGGAAATGGGCGACGTTGATCACCGTGAAGTTGGGCTCGAAGCTCGACAGGACCGCCGGGTCCTCCTCGCGGATGAACATGTTGCGGGCGAAGAGGTTGTGCCAGGCGTCCTGGGTGATCACGCGGACGTTGATGCGGTAGCGCGGGTCGGCCCCGGCATAGCCGTCGAACACGAAGACGTCCTTGTCCTTGAGGAACTCCAGGGCGCGGGCCCGGAGCGCCTCGAGCTTCTCCCGCTCGAACGGCCGGTTGACGTCGCCCCACCAGATGTCGGCGTCGATCGAGGGGTCCTTCACCAGGAACTTGTCGTTCGGCGAGCGGCCCGTGTGCGATCCCGTCACGCAGACCAGGGGTCCCTCGGCGGCGAGGGTGGCCTCGCCGCGCTGCACCGCCATCTCGACGAGGCGCGCCGGCGGCAGGTTCCAATATGCCGCGCGCACGCCCTCGATTCCGTGCTTGTCCAGTCCAAAGCTGCTCACTGCCGGCCCGTCATTTTGCATTCCATCACCTCGGAGATTGGGTTCCATAGGAAGAGAGATAGTCCGCGAGGAGGCGCGACATGACCCGGATGCCCACCGGCACCGCGCCGTCGTCGGCCCGGAACGTGGGCGTATGCAGTCCGCCTGAGGTCGTGCCCGGCTTCACCACACCGAGCCGGTAGTAGAAACCAGGGACCTCGTTGGCGAAGTAGGCGAAGTCCTCGCCGCCCATGCTCGGCTCGACGATCTTGACGTTCCCGGCTCCCACTGTGCGCTCCAGCAGGGGCTGGACGGCCTTGGAGAGCGCCGGGTCGTTGACCGTGGCCGGTGCGTTCCGCCTGTAGTCGATTTCGAACGTGGCGCCGTTGGCGCGCGTGATGCCGTCCACGATCTCCCGCATCCGGCGCTCCACCTCGTTGCGCACGTTCTCGTTGTAGGTGCGTACCGTGCCTTCCAGCATCACCTCGCCGGGGATGATGTTGAAGCGCTCGCCGCCCCGGAAGATGCCGACCGTGATCACGCTGGGCTCAAGAGGCGGCAGGTTGCGCGAGCGGATGGTCTGGAGGGCCAGCACCGTTTCCGCCCCGACCACCACCGGATCGACCGACAGGTGGGGATAGGCGCCATGCGACTGCTTCCCCTTGATGGTGATCCGGAACTGATCCACCGCGGCCATGGTGGGCCCCGGGTTGAAGCCGATCTGGCCCACCTCGAGGTCCGGGAAGGAGTGGAGGCCGAAGACGGCCACCGGCTTGTTCTGCTCGAAGAGCCCTTCCTTGAGCATCAGCTCCGCCCCGCCCTCCTCGCCCGGCGGCGGTCCTTCCTCGGCCGGCTGGAAGATGAACAGGATGCTTCCGGGCAGGTCTTGCCGGACCGCCGAGAGCACCGAGGCCACACCGAGGAGCGACGACGTGTGGACGTCGTGCCCGCAGGCGTGGGCCACCCCGACCTCCTGCCCCAGGAAGGTGTCCTTCTTGGTGGACTTGAACGGCAGGTCCGTCTGCTCCGTGACCGGCAGGGCGTCCATGTCGGCCCGCACGGCGATGAGCGGCCCGGGCTTGCCCCCCTTGAGCAGGGCGACGACGCCCGTCTTCGCGATGCCCGTCCTGGGCTCCAGCCCCAGCGAGCGCAGATGGACGGCCACCAGCTCGGCCGTCTGCGTCTCGCGGTTCGACAGCTCGGGGTTCTGATGGATGCGATGGCGCAGCTCGACGATCTGGGGCGTGACCCGCTGGGTCTCCTGGTCGATGCGCGAGGCCAGACTACTACCGGCCTTCTGAGCCGTAGCGGGAAGCGTCCAAGCAAAAGCAATCACGGCTGCCGTGAGGCAGGCCGATTTCCTGCGAGGGGTCATTCTTCCTCCAGAGGACGGAATTCTCCACGGCCGGCAGACCCGGGGAGAAGCCCGAAACCCGCCGAGTTTATACCCAGTGTGGCGGATTCTCATGCCGCATCCAGACGTGAGATAGAATCGATCCCCGCCAACGTCTTGCCACGTCCGGCATCTCACTTTCCCCTGTTTAGGAGACGGTTTTGAATTTAGAGAATCGCAAGATCCTCGTGCTCGGAGGGTACGGGCTGGTGGGCGTGGCCGTGTGCCGGGAGCTTCTCGTCCGCAAGCCGCGCGAGATCCAGATCCACAGCCTCCGCATCGAGGAGTCGGAAAAAGCGGCCGAGGAGCTACGGGCCGAAGCCGGCCCGACGGTGCTCTCGACCTCCGCCGGCAACATCTTCGGCCTCCTCCAGAACGGCTCCAAGCGCGACCGCATCCGCGCCGAGCTCCGCCGCCTGGACGAAGAAGACCTGGGCACCTTCGTCCTTTACGACCTCCTCACCGGATCGAAGCCCGATGTGGTCATCGACTGCGTGAACACGGCCACCGGCATCGCCTACGGCAACATCTTCCGCTCCGCCGAGGAGCTCCTGCGCCAGATCGAAGGGGGGAGCGTCGACCCTGAGGCCGCCGAGAGCCTGCTGGACGCCCTCTACATGCCCCGCCTGATCCGCCATGTCCAAGTGATGTACCGGGGCCTGATCGACGCCGGCACCGGCGCCTACGTCAAGGTGGGCACCACGGGCACGGGCGGCATGGGCCTCAACATCCCCTACACCCACTCCGAGGAGCGGCCGAGCCGGGTGCTCCTGTCGAAGAGCGCGCTCGCGGGCGCCCAGTCCATGCTCCTCTTCCTCATGGCCCGCACCCCCGGCGCGCCCATCGTCAAGGAGATCAAGCCGGGCGCCGTCATCGCCTGGAAGAAGCTGGGCTATGGCCCCATCGTCCGGGGCGGCAAGCCTCTCCAGATGGTGGACGCCCGCCCCATGACCCTGGGAGAGACCTTCTCGACGTCCGATCCCGGAGCCGCCCGCGAGCGCGACGAGGTCTACGAGAACGTTTACATCGACACGGGCGAGAACGGCGTCTTCAGCCTGGAGGAGTTCGCCGCCGTCACCAGCCACGAGCAGATGGAGTTCGTCACCCCCGAGGAGATCGCCCGCTACCTCGTCTTCGAGGTCGAGGGACGCGGCTCCGGCTATGACATCGTCAACGCCCTGGACGCGGCTGTGCTGGGTCCCACCTACCGGGCGGGCATCCTGCGGCACTGGGCGCTCGAGCGGCTGAACGAGATGGAGAAGGAGCACGGCGTCCACAGCGTGGCCTTCGAGATGCTCGGACCGCCCCGCAACTCCAAGCTCCTCTTCGAGGCCCATCTGCTCCGCCTCGCCTTCCCGAACATGGACGCCGTCCGCCACTCCACCCCCGAAGAGGTGCGCGACGCCCTGGACCGCCTGGTGCGGGAGGACCCCGAGGTCGCCAACCGCGTCGTCTCCGTAGGCGTGCCCATCCTGCTCGATTCCGGAGAGGTCATCCGGGGTACCAAGGTGATCGTGCCCGCGGAGGCCGACGACGAGCCCGTCACTCCCGAGAAGCTCGAAGAATGGGTGCGAGACGGATGGGTGGATCTCCGCCTCGCCAACTGCGCCAAGTGGATCGAGCGCTTCCAGAAGATCCACGAAGAGACCGCGGCCCAGCCCGAAGGCGACTCCTCCAGCCGCTTCCTCCGCAACCGCCGCTTCTGGCACAAGGTGGACGTGATCCAGCCCGGCAAGGTCGTGGGGTGGATCCTGGGCGCGGAGGAGGGGGGATCGAGGATCAAGCGATGAAGGATTACCCCATCAGCATCTTCTGGAGCGAAGAGGATGGCGGCTACATTGCCAGTATCCCCGACCTCGATGCCTGTTCTGCGTTCGGGAAGACTCCCGAGGAAGCGCTGGCCGAGATCGAAATCGCCAAAGATGCTTGGTTGACGGCGGCTCGTAAAACAGGCAAACCCATTCCAGAGCCAGCTACTTAGGGGCGGGGCTTTCCCCGCCCCATCCCCTCAGGCAAGATCGGCTAGACTCGGCGCCGCATGCGCCTTTCCCCAGTTCTTCCTGCCGCGCTTCTGGCGCTCGCCTGCGCTCCGGCCCCACGGCCCGCGGTTCAGCCCCGGGAGGTCCCCATGGAGCGTTCGGTGACGATCTACCGCGACACGCTATGGCGTGCCGCACGTATACGGACCCACGGACGCGAGCGTCGCTTTCGGGCTCGCCTGGGCCCAGGCCGAGGACAACTTCGAGCATCTGGAGGACAACTTCATCCGCTCCCTCGGCCGGGCCGCGGAGGTACATGGCGAGGCGGCCTTCCAGGACGACCAGATCGCCCGCGCCCTGGAGATCCCCCGGCTTTCCCGGGAGGAGTACGAGCGGGCCACGCCGCGGATGCGGGCTCTCTATGACGCCTACGCCGCCGGGCTCAATCTCTTCCTGGAGAGGCGCCCCGGGGTGAAACCGAAGCTTCTCCAGCGCTTCGAGCCCTGGTATCCGCTGGCGTTGATGCGGTTCAAGTACTACCAGGGAGAGTTCATCGGCTACGCGGGCCTCAACCTCAAGGACCTGCGCGTCGCCACCCCTGAGACAGCGGAGAAGCCGGCCGAGCGGCCCCAGGGCTCCAACGCCTGGGCCGTGGCCCCGGGCCGGAGCGCTTCGGGGCGGGCTCTGCTCTTCATCAACCCCCACGTCTCCTTCTTCGGCCTGGGCCAGTACTACGAGGCCCACGTCCACAGCGACGAGGGCTGGAGCTTCTCCGGGGTCGGACGGTATGGCCTGCCACTCCTCTACATGGGCCACAACGGCGTGCTCGGCTGGGCGCACACGGACGACTACCCGGATTTCGGAGATCTCTATCTGGAGACCTTCGACGATCCCGCCCAGCCGCTCTCCTACCGCTACGGCGGCGGGTACCGGACGGCGGTCCAGTGGACGGAGGAGGTCCGGGTCAAGACGGCGGACGGCGTCGAGACGCGGCGCTTCACATTTCGAAGACCCACCATGGCCCCATCCTCTCGGAGCAGGAGGGCAAGCCCGTGGCCGTCCGCCTGGCGAAAATGGAGGAGGGCGGCTGGCTCGACCAGTGGTACGAGATGAACCGCGCCCGCTCGCTCGATGAATTCAAGGAGGCCCTCCGCCGCGGCGCCATCCCCTACATGAACATCACCTACGCGGATCGCGATGGCAACATCTTCTACGTCTACAACGGCGCCGTGCCGCGCCGGTCCACGAAGTTCGACTGGCGCAAGCCGGTGGACGGCAGCGATCCCGAAACCGAGTGGCAGGGCTACCACTCCTTCGACGAGCTGCCGCAGCTCACAAATCCGGCGAGCGGGTTCGTGCAGAGCTGCAACTCCACCCCCTTCGCCACCACGTCGGAGGGGAACCCCGATCCGGCCCGCTTTCCCCAATACATGATCGGTCCCGAGACGGACAACGCGCGAGCCCGGGTCTCGAAGCGGATCCTGACCTCTCAGGAGAAATTCACCTTCGAGGACTGGGCTCGCGCCGCGGTGGACACGCGGGTGCTGGTGGCCGAGACAAGCATCCCCGAGCTGGTCGCCGAATGGGAACGGCTCCAACAGGAGGACGCCGCCCGCGCCGAGGCTCTCCGCCCCCTGGTTGCCCCCCTGATTGGCGAGCTCCAGGCGTGGGACCGGGTCGGCCGGATCGACTCGGTCGCCATGACCCTATTCGCGGAGTGGTTCAGCCGGATGCGAGACCTCCCGGAAATGTCAGCGGGGAAAGAGCCCTGGGCCCGCGTCCGCACGCTCGAAGAGGTCCGCCAGGAGCTGGAGCGGGACTGGGGGACGTGGCGCGTGGCCTGGGGCGAGATCAACCGCCTGCAACGGACGCACTGGAGCGGCGGCGAGCCGTTCAGCGACGCGCGGCCGAGCCTCCCCATCGCTGGCGGGCCGGGCTGGCTTGGCATCGTGTTCAACTTCTATAATACAAGGGGAGAGGCGAAGCGGCACTACGGCCGGTACGGCAACTCTTACGTGAGCGTGGTCGAATTCGGTCCCCAGGTGAAGGCGCGCTCGATCGTCTACTTCGGGCAGAGCGGCAACCCCGCCTCGCCCCACTTCTTCGATCAGGGCCAGCTCTACGCCCGGGGCGAATTCAAGCCCGCGTGGTTCACGCTGGAGGAGATCCGGGCCAACCTGGAGCGGTCTTATCATCCGGGGGATCCCGGCGAATCCTAGGCTCGCTTTGGCCTCATTTCGACACCTGCTAATAGAGAGGGTGTCGAGCACGCCCGAGGAAAGGAGTCGGCATGGACCAGAAATCCAGTCTTGTGGAGCGCCTGAACGGGCCTTGGCACGAACGTTCTCTTCACGTCTTCATGGCCATTGTGCTGGCCCACTGGGCCGAGCACCTGGCGCAGGCGTTCCAGATCTACGCGCTCGGCTGGCAGACGCCGGCGGCGCGCGGCGTGCTGGGGTTGTGGTACCCCTGGCTGGTCAAGTCCGAGGTGCTCCACTACGGCTATGCGCTGGTCATGCTGGCCGGCCTCTGGATTCTACGCTCCGGGTTCGTCGGCACGTCGCGGACGTGGTGGACGATCGCCCTGGGCATCCAGTTCTGGCACCACATCGAGCATGGGCTGCTCCAGTGGCAGGCCATCGCCGCGCAGAACCTGTTCGGCTCGCCGGTGCCCACGAGCATCGCCCAGCTCTGGATTCCGCGGGTGGAGCTGCACCTGATCTACAACACCATTGTCTTCATCCCGATGATGGTCGCCATGTACTACCACATGTTCCCGCCCAAGGGAGAAGTGGTCCACATGCGATGCACCTGCGCCGTCCAGCCGCGCGTGGCCATGGCGGCTTGAGGCGCGCTTTCGCCGGGCTGGCAGTCTGCTGGATCGTCCCCCTGTTCGGGGCAGGCTGCCAGCCGGCGACCGATGAATCCGCTACCATCGCGATGGACTGGTCCGTGACGCCCCAGCCGCCCACGGCGGGTCCGGTCCTGCTGGCATTGACGTTGACCGACCGCAGCTCCGGCCAGCCCCTGCCCGGCGCCGAGGTGCGGATCGAAGGCGACATGACTCACCCCGGAATGAAACCCGTCTTCAGCACCGCCCGCGAGGTGGCTCCGGGCCGGTACGAGGCGCCGGTCGAGCTGACCATGGGGGGCGACTGGGTGATCTCGGTCGACGCCCGGCTCCGTGACGGCCGCACCTTCGAACGGCAATTCGAGCTTCCGGGGGTCCGGCCCCATCCAGAAGGATCGTGAGCGGAACGGACCTGCTCCGCTGGCCCGTCCTGGGCCGCTTCCTGCGCTGGCGCCACGCGCGGACGGCGATGCAGATCCCGCTCTTCGCCCTGGCGGCCGTGATGATCGTCCACGGCTTCCTGGGGCCTCAGCTCGCGCCCAGGAACCTCTCGACCCTCTTCACGTGGGTGCACTACCGGGGCGCCCTCGTGCTGGTTCTCCTCGCGGCCGGCAACCTGTTCTGCATGGCCTGTCCCTTCATGCTGCCCCGCGCCATCGCCCGGCGCTTCTTCAAGCCCGTGCGGCGCTGGCCGAAACGGCTGCGGAGCAAGTGGCTGTCGGCCGGCCTCTTCGTCGCCGTGCTCTTCGCCTACGAGCTGTTCGACCTGTGGGGCTCGCCCGCGTGGACGTCCGCGCTGATCCTCGGCTACTTCGCCGGGGCCCTGGTGGTGGACGGCCTGTTCGAAAAGGCGTCGTTCTGCAAGTGGGTCTGCCCCGTGGGCCAGTTCAACTTCGTGGCCTCGACGCTCTCGCCGCTGGAAGTCCAGGTGCGCGAGCCGGACGTCTGCGCCCGCTGCACGACGCTCGACTGCATCCGGGGCAATGACCGCGATCACCAGCAGGGCTGCGAGCTGGCGCTCTTCCAGCCGCGCAAGCGGGGCAACATGGACTGCACGTTCTGCCTCGACTGCGTCCACGCCTGCCCGCACGACAACGTGGCGATCTCGACCCGGCTGCCCGGGAGCGAGCTGTGGAGCGACGCCCCGCGCTCCGGCATCGGGTTCTTCTCGAAGCGCAAGGACCTCGCGGCGTTGATTCTCGTCTTCACCTTCGGCGCCCTGCTGAACGCGTTCGGCATGGTGAGCCCGATCTACACCGTGCAGTCCTGGCTCGCGGAGCGGATGGGGACCACCTGGGAAGCGCCCGTCCTCGGCGTCCTCTTCTTTCTGCTCCTGGTCATTGAGCCCGTTCTGTTGATGGGCCTCGCGGCCTGGCTGACGCGCCGGGCCGGGAGTACACCCGGCAGACATCAACCGTTGTTGCCGATCGCGACGCGCTTCGCCTACTCGCTGGTCCCGATCGGTTTCGGGATCTGGCTGGCGCACTACAGCTTCCACCTGCTCACGGGATTCTGGACGTTCGTGCCGGTCGTTCAGAAGATGCTCGGAGCCGCTCCGGACTGGACGTGGGGCGGGCTCTCCGAACAGGCCGTCAATCCCCTGGAGATCGGCTTCCTGAGCCTGGGATTGCTGGGCTCGCTCCTCGCCGCCTTCCGCATCGCGGAGCGGGAGTACCCGGCCCGGGCGACGCGGACGTTCCTCCCCTGGGCCGGCCTTTCCGTCCTCCTCTGGGGCGCCGCCCTGTGGCTCCTCTCGCAGCCCATGGAGATGCGCGGCACGTTCCTCGGTGGCTGAAGATGAAGAAAACCTTTTCTTTCTTCGCCCTCCTACTCTGGACTACCGCTGTCTATGCCCACGAGGGTCCGCCGTTCCCCATCCTGGTCGATCAGAAGGCCGGCCCCTACGTGGCCTCGGTCTGGACCGATCCGGACGTAGGGACGGGGATTTTTTTTGTCATCCTGGAAGGCAAATCCCTGCCCGCGAAGACGCGTATTCGGATCGGCCTCCAGCCCGTCTCGAAGCGTCTCGCGGAAGCGGTCTACGAGGCCGAGCCCCAGAAAGTGCGCCACGGCGCGCGCTACTACGTCGAGGCGCCGCTCGACCGGGCGGAGATGTGGCGCGTCCGCGTCCTCCTCGACGGCGCGGAAGGCGGCGGCGAGATGGCCACCCAGGTCGAAGCGACGCCGGACGGCACGCTGGGGCCGTGGGCGTCTCTGATCTATCTGCTGCCGTTCCTGGGGGTCGGCCTGCTCTGGCTGAAAGCCGCGATGCGGCGGCGGGCACCGGCGCCCGGTGAAATCAAGGACGCCAAGGACGCCAAGGCCGCGCGATGAATGGCGTCCCTGGCGTCCTTGATTCGCCCCCTACCGCGGCTTGCCACCCGTGGGTACGGGCGGCACCGTCACCTTCTTGGGCGTGCTCTTCTTGAGCTCCGCCATCAGGACCTCGATGCCCTTTTCGAGCGTGGGATCCTGGCCCTTGGCCAGCGCGTCGGGACGGTCCTCGACCTCGATGTCCGGCGCGACTCCCTCGGCCTCCACCCCCCACTGCCCCTCGACCGTCAGGAAGCGGAAGGTGGGTACGCTGAGCAGGCCGCCGTCCACCAGGTTCGGGCTGCCGGAGAGGCCGATCAGGCCGCCCCAGGTGCGGGTGCCGATCAGCGGACCCAGGCCCATCTTCTTGAAGAAGTACGGGAAGGCGTCGCCGCCCGAGCCCGCCTGGCCGTTGATCAGCGTCACCTTCGGACCCGTGTTGACGAAGGACGGCGTGCTGTTCGGCTGGCCGTCGCGGGTCACCCAGTAGCTGAGCAGCGGACGGCTGAGCAGGGCGATCATCCGGTCGGGGATGAAGCCGCCGCCGTTGTAGCGGTCGTCCAGGATCAGCGCGTCCTTGTTGGCCATGGGGTAGAAGTACTTGAACAGCTCGCGGTTGCCCTCCACCGCCGTGTTCGGCAGGTGGATGTAGCCGATGCGGCCGCCCGAGGCCTTCTCGACCTTGGCCCGGGTGGCGAGCACCCAGTCCAGGTAGCGCAGGTTCTGGTCGTTGTCCACCGGCCGCACCCGCTCCTCCCGCGCGCCCTTGAGGTCCGGCTTGCCGTTGACCAGAAGCGTGACCACCCGGTTGGCCTTGTTCTCCATCAGGCGGTAGAAGTTGTCCACCTTGTTGGTGGGCTGGCCGTCCACCGCGAGGATGTACTCGCCCTCCTCCACGTGCACGCCGGGCTCGGTCAGCGGCGAGCGGAAATCATCGTGCCAGTTCTCGCCCGGGAAGATGTGGGAAACGCGGAAGTAGCCTGAAGGGTCGGCCTCGATCTCGGCCCCCAGCAGGCCCCCTTCCACCCTCTCCTGGCCGGGCGCGTTGCCCACCTCCACGTAGACGTGGCCGGCGGAGACCTCGCCGCCCAGCTCGCCCAGGATGAAGTCCAGGTCCGAGCGGGTGGCGACGGACGGCAGCATCTCGCCGTAGCGGGCCCGCAGGGCGTTCCAGTCCATGCCGTGGATGGCAGGGTCGTAGAACCAGTCGCGGAACGAGCGCCAGGCGTCGGTGTACATCTGGTTCCACTCGGCGCGGGGCTCGATCCGCATCTGCAGGTTCGCGAGGTCGAGCTTGCCGTCGCCGCCCTTCTGGCCGGCCCGGGCGTCGATGACGCCATACACGTCCTGGCCCTGGCGGTAGAGGATCTTCTTGCCGTCCGCGGACAGCTCATAGCCCGCGACCCGGTCTACCACCGTGCCCTCCTCGCGCTTCTTCAGGTCGTACATCTTGAGCGCCTGGGGACCCTGGCCGGGGGCGAACCGGTAGAACACGGCGTCGTTGCCGGCCCTGAGGTCCTGATAGTTGCCGGCCGGGCTGGGAAGGGCCCGCACCCGCTCCTCGAAGCCCTCGAAATCCACCTTCACCCGCACGGGCGACTTCTTCACGGCGTCGCCCTTGCCCTCGGCGGCCACGTCGTCCGGACCCGCCTGCTTCGCCGTCTTCTTGGCGTCATCCTGAACATCCCAGATCCCACTGGACGGCGGCGTTTCCTTGGCCGGCTCCTCCTCGTCGCTCTCGGGCAGGAACAGGGCCGGCCCCTGCTTCGAGAGCACGCCCACGTAGACCCGTGTGGGGTTGGTGTAGACGTAGTCGAACTCGAAGCCGCTGAACGTCAGGTTGTAGTCGCGGTTCGACAGGAAATAGAGATACCGCCCGTCGGGCGACCACGTGGGCTCCGCTTCGATCGTCAGGTCGCTCGTGAGCTGCCGGGCCTTGCCCTCGTCGAGCGCGTAGATCCAGATCGAAGGGAACTGGTTCGTGCCCGCCTTGGTGTAGGCCAGATACCGGCTGTCGGGCGACCACTTGTAATCCGTGATGTCCCCCTGCTGGGACTGGTCGGCCACCGTGACCTTGCCGGACGCCACGTCCACCCACTGGAGCTTGCGGTCCTTGTCGCTGAAGGCGATCTTCTTCGAGTCGGGCGACCAGAGAGGGAAGTAGCGCCAGATCTTGCCGTCCTTGGTGACCCGCCGCTCCTCGCCCGAGCCGCCGCCCGGCCGCACCCAGATCTCGTACTCGCCCGTACGGTCCGAGAGGTAGGCCACCCAGCGGCCGTCGGGCGACCAGGTGGCGGCCATCTCGCGCACGCCGGGGGAATTGGTGAGGTTGCGGATCTCCCCCTTCTCGCCCGGCACGCTGAACACGTCGCCGCGCGCCGTCAGCAGGGTCCGCTTGCCCGTGGGCGAGACGGCCATGGCGTCCACGTCCTCGGTGACGTTCTTGAAGTAGGGCAGCGTGTGGGGCAGGTCCCCCTCCACGCGGACCGAGACCTTGTCCGTCTTCCCGCTCGCCGGATCGAAGAGATAGATCCAGCCGCCGTTCTCGTACACGATGCGGCGCCCGTCGCTGCTCGGCCAGAGCACGTCGAAGACGTCGTGGCTCGTCACCTTGCGAGCGGTTTTCGCTCCTGCATCGTGCCGGAACAAGTTGATGATCCCGTCCCGGTTGGAGGCGAAGTAGACGTCGTTGCCCACCCAGACCGGCTGCTGGTCGATGGATGGTTCGTTCGTGATCTTCTCGGCCGAGCCGCTCTTCAGATCGTAGATCCACACGTCCGACGCCCGGCCGCCGTAGTAGCGCTTCCAGGTGCGGTATTCGTTCATCACCGGCGCGAAGGCGAAGCGGTTGCCATCCGGCGACAGAGTGCCCGTCGAGCTTCTCCCGGATCGGCATGGGCTTCTCCATGCCCCCGGCCGCGGGCACCATGTGGGGCCGGCCGATGCGGTTGCTCCAGGGCACCCGGTGGGCCAGGAAGACCACTTGCTTGCCGTCCGGCGTCCAGTCGATCACCTGGTTGTCATAGCCGCCGCGGGGCGGGATCCGGCCCACGTCGTTGCGGAACGTGAGCTGCCGGGGCGTGCCCCCTTCGACGCCGATCACGAACACCTGGCGGCTGCCCAGGGCCTGGCCCGTGAAGGCGATCCACCGGCCATCCGGCGAGAGCTTGGGGAACAGCTCCTCGCCCCGGTCCGAGGTCAGGCGCCGGGCCGACCCGCCGCTGGTGCTGGCGAGCCAGATATCGCCGCCGTAAGAGAAGGCGATCGAGTCGCCATGAATGTCGGGGTAGCGCAGGAGGCGGGTGTCGCCCTGCTGTGATTGCGACAGGGCCAGCGCCGGCAGGAGCAGCAGGGCGGCCGCCATCCAGATCAATTTACGCACAAAATCTCCTTTCCAAGACAAAGTCTCTCCCGGTGAGGCTTTACGGGGAATTCAACCGGAAGTTTCGGACCCTCACCCCTGCCCCTCTCCCGGCCCTCCGCCCACCCCTGCCGGGGAGAGGGGAACAAATCTGAAGCTTCATCGTTGTTTTTCTCCCTCCTCTCCCCGGCCGGCGGGTGGAGGGCTGGGAGAGGGGGGCCGGGGAGGTGAGGGCCCGACCACCATCCGAGGCGCCGGAGAAGCCAGCTGGACCTCCGCCCCCTCCAGCGCCCGCAGCAGTCCCAGGTTGACCGCCTGCTGACGGTCCATGAACGCGTTGTACTCCGGCGTCAAAATCCAATACACCACTTCAAAATCCAGCGACGTGGCCCCGAAGCCCTTGAAGTGGGCGCGGTCGAAGCGGGTGAGGTCCTGCCCTTCGATCAGCTCTCGGGCCATAGCGGGGATGCGCTCGATGGCGTCCGCCGGGGTCTCCTGGGCCACGCCGAAGGTCAGGACCACCCGGCGCTCCGTCAGGCGCGTCCAGTTGCGGATGCGGCTCTTCAGCAGCTCGCCGTTCGAGAGGATGAGCTGCTCGCCGCCCACGCTCCGCAGCCGCGTGGTCTTCATGCCGAGATGCTCCACCTTGCCTGTCAGGTCGTCTATCGAGATCGTGTCGCCGAGCACGAACGGCTTGTCGAGCACGATCGAGAGCGAGGCCAGCAGGTCCCCGAGCACGTTCTGGAGGGCCAGCGCCACGGCCACGCCGCCGATCCCCAGGCCCGCGACCAGGGCTGTCACATCCACCCCCAGGTTGTCCAGCGCCATCAGCAGCAGGACCGACCAGAGGACGAGCTTCGAGGCAAACCGGAGTATCCCGCCCAGGGCCACCGACGTGGCGTCGTGCTCCAGGCGCCGCCGCTGGCGGTCGAGCCAGAAGTCGATCCCCACCGAGGCCCACAGCGCGAGCTGAAGATAGAGGGCGATCGCCGCCACCGCCTCGGCCGTCAGCGCCTGCCCCGGGGGCAGCGGCAGATAGAAGGTCCCCGCGTAGAGGGAAAGGATGGCCAGGAGCAGCGGACGCGACTGCCGCGCCAGGGCCACGATGAAGTTGTCCACCCCCGTCTCCGTCCGCCCCGCAACCTTGCCCAGAAGGCTGCAGACGAGTTGGCGCACGAGCAGCAGCACCAGGAACACGGCGGCGGCGATGCCCAGGGCGATCAGCATTATTTGGAGGTCAGTTCGGAGGTCAGCTCAGGCGAGAGGACGGTTTTGCATGACACTGCGGCAAAAAAACCCGGCCGGGGGTTGCGGCAGGCCGGACAAGAATGCTATCACTCCGGTCGCCCCCAGCATTCAATAGGAATACGGGCAACCCACCCCAAGGAAGCCAAATCCGCATGTCAAACCAAGGCGTGAGTTTCTTCGAGCAGGTCAACCGGAACTTCGACCGGGCGGCCGGCCTCACCAAGCACCACCCCGGCCTCCTCCAGATCATCAAGACCTGCAACAGCGTCTACCACTTCACCTTCCCCTTGGAGAAGGACGACGGCACCATCGAGGTGATCCACGCCTGGCGGGCGGAGCACAGCCACCACAAGCTGCCCACCAAGGGCGGCATCCGCTACAGCCTCGGGGTCAACGAAGACGAGGTGATGGCGCTCGCCGCGCTCATGACCTACAAGTGCGCCGTGGTGGACGTCCCCTTCGGCGGCGCCAAGGGCGGCATCCGGATCGACGCCAAGGCCTACAGCAAAGACGAGCTGGAGCGCATCACCCGGCGCTACACCTTCGAGCTGGTCAAGAAGAACTTCATCGGCGCGGGCATCGACGTGCCGGCCCCCGACTTCGGCACCGGCGCCCGCGAAATGGCCTGGATCGTCGACACCTTCACAGCCCTGGCGCCCGACAAGCTCGACGGGATGGCCTGCGTCACCGGCAAACCCCTTGCCCAGGGCGGCATCCGGGGCCGGGCCGAAGCCACCGGCCGCGGGCTCGCCTTCGTCACCCGCGAGGTCTGCGGCGTGGCCGAGGACATGAAGGCCCTCGGCCTCGCCCCCGGCCTCGCCGGCAAGCGGATCGTCATCCAGGGCCTCGGCAACGTCGGCTACAACACCGCCAAGTTCCTCACCGAAGCGGGCGCCATCCTGGTCGGCATCACCGAATACGAGGGCGCCATCGCCAACCCCAACGGCCTCGACCTCGAGCAGGTCATGGCCCACCGGCTGGAGACCAAGTCCCTCCTCGACTTCCCCGGCGCCACCAACCTGGCGCACCGGTCCGAGGGGCTGGAGCTGGAGTGCGACATCCTGATCCCGGCCGCCCTCGAAAACCAGATCACCGCCGAGAACGCGCCCCGCATCAAAGCCAGGATCATCGTCGAAGGCGCGAACGGACCCGTGACCAGCGACGCCAGCGAGTCCCTCGACAAGGCGGGCGTGCTCATCATCCCCGACCACTATGCCAACGCGGGCGGCGTCGTGGTCTCCTACTTCGAGTGGCTCAAGAACCTCTCCCACGTCCGCTTCGGCCGCATGGAGAAGCGCTTCGAAGAAAATGCCTACCGGCGCATCCTGAAGACCGTGGAGAGGAAGACCTCCAGCATCTTCTCCGAGCAGGAGCTGGCCGACGCCTCCCAGGGAGCGGACGAAGCCGACCTCGTGAGCTCCGGCCTCGAAGACACCATGGTGACGGCCTTCCACAACCTCCGCGAGATCCGGGCCGTCCACAACAACGCGATCGACCTCCGCACCGCCGCCTTCGTGGACGCGATCAACAAGATCGCCATCTGCTACCAGGATTTGGGGATCTTCCCGTAAAGAGGACCTCGCCGCTCTGGGCCTCCTCTCCCTGTGGGGAGGAGGGGGGGCGGGTTGTGGGGTCTTCAAGAGCGCGAGGCCGATCGATACGGTCTGCCCTTCGAGGAGACGCCCCGCCGTTTGTGCATCCGGAAATTGCCCGGTTAAGGACCGGGGCGTCTCTACGGAACGGTGTTGCCGTTGCGGACGGTGAGGTTTACGGGGAGGTCGAGGAAGCACCCCCGCAACCACATCGTTGACCTCGGCACGACGGGTCCGTAGAGACGACCCCAGTCCTCAACCGGGCAATTTCCGGGTCCACAAACGGCGGGGCGTCTCTTCGAAGGGCATACCGTATCGATCCACAACAACCGATTGAACCTCCAGCGCAAGAACCCTCAGAAGCAAGGGGTGGCATTGACACCCGGGAGGGGGCGTTCACCCGTTCGTCAATCGGAGCCATCACCCAGGATCGCGATTCGCGGTGTTGTCCTGGATTCTCGTCATGAATATCGCCCCCAAGAGGAACTCTGATACTGAGTTTACGCGCCAAGTCGGCCTTCTGCAACCCCGGAGAGGCAAAACAACGCCAGTGAGCCGCCTTTGCAACACAAGGAGCCACCATGCAACGCAACGGAGGGATCTCCCTGCATCCGAAGGCACCCTTGCAACGCTACGAAGCGCTCCAGAGCCGGAATCAGGCGTCCGACCGGCGATGAGGAGCATTCTTCCTGCCTGACGGACTGCTCCTGAAGCACCCGGGACTGCTCCTGCAACGCTACGGAGCACTTATGAAACGCCAGGGAACTCTCCTGAAACACTGCGGAATGCTCCAGCAACACCGCGGAACGCTCTTGCAACGCAACGGAGCGCTCCTGAAATGTCAGGGAATGCTCCCGCAACGCTATGGACCACGGAAGAAACAAGAAGGACCGCTCCTCCCGGCCCGCGGAACGCTCCTGAACGTTGGAAGAGCGTTCCGTAGCGTTGCAGGAGCGCGCCACGTCGACGTCCCGCCGAGCCACGGGACGTTTCTGGCTCCTGCCCGCGGTCGCGGCCACCCCCAAGCCGGACGCCTCCCTTCGCGGGCAGGAGCCGAGCCCCACCGCACGACTCGCGGCAGGGTCTCGGATTCAGTTGTCAAAGATCGACTCAGCTCTGGCCAACTCCATAGCGCCTTGACTGAGGAGGGACCATTAGGTACCATCTCCGGCCTCGTCGTCAAGATCTACATCTTAGGTTTAGCAATGAAAGCGCAACGGGCAGGATACTGACGAGTAGCGCTCTTTGACAATCGATAGACCGGCAGGGACGGCTGGCGACCGCCCCTGCCGGCCCTCCTTATTTAACGAGGTGGGCCCATGGGCACCCGCTTGGGATGGCGGGAGCTTGCCCATCGCAGGCCCACCTCTCCACAGCCGCCGCCTTGATCGGCCGTTGTTCCGATGATGTTGTTCCGATGATATGGTCCCTATTGACGCTACTTCGGTATCTTCACTTGGGATAGAGACGAACCCGCGTCCACGGCGCCGTGCTACGATGGTTGGCGAGAGGAGACTTTCCGCATGGCTCTCCACGATCCTTCCCCGAAGCTGACCTACGAGGACTACACCCTCTTTCCGGATGACGGGAAGCGCCATGAGATCATCGACGGAGAAGCTCTTCGTGACCGCCGCCCCCTTCGTGCGGCACCAGAAACTCGTCGTTCGCCTCACCCTCCGTGTCGGGGGATTCATCGAGGAGCGCCAACTCGGCCATTTCCTGGTCGCTCCGACCGACGTCGTCCTCTCTCCCCACCACGTCCTTCAACCCGACCTGCTGTTCATCTCCAACGAGAGGGAGTCCATCCTCCGGGAGAAGAACGTCCAGGGAGCGCCGGACCTCGTCATCGAGATCCTCTCCGAGGCCACCCGCCGTCTCGACACCGTCGTCAAGCGCCAAGCGTACGAGCGTTTCGGGGTGCGGGAGTATTGGCTGGTCGACCCCCACCGCCAGAGCATTGAGGTCTGGACGCTGACGGCGGAAGGGTACCGACGCGGGTCTGTCCTCAAGGCTGAAGAGGGGGATGTCCTGACGACGACGCTGCTGCCTGGGCTGGGGATCTCGCTGGGTGAGATCTTTGAGGGCTAGAGCGCCGTCCCCATAACTCGCGATCCTGGTGTGGTTCTCTTCTGCTACCAGCGATCCATCCTGGAAGGGCGGGAGTTGCCCAGTTTGAGGTCGCAACCCCGGGACCACAGACCGACCGCCCTCCCGGGGAGGGCCGATGTCGGCTGGCTTGCTTAGTTGGTTCTATGAGCCCAGGTAGAATTTGCCAGTATCCTGCTCTCGCCCTCTGCTATTATCCATGAGGTTTAGATAGACCCCGTTAAGCGAATGGACGCCTTTGGACCATACGTGGAGCACCTCAAGGCCCTCGTTTTAGGAGCCGGGGATACCTCCAATTTTGGGTTACCAGCACAAATCGAGGCTGCCCTTAACGGACAACCAGCACAACAACTTCGTCGGCTCGTCAAGCTAGAGGATCTGCGCTCTGCAGGCGCTTTCTTTACTGGCAGCAAGCTCGCAACCTATGCATTAAGCTTGACCCTGAGCACTATTGATCATCGATCCGTCATATTGGATCCGGCGTGCGGCGCAGGGGATCTCCTTATAGCCTGCGCCCAGCAACTCCCTAAGGGAACGAGCGCACGAGAGACCCTTGACCTATGGAGGGCAAGGCTATTAGGGCGAGACCTCTTTTCCCAGTTCATTTCTGCCGCTCGCCTTCGCCTCATTCTATCGGCATTAGCTACTTCGCCCAGCATACTTGCGGAACTTATAGAGACAGAAAGCGAATTCCCCTTCATTCAGCAGGGGTCCGGCTTAGACGACATCGACGCTATAAAAGCGGCGACGCACATTGTAATGAACCCGCCATTCTCGTATATTGACGCACCTCGCCATTGCTCCTGGTCATCCGGCAAGATCAACTCCGCCGCTCTGTTTATGGAAAGATGTGTTATCCACGCACGGCGAGGAACTCGCATAACTGCCATACTTCCGGACGTACTTCGCAGCGGATCACGGTACCAAAAATGGCGCAAGATCATAGAATCTCGATGCTTGTTTAATCGCTTAGAACTCTACGGCCAGTTCGATCATTTTGCGGACGTGGATGTCTTTATTCTTGACGCCGAGGTAAATGAGCAAGCCACCAAATCGGCGCCAACAATACCTTGGCATACAGTTAGTGATGTGGAACATTGCCGGCTCAAGGATTTATTCTTTGTGAGAATTGGGCCAGTCGTGGACTATCGCGACCCAGAAGTTGGTCCCCTTAGACCCTTCATCCGTTCTCGCGACTTGCCTCCCTGGAAAGTCCTGAAGGACGCATCTAAGACGAGGCGCTTCATGGGTACAACCATCGAACCGCCATTTGTAGCCATAAGAAGGACCTCAAGGCCAGGCGATAAACATCGTGCCGTAGGCACAATCATTACAGGCACCGAACCATTCGCAGTAGAGAACCACCTGATCGCTCTCATCCCCAAAGATGGTTCTCTCAAATCTTGCAGAAAGGCAATCGATGTTTTGCGGGAGAAAAAGACTACAGAGTGGCTGGATCGCAGGATCTGTTGTCGCCATTTAACCGTCTCTGCGTTAGGAGAGTTGCCGTGGCTCGTTTAGCAGGAGCGGAGTCCGTACATCTTCAGTTCTCTACCGCCATCTTAAGGCGACTCGGCGAAGAGCTTAATCCTAGCCCAGACCAAGGTATTCTTGAACTAGTCAAGAATGCTTACGATGCCGATGCCATCAACTGCAGAGTCGAGTTAGCTGGTACGGATGTACCTGGCGGAATGATCTCGATTTCTGACAATGGAGACGGCATGAGTGTCGCTGATATTCGGGATAAGTGGCTAGTTCTAGGAGAGTCCGATAAATCTCCGCGATGTCCCACAAGGCTCGGGCGATTGCCAGCTGGTAGCAAAGGCCTTGGTAGGCTGGCAGCATTGAGAATGGGTTCTATTGCCGAACTGAAGTCAAGGCCTGCCTCGAACCCTGCGGCCGAGAATTACCTAAAAATTGACTGGGGGAAGTACTCAAAGGCAAGACTGGTCGAAGAGGTACCTCTAGAGCTTCTTACTCGATCCAGCCAGGAAGGGGAGACCACGGGATCAGAGATTGTCATTACTGATCTACGTTATCGCATCGGAAGGATGGACGTAAAACGGCTGGCCAGAGCCTTGCTTCTTCTGGCAGATCCATTTGGGGATAACCCTCTCGGCTTTCATCCTACGCTTGCAGCCCCTGAATTTACAGATCTTGAATACTTGGTAAGAAAGCGTTACTTCGAAGACGCAGATTACCACCTCATTGCTACGCTTGACGAGAATGGACGCGCAGAAGCTAGAGTACTGGATTGGCAGGGAAAAGATCTTTTTTCGGCTACGCACAAAGAGATCGCCGCGAAACGTCAGGGAACGCAGTACGTGTGCCCCCCTACCCAGTTTGATCTCTGGGCTTTCCTGCTATCGAAGGAATCCTTTGGCCAACGAGCGACCTCATTGCAGGAAGTTCGTGAGTGGCTTAAAACTTTTGGTGGCGTGCACCTTTATTTGAATGGACTGCGCGTTAATCCGTACGGAAATCCTGGCAATGACTGGCTGGACATGAATCTGAGGCGTGCGCAGATTCCTGAAGAACGGCCTTCCACCAATACATCAATTGGCCGTGTTTTGGTCTCGGATAAATTAGGAATACTTGACCAAAAGACCGATAGATCCGGATTCATTGAAGGTGAAAGTTTCTCCGAACTGCGAGAATTCGCACGGGATGCCCTGGAATGGATGGGAAGACGCCGTCTGGATGCGGCCATGCAGAGGCGGGCGCAAGAGCGTGATACTGCGCATCGAGGTACTATAAGGAAACGGGAGAGCGTTCAAGAGGCCATTGCAAAAGCTCCAGCTGCAGCACGCCAAGAGCTGAGCAATGCGTTTGCTGCCTATGAAAGATCACGAGAGAGGGAGATACAAGGCCTCCGAAAAGAGGTTCAACTATACAGGACACTAAGCACGGCCGGCATCACTGCCGCTACATTTGCTCATGAGTCAAGCGGGAATCCTATCAAGGTCGTAAAGAACTCGATTGCCGCAATTGAGCGACGCGGACGAAAGGAGCTAGGCGACAGATACGACAACTCTCTTATGGGGCCTGTCGAAGTCATCAAACGTTCGGTCAACTCCTTGGCAGTACTAGGAACAGCGACTCTCCGACTTATTGAGCATGAAAAGCGTAGAATCGGGCGCGTTGACATTAACCCCGTTATCTTGGAGGTTCTAGAAACCTTTGCTCCCTTCTTTAAGGGACGCGATGTTGTCGTCCAGCCGAAGCTGTATTCCGGCAACCCTTACCTTCGGGGCAGCAAAGCTGCCCTAGAATCCATAATAACCAACCTCCTCAACAACAGCCTCGCCGCGCTAGAGCGAGCGGAAGCAAAAGTGCGATTGATTGAAGTGCATACGGAAGTTGAACGAAGCTTTGCAACCATTCGCGTTCTTGACAATGGACCGGGCATAGACGGCATAGACAAGCGTGATATTTGGCTACCAGGAGAAACCACACAGCCAAATGGGACCGGCCTAGGCCTCACAATTGTCCGCGATGCTGTAAGAGATTTAGGCGGAGAAGTTGACGCCATAGAGCATGGCAAACTTGGGGGGGCTGAGATATGGGTCCGACTTCCAGTGCTTGGAGCCTAAAATGGCTTTAGAAATTCTCGATACTTCAATTGAGAGAGTAGCGATCATTGATGATGACCCAAGCGTGCGAGATAGCTACGAGTTCTCAGTCGAAGACCTTAAATTAGAGCCCATACAAGAGGCCGGCCCTATTAGGGACTTAGACAATTTTGTCATAAAGGCAATGGCGCAGTCCGAGGCTGCCATATGCGATCATCACCTGAGGGTAAGCAACTATGCAGTATTCGATGGCGCCGAACTCGTTGCCGCATTCTATAGGCTAAACTTTCCCGCAGTGCTTTGCACAAGATGGGAGAAGGCGCGAATACATGAAATACGGAGATTCCGCCGCAGGATTCCCGTGCTACTTAATCCTGAAGACCTCAACCCTGAGAACATCGCAAAGGGTTTTGAATTCTGTCTAAGAGAGTTCAGATCTGAATTCAGCCCAAGCAGAAGGCCGTGGCGTACTCTGGTAAGGGTTGCCGACGCTGATCAGATAAAAGGATTCTTCGATGTCGTAGTTCCTGGGTGGGATCCTCGCGAAGTTATACGACTTAGGACTGATGAAATACCAGAACGCTTCAGGAGACGCATTGCTCCTGGAGTCCGGCTTTACGCGCATGTAAACATTGGCGCCGAAAGCCAAGAAGAACTTTTCTTCGAATACTGGGAGTAATTATCTGTGAGAGCTAGATCGAGGCTTTCGATTCTTGATGTCGGCCATGGAAATTGTGCAGTACTTGAGTGTGGCGGTAGCGTCACGGTGATAGACACAGGCCCTGGCAGTGCCCTGCTTGAATTTTTAGTGCGAGAGGGGATCTCAAGGGTTGACACTGTGCTCATATCGCATAGTGACGAGGACCACATTGCAGGATTGGTGGCGTTGCTGTCAGCCGTCGAAGTCAGCGTCTTAAGCGTGCGGCTTAATGGGGACTCTCAAAAGGGATCTGCCATCTGGGATGATCTCCTCTTCGCGCTAAGCGAGAAAGATTCTCTTGGCGAGATCAATTTCCAGCCCCTAATAGCGGCAGGTATGGAGAGCCGACTTACACAAGGAGATGCTGGAATAGAGGTGGTCGGTCCAGGAAAGTACCTTGTGGCTCGCGGAGTAGGATCTTGAGATCGGCAAGGCCGGAGGATAGGAACGAACTCCATTAGCGCAGTATTTAGAATCATGTTTAAGAGGAACCCCATCGCGCTTTTGCCCGGTGATGTTGACGAAGTAGGACTAGATGATCTCATAAGCCGAACAGTCTCTGCAGAGGCAGTAATACTGGTCTTTCCCCATCATGGAGGAAGGTCAGGGGGCGGAGATTTGGTAAGGTTCACTGAAGAAATTTGCAGACTTGCGAAGCCCGAGTTTGTCATCTTTTCGATTGGACGGGGCAAGCACGGAACACCTAGGTTAGAAGTTCTTGAAGCTTTAAGAAGGGAAAGCCCGAATACTAGAATCGCATGCACACAGCTTTCTGACCATTGCGCAGCCAATCTTCCAAACGAAGAGCCAATCCATTTGGCCAAAGTCTTTTCTAGAGGTAAGGAGCAAAGGAAGTGCTGTGCTGGAACTATCACCGTTGCTCTAGGTGAGCAGGCGGAGTCGGTTCTTCCCCTGTACTCACTTCATCAAGAATTTATAACATCAGCTGCTCCAACTGCACTTTGTCGCAAAACTCGTATAGCTGCTTGGACTAACTGACACTAGTTGAGCAGCAGTAATCTTGAGCCTTGAAGGCCCCGAATGTTGTTATCCCGGTCTCCCCCGCAACCTCCCGCCCCCCCTCGCGTACACTAAGCTGACGGCCAACGCGGCCTCCAGCCGCCCGGCCGTCCTCTAAAGGGGATACCCTACATGACACCCATTCTCGAACTGCGGAACGTCCGCAAGGCCTATGGCGACTTCGTCGCGGTAAAGGACGTCTCGATGTCCGTGCCGGCGGGGAGCATCTTCGGCCTGTTGGGTCCGAACGGGGCGGGGAAGACGACTTCGATCCGCATGATCATGAACATCGTGCCCCAGGACTCGGGGGAGGTGCTCGTCTTCGGCCATCCCAGGACCCCGGAGGACCTGCGCCGGATCGGCTATCTGCCCGAGGAGCGGGGGCTGTACCGGAAGATGACGGTGATGGAGCAGCTCCTCTTCCTGGCCGAGATCCGCGGCCTCAAGCCCGCGCAGATCCGGCCCGAGATCGAGCAATGGCTCGAACGGGTCGATCTCGCCAAGTGGTCCAAGTCGAAGGTCGAGGAGCTGTCGAAGGGCATGCAGCAGAAGGTGCAGCTCATCGGCACGGTGATCCACAAGCCAGACCTGCTGATCCTGGACGAGCCGTTCTCCGGTCTCGATCCCATCAATCAGGAGCTGTTCCGGGATCTCCTTGGGGAGTACCGGGCGCAGGGCAAGAGCGTGGTGCTCTCCACCCATGGCATGGAGCTGGCCGAGCGGCTGTGCGACCACATCTGCCTCATCTCGCACGGACGCGCCATCCTGGACGGCGATCTCAAGCAGATCAAGCGCCAGGTGAGCGGCAACTCCTTCCGGCTGGTGGCCACGGGCGACCTCGAACGGCTCAAGGAGATGCCGGAAGTCGAGACGGCGGTTATTCACGATGGCATGGCGAAGCTGCTGCTGCGGCCGGACGCCTCGGGCTCCCAGGCGCTGCGGCGGATGGTCGAGTTCCTCGAAATCCACGAGTTCCGCTCCGAAGAGCCGGAGCTGGAGCAAATCTTCATGAAGGCGGTGCGCGATGCGGCTTGATAACATTTCGGCCATCACGAAACGCGAGTACATGCAGCGGGCGAGGACGAAGGGGTTCTGGATCGGCACGCTGATCGTGCCGCTGTTCGCCTTCGGGATCTTCTTCGTGCCCATCCTTCTGCTCAAGGGCTCGGAGACCAGCCAGACCCTCGTGGTGGTGGACGAGACCGGGCGGATCGGCCAGACCCTTGCGGCGCGGATGAACGCCCGGGACGGCAAGCCGCCCAAGGGCGGCAGCGAGCGGGGAGTGGTGGTGGACGAGTCGCAGATGGCGCGGTTCAAGGCCACGAGTGTGCCGCCGGCAGCGGACCGGAAGGCCCAGCGGGCCGACCTCGACCGGCAGGTGCTGGAGAAGAAGATCGACGCCTGGGTGTGGATCAGCCCGGGCGTGCTCAAGAACGAGCGCGCCGAGTACCACGCCCGGAGCGTGTCGAACGTCTTTACGCAGGACGCCCTGGAGGACGACCTCTCCTGGGTGGTGCGGCGGGAGCGGATGCGGCAGGCGGGGATCGATCCGGAGCGGATGACTGAGCTGATCCAGCCGGTCCGGCTGGCGACGGAGCGAGTGTCGGAGAAGGGAAGCCACGCCCAGGGCGGGTTCGCGGGGATGCTCTTCGCGATCGGGATGTTCATGTTGCTCTACATCTCGATGATCATGTGGGGCCAGCAGGTGATGAACGGGGTGCTGGAGGAGAAGGGCTCGCGGGTGATCGAGGTGTTGATCTCGTCCGTGACGGCCTTCGAGCTGCTGATGGGCAAGCTGCTCGGCATCTGCCTGCTGGGGCTGACGCAGCTCGCCATCTGGCTCGGCACGGTGACGGTGGTCAGCTCGCCGGGGATCGGTATGATGGCCGCCATGTTCAAGGGGGCCTCCGTCCCGACGCTGACGATAGGCATGGTGATCCATTTCGTGCTGCTGTTCGTCCTGGGGTTCTTCGCCTTCGCGACGCTTTACGCGGCGATCGGCGCGGCGTTCAACAACATCCAGGAAGCGCAGCAGACGGCGGGCGTGGTCATGATGTTCATCATCGTGCCGGCGCTGATGATCAATCCGGTCATCAACGATCCGAACTCGACGATGGCGACGGTGCTCTCGCTGATCCCGCTCTTTACGCCACTGCTGATGCCTCTGCGGATCTCGGTCGAGATGCCTCCCGCCTGGCAGATTGCCCTCGCCTACGCGCTGACGATCAGCTTCGTGATCCTCATGGTGTGGTTCTGTTCGAAGATCTATCGGATCGGTATCCTGATGTATGGGAAGAAGCCGACGATTCAGGAGATCTGGAAGTGGACGAAGTACGCGTAGGCCCCGCCCGGGCATAAATGCCCGGGCTACGTGAAAAGCGCCGGGTGAACCCGACGCCAAAAATGGAGGAGATTGAGTCCCCTTCAGGGGGCTCTTTTCGATTAGCCCGGGCATTTATGCCCGGGCGGGGGTGAGGAACGGCAATACCTTTTCCCAGTCGAGGTACAGATGAAAGCCTTAATCCTGTTGCTTCTTGCCAGTCTAGCCACCCCCGCCCTCGCCGCCGACCTCCCCCGGGGCACCCTCATCGAAAAAGTGGCCTGCGCCGAAGCTCCGGACCAGGCCTACGCCCTCTATCTCCCCTCCGCGTACACGCCGGAGCGCAAGTGGCCGATCCTCTACGCGTTCGACGCGCGGGGGCAGGGCAAGCGGGTGGCGGAGCTGTTCCAGAAGGCGGCGGAGACGTATGGCTGGATCGTGGTCAGCTCCTGGAGCACGGCGAGCGACGTGGGGGGCGATAAGCCGATGGAGGGGAACTTCACGGCCATGCGGGCGCTTTGGGCAGACACGCACGCGCGCTTCGCCATTGACGAGACGCGGGTGTACGCCGCGGGCTATTCGGGCACGGTGCGCTTCGCGTGCGTTCTCGCGATTACGGCTCCGGGATCGATCGCCGGGATCATCGGGGCCAGCGCCGGGTTCCCCATAGGATCGCCGCCGAAGAAGGACAACCCGTTCGTTTTTTTCGGCACGTATGGCGACCGCGATTTCAATTATTACGAGCTGAGGGATCTCGACCGGTCGCTGGCGTCTCTCGCCGTCCCCCACCGCGTCGAGGGTTTCGTGGGCACGCACGAATGGCCGCCGGTGGAGGTCGCCACGCGGGCGGTGGGATGGATGGAAGTGCAGGCCATGAAGAAGGGGCTACGGGCGAAGGACCCCTCAATGATCGAAAGGGAATGGGCCACGGACCGCGAGCAGGCGCGGGCGCTGGCCTCGGCCCGTCCTGACGCCGCCCTTCAGCTCTGGTCCGCGATGGCGATCGACTACGCCGGGCTGCGGGACGTCTCGGAGGCGGAGAAGGAGGCCGCGGCCCTGGCGGCTTCGCCGGCTTGCCAGAAGGCGCTTCGCGAGCGGGAGGAGCGGGACCGCCGGGACAAGGAGATCCTCGCCGCCGCGCCCGGCATCCTGGCGCGGAGCAATCCCGGCAACGAGCCGGTGACGGTGGCGCAGATCGTGGCGGCGCTCAAGATCCCGGAGCTGAAGAAGCGTATGGAGTCGGCCGATCCTGAAGAGAGCCTGTCCGCGAAGCGCATCCTCAACACCTACAGCGGGCAGACGATGTTCTATCTTCCCCAGAGGTTCCTGGAGAAGAAGGAGTACGACCGCGCCATCTTCATGATGTCGGTGGGCGCCGAGATCCGTCCCGAGTGGCCCGATCCCTGGGTGGAAATTGCGTCGGTCCACGCCCGCAAGGGGAAGGCCGGCCACAAGAAGGCGCTGGAGGCCCTGCGGGTGGCGGTGGACAAGGGGTTCGCGGACGCGGAGGCCCTGGAGAAGAGGGAGGAGCTCGCGGAGCTGCGGGGGGAGGTGGGGTTTCGGGAGATTGTGGAGCGGGTGCGCAAGGCGACCTCATCCCAATCCCTTCCGTGACTCTGCTGTCAGGCCCTCACCTCCCCGGCCCTCCTCTCCCAGCCCTCCACCCCCCTTCCGGGGAGAGGAGGGGGGGACAGCGGAATGTATTTCCCCTCTCCCTGGCAGGGGCGGGTGGAGGGATGGGAGAGGGGCAGGGGTGAGGGGTCAATCCCCCGGAAACCCCACCCGCCGGTCGCGCTGGGCGGTGCCTTCCGCGTCCTTGATCTTCTGGAGGAGCTCGCCGCGTTCTTCGGTGACTTCCAGGCTGGTGCCGGAGAGGAGGAGGAGACGGGTGCCGCTGCCGTGGCGCTCCGGGAGGGCGAGGCCGATGATGGATTCGGTGCGCAGGGAGATTGCGCGGTTGGCGTTTTCGGTCACCTGGATCCAGGGCATGCGGTTTTCCTCCTCATAGGTCTCCTCATAGGTCTCCTCATAGGGATACTGCCGGTTTCTCATCGCTTGCGGAGCCGATCCGGTGGAGCTCCTCCAGGACTTCGGTGAAGAGGTCGAAGAGCTGCTTGAGCTGCTCCACGTCCTTGATGACGCCGGGCACCTGGAAATAGAGCGCGTCCACGCCCTCGGGATACATCTTGCGGAAGAGGCCTTCATCGTCCCGCAGCTCGAGCCGGATCCTGGGCTGCTGCTCGATCAGGCGCCGGACCTCGGAGCTGGCGAGCAGGGCGCGGATCTTGGACTCGTCGTTGCCCTGGATGATGAAGTCTTCGTCGAAGCGGGCGGAGTGGCCCACCTCGATGTCCTGCATGCCCAGCATCTTGCCGAGCTCGCTGAACGCCGTCTTGCGGTAGATCCGGAAGCGCAGCTCGTCGCGGCTGACGAAGGGGGCGCGGATGCGGGTAAAGGTCTGGTGGCTGTGGCCGGTCGAGACGGTGTAGGTGTCGAGCGTGATCGTCCAGCTCTTGAACTGGGCCTGGACCTTGTCGCCTTTCCAGAACCCTCCCTCGACGAAGTCGGCGCCGATCCGGGCGCACAGCTCCTTCCACACCTCCTCGCGGCTCGGACCGAAGACACCTCCAAAAAAACCCATTCCCGTGACCTCCTGAGACCCCTTCCAGGACGTCCCATTAGAGCATGGATGGGTAGGGTCCAGGGGTGCCAATTCTTGGCAGAGACAGGTGAGAATTTTTGTTTGCCCCAAGAAACAGCGGTGGGGCGGGCTTTTGCGTGGAGCCTTAAAAGGAGCACCCGACCCGTCCCGAGGACACTGCTGTCCAGCGCCACTGACACTGTCTGACAGTCCCGGCCGCTTCAGATCCTCGAAATTGGGTGTCACGGTTTGTATGGGGTCGGCGCACTACTTACAAATGCCTTCCTGACCCTCTGGAAATTCTTCAAGGGCCGGTTCAGCCCTTCCCTATCTGGAATTCTTCCCCGGGACGCGCCCAGCGGACGGGCAGGTCTCCGGCTCCGGCACGGGCCTCCTCCAGGGAGACCTTGGGGTCGAGGGTGGGCCAGATGTGGGTGAGCGCCAGCTCCCGGGCTCCGGCGCGCCTGGCGGTCTCTCCGGCCTGCCGGGCGGTCAGGTGGAGGGGCGCGCCCTTGGCGTTGTCCTGGTAGCACGCCTCGCAGAGGAGGAGGTCGCTGCCCTTGGCGAATCCGGCGAGGTCCGCTTCCGGGCCGGTATCGGCGGAGTAGGTGAGGGTCCCTTCGGAGGTCTCGATCCGGATTCCCAGAGTGTGGATGGGGTGGTCCATCCGCAGGAAGCTGAAGCGCGCGCCCGCGATCTCGGCGGGCCGGTCCACGTCGATCGTATGGAAGTCGAAGGCCCGGCCGAGCTCTTCGACCCCGCCTGCCCCGAGGAACTGTCCCAGGTTCTCGCGGACCCCCGGCGGACAGTAGAGAGGAAGCCGGGAATCCCGGGCGCCTTGCGGGGCATAGCGGAGGGCCACGTGGAGACCGAAGGTGTCGACGCAGTGGTCGGCGTGGCCGTGGCTGAGGACGAGGGCGTCGATTTTGGTGAAGTCGGTCAGCCGCTGGAGCTCGCCGAACGTGCCGTGGCCGGCGTCCATCCAGATCTTCGCTCCGGCGATCTCCAGGAGAAAACCGCTGCTGGGATTGCCCGCGGCCGGATAGCCGCCCGAGCTGCCGAGGATTTGTAGGTGCATGGTGTACCTCCCGGGGGTGGAGGATATCCGAACCCTCACCTCCCCGGCCCTCCTCTCCCAGCCCTCCACCCGCCCGGCCGGGGAGAGGAGGGAGACCTGACTGAGAAGACGGAGCTGAGTAGGGTGCGCTGTGCGCACCATGACCGTCGCTGAAGGTGCGTACAGCGCACCCTACAAGCACCACCGCTTCGCCGAGATCCCCCCTCTCCCCGGCCGGGTGGGCGGAGGGCCGGGAGAGGGGGCCAGGGGGTGAGGGCCCGAAATGAAATTCCTTCAATCCTCACTCACCAGTAGGAGCACCCGACTTATCTGGCATTCCCTATGCACAAATACATGGGCAAGCCGTAGAAGTTGGTTCAGACCCCAAAGGAGGGGACACCATGCAGTTCCGAAGCTCATCGCAGCATCGGCAGCAAGGAAGTGAAGGATCCGGCCGCCACGCCGTCGTGGTCGGCGGGAGCATCGGGGGCATGCTTGCGGCGCGCGTGCTCTCGGATCATTTCGACCGTATCACCCTGATCGAGCGCGACCACCTGCCGGAGGGGACGGCGAACCGTCCCGGAGTGCCCCAGGCCCGCCATCTCCACTTCTTCCTCAAGCGGGGCCTGATGGCGATCGAGGAGCTCTTCCCCGGCGTCAAGCCCGACCTCCTGGCCGCCGGCAGCCAGATGCTGGACCAGGGGAAGGACTTCCGCATCCTCTACCGCTCGGGCTGGTCGCCCAAGGTGGCGTGCAACCTCGAGATCTGTACGTTCACCCGGCCCCTGCTGGAAGAGGCGATCCGCCGGCATCTGCTCCAGGACCCGAAGATCTCGATCGCCGAGGGGTGCGAGGTGTCGGCGCTGGTGCTGGACGAGAGCGGCGAGCGCGTCTCGGGCGTGCGCATCCGGCGGCGCGGCACCGCGGAAACCGGAGAGGAGACGACGCTCCACGCCGACTTCGTGGTGGACGTGAGCGGCCGCGGCTCCAAGGCTCCGGAGTGGCTGCAGGCCCTGGGTTACGAGGCTCCGGAGGAGACGGTGGTGGACGCCTTCTGGGGCTACGCCACGCGGATCTACGAGCCGGTCGAAGGGTTCTCGGCGGACTGGAAGAGCCTGTTCGTGCTGAACCGCCCGCCGTACCAGCCGCGGGCCGGCATCATCCAGCCGATCGAGGGGAACCGCTGGATCGTGACGGTTGCCGGGGTGATGCACGACTATCCGCCGACGGATGAGGAAGGCTTCCTCAAGTTCGCCAAGAGCCTGTCGTCGCCGGAGCTGTACCGGGCGATCTCGGCCGCGCGGCCCCTGTCGAAGATCTGGGGCTACCGCCAGACGGCGAACCGGCTGCGCCACTACGAGAAGCTGACGCGCATGCCGCAGGGTTTCGTGACGATGGGCGACGCGGTCTGCTCCTTCAACCCCGTCTACGCCCTGGGCATGACGCTCACCTGCCTCGCCGCGCTGGAGCTGCGCGACAGCCTGCGCAAGGGGCATGGCCAGGTGGAGACGCCTGCGGTTCCAGAAGCGGCTCGCCAAGCTGGTGGCCGGCTCCTGGGCGCTCACCACGGGCGAGGACCTGCGCTGGCCCGAGACGCAGGGCGGCCAGATCACGGCCAAGGTGAAGTTCATGCACTGGTACATCGAGCAGGTGATCCAGCTGATCCCCCGGAGCGAGGAGGTCTTCCGCCGCTTCCAGGAGGTCAACCACATGCTGAAGTCGCCCGCCGCCCTGTTCCACCCCAAGGTCCTGGGGCCGGTGCTGAGGCTGGCGTTCGGTGGCCAGAAGCGGCCCATGGCGCAGCCGCAGACGGCTCCGGCCCACGATCAGCGTCACGCGACGACTTCCACCGTGGCCATCCGCCACTGATTCAAAGTCCCAGGGGTGCCGGCCGGCCGAGGAGGGACGGCCGGCACCCCGCCTCCCGTTGAAAAAGCCCCCTCATCCCTGGCCCTTCTCCCGGCCCTCCGACCCCCCACCGGGGAGAAGGGAACGTGACGGAGCGTCCTTGCTGTTCTCCCTCTTCTCTCGGCGGTTGGGAGGGCGGTGGGAGAAGAGGGCCGGGGTGATGAGGGGCCGGTCTACGGGTTCGGAGCGGCCAGCGAGGGAGTGGCCCCCGGCGGCAGGGCAGTGCCACCGGGGGTTTCTGCGGGTCCGGGCGAGGTTCGGGTGCCCGGATGTCCAAGAGCAAGGAGGAGATCGCGTCAACAGCATTCAGCGATTTCTCGATTGATGGATACGGACGAAGCCGCGGCACCGGATGTATCCGGTGGATGACCCCAGGCCCCCGACGAGGCAGAAATTTTCCCGCGGAAGGCCTGTCCCCTTTACAGACGGGCGAGACACTTGTAGAGTCGAGATGTATCGCTATGCGATCTAATAACTCCGCCGCGTTCGACATGAGGCGTTCGACATGAGGATGACCGAGTAGAGCGTTCCTGCCACTGACTCCGCACGGCGGGCAAGGCTTGGGCCTGTGCCGCCTCTTCCTTCCTCTGGATTCCTCTTTGGGTCTGGACAAAGTCCGCGTGTCCCGGTTTAATAGGGATCACGCACTGAGAAGCGTAGACGCAGATTGCGGCCTAGCCGGGTAGAAGGCGTCCCCATCCCAAGTCGGGCCAGGACTGGGATGGGAGAACCTTCTAGCTAGTACCCGGTTGAACGTCATCCAGTCTCAGGGACGATCAACGGAGTCAGGAGGAAAACGATGTCGAATCAGCAGAATCATGACGTCAATCAAGTTACGGATGTGAATGGTGAGGTGGATTCGTCCGGCGTCAGCCGGCGCAAGTTCCTCGGCGGGGCCGCTGCCGCGGCCGCCGTGGCGGCGTCGGGTGTGACCGGGCTGGGGTCTGTAGCGAACGCGGCCGTCGGGGCCGAGGACTTCGAGCCGCGCCGCCGCGGACTCTCCGGGCCGGCTCCGGCGCGCCGGCAGCTGGAAGCAGCGCAGGGACGCCGCCGACTACTGGGTGAAGGTCAAGCCGGCCGGGCACGCCACCAACGGTGACGAAGCGCGCTACGCCAACAAGATCGGCAGTTTCTCGAAGAGCCTGCCGCACAACGCCTTCGGCGAGGTCGACCTCGATGCCTACGAGACCCTGCGGAAGGCCTGCGTCACGGGCAACCCGGACGACTTCGACGCCGTCACCCTGGGCGGGACGAACAAGCTGGTCTCCCCGCAGGCCGGCCTGGCCTTCGACCTCCAGGGCATAGACGCCATGGCTGCCACGGTGCCCGCTCCGCCGGCCATCGCGTCGGCCGAGATGGCGAGCGAGATGGTCGAGCACTACTGGATGAAGCTGTTGTTCGACGTCAACTTCCTCGACTACGGCACCAGCGCGGACGCGGCGCGGGCCGCCGCCGAGCTCAACGGGTTCGGCGCCGCCTACAAGGGCCCGAGGATCGGTGGCCTGGTGACGCCGCAGTCGCTCTTCCGCGACGTGCTGCCGGGCGCCAAGATCGGCCCCTACATCTCCCAGTTCATGTGGCTGGACACGCCCTACGGCACCGAGTACGTCGAGCGCAAGCAGCGGACGCTGCTGCCGGACACCGACCACCTGGTCGACTACGACAACTGGCTGGCCGCCCAGAACGGGCACTTCCCGGAGACCGCCTCCCACGACCCGGTCCGCCGCTACATCCGCACCGGCCGCGACCTCTCGGAGTGGGTGCACATCGACGTCCTCTTCCAGGCCTATTTCAACGCGCTCCTGATCATGGCCGCCAACGGTTTCCCGCCGAACCCGGGAAACCCGTACGTCGGCAACGCGACGCAGGTCGGCTTCACCACGTTCGGCCCCCCGCACTTCGCGACACTGCTGTGCGAGGTCTCCACGCGCGCCCTCAAGGCCACGTGGCACAAGAAGTGGCAGGTCAACCGCCGGCTGCGTCCGGAAGCCTACGGCGGCCTGGTGCACAACCAGCTCACCTCGGACCGGTACCCCGGCGTCCTCAACGACCGGCTGCTCAATTCCGAGGCGGTCTCGCGGGTGCACGACAAGTACGGCACCTACCTGCTGCCGATGGCGTTCCCGGAAGGCAGCCCGGCGCACCCGTCCTACACGGCGGGCCATGCCACGGTGGCCGGCGCCTGCGTGACGATCCTCAAGGCGCTGTTCGACGAGACCCACGTGATCGAGCACCCGGTGATCCCGACGCGCGACGGCTTGGCGCTGGAGCCCTACAACGGCCCCACGCTCACGGTGGGCGGCGAGCTCAACAAGCTGGCCTCCAACGTGGCCACCGGCCGTAACATCGCCGGCGTGCACTGGCGCTCGGACGCCATCGAGTCGATGCTGCTGGGCGAGAAGGTCGCCATCAGCATCCTGCGCGACCAGAGGCCCGGCTACAACGAGAAGTTCAACGGCTTCACGTTCACGAAGTTCGACGGCACGCAGATCACCGTCTAAAGCTGTCCCCCTGATTGCCTGCCGCACGGCTTCCACCAGGAGCCGTGCGGCACGGCCTTTCTTTACCCAATCCTGAAAAGTCTCTCCGAGTGCCCGCGGCTGTCCCGCTTTCCCAAATAGGTCGCACTGGGATATTATGCGGAACACGTAGCGAGGCGGGGGCAAGAACGAGCTGTCCGCACCCGGGTCGGGCCAGAACCTGGAGGCGGAGGACTGTCGAAAGAGGGTTCTTGTCTGGCTTGGCTACTGAGAGAGCCAGGAAATGTTCAACGGATTCAGGAGGTCGTGATGTCGAGTCAAGAAAATCATGGTGTTGATCAGGGTACGGAGGCGAAAGGCGCAACGGATCTGTCCGGCCTCAGCCGGCGCAAGTTCCTCGGCGGCGTCGGCGGCGCGGCGGCGGCCACCGTGGCGGCGGGCGTAATGGGCCTGGAGCCCCTGGCGCACGCGGCCGCGGGAGAGGAGCCGGATTTCCTGGGCGAGGCCGCGGCCTCGGACGGGCCGGGCCGGGTGCGGCGCAACGGCAGCTGGAAGCTCCGTAGGGACACCGCCGACTACTGGGTGAAGATCAAGCCGAACTCGCATGCCACCAACGGCGACGAGGCCCGCTTCGCCAACAAGATCGGCAGCTACCACAAGGGCCTGCCGCACAACGCCTTCGGCGAAGTGGAGCCGGCGGCCTACGCCAGCCTGTTCAAGGCCTGCACCACGGGCGACCCGGACGACTTCGAAGCCGTCATCATGGGTGGCACGAACAAGATGACCTCCCCGCAGGGCGGCCTGGCCTTCGACCTCCAGGGCGTGGACGCCATGGCCGTCACGGTGCCCGCTCCGCCGTCCATCGCCTCGGCCGAGATGGCGAGCGAGGGCCTCGAGCACTACTGGATGAAGCTGCTGCTCGACGTCAACTTCCTCGACTACGGCACCAGCGCGGACGCGGCGCGGGCCGTCGCCGAGCTCAACGGGTTCGGCGCGGACTTCAAGGGCCCGAGGATTGGTGGCAAGGTGACGCCGCAGACGCTCTTCCGCGACGTGGTGCCGGGCGCCAAGATCGGCCCGTACATCTCCCAGTTCATGTGGCTGGACACGCCGTACGGCGCTGAGTTCGTCGAGCGCAAGATGCGGACCCTGCTGCCGGACACCGATCACCTGACGGACTACGACAACTGGCTGGCCACGCAGAACGGCCACATCGTGGAGTCCAACGCCAACGACTTCGATCCGGTCCGCCGCTACATCCGCAACGGCCGCGACCTCTCGCAGTGGGTGCACGTCGACGTCCTTCACCAGGCCTACTTCAACGCCTTCCTGATCATGGCCGCCAACGGCGTCCCGACCAACCCGGGCGACCCGTACCGCAACAGCAAGACGCAGATCGGCTTCACCACCTTCGGCGGTCCGTACTTCGCGGCGCTGATGACCGAGGTCGCCACGCGCACCCTCAAGGCCTCCTGGCACAAGAAGTGGCAGGTCCACCGGCGGCTGCGCCAGGAAGCCTTCGGCGGCCTGGTGCACCACCAGAAGACCAGCGGCCGCTACCCCGGCGTGCTCGACGACCGGCTGCTCAATTCGGAAGCGGTCTCGCGGGTGCACGACAAGTACGGCACCTACCTGATGCCGATCGCCTTCCCCGAGGGTAGCCCGACGCACCCCTCCTACACGGCGGGCCATGCCTCGGTGGCCGGCGCCTGCGTGACCATCCTCAAGGCGCTGTTCGACGAGACCCACGTGATCGAGAACCCGGTGGTGCCCACGCGGGACGGCCTGTCGCTGGAGCCCTACCACGGCCCGACCCTCACGGTGCGCGGCGAGCTCAACAAGCTGGCCTCCAACGTGGCCACCGGCCGCAACATTGCCGGTATGCACTGGCGCACGGACTCCATCGAGTCGATGCTGCTGGGCGAGAAGGTCGCGATCAGCATCCTGCGCGACCAGAAGTCCTGCTACAACGAGAAGTTCGACGGCTTCACGTTCACCAAGTTCGACGGTACGACGATCACCGTCTAGCCGGTGCTGTTCTCCCTGCTGGCCGCCTGGAGCGATCCAGGCGGCCTCGTTTTACATCCTCATTACATTCTCCCGGTTGACGGCCCATCGGCGCTGCGTTATGTAGCGGCCTGATGTCGTCGTTTCCCTCCCTTCACCTGTACATCGCCGGGAGAAGAGTCATGCACCGATTCCTGAGGTCTGCCGCGCTGGCGGCGTTCGTCCTCGTTCCTTTGGGCCTCGTCCCCTTGGCCCTCGCCCCCCTGACCGTCCACGCGGCGGCTCCGGTCGATCCGGACCTGCTCGCCGGCCTCGAAGCGCGGCCGATCGGCCCGGCCACCATGAGCGGCCGCGTGGCCGACGTGGAAGCCGTCGAGTCCAATCCCGACATCCTCTATGCAGGGGCCGCGGCCGGCGGCGTCTGGAAGTCCATCAACGGCGGCCTCACCTGGAAGCCGGTGTTCGACGACCAGCCCGTGGCCTCGATCGGCGCGCTCGCCATCGACCAGTCCAACCCGGACGTGGTCTGGGTGGGCACGGGCGAGGCCAACCCGCGCAACAGCGTGTCCATCGGCGGCGGCGTCTACCGCACGCTGGACGGCGGCCAGACCTGGAAGCACCTGGGCCTGGAGGAGACGGAGCGCATCCACCAGGTCGTGCTCCATCCCAACAACCCGAACGTCGCCTGGGTCGCGGCCATGGGGCGGCTCTGGGGGGAGAACCCCGAGCGCGGCGTCTTCAAGACGGTCGACGGCGGCAAGACCTGGCGCAAGGTGCTCTACGTCGACGAGCGCACGGGCGCGGCGGACCTGATCGCCGACCCCAGCAATCCCAACAAGCTGTTCGCGGCCCTGTGGGAGTACCGGCGCTGGCCCTGGTTCTTCCGCTCGGGCGGGCCAGGCTCCGGCCTCTACGTTTCCCATGACGGCGGCGAGACCTGGAAGCGCTACACGGAGGAGGACGGCCTGCCCAAGGGGGACCTGGGGAGGATCGGCCTCGCCATCTCGCGCTCGAACCCGAACATCGTCTACGCGCTGGTGGAAGCCGAGAAGAGCGCCCTGCTGCGCACGGACGACGGCGGCGTCACCTGGAAGAAGGCCAATGAGGACCAGCGGACGGCGGAGCGGCCTTTCTACTACGCGGACATCGAGGTCGATCCCCAGTGGCCGAACCGGATCTACAACCTGACGGCCCGGCTGCTGGTCTCGGACGACAGCGGCAAGAACTTCGACCTCCTCGGCCGTTCGCGCGAGATCCATGGCGACTACCACGCCCTGTGGATCGACCCCCGGGACCCCAGCCACATGGTGGCGGCGGAGGACGGCGGCCTGGGCGTCAGCCGCGACCGGGGCGAGACGTGGCAGTTCGTGAGCACGCTGCCGCTCTCCCAGTTCTACCACGTGGCCGTGGACATGGAGCGGCCGTACAACGTCTACGGCGGCCTGCAGGACAACGGCTCGTGGCGGGGCCCGAGCGCGACCTGGGAGACCGGGGGCCTGCGCAACGCGAGCTGGGTGGCGGTGGGCGGCGGCGACGGCTTCGACACGCGGCCGGACCCGCGGGACTCGATGACGGGCTACTCCATGTCCCAGGGCGGCGAGCTGGTGCGCTGGAACCTGCGCACCCGCGAGATGAAGCCCATCAAGCCGCCGGAACCGAAGCCGGGGAGCGGCCTCGAGCCGCTGCGCTTCAACTGGAACGCCGGGCTCGGCCTCGATCCCTTCGAGCCGGGCACGGTCTACTACGGCAGCCAGTACGTCCACAAGTCGACCGACGGGGGCGACAGCTGGACGGTGATCAGCCCCGACCTGACTACCGACAACCCCGAGTGGCAGCAGCAGGTGAAGACCGGCGGCCTGACGCCGGACGCCACGGGCGCGGAGAACTTCACCACCATCATCGCCATCGCCCCGAGCCCCCTCCAGCAGGGCGTGATCTGGGTGGGCACGGACGACGGCCGGCTCCACGTGACCCGCGACGGCGGCAAGAGCTGGACGAGCGTCGAGAAGAACGTCAACGGCGTGCCGGCCAACACCTGGATTCCCCACATCACGCCGTCCAGGCACGACGCGGGATCGGCCTTCGTGGTGTTCGACAACCACCGGCGGTCGGACTTCAAGCCCTATGTCTACCGCACGGACGACTGGGGCAAGACCTGGAAGAGCCTGGCCACCAAGGAAGTCAAGGGCTATGCCCTCGCGATCGAGCAGGACCCGAAGGACCGGGACCTGCTCTTCCTGGGCACGGAATTCGGGCTCTTCCTCTCGCTCGACGGCGGCGCGCGCTGGATGCCCTGGCGCCACGGCGTGCCCACGACCTCGGTGATGGACCTGGTGATCCATCCGCGCGACCACGATCTCGTGGTCGCCACCCACGGCCGGGCGATCTACGTGCTCGACGACGTCACGCCTCTGCGGGAGATCTCGGCCGAGACGCTCGCGAAGCCGATCCATGTCTATCCCATCCAGCCCACCCTGCAGGTCCGTCCTCCGCGGGGCGGCGGCGTGCGGGGCGGCGGCGCCGGCGAGTTCCAGGGCGAGAACCGTCCCATCGGCGCCTTCATCACCTTCTCGCTCAACGCGCCGGGCCTGCCCCTGCCGGACGGCGAGAAGGAGCGGGAGCGCAAGGAGGCCGAGCGCGCGGAGGCCCGGGCGAAGACCCAGACCCCGGCCCCGGGCTCGACGCCACGCCAGGAGGACCCGCCGGCGGCTCCGGAACCGGCGGCGGACAGCGGTTCCCGGGACGACAAGGGGCCGCAGGCCGAGATCCGCATCGCCGACGCTTCCGGCAAGGTGATCCGCACCTTCAAGCGGCCGGTGACCCTGGGGGTCAACCGGGTGGTCTGGAACCTGACGCGCGATCCCTTCCGCACGCCGCCCACGGACAACCGCGGCAGGCCGCGCCAGGAGGACGACGGTCCCCCGGTGCCCCCCGGCAACTATGGGGTGACCGTGAAGTACGGCAAGGAGGAAGCCAAGGGGACGGTCCAGGTGCTCGCCGACCCGCAGGTCAAGAGCACGGACGGCGACTGGCAGGCCCGCGAGGCGGCCATCCTGCGCGTGGGCGAGCTCCAGAACGCGGTGACCGACGCCATCAACCGCATCGGCGCCACCCGCAAGGACGTCGAAGCCGTGCTGGCCAAGCTGGACGCCCAGGATGCCCGGGATAAAGAGCGTGCGCAGTCCGGCCAGGCGGGCGACAGTCCCAAGGACTCTCCAAATAAGGCCCTGCGCCAGTCCGCCCGCGATCTCCAGAAGAAGCTGTCCGAGGTGGAGCGTCGCCTCTACGTGCCGCCCACCACCAAGGGCATCGTGGTGGATGAGACGGCCGCCGCGCACATCCAGAGGGCGGGTCGCGCCCTGGGCTCCACCTGGAGCGCTCCGAGCGAGACCACGAAGACCTACGTGGAGCACGCCGAGAGGTCCGTCCGCGAGGCCCTGGCCGGCTTCAACAAGCTCTACGCCGAAGACGTGGCCGCCTTCGGCCGCAAGGTGGCGGAGGCGAAGGTCGGCCTGCTGGGCGAGGTGGGGCCGATCGAGGTGCGGTAGAGGTCAGATCCGCACCACAATCTTCCCAAAATGTCCCCCCGCCGCCATATGCTCGAAGGCGGCGGGGGCTTCTTCCAGGGAAAAGATGAGGTCGATGACCGGCCGGATCTCGTGGAGGGCGATGGCGCGGTTCATGGCCTCGAAGCTCTCGCGGTGGCCGACCAGGATGCCGTTGACGCGGATCCTCTGCATGAAGATGTGGGTCAGGAGGATCTCGGTCTTGGTCCCTGAGAGGTTGCCGATCAGGCTGACCGTGCCGCCGAAGCGCACGGCCTGGAGGGACTGCGCGAGCGTGCCGGCGCCGCCGACTTCCACGACGTTGTCGACGCCGATCCCGTCCGTCAGCTCCTTGGCCCGCTTCCCCCACTCGGGCACCTCCCGGTAGTTGATCAGGCCGTCCGCTCCCATCCGGCGGACTCTCTCAAGCTTCTGGTCCTGGCTGGAGGTGGCGATCACGCGGGCGCCCTGGGCCTTGGCGAGTTGGAGGGCGAAGAGGGAGACACCCCCGGTGCCCTGGACGAGCACCGTGTCGCCCGCTGTCAATCCGCCCTCGGTCACCAGGGCGCTCCAGGCCGTGACGGCGGCGCAGGGGAGGGTCGAGGCCTCTTCGCAGGACAGGTGAGCGGGGAATTTGACCACGCCTTCCTGATCGAAGACGGCCAGCTCGGCGAGCGTGCCGTCGAGCGGTCCGCCCAGCGTCGAGCGCAGCCGTTCGCGAGTGGGCTCGCCGGAGATCCACTTCTGGGCAAAGATCCCGCAGACCCGGTCGCCCGGCTGCACGCGGTTCACGCCCTCGCCCACCTCCACCACCTCGCCCGCGCCGTCCGAGCAGGGGATCAGGGGCAGCTTCTGTTTGGGGTTGTACTTGCCCTCGACCGTCAGCAGGTCGCGGAAGTTGAGCGAGGCGGCACGGAGGCGCACCAGCACCTGCCCGGGGCCGGGCCGCGGATCGGGCCGCTCGGCGAGGGCGAGGTTTTCGAGGCCGAAGCCGCCGTGGATCTCGAGGGCGCGCAAGGGCTCAGCCCTCCAAGGCCTTTCGGATCTTCTCCTGGAGATCGCGGGCGGCCGATTCGGAGAGCTTCTTGGCGCGCCAGCCGATGCCGAGCCCGTCCTCGCCGAGTTTCGGGATGATGTGGAAATGCACGTGCATCACCACCTGGTGGGCCTCCGAGCCGTTGTTCTGGAGGATGTTGTAGGCGGTCGCGCCGGTCGCCCGCATCACGGCGCGGCAGAGCCGCGGCAGGACGCGGCCGATGGCGGCGGCCGACTCGTCCGAGAGCTGGTGGAGCTGCGCCTTGCGCTCCTTGGGGATAACCAGCGTGTGCCCGTCCGAGAGCGGGCCGATGTCGAGGAAGGCGAAGACGTGGTCGTCCTCGTACACCTTCCAGGAGGGGATGTCCCCCGAGAGGATCTTGTCGAAGATGGTGGGCTGGTGGTCGCTCATGGGTGGGTATTCTATGAAGAAACTCTGGCAGATCGCCTGCGTATGACCGGCTGATCTCAAGGGAGACCGTATGGACAACCCGACACCCGCCTGGCAGGAATCCGACAGCAGCAACTTCATCGACTACGGTCGCTTCTTCGTGCCGGACCGCGAGGAGCAGATCGCGACCTTCCTGGACGTGATCCCGGACCCCGGCGAAGGCCTGCTCGTGGAGCTCTCCTGCGGCGAAGGGCTGCTCTCCCAGGCGCTCCTCGACCGTTTCCCGCGGGCGCGGATACTGGCCCTGGACCTCTCGCCCGCCATGCTGGAGGCGGCCCGTGCCAGACTGGCCGGTCACTGTGACCGCTTCTCCACTCTGCAGTTCGATCTGGCAGACCGGTCCTGGCGGCGTTTCCCCGAGCCGGTGCACGCCTTCGTCAGCTCGCTCGCCATCCATCACCTGGATGGAGACGGCAAGCGCGAGCTGTTCCGGGACTTGGCCGCCGCCCTCGCGCCGAGCGGTGCCGTGGTGATCGCGGACCTCGTCGAGCCCGCGACGCCCAGCTCCCGCGTGCTGGCCGCACGGGCCTGGGATGAGGCCGTGCGCCGCCGTTCTCTCGATCTCGCCGGGAACCTCGGTCCTTACGAGGAGTTCCTCCGCCAGCACTGGAACCTCTGGGCCGAGACCGAGCCCGACCCGATCGACCGGCCGTCGCCGCTTTTCGACCAGCTCCGCTGGCTGGAAGAGGCGGGCCTCACGGGCGTCGACGTCTTCTGGATGAAGGCGGGCCACGCCATCTTCGGAGGTATTCGCGGGGAGCGCCCACTCTGAGAAAAGCTGGTCCCGGAATTGCACTGCCATCCGGCCGTGAGAGGAGCGACGCGCAATTCCGGAAGCTGTGGACCCATGTCCCGTGGCGGGACCGGCTGGCGGCGTGCCCACCGTCTGGCGAGCTACACCATTCTGCCGGTCGCTTCGCTGGCGCTGACCCCGCTGGCAAAAAGCTGCGAAATCCCTATTGACATAGGGGAGAGTTCCGCTATCGTTAAAAGCGTGGACGCGAACGTACCTCCCGACCAACCTCCCAGTCCTGTTGATGGACCCAGTCCTGTTGATGGAAATACCGTGGACAGCCCGGCGACGCTGATCCTCTGGCGCGGGCTGTCGGCCACCGGCATCACCTTCGAAACCGCAATGTCCCCATCTTCAGCGCAGGTTTCCGTAACCAGTCCCGGTTGCGGTGTCACCCCTTACGGGTTGACGTACTAGCCGATCATGAAAACGGAGCCCCCCGGGGCTTTCCCGCCGGATGATCGATCCGGGTGGGTTGTCGGCCTTGGCAGGCCGCGACGCCCGAAGTGTATTCACCAAAGAAACCTTCACCCGAGAAACGATCCACCCCCCTTGAACGGAGGAGCCTGGAAATGAAGCAAGAGGCATTCGCCTCGGTGGCGGTCGAGACTTCGCGGCGCGATGAGATCTGCGCGATCTTGAACGAGCCCTACGATCCCGATCACTGGAACGACTGGCGCTGGCAGATGCGCCACCGTTTCACCCGGCTCGACCAGTTCGAAAAACTGCTCGATCTGACCGAGTCCGAACGGCGCGGGCTCTCGCTCGCGAGCGAGAAGTTTTCCGTGGCCGTCACGCCCCAGTTCGCGACGCTGATCGATCCGCACGATCCCCATTGTCCGATCCGGCTCCAGGTGGTGCCCCAGGAAAGCGAGCTCCTGGTGAGCCGGGGAGACATGACCGATCCGTGCGGCGAGGACGGCGCCAGCGTCGTCGAAGGCCTGGTGCATCGTTATCCCGACCGCGTTCTCTTCCTCGTGCTCGACACGTGCGCGGCCTATTGCCGGTATTGCACGCGGAGCCGGCTGGTGAGCCAGGGCGAGCTCGAGCCCCTGAACCGCCGGATCGAGGAGGCCCTGGCCTACCTCGAAGAGCACACGGAGGTGCGGGACGTGCTGCTTTCGGGCGGCGATCCGCTGCTCATGTCGGACGCCACGCTGGACCGGCTGCTGGGCCGGCTGCGGGCGATCCCGCATATCGAATTCCTGCGCATCGGCACGCGCATCCCGGGTTTCCTGCCGCAACGGATCACGCCCGAGCTGGTGGCCGTTCTGCGCAAGCACCGGGTCTGGCTCTCCCTCCACTTCTGCCATCCCAAAGAGCTGATGCCCGAGGTGGCCGAAGCCTGTGACCGGTTGGCGGACGGCGGTATTCCGCTCGGTTGCCAGACGGTGCTGCTCAAGGGAGTGAACGATTCGGCGGAGACGCTGCGGGACCTCTTCCACGGCCTTCTCAAGCTGCGCGTGCGGCCGTACTACCTCTACCAGTGCGATCCCGTGCTGGGCACCGGCCATTTGCGCACCTCGGTCGAAACGGGGCTCGCGTTGATGGAGCAGCTCCGCGGCCACACCACCGGCTACGCGGTGCCGACCTATGTGATCGATGCGCCGGGCGGCGGAGGCAAGGTACCCATGCAGCCTCAGACGGTCGTGGGTCATGGGGACGGTGTCTGGCAGATCCGTAACTGGGAGGGGAGGACGTATTCGTACGTCGATCCCGCAGAGCGGTAGAAATGAAAGCGTTGCGGATCGGCCTCTGCTACGACCTCAAGCCGGATTACCTGGCGGCGGGCTTCGCGCCCGAGGACGTCATGGAGTTCGACGAGGAAGAGACCATCGCTTCTCTCGCCGCGGCCCTGGAGGAGAACGGCCACCGGGTGGAACGCGTGGGCCGCGGCGTCGAGCTCGCCCGGCGGCTGGCGGCGGGCGAGCGTTGGGATCTCGTATTCAATATTGCCGAAGGGGTGAAGGGGCGCTCGCGGGAGGCCCAGGTGCCGGCCGTCTGCGAGCTGTTCGATCAACCGTATACCTTTTCGGACCCTCTCGCCTGCGCCGTGACGCTCGACAAGCCGCTCGCAAAGAGATTGGTCAGGGACGGCGGCGTGCCCACGCCGCCGTTCGCCATCGTCGAATGTGAAGAGCAGGCGGACGGGCTTGAGCTCGGATTTCCCCTCTTCCTCAAGCCCGTGGCCGAGGGGAGCAGCAAAGGAGTCACGGGCCGTTCGCGGGTGGAGAGCCGGGAGGAGCTGCGCCCGGCCATCGCCGAGCTGCTGCGGACCTTCCGCCAGCCCGTGCTCGTCGAGAGCTACCTGCCGGGCCGGGAGCTGACCGTGGGCATCGTGGGCAACGGCGCCGAGGCGCGGGCCGTGGGCGTGATGGAGGTCATCTTCAACAATGGCACGGACGGCGACTACACGGCCATCAACAAGCAGGACTTCGAAAACCGCGTCACCTACCGGCTCCTGGACGGCGAGCCGCTGGCGGAGAAGGCGCGCGAGCGGGCGCTGGCGGCCTTCCACCTCCTCTCCTGCCGCGACGTGGCGCGGGTGGACTTCCGGTGCGATTCCGCGGGTGAGCCCCATTTCCTGGAGATCAACCCGCTGCCCGGCATCCACCCCACGTACTCGGATCTCCCCATCATGTCCACCCTGGCCGGGATCTCGTACCCCGAGCTCGTCGGCCGCATCGTGGAGGCTTCGGCCCGCCGGTGGGGCCTGTGCTGAGGGAAGTCGCCATCCTTCACAACCCCGTGGGCGAGGGGGACGATCCCTCGACCTCGGACGTCCTCGCCCAGGTGGAGCTGGTCGCGGCTGGCCTCGAGGCCTTGGGGATTCCGCATCGGGTCCTTCCCGTGCCGGATTGGAAGCCCTGGCGCCATCTCGTTCCGAATCCTGGGCTGGTCGTTTTCAACCTCATGGAAGCGCCTCCCGGGATGCCGCACGTCCAGCCGGACGCTGCCGCGGCCCTGGAGGTGATGGGGATTCCGTTCACCGGCTCGCCGCCGGGCGTGCTGTGGACGACCACGGACAAGCTCGGCACGCGGGCGCTGCTCGCCTCCGAGGGTTTGCCGGTGGCGCCCGGCGGCCGGCTGGACCCGGACCGTCCGGACCTGCTCGACCGCGTCCCCGGGCCGTGGCTCCTGAAACCCGCCTGCGAAGACGCTTCGGTGGGGCTGGAGGGCGATCCCGTCTGCGCCACGCGCCAAGCGGCCCTCGCGCGGGCAAGGGACCTCGCGGAGCGCTTCCCCGGCCAGGCCGTGGTCGCCGAGACCTACCTGCCGGGCCGCGAGCTCAACGTCTCGATTCTTGCTGGCGAGGTGCTGCCCGTGGCCGAGATCGTCTTCGAGGACTTCCCCGAGGGCATGTCCCGCGTCGTGGGCTATGAGGCCAAGTGGCTGGAGGACTCCTTCGCCTGCATCCACACCGTGCGGCATTTCCCCGAGGATCCCGCCGACGCCGTCCTCCTGGGCCGCGTCCGCGAGATCGCCAGGGCCGCCTGGAGGATCTGCGGATTGCGGGGCTACGCCCGGGTCGACGTGCGGCTGGACGCGGACGGCAATCCCTGCGTCCTCGAAGTCAACGCCAATCCCTGCCTTGCCGCCGGCGCCGGGTTCATGGCGGCCGCGGCGAAAGCGGGCCTCGAGCCGAGCGATGTGATCAGCAGGATTCTGGAGGACGCATGGCAGATCAGGCTCCCGGTCTCCACATCCGCCGCGGCCTGAGTCTCCGAGGACCGGGAGCCCATCGAGGCCCTGATCCGTGCGACCGACTTCTTCAATCCCGAGGAAGTCGAGGTCGCCCTGGAGCTGGTGGACGACCGGCTGGCGAACGGGGAGTCGAGCCATTACCGGTTTCTGGTCGCCGAGTCGGACGGCCAAGTCGCGGGTCAAGTTGCGGGCTACGCCTGCTGGGGACCAATCCCCGGCACCGTCGCCTCGGCGGACCTCTACTGGATCGTGGTCCATCCGCAGTTCCAGGGGAAACGGATCGGCGCCGCGCTCCTCCAGGCCTCCGAAGAGTGGATGGCCTCCGCCGGCCGCACCCGCGTCTATGTGGAGACCTCGACCCGGCCGCAGTACCTGCCGACCCGGGCGTTCTATACCGCGTGCGGCTATCAGCTCGCGGCGGAGCTGGCGGACTTCTATGCTCCAGGGGATGGGAAGGCGATGTTTCTGAAGGTGCTGTGAGGAATCAGCCAGACCAGGTTTCCGGCTCCTCTCGGGGACCGGCGAGATCCCTGAGGGAGCCTGTCTATCGATGGAAATTGCCGGTGAGAGGCCAAACGAGCCCTGAGATCGGTTCGTTCGCCCCGGCGAGCCGTTCGTTCCGGCCTGGGGGAGGCCAGTTCCGGCCGGCGAGGGACCCGTTCCGGCCGGCGAGTCGATTTTTGACAGGAGCGAGTCCCTCGCTCCGGCCGGCGGACCGCTCGTTCCAACCGGCGAGTCGAGTTTGGGCCGGTCAAGCTCTCTGGTTCCGGTCAAAAGTCGACTCGTTCCGGTCCACGGCACGCTCGTTCCGGCCGGCGAACGAGCTTTAAGGTCGGGCGAGCCTCTCGTTCCGGGGGGTGAACGAGGTTTAAGCTCCGGCGAGTCTCTCGTTCGCTCCCAACGGTGCTCCACCCCTAGCCCGGATACTCCGGTGGGTCCTCGCCGTAGGTGTTCTCGTACTCCATGTTGCCGTCCTGTTTGTGGACCTTGATCTGGCCGAGCTCGGCGCTCTTGGCTCGCTCCTTGGCGAATGCGAGGGCTTCTTCCTTGGTGTCGAACTCCCGGCGGAACGCGGCGTTCTCCTGAGAGACGACCCAGCGTTCGCCTGAAGAGTTTGGGACGACGTGATAAACAACTCTTTCCTTGGTAGCTTGGGCCATGGTGCATATCCTCCTTACACTCAAGGAGATAGGGCAATAATTGTGCCAGGATTATCCAGTTGCGATCCGGATGACCTCGTCTCCGGCAACTGCATAAACTTGGTCTCCCCGCCGCGGCCGGACTGACGCCCCGCCTGTGAAGTCCCCGAAAGCCGGGAGCAGTCCCACCCGGTCGCCGAAGAGGAAGCAGGGGAGCTTCTCCCGCTGCCGGGCCAGTCCGGCGAGGGTCACCGCGGGATGAATATGTCCCGCGAGGACGTATGTACCGGGCTCCTCGGCCGGGTGGTGCCGGAAGGCGAAGGGGGGCTCGATGCAGGGCTCGTCGCAACAGGAGAAGCCCCATTCCGCGGGCGGGTCTCCGGCTCCCCGGTCGTGATTCCCGCGGACGAGGACGATCTCCAGATCCTGGTGGCGGTCTCTCCAGGAGGAGATGGCCGCGAGCGTCCGGCTGGCCCTGCCGGACTTTGCGTGGAAGAAATCTCCCAGGAGGAGGAGACGTCTCGCGCCGGTCTTCTCGATCGCCGCGGTCATCCGGGAGAGGGTCTCCGTCGTGGTGCCTCCCGGCAGGGGGATGGCGGCGGCCCGGAAGGACGCGGCCTTGCCGAGGTGGGCGTCGGCCACGATGAGGGTCGCGGTCCGCTCCCAGAACAGGGCGCGTTCAGGGAGGAGGCGGACGGACTCGCCTTGGAGGTCTGTCTGGATCATCCCGCCGCCTTTTCGAGCTGGGCCTGCATGCGCCGGACGCGGTCGGCCAGCTTCTCGGAGCTGAGCTTCCCCTCGCGCAGACGGTCCACCATCAGGGGGAAAGCAAGGGGACTGGGCCGGGCGATCTCCAGGATCGTGACCCGTGCCTGGGAGAGACGGGCGAGGGCGTGGCCGAGGCGGCTCCGTTCGAGTTGTTGCTCCAGGACCTCGTGTTGGGCTTGGTGGAGCAGGAGGTTGCCGGGGTCGTACTTGGCGAAAACCTCGTAGAAGAGGCCGCTCGACGCCTGGAGATGGCGGGCTGCCTTCTTCTGACCTGGAAAGCCCTGGAACAGCAGGCCCGCGATGCGGGCGATGTCGCGGAACTGGCGCCGGGCCATCTCCGCCGCGTTCAGGCTGGAGAAGATGTCGGCCGCCAGGTCACCCGGCTCCAGGAGACCGGCCGCCAGGGCGTCCTCGATGGGCGCCGGGTCGGGCGAGAGGAGCTCGATGCCGTAGTCGTTGACGGACAGTGTGAAAGTGATCGGCCTGAGGCGCGAGAGCCGCCACGCGAAGAGGGCTGCCAGCCCCTCGTGCACCAGCCGTCCTTCAAAGGGATGGAGGAAGAGGTGGTGGCCGTCCCTCGACTTGAGCCGCTCGATCAGCAATTCGTCGGCCGCGGGGATGGCGGACCACGCCGCCTGTAGCTCCAGGAGGGGGCGCACGGCTTCCATTTCCGGCCCCTCGAAGACGCCGTTCCGGGCCTCTTCCAGGCGCTCGCGCACGGAGGCCGCGAGCGCCGTCGAAAGGGGCAGCCGGCCACCCATCCAGCGGGGCACGGAACCTCCCCGGCCACGGGCTCTCTTGACGTAGGCCGTCATGTCGCGCACGGACTCCAGCTCCAGCAGCCGGCCGGCGAAGATGAAGCGGTCTCCGGGCCGCAGGCGGGCGATGAAGGACTCCTCGACCGTGCCCAGCCGGCCGCCCGTGAGGTACTGGACGCTCACGGCGGCGTCGCTCGTGATGGTGCCGATGGCCATGCGGTGCCGCCGTGCCACGACGCGGTCCGCGATGGTGTAGAGGCCGTCGCGTTCCACCACCCGCCGGTATTCGGGATAGGCGGCGAGGGCCGGTCCCCCGCGGGTGACGAAGTCGAGAGTCCAGTCCCATTCAGCCGGCGCCAAGTCCCGGTAGGCCCAGGCCGTGCGGACCTCCTCGAACAGCTCATCAGAGCGGAAGCCGCCGCCGGCGGCGATGGTCACGAGGTGCTGGGCCAGCACGTCGAGGGGCTTTTCGTGGGGTGCCCTCGGCTCGATCCGCCCGGCGTCCAGGGCTCTGCGGGCGGCGGCCACCTCCACCATCTCGAAGGCGTTGGTGGGCACGCAGGTGACCCGGCTCGGGGCTCCAGGCCGGTGGCCGCTGCGGCCGGCGCGCTGCGCGAGGCGGGCGATCCCCTTGGGGCTTCCCACCTGGAGGACGCGGTCCACCGGGGCGAAGTCGACGCCGAGATCCAGGCTCGACGTGCAGACGACGCAGCGGAAGGTGCCCGCGCGCAGGCCGTCCTCCACGAAGTCGCGCACCTTGCGGTCGAGCGAGCCGTGGTGGAGGGCGATTTCGCCGGCCCACTCGGGCCGGGCGTCGAGCAGGGCCTGGTACCAGATCTCCGTCTGGGAGCGGGTGTTGGTGAAGACGAGGGCCGTGCGCCCCTCTTCAATGGCTTCGGCGACCCGGGGCAGGAGGCGCAGCCCCAGGTGGCCGGCCCAGGGGAAGCGCTCGATGGTGTCCGGGATCAGCGAGTCGATCCGGATCTCCTTGGGCGCGGCGCCCCGTACCAGATGGCCGAGACGGCCCTGGTCTCCCGTTCCAAGCAGGGCGGACAGCGCTGTATCGACGTTGCCGAGGGTGGCCGAGACGCCCCAGGTCCGTAGCTCCGGCCGGAAGCGGCGCAGGCGCGCCAGGGCCAGCTCGGTCTGCACGCCGCGCTTGTTGCCCAGCAGCTCGTGCCACTCGTCCACCACCACCAGCCGGAGCTCGGAGAAGAGGTGGCGGGCATCGGGCCGGGAGAGGAGGACGGAGAGGCTCTCGGGCGTGGTGACCAGGGCGGTCGGGAGCTTCTCCCGCTGCCGGTCGCGCACGGTCGCGGAGGTGTCGCCCGTGCGCCGTTCGAGCGTCCAGGGGATGCCGAGGTCGCGTAGCGGCGCCCGGAGTGCGGCTTCGGTGTCAGCCGCCAGGGCGCGGAGCGGCGTCAGCCAGAGGACGCGCAGCGGCGGCGCCGCGGCCCGGCGGCGGAAGCGGGGGTCGGGCTCGTGGGTCTCCATCCATTCGAGGAGCGGACCCATCCAGGCCGCGTAGGTCTTGCCCGTGCCCGTACCGGCGTGGATCAGGCCGCTCTCGCCCGCGAGGTAGGCCTCCCAGACTTCGCGCTGGAAGGCGAACGGAGACCAGCCCCGGGCCGCGAACCAGGATTCGAGGCGGGCGATGGCGGTCACGGTGCCGGCCGCGGCTTCTCGATCCCCAGCAGGTCCGCCACCCGGCCGGCCACCTCGGGATTGCGCACGGTGCCGGGATTCCCCTTCCCGATCCCGGCTCCCACGGCCATGTAGATCGCGTGCATGTCCGGATGGGAGTTGAGGTGGCCGTGCATTCCGAGGGCGGTGGAGGGTGCCGAGGTCTTCTCCTCGCGCAGCAGGTTGCCGTGGGCGCTGTAGCCCTCGCGGAGGAAGAGGACCAGATCGCCGCTGTTGGGGTGGCCGAGGGCGATCTCGGCGTCCGCCGCTTCCTGCCGGGTGAGCGCGCGCTCGGCCGGTTTCTCACCCTCGACCAGCCAGCTCTCGAAGAGGGTGCGCAGCGTGGGAACGAGGTCGGCGCGGCCGGGCGCATAGACGTGGATGATGCCGCCGGAGCCCACGGCGTTGGCCACGGTACCCTCCTTCTGGATCTTGCCGTCGGCCATGGACAGGAAGCCGTTCTGCCACAGGAGGACGTTGGGATCGACCTGGGTGTGGATGGGGGTCATGCCGTGGTCGCTGACCACGATGACCGCCGTCGTGCTGAGGTCGAGGGCGGCCAGCAGGCGGGCGAGCTCGCGGTCCACGTCCTGCCAGACACGGAGCTGCGCCGCCGCGAATTCGTCCCGGCGCGCGGGGGAGAAGCCTGTCTGGCGCGGGTCCGTCAAGGTGAGCTGGTGCCTCGCCTCGTCGATCACGGGAATGTAGCCCATCATCAGGTCCCAGTCCGGCCGCTTCACGGCGTCGATCAGGCCGTCGCCGAAGAAGCGGGTGAAGCGGTCCGACTGCTGGAGCCAGGTCTGGAGGTCGATCCCGGGCTTGCCGGCCCAGGAGTCGCTCAGGCGGCGGTCGTCCGGCGGTCCGGGCCAGACGAGCCCCTGACGCTCCAGGTCCGCGTCGAGCTCTGGCGGATAGGCCTGGAGCGGATAGACGCCGCCAAAGTAGACGCGGATCCGCGAGAGGTCGGGCGCGATCTCCAGGATCTTGACGGTGCAGACTGTCTCCCGCGGCTGTGCGTCCTTGGGAGCGATCCGGCAGGGGACGTCCGCCCAGGCCCCGGCGCCGAGCGGGTTGGACGGGGAGGACGGTCCCCCCTCGTCCCGGACCTGGGTCACGAAGAGAGCGTCGTAATTCGTCTTCCCGTCACTCGTGCGGTCCACGGCGAGCAGCCGGAAGGTCTGCGTATCGACCTTCACCTCGGTATCCAGCTCGGGCGAGTGGCTCCCGGTCCCCTGGGATCTCGCAGGGCTGCCACCGGTCGCGCTCCAGGGAGATGAGGTCAGCCCGGCGGTCCGCGTTGTTGACGTAGATCATGCCCCAGTCGGCCCGCCGCCGCGGGCCGGTGTCATCCGCGCCCGGCCAGGTGGTGACGCCCACCCGCTTGCCCTGGCGCTCCGCCGCCTCCCAGAGCGTCTCGGTCTCGATGGGCGCGGCAAAGCCGCTCACCGTCTTGAGAAGGTCGTCGGAGTCATGGGGATGGAAGGTGTTGCTGACGATCCCCGTCTGGCCCGCCGGATAGCCGGTCGCGAGGCTGATGTGGTTGACGGCCGTGAGGGTGGGATTGACGGGGATGAGGCGATCCGCGACCTGGCCTTCCCGGAAGAACCTCGCGAATCCCCCCGCCTTCAGCGATCCGGCCTTGTACAGACGGTGAAGCTCCTCGGCGCCCGCACCGTCGAGGCTCAGCAGGACGACGCGGCTCGGCTTCCCGGAAGGTGCTGCCTGGGAAGCCGGAGGAGGGGTGCTCTGACAGGAGACGAAGAGGAAGGCAGGCAGGACCCAGAGGAGCAGGCGGCGGATTCTCATGCCGCCTATCCTATGCGAGCCTGGGCCTGCGTCAGGGGGTCAGCCCAGCCCGGTCGAACCGAACCCGCCGGTGCCCCGGCCGCTCTCCTCCAGGGTCTCGGCCTCTTCCCACTCGACCGTCTCGACGCGGGAGATGACGAGCTGAGCGATGCGGTCGCCGCGTTTGAGGCTGAAGGGCGCTTCTCCCAGATTGATCAGGATCACGGCCACCTCGCCCCGGTAGTCGCTGTCGATGGTACCGGGCGCGTTGACGATGCCGATGCCGTGGCGCAGGGCGAGGCCGCTCCGGGGCCGGACCTGCCCTTCCCAGCCGGGCGGGATCTCCAGCACCAGCCCGGTCGGCACCAGCAGGCGCTCGCCGGGGCGGATCACCACCTCTTCAGAGTCTTCAGGGAGAGCGGCGCGCAGATCGAACCCGGCGCTGCCGGGCGAGCCATGGGAGGGCAGGGGAAGGTCGCGGGCCGTGGGGAGCCGCCGGATGCGGACCTTCATGAGCGGGGCTTGGACGCTCCCCCAGGCTGAGGCTGCCGCTGGCGTGGGGGCTGCGGACCGTCCAGTCCAGGCCCACGGCCGTTCGGCAGGTTGCCGTTCTGGGGAAGGCCGGTAGCGGGCTGCTGGTCGACGCCGCGCATGGGACGGCCAATCCAGCGGGTGGAGAACGTGAGCCCGCCGGGCGGTGGGGGCACTCCCACCCCCCCTCGTTCCTCGGCTGCGTGTTACCCAGCAACCTCGTCTCGGTGAAGTCCCACTCGTCGTAGCGCTCACGCCCGAACATTAGGATCATCGACTTCTCACCGCTCTTGCTGCGGACGCCGATGATCGGCCCGACCTGGACCTCCTCGCCCTTGCTGATGCCGAGCTTGGGCCCGCTGTCGCCGTCATCCTCATCACCCTCACCGGCCTCATCGTTGCGGTTCCGGCCGTCCTTGTCGCCAGACTGTCCCTGCCCCCGGTTCGGGTCCAGTTGGCCCTGGAGCGGTCCCTGGGGCTGGTTCTGGAAGATGAGCCCCCACTTGCCATCTTCAGTCATGGGGTCCTTCCAGAGCTGGCGGATGCAGCGCGGCTTGACCTCCAGGAGCTGTTCGAGCTTGGTGGGGTAGTTCTGGTAGCGCTGGTGGAAGACCCGGATGGCCTCCGCGTACTGGAAGCCGCGGAAGATGAGCTCCTCCTCCTTCTCGCGCTTGATGGCCGTGCTCCACAGCGGCAACATGGCCGCCACCATGATGTTGAGCACGGTCACCGCGATGACCAGGACGACCAGGCTGTAGCCGGATTCGGAGGATCTCCGCGATGTCCGTGATGCGCCCATCACCACTCCTCGTAGGGCGTGCCGTCCTGGGAGTTGCCGGGCGCGCCGGACTTGACGTCGATGATGCCGGGCTGGCCGTCTTCAGAGGTCTCGGTCTCGGCCGGGGGCTTGTCGGGGTCGATCTCTTCGTGCACCAGGACCCAGGTCTCAGCGCTCTTGGTGATGGGATCGATGGGGATCTTCCGGATATATCCCTCTTCGACCAGGGCTTCGAGGCTCGTGGGGTAGCGCCCCTTGTCGCCGTAGTGCTGGTCGATGACGTCGCGCAGCGTCCGCAGGTTGGTCTTCAGCACCGCCTCGCGGGTACGGGTCGGGATGTTCTTCAGGGCCGGCATGGCGATCGTGGCCAGGATGCCGATGATGGCGACGACGACGATCAGCTCGAGGAGCGTGAAGCCGTGTTCCCGGTTGTGAGGATGGACCATGAGTTTCTCTCCTCCCCTCACCATTTCCGGTAGGGAACGCCGTTCAATCCGACGCCCTCCGAAAGGGAGTAGACGTCGTATACGTTTTCGCCGCCCCAGGAGTCTGCGTCATGGTCGTCCTGGTAGCTGCGCAGGCCCCACTCGTCCTTGCCGGTCATGGGGTCGATGGGGATCCGGCGCAGCAGCTTGAGCTTCTTGTCGATCTGGCCCACGAGGTCCACGCCTTCGACCAGTACCTCAAGCTCCTTGGGATAGCCGTCGGTCCCGAGGTCGACGGGGATCATGCCCGCGTCGCTGTAGCGCTTGTACTCGTCGACCGCCGAGCGCATGTCCCGCAGGGCGTGCCGGAGCTCCGCCTCGCGGGTGCGCTTGGCGGTGAACTTGGCGACCGGCAGGGTGACCAGCGCGAGGAGCGCCATCACGGCGGCCACGATGACCAGCTCGGCCAGGGTGAAGCCTGCCTGGGAGCGGCGGTGGAGCGTCATGGAGCTTCGGCGGATCATGGTTTCAGGACCTCCTCTTTCTTCAACGCGTGCCGGTGACCGAACCTTCCCGGTTGGGCTGCTGGGGATTCCCCTGACCCCCAGGGGGCTCGTCCCCGACCTCGATCAGGGCCGGGCGGGTGCGCACGGCCAGGGGCTTGAGCCCGGCGTCGAGCGCCTTGCCCTCGAAGGCCAGCTCGCTCGTTCCAGAGGCGAGGGCGCGGAAGGTGATGCGGGCCAGCGTGCCCGTGCCCTTGACCCCCGGCACCTGGCCGAGGCGGCTGGCGCCGATCACCAGGGAGCCGGCCCGGCCGGAGTCGGACATCACCCGGGCCTCTCCCGCGCCGCCCAGGAAGTCGCCGGCGTCCACTTTCTCGACGGCGAGCACCGCCGGGTCGAACGACAGCGAGAGCGGCAGGTGGGAGACCGGGCGGCCGGCCTCGGCCTGCACCCGCACCTCGAATGTGTCGCCCGGCGACACGGTGAGCCGGCCGGGGATGAGCCACAGGCGCACGGCCGGACCCGCCGCCGTGGTCACGGCCGCGGCCGCCACCGTGCCGGCCTTGAGCTGCTCGGCGCCCTCCAGGGAGGCGGTCCGCACGGCGATCGAGGCCGTGCCCGAGGCCGAGCCCTGGGAGACGAGGCCCGACGGCGGCTCCTCCTCGACCGGCGGCGGAGGCTCCTCCGGGTTCGGGGTGGGCTGGCGGAAGATGTCGGACGGCGGTGCCGTCGGCACCAGGTTCACCCCGGCCGGCGGCGGTGGCGGCGGGGCTTCGCCCTCCTCGGGCAGGACGACCTCGCCTTCGTTCTCGCCCGGGCGCAGGCCGCGCGGCAGCCGCTGCAGGCGGCGGCGGATCGCGTCCTGGATCTCCTCGGGCGTCCCCTCGCTGCCCTCGAACGGCCCTTCCTCGGCGGACTCGACGCGCGGGCTGCCGCCGCGGAAGGTGATGTTGGCCTCGGTGCCGACCCAGATCGGCTCCAGGTCCTCCTCGGTGATCTCGGCGTTGCGGATGATGTGCGGCGTGAGCGTCAGGATGACGTCCGTCCGCTGCGCGTCGGTGCGCTTCTTGGAGAACAGCCGGCCGAGCACGGGGATCTCGGAGAGGCCCGGGACCCCCTGGTCGTTGTTGCTCTCGTCGGTGCGGATCAGGCCGGCCAGGAAGTTCGTCTCGCCGTCCTGGAGGCGGATCACCGAGTCGATGGTGCGGGTGCCGATGATCGGCTGGTCGCCCGAGGGGGACGCCACGGAGCCGTTGACGTTCGACACCTCGACCTTGATCTTGAGCGTCACCTCCTGGTTGTGGTGGACGCGCGGCTCGATGTCGATGCGGATGCCGACGTCCTGGTACTGGAAGGAGGTGATGGGGATGATGCCGCCCGTGGAGCCCGCGTTCTGGGTGTTGAAGGTGGTGAGCGGGATCGGCACGCGGTCGCCGATGACCAGGCTCGCCTTCTCGCCCTCGGTGATGCGGAGCTGGGGCTTGGCCAGGAGCTGGGCGTCGGTGTTGCTCTTGATGAAGGTGTAGATGAAGTTCGGGATGGTCAGGAGCCAGTTGCTCTGGTTGATGAACTCGAGGTCCGAGACGCGCACGCCGCTGGGGGTGGTGGAGCCGCCGGTCCCGCCGGCGGAGGACTGGCCGAAGTCGAGCGACTGGGTGACGGTGTAGCTGGAGAGGTTGACGCCCAGGTCGCGCAGGCGGCCGGTGTTGATCTGGAGCAGCTCGACGTCGATGACCACCTCGGCCTTGGACTTGTCGTTGGCCTCGATGATGCGCTCGGCCACCTTCACCTTGTCGGCCGTGTCGCGCAGGATGATGGCGTTCAGCTGCTCGTTGGTGGCGATCTTCCGCGCGTCGATCAGGCTGCGCAGGATCGTCAGCATGTCCTTGACCTCGGAGTTCGAGAGGAAGAAGGTCTGGATGACGAGGTCTTCGTAGGTGCGGCGGTTCTGCGGCGTGTCCTGGGCGATGATGATCGAGTGCTCGTCCATCACCTTGTAGAAGTGGCCGGCCGCGCGCATGAGCGTCTCGAGAGCCGCCTGGGCGGTGACGTCCTTGAGATCGATGGCGATCTCCTGGTCGCGCAGGTTGGGATCGAACAGGATGTTGATGCCGAACGCCTTGCCCAGGGCGCGGTAGATCGAGAAGATCGACACCTGCTGGGGGAACTCGAGGGAGATCGGCTGGTTCGAGCGCGGGTTGAGGACGGGCGGCTGCGGCCGGGAGCCGCGGGTCTTCGCCTTGAGCTGGTCGATCGTCTCGTAGCCGCGCGTCCCCTTCTGGGCGATGTAGGCGCGGTGGACGTGCTCGAGCTGGGCCTTGGCGTACTGGTTGGTGGGGTCGAGCTGTACGGCCTGCTGGTACTCGACGAGCGCGCGCTCGACGACGCCGGCCTTCTCGAACTCCTGGCCCTTCTCGAAGTGGACCTGGGACGCCTTGATCCTGGCGCGCAGCAGGGCCGCCTTGTAGCTGATGTTGGCGGGGTCCTCCTCCACGGCCTTCATGTAGGCGAGCACGGCGTCATCCCAGTGCCCGCGCTGGGAGGCGATCTCGCCCTGCCGGTAGCTCGAATAGCTGGTGCAACCGGCGAATGCCCCGAGCATGGCCAGCAGGCTCAGGGCGAGGATGGGAATCGTCTTCCGGACGAAGAAATCACGCATCTTCAAGGTTTCCCTCCGACTTAGCGGCTTTTGATGCCTACTCGCTTGGCGGGCCAGTCGGGAAAGCCCACGAAGCGGATATCCACGGACTCGTAGCCGATACGGGCCACGATGAACTTGTTGTCGATGACCTCTCCTTCCCGTTTGATGATCTCCGCCTTGCCGTCGCTGAACACGGCGATCCGCTTGTCCGGGGGACCGAAGAGGCCCAGGTACTCCAGGGTGAACTCGGCCGGCTTGGGCTTGGCGGCCTCGATGGCGGCCAGCCGGGCCGCCTCCTCGGCGCGCCGGCGCGCCTCTTCCATCCGCTGCAGCTCCTCGGCCGACGGGGGCGGCGGGGGCGGCGGCGGTTTCGGCGGCGGGGGCGGCGGCGGCTCCACGAAACGCCAGGGATCGCGCCCGACCGCCAGGCTGGGCGGCAACCGGTCGAGATCCCCCACGCGCAGCTCGGCCACCTGGTCTCCCGGCCGGGCGCCCTGGCTCTCGCCCCCCCGGCCGGTCGACCGGCGGGCCAGCGGACCGCCCCCGCCATCCTCGTCCTCGATCCCCGTACGCCGGGCGGTGGCGACAGGAGTCTCTGCGTCGCCGCCCGGGGCCGGCGCGATGAGATAGCGCCAGGCGACGAACAGGAGCAGCAGCCCCAGGAAGATCAGGAGGTTTCTCTGCCGGGTGTTGCCCTTCACGGCGCCCCTCCCGGCCCGCCGGCGGCACCGGTGGTGCCGGTGGCATCGATCTGCGAGGACGCGCCCTCCTCATCCCGGGCGAACAGGGTCGAGATCTCGAGCGAGATGTCGAGCTCCGGGTTGTCGGCATTGCCGCTGACCCTCACCTCGTCGATCGTCAGGAAGGAGCGGGAGGCCTCGATCAGGTTGATGAGCTTGCGCAGCTCGGCGTAGTTGCCCTTCACGGGGAAGATGTACGAACGCTGGATCAGGCCGAACTCCTCGATGTCTCTCTCGGGATAGGTGATCGTCCGGTAGACGAGGCCGGCCTTCTGCGCCATGGACTGGACCTCGGCGGTGATGCTGGTCAGGCGGAGGCTGCGGGTGGACAGGCGCTCGGCGTAGAGCTGCTGGACCTGCTGCTCGTTGGTCTGCACGCGGGTGAGCATGGCCTCGGCTTTGCGCTGCTCGGTCTTCAGGGTGTTGAGCGCCTGTTTTTGCTCCCCCAGCGTGTCGTCGAGCGCGTCGAGGCGGCCGCCGTAGCCGACCGTGTAGACGGCGAACGCCACGACGTTGGCGAGGAAGAACAGCAGGGCCGGCACCCAGATCCACAGGCGCTGGCGCCAGATCTCGCCGCGGAACCTCATGGCCGGCCTCCGCCACTATTTCCAGGAGAAGTCGTGGGGGGGCCGGGTGTGGGTGTGGGAGCGGACAGCTCCTCGACGGTTGGCACCTCCTCGATGTCCTGGGGCGCTCCGCCCGGGATGTACTGCACAGTCACCTCGAACCTCAACAGATTGGTCTCTTCCACCTGCTCCTGGCGGGTGAGATCCGCGTCATCGAAAGCCGGATGCGCGAACAGATTGTCTACGAGCTGCAGGTGGGCGTTGTCATCGCCGCGGCTCTCGGCGCTGATCTCCAGGGGGACCCGCCGCACTTCGTCCTCCGTCCGCCTGCGGTTGCGCTGTCTCTGCTGCTCGTCGCGGCTCAGGCGCGGGGTGAGCCGGACCAGGCGCACGTCTTTGGGCAGCGTATCGGTCAGGCGGTCGAGGAGCAGGCTCCAGGAGAAGGTGCGCTCCGCGATCATCTCATTCAGGAACTCGACCCGCTGGTTCATTTGCCCGAGGGGGAGAGCGGCGAGGCGGCCCTGGAGATCGTCGTTGACCTTCTGCTGGCTCGCGATTTCGCGCACGCCCTTCTCGATCTGGGCGCGCTTGTCGGCCGATTCCGAGAGGTACCTCTGGAACTGGACGACGTTCCACATCAGGAGGCCCAGGCCCAGGAGCAGGAGCAGGAGCGACACCCGCACCACGGGCCGGCTGTTGAGGAACGGCCGGTGGGAGAGGTTGAGCGGCTCGACCCGGTCGAGCGGCGGGCCGGGAGGCGTCCGCGGAGCCGCGGGGACGGGCGCCGGCGGCTCCTCGCCTCCCAGGGTGCCTTCCTGTGGGGCCATCCCCCCGGGAGTCTGGTCCAGGGTGCTCATGCCACCTCCTGCCGGGCCGCACCCAGCATGGGAGCGAGATCGCGCCAGGCGGGCACGGCCGCCTCCTCGACGCGCAGCGGGGGCAGGTGCCGGCCGTCCAAGGGGGCGGCGGGCGTGTCGAGCCCCTGTTCCAGGCGGTCGAGCCAGGAGGGCTCGAAGCTCTGGCGGGGCCAGCAGCAGCACCGGTCCGAGCCGGGAGCCGGGGAAGTGCTCGTCCAGGAAATTGCGGGTGAGCTTCAGGTCGCGCGCCACGAAGCTCGTCCGCGAGCCCTCGGACAGGCTGCCGCTGAAGGCCTTGTAGCGGTGGAGCACGGGCTCGTTCCCGCGGGCGAAAATCAGGGTGTAGCCCTCGGCGCCCACCAGGACGATGGCCGAGAACACCGCGAAGGAAGCTCGCCGGTGGTGTCTGGGCCGGGGTGGCCAGGGCCAGGGCCGAGAGCAGCGCCAGGCTCGCGTTGGTCACCTGGCCGAGCCGCACGCCCGCGGCCGAGAAGGCCTCTTCGGCCTGGGCGAGGAGGGGCTCGGCGGCGAAGCCCAGGAGCAGGCGCCGCGGCTCCTGCTGGCCCGGCAGGGGCGAGACCTCGGTGGCCCCCACCCGCAGGTCGTCCACCCGGAACGGCACGAGGCGGCGCAGCTTCCAGCGCAGCACCTCGTCCAGGGCGTCGGCCGTCTTCGGCAGGTCGCTGCTCTCGCTGAAGTTGACGCGCAGCCAGGTGTCGGGCAGCACGAGCGAGGCGTCGCGCACGCCGCCGGGAATCGACTTCACCAGGCCGGCCACGGTCTCCTTGAACGCCGCCAGATCGCGCGGCGGCCCGCCCAGCGGTCCGTGCTGGAACGGGTCGCGCGGCAGGGTGGCCTCGCGGAAGGTGCGCAGGCGGAAGCCCTGGCGGTCGCGGACGAACTGGCCATAGCGCAGCCGTTCGCCATCCAAAGCGAAAACGTGCGGCGGCGCCGGCACGGGATCGAAGCCCAGGAGCTTCTCAATCCACGAAGGTGACTTTATTGATCTCACGCAGAGTCGTTACTCCCCGGAAGACCATCTCGAGCGCCGACTCGCGCAGAAAGGTCATTCCCTCTTCCTTGGCGGCGCGCTTGATCTCCGAGGCCGGCCGGCGGTCCAGGATCAGCTCGCGGATGTGATCTGAAAGATCGAGCAGCTCGGAGACGGCGACGCGGCCGTGGAATCCCGTGCCGTTGCACTCGATGCACCCTCTGCCCTCGTAGAAGGTGAAGTCGGAGTATACCGCCGGATCGAGGCCGCTCTCCTCCAGGAGCTGCGCCGACAGCTTGGTGGACTGCCGGCAGTGGGGGCAGATCTTGCGCACCAGCCGCTGGGCCAGCACGCAGTTGAGCGCCGAGACGAAGTTGTAGAGGTCCACGTTCATGTTCAGGAACCGGCCGAGCACGTCGACCACGTTGTTGGCGTGGACGGTGGTGAACACCAGGTGGCCGGTGAGCGCGGACTGGATGGCGATCTGCGCCGTCTCCTGGTCGCGGATCTCGCCCACCATCACCTTGTCCGGGTCGTGGCGCAGGATGGAGCGCAGTCCGCGGGCGAAGGAGAGCCCCTTCTTCTCGTTGACCGGGATCTGGGTGATCCCCTTCAGCTGGTACTCGACGGGGTCCTCGATGGTGATGATCTTGTCCTCCGAGGACTGGATCTCGGAGAGGCAGGCGTAGAGCGTCGTCGTCTTGCCCGAGCCCGTGGGCCCGGTCACCAGCACCATGCCGTAGGGCTCGCGGATGAACTTGCGGAGCTTCCTCATGGTCTCCTCGTCGAAGCCGAGGATGTCGAGCCGCAGGTTCTTGAAATCCTTGTTCATCGACTCCTTGTCGAGGATTCGGATGACGCAGTCCTCGCCGTGGACCGACGGCATGATGGAGACGCGGAAGTCGATCGTCCTCCCCTTGAGGCGCAGCTTGAAGCGGCCGTCCTGGGGGATGCGCTTCTCGGCGATGTCCAGCTCCGACATGACCTTTATACGGCTGATGATGGTCTGGTGATGGCGCTTGTCGATCGGCTCCATCGCCTGGTAGAGGACGCCGTCGATGCGGTACTTGATGATGACTTCGCTCTCGCGCGTCTCGATGTGGATGTCGGAGGCCCGGCGCTGGATGGCGTTGAACATGGTCGAGTCGACGAGCTTGATGATCGGGCTGGTGTCGGCCGTGATGCGGTCGATCGACAGGATCTCCTCGCCCTCCTCGTCCTCCTGGACGAGCTGGATGCGGAAGTCCTCCGACGCCTCGTCGAGCACGCGCTGGGCGCTCTCCGACTTCTGGAGGATCTCCTCGATCGCCGAGCGCACGCCCACCTTGACCTCGACCGGCTGGCCGAGCAGGAGCTCCAGCTCGTCGATCTTCACCACGTCCGAGGGATCCGCCATCACCACCGACAGCCGGCCGTCGAGCTGCGCCTCGGGGATGAAGCCGTAGCGCAGCATCAGGTCGAACGGAATGCGGCGGAACAGGTCGTTGTCGATCCGGAAGTGGGTCATGTCCACGAACTCGAGGCCGTAGCGGGCGGCGAAGGTCTCCGCGTCCCGGCGCTCCCGCGCCAGGCGCGCCCGCGCCTGCTCGACGGTCTCCGCCTCGAGCTCCTTGTCCTGAATCGCTGTCCTGCCGTTCATGACTGCCATGGCCAAAACTCCTCAGAAACTTCTTTGAAACGACTGCACAGGACCCCCTCCCCAGGACCCGAGGCTCCAGGGCGGTCCTACCAGCAGAGTGCTAGAACTTCGTCGAACCGAGCATCGAGAACATGGGCAGATAGATCGAGACCAGCAGGATCGCGATGATGATACCCATGAACACCAGCATCATCGGCTCGACCAGCGACAGCAGGCGCGCCATCCGGGTCTCGACCTGCTCGTCCAGGAAATCCGCGACGCTGCTCAGCATGTCGTCGAGCGAGCCGGTCGCCTCGCCGACCTTCACCATGTCGACCGCCATGTCGGTGAAGATCTCGCTCGTCTCCAGGGCGCCGTGGAAGGGCTTGCCTTCCCGCACCATCTGGATGGTCGGCTCCAGCCGGCTCCGCACGTAGGCGTTGCCCACCGACGAAACGGCGATCTCGAACGCCGGGACGAGCGGGATGCCGCCGGAAAGCAACGTCGAAAGGGAACGGGAGAATTCCGACATCGCGAACCGGTGGAGCACCGGCCCCAGGAACGGGACGCGCAGCTTCAGCCGGTCGAGGGCCAGCCGCCCCGTGTCCGTACGTCCCCAGGTGCGCAGCGCGACGGCCCCGACGGCGAGGGCGATCAGGATCACGGGCCAGTTCGAGCTGGCGAACGTGGAGACCGCGAGCACGATCTGCGTGATGAGCGGCAGATCCGCGTCCAGCTCGTTGAAGAAGCCCATGAACTTGGGCACCACGTAGATGGCCATGATGGCGATCATCGCGACGGACAGGCACACCAGGACCGCCGGGTAGACCAGCGCCGAGACCACCCGCCGCCGGGCGTCGAGCACCAGCCTCATGTAGCGGATGAAGCGGCGGATCACCTGCTCCAGCTCGCCGCTGCGCTCGCCCGCCTTGAGGGACGAGGGATACAGCCGCGGGAACAGGTCGCCGTGAGCCGCGAAGGCTTCGGAGAGGTCCGTGCCGCTCTTGACCCGGTCGCGGATGTCCGTCAGCACCGACCGGAAGTGCTGGTTCTTCATCCGCTCCAGCATCAGGTCCAGGGTCTGGAGCAGGGGCAGGCCGGCCTTCAGCAGCGCCGCCAGCTCCTGGTTGAAGACCACGAACTCCTGGGCCGGGATGCGCCGGCGCAGACCCAGGGCCGGCGCCGCGATCTTGCGCGCCATGCCGCGGCGCTTCACCTCGAAGAGGTGGTAGCCGCGCTTGCCCAGGTCGGTGCGCAGGGCGGCCTCGTCGCTCGCCGTGAACACCTCTTCGAGCACCCGGCCGTCCGGCGTTCCGATTCGACAGATGAACTGCATCGCCTCTCTTCGTCTCCTTCTCGATCTCTCTTCTCAGCTACCGCCGTCCGGCGAGGGCGCCGTCGCCGTCGTGCAGCGTCAGCACCACCATGAGCGCCTCGCGGCTCTCCTCGCTCTTGGCGAGGCCCAGGTTCGTGGTCTGGTCGAGCCGGAGGTTCAGGTTGGCCTGCAGGAGCGTGGCCTCGGGCCGGCCCTCCACCCGCCGGGAGATCCGGAAGTTCGAGAGCTTCACCCGCTGGTTCTCCAGCAGGGTGCCGAAGCGGAAGCTCACCCGGAACTCCGGTCCCAGCTCGTAGACCACCCACTGGCCCTCGACTCCTGAGAGCTGGGCCTTCGCCTGTGTCTCGAAGACGTCATACTTCAAAAGATTCTGCAGCCGCTTGGTGAGCTGCTCGGGCAGGTCCGAGCGGGGCAGCGGAGGCGAAACCTCGGAGCGGCTGGCCCGCACCACGATCACCTCCAGCCGCAACGGGCGCGCCGGGTGGTCGAACTCCCGGAGCACCGGCATGATCCGCCGGACCGCCGCGTCGACATCGCGGATCACCAGCGTGTTGCCCTGGGGCTGGTACTCGACCGTGCCGCGGGGCGAGAGCAGGGGATAGACCAGGGCCAGGGCCTCGCTCGCCCGCTGGTGCTTGAACGTGTAAGCCCGCAGCACCACCTCTTTCGGCCCCGGTCCCTGCTCGGGGGACTGGGCCAAAAGGCAGGAGGTGACGGCCAGGATCAGCAGAAAGCTCGCGATGGAGCGGCGTACGTGCGACACGGGAATGCCCGATACTTTACCGCGAAGCGGGGAAAGAGGGGTGAGGCCACCGCGCAAGCCGGCGAAAAGAGCGGAGCGAGGCATCGGATCTCCGGTCAGACATCCAGGCTCTCGTAGCTCTCGTCGATCACCATGACGGCGGAGAACTCGTCGTCCCCCACCTGGTAGACGCGTGCCTCGGGCCGGTCGATCCCGTCGAGCACCGGCTCCAGTTGGGGCGCCCTGTTGGGGCCGATATCGCCGCCCACGCTCAGCGAGACTCCGGCGAGCACCGCCGCGGCGGCCCAGCGCCGCCAGCCGGCGAAGCGTCCCCGGGTCTCCAGCCGCCGGGCCGTGCGCATGGCGGCGACCGCCTGCTGCATCGACTCGATCTCCAGGTAATCTTCGGCCGGGGTGATCTCCACGGTGGCCATCCGGCGGAAGACCAGCAGGGGATCGGCTTTCAGGGCGTCCTTGCGGCAGAGGATGCAGGCGTCGAAGTGCGCCACGGCCTCGGCCCAGCCCTCGGGCTCCGCGCTCTCATTACGATCGAGGGCACTACGTGCCGCCGCGAGGCGGCTCCAGTCCGGACAACTCAGCAAAACTAGACCTCCACCCCTTCTTCGCCGAGGCCGAAGCCGCCGGCGTATTCGGGGTAGCGCCGGAGCAGCTCCCGGCGCAGATACTTTCTCGCGTTGAACAGGTGGTTGCGCACCGTCGACTCCCGGCAGCCGAGGATCTCGGCCACCTCGGGGGACGACAGGCCCTCGAAGCTCGCGCAGAAGGAAGACCATCCGCTGTTTTTCCGACAGGCCGGCCGACAGCTCGCGGAAGATCATCGAGACCTCCGTCTGCTGCAGGCGCGAGAGGTCCCGGTACGCCCGTCCGTCGGCCACCTGGCGCAGGTGCTGGCGCACCGGCTCGTGGCTCCTCTCGCGGCTCTTGCGGGACCGCAGGTGGTCGATGGCCAGATTGCTCGCGATCCGGTAGATCCAGGTGTTGGGGCTCCACCGGTCGTCGAACTTCCCCCGGTTCTCCCAGACCTTGAAGAAGGTCACCTGCACCACGTCGCGCGCCTCTTCGGCGTCGCCCAGGATGCGCTGGCAGAGCTGGAGGAGAGGCTTGGTCTTGCGGCCGATCAGCTCGTTGAGCGCCGGCTCCTCCCCCTTGCGTACGGCCATCAGGAGATCGCGGTCGGACGCCTCGGCCCACGAGGGACGGGGGGATTGGCGGCTGGAATAGACGAGCTCGAGCATATTCATCGTGGTATACGGAGGAGGCCGTGCGGACCGTCTAGGCCCGCCCTGGTGGCTCCAGCACCTCTCCAAACAAGCCATTATACTGCCGGCCGGCATGCGGACCATCCTCTGGGGACTCTACCAGCTCGCGACCGGGATCGCCCTGGCCGTGGCCGGCCCTTTCCTGCTCGTCCGGCGGGGGCGCCATTACCTGCCCACCCTGCCGGGACGATTGGGACGATCCGAAGGCACGGAGGCCCGGCGAGGCGCCCTCTGGCTCCACGCCGTGTCCGTGGGCGAGGCCGGCGTCGCGGCCACCCTGGCGCGAGCCCTTTCGCCGGAGATCCCCCTCCTCGTCACCACCGTCACCCCCACCGGCCAGGAGAGGGCGCGAGCCTCCTTGAAAGACCGTGCCGGGGTGGCCTACCTGCCTTTCGACCTGGGCTTCGCCGTGGGGCGGTTCTTCGAGCGCCACGAGCCGCGTGCCCTGGTGCTGGTCGAGGGGGACTACTGGCCCCTGCTCCTCCGGGAAGCCCGGCGCCGCGGCATCCCGGTCGCCGTGGTCAACGGCCGGGTTGGCGACCGCAGCTTCGGGCGGATGCGCCGCCTGCGATCCTTTCTCGGGCCGCTGTTCTCGGCGGTCGGCCGCTTCGGCGTCCAGGGCACCCAGGACCGCGACCGGCTGGCCGCGCTGGGAATCGAGCCCGGGCGCATCACCGTGACCGGCAACCTCAAGTACGAGTCCCCCGAGCCGCCGCGCAAGCCGGAGCTGGAAGCGGCGCTGGAGAAGCTGGCCGGCGGCCGGCCGATCCTCCTCGCCGGATCCACCATGGCGGGAGAGGAAGATGCCGTGCTCGACGCCCTCCGCGAGATTGGTCTCGGCCGGGCTCTCCTGGTCCTCGCTCCCCGCCACCCCGAGCGCTGGAACGAGGTCGCGGCCCTGCTCCATTCCCGGGAGATCGACTTCGTCCGCCGTACGGCGCTCCCGGAGTCGGGACGGCCCGAGGTCGTCCTTCTGGACAGCCTCGGCGATCTGGCGGGACTCTATCGCCTGGCCGCCGCCGCGTTCATCGGCGGCACCCTGGTGCCCACGGGCGGCCACAACCCGCTGGAGGCCGCCCGCTTCGGCGTGCCGGTCGCGGTGGGCCCGTCCATGCACAACTTCCGCGAGATGGCCGAGGCCTTCGACGATGCTTCCGCCTGGCGCCGCGTGGCCGGCGTCGGGGAACTGGCGGCGGCGTGGAGGGAATGGCTTGACGATCCCGAGGCCGCCCGCGCCGTGGGCGGACGCGCCCTGCGGCTCGTGGAGGAGAACCGTGGCGCCCTCGCCCGGACGCTGGAGATGCTGGAGCCCGTGCTCGCCGTCATGAAGAAGGATGCTTCATGAGGGCGCCTTCGCCCCCGTCCTCCCCCTGGCAGCTCTTCTACGGCGGCGCCCACCGCCTGCGGCAGAGGTGGTACCGCGACCGGGCCGGGCGCCTGCCGCGGCTGGTCGTGAGCGTGGGCAACCTCCACTGGGGTGGCTCCGGCAAGACGCCCCTGGTGGCGGCCATAGCCGAACATCTGCGGGATCTGCGGGACCGAGGCGGCCGCGTCTGCATCCTCTCGCGAGGCTACGGCGGCCAGGGCCAGGGCGTGCGGGTGGTGAGCGCGGGCGAGGGGCCGCTCCTGGGTCCGCTCGTCGCCGGGGACGAGCCCGTGCTCCTGGCCGGCGAGTTGCCAGGGGTCGCCGTGGTCGTGGGCCCCGACCGCCACCAGGCCGGCCTCCAGGCCCTGCGGCGGCTGGAGCCCGCGCCGGACCTCTTCCTCCTGGACGACGGTTTCTCGCACCTGCGGCTCCACCGCGATCTGGACCTGGTGGCCTTCCCCGCCTCGGACCCCTTCGGCGGCGGCCGCCTCTTCCCCTCCGGCCGCCTGCGCGAGCCGCTCGCCTCCATGGCCCGTGCCCACGCGGCGATCCTCACGGGAGCCTCCGAGGCCGAGGGTCAGGGAGCCGCCCTGGCCGAGGCCCTCCGTCCCCACGGCTTCATGGGGCCGGGCTTCGCCAGCCGCACGGTCCCGGGGACGGCTCACTTCGCGGACGGCTCGCCGGTCCCCGCCGGCACGCGGGTCTTCCTCGTCACCGCCATCGCCCGCCCGGAGGGTTTTACCCAGACCGTCCGCAGGCTCGGCTTCGAGATCGCGGGCGAGCTGCGCTTCCCGGACCATCACGCCTATCCCCCGGCGAGCCTGGAGAAGATCACGGAGGCCTTCCGGACCAGCGGCGCCGCGGCCGTGCTCACCACCTCCAAGGACCGGGTCAAGCTCCACGGCCGCCTGGACGGCCCCATCGCAATCGCCGAGCTGCCCGTCCGCGCCGAGCCCGAGCCGGCCTTCTGGTCCTGGCTGGACGGAGAAGTGGGTAGACTCCGCGAATCGTGAAGAACCGTCCTGTCCGCCACCGTGTCGAGTACGGCCTCTACCTGGCCCTGAAGGGGTTCCTGCGCGCCCTGCCCCACGAGGGCGCCCGCGCCTTCGGCCGCGGTCTGGGCAGCCTGGCCCACCGCCTCGACCGCCGGCACCGCGAGGTGGCCCTGCGCAACATGGCCGTCGCCCTGCCGGAGATCCCCGAGCCCGAGCGGCGGCGGCTGGTCAAGGCCTGCTTCCGCCACTTCGGGGCTGCCCTCTGCGACGCCATCTCCTCGACGCGTTTCAATGGCACCGAGCTCTGCCACCGGTTCAGCCTGGAGGGGTGGGAGCACCTGGACGAGGCGGAGAGCCGGGGCAAGGGGATCTTCATCCTCTCGGCCCACCTGGGCTTCTGGGAGCTCGTGCCACCCATGATCGGCCTCACCCGGGGCCGCATGGACATCGTGGTCCGCCCGGCCGACAACCCCTGGCTCGACCAGGAGCTGCGGGCCCTGCGCGAGCGCTTCGGCAACGCCGTCATCCCCAAGCGGGGCGCCGCGCGCAAGATGATCGAGGTGCTGCGGGCGAAGGGCCGCGTCGGCATCCTGATCGACCAGAGGGTGCAGGAGAGGGAAGGGATCCCCGTGACCTTCTTCGGCCGCCCGGCCCTGACCACCCCTGTCCTCGCTCGCATGTCCCTGCGCACCGGAGCGGCCGTGGTGCCCATCGCCGCTTATCCCGAGCCCGGAGGCCGCTACCGCATCGTGGTCCGCCCGCCGATCCTGCCGCCAGAAGGGGAGGAAGGGGAGGGGGCCGTCGCCGCCTTGACGCGCCGGTATCTGGAGGCCGCCGAGGAGGACATCCGGAAACATCCGGAGATGTGGCTCTGGATGCACCGGCGGTGGGACGAGCGGAAGAAGCCCCCATTGGCGTAGCGCCCCTGGGAGCGCCGGCATCCCTGCCGGCCATCCAACTTTTCGTTTTTCAAGAAGAAGGAGCAGGAACAGGAGTCCGCAGGAGCCCTCAGAGCCACGTTTAGGGTCGGCGGGGCGCTACGCCAGCCGGTCGCGATCGTGCTGGACAGAGCAGGAGGGATCGAGCAGGAACCCGGATCCCAATTCAGACCGAAGGTGCTCGATATAGGACGACAGGCCAGCCATGCAGTCCTCCAGAGGGGTCTCCGTCCCCATGGAAAAGATGGCGTTCAGCATGCCGTTGTGGGGCCGCATGGGAGTGACGGCCTCTGAAAGTGCCTTGACCCCGAGGTTCTGGAGCAGCGCTTTGAGGACCGATTCCAAGCAGGCAACCCGTCCGGAGAGAGCTTTCGAGACATCGGTCAGATCCGGCTCCGAACAGAGCGCCCGCAGTGCCGCCTTGTCGTTGGTGACCAGCAGGTGGTCCGCGTTCTCGAAGGCAAGCCCGAAGAGGAGCTCCTCCCCATCGTCGATATAGGGCTTTCCTACGAGCCGTTGCCGAGTCGATGCGCTCGGAGCTTCCCGCATGGGCTCGACCACCGAGCACCAGGACCTGACCTTCTCTCGGATGGCGGGAGGATATTTACGCGCGAGCCTTCCCCTCTCCAGCATGAGGGGCAATGGGAAAAGACGGCGCAGTCTCGTCAGGTCCAGGCCGAAGACCTCTCCGGCAGCCTTGAGGAGTCCCGAGGCGCCCAGAATGATGAAGGCGTCGGAATCGACGAGCAAAATCCTGTCTTCAGGATTTTGGCGAGAGGACCGCGAGGAATCGCTCGGAGGACTCGGAGAGGTCTTCAGGGTCGAGCCTCTTCAGGAGAGCTGCTCGGATGATGTCGTGCGCGCCGGAGTCCAGGGACAGATATTTCAAGGCATTCTGTGCGACGCCCCACCTGTCGTTGGATTTGCCGTAGATGAGCGTCAGGACCCCCGGATCGATCCCTCTTTCCGGGCCGGCTTGCACGGCGGTCAACGCCAGCCGTGGAGCTGCCAGCTTCAGGTCAGGCATCTTCGGAGTCGGCGAGCCGGTCAGGATTTCGCAGGCCGCTCTGTCGGCTTCCTTTTCCTGATGATCCGTTGAAGCCGACATCAGGTCGGAGTCCGCCAAGGGGGGGCTGCCAGGCGTGACGTGCTGCTTGAGCACATGGCTCAATTCGTGGGCGAGATGAAAAGCCAGCCAGGCAGGGCTGTCTCTCCGCGAGCCCAGCACCAGCACGGGGTGCTCCCCGCAGAACATGGCCAAACCGTCGAAGACCTTGCTTCTGCGTGGGGCCCTGGCCAGGTGAAGGACGACGATGCCGTGGTCCCAGCAGAGCTCGACCAGGGATTCGAGGGTGACGTAACGATGCTGGAGCAGGATCTTCTGCCGTACTGTGGCTGGGTCCAGGACGCCGGCCTCGAAGCAGGGCAGCGACGGGATCGCGTCGACGATGATCCTGGCTGCGCGCTGGGCTACAAGGATGGCAGGGGCTACGCTCTCATCCGCCTTGTTCTTGTGGCGTTTGAACTTGACGTGGGAAAGCGCTGGCAGGTGCAGAGAAGCCGAAGGACGGCTCAGGTCTTCGAGGGCCACGCCCAGATGGCGGGCGATCGCGTCTTCCGCAAGAGCCCGGTTTGCAGGGACTTCGGCAAGCGAATCCTCCCACCACTCGGGCAGGACAATGGACCGGATGAACTCCCGGTCGAAGCCCATGGCGCCCAGACGAGCGTAGAGATCGCTCATCGAATCGGCTGTGGTCGGGATGATCACCCCCTGTGCGTTGCGCCTCCGCCAGACATCGCCTGACTTACGCCTATCTTACATCATCCCTATTTCCCGCACAGCTTGAAGTGCCCCAGGAACGCCTGCATCGCCGCCGGGTCGGCGTTGGTGCCGGTGAAGTCGGCTTCGGCGACGGGGATGCCGGGGGACGGGTCCGGGCCGAACCACATGCCGAAGCGCAGGCGGTTGTCGCCGCACTTGGGCATCACCATGGTGACGAGCCCGTCCTTGTCCCGGCCGCCCTTGCGGTCGATCTCGCCCCGGTTGGCGGAGTAGAGGACCTCCGTGCCGTTCACCGTGAGGGTGCCCCGGCGGACGTTCTCCTTGGCGTCGAAGTTCACGCTGCTCTGCGACCAGCCGGAATCCTCCGGCCGGGGAGCTTCGCCGCGCAGGTAGCGTTCCATCTTCTCCCTGTTGCCCCGCATCCCGTACATGTTCATGAACATGAAGCCGCGCTCGTCGAATTCGATGTCCGGCTCGTTCCCAGCGCTTTCGGAGGAACTGTCTGAGGTGTTGTCCGAGATATTGTCCGAGGTCATGTCCGAGGTCATATCCGAGGTCATATCCGAGGTCATGTCCGAGGTGTCCCCGGTGCGGTCCGGCGCTTCGGGATCGTGGTCCGTGAACATGGCCATCTCCATCATTCCCATGGGCATGGACATGGCGAAGGCGGGGTAGTACCCCTCGGGCAGGGTGTCGTAGGGGAGCACGGACCTCACCTTTTCCGCGCGCTTCTGCGGATCGGTCATGGTCTCCGCGAATTCCTTGGTCTTCTGGACGCCCCACCAGGTCATAGCGGCGAGGCCCAGCATGGCGAGCAGCACGGCGGCTCCGCAGCCGCAGCCCAGGTACACCCACGGTGAGGTCGACTTCTTCTGAGGACGGCCGTCGGTTTCCATGTCACATCTTCTCCGGGACAGGGATCCCCAGGAGCTCTCCGAGGGTCTCCAGGCCGCGGCGGAAGATCTGCACCGTGGCCAGGCGCGAGGCCCTCACCTGCGGGTCCTTCTCCTGAAGGATCGGATGGCGGTGGTAGAGCGCGTTGAAGCGCTGGGCGATCTCCAGCGCGTGGCGCGCGACGAGGGACAGCTCCAGCGTCTCCGTGGCCTTCTCGACCGTCTCTCCGGTCTGGGCCACTTCCAGGATCAGGTCCCACAGGTCCTCGGTCCACAGCTCCCCGGGCAGGGCCGCCACGTCCTCGGCGGAGACGTCGGCGGAGATCCCCTCCTGGCGCAGGCGCCGGTGGATGTTCTTCGAGCGCACCAGGGAGTACTGGAGATAGGGACCGGACTCCCCCTCGAAGCTCAGGGCCTCGTCGAAGTCGAAGGCGATGACGCGGTTGGTCGTGGCCTTGACCATGAAGAAGCGCAGGGCGGCGATGGCGATCTGGCGGGCCAGGCCGTCGAGCTCCTCGCCGCCGAGGTCCCGGTTGCGCTTGGCGATCTCCTCGCGGGCCTTCAAGATGAGCTGGTCGAGCAGGTCGTCGGCCTTGACGCCGATGCCCTTGCGGCCGGACATCTCCAGCACCTTGTCTTCTCCCTCGGCCTCGTCGAGAAAGCCGAGCTGGCGGGCGGTGGCGGGGGAGAGGGCCACCATCTCGTAGGCGAAGTGGACCGACCGCTCGGCCTCGGAGTTGTGGCCCAGGGCCTGGAGGCCCGCACGCACGATCTTCTGGAGGTAGCTCTGGCGCACGTCGATGACGTTGAACACCCGGTGGGCGCGGCCGAAGAGGGGGTGCCCCTCGACGCCCTCGCGGATGGTCTCCCAGACCCCCTCCTCCTGCCAGAAGCGGTAGCCGAAGTCGCGCCCCAGGAGGCCGAACTTCCAGAGCTGGTAGGCGATGTCCTTGCCCACGTAGGTCACCGTGCCGTCGGAGCGGATGATGACCTTGTCCGGGTCTTCGAGCCCGGCGAACTCCTCGGACTGCGAGAGCGGCATCACCCAGCAGCCGGCGTTCTTGCCCTCTTTCTCCAGGCGCACGGCGTCCGTCTCCTTCAAGCGGCCGAAGGCCATCTCGAAGAAGTTGAGCCCCAGGATGTCGCTCTCCCGGGTGAGCAGGTCGTAGGAGACGTCGAGCCGGCTCATGGTCGCGAGGTGCCGCGCGACGACCCGCCGCGCCACCAGCCGGCCCATCTCGGCCCGCGGCCCCTGGCCGATCTCCATCTCGTGCAGGGTCTCGCGCCGCAGGCGCTGGCGCTCCGGGTCCTCCCCGAGCCAGCGGCCGACCTCGCTGTAGAGGTCCCAGCAGTAGAAGTCGAAGGGCTCGGGGATGGCCGCCACCTCGGCCAGAGACAGTCCGCGCAGGTCCACGAAGCCGACCACCACGTCCGCGAGCTGCACGCCCGTGTCGTCGATGTAGTTCTGGATCTCGACAGGGTAGCCCAGGCTCTTGAGCGAGCGTCCCAGGACATCGCCCAGGACGGCGTTCCTCAGGTGGCCGATGTGGGCCGCCTTGTTGGGGTTGATGTTGGTGTGCTCGATGACGACCTTGCCGCCGGTCGGCGCGCCGTCGATCAGCGGCGCGTCGAGCAGGGCGGCGGCGAAGGCGCCTCGGTCGAGGTAGAAGTTCAGGAACCCCGCCCCCTGCACCTGGACGTCGCGCACGGCCTCGGGCCGCTTCAAGGCGCCGGCGATCTCCTCGGCGATGGCCCGGGGGTTCTTCTTGAGCACCCGGGCGAGCTGCAGGCCGGCCGGCGAGGAGAGGTCTCCCAGCTCCCGGCGCGGCGGCACCTCCAGCACCGGCTCGTGCCGGACGCCGAAGCGTTCCTCGATCGTCGCGGCCAGCTCGGCCGCCAGCTTCTTCTTGAGCTCCGTCCACATGGCGGCGAGGAGTCTACACTAAGGACTCCTTGATATGATTCCAGGGAGGCGGCGATGCCAGAGATGACCGAAATGACGGAGAAGAGGGCCGACAACAAGGTGACGGTGACGCTGGACCGGACCCAGCTCGAGCTGGTGGAAGGCGACATCACCGACCTCGAGGTGGACGCGATCGTCAACGCCGCCAACGAGCAGCTCCAGCTCGGCACGGGAGTCGCCGGGGCCATCCGCAAGAAGGGCGGCCCGTCCATCCAGGAGGAGTGCAACCGCATCGGCGGTACCCCCGTGGGCACGGCGGTGATGACCGGGGCGGGCAACCTCAAGGCCAGGCAGGTGATCCACGCCGTGGGTCCCATGATGGGCCAGGGGGACGAGGACAAGAAGCTCGCCGCCGCCGTGCGCGCCGCCCTGGCGCTCGCCGACCGGCGGGGGATGAAGTCGATCGCCCTCCCCGCCATCTCTACCGGCAATTTCGGCTTCCCCATCGACCGCGCCGCCCGCATCATGCTCACCGAGGTCCACCGCTTCCTCCAGGGGGGCACCAAGCTGGAGCGGGTGGTGATCGCCCTCCACGGCGAAGAAGCCTTCAACGTCTTCAAGCGCGAGCTGCGCCGCGGGTTCCGCTGAGCGCTTCACCGTTGCTTCCGGCGGCGCCTCCGGCCATCGTCCTCGTCCGCCCCCGCGAGCAAGGCAACGTCGGCTCGGCGGCCCGGGCCATGGCCAACATGGGTCTCGACCGGCTGATCCTGGTGGAGCCCGCGGCCGAGTTGGGCGACGTGGCCAAAGCCTTCGCCGTGGGTGCCCGGCCCATCCTGGAAAACGCCGTCCGCGTCCCTTCCCTGCGCGAGGCCCTGGCCCCGTTCCGCAGGGTGGTGGGCACGACCTCGACACGGGACCGCACCCTGGGCATCCCTGTCCTCACCCCCCACGAGTTGCCGGACTGGCTCTCCCAGGACGCTCCCGGGACCCCCACGGCCCTGGTATTCGGTCCGGAGGTGGGGGGCCTGACCAACGAGGATCTGGCTCTGTCGAGCGCCGTGGTCAGCATCCCCTGCTCGCCCGTCCAGCCCACGCTCAATCTTTCCCAGGCGGTCCTGATCCTCGCCTACGAGCTGTTCCTGGCCCGGGGGGAGACGCCCGCCACGGTGACCGCCGAGGAGCCCCCCGCCACCGCGGCCGAGATCGACGGCCTGCTCGGCCACGCCGCGAGCGTCATGGAGAGAGTCGGCTTCGCCCGCGACGACAGCTTCCCGGGAGTCCTGCGCGACCTGAGGCGCCTGGCCGCCCGGGCCGCGCCGGGGAGCCGGGACGTGAGGATCCTCCGCGGCATCTGCCGGCGGATCGAAGGCGCATTGAAGAAGGAAGGGTGAGGGACGGCCTACGCGTCCGCGTCGTCGTCGCCCTGCGGGATGGGGATCTTGGTGAACCCGCGGGTGACCATCTGGTACGTGAGGGCGGCCATGCACCGCCGGGCCACCTTGCGCACGCTGGACGGGTGGTAGCCCATCCGCTCCGCCACCTCGCCCGAATCGAAGCCCAGGCCGTAGCGCAGGCGCAGGAGCTTGCGGCAGCGGGGCGGCAGCTCCTCCAGGAGGTTGTTCAGGTCCCACAGCAGCTCGGAGCGCTCCTGGGGCGCGGCCACGGGCTCGGAGAGGAGCTCCAGGATGGCCGTGTCGACCGAGTTGTAGAGGTTGTTCCGCCGCTTGCGCCAATAGACGACACACCGGTTCCGGAGGGTCACGAGCAGCCAGGCCTCGGGGTCCTGGATGACGTCCCACTTCTGGATGGTCGAGATGAGAGCCTCCTGGACCAGATCCTCCGCGTCATGCGCAGGAATGCGATACCGGCCGAGGACTTGCTTCAGCCTCGGACGGAGTCGCCGCAGGAGCTGGTCCAGCGACTCTCTTCCTATCGGTTGATCGGGCACTGCCATCTGCCGTTCATATCCCGCTAAAGAAGGCGCTCCCCTTCGAACGCGTCCGCCAATGATACCTCGGAAGGGTGCACTTTCCCAGTAGGAATCTTGACTCCAGAGTGACAGGTCAGTGGTGATAGACTCCGACCCCGCGATGGCTGCCACTGTTCAACTCAAAGATCAGGTCGCTCTGAGCCTGCGCCGGTCGCCTCTGATCGGCGTGGTGCGCACCTCCTCGACCCCCGAGGCCGCCGCCCAGGCGCGGGCCTTGGCCGCGGGCGGCGTGGAGCTCATCGAGATCACGTTCACCGTGCCGGGCGCCTCCGGCCTCGTCCGCGAGCTGCTGGCGCTCCGGGGCGGCGATGGCCCCCCCTGGTACGGCATGGGCACCGTGACGACCGCGGCCCGGGCCCGGGAAGCGGTCGCGGCGGGGGCCGAGTTCCTGGTGACCCCCAATGTCAGCGCCGACGTGACCCGAGAGGCCCGGGAGGCCGGGCTGTTCCTGGTCATGGGCGCCCTGACGTGCACGGAGATCGTCGCCGCCCACGAGCTGGGGGCGGATCTGGTCAAGGTCTTCCCCTTGCCGCCCGTGGGCGGGCCGGACTATCTGGCCCGGGTCCGTGGACCGCTGGGCGACATCCCCATGCTGGCCGCCGGCGGCTTCGGCGTCGGCGAGATCCCGGCCTATGCCCGCGCGGGCGCCGTGGCCTTCGGCTTGGCCGCGCCGCTGCTCGGGGCTGGCCCTGATGAATCGGAGTCCCGGCGGCGTATCGCGCATGCCCTTGCGGTCGCCCGAGGCGGCGCTTCCCCTGAGGAGGAGAGATGAGCTCGACCCCGACGCCCCCCCGGCAGGTCGTCTTCGACCCCACGCCCGAGATCTTCGCCACCGACACGGCGGGTTCCTTCACGTTCCCTCTGCTGGTGGCCGGCAAGTCCTTCCTCGGCACCAGCTCGTATGACGAAGTCCGCTTCGTCTTTTCGATCTGGCACCCGTCGGGGCAGCGCACCATCGACCTCGACCGCGCGTACGTCGAGCTGCGCGCCTCCTTTGATCCGGACGAGGACCATTGGACCAAGATCGCCGAGATCGAGCCCGTGGTCCCACCCTACGCCGGTGGCGAGAGCTTCGACGGCTGGATCGTGCTGCCCATCCTCGGCAGCACCAGCGCCTTCGCCGTCGTGGGCAGCGGTTTCGAGCCGCGAGCCCGGCTGCAGGTCCGCGCCAGCGCCTACTTCGTCGCCTGAGGAGGGAGGGAGGAACGCCATGAGCCCGAGACCGGTGCGCGCCTATCTGCTGTTCATGGGCAGCGGGCCCATCCTGCTGCTCTCCACCTACCCCAAGCTGACCGACGAGCGCATGGTCAGCAAGCTGCGCTACAAGGGGATCGACAAGTTCATCGCCTACGAGGTCGATCTGCAAGCGGTCCGCGAGCGCTACGCCGAGTCCTTCGAGAACGTGTCCCGGGACCTGGGCGAGGTGGAGGACATGCGGGTGCTCGACTTCAACGGCCACCAGATCATGGCCAATTTCTCGCTGGACAAGCTGGGGGACCCGATCAAGTACGGGGGGTGAGGGAGTGGGCACGGACGAACACGGACGGGCACGGACCAGCACGGACGGTTGAGCTACCGGAAGTCCAGGAGCTCGTACCCCAGCTCCCGGAAGAGCCGGCCGGTCATGGGCAGCGGCAGGCCCACCACGTTGGTGTAATTCCCGAAGACCTCTTCCACGAACAGCGCTCCGATGCCCTGGATGGCGTAGGAGCCGGCCTTGTCCATGGGCTCGCCGGTGTCCACATACCAGGCGATCTCCCCGGGCGTCAGGGCGGCCATCCTCACCTTGGAAGATTCAACGGCCGAGACCCGGCGGTCCTTCTGAGGCTCCTCCAGGGCCACGGCGGTCAGCACGGTGTGCTCCCGGCCGGCGATGCGGGCGAGCATGCGGCGGGCGTCCTCGGGGTCTGTGGGCTTGCCCAGCAGATCACCGTCGAGGACCACCACCGTGTCCGCGGCCAGCACCAGCTCGCCGGGATGAGCCCGCGCCGCGGCCTTGGCCCGGGCGAGGCGCAGCACGGTGTCCCCCGGGGCCTCGCCCGGCAGGGGGGACTCGTCGATGTCCGCCGAGCGGATGGTGAAGCGCAGCCCCATGCCCCCCAGGAGCTCGCGGCGCCGTGGGGAGCCCGAGGCGAGGATCAGATCCGGGAGAACAGTCAAGGGTAATAGCCCCGGAGCGTCTTCGCCTCCAGGCCGGGTTTGGACATCTTCACCTCGACGGTGCGGAACTTCTCCCGGTCACCTTCATCCCCTTCCTTGTTGGACTGGTAGGCGAGGAGGTACTGCGAGCGCAGCTCCTTCTGGATGGAGTCGTAGATCCCCTCCAGCTCGCTGGCGCGCTCGATGAAGAAGAACCGCCCGCCCGTCTCGTCGGCCAGGCGCGAGAGCTTCAGGCGCACGTCGGCCTCGCGGGTCGAGAGGCCGATGCCCACGGTGTAGAGGGCCACGCCGCTGCGGCGGGCGTACTCCAGGGCGTCGTTGTAGGTGTGGCGGCTCCCCTCGTCCTTGCCGTCCGAGAGGATGACGATGGCCCGCTTCCCCTTGACGCCACCGAAGTAGTAGAGGGCGTAGATCAGGCTGTCGTAGAGGGCCGTGTTGCCCTCGGCCGTCAGGCCGGCGAGACCCCCGGCCAGCACGTCCTCCTGGTTGGTGAAGCGCACGGCCAGGCTCGGCTGGTCGCTGAAGGTGATCACCGCCACGCGGTCCCGGGGGGTGACGACCTTCTGGAAGAAGCGCAGGGCGCCGCGCACGGCCTCGTCCAGCTTCTCGCCCTCGCCCATGGAGCCCGAGGTGTCGAGCAGGATGCCGGCGTAGACGGGCACGTCGCGCACCAGCTCGAAGCGGCGGAGCTGCTGGGGCGTGCCGTCTTCGAGCACGGAGAAGTCGTTCTGGGCGAGCCCCTCGACCGGCCGCCCCTTGCCGTCCACCACGGAGGTATAGAGCTCCACGAACTGGACGTCCACGCGGTTGGTGAAGCCCTCCGGCGTGTTGATCAGCACCACGTCCTCGGTCGAGCCCCCGTCCTTGAGATAGGCCGCGGCGCGGACGTAGGTGACGTCCTTGTTGTGGGGCAGGAGGACCGGCTGGGCGAAGGGCGGCTGGTAGAGAGTCGCCACGAGGTCCTCGTTGAGGAAGATCTCCACCCGGTCGAGCTCGTCCCCCTCGGGGACCTCCACCTCGGCCTGGGCGCGCAGGCTCGACTTGTAGGTCTTGCCGGACTGGGGCTCCACCAGCCGCACGGCGAAGCGGTGGGGGCCGACGTTGAGCTGGATCTCGTCTTCCGCGATGGTCTTGCCGGCAGCGTCCTGGGCCAGGGCCTTGAGATTGTGGACGCGGGGCTGGGCGCCCAGATTGAGCTCCACGCTGTAGGGGGGCTTCGACTTGGTGAGCACGGGCTTGCCGTTGAGCTCGAAGCTGACCTTGGCGATGCCCGTGCTGGCTTCTGGGACGGCCGCCTCCACCCGCATCTTGCCCGTGATCAGCCCGGGGGGCGGCGGCAGGATGCGGATCGTCTCGTGGTCCGAGACCACGGAATCGGCGTTGGCTTCGGCGAGAGCCGCTTGAGGGGCGGGCGCCGACGCCGTCTCCGGTGTCTGAGCGAGGGCCGCCGGCGGCGGCGCAACCGGGGCGGACGGCACCTCCAGCTCCCGCTGCTCGCGGAAGAAGCTCTTGCCGGCGGTGTTCTCGATCTTCATCACCAGCGAGTAGCTCCCCGGCCGCAGGAACCTCTGGAAGACGATGGGGATGCGGTCGCCGGTGACCTCGCCCTCGGACAGGGCGAACCGGTAGCGGAAGTGCTCGAACAGCTCGCCCTTGTAGAGCACCTCGCCGTCCACCACGAAGGCGTAGGTCGCGGTGCCGCTCCCCTCGATCCGCTCGGGTTTCACGGCTTCCTTCGGCACGGTGACCAGGCCCTGCACTACCGTGCGGCTGCCGAAGCGGCTGGGGAAGGAGAGGTCCACCTGGGCGGGGAAGGTCGCGGCCCCCGCGGGCACGTCGGTCGAGAAGGCCACGAAGCCCGAGAGCCACTCGTCGCTGGGCTTGGGCACGAATTGGATGGCCGTCTCGGCGCGTCCCCAGTCCAGCGACTCGCCCAGCCGGGAGGCGATGTCCTCGCCGCGGGGGCACAATTCCGCGACGGCCGCCAAGCCCCGTCCCTGGTCCTGCAGCCGCGTCCGCAGGTCGATCGAGAGGACCGACTCGACGCCCTCTTCCGGCGACCAGAGCCGGAACGGCCCCTGGGGCGAGCCGCCGCGGGAGACGAACGCCAGCGTGAAGCCGCCGCGGATGCGCTCCGTGCCCGGGTAGCTCCACAGCTCCATGGGCAGCAGCACGTCGCAGCGGGTCTGGAGGATCTCGGCCGGCGCGCCGTTGAAGAGGATCATGCGCGCCCGGTCTTCCGTGAGGTTGCCGAGCTTCTCGCGCGCCAGCTTGACCCGCGCCTCCCACCGCTCCTTGAATTCGTTGATGGGGGTCTGCGGGAAGGGATCGCGCACCTGCCAGAACCGGCGCATGAAGGCGTCGCGCTGGTAGTCCTTGCCGAGGGCCAGGAAGGCCGTCTTCTCCTTGGGGGAGATCAGGATGGCGACCTCCTCGAGCCACGAGGCGTAACGGGGCGCGAGATCCGCGGGGGGCGGGGTCTGGGCACGGACGGACACGGACGAGACAAGGACGAGCACGGACAGCAGAGGTCGAAGAGTACGGTGCATCGGGAGCGATCCTACTCAATCCAAAATCCAAAATCCAAAATCGCCTCACGGGTAGTAGCCCCGGATGGTCTTCGCCTCCAGCCCGGACTTCCCGAGCTTCAGGTCCACCACGCGGAAGCCGGGGTCCGTGCGGGTGGTCGAAGACTGGTAGGCGATCAGGTATTGCGAGCGCAGCTCTTCCTGGATGGCCGCGTAGATGCCGGCCAGCTCGTCCGCGTCCCTGGGGAAGAAGGCCCTTCCTCCGGTCTCCTCGGAGATCTTCGCGAGCTTCCTCTTCTCCACCTCCTCGCCCAGGCCGATGGCGTAGACCGTGACTCCGGCCCGGCGGGCGAGCTCCAGGGCCTCCTCGTAGGTGAAACGGCTCCCCTCGTCCTTGCCGTCGGAGAGGAGGAGGATCGCCCGCCGGCCCTCGAGGCCGTTGAAGTTGTAGAAGCTGAAGATCAGGCTGTCGTAGAGCGCCGTGCCGCGCTCGGCCTTGAGCCCCGCCAGGCCCCCGGCCAGGGTGCGGAGGTCGCGGGTGAACTTCACGGCCAGCATGGGGTGGTCGTTGAAGGTGATCACGGCGGCGCGGTCTTTGGGCCGGACGGTCCCCTGGAGGAACTGGGCGGCCGCGGCCTGCGCCTTCTCCAGGCTCTTCTCCATGGAGGCCGAGACGTCGATGGCCACGGCTACGTGGAGCGGCAGGCCGGTCACCCGCTCAAAGCGGGCGATCTTCTGGCGGGCGCCGTCCTCGGTGACGGTGAAGTCCTTCTCCTCCAGACCCGAGGTCACAGGCCGGCCCTGGCGATCGAGCACCGTGGTGTACAGCTCCACCAGATCCACCTCGATCACGTCGATGTGGGGCGCGTTGACGAAGACCACGTCCTCCGCGCTGTTACCGTCCGAGAGAAACGCGGCCGCCCGTACCCAGACGAGGTCTTCGCTTTTCGGGAGAACGACCGGATGGACGTACGGTGGCTGGTAGATCGTCGCGAGCTTCACATCGTTGAGGTAGAGCTCCATCCGCTCGACCGTCTCCCCCTCTGGGACCTCGACTTCGGCACGGACCAGGAAGCTCGACTCGTAGCGCTTGCTTTGCCTGGGTTCGATCAATCGGACGCGGAAGCGGTGGCCGGACGAGTTGACCAGCAGCTCATGGGAGGCGATCTCGTCGCCCGCCGCGTCGTAGGCGGCCACGGCGAGCGTCCGGGTGCGGGGGACGTTGCCGAGGTCGAGCTCCACGCTGTAGGGGGGCGCCTTCTTGGTGAGCACGGGCTTGCCGTCCAGGAAGAACGTTACCTTCTCGATCTCCGTTCCCGTTGTCAGGGTGTCGAAGCGCTGCATGCCCGTCTGGAGCTGGCCCGCGGGGGGCACGAGGTGGATGGTGGTCTCGCCGCTCCGCAGGGCCGCGTTGGCCTCGGCCAGGATGCGGGTGGTCTCCGGGTCCTCCCCCAGCCGGGCCGTCATGGGGGCCGGGGCGGTGAAGTCGGTCTGGGGGACGGAGATCGCCCGCTCCTCGCGGAAGACTTTGCCGGAATTGACGTCCTCGATCTTCACGATGAGGGTGTAGTCCCCGGGACGCAGGGGACGCTCGAAGGTCAGGGGGATCGGCTCGGTGCCTGTCGCCGTGCCCTCGGAGATTGGGAAGTCGAACTTGTAGCGGAAGCTGTCGAACAGCTCGCCGCCCTGCAGCACCTCGCCCGTGAGGAGGAAGTTGACCGAGCGGGCTTCGCCCAGGGCGGCTTGGCCGGGGGCGTCCGCGGGCACGGCCACGATCCCCTGCATCATGGTGCGGTTCTGGAAGCGGCCGGGGAAGGCGAGGTCCAGCCGGCCCGCCAGGGGGGTGGCGTCCTCGGGCACGTCCGTCGAGTAGGAGTTGAAGGCGGAGACCCACTCGCGGCCCGGCGACTCCTGGCGCGCCACGACCTGCAGCTCCAGGAGGTCCCAGTTCTGCTGCAGGGCCCAGGCGATGCCGGCCAGGATCTTCTTGGCGTGGTCGAAGTCGCGGCAGCCGCCGTTGAAGGACGCGATCTCCCCGAGGTTGTGCCGCCCGCCCTGGGCCGAGGCCCCGCCGCTCTCCGAAGGCTCCTTCACCGTTCCGCCCTGGCCTCCCGAGCGCCGCCGGGTGCCCGATTCAGGCTCCCCGCCGGTGCCCGTGCCGACCGGCGGGCGGCTCTCCCCGACGCCTTCGGTGAAGAGCACGTCGATCCCCTCCGAGGGGTGCCAGACGCGCCACGTGGCGCCGCCCCACTTGCGGTAGAGGACCACGGCCAGCTCCGACCGGGTCTGCTCGCTCCGCATGTAGAACCAGACCTCGAGCGGCCACAGCAGCAGGGGGCAGCCGGACTCCACCCGCTCGTCGGCCCGGCCGTTCAAGAGGAGAACCCGGGCGCGCGCGTCCGAAAGGTCCTGGAACATCTCGCGGGCCTGGCGGACGTTGTTGTCCCAGCGGTCCCTGATCTCGTTGCGGGCCGTCCGCGGCAGCGGGTCGCGCACCTCCCAGAAGCGCTTGATGAAGGCGTCGCGCTGGTAGTCCTTCTCCAGGGCCAGGAACGTGGCCCGCTCTTCCTCGCCGATCAGGATGTCGACTTCCTCGATCCAGGCCCGGTACTTCTCCGGCAGCCGGGCGATGGCGTCGCGCTCCTCCTGGGTGACCTTGCGGTCGTAGGGGTGATAGGCCCCGGCCGGGAGGGGGAGGAGGAAAAGGACTGCAAGGACACCAAGGACCGCAAGGACTGGCCTCATCGGGTTGGCCCTTCTAGGGGTAATCGCCCCTAGGGGTAATAGCCACGAATCGTCTTCGCCTCCATCCCGGGGCGGAGGACCTTCAAGTCCACGGACCGGAAGGTTTTGCCGCCGCTCGTGTTGCTGGACTGGTAGGCGATCAGGTACTGCGAGCGCAGCTCCTTCTCCACCTGGGCATAGATGCCCGCGATCTCCTCCACGTTCTTCAGGAAGAAGGCCCGGCCGCCGGTCTCCTCGGCGAGCTGATTCAGCTTGCGCTTGTCCACGTCGCCCAGGCCGATGGAGTAGATGGTGACGCCGGCCCGGCGGGCGTAGTCCAGGGCGTCGTCCCAGGTGAAGCGGCTCCCTTCGTCCTTGCCGTCGGAGATGAGGATCAGGGCGCGCTGTCCCTTGACCCCCGTGAAGTAGTAGAGGGTGAAGATGACGCTGTCGTAGAGCGCCGTGCCGCGCTCGGCCTTGAGGCCGGCGAGGCCCGCGGCCAGGGTGGGCACGTCGTTGGTGAACTTCACCGTCAGGTTCGGGTGGTCGTTGAAGGTGATGACGGCCGCCCGGTCCTTGGTGCGGACGATCTGCTGGAAGAACTCGAGGGCGCTCTGGCGGGCCTTGTCGAGGCTCTGCTCCATGGAGCCCGAGATGTCCAGGGTGACGGCGGCGTGGATCGGCAGGTCGGTCACGCGCTCGAAGCGGGCGATCTCCTGCGCGGTGGCGTCCTCGCTGACGGTGAAGTCCTTCTGCTCCAGGCCCTCGACCGGCCGGTTCTGTTTGTCGAACACCGAGGTGTAGAGCTCCACGAAGTTGATGTCGACCTCGGTCATGTTCTCGGGCGCGTTGACGAAGACCAGGTGCTCGGTCGAGTTGCCGTCCACCAGGTAGGCCACGGCGCGCACGTAGGCGATCTCTTCGCCCTTGGGCAGCACGATCGGCTGCTGGTAGGGCGGCTGGTAGAGCGTCGCCACCCGGGTCTCGTTGAGGAAGAACTCCACCCGCTCGATGGTCTGGCCGTCCGGCACCGTGGTATCGGCGCGGGCGAGCAGGCTCCCCTGGTAGCGCTTGCCCTTGAGGGGCTCGGCCAGGCGCACCTGGAAGCGGTTGGCGGCCGAGTTGATGACCAGCTCGTCCGAGGCCAGCTCGGTGCCGTCGGCGTCCAAGGCCTTGGCCGTGAGGGTGCGCGGCCGGGGGATGTTCCCCAGATCCAGCTCCACGCTGTAGGGCGGGTTCTTCTTGGTGAAGACCGTCTTGCCGTCGAGGGCGAAGGTGACCTTGCCGATGTTGGAGCCGGTGGTCAGGGTGTCGAACCGCTGCATGCCCGTCTGGCAGCTCGCCGAAGGGGCGCACCAGCTTCAGGCTCGTCTCGCCGTGCGAGATGGCGGCGTTGGCCTCGGCCAGCAGGCGGGCGCTCGTCTCGTCCGCGTCGGCCGAAGGGGGCGCCGGGGCCACGCGGTCCGTGGACGGCACGGAGAGGGTGCGCTCGTCGCGGAAGATCTTGCCGGAGTTCAGGTCCTCGACCTTCACCACCATCTTGTACTCGCCCGGCCGCAGGTAGCGCTGGAAGACGATGGGCAGGCTGTCGGTCTCTCCATTGGGGGTCGCGGAGCTCCCCGGGAAATCGAACTTGTAGCGGAAGTTGTCGAACAGCTCGTCGTTCTGCAGGACCTCGCCGTTGAGCAGCAGGTTGTAGGTGTTGGCGCCGCCCAGGGTCGCCTTGCCGGCGGCGCTCGGGGCCACGGTGACGAGGCCCTGCACCACCGTGCGGTTCTGGTAGCGGCCCGGGAAGTCGACGGTGAGCTTGGCCGGCAGGGGCTTGGCCCCCTCGGGCATGTCCGTCGAGTAGGAGCTGAAGGAGGAGACCCACTCCCCGGTCTGCTCCTCGGGCTTCGCCAACATCCGCTGCTGGAGAATGTCGTAGCCCATCCCCTGGCGGAGCACCCAGCCGATGCCGCCGGCGAGGAAATCGCCGTCCTTGCACCCGGTGGCGATGGCGGCGAGATCGGGGGTCGTGGTGCGGCTGCCGGCGCCGGCGGAGAACAGGGCCCCCAGGCCGTCGATCGCGGACCAGACCCGGAACGGCCCCACGCCCCACTTGCGGTAGAAGACCACGACGAACTGCGAGCGGATGCGGTCGGCGTGCGGATAGGCCCAGACCTCGACGGGCCAGATGATGGTCGAGCAGCGCGACTCGATGCGGACGTTGGGGGCGCCGTTCAGGAGCAGGATGCGGGCGCGGTCGTCGTCGAGGGCGCCGAAGAGCGAGAAGGCGAGCTCGACGTGGGCCTCCCAGCGGTCCTGGAACTCGTTGCGCGCCGAGGATTTGTACGTGTCCCGCGCCGCCCAGAACCGCTTGATGAAGGCGTCGCGCTGGTAGTCCTGCTCCAGGGCCAGGAAGGTCGCGATCTCCTCGTCGGTGATCAGGAGGTCCACCGTCGCCAGCCAATTCTGGTACTTCTCGGGCAGTTTCTGGATCGCTTCCTTGCGGGCCTTGCGGTCCACCTTCGGCTCGGCGGCCGAGGACACCGTGGCGCTGGACAGGAAGAGGGTGGTGAGCAGGAGCGGGAGGATCGTCAGGAGACGGAATCGACGCATTCGTTCACCTTCTGGAATCAAAGACGCAAAGGCCCTGGATCGGCCAAAGCGACGCAACAACTATGCCGGGGTTTACAATACCCCTCCTTATGGATGCTGTGTACCTCGACCACAACGCCACCACGCCGCTCCATCCCCGGGCGCGGGAGGCCATGCTGCCCTGGCTCGGCGAGCGGCATGGCAACCCGTCCTCCGTGCACCGCTTCGGGCAGGAGGCCCGCAACGCGGTCGAGGAGGCGCGGGAGAAGGTGGCGGCGCTTCTGGGCGGCCGGCCCCTGGAGGTGGTGTTCACCGCCTCCGGTACGGAGGCCAACAACGCCGTCCTTTTCCATATTGCACGTTTGGCGGGCGGGAAGGGCCACCTGGTGATCTCGGCCTTCGAGCACCCCTCGATCCGCGAGGGCGCGGCCCGGCTGGAGAAGGAGGGGATGCAGGTGACGCGGGTGTCCCCGGGCGGGGACGGCGTCGTCTCTGCCGCGGAGGTCGCCGCCGCCCTGCGGCCGGACACGAAGCTCGTCTGCCTCATGCTGGCGAACAACGAGTTGGGCACGATCCAGCCGGGCGCCGAGGTCGCAGCCACCTGCCGCGAGCGGGGCATCCCCGTGCTCTGCGACGCCGTCCAGGCCGTGGGCAAGATCCCGGTGGACGTGCACGCCCTCGGGGTGGACTACCTCGTGCTGGGCGCCCACAAGCTCTACGGTCCCCTCGGGGCCGCGGCCGTCTGGGTGAAGAAGGGCGCCCCACTGTCCCCCTACCTCGTGGGCGGCGGCCAGGAGCGGCGGCGGCGGGCGGGCACGGAGAACGTGCCGGCCCTGGTGGGTCTGGGCGCGGCCGCGGCCGCGGCCCGCGAGGAGATGGCGGACCGGGTGGCCCACCTCGCGGCCCTGCGCGACCACTTCGAGGCCGAGCTCTCCAACAGACTGCCGGGCGTCCTCTTCCACTGCCAGGCCTCGCCGCGGCTGCCCAACACCTCGCACGTGGCCTTCCCGGGCGTGGAGGGGGAGTCGCTGCTCATCCGGCTCGACCTCGCGGGCTTCGCCGTCTCCACCGGCTCGGCCTGCTCGTCGGGCACGGTCGAGCCCTCGAAGACCCTGCTCGCCATCGGGCTGCCGGTGGAGGAGGCGCTGTCGTCCCTGCGCATCAGCTTCGGCATCACCAACACCCTGGCAGACGTGGACGCCTTCCTGGGCGCCCTGGAGCGCGAGGTGGCGGAGCTGCGCCGGGTCTCCCCGATTTCTCAGGAGGTTGCATGAGCAGTCTGACGGCGGTCGCCATGAGCGGCGGCCTGGACTCCTCGGTCGCGGCCTGGCTGCTGGCGAAGCAGGGCGTGCCCGTCGTGGGCCTCTCCATGCTCCTGTGGGACCACTCCGGCGTCGAGGCCCACGGCCGCTGCTGCGGGGCCCTCGACCTCGGGGACGCGCGGCGGGTGGCCCAGCAGGCAGGCATCCCCCACTACACCTTGAAGATGGACCGGGAGTTCCGCGAGAAGGTGGTGGACCCCTTCGTGGAGGACTACCTCTCCGGCCGCACCCCGAGCCCCTGTGTGCGCTGCAACACCTGGGTGAAGTTCGACCTCCTGCTCGACCGCGCCCGCCGCTTCGGCGCCAGCCGGGTGGCGACGGGCCACTACGCCCGCATCCTCCCGGGGCCGGACGGTCCGGAGCTGCACACGGCCGCCGATCCGGAAAAGGACCAGAGCTACTACCTCTTCGAGCTGACGCAGGAGCAGCTCGCCGCGTCCCTGTTCCCGCTGGGCGAGATGACCAAGCCCCAGGTGCGGGAGATCGCCCGCGAGGCTGGCCTGGTCGTCGCGGAGAAGGGCGAGAGCATGGAGGTCTGCTTCGTCTCCGGCGGCATCCGCGAGTTCGTGGAGGAGCAGGTTGCGGCGAACCCGGACCGGTTCCCGCTGGCCGCGCCCGAGCCGGCGGTCCTGGTGAACGCCATCGGCCAGGAGTTGGGCGAGGGCGAGCCCTACTACCGCTACACCGTGGGCCAGCGCCGGGGCCTGGGGCTCTCCGCGCCGAGCCCGCTCTACGTCCTCGCCATCGAGCCCGGCGAGAACCGGGTCGTCGTCGGCGAGCAGAAGGACCTCCTCGCCCCCGGCCTTCGCGGTGAGAGGCTCCACTGGATCGGACCGGACCCTGAAGGTCCCGTGGAGGCCACGGTGAAGATCCGCTCGCGCCACCCTGGAGTCGCCGCCCGCATCCGTCCTCTCGGAAAGGCCAGGGTGGAGATCGATTTCGCGGAGCCCCAGCGCGGAATCACCCCCGGACAGGCCGCCGTCTTCTATCAGGGGACCAGAGTCCTCGGGGGGTGCTGGATTGAAGGGCGTCTCTGAAGCGAGAGGCGGGGGGAACGCCACGTTCCCCGCAGAAAATGCCGCGCCCCGAGGAGGGAAAGCCTCATTCCCCCTCCTTCCTGAGCTGAAAAGGGGAGGGAACGCCGCGTTCCCCACTCTTCGAAAGGCGATGACGGTGGGGAACGGAGCATTCCCCACGCCTCGCAAGACGTGAAGGGCACGGAACGTGGCGTTCCCCCTCCGGTTCAGGCCGCGAAGGGGAGGGAACATGGCATTCCCCAGGCATCTTGCGGCGAAAGGAGTGGGGAATGCCGCGAGAAGAGGGAGGAATGGTGCAAGGTGTCGGGGGAACGCGGCATTCCCTGGCTGTTTAAGATGTCGAGGATGGGGGAATGCGGCGTCCAATCGGCCCCGCGCCCTTGAAGCCCCACAGGCCCGCCGGAAAAAATCCGGTTCCAAAAAAGTATGAATCCGGTTCCACCCCGCCCTCCGTACCATCTGAGACAAGACCACCTGCCTAGCGTTTCGTTTTCAACGAAATAACCGTCCAAATCCAGTTTTTGATCCCGGTTTGTCCCACTTTGGTGCGGCCGCAGCACCTGTTGGAAGGGGAGTGTTTCCCCAGGGATTCCAGAGGCTGCCGGCGCCCGTGCCCCTCATCCCGTTTTCAATCTGCGAACGTCACGGGCCGGCTTGGAAATGGGATGGAAACCGCGGTGCAGAAAGATATCTATGACTTGATCGGGATCGGCTTCGGGCCGGCCAACCTGGCGTTGGCCGTGGCCCTGGAGGAAGAGGCGCAGGGCCTCAAGACCCTGTTCCTGGAGTCCAAGCCGGGACCGGTGTGGCACCCCGGGATGCTGCTCGAGGACTCGCTGATCCAGATCTCGGTGCTCAAGGACCTGGCGACCATCAGGAATCCCCAGAGCCGGTTCACATTCCTCAACTACCTCAAGGAGAAGGGGCGGCTCTTCGAGTTCCTGAACCTGCGGGACCTCTTTCCCACGCGGATCGAGTTCAACGACTACCTGACCTGGGTGGCCACGGAGCTTCTCCGAGCGGGTGCGCTTCGGCCGCGAGGTCGTGTCCGTGCAGGCGGTGGAGGAGAGCGGCGAGGTGCGGGTGCTGCGGGTGGTCACCCGCGACGTGGCCACGGGCGAGGAGGACTCCTGCCTGGCCCGCAACGTGGTGCTGGCGACCGGCGGCGTGCCCTGCCCGCCCGACGGGATCACCCTGCAGAAGGACGGCCGGGCGTTCCACTCGAACGACTCGATGATCCGGCTGAAGCGCGACTTCCCGGACAAGAACGCGCCCTACCGCTTCGTGGTGGTGGGCTCCGGCCAGAGCGGCGCGGAGCTGTTCCACTACCTGATGCAGCACTATCCGAACGCGGACGTGACCGCCGCCATCCGCCGCTTCTCCTACAAGCCGGTGGACGACAGCGATTTCACCAACGAGATCTTCTTCCCGCAAATGGTGGACACGCTCTACGAGCTGCCCGACGAGAAGCGGAAGATGATCCTCGACCACTGCCGCGACGTGAACTACGCCGTAGTGGACCTGGCGCTGATCCGCCGGATCTACAAGTGCCTGTATCAGGAGAAGGTGCTGGGCCTCGACCGCGCCCGCATCCGCACGTTCCTCAAGCTGGAGGACATCCTGGAGACCGGAGACGGGGTGATCGCCCGCTTCCTCGACGTGCTGCACGACGAGCAGGTGACGTTCGAGGCCGACGGCATGATCCTCTGCACGGGCTACACCTGGCGGAAGAACCACCCGCTGCTCCACGGGCTCGCGCCCTGGCTGCGGTGCAACCGGGACGGCGGCTACCGGATCGAGCGCGACTACCGCGTGGCGACCGAGCCCAGCTTCACGCCGGGCGTCTTCCTGCAGGGCTTCGCCGAAGAGACGCACGGCTCGAGCGAGCCCGTGCTGTCGCTCCTGCCGATCCGGGCGGGAGACATCGTGAAATCACTGCTGGCCCCGAGCGGAGCCCGGGCGGCGGTGGGCAACTACGCGCTCTAGCACGCTGGATTTTTACCGAGGGGGAACCGAAGGCATGCACATCCAGAGGCTGGATCCCGAGAAGCTTTTCGAGGCCTACGGGATCCAGGTCCAGATGCTCTATCCGTGGCAGGACGTCGTCGAGCCGCCCTTCGGCGCGGCGTGGGCGGTCATCGCTCCAGGCGGCCAGACCAAGCACCACGCTCACCAGGAGGGGGAGACCTTCTTCTTCGCCAAGGGCAAGGGAGTGATGCGGATCGGCGACGACTCGCACGAGGTGCAGGCGGGGGACGTGGTCTTCCAGCCGCCGTTCAACCACCACATCCTGGTCAACACGTCGGAGACCGAGGATCTGCTTTTCCTGACGGTCTGGTGGGAAGACCTGCGCCTGTGGGCGGACAAGAAGGACGGCCCGTCTCCGGAAGCCCTGGCCTCCGGCGAGTCCTCCCGTCCGAAGCGGGTCATGGTGAGCGCCGCGCCGCCTACCCCGAACGGCGACCTCCACGTGGGGCACCTCTCGGGGCCGTATCTGGCGGGCGACATCTACTCGCGCTACCTGCGCTCGCGGGGGGTGGACGCCCGCTACATCTTCGGCACGGACGACAACCAGAGCTACACGAAGACGAACGGCGCCCGCCTGGGGCTGGGTCCCCAGGAGGCGGCGGACAAGCTGGCCGGCGAGATCAAGGCCTCGCTGGACGCCGCTGGCATCGAGCTCGCCGAGTACGTGCGGCCCAACTCCTCGCCGCACCACGTGCGGATGACGCAGGAGCTCTTCCGCAAGCTGTACGACGGCGGCCACCTGATCGCCAAGGAGACGCCCACGCCGTGGTGCGAGACGTGCGAGCGCTACCTCTACGAGGCCTACATCCGCGGGCGCTGCCCCCACTGCGGCTCGCCCTCGGGCGGCAACCTCTGCGAGGACTGCGGCCGGCCGAACGACTGCGTGGACCTGCTGGACTCGGTGTGCACGCAGTGCGGCAACCCGCCGTCGCGGCGCAATTTCACCCGGCTGTTCTTCCCCCTCTCGCGGTGGGCGGAGGAGCTTAGGGAATTCCACTTGAAGGTGGGGATGAACCCGAGCCTGCGGTCGCTCTGCGAGCAGGTGATCGCCGCGGGCCTGCCGGACATGACGGTGACCCACATCTCCGACTGGGGGATCCCGGTGCCGGTGGAGGGCTTCGAGGACCAGCGGATCTTCGTCTGGTGCGAGATGGCGCCCCGCTACCTCTCCTACGCGGAGCACCTGGGGGGCCGGGACCTGTACTGGAAGTCGGCGGACGGCGAGTTCGTGCACTGCTTCGGCTTCGACAACGGCTTCTACTACGCCGTCTTCCTGCCGGCGATGTGGATGGCGTACGACCGGGAGCTGAAGATGCCGGCGGCGTTCATCATGAACGAGTTCTACCGGCTGGACGGCCTGAAGTTCTCGACCAGCCGCCGCCACGCCATCTGGGGGCGCGAGCTGCTGGCCGACGTGCCGCCGGACGTGATGCGGTTCTACCTCTGCTGGACGTCTCCGGAGGTGGAGGGGACGAACTTCACGCTGGCCGATTTCGAGGCCGTGTGCGACCGCGAGCTCGGCGGCTCCTGGCAGCCGTGGCTGACGTGGCTGGGCGAGAAGGTGCGCAGCGACTACGGCGGCAAGGTGCCCTCGACGGGGGACTGGACGGCGGAGCACCGGCGCTTCTTCAACCGCCTGGAGGCCCTGGCGGCGGAGGCGGCCGAGGCCTACGAGGCGCGCACTTTCTCGCCCCAGCGGGCGTCGCGGGTGCTCTCGGAGCTGGTGCGCGAGGCGCGGCGCTTCGGCAAGGCGGAGGAGAACTGGAGCCGGGTGCCGGAGCGGAGTGAGGAAAGACGCACGGGTGCAGCGTTGGGATTGTTGGCGGCCAGACAGCTGGCTGTGCTGGCGGCGCCCATCCTGCCCGAGTTCGCTGCCCGCCTGTGGCGGGACCTCGGGTACGAGACGCCGCTCGAAGATCACCGCTGGGAGGAGAGGCTCTCGTGGGTGCCCTCCGGCCAGCAAATCGGTGCCCTCGGAATGCTCGGGTTACCCGGGCAGCCGTATTTCCCGGACGTCCGCGAATCTCTGGAAACACGACGGCAGCCGGCGGCCTGAGCCCCCGGCAGCCTGAATAGATCTACACCTATTGCAGCATGACCTTGCGTAAGGAGATGGAGACCATGAGCACTCAATCCGTAGCCCAAGCCGGCGCCAGCAATGAAACGAAGGCGGAATCGAAGCCGTGGGGCTTCCAGCTCATCCTTGACTGTTTTGGCTGCGACGAGGAGGTCTGCTGCGATCTCGACCGCGGCTATGAGTTCCTCGACCAGATCTGCGTCCATCTGAAGATGACCAAGCAGACGCAGCCGTATATCTTCAAGACCTGCGAGCGGACATTCCCGGGCGTTCCCGGCTACAGCGGCTGGGTGCCGATCATCGAGAGCGGTATCCAGATCCACACGTCGGCGAACAACCGGTTCATCTCGATCGACGTCTACTCCTGCAGGCCGTTCGACCAGCAGGAGGTGTACGACTTCGTGAAGAACTGGTTCCAGCCGCAGCAGATCGACACCTGCTTCATCGATCGCGGCAAGGACATCATGAACCGCCACTACCGGTCGGAGGCGGCGTAAGAGGACTGTAGGGGCGGCCCTGCGTGGCCGGCCTGGTTCGAGACGGCGATAAAGCAGGGCGGCCACATGGGGCCGCCCCTACGGGAACGGGATCTAGAACGTCTCGGCTGCCGAGGCGTTCATCCGCTTCACCATGAAGCGGGCGCCGATCCCGAAGAACGGTTCCGGCGGCAGGCGGTCGGGCTCGGGCAGGGAGAGCATGGCTTCGAGCCTTTCGGAGCCTTCTCCTGCCCCCAGGTCGGCCAGCAGCAGGCCGGCCGTGGTGCCCATGGCAATGCCGGCGCCGGTGTAGCCGGCCGCGGCGAACAGGCCGGGCGCGAGCTCGCCGAAGCTGTGCCCGCGGTTGGGCGAGGCCCCCAGGATGCCGCCCCAGGTGGAATCGAAGCCCACGTGCGCGAGCGCCGGGAAGCGGGCGTTGAAGGCCACCCGGTGGACGTTGCGCATGTCGAGCCGCAGGGCGTCGTCCACGGTGAGCCGCGACGTGTAGTAGGCGGAGTTGCGGATCAGGATGCGCTGGTCGCGCGTCCGCCGCACGGTCGAGCCCATGGGGTCCTCGGCCAGGAGCCCCCATTCGCGCTCGCCGCCCAGGGCGTCCTGCTCGGCGGCGGTGAGCGGCCGGGTGAGGCTGCCGAAGGTGAAGAGGGGGAACACGCGCCGGCGCAGGAAGCCGAGCGCCGGGGTGGCGCCGTTGGCCGCCAGGAACAGCCGGTCGGCGAGCACCGTGCCTTCGCCCGCCTCGATCCGGAAGCCGTGGTCTTCCCGGTCGATTTGGGTGACCGGGGACTCCTCGAAGAGCTCGGCTCCGGGCGGCAGCGACGCCGCGAGACCGCGGGCGAGGGCGGCGGGCTGGACCAGGACGCTGCCCGGCAGCCGGATGCCGGCCCGGTAATAGGGGGTGCCGGTGATGCGCGCGAGGCCGTCGCGGCCGAGCCACTCGAAGGGCTCGCCCAGCCGTTCGAGCCAGGCGCGCAGGTTGGGCAGGGCGGCGGCGCCCTCTTCGCCGGCCGCGGCGTGGAGCCAGCCGGTCTCGTCCCAGTCGCAGGCGATGCCGTGTGCCTGGACGAGCGAACGGAGCGTGCCGATGCCGAACCGGCACAGCTCCATGTAGCGCCGGCTGGTCTCGAAGGGGAGCCGGGCGATGAAGTGGGCGCGGTCGACGACGAAGCCGGAGCTGCGGCCCGAGGCGCCGCAGCCGGCGCGGCCGGCTTCGAGCACGGCGACGCGCCAGCCGGGCCGCAGCTCGGCCAAGCGCCGGGCGGTGGCCAGGCCGGTGAAGCCGGCGCCGATCACGGCGCAGTCGGCCCGCTCGGTGCCCGTGAGGCGCCGGGGCGGGGGAGGAGGCGGCAGGGTCTCGATCCAGCCGCAGTCGCGGTCTCCGGACGGCAGATTGCGGATGCGCCGGTGACGGGAGCGCAGGGGTAGCTCGTAGCGGTATTTCTGGTGGATCGTTCCAGGCATGGGGCCTCACTCGGGAGGGAGGAGTATAGCTCCGCCCAGGAATCCTTCTCCCCGGGGGGCGGCTTTGTCACGTTTGGGCGTCCGGCAGGCACCTATATGCCGAGCGTCAATGCCAGCCGTGGATGCGTGAGAGTGGCGGTCCACGGCTGAACAACGTCTGTGTCCAGAGCAAAACGTAAGGAGAGACTTTCATGAAACAAGGCAGGAATTGGTGTCTTCGCACTCGCGTGCAGGCGGTGGGCATGACCGCGCTGCTCGCCTGTACCGGAGCCGTCTGGGCGGATGGAGGGGTCGAGTTCCACAACGTGTCGTCGGAAGTAGGCATCGACTTCGAGCGCGCGCCCACGCCGGCCCGCATCGCGGTGATCCAGGAGAGCATCGCGGCTTCCCCGTTCCCGAACTCCGAGCAGGCCTCCCGCCAGGCCAACAGCCCCCAGAAGCAGCACGGCGCCCCGGGCGTCGCGCTCTTCGACTATGACAACGACGGCGACCTCGACATCTATGTGCCGAACGGTCCCAACGCCAACGCCGCCCTGTTCCAGAACCAGCTCGCCGAGACCGGCGAGATGTCGTTCGTGGACGTGGGCGAGGAGGCGGGCGTGGGCGCGTTCGCCCAGGACAGCAACGGCGTCTGCGTCGGCGACACCGACAACGACGGCGACCAGGACCTCTACGTGGTGGCCGTGGGCCTGCGGAACCTGTTCTTCCGCAACAACGGCAACGGCACCTTCACCAACACCACGATGTTCTCGAAGCTGGCGGGCTACGGCCGCAACGCCTCGGGTTGCTCGATGGGCGACGTCAACGGTGACGGCCTGCTCGACATCCTGGTGACCAACACCTACGACAACTGGCTGCAGCGCCGGCCGGTCTTCATCGGCCTGAACGAGACCGCGCTCCAGCCGAACGAGCTCTACCTGAACAAGGGCAACAACGTGTTCCAGGACGTGAGCCTGAGCTCGGGCATCCTCAACCTCATCTCGGGCCCGCCGTCCATCTACTTCGGCGGCTCCTACACCTGGGCCTCCTCGATGGTCGACTACGACCTCGACGGCGACACGGACATCATCTGGGCGGACACGCAGGGCGCGCCGCCGGCCGACAAGTCGCAGGAGCGCAGCGCCCTCCGCCTGTTCAAGAACGACGGCACGGGGCACTTCACGGACGTGACTCACGCTTCCGGCCTGGCCATCTGGGGCTCCTGGATGGGCCTGTCCTTCGGCGACTTCAACTGCGACGGCTCGATGGACATCTTCGGCACCAACTTCGGCCGCTACGTGGGCGGCGTGGTGCAGAACTCGCGCTGGCTGCTGGGCAGCCCCAGCGGCGTCTTCACCGACCCGCAGGTGGGCGAGCTCATGGGCACGCCGTTCGGCTGGGGCACCACGGTGCTCGACTATGACAACGACGGCGACCACGACATCGCCTTCTTCGGCGACGACGACGCCTTCTTCTTCTCGATCGCGGACAACCCGGGCACCATCCTGCAGAACCAGGACTGCTCGGCCACCTTCACGTGGGACCAGGCTGCCATGACCACCGACCACCGGATCCGCCAGGTCCAGGGCGCGGTGTCGGGCGACCTCAACGAGGACGGGTTCGAGGACCTCGTCACCGTCGCCACCTATCGCTTCATCCCGGACGCCGCCTTCCGGCCGGCCACCGGCCTCTCGGGCGGTCCGACCGGTTCGCCGTTCGACGCGGTGGCGAGCTTCCAGAACCAGTTCACGGGCCGTATCACCCCCGGCTTCACCACCTGGCTCAACCCCACGATCCTCAATGGCGACCTCGCCCTCGACCTCAACAGCGGCGACAATGGCAACAAGGCTGTGAACTTCGACCTGATCGGCACGCGCGGCCTGGTGGCCAACAAGAACGCCTCGGGCCGGGTCAACCGTGACGCCGTCGGCGCCGTGGTGTTTTTCACCCCGGACGGCGGCCACACCGAGCTTCTGCCGATCACGGCCGGCTCGAGCTACAACTCCGTCGACAGCATGACCGCCCACTTCGGCATGGGCACCACGGCCGAGGGTACGGTCGAGGTCCTCTGGCCGGGTGGCGTACGCAACCGCCTGTACGACGTCAAGGCGGGTGAGCGTCTCACCCTGCCCGAGATGCCGTGCAACTTCGATGGCAACTCGAGCCGGAATGGCTTCCGCCGCTGCACCAAGGATGCTCTCAAGGACCTGGTGAAGAAGGGCGTCATCACCCAGAGCTACTCGAACCGCCTCGAGGCGAGTGCGCTCCGGGCCTACGACGACGCTCACTAACCATCCACCGCGTTCCTTGTAGCTCCTCCCGCCCGCTCAGCTTGACGGCTGCGCGGGCGGGTCTGTCTGGCAGCCTCCACAAAAATCATCGAAAACGCTATAGAGAGACTGATTCAGGGAGGGGACACGTACATTGATGGCCGAAGACCGGGCCGTGGCGAGCGGCCCCGAGACGGGCGACTTCCCCCTCTCCCCGGGGCAGAAGGCGCTCTGGTTCCTCGACCGCCTGGCGCCCGGCAACGCGGCCTACGTGCTGGCCGCGGCAGCCCGCGTCAAGAAGGGGCTGGAGCCGGCTGAGCTGCTGCGCGCCGTCGAGGCGCTGGTCGAGCGCCATCCCGCCCTGCGGACCACCTTCGGCGAGGGGCCGGACGGGCCGTACCAGCGCGTCCACGAGCGGCTGGCGCCCGAGGTGATCGTTCGGACGGGCACGGACGGGCACGGACGGGACACGGACGTACACGAGGTTGCCTGGAAACCCTTCGACCTGGAGCGGGGGCCTCTGCTGCGGGTGGGGCTCCTGGGGGACACCCTGGTCATCTCGGTGCACCACATCGTCTGCGATTTCTGGTCGGCCGAGGTGATGTCCCGGGACCTGGGCCTGCTCCTGTCGGGCGCAAAGGCATCGGAGGCCTTGCCGGCGCTCCCCCTGCGCTACACCGACCATGTTCTCCGGACGGCCGAGCGGCTCGCCGGTCCCGAGGGCGAGCGGCTGTGGAGCTTCTGGAGCCGGCAGTTATCGCAGACATCGCAGGCATCGGGTGAGCTGCCCCGCCTGGAGCTGCCCACGGACCGGCCGCGGCCCCTCGTCCGTACCTGGGCCGGCGGCGCCGTCTCCGCCCGCGTGGCGCCCGGGGTCGTAGAGCGGCTGCACGCGCTGTCGAAGAGGGCCAGGACCACCTTCTTTGTAACCTTGACGGCGGCCTTCCAGGCCTTCCTGGGGCGCTATACCCGCCAGGAAGACGTGCTCATCGGCTCGCCCACCGCGGGACGCACCCACAGGACCATGGCCGGAGTGGTGGGCTATTTCGTCAACCCGGTGGTGCTGCGCGGCGACCTCTCGGGTGACCCCACGTTCACCGGGCTGCTGGCGCGTACGAAACCCATGGTGCTGGCGGCCCTGGAGCACCGGGGATTCCCCTTCCCCGTGCTCGCCGAGCGGCTGGTGCCCGAGCGGGACCCGGGCCGCCAGCCGGTCTTCGACGTGCTGTTCGCCTTCCAGAGGGAGCGCTCGGACGCCTCGTCGGGGGTGGGCGGTTTCGCTCTCGGCGAAGGCGGGGCCGCGGCGGCGGTCGGCGGCCTGGAGATGGAGACGCTGGCCCTGGAGCCGCCGGCCACGGACTTCGACCTGTCGCTGATGGGCGCGGAGATGGACGGCTCGCTTGTCTTGTCCCTGCGCTACAGCGCCGAGCTGTTCGACCGCGCCACGGCCGAACGGCAGCTGGCGCACCTGGGGCGGCTGCTGGCGGGGATCGCCGAAGCGCCGGAGCGCCGCCTGTCGGACCTGCCGCTGCTCGCCGAGGCCGAGCGCGAGCAGCTCCTGGCGGGCTTCAACCAGACGGCGCTCGACCATCCGCGCGAGCCCCTGCTGCACGAGCTGATCCTGGCCCAGGTGGAGCGCACGCCCGACGCCGTGGCCCTCGTTTGTCGTACGGAGTGGGGCGAAGAGCGGCTGACCTACCGGGAGATCGCCGAGCGGTCCGCCCGCATGGCGGCACGGCTGCGGGCCGCGGGCGTGGGGCCGGAGGTGCCGGTGGGGATCTGCCTCAACCGTACCCCCGCTCTCCTCGTCTCCATGCTCGGCGTGCTGCGGGCCGGCGGGTTCTATGTGCCCCTCGATCCGAATTATCCCAGCGAGCGCCTGGCCGCGATCCTGGACGATTCCAGGGCGCCGGTCCTGGTGACCGAGGTGCGGTGCCTGGCCGTGCTGCCCGAGACCGAAGCGCGGATCGTGATGGCGGATGTCGAAGAGGCCGTCCAGGCGCTGCTGCCCGTGACCCTGCCGGCGGAGGCCCTGGCCTACACGATCTACACCTCGGGATCGACGGGCCGGCCCAAGGGCGTCGCGATCACCCATCGCAACGTCGTGGCCCTGACCTATTGGTCCCGCGAGGTCTTCTCGGACGAGGAATTCGCGGGGGTCCTGGGATCGACGTCGATCTGCTTCGACATGTCGGTCTTCGAGCTGTTCGTCACCCTCGCCTGGGGCGGCACGGTGATCCTGGCCGAGAACGCCCTGGAGCTGCCCGAGCTGCCGGCGAAAGACGAGGTGACGCTGATCAACACCGTGCCCTCCGCCATGTCGGAGCTGGTGCGGCTCGGGGCCGTGCCGCCGTCGGTGCGCACGGTGAACCTGGGCGGCGAGCCGCTGCGGGGAGCGCTGGCCCGGCGCATTCATGACCTGGGACCGATCCGCCTCTACAACGTCTACGGACCGTCCGAGGACACCACCTTCACCACCTGGGCGGACGTGAAACCGGGCGGCGAGCCCACCATCGGCCGGCCCCTCGCCAACGAGCGGATCTATGTCCTCGACCAGAACCTGAACCCGGTGCCCCTGGGGGTGGTGGGGGAGCTGTACGTCGCGGGCGAAGGCGTCACGCGGGGCTATCTCGGCCGGCCGGACATGACGGCGGAGAAGTACCTCCCAGATCCTTTCCGCAACGATGGCGCCCGTATGTACCGGGTCGGGGACCTGGGCCGCTGGCGCCCGGACGGCGAGCTGGAATACCTCGGCCGTCTCGATCACCAGGTGAAGATCCGCGGCTTCCGCGTGGAGCTCGGGGACATCGAGGCCGCGCTGCTGAGCCACCCTGCCGTGCGGGAGACCGTGGTGGTCACCCGCGAGCCCGCGCCGGGGGACGTGCGCCTGGCCGCGTTCGTGGTCCTCAAGGGCGAGGCTGGGGATCTGCGGGGGCATCTCAAGTCCCTTCTGCCCGAATACATGGTGCCCTGGGCCATCGTGCCCCTGGACGAGCTGCCGCTGCTGCCCAACGGCAAGGTGGACCGCAAGGCCCTGGTCCGCCTGGAGATGCAGACCGGTGAAGCCGCGGGAGAGGCGCCGCGCACTCCGGCCGAGGAGCTGCTGGCCCGCCTCTGGTGCGAGGTGCTGGAAGTTCCCAGCGTGGGCATCCACGACAACTTCTTCACCCTGGGCGGCCACTCGCTGCTCGCCACCCAGCTCGTCTCGCGGCTGCGCGAATCGCTGGGCGTCGAGCTACCCCTTCGGCAGATCTTCGAGACGCCTACCGTGGCGGACCTTGCCCTCGCGCTGCCCGGCCTGAGCGGAACCGGCATGAGGCCCCTGGGTGCGGACCGGGGCGAGGAGGCGCCCCTCTCCTTCGCCCAGGAGCGGCTGTGGTTCCTCGACCGCTTCGAGCCCGGGAGCGCGGCCTACAACATGCCGGCCGCGCTGCGGATCACGGGCGGCCTCGACGCCGCGGCCCTGGCCGCCGCCTTCGGCGAGATCTCGCGCCGCCACGAGGTGCTGCGCGCGGGCTTTCCCGACTCCGGCGGCCGGCCCATCCAGAGGCTCATCCCCTGGACCCCCTGGACCCTGCCGGTGGACGACCTCTCCGCGCTGCCCGAGGAGGAGCGCGAGGCCGCCCTGGAGAGCCGCGTCCGCGAGGAGGCCACCCGGCTCTTCGACCTCACCCGGCCGCCCCTCCTGCGCACGGTCCTGTTGCGGCTCCACCCCCGCGAGCACGTGCTGGTGGTGCTGCTGCACCACATCGTGGCCGACGGTTGGTCGGTCGGCGTGCTGCTGCGCGAGCTGACGGCGCTCTACGGCGCCTATCGCCAGGGCCAGCCTTCGCCTCTGCCTCCACTGCCGGGCCAGTACGCGGACTTCGCGGCGTGGCAGCGCGAGTGGCTGAGCGGGCCGGTGCTGGAAGAGCAGCTCGCGTGGTGGCGCCGGACGCTCGCGGGCGCGCCGGACACCCTGGACTTGCCGGCCGACCACCGCCGGCCGGCCACCCAGACCTACCGGGGCGCCCATCTGCCGGTGGCCGTCCCCGCCGGGCTCGCGGCGGATCTGGGAGCGCTCGCCCGCGACCTGGGGGCCACGCCCTTCATGGTCCTCCTGGCGGCGTTCGACACGCTGCTGGCGCGCCTCTCCGGCCAGCGGGACCTGGTGGTGGGCTCGCCCATCGCCAACCGCAACCGGCTGGAGATCGAGCCGCTGATCGGCTGCTTCGTCAACACGCTGGCCCTGCGGGCGGACCTGTCCGCGGACCCCGCGTTCGGCGATCTCGTGGGGCAGATCCGCGAGGTCACGCTGGGCGCCTACGCCCACCAGGACCTGCCGTTCGAGCGGCTGGTGGAGGAGCTCCTGCCGGCCCGCGACCCGGGCCGTACGCCCCTCTTCCAGGTGGTGTTCGCCCTCCAGAACGCCCCGGCGGGCGCGCTGGCGCTGCCGGGCGTGGAGGCCGCTCTGCTGGCGGTGGAGACGGGCATCGCCAAGTTCGATCTCACCCTGATCCTCGAAGAGGCCCCGGGTGGCGGGCTCTCCGGCGTCCTGGAGCACTCGACCGATCTCTTCGAGGGGGCCACGGCTGAGCGCTGGGCCGGGCACCTGCTGACGCTGCTCCAGGGGATCGTGGCCGAGCCTGCCGGGAGAGACCGGAGCGTCTCGGAGCTGCCGCTGCTAACCGCCGCCGAGCGGGAGGAGCTCGTCCGCGCGCGGAACCGCTACGGCGTGGCCTTCCCGTCTCCCCGGCCGCTCCACCGGCGGTTCGAGGACGCGGCGGCGCGGGCGCCCGAATCCCTGGCGGTGAGCTTCGAGGGCGAGGAGGTCTCCTATGGGGACCTCGACCGGTGGGCCAACCGGATCGCCCACCGGCTGCGCGGGCTGGGAGTGGGACCCGGGAGCCGGGTGGGCCTGTTCGTCCACCGCTCGATCAGCATGGTGGCGGGCCTGCTGGGCATCCTGAAGGCGGGCGGCGCCTATGTGCCCGTCGATCCGGACGCCCCGGCCGAGCGGGCCGGTTTCGTGCTCTCCGACTCCGGAGTGCGGGCCCTGGTGACGGAAGCCGAGCTGGCGGACCGCCTGGGCCCGCTGGACCTGCCGTGCCTGCTCCTGGACGCCCACCGCGAGGAGATCGGCCGCGACGACGGCGGCGCTCTCGGCGCCGAGGTTCCGGAGCCCCCTGAGAGCTCGGCGGCCTACGTCATCTACACCTCGGGCTCGACCGGCCAGCCCAAGGGGGTCGTGGTCAGCCACGGCAACGCCGCGCGGCTCTTCGACGCCACGGACGCCTGGTTCGGCTTCGGTCCCACCCCCGAGGACACCCGAGACGTCTGGACCCTGTTCCACTCCATCGCCTTCGACTTCTCCGTCTGGGAGCTGTGGGGCGCCCTCGCCCACGGCGGCCGGCTGGTGGTGGTGCCCTACTGGGTGAGCCGCTCGCCGGAGGCGTTCCTGGACCTCCTGGCCCGCGAGCAGGTGACGGTGCTCAGCCAGACCCCTTCGGCCTTCCGCCAGCTCATGCAGGCAGAAGGCGCCCGCCGCCATCCCGTGGATCTGGCGCTGCGCCACGTGGTCTTCGGCGGCGAGGCCCTGGAGCTGGCGAGCCTGGCGCCATGGATCGAGCGCCGGGGCGACGAGCGGCCGCGCCTGATCAACATGTACGGCATCACCGAGACCACGGTGCACGTCACCTTCCGCCGGATTATTGACGCGGACATGGAGGCGGATGTGGCCGCGGGCCGGGGCAGCGTCATCGGCGAGCCGATCCCGGACCTCCAGGTCTACGTGCTCGACGGCCACCTGGAGCCGGTGCCGTTCCTCGCGGGCGGCGAGATCCACGTGGGCGGCGCGGGCTTGGCGTGGGGCTACCTGGGCCGTCCGGAGCTGACGGCGGAGCGGTTCGTTCCCGATCCCTTCGGTCCCCCTGGAGCCCGGCTGTACCGTTCGGGAGACCTCGCGCGGAGGATGCCGAATGGCGATCTCGAGTACCTGGGCCGCATCGACCAGCAGGTGAAGATCCGCGGCTTCAGGATCGAGCTGGGGGAGATCGAGGCGGCGCTGGCATCCCACCCGGAGGTGCAGGAAGCGGTGGTGCTGGCCCGGAGCTTCGGGACGTCCAGCGATACTCGCCTGGTCGCCTATCTCGTGGCGGGCGAGGGGGCCACGGCGGCGGAGCTCCACCGCCACCTCTCCGCGAAGCTGCCGGCCTACATGGTGCCGTCGGCCTTCGTGCGGCTGGAGCGTTTCCCTCTGACCGTCAACGGCAAGCTCGACCGGCGTGCCCTGCCGGAGCCCGAAGAGGCGCGGCTTCGTCTGGAGGGCGGCTACCAGGCGCCGCGCACCCCCGTCGAGGAGACGCTGGCCAAGATCTGGTCCGAGCTGCTGGGTCTGGACCTCGTGGGGATCGAGGACGACTTCTTCGCGCTGGGCGGGCATTCGCTGCTCGCCACCCAGCTCGTCTCGCGGGTGCGGCAGGCCCTGGGAGTGGAGCTGCCCCTGCGCCGCTTCTTCGAGGCACCCACCATCGCCGCCATCGCGGCGGAGCTCCAGAGCCTGCGGCCCGTCCACCGTCCGTCCCAGCCTGCGGCCCGGCCCTCCGAGCGGTCCCTCTCCTTCGCCCAGGAGCGGCTCTGGTTCCTGGAGCTCTTCGAGCCGGGGACCTCGCTGTACAACGTCCCGGCCGTGCTGCGGTTCGAGGGGGACCTGGACGCCGCGGCGCTCGACGCCGCCTTTGGCGAGGTGGTGCGCCGCCACGAGGTGCTGCGCACGGCCCTGGTGGAGGACCCCGCATCGCGGCGGCCGGTGCAGAAGGTGCAGCCCTGGAGCCCCTGGGAACTGTCCCGGGTCGACCTCTCGGCCCTGCCGGAGCCCCTGCGCGGTCCGGCGTGGCGGCGCCTGGCGGACGAGGAGGGGAGGCGGCCGTTCGACCTCGCGAAGCCGCCCATGCTGCGCACGCTGCTCATGCGCCTGGACCCCGGCAATAACCCCGGCAATAACCGGGATCATGCACTGGCGCTCTCCTTCCACCACGTGGCGGCGGACGGCTGGTCCATCGGAATCTTCCTGCGCGAGCTGGCGGCGCTTTATGGGTCTTTCTCGGCGGGGCGTCCGTCGCCCCTGCCGGAGCTCGCCACCCAGTACGCCGATTTCGCGGTCTGGCAGCGGGACTGGCTGCGCGGCCCCGTGCTCGAAGAGCAGATCGGCTGGTGGCGCCAGGCGCTGGACGGCGCGCCCGGAGCGCTCGACCTGCCGGCTGACCACCCGCGTCCGGCCGTGCTGAGCCACCGGGGATGCCAGAGCGGCGTGCGGTTGCCCGCGGATCTCTCGGCGGAGCTGGTGGCCCTGGCCCACCGGCTCGGGGCCACGCCGTTCATGGTGCTCCTCGCGGGTTTCGAGACCCTGCTGGCCCGGGTGAGCGGCCAGGAGGACGTCACCGTGGGCTCGCCCATCGCCAACCGCAACCGGCTGGAGACCGAGGGGCTGATCGGCTTCTTCGTCAACACGCTGGCCCTGCGGCTCGACCTCTCGGGCGATCCGCCCTTCGAGGAGGTGGTGCGCCGGGCCCGCGAGGTCACCCTGGGAGCCTACGCCCACCAGGACGTACCGTTCGAGAAGCTGGTGGAAGAGCTGGTGCCGGCCCGCGACCCCAGCCGCACGCCCGTCTTCCAGGTCCTCTTCGCCCTCCAGAACACGCCCATGGGCACTCTGGAGCTGCCGGGCCTCCGGATCGAGGCCCAGCGGGTGGACACGGGCACGGCCAAGTTCGATCTCTCGCTGCTCCTGGACGAAGGCCCGGACGGCTTCAACGGTTTCGTGGAATTCGCCACGGACCTGTTCGACGGCGCCACGGTGGCGCGGCTGATGGGCAACCTGCGGACCCTGCTGGCCGGGATCGTGGCCGGTCCCCGGACCCGCATGTGGGACCTGCCGCTGCTGACCGCGGAGGAGCGCGAGCAGGTCCTGGCCGGGCTCAACCGCACGGAGCTGGAGCATCCGAGGGAGCCTCTCCTCCACGAGCTGATCCTGGCCCAGGTGGAGCGGACGCCGGATGCCGTGGCCCTGGTCTACGGCACGCAGCGGCTGACCTACCGCGAGATCGCGGAGCGGTCCGCCCGCATGGCCGCGCGGCTGCGGGCGGCGGGCGTGGGGCCGGAGGTGCCGGTGGGGATCTGCCTCAACCGCACCCCGGCTCTCCTCGTCTCCATGCTCGGCGTGCTGCGGGCCGGCGGGTTCTACGTGCCGCTCGATCCGAGCTATCCCAGCGAGCGCCTGGCCGCGATCCTGGACGATTCCAGGGCGCCGGTCCTGGTGACCGAGGTGCGGTGCCTGGCCGTGCTGCCCGAGACGGAGGCGCGGATCGTGATGGCGGATATCGCGGAGGATGCGGAGGCCCCGCCAGCACCTGAGCTGACGGGGGAGGTCCGCGCTCTCCAGCTCGCCTACACCATCTACACCTCGGGTTCCACGGGCCGGCCCAAGGGCGTCGCGATCACGCACAGGAACGTGGTGGCGCTCACCTACTGGTCCCGCGAGGTCTTCTCGGACGAGGAATTCGCGGGGGTCCTGGGATCGACCTCGATCTGCTTCGACATGTCGATCTTCGAGCTGTTCGTCACCCTCGCCTGGGGCGGCACGGTGATCCTGGCCGAGAACGCTCTGGAGCTGCCCGAGCTGCCGGCGAAAGACGAGGTGACGCTGATCAACACCGTGCCCTCCGCCATGTCGGAGCTGGTACGGCTCCAGGAGGTGCCGCCGTCGGTACGGACGGTGAACCTGGGCGGCGAGCCGCTGCGCGGAGCCCTGGCGCGGCGGATCCACGAGCTTGGGACAATCCGCCTCTACAACGTCTACGGACCGTCCGAGGACACCACGTTCACCACCTGGGCCGATGTCGGTCCCATCGGCGAGCCCACGATCGGCCGTCCGCTGGCGAACACGCGGATCTACATCCTGGATCGCAATCTCCGCCCTGTGCCCGTGGGTGTTCCCGGCGAGGTCTACATCTCGGGCGAGGGAGTCACGCGAGGCTACCTCGGCCGTCCGGATATGACGGCGGAGAAGTACCTCCCTGATCCTTTCCGGGATGGCGGAGTACGCATGTACCGGGTCGGAGACTTGGGGCGCTGGCGGGCGGACGGCGAGCTGGAGTACTTGGGCCGTCTCGATCACCAGGTGAAGATTCGCGGCTTCCGGGTGGAGCTCGGGGACATCGAGGCCGCGCTGCTGAGTCACCCTGCCGTGCGCGAGGCCGTGGTGGTCACCCGCGAGCCCGTGCCGGGCGACCTGCGCCTGGCCTCTTTCGTGGTCTTGAAGGATGGGACCGCGGATCTGCGCGGATACCTCAAGGACCGTCTGCCCGAGTACATGGTGCCCTGGGCCATCATGCCCCTGGGCGAGCTGCCGCTCCTGCCCAACGGCAAGGTGGACCGCCGGGCCCTCACCCAGATGGAGATGGGCCTGGGCCGCGACGGCGGGCGCGAGGGTGCCCGCGATGGGGCGCGCACGCCCATCGAGGAGCTGATCGCCGGGCTGTGGCGCGAGGTGCTGGGCCTGCCGGAAGACGGCGAGGTGGGCGTCCACGACAACTTCTTCAGCCTCGGCGGCCATTCGCTGCTCGCCACCCAGCTCGTCTCGCGCCTCCGCGAGACCGTGGGCGTGGAGCTGCCGCTGCGGGGGTTCTTCGAGAATCCCACCGTAGCCGGGCTCGCCGCCCTGCTGCCGGCCCTGGGAGGCACGGAGGCGCCGCCCATCCGGCCCGTGCCGCGCTGGCAGGAGCTGCCGCTCTCCTTCGCCCAGGAGCGGCTCTGGTTCGTCGACCGGTTCGAGCCGGGCAGCACCATGTACAACATCACGGCCGCGGCCCGCCTCGGGGGCGTGCTCGACGTGCCGGCCCTCACCGCCGCCATCGGCGAGATCGTGCGGCGCCATGAGGTGCTGCGCACCGGCTTCGCCGAGGCGGAGGGCCGGCCCGTCCAGGAGTTTGCTTCCTGGGCTCTCCTGGAGCTGCCGCTGGCGGACCTCTCGGGCCTGCCGGAGGGCGGGCGGGACGCGGAGATGCGGCGCATCCTGGAAGAGGACGCCGCGCAGCCCTTCGACCTCGGCCGGCCCCCCATGCTGCGGACGCCGCTGCTGCGGCTGGCGGCGGACGAGCACGTGCTGCTGCTCGACTTCCATCACATCGCCTCCGACGGCTGGTCGATCGGCGTGTTCCTGCGCGAGCTGACGCTCCTCTACGATGCCGCCGTCTCCGGACGGCCGTCACCCCTGCCGCCGCTCGCCGTGCAATACGCCGACTTCGCCCACTGGCAGCGGGAGTGGATGCGCGGCGACGTGCTGCTGGGCCAGCTCGACTACTGGGGCCGCGCCCTCGCCGGCGCGCCGCCGGTGCTCGACCTGGCCACGGACCGGCCCCGGGAGACCGCCAGGGACCGCCGGGCGGCCGAGCGCGGCTTCATGCTGCCCGCGCCGCTGGTGGCGGAGCTGACCCGGCTCGGCCAGGGCGAGGGCGCCACGCTGTTCTCCGTGCTCACGGCGGGGTTCCAGGCGCTCCTCTCCCGGCTCTCCGGCCAGGAGGACCTGGTGGTGGGCTCGCCCATCGCCAACCGCAACCGGCTGGAGACGGAGCCGCTGATCGGCTTCTTCGTCAACGTCCTGGCCCTGCGCCTGGACCTCTCGGGAGACCCCTCGTTCCTGGAGCTCGCCCGCCGGGCCCGGGAGACCGCGCTCGGCGCCTACTCCCACCAGGACCTGCCGTTCGAGAAGCTGGTGGAGCTCCTGGCCACGGCCCGCGACCTGGACTCGACGCCGGTCTTCCAGGTGCTCTTCGCTCTCCAGAACAGCCTCTGGAGCGGCCCGCGCCTGGGAGATCTGAGCGTCGAGGCCCTGCCGGTGCCGAGCCGGGACGCCAAGTTCCTCCTCAACCTGGTTTTGATTCCGGCAGCGGACGGCGCGCTCACCGGCACCCTGGAATACCGCGCGGCCCTGTTCGACGCCGCGGCCATGGACCGCCTGGCGGCCCGCTTCACCGCCCTGCTGGAGGCCGTGGCGGCCGATCCCCTGAGGCGCCTCTCGGACCTGCCGCTGCTCGCCTCGGAGGAAGAGATCCAGACGGTCCGGGCCTGGAGCCGGGACAGCGGCCTGCGGCTGTCCGAGCCCGTCCAGGTGCTGGGCAAGGACGGCCAGCCGGTGCCCCCGGGGGTCCCCGGCGAGCTGTTCTTCGTGGAGCCGGACGGCGGCCTGCGTCCCGTCGGCGAGCGCGCCCGCTGGCTGTCCAGCGGCGATCTCGAAATCCTGGAGCGCCCGAGCCCTGGAGAGGCCCTGGGGAGCGAGCGGGAGAGGGCGGCCCACGAGGCGCCCCGCACGGAGGTCGAGGAGCTGCTGGCCGGCCTCTGGAAGGATCTGCTGGGCGTCGAGTCCGTGGGCCTGCACGACGACTTCTTCGCCCTGGGCGGCCACTCGCTCCTGGCCACGCGGCTGCTGTCGCACGTACGCTCGGCCCTGGGCGTGGACCTGCCCGTCCGCCGGCTGTTCGAGGCCTCCACGCTGGAGGCCCAGGCCGCGGCCGTCGAGGCGGCGCGCGGGGCGCTCCAGCCCGTCCAGGAGCCGGCCCTCCAGCCCCTCCATCAGAGCGGGCCTCTGCCTCTCTCCTTCGCCCAGCAGAGGCTCTGGTTCCTGGAACAGTTCGAGCCGGGCAACCCGACCTACAACATCGCGGCCGCCGTGCGGCTCAAGGGTCCGCTCGACGCGGCGGCCCTGGAGAGCGCCCTGGCCGGCGTCGTGGCGCGCCACGACGCGCTGCGCTCCCGCTTCGAAGCGGTCGAGGGCGAGCCGGCCGTGAGGGTTCACGCACCAGAGGAGATGACGTTGCGCCTCGATGCCGTGGACGTGCCGGACGAGGCCCGCGTGCCGGCCCTCGCCCGCGAGGAGGCCCTGCGGCCGTTCGACCTCGCCACGGGCCCGCTCGTCCGCGCCCGCCTGCTGAAGCTGTCCGATGACGACCACGTGCTCCTGCTGACCCTGCACCACATCGTCTCCGACGGCTGGTCCATGGGCATCCTGGTGCGCGAGGTGGCCGCCCTCTACGAGGGCCGCGAGCTGCCGGCGCTGCCCATCCAGTACCCGGACTTCGCGGCCTGGCAGCGGCAGTGGCTGGAGGGCGACGCCCTGTCGGGAGAGATCGCCTGGTGGCAGCAGCAACTGGCGGGCGCTCCCACGGCCCTGGAGCTGCCCACCGACCGGCCCCGGCCTCTGGTCAAGACCTCCCGCGGCGGCCTGCGCCGGACCGTGCTGCCCGCGGCCCTCGCCACCCGGCTGCGCGAGGCCGGCCGGAGGACCGGGGGCGCCACCCTGTTCATGACACTCCTCGCGGGCCTCGCGGCCCTGCTCCACCGCTGGTCCCGCCAGGAGGTGATCCTGGTGGGCTCGCCCATCGCCAACCGCAACCGGGCGGAGATCGAGCCGCTGATCGGCTTCTTCGTCAACACCCTGGTGCTGCGGGCTGACGTGCCGGCCGGCTCGTCCTTCGCGGAGTTGCTGATGCGGGTGCGCAACGCGGCCATGGCCGCCTACGACCACCAGGACCTGCCGTTCGAGAAGGTGGTGGAGGCCGCGCGGCCGGACCGCGACCTCGCCCGCTCGCCCCTGTTCCAAGTGGCCTTCGCTCTCCAGAACCTGCCGATCCCCGAGCTGCGGCTGGGCGACCTGGCCCTGGCGCCGGTGCCCACCGACGGCGGCACGGTGAAGTTCGACTGGGACATCGCCATGGAGGAAGCCGACGGGAGCGGCGAGATCCAGGTGCGCTGGGCCTACAACGCGGACCTGTTCGACCCGGCCACGGTCGAGCGCGCCCTCGGCCAGCTCCGCATCCTGCTGGAGGCCGCCGTGGAGATGCCGGACGCCCGCGTCCCGGAGCTGCCCCTGCTCTCCGCGGCCGAGCGGCACGCCCTGGACGTCGAGTGGATCGCGCCGGACGAGTATCCCGCCGGGATCCTGATCCACGAGGCAGTCGCCGCCCAGGCCGCCGGCCGGCCGGGCGCCGTGGCACTCCTCGACGGCGAGGCGGCCCTGACCTACGGCGAGCTCGACCTGCGTGCCAACCGCCTGGCGAACCTGCTGCGCCGCAAGGGGATCGGGCCGGAGTCCCTGGTGGGCGTCTGCCTGGACCGCTCCTTCGACCTCGTGGTGAGCCTGCTCGCCATCCTCAAGGCCGGCGCGGCCTACCTGCCGCTCGATCCCAACTACCCCCGCGAGCGGCTGAAGTTCATGCTGGGCGACTCGGGAGTCGAGGTACTGGTGGCCCGCGAGGAGCTGATCGGGGAGGTTCTCGAAGGCAAGGGTCTGAAAACCATCGCGGTGGATGCGGACCGCGCCACGATCGACGCCCAGAGCGGACGGGCGCCGGCCGTCGAGGTCGACCTCGACCATCCCGCCTACGTCATCTACACCTCCGGCTCGACCGGGGTGCCCAAGGGCGTCGTGGTCTCCCACCGCGCCCTGTCGAACCGGCTGGGCTGGGCCTCGGTGTACGACATCCACGAAGACGACGTCGTGCTCCAGAAGACCAGCGTCAGCTTCGACGTCTCGGTGTTCGAGATCTTCGGCCCGCTGATGGTGGGCGCCCGCGAGGTGCTGGTGCGCAGCGAGGCCCAGCGGGACGTGGACGGTCTCCTCGACCTGATCGCCGGGCACGGCGTCACCATCGCCTCCTTCCCGCCGTCGCTGCTCTACGTGCTGATGGAGCGGGACGGCTTCGACGCGGCCTGCCGCACGCTGCGCAACGTGGTCACCGGTGGCGAGGTGGTGCCGGCCGACCTGCCCGGGCGGCTGCTGGCCCGCCTGTCCGCGGGCGCGCGGCTGCTCAACCGCTACGGCCCCACGGAGGCCACGGTCTCGGTGACCTCCTGGACCTGCCGGCGCGGCGTCGAGGAGCGGGTGCTGCCCATCGGCCGGCCCATCGCCCGGGCCGAGGTGTACGTGCTCGGCCCGGCCATGAACCCGGTGCCCGTGGGCGTGCCCGGCGAGATCTTCCTGGGCGGCCTCTCCCTGGCGCGGGGCTATCTGGCCCGGCCCGGCCTCACGGCCGAGCGGTTCGTGCCCCATCCGTTCTCGGGTCACCTCGGGCGTCCCGGCGAGCGCCTGTACCGTACGGGCGACCTCGCCCGCTACCGGCCGGACGGCGCCGTGGAGTTCGTGGGCCGGGTGGACGGCCAGGTGAAGATCCGCGGCTTCCGCGTGGAGCTGGGAGAGGTAGAGTCCGTGCTGGCCCGCCATCCCGGCGTGCGCGAGGTCGCCGTGATCGACCGCGAGGAGTCGGCCGCCGGGCAGGGCACGGCGACCCGGATCCTGGTGGCCTACTTCGTGCCCGACGCGGACCGGCAAACCCCGCAGACATTGGAAGGCTCGCTGCGGGATCTGGCCCGGGCGGAGCTGCCGGCGCACATGGTGCCCTCGGCTTTCGTGCAGCTCGACCGGTTGCCGCTCGGCCCCACGGGCAAGGTGGACCGCCGTGCGTTGCCTGCGCCAGCCGCTCTGGAACGAGCTGAGACACCGCAGGAAGCGCCCAGGACGGGCCTGGAGGAGCGGATCGCCGCCGTCTGGCGCGAGGTGCTGGAAGTCGAGCGGGTCGGCCTGAACGAGAACTTCTTCGATCTCGGCGGCCACTCGCTGCTCATGGCCCGCGTCCACGGCCGCCTGCAGGAGGAGCTCGGGCGGAAGGTCTCCATGGTGGAGCTGTTCCAGTACCCCACCGTGGCCACGCTCGCCGCCCACCTCGGCGGCGAGGCTAAAGGCCATCGGGTGCGCCGCAGGAAAGCCGCGCCGGGCACGTCGAAGATCGCCATCGTAGGTCTCGCGGGCCGGTTCCCCGGAGCCGCGGATACGGAGCAGCTCTGGCGGAACTTCTGCGCCGGGGTGGAGGCCATCTCCTCCTTCTCCGGCGAGGAGCTGCTGGCCCACGGCGTCGAGCCCGCGCTGCTGGCTGATCCCCACTACGTCAAAGCGGCGGGCGTGCTCGAAGGGGCCGACCTCTTCGACGCCGACTTCTTCGGCTTCAGCCCGCGCGAGGCCGAGCTGACCGATCCCCAGCACCGGGTCTTCCTGGAGTGCGCGTGGGAGGCCCTGGAGTCCGCGGGCTACGCCTCTGGAAATGACCGCGGGGGGGCCTCCGCCGGCGTCTACGCCGGAGCCAGCTTCAGCGGCTATCTCGGCCACCTCGCCGCCCAGGGGGCTCTCGCCGGTGCCGGCAATCCCCTGATGGGCAATGACAAGGACTTCCTGGCGACGCGGGTCTCCTACAAGCTGAACCTGCGGGGGCCGAGCCTCACCGTGCAGACGGCCTGCTCGACGTCGCTGGTGGCCGTCCACCTCGCCTGCCAGGCCCTGCTCGCGGGCGAGTGCGACATGGCGCTCGCGGGCGGCGTCTCGATCGCCGTGCCGCTCAAGGGGGGCTACGTCTACAAGGAGGGGGCCATCCACTCGCCCGATGGCCGCTGCCGGGCCTTCGATGCCGAGGCCGCGGGCACGCCGCGCGGCGCCGGCTCGGGCGTGGTGGTGCTGAAGCGCCTGGAGGACGCCCTGGCGGACGGCGACACGGTGCATGCGGTCATCCTGGGCTCGGCCGTGAACAACGACGGCTCGGGCAAGGTGGGCTTCACGGCGCCCAGCGTGGACGGACAGGCCGCCGTCATCGCCGAGGCGCAGGCCGCGGCGGGCATCGACCCGGCCACGGTTGGCTATGTGGAGGCCCACGGCACGGGCACCCGCCGGGGCGATCCGATCGAGCTCGCCGCGCTCGCCCAGGCCTTCGGATCCACCGGGTCGCGGTGCGCCGTGGTCTCGTCCAAGCCCAACATCGGGCACCTGGACGCCGCGGCCGGCGTGGCCAGCCTCATCAAAACCGCCCTGGCCGTGCGCGAGGGGCTCGTGCCGCCGACCCTCAACTTCGAGCGGCTCAATCCGGACATCGAGCTGGAGGGCACGCCCTTCTTCGTCAACACGGAGCTGCGCAACTGGCCCATCGAGCAGGGACCCCGGAGGGCGGGCGTCAGCTCGTTCGGCATCGGCGGCACCAACGCCCATCTGGTGCTGGAGGAGCCGCCCGCGCCGGCCCCCTCGGACCCGTCCCAGCCCTGGCAGCTCCTGCTCCTCTCGGCCCGGAGCGAAGCGGCCCTGGAGGCCGCCACGGAGCGCTTGGCGCGGTACCTGGAAGACCATCCAGACACCAACCTCGCGGACGTCGCCTACACGCTGCGGGTTGGCCGGCGGGCCTTCCCCTATCGGCGCATGGCCGTCTGCCGCGACGTGGCGGACGCCATCGAGGCCCTGCGCGACCCGCGCCGGATCGTCTCCGGCATGGCCTCCGACGCTCCTGGCGAGCCGCTGGTGCCCGCCGTGGCCAGTCTTGAGTCTCATCTCGATTCCCTGGGGCGCTTCTGGCTCGCCGGAGGGCGGCCCGGCTGGGAAGGCGTCCAGACCGGAGAACGCCGCCGCCGCATCCCCTTGCCGGCCTACCCTTTCGAGCGCCGCCGCTACTGGGTGGAGGCCCGGCAGGCCGGTCCCGCCCGGCGCCCGGACCCGATCGACTGGACGTATGTGCCCGGCTGGAAGCGGACGCCGCCGCCCATCCCGCCCGAGGCGAACGGCGAACGGCACCAGGGGCTCGTCTTCCTGGACGAAGACGGCCTCGGAGCGGCGCTGGCGATCCGCCTGGAGGCGGAGGGCTGGGCCATCGAGACCGTCTCCCGCGGGACCGATGCCGGCGCGAGGCTCGCGGAGCTCGTGGGCCGCGGCTGGCATCCGCAGTCGGTCGTCCACCTCTGGCAGGACACGGAGAGCCTGAGCCGCCTGGTCCAGCTCCTGGATCTCGCCAGGAGCACGGAGCCGGTCGACGTCACCGTGGTGACCTCAGGGGTCCAGGATGTGGTGGGTGGCGAAGCCTCCGGCCCCGAAAAGGCCCGGCTCCTCGGCCCGTGCAGAGCGCTGGCCAGGACGAACCGCTGCCGCTGGGTCGATGTCGACCGTAAGGGTGATGCCGCGGACCTCCTGGCGGCCGAGGTAGAGGCCGGGCTGCCGGACCTCCTCGTGGCCCATCGCGGCGGGCACCGCTGGGTGCGCACGTACGAGCCGGTGAAGCTCTCCCGGCGGCTGAGCTCGGAGGCCACGGTCGTCCAGGCCAGCGAAGGTACGCAGGCGATGCTCAACGCGCTGTCCGGCGATCCCGGGAGCCATGTGGTGCTCTCTTCGTCCCTCGCCGCGGTCGTGGGAGGGGACGCCGAGGAGGCTTCCCTGGGCGCCTTCGCCGGAGCCCTGGCCGAGCAGGTCCGCCCGGGCGGGCCGCGGGTCCTGGCCGTTGACTGGGACCCGGACGTCAAGCCCGAGGAGGCCGCCGACCTGCTGCCGCGCCTGCTGGCGAGCGGCCTCCCGAGGATCGTGGTCTCGACACGGGACCTCGACGCCCTGCTCCGCGCCGGAGAGGCCAGACCTGAAGCCGCGGCCGGGCAGTCCCGGACCGTTCACCCGCGCCCCAACCTCTCGACGCCTTATGAAGCGCCCCACTCGGGAGCTCAAGATCCAGGTCGCGGGCCTCTGGGGGGACCTGCTCGGCATCGAGGGCGTGGGGATCAACGACAACTTCTTCGAGTCAGGAGGGCATTCGCTGCTGGCAACGCAGCTCATCTCGCAGGTGCGGGACCGTTTCGGAGTCGAGGTCAAATTCGCCCGCTTCTTCGACGCTCCTACTGTGTCGGGGCTTGCGGCGGCCATCGTCGAGCGGCAGGCCGCCGCCGTCGAGGAGGCGGCCCTGGCCGAGCTGCTGGCCGAGATCCAGGGCCTGTCGGCCGAGGACCTCCAGGACCAGCTCGCGGCCGAAAAGCAGTCGCTCTTGGAGGACGGTTCTTCATGACGGATCTTTCTCATCTTTTGGCGGGGCTGTCCCCGGAGCAGCGAGAATTGCTTCAGCTCCGGTTGAAAAAGCAGCAGGCCCGCGCCGAGGCTCCGGGCCGTCCCCGGATCCCTCGCCGCGACCCGGGCCGGCAGGACCTGCCCCTTTCCTTCAGCCAGCAGAGACTCTGGTTCCTCGATCAGTGGGACCCGGGCAATCCCGCGTACAACATCTTCGGCGCCTTTGGCCTGGAGGGAAATCTCGACGTGCCCGCGCTCGCGGGCGCCTTCAACGAGATCGTTCGCCGTCACGAGGCGCTGCGCACCACCTTCGCCGCCACCGGCGGCAAGCCCCGCCAGGTGGTCTCGGCGCCGGCTCCCGTACCCCTGCCCCTGGTGGACCTCTCCGTCCTGGAGCCCGAGCGGACCCGGGACGAGGCGCGCCGGCTGGGCATCGAGCACGGGTTCCAGCGCTTCGACCTCGCGCGCGGGCCGCTGTTCCGGCTGGCCCTGGTGCGGCTCGGCGCCTCCGAGCACTGGGTGCTCTCGTCCTTCCACCACATCGTCACGGACGGCTGGTCCATGGGCGTGTTCAACCGCGAGCTCTTCGCGCTCTACGCGGCCTTCCGGCGGGGTGCGCCGTCCCCGCAATCATTGCAATCAGTGCTGCCGCCGCTGCCCATCCAATACCCCGACTTCGCCCTCTGGCAGCGGGAATGGCTCCAGGGCGAAGTCCTGGAGTCCCAGATCGCGTTCTGGAAGGAGTTGCTCGCGGGCGCTCCCTCGCGGACCGATCTCACCTACGACCATCCCCGCGGGGAAGGCCAGGGCGGCACGGCGGGGACTCTTGAGATGCCGCTGCGCCAGCACCTCGCGGACCGGCTGCGCTCCCTGGCCCTCGCCGAGGGGGGGACTCTGTTCATGATCCTCGTCGCTGGCTACGCCCTCCTGCTCGGGCGCTACGCCGGGGCCGAAGACGTGGTGCTGGGCTCGCCGCTGGCCAACCGCAACCGCTCGGAGATCGAGGGGCTGATCGGGTTCTTCGTCAACACCCTGGCCTTCCGGGTGGACCTCAAGGGGAACCCGACCGTCCGCGAGCTGCTGGCCCGGACCCGCAAGACGGTCTCCGCGGCCTACGACCACCAGGACCTGCCTTTCGAGCTGCTGGTCGAGCAGCTGGAGCTGGAGCGCGACCCCAGCCATCCGCCGCTCGTCCAGGTGGCCCTCAGCCTCCAGAAGCTGCCGCCGCTGGGGATGTCGTCCGGCGAGCTCGAAGTCGAGCGGATCCGTCTGCGGAGCGCCGCCGCCAAGTTCGACCTCCATGCAGCCCTGACCGAGAACCCGGACGGCGAGGGCGGCGTCCTGGAGTACAACCGGGACCTCTTCGAGCCGGACACGATCGTCCGCATGGCGGGCCACTTCATGACGCTGCTCGAAGGTTTCCTGAGCCATCTGGACCGGCGGATCTCCGAGCTGCCCCTCCTCTCCGCCGCCGAGCGGCAGCAGCTGCTGGTGGACTGGAACCAGACCGCGTCCGCCTTCCCCCGGGAGAGGACGGTCGGCGAGCTGTTCGAGGAACAGGCGCGGGCCACGCCGGACGCCACGGCCGTGGTCTTCCGCGACCAGAGCCTGACCTACGGGGAGCTGAACGCGGAAGCGGACCGCCTGGCCCGCCACCTGGTCCGGCTGGGCGTTGGTCCCGAGGTGCCGGTGGGCCTGTGCGCCGACCGTTCCCTCGACCTGATCGTGGGGCTCCTCGCCATCGTCAAGGCGGGCGGTGCCTTCGTGCCGCTCGATCCGGCCTATCCCAGCGAGCGGCTGGGCTACATGCTGGAGAAGCTCGGGAGCGCCGCTCGTCCTCGCCCAGGCGGGAACCCTGCCGGCTCTGCCGGAAACCACCGCCAAGGTGCTCCTCCTGGAAGAGCTGCGGGCCGAGGCTCTCGGCGTTCCCGAGGCGTCCGCGGCCCGTCCCCTGCCCGGGAACCTGCTCTACATCATGTACACCTCGGGCTCCACGGGCCGGCCCAAGGGGGTCGCCATCACGCACCGCTCGGCCATCCGCCTGGTGCGCGACGCGGGCTACGCCGGCTTCGGCCCGGGCGAGACCTTCCTGCAACTCGTGCCGCTGTCGTTCGATCCCTCGATGTTCGAGATCTGGGGCGCCCTGCTCCACGGCGGCCGGCTGGTGCTGTTCCCCAAGCGGGTCCCCCTGCCGGAGGATCTGGAGGAGACGATCCGGGACCAGGGCGTCACGACCCTCTGGCTCACCACCGGCCTCTTCCACCAGGTGGTGGACTACCGGATCGAGATCCTGCGCCCCCTGCGCCAGCTCCTGGCCGGCGGCGAGGCCCTGTCGCTGCCCCACGTGCGGCGCGTGGTCGAGACCTTCCCGGAGATCCGGATGGTCAACGGCTACGGCCCCACCGAGGTGACCTGCTTCACCACCAGCTGGCAGGCCCATGAGCTTCCCGAGGACGCCACCAGCGTCCCCATAGGCAAGCCGATCGCCAACACCCGCGTGCTGGTGCTCGATCCGCACGGCCAGCTTGTGCCCGTGGGCGTGCCGGGCGAGCTGTACGCGGGCGGAGAGGGGACCGCGCGGTGCTATTTCGGCCGGCCGGACCTGACGGCGGAGCGGTTCGTGCCCGATCCCTGTCCCCCAAACGGTGAGGCCGGCGCACGTCTGTATCGTACCGGCGACCGCGTCCGGTACAAGCCGGACGGGACGATCGAGTTCATGGGACGTTTCGACAATCAAGTCAAAGTGCGGGGCTTCCGCATCGAGCTGGGCGAGATCGAGGCCGCCATCGGCCGCCATCCCCGTGTGCTCGAGACGGTCGTCCTCGTGCGCGAGGACACGCCGGGGCACCGCCGGATCGTGGCCTATGTCGTGCCCGATGGGGACATGGACCCGGCCGCGCTCAAGACGTTCGTGAGCGGGGCCTTGCCGGACTACATGGTGCCCGCGGCGTGGATGTTCCTGGAGTCGCTGCCGCTCACTCCCAACGGCAAGGTGGACCGGCGGGCCCTGCCCATTCCCGGCGCCGAGCGGGAGGGGGGCGAGGAGTGGATCGCGCCCCGCAACGAGACGGAAGCCGTCATCGCGGGCATCTGGGCCGAGGTCCTGGGGGTCGAGCGGGTCGGGGCGGAGGACGACTTCTTCAAGCTGGGCGGGCACTCGCTGCTGGCGACCCAGCTCATCTCGCGCATCCGCGACACCTTCGAGATTGAGGTGGGCTTCTCCCGCTTTTTCAAGACCCCCACGGTGGCCGGGGTGGCCGCCGCGATCGTGGAGCAGCGGGCTTCGCAGGTCGACGAGACGGACCTGCTGGCGATGCTCGCCGATTTGAAGGCCCTCTCGCCCGAGGAGCTGCAGGCGCAGCTCGCGGGAGGGGGAGAGCCCGTTCTGGAGGACGATTTCGCATGACGGACGTATCGAAGCTCCTTGGCGAGCTCACCCCGGAGCAGTGGAAGCTTCTCCAGCTCCGGCTGAAGAAGAAGCAGGCTGCTCAAGGTGAGCCCGACAAGGCCGGCCGCATCCCGCGACGGGACCCGGACCGGCAGGAGCTTCCCCTTTCCTTCAGCCAGCAGCGGCTCTGGTTCCTCGACCAGTGGGAGCCGGGCAACCCGGCGTACAACGTCTTCGCGGCCTTCCGCCTGGAGGGGACGCTCGATCCGTCCGCCCTGGCCCGCGCCATCGAAGAGATCGTGCGCCGCCACGAATCGCTACGCACGACCTTCACCTCCGAGACCGGCCGGCCCCGGCAGGTGGTCTCCGCCCCTGGCCCCGTGCCCCTGCCTCTCATCGACCTGTCCGGGCTGCCGCCTGGGCGGGCCGCCGCCGAGGTCCAGGGCCTGGGAGCCGCGCACGCGGGCCGCTCCTTCGACCTGGAGCGGGGTCCGCTGCTGCGGATCACCCTCGTGCGGCTCGCCCCGGCAGAGTACTGGGTGCTCCTCGCCGTTCACCACATCGTCTCGGACGGCTGGTCCATGGGCGTGTTCAACCGGGAGCTGGCGACGCTCTACGCCGCGTTTCTCCAGGGTGCTCCTTCGCCTTTGCCGCCGCTGGCCATCCAGTACCCCGACTACGCCCTGTGGCAGCGCGAGTGGTTGGCCGGCGAGACGCTCGAAGCGCAGCTCGCCTTCTGGCGCGAGCTCCTCACAGGAGCGCCGCCCCTGCTCGACCTGCCACTCGATCACCTCCGGGGAGCCCTTCCGGGTGCTCCGGCGGGGTCCGTGACGATGCGGGTGCCCAAGGACGCCTCGGACCGGCTGCAGGCCCTGGCCATGGCCGAGGGCGGCACCCTGTACATGGTCCTGCTCGCCGGCTTCACGGCTCTCCTCTCCCGCTACACCGGCAATGACGACGTAGTGGTGGGCGCGCCCGTCGCCAACCGCAACCGCTCGGACATCGAGGGGCTGATCGGCTTCTTCGTCAACACCTTGGGGGTGCGGGTGAGCGCGGCCGGAGATCCCACCGGCCGCGAGCTGGTGCGGCGGGCCCGAAAGGTCACCTCAGGCGCCTACGACCACCAGGACGTTCCCTTCGAGCTGCTGGTCGACGAGATCCAGCCCGAGCGCGACCTCTCCCATCCACCCCTGGTACAGGTGACGCTCGGCCTCCAGAACCTGCCGCCGCAGTCGGTGGAGCTGCCCGGCCTGAAGCTTTCCCTGGTGCCGCTGGAGAGTGCGGCCGCCAAGTTCGACATGGTCTGGTCCCTGGTCGAGACGCCGGAGGGGATCAAGGGTGGGGTCGAATTCAATCTCAACCTCTTCGAGCCGGCCACGGCCGCCCGCATGGCCGGGCACTTCGTCAACCTGCTCCAGTCCCTGGCGGCGAGCCCGGACGTCCGCGTCTCGGAGCTGCCGTTCCTCTCCGCCACGGAGCGCCACCAGATCATCGTCGCCTGGAACGACACCGCGACGGCCTTCCCGCGCGAGCGCACGGTCATCGAGCTGTTCGAGGAATGGGTGGCCACCGCGCCCCACGCCACGGCTGTGGTGTTCCGCGACCAGAGCCTCACCTATGGCGAGCTCGACGAAAGGGCCGGCCGGCTGGCGAGGCGCCTGCGCCGACTGGGGGTCGGTCCCGAGGTGCCGGTTGGCCTGTGCGCCGACCGCTCCCTCGACCTGATCGTGGGGCTCCTCGCCATCGTCAAGGCGGGCGGCGCCTTCGTGCCGCTCGATCCGGCCTATCCCAGCGAACGGCTGGGCTACATGCTGGAGAGCTCGGGCGCGCCGCTGGTGCTGGCCCAGGCGGGGACGCGCTCCTCGCTTCCCGAGGACCTCCAGGCTCAGGTCCTGTTGCTGGAGCAGATCCAGGGCGAGGATATTGAAGAGGAGGATATTGAAGAGGATATCGGTGAGGACGTCCCATCTGTTCTCCCCCTGCCCGAGAACCTGCTCTACATCATCTATACCTCGGGCTCGACCGGTAAGCCCAAGGGCGTCGCGGTCAGCCACCGCTCGGCCATCCGCCTGGTGCGGGACGTCGACTACGCCCGGCTGGACGCGAGCGAGACGTTCCTCCAGATCGTGCCCTTGTCGTTCGATCCGTCGATGTTCGAGATCTGGGGCGCGCTCCTGAACGGCGCGCGCCTGGTGCTGTTCCCCACCCGGGTGCCCACGCTGGAGGAGATCGAGGAGACGGTCCGCGACAAGGGCGTCACGACCCTCTGGCTCACCACCGGCCTCTTCCATCAGGTGGTGGACCACAAGATCGAGGCGCTCTACCCCCTGCATCAGCTCCTGGCGGGCGGCGAGGCCCTGTCCCTCCCCCACGTGCGCAAGGTGCTGGAGCACCTGCCCGGCGTCCGCATGGTCAACGGCTACGGCCCCACGGAGGTGACCTGCTTCACCACCACCTGGCAGGCAGAGCCGCTGCCGGCCGACGCCACGGGCGTGCCCATCGGCAAGCCCATGTCGAACACCCGCACGCTGGTGCTGGGTCGGCACGACGGCGAGCTCGTTCCCGTGGGCGTCTGGGGTGAGCTCTACGCGGGCGGCGAAGGAGTCGCGCGCGGCTACTTCGGCCGTCCCGATCTGACCGCCGAGCGCTTTGTGCCCGATCCGTTCCCGCCTACATCGCCGACACCGGAAGCCGGGGCGCGGCTGTACCGTACGGGCGACCGCGCCCGCCTGCTGGCGGACGGCACCATCGAGTTCGCGGGCCGGTACGACAACCAGGTCAAGGTGCGGGGGTTCCGCATCGAGCTGGGGGAGATCGAGACCGCCCTCGCCCATCTGCCCGGCGTCCTGGAGTCCACCGTGCTGGTGCGCGAGGATTCGCCGGGCGTGCGCCGGATCACGGCCTATGCCGTCCCTAAGGAGGGTGTAGTCCTCGATCCCGAAGCCCTGCGCGCGGCGCTAGGCGAGACGCTCCCCGAGTACATGGTCCCCACGGCCTGGGTGGTGCTGGACGCCCTGCCGCTCACGCCCAACGGCAAGATCGACCGCCGCGCCCTGCCCGCGCCCGAAGCCGAGCGCGCGTCCGCCGGGTACGTGGCCCCGCGCAATGAGACGGAGGCGCTCCTGGCGGAGATCTGGGCCGACGTCCTGGGCGTGGAGCGGATCGGCGTCGAAGACGATTTCTTCGACCTCGGCGGCAACTCGCTGCTCTCGCTCCAGGTGGCCGCCCGCGCCGGGCAGGCGGGCCTGTCGTTCCACGTGCGAGAGATGTTCGAGCACTCTACGGTGGCGAGCCTGGCCCGGGCGCTTGGAGCTGAAACAGCTCCTGTAGAGCCGCCCATCGAGACCGTGCCGAGGGATCAGTCCCTGCCCCTCTCGTTCGCACAGCAGCGGCTGTGGTTCCTCGACCGTCTGGAGCCCGGGAGCCCTCTCTACAACATCTTCACGGGCCTGCGTCTGACGGGCCGCCTGGACGTCTCCGCTCTGGAGCGAGCCGTCACCGAGGTCGTGCGCCGCCACGAAGCCGTGCGGACGGTTTTTGCCGCTGGAGACGGTGAGCCCGTGCAGATCGTGATGCCGCCTCCGGAGTCGTTCCCCCTGACCCTGATCGACTTGGCGGAGTCCCCGTCCCGGGCCAAGGATCTGGTGGTGGTGGAGGCGTCCCGCCCCTTCGATCTCGCGAACGGCCCCCTGCTGCGGGCCACACTCGTGCGCCTGGCGCCCGAGGAGCACATCGCGCTCCTGACCATGCACCACATCGCGAGCGACGGCTGGTCCATGGGCATCCTGGTGCGGGAGATCACGACGCTCTACGCCGCATACCTCGAAGGGCGGCCGTCCCCCTTGCTCGATCTCCAGATCCAGTACGCCGACTTCGCCGTGTGGCAGCGGGGGTGGCTCACGGGCGAGGTCCTGGACGGGGAGATCGCCTTCTGGCGCGAGCGCTTGGCCGGCGCGCCGCCTGTTCTGGAGCTGCCCACGGACCGGCCTCGGCCGTCCACCCGGCGCAACCAGGGGGCCGTTGAGACGCGGATGCTCCCCGCCAGCCTCCTGGCTGACCTGGACGCCCTCTCCCGCCAGGAGGGCGCGTCCCTCTTCATGACTACGCTGGCCGCCGCCCAGACGCTGCTCTTCCGCATCACGGGGCAGGACGACGTGGTGGTGGGCTCGCCGGTCGCGAACCGCAACCGGGTGGAGATCGAGTCGCTCATCGGCTTCTTCGTCAACACCCTGGTGCTGCGCACGGGGCTGGACGGCGACCCCGGTTTCCGCGAGGCCATCGGCCGCGTGCGCGAGGGTGCCCTGTCGGCCTATGCCCACCAGGATGTGCCGTTCGAGCGCCTGGTCGAGGAGCTGCGCCCCGAGCGGAGCCTCGCCCATACGCCGATCTTCCAGGTCATGGTGCTGCTCCAGAACGCCTCCCGCGACCGCTTCTCCCTCCCGGGCCTGGAAGCCGAGGGGCTCGCGGGCGAGCAGACCACGGCCAAGTTCGACCTCCTGCTCGCCTTCGCCGAGACGCCCCAGGGGCTGATCGCGAGCCTGGAGTACGACACCGACCTGTTCTTCCCGGCCACGGCCCGCCGCCTGCTGGGCCAGCTCGAGACGCTCCTCACGGCCGCCGTGCGCGAGCCGGACCGCCGGATCGGCGACCTGCCCCTCCTCTCTGAGCCGGAGCGCCAGCAGCTCCTCGTGGAGTGGAACGACGCGATCGTCGATTGGGGTGTCGAGGGCTGTCTCCACGAGCTGATCGAGCGCCAGGTGGAGCGCACCCCCGACGCAATCGCGGTCACGTTCGAGGACCGGTCGCTGACCTACACCGAGCTGAACGGTCTGGCGAACCGTTGGGCCTGGGTCCTGCGCGATCTCGGCGTGGGGCCGGACACGCTGGTGGGCGTCTGCCTGGAGCGCTCGATCGAGATGGTCGTGGCCCTGGTCTCCGTGATCAAGGCCGGCGGCGCGTACGTGCCTATCGATCCCACATATCCCAAGGACCGGCTCGTCTACATGCTGGGCGATTCCCGGGTGCCGGTGCTCCTCACGCAGGAGCGGCTGCTGCCGGAGCTGCCCTTGGCTGAGGGTCCCCGCGCGATCTGCCTTGACACGTCCGAGCCGCCCGTCCGGGAGGGCCGTCCGGACTCGGGCACCAGCGTGAAGTCCGCGGCCTACGCCATCTACACTTCGGGCTCGACGGGCAAGCCCAAGGGCGCCGTCAACACCCACGAGGGCATCGTCAACCGGCTGCTCTGGATGCAGTCCGCCTACGGCCTCGGCCCCGGCGACCACGTGCTGCAGAAGACCCCGTTCAGCTTCGACGTGTCCGTCTGGGAGTTCTTCTGGCCGCTGATCATGGGCGCCCGGCTGGTGGTCGCGAAGCCCGGCGGGCACCAGGACCCGGCCTACCTGGCCCGGCTGATCCAGGACGAGGGGATCACGACGCTCCACTTCGTGCCCTCCATGCTCCAAGTGTTCCTTGAGGAGCCGGCCGTCTCCGGGTGCACGTCGCTGCGCCGGGTCATGGCGAGCGGCGAGGCCCTGCCCGTCGAGCTGGAGGAGCGCTTCTTCGAGCGCATGCCGGCAGGCGTTGAATTGCACAACCTGTACGGTCCTACTGAAGCCGCTGTCGACGTCACGTACGAGCCGTGCATCTCGAACCGCGGCGCCTCGTCCGTACCCATCGGCCAGCCGGTCGCCAACACGCGCATCCACCTGCTGGACCGTGGGATGCGCCTCGTGCCCATGGGGGTCGCGGGCGAGCTTCACATCGGCGGCATCCAGCTCGCCCGGGGCTACCTGCGGCGGCCGGAGCTGACGGCGGAGCGGTTCGTGCCCGATCCCTGCTCTACGGAGCCCGGGTCCCGGCTCTACAAGACGGGCGACCTCGCCCGCCATCTGCCGGACGGCCGCGTGGAGTACCTGGGCCGGCTGGACTTCCAGGTCAAGATCCGCGGCTTCCGCATCGAGCTGGGCGAGATCGAGGCGGCGCTCAACCGTCATCCCGCCGTGCGCGAGAGCGTCGTGATCGCGAGGGACGACCGCGGCGGCAAGCGCCTCGTGGCCTATGTGGTGCCATCCAAGGTTGAAGAGCTGTCCGTCCCCGCCCTGCGCGACTCGCTGGGCACGGGGCTGCCGGAGCACATGGTTCCCTCGGCTTTCGTGGTGATGGAGGCCCTGCCCCTCTCGCCCAACGGCAAGGTGGAGCGCAAGGCCCTGCCCGCTCCCGATGAAGTCGGGTCGGGCGAGTGGATCGCGCCCCGTACGCCCACCGAGGAGCTGCTGGCCGCCGTCTGGGCCGAGATCCTGGGCCGCGAGCGGGTCGGCTCCGTAGACAACTTCTTCGAGCTGGGCGGCCATTCGCTGCTCGCCACTCAGGTGGTCTCCCGGGTGCGCAAGGTGTTCGGCGTGGAGCTGCCCCTGCGTGCCCTGTTCGCCAGGCCGACCCTGGCCGCCCTGGCGCGGGAGATCGAAAATGGTGCCGCCGGTGAAGCCTCGCTGCCGCCCATCGTGCCCGTCCCCTGGGAAGGTGGCCGGCCGCTCTCCTTCGCCCAGCAGCGCCTCTGGTTCCTGGATCGCCTGGAACCCGGCAACGCCGTCTACAACCTGCCGCTCGCCTTCCGGCTGATCGGCCGCCTGGAGGCGCCGGCCCTGGCCGCCGCCGTCTCCGGGGTGGTGCGCCGCCACGAGGCCCTGCGCACCCGCTTCGAGGTCGTGGCGGGCGAGCCCGTGCAGGTGGTCGATCCGCCCGCGCCGGTCGAGGTCCCCGTGATCGACCTTTCGGGAGGTACGGCCGAGGAAGCCCGGCGCCTGGCTTCGCTGGACGCCTCCCGGCCGTTCGATCTCGCCAAGGGTCCGCTGCTGCGCGTCACCCTGGTGCGCCTGGGTGAGGAGGACCACCTCGTCCTCGCCACCATGCACCACATCGTCTCGGACGGCTGGTCCATGGGCGTCTTCATCCGCGAGGTGGCCGCCCTCTACGTGGCCGCCAGCGAGGGCCGTCCCTCGCCCCTGCCGGAGCTGCCGGTGCAGTACTCCGACTTCGCCGTCTGGCAGCGCCGGCACCTCTCCGGAGAAACGCTGGAGCGGCAGATCGACTACTGGCGTACCCGTCTCGCAGGCGCGCCGGCCGCGATCGAGCTGCCCACGGACCGGCCCCGTCCGGTGGTCCGCCGCCAGCTCGGTGCCCAGCGCCCCTGGTCCACCTCGGCGGAGCTGCTGGAGCGCCTGGAAGCCCTGGCGCGCCGCCGCGGCGTGACGCTCTTCATGGTGCTGCTCGCCGCCTTCCAGACCCTGCTGCGCCGTCTGGGCGGCCAAGAGGACTGCCTGGTGGGCTCGCCCATCGCCAACCGCAACCGGGCCGAGATCGAGGGGCTGATCGGCTTCTTCGTCAACGCCCTCGTGCTGCGCGGCGACCTCTCGGGCTCGCCCACGTTCACGGAGCTGCTGGAGCGCACGCGCGAGACGGCCCTGGGGGCCTACGCCCACCAGGACCTGCCGTTCGAGAAGTTGGTGGAGGAGCTGCAGCCCGAGCGCAGCCTCTCTCACACGCCGCTCTTCCAGGTCGTCCTCGGCCTCCAGAACGCGCCGGTCTCCGCCATGGACCTGCCGGACCTGCGGCTGGAGCCGGTGAACCCGGAGACGGGCACGGCCAAGTTCGACTTGACCCTCCTCCTCGGCGCCGGACCCAATGGGATCGGGGGCTCCTTCGAGTACGACCTCGATCTGTTCGATCCCGCGACCGTCCAGGCGATCGCCGACCGCTATACCGTGCTGCTCCAAGGGGTCGCGGAGAACCCGGACCGGCGCCTCTCGGATCTGCCGCTCCTGACCGCCGCCGAGAGGCATCAGCTCGTCATCGGCTGGAACGACACCGCGACCGCCTTCCCGGGCGACCGCACGATCGACGCGCTGTTCGAGGAGCAGGTGGCGAAGACGCCGGGCTCGATGGCGGTGGTCTTCAAGGACCAGAGCCTCACCTACGCCGAGCTGAACGCCGAGGCCGACCGCCTGGCCCGCCGCCTGCGCAGCCTGGGAGTCGGTCCCGAGGTGCCCGTGGGCCTCTGCGCCGACCGCTCGCTCGACCTGATGGTGGGCCTCCTCGCCATCATCAAGGCCGGCGGCGCGTTCGTGCCGCTCGATCCCGCGTACCCGAGCGAGCGGCTGGGCTACATGCTGGAGAGCTCGGGCGCGCCGCTGGTCCTCGCCCAGAGCGGAACGCTCTCGGCGCTGCCTGAAACAACAGCCCGAGTCCTGCTCATCGAAGATCTCCGAGGCGAGTCCGTGGACGTCCGTGTTTCGTCCGTGCTTCGTCCGTGTCCCGACAACCTCCTCTACATCATGTACACCTCGGGCTCGACCGGCCGGCCCAAGGGTGTCGCGATCACCCACCGCTCGGCCATCCGCCTGGTCAAGGACACCAACTACGCCCGGTTCGACGCGGACGAGACGTTCCTCCAGCTCGTGCCGCTGTCGTTCGACCCCTCCATGTTCGAGATCTGGGGCGCTCTTCTCTACGGGGCCAAGCTGGTCCTGTTCCCGGCCCGCGTGCCGCTGCCCGAGGATCTCGAAGAGACGATCCGGACGCAGGGCGTCACCACGCTCTGGCTCACCACGGGCCTCTTCCATCAGGTGATCGATCACAAGGTCGAGGCCCTCGCCCCCCTGCGCCAGCTCCTGGCGGGCGGCGAGGCGCTGTCGCTGCCGCACGTCAACAAGGTGGTCGAGACCTTCCCGGAGATCCGGCTGGTCAACGGCTACGGCCCCACCGAGGTGACCTGCTTCACCACCTGCTGGCAGGCCCATCCCCTGCGGCCCGACGCGCCGTGCGTGCCCATCGGCAAGCCCATCGCGAATACCCGTGTGCTGGTGCTCGACGGGGACGGCCAGCCTGTGCCTCGTGGCGTCTCCGGAGAGCTGTACGCGGGCGGCGTGGCCGTCGCGCGCTGCTACTTCGGCCGGCCGGACCTCACGGCGGAGCGCTTCGTGCCCGATCCCTGCCCGCCGCCGGGCGAAGAGGGCGCTCGCCTCTACCGGACGGGCGACCGCGTGCGCTTCCTGCCGGACGGCACGCTGGAGTTCTTCGGCCGGTTCGACAACCAAGTCAAAGTGCGCGGCTTCCGCATCGAGCTGGGCGAGATCGAGACGGCCTTGAGCCGCCATCCCGGCGTGCAGGAGGCGACTGTGCTCGTCCGCGAGGACTCGCCGGGGTACCGCCGGATCGTGGCCTATGTCGTCCCCCGCGAGGGCGCGGCAATTGCGGGGGACATGGCGGCTCTCAAGAGCTTCGCGGGCGGCGCCCTGCCGGACTACATGGTGCCCGGCGCCTGGGTGTTCCTGGATTCGCTGCCGCTCACGCCCAACGGCAAGGTGGACCGCCGTGCCCTCCCCGCTCCCGGCGACGACGCCGTGGGGGCGACCGGCGAGGACTACGTAGCTCCGCGCACCCCCGTCGAGGAGATCCTCGCCGGCCTGTGGGCCGAGGTTCTCGGCGCCGAGCGCGTCGGCGTGCAGGACGACTTCTTCGAGCGGGGCGGCCACTCGCTGCTCGCCACCCGGCTGATCTCCGGCGTGCGTACGGCCTTCGGGGTCGACCTGCCGATGCGCAAGCTGTTCGAGGCGCCCACGGTGGCCGAGTTCGCCCTGGAGGTCGAGGAGGCACGCCGCGCCGATCTCGGTCCCGGAGTGCCGGCGATCGAGCCGCGGATGGATCAGGATTCAGACCTGCCGCTCTCCTTCGCCCAGGAGCGCCTCTGGTTCCTCGACCAGCTCGAATCAGACCCGGCAGCCCATGCCGCCTACAACCTCTCCGTCCCCGTGCGGCTGCTGGGAGACCTCGACGCGGGCGCGCTCCGCTTGGCCCTGGGCGAGCTGGTGCGCCGCCACGAGTCGCTGCGCACGACCTTCCCATCCATCGGCGGCCGGCCCGTCCAGCGGATCGGCAAGCCGTTCGACGTGCCCTTCTCCGAGATCGACCTCTCCGGCCAGCCGGAATCCGAATTGCGGAAGCGGCTGGAGGAGGAGACCACCCGTCCCTTCGACCTCGCCACGGGTCCCCTGGTGCGGGCCGCGCTGCTGCGTGTGGCGGACGAGGAGCACGTCTTCGCCCTCACCCAGCACCACATCGTCACGGACGGCTGGTCCATGGGCGTGCTGATCCGCGAGCTGGCCGCGATCTACGGCGCGTACGCCTCGGGCAAGCCCTCGCCGCTGCCGGACCCGGCGCTCCAGTACGCCGACTTCTCCGTCTGGCAGCGCCGGTGGCTTCAGGGCGAGGCGCTCGGCCGCCAGCTCGATTTCTGGAAGAACCAGCTTTCGGGCGCGTTGCCGGTGCTGGAGCTGCCCACGTCCCGGCCGCGTCCGGCCGTCCAGACCTTCCGCGGCGAGAGCGAATTCCGCCTGCTGCCCTCCAGCCTCTCCGAGGACATCCTGAGGCTGGGCCGCCGCGAAGGTGCCACGCTCTTCATGACGCTGCTCGCGGCCTTCGGCGCGTTGCTGCACCGCCTCTCCGGCCAGGACGACATCCTGGTGGGTACTCCCATCGCCGGCCGCAACCGCGCCGAGGTGGAGGGCATGCTGGGCTTCTTCGTGAACACCCTGGTGCTGCGCTCCGACCTCTCGGGCAACCCGGCCTTCCGCGAGCTGCTGGCGCGGGTGCGCGAGACGGCCTTCGGCGCTTACGCCCACCAGGATCTGCCGTTCGAGAAGCTGGTGGCCGAGATCCAGCCGGACCGCGACCTCTCGCGCACGCCGCTGTTCCAGGTCTTCTTCAACGTCCTCAACTTCACCCGCGAGCGTTTCGAGATGCCGAAGCTCGCGATGGAGGGGATCGAGGCGCCGCCGCCTCCCTCCAAGTTCGACCTCACGCTCTACGTCTCCGAGCGTCCGGACGGGATCGGCCTGCTGCTTCTCTACAACGCCGACCTGTTCGACGCGGGCCGCATGGCCGGCTTCCTGGCCCAGCTCGAAGGGATGCTGGCCGCCTTCGTGGCCGAGCCTGAGACGCCCATCGACGAGATCTCGCTGGTGACGGACGCCGCACGGGCCGTGCTGCCCGATCCGGCCGCGTTGCTCGCAGAGCAGCCGGGTCTGGTCCCCGTCCACGAGCTGTTCGCCCGCGCCGCTCCGGGACGGATCGCGGTGCGCGACGGCGAGGAGATCTGGACGTATGGCCAGCTCGACGCGCAGGCAAACCGCCTGGCCCGCCTCCTCCTCGCCTCTGGACTCCAGAAGGGCGAGGTGGTGGCGATCGACGCCCGGCGCTCGGCCATGCTGCCGCTGTCCGTCCTCGGCATCCTCAAGGCGGGCGGGGCTTTCCTGATCCTCGATCCGGCCTATCCCGCTTCGCGCCGGGCCGCGTATCTGCGCCTGGCTGAGCCGCGCGTTCTGATCGGCACGGAGCCAATGCCCGAGGAGTGCGAGGCGGAGCTTTCCTCGTGCCGCCGGGTCGATCTCAGCGGTCTCGATAATCTCGACGGGGGCGACGCTTCGGCGCCTGCTATCTCCGTGGGACCGCACGATCTGGCCTACGTGGCCTTCACGTCGGGCTCGACCGGCACGCCCAAGGGCATCCTGGGCGAGCACGCGCCGCTGTCGCACTTCCTGGGCTGGCACGCGGAGACGTTCGGCTTCGGGCCGGACGACCGCTTCAGCCTGCTCTCGGGCCTGGCGCACGATCCGCTGCTGCGCGACCTCTTCACGCCGCTCACCGTGGGGGCTGCTCTATGCATCCCGAGCGGCGAGATCTACGAAGACCCGCGGAGCCTGGTGGACTGGCTGGCCGCCGAGCGGGTGAGCGTCATGCACCTCACGCCGGCTCTGGCCCAGATGCTGGCGCATGGCTCGACGGCCGAGACGAGTCTGCCGGACCTGCGCCGCGCCTACTTCGGCGGCGACCGGCTGACGGGACGCGACATCGCCGGGCTCCAAGCCCTGGCGCCGAACGTCCGCTGCTTCAACTTCTACGGCGCCACCGAGACGCCGCAGGCCATGGGCTGGCACGCGGTGACCCTGGAAGAGGCGGAAGCGGGCGATCAGGTGCTGCCCGTGGGCCTTGGGATCGACGGGGTCCAACTCCTCGTGCTCAACCGCCGGGACCTCCAGACGGGTTTCGCCGAGCTGGGCGAGATCGCCGTCCGCACGCCGTACCTGTCGCGCGGCTATCTCGGCGACGAGGCTCTGACGAGCCAGCGGTTCCCGGCCAATCCTTTCACCGGCGATCCGGCAGACCGCGTCTACCGGACGGGCGACCTCGGCCGCTACCGCGAGGACGGCCAGGTCGAGTTCGCGGGCCGCGCCGACGCCCAGGTGAAGATCCGCGGCTTCCGTATCGAGCTGGCCGAGGTCGAGGCCGCCGTGTCCCGCCATCCGGACGTGGCCGCCGCGGCCGTGCTGGCTATCGAGGAGGAGGGCGACCGGCGCCTCGTGGCCTACGTGGTGCCGCGCCAGGAGAGCCTCGCCTCGCCGGCCCTGCGCGCGTTCCTCGCCGACCGGCTGCCGGCCTACATGGTGCCGTCCGCCTTCGTCTTCCTCGACCGGCTGCCCCTCACGCCCAACGGCAAGCTCGACCGGCGCGCGCTGGCCAGGCTGGCGGCTCCGAGGGAGACGATCGCCGAGGTGGGACGGGTTCTGGCGCGCACGCCCATCGAGGAGATGCTGGCCGAGCTGTGGACGGACCTCCTGAAGATCGAGGGCCTGGGCGTCCACGACAGCTTCTTCGACCTCGGCGGCCACTCGCTGCTCGCCACCCAGATGGTCTCCCGCGTGCGCGAGGCCTTCGGCGTCGAGCTGCCGTTGCGCCGCCTGTTCGAGACGCCCACCGTGGCCGGATTGGCTGCCGCGGTTGAGGCCGCGCGCCTGGGAGACCAGAGAGCCGTGGCGCCGCCGATCGTCCCGCGGACCTCGACCTCCGAGTCGCTGCTCTCCTTCTCGCAGGAGCGGCTGTGGATCCTGGACCAGCTCGAGCCCGGCAACGCCTCCTACAACATGCCGGTCGCGCTGCGGCTCCAGGGCGTGCTCGACGTCAACGCCCTCGCCGCCAGCTTCACCGAGATCGTCCGCCGCCACGAGGTGCTGCGCACCGTCTTCGCCAGCCACGACGGCCGTCCCGTCCAGGTGATCCGCGAGCCCGCTCCGTTCGACCTCCAGGTGGTGGACGTGGAGTCCGAAGCCGCGGCCCGGCGGGTGACTGCGATGGCCGCGGCCGAGGCCTCGCGCCCGTTCGATCTCGCCCAGGGACCACTCCTGCGGGCCGGCCTGCTGCGGCTCGCTGAGGACGACCACCTGCTGATCGCCAACATGCACCACATCGTCTCGGACGGCTGGTCCATGGGCATCTTCGTGGCCGAGATCGCGGTCCTCTACGGCGCCTACGTGGCCGGCCGGCCGTCGCCGCTCCCGGATCTCCAGGTGCAATACGCCGATTTCGCGGAGTGGCAGCGCTCCTGGCTCTCGGGCGAGGTGCTGGAAGGGCAGATGCGCTACTGGCGCGAGCGGCTCGCCGGCGCTCCGGCCCTGCTGGAGCTGCCCGCCGACCGGCCCCGGCCGCCTGTCCAGACCTTCAACGGCCTGCGCCGCACCTTTGCCCTGCCTCCGGAGCTTTCAGAAGCCCTTATGGCCCTTACGCGGCGGACGGGCACTACGCCGTTCATGCTTCTCCTCGCGGCCTTCGAGGTCCTCCTGCACCGCTACACGGGGGCGGACGACATTGTGGTGGGCACACCCATCGCCAACCGCACGCGCAAGGAGATCGAGCCGCTCATCGGCTTCTTCGTCAACACCCTGGTGCTGCGCAACGACCTCGGCGACGAGCCCGCGTTCGCGGACCTGCTGGCCCGGGTGCGGGAGGGCGCTCTCGGCGCCTTCGCCCACCAGGACCTGCCGTTCGAGCGCCTGGTGGAGGAGCTGCGGCCGGAGCGCCACCTCGCCTACTCGCCGCTGTTCCAGGTGATGTTCACCCTCCAGAACGCTCCCATGGCGGCCCTTGACTTGCCGGGGCTCACGCTCTCGCCCGTGGAGTCGGCCAACCGCGCCGCGCGCTTCGACTGGACGCTGTCGTTCTCCGCGACTCCCAGCGGCATGGGCGGCTATCTCGAATACAACACCGACCTCTTCGACGGCGCCACCATCGGACGCGCTCTCCAGAGCCTGGAGACGGTCCTGGCCGCCGTGGCCGCCGATCCCGGCACCCGCGTCTCCGAGCTGCCCCTGCTGCCCGAGGCCGAGCGCTGGCAGATCCTGGAGGCCTGGAACGACACGCCCGCGCCGGCTTGGGAGGGCCCCGTCCACGAGCTGTTCGCCGCTCAGGCGGCTCGCACGCCGGACGCCACCGCCCTGGTCTGCCGCGGCGAGGCGCTCTCCTATGGCGAGCTGGACCGCCGGTCCGGCCGCATGGCCAACCTTCTGGCCTCGCTCGGCGTCGGTCCGGACGTGCCGGTGGCCCTGGCCATGGAGCGCTCGCTGGAGATGGTGGTGGGCCTCCTGGGCATCTGGAAGGCCGGCGCCGCCTACCTGCCGCTCGATCCTGCCTATCCTGAGGATCGCCTCGCCTTCATGCTGGAGGATTCCAGGGCACCGATCCTCGTCACCCACGAGGGGTTGCCGGAGCGGGCGTGGAGCGGTCAGGTCGTGCGCCTGAGCCCTGGTGGAGATGTGGCGGAGACGGCTGGCGTCCCGACTGGCTCGGGTCCGGACCACCTCGCCTACATCCTCTACACCTCCGGCTCGACCGGCCGGCCCAAAGGCGTGCAGGTGACCCACCGCGCGCTCGCCAACTTCCTGGGAGCCATGCGCCGCGAGCCGGGCCTGGAGCCGGACGACGTGATGGTGGCCGTCACCTCGCTCTCCTTCGACATTGCCGGCCTGGAGCTGTGGCTGCCGCTCCTCATCGGCGCCCGCGTGGTGCTGGCGTCCCGCGAGGAGGCGGCGGACGGCCTGCTCCTGCGCGATCTGGTCGAGACCTCCGGCGGCACCGTGCTCCAGGGCACACCCGCCACTTGGAGGCTGCTGATCGCGGCCGGCTGGCAAGGTAGCTCGGAGTTCAAAGCCCTCTGCGGCGGCGAGGCCTTCCCGCCGGCCCTGGCGTCCGCCCTGCGCGAGCGCGCCGGCTCGGTGTGGAACCTCTACGGCCCCACGGAGACCACCGTCTGGTCCTCCATCTCGCAGATCGAACAGGTCGCCGAAGGCGCTCCGGTCTCCATCGGCAGGCCCATCGACGCCACCGAGATCTATCTCGTGGACCCCAACGGCGAGCCCGTGCCTGTGGGCGTTCCCGGCGAGCTGAGGATCGGCGGCGTGGGCTTGGCCCGTGGCTACCTGGGCCGGCCAGACCTCACGGCCGAGCGGTTTGTCCCGAATCCCTTCGCGGAAGGGGGAGACCGTCTCTATCGCACGGGCGACCTCGCCCGCTGGCGTCCGGACGGCACCCTGGAGTGCCTGGGCCGCATCGACCACCAGGTGAAGCTGCGCGGCTTCCGCATCGAGCTGGGGGAGATCGAAGCCGCCCTCGCCCGCCATCCCGCCGTGGCCCAGGCCGCCGCCGCCATCCGCGGGGACCGTGGGGAAGGCGAGCGGAGCCAGATCGTGGCCTACGTGGTCGCCCGGCCGGATTCTGGTCCGATCGATGCGACCGAGATCCGCCTGGCCGTGCGCCGCTCCCTGCCCGACTACATGGTGCCCACCACCGTCATGGAGCTGGAGGCTCTGCCCCTGACGCCCAACGGCAAGGTGGACAGGAAGGTCCTGCCCGAGCCGGAGCGCGCGCGGACGGCCGCCAGGGAGTACGTGGCGCCGAGCACTCCGGTCGAGGAGGTCCTGGCCGGCATCTGGGCGGGCGTGCTGGGGATGGGGGAGGACTCCAAGGTCGGCGTCCACGACAACTTCTTCGACCTCGGCGGCCACTCCGTGCTCGCCATCCAGATCGTGGCCCGTGCCCGCCAAGCGGGGCTCGACCTGACGCCCATGCAGATCTTCCAGCACCCCACGATCGCCGGCCTGGCCGCCGTCGCCATCCCGTCGGTCACCGTCCCCGAGACGCCCGTGCCCGTCCCCGAAGAGGGCGCCGTCGACCTCGCGGCCGCCAATCTGAACGAAGATGACCTCGCCCTCTTCCTGGCGGGTCTTGGTGGAGGACCTCCGTCCGAATGAACCCCGAGAACCTGGAAGCCCTCTACGAGCTCTCGCCGCTCCAGCAGGGGCTTTTCTTCCATAGCCGTTACGCCCGCGAGCCGGAGGTCTACTTCTCCCAGACCCGCTGCACGCTCGAAGGCCCCCTCGATGACGCCGCCCTCGAACAGGCCTGGCGGAAGGTGCTGGAGCGCCATCCCGCCCTGCGCACCTCCTTCCACTGGAAGGATCTCGACAAGCCCCTCCAGGTCGTGGAGCGCCGGGTCGAGCTGCCGTTCGAGCGCCAGGACTGGCGGGACTCCGCTGGGATACAGGAGCACTTCGAGGCGTTCCTCCGCGAGGACCGCCAGCGCGGCTTCGAGCTGACCCAGGCCCCGCTGATGCGCGTCACCCTGATCCGCACGGGCGAGGAGGAGCACCGCCTCGTGTGGAGCTTCCACCACCTGCTGCTCGACGGCTGGTCGCTCCCCCTGGTGCTCAAGGACGTGATGGTCCTCTACGAGGCCTCCCGGCGCGGAGCGGAGATCCCCCTGCCGCCTGTGCGCCCGTACCGCGACTACATCCTCTGGCTCCAGAAGCAGGACCTCGGCCGCGCCGAAACATTCTGGCGCGAGACGCTCGCGGGTTTCACGGCGCCCACTCCGGTCGGCACCGACCGCGGCGGCGAATCCTCCTTCGCCCGCCACTTCGAGCTGCTTCCGCCGGAGCTGACCGCCGCCCTTCAGGACCTCGCGCGCCGCAACCAGCTCACGCTGAGCACGCTCGTCCAGGGCGCCTGGGCCATCCTCCTCTCGCGCACCAGCGGCCAGGAGGAAGTCCTCTTCGGCGCCACCTCTTCCGGCCGTCCGGCGGACCTCCCCGGCGTCGAGACCATGGTGGGCATGTTCATCAACACGCTCCCCGTGCGGGTCTCGGCCGATCCGGACGCCGGCCTGCTGCCGTGGCTGCGGGGCTTGCAGGACCTCCAGCTCCAGACGCGCCAGTTCGAATACAGCTCCCTGGTCCAGATCCAGGGCTGGAGCGAGGTGCCCCGCGGCCTCCCCCTGTTCGAGAGCATCGTGGTCTTCGAGAGCTATCCCGTGGCGACGGGCAGCACAGGCGGGGACGGCGGTCTGAGGATTTCAGACGTCGCGACCCTCCAGAAGACGAACCTGCCGCTCAACCTGATCGCGCTACCCATGGGGACAACTGTGGGCGACCGGCTCCAGATGCGTCTGGCCTACGATACCCGCCGCTTCGACGCGGACACCATCGCGCGTATGCACGGCCACCTGCGGACGCTGCTCTCCGCGTTCGTGGCATATCCCGACCGGCGCCTGGGCGAGCTGCCCATCCTCACGGACGCCGAGCACGAGCTGGCCCTGGGCGCCTGGAGCGGATCGGACGCGTCCTATCCGGACGTATCGGTTCACTCCTTCGTCGAGCGCCACGCCGCCGAGCGGCCCGAGGCGCCGGCCCTGATCAGCGGCGGCCGGACGCTCACCTACGCCCAGATGAACGAGAAGGCCGACCGCTTGGCCCGCCGGCTGCGCGGCCTGGGGATCGGCCGCGGCTCCATCGTGGCCCTGTTCATGGAGCGCTCGCTCGAAGCCCTGGTCGCCCTCGTGGGCATCCTCAAGTCCGGCGCCGCCTACGCGCCCCTCGATCCCGCCCATCCGGCCGAGCGCCTCACCTTCGTGCTCGAAGACACCGGCGCCAGAGTCGCCGTCACGCAGAGCCGCCTGCTGGACCGGCTGCCGTCCGTGTCCGTCCAGACCGTCTGTGTCAGTCCTGAAGGCGACGCCGAAGAAGGCCCCGAGTCACCGCTCTCTCAGGTGAACGGGGAAGATCTCGCCTACGTCATCTACACCTCCGGCTCGACCGGCCTCCCCAAGGGTGTGATGATCGAGCACCGCTCCCTGGTCAGCCGCTCCCTCGCCATGCGGGACCTCTTCGGCATGACGCCCGAGGACCGCCAGCTCCAGGCCGTCTCGCTGACGTTCGACGTCTCCTGCGAGGAGATCTTCGTGCCGCTGGTCACGGGCGCCGCCCTGGTGGTGCCGGCCAGCCCGTACGCCGGCACCCCGGAGCTGCTCGACGAGACCGAGCGCAACGCCGTCACCAAGCTCAACGTGCCCGCCGCCTACTTCAACCAGACGGCGGACGAGATCGAGTTTTCGGACCGCCCGGTGCCGCCCTCGCTCGAGATGATGGTGACCGGCGCCGAGATGCCGCCCCTGGCGCGGTTGCGGCTCCTGTCCCGCCGCTGCCGCAGGGAAGGGCACCCGCTGCGGTTCTGGAACGTCTACGGCCCCACCGAGGCCACCATCCTCGCCACCGCCGAGGAGGTCATCCTGGACCCGGAGGCGCTCGACCGCGCCCAGGGTGTGCCCATCGGCATGCCTCTCGCGGACGCCCGCGTCTATCTCTTCGATCCGGAGATGCAGCCCATGCCGGTCGGGATGGCGGGCGAGATCTACCTCGGCGGCATCGGCGTGGGGCGCGGCTATCTCAACCGTCCGGACCTGACCGCCGAGCGGTTCGTCCCCGATCCCTTCGGCGCTCCCGGCGCCCGGCTCTACCGGACGGGCGACATCGCCCACCGCCTGCCCGACGGCCGGCTGGAGTTCCAGGGCCGGGCCGATCATCAGGTGAAGATCCGCGGCTTCCGCATCGAGCTCGGCGAGGTCCAGGCGGCGCTCGACCGCCACCCCGCCGTGCGCGAGAGCGTGGCCGCCGTGCGCGAGGACACCCCGGGCGACCGCCGCCTCGTGGCCTACTACGTGCCCAAGGGGGAGGAAAAACCCTCAGTCACCGAATTACGTTCGTTCCTCCTTGAAAAACTGCCCGAGCCCGTCATCCCCTCGGTCTTCGTGGCCCTCGACGCCCTGCCCGTCAACCGCCACGGCAAGGTAGACAGGAAGGCCCTGCCCGTGCCCGCCGAGCTGCGGCCGGAGCTGGCGGAGGCCTACGTGGAGCCTGGAACGCCGCTCGAAAAGTACCTCGCCGAGCTGTGGCGCGAGATCCTCCGGCTCGACCGCGTGGGCGCCAACGATGGCTTCTTCGAGCTGGGCGGCGACTCCCTCAAGGCCGCTCTCTTCATCAACAAGCTGGAGAAGAAGCTCGGCCGCTACGTCTACGTGACGGCCCTCTTCGACGCGCCCAACGTGGCCGCCTTTGCCCGCCGTCTCGGCGAGGACGACCCCGAGGCGGTCGGCAAGGTATTCGGCAAGGAATCCCTGCCCACGGACCTGAAAAAGGAGCAGCGCGCGGGGACCCGCGTCGGCCGCGTCGGCACGATCGAGGTCGAGCGCCTCCGCCGGTTCATCACGCCCCTGCCGGCCTTCCAGCGCTCCGGACCGGCCAACCCGCCGGCCGCCTTCGTGCTCTCGCCGCCCCGTTCGGGCTCGACCCTGCTGCGCGTCATGCTGGCCGGCAACCCGCGCCTGTTCGCGCCGCCGGAGCTGGACCTCCTCTCCTTCAACACCATGGCCGACCGCAAGGCCGCCTTCTCCGGCAAGTTCGCCTTCTGGCTGGAGGGCCTGCTGCGCGCCGTCATGGAGGTCCAGGGCTGCGACGCCGACCGGGCGCGCGAGATCGTCGAGGAGTACGAGCGCCGGGGGACCTCGGCCCGCGAGTTTTACGGCCGGTTCCAGGAAGGGATCGGCGACCGCCTGCTGATCGACAAGACCCCGTCCTATGCCCTCGATCTCGCCGTCCTGGAGCGGGCGGAGGAGGACTTCCAGGACACGCGCTACATCCACCTGGTCCGCCACCCGCTCGGCATGATGCTCTCCTTCGAGGAGGCGCGGATCGACCAGACGTTCTTCCGCCATCCGCACGACTTCACCCTGCGCCAGCTTTCCGAGCTGGTGTGGCTGGTGAGCCACCAGAACATCTTCGAGCTGCTCTCCCGCGTGCCGGCCGAGCGCGTCCGCCGGGTCCACTTCGAAGACCTGGTGCGCAACCCCGAGCCCGAGCTGCGGGGCCTCTGCGACTTCCTCGGCGTGGACTTCCACCCCGAGATGTTGGAGCCCTACAAGAGCAAGGAGCGGCGGATGACGGACGGCATCCATCCGCTGGCCAAGATGCTCGGCGACGTCAAGTTCCACGAGCACTCGCGGGTGGATCCGGCGGTCGCGGACCGCTGGCGCAACGCCTTCCAGGGTCACCGCCTGGGCGAGGAGACCCTGGCCCTGGCCGAGGGCTTCGGCTACGGCCGGCCCGGCGAAGAGGGGGCCTCGCTCATCCCCATTCAACCCCGCGGAGACCGGGGGGAGCAGCGGCCCTTCGTCTGCGTCCATCCCGCGGGCGGCACGGTCTTCTGCTACGCCGAGCTGGCGCGGGAGCTGGGGCCGGACCAGCCGTTCTACGGCCTCGAAGCCAAGGGCATCAAGGAAGGCCAACCCCTCGCGACCATGGACGAGATCGTGGACCACGCCCTGGCTGCCCTCCGCTCCCTCGACCCCGTGGGGCCCTATCGCCTGGGTGGCTGGTCCTTCGGCGGCTTCGTGGCCTACGAGATGGCCCGCCGGATCGTGGAGCAGGGAGGCTCCGTCGAGCTGCTCGCCCTCCTCGACAGCAGCGCCGCCCGCCTGGGAGCGGCCGAGCCCTGGGACGACGCCGAGCTGCTGGCCCGCGCCTTCCAGGACCTGTTCCCCATCTCCGCCGAGGAGATCCGCGCCCTGCCGACGGATCAGCGCCTGGCCCACGTCCTGGAGCTTGCCCGCGCCTCCGGTGTCCTTCCCGCGGACTTCGACCTCGCCCGGGCCGAGTGCTACCTCGCCGTCTACCAGGCCAACCGGCAGGCGCTCCAGGGCTGGCGTCCCGGTCCCTACGAGGGCCGCGTCACCCTCTTCCGGGCCGAGCAGCGTCCACCCGAGGAAGGTCCCGATCCGGACGGCGCCCTGGGCTGGTCCACGCTCGCGGCCAGCGTGGACGTCCTCCCGGTCCCGGGCCACCATCAAGGCCTGGTCGCTCAGCCCGGGGTCCGCACCGTGGCCGAGGGGTTGCGCGCCGCCGCAGTGGTCAGCGAGGTCATCGCGAAATAGGCTGGTTGCTGAAGACAGCCGGAGTCGCCACTTCCCACACGCTTGGGCAGCTCAGCGAAGCTTGCGCCCCCTGGTTGACGACCATGACGACACAGGCCCCGAACATGGGACCGTCGCTGTCGTTCTGATCGACGGCGATGACGACCTGCCACTGGTTCGCGAGGGTGTTTCTGCCGACGGCGAAGATACGGCCGCTCGTGGTGCTGCGCAGATAGATGGCCACGCTGCCCACGACGTCCGCTTTCACCCAGACTCCGACCTGGTAGCGCGTGCGCGCTTCCATCCACAGGGGCGGCAGGGAGTAGTAGTCCTGGGTGATCCACATCTGACCATTTCGGGCGTCGACCTCCAGGGCACTGTTTCCCGTGGGTTGCGCCGGGGCTCCGCGGCTAACGGTCCCAGTCCCTTCGACGATCCAGTTATTCGGCCGCGAGGGTGTCGATGTCGACCAGCTCTCGAAGTACGCGTTGTGCAGCTCTTCTTCGAACTTCCACGGACCCCGCTGCTTGAGCCGCAACAGGACGTTTTTCGTGACCTGCCGCATCCCCGCGTCCGCGCCGATGGAGCCGTCCGGTCCGGAGCCCCAGAGACCGTAGTGCCAGCCGAGAGAGGCGACATTGAAGACGACTCCGGTGTTCCTGAACAGGCCCATCGTCGCCCATCCCGTCCCCGTGCTGGGGAAGACGGCGCCGTTGGGCACCTCGCAGGTCGCCAGCGCGAGGAAGTTGAGCGGGCTGCCGTCCTGGCCGGTGACGACGGGCACGCCGTTGACGAATGAAAATACCGCCGCATCCGTTTCGGGGCCGATCTGCCCGTTGGCAAAGGTGTTCCCGTTGGCCAGGTTGGTGTTCTTGAACGCCCAGTGGTTCGCAAAACGGACCGTATAGGCGAGCTGGCTCCTTTGCGCTGCGGTCCAGCCTCCCGTGTAGGAGCCGTTCCGGTAGCTCGTCCCCGTCATCATGTTCTCGGGACGGTTGATCTCCGGGACGAACCAGTGGGCCGTGATGCGCGCCGGGTTCTGGGAGTACATCGGGTCCCGCTCGTAGGGATAGGCGTGCAGGTTCCTGTTGCTCGCGGGAGCGCCCTCCATCTTGTAACAGACCATGGAGCGGTTGTCCTGGGAAAGGAGGAGGTTCCCGTTCGCGTCGCGTTTCTCGAAGCGGACCTGCCACCAGCAGGTATTGCCGCTGAGGAAGCAGACGTTTCCGCCATTCAAGGTGAAGACTTCGACGTTGTCTCTCATCTCCTTCGACCAATATTCGTCATGCCCGACGCTGACCATCAGGTTGTACCTGCCGAGGAGGTTCGGGTCGGAGTGGAGGTCGACGCTGGTCGCATAGTGCAGGTTGGCGGCTCCCACGGCGTTTTCGAGGAAAGCGATCAGGCCCAGCATGTCGGTGAAGTCCCAGCCGAACGAGCTGGGCCATCCGATCCATGGGCGGTTGAAGGAGACCTGGTGGCTGAACGTGATCCCATCCCACTGGTGGATGTAGCCGCCGACGGCATACTCGCTCTCATACACGCTCCCGCCACCCCACCGGTTGTAGGCCGCCGTCGTGGCCACGGAGCCGACGATCAGGATGGGAGCCTGCGAGGTGGCGGAGCCCTTAACGAAAAAGGGTACGTTCGTGGTCACGCCCTGGCTGTCGGTGACAATCGCCACGTAGAGGCCGCTCGTCCAGTTGCTGGGGATCGTGCAGGAAGCGGCCACGGGGAGAGAGCAGCCGACCGCGTAGGAATCCGCGGGAGCCGTAAAAGGAGAGACCGCCGGGGACGCCGTCCAAAGAGCCGCCCCCTGCCCCTTCAAGTGGATATTGAGTGTGATAGGAGATTGAGACGAAAATTTCGTCAGGACATAAAAATAGATCCGCTCCCCCGGATAAAGAGACGTCGTCGAGGCAAACGCCGCAAGGTTGGGTTGCGCGCCCTCGGCGGTGGGCAGCTCAAACGGCAGGAAAGTACTCGCCAGCGCCGCGGCAAGCCCGGTCAGGGCCTCTCTGCGGGAGATCGAGGGTGTCGAACCAGCATCTTTTTCATGGTCGTCCATTCCGGGCTCCTCTGGATCCTCCCAGTGTACGGCAAGTCAGCGAAGAGGCCAGATCAGAGGCACCAGCACGAGGATGATGAGGATGACCAGCGCCGTGAGCGGCGTGCCCGCCACCACGAAGTCGCGGAAGCGGTACTTGCCCGGGCCGTAGACGATCAGGCACGACGGCTCGAACGGCGTGATGAACGAGAGCGAGGCCGAGAGCGTCACCAGGACCGCGAAGGTCCGCGGATCGAGCCCCAGCTTCTGGGCCGTGCTCATGGCCACCGGCAGCACCACCAGGGCCGCCGCGGCGTTCGACATCGGCTGGGTCAGCAGCATCGTCAGCACCACGAAGGCGAGCATCACGGACGACCGTGACCCCAGCGGCGAGAACCAGTGCCACGATCAGGCCCGCCAGGTACTCCGCCGCGCCGGTCTTCTGCATGGCGATGCCGAACGCGGTCATGCCGGCGATCAGGATCAGCAGCCGCCAGTCGATCAGGTTGTAGGCCTCCTCCATGGTGATCAGCCGCGTGCCGATCACCGCCAGCGCCGCCAGCAGGAAGGCGATGGGCAGCGGCATCCAGCCGAACGAGGAGGCGATCACGGCGACCAGGAAGATCCCCACGGCCCAGCAGCCCCTTGCGCCGCCGCGTCCGGCTGGTGCTCCGTCTCCTGCGAGGATCCAGAGGTCGGCGTTGTCCGCCAGCGCGCGGAACCGCTCGGGCCGGCCCTGGAGCAGCAGCACGTCGCCCGCCTCGCAGCGGCAGGCCGCCGATCCGGGTCGCCAGGGCATGGCCGTGGCGGTAGATGGCGAGCACCGTCAGGCCGAAGCGGCGGCGGAAGTCGAGCTCCTTGATCGTCCGGCCGATGAGGCGCGACTGGGGCATCAGCAGCGCCTCGGCGATGTCCGCGTCTCGCTCGTCAGGTCCTCGTCCCCATCTTGAGTCCGGCCGGATCTCGATGCCCGCCGTGTCCTTGACCTGGAGGAGCCCCTCCCGGCTCGCCTGGACGAGCAGCAGGTCCCCTTCCTGGAGCTGCACGTGGGGCTCGGCGTAGGCCGCTGGTCGCCGCGCAGGATCGGCCCGCACCTGGAGCCCCATCTGGGCCAGCTGGGTGTCGCGCAGCGCCTGGCCGGCGAGCGGCGAGCCGGGGGTGACCACCACCTCCGAGAGGTACTCGCGGATGGCGCGCTTCTCGAGTACGCCGGCCTCGCGCGTCTGCGGCAGCAGCCGGTGGCCCACGAGAGTCATGTAGAGGATGCCCGCGACGCAGACCGCCACCCCCACCGGCAGGAACTCGAACATGGAGAACGGCGCGAGCCCGGCCGTCTTGACGTAGCCGCTCGCCGCCACGTTGGTCGAGGTGCCGATCAGCGTGCAGGTGCCGCCCAGCATGGAGGCGTAGGCCAGCGGGATCAGCACCTTGCCCGGGGCTCACCTTGCTCCGCTGGCAGACGCCGAGCACGGCCGGCATCAGCACCGCCGTCGTGGTCGTGTTGTTCATGAACGAGGAGATGAAGCTGGTCACCGGCATCACGCAGAGCAGCACCTTGGTGCGGCTGCCGCCGGCGACGCGGTGGATCGTCTCGCCCAGGTGGTCCAGGACGCCGCCCTTCATCAGCGCCCCGGAGAGCACGAAGATCGAGCGCCAGGATGATGATGATGTCGTTCGAGAACCCCGAGAAGGCCTCCTCGACGGTCAGGATGCCCGTCAGCACCAGGACGCAAGCAGGAGGAGCAGGGTCGCCACGTCGACCGGAGACCCACTCGAAGGCGAAGACGACCACCACGGCGACGAGCAGGAACAGGACGAGGAAGATGGGCAGGGTCATGGGGCGGTATTGTGCACTGTTCTCTGCCAGCGCTGGACATCCGCGCCGTCTCAGCCCTTACTCTCCCGCCGCCACGGAATCTCCTGAAGGACCTGCATGGATCTCGTGAAGCACCTGTTCGACTTCGTCCTGCACCTGGACAAGCACCTGAAGCCGATCATCGCAGGAGTACGGCGCCTGGACCTACCTGCTCCTGTTCCTCATCGTCTTCTGCGAGACGGGCCTGGTGGTGACGCCGTTCCTGCCGGGCGACTCGCTGCTCTTCGCCGCCGGGGCCTTCGCGGCCACCGGCTCGCTGTCGGTCTGCGGTCCTGATCGTCCTCCTGATCGTCGCCGCCGTCCTCGGGGACACGGTGAACTACTGGGTCGGGCACTTCCTGGGGCACCGGCTGCTCAACGCCAGGCGCTTCCAGGTCGATCAAGCCCGAGCACCTCGCCTACACCCACGAGTTCTACGAGAAGTACGGCGGCAAGACCATCATCATCGCCCGCTTCGTGCCCATCGTCCGCACCTTCGCCCCGTTCGTGGCCGGCCTGGGCAGCATGAGCTACGGCCGGTTCATGAGCTACAACGTCATCGGCGGCGTGGCCTGGGTGGTGATCTGCACGGTCGCCGGCTACCTCTTCGGCAACCTGCCGTTCGTCCAGGAGAACTTCTCCCTGGTGGTGCTGGCGATCATCTTCCTCTCCGTGCTGCCGGCCGTCTGGGAGCTCTGGCGCGCCCGCCAGGCCGGCCGCCGCGCGCGCCAGGCCTGAACCCGCCTCTTGCCACAGAGGCATAGATGTGAGATCCTACATAAGCCCGCTCCGGCGGGTGCAGTAAGCGTACAAAGATGGCTCAGCTCTGAGCCCTGAGCGGCGGCCTCGCCGGCAAGTCCCCCGTTCTCCCTTCGAATTCGCCGGAAGTTTATCGAGAGGCGCAAGCGCCCTGATCCCTGGCTTTTTGCCGCAGGCCCCGTGCGTCCTCGGAAGGATTGCGACGACTTGAGCAACTTTTCTGATTTCGGCCTCCACCCCGATCTCCTCCGTGGCGTCGCAGACCCTGGGCTTCACCCAGCCGACGCCGATCCAGACACGACGCCATCCCCCCGGCTCTCGAAGGACGCGACGTCCTCGCCTGCGCCATGACCGGCAGCGGCAAGACCGCGGCCTTCCTGCTCCCCATCCTCCAGCGCCTGCTGGACAAGCCCCGCGGCACCACCCGCGGTCCTCGTCCTCGCCCCCACCCGCGAGCTGGCGGCGCAGATCGCCGAGCACCTGGACGGGCTCGCCCAGCACACCGGCCTCACCGGCGCGGCCGTCTTCGGCGGCGTCGCCATGGGGCCCCAGGAGAAGCGCCTTCCGCGAAGGGCGTCGACGTCCTGGTCGCCACCCCGGGCCGCCTGCTCGACCACTTCCAGAACGACTACGCGAAGCTCGACGGCCTGGAGGTCCTGGTCCTCGACGAGGCCGACCGCATGCTCGACATGGGCTTCCTGCCCGACGTCCGGCGGGTCCTGAAGCATCTGCCCGCCGCGCGGCAGACCCTGTTCTTCTCGGCCACCCTGCCGCCGCCGATCGTGGAGCTCGTCCGGCGAGATGCTGCGCGACCCCGCGAGCTCGAACGTCGAGCGCAAGTCCGCGCCGGCCGACGGCGTCACCCAGGCCGTCTATCCCGGTGCGCGAGGAGCTGAAGCCCTACCTGCTGCTGGAGCTGCTGCGCCGCGAGCGAGATCAAGAACGTCCTCGTCTTCACCCGCACCAAGCACCGGGCCAACCGGCTGGCCGACTTCCTGGCCCGCCAGGGCGTCTCCTGCGACCGCATCCACGGCAACCGCAGCCAGGCGCAGCGCACGGACGCCCTGGCCCGCTTCAAGGACGGCAGCCTCCAGGTGCTGGTGGCGACCGACATCGCGGCCCGCGGCATCGACGTCGAGGCCCTCTCCCACGTCATCAACTTCGACGTGCCGAACATCCCCGAGGACTACATCCACCGGGTCGGCCGCACGGCGCGCGCCGAGACTGGTCGGCGACGCCTTCACCTTCGTCTCCGAGCAGGAGATGGCCGGAGCTCGCACGCCATCGAGCGGGCCGTGGGCCAGCGGCTGCCGCGCTTGACCGCTGGAACGGGTTCGACTACCAGGCCGAGCCGCGCGGAGCGCTTCGAGATCCCCATCGAGGAGCGCATCGCCGCCATCCGCGCCCGCAAGGCCGAGGAGCGGGCGCGGGCCAAGGCCAAGGCCGAGCGCAAGGCGCAGCGCGAGGCCGAGGAGAAGGCCCGCATGGAAGCCCGCTCTCAGCCCCAACCTCACCCCCGAGGAGAGCAACGCCAGCCGGGCAACCAGGCCAACCCGGGCAACCAGCCCCCGCGGGGCCAGCGGCCTCCCCGTGAGAGGGGTGGCGAGCCGGGGAACCGTGCCGGCGAGCCGCCGTCCCATCAGCGCCAGCGAAGCCAGCCGCAGCCGCAGCACAGGAAGAACCAGCGGCGGCGCGGCGAGCCCTACCGGCCCGTCGTCGAGGCCCAGCCCCGCGAGGTCGATCCCACGACCAAGCCCACCGAAGAGCGGGTGGGGCAGATCCTCTCCGCCTTCTCCCCCGCCCGCTTCAACCGCTTTCGGCGATAATTGCCGGTAATCCGGTCTTCGAAAGTTTTCAGATCCCACCCGGCGCGCGTGAGCGCGCCGGGCGCGCCTTCGTTCAGGTGAGCTTCAGCTCCCGGAGCCGGCGGGACAGGGCCTTGCGGGAGACCTCCAGGCGGTCCACCATGGCTTCGACGTCGCCGCCGCATTCCTTGAAGCAGAGGGAGATCTCGTCGGTCGTCAGGTCGCCGGCTTTGCGGATGTGGGAGGAGCCTTCGATCAGCATGTAGAGCGACGGGCGGGAGATGCGGAGGGCCTCGGCGGTGGCCTGAAGGTCCCAGCGGTGGGCGCGCAGGGCGGCCGCCAGCTCGTCCTCCTTGATCTCCGAGGGCTTGCGGCGGCTGGGGGCTTCCGGCGCCGCCGAGGCGATGGCGGGGGAAGAACGCACCCCGGAGTCCTCCTTCTCCGTGTCCTTGCCCTGGAGCAGGCGCTCGACCGAGGGGCCGGCCTCGAGCCGGGGCAGGCCGCGGCTGCCGATGACGAGCTGGCGGACGATGTTGCGGAGCTGCCGCACGTTGCCCGGCCAGTCGTAGCGGGCCAGGCGGGACATGAGCGCCGGCGGCACCCAGGCCTCGGAGGACGAGGCGGTGGACCTCGCCCGTGGCCTGCGAGCTCCTGGCGCAGGAAGTGGATGAAGAGCCGCCCGATGTCCTCCCGGCGGTCCCGCAGCGGGGGCGTCCAGATCTCGTAGCCGGACAACCGGTGGAGCAGAGGGGCCCGGAAGTGGCCGGCCTGCACGCTCGCCTCCAGGTCGGAGTCGGTGGCGGAGAGCACCCGCACGTCCACGCGTTGCGGCGTCTGGCTGCCCACGGGGTGGATCTCCCGCGTCTCCAGCACCCGCAGCAGCATCACCTGGACCTCCGGCGGGGCCTCGCCCACTTCGTCGAGGAACAGGGTGCCTCCATGGGCGCGGCGGAAGTAGCCTTCCTGGGTCTGGACGGAGCCGGTGAAGGCGCCCTTCACGGCGCCGAACAGCTCCGAGGCCACCAGGCTGGACGGGATGGCCCCCAGGTTGACCGCCACGAAGGGACCGGAACGGCGCGGGCTGGCCTCGTGGAGCGCCCGTGCCACGAGCTCCTTGCCCGTGCCCGTCTCGCCCCGCAGCAGCACCGGCACGTCGAGATCGGCCACGCGGCGCACGTCCCAGCGCACCGCGGAGAGCTTGTCGCTCTCGCCGATCAGGCCCAGCCCGGCGGCCGGTTCGGCCGGGAAGCTGCGGCGCAGCCAGTGGAGCAGCAGGACGACGTGGCCAGCCAGCTCCAGCACCACGCCCCGCTCGATATCGGCCGCGGAGAACGTCCGGGAATCTGTGAGCGGTATGCCATCGACCTCCACCCGCGTCCGGCTTCCCGCTTGCGACAGCACGACCCCTCTCTCGGCCGCGGGCTGGAACCGCAGCGGCTGGCGGCTGATGTGCCGGTCTTCCAGCGGCCGTCCCGCGATCCGGTCGGGCGAGGTGAATTCAGGGGAGTAACGGGAGAGGAGAGTCTCCCGGCCCAGGGACACCTCGCTCAGGGCCGTCCACTCTCCGACCCGGCGGAAATCCGAGTGAAAGAGGAGGGTGAGAGCCGGGACTGAGCCCGCGGACCGCGTCTCCGCCTGCCAGCTCCGCGAGTCAAAGGTGCCCGACAGCCCGACCGTCGAGCCTTCGGTGTGGGTCTGTGTCATTTACTTTGATTGTAACCGCGTTCCGGCAGGACCTGGGGTATGCTCTCGGCTCCAAACCCGGAGAGAGCCCATGGCCGAGCCTGAAGAGGGAAGCAAGAGCTTCGAAATAATCTGTGGTGTCCTCATCGCCGTCTTCGCCGCCGTGCTGGCGATCACCGATCTGGGCGCCGGCAAGTATGGTGACGACGAGCTGATCGCCCACAACGAGAAGGGCAGCGCCTATCTCTGGTACCAGTCCAAGGGGATCAAGGAGACCCTGGTCGAGGGCCAGCGCGACACCTTGCAGGCGCTCGTCCTGGCCGACGCCATCCGTCCCGAGCAACGCCCCGCCGTCGACGCCCTGGTCCAGAAGTTGGACGCCAAGGTCCAGCGCTACGGCAAGGAGAAGAAGGAGATCCTCCTGGGCTCCTCCGCCGTGGGCCCGGAGAACTGGGTGCAGGACGTGGGTGGCGAGATGGGCAAGGTCACCGGCGCCAGCCAGTGGCAGGCCCGGGCCGACGTCTTGAACGGCGTGGGTGACACCTTCGACTACGCCACCTTCTTCCTCCAGCTCTGCCTCGTCTTCGGCGCCATCAGCCTGGTGCTCCATAGCGATGCCCTCCGGCGCGCCTTCCTCTGGATCATGATCGGGCTCGGGGTGATCGGGATCCTGGTCTCCGTCTACGCCTTCTACCTGGCGGGGCAGGTGCCCTGAGGGTGTCCTGAGGGTGTCCTGAAGGTTATCCTGAAATAATGGGGGCGCCATGAGCGTCCCCGTCCCGCCCATCCTCTACCGCGACGAGGTCCTGCTGGCCGTGGACAAGCCCTCGGGGCTCGCCGTCCACCGGGGCGCGGCGCGGGACCGCGTCGTCGCGCTCCAACTCGTCCGCGATCACGTGGGGAGGCACGTCCACGCCGTCCACCGGCTCGACCGCGCCACGAGCGGCGTCCTGCTGTTCGCCTTCGATCCGGACACCACCCGCCGGATGCAGGAGCGGTTCGAGGCGGGAGGAGTGGAGAAGCGCTATCTGGCCCTGGTGCGTGGGATCCCGCCGGAAGCCGGAGTGATCGACCATCCCATTCCCCGGGATGAAGGAGGGCCGCGGGTGCCCGCCGTCACCGAGTTCCGCCGTTTGGCCATCTTCGAGCGCTACGCCCTGGTCGAGGCCCGGCCCCTGACCGGCCGCCGCCACCAGATCCGCCGCCACTTCAAGCACCTGAGCCACCCGCTGATTGGCGACGTCCGCTACGGCAAGGGCGAGCACAACCGCCTCTTCCGCGAGCGCTTCGGCCTGCACCGCCTGGCCCTCCACGCCTTCGAGCTGGCCTTCGATCACCCCGAGACCGGAGAGCGCTTGAGGATCACCGCGCCCGTGCCGGAGGATCTGGCAGGCCCGCTGCGGGCGATGGGGCTCAGTCCTTTACTTGGGACAACAGATGGAGCATCTGCGGTTCGAGAGGAGGGAGCCTCTCGTTGACGGTCTTCCAGAGAACTGCGAGGTCAACCCCTATATAGTCATGGATCAGCCTGTCACGCATGCCTGCCATAGACTTCCAGGGAACGTCCGGATGCTGATCTTTGAAGCTCGATGAGATCCGCTTTGTCGCCTCTCCGATGACCTCCATAGCCCGGATAACCGCGTAAACCGTTCTCTTATCTGCTTTGAATTCTTCAAAGGTCATCCCCTCAACGAATGCAAGGGCTTCCCTTGAAAAATCGAGGATGTCTTGAATGAAGGCGGCCTCTGTCCGTGGCTCGCTCATACCGGGATAGCTTCGTGAAGGATCCGTTGCTCCAACCGGGGCTTGAGCGCGCTTTTCATCACGAGATCGACCTTGACCCCAAGGAGCTCACCGAGGTGATCCTCAAGCTCCATGTACTGGAACAGGTCCGGCGTCTCGTCGAACGTCACCAGCACGTCGAGGTCGCTCTCCGGGGTCTGTTCGTCGCGCACATAGGAGCCGAAGACCTCCAAGGTGCTCACGTGGTACTTCTCCGCAAGCTCTGGCAGGTGCTGGCGTAACGTACGGCGGTAACGATCGACGGGTCTTTCTTCCATGGAATCATTATAGAGGAGTCCGCGCGCAGCTTGCCGGGCCATGCTACCCTTCGCCCCCATGGCGACCCAGCCCCCACCCTCCACCCTCCAGGCCTTCCGCTCCGTCCCGCGGACGGGCGTGGTCTACGTCACCAAGGAGGCCACGGCCCGGGGCTACAAGACGGGCGATCCCGCGTGGTCCAACCTCGGCCAGGGGCAGCCGGAGACCGGACCGCTGCCGGGAGCGCCGCCGCGGGTCGAGGCCCTGGCGATCGATCCCGCCGACCACTACTACGCGCCGGTCGCGGGCGTCTGGGAGCTGCGGGAGGCCGTGGCCGCGCTCTACAACCAGCTCTTCCGGCGGGGCATGCGCGTCGCAGTACACGGCCGAGAACGTGGCGATCTCGGGCGGCGGCCGGGCGGCCCTGACGCGGGCCGTGGCCTCGCTCGACCAGGTCAACCTCGGCCATTTCCTGCCCGACTACACGGCCTACGAAGAGCTGCTCGACATCTTCCGGCTGGTCACGCCGATCCCCATCCTGCTGCGCCGCGAGCAGGGCTACAGCTTCGGCGTCGAGGATCTGCGGCGCGAGGTGCTCGGCCGCGGCCTCTCGGTGCTGCTGTTCTCGAACCCCTGCAACCCCATGGGCAAGCTGGTCTCGGGCGGCGAGCTCGCGGACTGGATCGCCGTCGGCCGCGAGCTCGACTGCACGCTGCTGATCGACGAGTTCTACTCCCACTACGTCTGGAACTTCGGCGAAGGCGAGCCCGGGCCCGATGGTGAGCGCCGCCCGCTACGTCGAGGACGTGGACCGCGACCCGGTGGTGATCGTGGACGGCCTGACCAAGAACTGGCGCTATCCTGGCTGGCGGGTCACCTGGACGGTGGGGCCGCGCCAGGTCATCGAGGCCGTCGAGAGCGCCGGCTCCTTCCTGGACGGCGGCGGCTCGCGCCCGCAGCAGCGGGCGGCGGTCGATCTGATGGAGCCCGGACCTGGTGCTGGCCGAGACCCGGGCCATCCGCGACGCCTTCCTGCCCAAGCGGGAGCTGATGCTGCGCCGCGCCCACGAGATGGGCATGCGCGTCTACCCCGACCCTGCCGGGACCTTCTACGTCTTCGTCTCCGTGCGCGACCTGCCCGAGCCGATCTCGGACGGCATGGCTTTCTTCCGCGCCGCTCTGGAGCACAAGGTCATCTGCGTGCCCGGGCGTCTTCTTCGACGTCAACCCCGGCCGCCGCCGCGCCCAGCGCCTCTCCCGCTTCCACCAGCACGTCCGCCTCTCCTTCGGCCCGTCGCTGGAAGAGGTCGCGCAGGGGACTGGACCGGCTGGAGGAGATGATCCGGGCGGCGCAGGGATAAGAGAGCGTCTATCCTGTCAGGATCTTCTTCCAGAGGACGGCGCTTTCAGCAGTGAGCCGCGGAAGCTCCCGGTTGACTTCGGAGATCAGGGCCTCGCGGTCCTCACCTGCAAGGAGCTGTTCGATATCCCAGGCGTCCTGTGAGCTTCCGGCATAGAGCTTCAGGAGGATCAGGTCTGCTGCTCGGACCAGCGGGATCGCCGTATCCGGCGCGCCTGGAGTCACCTGGGCCCTCTCGAGAATCTCCCTCTGCCACGTGTACTTGCCCACGACGAGATCCAGAGGGCGCTCGCCTGTTCTCTCGAATCGGACCACGCCCGCGAGGGGGTCGAAGAGATCTCCCCTTCGGATCTCGACCGTAACGCCTTCGTCCCGGAGAGCCTTCCAAAGCGAGGGCTCCATGCAGACGGAATCCATTACGAAGAGATCCTGGTCGACCGTCGATCGCACCACGCCGTGGGCCGCCAGCGCCGAAGCTCCGACCAGGGCGAAGGAGATCCCGTGACTCCTGAGAACTGCGACGATTGGATCGAGCAGGCTCATCCGATGAGGTCGCTCATGCACTTGGACGGCCGCCGTCCGGCCTGGCGCCGTCTCTGGAGGAGCCTGATCCCGGTCCTCCGGTCGACGCCCTGGTGCTGGCAGAACAGGGCAAGGTCCTCCTCGCCCAGCCTGAAGGCGAGCTCCATGCGCTCCTCGACAGTGAGCTGCAGAATCGCTTCCCGGTCCCGTTTCCGGAGCTCGTCCGCCACCGATTTCATGGCCAAAGTCTAGCACCCCTCCGGACTCCGGGGAACGTCCCGTCCCCTCCGTTGGACACATTGTTCGATTTTTCAGACTGCGGCTCCACTTCGATCAACCGATTGAATCAAGCTCGTTCATATCCTTGGATCGGGCGGTTATTGATCGTTTTCGTTCCTCCTTCAAACCGGCTTCTGTAAAGGCTTTGTCAAGACTGGTCCTGGCTGGCACCCGCCTTGCCCTTTAAGGAGGCAAGGCACAAGGGCCCTGTCTTTTTAAGAGGACAGCCCTGAAAAAAAGCCCGGGAGGTTTGAGATGAGATCGATCTTCATTCGAGTGGCGGAGCTTTGCCTGCTCGTCCTGATCGGAGCCGGTGCGGCGCGGGCCGAGCAGGGCCTGTTCTTCAAGGGACAAGGGGCTGAGCCCGCTCCCGTGCTCGGTTCCACGGTGGAAGTCAAGGTCACGGGCGTCATCGCCCGCGCCAAGGTCACACAGATCTTCAGGAATCCGGCCCGGGACTGGGTGGAAGGTATTTATATATTTCCATTGCCCGAGGACGCGGCCGTCGATACGTTGAAGATGAAGATCGGAGATCGCCTCGTCGTGGGCGAAATCCAGGAGAAGGCGGCGGCCAAGCGGACCTATGAGACGGCCAAGCAGGAAGGACGCAAGGCGTCTCTGATCGAACAGCAGAGGACCGACGTGTTCACGACCTCCGTGGCCAACATCGGCCCGGGAGAAACGGTCGAAATCGTGATCGAAATGCAGCAGATCGTGCGCTGGGAGGCGGGACGGTTCCGGCTGCGGTTCCCCATGGTCGTCGCGCCCCGGTACAGCCCGCCGTGGATCAGCGTTGCCGCGAGCAAGTCGCACGAGGGGCCGCTCATGAATCCTCCGGTGCTGCCGGCCGGATCGGCACCCGCGAACCCGTTCGGCTTTCACGTGGATCTCGCAACGGGCTTCCCGCTCGGCCGGGTGGCGAGCCCCTCCCATGGAATCACCGTCGCAAAGGGTGCGAATCACATTTACGCGGTGGACCTGGCCCGGAGCGTGGCGATGGCGGACAGCGATTTCATCCTGGAGTGGACTCCGGAAGTGGGCCGGGAGCCGCGGGCCGTCTTCTATTCGGAAGAGTTGGATGGCGAGCGCTACGACCTGCTCATGGTGATGCCGCCGGACGCTCCCGAAGCGGTCGCGGCGCGGCTCCCGCGTGAGGCGGTGTTCATCATCGACACCTCCGGCTCCATGGAAGGCGCGTCCATGCGGCAGGCGCGAAAGGCCCTTCTGCTGGCTCTGGACCGGCTCCAGCCGGGCGACTGGTTCAACGTCATCCAGTTCAGCTCGGACGCGTCAGTCCTCTTTCCCGACAGCGTTCCGGTGGAGCCAGGAACCCTGGAGACAGCCCGGCGGTACGTCGAAAGTCTCCGCGCGGACGGCGGCACCAACATCCTCGCGGGAGTGACGCTGGCCCTCGAAGAGAAGGCGCCCGTGGTCCCCCTCAGGCGGCCGGCACCCCCGGAAGGCCTCGTGCGGCAGATCATGTTCGTGACCGACGGGCAGATCAGCAACGAGGCGGAGGTCTATCAATACCTCGGCAAGCACCTGGGCGAGCGGCGGCTGTTCACCGTGGCGATCGGATCGGCCCCGAACGTCTCGTTCCTGCGGAAATCAGCGGATCTCGGCCGTGGCACATTCACTCACGTTTCCAGCGTCTCGGAAGTGGCCGAGCGCATGGGCGCCCTGTTCGCCCAACTCGAAGCGCCCATGCTCCGGGACCTCGAAATCCGCTGGGCTGATCCGGCGGCCGAGATGTGGCCCGCACGGATTCCCGACCTTTATCTGGGCGAGCCGCTGACTGTCGTGGCAAGGCGCGGGTCCTCTTCCGGGCCAGTCGAGGTCTCGGGCCGGCGCGGCGGCGAATTCTGGCAGGACTCGTTCCCCGAAGCGGCCGAGATCCATGGCGCAGGCACCGCAGGCACCGCGGGCATCCACAAGCTGTGGGCGAAGAAGAAGATCGATTCCCTTCTGGACAGCGCCTATTTGGGAAACGGTATCAATGCCACGGAGGCCGATGAGCTCCGCCGCACGATCGTCGAGCTCGGCCTGCGCCACCACCTGGTCACGGGCTATACCAGCCTGGTCGCCGTGGACGTGGTGGCTTCGGCTCCGAACGGCGTCTTGCCGGCGATCCGTACCGTGCCGGTGAATCCGCCGCGGGGCTCCGGGGGCTTTGCCTACGACGACGGAGTGCAGGACTGCATCACCGTCACCGCCGAAAGCCCTCTGCTCGACGAGCGCCGGATCACCCAGAGCTGTACCGTCTCGCAGACCGAGCTCGAAGAAGATCCCCACGTCTCGCGATCCCTGGACCGTGCTGCAGTCGACGCCGGGCGTCCTCACGGACCGCGTCAGCGTGGGCGGCGATGAGAGCGGCCAGCCCACGGTTGCCGTGGGGCAGGGAGCTGCGGGCGATCAGAACACCTGGGTGGTCGACGGTTTCGCGGTCACGGACATGAGCGCTCTGGGATCTTCTCCCGCGTATTACGACTACGACAGCTACGAGGAGGTCACCGTCACGACCGGCGGCGCGGACGCGGTTCTGGAGACCCCTGGCGTGCACGTCAATATGGTCACCAAGCGAGGCACCAACGAGTGGCGCGGCTCGGGCCAGTTCCTCTGGGGCGGAGACGCTCTTCAGGAAGCCAGGGACAACGGGATCGAAAAGCTCGACAGCGGCAGCGCCGAATTGGGAGGGCCGCTCCGCCGGGACCGGCTCTGGGCGTGGGGATCGCTCCAGCGCGACGAGACCGACAGCAACGTCCTGGGTGGCCAGCGGCAGGAAACCCTCCTCGAAAATGGATCGTTCAAGCTGAACAGCCAACCCGGCGAGCACAACTCGGCCACCCTGTTCTGGAAGCGGGGAGACGCCTCGATCCTGGGACTGGGGGCCTCTCCGGCCCGCGCACCGGAGACCACCTGGGACCGGGATGTCCGGGATGAAATCTGGAAGATCGAGGACACGCACATCTTCACCGCCAACTTTTATGTGAGCGGCCAGTGGGGGAGCATCGATCAAACCCAGAGCGACGTCCCGCTGGGGGGATTGGCGGGAGAGGCGCGGATCGATCCCGCGGGCGTTGCCCAGGGGACGTGGTTCGGTTTTGCCGAGGACCACCGGACGGAGATCGCCGAGGCTCACGGGGAGCCACTTCTTCAACACCGGCGAGCTTTCCCATGAGCTGAAGGCGGGGCTTTCGTGGCGCGGACAGGACAGCCGGACCCTCCTCACGGCTCCGGGCCGGATCGAGATCGCGGAGGAGACCCTGGAGCCCGGCAACGCCAGGGTGGTGGAGGTCTGGAGCAGCGGGGAAGTGAGGACGGAGACGGAAACGGCGAGCGCCTGGGTGCAGGACATCGCCACCCTGGGCAATGCGACGTTCACCCTGGGGCTCCGCTTCGACGAGCAGGACCTGGGGATCCCCGGCCAACCTTCTGGAGACATCAGGCCCCAGACCCTGTCACCCCGGCTCGGGCTGAACTGGGCGCTCGGACCCGAGAGGAGCACCTTGCTGAGGACGTCGCTCTCCCGGTTCGCTTCGCGGCTCGGCACGGCGCCGGCGTTCCGGCTCGATCCCAATGTCTCCGCAACGTCGTACTTCTTCTCAACGGTCGAGGGAGACCAGCCCTGGTACAGCGCCAACCGCGATCCTCTCCTGGGCGTCAACCCCAACGCCGTCGCTTCGGACCTGGCTCCGGAGATCACGGACGAGCTTGCGGTCAGCGTCGAGCACAGCTTCTCCTATGAGCTCATGATCGGTTTCCAGGGTACCTGGAGGCGGACGCAGGACGTGCTCGAAGAGCGGCTCCTGGTGCGCGATGAAAATGGAAAGGTTTTCGCCGCCACGGCCGCCGACTGGATCTCCTTGACGGAAACGGTTTTTGACCTGCGCCCGGGCCTCACGTGGACCGGGGGCACCCTCCTCACGAACGGCGACCGGGAACAGGACTACCTCGGCTTCTCCCTGCTCTTGAACAAGCGGCTCTCGAACCGCTGGATGTCCCGCGGCCACGTCACCTGGAGCGACTGGACGTGGCGTGTCGGCCCCGGCTTCGAGCGCTACGACGATCCCACCCGCGCCCTGGGCGGCGGCGACCGTGACGGCGACCCCGTGGCCGTGCCCGCCTCGGCGCTCGACCGCCCCTACGCGGCCGACCGCTTCATCCTGGGCGGCTGGTCGTTCCACTGGGACGGCCTCTACCAGTTCTTCCCCCACCTCAGCACCGGGTTCAACGCCGGGCTCGCGGTCAATGGCCGCGAGGGATACCCGGCGGCCTGGTACCGGCAGGTCGTCCGCGAGCGGGCCGGGCTCGCACGGGTCCCCGTCGTGGAGATCGGCTCTTCGCGGGGGGACGACGTCATCACCGTGGACGCACGGCTGGAGAAGGAGATCACCCTCAGTGACTTCAACCTGACGTTCGGCCTGGACGTCTTCAATCTGCTGAACGAGGACGCCACCCTCTGGCGCGAGGCCGATCTCGGCACGAGCCGGGCCGGCCTCGCGAATGATGAGGTCGCGCCGCGCACCTGCCGGCTCGGCCTGAGAGTTTCCTGGCGATGAATCCAACTGGGAGGTTTGAAATGCGATCGAATCTGATTCAAAGGCTAGCGCTGTCTTTATTTCTGGTGATCGTTGCGAACGACTTTGTCTGGGCTGAGCAGGGCTTGTATTTCGGAGAAACGGAGGCGCCCGTCCTTGGCGCCACCGTCGAGGTGCGGGTGACCGGGATCATCGCCCGGACGAAGGTCACGCAGATCTTTCAGAACCCATCCTCAGACTGGGCGCCGGACATCGGCCGCGAGCCGCGGGCCGTGTTCTATTCGGAAGAGGTGGACGGTGAGAAGTACGCGCTGCTCATGGTCATGCCGCCCGACGCGCCGGGAGCCGTGGTGTCCCGGCTGCCACGGGAAACCATCTTCATCATCGACACCTCGGGCTCGATGGAGGGACCTTCGATGCCGCAGGCCCGGGAGGCGCTTCTGTTCGGTCTGGGCAAGCTCCAGGCGGGCGACTGGTTCAACGTCGTCGAGTTCGATTCGACGGCCACCTCCGTCTTTCCAGAGAGCGTGCCGGCGACTCCGGACGCCTTGGAAAAGGCTCGCCGCTTCATCACCGGGCTCAATGCCGATGGTGGCACGATGATGCTCCCGGCGCTCCAGATCGCCTTCCGCAAACCGGCGCCGGCCGGCCTGGTGCCGCAGGTGATCTTCGCCACGGACGGCCAACTCGGTGACGAGGAGAAAGTCGTTCAGTTCCTCAAGTCGAACCTGGGCAACCGCCGGCTCTTCCCGGTGGCGATCGGCGCGGCGCCCAACGTTCCGCTCCTGCGCCGGCTGGGGGATCTGGGAAGCGGATCGTTCACCGCGATCACCGACGTCCGGAACGTCCAGGCGGCCATGGGCGCGCTGTTCTCGCAGCTCGAATCGCCGATGCTCCGGCAGATCGAGGTGCAGTGGAGCGATCTTTCGGCGGAAGCGTGGCCCTCGCGGGTCCCCGACCTCTACCTGGGCGATCCTCTGGTGGTCACCGCCCGTCTCGAGGAGGGCGACGGGGCGGTGACCGTCTCCGGGCTCCGGGGCGGCGCGGCCTGGCAGGACTCCTTCGCGGTGGCCGGAGAGTTCAAGGGCGCCGGCATCGACAAGCTCTGGGCGCGCCGGAAGATCCAGGGGCTGTCGGACAGCCTGGCCGACGGCGGAGACCCGGTGGAGGTGCGCCGCGGCATCACCGCGCTCGGCCTGCGCCACCACCTGGTCACGGACCACACCAGCCTCATGGCCGTGGACCCGGAGGAGACCGCGCCGTCCGGCCTCCAGCCCGTACGCCACGTGCTGCCGGTCAATGCACCTGTAGAAGACATCATCACCGTCACCGCCGAGTCGCCTCTGCTCGACGCGCGCCGGATCACCACGAGTGCCACCGTCTCGCAGACCGAGCTCGAAGAAGATCCCCACGGCACGGGATCCCTGGGCTGTGCTCGAAAGCACGCCTGGGGTGCTCAGGGACAGGATCAATGTAGGGGGCAACGAGAGCGGCCAGTCCTCGATGTATGTGGGTCCCGGCGCTCCAGGGGACGAGGCTGTCTGGTCTGTGGACGGCGTCGTGATCACCGACATGGTGGCTTTGGCACTCTCCGATGCCGAAGCGAAGAGCCTCTGTGCCGAGATCCAGCGGGCTGGCTGGACGAAGATCACCCTGGAGCAGGCCCTCGCCGCCGCGCCGTCTCTGGAGAAGCTCCTCCGGGAAGCGGACGCCGCCGGCCTGCTGCGCGGCTACCTGGCCCTGCTGCTCCGTGAGAAAGGCTGCACCGAGCCACCGAAGGAGGTGCTCGCCGAAGCGGACCGGTATCTCCGGCGCTGAAGCAGGATCAGCTCGACAACCCATTGTTTCTCGGTCTTGACCTATTGTGTTGAGGCCGAGAAACTATGTTTTTAACTCGTTCCACATAGTTTCTCGCGGTTGATACTATGTATTTAAGCCGGAATACTATGTGGAACGCCCCAAAAACATAGTTTCAACGGCGAAAAACTATGTTTCTCGGCTTAAATACAATGGGTTCGCGACTTTTCCGGGGGGCGCAGGCGCGGATCTTCGTCTAGACTTCCCGTTGCCATGAAAGACGCCGTGCGTTACCTCGAAGCCGCGCTTTCCGCCTGTAAAAAGGCGGGCGAGATCCACCGAGAGCATTTCCGCTCGATTCACCTCCACGTAGAGCTGAAAAAGGACGCCTCGCCCGTAACCGCGGCGGACCGCGGCTCCGAAGAGGCCATTCGCGAGATTCTTCGTCGCGCCACGCCCGATTTGGGACTCCTCGGCGAAGAATTCGGCCAGGAGGGGAGCGAGCGCGACCGCTGGATCATCGACCCCATCGACGCCACCAAGAACTTCGTGGCCGGCCTGCCGTACTTCGCCACCTTGATCGGCCTGGAGCTGGACGGCGAGCTCGTCCTCGGCGTCGTCCACGCGGCCGCCCTGGGCGAGACCTGGTGGGCGGCGCGGGGCGAAGGCGCCTGGGGTGGGACTGGCACGGACCTGGAGGCCTGCCGCCAGCGCCGCCTCCAGGTGACCGGGGTCTCGGAGATCGAGCAGGCCTTCATCGTCCACGGAGGCCTGAAGCAGCTCCAACTCCATGGCTTCTGGCCGGCCTTCTCCGGCCTCGTGGCCCGCGCGAACCGCACCCGCGGCTTCGGAGACTGGTGGGGGCACATCCTGGTCGCCGAGGGGCGCTGCGACGCCATGCTCGAAGGCCGCGTCTCCCTCCACGACGTGGCTGCCCTGAAGCCGATCCTGGAAGAGGCGGGAGGCGTCCTCCTCACCCGCAATGGCGAGCCCCTGGTGACCGGCTGGCAGGACGCGGCGTTCTCCTGCAACCGGAATCTGGCGGAGACGCTACGGCAGGCGATGGGTTGGTGAGGACGCCTGCCCGGCCGGAGATGTTCCGGCCGGGCGGCGGCTCTTCCTACTGCCGGCTGCTCTCCATCCTCGGTACGGGAACGGGGTTCGGGCTGGGTTTGACACCAGTCTCGGGCATCCCCGTGCTGGCGGACATCGCGATGTCCCGGCCCATATACGTCCACGTCACCGGTCCGGGGAGCGCTTCGCTCAGGACGACGAAGGGGCCGAACGGCACGCCCGGCTCGAGCCGGACGGTGGTGGTGGCCCGGAACGTCGCGTGCTGGGGCCCCGTCTCCACCAGCACCCAGCCGCCGCGGTCCAGAGCGGCCGCGTCGCCCGCTACGAAGGCCCCCTCGACGCCGGAGCCGGTGATGGTGAGCTGGTCTCCCACATGGATCGCCACCTCCTGGGCTTCCAGCGTCCCGGTCAGTGTGTCGTCGTCAGAGAACGAGATCGTCGGCGGCACCATCAGCCGGTATTCGAGCTGCGGCCGTTTCGTCGCGTCCGCGATCAGCACGGCGGAGGGCTGGTCGAAGCCGCCGAAGTCACCGAGCGCCGCAATGGCGTCGGCATCGTTGGGATCGATCGAGAAGACGCTGGCCAACAGATCCTGAGGGTTCTTCGGCGGGTCCTGGATCGGGCAGGGAGTGCTCTTCGTGGTCATGTACTGATATTTGCCTCCTGCCCCCAGCTTCCACATCCCCTCGGTCAGGATCTTCTGCGTCTTCCCCTTGTTCGGCCCGGAGTTGAAGTAGCAGAAATGTTTGTCCATGGTCCCGGTCGGCGGCATGGGGGGGGCGCTCCCGCGGTCGGTGTTGACCTGCGTGACCTTGGTGTACTCCTTGATCATGCCCTTCATCGGGCCTTCCTTGATGACCTCGCCCTCGCACTTGATGGAGTTGAGGCCCCAGGGGAAATAGCAGCCGCCGAACCACTTCCGTCCCGTTCCGTCCGCGGGCACGAAGGCGTAGGCGAACTGCTGGGGGGTCTTGTCGCTCTTCTGCAGGCACCAGCACTCGATGGCGTTGCCCTTGGAGTCTTTCATCGAGCTGCCGAGGCGGTCCTTCTTGCCGTCGTTGTTGACGTCCTCGCCGTCGTTGAAGGGCTTGGGATTCCTTTTGGGAAAGCCGGGCTTGAGCTTCCCCATGTTGTCGTAACACTTGACGACCTCGGCGGGATCACCGCTCGCCGGACAACGGAAAGATTTCTCCTGATCGGCGGACGCCAGTTGAATGGGAATTGAAGACATTGTTAAACAGACGACGCAAGCTACCGCAAGGTTTCTGCCTCGCACAGCGCACCTCCTTGAGCATGGGCTCGGAAAAATCCGATAGGTCCCCAAAGAGAACAGTGCTCGTGGAGCGGCTGGCGTGACGCGGCTCCCCCTGAGCCGCGATCCTGGGCTAGAATCCGCCGCTCGCAAGACGCCACGGATTCGAGTAGCCTATCTACACCATCATGCCTGCATTTACGCACCTCGAGTTCCATCGGACGGGTATCGGCCTCGTGCCCGGCCGCCCCGGCGAGCGGCACACGGCCATCTACGTCGCCCGGGTCCCCGGCAGCGACAAGGCCTTGCGGTCCTGCACCTGCGAGGCGAGCAAGAAGAAGACGTGCGACCACCTGAAGGATCTGTCCCAGGCCGTCGCCGAGATCGAGAAGGCCCGCTGGGTCAGCCGGTGGGAGGCGGCGTTCGAGTCCTCCGTCTGGTACCGGCTGGCGCGCCTGCTGTTCGAGGGCGATCCCCAAGCATCGGCGAAAGTTCGGGTGCTGCGGGTGTCCCGTGCCCCCCAGGACGCCGGCGGCACCCTGATCCGCGTCACTTCGCCCAGGGGCGGCGAGCTGGCGGACTACCTCGACACCTCGCCGGCCCGGGTGCGGTTCCTGGAACGGACGGGCAAGGCCGCGCTCGACGGCGACGGCATCTTCGACCGCGCCAGCCTGCTCGAACGGCTCGCCCTGTTCCAGGCCACGGAGCAGGAGCGCCTCTTCCACAAGGCCGGCATGAAGACCCAGCGGCAGACGTGGGAGGAGAGCTTCTGGTACCGGCTCGCCTATCACTGCGTGCGCGAGATGGAGGAGGAAGCGCACGGCACGTTCCACCCGGCAGTGGATGAGGCGAGCGGCCGGTTCACCTTCACCTACCGCGGGCCGGAAGGCGGCGAGGTGGTGCGCTTCACCATGCCGCGGGACCGCGTGCGGGCGGCGCTCCAACTGCTGGCCGCCGAGTATCCGGAGCAGGCGGACCTGGCCGTCCGGCCCATCCCCCTGAAGTCCATCTTCCGCGTCACCCAGGAGACGGAGCTGGACCTGGAGGTGCGGCCCGTCATCCTCGCCCTCCAGGCGAACGGCGAGGAGCGCTTCCTGGAGCGGCGCGATGTCGAGAAGTTCCGCTACGGCAGCCTGATCTACATCAAGGATCTGGGAGTCCTGGCCGAGTTGGAGCGCGAGGGCAAGGAGCGCAAATTCAAGGCGCCCGTGAGCATGAAGCTCCAGCGGAGCCAGGTGCCGAGCTTCCTGGCCGAGCATGCGGACGCTTTGGGAGAAGGCCTGCTGGTGCTCGACGAGCCTCTGCGCGACCGGCGGGTCTTCCGCCAGGCGGACCGGATCGCGATCTCCGAAGCCGATCTCGAGGCGGCCCTGGAGCGGAGCTGGTACTGGCTCGCCATCGAGTACGGGTTCGGCAGCGATGTCGTCTCGCTCGCCGAGATCCTGCGCGCCCGCAAGGACGGTCTGCCCTATCTGGAGACGGCGGGGGGCTGGGTCGACCTGAACGCGTTCCGGGCGCTGGATGGCCTCCTGGAGCGTCTGGGCGGGGAAGCCATAGATAGCAACCGCGTGCGCATGCCGGTCGCGGAGGTGCTGCGGCTCCAGGCCGAGGCGGGTACGGCGGTCGCTGTTTCAGGAGAGGGCGCGGATCTCCTTGGCCGCCTCCTGGAGCTGAGACCGGCCGAGCCTCTGATCGAGACTCCGGGTATCGCGACACCATTGCGGACGTACCAGCTGATCGGCGTGAACTGGCTGCTGTTCCTGTACGAGAACCGCTTGGCCGGCCTGCTCTGCGACGACATGGGCCTCGGCAAGACGTTGCAGACCATCACGCTCATGGTGACCCTGCTGGAGCGGGGGAAGGCGGGCGAGCCGTTCCTCGTGGTCTGTCCCACGAGCGTCCTCCCCCACTGGAAGAGCCAGATCGAGCGCCACGCCCCGTCGGCCCTGCGGCCGATCGTTCATCACGGCGGGCAGCGGCGGCTGCCCCAAAAACGGGGACAAACGCTTGGGCCGGGCGACGTCCTGCTGACCTCCTACGGCGTGCTGCGCCGGGATGCGGAGGCGCTCTCCGCGATCCCCTTTTCTCTGGCCGTGTTCGACGAAGCCCAGAACCTCAAGAACCGGGGGACGCAGTCGTACGAGGCGGCCGACCATCTCGTGGCCGACGTCAAGTTCGGGCTGACGGGCACGCCGGTCGAGAACTCCCTGGTCGAGCTGAAGGCGCTGTTCGATCTGATCCTGCCTGGCTATCTCGGCAGCGACGCGGGTTTCGAGGCCCGGTATGTGAAGGATGAGGACGAAGACGAGGACCGCCTGGCCGAGCTGCGGCGGGTCATCTCGCCCTTCATGCTGCGGCGCCTGAAGTCCTCGGTGCTGAACGAGCTGCCGGCGAAGTTCGAGGACGTGCGCACCTGCTCGCTGTCGGACGATCAGGTGAAGCTGTACCGCGAGGCCGTCTCCGGGCGCGGGGCGGAGCTGGCGCGGCAGATCGAGGCCGCGGCGGACGGGCACCTGCCCTACATCCACGTTTTCGCCCTGCTCAGCCTGCTCAAGAAGATCTGCGACCATCCCGCCCTCGCCATGGGCGATCTCGGCCGGGCCGCGGACCTCACCTCGGGCAAGTGGGACCTCTACCAGGAGATCCTCCGCGAGTGCCTGGACAGCGGCCAGAAGGTGGTCGTCTTCACCCAGTTCCTGGGGATGATCGATCTGATGGAGCGCCACCTCGAAGGGCTCGGCATCGGCTACGTCAAGCTGACGGGAGCGAGCGTGAATCGCGGCGGGATCGTGGACCGTTTCAATCACGATCCGGATTGCAAGGTTTTTCTCGGCAGCCTGAAGGCCGGCGGCGCGGGGATCGACCTCGTGGCCGGCTCGGCCGTGATCCATTACGACCGCTGGTGGAACGCGGCGCGGGAGGACCAGGCGACCGACCGCGTCTACCGCTTCGGCCAGAAGCGGGCCGTGCAGGTCTTCAAGCTGGTCACCGAGGGCACCCTCGAAGAGAAGATCGCGGCCATCATCGAGAAGAAGCGCAAGGTCATGGCAAGCGTCGTCCAGGAGGACTCGCCGGAGCTGGCCAAGGTCTTCTCCCGTGACGAGCTGCTCGACATGCTGCGGCAGGAAGTGTGAGCCGGGCTGGGAGGTCCAATCGGTTGGCTTGGATTGTTGAGGTGTACCCTCCGAGGAGACGCCCCGACGTTTGAGGACCCGGAAAGTGCCCGGTAGAGGACTGGGGCGTCTTCTATGAGAAGGCCCCAAATGTCAAGGCCGCCTTGGCGGCCATCCTTATCTGGCCTTTCGGAGCAGCGGTCTGTCCCCGAGTCTTCTATCCGCACTCTCAAGGAGCCTCTCGTTGGGCTCGGTGCATGATGGGGTGCCACCGAAGCGGCGCTGCGATCTCTACGGCGGCCTCGAAGGCCAAGACGCCCAGCGCAGTCGCCGACAACGGGGGTTTCGACTCGAGCTCCGATCGACCAGATTGTGCCCTACATCCTCGTTTCTTCCTCCTGAGTTTTCCCTACCTGAGCTTTTATGCCGCTGCCGAAGTCAACGCCGCCCGGCGATGCGGCTCGTAGTCTTCGCCGCTGATCCACAGCCGGTGCAGCAACACCGCCAGTTTCCGGGCCACCGCCACCACCGCTCGTTTCTTACCGCTCTTGCCGCCGCGCCGGGCCAGTTCCTGCCCGAAGCGGCGCAGGTCGCTGTCCTGTCCGAACGGACCGAGGATGTAGTGCGCCGCCTGCACCAGCAAGCGGCGCAGCAGGCCGTCGCCGTGCTTGGTGATCGGCAATTGCGGCGTCGAGTTGCCCGAGCTTCGACTCGCCGGCACCAGCCCGAGGTAGGCGCCCACCGAGCGGGAGCGAGCGAAGCGAGAAGGATCGTCCAGCGTCAGCACGAACACCAGCGCCGTCAGCGCGCCCACCCCCTTGATCTGGCGCAGCCGCTCGGTGACCGGAAAACGCTTCGCCCAGGCTTCGATATCCCGGTCGAAACTCCGGATTCGATCACTCAGATCCGCGATCACCTCCAGCAGCGGCTCCAGAGCCGCCTTCAGTCCCTGCGGCAAGGCCGTCGACGCTCTGTGGGCGAAGCCCTTCGCCGAGCACGACGGCAGCCGGGCACCGAACGACTTCACCATCCCGCGCACCTGATTGATCAGCATCGTCCGCGTCTTGACGAAGCCTTCCCGAGCGCGCACCACGGCCAGCGCTTGCTGCGCCTCCTCACTGCGAGAATGGACAGGACTCAGCAACTCCGGATCCACCCGGCCCAACTGCGCCAGCCAGCGGGCATCCCGTTCGTCCGTCTTGCGCACGCTCGCCGAGATCGCCCGCACCTTGCTGGCATTGGCGACGATCACCTGATGTCCCGTCGATACCAGCAACCGTCGCACCCACGGCGTGTGCGTCCCGGTCTCCACCACCACCAGACACGACCTCCTGCCCTCGAAGTAGCGCTGAAAGCTCGCCGTGGTCGTCGACAGACGCTTCTCTTCCAGGATCGCTCCCGTTTCTCGGTTCAGGCAACAGATTTGACTCGAACGGTCCCCGAGATCCACGCCCACCACCGTCTCCACCTCCACTCTGATAACATTCCCCACGGCCACTCTCCCTTCCTTGCGCCTACCAGCGCTTTGTACCCAGTTTGCAGGCCATTCTATGGCACTGCGCACCAGGGAGGGTGGCCTTCTCATCCCATCTCTACGGACCCGTCGTGCCGAGGCCAACGTTGAGGTTACGGGGGCGCTTCCTCGACATCCCCGTAACCTCAACGTCCGCAACGGGCACCACCGTTCCGTAGAGACGCCCCAGTCCTCTACCACGCCCTCACCGGGTCCACCAACGCCGGGGCGTCTCTTCGAAGGGCAGATCGGGCCGATCCTCCTCGTCTTCATGAAGACCCAGAGATGCATCGGATAAACTCCTCCCGGGAGGGACGGCATGGCACGGACAAAAAAATACTGGCTGCTGAAGTGCGAACCCGAGGCGTACACCATCCAGGATCTGGAGCGCGACGGCACCACGACCTGGGAAGGCGTGCGCAACTTCCAGGCGCGTAACTACATGCGGGACGACATGAAGCCGGGCGACGGCGTCCTGTTCTACGCCTCGAACGCGGAGCCCTCGGGGGTGACCGGCCTGGCCGAGATCGCCCGCGGCGGCTATCCCGACCCGTACGCCTTCCAGGACGGGCACAAGTATTTCGATCCCAAGAGCGATCCGGACAATCCCACCTGGATGATGGTGGACGTCCGCTTCGTCGAGACGTTCCCGGACATCGTCCCCCTCGCGGTGCTCAAGGAGACGCCGGGGCTCAAGGACATGATGGTGACGCAGAAGGGCTCGCGCCTTTCCGTGCAGCCGGTCACGAAGAAGGAGCTCGACATCGTGGTCAAGCTCGGCCGGAAAGGAGGCTGGACGTCATGAGGGAGCACGACGGCTACTGGGCGGATACCATCGAGGTCCAGTGCCCCTACTGCGGCGAGCGGGTGGAGATCTCGGTGGAGCCGGACGTCTATGGCACGCTGGTGCAGGACTGCGAGGTGTGCTGCAACCCGTGGTCGGTGACGATCACGCGGGACCGGGACGGGGATCCGGACGTGCGGGTGGAGCGGGCGCAGTAGGCCCTCAGAGAGCCATTAAGCCTGCACAAGGGAAAGTCCAGCGCTGTCCTGACACCGGGTGCTTCGGGAGTAGGAGCCTTGGGAGGGAGGGACCGGCGAAACCCTCCGCCGGTCCCGATCTGACAAGGTGGATTTACTCGCAACCGCAACTGATGGACGTGAGCGTCTGCCACTCCGTGCACGAATTGCCCAGGGAGTCGAAGCACACCCGGAAGCGCTCCCGAGGCTGCCGCCAGGCCGGGCCCGGGCCGCAGAAACAAATTCCCCACTCATCACACGTGCACTCCCCGCACTTCGGACCAAAGCCGCAAGTGAGGTCACCGCAGTCAGTGTAGCTGGACCAACTGGCGCAGGACGGATAATTCGGCTGGCAGCTCACGGTCCCGTGGCAGGCGGCGGCTTTGGTGGTCGTGTCCAGCCCCTTCCAGGCGGCGAGATCCTCGCTGCGCAGATTGACCGACTGGTCACAGGTGCAGGCAGCCACAGCGTTGTCGCACGCCGTCAGACACTCCCCCATCCCACCCTTCTCGGCGAGGTTGAAGCAGGTCGTGGAGCATCTCTTGTGGGCGAGGGCGCAGCGCTGGCAGTCCTTCGCCTGGTCCGGTGCCACCGCTTCGAAAGCCTCCCTCTCCCGTGGGGTGATGCGGGGGTCTTCACCTGCCCCCGCCAGACTCGGCAGGGCGATCAGCAGCAGCGCGAAGACAGCGAAGACGAGGGTGGAAGTGGATGGACATCGGAACGCGCGTTCGTTCATGGGGCCTCCTGACTGGTTTGAGAACGAGACGTTTGTCATGAGCCCGTCCCCGGACTGGGGGGCGGAGCTCGCTTGGCAAAGCATAAGGTGTCTTCAATCCTTAGATGCGTGACACCGAAGTCAGGAGAAATTAAGAATGAGGTTAGCTTACCCCGTCCCCAGCGCCTCTTCCAGCCGGTCCCTGCACCCCCGCGACAGCGGCAGCCTTTTGCCGCTCTTCAAGACCACCACGAAATCGCCGTGGGGGCTGGGCTCCAGCTCGCGCACGGTTTCGAGGTTGACGATGGCCGAGCGGTGGATGCGCAGGAAGCGGTCGCGAGGGAGCTTGGCCTCCACTCCGGACATCGTCTCGCGCAGCAGGTGCGACTGGCCCAGGGCGTTCAGGCGGACGTAGTTGCCGGCCGCTTCGATCCATTCGATCTCTTCCGGCGCCAGGAAGAGCACGTTGCCGTTGTTGCGCACGGCGAGCCGCCGGAAGGTGGGGACTTCGGGTTGCGGCGGGCCGAGCAGGACGGCGAGCTGGCGTTGCAGCGTGGCCGCGGCGGCCAGGAGCTCGGCCAGGCGGCGTTCTCGTACAGCGTCGCGGAAATCGTCTTCGAGAGTCACGCTTCTCAGGTTCATCATCTCAGGACCTCCCAGTCGAGAAAAAAGGGCCGCCGGGGTCGCCCCCGGCGGCAGGCATCGGAGAGGCACTGACTAACGGAAGCTCACACGGGCTCCAAGCTGGAGGACGCGCGGGCTCAGGACCTCCACCACCCTGTTGGAGGAGTTGAACCCGAGGACGCCCTGGCGCTGGAGCACGTAGGACTCGTTGAAGGCGTTGAACAGGTCGATCCCCAACGTCAAGCCGAAGTCGCTGAAGGTGAACTCCTTCTCGGCCCGCAGGTCGACCACGTGGACGTCGGGGTAGCGGAAGGCGTCCGGAGAGGAGTCGATCGGGATGTCGATGCCGACTGCCGGCGTTGTCACTGATCGCCGCACGGTTGACGCGCCGCGACGTAGCGGAGCGGGTAGCCCTGGCGGCCGTTCAGGTTCGCGGCGACGTTGAAGCCCCAGGGGCGGTCGGGCGCGATCTGGTAGAGGCCGTTCAGGCTGTAGGACCACGTGCTGTTGATGAACACGTTGCCCTTGGCGCCGGAGACGAGTGCCCGAGCCCTGGAGCACGTCGGTGCCGTCCACCATGCCGCCGGCCGATGGTGTCGGTCGGATCCTCGTTCTCGCTGTCGGGGATGTTCCACGTCCAGTCCTGCCAGGAGACGTTGCCGCGCATCATCCAGCGGTTGGCGAGCCGCTTGTTGAAGGTCAGCGAAGCGCCCAGGAACTCCTGCTCGCGGTCGCCGTTCTCGAGCCGGAAGCCGTTGCGGGTGGTGACGCCGTCGCGCAGGTCCCAGTAGTGCACGGTGTAGGTGCGGCCGTCGGGGGCCACGAAAGGATCTGAGGTGCGCTCGGCACGTAGTCGTCCCGCCGGTGGACGCGGCCGACGGTGCCGAGGTTCTCGTCGGAGAACGGATCGTCGCGTCGAAGACCAGGCGCTCGGCTTCGAGGATGCCGGTGGAGCTGCCGGTAGTTGAGGTTCAGGCCCACCAGCGAAGCTCCGGCCGCAGGGCGTGCTCGATGCCGAGCAGGAGCTCGTCGGTGATCGGCGCGTCGAGGTTCGGATCCACGGCGTTCGACTGCAGCGGCTCGAAGGTGATCGGATTGATGTTGCCGCTGAGCCCGAGGACTCGGGGCCGAGCTCGCCCGGCTCCAGGGTGGGGCCGCCGTTGTTGGTGGTGTAGAAGTAGCCGGTAGCCTGCAGCCCGCCGAGCGGGTTGAGGAAGCCGGCGACGCCGGTGCCGAGCTGGTCGGCGAAGCGCGAGTAGCTGGCGCGCAGCAGGGTCTTGCGCTGGGCGCCCAGGGCGTAGGTCAGGCCGAGGCGGGGAGTGATCGTCGTCCACTCGAAGCCGGCTGTCGCCGCCCTCGTAGTGGCCGGCGGGCAGCAGCTCGGGGAAGACCGGGTTGGCCGGCACGGTGGAGGCCAGGTTCTCGCCGCCCTGGCGGTCGTAGCGCAGGCCGACGTTGGCGGTGAGGTTGCCCTTGACCAGCGTGTCCTGCACGTAGAGCGTTGGTGTACTCGGTCTTCGACCTCGGGCACCGCCGTCGCGGGCGAGGCCCAGCAGGTAGTTGCCGTTGCCCAGGACGATCTCGACGCCGCCGCCCGGCCAGCGTGAAGAGCGACGACTGCTCGGCCGTGCGGTAGCCGGCGCCGTACTTGAGCTCGTGGGAGAGGTCGCCGGTGTTGAAGAAGTTGGAGGCGTCGGCCTTGATCTGCTCCTGGGGCGCTCGATCTGGTTGAGCAGGAAGCTGTTGTGCCACTTCAGCCCGGCGATCGCGGTAAGGCGATCACCGTCGCCGCCCTGGGGCACGAGCTGGAAGCCGCCGTTGACCACCGAGTACATGCCGGTGATGAAGAAGCTGGTGCCGAAGATCTGGGTGTCCTCCACCTTCCAGGCCGTCGGGATCGGGCCCGAATTTCGACTGGTTCCAGGTGGTCTCCTGGGGCCGCAGTGGGGCTGGCGTTGCGGCCGATCTTGACCTTGTCGCTCTGCCAGGCGAAGGCGGTCGCCGAGTTGCTCGGCGTGATCTGGGCGTTCAGCTTGAGCGTTCCAGCTCCTCGAGGGTGGTCTTGTCGCTGAAGTCGTCGATCGTCAGCAGGTGGATCTCCGGCTTGGCGTACGAGCCCCAGACCCACAGGCGGTCCTTGACGACGGGGCCGCCGAGCTCGGCGCCGTCAGTCCGACGTTCTCGACGATCCGGTTGCCCTGCTTGAAGGCGGTCTGGGCGTTGCCGTTGTTCCAGGGGCCGGCCTGGCCGAGGTCGCTCGCGGTCGAACTCGAGGTCGGACTGCATGCTGTCGTCCGAGACCACGTAGCGGCCGGAGCCGCGCCACTGCGTTGTCGCCGCGCCGGGTGACCATGTTGAGCACCACGCCGCCGGTGGCGATCGAGGCGTCGCTGCCGCCGGTCGTCACCTGCATCTCCTCGAACGACTCGAAGTCGTAGTAGCCGGGCGAGGAGCCGATGGCCGACATGTCGGTGATCACCATGCCGTCGAGCGACCAGACGGCCTGGTCGCCGCCGGAGCCGGGACCGACGAACGTGCGACTGCTGGCCGCTCTCGTTGCCGCCGACGTTGATGCGGTCGGTCAGCACGCCCGGCATGGAGCTGAGGACGGCCCAGGGATCGCGGGCCGTGGGGATGCTCTCCAGCTCCGTGAGCGTGACCGTCTGGCTCTGGGCGACGCGGCGTGTGTCGAGCAACGGAGCATCGGCCCGTTCACCGCGGACCTCGATCACGTCCGTGACCCGCACGGTCAGCGTGACCTCGGTGTTGCGGCCGACGTTGATCTCGACGTTGTCGCGCCGGTCGGACGCGAAGCCCTGGAGCGCGCTCTCGACGGTGTAGAGGCCGGGCGACAGACCGAGGAACCGGAACCGTCCCTGCTCGTCCGTGGTCGTGGTCTGCGGAGCGCCGACGCCCGTCAGGGTCACGGTGACCCCGGGCATCGGCGTGCCTTCCACCCCCGCGGCGATGCCGTGCAGGTTGCCGCTCTGGAGCTGCGCCATCGCCGGCATGGCGAGGACGAGCAGCAGAACGGCGAGGGAAATGGCGCGCTTTGAGAATAGAAGAAAATTCATGAGAACAAAACCTCCTGTTGTTGCCCCCCTATGTTTGAATCACCAACGCCGGACGCTAGAGCAACGGCTGTGCCGCCCCGCTAAATCATTGATTCCACGGGAGAAATTGAATTCTGATCGGAAAGCCGGATTCAACGGGATGGATCGTAAAAAACGCGACAGGTATCCGGGGCGGAGAGGACCGTGCCACCGCCGTCCCGGAAATCCGGCGTTTCGTCCCTGAACAGGGGCGTTTCGTCCGGACCGGGAAGGGAAAACGGAAAACCGTCGTGATCCGAAACTTTGAATCCGAAAAAGGTTTCTAATCGTCCTCTTCCGGAGCCGGCTGCGTCCTCTGTTGTGGACCTCTTGACTCTCCGGGCTCCGGGCGACACGATGAGGGCGGCCATGCACACGATCTTCAAGGACTTCCACTTCGCCGCCGCCCATGCCATCCGGGGCCACACCCGCGGGTGCCAGAACCTGCACGGCCACAACTACCGGGTGAGGGTGCACCTCGAGGCCGAGCGGCTGGACGGGCTGGGGATGGTCCTCGACTTCGCCGACCTGAAGGCCATGATGCAGGAGATCCTGGGACCCTTCGACCATCAGGTGATCAACGAGATCCCGCCGTTCGACCAACGGAACACCACGGCGGAGCTGTTCAGCCAGTACGTCTTCGAGGAGGTCGAGCGGCGATTACTGGAGGGGGCGGAGCAGGACCGGGTGCGGGTGACCCGGGTCGAGGTGTGGGAGACCGAGACCTCCTGCGCCATCTACGAGGCCTGACCTTTTGAGAGGCCTGATCTTTTTGCGAGGCCTGACCTTTTGAGAGGCCTGATCTTTTTGCGAGGCCTGATCTTTTTGCGAGGCCTGATCTTTTTGCGAGGCCTGATCTTTTTGCGAGGCCTGATCTTCCGCTTCGATTGCGCCTTCGGGTAGAATCCCTCCGGCAACTTCAGTCAGTCCCCATCCGTATCAGCACACTTGGAACAGGGGAGGAGAAGGGATGGCTTCGGAAAGACCTTCGCTGGACGCCCTGCGCATCGACCGCTCGGGGGTGGAAGAGAGCGGCGGCCGCGGGCGTCTGTGGATTGTTTTGCTGGCCGTGGCCCTGGTGGCCGCGGCGGGATGGTGGTGGTTCACCCGGCCGCGGCCGGTGCAGGTGAAGGCCATCGCTGCGGAACCCGCGGAGACCCGCGCCGGCGGCTCGGCCGCGGCGGGCGCGGTGCTCAACGCCTCGGGCTACGTGACGGCCCGCCGCCAGGCGACTGTCTCCTCCAAGGTCACGGGCAAGGTGGTGGACGTGCTGGTGGAGGAGGGGATGGAGGTGCGCGAGGGGCAGGTGCTCGCCCGTCTCGACGACGCCACGCCGAGAAAGCAGCTCGCCCTGGCCGAGGCCCGTCTCGGCTCGCAGCGCCGGAGTCTCGCCGAGACCGAGGTGCGGCTGCGCGAGGCCAAGCTCAACCAGCAGCGCATGCGGCGCCTGCTGGAACAGGGGGTCTCGACCCAGGCCCAGGGGGACACGGCCGACGCCGAGGTGGACTCGCTCGCGGCGCGGCTCGAAGTCGGCCGCCAGGAGGTGACCGTGGCCGAGCGCGAGGTGGCCCTGCGGCGCCAGGACGTGGACGACACGGTGATCCGCGCCCCCTTCTCCGGCGTGGCCGTGAGCAAGGACGCCCAGCCCGGCGAGATGATCTCGCCCGTGTCGGCCGGCGGCGGCTTCACCCGCACGGGCATCTGCACGCTGGTGGACATGAGCTCGCTCGAGGTCGAGGTGGACGTCAACGAGAGCTACATCCAGCGGGTGAAGCCCGGCCAGAAGGCGTTCGCCACGCTCGACGCCTACCCCGACTGGCAGATCCCGTCCCGGGTCATCATGCCCGTGCCCACGGCCGACCGGCAGAAGGCCACGGTGAGGGTGCGGTTGTCTTTCGACCAGCTCGACCCGCGGATCCTGCCGGACATGGGCGTCAAGGTGGCTTTCCTGGGGGACGAAAAGCCGGGAGAGCCGGTGGGTAACAGCGGGGGAAAAGCCGCGGTGGTGGTCCCCCGCGCCGCCGTGCGCCAGGAGGGCGACAAGAACGTCGTCTTCGTGGTCCAGGGTGACCGCGTGGAGCGGCGGGCGGTGGGGCTCGCGGCGAGCCAGGGCGAGGAAGCGGTGGTGACCTCCGGCCTCGCCGCGGGCGAGAGGGTGGTCACGGAAGGTCCCGCGGACTTGAAGGACGGGGCCCTGGTCTCCGTCCAGGTCTCCGCTCAGTAATCCGCTCAGTAATGAGAAACGAGGAGGATCGAATGGAGCAGAACGGTACGCTGGTCCGCGTCCAGGACGTCCACAAGACCTACCGGCGCGGCGATGAGAAGATCGAGATCCTGCAGGGAATCGACCTCGAGATCCCCCCGGGAGATTTCCTGGCGCTGATGGGACCCTCGGGGTCCGGCAAGACGACGCTGCTCAACCTGATCGGCGGGCTCGACCGGCCGACGTCCGGCTCCGTGGAGGTGGCGGGCGAGTCCATTCACCGGCTCTCCGAAGGGCAGCTCGCCAACTGGCGGGCGCGCCACGTCGGCTTCGTCTTCCAGTTCTACAACCTGCTGCCGGTGCTCACGGCCGAGCGCAACGTGGAGCTGCCGCTGCTGCTGACCCACCTGTCGGCGGCGCAGCGCAAGAAGCACGTGGCGGCGGCGCTCGCCATGGTCGGCCTCGCCGACCGCGCCAGGCACTACCCGCGGCAGCTCTCGGGCGGCCAGGAGCAGCGGGTGGGCATCGCCCGAGCCATCGTCACCGACCCGACGCTGCTGCTCTGCGACGAGCCCACGGGCGATCTGGACCGCAAGTCGGGCGACGAGATCCTGGACCTGCTGCAGGCGCTCAACCGCGAGCACGGCAAGACCATCATCATGGTCACTCACGACCCCCACGCCGCGGCGCGGGCCCGGCGCACCGTGCACCTGGAGAAGGGCAGCCTCGTGCTGGAGGCGGCGGCATGAAATTCCTACCCCTGGTCTGGAGCAACCTGAAGCGGAAGAAGGCCCGGACGATCTTCACGGTGCTGTCGGTCTTCGTCAGCTTCGTGCTGTTCGGGGCCCTGCTGGCCATCGACAACGCCTTCACCGGCGGCGTGGAGCTGGCGGGGGCGGACCGCCTGCTGACGATCCACAAGGTCGCGCTCATCCAGCCGCTGCCGGCCACCTACGGGCCGCGGATCAAGGCGGTGCCGGGCGTCGAGGCCGTCACCTTCGCCAACTGGTTCGGCGGCATCTATCAGGACCCCAAGAACTTCTTCGGCCAGATGGCGGTCGACCACGAGACCTTCCTGGACCTCTACCCCGAGTACGTCCTGACCCCGGAGCAGAAGAAGGCCTGGCTCTCCGACCGCACGGGAGCGATCGTCGGCCGGCAGCTTGCCGACCGGTTCGGCTTCAAGGTCGGCGACCGCATCCCCATCCAGGCCACGATCTACCGCAAGCCGGGTGGCGTCGAGCCTGTGGGAATTCAACGTCTCCGGCATCTACGAGGGGAAGGAGAAGGGGACCGACACCAGCGGCATGTACTTCCGCTACGACTACCTGAACGAGGGCATGGGCGGGCGGCTCGGCTTCGTGGGCTGGTACACGGTGAGGATCGCCGATCCGGCGCAGGCCGCCGAGCCTCTCGAGCCGCATCGACGGCCTGTTCGCCAACTCGCCGGCCGAGACCAAGACCAACACCGAGAAGGCCTTCGCCCAGTGCTTCGCCAACCAGGTGGGCAACATCGCGGCGATCGTCCGCTGGGTGCTGACGGCGGTCTTCCTCATCATGCTGGTGGTGACGGGCAACACCATGGCGCAGGCGGTGCGGGAGCGCACCAATGAGCTGGCCGTGCTGAAGACGCTGGGCTTTTCGCGCGGGCGGGTGCTGGCGCTGGTGCTCGCCGAGTCGGTGGCCATCGCCGTGCTCGGCGGCGGGCTGGGCCTGCTCCTGGCCGTGGCAGTGATCATTCCCGGGCTGGGCCAGGCGCTGAAGTCCTTCCTGCCGGTCTTCTTCCTGCCGGCCAACGCTCTCCTGACCGGAGCAGCGCTGGTGCTGTTCTTCGGGATCCTCGCCGGGCTGCTGCCGGCGGCCCAGGCCATGCGGCTGCGCATCGTCGATGCGCTGCGGAGGGTATGAACCATGAACTGGCTCTCTCAAGTCGCTGGCGGTGACGGCGGTCAACCTGCGGACGATCCCGCAGCGCGCCGGCTCCTCGCTGGCGATCATCATCGGCGTGGCCGGGGTGGTGATCGTCTCCATCGCCGTGTTCTCCATCGGGGAAGGCGTGCGTGACGCCCTGACCGCGAGCGCCTCGTCGGACACGGCCGTGGTGCTGCGGTCCGGCAGCGACAGCGAGATGATGAGCGGCCTGGAGCGTGAGGCCACGCGCCTCATCGCGGAGGCGCCGGGAGCGCGGGCCGCCTCGGCCGAGCTCTACGTGATCGTCGACCTGCCGAAGCGTTCCACGGGAACCGACGCCAACGTGCCCCTGCGGGGCGTGCAGCCGGCCGCCTTCGAGGTGCGCGACAAGGTGCGGATCGTCGAGGGGAGGAAGTTCGAGCCCGGCCGCAACGAGATCGTGGTGGGCCGGGCCGCGGCGTCGCAGTTCGCGGGCCTGGACCTGGGCAACCGCCTGCGCTGGGGCGAGAACGAGTGGAGCGTGGTGGGGATCTTCGAGGCCGATGGCGGCGTTCCCGAGTCGGAGATCTGGTGCGACGTCGGGGTGCTCCAGCCCGCCTACCGGCGAGGCAGCTCGTTCCAGTCGGTCTACGTCAAGCTCGATTCCCCGGCGGCGTTCACGGCCTTCAAGGACGCCCTGACCAGCAATCCCCAGCTCGACACCAAGGTGATCCGCGAGGAGGAGTACTACGCTTCCCAATCGCAGGCGCTGACCCTGATGATCAAGATCATCGGGATCTTCATCACCGTCACCATGGGGGCGGGAGCCGTGTTCGCGGCGCTCAACACCATGTACGCGGCGGTGGCCTCGCGGACGCGGGAGATCGCGACGCTGCGGGCCCTCGGGTTCCGCGCCGGGCCCGTGGTGATCTCCGTGCTGTCGGAGGCGCTGCTGCTGGCGCTCGTGGGCGGCCTGATCGGGGCGGGCGTGGCCTGGCTGGCCTTCGACGGGTTCCAGACCTCGACCCTGAACTGGAGCACGTTCAGCCAGCTGTCGTTCGCGTTCGCCGTCACGCCGCCGCTCATCGTGCTGGGCATCGTCTGCTCGCTGCTGATGGGGTTGATCGGCGGCCTTTTCCCCGCCATCCGCGCGGCGCGCCTGCCGGTGGCCACGGCCCTGCGGGAGCTCTAGCACGTTCCTTGCGTGCGCGAGAAGGCGGGCGATAGAATCGCCGGGGTGCTCCCTTCCTCCTACGGAGCCATGGAGCACTTTCTTGCAGCACCTTTGAGAAGGGGAGATGATGTCTCAGCAAACCAAGGATCTCGTCGAAGAAACACCCGCTCTCGCGGCTTCGCCGAGCCCGGCCCGGCTGGCCCTGGATGGGAAGGAGTACGAGCTGCCGGTCACGGTGGGCTCCGAGGGCGAGGTCGGTCTCGATATCCAGCAGCTCCGCGCCCAGAGCGGAGCGATCACGCTCGACCCCGGCTATGGCAACACGGGAGCGTGCGAGAGCGCCATCACGTTCATCGACGGCGAGGCGGGCATCCTGCGCTACCGCGGCTATCCCATCGAGGAGCTCGCGGGCCAGGCGACCTTCACCGAGATCTGCTACCTGCTGATCTATGGCCGGCTGCCGAACGCCCAGGAGCTCAAGGTGTTCGAGGACCGCCTGACCTACCACACCATGATCCACGAGGACATGAAGAAGTTCTTCGACGGCTTCCCGTCGAACGCCCACCCCATGGCGATGCTGTCCTCGATGGTGGTGTCCCTCTCGACCTACTACCCGGAAGACGGCCGTGGCCGCGATATCGATCTCACCATGGCGCGGCTCCTGGCCAAGGGGCCGACCATCGCCGCGGCTTCCTACAAGAAGAACATCGGCCAGCCGTTCGTCTATCCGCGCAACGACCTGTCCTACTGCTCGAACTTCCTGCACATGATGTTCTCGGTGCCGGCGGAGCCGTACGAGGTGCGGCCGGTGCTCGACCGGGCGCTCAACCTGCTGCTCCTCCTCCATGCCGACCACGAGCAGAACTGCAGCACCTCGACCGTGCGCATGGTGGGGAGCAGCCAGGCGAACCTGTTCGCCTCGATCTCGGCCGGCATCTGCGCCCTCTGGGGCCCGCTCCACGGCGGCGCCAACCAGGCCGTCATCGAGATGCTGGAGCGCATCCAGGCCGACGGCGGCGACTACAAGAAGTACGTGGACATGGCCAAGGACAAGAGCTCGGGCTTCCGGCTCATGGGCTTCGGCCACCGCGTCTACAAGAACTTCGACCCGCGGGCGAAGATCCTGAAGCAGATGGTCGACGAGGTGCTGGACGAGATCGGCGTCGAGGACCCGCTCCTGGACATCGCCAAGCGGCTCGAAGAGGTGGCGCTCCACGACGAGTTCTTCATCGCCCGCAAGCTCTATCCGAACGTCGACTTCTACAGCGGCATCATCTACCGGGCCATGCGCATCCCCACCAACATGTTCACGGTCCTGTTCGCCCTCGGCCGCATGCCGGGCTGGATCGCGCACTGGAAGGAGATGCAGGACGACCCCAAGACCCGCATCAACCGGCCGCGCCAGATCTACACCGGCCCCACCGAGCGGCCGTTCGTGCCGATCGACCGGCGCTGACCCCACCCCGGCCCTCTCCTGAAGGAGAGGGGTTGGGGGCATAGGCGTTAACCTAAAAATGGGCCTTTCATGGTACCCTTAAGGCATGGATACTGGAGCGAGCCAAGCCGAGTGGAAGATCATCGAGAGCCTTCTTCCATCTGGATGGGAGGAGCAGGCCCGGCAGAAGGGAGCATTCCGGCGAGTCCGCTATACCCAGACCCCTGGAGACCTGCTGCGGCTCCTGTTGTTCCATGCCGTTCATGACGGTGGTTTGCGGCAGACGGTGGCTCAGGCCCGTCTGGCTGGATTGGCGAGCCTCTCCTCCGTGGCTCTGTTCAAGCGACTGCGCTCTTCTGGGGCTTGGCTCAATTGGATTGCCAGTGAGTTGTCGCGCCAGATGCGGGAGCAAGTGCGAGTGCCGGAAGGGCTTAGAGCCCGGATCGTAGACAGTACAACGGTTCAAGGTCCGGGCAGCCAAGGTACCGAGTGGCGGCTTCACTACACCTTGGACTTGAGCAGTTTAGCGTGCGACTGGCTGGAGTTGACCGACGCGCAGGGCAGCGAGTTGCTGGAGCGGGCGGCCGTGGAGGCAGGGGATGTGATCTTGGCGGACCGCAACTTCCTGCGACCCAAGGGAGTGCGCGCCATTGTTCAAGCTCAAGGCCATGTTCTCGTCCGGATGCGCTGGGTTCATCCGGTTCTCAAGGATCAGCAGGGACGAAAAATCTACGCTTTGGATCGAGCGGTGACCTTGCAGATTGGAGAGGCAGGGGACTGGCCAGTTTGGCTGAGCGATCCGAAGGGCAAGGATCTGCCCGGGCGCTTGGTGATTTTGAAGCTCCCGGCGCCTTTGGCCCAGAAGGCCGAGGAAAAGGCGATCCGCCGAGCGATGAAAAAGGGCCAGCAGGTCAGCGACAAGACCCGCTTGGCAGCCCACTACGTTTTGCTGTTCACAACCTTGCCAGTCGAGCGGCTGGAGGCCCCTGAGATTCTGGAGCTCTATCGCTTCCGCTGGCAGATCGAGCTAGCCTTCAAACGACTCAAGCAGATCCTCCAACTCGGACAACTGCCCCACAAGGATCGCTTGGTGGCCCAATCCTGGATCTCGGCCAAGATGGTGGTCGCGCTCTTATTGGAAACACTGTACCGAAACGCGCTGACACTTTCCCCCTGGGGATACCGGCTCCATGGGCTCCCCGCCTGAGCGGCCTCATCTCTGGCGCTGGACTCGACTGATGGTCGCAGCCCTCCGTCAGGCTTTGTGTCCCCTGCCTCCTCTTTCTGCTCTTCTTCAAGCTACTTCAGAGGGAAAGTTGACCCTTGCGGACTCTCGACGGAAGAGGCGACGCCCGCAGATTGAGAGCTTGGCTGAGCTTCTCAAGAGCTGGATTTTAGGTTAACGCCCATGGGGGTTGGGGGTGAGGTCAGCCTTTCCGGTGGAATGTGCGGTGAAGCCAGTCGTGGGACTTCTCGCGGAAGTGCTCGATCTTGCGCCAGGCGCCGGGCCAGCGGGCGAGCAGGCGGCGCAGGGCGCGGTAGACGAATTCATTGTCGAGCGAGAGCAGGGCGGCGCCGACCAGGATGGTGGCGATCCCCTGGATGCCCGGAAGCACCAGGCCGGCCACTCCGACCAGGATCAGCAGCCAACCGGTGATGAAGATCCCGATCCGGATGCCCAGCGACAGGGGAGGGCGGGGCTCGACCCGGATCTCGAGCGGCAGAGGCTCCCGCAATGCCTCAGGGCGCGCGGAGTCGTCGTCTGGGGGCTCGGCGCCTTCGACTTCAGGAGGAAATTCGTAGCTCTTCAATTCCAGCATGTCCTCCAGGCTGTGCAGATTCTGTACCCGTCCGCATTGAGTTGACAAACAGGACCAGAGCGGTCCAGAATACTTCCGGAACTTGAGACGAAATCTCATTAAGAGTCCGCGGAAGACAGGCTATGGCGAACGCCCGCAATGATCGCGAGAAAGAGCAATTCCTCCAGTTTCTGCGCGGCCGCGGACAACGGGTGACCGGCGAGCGGCTGGCGCTGTTCGACGAGATCTTCTCCCAGCACGGCCATATTGACGCCGAAGAGCTGCTTGGCGCCATGAAGGCGCGGGGCCTCAAGATCTCGCGGGCCACGGTATACCGCAACCTGGACCTCCTGGTGGAGTGCGGCCTCGCCCGCAAGCAGCGGCTGGGGAGCCGGGGCTTCCTATACGAGCACGTCCATCCCGGGCAGCAGCACGACCACCTCGTGTGCACGGGCTGCGGGCGGGTGGTCGAGTTCGTGAGCCCGGGCATCGCGGCGCTCCAGGCGGAGATCTGCCGTGCCCACGGCTTCGTGCCGACCCGCCACACGCTGCAGATCACGGGCCTCTGTAACGTCTGCGCGCAGGTTCCGGCGCCAGCACCGCTGTCTGCCGTCACAGGGAGGGCGGCTCCATGTTTGAAGCGTTGATCGTGACGCTGCGCGAAGGCGTGGAAGCCGCGCTGGTCGTGGGGATCATCGTGGTCTTCCTGCGCCGCGAGGGCTACGAGCGCCACCTGGGCGCCGTGTGGGGTGGAATCGCGGCGGCGGCCGTGGCGAGCCTCGCCGGCGCTTACATGCTCTATCGCTGGGCGGTCAACGAGGAGGCCTTCGAGGGGCTCCTGTACCTGGGCTCGGCGTTGATCGTGGGCTCGATGATGGTGTGGATGTGGCGGCACTCCCACAGCCTGTCGGGCGAGATGAAGGGATCGCTCTCGCGCATCCTCTCCCGCGAGCGGGCGGGGTCGGTGGCCCTGGGGCTCTTCCTCTTCACCTTCCTCATGGTCTTCCGCGAGGGGGTGGAGACGGTGCTCTTCCTTTCCGCCTTGTCGCTCTCCACGAGCGGCCTCCTGGCCATCCTGGGCGTGCTGATCGGGCTGGCCCTGGCCATCACCTTCGGCGTGCTCTTCGTGCGCGGCAGCCTGCGGATCGACCTCGGGCGCTTCTTCAAGATCACCGGCATCGCGCTCGGCATCTTCGTCCTCCAGCTCCTGATCAACGGGTACCACGAGCTGTCGGAGGCCGGGTGGCTGCCGGCCAACGAGACCACCATGGCGACGGTGGGGCCGCTGGTGAAGAACGAGTTCTTCTTCATCGCGGCCGTGCTCCTCCTGCCCCTGCTGATGCTGGTGATCCCGGGGCGGCAGCGCGAGGCGGCCCTGGCGGCGGACACGCCGGGAGCCGCGGCGCGGCTGGAGAAGGCGGGGAGCCGCCGGCAGGCGCGCGCCCGGGTCCTCGGAGGTGCTCTGGGCGCCATCATCCTGGCGGCCCTGGGTCTCGGCTTCGTCTACGCCAAGCCACCGTCTCTTTCGCCGGCCACACCTGTCGAGGCGGGGGCGGACGGCACGGTGCGCATCCCGCTCTCGACCTTCCGGGGCACTGCCCTGCAACGTTTCCAGGTGACGGTCGAGGGCCGGCCCGTGCGTTTCATCGCCGTCCCCATCGAGCCCGTGGAGAAGGGCGGGGAGATCGCCACGGCCTTCGACGCCTGCCTGATCTGCGGCCCGAAGGGGTACTACCAGGACGGCCCCAACATCACCTGCCTGCACTGCGGCTCGGCGGTCTATCCGCCCAGCATCGGCCAGGCGGGCGGGTGCAACCCCATCCCCCTGGCCTCCCGCGTCGAGGGGAGTGACCTCGTGCTCACGGTCGCGGACCTTTCCGGAGGTACGCAGGGGACCGGTGACCACGCCGGGCACATGGGGCACGCGGGGTAGACGGAGACTCGGATGTACGCGCGCCTGCTGGTCGAGTCGTTGCGCCGGGGGACCCGGAGGAAGCTGCTGGCGGTGACCGCCGTGGCCCTGGGCACCCTGGGCGCCACGGCGCTGGCCGAGGTGGTGCTGGCCTCGGGCGACCGGCTGGCCGCGGAATTGGGCTCCTACGGCGCGAACCTCGTGATGGTGCCCGCGCGCGAGGGCGAGACCCTCCCCGTCTCCGATCTGCCCACGGTGCGCAAGATTTTCTGGCGCAACAACATCGTCGCCATCGCCCCGTTCCTGGCTCCGCGGGTACGCATGGAGCCGGCTGGGACCCCGCAGATAGTGGCGCCGCTCGTCGGCACCTGGTTCGAGCACGCGCTGGAACCGAATTGGAAAACAGGCCTGCCCCGCACCCGGCCCACTCTCCAGGTGGAAGGCCGCTGGCCCGCCGACGGTGCTGACGGAGGTGGTCCTGGGGCGCCGGCTGGCCGAGCGGCTCGGCCTCTCTTCAGGGAGCGATCTCAGGACCGTCCTTGGCTCGCGCGAGGAGACCTTCCACGTCGTCGGCGTCTTGACCAGCGGCGGCGAGGAGGACGATCAGGCCTTCGCGCCGATCGCGGCCGTGCAGCGGCTGGCCGGCCAGCCGGGCCGCTTCACCCGCGCCGAGATCTTCGCCCTGACCTCACCCGAGAGCCGCAATACCCGTCCCGATCCGACGCGCATGAGCGCCGAGGAGTACGAGGCCTGGTACTGCACGGCCTTCCCCTCCTCGATCGCCTTCCAGATCAACCAGGCCCTGCCGCGGGCGCGGACGAGCGTGGACTACGGCGTCACCCAGGCCACGGCGGACGTGCTCGGCCGCCTGCGGTGGGTGTTGGCCGCCCTGGCCGCCGTGGCGCTCGCCGGGGCCGCCGTGGGCGTGACGGCGGCCATGACGGCCACGGTGCTGGAGCGCCGGCTGGAGGCCGGGCTGATGGTGGCCATCGGCGCGCCGCGGAGCCGGGTGGTGCTGTTCTTCCTGAGCGAGGCGGCGCTGCTGGGCGGGCTCGGCGGCCTGGCCGGCGGAGCGGCCGGGCTCGTGGCCGGGCGGCTCCTGGGGAGCGGTATCCTGGGCGTCGCCGTGCCGTGGATGCCGGTGCTGCTGCCGTTCGCCGTCCTGCTCGGCGTGACGGTCGCCGTGCTGGCGAGCGCGGCTCCCGTGGCCCGGGCGCTGGAGCGCTATCCGGCCGACATCCTGAAGAGGGCGACCGCCTGATGGTCTTCCGCATGGTCCTGGCGAGCCTTCGCCGCCGCTTCCGCCAGCTCGCGCTGATCCTCGCCGCGGTCACCGTGGCCGTGGCCACCGTGGCGACCCTGGCGGGCTTTTCCAGCCGCGCGGAAAAGCAGATGGGGACGAGCCTCGCCGCCTTCGGGCACAACCTCACCGTGCGCCCGCAGGTGGGCGGGCCGGCGGCCATCCATCCGGATGCCCTCGCCCGGGTGCGAGAGATCCCCGGAGTGCAGACCGCCACCGGCGTGACACCCGCCATGCCGGCGAGCCTCGGCGCAGGCTGACCTGGGGCTGGAGCGGATCGAGGTGCGCGCCGATTCCGCCCGCCTCGCGGAGATCGCGCGCGACATCGAAGCCCGGGTCGAGGGCGTCGAGGCGGTCCCGCTGCTGCGGGTCAGCGAGTCGGACGCCCGCCTGACCCGGCGCCTGACGCTGGTGCTGGCCGCCGTGAGCGCCATCTCCCTGCTGCTGGCCCTCCTCTCCGTAGGGGCCGCGACCACGGCGCTGGTGGGCGAGAGGCGGGTGGAGATCGGGCTGCTCCTGGCCCTCGGCTACACCGGCCGGCGGGTCGGCGTGTTCCTGGCCGCCGAGCTGCTGGCGGCCGCGGTGCTGGCGGGGATCCTGGGGGAGGTCCTGGGGGAGCTGGCGGCGGGCGGTCTCGCGCAACGCATGCTGGGCGGTGTCAGCGGGGTCGGAGGGGCTGACGGCGGGGGTCTCACCTGGAGCGGCTTCGCTGCCGCGGCGCTGGCGGCGCTCCTGGTGGTGGGCGCTTCGATGGTGATGGCGCTGCGGCGGGTCGAGCGGCTGGACGCCGCGCGGGTGCTGCGGGGCGAGTAGCCGATGGCCGAGCCGTTCGTCGAAGCCGAGGCCCTGAGCCGCCGTTTCGGAGCGCTCCGCGCCCTGGACGATCTCGACCTCTCGATCAGCGAGGGCGAGTGGGTGGCGGTGACCGGCCCCTCGGGCTCGGGCAAGACCACGCTGCTCAACATCCTCTCGGGCCTCGACCGGCCGACCTCGGGCCGGGTCGAGGTCGGCGGCGTCGATCTCTCCGGGCTTTCCGCCCGCGAGCTGGCGCGCTACCGGCAGCGCACGGTGGGCCTCGTCTTCCAGCAGTTCCACCTGATCCCCTATCTCACGGCGCTCGAGAACGTCATGCTGGCCCAGTACGTCCACAGCATGACCGACCGGGGCGAGGCCGAGGAGGCCCTGCAGCCGGGTGGGCCTGGGCGAGCGCCTGTCCCACCTGCCGAGCCAGCTCTCGGGCGGCGAGCAGCAGCGGGTGTGCATCGCCCGCGCGCTCATCAACCAGCCGCCGCTGATCCTGGCCGACGAGCCCACGGGCAACCTCGACGCCGTCAACGAGGCGGTCGTGATGTCGCTCCTCGCCGACCTCCACCAGCGCGGGCACACGCTGGTCCTGGTCACGCACGCCCCGGCGATCGCGGCCCGCGCCAGCCGCGAGGTCCGGCTGGAGCACGGCCGCCTGGCTCACGTGGAGCAGCCCGGCGGCTTCGAGCTCCAGGGCGTGCTCGCCGAGCTCTGGCAGCTCCTGGAGGAGGACCGGGCCGGCGTCTCGGTGGCCCGCCGCGGCGTGGCGGAGCTGCTGGCGGACGGCCTCCTCAGTTTCGCGGACGGTGCGGACGGCAAGATCGCCTTCACCGATCGCGGCCGGGCCCAGGCCCAGGCCGTGGTCCGGCGGGTGCGCCTCGCCGAGGTGCTGCTCGCCCGGACCCTCGGCCGCGGCTCGGAGTGCGGCCGGGAGACGCCGGTCGCCGCCGGCTTCGAGGACCAGGTCTGCGCCTTCCTCGACCATCCCGAGGTCTGCCCGCACGGCCGGCCCATCCCCCCCGGCGAGTCCTGCTGCGCGGAGGCGGCGGCTTGAGGCGTTGCCAGATTACTTCCGGGTCACCTCGGACCAGCGATAATCCACCCGGAGAGGCTCGCCCGATCCGCTGCCCAGAAACCAGCGCGCCGAAGGCCGCGGCCGCAGCGACCCGAGGCGGAGCTGCCCCTCGCGAGGACCGAGGATGAACAGCGAGGTCGCGAGTCCCTGGGCGTCCATCGCCAGGTCCGTCACCGCCGCGATGGCCAGCACACCCTGAGCCCGGCGGCCCGTCCGCTGGTTGACGTACACGTTTTCAGAGATCGACCGCCAGCGCGCGGTCGCGCAGGTAGATGATGCGGTCCAGGGGAGGGGAGCTCCACGGGCCAGCCCTTGCCGCTCGGGGCCTGCTGCCGATCCCCTCTGGACGGGTCCGATCCGGACGAAGACGTTGGCCGCGCCCTCCTTCTTGAGGACCTCGACGGCGCGGTCCACGGCGAATCCTTCCGCGAATCCCCGCAGGTCCAGCCCGCTCCCTTCAGCCAGGGTCACGGTGCCGTTTTTCGGATCGAGGGTCAGGCGGTCGCATCCCGCGACGCCCACCGCCTGCCCGGCCTGCTCCGGCGAGGGGGGCTCGGAAGGGGGTGTCGCAGGTCCCACAACGCGGTAGAGATCCCGGCCCAGAGGTCCATGGGCCCCTCCGACCACACGCAGAAGTCGCGGGCGCGGGTGAGCACCGTGAGGAGGCGCGGGTCCACGGGCTGGGGACCCTTGCCCGCCGCCGCGTTCAGAGCCGCAGAGGCCGCCGCTGGCCAGCCTCTCGACCTCCGCGATTTCAGCCAGGGCCTTCTGGATGGCCTCCTGCGCGTTTTCCTGGGGCAGGTCCCGGACCTCGATCTCGACCGGGCTGCCGAAGGCCTGGCGATGCGGAGAGGAGCGGCGGAGACCGCGGCGGGCGGCGCCGCGAGGAAAAGCGCGAGCAGCAGAGACAGCATGCAGGAGATGATAGCCGCAACTCGGCGCGCTAGCCGTCCTGGCGCGACCGAGGAAGCACTCGAAGCACGGCCTTGAAGGCCGCCCGCAGCTCGGTCCCGTCGTAGTGGGCCGGGAAGCCCCCCCGCTCGGCCAGGAGCTGGTCGCGCAGGAGCCCCTCGAAGGCGCCGATCAGGGCGGAACGGACCGCCTCCGGGTGGAGGTCCTGCCGGAGCAGCCCCGCGTCGCGCATCTCCCGCAGCACTCCGTCGATCACCCCCAGCACCTGCTGGAAGCCGCGGGTGAGGAGCACCTGGTGGCCGTGCTTGCGGATGCGCCGTCCCTCCAGGAGCATGAGGGTGCTGATCTCCTTGTCGCGTTCGAGCGCGCCGATCATCAGCTCCGTCAGGGCCCGCAGCCGGTCGAGTGGGAGAGCTGTAGGCTTCCTGGATCCTGCGCAGGCCCATGGCCATCCGCTGCCAGGCCTCGTCGTAGATCGCCTCGAGCAGGCCCTCCTTGCTGCCGAAGTGCTTGATGAGCTGAGACTCGCTCGTCCCGGCCTTGCGGGCGATGGCCGAGGTCGTGGTGTTCTCGTAGCCGTCTCCGGAGAACAGCTCGCGGCCCGCCTGCAGGATCCGGTCGTGCGACGACAGCTCGCCGGAGCCTTCACTTTCTCGTTCCACGACAGATTGATTCTTCCTCATAAGCTTAGGAAGCTTATCTTGGACGCCTCGGAGGGCGCAACAGTGGTAGCACCACTATTGACATCTGTGTAACACGGCTGTCACAATATGAAAGAAACCAAAACGAAACTCCTCAATCCCCTCGGGAACGCCTGAGACGGTCCTACGGCTCAGGCGCTCCCTCTTTTTATTCTGGGGATCAGACGTTGGGGATCAGGCAGCGGTCAGGCGCACGCGCGCGAAGCGCCGTTTGCCGACCTTGAAGAGGTAGGGCTCGGGCCGGGGAGAGAGCTCCAGGAAGGGATCGTCCGCCCGCTCACCGTCGATCGAGACGGCTCCCTGCTGGATCAGCCGGCGCGCCTCGCCGTTGCTCGGAGCGAGGTCGGCGGCGGTGAGGAGCTTGGTCAGGGTCCAGGCGCCGGCGAGCTCCTTCTCGGGCACGTCCTCGGGCACTCCGCCCCCGGCGAACACGGCTTCGAACTCCGCCTCGGCCTCCCGCGCGGCCTCCTCGCTGTGGAACTGGGCCACGAGATGCCGGGCGAGCTCCTGCTTGACCCCCTTGGGATGGAGGCCGCCCGCTTCCGCCCGGGCGCGCCGGTCCGCGATCTCGGCCTTCGGGAGGTCGGTCAGGAGCAGGTACCAGTCCCACATCAGCGAGTCGGGGATGGACATGGTCTTGCCGTAGATCTCGCGCGGCGGATCTTCCACCGCGATGGCATTGCCGAGGCTCTTGGACATCTTCTCGTGGCCGTCCAGGCCCACGAGCAGGGGCACGGTGAGCACCACCTGGGGCTCCAGCCCCTCCTCCTTCATGAGGTCGCGCCCCACGAGCAGGTTGAAGATCTGGTCGTGCCCGCCCAGCTCCACGTCGGCCTTGAGGAAGACCGAGTCATAGGCCTGGGCGAGCGGGTAGAGGAGCTCGTGGAGGTGGATGGGCCGGCCCTCCTGGAAGCGGACCTTGAAGTCCTCGCGCTCCATCATGCGGGCCAGGGTGTAGCGGCCGGCGAGACGGATCATCCCCTGGGAGCCCAGGGAGCCCAGCCAGCGGTCGTTGTCGTCGATCACGGTCTCGTCCTTGTCGAGCACGTGGAATACCTGGCGCTGGTAGGTGAGGGAGTTGGCCTGGACCTCCTCGGAGGTGAGCTGCGGCCGGGTGGCCTTCTTGCCCGTGGGGTCGCCGATGCGGGCGGTGAAGCCGCCGATCAGGAAGATCACGCGGTGGCCGAGCTGCTGGAAGTGGCGCATCTTGCGCAGCAGCACCGTATGGCCGATGTGGAGGTCCGGAGAGGAGGGGTCGAAGCCGGTCTTGACCACGAGCGGCTGGCCGGTCTGCCGTGACCTCTCCAGCTTGGCGCGGAGCTGGACCGGGTCCACCAGATCCACGGCCCCGCGCTGGAGCAGCTCCATCTGCTCGTCGACGGGAGGAAACTCTTGTCGGGCCATTTAGAAGTTGATGTATTCGAGCTCGGGTTTGAGGACGTGGCGCGCCGGGATCTCCCCGGCCCGCCTCTCTCCAGTCAATAGCGCCGGCTGTGTGAGCTGCAGGTTCATGTACGCGCCGAAGACGGCCGCGAACATCTTGAAGCGGGCGCGGAAGCCCTGGACCAGGCCGCGCTTCTTCTCTTTGACGAGGTGCTTCAGGTTATACATCAGGATCGTGGTGATGCGGTACCCGAGCTGCTCGCACGCCCAGTTGAGGGCGGTCTCGATGGCGAAGCCCTCGCGGTGGCTCTCGGGGACCGCCTCGAAGATCTCCCGCCGCAGGCAGCGGATACCCGACAGCAGCGGCCCCGTCCTCTCCTGGATGGCGTTGAGCGGCCGCCCGCGGTGGCGGATGCCCACGTTCATGTCGGACTGGCCCGAGAGGACCGGCTCGATCAGCCGGGCCAGGAGGTCGCCCGTGAGGTTCAGGATGTCGCCGTCCACGAAGAGCAGGATCTCCGCGTCCGTGTGGGCCACGCCGATGGACATGGCCCGGCCCTTGCCCTGGTTCTGCCGCAGGTGGATGGTGCGCAGGCCCATCGAGCGGGCGATGTCGACGGTCCGGTCGGTCGAGCCGTCCGAGACGACCAGGATCTCGTCGATGTCCGGGGTGGCCTGGAGCACCGAGAGCACCTCGGTCAGCGTGGCCTCCTCGTTGTACGCCGGCACGATGGCTGCGACGCGAGACGCTTCTGCCGAGGCTCTCCTCATTTCAGCCCTCCCACTGCAACCGGCGTGCAAGAATGCGGCCCGCCCCCGGAGGTCATTGCCAAGGCTCCCGGAAGCAGGTCCCCTTCGGCGACCACGCGGGCGTCTCCGGCCAAGGACCACCGTCCCTCGGCCAGCTCCCCATCGACCTCCAGCTCGAAACCTCCCCATGTGGCCACGTGGAGCGGCAGGGTGGCCCGTCCCGTCTCCAGCCCCACGGCGGCGCTCGCCATCACGCCCGAGCCGCAGGAGAGCGTCTCGTCCTCTACGCCGCGCTCGAACGTGCGGATCTCCATGCGGTCCGGCGCGGGAAAGCGGACGAAATTGACGTTCGTCCCCGGAGGACCAAAGGCTTCGTGTCGGCGGATCCCGGCTCCCAGCTCGCGCACGGGCGCGTGCTCCAGCCCTTCGGGCCAGAGCAGGACGAAGTGAGGCACGCCGACCATGAGGCGGTACCCCACCCAGGACTTTCCCCCGGCCTCGACCGTCAGGCTCCGCGGCGGCTCGGCCGGAACGGACAGCTCGAGCGCCACTCGCGACTCGTCGATCCGCCGGGCCGGGATCTCGCCTGCCGCCGTCCGCACCGTCACCCTCTCCTCGGCCCAGCCGAGGTGGAAGGCGAGCTGGGCGGCGCAGCGGGTGCCGTTCAGGCACAGGTCCGCGGGCAGGCCGTCGGCGTTGAAGTAGTCCATGGTGGAGCCGCCTCCCGCCCGCCGCAGCACGAACAGGCCATCCGCCCCGAGCGAGACGCCGCGCCGGCACCAGGCGCGGATCGTCTCGGGAGGTGGGACCTGGAAGGGCTCCGCCAGGGCGAGGAAGTCGTTGCCGCTGCCGGAGACCTTATAGAAGTGGGTCATCTCAAGGCACCGCCGCCCGGACCTCGCTTCCAGGCGCGCTCTCGTTGCCGGACTGGTCGACCGCCGTCACGCGATACATGTAAGCCTGCCCGGAGCGCACGGTGGTGTCCACGTGCTCGGCGCTCTGGACCGGCTGGGCCGTGATCCGCTCGAACGTGCCGCCTTCGCCCGCCCGGCGGTAGACGAGATAGCCCGCGATGTCCTCGGCCTCGCTCGCCTGCCAGACGAGGCGCACCCGCCCCGTCTCCGCCAGGGCCACGAGCTCGCCCGGGGGCTGCGGCGGGAAGCGGTCCTGGTAGATCACCTCGTGGTCGCTGGCGATGCCGCTCTCGACGGCCGGATCCGGTCCCGCCAGGGCCGTCACCGTGTAGATGTAGCTCTGGCCGAAGCGGGCCGTGTTGTCGAGCCAGCTCCGCTCCTGGGCACCCGCCGTGTGCACGGGCCGGCCATAGGCGCGTTCCTGCGCTCCCCGGCGGTAGATGTTGTACCCCGCCGTCGCCCCTTCCACGGGCGACCACTCCACGAGCACCCCGTCGGCGCGGGCCGTGACGTTCACCCGCTCCGGGGCCACGGGCGGCGCCTTGGGCACCACGGCGGCCACGTTGGAGAAGTCGGACGGGTCACCCGCCTTGCCGAAAGTGCGCACGGCGAAGTACTGAGCCGGTGGAGGCTGGCCCGCCGGGGTTTCTGCCAAAGGCAGCAGGACGCTGAGGCGCTGCCCCTCCGTGGCCGCCGTCAGGTCGGCCCCCTCCAGCCGCTGGAGGAGCTTGGCCGCGGCGCCGAGCTGCCGCGGATCCATCGGAGTGGCCTTGCCATCCGCCGCCTGCCGCGTGGCCTGGTAGATCTCCACGGCCGTGATCCCCTCGAGAGCCGTACCGGCCGGCGTCACCTGGGGATAGCCGAAGCTCAGGAGGAGCCTGGGACCCTGCTGGACCACCGCGAGGTCCTGCGTGGTGGCCGGGACGTCCCGCAAGGGCGGCTGAGGCGGCCCCTGCTTGCCGCAACCCACGGCGCCGAGGAGCATGGCAATGGCGAGGAATGTAGGGGCGGCCCCGCGTGGCCGCCCTGTCTTTGGTCTAGAGGACATAGCGTGAGAGATCCTGGTCCTTGACGATGCCGGCGAGCACGCCCCGAACGTACTCGCCGTCCACCTTCACGGCCACCCCGGACATGTCGGGGGCCTCGAAGGAGACCTCGTCGAGCAGGCGCTCCATGAGAGTCGAGAGCCGGCGCGCGCCGATGTTCTCGGTGGAGGAGTTGACTTCCACGGCGAGGCGGGCGATCTCGGCGACGCCGTCGGAAGTGAATTCGAGATCCACGCCCTCGGTCGAAAGCAGGGCGGAGTACTGCTTGGTCAGGGCCGTCTCGGGCTCGGTCAGGATGCGCACGAAGTCCTGCTCCGTGAGGGCGTCCAGCTCCACCCGGATGGGGAAGCGGCCCTGGAGCTCGGGGATCAGGTCCGACGGCTTGCTGACGTGGAACGCGCCGGCCGCGATGAAGAGGATGTGGTCCGTCTTCACCATGCCGTGCTTGGTCGAGACGTTCGTCCCTTCGACGATGGGCAGCAGGTCGCGCTGCACGCCCTCGCGCGAGACGTCGGGGCCGCGGCCCCCCTCGCGCCCGGCGATCTTGTCGATCTCGTCGAGGAAGATGAGGCCGGCCTGCTCTACCCGCTGGCGCGCCTCGCGGGAGACCTGCGTGCGGTCGATCAGCTTCTCGGCCTCCTGTTGGAGGATGATTTCCCGCGCCTCGGCCACGGAGACCTGCTGCTTTTTCTTGCGGCCGAAGAGGCCCGGGAGCATCTCCTTGATGTTGATGCCCACCTCCTCGACACCCTGGGGCGTGAACATCTCCAGGCTGGGATAGGCGGACTCATCCACCTCGACCTCCACGCGCCGGTGGTCGAGGGCGCCCGCGCGCAGCTTCTCGCGGAACTTCTCGCGGGTGGCGGCGAGCTCGTCCTCGTTCTCCTCCTCGTGGCGCAGGTAGGCGTTGATCGGCCGGGGCGGCACCAGGAGCTGGAGCAGGCGGTCCTCGGCGCGGGCCGCGGCGGCCTCGCGCACCGCCTCGCGCTTCTCCTCCTTGACCATGGTGACGGCGATCTCGACGAGGTCGCGCACCATGGACTCGACGTCCCGCCCGACGTAGCCCACCTCGGTGAACTTGCTGGCCTCCACCTTGAGGAAGGGGGCCTTGGCGAGCCGCGCCAGGCGGCGGGCGATCTCGGTCTTGCCCACGCCGGTGGGGCCGATCATCAGGATGTTCTTGGGCGCGATCTCCTCGGCCAGCTCGGCCGGGAGCTGCTGGCGGCGCCAGCGGTTGCGCAGGGCGATGGCCACGGCGCGCTTCGCCTGCCGCTGCCCGACGACGAACTTGTCGAGCTCGGCCACGATCTGCCGCGGCGTCATATTTTCGAGGACGGGTCCGAGCTGGACCTCGCCGGCAAGCTGAATGGACATGGCGTTTTCCTACAGTTCCTCTAGAGTGAGGCGGTCGTTGGTGAAAATGCAGATCTCGCCGGCGATCTTCATCGCCTCGCGCACGACTTCCGAGGCGGACATCGGAGTGTGGCGCATCAGGGCGCGCGCGGCGGCCAGCGCGTAGTTGGCCCCGGAGCCGATGGCGAGCACGGGCTCGTCGTCGTCCGGCTGCATCAGCTCGCCCACGCCCGAGATGAAAAAGCTCTTCTCTTTATCGGCGACCAGGATCATCGCCTGAAGCTGGCGCAGGGCCCGTTCCGTCCGCCAGTCCTTGGCCAGCTCGACGGCCGCCCTTTCCAGGTTGCCGTTGAACTCCTCCAGCTTCTCTTCCAGCCGGCCGAAGAGCGCCAGGGCGTCCGCCCCGCCGCCCGCGAAACCCACGAGCACCTTGCCCTTGCCGGCGCGCCGCACCTTCTTCGCGCCGCCCTTGACGATGGTGCTCTGATTCATCGTGACCTGCCCGTCGCTCGCCATGCAGACCTTGCCTTCGCGGCGCACGAGCAGGACGGTCGTTGACTTGAAAGTATCCATGGGCTGGCGATTGTATATCAGGGGGACGGAAAGGGCTTCCAGGAAAGCCCCCGGGTCGTCCGGAGTGACGATCAGCCGCGTCTCCCCCAGGTCCACCAGCACGGCATGGCCGAGGTCGCTCGCATAGAGATCGAACTCTCCCAGACGATGGGATTCGAAGCCGCCGGTGCCGGCGGAGACTCCGCCCGTGGTCGTCAGGGTCTCCAGATGGGCGATTTCGTCTGCCACCAGGCGTCTCCCCTCCGCTCCGGCGGCGGCGAAGCTCTCGCGGCGCCGCCGCATCTGCACCGTCAGCTTGCCGCCCGCCACCTCCAGCCAGAACGGGTCGAGGTCGCCGCTCATCCGCCAGGCCGTCCACGGGATCATGGCTACGGCGAGCGCGATGAGGCCGGGGCTGATCCGGCCGGCCGTTAGAGTCAGCCCGCCCACCACCAGCATCAGCAGCGTCAGCCCCAGCAGGAGATTCCGCAGCCTTTTGCGGCCCCGGAGGATCGATCCTCCTGGCGTGCAGGGGAACTGGCGCTCGATTGTCCCCGTCATAGTCCCCGTCATAGTCGCCGTCATTCTGGTTCCCGCCGGGCCCGCGGGTGGGCGTCGCGGTAGACGGAGAGCAGCCGGTCCACCTCCAGGTGCGTGTACTTCTGGGTGGTCGACAGCGAGCTGTGCCCCAGCAGCTCCTGGATGGCCCGCAGGTCCGCCCCGTTCTCCAGCAGGTGGGTGGCGAACGTGTGGCGCAGCGTGTGGGGGTGGACCCCCCGGGCCACGGCCGCCGCGTCCACCCAGCGGTCGATCACCCGCCGCACGGAGCGGTCCGTGAGCCGGCCGCCCACGTGGTTCAGGAAGACCGGATCCCCATCCTGCATGAGATCGCGCACGCCCTCCCAGACCTCCAGCCACCGGCGCAGGGCGTCCGCCGCCGGCCGTCCGAAGGGCACCATCCTCTCCTTGCTCCCCTTGCCCATCACCCTCAGCACCCGCGCGGAGAGGTCGATGTCCTTCCAGTCCAGCCCCACCAGCTCTGAGACGCGCAGGCCCGAGGCGTAGAGGAGCTCCAGGATGGCCCGGTCCCGCCGCTGCAGCGGCTCGTCCCCCGCGGGCGCCTCGATCAGGTTCTCCACCTCGCCGGGCCGCAGGTGGCGGGGGAGGGTCTTGGGCACCTTGGGCGTCTTCACCCCCTGGGCCGGGTTGGCCGGCATCACGCCCTCCAGGCAGGCGAAGCGGAAGAGGCTCCGCACGGCCGAGAGCGCCCGCCCCTGGCTCCGTTTGCCCAGGCCCCGCCGGGTCAGCGCCGCCAGGAAGGAGCGCACGGCGAGGGCGTCCACATCCTGGGGCCGCACGTCCTCCGGAGCCTTACCCAGGTATTCGGCCAGGAAGCTCGTGGAAGGTGACGAGGTCGTGCTCGTAGGCACGGAGCGTCTGTGGCGAGAGCTGCCGCTCCCCTTGGATGTGCTCCAGGAAGCGGTGGATCAGACGACGCATGCGAGAACGACCTTATTTGGGAGATAACTCTCCGCCCAGGCGGCCAGATCCGCCTGCGCCCGCTCCACGTAGGCGGCCCGCTTCTCGACTTTCTTGATCCGGCCCGGGAGATCCTCGAACAGACCGTAGTTGATGTTGGCCGGCTGGAAGTGCCTGGGATCGGACTCCGTCAGGTGCCGGGCCAGAGCCCCCAGGGCCGTGGTCGCCGGGAACGGCTCGGGCGTGCGGCCTTCCCGTTCCATGGCGATAAAAAGGCCGATCGCGAGGCCCGTAGCGGCTGACTCCAGGTATCCCTCGACGCCCGTGATCTGTCCCGCGAGGCGCACCCGGGGATCAGTCTTCAGCCGGTAGTGCTTGTCGAGATGAGTGGGCGCGTTGATGAAGGTGTTCCTATGGATCTGCCCGAAGCGGACGAATTTTGCATTTTCGAGCCCCGGGATCATCGTCAGCACGCGCTGCTGCTCGCCCCACTTCATGCGCGACTGGAACCCCACGAGGTTGAGCTGGCTCTTGGCGAGGTTCTCCTGCCGGAGCTGCACCACCGCCCACGGCCGCCGGCCGTCCGGAGCGGTCAGGCCCACGGGCTTCATGGGGCCGTAGCGCAGGGTGTCCACCCCGCGCCGGGCCAGCTCCTCGATGGGCAGGCACCCCTCGAAGAACACCGCCTTCTCGAACTCGTGCGGGGCCACGACCTCGGCCTCTGTGACCGCGCGGTGGAAGGCGAGGTACTCCTCCTTGTCCATGGGGGCGTTGAGATAGTCCGCCCCCTCTCCCTTGCCGTAGCGCGACTGCCAGAAGAGCTTCGAGAGGTCGAGGCTCTCGGCCTCCACGATGGGCGCGATGGCGTCGTAGAAGTAGAGGTACTCGCTGCCGAGGAGCCCCTGGAGCCGGGCCGACATGGCCTCGGAGGTCAGGGGGCCGGTCGCGATCACCACCTCGCCCTCCGGGATCTCCGTCACCTCTTCCCGCCGCAGCTCGATCCGGGGATGGCCGGCGATCGCCTCCGTCACCAGGGCGGCGAAGCGGTCGCGGTCCAGGGCCAGGGCGCTCCCGGCCGGCACGGACGCCCGCCGGGCCATGCCGATGATGATCGAGCCGAACGTCTCCATCTCCCGCTTGAGGAGCCCCGCGGCGTGCAGCGGATCGTCGCTCCGCAGCGAGTTGCTGCAGACCAGCTCCGCCAGGTCGCCCGACTTGTGCGCCGGGGTCCCCTTGACCGGCCGCATCTCGTGGAGGACGACGGGGATACCGCGCTCCGCGAGTTGCCAGGCGCACTCCGAGCCGGCGAGTCCGCCGCCGATGATGTGGACGGGTAAGGGCATGCCGGGAGTATAAACAACCATGCTCCTCATCGACACCGACAACGCCGCCGGCCGGCACGGACCGCGCGGGGGTGTGCGGCAAAAACTTGCCCCCGAGTTTCCGCCGCACGCCCTCGTGCCGCTCGTGCGCGGGCTCCAGCCGCCCGCGCTCGCCCCCGAGTTTCTGCCGCGCGAGCTCGCGCGGCCCGTGCGCGGGGTCGAGTTTCTGGCGCGCGCCCCTGAGCGGCCCGTGCAGGCCCCCGAGTTTCTGCCGCTGGAGGGCGAGCGCCAGCGGCTGGAGCCCGCGCACGGGCGGCGCAGTCCCGTGGACGGGCCGTAGCTTCTCGCGGATCAGGGGCTGATGCCCGCGCGGACCATGCTCCTCATCGGACACCGATAACGTCGCCGTCTTCGCCTCGATCGTGCCCCTGGACGTCGCCCGCCGGCTGCGGACCGGTCCCCGGGAGCTCGGAGAAGGGCAGGGCGAGCTGTGGGGATTCCTGCGCCGCCACGCCGCCCGGTGGTCCCGCCGCTCGCTCCTTCTTCGGGGGGCGCGGCGCTTCCCGGTTTTTGATCTTGCGGCGGCGGCGTACCTGATCGGCCCGTCTCTGGTGACCGTGGGGGAGACCTCGGCGTACCTTCATGCCAATCTCTGGGTGGAATTCGGCCGGGGCGGCAGGCCGGTCCGGGTCGTCCGCGATCTCGATCCGGAGGCGATCTGGCGAAAATTCGCCAATCTTTTCAGTGGACCGCTCCGCCCTCGCCCCCCTCAATCGCCCCCTCAATCGTCCCCTCAATAATCTCCGCGTAGAACCTTTCGCGCACGCCGTCCGCGTTCATCTTGCACATCGGCACCATCTCGCCCTTGTAGGGGAGGCGGAAGACGCAGGCGGCCAGCCGCTCCTGGCCGAGCGGGGTCCGCAGCTCCTCCGGGCTCATGAAGTGGTGGCTCGTCAGGGTCAGGCCGTCCACCCGCAGGCGCCCCCGGAGGCTGTCGAGGACGAGGCGCGCGAGCGAGATCCCGGCCTCGTCGCGGAACCGCTCGGCCGCCCAGCGCCGGCCGCGGCCCAGGAGCCAGCCCGGCGCCGTGCGGATCATCCCCAGGGCACGGGCCACCTTCTCCAGGAGATCGATCGTCCCGGAAGGCCGCTCCGCCCAGGCCGTGCTCGAAGAACTCCTGGACGACGGCCACGTCCTCGGGCTCGTCCCGGAAGGCCTGGAAGAGCCGGGGCTCCTCGCCCGGCCGCTCCAGGGCCAGCAGGGGGACGAAGCGCGTGCACTCCGTGTGGCCGAAGTGGAGCGGACCCGTGCTCTCGAGGGGGAGCCCGAAACCCGCCGTGCCCCGGCCGACCTCGCGCCAGAGCTCGGCCGCCGTCACGCCCTGCTGGCTCTTCCGTGTCCGTCCCACCTGGGCCAGCGGCTGGAAGCTGACCAGGCTGAAGGCGTCGCGGTTCCGGACCAGCCAGCGCACGACGTCGGCGATCTGGGGGAGGTTGTCCCGGGTGACCGTGAGCGTCATGGCGGCCCGCAGAGGCCGGCCCGTCCGCCGGCGCGCCTCGCGCACCATGGCCGCGAACTCGTCGCGCAACGGCATCAGCTCCAGCTCCGACTTCGGCACGCGGTAGCCGTCCCGCCCCCGCTGGGTGATGTCGACGTGGATCGAGACCTCGGTCAGCCCCCCCTCCGTCATCAGCCGTTCCAGCAGGCCCGGCTGGCGGCGGAAGCTGTCGCCGTGGGTCATCACCATGGGGATGACGCCGATCGACCGGGCGTAGCGGAGGATCTCGGTCAGCTCCTCCACGGGGCGCAGCGTCACCTCGCCGTCGGTGATCTGGACGTTGCTCTTGGGACCCAGCCAGCGGCGCAGCTCGTCGAGCTGGCGCAGGATGGCCTCGGTGGGCAGGGCGGGGATGCTGGTTGGCCTCGCGGCCGAGGTAGCAGCCGGTGCAGGAGAAGTCGCAGCGGGGCTGGATGCCGACCGTAGCGCCGCACCCGGTCGCCTTCCGGCCCAGCCCCTGCCCGGGGAGACGGAGGCTCGGGATCGAGCCCCGCCCAGCGGTCCTTCAGAATCCTGCTCTTCTCGGCCGTCGCCGGGTTCCGGAAGAGCTCCAGCACCCGCTTGAAGGATCTCGGCTGGCCGATCATCCGGCTCCTTTCCCCCCTCAGGAGGACACTATGAGGCGTCGTTCAGCTCCCAACTGTAGTCGCCGTACTTGAGGTCCACCTGGTTGCCGGCGTCCTCGATCTGCTTGCGCTTGTCCGAGGCGGCATAGCGGATGATGAACTCCCTCTGGCCGCCGCCCCACTTGGCGAAGTCCTCGCCGAACCAGTCCATGACCTTGGTGGTATACAAATTCACGCCCCCGCCCTTCTTCTCCACGCGGATGCCGTTGGGGCCGTTGAGGAACTTGCGCGTCTGGTCGTCGAGCTGCTGGCTGACCTTGGACCCCACGTAAGGCTCGGTGCGGATCGGGGGGCAGCTCTTCGCGGCGCAGTTGATGGCGAAGTGGATCCGCGGGTCCTTGAACCCCTCGCGGATCTTCTCGTTCTCGATGTCGTTCAGGGAGACCTTGCCTCTCTTGGTGTCGACCAGGGGCTTCTTGAAGATGTTCAGGCGGACGAGGGGGTCGGTCGAAAGGTCCTTGATGGACTCGACCGGATAGTTGTCTACCACGATCCCCACCACGGAGATGTTGTAGAGGTTGATCCAGTAGGCGAGCTGGTCTTGGCGGGTGAGGGCCTGGACCTCGACCGTGGCCATCTGGCGGCGCAGGTTGTCGAGCGTGGCCTTGTCCTGGGCCTTGAGGGCCTTGTAGTTCATCCCCTTGGCGGGGTCGTAGTGCTTGGCGAGCAGGTCTCCCCAGACCTTGTAGTCCGGAGGCGTCGCGGCGCCGGCCGGGACCACGGCGATCAGCAGGCCGAGAAGGATCAGGGTGAGAGTCGTCCTCTTCATGCTCATGCCCCTTCTACGCGAGAGAATGCCGAGGCGGATGAGCCCGCCGGCGGCAGGACCTTCAAATTCTTCAGATACGAACGGTAGGTCCACAGGGGGACGAACCGCAAGCAGGCGAGCAACTCCCGGGTCATCGACAAGGTGGGAGGGGAACCCCTGCCGCCAGCCCACTTTCTGGACCTTGGAGCGGTGCCGCAGCCCGGGGAGCACCTGGATGGTGCTCGGCAGCCCGCGCCGGGCGATCACCTCGTTGATCATGATCTCGATCTGGAAGCCGTTCCGCCGGGCGTCCGGGATGGCCTCGAAGACCTCGCGGCGGATCGCCCGCAGGCCGGTGATGGGGGGCAGGCGGAGGAAGAGGGGATCGCGGAGCCACCCGTAGGGGATCATGCCGCAGGAGAGCCAGGACTCCCCGGCCAGGACCGGCACGGCCAGAGCCTCGAAATGGTCCGGGCGGACACCCAGGATGTCGGCGTCGAAGAAGACCAGGACGGGCGCCGCGCTGGCCTCGACCCCCAGGGCGAGGGCCCGCGCCTTGCTCCCCGGCTCATCCCTGGATCTGGCGAGCACGGTGGCGCCGGCCCGCGCCGCTTCCGCCGCCGTGCCGTCGGAGGAGCCGTCATCCACGACGAACACCCGTCCCGCTCCCCGGGCGGCCTGGGCCGCCGCGACCACGCCCGCGACGGTCGGCGCCTCGTCGCGCGCGGGGATGATGACGTCGAAAACCGCCACGGAAGCGGATGGTACCCCTCTTTCGAGCGCCACGGCTCCCGTCCTTGGGGTCCTTGATTCAGTTCCCCTACCCCGGCTCCGCCAGCCGCAGCCCGATCACCCCGAGCACGATCAGCGCGATCGAGAGCAGCCGCAGGACGCTCCTGGTCTCACCGAGGAAGAAGATCCCCACCAGGGCCGTGCCCACGGCGCCGATTCCCACCCAGACAGCGTAGCTGCTGCTCGCCGGCAGATCCCGCATCCCGAGGCTCAGGAGGTAGAAGCTCGCGCCCATCAGGCCGAGGGTGAGGAGGCTGGGGCCGAGCCGGGTGAAGCCCTCCGTCTGCTTGAGGGTGGACGCCCAGGCGACCTCCAGGATTCCGGCGACGAACAGGTAGAGCCAGCTCACGGCGCCTCTTCCTCCCATCGGAGACTCGGTCTCGTCCTTGAGGTTCACCCGCCACAACGCCCGGTAGAGTGGCGCCGGCTTCAGGCTCGCTTCGATGGCCGAGCGCACCTCCCGCGCCGAGGGAAGGAGGTGCTTCGGAGCGGCCTGGCGTGGCCTCTCCAGGAAGGCATGGAAACCGATCTCGCTCGCCTCTTCCTGGCGGGCGTTCTCGATGTAGAAGAGGACGGGGTCCGGCGAGAGCCAGCGCCCTTCGAGCCCGTGGAGCGCTTCCCAGAAACCATGGCCCCGCACGGCGAGGGCGCCGTCCTCACCCGGCACCCCCCGCAGAAATCCCTCCACCTCCAGGGGCGCTCCCGGCAGCTTCAGGGTGAGCCGCGCGGGGAAGGGATCGTAGACGAGCTGCGAGACCTCGTCCGGCGAATAGGCGCCCCCATCCGGCACGGCGAGCACCTCCAGCACCTTGCCCATGGCTTCGTCCAGGCGGTCGACCTGGCGCCGCTCCTCGGGAGTCAGCTCGTCCAGGTCCTTCGCCTCCTCCTCGTTCAGGCGTTCGCCGAACAGGGTACCCAGGCAGGCGTAGGCGCGGTCCGGCTGCTCTTCGAGGTAGGCGTAGAGGGTCTGGCCGGCCTTCAGGTACTCGGCGACCGCGGCCGTCCAGGCGCCGAGCGTCTTTTCCGTCTCCTCCCGCTGCTTGCGGGTGGCACGGGCGGAGGTGCCGGGCACGATGGTGAGTTCGGCCACGCCGCGCTCGGGGTCGATCGAGTAGCTGACGGAGAGCGAGGTGTCACGGAAGAACGTTTCCAGACCCTTGGGCTCCGCGAAGACGGCGGAGCGCGACGCCGAGCGGACCGCGCCCAGCCGCTTCTCCCAGGAGAACTTCTCCGCGGCCGGGTCCGCCGCGGCGATCCGCGTGCCCCAGGCGTCCGTCCCGTCGAGGATCGCCTGCCGCGTCTCGGCCAGCCGCCGGGCGAGCGCCGGATTGCTGCTGCCGTCCGGATCGGCGATGTGGACGGTGCTGGTGGCCACCACGGCGCCGTTGGGGAGGAACCGCAGGCGCAGCTCCTCGCGCACGGGTGGATCGAAGCAGGAGGAGAAGAAGAGGAGGGCGATCCCGGCAAGGACCAGACGGGAGGGTCTCATGCCGGGATTATCTCCTTTTTAAAGACGGCCTCTGTCAGGCCAGGGCTTCAACCTCCGCCGGGCTCGGTGCGTCCTCGGCGTCTTCGACGTACTTGCAGCCCTCGGTGTTGCAGACGTACTGGGTCCCGGCCTTCTTGGTGACCTTCTCCAGGAGGAAGCTGGCGCCGCAGTCGGGGCACTCGCGGATGACGGGCTTCTTCCACAGGGAGAACTTGCAGTCCGGATAGCGGTTGCAGGACCAGAAGGTCTTGCCGCGGTGCGAGCGCTTCTCCACGATCTCGCCCTTGCCGCATTCCGGGCAGGGGACGCCCGTGGGCTTTGGCGGCACCGCCTTGGGGCCGATCTTGCGGATGCCCTTGCACTCCGGGTAGCCGGTGCAGCCGTAGAAGGTGCCGAAGCGGCTGCGCTTCAGGGCCATGGGCTTGCCGCAGATCTCGCAGGGCGCGATCTCCTCCTCGGTGGCGGCGCCGTTCGCGCCGGCCTCCGGGGACGTCGAGGCCGCCGGCTCCTCCAGGTTCCGCGTGTACTTGCAGTCCGGGTAGTTGCTGCACGCGATGAACGGACCGTAGCGGCCGAAGCGCATGATGAGCGGCGAGCCGTCCTCGGGGCACGTCTCGTCGAGCGGCACGCCGTCACGCTTGACGTTGGGCATCTGCTCGCCCGCCGTCTCCAGGTCCTTGGAGAACTTCAGGTCGAAGTCGGAGACGGCCTGCTTCCATTCGAGCCGGCCCTCCTCGATCTCGTCGAGCTGACCCTCCAGGGCGGCCGTGTAACCCTCGTTCAGGATGTCGTGGAACCCCTTCTGGAGCATACCGTTGACCAGCCGGCCGAGCGCCGTGGGGCGGAAGCGCCCTTCGAGGCGCTCGACGTAGTCGCGGTCGGTCAGCACCGAGAGGATGGTGGCGTAGGTCGAGGGCCGGCCGATGCCGTTCTCTTCCAGCGCCTTCACGAGTGTGGCCTCGCTGTACTGGGCCGGCGGCTGGGTGAACTTCTGCTCGGAGAGGACGCGGACCTTCTCCAGCGTCTCGCCCTCGTTGAGAACCGGCAGCACGCCCTCGGCGTCCTCGGCAGTGTCTCGCGAAGGGGCGTCCTCATCGGGAGTCTCGCGGTAGACCGCGAGGAAGCCCGGGCGCCTCAGCACCTTGCCGGAAGCGCGCAGCACGTGGCGGCCGTTCTCGATGTCCACCTGGGTCACGTCGAACACGGCGGGCTCCATCTGGGAGGCGATGAAGCGGTCCCAGATCAGCTTGTAGAGCTTCCACTCGTCATCCTTGAGGAAGTCCTTCACCGCGTCCGGAGGCAAATCAAAACTCGTGGGGCGGATCGCCTCGTGAGCGTCCTGGGCGCCGGCCTTCGAGGAATAGACGTTGGGCTTCTCGGGCAGGGCGTCCGCGCCGTAGGTGGCGCCGATGAATTCGCGCCCGCCCTCGAGCGCCTCCTCGGCCACGCGGGTCGAGTCGGTACGCATGTAGGTGATGAGACCGGTCGAGCCGCGGTCGCCGACGTCGCGCCCCTCATAGAGACCCTGGGCCAGGGCCATGGTGCGCTTCACCGAGAAGCCGTAGCGCCGGGCCGCCTCCTGCTGGAGCCGGCTGGTGATGAACGGCGCTGCCGGTTTCTGGCGCGACTCCTTGCGTTCGACCTTGCCGACCACGAACTTGCCGCTCTCGAGGTCGCGGACGATGCGCGCCGCCTGCTCGCCGTTGCCCACCTCGGCCTTCTTGCCGTCGACGCGGTGGAGACGGGCATGGAAGGGCGGCGGCACGCTGCCCTTGAGGTCCGCGCCCAGGTTCCAGTACTCCTCAGGCGTGAAGGCCTCGATCTCGGCCTGGCGGTCGCAGACCATCTTCAGGGCCACGGACTGGACGCGGCCGGCGGAGAGGCCCTGCTTGACCTTCTCCCAGAGCAGGGGAGAGAGGCGAAAGCCCATCATGCGGTCCAGGACGCGCCGGGCCTGCTGGGCGTCCACCTTCTTGAGGTCGATGGTGCCCGGGTTCTCCAGGGCCTTGAGCACGGCCCGCTTGGTGATCTCGTTGAAGGTCACCCGCCGAACGTCCTTGGCGTCCTTCAGGATCTCGGCGATGTGCCAGGCGATGGCCTCTCCCTCGCGGTCCGGATCGGGGGCGAGGTAGACGGTCTCCGCCTGCTTGGCCGCTTCGCGCAGCTTCTTGACCACGTCCTTCTTGGCGGCCAGCACCTCGTAGCGGGGCTCGTAGTCGGGACCGATCCCCATGTCCTTCTTGACGAGGTCGCGGATGTGCCCGACGGAAGCCTCGACGGCGTACTGCCGCCCAAGGAACTTCTTCAAGGTCCGGGTTTTGGCGGGACTTTCGACGATCAGCAGATTCTTAGCCATAGCGCGTCTCTGAAACGCCCGGAGGCGTCGACAATATTTCTAGGGGCCGTCCGGGACAGGGCGGGGACAGTACCACCGGGTCCGCCCGGGCCGCAAGGTCCGGGCTCTGGTGCCCCACATTGTGTGTGGCCCGGCGGGGGCGGCAGGCCGCGGGTTTGAGCTCCGGCGATATGACATGACCATCACATGAACAAGTCCTTTAATTTTAGTAGTTTGGAGGAAATTTCCCCCTCGATTCAGCCGTTTTCATCACATGACCGTCACATAAGACCTAAGCCCAGAAGGGGATGTACCGGGCGTGCTTCCGGGAGCGATTCTCCGGATCGTGCGGCTTGATCAGCCCGGCTTCCAGAGTCTCCGCGATGATTCTGGAGGCGATGGAGTAGTTTTCGTCTTTGATGGCGAATCTCCTCCGTAAGCTGGCGTTGGTCATCTGCTTGTTCGAGACGTGCTGGAGCCCGGCGTGCTGATAGCAGGCCCGGATACGGTCGGACCGGCTCATATCGTTGAGTCCCTTGTAGGCAAACAGGACCGCCCGGGTGTGCTGGTGGGTGACGGAGAAATCCGGAGCCGGTAGTTGAAAGACCTCGGCGGAGTCAATGACCTTGTCGATGCCGCTGCCCCGCTCTTCGCAAATGCGGATGCGGCGCATGAACGAGGCGAGCAGGTCGTTGCGGGACTGCGGCGGCGCGTCCAGGAAGCGCTGAGTATCGATGAGGGGCAAGCCCGGATTCGTGATTTCGATCCGGTCACTGAAGATCTCCACCATGGGGCCGGTGCCAGCGGCCGTGAAGTCCTGGTGGATGAGGGCGTTGGCCACCAACTCGCGGATGGCAACCTCCGGGTACATGCGGACCTCGGCCCGGAGCGCCTGGCCGATGACTTCGTTTTGAGGTACGGAGTCATTGATGAAGCTGATCAGGCCTGCGAATCCGGGAGCGTACCCTTTCCTGCCGGCCTGCTCCCGGACCGTCTCGACCCGGTTGATGCCCTTGTAGAGGACGACCCGGATGGCTTTGCGCTGGAGGCCCTCGAAGGCCTGGAGATCCTTTGCCAGGAGGACCGCCCCAAGGTTCATGAGGTCATAGCAGCCGTCTTCGGTGGCGAGGACGAGTTTTTCCTGCACAAGCTTGTCTAGAATCCCATCGCGATCCTCCGGAAGACGCTGTCCGGTCAGATCGAAATACGCCGGGTAATCGAGAAGCGAGAGAACCTCATCCGGTGCCACGGAGCTCTTGGCGATCTCCTTCTCAAAGACCGGCCGTCTGGAGAAAGTGGCCCAGAGAGCCCGCTCTTTTTCCGGGTAGTCCCTGAGCTTCTTCTTGTAGCTGCCAACCCTGATGAACTCTGCATCCTTGAAGCGGACCGGCGTGTGCGCAGCGGCCGGAACCTCAAACAGGACGAAGGAGCGTCTGTCCCATTCGAGCTCGTGGATCCTGAAGTTGATCCTCGGGGTGAGCAGGCAGGAAAGCCAGTTTTCCAGCTCTTCGTTGCCGACCCGGTTGCTTCTGGGCTGGAAGCGGGTGCCTACCATCTCATGGGTTCCATCGGCGATCCCCCAGGCGATGAATCCGGCTTCCTTGGCGTGGAGCGCCGCGGAATTGGAGATCGCCGACAGGTACTCTCCGATCTCCACCGGGTCGGCGTTGTCCCTTTTGAATTCGACCCACTCCGTCTCGTAGGGCAGGCCCGCAAGGCGTAGCAGCAACTGAACGAGGTCGTCCTGGCTCATCCGTTGAGCTCCTTTTTGTTGATGCTGCGTTTACCGCCCGTACGCCGACCCGGGCAGCCGCTTGACCCACCCTTCGATCTCCAGCACCAGGAGCGCCGCCAGGATCTGATCCACGGAGATGTCCAGGCGGACGGCGATCTCCTCCGCGACCCGGGAGCCTCCCGGAGGGAGCTCCGAGAGGATCTGGCCGGCGAGGCCAGAGGGCGGCTCCGGTCCGGCGGCGGCTGTCGGCAGGGAGGAGAGGGGAAGGGAGATCTGGGGCGTGGTACCGCGCGGGAGGAGCATCTCCAGCAGGTCGGCCGGGTGCTGGGCGAGCTGCGCGCCTTCGCGGATCAGGGAATTGGCGCCGAGCGAGCATTCGTCGAAGATCCGCCCCGGCACCGCCCACACGTCCCGGCCCAGGTCGAGGGCGTGGCGGGCCGTGATCAGCGAGCCCGAGCGCAGGGTCGCCTGCACGACGAGGGTGCCGGCGGCGAGCGCCGCGATCGAGCGGTTGCGCAGGGGAAAGTGCCAGGCCCGGGGGATCATGGAGCAGGGGAACTCGGAGAGCAGGGCGCCGTGGGTGGCGACCTCTCCGGCCAGGCGGCGGTGTCCGCGGGGATAGTCCACCCCGAGGCCGCAGCCGAGCACGGCGACCGTGCGGCCGTTCGGGGCGGCCAGGGCGGCCCGGTGAGCCACGGCGTCGATCCCGCGCGCGAACCCGGAGACTACCGTGACCCCGGCCGTGGCCAGGGCGCGGGAGAAAAGGTCGGCCGCCTCCTCGCCATAGGAGTCCGGCTTGCGGGAGCCGACGATGGCCACGGCGGGGCCGGGCGGCACCTCGCCCTGCAGGTAGAGCACGGGCGGCGGCGGCGCGAGCTGGCGCAGGCCGGGCGGGTAGTCCTCGTCCTCCAGGGTCACGATCCTGCCGCCCAGGCGCTCCGCTTCGGCGGTCTCGCGGGCGGCGGCGTCAACGGCGGTGCCGGCGGCATCGGCAGCGGCGAGGGCCCGCTGCATCTGGCGCCGGGGCACTCCGGCCGCGGCGGCGAGGACTTCGGGCGAGGCTCCCTCGACGAGCCAGCGGTCCAACTCCTGGGCCAGCCGGTAGACGGCCGGGCGGGAGATCTCGGTGGAGGCGTTCAGGGCGATCAGCAGCTCGCGTCGGGATGGGGTGGGCATGGGCGTCCGGGTCTCCTTTTTCGGTTCATCTCCTCTAAGACGGGAAAACCGTCTTCGATCGCTCAACTTTTTTCGGGAACCAGGCTTTCGCCGGCAGGGCGGGCGAGAGGGGGCCGGCCTTCCAACCCCCGGGCATGCGTTGTGTATACTTGCCCCCGCGGATTTTCAGGTGATGACGCCCACTCCATCATCCCAAACCCGGTTCGCAGAGGACCGGAGATCTACGCTGAGGTCCCTCTCGATGCGTTCGAGCGCCGCTGCCGTCTGTCTTGCCGCCGTCCTTTTCCCTCTCGCCGCCTGCAGCAGCAGCAACGCGCAGCCCAACCAGGCTGCCGAGCAGCTCACTTTCGGGGTCGACATGGCCCGCCGGGGGCTGTGGAACGAGGCCCTCTTCCGCTTCCAGCAGGCGGAGAGGCTCGATCCCCAGAACGCGCGCATCCAGAGCAACATGGGGGTCGCCTACGAAGCCGGAGGCCAGTTCGAGAAGGCGCTCGAGGCCTACCAGAAGGCCCTCCGGCTCGCCCCCAACGACCGGGAGATCCGGGCCAACTACGGGCGGTTCGTCGAGTTCTACCAGGGCTTCAAGGGAGAGAAGACGCCCAAGGTGGAAGACTCGAACGCCCCTCCCCCCACTCCCGAGCCGGGGCTTCGCGTGACGCCGCCGGAGCCCACAGTGCCGCAGCCAGAGCCACCAGAAGAACCGTCCACGCCTGAGGACGTGCCGCCCCCACCCGGGGACGTACCGCCGCCCCCGGCGGACAACCGTCCCCCGCGTTGAGCCCGCCAGAGCCGGACGGGCCGATTTGAAGGAGGTAAGGAAATGAACCGCAACCGCACGCTCGTCCTCGCGATCCTCCTCACGTTCGCCGCGCTGCCGGTCTTCGCGGGCACGGTCGAGGTCACGCTGACGCTGCCCCAGCGCGCGAAGCTCGACCTCCAGGGCCGCAAGTCGCTCGCCGTGGCGTCTTTCCTGGTGGTGAGCCAGGAGGGGGCCGAGAAGATCAAGGGCCGCGACATCGACGTGCAGAAGGAGTTCAACCGCTATCTGCTCAAGGTCCTGCGGCGGGAGACCGATCTCAAGGTCATCGAGCCCGGACCGGTCGACTACCCCACCTACGATCTGGACCAGCTCTCCCGGCAGGCCGACTTCTGGAGCGCTCTGGGAGAGAGGACCCAGTCGGACCTGATCCTGACCGGGGGGCTCGACTTCGACATCCAGGACCGCTCCGGCTACCGCACGGAAGAGTACGTCTCCCCCTACAACGGCCGCACCTACCTCCGGCAGGTGCTCGTCGAGCAGACCGGCTTCCAGTACGACATCCTGATGCAGGTCTACGACGGCAGGACGGGCGCTCTTCTCTACCAGGACAATTTCAAGGACTTCCAGAGCTTCGAGGGCGAGAACACCGATCCTCTGGCGGGCATGTTCGAGAACCTGCTCTCGCTCGAGGACCGCATCGTCAACGTATTCACGCAGAAAGAGGTCGAGGCCAGCCGTATCCTGTTCACGCAGTAAGAAAAGGAGATCTCGTTGACCCGCTCATCGCATCGCCCGATCCTGGCGGGCCTGTTGGCCTTGGGCTCGCTGCTGCTCGCCCTGTCTCCCGCGGGTGCCCAGTACGGGACCACCCTCACCGGCGACCTGTTCGGCAAGAACAAGATCCAGTACCGGGACTTCCAGTGGCAGATCTACCACTCGCCTCACTTCGACGTCTATTACTACAAGGACGAGGAGGCGCAGCTCCAGAAGGTGGTCTCCTTCGCCGAGAGCGGCTATGACCAGCTCTCGCGGGAGTTCAACTTCCAGATCAAGGACCCCGTCCCCCTGCTCTTCTACGCCACCCACTCGGCGTTCGAGCAGAACAACATCATCCTGAACTTCATCCCCGAAGGGGTCGGCGCCTTCGCGAGCCCGGCGCGCTTCCGGATGGTGCTGCCGATCGACCTGCCGGACGCGGAGCTGATGCAGCTCCTCCTCCACGAGCTGACCCACATCTTCCAGTACCAGATGCTGTTCCAGGGCAGCCTCGCCAAGGCCATCTCCACCTCGCCGCCCACCTGGTTCATGGAGGGCATGGCGAGCTACATGGCGAAAGACGAGACCGAGCGCGACAAGATGTACCTGCGCGACGCGGTAGTCAACGACCGCATCCCGTCGGTCGCCCGCTCACAGTTCGGCGGTTTCTTCGCCTACCGCTTCGGCCACGCGGTGTTCGACTTCATGGAGGAGCGCTGGGGCAAGGAGGGCTTCCTCGACTTCATCTACGAGGTCCGCAACACGATCGGCGCGCGGGTGGACCGGGCGATCACGCGGGCGTTCAAGCTGGATCCCGAGGACTTCGACCTCGAGTTCCGGAAGTGGCTGCGCAGGAAGTACCTGCCGCAGCTCGTCGAGACCGGCGAGCCTTCGGACTTCGGGCGGGTCTTCCGCATCGAGAACGAGCGCGCCGGCAGCCAGTCGACCTCGCCGGTGGCCTCGCCGTCGGGCGACCTGGTGGCGGCCCTCACGGTCTACAAGGGCGACGTCGACATCGTCCTCTACGACACGAAGAACCGGCAGCTGATCCGCAACCTGACCCGCGGCTTCTCGAACGAGTACCAGTACCTGGTGGCCCAGGAGCTCGCGCTCGGCCGCCGGTGGGGGCGCGACCTCTCCTTCTCTCCGGACGGCAATACGATCGCCGTCTTCGCCAAGCGCGAGAGGGGCCGGAGCCTGCTGCTGATCGACGTCCTGAACAGCCGCCTGCGCGAGATCATCGACATGGAGGATCTCGAGCAGCAGTCCGGGCCGGCCTTCTCGCCGGACGGCCGGTCGATCGCCTTCTCCGCCTGGCGGGGCGGCCAGTTCGACATCTACCTCCTGGACATCGAGACGCGCACGATCACCAACCAGACCAACGACCAGCTCTATGACGGCGCCCCCACCTACTCGCCGGACGGCCGGTCGATCGCCTTCATCTCGTCCGTGGGCACGGGCCACGCCAAGATCTTCCGCCTCGACGTTGGGACTCCGGGCAGCCGCTACGCGGTGACCACCGGCGAGTCCAACGAGAACGACCCCGTCTACTCGCCCGACGGCACGCGGATCTACTTCACCTCCGACCGCAAGGGTCCGGAGAACATCTTCAGCATCGACTTCGCGACGGGACAGCTCCGCCAGTACACAAACGTGGTGACCGGCGCCTTCTGGCCCACCGTGCTGCGCGAGACGACCGAGGGGCCGGAGCGGGTGGTCTACGACGGTTTCTGGAAGGGGAGCTTCGATCTCTACGTGGCCAACACCGACGAGCTCGTGGCCGATCCGGAGACGGTCGAGCTGCCGGCCGGAGCCGTGCCGGCCCAGGAGCTGAAGCCCTTCGAGCCCGACATCCAGGTGAACATCGACGACGCCAACAAGGACAAGTACAAAGGCCGCCGGTTCTTCCTGGAGAACGCCGACACCATCATCGGCGTCAACAGCGACCAGAGCTATCTCGGCCAGGTCCTGCTCACCTTCTCGGACTACCTGGGCGACCGCCGGATCTTCGCCAACGTCAGCTCCGTCGACAGCTTCTCGAACTTCAGCTTCCTCTACGCCGACTTCTCCCGGCGCTGGCAGTGGCAGGTCCACCTGTTCGACGACCGGACGTTCTACTCAACGGGCGATCCCATCCAGGACCGGATCGACCGCGGGCGGCTCGCGGACCAGCAGACCGGGGCCATCGGCTCGGTCGTCCTGCCATTCACCTTCTACCAGCGGGCCGAGATCGGGGCCGGCTACCTCTACCGCGTAGTCGCCCTGCCGTTCCTGAGGGACGATGGATTCGTCGATTTCTTCGAGATCTCGGACGACTTCCCGCTATTCCGGGCCGCCCTGATCGGGGACTCTTCGCTGTTCGCCAACTACGGCGCGATCTCCGGCCGCCGCTGGCGCTTCAGCCTCTTCTATGCTCCGGACATCGACAATGGCGGCTCCGTGGTCGAGTCGGCCTCGCTCGACTTCCGGCAGTACTTCCAGGTGACCCAGCGGAGCAACTTCGCGTTCCGCGTCTTCGGCGGCGCGTCGGAAGGGAACGCGGCGAACCCGTTCTACTTCGGCGGCCTGGACACCGTGCGCGGCGTCGACTTCCGTTCGCTCTCCGGTGACCGGGCGTTCTACGCCAACCTCGAGTTCCGCTTCCCGCTGATCGACCTCGTGGCCACCCCGCTGGTGGCTTTCCAGGGCGTGCGCGGCGTCGTCTTCTTCGACTTCGGCGGGGCCTGGTACGACGATTTCGAGGATTTCGACCTCTACGACCAGGATGCCAAGCGGTTCAAAGACGGCGTCGCCTCCTACGGCTGGGGCGTCACCGCCAACATCTACGGCCTCGATATCAACTGGGACTTCGCAAAGCTCTACAAGCCCCCCGTGGAGCTGGAGGACGGAGGCTTCCGCACGGAGTTCTGGATCGGCACCCGGTTCTGACGTCTTGAAAAGAAAGGGCCTCTTCGCGAGGCCCTTTCTTGTTCCCCAGGCCGAAGCGGGGATACAATCCTCTCTATATATGCTGATTCAAGTCCTCGGGGGCTATGGGGGCGAAAGCCTGGATTGCCGTATGACCTGCCTGCTGGTCAACGGCTCGATCGCTCTCGACGCGGGATCGCTGTCGCAAGCGCTGCCCATCGAGCGGCAGGTGGGAGTGCGCTCGATCCTCCTCTCCCATTCCCACATGGACCATACGAACTCGCTGCCGTTCTTCATCGAGAACGTCTACGGCAAGAGCGACGGGGCGATCGACATCTACGCCTCCTCGGCCACCATCTACGCCCTGCGCAAGTATCTGTTCAACAATGCCACCTGGCCGGACTTCACCCGGCTGCCGAACCACCTGGTGCCGGCCATGCGCTTTCACGAGCTCGAGAGCGAGGTGCCGGTGGTCATCGACGGCGTCCGGTTCACGCCCATCGCGGTCGATCACCTGGTGCCCACCCACGGCTTCCTGATCGAGGCGAACGGCGCCGCGGTGCTCTGGTCGAGCGACACCGGCCCGACCCAGCGCTTCTGGGAGATCGCCAACCGCACGCCGAACCTGAAGGCCCTGTGCATCGACACGAGCTTCGACAACTCTCTCCAGCAGGTGGCCGACGTCTCGCTCCACCTGACGCCGAGGACCCTGGAGACCGAGCTGCGCAAGCTGCAGAAGAAGGTGCCCGTCCTGATCCACCACCTGAAGCCCCCCTGCGTCCGGCGCATCCAGGAGGAGGTCCGGCAGCTCCACAACCCGGACCTGGAGTTCCTGGAGCAGGGGAAGGAATACAAGTTCTAGCGATCGGGGGGCGAGCCTCCCCAAAATGTGGTACCTTTTCCCCTGGGCGGTAGATCCCCTTGCAGAACCGACTTTTCAAGCGCCGGCACTATCCTCGATTGAAGGAGGACACCTCCGGCCAGCAGAGCGTCTTCGACTTCCTGACCGCCGAGCCGGCGACTCCGGCCCCCGATTCTGAGCCACCGTTGCGTGTTGCTCCGGCGCCCCGCCTGTCGGGGCCGCCTCTGCGGATCGGCGTCCTGGGCTCGGGCAGCGGCGGCAATTCCGTCATCGTCGAGAGCGGCCCGCACCGGCTGCTGATCGATGCCGGGTTCTCCTGCCGCGAGCTGGTCAAGCGGATGGCGCGCCTGAATTTCGATCCCGCCACCCTGGGCGGCCTGGTGATCACCCACGAGCACCAGGACCACTACAAGGGGGCGCAGCGCTTCTCCCGCCGGTTCAAGCTGCCGGTCTACGGCACCGCCGGCACCCTGGACGGCGCGGGCCTGCGCGGCGCGGCCGTGCCCAAGGCGGTCGAGGTCCGTTCCGGCGAGCCTTGCGAGATCGCGGGTTTCGTCGTCGAGCCCTTCCTCATCCCTCACGACGCGGCCGAGCCGGTGGGCTTCCTGATCCAGGACCCCTGCGGCCGGCGCGTGGGGCTCGTGGCCGACATCGGCTGCCGCACCAGCCTCGCCTGGGGGCGGCTGCGCGACCTCGACGTCCTGATCCTGGAGACCAACCACGATCTCGACATGCTGAGGAACGGCCCGTATCCTTGGAGCCTGAAGCAGCGGGTGGCCGGCCGCCACGGCCACCTGTCGAACCGGGAGGCCGCCGAAGGCCTCCCCGAGCTGATCGGCGACCGGCTGCGCTGGGTGGCCCTCTACCACCTCTCCCGCACGAACAATCTGCCCGCCCTGGCCGCCGCCGCCGTGGGCGAGGCGCTCGACCGGGAGGGCTGCTCCGCACAGCTGGCCATCACCGAGCAGGACCATCCAACCCCCTGGCTGGAGGTGACCTGAGTGAAAGCAAGAGTGACCGTCTATCCGCGCCGCGAGATCCTCGACCCTCAGGGGAAGGCCATCCGCGACGCCTTGAACCGCGTGGGCTTCCCCGGCGTCGAGGACGTCCGGGCCGGCAAGAGCTTCGAGATCTCCCTCGGCTCGTCCGACCCCGAGGCTGCCGGCCGCGAGCTGCGCGACATGTGCGAGAAGCTCCTCGCCAACACCGTGGTCGAGGACTACTCGGTGGAGATCCTTTCATGAAGTGCGGCGTCGTCGTCTTCCCCGGCAGCAACTGCGACCACGACGTCTACCACGTCCTGAAGCACGTGCTGGAGCAGGACACGACCTTCCTCTGGCACCAGGACGACACGGTCAAGGCATGCGACCTGGTGGTCCTCCCCGGCGGCTTCTCCTACGGCGACTACCTGCGGGCCGGGGCCCTCGCCTCGCTCTCGCCCGTCATGGGCGCCGTCAAGCGGCACGCCGAGGCCGGGGGCCTGGTCCTGGGAGTCTGCAACGGCTTCCAGATCCTCCTGGAGGCGGGGCTGCTGCCGGGCGCCATGCGGCGGAACGAGAACCTGCGGTTCCTCTGCCGCGACGTCTATCTGAGGGTCGAGCGGACCGGCCTGCCGTTCACGCGCAACCTGGCCGAGGGGCAGATCCTGCGCATCCCTATCGCACACGCCGAGGGGAACTATGAGGACTCGGCCGAGCGCCTGGACGCCCTGGAGGCCAACCGCCAGGTGGTCTTCCGCTACGTGACGCCGGACGGCGCCCGCGCCGACTCCGACCCGCAGTGGAACCCCAACGGCGCGGCCCGGGGCATCGCGGGCATCGTCAACGCGGGCGGCAACGTGCTCGGCATGATGCCCCACCCGGAGCGCTGCTCGGAGCCGATCCTGGGCAACACGGACGGCCTCGCGATCCTGGCGAGCGCGGTGGGCGCTCTCGCGGGGGCTGCGCGATGACGGTGGCCCAGGGGTATCAGGAGCCAGCGGTCAACGCGGAGACCGCCCGCTCGATCGGCCTTACCGGGGAGGAGCTTCGAGCGGCTGCGAAACATCCTCGGCCGCGATCCCAACTGGACCGAGCTCGGCATCACCTCCGCCCTCTGGAGCGAGCACTGCTCCTACAAGTCCTCCAAGATCTACCTCAGGGAGTTTCCCACCGAGGGGCCGCACGTGCTCCAGGGGCCGGGCGAGAACGCCGGCGTGGTGGACATCGGGTACGGCTGGGTGGCCGTCTTCAAGATGGAGTCGCACAACCACCCGAGCTTCATCGAGCCCTACCAGGGATCCATGACGGGCGTCGGCGGCATCCTGCGCGACATCTTCACCATGGGCGCCCGCCCCATCGCCTGCATGGACGCCCTGCGCTTCGGCGAGATCGACGCGCCCCGCATGCGCTTCCTGATCGACGGCGTGGTAAGAGGGATTGGCGACTACGGCAACTGCGTGGGCATTCCCACCGTGGGGGGTGAGACGGGCTTCCACCGCTGCTACAACGGCAACATCCTGGTCAACGCCTTCGCCCTGGGCATCGCCCGGCGCGACCGCGTCTTCCACGCGCGGGCGAGCGGCGCGGGCAACCCCATCCTCTACGTGGGGAGCCGCACCGGGCGCGACGGCATCCACGGCGCCACCATGGCCTCCGAGTCGTTCGACAAGGAGAGCGAGCAGAAGCGGCCGACCGTGCAGGTGGGCGACCCCTTCACGGAGAAGATCCTCCTCGAAGCCTGCCTCGAAGCCATGCGCACGGGGGCCATCGTGGCCATCCAGGACATGGGCGCGGCCGGCCTCACCAGCTCCACGTTCGAGATGGCCGGCCGCGGTGGCGTGGGCATCCGGCTCGATCTCGATCGTGTGCCCCTGCGCGAGCCCGGCCTCACGCCCTACGAGATGATGCTCTCCGAGTCCCAGGAGCGCATGGTGCTGGTGGCGAAGAAGGGGCGCGAGGAAGAGCTGGAGAAGGTCTTCCGCCGCTGGGGCCTGGAGGTGGCCAACATCGGCGAGGTCACCTCGACCGGCCGCGCCCTGCTCGTCTGGCACGGCGAGACGGCGGCCGACATCCCCATCCGTCCGCTCACGGAGGAGGCACCCGTCTACCGCCGTCCCGTCGAGGAGCCCGCGGACCTCGCCAGGCGTTGGGAGGCCCCCGAGGTGCCGCAGCCGGAAGACCTCCGGGGCACCCTGGAGAGCCTGCTCGCGACCCCCGAATTCTCCAGCAAGGGGTGGATCTGGCAGCAGTACGACCACACCGTACGCACCAACACCGTCCAGGGTCCGGGCGGCGACGCGGCCGTGCTGCTTTTGAAGGGCACGCCCGCCGGCCTCGCCATGACCTGCGACGTCAACCCGGTCTACTGCTACTACGACCCCCGCCGCGGCGGCTCCCAGGCGGTCGCGGAGGCCGTGCGCAACCTCGCCTGCGTGGGTGCCGACCCCGTGGGACTCACGGACTGCCTCAACTTCGGCAACCCCGAGCGGCCCGAGGTCTCCTGGCAGTTCCGCGAGGCCGTCCGCGGCATGTCCGACGCCTGCCGGGCGCTGGGTGTGCCCGTCATCTCCGGCAACGTCTCCTTCTACAACGAGACGGAGGGGAAGCTCGATCTACCCGACCCCGGCCGTGGCCATGGTGGGCGTCATTCCCAACCTCGCGGCTCTGCCCTCCCCCTGGTTCGAGCGCGAAGGGGACCGCGTCGTGCTGCTGGGCGAGGACCGCTCCGAATTCGGCGGCGCCGCCTACCTCAGGCTCCTCCATGGCATCGAGCAGGGCCGGCCGCCCGCCGTGGACCTGGACGCCGAGCTGCGGCTCGCGAAGCTGCTGCGCGCGCTGATCGTCCGCGGCCTCGTCCGCACGGCGCACGACCTCTCCGAGGGGGGCCTGCTGATCGCCCTCGCCGAGGCCTGCTTCGGCCGCAAGCTCCTGGGCGCCCGCGTCGAGGTGCCCCTCCAAGGGGCGGACCTCTTCTCGGAGACCCAGGGCCGGGCGCTCGTGGCCTGCCCGTCCGCCTCGCTGGAGCGCGTCCTCCGGACCGCCGAGGAGGCTGGGGTGCCCGCGCGTGAGATCGGTGAAGTGGGAGGCGCGGATCTGGAAATCCGGACGGGCGGTGAGACCCTGAAGGCTCCCGTCGCCGGCCTCCACGGGATCTGGTCGACCGCCCTGCCGAAGTCGCTGGGATTGTAGATCTTCGAGAATTTCGGGGCGTGCTCGTCCGTTTTATCGAGGTGGAACCGGCATCTTATGCAAGGCAAGGGACACCGGGGTTTCGGTTTTTGATAGTTTTTTCGAAAGCACCAGGGGCACCTCATGTGCGGAATCTTCGGCATCGACGGCTGCGATGACGCGGCCAACCTGACCTATCTCGGCCTCTACGCCCTCCAGCACCGGGGGCAGGAGAGCGCCGGGATCGTCTCCTGGGACGGGGCGCAGCTCCACCTGGAGCGGGGGATGGGGCACGTCTCCGACATCTTCAAGGAGAAGGTGATCGCCCGCCTGCCGGGCCGCCGGGCCATCGGCCACACCCGCTACTCCACGGCGGGATCGAGCGTCGTCGCCAACGCGCAGCCCATCGTGGTCAAGACCTCCATGGGGCCGGTGGGCATCGTCCACAACGGCAACCTGGTTAATCCCAACGAGATCCGCGAGCGCCTGGAGCTGGACGGGTCCATCTTCCAGACCACCAGCGACACCGAGGTGATCCTCCACCTCATGGCACGCAGCCCGCGGCCTGACCTCGTCGAATCCTTCATCCTGGCCCTGGGCGAGGTGCGCGGCGCCTACTCGCTCCTCCTCATCACCGACCAGTGCCTGATCGCGGCCCGCGACCCGAACGGCTTCCGCCCCCTCGTCCTGGGTGACCTGGACGGCCGCGCCTGCTTCGCCTCTGAGAGCTGCGCCTTTGATCTCCTGGGGGCGCGGTTCGTGCGCGAGGTGGCGCCGGGCGAGGTCGTGGTCTCCCGCGGGGGCGGTATCGAGGACGTCGAGAGCTACCGCCTGCCCCAGCATGGCGAGCCGACCCGCTGCATCTTCGAGCACGTCTACTTCGCCCGGCCCGACAGCAAGCTCTTCGGCGACTCCGTGGCCCAGACAAGGCTGCGCATGGGCGCGCGGCTTGCCCGTGAGGCCCCGGCGGTGGCGGACATCGTGGTGCCCGTGCCCGACAGCGGCCTCTACTCCGCCATGGGCTACAGCCGCGAGTCGGGCCTGCCGCTGGAGTTCGGCATCACCCGCAACCACTACGTGGGGCGGACCTTCATCGAGCCCAGGCAGTCGATCCGGAACTTCGGGGTGAAGATCAAGCTCAACCCCGTGCGCGAGCTCCTGGAAGGCCGGAAGGTGGTGCTGGTCGACGACTCCATCGTCCGCGGCACCACCTCGCGCAAGATCGTGCGCATGGTGCGCGACGAGGGCGGCGCCGCCGAGGTCCACGTCCGCATCTCGGCGCCCCCTACCGAGTGGCCCTGCCACTACGGCATCGACACCCCCCTGCGCGACGAGCTCATCGCGGCGCACAAGTCGATCGACGAGATCCGCGAGTTCATCGAAGCCGACAGCCTCGCCTACCTCTCCCTCGACGGCATGCTCGGCTCCGTCACCGGCCCGCGCGACAGCTACTGCACCGCCTGCTGGACCGGCGACTACCGCGTCCCCATCGCCCCCGGCGACCGCCGCCAGGCCGAGCTGTTCCCGATCCGGTCGGAGGGGGAGTAGAGGGCGTGCCCTTCAGCCGCAAATGTCGTATACTGGCGACATGAGCGGCACGTTGACACCCCGATACAGCAAAGAGGAATTCGCCCGTCGCGGCGATGAGATCTACGGTCGCGAGATCCTGCCGAAGCTGAAGACGGAAGACAACGGCCGGTTCGTTGCTATCGACATCGAGACGGGTGACTACGAAATCGACCGGGAGGAACTGGCCGCGACGGATCGCCTGTTCGCCCGCCACCCTGACGCGCAGATCTGGCTTCGCAGGATTGGCTCGCGGTACCTGTATCGATTCGGGTATCACAGACAAGTGGCGGCTGAGCCTTTGTGATCGTCGGAAGTGTCAGTCCCAAACTGGAGGCTCTCGTTCGCCTCTCAATCCGCGGACCCCTGAGCGAGATCGAGACGGAAGCAGTTCTGGATACCGGATTCAATGGAGCGTTGGCCTTACCTCCTGATCTCATCGCAGAGCTGGGTCTCCGCTTTAAGTACCGGGGACTGGCGGCGCTTGCTGATGGCACAGAGATTTTCCTCGACGTCCATGAAGCCCTGATTTCGTGGAATGGCCGCCTGCTACGTGTGCTGGTGGGGGCTGCCGAGAATGATCCTCTTCTTGGGATGGCCTTGCTGTACGGTCACGAGCTCACAATGCAAGTCGTGGAAGGTGGTGAGGTCCTCATTCAGGAACTGGGTTATTCCTAGGCAGGATCTGCGTCTACTCCTACTCCTGGGCTAGACTTCCCTTGCCTTGAGCTCCTTGATCAACACCGCCTCCGTCCGTACCTACCTCCTCGATCTCCAGGACCGCATCTGTGCGGCCATCGAAGCCGAGGACGGCGCGGAGCGCTTCCAGGAGGACCTCTGGGAGCGGGCCGAGGGGGGCGGCGGACGGTCCCGCGTCCTCTCCGGAGGCGCCGTGTTCGAGCAGGCGGGGGTGGGCTTCTCTCACGTCTTCGGACCGGGGCTTCCGCCTTCGGCTACCGTCCACCGGCCGGAGCTGGCGGGCCGGGGCTTTCAGGCCCTCGGTGTCTCGCTGGTCTTCCATCCGCGGAACCCCTACGCCCCGACCACGCACATGAACGTGCGCTTCTTCATCGCGGAGAAGGAGGGGCACGAGCCGGCCTGGTGGTTCGGCGGCGGGTTCGACCTGACGCCCTACTACGGCTTCGAGGAGGACTGCGTCCACTGGCACCGCACGGCCCGGGAGGCCTGCGAGCCCTTCGGCCCCGAGGCCTACCCGCGCTACAAGAAGTGGTGCGACGAGTACTTCTTCCTCCGCCACCGGAACGAGCCCCGGGGCATCGGCGGCCTCTTTTTCGACGACCTCTCCGAGGGCGGTTTCGAGCGCTGTTTCGCCCTCCTCCGGAGCGTCGGCGACCACTTCTTGCCGGCCTACCTGCCAATCCTGCGGCGGCGGAAAGACATGCCCCATGGGGATCGCGAACGCGACTTCCAGCTCTACCGCCGGGGCCGGTACGTCGAGTTCAACCTGGTCTGGGACCGCGGCACGCTCTTCGGCCTCCAGTCCGGCGGGCGGACGGAGTCGATCCTCATGTCCCTCCCTCCGCTCGTGCGCTGGCGCTACAACTGGCGTCCCGAGCCGGGCACGCCTGAGGTAAGGCTGTATGAGGAGTTCCTCAAGCCCCGCGACTGGGCCGCGGAATAGAACGGCTAAGGTTTCTTCTCGAACTGGATGTCCCGAGCCCTGGGCGAACCCACCAGGAACCCCGTGACCTTCTGACCCTCGCGCAGGAACCGGATCAGCCCAAAGTCGCCGTTGAAGGCGTCGGCGAAGGCGGGCTCAGAGGATGAGCCGGCCCCCGCTTCCCGCGCAGCATGAGCCGTCCGCCATCCATCGCGAGCGTCCACGTGGTGTCGAGCTCGGGACTCGTGTAGGTGCCGGCGTATGCGGCGAGGCCCTCGGGCGTGGGGGAGGCGAGCTTCACCTCCTCGAAGATCAGGGGCTTGCCCTGGCCCGTGAAGACCTCCATCCGCCGGGGAGGACTGGCCGCCGTCGCGGAGACCGGGAAGGACACCTCCGCCCGGTCGGGTATGCCCAGCATCCGGAAACGGTCGCTGCCCAGAGGCGCGAGCTCGGATTCGTTGCCTTGGCCACGGACGTAGAAAAGCTTGCCGTCCCGCACCTCGATACGGCGCACGAACCCGCTCTGGGAACTCCAGTAGACCCCCGTATAGCGGTCGGCGTTCTCCACCTTGCCGGCCGGAGCCTCGCCGGCCGCCGCTGCCGGCTGTGCCTCCGGCTGGAGCTTGTCCGCGAGGTAGAGGTCCGCCACCCGCTGGGCCAGGAAGGTCGGGTTGACGGTCCCCAGGTTGCAGAGCGTCACCACCGAGAGCTTCTGGTCCGGGAAGCGGATCATCTCCGCCCGGTACCCCGCCCAGCCGCCGCCGTGGGAGACCCGGCGCAGCCCGCGATGCTCCTCCACGAGCAGGCCGCGGGCGTAAGGGATCGTCTCGCCGTCGTTGAGCGTGCCCCGGGTCTGGAGCTGCTCCACGAGCCCGGCGCCGCCCACCTTGGGGTCGTAGAAGTTCTGGTCCCACTTCGCCAGATCCTCGACCGTTGTCTGCACCGCGCCGTCCCCGGTCTGCTCCCAATTGGACATCTGGACGGCGAAGCTCCCCTCCGGCCCGGGCGCATATGACGCGGCCCGGTGGGGGATGACTTTCGTGTGATCGTCGAGGATCCGGGTGTTCGTCATGCCGAGAGGCCCGAAGATCCGTTCCTGGGCGAATTCCCGCATCCTCTTGCCGCTCACCCGCTCGACGATCTGCGAGAGCAGGAAGTATCCGGAGTTGCTGTAGCGGTGCTCGGAGCCCGGCTTGAAGTTCAGTTTCTTCTGGCGCGCGATGGCGGCCAGGCCTTCGCCGTCCGTGGTCCAGTCCTCGAAGTTGAGGCCGCTCATGGCCATCACGTCGGCGTAGTCGCGGAGGCCGCTCGTGTGGTGGAGCAGGTGGCGGATGGTGATCGGCGTGCCGTAGTCCGGCAACTCCGGGACGTGCTTGCGGACCTCGTCGTCCAGAGACAGCTTGCCGTCCTGCGCCAGCAACAGGACGCACGCCGCCGTGATCTGCTTCGACGTCGAGCCGATGTCGAACACCGTCTTCTTGGGATCGATGGGCACCCCGTGCTCGATGCTCGCGAGACCGTAGCCCTTCTCATAGGTGATGCGGCCGTCCTGGATCACCGCCAGAGAGCACCCCGGCGAGCCGGGCTTCGCGTATTCGGCGAAGACGGCGTCCACGCTCTGGGCCAGAGCCTTGGGCTCGATGGGATCAACCGCCGCCGAGGCGTGCTCTCCACAGGAGAAGGCCACGGCGAGGAGAAGAAGTGAGAAGAGGGCGGTTCGGGCGCGCATGAGAAGGTCTCCTGTCCTGCAACCATCTACGCTAATAGACGCCCCGGGTTGCGCTAATCTCTCACGATGCAGCCCCTTCAAGCCCCCTCCCTCGACGAGATCCGCGCCGCCCGCGAGCGCCTGGCCGGCATCACCGTCCGCACGCCTCTCATCCGCCTGAACGCCGAAGGCCTGTCCGCGGAGGTCTGGCTCAAGCTGGAGAACCTGCAGCCCATCGGCTCCTTCAAGCTGCGGGGCGCCGCCAATGCCATGCGTCTGGCCGGACCCGAGAAGCTGCGCGAGGGCGTCTATACCCCGAGCGCCGGCAACATGGCCCAGGGCGTGGCCTGGAGCGCCCGCGAGATCGGCGTGCCGGCCACGGTGATCGTCCCCGACCACGCGCCGGCCACCAAGATTGCCGCCATCGAGCGCCTGGGCGGCAAAGTCGTGAAGGTCCCATTCGAGCGCTGGTGGCAGACCATGGAGGATCATTCCTTCCCTGGGCAGGACGGCCTCTTCATCCACCCCGTGGCGGACCGGGCAGTGATGGCGGGCAACGGCACCGTCGCGCTGGAGATCCTCGAAGACCTTCCGGATGTAGATACCGTCCTCGTCCCCATCGGCGGAGGCGGTCTCTCCTCCGGCATCGCCGCCGCGCTCGCCGCCCTGCGTCCGGAAGCGCGCGTCTTCGGCTGCGAGGTGGACACGGCCGCACCGCTCTCGGCCTCCCTCAACGCCGGCGCCCGTCAGGTCATCGAGTACCGGCCGAGCTTCGTGGATGGGATTGGCGGCAAGTGCATCCTGCCCGATATGTGGCCCATCGTCAGCTCGCTGCTGGCCGGGGCCCGCGTGGTCTCCCTGGAACAGGTGGCCGCCGCCATCCGCCTGCTCGTCGAGCGCCACCGGGTCATCGCGGAAGGAGCCGGCGCCGCCTCGGTGGCCGCCGCCCTGGCGGGAGTCCCGGAAGCGCGCAAGGTGGTCTGCGTGGTCTCCGGCGGCAACCTCGACACCGCCAAGCTCTGCGCCATCCTGGAAGGCCGGGTGCCGTAGGGGAATCTACCCCTCCGCCAGCTTGATCCGCTTGCCGTTGATGACGGCGCAGATCTCCAGGCTCCCCCAAGAGCCTCCACATACCGGCGAACTGTAGAGATCCGGTGATCTTCGCGGCGCTCCATCTTTGACAACTGGGACTGTGTGACCTCGACCCGCTGTGCCAGCTCCCCCTGGGTAAGGCCCGCCGCCTCCCGAAGCGCGCGAAGATCCATCTCCAACAGCTCGCGTTCGACCTCCTGATCGATCTGGCGCAGCTCCTCGGCCGTGAATTTCTGGGCTCTGATGTCGGACCACTTCTTGGCTGCCATCTTGACCTCCACCATCGACCTCCGCTTCAACGTAACTCTTGCAGGTGCCGCTCCCAGATCGCCTCAGCCTTCGGGATCATCCATCCGTAGAACCGGTCGTCTCCCGTCTTGTCGCCGCCAAGGATCAGGAGGGCCTGACGCTTGGGATCAAAGGCGTAGACGATCCGCAACGGACGTCCCGAGCTTTGAACCCGCAGCTCGCGCAATGCATACCGGCTTCCCCCGAGGGCCGAGCAGTAGGGAAACCCCAGCGCCAGCCCCTTGGCTTCGAGAAGCCCCATCCCACGAGCAACGGCCCGTGCATCGGCACTGCTGAGACCCAGAAACCACTCCTCGAACTCCTCGGTGCCGAGCACCTCGACCATGATTATGCCTCCAAGGGACTATTCCGTCAAGGGACTGGCGGGGAGCCGCTCTGGAGCGTCTGGCCTGGAGTTTGGACACCGGGGTTCCCGACGGGCATCATAGGCTGCGTCAGCGTACCCTGAAGGAGTCACCTCAGCAAGAGGGGGTGGGGCGGCTTCGGAGCGAAAGGGGCAGCCGGTCTTGGACCGGGATGTTGTCTGAAGAGACGCAGCTTTCTAGGGGCTGAGGCAAGATCGTACTGAGGTGCTGCTAATTATAGGGCCGTATGATTTCGGTACTCCAATTAGAAATATCTACCACAGACTCAACTGCCGCCCTTACGGCGGTTACTCCAGTTGGTGGTAAACGATAGATAAGCTGACAACCGATGGTTCTCCCTGCGCGAGCCCATACAACAGCAGTGGCTGATGTTCCTGGTATTTGAAGAGCTTGATTGAGGCGTTGGGAGGAGATTACTGACTCGCGAGCTTTGCCGTTTACCACCGCCACGTTGATCGGAAGCCAAGCTAGAAGGCCGAGCTTTGGTGATACAGCGAGAAGCTCAAGCAGGGTTGGCCAACTGGGGTAGGCGCGGTTCCGGCGCGATTGTATGCCCGGTGGGTCAACAAACAAGAAATCAGCCTCCTGTATAGCTGGTTCTTTCGGTTCTGCGGATCGCTCATGGATCACGTGTGGCGATTTAAGGACAGCTCGTAGGCTTTGTGCCGCGTCCTCCGATGTGTCCCAAGCTGTCAAGTGTAAGTCCTTGCTGTGGGCTGCTGCTATGTCAGTGGCTATGATTGGAGAACTCGGGTAAAGAGTTCCTGTGAGACTTGGTCGGCTTAGATACCATTGAAGCCAGAGCTGCACATTCTTGTTGGCGACATTGTCAGGATTTCGATCGACTTTGCCCACTCCCTGAGTCCATTGATTTCCAGGTACAAGGATGCTACCTGCATGACCGGCAAATGGATCGGCGTATCGAATTCTAGGCTTTTTCGAATCAGCAATGACAGAATCAAGAGCGGCCATCAGGGCCGGGTGCTTGACTACATCACCTTGGTTGCCAGCGTGTAAGTTGTAGTCATATGGCATTGAACACCCTTCCCCTTGCCTCTCGAAGTGGCATCTGCGGCAGTAGTGAGGATGATTCGTTCAGGGACTTCGACCTACTCTCTAAGTAACTGTGATCTCAAAGGAAACAGCTTCTGGCTGGCCCCCCGAGGCGATCTGGTTCGTCTCGAGAAGCTCGGGAATCATTGTACAGAGCTTCTCCCTGAGAGTCTCAATGGTAGAAGCCTCTGTTACGAGGCCGGGCACGTCGTCGCTGGTCGCTACCCAGACTTCCGTTTCCGGGTCCCAATCCGCGCGGATTCGGTAGGCCATAGATGCCATAGTCACAGAGGATAGCCAGTTTCCAGCCAGGGAGATGCCCGGCAGTCCGTCTCAAACCGCACCTTTCTTCTAGAGGTTTCCCCTTCCGCCCACCCCTGGACGGGAGCGGCGGCCTCGGATAGGAGGACGCATGGAGCGTCGAAGCGGTTGGCGATGTCTGGTCCTAGCTCTGGCATTGATGCTCTCGGCCCTGCCGGCTATGGCGGGGGAGCGTGCTACAGGCCGGGCTGGAAAAAGTAGGCTCACGGAGGTGTGGGCGGTGGTCCTGCGCTGGCTGGTGCCAGCGGGGTGGTGGGAGACGTTGGGGCCAGAGATGGACCCGGATGGCCTCACGAGGGAGACGCCGTGTGGGGATCTGGACCATCTCGGACCGGAGATGGACCCTACCGGCTAGAGTCCGGTTCCGGTGCCGGCAGGCGCTCGTGGTCTCGCCGGCACTGATTTTTTTCTCGGTGTCACGAAAAGGCCGCCTCGGGAGACTTACCTGGATAGGCCCCTGAATTCCAAGAAACGGAACGCTTGAGCGACATCCACATCACCCGGGAGCTCCTTCGCGCGTTGGAGCGCGGCGAGCTGTCTGAACGGACGCTGGGAGAGATCGAGCTCCAGCATCTGGAGAGCCTCTGTCCGGTCTGCCGCCAGGAGATCCAGGCGTGGCAGGAGGAGCGGAGAGTCGCGGCCGCTGGGCGGGCGCATGCCTTCCTGGCGTTCCCGGCCGTACTGGCCCGGCACGCTCCCGACTTCGAAGAGAAGCGGCTCGCGGCTGAGCGGGACCTGGAGGCACTCCTGACCATGCCTCCCGCAGAGCGTTCGCGGCGGATCGAACGAGCTCGGAACCGGTTCCGGGGGACGATGCTCGCGGAGCGGTTGATCCGGGAGAGCCGGCGGCGGACGCCCGGTGATCCGCGGGAGGGGTACCATCTCGCCGATCTCGCCCGTCTCATCCTTCTCCGCTCGCCCCGGCGCGGTTCATAGGGGTGCTTGCGTTTCTGCGGGTTCTTCGGCACCTTGGCCGGCACATACAGAGTCACTTGTTCCTGCTCGGCCCGCTCGATCTCTTTCAAATTCAGGTAGCCCCCGTCGAGCAATTGCTCCTTCACCCTCTGGCCCGTACGCGCTTCGACTTGGCGCCGTAACGGCTCGCTGTGACCCGCATCCGAACCCTCACAACTGACCTCACTCCCACGATCGCCCGCGACTGAGGGTCACAAGCCAACTGCACGTTCACCGCTGGACGGTACCCGCCGTCGCTCATTCTCAGCACGCGCGTCTGCGCATCCGTCGTGCTGACCCGCAGTTTTGTCAGATCTGGAGCCTTGGCTTTGGCCACCTTGCGCTGGAGTTTCTTCTGCTCCAACTCCGGCAACTGAGCCAAGGCCTGCTCGATCCGTTTCTCCCGCTCCTCGGCGGCCCGCTGACGAGCGGCTCGTTGACGAGCTGACACTTGCGCTAACAGTCCAGGAGCCTCGACCTGCCGCTTCAGTTCCTCCACATGGGCACGCGCCTGTTGGTAAAGCTTGTTCAGACGATCGCGCCGACGAAAACTGCTCGTGCCCACGCAGGCCCGCACCCGTGTGCCGTCCTGGCTGATCCGCCAGACCGAGACCAGATCCTTAGCCACCAAGGCCGCAATCATCTGGGTCAGCAACTCATCCAACTCCGCGCCATGACCCACCCGAAAGTCACTCAGCGTGTGGTAGTTCACGCTGACCCCACCGCACAGCCACTGGTAGGTCCGATGCTCCTCGCACAAGCGACTGAGCTCGCGGGCACTGCCCACCCCCTGGGTGGCTGCGTACAGCCACAGCGCCACCAACAGGCGTGGATCGGTCGCATCCCGGCCGGCTTGGCCTTCGACCGAGCGAATCGAGGTGTAAAACGCCGACAGGTCCAAGCGCCCGGTCACCGCCCAGATCACTCGCACCGGATGATCTTCCGGCACCAGATCTTCGGGACACTCCACTCGGAGCACGACCTGAGAGCGGTTCGGCTGTCGCAAACGCAGAACTTTTGGCGAGGAGTCAGAGACAGGCTCACGGTTCATGACCCCTTTATACGCCACCTCGAACCCCAATACAAAAAATTCACAGACTCACAGCGCACCTTCGACGACCGTCAGGGTGCGCACAGAAGATGCCCGCTACTCTTGCTGGAGCACGGTGAGGGGCTCGATCGTGGCGGCTCGGATCGCGGGGAGCAGGGTGGCGACCAGAGCTGTGCTGCCGAGCACGGCGATCGTCCCCAGATAAGTGCCGGCGTCCCACGGGCTGATCTCATAGAGGAGACTCGTCAGCAGCCGCGCCACGGCGAGCGAGCCGGCAAGTCCCAGAACGAGGCCGATCGCGACCAGCCGCAGCCCTGGACCTGCGATGAGGCGGATGACGTCGGCGGCCCGGGCGCCCAGGGCCCGGCGGACCGCGAGCTCCCGGGTTCGTTGTTCCACCAGGTACGCCAGCACGCTGAAGATACCCACGGCCGCCAGGAGGGCCGCCACACCCGCGAACAGCCCGATGACCTGCGTGCGAAAGCGGGGATACGCCAACGCGAAGTCGAACAGCTCCTCCATCGTCTCGAACCGGACCGGTACGGTGGGATTGGCGTCGTGCAGGAGCGCGCGCAGCGTGCTTGCGAGAGAATCCTCGTCCAGCGAGGTCCGGGCCAGGATGGACAGCGACTTGCCCCAGCCCTGCGTCGACGATACGAAGAGCACCGGCGGGGCTGGGTGACTCGGATCCTGCCACCGGGTGTCGGCAACGACCCCGACGATCTCCATCCAGGGCGCCTTGCTGTTCGTCCGGATCTGGTGTCCAAGGGGTGACTCGCCTGGAAAGGCGGAGCGTGCCAGCGTCTCGTTGATGATTGCGACCTGCGTCCCTTCCGGCGTGTCGGTCCGGTCGAATTCACGCCCGGCGCGCACCGGAATCTCCAGCGTCTTGAAGAAGTCCGGCGTGATCGCGTAGAGCTCGGCTTGCGGCCGTTCCCCCGCTTGTCCCTCCGGCCGGCCTTGAATGAAATAGTCGCGAGCCGGCCTGGGCTCCCGCCCCATCGGCAAGTAGGCGATGCCCGCCGCGGCGCTCACGCCAGGCACCGCGCGCAGACGATCCAGGAGATCCGCATAGAGCTCGCTCCGGATCCGAATCTCCAGGTCATTGTTGACGGCGTAGTCCGTGTAGGCCACCAGCACGCGGTCCGTCGTGAACCCGAGGTCCACGTGCTGAAGCGCCTGGAAGGACCGCACCAGCAGCCCTGCGGCCGCCAGCAGGATGACCGACAGCGCGACTTCGGTCACGACCAGCGCCGCGCGGAACCGGGAGCTCGCCCTCGACGCCGTCGCCTTGGCGCCGCCCTGCTTCAACGCGTCCGACAGGTCGAGCCGCGAGGTATGCAGGGCCGGCACGAGCCCGAAGAGCACCGTCGACAACAGCGAGAGCCCGAGCGCGAACAGGAGGACGGTGAGGTCCACCCCTACTTTGTCAATGCCGGGCAGGTTGGCGGGTGACAACGCCACGAGCCCCCGCACGAAAATGGACGCGAGCAGGAGACCTGCCAGCCCGGCCACCCCCGCGAGCAGACAGCTTTCGGTGAGCAGTTGCCGCACCACGCGGGCCCGGCCGGCGCCGAGCGCGGCGCGGAGCGCAATCTCGCGCGTCCTGCCCGCGGCCCGCGCCAGCAGGAGGTTCGCGATATTGGCGCACGCGATGAGCCACACGACGCCCACGGCGCTCATCAGCACCCACAACGTCACCTGGAGATTGCCGGTCAGCCGCTCCTGCAATGAAATCAGGGACACGGTCTTCAGGCGGTTCTCCGGATATTGCCGCGCGAGAGCGTCGCCAAGGGTCCGCATCTGCGCCTGCGCGCGCGTGAGGTCCACGCCGGGCTTGAGCTTCCCGACGGCCTTGTAGTTGTGCACAGCGCGGTCCGTGCCCCCGTTGGCCGTGAGCCACGGCGCCCAGAGATCAGCGGCGCCGGGATAACGAAATCCCGGTGCCGCCACTCCGACGATCTCCAGCCGGTTGCCGTACACGGTGATCATTTTCCCGATGGCGGCCTCGGCGCTGCCGAAGTGTCTCGTTGCCCAGTGATGCGCCACGACGGCGACCGCCGGCTCCGCCTCGGCCACCGGGACGTCGCGCTCCGCCGGCAGGCGTCCCGCGGACGCGGTCTGGCCGAAGACCGCAAAGAAATCGGCCGAGACGTACCGGGCGTTGGCAAACACGGCGCGGTCGCCGACGATGGCTGCGAAATCATCTCCGCCGTAGGACACAGCCATCTTCTCGAACACATCGTTCTGCGCTTGCCAGTCGAGAAAATCGGGCCCCGATACGTCCTGGCTGGTGAGTCCGGTGTTGGTCCACAACGTCTCGACCGAGACGAGGCGCTCGGCGTCGGGGTAGGCGAGCGGCTGAAGCAGGACCGTGTTGACCACTGAGAAAATGGCGATGTTTGCACCGATGGCCAGGGCGAGCACAGCGCCGGCGCCCAGTGCGAAACCCCAGCTCCTGGTCAGGCTGCGGATCGCAAAACGCACGTCGCGCAGGAGCGCATCCAGCCATCGCCAGATCCACGTGTCCCGCACGGCTTCCTGCACCTGGGGCACGCCGCCGAGCTCGAGGCTCGCCTGTCTGCGGGCCGCGGGCTCGCTCAGTCCCTCCGTCATCAGGTCCTCGACGCGGCAATCCATGTGATAGCGCAATTCGCGCTCGAGGTCCCGTTCCAGCCGATCACGCCTCCAACGGAAGAAATTGAGGAGTCTGTTCACGGCTCATGCCCCCTCGTTGAAGATCAGCTGGACCGCCGCCGTCAACCGGTCCCAGCTCTCCTTTTCACGCGCCAGCTGCTTGTGGCCTGCCCGCGTGAGCGCATAGAACTTGGCCTCGCGGCCCGTTTCCGACTGGCGCCACTCCGCTTTCAGCCAGCGCTTCTGTTCCAGGCGGTGCAGCGCCGGATACAAGGAGCCCTGATTGACCTGCACCGTTTCGCGCGAGATCTGCTGCAGCCGCCGCGCGATGGCATAGCCATGCGCGGCCTCGAGGGACAGCACTTGCAGAATCAACATGTCGAGCGTACCTTGGGGGATGGGGAATCGAGCGGATGACATGGACACCTCAACCTTCGTTGCCTCAACCTTCGTTATCTCAACCTTCGACACATAGGCTACGAGCCTTGCTCGTCAGAGTCAAGACGGGATTTGTCGTCGACGCCCAATGGCTGTCAGCAACCCGCGGCCGACGCAAGGGGCAAGGGCTCGTCGTCAGCGACGACCAGCACCATGTCAAGGCGTCCTCCGTAGACCGGGCCGCTTCCCTGAAGGCTCTGGAAAAGCGGCTGGGCTCGTACGAGGAGCGCTCGGGCGCTCCTCCAGGAGGTGGACCGAGACCTACGGTGGCCGAGACCGCCTACTGCGATGTCACGGCCGGGGCGAGCCGTCGCCGAAGCCGGCACCGCTGTGAGTCATACCGATCATAGGAAGCTCTGGAGCCGTTCGCGGAGCTGCTTGAGAAGGTCGGTAGCCTCAGCAGCGAGGGGGGCTGTCCGCTTCGGAACGTCAAGCGCAACGCGAAGGGCCGCGCTGGCGGCGGCTATCCGGGCGGGCTTCGACGGCTCCGCCGGTCGGCAAAGGGAGGGTGGCAGCGGTGGAAGAGCGGCTCCTCACTATGCTAAGCTTCGAGGACGAATGCAAATACCTAGTTGCCGCAGCTACAACGTTGTCGACCTTTTCGCAGGCACGGGCGGAATGGGCCTTGCTGCGCTGTCTGCGTCTTGCCTGCAATCCTCTGGGCGCATCGTATGGACGGCCGAGTCAAATCCCCGCTATGTCGATACTATCATCCGGAATTACCGACGCTTCGCCACAACGATAGGCGCGGACGACCAAGTCCCTTCTACCTGTACACCGATCGATCTGGGCTCACAGTCGGCGATGGAGGCGGCAGCGGCCATTCACCGAAGGTACGGTCCGATAGACATCATGGTCGCGGGACCGCCATGCCAGGGGTTCTCGCTGGCCAATAGGCGATCGCGAACCCACACGAACCCACTTAATCGCCTTTCACTTCTGGTGATTCGGTACGTCGGCCTCCTTCAGCCACGCCTACTCATACTGGAGAACGTTCCTGGAATCCGGACTTTACCATCTTCATCCGCGACCGGCGAGACCACAATCGGGATTCTCACTCGCAAACTCCGCCGGATGGGCTACTCATCGACCGTTGCTCTTCTTGATGCGGCAAACTATGGCGTCCCGCAGTTTAGGTTGCGTAGCTTTCTGATAGCAGCAAAGGGTATTCCTGGCGGCGTTCTACCCGGACATTTTATCCCACCAGCCACCCACGGTCCCGGATGCGTTCATCCTTTCGTCACGGTAGGTGACGCGATCAGCGACCTGCCACAGATACCGAATGGCAGCTGTACAAGGTCGTTAACTTATGCATCCGCGCCACGGTCTGACTTCCAGCAACGAATGAGAGAGCACGGTGGCGAATACGTAACTGATCATCTGACAAGCCGGCATAGCCCCTATGTCCTCGAGCGGTATGAGAAGGTCCCACAAGGCGGGAATTGGATGTCGATTCCGACAATGATGTCCAACTATACCGACGTCAGTCGTACCCACCTGAATATCTACCACAGGCTTCGGTCGGACGAACCAGCTCGTACAATTGGCAACTTTCGCAAGGCCATGACGATTCATCCTTTCGAAACGCGAGGCCTTTCCCTACGCGAGGCTGCCCGCCTTCAATCCATCCCGGATTGGTTTGCTTTCACAGATCCCTCAGAGCCACTGGTCCGTGCCGTCGTTCCAGGGCTCAACGCGTATCAACAGCAGATTGGAAATGCTGTCTCCTTTTTACTGACGGAAAGACTTGTGTCGCATGTCGTGCAATCCTTGGATTAATGAACATGCGGTCTTGGGAGTGATTCATGCCGGTAAGCGAGAGTAATCTTTCAGGACAGAACCTAACCCTACTTAGGCAACACTTCGAGAGTACAGAGGGAATCTCCACTCCAGACATTGAAAATATTATTTCAGATGCGGCAGCGGTGTTTTCGGAATGCCTTGCCACTGGGGAGGAAGGGGAAACCAAGGGTCTCATATATGGGAACATTCAGAGCGGAAAGACGGCTGTAATTCTGGCTCTAATGGCGATAGCAGCCGACAATGGATACAAGCGTTTCGTTGTCCTGACGTCAGACCTTAATGATCTCTATGACCAAACGCTTGATCGCACTAAGAATACTCTTCATGGCCTTACCGTCCTTGACAAGAACGAAATGAAGCACCCTGCTAGTGCGCAAACTGCCGCGGCATGTGTGTTGGTTGTCTCTAAGAACGTGCGCGTTCTTCGGCGTGCACGTGCGATTGTGGCCACAGCGTCTTGGGTTGGACAGAATGTGCTCGTCATAGATGACGAGGCTGACCAGGCCAGCCTCGACACTGCGATTAACCATCCACAGCGTGCACCTAGTGGTGTTAATCGGGAGATATCCGCGCTTCGTGCGGCGTGCACTTCGCTTGCTTTTGTCCAGACGACGGCCACTCCTCAAGCATTACTCCTTCAGGACGCCAATACGCCATTTAGGCCCGACTTCGTGCACGTGACCACGCCTGGATCGGGGTATTGTGGTGGCGATGTCTTTTTCGTAGCGGAAGACTTTAGGAATCCACGCTACCTACGATTCGTCCCACCGCTAGATGTCGTAACACTGAGGACGCACGAACTGCTTCCTTCGAGCCTTCAAGCGGCGATATCCGGCTTTATTGTGTCAGCGGCATGCCTGCGCCTTCAAGGTAACGTCAAGAATTATCAGGCTCTCTTGCACACATCACTAAAGCGCGATGAGCATCAACTGGTGACCCGGCTAGTTGACGCCTTTACGCGACAACTAGCAATAGGTGTGGCTCTCGCGGCTCATCCTGGAAGCATGCCCCCAGAGGCGCTATATCAGGAGATCAGCCAAGGCCTCCAAGAGGCCTATGCAGAAATTTCGGGACAGCTGCCCTCAGGGTCTCTTCCAGGATTTCCGGACGTGCTACAGGAAATTTCTACGAGCATTCCCTCCACGACGGTCATCGAGATTAACTCCACCACAGGGCAGGGCGTCCAATCCAATCCGAATCGACGGCACGTCATCTATGTCGGAGGTGCGAAGCTCGGTCGAGGTGTCACCATCAAAAACCTCCTCATGACATATTACGCGCGCGACGCAAGGAGTCCGCAGATCGATACTGTCCTGCAGCACGCACGGATGTATGGTTATCGTGAGAGGGAATTGCCGTTCACAAGAATCTACTTGCCTGAGCACCTTGCTGAACGGTTTCGGCAGATTCACCTTACCGATAACAGCATGCGCGAGTTGGCAATCAATACCGGGAGTGTTATCCCAGTCATTCCTATACCACTGCGGAACCTTCGCGCGTCTCGGCGTAATGTTTTGTCACGGCAATCGGTCGAACTCACAACATATATAGGCGGGCGACAGTACTACCCGCTCCTGCCAGTATCAACTGGAGATGAGCTGATAGCGCAGACTGCCGATCTGGACGAGATTCTCCTGCTACGTTGTCCCAACGAACGACAAGTGTATAGTGCGTCAATCGCTGAGCTCACTGGGCTTTTGGACAATCGCACCTATGGCGAACTAGGCGCACCCGGGGCCTGGGATGATGACCTGATCCGACAGGCGATAGGGCTCCTGCGTGAGGACCAGCGGTACTCAAATCTAGGTCAACTGATTGTGGGGAGCAGATCCTCTGGGGTTTCGAAGTTGGCGACGCGCGGCACCATCCCTCAGATCCAAGCGCTGCTGCCCGCAAATGCGGGCAATCCACCTTACGGAGCATCTGACGACGTGCCTGTTCTTGTATTCGTGCGCTTAACCGGCCTTACGGCGAACGGCTGGGATGGAATTCCATTCTGGGTACCGAATATCCGTTTCCCCAATGGCAACTATGCATTTTCTCTAAATCGAACCTAGAAAGAGTGCGGGCACAGGGCTTGGCAAGGGAGCGTATCGAATGACCAGCGTCCGTAGCGCAGCCGAGGGTTTTCTGTTTAGCGAAGCCGTTCGGCTTCAGTCTTTTCCTGACGATTATGAGATTCACGGCTCAATTCGATTTCAACAGCAGCAAGTTGGTAACGCCGCACCGCGCTTCCTCGGGGAGGCTGTTTTTTCTTGCTTGAGGCAAATTAATATTTCTTAATCATGAGCCCGATGAGACAACCCAATCTAAGAGACTGGCTGCTGAAGCGGCAAGCTTCACAATTCCCAGGGCGAAACCGTAATTACGTTGCCCAATTCTGTGCCTTCGAGCAGTACATGTTCAAGGACGTTCATCCTCAGATCGAGAAGATGGCACTAGCAGCTGACGGAGGCTTCCTGACAGATCACGGTTCCGAGCATATTAACACGGTGATCGATAGAGCATCATTCATGCTTGGCCCCAAACCATTGCTTACGCCGTATGAGACATACATCTTACTATCAGCGATCCACCTCCACGACGTTGGGAACGTCTATGGCAGGGTAGGCCATGAAGCGAAACACGCGGAAATAATAACTACCGCGGGGTCTCTTCTGGGCACCGATCCGGCGGAAATTCGGTTGATCCAGCAGATTGCGGCGGCGCATGGCGGAAAAGACGACCGTGGAAATCCTCTCGACACTATCGGCGGCCTGATGGAGTCCGATCACTTTCTTACTGCAGATGTACAGGTACAAGCCCTTGCGGGAATTCTTCGGTTCGCTGATGAACTGGCCGATGACTCGGAACGAGCAGGACGGCTAGCGCTCGCCATTGATCGAATGCCTGAGGAAGCGGCATTGTACCATGAATACGCACTGAGCTTGCATTCGGTGAAGGTTCGGCCTCCGGAGAAAAGCGTAGAACTGAGATTCAATCTAGATAGCAAATCTGCTTGTCGCGTCTTTGTCAAGGACGGGAGCCCGCGGTTCCTATTGGATGAAATCTACGACCGGACACTTAAGATGCATCGGGAACTCATCTACTGCTCACGGTACATGCGCCGCCTCGTCTGGCTGGACACAATCAACGTAAAAATCGATATTTTTATACATCGGGAGAACATACACCCATGGGAAGTGGTCCCCTACTCACTGCGTGAAGTTGGTTATCCTCAGCGTCCCATGAGCATTTCCCATTTCACTCAGCAGCCACATCTTGACGGTGCGACATTGAGGGCCCGTCTCGAATTGGAAGGTGCAGGCCATGACCACTGAAAATGATCAGCAACGTAATCCATTCAAGGTGCAATCTCCTGAAAAGCTGGACGCCTCCGATGCAGTCGATCTGTTTGTCAATGTCTTCACTGACTTTTATAAGGTGAAGGACCCCGGTCATTCCTTTCTCAATGGTCCTCGTGGCTCGGGAAAGAGCATGATGTTTCGGTATATGCAGCCTGATTGCCAGTGTTTGGCGAGAAAGCTGCCTCTTCACGAGATCGAATTCTTTGCCGTCTACATTCCTTTGAAGAACACATCTTTGAATGTCTCGGAACTGGAGAGAATAGAGGGCAGCCACGGAGCAGCGCACATCAATGAGCACCTCATGGTTTTATTTCTCGGAATTGAGGCGCTGAAGTCCATTTTGGAGGGATTGTACTTGGCCGATCCCGATCGTCTCAGGAATGGGGATACTGGCCTTGACCTGGCGACGGAAGTTTGCCGACTACTGGCTCATTCCGGAGTAAAAGTAGACTCAGGCACTTTTGCCGGCGCTACGGTCGAGGCATGCCTATCAAAGATTCGCGACTATCTGAGTACTCTCTACGGAGCCGCCTTGCAGTATATTCGGCGACTATCGTTTGCTAGTGACTCTCAAGCGCCAGAGGGTCCGCTTCTTGGTTATCTGGATTTTCTTTTTCCTCTTCTGCAGAAAGTCCGTACATTGCCGGCGCTCCCGAACGGCCCGATATACCTCCTGGTCGATGATGCTGATAATCTCTCATCTATTCAGACGAGGGTCTTGAACACATGGGTATCCTCAAGAACAAGCGCGGACGTTAGTATCAAGATATCGACTCAAATGGAGTACAAAACCTTCCAAACTCTGGGCGGACGGTCAGTAGACGCAACTCACGATTTTTCGGAGGTAAACATCTCGGACATCTATACTTCGTCTAAGGGAAAATATCTCCGAAGAGTTCACGAAATTGTCAGTAAGCGCCTCAGGAAATATGGAATCAGGGACGCGTCGGGGCGTACGCCTTCGCCCGAGGAATTCTTTCCAAGTCATCCCCCACAGGAGCGGCAGATTGATAAGATTAAAGAAGAGCTTCGCGCAAAATTCGCCTCTAACGAAGGCCGGGGCTTTCGCGCTAGCGATGACGTCGTGAGGTATGCGCGGCCGATCTACATGGCACGGCTAGCGGGGAAGCGAAAGTCGTCCTCGAAGTACTCCTACGCCGGCTTCGAGCAACTGGTCCATATTTCCTCAGGTATAGTACGCCACTTTCTTGAATCGGCTGCTCACATGTTCTCGGAGGTAAAAGCTGAAAGTTCTAGCGGTTCTGTTTTATCGATACCACCGGCAGTGCAGGATCGAATCGTCAGGGTAGAATCCGATAGCTTTAGATTTGCGGACCTAGAAAAGGTACAAGAAGACGAAACCACAAAGGGAGTGGATCTTGAGAATATTGAGAAATTGAGTAATCTTGTCGAGGCGCTCGGAGGAGTCTTCAGAGCATGCTTACTCGCCGAGGAACGAGCTGAGAGGCGTGTATTCTCTGTTGCCTTGTATGATAAGGCAGATGAGGAGTTGCGGGCTGTGTTGAAGCTAGGCGTTCGCTTAGGTTATTTTCATAGATCGTCCATTGGAAAGAAGGATGGCACCGGGAGAACGAGGCTCTACATCCTCAGCCGCCGACTTGCTCCAGCGTTTAACTTAGATCCGAACGGCTTCGTCGGATACCTCTGGATGAGCTCTGATAATCTTAAGGAGGCCATTAGGAGTCCTAGCGCGCTTCTCCATCGCGTAAAGAAGGCGGGTGCTCAGAATTCCTTCGATGTGCAGCAGATGGTTTTGTTTGAGTAGGAGGCTCTATCGTGCAACTCAAGCGAATCGCCGTCGCTGATTTGAGTCTAGAGGTCGGTGACGCGATAGATCTATTTTTGTGCTGTGCCAGCTTTGAATCCCGAAGCCTCTCTGCTGGGCTCTCGCTTACTCCTGCCCAGGTGAGGCTTGCTTTGGTTGCGGAGCACGCGGACTATGAGCGGCACGTTGCAGGTAATGCCAATACTTTAATGCGCCACTTTGCGGGAGCCTCTGAGATCGTGCTGCTGGATACGCGGTCACCGATTCGCTCAGCAGACGCGTTGGCTGGGCGCCTTAGAAAGGTGCCCGGACCTTGCCCTAAGCGGATTCTAGTTGATGTTACAACGTTCACTCATGAGACCGTGATTATCGCAGCTGAACTCATTTCGCGCACATTCTTGGGACTAGGTGATGTGCAGTGTGTGTACACAATAGCAGAGGAATACGATCCCGGACAGGATGATCAATCTAAGTGGCTAAGCAAGGGGATTGCGGAGGTTCGCTCCGTTCTTGGGTTCCCTGGCGCGGTTTTGCCTGGCCGTGGCACGCATCTTATTTTGCTGCACGGCTTCGAGGAAGAGCGGTCTAAGTCACTTATTGCACGCTATGAGCCAGATGTTCTTTCGCTGGGCATACCTAACACGGACTCATTTACCGCTCCTAAGCACAGCGCGCGGCATCATCGAGTGCACGAGGAAGTATTGCGGTATGCACGGATCTCGGTTCCGGAAGTGGTTGAATTCGAGTTTTGCGCCGACAATCACTTTGATTGTCGGGACGCCATTCTGCAGCAGGCCGCCATTAGGCCTGATGTTAACATCGTCGCGGCACCTATGAACACCAAATTATCCACTCTTGGAGTGATGTTGGCAGCGCGCGTGAACCACACAATTCAGATTTGCTACGCTCAGCCTAATGCCTATAACGTTGACAACTATTCCCGGCCAGGCAATGAATTATACTTGTTCGGGCTAGAGTAACTAGGATGAGATTGCTCGCGAGTGAGAAGGGCCAGGTTAGCTCAGATGCCGGATAATATGACCCCGCAGCAGCGCAGTCGGACTATGGCCCGGATTCGCGAGATGGACACCAAGCCGGAGCTGATCGTTCGCCACCTGCTGTTTGCTCGGGGTCTGCGGTATCGTAAATATATGGCTGAGCTTCCAGGGAAGCCTGACCTTGTTTTTGCTGGCCCAAGGGTTGTGGTATTTATCGATGGCGACTTTTGGCATGGGTGGCGATTTGAGGAGTGGGAGCATAAACTATCTTCCGATTATTGGCGGCGTAAAATCAGTGGTAACCGAGAACGCGACTTGATAAACCAAAAGCTGCTAGAAGACGATGACTGGATTGTGATTCGCATCTGGGAACATGAGATTAAAGAGAACGCAGAGGCTTGTGTTGGCCGAATTGAGTCCGTTGTCCGAGCCCGAGCGAAAGGGAAGCCAAGAAGGGCGAAGCGAGCCATTCCGAGTGAAGGCGTCCCCGCTGGTAAGACTGGTAGGACACGAACCTCTAAGATCACCAACAGCGCGCGTGAGAACTAACCCGCCGCCGGCAGCTGGCGTAGGGTTTGGCAAGGGAGCGAAGTAAACTGCCTGCGCCCCTCCGGGGCTTGTGGGGAGTGGGGGGAGGCGCATACAAACACCGCACACCGGACAGATATGGGGGTTGGGAGGGCTGGTGGAGTCCCCGGCCCCTCCTCCCCTCCGAACCGGACCCGCGGATCTCCCGCAGCCGGCTCTCCAGCCGGTGGTTTTCCCTCCGGGAGGAGGGGCGGCCTGAACCGAAGCCCTTCGAACCTCCTCGGAAGCCCATTGCCGGCCGGCGGAAGCCCTTTGAAGCGGAGCGGAAGCCCTTTTACCCCCGGCGGAAGCTCCGGAGACCCTTTTGGAAAGCAGACCGACCCTTTTGGAAAGCAGGCCGACCCTAAAAGTGGCTCTGCCGGGAGATCCGGTCCGGGGATGGCTGCGGAAAGCCGGCGGGCCGCTCGCTCAACCCCTCCCGCCGGCTCCCGAGGGGCTCCTGCTCCTGTCGAAAGGGGGGCCGGCAGGGATGCCGGCGGTCCCAGATGACCCGCAAGCCCGCCCTGAAGGGGCGAAATTTGAATAGCCTGGGGCTTCAGCCCATACCGTTCCACACATCTCCGCGATGGGGTTCTTTGCGCCGGGAGATCCAATCGGTTGCCTTGATTCGTTGCGATGTACCCTCCGGCAGAGACGTCCCGCCGTCCCCGTGGCCTTCGAAAGGGTATCGTGGGCGGCCTGGGAACGTCTCTACGGACCCCTTGTGCCAGGGCATAGGTTGCCTTGCCGTGGGTTTTTGCGCGGGTAATCCTACCGTTCGCAACGGCAACATCGTGTCGGTAGAGACGTTCCCAGGCCGCCCACGATTCCCTTTCACAGGCCACGGGGACGGCGGGACGTCTCTTCGAAGGGCAGATCCTGACGATCCACCTCGACCTCATGAAGACCCCGAGATGTGTGTAACGGTATGACAGGGTTGAGGGGGCTTTTCGCGATACGATCCCCCCATGATCCTCGGCCGGCGCACCCCGATCACCACCCTTCTGCTGATCTCGATCGCCGTGGGCTTCGGCCTCCAGCTCTTCCTGGGGGAGGCGCTCCTCAACGCGGGCGCCAACTACGGGCCGGCCGTCTTCCAGGACGGGCAGTGGTGGCGGCTCGTGACCAGCATGTTCCTCCATGGCGGGATCGCCCACCTGCTGCTCAATGGCTGGGGCTTCTTCCAGCTCGGCGCTCTCTTCGAGACCTGGCTGGGCTCGCTGAAGCTGCTCCTGGTCTATTTCGTCAGCGGCATCGCCGGCTCCCTGGCGAGCGCTTTCTTCAGCCAGGTGCCCAGCGTGGGCGCCTCGGGCGCCATCTTCGGCGTGCTCGGCGCCCTGATCGCCTTCCTGCTGCGCCGGCACCAGGTCCTGACCCCCCAGGCGAAGTCGCTGCTCTTCCAGCTCGTGGGCTGGGCCGTGATCAACGTCTTCTTCGGCTTCTCGACCCCGAGGATCGACAACGCCGCCCACCTGGGGGGCTGCGCGGCCGGGTTCCTCCTGGGGCTGACCCTGCGGGAACGGCCCCGTTATGCACCGGATAGCCACCCGGTTCAGGAATTCTGAGGGGTAGGGGTAGCGGTTTGTTACAATGAGGTGCCGGGCGAGGTCTTTGCCCGCCATCTGGTTCCACCCGTACAGATCTACCGGCTTCCCGGGTTCCGCTCGTGCGGAACGTGCTGCGCGGTCACCGGTCACGGACGAAATCACTTGGAGGTTATTGCCGAATGGCTGCACGACGCATGATGAACCGCCTCTACTACTTTACGATCGAGGACGAGAGCATCCTCTCGGAGGCGTTCTCCCAGTTGGATAAGGAGGTCTACGCGATCACCTACAAGGTCGCCGGCACGGAGGACGTCTTCGTGACCACCAGCGAGACCAAGGACGCGATGGACCGCCACGACATCCCCTACAACCTGCTGGCCGAGGAGGACGGGGCCAAGATCTCCGTCTACCACTCGCCTCTCTCGCGCGAGGAGCTGAGCGACTACGAGGATGCCATCAAGGCGCTCGCTCTGGCCTACCGCGCCATTGCCGTCGCCTGCGTGGGCGTCAACGGCGAGTCGAACCTCGGCTTCGACCTGTCGAACGGGTCCAAGCACTACACCTACTTCACGGCTCCCGCGGGCCACACCTTCATCTGGCGCCTGTTCCGCGAGCGCGACGAGGCGGTGGACTTCCTCTCCAAGCTGACGGCGGGCGAGAAGAAGGCTGTCGAGTGGGCGGAGTCGATCCCGCTCACCTCTACCAAGGAGCTGAAGTCGTATCATTAAGCCATCCTTGCCTCTCTTCGAGCCCACCTACAGCGTCGCGCAGCTCTGCGGGGAGGTCCGCGACTTCCTGGGCGAGGCCTTCTCCTCCGTGTGGGTGGTGGGGGAGGCGCAGCGCGTGCGCCCCAGCGCGCGCGGCCACGTCTACTTGGAGCTGGTCGAGAAGGGCGAGAACGACGAGATCATCGGCAAGCTCGACGCCGTGATCTGGAAGGGGGATGCCCTCAAGATCCAGCGCGTGCTCTCGGCCTCGCAGCAGCGCCTCACGGACGGCGTCCAGGTGCGCTGCCGGGGCGGGCTGGACTTCTACGCTCCCTCCGGCCGTCTCCAGCTCTGCGTGCGCGAGGTGGACCCGGCCTTCACCCTGGGCCTCCTCGAACGGCGCCGGCAGGAGACCCTGGCGGCCCTCGCCGCCGCGGGCCTGATGGAGCGCAACCGGGGCCTTCCCCTGGCGGATCTGCCGTTCACCATCGCCCTCGTGACGTCCCATGGCAGCGCGGCCTACCATGACTTCCTGTCGGGACTGACGGAGAGCGGCTACGGCTTCCGCGTGATCTTCGTGCATGCCGCCATGCAGGGGCGGGAGGCCGAGAGGGAGGTCGTCTCGGCCCTCTCCTCGCTGGCCGGTCTGGCGATCGATTGCGCCGTGCTGATCCGCGGCGGCGGCTCGCGCACGGACCTGGCGGCCTTCGACAGCCGCACGATCGCGGAAGCCATCGCGCTCGCGCCGTTCCCGGTGCTGACCGGGCTGGGCCATGAGATCGACCGCGCCATCGCGGACATGGTCTCCCACACGGCCTTCAAGACCCCCACGAAAGTTGCGGAGTTCCTGGCCGAGCGCGTGGCCGCCGCGGACCAGGCCGTGGAGGATCTGCGGCGCCGGATCCTGCGGGAGGCCCTGGAGCCGTTGCGGGCCGGCCGCGAGGCCCTGGGACGGGCCGAACGCGGGGTGAGCCTGGCGCGCATGAGGCTGGCCGCCGCCGGAGACCGCATCGAGGAGCATGCCCGCGCTCTGGCCCGTGTGGGGCGGAGCGCCCTGCGCGAGGCCGAGAGGCGGCAGGACGCCCTGCGCGGCCGGCTGGCCGATCTCGCCCCCCGCCGGATCGAAGCGGCCGAGCGGGAGCGCGTCCGGCTGGGCGAGCGGATCGCCGGCTCGGGCCGCGGCAAGGTGCGGGAAGCGGCCGCCACCCTCCAGGGGATCGAACGCCTCACGATCCAGCTCGCTCCGGAGCGCACCCTGGAGCGGGGCTTCAGCCTCACGAGGGACGCCGCCGGGCGGACCCTCCGCAACCCGGGCGACGTGCGGCCCGGAGACCTGATCACCACCCGGCTTGCCGGGGGAGCATTGCAGAGCCGAGTGGAGGAAGCATGAGCGAACCCAATCAGGCAGAAGCGCCTTTGAGCTTCCGCGAGGCCATGGACGAGCTGGAAGGCATCCTCGAGCGCATCGAGGGCGAGGAGATCGACATCGACCGCCTCGCCGAGGAGTTGCGCCGCGCCGCCCAGCTCCTGGACCTCTGCCGCGGTAAGATCCGCAAGGCCGAGGTGGAGGTCACCCAGATCGTCCAGAGCCTGGAGGGGGAAGAGGAAAGCTGATGGCTACCAAGACGCTCAACGAGCACATTGAGATCACACCAGGGATCGTCGGCGGAAAACCTCGCATTGCGGGGCACCGCATCACCGTGCAAGATGTCGTCGTCTGGCACGAGAGGATGGGGAAGAGCGTTGACGAGATCGCCTCCGAGCATGATCTCTCGATCGCGGACGTCTACGCCGCTCTGGCCTACTACTTCGATCATCGCCCCGAGTTGGATGAGGCCATGAGGGAAAGCCAGGCCTTCGTAGAGATGCTGCAACGGCAGACTCCCTCCAAGCTGTGGCGGAAGCTGCGCGCCAGCGATCCTCATGGCGGGGATTAAGTTCTATCTGGATGAGCACGTCTCCCGGGCCGTGGCCAAGGGGCTACGGCAACGAGGCGCGGATGTGCTGACCGTTCCCGAAGCCGGCATGATCGGGGCTTCAGATGAAGAGCACCTCGCGCTGGCCGAGCGGGAAGGCCGGGTCATTTTTACCCAGGATGACGACTTCCTCCGGCTGGCGGCTCAGGGCCACCTGCATTCCGGGATCGTCTACGCACGTCAGCCCACGCCGGTTGGCGAGATCATCTACGGATTGATGCTCATCCTGCAGGTACTGAGCCCCGAGGAGATGCGGGGCCACATCGAGTTTCTTTGAGGGTCTGTATAATCCTCTCCGCGTTCCGACGACTTTTCGGGAGGGAAGCATGAAGCGTTTCGTCAGTCTCAGTCTGCTCGTGTCCGGTCTGGCCGCCGCTGGTACCGGAATGACCTCGCATGCCGGTCCTGTCTCTGATCTTTCGGCCGGCCGGACCCTGATCCTGGAAGGTCTCGTCTCCGGCGGCACGCGCACCACCGGCCTGGCGCTCGCCAATCTCGCGGATGCCGCCGCCAAGTGTTCCGTGAGCCTGACGGACGCGGACGGCAAGGTCCTGGGCGAGGTCGCGGTGACGCTCGCGCCGCGGTCGAACCGCTATCTCGGCGACGTCTTCGCGGGCCTGAACGTCGCCCATGCCCGGGCGGAAGTGAGCTGCAACCAGTCGTTCTATGCCTTCGCCGTGATCCCCGACCGGGAGACCGGCGGCGTGGCCGTGGTCGATCCCATCTCCCTTCTGCAGGCCGAGGCCGTGACGCCGTGCCCTGCGGGCTCCCGGGTCGCCTGCTTCGATGCCGAGGGCATCGTGCACGAGCCCACGCCGGCCGTGCCGGTCAAGCGCGTGGCCTTCCCCCTGCCGGCGAACACCTACGGCCGGGTCAAGATGTCGCTCGACGTCACGGTGGGTCCCTTCTACAAGCCCGATCCGGACGCCAAGCACCTGATCTACTGGTTCGTGCTGAACAAGAACATCGACATGATCGGCATGCTGTACTTCCGGGGGCCGGACGCCTACACCGCCCTCTCCCGCTATGGCATCGGCCTGACCCACCCGAAGAAGATCAAGCTGGTCAAGCCGTTCAAGGCGGTCCCGGGCCACACCTACCGCTGCGAGAACGACCTCGACATGGCGAAGGGGACGATCACCATCACCGTCACCGACACCACCTCGGGCGAGAAGGTGGTCCTGAGCGGCCGGGCCAACGTCCGCCAGCTCACCACCAAGGCGAACGACAAGCTCATCGTCGACATGGCCTTCCCCGAGGGCAAGACGCCGGACGAGGTGCCGGCCTATGGCTGGACCTTCAAGGACGTGCACGTCGAGGCCTATCCCAAGTAGATGAAGGCTTTGTCGCGGTTCCTGGCGGTCGCGCTGCTCGCGCTGGTGCCCTTCGCGGCAGTCGCGGTGGTTGCGGCGTCGGGACCGCTGGCGCCAGGAATCCAGCACTACGAGGAGAGGCGCTACGAGGAGGCGCGGAAGTTCTTCGAGCCGTACGCCGCGAAGAACCCCAAGGACGCCGACGCGGCCTTCCACCTGGGCCGGACCCTGTTCGCCCTGCGGCAGCACGAGGAGGCAGCCGAATGGCTGGAGAAGGCGGCGGCGCTCGCTCCCAACCGCTCGGACGTCCAGGTCTCGCTCGGCCGCGCCTATGGGCAGGCCGCTCTGAGGGCGAACATCCTGCGGCAGGCGGGGCTCGCCAAGAAGACCCGGACGGCCTGGGAGAAGGCGGTGGCCCTCGACGCCAACAACCTCGAAGCCCGCGACCTCCTGATCCAGTACTACCTCAATGCCCCGGGCTTCATGGGCGGCGGCGTGGACAAGGCGCGGGCCGAGGCGGCCGAGATCAAGAAGCGGGACGCCGCCCGCGGGCACCAGGCCTTCGCCACCATCGCCATGAGCCAGAAGGACGCCGCCGCGGCCGAGCGCGAGCTCAAGGCGGCGATCCAGGCGGCTCCCGCCAATCCCCGTCCACGCCTGATCCTCGTCATCTTCTACCAGGACCAGCAGAAGTGGGACGCGGCTTTCGAGACCCTGGAGGCATGGCTCAAGGGGGACCCGGACAACTGGGACGCCCTCTACCAGGTCGGCAAAACCGGGGCGCTCTCGGGCAAGCGGCTCGACCGCGCCGAGGAGTGCCTGAAGCGCTACTTCCAGCACAAGCCCGGCCCCGAGGACCCTCCTCTCGCCAACGCCCACTTCCGCCTGGGGCAGGTCTATGAGAAGAAGGGCAACAAGGCCCAGGCCCGGGCCGAGTACCAGACGGCCCTCAAGCTCGATCCCAGCCTCAAGGAGGCCAAGGACGCGCTGGCCAAGCTGTAGCCGGTTTTCTTGACACACTGCGGCATCGATCCCTAGGATGGCCGCATGAGCGTCATCGAAGCCCCCCCACGCACTGAAGCCCCGGCCGGCACGCCACCCGGTGCGCTGGCCTTTGAAGACGGGATCGCCTGGCTGCGCCTCGACGATCCCGGCAAGAAGGTCAACACCCTCTCGACCCGGCTGTTCGCCTGGTTCGAGGAGCAGATCACAGCCCTGGAGCGGGAGCGTCCCGAGGGGCTGGTGATCTACTCCGGCAAGCCGGACGGCTTCGTGGCCGGCGCCGATCTGGAAGAGCTGCTCGCGGTCGCGGACAAGGAGTCCGTGATCGCCATGCTCGCAGCGCGGCCACGACCTCATGGAGCGCCTGGCCGCCCTGCCGTTCCCAACGGTGGCCGCCATCCACGGCGCCTGCCTGGGCGGCGGCCTGGAGCTGGCCCTGGCCTGCCGGTGCCGCGTGGCGACCGAGCATCCCAAGACCAAGCTGGGCCTCCCCGAGGTGCAGCTCGGGCTCATCCCCGGCCTCGGCGGCACGCAGCGCCTGCCGCGCCTGATCGGCGTGCCCGACGCCCTCGACCTGATCCTCACCAGCAAGCAGGTGGACGCCCGCAAGGCGAAGCGCCTGGGCCTGGTGGACGACACCTGCCACCCCGCCGACCTGCGGACCGCGGCCGAGCGGGTGCTCAGGGAGCGCGCGGTGGCGGCGGAAGAAGAAGGCGCCGAAGAAGCCGCTCGCCTCAAGGGCCGGCGATCTCCTCTCCCGCACGCCGCTCGGCGGCCCGCATGGTCTGGGAGAAGGCCCGGGCCGGGGTGATGGAGAAGACCGGCGGCCACTACCCGGCGCCCGCTGGTGGCGATCGACATCGTCCGCGAGGGGATGAAGCTGCCGCTCCGCCGCGCCCTGGACCTCGAGGCCGGCGCCTTTTCCGAGCTGGTGGTCTCCGACACGGCCAAGAACCTGATCTCCATCTTCTTCACCAAGAACGAGGTCGAGGCCCGGGCGGCGAAGATCGCCGAAGAAGGCCCGGCCGGTCGAGCACGGTGGGCGTCCTGGGCGCCGGCTTCATGGGCGCCGGCATCGCCCAGGTGCTCGCCTACAAGGGCCTGCCGGTCGTCCTCAAGGACCGGGACCTCGCCGTCCGTGGGCCGCGGCTACGGCTTCTGCCAGCAGCAGTTCAGCGAGCTGGTGAAGCGCCGCCGGCTGACCGAGGCCGAGGCCAAGAACGCCATGGGCCGCATCCTGCCCACGGTCGACTATGACGCGCTGCGGCCGCGTGGACTTCGTGGTCGAGGCGGTCTTCGAGGACCTGGAGATCAAGCACGAACGTCATCCGCGAGACCGAGGCCGGGGCCCGCGAGGGCCTCATCTTCGCCTCCAACACCTCGTCGATCCCCATCGCGCAAGCTGGCCGAGGCGAGCCGCCGGCCGGAGAACGTGGTGGGCATGCACTTCTTCAGCCCCGTGGCCAAGATGCCGCTCCTGGAGGTCATCCGCCACCCCGGCACCTCGGAAGAGGCGCTCGCCACCACCGTCGAGGTGGGCCGGAAGATGGGCAAGACGGTGATCGTGGTGGGCGACGGCCCCGGCTTCTTCACCAGCCGCGTGCTCGGCACCATGCTCAACGAGGCCGCCTGGATGCTGGCCGAGGGCGCGAGCATCGAGCAGGTGGACCGCGCCATGACCCGCTGGGGCTGGCCGGTGGGACCCTTCGCCCTGCTCGACGAGGTGGGGCTCGACGTGGCCGCCCACGTCGGCGAGGTGATGCAGGATGCCCTCGGCGACCGCGTGGCGCCGCCGTCCGTCTTCCAGCGGATGATCGGACGACAAGCGGCTCGGCCGGAAGGCGAAGCGCGGCTTCTACCTCTATGAGAGACGAGAAGAAGGCAGAAGCGCGGTCGACCCGGCCGTCTACCAGCTCCTCGGCTGGAAAGCCGACGCCGATCTCCGACCAGGAGATCGTGGAGCGCTGCTGGCTCCAGATGCTCAACGAGACCGCCCGCTGCATGGAGGAGGGGATCATCACCAACCCGGCGGACGTGGACATCGGCGTCATCTTCGGCTTCGGGTTCCCGCCCTTCCGCGGCGGCCTGCTGCGCGAGGCGGACCGCCACGGGCCTCGCCTGGGTGGTGGAGACGCTGGACCGCTACGCCGGACCAGTACGGCGAGCGGCTGCGAGCCGGCGGAGCTGCTGCGGGAGATGGGACGTAAGGGAGAAAAGTTCTACAAGGCGTAGGCCCCCGCCCGGACCCTCACCCCCCGGCCCCCTCTCCCGCCCCCTCCCTCCCACCCTCACCGGGAGAGGGGGAGAAAAGCAAGAAGAAACAGCCCGTGCACCAGGACTGTTGAAGGTGCACACAGCGCGCCCTACAAAGCACTAAACGGTCGTGGAGAGCTCCCCCTCTCCCGGTGAGGGTGGGAGGGAGGGGGCGGGAGAGGGGGCCGGGGGGTGAGGGTCCGGGCGGGCGGGGCTCTATAATTAAAGAAACCGCCCGCAAAGGAGGCAACCCGTGCCGCTCCCGACCTCCAGCATCCCGCCGCCCGCCAAGCGGCCACCCTCCTCCCGCAGCCTGCGGGTCTACGCCTTCGATCCCAGCTTCAACTGGCAGCTCGACACGGCTGTCATCAACCGGATGACGCTGGAGGTGCCCTGGGAGGAGTTGGGGCATGGCCCGGTGGGCGACTACCTGGAGGTGGTGGACGTCGATCCGGCGAGCGGGTGCTGCTACGCACCCGTCGATCTCAACCATCCTGACATCCTGGCCATGGACGGCCTCGACCCGGCCGAGGGGGACCCGCAGTTCCACCAGCAGATGGTCTACGCGGTGGCCATGACCACCATCCGCAACTTCGAGCGGGCGCTCGGCCGCCGGGTCTTCTGGTCCGAGGCCGGGCCGGAGCAGGACTACGCCTTCGTGCGGCGCCTGCGGATCTATCCCCACGCCCTGCGCGAGGCCAACGCCTACTACAGCCCCCAGAAGAAGGCCCTGCTCTTCGGCTACTTCCCGGCTTCCACCGCGGACCCGGGGCACAACCTGCCGGGCGGCACCGTCTTCTCCTGCCTGTCGCACGACATCATCGCCCACGAGACCACCCACGCCCTGCTCGACGGCCTGCACCGGCGTTTCATCGAGCCCAGCAACCAGGATGCCCTGGCCCTGCACGAGGCGTTCGCGGACGTGGTGGCCCTGTTCCAGCACTTCTCCTTCCCCGAGGTGCTGCGCCACCAGATCGCCCGCACCCGGGGGGACCTTGCCTCGCAGAACCTGCTGGCGGAGCTCGCGAACCAGTTCGGCCAAGCCATCGGCAGCTACGGCGCCCTGCGCGACGCCCTGGGGACCGTCGATCCCAACACCCGGCAGTGGCTGCCCAAGAAGCCCGAGCCGGCCGACCTCCAGACCACCCACGAGGCTCACGGCCGCGGGGCCATCCTGGTGGCGGCGGTGTTCGACGCCTTTCTCGCCAGCTACAAGTCGCGCATCGCCGACCTGCTGCGCATCGCGACGGGCGGCACGGGCGTGCTCCCCCAGGGGGCCATTCACCCGGACCTCGTCGAACGCATGGCCAAGGAGGCGGCCGTCACCTCCGCGCAGATCCTCAACATGTGCATCCGCGCCCTGGACTACTGCCCGCCCGTGGACATCGACTTCGGCGACTACCTGCGGGCGCTGGTCACCGCGGACCGTGACCTGGTGCCGGAAGATGAACGGCGCTACCGGATCTCCATCATCGAGGCCTTCCGGCGCCGCGGCATCTATCCCAAGGGCGTGCGCAGCCTCTCGGCCGAGAGCCTTTGCTGGTCCGGCCCTACCGCAGAGGATCTGCCCAGGTTCCAGAGCCTGCTCCCCCAGGCCAGTTACCTGGAGAGCATCAAGCCCGAATGGTCGCTTTCGTCCGACCGCAAAGAAGCCTGGAAAGCCGCTCAGAAGAGTGCCGCGCAGGTGCACGACTGGCTGGCGAAATTGGGCCGTCCGCTCGGCCCCTCCCTCGGGCTCGCCCTGGAGGCGAACGCTCCGCTCTCGATCGAACGCGATGAGAACGGCCTGCCCAAGTTCGAGGTCCATGCCGTGCGGCCCGCCCGGCGCGTCGCCCCCAACGGCGAATCGCGCGTCGACCTGGTGATCGAGGTCACGCAGAAGCGGCGCGGCTATCTCGACGCCGACCTCCAGGCCATGGTCGACGACGGCACGCTCTCGCCGCCGCCTCCGGAGGACTTCTGGTTTCGCGGCGGCGCCACGGTCCTCGTCAACCTGGAGAGCCGCGAGGTCCGCTACTGCATCGGCAAGGGGATCACGAGCGCCGCCCGGCTGGAGCGCCAACGCCAGTACGTGGCCGGCGACTCGGACGGCTCGCTCGCGGTCACCTACTTCGGCGATCCCCGGAACCGCGCCGAGGCCGAGCCCTTCGCGCTCCTGCACCGCTCCCTGTGACCGTCCCGAGGAGAAACGCCATGGCGACCCCTGCTCCCACGATGGCAGCTCCGAAATCCGGCGTCACGGTACGCATGTACCGCCAGGGGCTCGGCGACTGCTTCCTGCTGGCTTTCCCCCCAACTGGGGGCAAAACCCGGGAGAAGAGGCCCTGCTTCGTGCTGATCGACTGCGGAGTGCTCCTCGGCACGCCCGGCGGCAACGACAGGGTCCGCGAGGTCGCCGCGCACATCCTGGAATCGACCGGCGGCCGGATCGATGTGCTCGTGGCCACCCACGAGCACTGGGACCACCTCTCCGGCTTCGAGCAGGCGCGCGACCTCTTCGACAAGCTGAAGATCGGCGAGGTCTGGGTGGCCTGGACGGAGGATCTGGAAGACCCGGCGTCCCGCTCTCTGCGCCGCGAGCGGGCGGCGGCCCTGCGCGCCCTGACCGCCACGGTGAGCCACTTGCGGGCGAAAGGCGAGGCCGGCGACAGCGAATCCACCCGGAAGGCGGACGGCCTCGACTCGGTCCTCGGCTTCTTCGGCGTCCTGGGGGCGGACGGCCGGCCTTCCGGCATCGAGCGCGCCATGGACTATGTGGTCGGCCGCGGCAAGCCGCCGCGCTACCGCACTCCGGGCGAGGGGCCGCTCCGGATCCCCGGCACCACCGGAGCCAAGGTCTACGTGCTCGGTCCGCCGAAGGATCTCGACTTCCTGAAGCGCTCCGATCCGCGCAAGGGGGAGTCCTACGAGGCTCGGCTGGCTCTCGACGAGAAGACGGCCTTCGTCTCCGCCGTGCTCCACGCGCAGGAGAAGGCGGGAGAGCTGGGTGACCGCGGGATGAGCCCCGAGGAGAAGGAGGTCGTCCGGCTGTCCTTCCCCTTCGACAAGGTCTTCCGGGTCGCGCCCGAGGCCGCGAAACAGGACCCGTTCTTCCAAGATCTCTATTATGGATTTCCAACAAGCCAGGGCGTCGCCGGCGAGCCCTCGGAGAAGGACCTCGAATGGCGCCGTATCGAGTCGGACTGGATGGGCTCGGCCGGCAGCTTGGCCCTGAAGCTCGACAGCGACACCAACAACACCAGTCTGGCCCTGGCCATCGAGCTCGTCCCCAGCGGCAAGGTCCTCCTCTTCCCCGGCGACGCCCAGGCGGGCAACTGGAATTCCTGGCACAAGCTCCAGTGGCCGGGGGAGGACAAGGACCACCCCCTGACGATTACGGACCTCATGAGCCGCACCGTCCTCTATAAGGTGGGGCACCACGCCAGCCACAACGCCACCCTGCGTGAAAAGGGACTGGAGCTGATGGCCCATCCCGATCTGGTCGCCATGATCCCCGTGGACGAGGAGATGGCCCACAAGCCCAAGGGGGGCAGTCCCAAGGGCTGGGACATGCCCTTCCCGCCGCTGCTCAAGAGGCTCCAGGAGAAGACCGGCGGCCGGGTCCTCCGCGTCGACCGGGGCCTGCCCAAGCGGCCCGCCAGGGTGCCGGCCGGAGAGTGGAAGCGGTTCACCGACTGTTGTGCCGAAGAAGAGCTGTACATCGACTTCACGGTGAACGGCGAGCCCCGGCCGGAGTAAGATGTCGTAGCGTTCTCGCTCCTGGATGCCATGATGTCCCAGACCTCCGAAATGTGGTTGCCCCTGACGCTGTTCTGTCTGTTTGCACTGTTCAGCGTGGTGGGTGCCTATCTGGCCGCCGCGAGCTGGCGGGGACGGGCGGCGGGGGTGTGGGCCGCTCTGGGCACGGCGCTGTTCTTCGGCGCCTTGTTCGTGGGGCTGGAATTCCTCCTCCGGAGCGGCGGCGTTCTCTGAGAAGTGGCGTAAATGTCGGAACCTGAGTACGATCTGGAAAAGCTGGTCACGGTCGAGACCTTCTCCTCCTCCTGGGAGGCGCAGCTCGCCCGCGCCTGCCTGGAGGCCGAAGGCGTCCACTCGGTCATCGCGGACGAGCACTTCCACCGTCTCTACAGCGCTCTCACGAACACCTTGGGGGGTGTGCGGCTCCAGGTCCGCCCCGAGGACGCGGACCGCGCCGCCGATCTGCTGCGCAACCGCCGGCCTCTCTTCTACCTGGTGACCGAGGACGACAGCCAGCCCGTCTTCGAGGAGGTCGAGGAACCCATGGCCCTGGTCACCGTCGGCCGCTTCCCCACCCCCTGGGAAGCCCATCTCGCCCGCACCCTTCTGGAATCCGAGGGGATCGACGCCTGCGTCCTGGAAGAGCGCCTGCCCGCCGTGAGCCTCCTCACCGGTGAGCCGGCCGCCATGAGCCGGGTCGAGGTTCACCCCGAGGACGCGGAACGCGCCTTGGAGATCCTGGCCGAGGTGGAGGAGCTGGACGAGGCCTCGGAGCCCTGATCCGCCTCGCCGTTCGACTTCACCTCCTCCAGCTCGATTTCCTTCTTCTCCGCCGTCAGCTTCTCCGTTTTGACCTCCTGCCGCAGCCGGCCGAAGGAGCTCATGTAGACGTTGGCGACCGCCACCAGGGCGAAGAAGGCGATCAGGTACCCCCGCCAGTCGTCGAGCAGCAGCCGGTAGCGGGTGACGATCAGGAAGAAGACTGTCACGTAGTGACTGAAGCAGTACTCGCAGGTGAAGAGGTAGAAGAACTTCCGCGCGGCGAGGCTGCGGGCGTTCTTGGACTTCTCGGCGCAGTATTCGCGCGGCTCGCGGAAGACCTCCTCGTGCGTCACCGTCCACGCCACGCAGGCGATGGGGATCGCCAGCAGCACGAGCCAGACGATCTGGAGGAGCCATTCGGAGCTGGGGGGTGGGGCCATGGCGTGCCCTCTCTGCAAGAAGGGGGCCGGTCCCGGGCGCCAGCCGCTGCCGCGCGGGGTCCAGCCGCTCATGCGCGCCCTCGCGCGGCCCGTGCACGACCCCCGGTTTCTGCCGCACGCCCCCGTGCCGTCCGCGCTGGGGGTCCAGCCGCTCGCGCGCGACCCTGAGCACGGGCCGCGCGAGGGTATGCGCGCGCCGCAGGAGGGCCAGCGGCAGAAACTCGGGGGCGCGCACGGGCCGCACGGGGTCGCGCACGAGCGGCTGGAGGGTCGGTGTCCGCCGCTCAGCCCCGGTTTCTCCCGTCCGTCCGGCCCGATCCTTGCTCAGCTCCGGGGCCAGGAGGTATCGACCTTGCCCGATCCGCTCATCGCCAGTCCCTGGGACCCTCAAGACCCCCGCCGCGACCGCGATCCCCGCGAGCCCGACGACCAGCCGAGGCGGGACGAGCCTCTGGACGATCCGGACAACTCCCCCCTGGAGCAGCCACCCGTGGACGATCCCTCGGAAGCTCCCGAGGACGAGCCGGTCCGCCGCGATCCGGACAGCCGGGAGCCGCCGATGCAGGTCTAGCTCCCTGATAGAGTACCCGCCATGTTCCAGCGCAAGCGGACCGGCTCCACCCTCTGTCCGTCCTGCGGCAAGCTGGTCGGAGTCAACGACGACGTCTGTTGGAATTGCGGACGCAAGAACCCCGGCATGTGGGGGCTCACCGCCGTGTTCCGCAAGCTCGGCCAGGATCTGGGGTTCGTCGAGGCGGTCATCGTGGGCACGGCGTTCCTCTATATCGCCATGCTCGTGGTCGATCCTGGGGGGATCCGCATGGGAGGGCTCCTCTCGATCGGCATGCCCAGCCAGGAGAGCCTGTTCCGGTTCGGGGCGGCCGGCCGGGTTCCGGTCTGGCACTACGGGCGCTGGTGGACGGTCCTCTCGGCCGGCTGGCTCCACGCGGGCCTCCTGCACATCGGGTTCAATCTCTACTGGATCCGGCTGCTGGCGCCTACAGCGGCTGAGCTTTATGGCGCCGGCCGGATGGTCGTCATCTACACGGTCTCCTCGATCGTGGGCTTCTTCGTCAGCAGCTCGATCGGGCTGCTCGTGCCGTTTTTCAGCGGCGCGATCTTTACGGTGGGCGCTTCGGCCCCCATCCTGGGCCTGCTCGGCGCCCTCGTCCACTACGGCCGGCGCACCGGCAGCAGCATTGTGGGAAGGCAGGCCTGGAGCTACGCCATCTTCATGATCGCCTTCGGGTTCCTGATGCGGGGCGTGGACAACTGGGCTCACCTCGGCGGCTTCGCGGGCGGCTATCTGGCCAGCATGCTGGTCGATCCCCGGCGGCCGGAGCGGGGCAACGACCTCGTCCTGGCGCTGGTCTGCCTGGTGCTGACGGCGGCTTCGATCGTGGCTTCGCTGGTGATCCCGGTGCCGGGTTAGTTTCTACTTTTGTCAGACTGCACCCTTGACGGCGTCGGGGGCCCTCACCCCTGCCCTCTCCCGGAGCGGAAGGGTTGCATTTCTCATTCAGGTAGTCGCACTCCCACGAAGAACGAAGCCGGTGCGGTTCCACCCACTGTGCTTACTGGCAAGTTTCCATACGGATAATAGTTCTTTGTGCTCATACCGCTGACGGTTTATCCGACCTGAGCTCGAAAGACTCAACAGGGCTCTAATCTAAACATACGCCACGCGCAGGGCTGTCAGGATAAGTGGGAACAACTCGGATGGCTGCGCACGTGTGCGACCGGCGTTGACGAAGAGGAGGAATAAGCGTAAGGTAAGAAGGTTGCAAGAATGAACAATATAGCCGCCTAATATCTACGTGCGATCTTGTCCATATAGCAATTCAGGCGAGAGAGCAAAGAGGGTGAGCTATAAATTGGCCGTCAACCCGCTGGATATCGGCACAGAAGAAAGAAGGAGGATTTCATGAGCGAGAAACTTGGTGGTGCAGGCACGACAGAGCCACCGACTAACGGTGGCCAACCCTCCTCCGTATCGGGGCTGGGTGAGTTCGGTGCACTCCTCGACGAGTTCGCCGGAGCCATTGACGAAGAGCTCGGGTTGTCCGGTCAACAAGAACGCCAAGCCGTAGCCAAAGTTTTCCGAGATACGCTGGCAGCGCAGTCGGGTGGCATCCAGGAGATGTTCCGCGAGGTTTTCACGGATCTGCCAGGTGACGGGAAACTAAATGTTGAGCAATTCTGGCGCGTTAGTGGCGCCCAGGTTGCTATTTCCGGGGCCAGGGCCGCCATCCGTGATAAGTCACTGGCTCGCAGGTCGGTCCTTGAGTGGATCAAGCTGATTTTGGAGCTGATCAAGAAGGTCATCGCCCAGATTCTGGAGTTCCTCAACACCCACTTCCGTCTCAAGACCAAGCTTGTCCAAGTCCTCACCATCATACTGGCCATCCTGCATATCATCGACAACCTGCTATCCAGCCTGAACAAGCTGTTGGCCGGACGCGAGCCGGTGGATATGGACCGGCTCTCGCGCTCCATGTGGGAAGGCCTGGAAGTGTACTGGAAAGCTCAGGCGGCCTTCGTGGGCTCGTCCTCCTCGGATATGGAAACTGCGACCGAGTAATGGGGGGTGAGTCTGTTTGGTTCGACTCTACAGGTGTTGGCGTTCAGGCAGACAAATGTGCCGAATGGTGCTACCACCGCGAGGGTGGTAGGTCTGGGGACCGGAATCCGGTTCCCATTAGTCGATTATAGTTAAGGAGGAATCGAATCCCCATGAGAAGTCATCTTTACGTCACCGATCTCGCCAGCAATCTTTATACGGTCGATCCGGCTACCGGTTCCGCCGGGCTCGTAGGCCCTACAGGAATGGCCTCGATCACTGACATCGCGTTCCATGGTCCGACCCTATATGGGGTCACCTTTTCCCAACTGGTGCGGCTGAATCCCGATACAGGCGCGGCTGTGGGGATCGGCCCCCCCTTCAGCTTCAGCACGAACGGGCTCGCCGTCTCAGAAGAAGGGACGATTTATGCCGGTACCAACGGCGGTCAGCTCATCACTATCAACCCGGTAACTGGGGCCGCAACGTTGGTCGGCCTCTTCGGTGGCGGCATGACCTCTGATGGCGACCTTGTGCTTGATGACAACGGCGTGTTGTACGGTGCTCTGAATCAGGGAGCCAACGTAGTGCTCGCGAAGATTAATCGCAACACCGGTGCGGCGACCGTAATCGGCCCTACGGGCTTCAGCACCGTCTACGGGCTGGCGATCCACTGCTGCAGGTTTTTTGGTGGCACGTCCGCGGGGGAATTGCTCTCGCTCAACGCGGCCACTGGGCAGGGCACGGTAATCGGTAAGAACACGATCGTCATGGGCGGCATGAGCGCGCGCGCCTGCTGTTGCTGAGTGCCGCGATGCACCGGCCGGGCGGAGATGATTAAGGCACTGCTTGAAGCAAGCATTACGTCGGCGCCGAACTCTCTACAGCAACGATAGAGGTCGACGGAAATGGCGCCCAACACAAGCAGTCGAGCGGACGGAAACCGCAGTTCGCGCGGTCCCGCCGCTCACCTCGGAGCGTTGAGAGTCTCAATCCCAAAAGGTGTGAAGCCTCGGACATTTCGGCCGTCAAGCGGCAGGACCTTCCAGGTCTGTGCCACCTAGTCGATTCACGACTCGATCTGGGCGGCTTTTACCGGATTCTGTCGTGGGGTCGGGGTCTCCTCAGCTCCGAGTTGACGTTGGTGTCGAGGAGATACATGGGCCCTATTCGAGCGCCTTGGGCGTCCGCCGACGCCACTGGCGGCGCGGAGGGACCGGGATCTCGGCACGTGGCATGTCGGCGAGGAGCAACTCCTTGAGAGTTGGCTGTACGGAGGTCTGATCTCCCGATCCCTCCTTCCCGTCCTCACCGGGAGGCGAGGGAGAAGGGAGAACCTCAACGTCTTTCTTGAAGTCGACCGCCTGCTCGGGGTGAACCAGGCGGGGACTGCCGATAGTGACTTTCATGGCTGGATTCTAGGGCTACGTCCAAAAATGGAGTTAGTAGGCCGGCAGGGATGCCGGCGCTCCCAGGGGCGCTACGCCAGCAGGTCAGTTCTGCGTAAGGTGCGCTGTGCGCACCACAACCGTTCTTGGTGCGCACAGCGCACCCTACGGACCTACGCAATCCTGCGTTGACAGACCACTCGCTCCGATCACTCCTCCGGCACGATCCCCAACTCCTTCGCCCGGCGCCTCACCTGAGCAGCGTTTTGCGTCTCCTGGGAGCTGAAACGCTCCTCCTGCCAGGGATCGCCGTAGGTGTGGTACCCGTTCTCTTCCCAGAAGCCCCGGCGGTCCTCGTTCATCAGCTCGATCCCGCTCACCCACTTGGCGCTCTTCCAGGCGTAGAGGTGGGGCACGATGAGGCGCATGGGACCGCCGTGATCGACCAGCAAGGGGTTGCCGTTATGGCGGTCCACCAGGAGGGACCTTTCCGAGAGGAAGTCTTCGAGCGGCAGGTTGGTCGTGTACCCGCCGTAGCAGTGGACCATGACGTGCGAGGCCTCGGGATCGACCCGGACGTGCCGGATCACTTCGCGGGCCGCCACCCCTTCCCAGGCATTGTCCAGAGTGGAGAAGCGGGTGACGCAGTGGAAATCGGCCGTGACGCGGATGCGGGGCAGGGACTGGAATTCCTTCCAGGAGAACGTCTTCTCGCCCGTATTCTCCCCGGTAATGAGGCCGAAGATCCGCAGGGTCCACTTTTCCGGCTGGATCGACGGCGTGCGGCCATAGGTGAGGACGGGCCACTTGTTGGTCACGTACTGGCCCGGCGGGACCCGGTCGCTGCCAGTATGTGGGGTGTCATGTGGGGTGTCGTCCATGGGCCTCCTCTCCCTCCTTGGATGCCGCTCCAGGGGCAAGGATACATGGCGATGTGCTAGCTTGATCGAGCCATGCCTCTCGCCCTGGAGAAACCTGCCATCCGCAGCCGGCCGGCCGGCATCCTGGAGCTGATCGGCGACACGCCGCTGCGTCGATCTCTCCGGGCTTGTAGGCAAGCCAGGGGTCAGGCTCTACGCCAAGGCCGAGTACGCCAATCCGGGGGGATCGGTCAAGGACCGGCCGGCGCTCGCCATGATCGAGGACGCCGAGCGGCGGGGCCTGTTCGCGGACGGCCGGCGCCTGCTCGACGCGACCTCGGGCAACACGGGCATCGCCTACGCCATGATCGGCGCGGCCAAGGGGCATCCCGGTGACCCTCTGCCTGCCGGACAGCGCGAGCCCGGAGCGCAAGCGCATCCTCCGGGCCTACGGCGCCGAGCTGCGGATGACCGATCCGCATGGCGGGCAGCGACGGCGCGATCCTCGAAGCGCGGCGGCTGGTGGCCGAGGAGCCGGAGCGCTGGGCCTATCTCGACCAGTACTCGAACCCCGAGAACTGGCGGGCCCACTACCGCACGACCGGGCCCGAGATCTGGGAGCAGACCGGCGGGACGGGTCACCCACTTCGTCACCGGCCTCGGCACGAGCGGCACCTTCATGGGTGTGGGCCGGTTTCTGCGCGAGAGGAGCCCCGGCAGTCCGGCTGATCTCGGTCGAGCCCGACTCGCCGTTCCACGGCCTGGAAGGGATGAAGCACATGGCCTCGGCCATCGTGCCGCCGATCTACGATCCCGTCGCTGGCGGACGAGGCGCGGGAGATCGCCGACCGAGAGGGCGTACGCCATGGTCAAGCGGCTGGCCCGCGAGGCCGGCCTGCTGGTGGGCATCTCGTCCGGCGCCAACGTGGCGGCGGCGCTCGACGTGGCATCCGGGCTGGAGGCGGGCGCGGTCGTCACCGTCCTCTGCGACAGCGCGGACAAGTACCTGTCCGACCGCTTCTGGGAGGAAGCTTGAGCATGCAGCCGTCTCGTCATCTCGCCCGCCGACCTGCAGACGATCGGCCGCCACGGCGACGACGCTATCCCGAGGAGTGCTGCGGCTTCCTGATCGGCAGGGTCCGATGGCGGACTCGACCGTCGTCGAGCGCATCCTCTCGGTGGACAACGAGCGGCAGGACAGCCGGCACAACCGGTATCCTGATCCATCCCGAGACGGTGCTCGCGGCGCACAAGGAGGCGCGCGCCGCTGGGGCTCGACGTCGTGGGCTACTACCATTCCCATCCGGACCATCCGGCGCGGCCGAGCGAGTTCGACCGCGAGCACGCGTGGCCGGGGCTTTCCTACCTGATCGTCTCCGTGGCAGAGCGGCAAGGTGGCCGAGACCCGGAGCTGGCGCCTCTCTGACGACCGCGAATGGTTCGAGGAAGAGAGTGTCCCCTCAGGGGATCAATAAGGAGGACGTGATGAGCGTCACCATCCATATCCCCACGCCGCTGCGCCGCTTCACCGGGGAGCAGGGCGAGGTCCAGGTCGAGGGCGCGACCGTCGGCGAGGCCATGCAGGACCTCGTCCGCCGCCATCCGTCGCTGCAGCGCCACCTCTATCACCGACGACGGGGCTCTGCGCAGCTTCGTCAACCTCTTCCTGAACGACGAGGACGTGCGCCACCTCGAGAAGGACGGCACCCGGGTGTCGAGCGGGGACACGCTCTCGATCATCCCCTCGATCGCCGGCGGTGTGAGCGCGCTCGAGAAGGGGCAGACCCCCGCGGTCACCGAAGAGCTGCCTGAGCTGTCGCCGGCGCGAGATCCGCCACTACAGCCGGCACCTGATCATGCCCGAGGTCGGCACCGCTGGGGCAGAAGCAAGCTCAAGGCGGCCAAGGTGCTGACGATCGGCGCCGGCGGCCTGGGCTCGCCGCTGGGGCTCTACCTCGCCGCCGCCGGGGTGGGCACGCTGGGGATGGTCGACTTCGACGTGGTGGACGAGAGCAACCTCCACCGGCAGGTGCTCTTCGGCCGCTCCTCCGTAGGCCGGCCCAAGATCCAGGCCGCGGCCGAGCGGCTGCGCGGACATCAATCCCGCACATCGAGATCGTCCCGCACGAGACGCGCCTCGACTCCTCGAACGCCCTGGAGCTGTTCAAGGACTACGACATCGTCGTGGACGGCACGGACAACTTCCCGACCCGCTACCTCGTCAACGACGCCTGCGTGCTGCTGGGCAAGCCGAACGTCTACGGCTCGATCTTCCGTTTCGAGGGGCAGGTCTCGGTCTTCTGGGGAGCGCGGGGGCCCTGCTACCGCTGCCTGTTCCCGGAGCCGCCGCCGCCGGGGCTCGTCCCCTCCTGCGCCGAGGGCGGCGTGCTGGGGGTGCTGCCGGGCATCATCGGCTCGCTCCAGGCCAACGAGGTGATCAAGCTGATCGTGGGCGCGGGCGATCCGCTGATCGGCCGGCTGGTGCTCTTCGACGCCCTCAAGATGAAGTTCCGCGAGCTGAAGCTGCGGAAGGAGCCCGGATTGCCCCATCTGCTCGGAGCACCCGACGCAGACGGAGCTGATCGACTACCAGCAGTTCTGCGGGATCGACCCCCAGGAGGACAAGGTGGAGCACGCTTTCGAGATGTCTGTTTCCGAGCTCAAGCAGTGGCTCGACGAAGGCCGGCAGGTGACGATCCTCGACGTCCGCAATCCCCCGGAATGGGAGATCTGCCGTATCGAGGGCGCGAAGCTGATCCCCTGGGAGAGCTCCAGGACCGCCTGGGCGAGCTCGATCCGGCGGACACCATCGTGGCCCACTGCCACCACGGCGCGCGCTCGGCCCGGGCGGTCAACTTCCTGCGCCAGATGGGCTTCTCGCGGGCGATCAACCTGGCGGGCGGGATCGACGCGTGGAGTGAAGAGGTGGATCCGTCGGTGCCGCGGTACTGAGGTTCTTCCTGCCGCCATAACAATTCTGTCGGCTATTCTGTATACTGGATTGTCGACAGGAGGTCTATGCGATGAGCGACGCCATGGTTCGTGTCAGCGAGCACACCCGGGAGACCTTGCGGGAAATCGCGCAGGCTCAGCACGAGTCTATGCAGGCGGTGCTGGAGAAAGCCGTGGAGGAGTACCGGCGGCAGCGGTACATGGAAAGCCTCAACGCCTTCTACGCTGATTTGCGAAAGGATCCTGAGGCCTGGGAAGCCGAAAAGGCCGAACGAGCCCTTTGGGACAAGACTCTGATGGACGGTCTGCCAGACGACGAGATCTGGGATCCAGAGACTCGGACTGCTCAAATCGTTGAAAGCAAGAAGGCAAAATGACCCTGCCTGCCCGAGGTGAGGTCTGGTATGGAGACTTGGATCCAGCAGTCGGCCATGAGCAGGCGGGCAGGCGACCTGTCCTGGTCGTCTCAATAAACACCCTCAACCAAGGACCGTCGGAACTGGTCGTTGTCGTACCGATCACTTCCAAGATCCGGCCGGTCTCCTCGCATATACGGATCTCTCCACCCGAAGGAGGTCTCAAACTTGAGAGCTCCATTCTCTGCGAGAACGTGCGGTCGATCTCGACAGAGCGCTTGTCAGAACGGTGGGGGATTGTTACGCCTAGGACGATGGCTGCGGTTGAAGATCGGCTCAGTATCCTCCTGGGGATTTTAGACAAGTCAGCGAACCGAAGGAGATCAAATTGACCCGCAAGAAGACCCTCTGGCTCGCCACCGCCCTCCTCGCCTTCTGCCTCACCCCCGCCGCCGCCCAGCCGCCAGGGAGGATGGAGGACGAGGGCATGAAGAAGAAGGAAGAGGAGAAGCTCCCCAAGTCCGAGTGGTCGAAGGTGATGGACAACGTCGTCGCGACCCAGCACCGGGCCACCATCGGCGGCAAAGAGGTCCGCTACACGGCGAACGCCGGTACGCTCGTGCTCCGCGAGGAGAACGGCAGGCCCCGGGCCAACATCTTTTTCATCGCCTACACCCGGGACGGCATCACCGACCTCGGGAAGCGGCCCGTCACCTTCACCTACAACGGTGGTCCGGGCTCCTCGTCCGTCTGGCTCCACTTGGGCGCCTTCGGGCCTCGCCGTGTGGAGATGGGCGATGTGGGGCAGGTCGCGCCGCCGCCCTACCGACTGGTGGACAACGGCGAGTCGCTCCTCGACGTGACGGACCTCGTCTTCATCGACCCGGTCACGACCGGCTACAGCCGGGCCGTCGAGGGGGAGGACCCGAAGAGCTTCTACGGCATCAAGGAAGATGCCGAGGCCGTGGCCGAGCTCATCCGGCTCTGGACCTCCCGCTACGGCCGCTGGTCGAGCCCCAAGTTCCTGGCCGGTGAAAGCTACGGCACCACCCGCTCGGCACGGCTCTCGAACCTCCTCCAGCAGGAGCACGGGATGTACCTGAACGGCGCCATCCTGATCTCCTCGATCCTGAACTTCCAGACCGCCCGCTTCAGCGTGGGCAACGACCTGCCGTATCCGCTCTTCCTCCCCACCTACACGGCCACGGCCTGGTACCACAAACGCCTGCCGCAGGACCTCCAGGCGGCCGGCCTTCAGAAGGCTGTCGAGGAGGCCCAGCGCTTCGCCATGGGCGAGTACACGCTGGCGCTGATGCAGGGCAACGACCTAGGGGAGCAGGGCTGGAACGACACCGCGGCCAAGGTCGCCCGCTACACGGGCCTCTCCGTGGACTACGTCAAGCGGACGAACCTGCGGCCGGTGATCCACGCCTTCGTCAAGGAGCTGATGCGCGACCGCCGTACCACCGTGGGCCGGCTCGACAGCCGCTTCACGGGGATCGACCGCGACGCGGCGGGCGAGGAGTACGAGTTCGATCCCAGCTACGCGGCCATCCAGGGTCCCTACACCGGGGCGCTCAACAACTACGTGCGCCAGGACCTCGGCTTCAAGAGCGACCTCCCCTACGAGATTCTGACCGACCGTGTTCGTCCCTGGAGCTATGCCGAGGCCCAGAACCAGTTCGTGAACGTGGCCGAGGACCTGCGCCAGGCCATGAGCCAGAATCCCGCGTTCAGGGTCTTCGTGGGCAACGGCTACTACGACCTGGCGACCCCCTTCTTCGCCACCGAGTACACCTTCGACCACATCGCCTTCGACCCCGGCTACGAGGAGCGGGTGACCACCAAGTACTACGAGGCGGGGCACATGATGTACGTCCGCCAAGTGGACCGCGAGCAGCTCAAGCGGGACGTGGCCGCGTTCATCGCGGCGGCGAGCGGGGGGTAGTTGGGGACCATGTTAGGATGATTTGCGATGAAAGCTGATGCCCGTACCCTGAAGCTCACCTATGAGGACTACCTCTATTTTCCGGAGGATGGGAGACGGCATGAGCTCATCGACGGGGAGCACTATGTGACGGCGGCCCCGAACCTGAAGCATCAGACGGCGGTAGGAAACCTCTTCCTGGAGCTGGGTGGGTTCGTGCGTGCCCGGAAGCTCGGCCGGGTCTGGCCGGCGCCTGTCGACGTAGTGCTCTCCGACAACGACGTGGTACAGCCGGACGTGGTGTTTCTCGCCAAGGACCGGATGAGCCTTGCCGCTGGAGGCGACAAAATCCAGGGTGCCCCGGATCTGGTGGCGGAAGTCCTCTCTCCGAGGACTGAAAAGACAGATTCCATCACCAAGCGGCATCTCTATGAGAAGTACGGAGTCCGGGAGTACTGGATCGTCGATCCCGAGCTCGAGACCGTCGAAGTCTACCGCCTGTGGGATGGCCGCTTTCGCCGCGCAGCCGAGCTGTCCGCGGAGGGAGGGGATGTCCTGAAGAGCCCTCTCTTCCCCGGTCTGGAGATCGTCCTGGCGGAGATCTTCGAGTAGGAGCATAGAGATCCCATGGACTGGCGTGAGCGCATCGCAGTGGACCCTGGTGTCCTGGTCGGCAAGCCCGTGATCAAGGGGACCCGGATCGCGGTGGAGCTGGTCATCGATCTGCTGGCGCGTGGCTACACCAAGGAGCAGATCCTGGATCAGTACGACCACATTACGGCGGAGGACATCCAGGCCTGTCTCGCTTACGCCAGTGAGACGCTTCGTTCGGAGCGGGTCTACGCCATCCCTGGCTGAATGAATTCCTTACGCATTCTGGCGAACGAGAACTTCCCGGGTCCTCTGATCCGGGAGCTGCGTCGGCGAGGGCACGACGTGGCCTCTGTCAAGGAGTCCATGCGAGGAGCGGGAGATCGGGACGTGCTGGCACGCGCCCAAGAAGAATCCCGCCTCGTGGTCACCTTCGACAAGGACTTCGGCGAGCTTGCCTACCGCTTCGGCTTGCCTGCATCGAGTGGTGTCATTCTTTTCCGCCTTTCGGGTTCCGATCCGGAGATCGACAACGCGAGAGCCTTGGCTGCCTTGGAGAGCGGGATTGAATGGTCCGGATTCTTCGCCGTCGTCAGCGATGACCGGATTCGCGTTCGGCCGCTGCCTGGGCAATAGGCTTACGCCGACTGTCCAGCTTGACCAACGACTCCTCCTCCCGCCACGCCGCCTCGCCGTCCGCGTAGTGCTCCCGCTTCCAGATGGGGATCTCCGCCTTGAGCCGCTCCAGGGCGGTGCGGCTCGCCTCGTAGGCGGCGGCGCGGTGAGGGGAGCCGATGGCGATCACCACGCTAGCCTCTCCCACGGGGACCTCTCCTAGACGGTGGACGATCGCCGCCCGCAGATCCTGATGGGCAGCTTCGAGGTCGGCCACGATCCGGCGCAATCCTTCCAGGGCCATGGGACGGTAGGCGCTGTAGGTGAGCTTCTCCACGGGACGGCTGGCGTGGTGGTCCCGGACCGTGCCGAGGAAGACCACGACGGCGCCACGTCCCGGACCGGAGACGGCGGCGACGGCCTGGCCGGTGTCGATCGGGCCGTCCACGAGATCCGCGTGCGCCTCGGTGCCTCCTGAGACGGGCGGGAGCAGGGCCACCTCGTCCCCGTCCTGGAGAGCGACTTCAAGGGAGGCGACCCGGCCGTTGACGGCGATCGCCATCCGCGGCCAGAGAGGAATGGTGGCGGGATAATGGCGCTCGAGCCGTGCGCGGATATCAATGACCCGGATGCCTCTGGGCATCTCCAGATCTCCATTTCGGTGGTCCCCAGGACATCTCCGGCGCTGGCGAAGGCGAGGAGGCGGATCTTCATGCGAGGATGCTAGCCCATATTGCCTAGCCCATATTGTCTAGCCCATATAATGCCCCGCGTTTCGACAGAGGGAGGACTCGTGGCGATCCTGGAGAGCAAGGTCAACCGGAATGAGGCGTTCGAGCGTCAGGCGGAGCATTGGCGGCGGAAGGTCGGAGGAGATCCGCGAGCAGGAGGACCGCATCCGCCTGGGCGGCGGCCTGAAGGCGCAGGACAAGCAGCGCGCCCAGGGCAAGATGACGGCCCGCGAGCGGGTCGAGGCGCTGTGCGATCCGGGAGCGCCGTTCCTGGAGCTGGGGCTCTGGGTGGCCGACGGCTTCTACCAGGAGTACGGCGGCGCGCCCGCGGCCGGGGTGGTCATGGGGATCGGCAAGATCCACGGCCGGGACGTGGTGGTGGTGTCCAACGACGCCACGGTGAAGGCCGGCGCCTGGTTCCCGCTGACCTGCAAGAAGGTCCTGCGCGCCCAGGAGATCGCCCTGGAGAACCGGCTGCCCATCGTCTACCTGGTCGACTCGGCGGGCGTCTTCCTGCCCCTCCAGGACGAGATCTTCCCCGACAAGGAGCACTTCGGCCGGGCCTTCTACAACAACGCCCGGCTTTCGGCCGAGGGGGTGTTCCAGATGGCGGCCATCATGGGCTCGTGCGTGGCCGGCGGCGCCTATCTGCCGATCATGAGCGACGAGTCCCACATCGTGGAGGGCACGGGCTCGATCTTCCTCGCCGGCTCCCACCTGGTGCAGGCGGCCATCGGCGAGAAGATCGACAACGAGGAGCTGGGCGGCGCCCTCGTCCAGTGCGACGTCTCGGGCGTGGTGGACCACCGCCATCCCGACGACGCCGCCTGCCTGGAGAAGATCCGCAGCCAGTTCGCCCAGATCGCCCAGGGAGAGCGCGCACCCTTCGCCCGGCGCGATCCGGTCGAGCCGCTCTATCCGGCCGAGGATCTGTACGGCCTGATGCCCATCGACCGCTCCCGTCCCTACGACGCCCACGAGATGCTGGCCCGCCTGCTCGACGGCAGCGAGCTCGACGAGTACAAGGCCACCTACGGCCAGACCCTGGTCTGCGGCACGGGCTGGATCGAGGGGCAGGCGGTGGGGATCGTGGCCAACCAGCGCTCGATCGTGCCCCGGAAAACGGGCACCGGCGCGGCGGACCGCGAGCTGCAGATCGGCGGCGTCATCTATTCGGATTCGGCGGACAAGGGGGCGCGCTTCGTCGAGCTGTGCAACCAGAAGAAGATCCCCCTCCTCTTCCTCCAGGACGTGACCGGCTTCATGGTGGGCAGCCGCGCCGAGCGGGGCGGCATCATCAAGGACGGCGCCAAGATGGTGAACGCCGTGGCCAACTCGACGGTGCCCAAGATCACCCTCTTCGTGGGCAACTCCTACGGCGCGGGCAACTACGCCATGTGCGGCAAGGCCTACGGCCCGCGCTTCGTCTACGCCTGGCCCTCGGCCTCGATCTCGGTCATGGGCGGCGATCAGGCGAGCAAGACGCTCCTCTCGATCCAGCTCAAGAACCGGGGCGCGGACGTGTCGGAGGAGGAGAAGAAGCAGCTCCTCGACGAGATCAAGGCCCGCTACGCCGCCGCCATGGACCCCCGCTACGCCGCCGCCCGCCTCTGGGTGGACGCCATCATCGATCCGGCGGAGACGCGCCAGGTGATCGGGCGCTCGCTCGCCTGCGCGGCGATGAACCCGGAGATCCCGGAGTTCAAGACGGGGGTGCTGCAGACGTAGGGGCGGCCATGCAGCCGCCCCTACAAGCGGGCTTCTAGCCCGTATCCCACCGCTTCAGGATCATCTGGATCTCATCCCGGTGGGTAGTCTCGTCGCGGATCAGGTCGTCGAACTCCACGGCGAGGCCGTAGTGGCCCAGGGCTTCGGCCTGCTTGCGGCGCAGGACGTAGCGCTGGATGGTCTCGATCTCGTCCTCCAGCGCGTTCCTCAGCATCTCCTTGGCATCCTTCGCAGACTTGACCTTGCTGGGGGTGGTGACGGGCGTGCCGCCCAGGGCCACGATCTTGTCGGCTAGGATCTGGGCGTGGCCAAGCTCGTCGGGGATCTCGGCCTCGAAGAACTGGCGCAGCTCCATGCGCCACTGGCCCTGCACCTGGCTGGCGTAGGTACGGTACAGGATCACCGCCCCGTATTCATGGGCGAGGTCCACGTTCAAACCTTCAAGGAACTGGTCGTGGGAGACCTCGGCGGCGCCGCTCCCGGCCTCCTCGTCCCTCTTCTTTCCATTTTTTGCCATAGGACATCCTCTCCTTTCACTCTCTCTCAGGACGGTTCTGATGCAAATTCCCGACCGCCCGCAGTCCTGACGGCCCCAGCTTACACCCATGCTAATCTTCCGCCCTCTATGAAGACGATCCGGATCGGTAACGGCCAGGGGTTCTGGGGAGACAACGTCGACGCGCCCGTGGAGCTGCTGCGCGGCGGCCCCATCGACTACATCGGCATGGACTATCTCGCCGAGGTGACGCTGTCGATCATGATGCGGCAGAAGCTGAAGAACCCGAAGCTGGGCTACGCCACGGACTTCATCGGCTTCATCCGCCGCGTGCTCCCCGAGCTCGTGGACCGCAACGTGCGCGTGCTCACCAACGCGGGCGGCCTGAACCCGCGGGCCTGCCGCAACCGCATCTTCGAGATGGCGCGGGACATGGGCGTCAAGGGCCTGCGGGTGGGCGTGGTCGAGGGGGACGACCTCCTGCCGCGTTTGAAGGAGCTGATCGACGCCGGACACCCCCTGAAGAACATGGACACGGGCGAGCCGCTGACGCCCCTCGTGGACAAGGTGATGAGCGCCAATGCCTACCTCGGGGCCCGGCCCGTGGTGGAGGCCCTCGCCCAGGGCGCCCACATCGTGCTCTGCGGCCGCGTCACGGATACGGCCCTGGCGCTCGCGCCCATGGTCCACGAGTTCGGCTGGAGCTGGACGGACTGGAACCGCATGGCCGCGGGCACCATCGCCGGCCACATCATCGAGTGCGGCGCCCAGTGCACGGGCGGCAACTTCAGCCGCTTCTGGGAGGTGCCGGACCTCTGGAACGTCGGCTACCCCTTGGTCGAGGCCCGGGAGGACGGCACCTTCGTGGTCACCAAGCACGAGGGGACCGGAGGGATGGTGACGGTCGACACGGTCTCCGAGCAGCTCGTCTACGAGATGGGCGATCCCGTGGGCTACATCACGCCGGACGTGACGGCTGACTTCACTTCCATCCGCGTGCGCCAGGAGGGCAAAGACCGGGTGGAGGTCTCCGGGATCGAAGGGCGGCCGAACACGCCGTTCCTCAAGGTCTCGGCCTCTTACCTGGCCGGCTACAAGGCTTCGGGGCAGATCACGCTCTCCGGGCCGCGGGCGGTGGAGAAGGCGGAGCTCGCGGCCGAGATCGTCTGGAAGCGGCTGGAGCGGGCGGGCGTCGTCTTCGCGCCCGAGGACCGCGAGACGGAGCTCCTCGGCACGGGCGCCTGCCTGCCTGGGGTCTTCGATGAGCCCGAGGATCTGCCCGAGGTCGTTCTGCGGCTCGGCGTGCGGCACCCGGAAGCGGCCAAGGTGGAGCGTTTCGGCAAGGAGATCGCGCCGCTCGTGACCGCCGGCCCTCCCGGGGTGACGGGCTTTGCCGGCGGCCGGCCCAAGCCGCAGGAGATCGTGGCCTACTGGCCTGCGCTCCTGGCCCGCGAGGAGGTCGAGAGCCGCATCGAGGTCAACGTGGAGGAGGTGTGAGCGAGGAGCGGCCGCTCGTCCTTGGTGTCCTCGGATGGTACGGCGGCCTCCTCGGCGGGCTCCTGCCCATCCTGCTCCTGGGATTCATCTACAGCGCCGTCGCGGACCGCACGGCCTTCGCCCTCTGGGCCCTGGTGGTGGGGACGGTCTGGGTGGTGGCGCTCCATCGGGGACTGTCCGCGGGCCTCCGGCGCCCGCGCCTCCTGGGCGTCCTGGCAGCGGTCCTGGGCCTTGGGCTCGCGGCGTTCGCGTGGCTGGAGTCGAGACATCACGAGATCCTGGACCTGGGGTTCCGCGCCGTCTTCCCCAGGATCTACACCCCGGCGGCCACATCGCCCCGCACCGTCTACCTTCTCGCAGCGGCCTTCCTATTGACGGGCACCGCCGCGCTGATCGCTTCTCTTCTGTCCGGAAGCTCCTCCCGAATAAAGGAAAGATCATGATGATCCGACTGGACGAGATCGCCCACGCCCGCTCGGGCGACAAGGGGGATGCCTCGAACGTGGGCCTGATCGCCAGCTCGCCCGAGATCTACGAGGTGCTGCGGCGGGAGGTCACGGCCGAGCGCGTGAAGGAGCACTTCCGGAAGGTCTGCCGCGGCCCGGTGGAGCGCTTCGAGCTGCCGAACCTCCTGGCCCTCAACTTCATCCTCCACGACTCGCTGGGGGGTGGCGGCACCGAGAGCCTGAAGAACGACGCCCAGGGCAAGACCCACGCCCAGGGCCTGCTGGAGATGCTGGTCGATCTCCCCGAGGAGCTGTGGCCGGACTATGGGCGCGCGGATTGAAGTCCTGAGGCAAGGGGACCTCCTCTGGGTCACCCTGAACGACCCGGAACGGGCCAACGCCCTCTCGCCGGCCATGATCGGGGAGATCACGGAGCTCTACAGCCGCGACTGGCGCGGGGAGGGGGTGCGGGCCATCCTGCTCTCCGGGACTGGTAAGAACTTCTCGGCCGGCGCGGACCTGGAGCACCTGCGCTCGCTGCGCGACGCCGGGCACGAGGAGAACCTCCAGGACTCGCTGCGCCTGCGGGATCTCTTCGACTCCGTGCTGCGGCAGGACGCGTTGACGATCGCCCTCGTCCACGGCGCCTGCGTGGCGGGCGGCTGTGGCCTCGCCACGGCCCACGACTTCGTGGTGGCCGCCGAGGACGCGAAGTTCCTCTACAGCGAGGTGCGCATCGGCTTCGTGGCGGCGCTCGTCGCCACCTATCTTCCTCTGCGCCTCAAGGGCTCGGACATCCGCGAGCTGCTGCTCAATCCCCAGCTCTTGGACGCCCGCAAGGCTCTGGAGATCGGCCTCGCGAACCGCGTGGTACCTGCCGGGGCCGCGGGAGACCTGCGGACGGCGGGCGAGGCGCTGGCGGCGCAGATCCTGGAGACGGGCAGCTCCGAGTCCATCGCCCGCACCAAGCGCCTGCTGCTCGACGTCATCGGCAAGCCGTTGGGCGAGGCCATGACCCTGGCGGCCGAGGTCAATGCCGCGGCCCGCGCCACGGACGACTGCAAGCACGGCATCGCCACTTTCCTGGAAACGAAGAAGCCCCCGAAATGGCGATGAAGCTGGTCCTCTTCGACATCGATGGCACCCTCCTCGACTGCGGTCCCCAGGTGCGGCCTTTCTTCGCCTCGGCCCTGGTCGAGGTCTTCGGCACGGCGGGCGACGTGGAGGGGTATGACTTCGCCGGGCGGACAGACCCCAGCATCGTCCTCGACCTGATGAGGGCGGCGGGCGTCCCGGAACGGGATGCCTGGGAGAAGCTGCCGCGGATGCGGGAGCTGTACATCGAGCGGCTGTCCGGAGCGCTCGACCGGCGGCACATGCGCCTCCTGCCCGGGGTGGAGGAGACGCTGGCGAGGCTCGCGGCGCGTGAGGACCTGGTGCTCGCCCTGCTCACCGGCAACTGGGAGCCGGGGGCGCGGACCAAGCTCTCGCGCTTCGACCTCAACCGGTTCTTCGGCTTCGGGGCCTTCGGCTGCGACGGCGTCGACCGCTCGGAGCTGCCGCCCGTGGCCCTCGACCGGGCAGAGCGGGCCATGGGCCGCCGCTTCGAGCCCGCCGAGACGCTGATCGTGGGCGACAGCGTCCATGACGTCTCCTGCGCCCGCGCCCACGGCATTCCCTGCCTCGCCGTTGCGACCGGCCGCACGCCCGCGGAAAAGCTCCGCGCGGCCGGGGCCGACTGGGTCGTGCCCGACCTCTTTGCCGCCCCCGGCGCCGTGGACTGGCTGGCCTGATCCCCTTGAAGCTAGGCGGCCCGGGCCGGGGCGGCGCCAGTCTCAATGGGGCCGCCAGCCAGTTTCCACTCCACCATGCCGCCGGTCAACTCGACGACGCGGCGGGCACCCAGGCGGCGCAGGGCGAGGCTCACCCGGCGCATGGCCGGCTCCTCCGGGCCGCTGCCGACCACGAAGAGCTCGGTGTGCTCCGTGGTTCCCGGCGGCAGAGCGGCGAGGCCGTCGGGGCCGGCCGGGAACGCGCCCGGAATGTGCCCCTCCTCGTATTCACCGCGCCAGCGCGCGTCTACCACGCAGAACGGCGGGAAGGGCCGGCTTATGCGGCGGATCAACTCCCCGGCGTGAGTCTTGAAGATCACCCCATCGAAGTGCGGGTCCATGGCATCCTCCTGTTGGAAGGGATGCTATCCCAAGCTCGCCCGGCTGTGGCGGAAGCCGGCCTCTTCTGCGCTGGGCCGTCCCCTAGCCTCCTGCCCGATGGTTCGGAACGTCCTTCGAAGGATTCGCTTGTAGGGATCTGGATCGCATCGTAAAGCCGAGTCCTCGAGATCCCGGATCAGAAATCGGAAGTCTTGCCTTTGAGACATCTCCTGGACCAGCCGGGAGCACTCCGGGCACTGCCGCAACAAATGCCGAACAAAGTTCCGGTTTTCATCCTTGGAGAAGCTCGGATTGTAGAAAACGCAGTACGCTCTCGCGCGAGAAGTGATCGTCCGCCATGTCATTCCTCCCCAAAGTAGGTCTGCCAATTCCCCCCAGACCTTCATTAATTAAGGTTGCCGGAGGGCGGAAATCCAGGACAAGAAAATGTTCTGGATTTTTGGAGATTCTGGGAAGGCGGAACTACAGGTGGGACCGGTACCAGCGCTGGGTAGCATTGAGCGCTTGGACGAGTTGGGGCGTGGGGCCGGCGAACGGATGGCGGCTGCCGAAGGTATGGCTGGCCCCCGGGATCACCAGGAGCTCTTTTTCTCCGGCTGCGTGTCCGGCGAGGCGTTGGCCTTCATCGGCAGGGACGCTTTCGTCTTCGGCGCCGTGGACGATCAGCCAAGGGGCGCGGCGGGCTCCGGCGGCCGCGAGGATGTCGAGATCGGGCGCCGGCTCCTCCATTTCGGCGAGCAGTCCCGGCCCGAGGGCCAGCCGCTGGCCGGTGCGGGCGTTCACGGCCGGCATCTCGCCCTGGCGCCGCCACTCCTCCTTCTGCTCCGGGCTGAAGCGGTCCACGGTGGCAATGGACGCCCAGGTGACCAGGGCGCGCAGCCTCTCCTTCCAGGGCGAGCGGGCGGCGGCGAGGATCGCATTCCCCCCTCCCCGGCTGTGGCCGAAGAGGCCGATCCGATTGCGGTCCACCCGGCCAGGCAAGAGGGTCTCGCCGGTGGCTTCCAGGACGGCCAGCAGGTCCGCCAGCTCCCGGCGGTAGGTGTTGTCGCGGAAGGCGTCCGGGTCTGTCACCAGCTCATCCCCCGGCCGCATGCCCGTGCCCGAGAGGTTGAAGCGCACGGCCACGAACCCCCGCTCCGCCAGCAGGGCCGCCAGGTAGGGGAAGAACCCCCACTCCATGAAGCCCTTGAAGCCGTGGCAGATCACCACCGTAGGGCGCTCGCCGGGGAGGTCCGGCAGGTCCACGAGCCCGTGCAGGGTGCCGGAGCCGGTTTCCAGGGTGAAGGGGACGGTCTCGCTCATGGCTGGGAATTGTAGACTGAGGCCATGACGACGCTTGCCAATCCGCTTGCCAAGCAGTACCGCGCCCTGCGCGAGGGTTGCGGTCTCGCCGATCTCTCCTGGGCAGGGCGGCTCGAGATCCTCGGCGCCGACCGGCTCCGCTTCCTCAACGCCTACGTCACCTGCGACGTCCAGAGCCTCGCTTCCGGCGAGGGCGCGTACGGCTTCTTCACCAACCCCAAAGGCGGAATCCTTTCCGACGCCGTGATACTGGCCCAGGAGGACCGGCTCTGGCTGCTGGTCGGCGAGGGCCAGGAGGAGGCGATCGCCAACCATCTCAGGAAGTACATCCTGGCCGACCGGGTCGAGGTGCGGGGGCTCGCGGACATGACGCCGCTCTGCCTCCTGGGACCCCGGGCCACGGAGGCCCTGGGCCATGCCGAGGGTACCGAGCTGCCGCCGCCGGGCGACTGGCGGCACCGGCGCTCCATGGTCCATGGCACCGAGGTCGAGCTCCAGCGCGCGGGCCGGATGGGCGCGGAGGCCTGGATGCTCTGGGTCTCGGCCTCGATCGCCGGCCCCCTCTCCGAGCAGCTCCTGGAGGTCCCGGGCGTCGAGCCGGTGGGCGCCGAGGCCCTGGAGATCCTGCGCGTCGAGGCGGGCATTCCCCGCTTCGGGCGCGATTTCGGTGCCGAGAACTTCCCCCAGGAGACGGGCGCCGAGGAGGCGGTGAGCTACACCAAGGGGTGCTATCTCGGCCAGGAGGTGGTGGCCCGCATCCACTACCGCGGCGGGGTGCAGAAGACGCTCCGGGGCCTCGTCTTCGAGAAGGCGCCCGCACCCGGCACGCCCCTCCTCTTCGAGGGGCGCGAGGTGGGGACGGTCACGACGGTCGCGGAATCCGTTGTCCTGGGCCGGCCGGCCGGTCTCGCCATCCTCCACCGGCGCGGGGCCGAGCCCGGGACCCGGCTCGACCTGCCGGACGGCAGCACGGCTGAAGTCCGCGAGCTGCCGCTGGCTCCCCTGGGTTGACCTGAAAACAGCGAAAGGCCGGAGGGTTCCCCCCCCGGCCTCTCTGCCCTTTCATTCCACTTGGCGGTGGTTCAGTCTTCTACACGGCGAACGAGGAGCCGCAGCCGCAGGTGCCCGCGGCGTTGGGGTTGTTGAACTTGAACCCCGCTCCGGTCGAGCCGAGGACGTAGTCGATGTTCGTCCCCTGCAGATACCGGGCGCTCACGGCGTCCACGTAGATCGTGAGACCGCTCTGCTCGTAGACCCAGTCGTTCTCCCGCGCCTCGCTCTCGAAGTCGAGGGCGTATTCGAAGCCGCTGCATCCGCCGCCGCGCACGGCGATCCGGAGACCGTGGGAGGCATCGATCCCCTCCTGATCGCGGGTGATCTTGACCATGTCCGCCGCCTTCTTGGTCAGGGTGATCGGGAAATCCTCCTGGGGCGGCTGGGACTCGATCGGCTGGCTCTGGACCTGCTCGGTGTTTTCCATCATGACTCCTTCAACCGGGACGGAGCCCGGAGCATTTCCACAATAGCGGCGGTGCCGGGGGATGTCAATTCGGCCCGCCCCGCCGGGATATGATCCCGGACGTGCTGCGGGCCATCCTCTTCGACTTCAACGGCGTCCTGGTGGACGACGAGCCGATCCACCTGGAGATGTTCCAGCGGGTGCTCGCCGAGGAGGGGATCTCCCTGTCCGCCGAGGACTACTACGCCCGCTACCTGGGGCTGGACGACCGCGCCTGCTTCGCGGCCGTGCTCGGGGAGGCCGGAGAGCCGGCCACGGTCCCCCGGCTGATGCGGCTGATCGCCCGCAAGGCGAGCTACTACCAGGAGCGCATCCGCCGCGGCGGCTACCCCTTCTTCCCCGGCGCCGTCGAGCTGGTGCGGAGCCTGGCCGCCCGGGGCACGATGCTGGGCGTGGTGAGCGGCGCCCTGCGCGAGGAGGTCGAGGGGGCGCTGCGGCAGGCCGGCCTCCTGGACCGCTTCAAGGTGCTGGTGACGGCCGAGGACGTGGAGGAGAGCAAGCCCGACCCCGAGGGATACCTGCGGGCGCTGGAGGCCCTGAACTCGCAGCCGCCCCTGCCGGAGCGCCTGCTCCATCCCCACGAGGTGCTCGCCGTGGAAGACAGCCCGGCCGGCCTCACCGCGGCGGCGGATGTCGGGTTCCCGACCCTCGGCGTGGCCCACACCTATCCGGCCGGCCGTCTGAGCGAGGCGGACGTGGTGGTGGAGAGCCTCCGCGACCTGACCCCCGAGCGGCTGGAGCGGCTCTACGCGGAGGTCAGCCGCCGGTGACCCCGGAGGCGCGCCAGCGGATCGAGCAGTTCGTCAAGCCGCTGTACGCCGGGCTGGACGGCGTCCAGACGTTCGACCGCGTGGACCGGCTGCGCCTCCGCCTCGCCGCGCTTCAGGAAGGGGTCGAGGTGGACGAGGATCTGCTGGAGCTGGTGCTCCTCTTCCACGGTGCCGCGGACCGGCTGGGCTCGCTCGCGGCCGGGGGGCGGCTCGACCTCTTCCTGCGCGGGCTCGACCTCCCGGAGGATCTGACCCGGCGGGCGCGCGCGGGGCTCGGGCGGTTCCGCGAGGACCCGCGCGGCCCTGAGGAAGAGCTGCTCCACGACGCCCTGCTGCTCGAATCGGCGGGGATCCTCGCCGTCGTCGAGCGGCTGATGGCCGCCGGCAAGAAGCGGACGGCCTTGGCCCGTGCCCTCGCCCAACTCGATCCCGGCCCTCCGGCTGAGCGCTACCGCACGCCGCGGGGAGCGGCCCTGGGCGCGGCCCGCCGCCGGGAAGCCGAGGAGTGGATCGCGGACCTCCGCCGGAAGGTGGCGGAGGAGGGGGCCCCCTGAGGGGATCAGTTGATGGGGATTCGCCCTTCGAAGCCTTCGTCGTAGGTGTGGAAGAAGCTGATGGCCTGCTCGGGGAAGCGCCAGCAGTAGTAGCCGTCGCCGCTGTCCCAGTCCACCAGCAAGACGCCCTTGACCTCGCAGCCGATCGAGGTGATCTCCCGGGCCCAGGCGCGGACGATGCGGTCGCGGGCCTCGTCGAGCTCGTCGCTGCGGGAGTCCATCTCCTCGCGGCTGCCGACATTGTTGGTCAGGGCCTCGATCTGGCGCACGGCGGCCGCCGTGAGATCCCGCACCAGGGGAAAGGTGGACAGAGCTTCGTCGTAACTGAAAATCCGCTTGCCGGAATGCTTCTTGGTCATGGAATGGTCCATGGTAGCAGACTCGGGGGGGCTGGCGCCGGGGCGCGGCGGCTGCTAGATTTTCCGGCGCCGTGAATCTTCTGGAAAGTATCGGAGAGCGTTCCCGCGAGGGGCGCATCGAAGCCATCAGCGGAGGCATGTTCTCCGGCAAGAGCGAGGAGCTGGTGCGCCGGCTGCGCCGCGCGGCCATCGCCCGCCAGACCGTCCAGGTCTTCAAGCCCGTGGCCGACACCCGTCACGACCCCCAGCGCCTGATCACCCGCGACAAGCGCGAGCTCGAAGCCGTGAGCGTCACCTGCAGCTGCGACATCCGGCAGAAGCTCCTCCCCGGCGTCCAGGTGGTGGGGATCGACGAGGCCCAGTTCTTCGACAACGGGCTGGTGGAGCTGGTCTGCGAGCTGGCCGACTCCGGCGTGCGGGTGATCGTGGCCGGGCTCGACCTCGACTACCTGCGCCGCCCCTTCGGCCCGATGCCGATGATCCTGGCCCTCGCCGAGTACGTGGACAAGGTCCACGCGGTCTGCATGCGCTGCGGGGCGCCTGCCCACTACAGCCAGCGCATGGCCGGGGGCGGCGAGCAGCTCCAGGTGGGCGACAACGAGTCCTATGAGGCCCGCTGCCGGCGTTGCTACGAGCCGTTCGAGCCCTGACATGGACGGTCACGGACTGACATGGACGCACGGACCGTCAAGAGGCGGCCGCCGCTGCCTTGGCCTCTTCGATGGGCACCGGCTGGTTGTTCCGGTCCACGTGGACGTAGACCACCTCGGCCTCGGTGACCTTGACCCGGCCCGAGCCGGTGCTCCGCTCGGCTTCGACGGTCACCTTCACCGTGACCGAGGTGCGGCCCACGCGCAGGGTCTCCGTGAAGAAGCTCACCAGGTCGCCCACGAAGACAGGGGAGTGGAAGACGACCTCCCGCATGGCCACCGTCACCAGCCGGCCGGGGAGGGGGACGTGGTGGTGGGCTTCGACCGCGCCCGCCTGGTCGATGTAGGAGAGGATGATGCCGCCGAAGATGGTGCCCAGGGCGTTCGTGTCCTTGGGCATCAGGACCACGCGGATCGCCGGCTGGCGCGGTCCGGAAGTGCGGTTCGAGGTCTCGTTCATGCGCTCTTTTTCCTTTCCGGTCCGAATATGGGGTTGATACGGGAGCCTGGAAGAGCTTCATGCTATCCTAGGCACCCTGTCGTCGAGGGCTCTCGACACCAGGCATGAACCCTATCTCTCAACAGAGCACCCTGGACTCCATGAACGACGCGGCCTTGCTGCGCCTGATCGCAGACCGTCAGCCGGAAGCCCTGGGAGCGCTCTATGGCCGCTACGCTCCTACTCTGCTGGCGCTCGGCAAGCGCATCCTGGGTGGCCTCTCCGACGCGGAGGAGGTCCTCCAGGAAGTCTTCCTCCACGTCTGGAACAACGCCGCCCGCTACGACGCGGGGCGCTCGTCCGTCTCCACCTGGCTGATCCTCATCACCCGCAGCCGGGCCATCGACCGGCTCCGCACGCGCAAGGTGGTGGAACGCACCCATGAGACGGCAATTCAAGAGAATCCGGTCGAGCATGCATCCCCTGAGGGGGTGGAAGCCGTATTTATCCAAGAAAGGCGGGATCGAGTCCGAAACGAGTTGGACAAGCTCCCGCCGGAGCAGAGGCAGGTCCTTGAGCTGGCGTTCTACGAGGGCCTCAGCCAGAGCGAGATCGCGGCGAAAGCAGACCTGCCATTGGGGACGGTCAAGACGCGGACGCTCCTGGCCATGAAAAAACTACGCGGCGCCTTGCGCGACGAGATCCGGCAACTACTGTGAGCAACGCGGAAACCCATTCGGAAGATCTGACCATCCTGGCGGCCCTCGAGTCGCTGGAGAGGTGGAGCGACTCGCCCGGCGGCGCGTCCCGCCCGGACGAGATCTCCGAGTCCGAGACGCTGACGCGGCTCTACACCGAGGTGCTCGGCTTGATGCCCTTCGAGCTCGACCCGGTAGAGCCCTCTCCCGAGGTGCGCACGCGTCTCATGTCCCTCATCCAGGGCGACGAGACCCAGCCCGCTCCCGAGCTGGCAGCCCGGGCTGCCGCCATCCCTGCGGCCATCGCGGCTACTCCCGCACCTGTACCCGCACCCGCACCCTCACCCTCAATCACCGCGGCGGTCCCGCCGCGTCCGTCCCCGGCGCCTTCCCAGGAGATGCGCGTCCAGCGTCCCGTCCAGGGACCGGTCCCGCGCCGCAAGCGCAGCCCGTGGCCGCTCGCCCTGGCGGCGACCCTGGCCCTCGCCCTGCTCGGCCTCTCCGCCTGGCTCTATCTCCAGTTGGGAGAGCAGCGCCAGACGATCGCCCAGCTCGAGCAGCAGCTCGATACGGAGCGCACCCGCGCCGATCAGGCGGTGGCCGAGGCCCGGCGGATCGAGTCCGCCCGGCTCAGTCTCCAGGAGAAGTTCACGCTCGTCACCTCGCCGGCCGTCGAGGTGAGCCCCATGCGCGCCGTGGGCGAGCCGCCGCTTCAGCCCCACGCTCGGGGTATCCTGTTCGTGGCCTCGGACCACCAGCACTGGTATATGGCGCTCGACGGGCTCCGGCCCGCCGAGAACGGGCAGGCCTACAAGCTCTGGTTCCTGGCCGATCAGGGTCCCGTGAGCGGCGGTTCCTTCACGGCCAAGCCCGGCGAGCCCATGGAGCTGAGCTCGAAGACCATGCCGGCCGGTACCAAGGGCGTGCTTGTCACGCTCGAAGAGGATCCCCAGGCCCCGCTTCCCGCCGGGCCCGAGATCCTCAAGGCGGCGGCGGTCTACCAGATCATTTAGGCCCTCCCAGGGGCTACTTCGGCGGCTTCGCCGGCCGCATCTCCACCAGGCTTGGCAGGGCGTGGGGCGGGTAGGTGAGCAGGTGGAGCACCATCGCGGCGATGTCCGCCGGCTTCAGCATCCAGCTCCGGTCCTGATGTCTTCTCTGGAGGGAGAAGCCCGTGTCCACGCTGCCCGGCAGGATGGACGCGACCCGTACGCCGTGGGGGCGCAGGTCGAGCATGGCGGCCTCCGACAGGCCGATCAGCCCGAACTTGCTGGCGTTGTAGGCGCCGCCGCCCGCGAAAGGGTTCTTGCCAGCCAGCGAGGCGATGTTGAAGATCCACCCCGAACCCTGGCGCTTCATGGCCGGGGCCACGGCCCGGAGGAAGTAGAAGCATCCCGAGAGGTTGGTCTCGATCGTCTCCCGCCACTGGTCGCCCGTCAGCTCGTCGACCGCCCCGAAGATCCCCAGGCCGGCGTTGTTCACCAGGCAGTCGATCCGCCCCTCCTCCCGGAGCGTCTCCTCGACGAAGCCGTCCACGGCCCCTTGATCCCGCACGTCCACGGCCCGCCCGGAGACCCCGTCCCCGAAGCGTTCCCGCAGCTCCTTCTGGGCCGTTTCGACCGACTCCTGGCTGCGGCTGCAGAAGCGGACCCGCCAGCCTTCTCCAAGCAGGGCCTCCGCGACCCCTCTCCCGATCCCCCGGCTCCCGCCGGTAACGATGGCGATGTTTGGCATAGAATCCTCCTTAACGGGGGACTGTATCAAGGCGGAATTACGACGTGGATGTCCTCTGTTTTAAGGAGCGGAAAGGGAAAAAACCATGTACTTTGACCCAACGTACCTCCTCTTCGTCCTCCCCGCTCTGGCGCTGTCGCTCTGGGCGAGCTGGCGCACGCATTCGACGTTCAAGAAGTACTCGAAGGTACGGACGCTACGGGGATTGACCGGCGCCCAAGCGGCCCAGGAGATGCTGCGCGGCGCGGGGATCACCGACGTACAGGTGGTGCCGACGCACGGCTTCCTGTCCGACCACTACAACCCGGTCAACAAGACGCTGGCCTTGTCCGAGGCCACCTACGCGTCCAATTCGGTGGCGGCGGTGGGCGTCGCCTGCCACGAGGCGGGCCACGCCATCCAGCACGCGCAGAGCTACAAGCCCATGTGGCTGCGCTCGGCCCTGGTGCCGACGGCGAACATCGGCTCCAGCGGAGGCTACATCGTGATGATCGCCGGCGCGATCTTCCAGTCACCGAACCTGATCTACCTCGGCGCCGTGCTGTTCTCGGCCGTGCTGCTGTTCCAGGTCGTGACGCTGCCGGTGGAGTTTGACGCCACGGCGCGGGCCAAGCGGCTGGCCTTGGAGAACGGCATCGTCCTGGCCCAGGAGCGCGAGGGGATGGACAAGGTCCTGAACGCGGCCGCGATGACCTACGTGGCGGCCGTGGTCTCGACGCTGATGACCCTGCTGTACTACCTGCTGCGGGCGTCGGCGATGTCCAGGGACTGAGGCGCCAGCGCCGTCTGAGATAGGAGCGCCCCATCCGGGTTTCCGGGCGGGGCGCTTTTCCTTGGGAACTACTCCGCCGGCTCGCCCAGGATCCCGATCAGCTCCTTCTTCCGGCTCTCCAGCTCCTCCGGCGTCTTGGCCTCCAGCACCAGGCGCAGGAAGGGCTCCGTGTTCGAGGGGCGGACGTTCGCCCACCAGTCGGGGTAGCTGATCGTGATGCCGTCCAGGTAGTCGATCTGGGCGCCGGCGTAGCGCTGGGCGAGCTCGTCCATCTTCCCCTGCTTGTCTTCCACCTCGAAGTTGATCTCCGGGCTCTTGGAGTAGCGCTGCAGCGGCGCCACCAGCTGGGAGAGGGTCTTGCCGCTCGACCGCAGGAGGTTCAGCACCTCCACCAGGGTGAGCAGCGGGGCGTCGGCGTAGGAGTGGTCGCGCCAATAGTAGTGGCCGGCCAGCTCGCCGCCGAAGATGCCGTTCCGCTTCCTCAGGGTGGCCTTGATGAAGGAGTGGCCCACCCGCTCGCGCACGGGGACGCCACCGTTCTCCTCGATGTACTCGGCCACGGCCCGCGAGGAGCGCAGGTCGTAGACCACGGCCTTGCCGGGCTCGCGCTTCAGGAGCTCGCCCGCCACCAGGCCGGTCATCAGGTCGCTGCCGATGGACCGGCCCTTCTCGTCGATGAAGGCGGCGCGGTCGGAGTCGCCGTCGAAGGAGACGCCCAGGTCGGCCCCGTGCTCGCGCACGGCCCGCATCAGGTCGTGGAGGTTCTCCTCCTTGAGCGGGTTGGCCTCGTGGTTGGGGAAGGTGCCGTCGAGCTCGAAGTAGAGGGGGATGAGCTCGATGTTCATGGCCTCCAGGATGGGCCGGTCGATCGTCCCCATCCCATTGGCGGCGTCCGCCACCACCCTGAGGCGCTTGCCCTCGCCTTCGGCACCTCGCAGGAAGGAGAGGATGTGCCGTGTGTAGTCCTCGAAGACATTGGCCTGGGTGACCGTCCCGGGCTTCGCGGCCACGGGCAGGTCACCGGATTTGACCTTCTCCTCCAGGAGGGCGATGCCGTGGTCGCCCGAGACGGGCCGGGCCTCGTGGCGGCTGAACTTCAGGCCGTTGTACTGGGCCGGGTTGTGGCTGGCCGTGACCTGCGCGCCGCCGGCCGTCTTCAGGTGGCTGATGGCGAAGTAGTTCATGGGCGTGGTGGACAGGCCGATCTCGACCACGTCGAGCCCGGCGGCGGTGAGGCCGTCGATGAGGGCGCGCTCCAGCCCGGGGCTGTGCGAGCGCATGTCGCGGCTCACCACGACGGTATTGCCGTTCGCGCGGTCCTCCTCGTCGAGCACGAACTGAAAAGCGAGGCCGATCTTGCGCGCGATCTCCTCGTCGAGCTGTTGGGGGACGAGGCCCCGGACGTCATAGGCTTTGAAGATTCCCGCCATTCTCTCTCCCGATCCTTTCTCTCAATGGAAACTTAGACCTTCTCGATCCGGATGGCCGGCTCGGCCGCGGACCCCACGGATACGTCGAGCGCGACGGCCAGGGTCTCGCCCTTGATCCAGTCGAGGTGGACGTCCGCGGCGGCCTTCATCTCGGAGGGGACCTCGCAGGTGACCCGGATGCGGTCCGCATAGTCGAGATCCTCTTTCTTTCGGGCCTGCTGCACCCAGTGGACGAGCTCGCGGGCCAGGCCCTCGGCCTCCAGCTCCGGCGTCAGGGCCGTTTCCAGGGCCACGAGCAACTCGCGGTCTCCCTGGGTGGCCGTGCCCTCGCGCTCCACGAGCCGGACTTCGACCTCCTCGGCCGACAGGTCCGCGGGGCCGTCCGAGATCTGGATGGTGATTTTTCCCGTCTTCTCCAGCTCCGCGGCCAGGGCGTCGCCGTCCGCCGAGTCGAGGGCCTTCTTGACCTCCGGCATTCTTTTTCCAAAACGGGGGCCGGTCTTGGGAAAGATGGGCTTGACCTCGTGGTGCACGTAGACCGTGCGGTCCGCGGCCCAGCGCACCTCCTTGACGTTCAGCTCGTCCTTCAGGATGTCGAGGTAGGGCTCGACCAGGGCGGGCAGGGACTCATCCGCCGTCACCAGGGTGACCGCCGGGAGCGGCTGCCGGGTCTTGAGCGAGTGGAGGTTGCGGGCCGCGTGGCCCAGGCCCACGATGCGCTGCACGGCGGCCATGCCCTTCTCCAGGGCCTCGCCGGCCCGGCCCGCGACCGGCTCCGGCCAGTCCTCCAGGTGCACGCTCTCCAGGGCGTCCGGCCGCTGGCTGCGCACGAGGTGCCGGTGGAGCACCTCGGCCACGAACGGCGTGAAGGGCGCCACGAGCCGGGCGAGCGTGGTGAGCACCTCGTAGAGGGTCTCGTAGGCGCTGGCCTTGTCTGCAGCCCCTTCTTCGTTGCCGTTGGGCGCCCAGAAGCGGTTGCGGCTCCGGCGGATGTACCAGTTGGTCAGGTCGTCCAGGAGCTCCTCGACGCCCCGGGCCGCGCCCGTCAGGTCATAGGTGTCCAGCCGCGCCGTGGCGTCGGCCACGAGCCGTCCCAGGCGGAGGAGGACCCAGCGGTCGAGGGCCGGCCGCTCGTCGAAAGCCAGCACCGGGTCACCCTTGCCCGGCCGCCAGCCGTCCAGGTTCGCGTAGATGGTGAAGAACGACAGCGCGTTCCACAGCGGCAGCAGGAATCCCTGGGCCGCCTCGCGCACCAGACGGGCCGAGAAGCGCGAGGGCACCTCGGGGTTGTTGATGCAGAAGTACCAGCGCAGGGCGTCCGCCCCGGTCTCCGCGATCACGCCCATGGGCTCCACCACGTTGCCCAGGCGCTTCGACATCTTCCTCCCCTGCTCGTCGTTGATGTGGCCGAGCACGATGCAGGTCTTGTAGGCCACCGAGTCGAAGAGCAGCACGCCCAGGGCGTGGAGGGTGTAGAACCAGCCGCGGGTCTGGTCCACCGCCTCGGAGATGAGGTCGGCGGGATACTGGATGCGGCTGTCGATCAGCTCGCGGTTCTCGAACGGGTAGTGGTGCTGGGCGAAGGGCATGGCGCCGGAATCGAACCAGGCGTCGATGACCTCCTCGACCCGCCTCATCGTTCCCTTCTGCCGGTTGTCCCCACATTGTGGACAGGGCCAGGCGATCTCGTCCACGTAGGGCCGGTGCGGGTTGAACTGCTCGGGGTCGTAGAGGTTCTCTGGCTTCTCGCGGCCCGAGACGGCGAACAGCTCCTCGTAGGAGCCGATCACCTTCTGGTGCTCGCACTCGCTGCAGCGCCAGATGGGGAGCGGCGTGCCCCAGTAGCGGCGGCGCGAGAGAGCCCAGTCCACCACGTTCTCCAGCCAGTTGCCAAACCGGCCTTCTCCGATATGCGGCGGGTGCCAGTCGATCTCCCTGTTCTTCGCCACCAGCTCGTCCTTCTTCTCCGTGGTGCGGATGAACCAGCTCGTGGTGGCGTAGTAGAGGAGCGGCCGGTCGCACCGCCAGCAGAAGGGGTAGCTGTGGCGGTAGCGGTCGTTGTGGAGCATCAGGCCGCGGGACTTCAGGTCCTGGATGATCTTGGGGTCCGCGTCCTTGAACCATAGGCCGGCGAAGGCCCCGGTGCCGGGGACCATCTTCCCCTCGCCGTCGACGGAGAAGATCATGGGCAGGCCGTAGCGGCTGCCCGTCTGGTAGTCGTCCTCGCCGAAGGGGGGCGCCGTGTGGACGAGGCCGGTGCCGTCCGTGGCCGTCACGTAGTCGCCCAGCACTACCTTGCCCGGAACGTCGGGCTCGAAGAAGGTGAAGAGCCGGTCGTAGAGGATCCCTTCCAGGTCCCGGCCGCGGAGCTGGACGAGGGCCGGAGCCTCGCGCAGGTCGATCTGCCGGCGCTTGCCCTCCTCCTCGATCACCAGGGGCACGGCCGTGCCGAGATCCTCGCCCAGGAGGATCAGGTCTCCCGGCTTGCCGGGATGCTCCACGACCTTGTAGATCAGGTCCGGATGTACGGCGAGGCCCACGTTGGCCAGGGTGGTCCAGGGCGTCGTGGTCCAGGCGACCAGATAGAAGCTCTCGGGGATCTCCCAGGACTCGCCTTCGCCCGCAGTCACCGTCCGGACCGACTGGCCGGGCCGGGCGTGGAACAGCGTCCAGATGGAGGGATCGTCCGCGTCCTTGTAGTTCTGGGCCACCTCGTGGCTGGAGAGGGTGGTGCCGCAGCGGGCGCAGTAGGGCTGGATCTTGTAGCCTTCGTTCAAGAGTCCGCGCGCGGCGAGCTCCGAGAGTGCCCACCAGACGGACTCGACGTACTCGTTCTTGTAGGTCAGGTAGGCGTTGTCGAGGTCCACCCAGTAGCCGATGCGTTCGGTCATGGCGCGCCACTGCCGTTCGTAGACGTGGACGCTCTCCAGGCAGGCCTTGTTGAACTCGGCGATGCCGTAGGCCTCGATCTGCTGCTTGCCGGAGAAGCCGAGGCGCTTCTCGACCTCGATCTCGACGGGGAGGCCGTGGGTGTCCCACCCCGCCTTGCGGGCCACGTGATGGCCGCGCATGGTGCGGTAGCGGGGGAAGGCGTCCTTCACCACGCGGGTCACGACGTGGCCGATATGGGGCACGTTGTTGGCTGTGGGCGGTCCCTCGAAGAAGACGAACTCCCCCTTGGGAGCCGGCTTCTCCAGGGTCTTCTCGAAGACGCTCCGGCTCTTCCACTCCGCCAGCACCTCCTGCTCGAGCTGGGGGAACGGGTATCCGCCCGGAACGTCGGGAAATCGCTTCTCGCTCATCAGGAAAACCTCGCGGGCCGCGCTTCCCCCGGGACGGGGAGCGGCAAAGAAGACGTATTGTAGCGGAGTCGTCAGGGCCGGGGACGGAGGATCGTTATGCCTTGAGTCGGGAAGCGGTCGTCGAAGGTATAGACACGACTGTCGGTTCCCGCTTCGAGCGCCTGAGCCCAGAGGAAGGCGTCCGTGAAGGAGTAGCGCTTGGAACCACGGCAGAGATCCAGCGCCGCCAGGACCCGTGGTTTGGGAAGGACGGGAAGGAGGATGCTCGGTCTCTGAACCAGATCGATCAGTACTTCCACGATCTCTTGGCGGGAAATCTTGTAAACCGAGCTGAGGACATGGGCACTTTCCAGGATGACGTATTCACTGAGGATGAGCGGCTCCTCGCTGTCAATGACAAGAGCCGCTTGGTCCGCCATCTCGGGCGGGTCGCACGTGAAGTACCGAATGAGGTAATTGGTGTCGAGGAAAGCCGGTGCATCCGAACCGTTCAACGATCTTCGCTCCTCTCTCTCCAAGCCTCACCCCATGCTTTCTCCCGGGCCTCCCGCAGCTCCTCAGTGGAGATCGAGCGAGTCACGTACTTTTTAAAGACCCCCTTCAAAGAGCGGTTATGCTCCGGAGGGTAGAAGCGGATCTCCACGTGATCGTCCACCAAGGTTTGAACAGCGACAAAGCCCGGCTGGACTCCCAGAGCGTCCCGGAGCTGCTTGTCAATGACGACTTGGCCCTTTTCTCCGACCCGGTTGGCCATGGTTGTACTCCCGTCGGGAAGTATAGCTCCGTGGGAGTTCGGCCGGGATACGTCGCTAATTGCCATATTATGTTCCATCCTTAAGGGTGATTCTACACGCCAGATGGACACGGATCAACCCTGACGGGCTCTGTAGTGCTGGGACGGGCCGCCGGAAGCTATCGCCTCACTCCGGCACCCGCGCCAGGAACCGTTCCAGCGCCCGGCAGAACAGCGTCGGCGACTCCGCCTGCGGCAGGGCTCCGGCGCCTTCGAAGATGTCGATTTCGGCGTCGGGGAGCCGGCGGAGCCAGAGGTCGGCGTTCTCGACCGGCGGGTTCTTGGACTGCCTTCCCCAGGCGATCCAGACGGGAGTGCGCAGACCTTCCAACTCCCCGGAGACGTCATGCCAGAGATCCCCGCGGAGGTAGGCGGCGAGGGCGGCACGGGCCTGGGGGGCGTGGCTCGCCCGGTAGTGGTGCTCCAGGAGGGCCGCGTCCACCCTTTCGGGGGCGGCGTAGACCTCGCGGCGCAGGTGGTGCTCCAGGGCCGCGCGGCCGGTCAGCAGGTCGAGCACGGGCGCGTCCACGAGAGGAAGGCTGAGGAGAGTCGAGACGAAGGTGCTGACCTTACCGCGAGCGGGATCGTCACCGTCCTCACCCAGTCCCAGGGGAGAGACCAGGGCCAGGGCTCGCACCCGGTTGGGGTGGTCCACGGCAGCCTGCACGGCGTAGGCCGCCGCCAGCCCGGACGCCACCACGACGGCCTTCTCGCGCACCACGCCGGCCAGGAAGTCCTCGATCAGGTTCAGATAGCGGTCGGGCCGCTGGAGTCCGGCGCCGCCCCGGGTGCGCCCCCAGCCTGGGAGGTCCGGGACGTAGACAGAGTGGCGCTCGGCCAGGATCTCCGCCACGGCCCGCCACTGCCCGCCTCCATAGCCGGGACCGAAGGAGTGGAGAAGCAGGACGGGCGGTCCGCTGCCCAACTCCTGGAAGACCACCTCGCTCCAGCGTCCCGCGTAGCGGTGGGCACGGCCCCAGCGGGGGGGCGACGGGGGCTCGGCCCGGCGGCGCAGCAGGGCGGCCGCCACCACCGGAATGCCCACGGCCGCACCGGCCAGCAGCAGGCGCTTGGCGACTCGCCGGCCGCGGTGGCTCGGGAGCGATCTGCCGGTGCCTCTCGACATGGCCTTGGAGCTTATCACTGTATAATCGGGCGAAGATAAGGAGTCCCATGCCCGTCCGACCTATCGTCCGTCTCGGCCATCCCGCTCTGCGCAGCCCGGCGCAGCCCGTCCCTCCGGCCCGCATCGCGGACCCGGAGATCCAGAGCCTGATCGACGACATGGTCGAGACCATGCGCGACGCGCATGGGGTGGGCATCGCGGCGCCTCAACTCGGCGAAGAGGTCCAGATCTTCGTCTACCAGGCTGCCGGCCCCCCCGAGATCCCGCTCCACGTGGTGATCAATCCCCTGATCACGCCACAGGTCCGGGAGGTGGTCTACGACTGGGAGGGGTGCCTCTCGATCCCCGAGCTCCGGGGGCTCGTGCCGCGCCATCCCACCGTGCGCGTCCAGGGGTTGGACCGCGAGGGCCGGCCGCTCGACTACGCAGCCTCGGGGTTCGAGGCCCGCGTCGTCCAGCACGAGTACGATCATCTGAACGGCGTGGTTTTCCTCGACCGGATGCGCGACCTGCGCTCGCTCGCCTACTTCGACGAGTGGGAGAGCTACCTGGTGGGCCACGCTCACCAGGATCTCGACGAGACCGCGGTCGGCTGATACCCGTCACGAAGAATGGGGAGAGAGCTCGTCGTCCTCTGGGCCGGACGCCACCAACGCTCCAACTGGGAAGAGATCTGCGAGTCCTACCGGAAGCGCATCGCGCGCCTGGCGGCGGTGCGCGACGTGCCCGTGCGCGCCCGGGCCGCGGCGGACGACCCGCAGCGCCTCAAGGCCGAGGGGCAGGCGCTGCTGGCCGCGCTGCCGGTGCCGGCCTGGACCTTCGCCCTGGACAGCCGGGGGAGAAACTCACCTCCGAGCTGTTTGCCGAGCGTCTCGCGCGTCTAAAGGAGGAGTGGGCGCATCCCGTGGCCTTCCTGATCGGCTCGGACCTGGGCCTCGACCACGCGGTGCTGGACGCGGCCCGGGCGGTCCTCTCCCTGGGTCCCCTGACCCTCTCCCACGAGCTGGCACGTGTCGTGCTATACGAACAACTCTTCCGCGCGCTCTCGATTGAAGCCGGAATGAGCTATCATCGCGAGCCCCTGTGACGGCGGAAGGCTGTATCATAGGGAACTTTTTTTTGAGTGCCTGTGAAAGGAGAAGCAAGCGTGGCCAGAACAGAGAAGGCCAAGCCGGCCGCCGCCGAGGTGCCCCAGGACCTTTACGACGCTCTGAAGGTGAGACTGCAGAGCCAGCGGGACGAGATCCTCAACATGTACAAGCAGGATCTCCGGGCAGGGCAGGAATCCACTGATGACGGGACCGAAGACATCGTGGATCGCGCCAACAACGCCTACAACCGGGAGCTGATGTTCTCCCTGTCGGACGCCGAGCGGGGGACGCTGCTCCAGATCGAGAACGCCTTGCGGCGGATGGACGACGGCGGTTACGGCCGGTGCGCGAACTGCGGGCAGACCATCAACGTCCTGCGGCTCGAGGCGGTGCCTTGGGCGCGTTTCTGCATCGACTGCCAGGAGCTGGCCGAGAAGGGCCTCCTGGAGGTCGAAGCTTCCTAGTCCTGTCAAAATAGACGACGGTTTTCTGTAGGGGCGGCCCCACGTGGCCGCCCTGGGCGTTTGGGCAGGTCCCCCACCCAGGGCGGCCACGTGGGGCCGCCCCTACAGGCATGATCGATCTCTATGGCCGATGCCATCGACACCTTCCTCGCCAAGCTGAGCAAGAGCGGGCAACCTCCCCAGGTCTGCCTGGTCCATGGCGATCTCGTGCTGGCCGAGCCGGCCGCGTTGCGGATCGCCGAGACCCTGGCCCGGACCGCGGGTGTTGCTCCCGAAGTGCATCGCCATCCAGCATCGCTCGGCCCCCTCCTCCAGGATCTCCGCACCTACTCCCTGTTCGCCGCCGGCAAGGTCGTGCTGGCCCTGGACTCGGCCGTGCTCGCGGACCGCAGCGCCGCGGGCGACCTGATTGACGACGCGGCGGAGGTCGTGCCCATGTCGGGGCCGGGGAGTGGCGGAGACCGTTCCCTCTCGGGCCGCGAGCGTCAGGCGGCCTCGCGCCTCCTCCAGGCGCTCCACCTCTTCGATCTCGATCCCTACGCGGGTGCTCCCGAGAGCGCGGTGGCCGGCCTGCCGGCCTGGGTGCTCGAAGGGGGCAAGGCGAAGCGGAGCGGCGGACGCGCACGGACGAAGAAGCAGGTGGAGGAGCTGCGGTCAGGCCTGGCCGGCCTCCTCGAAGCCGCCCGCCGGGAGGAGCTCCAAGGCACGGGGCAGGGGGATCTCTCGGAGCTGGCGGAGGTGGTGCGCGGGGGACTGCCCCCGGGGCATGCCCTGGTGCTGGCCGAAGGCGCCGTGGCCGCGGACCACCCGGTCGTCCGCCTGCTGGAAGAGCGGGGCGCCGTGCTGGGGTTGGGGAAGGTCGAGTCCGACCGGGGGAGCTGGCAGGGGCTCGAGCCGCTGGCCAAGGAGCTGGAGAGGCAGACGGGGGTGGCCATCACCTCGGACGCCCTTTCGGAGCTTGCCCGCCGCACGCTGCGCCAGGAGAGCGACCGGCAGGGACGGGGCACGGGCGGAGTCGAGGCCGACTCCACGGCCCGGCTGGCGGGAGAGTACCGGAAGCTCGCCAATCTCTTGGGGGCCGAGGGAAAGATCGACCGCAGGCTCGTGGAGCAGACGGTGGAGGACCGCGGGGAGGAGGATGTCTGGCAGCTCCTGGACGCCATCGCGGCCGGCCGGGGCGGCGAGGCCCTGGACCGCCTCCACCGGCTGATCTCCGCGGCCGAGGACCCTCTGGCGGCCCGGCTCTCCTTCTTCTCCCTGCTCGCGTCCTTCTGCCGGCAGCTCGTGGCCGTGCGCGGCATGATGAAGGTGGCGCGGGTGAGCGCCAACGAGTCCAACTACGGCCGTTTCAAGAACAGCCACGCCCCGGCCCTGCAGTCCGAGATCCCCACGGGCGGCAAGAACCCGCTCGCCGGGCTCCACCCCTTCCGTCTCCACCGGGCCTATCTCGCGGCCTGCCGCATACCCGAGCCGTTCCTGGCGCGGCTCCCCTCCGACCTGCTGGAGACCGAGCTGCAGATCAAGGGCGAGAGCGGCGAGGCCGACGTGGCCCTCGCCCGCTTCGTGACCCGCCTGAGCCAGGCCGGACGCCGGCCGTAAACATCCTGTAAGACTCGTTGTCCCCTTTTTGCCCCCTCGGAGAACCTTATCTTGTAGAAGGGGTATGTCTCTATGTCCCTCATGCAAGAAACCAGCGCCGACCTTCTCATCCGCCTCCGGCCCGTCCTCGAGGAGATCTTCGCCGCCTACGGGATCTCCGAGATCCAGGCGCGCCAGATCCTGGAGGAAACCTGCGGCCTGCTGATCAGCAAGCCATGGGACCGGCAGAATCCGGGACGGTGGCTGCTGCGGGCCGTGATCGAGAGGTGCCGCAGCCTGTCGCTGGAAGCGGTCGCGGCGGACGTGTAGCTCTTTTCCGCGCGCTCCCTCTCCTGGGCGGCGATTCCCCTCTCTTCGCGCGCCATTCCCCTTTCCTCGGCGGCTTCCGCCCCCGCTTGGGCGGGCTCTCCCCTCTCTTGGGCGGAACCGGAGGAAGGGAGGGGAATCCCGGGTAAGAGAGGGGAGAACCGGACCAAGAGAGGGGAGTGACCGCCCAAGGGAGGGGAGAAGCCGCCCAGGAAAGGGGAGAGCCCGCCCAAGAGAGGGCAGCCGCAAGTAAGAGAGGGGAATGACGCACGAAGCTTCGTCCGTCACTCCCCTCTCTTACCGCAGCCCGCCCCGCCGTTGCCGCCGGGCTCGTACCGCTTGTCTAGTGTGCCAGCATCCTTCCCGCCGGCCGCCGGGCGGTGGGATCTCAGCCGCGTCCGGGCACGCCGCGCGGAAACCCGTGTTCCAGCCGCAGGCGCCGGAAGTCTTCGAGCAGGGGAGCCTTCTCGGCCCGCTTCATCGAGCTGACGTCGATCTCCACGTCCAAAGCCCCCGCCTCCCAAGCCATTTCCAGCAGCTCACGGTCCGCGATCGGCAAAAGGAGGCTCGCCGCGATCCCCTCCGCGGCCAGCGTGCGCACCGCCTGCATCCGGGGCGCCGGATCCTCGCTGTCGGGGACGATCATCCGCACGGTGACCGAATGCCGCCGGTCGAGATCCACCAGCAGGTCGATCTCCCGAAGGATGCGCGGTGTGGCCGTGGTGATGGAGACCTCGAACCCCTCTTCCTTGAGCAGGAGGGCCAGGACGCTCGCCTCCCGTCCGGCCGCGGGTTCGTAGGGGACCGCCGCCGTGCCGAGGGAGACCGGCTCATGCCGGAGGATCGCCTTGCGGAGCCTGCGCTCCATCGCCGCTTCGGAATCCGGATGAAGGGCCGGGGACAGGACCAGGAGGAACGGGAGAGTGACCTGGGGAATCATGTTGCGCCTGTTTTACGCCAAAGAGCGGGAGCCTGTCAAGCTCCCTTCGCCGTCTTCCTGAATCCAAAATCCAAAATCGCAAATCCAAAATACAATCTCCCCCCATGCCGGAGCTTCCCGAGGTCGAAGTCCTGCGCCGGAGCCTCCTCCCCCATCTGGTGGGGGACCGGATCGAGCGCGTGGTGGTGACGAATCCCGCGCTGCGGGAGCCGGTCGACACGGCGCGCCTGCGGCGGGCCGCCAAGGGCCGGGAGGTCCTGGGCCTCAGGCGGCGGTCGAAGTACCTGCTGATCGACTTGGAAAGCGGTTGGACCGTGGTGGTCCATCTCGGCATGAGCGGCCAACTGACGCTCGTTCCTGGCGGCGCCCCGCCGGAGCTCCACGAGCACGTGGCCTTCCACCTGCGTTCCGGCCGGCGGCTGCGCCTGCGCGACCCCCGGCGGTTCGGGCTGGTCTTCGCCGTGCGCACGGCGGAGATGGCGGCGGACCCGCACTTCGCCCATCTCGGCGTCGAGCCCCTGGAGCCGGGATTCTCGGGCGACACCCTGGCCCGGGCGGCGGCGGGGCGGCGAGGGCCGGTCAAGGTCTTCCTCATGGACGCCGGCGTGGTCGTGGGCGTGGGCAACATCTACGCCTCCGAGACCCTCTACCGGGCGGGCGTCCACCCGGCGCGGTCCGTGTCGCGGATCTCCCGGGCGCGCTGGGAGCGGGTGGCGGAATCGGCCATGGCGGTGCTCCGGCAGGCCATCGAGCAGGGCGGGACGACCTTGAACGATTTCGCGGACGGGGAGGGGAACAGCGGTTATTTCCAGGTCTCGCTGTCGGTCTACGACCGCGCGGGGGAGCCCTGCCGGGCGTGCGGCCGGCCCGTGCGGCGGATCGTCCAGTCGAACCGGAGCACCTATTTCTGTCCCCAGTGCCAGAGATAGGGCGCCAGAGATAGAATCCCCCCTCAATTCGACGGGAGCCCCCTCATGATCGAGACCGCGCCCCTGCTGGACCCCCTCCTCTCGGCGTTGAAGCTCAAGCCCTGCATCCTCGGGGTCGCGGGGGGCACCGGGTCGGGCAAGACCACGGTGGCCCGCGCCATCGTGGACGAGGTGGGAGCGGATCGCATCACCCTGATCGAGCAGGACAGCTATTACCGCGACGTGGACTGGCGCAGCGAGGCCGAGTTGCTGCACCACAACTTCGACCACCCGGCGGCCCTGGACAACGAGCTGCTGGTCGCGCACCTGGCGGCCCTCAAGGCGGGCCATCCCGTCGAGGTTCCCATCTACGACTTCGTGCACCACCGCCGCACGGCCCGCACCAAGAGGGTGGCGCCCCAGCCGGTGATCGTCCTCGAAGGGATCCTGCTCTTCGTGGAGCCCAGCCTGCGGGAGCTCCTGGACTTCAAGATCTACGTGGACACGGACGCCGACCTGCGGCTGATCCGCCGCCTGGGCCGGGACATGGCCGAGCGCGGCCGGTCGGTGCAGGACGTGCTGCGGCAGTATCTGGAGACCGTGCGGCCCATGCATCTGGAGTTCGTGGAGCCCTCGAAGCGGTACGCCGACATCATCATCCCCGAGGGCGGGGAGAACCGGGTGGCGCTGGAGATGGTGGTGGCCCACGTGCAGCAGCTCCTGGAGGGGAAGTGACGCCGTGCCCTATCTGCTGCGGGTGACCGCCCGCTTCGAGGCCGCCCACCACCTGACGTCCTACAAGGGGGCTCCCGAGCCGAGCCACGGCCACTCCTGGCGGGTGGAGGCGGCCCTCACCGCCGCCGGTCTCGACGCCGAGGGCATGGCGTTCGATTTCGTCGAGGTGCAGGCGGCCCTGCGGGAGCTCGCGGCGCGGCTCGATCACAGGGACGTCAACACCCTCCCCCCGTTTGACCGGTCGAGCCCCACGACGGAGCGGATCGCGGCCTGGTTCTTCGAGGAGCTGGCCGCGCGGCTGCCGGCGGCCCCGCTCCTGGAGGTCACCGTCTGGGAGGGACCGGACTGCTCCGCCACCTATCGGCCTTGACAGAGATCCACCCCGACCGCTAGCGTCCCGTCACCCATGAAAATGAACCAGAGCTTCCTGCCGATTGCTCTCGTCGCCGTTTCGCTCGCTGCAGGTTGCGGCGGGCAGCAGACTCCCGTGGCGCAGGTGACCGTCGAGCCCCGCCAGGTGAGCCTGCCGTCCGGACAGGTGCGGCCGCTGCGCCTCACCTGGACGCCGTCCGCGGCCCTGGAGAGCGGGGAGGCGCCGACCGTCTTCGTCCACCTGCTCGACGGCGACCGCAAGGTGGTCCGCACCTTCGACCACCCGTTCCCGCAGCGGTGGCGCGAGGGCATGCCGGCCTCCTACAAGGTGGACCTCTACCAGTCGGCCATGGCGCCGCCGCTGCCCCCGGGCAAATACCAGTTGACCCTCGGGCTCTACGACAAGGAGGGCAAGCGCTGGGCCCTGGACGGCCTGGGCGAGCCCACGGCGGGGCGCAACGAATACGACGCGGCCCAGGTCGACGTGCCGGCCGGCAAGGCGGGGCCGCGGTTCAACTTCTCGGCGAGCTGGCTGCCGGTCGAGCCGGGCGGCGACCGCCAGGTGCTCGCCCGCCGCTCGATGGTCAGCCGGGCGGCGATCCGCCTGGTGGACCAGCCGGGGCCGGGGACGGTCTGGATGGTGCTCCGGATCCCTCCCACGGACCTGCCGGACACGAAGCTGGTCCTCGACCCTGGCGCCACGGCTCCTTCGGTGAGTGTGGTGGGCAACTGCAGCGGCGGAGTCAAGGGCGGGGAGGAGGATGGCGAGGACGGCGGCACGGAGACGAGCCTGACGGGCCCGGGCAGCCATGAGGTCGAGCTGGCGATGGACGCGCCGCCACCGAACGGCTTCTGCCGCGTGCTCCTCTCCTCCAACTTCCTGATCGAGCCCACCGCGGCCGTGGGCCGGAAGAGCTCGGTCTCGCTGGAGAACATCGCCTGGATGCCGGGCGGTGGCGGGACGCCGCAACCGGCTGCACCATGAAACGAGGCAAGGCCGCCATCCTCCATCCCGAACAGGAGGATTACCTGGAGCGGCTCCTGCCGCCCCGGGATGCCGTGTTGCGGGAGATGGAGGAGCAGGCTTTCCAGGAGGACATCCCCATCTCCGATCCCGAGGTGGGCCGCTTCCTCTCCATCCTGGCCCGCTCGGCGGGCGCCCGGCTGATCCTGGAGATCGGCACCGCCATCGGCTATGGCGCCCTCTGCCTCGCCCGTGGCGCGCCGGAGGCCCGGGTGGTCTCGATCGACACGAGCCCGGAGCGGCTCGCCACGGCCCGCCGGTACCTGGAGCGTGCCGGCGTGGCGGACCGGGTGGAGCTGATCGAAGGCGCGGCCCTGGATGTGCTCCAGCGCCTCCAGGGACCGTTCGACCTCGCCTACGTGGACGCCGTCAAGACGGAGTACCGGCGCTATCTGGACCAGATCGTGCCGAGGCTCCGGGTGGGCGGGCTCGTGGTCTGCGACAACCTGCTGTGGGGCGGCAGCGTGGCCGATCCCGGGGATGAGGACGACCGGGACGCGGACGCCCTGCGCGCCTTCAACGGCTATCTCATGATGCACCCCCAGCTCCAGGCCGTCGTGCTCCCCCTGGGTGACGGGCTCGGCGTGGCCACCAAGATCAAGCCGACCCTCCTGGAGATGGGCGGACCCTACTGAGCCCTCACCCTACCCTCTCCCGACCCCTCCCTTCCCCCCTCACCGGGAGAGGGAAAAAGAAACAAGATCGGGCTCGTTAATCTCTCCTCTTTCTCTTCTTTCTTTCTCCCTCCTCTCCCGGTGAGGGGGGAAGGGAGGGGTCGGGAGAGGAGGGCCGGGGAGGTGAGGGTCTACAACGCTTTCCTCACGGCCGCGAGCCTCTCCCGCAGCTCCTGGGCGGTCGCGGGCCGGCGGTCGGGCAAGCGGTGGAGGGCTTCGCGGAAGAATTCGCCCAGGATGGCGGGGTGCTCCGGGCAGACCTGGGCGAAGTCGGGCGCCCGGCCGGACTGGATGCGCTCCATCACCTGCGCGTCGGTGCCCTGGAACACCTTGCGGCCCAGCAGGCACTCGTAGAGCACCACGCAAAGGCCCCAGAGGTCGAAGGTCTCGTCCGCCGGATGGCCCGCCAGGGCCTCGGGGGAGAGGTAGGAGAGGGTGCCGATGAATCGGTGCCGGTGCGGCAGGCCGGATTCGTCGTCGTCGGTCCACACGGAGACGGCGGGGATGTCTCCGGCGTCCTCGCCGTCTCCTTCGAGGTCGGCCTCTTCCCCCCGCAGCTCGAGCATGACGCGGGCGATGCCGAAGTCCATCAGCTTGGGCACGCCGTCCCGGGTATAGCCGATGTTGCTCGGCTTCAAGTCGCGGTGGAGGATGTCGGCCTCGTGGATCTGGACCAGGGCGCCGGCCATGGCGATGCCTAGATCCACGGCCTCGAGCGGCGCGAGCTTGTTCCCCCGGGCGATCCGCTGGGCGAGCGTGCCCTCTTCCAGGAGCTCCATCACCAGCATCGGCACTCCCCGCCAGGTCTCCATGCCGTAGATGGGGGCGAGGTGGGGATGGGTGACCGCCGCCGCCGTCCGCGCCTCGCGCCGCAGCCGCATGGCATCGTCCGTCGAGATCTGCCGCAGGGTCTTGATCGCCACGTGGCGGCCGAGCGCCAGGTCGACGCCGCTGTAGACGACGCCCATGCCGCCCGCGCCGATCCGCTGCTCGAACCGGAATTTGCCCGGCAGCACGTAGGGTACCCGGGAGAGCTCCATGCGCTTGCTGTCGTTGCTGCAGAAGACGGTATAGGAGGGTTGGAGGGCGCCGCACTTCGGGCACTCCTTGGCGAGCTCGGCGGCCGGGGTGGCAAGGCCGCTCCCCCGGGGCAGAAGGGAGGGCGTGAGGTCTTCCTCCTGCGTCGAATCACCGGAAGAGGACGGCAGCGAGCCGTCCAAGGCCAGCTCGAGCACCCAGGCGGCGCTGCTCGCGATGGCGTGCAGGAGCTGGCGGTCCTCCTTGAGGAAAGGCAGGCTGCTCTTCTTTTCCCCCAGGCCCAGGACGCCCAGCAGGGAGCCGTCCCGGGAGAGGACGGGCACGATCAGCCGGAAGCCGCTCTCCGCCAGCCACCGCTTCTCCTTGTCCGGCAGCTTGAGCAGGGGCGAGTGGGGGTTTTCCAGGCTCACTTCCAGGGGAGCGCTGGTGCTGGAGATGAGGTGCGCCAGCTGCGAGGAGGCGTCGAGCTTGCGCGCCCGGTTCCGCGGATCGGCGAGCATGCCGGACCGGGGATCGAGCACCAGCATGGCGATCCTGTCCAGATGGAGGGCGAGGTCGATCTCCCGCGTGAGCAGGTGGGCGAGGCTCGTCGGTGTGCCGGATGGAGCGGATCCGGTCCACCAGCAGGGAAAGGATCTGGCGGGCGTCGTACTGCTCGCGGAAGAAGCGGCGGTCCATGGCGTCGAGAAGCGGCCGGCGGTAGCGCAACGCGGCGAAGCTCACGGCGGCGGCCGCGATCAGGAGCAGCAGGCGGCCGCCGGAGAAGACGTTATCGAGCGACCGGCTGCGCTGGAACCAGAGATAGGCGGCGAGGCTCGGCCAGGGGCACGCCCACCAGAGCGAGCACCGTATAGCGGGCCATGAGGTACTGGAGAGCCCGCTGGGCGATCAGGCGCACATCGAGCACGCGGTACACGAGGACGGAGTAGGGCACGGTGATCGGCAGGGTCAACGCCGGCAGGATGGCCCCCAGGAGGATCTCTCCCTTCAGCTCGGGATGGGCGTGGAGGAAGTCGCTGTAACTCTTGACGGAGAGCTCGAGCAGGAGAAGGAAGATCATCGGCGCGAAGCTGAGCACGAGCACCAGCAGGAAGAGGCGAGCCCGCCGCTGGTCCTCGCGCTGGGCGGACCGGGCCCTCCACAGCAGGGCCGGGAACGCCGCAATCGTCAAGGGGAGCACGACACCGTAATAGATCCCGCGGCCCCGCCTGGGAGCGGCCACCGCGAGATCCTCCGCCAGGGCGGAACCCTCCGGCATGTGCTGGGCCACGTAGCCCAGGAGGTTCAGGGCGAAGAGGAGCACCGCGGCCACCGCGCTCAGGCGGATCACGAGCTGGATCCGGCTGCGGCCGGGCAGAGAAGGCACCGCGGCGGGGAAGTCACGCACGAACCGCCACAGGAAGAACGCCATGAAGGCGTCCAGCTCCAGGGCGTTCACCAGGGAGAAGAACCCGGAGCCAGGCCCTCCTTCCTCCGTAAGGTAGCGCAGGGGCCCATTGCTGTAGGCCGTGCTGGCGGCCAGGAAAAAAGCGCCCAGGTTCACGGCCCGCCGGTCCTCCCGGCCGCCGAGGAGCAGGAGCGCCCCGGTGCCGCCGAAGGCAACGCCGAGCAGGCCATAGAGAACATAGGGGAAGGAAGCGTCCTTGCCGGCCTGTGCTCCCCAGGTGGCCCAGAACGCGGCCAGTCCCAGCGCCAGCTTGAAAGCAGCCAGCGGCGGGACCAGCCGCGTCGGGATCGAACGGATCAGCACGCCACTTCAGAGGCCTGTCAGCCCAACAGGGGTGGTCTGGGGGGGCAGAGGTCCGTGTCCGAAGTCTCCTGCACCACGGAAGCCGATTCGTAGACGTCCTGGGGTGAAATGGCCGTGGCTCCGGCGGTGGTGGCCCGCAAGGCCGCCAGACTGCCGATCGCGCGGATCCGGTCCAGGACCTGGACCGCCTGGATCTCCCATTCCTGTTCGACGATCTGCTGAGTGATCGCGTTGAAATACCAGCGGTGGAGCTCCATCGCCGCATCCTGCGACACCCGGATCGCCCCGGCTCCCTGGCCGAACGCAATCCAGATCTGGGCCATGATTCCCTCGTGGGTGTATGCCATGGTTTCCTCCTTGGGCACGCAAACGCCCGGTAGTGGACCGCCGTCACACTGAGCTACAGGGCGCCGGACCGATCAGAGGAAGACATCAATCATGGATGCTAGCAAGGCATATTTTAGCTGCAGGCTTCTCCCTTCGTCAAGCTCGGGGGGAAATCAGGCGGCCAGGCGAGGGCGCAGCGCCGCGAGCCGTTCCCTGAGATCGCGGGCGCTCGCGGGCCGGCGCGAGATCGTCTTGTGGAGGGCCGAGCGGAAGAAGTCGCCGAGCAGCTCGTCGTGCTCGGGGCAGGCCTGCGAGAAGTCGGGGACGCGGCCGTGCCGGATGCGGTTCATGAGCTGCTGGATGTCGCCGCCGGTGAAGATCTTGCGGCCGAGCAGGCACTCGTAGAGGACGATCGCGAGGCCCCAGAGGTCGAACGACGTGTCGGCCGGCTGGCCGATCAGGGCCTCGGGGGAGAGGTAGGAGAGGGTGCCCACGAGCTGCTTCGACGCGGTCACGGAGGTGGGCGTGCGGTTCCACACCGAGGTCGGCGGCAGCAGGACGGAGTCCTCGACGGCGTCCTCCGCGGGCGCCTCGAGGTCGCGGCGCAGGTCGAACATGACGCGGGCGATGCCGAAGTCCATCAGCTTGGGCACGCCGGCCCGGGTATAGCCGATGTTGCTCGGCTTGATGTCGCGGTGGAGGATGTCCGAGGCGTGGAGGTGCTCCAGGGCCTCGGCCATGGCGATGCCCAGCTCCACGGTCTCCGCCGCTGGCGAGCGGCACCCTTCTCGATGCGCTGGCTGAGCGTGCCTCCTTCGAGCAGCTCCATCACCAGCATCGGCGTGCCCTGCCAGGTCTCCATGCCGTAGACCGGCGCCAGGTGGCGATGGGAGACGGCCGCGGCCGTGCGCGCCTCGCGCCGCAGCCGCATGGCGTCCTCGGGCGAGACGCGCCGCAGCGTCTTGACCGCCACCGGGCGGCTCAGCGACAGGTCGCTGCCCCGGTAGACCACGCCCATGCCTCCCGTGCCGATCCGCCGCTCGAACCGGAACTTGCCGGGCAGCACGTACGGCACGTGCGACGGCTCGAGCCGCCGGCTGCAGTGGCTGCAGAAGACCGTAAAGGAGGCGAACAGCCGCCCGCAGTTGGGGCATTCCTTGGCGAGCTCCGCTCCGGAGGGTGCCGGCTCGGGCTGGGGGTGGCCGGTCTCGCCGGCCGGCTGCTGCCAGCTCGAATGGGTGGTGGGCATGGAGCGGCTCAGCTCCAGCTCCAGCACCCAGGCGGCGTTGCTCGCGATGGCCCGCAGGAGCTGGCGGTCCTCGCGGAAGAACGGCAGCTCGCTCTTCTTCTCCCCCAGCCCGATCAGGCCCAGCAGCGAGCCGTCCCGCGCGAGGATGGGCACGAGCAGCCGGAAGGCGCTGTCCACCAGCCAGTGGCGTTCGGCCTCCGGCAGCTTGGCCAGGGGGGAGCGGGCGTCCTCGAGGTCCACCGGCAGCGGATCGCTGGCGCTCGCGATCAGGGTGGCGAGCTGGGAGGACGCGTCGAGCCGCCGGCCGGTTCTTGGGATCGGCGAGCACGCCGGACCGGGGATCGAAGGCCATCAGCGACACGTTCTCCGGATGGAGGGCCAGATCGACCTCGCGGCAGAGCAGGTGCGCGAGGTCGGCGACGCCGTGCATGGCGCGGATCCTCTCGACCAGCAGCGTCAGCGTCTGGCGGGCGTCGTACTGCTCGCGGAAGAAGTGGCGGTCGATCGAGTCGAGCAGGGTCCTCCGGTAGCGCAGCGCCGCCAGGCCCACGGCCGCGGAGGAGACCAGGAGCAGCAGGTGCGGACCCGAGAAGATCTCCTCGAGCGACTGCTTGCGGTGCTCGAAGAGGTAGGCCGAGGATCGCCACCAGCGGCACCACGGCGAGGCCGATGGCCGAGTAGCGGGCCAGGGCGTACTGGAGCGCCTTGCGGGCGATCAGCTTGACGTTCAGCACGTGGTGGACGACCACGGCGTATCCGGCCGTGAAGGGCACCGAGCAGAAGAGAAGGAACAGGACCATGTAGGCCGAATAGGGAATGACGACCTGGACATCCAGGGCGTGGCCCGCCGCGTCCACCAGGATGTACACCAGCAGCGGCACCATGCCCGCGAGCCCGGCCACGAACAGGCGGGCCCGGCGGGCCTCCGGCGCCGGGATGGCCGGGATCCGGGTCATCAGGAAGACCAGGGCCAGGATCGACAGGGTCAGGACCACGCTGTAGTACGGGTAGGTCGGCTTGTCCGGCGCGATCCGGATCAGGGGAACGCCCGCCTGCCCCAGACTCCGGGCCGCGTTGACGAGCAGCTTGCCGCCTTCGAAGGCGAACAGGCAGGCCCCCGCCACCAGCGAGGCGAGCGTGCCGGCCTTGAGCACGCGCCGCGTCCGGAAGGAGAGGGGCGGCGTGGGGAACTCGCCCACGAACCGCCAGAAGAAATAAGGCAGGAACGCGTCCAGGTGCAGGCTGGAAGCACCAGGGCGGGGATCCCCAGGCCGTACCCGTCGGCGGTGACGAGCCTCAGAAGGGGCCGGTTCGAGAACGGGGTCGCCAGGAGCAGGAACGTGATCCCGAGCAGGGCGGCACGCCGGTCGGCGCTGCCGCTTCTGCTCAGGAGGATGCCGCCGAGCGCGTAGGCGCACAGCGGCAGCAGGAGCACCAGGCGGGGGAGGATCGTCTCCTCCGCCTGGTCGGTTGGCGACGAGGCCGCTCCCCACACCGCGCCCAGGAGCGCGACCGCCAGCTTGCAGCCGGCGAGGACGAGGAGGAGGCGTTCCCAGAGCTCGTTCTTCAAAGAAGTCTCCGGCCTCGTCAGGAGCGGATGCTGCTAACCCGTCGGATCAGGACAGTGCGGGCAAGGAGCCACAGGGGAAGTCTCCACCATGCGGCACGCGTCATCGCAATCGGTTTCGTCGAGCATGCTCTTGTTCTTCTTCTGCTTCTTCTCCGAGCAAGAGCTTGCCGATCTCCTTGATCTTCTTCTGGATCTTCTTGCCGTCCTCCGTGTCCCAGATCTCCTGCGGAGACGTGGGCACGCCGTCCTTCTTCTTCACGATCCAGTCGTAGTAGCGGCCGCGGAGGAACTTCTCTTCTTCGGGCGCCAATGTGCCGCCCGCGCCCTCTCGGACCAGATCAATAATATTCCTGCATGATCTCTTCTTGGCTTTGCATATTCCCTCCGTAAAGAATTGCAGGTCCAGCCTCCCCGACTCATACGACTTCAAGGGACAACGTTGCGCACCTGGCTTCAGCTTACGGCAACGAGCGAATAAGCCTCTGACGTGAAGATAATTTCCGATACCTACTAATTTTAGATCAGGGATAGGAAAGGGTCAACGGCGGAAGACGGGAATCGCGCCTTCCGCCGTCTGCTTGGGGGTCAAGGAGGTCAATACTTGGCTCAATACTTGACGCTGCAGCCGTAGGGCTTGGTCGCCGACGGATCGGGGTTCTTGCCGGCCTTCTCGGCCTTGATGCCGCCGCCGACGTAGTTCACCCGCTCGGCCTTCGCCTTGCCGCCGCGGGGATCGTCGTCGATGGCGCCGTTGTAGGCGATCTTGCCGTCAGCGTCGATGATGAACATGTGCGGCGTGGTCTTGGCGTCGTAGGCGTGGCCCACGGTGCCCGTCTCGTCGTACAGGACGGGGTAGTTGACGCCGTTCTTCTGGCTCCAGGCCAGGTGCTCGGCCGGCTTCAGGAAGTCCTGGTGCCCCGAGGCGGTGCTGTTGATGCCGAGCCAGACCACCTCGCCGTGCTGCTTGTGGAGCTCCGACATCGTCTTTTCCTTCGCGTGGCGGTCCGAGAACGGGCAGTTCGGGTTCACCCATTCGAGCACCACCGTCTTGCCCTTGAAGTCGGCGAGCGAGTAGGTCTTGCCGTCGACTCCCTTGAGCTTGAAGTCCGGGGCCTTCTCGCCCACGGCACCGGCGGCCAGGGCGGGCAGGGCCGCGAGCGACAGCACGGCCAGTCCGAGGAGCATGATGCGGATCGTCTTGTTCTGCATGTTTCAACCTCCTGAGGTCGGGTTGGAGAGGGGCTCCGCTGTCTCTTGTGCCGGCATGGCGGCTGGGAGCCCGGGTTTTGACGCAGGTGTCGGGTCATTGAAGCGGTTCAGGTCGGCCAGCCAGAGCGCGGCGGCGGCGCAGGCGGCGAGGCCGAGGATGAGGGCGAGGCGAAGGGTACGGCCGACGCCTTCGCGGGACCGGAGCCAGGCAAAGAGAGCGAGGCCCAGGAGCGCGAGCTCGATCCAGGCGAGCCCTTCCGGGCGCACCTGGCGGGAGAGCGCGTAGAGCAGCCAGAAGGTCCCCGTCCCGGCGAGGAAGCCCAGCCCCTCCCGCAGGCGCGGCAGCCAGGCGCCCGGCTCGGGGAGCCGCGCGGGCCGCTCCGGGAGCCAGGAGGAAGACGAGATAGGGCAGCGCGAGGCCAAAGCCGATGACCGAGTAGACGGCGCACACCGTCGCCGGGCCGCGCTCGAAGGCGTAGCCGACCGGCTCCTGGAGCAGCGGGATGGGCCAGGCCAGGGCGAGCGGCACCGTGAACACCCCGGCGAGCAGATGCCGGCCCGTGCTGGTCCCGTTCGTTCCCGTAGAGGCGGCCCGCCGGCGCCAAGGGGGCCTCCATCAATCCCCACAGGTTCAGGGCGAGCAGCGCCGACATCACGGCCAGCAGGGCCGCCAGGGCCGGCTCCTGGAGCTGCGCCCCCCAGCCCACGGCCACGCCCGCCGTCCGGGACGAGGCGATCGCCAGGCCGGCGATCCCCCAGCAGGCGCCCACGATGCCCGTCGCCGCCGCCGCGGCCGCCTCGCGCACGCCGGCGGCGGCTCCCTCGAGCGCCAGGGTCTCCCCCACGAGCAGGGCCAGCACCGTGGGTGTCAGGTTGAGCAGCAGGCCTCCCAGGAAGGCCCAGAGCAGCAGCCGGGCCAGCCTCTGGGGAGAGCTGGCCGTCTTGCCCGGGGCGGGGGTTGTACGCGCGGCGCGCGGCCTCCACCTGCACGGCGTGCCGCACCTCCAGGTCGAAGCTCTGGCCGTCCTTGGACAGCTGGGTCGCCGTCCAGCCGAGCTCGAGGCTTCTCGGGCAGCGGCTTGCTCACGTCCCGCTGCTTCATCGGCACATGGAAGACGACGCCCCCGGGGAAGGTCCCCGCCTGGGGCTTGCCCGCGTCGAACGGCTCGTGGGCCTCCAGGAAGAGGTCCGTCTTGCCCGGCTGCAGCTCCACGTTCAGGAGGCGCACCTCGAAGTCCGGCGTGGCCCGGCCCATGTCGAGCACCGTGCTGACCTTGACGTCCGGCACCTCGGCGAGCGGCTTCGGCAGGCAGGGCGAGCGCCGCGTCCAGGAGCGGTGAGGTCTCCGGATCGGCCAGGGTGGGGAAGCCCACCTTCTGGTCCAGCGTGAGCGTGTAGCGGTAGGGGATGCAGTCCACCTCGCAGACCAGGTAATCCAGCTCCGCGGTGATCTTGACCGACTCGCCGTCCGCCGGCCGGTCCTCGGGCCCCGGAGGCAGGAGCGCGCCCGGCTCGATCACGGCGAGCGCGGGGTACACCACCTTGTCCTCGTAGCCGAAGGCCACCAGCCCCCCGGGCAGCTCGATACCGGCTGGGCCGGGGCCAGAGCAGCTCCGGCTTCCCCAGGACCCGCTCCGGCTGGAAGGTCACGGACGGCGGAAATCCCGCGTCGCCGCTGTTCTTCCAGTACACGTGCCAGCCGGGAGAGACCTGGAATTCCAGTCCCAGGACCAGCTCGCCGCTCCGCGGGGCCACCACCCAGGGCGTGAGGAGCCGCACCTGGGACTGCGGGTTCTTCGACCACTCGCTGGCCTCGCCCCGGGCGGGCGCCGGAGCGGCCAGGATGACCATGATCGCGGTGATGCGGCGGCGGCGAGGAGGATGGCGGTCCTGGCGTTCATCGGGCAGACCCTTGCGCAAACCCTAACCCGAGCATGGCCGAACGGAATTTCCGGAGCCCCTGGTTTTACAGGGAATTTACCGGCCCTGCACTAAGATCTGGCCCAGGGCCTTCACCATGCGCGTCCACTTTACCAACCTCGGCTGCAAACTGAACCAGGCGGAGATCGAGCGCCTGGCCCGGGACTTCACCGCCGCCGGGCACGAGGTGGTGGGCTCGCTCGCGGAAGCGGACCTCCACGTCGTCAACTCCTGCACGGTGACCCACGTGGCGGCCCGCGCCTCGCGCAAGGCCGCCGGCCGGGGCCACCGGGAAGGCCGGGTCCTACGGACGGTCCTGACCGGCTGCCACGCCTCCGAGGATGCGGCACGCCTGAGACAACTCGCCGGGGTCGACCTCGTCGTGCCCAACGCACGAGAAGGACCGCCTCCTCGCCCGCGTCCACGAAGCCTTCCCGGAAATTGTTCCCTGGCCGCAGGCGCTACCCGAGCCCGAGTTGCCGGTGCCGTTCGTCCCCCTGCCCTTCGGCAATCCCTCCGGTAATACTCGGGCCCTGGTGAAGGTGGAGGACGGCTGCAACATGCGCTGCTCCTTCTGCATCATCCCCTTCACCCGGGGCGAGCAGCGGAGCCGGCCCCTGCCGGAGATCGTTGAAGAGGTCCGCGGGCTCGTCCGCCAGGGGTACCAGGAAGTCGTGGTCACGGGCGTCCAGATCTCGGCCTGGCGCTGGGAGGGCCTGCGCCTGGCCGGTCTCGTCCGGAGCCTCCTCGCCGAGACGGACGCCCCCCGTCTGCGCCTCACCTCGATCGCTCCCTGGGACCTGGATGAAGGTCTCCTCGATCTCTGGCGCGACCGCCGCCTCTGCCGCCACCTCCACCTCTCCCTCCAGAGCGGCTCGACCGCCACCCTGCGCCGCATGCGCCGGCCCTACACGGCCGAGTCCTACCTGGCCCTGCTCGACCGGGTGCGCGCCGCCATCCCGGGCGTCGCCGTCACCACCGACGTCATCGTGGGCTTCCCCGGCGAGACGGACACCGAATTCGCCGGCAGCTTCGCCACCATCGAAGCCGCCCGTTTTGCCAAGATCCACGTCTTCCCCTACTCCTCCCGTCCCGGCACCGAAGCTGAGCGGATGCCCGGCCATGTCCCGCCGGAGGAGAAGAAGAAGAGGATGGAGAGGATGCTCGCCCTCGCGGCCCGCGCCGAGCGTGACTTCCAGACGGCCCACCTCGGCACCCGCCAGACCGTGCTCTGGGAACGTCCGAGGGAAGGGATGGGACAGGGGCTGACGGACAATTACCTCCGCGTCACAAGCCTGGAGGGCGCGGCTCTCTGGAATCGCTTCAGCGAGGTGGAGATGATGGCGGTCGGGGAAGAGGGGGTGGTGGGAAGGGTGGTCGCCTGAGCCCGCGTCCGAAGCCCCGCCCGGGCATAAATGCCAGGGCTACGTTGAAGAAGCCCCCTAAAGGGGACTCAAAAGACCCATCTTGGAGGCGTCGGGTTCACCCGGCGCTTTTCACGTAGCCCGGGCATTTATGCCCGGGCGGGGGTGGCGCAAAGCAGTCCCCTCTCCGTAAAAGTGACACCATGGGCTACTCCGGCTGCCTCGACCTCCTCATGCGGGGGATCTTCTGGGTCCTCCTCTGGCGCGGCTACGACGAGATCGGCCCGCGCTGGGCCCTCATCCTCGCCACCGTCTGGCTCGCGGGCTGGGGTCTCTCCTATCTGATCCCGGGCGGACCCTACTTCTTCATAGCGCTCTGCGCGCTCCTGGACATCGTGCTGGTGCTGGTGGTCTACGGAGGGGATATCCGGATCACGTAAACTCTGATCCATGCCCGTCGACAACCACCTCTACGACACCGCAGCCGATTCTTGGTGGGACGAGTCCGGCTTCCTCCACGCCCTGCGAGGGCTCAACCCCGCCCGCTTCGGCTACATGCGGCGGATTCTGATCGGCGAGCTCCGGATCGATCCGCGAGGCAAGAAGACCCTCGATGTGGGGTGCGGTGGTGGCCTGCTCGCCGAGGAGTTCGCCCGGCTGGGCTGCGTGGTGACGGGGGTCGATCCCTCCGAGAAGTCTCTCGAAACGGCCCGGGACCACGCGCGCCAGGAGGGGCTCGCCATCGAGTACCGCCAAGGGGTGGGCGAGGATCTCCCCTTTCCGGCCGGCGCCTTCGAGATCGTCTACTGCTGCGACACCCTGGAGCACGTGAATGATCTGGGGAAGGTCATCGGCGAGATCTCCCGCGTCTTGAAGCCGGGCGGGATCTTCCTCTACGACACGATCAACCGCACGCTCCAGAGTTGGATCGTCATGATCAAGCTTTTCCAGGAGTGGGATTCGACGAGCCTCATGCCTCCGGACCTCCACGACTGGAACATGTTCATCAAGCCCAAGGAGCTACTCGCGAAGCTGGCCGAGAACGGTCTCGAGAGCCGGGATCAGACCGGCCTCAAGGCCAGCGCGAACCCCATCCGCGCGATCCGCATCCTGAGGGCTAGAAAGCGAGGCGAGATCAGCTATCTCGAAGCCCTGCGCCGCCTCGACACCCGCGAGAGCCGGGACACGGGGGTGCTCTACGCGGGGTATGCCAGGAAGCCGGCCTGAGGGGGTGCCGAAGTGATGGAAGCCGGAGAGGAGTCGCGGCTCTCCGCGAACCGCTTCAGAAGAAGCACTGAGGCCGGCAGGCTCACCTTTGAGCCCGGCAGGCGCATCGCCGGGGCCAAAACTAAGCCTGCCGGCCCTCAGGATGCGCCTGTCGGGCTTAAAAGTGAGCCTGCCGGTCGCGATTGTGCGCAAGCCGGGCTCAATTTTAAGCAAGCCGGCCCCAACAGGCTCAAGATTCCTCCCGGCAAGCTCAACATTCCTCCCGGCAGTCGCAAGGCCGGGCCCGGCTTGCGGACTTTCAGGGTTGAAAGTTGTTCCACCGGGCTTAGCGGGAGGGTTTGAAGGGGAATCTGGAGGTCCGCCGGGGTCGGTGAAGAACTAACTTTTCTTCAAGCTGTCGAGAAAGACCTGGGCTTGTTCAGGAGCTCCCGTCCTCGTGGAGCGTCCCCCCTTGAAGTCCGCCTCCGCCCGCGCAATCCGAGCCTGCATCTCCGGATGATGAAACCAGAGCTGATCCTTGGGACCTGAGCGGACTGGAACGGTTCGCTTTGCCATGGATGGACGCTACCGCCTTCCTTCAGACAAGGCAAGAAACTCCCACCGCCTCCAGCACCTGATACAACCCGAACTTCGGCATCCTCATGTACCCATACCAGGCCGCCGCCGCCAGGGTGCCCTCGTTCAGCCACTCGCGCATCCAGTATTCGGCGTGGAGGAGATCGCGCTGCTTCAGTCCAGGGCCGTTCTCGATGGCCCAGCGGCGGTTGTAGCGCTCGTGAACTCCCACGGGATCGGAGAGGATGAGCGGCAGGCCCAGGGCGGAGAAGAAAGTCATCTCGCTCGGCTTGGTCCAGAGGATGTCGGTCTCGCGCCAGCAAGGCGTTGAAGCGGGGGAAGTAGTCCTCCATGCTGGCGGCGCAGAAGACGTCCACGCCGTTTCCCAAACGATGTTCCAGGCCGGCTTCGCGGATCCACTGATTGAATCTGGCGGCGATTTCGGACCTCACTCCCGCGACGAGACAGACGCGCAGGCGGTCGTCTTCGATCATCGGGCGGATGCCCTTCAGAAAGGGTTTCGCGAGATCGGCCTGGGCTCCGGCTCCTCCCACGGAAAACGTGAGAAGCGGCGGGCGGCGTTCCTGGTCCGCGGGGAGGTCGCCAAGAAAATGATGAATCTCGCCCCGGGTCTGCTCGCGGAAGACGCCTTTGCGGTCCAGCCGCACGAGGCGGCCCAGGAGGTTCTTCCGCAGGGCGGTCAGGTCCGGGCCGCCCACGAGCTCGTGGGGGAGAGGGAAGCCGGTAAATTTGATCTGTTCGCGGGCGATGCCGTAGGCGCGCAGGCGGTGGACGGCACGGTAGCTCGGGGTGAGGTAAACGATTTTCGAATTTCCAGGGTGGAGCGGCACCCAGGCGCGGTTGATGTCCACGTCCGTCACCACGCAGTAGACGCCGTCGCAGCCGTAATGGCTGGCGCTCAGGGCCGGCACGAAGAAGGTGGTGATCAGTGGCGCGCCCGTGGATTTCAGAAGGTCCACGAGGCCCCGGCCCAGGCCTTTTCCGATCAGCCTGTCGAGCGAGCGCGCCTGGAAGTTGGAGGCTGAGAGGTCCCGTTGCGGGTGGAGGTGGGGGATGTCCGTCAGAGACTCCAGCAGGGAGCGCAGGGGAGCGCCCAGGAAGGGGATCTGCGAGGCCCGCGAGGTGATCTCGTAGAAGCGGCGCGAGGCCTGCCAGAGGCGCAACTCCTCAGGCGCCACGAGGGGCGGCTTGTCGACCTGGAGGATCGTCGTCCCCAACGCCGTGGCCAGGGCGTGGGCGGCCCGCATGTGGCCGTAGCCCATCTCGACCGAGGCCACGACAGGGAGGGCGGACTGTGGCTTCACAGAGCCAGCGTAGCGTATCCGGCGAACTGGAGCAGAGGGTATTGGACGATCAGGAGCTTGGCAGCCACCCCGGCCAGGGTGCCCACCAGAACGCCCGCGGCCACGTCGAGTGGATAGTGGGCGCCTAGGTAGACGCGGGAAATGGCGATGCCGATGGCGAGCACGAGGATCAGCACGCCCAGGGGCTGGCCGGAGAAGGCCGCCGCCACCGCGAAAGCCACGGAGGTGTGGCCCGAGGGGAAGGAGAAGGAATCCGGGTTCTCCGCCAGGGCCGCGAAGCCGCCAATGCCGTTGATACTGCAATCCGGACGCGGCCGGCAGCAGGCGCGCTTGAGGATCTGGGAGGCCGCCAGGGCGAAGCCCGCGGCCGTGCCGATCAGGGCGAAGTAGCGCTCTCCCTCGGGACCGGAAAAGCTCAGGGCCAGTCCCAGGACGATCCAGCTCGCCGGGTCTCCCAGGTGGGTGAGCGAGCGCATCAGCCGCGTCATGGCGCGGGACTCCCAGCGCCGCACGGAGAGGAGCAGGCGCTGGTCGATGGAGACCACCCGCTTCCAGACGCCTTCCATCAGGCGGCCTCCTGTTGAAGCTCGCCCGCGAGCTCCTCGGCCGGGGTCAGGATGCTGCCTTCGCCCACCCGCAGCCGGTTGCCGCGCCAGGAGATCGTCCGCCGGAAGAGCCCCACGCTCCAGATGCCCGCGATCATCAAGTCCTTGACCGGAATCCAGAGGAGGGACCGGAGCGGCAGCGCCTCGCCCCGGAGCGCCCGGCTGAGGAGGGCGTCCATGGCGGTTTTGACCGCGACCCCGGCGAGCGCCAGACCGGCCAAAGGGCCATCAGAGGCCAGGGCGAGCGCGGCCAGGAAGGGCACGGGGTTCAGCAGGGGCTCGCCGAAGTAGGCCGGAGAGAGCCGGCGCCGCATCTGCGACCAGCGCAGGTGGCGCTCGGCGAACTGGGCGACGGTCCGCCGCTCGTGCAGGGCGGGCAGGGCATGGCCCGAGAGCGCCACGCGGAAGCCGGCGCGGGCGAAGGCCTGGCCCAGCACGTAGTCTTCGGCGAGCACGTCCTTGACGGCCTCGAAGCCGCCCAGGGATTCGAGGTCCCGGCGGCGGAAGAGCATGGACTTGCCGACCACGCAGGGGTGGTCCGCCAGGTGCGCGGAGCAGACCGAGGCGGCCACGAAGGAGTTGAAGTGCAGGTTGTCGAGCAGGGCTCCCAGGCTCTGTTCGCCCGTGCCCGCAAGGACGCTGGAGACGAGGCCCACGCCGTCCTTCAGCTCGGCGGCCATGGCCCGCAGGTAGCCGGGCCGGGCGCGGACGTTGGAGTCCGAGATGAGCAGGTGCTCGTGCCGGGCGTGCGGCGCCATGGCGGCCAGGTTGGTCACCTTGGGGTTGTACCCGAGCGGCGCGGCGCCTCGGACCAGGGTGATGCGCACCTCGGGATAGGCCGCGACCAGCCGCTCGGCCACGGCCACGGCCGGATCGCGCGGGTCCTCGACGCCCAGGATCAGCTCGAAATCCGGATAGTCCTGTTCCGCCAGGGAAGCCAGGTTCTCGAACAGCCCTTCGTCCACGCCCTTGAGCGGCTTCAGGATGGAGAGCGGTGGCAGGGCCGTGGCGGTCTGGTCCAGGTCAGGGATACGGCGGCGCGATCGGCGCAGGAAGGCCAGCGTGGCGGTGCTGGCGGCCAGGGTGAGCGCCAGGGAAATCGCCGCGAGGACGGTCAGAATAAGCGTAGTGATATTCAAAGGTCCTTTCCTTCCTATGGCAGGGTCGCACGCCCGGGTTACGCCAGGGTCACAGAGAGGTCAGGACTGTGCTACAAGAAGCCCCCATGTTTCTCGCCGCCGCCGTCCAGCTCACTTCGACCTCGGATGAGGAAGCCAACTGGGAGAGCGCACGGGCTCTGATCGAGCGCGCCGCGGGGTATGGCGCCCGGTTCGTGGCCACGCCGGAAAACACCAACTATCTCGGTCCCCACGAGGAGAAGGTGCGGCGCGCCGAGCCGCTGGACGGCAAGACCTGCACCCGCTTCGCCGGGCTCGCCCGCAAGCTCGGGATCCACCTCCTGCTGGGCTCGTTCAATGAGAAGAGCGACGAGGCGGGGCGCTGCTACAACACCAGCGTCTTCTTCTCGCCCGAGGGGGAGATCCTCGGCACGTACCGGAAGATCCACCTGTTCGACGTGGACGTGCCCAACGGCGTGCGCTTCGCCGAGTCGGCCACCTGCAAGCCGGGCGAGGGCACGGCGGTCGTGGAGACGCCGCTCGGCCGGTTCGGCCTCACCATCTGCTACGACCTGCGCTTCGGCGAGCTGTACCGCAAGCTGACGGAGGAGGGGGCGGAGATCCTGATGATCCCTTCGGCCTTCACGCTCGCCACGGGCAAGGACCACTGGGAGCCCCTGATCCGCGCCCGCGCCATCGAGACTCAGTGCTGGGTGATCGCCCCGGCCCAGCACGGCCGGCACGACGACGGCGGCCTCGCCCACACCTGGGGGCACGCCATGATCGTCGATCCCTGGGGAATCCCGGTGGCTACGGCCGCAGATGGCCCGGGTTTGGCGCTTGCGGAGATCGACCTGGAGCGGATGGCGAAGGTGAGGCAGGCGATTCCGGTGGCGCGGCACCGGCGGCTGTAGGCCGCCGGACCCCTCATCCCTGTCCCTTCTCCCATCGCCCTCCCCCCTTCCGGGAGAAGGGGACGTGACGGATAGGGTGGTGCTTGTAGGGTGCGCTGTGAGTCTGTGAATTTTTTGTATTGGGGTTCGAGGTGGCGTATAAAGGGGTCATGAACCGTGAGCCTGTCTCTGACTCCTCGCCAAAAGTTCTGCGTTTGCGACAGCCGAACCGCTCTCAGGTCGTGCTCCGAGTGGAGTGTCCCGAAGATCTGGTGCCGGAAGATCATCCGGTGCGAGTGATCTGGGCGGTGACCGGGCGCTTGGACCTGTCGGCGTTTTACACCTCGATTCGCTCGGTCGAAGGCCAAGCCGGCCGGGATGCGACCGATCCACGCCTGTTGGTGGCGCTGTGGCTGTACGCAGCCACTCAGGGGGTGGGCAGTGCCCGCGAGCTCAGTCGCTTGTGCGAGGAGCATCGGACCTACCAGTGGCTGTGCGGTGGGGTCAGCGTGAACTACCACACGCTGAGTGACTTTCGGGTGGGTCATGGCGCGGAGTTGGATGAGTTGCTGACCCAGATGATTGCGGCCTTGGTGGCTAAGGATCTGGTCTCGGTCTGGCGGATCAGCCAGGACGGCACACGGGTGCGGGCCTGCGTGGGCACGAGCAGTTTTCGTCGGCGCGATCGTCTGAACAAGCTTTACCAACAGGCGCGTGCCCATGTGGAGGAACTGAAGCGGCAGGTCGAGGCTCCTGGACTGTTAGCGCAAGTGTCAGCTCGTCAACGAGCCGCTCGTCAGCGGGCCGCCGAGGAGCGGGAGAAACGGATCGAGCAGGCCTTGGCTCAGTTGCCGGAGTTGGAGCAGAAGAAACTCCAGCGCAAGGTGGCCAAAGCCAAGGCTCCAGATCTGACAAAACTGCGGGTCAGCACGACGGATGCGCAGACGCGCGTGCTGAGAATGAGCGACGGCGGGTACCGTCCAGCGGTGAACGTGCAGTTGGCTTGTGGCCCTCAGTCGCGGGCGATCGTGGGAGTGGAGGTCAGCTGTGAGGGTTCGGATGCGGGTCACAGCGAGCCGTTACGGCGCCAAGTCGAAGCCCGAACGGGCCAGAGGGTAAAAGAGCAGTTGCTCGACGGGGGCTATCTGAATCTGAAAGAGATCGAGCGGGCCGAGCAAGAGCAGGTGACTCTGTATGTGCCGGCCAAGGTGCCGAAGAACCCGCAGAAACGCAAGCACCCCTATGAACCGCGCCGGGGCGACAGTGCCGCCGTGCGCTCGTGGCGCCAGCGGATGGGCAGCGAGGCGGGTCAAAGCATCTACAAGCTTCGAGCGTCCAGTATCGAGACGATCAACGCGGATCTGAAGAGCTACCGGGGTCTGCATCGTCTGAGCGTGAGGGGTCTGGCCAAAGTGCGCTGTGTGGTGCTGTGGTCGGCGCTGGCTTACAACCTGCTGCACTTCGGAACGGCCCTGCTGGGTTAGCCGAAAGCCTCAGCCCTTTCCGGGGCTCCCCCCGTTCCTCCCCCACCTGCCCCTCCCTCCAGCCTGCCCTGCTGCTGAGTCTCTGGGCCTGAGAATCTTGCCCCCAAGTCGGCGTGAGTACCTCGCGGAGGGTGGAACGGAGATCGAAAACTTCACAGACTCACAGCGCACCCTACTGGCCTGAGTCGATTCCGACTCCGGAGGGCAGCTATACTGCATTTCGGGATCAAGATCCTGGAACCCAGAGACTGCGTATTCCTTCCCTGTGCCTTCGAACGCTCGAAAACCGTTTGCGAGCGCTCGAAAACCGTTTGCCAACGCTCGAAAACCGTTTGCGAACGCTCGAAAAGCGTTTGCGAACGCTCAAAAACGGATGGCGAACGTTCGAAAAGCGTTTTTGAACGTTCACAACGGGAAGACGAACGCTCAAAAACGGATGTGAACGTTCGACGCGGCGTTTCGAACGTTCGAAAAGCGGGGAGGAACGTTCGAAAACGGGGAACGGACGCGCCGAAATCGAAGAGCCCTTTCGGCAACCCTCACCGTGCTCCAGCAAGAGTAGCGGGCATCTGCACCCTAACGGTCGTCGAAGGTGCGCACAGCACACCCTACCCGCACGATCGCTTCAACCGGGTCCCCTTCTCCCGGCCGGGGGGTATTGGCCGACCGAAGGACGGGGAGGAGAAGGGACAGGGATGAGGGCCCGGAACGGCCGCCCTACGGGTACGTCCCCCGCGACACCCGCGCCTTGAGCCCCTTCTTGACCCGCACCTCGACGGGACGGAACCCGCTCGGGTCCGCCGGCCGGTCGGCGCTGTAGGTGAGGAGGTAGCGGCTGCGCAGCTCCTCCTCGATCCGGTCGTAGATGCCGGCCAGCTCGTCGGCCCGCTCGATGAAGAAGGCGCGCCCGCCGGTGACCTGGGCCAGCTCCGTGAGCTGGTCCCGCGGCCCCTTGCCGAGACCGATCGCGTAGATCGTGACGCCGCTCTTGCGGGCGTACGCCAGGGCGTCCTCCCAGCTCGTGCCGCTCGCTGTGTCCTCACCGTCCGTCAGCAGCACCAGGGCCCGCTGGCCCCGCTCGGCGCGGAAGTAGTAGAGCGAGGTGATGACGGCGTCGTACAGCGCCGTGCGGCCGAACGCCCTCAGCCCTTCGAGCGACAGGGCCACCGCCTCAGGATCGTCGATCGGCGGCACGAGCAGCTCTGGCCGGCCGCCGAACTGAAGGGCGAAGCCGCGGTCCCTGGGCGTGAGCAGGTTGTTGGCGAAGCCGGCCGCGGCCCGCTGCGCCTCGCCGAGCGAGGAGGCCATGGAGAAGGAGGTGTCGATGGCGATGCCGAGCGTGAGCGGCAGGTCGTCCACCTGCTCGAAGCGGATGATCTTCTGCGGCTTGCCCGCTTCGAGGACCTCGAAGTCGGAAGCCTGAAGGCCCCGCACCGGGTGCCCGGAGCCGTCCAGGGCCGCGGCGAAGAGCTCGACCAGGTCGACCTCCACCTCGCCCGAGGTTGGCCGGCGCCCGCAGGAAGCGCACGTCTTCGGCCTGCGTGCCGTCGTCCAGCCGCGCCGTCACCGTGAGATAGGCGAGGTCCCCCTCGGACGGCACCTGGACCTCGTGCTGCCAGGGCGGCTGGGTGAGGGTCGCGGCCACCCGGTCGTTGACGCGGAGCTCGACGCTCTCGACGCGCCGCTCCTCGGGCACCACGACCTCGGCCCGCGCCAGGACCTTGTCCGTTGACGCGCGTCCCCCTCTTGGGATCGGTGATCAGCACCCGGAAGCGCCCCCGCGCCTGGTTGACCACCACCTGGTCCCAGGCCACGAGATCGCCGGCGGCGTCGTAGCCCTCGACCCGGACCACCTGCTCGCGGGGTGTCCCGGCGAGCCGGACCTCGGCTGAATAGGGCGGCCGGGTGCGCGAGAGCTGGGGCTGGCCGTCCAGGAGGAAGACCACCTTGGCGATTCGCTCGCCCGAGACCACCGCCTCGGCCCGCCAGACACCCAGCATCACTTCGAAAGGCGGCGGCAGGAGCAGCAGGGTGTCCGGCCCGGTCACGCCGCCAGGACGCTGCATCTCGCCGCCCAAGGCCTTCGCCACGAGCTCGGTGGGCAGGCTCCTCTCCGGCCCCTCGGGAACATGGAAACCGCGGGCGAGGCGGGTTTCGGCGCCGCTCGTCTCGTCCTTGATCCGGAGCCGCAGCACGAAGCTCTGCCCCGGGCGCACGGCCCGCTCCAGGAGCAGGGCGGCTGGCGATCCTGGAGACGGCGGCGCGATCTGGTAGCGCACCCGGAAGTCCTCGAAGACCTCCCCTTCGCGCTCCAGCACGCCGTCCACCGCCAGGCGGACCCGCTGAGGCCCTTCCGGCAGGGTCGCCATGCCGGCGGGGGAAGGCAGGGTCACCAGGAAACGGGAGAGGAGGCGCTGCCCCTGGCGGCGGGGGAAGTCCAGGTCGAGCGCGCCGGTCTCCAGGCGCTCCGGCTCCGGCGGCAGCGGGGTCGCCGCGGCCTCGCGGGCCCACGCGGCGCGGTCGGCGGGTCCCCACAACCGGACGATCCGGTCCTCGGGGGGGATCCACTGGAAATCGCGATCCGTTTCCGCGGGCCGCTCCGCAGAGTCGCCGTCTTTCACCGGCACGACTCCCAGGCCGTCCACGCCGGTGGCGGTGTCCACCCGCACCGCGTCCGGACAGAAGAACCGGTCGATGCGCTTCTTGAGGGTCACCTTCAGGAGGTCCCACTGGGCCAGCCAGAACTCCATCTCGCTGGTGTAGAGGGCGCGCTTGGAGTCGATGGGCAGCCAGAGGCGGAAGGGCTCGGCGGCCGAGGGACGGTAGAGCACGAGGTCCTTCGCCGCACCGCTGGGATCGCCTGCCGGAGGCGATACACCCAGATCTCCAGGGGCTTGAAGGCTGCGGCGCAGTCCACCACCAGCCGTTCGGCGGGCCGGCCGCGGAGGAACAGGAGCTGCGCTCGGGCGTCCCGCGGCGAGGGGAGCTGCTCCTGGACCAGGCGGGTACGCCGCTCGATCCCCAGCCGCAGCTCGTTCTCCGGCGTCTCGGGGATGGGATCCCGGTCGAGGAGCTCCCGGATCAGCCGCTCGCGCCCGGCTTCGCCGGTCCCCAGGATCTCGCTGCGCTCCTCGGCCGAGAGCAGCAGGCCCGGGCCATCCTGGAAAAACGCCCGCTGCGGCTCGGGCCAGAGGGTGGGATCGGTCTGGGCGGAAAGGGGGAGGGCGAGGAGGAACAACACCAGCGCGAGACTCCGCACCCCCGCCCGGGCATAAATGCCCGGGCTATGCAAAAAGCGCCGGGTAAACCCGACGCCTTCATGAACCATCCTTTGAGTCCCCTTCAGGGGGCTCTTTTGCATAGCCCGGGCATTTATGCCCGGGCGGGGGCGCCGTCCCGCGAGCCTCACGGGTAGTACCCTCGCGCCGTACGCGCCTTCAATCCTCCCTTCTTCATCTTCACCTCCACCGGACGGAAACCCGGCTCACCGCTGGTCTCGGTCGAGTTGTAGGCCACCAGGTAACGGCTGCGCAGCTCGGTCTCGATCTGCTTGTAGATGCCCGGCAGCTCTTCAGGATTGCTGGTAAAGAAGGTCCGGCCGCCGGTCGCCTCCGCCAGCTCGCCCAGCTTGTTGCGGACGCCCGTCTCGAACACGGGGATGTTGAGGCCGATCGTGTAGATGGCCACGCCGCTCCGCCTGGCGTATTCGATGGCGTCCTTGTAGTTGATGTAGCTCGCGTTGTCGTCGCCGTCCGAGAGCAGCACCACGGCCCGCTGCCCCTGTACGCCCCGGAAGTAGTAAAGCGTGTGCACCAGGGCGTCGTGGAGCGCCGTGTCGCCCACGGCCTGGAGCCCGTCGATGGCCTGGATCACCGCACCCACGTCGTCCGTGGGCGGCATGATCAGGCTCGGCCGGCGGGCGAAGCTCACGGCGAAGGCCTGGTCCCTCGGCGTCATGACGCTCTCCAGGAAGCCGGCGGCCGCCTTCTGCGTCTCCACCATCGAGCCCGCCATCGAGCCCGAGGTGTCGAGCAGGATGCCGAGGGTGAGCGGCAGGTTCTGAACCAGCTCGAACTTCGCGATCTCCTGCTTCTTCTCCGACTCGTAGATCTCGAAGTCGGCCTGGGACAGGTTTGTTATGAGGTTGCCCCCGCGGTCGGTCACCGCCACGTACAGCTCGACCAGGTTGACCTCCACCTCGGAGATGAACTGCGGGCGACTTGAGGTAGCGCACGGCCTCCGTCGAGCTGCCGTCGTCGAGCGTGACCACCACCGTCAGGTAGACCAGCTCGGCGTCGGCCGGCACGGAGACCTCGGCCTCCCAGGGCGGAACGGCGAGCGAAGCCACCGTCTCGTCGTTGATCCGGAAGTCCATGGACTTGATCCGCCGGCCGTCCGGCACCACGACCTCGGCCCGCGCCTTGGTCTTACCCACGACCTTGGTCCCCTTGGACGGCGAGACGATGCGCACGTTCAGGGACCCGCGGGGCTGGTTCAGGATGACCTCGTCCGAGGCCACCAGCTTGCCCTCGGCGTCGAAGCCCTCGGCGCGCACGGTCTGCTCGGTGGGGTAGCGCTCCAGGCGCAGCTCGGCGGTAAAGGGCTTCTTCGAGGTGCTGAGCTGGGGTTTGCCGTCCACCAGGAAGGCGACCTTCTCGATCTTCTCGCCGGTGACGATGACCTCGGCGCGCCAGAGCCCCAGCAGGATGTCGTCCGCCGGCGGCAGCAGGAGCAGGCTGTCCGGGCCCGCGGACGCGGTGACCGGCACGAGCTGCCCCTTGGCCGCGGCGGCGGGCATGAGCACGGGCGTGGCCTCCTGGGGCACCCGGAAGCCCCGCGAGACCCAGGCCTCGGCGCCGCTCGTCTCGTCGCGGATCTTGAGCCGCATCACATAGCTCGCCTTCGGTCGCAGCGCCTGGTCGATCACCAGCATGATCGGCTCCCCGTTCTTGGGTGCCGGCGCCTGGAAGCGCATCCGGAAGTCCTGGAACGGCTGGCCCTGCTGCTCGACCAGGCCTTCGACCACGAGCTTGACCATGGGCTGCGGGTCCTCCGCCAGCTTGAAGCCGGCGTCCGCCGGCAGCGCCACCAGGGCACGGGCGACCACGCGCTGGCCCTGCTTCTCGGGGAACTGCATCTGCGCGGTCGTCACCTTGAGCTCGGACGCGATCGGCGGGAGCTCCGTGGCTGCGGCCTCGCGTGCCCAGTGGGCGAGGTCGGCCGGCGGCTGGAGAAGGAACGAGTTGTCCTTGGGCCGCACCCGGCTGCCGACGTTGGCCAGGGCACCCGTCAGGCCGGGAACGCCCGTGGCCTCGTCCACATCCCTGGCCTCGTCGCAGTTCTGGAGGTCGAAGCGGACGGCCCGGATCCTCCCCCGCAGCTCCTCCCACTGCTCCAGCCAGTACTCCATGAGCGACGTGTAGAGAGACCGCTTGGAATCGGCGGGGACCCACAGCTTGTAGGGCTGTCCCTTGCCGGGGCTGAAGACGACCAGGCTCCGGTAGACCGGCTTGCCGTCCGGAGCGGTCCCGGCCGGGTATCTCCAGACCTCGAGCGGCGTGAAGACCGCGGCGCAGTCCACCGGCCGCCGGTCGAAGGGCATACCGCCCAGGAACAGGAGCTGGGCCCGCGCGTCCTGAGGCGAGGGGTATTGGTCGTTGGCGAGCTTCCAGCGCAGGGCGATGCCGTCGCGCAGCTCGTTCGCGGGCGTCTCGGGGATGGGGTCCTTGTCCAGGAGCTCCTGGATCCAGCGCGCCCGCGCCTCGGGGCTCATGCCGAGCAGCTCCGTGCGCTGCTCCCGCGTGAGGAGCAGAGCTGGACCGTCCTGGTAGAACGCCCGCTCCGATTCCGGCCAGAGCGCGGGGTCGCTCTCCTGAGGACCCTGGGCCCGCAGCGGCGAAAAAGGAACGAGGAAAACGAGCAGGAAGAGGAAAAGAAAGGACTGAATCCGTTGTCTCACGAGAGGCCTCTTTTGCATGCCCGGTGCCATGGGGATGCCTGGGGACATCGGGACTTCGGCGCCCCAGGTTGGCACGGGCCGGATGGACAGATTACTATGGCAGTCAAGCCATGCCGAAGATCCTCCGCAACCAACCGATCCGCACCTGGGAAGCCGGCGACAGCGTCCAGGGCTTCGCGCTCCTCACCAAGAAGGAGATGCGCCAGGACCGCAACAGCAAGAGCTTTCTGGACATGGAGATCGTGGACGCGAGCGGCTCCATGGTGGCCAAGGTCTGGTCCGACAGCCCGGCCCTGAGCGCCCGCGTCGAGCCCCACCAGTTCATCGCCTTCCGCGGCTCGGTCAAGAACTACCGCGACCAGCTCCAGCTCACGATCGACGATTGCCGCGAGGCCACCGAGGCCGACCGCCACTACGGCTTCGACGAATCGAAGCTCATCCCGTCCACCCGTGAGGACATCGGCGATCTCTGGCAACGGCTCCAGCGCATCTACTCCGAAGACGTGGAGCGGCCAGTGCTGCGCCGCCTGGCGGCCGAGACGCTGGCCGTCCACGGCAAGGCCCTGCGCGAGCACCCGGCGGCCAAGGCCATGCACCACGCCTACCGCGGCGGCCTGCTGGAGCACGTGGTCTCCATGGCGGAGCTCGGCAAGCTCGTCTGCAGCCACTACCGGGACCTGGACTGCGACCTCGTGCTGGTCGGCGTCCTCTTCCACGACCTCGGCAAGCTGCTGGAGCTGGGGGCCATGCCCGTCAACGACTACACCCTCGAAGGGCGCCTGGTCGGGCACGTGGTCATGGGCCGCGACCTCCTGATCGAGCGCTCTGCCGCCATCGAGGGTTTCCCCCGCGACCTCCGGCTGCTCCTTGAGCACATGGTCCTCTCCCACCAGGGCAAGAAGGAGTTCGCCTCCCCCGTGGAGCCCATGACTCCCGAGGCCCTGGCCCTCCACTTCATCGACGACCTGGACTCCAAGATCAACCAGCTCCGCACCTCCCGCGAGGCCGCCCCCGGCATGCAGTTCCACCGCGGCCTCGGGCGCTACGTCTACCTGCCGCCCCTGCGCACGCCCGAGGAGATCCTGGCGGACGGGGAAGAGGAAGCTCTGGACGAGCTCGCCGCCATCTCCGCCGAGCCTCACGCCCTGGAGATGGCGGAGCTGGAGATGCCGCCGGAGATCGATGAGAGCGACGGTACCGTCGAAGAGACCGAAGAAGTCCAGGCTCCGCTGTTCCAGGTGGAGTAAGATTTCTCCATGATCAAAACGACCTTGGATTTGAACGAAGAGACGGTGCACGTCCTGGAGCAGATCGCCTCTCAGGAGGGGAGGAGCCAGGGAGAAGTGATCCACGAGGCGTTGCTGACTTATCGGAGCAGGGCGACGAGACCCATGCCCAAAGGGGTGGGGATATACGACAGCGGCCGCTCTGATATCTCGGAACGGGCCGAGGGAGCTCCTCTTCCAGGACGTCCGCAAGAATCGATGATCCTGATCGCGGATTCAGGCGCTCTCTACGCCTTGTACGACAAAGCCGACCAGCATCACCTCCGGGTCCGTTCCGCGATCGAGACGCACCAAGGCCCCATTGTTATCCCGGTGGCGATCCTTGCGGAGGTGGATTACCTCCTCAGCAACTGGCTGGGAGTCGACGCCGAAGTCGACTTCCTGGACAGCCTCGAAAGCGGTGCCTTCGAGCTGGAACCTTTCACTGGGAACGATCTCAAGCGCTGCCGGGAGCTTCTGGTTCAGTACCGAGATCTGAAACTCGGTCTGGCGGATGCCGCTGTGATGGCTACGGCTGAGCGTCTGGGAACTGACCAGATCCTTACGGTGGACGAGCGGCATTTCCGCGCCGTCGTCTCCAAGAAGGGCAAGCCGTTCCTTCTCCTTCCCGCTGACTCCTGATCCTTCTCTCCCCCGCCCTCCAGCTTGGACGCCGGGTCCCTTTTTGAGGACAGCTGGCGCGCTTTTCGCACGCGCCCGAACAGAACGTGCGGCATGGGTTTCTGCTAGGATTGCCGCGGCGCGACGTCACGACGCGGCAAAGGACCACAACCAGGAGGAGGGAACGGATGTCCGAGAACGATCGGGGAGCAAAGCTCACTCAGGATTGGACCCACCCGCGCTGGAAGGGGGTTGACCGGGCCTACACCGCCGAGGACGTCAAGCGGCTGTCGGGCAGCTTCCCCATCGAATACACCCTGGCCCAGCGGGGAGCCTCGCGGCTCTGGGAGCTCCTCAACAGCGAAGACTACGTGGCCGCCCTGGGAGCCATGACCGGCAACCAGGCCATCCAGATGGTCCAGGCCGGGCTCCAGGCCCTCTACGTCAGCGGCTGGCAGGTGGCGGGAGATGCCAACGAGGCCGGCGAGGTCTATCCCGACCAGAGCCTCTATCCCTCGAACAGCGTGCCCTCTCTCGTACGGCGGATCAACAAGGCCTTGCGCCGGGCCGACCAGATCCAGCACGCCGAAGGGCAGGACGGTCCCGACTGGTTCGTGCCCATGGTGGCCGATGCCGAGGCCGGCTTCGGTGGCAACCTCAACGTCTTCGAGCTGATGAAGGACATGATCGACGCGGGAGCGGCCGGCGTCCACTTCGAGGACCAGCTCTCCTCGGCCAAGAAGTGCGGCCACATGGGCGGCAAGGTCCTGGTCCCCACCCTGGAGTTCGAGCAGAAGCTCGCCGCGGCCCGCCTGGCGGCCGACGTCCTGGGCGTGCCCACGCTCGTGATCGCCCGCACCGACGCCAACAGCGCCAAGCTGATCACCAGCGACGTCGATCCTCGCGACGCCGAATTTCTCGGCCGCGAGCGCACCTACGAGGGCTTCCACACCTATAAGGGCGGCCTCGAAGCGGCCATCAACCGCGGCCTGGCCTATGCCCGCTGGGCCGACATGCTGTGGTGCGAGACCGCGCACCCGGACCTCGACGAGGCCCGCCGCTTCGCCGAGGCCATCCACGAGAAGTATCCGGGCAAGCTCCTGGCCTACAACTGCTCGCCCTCCTTCAACTGGAAGCAGAAGCTTGACGCTCCCACCATCGCCAGGTTCCAGCGCGAGCTGGGAGCCATGGGCTACAAGTTTCAGTTCGTCACCCTGGCCGGCTTCCACGCCCTGAACCTCAGCATGTTCGAGCTGGCCCGGGCGTACAAGGAGACCGGCATGACGGCCTACTCCCGGCTTCAGGAGCGGGAGTTCGAGAACGAGCGGCTGGCGGGCTACAAGGCCGTCAAGCACCAGGCCTTCGTGGGCACCGGCTACTTCGACCTCGTGGCCCAGGTCGTCACCAGCGGCCACGCGTCCACCACGGCCCTTCACGGCTCGACCGAGGAGGAGCAGTTCAAGGAGGCCCAGGCGAGCTGACGGGGAGGGGAGAACGCCATGCCGAACGAAATCCGGATCGCGGGGCCGGACACGGCCTCGCAGGACCGAGTCCTCACGCGAGAAGCGCTGGTCTTCGTGGCCGAGCTCCAGGGCAGCCTCGGAGCCGCCCGCGACGACCTGCTCTACCGGCGGGCCCAGCGCCAGGAAGACTTCGCCCGGGGCGTCGAGCCGGGTTTCCTCGACCATACGAAGTCCATCCGCCTGACCGATTGGGAGGTGGCCCCAGCGCCTCCGGACCTCCAGGACCGCCGGGTCGAGATCACCGGCCCGGTGGAACGCAAGATGATGATCAACGCCCTCAACTCGGGGGCGAGCGTCTTCATGGCCGACTTCGAGGACTCCCTCTCCCCCACCTGGGCCAACGTGGTCGAGGGGCAGGCGAACCTCATGGACGCCGTCCGGCGGGAGATCGAGCACCGGAGCCCTGAAGGCAAGGAGTACCGGCTGAACGACCGCACCGCCACCCTGCTCGTCCGCCCGCGCGGCTGGCACCTGCTCGAGCGGCACGCCACGGTGGACGGCGTCCCCGTCTCGGCCAGCCTCTTCGACTTCGGCCTCTACTTCTTCCACAACGCCGCCGAGCTGCCTGAGGCGCGGCAGCGGCCCCTATTTCTATCTGCCAAAGCTCGAGAGCCATCTCGAAGCCCAGCTCTGGAACCGGGCCTTCCAGGCCGCCCAGGACATGCTCGGCATCCCGCGCGGCACCATCCGCGCGACCGTGCTCATCGAGACCATCACCGCCGCCTTCGAAATGGACGAGATCCTCTGGGAGCTGCGCGATCACGCGGCCGGCCTGAATGCCGGGCGGTGGGACTACATCTTCAGCATCATCCGCACGTTCCCCGAGAGCGGTACCGTGCTGCCTGACCGCTTCCAGGTCACCATGGGCGCGCCCTTCATGCGCGCCTACACCGACCTCCTCGTGAGCACCTGCCACCGGCGCGGCGCCCACGCCATCGGCGGCATGGCTGCCTTCATCCCCAGCCGGCGCGACGAGGACGTCAACCGCCGCGCCCTGGAGAAGGTCCGCGAGGACAAGGAGCGCGAGGCCCGCCAGGGCTTCGACGGCACCTGGGTGGCCCATCCCGACCTCGTGCCGGTCGCGAAGGAGATCTTCGACCGCGTCCTGGGAGACCAGCCGAACCAGAAGGACGTGCTGAGGGACGACGTCGATGTGTCCCCCGCGGACCTGCTCGATTTCCGGGTCCCGGACGGCCGGATCACCGAGGACGGAGTGCGCTCCAACATCTCGATCGCCCTCCAGTACCTCGACTCCTGGCTCCAGGGGCAGGGCGCCGCAGGCATCCGCAACCTCATGGAAGACGCCGCCACCGCCGAGATCTCCCGCTCCCAGCTCTGGCAATGGACCCACCACGGCGCCCGGATGGACGACGGCCGGCCCATCACGCTGGATCTTTACCGGGAGTTTCGGGATCAGGAGCTACAAGCTCTGGGAGGCTCCGGCCAGGGAAGGCTTGGGGATGCGGCGAGGATTCTGGACGAGCTGGTGCTCAGCCGCGACTTCGTGCCGTTTTTGACGGTCGAGGCGTACGAGCTGCTGGACTAATACGACGTCCCCGCGAGCCGGGAGGGCTATGGCTCGGCTTCCGGGAAATCGAGAGCGATCGCCGCCCGGATTCCTGCCTCGACCTCCCGCATCGCCGATTCCGGCAGGGAGCCGAGCCGCTGGGTCAGCTTAGAGCGGTCCAACGTCGTGATCTGATGGCAGATCGCGGCGCAATCTTGCTTCAGCCCACCGGTCCCTTGAGGCAAGAAGACGACTGTCGGCCCCCTTCGCCCCTGGGCTTTAGAAGTGGTACAGGGAACGACGATGACCGACCTCCAATTCGGGGTCTCGTTGAAGCCGTCATGCGACAGAAGGATGGCAGGGCGCCGGCCTCGTTGCTCCGATCCGGACCGCGGCTCCAGATCCCCCCAGTAGAGATCGCCGCGTTTCACTCTCGATCCAAGCCTCGCAACGCTTCGATTCCAGCCCGCTCGAAATCCTCGTCAAGGTCAAGCTCGGTGCCGGCGTGCTCAGAAGCGAACGCAGCGATTTCAGCGTGCAGCCGCTGCTTTCGTCTCTGGCTCAGGGTGGTCCTGAGAGCCTCACGAGCCCAGGCCGTAGCCGGTTGTCCCGAGCGCTCCGCTTCCTCGCGGAGCTGATCATGGAGGTCCGAAGGTAAAGGGAGATGAAAGTTGACGCTTGCCCGTTGTGCCATGGCATTCCTCCTGCCCGGATAGTATGCCATGCCGCATGGACTGTCAGTCGACCGACAGGAAGAACCCTTCCGCCACCCAGAACCGGAACCACGCCCGCAGCTCCGCCGCCAGCGCCTCATCGTCGAGATCGCTGGCGGCCGCCGCGGCCTCGATCGCCTCGCCTACCGTGGTCCCGGCCAGGATCGCGCGCAGCAGAGCCTGCTGCGGCGTGGTTAGCGGATACCTCCGCACGATGAAGTCGCGGCGGGTCAGCGCCACGTGCTCCTCTCCGGGCTCGGGCACCGGCACCTCGTCCTGCCGCCTCGCCGCCGTGTAGTAGGCGTTGACAGGGAACCGGAAGGTGAAAACGTGCAGGCAGGGCACGGGAACGAGCCGCGCCTCGGCGAAACGCTCAGGAGGGAAGGACTGGAGCGCCTCCGGCATCAGGAGAGTCCGGCCCTCCACGCCGGGACCGTCGAACACCTTGGCGATCGCCCACTCGAAGGTGGCCAGATCGATCAGGAAATCGGGCCAGCCGGCCTCCTCGCTGTCCGTGGGGTCCTCTTCGGGCCGCGTTTCATCCAGGAACTGCGCGAAGCGCTCCCCCAGGTGGTCCAGGGTGTAGCTGCGCGACGGGTACTGCTGGAGATATTCGAAGGCGAAGCTGTCGAAGACCTCCTCGCCCAGAGCCTGCTTGAGGATTGGGTAGTTGGCCCCCAGGCATTCGAGCAGCCGCGAGTAGTAGGCGTTGGCATAGATGGAGATCCGCTCGGCCGCCGTCAGATTCTTTGAGCGGCGGATCACCGCCTCCAACTCGCCCCGGTTCAGCCGGATCAGCTCCTGTGCTTCCTCCGAAGCGGCTCCGCCCTCGATCCCGGCGGGATGGGAGACCACCGCCTGGAACCAGCGCTGCACTACGTCCAGCGAGCGCTCGCTCACTCCACCTCCGGCCGGATATGGTGGAGCGGATGGGGCACGTTCGAGCCCGCCCCCACGAGCACCGGAGCCTCCTCCTCTTCGAGGCTGGGCAAATGCTCGCCCATGAACCGCTTGGCCTTGAGCACCTCCTCGTGCACCACGGGGAAGGGCGGGATGTTGGCGTCCCACTCCAGCAGGGTCGAGACGCCGCCCGTCAGCTTGTGCGCCGTGCGGTAGAGCTCCCACACCGGATCGATCACATGGTTGTCGTGCGTATCGATCAGGTGGGTCGTGTAGTCCGTGTGGCCCGCGAGGTGGAACTGGACGATCCGCTCGTGCGGCAGGGAGCGGATGAACCGGTCCGGGTCCATGTCGTGGTTGAAGCTCGACACATAGACGTTGTTGACGTCGAGGAGCAGCCCGCAATCGGCCTCCTCGGCCATGCGGGTCACGAACTCCCACTCGTCCATCGTCGAGTCCTGGAAGGTGATGTAGGAGCTGGGGTTCTCCAGCACGAACGGCCGCTCCAGCACGTCCTGCACGGTCTTGACGCGCTCCACCACGTGGCGCAGCGTTTCCTCCGTGAACGGCACGGGCAGCAGGTCGTGCGTGTTGCGCCCCATGATCCCCGTCCAGCAGAGGTGGTCGGAGATCCACTTCGCGTCGATTTCCTTCGCCAGCCGCTTCAGCTTCTTCAAGTACTCGATGTCCAGGGGATCGGACGAGCCGATCGAGAGCGAGACCCCGTGCATGACGAGGGAGTAGCGCTCGGCGATCTGCTGCAGCACGTAACGGGGACGGCCCTGCGAGTCGATGAAGTTCTCGCTGATGATCTCGAACCAGTCCACCTCCGGCTGGTTCTGGAGGATGTAGTCGAAGTGGGTGGACCTCAGGCCCACTCCCAGGCCGAGATTGTCATGTCCGAGACGAGGTGGCTTCATCAGGGCTCCTCCGGGAAGGACGGGGATGGCGGCGGCCGCCATCCCCTGAACGTCGTCAGCAGGGACTAGGAACCGCAGGTCGCGGGAGCGGCGCCGAACTTCTTGCCGGCCTTCGTCATCGCGGCCTCGTAGTTTTTGCGGGCCTGCTTCCAGGCGTCGCCCTTGATGGGAACCCCGCAGCTCCCCTTGCCCTTGCAATCGTTGATGCCCTCGCCGCCCTGGTTCTTGCAGGCGTTGGCGCCCTGGCAGCCGTGGGCCTCGGTGGTGGAGCACTTGCCCTGGCCGGCGCACTCGTTGTCGCCGCCCGCACCGTGGCCCTTGCAGGCGTTCAGGCCACAGCAGGCATGCTTCTCGGCGGCGGCCGCTTCCTTCTTCATCTCGTCGGCCGACAGCAAGCTTCCCCCCATCACCGAGCCGGCGACCACGCCGCCGAAGGCCGCGAAGGCCAACTTCCCGAAATCCCTCCTGCTGACGTCGTTCTTCTTCATCATCGATCTCCTCTGGAAAGTGAAGATTTCGCTACGAACACCTTGAGGGGGCCAACTGGCCTTCCCGGACCGTTGCTCATGGGTCGAAAGACGCCTGAGTCTACCCCTAAATACGTTGCCCGCGGGAGAAGAGATGGGTCACCAGCTCATCTGATACAGCATCCAATACACCACCACCCCCGTCACCGAGACGTAGAGCCAGATCGGCAGCGTCCAGCGGGCGATCCGGGTATGCCGGTCCCAGTTCTTCCGGTAGGCCCTCCAGACGGTAAGGACCGCGAGGAAGGGCACCGCCGCCGCGAGGACCGTGTGGGTGATCAGGATGGTGAAGTAGACCGTGCGCACCGGCCCCGTGCCCTGGAACGGCCTGGACCCGACCTGGGCGTGGTAGATGAGATAGGACGTCAGGAACAGCACCGAGCAGGCGAGGGCCGCGATCATGACGTTCCGGTGGGCGGTCAGACGCCGCCGCCGGATCAGCACGTAGCCCGTCACCAGCAGGAGCGCGGCAAGAGCATTGAGGGTCGCGTTGACCGTGGGGAGATCCTGGACCTGGAGCATGGGCGGGATTGTAGAAGCCCTTCTGCGGTCCCGCCAGGGACCACCGTGGGTAGCCAGGGATTTCAATCCCTGGCGAGGGGGCGGGCTCCCGCCCCCTCGTCACGAGACTACGCGGTCAGTGAGCAGCCGGCGGCGTGGCAGCCGCAGCCGGAGCCACCGGAGCCGCGGGAGGCTTCGGCGCGCTCTCGGCCAGCCAGGCGTCGAAGTCAGCCTGGCTGTGGATGGTAGGAAGCCCCTCATGGCTGCGTGGGTGAGGCCGCAGAGCTGGGCGCAGGCGATCTCCCAGCAGGTCTTCTTGGCGGCGCAGCCCGGCAGCGACCGCGTCCGGAGGATTGACCATCGTGGGCGTGAAGTAGATCGGGATCACCTGGCCGGGGATGGCGTCCTGCTTCACCCGCATCGTGGGCAGGAAGAAGCTGTGGATCACGTCCTTGCTGCTCAGGTAGATGAGCGCCGGCTTGTTCACCGGCAGATGGAGCTGGTTGATCGTCGTGATGTCGTCCTTGCCGGCTGGATCGTCGGGGACGCGCCCCAGCGGGTTGGTGCCGGCGGTGATCAACTTGGGATCGGTGCGCCCGAAGACGCCGTCCGGGCCGGGATAGTGGATGTTCCACGCGAACTGCTCGGCAACCACCCGCACCTGCACGGCTTCCGCTTTGTCAGGCAGGACGTTGACCCGCGCGCGCCCAGATCGGCACGGCGAACGCGACCAGCAGGACCACCTCGACCAGCACGACGCCCGCCTCGCCATAGGTCGAGAAGTGCCCCTTGGCGCCGCCGTAGCTCGCCACCGGATTGCGCCTTCTGGCGGAAGCGGAACAGGCAATAGAGGAAGAAGATGCCCCAGCCGACGAACAGCACGAGCATGAACCAGTGGACGACGCCCGTCAGCTTGTCGAGCTTCCAGACCGTGCGCCGACCCGTCCGGAGGCAGATTGAGAGGAAAACCGTAGGTTCTATCCATCACCGTTTCTCTCCGTGGATGAGGCGCAGTCGCTGCCGCACCGTTGCCTTCTCCGAGAGCTTCTTGGAACGACGTCTGAAATCGAGAAAAACCTTGCCGATCCCGACGTAGACCAGGCCGACGATCGCCGATCAGGAACAGGATGGCGTTGTTCATGCCCTGCGTCATCGGGGCGTCCGGCGATCGCCGTAGCAGGTGGCGCAGGCCGAGGCGGCCGGCGGCAGGGCGAGCCACGTGAAGGTCAGCGGGATCAGGAGGATTCCGAGCTTCTTGAGAATCGTCATGGCCGTCACTCCTCGTCGTCAGGCGCCAGAGCACGAAGCTTCCTGCGCACCCGCCGGCCGTAGATCAACAAGACGAATCCGAGCAAGAAGAAGACCACGCCCAGCACAGGTCGCCCAGGCTGCGCGTGGCGAGGCAGCTCTGCACGCCCCAGACGCCCACCCACGCCGCCAGCAACACCGAGACGGCGATGAAGAACAGGTGGAACGACCGCAGCGACAGGCTCACTGCACGTACCGTCCGGTCCCAGTGCCAGAGAATCGGGAATGGCCATCAGCACGATGAAGAAGACCACCGTCAGGATCAGCACCCAGTAGATCGCCTTGCGCTCGTGGGACAGGTGCATGAAGATCGCCGCCACCAGCGAGCCTTTGAAGCTGGCGATGATCAGGGCCACGATCACGGCCCAGACGACCGGCATGTGAAATAGCTGACGGCGACCGTCAGCACGGTCAGGACCATCAGGGCCACGAAGACCCTGACGTAGGCCCGGGTCTGCTTGCGGATCGATTCGGCGTCGCTCGCGCTCATTCGTCGTCTCTCCTAGAGCAGGTACAGAGTCGGGAACAGGAAGATCCACACCAGGTCCACGAAGTGCCAGTACAGGCCCGCCACCTCGATGCGGTTGGCGAACCGCTCGGGCTGCGTCTTCCACATCTTGGCGCCGGGGCCCCAGAAGTAGCCGTTCACGATCATCCCGCCGATCACGTGCAGGCCGTGCAGGCCGGTCAGCGTGAAGTAGATGGCGAGGAAGGTGTTGTTGCTCGGGTACAGGTGGTGCTGGAACTTGGTGCCGTACTCGATGGCCTTGACGATCAGGAAGCCCACGCCGGCCAGGAACGTCAGCCCCATGTAGAGCCGGTACTTCTTGAAGTCGTTGAGCTTGAGCGACGCCCACGACATGACCATGGTCACCGAGGAGGCGATCAGGATGATCGTGTTGAGCGTCGCGAGCGGTACGTTCAGGTACTCGCGAGCCGTAGTGCCAGGTGCCGGGAGGCGCTCCGGTGCGCAGCAGCACGTAGGAGGAGAACAGCGCGCCGAACAGCATCACCTCGGACGCCAGGAACAGCCAGATGCCCAGCTTGGCGTTGTAGAGGCCGGTGTCGGGCCGGGCTTCCGTCGTGTACGGGATGTCCATCATGGCCTCAAGCCTCCTGGGGCAGCGAGTGATGCTGGGGGACGAAGTCCGCCGGAGCCCCGGGCAGGCTGTAGTCGTACGGTCCGCGGACCACCGTCGGGATCTCGTGGAAGTTGCCGTGGGCGACCGGCGGCGACGGCGCGGCGGCCCACTCCAGCGTGGTGGCGTCCCACGGGTTGTCGCCCACCTTCTTCCCCTTCTTGATGCTCCAGAAGAAGTTGATGATGAAGGGGATCTGCGCCAGGCCCAGCAGCCAGGCCGAGATCGACATGAACGCGTTCCACTCCAGCACCGGCTGGGCGTGGGAGTACGTGGCGCCGCCGTCGTAGAGGCGGCGGGAGACGCCCGCCAGGCCCTGGATGAACATCGGCATGAACACGCCGTTGATGAACAGGAACGACGGCCAGAAGTGCAGCTTGCCCAGGAAGTCGTTCATCTTGCGGCCGGTCATCTTGGGGAACCAGTAGTAGATGCCGGCGAACATGGCGAAGATCGTTCCCGGCGCCACCACGTAGTGGAAATGGCCGATCACGTAGTAGGTGTCATGCAGGTGGATGTCCGTGGGCGCGAGCCCCAGCGGCAGGCCCGTCAGGCCGCCGATGGCGAACATCGGCAGGAAGGCCAGCGCGAACAGCATCGGCACCGTGTAGCGGATCGAGGCTCCCCACAGCGAGATGATGAGGGCGGTCAGGACGATGACCGACGGGATCGAGATGATCATCGTCGTGGTCTGGAAGAACGCGCTCATCGCCGTGCCCATGCCCGTCATGAACATGTGGTGCGCCCACACGATGAACGACATGAAGCCCAGGAACGAGATCGCGTACACCATCGACCGGTAGCCCCACAGCGGCTTCCGCGTATTGTTGGCGACCACCTCGGCGATGATGCCGAAGGCCGGCAGGATCAGCACGTAGACCTCCGGGTGGGCCAGGAACCAGAACAGGTGCTGCCAGAGCAGCGGGCTGCCGCCGCCCGACACCGCGAGCTGCTGGCCCGAGATCACCAGGCCGCTCGGCAGGAAGAAGCTCGTGCCCGCCAGCCGGTCCATCATCTGGAGCACCGCCGCCGCCTGCAGGGCCGGGAAGGCCAGCAGCAGCAGGAACGAGGTCACGAACTGCGCCCACACGAAGAAGGGCAGCCGCATCCACGTCAGGCCCGGAGCCCGGAGCTGGATGATGGTGACCAGGAAGTTCGCCGAGCCCAGCACCGACGAGATGATCAGCGCCAGCATGCCGAACAGCCAGAGCGTCTGGCCCGGGGGGGCGATGTCCGACAGCGGCGGGTACGAGGTCCAGCCCGACTGCGCCGCTCCTCCGGGGACGAAGAAGCTCACCAGCATGATTACGCCGCCCACGAAGTAGCTCCAGTAGCTCGCCATGTTGAGCTTCGGGAACGCCATGTCCGGCGCGCCGATCTGCAGCGGCACCAGGTAGTTGCCGAACGCGCCCACGGCCAGGGGCACGATCCCCAGGAACACCATGATCGTGCCGTGCATCGCCCCGAGCTGGTTGTAGAACTCCGGCGCGATGATCCCTCCGCTCGCCTTCAGCAGCCCGCCGATCAGGGGGATCGGCGTGTTCGGGTAGGCCAGCGACCAGCGCATCATCATCATCAGCGTGAAGCCGAAGAGGAGGAACACCAGCGCCGTGAACCCGTACTGCATCCCGATGACCTTGTGGTCCTGGGAAAAGACGTACTTGGTCCAGAAGCTCTGCTCTTCGTGGTGGTGGGCCTCATGGTGGCCATGGGCCCGTTCGTCGACTAGTGCCATCTACGATCTCCCTTCAGACCGGTGATCGGAACGAGCAAGACAAGCCGGCCGGCAGCGCGGGTGCACCGCCGCCTCTCCTTGTTTCCTGCTCCGCATTTTGGCGACTTCCTGTACGGCATGCGAACGGCTTTTCTGAAAGACGGCTGAGTCTACGACAGGGGCGTGACGAGCCGCAAGGCGGACCCTCGCCCCCTGGCCCCCTCTCCCGGCCCTCCGCCCGCCCCGGCCGGGGAGAGGGGGAACCCGTCCTCAACTGTCCGTGCCTGTCCGTGTCCGTCCTTCAGCAGTGCTAACATCCCCCGGAATCAGGAGAGGAAAGCCATGATTACCACCCATCTTCAGAAGACTCTCGTCCGTGTATCCCTCCTCGCCGTGGCCGGGATCCTGCCCTGCGCCGCCGCCTTCTCCCACGGCACGGACCACGTGCACGCTCAGATCGAGCCCGCCCCGCCGGGGCCGGTCCAGGCCGGAGGCGATTACTACTATCCCGCAAACGACGAGGGCGTGGCCGCCCTGCCCGCCATGAAGGCGGCCCAGCTCGCGACCGCGAGCCAGCTCACCGTCTTCCACGGCTTCCAGTTCACCGACCGGCTGCCCGAGAGCGGCATCACCTTCCGCAACGAGGCCGTGGACGACAGCGGGCGCGAGTACAAGCCCGTCCACTACGACCACGGCAACGGCCTGGCCGTGGCCGACGTGGACGGCGACGGCCTGCTCGACCTCTACTTCGTCACCCAGCTCGGCGACAACCAGCTCTGGAAGAACCTCGGCAAGGGCAAGTTCCGGAACGCCACGGCCGAGGCCGGGGTGGGCCTCAAGGACCAGATCAGCATCGCGCCCTCCTTCGCCGACGTGGACAACGACGGCGACGCCGACCTCTTCGTCACCACCGTCCGCAAGGGCAACCACCTGTTCCTGAACGACGGCAAGGGGCGCTTCCAGGACGTCTCCAAGGAGGCCGGCCTCGATTACGTGGGCCACTCCTCCGGCGCCGTCTTCTTCGACTACGACCGCGACGGCCTGCTCGACCTCTTCGTCAGCAACGTCGGCCGCTATACCAGCGACCAGACCGGCCGGGGCGGCTACTATGTGGGCCTGCAGGACGCCTTCGCCGGCCACGGCCATCCCGAACGGACCGAGTACAGCATCCTCTACAAGAACCTCGGCAACCACCGGTTCAAGGACGTCTCCCAGGAGACCGGCCTCCGCGACGGCGGCTGGACGGGCGACGCCTCCGTAATCGACTTCAACGAAGACGGCTGGCCCGACCTCTACGTCCTCAACATGCAGGGGGACAATCATTATTGGGAAAATCAGGGGGAAAATCAGGGCGGCAAGACCTTCGTCGAGAAGGGAGCCCAGTACTTCCCCAAGACCTCCTGGGGCGCCATGGGCATCAAGGTCTTCGACTACGACAACGACAGCCGGCCCGACGTCATGATCACCGACATGCACTCCGACATGAGCCAGCTCATCGGCGTGGACAAAGAGAAGCTCAAGTCCGACATGAAGTGGACCGACGGCTTCCTCCAGGGCGGCGCCAACAACATCTTCGGCAACTCCCTCTTCCACTACCAGGGCGACGGCAAGTTCGCCGAGGTGTCGGACGCCATGGGTGTCGAGAACTACTGGCCCTGGGGCCTGAGCGCGGCCGACCTGAACGCCGACGGCTACCAGGACCTCTTCATCACGGCCAGCATGAACTTCCCCTTCCGCTACTCCGTGAATTCCCTGCTCCTGAACGACAAGGGCAAGATCTTCCGCGACAGCGAGTTCATCCTGGGCATCGAGCCGCGCCGCGGCAACCGCACCCACTTCCACATGACCAACATGGACTGCGACGGCGCGGACAAGAAGAAGACCCCTTGCGCCAACCGCACGGGCACCGTGCGCATCATGAGCACCTACGGCTCGCGCGCCTCGGCCATCTTCGACTTGGACGGCGACGGCGACCTGGACATCGTCACCAGCGACCTCAACTCCGAGCCCCAGGTCTTCATCAGCAACCTCGCCGAGAAGAAGCCCGTGAAGTACCTGAAGGTCAGGCTCAAAGGGACGGGCTCGAACCGCGACGCCCTGGGAGCCCGCGTCCGGGTCAAGTCCGGCACCCAGACCTGGACCCAGTGGAACGACGGCAATTCCGGCTACATGTCCCACAGCGTCATGCCCCTCTATTTCGGCCTTGGAGACGCCGCAAAGATCGACACCGTCGAGGTCACCTGGCCCTCGGGCAAGACGCAGACGCTGCGCGGCCCGAAGGCCGGCACGCAGATCGAGATCGTGGAAGAAAAAGCCACGGCAGCCCGCTGACGTCCCTCATTCCCCGTCCTTCGGAAGGCGTTCCCCAGGGGGAATGCCTTTCAGGCACGGGGAACGAAGCACAGCGCCCTCCGAACCGTACATTCCCCCCGTCTCGGAAGCATTCCCCACCCTCTGTCTCCCGGAAAAGGCGGGGAATGCCAGCCGGGAAGCTCGTGGCAACCATTCCCCGCGGAGAACGAGACTGCTCGCGGGGGGAATGTCCTCCTTCAAGCTACTATATCATGCACATTCCTTCTCGCATTGCATTCCCCTTGGGGAATGCTCATGAGGAGTGGGGAATGAGGCATTCCCCACTCTTCACGCCGTCCGACCGAGGGGGAATACTCCGCCAATGGCCCCCTTTGGATCAAAATCCCTCTCGGATGGCTTGACAAGGCTTCTTCACTTCAGGAATATTATGCACATGATATCGGCCGGACTTCCGGGGCAGGAGAACGACGGAAGGACGGGGGAGTTCCTTGACAACTGAATCCTTGACGGGAGCGGTCGCGAGCCGGAGGCGGGGGCCGCTCTCTCAAGCTCCTGCTGTCCCCTCCACCCGCTGGTGAACCGGCGGCACAAGGCCCAGGTCCCGCCTTCCAAGCACCTGGGCTCCTCCTCTGACACGGAAACTGAGTGCGATTTCCTTCTCTTTGGACACCACGGCCCTTGATCTCTCCCCTCGCGCATGGGAAGATCGCCCGACCATGCCCTCGATGGACCACGAGCTCTTCCTGGATCGCTTCAAGAACCGCCCCTCGCTCGCGGCCGAGATCCTGGACGAGGTGCTCGGCGTCCCGATTCCGGACTACACCGAGGCCCGCATCACCTCGGCGGACCTGACCCAGATCAAGCCCGCCGAATACCGGGCCGACCTTGTCGTCCTCCTGCTCCAGGAAGGCACCACCGTCCGGGTGGTCATCGTGGAGGTCCAACTGGCGGCCGATCCCCGGAAGCGCTTCACCTGGCCCGCCTACGCGATGGAGTCGCGAGCTAAATACAACTGCCCGGTAGCCCTCCTGATCGTCGCACCGGACCCCGCCGTCGCGAGGTGGTGCGCGGAACCCATCGAGACCGGCATCCCCGGCTTCGTCCTGCGCCCCCCGGTGCTGCGCAATTCCGCCGTTCCCGTGGTGACGGAACCTGAGGAAGCCGCTCGCCGCCTGGAGCTCGGACTGCTCTCAGTGATGGCGCACGGCGAGACCGAACAGGGCGCGACGATTGCCGAAGCGGTGCTGTCCGCGGTCGAGGGTCTCGACAAAGACCGGGCCAATTTCTACTACGACCTTGTGTACAATTCTTTGAGCGAGGCAGCTCGCCTCGAATTGGGGAAAACGATGAAAGGCTACCAATACCAAAGCGAATTCGCGAAGAGGTACGTTGCCGAGGGGCGTGCCGAGAATGCGGCTGAAGCCGTGCTAACGGTGCTTCAGGCTCGCGGCCTCGCAGTGCCTGACGCGGTGCGGGAGCGCATCCTGGCCCAGAAGGACCCGGAGCGGCTGAAGCGCTGGCTGGAGAAGGCCGCCGTCGCCTCTTCGGCCGCCGAGGTCGTCGACGAGGCGAACTGAAGGCCTCAGGATCGCTCTCTCAAGCCCCTGCTGTCCCCTCCACAGGCGAATTGGAGTCCCAGGGTCTCCTTAAAAAGTATCGCGCCCTCTCTTGACACCGGAATCGAGAACAACTTATTGTCCTTTCCGGCGCCAACGAGGCAGGTTGTGTGCGCTAGGGAGCGCAATAATGATTAAGGGCTATGAGTACCAGAGCGACTTCGCGAGAAGGTACGTCGCGGAGGGACGCGCCAAGGGACTCGTCAAGGGATTCGCTGAAGGACGCGCAGAGGGACGCCTCGAAGGACGTGCCGAGGTGCGGGCGGAGGTGGTGGCGCAGGCTGTGTTGACGGTGCTTCGGGCTCGCGGTCTTGAGGTGCCCAGCACTGTACGCGAGCGCATCCTTATACAGAGGGACCAGCAACAGCTAGACCGCTGGCTGGAGAGGGCCGCAGTCGCCCCTTGGGTCGGTGCTGTCTTCGACGAGACCCGAACTCAAGATCTCCTGATGAAGGGCTATGAATTCCAGAACGATCTCGCCGAAGATCCCGTCGCGCAAGGGCATCTAGAGGGGACGGCGAGCGCTTTGCTGACGGTGCTTGAGGCTCGCGGCTTTGCGGCGCCCGACGCGATCCGCGAGCAAATCCTGGCACAGAAGGACTTGAAACAGTTGGATCGCTGGCTGGAGAAAGCCGTCCGCACCTCTTCAGTTGCCTCGGTCTTCGACGAGACGAACTGAGGACCGTGCACGGGTCAAGGAACCTCGGAGGCTCAGAGTCAAGAAACCATCGGAGACGACGCAGGACGGCAGACGCGGACGCTACGGAGATCACCCGGATGGCGTTCGCCTGCCGGCCTGGCTCACTTCGCTCTAAACCTGCTGGGTCGGCCTGTAATCTTTAGATGCAGGGAGGACCACAAACGCAACTGTACGGGCTGCACCGGAAGGATTTGACACACCCGCCTGGACAGCTATTGACACATTGCGCCAACAAATTCTGGCAATTGGAGGGGGGAGGGGGGCAAAAGGGGCACCAAGTGGTCACGCCATTGCACGTGACGCGTCCCCGCTCCCCGGCCGCGCAATTCCGGTTAATGCCCGAGCAACTGACGGGCTCGTGTCGCTGCTGCAAGTGACGGAGGTGCTTCCACAGTTCACCGTGACGCTGCAAAGCGCCTTCGCCACGACGCCCGGGCGCTTGGCCGTGAGCTCCCGGGGCCGGAGTCACCTCGGGCACGGCAAGCGTGGCGAGGAACGCCTGATCCCCGGCGCTCAGCACCAGGGCATCCTGTGCTGAACCGGTCGCGGCGAGCGCAGGAGACGTCGCCAGACCGACAACCACCAACAGGACCGCTCCAAAAACGGCCAGCTTCTTCATGAGCCTCTCCTTTCAGGACGGGGCACGTACTCTCGGGGGTAGAACGGGGGATTCCGCCTGACCCTACCTATCCTGGTGTCCCCGGCCCACTATCAGAGAGCCGGGGGTTCTCCCTTGAATCTCGGGTCGCGGACGCGTTGCTCGAAGAGGAAGCCGGCGACCATACAGGCAGCCTCTCTTCTTGACCCTTAGGTGCGCTTCCCTAAGATATCGACGAGAACGGATTGAAGACTTCAGGTTTCGCTTAAATATCTGTCAGAGTAATTCGATTGGTCAATGGATCTCCAGACCGTAGGCATCATCTCTCAACCTGGCCTCGCGCACTCTGGGCCTCGGGCTGTGTGAGTCAACCCACGCAAGCACATCATCTCGATCTTTCGAGGAGATTCGCGCACCTAGGATTACTTCAGCAAGAAGTTCTGGAGGATACTCTCGAAGACCAGGACCCTCGGTGTAGGAAACAACTCGCCATTCATCTTCATGCTGCCATTGAGCAGCCTTCGTCAGGAGGTTGGCTTCCACCTGCCGACGGCGGTCATCCTTCAAGTAGTCAACCTGGGGAAATGTGGAGGAGTATTCAACAGGGAAGGCTGGGCCGAATGTGCCCACACGATGAAGAAAGCCAAGGCAAAGCCCCGTGTGGTTATCGGCGTAGTAACTCCACATGAGGATGTCATCGCATCGGGCAGAGAGGCTAAAGACACCAACGTTATAGACTTCCTGTTGCACATAACCAATCCAGTCCCTAAGCACTTGGGGATTCCGGTGGTGCCGCTCGGCACTGACAATACGGTGAACCTCGGCTTGACGTTGCTGACGATTCAATTCAGGGCGATTCTTCTTGAGAAGCTTCGTAAAGTAATCTTTCCAATCCCGATCAGAGCCTCCGAAGGCCATATGAACTCGACAATCGAAAGGATCATTGAATTTTGATGGCGAGGAGAAGTAAACCTTGTTCTCCACAATCGTCTGGCGTACGTAGTCGCGGCTCTGCCCGGACAAGGAGCGGTACTTATAAAGTATATCTGGAATGGACCTTTGGACTTCGGACTCCATTTAGCACCTTCGACCAATAGGCTCTTATTACCCAGCAATCGCCCCCAGATCCCCCTCCAGCTTCTTCACCGACTCCTCATCAAACCCATCGTAATACCCCCGAATCCGCCCCTCCCCATCCACCAGGACGAACCGCGTGCTGTGGAGGATCGGCTCCAGGGTCCCCGGCTCGGGGTTGATCTCGACCCCCAGCTTGAAGCCCTCCTGGGAGAGACGGTAGAGCTGATCCTTGTCGCCCGTCAGGAAGAACCAGCGGTCCGGGACCTTGAAGGAGGCGGCGTACTTCTGGAGGACTTCCGGGGTGTCGTGGTCCGGATCGACGGTGAAGGAGACGAAGCGGACTCCGAGGTCCGGCGGCAGGCCGCGCTCCAGCTTGGCCATGCGGGCCGTCATGATGGGGCAGGAGGCGGGGCAGCGGGTGAAGATGAAGTCGGCGATCCAGGGGGCTCCGGCGAGGTCGGAGCGGCGGACGGTGCGGCCGTCGCGGTTGGTGAGGGTGAAGTCCGGCACCTGGCCGAGGATGGGCGGGGGATCGGGACGGCGGAGCTGCTGGACCAGGGCCGCGGCGGCTACCACGAACAGCACGGCCACCAGCACGCCCCAGAGCAGGCCGCGGCGGACGCTCATTCGACCCTCGCGCCGCGCGTGGCGAGCAGGCCCAGAGAAAAGGCGGCGAGGCCCACGGCGAACGTCACGGCGAGGGAGAGGGGCCATCCCGGCATGCCCTCGCCCAGCGCGGTGCCGTAGAAGGCGTGGCGCAGCGCCGCGACCCCATAGGTGAGCGGGTTCAGCCGCATCAGCGCCGCGAGCCAGGCGGGCGCGCCGCTCAAGGGGAAGAAGGCCCCGGAGAGGAGCCACATGGGCATCAGCACCAGGTTCATGATGGCGTGGAACCCTTGGACGGATTCGAGGTTCCAGGCACAAGCGAAGCCCAGGGCCGAGAGCGCCACGGCCAGCAGGGCCAGCACGCCCGCCGCCGCCAGGACGCCCGGCAGCGTTAGCGGGATGCCCGCCGCGGGCGCCAGGGCCAGGAAGACGATCCCCTGGAGCCAGGCGAGCGTCGAGCCCCCCAGCACCTTGCCGGCCACGATGGAGGCGCGCGCCACCGGCGCCACCAGCACGCCCTGGAGGAAGCCCTCGCGGCGGTCCTCGATCACGGAGATGTTGGAGAAGATGGCGGCGAAGAGCAGCACCAGCACGATGGTCCCCGGGAAGAAGTACTCCAGGTAGTCGACGTCCGCCGGCCCTCCGGGGAGCCGGAAGGAGCCGGAGAGGCCGCTGCCGATGAGCAGCCAGAAGACGAGCGGCGTAGCCACCGCGCTCACGATGCGGCTGGGCTGGCGGAAGAACCGCGTCAGCTCGCGGCGCCAGAGGGTGTAGACGGTGAGCATCAGGCGGCAGCCTCCTCTTCGCTGAAGAGGCGATGGCCGGTGCGGCGCAGGAAGACGTCCTCCAGGCTCGGCCGGGCCACGGTGACAGAGTCGATCCGCCCCGGCAGGGCCTCGGCCAGGCGGGCCACCAGCTCATGCCCGCGCTCGCGGAGGATACGGACGGCGCCATCGCGTCAGCGCCGGCGCCAACTCGGGGAAACGGGCCGCGAGGTCGCGCGCCAGGGCTTCCGGGTCCGGACCCGTGACGGTGATCACGTCGCCGCCGATCTCCTCCTTCAAGGCGGCGGGCGAGCCCTCGGCCACGATCGTGCCGCGGTCGAGGAGCACGAGCCGGCCGCAGCGGTCCCCTTCCTCCATGAAGTGGGTCGTGAGGAGCACCGTCACCCCTTCGGCGCGAAGCCCCTCGAGCGTCTCCCAGAGATCGCGCCGCGCCCCGGGATCGAGGCCCGTGCTCGGCTCGTCCAGGAGCAGCAGGCGCGGACCGTGAAGGAGGGCCTTGGCGATCTCCACCCGCCGGCGCAGGCCGCCCGAAAGCTCCAGGGTCTTCTGACCCGCCGATCCGTGATCCCGAAGCGGTCGAGAGCGGCGGCGATCCTCGCGGCGAGATCCCGGCCGGAGAGGCCGTAGAGATGGCCTTGATGGACGAGGTTCTCGCGCACGGTGAGCTGGAGGTCGAGGCTCGGGTTCTGGAAGACCACGCCGAGCCGGCGGCGCACCTCGGCCGCCTGGGTCGCCCAGATCGGCGCCGAAGACGCGGACGGAGCCCTCGTCCGGCCGGGCCAGCGTGGCGAGGATGCGGAACAGGGTCGTCTTGCCGCCGCCGTTGGGTCCGAGGAAGCCGAAGATCTCGCCCGGCATCACGGAAAAGTCGATCCCCGCGAGCGCCTGCCGGGCCGGTGCCTTCCGCTTGGCCTTGATAGGAGTACCGAAGTCCGCGCGCCTCGACGGCGGGAGGCGCTTCTGTCATTGGTGGATCAGGAGACCACCCGGTCCAGCAGCATGACCAGCAGCAGGGCCGGGAAGTAGAGGAGCGAGGCCAGCATCAGCCGGCGCGCTCCGGGATTCGAGCGGGCCTGGGCGAAGGCGAAGGAGAACCCGAGATAGGCGAGGCCGAACGCCAGGGCGCCCACGAAGTAGATGGTGCCCATGAGCCCGAGGAGCGACGGCAGCAGCGACACCGGCACCAGGGCCGCGCCGTAGAGGATGGCCTGCCGGCCCGTGCGGGTCCCTTCGGGATCGAGCACCGGCAGCATGGGGAAGCCGCCGCGGGCGTAGTCCTCGCGGCAGAGCCAGGCGATGGCCAGGAAGTGCGGGAGCTGCCAGAAGAACAGGATGCCGAAGAGCACCCAGGCCGCGGGGTCCAGCTCGTTGCGCACGGCGCTCCAGCCCATCATGGGCGGGATGGCGCCCGGCACGGCGCCGATCACCGTGGCGAGCGAGCTGATCCGCTTGAGCGGCGTGTAGACGAAGACGTAGCCGGCGAGGGCCACGGCGCCCGAGCAGGGCCGTCAGCAGGTTGACGGCCAGGGCGAGCTCGACCAGGCCCACGACCGCCAGCAGGACGCCGAACGACAGCGCCACGTCCGGGTCCATCCGCCCGGTGGGCAGAGGCCGGTTCGCGGTGCGCTGCATGAGGGCGTCCGTGTCGCGCTCCAGCACGTGGTTCAGCACCGACGCGCCGGCCGAGACCAGCCCGGTGCCGATGCAGGGTGTGGAGGAGCAGCAGGAACTGGAAGCTCCCCTGCTCCGCCAGCAGGAAGCCCAGGCCGGCCGTGAGCACCACCATGAGGGTGATGCCCGGCTTGGTCATCTCCCAGAAGTCGGCCAGGCGCGCCGAAACAGACAAAGAGGAATCCTCGACCGATTCTGTGGATGGGATCGTGCTCATGAAATCTCGTGACGAAGCACCCGGCCAAACAACATCGGATGGATGGGGTGCGCGGCGGAGAGTCTAGCGCGAACGGTCGGGGGATGCACGTGTTGGGTCGCTGGTTGCCCCTTCAGCATCAAGTCTCTTCAAGATCTCTCTGAAGACCTCTTCTCCGTCGAGCAACTCGCCCCGTTCTGCCTGGTCCAAGCCAATAGCGATCTTCTGGAGAACGTCTTGAAGGATCTGGCTGTTGTCGTCCGGCATGGGACCACGATAGGTGGGAGGGCAGAGAAGGGTCAACTCGCTTGCCTGCTCTGAAGCACCTGAGACGGCCGCGTCCCCCGCCCGGGAATAAATGCCCGGGCTAATCGAAAAGAGCCCCCTGAAGGGGACTCCAGCAGTCGGGTTCACCCGGCTGTTTTTGCCTAGCCCGGGCATTTATGCCCGGGCGGGGACGCGGCGCGCTCTTCATTCCCCACCATTTCCACCACCCCCCGCCCCCCATCCAGCCGCAGCCGGTCCCCATCCGAGACCGCCCCGTAGATCCCCGCGCAGTTGACCACGGCTGGCCTGCGGGCCTCGCGCAGGAGGATCGAGGCGTGGCTCAGCTCGCCGCCGATCTCGGCGACCACGCCTCCGACGCGCGGGAAGACCACGGCCCAGGAGGGCTCCAGGGAGGGGACGACAAGGATGGCGTCCGGACCGAGATCTCCGGGACGGCCGAGGAGCGCGACGAGGTCGTCCGCCTTGACGGCGTGGCCTTCGACGACGGCGGGGCCGAGGGCGATCCCCGGGAAGATCCGGCGGCCGGACGCTTCGGCCCGCGTCTGTTCGGCTCCGGCCAGGACGCGCTCGATCTCGTTCCGGGAAGCGGTGAGAGGCAGGGGGAGGAGAGACGCCCGGGCGATCCGCTCCCGGCCAGCCGCGACGGCTTCACGAAGAGGCACCGGATTCCAGATCTTCCCCTCGGAGATAGAAGACGTCCTCCGGCGCGTCGATTTCCCCGTCGGTGACGAGACGGCGGCCTTCTTCCAGGATTGCGGCCCGCAGACGCTGCCAGCGGCGCATCAGGTCGTCCCGGAAGCGCTCCCGGATCTCGTCGATTCGGAACCAGAATCGCGACAGGCTCCTCTTCGGGGATGAGGGCGGGCGGAGACAGGGGCGAGGAGGCCAGGTCCCGCAGCAGCACCTCCCGCAGCTCGGCGAAGCGAGGACGGGCGGGATCGCTCTCCAGCGGTCCCCGGTGGCCGTAGCGGGCGAGCCAGCCATCCAGAGCGGCCTCGCGGGTCCGATCAGCCGCCGCGAGCCGGCCGTACTCCTCCATCATCTCCCGCGTCGTCACCCTCCCCGTCCCGCGGACGCCCAGGACGCGCCGCACCCGCGAGACTCCCGAGAGCACCCCGTTGATGGCGAAGTTCGTGCGGATCGCCAGCGCCAGAGCCTTGACGTTGATTCGGTGGAGATCCGCCAGACCCGAGGCGGCGGCGAGACGCCCGTCGAGCCGGGCAAGCTCCGCGTCCGCCCTCGCGATCGTTTTCCAGGTTCTGGATCTGCAACCGCACGAGGCGCGGCGATTTCCGGAGGAACCGTCCCAGCAGGAGACGGTGATCCGCCGGTCCACCGCCCTCGCCTCCGACGCCTTCGGTCACGAACGTCCGCGGCAATCCCCAGTGGTCCATCAGCCGGAAAAAGAACGAGAAATTCATCCAGGCCCGGGCGGCGAGAGGGATCGCGTAGGACTCCTCCCATCGCCCCACCTCCGGGTCGGCCGCCGCGAAATAGGAAAGCACCTCGCGGCCCGCTGCCACGACGACGGAGGTGATCCACGGGCTCGGCGGATCGCCCAGGATCTCCTTGTGGTTCGCGAGCGACAGCGTCTCATTGCGGACCACCGGGAACAGCGCCGGCCGGACCTGGAGGAGGATCCAGCCTTGGGCGTCGCGGGCGAATTCGATGTCGATCCGTGGGATCTCTTTTCGGAACGGACGGTGGACCGCGGAGAGCCACGCCGACCAGGAATCGTCCCGTATGAGCGTCCCCCGCACCACCTCGCCCCGCGCCTGCCCCGAGGTCAGCCCCTCGTTGCCGCCCGGCGCGGTGGTCCGCTCGAAGTAGAAGCCGTCGAAAAAGGCCACCCCGGCCTCTTCCGCCTCGACCAGCGGCTGGACGAAGACGGCGCCCTCGCGCCCCGGGCAGAGCGGCGACGACTCGCGCCAGGGACTCGCCGAACGATCCCGGATCGCGAACGGCCACGGAAAGGAGCTGGCCTGCGTTCGAGGTGGCCTGGGTATCCTCCGTGGGCGAGCCGGAGCGGACGATGACCGAACGTCCTGCCAGAGACGGCGGCGGCATCTCCTCTCGGGCTTCCGCGGCGGGCATCCACCACGTCTCGGGCACGCGCACGCCGGCCGCCACAGCCCGGCGGAGGTTGTCCAGCTTGGGGACCGCGGGGTCCCTAAACTCCGCCAGCTTCCGCCACGGCATCAGTCAATGCCCTCGCCCAGGCCTCGGGCTCGTCGATCTGGGGGTAATGGCCCCAGCCGGGGAAGATCCGGACGGGCCAGCGGTCTCCGATCCCCAGGGCCGCCTTCGTCCATTCGAGCTCCTGAAGATTGACGACCCGGTCCTGTCCTCCCCACCAGATTTGAACCTTGTCCAGCGCCTCCGGCCGCGCCGGCAGATCCCGTTCCAGCGAACGGAGCAAGGCCGGGTTGAGCCAGGCGAAGAGGTCCGGAGCCGCGCTGCAACGTGCATAACCGTCGAAGAAGGCGGCGACCGTCCCGGGGTCCGGCGGATGAGTGAAGTACTTGCGGACGAACCGCCGCTGGAACGCCACCGTGGCGAAGACCCGCAGCAGCGCTGCCTGAGCCGGACGGAAGCGCATCACCCTGGGCATCCAGCGGCGCTCCAGACCCCACAGCACGGGTCCCTGAAGAAGGAGCGGCGTGCCGATCAGCTCGCCCCGGGCGCGCTGGCAGAGCGCCAGGAGAGCGCCAATACCGGTGCCATAAACAAGGGTAGAGAGTCCGTGAGCGTCCGTGATCCGCCCGAGAAAGTCCGTGAAGCTCGCGGCTCTGGACCGCCCTTCAAAGCCCGGATAGGGCACCTCATCGAGCACGATCTCTGGGGGCAGGAACCGCCGGGCCGCCGCCAGCCGGGCCGCGCAGTGGCCGTTGCCGCCGAAGAAGAGCACCCTCGCCATGGTTGCAGCGATCATAGAGGAAGGGCTCCTCTATACTCCTCCTCAATGTCCCAACCCTCTTCGAGCCCCCTCTTGGCGCTCGCCTGGGCCAACGTCGCGCTGCACGGGGCCGGCCTGATCGTGGCCTGGTTCGCCATGCAGCCCGGCAGCGTGGTGGTGCCGCTCGCGGAGCGCATGGCGTACCTGGCAGGACGGCCGGCCGGATGGAGCCTGGGCTGGGGAATCTGGATGCTCTGCGCCCTCCTGCTCGTCGCCTTCATGATCGTGCTCCGCCACCGGCTCGCCGATTCGTTTTCCAATTCTGGCGCCGTGGCCCAGCTCGCGGTCGTCCTCACAGCGGCAGGCATGGCGGTCGATCTGCTCTGCGACGTGATCCAGATCCAGGTGCTCCCGGCGGCGGCGGGCGCCGGTCCCGACCTCTTTCTCACCTTCGAGCGGCTCGCCTTCACGGGCGGCCTCACCGTGGCGAACGGCCTCTACACGGCCGGAGTGCTCCTGATGAACCTCCGCCTGCGCAGCCTCGTGGGCTCTCCGGCGCTCCTCGCGGGCTGGGTGACCGCCATCGCCGGCTTCGCCCTGGCCGCCGCCGGGTTCGTCCCGTCAACGATCCTCCTTCAGATTTCGACGGGAGCGACGATCGTCTCCTACAGCCTGTGGACGGTCCTCGTCGCCCGGGACCTCGGATGATCGTCCTCTTCGGAGGCTATGGCACTTTCGGAGCCCACGCCGCGCGGACGCTCGCCGCGGCCGGCCTGCCGGTGCGGATCGTGGGACGGGACGCGGCACGGGCGGATATCGTGGCGGACATCAACGATCCTGCCTCTCTCCAGAGCGCCCTCTCCGGAGCACGGGTTGCCGTCAACTGCACGGGACCGTTCTCCACCATGACCATGGCCTTGCCCGAGGCCTGCCTCGCCGCCGGAGCCCACTATGTGGACATCGCGGACGACCGTGGATGGACGGCCCGGATGCGCACCCGTGATCCTGAATTCCGCGAACGCGGCCTGACCGCCGCCGTCGGCTGCTCCTCCCTGCCCGGGATCTCCGGAGCCCTGGCGATCCTCGCCGCCCGCCGATTACCTTCCGTGGAGAGAGCGCGCATTACGCTCTTCATCGGCAATCGGAACCCCAAAGGAGAGGCCGCCGTCCGAGCCGCCGTGACGCAACTCGGCCGTCTCTTTCCCGCACCCCAAGGGATGCTTCGGGGTTTTCATGGCAGGGAAACCGTGATCCTGCCGCCACCCTTCGGCCCACGCGGCGTCTACGACTGGGACAGCCCCGAGCTCGATCTCTTTCCCAAGCTCCTCGGAGCCCGGGAAGTGCGGGTCAAAGTGGGATTCGAAGCGCGCCTCGCGACCCTCTCCTTCGCCGGACTGGCCCGCCTGGGACCCCGCCTCGGAGGTCTCCTCCTGGCCGCCATGACACCCCTCGCCCGGCACCTCTCCACCTTCGGCCACTCCGGCGGCTTCGTGAAGGTGGAGCTCTTCGCAACAGACGGCACCACCGCCGCTGCCACTCTCGGCCAGGAGAGCGAAGGCCAGAGGATGGCCGCCCTCCCCGCAGCCTTCGTGGCGCAAGGGCTCCTCGACGGAACCGTCACCGCACGCGGCGTGACGACCGCCTATGAGGCGTTGGGGGCGGAGCGGCTGGTTGAGAGGCTGGTCGCGGAGGGCTACGAATTCCGCGAGGACTGAGGAAACCCCGCCCGCCCCCGCACCTGCTGCGCCTGCCACAGATGCCGGCGCTCATGGGCCGCGATCACCTGGAAGCCCGTTCCAACGCTGAAGCGGATCAGGGAGATGAACGGATTCGCGAATCGGGTCCCATTGAGGTCAATCCCCGCGGCATCCCGCAGGACGGCGTCCAACTCGGCCTGGGTACGCCGCCATTCCTCAATCAGCTCGGCTTTTCCCTTACGGGCGGCGGGGACGATCTTGCGGGGCGCCGGGAGCCTGCGCTTGGGAGGCGGCTCCATGGTGGCCACGAACCAGCGGCCGAAAAATCCAGGATGGATCGGTCCCTTTCGGACAGAGCCCTTCCGCCGGGCCTCCTCGATCGCATGAAGCATGGGCACAAGGTAGATCCGGTTGCCCACGCTCAGGTGATCGATGCACTGGGCAATGCTCCACGCCCCCTCGTCCGGGTGCCAGTTGAGCTGCTCCTCGTCGAGATCACGGAGCAATACCTGAGCCTCCTGGTCGCTGGCTGCCAACTGCGACTGGATCTCCCGCAAGTCCTCCGGGAAAGGTGGGGTGCCGCGAGTCTCGCTCACCACCCCATCTTATCAATTGCGTAAGGCAGCATCTTGCGCCACCAGGGCCAGTCATGGGACACGTCGTGCCCCCACATGTCCAGGGTATGCGGGATGCCCTTGCGTTCCAGGATCTCCGAGAGCTGCTGCGAGGCGTGCGGCGCCTCGTAATCCCCCTGGCCGGTCAGGATGTGGATCTTGCACGCCGTCCGCAGCAGGTGCAGCGAATGGCCTTCCAGGTTCGGCAGGTACCAGGCCGGATTGTTGAAGAAGCAGTTGTCGTCGCTGTACCCCTTCAGGTAGTCCGGCCCCAAGTCGTAGAAACCGCTCATGGCAATGGTCGCGTCGAACAGGTCCGGCCGGCGGAAGAGCGTGTTGGCGGCGTGGAAGGCGCCGAAGCTCGCCCCGCAGGTGCCAATGCGGATGTCCTCCGACTGGCAGGTGTGGCGGATGAAGGGCACGACCTCCTCCTCCAGGTACCGGGCATACAGGGCCTGCCGCCGCGCCTGCTCGGGCACGGGCAGTTTGCTGTCCATCCAGCCCTGGTTGTTGATGCTGTTGATCGAGAACACCCGCACCCGGCCGTCGTCCAGGGCCTCCTGGACGGCCCCGACCAGCCCGAAGCGCTCGTTCTCCAGGAAGTCCGCGGCCGCCGTGGGGAACAGCAACAACGGGTGCCCCCAGTGACCGTAGGACACGATGGGCATGTCCTGCCCCAGGATCGGGCTGCGCCAGCCCGAGATCTCACGCCGACCACCATTCCCCATGTTGTTCTCTCCTCCCGGGAGCTCATCCCCACAAAATGCCCAGCGCGGGAGGATAACATCCCGGCGATGGAGAGAATCCCTATCCTCGAGAACGGCCGCGAGGTCTCCCACCTCGCCGTGCGCTTCGATCTTCCCCCATCGCGGTCATCCGTCACGGACCGTCCCTGCATCCTCTACCTCCATGGCTTCGGCTCCGAGCAGACCGGCGAGAAGGCGGACTTCTTCCGCCAGCGGGCCCTCGCCGAGGGTTTCAGCTTCTGCTCCTTCGACTTCCAGGGGCACGGCCAGTCTGGCGGGGATCTCCGGGACCTCACCCTCACCCGGAATCTGGAGGACGTCCGGCGCGTCCACGGTTTCCTCCGCGACCAAGGCCAAAGGCGGCTGATCCTGATCGGCTCCTCCATGGGCGGCGGCACGGCTCTCTGGTACTCCGCCTTCCATCCCGAGGACATCGTGGCCGGCCTCCACATCGCCCCGGCACTGGAGATGGACCGCGGCCTCCTCACCTGGGCCGGTCCTGAAAGAGCCCGCCTCTGGGAAGAGACGGGAACGATCCACTTCCAGAATGAGTGGGTCTCCTGCGAGCTCGGCTGGCCGCTGATCGAAGATCTGCGCACCCATCCCCTGGAAACCCTCCTGACCCGCTACCGCACCCCCTGCCTCCTCCTCCAGGGCAAGCAGGACACCTCCGTCTCCTGGCGAAGCGTCCTCGACTTCGCCACCCGCTGCGTCTTCAAAGAGATCGATCTCCACCTCTTCGTCGACGGCGATCACCGGTTGACGGACCGGAAGGAAAGGCTGTGGGAGCTGATGATGGAGTTCCTGCGATCGATCCGCAACAAAAAGTATTTATGAGCGAGGGTGAGGGAAACCCCATTTATTCGTAGCTCTATGCACAGTAAATTCTGGCACTGATCTGGCACCAGCAGGGGTGGGATGGAGGTTCGAGGATTGCCTGCGGATCCCGCCCCTTTTCAACCAGTCTAAAAACTGATTTACCGATGGCGAAATCCGGAATGCCCAGGGAAAAGCTTCCGAGCCGTCTCCAAGTCTGCCCTCCCGCGCACTCTCCTAAACAGAGATCTCCTCCTCTGCAGGTAGCGATCACTGCCTGATAGACCAGATCTGGGACGAAAGAGGCATGAAAACGCCCGCTGAATGACGTATAGTACCGTTTAGCAGTAAAAATTCACCGCGTCATCGATGCGGCCTCACGGCCATATCGGCCGAACCCTTGCGGGCCGCTTCATGGAGAGGAGAGGAGAATATGGCTTGTAAGCCCCGTGTAATCGTTGTTGGAATTCTCTTGTCAGCGCTAGCCTCCAGCACCCTCCATGCTTTGCCGGTCAGGCCCCAGGCCCGCCCTCAGGGCCGCACCGAAGCCGCCGAGATCGTGGCAGCGGCCTGGGACTGGCTCTCAGCACTGTTCACCTCGGGGCGTCCCACCCCGGAAGAGCCTCCGGCCAACCGTTCAGCACAGCAGAAGGAGGGCAGCCAACTCGATCCCAATGGCGGTGGCTAGAGTGTCTCCCCCGGAGGGCACTGGGTTTTCTTCCCGGTCCAGTGCCCTTTTTTGTCCCGTTTTACCCGCCTGAAGCAACCACTTCTTTAGGAGCGGTAGATTTTTTTCACCCCGCACGGCCGCTTCAGGAGGGCAGGTTTTCGCATCCTGGCAGAGCCGGCGGGTTAGGGGAGGAGAACAGATGAAGACCCACCCGCACGACTTCCTGCTGGAGGAGTTCGTCATCACCCTTACGGGTGAGCCTGAAGAGGTGCTGGACCATCTCATCACGTGCACGAACTGTCAGCACCGGCTCAAGACGCTGCTCCACCCCCAGTCAGGAATCGCCGCGGACAAGGTCGTCCCCCTGGAACGCCGCTCTGCCGCGCCCCCGGACTACAGCCCCGTCCTGGACCGGATCTCCTGGTCAGTGAAAGGCGTTGAGTCCGCCCATGAGCAGGAACGGACAGAGGCGTCGGGACTCTTCTCCGAGTTGTTGCGGCATCCCGTCGAAAAGCGGCCGCTCCTCGTGCGGAACTGCTCACGATTCCACACCTGGAGCCTTTGCGAGGTTCTCCTGCGGCGCAGCCGGGAGCAGAACTTCCATGATGCCGCCCTCGGCGAGAGCCTGGCCCTGCTGGCCACCGAGGTCCTGGACCACCTCGACTCCTCCCGCTACCGGAAGGAGTACCTGGAAGATCTGCGGGCGCGCGCCTGGGCCTACGTCGCGAACTCGCGCCGCGTGAAGGCCGACCTGCGGGGTGCCGAGGGGGCTTTCGCTCTCGCTTTCGCCTCGCTCCGGCGGGGCACCCAGGACCCCATGGACCGGGCGGTCCTGCTCGATCTGCGCGCCTCGCTGCTGCGCGCCCAGCGCCGGTTCCCCCAGGCCCTGCGCTGCCTTCGCCGCGCCATCGGGATCTTCCGCGATCTCGGTGAACAGCACCGGGCTGGCCGGGCTCTGCTCAGCATGTCGACCGTCCACCACGTCGCGGGCGAGCCCGGGAGGGCGATTCCATTGCTTTCTCAGGCCCTGGAGCTGATCGATCCGTCCCGCGAGCCGCGCCTGCTGCTGGTCGCCTGGCACAACCTGACCGACGATCTCGCCGAGACGGGGCAATTCATGGAAGCTCAGAAGCTGATCGTCCAGGCCCGGCCCATCTATCAACAGTTCCACCAGCCGTGGTCCCGGAACCCCCGCAAGTGGGTGGAAGGCAAGATCGCCCGCGGCCTCGGCCAGCAGGATCAGGCGGTGGCCCTTTTCCTGGCGGCGCGGAACGGATTCCTCTCTGAAGGGGCGGCATACGACGTGGCCCTCGTCTCGCTCGACCTCGCCTCCCTCTATGCCGAGCAGGGACGGATGGCTGAGCTCAAGCGCCTGGCCGAGGAGATGGTCCCCATCTTCTCCTCCCGCCAGATCCATCGCGAGGCCTTGGCGGCGCTCGCCTTCTGGCGCCAGGCGGTCGAGGCGGAGAGGGCGGGCGTCGACCTGGTGGCCGGTGTTGCGTCTTTCCTCAAGCGGGCCCGCCACGACCCCGCTTTGCGGTTCCAGCCTGAATAGAAAACGGGCGGCCGGTGAAGGCCGCCCGTTCTGAAAGCGTCCGGATTCCCTGCCTAGAAGGCGAAGGTGACGTCGACCGTCTGGTTGGGGGCGATCGTCACTTCCTGGGTCTTGGTGCCCAGCTTCTCGTGCCAGGCCTCGAGGGTGTACGTGCCCGGAGGCAGCTTGTCGATCGAGAAGGCGCCGTCCTCACCGCTCACCGCGTAGTAGGGGTTGTCCACCACGCCGACGTAGGCGTTCATCCAGGGGTGGACGTCGCACTTGACGTGGACCAGCACCTCCGGCTTGTCGAAGGTCTTCTCGATCGCCGGCATGCCCTGGATCGGCTGCGCCTGGTTGAACTCCGCGTTCGCCTTCGGCAGGGCATGGATGTTGTGCAGCGTCGCGTCGCTGTTCTTGATCGTCAGCGCCTGGCCCACCTGGATGCCCTGGACGCGCGGCGTGTACTGGCAGCCCTGCTGGTCGAGCTCCTTCTTCTCCGGCGGGGCCGGGAAGCTCTTCCCTCGAGGCCGCTCTTGACGTAGACGAAGACGTTGCCCAGCTTGCCGTCCTTGACCGCGATCTCGTTGGTGTCCACCGGGGTCGTGTGCAGGCCGGCGCAGATCGGATCGGCGTCCATGGCGATCGGGGTGTCGGTGTCAGCGCCCGCGTAGGTCACGGAGCCGTTGACGCCGCCGGCATCCGCCGCGCGGCGGCCGCGGCCGGCGCGCTCTCGGCCGGAGCCTCGTCTCCTCTCCTTGGCGCCGCCACCGCAGCCCGCCAGAACCGGCAGCGCACAGAGCGCCAGAAGCAACCATCTGTTCCTGCTCATTCGAGAAAACCTCCTTGGTTGGGAATGAACACTTCTCGAAGGGGGGAGAATACCGCAAGACGAAGAAAACCGGCCGGATTCTAGCAGGACTCCGGCCGGTCCGCTTTTCGAAGTCAACCGAAACTGTCGAAAAAGCCCACGGTCAACGGCCGCCCGCCGACCCTCCGGCGACCGGAGCCGCGGGCGCTGCCGGACTGCTGTCCGCGGGGGCTGTCGCCGCCGTGGGCCGGCGGCCGCCGGAGAGGACCCAGATGTGGTCGCGCAGCGCCGCCGTCACCTTGTCGGCATCGGAGAGGTAGGCGTTCATCTCCGCCTCGGACGCGAAGTAGCCGCAGCAGCTGCTGCTTCTGCGCCGCAAACGTCGGGGAGGCGACGCCTGCAGGTCGACCGACGACACGATCTCGCCGTGCTTCGTTCTCGGGGAAGAAGTTCGGCATCCGCGTGCCCGGGACCCACCACTGCGGGTCCTTGATCCAGGACGGGCACCCAGTCGTAGCGCAGGCGGTCGTGGGCGAGCAGCAGCGACGGCGCCAGGTCGACGCCGAGGCCCCGTGGCCGCCTGCGGCCGCCGGTGCCGGCCGGATGGCAACTGGCGCACTGGAGCATGCCGAACACCACGCCTGCCCACGGCCAGGCTCGCGCGGGTCGGGCGGCGGCGGCTCGCGAGAGGAACGGCCGGTGCCTGGTCGCGGGACTGGAAGTAGGAGATGACGGTGTTGGCCTGCTCGTCCGTGAAGCCGAAGGTCGGCATGCGGACCGTGAGCCACGGCCGCATCGTCACCCGGCTCGGGTCGTGGAGGTAGTCCGAACAGCCAGTCGGCCTGGACGCGCGCGCCCTCGGCGGCGAGGTTCGGCGGCAGCACGGCCTCGTCCTCGCCGATCAGGGTCTTGATGGCCCGGCCCGTGCCCCTCGATCAGGTGGCAGCCCTGGCAGTTGAAGCGGGTGACGAGCTTGCGCCCCTCGGCCAGAGCCGCCGCGCGCGGGTGCGTTGGCGGCCCGGCGGGTGGCGATGCGCCGACTCCTTGGTGAAGCCCATGACGTTCGACGAGCACGGCCTTGGCCTCGCGCTCGGTCATGCCGAAGTTCGGCATCTTGAGCAGCTCGTTGTAGTCCTTGACCGCCTCCTTGCCCTCGTCCCAGATGCGCGGGCGCAGGACCTTGGTCTTGATCCAGTCGTGGCGGGTGTGCGGCGACGCTCGTGCACGTGGCCGAAGTCGAACTGGTGGAGCGGCTTCGAGCCCTCCTGCGGTCAGCTCGGTGCCGATCGGCTTGGCGTTCTCGAAGCCCTTGATGTCGTGGCAGCCGTAGCAGCCGTACTTGGCGATCGTCTGCTCGCCCAGGTAGACGTTGCGCTCCTGCTCGGGCATGGCGGCCAGCTTCGCCCGGCTGCGCTCGATGGTGTAGAGGTTCTGCAGATAGGCGAGCGCCAGCTCGTCGCGCAGCTTGGCGTCGACCGCCGGCAGGGCGACGTTCTCGTACCGCGGGTCGCGGCTCGACAGCAGGTAGGCCGTGACGTCCGCCGCCTCCTGATCGGTGAGCCGCAGGTTCGGCATGTTGGTGTCGGGGAAGTACTGCTTCGGGTTCTTCACCCAGGCGTAGAGCCAGCCGGCCGACGACCTTGCTGCCCGTGCGCACCAGGTTGGGGCCGTGCAGGCGGTTGATCATGGGGAAGAAGTCGTCCCGCTTGGCCTTGCCGTCGAGGATGTGGCAGCCGCCGCAGCCCACGGTCTCGAAGAGCTGCTTGCCGCTGGCCGGATCGCCCGCCGGCGCCTGCGCGGCGTAGACGGGCTTCTCCGACTTGGCCCACAGGTAGGACGACGATCGCCGCCGATCTCCACCTGCTGGCGCTTCTTGTTGTGCGGCGTGCTCGGTGTTCTCCTGGTAGAAGAAGTGCGGCATGAAGGTCGTGGGATGGAAGTCGCGCGGCGCCTCGATCCACTTGTAGGCCCAGCCCGGGTTGGTCTTGCCGGCGATGCGCGTCAGGGCGGGACCCGGCCTTGCGCAGGCCCGTGTAGGCCGGCAGGTTGATCGTGTGGCAGCCGTTGCAGCCCATGTGGGTGATCAGCTCGCGGCCGACGTCCTGCGTCTCCGACTTCGGCGTCCAGACGCCGCCGGCGTGGCAGGTCACGCAGCCCGCCTCGGCCATGCCGGCGGGCAGGATCGGGTAGTCCAGGAACTGCTGCCGCTTCCAGTCGTACTGCTTCTCCCACTCCTTCTCTGCTCCTCCGATTGCGGGCTGTGGCCGGCGCGCGCGAACTCGGTGGCGCGGTCGAGGCCGCCGTGGCAGACGGTGCAGCCGAACGGGTGTAGGGGTGCGGCGAGGAGTCGCCCACGAACAGGTCGAGGCGCGGATGGCTGCGGTACGGCTCCTTCCACTCCACCTCCGTGGTCTTCGGGTCGTCCTCGAAGCCCGGGCGGTTGGCCGCCACGTGGCAGGTCATGCAGCGGTCCACGCGGTCGATGTTGGTGAAGTTGATGTTGTGGTAGAGCCCCGGCAGGATCACCTGCTCGACCTTGAGGGTGGGCAGGACGAAGTCCATCAGCGGCGCGTTGAGGCAGAAGTAGTCGAAGTCCTTGGCCAGATTGGCGATGCGCGTCTCCAGGCTGTCGACGCCCTCGTTCAGGGCCTCCAGCTTCTTCTCCGCCGTCGGTCACCGCCGCCCGCCGCTCGGCGAGCTGAGCCTGAGCCTCGGCGTGCGCGTTGAGCCGTCTCCTCCTTCCGCTTCGTCGCTTCGGCGAAACGGCGCCTCGCTCGTCGGCCAGCCTCTCGCGCTGCTTCTCGGCGCCCTTGTCACCGTCGTGCTGGAGCGCGATGTCGTATTCGAAGCGCGCGCGCGTCGAGCCTTCGGCCTTGGCGGCCCGCCAGGTCGAATCGGCGTTGTCGGCCTCGGTCTTCAGCTCGCTGATCTCCTCCTCCAGCTTCTCGATCTCGTCGCGGTGCGCGACGAGCTTCGCCTCCTCGGCCTCGATCTCCTTCTTGAGCTGGGCGAGCGTCGTTCTGGTTCAGCCGGCTCGCGCTCCGCTTCGGCCTCCTCCATCAGCTTCTGGCGCTCCAGGCTGCGGAACTCCGCCTGGAACCGCTTCCACGGCTGCGCGTAGTCGGCGAAGGCCATCCACAGCGTCACCGCCAGCAGCCCGAGGGAGCTCAGGGCGAACACCATGTTCATGCGACCGAAGTTGTAGTGCCGGTCGGGACGCTTTTCAGGCGGCGTGATCGGTGGAGTCAACTTGGAGCTCCTTGCGCTAGATATTGAAGAAGTACTCCTGGATGTGAACGAAATACTTCAGGTTGAACAGCCACCGGCAGTACATCTTGATCGGCAGCAGCATCATGAACAGGAACAGGGTCATGCCGACGTAGTAGCGGGCCGGCCCCATCTTCTCGTAGTAGGTTCGGAACCACTTCGTCTTGCGCAGCAGCACCGGCAGCCCGAAGAAGTAGAAGCCCATCAGCAGGATGCCCGGCAGCTCGCGGACGAACCAGTTGCCGGGCAGGCCGGTGCTCAGCATCCGGATCCAGAAGTACTCCGAGAGGTCGACGTTGACCAGCGGCCTCGACCTTGTTCGGGTCCCAGAACTCGTAGGGGCCGAAGAAGTTCCAGTTCGGGCCGCGCAGGAAGGTGCCGATGACGATCATCTGGCTCCACAGGATCAGCAAGCCGAAGAGGAAGAGGGCGATCTCGACCCTGCGCTCGCGGAAGGTGTAGTAGCCGTTGCCCTTGGGGTTGGTGTCGATGTAGGGGATCGCCATCAGCCCGACGATGATCAGGCCGGGCAGCACCACGCCGGCGAGCCAGGGGTCGAAGTAGACCAGCATCTCCTGGAGGCCCAGGAAGTACCAGGGCGCCTTCGACGGGTTGGGCGCCAGCGCCGGGTTGGCCGGCTCCTCCAGCGGCGCCTTGAGGACGATCGACCAGACCACCATGACCACCGTCAGCACCACCATGCAGATGAACTCGGAGAACACCAGGTCGGGCCAGGTGAAGATGCGGTCCTCCGACCTCGGTCTTCTCGAACGCGGCTCGCCCGTGGCCGAGCCGGTTGTCGTTCTCCATCGCCTTGTGCATGGCGAACCAGACGAAGAAGCCGACCAGGAAGACCATCATCACGATGGGCACGTTGTCCGGCTTGGCGACGATCGACCGGAAGTTCGGGATCGAGCAGCGAGAGCACGAAGAAGAGCGTGCCGACGGCGAGCAGGACGAGCCCGCCCTGCTTCGTCCACAGCCGCTTCGACCGCAGCATGAGGAAGAACGCGACGATCGACAGCGTGAACGACCAGTAGCGGATAGGACAGGAAGTTGACGAACGTTCTCTGATGAAGTCCATCGGCGTCCCCCCAGCTACATCGGACCCGAGATGCCGCCGTCCTTGCGGACCCGCCAGAAGTGGACGGCCATCAGGAAGGCCGCCACCAGCGGAATGCCCACGCAGTGCAGCACGTAGAAGCGGAGCAGCGTGGCGCCGCCGATCGTCCGCCCGCCGATCAAGGCGAAGCGCGCGTCGCTGCCGGCGTGGATCAAGCGTTCGCCCTCCCAGTTGCAGGAAGGCGGCGCCCGGTCCCTCGTTGCCTAACAAGGGTGTCGCCCGGGCCATGTTCGAGCCGACCGTGATGGCCCAGATGGCGAGCTGGTCCCACGGCAGCAGGTAGCCGGTGAACGAGAGCAGCAGCGTCAGCACCAGCAGGATGACGCCGACGTTCCAGTTGAACTCGCGGGGCGGCTTGTACGAGCCGGTCATGAAGACGCGGAACATGTGCAGCCAGACGGCGATGACCATGGCGTGGGCGCCCCAGCGGTGCAGCTCGCGCATGATGCCGAAGGCCGCGGCCTCGCGCAGGTCCACGATGTCGACGAAGGCGTACTCGACGGTCGGCCGGTAATAGAACATCAGCAGCAGGCCGGTGATCGTCTCGACCAGGAACAGGAAGAACGCCGTGCCGCCCATGCACCAGGTGTAGCTCATCCGGATGCCGGACTTCTTCACCTTGATCGGGTGCAGGTGGAGCACCACGTTGCCCAGCATGGCGAGCGCGCGCTTGCGGTTGTCGGTCGGGATGCCCACCCGGAAGATGGACTTCCAGACCTGCGACTTGGTGATGCTCTTGGACAGGTTGCCGATCATGGGTCCTCTTTCAAGCCGTTTTCAATGGATCAGGCGGCGGGGATGAAGGAGTTGGGGTCTTCCCACTGCCCCAGCTCCCACTGGAACTTCTGCGACTTGTCGACGACGATCTGGCCGTCGTCCGGGCTGACGAAGATGCGCGGCGCGCTCGAGCGGCCGCGGCGTCGGCCCCTCGAAGTTGACGCCGCTCTTGTAGTAGCCGCTGCCGTGGCACGGGCACTTGAACTTGTTCTGCGTGTCGAGCCAGTCCGGCGGGCAGCCGAGGTGGGTGCAGATCGCGATCAGCGCGTAGATCCGCCCCTGGTCGTTGACGATCCAGACGCCGTACTTGTCCACGAAGCGGGTGTCCACCACGCCCGACCGGAAGTCCTCGGGATCGCCCGACCTTGAAGCTCGTGGGCGGCTCGAAGAGGACGTTGGGGAACATGAAGCGGCCCATGGCCGTGACGCAGCCGCCGATCGCCACCGTGAAGCCCACCCAGGCCACGGCGGCCCAGGAGAAGAAGCCCGCGGCGCGTGACGCCGTCGGCCGGAGCCGCGGGTTTGGCAGCGGGCCGGGCAGCGGGCGCCGGAGCCTTCGCGGTGCCGGTCGCCGCGGCGGCGGTGCCGGTCGCCACAGCAGCCGCAGCAGCAGCGGCTGGCGCCGGCTTCGGAGCGGGCTGGGCGACGACCGGCGCATTGGTGCCGCCGGCCACGGCGGGGACTTCGTCGACAGGCTTTCCGGGCTCTCCGGACGGGGGAGTCTTGAACGTATCCGCGGTGGCGGCCGGGGTGGCCGCCGTCTGAGGCGAAGAGGTCTTGGGGGCCGCGGTTTCGGCCCTGGCGCCTTCAGTCGTCATCTTCGGCGGCTCGGATGCCGCCGCGGGCTCGCCACCGGGATCCTGGGACGGGAGGCTGCCCTCGGGTTCGTCAGCCATGTGGCCCCTTTCGTTGAGCGTTGCTTACATCCGCCTACGTCTTTCAATGCCCATTGAGGTGGGCATTTTCTAAGCGAAACAGGTCGAGGGTGTCAAGCCCAGACGCGTCATCCTACCGTCACTTCCCGGTCATCTTCCAGCGTCGCCTTGCCCGCCTCGATGGCGGCCTGGCGGACCTTGAGGCTCGGGTCGTCCTTGGCGAGGCGGTCGAAGGTCGCGCGGTGCCGCGGCGCCGCCCACGGCGGCGAGCGCCCGGATGGCGCTGACCATGGCCTCCTCCTGCTGCTCGCGGGTGATGTCCGGCACCTGCGCGAGGAGCCGGCGGTCCACCATGGTCTCCAGCACGGGCAGGCCGGCGTCGCTGCCCAGCCGGGCCAGCGAGAGCGCGGCGTTCCAGCGCACGTCGGCCACGGCGTCGTCGACCGAGTCGGTCGAGGCCGGGGACGGCGGCGCGGTCGCCGAGCTCGCCCAGGGCGAAGGCGGCGGTCTTGCGGAGGCCCGGGTCGGGGTCGGACAGGGCGGCCTCCAGAGCGCCGCGCGCGCCTGCGGGTCGCCCAGCGTGCCCAGCGCCCAGAGCGCGTAGATGCGGGTCTTGTCGTCCGGGTCCTCGGCGGCCTCGACGAGCAGCGGCAGGGCCTCGCGGTCGTGGGTGCGGCCGAGCACCAGGGCCAGGTACTGGCGCATCTCCGGCTCCTCGGCCTCGCGGAACAGCCGCCGCACCTCCTGCCTGGCGCCGGGCTCCTCTTCGCAGCGCCTTGGGGTCGGCCACCAGGATCTTCGACAGCTCGTAGGCCGCCTGCACCCGCCGGGGCTTCCACCACGACTGGAGGTCGTTCAGATAGTCGGAAGTCGTCTGCCGGTCGTAGGCGATCCACCCGAAGCCGATGAAGACGGCCACGCAGAGGACCACGACCAGGAGCGGGACGACGAACAGGCCGAGGAAGGAGCGCAGAGCGCTGTTTCCAACCTCGTCATCGATCTCCTCGTTGGGAGGGACTTCGGGATCGGACATCGGGCGCAGAGCATAGCGGAACGGGAGGGCCGAGGCGAGCCCTCCCCCGCCGTCTCTATCCCCGATCCCGCTCGAACTGGTTCAGCCGGGCGACCACGCTCTCGAGCAGTGCCGCCGTGGCGATCCGCCGCTCGAAGGCCTCGCGTACCACCAGGACTGACGCCATGGCCTCGCGGCCGATTCCCAGGCCGGAGAAGACGCGGATGGACTCCAGAGCCCGGTCCCGCGCCTCGGCGGCCCTTCCCTGGCGCAGATGGACAGCGGCGAGCCTCCAGGCCCGCGAGCGCCGCCTTGTAAGGGAGGCCGGTCTCCTCGAACCCCAGGCGCACCTCGGCGAGCGCCCGCTCGGCGCGGTCCAGCTCGCCCAGGCCGGCGTCGATCTGCCCCTCCAGCCAGCGCACCTTGAGACGGTTGACCTGGCCGCCGGGGTCCTCCGAGCCGTTGCTCGCCAGGAAGTCCCGGGCCTCTTCGTAACGGCCGCAGGCCATGAGCGCGCGCGCCAGGTTGTGCACGGCCCCGAACACGAGACCCGGATCCCGCCCCGGGTCCACCAGGCCCAACCCCTTCCCGAGGAGATTCACGGCCTCCTCGGGATCACCGGCGTAGTCCGCGTAGAGCCCCTTGGCAAGCAGGGCGCGGCCGGCCATGTGGGGATCGCCGAGCCGCAGGTGGACGGTGTGGACCACGTCGAGCGACTTCAGGGCCTCGTCGAAACGGCGCCGGTCGGCGTCGACCGAAGCCTGGACGTCCAGCAGCCGGACCCCGGCCGCCTCCCCGCCCGAGCCCGCGAGATAGGCATCGGCGGCCGTGTCGAGAGCCGTCTCGGCCTCGCGCAGCCGGTCGGACACGCGGTAGGCGTTGGCGAGCTTCGATCCAGGCCGAGCAGCGCAGGTCGGCCACCCGCTTCGGACCGTACTGCTTCGGATCGAGCCGGTCGGCCAGGTACGCCGCGAAGCGGGCGAGGTCGACCATGCGGGCGGGATCGTCATAGCGCAGCGACCGGCAACGGTCGAGCAGCGCCTCGAAGCCTGGAGGGCCGCCGGTCCGGGACATGGACGGCCGGTGCAGGCGCGGCGGCGAGGCAAGCGTGTCGCGGATCCACGCCATGCGCCCGCCGGGGCGCAACGCCTTCTCCGCCACGGCCGCGAAAGCCCGTTCCAGCACGGCATCGTAGGCGTCCTCCGCCTCCCGCAGATCCTCGTCGTCCATCGGGAAGCCGAACAGGGCCTTGAGATCGGGAGACAGCAGGGCGCCGCAGCGCTGGCAGCCCTCCAGCAGGTGGCGTACGACCGCACGGACGCGCTCAGCGGCCAGGGCGCCGTTCCAGAAATCCCGCAGCTCGTTCAGGGTGGGATGGTCGTTCACAGTATCCCCTCCTCCAATTCAGATCATCAGAAACAGTCCGGACATTATTCCACAGACCGAGGAAAAGGGGGGAGAGGCCCTCACTCCCCTACCCCTCTCTCCCGGCCCTCCGCCCACCCTTCCGGGGAGAGAGGGGGAAAACCATCAGGCCTTTCTCCCTCCTCTCCCCGGCGGGAGGGTGGAGGGATGGGAGAGGAGGGCCGGGGAGGTGAGGGCTTGCATCCGCCCCGCCGAGGGCGCCGTCCCGAACGCCTCCTTCCAGACCCGGCGGAGCTGGCGGGCGCTCTCGAAACCGCAGCGGGCGGCCACGGCCTCGACCGTCAAGCCGGGATCGCGCAGCAGGTCGCGGGCGCGCTCCAGGCGCAGCCGCGTGCGGTACTCCTGGATCGACACCCCAGTCGCCTGGCGGAAGACGCGGGTCAGATGGCGAGGGGAGAGGGCCGCGGTCCGCGCCAGCTCGGCGAGCGTGGCCCGCTCGTCCGGATGGGCGATCAGCCAGTCCTGTACCCGGTGGATGCCGGCGTGGAGATGGGTCCTGTACTCCAGGTAGACGCTCTGCTGCCGGTGCGAGCCGTCGCGCCGCACGTAGACCACCATCTCGCGGGCCGCCGCGGCCGCCACCAGCGGACCGTGCCGGCGCTCGACCAGGGCCAGCGCCATGTCGATCCCCGAGGCGATGCCGGCGCTGGTGGTGATTCGCCCGTCCTCCACGAAGAGGCGGTTGGTGAGCACCCGTGCACGGGGGAAGCGGCGCTCCAGATCCTCCAGCCGCGTCCAGTGCGTCGTGCACTGCCGGCCCTCCAGGAGCCCCGCCGCTCCCAGCGCGAAAGCGCCCGTGCAGACCGAGGCCAGGTGCGCGCCCGCGTCGTGGGCCTGCCGCAGCCAGCGCAGGAAGGCGGGATCGATCCGCTGGAGGACGTCCATGCGGGAGCCGGGGACGATGACCAGGTCTTCCGGCCCCACCTCCGGCAGCGGCTCCAGGTCCGAGAGCCACAGCCCCTGGTTCGTGCGGATTCGGGGCTCCAGGGCACAGGAATGGACCTCGTATCCCGCGCCGCACGCGTTCGCCTCGTGGAAGGCCTGGACCGGACCGGCCAGGTCCAGGACCTCCACCTCGGGCAGCAGCGCGAAGATCACCCGTTGCATCAGGTGTGGCTCGGCACCGCGGCCTCCGCCAGCTCCTTCACCAGGCCGTCCACCGTGGCGATCCGGGCGAAGCGGCCCCGCAGCACCATCTCCGTCCGCCGGACGATCTCGTCCGTCGAGAGCACCTCGCCCGTGGCCTCATCGGTGATCGGGAAGGTCCGGGTGGCCTCGGTCACGAAGTCCACGTCGAAGCCCAGGTCGGCGGCCACGCGGGTGGTGGTCTCGCAGCACTGCTCGGTCGAGATGCCGGTCACCACCAGCCGCTCGACGCCCTTTTCCCGGAGCATCTCCTGGAGGTTGGTGCTGGTGAAGGCGTTCCGGGTGTTCTTGAGGATCACCGGCTCGCCCGGCTCGGGCTTCAGGAAGTCCATCAGCTTGAAGAACGGGCTCGTGGTCTCGAACCCGGGATCGGGATCGGTATGGAGCACGAAGATCACCGGCAGGCCGGCGCCGCGCCACGCCTGGATCAGGCGGTCCACGTTCTCCTCGAACTTCGGGTTGTTGCGGCTCTCCCACCGGGAAGTGGCCTTGAACGAGTCCTGAATGTCGACGACGAGCAGCGCGGAGCGCTCGATGGGGGTCGGGATCTGAGACATTGGATCGGTCTCCTCGGGTCCTGGAACCGGAAGGAAGGTCTCCCGTGTTCCATCCTCATCCTAGAAGGGAGTCGCGGCCCTGGACAGGTGCGATCCGGGACGGGAGGCGGTCGGATCGGGCCATGGTGATCAACACTCCTCGACCCCGCCTCCGGATTCTATTCCTACCTTGTTTTTATAAATATCCTCAAGTAGAATCAACGCTCACGCAGGCCATACAGACCAGGAAGGAGAGGAGTATGAAAATCGCTCGGCTCTTGTTGGTGGTGTTGGCGATGTGGGCGCTGGCCGCCCTGCCCGTTCTGTCGGCTCCCGCCACGAGGGATGAGGGCAAGGCTCCCAGGGAAGGCAAAGCTCCCAGGAGAATCAAGGGTGGCGGCCTCTTCACCCCTGCCCAATCCCGCGAAGGCACCAAAGCCGGCGCCTACTGGTTCTACTGCTACGCCGACCCCAATACGATCTACGACTGCGAAGGCACCTCGGCGGGGTGTCATCTCGCCTGCGAGATTCAGTGCGGGGGCAACTGTGACTGGTGCGACTATGAGACGTAGATAGACCTAGCGGTCTGTCAAGGCAGGTTTGACCGGTTCTCCGTAGGGGCGGCCCACGTGGCCGCCCCTTACGGAGATGGGACCACGGCATAATCCCGTCACTTCAGCTATAATCCCCGTAACGTCATGTTTCACGAGCTGTCCCCTGCCGACCTCCGTCGTTTCTACGACGATGGCTACCTCATTATCGAGGGCCTCTTCTCGCGTGAGGAGGTCGCCGAGATGGCCGAGGCCGCGGAGCGGCTGCGGGCGGTCGGACGGGGGATCGCCGAGTCCCTCCCCCCGGCGGACGAGCCGGGCGAGCGCAAAATCGAACATCTTGGCAGCCAGTTCGTCTTCGGCGGCTCGAACGGCTCCTGCCGGCTGCTGCGGGTGGTCTGGGCGGGTGGCTGCGAGCCGGCGTTCCTGGACTGCGCGCGGGACATGCGGCTCACCTCGATCGTGGGCCAGATCCTGGGCACCTCCACGGCGGTCCAGTTGCTCAACCAGCTCCACGCCAAGTACCCCAACGACGGGCTGGAGTTCGAGCCCCACCAGGACAGCGAGCACCGCCGGTACGGCACCTCCGAGTGGCACGACGTGAACGGCCGCGGGAGCTACGTCCAGACCGTCGTGGCGATCGACGATACGACGCCCGAGAACGGCCCGCTGATCTTCTACCCCGGCACCGGCCGGAACGGCCACCTCGACCCCGCCTCGGTGCGGCGCGACTACCAGGACCGCCCCGGTGTCCCGGCGCTCCTGAAAGCCGGGAGCGCGGCCTTCTTCGGACCCTACGTGGTCCACCGCAGCGCCGAAAACCAGGGCACCGCCCCCCGGCGCATCGCCATCAACGGCTTCGCCCTCCCCGGAGCCAACTCCCGCCCCTACTTCGGCGCCGGCACCGGCGTGCCGGTCGATCTTTTCCGGCCGTCCTATCCATAAGTTGGCCTGTCGTATCGATAAGTTGGCTCAACCTATCGATAGCTGACCCGATTTATCGATAGACAAGCCATCCTATCCATAGCTGAGCCGTCGTAAGGATAGCCGAGCCGTTTTATCCATAAGTTGGCCCGTCGTATCGATAGCTGAGCCGATTTATCGATAGCTGACCCGTCATAAGCATAGCTGGCCCGATTTATCCATAAATCGGCTCGTCCTATCGATAGCTGAGGCAACCTAAGGATAGCTGGCTCGTCATAAGGATAGGCAGGCCAACTTATCGATAGCTGAGCCGCCGTATCGATATTTTGGGCCGTCCTATGGATAAGTTGGGCCGTTTTATCCATAGGATGGGCCGTCTGCCCCTTCCGCGCCCTGGCGCCGCGCCGTCTCCAGCCGAGCGCCGATCTCCAGGACAAACTCCGCCGTGACCTCCTCGCGTTGCACAGCCTCCAGGAAAAACCGCAACGCGGCCAGAGCCTCACGATGGACGTCCTGCGCCTCGAACAGCGCCACCATCTCCTCCGCGATCCGCCGGACTTCCGCCGTCCGCCCGTCATTTATATAGAGGACGGCGAGGTCGAGCGACACCATGGCCACGTCATACCCGATCCCCTGATCCAGGAACCCCTGCCGGGTCTCTACGAAGAAGCGCTCGGCCGCTTCCGCGTCTCCCAGTCCGGCGGCGATCTTCCCGCGCAGCCACGAAAGCCGGAGTTGCGTCCATGGCTCGGGGAACCGGCGATAGAGATCCTCATCCTCGGCTACCAGGACAGAAGCCTCCCCATACCGCCCCGACTCGGCGAGGTAGAGCGCCAAGTTGTGCCGGCCGTTCAGGTACAGGCGTGACTCCGTCTCCGGTGACAGCTTGCTCAGGGCGGTCCGGGTAATCTCGATCGCCTTGTTGAGACGGCTCTGCTGGAAGTAAACGGCGCTCAACGTGAAGAGGACTCGTGCAGCCTCGACGCCATCGCCACTGATCCGGAAGAGCATCGCGGCCCGGGAAAGGAGTGCCTCGGCCTGAGGAAACCGGCGCTGGTCCTTCCGCAGAGAGCCTTCCAGGTGGTCGATCCACCCCAGTACCTGAAGATCGGTCACCCCCTCGTGGCTCACCAAGTGGCGCACGTAGACGAAATGCTGGTCCGCCTGCCGCAGATCACCCTCGGCCCGGCAAGCGTTCGCCATTTGGGCCGAGGCCAGGGCCAGGAGATGGATCGTGTCAGGGTGACCGGGCGACAGTGCCGCCGTGCGCTCGTGGCGCCAGCGGATGGGCAGCGAGGCGGGTCAAAGCATCTACAAGCTTCGAGCGTCCAGTATCGAGACGATCAACGCGGATCTGAAGAGCTACCGGGGTCTGCATCGTCTGAGCGTGAGGGGTCTGGCCAAAGTGCGCTGTGTGGTGCTGTGGTCGGCGCTGGCTTACAACCTGCTGCACTTCGGAACGTCCCTGCTGGGTTAGCCGAAAGCCTCAGCCCTTTCCGGGGCTCCCCCCGTTTCTCCCCCACCTGCCCCTCCCTCCAGCCTGCTGCTGAGTCTCTGGGCCTGAGAATCTTGCCCCCAAGTCGGCGTGAGCACCTCGCGGAGGGTGGAACGGAGATCGAAAACTTCACAGACTCACAGCGCACCCTACGGCAACACCGCTCGCATGGGTCCCCTTCTCCCGGTCGGTGGGAGGGCGATGGGAGAAGGGACAGGGATGAGGGGCCTTGGCCGGCGGGACACCGCCGACGTTCTGCGATAGGCTTCCCCCCGCCGTATGAAATCGAACTACCAGCTCCTGAAGCTCTGGCTCCTGGCCGCCATGCCGCTGACCAAGGACGCCATCCACGTCTATATCGGCTTTCTCTGCCTGCTGACGGCGCTGATCGTGTTCCGGCGGCGTCTCTCGTCCTACACGGCGCTGGTGCCGGGTCTCCTGGTGTCGGTGGCGATGGAGGTCTTCGATCTGCGGGACGGCTACGGTTGGGCCGCGAGCGTCCACGACCTCATCAACACGAACCTGATGCCGTTCGTGCTGGTCACCCTGGCCAAGCTGCAGACGTTCAACTTCTAGGCGACCGCCTCGCGCTGACCCCGGTCGCGATAGCCGCGGTAAGCGGCTTCCCCCAGGAGATGGATGAGGACGGCGGGGTCCACCGGCTTGACGAGGTAGTAGTCGAAGCCCGCCTGGAGGGCTCGCCGGCGGTCCTCGGGCTGGCCGTAGCCCGTCATGGCGATGAGGGAGATCGCCTGGCTGCCCAGGATGGAGCGGATACGGCGGGCTACCTCGTTGCCGTCGAGCCCGGGCAGGCCGATGTCGATCAGCGCGATGTCCGGCCGGGTGGAGAAGGCCTTCTCGATCCCCTCGGGACCGGTGGCGGCCTCCGAGACCTTGTGGCCCCAGATCTCCAGCAGGGCGCGCAGCGACTCGCGGCCGTCCTGGTTGTCCTCCACGACCAGGACGTGCAGCCCGGGGATCTCCTCGGGTTGCGAAGGGCGGGCCGGCCGGGCGGCCGGCTTGTCACGCAGTGTCCCTGATGGCGCGGGAGGCCTGACGGCGGTCCGGACCTCTTCGGCGGCCAGCGGCAGGTGGACGGTGAACTCGCTGCCGCAGTCGGGACCGTCGCTCTTCGCTTCCACCCGCCCGCCATGCATCTCGACCAGGCTGCGTACCAGCGGCAGGCCCAGGCCCAGGCCACCCTCCGAGTGCTGGCGCGAGCTCTCGACCTGCGTGAAGGGCTCGAAAATGTTCTCGATCGCTTCCTGGGACAGGCCGATGCCCGTGTCGCAGACCCGCACCTGGGCCTCGCCCTCCCGGGCTTCGACGCTGAGGACCAGCCGGCCGCCCCGGGGGGTGTACTTGATGGCGTTCTGGACCAGGTTGCACACCACCTGCTCGAGCCGTACGGAGTCGCCCTGCACCATGGCGGGCTCGGTCTTCACCTCCAGCGCCAGGCCGTTGCTCTCGGCGAGGGCGGCCATGCCCAGCTCGGAGAGGCAGCGCTCGGCCACGTCCGCGAGGTCGACGGGCCGGCGCTTGAGGATGATCTTGCCGCGGGTGACCCGCGAGACGTCCAGCAGATCGTCCACCATGCGCACCAGGTGCCGGGTCTGGCGCATGATGACTTCCCGCTGGCGTATGGCCTGATCGTCTCGCGAGCCCACCTGGTCCAGCACCATGAGCGAATTGCGAATGGCGGCCAGGGGGTTCCTCAGCTCGTGGCCGAGCAGGGCGAGGAACTCGTCCTTCCTCCGGTCCGCCTCGGCCTGCCGGTGGAGCAGGTCGCGCACCTCGTACTGGCGGCGGCGGGCGCGCAGGGCGGCTTTGACGGCGCTCACCAGAGTGCTGAGCCGGACGGGCCGTTCGAGGATGGTGGCGTTGCCCAGGGGCACGAGCTTCTCGAGCACCCACTCGCTGTCCTCCCCGCTGCGGGTGAACACGATCAGCGGCAGGTCCGACCAGGGAGACTGATCTCCCAGAACCTTCAGCAGCCCGTCCGTGACCTCCGGCTGGAGGGCTTCGTCGGCCACGATCACGGCCCCCGCTCCGGCTTCGGCCTCGCGGAACAGCTCGGCGGCGTCCGCGCAGGGGTGGCTCCCCACGTCCATCGAGGAGAGGAGCTGGCAGGCCAGAATGGCGTCGCGTCCGGTCGGCGCCAGCACCAGGACCCGCTGTTCGAGGGACGGTTCGAGAAGATCCTTTTCAGGCAAGGTTGGTCTCCTTGCCGGCCCTTCCGTTGCGCAACAACGGTTCGATGGTGCCGGTGTACTCGAGACGCCCGGTGAGCACTCCCTGGAAATCCCTGAGCTCGTGCCCGATGCGCAGCCCGTCCCGCCCCAGGCGGAGCTCGCGTACCGAGGTCTCGTGGCTGCCCGTGCGCCGCTTCACCAGCGAGATGGCCTTACGGACCTCGCCGAACGCCTCGAAGTAGCGCATCATGATCACCGTGTCGGCGAGATAGGAGATGTCGGCCGGCGAGTGCAGGGTCTCGCTCAGCAGACCCGATTGGGACATGACCAGCAGGGTCACCACTCCCTTCTGTCCGAGATAGGAGAGCATCTCGTGCAGGTGGAGCACGAGGAAGCGCTCCTCCGGCATGGCCTGCTGATAGCCGTTCAGGCTGTCGATCACCACGATCCGGACGCCGCTTTCGACCGCGCGGCGCACGTGGTCGGCGAGCTCGCCGGGCGAGAGTTGGGCGGGATCGATCTGGCGGATCGAGATCAGGCCCTCTTCCAGAGGTCCGCGGAGCTTCAGCCCGAGCCTCTCGGCGCGGCCGATCCAGTTCTCCGGCGCCTCGTCGAACGTGTAGATGGCGCTGCGTTCACCCACGGCCGCGGCGGCCGAGACGTACTGCGCCGTCAGGCTCGACTTGCCCACGCCGGCCGGCCCCAGGAACATCACGCTCGTCCCGCGGTCGAGGCTGCCGCCCAGGATCTGGTCCAGCTCCGGCAGGCCGCTCGCGATCGATCCAGCCTCGAAACCGCGTGGCTGGTCCGCCGCCACCAGCCGCGGAAAGACCTCGAGGCCGCCGGTGGTGATCGTGTAGTCGTGGTACCCGTCGTGATAGCGAATGCCGCGCACCTTCTGCACCCGCAGCCGCCGCCGCTGCCCGCCGTAGCCGGGCGTGATCTGCTCGAACGCCAGCACGCCGTGCGCGAGGCTCTGGAGCTGGAAGTCCCCGGTGGTGGCGCCGGTGTAGTCGAGCAGCAGCACCGTGCAATTCTGGCCGGTGAAGTAGTGCTTGAGCGCCAGGATCTGCCGCCGGTAGCGCAGCGAGTCGCGGGCCAGCAGGCGCATCTCGGACAGCGAGTCGAAGATCACCCGCATCGGTTTCACCCGCTCCACCGTGTCGAGCACCGCCCGGGTGGTCTCCGAGAGCTCGACCTCGGAAGGATGGAACAGGGTGTACTGGGAGTCGGCCTTCAGGCTCTCCTCGGCCGTCTGGAGCTCGCAGATCGTGATGCCGTCGAGCGACCAGCCGTGAGACGCGGCCACGTCGCGCAGCTCTTCCTCGGTCTCGGAGAGAGTGGCATAGACGCCGGGCTCGCCGTTGCGGGCCCCCTCCAGCAGGAACTGCAGGGCCATCGTGGTCTTGCCCGATCCCGGATCGCCCTCGAGCAGGTACATCCGGTTGATAGGGAACCCTCCGCCGAGGAGGTAGTCCAAACCTTCGATCCCGGTGGAGGCCCGGGGGAACCCTTGAAATTTCTGGTCGTTCATCGTTCGCTCGCACGGAGGGAGCCTGAGGCGGACCCTCCGAAAAAGGCCGCCGATCATGTTTCACCTCCGGCGGCGAGGCGTTATGCGCGGCGACGAATGCAAAGCCAATGCCGGGCAGGCGGATTTTTCTGTTGTAGGGCCGTCAACTACGGGACCCGATTCCGGGTTACACTCCCCCGGTCTTCTCTGCAACGCTGGTCCGCCGCGTGCCAAGTGGAAGCTTCGATATCGGAGGGTTTCATCCATGCGTCTTGTCTCGCGCCTTTCGCTCGTTCTCCTGACCGTACTCGGGCTTTGTCTGGCTGCGCAACCTGCTGCCGCGCAAGTGGTGATCAACGAGATCGACTACGACCAGGTGGGTGGCGACACCGCCGAGTTCCTCGAGCTCAAGAACGTCAGCGGCGGAGTCGTCAACCTCGACAACTACGCGGTCGAGCTGGTGAACGGCACCGGGGGTGGCGCGGCCATCTACGACACCATCGACCTACCCAATGTCAATCTTGCGGCGGGCGACTACTACGTCATCTGCGCCAACGCCGCCACCGTGGTCAACTGCGACCTCGACGACGGCCCGGACACGGATTTCATCCAGAACGGTGCCCCCGACGCGATCGGCCTCCGGCTGTCCGGTGTCCTCGTGGACGCGGTCTCCTATGAAGGCAACACCGGCGCCCCCTACACCGAGACCACCGGAACCTCCGCGGCCGCCGCCTCCTCCGACTCGAACACCATCGCTTTCATCGGCCTCTCCCGCTTCCCGGACGGCACCGATACCAACAACAATTCGGTCGACCTGTCGCTGCGCTGCATCACTCCCGGCGTGGCCAACATCTCGGCCGCCACGGGCTGCGTGGCCCCGCCGGTCCTGCCGAATCTGACGATCAACGATGTCTCACTGAACGAGGGCAACGCTGGCACCACCACCTTCACCTTCACCGTCAGCCTCTCTGCGCCGGCGGGCCCTGGCGGGGTGACCTTCGACATTGCCACCGCGGACGGCACGGCGCAGGACGACAACCCCGTCGCCGAGGACAACGACTACGTGGCCAATGCGTTGACGGGTCAGACGATCCCCGCCGGCAGCTCCACCTACACCTTCAATGTCATGGTCAACGGCGACATCGTGATAGAGCCCGCCGAGACCTTCTTCGTCAACGTCGCCAATGTCACCGGCGCCAACGTGACCGACGGCCAGGGTTTGGGGACGATCCAGAACGACGACTCTCCGAACCTGACGATTGACAACGTGACGCTCAATGAGGGCAACGGCGGCACCACCACGTTCACCTTCACCGTCAGCCTCTCTTCCCCGGCGGGCGCCGGCGGGGTGAGCTTCGACATCGCCACCGCGGACGGCACGGCGCAGGACGACAATCCCGCCACCGAGGACAACGACTATCAGGCGAATTCGCTGACGGGCCAGACGATCCCCGCGGGCAGCTCGACCTATACGTTCAACGTGCTGGTCAACGGCGACCTCGTTCCCGAATCCGACGAGACCTTCTTCGTCAACGTCACCAACGTCACCAACGCCATCGCCACGGACGGCCAGGGGCAGGGCACGATCGTCAACGACGACCTGACCTTCATCCACGACGTCCAGGGGCCCGGCGCCGCCACTCCCATTCCAGGCGCCACGGTCACAGTCGAGGGCATCGTGATTGGCGATTACCAGGCGAACACGCAGCTCCAGGGCTTCTTCCTCCAGGAAGAGGACACCGACGCCGACGCCAATCCCGCCACCTCGGAAGGGATCTTCGTCTTCTGCAGCGCCTGCCCCACACCGGTCGCCGAAGGGCAGAGGGTGCGGGTCACCGGCGTCGTCTCCGAGTTCTTCAACATGACCGAGATCACGGCCAGCACGGCGGGCTCGGTCGTGGTCACCAATGCGGGCAACAACCTCGCCCAAGTGACGCCGGCACCCATCGACCTGCCGGTCGTAGGGGACGTCAACACCTTCTACGAGACGCTCGAAGGCATGCGCGTCACCTTCGTCGACACCCTCACCGTTTCGGAGTACTTCGAGCTCTTCCGGTTCGGCCACATCGAGCTCTTCGAGGGCGGCCGGCCGCGGCAGTTCACCGAGATGTCCCCTCCGAACATGGCCGGCTACACCGCCCACCTCGACAACCTCAACCGGCGGCGGGTGATCCTCGACGACGACGACAACATACCGAACGTGCCGCTGACGTTGCCTGACGGAATGCAGTTCGTCTTCCACCCGGGGGCCAACGGCGGCTTCTCGGTCGGCACCCAGGGCACCGACTTCTTCCGCGGCGGTGACCTGGTCAACGGCCTGACGGGTGTCCTCCACTGGTCGTTCGCGGGGTCCGGAAGCGCTGACGCCTGGCGCATCCGTCCCACGGCCGCGACGCCGGCCACGTTCACCGTGACCAATCCGCGGCCGGCGACGCCCCCAGCGGTGGGCGGCGCCATCAAGGCCGCGAGCATGAACCTCCTCAACTACTTCACCACCATCGACACGACCTCGAGCTCGTCGTCGGGGCCGTGCGGACCGTCGGCGACCCTGGACTGCCGCGGAGCCGACAGCGCGGCCGAGCTGAACCGCCAGCGGGAGCGGGCCTCGATCGTGATCTGCGGCTTGAACGCCGACGTCTTCGGCTTCATGGAGCTGGAGAACACCACGGCCACCGGGACCATCAACGACCTCCTCGGCGCGGTCAACGCGCGCTGCGGCGGCGCCAATCCCTACGCCTTCGTGAACACCGGCGGCACCCTCGGAACCGACGCCATCCGGGTGGCGCTGATCTACCGCTCGGCCACCCTGTCGCCGGTGGGCTCGCCTCTGGTGGATCTCGATCCCATCCACAACCGGCCGCCCACGGCCCAGACGTTCGACGTCATCGATCCGGCGAACCCGGCGTTCGGTGAGCGCTTCACGGTGATCGCCAACCACTTCAAGTCCAAGGGCTGCGATGCCAGCGCCGTGGGGGCCGACGCGGATCTGGGAGACGGCCAGAGCTGCTACAACGGCCGGCGGACGGCCCAGGCCAGTCGCCTGCTCACCTGGATCTCCACCACTGTGCTGCCGGCGGCGGGCGATCCGGACGTCCTGCTCCTCGGCGACTTCAATGCCTACGCCATGGAGACCCCGGTCACGACGCTGACGGGCGGCGGGTTCACGGATCTCGAATCGGCGCTCCTGGGTCCGGCGGCGTACTCCTATCTGTTCGACGGCCAGCTCGGCCACTTGGACTACGCCTTCTCCAGCGCCAGCCTGACCCCGCGGGTCACCGGCATCGGCGCCTGGCACATCAACGCCGACGAGGTGCCGCTGTTCGACTACAACGACGAGGTCCTGGACAGCCCCGGCGAGGCCTCCTTCGAAGAGAAGCCCGACGGCTCCGCCCTGGTGCCGCCGCGGGTCCTGTTCCAGCCGGCCTCGCCCTTCCGGGCCTCCGACCACGATCCGGTCGTCGTCGGGCTCTTCGCGATCGCCGACCTGGCGATCACCAAGACCGACGGAGTGACCACGGCGGTGCCCGGCGGATCGGTGACCTATACGATCACGGCGTCGAACGCGGGTCCGGACCCGGTGACCGGCGGCACCGTCACCGACACCTTCCCGGCCATCCTCACCTGCACCTGGACCTGCGTGGGCGCGGGCGGCGGCACCTGCACGGCGTCGGGCTCGGGCAACATCAACGACACCGTCAACCTGCCGGCGGTCGCGAGCGTGACCTACACGGCGACCTGCACGATCAACGCCTCGGCGACCGGCTCGCTCACCAACACCGCGACGGTCTCGGGAGGGGCGGCGGGTGACCCCAACCCGGGCAACAACAGCGCGACCGACACCGATACGCTGACGCCGCAGGCGGACCTCGCGATCACCAAGACGGACGGCGTGACGACGGCGACTCCGGGCGGCTCGGTGACCTACACGATCACGGCCTCCAACGCCGGCCCGAGCGATGCCCCGGGCGCGACGGTGGCGGACACCTTCCCGGCCTCGCTGACCTGCACCTGGACCTGCGTGGGGGCCGGCGGCGGCACCTGCACGGCGGCGGGCTCGGGCAACATCAACGACACCGTCAACCTGCCGTCGGGCGGCAGCGTCACCTACACGGCGAGCTGCACGATCTCGGCCTCGGCGACGGGCACGCTCTCCAACACGGCGACCGTGGCGGCACCGGGCGGAGTCACCGATCCGACGCCGGGCAACAACTCGGCCACGGACAGCGACACGCTCGCCGCGCAGGCAGACCTCGCGATCACCAAGACGGACGGCGTGACGACGGCGACTGCGGGCGGCTCGGTGACCTACACGATCACGGCCTCCAACGCCGGCCCGAGCGATGCGACGGGCGCGACGGTGGCGGACACCTTCCCGGCCTCGCTGACCTGCACCTGGACCTGCGTGGGGGCCGGTGGCGGCACCTGCACGGCGGCGGGCTCGGGCAACATCAACGACACCGTCAACCTGCCGTCGGGCGGCAGCGTCACCTACACGGCGAGCTGCACGATCTCGGCCTCGGCGACCGGCACGCTCTCCAACACGGCGACCGTGACGGCACCGGGCGGAGTCACCGATCCGACGCCGGGCAACAACTCGGCCACGGACAGCGACACGCTCGCCGCACAGGCGGACCTCTCGATCACCAAGACGGACGGCGTGACCACGGCGACTCCGGGCGGCTCGGTGACCTACACGATCACGGCCTCCAACGCCGGCCCGAGCAACGCGACGGGCGCGACGGTGACGGACACCTTCCCGGCCTCGCTGACCTGCACCTGGACCTGCGTGGGGGCCGGTGGCGGCACCTGCACGGCGGCGGGCTCGGGCAACATCAACGACACCGTCAACCTGCCGTCGGGCGGCAGCGTCACCTACACGGCGAGCTGCACGATCTCGGCATCGGCGACGGGCACGCTCTCCAACACGGCGACCGTGGCGGCACCGGGCGGAGTCACCGATCCGACGCCGGGCAACAACTCGGCCACCGACACCGACACGCTCGCCGCGCAGGCGGACCTCGCGATCACCAAGACGGACGGCGTGACGACGGCGACTGCGGGCGGCTCGGTGACCTACACGATCACGGCCTCCAACGCCGGCCCGAGCGATGCCCCGGGCGCGACGGTGGCGGACACCTTCCCGGCCTCGCTGACCTGCACCTGGACCTGCGTGGGGGCGGGCGGCGGCACCTGCACGGCGTCGGGCTCGGGCAACATCAACGACACCGTCAACCTGCCGTCGGGCGGCAGCGTCACCTACACGGCGAGCTGCACGATCTCGGCCTCGGCGACCGGCACGCTCTCCAACACGGCGACCGTGGCGGCACCGGGCGGAGTCACCGATCCGACGCCGGGCAACAACTCCGCGACGGACACCGACACATTGACGGCTCCGTCCGGCTCGACTCTCTCCGGCACCAAGACGGCCGCCGGCAGCTTCACGCCGGGCAGCACCGTCACCTACACGGTGGTGCTGACCAACGCCGGCCCCGGCACCCAGCAGGACAACCCGGGCAACGAGTTCACCGACGTCCTGCCGTCCAGCCTGACCCTGGTCAGCGCCACGGCGACCTCCGGCACGGCGGTCGCCACCGTGGCCACCAATACGGTCACCTGGAACGGCTCGATCCCCGCGAGCGGCTCGGTGACGATCACCATCACCGCTACCATCAACGCCGGGAACGCGCCGGGTACGACGATCTCCAACCAGGGCACGATCTCCTACGACGCCGACGGCAACGGCACCAACGAGGCCTCCGGAGTCACGGACAACCCGTCGACGGCCGGTCCCGACTCCACGTCCTTCGTGGTGGCGCCCGGGGTGGTGGCGGGACCCGCGAACATCCCGACGCTCGATGAGGTCGGCCTCGCGTTGCTCATCCTGCTGCTGGCGATGGGCGGTGCGGTGATGTTGCGGAAGCGGCGGGCGTAGACCCTCACTCCCCTACCCCTCTCTCCCGGCCCACCGTCCACCCGGCCAGGGAGAGAGGGGAAATCCGGTGGGAGATAAAGCAGTTCTTCTATATCTCCCCCTCCCCTTATGTTTCTCCCCTATAATTCTTCCTGTCATCAACTCCGAAGCCTTGGAGCAAAGAAATATGAAGCAGCGGTCTCTCCTTCTCTCTCTCCTCGTCCTCTGTGCGGCCGGCACCGCGCACGCGGGCACGGTCTACGTCCCAGCCCCGGGTCCGGGGACGCTCGGCGGCTCCAACTATGAGGTCCAGGTCTCGGTGTCCAACCCCGCCACGGCCGTGCGCGAGGTCCGCCAGACCCCCCTGGCCACGGACACCGACGGCGTCGCCCAGCGCCCCGCCACCCCATCCACCGTCCAGGTGCAGGCCGGCCGCACGGCGGTCGTCAAGCCCGCCGCGGCGTTCCGGGGGCTCCTGGAGCTTACGGGCGGCGGTGAGCTGCGCTACGCGGCCCGCCTGGTGGGTACGGGACCGGGACGCCTGGGCGTCCACCTGCCGGTGATCACCTCGGACAACCTGATCCGCGCCAACAGCACGGCCACCCTCCAGGGCCTCGTCTCGGGCTCCGGCCGCAACACCGACATCACCCTGGTCAACCTCGCCCAAGTCGCCTCCCAGTGCACCGTCACCCTCACCCGGGCCGACGGCAGCGTGATCGGCGCGCCCGCGGTGCCCATGAAGCCCCTGTCGGTGCGCACCTTCTCGAACGTCCTCACCGATCCCGGCACCGAGGTGCGGGCCACGGCCACCTGCACGCGCGAGTTCTTCGTCTTTGCGCTGCTGACCGACGCCGCCACGGGAGAGCTTGCCTATGTGGGCCCCTCGGGCAGCGGCGAGTCGCTCCTGACCGTCCCCGGCCAGGGCACGGTCTGCCCGCCGGGAGCGGCCTGCTTCGACGCCAAGGGTGTGGTCCACGCGCCCACCAGCACGGCCAACGCCGTCAAGCGCGTGACCTTCAACCCGGTCCCGGGCACCTACACCAGGATCCGGCTGACCATGGACGTCACCGTCGGCAACTGGTCCACGATTGATCCCACGGCCATCCACATGCTCTTCTGGCTGGTCAAGGACCGCAACTTCAACATGTTCGGCTTCGCCAGCCTGCGCGGCCCCGGCGGCGACCAGGCCGTGCTGCGCCATGGCATCGGCCTCACCCATCCGCAGAAGTTCCGGATCATCCAGCCCCTCGCGGCGCAGACGGGCAAGACCTACCACCTCGACTACACCTACGACACGAAGACCTTGTTGGTGGAGCTGGTGATCTCCGAAGGGGGCGCGGTGGTCCAGCGCCTGACCGGGGCGCCCAACGTCAACAGCTTCACCTTCAACGCGGGCGAGAACATCGTCATCGACATGGGTTTCCCCGGCACCAGCCCCGCCGAGCCCGCCTCCATCGGCTGGGTCTACCGCGACCTGCACGTGGAGCTGAGCAAGTAGGAGCCCGCAGAAGGACACCAAGGACACCAGGGACGCCAAGGACGGGCAACACGTCCTTCATCGCGCGTCCTTGAGGTCCTTGGTGTCCCTGGTGTCCTTGGCTTCCCTGCTGCTCGCCGCCGGACCCGCCCCTGATACCATCGCGCCCGTGAAGACGAAGGCGCTTTCCACTCTGCTGATCGGATTCCTGGCCGGTGCCGTCGCGTGGGCGCAGGTCCCGACCTCCAACGTTCTCTACCGCGTCCTGCGGATCCGGACCGCCACCTCGACGGGCTCGGCGTTCACCATCGAGGTCGACGGCAAGCAGTACCTGATCACCGCCCGGCATCTCCTGAAGGGCTTCGGCAACGAGGGCGAGATCGAGCTGTGGACGGGCGGCCGGTGGAGCCGGTCCAAGGCGCGGGTCCTCTATCCCTCCAGTGAGGTCGTTGATGCCGCCGCGCTCGACCTGGGCCGGCCGGTCACCGTTACTTTCCCCCTGGAGCCGTCTTCCGGAGGACTGACGCTGGGCCAGCAGGTCTACTTCCTCGGTTATCCCTACGGCCTGGGGACCTCCAACGCCGCGCCGGCTCCGCCCGGATTCGGCGAGCTGCCGTTCCTCAAGAGCGGGATCGTCTCCGCGGTGGACGACCGCGACCCGCAGGCCAGCATCCTGTACCTCGACGGCCAGAACAACCCGGGTTTTTCCGGCGGCCCCATCGTGTTCTGGCACCCCGAGAGCCGCAGCTTCCGCGTGGCCGGCGTCGTGCGCGGATACCGCAACGAGGCGCTGCCGGTGCTCAAGAGGGGGGACCTCGACGACCCCGATGCCAGGGCCTACAACGACCTGTACACCCGGTCCAACTCGGGTATCGTCATCGGCTACGACATCCGGCACGTCGTGGACGCTATCCGCGCCGCGAGCCGGCCGGCCTCTCCTCCCCTTCGTTAGGAGCCGAGCATGCGGAAACGATCCTGGCAGGTGGCCCTCGCCGCGATCGCCCTGATCGCCACGGCGATGGCGCTCTACATCCAGCTCTTCGAGCGGCGGGCGCGGCAGGAGGAGGAGCGGCTCGAGGCCACCCGTCTGGAGAAGGAGCTCGAGGAGTCCCGTTCGAGGATTGAGGCGATCGAGCAACGCCGCGCCGCGGAGGCCGCCGCGGAGGCGTCCGCCGGCCAGCCTCTCCCGGGCGCCGTGCTGCGCCGGGGTGAATCCGGTAGCGCGCTCCAGCAGGTCCGGAGCTTCCCAGGACGAGCAGGCCGCGGCCCTGGTCCGCCTGCAGGAGAGCGTCGATACCCTGGCGCTCCAGATGGAACACTCCGACCAGGCTCTGCGCCGCGACCTCGAACAGCTCCGCGCCGGAGTCCGGCGGGAGCAGGCTGCCTCCAACCAGACCCTGACCCTCCTCCTCGTGGCCCTGGTTCCTCTCGTGCTCCACCTCCTGCTTTCCCTCCGGCCGCCGGAAGGGTGAGGATCTTCGTGAAACCCTTCAACCGAGCTAATCGATCCCTTCGATCCGGTCGTGGAAGACGTTCACCAGCCGGCAGCGGGCACTCAGCTCACAAACGCATGCGCCGGTCAGGCAATCCTCTTGATGAGGCCGCCGCCCAAACCGTCCCGGCGGCGCGCTTCTTCCCCGCCATTTCCTTCAGGCCAGGGGCGACAGCTTGACGTCGATCCAGGGGACGCGGTCTTCGCCATTGCGTTCCAGGTCCGTCCGCTGGGGCTGCATCTCGCCCGCGGTGACGGAATGCTGCCCGGCCGGCTCCTGGTAGCCCTGGATGTTGGAGACCCGGCGTCCCAGCTCCATCATGAGAGACGGATCCGGGATGGTGGGGTAGCCGTTGGTGCGCTCGGTGGAAACGACGGCGTAACGCTCGGGGCGCGGCTGTCCGGCGGGAGGGAGGGGCAGCAGGGAGTCGAGGATGGCGTTGATGGGGTGCTCGGTGTCGCCGCTCTTCTTGCCGGTCCAGGGGGTGGCGTTGTGGCTGCCGTGGTGGCCCACCTTGAGGAAGTCCACGGGCTTCGCGAGCTGGTCCTTGAAGTGGTGCCACATCACGTTCCAGCTTCCGTTGGATTTGCCGTCCTGAAATTCCCCCTTGAAGCTGGTCTTCACTTCCGCGTCGCCGGTGAACAGGAGGCGCCGGCCGCGCCATTCGAGGAGCAGCACGACGCTGGTGTTGTTGACCAGCTCGCCCTCCTTGAGGACGAAGGCGAGGGCGCGGTCCGTCAGGCTGCTGCTCAGCAGGTGGAAGTCTTCGGGGCTGACGTTGCCCGGGCTCGCCGGGGCGGCTGCCGGGGCCGGCGTCTCTGCCGTGGGTTCGGCGGCCGGTCCGCCCGCCTCCAGGAAGGCCTGGAACCCTTTGAGCGCCTCGGCCGTCTCCTTGCCCAGGTAAACGCCGTCGATGTCGTCCATGGGTGCCAGGACCCGCAGATGGATCGTGCCGTCGTCGAAGAGCTTCCGGGTCCTCGGCCGTTTCGGCGTGGACGAAGTCGCGGCGGCCGGCGGGGAGATCTTCGAGCAGGGCCTTCATGCCGTCCGCCTTGCTCAAGGCCAGCATCGACTCGGCCCACTCGGCCAAGCCCGCCTTCGGGGAAAGACGCAGGCGATCGAGCGCCCGGAGGGCGAAGTCCTGGAGCTTCTTTGCGTTTTCCGCCTGGGGATGATTGGGGTCCATGGCGGTGCTCATCCACAGCCGGTCGATCTGGAGGCCGGCGAAAAGGTCCTTGTCGAAACCCTTCACGTGGTCCTCGTGGGCATGGGTGACGACCAGCAGGTCGAGGCGCCGTTGGTTCCCGCCTGGCACTTGGGGCAGGATCTCCTTGAGGTTACGCGGTCGAAGACGAAGAGGTCGAAGGTCGCGGAGAGGTCGATCTGGCCGGGGAAGAGGTTCCTGGCGGGACTCCAGAAGGCCACATAGCGGCCGTCCGCGCTGATCGCCGGACTGTAGGAGCGGCCGTCGGCCCGTGCCGTGGGCGAGCTCGCGGCATGGGAGACCAGGGTGTTGAGCCCCGTGAGGCGGTCATAGAGGAAGATCTCGTCGAAGCCCTCGCCGCCGGACACCGGGCCCGGATGTCCGGGCACCAGGCCGCACGACGTGCACTGATAGGCGACGTAGCGGCCGTCCGCGCTGAGGGCGAAGCTCACGGGGAGGCCGTCGGGTTGACTGCCGGGGGTGGCCGAACCCGGAGCACGATTGACGAGGGTGTAGGTGCCGGCCGAGAGATCGTAGAGGAAGAGCCCCTCGGCGTACCCCGGAGCGTATTGGATCGAGATGAAGGCGGCGAACCTCCCGTCCGCGCTCAGGACCGGCTTCACGCTGGGCCCTCTCGCGGAGACCGGGGTCGACAGCGGCATGAGGCGGGTGGTCGTGTCCGCCACGGCGTCCCGCAGGTAGGAGCCGTCCCTCTCAAAGGCCACGAACCGCCCATCCGCCGAAAGGCTGCCGAGGAGGCTCGAGACGAGGGAAGTGAGAGGAAGCGGCAGGCCGGGGTCACGGCGCGAGGGGCTCGTGAGGTCCCCGGAAGCCCGGTGATAGAGGAAGAGATCCCGGAAGCGATGGGGATCGGTCTGCCCCTCGCCCAGGTCGGTCGCCTCGCTGAGGAAGGCGGCCACGCTGCCGTCCGCGCTGAGGACGGGAGAGAACGAGACTCCATTGCCAGGGGCCGATTCACGGGTGTGGCTCACCAGGGTCACGCCTCGCGTCGTCTGGTCGTAGAGGAAGATGTCGGCCGTGCTCTGGGTGTCGTCCAGCCCGTGGACGAGGTCCACGGCGGTGCTGTGGAACACCACGAAACGGCCGTCCGCGCTGAGCCTCGGCGAGCCGAGAGTGCCGACGGGGCCCGGCGCCGCCGCCGTGGTGACCGAATCGCGGCTGTGGCTCGCGAGCGCGATGAGGTCCGTCAGGCGGTCCCAGACGAAGACGTCCACGCTCAAGTGGGAGGCCAGGGGGTCCACCTGGCCGGGGACGAAGTCCGGGGCCGAGCTGGAGAAGGCCACGTACCGGCCGCCGGCGCTCATCGAGAAGTCGCCGGAGATGCCGCCGGCCAGGAGCGGCGAGGCGCTCCTGTGGCTCACGAGCCGCATCTCCCCCGTGTCCCGGTCGTAGAGGAACGCATCGAGAGTGGAATGGGTGTCCACCTGGCCGGGAACGAGGTTGGTGGCACTGCTGGCAAAGGCCACGTAGCGGCCGGCGCCGCTGACGGCGACGAGATCAGGCGAAGCGCCGGCCGCCAGATAGGAGACGCTGGCCCACCGGCTGATCAGCGAGAGGGTGCCGGTCGAGCGCTCATAGGCGTAGATGTCGGCCGCCGCGTTGTTGTCGCTGACGTCCAACGGGAGCATGTCGCTCGCCAGGGTCGAGAAGACGACGACGTTGCCGTCGCCGCTGATGGCGGTGTTGAGCGAGGGCTGGTCGGCCACTATGACCGAAGTACTGACCGAAGTACTGACCGAAGTACTGACCGAAGTATTGACCGAAGTACCGGCCGTGGTGCCGCCCTTGCGGCTCAGCAGGGTCATCGTGTCCGAGGCGCGGCTCCAGAGGAACACGTCCGCCGTTCGTAAGTTCGGGGCGGGCTCCACCTGGCCGGCCACCAGGTTGCTCGCGTTGCTGAGCAGGACCAGGAAGTTGCCGTCCCCGCTCATGCGGACGGCGAAGGAGGAACCGGCCGCCGCCGTGCCGGGCGCGCCGGCCGCGTGGGACACCAGGGTGGTTGCTCCCGTGATCCGGTCCCAGAGGAACACGTCGACGTCGCTCCCGTTGTCGCCGGCTCCTGGCGCGAGATCCTTGCTCGAGCTGCAGAAGGCCACATAGCGGCCGTCGGCGCTGACCTCCAGGGAGGTGTTGAGCTGAGCGGGGCCGCCGGTCCGCGTAGGCGAGCCCGGCACGTGGGAGACCAGAGTGGTGGTCCCCAGCACCCGGTCGTGGAGGAAGACGTCGCGGGCGTTGTTGTCGTCCTCCTGCCCGGGCACCAGGTTGGCCGCGTTGCTGATGAAGGCCACGTAGCGGCCGTCGGCGCTCAGCGCCGGAAATTCGCTTGTGCCGGAAGAGTCGGAACCCGGACCGCTGGCCCCGGAGATGAGCTCTATGGAAGCCGCACCGGCGAGGCCGGGAACGGTCAACATCAGAAGAAACATCCAACTGCCCATGCGGTTGCTGCTGCGGCCTCGGAGCATGCGGGCCCCCCTCCTTATCTCAGATGCATGCTATTACACCATAGAATCTTTCCGTAAGGAAGGCCCCTGCGGGCCTTGGCCCTCTCTACGGAAATGCGCCGTCCGGCAGGGATTTATGTCAAGGGGGTCATGGGAGGCCTGCGAACCGGAACGAGAGGCTCGCCGGCCCCTGCGGGAGGCTCGCCTGCCGGAACGAATCCCCCGCGGACCGGAACGGGACGACTTCGAACCCGAACGGGAGGCTCGCCGGCCGGAACGAGAGGCCCGCCGGCCGAAAAAGGTCTCTCGCCGATCGGAACGAACGGCCCGCTGGGGCGAACGAGAGGCCCGCCGGCCGGAACCGGTCGATCGCCGGGTGGAATGAGCCACGTGCCGGGCGGAACGAACGGCTCGCCGGAGCCGGCGAACGGCCCGCCGGTCTCCGCAAGGCACTCGTTCCCGTTGAAAGGGCGTCCGCCGGGTGGAACGAACGGACTTTCCCGCTTCCCGGCAGGCCCGCCGCGCTCCGGCCAGCAAACGTTCGCAGGCTGGAGCCCCTCCCTGGGACCGCCGGCATCCCTGCCGGCCTCCCGGCCCAACGGGCCGCACGCCGGCCGGAGATCTTGCGCTATCGTTGTCTCCCCTTACCGAGAGTTGCCCAGGCGGCCATGAGGGACCGCGCTGGAGCGCTCTCCCCGGAGCCGCCATGCACAAGGCTGCACGCCGCACCGTCCTCCTGCTTCTCGTGGCCGCGTTGCTGGCCATGCCCTTGGCCGCCTCCGCCGCGGGCTCCCGGAGCCCCTGGCCAGCGCGAGCCCTCCAGGCCGGTGAGCTGGATCTCTTCAGCCGTCTCTGGAACCTCTTGGCGAGAAAGAACGGCTGCAGCGTTGACCCCAGTGGCCTCTGTGCCCCGAAGAACGGCTGCCAGGTTGACCCAGACGGCCGCTGCCTGCCTCACAACTCCAGTCTCGCAACAGGGGACAACGGCTGTGAGCTTGATCCAAGCGGCCGGTGCCGGCAGGGCCAGAGCCCGGTCCAAACCAAGAACGGCTGTGGGCTTGATCCGAACGGCCGGTGCCTCCGGTAACCTCGCCCAAGCCCGCGCCTCTTGCAGACAACCAGCTAGCCCCGCCCCGAAGGGGCACAGGCATAAAGCCTGGCGCTTCAGCGCCAGGAAAACGGCCCTCCCTTTTTCAAGAAAGCCCCGAAGGGGCGCAGGCAGCCGACCTCGATCTCGCAAACTGCCTGCGTCCCTTCGGGACTTCCGGGATTTGGGGAGGCGCCCTGACCTGGCGCTGAAGCGCCGGGCTTTATGCCTGTGCCCCTCCGGGGCGGTTAAAACTGGCCAAGAGGAGGGGCACCCCGCCTCGCCTGTTCGATCTCGGCGATCACCTGCCAGATCCCGCACTTCCCTCGTCCGCCCAGCCTTCTTCACGAGCACCGAGAGGGCCGCTTCACCGCCACCGGCTCAGCTCCTTCAACCACCCACGGGCCAGCTCCACGGTAACGGTCTCCTGTTGGACGGCCTTACAGAAGAGATCGACGCACGCCAGCGTCTCTCTTGCCACCCGTTGGGAGGCGAAGAGCTGGGCCAACTCGGCGGCAATCCTCGCCACCTCCGCGCTTCTCCCAGCCTCTAAATAGAACACCGCGAGCTCCAGAGTGGCCAGCGCCGTGTCGAGGGCGATTCCCCTCGCCAGGAATTCTCTCCTCACCTGGTCGAGGAGCTCCATGGCCTCGGAACGCCGGCCGAAACCAGCCGCGATCCTCGATTCCAGCCAGAGCACCCGGACGCGGTCGAGCGGCCGGTCAACGGACTGCGCCATGGCCTGGACCTCGGGGAGCCTTCGTGCGGCCTCTGCATGGCGTTTCAGGTGGATGAGGTTGACGATGCGATTGAAGCGCACGCCGAAGAGGAGGCGCGGCTCACGGGCGGCGTCGATTCGCGTTTCCGCCTCTCGAAGAGTAGCAAGGGCCTGCTCGGGGTCGCCCTGCTGCTCAAGGGTCCCGCCCTTCTTGAGAAGGATGCGGCCCGCGGCCTCCGGTGGGGCGAGCCGGCGGGCCTCTTCGTGTAGCTTCAACGCCGCAGCGAATTGCCCTTGATGACGGCGGAGGGACGCTCTCATGTCGGGCAGGCGCCAAGCCGCAAGAGGGATCGGCGTATCGCCTTTCCAAGCCCCCAGCAGGGCTTCGGCGCGGTCGAGGGCGTCCTCGGCGCCCGGGAGAGAGCCACTCACTCGGTGCGCGTTGCCGACGAAGATCCAGGTGTAGCCCTCAAGCTTCAACCGGCCACCCTTTCCTGGTGCCCGCTCGGCAAAGCGGAGAGCCTGCTCGGCGAGCTTCAAGGCGCACTCCGCATCTCCGGAAGCGACGGCTTCGCTCTCGTGACACAGAGCTTCGACAAAGCGCCAAGTTTTGGCTTCCCAGTTGACCTCGGCAGTTGAGACGCCGGCCAGCTCTCTCAGTAAGGCGGAGAACGCGACTCGGCGAGCTTCGGACAGAGTTCCATCCGATCTTGCGCTGGCGGAGCCCGGACCCTGGAACGATCCGGCACCCGCCAGGGAGGCACGGCCGGCACGGATGGCAGGAAGAAAGCAGGTCTCGACAAGCGCCAGCGGAAACCGCGTGCCCGCCACGAGCTGCTCGTAGCTCTTGCGCGGCATCGGCCTGCCCTTTTCGTAACGCCGCACTGTACTGGCGTCGAGGCCGGCGTGGTCGGCCAGATCCGCTTGGGTCCATCCGAGGAAGGCCCGCAGTATGGGGAGCAGAACCTTCTGGTCCTCCGGGTCCATAGGCTCTTTCATCTTGCACTCTCCTGCGTGCACACTCAGCGTGCAAAGTGGTGTGCTTTTTTTTCTGGAAAGGAGATCCCCATGTCGCGAATCCCCCTGGCATTCAGAGCCATCGCCCTGCTGCTCGTGCTGGCCATCCTACCTTGGTCCGCGGCGGCAAAGCCGCTCCAGCAAGCTGGCAAGTCCCCTATTGGGTCTGCAGCCGCCCCTCTGTCCAGCCTGTGGAGCTGGCTGATCAACCTCTGGGAGAAAAACGGCTGCGCGATCGATCCCTGGGGTCGCTGCCTGTCCAGTACTGCGCCAGCACAGCCGACTGGCGCGGACAACGGCTGCATGATCGATCCAGATGGCCGCTGCCGCGTTGCTCCGACGAAGAACGGCTGCATGATCGATCCCTCGGGCCGCTGTCTGCCCACTGCCGCGCCAGTAGAGCCTGCTACAAGCGCGGGCAACGGGTGCAGTATCGATCCTGGGGGCCGCTGCCTGGACTGACGCGCGCAGGTGGCGGGCCGGCTGCCGGCCCGCCATGTCACTCTACGAAGCGGAGAGCAGGGTTGTGCTGCGCCCTTTCAAGATATCGCAGGATACTCCGTGCCAGCTCTACGGTAAGCCGTTCCGCCTCGGCCGCCTCGCAGAAGAGCCGTAGCGCTTTCTGGGCCTCTGCGTGTACACCCTGACCCTCGAAGATCCAAAGCGTCTGCTTTGCCAATGCCTTTACTTCCGCCAATCGCCCCTGTGTGCGGTAGAGACCGGCGAGTTCCAGGGTGACCTTCGCAAAGTCGAAGGCAATCCGTCGTGTGCGGAACGCCTGTCGCACCTGCTCCAAGGTGGTTTCGGCCTCGTTCTCCCGCCCGAGCCCGGCGTCAATTCGACCGCGGAGCCAGAGGACCCGGAACTTGTTCAACTCGTGCCCAAGGGAAAGTGCCATCTCCCCAATCGATTCCAGGAGGATTTCGGCGTTCGCAAATCCCCCAAGATGGCAAAGGTTGACCGCACGATTGAAATACAGACCAAACAAGACTTGCGGCTCGCGGAGCCCGTCGATCATCGGCTCCGCCTCGTTCAGCACAGCGATGGCCTGCTCCGGCTTGCCCATCTGCTCGAACGTTCCTGCTTTCTTCAAGAGGATGCGCGCTCGCGCCTCCGGAGGAGCAAGCGCCAGGGCTCTCTCGTGCAGGACCAGGGCTTCCTCGAAATTGCCCTGGGTCCGCTGCATGGAACTCTGAAGGTCGGGCACTCGCCAAGCGGCGAGGAGGCCCGGGTCCGCCGCGGCGCCGGCTTTCCAGAGCTGTGTTGACGTCTCGAAGCCCTGAGCTGCTGCGGGCAGGTCACCGCCCACCCGCCGCGCGTTCGCGATGAACAGCCAGGCATAGCCTTGCAGCCGCTGGCTCCAGACAGGGTCGCCAGGGGTCAGCTCGGCCGCTCGCAGGGCGAGCCGCGCCAGCTCCAGGGCCTTCCCGGCGCTTCCGGCGGCGGCTCGTTCGCTCTCGTGGCAGAGGCGTTCGGCGACCGCCCACTGGTGATACTGCTGAGAGGACTCCACCAGCTCGCGCCGTGCATTGGGGTCCGGCTCTTCCAGGAGCCAGCGCACAAGGTCTTCGGCGGCGTTCCGGTCGCGTTGAGCGCGCGTCTCCCGCAGTTGCTGGATGAACCGTTGCTCCATGTCTTCCAGCTCCGCCTGGGCCAACCGGCCGAGGACCTCGCGGATGCGGCGGCGCTCGGCGGGCGTGGGGTCCACTGGGGACAGGGGACCTGGATCGGGGCGCGTGGTGGCTCCGAGGATGCCGTGGAGGATGGAGTCCACGTCGGCGGTGTCATAGCCCATGGCGGCGGCGAATTCGTTCAGCTTTTCGCGCGGCAGGCGGTCGGTGCCCATCTCGTAGCGCGAGACAAGCCCCTTGGAGACGCCGCTCAGCTCCGCCAGCTCGCCTTCGGTCAAGCCGCGAGCCCGCCGGAGGGTGGTCAGGGCCAGGCTTTCGGCGGGGGGGATGGGACGCGGCATGGATTCCTCTCCTTCCTCGACATTCTCTTCTCCCATTAAGTAGGTTGCCGCAGACGCCGTTTTCGTGACAAGGACAAGAGAAATCACACCTCCATGAGTGCTTTGCAGGCATTGCGGCCGGCAGGCGTTTGACGCTTCGAGGAGTCAGATAGCTTGAGAGCATGCAAAGAGCCGAAGCTGAACGTGGGCTGCTCCCGGAGCACTTCCGGGGAGCGGAGGCCTGTGTTCAACCGCTCCGCCCGATCCATCCCCCCGAAGCGCAACTGGAGCGCTTCCTGCGCGGTGAGCTTTCCCGGGCTGAAGTGCGGCCGATCGTCCGCCACATGCTGAGCGGCTGCCCGGAGTGCCGGAAGGTGACCCGGCCCCTCTGGGAACTGATGGAGCGGAAGCCGGAGCGCTTGGGAGACGTCCGGTGACGGCGCCGAAGGTGACCCGCGCCGAAGCCGAGCCGCAGGTCGCCAGGGCCGCCGAACAACTCGAGACGGTCCGCTGGCAGCTCCTCGGGATTGTGCTCAGCTTGCCCGAGTCGCCAGCCGGGGAGGCGGACCTTCGCAGAGTCCTCGAGTGCGTTCTGGCCGACCGGATCCTGCCGGCTCTCGAGGATCTCCGGTCCGCTCTGGAGGGCACCGTTCCGCCGGTTCTCTCTGACGAACAGGAATGAGCTTCTATCTCCTTGTGCCGATGGAGGGAGGGGACCGTGAGCGGGCCGCCCAACTCGCCAGGATCGTGGGGGCCAACCGGCTGCCGGCCAGCCGGGCGGCGCAGGTGCTATCCACGATGTTCGCGCAGCCGGGCGGCCCGCAGTCTTCATCCGGTCAATTCTTTGGGCTGTGGAGCCTTCTGGAGGTGCCGGACGCGGACCCGGCGCGGCTCTCGGAGATCAGCGGGTTCGTAAAAGAACGCGTCGAAGCGGACGGCGTCGCCCTGGTGGATCTCGACGAGCGGCTGATCTCGATTTCCGAGCTGCAGGAGGCCGCCGCGGGGCTGGGCCTGGCCGTCGAGCTGATGGCGGTGGTGAAGGACCATGGCAAGGGACCTCCCCCGCTGCCTCCGGAGTACCAGGTTCTGCTCGAAGCGGTCAGCGCGCTCGGAGGGCGCAATGTGGCCAGTGGAGAGATCGCCCGGCATGTGGGCGAACGCCCGGCGAAGGTCCGGCGCCGGCTCAAGCTGCTCGTAGAGTGGGGAAGGGTCGTTCGCACCGGGCGGCAGGGCGGGGCCCGCTATTCGCTGGCTGGCGAGGAACCGCTGGCTGGCGAGGAACCGTGAGGTCCGTCTTGCGGCCGGAGGTCTGCTCCTGGAAGAGGCCTGATCCGGACCCGGAGCAGTTGGCCCGGGAGGCTATGGCAGAGATCGAGGGAGCCCTGGAGGGACTGCGGGCCATGCGGGAGCTGCTGACCTCGCCGAAGCCCAGGTACGACGAAGTCATCAGGCGGAACCTGGGGTGATCCCTGTCCCGGTCCGATGAGGCCGGTGCACGAAGTACAGGAAGGAGTTCAGGTCACCGCGCAGAATGCGGTCCCGCCAGGGACCACCGTCGGTAGCCCTGGATTTCAATCCCTGGCGTGGGCGGCGGCGCACCTCGATCTGATGTAGCTGGTTTATGCTATGTGGATGTCGGCGGACCGGACCGCCGGCATCTATTGGGGAGCTGAAAAGATGAAGAAGCGCGCCTTGCTGCTCGTGGTGATCCTTGCCTTCTGGTTCCTGCCAACACCGGCCCCCGCCGCGCCCGTTCGGGCGGGCCACCAGCCGCCGGCTACCAGTGAGCAGCTCGTTGAGCGGGTCCTCACCTGGTTGAGGCAGAGGCTGCCCGAAGCACCGAAGCCCCAGAAGCCGCCGGCGCCATTACAGAAGTGCCGCGGAACGATCGACCCGGACGGGATGTGCCAGCCCTAAATTGAGCTTGCCAGTCGCAGCCAGACTCTTTAGCGCCTCGACAATTCGCGGGACCAGAATGTCGAGGTGCTCATTTCGCGCTGCGTCCAGGAGGAGCTGGGTTGCGAGCGCCTCTCGCTCAACACCCAAAGCCTCAAAGATCTGGTGTAAGGCAGCTAACGAAGCCGGATCGGGAACTGCTTGGAGGCTCAACGACTCGAGGCCGGCAAGAGCTGCGTCGAAGGGCAAGCCCAGGGCCAGGAACTCGTCTCGCACCGCTGAGATCTCCATCTGTGCGACCGTGCAGTCGTGTCTGGACATGGCGGCGAGGATTCTTGCGCTGAGCCATCTGGATCGGAGAAGAGTGGGACCTGAAAGCGCAGGTGCCACGGCTGAGTGTTCGAGGATCACAGTCAACGCCAGGTCCGGCTCCCCCGCATCCACCAGAAACCAAGCCAGGTTGTGCACGACGGCGCACGCGGTCACCGAATCGCGTGCAGGGTAGTCCAGGGCCGTCCTGAGGTGACGGAGGGCGGCTGCCAGGTCGCCCGCATGGCCGGCGACATTGGCCCTCTTCACGAGACAGGCCCCGATGGCGGCGCCGTCATCGCCTTGTCCAAGGCGGATGAGAAAGGCTTGTTCAAGACTGCGATCGGCTTCGCGAAACTCTGCGGTCGACTCCAGCAGGCTGGCGAGCTCGTGAACCCGGGCGGCCAGAAGACGGTCTCCGACCCTCTCGAACGCAGCCCAAGCGTGCCGGAAGGCACCGCGGGCCTCCCGAAACCGATTGCACACTCGGAGCGCGTTGGCGTAGTGAGCCCAGGATTCGCACCGTTCCCTCGCCTGGTCCTGGGGGAGACGGTTGGCGGCCCTCACGGCCCGTCTCGCGAGGGCGAGCATGGCGTGAGGGTCCTCATGGCGGAGAGCACGGCTCTCGTCGAGGAGCTTCTGGATAGCCGGGTCCATGGTCGGGCCGGCGAAGCCTAGCACAACTGAAGCCCAACTACTCTTTCGGCTCGGTCGGGTACCTCGCCAGAAACTCCCGCAGGGCCTTCAGCAACTCGGCGTCCTTCACCCCGGGGACGATCTCCCGGCCTTCCGGGGCGGTTTCGGCGGGGGCTGCCGTGGCCTCGCTTCTACCGGCTGCCAGCGCTCTGTAGAAGGCTTCCAGCGAGAAGTCAGCCGCCTCGGCGACGGCGGCGATGTGGCTGATCTTGAGGGGCTGCTTGCCGGTCAAGACTTCGTAGAGGGTCTTCTGGCCCCAGCCGGCCCGCTCTTCGATTTCGCGGGTGCTCAAGCCTCGCTCCTCGAGCCACGCGGAGAGGACGCGAGCGACTCTTTGCCCTTCTTCGTGGGCCTTTTGCGGCATCCACCCCCGGCCCTCCCGCACCATGGATTTCCCGGCCATGACAGGCCAGACGCTACCACGAGACCGCGGGGACCTACAAATTTGTTGGACAACTGGTGTGGGTTTAGTGCCCATAAATCTATTGACGAAGGGGCTTAATGTGGGTACCGTACCCACATTATGAGTGGCAAGAGTCCAAGCGGCCTGAGGCTCAGGCGCATGCTCCGATGCCTGACGCTGGAGGACGTCGCGGCGGCGACGGGCATCGACAAGGCGGATCTTTCCCGGCTGGAGCGAGGGAGGCGGCCCTTGAAAGGTGAGCTGCGGAGGCGGCTCGCCGAGTTCTATCAAGTTCCGCCGGACCAGCTCGAGTCCAATCCACTGCTATCCGCGGCGGGAGGTGAACGGTAATGGGGACTGAGAAGCAGCTTACGGAGCTCCTCGTGCTTCAGCTTCAGGGTGGAGGCCTCAACAGCCCGGTCGGCTTGCGGCTGACGGGCGGCACGCCGAACCACAAGGCGCTGGCGCGGTGCGTGGGATACGGCTGGGGGCTGGCGACGCCGGAGGACCTGGAGGAGGGGCGGGGCCAGGTGCTGGAGTTTCTGCGGGACCAGAAGCAGGGGCACATGGTTTTCGGCCGCACGTCGGAGTTCGGCACGTCCAGCCATTTCGCCTGGTGGCAGAACGCCATGGCCGGGATCTGGAAGCTGGCGGAGCGCGAAGGGGACGGGGAGGTGGCCGAGGGTGTCCGCGGGTGGTGGGTGCGGGAGCTGAGCGTGGAGGGGCTTTGCGCCACTCCGGAGGGGAAGGTGGTGATGCCGGGGGCCCGGACGCACGTGGTGAAGGGGTACGCGGATCAGAGAAAGCAACGGGACGTGGGCCGCGCCGTGATCCTCAGAAAGGGTCTGGGAGAGGAAGGCCCAGGGCCGCGGATTCCGCGGGACGTCCGCGCCGGCAGCCCGAGTCTCGATCGGGTGGGGCTGTGGATTCTCCACTCGCAGTTGCCGGCGGCGGAGCTTCGGAAGGTGGCGGTGGCGCCGGCGGAGTGGCCGGTGCTGCTCGACACGCTCACGGTGCGGCGGGGTCCGGCGGGGCACGTGGCATGGTTCGACAGGTTCACGGGCCTGTGCCCCAGCTTCTTTGCCTGGGCCGGGTACTCAACGGGGGAGGAACGCCATGGCGCGCAGAGCGACTGGAGGAAGAGCCGCCCGGGAGGCGCGAGGCCGGCCGAGCTGCCGGTGCCGGCGGCGCCCGGCGAGGTCACGGAAACGGTGGTGCTTCAGGGAAAGAATTGATCTTCCGGGGCCATGGAGGCTCCGGAGGTTGCGAAGGAAAAGGGTATAGACATGAAAGATGAGAAAGAGAACGCGGTGAACAGTTGTATGGAGTACGGGCTGCCGGAGGGCGAGGAGCCCAGCCTTCGCCGGCCGCCGAGAAGGCCGCCGGGACTGGATGTGGAGGAGATCCTGGTGGTGCACGACCCGGAGGAGCCTCTGAAGTCGGAGCGGGTGGAGGAGGCGCTCAAGGCGATGCCGGACTGGGATCTGACGCTGGAGGGCCAGGCGGTCACCCGCGTCAAGGAGCTGCCCACGCCGGAGGTGGCCTCGCTGTACACGGCCTATGTGACCGGGTTTGCCGGGACGGCCGGCCTGCCGGTGACGGTGAGCGTGTCGGGGGGGATCGTGCTGGTGACGCTGTTCGCCCCGCGCAAGGGCGACTGCATGGGTGGGCTGACGGAATCGGTGCTCGGCTTCGCCCGCCAGATCGGCTGACGGGCGCGAAAGGAAAGGAGAAGAAAGATGCCTGAGATCACTGCATACGCGAAGATTTTTCGTGACTGGGAAGGGCTGATCGGGTCCTGCATCCAGCACGCGGGCCTGGTGGCGGGGGTGGAGCTCCCTGCGGGGAGATCTGGAGATCGTTCTCGCCCAGGCGAGGGAAGCGAAGGTGCTGCAGGAGAGCCTGACCGGCAGCCGGCAGGCGACGACGCAGCGCCTGCAGGAGATGATCGCGGATGGCCGGGAGCTGGCGCGCAAGATCCGGTTCTTCGTCCGCGTTCCGCTCGGGTCCCGGAGCGAGCTGCTGACGGCGTTCGGCATCACGCCGACTCGTTCGAAGCTGCGCAAGACCCGGCCCATCGAGGTGCCGCCAGTACTGCCGCCAGTACCGCCCAGTCCCCCGCCCGGTCCCCAGGTTCCCGGCGTGCCGGCGGTGACCACGACGGTGGCCGGAGCCCCGGCCCCGGCCGCCGCGGAGGTCCCCAAGGCAGGTTCCGCGGAAGGGAGGGAGGCTTGAACAAGTCCTACCGTTCCCTTCTCTCCGAGTGGGGCCGCCTCCTGGCGGCGGTCCGGACGAACGAGGTGGATTTCCCGGTGCTGACCGCCTACCGGGTGGTGCTGGAAGGCCACTTGGAGAACGTCAGGCTTGCAAGAGCCCGGCAGTTGGCGCTCAAGAAGCAGAGCCGGAAGGCCACCCGGGTGCTGCGGCAGCTGGTTCTCGCCGGGTTGGACGAGGTGAGGTGCCTGCGCAGCCAGGTGAGGGCGGAGCTGGGTCCTCGGGATGAGCGGTTGCGCCTCTTCGGGGTCAAGCCGCTCAGGCCGCAGAGGCCGGGGAAAGGCGTCGCCCCGGGGTGACGGCCTCCACGCTGGGCTGAGGCGTAAACCGTAGCAGACGTTGGTTCTTTGACAACTCAAAGCGATTTCCGGGAGGTGGCCTGGCCTGCCCCTCCCGGCTTTTTTTGAAATCCAGGCATGAGGGTCGGCAGGGATGCCGGCGGTCCCAGGGGAGATTTTCGTTTCGGGGCGCTACGGCCCGGGCTTGGGGGGATCCTGGACCGGGAAGCTCAGGCCGCGGTAGAGCTTCCAGGAGCCGTCCGGCTGGCAGCGCCAGATCTCCAGGTCCTTGTCCTGGGTGCGGACTTTCCGGCCGGTGCTCTTCTGCTCCAGGTCCGCCGTCCAGACCACGCGCACGAAGGCGAGGCCGCCCAGGACCTGGATCTCCTGGATCTCGGCCGAATAGCGGCCCTGGATGTCGGAAGTCGAGTAGTTCTTCCGGAAGATCTCACGCAGGGTATCGAAGCCCGAGTCGGGGCTGCCGGGATAGCTGAGGAGGGCGTCCTTGGCGAAGAAGGACATCACCGCGTCCGGGTCGCGGGAGTTGCGAGCGCTCACGAAGCCCTCGAAGGCGCGGGTGACGGCAGACTCGGGGCCGCAGGCCGCGGCAACGTCTGCGGCCCTGGCGGCACCGGCGGGCAGGAACCATGACAGGAGCAATGACAGGAATGCTGACGGGAATACTGAGGCGAACAGCGGACCGGCACGTCGCAGTCGTCGCAGTCGGTGCAGTGGGCTCATTGCCTGCCTCCGTTCACGGCTTCGCCTCGGGGACCTCGCTCAGGAGGGCGAGCGTGTTGCCCTCGGAGTCCCGGAAAAAAGCCATCCAGACCTCGTGGCCCTGCATGCGGGTGATCACATGCGGCTCGCTCAGGAGGTCCGCGCCAGCCTCTTTCAGGGCCTGCCAGGCCGCGTGGATGTCGCCGACCTTGTAGTAGAGGACCGAGGAGGGATGGTCGAACTCGGGCTTTTCGGGCACGCCGAGCAGGAGGCGCACGCCGCCGCAGTCGAAGAAGGCCATCTTCGGCGGAGCTTCGAAGAGGAAGCGCAGGCCGAGCGTGTCGCGGTAGAAGGCGACCGCCCGGCCGAGATCATGGACGGTGATGGAGATCTGGCCGATGCAGGAGAGCTGGAGCGGGGCCGCCATGCAATTTCCCTCCTCTTGGGTCTCCTCAGCGTTTCGTGTTGGCGCTGCCCTGGGCCGCCTTCTTGCCGAGTGCCGCCAAGCCCTTGGACACGGCCTCGTCGAGGAGGACGGCGGAGCGTCCCGGGGACCAGCCGTGCTGCCGGTAGAGGATGCGGCCGTCGGCGCCGAGCACCACGTAGCTCGGGAAGGTGTCGACGCGGAAGACGCCGCCGGTGACCTGCATGCCGCGGTCCCAGGCCTGGGGCCAGCTCATGCCGTTGCTGCGGGCGAACTCCTCGACCACCTTGGAGGTCTCGTCCACGCTGACGCTGACGATGACGAGCGGCTTGCCGGCGTGCTTGGCCTGGAGGTCCTTGAGCTCGGGCAGGGCCTTGCGGCAGGGCGTGCACCAGGTGGCCCAGAAGTCGAGCAGCACCACCTTGCCCTTGAAGCCGTCGCGGGTGAGGGTCTTGCCGTCCAGAGTCTTCAAGGTGAAGGCCGGGGCGAGGTCGCCGTTGCGGAGGCCGGTCTGCGGCTCGGAAGCCGCGAGGGGCTCCAATCCCGCGGACATCGCGGACACAGCGGGCACCGCGAGGCTGGCCGCCAGAGTCAGGGCAAGTCCGAGATGAAAGATTCTTGAAGTTCTCCGGCGCATTCCAGTCTCCTTTGTCAAAGAAGATTGTACCGCGCCTACCGCTGCCGGACGGCCGTCATCACGATCTCGACCCGTGCCCCGCGGGGGAGGCCCGCCACGGCCACGGCGGCGCGGGCGGGTGCCGGCGGCGGGAAGTAGCCGGCGTAGATCTCGTTGAAAGCGTTGTAGTCGCCCAGGTCGGTGAGGAAGACCTGGACCTGGACGACGTCCTTCAAGGTGAATCCCGCGGCTTCCAGGACGGCGCGGCAGTTGTCCAGAGCCCGGCGGGCCTCGGCCTGGAGGCCGCCGGGCACGAGCTCGCGGGTGGCCGGGTCGAGGCCGATCTGGCCGGCAAGGTAGAGCGTGTCTCCCACCTGGATGGCCTGCGAGTAGGAAGCCAGGGCCGCCGGGGCGCGGTCGGTCGAAATGACTCTCCGCTGGGGAGCCGCACTGGTGCAGCCGGTGAGCAGGGCCAGAACGAAAACGATCCCGAACACGGTCCCGCCCATCCGCACGGCGAGCCGCCGGCGGGCCGTGGGCGAGGAGACGGCCGCGAGAAGGGTGTCCCGCTCAGGCTCCGCGATCTCGCGGGCTTCCGTCAGGGCGCCCAGGCACCAGAGCCGGTCGCGTTCCGATCCCAGGGTCTCGATGAGGGACCGGGCGTCCTCCAGAGAGCCCGGGATCCCGGCGCGGAACAGCTCCATGAGTGCCCGGCGGCGGGCCCAGCCGTCGGGGAACAAGTGGACGACCGGTCCGAGGCTGGCGGCGGACGCCTTCCTGAGCTCCTCCAGATGGCGGCGGAGAACCCGGAAGCGGGCGGTCAGAGACGGCACCGCGGCCAGCCGGTCCGGCAGGGGCTCCCGGGCGGCGGTCCGGACGGGCGCCGGGGCCGGTTGAGGCTGGGGAGGCGGCGCCGGTTTCGGAGCAGGGGCCTCAGCGGGTTTTGGCGCGGGCGCAGTCTGGACGGGCGCGGGCGGCGGCACCGGAGCCGGAGCGGCCGCCACCGGGGGAGGTGCCGGAGCAGCCATCGGAGGCGGCGGAGGCGGCGGAGCCGGCTGGCGTGCTGGCTGGGATACTGGCTGGGATACCGGCTGGGAAACTGGCGGCGCCACCGGCCGGGCCGGTTTCGCTGGCGCGGGGGGCGGGGCGGTCGCCCCGGGCGGCAGCCAGGGAACCTCGTTCCCGGTGGCCACCGTCACCGCGGCGCCCTCCAGGGCCGCGGCGCCCTGCCGCATCCGCTCTGCCCGCCGGGCCGGATCGCGCAGGTCGTCGAGCAACTGGGGCAGGTGGGCCGTGCCCTTCTTCTGCGCCTGGTCGATCATGGAGAGGAGCACGGGCGAGGCCTTGGCGCCGCCGCGCGCCGCGATGGACTCCACGACCTCGTCGGCCCGGTCGAGCCCGAGTTGGGTGGCCACGGCGAGCCGCTGGTCCGGAGTCATGGCCTTGAGCAGGGACCAGGCACGGCCGAGGATCTTCAGCCGCTCGAAGGGGGAGAAAGTCCGCCCGAGCTGGTCGACCAGCTCGGGCAGGGAGGTGGCGGGATTGGCCATGGCGCTAGACCTCTAGGACCTCAGGACTGGGTCGTTCGGGGCGGCGGGGGCTCGACGCGCATGAGCCCTTCGGTGACGGCCGTGGGGAGCTTCGAGACGTCCTGGAGGAAGCGCTTCAGGTCCACCCCGGCGAGCTGCTCCATGATCGGCGAGAGCTGGGAGAGCACCTGCACCACGTCCTGGCTCAGCTTGGCGGCGCCCGTGCCTTCGTGGCCGTTGCCCTGGCTGATGATGGTGGTGGCCCCGGCGCGCGAAAGCGGCTCGGAGATGGCGGCCGCGATCTCGGGCAGCACCTTGAGAGCCTCGATCGAGAGGCCGGCGTCGTTGTAGAGCTTGAGCGCTTCGGCCAGCAGGCGCCGGGCCGACGCCTCGGCCTCGCCCTTGGCCTGGATCGCCTCGGCCTCGGCGAGACCGATGTTCCGGCGCATCACCGACTCGGCCTCGGCCTTGGCGAGACCCTCGGCCTTGACGGCCTGGGCGGCCTCCTCGCGCCGCTTGCGCTCGGCCGCGGCCTGGCGCTCGACTCGGTACTGCTCGGCGTCGGCCAGCCGCTCGGCCTCGTACTTCTTGGCGTCGGCCTGCTCGCGGATGGTGGCGTTGAGCTCCAGCTTGCGGCGCTCGACCTCCTTGTCGGCGATGGTGATGTCCTGCACCTTCATCTCCATCTCGCCGGCCTTGACGGCCTGGGCCTTGGCGACGTCGACCTCCTTCTGGATGGACGCCTTCTTGAGCGACAGGGACTTTTCGGCGTCGGCGATCTCGGTGTCCACCCCGAAGCGCTTCTGCTCCTTCTGTTGGCGGGCGCTCTCTTCCTCGAGCTTGGCCTCGCGGTCGGAGATGGCGGTGGCGATGCGGGCGTTCTTGAGCGCCTCCTGGATCTTCGGCTGGCCGAGCGAGTTGAGGTAGCCCTCGGCGTCCTGGATCGCCTGGAAGACGAAGGACTTGAACTCGAACCCCATGCCTTCGAGGTCGAAGTGGGCCTCTTCGCGCACCCTCTCCTGGAACCGCTTCTGGTCGCGGTAGAGCTCCTCGAGGGTGAGGGTGCCGATGATGCCGCGCAAATGGCCCGCGACCGTCTCCTGGATGGTCGAGCGCACTTGTTCGGGCGGTACGCCGAGGAAGCCTTCGGCGGCCTTGCGGATGTGCTCCACATCGCCCCGCATCTTCACCTGGGCCACGGCCTTGACGTTGATGGGGATGCCCTGGTTCGTATAGACGTGCTGGAGGTCGATGTCGAGGGTCATCATCCGCAGCGAGAGCATCTTGTACTGCTCCCACGCGGGCCAGACGAAGGTGCCGCCGCCGCGCACGATGCGGAAGCCCTCCGTGGTCCCCTTGTCATCCTTGACCTTGTTGCCCCAGAGGTTCTTGCGGCCGTAGACGATCAACGCCTCGTCCGGGCCGGCCTTCTTGTAGAGCAGGCGGGCGAGGATGTAGAAGAGGACGATGGCGAAGAAGACAAGACCGGCAAAGCCGAATGAGACCAGGGTGTCCACGGGCTCCCCCTTTCGTACGGAGAGGTAGAGAGTCAAATCCTACCATCCGTGAATGGCGGAGCGGGGGGATGTATTTCTAGGCCCGCCGGAGCCGGATCACCTCGTCGTCGATCATGTACCAGAACCGGCCTTCGGCGTCGATCGAGAGACCCTCGGCCTTCTGCTCGTGCTCCAGGGCGTCGATGAGCCGGGCCTCAACGCCGGTCCAGCGGGGGATGTCCGGCAGGAGGAACCGGTGGTGATGGGACTCGGCCCGGGCGCCCTCGGGGTGGTCGTGGAGGACGACGCTCTCCTCCGGCGAGCTGTCCAGGCTGCCGGTGATCACGTGGAGCTCGGTCCCCTTGTCCTCCAGGGCGCGGACGCCGCGGGGCTCCTGGTCGCTGCCGATGTTCGTGAGCACCCAGAGGCGCAGGACGGCGGGATCGAGGGGCGGATCGCGGAAGAGCTTCCCGATGTCGTCGATCTCGGCGACGATGGGATGGCCGTCGCGGGTCACCGGATAGCGCAGGCCCAGGAGCAGGGTGCCGGACGGGCGGAACGCGACGCCTTCGACGTTGACGGGCCAGTCGTCCTCCTGGATGCGCCGAGCCCACTTCTTGCCCTTCTTGCGGCCCTTCTTCCGGGTGTCCGCGATGCAGCGGAGGGCCTCCTCGGCGCCGGCCTCGATCATCTGGAGGCCGCTCGCCTTGATCGCGTCGTTGAGGATGCGGTGGATCTTGAAGGCCCCGCGGGCGATCTCCACGGGGATCTCAGCCTCGTCCAGGGAGCCCTTGACGCGGGCCTCGTTGAAGCGGGCCACGAAGCTGCGGCGGGGCTTCAAGGGTCCTGTCTTGAGTCCGTAGTGGGAACCGAAAATGTAGACCCAGTCGCCCTGGCGGGCCATGGCTTCGCAGTCCTCGGTCTTCTTGCGGGTGGTGGCCTTGGCGCCGGAGAGCCGCTTGAGCTCCCAGTCCTCACTGGATCGATGTCCAAGAGCCCCCAGGGCCTGTTCGACCGGGTCCTCGTCCGAGCAGGTCCAGAACCCGGCCTCCCAGCCATGGGCCTCCAGGATCTCCTTGTTCTGAATGGCGAGCAGGGCGGACGCCTCGCTCGCGGGGCGGTCGATGACGATCTCGTGCATGCGGAACGGAGGTTCGCAAAGAGCGTGCCGTAACAAGGGGCGGTCGGGGTACAATCGCCCGGAGGACACCGGTATGCATGCCTACAAGTTCAAAATCATTATTCCTGAGGACCGGCAACTCCGCTTACAGTTACCAGAAGAGATTCCCCCCGGCCCGGCTGAGCTCCTCATCCTCTTCGAGTCCCCTCCGGCAAAAGAGCCTGAGGAACCTTCGGAGGAAGAGAGGCCTTTGGACCGCCGCTGAGCTATCCATATCCGCTGAAAGCCGGGGAGCGGCTCCCGCCCGTATCCTTGGCGTGACGGAGGTGCATTCATGAACCCGATTCTCAAGCTCTCGCTCCTGGCCCTGTTCCTGATCGTCCTCGCTCCTCATGGGCGGGCCGGAGCCGCGGACCCGGCACCCGGCACGGCCATCGTCGAGCTGTTCACCTCGCAGGGGTGCTCGAGCTGCCCGCCGGCCGACCGGCTGCTCTCGAAGATCGCGGCCGACCCGCGCTACCAGGGGAAGGTGATCCCCCTCTCCTTCCACGTGGACTACTGGAACCACATCGGCTGGACGGACCCGTACTCCTCGTCCCGCTGGTCCGACCGGCAGCGGGTCTACGCCGGGAAGGTCTTCCGCAGCAACCGTATCTACACGCCCCAGGTGGTGGTCAACGGCCGCTCCGAGTGCGTGGGCAACTCGGAGGGAGAGGTCGCCCAGCGGATCACGGAGGCCCTGGACGCGGAGCCCGCCGGCCGGGTGAGCCTGGCCATCGAGCCGCCGACGCCGGACGGCCATCTCAAGGTGAAGGTGGGAGCGAAGCTCGCCAAGACCGCCGGCTCCGGCAATCGGTCCGGTACTTGGGACCTCTGGGTGGCGGTCTACGAGAGCGGCCTCTCGACGCCGGTGAAGTCCGGGGAGAACTCCTCGCGCACTCTCAAGAACGACCGCGTGGTGCGCCGCCTGGAGAAGGCCCTCACCCTGCCGGCCGCGGCCGGCTCCGAGAAATCGGGCGAGATCGTCCTCGGCCTCGACAAGCGCTGGAATGTGGAGAACGTCGGAGTGGCCGCCTTCCTCCAGGACCCCGCGACGCTCGCCATCCACGGCGCGGCGGCCCGGGAGGTGAAGCGCTAGGGGACGACCTGGAAGGATCTGACCTCGTCCTGGCCGCTGAGGCGGAGGGTGTACCGCCCCGGTCGCAGAGCCCGGGGCGGCAGGACGAGGGAGTAGAACTCCTCTTCCTGTGTCAGCTCGCCGACCCGCAGGACGACCTTCCCCGATTCATCCAGGATCTCCGCGGAACCTTTCCCGGCGGCCCCCCGGGCCGGCAGGAGGAAGGTGCTGTAGACACCGGCCCTCACCACAGTGCCCTGTCCGGCACTGCTGTCCCGTACGACTTCATTGAACATGACGATGTCGGCGGCCTGGGGCCGGGCCAGGACCTCCCGCTCCTGCTCGAGCCCGGCGATCTGGACCTGGGCGTCCGCGGCCTTCTTCTCGTTCTCCTGCTGGAGACCGATCAGCCGCTGGAGATCGCTTTCGAGCTGGGCGACCTTCTGCTTCAGGGAAGAATCCCCGCCGGTGGCAGGCTGCGGCGGGGCCGGAGCCGGAGTGGATTCCGGGGTCCGGGTCCCGGCGAGCAGCGGCGGGGCACTCAGCTGCTGAGCCGTATAGATCCAGCCGCTCGCGGCCACGACGGCCGCCAGGCCCGCGGCGATGGCCGAAGCGCGCCAGGTCCGGGGAGCCGCTCCGGCCGTGGGCTTCGGCTTCACAGCGGGAAAGAGCGCGACGTTGTCTTCCTCCTCCAGCCGGCGGCTCATCCGGGCCAGCTCGATCTCCGCGGCGCACTGAGGGCAGGCCGCGAGATGGGCCTCCGCGAGCGCGGGGGCGATGCCGGAGGGCTTCTCGCCCCAGGCCAGGGCCACCAGGTCCCGGCTGGGGATGTGCTGGTCGAAGGTGGCCCAGACCTCGCGGGTCTTAGCCAGGGCCTCGCGGCAGCGGTCGCAGGTCGTGAGGTGCCGCCGGACCTCGTCGCGCTCTCCGGCTTCGAGAGTGCTGTTCAGCAACCAGGGGAGGAGCTCAAGGGCTTGGTCACAGGTCATCAGTTTTCGCCTTTCCACTCCTATCAGGCGATTTTTTGACGACAATGTTACGTCCGTTCCCGGGTCTACCCCCCAGAAGCTCGGTCCGAAGGGCGGTCGCCTTCTCCCGGCAGCGCAGGACGCGTACACGCAGCGTCCCCTCGGCGACGTTCAGATGCAGGCCCATTTCCTTATAGGAAAGGCCGGCCACGATCATGCGCCACATCTCCCGGCAGTCCTGGGGGACCCGCTGCAGGACCCGCAGGAGCAGGTCCCGGTCCTCCCGGTTCGAGGGGGGGACGTGGACAGGAGCCACGGAATCGTCCCCGCGGTCCAGGGTTTCGAGGTCGGCCCACTTCCACTTGCTCTGGGCCCGGAGCTGGTCCAGGCACGTATGGCTGACCACCCGCCAGAGATAGGTGCGCAGGCTCGATTCGCCGCGGAACTTCCCCTGGCCCAACAGCCGGGTCACCTCCAGGCGGACATCCTGCAATACGTCGTCCCAGCGGTCCGCGAGCCGCCGCTGGTAGGGCCAGGCGGCGCGCGAGATCCAGCTGTCCACAGTTCCCACTGCCTCCTTCTCGCCCCTGAGAAAGCGAGCGACCATCTCCCGGTCGTCCGTCGCCATAGACAACATCCTATACTTCTCCATGGGGATTCCCAGTGTTTTGACGCATCGGAAAGGTTCCGTACTGGGGTAAGATGACTCGGTTCCGCAGGTCGATGTACTCGTGACGACTCTGCTCCCAGCCTGCTCTGTTCTCTTCCTGACTATCTGGCTCGCCATGGGTTTGCCCTCCGGCCGTGTGGAGGGGATTCGCCTCGACGCCGCTCCTTCTGACATGCCGGCTGTTCAGGAAGGGCAGGCCCTGGCGGCCGGTGTCCCTCTGGAGCGGGACATCCTGGGGGGCGAAACCCATGAGTACAAGTTGCCGGTCCCTTCCGGGACTCTTCTCTTTCTGGAGGTTCAACCCGCGGGAAAGTACGTGGAGATGCGCCTGCTGGGACCGGATGGAGAATCCCTCGCCAGGGCAGAAGGACGAGATGGCGCCGGAACGACCAGGCTGCTCGCTCTGATCACGGACCACAGTGGGGAGTACCGGGTCACGGTGACAGCCCAGAAGCAGCAGACCTTGCCGAGCCGCTACCGCCTGACCCTCCGGGTCCTGCGAGCGGCGAAAGCGGATGATCCGGTTCTGGTGAAAGCGGCGGGTCTTCTCGCGGAGGCCCGGCGTCTGCGCTCCACTGGAACGGATGAGGCCAGCCGTCTGGCGGTCAAGAAAGCGGAGCAGTCCCTCCCCCTGTGGAAGGCGGTGGGGGATGAGCACTGCGAGGTCGAGACCCTGGCGGAGATCGGAGGGAGTTATGGGCAACTCGGCCAGCGCGAAGAGGCCCTCCGCTGGCACCAGAAGGCTTTGGAGCGAGCCCGCACGAGCCATTATCCCGCAGGAGAAGCCTGGGCCTTGGGCAACCTGGCCTACAACAGCTTCCAGGCCGGCCGGAACGAGGAGGCCAAGGATCTCTATCTCGAGTCAGTGGCCGCCTGGCGCCCCATTGGCCGGATATCCGAGCTGGCCTTCGTTCTCCAGGGTCTCGGCAAGCTGTACCTGAAGATGGGCGATTACGACGCCGCTCTTGCATCCTTTCAAGAGGCCTATTCGCTGGTGGTCCAGGCTCGGGACCCTGTCGAGCAGGCCAACGCTCTGAGCGGGATCGGCACCATTCACTACTATCGCGGACAGCTCAGCGAGGCTTCAAAGATCACCGAGCAGTCTCTCGAGCTGAGCCGCGCGATGGGTGATGCGGATGGAGAGGCGGTTTCCGAAAACAACCTGGCAAGCATCCACCACGCGAGGGGGCAGTTGCAGAAGGCCGCGCTCCTTTATACCCGCCTGCTCGAACGTGTCCCGGCAAAGGACCGGGGAGTCATCTTCTACAACGTCGGCGCCCTTTATCTTGAATTGGGAGACCCTGAGAAGGCGCTGGAGAACTACGAGAACGCGCAGGAAACCTATCGCAAGGCGGGCATCTCCGATGGCGAGGTCAAGGCTCTGACCGGCATTGGCTGGACGCGCCAGCGGATGGGGGATCCCCAGGCGGCGCTGGCCGCCTGCGACCAGGCGCGCAAGCTGCTGCCCAAAGAGTCCTGGGACATCTCTCATTATCGCGGGCTCGCGTTGCTCGACCTCGGCCAGTTGCAGCAAGCCCTGGAGTCCATCGAGCGTGCGGTCAAATTCGCTCAGACCAGCAGCGATGTTGCGCGGGAGGCCTGGAGTCTGCTCGCCCTGGGGTCCGTCTACCGAGCCTTGAAGAAACCTGATCTCGCGATTGAGCAACTCAACCGCGCCATCGAGATGGGGAGGTCGATCGAGGCTCAAAACATCGTGGCTCCAGGCCTTCTGGAGCGGGCTGCGCTGCTCAGGGGGCAGGGCCGGTTGGATCAAGCTCTGAGCGATATCGAAGCAGCGGTCAAGACCATTGAATCCGTGCGCCGCAATATCGCGGGGCAGCAGATCCGGACGGCGTTCTTTGCTTCCAGGCAGAGTTACTATGAGCTTTACATCGATCTCCTGATGGAGCTTGCGGAGCGCCATCCCGAGAAGAGCTATCGCGCCGAGGCGCTGGCGGCGAGCGAGCGGTCTCATGCCAGAGGGTTGCTCGATCTGCTCGCCGAAGGACGGATCGATCTCAGCCAGGGTCTCGATCCTGATCTGAAGGAAAGAGACGATCGCCTGACGGACGAGCTCGCGAGGATTCAAACCGAATTACGTACGAAGAAACCAAGCCCAGGACGGATCACGGAGCTGCGGTCACGGCTCGACGAGTTGGACCGTCTGCGCGAACAGCTCGACTGGGAGATCCGCGCGCGCAATCCCCGGTACGCCCAGGTCCTCTATTCGGATCCCCTCACCCTCCGGGAGATCCAGGAAGGGCTCGACGAGAAAGCAGCCCTGGTCGAGTACTTCCTGGGGGAGAGGCGGTCTCTGCTCTTCGTCGTCACCAAGGAGGGCTTGAGCTCCTACGAATTGCCTCCGGCGAGCACGATCGCCGAGCAGGTCCTGCGTCTCCGGAAGGCTCTGGAACGGGAGAGTCCTCTGACCCGGGCCACCTTTCTCGATTCCGCGTTCCGTCTCTACAAGGACCTCCTGGCGCCCGCTGAAGAAGTGCTGGCCCGCAAGCCCGAGCTCATCATCGTCCCGGATCGCGACCTTTACTATGTCCCCTTCGAGGCCCTCCTCACCGAACCGGGAGGAGACCGCTTGTACCGGGACCTGCCCTACCTCCTGCACAGGCACTCGATCGCCTACGTCCCCTCGGCGAGCGTGCTTGCCGGGTTGCGGGCGCCTGAGCCCAAGGGCTCGCCTCGGGAACGGCTCGTGGCCTTCGCTCCCTTTGCCACCCCGGCGAGAGAGAGCGGCGTATCGCGGGACGGCAGCGGCGAAGCCGGTTTCTGGAGCTCTGCTCCCCTGCCGGCTTCCGGACGTGAGGTGGCGGGGATCACCGCCCTCTATGCCGGGGCCGCGCGCCAGTTCCTCAACGGCGAGGCCACGGAAGAGAACGTCAAGCAGAATCCGGTGGTGGCCGCCGCCGGACGCCTCCATTTCGCGACGCACGCCAGTCCCGACGAGCGCCATCCGGAGCTCTCCGCTCTGATTCTGGCGAGGCCGGATGGCCGCCCAGGAGATGGATTGCTGCAGGTTCACGAGATCTTCAACCTGAAACTGTCCGCCGACCTGGTGGTGCTCTCGGCCTGCCAGACGGCTCTCGGCAAGCGGATGACGGGAGAAGGCCTGATCGGTCTGACCCGGGCCTTTTTCTACGCTGGCGTGCCCAGTCTGGTGGTGAGCCTGTGGAACGTCACGGATGGGCCGACGCCCGAGCTCATGGTTGAGTTTTACAGGGATCTCGATCAATCGGGCAACAAGGCCACGGCACTGCGCAGCGCCAAACGGGCCATGATCGAACGGAAATCCTATTCCCATCCCTCCTACTGGGCACCCTTCATCCTTCTCGGAAGGCCTGGATAGGAGAGACTTGTAACAACCTGGGCTTCGCGTCGCCTCAATAAGGGTTAGGATGGTTCCAACAACCCAGCAAGGAGGAGAGATATGGCCAAAGAGAAGCAGGTTCAGACTCTGGATGGGACGACGGACAAGGCTTGCACTCGGGATGGAGGGGGGGCTGTACCAATCGAGGTCCCACCGCCGCCTGCGCCTACACAATAGGCTGTTCTCGTTTCGGCTCCCCGGAGGAGAGAGACTCCGAGGGAATACCCCACAGTGATGTGCCAGGAGGGAGGCAATGATGAGAGCTCGATTTGAATGGGGAGGGACCCGTGGCTGACGGTGATGGAGGAGGACAGGTTCCCATCGAGGTGTTTCCACCTCCACGGCCCAGGGCGGCGCAGGCCCTCGCTTTCGCCTTCACCGCCGGAGCTGCCGTGGCAGGATTCCTGGGCTTCTGTCTGGCGGCCGGGATCCTGGCAACGCTTGGTCTCGTGTTCGGCGTTCTGGATTTCTTCCAGACCCGGGGTACCGTTTACGTGCCCGAGTCCACTTTCGATTCTGAGGGCAAGCTCAAGAGCTGGCCGAAACGGCCCGCGACGTAAGCTGACGCGGCCCTGCTGCTCTGCGCCCCCGCCCGGCGTACCCCCGCCGGCGGGGGCGTTCTGTTTATACTGAGGCCCGCAAAGGAGACTGAACGCATGCGCAGACGACTCATGACCACCCTCGCCCTGGCTCTGCTGGCGTTGCCTCTGCTGGCACAGACGTCCCAGGCGCCGCGGCCGGGGGAGGAGAGAAGCCCATGGACGATGCCCCCATTCCCGTGCTCACCGTGTCGGGCTCCGGCGAGGCCCGGGTGGCCCCCGATCTGGCGACGGTCCGCCTGGGGGTGATCGCCCAGGCCGCCACCGCCCGCGCCGCCCAGGAGCAGGTGAGCCGCACCGCCGGGGCCGTGCTGGAGGCCATCCGCAAGCTGGGCATCAAAGACGAGGACATCCAGACTTCGGGCCTCTCCCTGTCCCCCCTGTACTCGCAGGACGACCCCACCTCGGGGGTGCGCCAGGCGCCCAGGATCACCGGCTATCAGGCCAACAACTCCGTGACCATCCGGATCGAGGACCTGACCAAGGTCGGTCCCGTCATCGACGCCGGGCTCGGCGCCGGGGCCAACACCCTGGACGGCGTGGATTTCGGGCTGCGCAACGACGAGGCCGCGCGGGCCCAGGCGCTCGCCGATGCCGCGGGGAAGGCCCGCGCCAAGGCCCGGACCCTCGCCAGCGCCCTCGGGCTGACCCTGGGGAACATCCTGGAGGTCACGGAAGGGGGCGTCTCCGTCATCCCCCAGCCGTACCCGGGGTATGGCCGGGCCGTGGCGGAGCCCTCGATGGCCGCCGACACGCCGGTCTCGGCGGGGCAGGTGGGCGTCCAGGCGAGCGTGACCCTCCGGTACCGGATCTCTCAGTGACCCGGGAAACCGCTCTGACCGCCGAGGATGTGGTCCGGCTCCTCGGCCTCCTGCCCCACCCCGAGGGGGGCGCCTATCGCGAGACGTTCCGCGCTCCGGCTCCAGACGGCGGGCGCGGCGCTTCGACGGCCATCTACTACCTCCTGCGCTCGGGAGAGCTGTCGGCCTGGCACCGGGTGGACGCGGACGAGGTCTGGCACCACTATGCGGGAGCTCCGCTGGAGCTGGCCCTCTCCGCAGGCGAGGGGCTCTCGGTTCTCCGGCTCGGCAAGGATCTCGCCGCGGGGGAGCGCCCCCAGGCCGTGGTGCCGGCCGGTGTCTGGCAGTCCGCCCGCCCCCTGGGAGCACCGGGAGACTGGACGCTCGTGGGCTGCACCGTGGCTCCGGCGTTCCAGTTCTCGGGGTTCGAGATGGCGCCGCCGGGCTGGGAGCCCTACTCCCCTGACCCCTCTCTCCCAGCCCTCCACCCGATCCACCAGGGAGAGAGGGGAAATTCAAGCCCGATGAATCTTGCCGTTCTCCCTCCTCTCCCAGGACGGCGTGGGCGGAGGGCCGGGAGAGGAGGGCCGGGGTGGTGAGGGCTATTTCGCCAACACCCCCAGCTGCGTGGTATCCCCATCCTTCTCGGCGGCGGCGGTCCATTCCGCCACCTCCTCGGGGGTCATGTTGCCAACCGGCTGGAGCCGGGCATCCTCATAGCCCCAGCGGTGCACGTCGATCAGGTACTGGGAGCGGGAGAGGATGGTCCCCCGGCAGAGCCGGGTGTCTGAGGGCGGCGAGGGCTCGCGGGTCTCCTGGCACAGCCGGTCGGTCAAGGCGACCATCACGCGGTTGGGGATGAGGTGCGCGTCCCCCGGGTAGATGTAGCCGAAAAGGATCAGGTGGGCGAGCAGCACCCGCCAGCCGCCACCGCCGCCACCGCTTCATCGTCGAAGCGGCGCAGCAGGCGGTCCCAGTCGAGGTCTCGGGCATGGCATGGAAGACGTGGGCCACGTCGCCGCCGTCGAAGCGCTCGCGCTCCATGATGAAGGACTTGGACCAGATCATCTCCTCGGCGGGCACCAGCCGCACGGGGCGGTCCAGCACCTGCCTTCCACGGCATGCTCGAACCACAGCTCGTCGACCCGGGCCAAGCCGTTGCCGGAGCTGAAGATCACGTCGACGAAGTCTTCGCCTTTGATGCCTTTGCCCAGCCAGTGGGAGAAGCTGCGCTCGGTCTCCCATCCCTTGCGGGCGAAGGCGTCGAGCGCGCGGTCGAAGTCCCCGGGCCGCACGAACACGTCGAAGTCCTTGGTGTGGCGGACGATGCCGGTATAGCGGGCGAAGGCGTAGGCGCCGCCGACGAGAAACGGCACGCCCGCCTCGTCCAGGGCATTCATGGCCTCGCGGTAGAACTCGATCGTCTCGGGTGCCAGCAGGTCCTGCGGGGTCGGGTTCTCTTGGGTTGCGGTCGCCATCAGGGCCTCCTCTTGAGGGTCCCTGGCAAGAGCAAGAGGCGTACCAATCCCGCGTCTGGCACGTGTCTTGAACCCGCGACCGGGCGAGAGGGGAGGACGAGATGACGCAAGGAAACGGAACCGTACGCATCGGTGCGCTCGCCGATCTCCACTACAACCGGTCGACCGAGCCGCCGGTGCGGGACGTGCTGACGCCCGGCCGGGCAGGAGTGCGACGTGCTGCTGCTCTGCGGCGACCTGACCGACCATGGCCTGGTCGAGGAGGCCCAGGGGCTGGCGCGCGAGATCCATTCGGCGGTCAGCGTCCCGGTGATCGCCGTGCTCGGCAACCACGACTTCGAAGGCGGCAAGCAGGAGGAGATCAAGAAGATCCTGTGCGACAGCGGCATCCGGGTGCTGGACGGCGACGCCACGGAGGTCAAGGGCGTGGGCTTCGCCGGGGTCAAGGGATTCTGCGGCGGCTTCGGCAAGCGCGCCCTGGGGCCCTGGGGCGAGGACATCATCAAGCACTTCGTCCGCGAGGCCGTGGACGAGGCCCTGAAGCTGGAGGCGGCGCTCGCCCGGCTGCGCGGCAAGCCCCGGATCGCCGTGCTCCACTACTCGCCGATCCAGGAGACGGTCGAGGGGGAGCCGGTCGAGATCTTCCCCTTCCTGGGCTCGAGCCGGCTGGAGGAGCCGCTCTCCCGCTACCCCGTGGAGGCCGTCTTCCACGGCCATGCCCACCGCGGCCAGCCCGAGGGCAAGACGGCCCAGGGCGTCCCGGTCTACAACGTCAGCGTCCAGCTCCTGCGCCACGACTATCCCGACCGGCCGGCGTTCCGGATCTTCGAGGTCCCGACCGACGGCCATTAACCAGCCACTGACCAAATAATCGGCCACTGACCAGAGAACACCCAAGGAGGACATCATGCCTACAGCCTGGACGAACAAGGACGAGCGGATGTACGAGCACATCAAGGAGAGCTCCGAGGAGCGCGGCATGCCCGAGAAGCGCGCCAAGGAGATCGCGGCGCGCACGGTCAACAAGAACCGCCGCGAGGAGGGGCGCACCCCCAACAAGACGACCCAGGGCACGGGCAACCCGAACCGCTCCCTGGAGTCCCGCACCGTGGACGAGCTGCGCAACCGGGCCAAGGACCTGAAGATCCCGGGGCGCAGCAAGATGAAGAAGCAGGAGCTGGTCAAGGCCATCCGGAACCACTGACGTCTGTCTGCCCCCGGGGTTCGAATGAGGATTCGAATCCCGGGCGGAGATCCGATACGATCCCTCCCGATGAAGAGCAGCGAAGGGTTCGTGTTCGTCCGGCCGGGGCTCCACCTCTACTACCACGTCCTGGGGGAGGGACCGGAGACGGTGGTCGTCCCCAACGCCAACTGGCTGTCGGAGCTCCTCCAGCCGCTGGCTGAGGACCCCGGCGGGCGCCGCCTGATCCTCTATGACCCGCGCAGCCGGGGCCGGTCGAGCGCCGTCACCGACGCCCGGCACCTCAGCCTGGAAGACGACGTGGCCGACCTGGAGGCCGTGCGGCGCTACTTCGGCCTGGAGCGCATGTCCCTCCTCGGCTCCTCCTACCATGCGGCCATCACCGCCCTCTACGCGCTCGAAAACCCCGGGCGGGTCGAGCGCATGCTGCTCGTCTGCCCGATCACCCCGCGCCGTCCGGGCGAGTGGGCGCAGGAGACGCCCACGGCCGAGGAGCTGGTCTTTCCGCCGGGCATGCCCGCGCCTCGAAGAGTTGCGGCGCGACGAGGTGGACCGGGATGACCCGGTGGCCTTCTGCCGCGCCTGGTTCAACTACTTCCTGCTGCCGGCCCAGATGGGCGAGCCTCGCCGCGGCCTCCCGCTTCCCGCTCGACGACATCTGCTCCTTCCCCAACGAGTGGCCGCAGCACACGATGAGCGTCTACTTCGGCCACATCGTCCCCAAGATGGAGGACTGGGACTTCCGCCCGCGCCTGGCCGAGCTCTGCCATGCCCCTCCTGGTGATGCAGGGGACGGACGACCTGGTGCCCGTCGAGGCTTCGCGCGAGTGGGCCGCCCACGCGGCGAACGGGCGCTTCCTGGCCATCGACGGCGCCGGGTCACCACCCCTACATCGAGCGCCCCAAGGAGTTTTTCCCGGCGGCCGACGACCTTCCTCAAGGGAGAGTGGCCGCGGGGGGCCGAAACGATTTCGCGCACGGCCTGAGAGGCCCTTACGGCGAGGGCTCGCCCGTGAAGCGGGCCTTCAGGCGCCGCCACGTGTCGTACACCCCTCCCACCCCGGCCGCGCCGCCGAGCAGCACCTCGAAGCGGGAGGCGTCGCGGGAGAGCGATTCGGTGGCCAGGGACTCCAGGGCCGACTCCAGGTGGCTCTCCAGGATCGGCGTCCAATCCCCCGCGCCCAGGTCGGCGTCCCCCGTGGTGACCTCTTCACCGAAGCGGGCCAGCGCCTCCGGGAACCGCTCTTCCCAGAACGGGTACTCGATGGCCAGCGGCAGGAGCACGGCCGAACGCACCTTGGAGGCCAGGTGGCCGATCCCCGAGCGCAACTGGACCGGCCGCTCGCGAGGGTCCGTGAAGCGCCCTTCGGCGGCGATCCAGAGGGCCGTGTCCGGCCGGCTCAGGATCTCCTGAGACACCGCGAGGAACCGCCGGGCACCTCGGGCTGTACCCGGCTCCACGCCGAAGAAGCCCAGCTTCTCCAAGAACTTGTACTTGCCGAGGGCATTGGCGTCGATGGGCCCGTAATGTTTGCGCTCGGGGAAGAGCTGCGCCGCGAGTTGGAGGCAGATCAGGGGGTCCCACCACGAGGGGTGATTGAAGTAGACGACCAGCGGCTTGCCGCGGACGGCCACCGTGTCGGGCCGCTGCGACTTCGAGAGGCGGACGGCGTGGAAGTTGCGCGCCAGGAAGCGTTCGCAATACCGTCCGAACATCGACAGGAGCAACGGCGAAACCTGTGGTGCCTGCCCCTCTTTGTCCGGTGTCCCCCGCGTGCGCTCCAGCCCCTTCTCCTCGTCCATCCCGCACAGTGTACCCCGCTTCGGAGCTTCTCCGCGGCTCGCCCGGCCGGGCCACGGACACCCTTTCTAGTGAAGCATCCGTCTGCGCGCCCCCCATGAGGTCCAAAGCTCGGAAAGAGCAGGAGGTCGTCATGCCAAAAAGAAGAGGATGGAAAGGTGTCTGTCTCGGATTGGTGAGCTTCATTTTGTTGACGTTCAGCCTCCCCGTCGCCGGACAGATCACCTGCGGCAAGGACGACGGCCCTGGCAAGGTTCACAAGCACACCGACCCTGATCCCAACGACCCGAAGAAGACGCTGGAGTGGTACTGCGTCGACGGCTTCTACTTCAAGATCGAGGTCAAATGCGACAAGGCCACGACGTGCTTCGCCAAGTGCGTCTTCGACGGCGGCCACAACGTCCCGATCCCCTTCGAAGGCCCCGGCGGCTGGAGCAAGGTCATCTGGTACAACTGGGACAAGGTCATGTGCGGCGTCCACTGGAGGGAAACCGTGCAGAAGCCCGGCGAGACCCGGGAGCAGCAGGCCGAGCGGGTGCGCAAGTTGCTGATCGACAAGGGCTGCGACTTCAACTGCTACACCTGGACCCGCGCGCCCAAGCGCGAGCGCGTCAGGCCCGGCGCGGCGGAGGGCAAGACCGAGCTCGCCGTGTACCGCAACGGCCGCAAGGTCCGGTCGATGGTCATCCCCCCGGACCAGGTCGACCTTCTCTTCGACGGCGGTGAGCCGTACCTCATCGAAGATCCCGCCATGCATGAGGAGACGGCGCTGGGCCAGGTGGGAGCCACCGCTGACGCCCTGCTCGACGAGTTCGACGCCGGCAGGATCAGCGCCCGCTACTCGGCCCTGCCGGGCACCGATCCGCTCGCTCTGGCCGACGGCTCGCTCCTCTTCAACATCGCCAAGGCGGGCGACGGATTGCGGATCGACGTGTCGGACCGGCACCACCCCTCCTGCCTCGTGCTCGACGGCCTCGACGTGGCGCCGTTCACCACCGGTGACGGCTTCGGGATCCTGCTCGAGTTCGAGCACGGCAACTCCTACGACCTCCAGTTCTATCAGGCCAACTCGGTGCGCGTGAAAGCGATTGAAAAGAAGGCCGACGGCACCACGACCGAGGTGATCCGCATCGTCGAAGGGGTCGACCTCAAGGACATCGCCAGCGTCCAGATCGACTGGGTGCCGAGCGACACCATCCTCGACCGCATCGAGATCGAGATCATGACCAAGGATGGCAAGAAGATCGGCAAGAAGTTCCGCTCCGGCTTCAAGCACGAAGCCGGCCGGACCACGGCCTACCGTATCCGCGGCCTGGACATCACCACGGACCCGCCGATCCTGATCGACCGGATCTTCTTCTCCGACGTCCACACCGATACGGTGGAAGGCTTCACGGGCAACCTCCATGTGGACCACCTGGCCGTCACGGCCATGACGCCCGCGGCCGGCGACCAGCCGGGTGTGGTCGAGGTCATCGCCCTGAGCCCGTCCGGCAATCCCCTGCCGGAGCGCCAGATCGTCTTCAGCGTTGAGAACGGCGCCATCGCCTTCAACAGCCTCTACGGCCTGCTCGACCTCGAAGGCCGCGAGCTGACCCTGAAGACCGGCCCCGACGGCAGGGCCCGGGCGTCCTTCGTGGGCCGTGAGCCCGGCAACGTCATGGTCCATGTCGACGCCGAAGACGGCCAGGCCGTGATCACGATACCGGTCGCAGTCCAGACTCCTGTCATCGTCAAGGACCCCAAGCCCGTCTTCTAGAGGCGGCAGCCGGCGCGGGCTACCAGCTCGCGCCGGCCTGGATCAGGCCGGCGGTCCTCCCTCCTGACTTGAATGGATTGAACGGCAGGAACGACTCTAGCAGAGCGGCGCCTGTTGAAAGGTAGACGCAAGTGCTGCGTCTCGTGAAGTTGTCTCGATCGGCAGGAGAACCGGCACATACCAGGAGGAGAACCGGCGAGCGGCTCTCCATACCGCTGTCAGACCGAACCGTTCCAGGGAGACACCCATGCGCAAAAACCAGCCTCTCAAGCTCCACAAGGAAACCTTGTACATGCTCAACGCCGCCGAGGATCTCCGGCGGGCTGCAGGCGGCGGCCTCATAACCGTCAAGGCGGGTTGCCTTACCGAGCGGGATTACTGCAATACGGAGAAGGCTTCCTGTCCAGGGAACTGTCTCACCGACGACTGCGCTTCCCGAATCTGCTGAGCACTTCCCAAGCGAGAGGGGGCCGGTCCCGCCTGCGGCCCCCTTCGCCCTATCCTTTGAATCCGCTTGGGGGTGCCCATTCGGGCACCTTTGACGGTCCCCAGGTTCGTACTACCGTTTTAAAAATGTCGAAGCGAGCCAAAATCGTGCTCGCAAACTCAAGCCCGGCGGGGATTTCTCAAAAGTCCCAAAGTTTTTACGTCTATTCCGGGCACTATGAGGAAGCTCCGCTTCGTGCCCGAAGAGAAGACCCTGTTCGAGGTGACCGACCGGACGATCCACGGCCGGTTCCTCCTGCTGCCCACGCCGGTGATGAAGAAGACCATCCTGGGGGCGCTCGGTCGCGCCCAGAGGCTCTGCGGAGTCCGCTGCTGTGGTTTCGCGTTTTTGAGCAACCACTTTCATCTCCTGTTGGAGGTGGACGACGCCCAGCAACTCAGCCGCTTCATGGGGCTCTTCCTCTCCAAGCTGGCGCGGGAGGTTGGCCGTCTCCATGGCTGGAAGGAGAAGGTCTTCCCCCGGAGGTACCAGGCGATCCCGGTCACGGGAGAGGACCGGGCTCAGATCGAGCGTCTGAAATACCTCCTCGCACATGGCTGCAAGGAGAGCCTCGTCGAGCGTCTCAAAGACTGGCCGGGAGCCCACTGCGTCCACGCGCTCCTCACGGGCGAGCCGCTGGAAGGCATCTGGCATGAAAGGGATCAGGAGACCCGTGCCCGAAATCGAGGGCAGGAGGTTGACCCCAACCAGTTCGAGACCCCTGAGACCTTCACGCTCGATCCCCTTCCCTGCTGGAGGCATCTCTCTCCGGAGGAGCAAAGGCAGCGTGTGGCCCATCTGGTCGAAGAGATCGAGACCGAAGCCGCCACGGAAAGGAGGAGGTCGGGCAAGCCAATCCTCGGCGTCGCAGCCATCCTGGCCCAGCATCCTCATGCCCACCCCGAGCGCCCCAAGAAATCGCCCGCTCCGCTCGTTCACGCCGCGACCAAGGCCGCGCGCCTCTTCTTCCGGGAGGCGTACGCCTGGTTTGTAGCCGCTTACCGGGAAGCCGCTGAGAAGCTTCGGAGGGGAGACCGAGGGGCTCGGTTCCCGGCCGGGAGCTTCCCGCCCGCGCTGCCCTTTGTGGGCGGGTAGAGCTCCGTCTGCTGCTGAACCCACAGCCGTCCTTGAGCGCTTCTCGGTCGAGAGGACAGGGGCGGGTGTGCTTGGCTGACGAGTTTGGTCACGGTTTCAGGAAATCTGCTTCGGCCTTCGACCGCGTCCAGGAGGCGTTTCGAGCCAAATCGGGCCTCCGTGCCCCGCATTTGGCGGCGAAGCTCAATCCGGGAGCGGTGTCGGCGAGGTACAGGGAGAGGTTTTTTGTCCGGCTAGGTGGCACCCATTTGGTTGTCCCGCCTGCGGCCCCCTTCGCCCTATCCTTTGAATCCGCTTGGGGGTGCCCATTCGGGCACCTTTGACGGTCCCCAGGTTCGTACTACCGTTTTAAAAATGTCGAAGCGAGCCAAAATCGTGCTCGCAAACTCAAGCCCGGCGGGGGTTTCTCAAAAGTCCCAAAGTTTTTACGTCTATTCCGGGCACTATGAGGAAGCTCCGCTTCGTGCCCGAAGAGAAGACCCTGTTCGAGGTGACCGACCGGACGATCCACGGCCGGTTCCTCCTGCTGCCCACGCCGGTGAAGAAGAAGACCATCCTGGGAGCGCTCGGCCGCGCCCAGAGGCTCTGCGGCGTCCGCTGCTGTGGTTTCGCGTTTTTGAGCAACCACTTTCACCTCCTGTTGGCGGTGGACGACGCCCAGCAGCTCAGCCGGTTCATGAACTTGTTCCTCTCCAAGCTGGCGCGAGAGGTGGGCCGCCTCCATGGCTGGAAGGAGGCGGTCTTCCCCAGGAGGTACCAGGCGATCCCGGTAATGGGCGAGGACCAGGCCCAGATCGCGAGACTGAAATACCTCCTCGCGCATGGGGTCAAAGAGGGCCTCGTCGAGCGCCTTGAAGATTGGCCTGGAGCCCACTGCGTCCAAGCACTCCTCACGGGCGAGCCGCTGGAAGGCATCTGGCGCGAAAGGGATCAGGAGACCCGAGCCCGGAACCGAGGGCAGGAGGTCGATCCGAGCCAGTTCGAGACGCCTGAGACCTTCACGCTCAATCCCCTTCCCTGCTGGAGGCATCTCCCTCCGGAGGAGCAGAGGCAACGCGTAGCTCGTCTGGTCGAGGAGATCGAAGCCGAAGCCGCCGCGAAGAGGAAAAGGGAGGGCAAGCCGGTCCTCGGCGTTGCCGCCATTCTGGCCCAGAACCCTCACGCCCACCCCGAGCGCCCCAAGAAATCGCCCGCTCCGCTCGTTCACGCCGCGACCAAGGCCGCCCGCCTCTTCTTCCGGGAGGCGTACGCCTGGTTTGTAGCCGCCTACCGGGAAGCTGCCGAGAAGCTCCAGAAGGGAGACCGAGGAGCTCGGTTCCCGATTGGGAGCTTCCCGCCTGCGCTGCCCTTCGTAGGCGGATAGAGTTCGGTCCGCCGCTGAACACGACAGCCGTCCCTGAGTGCTTCTCGCCGAGAGGACGGTGGAGGTGTGCCCGGCTGGCGAGTTAGGGCGAGATTACCGGAATCGGACTTCGCCTTTTGGTGGCCTCAGAGATGCGTTTCAGGCTGATCTGGGCCTCTTTGTACCCGATTCGGTGGGGTACCTCTGTGGGCAGGGCTGATGCCGGGGGGGCACCGCAAAGGGATTTTGTCCGGTTAGGTGGCACCCATTTGGGTACCTCAGGTGTGGGCGGTGTCGCCTACGTGGTGGTGTCAGATGGCGAGATCGATCTCAGGGGCCGTGCACGGACGGACAAGCTTGTAGAGCATCCCTCGTGTGGCACCTGGGGTAGGGGGTAGGGAAAAGGTCTCCCACCCGGAGGCATCTGGTGAACAACCTTCGTTAGAGCGAAAGTCCTAGGCACTGAACCGAGAGGCCACCTGCTTGACATGGCCAACCGGGACTACTAAACTACTAGCTGAAAACTCTAAGCAAAGGTGTACGTGATGCTGCTGTCTAAACGGTGAAGTGGCTGTATTAAGTGAGTGAGGAGGGTAAAGGGCTAGACGAAAATGAACCCTGGTATAGGCCGGCCAGCATCGTGGTTCATTTCCCTCTTGCTAACTCGTGTGGGTTATCCAATGTAGGCGGAGCAGTTCTGTGCAAAAGACTGTGCACCCAAGTCCCTGTCCCCGCGGTTCGCTCCCATGAGTAATGCTCTATTTGCTCTGGAAGGTATCTCGAAGCGCTTTCGAGGCGTGACAGCTCTCTCAGGCGTGACGTTTCACGTAAGCCCTGGTGAAGTCATAACGCTACTTGGCTCCAATGGAGCAGGTAAGAGTACGCTCCTGAACATCCTGAGCGGGCTCCTTCAGCCCGATACGGGGGAGTTACTTATAGAAGGTCGTCCAGTCCGCCTCCGTAGTCCTAGGGAGGCAACAAAGCGGGGGATACGGCTCGTCACCCAGGAGCCTGAGCTATTCGATGATCTATCGCTTCTCGAAAACGTATCTCTCTCGATTCGACAGTCGCTGTTTGGAAAGGTCGGGCCAGTCTTAAGGCATCTGCGTAGTGTTTTGCCGCAGCTGTTGGCAGACATTGATCCTACCATCAATATAAGCTCAGAAGTTCGCACGCTTAGCCTATCCCAGCGTCAAGTAATTGTCCTTCTAGGCGCTATAATAGTTCGACCTCGTATCCTGCTTTTGGACGAACCTACTGCTAGTCTCTCAGAAGAAGAGTCGATGCCTGTAATTAGCGCCATTAGACGTGCTATTTCAGCTGGGGCGGCAGTCTTATTTGCAACTCATCGGCTAGACCTCGTCAATGCGCTTGCGCATCGTGTTCTAGTGCTCCGTGATGGATCTTTGGTTGAGGATGTGAACGTAACCGATCAAAATAAAGAGGAGATCCGAACTCATATAATCCCACAGTTCACTAGCTATGTTGGTTCCGCGGCCCCTCTTTCCTCCCAGGCTGTCCTCAAGGTAGCTTCCCAGGAAGTAGGTTCCCGTATGAACACTCCCTTTGTGGTCCATAAAGGAGAGTCTCTTGGACTCACTGGTGGTCCGCTATGGCAACTTAGTGCTCTGCTGCGGCATCTAGCGGGTATTTCTACCTATAAGAGCCGCGCTGACTCTCGTGATAATTCTTCGCAGACCTTTTCCTCGCCCAAAGAGGCTATAGCCTCTGGCGTTGCTTATGTTACTTCAGACCGCCGCCAGGAAGGCATTTTTGCTGACCTCTCGATTGCAGAGAATCTCCTGATGGCAGTTCTGGCACAGAGGAGAAACTTTTCTATTGTGTCAAGGCGACAGCTTGCCAAGCAGGCCCGTGCTATCGCATCCACGCTCCCTTTTACATCTTCGGATCTTTTGAATCTCGCGTCCACTCTAAGCGGTGGAAACCAGCAGAAAGTAATTTTATTGCGTCTGCTTGCCGTTGAGCCGCGTGTCTTGATTCTAGATAATTCCACCCGTGGCCTTGACACTGTTGGGCGCACCGACCTCGCAAAGACGCTCGCTAAGTACTGCTTGACGGGTGGTGCTTGTCTTGTGTCAGCATCTGAACTCGACTATCTTGTGCTGGTGACGCACAGGATAATAACCGTATATGGCAGCGGCGCTCAATCTGCGCTGGAGCTAGGATGAGATTTCGACAGCGACTGCCTATTCTTATCGCTATGGTGGCAATTGCCCTGGCCACCGGCATTGCCGAACCGAGTTTTTTGAGTATCCAAAACGCCAGGAACATAGTTGTTCAATCAACTAGTTTGGCCGTGGTCGCTGTCGGGATGACCTTGATAATAATTGCTGGCGGCATCGATCTCTCGGTAGGGGCAACTGCGGCATTCTGTGCCGTTATTCTGGGTCAGATAAGCATTGTAACTGGTAATGTTCCTCTTGCCGTTATTGGCGCTCTTGCAGCAGGAGCAATCATAGGTTATATCAATGCATTATTCGTATGTGATATTGGTCTGTCTCCCTTTCTTGCGACGCTAGGTGTAATGGGCTTGGCCCGAGGAGGCGCATTCCTGGTCTCAGACGGGATGCCGCTTTCTGGTGTAGCTGGCGGGCTGACGATTTTATTTCGTCAAGCCACTCTACCATACGGAGTATATATTTGGTTTTTGCTGGTAGTTATTGGCACACTGCTTCTTGAATTCACCGTCTGGGGGCGGTATCTCTATGCAGTCGGTAGCAATGACCGGGCTGCGCTTCTGGTGGGCATCGATGTGCAGCGTATGAGGAGGCAGACCTATGTCTTGGCTGGGATATTGGCCGGTTTAGGTGGAATCCTTATTACGGCCCGTCTTAATAGTGCCCAACCGATGGCGGGATCTCTTTATGAGCTTGACGCGATCGGTGCAGCAGTAATAGGCGGTGGTAGCTTGACTGGTGGGCGGGGGGATTTGATCGGAACAAGCCTCGGTATCCTGCTGATTGTAGAGTTGCGCAATGCAGTTACTATTGTAGGATTGCCAAGTAACTCCCATCCCTTGATAATCGGTGCAGTTCTGTTGGCCGCCGTCACTCTTGACCGTAGACAATCAAGTCAACTCAAAGGAGAATAGCGTGACAAAGCGAACTCTCATCGTCGCATTGGTTGTGGTCGTGGCTGTTGTCGGCTTTTTTCTTTTCCTCGGTAGGAGGCAAGCGTCTCCTCCGGCAATCGCCTTTGTGGTTCCGACTTTGACAAACCCTTTCTTCGTTCAGATGAAGACAGGGGCGGAATCGGCTATTGCAGGTCAGCAGGTTACGCTTCTCTTCCAGGCTCCTACAACCGGAGTCGAGGACCAAGCTGCTCAGTCTGATCTAGTTACTACCTTAGTGGCACGTGGTGTCAAGGCTTTGTGCGTAGTACCGGCAGATTCGGCTGGAATTTTGCCTGCCCTGAAGGCGGCGAATGATGCGTCAGTTACTGTAATTAACGTTGACAACCGAGTAGATGTTAAAAGCGCTGCCGCACAGGGCATTCAAATCGCGGCATACATAGGGTCTGACAATCGGCTCGGTGGTCGCCTTGCTGGAGAGCATATTGTAGAGCGCCTGCGTGGATCTGGTAAGGTCGCACTCCTAGAGGGGCTCGTAGGCTCCGACGCCGCTATCCAAAGAGCAACGGGCTTCCAAGAGGCGATTGGTAAGAGCAGCGGGATTGCGCTTGTTGCCAAAGACACAGCCTCTTGGAGCCGCGAGCAAGCTGTCGACAAGTTTTCGGCCATACTACAGGCACATCCTGATCTTGATGCCCTGTTCGCCGCGAACGACGAGATGGCTCTTGGTGCCGCCGCTGCACTTGCAGCGGCGGGAACTCCTGAGCAGCGAGGCCGAGTGTTTATCGTTGGGTTCGACGCTACGCCTGACGGTCTCGCCGCTGTCCGCGACGGGCGCTTGGTAGGGACTGTTGCTCAGCAGCCAGAGGAGATGGGTAGCCTCTGCGTGCAGAAGGCGCTCTCTGCCATTAGTGGAGTTGCCCTTACGAAGGAAATGGCAACGCCTGTTAAACTGATCACAAAGGATAAGCTCTGAGGCCCGAGATGGGGTTAAATCTACCTTTTTTTAGTAGTTGCTCGCGCAAGAGGCTGCTCTTCCTCAGTTCAGCCTTTGTTCCAGAGACAGATCACCGTGATACTCTTGACTTTTTCAGCCTGTTGACCGCTAAGTTGACCGATGCCTTGGGTTCATTTTACGATATCGTGCTGCGTGTGCCCAAGGATAACAAGTCGAGTAGTCAGCAGGCACAGTTCCTAAATATGGCAATAGTTCATAAGAACTGTTACGATGCAATTATAATAGCGCCGATTGAGACACATGTGCTGAAGGGTCCCCTCAGTGCCTTCATGCGGTCAAATCCGAAGTACCCTGTTTTTACTATTGATAAGAACTTTGAGCATTACATCGACGATTTCGAGGACGGGAAAATCCCCCCGTCGGTGACTGTAGATGGCTTGAAGGGTGGCTTGCTGGCTGGAAAGGCGCTAAGGGATTATTGTGCCTCGCTTAATAATGGCAATCCGCGCGTGCGTGTCCTTCAAGGTTTGGAGGGTGCCGAGCCGCGGGTTGAAGGTTTTCTAAGAGAATTTAAAGATTTTCCAAACGCTGTGAAGCTACACAAAAGTCTTTCTTTCGACACGCCATCCGCTAAGCTGCGGATTCAGACGGATTTGGCTGCCAAGGACTTCTGTGATGCCTACTTTTGTACAAATGATGAGATGGCACTCGGAGTGCGGGAGGCATTGGTGGCATACGAGAGGGATGGGGGGGGATGGCCTAGTGGCCGGCCACCGGTTATAATTGGTTTTGATGGTATTGGAGTGGTTAAGTCGCTTATCGCGTCTGGTGATAAGCACATATATGGGACGATTGATGTGCGTATCGAAGAACAGGTTTTTAAGCTGGCTGATATGGTCAGCCAACTTTTTGATAATGGGAAGCCGTTTGATAAATTCGATAATCCGAGTAAGCGCAACCCCGTTGTGGAGCCTCGACTCATTAGTCAATCACCTTAACGGTAGTTGTCGTCTCTGCGCGGTGGGTGGCCAGGGAGAATAAACTGGAAGGGGAGCCGCAATGGATGCTGTCATAGTTAAATTCTTGCCCCTATTTTTTTCGGTGTTCTTCTTGTTGGGGCCAAGTCTCTTTGGGGCACATTTCAAGAAGCGGCTACAGGAGAGTATTAAAGGGGAGGTAAAGATTAAGGCGGATATGTATTTTATTTCTGACAGAGCTCGCAAGATGGCAAGAGTCGAATCGAAGTGCTCGGCTGCTCTTACATTGTTTATAGCGCTGTTGGTAAACAGCGACATGAGTAATAGGGTTTACAATGTGTTTCTTGCAATATATGTGGTTGCTTTGCTATTCATGATTGCTAAGGCGCTTCGAGATTGGGATCAGCAGAGAGGGCTATTGATAGTGCTTTGCGTTGGATACGTCGCGCTAGGAGTGCTTTATGCGTTATCCTTTATGTAGGTGCGCCGGGCTGGTTTAGCTTTGGCGGACATTCAATCATAGGCTACCTGCTTGTTCAGGTGCTGGGGTTCTACTCATGGCTCTAATGGAAGAGGTAGAGGCTTCTAGAGGTCTCGTCTCAAAAGCGCACGCAACAACCGCCGCTGGCCTAAGAAGCTTAGTGGCAATGGGGCGAGGCGATGCCCAATTTGAGGCGGGAAAGATCCTCTTTCACGCAGATCGATTGTACGATTGGCTTAACCGTCGAAGTGTTGCCCCAGTAACTCTGGAGCTTGATATAACCCTTTCTTGTAATGATCGTTGTCCACGATGCGTACATGGGTTCGCGTTACAGGAGCGCCATCTGGCTCTATCCTCGATTGAGCATATCTTGGCTGATGCTGTTGCGCTTCAAATTCGAGGTGTCACGCTAACTGGAGGGGGGGATCCACTTAGACATCCCGACTTTAGCAAGGTCATGGGTCTTGTCCGGAGTATGCCGATTCGGGCGGGGATATTTACGAATGGGGGGCTTATTGCTGATTTCAGCAAGGCAGAAGAGATGGTGCAATCGTTTCATTGGATTCGAGTATCGCTGGATTCAGCCTCGGAGAGCACCTTCCGACGAGTTCGGGGTAGTAAAGGATTAAGTGAGCGCCTCGCCTGCATTGCTCGCCTACCTGAGGCGCGTAAGATCAGTGGCTCCTCTTGCGAGTTGGGTGTCAGTTTTCTGACCTCCCATATGGTGGCGGCTGATATCGCAGAGGCTGCTAGGATGGTTCGATCGTTAGGATTTGATTATATTCAGTTTAAGCCAATGATTGATTGGGTTAAGGGTGCGCACCACCTATCTACTAGCTTTGACCAGAAAGATGTGTTTCAGGCTATTGAAGAGGCTGCGTCACTCGAGAATGCCGAATTTAAGGTTCTCTGCTCCACAAAGAAGTATTGTGCAGATATCCTTCAGCAGAGACGTCCCTACTCCGAATTTCATTCGGCGTGGTTTGTTCTGGCAGTCGCCCCTAGTCTGACCTCTTCATCAAGTCTGCCGGCTCTGTATCTTGATTGCAGCAGCAAGTACCTCGATCGTTGGAAGATTGGCGAATTTGAGAGCTTAGAAGAGATTGTTTTATCAAAGCACCGGCGGGAGTTTATCCAGTGTACTTCATCGCAGTTGTACTGCGTGCCTCCGGAAAAGCATGCGGCGTATAACCACCTGCTTGAAGGGCTTTGGGCAAGGCAGCAAGTAGCGCCTTGGGGTCTCGGTGAACTTCTCCAATTGTCGCCCTCCACAGTTAAGCATGAGTGCTGGCTTTGATTAGGGCTAGCGCAGAGCGAGTTGCAGGAGTTCTAGCACTCGAGCGTTGAGGAGCCCCTCTTCCGGGGAAAGGAACGGAGTTGTCTTTTCCTTTATTGACCGAACGAAGTCATTCAGCTCTAGTTCAAAGCAATCGACTATCGGCATGTCATAGGTCTGTCGAGTAGAGCCGACCTCCACCGTCAACTGTGGGCAGCCAGTGGAGTTTATAAATGGTTCATTTAGAGTCGCCCGCCCATCGGTTCCAATAAGGGCAACTTCTTGGTGAAGCCCCCCATCGAAGCCGCACGAGATCACGCTTGTACGTCCCGAGGGATACAGTAATGTTCCGCTTGTGCTCATGTCGACACCATGTACGGAATGGAGCACCCCTAGTGCTCTTGCCTCGATTGGGTGGTCTCCCAAGAATAGGCGTGAGACGTTTACGCAATACGGACCTACATCTAATAGGGCTCCGCCACCCCAGTCTTTCTGGAGGCGGACATCGTCCGAGTGGGTCATGTGAAATCGGAATGAGGCCTCCACGGTCGTTAGCTCGCCAATGATGCCCGCTTGTACCACGTTATGCAATGCATTAATTTGTGGATGGTAACGGTACATAAAGGCTTCCATTAAGAGACGTCCGGTCTCTTGGGCGCAATGTAATATCGCTTGACATTCTTCCGGGTTGCGACCTAGCGGTTTTTCGCACAGAACATGTTTGCCATTTCTCATGGCGGCTATGGCAAGCTCTCGGTGTAAGCCGTTGTGGGTAGCGATGTAAACAGCATCTACTGCAGCATCACTGAGGAGGTATTCATAGGAATCGTAGGCTACTGTAGGACCTAGAGCAAGGGCGCGGCTCTTATCGCGACTCGCGGCCGCGTACAGTTCTGCAACCTCGGACCGCTGCAGGACGGGCGCGAAGTGGTCGCGAGCCACTCGCCCAGCACCGAGAACGCCAAATCGAATTCGTTCATTCATTGGAAGATGCGCCCCTTTCGTAGTTAGATGGATCATATACGGAGAGTAGGTCCCCGGAGAATAGGGTAGAGTCGACGGCGGGCGCGACACGGGAGGAATAGGGAGGAATAGGTTCCACCCGATTGTAGGGAACCCTCGGCGTCGCGCCCGTCGGAATGCTCCCGGCGCCGGAGGAGGAGGAGAATGAGAATAGGTGCCAGCCGAGTATAGAGAGCCTTCGGCGTCAAGCCCTCAGGAACGCCTCTCCGGAAGAGTCCATGTCCTCTGTAGAGGGCGTTTTTCTTCGGAAGACCCTGTTCAGCGCCGGGAGAGACTCGCCACGCGCTAGCGAAGGTCGCCACGGATTGGCGAGACTCACCACGGGCTGGAGAGGCTCGCCACGGACTGGAGAGATTCGCCACGCCTTGGCGAGGCTCGCCAGATCCTGGCGAGGGTGTTTTTCTCCGGGAGACCCTGCTCCGCTTGTGGGGAGGATCAGTTGAGGGTAATAAGTGGCGCTTAACTTCAATCCGGATAGGTGCCACCCGAATGTTGAAGTCAGCCTACAGGCAGGGTGGCTGCCGGCGTCTGGGAGTCAAGGGGGACTGGGCCAGAAGCCTGCTGGCCAGCCGGTGAAGACCAAGACGAGCTCAGATCGAGGCGTCCCGGAAGGCTCGGAGAATCATGTTGATGCGAGTCTGATAGCCTGGACCCTGCGCCTTGAACCAATCGAGCACGTCCTGGTCGATCCGCAATGATACGGAAGCCTTGGGAGGGGCTGGCTTCAGGCCATGACGCCGGATCACCCTCACGACGTGCTGCAGGTCCAACTCGGGATGCTCCTCGGAAAGGGTGATCTCTTCCTCTTTCATGGAGCGCACCCTCGCCCAGTCGGTCTTAGAGGTTCTCGATGAGGAACGCCGCTTCTCGCTTTGTGGCGTTGCGGAACAGGCAAGCGCATCCACAGAGTGTATATACACGAGCCTCCAGGAGCAAACCTTCTACCTCTGCGGTGGCACGATCCCGGTAGATCATGGACGTGCTGTTTGAATAGGAAGCCGTGGAGCGCCGTGGTGCTGATCGTGGAGAACTGGCGCACCGGCTTCTGGGCTCCGGCCGCAGGTTTTCACCGGAGCGTGACGCTGTTTCCGATCTCTTGGCGGAACGCGATTCCGAGGACTAAAGAGATCTACAGCTACCGGGGAAACGGCGAGGGGAGCGGCGCGCCGCTCCCCTCGGCTTCATCGGGTCCTGCTGGCTAGGGCTACTGGGCGGCGGTCGGAGCCGGCGCCGGGGTCTCGGCGGTCTTCTTCCGCTCCGGCCGCTTGCGTCCGGTCGTCTTCAGGGGATTCAGGCCGAACTGGATGAGCTGCTGGCTGGTGTAGCCGAACGTCCCCTTCAGGTGGGCGGCCATCCGGCTGCGCAGGGCCTGCCCGCGACGCTCGATGTCCTTCCGCTTCGCGGTGAGCTCACGCAGGCGGCCGCGAGCAGCCTCCTGTTCGGCGTCGTGCGCCTCCGCTTCGGTGATCAGTCCATCCATGTCGGTATGGAGCGGCTGCAGGTGCGGCATCTCCTCGAGGTGTGGCTCCAGGTTGGTGTTGACCACCTTCCAGTTGCCGATCTTGTCTCCAAACGTGTTCTGGTTTCTCACTTTCCTGCTCCTTTCGTTCAAACTTCGGTTGGCTGCCGTTGGGGTGAGGCTCTCCTGGTCAGGTTCCCGCCTTACCCAGGGATCCCGCGGAAGTTTCCGCTACGGCATGGTGAACAGCTTGACTTCTGGGACTGCGTCGACTGCCGACAGATGTATATTGATTGGGTCTTATAGACTTGTCAAGCCAATTTTGGCTGGGCTCGTTGATCCGGCCGAAGAGGTTCCGGTCCTGTCCTTCGTAGAGGGCGTTTTTTCTTCGGAAGACCCTGTTCAGCGCTGGAAGAGGCTCGCCCAGTCCGGAACAGGGTCGCCAGACGCGGGCGAATCTCGCCCGCAGTGGGCGAGACTCGCCCGCCCAGGATAAGCCTCGCCAGCGCGTGGCGAGGCTCGCCCGGCGCGGAGCAGGGTCTTCCAAAGAAAAAACGCCCTCTACGAAGGACAGGGCGCCTTTAGCCTGAGGGGGAGAGGGTCTACAGGAACAGCCGCTGCACCCAGCCCCGCCAGCCCGTGAAGAGGTTGGGCTTTTCGAGGCGGGTGAGGATCCAGCATTCCTCGTCGGGCTCGGTGAGGGGGCGGTGCTTGGAGCCGGGGGCGTAGGAGGCGAAGGCTCCGGCTTCGAAGATGCCGAAATGGTCTTCGTAGCCTCCGGCCAGGACGAGGACGTCCTCGGGACCCAGGTGGATGTGCTCGGGGAAGACCCTCCGGGGCGGCATGTGGCCGAGGAGCAGGGCGCTGCCGGTGACCGGGTCTCGCAGCAGGCGGGCCAGGCGAGCGCCCCGCAAGGGGAGGCGGTGCCAGCGGATGTCCTCGGGGGTCTGAAGGTCGGGCAACTCGTGGAGGATGCTTGCGGGCAGGGGGAGGCCAGCGAACGCCTTCCGGGCGGAGAGCTGCGGCGGCAGGGCGTCGATCTTTGCCTTCAGGCTCTCCCAGAGGCCGGGAGGGATGGGCATCTCCGGCAGGTCTTCGAGGAGGGCGCCGCCGGGCGCGCTGATCTCGCCCATGGCGGCGCGGCAGGCGGGGCAGTTGTCCAGATGGCCCTCGACCAGCACCCGGTGCGGCAGGTCGGCCTGCCCGGAAGCGACGGCGAGCAACAGCTCTTCGGAGGGGTGCATGGTCAGGTCGTCTCCAATCAGTGGCTCTCGAGCAGGGTCCGCAGAGTCTTGAGGCCGGAGCGGATGCGCGATTTCAGGGTGCCGACGGGCAGGTCCAGCCGGCGGGCCGTTTCTTCGTAGGTGAGCCCGCCGAAGTAGGCCATCTCGATCGCCCGGCGCTGGTCCGGCGCCACGCGGGTGAGGGCCTGGCGCACGGTCACCCGCAGATCCTCAGTGTCGCCTTCGGTGAGAGTCAGGACATCGATCTCGCCGGGCTCCGCCGTCTCGCCCTGGCGCCGCCAGTGGTCCACCAGCTTGTTGCGGGTGATGGTGTAGAGCCAGCCGGCCGGGTCTCCGCGGTCGGGCCGGAAGCTCGCGGCCCGGCGCCAGACGGCCACGAAGACCTCCTGCACTACGTCTTCCACGAGATCTGCACAATGCCCGCGATGGCCAAGCTGGCGGGCGTAGGCGAGCACGCGGCCGGCATGGCGGCCATAGAAGGTCTGGAAGGCCTCCAGGTCCCCCTCCGCGATCCGCGCCAGGAGGGTGGCGTCGCTGCATGCGCCCGAGAGCAAGCTGATCGTCTCCGGGACGGAATATACGCCAATCTCCCTGGAGACGAAGGGGAAGGGGCGGCGGAAGGGCTCGGGCGTCGAGATCTGCATGGCCTGGGGCTCATGCTGTTCTACGCGCGCGGAAGGCGATCCGGATGAGGAGGGAGGTCTACAGCAGCTCCAGCCCCTGGCTCTCCATCTCCAGCAGCCAGCTCTTGCGGCGGCCGCCGCCCACGTAGTCGCCGAGGCCGCCGTCGTCGGCGATGACGCGGTGGCAGGGGATCACGATGGGGATGGGGTTTGCGCGCAGGGCCGCCAGCACTTCCGGGCAGCCCTCGTGCCGGCTGCAGGCCTCGGCGATCTCCCGGCAGGTGCGGGTGCGGCCGTAGGGGACCTTGGCGGCTTCCTTGAGCACGCGCCGGGAGAAGGGGGTGATGCCGGAGGCGCAGAGGTCGAAGGCCAGGTCGAGCTTGCGCCGGGCCCCGGCGAAGTACTCCGCGAGCCGGCCGAAGATCTCGTCCAGGTAGTCCGGCCCGTCGATCTGGTGGAGGGGGATGTACGACCGCAGATCGGTCTCGGCGGGCTCGATGGTCAGGCGGGTCACGGCCGTGCCCAGGATCTCCACTCCCAGGGGGCCGATCGGGGAGGGCATCAGGACCCGAATGGCCTGCAACGTGCCTTCCGGCACGGGGCTGATCCGTGGCTGCGCTTCCATCGCGAGAGAAAGGTTAGCACGCAAAAGTTGTTTGGGTACCCCCATGGCCTGAGGGATTGTCGAGGCTTTTCGGAGCCCGCTCGCGCGGATCTCGCGATTTTTCCGTGGAGCGCCCTTTCTTGCCTCCAAAGTGACGGAAAGGGGCCTATGAAGCCGCTCCACGGGAAATAAAAGGGCCATACAAGGAAACAGGACGCCTTTGCTAAATGACTCAGCCGAAAAGACTTATGCTTGCAGGTGCAGCGGCTCCCGGATATGTTCCCGGTTGTGGGAACCTTCAGCCTGATCGGTGAGACCCTGCGGCGCCTGCGCAGAGAGAAGGGCATGACCCTGCAGGAGCTCGGGCAGGCGGCCAAGCTCGGGCGTGGCCAGCTGTCGCGGATCGAGAACAACCTCCAGCAGGCGACGCTCTCTTCGCTCGCCAAGCTGCTGGCCAGCCTGGGCCTGAGCCGGCAGGAGTTTTTCCGGCGCTACGATCAGATCGAGGCTGAGAAGCGCCGGGAGGCCGGCGCGGTGGCCGCGGAAGACAACTGGCCCGAGCAGGTGCGGGAGGTGGTGGGCAAGGTCGAGTCTTTCGTCCAGATGACGTTCGGCCAGCCCCGCCCGGTGGCGCAGGGGGCGATCGAGGTCGGCGACCTGGTGGTGCTCTTCCGGGTGATGCCGAAGAACCCGGAGGGAGCGGCGGCGCCTCCGGTGGTGAAAGCGGAGGAGGAGGCGAAGCCGGAGGTCAAGGAGAGGAAGCCTCGGAAGAAGCCGGCGGGGCGGCCTCGGAAGGGATAGGCGGCTCCCGCCTTGGGCGGCGGAAGCCGCTTTTCTTCAAAATCTCTGCTGAAAGAACAAATGGCCGTAATTGGTTACGAGATGGGCGCGGACGGTCCCAGGCCACCTTCCATATGACTCTTATAGGTTACATGCGATCTACATAAGTGTCGTGGATTCAGGTACTTGTGCTTGCAAAGCGTGCCGTGCTGCCGATAGATTTCCGCGCCATGGCCATGTTCGCCAACCTGGGCAGGACGCTCAGTCTTCTGCGGGAGCTGCGGGGCAAGAGCCAGGCCCGCGTCGCCCGCGAGGCGGGGATCGGCAAGAGCCAGCTCTCCAAGTACGAGAACGGCAAGGAGCTGCCGAAGCTCGACTCGCTGGAGAAGGTCCTGATCGCCCTGAAAGTCGGCTACTTCGAGTTCTTCTACACGCTCTACCTGGTGGACCGCCGGGCCGCGGATCTGGGGGCCGGTGAGGAAAAGGAAGAACCCGGCCGAGCCCGAGCGAGCCGCTCTATCTGCCGCCCTTGGACGGCAACACCCTTCTCTCCGAAAGCACGGACCAGGCATTCAGCCAGGTCTTTACGGACCTGCTGCTCCTCTATCGCCGGATCTTCGAGCAGATGGTTCTCTCGGGGTTCAACCGGCCCGAGAACGGCGACCGGGCGGCAGGCTGAATTGATGGGCCCGTAGGGGCGGCCCCACGTGGCCGCCCTGTTTTGGGCTGTTCGAAACCTGGTGGATCCCCCCCCCCAGGGCGGCCACGTGGGGCCGCCCCTACAATTCCTCGACCCGCACGGTCATCTCTTCCCAGCGGGCGGTCGCCAGCTCGCCGCCGAGGTCGGCGTCGCCCCGGTAGGCGCGGACGGGGATGCGGCGGCAGGGCACGCGGAAGGTGGTGGCCCCGGCCAGGGGGAAGGGGTCGAGGGCGATGGCCCTGGTGATGGCCTTGATATTGCCGTCCCGCGGCTCCACCCGCCATCCATACCGCTCGGCCGGATCGCGCCAGCCGTTGCAGGCGGCGAGGGAGATGAGGTCCGCGAGGTCGATCCACCGGTAATCGGCCTCCAGCTCCTCCTCGGGAGACGCCGGTCTCCGCCATCAGGCTCGCCTCGAAGTCGTCGAGGAAGGCCAGGAAGGAGGTCCATTCCTCGTCCTCCGCGCCGTCCCGAGAAGAGCTGGAGGGCGTGGCGGGTGATCAGGAGGGCGGCGTAGGGACGCTCGGCGGCGAAGCGGCAGGTGCCGCGCTCCCAGATCTCGATGCGCTCCGCGCGCGGGCAGGCTGATGAAGTCGTGCGGCCGGCCCTGTTCGGAGTCCCAGCGCGGCGCCGCGTCGGCCTCGCGCCAGCCGTTGTCGTGCTCGCGGACGGCGAAGAGGAGGTCGGCCCGCCGCGGATGCTCCGGCAGGCCGTCCGCGCGCCAGAGGGACAGCAGCTCGCCGAGAAGTGGGCGTGGTCGGGCTGGGTGATCATGCGGAGTCATCGGTACCTGCGTCGGTACCTGCGTCGGTACCTGCGTCGGTACCTGCGTCAATGTCTGCGGGTCGGCACCACGATCATGGCCAGAGCTTAAGTCCAGTAAGATCGCAGACCGCCATGGCCATGAAAAAAATCAGCCGCGAAGACGCCCTCGACTACCACTCCCAGTGGACGCAAGGGGAAGATCCAGGTCGTCCCCACCAAGCCGACGGCCACCCAGCGGGACCTCTCGCTGGCCTACAGCCCCGGGGTCGCCGAGCCCTGCATGGAGATCGAGCAGGACCCGCTGCTCGCCTACGAGTACACCGCCAAGGGCAACCTGGTGGCGGTGATCAGCAACGGCACGGCCGTGCTCGGCCTGGGCAACATCGGCGCCCTCGCCGGCAAGCCGGTCATGGAGGGCAAGGGGGTCCTCTTCAAGCGCTTCGCCGACATCGACGTCTTCGACATCGAGGTCGCCACCGACGGACCCGGAGGAGTTCATCCGCACGGTCAAGCTCCTGGAGCCGACCTTCGGCGGCATCAACCTGGAGGACATCCGCGCGCCCGAGTGCTTCGAGATCGAGCGCCGCCTCAAGGCCGAGATGAGCATCCCGGTCTTCCACGACGACCAGCACGGCACCGCCATCATCTCCGGCGCCGCGCTGCTCAACGCCCTGGAGGTCGCCGGCAAGAAGATCGAGCGAGGCGCGCATCGTCTTCTCCGGCGCCGGCGCCGCGGCCCTCTCCTGCGCCAAGCTCTATCTCGAAGCTCGGCGCCCGCCGGGAGAACATCATCCTCTGCGACCGCAAGGGCGTGATCTACCGCGGCCGGACGGAGGACATGGACCCCTACAAGGCGGAGTTCGCCGCCGACACGGCGGCGCGCACCCTGGCCGAGGCCCTGGTGGGGGCGGACGTCTTCATCGGCCTCTCGGTCGGCGGGCGTGGTGACGCCGGACATGGTCCGCGCCATGGCGCGCGATCCGATCGTCTTCGCCATGGCCAACCCCGACCCCGAGATCGCCTACGAAGAGGCCCGGGCGGCGCGGCCGGACGCCATCGTGGCCACCGGCCGCAGCGACTATCCCGAACCAGGTCAACAACGTCCTCGGCTTCCCGTTCCTCTTCCGCGGCGCGCTCGACGTGCGGGCGACCGACATCAACGAGCGCCATGAAGCTCGCCGCGGTCCAGGCCCTGGCCGAGCTGGCCCGCGAGGACGTGCCCGACGCGGTGCTCAAGGCCTACGGCCTGGAGTCGCTCGCGCTTCGGCCGCGAGTACCTGATCCCCAAGCCGTTCGACTACCGGGTGCTGCTGCGCGTGCCGCCGGCCGTGGCGCAGGCGGCCATGGAGAGCGGCGTGGCGCGGATCCCGATCGAGGACTTCGAGGCCTACCACCGGCGGCTGGAGACGCTGATCTCCCGGCGGCTGGAGCTGATGCGCGGCATCATCGACCAGCGCCCGGCGCTCGCCGAAGCGGATCGTCTTCCCCGAGGGGGAGCACGAGCAAGATCCTGCGCGCCGCCAAGATCCTGGTCGACGAGGGGATCGCCCATCCGATCCTCCTCGCCCGCCGCGAGATGATCGCCGACCGGCTGCGCGCCCTCGACCTGCCGGAAGACCGAAGGTCACCATCATCCACAACGAGAGCTCGGACGAAGTTCGAGCCCTACGCCCGGCGGCTCCACGAGAAGCGGCGGCGCGAGGGCGATCACCCTGGACGGAGGCGCGCAAGCGGATGCGCCCGCGCAACTACTTCGGCACCATGATGGTCGAGATGGGGGACGCCGACGGCCTGATCTCGGGGCTCACCCAGTCGTATCCCGAGACCATCCGGCCGGCGCTGCAGATCGTCGGCACGCGCCCAGGGGTCCGGCGGGTCTCCGGCGCCTACATGCTGATCCTCCAGGACCGCCTGTTCTTCCTCGCCGACACCACGGTCAACATCGACCCCGACGCCCGAGGAGCTGGCCGAGATCGCCGCTGCTCACCGTCGAGTTCGCCCGCCGCTTCGGCGTGGTGCCGCGGGTGGCCATGCTCTCGTTCTCGAACTTCGGCTCGAACAAGCACCCTTCGGCGCGCAAGGTGCGCCGGGCCGTCGAGATCGTCGCCGGGCTCGACCCGGACCTGGAGATCGACGGCGAGATGCAGGCGGACACGGCGGTCTTCGAGCAGATCCTGCAGGAGAGCTACCCCTGGAGCCGGCTGAAGCAGCCGGCGAACGTCCTGATCTTCCCCGAGCTGCAGTCGGCCAACATCGCCTACAAGCTGATCTGGCGGCTGGCCGGGGCGGAGGCGATCGGCCCGATCCTGCTGGGGATGGCCAAGCCGGTCCACGTGCTCCAGAGCGGCCTGGAGGTGCAGGACATCGTCAACATGGCGGCCCTCTGCGTGGTGGACGCCCAGGAATCGTCCTCGGCTGAAGGAGAATCCTATGAAGGTACCAGTGAGGGAACGAGGGTTGGCGGAACGTTCTTCTGGGGTATAATCGGACGGAATTTCCGCTTTCCCCATGAAGGAGGTCTACCCATGAAGCGTGTTTCAGCCCTTGCCCTGTGTGCAGCCCTGCTGCTTGCCATCGTTCGCCGTCCCCAGCCTGTCCTCGGCGGCGACAAGCGACAAGCCGCGCATCGCCGTGCTCGAGTTCAAGAACAAGGCCGACAACCAGTGGTGGTACAACGGCGGCGCCGAGGCGGCGCAGGACGTGTTCGTCACCGAGCTGGTCAAGAGCGGCAAGTTCCGCGTCGTCGAGCGCGAGCAGCTCGAGGCCCTGATGCAGGAGAAGAACCTGACCCTCTCCGGCGACGTCGATCCGAAGACGGCCGTGCAAGCATCGGCAAGCTCCTGGGCGTCAACTACCTGCTGACCGGCGCCGTGACCGAGTACGGCGACACAGGACGTGCACGGCCGGTCGGCGGCCTGCCGGCGTCTCCGCCGGCAAGCGCAAGTTCGTGGCGGCGCTGAACGCCCGCCTGATCGACACCAGCACGGGCGAGATCGTCTGGGCCGACGAGGCGCGCGCGGAGGAGGCGAGCGTCAAGGTGTCCGTCGGCGGCTTCGGCGGCGGCGTGGACGACAACCGGATGTTCGACAAGGTCATGAAGCCGGTCATCCAGCAGCTCACCGCCAGCCTCAAGGCTGCCGACCTGTAATCGGAAACACCCCTTAAGCGACGAAGGAAGGGCACCCCTCGGGGTGCCTTTTTTGTTTTGGGGCGGTGGAAACGTAGGGGCGGCCCCATGTGGCCGCCCTGGGTGGGTGGGCCGGCCCATGCCCACGAAAATGCCACGGCCTACGCCCGCGAAATCCCACGTCCCCACCACGCCCGCGAAATCCCCCCGCCCCAGGGCGGCCACGTGGGGCCGCCCCTACGGGGTTGTCCTCTTCCTACATCCCCTTGAAATTCACCCGCAGGGTGGTCCACATCTTCACCCGGACGCCGTCCTTGACAGCGGGCTGGAAGGTGGCGCGGCGGGCGGCGTCGAGGGCGGCCTCGTCGAACCCGAAGCCGGCCTTGGTGCCGATCGCTCGGCGTCCAGCACGCGGCCCTTCTCGTCCACCAGCACCTTGATGTCCACCTGGGCGGCGCGCTTCATGCGCTGGGCGGCGGGGGGATAGCGCGGGTCGAGCTTGGAGGTCAGCTTCGGCGAGGTGACGCCGGGGCCGGGCTGGACGAGGTCGCCGACCTGGACCTGCTGCTGGCGCTGGCGCGGGGGCCGGGACAGGATGGCCGGAGCGGCCGCCGCCGGGGCCGGCTTCTCCTCCTGCGGGGCCGGAGCGGGGACGGCGGGCACGGTCTGCGCCGGCGCGGGCTCGGGCTTCTTGATCTCGGTGACTGCGGGCGCCGCGGGCGCCGGCTCGGGCTTCTTGGTCTCGGTGACCGCGGGCGCGGGCGCCGGCTCCTGATAGGCGGGCCGGCTCGCCTCGGCGGTGCCGGCCCGGCGGCTGTCCTCGAGCTGCTTCTGGAGCTCCTTGATGCGGTCGTCGTACTGGGTCTTGAGCTTGGCCTCCATCTCCTTCTGGCGGGCCTCGAACATCGGCTGGATCTGCGCCTGGATCTCCTCGGCGTGGGTGCGGCCGGCGCGGCGGGGTCCACGACGTCCTCCCGGGAGGACCGTGCCCGGCATGGCCGCCGGCTGGGTGGTGCTCAGGGCGGCGGGCGGCGGTGTCCCGGCCGGCGGTCTGCGTGCCGCCGCCCGAGCGGCCGAAGAAGAACCAGCCGCCACCGGCCAGGCGAGCAGGAGGGCCGCGGCGATGCCGATCCAGAGCCCCTTCTTCGAGGGCTCGGCCGAGGACCGGGCGGTAGCCGCCGGCGGCATCCGGGTGCCCGGCAGGGTCCCCTGGCGCACGCCGGTCGTCTCGCGCATGTCCGTGGCCGCATGCCGCGCGGACGCGGAGGTGGCGGGCGCGGCGGCGGCGACGGGGACGACCGGAGCCGGGGCCGGCTTCTTCGGCAGCTCCAGCTTCTTCTCGGCCTGGATCTCCTGGCTCTCCCGCTCGATCTCGTCGCGGAAGAGGTTGTGCATGAAGAAGGCGAGGTTGAACGTCGTCGGGCTGTAGTGCCCGTCGATCATCAGCTTCGACAGCGTCTTGTGCCAGGTGACGGCGTCGGCGATCCGCTGCTCGCGGGGCACCAGGCTCTTCTTGAGCAGCGCGGCCACGGGCCGGGGAGCGGCGTGCCCTCGTTGGCGGCGACGGCGCCGTCGATCACGCGCGGCATAGCCTCCCGCCGGCGATGGCCGGCAGGCGCTCGCCCGGTCAGCAGCTCGAAGAGGATGGCGCCCAGGGAGTAGACGTCGTCCGACTTGCCCACGGGCGCTCCGGCCAGGGCCTCGGGCGCGAGGTAGCGGCGCGGACCGTCTCGATCCTGCCAGTTGCCGGCCGCGAGCTCGCGCAGGCCCGGGGCCGCCTCGAAGCCGAGGAGGCGGGTCTCGCCCTCGTTCGAGATCATGACCAGGTGCGGCACCACGAAGCCGTGCAGGACCCGCTCGTCCTGCACCCGGGTCTCGTAGGCCGCGGCCAGGGCGAGCGCGATGCGCTCGGCGATCAGCAGGGCGTGGTCGGTCGGGATCGGCGAGAGCTGCCGGGCCGCCTGGGCGAAGAGCGTCGCCAGGTTCTTGCCCGAGATGTAGTCGTAGGCCACGTAGGGGAAGCTGCGCACCCGGCCGAGGTCGACGCCGCTGCCCGATGTTGGGGCTCTTCAGGGCCTGCTGGACGGCGGCGCGGCCGGAGATCCTGCCCAGAGCTTCTCGCCGTCGATCCCCTTGCCGTTGAAGACGCGCAGCAGGACGACCTGCTCCATGCTCCGGTCTCGCCGACCCTGCCGGCGCGGAACGTCTCTCCGAGCGGGTCTTCCGTCAGCTTCTTGAGAAGCAGATACTTCCCAAACTCCTCCGGGATGTTCATCACGGCCTCCTCTTGGACGGCAGCCCGCCATGGGAAAACAATTTTCCGCTGGAGGGGCGGCGCTTCCGTACCCGTTGTATGGACTCGATTCACCTGTCTTGATACACCAGGTATGCGGAACTGTCAATAAAAAAGAGAGATAGAAGCCTATCGTCCACCGCTTGCGCGCTCGCGCCGCTCCTGGGCCCGCCGCTCCCGCCAGTACTGGCGCTGCCAGCGCTCGACGTTCCGGTTGTGCTCCGCGCAGGGTCTCGGCGAAGACGTGGGTGCCGTCGTTGCGGCTCGACGAAGTAGAGGTAGGGCCGTGTCGGCCGGCTGGGCGGCGGCCTCGAGGCTGGCGAGGCCGGGCGAGCAGATCGGGCCGGGCGGCAGGCCGGCGTAGCGGTAGGTGTTGTAGGGCGAGTCCATCCGCAGGTCGTCCCGGCGGATGTTGCCGTTCCAGCGGCCGAGGCGCTTCAGGGCGTAGATCACGGTCGGGTCGGCGGCCAGCCCGATCCGCTGTCCAGCCGGTTCGCGTAGACCGCGGCGATGAGCGGCCGCTCGGAGGCGACCTGGGCCTCCTTCTCCACGATGGCTGGCCAGGGTCACGACCTGCGCGCACGGTGCGGTCCCGGCCTGCGGCGAGCAGCGGCCGGACCTCGCTCTCGAAGCGCTTGCGGAAGGTGCTCGACCAGGGTCTCGACGATCTCGCGCTCGCGGGTGGCGGAGGCGAAGCTGTAGGTCTCGGGGAAGAGGTAGCCCTCGAGGTCCGGCGCCTCGGGATCGAGGTCGGCGATCAGCCGCGGCGAGCGCATGAGGTCGAGGAAGACCTCGCGGCGGCCGAACTTCGCCCTGGCGAGCTGGCCGGCGATCTCCTCAGGGTGAGCCCCTCGATCAGGGTGACGGAGTGGGTGACGATCCGCCCCTCGACCAGCTTGTCGAGCACCTGGGCGGTGGTCAGGGGGCCGCGGAAGCGGTAGTCGCCGGCCTGGATCGTGGGGTCGCCCATGAAGTAGACGAGGTAGGAGCGGGCCAGCTTGGCGTCGGCGAGGACCCCTTCCTTCTCCAGGGTCTGGAGGACCTGGTCCGGCCGCGGTGCCGGGGGCGACGGTGACCAGCTTCTCGGTGCCCTCGTAGCCCTGGTAGGGGCGCTGCAGCTTCCACCAGGACCAGGCCATGCGGCCCACCGGCACCAGGACAGGAGCAGCAGGAGCCGAGGCCGAGGAGCAGCCCGCCGCCAGCCGCCGCTCGGGCTTCCGCCCGCGGCTTCGTCTGCCGCTCGTGCCACCGTGCCTCCGCTCAACGTCTCCGCCTCCCGGCCGTCCGCGGTCCAGGGCCTCCTGGAGCAGGATCTGGGCGGCCACGGCGTCGATCCGGCCCGGCTCCCGCCGCGGGTCCACGCCGGCCGCGCGCAGCCGCTCCTGGGCCTCGACGCTGGTCAGCGACTCGTTGACCAGCTCCAGGGGCAGGCCGGTGAGCTCCGCCAGGCGCTCGCCGAAGCGGCGGACCCGCTCGGCGGCCTCCCCGCGCTGGCCGTCCAGGCCGACGGGCTCGCCGAGGACCAGCCGCCGACCCCCTCGCGCGCGGGCGATCTCCGCGATCTGCCGCAGGGCCGAGCGGTCGTTGCGCCGCTCCAGGGTGGTGAGCGGCACGGCGAACCGGCCGTCGGGGTCCGAGATCGCGAGCCCGATCCGCTTCTCGCCGAAGTCGATGCCCAGAGAGCGCATGCCCGGGCGCATTGTACCGGATATGCTACGATCCACTGCCCGGTCCGCCGGCGGCCCAGGAGCGGCCGGCAATTCCCCAAGAATCGGTCACAGGAGAAGTCATGGACGACGTCGTCATTCTGAGCGCGGTGCGCACGCCCATCGGGACGTTCCAGGGCGCGCTCTCCGGGCTTCCCGCGCACGCTCTGGGAGCGCGCGCGATATCCGCCGCCATCGAGCGCGCGGGCCTCACCCCCGACGAGATCCAGCAGGTCAACATGGGCTGCGTGCTGACGGCCGGCCAGGGGCAGGCCCCGGCGCGCCAGGCGGCCCTCGGCGCCGGCTGCCCGGCCGCGACCGGCGCCATCACCTTGAACAAGGTCTGCGGCTCCGGCATGCGGGCCGTGATGATCGCCGCCAACGACCTGCGCTGCGGCGACTTCAAGTACGTGGTGGCGGGCGGCATGGAGAGCATGAGCCAGGCCCCCTATCTGGCGCCCGGCGTCCGCGACGGCCTGCGCCTGGGGCACGGCAAGCTCGTCGACTCCATGATCCACGACGGGCTGTGGGACCCCTACGGCGACCTCCACATGGGCAACTGCGCCGAGACCTGCGCCACCGAGTACAGGTTCGGCCGCGAGGAGCAGGACGCCTTCGCCCTGGAGAGCTACCGCCGCGCCCGCGAGGCCACGGAGAAGGGGCTGTTCGCCGAGGAGATCGTCCCGGTCCAGATCCCCCAGAAGAAGGGCGACCCCCTGGTGGTCGACCGCGACGAGGAGCCGTTCAAGTCCGACCTCTCGCGCATGGGCTCGCTCAGGCCGGCCTTCCAGAAGGACGGCACGGTGACCGCGGCCAACGCCAGCAAGATCAACGACGGCGCCGCCGCCCTGGTGCTCACCACGGCCTCGGAGGCCGCCCGGCGGGGTCTCCGGCCGATCGCCCGGATCGATCGCCCACTCGTCGCATGCCCAGAAGCCGGAGAGGTTCACCACGGCGCCGGGCGCGGCCGTGCGCAACGTGCTGGAGCGGGCCGGCCTCAAGGCCGCCGACATCGACCTCTGGGAGGTCAACGAGGCGTTCGCCGTGGTGGCCATGGCCTTCCTGCGCGACCTGGAGGTGCCGGCGGACCGCTTGAACGTGCGCGGCGGCGCGGTGGCCCTGGGCCATCCGATCGGCGCGTCCGGGGCGCGGATCCTGGCCACCCTGATCTACGCGCTGCGCGAGCGGGGCGGGCGTCTGGGCTGCGCTTCGATCTGTATTGGAGGCGGAGAGGCTACCGCGATGATCGTCGAGCGCATAGACTAGCGCGCGCTCATGATCGAAACACGCCCTACCTTCTCCGCCCTGTTGCTGGCGCTCTGCCTGGGGCTGCCGGCCCTCGCTCAGGCACCTCAGACGCCGCCGGTGCCGGAGCCTGAGCCCGCCACGTCGGCTGTGCCACCCGCGGACACCCAGACCGAGCCGCCCCCCGCGGTCACCCCGCCTTCGGAGCCGGCGGGTCCCATCCAGCCCGTGGCTCCTCCGGCGCCTCCGGGAGGCCAGCCCTCCGGCGCGCCCCAGGCGTCGCCGGCTCCGGTGACACCTCCCCAGCCCGCCGGCCCGCCCGGCGCCGGGCCAGACCGCCTGGACTTCCAGCTCAAGTTCGAGGACGGCGCCAGCGCCGCCGGCAGCGCCGCGGACCTCTCCTACAAGCGCGAGGACTACGCCGTGCTCACCGGCGGAGTGCAGATCCGCTACCAGGACATCGACCTCAAGGCCGACATGGCGGAGCTGGACCTGGAGACCAAGGTCGTCACCGCCACGGGCAACGTCATCCTGGACCAGGGCCCCCGGCGGCTCACGGGCGACACGGTGGTCTTCAACCTCGACACCAAGACCGGCAAGCTCACCAACTCCACCGGCCACGTGGCGCCCGACTACTACTTCACCGGCAAGGAAGTGGAGAAGACGGGCGACAACACCTACGTGGTGACCGACGGCATCTTCACCTCCTGCAATCAGGAGGTGCCCGACTGGAGCTTCCGCCTGGGCCAGGCCCGGGTGGAGGTGGACGGCTACGCCCACGTGCGCTCGGCCTCCATGCGGGCCAAGAAGCTGCCCGTCTTCTACACCCCCTACATCCTCTGGCCGGTCAAGAGCGACCGCACCTCGGGCTTCCTGGTGCCCAACATCGGCTACTCCGACCGGCGCGGCGCCTCCCTGGGCTTCGCCTACTTCCAGACGCTCGGCCGGAGCTACGACACCACGTTCCACGTCGACACCTACTCGGAGAGCTTCCTGGGCCTCGGCAACGAGTTCCGCTACCAGCCGACCGCCGGGCACCAAGGGCAACGTCCTGGGCTACTACGTCCGCGACCCCGAGGTCGACGACTGGCGCTGGAAGCTGGAGTGGATCCACACCACCGAGGACCTGCCCTGGAACATGCGCGGCGCCGTGCAGTTCCAGGAGTACTCGGACTTCAACTTCTTCCGCGACTTCGAGCGCGACTTCGACCGCAACACCCTGCGCTTCATCGACAGCCGCGCCTTCGTCACCGGCAACTGGGGACCCGCACCTGCTGAACGCCCAGCTCAACAGCCGGGAGACGTTCATCGGCTTCGACCAGACGATCGACCAGCGGCGCCTGCCCGAGATCGAGTACCGCCTGCGCCAGACCCGCATCGCCCGGACGCCGTTCTACCTCCAGCTCCTCAGCTCGCTCAACTATCTGGACATCAAGCGGCCGAACAGCTACAGCGGCCAGTACGGCCGGGCCGACCTCTTCCCGCAGATCACGCTGCCCATCCGCACCTTCCCCTGGCTGTCGCTCTCGATCACCGGCGGCGAGCGGCTGACCTGGTACGGCGACAGCCTGAACCTGACCCAGACGGAGTTCTCCGGCGAGGCCCAGACGCGCACCTTCCCGGTGGCTACCGCCGAGATCGTCGGCCCCTCCTTCTCCCGCATCTTCGACCGGAAGATCGGCGACTACGCCCGGTTCAAGCACGTGATCGAGCCGCGCTTGACCTACAGCTATCAGGGCGACTTGGACGAGGAGTTCTGCGTCCCCCTGTTCGACGAGGTGGACACGCCGCGCGTTCCAACAACCGTGGACGGCTGGCGCTCGTCAACCGCATCCTGGCCAAGCCGAATACGGAGAACGGCGTGGCCCGCGAGATCTTCTTCTTCGAGCTCGCCCGCGCGTACAGCTTCGACGACACCCAGCCGCTCCAGAGTCGGCGCTTGACCGGACCGTGAACACCACGGAGGGGCCGATCGAGGCGCTGCTGCGCTTCAACCCGGCCGACCGGATCACCTTCAAGCTGGAGGCCGACTACGACACCCTGTTCGGCGGCATCTCCTCGACCGGCTTCACGGGCAGCTACGGCTTCGGCGCCGGCAGCTACCTGGGCGCGACCTGGTTCACCCGCTCCCGGCCGGAGACGGGAGACAGCCTGAGCAACCAGGTGCGGCTGAACGGCTCCGTGGGCATCCCGGCCTGGCGCCTGCGGCTCGAAGGGCAGATCAACTACGACGTCGAGCAGCAGTTCCTGCAGCAGCAGCAGATCGTCTTCAGCTACACCGGCCAGTGCTACGGCCTGCGCCTGGAGCTGCGGGACTTCCGCGCCGGCACCGGCACCGCGGACCCGCGACAAGGACATCCGCCTCTCGCTCGACCTGAAGAACGTGGGCACGTTCCTCGACCTGAACAGCCGCAGCCTCGACCGATCGAGCCTAGCCCGTCGAGGAGATCGAGTATGAAGGGCCTGATCCTCTCCGGGGGCAAGGGCACGCGCCTGCGCCCCCTCACCTACACCTCCGCCAAGCAGCTCGTGCCGGTGGCCAACAAGCCGGTGCTCTTCTATGCCATCGAGGCGATCGTGGCGGCCGGCATCACCGAGATCGGCATCATCGTGGGCGACACCCGGCGCGAGATCCGGGCCGCCGTGGGCGACGGCTCCCGCTTCGGCGCCAGCGTCACCTACATCGAGCAGGAGGCCCCCCTGGGCCTCGCCCACGCCGTGATGATCGCCGAGGAGTTCCTCGGCGGCTCCCCGTTCGTCATGTACCTGGGCGACAACCTGATCGCGGGCGGCATCACCAGCCTGGTGGACGAGTTCCGCGCCCTCGGCTGCAACTCCGAGATCCTGCTCGCCGAGGTGCCCAACCCGGAGCAGTTCGGCGTGGCCGAGCTGACCGACGGAAGGGCAAGGTCCGCCGCCTGGTCGAGAAGCCCAAGGAGCCCAAGAGCAACCTGGCGCTCGTGGGCGTCTACATGTTCGACGCCTCCATCTTCGAGTCGGTCCGCCGGATCAAGCCCTCGGCCCGCGGCGAGCTCGAGATCACCGACGCCATCCAGGACCTGATCGACCGCGGCCTCGACGTCCACCCCCACATCGTCCGCGGCTGGTGGAAGGACACCGGCAAGCTCGACGACATGCTGGAGGCCAACCGCATCGTCCTCGAAGGCCTGGAAGCCCGGCGCGGCGCCAACCTGGGCCATGGACAGCGGCAGCCGCATCGAGGGCCGGGTCGCAGATCGGCGAAGGGGTCGAGCTGATCGATTCGCTGGTGCGCGGGCCGGTCGTGATCGGCGACGGCACGCGGCTGGAGCACGCCTTCGTGGGACCCTACACCTCGATCGGCGAGCGCTGCACCCTGGTGCGCTGCGAGATGGAGAACTCCATCGTCCTGGCCGACTCCGAGATCCGGGACATCCCCCTGCGCATCGACGGCTCGCTGATCGGCCGCAACGTGCGCATCGTGAAGACCGACTTCAAGCCCAAGGCCTACCGCTTCATGCTCGGGGACAACTCGGAGGTCGGGATCACCTAGTGAAGGGGGACATTGAGGTTTTAGTCCTTGGCGGGGCCGGCATGCTGGGCCAGGCGGTGGTCCAGGAAGCCCGGTCCCGCGGCTGGGACGTCCTCGGTCTGTCCCGCGAGCAGGCCGACGTGACGGACCGCGGCCGCCTCCTCGAATGGGCCGCGGAATTCCGCCCCGAGGTGGTGCTCAACTGCGCCGCCCACACCAAGGTCGACGCCTGCGAGACCGAGGTGGAGCGGGCCTTCGCCGTCAACGGCGCCGGCGCGGAGAACGCCGCCGCCGCCGCCGGGTCCGTGGGGGCGCGGCTGGTCCACGTCTCCACCGACTACGTCTTCGACGGGGACCGCCAGCGAACCGTACCGCGAGGACGCGCCCACGGGTCCGCTCTCCATTTATGGCCAGAGCAAGCTCGAAGGCGAACGGCGCGCTTTGGAGTATGATCGCGCGCTCGTCGTGCGGACGAGCTGGCTCTTCGGCCCGGGCGGACCCAACTTCGTGGCCACCATGGTGGGCCTCATCGAGGCCGGCAAGCTGCCGCTGCGGGTGGTGGACGACCAGGTGGGATGCCCCACCTACACGCCGTTCCTGGCCAGAGCGCTGCTCGATCTGTCAGCGACCGGGACCACGGGAATTCTGCACTACCGCAACCGGGAGCCCGTCTCCTGGTACGCTTTCGCCACCGAGATCGCCCGGCAGTGGTCCCCAATGTCGAAGGGGACATGGCGGTCGAGGTGCAACCCGTCACGACCGCGGAGCTTCCCCGTCCGGCGCCCCGCCCGGCCTGGTCGGTGCTGGACGTGACACGTTTCGAAGAGATCGCCGGCCGTCCCGTGGAGTCCTGGGACCGTGGGCTGGCGGATCTGCTGGTCCGGATGCGAAAACAGAGGAGTCAATGAGGGCCGCTTTATGAGAGCTTTGATCACTGGTATTACTGGCTTCGCCGGATCCCACCTGGCGGAGTACATCCTGGCGGAGCACCCGGACGTGGAGGTCTTCGGCACCTTCCGCTGGCGCAGCCGCATGGACAACGTCGAGCACCTGGACCGCCAGATCCACCTGGTCGAAGCCGACCTGCGCGACTACACCTCCATGCACCGCGCCCTGGAGGTCACGCGGCCGGACTACATCTTCCACCTGGCCGCCCAGAGCTTCGTGCCGTCGAGCTGGAACGCCCCCAACGACACCATCGTCACCAACATCACCGGCCAGACCAACCTCTTCGAGGCCGTCCGCGCCCTGAAGCTCGACCCGGCCATCCAGATCGCCTGCTCCTCCGAGCAGTACGGCCTCGTGCTGCCCCGACGAGACCCCGATCAAGGAGACCAACCCGCTGCGGCCGCTCTCGCCCTACGCCGTCTCCAAGGTGGCCCAGGACTACCTCGGCTACCAGTACTTCCAGAGCTACGGCATCCGGGCCATCCGCACCCGCGGCTTCAACCACACCGGCCCGCGGCGGGGGCAGGTCTTCGTCACCTCCAACTTCTGCAGCCAGGTGGCGGCCATCGAGGCGGGGCTCCAGGAGCCGGTCATCCGCGTGGGCAACATCGACGCCGTGCGCGACTTCACCGACGTGCGCGACATGGTCCGCGCCTACTGGCTCGCCGTCACCAAGGCGACCCCCGGCGAGGTCTACAACATCGCCACGGGCACGGGCATCACCATCCGCGCCATGCTCGACCTCGTGCTCTCCTACTCCAACGTGGAGGTGAAGATCGAGGTCGATCCCGACCGCCTGCGCCCCTCCGACGTCGAGATCCTGATCGGCGACAGCTCCAAGTTCCGGGCCGACACCGGCTGGGAGCCGCGGATCCCGTTCGAGCAGACGGTACGCGACCTCCTCGACTACTGGCGCGAGACGCTGGCCAGAAGGCGGCGGCGGAGCTGACCGCCGATGCACATCCTCATCACCGGGATCGCGGGCTTCGTCGGCTTGCGGCTCACCCGTCTCCTGCTCGAGCGGGGCGACCGGGTGAGCGGCACCTATCTCGAAGCCCGTCCCGATCTGGAGGGGGTGGACCTCTACGAGGCTGACCTGGTGGACCGGGCCGCCATGGAACGGGCCGTGCGGACGGCCCGGCCCGACGCCATCGTCAACCTCGCGGGCCTCTCCCACATCGGCGAGTCCTGGGGCTGGCAGACCATGCCCGACTACTTCTGGGTCAACGTGGCCGGCACCGAGAACGTGATGTTCGCAGCCGGCGCGGCCCAGGTGCGGCGGGTGGTGATCGCTTCCAGCGCCGACGTCTACGGCGCGGTCCCCGAGGCGGAGCAGCCCATCCGCGAGGACCGCCGCGTGGCGCCCCAGACCCCTTACGCCCTCACCAAGGCCGCGGCCGAGCGGATCGCCGCGGCCCACGGGGCGGTCATCGTGCGCTCCTTCAACCTGATCGGTCCCGGGCAGGCCCCGAAGTTCGCCCTTCCGTCCTGGGCCGCCCAGCTCGCCGAGATCGGCCGGGGGGAAAGAGACGCGCTGGAGGTGGGCGACCTCTCGACCGCGCGCGACTTCGTCCACGTGGACGACGGCGCCGCCGCCTACCGCCTGCTGGCCGAGAAGGGGAGCCCCGGTGGCGTCTACAACCTGGCCACGGGCAAGGCGACCCGCATGCGAGAGGCCCTCGACCGCCTGATCGCGATCGCGGGAGTCCCCGCTACAGTCAAGGAGGGGGTCTATCCGCCCCGTCCCTTCGACATCCCCTGCCTCTCCGGAGACCCCAGCCGCCTGCGTGCCCTGGGCTGGACACCCGAGCGCACCCTGGAGGATGCCTTGACAGACCTGTGGAGGGATTTTGGATTTTAGACCTTGCCCTTCCCCAATCCAAAATCTAAAATCCAAAATCCAAAATGAAGATCCTCATCACCGGCGGCACCGGGTTCCTCGGACGCCGCATCGTTTCCGAGCTTGCACCCCGCCATGCGCTGCGCCTCCTGGTCCGGCGCGGGTCCTCCCGTGAGCGGTTCCCTACGGGCATCGAGTTCGCCGAGGGGGACGTCACCGACCGGGTGAGCCTGGTGAAAGCCATCGCCGGCTGTGACGCCGTGGTGCATGCCGCGGCGCTGGTCAAGATCCTGGCGCCGAAAGAGCAGTTCGACCGCATCAACGTGGGCGGGCTGGAAAACGTCCTCGCCGCCGCCGAGTCCGCGGCCGCGGGATCGGTCGAGCGCATGCTCTACGTCTCCAGCTTCATGGCCCTCGGGCCCACGGAAAAGGGGCCGGGCGGTGTGCTCGACGAGAGCGCCGGTGACCGCGGGGGGGACCGCGTCTGGATCAACGACTACGAGCGCACCAAGACCCTCTCCGACCGCCTGGCGCGCCGGGCCATCGCCGCGGGCGCGCCGCTCGACGTGGTCTACCCCGGCGTGATCTACGGCCCGGGCGAGATGACCGAGGGCAATATCGTCCTGAGGCACGTGCTCGACCTCGTCCACGGCCGCCTGCCCGGCCTCATCGGCAAGCCCGAGCGGCGCTGGAACTACGTCTACGTGGACGACGTGGCCCGCGGCATCGCTCAGGCCCTGGAGAAGCCCAAGCCAGGAGGCCGGTGGGTGCTGGGCGGCGAGAACGTGCTGCAAAAGGACTTCTACGATCTCATCGGCCGCCTGACCGGCGCGAAGATCCCCACGCTCCGCTTCCCGGACTGGCTGGCCAAGACGGCCGGCGGCGCGCAGAAGGCCTGGGCCCGCCTGCGCGGCACCACGCCGCAGCTCACGCCCGACCTCGTCGAGGTCTACCGGCACGACTGGGCCTACAGCTCGGCTCACGCGGAAAAGGAGCTGGGCTACCGCTGGCGTCCGCTCTCCGAGGGACTCGCCTCCTCCGTGGCCTGGCTCAAGGAAAGCGGGTTATTACGTTGAAAGGCGGGGCGCTGAAAGGCGGGGCGCTGACCCGCGGCGAGATCGCCCGCAAGGTGGTCCACATGGGAGTGGGCCTGATCGCCTTCTCCCTCCACTACCTGGGACCCTTCTGGGCCGCCATCCTCGCCGCCGCCGCCCTGGCCTCCAACATCTTCGTGCTGCCCCGCGTCGGCGGCCGCAAGCTCTGGCGCGACGCCGAGCACCAGTCCGGCACCTCCCTCGGCATCATCCTCTACCCGCTCGCCGTGCTGCTGCTGATCCTCGCCTTCTACCAGCGGCTGGAGGTGGCGGCCGCGGCCTGGGGCATCCTCGCCTTCGGTGACGGCATGGCCTCCCTCGTGGGCATGTCCATGGGCCGCAGCAAGCTCCCCTGGAACCCCCGGAAGAGCTGGGCGGGGACGATCGCCTACGTCGTCTTCGGCACCCTCGCCTCGACCGTGCTGCTGATCTGGACGCCCCGCGACCACACCTACTCCCTGGGATTCGCCCTCGCCGTCTGCTTCGCCACCTCCGTCGTGGCCGCCGCGCTCGAATCCCTGCCCCAGGGGCTGGACGACAACATCGGCGTACCCCTGGTCTCGGGCCTGTTCCTCCTGGGGCTCGTCCTCACCGAGGGCAACTGGGACGAATTCTTCGCCCAGGAAGGGCTCCCTGTGCGGCTCCTCCTGGCCGTCCTGGTCAACGTCGCCCTGGCCGGCGCGGCCTACGCGGCCCGCACCGTGGACCGCTCCGGCGTGGTGGCGGGCTTCCTCGTGGGCTTCCTCATCTACCTGTTCCTCGACTGGCGGGGCTACCTGCTGCTCCTGACCTTCTTCGTCATCGGCAGCGCCTGCACCAAGCTCGGCTACAAGCGGAAAGCCGCCGCCAAGCTCGCCCAGGAGAACAAGGGCCGCCGGGGCATGCGGCACGCCCTGGCCAACGCCGGGGTGGCGACCGCCTGCGCCCTGTTCGCGGCCCTGACGCCCTACCCCGTGGTCTTCGCCCTCGCTTTCGCGGGCGCCTTCGCCACGGCCGCGGCCGACACCGCTTCGAGCGAGATCGGCCAGCTCCTCGGCCGCCGCACCTTCCTCATCACCACCTTCCGCCCCGTGCCCCGCGGCACCGAGGGCGCCGTTTCTCTGGAAGGAACGCTCGCGGGCGTCTTCGCCTCGCTGATGATCGCGGCGCTCGGAGCCACTCTGGGCCTGTTCTCCTGGAAAGGCGTGCCCGCCGTCGTGCTCGCCGCCTTCGTCGGCACCACCTTCGAGAGCCTCGTAGGCGCGGCCCTCGAAAGGCGCCAGCTGCTCGACAACGAGGCGCTCAACTTCCTCAACACCCTGGTCGGCGCCCTGGTCGCCGTGGTCTTCACGCCCTGGGTCCTCTGAGGTCCGCTTTATGAAGTCCGCAGCCGTGTCCCCGTCGAGCTCCGTGCCTGAGAAACCCCACCCGGCGACACCGTCCAAGCTCCAGCTCTACTCGCAGCTCGCCCGCCCCTTCACGCTGCTGCCGCCGCTCCTGGGCATCGTCTCGGGCGCCGTCTGCGCCTTCGGCTCGGTGCACAACCCGGACCCCACGCGGAGCCTCACGGCCTCGGTGATCTGGACGGTCGTCCTCGGCTCCCTCTGCGCGAGCTTCATGAACGCGGCCTCGAACGCGATCAATCAGATTTACGACCTGGAGATCGACCGCCTCAACAAGCCCAACCGGCCGCTGGTGACGGGCGCCCTCTCGATCCGCGAGGCCTGGATCTTCTCCTGGGTCTTCTACGCCCTGGCGCTCCTCCCCACCTGGCTGGTGGTGCCCCACCCGTACGACACGCTCCAGGCGAAGCTCACGGCGCCGCTCTCCCAGCACGCGACCTTCTTCATCTACCTCGCGGGGCTGATCTTCACCTTCATCTACTCGGCGCCGGAGCTGGGCCGCACCAAGGCGCGGGGCATGCTCGCCAACTACACCATCGCCATCCCGCGGGGCATCCTGCTCAAGGTGGCGGGCTGGGCCATGGTGGCGCAGGTCTGGCACACGGAGCCCTGGTACATCGGCGGGGTGATCGGCCTCTTCCTGATCGGCGCCGCCTCCACCAAGGACTTCGCCGACATCCAAGGCGACCGCGCCGGTGGCTGCAGGACCCTGCCGATCATTTACGGCGTCAAGAAGGCCGCCTGGATCATCGCCCCCTTCTTCGTGATCCCCTGGCTCTTCGTGCCCCTGGGCACCATCCTCCGCGACCCCCAGAACCCTGAGCACGCCATCCTCACGGGCAACCCCATGATCCTGACCGCCTTCGGCGTCCTCTTCACCCTCTGGGGCGCCTACACAGTCTGGCTGCTGCTGCGCGATCCCAACTCCCTCACCGAGACGGAGAACCACCCCTCCTGGAAGCACATGTACCTGATGATGATGGGTGCGCAGGTGGCGTTCGCGCTGGCGTATATGTTCTAGGCGCCCGAGGTGTAGGCCTGATTGGGATGGTTGGGCGCCTCCGGGAACCTCAGGCGCATCCTGCCATCCTTCACCATCCGGTTCAGGTAGTGAACGCGCAGGAAGTCGCCATCCCTCCCCAGGATGGCTTGAAGCTCCCGGAGGGTGCGGTACCCCGGCTGGCAGACTTCGGTGAGAACGGCCTCGACCCGGGCTCGGGGGGCCTTGCCGCTCTCCCGCACCGGCTTGGCGATCTCCAGGAGTTGGGTCCAATGTTCGGAGCTTGCCGCTTCCAAATGTTCGGAGCTCCCCGCCGCCAAATCTACCGAGCTTGGGGCCAAATGTTCGGAGCTTGGAGGGGTCGAAACGGCCAAATGTTCGGAGCTTCCCGCCAAATGTTCGGAGCTTCCCGCCAAATGTTCGGAGCTGCGGGCCTGAGCTTCAGGGTCGAAGAGCAGCGGCCCCTCTCCCTCCATGGGGACCGGCGGCTCACCAGGAAAGAAATAGTAGGTGCCCCGCGCGGCCCCCGCCGATTCGAGGAACCCTTCGCGGCACAGTGAAGAGAGCGCGGCTGTGATGTCCCTGGGGTGGTCCTGGACCATGGTTTTGAGCCGTGCATGGCTCACCGTGCCCTCCACGGCGACCGTCGCCAGAGCCATCTGCTGGGTTTCGGAGAGCTTGCGGTACCTCACGCCGAAGCGCGTCTCCAGGGCTGCGACCGTCTCCTCGGAAAGCAGGCTCAGCATGGACATCGTCAGGAAAGTCTGCTCCGGATACTGTCTCCGCTCCCGCAGAATGGGGGACCGCCAGAGCTGTTTCCGCCAGCCGGAGTAGATCGTCGGTATGCCGTACCCCGCCTGCTCGGCATAACCCGCCATACGAAAGAGCCTCTGAAGCACGAGGTTTCTGCAGTCGCTGTTCCCGCCGGCCAGAGCGTCCTCGAAAGCGATCCGCATACAGCCGGGATTCCGGAAGCCAAAGAGATCAGGCCGCTTGACCACCAGGATCGAAACCCGGCCGGAGAAATCCGCGTGGATCAAGGTGTTCACGAGCGCCTCGCGCAGGGCCACATGGACCGGCGTCTCATCGACCCGGGTGGCGCCCGAGAGCTGGAACGGGACCGGGAGGTCCTTATACAGGCGCTTCAGCACCATCCGGCAAAAATCGAACAGATTGCCGGACCATTCGCCATCCGTGGTCAGCCGGTCGAGCCAGCGTGGCTCCCTTTTGGGTGCGGGGCGTTCCTGGTAGTCGAGCATGTAGTTGGGCACCGCCTCCTGGATGGACGGCAACCGGCCGAACATCAGGAGGCCCCCGAGAGTAACTCCGGATTCATCCGTCTCCCGGTCATGCTTCCAGGCGCCCAGAGCCCTCAGGAATTCCTGGTCATCGAGCTCGTGCCAGGAGAGATTGGGCTTGGCCGCTCGCGCCGCGTTTCGGTAGTCGCTGAGCGTGGAGGAATCGAGATCCGCCAGGGTGAAACGATGCAGGACCCTGCCGTCCCGCTCGTCCTCCACCTGCTCCGCGAGCATCCGCCGCACCGTTTCGCTGTCGCAGCGGTAGTCCCCCTCGTAACTCCTCTGATAGGTGCCCGTGAGGGGATTGCGGCCCACGTACACGGGCCTCTGGTTCCTCCTGGCGCGAGGGATGAGGATCCGCAGGATCCTTCGGCCCTCGACTTCGGCCACCTGGACGGAATCCGGCCTGAGCAGGTTGACGCTGATCTGGTCCCGGCTGTTCGCGCCGTCCCAGAGAGCTTTCTGGACTTTGGCGGCGTCCGTCAGGCCGATCATCTGGAAGACACCCTTGGATCCCTCCGAGATCCCGAGAAGGACCACCCCGCCATCCGTGTTGGCCATCGCGGAGTACGTCTCCCAGAAAGACCTCGGAAGCTCGCCGCGGCCATCGCGTCCAAGGGCCGCCTTGACCTCCAGGTCAGCGCCCTCCGCCATCTCCTGAATCCGGTCCAGGCGTAATTTCATGAGAGAACTTTAGTCTATCTCCGCCACCTGCGGATTGCCAACTGACTTGTAGGAGGAACTTCGCCGCCTGCCGTGACCTGGAAATGCGACGGAGAGGATCGCAGACTACCTGCTGTGACCCCCGCGGGGGGCGCAAAATGCGGTCCCGCCAGGGACCACCGTCGGTAGCCCTGGATTTCAATCCAGGGCGAGGGGAGCGGCTTTATGAGACCGTCCCCGCCTACCCCTCCTCACACCGCCGGTACTGCGTCTGGATTCGCTCATCGCCCGCGCGGGCGATCGTGATCTCCTCCTCATCCTGGAGCGTCGCCAGCACGCGGTAGAGCGTGGCCCGGGGCGGCTGGTATCCGAGGGCCTGGATGACGTCCTTCCTTTCGAAGACCTCGGGAAGGCGCGGGAGGACGGCCCGGACGTCCCTCAGCACGCTACCCCGCCGCGAGACCCGAGCCGGCACACCGTCCAGTGTCTCACTCGGGGGTGTCTCACTCGGAACCGTCTCACTGTGAACACCTGCCGCGGGGACTCCCGCGGGCGAGCTCAGCCAGAGGCTCTCGAGAGCCCGGAGCTTGGCCTCGTACCCGGCCCGGATCAGGTCGAGATCGGCCTGGAATTGTGCCTGGACTGCCTGCCGGCGCCGCTCATATTCCTCGGATCTCATCTCGCTCCCGTGACTCTGGAAAGGATTGGGAAACGCCCGCCGGGAGCGTAGCCCGCCACCTCTCCCGGTGGCAAGGGGACGCGGTCGCCCAGCCCCGGTTCGAGCCCGGTTGCCGGGCCGAATGAGACGGTTGGCCCCGGATTGTGCGTCTCATTTCCGGGAAACGGGCGGTTCGCTCCGCGGAGCGGACAGCTTGCGTCGCGGAGCGGCCAGCTCGCTCCGGGATTTCAACCGCCCATTCCGCGGAGCGGACGGTGTACGCACGGGGCGGGCGGTTGATTTCGCGATGCGGACCGTCCGTTTCCCGGAGTGGAGGGCTCACTCCGCGGGGCCAGCCGCCCGCTCCACGGATGAGGCCCTTGCTTCCCGGAGCACACCGCTCGCCCCGCGGTGCGGACCGTCCGTTTCCCGAGGCCGGTGGGGTGCCCCGCTTTCCCGGTCCGCCCCGCGGCCCTGCCGCCGCGCACGTCCCGGAAGGAGGCGCTCAAAGTCTCATCCCGGTCCCGCACGGCCGGGTGACCGGAGGCCGATCCGGGAAGAGCACGTATACAATCCGCCGTGAAGTCAGACAGCGCTGTAGGAGGCTCCGCCCATGGGCGTGATCCGGTGGCTGGATCGCATCGACCCGAGAACCTGGGATGCAGCGGTCGAACGAGTCGCCCGTGAGGGAGAAGCCCTGCTCGAAATCGGAGCCGCCAGAGAGTTTCTGCTCGCCTTCGGCCGAGAGCCGGCCCGGAGCTTCCCGATACGCTCGCGGATGCCGAGGACGAGTCAATCCGTCCCACGCTCCTGAGCAACCTGCTCAAGACGGCCGTCAAGGAGCAGGAGTGGTACCTCGACAAATCGCTCATCAGCTCGAGTCTGTGGCGCGCGCTGACGACTATCACTCACGCTACTGGTCGGAGCTCCGCGACGCCGTGCTCACCACCTTCGGCTCGCGGCACTACCTGGGGCTCGGCATGTCGCCCTGATCGTGCTTTTGCCGTCGCCTTTGCCCTTTCCGCTTACACGACACCCGCTGTCGGTAAGGCATCCTTGTTCCGAGGAGAGGACGGCACGCACACGCAGCGCCAAGTTGGACACAGAAAGCAGCCGTTTGCCAGCTACAGGACAGGAGTGCTTACCGACTGATTTTCTGACGGATAACATTCCGTGCCCCTGCTCCCCCTTGGCGGCTTATCCGACAGCGGAGCCGTAAACCTCTGTCGGATAAGCTCAAGGGCCTTCCGATGCCGGCTGTGTAAGCTCTGCCTCCAGCATCCCGCCAGGATCTCCTCTTAGCCGCCATGGCACCATTCTTGACGAAGCTCAAGAACAGGCGTAGAGTGAAAACATCAAGAGAATGAGTAGCTTACACTGCATAAGGTAGGCTTCGTTATGAGAGTAGGTAATCTTCGACAATGTACTAGCTTGGCGGAGGAATATAGCGATCTCGCGCTTGCTGATGAGAAAGCAGCCTTGCTGCTGGAGCAGAATGGTCATCATAGACAGGCCATGTACTTTCGAGTCCAAGCAATGGAGAAGCATGTTAGGGCTAAGATATTCACTCTGGTGAATCCCAATCTCAAATGGGTCCGAGACAAGAACAGGTCTCACTCTCTCGAGGAGGCGGTAGAGTTTCTCCTCGAGGTTCTTACGGATGACTCTGTGGTCAGAGAGCAGGTTCGCGCGCAAATCTGTGAGCAGGTTCTTGGCGGGCTTCGCTTCTCTCATTTGCATAATGATCTGAGATACCCATTCTACTCGGACAAGTGGAGATCGTTTTCTGTCCTAGAAGTGAGTGAACCTGATTCGAAGGCTCTCAGCAATCAATTGTCAGGCTTAAAGGTCTACTTGGGGCAACTTGATCGGCTTCGTTGACATGGAATCAACTAGCATAGCTAGCTCCGGGCGGAGCTTTGGTCAAGAGGCGCATAACCCCGCGCTGCACCGGACGGCAAGCGCGCTCTGCGCGCCTGCCGCACGGTGAGCTTCCGAGGCGTTGGCCGGCAGGGGGAGCGATGGGAGAGCGTGGCTGGAGTGAAGACGGCGGCGGGACAGGTCTTCGAGTTATATAGATCGTGCACTTCTCTTGGTCGGAGCGATCAGTAGTACTGTGGCCGTGGGGCGCAGCCGCCATAACGTCCTCGGATGCGAGGCCGTGCTGCTTGCCTTCTTTTCTAACAGACGGTAGATGAACGTTACGTAGCAGCGGAGGACGTGATTATGCAGATATCAGATAAGATCCAATTCGCGACTCTGCTGGTTGCGATCATTAGCCTTGTCGTAACAGAGGCTATTGGGAACCATCAACGCTCGAAGCAGGACAAGCGAAGCGACCTCAAGTTACGCATCTTCGAGATACTCGGGAGTGAGAGCAAGACGCTTGAAGAGATCACGGAGGCGCATCGGTCAATATGGGGACCACTAACCACCGACGAGCTGCGGAAGGCGATCTATGAAATGCTCTCTGAAGAAACCGCATTCTACGAAAGTACAAATACGTATCGGGCACATTGGCGGAATCCGAAGGAGAAGGACTGGAGCGAGCCGCCAGCGAGTCTGGGCGACCGAGCCGTGCAGCTGCCGCCCAACCCGGCACCTGCAGGGGACGCTTGAGGTATTATCAGCGGCAGTGGCCTGCGACAGCTTGTGGCTTCGAGCACCGTCCGAGGGACTTTAACCGGCGCCGCTGAGTGCAACACATTAGGCGCCTAGCTGCAGGAACTCAAATGGACGAGATGTCGAAGGCTCCCGCTTTTGTCGAGACTGGTCTCAAGAGCCTCGTTACAGAGGTCGCCTTCTCTCTTGCTGCATGGCGGGGCGATAGTTGGCGCGCTTCCGGCACCGCTGTTTCAATTGCCGCTAGACTCCTCATCACCGCGAAACACGTAGTCGCTGACTACTGGGACCACCTCGAACGCCCTGTCGCGTTGCGGGGAAGTCTCAATGCCTCATTCCGAGTCCTTGCGCGCCAGATGCTCAGCGAAGGCGAGGAGATGGTGCTTTGGACCGTTCGCCGTATCTGGCTCTCGCCTAATACCGACATAGCTTTTCTCTTGGTTGATCCCTTCTCCGAATCTGCCAAGCGATATTCACGCTGGCGGGTACCTCCACTGCAACTTCTCCCTCCAGCGCCCGGCGATAGAGTGGTTGCCTTCGGCTACCACACGCCCGAAGTGCAGGTGTCTCTCAATGGTCCGGCGATGACTGTCACTTGGGACGACCATCCCTCCACCGCCGTCGGCGAGGTGACGGAGACTTACGCTGTTAAGCGCGACTCTAGCTTTCTTAACTTTCCCTGCTTCCAAACCAACTCCAGGTTCGAAGGCGGCATGAGTGGAGGCCCCATCTTCAACGACGCGGGAGAGGTGTGCGGGCTTGTCTGCTCCAGTCTCCTCCAGCCCAGCTCGGATGGTCATATCTCCTTCGCAGTGTGCCCTTGGCCATCCATGGCCACCTTCATCCATGTCGGCTTGGATGGACGGGTGGCGGAACATCCCGTTCGAGTGCTCGATCTGGCTAGAGCTGGCATACTTAACGTGCGCGGAGCCGAAAAGCTCTCGATCGTGCCGGAAGCCGATGATTATTCGATTCGTCTTCAGCTGTCACCCAAACCTAATGCGTGCGAAGGCGGCTAACCACTCGCTGCACCGGACTCGCCACGCCGCCTTGCGGCATGGCTCGCCGGGTGAGCTCCCAGCCGTTGAACGTTTGCCACGTGATCCTCGTACGGATTGGGCCCATGATAGCTTAGCGCCCGCGCAATTGCGCGCGAGAGGAGAATTTATGAAGAAGAGGAAGATCCCAAAGCTGACTCTCGCCAAAGAGACCCTGCACCATCTCAGCACGCCCCCTATGGAGGGAGTGGGGGCTTCCGGAGTCTCCTGCTTGTGGTCGGTTTGCGACTGCGACAGCCAGGACACCTTTTGCACCAGCCCCTGCTCGCAGTGCATCTGCTAGTGAGGAGGGTGACGCAGGCCACCTGCTGAGGTCAGCCTGCCCGGTTCGAGTCCGCAACGCGGGAGCCGCAGTGGTTGGCACCTTGGGGTCGCTCCAGGCTCGCAACCGCCCTAGCGACGCCTTCGAGCAAGCAGGCGCACACGCTGGCGCTCGCGGGACAGGCCTACACGGACGTCCAAGAGGGTTTTCTGCGGCGGGCGTTTTCAGCGGGCGCGCCGCTCCAACTCGGATCGCAGGTCGGGACGGGAGTCCCAGAGCGGCGCGAAGTCGGCGTCGGCGAAGGCGGCCTGCACCGGATTGAGTTCAACACGGGCTTGCAGCGGATGCCTTGCGGCACCGCTGAAGCCCACGGCCGTTGGGCGACCCGGGAAGCACTGGTCGGCTAACAGACATCGCGCAGGGGGAGACAGCTTGCCGATAGGCGGGTTCCGAGGGAGCAAGATCGCATCCGACGACTGGTTCGAGGTCTATCAGGTCGCTCCGGACCTCTTTGCTTTCTATGAGCCTCGTCACTACGAGCAGACCCTCGTCAATCTGGTCATCGGAGAGCACACGGCAGCCCTGATCGACACGGGCTGTGGAATTGGAGACCTGCGAAGAGCCGTGGAAGAGGTAACTGATAAACCGGTGATTGTCATCAACACCCACACCCATCTCGATCATCTCGGCAGTAACCGTCAGTTCCAGGACATTGCGATGTTGGACCACCCGGCCGCCCGTCGCGTCGCGAAAAGGGGCGTATCCAATCAGATCGTGCAGACCGAAATCCTGGCCGATGGTCTGGTGACGGGCCTTGGCCGCTCGGCTTCGATCCGAGTGGCTTCGCGCTGCCACCGTTCCACGTCAGTCATTGGCTAAGCGATGGCGACCGGATCGATCTCGGTGGGCGGGACTTGCAGGTCATCCACACCCCTGGCGAGGCTCCGGATCACATCTGCCTGCTCGACCGTACCCACCGGATCCTCTTCTGCGGTGACATCCTGCTCCATGGTCCGGTGTGGACTCACTTGAGAGGCGGCAGTCTGGAAGACCTGATAGCAAGCTACCGCAGACTCACGGGGTATTTCGATGACTTCGACCATTTGATGCCCAGCCACAACGAACCATGGCTTGACAACACTCTCTTGCCCGAGGCCCTGGCCGGGGCCGAGAGAGTGGCATCCGGTGAGGCCGAGTGGCAGGAGATTGTCGATCCCTGGAATAGGCGCCTGCGGCAGTATTCCTTGGTCGATTTTCGATACTGACTCGCCAGTGAGGTCGCCCCTTGGGTCTGCTCGTGACGTGGTCCTACGCATCGAGCGTGCTCCCTGCAGACCTGGCGCTCGGTCTACACTCTTGGCGGTCCACGCGTGAGCCTGTGGAAGTGCCGAGGGCGACCTATGGCCTGTAAGCCATTCCTAACCCCTTGAGCCCATGAGCCTCTGCGATGCCTAGCGCGCTACTGATTGACTTCGACGGAGTTCTCAGGCAGTGGCCAGACTTGGCCGATTGGCCCTACGAAATTGCGGAATCCGAAATCCGCAGCGTCGCGTTCACTCCGGCTCTGCTCCGGCAGGTGGTTTTGGGAGAAATCCAGGACGAAGACTGGCGCGGGGTGATCGTCAGCAGATTGGCGCTCTCTCATGGCCAGTCGGAATCGCAGCGTGCCGTTGAGCTCTGGTCACGCAGTGCAGGCGTGCTGGTGTCCGACGTCCTTGGATTTCTCGCTCGTCTTCCAGCAAACTATCGAGTCGTGCTGGCCACCAACGCTACCTCACGTCTGCCCGTCGACATCCAGTCTCTCGGCCTGTCGCATCGCTTCCATGCAATAGCCAACTCGAGTCAGCTGGGCGTCGCCAAACCGGACCCGGCGTTCTTCCAAGCGGCCTTGCAGCTCGCCGCGGTTGCGCCTAAAGACGCGCTCTTCATCGACGACACGTTGGAGAACGTCAGCAGCGCCGAGCGGTTGGGAATCACATCACACCACTATCGTTCTCCAAGCCTGATGGCCGCCTTTCTCGAACAGCACAATGCGTTGGTTCGAGCATGAGCTCTAACCCTACCAGCCTTACCCTGTTGCTCAGGCCGCAACCGTGATGAGGCTCCGGAGTCGATCGTGGTCGAGCAGGCGGAACGTCTAGCCATGGCGTGGTGCTCTCCGATAGGATGTTCTTTCAGTGCGTTATCTCCGCTATCTCTGGCTCGCCGCCGTGCTCTTCTCGCTCGCGCTGGGCACCTGGTCGCTCTATGGCCGGATCGCGACGCGGGCTCGCGTGCCGTTCTCGCCTCGGGCGTCCGTCCACCGGTGGAGCGCGTACCCATACCGTCAGGCCCGGGAGAACGCCCGTTGAATGCCCTCGCGCCGTATCTGTTGGCCGCAAGCGCAGCCATCCCCCTCTTTCTTGGGATGCTCCATCTGCTGTACACCTTCCACGGCCCCAAGCTGCTTCCCAGAGACGCCGCGCTGAAGCAGCGCATGATGGAGGTCGCCCCGGTGATTTCGCGTGAAACGACGATGTGGAGGGCATGGATCGGGTTCAATGCGAGCCACGGCTTCGGTGCCATCCTGTTCGGGACCGTCTACGGGTACTTATCACTCGCGCACCCGGCGTTTCTCTTCGGGTCCGTGTTCTTGCTCGGGGTCGGGCTTGCGCTGCTGCTCGGGTACGCGTTCCTTGGGAAGCGGTACTGGTTCAGCATCCCCTTCCGAGGCCTTCTATTATCCCTGCTCCTCTATGTGCTTGCGCTCGCAGCGGCCGCGGCCTGATCAAATCCAACTCACTGGAAACACCAACTCGAAAGGACCAGCGTTCATGCCTACCAACACAGTCCGGCTCCACCGTGTGCTTCGCGCGACCCCTGAGAGAATCTATCGGGCCTTCCTCGACCCCGACGCCATGGTCAAGTGGCTTCCACCGAACGGCTTCACCGGCAAAGTTCATCATATCGATGCCAGAGTCGGCGGCACCTACAAGATGTCGTTTACAAATTTCTCCACAGGGAACAGCCACTCTTTTGGCGGGGAGTATCTCGAGCTGGTGCCTCATGAGCTCATCCGGCACACGGACAAATTCGATGATCCGGGCTTGCCTGGAGAAATGCAGACGACGATTTCCTTGAAGCAGGTGTCCGTCGGAACCGAGGTGAACATCGTGCAGGAAGGGATACCCGAAGCCATTCCGGCCGAGGCCTGCTATCTCGGCTGGCAAGAGTCGCTCACGCTGCTTGCGCAGCTCGTTGAGGCAGAGATCCCAGGCTAGTACGGCGCCAGGAGCAGGTGGCAATTGCGTTTGATCCCCATCGAGCAACAGCCGTCGGAGGCCATCTCCCGCGCCTGCAAGGACAGCGAAGTGCTGGCGCAGGCCGTGTCGGCTACATGGGACCTGTATGTCCGCCGGGGTTTTATAACGCCATGGATCGGCTATCTGGGGCAGGAGGACGGAGAGTTTATTGGTGTTTGCGGGTTTGCCGGCCCACCAACGAACGGGGAAGTCGAGATCGCGTACTTCACGTTCCCAGGGAACGAAGGCAAAGGAGTTGCTACCCGGATGGCGGCTGAGCTGCTGTCCATCACGCGGTCGTACAGTCAGGGGTTGACGTACATTGCACATACGCTCCCGCAGGAGGGGCCGTCAACGAGCATCCTGCGGAAGTTGGGCTTTGAGCTCGCCGGAACGATCGAACACTCTGAAGATGGGCCCGTCTGGAAGTGGCGTGAGACCTGAGGTATAAGGCATGGTTGAGATCATCGATCTGAGCCAGGAAATCTTCACCGGCATGCCGGTATTTCCGGGTCTTCCGGGAGTATCAATCACCCTGCACGTGTCGCATGAGCAGTGGGATGGCATTACGGACAGCGACGTGGTCACGCCCGCGGTGAACCGGCTGGAGATGGGCGAGCATACGGGGACGCACGTCGATGCGATCAACCATATGGCGCGCCAGTACCGGGGACAGTCGATCGACACGATGCCTCTCACGATGTTCTATACGGAGGGAATCTGTCTGGACCTGTCTCATAAAGGTCCGCGGGAATTGATCGAGGCGGCCGATCTGGAGCGTGCCCTGTCCGAAGCGGGTCTTCAAATCAAGCGGGGGGATACGGTCCTGCTGTATACGGATCACTACCGGCGGGCCTTTGGTACGGACGACTGGCACAAGGGGCCGGGAGTCAGCGTGGACGCGGCGCGCTGGCTGGGCCGGCAGGGGATCGCGGCGTTTGGCGTGGAGATGGCGTCGCCTGGGGTGATGGGCGTTTCCAACAAAGAAGTACATCATGTTTGTGGGGAATTAGGCTTTACTCACTACGAGAATCTGATCAATCTGCATCAGCTCATCGGCCGGGGACGTTTCCGCTTCATCGGTTTGCCGCTCAGGATCCGCGGAGGAACGGGCTCGCCGGTGCGGGCCGTTGCCGTCTTCGAGCGGTAACCTCTATAATCGGGGAAATTCTGGAGGTGTCCATGGAGCGACACATGCCGCTGGTCCGGGATCTGGCGGACTCGATCCTCACCACGCCGGGCGAGACCGATCCGGCGCTGCGCCGGGCGATCGAGGCACGCTCGGCCGCGCTGGGGGGGCGGCCTGACCGGGGGGCGCCCGCGGCGGAGGAGATCCCCGAGGCGTTACGGACCTATGTCGACAAGGTGGCCCGTCATGCCTACGAGGTCACCGACGGCGACTTCGACGGCCTGAAGCAGGCCGGCTACAGTGAGGACGCGATTTTCGAGATCACTCTGAGCGCTGCCCTGGGCGCCGGCATGTCGCGCCTGGAGCGCGCGCTGGCGGCTCTGCGCGGGGAGGAGCCTTGAGACTGAAAAAGGTCGAGACCGGACAGCGTTTTTTCCCCTACAAGCTGCTGTTCGCCTTGCTCACCCTCAAGAACCGGGTGCGGATTCCTGACGTGATCCGTACCCTCACCTACCGGCCCGAGATCTACGGCAAGGCCTACAATAACTGGCTTCACACCCTCATGCGGGAGGAGTCGGGCTGGGCCGTGGGGGAGCGCGAGCTGTTTGCCGCGTTTGTCTCGAAATGCAACCAATGCCCCTTCTGACTGGAGCAGCACGGCGCGGTCGCGTCACACGCTCTGAAGGAGGAGGAAACGGTCCAGGCGGTCATGGAAGACTGGCGCACCGCACCCATCCCTGAAAAGCTCCGGGCGATGTTGGGATTTCTCGAGAAGATGACGTTGAATGCTGGAGACCTGAAGCCCGCGGACGTCGAGCCGCTGCGCTCCGCAAGGATTTCAGACGAAGAGATCGCCGACGCGATCCACATCTGCACGGCGTTCAACCTGATCAATCGCCTGGCCGACGCCATGGGTTGGGAGACCCAGACGGACGTGGCCATTCACCGCCACGCCGACATGCTGTTGAAGATGGGGTACAAGTGAGACCGTATGGCTTGAAATGGTTCTCTCGATTTTGACACTCCAACGCAAACGAGGGAGATCTCTATGAAACCACAAGTCCAAAGGCCCACCGCGGCCTTCATCGGCGCTTCCTGGGCCGCGTTGCTCGCCGGTTCCGTGGCCTATTTCGCCGGTCTGTGGAATGCCGGGATGCCGCTGAATGAGAAGGGCTATTACTTCGCCATCTTCATGTATGGCCTGTTTGCGGCTGTATCGCTTCAGAAGTCCGTGCGGGACCGGTTGGAGGGGATCCCTGTCACAGGGATCTACTTCGGCCTGTGCTGGGTGTCGCTCGGCATATGCGTTCTGCTGCTCATTGTCGGTCTGTGGAACGCGAAGCTGGCGTCCAGCGAGAAGGGCTTCTTCGCCATGTCCTACCTGCTGAGCCTCTTTGCCGTCGTCGCGATTCAGAAGAACGTGCGGGACGTTGCCGTGGCTGGGGACAAGCCCGAGGTCCCGAACATCTCCTCGGACGGGGTCTGAGGCCGGGCTTCACCCTCTCCCCAAAGGAGAGGGTGAGCCTCGCTGGACCTGACAGAGGAGGCTAGGAGCTGCTCTGCTCCCCTTCCGGTGGCGGACTCTGTGGAGCCTCGTCTTCAGACCCTGTGGCCTGCTTGTTGGCCTTCCTCTTGCGCTTCTCTTCCTGCTTCTTCTGTCTGGCCAGATCCTTCTGGCGTTTCTCGTGCCGGTAGTTGGGGCTGGCCATTCGTTTCTCCTTGAGGCCGGTTTGAGGGAATCTTATCGCAACCTTGAGCCGTGTTCTACCATGGGTCGAAACAGTCGTCGTTGCGCCGCGCTACGGCGAGATTCGAATCTTCACGGGACATGTGCAGGAAGTTTATCACCCAGGGCTCTTCATTGCAGACTCGAGGCCGGATTCCTCAGGGGATCGAGCGACAGCCGCCGGAGGGCTGATCCCACGGCCAGGGCCGCGGCGGCCAGCGCCACTCCGCCCACGGCGGCCATGGCTTCGAGGAGGGCCGCGGGGCTCAGGGCCTCCACTCCGAAGAGCAGGGCGCGGAGCGCCTGGGCGGCGGGGAGGTAGGCGGCGAGGCCCAGCAGGACCGCCGCCGCCACGAGCCCGAGGGCGCCGCGCAGGACGCGCAGGGCGATGCCTTTCTTCGTGTCGCCCAGGGCCAGCCGGACGGCAAGCTCGTGGGCGCGCACCTCCAGGAGCCAGGAGAAGGTCCCGAAGGTCGCGAGGGCGGCCAGGGCCAGGGCCGCCAGCCACTGGAGCCCGGCCATGTCCCGGGCGAGACGCCGGGGGGCCAGGGAGGTTTCGAGGATCTGGGAGAGCGTCCGGACCTGGCTCACCGTGGCTCCCGTTCCAAGGGCGGCGGCGAGGTCCGCCTCTCCGGCCGGTTGCGAGACGCGGGCAAGCATCGCCACGGCAGCCGGTCCATGCGACGCGTGCCGGAACCGGAGCGGCAGGTAGAGCTGGAGGGAGCGGGGCCCTTCGAAGGACGTCCCGATCGTGGAGGGCACAATGCCGATGATCTCGACGGGCCGGCCGTTGACGATCACCGTCCCGCCCAGGGGAGAGCGTCCGGCGAAGATCTCCCGCGCGCCGTTCTCGTCCAGCAGGGCCACGGCCGCGCCGGCTTCCTCTTCGAGGGGTGTCGGGGTGCGCCCGGCCAGGAGGCGGAGACCGGCAGCATCGAGGTATTCGCCTTGGATCCCCTGGATCCTGCTCTGCCAGAATTCCGACCGGTCCTCCGAGCTGATCTCGACGTAGCCGGCCGGAGCCGCGATGGGCAGGGCGTCGGAGAAGGACACGGCCTCGACGCCCGGCACGCCTTCGAGCCGGTTCGCGAGCCCGGAGAGGAGGGCGGGCAGGCGGTCCGGTTCTGCAGGCTCGGCGAAGCGGAGGACGGCCGTGGTCCGGTTCCGCGGCTCGAAGCCGAGCGGCGTCCGTTCCAGGTTGGCCAGGGACCGGCGGAGCACCGCCGTGGAGGCGCCCAGGGCCACGGCGAGGCCGAGCGCCGCGCAGACCAGGGCCAGCCGGACGCGCGCCCGTGGACGCGTCCGGCGGACCTCGAATCGCTCGGGCATGAGGAGGGCGCCGGAGCCGGTCTCGGGAGCCGCCAGCCAGACGCCGGCCGCGGCGAGCAGGGAGACGGCTGCCCAGCCGGCGGCGGCCGCCGCGAGGCTCGCCACGTCCAGCCGCGGCGGGATCAGCTCCGCCAGACCCGGGGGGACGAAGCCGGACAGCCTCCCGAGGACCAGCGCCGCGAGGGGCAGGCCCACGAGGACGCCCGGCACGGCGAGGAGGAGGATCTCGACCAGGAGGAGACGGACCAGATCGAGCCGGCCGGCGCCGAGAGAGAGCCGCAGGGCGAGCTCCGCCTGCCGTTCGGCCAGGAAGCCCGCAAGGGCGCTGGTCTGGGCGAGGAGGACAAATCCGAGCAGGCCGGCCAGGGCCACGCCCAGGATTCCGCGCTCGCCGGATGCAGGCCGGCGCAGCAACTGCTCCAGCGTCAGGACTTCCACGTCCCCTTGCAGGATGTTCGTCTTCGCTTCCCGTTCCCGGGCGGCCAACTGGACGGCGGCGCCGGCGGCCTGGACGCTGACCCCCTCGGCAAGCCGGCCGGCAGCCCCCAGGGTGGCGGGGAAAAAGGCCCGGTCCGGCCGGATTCCGGAGGACGAGAGGAACCACATCTCCACCCTGGGCGGGAAGGCGGGCCGGTCCGGCACCACGCCCAGCACGGCGAGCGGCTGGCCGGCGACCCGCAGGACGGCGCCGGGAGGAGGGGCCTCTCCGAAGAGCCGCCGGCCGAGGCTCTCGGAGAGCACGGCACCGCCCGCGTCCGAAGGTCCGGAGAAGACCCGGCCGGCGATCGGGCGGACCGCGAAGACCTCGAAGAAGGGAGGGTCCACCGCCGCGGCCCCGGCGGGGACCGTCCCTCGGGGCCCTTCGGCGACGATCCGGCCGGCTTCAAAATTGGAGACCGCCTGGAAGCGGTCCGACGCCGCCAGGGCGGAGACCAGGTCCACGCCCGCGTTGATCTGGACGATGCGGTCCGGACCGGGGAACGGCAGGGACTTCCACTCCAGGGCTCCCAGCAGCGAGAGCAGGGCGGGAGCCACGGCCATCCAGACCGCCGTGCAGGCCCATACCGCCACGGCCGGCCCCGGGGACCGGACCGTGGAGCGGCGCAGATAGCGGAGATCGGCGGCGAGGCTCACTCAGGGATTCGTCAGACCTGCCGGTATCCGCCGCCGGTGCCCGCCCCGGTCTGGGTGCACCCCTGACCGTCTTCCCAGTAGTCCTCGTTGTCGATACCCCGCACGCAGCGCTGCCCGTCGCGGCAGGCGCCCAGCGAGTAGATTCCGGCTGCGTAGTAGCAGACCTTGGAGCTCTTCTTCACGCGGACCGGGGCGCGGCCCGCCGCCGCCTCCGGCGCGGACACCGTCCCGCCGGCGATCGCCAGGGTCACCGCAAAGACCAGCGCCACGGCGGTCCGTGGCCGAATTCTGCTGTCGCTCATCTCCTCACCTCCAGAGGTATATGGGCAGGGCGGCATGCCCGCTGCCCGGGGGAATCGGGACCGAAGTCATTCGCGGGCTCAGCCCGCGGGCATCCAGACGCCTTCCGGTCCGCACCGGAGCTTCACGCCCAGCGCGTCGGCCTTGGAGCCGCGGGAGTATGGAGACTGCTGGTGGTCCCGGCACAGGCTGGGAGAGTCGGGTCCACCGGGGAGCCGGTTCACCTCGGAGCCTGGATTGGAAGGCTTGAAGCGGGCCGCGAGCTTCTTCGCCACCTTGCCTTCGAAGGGGCCGTCGAGAACCTCGAGCAGGTTCCAGTCCTTGTCGAGGATGTAGGTCCGGGGGGTGGCCCCAGGAGTGGAAGAAATCTTGTACGCCTTGAGAGTCGCCGCGGGTACCTGCGTCAGCACGGGCACCGTGACCCGCAGACGCTCGACGAAGGCCGGGACCCCTTCGGTTTCCGTGGATACGGCGAGGAGCGCCCACCCGCGGGGCAGGGACCGGGCCAGCTCCTCGACGCGCTTCTGGTTCGCTTCGCTCTTGGGAGAGAGAGGGGAGAAGGCGTAGATGACCCATCCCTCCTTGGCCGGCGGCTCGCCCACGGGCGCGTTGCGCATGCGTGCGCCGGCGAGCACACCGGGCAGGCGTGCTCCGGCCGACGGCTTGCCGGTATCTCCGAGGCCCGGCCGCGAGGCCGGAACGAGAAAGAGGAGAGCCAGCAGGCAGATTCCCCGCCCCCATCGCGTTCTGTTGCTCCTGTTCATCCCGGTCCCCATTCCGGACATTCCGGATTCAAGCGATTCGTAACTCATCCAGAGGACATTACCACGCCATGACTCTTCAGGTGGTAATCAAGAGGATGTTGTTTACAAGAGAGCGTGGTGCTCGCCAGCCCTCCAGGCGAGCCGCTGTAAGTGAAGCTGGTCCTTTTACTTAGGAAAAATTTTGAGGTCGAGGAGACGGGGAGATCAGGAACTGGAGGGGATGGAGAGGGGATAGGATTGTAGTTGCCGGTTTTGGCTACATATATGCCCGGATCGATTCTTCATGAGAGTCAGTGCTCCCGGCCGGGGAAGGGGGGAGCCCCGCCAGAGGTCCTCTTCAGCCTGCTTGTCTTGAGGTATATTCCGGACTCCCAAACCTACTCGGATCGGCGTTCGTCCGCATGCTCATCATCAGGAATCAGCAGATGCAAGCGTTCCGGCGGGAGAGGCTCGAGAGCTTCAAGCGGGAGGCGTTCGCCTGGCTCCAGCGCCCACGACCGACCCCCGTGCCCTTCGCCCACCTCCCTGCCCAGGAGCTTCGGGCTCTGGTGGACGAAGGCATGGCCGCCGCGTTCGACCATGGCTTCCTCGCCAAGCCCCACGTTCTGGCCTTCATCGAGTGCGTCTGCCTGCACGGCTCGAAGTTCTACCACCGAGAGTCCTGGGCAAGGGCGATCCTCCGCGAAGACGCCTTGAGCGCAGAGATCAAGCTTGCACGGCTGCGCGCGGGTGATCAAGGCCAGCCGGGTAGCCCTGGAGAGGGTTGATGTATGCCCCGGTTCGAGCCGAGCGCAGACCCCCCCATGGGCAATGTGGCACAGCCCTGCGCCGAGAAGGGCCTGGTCGTCGTCACCTACATCTACCCCGCCGAGACTCCGGAGGATCACCAGGAGGCTGTCGCCGACCTTGAAGGGCAAGGTCATGACGAAAAACCTGCGAGGAACCGGTACGAGTTCCTCGTCGATTGCAGCCCCGAGGTGTGGGACGACGAAGACCAACAGAGCGAGCAGGAGGACGGCCAGCAGGAAGAGCAGCAGGAAGAACAGCAGGAGGAAGAGGCTGAGGATCGGGAGCTGACCGTCAACACGTCGTCTCAGCGATGGTCGCCCCCGCACGCGGACAACGACTATGTCGCCGTCGTCCGGGCCAACCACACCACGTACGTCACCATCACCCTCCATGCTTGCTTCCGGGATCGGTGGTTCGGAGTGTCCGAGGTCTTCACGTCCCATCGAGTCTACGCGCGGCGCCGGGACGCGGAGAACGACTATCAGGACCGCCTGGTCCAGAGCTTGTCCGCCGCGTCGCAGGGCGTCGGCGGTCCCGACGTCACCACGGTGACGCCGGCAGCCGGTTTCATCCGCGACGACTTCAACATCATCGCGTCCTTCCATCAATGCGGCCTGCTCGAAGAAGCGGACGAGGCGTTGCACTCGCGCCTCCTGGTTCACTCAGGGGAGTTCAGCCGTGAACACGTCGGCGCCGAGAATGTCTTGCCCGAGCTGCCGGGGAGCTCGCAAGGGGGCAACGTGACCATCTCTCCGCCGACTCCCAACCAACCCTACGGGGCCATCCTGGTGGGCATCGGGCGCTGCTGGCCCAGCGACCTGTCCTCGTACGCCAAGGCGGTCCTCCAGCCAATCATCCCGGTCCATGCCGAGTGGGGTGACGTCGAGCACACGGACGAGCTCGTCGGTTTTGCAGGCGGTCCCGTCAATTGGAAGATGGTCTGCGCATCCTCGAACCTGGCGCTCGATTTGCTCGATCGTCTCGTTCAGCGGAGAGAGACGTTGCCGGCGGAGCAGATCCTCCCGGGCTGCCTGGTGCGCGCGGGGAATCGCATCACGCTCACGCGCCAGCAGGGCAGGGGGAAGCTCCTCCTGGAGGACCGTCGCCGGTTCTTCGAGCAACAGGGGGCGGCCTGCCTGGCCAACCGGACGTTCCTGATCGAGAAGCTCGGCATCCAGGATAACCGCGCCGTGGACGTGCCGGTGCTCAAGAACATGCTCATGCCCAACGCGGCCAACTTCCTGCCCGCCAATGGAGGCGTCGTGGTGCCCAGGCAGCACAGCTTCCGCATCACGGCGGCCGATGCCACGGCCATCTTTGCGGGCATGTTCAACGACCAATCTATTGGCGATTTGATCGCGCAATCCACCTACGTCGAGTTCTGGGCCGACGTGAACATGACGTATCGCGAGCTCGCCGGGACCCATGTCGACCCCGAGGACGAAGAGGCCCTCGGGCAACGCGCCGCCGCTATCGCCGACGCCAACAACGCGCAGGTGGACGCTCAGATCGCGGCGGGCTCGTTCGTGCGGATCCCGTGCCCCGCAAACACGGCCGACCTCTTCGACGCCTACCTCTACCTGCTCTATCGCCAGTTGGCGATCCCTATGCGCTTCGTGCACAGTGCCAAGCTTCATAGCGGAGGTGGCAACCTCCACTGTGCCACGAACTACTTCCCCGACTTCGCCCACCTGCCCTTCGTTCAGTTCCCCAACGACGTCACCAACGTCGGGGAACTGAGGGGGAAGCTGACCGACCCGGCCACGGTCGCCGATCTCGGGGCCGTGGAGGCGCTCAAGGATGAGCTGGAGAACGCCGTCGCAGTTGCCATCGCGCAGCTCCCGGACGAAGAAGACGACGACGAAGACGAAGAAGACAACGAAGAAGAAGACAGCCATTGAGCGCGCGGGATCGAGGCGGGAAATGCTACCCTTCCCCGGATTCTCAGGAGCCCCAACCATGATCAGGATTCTCTGCTGCCTCCTCCTCGTCCTCCCCCTCCCCGGCTTCGGACAGACCCATTCCCATGGGGACCACGCGGCGCCGGCGCTGCCCGCCGAGGCCCCGGCGCAGGCGGGCAAGGACGTCGTCCTCAACATTCCTCCCAAGGACATGGGCGCGGACACGCTGGAGGCGCGGGGCCAGGCCGAGCGCGCGGCGGCGGCCAGGTCCCAGGTGTTCCACGACTTCCGGTTCACCGACCGGCTGCCGGAGAGCGGGATCACGTTCGTCCACCAGATCGTGGACGACGCCGGCAAGACCTACAAGGCGGCCCACTACGACCACGGCAACGGCGTGGCCGTGGCGGACGTGGACGGCGATGGCCGGACGGACGTCTACTTCACCAGCCAGATGGGCGGCAACGAGCTGTGGAAGAACCTGGGCGGCGGCAAGTTCAGGAACGTCACGGGCGAGGCCGGCGTGGGGCTGCCCGGCAAGGTCTCCGTCTCGGCCAGCTTCGCCGATACCGACAACGACGGCGACCAGGACCTCTACGTCACCACCGTCCGCATGGGCAACTCCCTGTTCCTGAACGACGGCAAGGGGAAGTTCCGCGACGCCACGAAGGAGTCCGGGCTGGGCTACACCGGCCACTCCTCCGGGGCCGTCTTCTTCGATTACGACCGCGACGGCCGGCTCGACCTCTTCCTGTTGAACGTCGGCAAGTACACCACCGAGGCGCGGGGCCGGGGCGGCTACTACGTGGCCTACGAGAACGCATTCCAGGGGCACATGTTCCCGGAGCGGACGGAGACCAGCGTCCTCTACCACAACCTCGGCGGGAACCGCTTCCAGGACGTCTCCAAGGAGACGGGGCTCGTGGACGGCTCCTGGAGCGGCGACGCCACGGCCGCCGACTTCAACGAGGACGGCTGGCCCGATCTCTACGTTTTGAACATGCAGGGGGACAACCACTACTGGGAAAATCAGGGGAACAACCACCAGGGCGGCAAGACCTTCGTCGAGAAGGCGGCCCAGTACTTCCCCAAGACCCCCTGGGGCGCCATGGGCATCAAGAGCTTCGACTACGACAATGACGGCCGCATGGACCTCCTGCTGACCGATATGCACTCCGACATGGTGGGCGACATGGCGCCCCAGGACGAGAAGCTCAAGTACCCCCCCAAGGAGGAGAACCCGTTGCTCCAGGGTGCGGACAACAACCTCTTCGGCAACGCCTTCTACAAGAACCTGGGAGGCGGCCGTTTCGCCGAGATGTCGGACGCGCTGAACCTGGAGAACTACTGGCCCTGGGGCGTGAGCGTGGACGACCTGAACGCCGACGGGTGGGACGACGTCCTGATCACTTCCAGCATGAACTTCCCCTTCCGCTACGGCGTCAACTCGCTGCTGCTCAACAACCGCGGCCAGGGCTTCGTGGACAGCGCCTCCGTCCTCGGCATCGAGCCGCGCCGCGGCGGCCACACCCGCAAGGTCTGGTTCACCCTGGACTGTGGAGGACCGGACAAGGCCCATCCCCAGTGCAAGGACAAGACGGGCCGCTATACGGTGACCGGCACTCTCGGCACCCGCTCCTCCGCCATTTTTGATGTAGAGGGCGACGGCGACCTGGACATCGTGACCAACGAGCTCAACTCCGAGCCCCAGGTCTTCCTGAGCGATCTGGCCGCCAAGCGGAAGATCCGCTGGCTCCAGGTCCGCCTCAAGGGCACCTCCTCCAACCGCGACGCCCTCGGCGCCATGGTCAAGGTCCACGCCGGCCCGCGCGTGCTGACCAAGGTGATGGACGGCACCTCCGGGTACCTCTCCCACAGCGTCCTGCCGCTCTATTTCGGCCTGGACGAAGCCCAGGCCGTGGACAAGATCGAGGTCCGCTGGCCCTCCGGCAAGACCCAGACCGTGGCCGGGCCCATCAAGGCGAATCAGGTGCTGGAGGTGAAGGAGGCGGAGGGGCGGTCGGGGGAGTGAGGTCGAGAGGATGATGGAACATGGGCAGGCCGTCCGTTAGTTGCCAAGGGACGTGCCTGCCTCGATAATCAGCCCTGAAGAAGGAGATCGCGGAGCATCCAATGGCCACCATCAGTTACGAGATACCGCAGAGCGCTTTCGCCGCGCTCCACCTGGCCCCTAAGGAGCTTGCACGGGAGATGCGGATTGCGGCCTGCGTTCAGTGGTATGCGCAGGGGCTCCTCTCCCAGGAGCGAGCTGCTGAGATTGCTGAACTGAGCCGCGCAGAGTTTCTTGAGGAGCTTTTTCGCCGAAGAGTTCCCGCGTGCCAGGTGACTCTCGAGGAGCTGATCGAAGAGATCGAGCATGAGTAGGGTGTGGGTTTCCAACGCCTCACCCCTCATCCTACTCGGCAAGATCGACCGTATAGCCCTCCTCAATGAGCTCTCGGACGAGCTCATCGTGCCGAGTGTGGTCGCGGGGGAGGTGGTAGCAAGGCCAGAAGGAGAGCGCGTCATCTCTGAAATCGCTTCTCTTCCTGGGACACGTTTCGAAGCCAACATTCCAACATCGGCAGAGCTCATGGTCTGGAATCTCGGGCCAGGAGAGTCTCAGGTCCTCGCTCTCGCGAAAGCCTACCCAGGCAGCCGTTCCGTCCTTGATGACCTGCAAGCACGCCGTTGTGCTCAATCGTTTGGATTATCCATGATAGGCACCCTTGGAGTTGTCCTGCGTGCCAAGCGCAGAGGCGTGATCGAGAAGGCTCGCCCAGTCATTGAACACCTCCGCAGAGTAGGGCTGTACGCCTCGGACTCGCTGGTCGAGCAAGCCTTGACTCGTCTTGGGGAGTAAGGTGGAAGCTCGTGGGGGCGGCCCGCTCGGAACCGCCCCGCGAGGCGTTCAGCAGTTCGAGGTGTTGCTGATGCAGCAGCCGTAGTTCCCGCAGTTGATGAGGAGCCCCGTGTGCTCGTGGGTGCAGTTCCTCCCACAGGCCTGCCAGTAGGTGCAGATGTCACTGCAGAGGAAGATGACGGCCGAGGCCCGGGTCGAGGAGAGCCCGGCGAACAGCAGGAACAGAATAGCGGCGATTCTTGTCACGTTCTTCATAGGAAATCTCCTTTGAAAGTGCGACGGTCAGCCTTCTCTATTCCTGGTGCCCGCCGGGGAGGAAGGGGGGCCGGCGTGCTATAAAGAGGGGGTCATGGGGCGCCGCCACCGTCTCGCCTGGCTGTTCCTGGCTCTCCTCACGGCAGGGGTGCTCTGGCCGGCCGTGGCCGGAGCGATCTCCTGCGGGGGGCACGGCGACTGCTGTGATGGGGGGCGGTCGAGGACCTGCGGCGTTGCCACCACCGGGTTCTCCCTCTGCTGCCTCCACTCCGTCTCCACCCTTCCGGATCTCCCTCCGTCGGGCCTGGCGCCGGCTGAATCCGGCCGCCTCGCCGCTGACGACGAGCAGGGTGGTCCATCCCCGGATCTCCAGGGCATCCTCCACGTTCCCAAAGCTCTCTTCTCCTGACGTCTGACCCTTCGCGCGTTCCTTCGCCTGCGTGAGGCGTGGGAGCCCATCTGCGGAATTGCGACCAGGAGGTCAGGTCATGAAGAAGCTGTCTGTGCGGATCCTCGCCCTCGCGGGCGTGGCCCTGCTGGCTGTGCCGTCCATGGGAATGGCCGAGGTACGGCGCGTCGAGCTCGACATCGCGGGTTATCTCTGCGGCGCCTGAGTCTACGGAATCAAGACGGCCGTGCGCCGTCTCGAATTCGCCCCGAAGTCGAAGGAGATGGAGGTGACGGACATCACCACCGGTCGCTTCGTCTTCCGGCCGCGTCCGGACAAGCCGGTGTCCCTGTCGCGCCTCCAGAAGGAGATCGAAAACTCGGGCTATGAGATCGAAGGCACCCGCATCGAGGTGACCGGCGCCCTCACGCCCGAAGGCAAGCTGCGCGTGCCGGATACCGGGCAGGTGTTCCGGCTGGAAGGAGACGCGGAGCTGCGAGAGCTGCAAGGCAAGGCCTCCCCGGACGGCCAGGTCACCGTGACCGGCGCCTGGACGACCCGGGACGGCGAGGAGGTCGTGCGGCTGGGGGAGCCCAAGCCATGAGGGGGGCCTTTTGCGGTCCCGCAGGGACCACCGTCGGTAGCCCTGGATTTCAATCCAGGGTGGCGCGGTCAGCGCCCCCCGGACGGTACGGTCCCCCTCCCGCACCCTGGATTGAAATCCAGGGCTACCGACGGTGGTCCCTGGCGGGACCGCAGTTTCCTGTCGGGTTTGGGATTCTGCTGGTCCTGCTCATCCTCCTCACCGCCAGGACCGCCAACGCCAACCCCATCCGGGCCAACACCCCGGGCACGGGCGTGTTCCAGAGGAGCGGCCTGCTCGCGGGTGTCGTGGTGGACGAAAAGGAGGTGGGCGATGCGGATCTCCGGGAGCTGACCTCCTTCGTGGAGCTGCGCTACACCCCGTCCACGCATTGGGTCCTCTCCGCCCGGGTGCCTTGGGAGGAGGCCCGCCTCGACCCTCAGGGGGAAGCCGCCTCGGGCCTGGGGGACGTGGTGGTCTCGGCCAAGCACCGTTTCTACCGCTGGGTGGGGCCATGGGCGGACCGCCACGCGGCGGTCGAGGTGGGGCTCAAGCTGCCCACGGGAGCCACGGACCGGCCGGTTGATCCGGCACTGCCGGTCTTCCTGCGGCACCGCCTCCAGCCGGGCACGGGCTCTACGGACGGGCTGATCGACTTCGTCTACCAGCAGGCCCGGCGGCGCTGGGTCTTCGCGGGGGACGCGGGCTACCGCTTCAACGGGGAGGGGGACGGCGGCTACCGGGAAGGCGACGAGGCGCGGGTCAATCTCTCCGCGCAATACATCCTGTTCCCGCGGGTCTACACCAAGCCGGGGCACGAGGTGTTCGCCGTGCTGGAAGGGACCTTCTTGGATGCCCGGGAGGACCGCCTGCGGGGATCATCCCTTCAGGGCACGGGCCGGACGGCGGTGCTGATCGCTCCCGGCCTCCAGTACTTCGCCACCGAGCGGCTCTTTCTGGACTTGTCCGTCCAGTTCCCTCTGCACGAGGAAGGAGGTCTCGAAAGCCGCTGGAACGCGCTGTTCCAACTGCGGTGGGCGTTCTGATCGGACCCGCAAGGGGCGATCAAGTCAATTCTTTTTGGCTGCGGCTTCTGCTTGCGCGAGCATCTCATCGAGAGCTTTTCTCTCCAGCAGGCGCCCCCCGATCATGACCCCGTCGATCTTCGATGTATTGCGGATATCGGCGAGCGGGCTGGAGCTCAGGATCACCAGATCCGCAAGCTTTCCCGCCTCGATGCTCCCGAGCTCCTGGTCCTTCCTCAGCGCCCGCGCCGCATTGATCGTCGCCGCCTGGATCACCTGAATCGGAGTCAGCCCTGCTTGCGCCAGCAATTCCAGCTCGTGCTGGAGCCCGAAGCCCGGAAGCAACGTCCCTGTTCCCACGCCATCCGTTCCGGCAATGATCTGTACCCCTGCGCGGCCGCACATGCCAATGAACTGCAGCCTCTTCCTGAATCCTGCGGCCGCCGCGTCTTTCAGCTCTGGGGGAAGTCTGAATACGTCAGGCGCGGCCTCGGCCTCATCGATGAAATCTCGCGGCAGGAAGCGGTTGTTCGGGTCCTTGGCCTGTTCTTCATAAAGCGCAAGCGAGCTGAGCTCGTCCACGGTCAGGGTCGGGTCCAGGATAATCTTCCTCTCGGCCAAAAAAGAGACGAGCTCCTTCATCTTGGCCGAATCGAGATCGAACCTCTGCCAGAGCAGGGCTTCACGTTGGACAAAGGGCAGGAAGTCGATTTTGTCCGCTTCCTCCAGCGGCAAGAGCTCTCTGCCGGTCACCCGGATGTGCTCGAGGCCGTCCATGCCCAATTCCACGGCGCGCGTCATCGTCATCGAGCGCGGCACGTGGCCGATGACAGGAATGCCGCGCCCGTGGGCGGTGCGCACAATAGCCACCAGGGCAGGTTCGGTAACGCTATTGTAAACCTTGATGGAATCCACTCCCTGATCGATCAGAAAATTGACGGCACTTTCGGCGCGTTCCTCCGTGTCGGCCATGATGCTGAAGTCGGGCCAAAGCGGTGGATTGCCGTCCAGTACATAACCGGAAAAAAAGAGCCTTGGCCCCAGTCTCTTGCCCGCATCGATCTCTTCGCGCGCGAGGCGCAGAAGAGTCAAATTGCCGGCCGGGTCCCGAAGGGTGGTGACCCCATTGACCAGATAGAGCTCCAAAGGGAGGTTCTTGGCCATCGAGATGTGGGCGTGCATGTCCATCAAGCCTGGGATGATCCACTTGCCATGGGCATCGATCACTCGGGCTTCTGGCGGTACCACGATGTCAGACGCTCTCCCAACCTGCTTGATCCGGTTGCCTTCAACGGCAATAAGGCTGTTGGTGACCTGGTGGCCGGTGTGTACGTCAATGAGGGTTCCCCCCTTGATGAACACTGCCGGCACGCTCTCTTGGCCTGGTGGGGAAGCTCCAGAGGGCGGCAGCAAAGAAAGGAGCAGCAACAAACTGGTTGATCCTGTCACTTTCAGTCTCCAGTCATGGTTTTCAGGAGATTCTATGCCAGATGCTGCAATCCTCCCCTGCGGTCCGTCAGGACCACCGTCGGTAGCCCTGGATTTCAATCCAGGGCGGGGAGGACGGGTCTGCCAATCGCGATGCTGCGTGTTCTTCAGATCCCCGATATCGTAGCGGCGGGCCTGCGTGCCCACCGCTTTCTTTATTCGGGTGCCGTTCGGGGTCTCAGAATACCGCCGACCACCATCCCGGAAAACCGCCCTGCACGAAACAACCGCTGCCAAACTCCACGTAGCAGTCGCCGTTCGCGAACCACTCACAAGCATTGGCACCGTTTTGGGCGCAGTAGGTATGGCAGGAGCCCGGGTCGGGCTGGAAGACCGGCGACCACCAGCTCCAGTTCGAGCATCCGCGGACGGCCGAGTCGGCCTGCATGCCGCCTACCGGTGGTGGCGGCGCGATGCCGGTCGCATAGATGCTGTTGCGCCAGGCGCCGCCGCACATCTGGCCGCTCGCGCACGGCGTGTTGCACTCCCCGTCTCCCACCTGCGTATAGCGAAGCTCGTTGCCTCCGAAGCACTCGCCGTACCACTGCAGCCCGGCATAGGCGAGGCCGTTGGCACGCACGCGATCCACGCATGTGCCGATATCGTTTACGGACCCCAGCCAGACCGGCAAGGCGCGATTTGGATCGTCGGTGAAGCAGCCGGCGTAGCCACCCGGATTCACAGGGAGAGGCGTGTAGGGAGCGACGAAGTGGTCCGTGAATTTCGTTTCCGGTGATCCCGGACAAACCCAGGGGAATTGGCAGTCAAGAAATTCGAGCAGATCATCAACTGTGTGCGGGCCGCCGCAGAAGCTCGCGCTCGTCCACGTTCGATCGTTGAATCCGAGGGGAGAAAGATCGTCATGTCTACGGACGACCAGCGGGATGGGACCGGACCGCTCTCCGACATTGAGACCGGTCCACGCGTTCACGTCGCCGGCGGTCCAGTCGTAGTCGCAGTTCTCCGCGCCACCGATAGAGCCATCGCACTTCGAGTCGCTCAGATAGTTGCCGTGCTTGTTCTCGGACGCAAGGACAGCATCGGTGTGCGAAACCGCCGCAACGGAGGAACCCCAATTGCAGCCACTCGCTTGCCTGCGGCCCGTCGACTCCTCACCATGCGCCCAGGTTTCGATCCAGTCCATGCCGTAGCCGAGAGCGCACGAAGGATCGGGCTTCAGAGTGATCCCAAAGGGCTCGACGTCTCCCCCGTGGCAGCCGCCTGTGAGAACGAACCACTCGCCGCCATCGGCGCGGTACAACAGCGCGTAGGTGATGGCGATGTGAGAGGGCGACTGCGGGTGCGGCCGGACGCGGAACAGCAGCCGGCCCGCCTGATGGTTCTCGCGATGGTTGTGATTGCCGCCGGGCGAGCTGGTGTCCTCGCCGTTGTCGTACCAGATCGTCGGGAAAAAGTGCCGGGCGAGCTGGAATTCGAGATTCTGCGGCAGGCCATCGCCGTCGAGATCCTGGGAGGTTGTCTCCTCCCAACTTCCCGGCGACAGGCCTGGTTGCTGCGGATACGCGGCGACGGTGGATAAGGCCAGAATGAAGAACAAGGCTCCTGTGCGCAACGCTGCTGAACGCATGGATGGTTTCTCCTATGGTGAGTTGACTCGCCTATGAGGAGCAGCATGCTTCTGTAAGGGGGGGAGTGCCCTCTGAGGGCGACTCGACCGGCAACTACAGGGATTGTGCCGCAGACCTCCGTCTCTAAGGGTGCTGAAACTCGGTAAAGACGAGCCCTCATGGCAGGTCCTCGACTCGGGCATCCCAAATTCGGGACCGCTAGCCCTCTCCTTCCGCCCGCGGTTCCCGAACACGGGACCGGCAGAAACTACAAACCCTGCTCTGTCAATGATTTGACTCCTGGCCTGTCGTTTGCCTTGGAGGGACGGCGAACACGGGGGCCGCAGCCCCCAGAACCGCCAGCCTCTGGCAGAGAGGGAGAGACCATCATGAGAAATATCGTTCTGTTCGTTCTGCTCCTCGCCGCGTTCGCCACCGTTTCCGCGCACGCGATCACGAGTCCGAGATTCGGGGTGATCTACACCTGCGACTACAGCGACAACCACACGGGAGATGCCACGGATCCGGGCTGGTCGTTCTGGCAGAAGCGGACCGGCAGCAGCGCCACCCTCATCTACACCAACGAGACCTTCAAGACGGGCTGGGGCTCGGATACCTACATGTCGGCCTGGGCCAAGCCGTACGACGTGGGGTATCCCTACTACTACACCCGCTGGGAGCACACGTTCCGGTACGGCACGCAGTGCACGGACACCCGTGTCTGGAGCGGCGGCAACTTCATCCAGTTCCTGGGCTGCTCGGACGGCCAGAGCCGGTCCTGCTGGACCGAGGCGCCTTACTGAGCCGGTCGCCGCCCGGCTCCGGGGGCCGCTCCTCGCCGGGGCGGCCCCTCGCTGTGAGAGAGCGATTCGTAGTACGCCGCCACGTCGCGCATCTGCTCCGGGGTCAGCCGCGTAGCCACGGGGCGCATGAGGTGGGCGAAGGCCGAGCCGCCGCGGTGCTGCTTCTTGAAAAGATCCAGCTGCAGGACGAGATAGCCGGCGTCCTGGCCGGCCAACTCGGGATAGGCCGGGTTGCGGCGGGTTGCATTTGCGGCATCGGGGCCGTGGCAGTCGGCGCAGGAGGGGACGCGTTTTTCCGGGACTCCGCGGTGGGCGATCCGGCGGCCTCTTTCGATCGCCGCGGCGCGGCGCGGCGCGGCTGGCGAGAGCCTCGGGAGGCCGGCGTAGTAGCGCGCCAGCTCGCGCATCTCCCCGGGGCTCAGGGCGGCGGCGACGGGCTCCATGATGCCGCTGTGGCGCTTCCCGCGGGCGTAGGCTTGAAGGGCGGCGTGGAGGTAGGCGGGGCGTTGGCCGGCGAGACGGGGAAAGGCGCCCCGGCCGTGGCCGTCCAGGCCGTGGCAGCGCCCGCAGGTCAAGAGGACCGCCCGGGGCGGGCTCGCCGGCCCCAGCAGATCCTGGATCGGCGCAGCGCCCGCCGCCGGGGCGTCGCCATGCACGAGCCGCCGGTATCTCTCGGCGTCCAGCTCCGGAAAGGCGAGCAGGAAGGCCACGATCGCCCAGACCTCGTCGTCGCGCTGCTGCGCCGGCCAGGCGGGCATGCCGGTGAGCTTGACGCCGTGCTTGACGACGTAGAAGAGCTCCCCGGGGTCCCACTCGGAGATCTCCGGCGGGAGGTACGGCGGGGGAGGCAGCATCCATTGCGCGATTCTCGGGTGGGGGAGGTCCGGGCTGCCGTGGCAGGGACGGCAGCCGGTCTCGTAGGCGCCGGCGCCCCGCAGCACCAGGGCCGGATCGTCGAGCGGCGGCGCCTTCAATCCCAGGGTATGGGTGGCGATCGACCGCTTCATGGAGAAGTGCAGGAACCACTCGGTGATCCGCCAGTGGCCGCCGCTGGCCTTGATCGGGACGATTCCCGATGCGGCCACGAGGAAGCCGCCGGCCGCGAAGACGGTGAGGATCACCGCGATCTCGATCAGCCAGCGTTTCAGACCCGCCCTCTTGCCGGAAAGGGGAGCCTCCGCGGGGCGTCGCCGTGGAGAGAGCAGCGCCACCAAGGTGGCGGTGGCGGCGAGGAGCATGGTCGCGAGCCGCCGCATCACGCCCTTCCTCCAGTCTGAAGCACCGGCCTCTTCAGCAACCCGGCCACCAGCCAGAGACCGCCGAGCAGGTAGGAAAGGCCGCCCACGAGGAGCATGATCGCCCCGCCCAGGTGCTGGTCTTCGAGCGGCGTCAAGCCGAAGAGGCCGTGGGTATGCGCGTAGAGCGGGCGCGGAGCGAGGGCGAGCAGCGCCCCCAGCAGCGTCATGTGCATGGAGGTGAGCAGGAGACCGATGACGCCGGCTCCGGTCCGGGGTCCCCGCCCCCCGGGATCGCCGCCGAAGGCGGACAGCCAGACGAGGAGACCGGAGAGGAGGAATGTCCCCTGCTCGGCGACCAGACCCGCCTCGCTGTGGCGCGCCGCGTGGTGCAGAGCCGGCGCGTGCCAGGCCCAGACCACGACGAGCTCCAGGATGGAGGCGGGGACCGGGGAGAACAGCCGGGGAGCGCTGCGCACGGGATCGAGCCGGCTGCCGACGATCCCCAGCGCGAGGAGGGGAGCCGCCACGGCCACGACTCCCATGTGCATGGTCATGTGGGCGAAGAAAGCCCCTTGTGCGAGCCGCGGCAGCGGCCCCAGCCAGGCGGCGGCGAGCGTCAGGGCTCCGAGGATGAGCAGGGCACGGCGCATCAGTGGCAGCTCCCCTCAGTGGCAGGTCCCAATGAAAACGGCGGCCAGGGCCACGTACACGGTGCCCACGGCGCTCAGGGCCGAGAGCAGCAGGGTGGCGAACCCAAGGAACCGGTGACGGTCCTCCGGGCTGTCGAAGTCGTGCGGCGTCTCGGCGTCGCCATATTCGCTGTAACTGTGCCGGCGGAAGCCGAGCCAGCCGATGATCGCGATGCCGATCAGCGCGACGGCCGTGTAGACGGCGATCGCCGTCCGCGCACCTCCGAGAGAGCCGCCGGGACCCGCCAGCTTCGCGCACCAGACCGCGGCCGTTAGGTAGGACAGCAGGAAGTGCAGCGGACCAGATCACCGGCGAAACGGTGAGGAGCCAGAGGCTCTCGTTCTTTTCAGGCAGATCGTCGGTCACGGTATTGTTCCCTTGCATTGGCCTCATGAAACCAGAGGGAATCCGGCGATCACGGCGACCGTGATGGCGGTCATCAGGGCCGTGAAGTGCCAGTAGAGCGCGACGTTGGCGATGTCGATGTCGTGGCGCGCGGTCATGCGTCCGGCGAGCCGCCGCGCCACGCAGTAGAGCTGCATGATCACTCCGACGGCGACGTGGATGGCCGTCCAGATCACCAGGATCCAGACGATCGCGGGATAGACGTGACTCTCCGGGTCGAGGCCGGAGAGCCAGGGGCCGGCGAGGAGCGCGCCGCCGCCGGCCACGGCCAGGGCGGCGGCGGACAGCAGCGCGGAGTAGAAGAAGGCCGGGCGGTCGCGCCGGTTCCAGCGCCGGGCGAGCAGCGTCAGGGCCCAGGAGCCGAGCAGGAGGGCGCCGGCCACCGCGGGCCAGAAGACGCCCGGACCCGGATGGGGATCGGGCGGAAAGTCCTCGTGGATCGTCCAGTAGAAGAAATAGCCGAAGACGAGGCAGACGAAGGCGGTGATGTCGCCGAGCATCGTGATGAACATCGCCCACCAGCCGACCGACTGCGATCCCGAGACATAGAGCGGCAAGGTCAGGCCGAGCCCGACGTCCTTCTCCTCCTTCTCGGGGATCTTCGCCGTGCCGGTCCACAGCCAGACGAGGATGGCGCCGAGCGCCAGCACGCCACTCGCGGCCGCCGGCCACCACCAGTGATACGTCGAGAAGATGAAGATGCCGCCGGTGAACATCGCCGCCCAGAAGGCGACGAAGCGTCGGCCCCGAGACCCGCAGGCACTGCACCGGCTGCGCGTCGATGACGGTGGTGACCAGCGTCTCGCGCTTCCCTTCCTCGGCATCGGGCAGATAGAACCGGCCTTCGTCCACGTCGCGCATGAAATTCGGCTGGTCCCACAGCGGATAGCGGCTGTCGATCTCGGGAATCGAGCGCACGCCCCACGGCTTGCCCGCGGGCATCTCGGCCAGCCATTCCAGCGTGCCGGCGCCCCACGGATTCCGTTTCGGAAGCCGGCTGCTTTCTTTTCGGACGGAAGATGTCCACCACGATCACGACAAGGCCCGCCGCCAGGATGAAGGCGCCGATGCTGGAGACGAGGTTGAGCGCGTCGAAGCCCGAGTCCGCCGGGTAGGTGAAGACCCGCCGCGGCATGCCGCGCAGCCCCGTCAGGTGCATCGGCAGGAACGTGACGTTGAAGCCGATGAAGCATCAGCCAGAACGCGATCCGCCCCAGCCGGTCGGAAAGCTTCTTGCCGTTCACCAGCGGGAAGAAGTAGTAGAACCCGGCGACGATCGGGAAGATGGTCCCGCCGATCAGCACGGAGTGCAGGTGCCCGACGATGAAGTACGTGTCGTGCGCCTGGAAATCGAACGGCGCGAGCGCCACCATCACGCCGGTCAGCCCGCCGATCACGAACGTCGCCAGGCCGCCGAAGACGAAGAGCATCGGAACCGACCGCGTGACGCGCCCCGCCAGCAGCGTGGCGATGAAGCAGAAGATCTGCACGCCGGTCGGAATCGCCACCGCCTGGCGACGCGGCGGAGAACAGGCCGAGCGAGATGCCCGGCAGCCCCGTCGTGAACATGTGGTGGACCCACAGCCCGAAGCTCAGGAAGCCGGTGCCGACCGCCGCCAGCACGATCCAGCCGTAGCCGACGATCGGCGTGCGCGCGAACGTCGGCACGATCATCGCGACCAGGGCGACCGACGGCAGGAAGATGATGTAGACCTCCGGGTGGCCGAAGATCCAGAACAGGTGCTGCCAGAGCAGCGGATCGCCGCCGCGCGCGGGATCGAAGAAGGGCCAGTGGAAGGCGCGCTCGATCTCCAGCAGCAGGCTGCCGGCGATGAGCGGCGGAAAGGCGAAGAGCACCATCGCCGCCGCCACCAGCATGTACCAGGCGTAGAGCGGGATCAGGTTGATCCGCATGCCCGGCGGCCGGCACTTGAGCACGCCGACGATCAGCTCCACCGCGGCGGCGATCGCCGCGACCTCGATGAACGAGAAGCCCGAGCAGCCAGATGTCCGCGCCGATGCCGGGCTGGTAGCTGGATCGTCAGCGGCGGATACATGAACCAGCCGCCGCTGCGGCGCGGCGTCGAAGAAGATCGAGCCGCAGAGGAACACGCCGCCGAGCACGAAGCACCAGAAGCCGAAGGCCGACAGCCGCGGAAAGGGCAGGTCGCGCGCGCCCAGCATCTGCGGCAGGACGTAGATCGAAAACGCCTCGAAGATCGGGACCGCGAAGAGGAACATCATCACCGAGCCGTGCAGCGTGAAGATCTGGTTGTAGAGTTCGGCGGAGAGGAAGTCGTTGCCGGGCACGGCGAGCTGGATGCGCATCAGCAGCGCCAGCACGCCGCCGAAGAGGAAGAAGAAGAAGGCGGCCGCCGTGTACCAGATGCCGACGTCCGCGTTGTTGACCGCCGACCAGTAGCGCCAGCCCTCCGGGATCTTCCACGCCTTCAGCAGCCGTTCCTCCTGGCCACGCTGTACGTGCTCTGGCGGCGCGGCGGGGAGAGGCTCGGGGTCTCGATTATTTCGGTGGTTATCCCGGTGGTCGATCCGGTGGTCGGTCATTCCAGGCTCTCCAGATAGGCCGCCAGAGCCCGCAGCTCGCCGGGCGGCAGCATGCCGAAAGCCGGCATGAGGGCGCCCGGTTTTACATGCTCCGGGCTGGCGATCCAGCGCCGGAAGCCGCCGGGCTCGTTGCGCAGGATGCCGGCGCCCAGGCTCAGCCGGCTGCCGACGTGCGTCAGGTCCGGTCCCACCACGCCGTCGGCCGGAGTGCCGCGGACCGCGTGGCACGCGCCGCAACCGTTGGCGAGGAACAGCTCCCGGCCGCGGGCGGCGAGCGTCCCGGTGGCCCCGGCAGCCCCGGCAGACACCCGCGCGGCCGTGCCCTGGCGCTCCAGCCAGCGCGCGAAGTCCTCCTTCTCCTGCACCACGACGTGGAAATTCATCAGGGCGTGAGATGTCCCGCAGTACTCGGCGCAGACGCCCCGGAAGGTGCCGGTCCTCGTCGGCTCCAGGGTGAGCCGGGTCACGCGGCCCGGGATCATGTCCATCTTGCCGCCGAGGGAGGGGACCCAGAAGGAGTGGATGACGTCGGGGCTCTCCAGGATGAAACTCGCACGGGCTCGCCCACCGGCAGGCGGATCTCGTTCGCGAGCTCGACCGGCGCGCGGCCCGGCGGCAGGTAGCGGACCCGCCACCACCACTGCTCTCCGGTGACGGCGATCTGAAGGCTCCCCTCCGGCGCCGGAGCCAGCAGGCGCGGCATCTCGGCGAGACCGAAGGAGAGGAGCACCGCCAGCACCAGGGTCGGAACCACGGCGCCGCCGCCGATGATCAGGAGCGCGTTCTGCTTTTGGTGCGGACCGGGCTGGACATGGAAGGCGTAGACGGCGAGGCCGGCCACGGCGAGCCAGACGGCCGCGCCCCCCGCGGCCATCCACCAGAAAAGCCGGGCGATGGTCTCGGCGCCGCGCCCCGCGGGGTCCAGGGCCGATTGCGGACCGCCGCAGCCGGCGAGCACCAGCGCGCCCGCGCACGCAATCCACCTCACCTCGAACGAGGTTGAAAAGACCCGTGGGATCCCTCTCCGCTCCGCCGCCTGCACAGCGTTCTTGAAAAGTGCAAGCCGCGGGCCAGTGGGGAGCGGCGGCTGGCGCGTCCTCCCGCCGCGTTTTGTAATCTTCTTCGTAAGATTCCTCCTCTAAGGTCGCGGAACGGGTTAAAAGGTTCTGGAGCTCAGAAGGCTCCAAACCATTGAATCAATCCATTCTGAATAGGGAGGAATCCGACGTGGGCAATGCCAAGGCAAGCTTGGACCGGTTGATGGAGATCGACGGCACCATCGGGTGCTGTCTGGCGGACAGCAGCAGCGGCATGGTGTTGGCGCAGGCGGGAGGTGGAGCCACGTTCAATCTCGAGGTCGCCGCGGCCGCCAACACCGAAGTGGTGCGGGCCAAGCGCAAGGCCATCAAGTCTCTCGACCTCAAGGACTCTATCGAAGACATCCTGATCACCCTCGGCCGCCAGTACCACCTCATCCGGTTGCTCCGGACCAATGAGGCCCTTTTCCTCTACCTGGTGCTCGACAAGGGGCGGGCCAATCTGGCCATGGCACGCCACGTCCTGGCCGACGCCGAAAAAGACATCACCCTCTGAGCCCACCCGCATGGCACGGCTGACCCCGGAACGGGACGCCCTGGTCATTCGGCTGGTCTACGATGGGCCGCCGCACTCGGGCAAGACGACGAGTCTCTGCGCGCTCGCGAACGGCATGGCGCGCGGGGTCGTCTCGCCCGGGGAGGCGGGGGGGCGCACCCTTTATTTCGATTGGCTGGAGTACACGGGCGGCACGTTCGACGGCGTCCCCATCCGCTGCCAGATCCTCAGCGTCCCCGGCCAGCGGGAGCTGGCCGCGAGGCGCCACGCTCTGCTCGCCGAAGCGGACGCCGTCGTCTTCGTCACCAACAGCACGCCCGAGCACCTGCCCGGTGCGGCGGCGCACCTGCGCGGCCTGAGGGAGCTTCTGGAGTCAATGCCCTTCCCCCGGCCTGAGGTGATCGTGCAGGCGAACCATCGCGACCTGCCGGATGCCCTGCCGCTGCCGGCCCTGGGCGACGTGCTCGGCCTCGACGGCCTCAACCTGGTGGAATCGGTGGCGACGGAAAACGCAGGGATCCGGGAGACGTTCGTATTCGCCGTCCGCCTGGCGGTCGGCCGGGCTCGAGAGCTGCGGAGGCTGGGGATCCTGCCGGCCGGCGAGGGCGAGACCGACGATCCCGTGGCCCTGATGGCCTGGCTCGTGGGCCAGCACCTGAGAGACTGAGGGCCGAGCGCCTCTCAGACGCCCCGGATCTCGCCGAGGTCCGCCAGCGCGCTCAGCAGGAACGGCTCGTGGCTCCGCATCAGCAGGCGGCAGAGCGCCAGGTTCGCTTCGCTCGACACGGCGAGCCAGTGGTAGTGGCCGTCTCCCAGGAGCCGGATCAGCAGATAGGCCTTGGCGGTCGTGATCAGGATGTCCTCGGTCTCTCCCCAGACCGAGCCCATGCCGAGTTGCTCGACCGCCGCGAGATGGCTCTCGACGATCCCTGCGAAACCGGCGGCCGCCATGGGATCGAGACGGGCGTCCACGGAGCGTCCGCCGACCAGGGAACGGTCCTTCCTGCGCACGACGCTGGTCGCGATGAACCCCTCGGCCTCATCACAGAAACGGTCGATCAGCTCTTGCAGGCTCCCTCCCCTCGCCGCCGGCGCGGCCACCGCCGAGCGGACCAGATCGACGTGCACGTCCTCCCAGCTCAGGATTTCCGTGGCGGCCCGGCTCCCGTCACGGTCCCCGGTCTCGGCGCTCCGGATCCTGCCATCCGCGAACGACAGGACTCCCGTCCGCCCTCGCGAGGTCACCCTGAGGGTACAGGTCTGCCGGCCTCGCATGGCCCATTCGATCAGGTGGCGGAGCGTCAGCCCGGGCAGGCCGTCCTCTGCCATCTCCAACTCGCCGCTCACCTCCCAGCGGGAGAGGTGAGACACCGAGCCTGGCCGAAATTGAATTGCAACTTCTCCCATCTCTCGCGCCTCATCAAATCCAAAAGCAGCTCCCACCCTGGGAGATCGAAGCTTGCACTTGGGGTGTTACGCCCCATATTACGTTGGGTCCGCGGAGAGCGCAATGCGACCGTCCCCTCCCCGGGCCCGGCCTGGGCCGAGCCCGGGGTTTCCCACGTCAGCAGGACGAGAACCGGGGGCGGAGGATGTTGCCCGGGCAGCACTGGCTGACGCTGGTGCTGTAAGGCTGGCTGCCGCAGCAGGCGTTGTTCGTCCCCTTGGGCGACAGGACCCCGCCGCAGCAGATGCTGACGTTGGTGTTGTAGGGCTGGGTATTGCAACAGGCGTTGCTCGTCCCCTTGGGCGACAGAACCCCGTTGCAGCAGATGCTGACACTGGTGTTGTAGGGCTGGGTGCCGCAGCAGGCGTTGCTCGTCCCCTTGGGGGACAGGATTCCGCCGCAGCAGATGCTGACGCTGGTGTTGTAGGGCTGGGTATTGCAACAGGCGTTGCTCGTCCCCTTGGGCGACAGGACCCCGTTGCAGCAGATGCTGGAGTTGGTGTTGTAGGGCTGGGTGTTGCAACAGGCGTTGTTTACCCCCTTGGGAGACAGGACCCCGTTGCAGCAGATGTCGAAGCTCGGGTTGTAGGGCACTCCGTTACAGGTCTGTGCCATGGCCGGAGCGGCCAGCAGGATAAGGGCGGCGAACGCGAACGAGGTACAGATCCAGACGCGCATGTTCGATCCTCCTTATAGCTGTGAGCCCCCCCGCTGGAAGCCCGGAGGAGCGAGCCCCGCGCGGGAGGCATGCTCAAGAATTCATTATATATAATTTACGCTAAAATAAACCACCCCTCTGCCTCAATGAAGATCCGGAGGTCTGCATCCTCCCTAGAGAGGATGCGAGGCCGCCATTTTCCCAGTTTTGTTGACATCGGGCCCGTCCATCCTGCAAAATCAGTTACCATTAGCATATACTTTCCTAAAGATGGAGACGCGAGTGAGGGTGCTTTAATGATCCGAGTGCTGGTCGTCGACGGCCATCCTGCCCTGCGGATGGGCGTCCGGGACATCCTCGAGGCTCCAGACATCCTGGTCGAAGGAGCGGCGTACGGCGAGGCGGCTCTCGAACAGGTGCAGGACGGTGCCTGGAGCCTGGCGCTCCTGGACCTGGGCCTGCCGGGGCGCAGCGGCTTCGAGATCCTCGAGGATCTCAAGAGCCGGCATCCCAAGCTGCCGGTGTTGATCTTCAGCGTCTATGCCGAGGAAACCTTTGTCGTCCGGGCCCTGAAGCACGGCGCCTCCGGCTATCTCACGAAGGACTGCCCGCCCGGCGAGCTGATCAAGGCGGTGCGCAAGGTGGCCGCCGGGGGCCACTACATCATGGCCGAGCTCTCGGGGCTGCTGTTCAGCGTGCTCCAGGCGCCGGACGACCGCCCCCTCCATGAGCATCTCTCCAGCCGCGAATTCGAGGTGATGCGCCGCCTCGCCCACGGCAGCTCGTTGCGCGAGATCGGCCAGCAGCTCTGCATCTCGGAATCCACCGTCAGCACCTACCGGGAGCGCATCCTCAAGAAGCTGCATCTGGGAAACAACGCCGCCGAATTGCTCGACCGCCGTGGTCAGCCCGAACCGGATCTGGCCGCCCAACCACAAGCTGGTGCCGGTCCAGATCTCGGGCATCAGTGGTGCATTGACGATCTCGGTGACCGGCATCTTCCAGGACGAGCCGACCGAGGGCCTCGGCGACGGCAATACCTGTCCGGACGGGACGGGCCTCGGCACGGCGACCGCCAATCTGCGGGCCGAGCGCGGCTCCCTGGGCGACGGCCGGTCTACACGATCTCCTTTACGGCCACGGGAGCGGGCGGCACCTGTCAGGGCAGCGTTCAGGTCTGCGTCCCGTTCACGAGCGGCGGCAGTTGTGGCAACGGCGGAGCGGTGGTGAATTCGACGATGTGTGGCTCCGGCCCCGAAACACTGAAGTCGTCGGCGCCCTACAGGGGCAAACAGCACAAGCACCTGGGCCTGCTTTGCTCCTCGCAACTGCCGACGCGGCACTGCGACCTGTTCTGCGATGCTGGGTTGATCCTTTGCCAGTAGGGCCGGTTGCGGGAGGATCGGGGGCGTGACGCCGTCACGCCCCCGGGCTCGCCGGCGCGGCCTCCGCAAGCCCCGTCAACCCCGGCGGAGGCACTTTTAAGCCCGGCGGAAGCCCCGGAGACCCTTTTGGAAAGCAGACCGACCCAATTGGAAAGCCTGCCGACCCTACGGGAAAGCAGACCGACCGGAATGTAAAGCAGGCCGACCCTTCGGGAAAGCAGACCGACCCTTTTGGAAAGCCCGCCGACCCTAAAAGCGGCTCTGCAGGGAGTTGACCCAGGGCATCGGCCTTCGGCCTCAGCCCCGGGCTGGATTCTCGCGACCCTTCGGGCCGCAAAGACCGCTCTCCTACAGGTCAAATCCAGATTGACAAGGTCCTACGAGGCGACGCCGCACCAGTAGCCGATGCGGTTGAGGTTGCCCGACTGGTAGCAACTGGCGGTGCTGGGGGCCTGGTTGCAGGAATTGCACTGCCAGAAGTTTCCGGAGGGGTCGACGTAGGCATGCTTGCCGCCGGCGCAGTTCGGGTAGGGGGACCAGCAGCCCGCGTAGCTCGAGCCCGGCGGGAGCGGGGCGGCATAGAGGGCGAGGGCGGAGAGGGTCAGGGCGGCGGCGAAGCCGAAAGTGCGGATCAGGCGTGACTTCATGAAGGTCTCCTTTGTTCGTCTTTGCTTCAGGTCTGGACGCGGCGGTCGCGTCCCTCTCCCCTAAGGTGCCTGCGGGGGGTGAGGGGGAGACGCGTGGCCCGCGATTTCAAATGAGTTAAGATGCTGCCGTGCGCCGGTCCGTGCTCCGCCTCGCCGTCCTGTTGGCCGTCCTGGCCCTGCTGCTGCCTCTGGCGGCCCTGGCGGATTCGTGCACGGACTGCCTCTGGGAATCCTCGGCGGACTGCTGCCCTCCCTCCTGCTGTTCCTGCTGCGCTCATGGGCTCTCTGTCCTGGCGGCTTCGGCCTGGGGGGATTCCGGTCCCGCGAGGTCCGGTCTCGCCCTGGACCCGTCGGAAGGCGGCTGCCTCTCCATGAGCCCCCGCGACGTCTTCCACGTCCCGAAAGCCTCGATCTAGCTCCGTCCTCACATCTTCTTGTGACCCGCACGCCCTGAGGCGTGGCGGCGGACCATGCTTTGCGAGGTGACCGATGAGACTTCGATGGGCTGTTGTTCTCCTTTTCGCGGCTCCCGTGCTGGGGCAGGAGCGCTCTCTGACGCTGGAGGATGCGCTGGCCCTCGCCCGAGAGCGGGGCGCCGGCATCGCCCTGGCGAGAGGACGGATCGAGGAGGCCCGGGCACGGCAGGCCCAGGCCGGGCGCCGGTTCCAGGAGAACCCGGTGCTGGAAGTGGAGAGCGGACCCCGGTTCGCGGATGGCACGTCCCTCGATTTCGAGGCTTCCGTGACCCAGGGGCTCGATTCCGGACGGCGGCGCTCCGCCCGGCTCGCCGGCACCCAGGCCACCCTGGAACGGGCCGAGGCGGATCTGGACGAGGCCCGCCGCCAGCTCCTGCGGGACGTCTGGACGGCGTTCGTCCGCGCCCGGATGGAGCAGGACCGGATCGCGCTGCTGAGGAGGAGCCGCGAGGCCGCGGATGGGCTGCTGGCCGCCACAGAGCGGCGGTACGAGGCCGGCGAGGCCACGGCCCTGGAGCTGAACCGGGCGCGCATCGTGGCCGCGGGCGCCCGGGCCGATCTGAGCGTGGCGGAGGCATCGGCGAGCGCGGTCCTGGCCGAGCTCAAGGCCCTGCTCGGGTTGAGCCTGGGAGAGACCGTCGAGGTCCGGGGCGATCTCAATCCCCGTCCTCCCCTGGATCTGGAGGCGCTCCTGGCACGGATCGGCCAGCGGCCGGACCTGCGGGCCCTGGCGGCCGAGCTGCGCGAGGCGGAAGCCGGGATCCTGCTGGGCCAGGCCCTGGCCCGTCCGGAGTGGGGAGTGCGGGGAGGCGTCGGCAGAGAGGAGGACGCCGAGATCGTGACGGCGGGCGTCGTCGTGAGCCTCCCCCTCCACAACCGCGGCGAGGAGACGGTCGCGGCCGGCGAGGCCCGGGCCGCCGCCCTCCGGCAGGCGCTCGCCACGGCCCGCGCGGCGGCGGACGCGGAGGTGCGGGGCCGGTATGCGGCTCTGGAGCGCCGCCTGGAAGCCGCCCGCGAGCTGGAGAGGACGGCCCTTCCCGCTCTGGAAGACAACGAATCTCTCGCCCTCAAAAGCTTCGAAGCGGGGGAAATCGATCTGGGGGAGCTCCTCCTGGTCCGCCGCGAAATCCTGGAAACCCGCCTCGCCTACCTGGACCGTCTCTTCGAAGCGTCTCTGACCCGCTTCGAGCTGGAGGCGGCCGCCGGAGCCCTGCCATGACGACGAGAACCTGGATTCTTTGGATCGCTCTGCTCTTTCCCCTGGTTGTCCCGATCGTGGCCTGCGGAGGGGGAGAGAAGGCGGAGATGAAGGGAGAAGAGGCCGGTCATTCCGAAGAGGCCGCCGGGGAGGAGCACGCCGAAGGCGAGGCCATGGCCGGTGAGGAAGAGGAGGGGATGCTCACCGTGGACGCCGAGGTTCTCCGCGATCTCAAGCTCACCACCTTTCCCGCCGAGCTGCGTCCGGGCGGGGAAGGGGTGACCGCCCTGGGTGAGCTAAAGGTGGACGAGGGGGCCTACGCGGAAGCGGGAGCGCCCATCCCCGCCCGGGTCGTGCGCCTGATCGCGAGCCCGGGACAGTACGTGCGCCGGGGCCAGCCGCTCGCGGAGCTGCAGAGCGTGGAGCTGGGGCAGGCGCGGGCCCAGCGCACCGCCGCCCAGGCCCGTGCGGATCTGGCCAGGAAGACGGTGGAGAGGAAACGCGGGCTCGCCGAGGAGCGGATCGTCTCCCGCGGCGAGCTCCAGCGGGCCGAAGCCGGCGCCGCCGAGGCCGAGGCCGAGCTGCGGGCGGCCGAAGCGGCCGTCTCCGCCCTGGGAGTGGGGGCAGGGGGCCGGGACCTCTCGGGATTCGCCCTGCTCTCCCCCATCTCCGGGACGGTGCTGGAGCGCATGGCGGTTCAGGGGCAGATGGCCGATCCCTCCAAGACTCTGTTCCGGATCGGCGACCTCTCGCGCCTCTGGCTGGTGGTGCAGTCGCCCGAGGGCGACGCCCTCCGCGTGCGCGCCGGCTCGCCTGCCGAAATCGCGCTCGCGGCCATGCCGGGCCGCAAGCTCCAGGGGACCGTCGACTGGGTGGGCCGGGAGGTGGACCCCCACTCGCGCACCGTGCCCGTCCGCATCGTCCTGCCGAACGAGGGCGGGCAGTTGAAGCCGGGCATGTTCGCCACGGCGTGGCTTGCCACGGGCGGCGAAGGGGAGAAGGTCGTGGCCGTGCCCGCCACCGCTCTCCAGAGGATGGACGACCAGTGGATCGTCTTCCTCCCCAAGGGCCCGCAGGGCGGAGGGAAGTTCGAGGTGAGGCCCGTGGAGCGCGGGCGCGATCTCGGCGACGAGGTCGCGGTCCTCTCCGGCCTCCAGCCCGGCGAGCGCGTCGTGGTCGAGGGCGCCTTCGTGCTGCGCGCCGAGGCCGAGAAGAAGGAAGGCGGCGGGGAGCATCACCACCACTAGGAGCCAGGGGTGAGGGTTCGGGCGGGCGGGCTGAGACGATGACGAGCAATGTCAGGAGAGACCCCCATGATCGAAAAAATCCTCCGCGCTTCCTTCGCCAAGCCCGTCCTGACCGTCCTCCTGGCCCTGGCCGCGGCCGTGGCCGGCGCGGTGTGGCTCAACGAGCTGGAGCGCGACGTCTTCCCCGACCTCGCAACCCCGGTCTTCAGCGTCTTCGTCCAGAACCCGGCCATGGGCGCCGAGGAGCTGGAGACCGGCGTCGCCATCCCCCTCGAAGCGGCCCTCGCGGGACTGCCCGAGGTGCGGCGGATCCGCTCCAGCTCCCAGGCGGGCGTGGCGCTCCTCCGCGTCGAATTCGAGTCCGACGCCGACTATTACCTCTCCCGGCAGCTCGTCACCGAGCGGGTCAATCAAGTGGCGCGCGATCTTCCCCCTGGCACGGACGCCCCCCTGGTCTCCAGCCTCACGGGCCGGCTCAATGAGGTCATGGAGCTGGTGATCGAGGCCGAGCCGGGGACCGCCGGCCTCATGGAGCTGCGGGATCTGGCCGAATACGAGGTGAGGAACCGCCTCCTCGGCGTGCCCGGAGTGGCCGCCGTCGAGGTGATGGGCGGGCACCTGCGCCAGTTCCAGGTGCAGCTCGACCCCGAGCGCATGGCGGCCCTCGGAGTGACCCTGAACGAGGTGATGGAGGCCGTGAAGCGCTCCAACGAGAACGCCGCCGGAGGGTTCGTGACCCAGGGGCCGGTCGAGTGGACCGTGCGCGCCATAGGCCGCGCCGAGAACGTGGGCGACCTCAGGGCCACCGTGGTGGCCGTGCGCGACACCACCCCCGTGCTCCTGGGCGAGGTGGCCGAGGTGAGGGAAGCCCCGGCGGTGCGCCGCGGCATGGCCCACGGGCTGCGTGAGGAGATCGTCAGTTGCCGCATCTCCAAGCAGTTCGGCGCCGATACGGTGGCGGTCTCCCGCGGCGTCCGCACCGCCGTGGCCGACCTCGCGCGGAGCATGCCGCCCGGGGTACGCGTGCGTGTCCTCTACGACCAGGCGGAGCTGGTGTCGTCCGCCCTGGGAGGCGTGGGCCGGGCCGTGCTCCTGGGGGCCGTGCTGGTGGTGGGCGTCCTCTTCCTCCTCCTGGGCAACCTGCGGGCCGCGCTCGTCGTCACTCTCACGCTGCCGCTCTCGATCGCTTTGGCCGGGCTGATCCTGAAGCCGGCCGGCATCGGCCTCAACACCCTCACGCTCGGCGGGCTCGCCATCGCCGTGGGCCTGCTGGTGGACGCGGCCATCATCCTCACCGAGAACGTCTACCACCGCCTCACCGTCTCCAAGGGAGTTGGATCGAGGCGGGAGACCGTGCTCGCCGCCGCCATCGAGGTGGGCCGGCCCATCGCCTTCGCCACCCTGATCGTGATCGCCGTCTTCAGCCCGCTCTTCGCCATGAGCGGCATCGAGGGGCGCATGTACCGGCCGCTCGCGGCGGCGGTGGTGGCGGCCATGGCGGCCTCCCTGGCCCTCGCCCTGACCCTGGTGCCTGTGCTCGCGGGCTGGCTCCTCCGCCCCGCGCCTCCTGGGAAGGAAGAGGACGTGGCCCTGATCCGCCGCGTCAAAGCCGTCTATGCCCCCCTGCTCGACCGCTGCATGCGCCACGCGGGGCTCGTGCGGGTGCTCGCCCTGGCCATCACCGTGCCGGCCCTGTTCCTCGCCTTCCGGGTCGGCTCCGACTTCATGCCCCGGCTCGACGAGGGCGCCCTCCTGCTCCAGACCCTCCTGCCGCCCGAGGCCTCGCTCGAAGAGGTGGATCGCCGCAACCACCGCGTGGAAGACGTCCTGCGCGGCTTCCCCGAAGTGCGGGAAGTCGTGCGGCGCACCGGCCGCGCCGAGAGGACCGAGGACCCCATGCCCCACGTGCTCTCCGACGTCCTGGTGATCCTGGAGCCCAACCGCTCCCGCCCCCTGGAGGACCTGGAAGAGGAGATGCGCGAGCGGCTGGAGAAGGTCCCGGGCGTGGCCGTGCTGTTCACCACGCCTCTCGGGATGAGGATCGACGAGGGCCTTGGCGGCACCCCCGCCGACCTCCAGGTGCGGATCTACGGTCCCGATCTCGACCGCCTCGGCCGCCTGGCCCAGGAGGCCCGGGAGCTGATGGAACCCATCGAAGGCATCACGGACCTCCGTGCCGAGACCCTCACCGGCCTGCCGCAAGTGCGTATCACCGTGGACCGCGAGGCCGTGGCCCGGGTGGGGCTCGCCCCGGCCGACGTGGTCGACGCCCTGCGCGTGGGCCTCGCCGGAGAGGAGGTCTCCCAGGTATGGGTGGGGCAGCGGCGGTTCGATCTGGTCGTGAAGCTCGCGGACGCCCGCCGGGGTGACCTCGCGGCCCTCACCTCCCTCCTGATCGACGGCCGGGACGGCACCCGCGTCCCCCTGGGCCAGCTCGCCCGGATCGAGAGGACCTTCGGCCCGGCCTCCATCCAGCGCGAGGCCGGGAGCCGGCGCATCGCCGTCGAAGCGAGCGTCGCCGGCCGGGATCTGGGGAGCACGGCTGCCGAGGTGCGCGAGCGGCTGGCCGAGGGGCTCAAGCTGCCTACGGGCTACTTCTTCGACGTGGGCGGCCGGGTCGAAAGCCAGGCGCGCGCCCTGCGCTCACTCTCCCTCGCCATCGCCGTGGCCGTGCTCGCCGTGCTGGTGCTCCTCTACCTGGCCCTGGGATCGTTCGCCGAGACGATGGTGATCCTCGCCACCCTGCCGGACGCCTTCGTGGGCGGCATCGTGGCTCTCTGGCTCGCGGGAGAGACCTGGAACGTCTCCTCCCTCGTGGGCTTGATCGGCCTTTTTGGCATCGCCGTGCAGAATGGGCTCGTTCTGGTCTCCCAGACCCGTTCGCTGATCGCCGAGGGGAGGCCTTTCGAGGAGGCCCTCCGGGAGGCGTCGATCGGTCGCGTCCGGCCCAAGCTGATGACGGCGGGAACGGCCATCCTGGGATTGCTGCCGCTGCTCGTCCTGAACCTCCATGGCTCCGAGATCGAGCGGCCCCTGGCGGTCGTGATGATCGGCGGGCTGGTGACCTCGACGCTCTTTACCCTGCTGGCGCTGCCCACCTTCTACCAGTGGGTCCACCAGACGCGGGAACGGCTCCGGCGACCTCACCCCCGGCCCCTCTCCTGAAGGAGAGGGGAGAACAACAAACCAAGCCCCTCTCCTTCAGGAGAGGGGTTGGGGTGAGGTCGCTACGAGCACCAGTAGCCGATGGCGTTGAGGTTGCCCGACCGGTAGCAGCTGGCGGTGCTGGGGCTCTGGCTGCAGGAATTGCACTGGTAGAAGTTTCCGGACGCGTCGGTGTAGGCGTGCTTGCCGCCGGCGCAGTTCGGGTAGGGGGACCAGCAGCCCTGGTAGGTCCAGCCCGGCGGGATCGCGTACACGGCGAGGCCCGAGAGGGCCATGGCGGCGAGGAAGGCGAAGGTGCGAGTGGTCTTCTTCATGCGGTGTTCTCCTTGGTCGTTGGCGATCGGAGGCCCGTGCGCAAATAGAAATGCCTCCATTTATTCAAAGGTGCTGCCGACCCTCGAGAGGGGGACCGGGTCCGGGTCCGGCCTCAGGCCAGGCACGCGCAGCAGCCGGGCCGCTGGCAGACTCCATAACCAACACCGCCGCAGATCCCGTCGCACTGGGAGTTGGGCCCGCCGAAGAAGCACTGCGGAGGCTGATTGCCGCAGCCCCACGAGCTGGAGGCTTCGGGAGTGGCCGCCACCTGGAAGGCGAGCAGAGAGAGCACCAGCATGCACAGAACGCCGAATCGCTTCATGAAGATCTCCTTTTCCGAGTGAGGCCTGGCCGGACGCCCGGAACTGGGCACCGGCGGGGCCTGTCTCTAGATAGGTGCGGGCGGGCGGCGGAACGCGCCCGGTATTTGAGGACGATCTGGAATGCGCGAGCCGGTTGCCTTGCCGGCGAAGCGGCGGCACAGTTTTTGCTTATAGAATATGGGCTATGTACTCGGACCGGATCAGACGCTGATGGCAGAACCGGAAGAAGATTTGCTGCAGTCCCTGGAGAAGACTCTGGAGGAGTCTCGCAAGCTTCGTACGCAATCCACGCTTGCTCTTGAAAAGTCTCAATGGCCCGTCATCGAGCCGGCGCCACGGGAAGAGAGCAGCAGCCCACCGATCCCTGACCTGTTGCGTATGCCTGTCCCCCCTCTCCTGGGATTTCAGAGAGATCGAGGAAACCTGCCGAGGCCCCAACCTGACCGGCTTCTGGAGCCCTTTTTTACAACAGGAGACTCCAGCCCGTCTCCCTCTCCAAGTGAGGCCGGGGGAGCGCTCCCAGAGATTGGAATCCTCGATCCGGTAGGTGCCGGTGTGAAAGTCTAGGATTCCGGCTCCTGGGAGCCCTTCCTGCTTTTGGGGTCCCTTGCCGTCCTTGCTGTCCTTGGTCCTCTGTTTTTTCTGCCGCCCGCCTTGCCAGGAAATTCTGGCTCCTACCCCAATACCTGGGGGTATCGCGTCCAGGGAACACCTTCCTTAGTTACAACGCCGAGGTTGGAGGCGCCGGGAAGACCCCTCTGGCGCTCAAACCCTGATGGAATCTGGGAAATTCACGAAAACAGGGCTTGCAACGGCGGATTTCACGGTGTAGAGTTCCCGCACTGGACAATATAGACATAGATGTATTGGCGTCTTGACACGGGTGTCTTGTTCTGGTAGCTTCCAGCGAAGCTTTAAGTAAGCACCCGTAAGTTGCCTTGAACGTTGGGCTTTGAGGAGTTCAAAGTGCTCTTCTCCCGTGCGAAAAAAGGAGTGGTAGGCCTCGACATCGGCAGCTCGGCCATCAAGATGGTGGAGCTGCGCGAACGGAAGGGGGAGTTCTCCCTTCAGCGGCTGGGTGTCGAGCCCCTGTCCCCGGAAGCGATCGTGGACGGCTCGATCATGGACTCGTCCCTGGTGGTGGATGCCATCCACCGCCTGAACGACCAGACCAAGGTCAAGGGGACGAGCTATGCGACGTCGCTGTCGGGCCATTCGGTGATCATCAAGAAGATCCAGCTCCCGGCCATGGCGCAGGAGGAGCTGGCGGACTCGATCCAGTGGGAGGCGGAGCAGTACATCCCCTTCGACATCAACGACGTGCGCCTGGACTACGTGGTGCTGTCCGACGGCGAGCCGGGGCGGGACAACATGGAGGTCCTGCTGGTGGCGGTCAAGCGAGACAAGGTCAACGACTACGTGTCGGTGATCAGCCAGACGGGCAAGACGCCGGCCATCGTGGACGTCGACGTGTTCGCGGTGCAGAACGCGTATGAGGCGAACTACGAGCTCGACCCGCGCAAGGTCGTGGCGCTGATCAACATGGGCGCGGGTGTGACCAACATCAACATCCTGGCGCGTGGCGGGACGGTCTTCTGGCGCGACATCTCGTTCGGCGGCAACCAGTTCACGGAGGCGCTGCAGCGGGAGTTCAACCTGTCGTTCCAGCAGGCCGAGGGGCTGAAGCAGGGCGAGTCGGTGGACCGCTACTCGCCGGCGGACGCCCGGACGGTGCTCGACGCGGTGTCGGCGGAGATGGCGTCGGAGATCCGCAAGACGTTCGACTTCTTCTCGGCGACCTCGTCGGAGGGGCCGGTCGACGAGCTGGTGCTCTCGGGCGGCTGCGCGCTGACGCCGAACCTGCTGCAGGTGTTGCGGGACCGGTTCCAGGTGCCCACGGAGCTGATGAACCCGCTGCGCAACATCCAGTTCAAGGAAAGCGATTTCGACGGCGACTGGCTGCGGTCGATCGCACCGATGATGGCCGTCGCCGTGGGGCTCGGCATCCGCAAGGTGGGAGATTAGCCGATGATCAAGATCAATCTCCTGTCGGAGGGCAAGCGCCCGGCGGCGGTCCGCAAGACCAAGATGCCCGCGGCCCTGAAGCTCGAGGGCCAGGACGTCGGGCAGTGGATGCTGCTGCTCGGCATCATCGTGTGGGCGGCCGTGTTCGGCGTGGCCCTCTGGATGCAGAACAACAAGCTCGAGGCCAAGCAGGAGGAGGTCGCCGCGGCGCAGCGCGAGGTGGAGGCGCTGGCGGCGGTGATCAAGGAGGTCGAGGACTACAAGGCGAAGAAGGCCGAGCTGGAGAGGAAGATCGGCATCATCAACGATCTCAAGGCCAACCAGCGCGGGCCGGTGCGGGTGATGGACTACGTCTCGCGCGCCCTGCCGGAGCTCTCGTGGCTCGACCGCATGAGGATGGCGGGCGACACGATCGAGATCCAGGGCCGGGCCTTCAACACCAACGCGGTGGCCAACTTCATCGAGAACCTGGACAAGGTGCCGGAGTTCGAGGAGCCGACGCTCGAGGGTACGCAGCAGGAGGGCGCCGGCGTCTACCGGTTCGTTATCAACTTCAAGTACTCCTTCGCCAAGCCGAAGGAGCCCGGCACCGAGGGCACAGCCCCCGGAGCGCCGGCTGCCGCGGGCGCCGCCACACCGGCGACGTCAGGTTAGGAGGGCTGCCCGGTGGCGCTCAAGACAGGATTGGAAGGCAAACCCTGGTACATCGGCCTGGCCGCGGGGCTGGTCGCCGGGCTTGTGCTGTTCGCGCTCGGATATTGGCGGATCGTGCAGCCGCGGGTGGACGAGTACGAGGCGGAGGAGGCGAAGCTCGCCGAGCTGCAGAACAAGATCCAGGAAGGGCGGGCTGCCCGCCAGGAGCTGCCGAAGTTCCGCGAGGAGGTGCGCCAGCTCGAGCTGGAGCTCGACAAGCTGCTGCGCATCCTGCCGGCGCGGCGCAATACGCCCGACCTGATGCGCCGGATCCGCTCGCTCACGGAGCAGGGGGATTTCGCCCTCAAGAGCTTCACTCCGGGGGAGCTCACGGACCAGGAGTTCTTCAGCGAGTGGCCGATCGAGATCGAGCTCGAGGGGACGTACCACAACCTCGCGCTGTTCTTCGACCGGATCAGCCGGTTCTCCCGGATCATCAACATCGAGGACCTGGAGATCTCCTCGCGCCCGGCCGTCGGCGGCAAGCGAGCGCGCACACGATCGGCGCGCGTTTCGCGGCCAAGACGTTCGTCTACAAGGAGCCGGAGCCGGAAGCACCGGCAGGGACGGACCCGGCGGCGCCCGGCGGCGCCGGGGCGGCTCCTGCGGGGGCCAGCCCGGCGGAGCGCATGATCTCCGGCGGGTCGTCGGGAGGACCTGAGTAATGCGCCGTTTCATCAAGCCCGCGATCCTGATTCTCGCGCTCCTCCTGCTGGGAGGAACGGTCTGGAGCGCGCTCGCCCAGCCGGCGCAGCCGCCCGCGCAGCCTCCCGCCGGGAGTGTCGCGCCGCCGGCCGAGGAGCCCGCGGAGCCGGATCTCGGCAACATCGACGAGATCCTGCAGGGTGAGGAGGAGGTGCTCTCCGGAGGCAGCTTCTCCTACGACCCGGGCAACCGGCGCGATCCGTTCAAGTCGCTGCTCGCGGCTCCGGACCGGCCGGAGCTGCGGGGGCCGCGGCCCGAGGGCATCCCCGGGCTGCTGATCGACGAAATCGATCTCACCGGGATCTTCCGGACCCCCAAGGGGTACGTGGCGCAGGTGAAGGCCTCGAACCAGAAGAAGAGCTATCTGCTGAAGGAAGGGGACCAGCTCTACGACGGCGACGTGGTGAGCATCAATCGAACCGAGGTGGTCTTCAAACAGATCGTGCAGGATCCGACCGCCCTGAAGCCGTTCCGCGAGGTGGTCAAAAGCCTGAACCCCTCTTGAGGCGGGTTCGGTGTTTCAGGCCCGAAAGGGAGGCGAGTGCCATGGGAGATGTGGTCATGAGAAGACAGAGCGCCGGCTGGCGGCCTTGGGTCGCTTCGGTGGCGATCCTGACGGTGGCGGTGGGGATCGGCTGCACCGCCTCCAAGCCGGCCCGCGTCGTCGAGGCGTCGCCCGGCGGCTTCCAGAGCGCCGGCCGAAGCCCAGACGGCGCCGGCTGCCTCGGCCGCCGAGATCCGCTCTTTGGACCTCCGGGAAGGTGCGCCGGAGGTCTTCGTCGACCTGGAAGCGAGCGCTCCGCTGGTGTGGACCAGCTTCCGCAATGCCGAAGGCCAGGTGGTCGTCGAGCTGCCCAACGCCGGCCCGGTGCGCGGCTGACGGACCTCGCCCCCGCGAGGGGCTGGTCTCTTCGCTCGCCGTGCAGAAGAGCGAGGAGGGCAGCCGGCCGATGACCCGGCTGGTCATCGCGACCCGCCAGGAGGTGGAGCACTCGATCACGGCCGACGGCAACGAAGCTGCGCATCCAGCTGCATGCCGGTGACGGCGCAGGCGGGCGGCCGAGCTGGCCTTCGAGCCGCTCGGCGAGGAGACCGCGCGGCGGGCTCCGGCCGCCACCCCGGCCGCAGCACCGGCCTCCGCGGCGTCATCTGCGGGGTCCTCAGGGTCGGGTACGCCGGACCAGCCGACCGTGGCGCCGCCTCCGTCCGGAGTCGAAGGCCACGCGGCTCGACGGGATCGAGGTCCTGGCCTCGGACGGCGGCGCGGTGGTCCGCATCGCCGGGCGACGGCGAGTTTCCGTACTCGACCTTCGCCCTGTCGGAGCCCCGGCCGCTTCGTCATCGACCTCGACGGGGTGATCAACCGCAGCCCGCGCTCCAGTCTGGCGGTGGACGGCGGCGTGGTCGAGCGGGTGCGGGTGGCCCAGTTCAAGCCCGCGCCCAAGCCGGTCTCGCGCGTGGTGTTCGACCTGCGCCGGGAGACCGTGCCGGTGATCGAGCGCACGCCGGACGCCCTGGTGATCTCGTTCCCGGCAGGACGGCGCCTCGGCGGCAGACGGCGGCCCCGGCTCCGAAGCCGGTCGGCACCGTGGCTTCCGCGTCTCCCGCCGCCCCGGCCCCGCCGCGGCCCGCGGCCTCCCAGCCGTCGGACCTGGCGCTCGCCCAGGGCAATCCGCCGTCCAGCTCGGGCATCGAGACAGAGGACGCCGAGGCCCGCCCGGCGCAAGCGCCGGTCCAGGTGGCCCAGACGCCTCCGCCCGACGCCGCAGGTGCAGGTGACGCCGTCGCGCACGGTGCCGCCGGCGCCTCCGATCTCCAGCTCGCAGCCGGCCGCCCGGCCGAGCACGGCACCGGTCGACGTCACGCAGAGCACGCCGACGCCGGGCTCGCCGCTCCAGACTTTCGAGAGCCCAGTCGGTGGGCGAGACCGAGCGGATCTATACCGGCGAGCCGATCGACCTCAAGGTCACCAACGCCGACGTCACCGAGGTGCTGCGCACGTTCGCCCAGATCAGCGGCCTGAACATCATCATCCAGCCGGGCGTGAGCGGCCAGGTGACGGCCGAGCTGGAGAACGTGCCCTGGGACCAGGCGCTGGAGCAGATCCTCAAGATCAACGGCCTGGACTACGAGCTCGACGGCAACGTCATGCGCATCGCGCCGACCGCGATGCTCCGCCAGGAGGCCCAGGAGCGCCAGCAGCTCGCGGCCGCCAAGGCGCTCGCCGATCCCGCTGCGCACGGTCTACCAGCGGCTGAGCTACGCCCACGCCGCCGGAGGTCGCGCGTCGCTGCTCAGCGGGCCAGGCGGGCCTGCTCTCGCAGCGCGGCAGCGTGATGGTGGACGAGCGGACGAACGCCCTGATCATCAAGGAGCTGCCGGCCAACATGGACACGGTGCTGTCGGTGATCGACCTGCTCGACTCGCCGGAGCCGCAGGTGATGATCGAGGCGCGGATCATCGAGACGACCAAGCGCTTCACCCGCTACTTCGGCATCGACTGGGGCTTCGACGCGGTGGCCGACGCGGCCCACGGCAACACCACGGGCCTGATCTTCCCCAACAACGGCTCGGCCAGCGGCGACGTCAACCTGCCGGTCGGCGGCAACAACGGGCAGCTCGCGCTGCGCCTCGGCAACGTGCTCAACACCTTCACGCTCGACGTCGCCCTCCAGGCGGCCGAGAGACGAGGGCCTGATCAACGATCCTGTCGGCGCCCAAGGTGGCGACCCTCAACAACCAGCGGGCCTCGATCCAGAGCGGTCTCCAGATCCCCGTCCAGACGATCGCTCAACAACACCGTCACGGTGCAGTTCATCAACGCCACCCTGCGGCTGGACGTCACGCCCCAGGTCACGGCCGAGGGCACGGTGATGATGGAGATCGACATCTCCAAGCGCGAGCCGCAGCTCGCCTTCCTGGTGCCGGGCGCGGCCAACGCCCCGATCGCCACCAAGGACGCGCGGACCCGGCTCGTGGTGCGCGACGGCGGCACAGCGGTGATCGGCGGCATCTACCGGGTCTCCACCAACGACGCCGAGAACCGGGTCCCCGGCCTGGCCAACATCCCGATCATCGGCCACCTGTTCAAGAACAAGTCTGCGCAGCGATGAGAACGAAGAGCTTCTAATCTTCATCACGCCGCGTGTCATCAAGATTTGACCTGGGAGCGGAACCATCCCATGAAGAACCATCGAACTGTCCGTCATTTCCTGACCGCGCTCGTGCTGCTGCCGCTCCTGCTTTCGCTGGGGTGCCGGTCCGACACCGACCGCAGCGAGGGCGCCGTCCTGCTGTCGATCTCCAACTTCAACGGCCTGCCCTCCGCGGTGTCGCTGAACAGCCAGCCGCCGCCGTTCGTGATCGACGACATCACCGTGCGCAACATCGCCAAGGACCCCACGGGTACCGACGAGCGACCTGCAGTCCGTCGAGCTGCGCACGCTCGAGATCCGTTACCAGCGCCGCGACACCGGCACCCGGGTACCGCCGCGAACGTGCAGTCGGTCTTCGGCCTCGTGCCGGTCAACGGCACTACGACGCTGACCAACATCCCCTTCCTGACCAGCGACCAGGTGTTCAACCAGCCCCTGAAGGACCTGCGCGACACGGGCAGGGACAGCGAGACAGGCACCGCGGTCGTGGTGCTCGACGTGTCCATGCGCGTATTCGGCCGCACACTTTCCGGGGATGACATCGTTTCCGATCCGGCCCGATTTACAATCGAAGTCCGGCCTTGAGGTTCGCAGGAGTCTTGCCATGAGATCGATCAGGAACTTGACCCGCCTTCTGCTGCCACTGCTCGCCCTGCTCGTGGTGTGGGGCTGCACCTCGTCCCCGACCGAGCCGTCGGGCGGCGGCTCGTCGCCCATCACGCCCAAGCCGCCGGATCCTGTCGTGGCGTACACCGTCACGGTGACGGCCAACCCGGCGGAGATCACGGCCGGCAGCAACGGCTCGAGCAACATCACGGTCCAGGTGCGCCGCACCGACAACGGCCAGCCGCCGCCGGACCTCACCAACGTGACGCTGACCACCAACATCGGCGGGTTCGGCACAGTGGGCGGCCCTCAGTCGCTGGAGCTCGACCTGATCAACGGCCAGGCCCAGGCCGTGCTGTTCGCCGGCACCGAGTCGGGCGTCGCCACCGTGCGGGCCGCGGCCACCTTGGCACCACCCAGGCCGCCGGCACCACCAACGTCCGCATCGGCGAGCCGGCCACCTTCTTCGTCTCCTCGGTCGAGCCCAGCGTGGGCAACTCGGCCGGCGGTGAGAACGTGGCCATCCTGGGCGGCGGCTTCGAGCAGCCCGTGCGGGTGACGTTCAACGGCGCCGCGGCCACCGTGCGCTCCGTCTCGGCCAACCGCATCGTGGTCACCACGCCGTCCGCGGCGGCGGCGGGTGTCCCGGTGGGGGTGGGGCAGACGGCCACGGTCAGCGTCGCCGTCACCATCAACGTCAATGAGCCCGACACGCAGACCGACACCGTCGACCGGGGCTTCACCTACTCCTCGGGTGGCGGCGGCATCGAGGAGCCGCAGGTCTTCAGCCTCGATCCGACCTCGGGCGGCAACGACGGCGGCACCACCGTGACCATCATCGGCCAGGGCTTCGTGTCGCCCGTCCAGGTGCTCTTCGGTATCGGCGGCAGCGCCACGAGCTTCAACGGCATCCAGGCCGAGGTCCTGTCCGTCACGCCCAACCGCATCGTGGTCCGCACGCCGGCGGCCAACGGCTTCGGGCAGAACCTCACCAACCAGGTGGTCGACGTGCTGGTCCGCAACGTCAACTCGGGCTTCAGCACGGTCCGGCCGCAGCAGTTCAAGTACGGCACCAACGTCGAAATCACCGCCATCAGCCAAGCCTCCGGCGGGGTCACCGGCGGCACCCGCGTGCTCATCCAGGGCAGCGGCTTCGACGAGCCCGTGACCGTGTCGTTCCACTTCCAGGACGCCAACGTCAACGTGGCCCAGCAGGTGGTGAGCGTCTCCGGCCGCGAGATCGTGATCCTCACGAGCCCCGCGGTGCTGCCGGCGACCTGCCCGGCCGACGGCCTCATCGAGGTCGACTCGATCAGCGTGGTCAACATCGAGACCGGCGACGGCGACACCGCCAACATAGGCTTCAACTACGTCCTGCCGACGCCGACGATCACCGGGGTCAACCCGGGCTCCGGCGCCACGGACTCGACCGTCACCATCTTGGGCCGGAACCTGAACGCCAGCAGCGCCGAGGTGATCTTCGGCGACCCGGCTACCGGCAGCAGCGCCACGGTCCTGCCCAGCTCCACCGACACGGCGCTGCAGGTCACCGTGCCCTACCCGCCCCAGGGCTTCACCTTTAACACCCAGCCCTGCGGCCTCAACAACGCCGGGACCCAGATGATCCCGACGTCGATCAACATCACCGTGCGGGACCTCGAATCGCGGTGCGTCTCGACGTTCCGCAACGGGTTCCTGCTCACGCCGCCGAACCCCAACTGCGTCGAGCCGCCGCCGCCGCCGCCGCCGGATCCGCCGACCGCCGCCTTCAGCTTCTTCGTGGTGGACGCGGCCACACACCGGGTCCAGTTCACGGATGCGTCGACCGGCACTCCGACGTCGTGGCAGTGGGACTTCACCAACGACGGCTCGTTCGACAGCAACCTGCGCAACCCGCAGTTCTCCTTCCCGGCCGCCGGCACCTACGCCGTGCGTCTCCGGGTGGCGAACGGCGGCGGCTCGGACGAGATCGTGCAGCAGGTGACCGTGCCGTAGCTTCCTCTGTCGTTGTCCGACCTTCCTTTTCACGGGGCTGCCGTCTGGACGGACGGCAGCCCCGGTTCGTATACTGGGCGCTATGATTTATAGAGTTGCTTCTTCCTTGCTGGTATTGCTGTCTCTCCTGCCGGTGCTGGGCTGCGACAAGGCCACCCCGGTCGCCCCCAACGGCACGATTCTCACGATCAGTGCCAATCCTTCCCAGATCGGCTTGAACGGCAGCTCGACCGTCACCGTCGTCGGCCGCAAGCCGGACGGCAACCCCTTGAACCCCGGTACGGAGATCCGGCTGTCCGCCAACCGGGGGACGATCCCGTCCATCGTGACCACGGACGACAGCGGCCGGGCCACGACCCAGTTCAGGGCCGACGGGCGCCAGGGAGAGGTCATGATCACGGCCATGACCAGCAACGCCATGGTGATGACGACCGTGCAGGTGGGGCAGTCGGACGCCTCCCGGCCGACGGTGCTCGTCAGCGTGACGCCCAGCACCGTGGCCCTCGAAGGAGAGGCGGAGATCACCGTGGTCGCCCGCAATTCGGACGGCACGCCGGTGGCACGCGGGGAGCGGGTCACCCTGACGACTACGCTGGGCACCATCCGGCCAGCCAACCCGACTATCGGGGCGAACGGTACGGCCACCGCGACCCTGGACGCAGGGAGCCGGGAGGGTACGGCGACAGTTACTGCGATCGTCGGATCGAGCGCCGCCGCCACCGCTATGGTAACGATCATCACCGATGGCGCCACGGCGATCAGCGTCACGGCGAACCCCTCCTCGGTTCGCGCGGACGATCCGACTCCGGGGCCGATCATGGTCACGGCAACGGTGGTGAATTCCCGCGGGCTGCCTGTCGTGGGGGCCTTGGTGACGTTCGAATCGCAGCTCGGGGATTTCGGGAACTCCACGTCGGAAACCACGGACGCCAAAGGCCAGGCCAGTAAAACCCTCATGCTTACGCCGGCAGACCTCGTGGGCACTACCACGAGCTTCAGAATTTCGGCGAACACACCCTCAAGCTCGGGGGGCACGTTCCTCGAAGGTTCGACCGATGTGACCATCCTTCGCACCACCCCTCCGTAGCCGGTTGTCCCACTTCCCCGCGGCTCCCTTATCGAGCCGCGGGGAAGCCCCTGCTGGTAAACCCCTGCTGGTAAACCCCTGCTATAATGCCGCCCATCTTGCTGTGTCCGCTGACACTTCCGCTTCGTCCGCACGTCCAAACCCGGCCCGAGGTGTCTCCCGATGAGTGACGGAGCGTTCTCCGACCGCCTGACCCAGCTCCGCAACCGCTGGGAGGCCGACCCCTCTTCGCGCATCTTCCTCCAACTCGCGGAGGAGTACCGCCACCAGGGGCGGGTCAAGGAGGCGCTCGACGTGCTGGACCGAGGCCTGAAAGAGCACCCCGGCTACCTCTCCGCCCTGGTGGCCAAGGGACGGTGCCACCTGGAGCTCGGCGAGCCCGAGGAGTCCCGCACGGTGCTGGAGCGCGTGGTCAAGCAGGACGCCACCCAGATGGTGGCCAACAAGCTGCTGGTGCGGGCGTATCTCGACACCGGCGAGCCCGAGCGGGCTCGCGAGCGGCTCGACCTCTACACTCTGCTGAACGACAGCGACCCCGAAATCGAAGATCTGCGCCGGAGGCTCCGCGCGATGGAACAACCCCCGCAGGCCCGGACGCCGGACCCGTTCCAGGCGTCGGACAGCAGTCCGTTTTCCCAAGCGGCGCAGGCGGCCCCGCCAGGGCCGCCCGCCCCGGACGGCGACATCTTCGACCTCGGCCTGCCGGCACCCCGGCGCGCGTCCGCCGACGTGTTCGAGCTGGACACGCCCACGGCTCCGGTTACCCCGGTCACCGCGGCACCTGCCACTCCCGCTGTTCCCGCTGCGATGGCCGCCGCCGAAGCCCTGCCCGCCGAGCCGGCGGAGGAGCCGGAGCCCGAGGACGTGCTCTTCCCGGGCCTGGCCTCCCGCGACAGCCGGCGGCGGTACCTGGACAACCTGGGGTCCGAGGGCATCTTCCTCCTCGACCTGACTCCGGCCGAGCCCCCGCCGGCACCGGCGGTGTTCGAGCCCGAGCCCGTCTGGGCGGAGCCTGAGCCGCTGCCGGCCCCCCCGGTCGAGGCGGTCGAGGACGAGCCGACCGAGGTCTGGGCGGAGGCCCAGCCCGTCCAGGAGCTCCAGCCGGAACCGCTTCCCGTCTTCGATTTCGAGGAGCCGGCGCCCTGGACCCCGGAGCCGGAGCCGGTATCCGCCGGGGATGCCGTGCCTGCGGCCGGCCCGGCCGCCACGGCCACTCTGGGCGAGATCTACCTGTCGCAGGGGCACCTGGGCGAGGCGGAGAGGATCTTCCACGAAGTCCTGCGCCGCGAGCCGGACAACGCCGACGCCCAGGTGGGGCTCGAGAGGCTCGCCGCCCGGCGGGCCGAGCGGCGTCCGCTGAGCGGCCGCGACCTGCTCGCCGGCTACGAGCCGGGCGAGGAGGGAGGCGAGGCCGAGCTCCGGGCGCGCAAGGCCTGGGTGCTCACCGAATACCTGCGGCGTCTGCGAGGGGGGGACCACCGCAATGTTTCTTGACCAATTGAGCCGCATCAGCAACCGGATCGAGGGGGCTCTCGCCCTCTCGCTGGTGGCCCGGGACGGCATGCCCGTCGAGTCGTTCAGCTCCGACCCCGATCTCGATCTCGAAGTCCTGGCGGCCGAGCTGGTCGCCCAGGTGCGTTCCATCACCGACAACCACCGCGAGCTGGACGCCGGAGAGGTCCAGCACCTCTCGGTGACGACGGATCGGTTGACGCTGATGGTAAGCTCCGTCGCCTCGGACTATTATCTGCTTCTCGTGCTGGGCCCCGAGGGCAACCACGGGAAGGCCCGGTTCGAGCTCCGGCGGGCACGTCTGCTCCTGGAGGCGGATCTTTCCTGATCCTCGCGGGGGCCCCCTGCCAGGGTCCAGGAGACTTCGAAGGGGGGCGTCCACTTGCTGACTTTTGAGCAGATCAAAGAGCTGATCGAGCTGGTCGCGCAGAACCGGCTCCAGGGCATGGAGCTGGAGCGCTCGGGCTTTCGCCTGAAGATCGACGGCCAGCAGACCTCGCAGACCGTGGCGGCTCCCGCCGGGCCTGCCGCGGCGAGTGCCGCAGCGCACGTATCCACGCCGGTGCCGTCACCGGCTCCCACATCCGCCATGGCCTCGGCGCCCGCGGCTGCCGCTCCGGCCGCTCCCACGGGTCCGCCGGCGGGTACCCACATCCTGACCTCGCCCATCGTCGGCACCTTCTACCGTGCGTCGTCGCCGGACTCCGATCCGTTCGTCGAAGTGGGCTCGCGGGTGAAGAAGGGCCAGGTGCTCTGCATCGTCGAAGCCATGAAGCTGATGAACGAGATCGAATCGGATGTCGACGGGGTGATCGCGGAGATCTACCCGCAGAACGCGCAGGCGGTCGAATTCGGCGAGCCGTTATTCGCCATCAAGACCAGCTAGGCGCCATCAAGACCAGCTAGCCAGCTAGAGCCGCGAGCCCGCAGATGTTCAAGAAGATCCTGATCGCCAACCGGGGCGAGATCGCCCTCCGCATCATCCAGGCCTGCAAGGAGCTGGGCATCCAGACGGTCGCCGTCTACAGCACGGCCGACCGCGACAGCCTGCACGTGACCTACGCGGACGAGGACGTCTGCATCGGTCCGCCGCCCTCCAAGCAGAGCTACCTGAACATCTCGGCCATCATCTCGGCCGCCGAGATCACCGGCGCGGACGCCGTCCACCCCGGCTATGGCTTCCTGGCCGAGAACGCCCACTTCGCCGAGGTTCTGGAGGAGTGCAAGCTCGCCTGGATCGGCCCGCGCCCCGAGGTCATCCGCCTCATGGGCGACAAGGCCAAGGCCCGCCAGACCGCGAAAGCCGCGGGCGTGCCCGTGCTGCCCGGCAGCGAGGAGCCGCTCCAGGATGCGGAAGAGGCCACGCGCTTCGCCGCCGAGGTCGGCTACCCGGTGATCCTCAAGGCCTCGGCCGGCGGCGGCGGGCGGGGCATGCGCATCGTCCACGCCGAGGAGGATCTGGCCGGCCAGTTCTCGACCGCCCGCGAAGAGGCGGAGAGGGCCTTCGGCGACGGCTCGGTCTACCTCGAGAAGTACCTCCTGGAGCCGCGGCACATCGAGTTCCAGGTCTTCGGCGACCGGCACGGCCGGTCCGTCCACCTGGGCGAGCGCGAGTGCTCCATCCAGCGCCGGCACCAGAAGCTCATCGAGGAGTCCCCCTCCCCGGCCCTCACCCCGGAGCTGCGCGAGGAGATGGGCGCCGCGGCCGTGCGGCTGTGCGAGGCCGTGGGCTACGAGAACGCGGGCACCATCGAGTTCCTGCTCGACAGCGACGGCCGCTTCTACTTCATGGAGATGAACACCCGCATCCAGGTCGAGCACCCGGTGACGGAGATGGTGACGGGGATCGACCTCGTCAAGCTCCAGATCGAGGTGGCGGCCGGCGCGAAGCTCCAGATCCCCAACGGCCTGAAGCCGCGCGGGCACTCCATCGAGTGCCGGGTCAACGCCGAGAACCCCGAGACCTTCGCGCCCAGCCCGGGGCCGCTCAAGACGTTCCACCTGCCTGGCGGACCCGGCACGCGGGTGGACACGCACGGCTACGAGGACTATGTCATCCCGCCCCACTACGATTCGCTGGTGGCCAAGCTGATCGTGCACGACCGCAACCGCGAGCAGGCGATCGCCCGCATGTGCCGGGCCCTCGATTTCTTCGTGGTGGAGGGTATCCACACCTCCATCCCGCTGCACAAGCGCATCCTCCGCGACCCGGACTTCGCCGCCGGCCGCTTCTCGACACGCTTCATGGAGCGCTTCCTCCAGCGGGAATCGCGCGGCACGGGGAAATGACAGGAACGGTCTACGCCATCGCCGACGCCGAAGCGCTCGCCCCCAGGCCCCTGCCCGAGGCGGTGGCGGAGATGGCGGACGCGGGCATCCGCTGGATCCAGGTACGCGGCAAGAAGCTCTCGGGAGAAGCCTGGTACCGCGCCCTCGAAGCCTGCTGCCGTGCCCTCGAAGGCAGCGGCGCCGAGCTTCTGGGTGGACGACCGGGCTGACCTCGCGGCACTCTTCCCTGTAGCAGGCCTTCATCTCGGTCAGGCGGACCTGCCCCCCGCCGCGGCTAGGGCTGTCGTAGGGCGGAACGTACGGATCGGCCTCTCGACGCACGACGAGCGGCAGCTCCGGGCGGCGAACGAAGACCCCGAGGTGGACGTGATCGCCGTGGGACCGGTCTTCCCGACCACTGGCAAGGAGCGGCCCGACCCGGTGGTGGGGCTCGAATTCGTGCGCCGGGCGCGGGCTCTTCTCGGTCATTCGGGCAAGACGCTGGTGGCCATCGGCGGCATCGGCGCGGGCAATATCGGCAATATCGCCGAGGTGCTGGCCGCGGGAGCCGACGCCGCGGCCGTGTTGGGCGCTGTCTGCAAGGGGGATGATGTCGGGGCGAATTGCCGCCGGCTGCTCGCGGCTGCTGTAGCAGGATGCGCGTCTACCTGACCGGCTTCATGGGGTCGGGCAAGACCACGGTCGGCCGGCGGCTGGCACAGAGGCTGGGCGTGCCGTTCGTCGATCTCGACCAGGAGATCGAGCGGCAGGCGGGGATGACGGTGCGAGAGATCTTTGAGCAGCAAGGCGAGCCCGCCTTCCGGCAGATGGAGGCCGAGGCCCTGCGAGGGACTCTGGCCCTGCCGGACGTTGTGGTGGCTACGGGTGGCGGTACGATGGTGTTCGAGGGGAATTACCGGCTGATCCACTCGAACGGCCTGTCGGTCTGGCTCAACCCGGCCTTCGCGACCCTGGCGGCACGCATCGGCGGGCGGGGCAAGGCGGACCGGCCGCTGTTCAAGGACGAGACGCAGGCCCTCGCGCTCTACCGCGAGCGGCTCCCGGCCTACCGCCGGGCGGATAGGACCATGGACGTAGGTCCCAAGGAGGGGCCGGAGGAAATCGCGGCGAGAATCGCCCTGATGATTGTAAAGAGCTGATAGGAATGCGCTACCTGATCCTCTCCGACATGCACGCCAACTGGGACGCCTTCGAGGCTGTCCTGCGGCGGGCCAAGCGCAAGCACTTCGACGCGGTGCTCGTGCTGGGCGACCTCGTCGGCTACGGCGGTGCCCCCAATCAGGTGGTCGACGCCGTGCGCCGCCTCGGCCCCCGGCTCTGGACCGTGCGGGGCAACCACGACAAGGTGGTGGCGGGGATCGATTCCGGTGGCAACTTCAATCAGACGGCGCTCACGGCCGCGCAGTGGACCACGGGCCGGCTCACCCCGGCAAACCTCCGCTATGTGCGGGACCTGCCCAAGGGCCCCATCCAGGTGGAAGAGCAGGTGGCCATCTGCCACGGCTCGCCCCTCGACGAGGACACCTACGTCTTCTCCGACGTGGATGCCTGGGAGATCTTCTCCCGCTTCAACATGCCGGTGACCTTCTTCGGCCATACGCACATCCCGTCGCTCTTCTGGCTGGAGGGGCGGACGCTGGGGGTCCGGGCTCTGCGGGGCTCGTCCGGCCGGATCAAGCTCGATCCGGACGGCCGCTACCTGATCAACCCGGGCTCGATCGGCCAGCCCCGCGACCGCGATCCCCGGGCCTCCTACATGACCTACGACAGTAATCGAAGGGTCGTGCACTGGTACCGCCTCGACTATCCCATCGCGGAGGCCCAGCGCCGGATCAACCGCGCGGGGCTCCCCCATACGCTGGCCGACCGGCTGGCGGTCGGTGCGTAGGAAACCGGGCCTAAACCTTCCCCGCCGCCTCCCGCACCCGCACCTCGCGGAACCGTTGCACCATCGCGAGGATCCCGCCCAGGAGCACGATGTAGAGGCCGCCCCAGACGAGCTGGATGAGGGGCTTCCTCGTCACGTCCACGGCGAGCTTGGGAAGGATGTCCATGCCAGAGACCTCCAGTTGCACGGCGCCGTCGGACGGGTTGATGCCGGCCACGAAGATCTCGCCGCCGCCGGGCAGGGGCATGGGCGGAGTCGCGACCGAGCCGCTCGCGGGATCGAGCTGATAGAGAGGCTTCAGGTTGGTGGTCTGGCCGTTCCGGGTGACCGCCAGGGTGGCGCCGATCGTGACCGGCTGGCCGGCCGCCATGGCGGCCATGGCGTTACCCTGGACCTGGAGGTCGAAGCCGCTGAAGCGGACCTCCATGTCGCCCATCCGGCCGGACTCGCCCTGGGCGAGCTGCAACCGAAGTTGGCCTGGATCGAAGTCGATGGGGGAGACGTAGAAGTCCTGGAGCGGCGAGACCTTGATATCCGGGTTCGCCATCACCTGCCGGGTCCGGTCGTTGACGAAGAGCTTGGGACGCACGATGAACGGCGCTTGGCCGGGGCGGGCGACCTCGATCTCCATGTGCTCCTTGTCGTGGGGACCCTGGCGGGGGACGAAGCGCTTGAAAGTGAGCGTCATGCCGTCGAGCTTCTCGGGGCACGCCCTGGACCAGGGTGATCTTGGCGCTCTGGTCGTAGGCGGACGAGGCGATGATGCCGAGCAGGATCACTCCGACGCCCACGTGCGCGAGGTAGCCGCCGCCCGCCCGCAGGCCGCCCGGCCCGCGCATCTTGCCGATCGTCTTCTGGAAGTTGGTCGCGAGCGCCAGGGCCGCGAGCAGGATGAGGATCAGGTGGAACACGTCGTCGACCTTCCAGGCCACCGCGCCCGCCGTCACGGCCAGGCTGAAGATCCCGGGCCAGACGATCTTCCGGGCCACCTCGGGCAGAGTGTTGCCCCGCCACGCGAGGTAGGGCACGAGCGACAGCAGGAAGGCCAGGAGCAGTGCGATCGGCAGGTTCACCTTGTTGTAGAAGCTGGGTCCGACCTGCGCCTGCTCCTTCAGGAAGCCGGTGAGGAGGGGCGCCGACGTGCCGACCGTGATCACCAGGGCCAAGATGGTCAGCGTGATCGTGGAGAGCACCATGAACGTGCCGCGCGAGAAGAACGCCGGATCCTCGTTCGGCCGGGTCGGGATCTGCTTCCAGCGGGTGATGATGAGATAGAGGCCGGGCAGGATGAAGACCGCCATGAACACGATCAGGTGGCGCGACAGGCCGAGGTCCACGAAGCTGTGGACCGAGAAGTCCGCGAGCACGCCCGAACGGGTGAGGAAGGTGCCGTAGAGCACCGCCACGTAGGTCAGGAAGGCGAAGATGTAGTTGGCCCGGCGGTAGCGGCCCTGGGCGCGCTCCATGTGCAGGCCGTGGATCATCACCGTGCCCAGGATCCAGGGGATCAGCGAGGCGTTCTCCACCGGGTCCCAGCCCCAGTAGCCGCCCCAGCCCAGGGTCTTGTAAGCCCAGTAGCCCCCCATCAGGATGGCGGTGCCGAGCACCAGGAAGCCGCCGAGAGCCCAGGGGAAGGCGCGCGCGGCCCAGCCGTCGTAGTCCCGCCGCGCGAGAGAGGCCATGGCGAAGGCGAAGGGGATGGCGGTCGAGGCGTAGCCGATGAACATGATCGGCGGATGGATCACCATCCAGTTGTCCTGGAGCAGGGGGTTCAGGCCCGTACCGTCCATCGGGGTCTTGCCCAGCATGACGAACGGGTTCTCCCGCACCAGGATCAGCAGCAGGCCGATCTGCGACAGGGTGTAGATCACCATCACGGCGGGCTCGCCGGGACCGGCCGTCCGCCGCACCAGGAGGCCGATGAGCGCTCCCCAGAAGAGCCAGATCAGGAAGCTCCCTTTCTGGCCCGCCCAGAAGGCGGCGAACTGGTAGTAGGTCGGCAGATCCATCCCCGAGTATTGGTAGACGTACTCGATCCGGAAGTCCCGGATCATGAGGAGCAGCGACAGCACCACCGAGGCGAGAACGATCGACAGGGCGAAGAACCCGTACGAGCGCCGGGCGAACGTCATGGCGCTCGGCGGGCCGCCGGCGAGGGCCAGGGAATATCCCCACAGGGTCGTGATCGAGAACAGGACCGCGCACCACAGGGCGAGCGCCCCGGGCAGGTACATGTTGGTGAGGTATTCCACCGAATCTCCTTGGGACGGCGCGCGGCCATCCTCGGCGGCCCGGCGGCCGCCTAGCTGTACGTCTTGACCTCGGCGCCCTGGTACTTGCTGGGGCACTTCACGAGGAGCTTCTCGGCCTCGAACTCCTTGGCGGTCTCATCGTAGCGGCCGATGGCCACGATGCTGATGGCTTCCTCGAAGTTGGCCGGCTTCAAGCCCTTGTAGCGCACCCGCAGGATCTCGCTGCTCTTCGGGTCCTTCAAGGTGAAGAAGAGCGACTCCTGCGTATCGACGTAGGAAGAGCTCCCCTTTTCCAGCGCCCCGGCCACCTGCACGATGCGGTCGCCCTCGCGGGCGCGCTCGTAGGAGACATAGGGCGTCATGGAGTCCTTGAACGCCGAGAACGAAAAGCCGGCGAAGGCCAGAAGGAGGACGGCACCGAACATGTACAGGCGATTCTTTTTCATGGTTTCTTCTCCATCTCCCTCAGCCTTTTGCCGAGGCGGAGCAGGTAGAGGAACAGTCCCGTCCAGATGACGAGGTTGACGCCTACGACCCAGGTGAGGGCATCATTTTCCATAACATCACTCCCGCACTGAGGATTTCCGGTCGAACAGGGCCTGAACGCGGCACTGCAGATTGTGGACCCAGAAGAACAGGGCGGCGAAGCCCAGTCCGCTCCCATAGAGCACCTGCTGGTTGGCCGAGTCCATGTCGACCTTGCCGGCGGAGTTGATCACCGGGTCCGGGTGGAGCGAGAAGGTGATCCGCGGCACGATCCAGAACAGGAACGGCGTCACCACCACGCCCAGCAGGGCATAGGCCGCCGCCAGCCGCGCCCGCTTCTCGGGCTCGTCCACCGACTGGCGGAGCGCCAGGTAGGCGGCATAGAAGAGCAGCGAGGCCAGAATCGAGGTCTGGCGCGGGTCCCAGTTCCACCAGGCACCCCACTCGATGCGCGCCCACATGGCCCCGGTGACCGTGGCCAGCACGCCGAACAGCAGCCCGAGCTGGACGGCCACGGACGCGGCCTGGTCGTGGCGCGGGTCGCGGCGCAGAAGGTACCGAACGCTCCACACCGCGGCGGCGATGAAGCCGAGGAACGATGCCCAGGCCATGGGCACGTGGAAGAACAGGATGCGGCTCGATCCGGGCGTCTGGAAGCCCTGGGTCACCACGGGAGCGTAGAAAAACGCGCCCACGATGCAGAGCGAGATCCAGAGCCACAACAGCCATGCGAGCAGGGTTTTCATGGGTTCCACACGATCGGGAAGAGCATGAGTCCGGCAACGGTTACGGAGGCATCATACAGAAGCAGGATGGGCAGGGCCACCGCGCCCGAGTCCCCAGCCCCCGCTACTGCCGCCTGGGTCAGCTCCACGGCCAGCACCAGCAGGGGCAGCATGACCGGGAACGAGAGCACGGAAAAGAGCGTCCCTTTGCTGCGCGCCTGGGCGATGATGGCGGCCACCAGCGTGCTGCCCACGGCGAGGCCGTAGCCGCCCGCGGCCAGCACCAGGGCCAGCGTCCCGGGCTCGTCCACGCCGAGGCTGGTCATGATCAGGTAGGCCGGCGTGACCAGCACCTCCAGGGCGAACACCAGGGTCAGGTTGTAGAGGAGCTTGCCGCAGAACAGGGCCGAGGGCGTGGCCGACAGGCGCAGGGCCATGGCCGTCTGCGCCTCCTCTTCCTGCACGAACGTGCGCGGCAGGCCCGCCGCCACCGAGAACAGCAGGATGATCCACAGCAGCACCGGCAGCACGGCCGTCCCCTCCGACTTCGACACCCCCAGCGGCCCCAGGCTGAAGCTCACCACCACCAGCGTGGTGAAGGCGAAGAGCGCCAGCGTGTTCAGGGCGTAGCGGGTGCGGAACTCGCACCGCCACTCCTTGACGAACACGGCAACGGCTTCAGCGGCCCAGGTCGAGGCGTCGGACATGATCGAAGTCCAGGTTGAAAGGGTTGGCCACCACGGCGAGGCCGCCCCCGGCCAGGTGCTCGGCGAGCAGCTCGCGGGCGGCCTGCTCGCCAGGGGCGTCGAAGTTCTGGAACGGCTCGTCGAGGAGCAGGAGCCGGGGGGAGTGGAGGAGCGCCCAGGCCCATCGAAGACGCTGCCGCATGCCGGACGACAGGGCACCCGCCATCCGGTCGAGCGGCAGCTCCATCCGGCGCAGGACGTCGAGACCCCGCTCGGGGGACACCCGCCGCAGCCGGGCGAAGAAGGCCAGGTTCTCCTCCACCGTGAGCTCCGAGTAGAAGGCCAGATCCGGGGCCACGACCCCCATCCTGCGCCGCCGCTCGGAGACGTCCAGGTCTCTACCGTTCTCACAATAACTAATGGTGCCGCCATCGGGCGCAAGCAAGCCGGCCAGGCAGCGCAGGAGCGTGCTCTTGCCCGAGCCGTTGGGTCCGGTGACGAGCAGCAGGCCGCCGGGCTCCACCGTGCCGGAGACTCCCTCGAGCACGGACAGCCGCCCGAACCGGCGGCGGACGTTCTCGAAGTGGAGCCGGGGTGAAGTCGCGTTTGGCACGGTTGAAATATATCCGTAGTTCCGGGAGGCCGCCCCGCCCTCGGGGGTGGGGCGGGCTTTGCCCGCCCCAGAGGCCCTCACCTCCCCGGCCCTCCTCTCCTCCCCGTCCTTCGGCCGGCCATACCCTCCCCCCGCACACCGGGAGAGGAGGGAGAAAGACCTTGTTTCTGCTTCCCTTTCCCCCTCTCCCGGTGAGGGCGGGAGGGAGGGGGCGGGAGAGGGGGCCAGGGGGTGAGGGTTCTGGGTGCTACCATCGCCCGCCATGAACGTTAAACGAATGGGGATGGGCTTCGCCCTCGTTTTGCTGTGCGCCTGCGCCTCCCAAAGGCCGAAGACAGCCGCGGACTTGCCGGTGCTCGAAGTCCCGAACCTCGGAGAGCGTGCCCTGCTGCTGCTCCTGGTGGACCGGCAGAGCTATGACCCCTTCGCCGTCCAGCAGGCCCTGAAGGGGGATGCCTCCCTGCGCGAGGATCTCGCGGTGGCCCTGGGGAGGATCCCCGACCGCCAGGGCCGCAGCGTCCTCGAAGGCCTGGTGATCGACGAGGACCCGGCCGTGCGCCGGGCGGCGGCCTTCGCCCTAGGCGAGTTGGAGGACCCGGAAGCCCAGGCGGCGCTCTTCGTGGCCGTGCGCGATCCCGACAGGGAGACGGGCGTGTTGGCCGTCGAGGCCCTCGGCAAGCTCAAGGTGCGGGTGGTGGACGTGCTGGAGGCCCTTCTGACTCTCTCCGAGGAGGAGCGCTGGGCGCGGCTGATTCCCCACCTCTTCCGCTTCAAGGAGGAGACCATCGTGGCCCTGGCCGAGCGGGGCCTCACCCTGCCCGACCCCGCCCTCCACACCCGCGCCGCGTATGCCCTGTCCCGCGACCCCTTCCCCAAGGCCCTGCCCACCCTGCGCAAGCTGCTCGCCGATCCCGATCCCCGGGTGCGCGCCTGGGCCGCCCGGGCTCTGGGGATCGTGGGAGAAAGCCAGGACCTCGCGGCCCTCCGGCCCCTGCTCGACGACGCCGATCCCGGTCCGCTCATACAGGCTCTGCGCTCCAGCCGGGGTTTGGTGGCGGGCGGTAAAGCCACCGCCTTGGCCGATTGGACGCCCCGGCTGCGGGTACTTCTGGACGATCCCCGGCCCGGCGTGCGCGCGAGTGCGATCGAGGCCGCGGGCCTCTGGGCCGTCTCCGCGCCCGAGATCGGCGAGGCCCTCGTGGAGCGCACGTCCGGGGGAGAGGCCTGGGAACGGGGGCTCGCCCTCCTGGCTCTGGCCGCTGGCAAGCACCCGCGGGCCGCCGAGCTCGCCACGTCCTTCTCGATCTCTCCGGACGATTCCCTGAAGGCCCGCGCCGCCGAGGCCGCGGGCGCCCTGGGACTGCCGGCCGGCCGGGAGCTCCTGGAGCACCTGATCGCGGACGCCAGCGCCCGCGTGCGCGCCGCCGCCCTCACCGCCTGGCTGGCGGCGGACCCGAAGGCTGGAGGCGCCGCCACCCTCGCGGACGTCGCCCGCAAGGCCCTCCAGGACCCGGACCCCGCCGTGCGCGGCACCGCCTTCGGCTGGCTCACCGATCACCCTGTGGCCCCCTTGGCCGAGCTCGCCGCGGCCCTCCCCGGGGTCTACCGCGAGGCTTCGGAAGAAGAGGGGCTCGCGGGTGTCCGGGCCGTGGCGGCGCGCGCCGCGGCCGAGCCGCTGGAGCGGGGGGCCGCCGTGGCCCTGCTGGAACAGGCGGCGAAGTCCGGTCCCTACGTGCTGCGCCGCGAGGCCGGCGAGAGCCTGGGCAAGCTGGACCGCCCCGTGCCCCGCCTCGAACCGGCCAGCAGCCAGACCCGGGGCCTGGAGGTCTACCGCCAGATCGTCCAGCGCACGCGCCGGCCGCGCACCGTCGAGATCCGCACCCAGCGCGGCACCGTCACCGTGCGCCTCGCCTGCCCCGAAGCTCCCCTGACCTGCCTCAACTTCCTCAACCTCGCCGGCCAGGGCTACTTCAACGGCCTCACCTTCCACCGCGTGGTCCCCGACTTCGTGGCCCAGGGCGGCGACCCGCGGGGGGACGGCACCGGCGGCCCGGGCTACAGCATCCGCGACGAGATCAACCGCCTGCGCTATGACCGCGGCGCGGTGGGCATGGCCCTCGCCGGTCCCGACACGGGCGGCAGCCAGTTCTTCCTCACCCTCTCGCCCCAGCCCCACCTCGACGGCGGCTACACCATCTTCGGCCAGGTCGTGGCCGGGGGCGAGGTGATGGACCAGATCCGGATTGGAGACAAGATCGAAACGGTCGTGGAAGTCCAGAAGGAGGGCTCTTGATGAACGATTGAACCTCTCTCTCCTCTCGAGGGTACTCACTCCACAGCCGCCGCCACGCTCCCGCTCTCTTTGAGAACCGTGGCGGCTCCCATCGAAGAGAGAGGAGAAGGACCATGATCCGTAAAGCGATCCTGCCGGCGCTCGCGCTGGGCTTGCTGCTCACCTCCGCCGCCGCGGGCCAGCATCATCATGTCGTGAACAGCAAGATGGACTATGACGATCCGTCGGGAGGCGATCCCAACCCGCCGGCCGCTTGTACGGGCGTGCAGGCCAAGATCACGATCACCGCCAACAGCTCTGCCTTCTCTCCGTCGGCCATCACCGTCGATCCGGGAGAGGCCGTGTGCTGGACCTGGTCGGAGACCTCCATCCCGCACAACATCCGGGCCGATGACGGGTCGTATACGAGCGGGCCCCCGGAGGACCGAGGCACCTTTCAGAAGACCTTCAGCGAGCCGGGCACCTACGGCTACCACTGCCAGGTCCACGGCAGCCCCACGGCCGGCATGCGCGGCACCGTCATCGTCCGTGGTGGGGGAGGCGGAGGCGGGGGAGAAGGGCCTGGAAAGCTCGAAGTCTCGCCCACCTACAGCGTGAGCGAAGGGGCCGGGACCTTGACCGTGACCGTGGAGCGCGCGGACGGCAGCGACGGCGCCGCCTCGGTCAAGATCGCGACCGCTCCCGGCTCCGCCAAGCCGGGCAAGGACTTCTCCACCAAAAACGGCACCCTGAGCTGGGCCAGCGGCGACCAGTCCCCCAAGACCTTCCAGGTCCCCCTCAAGAACGACACCGCGCCCGAGCCGAACGAGACCTTCGCCGTCAAGCTCAGCAAGGCCACCGGCGCCTCCATGGGCAACAGCACCTCGACCGTGACCATTCAGGACGACGACAGCCCGGGCTGCAACGCGGGTCTCACCGTTCCCACGCAGCTCCGGGCCCAGGGGCAGTCCCCCGGTGAAATCCGTCTCACCTGGGCCGACGAGTCCTCCGCGGCCAGCTCGATCCGCATCGAGCGGCGGGAGCCGGGAGGCACCTTCCAGGAAATCGCCTTGCTGCCGGCGGGTCCCGCAGGCACCACGCGCTTCACGGACACCGGCCTGCCCGGCGGCGCCACCTTCCACTACCGGGTCCGCGCCGAAGGGATCGACGGCGTCTCGCCCTTCTCCGCCATCGCCGCCGGCGCCACCGACGCTTCGACGGCGGCCTGCGACGAGACCCGGGCCCTCTGCCTCCACGGGGGCCGGTTCGAGGCGACCCTGCAGGGATCCGGCCGGGAAGCCAAGCGGCTGGCGCTGCCCGGGGCCGTCCGCTCCGGCCTCTTCGCCCTCTCCGCGGAGGGAACCCCGCAGCTTCTGCTCAACGTGTCCAACGGCTGCGCCGTCAACGGTCACTTCGGGATCGACCTCGCGGCCGTCACCGACGCCGAGTTCACTGTCAAGGTGCGCGACACCCATACCGGCCGCACCTGGGTCTACTTCAACCCCGAAGGCAGCACGCCCGCGCCCATCCGCGACGCCGACGCCTTCTCGACCTGCCAGTAGTTCTCTCCCTCAGGGCAGGGCCGTTACCCCTCACGGCCCTGCCTCTTTTTCCCAGACGAGCCGTCCTATCGATAAAACGCCTCAGCTATGGATACGACGGCCCGTTTTATCCATAGCTGGCTCAGCTATCCTTATGACGGCCTGTCTATCCTTAGGATGAGCTGCCTATCGATAGGACGGCTCGTCGTATCCATAAAACGGCTTGCCTATGGATAGGACGGCCCGTTTTATCGATAGCTGGCCTGCCTATCCTTAAAACGGTCTGTCTATCCTTAAGACGAGCTGTCTATCGATACAACGGCTCATCCTATGGATAAAACGGCTCGTCTATCCTTATGACGGCCCAGCTATTTTTAGGACGGCCCGTTTTATCCATAGGATGGGCTGTCTTATGGATAGGATGGCGGGCGAATCTTGTAGAGCTGGAACCAAGGCGCTTGGAGGCGTCATGGAAGTTCCTGTCCGCGGAGATCTGATGCCGGCCGATTCATCCAGGGCGCTGTCCTCTAGCGCGAACGTGTCGGTAGAGACGTTCCCAGGCCGCCCACGATACCCTCTCGCAGGCCACGGGGACGGCGGGACGTCTCTTCGGAGGGCAGACCCTTTCCTTCAGATCCACCGCCCTGGATGCGATCGCAATTGTGGGGTCGGGTGAAATCGAAATCGAGATAGATCACGATTGAACGAACAGGCTCGTCAGAGGTGGGATTTGTGACGTACAGAACGGTCTGCACGCCGGGGGCGTTATGCCCTCCGGCGGAGACGTCCCGCCGTCCCCGTGGCCTGCGAAAAGGTATCGTGGGCGGCCTGGGAACGTCTCTACGGACGCGTTTGTGCACTTCGGATCATGGTTGCCAATTTTTTGGGTTTTGTTGGATGTAGGAGCGGACCTTTTCGAGGTCGGCGGGGGTGTGGAGGATGTCATCCCAGAACCGGGTCTGCCAAGCGAAATCGCGCCGATTCAGGGTCCACCAGATCCGTTTCGTAACCTCTGATTTGAATTGGCCGATCACGGCGCCCAGGGATTGGGAATGCAGGTATTTGGAACCTTGTGATCCATCCTGAGGTGTAGGGTTGTTGAAAATCAGAATGCCATGCATGTGATCGGGCATGACGATCCATTCATCCAGAACGATCCAAGGATTCTGGCGTGGAATCTCCTGCCATTTTTCGGCCACGACCTCGCCAAGGGGCGATAAAGAAACCGTGCCCTCCACGACCTCGCCCAAGCAGCGCATCCGTCCGCGCGTACAGATGGTGATGCTATAAACGCCCTCCCACCGGTAATCCCACCCTGGACGTCGGGCCGGCGGAATCCGGTACCGCCTCCTGAAAAGGATGTCCTCTGGCATTCCCATCACCCCCCAAATAATGCCAGAGCATAACATGGCACCACCGTGTCCGTAGAGACGTTCCTCGCGCCAGGGTAAGCCAGGGAAGGGAGGAAGGAAAATGCAATAGACAGGAACGGAAACCCTTCGTAGTGGACCTGGTAGGTCCGAATCCTACCCGGTAAGGGGTGGCCCCCCCACCGGAAGCGAGTCTTGCGTGGCACTAGGCAGTTGCCTCGCCACGAAGCGTAGACAGCGAGTGTGCAGGCCGTGGTAACCAGCCTCGAGAGACTGAAATGGGGAGCCGACGTCGTGGGACGAGCGGAAGGCAACATCCTCTGCGCTGAAACGGGCCTGGCGTGGAGGGTCCCCCGGGGTAGCCGCCCAGGGCATGTACACAAAGGGGTCCGCCCAGGAACCTGGGAGAACCCTGAGATCTCCGCGAACCAATCCCGGTGAGGGCTCCGGGTGACCAAAGGTCCAGGCCCACAGCAGAGGGCGACCGCAACCTGTGGGAGCGAATCGGCGGTGGCCTTCGCGGTACTGCCAAGCGAAGGAAACGAAGCGCGGCGGGAAGGACTCAGGGCGTCGTAGCACCTCAACAGTACCTGTGAAGCGGGGGAACCGCCCCATGGGACCCCGTGGAGGGAAAGGGGGTGTCGGGTCACGGAACCGCTGGAGGGAAAGATGGCAAGGACACCGAACCTTGAGAGCGTCTCAACGAGACTTCAACGGATAGCATGCCTGGCCCAGGAAGATCGTACTCGGTCCCTGGTGAGCCTGGCCCACCACATCGACATCGAATTTCTGCGGGAGGCGTATCGCCGGACGCGCAAAGATGGTGCTCCGGGCGTAGACGCCCAGACGGCGGCGGATTACGCGGAGAATCTGGAAGAGAATCTTCAGAGTCTCCTGGACCGCTTCAAGTTGGGTAGCTACAAAGCGCCGCCGGTTCGCCGGGTTCACATCCCGAAAGGGGGTGATCCGTCGAAGACGCGGCCAATCGGAGTGCCGACCTTTGAGGACAAGGTGCTTCAGAGGGCGGTCGCGATGGTGTTGGAGGCCATTTACGAGCAAGATTTCTTGGCCTGTTCGTATGGCTGCCGGCCCGGTCGATCGGCGCATCAGGCGATCCGCGACCTGCGGGAAGGGCTGATGTCGATGGGCGGAGGTTGGGTTCTGGAGGCCGACATCCAGAGTTTTTACGACAATCTGGAGCACGGACACCTCCGTGGCTTTCTGGACCAGAGGGTACGCGACGGGGTGTTACGCCGCATGGTGGATAAGTGGCTGAAGGCGGGAGTGCTGGAAGAGGGGACCCTCAGCTACCCGGCCACCGGCACGCCGCAGGGCGGAGTCATCTCTCCGCTGCTGTCGAACATCTATCTCCACAAGGTCCTGGACGAATGGTTCGAGCAGGAGGTCAAGCCCCGCTTGGCCGGGCCGGCGTTTCTGATCCGGTTCGTCGACGACTTCGTCCTGGTGTTCCAAAGGGAGAGCGATGCCCGACGGGTTTTGGAGGTGCTGGCGAAGCGATTCAGCCGGTACGGTCTTCACCTCCACCCGGACAAGACTCGCTTGGTGCGGTTCGAACCGCCCCGCCGTGAGGCGGAGCCGCGGTCCGAGCCGAGAGGACCGAGAAGTTTCGACTTCCTCGGCTTCACTCACTACTGGGAGAAGTCTCTGCGGGGATTCTGGGTGGTGAAGCGCAAGACGGCATCCAACCGGGTTACCCGGTTCCTGCGGCAAATCAACCAGTGGTGTCAGAGCCACCGGCATGCACTCCTGGCTTGGCAGCACGCCCAGCTTCTGAGCAAGCTGCGCGGGCACTTTGGATACTATGGGATCACCGGGAACTCGAAGGCCCTGAGCAGCGTACATCACTGGGTCAAGCAACTCTGGCGCAAGTGGCTCGGTCGCCGTTCGCGAGACGACAAGATGACCTGGGAGCGGTTCAACCTCCTGCTGGAGCGTTACCCGCTGCCCAACCCGAGGATCTGTCAGGCCGCGTAGCGAACCCGTGACCTGAAGAACCGTATGCGGGAAATCCGCACGTACGGGTCTGTGGGGGGCCTGGGTGGGCAACCACCCAGGCCTACCCGGCCAGGCCGTCCACGATACCCTCTCATAGGCCACGGGGACGGCGGGACGTCTCTCTTCGAAGGGCAGGTCCTCTCTTCAAGGTTGACCGTCTTGGATACGATCGCAATTTACAACCCCGTACCCTGTATGCGCAGATCACCCGTGCGCTGTACGTGCAGGTCAGGACGGTAATGGAATTCCGAAATCTGTTTGTAGGACGAGGAATCTGTTGAATCCGTGGCGTACAAGACGGTCTGCACGCCAGGGGCGTCATGCCCTCCGGCGGAGACGTCCCGCCGTCCCCGTGGCCTGCGAAAAGGTATCGTGGGCGGCCTGGGAACGTCTCTACGGACGCGTCTGTGCATGGCGGGGCAGGTTTTCCCACAACACCGCCGCCGTCCTCATTCCCTTCTCGAAATTTTCCACGTTGAGCCACTCGTTGGGCGCGTGGGCGTTCTCTCCCGGGAGGCCGAAGCCCATGAGGAGCACGGGGGCTCCGAGGAGACGCTGGAAATCGGTGACGATGGGGATCGAGCCGCCGTCTCCGATGATCACGGGCTCGCGGCCGAAGGTCGCCTCGAGGGCCTGGCTCGCGGCTTCGAAGAGGGGACCGCTGAGGTCGGCTCTCCAGGCCGGGCCGCCGAGGAAGAAGGTCACGTCCGCGCGGACGCCCGGCGGGGCCACCCGCTCGCACGTGGGCTCGGAAGAGGCGGGCGATCTCGTTCGAGTCCTGGTCGGGGACGAGGCGGCAACTCACTTTGGCCATGGCGCGCGCGGGGAGCACCGTCTTCGCTCCGTCGCCCGTGTAGCCGCTCAGGAGGCCGTGAACTTCGCAGGTGGGCCGCGTCCAGAGCCGCTCGTAAACGGTGCGGTCCGCCTCGCCGCCGAGGGCCGGCACGCCCGTCTCCTCGCGGAAAGCCTCCTCGTCGAAGGGGAAGTCGGCGATCTGCCGGCGGATCTCGGCCGGCCACTCGCGGACCTGGTCGTAGAAGCCGGGGATGGCCACGCGGCCATTCTCGTCGTGGAAGGTGGCGAGGATGCGGGCGAGCGCCATGGCGGGGTTCACCACGGCGCCGCCGTAGCTTCCCGAGTGGAGGTCGGTCGCCGGCCCCTGGACGTCGATCTGGAAGTAGGCCATGCCGCGCAGCGAGGAGAGGAGGGCCGGCACGCCGGGCGCTAACATGTTGGAGTCGGAGATCACGACGGCGTCGCAGCGCAGCCGGTCCGCGTGGCTTTCGACGAACGGCACGAGGTTCGGGCTGCCGATCTCCTCCTCGCCCTCGGCCACGACGATCACGTTTACGGGCAGTTCGCCCCGGGCCGCGAGGTGGGCCTCCAGGGCCTTCACGTGGAGGAAGAGCTGGCCCTTGTCGTCCGTCGCGCCGCGGGCATAGATGCGGCCGTCGCGCACGGTGGGCTCGAAAGGCGGCGAGGTCCAGAGGTCGAGCGGCTCGGCGGGCTGCACGTCATAGTGGCCATAGATCAGGACAGTCGGCGCGCCGGCGTGCGGCTCCTCGCCATTCGCCGAGGACGACCGGATGCCCGGCCGTGGAGTGGACCTCCGCCGAGAGACCGGCCGCGCGCATGGACTGAGCCAGCCACTCGGCGGCGCTCCGCACGTCTTCCCGGTGCTCGGGGCGGGTGCTCACGCTCGGGATGCGCAGGAAATCGAACAGCTCGGCCTGGATGCGGGCCGCGTTGGAAGCGAAGAAGGCGTCGAGATCTTCAGGAATGCTCACATTTACCTCCAGGATATGGGTTCCAGGTCCTCGAAGACCACTTCAAAATGGTTTACATGTTCGTCCCGGTCGACGAGGAAGCGGTCGTCTTCCGGATAGAACACGGCGCGAGAGATGTCGTCCCCCGCAAACCGGCGGATCGCCTCTTCCGATTCCCACAGCGTCAGCAGGAGGAATTCGGCGCGGCCGTCCACCACGCGCCGGAGGCCGAGAACGCCGAGGTTTCCGGGCGTGGCGCGGTACTGGGTGAAGCCCGTCTCGTGGAGATAGTGGAGGTACGTCTCCGCGTCCTCCGCCTTCGTCGCTCCTCGCCAGGTGCGCGCGATCATGATCTCCCTCCTTGTCTGGCAAGCACCGGTATCAGCACCCTTACAGGTGCAAACCTACACCATGTAAGCGGCGCCGGTTCCTCTTTCAGCAGACCCTGACCTGCCGTTCAAGTACATCGGCGGCGATCCGAGCGTGGATCTGGTGAACACGGTCGACTGGACTTCGAACGGTCCGGACTTCGAGCGCCTTACGAGTTACGAGCGGCTGACCCGCTGGGCCGAGGGCGCCGGACTCCTATCCGCCACGGCTGGATGTACGTCGACCGCAGCCGCAACGGCCTGCGCCGCTGGTGCCAGATGGAGACCTGCGGCACCCGGGAGAAATCCCGGCGGCGGCAAAGGCGGCCGAGCCCGGTTTGAGCTATCCCCGCTCGGGAATCTCCGCTTCACACTCTTTGACCCGCACGCCGAGCTGCGTGACCTCCTCCAGGGTCAACGATCTCACCTGGCTGAGGATGCTCAGCAGGCTGTCGAAGGCCTGGAGCCGTGAGGCGGCTGCGGAGTGGCGGGCGCGGCAGAGCTCGATCTGGGCCACTCCCAGCTTCTCCACGAGGATGTTCCAGACGGGGTCGGTCGTCTCTCCCGAGCTTTTGAGAGATTCGCTGGACCCGGAAAGCGTCTTCTTGACTTCGTCCAGGCAGGTGTAGGCCTGATGGGCGGCCAGCTTTCCGCTCGCTACTTCGGCGCTACACCTCTCCTCCTCCTCGGGATACCGCGAGGTGTGGGGATCAGGATCACAGAGGTCGCCCAGGCCGTCGCCGTCGGCGTCCATCTGCTCGGAGTTGGAAATCCTGCCGCAAGTGTCAAACGCGTCGCAGACGGCGTCGCCGTCCTGGTCGCCGCCCCACGCAGCCGGGCAGGGCGGGTGGCCGTAGGCGGTCACCCCGTCGAGGACGATCCGTTGCCCGCCAGGGGTCACGGCGAGCCCGGGCACGTTGAAGACCGCGCCATCGACCGGCTGGGCATCCTCGGCCAGGTCGAGCCTCAGGGTGACGGTGGCGGGGCAGTCGCCCGGTTCGAGCTCCACCGCGTTCTGGGTCAGCGCGTGTTGCCAGCGGGCGGGTGCGAAAATCCGCTCGCCGGGGAGGATCCTGTAGGTATCGGTTCCCTGAAGTGTGTCCGGGAATCTGGCGGCTGGTGCGGCTTCGAGGACGATCCTGGCCGGTTCGACCAGAGTGTTTTGCACCTGGAAGGTGAAGTATGCCGGTGAGTTCGTCTGGGCCACCTGAATGTTGCGGTTGCACTGGTTGTTGGTGAAATTGGCGTCGAAGCCGTAGTCGATCGTCGTCTGTAGGCAGGCGTGAGGATCGCTGGTCGCCGAGGGCTGGGGAGTCCAGGGGTGAGCCACCTGAACGGGCGGGGAGAACGGAGGGAGGCTGATCGTCTGCGCACCGATGCTGAAGAACTCGGGAATGCCCGCCGAGTAGATGTAGACGCCGAACGTGACCTTGACGTTGTTGGCCGGCACGCTGGTGTTGTTCCGCACCATCGCGTACACAGTGTTGGCAACCCCCACCTCCGGGGCGCTCGCCGTGGACACGTCACTGCACAACCACGGCTCCGGGTAGGTGCCGGCTCCCGGATAGCCGGGGTCGGCGTTCGGGACCGCGGCGATCGCCTGGAAGGCGTCGATGTAGCCGTGGCCATTGGCCGGATCCCATCCCACGGGTCCCCGGTCCTCGGCGGTATGGATCAGCAGGTGTTTGATGCTGCCCGGGTTGATGCCGGGCTTCGCCTCGCCGATCAGGATGGCAACGCCCGAAACGTGAGGCGTCGCCATGGAGGTTCCGCTGATGACGACATAACCGTTGGTGGTGTCCTTCTGGGTCGAATGGATGTTGGCACCCGGTGCGGAGACGTCTGGCTTGGTCTCGTCCGAACCGTCGAGGTCGCCGTCGTTCGCGCGGGGGCCTCGGCTGGAGAAGGCCGCGATCAGATCGTCGCTCCGAGTGACGGTCCCCTGATCGTTCATGGCCGCGACACAGATGGCGTTGTCCGCCGCGCAAGGCGGGGTCAGCCCCACATTGCCAGGACCGTCGTTGCCGGCCGCCGCGACCACGGTGATCCCGCGGGCCACCAGATGATTGGCGAGCCGGCTCGCCGCATCGGTGCCGTCCGAGCTGATGGTATTCTGGAAGATGTCGCACTGGCGCATGCTGACGTTGAGCACGTCTACGCTCCAGGCCGAAGCATTGAGCAAGACCTGCTCGAAACAATCGACGACTTCGAGCCATCCGTTGGGGCCACACGCGAAAGACGTCCCGCAATCGACGAGGCTGACGTCCGGAGCCATCCCTCGATAGCCGCTGCCCGCCCCCGTACCCACGGCGATGCCTGCGACGTGGGTGCCATGTCCCAACGTATCATCGGGATCGGTGAAGGAAAGGGTTTGGGCATCGTAACCGCCGGCGAATTTCCAGGCCGGCATCGAGTCATGGGTCGTCCCCGGCCCTCCCTGGTTGTCCACCCCCGAATCGATGAACGCCAACGTACGGCCCAGTCCTCTCAAGGTGGGGATGACGTCCTCCAGGTTGTTCGGGTAGGTGGTGCTGTGGGTCACCTTGATCGCATCACCGCTGATGTCGAGGATCGGCGAGAAGCCGTGCATCTGCTCGACCAGGGCCACCATGGACAGCTTCGCAAGCTCGGGGATCTTGCCGGCCGCCACCTCCATGGCCACGAACGTGACGAACTTTCCCCGCTTCAGGACGGTGCCGAACGCGGCAAGCTCCGCCATCTCCTTCGGACCGGCGCAGCGGCTGAGGTCCAGGACCACCGCAACCTTTTCCTGCGGTTTCTCCTGGATGAGACTGTCCAGGCCATCGTCGATCGAGTCTTTGTTCTTGTCACGGTTCCACTGGACCGGCTTTTTCTGCCATTCGAGCGGTGTCCAGCAGGCGGACACCGTCTCCGCGGCCCATAAGCCCAAAGCCAGAAACAACCCTACAACCACCCGTCCTTGCTTCATGACTGGTCCTCCTTACATCCAGAGTGCCTGCGCTGAGGGTTCTGTAGCCGCTGTTCATTTCCGGACACCCCCGTTCAGGGCCGGACGATCCAGGATCCCTCCAGATCCATTCAAAAGCAGTCAAATCAACAACTTGGCCTCTGGCACATCCCTTGCGCTTACGGCTCTCGTCTGAGAGGGAAACCGAACATGGATCAGGAACTGGATGCCAGCTATCGATATCGCCGCCTGGGGCGCCGGGCGGCTTGGGCCGGGGGGATCCTGGCTCTTTGCGTGACCGTCCTGGTGATGTTGCCGGGATGGCTGCGGCCGGCCGTGGCCCGCGAGCAGATCCGGACGGGCAAGGTGGAGCGGGGTCCGGTCGAGGGGATCGTCGAAGCCTCGGGAACCGTCGTGCCCGCGTTCGAGGGCGTGATCTTCGAGCCCCGTCGAGGCGCGGATTGAAAAGATTTTGAAGCGGCCGGGCGACCTGGTGCGGGCCGGCGAGGAGATCCTGCAGCTCGACACCTCCTCCTCTCGGCTGGATCTCGAAAAGATCGAGGACCAGCTCGCCCGCAAGGCCAACGAGCAGGAACAGCTCCGGATCAGCCTGGAAAAGAGCTTGAGCGACCTGCGCGGCCAGATCGAGCGCCAGACGCTCGACGCCGAGGCCGCGGCCTACCGCGCCGAGCAGAACCGCAAGCTGCGCGCGGACGGCCTCGTGTCGGAGCTGACGCTCAAGGCGTCCGAGGTAGAGGCGAAGAAGGCCCAGATCGAGCTCTCGCAGCTCCGGGCTTCCGTGGAAGGCGCGAAGCGCTCGACCGCCGCCCAGCTCGCGGGCGTGGAGCTCGATCTCGCCACGCTGCGCAAGGAGCGCGACGACGCCCGCCGCCTGCTGGATCTCGCCACGACGCGCTCGGACCGTTCGGGCGTCCTCACCTGGGTCGTGCCTCAGGAAGGTGCGATGGTCCCGCGCGGCCAGATGATCGCCCGCATCGCGGACCTCGATTCCTTCCGGGTCGAGGCCACGGTGTCGGACATCCACTCTTCGAGCCTCGCACACGGGGCAGACGGTGCGCGTGATGCTGGACGACCAGCCGCTCACGGGCCGGCTCGCCGCCATCGATCCCACGATCGAAAACGGTGCCGTCAAATTCCACGTGGATCTGGACGATGCCCGCAATCCCAAACTGCGCAACAACCTGCGTGTGGACGTGCTGGTGGTCACGGACTCCCGGGCCAGCACGCTGCGCCTCCGCAAGGGACCATTCGCGCAGAGCGGGACCGCCGAAGGCGTGTTCGTGGTCCAAGGCGAGCAGGCCGTGCGCCGGCCGGTGCGCTTCGGGCTCTCGGGCTACGAATATTTCGAGGTCCTCGACGGCCTCGGCGAGGGGGAGGAGGTCATCCTCTCCGATATGAAGGATTACCAGCACCTCGAACGGGTGAATTTCAAATAGGTCAGGGAGGAAACCCATATGATCCATCTACAGCAGGTCAGCAAGAAGTACCGCACCGACCGCGTCGAGACGACGGCGCTGGACAACATCAATCTGGAAGTGGAGGCGGGAGAGTTCATCTCCGTTATGGGTCCCTCGGGCTGCGGCAAGAGCACGCTGCTCAACCTGATGGGTCTGCTCGACGAGCCGAGCGCGGGCAAGGTGGCGATCGGCGGCAAGGCGATCGACCGCTACGGCGACCGCGATCTGGCGCGCCTGCGCAACGAGCGGATCGGCTTCATCTTCCAGCAGTTCCACCTGGTGTCCGACCTTTCCGTGGTGGACAACGTGGAGATCCCGTTGCTCTACCGCAAGATGTCGAACAAAGACCGGCGCAAGGCGGCCCTGGCGGCCCTCGACCGCGTGGGGCTCTCCTCGCGCACTCGACCACTTCCCCACGCAGCTCTCGGGCGGCCAGCAGCAGCGGGTGGCCATCGCCCGCGCCATCGTGGGCCGGCCGGGGTTGCTGCTCGCGGACGAGCCCACGGGCAACCTCGACAGCCAGATGGGCGACGAGATCATGGGCATCCTGGAGGATCTGAACCGGAACGAGAAGACCACGATCGTCATGGTCACCCACGATCCACGCATGGCCGAGAAGACCCACCGGGTCGTCCGTCTGTTCGACGGCCGGCAGGTTCAGTAGCGGCCTGGAGACCCGGAGGATACTGGCGATGCTCAAAAACTATCTGAAGGTCGCGTTCAAGGTGCTGGGCCGGCGGAAGTTCTACACCTTCATCAGCCTGTTCGGCATCAGCGTCACGCTGGTGGTGCTGATGGTGGCCACGGCCATGCTCGATCACATTTTCGCGCCGCAGGCCCCGGAGACGCGAGGGTACCGGACGCTGGGGATCTATCAGATCGGCCTGCGCGGCGAGACCAATGCCTATACGGGGTTCGCCGGCTATGGGCTCATGGAGCGCGCCGTGGGCCGGCTGCCTCAGGAGACGCCGGCGGTGGAGGAGGTTTCGATCTATTCGGTCCCCTCGACGGTGGTTTCGTACGTGGACGGCCGCAAGATCGAGTCGATGCTCAAGAGGACGGACAGCGCGTTCTGGCGGATCCTGGATTTCGAGCTCCTCGAAGGCGGACCGTTCACGGCCGAGGATGACAAGGCCGGCCGTTTCGTGGCCGTGATCAACGAGACCACGCGCCGCCGGTTCTTCGGCGACGAGCCGGCCCTGGGACGGACGATCCGGGCCGACGACCAGAGCTTCCGCGTGGTGGGGGTGGTGCGGGACGTGCCGATCCTCCGCGTCTTCCCCTTCGCGGATATCTGGGCTCCCATCGGCACCACGAAGTCCGTGAGTTACCGGACGGAGTTCTCGGGTCCTTTCATGGCGGCGATCCTCGCCCGCGGGCGCGCCGATTTCCCCGCCATCAAGGCCGAGGTGGCGTCCCGGCTCAAGGAGGCCGAGGCCCACATCCCCGACCGCAAGGTGTTCCAGCACATCGGCGGCGGCGCCGACACGCTGTTCGAAACGGTTTCCCGCGTGCTCTTCGGCGGCAACGAGCTGGGCGAAAGCCACTCTGGAAGATTGCTGGCGATCCTGATCCTGCTGGCAGTTCTGTTCATGGTGCTGCCGACGGTCAACCTGGTGAACATCAATTTGAGCCGTATCCTCGACCGGGCCTCGGAGATCGGTGTGCGCAAGGCGTTCGGCGCCTCGTCGCGCACGCTGGTCGGGCAGTTCGTGGTCGAGAACGTGGTTCTGACGCTCCTGGGCGGTGCCCTTGGCCTCGTCCTGGCGGCGGTCGTGCTGGCCGCGATCAACGCGAGCGGGGTCATCCCCTACGCGCAGCTCCAACTGAATCTCCGGGTCTTCGGCTACGGCTTGGCGATCGCCCTGTTCTTCGGCCTGTTCTCGGGGGTGTACCCCGCGTGGCGCATGTCCCGCGTCCACCCCGTGCAGGCGCTCCGTGGGAGGACCGTATGATGCGCCACCTCATGAAGCTGGTGTGGAACCGCAAGCGCACGAACGCGCTTTTGATCGTAGAGATCTTCTTCTCGTTCCTGGTGACTTTCGCCGTGGCCACGCTGGGGATGTATTTCCTCGACAACTACCGGCGCCCCCTGGGCTTCGAGTGGCAGAACGTCTGGCAGATGGAAATCGATATGAAGCAGGTGAGCGACGATACGTTCACCGGGCAGCAGATGGAACAGTTCGCGCGGGTGCTGCAGGAGGTCCGCGCGCTCGGCGAGGTGGAGGCCGTAGGCGGGGCCATGGTGGCGCCCTTCGGGTTCGGCCGCTACGGTGATGGCGCCGAGGTCAACGGACACAGGATGGAAATGGATTTCAACGAGGTCACGCAGGACTTCGACAAGGCGGTGTCCCTCGAGATCGTCGGCGGGCGGTGGTTCCAGCCCTCGGACGCCGCCCTCGCCTGGCAGCCGATCGTGATCGACGAGGACCTGGCGCGGGAGGCCTTTCCCGGCGAAGACCCGGTGGGCAAGCGTTTCACCAAGCCGGACCCGGAGAGCGGGCGTCCCGAACGGCGGGTGATCGGCGTGATCCGGGACTTCCGGCAGGGCGGCGAGCTCGAAGGCGCCGGGCCGTACTACATGACCTACAAGCGGGTCGGGGCCAGCGCGCGCCGGGCAGACCGTCCGGCGCGGTCGCTGCTCATCAAGCTCCGCCCCGGCACTCCTGCCGAATTCGAAGAGCGTCTCACGGAGCGCGCCCAGCGCGTGGCGCCGGACTGGTCGTTCCAGGCCAAGCCGCTCTGGCAGGCCCGGGAGTCCGCGTTCCGGCTGCGGATGGCGCCCCTGGCCGTGGGCGGTACCGTGGCCTTCTTTCTGCTTCTCATGGTCGGCCTCGGGTTGCTGGGGGTGCTGTGGCAGAATCTGCTCCAGCGCACCCGCGAGATCGGCCTGCGCCGGGCCACCGGGGCTTCCCGCGACAGGGTCCACCGGCAGATCCTCCTGGAGCAGTTCCTGCTGACCACGCTGGGCGTGCTCCTGGGGACGATACTGGTGGTCCAGATCCCGATCCTCGACCTGGTGAGCTTCATCAGTGGCAAGATCTTCGCGGGCGGACTGCTCGTCGCCATGGGATCCATGTATCTGCTCTCGATGCTCTGCGCCCTCTACCCCAGCGCCATGGCCGCCCGGGTGCCGCCCGCCGAGGCCTTGCGCTATGAATGACCTATGACCTTGAATAAGTCATGATCCTGATCGTCGACGACGACCCGTCGGTGGTCGCCTCTCTGGGCCTCCTCCTCAAGCGGCACGGCCACCCCACACGGGGAGCCCGGTCGCCGGAGGAGGCCCTCGCCGTGCTGCGCGAGCAGGAGCTCGACCTGGTGCTCCAGGACATGAACTTCTCCCTTGGCACCACCGGCGAAGAGGGGCTGGAGCTGCTCGGGGAGATCCGCCGCCTGCGGCCCCGCCTGCCGGTGATCCTGATCACGGCCTGGGGCTCGATCTCGCTCGCCGTCGACGGCATGAAGGCCGGCGCCGCGGACTTCGTCACCAAGCCGTGGAACAACGCCCAGCTCCTCCAGTCCGTGGAGACAGCCCTGTCGCTCGCCCAGCAGGGCGACGGCAAGGGCGCGCCCGTGAGCCGCGAGGAGCTCGACCGGCGCTTCGACTTCCGGGGCCTGACTGGAACGGACCCGAAGTTCCTGAAGATCCTGGAGCTCATCGGCCGCGTGGCACCCACCGACGCCTCGGTGCTCATCACGGGCGAGAGCGGCACGGGCAAGGAGCTGGTCGCCGAGGCCATCCACAGGAACAGCCGGAGGAAGGATGGGCCGTTCGTCAAAGTCAACCTGGGCGGCATCTCCTCCACCCTTTTCGAAAGCGAGATGTTCGGCCACGTCAAGGGCGCCTTCACGGACGCCCGGGCGGACCGCAAGGGACGCTTCGAGCTGTCTGACCGGGGGACGATTTTTCTGGATGAGATCGGCGAGATCGATCCCGCCGCTCAGGTGAAGCTGCTGCGCGTGCTTCAGGACCGGTCCTATGAAGTCCTGGGATCGAGCCACACGCGTACCGTGGACGTGCGGGTGGTCTCGGCCACCAACCGTGACCTGTCCGAGATGGTGGGGAAGGGGTTGTTCCGGGAAGACCTCCTCTACCGTTTGAACCTGATCGCCGTGCGTCTGCCGGCCCTGCGAGAGCGGCGAGGGGACGTGCCCCCGCTCGCCCGGCACTTCCTGGACCTCTCCGCCCGCACGTATCGCCGTGGACCCATCACGATCACCGACCGCGCCCTCTCCTGGCTCCAGGACCAGCCCTGGCCGGGCAACATCCGCCAGCTCAAGCAGACGATCGAAAGGGCCGTGCTCGTGCTCGACGGCGACCGCCTCGACGCGGCCGACCTCGTAGCTCTCTCCGGCCTCGAAGAGCGCGAGGCACGGGGGACCACAGCGCTTCCCAGCCCGGGCTCGATGACGCTCGACGAGATGGAAAAAGCCATGATCGTCAAGTGCATGCGGCACTACGAGGGCAACGTCACCAAGGTCGCGGAGGCCCTGGGCCTTTCCCGCGCGGCGCTCTACCGCCGGTTCGAGAAGTACGGCCTGGAGCCGCATTGAGCCTCCGCGCCAAGATCATCGTCTATCTGGTTTTGATCCACGCCGTCCTGGCGGTGATTTCGTTCGTCGTCCTGCGGGAAGAACCGTTGTGGTTATTGGCAGTCGAGGGCCTGTTCATCCTCTCTGTCGTCCTCGGCTTCTTCCTGGTGCGGGCTTTCTTCGTCCCCCTGGACCTCATCCGCACGGGGGCCGAATTGATCGGCGAGCGGGACTTCACCTCACAATTCCGCGAAGTCGGTCAGCCGGAGATGGACGCGCTGATCCGGATCTACAACCGGATGATTGATCGATTGCGCGAGGAGCGCCTGAAGCTTCAGGAACAGCATTATTTTCTCGAAAAGATCCTCGCCGCCTCACCGGCCGGTATCGTCACCCTGGACTTCGACGGCCGGGTGGACTCCGTCAATCCCGCGGCCGAGCGCCTTCTTCAGGCCGATTCCGGCGAGATGTTGGGACCAGCCCTCGATGCAATTCCACTGGGAGGATCAGAGGTGTTGTCCCTCCAGGGCGGCCGGCGCATCAAGGTTTCGCGGGCCGAGTTTTTCGACCGCGGCTTTTCGAGGAGCTTCCTCCTGCTCGAAGAGCTGACGGAGGAGCTGCGGGCCTCGGAAAAAGCAGCCTACGGCAAGCTGATCCGCATGATGTCTCACGAGATCAACAACTCCGTGGGAGCCGTCGGCTCGCTCCTCGACTCTTTCCGCGGCTATGGAGACCAGCTCGAAGAGGAGGACCGGGACGACTTCCTCCAGGCTACGACGGTGGCCATCACCCGTCTCGAAAACCTCAGTGCTTTCATGAACGGTTTCGCCGAAGTCGTCCGCCTCCCGCCGCCGGACCTCCGCGCGACCGACCTCCGGCAGCTCCTGGACGAGATCCTCCTTCTCCTGCGTCCGGACCTCGACCGCCGGCGCATCCGCGTGGAATGGAAGGAATCGAAATCCCTGCCGCCCATCGACCTCGACCGCAACCAGATCGAGCAGGTGCTGGTGAACGTTCTCAAGAACGCCGTGGAGTCGATCGGTGAGGACGGCAGCATCGTCCTCCGCCTCGGCTTCGAAGGAGCGAAGAACGGCGACTGGGACCGGGGACGGCCCTACCTGTCAATCGAGGACAGCGGCCCCGGCATCCCGGCGGACATCCAGCCGCTCCTCTTCACGCCGTTTTTCTCGACCAAGAGGAACGGCCGCGGCCTGGGCCTGACGCTGGTGCAGGAGATCCTCTCCGCCCACGGCTTCGAGTTCAGTCTGGGTCCCGGAGAGGGCGGGGGGGCGGAGTTCCGGGTGGGGTTTTGATCAGGTGCTCAAGCGGATCATCTCGCCGGGCTGTAGCCGGGTCAGCGCATCCCGAAGCGAGGGGATCAGTGGCTGAAGATCCTGCAGCTTGTTGGTACGAGCGACGAGAACGATGATCCGAATGCCGGCAGCTCTGAGATTCTGCTGATAGACCAAGTTCTGATCCACGGTTACGAAGGCTTCAAAACCGGCTTCGCGGATCAGGGCCAGAAGCTCGCCGTTTTCGAACCCTTTCCATTTCATCTCCATGACGGTGCTGACGAAGTGCTCCGGAAGGTCCCGCTTGAGCGGGCGGGGGACGCACTCGTCAAGCAGCACGCGCATGAGCGATCAGCATCTTCTTGGCGAGCTCGAGGACGGCCACAGCCTGCTCTCGGTCCACACTCGGGAAATGATCCAGGAAAGTATCGAGGGACTCTCCTCCCTCCAGATAGTCGAGGAGGGCCTGCACAGGCACCCGGGTCCCGACGAAGACGGGGGTGCCTCCCAGGATGTTAGGGTTCGAATGGATCACGGGTTGGTCGCTCATGGGTTGTCTCCTCCCTGAGGTCATACTGTACCTCAGAGGGGCCATTCCGCCTCACTTCGCCGTCACGACCCACCCGCTCTGAAGAGGCCGTCCCTCATAGGCGAGCCCTTCCACGAAGAGATCCTTGAAGACGATCGGCACGCTCCGCGAATACAGCGGGTCCGCTCCGTCCGTGAGCTGGAAGTGGAGGTGAGGCTCGGTGCTGTTGCCGGTATGGCCGAGCTGGCCGATGATCTGGCCGCGGGTGACGGTGTCGCCCGCCTTCACCTTCACGCTTCCCTGCTTCAGGTGGGCGTAGTGGGAGTACTCGCCCCCGGCATGGCGGAGGATGACGTAGTTGCCGAGCGGCGCCTTGTAGCTCTTCGCGAGGAGCTCGTTCTGGGCCATGATCGTCCGCATCTCGAAATCCTTCGCGCTCTCGCCCGGCCGCTGGAGCCGGTCGTTGGCTTCGGTCGCATCGGCTGAGACCTCGACAACGGTGCCGCCGGCCACGGCGCGGATGTCCTTGCCATACGCGTAGTAATCGTCGAGCCGGCTGCCGTCTCCCTTGTGGAACCTGCCGTCCCCGCTCGTGGCGGCCAGATCGAAGGCGAACTCCTGGTTGGCCACCCAGCGGTGGGGCACGTGGAGGTTGGGTGCCACGGCGACGTACCAGGTGCCCCCCATGGGGAAGAGGTAGTCGTTGGGCGACTGGTGGTCCGTGACCTTCAAAGTCGTCCGGGCCTGGACGGGCTTGCCGGCGGCGTCCTTGCCGTGGGCGACGATGGCGAGGCCGTCCGCAGGGAGACCGCTGAGGAGCAGGGGCTTGCCGAACACCACGAGGGCCGTGCCCGGTTCGAGGGTCCGGCTGGCCGCGAGACGGAGACCGGCGAGGTATCTGCTGGTCTGGAAATGGAAGTCGTAAAGCTTGAGGACGCCCTGCGCTTCCATGGCGCTCATGCGCTGGGCGCTTTTCTCCAGATCGGCCGCCGGGACGGTCAGGGTCTGGACAGGCTGGCCGCCCGAGACGGCCTGGATCTCGATCGAGTCCAGGGTGACGGGCTCTCCCTCCTTCTGGACGACGGCGACGTTCTGGAGCACGACGGTGTAGAGGCCGCGAGCGGCATCGACCTCGTAGGCGTAGACGAAGTCCCCCGGATGGACCCGCACTTCCAGGGCCGCGACGGGCAGGGGCAGTAAAACGAGCAACAGGGCGAAGAGTCGCCTCATGGTGGTTCCTCTCTTTCCGCCCGATCTGTTTCGGGCTCGTCCGACACTACGAGCCGTCCGAGCGCAGGGTTGCTGTGGTATCGTTTCCCCCGGTTCATCCAGACAGGAGATCTCCTATGTCCTCCCGCACCGGAATGGCGGCTCGGCTGCGCTACGGTTTCGACAACAGCATGTCCCGGGGAGCGATCGCGCTGATCGGCTACCTGGGGCTTGTCTCGCTCATCGTCATCGCCTTCTTCGCGCTGATCCTCGTCATCTTCCGGATCGATCCGGGGGACGGCTCTCCTCCGGGATTCATTGAGGCTTCCTGGCTGAGCCTCATGCGCACGTTGGACTCGGGCACCATGGGCGGCGACGTGGGGTGGGGATTCCGGCTTCCCATGCTGGGGGTGACGCTCGGCGGCATCTTCATCGTCAGCGCCCTGATCGGCGTCATCAACAGCGGCCTCGAGGACAAGCTGACGGAGCTGCGCAAGGGCCGGTCGTTCGTCGTGGAGAGCGACCATACGCTGATCCTCGGCTGGTCGCCCAAGGTCTTCACCGTCCTCGCGGAGCTGGTTCTCGCCAACGAGAACCGCAAGAAACCGCGCATCGTCATCCTCGCCGAGAAGGACAAGGTCGAGATGGAGGATGAGATCCGGGCCCAGGTGGCAGACACGAAGAACACCAGGATCATCTGCCGCACGGGCAGCCCGCTCGACCTGCAGGACCTGGAGATCGTCAACCCGCGCGAAAGCCGGGCGATCATCATCCTGGCCCCCGAGAATGCCAATCCTGACCCGGAGGTCATCAAAACCATCCTCGCGTTGACCAACAACCCGGACCGGCGGCCGGAGCCCTACCACATCGTGGCCGAGATCGCCGATCCGCGGAACCTGGAGGTCGCCCGTATGGTGGGCAAAGACGAGGTGCAGCTCATCGCCACGGGCGAGCTGATCTCGCGGATCATCGTGCAGACCTCGCGGCAGTCGGGCCTGTCCGTGGTGTACACGGAGCTGCTCGACTTCGGCGGCGACGAGATCTACTTCACGGAGGAGCCGAAGCTCGTGGGCCGCACCTTCGGCGAGGCGATCCTCGCCTACGAGGACTCCTGCCTGATGGGCCTGCGGCACCGGGACGGCCAGATCCGTCTGAATCCACCCATGGACATGCGGATCGAGGCGGGTGACCATGTCATCGCCATCTCGGAAGACGACGACACGGTGCGGGTCTCCGGCGACCTGGAGCCCTGGGCCACGCTGCCGTCGCGCCTGGGTGTGGACGACGGCGCCATCCGCGAGGGGATCATCCAGGCCCCACGGCCGGAGCGCACGCTGATCCTGGGCTGGAACAGCCAGGGCGTGGCGATCGCCCAGGAGCTGGACCGCTACGTGGCGGCCGGCTCGGTCCTCACGGTGGTGGCGGACTCGGAGGGGGCCCGGGAGGAGGTCGAGCGGGAGTGCGGGGACCTGGTGAACCAGAAGGTCTCCTGCATCGAGGCGGACACCACGGACCGCCGCGCGCTCAACGGCCTGGGGGTGCCGGAGTACGACCAGATCATCCTGCTCTGCTACTCGGACACCATGGAGGAGCAGGAGGCCGACGCGCGCACGCTGATCACCCTGCTCCACCTGCGCGACATGGCGGAAAAGGGCGGGCACGACTTCCGGATCGTCAGCGAGATGCTGGACGTACGCAACCGCGAGCTGGCCGAGGTGACGCAGGCGGATGACTTCATCGTCAGCAACAAGCTGACCAGCCTCATGCTCTCGCAAGTCTCGGAGAACCGGGACCTGAACGCCGTGTTCACGGACATGTTCGATCCGGCCGGCTCGGAGATCTACCTGAAGCCGGCCGGCGACTATGTCGAGCTCGGCCGCGAGGTGAATTTCTATACCGTGGTCGAGGCGGCCCGGAGGCGCGGCCAGACGGCGATCGGCTACCGGCTGGCTGCCCAGGCCAAGGACGCGGGCAAGGCCTATGGCGTGGCAGTCAACCCGAAGAAGCCGGGGAAGGTGTCCTTCGGGAAGGGCGACTGGGTGATCGTGCTGGCCGAGGATTGACGGCTCAGGCGAAGAGCTCGATCAGCCGCCTGTTCACCCGATCCGGCTCCTCGTGCTGGATCCAGTGGGTGGCGTCTTCGAAGAATTCCAGGTGGCCCTCGTCGCAGAAGTCGATCGAGGGCCGGGCCATCTCGTGGCCGAGATGGCGGTCCTGCTTGCCCCAGAGAAGCAGGGTGGGGACGCGGACGCGCCCGCGATCATCGCCGCCGGCGGACAGCCTGCCCTGGAAGCGCATGGCAGCCCGGTACCAGTGGATGGAGGAGCGGACGGCGCCGGGCTGTGACCAGGCTTCCCGGTAGAGGGCGAGGTCCGCGTCCGTGAAAGTGCCCGGCCGGCTGGCCTCCCGCAGCATCTTGACGGCGTAGGCGAAATCGTTGTGGCGAAAGGCGCGCTCCGGCAGGCCGGGGAGCTGGAAGAAGAAGAAGTAGGAGCTCTCTTCCGGCCTGCCGGGGGCTCGTGAAGAGCGTGCGCCGCATCACCAGGGGATGGGGGATGTTGAGCAGGGCCAGCCGCTCGACCCGGTCCGCGTGGTGGATGCCCAGCCACCAGGCCGACGGCGCCTCCCCAGTCGTGCCCCACGATGCGGGCCTTGCCCATCCCGCTCTCGTCGATCAGTCCCACGATGTCGAGCGCCAGCTCGTCCAGGGTGTAGGCGGAGACCGGCCTTGGCTTGTCGCTCAGGTTGTAGCCCCGCTGGTCGGGGACGAGCGACGTGGAAGCCGGCGGCGGCGAGGGGCTCGATCTGTTGGCGCCAGCCGTACCAGAATTCGGGGAAGCCGTGGAGGAGGATGACGAGCGGCCCGCCTTCCGGTCCGGCCTCGACGGCGTGCAGGCGCACGCCGTTGGTCTCGACCGTCCGGTGGCGGGGCCGTAGCTCGGCGTCCATTCCGTCCCTCAATCTTCTCCTGGCCGGCGGACCGACAGCAGCAGCACCCGGTCCCAGGCGGGCTCGACTTCCGAGAGGCCACCCAGCAGGGCGAGGCCGACGCCCGCGGCTCCTTCGAGGAAGCCGGCTTCCTCCCGCCAGCCGGGGGCCTTGGTCTCGGGGTTCACCTCCCAGGCTCGGAAGCCGGCGACGCCCTCGCCCGGCTCCTGGAAGCCCAGAGCGCGCTCCAGCCAGAAGCGCGCCGCCTCGGCGAAGCGCTCCTCCCGCGTCTCCTGGTAGAGGCGGTTGAACAGGTGGCCGAGGCCGGCGGCACCGTGGCAGAGCCCGGCGTCGCGGATGAGCGATTGGGGCTCGGGCCGGGCGGCGGCAATCAGGCCGATGTCGAGGGCCTCGCGCTCCCAGGCAGGCTCGCCCACGGCGCGGGCCGTGGCGAGGAGGGCGGCGGCGATGCCGGGATCGCCATAGCACCAGGCGAGCCGGGAGGTCTGAGGCTCCTCCCAGGGTGCCCAGGTCGTGTCGAAGCAGGAGCCGAGCCCGGCCTCCAGGCGGCGGGCGAGCAGGAAGCGCACGGCGTCATCGAGCAGGGGACGCGCCCGGTCCACCGCCACACCCGCGGCGCAGGCCCCGGCCAGCACCGGGATCACCCCAGGCAGGCCGTGCGCGACGCCCAGGTTGTAGTTGCCGCGGGTGTGGATCTCGCGCTGCCAATCGGGCAGCCGCTCGGGCTGGGTGAACCAGGCCGCGCCGTCGTCCAAGCGGTCCGCGAGCTCGGCCAGGCGGTCGACGATCTGCTCCAGCATGGTTGCGGCCGAGGGGCGGGGGAGGCGCTCCAGGGCGTAGACGCCGAGGCCGGAGAGGCCGCTGATCAAGTCGTACTCCCCCGTCCAGGGCGAGCGGCCGAGCGGCCCGAGGAGGGCCTCGTCGATCTCCAGGAAGGGATCGGCCTCCTCTTCCGCGGCCTCTTCTTCCGCGGTTTCCTCCTCGGGGTCGCTCTCGAAGAGCCGGCGCTGGAGGTGCTCCAGAGTCCAGGCGACGCCGGGAAAGCCCGAGTACAACGAGGGGGACATGGGGGTGCTCGCCAGCGCCTCCACCGACTCGTCGAGACGCTCGGCGGCGAGGTTGGCCGCGGACTCGTCTCCCGTGTGGAGGGCGAGATAGCCGTAAAACAGGGCCTCTCCGGCACGGCCGCCGGCGAGCGAGGCCTGGCGGAATTCCGCCGGGGGGCCGGCAGCAGAGGGCAGGGCGTCCGCAATCTCCCGGACGGCGCGGAGGGCCTGATCGGCCAGGGAACCTTGAAGCAGGGGGCGCCAGTTCGAATCCATGAACTGGATTCTATAATCCGTCCGTGCCCAAGCCCATCCCAACCTTCGCCGTCCTCTCCTGCGTCCTCTTGGCCGCCCTCGTCCGGGCGGAGACGGCGCCGGTCCCCGCCGCCGGCTCCGGGCTGCCGGAAGGCGTCACCCCGTTGCCGCCGGAAAGCGCCCAGCACTTCGAGGAGCTCCTCGACGCGGCGGAGAAGTTTCGCGGTCTGGAGGCCCGGAGGCCGGTCCCCGCCGGCACGCTGGCGGAGCTGGAGCTGCGCAGGAAGATCACGGAGTCCGTGGCGGAGGATCTCACCCCGGGCGAGATCCGGAAGATCGAGACCGGGGCCAAGGCCTTTGGCCTGATCCCCGAGAGCCTGAGCCTCGCGAGCTACCTCCTCGACCTGCTGGCGGGCCAGGTGGCGGGCTTCTACGATCCGGAACGGGACTACATGGCCCTGGTCCGGCGGGAAGGGGCGGCGCCGGCGGGGCAGGACCCGGAGGATGTGGTCATCGTCCACGAGCTGACGCACGCGCTGCAGGACCAGCACTTCGACCTGCGGGACTTCGAGAGCGTTGATCCCATGACCGACGCCTCCACGGCCCGCGTGGCCCTGGCCGAGGGGGACGCCACGCTGACCATGATGAGCTACGTCGCCGGAGCGAGCGTGGAGACGGTCCCCGGCATGGGCGAGGCGCTGAGCAAGGCCTTCAGCGATCCGGCCCTCCTGAGTGGCTCGGACATGGCCGACCTGCCGGGTGGAGACGAGCTGTCCAAGGCGCCCCCCTGGATCCGCGATTCGCTCCTCTTCAGCTACACCCACGGCTTCGCCTTCTGCCTGGACGTGCGGCGCACCGGCGGGCAGAAGCTGCTCGACCACGCCTTCAAGGCCGACCCGCCGCGCTCGTCCGAGCAGATCCTCCACCCCGAGAAATGGCATGGGCGGCTGCGGGACGATCCCATCGTCCTCTCCTGGCCCGAGCTCGCGGACGTGCTGCCCGGCTGGGTCAAGACCTCCGAGGGCGAAGCGGGGGAGGCCACCATCCGCACCCTGCTCCGGGAGAGCGGCTCCCGGCGGCAGTCTCGGCAATCGCGGCAATCGCGGCAATGGCGGCAAGCGGATACCGCGGCCGCGGGCTGGGGCGGCGACCGCTTCGCCGTCTACGAGAAGTCCGGCCGGCGCCTCCTCGTCTGGTGGACGGAGTGGGACAGCGACGCCGACGCGCGGGAGCTCCTCAAGGCGGTCCGCGGGCTCGGTGCCGGATGGCAGGTGGAGGCCCTCTCGCCGCGCCGGGTCCTGGCCCTGCGGGGGGACAGCGGGGCTCTCACCAAGGAACAGCGCAAGGCTCTCCGCGACCGGGTGGCCGCGGCCGAGGCGGTGCGGCCGGCCAATCGGCCGATCGATCTGAAGGCCCTGGGCGCGGAGCCCTCCTCTCCCCGGCCCTCCTTTCCTTGAGAGAAAAAGGCGACCGACCCTTGCTGGAGCGAACCGAGGCCGAGGTCGCCGCGGAGCTGGTGCGCCGGATCCATCACGGAAAGGGGCGCGACACCGCGGCGGAGACCGATCTGGTCCGGCGCTACAGCCGGGGCCTGCTCTACATGCTGCGGCGCATGGCCGGCGATCCGGCCCTGGCCGATGACCTCCACCAGGAGACCTTCCGCGTGGTGATCGAGCGGCTGCGCGAGCGGGGGCTCGAAGACCCGGAGCGGCTGGCGGGCTTCCTCCACCGCACGGCCAAGAACCTGTTCATCGGCGGCTACCGCAAGGTGGTCCGCCGCAAGACGGAAGGCGAGGTCGACGGGCTGGAGACCGTGCCCGATCCCGCGGCCGATCCGCACCAGCGGGCCGTGCGCGAGGAGGAAGCCGCCCTCGTGCGCCGCCTGATCGGCGAGCTCGAGACCGACCGGGACCGCCAGATCCTCTACCGCTTCTACATCGCCGAGGAGGACAAGGAGCGCATCTGTGCCGACCTCGACCTGTCGAGCCTGCACTTCAACCGCGTCCTCTTCCGCGCCCGCCAGCGTTTCAAGGACCTGCTCGAAAACGCGGGGGTGAGATGATGAGCCCTGGCGTGGCAGAGTCATGGTTGGAGCGAGAGATGGACCACGAGCACATCGAAAACGACCACCTCACGGACCGCTACCTGCAGGGCAGGCTCACGCCCGGGGAGGCGGACCGCTTCGAAGAGCACTACCTCTCCTGCCAGGAGTGCCTCGACCGGCTGGACCGCGCCGAGAGGCTGTCGCGGGGCTTCAAGCGCGCCGCCGCCGAGGACGCCGCCCGCCTCGTGGCCGTGCGCCAGGCCGGCTTCTTCGCCGCCCTGGCCCGCCTCGGCCGCTCGCGCCAGGCCGGCCTCGCCGTGGCGGCCCTGTTCATGGTGCTGCTCCTGCCGGGGATCCTGGCCTGGCGCGAATTCGGCCGGCTCAGCGGGGAGCTGGACCGGACCCGCGAGGCCCTCGTCCGAGAGACGGCCCGGGAGCGGGAAAAGCCGGTCCCGGTGGCCCCTACGGTCGTCGAAGACCGTACCGCCATCCAGAGGGCCGAAGCGGATCGCCAGCGCCTCGAGCAGGAGCTGGAGCGCGAGCGCAGCGCCCGCGCCGGCCTGGAGAAGGACCTCGCCCAGGCCCGGCAGCCGCAGACGAACACGCCCATCCTCTCCCTGAGCCCCGAAAGGAGCGCGGGAGGAGGAGCGGAGCCGACCCACCAGATCCGCCTCCCCGCCACGCCCGGCTGGATCGTGCTGTCGCTGGAGCTGGACGCGCCGGACCAGGACCGCTACCGGGTCACGCTGCTGCGCGGAGGCCAGGAGATCTGGCGCGGCGACGGGCTGGAGCCCAATGAGATGGAGTCCTTGTCGGTGAGCCTGCCCACGACGCTCTTGAGCCCCGGGGACTACGTGGTACGGGTGGAAGGGATGGCGCAGTTCACGTTCCGTGCGTTGAAGACGTAAATAGATTTTGCCGCGCTCCCGTCCGGACATTTCATGCCCGGGCGGGGGCACTATGCTCGAAATCCTACAGCCCGCAAATCACCCCGATCACCTCGGAATCGAAGTGGTTTTCGAGCACCTGTCCGAGGACCCACAGGTGTCCCGTGGCACCTTCGTAATCCCCGGTCCCTGCGAGGACCTGCTGGAACGCCGTAAAGTATCCCTTGCCAGATTCTCTCAGGCCGGAGAGGCCGCTCTCGCGCACCGTCAGGGTGCCGTGGTCCGTCGTGTAGACCAGGATTCCACTGGTGGCGACGGAGCCGGGAGCGGTCGCCGGGCCGCGCACCGCGCCGTCCAGCACGAAGTAGGTCGTACCGTTCAACTCGTGGTTGCCCTCGGCCGTGCCTGCTGCGCAGAAGCCGTTGGGGCTGGTGCATCCCTCGGTCACCTGAGCGTCCACGATCGTGGCGTGGATTTTCTTGCACTCACCGGCGAACGCTGGGCCCGCCACCGATACGAGCATCAAAAGCGACAGCGGTGCGAATGAAAGGTCTTCTTCATGACAATCCTCCAAGATGTTCGCGCCCTCCTGGGGGAAATGAATTTCACACCGGCGCTTAGAGCAACCGGGATGCCAGCGATCTGTGAGGGTTCTGTCGGGAGAGCGGGTGTTCCGGGCATGCTGTATCTCCAAAGATCTGAACTTGGAATCCAATGTCGTGTACGGCGCTGGGCCGGGTCTGCCCGCTCTACGCTTCGATCAGGATGACACCTCACCTGGCGAGGTCGACCAGGCCGTCTGGCATTCACGGGATATCGGGAAGGCTATTTCTGGGATGTGTGCGCCGCCCTGCGGAATCCCTTCCCGACAAGAGATATTCAAGGTATACTGTGTAGTAGGTCTCCGGAGGAGGTACGCATGTGGAAGGGCAGACAGAAGCTGTTCCTCATTTCCGGTTTTCTCGGGTTCCTGATGGGCGATCCCACCAGAGCGCTCGAACCCAAGGGACCCGGCGAGTCTCTGAGCCAGAAGGAGTTCTTTAAACCAGAGCTCTACATTAGCAGCTCCAACGAGCGGCTGGAGGAGGTGCTGGGATCCCTTCCGAACCGCCAAGTCTGGGAGGGTTTTCTGGCGTCTTTCGAGCTGGAGGGAAATGGGCCAGTCTATGCATTCATCGACCCGCGTTCGGGCGCGGCAACGAACCTGGTCGGGGCGTTCCCACTGATCCCGGGTCCGGGAATGGGCAACCAGGTCACGCTCGAGGATCTCGCCGCCAGGATTGGCACGCCGGTCCAGACGGTGAACGCGGCGACGGTGGCGGAGGCGGTCAGCGTCTTCGTACGCGGGCATGCCGAGCTCCTGGGCGTAGATTCGGCGCAGCTCGGGGCGGTGCGCAGCGTCCAGGTCGCTCCTCATCTGTGGCAGGTCGCGATCTCGCAGGCCTTCTCTGGCGTCCCCGTGCGCCACGGCCGGCTCGCGGCCTCGATCAGCCACGGTAATCTGGTGGTGATCGGCACCGAAACCTGGGGCAACGTGAGTGGGCTCGCGACGGTGCCGGGAGTGAGTGCCGAGGAAGCGGTGGCGGCCGGCTTCGCGTATGCCGGCGGCCGCACCACCGAGGATGAGGTCCTGGGCCGTGCGTCGCTTGAGATCCTTCCCATAGCGTCGCCGGAGCATCAGCAGGGCGAGGGATTCGGCGGGCCCGTCGGCGTTGGGTACCGGCACCGGTTGGTCTGGACCTTCGTTTTCCGGCGCCCGCCCGAACACGGGCTCTGGGAGGTGATTGTCGACGCTCACAACGGCGAGGTCCTAGCCTTCCAGGACATCAACCAGTACGCCAACAGCGCGATTACCGGCGGTGTCTACCCGCTGACCAACACCGAGATCTGCCCGACGCCGCAGACCTGCGGCACGATGCAGAGCGGCTGGCCAATGCCCTTCGCCGACACCGGGCTCGCCGCGCCCAACGCCTCTACCAACAGCGCGGGCATCTACAACTTCCTGGGCGGCACCGCAACGACGACTCTGGCAGGCAAGTACGTCAAGATCGCCGACGCTTGCGGTGCCATCAGCAACAGCTCGACGGCCGGCCCGATCAGCCTCGGCGGCGTCAACGGCCAACACGACTGCACTACGGGCGGCGGCTCGGCCGGCAACACCGCCTCGTCGCGCTCGGCCTTTTACGAGGTCAACAAGGTGGCCGAAATGGCGCGTGGCTGGCTGCCGACCAACGCCTGGTTACAGAGCCAGCTCCAGACCAACGTCAACATCGACAGCCCCTGCAACGCCTTCTGGGACGGCTTCTCGATCAACTTCTACCGCTCAAGCGGCGGCTGCCGCAACACCGGCGAGATCGCCGGTGTGTTCGACCACGAGTGGGGCCACGGCCTCGACCACAATGACGCCGGCGGTGCGCTCTCCAACTCGTCCGAGGCCTATGCCGACATCGCGGCGATCTACCGCCTGCAGACCTCCTGCGTCGGCCACGGCTTCTTCTGGACCAGTGACAAGGGCTGCGGCCAGACGGCTGACGGTACCGGCTTCAACGCCAACGAGAACCAGGTGGGCGGCTCGCACTGCGACCTTGACTGCTCGGGCGTGCGCGACGCCGACTGGGACAAGCACGCCGACCACGCACCCGATACGGCTCTTGGCTTCGTCTGCAATTCCTGCTTTTCGGGTCCCGGTCCCTGCGGCCGACAGGTGCACTGCGCCGCGGCGCCGTCGCGCCAGGCGGCCTGGGACTTTGCCGTGCGCGACCTGCAGGCCGCGCCGTTCAACTACGACAGCCAGACCGCGTTCATCACCGCGAACAAGATCTTCTACCAGGGCAGCGGTAACATCGGGGAGTGGCATGCCTGCACCTGCGGCTCCTCGTCCTCCGGATGTGGATCGACCAACGCCTATATGCAGTGGCTCGCGGCTGACGACGACAACGGCAACATCAACGACGGCACGCCGCACATGACTGCGCTCTACAACGCCTTCAACCGTCACGGCATTGCCTGCTCTACGCCCAGCCCGGTCAGCAGCGGCTGCGCGGGCGGGCCCAGCGCGGCGCCGACACTGTCGGGTACGGCCAGCAACTATCAGGCCTCGTTGTCGTGGAACACCGTCTCCGGCGCTACCCGGTACTGGATGTTCCGTTCCGAGGGGCACGCGGGCTGCAACTTCGGCAAGACTCCGATCGCCGAGGTGACCGGAACGACGTACACCGACACGCAAGTGGCCAACGGGCGCAACTACTACTACAACGTGGTGGCTGCCGGCTCGTCCTCGGCCTGCTTCGGCCGAGCGAGCAACTGCCTCACCATTACTCCCCTGAGCGATAGTTCCTGCTATCCTCTGGCCCTGACCCATACGGGCGTCGGCGCCCATCCCACCGCAGCGCCCAACCATTCCGACGGTTGTGCCATCGGCACGTACTATTCCGGCGAGCTCATTCAGCTAACGGCTGTTCCTGATCCCGGCCACACGGTCGGCAGTTGGTTCGGCACCGTCGACGACGCCAGCACGGCGAACGTCAACTCCGTCACCATGCCGGCCTCCAGCCATGCGGCAGCCGTCCATTATGTCCAGCCCGTCATCGTCGCCGCGTTCGACTTCGAGAGTGATCCCGGCCTGAGCATGACGGGTCTCTGGCATCGCACGGCCGCTTGCGAGGCTGGGACCTCAGGCCACTCTCAGCCCATGGCTCTGTACTACGGCATCGATGCGCAGTGCAGCTACGATAATGGATCCACGAACTCCGGCACCGCCACACTGCCTCCGATCAGCCTCACGAGCGTGACGCCGCGCATCCTGCTGAACTTCAAATACTTCCTCGACACGGAAGGCTTGGCCCCCTACGATGTCGCCACCGCCGAGGTTTCAGCGGACGGCAGCCCCTACCAGATCGTGGCGAGGAACCATCCGCTCGCCGGCGCCGTGACCCTGGCCGACGCGAGCGGTGGTTGGAAGCCGGCGGTCATTGATCTCTCAGCCTATGCTGACTCGACGGTGCAGCTCCGCTTCAAGTTCGACACGGTGGACAGCATTTTGAACTCGTTCCCCGGTTTTTACGTGGACGACTTGCAGGTCAGTTCGGTACCGACCTGCCAAACTGATCCTGACCTCAACCTCACGAATCAGACCATCACCACGACGCAAGTCTTCGAGGCCTGCCGCACGATCACCGCCAGCACCAACTTCGTCGTCGGATCTGGTGGCGACGTCACTTTCCACGCGGTGGAGAAGGTGGCGCTCGGCTCCGGCTTCAAGGTCTTGCTGGGGGGCAAACTCAAGGTGGTGGTGCCATGACGAGGCATGTCCCGGCAAAGATGTCTCCACCCGATGCGGAAGCGCAGGTTACATTTTGGCCACGAGCGCCACGAAAAAGGGAGGATTGACGATGAGGAAGACAAGCTTCGCGATCATTGCTGGCGCACTTACCATGGCGCTCGGCGTGTTGGCTACGTCCGACGCGACCGCCCAGGAGGCGATCGTCGTCGCACCCAATGGCAATGTGGGGATAGATACCGCGAGCCCCTCCCACCGCCTCGACGTCAGAGCAAACGCCTCTGGTCTGGCCGTGCAGAGACTCCAGAACTCGAGCGCGACAGGCTATTCTGGAACCGAGTACTACGACAACGCCGGCAACGTTAGTGCCTTCTTCGGGCTCGACAACGCCAACTCGAACACCCGCCTGAACAGCATTCTTAGCAAACCGATCGTCATCCTCACCAACTCGGTGGAGCGGGTTCGGATCACGTCTCTCGGCAACATCGGCATCGGCACCGCGAGCCCCGCCTTCCGCCTCGACGTCAGAGTGGATGCCGCTGGCCAGGGCGTGCAGAGACTCCAGAACTCGAGCGCGACAGGCTTTCCTGGAATCGAGTACTACGACAACGCCGGCAACATCGGTCTTTACTTCGGGCTCGACAATGGCAACTCGAGCACCCGCCTGAACAGCGTCGGCAGCAAGCCGATCGTCATCCTCACCAACTCGGCGGAGCGGGCTCGGGTCACTTCCGCCGGCGACATCGGCGTCGGCACCTCGGCCCCCGCTTCCAAGCTCCACGTGAGCGGGGGCGACATCCGCGTTTCGGGTGGCTCGTTCATCGACGATGGAGTCACCCTGAACGCCCCCGATTACGTGTTCGAGCCAGGCTATGCCTTGACTCCCTTGCCGGAGTTAAAAGCTTTCATCGCCCGGGAGCGGCACCTGCCAGACGTCCCGAGCGCCGCGGAGATCAAGGTAAACGGCCTCAAGCTGGGCCAGTTCCAGATGCTCCTGCTCGAGAAGGTCGAGGAGCTGACTCTGTACGCGATTGCCCAGGAGGAGGAGATCCAGAGGCTGCGTGCGCGCAACGCCGAGCTTCGAGGGGCGCCTCGACGCGAGCGCCCAGGATCTTGGTGCCGAGCTTCCGCACGCGGGTGGCGGCCCTCGAACAGGCTCTCGGCATCCCTGGCTCCAAAACCCGGCAGTAGGTCTTCTTCGGCGCGGCCCCCGGGGATGGCCCGTGAGGCGAAAGAGGGCCAGAAGGGACGCCGGCGGTCCTAGGAGCCTGCGCGGCAGAAAATCAAAAGCAAGGACACCAGGGATCTCGGTACTTTATTGTCCCTGTTGTCCTTGCAGTCCTTGGTGTCCTTGCCTAGCTTTTCTGGCGCGCAGGCGGCTAACGCTTCTGCACCCAGGCGAGCATGGGAACGGTCCACTCCTTGCGAGGGCGGAAGAACGCGCCATGGCCTCCTCCGATCGCGATCGCAATCTCCTTGCGCTCTCCGGCTCCTTTCGACCGGGCGAAGAGCTGTGCGCAGGACCGGCCGATCTCATCAGACGCTTCGTAGACCGAGAGGATCCGTCCGCGGACGTCGAGCTTGGAATCGCTGAAGCTCCCATCACCGCACGAAGCGAGAAAGACGAAATTGACCTTGTCGTTCTTCAGGCGGTCCGACGTGCGGATGGCGATGCCGCCACCTTTCGAAAAACCGATCACGGTGATGCGCTCCGCCGGTACTCCGCCCGCGATCAGGGACCGCACCTGTTGGGCCACGTGTTCCGCGAACTCGTCCATGTCGGTCCCTGAACGGCGCTGCTCGCTGATCACGCCGAAGCCGGCGGCGGCCAACGTATCGAGGATCTTCCGGTACTCGTAGACGCCCCATGTCTCGTGGGTGGGGCGCGGGCCTTTGTCTTCGATGATCCGGCCGTGCAGATAAATGACGTATCGCGTGCGGGGGTCCAGGCGTTTCGGAACCTCGTTGTGGACCGTTCCGGGCTGCGCCGTTGCCTCCAGGGACTGGGCCGGAGCCATCCATAGACTGACAGCAAGCAGGGGTCCAAGGGCCAGAGCTATGCGTGACATGATCATAGGTAACTAATTCCTCGGCACTTTCGCCTAATCAGTTGCAGCGCTCTTCACGGCATTTTTCGCGAGAGCCACAGCCAGGAGGCTTCCTTGCAGATTCCCGCCCGCACCGTTGCCAGCTTGCTCGCCAGCATCTTCGGTCCATCCTTTTATGACGATCCTCGTTTCGGCCGGGGCGATCTCGGCCGGCGTGTTCTGAGCGATCTCGTCAGCGGTCCCCAGCCCGAGCCCTGGCGCCTGGCGGCGCTGAACCCACAGCCACTGCCTCCGCGAGAGCACTACGCGCTCACTCTGGCCGATGCTCACATCCACGAGCTCCTGGCCTTCGACCGGATCGGCGCCCTGTTTGGAGGGGAGGCCGCGGAGCGCACCCAGGAACGGGCTCTGCGCGTCATCGCCGAGATCGACGAGCTCTGCCCCCGCTGGCCGAAATGGCCGAAGGGCGGCTGGCCGCCGCCGCCACCGCCGCGGGGACGGGAGGAGATGACCCCCACGGAATTGTTCGTTTTCGGGACGCGCTTGCTGGCGGCATCGGAGCAGATGGAGCAGGGCAGGCTCCAGGAGTCGCTCGGCCAGCTGGGCGAAAAGGCGCTGGAGCTGAGCTTCCGGGATACGACTTCCTGAGGCCCATGTCCTACGGCATGTAGACGCTGCTCTCAAGCGCACGCCGACCGGTCGCGCCCCGTGGCCAGTCGGCAGTCTCCTCTCCTGGGCGTTTCCCTGCATCACGTCGCTCCCAGCGGCACAAGCCTAACCGAAGAAGGTGGCGAGATTTCAGCTCTTTGCTCAGTGGGAAGGGCCCTGCAACGCTTGGGGTCAAGAAGATCGCGAAAGGGCTGAAGGGTCTGCAGGAGGGCTGGGGTGAATCCTACCGGTCTGCGCTTCGAGGAGACGCCCCGGCGTTGGTGCACCCGGTGTGTGCGTGGTTGAGGACTGGGGCGTCTCTACGGAACGGTTTTGCCATTGCGGACGGTGAGGTTACGGGGACAACGAGAAGACACCTCCATAACCTTATCGTTGGGTCATGGCACAACGGGTCCGTAGAGACGCCACAGTCCTATACCGGGCATTTTCCGGGTCCACAAGCGTCGGGGCGTCTCTTCGAAGGGCATACCTTAACAATCCAAGGTGACCGATTGAGCTCCACAGCCTTACAACTTGTCGTAGTCGTCGGGCTCGACGTCAGATAACTGAGCCAAGGCGGCCTCAAACTTCTCGCGGCTGCTGCGCTTCGCTCGCTCTTCGAGGTAATCGACAGTCATCAACGCCGCGACCTTCTCAGCCGCCGCGATGGTAATGAATTGATTGACAGAGATGCCGTCCTGCTCCGCCAACCGTCGAATCTGCTTGTGGAGAGAGTCCGGAAGTCTGAGGCTGATCGTGCTCATGGCGTCACCATGGCATCCTAACTTACGAATCTCAAAAGCAATAGGCGGTTCTCTTATCTACCCGGCTCAACGGGCCGGTCAGGATGGCTTGGATGAGGAGCTTCTCCGCTTTTCTCTCAGTGGAGAAGGAGTAAGAAGGCCGGCGGGGACGCCAGCGGTCCCAGGGAGAAGAGGGACCGCCGGCATCTATCCATAGGCGGGACCGGGAGGTGGCCGCCCATGCCTCCTCCCGGGTACTCGCGTCAATTGTCAAAGAGCACGCCGCGGACAGGTCCGCAGGCGCCGAGGTCTCCGCAGACTGCCGGATCGCTCCACAGTTATCCCCGTCAGTGGCTCCGTTCGCCCGGAGCCACGATGCTTCCCCTGCTGCTCACCCCCGTGCACGCGCCGCTGAGGGTCGTGCCGCAAATTCTCGCCCCCGCGCACGAGCCGCACGGAGGCCTGCAGCAGAATCTCGCCCCCGCGTACACGCCGCCGGGGGGCGCGCGGCGGAATCTGACCCTCCTGCATGAGCCGCCGGAGGGTGTGCGGCGGATTCCCGGCCCCACGCGCGGGCCGCACGGGACCGTGTACCAGAATCTTGACCCCGCGCGCGGGACGCTGGAGGTCGCGCCGCAGCGGTCTACCCCCATTCCTTTTCTCAGTGCGCATAGAATAGAGAAATTTCATTCTGTTGTCAACAGATCCTATTGACATTCACCTACGAAGCCGCCATCCTACCGCATACTTCCTCCCTAACAGATGGAAGCCAGGCGTGCAGAGGACGCCGTCCAGTGTGCCGGCCAGGTTTCTGCAAAGAAGTGTAACAACGGGGCGATCGGGACGTACAAAAGGAGAAGATCATATCTGGAGGGTTTTCTCTATGCGAAGCTGGTTGATCCGCGCCGCCGTTCTCCTGGTCCTGTTCCTGTCGCTCTCGTGGACGGCTCAGGGGGAATCCGGGAAGCTCTACCGCTACACCTCGAGCAGCCCGGACGGGAGCAACGCGGGCGATGAGCTGTTCTTCGTGAGCGGGAGCCGTGTGGAGATCCTCTCGAAGCAGAGGAACGACGACGTGGGCACGCTGCTGGTGTTCGAGATGGGGGGCCCCGGCCTGGCGCCCAAAGCCTTGAAGATCTGGGAGCTCTCCGCGGCGGGGCGGGTGTTCATGGGGACGATCGAGTCGCTGCCTTCGGGGAAGGACGTCCGGATCGAGATCATCCGTTCCGGCCGGCCGGCGGAGACGTTGGCTGCCCCGGCCTTCCCCTGGGTGATGTTCAACGGGGTCCCGGCGCTGAGCCTCGCCTTCGCCGCCCTGAAAGAGCCCGAGGAGAGCTTCTCCGTGGGGCTGATCCGTCCGAACAACGCACCGAACGAGCCGGCCTTCCGCTTCTCCGGGCCCATCAAGCTCTCCTATGTGGGGGACGAGGAGCGCGGTGGGGTGCCCACCCGCAAGTACCGCCTGGAGGGCGAAGGGTTCCGAGGCTTCGCCTGGGCGCACCGGGATGAAAAGCGCCTCGAGGCCTGGGAGACAGAACGCACGAAGATCCAGCTCGCGGGCGTTCAGGATCTGGACGGCGCCGGCTGGGAGGAGGCGAAGCGGGCGCAGCTCGGGCCGCCGCTGCCCACGGGTCCGGTCGAGGCGGTGGAGGTCAAGCCCCACCCGTGCCGGGTGCCGGGGTATGACCAGGAGGTGCTGTGCGCCACCTATCCCGTCTGGGAGAACCGGGAGACGAAGCAGGGGCGGAAGATCGGCCTGAAGATCGTCATCCTCCCGGCCCTGGGACCGGACAAGCAGAAGGACCCGGTCTTCGAGCTCGCCGGCGGCCCGGGGCAGGCGATCACGCCGGGAGCCGGCTGGCTCGCCCAGAGCAGCAAGCTGCGCCAGAAGCGGGACATCGTGCTGATCGACCAGCGCGGCACGGGCCGGTCGAATCCCCTCCACTGCTCGGTCTATGGCGAGCCGGTGGATTACCGCCTCGCGGCCGGGGAGCTGTTCACGGTCGAGGCGGTTCGGAAGTGCCGCGCGGAGCTGGAGAAGGTGGCAGACCTGAGTCAGTACACCACGGCCGCCTTCGCGGATGACCTGGACGAGGTCCGCCGGTGGCTCGGCTACGAGAGGATCAACCTGAAGGGGGGCTCGTACGGCACGGACCTGGCCCAGGTCTATTGGCGCCGGCATGAGAAGACGGTACGGAGCGTGGTGCTCTCGGGCGTGGCCAATCCGAAGTCGTTCAACCCCCTGGGCCACGCCGCGGCCGGCCAGCGGGCGCTGGATCTCCTGGTGGCCGAGTGCGCCGCGCAGCCGGAGTGCCGGGCCGCTTTCCCGGACACGAAGGCGGAGCTCCAGACGGTCAAGGAACGGATCGAGAAGGGCGTGACGGTGACGGTGATCAACACGCGCACGGGCGAGAGGCAGGAGGTGCGGCCGAGCTGGGGCCTGGTGGCCGAGGGGATCCGGTTCCTGCTGTACGGCCCGGTGGCGGGGGGCCTGCCGCTCCAGATCCGCAAGGCCGCCCAGGGCGATCTCGCGCCGCTCGTCCAGATGGCGATCGAGCGCCGGCTGGGGATCATGGAGGGGCTCGACTGGGGGCTGACCTTCTCGGTGACCTGCGCCGAGGATCTGCCGTTCATCACAGAAGAGATGGTCCGCGAGAAGACCGCGGGAACGTACCTGGGCGACTACCGCGTGCGCCAGCAGAAGGCGGCCTGCGCGGTCTGGCCGCGGGGCAAGGCGACGGAGGACGACCACGAGCTGGTGCGCTCGGACCTGCCCGCGCTGCTGGTCTCCGGCGAGCGCGACCCGGTGACCCCGCCGGAGTCGGCCGAGGAGGCGTCGCGCTATATGGCGAACCGCCTGCACGTGGTGGTGAAGCGGGGCAGCCACAGCGGCGCCGGCGATTGTGTGGAGACCCTGATCCGCGAGTTCGTGGACGGGCCCCTGGGGCAGAAGCTGGATGTTTCCTGCGCGGAGAAGGTCTACGGGCCGGTGGTGTTCATGAAGCCGTAACCGGACCCTCACCCCCCGGCCCCCTCTCCCGACCCCTCCCTCCCCCCGCACACCGGGAGAGGGGGAGAAATTCAGGAGAAAGAAGCGGGAGATTCATGGCCCTCCCCCTTTCTTTTCCCTCTCCCGGTGAGGGGGGGAGGGAGGGGTCGGGAGAGGGCAGGGTGAGGGCCTACAGGCTCGCCATCAGGCGGTCGATGACCGCGATGTGGCCGCGCTGCTTCTCCATGAGGCCGCGGATCAGGGCCTGGCAGTCGGCCGGGAGGTTCTTGTCGTTGAGAGCGTCCTGGTAGTCCTTGAGGCCGTGCTCCTCGCCTTCCTTGAGGGCCTTCAGGGCCGCGGTGTCGCCGAAGATCTTGGCCACGCCTTCGACGGCCTTGGCGAAGGTGCCCCAGGCGCCCGAGCCCTCGGAGGGGGAACCGCCGTGCTGCTCGATGTGGTGCCAGAGGGCGTCGGCCGCGTCGCGGTGGTCGAGCTGGAGCTGGCGCATCTCTTCGGCGCCGAACCCGATGTCGCCCACTTTCTCGCGGGCCTGGCGGTAGGTTTCAATCGCGGACATCTCGCCGCGCAGAAGGCTGTTGAGCTGAGAAATGTCGGTAGAGGTCGTTGTCTGCATGATGGTCCTCCTGGAAGTTCGTTCGTCAGACGGGAGGCCACGCACAGCCCGGCCCCCGGCTCTTTTGAAGCTGCAAGGGGTATGCCGGAGCGAAAATCTTCAGTATCGGGTAAACTATCGGCACCTATCAGGCAACCGGGGCGATGGAGCGCGGGTAAGGACGGGGCAGTCATACGGGGTGGTAATGGAGTCACTCTACGCGGGCGAGATCTCGGAAAGGATCGCTCGGCTCGAGGCCGAGCGGCGCAGCGAAGCCCTGGTGCGTCTCCAGGAGGCGAGCGCCGGCCTGCTGGGCCTGGCGGGAGAGGCGCCGAGCCACGACCGGCTGATCGAGATCCTCTGCCACGTCACGGGTGCCCCCCGCGGGGTCTACTGGTTGCTGGAAGAGTCGATGCCCGGCCTGCCGGCTCTGGTGGCGTGCGGGACGTACGGCGTCCGGCGCCTGCCGCGCAACGACATCGACCGGCGGATGCAGGAGCTGCTGCTGCGCATCGAGATCGTCTCCGACCATCCCGTGGCGCAGGCGGCCCGCATGATGAGCTCGGTGGCATTGGACGACACGGGGGTTGACCAGACCTGGCCGGAGCTCTCGGCCCTGTGGGGGCACACCGGGATCCGCTCGATCCTGGCGGTGCCGCTGCGGGCCCGGGGCCGGCTTCTGGGCGTGGTCGCCCTCTCCTGGCGGGAAGCCGGCCGCTCGTCCGACGAGGCGAACCTCCGCATCGCCGAGGTGATCGCCAACCAGATCGCGGCGGCGCTGGACACAGCCGCCCTGATCGAGGAGCTGTCGCGGGTCAACCGGCTCAAGGACGAGTTCCTGGCTACGCTGTCGCACGAGCTGCGCAATCCCCTGAATGTCATCTTGGGCTACACGGAGATCCTGACCCGCGATCCCGAGGCCCAGAAGCTGCCGGTGGTGAAGAAGGCCGCCGAGGTGATCCGCCGCAACGCCACGGCCCAGGGGCGGCTGGTCTCGGACCTGCTCGACCTGTCGCGCCTGCAGACGGGCAAGCTGGCCATCCTGCGCCAGCCGGTCCAGCTCGAAGCCCTGGTGGCCGAGGCCGTGGAGGCCGTCCGCTCGGAGGCTGATTCGAAGCGTATCGGGCTCACGGTCGAGCCGGCGCCGGAGCCGCTGCTGGTCGAGGTCGACCCCGTGCGCATCCAGCAGGTGGCCTGGAACCTGCTCCAGAACGCCGTCAAGTTCACGCCCGAGGGCGGACGGGTGACCGTACGCCTGGAGCGGGACGGGCGCGATGCCCGGGTGACCGTGGAGGACACGGGCCAGGGTCTGGACCCCAGGTTCGTGCCCGACCTGTTCGAGATGTTCAGCCAGGAGGACGCCCGCACCAGCCGCCGGCACGGCGGGCTGGGGATCGGCCTCGCGCTGGTGCGCCAGCTCGTGGAGCTGCACGGCGGCCGGGTGCGGGCCGAGTCCGAGGGGGTGGACCGGGGCTCCCGGTTCACGGTCTGGCTCCCCATTGTGGCCCAGCGGAGCGAGAGGGCTCCCTCCTATACCAGAGACGCGGATGGCGCCCTCGCGGGGGTCCGCGTGCTGGTGGTCGACGACTCGCCGGAAACGGCCACCATGCTGCGCCAGCTCCTGGAGTTCGAGGGGGCCGAGGTGGTGACGGCGCTCTCCGGCGCCGAGGCCTTGCGCACGGTCGAGGAGAAGGATTTCGACCTCGTGATCTCCGACATCGCCATGCCGGGCATGGACGGCTACGAGTTGCTCCGGGAGCTGCGGCTGCGCCCCCGCACCTCGGGGGTGCCCGCCCTCGCGGTAACGGGCTACGGGCAGTCGGAGGACGCCGAGCGGGCGTACGCGGCGGGGTTCTTCGCCCACCTGGTGAAGCCGGTGGAGATCGCGCGGCTGATCGAGGCGGCCCGGGCGGCGATCGAGCAGCCGATCGGGCGGTAGGCCCTACCCCTCTGCCGGAGGCACCGTCTCCGGCTGGTTCACCGTCACCCGCACCGTGTTGACCCGGTTGTGCTGGATCTCCAGCACTTCGATGATCACCGGGCCAAGCTCCACGCGGTCACCTTCCACGGGGTTTCGTCCCAGCTCGGAGAGCACGACGCCGCCGATGGTGTCCTCGTCGCGCTTGGAGAATTCGACCCCCAGGGCCTCCTCCAGATCCTCGACCAGCATGCCGCCGGAGACCTCGTAGACGCCTTCGCCGCTCGACCGGATCTCGGGATTCTCGACGTCGAACTCGTCCTGGATCGAGCCCACGATCTCCTCGATGACGTCTTCCAGCGTGACCACGCCGGAGACGCCGCCGTACTCGTCGATCACGGCGGCCATGTGGAAGCGCTCGGTGCGCATGCGCTTGAGCAGGCGGTCGAGCTCCAGGGTCTCGGGCACGAAGGCGATGTCGCGTGCCACTTCCGCGAGCGAGCCGAGGGGGCGGTCGCGCCGGAAGAGGTCCTTGATGTGGATGAGGCCGATGACGTGGTCGAGGTCCCCTTCGCAGAGGGGGAAGCGGGTGTGGCCGCTCCGGCGGGCGAGCCGGAGGTTCTCGGCGAGGGGATGGGTGGTGGAGAGGTAGATCACGTCCTGGCGTGGCAGCATGATCTGCCGGGCCACCCGGTGGGAGAAGCTCGAAGATGTTGTCCAGCAGCTCGCGCTTCTGGGTGGAGAGCTGGTTGGTGTTGGAGGAGGAGAGGAGCAGGCGCAGCTCTTCCTCGTCGTGGGCCAGCTCGCCTTCGGAGACCGGGGCGATCCCCACCAGCTTGAGCAGGAAGTTGGCCGTGTGGTTGAGCACCCAGATGGCCGGGTAGGTGATCTTGTAGAAGACGTAGAGGGGCAGGGCGATCACCAGGGCCGTGCTCTCGGCCTTGCGGATGGCGATCGACTTGGGAGCGAGCTCGCCTAAGACGATGTGCAGGATGGTGATGACCAGGAACGCGAGCGTCACGCTCAGCGACGTGACGAGCTGGGGGTTGTCTTTCGCGAGGCCCCCGATCAGGGGGCGGATGATCCAGGCGAACGCGGGCTCGCCGATCCAGCCCAGGGCCAGGCTGGCCAGGGTGATGCCGAGCTGGGTGGCGGAGAGGTAGGCGTCCAGGTGGCGCACCATGTGGCGGGCCACCTTCGCCCGGCGGATCCCTTCGGCCGCCATGGGCTCGATCTGCGTGGGCCGCACTTTCACCAGGGCGAACTCGGCGGCCACGAAGAACCCGTTCAACGCCACGAGCAGCAGGCCCAGGACCAAGCCCCACGAGGGCGGGATCGCGCTCTCGCCGTGGCCGCCGCCGGGCAGGGCGGCAAACGTCATCAAGGCTGGTAGGGCAGGGTTCACGGGCGTATCCCCCTAGGCACACTTCTACTGGCGCCTGGGGATCGGGGCTGCTGTTGGCCGGAAACGGAACGGGCGGCGGTCGGACTGGGCGGGTCTTCGCTCAATTCAGGGGGATTTTAGCACAGCCGCTTCAGGCGGCCAGCGCGGACTCATAAATCTCATGGTAGGCCGCGCACATTTTTTCGAAGGTGAAGCTCTCCTCGACCCGGCGGCGGTTGGCCGCGCCGAGGTGGTCGCGGAGGGCGGGATCGGCGGCGAGCTTCAGGATCCCCCGGGCGAGCGCGGCGGGGGCCTGGGCGTCCGGCGGCACGAGATATTCCGCCTGCTCCGGAGGCAGGATGGGGCGGACGTCGCCCACGTCCGTGGCCACGACGGGCAGGGAGGAGGCCATGCCTTCGAGCAGGGAGACCGGCATCTGCTCGGTGTCCGAGGAGAGGGCGAAGACGTCCATGACGCGCAGGAACGGAGCGGGGTCCGCCTGGTGGCCGGCGAGGTGGACGCGCCCGGCGAGATCGGGCCGCGCCGCCCGCGCCTCCAGGGCCGGCCGCTCCTGGCCGTCGCCCACCAGGAGGAGGTGGACGCCGGGAGCGGCGGCGCAGGCTTCGAGCAGGCGGGCATAGTTCTTCACGGGCCGCAGGCTCCCCACGGCGCCCACGGCGATGGCTTCCAGGGGGATGCCCAGCCGCCGCCGCAGCTCCGGATTGCCATCCCGGGCCGTGAACTGATGGAGGGAGATGCCGTTGGGGATCAAGCGGACCTTCTCCGGCGGCAGGCCCCAGAGGGTGGTGGCGATCGACTGCAATCTCAGGGAAGGGACGACCACGCGGTGGGCGCCGGGCAGCACCAGGCGGCGCGCGAGGACGCGGCGGCGTTTGAAGGCCGTGGCCTCGTCCTCGTTGAAGCCTTCTTCGTGGTGGACGATCCGGCGGAACCCCGCGCTGCGGGCTGCGAGGAGCATGTCGAAGGCGCCCCAGGTGTAGGTGAGGACGAGGTCCGGCTGCTCGGCCCGCAGCAGGCGGCGGAGCCGGACGGCGGTGGCGAAGGAACCGGCCTTGGGAGGATTGGGGAGCAGGCGCACGTCGAGGCCCGGAGGTAGCCTCGCGGCGGCGTCCGTGCGGCCGTCCATGGAGACGATCGAGTGGCGGTAGGACCGGCCGAAGGCGGTCATTACCTGGATGGTGCGCAGCTCCGGCCCGGTGGGCACGAAGTTCGAAAAGACGTGGAGGAGGTGGGGAGCGCTAGCTCCCATGGATCCTCACCGTCCGGTCCAGGAACGCCTCGCGGTCCTCGACCGGACGCCAGCCCAGGACCTCGCGGGCGGTGCGGGAGCTGAAGCGTGGCACGAGGGCGCGGGTCTTCAGGTCCCGGTAGGAGGGGAAGGTGGCGCCGGGGCGGCGGCAGATCTTCTTGACGATCCACTTGCCGATCTCCATGGCCTGGCTGAGCCAGAGCGGCCGGGGGTGGAAGTGAAGGTCCCGGCCGGTCGCCCGGCGCATCTCCTCGACGATCTCGCGGGCCGTGAGCGGCGCCCGGGTGCAGAGGTTGAGGGCCTTGCCGTCCAGGCCGTGCCCTTCGTGGGCGGCCAGGCGGACGAGGGCGTCGGCCACGTCGTCCACGGCCACCACGGGCAGAGGGTTGTCCCCCAGTCCCCAGCCCACGCAGTGGTTGTCGCGCACCCAGAGGCCGAGGCCGGAGTGCTGGAGGGGCGTACCCTCGCCGAGCACCACGCCCGGGCGGACGATGACCAGGGGGAGCCCGCGCTCGCGGTGGAGGGCCAGGAGCGCCTTTTCGGCCGCCATCTTGCCGCGGCTGTAGATCTCGCGCCCCTCGGGCCGGGGATCGGTCTCAAGCGAGTCTTCGAGCACGGCCGTGCCGCAGTCGGCGCCCGCGTACAGGGCGGCGATGGAGGAGACGTAGACGAAGCGCTCGACTCCGGCGGCCAGCGCGGCCTCGGCCACGGCCACGGAGCCCTGGACCATCGAGCGCTCGATCTTCTCCCAGGTGTCGCCGCCGCCGGTCGCGAGATGGATCACGGTCTTCGCCCCCTGGAGGGCGTTGGCGAGCGCCCCGGCGTCCTCCAGGCGGCCGGGCAGCAGGCGCAGCCGGCCATCTTCAGCAGGCTGGGTGAGGACGGCCGGCAGGCTGTGGGCTCGGCGCACCACGGCGGAGACGGGAAGGCCCCGTTCCAGGAGACCTGCCACCATCCGCCGGCCGATGAAGCCGGTGCCGCCCAGCACCACGACCTCGCCGGGACGGGCGGGTCCCGGGTCCGGCAGGCGCCGCGGTCTCTCCGCCTGGGGTTGGGCCGTCTTCGCTGCTTGCCCTATTTCGCGAATAATCGCCTCGCACCATTCGAGCACCTCGGCGGCCTGGGCGGCGTCGACCGGCGGGGCCTGGCCGGCCTTCAAGGCGTCGTAGAAGGCGTTGACCGAGCCGCGCATGCCGGCGAAGTAGCTGTCCATGCGGCGGCCCATGCCGAGGGTGAAGCGGGCGTAGCGGACGACGCCGGCCGCGGCCCCCCGGGCGAGGGCGCCGGAGCGCTGCCAGCCGGCGAGGAAGCTGTTCCAGAAGTCGAGCCAGGGGGTCTTCTCCTCGTGGGAGAAGAGATTGTGGCCGAGGTCCGCCTCGGCCGAGCCATCCGAGCCCAACACCTCCAGGGTCCAGCGGCTGAAGCCCTGGCCGAAGGCCATGTAGATCTCGGCCGTGCCGCGCTCACCGCGGGCGGCCACGAGCCAGCGGTCGTGGAAGAGCTGGCCGGGCTGGAGCTCGCGCGTGCCGAGGATCGTGGTCTTCGCCTCCCGCACGGCGCCGATCAGGGCGTGGAGCTGGGAGAGGGGATGGGGGGCCTGCTCGAAGACGATGTTCTCGGGCGAGCGGAACATCCAGTGGGAGAAGTCCCCGGCTTCGAGCTGGGCGAGTGGCACGGACAGGCAGACGCGGACGTGCTCGACCTTGCCGATGCGCCCGGCCCGCACGTGCTCCAGGAGGCGGGCGAAGGCGGGGTGGTGGACGTTGTTGTGGTTCACGCTCAGGGGGAGGCCGAGGCGGCCGGCGAGGCCCTGGAGGTCGCGGGCTTCGGCGCTCGAAAGGGCCAGGGGTTTCTCGACCAGGACGCCGATCCCGGCTTCCAGGAGCTGGCGGGCAACCGGGACGTGGAGGTCCGGAGGGACCAGGACGTGGGCCACGTCGATCTGGAGGCCGGCCAGCTCGGCGACCGAGCCCACGGCGTTGGGGATGTGCCACTGCCGGGCTGCGGCGCGGGCGCGCTCGGCGTCCGCGTCGCAGACGGCCACCAGCTCGACTCCGGGCATCTCGGAAAGGATGTCGTGATGGAACTGCGCCACGTAGCCGGCGCCCACGAGGGCAACCCGCACGGGGGCGTTGGCGCGCAAGGCGAAAGACCTCCGCGCCGCGGTTTCGGGGACGGCGGCGGGGCGGACCTGATCAGACAGGAGCATGGACATGGTGATCTCCCAGATGGAAACTCCTACAGCGATACCGGCGGGTGGGTTTTTGCAGGAGGCATGCCACGGAAGCTCCAGAAGACGGCCTCGGTGGTGTCGAGCTCGAAGGTGAAGCGGTCGCCATCGGGCATCGGCTTCCCCGTGCGCTCGTCGCGGGCGCCGGTCACGGGACCCGCCAGGCGGACCTCGATGGGGACCTTTGTTTCGATCAGTCCCTCCGCCCCTCCCCCTCCCGTCGACCGGCCGGAGATGGGAACGTTTTGCAGCACGAAGACCAGCGTGCGGTCCCCTTTCGACCAGGCCGTGACCTCCAGGGGGACGGGCTTGCCGAGGCTCCTCGCGGTGATCCAGGGCGCGACGCCGGCCTTCGCGACCGGCTCCAGGAAGGGGCGCCGGCGCTCCGCGTCCGCCGTGCCCTCCTGCCGGTCCATGAGGTAGCGCTGCGGCGAGAGGTTCAGGTAGACGGAGCGTCCCTTCCTCTGTCCCACCGGAAGTCTCTTTTCGGCGATGGCGTACCCCTGGTGCAGCCGGGGGCGGAGCGTCTCGAACAGCTCGCGGTAGCGCCTGTATCCATAGCCCGCGTCCTGGTCCGTCTCCACCCAGAAGCGTCCGGCGAAGAAGTCGGCCTTGGAGAGGTCCTCCTCCCTCTCGATCCCGAAGAGGCTGTCGAGCGCGCCGCGGGGCCGTCCCCTCCCATGGGGATCGAAGAGGCCGCAGGCGAAGTCCGCGATCACCATGCCCCCGGCTTTGGCGAAGTCCGCGATCCGCCGGGCTTCGATGTCGGACAGGGCGTAGACGGCGGGGAGGATGAGCACCCGGTACTCGGCCGGCACGCCGCGGCGGACGACCTCGTCGTAGGCGAGGAAGTCGTAGCGCAGGCCGGCGTCGGCGAGCATCAGCTCCCACGCCTTGCGGACGTTGTGGGAGGTGCCCAGGCGGAAGTCGTCGTTGCGGTTCGCCCAGGTCTTGCCGTGGGCCTCGGAGTCGAGCATCCAGGAGACCTGGATGGAGGGGTGGGAGTAGTAGATCGCCACACCATCATGGAGGAAGCTGGCGTCCGCCATCTTGGGACCCTGGACCTCGCCCAACTCGCGCAGGGTCTTCCCGAAGCGGTCGAGCCACGGGCGAGGCTTTGAGCCCTCGAACCAGTTGTCCCCGACCCAGCCGATCATGCCGCGGTTGCCGTGGGCGAAGTAGTGCCACGCGAGCCAGACGTCGTTGCCCGTGCCGCGCGCATCATCCCGGAAGTGGGTGGTCACCCGGGGGACTCTGTTCTCCCGGTCGAAGGAGCGGAGGATCGCCTGGGTGGAGCCGATGTCATAGGCCTCGATGAGCTGGACCTTCTTCGCCAGCCTGGCGTAGTCGTAGCCGCCCCAGAGGCTGGGGGCCTGGGCTCCCACGATGCCGCACGGCGTGGCCGGGTCCTCCCGGTTGCAGCGCTCGACCAGCCGCCCCAGGAAGTCCGTCCAGACGGAGTCGTTGTAGGTCATGCGGTCGAGGAGGGGCGAGAGGTCGATCTCCCGGAGGGGCTTGCTCAGCTCGGGGAAGACGGCGTCCGGCGTGACCCACTGGGCTTTGGGACCCTTCCCTCCGTAGTAGCTGTCGAGCCAGCGCTGATAGGCGTCGTCGTCGCCGTTGATCCGCCAGACGGCCGGGCGCCCGAACGATCCCCAGGAGAGCTCGTCGTCCAGGGCATAGGCCATCCGCAGGGGGCTCTCGCGGACGGCCCGGAGGTTCTCGGCGATGCGGGTCTCGAGCTTCGCGAGGAGGGCGGCATCGAGCGGCCGGGGACGGATCGCCCTTGGGTCCTTCAGGGCCGCATCCAGGCCTCCGGGATCGAGCCAGAGATCCCCCTTGCCCGCCGTGTGGTCGTTGTAGAAGCGCAGGTTCCAGCGCCGGAGCCAGTCGAGCGGCCCCTGGCCGTGGTCGGTCATGCCGCCGTTGATGCCGTGGTCCCGGCAGAACCGCCCCCCCTCCTCGCCGGTGCCGATGGTCCAGCGGTAGCGCCAGGGCATGTAGGTCCAGGTGTCCCAGCGGTCCTTCCCGGCGGGTCTCCGGACCTCCTGGAATTCGCGGTTGACGTAGGCGAGGTAGATGCCGTCCGAGTCCGGCAGAGCGGGAGGCTCCTCGGGCTCGGCCGGAGCGCAGGCGAGGCAGAGTCCGCAGAGGAGGCAGGCACCGGCCAGGCGAAGCATGCCTGGCCGGTGTTGCGAGGGCCGTGCCGGTTTAAAGAAAAGCGAAGGACACCAGGGACACCAAGGACCTCAAGGACGAAGGACTCTGTTGTCCTTGGTGTCCCTGGTGTCCTTGGTGTCCTTTTTCCCTGGCCCCCTAGAAAGACTTCGTGGAAACGTACACCACGTTGCTGTAACCCGAGACGCCCGTGCCGTTGTACGCCCGCACCCTGAAGCCGTAGGTGGTATTGGCGGTGAGGCCGCCGGCCGTGAAGGTGGCGGCGTTGGCGCCGGCCGTCCCGATCTCCTGCCAGGTGGTGGCGGTGATCTGGCGCTCGACGCGGAACTGGGTCTCGTTCGTCGAGTTGTCCGTCCAGTTGAGCCGGATCTCCGTCGCCGAGAGGGCCTGGGCCCAGAGGCCGGTGGGCGCGTTGGGGATCCCCGAAGGCGGCGGGGACGCCGGGCTCTGAGTGGTCACCCAGACGGTGTTGCTGTAGTCGGAAGCCCCGGTCCCGTTGGCCGCCCGCACCCGGAACGCATAGGTGGTATTGCCGGCAAGGCCATTGGCCACGGTGGTGACGGCGTTCGTGCCGGCCGTGCCGATCTCCTGCCAGGAGGTGCCCGTCTGGCATTCGATGCGGAATTGGGTCTCGCTGGTGGCGTTGTCTGTCCAGTTGAGCTGGATTTCGGTCGCCGAGAGAGCCCGGGCCCAGAGACCGGTAGGCGCGCCGGGGGCGGTCGGAGCCGGCGGCGGCGGGGCGGGCGCGCCGCCGCCCTGGGCGAGCAGGCCCACGGCCGTGTGCAGGCGCGTCAGGTCCTGCCCCATGAGCTTGCCCAGGGGAGCTCGCTCGGCGATGGCGGAGTTGATGAGGTAGATGGCGAGCTGGCGGCCGTAATGGACCATCGCGGCGTTGCCCGTCTGCTGGCCGGCGCGTACCAGCACTTCCGCCGCGCCCGTCTTCTCCGGGACGAAGAGCTCGCGCTCCCGGCTGTCCGTCACCGAGTTGACCGTGCCGTTCATCCGGTCGCCCGACCAGTCATACACGAGGGCCAGCGCCCAGGAGCCGGAGACGCTGCCGTCACCCATCACGGTGGTCTCCAGGTCCTTGAAGGTGTTGGCGACCCGGGAGATCACCTGGCTCGGGCGGAGGGCGGGCATGCCGATCGGCTCGTCGCCCGTGTCCCTGGCGAACCGGTCGAGGTAGTGCATGTCATACATGCTGGTCTGCCAGAGAGGATCGGTCTGGTAGGTGCCGGCCGCGCCCACCAGGGCCGGCCCGCCCCAGAAGCCGTAGGTGACGCCGTCGCGCGAGGCCTGCGTGTACTGCTGGGTGATGGCGCGCGCGAAGCCGGAACGGAAGTCGTCGAGGTAGCCCGCGTCCCCGCTGGCGAGCCCGAGGAAGCGGAAGACGCTCTGCCACTGCTGGGCCACGCGGCCGGTCATGCCGGCGGTGAGCTTCACCGGCGAGTCCGCCGGGCAGGCCGTGCCGGTCCAGCGCGTGCCGCAGATCCAGTTGCGCATGTTGTTGGCGCCGCGCTGGAGGATGTCGATCACCGTCTGGTCGCCGGTGAGCCAGTAGTAGAGGAAGAGGTTCTCGAAATAGGCGTGGGAGCTGTTGAAGTCGGTCCGGTAGGCGCCGTAGCCCGTGGGCGCCTGGCCGCAGTAGAACCAGGAGTCCGTGGGGCTGCACTGCATCATCTGGGTGTGCAGCGTGCGCAGGGCGCCGGGGAAGGCGAGCTCGTCGAGCCACTCGACCTCGCCGGTACGGAAGGCCCACACCGGGACCGTGCTCACCGTGTTGTGGTAGTCCGTCCAGGCGCTGCACCAGAAGGTGTCGTCCCAATCGTCCGCCGGCGTCGGATCGCCCCCGCCGTCGCACGACACCTCGCCGAGCTCGTAGTCCTTGCCCCAGTAGCGGGGATAGACGCCGAAGGTCATCAGCCCGTTCAGGCCATCCGTGTCGATCTTGTTGACCGTGCGGTCCAGGGTGGCGCGCACGGCCGTGTCGTAGCCCGCGAGGTCGGCGGGCAGGGCGCCCACGGGGAACTCGTCCACCGCCTCGGAGGAGGCCAGCCAGCGGGCCTCGGGCCAGGCGTGGAGCGGCCGGTTGAGCGGCGCCCAGGTGGTCCGGTTGAGCTCGGCGAGCGAGGGTGCGCCGCTCCCCGCGGGCAGGGCCGTCACCGCCATCGTGGCGAACAGCCCCTGATGGTTGGCGAGCCAGGCCTTGCCGTCCACCAGATCGACCGCCATCCGGCCGCCGGGCAGCAGGCGCAGGGCCTGCGGCTCGTAGCGGTGCATGTGGCTCAAGGAGATGGCCACCGTGCCCCGCGGGCCGCTGGCCGCCAGCACGGCGCCGTCGGCCTTGGAGCCGGTCGCGGCCGCCCCGCCCCCGCCGACACTGACGTCGAACGCCAGGGGCGAGGTGCGGGTGGGCCGCAGCTGCTGGCGCACCCAGGCGCTCTGCGTGGAGCCCACCGTGCCCGAGACGGCCGCGGCGCCGAAGCTCCCCGCCGCCAGCACGCCAGGCGTGCCGCCCAGCTCGACGGCCAGCTCGTCGCGCACCTTCTCGACCAGCACGCCGTTGGGAGCACCCGCCGGGGTCGTGGTGCAGCCCACGCAGCCGAGGTTGCCCTCCCAGTTGGCCACGTGGCGCACGACCGCCGTCGGCGATCCGGCCCTGAATTCGTACCGCCGCCGCGTGCTCAGCCAGCCGTCGCCGATGGCGGGCGTGTCATAGACCCCCTGGACCACCACCACGGCCGAGAGCGGCCCCTGGTGCTCGATCACGACCGAGCGCGTGGTGGAGTGCCCGTAGTCGGCGCCGCCCGTGCGTAAGGAGAGGTTGCCGCCGCCGATCAGGCGGGTGCCGTTGTCCAGCACCACCTCGTCGAACAGGGAGCCGGAGCTCGCGCCCAGGCGGAAGATGGCGGCGCCGGTGTCCACCGTCACGGCGTTGCCGTTGCGGGTCACCGTGATCGCCCGGGCCGGAGCCGGGTTCGGTCCCGCCGAGCCGTCGGTGACCAGCCGGTAGGTGGCGGCCTGGTTGGCGCCCACGGTGGCGGGGAAGCTCACCATCAGCCACTGGATGGGAGCGGTGGAGACATTCCTGCCCGCGTTCCAGCGGGCCGTGACGGTGAATTCGGCGGGCACGGGCGTGCCGGCACCGTCCACGATCGTGAGACCGGCCGTGCTCCGCACGTTCAGGCTGCGGGGCAGGGGCACGCCCGAGCGGACGACCTCGCCGGTGCGGGCCACGCCCGCGGTCTCTCGAACCGTGAGAAGAAGCTGGGAAGGAACGGGAACCGCTGCGGCCGAGGCTCCGGCGTCCAGCAGGCTCAGACAACAAAAGATCAGAATGGACAGGACGGTACTGCTGGAACGACGACAGCCCTCCGAAGACATGACAACTCCTGATGGTCCACCACCGACACCCCAACCCGGTTGAGGGATGAGCCCTCCCGCCGGGTAGTGGACTTACCCCGGACGGCAGGGATGGCGATCGGCCCGGAGGTCGATCAGCCGGCTACTTTTTTGATCCACTATGGGTCAATGCATAAAACGGTATGAGCAGACCTTTTTCAAAGTCAAGAGCCCTGGGGAGCAGGTTCTCCCGAGAGAACTTTCCCCTTCAGATGACTACTTTGTGAGCACCGGCTGCGCCCGGAGTGAGCAGGATTGGGGGAGAAAGGGTTCAAGTGGGCGGGGATGCCCATGCATGGGTGGAGCGGGAGGGGCTTGACAGCCCAGCTCCACCTTCCTACACTGTTAGCAGTCACCGCCGATGAGTGCTAACAGCGGCAGTGACAATCCCAAAACTTAGCCCAAGGAGGTAGAAGCCGTGAATATCCGTCCGCTGCATGATCGGGTGCTGGTCAAGCGCATCGAGCAGGAGGAGCAGGTCCGGGGCGGCATCATCATCCCGGACACCGCCAAGGAGAAGCCGCAGGAGGCCGAAGTCGTCGCCGTCGGCCCGGGCAAGCTCATCGACGAGGGCAAGCGCTCGCCGATGGACGTCAAGGAGGGCGACCGCGTCCTCATCGGCAAGTACTCCGGCAGCGAGATCAAGATCGACGACAAGGACTACGTCATCCTGCGCGAGGACGAGATCCTCGCCGTCGTCAGCAACGGCAACAAGTAAGCGCCGGTCCCCTCATCCCGGATACCGAATTCCATAAATATCAGGAGGCATAGAAGACATATGGCCAAGCAGATCATCTACTCCGGGGACGCGCGCGCCGCGATCCTTCGGGGCGTCAACAAGCTCGCCGACGCGGTCAAGGTGACCCTCGGCCCCAAGGGCCGCAACGTCGTCATCGAGAAGAAGTTCGGCTCGCCGACGATCACCAAGGACGGCGTCACCGTCGCCAAGGAGATCGAGCTCGCCGATCCGCTCGAGAACATGGGCGCCCAGATGGTGCGCGAGGTCGCTTCCAAGACCTCCGACGTGGCCGGCGACGGCACCACCACCGCGACCGTGCTCGCCCAGGCGATCTACCGCGAGGGCTCCAAGAACGTCACCGCCGGCGCCAACCCGATGGAGATCAAGCGCGGCATCGAGCTGGCGGTCAAGGCCGCGGTCGAGCCGAATCGACAAGCTCGCCAAGCCGGTCGAGGGCAAGGACATCGCCCACGTCGGCACCATCTCCGCCAACAACGACGAGGAGATCGGCGGCATCATCGCCGAGGCGATGGAGAAGGTCGGCAAGGACGGCGTGATCACCGTCGAGGAGGCCCGCGGCCTCGAGACCACCCTCGAAGTGGTCGAGGGCATGCAGTTCGACCGCGGCTACCTGTCGCCCTACTTCGTCACCGACGCCGAGCGCATGGAGACGGTGCTCGAGAACGCCAAGATCCTCCTCCACGAGAAGAAGATCAGCTCGATGAAGGACCTCCTCCCGGTGCTCGAGCAGGTCGCCAAGCAGGGCCGGCCGCTGCTCATCATCGCCGAGGACGTCGAGGGCGAGGCGCTGGCCACCCTGGTGGTCAACAAGCTGCGCGGCACGCTGCACGTGGCCGCGGTCAAGGCGCCGGGCTTCGGCGACCGCCGCAAGGCCATGCTGGAGGACATCGCGATCCTGACCGGCGGCAAGGTCATCACCGAGGACCTCGGCATCAAGCTCGAGAACGTCAAGTGGGAGGACCTCGGCGACGCCAAGAAGGTCGTCCTCACCAAGGACGAGACCACGATCGTCACCGACTCCGACGACCCCAAGCGGCGCGAGGCGATCGCCGGCCGCGTCAAGCAGATCCGCAACCAGATCGAGGAGACCACCTCCGACTACGACCGCGAGAAGCTCCAGGAGCGCCTCGCCAAGCTCGTCGGCGGCGTCGCGGTGATCAAGGTCGGCGCGGCGACCGAGACCGAGATGAAGGAGAAGAAGGCCCGCGTCGAGGACGCCATGCACGCCACCAAGGCGGCCGTCGAGGAGGGCATCGTCCCCGGCGGCGGCGTGGCCCTGCTGCGCGCCATCAAGGCGGTCGAGGCCGTCAAGGCCGAGGGCGACGTCCGGGTGGGCGTCAACATCGTCCGCCGCGCGCTCGAGGAGCCGGCCCGCCAGATCGCCATCAACGCCGGCGAGGAGGGCTCGGTCATCGTCAAGCAGCTTCTCACCACCAACGGCAACAGCGGCTACAACGCGGCCACCGGCAAGTTCGAGGACCTGGTCGAGGCCGGCGTCATCGATCCGGCCAAGGTCACCAAGACCGCGCTGCTCAACGCCGCTTCGATCGCCGGCCTGATGCTCACCACCGAGGCCATGGTCTCCGAGATCAAGGAGAAGGACGACAAGGGCGGCATGGCGGGCGGCATGCCGGGCGGCGGCATGGGCGGCATGTACTAAAGCTGGTCTCTGCCGGCGGTCCGCCGCCGGCTTCGGATAGAAGCGGCCGGTCCGGGTTACCCGGACCGGCCGTTCGTTTATTTGATAGGTTAATATCTCGATTTTTCTATTTATAGCCGGAGCTCTGAACAATTCCCCTTGCAGGTGTATAGTGGATATGGCCTCGATGAATCTGTAGTTGAGACTCGGGTCTGGCCGTCCAGCCGTTTGCTCATCGCAGATCAGGTGATGCGATGAAGAACATCCCTCTTCTATTCCGCTTGGAGCGAGACAACGAACGCGGCGTCTTCACAGTGCATCTCTCCGCCCAGGGCCGGGAGGCGTTCTGCGACTTCGGCATCGATTTTTCGGACAACGTCTTGGGAGGGATCCTGCAGGGGATCGAAAGCGGTGTGGAGCGCTGCCGGGAAGACGACCTGCGAGAGGTCGGCATCAATCTCTGGGAAGGATTGATGGCGGGCGCGGTCGGGGAGCTGTTCGAAAGCATAAAAAAGGAAAATCTAGGAAGCTCTCCTTTCTTCCTTTTCTGGCTTGCGCTTCATCACCCTCAGCTCAAGCTCCTCCCCTGGGAGTGCCTCTATTTCGATGATTACGAGGGGGGTGCTGGTTTCCTGTCCTGCCATCCCGACTACGCCGTCGTGCGGGCTCCGCTCCGAGGGACGAGTGCCCCTATCGAGCCGCTGACGGTCAAAGACAAGCTCCGGATCCTGGTCGTGATCCCCGAGGGTTCCGGGCTCGACGTGGACCGCGAGTGGCGCCAGCTCGATACAGCCATCGAGAGGGTGCGGGAGCAGGTTGATCTGAAGAGGCTATCCGGCCACGTCACCCCGGACGTACTGGCCGACAAGCTCAGGGCCGAGCGTTGGGACGTCGTGCACTTCATCGGTCATGGTCAGGCGGATGGTGTAAGGACTACGGTTCGGCTCAACAGCGACCGGGAAGGCGAGACCGAGAAATGGATCGACGGTGAAACCTTTGGCAACCTGTTCTCCGGCCGGGGTGTGCGTCTCGCCGTGCTCAACTGCTGCCAAGGGGCGACTCCCTCCCCTCTGCGCCGGATGAGTGGGCTCGGCCCCTGCCTGCTGCGGGCCGGCGTCCCGGCCGTCGTGGCCATGCGCTACGAGATGCCGGACGAGGATGCCATCCGCTTCTCCCGCAAGCTCTACCAGGAACTCCTCACGGGCTCCTCGCCGGGCAGAATTGACCTCGCCGTCGAAGGCGCACGGGAAGCTCTCGAGCGTAACAAGGTCCCCGACGCTGCCCGTCCCTTCGTGACCCCGGTGCTCTTTCTCGCGGGTGGCGTGCTGCTGTTCGACCTCGCGCCCGCTGCGCCCCAGCCGGCCGGCGCCGTCCCACGCCCCCCTGCCATCGCGCTCCATCCCGTGGCAGGGCCGCAGATCCCGGAAAGGCTGCTCAAGGTCCTGGGCGAAGGGCGTTGCATCCCCGTCATCGGGCCGCGGGTGCTGACGGCCGGAGCCGTGCGCGCGGGCTGCTCTCCGCCGCTGAGCCTGCGGGGACTCGCCAAGGATCTCGCCGCACAGTTCTCCTATCCGAACCAGCGGGATTTCGATCTATGCGAGATCGCCGGTGACTGGGTGGACTCGATGCTCCTGCAATGGGTTTGCGAGCTTGCTCATAACCAGCCGGACTCCTACAAGCTGACCGAGGCCATTCAGAGCGCCTACAAGGGCCTGCAGCCGCCGGCTCTCCTGTCCCTCATTGCCGAATGGAAGGTGCCCGGCTTCTTCTATCTCCACTTCGACGGCCTGCTGGAAGAGGCCTTCGAGCTCAAGGGGCGAGGGGTTCGGTCCCTGTCGACCATCAATTCGAAGGTCCCTTCCGGTACGGATCCCCTGCTCGTCCACGTCCGAGGTACGTACCAGAACGGGGACTCCCTGGTGCTGACGGAAGAGGAGCATCAAGGCCTCTGGGACCGCATTGGAAAAATGGAGCCCGAGCTCACTCAGCTCGTCCGTGGACCCGACCTGCGGAGCCTCCTCTTTCTCGGCGTGAGCCCGCGGGATTCCCTGGCGAAGCGGCTGTTCAGCAAGCTGGTCGAAGGCCTGTCCGAGCGCAGCCGCGGCCCCGTGTTCTTCGTCTGCAGCGAGGGCGAGCAGGGGGATTCGTACTGGGACCGATACCACGTCCACTGGATCGAAGCCGACCTGGAAGGCTTCGTCAACTCCCTGAGCGGAGCCGTGCGCAACGGAGGCCCGCATTGATCGCCGAAGCGCTGCCACCTCTTCCCGCACCACCGCCGCCCGCGACCTCCGGGCCCTACAAGTTCCTCGACTACTTCCATGACACCGAAGAGGACCGGCGGCGATTCGGCGGCCGCGAGAGGGAGATCCGCGAGATCGTGGCACGCCTCGTCAGTGAACGCACCCTGGTGATCTATGGACCTTCCGGCAGCGGCAAAACCTCGCTGCTCCTGGCCGGTGTCTTCCCGGCGTTGCGCAAAGAAGGCTACCGCCCAATCTATGCCCGGACGCTCGTCGAGCCGCTGACCGACCTCTGCCGCGCCCTCGCCGCGGTAAGCGGCCGCACGGAAACGGGGGCGGGCTGGGACCTGCGTGCGCTCGCGTCGGAAGCTCTGGAGGCAGGACCAGCCGTCGTGGTCCTCGACCAGTTCGAAGAGTTCTTCACCCGGTTCCGCGACAAGCCGGACCAGCGGGCGGTCTTCATCGAGGTCGTGGCGGGCTTGATCAACGACCCGGCCTTCGACCGCTTCAAGATCGCGTTCAGCCTGCGCGAGGACTATCTCGCGGCACTGGACGAGTTCGGACACAAGCTGCGCGAGCCGCTCTCAGACCGGCGGTACCGGATCGAGCCCTTGACCGCTTTCGGCGTCCGGCAGGCGGTCGCCAAGCCTCTGGTCGACGCCCACATCGCGTACGAGCCGGCGGTCATCTCCAAGCTGGTCTCCCAGCTCGAGTCCGTCGGTTTCGAGCCGCCGCTCCTCCAGATCCTTTGCACGGAGCTGTATCAAGAGGCGCTCCGGCGCGCCAACGGAAGCGGCCCTTGCATCACCCTCAAAGACCTCGACCAGCTCGGCGGCCCGGAGGGTATCTTCCGGCGCTACGTGAACAGCGTTGGAAACGCCTTGCCGCCGGAGCGCCACCTGCTGGCGCGGATGGTCCTGGACGCCCTGATCACCCGGGAGGGCACGAAACGGGCGGCGACCCTAGCGGACCTGCTGGCGAGCCGTTTCTCCGCCTCCGAGGAAGAGGTCCGGGAGATCCTGGACCTCTTTGTGAGCCAGCGGCTCCTCCGCAGGCAGGGCCACGACAGTGAGATCTGGTACGAGGTGGTCCATGAGCGCCTCGTACCTTCCATCCAGGAGTGGTTGGAAGCCGACTCGGAATTCATCAAATTTCGCCAGGCGCGGAACTTCGTCCGCGGCAACAGCGAGAGCGACCTCTGGCGCCGGAATCCGGAGACCCTGCTCAACGAAGGAGTCTTCAAGACGCTGCTCGGACCCTACCAGGAACGGTTCCTCTTCAACGAGCGCGAGTTGGAGTTCATCCTGTGCAGCGCCGTCTATCAAGAGGTCCCCGACATCGCATTCTGGGCGCGCCGTCTGGGTGCCGCCAAGGCCGTGGACCTCCTGGAGAAGCTCGCGGACTCCCCGCAGGAGGAGGTGCGCCGGGTAGCAGTCCTGGCCGCCGGGAGTCTTGAGGAGGTGGAGGGCCGCCTCGCGAGGATCTGCCTGCGCCTGGCGATGGAGGACCCCAGCGAGGCCGTGCGCCGGACGGCCGGCCGCTCCCTCGCTCGACATGCGCGCAATGAGGAACGCCACACCCTTAGCCTTGCCTTGGCGGATCCCGCGACTCGCAAGCGGGCTCGTGCGGTGCTGGCCAGCATGGCTCTGGGGGGGGACCCGCTCCAGGACTTCCCCTGGACCGTCCGCCACTTCTCGCGGCTGCGGGGCAGGAGGAGTGCCTACCGCGAGAACCGGGACGTCATTCGCTCGCGCCGGATGGCCGGCGCCGTCAGCGGCTCGCTTGGCGGGGTTTCCTGGCTGGGATTGTTCTATCCCTTTGTTGTTTTTGTCTTTGCGAAAGATCTTATGAGGGCGGAAGGGGATGGGTTTGTGTTCGCTTTATTGGGTTTCTGGCTCCTCCCCTTAATGGGTGTTCTGGGAGCCGTTCTGGGATGGCTGAGTTCTAGCGCAGTAGCCAAGAGCGCGGTTGTTAAAGGGGAAGGGCGCTGGCTCAGTGCTCTGCTTTGGAGTCCAGGCGTTTGGGGTAGTTCCGTTCTGATAGCAGGAGTAGCTGCATTGATCATCCACATTAGTAAGATACAGCAAGACATCTCCTATTGGCTTGTTACGACGCTTATATCTGCCGGACTCGTCCATCTAACGCTCGCTTTTGTGGTGCAACTTAGCCAATCCTGTATAGGAGTAGCCTCGCGTAGCGGAACCTGGGTCTGGGGTCTTCTCGTTAGTTCTGGAGTTCCGCTCTGGCCTGCGGTCCCAGCCTTCTTGTTTCTAGAAGAGTGGTTGACTGTCTCGACAGGTGTTGCCACTGCCGGTTTTCTAGTCAGTTTTGCCTCCTTTACAACGATTATCGCTATTGCCAGATCTACCGTGAGGTACCCAACAGGAGAGTCCCCCGAAATTCTGCCTGCCAAATGCCGGCGTCGCCGCATCTTCGCTGCTCTCGCAGCTGTGCTAACGCTGGGTGTAGCGTTGTGGAGTCTTCTGTTCAAGTTGCTCTTGTAGTCTCAAGGGTGGATTGTTCCGCCCTGTGGTTCCGCGACAAATCGGAGTGGGCTCATTCGTGAGATCCCACTCCCGGCGGTCCGCCAGTGGGGCTCCCTCTTTGAAGAAGGTGCGGACCCGCTCGCTCATATAGTCGAACAGATCGCCCAGATTCGAGCTCAGGGTCTGGAAGCTCCAATAGGCGTTCAGCACTCCCGCGGCACGGACCGGGGTCACTCCGTTCGGCACTTTGAGGATGACGCCCAGACGCGGCTCGTCCTCTTCGAAGAAATCGGCATCGTCCAAGCGCCAGAAGACCTCGCAGTGATCCTTGCCGCAGGAGACGAGCCGGCCCGCCAGATCGCCATCAACGCCGGCGAGGAGGGCTCCGTCATCGTCAAGCAGCTTCTCACCACCAACGGCACCAGCGGCTACAACGCGGCCAACGGCAAGTTCGAGGACCTGGTCGCCGCCGGCGTCATCGACCCCGCCAAGGTCACCAAGACCGCTCTGCTCAATGCGGCTTCCATCGCCGGCCTCATGCTCACCACCGAGGCCATGGTCTCCGAGATCAAGGAGAAGGACGACAAGGGCGGCATGCCGGGCGGCGGCATGGGCGGCGGCATGGGTGGCATGTACTAAAGCCGGTCTCTGTCGGCGGTCGCTTCGCCGGCATCCCTATAGAAACGGCCGGTCCGGATTCGGGCCGGCCGTTCGTTTTTTTGGCGGAGTGAGCCGCTTGCTTCGCGCAGCACGCTCCTCGATCGGGGAAGCAAGCCTCTCGCTTCGCGAATTCAGGGCTCACTTCGGGAAGCAAGCCCCGTGCTTCCCGGATCAAGCCCCTTGCTTCGCGAAGCACGCTCCTCGCTTCGCGAAGCAAGCCTCTCGCACCGCGAATTCAGGGCTCATTTCGCGGATCAAGCTCCTTGCTTCGCGGATCAAGGGGCTCGCCTATTCACCTTCCCGCCCGTCCGCCGCCTCCCCTGCCTGGATCTCGCGGGCCAGGATCTCCCCCAGCTCCTCCATCCGCGAAGGTCCCGAGAGGACCACCACCCACGCCAGATCCCCGGACGACCGCAGCACCGCGGCCAAGGTATTGGCGCTGAACACCCAGTCGGGATCGAACGTCCGCAGCGATCCTGCCGGACGGCCCTCCGCCGACACTGTGAACCCACCGCCTTCCGCGGCCGTCGACAGCCCGTACCTCCGGGGCCGGCTCAACGCTCCCCGGGCCGCCAGGAACACCAGGGCGTCCTCGCGGGACTCGAACGCCGCCTCAGGCTCGTCCCCCGCTTCGAACCGCCTCCGGCTCCGGAACAGTGCGAACCGGCTGTCCACCTCCCGCAACACCATGGAGGTCTCCACCTCCGTCTCCTCGGAAGTCGCCGGCTCGTCCTGTTCCCGCAAGGCGCGCAGGAACTCGGGGGTGAACGCGTTCAACAGGGCTCGCTTCTCAGGCATGCGACCTCCCTCTCTTCCGGACGCTTCTGTGCCCGGAGCTGATGCCAAATGTCTGGTTCCCGTCACGAGCCGCGCGGCAGACATCTTTTTACATCAACGATTCCGATTCAGTCAAGGGGCATCTTGGGGAGGTAAGTTGATTGAGGAATGACTCTGATGTAGAGTACAGGGCATGAGACCAGAAACCAACGCCGAGATCCTGCGGATTCTGGATCTGCTGCGGACGCTCATCCGCATCCTTGGTCTCTCCAACCGGGAGATCGAGCGGCGGGTCGGCTTCTCCCCGAGCTATCTCAGCCGGCTGTTCGGCAACTACCTGGAGCTCAAGTACGAGCACGTGCTGGAGATCAGCCGGGCGCTCGGGATCACGCCTCGCGAGTTCTTCGAGCTCGCCTATCCCGACAACGCGGAGGTGCCGACGGAATCCATGAAGAGGATCCGCGGCGTGCTCCAGAACATGCAGCCGTCCCGTCCGGTGGAGGCCCCGCCGAAACCCATGCCGGGGTTGAGCGCCGAAGAGGTGGAACGCAAGATCCAGGAGGCGCTCCGGCAGGTGTTTCAGGATCTGGGGCGCACGGGGAGTGGCGGGTAGGCAGGCGTTTCCGCGGTAGCTATTCGACAAGTTGCAATCGGCATCCAGGACCGCCCCGAAGGGGCGTGATTTGAATAGCCCGGCGCTTCAGCGCCGGGTATGCAGGCCCCTGATCAATATCCCCGCCCTGAAGGGGCGGTGCCTTTCGAACCGTTGGGTCCCACCCCTTCAGGGCGGGTGGAAATTGGGGGTGTCACGAACCCTGGCGTTGAAACGCCAGGCTATTCAAATTGTGCCCTTTCAGGGCACGGTTTGTTTCATTCCGACGGCGGGAGGAAGCGGGCCTCGGGATTGATCTCCCATTCGCGGATGAACGCGACCACGTATTCCACGAGGTCGACCGAGGCCTTGTCGTACCAGAAGGCGTCCCTCAGCAACTCGACGGCGCCGAGAACCTCGCGGTGAATGTTCAGCGCGGCGAAGACTCCGGCGGCTTCAATGGCTCCCTCCTTGGCCTCGGCGTATTTTCCGAGACGCATCTGGACCATCGCGATATCGAGGGAGGCCAGAGCGGCCGCAAACCCGAGATCCTCCGCGTCGAAGGCTTCCTTGACCTCCTGGAACGTGACCTCAGCGGTCTCATAGTCCGCCATGCCGTAGCTGATCTGGCCTTCCAGCCAGTGGACCTTGGTCGCGAGGATGCTGCCGTTCTCAATGATCCTGTTGCGGTTTTTGAAAAGAAGGACCTTGGCGTCCTTGAAACGGCCGCACGCTACGAGAAACCAGAGGTGATTGTGCACGGCAACGACAGGCAATGCAGGGTCACGCGTTTCGTCGACCTGAGCAAGTCCTTTCTGGTTGATTCTCAACGCCTCCTCAGATCGGCCGCTGTAGTGCATGTAGATCGCCTTTGTAAGAAGAGTGCGGCCTGCTGAATGCGAATCATGGACCTCGTTGTAAAGGTCAACGACAAGGTCGAGGCTCCGAAATGCAAGATCAAATTTTCTCTGAGTTCCAAGCAGGGAGGAGTGGAGATCGTGCAGGTGGACTTTGAGGCAGCGATCCCCCGTGCCGCGCTTGAGGAGTTGGAAGGCCTTGCCGAAAGCACGCTGCGCCTGCCAGTGCTCATCAGCAACTCTATAGGCGTTCCCCAACTCGCCCCAGGCCCGTGCCTGGTGATCCGCCACCTTCTGGGCACCATGCGTCGCGGGATCAAGACCCTGGGCCACGTGAACGGCGGCATTGGCGAGCTCTACCATCTCGCCAGGCTTGTCATGCCGAAGGGCCCAACTCCTCCTCAGGAGCTCCTTACAGGTACGAAGTGCCGAGTCTTGGCCGGTGAACCCGTGTGCAAGGTTGGCGGCCTCGATGATGGAAGCCAGCCGGACCTGGGGGTCTCCTTGCTTGAGCCGCTGCTCCGACCGGATTGCGTACTCAACAACCGACGCGATCACCCGGTCATATTGGGTATCTTCGTCCGGCGTCAGAGGCTCCTGGCTGGGACGGCGGGCCCGCGCCAGCACTTTGAGGCAGAGTTGGCACCTCTGGATCAGATGACTCCCGATCTCCCCCTGCCGCTGGGGAGAAAGCTTCTTGTTCAAAAGCAACTCCAGCTCTGCCGCGGTGAGGTGCTCGCTCAAGAGGTCGGCTCCTTTGGAATGGGAAGATTCTCGCACAGTCTGGTCTGAAACGGAACCCCTGAGTAGGTCAGCAGGTTCCACGTTCCGGCAATTCGCTTCGCCAGGGATTGAAGTCCCTGGCGAAGGACAGGACTCACAACGCCTCTAGCCGTTCGGGTCGACGCAACCCCCCTGGTCGTTAAACCGGCTGCACGCCGGTCCAGGGCTGCTCGTCAAAGATCTCGCGCATCCATCAGGGTCTACGCACCCCCCCTGCTTAGCCTGCCCCGGCACCTTCCCCCGAGAGGGCTCCGGCCTCTCCGTCCGCCACAATCCGCTGATCCCTTCTGTCCAGATCGACTCCAGCCAACCCCAGACCCCTTCAGGCGCGGACCGCCGAGCGGCGTGGGCGGGGACGGAACTGGCGAGCACCAGGACTGCGGCCAGGGTCAGGATGGCGAAAGCGCGTACAGTCTTCATTTGAAACATGGGCTGATCCTCCTCCAAAGCGGAACCGCCGGACCACCATGGCCAAGGGTCCGCAAACGCGGCGTTCCGACCATTTCTGAGCCTTCAGTCTGCCAGGATTGTGAGGATTCCTCGCAAAACCAAAGAAAGTCGTGAGGATTCCTCACAATTGTCGTAATGCCAGCCGGGAAAACTGGAGGAGACGATAGCACGGCGACTGGCGATTAATGCGTTCCGCCGGGATGCAGGGAGATCCGGAGTTCCCATCGGGCGTCCCCTCTGTGGCGAATTCTGGCGACGAACTGCTGATGCTTCCAATTTCTATCTGTATTGACAGGATCAGAATCATCAATAACCTATCGGTTCCAGGAGGACGGACATGGCAGCGATCGAGAGGGAGCCTAGGGGGCTTCAAAGAAAGGTTGTACGCCGCACGGTGGGCCGGAATCTCTCGGCGTTGCGGCGGCAGCGGAAGTGGTCTCAGGAGAAGCTGGCGCGCCGGCTGGGAGTGACGCGGTGTCGGTTGGCCAAGTGGGAGACGGGCGAGCACTCGCCGCCGCTGGAGATGCTGCCGGCGATTGCGGAGGCGCTGGAGGCGGGAGTGGAGGAGATCGTGGGCGGCCTATCGGGAAAGCAAATGGGAAAGCAGATGGGGAAGCAGAAATGACTTTCCGGTGCCAATGAAGGTGCCGGATTCCTCCGAAAGGAGAAGGTGTATGGACACGATGCAGACGGTTTCGCAGGAGAAGGACGGACTGAAGTCGGAGCGGGTGGAGGAGGCGCTCACCATCGAGCCGCTTCACATCCAGCTCAAGTCGGGCTGGATGGAGGAGGCGCAGCCCGGTTCCGGCGAGGCGGGAGCGAAGATCACTACCGTCTGGGACCTCACGTTCAATCAGCCGCAGCCGGTGACGATCGAGCTCTTGGAGCCCCAGGTCGTCATCTATCTCAACGGCCCCACGAGCGAAGGCGCGCCGGCCGCCTGAGCGGGGCGAGGAAAGAAAGGAGAAACGTCATGCCTCAGACCAATTCGTATCCCGACGTTACCGACGACTGGGTGGGGGTTCTCGACGCTGCCGAGAAGAGCCCCGACCTGAAGCCGCTCATCGAGACGGAGCGCCAGGCCCTGACGCAGGTGCTGGCGGAAGTCCAGGGTCTGAAGGGGCGGCAGTCGGAGCTCGCCGCTCTTCGCCAGGACATCACGAAGCAGCTCCGGGAGGCCGTGGTGAAGGGGAAGGAGTTGGCGATCCAGATCCGCTCGATGGTGCGGGGAAGGATCGGCCCCCGGAGTGAGCTGCTCACGCTCTGGAAGGTGGCTCCTCTGCGCAAGCGGGGCCGGAGGGTGAGGAAGCCGGACGGGGAGGCGCCTGGGACCAATCCGGGTACCGCGGCCTCCCCGTCCACCAAGCCTGTCGTCTAAGTCCCTGATTCCGGGGGGCGTGTTAGGGCACGCCCCCCCGTTTTTAAAAACCAGAACCAGAAACCAGAACCAGAAACCAGAACCGAACAGACACAAGGAGGTTACCATGACCGATTCGTTTTCACAGTCTCAGGATGCCATGTTTGACAAGTGGGGGAGGATGGTCCGGACGGCGCGGAAGGACGAAGCCGAGAGGCCCGGGATCGCGCCGTTCCGGACTGCGCTGGAGACCAGCCACAACGAGGCGGTCTCCTACCGGCAGCTACGGGACGCGCTCGTTGCTCAGACCCGTGAAGCCAATCGGTGGTTGCGCCAGGCTCTCGCGGAGGGTGAGGAGGCCGAGTCCCGGATGCGCCACTTCGTGAAGGGCGTGTACGGGCCCCGGTCCGAGAAGCTGGTCCGCTACGGGATCAAGATCCGGAAGCTGCGCCGTCCGCCCCGGCGTCCGCCGGAGACGGATCTGGCGGGCTGAGGTCTTTCTCCTGGGGCGGGGCTCGTTCCCCGCCCCTTTTTATGTCAGGAGGCGACCTGCAATGAGTTAGAATCGGCCTGATCTGACATTCGGGGATTTGCGTATACAGGCTGAGGCTCCAATCTCAGCCGCGGGGCGGTGTACCGCAAGGGCAGGATCGCTTGAGCAAAATCCGTGTACGGCTTCTGGGCGGGTGCGAGGTCTGGGCGGGGGACCGGCAGATCGGGAGCTTCGAGTCGCAGAAAGCCCGCGTTCTGCTGGCCTATCTGATGTACCACCGCCGGCGGTCGTTCAGCCAGGACCACCTGGCGGGCCTGCTGTGGCCGGAGCGCGAGCCGGAGGCGGCGCGGCAGGCCCTGCATCAGGCGGTGTCTAACCTGCGCTCGAAGCTCGGGGATGACGGAGCGTCCCTGATCCGGACCACCCACCTGGAGATCGGGCTCGACGGCGAGGCCGACTGCTGGCTTGACGTGGAAGCCTTCGAGGAGGCGCTGCACGCGGGCGCCGACGGCGAGGGGGCCGATCCCCGCCACCTGGTGACGGCTGTGCAGCTCTACCGGGGGGAGCTCCTGGCGGGTTTCTTCGTCAAGGAGTGTCCGGAGCTCGAGGACTGGCTGGTGGCCGAGCAGACGCGGCTGCACGAGGCCGCGGTGGACGTGCTGCGCCGGCTGACCGACAACTACCGGCGGCGGGGGGAGTACCGCTTCGGCGTGCACTACGCCCGGCGGCTGGTGGCGATCGAGCCGCTCTCGGAGGAGGCGCACCGCAATCTGATGCACCTGTTCGTTCTCTCCGGCCAGAGGAACCGCGCCCTGGCCCACTACGAGGGGCTGCTCAATCTGTTGCGGGAGGAGCTGGGGGTGGAGCCGCTGCCGGAGACGCGGGCGTTCTACGAGTCGATCCTCGTCCAGGCGGCGGAGCAGGAGGCCGGAGCACAGAACGAGGAGCCGATCGGTCCCCTGGTCCCCCTGTCTGGCCGCGGCGAGGGATACGAGAAGCTGAGGGAGGGCTGGGGCCGCGTGCTCCAGGGCTCGATGTGCTTCACGCTGGTGACCGGCGAGGGGGGAGTGGGCAAGACCCGGCTGATCAAGTCCTTCCTGGACGCTTCGACCAGGACCCGGCGGGCCAATGTGCTCAAGGGGCGATGTTACGAGCTGGCTCCCCTGGTGCCGTATCAGCCGATCCTGGAGATCCTGCGCGACGCGTTTTCCGAGGAGGTGGAGCTGGCCGAGCAGTCGCTGGCCACGGCTTCCGGGGAGGTGCTGGAGGACCTGGTGCGGCTCGTCCCCGATCTGCGTCCGGACCTGCCGAAGCCCGCGCCGCTCACGGGGACCGAGGGCCGGCGACGGATCTTCGGCTCGGTGACCCGGTTCCTCGACGGGCTGTGCCGGGAAGGGGACCCGCTGATCCTGTTCCTGGACGATCTGCATCTCGCGGACCGGGACACGCTCGACCTGCTGATGTTCCTGACGGCGAGGCTCCAGGGGCCGGTCTGGATCCTGGCGGTCTGCCTGCCGGACGAGCTGGATGCCGATCATCCCCTGGAGCAGATCGTGCGCTATGGGGAGAGCAAGGGGAGGGCCACGCGGCTGGAGATCGGCCGCCTGGACTTCGCGGCCCTGGAGGAGATCGCGGAGTCGCTGGTGGGGGAGGCGCAGACGCCCGAGCTCGCCGGCTTCCTGGCGGAGAGGAGCGAGGGGCTGCCGCTCGCGATGACGGAGATCATCAACTATCTCTGGGACGAGGGGCTCCTGGTCTCCCAGGGACCGGGCCGGTGGACCCTCACCGGCTCGTTGCGCGCGGCCGATCTGCCGGAGGACCTGGACGAGCTGATCCGTCTCCGCATCCGCCGGCTGCCCAATTCGACGAAGCGCCTGGCCACGCTGGCGGCGATCATGGGGCAGAGCTTCGACATCCATCTCCTCCAGGAGGCGGCGGACGAGCACTCGGCCGTGATCGAGATCGGCCTGGAGATCCTCCTCAAGCGGTGGCTGATCCGCCAGTTCGCCCACTCATGGACCAGCGCCCGCCGGGGGAGCTTCGAGTTCTCCCACAAACGGATCCGGGGGGCCGTCTACCGCGAGCTCAATCCGTTGCGCCGGCAGGCCATGCATACCCAGGTGGCCGAGGGCCTGGAGAGGTTGGGGGAGGGCGGGACCACGAGGCCCTGGCCTTCCATTTCGCGGCCGCCGGGCGGTGGGAGAAGGCGTTGCCGCACCTCGAGCGGACTATCGATCGGGCGATGTCGGTGCTGGCCGTGGATACGGCCCGGCGCTACTGCGATCAGGCCATCGAGACGCTGAGCCGGCTGGCAGCCGGCGCCCGCAGCGAGGCGCAGGCCGCGAGGTGGCGGGGCGAGCGGGAACGGATGAGGGAGATCCGGGAGCGGGCGGCGGTGTAGGGCCCTCACCTCCCCGGCCCTCCTCTCCCAGCCCTCCGCCCGTCCGTCCGGGGAGAGGAGGGAGAAAGCGGGATCAGGACAGCACGGACAGGTTCTTTTCGGTTTCCCCTCTCTCCCGGCCGGGCGGATGGAGGGCCGGGAGAGAGGGGCCAGGGGAGTGAGGGCCTACCGTGCGATCCGCCGCACGGTAGCCACCTTGGGTTCCTGGGGGACTCCCAGCACCTCGGTCTTGATCTCTTCCCGCTGGAGGCGTGCCAGGCGGCGGGCCTCCATGGCCAGGCCCGCCCGGCGCATGGCGAGGATCACCGACGAACTCCAGCACCATGAGTGCGACGCCGAGGGTGGTCTGGCCCGTGACGGCGACCACCAGGGCCAGGACGCAGAAGGAGAGGACCACGGCGTAGATCACCGCCACGATGCGCGAGCGATTGCCGCCGAAGTGGGCGAGCAGGTGGTGGAGGTGCTGGCGGTCGGCGTGGAACATGCGCAGGCAGCGGTCCGCGAGGGCACTCTTGGGCCGGTCCAGGAAGCGGACGGCCATCACCAGCAGGGTGTCCATCACGGGCACGCCGAGCGCCAGGATCGGCACCAGGATCGCCACGGCCGCCGGCGCCTTGAGCGAAGAGTGGAGGGACATGGCGGCGAGCAGGAACCCCAGCGTCAGTGAGCCCGAGTCGCCCATGAAGATGCGGGCCGGCTCCCAGTTGTGGCGCAGGAAGCCCACGCAGGCGCCGGCCACGGCCGCCATCAGGATGACCGTGCCGGGGTTGCCCTGGAGGATGGAGTAGCCGAGGAAGCTCACCGAGATGATGGTGACGACGCCGCCGGCCAGGCCGTCGAGCCCGTCGAGCAGGTTGATGGCGTTGGTGACGCCCACCAGCCAGAGGAGCGACACCACGCCGCCGAAGAGGCCGAGGTCGACCTCGCCCACGAGGGGCAGGCGCAGCACCTCGAAGGACCAGCCGATGTGCACCAGCGGCCACGCGGCCAGGATCTGCAGGACGAGCTTCTTGAAGGCCGAGACGCCGACGAGGTCGTCCACGACGCCGACCAGGAAGACCAGGCCGGTGCCGAACGCCAGGGCCAGCAGCTCGTTGCGGCCGGCGGTGGTGCCCAGCCGGCCCCACATGGAGACCGCCGCGGCGCCGCCGCCCAGGGCGAGCCCCGTGGCGATGGCTACGCCGCCCAGGCGCGGCACGGCGCCCGACTGGTGCTTGCGTTCGCCGGGATGATCGAGGGCTCGGAGCAGGACCGCCAGACGGGTGACCGGCGGCACCATGAGGTTGGTGCACAAGGCCGCGACGAACGCGGCGCACAGCGCGTACAGCAGGATTCCATCCATGCGGCTGAAGCCTTCCCCGAGCGATCGGGCGCCGTACAGCGCGCCGGAAAAACCCAACTATGATCGCTAGTTGTTGATGGGGGTATTGTACAGGGAATTGTGCTTTGTGCAAGCGGCGATCTCTTCCAGGGCCCGCGCCACCCCCGCCGCGTCCCCCACGTCCACCCGGTGGTAGCCGCCGGGCAATCCTCCGGTGCAGAGGAGGTGGACGTCCGAGCGGGGGCTGCCCACGTAAAGCACGGGCCGGCCGGACTGTACGCAGCCGTAGACCTTGGAAGGGAGGACGAAGCCCACGAACTCGTCGCGCAGGGTGATCAGGTGGGCGTCCGGGGTCACCAGGAGGCGCGGCAGGAGGTCCAGGGGCACGGGCCGGCTCCGGTGGACGGGCAGGCCCTCACGGCGCAGGATCTCCTCGACGCGGTCGGCCTTGGAGCCGGTGGCGTTGAGCCACAGGGCCACGCGGCCGGAGCCCTCGCGGTGGTGGCGGCGGTAGCCTTCGACGAACGTCTCGTGGTCGTGGGCCACGCCGAAGTTGCCGGAGTAGAGGAGCACCACGCGGCCGGCGAGCTCCGCGGGCCGGTCGAGCGGCGGCGTCCCCGGCGGGATCTCCACGGGCGAGGGGTCGCGCTTGAGGAAGATCCGGCCGGGCTGGATGCCGATGGCGAGCAGGCGTTCCCGCTGGTCCTCGCCCAGCACCTCGAAGCGGCCGATCCGCCGTCTCAGGAAGACCGTCCAGCGGTAGAAGAGCCGGATCGCCGCGGGCACCCGGGATGACTGGGATGCCTGGGATGACTGAGCCAGCTCGGCCATCAGGCACTCGGGATGGAAGTCGGTGATGCGGTAGGTGAGCCGTTTGCGCAGCAGGAGGTTCAGGGGGACGAGCAGATGGATCAGGAACGGCGGGCTGCCGGTGAACAGGATCTCGTCCGCCCGGGCCATCTCGCGGCGCAGCCGCCAGAGCAGGGAGAGGTTGATGCGCGCCGTCCAGAGCGCCCGGGTCTTGAAGTCGGAGCGGTCGTAGGTCCGGGCCTGGAGCCGGACGATGCGCAGACGCCCGGTCCCGGGCCGTTCCTCTTCGATGGAGCCGGCCTGGGAGGAGAGGCCGGCGAGCACCACGTCCTCGCCCCGCGCGGCCCGCTCGCGAGCGAAGAGAAGGCTGTACTGGCCGACGGCGCCGAAGTCCGGCGGCAACCAGTCACAGAGGTAGAGAAGACGGTGCATCGGGGATCTGTTGTAGGGGCGCCCCCATGTGGGCGCCCTGCTTCCCAGGTCGATCCACCCGGAGCAGGGCGGCCACGCAGGGCCGCCCCTACGGCCTACCGCTCCGTCAGCATCTCCTCGAGGTAGCCGCTCACGGCCTCGCGCTCGCGGCTGCCGAAGTACCAGTCGATCGTGCGGTGCAGGCCGTCCATGAATTTCATCTTCGGCTCCCAGCCCAGGAGCTCCTTGGCCAGGCGGTTGCTCGCCACGCGGTTGAGCGGGCCGGTCGGCATGTGGGGGAGGAGCTTGATCTCCGCCTCGTGGCCCGTGTAGCGCAGCACCTCGCGGACGGCGTCGATCACCCGGGTGCGCTCCTCGGTGCCGAGGTTGACGGCGGTGCCGTCGTCGATCTTCTCGGCCGCGAGGGCCATGCCGCTCACGATGTCGCCCACGTAGGTCCAGTTGCGGATCTGGGTGCCGTCGCCCCAGACCTCGAAGGGGTTCTGGCGCACGAAGGCGCGGGCGATCATGGCGATGACGGCGTGGTTCTCCACCCCGCGTTCGCCGTAGACGGTGAAGAACCGGCACGAGGCGGACTTGAAGCCGAAATCCCGGGCGTAGGAGCGCAGGGTCATCTCCGTCATCAGCTTGGCCCAGCCATACATGTTGTCCGCGTCGTAGGGCGGGCCGACCCTGTCCTCGGTCAGGTAGAGCTCCTGGGAGATGTCCGTCTGGAGGTGGTTGGGGTAGACGCAGCCCGAGGAGGCGAAGACGAATTTCTCCACCTTGGCCTCATAGGCGGCCTTGACCAGCATGCCGTCCATGGCGAGGTTCTGGGCGCAGGCGGCCTGGTGGAGGTCCACGAAGCCGCGCCCGCCGTGGATGGCCGCGAGGTGGAAGACCACGTCCATGCCCTCGGCCATCCGTTGCGGCACGCCGGGCTCCAGCAGGTCCGCCTGATGGAATTCCACGATGCCGGAGTCGATGTGCCCCTGAATGTTCGCGAGGCGGCCGCTCGTCAGATCATCGACCACGCGGATCGAGCGCGCTCCCTTTTCGACAAGATGATCGATCAGGTGGGAGCTGATGAAGGAGGCTCCTCCCGTGACCAGGACCCTTTTCCGATTCCAATCCATGCTCTACTTCTCCTCCGTCCTCCGCGAGGAAGGCCGCAACCGTGCTGTTCGGGCTAGGACGGATAAGTGTAATCGGGAAGAGCGGAATGCGCAAAACTGTGCAGGTCGCGACCCTTCTGGGGCACGCCCACGTGGAGATGGCCCTCGCCTGCCTGGGAAGCCTGCTGCGGTACTCGGCGGAGCCCCTGCGCCTGCGCGTCCATGACGACGGGACCCTGACGGCGGAGGACCGCGCCCGTCTGGCCTCGGGACTGGGCGGTCCTGAATTCGTATCCCGGGCCGAGGCGGACGCGCGGGTCGAAGCCGTCCTCGCCGGCCGTCCGGCCCTGCGGGCGTTCCGGGCGTCCAATCCTCTGGCGCTCAAGCTGGTTGACGTTCCTCTCCTGTCCCAGAACGATCTCGCCTACTGCGACTCGGACGTCCTGTTCCTGCGCCCGTTCACCAGCCTCTTCTGCTTTCCGGGGTTTCCGGGGCCGGAGACGGGTGCCGTCTTCATGAGCGACCGGCAGAACGCCTACTCGGTCCGCTCCTGGCAACTGCTGCGGCATCGGCGGCTCCGCCTGCCGTGCCGGGTCAATTCGGGGGTCCTGCTGTTCCGGACGCGCTTCTACGATCCGGACCTGCTGGAGTGGTACTTCGGGCACCCGGAATTCCAGCTCACCCCGGTCTGGGCCGAGCAGACGGCCTGGGCGCTCCTGGGGCAGCGGGCCGGCTGCCGGCTGTGGGATCCTCACCTCGTCCGGCTGCCTGACGGGGGAGACTCTGGAGAAGTGGTGGCCCTCCACTTCGTCAGCCCGTTGCGGACCCTCCTCGGGCCGGTCCGGGAGCAGGCCCGGGACCGGTCGGGCGAGCCTCCGGCCGCCGTGGGGACGGTGCCGGCGCGGCGGTGCCATGCCTGGGATCTGGCGTGGACGGAGGCTAAGAGGAAGCTGTTGCGAGGCTGGTGATGATCAGCGGAAGCCCTTGCCATCGAGCCGGGCGATGACGAAGGGTTTGAGCATGGCGTACCAGTCGCGGCCGGCGCGGATCTTCGAGTAGGAGCCGCTCGGAGGGTAGCGCATGGTGATGGGGCATTCCGCCCAGCGCCAGCGGCGGTCGATAAGGACCTTGGCGTAGATGTAGTACTCGATGCCGTAGGTCTCCAGCCAGGGCGCGTGCCAGTCGAACTCGGCTTGGCGGATGATGTCCAGGCGGTAGGCGCGGTAGCCGCAGGTGGCGTCCGTAAGGGCGGCGCCGGTCCAGAAGCGGACGAAGAGGTTCACCATGGGGATCGAGCGGCGGCGGAAGGCGGGCAGGTTGGGCGAGGCGCCGCCCTCCAGAAAGCGGCTGCCGGTGACGTAGTCGGCCTCGCCCCGGAGCACGGGATCGAGGACGCGGGGCATCTCGGCCGGCAGCATCTTGCCGTTGCTCGCCATGGTGCCGAACACGTCGTAGCCCTTCGCCAGGGCCCAGTCCAGGGCGAGCCTGTAGCTGTAGCCCACTCCGCGGTTGCGCGGCAGGTCCAGGTAGGGGTACCCGCTCTCGCGCACCATGGTCTCGGAGCCGTCGCTGGAGCCGTTGTTGACGAGGAGCACGGTGTCGCAGGGCAGGGGCCGGGAGCGCAGCTCCGCCAGCACGGTGGGAAACTCCCGCGCCTGGTTGAACACCGGCATGAAGAAGACGCTCTTCACCAGCCGCCGTCCACGTGCAGGACCTGGCCGCTCAGGTTGCACTCTTCCATGAGCAGGAGGCGGAAGGGGGGGAGCACGTCTGCCACGGTGATCAGCCGCTCGGTGGCCGTGCGGCGGCGGATCGTCTCGATCTGGCGGCCGGCGAGCACGGCCGACATGTCGGAGGAGAAGAATCCGGGCGCGATGGCGTTGACCAGGATGCCCCGGGGGCCTACCTCGTGGGCCAGGGAGCGGGTGAACGCCTCCAGGCCCCCCTTGGCCGCCGTGTAGACGGACAGGCCGGCGAAGCCGCGGGTGGCGCAGATGGAGGTGATGTTGATGATGCGGCCACCCACGCCCGCGAGGAGCATCTGTTTGAGCACCGTCCGGGTGAGGAGGATCGGCGCCTCCAGGTTGACGGCCAGCAGGGCGCCGACCTGCTCCTCGGGAAGGTGGACGAGGAGGTGGTCCTGTCCCACGGCGGCGTTGTTGACCAGCGCGTGGACGGGTCCGAAGGCCTCCACAGCATCGTGCACGAAGGTGCGGATGCCCGCGGCGTCGGTGCCGTCCAGGGAGCGGAAGAGCAGCCGGCCGGGGTGTCGCCCGGCCAGGTCGCGGATTTCAGGGGTCTCATTGCGGGCGAAGGTGGCCACCCGGAAGCCGTTCTCCAGGGAGAAGGCGGTCAGGGCCAGGCCGAGCCCACGCGAGCCGCCGGAGAGGATGACGCAATCAGGTTTCTCAGGCATCGGCCCTCCCCGTTTTCAAGGCGGTCGACAGGGGGATCTGGTCGAGGAGGTTCCAGAGCCGGGGGATCATCCACTCCGGCAGGCGGCGCCCGGCGCAGTGGGCGGCCAACTCCCGCTCAGCCCGTTCCGGCGGGAGGGCGCGCCCCTCCAGCGCCAGCACCACGTCGGCGGCCACCAGCGTCCCCATCAGGGGCGCGCGGGCTCCCCGCACTCGGCACCAGCTCACCAGGGGCGAGGCGAGGAGGGCCTCTTCCACGGCGGCGGCGGAGACCTTGCGGCCTCCGACGTTCAGAAGGTCTTCGGCCACGCGGCCCATGACCACGACCCGGCCGTCCCGCACCGCCACGCGGTCGCCCGTTGCGTGCCAGGGAGGGATGCCGGCCGCGGCGAAGGGGGAGCGGACGTGGAGCTCCTCGTCTAGGATCCGCAATCCACAGCGATCGGGGGTGGCGTCTCCGAGCCAATCCTCGGGAAATCCCTCGCGGCCATCGTGGACCACCACGGCCGCTCCCACTTCCGTCGAGGCGTAGATGTGGGTGAGGCGGGCCGTTGGGAAGAGGCTCCGCAGGCGGTCCAGAAGGTCCTGGCGGACGGGCTCGCCGCCGAGGGTGACCTGGGCCAGGGGAACCCGCCGCAGCGCCTCGGCCGGCCGCATGGCGAGCAGATAGCGCCAGAAGCTGGGCGTGGCGCTCACCGCGTCGAAGCCCAGGTCCGATCCCTCGTCCCAGATCTCCTCGGGTGCAGAGCCGGCGGGGACCACCAGGGTCTGCCCGGGCACGAACATCCAGAGGGTCAGCATCTGGAACCAGGCATAGGTCCCGGGCAGGTAGGTCAGGAGCCACCGGCGCTCCGGCATCGACGTCCCTGAGCGGAGGGTGCGCAGCGAATCCCAGGTATGGCACACAGCCTTCGGCGTCCCGGTAGTGCCGGAGGTGAAGAGAGTGATCCTTCCGGGCGCCGGCGTCACCGCACGGGGGCTCCGCTCGAAGCCCAGGAGGGCGCCGTCAGGGCCGATCTCCAGCCGGGCGAATCCCTGATCGGCCAGAGCGGCTCGGACCTCGGGAGACGCGGCGTCCACGGCCACCACGGCGCCGTCGTCCCCCCGCTCGCAGAGGCCCGTGGCCGTGGCGGCGAGGACCCGGCGGTCCGCCGAGATCACGGCCAGCCGCTCCCCGGGCATTGCGCCGGCCGACTGAGCCCAGCCGTCGAAGAGACGGGCCAGCTCCGTGAGGGTCTCCTCCCGGCCGGCGGTGGCCAGTAATCCGGTGTCCGGTGTTTTCAAGGACGGGAGGCCTGGAGGATGAAGTCGCACACGTCCTCGACCGTCCTCAGGTTGCGGAGGGTGGAGGCTTCGAAGTTGAGCTCGCGGCCGATCCGCTGCTCCACGCGCAAGCAGAAGCTCGGAGAAATCCAGGCTGCGGAAGGGGACGCCGTTCAAGGGGGAGGACGGGTCGTCGAGGCCGGACGGCTCCCGGCTCTGGCGCTCCAGGATCGATCGCATCAGCGAGAGGACTTCGGTCTTTTCCATGCTTATTCCCAAGCTTATTCCCAAGGATCTTTCAGCTCTGGCGGAACCCCGCGCGGGAGGCCAGGATGCGCTCTCCGAGCAGGCGGATTCTATCCCGTGCCTCCTCGGGATAACGCTCGGCGTAGTGGCGCATCCACGGGTGGCGGGTCATGGTTTCGAGGTCGAACAGATGGGAGACGTGCCCCACCACGGCCGAGTCCCGGCCCGAGACCACGGCCCCCTCCGGGACCTCGCCTACGACGAAGGTGCCGGCCGTGGCGTAGGAGCCGGTGCGCATGTGCGCCCCCGGCATGACGGTACCGCCCACGCAGACCACCGCACCGTCCTCCAGCACCACGGGGCGCTCGATGAACGACGGCGGCAGCGGGTCGTTGGTCAGGGTCACCTGGGAGTAGAGCCATACGAAGTCGCCGATCCGCGAGCCCTTGCCCACGTGGACGTAGCCGTGGCAGGACACCCAGTCACCCAGCGTGCAGTCCCCTTCGATGTCGGTATAGGAGCCCAGGCGCAGGCCGCGGCCCGCCTGTGTGTGCTCGCGGATGAGCACGTGGTGGCCCGTCTGGAGGCCGGGACCCAGGCGGGAGCCGCCGTAGATCACCGTGTGGCTGCGGATCGTGCTGCCGGCGCCGATCTCCAGGACCTGATCCGCCTGGGCATCCTCGCTGCCCAGGATGCAGCAGTCGCCCACGGTGACGTTGTCGCCCAGGATGACGTGGTCGTGGATGGTGGTGTACCGGCCGATGCGGACGCGGGCGCCGAGCTGTGCTTTCCTCGAGATGCTCATGGAGGCTCCTGCCGTGTTTCTCCAGGTGAGACGAGGGGGCCGAGAGTCCGCGCGACGCAGGCGGCGAGCTGCCGGTTGCCTTTTTTGTCGAGATGGGCCAGGTCGGTGAAGTGTTCCGGGGAGACGGTGCGCTCGCAATCGGCCAGGGGGACGGAGAGGGTCCGGGAGACCTTGCGGATCTCCTCGTTGGTACGGGTGACCACGCGCCACCACCCGTTGTAGCTGACGTCCGGCCAAGCGAGCAGATAGGAGACCAGCTTCTGCTTCTGGGCTTCCGGAAGCGAAGGTCCGAAGTAGTGGGGAAGGGTGACCAGCACGGGCTGTACGCCGTCCTGCCGGGCGAGGCGGACGATGGCGGAGAGAATCCTGTTGTATTCGTCCAGACGCTCCCACCGGACATCGTCCCGGCCGGACTCGCGGGCACGGATGACCCCCTGGCTCTTCCTGAGGTCTTCGATCCGGCGAATCACGCCGCCGGTCACGTGCGCCAGGCTGGAGCTGTCGTAGGCCGTACGCCAGAGAATCCCACCGGTGGTCTCCCGCTGGACCTCGAAGCGGGGCACGAGCATCTCGTAGCCGATGTCGTTCCATCCGGCCAAGACCACCAGGGCCTGGGGGCGGATCGCGGTGATGCGGGTCACGTAGAGGTCCATCAGATCGCAACTGTTCCAGCGCGGCATGCCGGCGTTCAGGACCTCGACGTCCCGGCGGCCGAGGACCCGGCCGAGCGCGGCGGGGTAGGTGTCGCCGTCCTTCGAGATCCCCCAGCCGAAGGTCACCGAATCTCCCAGGCAGACGATCCGGTAGGGTGCTCCCCTGGGCTCCGGTCCGCGGAAACCCAGGCTGTTGATACTCACCCGGGCCGCTGCGATCTGGACGTCTTTCTGCCGCGGGATGACGCGGCCCCGCAGGTAGTCGTCCGCCTGCCAGAGGGCTTCGTTCTTCGTCTGCGCCCGGGTTCTCAGGCCCAGGAGGAACCGGCGGGCCCACAGGCCGGCGTCCAGCGTCAGCTCGGCGATGCACAGGACGAGCAGGGCCTTGGCCGCGCCGCGCAGAGCCCGCCGGGTCTTGGAGGAGCTCTCCATGACGCCTTCAGGCCCTCAGCGCCCGGCGCAGGGCGTCCGCCACCCGCTCCTGCTGCTCCGCCGTGAGGTGCGGATACATGGGCAGCGAGAGGATCTCCGCCGCGGCCCGCTCTGCCTCGGGGAAGTCCCCTTCGCGGTAGCCGAGACAGGCCAGAGCGCCGTGGAGGTGGAGGGGGACGGGGTAGTGGATGCCGGCCCCGATGCCCTCGGCGTTGAGCTTTTTCAGGACCTCATCCCGGTTCGGCACGCGCACGACGTAGAGGTGCCAGACGTGCTCGTTGCCGGGGAGGGTCAGGGGGCGCTCGACGCCGCCGATCCCCGAGAGCAGCTCGTCGTAGCGGGCGGCGGCCTGACGGCGGGCCTCGTTCCAGGCGTCCAGCCGCTTCAGCTTGGCCGAGAGGACAACGGCCTGCAGGGTGTCCAGGCGCGAGTTGAAGCCGATCTCGGGGTGGTGGTATTTCTGCTCGCTCCCCCAGTTGCGCAGCTTGCGGAGGCGGGAGGCGATCTCCTCCGAGGCGGTGGTGACGGCGCCCGCGTCGCCATAGGCGCCGATGTTCTTGCCCGGGTAGAAGCTGGTGGCGGCGGCGATGCCGAGGCTGCCGCCCGGCCGGCCGTGGCGCTTCGCTCCCTGGGACTGGGCCGCGTCCTCGATCACCGGGAGATTCCTGCCCGCTGCGACCTCCAGGATGGCTTCCGCTATTGCCTCCATATTGGCGACCTGTCCGAAGAGGTGGACGGGCAGGATGGCCCGGGTGCGCGGCGTGACGGCGGCCGCGATCTTCCCGGGGTCGAGGAGCTGGAAGGCGTCGCAGTCCACCAGCACCGGCCGGGCGCCAGCCCGTACGACGCCCAGGGCCGAGGCGATGAAGGTGTTGGCGGGCACGATGACCTCGTCGCCCGGACCGATCCCCAGGGCGCGCACGGTCAGCTCGATGGCGTCCGTGCCGTTGGCGACCCCCACGCAGCAGGCCGTGCCGCAGTAGCGGGCGAAGGCCTCCTCGAATTCGCGCACGGGAGGGCCGAGGATGAAGGCGGTCTCGCCGATCACGCGGGCGAAGCCGGCGGAGACCTCGTCTGCAATCTCGGCGTGCTGGGCCTTCAGATCCACTAAGGGAACAGGCTGACGGGTCATACGGCCACCTTCTGGCCGTCGGCGGCCATGGAACGGTCGAAGGCCGACAGCACCCGTACGGCAGCGGCGCCGCTCGTGCCGCCGGAGATGGGCTTCCTGCCGGTCGCGATGCATTCGAGGAAATGGTCGCACTCGGCCCGCAGGGGCTCGTTGGTGGGGACCTTGGGGATCAGGATGTCCCCCTCGCGGATGCTGGTGCGGAAGGAGGCGAACGTGTCGATGAAGCCGGCAGGCGACCGCTGGTCGGTCACCATCTTGTCGTAGAGCCGGAGGGGCTCGGAAAGGTTCATGTCGTCGAAGGTCAGCATGCCTTTCTCGCCTACGATGGTGATGTCGCGTACCTTGCGAGGGTTGAGCCAGGAGACGTGGAGGTGTGCCATGACGCCGTTGCCGTACCACAGGTGGGCGAAAGCGGCGTCCTCGATGCCGGCGTTGATCCAGGAGCCCCCGTGAGCGGCGGCGTGCGTGGGCACCCCTTCCAGCCAGTAGTTGGTGATGGCCACGTCGTGGGCCGCCAGGTCCCAGGCCGCGTTGACGTCCATGCGGATGGGGCCCAGGTTGGTGCGGGTCATGGCGATGTAGAAGACCTGGCCGAGCTCGCCCTGGCCCAGGTACTCCTTGACCCTCTGGATGGCGGAGTTGAAGAGGAAGACATGGCCCACCATGAGCACCCGGCCGCCGCGCTCGGCCAGCTCGCAGAGCTCCTCGGCCTCCTCGACGCGGGTGGCGATGGGCTTTTCGACCAGCACGTGCTTGCCGGCGCGCAGAGCCGCCGAGGCGAGGGCGTAATGGGTGGTGGTGGGCGTCGCGACGACCACGGCGTCCACCTGCGGATCGGCCAGGACGCGGCCGGCGTCGGCCGTCACCTGGATTTCGGGGTAGCGGCTCCTCGTGAGGGCCAGGCGCGATTCGTCCCGGTCGACCACCCAGGAGACGTCGCTCGACTGATGGTTGTGAAAATTACGGATGAGGTTCGGGCCCCAGTGGCCCGCGCCCAGGACGGCGATTTTCAGCATGGTGCGTGGAGGTTAGGCGAACATTCGCTGAAACTCAATCCGGGAGCAGATCGCTCCAGAAGAGAACGGCGCCGGAATCGGCCGGCACCGGCGCGGCCGTCCACGCCCCGGCCTGGGGAAAGCGGGCCTGGAGGCGGGGGAGCCAGCCGTCGCGGACGAGGCCGCGGTCCACCACCAGCACCACCCGCAGAGGCTGGGAGGAGCGCAGAGGGGTGGTGCCGCGCAGCTCCGCGGCGTCCAGGTAGCGGGCGCCCAGGGGAGCGGAGAAGGTGCTCACTGGCAGGGTGCGGAAGGGGAGGTCGAGGCCCATCACGTAGGAGGAGCCCCAGCCGGCCGGGCCGGCCACCACGACCACGTCCCTCGGCGAGTGCAGGGCCGCGGCCACAGCGGCCCGCACTCCGGGGACGCTCCGTTCCGAAAGCTCCGGCGTTAGCAGCCCCGTCTCTGCGGCCGAGCCGCGCAGGGGGAGGCGGTCCCGAAGATCGTTCTTCGCGAAGCTCGCGGCGGAAAAGGCCAGAGGCACCCCCAGAAGGAGCGCCGCGAACGTGGCGGCGGCACGCCGTCCCGGTGCCAGGGCGGCCGCGAGCACGAAAGGATAGGTGAGGGGGAGGAAGCCGGCCAGAAAGCGTGTCTCCTGGGCCAGGTAGTCGTAGCTCACGAGCAGGGAGACCACGGCCAGCAGCAGGTAGAAGCCGACGGTCTGGAGCCGGGCGAGTGCGAGTTGAGGGCCGGACCTGCCCGCCCGGAGGAGTCCCCAGGCGAGCAGAAGCGTCCCGGGAATCCCCAGGAGCGATTTGAGCCGGAGCCGGTCGGGGCCCTCGAGCGGGCGGAGGATGGGCAGCCGGGAATCGCTGAAGTAGGCGAGATGGGTGGCCCAGGCGTCGTTCTGGAACAACCCCAGACCGGGCGTCCCCGCAAACGAGAGGGCCAGCCCGGCGGGCCGGAAGGCCTGGGGATGGTCTCCAGCCCAGGTCGAGCGGGCACCCGTCACGGTCTCGGCGAGGTTGTACGAGAGGCCCAGGTTCAGGGTGAACAGCGCCGCGACCGGCAGCGCGAAGCCCACACCCAGCGCGGCGAAGCGGACGATCCGGGGCCTGCGCAGGAGCGGCCAGGCCACGAAGGCGGCGAGGGGCAGCACGGCCAGAAAGAGAGAGTACCGGAGCCAGTAGGAGAAGCCGAACGCCATCCCGCCCAGGAGGAGCTGGAGCGGCCTCGGCGCGCCGCCGGCAAGCCACAGAGCGAGCGCCGCGAGCCAAGGACCGGCGGCAAAGGCCAGGAGGTCGGCCGACCGGAGGGAGGCCGCGCCGCCGATCGTAACTGCGTAGCCGGCGAGCGCCAGGGCGTTGAGGAGACGGACGGCCGGAGGGAGGCCGAGCCGGTCCGCGAGGAGGAGCCAGCCGAGCGCGCCCGCGGCGAAGAGCAGGAAGCTGGTGATCCGCAGGGCCGCCGCGAACGGCAGGACCGCCGCGGCCGGCGCGTAGAGCAGGGGGAAGCCCGGCGGCCACCAGGTGCTCCACACGAGCTCGTCGCGGCTCAGGTCCCCGGGGTCCGGCAGGCGGAGCATGCCCGGCGCGGGGGAGTCTCCCCGCGTCCACTGGCGGACGGATTCGAGCTGGAAGGCCGTGTCCGTGTCCGCCCGGTACGGCACCGCCGCCCCGGCCAGGAAGGCGAGGGCGGCCAGGGCGAGCACCAGCAGATAGGGGGACCAGCGGCTCAAGCGCGGGTCTCCAGACGGGAGATCTCGCCGTGGACGGCGCTCAGCGCTTCCGCGGGAGCAAGGATTCCCGCCCTCTCGCCCGGCTCCTTCCCAAGGCTCAGGGACAGCCCCGGGTAGCCCCACTGCGCCTGGTGCTGGCGCGCCGAGGGGAAGGACTCGCCCAGGAGCACGACGGCGGGTCTGCCGAACGCCGCCGCGGCGTGGAGCGGCATGCTGGAGTTGGTGACCACGAGGTCGGCCGCCGCGATGAGGGCGAAGGCCTGCCGCAGGCCGGGAGGCTCCGGGAACGCCCGGGCCTGGGGCGCGGCGGCGAGGGCCTTCGCCGCCAGCTCCTCTTCCCGGGGGCCCGTCAGGACCAGGACCGAGGCGTCCGGTGGGAGCCCTGCCGCAACCGCGGCGAAGCTCTCGGCGGGCCAGCGCTTCTCCGGCAGGCCACCGCCGGGCGCGATGACGATCCGCCGCCTGCGCGTCCCCGTCTCGGCGGCGGCCCACCAGCGCCCGGCCTCCTCTTCCTCCTGGGAGGAAAGGAAGATCTGGGGCCGCGCGGGCGGCAGGTCGGTCGCGCCCAGGAGCTCCGCGAAGCGCAGGGCGGACCGCCCCACGGGCTCGTCCGGATGGAAGGGGACCGCCTGCTGGACCGCGCTGTGGCCGCCCGCGTAGCCGCGCACCCCCAGGCGCCAGGGGATCTTCGCCGCGAGCAGGAGGAGCGAGCCCCAGGCGCTGCCCAGGATGTCGATGCCCACCTCGAAACGGCGTCCCGCGACAGCCTGGGCCTCGGGCGAGCGGAGATAGGCGAGCCGCCCCAGGGGTCCCGTCCGGGCCTGGTACTTGTTGAACCAGGGCGCGTTGACGGGGAGCACCTCGGAGAGGTGGGGGTTGCCCCGCAGCACGTCCAGGTTCCAGCTCCCCACCCCGGCGGTGATCCGGGCTTCGGGGAAGCGGCGGCGCAGGGCGTCGAAGAGGGGGGTCACGACGAGCAGGTCCCCCACGTCGTTGTTGCGCAGCACGAAGATCGACCGGGGAGGATCGGGCCGCCCGGGCAGGGTGGGAGCGAAGGCGGCGCTGGCGCGGACCAGCCCTTCGAGAGCGCCGGCCCCGAGCCGGTTGCCGGCGCGCCGTGCGGCCCGAAGGAGCGGCCTCACCCCGCCCTCCCGAGCACCTGCTCCTCCCACGAGGCGGCGATGGCGGGCCAGGAGAAGCGCTCGTGGTAGCCGTTCGCGCCAAGGTCTTCGAGGGGGGCGGGCGCAATGCCGGCGATGTCAGCCGGCGGCGGGAAGGGGCGGAGAGAGGCGGGGAAGTAGGGCCGGAGATCGGCCACCGCCCCGGCCTCGGTGGCGAAGACGGTCAGGCCCGCCTCCAGCATCTCGTTCAGGCTCAGGCCCCAGCCCTCGACGCCGCTGGTGAAGAGGCCGGCGTCATGCCCGCCCAGGAGCGCCGGCAGCTCCGTCCGCGGGAAGGTGGGGACGAGCCGCGCCCGGCCCGCGCGGAGCCATTCCGGAGGCAGGTCCCGCTCCGCGGCAGGACCGCAGCCGGCGATCGTCACCGTGTCCTGAGGGTGGGAGGCGAGCCGTTCGCGCAGGAAGCGGAGGAGCCGGCGCGTCCCCTTCTGCGCGCTCCAGCGGCCGATCCAGAGGAATCGCGTCCCCGGTCCCTCTACCGGTCCCGTCCGGCTTCTGCGGACCCTTGCCAGCGCCTCGCGTTCCTGCGCGGACAGGGCGCAGAGGTAGAGCCCCAGCTTGTCCCTCCACGCCGGGAAGCGCCGCCGCATCCAGTCCAGCTCCAGGCTGCCCAGGCAGAGGATGGCGCCCGCCCGGCTCCAGCCGGCCTCGATGGCCTCGGCGCGGCGCAGCGAGAGTGCCGCGTTGGCGATCGCCCGCGGGGAGGGGCGACGGGCGAGGTCGCTCCGCACGTCCTGCCAGAGGTACCGCAGCTCCGGCTGGACGCTCCGTACCACCAGGGAGCCGTCACCTGCCAGGCGGGCCAGGCGCCGGCTGGCCGAGATGGCGGGGGTGTCGATCACGTCGAACGGGCCGTTCTCCCCGGCCCAGCGCTCGACTCCCTCGGCCTGCCGTTTCCAGAGGTTCCACCAGCGCGTGTCCGGCGGCAGGGGCTCGGGGGAGAAGGCCTCCACGTCGTGTCCCCGGTCGCGCAGGGCCGCGGCGAGGTTGAGGGCGATCTGCGCCGCCCCGAGCTCGGCCGTGAGGGGCGGGTGGCTCACGAGGAGGATCCTCATCGCAGGAGACCGCGCCGGGCGAGGTCTTCGGCCACGAGCCGGGCCAGGAGCGCGTGCCCTTCCGGGCTGTAGTGGACGCCGTCGTTGAACAGGTGCGCCCGGTCCGGCGCGGCGCGCAGGGCCGGCAGCGGATCGAGCAGAGCGATCCCCTCCCGTTCACAGAAGGAGCGGAAGCGCCGGTTGATGCCGTCGAACCGGTCGGTGAAGAGCTGAACCTCGTCCGGGGAGAGGACCACCACCAGCCGCGCCCGGTTCTCCCGGGCGAGCCGGTGGACCTCGCGGATCGACCGGAAGGCCGCGACGGCGCCGTCGTCCGGTTTGGCTGCCAGATAGGCCGTCTTACCCCGGGGCTCGCCGTCGTTCAGCGTGTGCGCCCAGCGGTTGCGGCGCACGTCGTGAAACAGGGCGAAGGAGAGCCCCGTGCCGGCCTGGTGGAGGCGGCGGTAGAGGGCCGACTTGAAGACCAGCCGGTTCTTGAGGGCCGACAGGCGGGTGAGCAGGGAGGGCGGAGGAGGCACGAGCCCTCCGGGCGCCGGGATGGCGAAATCGTTCATGTAGAACTGCAGCAGCACCAGCTCCGGCCGGTGCTTCAGCCCGTCTTCCTTCAGGGCGAGGAGCTCGTCCGCCGTGTTGTAGGCGAAGATGGCGAGGTTGATTACGTCCCAGGGCCGGCCGGAGCGGCCTCCCACATCTGGCGCGTTCAGCCGCTCTTCGAGCAGGGCGGGGTAGATCTCGTCCTGGTCCACGCCGAGGCCGAAGCTCACGGAATCCCCCAGGAGCATGATCCGCCGGGCGCCCGGCCGCGGCTCGCCATCCCGGTAGCCGTCCTCGTTGAAGCGGTAGCCGATGTCGCCGTAGCGCTCGGGGACGGTCACGCCGCCGGGGCGCATCTTGAAGCGCGAGCCCGGCCCTCCGGGCCCCCCGGAAGCAACGATCTCGTCGTAAAGCGAGCCCGTCCCTCCCTTCAGAGCCTCCACGGCGCGCACGCCGAGCTCGCCCGCCAGGAGGAGGACGGCCAGCGCGAGCACCGCCTTCTTCGCCCGCCTCAATCCTCAGCTCCGGGAGAGCACCACGTCGCCCATGCACCAGCCGGTCCATCCGCGTGCGCAGGAAGCAGTCGAGCGCCTCGGCCGGCGTGTTGACGATCGGCTCGTTCTCGTTGAACGAGGTGTTGAGCACCATCGGCACGCCGGTCTCGCGCCTCGAAGGCGCGGATCAGCTGCCAGTAGCGCGGGTTCGCGCGCTCGCGACACCGTCTGCAGCCGGCCCGGTGCCGTCGACGTGGGTCACGGCCGGGACCAGCGGCGCGCTTCTCCGGCCGGATCGGGTAGACCTTGATCATGAACGGGTCGGGGTAGTCGATGCGTGAACCACTCGCCCGTCCGCTCCTCCAGGATCGACGGGGCGAACGGGCGGAACGACTCGCGGCGCTTGATCTTGAGGTTGAGCATGTCCTTCATGTCCGCGCGCCGCGGATCGGCCAGGATCGAGCGGTTGCCGAGCGCGCGCGGGCCCCACTCCGAGCGCCCCTGGTACCAGCCGACCACCTCGCCGCGCGGCGATCGCCGCGGCGGTCTCCGCGGCCAGAGCGGTCCTCGTCGGCGCAGCGGTCTCGATCGCGGATCTCGCCCGCAGGCGCCGTCCTCGCCCTCCGAGCCCGGGAGTGCCGGCCGCGATGCGCCCGGCGGATCTCCGTCTCGCCGTAGCGCGGCCCCCAGTAGCAGTGCTCCATGACGAAGCCGCTGCGCGGCGCGCCGAGCACGGCGTGGTGGACGTAGAGCGCGGCGCCGAGCGAGGTGCCGGCGTCGCCCGCCGCGGCCTGGATGAAGACCTCCTCGACGTCCGTCCGGTCGAAGATCCGGCCGTTGGCGAGCGAGTTCATGGCGCAGCCGCCGGCGAGCGCCAGCTGCTTCATGCCCGTCCGCTTGCAGCAAGCGCGCGCACCAGGGCGAAGAAGCGCTCCTCGTAGACCGCTGCAGCGAGGCCGCGAGGTCCTTGTGGCGCTGGGCCAGCTCCTCGCCGGGCCGCCGGGCGGGGCCGAGCAGCTCTTCGAGCGCCGGGGTGATAGACCGCGCCGAGCTCCGGCGCGCCGTCCTCCCAGGTCATGTCCACGCCTTCCGAGAGGTGGCGGAAGTAGCGGAGGTCGAGCCCGAAGGTGCCGTCGGCGCGCGGCGGCACCACGCTGGCGCAATTCGGCCGACGAAGCGCGGGCTCGCCGTAGGCCGCGAGGCCCATCACCTTGTACTCGTCGCCGAAGCCGGGAAGCCCAGGAACTGGGTGATCGCCGTGTAGAAGAGCCCCAGCGAGTGCGGGAAGTGGACGCGGTCGAGCACCTCGATCGAGCTGCCGCGGCCCACGCGCCATCATGGTCGAGACGAAGTCGCCGAAGCCGTCGACCGTGAGGCACATGGCCTCCTCGAACGGCGAGCAGAAGAAGGCCGAGGCCAGGTGGGCCAGGTGGTGCTCGACGGGGTGGAGCTTCGGCGGCCGGATCCGCCGAAGGCTGCCGCGATCCGCTCTTCCAGGGAGGCGACCTGCCGGCAGGTTGCGGCGCCCGGCCCGGCGGCGCGGCGCAGGCTCCGCGGATGGGTGAGCGCCAGCCAGGCCTTGCGCCCCAGGTAGGCCCGCGGCTGGCGCGCCACGGCGAGAGCGGCGACGCCGGCCAGGTCGCCGCCCATCTCCTCCAGGCAGAAGCGGAGGCCCGCTCGGGAAAGCCCGCCCAGTGCTTGATCGCGCCGGAAGCGCTCCTCCTCGACCCCGGCGACGAACCGGCCGTCCACCACCGCCGCCGCCGAGGCGTCGGCGTGGATAGGCGCAGAGGCCGAGGACGCGGCTCAACGTCTCCTCCTCCTCCATGAGCAGCTCTTCGATCCGCACGTCTACCACCAGCCGGAACCAGAAGGCCTGGAGGAAGTGGAAGATGAACCCCGTCCGGCCGTCCAGGATGCCCAGGAGGATGAAGTACCGGTAGAAGAAGTAGAGGGCCGGGCGCACCAGGAGCGGCATGCGGTAGTAGCGGTCTTTCATCCAGAGGATCCTCTCGTCCGGTGTGCCGAACAGGCGCGGGGTTGCCTTCCACGGCAGCCCCCGCCGCCGTCTCTCCAGCTCTTCGCGGGCGAAGGCCTCGGCATAGCGGAGATGCTTCTGGAGATAGAACTGAATCGAGTCCTCCTTGACGTTCCACTCCTCGAGTGGCGCCTTGAGCCGGCCGACCTGGCCGCGCACGTAGACCCGGGTGTCCTGCTCGACGGGGTCCAGCTCGGAGCGGCTGCGCCGGAAGAGCTTCAGGAGGTACTTGCTGCCGTACCCCCCGAAGCGCAGGGGCTTGCCGCGGAAGACCTGGCGGCGGCGGATGTAGAAGCCGTCCTCCGTGATGTCTGCGATGTCCGGCTTGGCGAGCAGGGCCGCGATCTCCCTCTGGAGCTCGGGTGTCACGGCCTGGTCCGCCTCCAGGATCAACACCCAGTCGTTCCTCAGGGGCAGGTTGTCGAGCCCCCACTGGAAGATCCACGGGATGATGCGGCTGTGGTCGTAAGCCAGCGTATGCACCTCGGCGTAGGGCCGGGCGACTTCGACCGTCCGGTCCGTGCTTTCTGAATCCAGCACGAAGACCTGGTCCGCGAAGCCGTGGACGCTCCGCAGGCACCGCTCCACGTTGGCCTCCTCGTTGCGGGTGGTGACGAGGACGGAGAGGGGGACGTTGCCGTTCAAAGCCGTTCTCGCGAAGCCGAGGCGCGGGGACCGACTCGGATCAGGATACCGGTGCTGACGAACACGTGACAGGGGGTGAAGTCGACGAACCATTCTGCAGAGCCCCGGCAGAGCGCCAAGTCCCGGGCGGTGCGATGCGAATCCTCGGGCACGTCCGCGTTGTCGAGATACACGTGGCCTCCCGCTCGCACCGCCGACAGCGCGACCGCCATCGCCGAGTCGCGTCCGTCGCCATCGACCAGGGCGAAATCGAACTCCTCGCCGGCCAGGAGCTCGGCGGTGTAGGGAGGCGCGGCGGAGACGACCCGGGCGTCGTGGCCGCGCACCCCGGCGAGGAGGGCTCGGACGCGGGTCGCCCACTCGTCTCGGACCTCGAAGCTCAACACTCGGGCGCCCCGCCGCGCGAACCACACCGTGGAGAGGCCCGAGCCGAACTCGAGAACGCGCGTGCCCGGCCCGACGAGCCCGGCGATGCGACGCACCGCCCGGTACCCCAGCCAGGGGATAGCCGCCCGTCCGCCGGTCAGCTTGAACCGCAGCGTCGAGGCCAAGGATGGAAGGAGAAACGGCCAAGCCTCCCAAGGCGGCAGGCGACCTTCGAAGTCGCGGAACCGCGAGGGCTTTCCCGGGTCACCTTGAAGGATGCGGCGCAGCACGTTTCGAGCGAGAGGATAGCACGCGGTACACCTCTTTCCTCTGCGATGCCCAGCGTCCCACGGCGTCGAGTTCTGGGTCGCAGCTCATGCCACCTTCCTCGCCGCCTCCAGCAGGTTCCGCCAGGCCGCCGGGTAGTCCCACCGGGAGAGGACCTCCCGGCTGGCGGACCGCACCCCTTCGCGCGGCAGGGCCAGGGCGTCCTCGACCCGCCGGGCCAGCTCTCCCTCCCATCCCGCCTCGTACAGGAAGCCGTTGCGCCCGGGCTCGATCAGGTCTACGCCCGCGCCCACGCGGGAGGAGGCGACAACGGGCAGGCCGCACGCGAGAGATTCCTGGACCGAGACTCCCCAGCGCTCCTCCCGGGCCGGGTGGACGAAGAGGTCCGAGGCCGCATACAGCTCCGGCAGCTCCGGGTAGGGCACGTAGCCCGGGAAGCGGACCCGGTCCAGGCTGCTCGCCCGGGCCGTCTCCTCCAGGTCCACGCGTTCGGGGCCGTCCCCGGCGAGCACGAGCCAGATCTCCCGGTCCCGCAGGCGGTCGAAGGCGCGCAGCAGGTCCCAGGGCGCCTCCCGTTCGTTGAACTTCGCCAGGGCCAGGACCAGGGGGGCGTCCACTGGTACACCCAGCCGCTCCCGCAGCGCCGCACGCTCGTCAGGCATCAGGACGGAACGGTCGCGGAACGCCTCCACGTCCACGGCGTAGGGGAACAGCCCCGTCTGCTCCGCCGGCACGCCGAAGGCCTTGAGGTAGTCGAGCGTCAGGCTGCCCACACCCAGGAAGAGGTCATATGTCTTTTTCATGTACGTCGCGAAGAGTACCCGCTTGGCGAGGTTCTTCAGGAACGAGCCGTCCCAGAGCACGGAGTCGAGCCGCAGGGCCGTGGCGATCCCCGCTCCTTTCGCCAACCGCGTTCCCAGCCGGTAGAGCGGCTGAGTGTAGCCGTTGGCGATCACGAGGTCGCACCGCTCCGGCCGCAGCCGCTCCGCGAGCCAGGCCTCCGCGCCGTCCTGGGGACAGACCTCGTTGGGATAGCCGCCCAAGAGGTCGATCCCCCACGAGACGGGCTTTCCCAATTCAGGATCGAAGACGGGCTCGGCCACATCCCTCCCCGTGAAGAGGACGCGCAGCTCATGCTCGGCGTCCTGCGCGGCGAAGCGGTAGAAGGGCGCCTCGAACTGCGTCGGGCGTTCGACGAGGAAGACGATGTTCAACGGGCCACCCTCTCGTAGATCTCCTCCATCCGCCGCGCCACCTCCCCCCACCCGAAACGCTCCCGCACCGCCTCCGCCCCGCGGCGGCCCATCTCCTCCCTTCGATCCGGATCAGCGAGCATCTCCCGCAGGGCCGCGCCCAGGTCCCCGGCCACGATCCCCGCCCCGGTCTCCCGCACGGTTTCCGCGAGGCCCACCTCGGGGGTGACCACGACGGGCCGGCCCGCGGCCCAGGCTTCGAGCACCACGTTGCCGAAGTTCTCCGAGCGCGAGGGGAGCACGAGGGCCGCCGCCCGGTGGAGGAGCGCCGCCTTGTCCGGTCCGTGCACGGGACCGAGGAAGACGACGTTGCCGCTTTCGGCCAGCCTTTCGAGACCGGGACGCAGCCCTTCCTCGTCGTTGCCCGCCACGGCGAGGATGGTTCCGGGGACGGCCTGCATCGCCGGGATCAGCCGGTCCAGCCCCTTCTTCCAGCGAGATCCGGCCCAGGAAGAGGAAGAACGGTGGGCCTTCGAGGAGGGATCGTATCGCCGGCGAGGCCTGGCCATCCCAGGGCTCGGGATCGATCCCGTTCGGCACGACGGCCACCGGCGGCAGCGGCAGGTCCAGCCGGGCCGCCTCCTCGGCTTCGAGCCCGCTCGTGGCGTGGAGCGCGGCAGCCCGCTCGATCGTCCGCCGCTCGGCCGCCAGCATCCAGGCGAGCTTGCGCCAGCGCCCCCGCGTCCGCATCAGGTCCGGGACCAGCATGCCGCGCGGCGAGAGGACGTAGGGCACCCCGGCCCGCTCCGCCGCCCGCGCCGCGGCCGTGGTGGGCCAGAGGAAGACCGAGTGGAGATGGACCACGTCAAACGTTCCCATTCCCTCTCGCGCCGCCCGTCCCAGTTCCGGGGCGAAGTAGAGCCGACGGGGTGGGCGCACGGGGAAGTAGCGCACCGTGATGCCGTCCATCGCGACCGGCCGCTCCAGGGGCACGTCCAGCGTCCCATCCCCATGAACGTTCGTGGTGAGCACCGTCACCTCGTGCCCCCGCGCCGCCAGCGCCTTGCAGAGGCCATGGACGGCCAGGATCGGGCCGCCGTGGCGCCAGGCAGGGAGATAGGTGGGCACGACATGGAGGATTCTCATCGCCCGAGGTCATTTTCCCCCTCTCCCGGTGAGGTAGGGAGGGAGGGGGCGGGAGAGGGGGCCAGGGGGTGAGGGTTCGGAACGAGCGAGCGCACCAGCTCCGCCAGCCGGCGGTGATACGCCGGCCACGTGGCCCCCTCCGCGGCCCGGCGGCAGTCCGGCCCCATTTCCCGCACCGCTTCAGGATGCCGGGCGCACCAGGCCATCCGCTCCGCCAGGGCCGCCGCGTCCTCCACGGGCACGATCCAGCCCGTTTTCCCCTCGGTCACGAGGTCCTTGGCGCCCACCATCTCCGAGACCAGCACGGGCGTGCCCGAGGCCAGCGCCTCGGCCACCACCATGGCGTAGGAGTCGTTGCGCGAGGGGAGCACGAGCACGTCGGCCCGGCGCAGCTCCGCGGCCAGCTCGGGCTGCGTCACCGGCCCCAGGAAATCGATCCGGGGATGGCAGGAGGTGCCCGAGGTCGCCCCGCGGCCCCACGACCCGCAGCCGGACGTCAGGGGTCTCCGATCTCACCCGGTCGAACGCGTCGAGCAGCAGATCGAACCCCTTGCGGCGGATCGTCGCCCCGGCGAACAGGAAGGTCAGTAGCCCCTCCTTGACCGCGGTGTCCGCCGGGGCCGGCGAAAACAGCTCCAGGTCCGCCCCCAGGGTCACGGCGTGCACCTTCTCCGGCGGCACCCCGGCGTCCAGGTAGGTCCGGCGCGCCAGCTCGGAGACGGTGAGGATGTGGTCCGCCAGAGCGATCTCCGCGTCCTTGACGGCCACGATCCGCCGGTGCAGCCCGGGGGAATCGGTGGTGCCGTGCAGGCGGTCCTGCGCCGCGTGGTGGATCGACGGCGCGTCGAGGAGCGCCACCATCCCCAGCCTCTTCGCCTCCCGGAAGATCGCCAGGGCCGAGATCTCGCAGGCGATGACCGCGACCGCGTTGGCTCCGGATCGTCCCAGCCGCCGGGCCGCCCAGCGGTCGAACAGGCGGCAGGCGGCGAAGTCGGCGTCGGGGCCCGATCCGGCGCAGGGCCGGGGTCCAGGGGAACCAGGCCGTCCGCGCCGGGTCCAGGGGCACGGGCCCGTAGCGCCGGAACCCGGAGGCGGGCACGCCCGCCCAGTAGCCGGCGAGCATCCCGGCCTTCTCCAGGGCCAGCGCCGCCTGGTGGGAGTGCTGCCGGCCGGGATGGGTCACCAGCACCTTCATGCCGCTCCCTGGGGCACGGGCGTAATGAGACCCGGCCGGGCCGCGGGGACGGCCGCGGCGGCCCGGGCCTGTTCGCGGGCGGCGGCCGCCACGGCCTCGCGGTCGAGCCGCACCACGAGCATCAGGAGGCCGGCGAAGAACCAGTAGTAGACGTCCGAGGTCACGTCGAAGATCACACCGGTGGGGAGGGCTGTCACGGAGAACAGGAAGCTGGCCGTGGCCATGGCGCGGTGGAAGCGGGTGCGCAGCCGGTACACCTGGCGCAGGGCGTAGAACGTCAGGTAGAGCCGGGTGAAATAGATCAGGAGGAAACCCAGGGCCCCCAGCTCCAGCATGATCCGCCCCGACTCCACCTCCACGATCAGCCCCCGCAGCCAACTGTAGGGCGGCAGGTTCGGCGCCAGGACTGCGGCGGTCTGGTGGGTGGCGCCGATGCCGAAGCCGACGAGCCCCGCCTCTGGCAGGAGGAGGTAGGGCGACATCAAGGGCGAGGTCATGCGGCTGCGCACGTCCGTCACGCCCGAAGCCCGGCCGATGAAGGCCTCCAGGGCGTCCTCGCCCAGGAACACCACGACCCCCGCCACCAGGCCCAGGGCGAGGAGCAGCCGGCCGAAGGCCGCGCCGCCTCCCCGCTCCCGGATCACCCCCAGCCACCAGTAGAGGGGAAACAGCAGCGCGAGCATCAGCACCGGGGCCCGCGAGCCGGTCATCAGCATGCCGAGGACGGTCATGGCCAGGGCGCCGAACATGAGGAGGTTGCCCCGGAACCGCCAGCGGCTGGCCCCCAGCAGGGTCAGGATGAGGATGACGGTCGCCACCAGATAGGCCGTGTAGCCCGTGATGAACGAGAACGTCGCCGTGACCCGCACGTAGGTCGAGCTGCCGAAGGTCGCGATGTAGGCGGTCTCCTGGGTCGTCCGGGCATAGGCGTTGAGGAAGCTCGACGCCGGGCTCAGGAACTGCGCCGTGGCCAGCACGCCGATGGGGATGGCGATCAGGGCATAGCGGCGCAGGAACCGGTGCAGCCCGGCGTCGTCCTGGAAGGCCGCCGGCAGCACGAAGAGCAGCGGTGCGTAGAAGAAGTAGGCCTTGAACCCGAACACCCCCACCAGCAGGTTCGGCAGCTGCGGGTTGAAGACCTGCAGGAGGCCGAAGAGGGCCGAGAGCCCGAGGAGGGCGTAGAAGGCGGGGAGTGCCGGCAGGCGCAGGCGCAGCCGGGGCAGGTCGCGCAGGAACCCGCCGTAGGCCCCCAGGAGCAGCACGTCCTTGGCGAAATAGATCAGGTCCTGGGCGCCCGGGAAGACCCACTTGCGGAGGGCCCCCTCGAAGATCACCAGCACCATGGCGAGCTGCACGGCCTCGCGCCAGCGGCGGAAGGACCACACCGCCGCGGCGCCGCCGGCCAGGATGATCAGGACCCGGGTGTTCATGCCGCCCGCCTCCGCACGGCCCCCTCGAGGGCGCGCAGGTACTCCGCCGCCGCCCGGTCCGCCGTGTGGCGGGCCAGGTGGGACTCCGCGTGCCGCAGGCAGTCCTCGTCTATCTCCGGGTTCCGCAGCCGCCGGCCGAGCACCCGGGCCAGGTCCGCCGCGTTCCCGTTCTCGAACGTCTCGCCACAGGGGCCGATGGCGTCCTTCAGGCCTCCACCCTCCGAGCCCACCACCACGCAGCCGCAGGCGATCCCTTCCAGGGCCACGATGCCGAACGGCTCCCGGTAGCGCGAGGGCACTACCAGGATGCGGTGCCGGTTGAGGATCTCCACCAGCTCCGCGTCCGTCCGCGTGCCCAGGAAGTCGACCTGCGCGGCGATCCCCAGCCGCGCCGCCTGCTCTTCCAGGCGGGGCCGCTCGGGGCCGTCCCCGACCACCGTGAGCTGCGGCCGGAGGCTCTCCTGCGCCAGCAAAGCCAGGGCGTCCAGCAGCACGTCCACCCCCTTGTCCGAGACCAGCCGGCCCACGAAGACGAGATCCTCCGTCCTGGCGACCCCGGGCAGGAGGCGGAACAGGTCGTCCCGGTAGGGATTGGGGATCACCACGGAAGGCGTCGCCAGGTCGTCCGCGATGGCCTGGCTCACCGAGATGGACGCTGCCGCGAAGCGCAGCAGGTACCGCTTGAGCCGGTCCTGCCAGGCGATATGGCCCTCCGTCCGGCAGTACCAGCTGTGGTGGGACACCACCCAGGGCCGGCGCACCAGGAGCAGGGGCCAGAGCCCGCGCAGGCTGATGTTCGCCTGGTAGAAGACGTCGCACCAGCGGGTCCAGCGCAGCAGCTCCAGAGGCGGCGGCTGCCGCACGACCCGGAACGGGAAATCGTCCGCTCCCCGTCCCGCCGTCCGGGTCACCACCACGATCTCGTGGCCGGCCTTCGCCATCCGCGCCGCCAGGTTCGCCACGTTGAGCTCCAGCCCGCCGACGTTGGGCAGGAAGGCCGGGGAGTAGAAGAGGATCTTCATGCGCCCGCCGGTCCTTCAAGAAGATCCCGGAACCGCTCCGCCTGACGCGCCAGCGCGTGGTCCGCGTACCAGCCCCGCGCCGCCGAGGCGATGGCCTGGGGATCGCCTTCGCCTTTCCAATAGTGGCGCCCGTCATGCCAAGCGCAGACCGGCAGCACTCCATGGGCGCAGTAGGCCGCGAAGATGGTGGACTTGGGCAGGAAGTCCGGGGGATAGGCGAGGAACCCCGCGGCCGATTCCAGGAGCAGACCGCTCACCTCGGACGGAGGCAGCACGCCCAGGCCCCGGACCGGAACGCCCTCGACCGTCCTGGGGATGTCCATCGGTGGCCCCACGTCCACGATCTCTTCGGCGCTCAGCTCGCGGATCGTCCGGGCCAGATCCGGCAGGAAGGGTCCCCACGTCCGCCCCCGTACGCCCGCGCCGCCGAAGACCACGATCCGCCGCGCCCTCTCCCCGAGCCCCGGCACCGACGCGGGCTCGCCCACGGTGGAGAAGACGGGCATCACCGCGACGTTGGAAGCCCAGGGGCGCAGCAGACCGGCATAGACCGGCAGCGTGGTCGCCAGGGCCGTGCTCCGGCGCGCTAGCGAGGCCGCGATCCGCCTCTGGAGGGGCAGCAGCCAGAAGGAGCTGCGCCAGGGGGGACCGGATGCCCATACCTCATGGAAGACCGTCACCAGCCGCCCTTTCCACCGTTCCAGCCCCGCGGCCAGCCACGCCGGGCAGCCGCGCCGCTGGTAGCCGTAGCCCGCGTAGTGGAGGAGCACCCTCTCCGCGTCGCCGATCCCCCTCAGCAGCCCCTGAACGGTCCGCTCCGGCACCAGGAAGCGCGTTTCGATCCCAAGCTTCGCCAGGGCCTCGGCCAGGGCCGCCGCGTAGGTGCCCACGCCCTCGAAGGGGGGCGGGGTATGGGGCACGACCTGCACGATCGTCACGGCCTCTCCCGTAGGGTGCGCTGTGCGCACCTCCAACGCCGTTCATGGTGCGCACAGCGCACCCTACGACTCATACGCCTCCAAGCAACGCTCCACGACCCGGTCCCACGTGAACTTCTCCTCGACCGTCCGCCGGGCGCCCGCGGAGAGGCAAGCCCAGAGATCCGCATCCTCCCGCAGTCTCAGGATGGCTTCGCGGATCGCCTCCGGCCGGTTGGGCGGCACCAGGAGGCCGTTCACCTCCGGCGTCACGATCTCGGGCAGCGAGGCCACGTCCGAGGCGATCACCGGGCAGCCCCGCGCCATGGCCTCCACCAGGGCCAGGCCGAACAGCTCGTGGGCCCTGGCCGAGCCGCTCGCGTCGACCGGCGTGGGGTGGACGAGCACCATGGCCCGTCCCAGCCGCTCGATGACCTCCTCGTCCGGCAGGGCGCCGTGGAACCGCACGTCCCTGCCCGCCGCGAGTCCCCGCAGCCGCTCGAGATAGCCCGTGTCCGTGGCCGGTCCGATCACCTCCAGCGGTATCCTCGGGGGTCCCGCCGGCAGTCCCTCGACCAGAAAATGAATCCCCTTGTGCGGCAGGACCCGTCCGAGAAAGATCACGGAGCCGTCGTGGACCGCCTCCCGCCGCATGGGATACCGCTCCGGGTCCACACCGCCCCAGATCACCCGGTGCCGCCGGTTCCTTCCCGGCAGGGACCGCGCGGCGTACTCCGAGATCGGCAGGTGCGCCGCGATCCAGCGCGTGGCGTCGATCTGGTACCCCGGCGTCCACCCGCCGCCCCCCAGGTCCGACACGAACACGCGGCTCCCCCGCAGGCGGCCGGCCAGGGCGGCCAGGAACGTGGGGAGGACGAAGAGCTGGTGGCAGTGGATCACGTCCGCCCCCGCAAGCTCGCGCCAGAGGCGGGGCGAGAACGGCGTCATGCGGTCCCGCGTCCAGCTCTTCAGGATCACCCGCTCGTACCCGGGCTTCGGACGCTCGTGCAGGGCCTGCCCGCCGAAGCTCACCAGCCGGGTCTGGACCCTTTCCGCCATGGCCGAGGCCAGCTCCTCGGCGAAGCGCTCGCCGCCGCCCAGCACGGACTCGGGGGCGAAGTAGGTAGGGCTCACGTGCACCACGCGCATGCCGTCACTTGACCGCCCGCAGCTTGAAGATCAGGAACCACGCCGGCCAGATCCAGGCCAGCCGCTTCTCGTACGCCTCGGGATGCCGGTTCGCCCAGCGGGCCATCAGCCGGTCCGGCCGCCCGTTGTGGAACACCAGGTTGCGCTCGGCGATCTCGAAGCGCACGCCGCTGTAGAAGCTCCACTGGGAGGCGTCCGTGAAGTAGTCGAACGAGAAGTAGCCCAGGTGGTGGCGGTGCGTGGGATCGGTGAAGGAGTTGGCGCACGAGAAGTGCGGCGTCGTGATCTCCAGGATCCCCCCGGGCGCGAGCAGGGCGTGAGCCTCCTCCATGAAGCCCTGGATGTCCGCGACGTGCTCCACCACGTCGAGGGCCCAGATGTATTCGAAATGGCCCCGGGGCAGGGGATAGGGGCGCTCCTCCAGGTTCCACACCAGGTCCGGCGCCACGGCGGGCCGCAGGTCCACGTTCACGGCGTCCGGCCGTTTCTTGAGACCGCAGCCGAGGTTCAGCCGGCGCGGGACGGAGGAGGTCACTTCATCCATTGCACCCACCCGGGCCGGGTGAAGCCGCCCAGCGTGATCAGGAGCTGGAGGATCAGGCCCACGGCGGCCGTGAAGAGGTTGAACAGCAGCACGCCCGCCGTCGTGCCGAGCGGCAGCACGGCCACCAGTGCGGCCTGCGCGGCGATGAGGAGAACCACCGCGAGCCCCTCCCACCGGTTCCACGACCGGGCCAGGTTCACCGACACGGCGTAACCGCCCAGGAGAGTGAGGCCGGCGCCGGCCACGGTCAGCAGCAGCTCCCCTTCGAGGCCGGAGTACTTCGGCCCCAGGAGGAAGAGGAACGCCCGGGGCGCCACGGCGGCGGCCCCGAGGAGCGCCAGGGCCACGGCCGCGAGCAGGCCGCCGAACTGGAGGCAGCGCCGCCGGTACAGCCGCTCGCCGGAGATGCGGGCCAGGCGGGGGAGGAACACGACGCCCGTCAGGTTCGAGAAGATCCCCACCACCAGTCCCAGCCGGCTCAGGGCACCCACCTCGGCGATGTTGCGCACCGAGCCGAAGGTGGTGGCGAGCCACACCGTGAGCGGCCCCTGGATCGAGAAGTAGAGGGCGCTGGGCAGGCTGGGCAGGAGATAGCGGAGCACGTCCCGGCGATAGGGGCGCAGGTCTCCCGCGGCTTGGGCCGTCTTTTGGGATTGGGGAGGCCGGGCCAGCACAGCCACCGTCGCGGTCATCGCGGCGCCCAAAGCCGACGACAGGACCCCCAGCCAGGCCCGCAGAAGCCCGGATGCCACCATGGCCAGCGCCACGGCCAGCCGCACCCCGCCGCCCGCCAGCTCCGCCCGGTAGGACGCGCCGTACCGGTCCGCCAGGCGGAGCAGGAGCACGCGGATGGAGGAGGCGATCTGAAACCACACCCCGACCACCACGCCCGCCGTCACCAGCAGCGACTCCCGCCATCCGAATCCCTTGGCCGAGGCGATGGCGGGGAACGCCGCCACGACCCCGGCCGCACCCAGGGCGAAAGCCGTCCGCCGCAGCGACAGCACGGCGGCCGTGTAGCGCTCCATCTCCACCGCGTCCCCCTGGCCCCGGCGGAAGAAGTAGACGAGCGAGGTGCTGGTCCCCAGGTCCGTCACGAAGTTGAAGAACGTGATCACCGAGAACGCCAGCGTATAGAGCGCCAGCTCCCGCACCGGCATGAAGTTGACGAACAGCAGGCCGGACGCGATGCCCAGGAGCTGCGTGAGCGTCTGGGCGGTGAAATAGGCGGAGAGGATGCGGGCCCAGCGGAGGAGGCGGCCGCGGTTAGGCTCCGGGGGAGCGGCTTCGGCGATCACATCCCCACCCCCCACTCCGCCAACACCCGCACCGCCAGCCGCCGCGACTGCTCCCCCAGCGTCTTCCCTCCAGCTCCCGGGTCCAGCCAATCCATCACCGGGATGAAGAACCCTGACTTCGGCCGCGTCCACAGCGCCGCCGGCAGCGCCGGCGCGGCCTGCCGCACCAGCGCCGCCTTGCCCTGGCTGCGGGCGGGCTCGAAACCGTTCGCGGCCAGCCGCTCGTACAGCCAGGCGTCCACCAGCGGTACGCGCAGCTCCACAGAGGAGGCCATGGAGGCCCAGTCCGAATCGCGCAGGAGCTGGTTCCTCATGTAGCGCGTGGTCTCCAGGAGATGCACGGCCGTCCAGGCGTCGCCGGGAAAGCCGTTGCTGGACACCGGGTTGTACTGTCTCAGGGCCTCCTCCGCGGCATCTTTGCCCATCAGCCCCGGCAGCTCCTCCGGCAGGTACAACCCGCGCCTCAGGAAGTACGCCCCGGGCAGCGTCCGGCCGTAGCGCAGCAGGCCCGCGAGCTTGGGACGGTCCCGGAAGAACGTCCGCGCCAGGGGCGGCCAGAGCGCGCTCAGGCCGGGGACCCAGGATGCCCTCTGGGCCGTCCGCGCCATCCGCGGCACGTCCTGGAACGAGGGATAGCTGCCGAAGATCTCGTCCCCGCCCAGTCCCGAGAGCACCACCTTGAGCCCCGCCTCGTGGGCGGCCCGGCTCACGGCGTAGGTGTTGAACCCGTCGATACTCGGCTGGTCCATGGCCGCCAGCGCGTCGCGCCACCAGTTCTGGAAATCGGTCCGGCCCACCCGGCGCTCCACGTGGCGGGTGCCGAGCGTCCGCGCCACCTCGGCGGCCAGCGGCGCCTCGTCGAACGGCGTGCCGGCCGTCTCCTCGAAGCTCAGCGTGAACGTGGCCGGCGGCTCCGGCAGGTGCCGCCGGGCCAGCGCCGCGATCAGCCCCGAGTCCAGCCCCGCCGAGAGGAACACCGCCACCGGCACGTCGGAGACCAGGTGGGCGACCACCGAGTCCTCCACGGCAGCGGCGGGTTCCAGCGGGGAAATCGGACGGATCGGACCGATCGGTCGGATCGGTCCAATCTCTCCCTCGCGGGCAACCAGATAATGCCCCGCCGGCAGGGCCTGCACCGCTTTGCGGATCGTCAGTGGCTCCGGCACCGAGCCCCAGAGCAGGAACCCCGCGAGCCCCGCGGGATCGACCTCCCGGGAGACGGCGCCGCCGGCCTCCAGCGCCTTCACCTGGGAGGCAAAGCGGAGCGTTCCCCCTTCCTCCGAGAGGTAGAGGGGCTTGATCCCCAGGGGGTCCCGCGCCAGGAGCAGCGTCTTTTCCCGGTCGTCCCAGATCGCGAGGCCGTACATGCCCCGCAGGCGCGAGAGCATGGCCGCGCCCTCGCGGGCGTAGAGGGCGAGGACGACCTCCGTGTCGCTGCGGGAACGGAAGGCCACCCCCGCCGCTTCCAGATCGCGCCGCAGCTCCAGGAAGTTGTAGATCTCCCCGTTCATCACGAGCGTGAACCGGCCGTCCCCGGAAAGCATGGGCTGGGCTCCGGCCTCGGAGAGATCGAGGATCGCCAGCCGCCGGCTCGCCAGGGCCGCCCGGCCGTCCGGGGAGATCCAGGCGCCGGAGCCGTCCGGCCCCCGCGCCGTCATGGCGTCGCGGGTGCGCAGCAGCTCGTCCCGGTCGATCGGCGGGGCGGAGCCGGTCAGGCGGAGGATGCCATTAATGCCGCACATCAGTTAATGCCACACATCAGATAATGCCGCACATCAGGAGACCAGCCTCTCGATCAAGGGCCTCAGTCTCTCCTGGAACCGCTCCAGCCCGAACTCTTGCCGCCACCGTTCCCGGCCCGCCTCGCCCATCCGCCGCACCTCGCCGGGATGGCTGACCAGCCGGTCCAGAGCCTCGCGCAACGATTCCCGGTCGTCGGGATCCACGAGCAGCCCGGTCTTCTCGTCCTGCACGATCTCCTCGGCGGCGCTCCCCTGGGCGGCCAGCACGGGCTTGCCGGCCCTCATGGCTTCCAGGTAGACGAGACCGAAACCTTCCCCCCGGCTGGGCATCGTGAAGGCCGCACAGCGGCGGTAGAGCTCGGCCAGGGTCGCCTCACTGAGAAAACCGGTGAAAAATGTCCGGTCCCCCAGCCCCAGGGCCGCCGCCTTCTCCTCCAGCCGTGGCCGGTCGTCGCCGTCGCCGGCCACCACCAGCCGGACGTCCGGCAGCGTCGTCATGGCCTCCAGGAGCTGGTCGTGCCCCTTGTAGCGCTCGGTCCTGGACATGCGTCCCACGATCAGCAGGAATCCGCGGTCGAGCTTCGAGATCAGTCCCGCGTCCACCGCGCCCTCGGGCCTGCGCTCCTCCAGGGCCAGGGGAACCACCGGCAGGTCCCCCCTCCGCGGCAGGAAGGGCCGGGCGCGCTCCACCGTGTGGGCCGAGATGGAGAAGACCGCCGCCGCCTTGGCGATCGTCCGCCGCCGGTCCCACTCCAGGGGACGCCAGACCTCGATGCCGTACAAGGGGAGGAGATAGGGGGATCGCAACGGACCCGGCAGATACGCCTGCGTCCGCGCCGGTCCCAGCAGATCGAACACGTAGGCGGCCCGGCGTTTCCCCAACTGGCTCTTCCAGACCTCCAGCGCCAGGGCCTTCTGATCGCCGCCGAAGCTCCGAACGGGTCTATCCGCAGACAGTGCGTCCGGCAGCCCGCCGCCTTCGAGGGTGAGCACCTGCAACCCGATCCCCCGCTCGCGGGCGAAGGCCATGCAGGCGCTCAGCAGCAGCCGCCCGGCCAGGGCCCGGCCGCCGCCGTCCAGGCCGAGGCCGGCCGAGACGAAGGTGAGGTCGCGGGGGGTGGGTTCGTTACGCATGAGGAGATGGCCGGGCGGGCTCCGCCCCCTTCGGTGTACATCATCGACACCGAGGGGTACCGCACCCCCGCCCGGGCATAAATGCCCGGGCTAGGCAGAAGAAGCCGGCTAAAGCCGACTCAATTTTGAGTCCCCTTCAGGGGGCTCTTTTCGACTAGCCCGGGCATTTATGCCCGGGCGGAGCTAGCCCGCCGGCAACAATCGTCCGGCGGACACCCGCAACGGCACCAGCGCCTCGCGGTCCATCTCCGCCGCCACCGACTGCCGGAGGAACGTCACCGAGACCACCAGCCTCAGCCGTCCCTTCTCCCGCAGCACCGTGCCCGTCCACCCCTTGAGCGGACCGTCCACGATCTCCACCTCGTCCCCGGCCTCCAGATAGGGGTGGGAGACGAGCGGCACACCCGCCTGCTGGAGCTGCCAGAGGCTCAACAGCTCGGCCTCCAGGCCCGCCTGATCGGGCACCGGCAGCACCTCCACGATGAGGTTGCTCCGCAGGGCCTCCCGGCGCGCTTCGGCCTCGCCGCGGAAGAACAGATAACCCGGGAACAGCGGCAGGCTGGAGACGAACGTCCGTCCGGCGCGACGCATCCGCTTCTCGGCCTGGGGGAGGTAGAACCCCACTCCGTGACCCGCCAGATGACGGGCCAGCCTCTTCTCCTGGCGGCTGCGCACCCAGGCCACCCACCAGGGGTGCTCTACTCTCGACAACTCGAACAGATGAGACGGGGAGAGATCGACTTCGCGCTTCAGGATAGGCACGTCGGGCTTACAGCAACTCCGAGGTCAGACAGTCTTTGCGACGAGAACGCTGCGGAATTGTTGCAGAAAAAGGGGGTTGAGGGCAAGAAGGGACTCCGCTCCAGAGCTGGTTTCTGAGCATTGATTTTGCAATGCTAATTTAAGCACAATTGGTCAGAGCGGACCGCGCTGACCTATAGCCCTATGAAGAGGAGGTAGTCATGAAGCGACTCGTACTTGGTGCCTTGGCCTTGATGCTCACCTCGGGTGCCCTCGTCGTCCAGCCGGTCTACGCGTGCGTCGTTGAGCCCCTGTGCGACGATGAGGCCTGCTACAGCAGTTGCCGTGCAAGGGGTTACTCCCAGGGGATCTGCAACTGGTGCACGGGCAGGTGTGTCTGCTCCTGAGATGTGAGCCCACCTTCTCCCTCCTCTCCCTCTGGGAGAGGAGGGCCCCTACATCCTGCACGTATCCCCGCCCGCAGCCGGCAGATAGCACTCCTTGACGTAATCCATCACCATGCGGTCCGCGTTGTAGCGCCAGGCGAGGGTGCGCATGGCGCGCCTGACACGGGCGATCCAGCCGTAGGGAATGCCCTGGGTGTCGGGCTGGCCCCGCTGACGCCGCTGATAGTAGAGGGGGACGACCTCGCGCTCCAGCGTCTCGAAAGTGGCCAGGGCGTCGCGCTCGTCCTGGATCTCGGGGTCGGCGTGGATCTCGCCCGCGCCGATGGCGAAGCCGTTGCCGCCGTCGTAGCCCTCGGCCCACCAGCCGTCGAGGATCGAGCAGTTGAGCACGCCGTTCAGGATGCACTTCTGGCCGCTCGTGCCGCAGGCCTCCAGGGGCCGGCGCGGGGTGTTGAGCCAGACGTCCACCCCCTGCACGAGCTGACGGCCCACGTGCATGTTGTAGTTCTCGACGAACACGATCTTCCCCGCGAAGCGCGGGTCCTTCTCCAGGTTCGCCACCCGCTGGGCCAGGGCCTTGCCGCCCGTATCGCGGGGATGGGCCTTGCCCGCGTAGACGATCTGCACGGGCCTCTCCGGGTCGTTCACCATCCGGTCGAGCCGGTCCGGGTCCTGGAACAGGAGGTCCGCCCGCTTGTAGGTGGCGAAGCGGCGGGCGAAGCCCAGGGTGAGGACGTCGGCCTGGAGCGGCGGCTGGTCCGGCTCGGGCAGGCCCAGGCGCCGCCGCCGGTCGGCCAGCCGGCCCCGGACGAAGGCGAGGAGGCGCGCCTTGAGCACCTGGTGGACCTCCCAGATCTCGGCGTCGGGCACCTTGTCGATCTTCGTCCAGAGATCGGGGAAGGAGATGCGGTCGAGCCAGCGCGGCCCCAGGTGCTGCATGAACAGGGTGTGCATGTCCGCCGCCAGCCAGGTGCGCACGTGGACGCCGTTGGTGATGTGGCCGATGGGCACCTCCTCCTCGGTCTTCCCGGGATAGAGGCCCATCCACATCTTGCGCGAGACGCGGCCGTGGAGGGCCGAGACGCCGTTCGCCTTGCGGGTCAGCTTGAGCGCCAGCACCGTGGGGCAGAACGGGGCGGTGGCGTCGTTCGGCCGCTCGGAGCCCAGGGCCAGCACCTCGTCGAGCGGCAGGCCGAGCCCCCTCGCCAGGGGCTCGAGGTGGCGGCTCGCGAGATCGACGCGGAAGCGGTCGTGCCCCGCCTCCACGGGCGTGTGGGTGGTGAACACGCTGGTCGCCGCCACCTCGCGCAGGGCCTCGGACGGCTTCAGGCCCTCGCGCTCCACGAATTCCCGGGCGCGCTCCAGCAGGGCGAAAGCCGAGTGCCCCTCGTTCAGGTGGATCACCGAGGGCTTGACGCCCGCGATCCCCAGGGCGCGGTGCCCCCCCACGCCGAGCAGGATCTCCTGCTGGATCCGCATCTCCTGGTCGCCGCCGTAGAGGCGGGCCGTCAAGGCCTGGTCGTCCGGCGAATTGGCCTCGTCGCGCGAGTCGAGCAGCAGCAGCCGGCTGCGGCCCACGTGGACCTGCCAGAGGCGCAGGAAGACGTCCCTTCCCGGCAGCTCGACGCTGAAGCGGAGCTGCTCGCCGGTGGCTCCATTGCCATCGCTATCGCCGGGGCCGAGCACGGGATCGGCCGGCAGCTCGGCGCCGGAGATGGGCTCGTAGAGGTCCTGCTGCCAGCCCTTCTCGTCGATGAGCTGGTGGACGTAGCCCTGGTGGTAGAGCAGGCCCACACCCACCACGGGAGCCCCCAGGTCGCTCATGCTCTTGAGGTGGTCTCCCGCCAGCACGCCCAGGCCGCCCGAGTAGATGGGCAGCGACTGGTGGAGCCCGAACTCGGCCGAGAAGTAGGCCACGGGACGGGCCAGGATCGGCCCGGCGTGCGTGAGCCCCCAGCTCTCGCCCCCCTTGAGGTAGCTCTGCAGCCGCCGGTGGGCCTGGTCGATGCGGGTCTGGATCTCCAGGTCCTGCACCCGGCGGTAGACCTCTTCGGGCGCCACGCGTTGCAGCAACGCGACCGGGTTGTGGTAGACGAGGCTCCAGATCTCCGGGTCGAGAACCCGGAAAATGGCGCGGATGTCGGGCTGCCAGCACCACCAGAGGTTCTGGGACAACTCTCGAAGCTTCTGGAAAGTTCCGTTGGTCGGTTCCATGGTTCTTCCCCTGAGGGGGACTATATCGCAGGGCCGGAAGACCCCTCATCCCTGTCCCTTCTCCCGTCCCTCCGCCCACCCCTGCCGGGGAGAAGGGGACCCGGTTGATGCGATCGTGCAGGTAGGGTGCGCTGTGCGCACCATTAACGTCGCCAAAGGTGCGCAGAGCGCACCCTACCAGCACCACCCTCTCAGTAAGGTCCCCTTCTCCCCGGCAGGGGTGGGCGGAGGGACGGGAGAAGGGACAGGGATGAGGGGTCTTCGCTTTTCCCGCAATCTCAAAGGATGCATAATGCCAGAGAACGAGACGGCTCAGAGCTGCCCCCTCCCCCCGGGAATCCACCCTGCCCCGGTCACTCTGGCGCCGGTACCCGCTCCTCTGAATGTCAACCGCCGTGTCTCGTGAGGGAAAGGCGTTGAGCCTGAAAGAGGTAGTCCCCATGGCAACCGGCCCAGCCGCGCGGCCGAGGCATGCCGTGGCTCTCGCAGCCTCGGCCGGGGGGCTCAAAGCCCTGCTCCAGATCATCTCCTCTCTCCCGGGCGATTTCGCGGCTCCCGTGCTGGTGGTCCAGCACCTCGATCCCAACCACCAGAGCTGGCTGGCGGAGATCCTCGGCCGCCGGTCGATACTGCCGGTGGTGCAGGCGCGGGGGGGCGAGCGGCTATCGGCCGGCGCGGTCTACGTGGCTCCTCCGGACCGCCACGTGCTGGTGCAGCCGGATGGCTGCCTGACCCTCTCGGACATCCCCCGGGTGCAGTACGTCCGGCCCTCGGCGGACGTGCTGTTCGTCTCGCTCGCGGAGGCATGGGGGGACGGGGCCATCGCCGTGGTGCTCACCGGCACGGGCCGGGACGGCGCGGAGGGGGTGTGCGCCGTCAAGCATCGTGGCGGGACGGTGATCGTGCAGGACGAGGAGAGCGCGGAGTTCCAGGGCATGCCCAACGCGGCCGTGCGGACGGGGATGGCCGACCGCGTGCTGCCGCTGAACGGGATCGCATCCGTACTGATCGAGCTCACAGGAGAGAACGTTTGAACGGAGAGCGGAAACCGAGAGAGCGCAAGCAAGACGAGATGCCGGCGAACGACTTCGTCAGGCTGCTCGACTACCTGAAGGCCACCCGCGGTTTCGACTTCTCCGGCTACAAGCTCTCGAGCCTGGTCCGCCGGGTGCAGAAACGCATGCAGCAGGTCGGCGTCGGCTCGTACTCCGACTACAGCGATTACCTCGAGGTCCATCCGGACGAGTTCACCCCCCTCTTCAACACGGTCCTGATCAACGTCACCAGCTTCTTCCGCGATCCCCAGGCCTGGGAGGTTGTGAAGGAGCAGATCCTGCCGCGCATCCTGGAGAGCAAGACCCCGGACGAGCCCATCCGCTGCTGGAGCGCCGGCTGCGCCTCGGGCGAGGAGGCCTACACGCTCGCCATCCTGCTGGCCGAAGCCCTGGGCGACGTGGAGTACCGGCAGAGGGTGAAGATCTACGGCACGGACGCGGACGAAGAGGCGCTCGCCCAGGCGCGGCAGGGGGTCTATACGCCCGCCCAGGCCGAGGCCGTGCCCGAGGAGTTGCGCTCCAAGTACTTCGATCGGCACGGGGACCGCTGCACCTTCCGGCAGGACTTGCGCCGCTCGCTGATCTTCGGCCGGCACGACCTGGTGCAGGACGCGGCCATCTCGCGGGTCGACCTGCTGATCTGCCGTAACACCCTGATGTACTTCAATTCCGAGACGCAGGCGAAGATCCTGGCCCGCTTCCACTTCGCGCTCAGCCGCAACGGCTACCTGTTCCTGGGCAAGGCCGAGACCCTGCTCAGCCACGGCAACAGCTTCCGGCCGGAGGACCTGAAGGCCCGCATCTTCCAGCGCACCGCGAGCGCCAGCCTGCGCGAGCGCCTGCTGGCGCTCACTCCGGCGTCCACCCTGGGCGATATCCAGGGCGTGAGCCGCCCGGTGCGGGTGCGCGAAGCGGCCTTCGACGCCGGCCCGGTGGCCCAGATCGCCGTCGACCGCACGGGACGCCTGGCCCTGGCCAACGGCAAGGCCCGCCAGCTCTTCAATCTCGCTCCCGCGGACCTCGGGCGGCTGCTCCAGGACCTGGAGATCTCCTACCGTCCCGTGGAGCTGCGCTCGCACATCGACGCGGTCAGCTCCTCCCGGCTGGCGGTGACGCTCAAGAACGTGGAGTGGCGGCCGGTAGGTGGCGAGCCGCGCGTGCTGGAGATTGGCATCATCCCCCTGCTGGACGCCGGCGGCTTGCTGCAGGGCACCGGGGTCTCATTCCTCGACAACACGACGCAGACCCATCTCCACAGCGAGCTCGAGCGGGCCAAGCAGGAGCTGGAGACGGCCTACGAGGAGCTGCCAGTCCGCCAACGAGGAGCTGGAGACGACCAACGAAGAGCTCCAGTCCACCATCGAGGAGCTGGAGACGACCAACGAGGAGCTCCAGTCGGCCAACGAAGAGCTGGAAACCATGAACGAGGAGCTCCAGTCCACCAACGAAGAGCTGCGCGCCCTGAACGACCAGATCCACGTGCGGTCGGAGGAGCTGCGGCTCGTCAACACCCACCTCCACGCCATCCTCGGCAGCCTGCGGGCGGCGGTCGTGGTCCTCGGCCCGGGCCTGGAGGTGGAGGTCTGGAGCGAAAAGGCGCAGGATCTCTGGGGCCTGCGCGGCGACGAGGTCCAGGGCACGCCGTTCCTGTCGCTGGACATCGGCCTGCCCGTGGAGCGGTTGCGGGAGCCGATCTTGCATTGCCTGAACGGCGGCGGCCCCTCGGGCGCCGAGGTGACGCTCGACGGCGTCAACCGGCGCGGCCGGCCCATTCAGTGCCGGGTCACGTGCACCCCCTTGAGCACCGGCCCGGAATCGCCTGGAGTGATCGTTCTGATGGAAGAAATGACTGGAGAGGGGAGAGGGGAAGCCCAAGCCTGAAGGAGTTGCTCCAATGAATAGATCAGCGGCTGGCAAGCTTACCGCGGCCCAGAAGCAGCTCCGCACTCTCCAGGCAGAGACCGCCCTCCTCTCCAACCCTGAGAGGTTCGTGGAGGAGCTGGGGACCCTCCAGGTCCAGCTCCTCGAGCTCGAGGTGGCCTATGAGGAGCTGGAGCAGCAGAACCAGGAGCTGCCAGCCACCCGCGAAGAGCTGGAGCGCCAGCGCCACCGCTACCTCCAGCTCTTCGAGGAAGCCCCCTTCGGCTACCTGGTGACGGACGTCCACGGCGTCGTCGAGGAGGCGAACCGGGCGGCGGCCTCCCTGGCCGGCTCGACACCGGACTTCCTGCGGGGCAAGCCCTTCTTCGTCTACATCGCGCCGGAGGACCGCCGCGCCTTCCGCGACCTCATCCCCCGGGCCTGCGCGGGCGAGGCCCCCGGCGAGACCGAGGTCACGATCCAGCCGCGGGGCCAGGAACCCTTCCCCGCCGTGTTGACGGTGGTCCGCGACCTCGACGGCAGGCATTCCCGGGCGGTTCGGCTGCGCTGGGCGGTCCGCGACATGTCAAAAGCCAAGGAAGCCGAGGAGGCCCTGCGGGCGAGCGAGGAGATCCTGCGCCACGCCCAGCGGATGGAGGCCGTGGGCCGGCTGGCCGGCGGCATCGCCCACTCCTTCAACAACCTGCTGGCCGCCATCGCCTTCCAGTGCGAGCTGCTCTGCGACCGGCTGGACGAGGGCGACGAGCGGCGGGCCCACGTCGAGAAGATCCAGAAGGCCGAAGAGCGCGCGGCCACCCTGGCCCGCCAGCTCCTCGCCTTCGGCCGCAAGCAGACGCTGCAGCCGCGGATGCTCCACCTGAACGACGTGATCCGCGACCTGGAGCCCATGCTGCGGCGCCTCATCGGCGAGCACAGCCGGCTGGACCTCCAGCTCGCCACGGCCGATGGCGCGGTCCACGTGGACTTCGGCCAACTCGAGCAGGTGATCCTCAACCTGGTCGTCAACGCCCGCGACGCCATGCCCTCCGGCGGCACCCTGACGCTCGCCACCGGGGAGACCGAGATCACGGAGCCCCAGGGCGACCTGCCACCCGGACATTACCTCCAGCTTTCCGTGGCCGACACCGGCGAGGGCATGACCCCCGAGGTGAAAGAGCGCCTCTTCGAGCCGTTCTTCACCACCAAGGAGCGCGGCCACGGGACGGGTCTGGGCCTGGCCACGGTCCACGGCATCGTGCACCAGAGCGGTGGCCACATCCGGGTCGAGAGCGAGCCGGGAGAGGGCTCGCGCTTCACCATCCTGCTGCCCCGCGTCGAATCCCGGGAGGAGGAGGCCTTGAAGCCGCTGGCCTCCGGCCGGACCCGGCGCGGCTCACGGGGCTCCGAGGTCGTGCTGCTGGTGGAGGACGAGGACAACATCCGCGAGCCCGCCGTCGAGATCCTGGAGAGCCGGGGCTACCGGGTGCTCGCCGCCCAGGACGCCACCCAGGCGTTCGAGCCTCGCCGAGCGGCATCCGGGACCCATCCACATCCTCGTCACCGACGTGGTGATGCCGGGGCAGAGCGGCGGCCAGCTCGCCGAGCAGCTCGTCCGCCGCCGGCCGGAGATGCGGGTGCTCTACATGTCCGGCTACCCCGAAGACGCCATCGCCCACCACGGCGTGCTCAACCCGGAGCAGCACTTCCTGCAGAAGCCCTTCCCTCCGAGCCAGTTCCTGGAAAAGGTGCGCGAGGTGCTGGACGTGCCGGCGGGGGGGGCGGAGTAGGGCGGCGTCCGCCGCCCGACCCCTCATCCCTGTCCCTTCTCCCATCGCCCTCCCCCCGACCGGGAGAAGGGGACCCGTGCGAGCGGTGTTGCCGTAGGGTGCGCTGTGCGCACCAGGACCGTCGTTTCCGGTGCGCACAGCGCACCCTACAAAGCCCCACCGTTTACGTTACGTTCCCTTCTCCCGGCGGATGGGAGGGCGGTGGGAGAAGGGACAGGGATGAGGGGCCTTCGGGGGCGGAAGCCACCCGGCACACCTCGTGCACGTTTCCTCGGGAGCCAGGAGGAAACCTTGGACCCCAACCCAGAGATCCCAGGACGCGACATCATCGTCATCGGAGCTTCCGCCGGCGGGGTGCAGGCCCTCTGCACGGTGGCCGAGGAATTGCCGCCCAACCTGCCGGCCGCCGTCTTCGTGGTCCTGCACGTCGCGCCGGACGGCTACAGCGCGCTGCCGTCCATCCTTTCCCGCTCGGGCCGCCTGCCGGCCTCCCATCCCGCCGACGGGGAGGTCATCCGGCCGGGCCGGATCTACGTCGCCCCTCCCGACCGCCACCTGGCCATCTGCAACGGTAACGTCCGCCTCTCCCGCAACGCCAGCGAGAACGGCCACCGCCCGGCGGTCGACGTGCTGTTCCGCACGGCGGCCCGCTGGTATGGATCGCGCGTGGCGGGCGTGGTGCTCACCGGCAACCTGGACGACGGCACCGTGGGCCTGGCGGCGATCAAGAAGTGCGGCGGCGTGGCCATCGTGCAGGATCCCAAGGACGCCGACTATCCCGGCATGCCCGCGAGCGCCATCCACAACGTCGAGGTCGACCACGTCGTGCCGGTCGCCAAGGTCGGCGGCCTGCTCGACCGTCTCCTGTACGAGCCCCGGCCGGCAGGAAGAGCGGTCTGCGACGAGGTAGAAGAGGAGCCCGACGCCATGGGAATTTCGAACGATCCACAGAGCACCGGCTCCGAGCCGTCGAACCTGACCTGCCCCGAATGCGGCGGCACACTGTTCGAGAAGCGTGGCGAGCGGCCCCTCCACTTCCGCTGCCGAACGGGGCACGCCTACTCCCCGGAGAGCCTGCTCTCCAAGCAGTTCCACACCCTGGACGGGAGCCTGTGGGCGGCCCTGCGCGCCCTGGAGGAGAACGCCAGCCTGTCGCGGCGCCTGGAGCAGCGCTCGCGCGAGCACGGCAACCTCTACTCCAGTGCGCGCTACGAGAAGCGAGCCCGGGAGGCCGAGAAGCACGCCGAAGCCCTGCGCAAGATCCTGATCGAGGACCGCGAGATCGCGGAAGCGACGGCGGATGTCGTGGCGGGGGTACCCCTGCCGCCGCAGTCGTGAGGACCACGAGGCGTGAAGGTATACCCTCCGCAAGAGACGTCCCTCGCGCCAGGCCAAGTCTGGGAAGGGAGGAAGGAATATGCAATAGACAGAACCGGAAACCCTTCGTAGTGGACCCAGTAGGTCCGAATCCTACCCGGCAAGGGCTGGCCCCCCACCGGAAGCGAGTCTTGCGTGGTGGTAGGAGTAATCCGCGCCACGAAGCGTAGACAGCGAGTGTGCAGGCCGTGGTAACCAGCCTCGAGAGACTCAATCGGGGAGCCGACGTCTTGGGACGAGCGGAAGGCAACATTCTCGGCGCCGTATAGGCCTGGCGTCGAGGGTCCCCCGGGGTACCCGCCCAGGGCATGCACACAAAGGGGTCTGCCCAGAAACCTGGGAGAACCCTGAGATCTCCGCGGTCAAGTCCCGGCTGGGCTCCGGGAGACCAATCGTCCAGGCCCACAGCAGAGGGCGTCCGCACCCTGTGGGAGCGAAATGAGCGGGCGCAGCCGCGGTACCACCAAGCGAAGGAAACGAAGCGCGGCGGGATGGACTCAGGGCGTCGTAGCACCTCAACAGTACCGAGAAAGCGGGGGAACCATCCCGAGGGACCCCGTGGAGGGAAAGGGGGGGTCGGGTCATGGACTCGTTGGAGGGAAAGATGACAGGGTCGCCGAACCTTGAGACAGTCTCAACGCGACTTCAACGGATAGCACAACTGGCAAGGGAAGATCCGAAGCGGGCCTTCTTGAGCCTGGCTCACCACATCGACATGGATTTTCTGCGAGAAGCCTACCGCCGGACGCGTAAAGACGGTGCCCCGGGGGTGGATGGTCAGACGGGGGCGGCCTACGAGGAGAACCTGGAAGCGAATCTCCAGAGCCTCTTGGACCGCTTCAAGTCGGGTCGCTACCAAGCGCCGCCGGTTCGCCGGGCCTACGTCCCGAAAGGGAGTGACCCGTCGAAGAAGCGGCCGATCGGGATACCGACCTTCGAGGACAAAGTCCTTCAGAGGGCGGTGGCGATGGTACTGGAAGCGGTGTATGAGCAGGACTTTTTGGACTGCTCGTACGCCTTCCGGCCCGAGCGATCGGCGCATCAGGCGGTCAGGCAGTTGTGGGAAGGTCTGATGTCGATGGGAGGAGGCTGGGTGCTGGAGGCTGACATCCAGAGTTTCTACGACGATCTAGATCGCAGTCAGCTGAGGAGCTTTCTAGACCAGAGGGTGCGCGATGGGGTGATACGCCGCGCCCTCGACAAGTGGCTGAAGGCGGGCGTGATGGAGGGAGGAACCCTCAGCCACCCGACCACAGGAACACCGCAGGGCGGAGTCATTTCTCCTCTGCTGTCGAACATCTATCTTCATGAGGTGCTGGACACGTGGTTTGAGGCGGTGGTGAAGCCCCGGTTGCAAGGGGCAGCGTTTCTGATCCGCTTTGCCGATGACTTTGTGCTGGTCTTTCAACTGGAGAGCGATGCTCGGCGGATGCTGGAGGTGCTGCCGAAGCGATTCGGCAAGTACGGCTTGAGCCTCCATCCCGACAAGACTCGTTTGGTGCGTTTCGAACGGCCCGGTCCGATAGACGGGTCTGGAAGAACGCAGCCCCACGAGAAGCCGAGGAGCTTCGACTTTCTCGGCTTCACCCATTTCTGGGAAAGGTCTCGGCGGGGCCGCTGGATGGTCAAGCGCAAGACGGCTTCGGACCGGATTACCCGGTTCTTGCGGCGAATCAACGAGTGGTGTCGAGGCAACCGGCATGCGCCCCTAGACTGGCAGCAGGCACAACTTCTCAGCAAGCTGCGAGGGCACAGCGGGTACTACGGGATCACCGGGAACTCGCTGTCTCTGAGCAGCGTGCACCAAAGGGTCAAGCTGATCTGGCGCAAGTGGCTCAGTCGCCGCTCGCGAAAGCCCAGCATGCCCTGGAAGCGGTTTCAGCTTCTCTTGAAGCGGTATCCGCTACCGAACCTGAGAATCTGTGTTGCGGCCTGAAGTCGCGTAGCGAACCCGTGACCTGAAGAACCGTATGCGGTAGTCCCGCACGTACGGGTCTGTGGGGGACCTGGGTGGGTAACCACCCAGGTCTACCCGGCTCGCGCCAGGCCAAGTCTGGGAAGGGAGGAAGGAATATGCAATAGACAGAACCGGAAACCCTTCGTAGTGGACCCAGTAGGTCCGAATCCTACCCGGCAAGGGCTGGCCCCCCACCGGAAGCGAGTCTTGCGTGGTGGTAGGAGTAATCCGCGCCACGAAGCGTAGACAGCGAGTGTGCAGGCCGTGGTAACCAGCCTCGAGAGACTCAATCGGGGAGCCGACGTCTTGGGACGAGCGGAAGGCAACATTCTCGGCGCCGTATAGGCCTGGCGTCGAGGGTCCCCCGGGGTACCCGCCCAGGGCATGCACACAAAGGGGTCTGCCCAGAAACCTGGGAGAACCCTGAGATCTCCGCGGTCAAGTCCCGGCTGGGCTCCGGGAGACCAATCGTCCAGGCCCACAGCAGAGGGCGTCCGCACCCTGTGGGAGCGAAATGAGCGGGCGCAGCCGCGGTACCACCAAGCGAAGGAAACGAAGCGCGGCGGGATGGACTCAGGGCGTCGTAGCACCTCAACAGTACCGAGAAAGCGGGGGAACCATCCCGAGGGACCCCGTGGAGGGAAAGGGGGGGTCGGGTCATGGACTCGTTGGAGGGAAAGATGACAGGGTCGCCGAACCTTGAGACAGTCTCAACGCGACTTCAACGGATAGCACAACTGGCAAGGGAAGATCCGAAGCGGGCCTTCTTGAGCCTGGCTCACCACATCGACATGGATTTTCTGCGAGAAGCCTACCGCCGGACGCGTAAAGACGGTGCCCCGGGGGTGGATGGTCAGACGGGGGCGGCCTACGAGGAGAACCTGGAAGCGAATCTCCAGAGCCTCTTGGACCGCTTCAAGTCGGGTCGCTACCAAGCGCCGCCGGTTCGCCGGGCCTACGTCCCGAAAGGGAGTGACCCGTCGAAGAAGCGGCCGATCGGGATACCGACCTTCGAGGACAAAGTCCTTCAGAGGGCGGTGGCGATGGTACTGGAAGCGGTGTATGAGCAGGACTTTTTGGACTGCTCGTACGCCTTCCGGCCCGAGCGATCGGCGCATCAGGCGGTCAGGCAGTTGTGGGAAGGTCTGATGTCGATGGGAGGAGGCTGGGTGCTGGAGGCTGACATCCAGAGTTTCTACGACGATCTAGATCGCAGTCAGCTGAGGAGCTTTCTAGACCAGAGGGTGCGCGATGGGGTGATACGCCGCGCCCTCGACAAGTGGCTGAAGGCGGGCGTGATGGAGGGAGGAACCCTCAGCCACCCGACCACAGGAACACCGCAGGGCGGAGTCATTTCTCCTCTGCTGTCGAACATCTATCTTCATGAGGTGCTGGACACGTGGTTTGAGGCGGTGGTGAAGCCCCGGTTGCAAGGGGCAGCGTTTCTGATCCGCTTTGCCGATGACTTTGTGCTGGTCTTTCAACTGGAGAGCGATGCTCGGCGGATGCTGGAGGTGCTGCCGAAGCGATTCGGCAAGTACGGCTTGAGCCTCCATCCCGACAAGACTCGTTTGGTGCGTTTCGAACGGCCCGGTCCGATAGACGGGTCTGGAAGAACGCAGCCCCACGAGAAGCCGAGGAGCTTCGACTTTCTCGGCTTCACCCATTTCTGGGAAAGGTCTCGGCGGGGCCGCTGGATGGTCAAGCGCAAGACGGCTTCGGACCGGATTACCCGGTTCTTGCGGCGAATCAACGAGTGGTGTCGAGGCAACCGGCATGCGCCCCTAGACTGGCAGCAGGCACAACTTCTCAGCAAGCTGCGAGGGCACAGCGGGTACTACGGGATCACCGGGAACTCGCTGTCTCTGAGCAGCGTGCACCAAAGGGTCAAGCTGATCTGGCGCAAGTGGCTCAGTCGCCGCTCGCGAAAGCCCAGCATGCCCTGGAAGCGGTTTCAGCTTCTCTTGAAGCGGTATCCGCTACCGAACCTGAGAATCTGTGTTGCGGCCTGAAGTCGCGTAGCGAACCCGTGACCTGAAGAACCGTATGCGGTAGTCCCGCACGTACGGGTCTGTGGGGGACCTGGGTGGGTAACCACCCAGGTCTACCCGGCGCCGTCCCCGTGGCCTGCGAAAGGGTATCGTGGGCGGCCTGGGAACGTCTCTACGGACCCGGTTATGCCGAGGCCAACGTTGAAGATTGCGGGGGGCGTTGGCTCGACATCCCCATAACCCCCATCGTCTGCAACGGCAACACCGTGTCGGTAGAGACGTTCCCAGGCCGCCCACGATACCCTTTCATAGGCCACGGGGACGGCGGGACGTCTCTTCGAAGGGCACATCGCAACGACCCACCTCGTCCCCCTGAAGACCCTGAGGCCCCCTGAAGACCCACGAAAAGGCGCCTGAAAACCACGGGAACGGTCCCGCCCCGGTTCCGGGACCGTCCCCGCGATGTATTCAGTTGTCAATGAGCACGCTGCCTCGCCGGCCGCCCGTGAGCAGCCGGCGGTGGTGGGAAGTGGAGGGGGCGTGCAGGAGCACGCCCCCCAAGGGTCATTCCGGTGTCAGGACGTCAGGCCGTGGTGTTGCCCGAAGGGGCCGGGACGGGAGGCTTGGTGTCCTCGGCCTCCTTGCGAACCCGGGCGCGGAGCGGCTGGAGGTCGAACTCGACCAGCTTCTCCGACCGGTTGCCGTAGTGCTGACGCAGGGCGGTGCGCAGGAGGGTCGCGACCTTGCGTCCTTCTGCGATTTGCGTTTGGAGGCGCTGGGTCGCGTCCTGCTTGCTCGCCGTCAGCGCCGCCTGCTCGGTCGAGATTTCCCGCACCTTCTGGAGCATCGTCGCGAGCAGCGTGCGATACATCTCGAGTTGCGGGAATTCGTTCTTCTTCGCCTCCAGCGAGAGCAGCAGGCGCTCCCAACCGTTCAGCGTGACTCCGTACTGCGGTTCTCTAGCCATGTTCCTTCTCCAATAGGGCCTGATGGGCCCGTTGTATCCGGCGCCTCGATTGGCGCCGAAAATCTGTCCTAGAGATCGATCCTGGCTGCACCTGCCTCGTTGATGTGAATAGGATCTACGAACCAGATCCTCTTGTCAAGCCCCCTTTTCTGGCGAAAGTCCGGAATTGTTATCGGAACTGTCTTAGAGTATGGCGAATTTATGGGGAATATAGCGTTCCCCGTTTATTCAGACCGTTCCCCACGGGGAATGCTATATTCTCCATCATGATGCATACAAATTGAGAATGCGATTATAATTCCCCGTCCAAGGAGGCCGTTCCCTCTCTGAGGCGCCACGGTAGGCAGGGGGATGGGCCGTTTCCCAGCGCGCCGCTTGGCGGCAGGAGGGGAATGCCTTGCGTGGGTGGGGAATGGAGGTCGAGGAGGCACTCCGCCGCGTTCCCTATGGGGAAGCCAGCCCAGACACGGGGAACGAGGCGCTCCCCGGCCTTTTCAATTGACACCGCCCCCGCCCTCTTGGTACTCTCCCCCTCCCTTGGCGGACGCCAAGAGGGAACGACCTTAGGCCCGTAGCTCAGTTGGTTAGAGCGCTACGTTGACATCGTAGAGGTCAGCGGTTCAAGTCCGCTCGGGCCTACCAAGCTTCGTCAGGAGTGGATTCGGCACCAGATCGGGCTCGAGAATCAAGGGAGATCGCAAGCAGGCTGGTAGCCGTTATTCATCTTCATGCCCAGGCGCTTAGCTCAGCTGGTTAGAGCGCTACCTTCACACGGTAGAGGTCAGCGGTTCGAGTCCGCTAGCGCCTACCATCCCTCCCTCTCGTGATTACCGCCGGCGCGGGCCCTGGCCCGGGTGCGATCCATTTTCAGCTGTATCCTTAGAGAAGACGCTCCCATGGAGACGATGACGGAATCTCTCAGTCTCATCCTGCCCGACGGCTCCGTGCGCACGGTGCCGGCCGGTACCACGCCGCTCGAAGTGGCGCAGTCGATCGGCCCGCGCCTGGCCAAGGATGCCGTGGGCGCCGAGCTCGATGGCCAGAAGGTGGACCTGCGCCTGCCGCTCACGCGGGGAGGCACGTTCCGCGTGTTCACCGTCAAGAGCCCGGAGGCCGGCGAGCTCATCCGCCACAGCGCGGAGCACGTGCTGGCCGACGCCGTGAAGCGGCTGTGGCCCGAGGCGGAGTACGACGCGGGCCGGAAGGACCATTCGGAGAAGTTCCAGTACGACTTCCGCTTCCCCCGGGCATTTACTCCCGAGGACCTCGAGAAGATCGAGGAGAAGATGCGCGAGATCCTCGCCGAGGGGAGTTCCTTCGAGCGCGTCGAGGTCACCCGCGAGGAGGCCGAGCGGATCTTCCACGGCCTGGGCGAGACCCTGAAGGTGGAGCGCCTCAAGGACATCCCTGAGGGCGAGACCATCACCCTCTACAAGGACGGCTCTTTCGTCGACCTGTGCCGGGGGCCGCACGTCCAGAGCCTCTCCCAGATCGGCGCGGTGAAATTGCTGGAGGCGTCCGGCGTCTATTTCAAGGGCGACGAGGCCAACGAGCGCCTGCAGCGCATCTACGGCACGGCCTTCGCCACCCAGAAGGAGATGGAGGAGCACGACGCGCGGCTGGAGATGGCCCGGGCGCGGGACCACCGGCGGCTGGGCCAGGAGCTGGACCTCTTCAGCTTCAACCCGGTGGCGCCGGCCATGCCGTTCCTCCACCCCAAGGGCGCGGCTATCTATATCGCGCTCATGGACTTCGTGCGCGAGCTGCAGAACCGCCGCGGCTACGGCGAGGTGGTGACGCCGCAGATCCTGGACGTGGAGCTGTGGAAGACCTCGGGCCACTGGGCCAACTACCACGAGAACATGTTCTTCACCGAGGCGGACGAGCGCGAGATGGCGGTGAAGCCCATGAACTGCCCCACGCACTGCCTGATCTTCGGGACGCGCCTGCGGTCGTACCGCGACCTGCCCATCCGCTACGCGGATTTCGGGCGTCTCCACCGCTACGAGCGCAGCGGCGTGACGGCGGGCCTGTTCCGGGTCCGTTCGTTCCAGCAGGACGACGCCCACATCTTCTGCACCGAGGAGCAGATCGAGGCGGAAGTGCTGTCGGCCGCGGGGATGATCCTGGAGGTCTACCGCACGTTCGGCTTCGACGAGGTGAAGATCGAGCTGTCCACCCGGCCGGCCAAGCGGCTGGGCTCGGACGAGACCTGGGACCACGCCGAGAAGGCGCTGGCCCAGGCCCTGGAGAGCCAGGGCATGGCGTTCCAGGTGAACCCGGGCGACGGCGCCTTCTACGGCCCGAAGCTCGACTTCCACATCAAGGACGCCCTGGGCCGGAGCTGGCAGCTCGGCACCATCCAGCTCGACTACCAGCTCCCCAGCCGGTTCGGCCTGAAGTACGTGGCGCCCGACGGCTCGGAGCGCCAGCCGGTGATGATCCACCGGGCCATGCTGGGGTCGGTCGAGCGGTTCCTGGCCATCCTCATCGAGCAGACGGCCGGAGCTTTCCCGCTGTGGATCGCGCCCGTGCAGGCCGTGGTGCTGCCCATCTCGGAGAAGTTCTCCGACTACGCCGCCTCGGTGCGCGGGCAGCTCGCCGAAGCCGGCGTGCGGGTGGAGCTGGATGACCGCAACGAGAAGCTCGGCTACCGCATCCGCGAGGCGCAGCTCCAGAAGGTGCCCTACATGCTGGTGGTGGGAGCGCGGGAGCAGGAAGAGGGCACGGTTTCGGTACGGAGGCGCGCCGGGGAGGACCTGGGCGCTATGGCGGTGGACGCATTCCTGGCGCGGGCTCGTGAATTCACGATGTCGCGCAGCCTGGAGCTTTGAGCACTTACAATAGGAGAATCGATCTGATCGATCCGGAAACTACCAGACGGGCGCAAGCCCGGCGCTCCCAGGGGGTGAGCTAGACATCGACAAGGCAACGCGCATCAACGAGCGCATTCGTGTACGCGAAGTGCGCTTGGTCGACGCCGAAGGCGGCCAGGCCGGTATCGTGCCGGTTGAGGAGGCGCTGCGGCGGGCCCAGGAAGCGGGTCTCGACCTCGTGGAGGTGGCCCCGACGGCCAAGCCGCCGGTCTGCCGCATCATGGACTTCGGCAAGTTCCTCTACGAGCAGAAGAAGAAGGCGCACGAGTCGAAAAAGAAGCAGAAGATCATCCACGTCAAAGAGGTCAAGTTCCGGCCCAACATCGACGAGCATGACTATGACTTCAAGCTCAAGAACGCCATCCGCTTTCTGGGCGACGGGGACAAGGTCAAGGCCACCGTCCAGTTCCGGGGCCGCGAAATGGCGCGCCAGGACCTCGGCCACAAGCTGATGAAACGGCTGGCGGAGGACCTGGGGGAGCGAGCAGTGTTAGAATCCTCGCCCGAAATGGCCGGCAACCGGATGCACGTCATCTTCGGTCCGCCGCGCCACGGGGGAGCCAAGAAGGCAACCTCCTGAATCTCCGCTGAAAAGAGGCGGTTTGGGAAGAACGCCGGAAGGGATACTGTTCCCTTTCCGGTCGTTGTTTGTTCGGGAAGATTGTTTTTTCTGGAAGAAAGGAGCCACCCTTGCCGAAGCAGAAGACGCACAAGGGGGCCGCGAAGCGTTTCAAGGTCACGGGAGGCGGCAAGGTGACGCGTCACCAGTCGATGAAAAGCCACATCCTGACCAAGAAGACCACCAAGCGGAAGCGCAAGCTGCGCAAGTCCGTGGAGGTCTCGCCCGCTTTCGCCGCCACCATCAAAGAGATGCTGCACCAGTAGGGCGCGGCCCCATGTGGCCGCCCTGGACGGGTGGCCTGGCCGCCCTGACAATCCAATCCGGCACCCGGAGGGACGGACCTGCCCCCCGGAGCCGCGGCCCCCGAGATCTTTCTCGCGCGGGCCACTGACCGCTCCGCTGTCTACCAGCGTCGAGCAGAAACGAGGTTCGAGAGATGGCACGTGTAAAGCGTGGAACGAAGCGCCTCCAGAAGCGCAAGAAGATCCTCAATCTGGCCAGCGGCTTCTATGGCATGAAGTCGAAGAGCCACCGCATCGCCAAGCAGGCGGTGGACAAGTCGCTGGGCTACGCCTACCGCGACCGGCGGCAGAAGAAGCGGCAGCTCCGCAGCCTGTGGATCGTCCGCATCAACGCCGCCGCCCACCTGAGCGGCCTGTCCTACAGCCGTTTCATCGCGGGCATGAAGGCCGCCGGCTCGACGCTCGACCGCAAGGTCCTGGCCGAGCTCGCCGTCAGCGATCCCCAGGGCTTTGCCGGCCTGGCCGAGATGGCCAAGCAGGCGCTCGAGGGCCAGAGCGCTAACAGCGGGGCGGCTCCCGCGGGGGCGTAGCTTGAGCGCGGCCGGCGTCGCCGTCCTGGAGTCCCGAGCCGAGGAGTTCGAGCGCGCGTGCTCGGAGGTCCGCGACCGCGCGGGGTGGGAAACCCTGCGCGTGGCATGGGTCGGCCGCAAGCAGGGCATCGTCCGCTCTCTGCTCGACGACATCAAGAAAGTCGAGCCGGCCGAGCGCCGCGCCTACGGCGAGGCCGTCAACCGCCTGAAGGAGACGGTGGAGCGCCGCCTGTCCGAAATGGACGAGGCGCTCGCCGCCAGAGAGCGGGAGGCGGTCCGCCGCTCCGCCGCCGTGGACGTCACCCTCCCCGGCCGGCAGCCCAACCTGGGGAGCATCCACCCCGTGGCCCTGGTCTTCCAGGACATGGAGGAGATCTTCAGGGAAATGGGCTACAGCGTGGCCGAAGGCCCCGAGGTGGAGACGGACTACCACAACTTCGAGGCCCTGAACTTCCCGCCCGACCACCCGGCGCGCGACACGCAGGACACGTTCTTCATGGAGAACGGCCTGCTGCTGCGCACCCACACGTCGCCCGTGCAGATCCGCACGATGTTGTCGCGCAAGCCCCCGATCCGGATCATCTGTCCGGGCCGGGTGTTCCGGAACGACAACGACCTGCGCCACTCGCCCATGTTCCACCAGGTCGAGGGGCTGGCCATCGCGGAGGGGCTCACGGTGGGGCATCTCAAGGGCACGCTCCTCGCCTTCCTGCGGCGCCTCTTCGCGCCCGACGTGGAGATCCGCCTGCGGCCGAGCTTCTTCCCCTTCACCGAGCCGTCGGCCGAGGTGGACGTCACCTGCCAGACCTGCAAGGGCAAGGGGTGCGACGTCTGCTCCGGCACGGGCTGGATGGAGATCCTGGGCTGCGGCATGGTCGATCCCCGGGTGCTCGCCGGGTGCGGCATCGATCCGGACATCTACTCCGGCTACGCCTTCGGCATGGGCGCCGACCGGGTGGCCATGAACCGCTACGGCGGCATCCCGAACATCCGCCTGCTCTTCGAGAACGACGAGCGGCTGCTGCGGCAGGTGAGGGGCTGATGGAATTCTCCACGAGCTGGCTCGCCCAGTACGTCGACCTGCCGGAAGACAAGAAAGACCTGGCCGGGCGCCTCACCGCGGCCGGCCTGGCCGTCGAGGGCTCCGAGACCCACGGGGACGATACGGTCCTGGACGTCGAGGTCACCACCAACCGGCCGGACTGCATGAACCACTTCGGCCTGGCCCGGGAGATCGCGGTGCTCTACGGCCGGCCGTTGAAGCGTCCCGACGCCCAGCCCACGGAAGTGGCCGAACGGACGGCAGACGTGGCCCGGGTCGTCATCGAAGATCCCGAAGGGTGCCCGCGCTTCGTGGCCCGGGTGGTCCGCGGTGTGAAGATCGGCCCCAGTCCCCAGTGGTTGAAGGACCGTCTGGAGGCCATCGGCCTGCGGTCCATCAACAACGTGGTGGACGTCACCAACTTCATCCTCTGGGAGCTGGGCCAGCCGCTCCACGCCTACGACCTCGCCAAGCTCGCCCAGGCGACCCTCGTGGTGCGCCGGGCGCGGCCGGGCGAGCGCCTGAAGACCCTGGACGGCGTGGAGCGTCCACTCGATCCCGACATGCTGGTCATCGCCGACGCTGAAGTTCCAGTGGGCCTGGGCGGCGTCATGGGCGGTGCGGACAGCGAGGTCACGGACGCTACCCGGGACATCCTGATCGAGGGAGCCCACTTCGACCGCAAACGGGTGCGGATCGCGGCCCGCCGGCTCGGCATGCACACCGACGCGAGCCACCGCTTCGAGCGCGGCGCCGATCCCGAGATGTGCGGCGTGGCCGTGGCCCGGGCAGCCGCCCTGATCGCCGAGATCGCGGGCGGCACGGTCCTTTCAGGAGACGTGGACGTCAGGGCCGACCGTTCCTGGAACCGCCAGGGCCGGCTCGACCTCGCGAGGCTCGACGCGTTCGCGGGGGCCGAGATCGATCCTGAAGATTCCGAGCGCTGGCTGACCGGTCTTGGATTTTCCGTCAATAAGGGCGTCGAGAGGAACGGCGGCAAGGTGTGGAACGTCACCGTCCCTTCCTGGCGCTACTACGACTTCCAGCCGCGGCCCGAGCCACCGCACGAGGTCTATCCCCAGGACCTCTACGAAGAGGTGCTGAGGATCTACGGGCTCGACCGCATCGAGGCGGCCCTGCCCGGCATCCCTGGCTTCGACGCGCCGAGGCAGCCGAACCAGATCCGCCGGGACCGGGCGCGCCGGCAGCTCGCGGCCTCGGGCTACGTGGAGACGGTCCATTTCGCCTTCCTGGACCCGGCCCGCGACGCGTCCTTCCCCAGCCTGAGGCCGGACGTGAAGCCCATGCGGCTCGCCAATCCGCTCTCCGAGCAGTACTCGGTGCTGCGGCGCTCGCTGGCGCCGAACCTGGTGGACACGGCCCGCTTCAACCAGCGCCGGGGCCTCGCCGCCGTGCGCATGTTCGAGATCGCCACCGTCTTCTACGACAAAGGCGCGAACGAAATCCCGGACCAGCCCGAGCACCTGGCCCTCGTCTGCGGCGGCCGCCTGGGCAACCCCTGGCAGCGCGAGGTGGACCTCGACTTCTTCGATCTCAAGGGGACGATTGAGGCCCTGGCGGCGGACTTCGGCATCTCGCTGGACGTCCGTCCCGTGGAGCTGCCGGGCCTGCTCGCCGGCAACTCGGCCGAGCTGCTGAAGGACGGCCAGACCGTGGGCTACCTCGGAAGGGTCGAGGAAGAAGAGGGCTATCCCCTCTACGTGGCGGAGCTGGAGATGGAGGCCCTGGCAGGAGGCAATCCGAGCCAGTCAATCCGGATCCCCTCGCGCTACCCCGGCATCTCGGCCGACTTCACCTTCACCCACGCCCTGGACGTCCCCTGGGCGGAGATCGATCGGACGATCGCGGAATCGGCGCCGGCGGACCTCGTCTCCTGGGATCTCAAGGTACGCTACCGTGGGCAGGGCGTGCCCGAGGGCGCGGTCAACACCACCCTCTCGTTCTACTACAACGCGCAGGACCGTTCGCTCACCCAGGAAGAGGTCAACGCCCGCCAGCAGGGCCTCAACCAGGAGCTGGAGCGGCGTTTCGGCTGGAAGGGGTAGGAATCAAGTTGGAGATCGAGTGGCTGGACACGCTGGAGACCCGGGTCCGCGAAGCCGTCGCGCGCCTGGGCGATCTCAAGGAAGAGAACCAGACCCTCCGCGACCGCGTCGAAGAGCTGGAGACCCAGCTTTCTTCGCTCTCCATCCCCCCCGCCCCCGCTGACACCGAGACGCGGGAGCCGGACGAGGAGAGGGAAGCGTTGCGCGTCCGTGTCCGGGATCTCGAAGACCAGATCGCCGCCGCCGAGACCGAGCGCGCCGAAGCCGCCGGGGCGGCGAAGAGCTGGGAGGTGGAGCGGGAGGAGGTGCGGCGGCGGGTGGAGGGGCTGGTGGAGAGGTTGGAGGGGTTGGGGGAGTAGGGTGCGCTGTGCGCACCATCAACGTTGATGGTGCGCACAGCGCACCCTACAGATCCACGCCGATCGCCTCTTTAATCCCCCGAACCCCGTCCCGATCCATCAACCGCAGCAGCTCCTCATTGATCCGCCGGGGCAATGAAGGCCCCTCGTAGATCAGGCCGGTGTAAACCTGCACCAGCGAAGCCCCCGCCCGGAGCCGTCTATACGCCTCGGCTCCGGAGTCGATCCCTCCCACGCTGATCAGGACCGCCTTCCCGAACAGCGCCTTCGCGACGGCCTCGAAGATCCCGAAGCTCTTCTCGCGCAGGCACTGGCCCGAGAGGCCCCCGAAGTCCTTGGCTCCGGGGACCAGCGAGTAATCGATCGTGGTGTTCGTGGCGATAATCCCAGCCGCTCCGGCCTCGACGGCGGTCTCGGAGAGGGCGACGGCCTGGGCGGGATCGAGGTCCGGGGCAATCTTCACCAGGACCGGCTTGGCCGTGATCCCCTTGGCGAGGCCTAGGACGGAGCGCACGAACTCCTCGTTCTGGAGGTCCCGGAGGCCCGGCGTATTGGGCGAGGAGAGGTTCACCACCAGATAGTCGCAGAGGTCGTGGAGACCCCGGAGGAGGGTCTCGTAGTCGTCCAGGGAGCGCTCGGGCGGGGTTGCCTTGTTCTTGCCGACGTTGATGCCCAGGGGGAGGCTGAAGGGGTAGACCTTCTCCAGGTGCCGCCTCAGGGCCGCCATGCCGCCGTTGTTGAAGCCGAGGGCGTTCTGGAGGCTTCGCTCGGCGGGGTGGCGGAAGAGGCGCGGCTTCGGGTTGCCCGGCTGGGCGAGGGGCGTGACCGTGCCCACCTCCACGAAGCCGAAGCCCAGGGCCGGCATGGCGCGCACGGCCACGGCGTTCTTGTCGAAGCCGGCGGCGAGTCCCACGGGGTTGGGGAAGTCGCGGCCGAAGAGGGTCTGCCGGAGCCTGGGGTCCTGCACCAGGTTCCGCCGGGCCAGGGCGGCGGCCGCGCCGGGCACGGCCTGGACGGCCTTGAGTACCCCCATGCCGGCGCCGTGGGCACGCTCGGAATCGAGGCGGAAGAGCAGGCGGCGGAGGGCGGAGTAGAGAGGCACGGCCGGGGGGATTGTAGCCTTCCCGGAGGAGTGCTACGACTGTGGTATAGTGGCCTTCGCCAAACCGCTGGCACTACGTCACTTGCTGGCCGGGTAGGCACTACCGACAGATAGGGAACCTATGCCTTCAGCCACGACACCGGTTGAGATTTTCGGCGAGGTCTACCATGTCCGCGGTATGGATGAGGGGGGGTATCTCCAGAGCCTGGCCGATCTCGTGGACCGCAAGATGCGCGAGGTGGCTGGGCATGTGAAGGGCGATCCGGCACGGATCGCCATCCTGGCGGCACTCAACCTGGCAGACGAGCTGTTCCAGATTCAAAGTCGGCAAGAAGGGGAACGGGTCGAGATCAGGGAGAAGGTGGCGGCGCTGACAGAGGAATTAACTCAGGCCCTCGAGGGTTGAAAAGGGGGCTGCGGCAACGCCAGCTCAAGATATGATGGAACAAGGGTTTGCATCCCCTGTGTGGTTCGTGATGGGTACTACGATTGTAGAACCAACATTCATTCCACGGGAGTCTTTTACTCGTGTGGCCTGTGCCAGCCTCGCTCGTACGAGGACGCTAACGGCTCACGAAGCGGACACCCACCTGGCGCGTTAGGTTCTAAACGCCATGGCCCACACGGCCATGCGGGGGATGCCCTTTTGCCCCTCTCCCTGAGGAGAGGTTCCTCCCAGATCTCGCCGGTCCCTTGTTGATAGATAAGGGGTAACCGGTGAACACCGAAATCATCATCCTGGCCGCGTCGATTTTCTTCGCCGCGGTCGTGGTCCTGGTCCTGGTCTTCGGATGGAAGTCCATCCGCCAGGAAGGGCGGCGCATCCTGGAGCAGTCCCGCCAGGACGCCGCGCAGGTCGTGGAAGACGCCAGGCGCCAGGGCGAAGCCCAGATGCGCGAGGCGGAGGTCGCGGCGAAAGAGAAGCTCCTCCAGGCGCGCAGCGAGTTCGAGAAGTTCTCGCGCAAGCGCCGGTCGGAGCTTGAAGTGCAGGAGCGCCGCGTCACCCAGAAGGAAGACACTCTCGAGAAGCGGACGGACGAGCTGGCGCGCCGGGACAAAGAGCTATCCCAGCTCGACCGCTCCGTGGCGGCCCGCGAGAAGAGTGTCGAAAAGCGCGAGACCGAGCTCGAGCGCATGATCGACGAGGAACGGGGCAAGCTGGAGCAGATCGCCGGCCTGACCGCCCAGCAGGCCCGCGAGGAGCTGGTGCGGGTGATGGAGGACGAGGCCAAGATCGAGGCCGCCCACATCGTCAAGCGCATCGAGGACGAGGCTCGCGAGCAGGCCAGCAGGCAGGCCCAGCGCATCATCGGCATGGCCGTCCAGCGGGCGGCTTCGGACTACGTCTCGGAGACCACGGTCTCGGTGGTCATGCTGCCCAACGACGAGATGAAGGGGCGGATCATCGGCAGAGAAGGGCGCAACATCCGCGCCCTGGAGATGGCGACCGGCGTCGACCTGATCGTGGACGACACGCCGGAGGCCGTGATCCTCTCGGGCTTCGACCCGTTCCGCCGCGAGGTGGCCCGGGTGGCGCTCGAACGGCTGATCGTGGACGGCCGCATCCACCCGGCGCGTATTGAGGAGATCGTCGAAAAAGTAAAAGCCGAGTTCGAGCAGAAGATCCTGCAGGAAGGCGAAGCGGCGCTCCTGGAGCTGGGCATCCCGGGCATCCACCCGGAGCTGCTGAAGCTGCTCGGTCGCCTGCGCTACCGCACCTCCTACGGCCAGAACGTGCTCCAGCACAGCAAGGAGGTGGCCTTCCTGGCCGGCACCATGGCGGCCGAGCTGCGGGCCAACGTGGCCGTGGCACGGCGTGGCGGCCTGCTGCACGACATCGGCAAGGCCATCGACCGCGAGATCGACGGCACCCACCTCCAGATCGGTATCGATCTCCTGCGCAAGTATGGGGAGACCGAGGAGGTCGTGCACTCCATGGCCTGCCACCACGGCGACTACGATCCGCAGACGGTGGAGGCCGTGCTGGTGACGGCGGCGGACGCGCTCTCCGCGGCCCGGCCCGGTGCCCGGCGCGAGGTGCTGGAGACCTACGTCAAGCGCCTCGAAAAGCTGGAGGAGATCGCCTCCAACTTCAAGGGCGTGCAGAAGACGTTCGCCATCCAGGCCGGCCGCGAGATCCGCATCATCGTCGACAGCGGCAAGATCGGCGACGAGCAGGCGCTCTGGCTGTCCAAGGACATCGCCCGGAAGATCGAGCAGGAGCTGACCTACCCCGGCCAGATCAAGGTGACGGTGATCCGCGAGACCCGCTCGGTCGAGTATGCCCGATGAAGCTCCTGTTCGTCGGCGATGTCATCGGCAAGCCGGGGCGGCGCGCCCTGCGCAACCTGCTGCCCCGGCTGGTGGACCACCACCGGGCGGACTACGTGGTGGTGAACGTGGAGAACTCGGCCGGCGGCTTCGGGGTCACCCCGGACGTTCTGCGCGAGATCCAGGATCTGCCCATCGACGTCTACACCACGGGCAACCACGTGTGGGACAAGAAGGAGGCCATGGACCTGCTCGACCGCATGCCCAACCTCCTGCGCCCCGCCAACTACCCCGCGGGGAACCCGGGCAAGGGGCTCCACGTGGGCGAGACGCCGGCGGGCATTCCGGTCGCGGTGATCAACCTGGAGGGGTTGGTCTTCATGCACAATCTGGATTCCCCCTTCCACACGGCCGACCGGCTGCTCAAGGGGCTCGATCCGAAGGTGAAGGTGGTGATGGTGGACTTCCACGCCGAGGCCACCAGCGAGAAGCAGGCCATGGGCTTCTACCTGGACGGCCGGGTGAGCGCCGTGCTGGGCACCCACACGCACGTGCCCACGGCCGACGAGCGGGTGCTCCCCAAGGGCACGGCCCTCCAGACGGACACCGGCATGACGGGCCCTTACGAGTCCATCATCGGCATGCGGGCCGACAAGGTCCTGAAGCGCTTCCTGCTCCAGACCCCCTCGTCTTTCGAGGTGGCCAAGCGGGACGTGCGCCTCGCCGGCGCCGTCCTGGACATCGACGAGACGACCGGCAAGGCCCGGGGGATCGAGCGCCTGCTCGTCCCCGACACCGAAGCCTGACTTCCTCTGTCCCTCTGGCTGTCCCCCTATAGGGCCGACCCCACACCTCATTACCGAGCGAGATACTGACGCGAGGGTTGGCTGTGGGTTTCTCCGCCGCCCCAAGAAAGGATTGGAGGCCATGGAGCGGTTTGTCCTGAATAGTGAAGAGGTTGCATATATCAAAAATATGTTATCCGGTCTCGCGGCGGCCTACAGGTCGGCGGAAGACCCGGATTTCCTGTTGGAAGCGGCTTGCCTGTCCCATGAGTTGCCCCGGCGGCTGCGGTCTGCTCTCACCCGGTTCCGGCTCGCCGAGCCGGAGGAGGCCATGCTCGTCCTCTCCGGCTATCCCGTTGACGACGAGAAGATCGGCCGGACGCCCGAGCACTGGGATCGTCCCGTAGAGGCGCGCCTGCCCACCCTGGAGGAGGAGATCTTTTTCGTGCTCACCGGCTCGCTGCTCGGCGAGTGCATCGGCTGGAGCACCCAGCAGGATGGGCGGATCGTCCACGACGTGATGCCGGTCAAGGGCATGGAGCAGGAGCAGATCGGCATCGGCAGCGAGCAGCTGATCTGGTGGCACACGGAGGATGCCTTCCACCCCTTGGCGGGCGACTACATCGGACTTATGTTCCTGCGCAACCGGGACCGGGTGCCGACGACCTTCGCCTCGCTCAAGGGCCTGGAGCTCGATCCCGAGGACTGGCAGACCCTGTTCGAGCCCCACTACGCGATCCACCCGGACAAGTCGCACCGGCCGGAGGCTGGCCATGTGGCGGAAGGCAATGGCAATGGCAATGGCAATGGGCACCACCTCTACGACCGTGTCGAGCAGATGCATAGGGAGCCGCCGAAGATCCCCCTGCTCACGGGCGACCGCCGTTCGCCCTACATCCGGATCGACCCGTACTTCATGGACCCGGTGGCGGACAATCCGCAGGCCCAGCGGGCGTTCGAGGCGCTGGTGAAGGCGATCGACGCGCGGATCAAGGACGTCGTGCTGGAGCCGGGCGACATCTGCTTCATCGATAACTTCAAGGCCGTGCACGGCCGCCGCGCCTTCAAGGCGCGCTACGACGGGTACGACCGCTGGTTCAAGCGGATGAACATCACGCGCGACCTCCGGAAGTCGCGGGCCGACCGCCCCGAGGCGACCTCGCGAATTATTCGCTGATTATTCGCTGAATATTCGCTAATCGATTCGCTGATCAATTCGCTGATGGATTCTTTCCCGCGCCGCAGACCGGGTCCGGGCGCCACCCGGCCCGGTCCCGCTTCCCCTCCCGCGCAGGGCCTGCGGGTCCTGTTCCTCGGCAGCAGCTTCACCTACGCCAACGACATGCCGCTTCTGGTGCAGGCCTTCGCCCGCGCCGTGGGCGAACCGCTCGACGTGGCCGTGGTGGCCCGGGGCGGCGCCAGCTTCGAAGACCAGTGGAAGGGCGGCGAGGCCGTGCGCCGGATCCAGGAGGGCGGCTGGAGCCACGTGGTGCTGCAGCAGGGGCCTTCGTCGCTGCCCGAGAGCCGCGCCAACATGCGGGAGTACGCCCTGAAGCTGGCGGAGCCCATCCGCAAGGTGGGAGCCCGGCCGGCGCTCTACATGGTCTGGCCCGGCCGCGACCGCCTCGCCTGGTTCGACGAGGTGCGGACCTCGTACGAGCTGACCGCCGAGGACCTGGGGGGCATGCTCATCCCGGCCGGCGAGGCCTGGCGGGCGGTCTGGCGGCGCGATCCTGAGCTCCCCCTGTACCGGCGGGACGGCACCCATCCGTCCCCCGCGGGCTCGTTCCTGGTGGCTCTGTCGGTCTTCGGCATGCTCTGCGGCCGGTCGCCGGTGGGGCTGCCGGCGCGTGTCCGCCTGCGCAGCGGGGCCTTCGCCCAGGTGGCGCCGGACGTGGCGGCGCTCCTCCAGGAGTCCGCGGCCGAAGCGAACGAGCGGTTCGGACATCGCTGATATTGCTGACATCGCTGATGAAACCATTGACCCTTCATAGGAGGCTGGCACGTGACGCTACGCACCGCTTCGCGTCTTGCGATCGTCTTTTCACTTCTGTTCGGCTGCACCGGCGAGTCCGGGGCTGAGCCGGAGCCCAAGGGGAGGCCCGCTAAAGGTATGCGCGTCCTGTTCATCGGCAACAGCCTGACCTACGCCAACGACCTGCCGCTCATGGTGCAGGCGCTCGCCAGGTCCGCCGGCCAGGAGATGTACGTGGAGGCGGTCACCTACGGCGGCTACAACTTCGAGGACCAGTGGAACCAGGGCACGGCGCTCAAGGCCCTGGAACGCATGAAATGGGACTTCGTGGTGATGCAGCAGGGTCCCTCGTCGCTGGTCGAGAACCGCGAGGACATGCGCAAGTGGGCCAAGCGGTTCGCCCCGAAGATCCAGAAGGCCGGCGCCCGGCAGGCGCTCTACATGGTCTGGCCCGCGCTGGACCGCGTGGCCTACTTTGACGACGTGCGCGAGGCCTACTCGCTGGCGGCGCAGGACGTGAAGGGGATCTTCATCCCGGCCGGCGAAGCGTGGCGCGCGGCCTGGCGGCGCGATCCCAAGGCGCCGCTCTACTCCTCGGACGATTTCCACCCGTCCACCGCCGGCACCTACACGGCGGCGCTGTCGATCTACGGCATGCTCACCAAGAAGCCCGTCCAGGGGCTCCCGGCGAAGCTCGAGCTGGCCAACGGGGGCAAGGTCGACCTGCCGCAGGCCCTCGCCGCGCTCCTCCAGGAGAGCGCGGCGGAGGCCAACAAGTCGTACGGCAGGAACTAGTAGATGAAGGCGTAGCCGATCTTCAGGAAGAAGGACCGGTTGGTCTGGCGGATCTGGAAGCCGTCCTCGCCGAAGCGGGTGTCGTCGTAGCCGGCGAACAGCACCGTCTGGGGGTTGAGCTTGTAGGAGAAGAGGAACTGGCCGAAGAGGTCCTCCTCCCGGATCGTTGCCCCGCTGGAAATCCTGGTACTGCAGGATGGCGCGCACGAAGGTGCGGACGTTGAACTGGTAGACGATCCGGGTCTGGGCGATGTCGACGCTGAAAGCCCGGTCGTCACCGACGTCGAGGATCTGGCGGGCATATTCGAGCTGGAAGTTCAGGCCGCTGCCCAGCCGGAGCTGGATGGCGGGGTCGATGATGACCGTCCGGCCGAGGCGCGCCGTACGGAGGTCGATCTCGTCGCCGGTCCGGGCGAAGAGGAGCGAAGCGTGTCCGGCCCGAAGGGCTGATGCCGAAGTTGAAGACCTGCCGGTCGAGGTCGAAGGTGATGCCGCTGGTAGAACTCCTTGTTCTTCTGCAGGCGCAGCTCGTAGTTCGACTGGCGGGGACCGTTCAGCCTGCCGAAGACCTCTGCCACCTGGTCGGTGAGGATGCCTTCGTGGTCCTCGGTCCGCAGGCCGTGGAAGCCGAGGGCTCGCCTGGGCGTACCAGGTCTCCTTGGTGCCGTAGAAGATCCGCTCGTACTGCCCTTCGCCGGTCTTGACGTCGACCCGCGGGATGAAGCCGCTGTCGGCGCGGAAGCCGGGATCGAGATCCTCGTAGCGCACGAAGGCCCGCCACAGCTTGGCGAAGTGGTCGTACTGGGCCTGGAAGCCGCCGCCGGTGAACGCGTCGGGGCTCTGGCCGAGCTCGCGTGGCCAGGAGATCCGGATATTGGGTGTCGGAGCGCAGGTACTGGACGCGCAGGGTGTCGGACTTGGTGAAGCGGAGGAGGCCGTCCAGGCCGGCCACGTGGTTGTGGTAGTCGTCGGCCTCGCGCCCGGTGTAGAGCACGCCGATGGACGAGCGCTCGCCGACGTCGCGCCGGTAGCGCATCACGCCCTCGTCCACCTTCTGGTCGAGGAAGGCGCGGCGCGATCCCTGGTTGCCAGGGATGAGGAGGTTGTTGATGTCGTCCCGGGCCACGAACGTGCCGAAGGCGTTCTTGCCCTCCTTGACGTTGAGCTTGACGCCCCAGTCGGGCTCGGCGACCGTGCGGGTGAAGACCGCGTCCAGGGGGGTGAGGTAGAGATCGGCCCCTTCGAGGAAGAACGGGCGCTTCTCCGGGAAGAACAGGGCGAAGCGGGTGTTGACGGCGAGCTGCAGCGCGTCGGCTTCGACCTGGGAGAAGTCGGGATTGATGGTGGCGTTGAGCGTGGCGTTGGGGGTGACGCCCCAGCGCGCGGTGATGCCGGGCTCGAACTCCTCGTCGCCCGCCTCGAGCTCGCCGCGCTGGCACGCGTCGACGCATCGACGCGCGCGCGGTCACCGTGGGGGTGACCTCCAGGTTGCGGCCCGGGGCGATCCCCTGGAAGCCGGTGATCTTGTTCTCCTCGCACAGGGTGCAGTCCCGGGACCGGTTGGTGAAGCGCGAGGAGATGCGGTGGCGGACGTTCCGGGATAGCTGCGGAAGAACTCGATGCCCCAGGTCTGCGGACCTCCTCGGTGCGCGGGAAGCGGATCTGGCGGAAGGGCATGGCGACCTCGACCACGTAGCCGTTGTCGGTGATCTGCCCGCTGGAGGCCCAGATCGCGTCCCAGGAGAAGTCCTCGCCGCCATTCGATCTCGCTGAAGGCGGCGTCCGACCTGCACGCCCCGCGGGTTGACGCGGAACTGGAAGCCCTGGCGCTCGTCGTTGAAAGGTGTCGATCTGTGAAGCCGACGTAGTCGTCCTGGACGAAGGTGGCGATCAGGTCGCGGTCCATCAGGTTGGCGCGGATGGCCTTGGGATTGGGATCCTGGGCCTTGAAGGCGATGTACAGGTTGTCGTCGTCGAAGGTGACCAGCGCCGTCGGTCTGGACCGGCGGCGTGCCGTTGTCGCCGGGGAACCACTCGTAGGGGAGGTCGACGACGGTGGCGGACTGCCAGCCCTCCTCGTCGAGCACGCCGTCGATGCGGATGGGGGAGGTGGTCCGGGTGACCTGGAAGTAGCGGCGCGGAGTCTCGCCGTCGGCCGCCGGCACTGCCGGAGCAGGTGCGGGAGCGGGAGCGGGCTGTGGCTGCTGAGCCCCGGCGGTTCCTGCGAACGCGAACGCGAACGCAAAGGCGGCGAGCAGGCCGGTCCGGGCTCTGAAGGTGAAGGGTCTCATCAGAATTCTCTCCAGAGAAAGTAAGGTCGATCAGGCCTGCGCCGCGGCCTCGCTGGCCGCCGTCGCTTCCTCCGCCTGCGGCTCGGGCTTCGGCTCCGGCTTGGGCTCGGGTTTCTTGTTGGCGTCCGGCAGCTCGGCTTCGACGTTGCGGACGCGCGGGTTGAGGAAGCCCACCAGGGCGGTCAGGGCCGGGACGGCGGCCATGGTGATGAGCAGCATGGCGATGCCGCGTCCCGGTCCCACGCCGATCACGCTGCCCGCGGTCGCGGCCAGGGCGCCGCCGGGCATGAGCGCCGGGTTGAAGATCTTGTCGGCCAGCGGACCGGCCGAGAAGTCGCCGATGGGCACGGTGAACTGGGCGATCATGCGGCGCACGGCGAAGACCCGGCCCTGTACGTCGTGCGGGAGTCTTGAGCTGCCAGATCGCCTGGCTGGAGGCGTTCATGATCGGCAGGCCGACGTACCAGAGCAGCACGCCGGCGCCCACCAGTCCAGAGGTTGGGCTTGATGCCGACGAGGACGAACCAGAGGCTCAGCGCCGCCCAGGCGCCGAGCACGCCGTGGATCTTCTTCTTGGGTCCGCCGGTGGCGGTCATGATGGCGCCGCCGATGAGCGTGCCCACGCCGACCAGCGACATGATCGTGCCCACCGCGGCCTCGTTGGCGAAGCCGAGCACCATGGGCATGATGGCGACGCCGCACATCGACATCACCAGGTTGACGCTGGCGAAGAGGAGCAGCAGGTTGAGCAGCCCCGGGCGCTCGCGGATGAAGGTCCAGCCGAAGCCGGCCTCCTTCCAGATCGAGCCCTTGGCGCGCTTGCCTTCCGCGCTCTGCTCCGGCCGCGGGATCTTGACCAGCAGCAGCGCGCTGGCCGCGAACAGGAAGGTGGCGAAGTCGATGATCAGGATGTTGTTCAGGCCGATCGTGTACATCAGGAAGCCGGCGATGGCCGGGCGCGGCGATGGTGGTGACGGAGCTGGCCGAACTCCAGGAGGCCGTTGACACGCCCGTAGTCCTTGCGGTCGACCAGCATGGTGATGGCCGCGATGTAGGCCGGCCACTGGAAGGTGCCGAAGATCGAGTTGAAGAACACGCCGATGTAGACGTGCCAGACCTGGAGCTGGTTCGTCCACAGCAGGTAGGCGTAGGCCAGCACGGTGAGCGCCGGGCCCGAGGTCGGTCCAGAACATCACCCACTTGCGGTCCCAGCGGTCGACGTAGCGCGCCCGCGATGGGAGCGAGCAGGATGCCGGGCAGGCCGGCGAAGACGATCGTCAGCGTGTACTGGGTGACGGAGTGCGTGTGCTGGAGCACCCAGATGCCGAGCGCGAAGCTGGTCAGGCCGGAGCCGATCAGCGAGACGAGCTGGCCGATCCAGATGGTGCCGAACGTCTTGAAATCAGTCCCTTGAGGTCTGTCAGCCATTTCGTTCCCTTCAGAGTTTCGAAGTCTCAGGAAGCGGCGCCGGCGCCGCGGGTCCGGTAGTCGTCGACGAACCAGCGCAGGACTTCCCGGCAGCGCTGCGCCAGCGGCTTGATCGTTTCGGGCTTGTGGAGGTTCGTGTTGTACTCCCACTTGATCAGCATCTTGTCCTGGATGCACGTAGGCAGCCGATGGCGATCGGGCACATCCGCCGGGTGTGGCGGTCCTGATGGTAGCCGCCGAAGATGCTCGACCTTGTGGAGCCGGCCGAGCTCCTTGGCGTTGTCCGGGCCGAAATAGTTGAAGAAGACCTGCGGCGCCAGAGCCTTGTTCATGTGGGCCACGACGTCGGGATCGCTGCTCAGGTAGCGCAGGATGCCGAAGCCCATGCCGCCGTGGGGGATGCGGCGGAGCTGGCGGTTCAGCTCCCGGGCGCTGGCGATCCAGGTCCGGGTCGGGACCCATGTCGAGCAGCACCGGGTAGATGGTGTTGAACCAGCCGATCGTGCGGGTCAGGTCCATGTCGTCGTACAGCGCCTCGCGTGCCGTGGCCGAGCAGCAGGATGGGCAGGGAGCGCGAGCCGATCCAGTCCTCGAACGCGGAGAGCACGGCGGTGACCAGGACGGCGTCGATCTGCACGCCCAGGAAGCGCGGCACCTTCTGCAGCAGGATGCGGGTCTCTTCGAGGTCCAGCTCGGCCGGCTCGAAGCGCGCCGAGATCCAGTCGTTCGGCCCGGTCTCGTGGTCCAGCGGGATAGCGGGGCGGGTTGTGCGGCGCCTGCGCCAGCCAGTAGTCCAGCTCCTGCTGCGGCATGCCGCCCGGCCTGGCCCGCTCGGCCAGGCGCTCGGCCCACTGGCGGGCCGAGGTGGTCTTGCGCGGCACGGCGACGGGCTCGCCGGCCTCGAGCTGGCGGTAGGCGGCGTCCAGGTCGTCGAGCAGGATCTGCCAGGAGTTGATGTCCGCCGGTCATGTAGTGCGCCGTCATGTGGAGGAAGCGCACCTTGCCTGGCTCGAAGTCGAAGAGGACCGTGCGCACCAGGTTCCCCTCGGTCATCCGGCAGCTCGTCACCAGGTGGCGGACGACGCGGGCCATGGTGCGCGATCCCGCTGGTCCTCGGGAAGGGCGGAGAGGTCGACGCGCAGCATGTTGACCGGCGCGCCGGGCGGATCGGTGACGAGGTGCGGATCTCCAGGCCCTCGCCCACGACGCGCACGCGCAGGTTGTCGTGGTGGAGCATGACGTGCTCCATCGCCCGCTCGAACAGGTGGACCTCGAGGTCGCCCTCCTTGGGCTCGAACAGCATGCCGATGGTGTGGAAGTCGGGGTTCGGGTGCCGTGCTCCAGGAAGTGGAGCTGCGCCGGCATCCAGGGCAGCGGGCCGGTGACCGGCTCCTGCTCGGCGAGGATCTCGGTGGTGCCGGCCACCGCGGCCAGCTCGGCCACGGTGCGGTGCTGGAAGACCTGCTTGGTGGTGATCCCCATGGCGGCCTTGTTCGCCTTGGTGACCACGCGGATGACCAGCAGCGAGTCGCCGCCCAGCTCGAAGAAGTCGTCGTTGATGCCCACCCGCTCCAGGCCGAGGAGCTCCTGCCACAGCTCGCAGAAGAACTGCTCCTTCTCGTCGCGCGGCGCCACGTACTCGCGGGCCGCGGTGGAGCGGTCCGGCGCCGGCAGGGCGCGGCGGTCCACCTTGCCGTTGGGCGTCAGCGGCATGGCCGGCAGGAAGGTGTAGAGGGACGGCACCATGTACTCGGGCAGCTTCTCCTTGAGATAGGCGCGCAGGTCGGTGACGTTCGGCGTCTCATGGCTCCGGAGCCGTCACGATGTAGGCCGCGAGCTGCTTGTTGCCGGGACTGTCCTCGCGCGCCACGACCACGGCCTGGGCGATGGCCGGGTGCTGCTCCAGGGCGGCCTCGATGTCGCCCAGCTCGATGCGGAAGCCGCGCACCTTCACCTGGTGGTCGATGCGGCCGAGGAACTCGACGCGGCCGTCGGCGAGATGCCGGGCGAGGTCGCCCGTGCGGTAGAGGCGGGCGCCCGGCTCGCCCCGCAGGTCCGGCGAACGGGTGGGCGATGAACTTCTCGGCGGTGAGGTCCGGCCGGCCGCGGTAGCCGCGGGACAGGCCGTCGCCGCCGATCAGCAGCTCGCCGGGCACGCCGACCGGCACCGGGTTCAGCTGGCGCGACAGCAGGTAGATCTCGGTGTTGTCGAGCGGCCGGCCGATGGTGATCGGGCCCTGCGGTGCCCACCTGGTCGAGGGTCGACCAGATCGTGGCCTCGGTGGGGCCGTAGACGTTCCAGAGCGAGCCGCAGGCGCCGAGGAGCTGGTTGGCGAGGTCGCGCGGCAGCGCCTCGCCGCCGCAGAGGATCTTGAGGTTCCGGTCGCCCAGCCAGCCCGCCGCCAGCAGCAGGCGCCAGGTGGCGGGCGTGGCCTGCATGGCCGTGACGCCCTTGCTCTCCAGGATCTCCTTGAGCTGCTCGCCGGCCTGGGCGGTCTCGCGGGAGACCAGGATCAGCCGGGCGCCGCAGACCAGCGGCAGGTAGAGCTCCAGGCCCGGCGATGTCGAAGGACAGCGTGGTGACGGCGAGCAGGGTGTCCGCGCTCGTCAGCCCCGGCTTCTTGCTCATCGAGCTGAGGAAGTTGACGACCGCGGAATGCGGGATCTGCACGCCCTTGGGCTTGCCGGTCGAGCCGGAGGTGTAGATGACGTAGGCGAGGTTGCCCGGCGTGACGCCGCTCTCCACCGGCTCATCGCTCTGGGCCGCGATCGCCGCCAGCGTCGCGGTCCACGGCCACGATCAAGGCGCCGTGTTCGGGCAGGCGCTCGATCAGCGGCTCCTGCGTGAGCAGGACGGGGACCCGCGAGTCCTCCAGCATGTGGGCGAGCCGCTCCTTCGGGTACTCGGGGTCGATGGGCACGTAGCCGCCGCCCGCCTTGAGCACGGCCGAGCACGCCGACCAGCATGTCGAGCGAGCGCTCCATGGCGAGGCCCACCAGGACGTCCGGCCCCACGCCGAGCCCGCGCAGGTGGCGCGCCAGGCGGTTGGCCCGGCGGTCGAGCTCGCCGTAGGTCAGGCGCTTGTCGCTCGAATTCGACGGCCGTGGCCTCGGGGGCCTGCCGCACCCGCTCCTCGATCCAGCCGTGGAGGGTGGTGGCCGGCGTGTTCCGTGTCGGCCTGGGTGGCGTTCCAGTCCACGAGCACCTGGCGGCGCTCGTCGTCCGAGAGCAGCGGCAGCTCCGGAGAGGCGCACTCGGGGTCGGGCGGCCACCGTCTCCAGGAGCCGCGTGTAGTGGCCGAGCAGGCGGGCCATGGTGGCGCGGTCGAAGAGGTCGGTGTTGTACTCGACGAAGGCGTCGAGGCCGGCCGGCGTGTCCGTCAGGTAGAGCGTGATCTCCATCTTGGAGGTGCGGCTGTCGATGGCCACGGGCTGGAGCTTGAGGCCCGGCAGGTCCAGGGCCTCGCCGGGCGCGTTGAGCAGGATCAGCATCACCTGGAACAGCGGCGTGCGCGCCATGTCGCGGGGCGGGTTGAGCTCCTCGACCAGCTTCTCGAAGGGCACGTCCTGGTGGGCGTAGGCGTCGAGCGAGACCTCGCGCTCGCGGCGCAGCAGCTCGCGGAAGGTGGGGTCGCCCGAGAGGTCGGTGCGCAGCACCAGGCTGTTGGCGAAGAAGCCGATCAGGCCTTCGATCTCCGGCCGGCGCCGGTTGGCGATGAGCGTGCCGACGGAGATGTCCTCCTGGGTCGTCCAGTGGTGCAGGAGGGCCTTGAAGGCCGCCATCAGCACGATGAAGAGGGTCGAGCCCTCGCGCTGGGCGAGCTTCTTGAGGTCCTGGTGGAGCCGGCCGCCGATCACCAGTGGCACGGCAGTGCCGTTATGGGTGCGCACCGCCGGGCGCGGCCGGTCGGTGGGCAGCTCCAGGGGCGGCACGGAGGCGAGCTGCCGGCGCCAGTAGGAGAGCTGCTGCTCGAGCACCTCGCCCGCCAGCCATTCCCGCTGCCAGAGGGCGAAGTCGAGGTACTGGACGGGCAGCTCCGGCAGCGGCGACGGGATGCCTGCCGGTATCCCGTCAGCAAGGGCGTCGTAGATCGCCGCCAGCTCGCGGGCGAAGATGCCCATCGGACCAGCCGTCCTAGGCGATGTGGTGGACGTTGTAGTAGAGCAGGTGCTCCCTCTCGCCCGTGCGGAAGAGCTTGGCCCGCATGAGGGGGCCGAGGGTCAGGTCGAAGGGCTCCTTGGCGTCGGCCATGGCGATGCGCAGGGCCTCGCCCCAGGCGTCCTCCGGCTTCCGTACCCGGTCGCGGGCGTCGGCGAAGGGCACCTCCATGTCCACCACCTGGGCGATGACCTGGACCGGCTCCCCCTCGACTGAGCGGAAGGTCGTGCGCAGCGCCTCGTGCCGGCGCACCAGATCGCGCAGGGCGCGCTGCATCACCGCGTGATCCATGTCGCCCTCGATGCGGAAGGCCTGCGGGATGTTGTACTCCGGGCTCTCGGGCTCGAAGTTGTAGAGGAACCAGAGGCGCTGCTGGGCGAAGGACAGCGGATAGGTCTCGCGGTCGCGGGCCTGGCGCGGGATGCGCTCGGGCTCGGCGGGCTGCTCCTTCTCCCGCTGCTTCTGGAGCTGCTGGAAGAGGAGCGCGCGCTTTTCGAGCGGCAGGTCCGCGATGCGCTTGGCGAGATCGGTTTCCGTCATCTCTCGAATCTCCGTATCGGGTGCCTGGAAATCAGGCGTTCTCCAGCTCGCTCAGCAGCTCTGGCCAGGAGGTCGGCGTCGGCCTGCTCCAGCTCGCTCTGGATGATGGCTTCGGCGAGGCCGGCCACCGTCTGGTGTCGAACAGGACGCGCAGGGTGCAGCTCCACGCCGAAGGCCTTCTGGACCCGCGAGAGCACCTGCGTCGCCAGCAGGGAGTGGCCTCCCAGCTCGAAGAAGTTGTCGGTCGCGCCGACCCGGTCGCGGCGCAGGACCTCGGCCCAGATGGCCGCCAGCCGTTCCTGGACTCTCCCTCGGGCGCCACGTACTCGCGGCCGGGGTCGGACGCCTTCAGGCGCCGGCAGGGCCCTGCGGTCCACCTTGCCGTTGGCGGTGAGCGGGATGGCGGGCAGCGGCACGAGCCACGACGGGACCATGGCGTCCGGCAGCGTCCCGCGGAGGGCGGCGCGCAGGTCGGCCGGGGTCACGCTCTGCCCCTCATGGATCGCGTAGTAGGCCGCGAGCGCGCCTTCCCGCACCACCACGACCGCCTGCGAGACGGCGGGGTGGCGGGAGAGGGCCGCCTCGATCTCCCCCAGCTCGATGCGGAAGCCGCGGATCTTGACCTGATGATCGGCGCGGCCGAGGAAGACGAGCCTGCCGTCGGCCGTGCGCCGCGCCAGGTCGCCCGTCCGGTAGAGCCGGTCGCCGGATCTCGCCGAACGGATCGGGTACGAAGCGGTCGGCCGTGAGGTCCGGCCGGCCCAGGTAGCCGCGGGCGAGCCCGGCGCCGCCGATGTAGACCTCTCCCGGCACGCCCGGCGGCACCGGCTGGAGCTGCGCGTCGAGCAGATGGACGCGGCTCCCCGGCAGCGGCCGGCCCAGGGGCGGCACGGCGGGCCTGTCCTCCACGATCTCGTTCAGGGGGCAGGTGAGGACGCCCACCGTGGTCTCCGTGGGGCCGTAGTGGTTGAATACGGCGCAGTCCGGAGCCAGGCGCCGGACCTGCTCGATCAGCTCCCAGCTCGCGGCCTCGCCGCCCAGCACCAGGCAGCGCTTCGGCAGGGCGCGCGCCGGGTTGTCCACGGACATCAGCGCCGCGAGGTGCGAGGGCACGATCTTCAGGCAGTTCATGGCGTTACGGCCCAGGTACTCCGCGAAGGCCACGGGGCTCGTGACGCGGTCCTCGCTGAGGATGTGCAGTGTGGCGCCCGTGGCCAGGGCCGGAAAGAGCACCGTGTTGCCGAGGTCGGCGGCGAAGGTGGAGACCATCGCGAAGCTGCCGCAGGACGCGAGGCCCAGCCGTTCGGTCACGCCCGCCACGTAGTTGGCGAGCTGCCGGTGCTCGACGACGACCCCCTTGGGCCGGCCCGTGGAGCCCGACGTGTAGATCACGTAGGCCGGGTTCTCGGGCAGCACGGAGGGCCCGGGCGATATTTTTGCCGTCCTCACCATCCTCGCGCGTCAGCTCCAGGAGCCGTTCCTGGGTGAGGAGCACCGCGATGCCGGCGTCCTCGATCATCCAGTCCAGACGCTCCTTCGGCGAGGCTGGGTCGAGCGGCACGTAGGCGCCTCCCGCCTTGAGCACGGCGAGCAGGCCGGCGATCATCTCCGGGCCGCGCTCCAAGCAGATTCCCACCCGCGCCTCGGGGCCCACCCCGAGGGCGCGCAGGCGGCGGGCCAAGCGGCCGGCCGTCCCGTTCAGCTCCCCGTAGGTCAGGGTCCGGTCCTCGCAGATCACCGCCGGCTGATCCGGCACGCGGGCCGCCTGCGCTTCGAACAGCTCGTGCAGGAGGGGACCGGCGGACGGAATCGAGGTGTCGTTCCACTCCAGGAGCTGCTGCGCCTCCGAGGGAGCCAGCAACGGCAGCTCAGAGATGCGCCGCTCCGGACTGGCCAGCGCGCCTTCGAGCAGGCGGCCGAGATGGTCCGCGAAGCGGCCGATGGTGGAGGCGTCGAAGATCTCCGTGCCGTACTCGACGTAGAGCGTGGTCCGGCCGCCGTCGTCCAGCACGGACAGCTTCAGGTCGAGCTTCACCGTGCCGCTCGTGGTCCCCAGCGAGGTCACCTTCAGCCCCTCGGCCGGGAAGTCCTGGCGGGGGAGGTTCTGGAAGGCGAGCATCACCTGGAAGATCGGCGTGTGGCTCAGGCTGCGCTCGGGCGACAGCTCCTCGACCAGCTTCTCGAAGGGCACGTCCTGATGGGCGTCGGCGTCGAGCACCGTCTCGCGGAGCCGCTCGACGAGCGTGCGGACCTCCGTGTCGCCGGTGACGTCGCAGCGCAGGGCCAGGGTATTGACGAAGAAGCCGATCAGCGGCTCGACTTCCACCCGGTTGCGCCCGGCCACGGGCACGCCCACGGCGAAGCTCTCCTGGCGGCTGTAGCGGTGGAGCAGGGCCGCGAAGGCGGCGAGAGTCACCATGAACGGCGTGGCTCCCAGGCGGCGGCTCACGGTCCGGAGGGCTTCGGAGAGGTCGCCCCCGAGCGTGACCTTGCGGGAGGCTCCGCTCCAGTTGCGCACGGCGGGCCGGGGACGGTCGGTGGGCAGCTCCAGGAGCGGCGGGAGGCCGCCCAGCCGCTCACGCCAGTGGGACAGCTCGGCCTCCAGGGTGTCGCCCTGAAGCCACCGGCGCTGCCAGTGGGCGAAGTCGGCGTACTGGATGGGAAGCGGCGCGAGCGCCTGGGGCCGGCCCGTGGTGAAGCCGTCGTAGAGGGCGGCCATCTCGCGCACGTAGATCGGCACGGACCAGCCGTCGCTCACGATGTGATGCATCGTGACGAGGAGGACGTGCTCCTCGCTTCCCAGACGAAGGAGAGTGGTCCGCACCAGGGGACCCCGCTCCAGGGAGAACGGCAGGCGGGCTTCCGCGGCGATCCGGCGCCAGGTCTCCGCGTTCCGCTCGTCCGGGTCGAGCCCGCTGAGGTCATGAATGGGGAGGTCCGCCGGTCCTGGTGGATTCACGACCTGCCGCGGCTGGCCGTCCACGGCCATGAACGTGGTGCGCAGGGCCTCGTGGCGCCGCGCCACGTCGTTCAGGGCCATGGCGAGCGCTCCGGCGTCCAAGGCGCCCTCGAAATGCAGGGCCAGGGGGATGTTGTAGGTCGCCCGTCCCGGCTCCAGCTGGTCCAGGAACCAGAGGCGCTGCTGGGAGAACGACAGCTCCAGCGGCTGGTCTCTGCGGGATGGGCTCGATGCGCGGCGGCCGCCGTTCCCGATTCCGCCGCGCCGGATCTCCTCGATCCTGCGCGCGAGCCCGGAGAGGGTCGGGTTCTCGAACAGCTCGCGCGCAGGGGCACCTCCACTCGGAACCGCTCGCGCACCCGGGAGACCACCTGGGTGCCGAGCAGCGAGTGCCCGCCCAGGTCGAAGAAGTCGTCGTTGGAGCCGGCCCGGGCTGTTCCCAGCACCTCGCACCAGATCCCTTCCAGGATCTCCTCGGCGGCGGTCTGCGGCGGCACGTACGCTCCTCGTCTCCGGCGATCGCCCGCGGGCTCGGGCAGGGCGCGGCGGTCCACCCGGCCGTTCGAGGTCAGGGGCAGCGCGTCCATCACCACCAGGGCGGCCGGCACCATGTGGTCGGGCAGGCTCTCGCGCAGGAAGTCGCGCAGCTCGCTGGACGGTGGCCTGGAGTGCCGGGGACCAGCGTCGACGTAGCCCACGAGGCGCTTGCCCTCCGGGCCGTCGCTCGCGGACCAGCACGATGCAGTCCTTGACCGCCGGATGGCGGGCCAGCACGGCCCCCACCTCGGCCGGCTCGACGCGGAAGCCGCGGATCTTGACCTGATCGTCCCGGCGGCCGAGGTATTCGAGGTCGCCCGTGGGCAGCCAGCGGCCGACGTCCCCCTGGCGGTACATGCGCTGGCCCGTGCCGTAGCCCATCTCCTCGGCGAAGGGATCGGGCACGAAGCTCGCGGCTGTGCGGTCCGGCCAGTTGGCGTACCCGCGCGAGACGTTGGGGCCGGCGATGTAGATGTCGCCCGGCACCCCGACCGGCACCGGCTCCAGGCCGGCGTCGAGCACGTAGGCGCGGCAGTTCTGGATGTTCTTGCCCACCGGCACCCGGTCGCCGGCGCGGAAGCGTGGGAGGTCCGCGATGCCCGGCTCGTAGACCACGGTGGTGACCGTGGCCTCGGTCGAGGCGTAGCTGTTGTTGAGACGCGCCCGTCGGTCCTGCGCCAGCCAGCTCCAGCCAGTCCGCCACCCGCTCGGGGAGGGCCTGCTCCGTGCCGATGACCACCAGGCGCAGCGGCGGGGCGGCGGGGTCCTGGCCCGGGCCATCTCGCCCACCCACTCGTGCCAGTAGGCCGTGGGCAGGTCGATGGCGGTGATGCCGTAGCGCGTCGATCATCCCTTCGAGCTCGTCGAAGGAGGGGAACAGGCCCGGGGGACGGGGCACCACGGCGCCGCCCATGAGCCAGGTCGGGAAGATCTCCTCGGAAGTGATGTCGAAGCTGATCGAGGTGAACTGCAGCACCCGGTCGTCCGGCCCCAGGCGGTAGCGCTCCGCGCAGATGACCGCGTGGTTGGCGAACGACCGGTGGGGCACGGCGACCCCCTTGGGCCGGCCCGTGGAGCCCGAGGTGTAGACGATGTAGGCCAGGCTCTCGGGATGGATCTCCCAGTCCGGATCGGCGGTCGTCCTCGCCGGAGAGATCGAGCCGGTCGATGCAGATCAGGGCCGGGCCGTGGCCGTTGGCGCGGTTGGCGGGCGGGAGCCGGTCCACCAGGTGCGCCTGGGTGAGGAGGACGGGCATGGCCGTGTCCTCGATCATCAGGGCCAGCCGCTCCTGGGGGTACTCGGGATCGAGCGGCACCCAGGCGCCGCCCGCCTTGAGCACGGCGAGCAGGGCGAGCGGCATCTCCAGCGAGCGCTCGACGCACAGACCCACCGACATCTCAGGACCCACGCCCAGCTTCCGCAGGTGGCGGGCCAGGCGGTTGGCCCGGCGGTGCAGCTCGCCGTGGGTGAGCCTCTCGCCGCCGAAGAGCACGGCCGGCGCGTCCGGATTGCGGCGGGCCACTCGGCCAGGCGGTCCATGATCGGCGGGGAAGGTCCTCGGCGCGGCGGTTCCAGTCGATGAGGATCTGCCGCTTCTCCTCCTCGGACAGGATGCGGCAGCTCGCCCACGGCCCGGTCGGGCTCCGCCAGGGCGGCAGCCAGCAAGGCCTGGAAGTGTCCGGCCATGCGGGCGACGGTCGGCTCCTCGAACAGGTCGGTGCTGTACTCGAAATAGCCGCGAGATGCCGCCGGGCAGCTCCACCATCTCCAGGGTCAGGTCGATCTTGGCCAGCCCGCGCTCCACGGGCAGGTTGGACAGGGCCAGCCCCGGCATGGCGAGCCGGCCGCCGCCGCCCGCGTTCTGGAGGGCGAAGACCACCTGGAACAGGGGGTTGTGCGACAGGTTGCGGTCCGGCTGCAGCTCCTCGACCAGCTTCTCGAAGGGCAGGTCGGAGTGGGCGAAGACGGCCAGGGCCTCGTCTCGCACCTTGGCCAGGAGGCTCGCGGAAGCTCATCCCGCGCTCGCACCCCGGCGCGCACCAGCAGGGTGCTGGCGAAGCAGCCGACGACGCTCTCCAGCTCCGTGCGGTTGCGGTTGGCGACCGGCACGCCCACCACGAAGTCGCCCTGCCCCGCGTAGCGGAACAGCAGGACGTCGAAGAGGGCCAGGAGCGCCATGAACAGGGTCGCGCCCTCCATCTGGGCCAGGGCCTTGAAGCGGGCGGCCGTGGGATCGAGGACCTCGAACGTCACGGCGTCGCCGCGCGGCGTGGCCATGTGGCGACGCGGGTGGTCCGTGGGCAGCTCCAGGATGGCCGGGGCGCCTTCCAGCCGCTCGCGCCAGAAGGCCAGCTCCTGCTTCAATGCCTCGCCCTGGAGGCGCTCCCGCTGCCAGCGGGCGAAGTCCACGTAGCGCGCCTTGAGCCCGGGGAGCGGGACTCGCCAGGATGCCAGTAAAGCGCCGCCAGCTCGCGGATCAGCAGGCCCTGCGACCAGCCGTCGCTCACGATGTGGTGGACGCACAGCAGCAGGGCGTGGTCCTCCGGTCCCAGGCGCAGGAGCGTGGCGCGGAACAGCGGTCCGTTCGCCAGATCGAACGGCCGGCGCGATTCCTCGCCCGCGAGTTCGATGGCGCGGGCCAGAGAGTCCTCCCCGGCTTCGCCGGCCCAGATCGACCAGGACGGGCAGCGGGGCTCCGCCGGGCAGCTCCGGCTCCACGACCTGCCGGGGCTCGCCCTTCTCCGCGGGGAACCGGGTGCGCAGGGAGGCGTGGCGGTGCACCAGCTCCTTCAGGGCGCGCTCCAGGGCCGCGTGGTCCAGGGGGCCGGTCAGCCGGAGGGCCCGGAACATGTTGTCCAGGTAGCTGCCCGGGATCGAGCTGGTCGAGGAACCAGAAGCGCTGCTGCGCGAACGACAGCGGAGCCGACCCGACCGGCTCGGCAGCCTTTTTCTGCTGGGCCAGGCGGGCCAGCAGGGCCAGCTTCTCCTCGCGCGACAGCCCCGCGAGGCTGGGGGTAGCCGTCTCGCTCAAGCCTGCCCCCCTTCGGCCAGGGTGTCGCAGCAGCAGGGCGTCCAGCTCGGCGTCCGAGAGCGTCGCGGCCCGGGCCAACAGGTCGTCTTGGCCGAAGCCGGACACCGGAGGCTGGGCCGCCGCCATCCTCTCCTCGATCACGGAAGCCATCCCCTCGACCGTCCTCTTCTCGAAGACCAGGGAGAGCGGCAGATCGACGCCGAGGGTGCCGCGCACCCGGGAGAGCACGCGGGTGGCCGTCAGCGAGTGGCCGCCCAGGCTGAAGAAGTTGTCGCGGGTTCCGACGCGTTCGACGCCAAGGACCTCCGACCAGATCCCCGCCAGGGCCGTCTCCACCGGGGTCCGGGGCTCGACATACTCTTCCTTGGCCGCTTCCAGCGTCGCGCCCTCAGGGGATGGCAGAGCCTTGCGGTCCACTTTGCCGTTGGGCGTCAGCGGCAGCTCGGGCAGCTCCACGAAGACCGACGGGACCATGTAGTCGGGGAGCTTGCGGCCCAGGGCCTGCCGGAGATCCGGGAGCGTGCCGCTTGCTGGATACGACATAGGCCACCAGCCGGGCGTCGCCCGAGGTGTCGGGCCGGGCCACGACCACGCTTTCCCGGACTCCGGGCTGGACGTTGAGGATCGACTCGATCTCGCCCAGCTCGATGCGGAAGCCGCGGACTTTGACCTGATGGTCGGCGCGGCCCAGGAACTCGATGACGCCGCCCGTCAGGAAGCGCGCGAGGTCGCCCGTGCGGTACCGGCGGCTGCCCGGTTGACCCCGTAAAGCGCCGAAGGGATCAGGGACGAACCGCTCGGCCGTGAGGTCCGGGCGGCCCAGGTAGCCGCGGGCCACACCCTCGCCGCCGATGTAGAGCTCGCCCGGGATGTCCTGGCGGCACGGGCTCCAGGTTCGCAGTCCAGCAGGTGGATCGAGGTGTTGGCGATGGGCCGGCCGATCGGCACGGGTCGCCCCGTCTCGCCCATGGCGGCCGAGACCGGATGGAGCGCCGACCAGACGGTGGTCTCGGTCGGGCCGTAGACGTTCCACAGCGAGCCCACGCGGGCGAGGAGCGCGTCCGCGAGGTCGCGGCGGCAGCGCCTCGCCGCCGCAGAGGGCCTTGAGCCGCGCGTCGCCCTGCCAGCCGCTCTCGAGCAGCACCCGCCAGGTGGCCGGCGTGGCCTGCATGGCCGTGGCGCCGGAGGAGGCGAGAAGCTCCGCGAGACGCGGACCGTCGGCCGCCGTCTCGCGGCTCGCCAGCTCGACTCGGGCGCCCGCCGCGAGCGGCAGGAACAGCTCCAGCACGGCGATGTCGAACGACAGGGTGGTGACGGCCACCAGGGTGTCCGAGGCCGCCAGCCCGGGCCGCCGGGCCATGCTGGTGAGGAAGTTGGCCACGGCCCGGTGGGGGATGCCCACGCCCTTGGGCCGGCCCGTGGAGCCCGACGTGTAGATGACGTAGGCCAGGTTCTCCGGCCCGGCCAGCGGAGCGGGGTTCTCCGCGCTCTCGAATTCAAACCCGTTATCGATCGCCAGAGCTTGCGCCCTGCCCTGGAAGTCCAGCCGCGGGAGCAGGGCTGATTGGGTCAGCAGCACAGGCACCCGCGCGTCCTCCACCACGTACGCCAGCCGGTCGGCCGGGTAGGAGGGGTCGAGCGGCACGTAGGCGCCACCGGCCTTGAGGATGCCCAGCAGGCCGCACCAGCATGTCGAGCGAGCGCTCCACGCAGAGGCCCACCAGGGTCTCGGGACCGACCCCGAGCCTGCGCAGGGCATGGGCCAGGCGGTTCGCCCGGGCGTTCAGCTCGCCATAGGTCAGACTCTGGTCACCGAAACGCACCGCCATCCGCGAGGGGTCCAGGGCCGCCTGGGCCTCGAACGGCTCGTGCAGGAGGCCGCCGATGCGCTCAGAAATTGCCAGTGTCGTTCCACTCCTCGATCACCTGCCGCCGCTCGCCCGCCGTCAGCAGCGGCAGCTCCGAGAGCTTGAGCTTGGGGTTCTCGATGGCCGCCCGTGAGGAGGGTCATGAAGTGCCCGATCATCCGCTGCGATCGTGGGGAAGTCGAACAGGTCGGTGTTGTACTCCCAGTGCAGCACCGCGCGCTGGTCCAGCTCGCTGGCGCCGCCAGGCCCACCCGCTGCTCGGCGCGCGGGGACCACGATGACGTTCATGTCCATCTTGGCCGAGCGGTTGCCGCGCACCCGGAACGGCGCCCTGGAGGCCGCGCGAACTCCAGGTCGGGGATCGCGGCGTCGTGGAAGTTGAACATCACCTGGAACAGCGGGTTGCGGCCGATCTGCCGCTCGGGGCGCAGCTCCTGCACCAGCCGCTCGAACGGCATGTCCTGGTGCGCGTAGGTCTCCAGGCTGAGTCTCCCGCACGCGGCCCAGCAGCTCGCGGAAGTCCGGGTCGCCCGCCAGGCTCGCCGCGCAGCACGAGGGTGTTGACGATCATGCCGATCAGCCCCTCGATCTCGCGCGCCCGCCGGTTGGCGTTGGTGGTGCCGAGGAGGATGTCCTCCTGGCCGGTGTAGCGGTGGAGCAGGGTGAAGAAGCCGGCAAGCATGGTCATGTAGAGGGTGAAGCCCTCGCGGCGGCTGAACGTGCGCAGCGCCTCGTACAGCTCGGCCGGCAGGCGGAACAGGCTGCATGTCGCCTGCGAAGGAAGGGCGGTCGGGGCGCGGCCGGTCGGTCGGCAGCTCCAGCACGCCGCGAGCTGCCCGCGAGCGTCTTCTTCCAGAAGCCCAGGAGGCGCTCCATGGACGGCGCCCTCCATCCAGCTCGCGCTGCCAGGCGGCGAAGTCGGCGAACTGCACCGGCAGCTCGGGCAGCGGCGAGGGCTCGCCGCGCCAGGAAGGCGGCGTAGAGCGCCTTGATCTCGCGCAGGAACACGCCGAACGACCAGCCGTCGTGCACGAAGTGCTGCTCCACCTGGACCAGCTCCCAGAGGTCGTCCTCCAGCCGCAGCAGCCGCCAGCGGATGCAGCGGGGCTGCGGGAGACGTCGAACGGCGTCTGGGTGGATCTCGACGACCAGCCGCTCGCGACTCCTCGTGCCGCAGCTCCTTCGGCAATCCGCGCAGGTCGATCACGGGCAGCTCGACCGTCCAGGGCTCGTGGACCACCTGCACGGGCCGGCCGTCGACCGCGGGGAAGCTGGTGCGCAGGACCTCGTGCCGGCGGACGATCTCGGTCAGCGTGCGGTCGAGCACGTCGACGTCGAGCGGACCGCGGAACCAGAGGGTGAACTGGAAGTTGTAGGCGATGTTGCCGCCGGGCGTGAGCTGGTCGAGGAACCAGACGCGCTCCTGGGGGAAGGACAGCGGCGCCCGGCCGTCGCGGGGCACCCGGCGGATGGGCGGCAGCTCGGGCAGCTCGCTCGCCATGCCGGGCTTCTCGACCGCCCCGGCGAGCTGGGCGATCGTCGGGTTCTTGAACACCTCGACGAGCGGCAGCTCGACCTTGAAGGCCTGGCGGACGCGCGCCGCGAGCTTGGCCACCAGCAGCGAGTGGCCGCCCAGCTGGAAGAAGTCGTCGTGGATGCCCACGCGCTCGACGCCCAGGAGGTCGCTCCAGATCTCGGCCAGCATCTCCTCGACGGGCGTTGCGCGGCGGCGATGTAGGAGGAGTCCAGCTCCGGCCGTACTGGCGTCGGGCGCCGGCAGGGCCCGCCGGTCCACCTTGCCGCTGGGCGTCATGCGGCAGCGCGTCGAGGACCACGAAGGCCGAGGGGACCATGTAGTCGGGCAGGAGCTCCTTCAGGGCCTGACGCAGCTCGCTGGCGGTCAGAGCCGGCTCGCTGGCCGGGACCACGTAGGCCACGAGGCGCTTCTGGCCGGAGCATCCTCCCGGGCCACCACCACGGCGTCGCGCACGCCGGGCTGGCGGCGCAGGGCCGATTCGATCTCGCCCAGCTCGATGCGGAAGCCGCGGACCTTGACCTGATCGTCGGCCCGGCCGCGGAACTCCAGGTCGCCGTCGGGCAGCAGCCGGGCAAGGTCGCCCGTGCGATAGAGGCGGCTGCCTCCGCTCCGTGGCGAACGGGTCGGGCACGAAGCGCTCGGCGGTCAGGTCCGGGCGGCCCAGATAGCCGCGGGCCAGGCCGGCGCCGCCGAGGTAGCAGCTCGCCCACCACGCCGGCCGGCACCAGGTCCAGGCTCGCGGTCCAGCACGTAGGCGCGGGCGTTGGGCACGGCCTGGCCGATCGGCAGCGTCGGCTGGCCAGCCGCGCCGTGCGGTCAGGTCGCGCCGGGTGGTGACGATGGTGGCCTCGGTGGGGCCGTAGGTGTTGAACAGCCGGACCCGCTCGCCCACCCGCTCGCGCCAGGCGGCCAGCCGGTCCGCCTGCGCCTCCTCGCCGCCGAGGATCACCAGCCGCAGGCGCTCAGGAATGGTCAGGTCCGTCCGGTACCCGCCGCCAGCTCGGCCACCAGCTCGTGCCAGTAGGCCGTGGGCAGGTCGAGCACCGTGATCCCCAAGCGCTCGATCTCGCGGCTGAAGCGGTCGAGCGAGCCCGCCATCTCGTCGTCGCGCAGCACCAGCGTGCCGCCGCCGGTCAGGCAGGGGTAGATCTCCTCGGCGCTGGTGTCGAAGCTCATCGAGGCGAACTGCAGCACCCGGTCGCCGGCGCCGATGCCGTAGGCGTCGCCGGCATGGCGGACGTAGTTGACCAGGGACGAGTGGGGAACCAGCACGCCCTTGGGGCGGCCCGTCGAGCCCGAGGTGTAGATGACGTAGGCCGGGTGCCGGGGATCGACCTCGGGCAGCGCCTCACGGGTCTCAGGCCAGTCCGCATCCAGGAGCACGACCTGGGGCGCTGAGGCGGGGAGGTTGGACGCCAGGCGCTCCTGGGTGAGCACCAGCGGGCGCCGGAGTCCTCCAGCATGAAGGCCAGCCGCTCCGCGGGATAGGCCGGATCGAGCGGCAGGTAGGCGCCGCCCGCCTCGAGCACGCCCAGCATGCCGACCACCATCTCGGGCGAGCGCTCGACGCAGAGGCCCACGATCGATTCCGGTCCCACGCCCAGGCTCCGCAGGTGGCGCGCAAGCCGGCCGGCCCGGTCCGCCAGCTCGCCGTAGGTGAGGCGGGCTCCCGCCGTGGTCTCCAGGGCCGGAGGCGCCGGGCGTCCGCGCCGCCTGCTCCTCGAAGAGGCGGTGGATCGCGGCTTCCTGATCCTCCCGGACCGGACCGCGGCCGGCGGCCAGCAGCTCCTGGCGCTCCTCTCCAGCCAGGATCTGGAGGTCCCCCAGCCGGCTCTCAGGGTGCGCCACAAGGCTCCGCAGCAGCGTCAGGAGATGCGCCAGGATCCGCTCCGCCGATTCCGCGCTGACGCGGGTCCAGTGGTAGTTGAGGCGCAGCTCCACCCCGCTGCTCTTGGGCAGGGCGAAGAGCGTGAGGGGGAAGTTGCCCGACTCGGAGAGGTGGGCCTCCCGGACCTCCAGTCCCATGTCCGAAGCCCCCTGGCGCAGGGCGTCGACGGGGTAGTTCTCGAACACCAGCACGGTCTCGAACAGCGCGCCCTTGCGCGGCCGCCTCGCTCCAGGCCATGGACCTGGTCGAGCGGCGTAGTGCTCGTGCTCCCGCTGCTCGATCTGCTGCTCCTGGAGCGCCTTGAGCCAGGGCATCACGGGCTGGTCCGGGCCGGCGTCCACCCGCGCGGGCAGGACGTTGATGAACAGGCCCACCATCGGCTCCACGCCCTCGATCTCGGGCGGCCGGCCCGAGACGATGGCGCCGAAGACCACGTCGCTGCTGCCGGCATAGCGGCCGAGCAGCAGGCCCCAGGCGCCCTGGAAGAGGGTGTTGAGCGTGATCTGGTGGCTGCGCGCCAGCGTCCGCAGGGCCGCGGCCACGTCGGCCGGCACGTCCAGCGGAGGCCTCCCGGGTCACCCAGCCCGTGGGATCGCCGCCGGCTCCCGTGCCGTCGAAGGGCAGCGGGTTGGCGGTCGTCGAAGCCGGCGAGCGTGCGCCGCCAGAAGGCCTCCGCCTTGGCGGGGTCCTGGCGCTGCAGCCAGGCGATGTAGTCGCGGTAGGGGCGCGGCGGCGCCAGCTCGACCTCGCGGCCCGCGCGCAGCTCCCGGTAGAAGGCGAAGGCGTCGGCGAGCACGAGGCCCATGGACCAGCCGTCCATCACCAGGTGGTGGAAGCTCCAGACGAGCTTGTGGACGTCGTCGCGCCCAGCGGATCACGGCGATGCGCATCAGGGGCGGCTTGCCGAGATCGAAGCCGAGGTCGTGGTCCTCGCGCAGGAAGGCGGCGAGCCGCTCCTCGCGCTCCGCCTCCGGCAGATGGCTCCAGTCGTGCTCCAGCCAGGGCAGGTCGGCGTCGCGGCGCACCACCTGGAGCGGCTGCTCGCGGCGTTCCCAGATGAACTGGGTGCGCAGGGCCGGATGGCGCTCCAGGGCCCGGCTCCAGGCCTGACGGAAGGCGGCCACGTCCAGGGGACCCGCCAGCGTCGAGACGTACTGGTCGAAGTAGACCTGACCCTTCTCCTCCGCGAAGAGGAGATGGAAGAGCATTCCCTGCTGCGAGGCAGAGAGTGGATAGATGTCCTCAACGGCATTCTGCTTACTCATCTCACCTTTCCTCGATGGGTACGGCTACGACAGCTCGGCCAGGAGATCGTCGAGATCCTCCTGGCTCAGGCCCGCGACCGGGAAGTCGGAGGGGGTGAACCCGCCGGCCTCCGGCGACTGGCAGTGCTGGATCAGGGAGCGGAGGGAGCGCAGGAACCACTCGGCCAGCGCCTGGACGGCGTCGCGCCGGTAGGTCCGAGTGCTGTAGGTCCAGGCAACGCGCAGGCGGCCGCCTGAAACCGAGCCTTCCACGTCCAGCAGATGACGCCGCGAAGCACCGGGATCCCGCCGGGGGGACAGCCACTCGCCGCGCTCACCAATCCATCGCAATCCCAGGTCGGGCACCGGCTGCGCCAGGGACTCCTGTCCCAGGGAGAAGCTGCGAAGCTGCTCCTTCACACCCTTGAGCAGGTCCCCTGGCACGCGCTTCCCCTCTAGGTGCACCGGCCCGGAGATATCGAGACACCCCACGGTGCGGGACCCTTCGGGGACGGCTCTTTCGACTTCGATCCCGAGCTCCCGGGCACCGCTCCAGCCCGTCCAGGCCTCGGTGAGCGCCGCGAGCAGGACCTCTTCGACCGTGTTCCCGTACGCCTGGGACACGTCCGCGAGCAGGCCCCGCGTCTCGTCCGGGTCGAGGCCGACCCAGAGCGTGGCGGCCGCCTCCTCCGTCCTGGCCTCGGGATCACCCGCGGCCGGCTGAGACCGGCTGAGGCCCGCCATCGCCAGGGCCAGGCTCCGGAAGGACCGGACCGAGGGCGCCGGTCCGGGATCTGCACCCTCCAGGTCTTCGGCCAGGACCTGGAAGGACCGGGCGTCCAGGACCATGGGATGGGCCGCGAGCAGCAGGAGGTCCGGCCCGCCCGGAGCAGAGAACAGGGCGGCCTGCAGCGGGGCCGTGACGAGATCGATGCCGCCGCGCACCGCGTCGAGAAGGGGCTCGGCCGCCGGTCCGGCGATCCGCTCCAGGGGGAGGCGGGCGGCGGGATCGCCGGGGTCGAGGACCCTTTGGCTCCAGGTGCCGTCCTCCCGGGGGATGAACCGCAGCCGCAGCGCGTCGTGCCGGGCGGCGAGCCCGTTCAGGGCCTGTTCCAGGGCTCCGGCATTCAGGCCGGCCGGCATCTCCAGCAGGAGGGCCTGGCTCCAGCGCTCGAAGGTGGGGCCGCCGGCCTGGAGGAGGAGGGCCTGGGCGGGTGTCAGGGGCACGGGGCCGGTGACCGCGACCGTCTCCGGCTGGGCCTCCATCTCCGCCACCGCGGCCAGGGCGGCGACCGTCTGGTGCTGGAAGAGCTGGCGGGGGACGAACCGGAGCCCGCGCTTCTTGCAGCGGGCCACCACCTGGATGGTGAGGATCGAATCGCCGCCCAGCTCGAAGAAGTTGTCGGTGGACGCCCACCCGTTCCAGGTGGAGCACCTCGGCCCAGACCTCGGCGAGGATCTCCTCCGCCGGGTTGCGCGGCGCCACGTACTCGCGGCCGGCGGCGCCCGCCCCCTCCGGCGCGGGGAGGCGGCCCAGGGCCTTGCGGTCCACCTTGCCGTTGGGGGTCAGGGGCAGGGCCGGCAGGGACGCGAAGACCTGCGGCACCATGTACTCGGGGAGCTTGGCCGACAGAGCGGTGCGCAGCTCGGCGGGGGCGGGCAATTCGCCCTCCGGCACCAGGTAGGCCGCCAGGCGCTTCGTGCCCGGCACGTCCTCGCGCACCACCACGGCGCACTCGCGCACCGAGGGCTCGCGCGGAGAGCACGGACTCGATCTCCCCCAGCTCGATGCGGAAGCCGCGGATCTTGACCTGGTGGTCCACGCGGCCCAGGAACTCGACGTTGCCGTCCTGGAGGTAGCGGGCGAGGTCGCCCGTGCGGTACAGGCGGCTCGCCCGGAGGCGCCGAAGGGATCGGGGACGAAGCGCTCGGCCGTGAGGTCCGGGCCGGCCCAGGTAGCCGCGGGCCAGGCCCTCGCCGCCGATGTACAGCTCGCCCGCGGCGCCCCGGGGCACCGGCTCCAGGTTGCGGTCGAGCAGGTAGATCGACGTGTTGGCGATCGGCTTGCCGATGGGGACGGGCCGCCTGTCGGTGCCTGCGGTATCTGCGCCAGCAGCCTTCAAGACCGGATGGACGGCGGACCAGACCGTGGTCTCGGTGGGGCCGTAGACGTTCCACAGCGAGCCCACGCGCGCCAGGAGCTCGCCGGCGAGGTCGGGCGGCAGGGCCTCGCCGCCGCACAGCACCTTGAGCCCCGGGGCGCCCGTCCAGCCGGCTTCGAGCAGCAGGCGCCACGTGGCGGGCGTGGCCTGCATGACCGTGGCGCCGGAGTCCGCGATGACGCGCCGCCAGCCGGTTGCCGTCCACGGCCGTCTCGCGGCTCACCAGCTCGATGCGGGCGCCCATCATGAGGCGGCAGGAACAGCTCCAGCACGGCGATGTCGAAGGAGATGGTGGTGACGGCCACCAGCACGTCGCCCGGCTCCGAGCCCGGGCCGCCGCGCCATGGAGGCCAGGAAGTTGACGGCGCCGCGCTGGCGCACCTCGACCCCCTTGGGACGGCCGGTCGAGCCCGAGGTGTAGATGACGTAGGCCAGGTTCTCGGGGCCGGCGAGCGGCGGCGGGTTCTCGGTGCTGCTCTCCGGGATGGCGTCCAGGTCGACGATCCGTGCTCCATGCCCCTGGAGCCCCTCCAACTCCGCGAGGAGGGACGCCTGGGTGAGCAGCACCGGCACCGGCTGTCCTCCAGCACCCAGGCGATGCGGTCGCCGGGTAGGCGGGATCGAGCGGCACGTAGGCGCCGCCCGCCTTGAGCACGCCCAGGAGGGCGACGAGCATGTCCGGCGAGCGCTCCAGGCAGAGCCGCCACCAGGCACGTCCGGCCCGACGCCCAGCCGGCGCAGGGCGTGGGCCAGCCGGTTGGCCCGGGCGTTCAGCTCGCCGTAGGTGAGGCTCGCACCCTCGAAGGAGACGGCCACGGCGCCGGGCCGCTCCGCGCCGCCGTGGCCTCGAACAGCTGGTGCACGCAGAGCCCGGGGATCTCGGCCGCGGTGTCGTTGCCGGCCGCCAGCAGCTCCTGGCGCTCGGCCTCGGCGAGCAGCGGCAGCTCCGAGAGCCGCCGCGCACGGGATCGTCCGCGATGCCCCGCCAGCAGGGTGCGCCAGTGGACGAGCAGGCGCTCGGCCGTGGCGGCGTCGAACAGGTCGGCGGCGTACTCCAGGCGCGCCAGCGAGACCGCCGTCTGGGCGGGCTGCAGGAGCAGAGCAGAGAGATCGAACTGCGCCCGGCCGGTCTCCACGCCAGCGGCGAGAGCGTGAGCCCCGGCAGGTCCAGCCGGGTGACGGGCAGGTTCTGCAGCGCGAGCATGACCTGGAACACGGGCGAGTGGCTCAGGTCGCGCTCCGGCTGCAGCTCGTCCACCAGCTGCTCGAAGGGGAGGTCCTGGTGGGCGTAGGCGCCCAGGGCCATCTCCCGCACCCGGCGGGCCAGCGTCGTCGAACGCCGGATCGCCGCCCAGGCTGTCCAGGTCGACGCGCAGCGCCAGGGTGTTGGCGAAGAAGCCGATCAGGTCCTCCACCTCGGCGTGGCCGCGGTTGGCGATCGGGCGTGCCGACGCACCACGTCGCGCTGGCCGCCAGTAGCGGGAGCAGGAGCACGGCGAACGCGGCGAGCAGGATCATGAACGGCGTGACGCCGAGCCGGCGCGGCCACGGCCTCCAGGCGGGCCGCCAGCCCGGGCTCCACGCCGAAGAAGACCTGGCCGCCGCGGTAGCTCTGCACGGCCGGGCGCGGCCGGTCGAGTGGGCAGCTCCAGCACCTGCGGCGCGCCGGCGAGCTGGCCGCTTCCACCAGGCGAGCTGCTCCTCCAGCACCTCGCCGCTCAGCCACTGCCGCTGCCAGGCGGCGAAGTCGGCGTACTGGACCGGCAGCTCGGGCAACGGGGACGGCGAGCCTGCGGCGAAGGCCGGTAGAGCGCGCCCAGCTCGCGCACGAAGACGCCCAGCGACCAGCCGTCGGAGACGATGTGGTGCATGCCGACGAGGAGGGCGTGCTCGCCGCTCGCCCAGCCGCAGCAGGGTGCAGCGCAGCAAGCGGCCCGCGGGCGAGGTCGTAACGGCCGCCGCGCCTCGGCGGTGGCGAGCGCGGAGCGTCTCCGCCTCCCGCTCCTCGGCCGGCAGGCCGGAGAGGTCGACGACCGGCAGAGGAGCGGAGCGGGCTCCGGAGGATCGACCACTGCCACGGCTCGCCCTCGTCGGTCGACGAAGCTGGTGCGCAGCGACTCGTGGCGGCGGACGATCTCCGTCGAGGCCGCGGTCAGAGCCGCGACGTCGAGCGTGCCCTCCGAGGCGCACGCCGCCCGCCAGGTTGTAGGCGAAGCTCCCGGGCTCGAGCCGGTCCAGGAACCAGAGCCGCTGCTGGGAGAACGAGAGCGGCAGCGCGCCGTCGCGCGGCACCGGCACGAGCGGCGGCGGCTGGCGGAGCCACTCCTGCGCGCCGCGCCCGCTCGGCCAGCAGCGGCGAAGCCGGCCAGCGTGGGCTCCTCGAAGAGGGCGCGCAGCGGCAGGGCTCCACGCCGAGCACTGCGCGGACCCGCGAGATCATCCGCGTGGCGAGCAGCGAGTGCCCGCCCAGCTCGAAGAAGCTGTCGTGCGGCGCCACCTTCGAGACGCCCGAGCAGGTCGGCCCAGATGCCGGCCAGCAGCTCCTCGACCGGGCTCGTCTCCGGCGACCTCGGTCTGCTTCGCGGCGCTCCTCACGCACCGGCGGCCGGCAGGGCCCGGCGGTCCACCTTGCCCGTGCGGGTCAGCGGCAGGGCCGGCAGCGTCACGAACGCCGACGGCACCATGTAGTCCGGCAGCCGCGCGGCCAGGAAGGCGCGCAGGTCGCGCGGCCAGGGCGCGGCGCCGCGCCGCCACGAGATAGGCCGACCAGCCGGCGGTCGCCCGGCCGGTCCTCCGCGCACGATCGACCACGCACTCGCGCGACCCCGGGAAGCGCGCCAGCGCCGCCTCGATCTCGCCCAGCTCGATGCGGAAGCCGCGGAGCTTGACCTGGAAGTCGGCCCGGCCGGCGAACTCGACGTCGCCGTCCGGCAGGTAGCGCCCGAGGTCGCCGGTCCGGTAGACCCGGTCGCCCGGGCTCGGCTGCCGAAGGGATTGGCCAGGAACCGCTCGGCCGTCAGCGCCTCGTCGCCGAGATAGCCGCGCGCGAGGTGGCGGCTGCGCATGTAGATCTCGCCCGACCTCGCCGACCCCGGCCAGGCCGGCCCGCCCGGTTGAGGACCAGGAGCTGGCACGCCCTCCATGCCGCGGCCCAGCGGCAGGACCTCCGTGCCGAGGCGGCCGCGTCCGGCGTCTCCGGCCGGGGCACCGCGAAGAAGGAGACCGAGCGCTGCGTCTCGGTCGAGCCGTAGAGGTTGACGCAGGACGAGCGCCGGGCGCCAGCCGCTGCAGGCGCTCGACGTCGGCCTTCTTGAGCAGGTCGCCCACCACGAAGGCGCGGCGCAGGGACGGCAGCTCCGGTGCGCCTCGGGCCCGTTCTCGGCGAGTCGATGCACCATCTCCATCATGGCCGGCGTCAGGTGGAGCACGCGTCACTCCGCTCGCGCCGCAGCCACCCGCCAGATAGCCGGGCGCGCCGATCCGCTCGGGTTCGGGCACGCACGATCGCGGCGCCGAACCAGAGCGGCGTGAAGAGGTCGCGCTGCAGCGGGTCGTGCGAGAGCGCCGAGAGCATGCCGAACCGGTCGTCCGCGCACAGGCCGAAGCGCTCCCCCATCCAGGGATAGAAGTGGGTGAGCGGGCCGTGCCGGCCGACCACCCCCTTGGGCTTGCCGGTCGAGCCCGAGGTGAACGTGAGGCACGGCCGCGTCGTCCGGCTCCGATGGCGACGCCCGGGGTCCGTGGTCGGGAAGCCGGCGAGGAAATGCGCCGGGACCGACGGCAGCGGCGGCAGCTCCAGGCGCAGGGACGGCAGCCCGGCCGCCACCTCGCCGGCGGCGGCGGCGGCGCCTCGGCACGGCGAGCCAGGCGCGTGGGACGGCCGATGCGCAGGTAGTCGAGCAGGCGCGGTCGACGGGGTAGGCGGGATCGAGGATCATGAAGGCCGCGCCCGCCTTGAGCGTGCCCAGGACGGCCCAGACCAGGGAGGCGCTGCGGTGGGCCCAGACCGCCACCATGTCCCCCGTCTGGACTCCGCTCGAGCTGCAGCCAGTGTGCGAGCTGGTTCGCTCGCGCCTCCAGCTCGGCGTAGGTCCAGACCTCGTGCTCGCGCCAGCCCACCACCGCCGGCCGCGCGGGGAAGCGGGCCGCTGCCGCGCGTGAGCGCCTCGTGGACCGGCCCCATGCCACTCGCCGCCCAGCGGCGGCCGCCGGGTCGGGCAGCAGGGCACGCGGCCGCGGGCGTCACCAGCGAGAGCTCGCCGATGCTCGCCTCCGGCGTCGGCGGCCGCCTGCGCCAGCACGCGCTTCGAGCTGGCGCAGCATCTCCTCCATGCGCTCGCGGTCGAAGAGGTCGGCGTTGTACACCAGGTTGATGCGGACGGCGTCCGCCTGCTCCTGGACGTAGAGGGTGAAGTCGAACTTCGAGTCGGGCTCCGGCAGGGGCACCGACTCGATCTGGAGCCCCGGCAGGGCCAGGCTCGCCTCGGGCAGGCTGACCATGTTGAAGAGCACCTGGAAGAAGGGCGTGCGGCTGAGCTACGCGCTCGGGCTGCAGCTCCTCCAGCAGCTTCTCGAAGGGCACCTCCTGGTAGCGGTAGGCGTCCGAGCACCGTCGTCCTTGACCCGGCCGAGCAGCTCGCGGAAGGTCGGGGTCGCCCGAGAGGTCCGCGCGCAGCACGAGGGTGTTGAGGAACAGGCCGATCAGCCCTTCGGTCTCCACCCGGCGCGCGGCCGGCGCTCGGCGAGCCCACCACCACGTCCTCCTGGCCCGTGAGCCGGGAGAGCAGCAGCTAGAAGCCGGCCAGAAGGGTCATGAACAGGCGAGGCCCCCTCACGCCGGGACAGCTCGCGCAGGGCCACGGTCAGGCTCTCCGGGAGCCCGGTGCGCAGGACTTCGCCCGCGGTGGGTCTGCACGGCCGGGCGCAGCCGGTCGCGTAGGCAGCTCCAGGGCCGGCGGGCTGCCGGCGAGCTGCTCGCGCCAGTAGGCGAGCTGCTCCTCCAGCACGGCGCCCTGGAGCCACTCGCGCTGCCAGACGGCGAAGTCGGCGTACTGGATGGGCAGCTCCGGCAAGGGCGACGGACTCGCCCCCGAGGAAGGCCGCGTAGAGGCCGCCAGCTCGCGGAAGAAGAGGCCCAGCGACCAGCCGTCCGAGACGGTGTGGTGGATGTCCAGCAGCAGCAGGTGCTCGCCGGAGTGGAGGTCGCACGAGGATGAACCGGTAGAGCGGTCCCCGTTCGATGTCGAACGGGGTCTTCACCTCAGCGGCGAGCAGGCGTTCCCCCTCCTCCCGGGCATCCAGCCTGGACAGGCCGGCGAGGTCCACCATGGGGAGGGAAGGTCTCGGCGGGCGGCTCGATGACCTGGGCCGGCACGCCGTCGAAAGACGTGAAGCGGGTGCGTAGCGACTCGTGGCGGCGCAGGATCTCGTTCAGGGCCCGCGCGAGCACACTCCGGTCGAGGCTCCCCAGGAGGCGGGCGGGGCTCGGCATGTTGTAGGCCGAGGTGCCGGGCTCCAGGCGGTCCAGCAGCCAGAGGCGCTGCTGCGCGAAGGAGAGAGGCGGCGGCCCGCCAGCGGGACGCCGGGCAATGGCCCCGCCTCCCCCCTGCTGGGCAGCCTCCGCGTCTTTCTTCTTCTTCATCCTCATGACGAGGAGCGCCAGCTTCTCCGGAGAAAGATCGCTGGCCCGCTTGGGTGTTTCGTCGCTGCTCATGTCGTCGTTCCGTCTGGATATGGCTCCGCCCGGGGACAAAGCTCCCCTGAGGTCCACCTGGGTGTCCTTGGGAGGCGGAGGAGGTTCCCCTATATGAGCGTCCATCCATAAGGTGGGGGCTCCAGGCGAGAACGGGACAAAGAGGGAAAGAGAAATTTACGGCTCGTGGATGGCTACTGGATTTCTATCGTCTTTTAGCCGTCTTGATAGTAATATTTGCTCACAGGCTCTGTTGCCGGAGAAGCTCCTGGAGCTCCTCTTCCGAAAGCCCTTCGAGATCCGCGAGGAACCGGTCCACCTCTTCGCCTCCCGTGGTCAGGAGGGACCGGCCCATGGCTTCGGCGAGCTCGGCGACGGTGGGGTGCTCGAAGAGGGTCTGCAGGGGCAGCTCCACTCCGAGGGATCCGTAGAGGCGGGAGAGGACCCGGGTGGCCAGCAGGGAGTGGCCTCCGAGGTCCCAGAAGGTGTCGTGGATGCCGACCTTCTCGATGCCCAGGACGTCCGCCCAGATCTCCGCCATCTGCTCCTCCACCGGGTTGCGGGGCGCCACGTACCCGCCGTCCTCTAGGGGACCGGCATCCAGGGGCAGCTTCGCCAGGGCGCGGCGGTCCACCTTGCCGTTGGGGGTGAGGGGCAGGGCATCGAGGAAGACGAATGCCGTGGGCACCATGTACTCCGGCAGCTTCGCCCGCAGCCCGTCCCGCAGGGCCCCCGCCCCCGCCCCCGCAGTCACCTCCAGGCGCGGCACCACATACGCCGCGAGCGAGCCCTCGCGGGCCAGCACCACGGCGGCCTCCACCCCGGGCAGCCGGCTGAGGGTCTCTTCGACCTCGCCCAGCTCGACGCGGAAGCCGCGGATCTTGACCTGATGGTCGAGCCGGCCCAGGAACTCCAGCTCGCCGTCCGGCCGGTAGCGCACGAGGTCACCCACCCGGTACATGCGAGATCCTGGGACCCCGCGGACACCGGAGAAGGGATCGGGGATGTAGCGCTCCGCCGTCAGATCGGGACGGTCCAGGTACCCTCGCGCCAGCCCCTCGCCCGCCAGGTACAGCTCGCCCGGCACGCCCACGGGCATGAGGTTGAAGTGGCGGTCCACCACCCAGGCCTGCTCGCCGTCCAGGGGCCGGCCGATCGAGGGCGCGCGTTCGGACCGGCGCTCGATCAGGGCCCAGGTGGAGAAGGTGGTGTCCTCCGAGGGGCCGTAGACGTTGTAGAGGCGCTCGACCCCCGGCAGGGCGTAGACCCGGTCCGCCAGGGCGCGGGGGACGGGCTCGCCGCCGAGGTTCACCGTCACCACGGAAGGCGGCACGCCGTTCATGCGGATCAGCTCGGCGATGGCCGAGGGCACGGTGTCGACCACCCGCACCTCGTTCCTGGCTGGCAATCCGGGGAGGGCGAGGGCGTTCTCGGCGAGGATCACGGTGCCGCCCCAGGCCAGGGGAGCGAAGATCTCGAACACCGACATGTCGAAGGTGATCGAAGTGGAGGCCAGCACGCCCGACAGCTCCAGGTCCGAGAGCTCCTGGCGCGACCAGAGCACCATGGCCACGGCACTCCTGTGCTCGATGGCCACCGCCTTGGGCCGCCCCGTGGAGCCCGAGGTGTAAATGAGGTAGGCCAGGTTGCCCGAGCCCGCCCCTACCTCCGCACCCGCAGGCCCCCCTGGCAGCTCCTCATCCAACAGAACCGTCCGTGCTAGTCCGTGGACCCGTCCGTGCAAGTCCGTGTTCGTCAACACCACCGTGCACCGGCTGTCCTCCAGCATGAACCCCACGCGCTCGGCCGGGTAGGCCGGGTCGAGCGGCACGTAGAACCCGCCCGCCTTGAGCGTGGCCAGCAGGGCCACCACCAGCCCGGTTTCGCGTGGCAGGAAAATGCCCACCCCCGCCTCCGGCCCCACGCCCAGCGCCCTGAGGTGGCGCGCCAGCTCCCCGGCCCTCGCGTTCAGGGCGGCGTAGCTCAGACGCTCCTCACCAGCAATCAGTGCGATTGCCTCCGGGGTGCGCTCCACCTGGGCCTCGAACAAGCCGTGGAGGGTCGATCCCACCAGCTCCTCGGGCCGTTCCCGCCGGGTTTCCTCGTTCCAGGCCACGAGCTGCGCGCGCTCCGCTTCGCCGAGCAGGGGCAGCTCCGACAGCCGGGCCTCCGGGTGCTCCTCGATCCCCTCGACCAGGGCGCCCAGGTGGCCGAGCAGGCGCCGGACGGTGGCGCTCTCGAAGAGGTCCGTGCTGTACTCGGCCAGCAGGCTCACCGTGTCTCCGAACCGGCCCAGGAACAGGGCGAGGTCGAACTTGGCGGTGCCGCTGTGGCCGGCCTCCAGCTCCACCCGCAGCTCCGGGCCGAGCTTCGGGATCGCAGTCGCTTCCTGCTGGAGGGCGAAGGCCACCTGGGCGAGGGGAGTCCGGGACAGGTCCCGGCCGGGGACCAGCTCCTCGACCAGGCGCTCGAAGGGCAGCTCCTGGTGCTCGAAGGCCGACAGCGACGTTTCCCGGACCCTCTCCAGCAGCTCGGGGAAGGACGGGTCTCCCGACAGGTCCGTGCGCAGCACCAGCGTGTTGACGAAGCAGCCGATCAGGCCCTCGACCTCGACGTGGCCGCGGTTCGCCACCGGGGTGCCGATCGACAGGCCGGCGCGGCCCGTGTACCGGTGCAGCAGCGTCTGGAAGGCGGCCAGCCAGGCCATGAAGGGGGTGGCGCCCAGCGCCTGGGCCAGCCGCTCCAGGCGGCCGCCCACGCCCGGGGCGAGGCTGTGCCGCTCGACGGAGCCACGCCCGCTCTGCACGGCCGGCCGCTGGCGGTCCGCCGGCAGCTCCAGGGGCTCCGGGTCCATGCCCAGACGCGAGCGCCAGAAGCCGAGCTGCTCCTCCAGTACCTCGCCCTGCAGCCAGCCGCGCTGCCAGATGGCATAGTCCGCGTACTGGACGGGGAGCGGCGGCAGCGGCGAAGGCCGGCCGGCGGCGAAGGCCTGATAGAGGGCGCCCAGCTCCCGGACCAGGATGCCGCTCGACCAGCCGTCCGAGGCGATGTGGTGGACGTTGAGGAGCAGCAGGTGCTCGCGTTCCGAGAGCCGGAGCAGCAGGGCGCGGAACACGGGGCCGCTCTCCAGGTCGAACGGCTGCCGGCTCCACTCCTTCACCAGATGCCCGGCTTCGGCGCCGGCCTCCAGCTCCACCACCGGCAGGGTCCAGGGCAGGAACGGCCGGACGGCCTGGACGGGCTGGCCGTCCTCCATGGCGAAGACGGTGCGCAGCACCTCGTGGCGGCGCACGATCTCGTTGACGGCCTCGCCCAGCACCTCGGGCCGGAGGGGGCCGTGGAGGCGGAAGACGGAGGGCATGTTGTAAGCGCCAGAACTATCTGAGCCACGCCGCAGGCGGTCGACGAACCAGATCCGCTGTTGGGCGAACGAAGCCGGCGCAGCCTCTTGCCGCTCCTGGGCGAGGAGCGGCGGCGCCTGCGGCGAGGACGCGGAGCCCAGGATCTCCTCGATGCGCCGGGCGAGGCCCTCCACCGTGGGTGTCTCGAACACGGCCCGCAGCGACAGGTCGACCCCGAACAGCTCGCGGATGCGCGCCACCAGCCGCGCGGCCAGCAGCGAGTGGCCGCCGAGGTGGAAGAAGTCGTCATCCCGGCCCATCCGTTCCAGCTCCAGGAGGCTGGCGGCGATCTCGGCCACGGCCTCCTCGACCGGGCCGCGGGGCGCGGCGTACTGCTCGCCCTCCGGCTGCCCGGTCTCCGGCTGGAGCTGCGCGAGGGCGCGGCGGTCCACCTTGCCGTTGGGGGTCAGGGGCAGGGCGTCGAGGAAGACGAACGCCGAGGGCACCATGTACTCCGGCAGCTTCGCCCGCAGGCCGTCCCGCAGGGCCCCCGCCCCCGCAGTCACCTCCAGGCGCGGCACCACATAGGCCGCCAGGGCCTTGTCCGAAGAGGTCGCGCGGGCCAGGACTACGGCGGCCTCGACTCCCGGCAGCCGCCTCAGCGCTTCCTCCACCTCGCCCAGCTCGACGCGGAAGCCGCGGATCTTCACCTGGTGGTCGAGCCGGCCCAGGAACTCCAGCTCGCCGTCCGGCCGGTAGCGCACGAGGTCGCCGACCCGGTACATGCGGGCACCCGGAACGGTCGCGAAGGGATCGGGGACGTAGCGCTCCGCCGTCAGGTCCGGCCGGCCCAGGTAGCCCCGCGCCAGCCCCTCGCCGGCCAGGTACAGCTCGCCCGGCACACCCACGGGAGTGGGATTGAGGTGCCGGTCCACCACCCAGGCCTGCTCGCCGTCGAGGGGCCGGCCGATGGAGACTCCCCGCTCGGATTCCCGCTCGACCAGGGCCCAGGTGGAGAACGTCGTGTCCTCCGAGGGGCCGTAGACGTTGTAGAGGCGCTCGATCCCCGGCACCCCGTAGACCTGGTCGGCCAGGACGCGGGGGATGGCCTCGCCGCCGAGGTTCACCGTCACCACGGAGGGTGGTACGCCGCCCATGCGGACCAGCTCGGCCATGGCCGAGGGCACGGTGTCGACCACCCGCACCTCGTTCCTGGCTGGCAATCCGGGGAGGGCGAGGGCGTTCTCGGCGAGGATCACGGTGCCGCCCCAGGCCAGGGGAGCGAAGATCTCGAACACCGACATGTCGAAGGTGATCGAGGTCGCGGCCAGCACGCCCGAAAGCTCGAGATCCGAGTACTCCCGGCGCGACCACAGCACCATGGCCACGGCGCTCCTGTGCTCGATGGCCACCGCCTTGGGCCGCCCCGTGGAGCCCGAGGTGTAAATGAGGTAGGCCAGGTTGCCCGAGCCCGCCCCCACCTCCGCACCCGCGGGCCCCACCGGCAGCTCCTCATCCAACAAGACCGTCCGTGCCAGTCCGTGGACCCGTCCGTGCAGGTCCGTGCTCGTCAAAACCACGGCACACCGGCTGTCCTCCAGCATGAACCCCACGCGCTCGACCGGGTAGGCCGGGTCGAGCGGTACGTAGAACCCGCCCGCCTTGAGCGTGGCCAGCAGGGCCACCACCAGCCCGGTTTCGCGCGGCAGGAAAATGCCCACCCCCACCTCCGGGCCGACCCCCAGCCCGCGCAGGTGGCGCGCCAGCGTCTCGGCCCGCTCCTCCAGCCCGGTGTAGCTCAGCCGCTCCTCGCCCACTATCAGGGCGGTGGCCTCTGGGGTTCGCCGCGCCTGGGCCTCGAACAGGCCGTGGAGGGTCGAGCCCACCAGCTCCTCGGGACGCTCGCGCCGGGTCGCCTCGTTCCAGGCCAGGAGCTGGGCCTGCTCCGCCGCGGAGAGCAGGGGCAGCTCCGAGAGGAACAAGCCCGGGTCTTCTTCGACCCCTTCGATGAGGATGCCCAGGTGGCCGAGCAGGCGCTCCACCGTGGCGGCCTCGAAGAGGTCGGTGGTGTACTCGGCCATGACCTCCGCTTCCCGCTCGAACCGGCCGAAGAAGAGGGCCAGGTCGAACTTGGCGGTGTCGTGGTGGCTCCGCTCCAGCTCCACCCGCAGCTCCGGGCCGAACGCCGGCACCGTGGCCGCGTCGTGCTGGAGGATGAACGCCACCTGGCAGATGGGCGTGCGTGACAGGTCGCGGCCGGAGACCAGCTCCTCGACCAGGCGCTCGAAGGGCAGCTCCTGGTGGACGAAGGCGGACAGCGCCGTTTCCTGGACCCGTTCCAGCAGCTCCAGGAAGGACGGGTCTCCCGACAGGTCCGTGCGCAGGGGCAGGGTGTTCACGAAGCAGCCGATCAGGCCCTCCACCTCCACCCGGTCGCGGCCGGCCACGGGTGTGCCCACGGTCACGTCCTCGCGCCCCGTGTAGCGGTGGATCAGGGTCTGGAAGGCGGCCAGGAAGGCCATGAAGGGAGTGGCTCCCCGGGTCCGCGCCAGCCGCTCCAGGCGGCTCCCGAAGGCCGCCGGCAGGCTCCGGCGCACCACGGCGCCGCGGCCGCTCTGCACGGCCGGCCGCGGCCGGTCCGCCGGCAGCTCCAGGGGCTCGGGGTCCGTGCCCAGGCGATCGCGCCAGAAGGCGAGCCGCTGCTCCAGGGCGTCTCCCGAGAGCCAGCGCCGCTGCCAGGCCGCGTAGTCCCCGTACTGCATGGGCAGCTCCGGCAGGGGCGAGGGGCGGCCGGCGGCGAACGCCTGGTACAGCTCTCCCAGCTCGTGCGTGAGGATGCCGTTCGACCAGCCGTCGGAGGCGATGTGGTGGACGTTCAGGAGGAGCCTGTGCTCCCGCTCCCCCAGGCGCAGCAGGGAGGCGCGGAACACCGGCCCTGTCTCCAGGTCGAACGGCCGGCGGCTCCATTCCGCCACCCTCTGCTCCGTCTCCTCCAGCCGCCAGAGGCTCCGGCAGGGCCGTGAGGTCCACCACGGGAAGGCCCGGGGAGGCGAAGGGCTGGACCCCCTGCACGGGGTGGCCGTCCTCCACGGCGAAGACGGTGCGCAGCACCTCGTGGCGGCGGACGACCTCGTCCAGGGCCGCGGCCAGCGCCCCGGACTGGAGCGGGCCGCGGATGCGCAGCTCCGACGGCATGTTGTACATGGCCGAGGCGCCGCCCTGCAGGCGGTCGAGGAGCCACAGGCGCTGCTGGGCGAAGGAGGCGGGCAATGTCCGCGGCAATGTCTGCGACCGCCTGGTACCGGTCTCCTGCCGGGGCTCCGGCTGCCGCTCCTCCGGGATTTCCAGGCCCCCGCGGGCCTCCTCGATCCAGCGGGCGAGCGCCGCCACCGTGGGCAGGTCGAACACTACGCGCAGGGGGAGATCGATCCCGAAGGCCTCGCGCACCTGGGCCACGAGGCGGGCCGCCAGGAGCGAGTGGCCGCCCAGGTGGAAGAAGTTGTCCCCGGCCTCCACCTGCTCCTCCAGCCCGAGCAGGCCGGCGAACAGCTCGGCCAGGAGGAGCTCGGTGGGCGATTGCGGCTCCAGGCGGGCCTCGCGGGCCTCGGCAGGCTCCGGCAGCGGAGCCTGCGCCAAGGCGCGGCGGTCCACCTTGCCGCCCGGAGTCAGCGGCAGCGCTTCGAGGAAGGCGAACCGCGAGGGGACCATGTGGGCCGCCAGCCGCTCCTCCAGGAATGCGCGGAGATCAGCCGTTTCCGAAGCCCGGCCGTCCCGGAGAACCACGTACGCCACGAGCCGGTCCTCGCGGGCTCCCACCGCCGCCTGGGCGACACCGGGATGGCTGGCCAGGGCCGCCTCGACCTCGCCCGGCTCGATGCGGAAGCCGCGCACCTTCATCTGGGAGTCGATCCGGCCCAGGAACTCCAGGGCGCCGTCGCTCCGGCGGCGCACGAGGTCGCCGGTCCGGTAGAGGCGGGCGCCGGGCTCATGGACCGCGGGGAAGGGATCGGGGAGGAAGCGCTCCGCCGTCAGGTCCGGACGGCCGAGATAGCCGCGGGCCAGGCCGGCGCCGCCGATCCACAGCTCGCCCGGCACCAGCAGGGGGACCGGCAGGCCGTGGGGATCGACGACGTACGCCCGCGCTCCGGCGACCGGCTGGCCGATGGGGACCCGTGGATGCTCGTCCGCCTCGATCCGGCAGGCGGTGGCGGTGACCGTGGTCTCCGTGAGGCCGTAGGCGTTGAACGTGGGGAGCCCGGTCTGCCGCCAGCGGGCCAGCCGCCCGGCGGACACGGCGTCGCTGCCCACCACCACGAGGCGCAGGGTGGACGGCAGGGTTTCGGGGAGAGAGTCCACCCACTCGTGCCAGACGGGGCTGGGGAGGTTGAGGACGGTGATCCCCTCGCGCTCGGCCAGGGCGCCCAGGTCCGCGGGCGCCGTCTGGCGCGGATCGGCGGTCAGGACCACGGCCGCGCCACTCGCCAGGGTGGGGAAGATCTCCTCGGCCGCCACGTCGAAGCTGAGCGAGGCGAACTGGAGCACCCGGTCGCCGGGGGCCAGCTCGTAGAGGCGGGCCATGGTGTCCGTCCGCGAGGCCAAGGAGGCGCGGGGCACTCCCACGCCCTTGGGCCGGCCCGTGGAGCCGGAGGTGTAGAGCACGTAGGCCAGATTTCCGGGATCGGCACCCTCCGTCTCCAGCCCCCAGGAATCCGCCCAGGCCACGTTCTCCAGCTCCAGGACGGGCACGCCGGCCGACGGCAGGGCCGGCCAGAGAGAGCGCCGGGTCACCAGCAGGGAGGCGCCCGAGTCGCTCAGCATCCAGGCCAGCCGTTCCGAGGGATAGGCGGGGTCGAGCGGCAGGTACGCGCCGCCCGCCCGCAGGACGCCCAGCAGGGTGGCGACGGCCTCCGGCGAGCGGTCGAGGAGGACGCCCACGACCGTCTCCGGCCCCACGCCCAGGCGCCGGAGGTGGCGGGCGAGGGCCGCCGTCCGGGCTTCCAGCTCGGCGTGGGTCCAGGACCGGCCTTCTGCGAGGACGGCGGGGGCTTCCGGGGAGAGCTTCGCCCAGCGCGCGATCCGTTCCTCGACGGGAGAGGCCTCGGGTGCCTCCGTCCCGTTCCACTCCAGGATCAGCTGGCGCCGCTCCTCCTCGCCCAGGAGGGGGATCTCGGAGACGGGGCCGCCGGGGCCGGCCGCGAGGCCGGCCAGCAGGCGCTCGAAGTGGCCCAGCAGGCGGCGGACCGTGGCCGCGTCGAACAGGTCCGTGCTGTACTCGGCCGAGCCGGCCAGGCTCTCGCCCGCGGGCTCCACCACCACCGTGAGATCGAGCTTGGCCGTGGAAGACGGCGGCTCCTCCAGCGACGCCTGGAGGCCCATCGCCGGGGACCCCAGCTCGAAGACGGGCGCCGCGGCCGGGCGCTCCAGGGCGAACAGGGCCTGGAACGGCGGGCTGTCCTGCCCCTGTCCCCGCAGGGCTTCCACCAGCTTCACGTAGGGCAGGTCCTGGTGGGCGTAGGCGCCCAGGGCCGACTCGCGCACCCGGGCCAGCAGCTCCGTGAAGGACGGCCGGCCCGAGAGGTCGCCGCGCAGCACGAGGGTGTTGACGAAGAAGCCGATGAGGTCCGCCACCTCGGCCCGGCCGCGCCCGGAGACCGAGGTGCCCACCCGTGGCTCCTCCTCTCCGGTGTAGCGGTGGAGGAGGGCCTGGAAGCCGGCCAGCAGGGTCATGAACAGTGTGGCGCCGTGCCGCTGGCCCAGCCGCTCCAGCTCGCCCGCGAGGCTCGGCGGCAGGGAGAAGCGCTCCACGGCGCCCCGCGAGGTGGGCACCCGCGGCCTGGGCCGGTCCGCGGGCAGGCTGTCCCCGCCGGTCCCGCCGGACAATTCCCGGCGCCACCAGTCGATCTGCGCGTCGAGCACGGGGCCGGCGAGCCAGCTCCGCTGCCAGGCCGCGAAGTCCGCGTACTGGAGGGGCAGGGCAGGCAGGGATTCTCCATGGTGTTCTCCCTGACGATCTCCCTGACGATAAAGGGCCGACAGCTCACGCACGATCACCCCCACGGACCAGCCGTCCGAGGCGATGTGGTGGGTGAGGATCAGCAGCGCGTGGTCCGCCGGGGAGATCCGCAGCAGCAGGGAGCGGAGGAGGGGGCCCGTGGTGAGGTCGATAGGCCGGCGCGCTTCCTCCGCCGTGACGCGCTCGCCCTCGGTCCGGCGCAGGGTCTCCGGCAGGCCGCTCAGATCGACGACGGGCAGGGCTGACTCCTCGAAGGGGAGGACCCGCTGGCGCGGCTCGCCACGGATTTCGCCGTAGACCGTGCGCAGCACCTCGTGGCGCTGCACCATCCCGTTCAGGGCGTTCTCCAGGGCGGGCACCGAGGGCTCGCCCCACAGCCGCATCACCCGGGGCACGTTGTAGGCGATGGAGCCGGGCTCCAGGCGGTCGAGGAGCCAGAGGCTCTCCTGGGAGAACGAGAGGGGCATCCCCTCGCTCGCTTGTCTCAGGAATTGCCCCTGCGGCTCCAGAGGCGGCGCGTCCGCGAGGATCCTGCGCTCCAGCCGCTCCTCGATCAGCCGGGCGAGGCCCGACACGGTGCGGCCTTCGAAGATGGTCCGGAGGTCCAGGTCCGCGTCGAAGGCCTGCCGCAGCTGGGCCAGCACGCGCATGGCGAGCAGCGAGTGGCCGCCCAGGGCGAAGAAGTCGTCGTCCGCCTCCACCCGGCCGATCCCCAGGAGCTGCGCGAAGATGCCCGCCACCACGGCCTCGACGGGCGAGAGGGACGCGAGGGCGCCGGTCTCGGCGGCGCCCGCCGGCATCGCTTCGGGCTCGGGCAGGGCCCGGCGGTCCACCTTGCCGTTGGGCGTCAGGGGGATCGAGTCCAGGAGGACGAAGGCGGAGGGCACCAGGGCCTCGGGCAGCGCCTCGCGCGACCGGCGCCGCAGCTCCGCGGCGAGGCCGTCTCCCTCGCCTTCGCGGGGCACCACGTAGGCCACCAGGCGGTTCTCGCCGCCCGGCAAAGGCCTGGCCAGGACCAGGGCCTCGCGCACGTCCGGGTGGGACCGGAGGGCGGCCTCGATCTCGCCCGGCTCCACGCGGAAGCCGCGGATCTTCACCTGGTGGTCGATGCGGCCCAGGAACTCGACGTTCCCACCGGGCAGGAGACGCGCGAGGTCGCCCGTACGGTAGAGCCTCGCTCCGTCCCCGAAAGGATCGGGCACGAAGCGCTCCGCCGTCAGGTCCGGCCGGCGGAGATAGCCGCGGGTGACCTGGGGACCCCCGGCCAGCAATTCTCCGGGCACGCCCACGGGCACCGGCTGGAGCCGGGCGTCCACCACGGCCACCCGCGTGCCGCCCAGGGGCCGGCCGAGGGGAACCGTGGAGCCGTGCCGCTCCGCGTCCGGCGCGACCGGAAACGCCAGCACGCCCACCGTGGTCTCCGTGGGGCCGTAGTGGTTGAGCACCCGGCAGTCCGGCGCCATCTCGCGGAAGCGGTCGGCCAGGGACCAGGGCAGGGCCTCGCCGCCCGTGACCAGCAGGCGCCTGGGCACGACCCGCTCCAAGGCCGCCAGGTGGGACGGCACGATCTTCAGGGCGTCGATGGGATGGCGGTCGAAATACTCCGCCAGCCGGAGGGAGTCGCCCAGCCGGTCGCGCGAGATCACGTGCAGCAAGCCCCCCGTCACCAGCGACGCGAAGACCACGGTGTTGCCCAGGTCGGCGGCGAGGGTGCTGACGGTGGCGTAGCTCGATCCCTCGGGCAGCGCCATCCGCGCCAGCACGCCGTCCACGTAGGCCGAGAGCTGCCGGTGCTCCACCATGACGCCTTTCGGACGCCCTGTGGAGCCGGAGGTGTAGATGACGTAGGCCAGGTGCTCCGGACCGGCGAGGGGCTCCAGGGGATCGGGACTTTCTTCCGCGAGACCCTCCAGGAATTCTTCCGTGATCAGCACCCGCGCGCCGCTGTCCTCCAGCATGAAGGCCAGCCGGTCCTCCGGGAACTCGGGATCGAGCGGCACGTAGGCGCCGCCCGCTTTGAGCACGCCGAGGATGGCCACCACCATGCCGGCCGAGCGCTCCAGGCGGACGCCCACCGCCGTCTCCGGCCCCACGCCCAGGCGGCGCAGGCGGCGGGCCAGCCGGTTCGCCTGCCCGTCCAACTCGCGGTAGGTGAGGACGGTCCCCTCGAAGACCAGGGCCGGCGCCTCAGGCGTGCGCGCCACCCAGCGCTCGAAGCGCTCGTGGACGAGGCCGCCGTCTGGACCAGCGATCCCCTGGAGAACCACCTGCCGGCGCTCCTCCTCGCCCAGGAAAGGCAGCTCCCAGAGGCGCGCCTGGGGATCGGCCACCAAGCCAGCGAGAAGAGCCGTGAAGTGGCCGGCCAGACGCCGCACCGTGGCCGCCTCGAACAGGGCGGCGCAATACTCCCAGCCGCCCGTGAGGCTTTCGCCGTCATCGTCCAGCATGAGCTTCAGATCGAACTTGGCCTGCTCGGTGAGGCCCTCCTCGACCTTCAGGGCCAGTCCTGGCGCCAGCTCCCGCGCCAGGGGGGCCGTATTCTGGAGGCCGAAGAGCACCTGGAAGACGGGGGTGCGGGAGAGGTCGCGCTCCGGCGCCAGCCCTTCCACCAGGGTCTCGAAGGGGAGGTCCTGGTGGGCGTAGGCGGCGAGGGAGGTCTCGCGCAGCCGGGCGAGCAGGTCCGCGAAGCCGGGATCGCCCGTGAGGTCACCGCGCAGCACCAGGGTGTTCACGAAGAGGCCGATCAGCCCCTCGGTCTCGCCGCGGGTGCGGCCGGCCACGGGCGAGCCCACGAGCAGCTCCTCCTGGCGGGCGTAGCGGCCCATCAGCGCCTGGAAGGCCCCCAGCAGGACCATGAACGGGGTGGCCGCGCAGCGGCGGGCCAGCTTCCGGATCTCCTCCGTCAGGCCGGCGTCGATCCGTACCCACTCCACGCCGCCGCGATGGCTCTGGACGGGTGGCCGCGGGAAGTCCGTGGGCAGCTCCAGCACCAGCGGCGCCCCGGCCAGGCGCCCGCGCCAGTGGTCCAGCTCCGCCGCCAGGACGTCTCCCGCGAGCCAGCCGCGCTGCCAGACCGCGTAGTCCGCGTACTGGAGCCGGGGCTCGGGGAGAGGCGTGGCCGAGTAGAGCGCGCCCAGCTCGCGCACCAGGATCTCGACGGACCAGGCGTCGGCGGCGGCGTGGTCCAGGGTGAGGAGCAGGTGGTGCTCCTCGGGACCCCGGCGGAGCAGAGTGGTGCGGAGCACCGGCCCCCGCTCCAGGTCGAACGGGCGGCGGGCCTCCTCGCGGGCCAGTCTTTCCGCCTCAACAGCCGGGACACCGGACAGATCGACCATGGGCAGGCTGCGGCCCGGCGGCAGCACCATCTGGACGCCGTCCGCGAAGACCGTGCGCAGCACCTCGTGCCGGCGCTCCACCTCGGCCAGCGCGGCCTCCAGGGCGGCCGGCTTCAGGGAGCCGGCGATCCGGAAGATCATCGGCAGGTTGTAGGCGATCGACTCCGGCTCGAGCTGGCGCAGGAACCAGAGGCGCTCCTGGGCGAACGAGAGCGGAGCGGCGGCTGCGGAGTTCCTGGGGAGGATCGGCGGCGCCTGGGGCCCGTCCCCGCGCCGCGCCAGGGCCACCCAGGCCGCCAGGGCCTCCACGGTGGAGCGCTCGAAGACCACCCGCATCTCCGGCTCCACGGCGAAGGCGCCGCGCAGCCGCGAGATCACCCGCGTGGCGAGCAGCGAGTGGCCGCCCAGTGCAAAGAAGTCGTCGTGCACCCCCACGCGCTCCAGCCCCAGGACCTCGGCGAAGAGGGCGGCCACCATCTCCTCGACGGGGTTCCTCGGCGCCACGTAGTCCCCTCCGGCCGACTCGGTCTCGATGGGGAGGCGCGCGAGCGAGCGGCGGTCCACCTTGCCGTTCGGCGTCAGGGGCAGGGCGTCGAGAAAGACGAACGCCGTGGGCACCATGTAGTCCGGCAGGCGCTCGCGCAGGCCGTCCCGGAGAGCCCCAACGTCGAGGCGCGGCACCACGTACGCTGCAAGGGAGCCATCTCGCGCCAGCACGGCGGCCGCCTTCACGCCGGGCAGCCGGTTCAGGGCCTCCTCCACCTCGCCCAGCTCGACGCGGAAGCCGCGGATCTTGACCTGATGGTCGATCCGGCCCAGGAACTCCAGCTCGCCGTCCGGCCGGTAACGCACGAGGTCGCCGACGCGGTACATCCGCGATCCTGGAACCCCGCGGATACCGGAGAAGGGGTCCGGGATATATCGCTCCGCCGTCAGCTCCGGCCGTCCGAAGTAGCCCCGCGAAACACCCTCGCCGCCCAGGTACAGCTCGCCCGGGCACGCCCACGGGGACGGGGCTCAGGCGGCGGTCCACCACCCAGGCCTGCTCGCCGTCGATGGGCCGGCCGATCGAAGGCGCCCGCTCGGTCCGGTCGATCAAGGCCCAGGTGGAGAACGTCGTGTCCTCCGAGGGGCCGTAGACGTTATAGAGCCGCTCCACCCCCGGCAGCGCGTAGACCCGGTCCGCCAGGGACCGCGGCACCGCCTCGCCACCGAGGTTGACCGTCACCACGGAGTCCGGCACGCCGCCCAGGCGGATCAGCTCGGCCATGGCCGAGGGCACGGTGTCCACCACCCGCACTTCCCGGGCGGCCGGCAGGTGGGGGAGGGCCAGGGCGTTCTCCGCCAGAATCACGGTGCCGCCCCAGGCCAGGGGGGCGAAGATCTCGAACACCGACATGTCGAAGGTGATCGAGGTCGAGGCCAGCACGCCCGAAAGCTCGAAATCGGAGAATTCGCGCCGCGCCCAAAGCACCATGGCCACGGCACTGCGGTGCTCAATGGCCACCGCCTTGGGCCGCCCCGTGGAGCCCGAGGTGTAAATGAGGTACGCCAGGTTCCCCGAGCTAGCTGCCAGCCCAGGAGCCGCCGCCGGCAGCTCCTGGTCCAACAGCACCGTCCGTGCCAGTCCGTGTACCCGTCCGTGTAAGTCCGTGTCCGTCAACACCACGGCACACCCGCTGTCCTCCAGCATGAACCCCACGCGCTCCGCCGGGTAGGCCGGGTCGAGCGGCACGTAGAACCCGCCCGCCTTGAGCGTGGCCAGCAGCGCCACCACCAGCTCCGTTTCGCGGGGCAGGAAAATGCCCACGCCCACCTCCGGCCCGACCCCCAGCCCCCGCAGCGACCGGGCCAGCGCCTCGGCCCGCTCCTCCAGCCCGGCGTAGCTCAGCCGCTCTTCGCCGGCAATCAGCGCAATCGCTTCCGGGGTCCGCCGCGCCTGGTCCTCGAACAGGCCGTGCAGCGTCGATCCAAGCAGCTCTTCGGGCCGCTCCCGGCGTGTTTCCTCATTCCAGGCGTCGAGCTGGGCCCGCTCCGCGGGTCTCAGCAGGGGCAGGTCCAGCACCGGCCGCTCCGGCTCGGCCGCCAAGGCGGCCACGAGGTTCTCCAGGTGGCCCGCCATCCGCTCCACGGTCGTCCGGTCGAACAGGTCGGTCGCGTACTCCCAGACGATGGCCAGGCCTTCGGGGCGCTCGTCCAGGAACAGGGAGAGGTCGATCTTGGCGACTCCCACCTCCAGCTCGCGGACCGTGAGGGCCAGCTCCGGACCCAGCCGTTCCGGCCACTGGAGGGCGTTGGCCAGGATGAAGAAGACGTCCACCAGGGGGTTGCGCGACAGGTCCCGCTCCGGCGCCAGCTCCTCGACCAGGCGCTCGAAGGGCAGGTCCTGGTGCTCGTAGGCGCCCAGCAGCGTCCGCCGCGTCCGGGCCAGCAGGTCGAGGAACCCGGCGTCCCCATCCACCTGCCCCCGCAGGGCCAGGGTGTTGACGAAGAAGCCGGCCAGCCCTTCGAGCTCCACGCGGTTGCGGTTGGCGATGGGCGTGCCCACCAGCACGTCCGGGCTGCCCGTATAGCGGTAGAGCAGGACGTCGAATGCCGCCAGCAGCGGCAGGAAGAGCCAGGCCTCATTCCGCGGCCCCACGGCGGCCAGGGCCTCGATCTGCGCGCGGGGGATCACGGTCCGCAGGCGCGCTCCCCGGAAGCTCCGCTGGGCGGGACGGGGACGGTCCACGGGCAGGTCCAGCACGGGCAGGGGCGGCCGCAGCGTCTCGCGCCACCAGCCGAGCTGGCGCTCCAGGACCGGGCCCGTGAGCCACCGCCGCTGCCACGCCGCGAAGTCGCCGTACTGCACGGGGAGCGGCGGCAGCGGAGAACCCTGGGCAGTTCCCTGGTACAGGGCGGCCAGCTCGCGCGCCATCACCGTGAGGGACCAGTCGTCCGACACGATGTGGTGCATGAGGAGCAGGAGCCGGTGCTCGTCAGGGGAGCGCCGCAGCAGGAGGGCGCGCAGGAGCGGGCCTCGCGCCAGGTCGAAGGGGCGCCGGGCCTCTTCGGCGGAGATCCGCTCGATCTCCTCGGGGAACGCGGACAGGTCGAGCGCGGACAGGTCGATCACGGGCAGGGGCACGGACAGCCGCCGGCGCACGACCGTGACGGGCTGGCCGTCCACCTCGCGGAAGCGGCTCCTCAGGGGCTCGTGGCGGTCCACGATGCTTTCCAGGGCGCGGGCCAGCGCGGGCACGTCCAGGGGACCCGCCAGGTCCAGGGCGAAGGGGGTGTTGTACAGGGCGGGCTCGGGGCTCCAGCGCTCCGACAGCCAGAGGCCCTGCTGGACGAAGGAGGCCGGCAGCTCGTATTCCTCGCCCTCGCGCTCCAGGGGCTGGATCGCCAGGTCCTCCGTGCCCTCGTCCCCCGCAGTCATTACGGCGGCCAGCTCCGCCACCGTCGGGTTCTCGAACAGCACCCCGGGCGCCAGCTCCAGGCCCAGGCGCGAACGCACCCGGGAGACCACCTGCGTGGCCTGGAGCGAGTGGCCGCCCAGGGCGAAGAAGCTCTCCTCGATACCGATCCTGGACAGCCCCAGCACCTCGGCGAAGATGGCGGCCAGCGCCTCCTCCCGCGCCGTTCGGGGCGCCACGTAAGACTCGTCCCCCCGCTCGGGCTCCGGCAGGGCCCGGCGGTCCACCTTGCCGTTGGGGGTCAGCGGCAGAGACGCCAGTTCCACCCAGGCCGTGGGCACCATGTACTCCGGCAGGGTGCGGCCCAGGAACGCCGCCAGCTCGCCAGCGTCGAATCCACCCCTTGGCACCACGTAAGCGACCAGGCGCTTGCCGCCGCGCCCGTCGTCCCGGGCCTCCACGACGCCTTCCTTCACGTTGGGATGCCGGTGGAGCGACACCTCGATCTCGCCCAGCTCGATGCGGAACCCCCGCACCTTCACCTGGAAGTCGATGCGCCCCACGAAGTCGAGGTCGCCGGAGGGCAGCTCCTGGACCAGATCGCCCGTGCGGTACATCCGCGCGCCCGGTCCGGTGCTGGACGGATGGGGCACGAACCGCTCGGCCGTGAGGTCCGGACGGCCCCGGTATCCCCGCGCCAGGCCCACGCCGCCGATCCACAGCTCGCCCTCTTCCAGGCGGACCTCGACGCCGTCGATGGGCCGGCCGATGGGCGGGCGCCCAATAATCCGCCCAATAATCTCAGGGGTCTCCGGCGGAACCGGACAGGCCGTGGCCACCACGCTGTTCTCCGTGGGGCCGTAGTGGTTGTAGAAGCGGAACGGGTGCTCCAGCCCGGGCGCCCGGTGCAGGCGGTCGCCGCCCGTGAGCACCGCCCGCAACGGGGCCTCCGCGGGCCACGTTTCATCCAGGGCCGCCTCGGCCAGGGGCGTGGGCAGAAAGCAGATCGTGATCCGCTCGCGGATCAGGTACTCCACCAGATCCGGCGGCGAGAGCAGCAGCTCGTCCGGAGGGATGTGGAGGCTCGCGCCCGCCGCCAGGTACGGCCACACCTCCCACACCGAGGCGTCGAAGGCGGAGCCCGCCAGGCGCGTGGCCCGGTCCGCGGGGGTGACGCCGTAGGTCCGGTTGTGCCAGGAGACGAGATTGGAGAGCCCCCGGTGCTCCACCTCCACGCCCTTGGGCCGTCCCGTGGAGCCCGAGGTGTAGATGACGTAGGCGAGGTTGTCCGGTCCCGCGAGAGGCTCCGGATCGTCCACGCTCAGCCCCGCCAAGCTCCCCCAGTCCTCGTCCAGCCGGAACCCGGCGGGCACGGACCCGGCGATCCGGGGCGTGGCGAGGCCGCTCGCGGAGAGCAGCAGCCGCGCCCCGGCGTCGGCCAGCGTGTCCGCCAGGCGCTCCTCCGGATAGGCCGGATCGAGAGGCAGGTAGCAGCCGCCGGCCTTGAGGGTTCCCAGGATGCCCACCAGCATCTCCGGGGACCGGCGGGCCAGGATTCCCACCGGCACCTCCGGCCCCACGCCCGGCCCGCGCAGACCCCGCAGATACCGTGCCAGCTGGTTGGCCCGGGCGTTCAGCTCGCCATACATCAGCGAGCCGCCGTCCCAGGAGACGGCGAGCGCCTCCGGGGCCGCGGCCGCCCAGGTTGTGAAGGACTTGTGGACACACTCCTCACCCTTGAACAAGAAAAAGCTCTCCCATACCGGCACCGATCTTGGACCGTTGTCCCTCTAGGTGGGGGCCAGGGTCGGAACCGGGACAGGAGAGCTGGAGGCCCTACTGGCCCATGCCCGCTGCCTTTCCGGCTTCGGGCCAGCGGACGAAGAAGCCGTCCATCCAGGGGATGTCCTGGTCGGCTTCCGCGGGCGAGAACGCCCCGACCTCATAGACGTCCCCCGAGAACTGGCCGTCCCTGCCGGCGCTGCGCAACCCCATCACGTTCGAGGCGTTCGGGTCCGTGGTGTTCAGGTGGAACTCATAGGGATTCCCCCAGCCGTCCTTCTCCGGGATCGACGCGACGTACTTGGGAACGAGGATCTTCGTGAGCTCCTCCCGCGAGATCACGGGCACGGCGCTGATATCGGCGGCCTTCAGATCGGCCGGGTCCTCCTTCTTGCCCTTCCTGTCGATCCTGGGGACCATCTCGTTCTTGTACCAGGCGAACATGGCCGTGCCGACGTTGCGGATGTCCTGGATCGTCTGCCGCATGGCCACGTCGTCGTTCATGGAGGGCTTGGCGCTTTCCGCGGCCAGGACCGGCAGGGCGAACAGGGTGATGGCGGCCCCCAGGAAGAGGGCGGCCTTGAGGTGAGCGTTCATCATTCTTCTCCTTTTCAAAGTTCAGGACGGGATCCCTGTCGGAGAAGAGTGTATCAGTGAACTAGTACACCGGTAAAGTCCCTCGCGGGGCTCGCTTCGCGAAGCAAGGGGCTTGATCCGCGAAGCAAGGGGCTTGATCCGCGAAGCAAGGGGCTTGATCCGCGAAGCAAGGGGCTTGATCCGCGAAGCAAGGGGCTTGATCCGCGAAGCAAGGGGCTTGATCCGCGAAGCACGGGCTTGATCCGCGGATTGAGGAGCGTGCTTCGCGAAGCATGGAGCTTGATCCGGGAAGCACAAAGCTTGATCCGCGAAGCGAGGGGCGCGATCCGGGAAGCAAGGGCTTGATCCGGGAAGCGAGGAGCGTGCTTCGCGAAGCAAGGGGCTCGCTTCCCGGTGCGAGGATCTCGATCCGGAAATCTATGGTCTCGTAAAGAGGATGTACCCCTCCCTGGGGTCCCCATCCCGCGCAACCTCCGTCAGGGGAGGCAATCCCTTGAGCTTTCCGAGGTCATCCCGCTGGGCGAGCAGCCAGACCCGTCCGGGCCGGGCGAGGAAGGCACGGAGCTTCGCTTCGCTGTCGAGGCTCACGCAGAAGCGACCCATATAGAAGAGGAACGTGGAGTCGATCCGGGGATAGATCCCGTAGACGTCCCCCGGCGCCATGCGGGACACCAGCTCGCGGGAGAGGCCGCGGGCGGACTTGAAGACGTCGAAGCGGGGGAGGGCGTAGAGGGCGATCCCCATCGTGGTCACCGTCAGGCCCACCGCGAGGGCGGCGGCCGCCCGCCCGAGCGCGCCCGAGCGGGAATACCACCATCCAAGGGCCGCTCCCAGGGCGGCGGGGATGAAGACCGCCGTGAGCCCCCAGACGAAGGCGTCGCCTCCCAGGAGGGCGGTCTCGGGACGGTCCCGGCCCGCCACGGGCAGCGCCACCACGATCAGCAGGAAGATCCCGGCCACGATCCCGAACGGGATCACGGCCCAGCGGCGCCAGCGCGGCCATTCCGTGGCGATGCGGTCGAGCGCCATCCCCACCAGCAAGGCCATGGCCGGGTACATGGTGAGGATGTAGACCGATCGCTTGGCCGGCGAGACGCTGAAGAAGACCACCGTCACCACCATCCAGCACAGGCAGAAGAGAAAGCCGTCCCGGGATCTCTTTCCGACGAAGTCGTCCAGGGAACGCCGGGAGCTTTCGAGCAGGCCCGGCGAGGACGGAGGGGACTGTCCCTGGACCAGGCGTTTCCATCCCACTACGATCGCCGTGGGCAGCAGGAGCGACCACGGGAAGAGCTCGGCGGGGATCACCGTCAGGTAGTAGTACCAGGGCGCGAAGTGGTGCCAGGGGTCCACGTACCGGGTGACGTTCTGCTTGAAGACGATCTGCCGCAGGTACTCCTCGCCCCCGGAGAGCCCGGCCGGCACCAGCCAGGCGAGCACCACGGCCGCCCAGACCAGCAGGCCGAGCCAGATCCTCAGCCGCCGGAGCTCCGCCCAGTTCCGGGTGGCGGCCAGGAAGGCCACGATCGACAGGAGCGGAGGCAGCAGCCCCACCGGCCCCTTGGCCAGGGTGGCGAGCCCCGTGCAGACGAAGAACAGCGGGTAGAGCCGGGGCCGCTCTTCGGTACCCTCGGAATAGCCGCGTACCCAGAACCAGACGCCGAGGGTGACCAGGGCCGTGAGCAGCATGTCGATCTGCCCGAACCGCCCCTGCCAGAGGATCTTGAAACAGGTGGCGAAGGCCGCGGCCGCGAGCCAGCCCGCGCGCCGGCCGAAGAAGCGGACGCCGATCAGGTAGACGAGCAAGGTGGCGCCGATGGCCGAGAGCGCCGAGGGGAGGCGGGAGGCGGTCTCGCCAATTCCTCCCGTCAGCAGGCCCGAGGCGGCGATCAGCCAGAACAGCAGCGGCGGCTTCTGGGTGTAGACCTCGCCGTTCAGGCGCGGCACGGCCCAGGAGCCGGCGTCCCGCATCTCGCGGGCCACCTGGGCGTAGCGCGCTTCGTCCGGGTTCCACACGTCCCGCAGGCCGAGCCCCGGCAGGAAGAGGAGAGCGGCCAGGACGGCCAGAACCAGGAGGTCTCGCCGCTGGGAGCTCACGGCTGGTCGGCCCCTGGGGGCTGTACCGCTGGGGCGAGCTGCTGGCCTTTCTGGTGGATGAACCAGAGGTTGCGGCTGTAGATGAAGAAGCCCGGGATCTGGCCGATGATGATGACGGGGTCCCGCCGGTGGATGCCGTAGGAGAGCAGCACCAGGCTCCCCGCCAGGCTGAAGAGCCAGAAGGCGGTCGGGATGACGCTGACCTTCTTCCGCTCGGAGGCGATCCACTGGACGAAGAAGCGGGCGAAGAAGCAGCCCTGCCCGAGGAGCCCGATCGCGGTCCAGACGTTCCAGATGAACTCGTGTTTCACGCGGAGGTGTCCTCCTAGAAGCGCTCCTGCAAGCGCTCTCGCGGGCGCTCCTCGGACAGGCGGCGGTCGATCCAGCGCTTCTGCATCCAGCGCACGGCGAACAGGTCCGCCAGCGCCCGCCACAGCCGGTTGCCGATGGTGTATTTGGCTTGGCCGTGAAGCCGCGGCCGGTGGTTGACGGGGATCTCGGTCGCCCGCGCGCCCGCCATCTTGAGCAGGGTGGGCAGGAAGCGGTGCATGCCCGCGAACATGGGGATCGCCCGCAGGTACTCCGCGCGGCAGGCCCTGAGGGTGCAGCCCACGTCGGTCACGTCGTCGTGGGTGAGCCGGTTGCGCACGCCGTTGGCGATGCGGGAGGCGGCCTTGCGGGTCCAGGTGTCCTGGCGGTTGACCCGCACGCCGGAGACGACGTCGAACTCGTCCATGGGCTCCAGCAGCCGGGGGATGTCCGCCGGGTCGTTCTGGAGGTCGGCGTCGAGGGTCACCACGACGGCGCCGCGGGCGAAGCGGAAGCCGGCGTCCAGGGCCGCGGACTGGCCGGCGTTCCTGCGCTGGCGGACGATCCGCACCCGGGAGTCCTGCCGGGCGAGCTGCTCCAGCACCCCGGGGCTCCCGTCGTTGCTGCCGTCGTCCACGTAGATCACCTCGTACGGCCGGCCGAGCCCGTCCATGGCGCCCCGGATCTCGGCGGCCAGCACCGGGAGGTTCTCTTCCTCGTTGAAGACGGGGATGACGACGGAGATGTCGGGGGCGGTCACGGGGGGTATCTTAATCGAGCGCTGTTGATCGAGGCTGGCTGGTCTTTATTTCATCCTGGATTAAGATACGGGCGATGTTGGGGGAGGGAGCCGCCAGCGCGGCCAATACGATCGATTCCACACGCGATTTTTCCAGACATTCGCTGACTGGCTGGGGCTTCGTCCTCACGGCCTGGGCCCTGTTCGCCGGGCTCTCGCTCCTGCTCCGGCCCTTGATGCCCATCGACGAGACCCGCTACACGGCGGTGGCCTGGGAGATGTGGAACCGGGGCGACTTCCTGGTGCCGCACCTGAACGGGCTCCCCTACAGCGACAAGCCGCCCCTGCTCTTCTGGCTGATCCAGGCCGGGTGGGAGGTCTTCGGGGTCAACGAGTGGTGGCCCCGCCTGCTGCCGGCGCTCTTCTCGCTCTGCAACCTCTTCCTGACGGCGGCCCTGGCCCGGCGGCTCTGGCCGGACCGGCCGGCCGTGGCCCGCGCGGCGCCGGCCGTGCTGGTGGGGCTGCTGCTGTGGAGCCTGTTCACGGGCATGCTGATGTTCGACATGCTGGTGACCTTCTGCGTGCTGCTGGCGCTGCTGGGCCTGGAAGCGGCCTGGCGCCGGGGCGGGGCATTCCCCTGGCTGCAGGTGGGAGCCGCGATGGGGCTGGGCATCCTCGCCAAGGGACCCGTGGCCCTCCTCGTGCCCCTGTTCACGGCCGCGCTGGCGCCCTTCTGGGGAGGACACCGGAGTGGGCGGCGCCTGGGATGGCACTGGTGGGCGGGGGCTCTCCTGGCCGTGGCCGTGGCCGCCGCCCTCGGGCTCTCCTGGGCGCTGCCCGCGGCGCGGGCCGGGGGGGAGGCGTACGGCAACGCCATCCTCTTCTCCCAGACCGAGGAGCGGCTGGTCCATTCCTTCGCCCACGACCGGCCCTGGTGGTGGTACCTGGCCCTGCTGCCGGTGCTCCTCTATCCCTACTCGTTCTGGCCGCCCCTGTGGCGGTCCGCGGGCCGGCTGCGCTGGCGGGCCGCGGACACCGGGACGCGGTTGTGCCTGGCCTGGATCCTCCCGGCCCTGCTCGCCTTCTCGGCGATCAGCGGCAAGCAGCCCCATTACCTCCTCCCCCTGCTCCCCGGCTGCGCGCTGCTGGCCGCGCGGCTGCTGGACGGCGCCCCGCCGGCGCCGAAGCGGTGGACCGCCGTCCCGGCGATCCCGGCGATCCCGGCAATAACCGCTCTGCTGCTGGCTGCCGGAGCCCTCACCGCCGCGCCATTCCTGGCCGGCCGGTCCGGCGTCCCGGGCTGGACCGGACAGATCTCGCCGGGCGTGGGCGTCCTGCTGGGCCTGGCGGCCCTCGCCTGCATCCTTTTCTCCTCCCGGATCTTCACCTCCGCGGCCGCTCCCACCCTGCTGAGCCTGCTGCTCGTGACCGCTCTCTACGCCGGCGGCTCCAGAGGGTTCCGCCAGGCCTATGACGTCGGCCCGATCGCGCGCCATCTCGCCGCGGCCGAGAGCCAGGGCCGCCCGATCGCCTGGGCCGGGGCCTACCACGGCCAGCTCCACTTCCTGGGCCGGCTCCGGCGTCCCTTCGTGGAGGTCCTGCCCGGAGCAGAGCAGGTCTGGCTCCTGGGGCATCCGGGAGGCGTGCTGGTGGAGGAGCTCGCCCGCCTGCCCGCGCACGGTCCCCAGCCCGATTTCACCCAACCCTACCGCGGGGGTGTCCTGGCCGTCTGGGAGCGGCCGGTGTTCCATGAGGCTCTCCATTGAGGAGCGGCTCATCCGTTGGGGTATCCTTGTGCGTAGAAGCTCTCGAAGGCGTCCCCCCTGAGTGACCGGACGCGGGAAAAATCAACTCCAAGAGGGTCGGAGCATGCGAAGGGTGGGAACCCTCCTGTCCATTCTTATCTCGACAACAGCTGTCCTTGGGACCCCGGCCCAGGCCGCCGGGCCAGCCTCGGTCAACGGGGTCCACGAGATCCACACGAGCGCCGGCCGGTTCAACGTCCTGAACCACGATCTCCTGCCGGAAGTCGGCTGGGAGGTGTCCTTCGCCCCCCGGAAGCTCCACTGGCTGCCCCGCTGGGTGCCGGAGCTCGCTCCCGCCGTGGGGGGGATGGCCACCTCCAACGGCTCGCTCTACGCCTACGCGGGCTTCCGCTGGGAGGTGCCCCTGGGGGAGACGGGAACCTGGCGGCTCACCCCCCAGTGGGCCACCGGCCTCTACTACACCCCTCCCGGCGGGCGCAGCCTGGGCGGCCCGCTCAACTTCCGCTCGGGCATCGAGCTGTCGCGCCGGGTGGGGGAGCGGGGGCGGCTCGGGCTGGTGTTCTACCATCTCTCCAACTCCGACATCTACGAGCGGAACCCCGGGAGCGAATCGCTGGTGCTGACCTATACCGCCCGGCCCTGATGGATCCTGATGGGTCTTGATTGCCGGCCTTGGGGAGCGTGCTATCCTCCGCCCATGGCTGTCGATCCCGAGCTGCTGGAAATCCTGGTCTGTCCCAAGTCGAAAGGTGAGCTGGAGCTGATCGAGCTGCCGCAGGAGGTGCGCGGCCCGCTGGTCGAGAAATACCGGGAGCACTTCCGGGACGAGGAGCCGGTGGTGGAGCAGGGGCTCTACTGCCAGACCTCGGGGCTCGTCTACCCGATCGTCTCGGACATCCCCATCATGCTGATCGAGGAGGCGCTTCCCGCTTCCGCCATCGGACGCTGAGGCTTCCGCCATTTTCCGGCCTGCCGAGTCCCGCGCCGAGCGGGTGGGGTACGGGCTCTACGTATCCCACCTGGCCACGATCTTCAGCATCGCCGCCTCGAACATCCTGCTCGGCCTCACCGTCCTGTCGCTCCCCTGGACGCACCCCCGCGGGGATCGGGGTGACGGCAATGCCCGCCGGGTCGATTGGGCGGGCCTCGCGCCGCTCCTCGTCCCCCTGGGCTTCTACGTCCTGCTCCTGCTGGGCTCCATCGCGGCCTCCTACGACCCCAGGACCAGCCTGCGGGGGGTGACCGAGATCTTCTCCCTCTCGACCCTGGTGCTGGCGCCGCTCCTCGTGCGCGGCGAGCGTGAGGTCCGCCGGCTGGTCGACCTTCTGGTCGCCGTAGCCGCCCTGCTCGCCTGCAGCGGCATCGTCCAGTACCTCGTGGGCTACGACGACCTCGACCGGCGGATCCGCGGGCCGTTCTCCCACTACATGACCTTCTCGGGGTTCCTGCTGGTCTGCGACCTGCTGCTCCTGGCCTCCATGGTCTATACGGACCGGTGGCGCGGATGGGGCAGCCTCTGGCGCTGGGGGGCGCTCGCCGTCATCAACGTGGCGCTCCTGGGCAGCTACACGCGCAACGCCTGGGTGGCCTTCTTCGTGGCGGTCACGGTGCTGGTGCTCTTCCGCGCGCCGCGGCTGCTCCTGGCCTACGTGCCGGCCACGGCCCTGTTCATCGCGCTCGCGCCCGTGCCGGTGCTCCACCGCGTGGTCTCGATCACCGATCTCAAGGACCTATCGAACTACGACCGCCTGTGCATGCTGGAGGCGGGGGTCGCCATGGTCCGCGAGCGCCCGCTCTTCGGCTGCGGCCCCGAGATGGTGGAGCGCCGGTATCCGCTCTACCGCGCCCCTTCGGCGCCGCGCTACGAGATCCCCCACCTGCACAACAGCTTCCTGGAGCTGGCGGCCGAGCGGGGCCTGCCCGCCCTCGCCTCCTACCTCTGGCTGACCTTTGCCGCGGTTGCCCTGGCCTGGAGGCGGTTCCGGGCCGAGGGCGGCCGGCACGGTCCCCGGGCCGACCTCTATGTAGGTGTGATGCTGGCCCTCCTGGCCTTCAACGTGGCGGGCCTGTTCGAGAACAACTGGGGCGACGCCGAGGTGCAGCGGCCGGTGCTGTTCGTGCTGGCTCTGCCGTTCTGCCTGGCCAAGGACGGCAAGGACACCAGGGACACCAGGGACACCAACGGCGCCCGTCCTTGAGGTCCTTGGTGTCCCTCTGTCCCGGATGAGCCACAAACCCTCACTACTAGAACAAGCCTTCCCGCTGTAGCGTCGTGGGACCCTCCCGCGGCGCGTCTCCAGCAACAGGTCCTACCTTGAAAGGAGAGACCGATGCACAAGAAGCAGAGAGGAAAGCTGGTGCTCCACCGGGAGACGCTCCGCCGTCTGGAGCCAGCCGAGATGGTGAGGGCCACAGGAGGAGATCTGATTCCCTGGTCTGAATACCAGACCTTGTGCTGGCCGAGCGCGGTCCAGAGCGCTTGCCACACGTACTGCCCCCGCTTCACCTGCACGCGGGAGGTCATAGGCGAGGAACCGATCCCGCGCTGATGCGCTGTACCCGTCCCGGCGGCGGACCGCTGGGACGGGGCCGTCTTTTTTTCCGTCTCCTCCGGGTATAGTCCCCGCCTATGGCGGCGTCGCGCGTACCATGCTCTCCGGCATGGCCGTTGCACGCCCCCACGGCCAGCCATGCGCCTTGATCAGCTACTGGTGGACCGAGGCCTGTTTCCCAGCCGTGAGCAGGCCCGGCGCGCCGTCATGGCGGGCACGGTGGAAGTGGAGGGCAAACGGGTGGACAAGCCGGGCACCGCCGTCCGGGACGAGGCCCGCGTGGCGGTGCTGGCGTCCAGGGAGCCCTTCGTCTCGCGGGCCGGACGCAAGCTGGCCCATGCCCTGGACCATTTCGGATTGGATCCCGCCGGCTGGGTCTGCCTCGACGTGGGCGCCTCCACCGGCGGCTTCACCGACTGCCTGCTCCAGCGGGGCGCGGTCCGGGTCTACGCCCTCGACGTGGGCTACGGCCAGCTCGACCAGAAGCTGCGCAACGATCCCCGGGTGGTGGTGATGGAGCGGATCAACGCCCGCCACCTCGCCCCCGACGCCCTGCCGGAGCCCTGCGCTCTGATCACGCTCGACGTCTCCTTCATCTCCCTGCTCAAGGTGGTGCCGGCCCTGCTCCCGCATCTGGCGCCGGAGGGTTTCCTGCTGCCCATGATCAAGCCGCAGTTCGAAGCCGGCCGGGGCGCCGTGGGCAAGGGGGGCATCCTGCGCGACGAGGCGCTGCGCCGCCGGGTGATCGACGAGTGCGCGGCGGGGATCGCCAGCCTGGGCCTCGAGTCCCTCGGCGTCTTCGACTCGCCGGTCGCCGGCACCGGCGGCAACCGCGAGGCGTTCGCCCTCTTCCGGCGGAGCGGGGCATGAGCCGCAAGCGCAACGGCAGGAAGGCGCAGCGCGTGGGCGTGGTCGCCAAGGCCGCGAGCCGCGAAGCCGTGGACACCGCCCGCGAGCTGGCGGAGTGGCTGCGCCGCCGGGGCCTGGAGGTGCCCTCGACGAGGCCACGCTGCGCGCCCACGGCCTCGAAGAGGAGCCCCGCTTCGATCCGCGGGAGCCTACGACCTGGTGGTGGTGCTGGGCGGCGACGGCACGCTGCTCTCGGTGGCGCGCACGCTGGCGCCGGGCGTGCCGATCCTGGGGGTCAACCTGGGCAACCTCGGATTCCTCACCGAGATCAACCGCGGCGAGCTCTACCCGGCGATGGTGCAGGTGCTCGCCGGCCGCTTCCGATCGGAGGAGCGCTCGCTCTTCGACGTCGAGCTGCGGCGCAACGGCGGCGTGTCCCAGCTCCTTCCGCGTGCTCAACGACGCGGTGATCACCAAGAGCGCCCTCGCCCGCATCATCGAGCTCACCCTGGAGGTCGACGGCCACCTGGTCGCCCGCTTCCGCTCCGACGGCCTGATCATCTCGACCCCCACCGGCTCGACCGCCTACAACCTCTCGGCCGGCGGCCCGATCGTGAACCCCCTGCTGCCGGTGGCCGTGCTCACGCCCGATCTGCCCGCACGCGCTGTCGCTGCGCCCCATCGTGGTGCCCGACACCGGGCCGATCGAGGTCACCCTGGAGACCCAGCGCGAGGAGGTCTACCTCACGCTCGACGGCCAGGAGGGCACCTCGGTGGGCTTCCGCGACACGGTGCGCGATCACCCGCAGCGCCGCCACCGTGCGGCTCGCCGGTGGGCGGGCGCACGTTCTACGACAACCTGCGCGGCAAGCTGCGCTGGGGCGGCCTGTCGAGCACCCCGGGAGCGGGCGGATGAGCGAAGAGCCCGCTCCCAAGGTCTCGCCGCCGCCGCCCCGGCGCAGGGGCAGGAAGAAGCGCCGGCACGGGCGGGTGCGCCGCTGGGTGGTGCGCCCCTTCATCTGGGGGCTCGTGCTGCTGGCCGCCATCTTCCTGGCCGGCCTGCTCTTCCTCCAGAGCCAGTACGCGCGCAAGAAGGCGCCGCGACCGGATCGTGGCGCAGCTCGGAGACCTTCCTGGGCCGCCGGATCTCGATCGGCAGCATCGACTACACCTTCTTCCCCCTGGGTCTCGAGCTGCGCGACGTGGTCATCCCCGGCCCCCGGCCCACCGATCCGCCCGTGGCCCGCGTCCCCTTCGTCAGCCTCCAGATCGCCGTCCGCGACCTCGAAGGCCGGGTCTTCGACCTGGAGCAGATCGCCATCGTGGAGCCCGTGGTCTACCTCCAGCTCAACCCGGACGGCACCAGCAACCTCCCGGAGTTCCGCTTCGGCCGCCGGGGCGGCCCCCGGCGGTTCGACGTGCGGATCGGGCACATCCTGGTGCAGGACGGCGCTTCCGGCTGAACGAGCGCCGGACGCCCGTGAGCCTCGAAGCGCGGGCCATCTGGGGCCGGCTCATGGGCCGCGGCGAGCGGGCGGGCGAGGGGGGCAACCGCCTCGACGCCCTGGTCACGGCCCAGGACGTGGTGACCACCCTGCCCCGGGCGCGGCCCTAGCGGTTCACCGTCTCGGCCAAGGGGAGCATCGTGCCCGAGGACGGGCAGGTGCGGATCGCCTCCGCCCAGATCGCCGGGCCGGACCTCTCGGCGCGGGTGAACGGCCTCGTTCATTACCGCTCCGAGAACCGCAAGGTCGAGCTGGGGATCGACGCCCAGGCCGCGGCGCGGCTCGTCAACCGGCTCGGCTACATGGAGCAGCCCATCGAGGGGCCGGCCTCGGTGCGCGCCCGCTTCGAGTGGACCCAGGCGGGCTGGAGCTACTCCGGCACGGCCTACTCGCCCCGCATCGCCGCGCTCGACCGGGTGATCGAGGACGTCCAGGCCGCCTTCACGGGCGGACCCGACACGCTGGACGTGGACGTGGAGCACGCCCACTACGCCCGGGGCACGTTCTCGGGCCTGGTGGCGGTGGACATCCAGGGCGGGAGGCAGAGAGCCGCGGGGTGCCCGTGGCGCTCGACCTCGACTATGAGGACCTGTCCATCCGCGACCTGATCGAGGACCAGTTCCCGGGCGAGGACCTGCCCATCGTGGGCGGCCTCTCGGGCCGCGCCCGCGGCACGCTCCAGTACCGGTTCACGAGCGAGGACGTGCTCCTGGGCACGGGCGAGGCCGACGTCCAGGTGCGGGGGACGAGCGAGACCGGGCTGCCCATCGCCGGCAACCTGCCCATCTCCCTCGACCGGGGTGTGATCTCCGGCCGCGATATCCACCTGACCTCGCCCGGGCAGGACATCACCTCCAGCGGCTTTACCTACGACGTGGAGCGCGGCACCGGCCGGCTCGACTTCCGGCTGGTGAGCGCCGACGTGGGGCCGCTCGGCCCCGTGCTCGTGGGCCCTCCGGCGCGGGGCGAGGAGCCCGCCTTCTGGCTGCCCAGCGCCGGCCGCGGCCGGGCCGAGGGCACCGTCACCTTCGCCCGCCAGGACTACCGCCTCCATCTCCTCCTGGACCTCCAGGACGTGGTGGCGCCCGTCACCACAGCCGACACCGTCCACGGCTCGTTCTCCCTGAACCCCAGGGCGCTCGAAGACCTGTGGCTGGAGCTGACCCGCGGCGACGGCGCCCTCCTCGTCACCGGCCGCGTCCCCCTGCCGCCGGAAGGGAGGAAGGTGGCCTCGCAGCCGCTCCAACTGGCCGTGGACGCCGCCCAGTGGCCGGCCTCGGGGCTCGGCTACTTCCTGGGGCCAAGCCTCGCGGACACCTTCCAGGGCCAGCTCTCCGGGCGCGTGGACCTCTCGGGTTTCCCCGACCGCCTGAACGGCCGCGTAGACGCCCAGGCCCTGGACCTGGTGGTGGCCGGCGTGCCCATGGGCCGTGCCCGCGCCGTGGCCAATTTCGACGGCGGCCGGATCACCATCGAACAGGGGCAGGTCGAGACCCCCGCGGGTCTGGTCTATGCCCAGGGGAGCTTCGACCAGGCCACGGAGGCCCTGAGCTTCAACGTCCTCGCGCCCTCGCTCTCGCTCGCGGAGGAGCCGTTCCGGCGGTACCTGAATGGGGACCTGACGGGGCGCATGACCGTGCGGGCCACGGCCTCGGGCACGCTCCAGGAGCCCCAGGCGTCCCTCTCCATCCTCGGCCGCGACCTGGCCCTCCAGGGCCGGCCCCTCGGCGAGCAGGGGGAGACCCAGGTCGTCGCGACCTGGAACGGCCGGCGGATGGACGTCCAGGGCTCGCTCCTGGGCCTCGCCTCCTTCGAAGGGGGCGGCCGGCTGGACCGCCAGGGCGCCGACGTGTCGCTCGACCTCCAGAGCGACAACCTGGGTACCCTGGTCCGGGTCCTCTCCCCCCGGCCCGTGCCGGAGCTCACCGGCTCCTTCGTGGGCGCGGCGAGCCTGGGCGCCGACTTCTCCGCGGGCACCTGGCGCGCCGGGGTCCAGCTCGCCGACCTGCGGGTCCAGTACGAGGGGCATACCATCGCCAACCGCGAGCCCGTCGCGGTGGCGATCACCCCCGAGCGGGTGACGGTCCAGTCCTTCTACATGGGCGAGCCCGGCACGGAGAACGAGATCTTCGTCTCCGGCACCCTGGGGCTCGAAGAGGGGATCCCCTCGACCTGCGCTTCCAGAGCACGCTCGCCGCCACCTGGGCGGGGCTCTTCCTGCCCGAGTACCGCATCGAAGGGGGGATCGACCTGCTGGGAGCCGTGCGGGGCACCGTGGGCAACCCCCTGCTCACCGGCCAGGGCGCCATCCGCGGCGGCGAGGTCATCATCCCCAACTTCGCCTACGCCCTGGACGGCATCAACGGCTTCCTGAGCTTCAACCGCGACCGCATCGTGCTCGACGAGCTGAACGCCCGCCTGGGCGGCGGCACCCTGCGGGCCAACGGCAACCTCGTCCTGCCAGGGCCGGACCGGCCCCTCTCCTACCGGCTGAACGTGGCCGCCCAGGACATCAGCATGCGATTCCCCGAGTTCCTCAACAACCGCGGGGACGCCGAGGTCTCCATCCTCTCCATCGACGGCGGCGCCCGGCAGATCGTGGGACAGGTGGACCTGGAACGCTCCCTCTACGTGGAAGACGTGCCCGTCGACCTGCTCCAGTTCATCCAGCGGATCTTCCAGCGCCAGCGCCTGGAGATCGCCGAGACGGACGAGCTCGAGGCCACGACCCAGCTCAACCTCGTCATCCGCGGGCCGGGCGCCCTGCGCGTGCGCAACAACGTCGCCAACCTCGAGGGGGACGTCAACCTCACCGTGCGCGGCACCGTGGCCCGGCCGGCCGTCTTCGGCGAGGTCGAGATCGCCCAGGGCGGCACCCTCGTCTTCAGCGACAACGAGTACGAGGTCCAGCGCGGGCTCCTGACCTTCACCAACCCCAACCGGATCGATCCGGTCATCGACCTCGTGGCCCTGACCGAGATCCAGGGCTTCAACATCACCCTGAACCTCGGCGGCACCCTGGAGCGGCCGGACGTCAACTTCTCCTCCGACGGCAACCTGGCGGACCTGGAGATCGTCTCGCTCATCGCCACCGGCCAGCGCCCCACGGAAGGGTTCGTGGCCGCCGAGCCCGCCGCCGACGACCCGGCCGGCACCCAGGTGGCCCGGGACTTCCTCTTCGGCCAGGCCGCCTCGGCCGTCACCCAGCGGGTCGGCACCCTCTTCGGCTTCGACCGCTTCCGCATCGACCCCACCAGCACCGGCTCCGGGCAGCCCATCTCCGGCGTCGGCATCACCGTGGGCAAGCGCCTGTCGCGGGACGTCTTCGTCACCTACTCGACCGACCCCACGAGCAACGAGCAGTACATCGTCCAGATCGAGTGGCAGTTACGCAGGAACGTCACCCTGCTCCTCACCCAGGCGGGGGACGGCAGCTACGCCGTCGACGCCCAGTTCCAGCGGCGTTTCTGAGGGATCGCTTGAAGAGAACGGCGCTCTGGCTCGCCCTGTCCCTGCTGATGGCGCCCGCCTCGGGATGGACCCGCGCGCAAGAGCCGGAGCCCCCCCCGAGTCGTCTCCTGGCGCACCGCCAGAGGCACCGCCGGACAGGCCGGTCGTCACCGCGGTCGAGATCCGCAGCGACGCTCCCCTCGACGAGGATCTCGACCTGGCGGGCCTGATCGAGACCGAGCCCGGCAAGCCGCTCGACGAGGAGGACATCCGCGACACCCTGAGGAACCTCCAGGCCACCGGCACCGCCTCCGAGATCGAGATCTACACCCAGGACGGCCCCGAAGGCGGCGGGACCCCCGCGATCCCCACAGTCACCGTGGTGATCGTCTTCCGCGCCGTGATCCAGGTCGAGGAGGTCCTCCTCGCCGGCAACCTGGGGCTCGACCGCGACACCCTGCGCCGGGCCCTTCCCCAGCGCGAGTCCGAGCCCCTGGCCGAGGAGCAGATCCTGCGCGGCGTCTACGCCCTTCAGGACCTCTATGAAGACAACGGCTATTTCCGCTCCCGGGTCCGCGTCACCCCCCGGATCGACCCGGTGCGGCGGCGGGCCGTGATCACCTACGAGGTCGACAGCGGCCCCCGGGCCCTCGTGGGCACCATCGCCTTCGACAAGCCCGTCGATCCGTTCCCGCCGGCCGACCTCGTCCGGCAGCTCCGGGTCCAGCCCGGAGAGCCCTACAGCCGGCGGCTGGCCCGCGAGGACGCCGAGCGCCTCCAGGACTGGCTCGTCCGCCAGCGCCATGGCGCCGCCCGGGTGGACCCGCCGGCCGAGGAGCTCGACCCGGACACCAACACGGTCAAGCTCACCTATCCCATCGAGATCGGCCCCCGCATCACGCTCGCCGTCGTGGGGGCGGACGAGAAGGTCCTGCGCCGCCGGAACCTCCTGCCCTTCCTCGGCGAGGCCGGCTACGACGAGGCCCTGGTGCTCCAGTCGGTCGCCCGCCTGAAGAGCTACTTCCAGGAGGAGGGCCACTACGATGTCCAGATCGAAACCGAGGAGAAGCGCACCAATGGCGATCTCCTCCTCACCTTCCGCATCGAGCCCGGCCCCGAGTACACCCTGCGCCGGATCGAGCTGGAAGGCAACGAGGAGATCCCGGACGACGAGCTGCGGAAGATCGTTCAGAGCTCCGAGCGCAGCCTCCTGCGCCCGGGCAGCGGCCGGCTCGTCGAGTCCGCGCTCAAGGAAGACCTGGACAGCCTCCGGAGCTACTACGCGCTCCGCGGCTTCACCCGGGCCGAGGTCGGGCCGCCCCAGGTGGAGAAGGCGGGGCAGGACCTGGTGCTCGCCATCCCCATCCGCGAGGGGACGCGCCAGCGGGTGGTCCGCCTCGAATTCCAGGGCGTCGCGGCGCTGGACCTCGGCGGCCTGCGCCGGACCCTGCCCCTGAAAGAAGGGGGAGGATTCCATCCCGTGGTCCTCGACAACACCCTGGATCAGATCCGGGCCCAGTACGCGGCCCAGGGATACGCCCAGGCCCAGGTCTCCGCCCGGGAGGACTGGAACCCCGACCACACGCTCGTCGACGTCATGATCGACGTGCTCGAAGGACCCCAGCAGGTGGTGGACCGCGTCATCGTGCGCGGCATCGACCGCACCCAGAGCGAGGTCGTCCGCCGCACCATGGGCCTCGACCCCGGCGAGCCCATCAGCCGGGTCAAGCTCCTCGAGACCGAGCGCAACCTCTACGGCCTGGGCATCTTCTCCCGGGTCGACGTCGATCTCATCCGCGCCGAGCTCGACGCCACCGACCGCGACGTGCTGGTCCGGGTCGCGGAGGGCCGGCCGCGCACCCTCACCTACGGCCTCGGCTGGGACTCCGAGGAGCAGTTCCGCGGTCTCGTCGGCTTCACCGACAACAACGTGCTGGGGCGGGCCTACAGCCTGAGCACGGACCTGCGCTGGAGCCAGAACGGCGACCAGCGGTTCCGCTTCATCTTCAACCAGCCCTACCTCTTCGAGCTGCCGGTCTCGCTCACCACGACCCTCTTCTACCAGACGGAGACCCGCAGCAACCGCCCGTTCGAGGCCACCCGCGGCGCCCGGGTGGATGCCGCCCGGGTCTTCACCGACCGCCGCGTGAGCCTGGGGATCGAGCACCGGGTCGTCGACTTGGACCTCGACCGGGCCGCCGCCGCCAACACGATCGAGAGCGAGGACCAGCGCTACCGGATCCTGGACCTCGTGCCGAGCTTCTTCTGGGACCGCCGGAACGACCTCATCTCTCCCTCCCGCGGCTGGACCTCGCTCGTGCAGCTCCAGTACGCCTTCCCCTCGGACCTGACGGACGTCGAGCTCCTGAAGGCCTTCCTCCAGCAGACCCAGTATTTCGACCTCGGCCGTCAGGGCGTGGTGGCCGTGAGCCTGCGGGCGGGCGGCATCGAGCCTTTCTCCACACTCACCCCCACGGAGGAAGACCCCCTCGCCGGCTTCCCGAGCCGCGACATCCCCATCGGCGAGCGCTTCTTCGCCGGGGGCGACACCACCCACCGTGCCTACGGCCGCGACGACCTGGGCATCCGCGGCCAGACCCTGCTGCTCAACACGGCCATGACCGAGTACATCCCGGTCGGCGGCAACGGGCTCCTGCTCCTGAACCTGGAGTACCGCTTCCCGCTCTTCGGCGACTTCGGCGGCTCCGTCTTCTTCGACACCGGCAACATCTGGCCCGACTGGCGGTCGATCGACCTGGGAGACGTCAAGAACGGTGCCGGCCTGGGAGCCCGCTACCTCTCCCCCCTGGGCCCCCTCCGCGCCGGCATCGCCTGGAAGCTGGATAAAGAGCCGGGCGAGTCGAGCTACGAGCTGTTCTTCAATATCGGGAATGCGTTCTAGGGATGCCAGAAGGACCTCAAGGACACCAGGGACCTCAAGGACGCAAGAAAGACCAGGAGAGCCGCTCGAATGACCCAGCACGCGAATCTGTCCCCCGAGCGCTGGTCCGCCTTCAGCCTCGACCAGCAGATCCTCATGATCGGAAACGAGATGAACCGGGGGAAGAGATCTCTGGAGCTCGGAGACGTTCTCGAGTTGCGCCGCTCCTACGAGCGGGTCCTGCGTCTCGTGGACTTGACCGTGGAGGTCCAGAAGCGCCCGAATCTGAGGCGGGAACTGCTCCTGTGGCGCGGTCTCATCGCGGAGCTCTATACTCACCCGGACCCCGATCCCGCCGAGCACAGAGCCGCTTTCCGGACCCTTCTGCTCTTCACGCCGGTGGCCGCCAAGCAGATTCCGTACGTGCTGGGCTGAGTGCTCGGGAAGGATGGCTGAGCCTGTCGGGAACCGTTATGATGCTCTTGGAGGTTCAAGCATGGAGATCCGCCTGACAGCCGTCTTTCAACAGGTGCCCGAAGGCTACATCGCATTCGTCGAAGAGCTGCCGGGGGCGAATACCCAGGGAGCCACGCTTGAGGAGGCGCGGGAGAATCTGAAGGAAGCGGTGGCTCTCGTCCTCGAAGCCAACCGGACCCTTGCCGAGGAGGAGATCCGAGGCGCCCATGTGATCCGCGAACCCCTCAAGCTCTCCGCTTGAAACGGATCGACCTCATCCGCCATCTGGAGGGGCATGGCTGTGAGCTCCTTCGCGAAGGTGGCAGCCATTCCGTCTACGTCAATCGCGCATCCCGGCAGAGCGCAGCTGTACCTCGTCATCGGGAGATCAACGACTTCCTGGCACGGAAGATCTGTAAGGATCTGGACGTTCCGGTCCCCACCCGCGGTTGACCGCCTCCCCGCGGCACCGTACACTCCAAAGGGCGCACCCGCGCTCATTCTCCCATTACGCATGCGAGCGGCTGAGCCGCCGCGAGACGAGAAAGCTTTTACCACCATGACCACCAACCACGAGCACTTCGCCTCCATCGAAGAGGCGATCGGACGCTTCCGCCAGGGCGAGATCGTCATCATCTGCGACGACGAGGACCGCGAGAACGAGGGCGACTTCGCCATCGCGGCCGAGAAGGTCAGCCCGGCGGCCATCAACTTCATGGCCAAGCACGGGCGCGGCCTCATCTGCCTCGCCCTCACCGAGGAGCGCTGCCGCGAGCTCGAGCTCCCCCTCATGGTGGAGGACAACACCTCCACCTTCGGCACCGCCTTCACCATCTCCATCGAGGCCCGCGGCAAGGTGACCACCGGCATCTCGGCCGCCGACCGCGCCGCCACCATCCTCACCGCCATCGACCCGGCGACCCGGCCGGAGGACCTGCTGCGCCCCGGCCACATCTTCCCCCTGCGGGCGAAGAAGGGCGGCGTCCTGAAGCGCGCCGGCCAGACCGAAGGGTCCGTGGACCTCGCCTCCCTGGCGGGCCTGAAGCCGGCCGGCGTGATCTGCGAGATCATGAACGACGACGGCACCATGGCCCGCGTGCCCGACCTCGCCAAGGTGGCCCGGGAGCACGGCCTGCTGATGATCACGGTCTCCGACCTCATCAGCTACCGTCTGCGCAACGAGACCCTGGTGAAGAAGATCGCCTCGCCCAAGCTGCCCACGGTCTTCGGCGAGTTCCGTATCCACGCCTACCGCTCGGACGTGACGGGCGACGAGAACGTGGCCCTCGTCATGGGCGACATCGAGCCCGAGGAGCCGACCCTGGTGCGGGTCCACAGCCAGTGCCTGACGGGCGACATCTTCGGCTCCTGCCGGTGCGACTGCGGCCCGCAGCTGGAGCAGGCCCTGGAGCGCATCGCCGAGGAGGGCAAGGGCGTGCTCCTCTACCTCCTCCAGGAGGGGCGCGGCATCGGCCTCATGAACAAGCTCCGCGCCTACGAGCTCCAGGAGCAGGGGCACGACACCGTCGAAGCCAATGAGCGGCTGGGCTTCCGGCCCGACCAGCGCGACTACGGCATCGGCGCCCAGATCCTGCGCGACCTGGGCGTGCGCAAGATGATGCTGATGACGAACAACCCCAGCAAGTACATCGGCCTCCACGGCTACGGCCTGGAGATCGTCGAGCGCATCCCGCTGGAAGTGCCGCCCACGGAGTCGAGCCGCGCCTACCTCCGGACCAAGCGCGACAAGCTCGGGCACCTGCTGAAGCTCGTCTGACAGGAAATCAGTAAAATGAGGATCTCTCAGGGTTCTCGATGAAGATCCTCCTCGTCACCTCCCGCTATCCCTGGCCGCCAAGGCGGGGAGACCAGATGCGGGCCGTGCAGATGCTCGACTTCCTGGCCGCCGAGCACGAGGTGACGCTCCTCGCGCCGGCGCCGGGCAAAGACCAGCCGCCGCCTCCGGAAGGAGCGCCGTACCGGATCGAGCTCTACCAGGCCGGCGGCGGCCCCGCCTTCCTCCAGGGCATGGCGCGGGCCATGGTCAAGCTCCTGCCGCTCCAGACCGGCCCCTTCTTCCAGCCGGATCTCGGACGAAGGCTGCGCGAGCTCGCCCCTCAGCACGACCTGGGCATCCTCCAACTCGTGCGCCTCGCGAGCCACCTCGACGACTTCGGCGGCACGCCGATCGTGGTGGACCTGATCGACAGCCTCTCCCTCAACTTTTCGCTGCGGGCCGCCGTGGACCGGAAGTGGCTCGCGCCCATCCTCAAGGTCGAGGCCCGCCTCCTGGCCGTGGCCGAGCGGCGTCTGGCCGAGAGGGCGGAGCGGATGCTGGTGGTCTGTGAGCGGGACCGCCAGGCGCTCGCCAACCGCCTGCCGCCGGACCTGGCCGCCAAGGTGGCCGTGGTGCGCCTCTCGGTGCGCGACCGCAAGTTCGACCCGCCCCTCGAAGGCGAGAAGCTCTGGCGCTCGGGGGATGTGGGACCGGTGCTGGCCATGACGGGCAACCTCGGCTATTTCGTCAACTCGGACGCGATCACCTGGTGGCTGCGCGACGTCTGGCCCCAGCTGCGCCGTGTCCGGCCGGACGTGCGCCTGGTGGTGGCCGGCGACCGTCCCGCGCCCGGGCTGCGCCGGACGATCGAGAAGGCCGGGGCGCGGCTCGTCGAGTCGCCGCGGGACATGCGCTCCGTCCTCTCCCAGGCCACGCTGGCGATCGCGCCCATGCGCTGCGGCTCGGGCGTGCCGATCAAGGTGCTGGAGGCCTGGGCGGTGGGCGTGCCCGTGCTGGCCTCCTCCTGGGCCGTGGCCGGCACCTCCGGCCGCCAGGGTGAGGACTTCATCCTGGTCGGCCAGCACCCGGTCGAATGGGTGGCCGCCGTCCAGGATCTCCTGGACAACCCCTCGGCCCGCCACTGGCTGGTCGAGAACGGCCGCCGCCGCCTAGCCACGGACTACTCCCGCGAGACCGTGCGCCAGCAGCTCCTCGAAGTGATCCGCACCGTCCAGCCCGCGAAGTCCGCCCCCGTGGCCGTGATGGCGGATGGGGCGGTGCGGCCGGCGTAGGTTTCCTTTCCTTCAAAGGACAGCAAAGGACACCAAAGACGTCAAGGACGCTTTCTGTCGCTTTCATCCTTGCGCAAGCACCTCTTTATCATGACGGGCCCGGCCATCCAGGCCGGGCATCACCCTGGAGGAGCTTGCCATGACGAAGAGATCGCCACTCGCTGGTCTTCTGCTCTGCCTGTCCCTGCTCAGCTTTGCGGTCCCGGGCCTGGCCCAGGCCGGACGGGAGGATCTGATCGCGCGGATGGAACGGGAGGGGTGGACCGCCTTGCAGAAGGGCGTCCTGCAACGCCAGCCGGAGCCCGGCGAGGTGGAGACGTACGTGTTCGGCTCCGCGGGGTTCACCTGGAAGCTCCAGGACCTGCGCAGCCAGCTTCAGTTTCTGCGGCGGGAGCATGCGGCCAACCCGACGCCCGGGCTGAGGCAGGCCCTCTTGAGCCACCGGCAGATGATCGCCAGCACCCAGAGGATGATCGAGCGCGCCCGGGCCGCCGAAGCGGGCGGCAAGAGTCCTACGAGTTGCTGCCGTACGACTGCGTCTTCGGGTTCGGCTTTGACGCGGAGGCCGGCCCCAAGGTGAACGTCCGGGGGACCTGGGCGGCCGCGAGCGCCGAGCACTTTGACAACGGGTGGAACTGCGGGTACCAAGGCGAAGTCTACGCGTACGCCTTCGCCAAGGCCACGGTGAACGGAGCCCCCACGACCATGACGGTGACCGACGGCCCCAGGACGGGCGCGAGCGTCAGCGCCAGCGCGGACGCCCACCGCAGCGGCGGACCCGACTGCGAGTCGTATGCCTACTCCAGCGTGACGACCAACGCCATTTCTCCCACCTCGTACAGCAGGTCGAAGTCCAACCTGAGCTGCCCGGTGGCCTCTGCGCCCGCGCCCCTCCAGGTCTCGGTCGACGGCTGGAGCCAGGACGGGGACGTGGTCCGGGAGGGACAGTGCGTGACCGTCCATTGGACGGCGAACGTTTCCGGCGGCACGCCCTTCTACACCGCCAACTTCTACCGCGACGGCGTGCTCTTGCGGACCGGGACCTCCTACACCGAGCCGTTCTGCTTCGATCGGTACAACGAGGAGACGACCTTTCGGGAGTCCGGCAGCACCTCCATCACCGTCCAGGTGACGGACAGCGCCGGCCAGTCCACATCGGCCACCGGCGAAGTGTGGTTCACCTTCCGCTGGTGGGTCTACTGAGGCCCGCGGTTCAGCTCTACTTTCATCGGGCCGGGGGTGGGGGTGCGAGCCCCCGGCCTGCCTCACTCTTCTCGAGGGCGGAGACAAACCTCTCCAGGACCGCAACCAGCTCCTCCAGCTTCTGCACCTGGACCTGTACGACCGCCCCGCCCAGCGTGCTGGTGCTGGCGGGTGCCTCCTCCTGGGGAACGCGTTTGCCCGTGAGGACGTCGAGCACCTCCTGAAGCTCGGTCAGATCGCTCCCCATCCCGAACACGATGGACAGCAGGCTGCCGAGAGACGGCCTTGTTTTTCCCGTCTCAAAGGAAGAAAGCATGGCCTTGGTGATTTTTGCCTTCGCGGCGAGCTGATACTGCCGGAGCTGGTGCCGGGATCTGAGCACACGCAGGGCTTCACCTAACGGCAGGGAATCGTAGTTGTGCATGCAGAGACGTTACTGATTACACCAAAAAACGCAACCCCCCGGCCGCCAGACTGGTGAAGCCCGGGGCTTCACCACCGCTGCAGCCCGCCGCATACTCACATGCGCTTTTTCAAACAAGCCTAGAGTCTGCTCGGTAATCGCAGTCGTGGGGGGAGGGGGATCCCCCCGCTTCCTGTCTGGAGGAAGGCGGTCCATGGATCTGCACAAGGGAAGGGTTCACGCGCGGCGGTTCTGCGGGTGGCAGGGCTCACGGTGTGCCTGCTGGCGGGGGCCACGGCCGCTTTCTCGGATTTCGTGTTGACCAGTCCGTCCTCCCGGCTCTACTACACCCACGGCGTGCTCGCGGGCGGCCGCGTCCAGATCGCCGGCGGCACCCGGGTGGTGGGGGACCTGCACGCCAACGGCGCGGTCCACCTGCAGAACGGCAGCACGGTGGAGGGCGACGTCTCCGCGGCCGGCAAGGTCACCAACCAGGGCACGGTGACGGGATCGGTGCGGGAGCTGGTCTCGACCCTGGCGCTGCCCGCCCTCCAGTCCGACGCGGAGCTGCGGGCCCTGGCCGACCGGGTGCTCACGGGCAACCAGACGCTGAACAATGCGATCGTCGACGATGTCCTGTTCGTCCAGGGCGACGTGCGGGTGACGGGCGCCCTGGACGGCGCGGGCACGATCATCGCGACCGGGCGGATCACCCTCGAAAGCGGCCCCACCGCACCCCTGGAGGCCAAGACGCGCCTGTCCCTGATCGCCCGGGGCGACATCCGGATCGACAAGGACCGGCGCTTCCGCGGCGTCCTCTACGCCGGCCGCGACATTGCCCTCCAGAAGGGTCTGCAGCTCCAGGGTGTGGTGGTGGCGGGCCGCGACCTGTCGATCGACAAGGACGCTCTCCTGGAGCTCCTGAGCCCCGACGCGGAGGCTCCGTTGGTGACCCTGGTGAGGCCCCAGGACGGCGCCATCCTCGACACGGCCACGCCCACGATCGAGGTGCGCTATACGGACGGCCTCTCCGGGATCGACGTGGCGACGGCTCGTTTCCTGCTCGACGGCACGGACCGCACGGCCCAGGCCACGGTGGGGGCGGCGGGGCTCGTCTTCACGCCCTCCTCGCCGCTGCCGGACGGCCTGCACGCATTCGAGGTGACGGTCGGGGACAACGCGGGCAACGAGGGAGGTGGGGCCTTCACGTTCACGATCAGCACCCGGCCGGCGGACACCGATCCGCCGGTGGTGGTGATCTCGAGCCCGCCCAACGGCTCCACGGTCCAGCAGTCGCCCGTCCAGGTCACCGGCACCGTGACCGACCAGAGCGCCATCACCAGCATGACTGTCAGCGGCCAGGTTGTGGCCTTCTCGAACGGCGCCTTCTCGGCCAGCGTGGCGCTCGTGGACGGCGACAACACGATCACGGTCGAGGCGGTGGACGCGGCCGGCAACACCGGCCAAGCGACGGTGACGGTGCGGCTGGCGCGCGACGAGACGCCGCCCGCCCTGACCATCGTCTCTCCCGCGGCTGGCAGCTTCGTGCTGGAAGGTCGGCCGGTGATCGAAGTGACGTTCAGCGATGACGGCGGGATCGATCCCGCCAGCCTCTCCTTGAAGGCGAACAACGCGCCCCTGGCCGCCGACTGCGAGCTGACCGCCACGGGCGGCCGCTGCACGCCCACGGTCGCGCTGCCCGAGAATTCGGTGACCCTCGCGGCCTCGGTGAGCGACACGGCCGGCAATACCGGCTCGGCCAGCGTCCAGTTCACGGTGGACACGGCGGGGCTGGAGGTGGCGGTGACGTCGCCAGCCGGCGGCACGATCACCCGGGAGGGCGAGATCCAGGTGGCGGGCACGATCTCGGACGGCGTAAGCCACGTGCGGGTCAACGGCGTGCCGGCGGCCCTCTCCGGCGGCACCTTCGCAGTCACGGTGCCCCTGCGCGAAGGGGTCAACATGCTGGTGGCCCTGGCGACCAAGGCGAGCGGCCGGACCGGCTCGGCCACCGTGGAAGTGACGCGCGACCTCACCGCACCCATCGTGCGGATCGACACGCCCCGCAACGGCTTCGTGGCGGTGACCGACCTGGTCACCATCACCGGCCAAGTCAACGACCCGGTGACCGGCGGCGTCGTGCCGCGGGTGATGGTCAACAGCGTGGAGGCGCGGGTGAGCAACGGCGCTTTCGTGCTGGTGGACGTGCCGCTGGTCCGGGGGCCGAACACGATCGAGGCGGTCGCCACAGATGCGGTGGGCAACGAGGGGCGCAACGCGATCAACGTGACCTACCAGGTCCCGGCGGGGGACCGGATCGTCACCGCCTCGGGCGACGGACAGGGCGGGTTCGTCCGGCAGACTCTGGTCCAGCCCCTGGTGGCGGTGGTGACGGACAACCTCGGCAACCCGGTGGCCGGCCGGATGGTGCGCTTCGCGGTCACCCGCAACAGCGGTACCTTGCGCGCTCAGGCCAGCGACGAGCCGGAGCGGACGGTTCAGGTGCCCACAGACGGCAACGGCCGCGCCTCAGTCCTGCTGACCCTCGGGGATACGACGGGCGAGGGCACCAACCGGGTAGTGGCCACGGCCCTGGGCGTAGCGGGCGAGGCGGAGTTCTGTGCATCGGCCTTCCCCCTGCCCGCGCAGGGGATTCTCATGTCCATGGGAGACAACCAGCGCGGCGTAGCCGGGCAGCCCCTGCCCATGCCTATGATCGCCCTGGTGGTGGACGCCGACGGTAACCCCGTGCCAGGCGTGGACGTCACGTTCCAGGTGGCCCGCGGCGGCGGGCACCTGGACGGCGGCCCGGCGCTGGTGCGCAGGACGGGGATCGACGGCCAAGCTCGTGCGGTGCTGACGCTGGGGCTCGCGCCGGGGATCAACAACAACGTCGTCGAGGCTACCTTCGCGGGGTCCGAGGGCCTCCCGGCGACATTCACGGCTTCGGCCCTGGCGCCGGGCAACCCGGCCGAGACCCGCTTCAGCGGCGTGGTGCTCGACAACGCCCAGACGCCCATCCCCGGAGCCGAGATCACGATTGCGGACACCAGCCTGAGGGCCATTACGGACGCCCAGGGCCAGTTCCTGATCGAGGGCGTGCCAGTGGGTCACATCCACATTCACATCCATCCGGAAGGCTCGCCGCGCGCGGAGACCTTCGCGCCCCTCGCCTTCGAGACGGTGACCGTGGCGGGCCAGAACAATACGCTGGGCCAGCCGATCCTCCTGCCCGCCCTCGACATGGACAACTCCAAGATCGTGGGCGGCAGCCAGGACGTCACCCTTACCATGGAAGGGGTCGAGGGTCTGGCGCTGACGGTCTTCGCCAACTCCGCCACCTTCCACGACGGCTCCCGGATGGGCCGGCTGGTGATCAGCCAGGTGCACCTGGACAAGGTGCCCATGGCCCCGCCGGGGGGCGCGATCTTCATGGCCCCAACCTGGACGATCCAGCCGCACGGGACCCACTTCGATCCCCCGGCGCGGATCACGATCCCCAACAACGGCCTGGTGCCGGGGCGGGTGGTGGACATCTATCAGTTCGACCATGCCTTGAACCAGTTCATCAGCATCGGCAAGGGCACGGTGTCGGAGGACGGGGCCACGATCACCTCCGACCCTGGCTTCGGGATCACGGCCGCCGGCTGGGGCGGCGGGGCACCGCCACCGCCACCGCCGACGTGCGGTGCCAGTTGTGACGATGGCAACCCGTGTACGACGGATAGCTGCCAGAACGGGAGTTGCGTCCACGCACCGGCCGGGGACGGCGGGAGCTGCAACGACGATGGCAATCGCTGCACCCGTGACATCTGCCAGGCGGGAGCCTGCGTCCATCCGCCGCGGGAGTGCAACGAGTGCCAGCGTTGCCGGAACGGGAACTGTGAGACCGACCCGATGCGCAACAGAAGGCAGTGCATGGACGAGGGCAATCCCGAGTGTACCGTGGACCGTTGCCAGAACGGACAATGCCAGCACACACCTGTGCCGCCGATCGCCCCTCACGACCCGGATCCCTATCCTCTGGATACGGACAATCTGAACCAGGCGACCTCGGATGGTTTGGACTGCCTGCGCCGTGCTGTAACGGGTGCCGGAGGTACCTTCACGGTGACCTCCGGCTACCGTCCGCCCTCGTACCAGGACCACTTCCGCGAGATCGCGATGAAGAGGGATCTCCTGCGCGGCTGGAGCGAAGCCGAGTGTGCCGACTCGATCGCCAGCGTCAATCGCGAGGTCGCGCGGCACGGGAACATCATGATCCCCGCTCGTAATTCTCAACACACGGTCGGCAACGCTTTCGACGCTGCCTTCACATTGCCAGCCGGTCAGGATATCGATCAGTTGGCGGAGGACTGCGGCCTGACCCGGCCCGTGCCGGTTCGGGACCCCGTTCATTTCGTGCCCCGTTAGCCATGGATCATCAAGAAAGGACCGTAGCCGTGATTCTCTGGAAACGAACGTTCTTGGGTCTGGCGCTGCTCTTGGCGCTCTGCGCGCGCCCGGGTCAGGCGGAGGTGCCGGAGGAGGAGCAGGCATGGTCCTGTCTCCCGGCTGCGGGGCTGGTGAAAGTGGACGTCAAAGTTGAGGGACCGGAGAAGACGACACGTACTTTCCGGTACACGCTGGGCAACCTTCACACAGCTTCAATCAGTGGCTTTCTTCTGGGAACTGGGGAGAAGGGCTCGGCGATGCAAATCGTTCCGGCCAACCAGCCCGAGGAGATCCTTGCTCCTCCAGGCTGGAAGGGTTCCCAGGTCTTTGAAGAGGAGGGTGTGCGCATGCACCTCCTGTGGCAGGCCGGGAGCCGGGACCGGGAATTGGCCCCCGGCAAGACTCTGGAAGGGCTCACGGTGCGGATGCCGGAGAACAGGGCCTCCGCCAAGCCTCTGTACGACCCTCGCGGAGACTTGGTGGTGCCTCTCGACATGAAGACCGCTCCTTTCGTGGTGCTGTTCAGCGACGGGAGCTGCGCCTGGGGACAGGTTGATTCCAAAGGACCGAAGAACTAGTCGCTTTTGAAGCAAAGACATAGGGGTGCGGACATGATAGGTACTCGCAGACGGAGTTGGGTTGCGCGGTCTCTGCATCATGGCGCTGGCAGGCCTCTGCTGGTCCACGCTGCTCGTGAGCGCGAGTCAGGCGCAGGAGCCCGTGCACTTCGATCTGCTGGCACCCAGGCAGCGCCTGCTGGTCGGGGAAACCCTCCAGTTGACCGCGCTCGCAACCCTCAGCAATGGCGGAGTCCTCGATTTCACTGCCGCCTCGACGGGGACGGTCTATTCCTTGAGCGACCCCTTGATTGCCACAGTGAGCCCGAGTGGTCTGGTCTCGGCCGTTTCGGCAGGCGCTGTTGTCGTCTTCGCGGAAAATGAAGGAGGAGACGACGTTCTGATGGCCGAGCTGGAGCTGATCGTCGTTCCTGCTGACGACCGTGACGACGACGGCCTTCCCGATGCGTTTGAGACTGGAGCCGGTCTTGACCCGGACGACCCCGGCGACGCGACCGTCGACCGTGACGGGGACGGTCTGAACAGTTCCCAGGAATTCACGGTTGGCACGGATCCTCAAGCGCCCGACACGGACAGCGACGGTTTTCTGGATGGGGAAGAAGTAGAGCGTGGGACCGACCCGCTCGCGCCAACGTTCCGGCTCAGCGAAGAGTGCCTGGCCACGGCCCTGAACCGGACGGTTCAGGTTGCTGGCAACGGGACGTTTGCCTTGGGCAACATTCCCCTGTCCCAGGGAGCCTTCAGGATCCGGGTCGTCTGCGAAGGGAGTGATGGAGTCCGGCGGGGGCAGACCAGTTTCCTGATCGGTGTCCCGAATGGCACGACCCCTGCAGGACCGATCGGTTTCGCGTCCGACGCGCCCATTCCAGTTTCTTTGGCTCTCTCCACGCCTTCGCCCACCCTCACCCCGGCCACACCCCAGGCGCAACTGGTGGTCACCGGCAACTTGGTCGACGGGACCTCCACGGACCTGACCTCCTCTTCGACGGGCACTTTCTACCTGTCCTCGAATCCCGGCGTCGCCACCGTCTCGGAAGGGGGCGTGGTCACCGCCGTTTCGAGCGGCACCGTGTTCATCACCGCCACCAACGAGGGCGTCGTAGGCACGATCGCGCTGCGGGTCAATCTCTCGGTGGACTCCGACGGCGACGGCCTGCCGGACGACTACGAGGATCTGAACGCCCTCAATCCCGGCGGCTCGAACCTGGCGCGCATCCCGGGCGTGGTGGCCTCGGCGAGCACGTTCTCGCCCAGCTTCCCGCCGTCGCGGGTGATCGACGGCAACCTCCAGACGTCGTGGTTCACTGCCCCCGGCGACGCCGCCAACCGGCGCACCATCCCCCACATCGAGCTGACCTTCCCGAGCGACCAGGGGGTGGCTCAGGTGCGGCTCTTCGGCAACCGCCAGAACCCCGAGGGCTTCGACATCTTCAGCGGCGTCGTCCAGGCCTTCGACGCCGCCGGCAACGAGATCTTCAACTCCGGCGAGGTGGTGCTGTCGGCGCCCAGCCGCGACGCCACCATCCCGGTTGACCTGGACGGTGTGCGGCGCGTGCGCTTCACCTCCACGGCCGACGAGAGCAACACGCCCGGCCTGTCGGAGATCCAGGTGATCGCCCGGCCGGGCGGCGTGGGCCTCAACCCGGCCGACCCCGGCGACGGCGCGGCCGATTTCGATCAGGACGGCCTGACCAACGTCCAGGAGCTCGCGCTGGGCACCAGCATCTTCCTCAACGACACGGACGCCGACGGCCTGCTCGACGGCCAGGAGGGGGCGCTCGGCTCCAACCCGGCCCTGTCGGACACGGACCGCGACGGCGTGCTGGACGGCCTGGAGACCAACCCGTCGTCCGATACGGACGGCGACGGGGTGCGCAATATCCTCGATCCGGACAGCGACAACGACAGCCTGCCGGACGGTGTGGAGATCGCCCTGCGGCTCGATCCCCTGCGCACCGATTCGGACTCCGACGGCATTGCCGACGGCAGCGAGGACGGCGACGCCGACGGCCTGCCCAACGGCGAGGAGGTGCTGGAGAGCACCGATCCCGTGGACCCGGATACGGATGACGACGGCCTGGCCGACGGCGAGGAGGTCCTGCCCGGGGCGGACGGCCACGTCACCGATCCCCTGCGGGCGGACACGGACCGCGACGGCATGTCCGACGGCTTCGAGAGCCGCTTCGGGCTCGATCCCACGAATCCGGGCGACGCCTCCGGCGATCCGGACGGCGACGGCCTGACCAACCTCCAGGAGTTCCAGCGCGGGACCGATCCGTTCAACGCCGACACCACGCCGCCCGCCGTGGCCCAAGTGGCGCCGGCGGACGGCGCGGCCGGCGTGCCGACCAACAGCACCGTCATCGTCCGCTTCACCGAGCCCCTCGCCACGAGCTCGGTGGTGACGGGCGTGGTGCGTCTCTTTGCCGGTACCTCGGCGGGCACCGAGATCCCCGGCACGGTCAAGCGGTCCAGCGACGGCCTCTCGGTCACCTTCACCGCCTCCCAGGTCCTCGCCGGCACCACGCTGCACACGGTGCGGGTCAGCGGCGCGCGCGATCTCGCCGGCAACCTGGTCGAGCCGCCGTTCGAGAGCTCCTTCACCACGGCCCTGGTGGTCGATGCGGTGCGCCCGACGGTCGTGCGCACCGGCCCGGCCGAGGGGCTGACCGGGGTGCCGGTCAACGTCCCCGTGGTGGTCGAGTTCAGCGAGCGGATGGACCCGGTGTCGCTGAACGCGGCGAGCTTCCGGGTGCGCGACAACACGACGTTCGTGGATGTGCCGGCCTCCATGATCCAGATCGAGCCCGACGGCCGCACGGCGTCCTTCATCCCGCAGCGGCCGTTCGCCGCCGGGCGCCAGCACACGGTGATCCTGAGCACGTCCCAGATCAAGGACGCGGCGGGGAACCTCCTGACCGGCAGTCCGAGCTTCAGCTTCACCACGGCGTTCGTGGGCGACGGCGAGCGGCCCCGCCTGCTGGGGGTGAGCCCCGGCGACGGACTGGCCGGGGTGCCGGTCAACGCCCTCGTGGTGGTGCAGTTCGACGAGCCGGTGCACCCGGTGACCGTGCCGCGGGGCATCCGGATCCTGGCGAACGGCCTCCCGGTCGAGGGCTCCTATGCCCTGTCGGACGGCAACCGGCGCGTCACCTTCACCTCGGCCACGGCCCTGGCGGCCAGCACCGATCACTCGGTCACGGTCTCCACGGAGGTGACGGACCTCGTGGGCTTCCCCGTGGACAACCCCGGGAGCGTCACCTTCCGCACCGGCACGGCCGGCGACGTGACGCGGCCCACGGTGACGGCGGTGGACCCGGCCAGCAACGCCACGGGCGCGGGCACGAACGCCGGCATCCAGCTCTCCTTCAGCGAGCCGGTCAACCCGCTCACCCTGACGCCGTTGTCCTTCCGGGTCCTGCATGAAGCCACGGGCCAGTTGCTGGAGGGCACGGTGACGGTGGCCCCGGACGCCCGCAGCGCCATGTTCACTCCCGCAGGCGGGCTCGATCCCTCGACCCGCTACCAGGTGCAGGGGCGGTCGGAGATCCTCGATCTCGCGGGGCAGACGCTGTCGTTCTTCATCTCCAGCTTCACCACGGCGGCGGGCGGCGACACGGAGCGTCCCACCGTGGTGGCGGTGAGCCCGCCGAACGGCGCCACGGGCGTGCCGGTCAATGCCCGGGTGACGGTGCGCCTGAGCGAGCCGGCCGCCGTGCTCTCGGCCGGGGCGGACGCCGTCGTGCTATCCGCGAACGGTGTTGCCCTGCCGGGCACGGTCGCCCTCAGCACCGACCGCATCACGGTCACCTTCACCCCGTCCGCGCCGCTCGCTCCGAGCACGGCCTACGCCGTCCAGACCGGCAACTTCACGGACCGCTCGGGCAACCCGGTGGTGCCGGCCTCGTCTTCCTTCACGACCTCGGCGTCGACGGGAGCGGACACGACCCGGCCCTCGGTGGTGTCGGTGTCGCCCGTGAACAACGCCACGAACGTCAGCGTGACCACCCCGATCGTCTGGACCTTCAACGAGACGATCGATCCGGGCACGGTGAACGTGGGGACCATGCCGGTGACCGTGGACGGCTTCAGCGGCGCGCTGCCGGGCACGTATTCGGTCGCCCTTTTGGGGACAAACTCCGTCGTGACCTTCACGCCGGCGGCGGCACTGCCGGGCGGGGTGCGGGTGCGGCCGGGCGTCAACTTCAACCAGGTGCAGGACTTGGCGGGCAACGGCAGCAACTCCTTCGGCGCTTCCTTCACGACCGCGGCCATTACGGACACCACGCCGCCGCAGGTGCTGCTGGTGACGCCTTCCGAGGGGAGCACGGACGTGGGTCCGAACGCGGCGGTGGTGGTGACCTTCACCGAGCCGCTGGACGCCTCCACGATCAACACCGACAGCTTCGACCTGCTGGCGGGCGGCGAGCAGCTCAATGCCCAGGTGACCCGCTCGGCGGACAACCAGACCGTGACGCTCACGGCCACGCTGCCTGCGGCCAGCGTCGTGACGGTGGTGGTGACGGACGCCGTCAAGGATCTTTCCGGCAACCGGCTGGCGGACTTCCAGAGCCGCTTCCAGACCTCGGTGAGCTTCGACGTGGGACGGCCGTCGGTGACCGCCCAGCGGCCGGGCAACGGCGCCACGGGCGTGGTGCCCGACGTGAGCGTGGTCCTCTACGTCAGCGAGCGGCTCAACGAGTCCACGGTCCCCGGCGCTCTGTTCGTATCGCAGGACGGCGTCCTGGTTTCGGGCGCGATCCAGATCACGGGCAATGGCCGGGTGATCGAGCTCGTGCCGGACGCGCCGTGGCAGCCGGGTTCCCTGATCCAGGTGTTCCTGACCACGGACGCGCGGGACATCCGGGGCAACCGGCTCAACAGCTATGAGGGCTCGTTCCGGGTGGCCTCCCCGCCGCAGTCGGCGACGCCGCAGATCGCCGGTACGCATCCGTCGGGCACGGGGATCCCGCTCAACGTGGTAGCCGAGGTGGAGTTCGACCGGGTCCTGGACGCGGTGGTGTTCGCCGGCACGACGGTCCGGCTGCGGCCGCAGGTCACGGGCCTGCCGGAGGTGTCCGGGACGATGACGCTCGTCCGCGGCGGGCGGGTGGTCCGGATGGTGCCGAGCGCTCCGCTGCTGCCCCAGACGCAGTACTCCTTCATCATCGTCCGCCCCGGCGGCGGCACCACCTTCACCGGCGGCTTCACGACCGGGACGGCCGCGGACGTGACGAGGCCTGCGGTCGCGGTGGTGAGCCCGCCGGACGGGGAGACCGCGGTGGGCCTCAACGCCAACGTCGGCGTCCGCTTCGACGAGCCCATCAATCCCCTGACAGTCTCCGGCCTGACGGTGCTGCTGACCGACGGGGTGAGCCCCTTCGTGCCCTGCACCATCACGTTCAACGACGGCAACCGCAACGTGGTGATCGTGCCGCACGCGCCGCTCAAGGCGGAGACGGCCTACTCGATCCGGGTCGAAGGGGTGGAAGACCTCGCGGGCAACCCGGTCACGGTGTTCACCTCGGGCTTCACCACGGGCGCCGAGCCGGACACGGTGGCGCCGGTGGCCGTGCGCACCAGCCCGTTCTCCGAGGCCACGGGGGTGCCCGTCAACTCGGTGATCGCTGTCGAGCTCGACGAGCCGGTGGACCCGGTGACGGTCGGGCCGTCGAGCTTCCTGGTGCGCGAAGAGGTGACCTTCCAGAACCTGTCCGGGACCTACTCGATCAGCGGCGGCGGCCGGATCGTGACCTTCGTGCCCGACGCGCCGCTGCCCGTGGGCCGGCGGCACAACGTGTTCATCTCCAACCGCGGCATGGCGGACCTGGCGGGCAACCGCGTGACCACCGGGAGCTTCGCGTTCACGGCCTCGTTCACGGCCGACTCCACGCCGCCGCAGGTGGCCGAGGTGAGCCCGCGCGACGGCTGGACGGACGTGCCCCGCAACGGCCGGGTGGCCGTGCGCTTCGACGAGCCGGTGGCCTCCCACACCATCAGCCAGATCACCGTGTCCGCGAACGGCACGGCCGTGATGGTCAAGCGGACCCTGTCGGACGCCAACCGGCTGCTGGTGCTGACGCCTCTCGAGCTGCTCGGCGCCTCGACGGCCTACACCGTCACCATCCAGGGCGTGCGGGACCTGGCGGGCAACCTCCTGGCCGCGCCCCGCGTGACCGGCTTCACGACCCGGGCCGGCGCGGACCTGATCCGTCCGGCCGTGGCGGAGGCCGATCCCGCCAGCAACGCCACGGGCGTGGCCACGGACGCCAGGATCTCGCTCCTCTTCAACGACCGGGTGCTTCCGGGCACGGTGACCACGTCGGGCTTCCGGCTGCTGCACGAGGCCACCAGCAGGATGGTGAAGGGTGAGATGACAGTGGCGGCGGACGGCCGCAGCGCCACCTTCATCCCAACGGGCGGGCTCGAGCCCTCGACCCGCTACCAGGTGCAGGCCAACTCGGAGATCACCGACCTGGCCGGGCAGACGCTGTCGTTCTTCATCTCCACCTTCACCACGGCAGCGGGCGGAGACACTCAGCCTCCCGCCGTGGTGGCGGTGAGCCCGCCGAACGGCGCCACGGGCGTGCCGGTCAACGCCCGGGTGGCCGTGCGCGTGAGCGAGCCGGTCTCCCTGCTCTCGATGGGGACGAACGCCATCCTCCTCACGACGGCCGGCAACCCGGTGGCGGGCTCCATCACGACCAGCACGGACCGGCAGACCCTCACCTTCACGCCGTCGTCCCCGCTGGCCCCGAGCACGGCCTACGCCGTCCAGACGGGCAACTTCAGGGACCGCTCCGGCAACCCGGTGGCTTCCGTGTCGTCCTCCTTCACCACCTCGGCCTCGGCGGTGGCGGATACGACCCGCCCCTCGGTGTCCACGGTCTCGCCGTTGAACAACGCCACGGGCGTCAGCGTGACCACCCCGATCGTCTGGACCTTCAACGAGACGATCGACCCGGGCACGGTGAACGTGGGGACCATGCCGGTGACGGTGGACGGCTTCACAGGCTCGGTGCCGGGAACGTATTCGGTGACTGGGACTGTCGTGACCTTCACGCCGTCGGCGCCGCTGCCGGGCGGAGCGCGGGTGCGGCCGAACGTCAACTTCAACCAGGTGTTCGACCTGGCGGGCAACGGCAGCAACAGCTTCGGCTCCTCCTTCACGACCGCGGCCGTGGCCGACACCACGCCGCCGCAGGTGCTGCTGGTGACGCCTTCCGAGGGGAGCACGGACGTGGGTCCGAACGCCGTGGTGGTGGTGACCTTCTCCGAGCCGCTGGACGCCTCGACGATCACCACCGACAACTTCGACCTGCTGGCGGCCGGCGAGCAGATCAACGCCCAGGTGACCCGCTCGTCGGACAACCAGACCGTGACACTCTCGGCCACGCTGCCGCCGGCCAGCACGGTGACCGTGGTGGTGACGGACGGCGTCAAGGACCTCTCGGGCAACCGTCTGGCCAACTTCCAGAGCCGCTTCGCGACCGCCCAGAGCTTCGACGCGGGCCGGCCCTCGGTGACCAGCCAGCGGCCCGGCAACGGCGCCACCAACGTCGTCTCCGATGTCAGCGTGGTTCTCTACATCAACGAGCGGCTCGACCCGTCCACCATCCCGGGCTCCCTCTTCGTGTCGCAGAACGGCGTGCCGGTCTCCGGCTCGGTGGCGGTGACGGGCAACGCCCGGGCCATCGAGTTCGTGCCGGACGCGCCGTGGCAGCCGGGCTCCCTGGTCCAGGTGTTCCTCACCACGGACGCCCAGGACATCCGGGGCAACTCGCTCAACAGCTACCAGGGCTCATTCCGGGTGGCCTCCCTGCCGCCACCGGCGGACCTGTTCCTGGACCTCGTGGACCGGCAGCCGTCGGGCACGGGGGTCCCGCTCAACGCCGTGATCGACGTGACGTTCGACCGGGCATTCACGCCGGAGGAATTCAGCAATACGACGGTATTCGTGGATCCGCAGGTCTCGGGCTTCCCGGACGTGACCGGGGCGATGTCGCTCATCCAGGGCGGCCGTGGCATCCGGATGATCCCGAGCACGCCTCTGCTGCCGCAGACGAGCTACAGGTTCCTCATCCAGCAGTTGAGGGGATCGTTCGGGTCCTCCTTCACCTCGGCCGGCGGCTTCACGACCGGGACGGAAGTGGACACGGCGAGCCCGGCCGTGGCCCTGGTCAGCCCGCCGGAAGGGGAGACCGGCGTAGGCCTGAACGCCCACGTGCGGGTCCGGTTCGACGAGCGGATCAACCCGCTGACCGTCAGCGGCCAGTCGGTGCTGCTGACCGATGGCGTCAGCGGCGCCGTGCCCTGCACCATCACCTTCGGCAACGAAGACCGCGACGTGGTGATCGTGCCGCACGCGCCGCTCAAGGCGGGCACGGCCTACACCATCCGCGTCGAGGGGGTGGAGGACCTCGCGGGCCACCTCGTCACGGTGGCCACCTCGGGCTTCACCACCGGCACCGAGCCGGACACGGTGGCGCCGGTCTTCCTGAGGTCCAACCTGTTCGCCGACGTCACGGGTGTGCCGGTCAACTCGGTGGTGACGCTCGAATTCGACGAGCCGGTGGACCCGGTGACGGTGAGCTCGTCCACCTTCCTGGTGCGGGAGGAGGTCAACTTTACCAACCTGGCCGGGACCTACTCGGTCAGCGGCGACGGCCGGACGGTGACCTTCGTGCCGGACGTGCCGCTGCCCGCCGGCCGCCGGCACAACATCTTCATCAACAACCGGGGCATCGAGGACATGTCGGGCAACCGCCTGGCCTCGGGCAACTTCGCCTTCACCACCGCGGCCGATCCGGACCTCGCGGGTCCCCAGGTGACCGAGGTGGGGCCGCGGGATGGCTGGACCGCCGTGCCCCTGAACGGCCGGGTGGCCGTGCGCTTCGACGAGCCTGTGGGCGCTCCGAGCATCGACGGGGTGACCCTCACGGCGGGCGGGGCGGACGTGGCGGTCAAGCGGACCCTGGGGGATGGCAACCGGCTGCTGACCCTGACGCCAGTCGAGTTGCTGCCGTCCTCAGCCTCCTGCACGATCAGCGTCGACGGGGTGCTCGACCTTGCCGGCAACCTCCTGGCCGCGCCGTCCGTCACGGGCTTCACCACGAGCACCGGCGTGGACCTGATCCGTCCGGCGGTGTCGACGGCCGTTCCGGCCGGCAACGCCACCGGGGTCTCCCGCAGCACGACGGTCACCGTCACCTTCAACGACCGCATCCAGCCGGCGACGGTGACCACGGCGACGTTCCGCGTCCTGGTCAACGGCAACCCCGTGGCGGGCACGGTCGTGGTGGCCCCGGACGGCCGGAGCGCCACCTTCACCCCGGCGGCTCTCCTCGGCGCGTCGACCTCCCACCAGATCCAGGTGAATTCTTCGGTCACCGATCTGGCGGGGCAGACCGTGTCGTTCTTCGCCTCCAACTTCACCACCGGCAACTGAGCCGGGCGGCTCCCCTCTCCGGATCTTCTTCCGGAAGAGGGGGGCCTGAAGCCCGGGGCTTGACCGCCGCTCCGGAACGAGAAGCTCGCCGACCCCTACGGGAGGCTCGCCGGCCGGAACGAGTCCCCCGCGGACCGGAACCAGCCGACCTTCCCGCTTCCCGCCCCATCCATCCGCTCCGGCGTCAAGCCTTGTCGGATTTTCGCGGTCTGGCCGCCGGGGCCGGGGTCTTGTCCGCTTTCTTTCTAGGCTCGAGGCCCAGCCTCGCGAGTTGTTCCGCAAAGACCCGTTCGACCTCTTCACGGGGGAATCCCAGGACGAGATCTTCGCTGGTGCTGGGGGCCGGCCTGGGGCGGTGGCGTCCCTGGACCTCGTCGAGGACACCGGAGAGGTCTTCCAGCCGCAGCTTCAGGCCGTCGAGCAGCTTCTCCAGGGTCTTGAGGGTGGGGGTCTCCCTTCCGGTCAGGTAGCTGCTCAGCATGGCCGGGGAGATCTTGGAGGCGAAGGCGATGTCCTGGAGGGGCCGGCCATCGCGGACGCACAGGAGTCTCAAAGCTTTGGGCAATCCTTCGAAAGCGCTCACGGGAAAGAGCTTACACCGTGGCTTTCCGTTTTGCAACAGACGATTTTTGGATTTCCGCTAGAAACCCCTTGACAGACCAGCGGATGTCCGCTCAGAGGGGCCTGGCCGGCCCCTCCCGGACTTTTTTTCTCGCCGGGCCGGGCGAGGCTCGATTTTTGCTTCCGATTTCCTCCCAGGTACCGGTCCGTCCGGACGCCGGATCATCGGGGAGGAGTCGTCATGTGCGGCATCGCGGGGATCTACAACTTCCGCTCGGGTCGGCCGGCCGCTCCGAGCGAGCTGCGGGCCATGGGAGCCTGCCTCGCCCACCGGGGTCCGGATGACGAGGGCTATTACGAGGAAGGCCCCCTGGGGCTCGCCCACAAGCGGCTGACCATCCTCGACACGTCCCGGCGCGGGCGCCAGCCCATGTTCACCGAGGACGGCCAGCTCGCCATCACCTTCAACGGCGAGGTGTACAACTTCCTCGAGCTGCGCTCCGAGCTGGAGGCCCAGGGCCACACCTTCCGGACCCAGACGGACACCGAGGTCATCCTTCGCCTCTACCAGACCGAAGGGGAGGACATGCTGGAGAAGCTGAACGGCATGTTCGCCTTCGCCATCTGGGACCGGCGGTCGAAGAGCCTGTTCATCGCCCGCGACCGGCTGGGCATCAAGCCGCTCTACTACACCGTGACGCCGGACGGCGTCGTCTTCGCCTCGGAGATCAAGGCGATCCTCGCCGTCTCGTCCGAGAGGCCCAGGGTCAACCTGGAGATGCTCGACGCCTACATGAGCGTGGGCTACGTGCCCACCGAGCGCACATTGTTCCGGGGGATCGAGAAGCTCCAGCCCGGCTGGTGTATGAAGATCGATCGCGATACCCGCGATCATCCTCATCTTCGGCAATACTGGGACCTGCGGCCTGAGACCGAGGAGATGAGCGAGGACGAGTGCATCCAGCGCTCCCTGGGCCTCCTGCGCGATTCCGTGCGCCTCCAACTCCGGAGCGACGTGCCCCTGGGGGTCTTCCTCTCCGGCGGCGTGGATTCGAGCGCCGTGGTGGCCCTGATGCACGAGATGGGCATCCAGGACATCCGCACCTTCACCGTGGCCTACGACTTCGGGCCGGAGTTCGACGAGACCCGCTATGCCCGGCAGGTGGCGAAGAAGTTCAATACGGTCCACCGCGAGGTCTTCGTCACGCCCGAGGAATTCCGCGATTTCATCCCCTCCCTCGTCTGGCACATGGACGAGCCGGTCACGGAGTCGGCGGCGGTCTCTCTCTTTTTCGTTTCCAAGCTGGCGCGCGAGGATGTGGTCGTGGTGCTCTCGGGCGAGGGCTCGGACGAGGTCTTCGGCGGCTATCCGATCTACAAGTACATGCGGGAGCTGGAGCGCTACCGCAGGCTCCCCGAGCCGCTGCGCCGGGGCATGATCAATCCCCTGTTGAACCGCCTCGGCGGAAAATGGAACAAATATACGGAGCTTTCGAATCAGCCGCTCGCCAGGCGGTATACCGGCGTGTCGTTCTATGAGACTCCCACGAAGAACGCCCTGTACCGGCCCGAGATCAGAAATCTCTTCAACGGCAGCGCCATGCCGGGCCTCGTGGGCCGCTACTACGAGAAGACGGAAGGGCTGGATCCGTTGCTGCGCATGATGTATCTCGACGTCAAGAGCTGGCTGCCGGACGATCTACTGATCAAGGCCGACAAGATGACCATGGCCACCTCGGTCGAGCTGCGCGTGCCGTTCCTCGATCATCGCCTGGTCGAGCTCGGAGGCCGCATCCCGCCGCGCCTGCGGGTCAAGGGGTGGGAGACGAAATACGTTCTCAAGAAGGCCATGGAGCCCTATCTTCCGAAAGAGATCCTCTACCGTGGGAAAATGGGTTTCCCCACGCCGCTCGCCCGGATGTTCAAGGGTGATTTGAAAGGTTATGTCGAGCAGGTGCTCGGCAGCGACCGGTTCCACGACCGCGGTTATTTCCAGCCCGAGGCCGTGCGGCGGCTGGTCGCCGAGCACGCGGCGGAGGAGCGGGACCACCACCGCGTGCTCTGGCAGCTCCTGGTGCTGGAGGAGTGGCACCGGAGGTTTATTGATGGGGAGATTGATCAGGAGGCGGCCGCTATCGAGGTTTCCCGCACCGGCTCAGCCGCCGCGGCCGTCTGAGTTACCGTCTCCGCTTCCGCCTTCTTCCTTCCGAGGACAGCCAGCATGTGGCGCGCTTCGTTGTCGAGCGTCACATCCTGGAGGTCCGTGTAGCCTTCGCTCCGGAACAGCTCCATGATTTCCGGCACGGTGTGGCGGTACTGGTAGGGCGGGCTGTAGTTGTCGAACATCTGCACGGCTCTCACGCGGGCGGTGGACCTGGGCGGCGCGGGCTCGCCGCGCAGGACATGCATCAGCCGCGAGAGCCCCGCGTGCACGGGCGTCGCCATGTAGCAGAGGCCATAGAGCAAGCGCATGGGCATGCGGGTCGTCACCGCCCGCAGCGTGACGTTGACGGCGTGGATCCAGTTGGGCCGGCGGCGGTAGAGCTGCACGTAGAGCTTGCCCCCCGGCTTGACGGATTTGCTGATCGATTGGAACGCCCGGTAGGTGCTCGGCGTGTGGTGGAGCACACCCGAGGTATGGACCATGTCGAAGCTCTTCGCGAGCAGGGGCAGCTCCAGGATGTTCCCCTGTAAGTAATGCACCTTGTGCGAGACGTGGAACCCCTTTTCGAACAGGCGCTTCCTGGCGTTCTCCACGCTGCGGCTGAAGTCCATGGCCACGATCTCCGGCCCGTATTCGGCCACCGCCCGCGTGAGCTCGCCGTTGCCGCAGCCACCGTCGAGGACGGTCGCGTTCCCCAACTCCCCTGGAGTCGTCTGCAAGTTGTAAAGGAATTCCTGTTTACGCAGCCCCGCGTCATCCTTGAACCAGGTGGCATCCCCTTCGCGGTAGACGGTCCACTGCAGGCCGAAGCTCTTGGAGCTGCGGGGGTCGGCGGCGGTTGCCGGAACGTCTTTCTTGGGAACGCCGGCCAGGCCGTGGCGGGCGAAGAATTCCGGGTATTCGTCCTTGGCGTTGCGGAGCATGCGGGGGATGCCGTCGATGACGGGATAGACCAGGCCGCAGACGCAGGAGAGGGCTGCTTCCAGGATTTCCTCCCGGTAGCAGGAATTGCAGTCCGGAGGCGGCGTGATGTCCTGAGGGTGGGCGACGCCGTGGCGCCCGCAGTAGAACGAGCAGGCCGGAGCGGTGACGGTGGAGGGAAGCTCCACCTTCTCTTCCTGGAAGACCTGGAGACGCGGCCGTTCGCCACAGTTGGGGCAGACGATCCAATCGAGCAGGCGTTTCTTCATGGCGCGAGCTTTACTGCAATGAACGGGCCATCCCCGGCCCGCTTCTTGCACTTCGTCAGCCCACCTGGAGGAACAATGGGTATGACCCTGACGATACGCCAACTTACTGCCGTGCTGTTTCTCGCTCTCCTCTGCCTGCCGCTGGCCGCCGAGGAGGCCGTGACGCGCGTGGACGAGGACCCTTCGGAGACCTACGCCATCGGCCCCGGCGACGTGCTGGAGATCTCCGTATGGAAGAACCCGGAGCTCACCTCGACCGTACCGGTGCGGCCGGACGGCCGCATCTCCGTGCCGCTCCTGGGCGACGTGCAGGCCGCGGGCATGACGCCGCTGGCGCTCAAGCAGACTTTGACCGACGGTTACAAGGAATACGTCACCGCGCCGGGCGTCTCCGTGGTGGTCAAGGAGATCCACTCGCGCAAGATCTACGTCACCGGCGAGGTGGCGACCCCGGGGGTCTACGACCTGCAGCCGCGGGCCAAGCTGATGCAGGCCCTGGCCCTGGCCGGGGGGCTCACGCCCTACGCCAAAGGGCGCGTCGTGGTGCTGCGGGACAGCCGGGACGGCAAGGGGGACCAGCGTTTCGAGATCGAGATCGGCTCCATCATCTCCGGCAAGAAGCCCCAGGACAACCTCCTGCTGATGCCGGGCGACACGCTCGTCGTGCCCTGATTCCCTCCGGTTACGAAAAGGTTACGAACCGTCTCCGCCGTTCTGACCGTCCTGGCCCAGGGAGGGCGGAGACGCGCTTCCCGCCGTGTTTCTACGTTGATCAATCTCTCTATGGGTTATACGGCGGTTCCAAGGGGCGGCAAAACCTACACGCGGCTCTTGGAAGAGTTCGCCCGGAGAGGCGGGGGGCCGGGGGCGCGACCCGGCACAATCCTGGTCCTTCACATAGAGAAATCCTCATGGCACTCCTCTTGCAATTTCGAGCCAAGGCTGGGAATTCGGTTTGAGGGTCGATTGCTGGAAGGCCTGTTTACCGCGAGGAGTTCACCTGGGTTGAAGTGCTGGATCGCAGTGGGCCGTTTTTCCCGATCTGCGAAGTTGTGGCGGGGTGGTATCCAGGAGGGATCTCGCGTGACCGGCTATCGGACGGTGGTTCGAAGCCGGTTTCAGTGTCTTGGGGAACTGAGAACGCGAACAATGACAAGAGATGGTCTGATACCGCTGACGCTGTGCGGGGCCCTTCTGGCGGCCCTGGCCCTCTGTGCACCCTGCGAGTCGAGGGCGGGCGAGCTCCGCTTCCTCGTCGAAGGGCAGGCGGGCATGCACGGCGACGGCGACTACCGGGGCGACGAGGACCTGAGCGGCAATCTCGGGAGCGGGGGGAGCGGGGAGGATTCCCGGGCGCGCGGAGGGCTGAACCTCCAGCTCTCCTATGCGCTGCAGCGGTTGAACCTGGCGCTCAACTACGCTCCCGCCTACGAGCGGAGCCTGGAAGGTGGCGATGACCTGGAGAACCGCCAGGCTTCGGGCATCACGCACCGTCTGGACTTCGGCCTGATCGGGGAGCTCACCCAGCGGCTGCGGCTGAGCGTGCGCGAGCAGCTCCTCAAGACGCCCGACCTCGATGTCTACGTGCCCGCCGGCGCGCCGGACACGATGACCGTGACCCGCCAGGGCGACCAGTTGAGCCACGTGCTCGACGTCACTCTCGACCACGACTTCAGCCGCCGGACCTCGCTGCTGCTGGGAGTTGCCCACTCGCTGCGGAAATTCGAGGAGGAGGACCTCATCGACTCCGAGGCCCTGGACGCCCGGATCGGCGCCAGCTTCGAGGCCGCCCGCGGCCAGCGGATCGAGGCGTCGGCGGGCTTGGGGCAGTACGACTACAAGGAGCGCGGCGACGCCCACATCCGTACGGTGGGGCTCGCCTGGGCCTCCGACTTCTGGCGCAGCAGCCACCTGCGTTTGGAGGCCGGGGCGTTCTCCGCGGACTCGACGGAGCGGGCTCAGCTCATCGTCTTTCCGGACCCGGAAGCTCCGCCGGTCGTGCGCGAGGTGGTGGTCGAGCAGGAGGACCAGGGCTTCCGGGGCAACCTGCAGTTCTCGCAGGAGCGCCGGTTCGTGCGCTGGGCGCTCGGCCTCTCCCACGACGTCTCGCCCGGGTCGGGGCTCGGCCACGCGGTCGAGGCGGACAACGCTTTCGTGGGCCTGTCGTTCCCCGTGGGCCGGCGGCTGGAGCTGGGCCTGGACGGCAACGCCTCGCGGCAGAACAGCCTGGCCTCGCGCGAGGACCGGCTGGAGGACCTGGGTGGAAACGGCGAGCTGACGGAGCTCGCCGTCGGCACGGTGCGGGGCGCCTGGACCTTCGCCCAGGTGTTCCGCCTCGAAGGCGGCTACTCGCGGGTGTGGCAGCGCTCGCGGGTCAGGGCCTACGCCGATCTCGACTATGCCCGTTACTTCTTGAACCTGGCCTTCCGGATCTGGAGCTCGGGGGACACCCCGCGCGAGCCGGAGAGCCTTGGGAGACCGACGGATGAAGCATCTGAGCCTCAATGACATGACCCGCGCCGTCTGGCGCCGGCGGGTCTGGTTCGTCGTGCCGGTCCTCCTCGGCCTGGTGGCGGCCGTGGTGGCGTACAAGACGCTGCCCCGCAAATACAGGGCTTTCACCACAGTGCTGGTCGAGCCCCAGAGAGTGCCCGCCGACTACGTCAAGCCGACGGTGACCACCACCATCGAAGAGCGGCTGCGCACCATCGAGCCGCAGATCAAGAACCGCGACAACCTGGAGCGGATCATCCGCGAGGTGGACCTCTACCCCGAGCTGCGCTACGACGGCTACCTCGGCGAAGCGGTGAACCAGATGCGCCGCGACATGACGATCCAGCTCCAGGGGAACACGTTCTTCATCTTCTTCCGCGGCCGCGAGCCGGTGAAGGTGGCCCACGCCGCCAACCGTGTGGCCGAGCTCTTCATCGAGAGCAACCTGCAGCTGCGGGAGAACCAGGCCCAGGGCACCTCCGCCTTCCTGGAGGGCGAGCTGGAGCGGACCAAGAGCCGCCTGGAGCTCCAGGAGGCCCGGATCGCCTCGTTCAAGCAGGTGAACCTGGGCGACCTCCCCGAGCAGCGCGACACGAACCTGAGGGCGGTCGAGCAGCTTCAGACCAAGCTCGAGATCAACGTCAACGCGCTCGACAAGGCGGAGACCCGGAAGCTCCTGCTCCAGGCCCAGATCGCCGAGATGAGGCGCGATCCCAGGGGCATGCGCGTCGTGGGAGGCACGGTGGTGCCTTCGGTCCCGGAGGGCCCCACCCGCCTGGAGCAGCTCCGGACCCAGCTCGCCGAGCTGCGCGCCCGCTACACGGACCGCCACCCGGACGTGATCCGCGCCCAGGCCGAGGTCGAGCAGCTGGAGAAGATGGAGCGCGAGAAGCCCCGCCGCCGCGAAGAGCCCGGGGCGAGGGCCGCCGCCGCCAGCCCTGATGACGATGGCCAGGACACCCCGCGGGTCGACCCCACGCTCAAGGCCGAGCTCGCCTCGGTGGATCTGGAGATCCGCAGCCTGAAGGGCGAGCGCGAGCGCATCCTGGGCGAAATCGCCGGCCTCCAGGCCCGGCTCGAGAACGTGCCCCGGGTGGAGCAGGAGCTGCTCTCCCTGACCCGCGACTACGACAACATTCGCAAGTCGTACGAGTCGCTGCTCGACAAGCGGCTCAACGCCCGGCTCTACGAGAACCTGGAGAAGAGCCAGCAGGGCGAGCGGTTCACCATTCTGGAGCGCGCCCTGCCGCCCGGATCGCCCTACAGCCCCAACCCGTTCCTGACGCTGGCCGCGGGGCTGGCCTCGGGAGTGCTCCTGGGGTTCCTCACGGTGCTGTTGCGCGAGCGCACCGATCCCACATATTCCGACGCCGAGTCGCTCCAGGAGGCCTTCCCCGGCGTGCCGCTGCTCGCCACGATCCCGGTCTTCCAGGGTAGGGACCAGAGTAGGGACAGGAGGAGATGAACGACATGGATCTTTCGCTGAGGACCGAGGGACCGCAGCGCGTATTGCGCGATCAGCCACGCGATCAATTGCGCGACCAGTCACGCGATCAGGCCCGCGATCTGGGACGTGACCTGGGACCATCGCGCCGCGTGCAGCTGCGCGACGACGCTCCGGTCATCAATTACCTCGATCCGCCGACGTTCGCGGCGGAGCAGTACCGGAGCCTCGCCGTGCAGGTCGAGGAGCGGTTCAACTCGCGGGGCTTCGCCGTGACCGTGACCAGCCCCGAGGAGGGCGCGGGCAAGACGCTGACCAGCTTGAACCTGGCCTTGACCCTGACCCGCGGCGACGAGCGGCGCGTGCTGCTCCTGGAGGGGGACCTCTGGCGCCCTCAGCTCCATACCTACTTCCTGCCCGAGCGGCCCGACCGGCCGGGGCTCCAGCAGGTGCTGGAGAAGCGGATCTCGCTCGCGGACGCCGTGGTGTCGGTCGAGGGCGGCAGCATGGACGTGCTGATGGCCGGGGCCGCGGGGGTGGCGGGCGACGTGATGTCCTCCCGGCGCATGTCCGAGGTGCTGAACGAGGCCCGCGCGGCCTACGAGGTGGTGGTGATCGATTCGCCCCCCATGGTGCTGCTTGCCAGCGCCCGCTCTCTCGCCGCCCGCTCGGACGGTGTGGTGCTGGTGGTGCGGGCGGGCCAGAGCAAGAAGAACGACATCGAGAAGACCCTGGCGGCGCTGGGGCCGGAGAAGCTGATCGGAGCGGTGCTCAACTGCGCCCGTATTTCGGGGCGCGGATACCGCGGGTATTACTAGGTACTACTAGCGGAATTACTAGCGGGAATTACTAGCAAGAGGAGCACGGAGATGATCCGTCTGTTCAATCGATACTGGGCCTTGCCGGCGGTGGTCTCGCTGCTCGTCGAGGGCGGGCTCCTGGGCGCGTCGGTCTGGCTCGCCATGCACCTGCGCCTGGGGATCGGGCCCGGAACGATGCCGACGTGGGACGTCGTTCTGCGGGACTCCGTGGTGTTCGCTCTCCTGGGCCTGCTGGGCCTCTACGCCAACGGCCTCTACGACTTCGGCGAACGGCTGTCGCCCCGGGAGCTGATGATCCGCCTGCTCCAGGCATTCTCGATCGTGGCGCTCGCCTCCTGGGCGGTGTACTTCCTCATCCCCACGGTGGAGACGGGGCGCGGCGTCTACGCCCTGTCGCTCCTCTTCGGCGCTTCCCTCGTGCTGGCCTGGCGCGTGCTCCTGGGCTGGATCCTGCGGGCGGAGGGCTTCGCCGAGCGGATCCTCATCGTGGGCGCGGACGAGAAGGCGATCGACATCGCGAGAGAGACCCTGGCGCGCAAGCACCTGGGCTACCGCGTCGTGGGCTTCCTGGACGACGACCCTCTCCTCCAGGGCGTGAGCCTGATCAATCCGCGGGTGATCGGCACCACGGCCCAGGCCTGCGAGCTGGCCCTCCAGCACGGCGTCACCCGGGTGGTGGTGGCCGCCCTGGACTACCGGGGCCGGCTCAGCATGGATGCCCTGCTCCACTGCAAGAACCACGGCGTCCGCGTGCAGGAGGGGTCGAGCTATTACGAGCAGATCACGGGCAAGATCATGGTCGAAGGGCTGCGCAAGTCGTGGCTCATCTTCTCCGACGGCTTCATGGTCTCCCGCGGCACCCTCTTCGCCAAGCGCCTGCTCGACCTCGTGGTGGCCACGGCCGGGCTCGTGGCCGCCCTGCCCTTCATGCTGCTGGTGGCGCTCGCCGTGCGGCTCGACTCGCCGGGACCGGTCTTCTTCCGCCAGAGCCGGGTGGGCCGCGGCGGCCGCGAGTTCACTCTCTGGAAGTTCCGCTCCATGCGCACCGACGCCGAGGCCGGCGGCGCCCGCTGGGCGGTAGCGGGCGATCCGCGGGTGACCCGCGTCGGGCGCTTCATCCGCAAGACCCGGCTCGACGAGCTGCCGCAGCTCTGGAACGTCCTGGCCGGCGACATGAGCCTCGTCGGCCCCCGCCCCGAGCGCCGGATGTTCGTCGAGCAGCTCAAGGAAGTCTGCCCCTGGTACGAGCAGCGGCTGGTCGTCCGGCCGGGCCTGACCGGCTGGGCCCAGGTCAAGGCAACCTACGCCTCCAGCTTCGAGGAGTCGATCGAGAAGCTCAAGTTCGACCTCTACTACATCAAGAATCTCTCTCTGTTCCTCGACATCTCGATCCTGCTCTCCACGGCCCGGATCGTGCTGGGAGGACGAGGTGCCCGATGACTGAGCCGGCGACTCCCGTGGACCTGAAGAGGCGGGTCTCCCCTCCCCGAGAGGGCCTGAAGATCCTCTTCCTCTGCCACCGCGTCCCCTACCCGCCGGACAAGGGGGAGAAGATCCGCGCCTATCACCTGATCCGCGGCCTGGCCCGCCGCCACAAGGTGCACCTGCTCACGCTGGCCGACGGCGCGGTGCCGGACCTCGGTCCCCTGGAGGAGATCTGCGAGCGGGTGGAGGTCTTCCCCCTGAGCCGGCCGGCGGCCTACATGCGGGCGGCCCTGCGCGTGCTCCGGCCGGGGCCGCTGACTCTCTCCTTCTTCGAGTCGGACGAGCTCGCCGCCCGTCTCAAGGAGCTGGCTCAGAGCGAGCGGTTCGACGTCATGGCCGTCTTCTCCTCGTCCATGGCGCCCTATGCGGCCCTGGTGCCGGACGTGCCGGCGGTCCTCGACATGGTGGACGTGGACTCGGCCAAGTGGGCCCAGTACGCGCGCTTCGCGCCGCTCCCCCTGCGCCCGGTCTATGCGCTGGAGGCCCGGCGGCTGCGCCGCTACGAGGCCTCGCTCGCGGGCCGCTTCCAGCGCATCACGCTGGCCACGGCCAACGAGGTGCGGCTCTACAGGTCGTTCGCCCCTCAGTCACGCGCCGAGGTCTTGCTCTCCGGGGTGGACTTCGACTTCTTCCAGCCCCTGGACCTCCCCAAGTCGCCCCATCCGTCCCTGGTCTTCACGGGGCAGATGGACTACTTCGCCAACGTCGACGGCGTGGTCCATTTCACCCGCCAGGTCTTTCCCCGCCTGCGTCAGCGCTTTCCGGACCTGGAGCTTCGTGATCGTGGGCCGCTCGCCGGTGCCGGCCGTGCGCGACCTGGGCGAGATGCCGGGCGTGCAGGTGACGGGCGCCGTGGGCGACGTGCGGCCGTTCCTGGCCCGCGCCTGGGCCTTCGTGGCGCCGCTGCGGATCGCCCAGGGGATCCAGAACAAGGCGCTCGAAGCCATCGCCTCGAACGTGCCGGTGGCCGTGAGCGAGAAGGTGCTCGCGGGACTCTCCGACGGCGGTTTCCGCAGCGGCCGGGACCTGCTCGCCGCGGGCACCGACGAGGAGATGGAGCGCGCCGTGGCCACCCTGATCGCGGACGCCGCCGTCCGCGAGCGCCTGGCCGAATGCGCCCGGCAGCGGCTGCTCGCCACCTACCGCTGGGGACCCATCCTGGACCGTTTCGAGGATCTGCTGGGCGCCTCCGCCCGCCCCCCTGCGGGCTCGCCGTTGCCGCAAGAGGAAGGGGAGCCCGTGCCGGTAGGTGCCTCAGGCATTGCCGGGGAAGCGCGACGTGCGTGACCTGATCGTCATCGCGCTCGTCGCGGCCTCGCTGCCGGTGGTCGTCTTCCGGCCGTACTTCGGCCTGCTGGTCTACGGCTGGCTGGCCTACATGCGGCCCCAGGACATGGCCTGGGGGCCGAGCCGCTGGCTGCCGCTCTCGCAGTGGGTGGCGATCGCCCTGGTGATCGGCCTGGTTCTCGCTCTTGGACGGGAGCGCTGGATCACCTTCCGGGTCCAGACGGTGCTGCTCATCCTGCTGGCCGCCTGGATCAGCCTCTCCACGGTCCTGGCCGTGCGGCCGGAGCTCGCGAGCGTCCTCTACGGCTACTACTGGAAGGCGATCGTGATCAGCCTCCTCACCACGGGGATGGTCTCGGACAAGCGGCGGTTCCGCATCCTCATCATCCTGATCGCCTTTTCGATCGGCTTCCTGGGGGCCAAGCGCGGCCTCTACGGCCTGGTGAAGGGGGGCGCCCGCTTCCACGACGGGCCGGGCGGCTTCATGTCGGACAACAACACCTTCGCCCTGGCCCTCACCATGATCCTGCCGCTCCTGGTGGGCGTCTTCATGGTGGAGAAGGAGAAGATCCTGCGGGTCACCGCCGCGGCCATGGCCGTCCTGTGCACGGCCACCATCTTCTTCACCTTCTCCCGCGGCGGCCTGCTGACCCTGGCCGCCATCGTGCCGCTGATGGTCTGGCACGCCAAGCACCGGCTGGCGGTCACCGGCGTGCTCCTTCTGAGCCTCGCGGGGGTGTTCCTCTTCACGCGCGACGGCTTCACCCATGCCTATCTCAACCGGGCCGAGTCGATCTCCTCCTACGAGCAGGACGGCTCGGCCCGCGGCCGGCTCAACGCCTGGGACACCTCCTGGCGGGTGTTCCTCGACTACCCCGTGACCGGCGTGGGGCCGAACAACCTGGAGGTCGTCCACCGGAGCTACTCGCCCGAGCCGGAGCGCTTCCGGGTGTCGCACAACGTCCTCCTCCAGATCCTCTCCGAGTGCGGCCTGCCGGCCCTGCTGCTGTTCCTGGGCGCCCTCGGCTGGTCCTGGTGGAGCCTCGGCCGGCTGCGAAAGTGGACGGACCTGCCCTGGGCCGAGACGTACGCCCGGATGCTCCAGATCTCGATCATCGCCTACTGCGTGGGCAGCATGTTCCTGAACTCGGCCTACCAGGAGCTGATCTACCAGCTCATGGCCCTGTCCGTGAGCCTGGAGGTGGCCGCCCGCGCCGCGGCCGGATCGGAGGCGGCCGTGGAGGCCGCCGCTGTGGAGGAGGACCTCCCCTGGTGGAAGCGTCCCGCGCCAGCGATGTCCGCGGGAATGGGGAGGGCCTCCTGATGTGCGGGATCGCCGGGCTTTTCGTCTACAGCGATTACGGGAGCGCGCCCCGCGAGACGCTGGCCTCCATGGTGGCCCAGCTCGCCCACCGCGGGCCGGACGACCAGGGCGTGCACCTGGCCGGGTCCCTGGGCCTGGGGCACGCGCGGCTCTCCATCATCGACGTGGCGGGCGGCCACCAGCCCCTCTTCAACGAGGACCGCACGGTGGCCGTGGTCTGCAACGGCGAGATCTACAACCACCGCGAGCTGCGCCGGGGCCTGGAGGAGCGGGGCCACCGCTTCGCCACCCGCTCCGACTGCGAGGTCGTGGCCCACCTCTGGGAGGAGCTGGGCCCCCGCGCGGTGGAGCAGCTCGCCGGCATGTTCGCCCTGGCCGTGGCCGACTTCCGCCGCCGCACCCTGCTCCTCGCCCGTGACCGCATCGGCAAGAAGCCGCTCTTCATTGCCGACGACGGCCGCCGCCTGGGCTTCGCCTCCGAGCTCAAGTCGCTCCTGGCCGCCGGCCTGGCCGGACCGGAGATCGATCCCGAGGCTCTCGATCTCTACCTCTCCTACGGCTACGTGCCCGCGCCGTGGACCATCTTCCGCGGCGCCACCAAGCTGCCCGCCGGCCACCTGGCCCTGGTGGACGAGCGGGGGATGCGGATCGAGCGCTACTGGGACGTGCCGGTGGAGCCCGTGCACGACCCGGGTCCCGAGGCGGACGAGCGCCTGACCGGGGAGCTCGAATCGCTCCTCGCGTCCGCCGTGCGCGACCGCCTGGAGAGCGAGGTGCCGCTGGGGGCCTTCCTCTCGGGCGGGATCGACTCCGGGACGGTCGTCTCCTTCATGAGCGAGGTAATGGGCTCGGCCGTCCGCACCCACACCGTGGGCTTCGCCGACCGGGCGACCGACGAGCGCGAGGACGCCGCCGCCGTGGCCCGCGCCCTGGGCACGGACCACGTGGAGACCGAGGTCCGTCCCGACCTCGTGGACGTGCTGCCGCGGATCGCCTGGCACCTCGACGAGCCGTTCGCCGACCCCTCGGCCGTGCCCACCTGGTACGTCTCCCGCGAGACGCGGCGGCGGGTCACCGTGGCCCTCTCGGGCGACGGCGGCGACGAGCTGTTCGCGGGCTATGGCGAGAAGTACGGCATGCACCTGCTGGAGGAGCGGCTGCGCTCCCTGGTGCCCGGAGGCGTGCGGCGCCGGCTCTTCCCGCCGCTCGCCCGCCGCTGGCCCCGCTCGCCGCGCCTGCCCCGCGCCCTGCGCCTGGGAGGTCTCCTCGGCAACCTGTCGGTGGACGCGGCCCGCTCGTACTATCAGGACCGCTGCCTGATCCCCCTCCACCTCCAGGAGCGCCTGCTCGGCCCCCGCCGCTTCGACGCCTTCTCGGCCCTGGAGCCCCATCTGGCCCGCGCTCCGAAGGAGCCGCTGGCCCGGGCTCTCTATCTGGATCTGAAGACCTGGCTGGCGGATGACGGCCTGGTCAAGGTGGACCGGATGAGCATGGCTCATGCACTGGAGGTCCGCTGCCCCCTGCTCGACCACCGGATCGTGGAGATGGCCGCCCGGCTGCCGTCGCGGCTCAAGCTGGCAGGTGGCCGGACGAAGATCCTCCTGCGCCGGGTGGCGGAAAGGCGGCTGCCGGCGGAGATCCTGTCGCGGCCCAAGCGGGGCTTCGCTCCGCCGGTCTCGCGCTGGCTGCGGGAAGACCTGCGGGACCTCTCCCGCGACCTCCTCCTCGCTCCGGACGCCTTCGGCCGCGACTATTTCGAGCGCCGTGAGGTGGAGCGCCTGCTGGACGACCACGAGGCCCGCCGCCTGGAAGCGGGCTGGGCGCTCTGGACGCTGCTGATGCTGGAGGTCTGGGGTCGTGAGGTGGCGCGCAAAGCCCCCTTGGGAATCAATCAGGAGGTGCCCTGTGCGGTCGCCGTCTAGGACTAAAGTGCTGCTCTTCAGCACCGTCTTCCCCAACGCGGCGCAGCCTCACCACGGCGTCTTCGTGCGCGAGCGCATGCGTGGGCTCCCTGCCAGTGAATTCGACGTACGCGTCGTGGCCCCCACGCCCTGGTTCCCCCTGGTTTCAGGACTGCGCCCTGGTTTCCGGCCGCAGGTGCCCGCCCAGGAGTTCCAGGAGGGCGTCCCCGTGCTTCACCCCCGGTTCCTCTCCATCCCGGGGATCCTGAAGTGCCTGGACGGCCTCTTCCTCTTCCTCTGGACGCTGCCGGTCCTGATCCGCCTGCGCCGTGAGTTCCGCTTCGACGTGATCGACGCCCACTTCGTCTATCCCGAGGGGCTGGCGGCCGTGCTCGCGGGGCTGGTCTTTCGCGTGCCTGTGACGGTCACCCTGCGCGGCATGCTGCCCCTGCTCGTCCCCTTCCGCCTGCGCCGGCCGCAACTCCGGTTTGCCTTGCGCCGGGCGGCGCGGGTGATCGCCGTCTCCGAGTCGCTCAAGCGGGACGCGGTCGCCCTGGGACTTCCCCCGGAGCGGGTGCGGGTGATCGGGAACGGCATCGACCCCGGCCTCTTCCATCCCATCGACCGCACCGAGGCCCGGCGCTCGCTGGGCCTCCCCAAGTACGGGCCGTTCCTGGTCTCGGTGGGGACGCTGGCGCCGCGCAAGGGCTTCCACCTGGTGATGGAGGCCATGGCCAAGCTTGGCAAAAGCTGGCCCACGCTTCGTTTCGCCATCGTGGGCGGCGATGGGGCCGAGGGGGCCATGGGGGAGGAGCTGCGCCAGCTTTCCCGACGCCTGGGGATCGAGGACCGCGTGGTCTTTGCCGGTCCCCGGAAGCGCGGCGAGCTGGCCTCCTGGTACGCCGCGGCGGACCTGTTCGTGCTCGCCACGGCCCACGAGGGTTGCCCCAATGTGGTGTTGGAGGCCCTGGCCTGCGGCACGCCGGTGGTGGGGACTCCCGTGGGGAGCATCCCCGAGCTGCTGACACCGGACGTTGGGATCGTGGTCGAGCGGGACGTGGATTCGATCGCCCAGGGGATCGACAAAGCCCTGAAGCGCGGCTGGGACCGCGACGCCGTGCGGGCACGGATCGAGTCGCGCACATGGCGGGCCGTGGGCGCCGAGGTGGCCGAGGAGCTGCGGGCGGCGGTGGACGGTGCGCACAGCGCACCCTACCCCGGTGTGGCCGGCGAGGTGGTGCGGTGAAGATCCTCTACCACCACCGCACCCGCGCCGGCGACGCCCAGGGCATCCACATCGCCGAGATCCAGCGCGCCTTCCGCCTGCGCGGCCACGACGTGCGCGAGGTGGCGCTGGTGGAAGCCGGCGCCGAGGCGAAGGCGGACGAGTCCGGCGGCGAGGCCCGCGGTCTCGCCGGTCTGGCCTCCCGCCTCGCCGGGCGCCTGCCGCTGCCCGCCCGGGAGGCCATGGAGCTGGCCTACAACGCCGTGGCCTATCGCAGGATTTCCCAGGCCATCCGCGACTTCCGGCCCGACTTCCTCTACGAGCGCTACGCGGCCAACACCTTCGCCGGTCTGGCCGCCGCCCGCCGCCACGGCGTGCCCTTCGTGCTGGAGGTCAACTCGCCCCTGGCCCTGGAGAAAGCCCGGCACGGCGGCCTCTTCTTCCGTAGCGTGACCCGGCGGATCGAGCGCTGGCTCTGCTCGGGAGCGGACGTGACCATCGCCGTCACCGGCGTCCTCGCCCGCATCCTGGAGGCGGACGGCGTGCCCACGGGCAAGGTCGTGGTCATGTCCAACGGCGTGCGCCGAGAGTTCGGGACGGGTGGGGACGGCGCCGCGTTCCGGCGTGGCCTGGGCATCCCCCCGGATGTGCCGGTGGCCGGCTTCGTGGGCTGGTTCCGCTCCTGGCACGGCCTGGAAAGGCTGGTAGAGGCGGCGGCCACGCCCGCCTGGCGCGAGGCCCGGATTCATCTCCTGCTGGCCGGCGACGGCCCAGCCATGCCGGCCTTGCGGGAGATGCGCGAGGCCTCGCCGGACCTCAAGGAGCGGGTCATCCTCTGTGGCTCCGTGCCGAGAGGCGAGATCGAGTCGGCGCTCGCCAGCTTCGACGTGGCGGTGCAGCCGGCCGTCACGCCCTATGCCTGTCCGATGAAGATTCTGGAGTACATGGCTGCCGGCCGCGCCATCGTCGCGCCCGGCTCAGCCAACGTGAGGGAGTTGTTGACCCACGGGGATACGGCCTTGCTGACTGCCGGGGGCCCCGGGGACGAGAACCCGTCCGCCGAAGACCTGGGAGCCGCCGTCCTGGCCCTGGTGCGCGATCCGCAACTGCGGAAGCGCCTGGGCGAGGCCGCGCGCGCCAGTCTCTTCGAGCGGGGCTATCTATGGGAAGAGAACGCGAGACGGGTCGAAGAGCTGGTGGTTGAAGCGAGGCAAAAACGCCCCTCTGCTGTAGCAGCCGCCAGCCAGGAGGTAGAGTCGTGCTGAACGCTTTTTCCGTCGACGTCGAGGATTACTTCCAGGTGGGGCTCTTCGAAGGCGCCATCCCCAGAAACGAGTGGGGACGCTTCGAGCCCCGGGTCGAACGCAACACGCGGCGTCTCCTGGATCTGTGCGAGGAGCACGGGGTCAAGGGCACCTGGTTCGTGCTCGGCTGGGTGGCCGAGCGCTGGCCCGGCCTGGTGCGCGACATCCGGGATGCCGGCCACGAGCTGGGCACCCACGGGCAGGACCACCGCCGGGTCACCACCCTGACCCCCGAGGAGTTCCGCCAGGACATCCGCCGCTCCAAGCGCACCATCGAGGACGTGGCCGGGGTCGAGGTGATCGGCTACCGGGCGCCCAACTATTCCATCGTCAAGGAGACGTTGTGGGCGGTCGACGTCCTGGCCGAGGAGGGTTTCCGCTACGACTCCTCGATCTTCCCCATCCATCACGACCGCTACGGCATCCCGGACTTCCCGCGCTTCCCGCGGCCGGTCAAGGGGAGGAACGGCACGGCCCTCCACGAGTTCCCCATCTCGACGGTCCGCTTGGGCGGGATGAACTTCCCCTTCGTGGGCGGCGGCTACCTGCGGCACTTCCCGCTGTCGTTCATCCGCTGGGGCATGGACCGGTTGAACCTGCATGAGCGGCGCCCGGCCGTCGTCTACATCCACCCCTGGGAGCTTGACCCCGGCCAGCCTGTGGTCGGTCCTTTGGGGACTCTCAAGCGCCTCCGCCACTACCGCAACCTCGACCGTACCGAGGGGCGGCTGGCCCGGCTTTTCTCCGAGTACGCCTTCGCGTCCTGCCGGGAGGTCCTGGGATTATGATCGCCATTGCTGAGCCCCGCGTCTTTTTGGAGACGGCTGCTCCCGCCGCAGTCACCACGGTCGAGACCCTGAACGTGCACCGCGAGGCGGAATGGGACCGCTATGTTCGCGGGACGGACGGCGCCACCTTCTTCCACCAGATCGGCTGGCGCTGGCTCGTGGAGCGGACCTTCGGCCACCGCGCCCACTACCTAACGGCCCTGCGGGGCGGGCACATCGTGGGCGTGCTCCCCCTGTTCGAGCTGAAGAGCCTGCTCTTCGGCCATTCGCTCGTGTCGATCCCCTTCGCCATCGGCGGCGGTCTCGTGGCCGACGACCACGCGGCGGCGCACACCCTGCTCGGGGAGGCCAAGCGGCTGGCCGAGGATCTGCGGGTGGACTACCTGGAGCTGCGCTCGGAGCACCCGCTGCCCGATCCGGACCTCCTGACCAAGGACCTCTACGTCACCTTCAGGGCCGACCTGGCCGAGGGGGAAGAGGCCCTGCTCAAGCGGATGGATCGCAAGCGGCGCCAGATGATGAATTACGTCGCCAAGGCCCCATTCGAATACCGGGTCGCCGGCATCGAGGAGCTACCCCTCTTCTACCGGCTCTTCTGCGAGAGCATGCGCCACCACGGCACGCCGGTCTATCCGAAGCGGTTCCTCTACGAGATCCTCGACCGCTTCCCGGCGGATACCAATCTGTTTTTCGTTTACCACGAGGGCAAGCCGGTCGCCGGGGTGCTCAACCTCATGTTCCACGACGTGCTGATGCCCTTCTACGCCGGGGCGGACCGGCACGAGCGGCCGCGGGGCGTGGACGACTACCTCTATCTCGCCATCATGCGCTGGGGCCGCGAGAACGGCTTCCGCACCTTCGACTTCGGCCGCAGCAAGCGTGGCACCGGGGCCTGCAAGTTCAAGCAGCGGTGGGGGATGGAGGAGGTGCCCCTCGGCTACCAGTATCACCTCGTGAAGGCCCGCGAGCTGCCCAACGTCAGCCCCGCGAACCCCAGGTACCAGGCGGCCATCCGGGTGTGGCAGAAGCTGCCTTTGCCCGTGACGCGGCTGCTGGGGCCCATGATTGTGAAGAGGGTGCCTTGATGGATCTCTCGGTCGTCATCCCCCTCTACAACGAGGAGGAGAGCGTGGATGTCCTGTACCAGGAAGTCCGCGCGGCGGCCGAGGACCTGGGCCCCGAGTGGGAGCATTGGGAGCTGCTGCTGGTCGACGACGGCAGCACGGACCGGACAGCAGAGAGGCTGCGGGAGATTTGCGAGGGCGATCCCCGGGTCAGCGTCATCCGCTTCCGCAGGAACTACGGGCAGACGTCGGCCCTCCAGGCCGGCTTCGACCAGGCCCGCGGGCGGGTCGTCATCACGCTCGACGGCGACCTCCAGAACGATCCCCGGGATTTCAGGCTTCTGCTCGACACTTTGGCCGAAGGCGAGGGCTACGACGTGGTCTGCGGCTGGCGGCGGGAGCGGCGGGACAAGATGCTCTCGCGCCGCCTCCCCTCGGTCACCGCCAACTGGCTGATCGGCAGGATCACCGGCACCGTCATCCACGACAACGGCTGCACGCTCAAGGCCTACCGGTCGGACGTCGTCAAGCGCGCCCGCCTCTACGCCGAGATGCACCGCTTCCTGGCCCCCATGATGGCCCTCTCGGGCTGCCGCACCCGGGAGGTCGTGGTCCACCACCGCGCCCGCCGCTTCGGCCGCAGCAAGTACGGCATCTCGCGGATCTGGAAGGTGGTCCTGGACCTCCTGGCGGTCAAGATGCTGCTCCAGTTCACCACCCGGCCGGCCAAGTGGTTCAGCGTGCTCGCGGTGCCCTTCTTCCTGGGTACGCTGCTGGCGTTCGCGGCCAGCGTGGTGCTCCACTTCGATCTGGCAACGGCTGAGAAGTACCCCCTGGTCTTCCCTTCGATCACGATTCTCTGCGCCTTTGCCTTCGCTCATTTGATGATTGTCGGCCTGTTTTCGGAGCTGGTGGTGAGGATGGGGGATTTCAAGGAGACGGACGCCTTGCTCTCCTCATCCCATTCAGGAGGTCCCCCCCTATGAGACAGGGGCGGCTGCGTAGCGATCCCATTATTTCCCCGGATATTTCCGTCGTCATCCCCGTGGTCGAGCGCCACGGGGATCTGGAGCAGCTTTATAACGAGTTTTCGGACGAGCTCGCGCGGCTCGGCAGGACGGCAGAGTTCCTCTTCGTCGTCGACGAGCAGCTCCGCGGCTCCGTGCCCGCGCTCCAGCGCATTCAGGCCAATACCCAGCAGAATACGCGGCAGGAGGTCGTCATCATCCTGCTCGGCGGCCCCTTCGGCGCCTCGGCCGCGCTCACCACGGGGCTCGCCAAGGCCCGGGGCGAGCGTATCGTCACCCTCGCCTCCTATTTCCAGGTCGAGCCGAGCGGCCTCGCCCCGGCCTTCCAGGCCCTCGATGAGGGCGTGGACCTGGTAGTGGGGCGCCGCCATCCCCGCATCGATTCCCTTTTCAACCGCTGCCAGTCGCGGTTGTTCCACGCCATCGTCCACCGCATGACGGGGACGGATTTCCACGACATCAGCTGCGGCTTCAAGGTGATGAAGAAGCGGGTCGCCCGGGATCTGAACCTCTATGGCGGGCTCCACCGGTTCATCCCTCTCCTGGCCCTCCACCAGGGCTACAGCGTGCGGGAGACTCCCCGTGCCCCAGCGCCAGGAGGACCGGCCCATGCGCTACCATGGCACGAGCACCTACCTGGGGCGGCTGCTCGACATTCTCAACGTTTTCTTCCTGACCCGGTTCACGCGGACCCCCCTGCGTTTCTTCGGCCTCCTGGGCGCCGGGCTCTTCGCTCTGGGATTCGTGATCGATCTCGTGGTCGTCATTGAAAAGGTTTTCTTCGCGACCGGCCTCTCGGACCGCGCCCTGCTGCTCCTCGGCGTGCTGCTCATGGTGCTGGGCGTCCAGACGCTGTCGCTCGGGCTCGTGGGCGAGATCATCATCTTCACCCACGCGAGAAACGCCCGCGAGTACAAGGTCGCCGAGATCATCCGGAGCCCACAACGGACCGAGCTGTCGCAGGTGTCCTGACTGAATTGGGATCAATTGGAGGATCACGGGAATTGTGCGGAATCTGCGGTGAATGGAACCTCCTGGGCGTCGATCCCAGGACGCTCGAACGGATGAACGATGCTCTGGTCCACCGCGGTCCGGACGACCAGGGGGCCGTGCTCCTCGGCGAGGCGGGCTTCGCCATGCGCCGCCTTTCGATCATCGACCTCACCCGCGGGCACCAGCCCATCTCCAATGAGGACGGCAGCGTCTGGATCGTCTTCAACGGCGAGATCTACAACCACCGGGAGCTGCGGCGCAATCTCGTCGCCCGCGGGCACTTCTTCAAGACCGACAGCGACACCGAGGTCATCCTCCATCTTTATGAAGACCGCGGCGAGCGCGTGGTCGACGACCTGCGGGGCATGTTCGCCTTCGCCATCTGGGACGTGCGCCGGAGGAAGCTCCTGCTCGCCCGCGACCGCTTCGGCCAGAAACCGCTGTACTACCGGTTCGACGGCCGGCGCTTCCTCTTCGCCTCGGAGATCAAGGCCATACTCGCCGCGGCGGGACCCGAAGCCCCGCGTGCCGAGCTCGACCTGCAATCGCTCGACGAGTACCTGACCCTGCGCTTCATCCCCAGCCCGCGCACCCTGTTCCAGGGCATCCGCAAGCTGCCGCCCGCGCACCTGCTGGTGCTGGACGCCTCCGGCCTCGAGCCGCGCCAGGGGTTCATCACGGCGGCCCCCACAATCGAGGTGCGGCGCTACTGGCGGCTGCGCTACGAGCCCAAGCGGGGGGACCGCGAGGCCGAGCTGGTGGACGAGGCGCGGGAGCGCGTCCGCGACGCCGTCGAGTCCCACCTGGTCGCGGACGTGCCCGTGGGGGCCTACCTCTCGGGCGGCATGGATTCGAGCCTCGTGGTGGCCATGATGGCCGAGTTGAGAGACGAGCCCGTCAAGACCTTCGCCGTGGGCGTCGAGGACCCGCAGTTCAACGAGCTCCCCTACGCCCAGGCCGTGGCCGCCTACTACCGCACCGACCACTACGAGGAGATGGTGTGGCCCGACATGGTCCAGCTCCTCCCCTCCATGGTCTGGCATCTGGACGAGCCCTCGGACCCCATCGCCGCCTGCATGTACCACGCGGCCTCGCTGGCCTCCCGCCACGTCAAGGTCGTCCTGACCGGCGACGGCGGCGACGAGATCTTCGCCGGGTACGACCGCTACTTCGGCTTCCGCTGGGTGAGCCTCTACGCGGCCCTGCCCGCGCCCGTGCGCCGCTACCTGCTGGGGCCGGCCCTCAACGTCCTGCGCGACAGCTCGGCCTACAAGAACCTCACCCAGAAGGCCCGCTGGGTGCACGACCTCTCCTTCCACGAGGGGGGCCGGCGCTACGCCCAGGCCACCGCCTTCTTCCGCTTCGGCCAGGAGGGCAAGGGCGGCCTCTACGCGCCCGGCGTGGTGACCGAGCTGGCCGACGCCGATCCCATGGAGAGCGTGGTGCGCGGCTTCGACGAGGCCGAGGCGCGGGACGACCTGGACCGCATGCTCCAGGCCGACATCTCCACCCGCCTGCCCGAGCACTCCCTGGTGCTCTCCGACCGCATGACCATGGCCCGCAGCCTGGAGGCCCGCTCGCCCCTGCTCGATCACCACCTGGCCGAGTTCGTGGCCTCGCTGCCGGCCCACCTCAAGATGCGCGGGCGGAGCTTGAAGTACCTGATGCGCCGGGTGGCGGCCCCCTATCTGCCCGCGGAGATCCTGAAGCGGCCCAAGCAGGGCTTCATGTTCCCCCTCGGCTACTGGATGAAAGGGCCGCTCCTGCCCGTGATCAAGCACCTGCTCTCCCGCTCGACCCTCGTGGAGGAGGGGATCTTCCGCCGCGAGCCCATCGAGCGGCTGGTCGAAGAGCACGTCACCCACCGCGCGGACCACCACGTGCGGCTCTGGATGATCCTCAACGTCGAGGTCTGGTACCGCATGTACGTGCGGGGGGAGCGGCTGGAGGACCTCACCGGCCTGCTGCGGGAAAGATTGGGGTCGGCCGCTTGAAGATTCCTCGCCGCGCCGGTCTGCTGCTGCGCCTGGCCGTGTCCGCGGCCCTGATCGCCTGGATTCTCGCCCGGACGCCGTTCCACGAAGTGGCTGCCGCCTTCCGCTCGGCGGACCCGCGCTGGGTGCTCGCGGCCCTGGCCCTGGTGCCGTTCGGCTGCCTCGCCAGCGTCCGCCGCTGGCGGCTGCTGATCCGTGCCCAGGGCGGGGACGCGGCCCTGCCGTTCCTCGTCCGCTCTTTCCTCGTGGGCGTCTTCTTCAACAACTTCCTGCCCTCGACGGTCGGCGGCGACGCCATCCGCGCCATGGACACGGCCCGCACCGGGGTGGGCCGGGCCAAGGCGGTCGCCATCGTCTTCGTGGACCGCTTCGTGGGCCTGCTGGCGCTGATGCTCTTCGCCGTCGTGGGCCTATTCTTGGGACAATTGAGGATGCCATCGCTCTTCACCTGGGTGATCGGTGGCGCGGGCGTGCTGGCCCTGCTCGCCGTGCTCCTCTTCGTGCTGCCCCGCATCGTCGAGTCCCGGTTCGCCCTGCGCTGGCCGGCGAGCGTCCTGGCCCGGGCCCTTGGCTGGTCCCTGCTCCTCCAGGCCCTGGTGGTGCTCAACGCGTACTTCCTCGCCCGCGCCCTGCACGTGCCGATCCCCCTCGCGTCCTTCTTCCTGATCGTGCCGCTCGCGCTCTTCGTGATGATGCTGCCGGTCTCGATCAACGCCATCGGCGTGCGGGAGAACGTCTGGGCCTTCTTCTTCGTGGCCTTCGGGGTCTCCGCGGCCACCGGCGTGGCCCTCGCCTGGCTCGACTTCGGGCTGGTGCTTTTCCAGGCCCTGGTGGGCGGGATCGTGTACGCCAGCCGCGGAGAGTCCCAGGAATTGCCAGTGGGGGAGGGAGCGACCCCATGAGGATCCTCCTCCTCGCCCCCCACCCGTTCTACACCCAGCGCGGCACGCCCATCGCCGAGAAAATGCTCCTCCAGGTGCTGGCGGCCGAAGGGCACGAGATCGACGTCCTCACCTTCCCGGAGGGAGAGGACCCGGACATCCCCGGCGTCCAGATCGACCGCGTCTCCGCCCCCGCCTGGACGCGGGGCATACGCCCGGGCTTCTCCCTGAAGAAGCTCGCCGTCGACGCCGTGATGCTCGGGGCCTGCCTCGCGCGGGTCCGGAAGAGCCGGTACGACGTCGTCCACGCCGTGGAGGAGTCGGTCTTCATCGCCCTTCTCTGCAAGTGGATCTTCGGCGTCCCCTGCGTCTACGACATGGACTCCGGGCTCGCCCGGCAGATGGTGGACCGCTTCTCCTTCCTGTCCCCCGTGCGGTTCCTCCTCGACGCCTGCGAGCGCCTGGCCGTCCGCGCGAGCAACGGCACCCTCGCCGGCTGCCGCGCCCTGGCGGTCCAGGCCCGCGCCTGGCATCCCGGGGGACTGATCGCACCGCTCGAAGACGTCTCTTTCGCCGGGTCCGGTACTGGGGGCGAGGGCCTGATCCCCCAAGAGTGGCAGGGCGATCCCATCGTCCTCTACGTGGGCAACCTCGCCTCCTACCAGGGGATCGACCTTCTGCTCGAAGGCTTCGCCCGCGCCCTGCCGGAAGTCCCGCGCGCCCGGCTGGTCCTCATGACCGGCAGCGCGGACCGGGTCGGGCACTACCAGGGCCTGGCCGGGAGCCTGGGCATCGCCGGCAGCGTGTGCTTCGCCGGCCCGCGCCCAGTCGAGGAGCTGGGGGCGTGCCTGCGTCAGGCCACCGTTTTGGTCTCCCCCCGCGTCCACGGCGACAACACCCCCATGAAGATCTTCTCCTGCCTGGATTCGGGACGCCCCCTGCTCGCCACCCGCCTGCCCACCCATACCCAGGTTCTCGACGACGAGGTGGCGCTCCTCGTCGAGCCCCAGCCTGGCGCGATGGGGAAGGGAATGGCACAGCTTCTCAAGGACGAGATCCTGCGCGAGCGGCTGGCGGCCAACGGCCGGCAGCTCGTCCAGCGCGAATTCACCATGGATGCCTTTCGCCGCAAGCTTCTTGCTTTCTATGACGCCCTCGAAGCGAGGACCGGGAGGATTGGAAACGATGGGAACCAGCATGGATCGACCGAGAGATTCGAAGCTCGACATCAAGGCCGTAGCTGAGGCCCTGGCCGCGGCGCCCGACGGCGCCGCACTCCAGCGGGCTCTCGGCCCCCTGGACCTGGACAAGCTCCCGGCCAACGACGTGAGCCTGCTCTCCCGCGTCCTCCAGAAACGGACAACCACGCCGGACGTCAGGCTCGCCTGCCTCGGCAACTTCACCCTCGACTTCCTGCCGCGCTGGGTGGACGTGTGCTTCGCCCGCGAAGGCCTCACCGCCGTCCCCTACGTCGGCGGCTTTGGCCAGTACGTCCAGGAAGTGCTCGCGGACGACTCCGCCCTCGTCCAGTTCCAGCCCGACCTCACCCTCCTCGCCCTCTCCCTGCGCCTGCTCCGCCCCGAGGCCTGGGCCGCCTTTCCCACGCTGCCGGCCGCCGAGCGGCGCGACCTGCGGGAGGACGTCGTCTCCCACGTGGAGTCCTGGGCCCTCTCGGCCCTGGAGCGGCTGCCGGGCACCCTGCTCGTCGCCAACTTCCCCGCGTCCGCCCGGCCGGCCTTCGGCGTGGCGGACCTCAACGAAGAGTACGGCGAGACCGAGTTCTTCCTGGACCTGAACCTGGACCTCCTGCGCCGCTTCAAGGGGCACTCCCGCGTGCAGGTCTTCGACGCCGACCGCCTGGCCTCCCAATTCGGCAAGGACCGGCTGCTCGACCCCAGGATGTACTACCTGGCGAAGATGGAATGGTCCCCGGCCTTCCTCGGCTGCGTGGCCGGGGAGCTCGTGCGCCACGCCCGCGCCGCCCGGGGGCAGGCCCGGAAATGCATCGTCCTCGACCTCGACAACACCCTCTGGGGCGGCGTCGTGGGCGAGGACGGTCCGGCCGGCGTCAAAATCGGCCAGGGCGATCCCGAGGGCGAAGCCTTCCTGGATTTCCACCACCGCTTGAAGGCCCTCCAGGCCCAGGGCGTCCTCCTCGCCCTCTGCAGCAGGAACAACCCCGGCGACGTCCACGAGCTGTTCGACAGCCGCCCCGACATCCCCCTGAAGCTCGACGACTTCGCCGCCGTGGAGATCTCCTGGGAGCCCAAGCACGAGGGCCTGAAGAAGATCGCCGCCGCCCTGAACCTCGGCACCGAGAGCCTCGTCTTCGTGGACGACAACCCCGCCGAGACGAGCCTGATCCAGCAGATGCTCCCCGAGGTCAAGACCGTGCTCCTGCCGCCCGACCCGGCCGAGCTCGGGGCCGTGCTCGACCGTCTGACCGACTTCGAGCGCACCGCCGTCCTGGAAGAGGATGCCCGCAAGACCGCCCAGTACCGCGAGAACCGCCAGCGCGAAGAGCTGCGCACGGCCGCGGGCGGCGACCTCGGGGCCTACCTGTCGAGCCTGAGGACGGAGCTCGCCATCACCCGCGCGAAGAGAGACGACCTGCCGCGCATCCACCAGCTCTTCACCAAGACCAGCCAGTTCAATCTGACCACCCCGCGCTACACCCCCGCGGAGATCGAGCGCTTCATCGCTTCGCCCATCTGCGAGCTCTGGATGGCCCGTGCCCGCGACCGCTTCGGCGACCTGGGAGCCATCGGCCTCATGCTCCTCAAGCGCGACGGCCGCATCGTCTACATCGACAGCTTCCTCATGAGCTGCCGCGTCATGGGCCGCGGCCTCGAGACGGCGCTCATGAACCATCTCAAGCACCGCCTCATGGACGAGCCCGGCCACCTGGAGCTGCGCGGCCGCTACCTTCCCACGGCCAGGAACAAGCCCGCCGAGACCTTCTACGAAGACCAGGGTTTCCGCCTCCTCGAAGCTCCGCAACACCGGCGAGAAGCTCTACATCCTCCGCCGCCACGAAGCCCGCCCCCGGCCCTGCGGCTGGATTGAGGTGGGGGAGGACGCGATGGCGTTGGGGTTCCGGTAGGATTCCCTGGGAGCGCCGGCATCCCTGCCGGCCTGCTAACTTTGGTTGTTCTTTGTCAGACTGTGCCTTGCCGCGCCCCCGCCCGGGCATAAATGCCCGGGCTAGTCGAAAGAGCCCCCTGAAGGGGACTCAATTCAGTCGGGTTCACCCGGCTGTTTTTGCCTAGCCCGGGCATTTATGCCCGGGCGGGGGCGCGGCAAGGTTGAACGTTTCGAAGTAAGGACGAATCTGACAAAGTAGAATTAAGGTGGACCCATGAATGAACCCTACCTGGAAGTCACGTTCCGCCGTGGCCGGGCGTTTGCGGCCTACCTCTATCTCCCCCGTCAGGCGGACGAGAAGAGCGCATCCATGAAGCGGGTCGAGCCGGGCATGGTGATCGACTTCGGTCCGTCTGGGAACGCGATCGGCATTGAGATCACCGCCCCGGGCCAGGTCTCCCTCTCGGCCATCAACAGCGTGCTCCAGGATCTGGGATTGCCTCCGGTGACCCAGACCGACTTGGCCCCTCTGCTGGCGGCGTGATCGGGCACCTCAGCGCGAGCGCGGCACTCGTGCAGGCGAACGCCTACGTTTCCGGCGGCTTGCCTCGGTGATAGCCTGGAGCAGGGACATGATGCATAAAGCAAAGAGCGGCACAGTGCCGACATAGACGAGCACCAGCCCCCACTCGTGCCACCGGATCGACCTTATGGTCCAGATCGCCTCAACCTCGCCTACGTGGTCGTCGACCCAGGTCTCACAGGGCTTTTGAGAATTGGAGTTTGCCTGCATGTAGGTTGCGCCGTGGGGCGTGAGATCCGAGCCGATCACGATCCGGGTCTCAGAGTAACGGCAGGTCCAAGAATCCAGCAGATCGTGGTAGAGAAAAAAGGACCCGAGGGCCAGGATCAGGGTCGCCAGCGTGGAGACCATCCAAAAACGAGCTGATCGCCTGGATTGACGCGTGGCCACGAAGACGACCCCGATCACAACGGCGACGATGAGTTGGACCAGCCGGGAGAGGTTCTCGACGGTAATCGTCTCGCCGATGATCCGGCCCACGAAATTCGGTGGCACCAGGAACCCCGCGATGATCCCGCAGATCCAAACCGCCCCTTCGGTCAAAGCCGACCAAGTGGCTTGAGATCTGCTGAGAAGCCGCGCCAAGAAACCGGACGGTTTGTCGGTAGTGCGCTCGGCCATGGCGATCCTCAAGGGTTTTAGGGAGCGGTGATGTCGATCTCTTGGGACGTTTTCCCTTTTCCTATGGAGATGGGGTGCCGCGCTCCCTTTACGCCGTCCTGCGTGCTCCGAGCCCAGAAGTGGTAATTGCCGGGGATGAGCGGCTTATTCGTCGGGCTGCTGTGCTTGTCGAATCGATCGTCCCGGCTGCCATCACCATAAGCTGCCGGAGCGAACCAGACCTCGTAATTGCCCGTTTCCTTTTTGTCTTTGTACGTCCGCACGCGGACCTCTACCGGCTTGAATGCTGCCGCACGGTTCATTTGTGCATGCTCGGCTTTTGTTCCTAGATCTGCGGCAACCGCTGCCAGGACTGCAAGATCCCGATCTGTCGGCTCGGCACTTCTACTGAGGCTTGCCAGCGCGTCGCTGGTTACTCCCAGATTCTCGCGGTAAGACAGGGGTAGAGCATGGGCGCTTTCGAATTGCTGCAAGTAGGCCACATTCTTACTGCTTTGCTGGAGGAGGACTCGGGCTCGTTGAACCCGAAGGGTTTCGAAGGACTCCTTGTCCTTATCCTTGACCTTGTCGGTTGTTATAACATCTACGCCCGGGCCGTATTCGCCTTGTGTTTTGGCCTGTGGCTGCATCTCTCCCTGAGTCTGCATGATGGTAACAGTCTGGGAAGACGAAACTCTGTTCGCCAGATTATCGAGTTGCGCTTTCAGTTGATCGAGGGGAGCCTCTCCGGCGAGAGCTACGGAAGCCAGACTGACTAGGACCAACGAACGGATTAGCGGAACTCTCATTGACTACACTCCCGATCCAAGGATTGCTGTTTAGGATTTCAGTTGCAATGATACCACAACTTTGGGCGCCTCGCAGACGCCCTCCCTGCGGTCCTGCAGGGACCACCGCCGGTAGCCCGTGATTTCAATCCCTGGCGGGGGAGGGCGGCCCCCCCTCGGGGTGCGCATGGCGCTGGGGGCACAGCATCGCAGCGTGCTCAACCTGGTGCTGCGCCAGGGTTTGACCGTGGTGGGAGCAGGATTGCTGGCCGGTCTGCTGCTGGCCTTCGGTGTGACGCGCCTGGTGGCCAACCTGCTCTTTGGCGTGACCCCAACCGACCCCGTGGCGTTCGGCGTCACGTCGGTGCTCCTGGCGCTGGTCGCCTTCGGTGCCACCCTGATCCCGGCGATGCGGGCGATGTCGGTCAATCCGATCATCGCGATCCGTACCGATTAGGCCGGTCCTCGAAGTCGAAGAAGCCGCCCGCGCCCTGTTGACGCAAATGCATCGATTGCTATACTTCGGTTGCGTCTGCCTCAAAGGCACGCCCTCTTGAAAGGAGCTTGCGATGAAGCGCGTAGCCCTGCTGTTTTTCTTGGTAGTCCTCGCCATGGCGCAGAAGGCGTCCGCCGATTCGATTTCAATCGGCCCGTGCAACGATTACGCCTGGGCCGACTTCACCATCTCAGCAGGCGACTACAAATCCACCTTCGTCGGTGTCCGGCTCAGCGACGGCAAGAAGGTGGTGGTCACTCACCAAGGAACGTGCCCAGATCCCACCTGCAGTTACATCGACTACGCCTACGTGCCCGGAGTCCTGTGGAAGAACCACATTCTAATCCCGGTAAGTACGTGGTGGACACATGAAGGCGGGTGCTGATGAGGGCGAGCACTGATCTCGATCATCCCGCCTGAGCACCTATCCGCGGCCGGTTGCCGCATCATTTCCCCCGCGATTTGCGACACTGGGGAAGAGGGATGAGACATGCCCCCCTCTTCCCCAAGGTCCCGGACCCCGGGGTGCATCATTCACGAAGCGTTCTGCGACATTCCCCCCGCTTCGTGAATGATGCGCGAGGCCTCCTGCGACATTGCCCGCCCGTCGTGAATGATGCACCCCGGCTCCCGCATCATTGGAGAAGAGAGGGGAGTGTCGCATTCCTCTTCCTTAGTATCGCATCGCGCGGGGGGAATGTGCCACGAGCGCTCCCCAATGTCCCATCACGGCTCCCCGGACCTCCGGGAGCGTCTCTTCGTGTCGCAGAAACGTTCGCGCGCCGTGCGCGAACGCTCCTTTGTGTCTCAGGAATGTATTTTGGAGGCCGGGGAACGTTCGCTAAGGATGCGGGAACGAGGGGGAATGCCGCACGGACACTCCCCGGGCTCAGGGATTGGCTGGGGAATGTCCCGTCCCCTTCTTCCTGTAGGTCGTCGAGACCCGGCCGCCGCCGATCTCCTCCTGGGCGATGACGCCCTGGAAGAACAGATCCTGGAGCGCCCGGTACAGGGAGCCGCGGTCGGGCTCGTAGCCGAGCGCCTGGATGACCGCACTGCGGTCGAAGACTTCCGGCAGCCCCGGGAGCGCGGCCTCGATGGCGGTGATCAGCTCCCCGGCTTTGCGCCGCAAGGGGCGCGGGGGCGGGGCCGGAGCCGCGGTGGTCGCGGGAGCCGCCGCCCGCACGGACTCTTCATTGCTTCCCATCTTCCAGACCAGCTCCAGGGCGTGGATCTGCTGGGCGTGGGCCGCCTTGAGGAGCTCGATGCCGGACGCGAGCTGCTCGTCCAGCCGTCGCCGGTAATGTTCGTATTCGTTTTGTGTCATGACACATTCATAACACATAAGGCGTGCATTGGAGTGGCCCGGCCCGCTCCAGGAGTCAGAGCGGGCCGGCAGGGGTGGTCAGGGCACGACGAGGAAGAAGACGTCCCAGGTCTGGACGGGGCGGACGGTGCGGTTGCGGCCGGTCTTCCAGGCCCGGCCCAGGAACCTGAATTCGTTGCCGTAGCGGTCCGAGCGGTTGCTCCTCTTGTAGTCCAGGCCGATCCGGCGGACGCCCGCTTCGTCAAGCGTCCTCATCTCCTCTGGCTGGGACGCTCCGTCGTGGTTCTGGTCGGTCCACAACCACAGGGAGTCGAACGCTGCGTCGGCGGCATCGAGGACGCCGTCGCCGTTGCCGCTGAAGACCCAGGAGTCGAGCTCCGCCAGGGCCAGATAGCCGTTCAAGGCCCGGCTGCCGTCGGCGAGGCGAGTGAAGTTCCCGAACAGCTCGGAACCGTTGTCGATCGAGCCGTTCCCATCCCGGTCGAGCGCCAAGAGCCCCTCTCCGCGGTCCGTCCACGACATGAGGTCCGGCGCGCCGTCCGCGTCGATGTCGAACCACACGGGATCGTCGAGGCCGGTCAGATGGATGCCGTCGTTCTCGAGGTCGATGAGGATCGGGCAGCCCTCGTAGGGATTGGTCTGCTGCGGACAGGCGTTGTTGACGCAGGTCGTCCAGCAGTAGGCATCGCAGAAGGGATCGGACGGAGGGTTGGCTTCCTGGTAGGTCTCCCACATGTCATCGGCGACAGCGCATTCACCGGCGCCGACGGTGCGCGTGCTGGTTCCTCCAAAAGAACGCCCCATGATAAAACCTGAACATTCGAGGTCGGGGGCGTTGGCGAGTCCCAGGAGGTGCCCGAACTCATGGGCGAGGACGTCCGTGAGTGGAGGGCAAGCCCCCCCAGTGTTAGTACGCGCCCAGACGGTGATGGTGGCGCTCTCGATATACCCGCTGGGTGCTTCCGGGTCGAAGAGACCGCAACCTTCCGCGTCCGAGGGCGCGTTAGTGGGGATCTTCGCCACCGTAACCGGTACGCCTCCGGAACCTCCGATCTGAAAGGCAGGGATTTCAGAGTCGTAGCCTGGGCAACCCGACCAATAGCCGATGGCTGTCTGGACCTCGGCAGGGGTGAATCCACCCGTGGTGAGGTTGAAAACGGTTCCCTGCGACACATTGAGCCCGGGTAAAGGCGTAGAACAGTCTACGGCAAACACGGGCCGAGCAGAGGGGGACGCGCTGAAAACCGCCCCACAGAGGACCAACGTGGGAAGCCGCCTCCACCAACTCACCGGTCACCTCCTGGAACATCGAGCATGTTTCCGGAGCGGAGCCGGCTGATGACGTCGTCCAAGGTGCGGGCGGTCTTCAGGTCTGGCATGTTCTTGAGTTTGGAAGGAAGAAAAACCTCGCCCCCCTGGTTCTGAAAAAAGATCTGATCAAGCCTGGGGGCATAGAGAACTTCCTCACGGTCCACCGGACCCACGTAAGCGAAGAGGAGGATCTGGTCGCCCGGGCGCGGCTCAAAACCCTTGTTCAGGTTGCAGAAGGAAAAGGGGCCGATCTTGAAACGGGCCACAGGGTAATCAACATAGAACGGAGATTTCGGAGAGGCACCTTTGAGCACCTCCGAGACCTCGACACCCAACAGGGAAGTCGGATTCCCGAAGGCAAAACCCGGATCGACTGTGCGGATCGTGCCGCGGACGATCGATCTGGCATGGCTAGCCAGATCCGGAAGCGTGGCGCTGGACCCCCAACCTCCCCGGTCATCCACCGTCATCGACGTGGACTTGCATTCGGAAGCAGGAATGGTGGCTATGAGAGACTTTTCGCCAGCTTTGGACTTCTCGGCGGGGAAACGCTCTCCAAGAGCCTGGCGCTGCTTCTCGACCCTCCCGCGGAGGGTGTCGCTGCCGATGAGGTCAAGGTCAATGATCTTTTCTTCGTCCGCAACAGCTTCCGCGGAGATCCAGCGATGTCCTCCTCCGGGAAAGTCGCCCGTAGTTTCGAGGATGGAAGGTGCCTGAGCTTCAAGGACGCTTCCTATGAAGAGGGTGGCTGCACAGAGGATCAGGAACCGGCTGGTGAACTTCATGAGCACTCCTTTCTGGCTACAGACACTATCCTGTAAAATATAAATTTTCCTGTCCCCCCCGTTTCAGCCGAGGTTCTTCCGGACAAGGGTTGTCAGATCCTCAAGACTCGTAGCCTTTGAAATAAAGGTATCCTTCCGTAACTGTTTGGGCGACGACAGATCTCCAGAGGAATCCCCGATGAATACTTTGTCGTCTCCTGGTGTCAGCAGCATGGGATTTTTTGTGGCCAAGCCAGCGAAGTCGAAGACAAGAATGCCATTGCCTGGCTTCGGCTCAACTCCGGGGGAGTACCCGCAGAATTCGAAGGGGCCAATCTTGAAGTGAGCTGCTGAGTGGTATACGTAAAGTTGGGACGCGTCCGCATATTGATCAGAAGCCCGCAGCCGGTGATGGATCTTGACCTTCAACAGTGACGCCGGAGCGCCACGATAGAAGCCTGGCTCGACGGCAACTACAGTGCCCTCGAAGATGTTCTTTGAATGTTCTATGAGGTCGCGAAAGCTTTGGGCTGGGCTCTGGTCGTTCAGGTGATCTGCCATCAAGACTTGGGGTTCGCAATTGCCGTGATCCAAGAGTTGCACTTTCATCCCATTCTGCAGAACCTTGGATACTCCCTTACTTTCAACTCCCTCCCACTGACGCTCCAAGATGTCTCGAGTGGGAGCGTGCTCATCAAACAGCTCCCATTTCAAAACCGCTTTGTCATCGGCAGCGGCTTGTGCCGACACCCAGAGAGGAGCACCCGCGTAGCCTTGTACCTCGGATTCGATCAGATGGGGGATAGAAGGCGCCTGGGCGATCAAGGTCGCGACCGACAGGAAGGTCAGGCAGAGGAGGGTGGCCAGGGTGGTCAACTTCATAGTGGACTCCTTCTAGTCTGGCAGTTTAGCACGCGAAACTACTTAAGTATAGCGAGCAGGGCTGGCCATGCGGGCGTCTCAGGCGGCCCGGCCGTCCCCGGTCCCACGCACGTCAGAAGCAAGGACCCCAGGGACACCAAGGACGACAAGGACCTCAAAAGCAGGATGGGCGATAACGGTCTCGGGTATCTTTATTGTCCTTGGTGTCCCTGGTGTCCTTGTCTGCTTTTCTGCCGTGCAGGCTCTCAGGAGGCAAAGCACGGTCAAGACCCACGGGCCGGCGGTGATTTGCCCCGCCGCGCCGGGTGGCCTATAGTTACCCTCACCATTCGTTGAAAGATTCGGAGCCCGACGCTGACTCTCTGGAGAAAAGCGCTGGAGGGAGCGATGGCGACGAGACGGGATGTTCTCAAGCTTGGGCTGGTGGCCGGCGGCTCGGGCCTTCTCGCTTCCCGGGGGGCGCTGGCCCAGAACCCGGAGCTGCTCAAGTATCTCTGCCCACCGGACGACCGGCCGCGGCAGATCAACGACCAGCCGCCGAGCCCGCCGGCGCGGCCCTGGGCGGCTGAGCTGTTCGTGCCGCCCGTCATGGAGCCGGTGCCCGCGCTCGTGCCGCCGCCCGACCCGCGAGCCCACCAGCGCTACGACGAGTTTCTGCCCAAGGCGTTCTATGAGATCCACGAGCGGGAATTCCTCTGGCAGTATCACCCGGACCCGCCCTACGCGTCCGGGAGCTGGTCCTGGGGGTTCCAGGCGGGGAATTTCGCGCCGAGCACGCCGGGACCCACCTATCGCGCCCGCTATGGCGATCCGGTCCTCGTGCGGCGGTTCAACGACCTGCCGCCGGTCGGGCACGCCAAGGCCTTCTGGGCCCTGCCTTCGACGACGAGCCATCTGCACAACGCCCACACGGCGTCGGAGAGCGACGGCAATCCGGTCGACTGGATCGACTCGGGCGAGTTCTGGGACCATCACTACGGCAACTTCCCCGCGGGTTTCGATCCGCTCCAGAAGCTGACGACGCTCTGGTATCACGATCACCGGCTGGACTTCACGGCGGCCAACGTCTACGCCGGGCTCGCCGGTTTCTATCTGCTGTTCGACGAGGACGACACGGGCGACGAGACCACGGGCTGGCACCTGCCGAGCTTCCCGAAGTACGACATCCCCCTGATCCTCCAGGACATCCGGTTCACCACGGCAGCCGACGGCACGGCCCAGGTGGTGTTCGACAACTGGAACACGGACGGCATGCTGGGCGACCGCATGACGGTGAACCGCCGGATCACGCCGTTCTTCAAGGTGGAGCCGCGCAAGTACCGCTTCCGCATCCTGAACGGCGGCCCGTCGCGCTTCTATGAGCTGTTCCTGCGCTCTTCGCGCACGGAGAGCGAAAGACTTCAATACCCCCGGTTCACGGCCATCACGGGCGACGGCAACTTCCTGCCCGAGCCGGTGGTGACGGAGAGCATCTTCCTGGCCGTGGCGCAGCGGGTGGATGTGATCCTCGACTTCTCGGCCTACAAGCCGGGCGACACTCTCGTCCTCCACAATCTGCTCCAGCAGCTCAACGGCGCCGGGCCTTCCGGCGCCTACATGGATTTCGACGATCCGGAAACCTTTCTATTGCGTTTCGAGGTGGTGCCGCTCACGGCGCCGGACCGCAGCCAGATCCCGGCCCAGTTCCGGCCGTGGCCGCGGATCGATCTTTCGAAAGTCAAAACGGAGCGGGTCTGGACGTTCGATTACGAGGGGGGGCTGTGGACGATCAACAACCAGATCATGGACCCCAACCGGATCGACGCCGGCATCGAGCAGGGGAGCGCCGAGATCTGGACGTTCCGAAACGGCGGGCGTAACTGGTCCCATCCCATCCACAGCCATTTCGTGGAGTTCCTGTTCCTGGAGATCAACGGCCGGCCGTACCGCGAGGACTACATCCAGGACATCGGCGGCCGGGACCGCGAGGGGCGGGATCTCGAGCTCAAGGCGGTCCTGGGCCGAACTGCGGGGACGCGCTCGCCCGTGAACAGCTTCATGGGCGGCCGGCGCCGGGACGTGGCGGTGCTCCTGCCCAGCGACGAGATGAAGCTCTACATGGTCTGGCCGGATTTCCTGGGCAAGTACGTCATGCACTGCCACAACGTCGTCCACGAGGACCACGCCATGATGATTCGCTGGGACATCGTGGAGCCGGGCAAGGGCTTCAACACGCCGCGCTCCGCGGACGCGGTGTACGACCCGCCGCCGGAGAGCCCCCCGCACGTGGAGATCCGGCCCGCGAACCCGGTCGCCGGGGATGGTCCGTCCCCGCCGCCATCCCCGCCGGAGGAGTGAGGAGGAAAGGATCATGAAGGACCGACGAGAGGTGCTGGCGGCAGGCGCGGGACTCGTCTTGGGAGCTGCGATGCCCGCTGACGACTGCGAGCGGCCCGCCCGCGGCCCGAACGCCGCCCGGATCCCCAACCATGCCGTGGTCACCCACGAGGGGTTCCGGGCGCTCTTCTACGACGACCTGTTGGCGGGCCGGACGGTGATCCTTCACTGCATGTCGATCGCCACCGAGCCCGTCTACCGCACGGCCGAGAGCCTCGCCCGCGTGCAGTCCCTGCTCGGGGGCCGCCTGGGCCGCGACGTGTTCTTCTACTCGCTGACGGTCGATCCCGAGCGCGACACGCCGAAGGCGCTCCGGGAGTTCGCCGCGAGCCACGGCGCCGGCCCGGGGTGGCTGTTCCTGACGGGAGAGGCGGCGGCCCTGGAGGATCTGAAGGGACGGCTCTTCTCCCACAGTCCCGGCCTCGCGCATGGCACGGGTCCGGACTGCTCGATGGCGCTGCTGCGCTACGGCAACGCGGCCGTGGGGCTCTGGGGATCGGTCCCCGCCAAGGCCGACCCGGCGTGGATCGTCCAGCGCCTCTCGTGGGTCCAGACGCGCGAGCCGCTGCCGGGATCACCGGGAGCGCCACGGCGGCGCGGCCCGGGGGTCTTGTCATGAAGAGCCCTGTCATGAAGCGCTTCTCGATCCTGGCCTTGGCGTTGGGGCTCGCGAGCGCGGCGTTCGCACAACAGAAGCCGTCCTGGACGTATCCGCCCTGCCCGTACGCTGGATCGCCGGCCCATCCGGGCCTGCCGGGCGTCTGCCATCCCTATCCCCAGCCCTGGCCCGCCGCCTCGACGCAGACGACGACCGGCTGCCCCGGTGCCTGCAAGACGGTGATCACCACGGGCGAGGGGATCTTCCCGCCCAGTAATCCTTTCAATTACAAGACCTTCCCGGGCACCAACTTCCTGCCGACGATCTATACGAACGTGTTCGACAGCACCGGCAAGGAGACCGTGAACACCCTGCCGTCCACGCCGGACGTCCCCTACAACCTGCAGGATGGGGATCCGGTGGTGTCGAGGATCAATCCGACCTCCCCGGAAGACGACCTGCGCGAGATCTTCAACCAGACGCTGATCCTGCTGGCCGGGGACCCGGAGAGGACCGGTCTCGATCCTCTCCAGCGGCAGTACAACGAGGAAGCCGTGCGGAGGGCCCTCCGGCTCGCCAACGACGTCCTCGAAGGCAACCCGGTGCCGGAGCGCGTCTACAGCGGCTTTCCCGTGCTGCACTACACCGGCCCGGAAAAGGTCAAGCAGGTCGTTCCGGTCAAAGACGGGCAGGGCAACATCATCGGCGGCAATGTGGACGTCCACCAGATCTGGTACAACCAGCGCATCGAATCGGACACCGCCTTCCTCGACACGAGCCTGATCAAGGCGGCGAACGTCCCCTGGACGGTCACCTATACGGTCGACGTGCTGAGCCGCGGCCGGGACGACTTCTCGCCCTACGTCATGTACGTCGACCCGCCGACCGGCAAGCCCGGCATCGGCATGGATCAGACCTTCTATGACATGGAGGAAGGCACGCGCACGGTCTTCCGGATCAAGATGGCGCCGGCCCCGGCCCTGAACCTCGTCTACACCTGGGGCTGGCGCATGCATCCGCCGCGCGTCCAGGTGATGGAGAACGCCGGAAAAGTGATCAATTACGGCGGCACCGTCCCCGCCGGATGCCCGGCGGACTACCAGGGCAAGACGCTGCCGCAGCTCGAGCAGGCCGTCTTCTGCCTGCCGGAGAACCCCGGCTGCACGTCCACGCGGTGCCCTCCGGGCGAGCCGGCGTGCGAGAAGCAGAAGCTTTTCGCCATCTCGAAGATCGGCGACGTGGCGCCCGAGAAGAGGATGTGGCTCGCCGTAGGCGACGCGCGCAAGGCGGCCGATGGGGGCGACTGGAAGGCCGTCGAGTCCATCGTCCGCGACCGGGCCCTCCCCGCCTACTTCGACTTCCTCAACCGCAACCAGCTCCCGGCTGGCGTCGACAAGGACCCTGACTCCGACGTGACGCTCCTCTTCGTGAACAACACCACCTACGGCGAGCTGACCAACGGCGCCTGGGGCCGCTGGGACGCCTGGGAGGAGCGCCCGAAGAAGCTGAAGGTGACGGTGAAGAACGGCGACAACTTCGTGCACTCCTACACCATCGCCGACTTCGGGGGCAACCGGGGCTGGGAGAACCAGTTCAAATCCTCCGTAAAAGTCGCCGGCTCCGGCTGCTGGTTCACCTTCGGGCGGAACTGGTGGTGGATCCCCGTGGGCGGGCCGCTCAACTCCTACCTCTGCGTGACGCCCACCCAGGGCCTCGCGCCCGGCGTCCACAAGATGGAGATCGATCTCAATTTCGATCCCTCCCGGCGGCTGCGGTTCTATCAGTTCGATCCGTTCCACCATGACGTGGCGATCTATTCGGTTCATTGAGGCCGTTGCCCTCTTCCTGCTCCTGGCCGCCGCGGCGCCCGTGCGCTATGTCCGCTCGGTCGCCCCATACGCGCCGCCGGACGTGACGCTGACTGATGCCCGCGGCGAGCGGGTGCGGCTGGCCGAGGTGCTGGACTTTCCCGGACCGGTCGTCCTGCAGTTCATCTTCACCACCTGCCCGGCCGTCTGTCCCACGCTCTCCGCGGCGCTGTCGGGCCTCCAGGGAGAGACGCCCGAGGCGGTGCGCAGGGTCTCCATCTCCATCGATCCGGAGCTCGACACGCCGGAGCGGCTGCGGGACTACGCCCGGCGGTTCGAGGCCGGGCCGGACGGGTGGTTCCTCACCGGCAGCCGGGAGGACGTGGACGCCGTCCGCAAGGCGTTCGATGCCTGGAGCGCCAACAAGATGTCGCACGAGCCGCTGACCTTTCTGCGGCCCGCGCCCGGCCGGCCCTGGGTGCGCCTCGCCGGCCTTCTGAGCGCCGCGGAGCTGGCAGCCGAGATCCGCCGGAGCCTCGCCGCACTCCGGCCTGATCCGGAGCTCGGCCGGCAGGTCTACCTCGGCTCCTGCGCCTCCTGCCACCGGCGGAGCGGGTTCGGGATGAGCGAGGGCGGGGTCTATGTCCCGCGGGTGACCGGGCCGGCCCTGTTCCAGCCCCGGCAACTCGTGCGGGCCGACCTGTTCCGGAGCCTCTATCAGGAATCCCAGCCGAAACCCTACAACGCCCGCGTGCGGGACCCGCGGCTGCGCCCGGCCTACACGCCCGAGACGCTGGCGGTCGCTCTGCGCGAGGGGCGGGACCCCGCCGGGCGGACGCTCGATCCCGTCATGCCGCGCTACCCCCTGAGCGACGAGGAGGTGGGCCACCTCGCCGCCTATCTCCAGGGCCTCTCGGCCGTCCCCTCGCCGGGCGTGGACGGCGCGACGATCCACTTCGCGACCGTCATCACTGATGGCGTGCACCCGGGCCGCCGTAAAGCCATGCTCGACGTCATCGAAGCCTACGTCCGTTGGAAGAACACCGAGACGAAACACGCCGCGGCCCGACTCGGCTTCTCGCCCTGGTACCGCGACGAATTCCACGGCTCCCTCCGCGAGTGGAAGCTCCACGTCTGGGACCTCCGCGGCCCGGCCCGCACCTGGCCCTCCCAGCTCGCGGAGCACTACCGTTCCCAGCCCGTGTTCGCCCTGCTCTCCGGCCTCGGGGAGGGATCGTGGCAACCGGTCCACGACTTCTGCGAGCGGGCCGAGGTGCCCTGCCTGTTTCCCAACACCGGTCTGCCCGCCGTCTCCCCGCCCGGCGCCTACGCGCTCTATCTCTCGCCCGGGCTGGCCGTCGAAGCGCAGGCCCTCGCCCGGCACCTGAAGGACTCCAGGGGCCGGATCGTCCAGGTCTATCGGGATACGGACGAGGGAAGGGTCCCTGCCCAGGCCCTGCGGGACGCGTTGGGGATCGTGGAAGAGCGGGTGATCGCACCGGGCGAGGCGCTCACCCCTGGTTTCTGGAGACATCTAGTCCGGGAGACCCGGCCCGAGGTCCTCGTCCTCTGGCTGGGACCTGAAGACGCCGCGACCCTCGGGCCGGCCGCGGAAGCTCTCCCCCAAACCGTCTTCTCCGGCGGTCTCCTTGAAGACCCCTCAAACGTTCCCGCCGAAATCCGGGAACGGGCCTGGCTGACTTGGCCCTTCGCCCTGCCCGGGCACGAAGAGCCCCTGGCCTACCGCGTCCGCGCCTGGATGCGCGCCCGCCGAGTGGAGCCGAGCCACGAGAGGCTCCAGCTCAACACCTGGTTTGTTCTCGCCGTGGCCGACCACGCTCTCACGCACCTGGTGGAGAATTTCTCCCGCGACTTCTTCGTCGAGAGCGTCGAGGAGGAGACGGAGAACGCCCTCAGCCCGGGGGTCTTTCCCTCCCTGTCCCTCGGCCCCGGACAACGCTTCGCCTCCAAGGGGAGCTACGTCCTCGAGTTGGCTCCGGGAGGGTTGGAAGCGGTGGGCGGGTGGATCGTGCCGTGAGCTTCACCAATCCCGGGGCCCACGACCAACTGCGTGAACCCGGTCTGCGGGCGGGCCCAGTAGCAGCACGCTTTTCCTGAGGGGGCCGGTCCCCGGACTGGCCCTCCGCGGGACCTTCGTGGCACCTCGGCTGCTCAGCGTAGGGACGGCGGTGGTACTTTTCTGTCCGGAGGTTTTCCCGATGCAGAGAGCGAACATCGTCTACTGGGAAGAGGAAGGAAGTTGGCTCGGATACTTGCAGGAGTATCCGGATTACTGGACCCAAGGCGACACGTTGGAGGATCTCCAGGAACACCTCAGGGATCTGTACAGGGATGTCACCAGAACCGGGCTGGGGCTCGGGATCTTCCAGATTTGCGTGGGTGGTGGAGAGGGTGGGGTTGGGCAATCCGGGCCGTCGTGAGGTACTCTTGGTTCGATGACGCGGACCATCATCTCCCCATCCGACCTTTCCGAGAGGACCCGCGAGATCCTGGACCGGGTGCAAGAGGGAGAGCTTGCCGTCGTTGCAAGTGAAGGGGAGGAGCGGATCGTCCTCCTTGATGCTCTCGACTATCGGCTTTTGCGAGCCCTGGCCCGTTTCGTTACGGGTGGGGACGCCGAAGACCTTGGCGGTTCTGTTGAAGCCCAGGTGCTCCGTGACTACCTTGAGGAGAGGATCAATCTCGGGAGGGCGGCCGAATTGCTCCGGCTTTCCCGTTTCGAGCTCGAGGACAGCTTCCAGCGACTGGGGATTCCACTCCGTCGAGGAGCCCGCTCCATCGAGGACGCACAGGCCGAAATCGCCGCCGCACGCCGGCACGCCTGAACGGTCCCAACTCCCCGCATGCCGTCTCTCGCCGACACGACGGTCCTGAGCAACTTTGCCCAGGTCCGGAGGGCCGATCTCCTGAGGTTGGCCCACCCGGATCTCGCGGCTCCGGTCCCGGTCTGGAGTGAGTTGGAGCGGGGTGTCCGCCGAGGGTTGGTTCCTGACGGCGACTGGTCCTGGTTGACAGTCTTCGATTTGACCGAAGGGGAGCAGGCCCACGCCGAAGAGATCGGCCGGGATCTGGGCGCCGGAGAAGCTGCTTGCATAGCGGCAGCGGTTTCTCGTGGGTCCCTCATGCTTTCCGATGACTGGGAAGCCAGAGCGCTCGGCCGTGCCCTCGGCCTCGAGGTCTCTGGTTCCCTGGGTGTTCTCGACCGCTTGGTCTCGGAGCAGATTGTCGGCCTGGAAGAGGCGGATGCTCTCTTGGCAGAGATGGTCCGGCGAGGCTTTCGCAGTCCCTATCAGTCGCTTCGCGAGATACCTCGCTGAAGCGGCGGATCGCTTTCGTCCTCTCCTCCTGTGGAATCTTCCCGGCACTACGGAAGATTCAACTCCCCACGAGCTGGCACGCCGGTCCTTTCTACCATTCCCCTCTCGTGGTAATTTCCCGGCGCTACGGAGTACCCATGATGACCATCTTCCAACAACCTTTCCCCTGGACCCGCGCATGAGGCGGTTCGTCCGCATCGGGATCCTGCTGCTGGTCCTGGCGGGGATCGCGGGGCATGTCTACTACTGGTACTGGCCTCGCGAGCGGACGGGGACCCTGGAGGAGAGGACGCCGCCGGAGCTGCTGTTCCGCTCGGGGCAGTACGAGGCCTGTCTCTGGATTCCGTATCCTCATCAGAATCTCGGCAAGCTGGCGGGCTCGATCGATGACGGGCCGGAGTACGTGGCCGCGGCGGCGCGGGTGGCGGAGCTGCCGGTGCCGGCGCTGCCGTCGTTCGGTCCCTTCGCTCTGCCGCCGTCCCGGGCGATCCTGGCCTGCTCGGACCTGGATGGCCGGCGGTTCTTCGTGATGGCGAGAGTGTATCCCGGCCTCGCGGCGGTGGCCCGGATGTCGGGCAAGCTCGCGGACAACCCGTGGCTCAGCGGCGGGGAGATCCGGGAGACCCGGGGACGGCGGAACGCGGTGGAGGAGCGGGTGCTCCACGTGGCCTGGCAACAGGGGTACTGGACGGTGCGGTCCGGGCCGGAGCCGGAGGAGAGCGTGGACCTGTCGGCGACTCTGAGCTATCCGCCAAGCCTGGGGATCTTCAGCCTGAAGAACGATGTGTCGGACCTGCCGGCGGGGCTCTACACCCTCCGGCGGCAGGGGGAGGACCTCGCGGTGACCCTGGTGGGCGGGGAGGCGGCTCCGGAGGCCCCGGTCTTGCCTACGGGGGCCGGACCGGAGGCGCCGGTGCTGCTCGCCGCGGCGGGGCCCGCGTGGCCGGACGATTCGCCCAAGCCGCTGCCCTCGGCGGCCCTGGCCCTGTTCGACATCAAGGGCGGGCTCAAGCTGAGCCCGTTCGGCGAGCTGCCCGGGGCGGCGGTGTTCAATGCGCCCGGCAGCCGGCGGTGGGCGCTGCCCACCCGGGGGGTGGTGGCGGGCATCCTGGCCAGGAACCTGCCGCGGGGGAATGCGGCCGGGTGGAACATTGTTGCCCTGGACGGCGTGAGCCTTGCGCGTGCGCAGGCCATGGCCCCGGCGATTTCGTCGCTCGTTCCGCCCGCCGGGGACGGTACGGCCGGAGAGGGCGGCCGCCTGGTGTTGGGCCTCTGGCTCCGCCCGCTTCCCGCCTTGCGCCTGGTCACCCGGTTCCGCACCTGGTTCGAGAAGGTTCCCCTGGTGGAGCGCCAGCAGGTCCAGAGCTGGCGGGATTGGGAGACGCTCCTGCGTCCGCTCGCCGCATGCGAACGGGTCTTGCTGTCGGCGAGAGGCTCGCCGTCGTCGTTTCTCCTGCGGCTCGAAGGCTGCAATTGACAGCGGAGGCGTAAATCCCTTAGCCTTCGCGTTTGCCCCGGCTGGAGGTTGTCTCTCTATGCAGATTTGGCTGGATCAGGTTCAAGACGAACCTTTCAACTGGGACGAGACTCAGAGCATTGCTCCGGAGACCCTGGAGCGCCCCGAGCTGCAGGACCTCGGTCCGGTGCGCTGGCGCGGCCAGGTGGTGTATGCGGACCCGGGATACTTCCTCCGGGCCCATCTTTCCTATGAGCAGACTCTGAATTGCAACCGGTGCCTGAAGCCGATCGTCGAGCCGACCGAGTCCGACGTCGAGCTGATGATCCTGAAGCAGAGCCATCCCGAGACGGGGGGCGAGCACGGATTGCACGAGCAGGACATGGGGTTGATGTACCTCCAGGGGGATACCCTCGAGACGGACCCCATCCTGATCGAGCAGCTCCAGCTCAACATCCCCATGAAGCCGCTCTGCCGCGAGGATTGCCAGGGGCTCTGCCCGGTGTGCGGAGCGGACAAGAATATGGGAGCCTGCTCCTGCGTGGAGTCCTCGCCGGACCCGCGCTGGGCGGCGTTGGCCGCCCTGAAGAGCCGGCTCGAAGAGAAGTGATACGTGACCCTAGGGACCTAGACTCAAAGAGGCTCGACGACCATGCCGAATCCGAAACGACGCCATTCCAAGGCCCGCCGCGACAGGCGCCGGGCGCACGACGCCCTGGCGACCCCCGCCATTTCGACCTGCCCCAACTGCGGCGAGGCCAAGATGCCGCACCGCGCCTGCCCCAAGTGCGGGCACTACCGCGGCCGCCAGGTGATCGAGGGCAAGGAGAACGGGTAAGGCGTCCGCCTGACCGATATACAATCGCCCGGCCCAGTCCAGCCTGACCCGTCCGGCCGGGTACCCCGCGGGGCTCGAGCCGGTGGGGTATCCGAGCATGCCGATCGCCGTTGACGCCATGGGAGGGGATTCCGCCCCGCAATCCGCGGTGGAGGGTGCGTTCCGCGCCGCCACCGAGGACGGGTGCGCCATCCTGCTGGTCGGCGACCGCGCCCGCGTGGCGGCGGAGCTGCGCAAGCTGGGCGGTGACTCGGGGGCGGGGAGCCGGATCGAGATCGTCCACGCCGAGGAGGTGGTGGGCATGGACGAGCCGGCGATCACGCCGATCCGCAAGAAGCGGCGCTCGTCGCTGCGCCTCTGCGCCGAGCTGGTCAAGGACGGCCGCGCCCAGGCCATGGTCACCGCCGGCAACACCGGCGCGGCCATGGTCGCGGCCAAGATGGTGATCGGCACGGTCTCCGGGGTCGACCGCCCCGCCCTGGCCGCCGTGCTCCCCAGCGCCACGGGCCGCACGGTGGTGCTCGACGTGGGCGCCAACGTGGACAGCAAGCCCATCCACCTGCGCGAGTTCGCCGTCATGGGCCACTTCTACGCCCAGGAGGTCATGGGCACCCCCTCGCCCCGGATCGGCCTGATGTCGATCGGCGAGGAGGAGGGCAAGGGCACGGACCTGACCCGCGAGGTCTTCCAGGTGCTCAAGACCACGGGCCTCAACTTCGTCGGCAACGTCGAGGGCCGGGACGTGTTCAACGGCCGGGTGGACGTGGTCGTCTGCGACGGCTTCGTGGGCAACGTGCTCCTGAAGAGCGCCGAGGCGCTGGCGGAGATGATCCGCCGCATGCTGCGCGAGGAGATGGCGAACGCGCCCGGCGGCAAGCTGGGCTACATGCTCGCCAAGCCCGCGTTCGAGCGCTTCCGCGAGCGCACGGACTACACCGAGTACGGGGCCGCGCCGCTGCTGGGGATCAACGGCGGCTGCTTCATCGGCCACGGCCGCTCGAACGCGCACGCCATCCAGAACGCCATCCGCCGGGCCGTGGAGTTCTCGAACGCCCGGGTGGACCAGAAGATCCGCGACAAGATCGCCGAGCTCGCGACCCAGGAGGAGCGCCGCCTGGAGGGCCGGCAGGGAGTGGAGGCCTGACAGGGGGACAAATGAGCTTGAGGAACCTATGTCTCTGTTAAGAAAACGGATCGCGTTCGTCTTTCCCGGCCAGGGCTCGCAGAAGGTGGGCATGGGCCGCGCCTGGGCCGACGCCTCGCCCGAGGCCCGCCGGACCTTCGAGGAGGCGGACGAGGCCCTCGGCTTCCCCCTCTCCCGGCTCTGCTGGGAGGGGCCGGAGGAGGAGCTGAACCTGACCGCGAACACCCAGCCGGCCCTGCTGGCCGTCTCGACCGCCATCTACCGCGCCCTGGGCGCCCTGGCCCCGGAGCTCCAGCCCGTGGCCGTCGCCGGGCACAGCCTGGGCGAGTACTCGGCCCTGGTGGCCGCCGGGCGCCCTGGGCTTCGCCGACGCCCTGCGCCTGGTGCGCCGGCGCGGCGAGCTCATGCAGGAGGCCGTGCCGGTCGGCGTCGGGGCCATGGCGGCGATCATCGGCATGGACGCGGAGGCGGTCGCCGAGCATCGCGGCCGACGCTTCTCAAGGCGAGGTCTGCGCCGTGGCCAACTACAACGGCCTCGCGCAGACGGTGATCGCCGGCCACAAGGGGGCGGTCGACCGCGCCGTGGCCCTCGCCAAGGAGCGGGGGGCGCGCAAGGCCACGCTCCTGGCCGTCTCGGCCCCGTTCCACTCGCCGCTCATGCGCCCGGCCCGGGAGGGCATGGCGCCGCTCCTGGCCGCGACGGACTTCCGCGATCCCCGGGTGCCGGTGGTGACCAACGTGGACGCCGCGCCGGTGACCACCGGCGATGCCGCCCGGGACGCCCTGGTGCGCCAGATCGACAGCCCGGTGCGCTGGGTCGAGTCGGTGCTGGGGATGGAGGAGGCCTTCGGCGTGGAGACTTTCGTGGAGGTGGGGCCGGGCAATGTGCTCACGGGCCTGACCGAGCGCATCGCGAAGACGGCGCGCACGACGGCGGTGACGCGACCCGGACCAGCTGCGGCAGCTCCTGGAGGAGACGGAAGGAGGAGAGAGCTGATGTTCAAGCTGGACGGCAAGACGGCCCTGGTGACCGGGGCCTCGCAGGGGATCGGCGAAGCGATCGCCCGGGTCCTCGCCCGGCAGGGCGCCCGGGTGGTGCTCGCGGCCCGCAACGAGGACAAGCTCAAGGCGCTGGCGGCGGAGATCGACGAGGCCGGCGGGCAGGCGCTGCCCCTCGTGCTGGACGTCACCCAGCCGGAGACCTTCGGCGAACGCCTGAAGTCGCTCCCGGAGGACTTCGCGGCGATCGACATCCTGGTCAACAACGCCGGCATCACGGCGGACAACCTGCTCGCCCGCATGTCCCTGGAGGACTGGGAGCGGGTGCTGCGCACCAACCTGACCGGCGCCTTCGCCCTCACCAAGGAGGTGATGCGGGGCATGATGAAGCGCCGCTGGGGCCGGATCATCAACGTCTCCTCGGTGGTGGGCCTGATGGGCAACGCCGGCCAGGCGAACTACGCCGCGGCCAAGGCCGGGCTGATCGGCTTCACCAAGTCGCTGGCCCGGGAGCTGGGCAGCCGCAACATCACGGTCAACGTGGTGGCGCCGGGCTACATCGCAGACGGCGATGACCGAGAAGCTGCCCGAGGCCTCGCGCGAGGAGCTCGCCGGGGCGATCGCCCTCAAGCGGCTGGGCACGGTGGACGACGTCGCCGCGGCGGTGCTCTACCTGGCCAGCGAGGAGGCGGGCTACGTCACCGGCCACGCGCTGAACGTATCGGGTGGCCTGTACATCTGAGATCCAATATCTGAGAAAACCGGCCCGCCATGGACTCGCGGCGGACCTTTGTGTTAGAAACCGCAGTCGTGCGCGGGCTCGCGCCCCGCCGATCCAAGAGAAAGGTCAAGGAGGGAACGATCGATGGCAGTTGCGGAAAGGGTCAAGAGCATCATCGTCGAGCAGCTCGGCGTCGACGAGGAGGAAGTCACCCTGGAGGCCAGCTTCACCGACGACCTCGGCGCCGACTCGCTGGACATCGTCGAGCTGGTCATGGCCTTCGAGGAGGAGTTCGGCATCGAGATCCCGGACGAGGAGGCCGAGAAGATCAGCAACGTCCGCGAAGCGGTCGACTACATCCAGAACAACGCCGGGGACCAGAACTAAGGTCCCGTGCGGCCGGCGAAGCCCAGCTACTGATCACGAGACCTTGAGCAAAGCAGCACGCCGCCGAGTCGTCGTCACCGGGGTCGGCCTGGTGTCCCCGCTCGGGGTGGGCACCGCCGAGAACTGGAGTGCCCTGCTGGAGGGGCGGAGCGGCATCGGCCCGATCACCCGCTTCGACGCGTCGGACTATCCGTCGCGCATCGCCGGCGAGGTCAAGGGCTTCGATCCGCTCGACTACCTCGACAAGAAGGAAGTCAAGAAGAGCGACACCTTCATCCATTACGCGCTGGCGGCCGCCCAGTTCGCCCTGGAGGACTCGGGGCTGGTCATCGACGAGGCCAACGCGGACCGGGTGGGGGTGGTCATCGGCTCGGGGATCGGCGGCCTGCCGCTGATCGAGTCCATGCACAAGACCCTGCTGGAGCAAGGGGCCGGACCGGGTGTCGCCGTTCTTCATCCCCGGCCTGATCGTCAACATGGCGGCCGGCCAGGTGTCGATCCACTACGGCGCCGCGGGGCCCGAACACGTCGCCGGCCACGGCCTGCACCACGGGCCTGCACGCGGTCGGCGACGCCTTCCGCTTCGATCCAGCACGGCGAGGCCGACGCCATGATCGCCGGCGGCGCCGAGGCGGTGATCACGCCGCTCGCCATGGCCGGCTTCTGCGCCATGCGCGCCCTCTCGACGCGCAACGACGAGCCGGAGAAGGCCTCGCGGCCCTGGGACGCGCATCGCGACGGCTTCGTCATGGGCGAGGGCGCGGGCATCGTCGATCCTGGAAGAGCTGGAGATGGCGCAGCGGCGCGGCGCGCCGATCTATGCCGAGGTCGTGGGCTACGGCATGAGCGCCGACGCCTACCACATCTCGGCGCCGCATCCCGGAGGGGCACGGCGCCGTGCGGGTGATGCAGGCCGCCCTCGCGGACGCCGGACCTCGCGCCCGAGGCCATCGGCTACATCAACGCCCACGGCACCTCGACGCCGCTGGGCGACCTCTCCGAGGTGCAGGCGATCAAGAGGGTCTTCGGCGACCACGCCTACAAGCTGGCGGTCTCCTCGACCAAGTCGGCCACCGGCCACCTGCTGGGCGCGGCCGGCGGCCTGGAGACGGGCATCCTGGCCCTCGCCATGCGCCACCAGATCCTGCCCGCCCACGCTCAACCTCGACGAGCCGGGCGAGGGCTGCGACCTCGACTTCGTCCCCCACAAGCCCCGCCCGGTGGACCTCGAGTACGCCCTCACCAACTCCTTCGGCTTCGGCGGCACCAACGGTGCGATCATCCTGAAGCGGTACGCGAGCGCAGAATACGCCAGCTCCGCGCTCGAAGAACTCGTCCATCCGCCGGAAGAAGTGGCGCATGGACCGCGGGCGCGAAGCCGTGCTTCTGGCCGGGGTAGAAGGCCTGCTCGAACGGGATGCCGGCCTTGATCAGCTCGTCGCTCATCACGACGGTGTTCTGGGGTGGACGTTGTCGTCCGCCAGGCCGTGGACGATCAGCAGCCGGTCCTTCGAGCTTGGCGGCGTAGGTGATGGGCGAGGAGTCGCGGTAGCCGTCGGGGTTGTCCTGCGGCGTGGTCGAGGTAGCGCTCGGTCCAGATGGAGTCGTAGAGCTGCCAGTCGGTCACCGGGGCGCCGGCCACGCCGGCCTTCCAGACGCCGGGCGGTGCAGGAGGCAGTAGAGGGTGTTGGTGCCGCCGCCCGACCAGCCCCAGAGGCCGATGCGGGCGGCGTCCACCCAGGGGAGGCTCTTCAGGTAGTCCACCCCGGCGAGCTGGGCGGCCAGGTTGCCGGGCCCAAGCGGCGGTGGTCCCGGTCCTCCCCGGCCTTGCCGAAGAAGATCGAGGACTGGTTGTCCACGCTGAAGACCACGAAGCCGCGCTGGGCCATCCGCTTGTGCCAGAGGTCGCGCCGCGGGCGTCCCAGCGCGTTGACCACCACCTGCGAGCCCGGGCCGCCGTAGTGGTACATGATCACCGGGTAGCTGCCGCGCCGGATCGAACCCGGCGGGCTTGAGCATGCGCGCCGGCAGCCGCGAGCCCTCCGGGCCGGGGATGGTGAAGAACTCCCACTTCGGCAAGGCGGCCGGGTCGTACGTCGACGGGCGGCCCCGGAGGGCAGGGGCACGGGCTTGCCGCCGGCCGCGGTCCGCACCTCGCTCTGCGGCGGAAGGTTCCGCGCGTGGACCAGGTGTGGACCCAGGCGCCGCTCGCGGGTGCGACCAGGGCCGCGTGCGTGCCGGGCTCGGGCGGTCAGGTCCTCCCAGTCGGCCCCCTGGTCCAGGCTCCGGAGCGTCCAGCCGCAGCCGCGCCACCTGCCGGTCGGCGGCGCCGAGCCCCTCGGTGCGGAAGCCGGTGACGATCACCCAGCTGCCGTCCGTCGGCCACGCCGTCCAGCGACGGCGATGGCCCAGCCTTCGGGCGTGACGGGGCGGACGAGCTTGCCGTCGCGCGCCGTGAGAGGTAGAGCCGGCGCCAGCCGTCGCGCTCCGAGCCCCAGAGGAAGCGGCCGTCGGGCAGGAAGTGGAAGTCGTTGCCGAGGTTGACCCAGGTGGGCCAGGTCTCGGTGAGCAGGGTGGAGCAGGCGCCGTCGGCGGCGCCGCAGCGCAGGAGGTCGAGCCGGGTCTGGTCGCGGTTCAGGCGCTGGATGGCCACGGCGTCCCCGTCCGGGGTCCAGGCCACGCGGGCGAGATAGGTCGTCCGGGTCGCCCGGTCTCCAGTCCAGACCGTCTGGCCGCCGCCGGTGGCGGCGATGACGCCGACCCGCACCTTCGGGTTGGGCTCGCCCGGCTTGGGGTACTTCTGCCACGTGACCGTCGGGTGAGGGGAGCTGTCGTCGACCAGGGGCTGGACGCGGACCGGCGCGCTCGTCGAAGCGGTAGTAGGCGATGCGCGAGCCGTCCGGGCTCCACCAGTAGCCCTCGGCGTCGCGGTCCCAGATCTCCTCCCAGTAGACCCAGTCGGTGGTGCCGTTCAGGAAGGCGTTCTCCTTGCCGTCCGTGGTCAGCCGCGTCTCTGGCCCGGTGGCCAGGTCCAGGACATGGAGGTCGAAATCGCGCACGAAGGCGAGCCGCGAGCCGTCCGGAGAGAAGGTCGGGGATTCCTCCTCCGGTCCGGTCCGGGTCAGCCGGCGCAGCTTCTTGCTGGTACCTGGACTATTCTCGGGGAGATTCAGGAGGTAGAGGTACAGATCCCCCTCGGAGACCAGGAGCAGGGCGTCGCCCTTGGGGGACCAGTCGTGCTCGGCGAGGTCGAAGTCCTCCTCCTCGCCTTGCTTCAGGTCGGCCAGGCGTACGAGGACCTCGTGCCGGCCCGTCTCGGGGTCGAGGGTCCAGAGAGCTTCCTTCCGGTCCCCTTTCTCGTCCCAGAGGTAGAGCAGGCGCCTGCCGTCGGGCGACCAGGACCTCTGGCCGGGCCGGCGGCCCCAGGCGTCGGGGTCGAGGGCGGCCTCGATACTGAGCGGGGTGAGCCGGTCCGGCTTGGGAGGCGTCTCCGCGCCCATCGGGGTTGCGGTGAAAAGACCAAGCCCCAGGACAATGAACCAATTCCGCATGAATCCGCCTGAGTTGCTCCTGAATGGGCGTGACAATTCGGAGTCTACCCGACCCTCCGGTCCCGGGAAACCGGACGGCTGCAACCTTTTCCCGCGCCCGGCCGTAGTGATGCACGGGATCGGATGATTGGGAAAGATGATCGGGAACGCGGAGGCACATGCCATGAAGCCAGATTCCAGAACGCCCGCCAGAGTTTCGATGGCGGCTTTGATCTGCTCGCGGGGGTCGCCGGGGTCGCGGTCCCGGCTCGCCACGCGGAGCCCCAGACCCGCGCGTTCCGCCAGGCCTTCCCCGCGGCCAGGGGGAGATCCGGCTCGCCAACCTGGCCGGCCGTATCGAGCTGGTGCGCGGCCAGGGCAACCAGGTGGTCGTGGACGCGACCGTCCACGCCGAGGCGTCGACGCCGCCGAGACCCAGAGGCTGCTCCAGGGCATGAAGTGGGTCAAGGCCGGGACAGGAAGGGGCGGCGAGGAGTGGGCGCTCTCCTATCCCGGTGGACGACTACCGCTCCTTCGCCTATCCCCGCGCAAGGACGAAGATCCGAGCTGCCCTGGTTCCTGAGCTGCCTGGAGAGCGCGGGCCACACCTCGACCACCTACCGCGGCGAGCGGGTGCGGATCTACCACGCCAGGCGCGCTCGGTCCCCGACCCTCTACGCCGAACCTGAAGATCGCGCTGCCGGCCGGCTGCAACGTGGCGGTGCGCAACGTGGTCGGCGCGGTGCGCGGCGGCGAGCTCGAGGGGACGCTCGCGGTGGACACCGGCAGCGGCCACGTCGAGATCGTCTCCCACGCCGGCCAGCTCACTGTGGACACGGGCTCGGGCGACGTGATCGTGGGCTCGGCCACGGGCGAGACCACGATCGACACGGGCTCGGGCGACGTGGTCGTCAAGCGTGTGGGCAACGGCATGGTGGACACGGGCTCGGGCGACGTGACGGTGGAGAAGGTCTCCGCCGGCCGGCATCGCCATCGACACCGGCTCGGGCGACGTGACGGTCCAGGACGGCGTGGCCGGCAAGGTGATGGCGGACACGGGCTCGGGCGGCGTCCGGGTGATCGCGGTCGAGCTGGAGGAGCTGGACGCGGACACGGGCTCGGGCGACGTGACGGTGCAGGCCTCGCTCGCCCAGGCGCGGCGGATGATCGCCGAGACCGGCAGCGGCGACGTCCGGATCCACGCCGGGCCGAACGCCTCCGTTCGACATCGAGTCCGACCAGGGGAGCGGCGAGCTGCTGGTGGGCTACGCCGACGCCCAGCTCCGCAAGGACGGCAAGAAGGTCGTGGGCGCCAAGCGCGGCGACGGCCAGACGGTGATCCGCGTGGAGACCGGCAGCGGAGACTGCTCGATCACGCCGAAGGAACAGGGCCGTAAAAGCCCTCACCTCCCCGGCCCTCCTCTCCCGACCCCTCCCTCCCCCCCTCACCGGGAGAGGAGGGAGAAAACCAAAGAGTGTTCTTGTTTCTCTTTCCCTCTCCCGGTGAGGGGGAGGGAGGGGTCGGGAGAGGGTAGGGTGAGGGGTCCTACATCTTCCCGTAGTTCGGCCCGCCGCCCCCTTCCGGGGGCACCCAGGTGATGATCCCGTACGGGTCCATGATGTCGCAGGTCTTGCAGTGGACGCAGTTGCTGGCGTTGATCTGCAGGCGCTCGCCCGTGGGGGAGGCGGGCTCCGGCACCATCTCGTAGACGGCGGCCGGGCAGAAGCGCTGGCAGGGGTTGGCGTACTCGACGGTGCACTGGTAGATGCAGATGTCGGTGTCCGCCACCAGCAGGTGGACCGGCTGGTCCTCGTCGTGCGCCGTGCCGGAGTTGTAGACGTCGGCCAGCTTGTCGAAGGTGAGCCGGCCGTCGGGCTTGACCGGCTCGGGCGCTTCGAGGCGCTGGCCTTCGGGCGTGTTCGAGGGGGATCATCCGCTCGTGGCCGGGCGTGGTCTCCAGCCGGTTGAGCACGCCCCAGCCGCGGCCGCCCGTCACCAGCCCGACGCCGGCCTGGGCCATGCCCGCCACCAGGCCGTGATCGAAGGCCTGGTGGAAGTTGCGCACCGGCCAGAGCTCCTCCTTGATCCAGCTCGCCTCGACCTTCTCCTCGTAGCTGGCCAGACGCTCGGCCGTGGCGCCCCCAGCGTTGCCAGCCTTCAGGGCCTCCAAGATCGTCTCGGCGGCGAGCATGCCGGACTTCATCCCCAGGTGGATCCCCTTGAGGCGCTGGCTGTTCAGCATGCCGGCCGAGTCGCCGATGATCAGGAAGCCGTCGCCGTACAGGCGGGGCATGGACCACCAGCCGCCCTCGGGGAGGGCCTTGGCGCCGTAGAACGCCATCTTGCCCCCTGCGAGGATCTGCGCGATGTCCGGGTGGGTCTTCAGCCGCTGGAACTCCGGGTGCGGATCGAGCAGCGGGTTCCTGTAGTCGAGCCCCACGACCAGGCCGACGATGAGCTGGTCGTTCTGCATGCCGTAGAGGAAGCCGCCGCCGAAGGTGCTCGAGTCCAGCGGCCAGCCCAGGGTGTGGATGACCTCGCCCGGCTGGACCCGGCCCGGCGGCAGGTCCCAGATCTCCTTGAGGCCGATGGCGTAGACCTGCGGGTTCTTCCCCTCCCAGAGGCCGAGCCGGGCGTCGAGCTGCTTGACCAGCGTGCCGCGCGGGCCTTCGCCGAGCACCACGACCTGGGCGCGGATGTCCACCCCCGGCTCGTAGTTGGCCTTCTCGTGCCCCTCGTGGGAGATGCCGTTGTCGCCCGTGCGCACGCCGACCACGCGGCCGTTCTCGACCAGCGCCGTGAACGGCGGGGAACTCGGAGAAGATGTCGACCCCGGCGGCCTCGACCTTGGCGGCCATCCACTTGACCAGCTTGCCGAGCGAGGCCACGTAGTTGCCCTCGTTTTCGAGGGGCGGCGGGATGGGCAGGGAGAACGCCTTCTTCTCGGTCAGGAAGAGGAGCTTCTCGTGCTCGATCTCGCCTTCGAAGGGGGCGGACTTCCAGTCGTCGGGGAAGAGCTCGCGCAGGGCGCGGGGATCGACCACGGCGCCGGAGAGGGCGTGGCTGCTGATCTCCCTGCCCTTCTCCAGGACGGCGATCGAGAGCTCGCATGCCGCTCTCCTTGGCCAGGCGGGCGAGGTGGTAGGCCCCTGCCAGGCTGGCCGGTCCGGCGCCCACGAAGAGAACGTCGATCTCCAGGGTTTCGCGCTCATCGCTCATGCGTGCGATCTCCTCGATCCCGTCCAGAGAATCCATTTGGAGCACGGATGCTACCACGGGCCACGGGCCTTGGGTTGTCATTCCTTTGTGCTACAGGTCCGGCGTGATTTACGCCCAACCTTCGCTGGAAAAGCTCACCCTCTCAGAGCGGCTTTCCCTGCGCCGGGCGCCCGAGGATCGTGCCCGCCGGACCTTCGCCGAGGACGTCCGTACCGGCCTGACGCCCGACCCAAGGTTCTGTATCCCAAGTACTTCTACGACGAGCTGGGCTCGCGCCTGTTCGAGGCGATCTGCGCGCTGCCCGAGTACTACCTGACCCGGGCCGAGGCCGGAGATCCTGCGCGCGCACGCCGGCGAGATCGCGGGTTGCCTCAAGGGCCGGTCCGCCCCGTCCGTTAGTGGAGCTGGGCAGCGGCGACGGCCAGAAGACCCGGCTGCTCATCGAGGCCCTGGTCGCGCGGCAGGGCGAGCCTGGAGTACCTGCCCATCGACATCTCCGAGGCGGCGGTCGAGGCAGAGCGCCGGGGAGCTCCTGGCGGCCTATCCGGACCTCCGGGTCACCGCCTATGTGGGGGATTACCAGCAGGCGCTCCGGGTGATCCGTGCCGAGTCCGCTGCCATCGGGGCGATCGCACCCTGGTCCTGTTCCTGGGCTCGACCCTGGGCAACCTCGATCCGGAGGACGCCTCGCCCTGCTGCGCGATGTCCGCGCCCTGCTCGCGCCCCGGCGAGGCCTTCCTCCTGGGGGTGGACCTCAAGAAATCCGAGGACGTGCTGATCCCGGCCTACGACGATCCCCTGGGGGTGACGGCGGCCTTCAACCTGAACCTCCTCGGCCGGATCAACCGCGAGCTGGGGGGGGACTTCGACCTCAGCTCCTTCCGCCACCGGGCCCGCTACAACCGGGAGGCCGGGCGGATCGAGATGCACCTGGAGAGCCGGCGCGCCCAGACGGTGCCCATCCGAGTCCCTGGGGATCGAGGTCCCCTTCGAGGCCGGGGAGACGATCCACACGGAAAGCTCCTACAAGTTCGACCCGGACCAGGTGGCCGCCCTGGCCGCGGGAGACGGGCTTCGAGCTGCGGCGGACCTGGACGGACCGGGCGCGGCCGGTTCTCCTCGAATCTTCTGGTGGCGGTATAGACTCAAGACTTTGACAAAGGACGTTCCGGCACGTAGGATTTCGCGTCCGGGCCGGCGTAGCTCAGTTGGCTAGAGCGCCTGACTGTGGATCAGGAGGTCTCGGGTTCAAATCCGGTCGCCGGTACCAACCCTTCGCAGTTACAAAGTAGAATATTAAGCCGCTTTCGCTGGAGGACGCCTTCCCATGGCAGAGACCGTCGAGCCCCGCGTCTCGCGCGGCCTGCGCGATCTCCTGCCCGACCAGATGCTCGCGCGGCAGTGGATGATCGACACCATCCGCGGCGTCTACGAGCTCTACGGCTTCGTGCCGCTCGTCCACCCCCGCGATCGAGTACCTGGACGTGCTGCGCGGCTCCGCGGCCGGCGATGAGGCGCAGCAGTCGATCTTCACCGTGCAGAACCCGGAGAAGGAGGCGCTCGGCCTCCGCTTCGACCTCACGGTCCCGCTCGCGCGGGTCGTCGCCCAGTACCACGACCTGCCGCGGCCGTTCCGCCGCTACCAGGTCTCGCCGGTCTGGCGGGCCGACAAGCCGGACCAGGGCCGCTTCCGCGAGTTCACCCAGTTCGACCTCGACTCCGTCGGCGTCGAGTCGGAGATCGCCGACACCGAGATCATCGCCGGCATGTGCGACACCCTGACGGCCCTGAAGGTCGGGCCCTACCGGGTGCGCTTCTCCAGCCGCGGCGTCCTCAACCTCCTGCTCGCCTTCGCCGGCATTCCGGCCGAGCAGGGAGTCGACGTCTTCCGCGTGCTCGACAAGCTCGACAAGGTCGGTCCCGAGAAGGTCCGCCTGGAGCTGACCGACCGGCTACGTCGACGCCTCGGGCGACCCGATCCGCGGCGTCGGCCTCGCCTCCGAGTCGGTGGACCGGATCGAGCGGTTCCTCGCAGATCCGGTCCGACGACCGCCGCGAAGTCGTGGCCCAGCTCCGCGAGCTCTTCGCCGGCGTCGACGGGGCCGACGCCGAGGTGGACGTGGTCGAGCGGATCTCCAGCCACCTCTACGGCCTCGGCTACGGCGACGACCAGGTCTCGCTCGACCTCTCGATCGCCCGCGGCCTCGCCTACTACACCGGTCCCGTGTTCGAGGCGATCCTGCTCGACGCGCCGCAGTTCGGCTCCGTCTTCGGCGGCGGCCGCTACGACGACCTGGTGATGCGCTTCCTGGGCGAGCAGATCCCGGCCGTGGGCGCCTCGATCGGCGTCGACCGCCTGCTCGCCGCGCTGATCCACCTGGGGCGGATCGGCCACCAGAAGTCGACCGCCAAGGTGCTGGTCACCAACATGGACCCTGGCGCTCCAGGACGACTACCTCGCCATGACCTGGGAGCTGCGCCGGGCCGGCATCCCGGCCGAGCTCTACCTCGGCACGGCCAAGGGGCCGGGCAAGCAGCTCAAGTACGCGGACTACTGGGGCGTGCCGATCGCCGTCCTCTACGGCTCCAACGAGAAGGAGAAGGGGATCGTGACGCTCAAGGACATGGAGGTGGGCCGCCGCCGGGCCGAGGCGCTGGCAAACCGCGCAGGAGTGGCTGGAAGAGCGGCCCGGGCAGCGCGAGGTGCCGCGCGCCGAGCTGGTCGCCACCGTCCGGGAGATGCTGGCCCCGGTCGAAGGGAAAGGCCAGTGAGCGATCCGATTGGCCATACCACCGCCGTCGTCCTCGACGGCGGCTCGCTGACGCTCGAAGATCTCGCCCGCCTCGCCCGCGATCCCCGGGTCCGCGTCGAGATCCATCCGGACGCCTGGGCTCGCGTCGAGGCCAGCCGCGGGCAGATCGAGACCATCGTCGCCGAGTACATCGAGGAGTGGGAGAAGAAGGGCGGCCGGCCCGTCCTGGAGTACGGCGTCACCACCGGCTTCGGCGAGTTCAAGAACATTCCCGATCGCGCCCGACTGCCTGGAAGAGCTGCAGCGCAACCTCCTCCTCAGCCACGCCGTGGGCGTGGGCGAGACGGCGGACGCCGGCAACCCGGCCAACTACTTCGAGCCGGACGTGGTGCGGGCCGCGCTCGCCATCCGCCTGAACGCCTTCCTCAAGGGGCACTCAGGCATCCGTCGCGAGATGGTGGAGGCCGTGCAGGCCATGCTCAACCGGGGGATCGTGCCCCTGGTGCCCATCCGCGGCTCGGTGGGCTCGAGCGGCGACCTCTGCCCGCTCTCGCACCTCTTCGTGGTGCTGCTGGGGGAGGGCCGGTATTACGTCGTCCGCGAGCCGGGCGATCTGGCCTATGGGCCAAGGGAGTTGCGGAGCGGCCTGGAACATCTCCGGGGGGACCTGGGGATCGACGAGGTCCCCTCCCCCAGCTACAAGGAAGGCCTCGCGCTCATCAACGGCGCCACCTTCTCGGCGGCCCTGCTGGCCCTGGGCGTTCACGACGCCGAGCGGCTTGCACATACGGGCGACATGGCGGCGGCGCTCAGCCTGGAGGCCGTCTGCGGCTGCGCCCGCGCCTTCGACCCGCGGGTCCACGAGGCCCGCGGCCTCGCCGGGCAGATCGCCAGCGCCGCCAATATCCGCGACCAGATCAAGGGCAGCCAGCTCATCGAGAAGGCGGGCGCGGTGCAGGACGTCTACTCGCTGCGCTGCGCCCCGGCCGTCCACGGCGCGGCGCGGGACGCCATCGCCTACGCCCGCCGGGTGGCCGAGGCGGAGATCAACGCCGCCACGGACAACCCGCTCTTCTTCCCTGGCCATGAACAGCCGTTCGACCACGAGTTCGCGGCCAACTGGCCGGAGGGCTATGACGGCCGGGAGCGGATCTCCTTCTCGGCCGGCAACTTCCACGGCGAGCCGGTGGGCATGGCGGCGGACTTCCTGGCGATCGGCCTCGCCGAGCTGGCGAACATCTCCGAGCGGCGTACCCAGATGCTGCTCGACGCCCACCACAGCCGGAACCTGCCCGCGAACCTCATCCCTCACCGGGGCATCAACTCCGGCTGGATGATCGCCCAGTACTCCGCCGCCGGCATCGTCTCCGAGAACAAGGTCCTGACCCATCCCGCGACCGTCGACTCGATCCCCACCTCCGCGAACTCCGAGGACCACAACGCCATGGCGACCATCGCCGCCCGCAAGCTGCGCACGGTGCTGCGGAACGTCCAGGCGGTCCTCGCGATCGAGCTCCTGGTGGCCGCCCAGGCGGTCGAGTGGCGGGTCGCGATGGAGGTCGATCCCGTCAAGCCGCGCCCCGGATCTCCCTCCGACTGGCAGCAGGCGGACCGCGAGGCCGAGCAATTCGAGGAGCGCACCCGGCCCGAGCGGCGCGAGGGGATCGCGGCGTCGCTCGGGGAGGGCACGAGGCGGACCTACCTCGCCGTGCGGGGCGTGGCGGAGACGATGGTCAAGGACCGGGTGCTCGAAGGGGATATCCGGGCGGTGCGGGGGCTGGTCAGCCAGCTCTGATTTCCGAGACGGTGTCTCGGAATTTGATCAGGCTGCCGATGCCAGTGGTTTAACCTCGCGCTCCAGGCGATCGAAGAGAGCCTTTCTGGCTTCTTCAAGATCGAAATCAACCTGCAATCCAAGCCAGAACCGCTCAGAGGTGCCAAAGTAACGGGCCAGCCGGAGGGCTGTATCCGACGTGATGGCTCGCTTGGCGAGGACAATCTCATTGATCCTGCGAGGCGGCACACTGATGTCGCGCGCCAAGCGATTCTGGCTGATTCCTAGGGGCTCCAGGAACTCTTTTAGCAGGACTTCGCCGGGATGGATGTTCGGTAGCCTTTCGTCAGCCATCTCTATTTACCTCAGTGATAATCGACGATTTCGACCTCGAAGGCGTCGCCTCCCTGCCACTCGAAGCAGATCCGCCACTGGTCGTTGATTCGGATGCTGTGCTGGCCGGCCCTGTCGCCCTGCAAGCGTTCCAGCCTGTTGCCGGGTGGAATGCGGAGATCGGCGAGGGTCTGGGCGTTGTTCAGCATCCTCAGCTTCCGCCGCGCCACCTCCTGAATCTCACGGGGCAGCCTCCGGTTGACCTCTCCTTGCCAGATCTCTTCAGCGACACGGTTCTTGAAGGATCTGATCACCAGGAGAGACTATAACGCTGGGCGTCATATAACGTCAAGCGTTACAGATGCTTCACGACCCGGCGCAGGCGCATTCCCAGCCGCCCCTCTAGGAGAAACCGCTCGTCTTTGCCTTGACGCGTACTAAGATGAAGCCATGACTGAAAGAGAACGCCTGCGCGCTCTGGTCGAGGAGCTCCCCGAGAACGAGGTGCATGCGGCCCTGCGCTTCGTGGAATTTCTCCTGAGCCCCGCGCCCCCGGAGCCGGGGGCCGAAGAGGCTGGACAGGGCCGAATCATCTCCCACGAGGGGATGCGGCGGCGCATATTCGGTAAAGACTGAGGAAATTAACTACCGCCGCCGCCGGATCGCCACGATCGTCTCGACCTCGGCGAAGTGGCCGGCCTGGGTCCACGCGTCGAGCCCGCCTTCCAGGGGGCGGACCTTCCGTGAGGCGCATCGCCCCGGGGATGCGCCGCGGGTCGTGCAGGTGGGCCGAGCGGTTGCGCAGATTTCCGAGACAGTGTCTCGGAAATCTCCTTCCGCTTGCGTTGTACGCTATACCCGTTAAGATAGGCACCTGTTTCGAGAAAAGCAGCTCTTCACGAGGTGCCATGAAACGGGTAGCCATGCGCAAGACGGAGCCCACCGGGCTCAAGAGGTCGTACCGGTCCCTCTTCAAGGGAGTCGTCTCCCTGCTCGAAAGCGCGCGCCGGAGCTCGGTCCGCGCCATGAACTCGATCATGGCCGCCACATATTGGGAGATCGGCCGCCGGATCGTAGAGTTCGAGCAGGGTGGACGGGAGCGCGCCCACTATGGCAGCAGCAAGCTGGAGCGTCTTTCGGCGGATCTGAATCAGGAATTCGGCCGCGGGTTTTCCGTCGACAACCTCGAGAACATGAGGCGGTTCTATCTCGCCTACAGGAAGCGGATTTCCGAGACACTGTCTCGGAAATCTTCCCGCGCTGCCGCCAGGCTCCCGGTGGTGCCGGCGGATGCGTTTCCCCTGCCCTGGTCCCACTATGTGCGCCTGATCTCGGTCGATGATCCCAAAGCCCGGGCTTTCTACGAGGCCGAAGCGTTGCGAGGCGGTTGGTCCGTGCGCCAGCTCGAGCGTCAGATCTCCACTCTTTTCTATGAGCGGACGGCGCTCTCGCGAGACAAGGCCGCCATGCGCCGGCAGGGCAACGGAGCGCGTCCTGGCGAGAAACTGACGGTGGAAGAAGAGATCAAGGACCCGTTGGTGCTCGAATTCCTTGGCCTCAGGGATGAGTACTCAGAGAGTGCCCTGGAGGAGGCGCTGGTCCATCATCTGGAACATTTTCTCCTCGAGCTGGGTACGGACTTCACGTTCGTAGCCCGTCAGAAGAGACTACGCATCGGCAGCGAGTGGTATCGGATCGATCTGCTTTTCTTTCATCGGCGCTTGCGCTGCCTGGTCGTGATCGATCTCAAAGTAGGCAAGTTCACTCACACGGACGCCGGACAGATGAACCTTTATCTGAATTACGCCCGTGAGCATTGGACGCATACAGACGAAAATCCACCGATCGGGCTCGTCCTCTGCTCGAAGGGAGATCAAGCCGTTGCGCACTACGCGATCGGAAACCTGAGCGACAAGATCTTCACGGCAGAGTACCGTCTGGCGCTTCCTGCCGAGAAGGCCCTGGCGAAGGAGATCGAAAAAACGAGAAAAACCCTGGAGCGGCGAAAACCTGTCCTCCTGCCTGCCGAGACGGAGATTTCCGAGACACCGTCTCGGAAATCTCCTGAGCCTACCGCCGCCTCCGGATCGCCACGATCGTCTCGTCCTCGGCGAAGTGGCCAGCCTGGGTCCACGCGTCGAGCCCGCCCTCCAGGGGGCGGACCTTCGTGAAGCCTTTTTCCATCAGAGCGCGAGCCACACGGGCCGCGGAGGCTTCGTTCGGTCAGGCACAGTAGAGGACGATCTCTCTTTCCCTCGGCAGATCGCCGAGCTTCTCGTTGATCTCGTCGATCGTCAGGCGCATGGCCCCGGGGATGCGACGCGGGTCGTGGTTTTGGGCCGAACGGTTGCGCACATCCACGATCAAGGGGGCGTTGCCGGAGTCGATCATCCTCTTGAGCTCGGCGACCGGGATGCGGGCGAGCTTCCAGGAGCTTGCGGACGCGCCTCCTCTGCCACCACTTCACCAGGACCACCAGGGCCAGCCCCACGGCCAGGACCCCGCCGGCCCAGTAGCCCAGCGTCTCCAGATAGTCGAGCGCCCGGTCCACGGCGCGGTGGAAGATCAGGCCGATGGCCACACCCGAGCCGAGCCAGAGGAGGCTCCCCAGGCTGTCCCAGAAGACGAAGGAGCCCAGGCCCTTGCCCATGGCTCCCGCGAGCGGCGGCGCGATGGTGTTGTAGCCCGGGAGGAACTTGGCGTAGAGGAGTGAGGGCATGCCGGCCCGCTCGAAGAGGTCTTCCGTGCCGCGCACACAGGAGTCAGGGGAGAGGGAGAGGCGGCAGACCGTCCGCAGGACCCGGTGCCCCTGCCAGCGGCCGAGGTAATACCAGACGGAATCGGCGAGCACCGAGGCCGTGAGCGCCACGGCGAGCAGCGCCACGGGGTCCATCTGCCCGCGGGCCACGAGGGCTCCGGCCACGACCAGGGTGGGCAGAGCGGGGATGGGCATCCCCACCTGCTCGAGGAAGACATTGGCGAAGACGACCAGCAGGCCGTACTGGATGAGGTGCGCGATGATTTCTTCCATGGAGGACTCCGGTGGGCCGCGGCCCGGGCAGCGCCTATTGTGGCATGGCTCCCCGCAGCCGCGGGATTTCCCTCCGGATCTCCCCTTTCGTGAGCTCCAGCAGGCCCGCGCTCTCCACCAGGGCGTCCAGGTCCACGGGATAGAGCCGGTTCCGGGCGGGGTCCGCCAGGCCCGCCAGGTTGCGGGGAGCGATGGCTCTCCGGACTTCGTCTTCGAACCGTTCCGCCGGACCTTGCCGGAGGGCGGTGAGGACCCGGTCCAGCATCCCTGTCGTGGTGGGATCGGTGCTCCCCAGGAATCCCTGCCAGGCCCAGGGGATGCCGTCGGGCTCGGGGAGGAGACGCTGGCTGGCCTCGGCGAAGCTCGCGGCGGCGAAGTAGAGGAAGGAGTAGGAGGCGAAGAGATCGAAGTCCCGCATGGCCTCGTAGGCTCCCGCGACGAGCTTCCGGAGGTGGTCCGCCTCCTGTTCGAGGAGACGGCCATAATGGACGAACGAACCTTCCGAGCCGGGCTCCAGCAGAAGGGCCAGACGCTCGACGGCCAGCAGGCTCCAGGCGATGCCCGTCGAGAAGAGCGGAGAGAGGAAGCAGAAGGCGTGGGGCAGCAGCGCCCAGCGTTCCCCCGCCGCCCGGCAGAGGTGATGCTGGAGCCGGGGGATCCTGCCCAGGGGCCGGGTGGGACGGGCGGAGGAGAACTGGTCCCGCAGAGTGGGGTAGCGGCCGAGGAGATGATCCCAGGAGATATCCGCCGCTCCGGAGATCACAAAGCCCGCGCTCACGGTGCCGTGATCGAAGGGGAGGACGTACATCCACCCTTCTTCCAGGATGTGGTGGATGGCCGCCTGCTCGTCGGGATAGGGGCCGGCGGGAAGTGTCTCGGGGAAAGGGGCGGCTCCTTCGAAATGCCCGAACACGAGCGAGGTGCGCGGCGCCTCGACGTCCCTTCCTGGAATGGGGAGGTGGCGCGCCAGGAATCCGCCGGGGCCGGAGGCGTCGATCAGGAGATCGGCTTCGAAGCGGAGGGGCCGTCCTCTCTGCGTTCCCCGGAGCTTCCAGCCGCCGGGCGTGGCCTCCAGTCCGTCCAGATCCACCTCCTCCAGGAGCTCGGCTCCGGCCGCCGCGGCCTCCCGGGCCAGGTGGTGGTCCACGTCCTCCCGGACCCAGTGGGTGTCGGCGATGGCGTCCGAGGGGCTGGCGGCCACCAGCATCCGGCGCTCGCCATCAAAGGGACGGCCCGGCTCATGGCCGTAGAAGGTGAATCCCCGCTTGAGGCCCCGGCGCAGGTGGGGGAGCCGCTCCATCCAGCGCCCCCACGCGGCCAGGGCGTGAAGGTCGTCCAGGCCGTACCTCGCGGCGAGGCGCTCCAGGCAGATCGCGGCCAGGGGAGTCGAGGACTCGCCGAGGGCGAAGCGGGGATGGCGGGCACGGTCGAGGAGGAGCACCCGGTGGCCCTGAATGGCGAGGATGCGGGCGAGGATTGATCCCGCGAAGCCGGAGCCGATGATGGCAATTCGCATCAATACCATCCACAGCGGGCGCAGGCGATCCGCGGCTCGATCCGGCCCGTGCGGTTCATGCGTTCGAGGCGGACCAGGCGTGCGTCCGCGCAATGCAGGCAGGTGGCGAAGCGCCTGGCGTCCCACAGGTCGGCCGTCACGATCCCTCCTTCCAAAGTAAGGCAGTGTTCCAGGGCCTCTTCGAGCTGATCGAGGCGGGGCGGGGTGTTCCCGCCCCGCAACGGGATCAGCGATACGCGTTCAGCGCCCTGCTCGAAGGCGTGGACGCAGGAGCGGACGGCCCACTCCACGGCCTCCGCCGGGGGCACGAAGGGCGCTCCCACCAGCACGAAGGCGCGCAGGCCGATCCCCGCCCGGCGCAGCGTCTCCGCGGCGCGGTCGAAGTCGCCGAGGGTCATCCCCTTGTTCAGCCGGGGCAGGGCCTGGGGATGGACGGTCTCCAGGCCCATGGCGACTTCCAGGCCGCCGGCCAGCCGCTCCGCGAAGCGCAGGCAGCGGGCGCCGATCAGGCGGGGATGGCACTCCACGGTGACACGTGCGAAGGGGGCGGCCAGGGCGAGGATCTCCTCCTCATCCTCCTCCGGCACGGCCCGCGGCTCGAAGAAGTTGCTGGCGTTATAGAGCTTCACCGCGGCGGGCTGGGGAAGGGGACCGGCGATGGCCAAGGCCTTCCGCAACTGGGCGGGCAGGGCTCCGGCTGGCGTGGGACCGTCCAGGGTTTCCTTCCAGAGGTCGCAGAAGACGCAGGTGAAGGGGCATTCGGCCCCGGCGAGGAAGACGGTCAGGGCGGGGATGAGCCCCCCGTCCCGCTCTCGCTCCTCCTCCCAGATCTGTGCGATGGGAGCCCAGGGATCGATCTCCCGCTTGGGGGCTCGCAGCGACCGGATGGATTCTCTTCCCTCCACCCCTTAAGCCTAGTACGCCGCTTGCCCTGTAAAACGCCTCGTTCGAGACTTGAAGTGAGCCATTTCAAGGTTGAAACGGGCTGTTTCAAACAGGAAATGCTTGAGCAGAAGCCTGAAACGCTCCGTTTCAGGTCTGAAATGCCTCATTTCAAGCTTGAAACGCCTCATTTCAAGCTTGAAACGGCTCATTTCAGGTCTGTGTTCAAGCGTTTCCTGTTTGAAATGGCTCATTTCAAGTCTGGAATGGGCTGTCTCAAACAGGAAAAGCTTGAATACAAGAGCAAAACGTCCCGTTTCAGGCCTGAAATGGCTCATTCCAGCTTTGAAACGGGACGTTTTCAAGGTCTTCGTCTTCGGTTTCTAGCCATAGAGGCTCAACAGATGGCTCCGGTACCTCGCCGGGTGGCGGCTGAAGCGGCTGCGGAAGGCCTCCTCGGGAGCCGCGCCGTGCTGGAACCGCCGCTTGGGGAAGACGGGCAGGTCGAGCCCCGTCACCCGCTGGAGGCCCCGGCGCAGGACCTCTCCCTTGAGGTCGTAGAGGGCCTCGTGCGAGCCGCGGGTCAGCTCGGCGAACGGGATGGCCTCGGCCACGGCGATCACCCGCGGGCGGTGGCCGGGGCTGAACAGGGAGAAGCCGTGGCGGCGGGCCGGGGCGTAGCCGCGGACGCACGCCCGGCTCAGGCCTCCGCTGTAGGTGAGGGAGTGCTTGATGGCCTCCACGCCCCAACCTTCCTGGTAGAGCATCCGGTTGTTGACCACGCTGCGGATGGTCAGCTCCGGGTTCTCCTCGATGGGGTAGTCCTTGAGGTTCTCGTCGCCGCCGTCGCCGTCCGCGAGGAAGCGCCAGGAGGGGTAGCGCTCGCGGATCCCCTGGAGGAGGGCGAGAGTCATGGCTGCGCACTCCACGTCCAGGGGCTTGTAGTCTTCGATGACCTCCACGGCGGCCAGGGGATCGACCGCCGCGCTCGGCGCCTCGATGACCTCGCCCAGCATCTGGAGGCCTGTCCGGCGGAGGAATTCCCGGGCCTGCTCCAGGTCGGCGCCGCCGCCGTCCACGGCGAGGGTGAACGCCTTGAGCCGGGCCGGGCTCTGCCCCAGGGCCAGGAGCTCGTGGTAGAGGCAGAGCAGGACGGAGCCGCTGTCTACCCCGCCCGAGAAGAGGACGCCCAGGGGCTCCTGGGCGGGCACGGCGGCCAGCCACAGACGGATCTCCTCGCAGAGGGCGCGCACGTAAGCCTCGCCGATGACGTCGAGGTCCGGCGGCAGCACCTCCCGCGGCGGGTCGAAGAAGCGGCGGTAGGCCGGGTTGGGATCGGGACAGCCCACGAGCTGGATCTCGGTCACGTGGTGGGCCGGGACCATGCGGGTGTAGGAGGGGTGGAACTGGTCCCCATGCCCCTCCCGCTCCAGCGCGTCGCGGATGGCGTCGATCCGGTCGGACACCACGAGCATGGGGCCGTCCTTCTCCTTGGCGAGGAAGTAGCGCAGGGGACGGTCCAGGCTGCGGGCGAGGCAGACCCGCTGATTATCGCGGGCATCGCGGGCCACCAGGGCGAAGGAGCCCTGGATCTTCAACACGTCGCCGGGATCCTGGGAGAGGAGGAGGCCGCGGGCGTCCTCTACGGAGAGGTTCAGGATGTGCTGGTCCTCGTCGGGCACGAGGTTCAGGACGCGGGCGATGGTCTGGTATTGCATGAGGCTGATTCTATCCCCGGTACCGCCCTTGACAGCCCGCCGTCCCTCTGCGGTAAGCTGTCAAGCCTGATCGGGAATTTAATGATGCAAGCGAATGCCCAGCTCCGTTCCGAAATCTCCGCCGCCTGGGCGTCGCGCTGGTATCGCTGGCATCATCATTCCGTGAGCTGAGCCGGGCAGAGTCCCGGCCCATACGGACCCGGGACGCGAGACCGCCTGCCGCCAACGCCGCCTCCTTCCGGGTCCGGAAGGAGGTTTTCGTTTGGAGACATCGCCCGCAGCGCCGCCGGACCGCGCGCTTCCTGACCGTGCGATATTGATCGCCACGGTCACGACCCTTCCCGAGGGGAGCCTCGTGCCCGTGGTGTCGGATCTCGAAGGGGTCGACTGGCTGGAGGTCCGCGCGGATCTGGTGGGAGATCTGGACGCCGCCCGTCTGGCTCGCATCTTCCCCGGCAAGCTCCTCTACACCCTGCGCAGCCGGGCCGAGGGCGGCTCCTACGAGGGATCGCCCGAGCGGCGCAAGAAGCGGCTGATCGAGGCGGCGGGACGGTACGACCTGGTGGACCTCGAAGCGGCGCGCGACTTGGTGCCGGAGATCCTGAAGGCCGTGCCGCCGGAGAAGCGGGTCCTCTCCTGGCACGGCCCGGCCCCGGGTCTCGACGGGCTCACGGCCACCTTCGAGCGCATGGCCGCCGTGCCCGCCGTCCTGTACAAGCTGGTGCCCACGGCCGCGCAGCACGGCGACGAGATCCCCTGCCTGATGCTGCTCGAGTCCCTCGGGCGGCGCGACGTGATCGCCTTCGCGGCCGGCGCGTGCGGCGCGTGGACGCGCCTCGTGGCTCCCCGGCTGGGGGCGCCCGTGATCTACGGCATGCTCGGCGAGGTGCCCGGGGCGCCGGGGCAGATCTCGATCGAGCGCCTGCGCCGCGACTACCTGCTGCCGGACCTGCCGCCCATCGAGGCGCTCTTCGGCATCGTGGGCAACCCTGTCACCCACTCGCTGTCGCCCCGCATCCACAACTCGGCCTACCGCGCCCTGGGCCTGCCCGCGGCCTATCTGCCGTTTCACACGGAGTCCTTCGGGGAGTTCTGGCTGGAGGTGGTGGAGAACGGTGTGCTGGAAACCCTGGGTCTGCCGATCCGCGGCCTTTCGGTGACGGCGCCGTTCAAGGAGAGCGCCCTTGCGGTGGCGGGGGCCGAGAGCCCGCTCGCCGGCCTGATCGGCGCCGCCAACACGCTGGTCCTGAACCAGGGCGTGTGGGAAGCGGAGGCCACGGACCCGGACGGCGTGGTGCTGCCGCTCAGGGACCGGGGGATCGCCATCGAGGGGATCGAGGCCGCGGTCGTGGGTGCCGGAGGCGCGGGCCGGTCGGCCGCCGAAGGGCTGGCCAAGGCAGGGGCGCGGGTGACGATCTTCAATCGCGACCCCGAGCGAGGCCAAGCCTCCGCCGACCGCCTGAAGCTCCCCTTCCTCCCCCTCTCCGATCTCGATCCCTCCCGTTTCAGCCTGCTGGTCAACGCCACGTCGCTCGGGCGCGGGGACGGCGATCCGCTGCCGTTCGATGTCGGCCGGCTGCGCTCCGGCGCCATCGTGATCGATCTGGTTTACTTGACGGACCGGCCCACGCGCCTCCTCTCCGAGGTGGCGGCCCGCGGGGCGGTGGCGATCGACGGCCGGGAGGTCCTGGTGGACCAGGCGCGGGGGCAGTTCCGCATGATGACGGGACGCGACCTGCCCCTGAGCCTCGCCCGCCGCGTGGCGGGTCTCGAGGACCTGCCATGAGAGTCTCCGCCGCCTTGCCGACGGGGGTCGCGGCTCTGCTGTTCGAGAGCGCCCGGCGCCGGCGGGAGGCGGAGGAGCTCATGGTGGCCCGCCTGCGGGACGCTGGATATTCGGAGGTGATCCTGCCGATCCTGGATTACCTGGAGCCTTATGAAGACCTGCTGACTCCCGCGACCCGGGGCGAGCTCTACCGCTTCGTCGATCGCGACGGCGACCTGCTGGCCCTGCGGGCGGATTTCACGCCCATGCTGGCCCGGCTGCTGGCGCCGCGCCTGGGCTCGCTCTCGCTGCCGCTCCGGCTCTTTTACCGGGGCGACGTGATCCGCTACCAGGAGGAGCGGGCGGGCCGGGCGCGGGAGTTCTACCAGCTTGGCGCGGAGTTGCTGGGACTGCCGGGCGAGTGGGCCGAGCGCGAGGTGCTGAAGCTCTTTCTGGAGCTTGCGACGACGGTGGGCGGTGGTGGGCTCCAGGTGGTGCTCGGGTTCGCCGGTGCCCTCGACCGGCTGCTCCTGGCGGCGGAGGTGGACGATCCCTTCCGGCTGGCGGCCGCGGTCGCCCGGCGCGAGCGGGGTGAGGTGAGGCGGGCCTGCCCATCGCTTCTCTCCGTGGTGGAGAACGGCCTGCCGGACCGGCCGGAGGACCTGGGACCAGAAGCGGCTGGCCGGCTCCAGGGCCTGATCACGCTCCGAGACGAGCTCGCCGCTATCTATCCCGATGTGCTGCTGACGATCGACCTGGCCGAGTTCGCCCGCAACAGCCTCGACCCGAAGTTGACCGTAGCCGAAGGCGAGCGTCCTTATTACGACGGCCTCGTCTTCCGCGCCTACGGCGGTCCGGCCGCGCTGCCCGTGGGCGGCGGCGGGCGCTATGACCGGCTGTTCCGCGCCCTGGGGGCCGAGGTGCCGGCCGTGGGGTTCTCGCTCAGCCTGGAAAGACTGCTGGAGGCGGCCCCGTGATCCGCTTCGCGCTCCCCAAGGGCAGGAACCTGGAGACGGCCCTGGCCGCCTTCCGGGCCGCCGGCATCCCTCTGGACGGCTTCGACGCGGCCGGGCGGAGCCTGCGGGTGCAGATCCCGGAAACGGGCGTCGAGGTGCTCTCCTTGAAGGATTGGGACCTGCCGCTCTACGTCGGGCACGGCATCGCGGACTGCGGCATCGTGGGGAGCGACGTCCTGGAGGAGATCGACGGCGACCTGCTCGTGCCGGTGCGCTTCCTCGGGGGCCGTTCCCGCATGTCGCTCATCGGCCGCCGGCCCGAGCTGCCTGCACCCGGAACGCAGATCCGGCTCGCGACCAAGTACCCGAACACGGCCCGCCGCGTGGTGGCCGGGCGCCCGTGGGGGGCCGAGATCCTGAAGCTCTCCGGGTCGATCGAGCTGGCGCCTGTGCTGCGCCTGGCCGAGCTGGCGATCGACATCGTCCAGACCGGCCGCACGCTGGTGGAGAACGGCCTGGTGGAGATCGAAGTCCTCGCCGAGGTGACCCCCTGCCTGGTGGTGAACCGGGCCTCCTACCAGCGCCACCGGGCGTTCCTCAACGAATGGATCGGCCGCCTGGAAGCGGCTGAGGTGGTGTCGTGAGCCCGCTCCAGACCTCGCTGAAGATAGCGAAAGCCGATTCCCGCGCCGGCCGGAAGGCCGTCGAGCGCCTCGTCCGCCGGGGCGAGTCCGTTCTGGACGGTAAGACCCTGCGCCGGGCGGAGAAGATCGTCCAGGACGTCCGCAGGCGGGGCGACCGCGCTCTCCTCGACTACGCCCGCAAGCTCGACGGGGCCACGGCGGGAACGGTCGCGGATCTGGCCCTCATTCCCTCTTTAGATGGGGACGGCATGCCCGCCGGGTTCGTCGAGGCGATCGAGCGCGCCATCGCCGCTGTTGAACGCTTCCATCAGCCGCAGGTGCGGACGGGGTACCGGCTGGAGGAGGACGGGACGGAGCTGGAAGAGCGGATCACGCCGCTGCGCCGGGTCGGCCTCTACGTGCCGGGCGGGCGGGCGAGCTATCCCTCGACGGTCGTGATGACGGTGGTGCCCGCCCGCGTCGCCGGGGTCGAGGAGATCGTGGTGGCGACGCCGCCCGGCTCCTACCGGTCGAACCCGGCCCTGCGCCACACTCTGGCGCGGCTGGGGGTGACGGAGGTCTGGGGGATGGGCGGCGCCCACGCCGTGGCGGCCCTTGCCTACGGCACGGAGACCATCCGCCGGGTGGACAAGATCGCCGGCCCCGGCAACGCCTGGGTGACGGCGGCCAAGAAGCTGGTCGTGGGAGACGTGGCGATCGACGGCCTTGCCGGTCCGAGCGAGGTGGTGATCGTGGCCGATGCCTCCGCCGATCCGGGCGATGTGGCCGCGGACCTCCTGGCCCAGGCCGAGCACGATCCGCTGGCGGCGGCGGTGCTGATCACCACGGACGCGAAGCTTGCGAAGCGGGTCTCGGCCGAGGTGGACCGCCAGCTCGCGGATCTCTCGACGGCCGAGACGGCCCGGGCCTCCCTCGGCAACTTCGGCGCCGCCCTGGTGGTCGCAGACCTCGAGGAGGCGCTCGATCTCGTCGAGCGGATCGCCCCGGAGCACCTGCAGCTCGTGGGACCGGAGGCCGAGACGCTGGCGCCGCGCATCCGCTCGGCCGGGGCGGTCTTCATCGGCGCCGCGACCCCCGAGGTCTTCGGCGACTACATCGCGGGACCCAGCCACGTGCTGCCCACCTGCGGCAGCGCCCGCTTCGCCTCTTCCCTGGGAGTCGAGGACTTCCTGCGGCGCAGCCACACCATCCGCTTCACGCCAGGGGCTGCGAGCCGGCGGGCTGCGGCGGCGGCCACCCTGGCGGACGCCGAAGGACTGCCCGCCCACGCGGCGGCGGCGCGCAGGAGGCTGGGATGAAGCAGGACCCGTCCCTCTTCGTCCGCCCCGAGTTAAGGGCGCTCGGCGCCTATCATCTGGACCTGACGCCCTGCCGGCACAAGCTGGACCAGAACGAGGTGCCGTGGGACCTGCCCCGCCGCATGAAGGTCGAGATGGCGGAGCGGCTCCTGGCGGCGGACTGGGCGCGCTACCCCGATTTCCACGCGGACGCCCTGCGACGGGACCTCGGGAAGCTCCACGGCCACCCGTGGGAAGGCGTCCTCGTGGGCAACGGCTCGAACGAGCTGCTGTCCGTGACCTTGACGGCCCTGGTCGCTCCCGGGACGGAGGTCCTGGGAGCCGAGCCGAGCTTCGGCCTCTACCGCAGCTTCGTGCTCAAGGCGGGCGGCGTGCCCCGGTTCCTGCCTCCGCGTCCCGACCTGCAACTGCCGGCCGACGAGCTGGAGGAGGAAGTCGAGCGCGATCCCAGGCGTCCCCTGCTCCTCTGCACGCCGAACAACCCGACGGGGGCGGCGTTGCCGGTCGAGCGGGTCGAGCGGCTGCTGGAGCGCATCGAGGCGCCGCTCCTCCTCGACAACGCCTACGGCGAATTCTGCCGCTACGATTACCGGCCTCTCCTCGCTCGCTATCCCCACCTGATTCTGTTCCGGACGTTCTCCAAGGCGTGGTCGCTGGCCGGGATGCGGCTCGGGTATCTCCTCGCCGATCCGCGCCTCGTGACGGAGCTGATCAAGGTGAAGCTGCCCTACAACCTCGGGCACCCTGGGGTGATCGCGGGACGGGTCGCTCTGGAGAACGAGGAGGAGGCCCGGCGGCGGGTGCGCATCCTGGTGGCCCGGCGTCCCCAGTGGGCGTCCATGCTGGCGGAGGAGGGGTTCGAGGTGTTTCCCTCGGAGGCGAATTTCCTGCTCGTCCGAAGTGAGAAGGCGAGGGAGATTCGCGGGGAGCTTGAGGCTCGGAGTATTCGGGTTCGCGATGTCAGTGGGTATCCGGGGCTTGCGGGGTGTCTGCGGGTGTCGGTGGGGACGGGGGCGTCTTTGCGGGCGGTACGTGCCGCTCTTCGCGACGAACCCTCACCCCCCGGCCCCCTCTCCCGCCCCCTCCCTCCCGCCCTCACCGGGAGAGGGGGAGAGGGAAGAGTGGGAGGGGTGGAGAGGACGACGGGGGAGACGCGGATTCGGCTGTCGCTGCGCCTCGACGGGGGCGGACGGAGAATCCAGGTTCCTAATGGATTCTTTGGCCACATGCTGACGGCGCTTGCCACCCATTCAGGACTGGGGATCGATCTCCAGGCTGATGGGGATACTCACGTGGATCTCCACCATACCGTCGAGGACGTGGGGATCGCGCTTGGCGAAGCTCTGGCCGCGGCACTGGGCGAGCGGCGGGGGATCGTCCGGTTCGCCCATGCCTATGCCCCGCTCGACGAGGCTCTGGCGCGGGCCGTGGTGGATCTCTCCGGCCGCGGCTCGTTCCACTACTCGGCTCCCCGAGAGCTGGCCTCGGCCTGGGTGACGGCGGACTTTCCTCTGACCCTCGTGGCCGACTTCTTCCAGGCTCTGGCGGACCGGGGACGGCTGACCCTGCACCTCGACATCCTTTCCGCCCGGAACGGACACCACGCCGCCGAGGCCGCGTTCAAGGCGGCGGCGCTGGCTCTGCGGCAGGCGGTCGCGTTCCGGTCGGGATCGGCCGAGGTGCCCAGCACCAAGGGGACGCTCTCGGCATGAACGCGCTCGTCATCGATGCCGGGGTCGGCAACCTGGGCAACCTCGTGCGGGCCGTGGAGCGGGTGGGCGGCCGGGCCGGGATCACGGCCGACCCCGAGCAGGTCGCGGAAGCCCGGTGCCTGCTGCTGCCCGGCGTCGGAGCCTTCGCACCGCCCCGGGAGGCCGTGCGCGGCGGAGTCGAGGAGGCGCTCCGCGAGGCGCTCGACCGGGGGGCCTGGCTCCTCGGGATCTGCGTCGGTTTCCAGATCCTCTTCGAGGAGGGCGAGGAGTTCGGCGCCACGGACGGGCTGGGATTGCTCCCCGGCCGCGTCACCCGCCTGCCCGAGACCGTGCCGGTGCCTCATATCGGATGGAACCGCCTGCACGGCGTCGCCGGCCATCCCGTCCTGAAGGGACTTGGAGAGCGGTACGTCTACTTCGTCCACAGCTATGCCCCCGAGGGGGTGCCGGACGAGCTCTGCCTTGCCCGCTGTACCCATGGCCGCGTTTTCCCCGCGATGGCCGGCCGGGGACGGGTTCTGGGCACTCAGTTCCATCCCGAACGCAGCGGCGATGCCGGCCTGCGCCTCCTCAGAAACTTCCTGGAGATGGCCCATGGAGCTGATCCCCGCGATTGACCTGCGCCACGGCCGGGCCGTCCGCCTCCGCCAGGGCGACGAGACCCAGGCGACCGTCTACGGCGACGATCCCGTGGCCGTGCTCGACTCCTACGCCCAGGCCGGGGTGGCGCGCATCCACGTCGTGGACCTGGACGCCGCCCTGGGCGAGGCGCCACAACGGGAGCTGATCGAGAGGATGGCGGCAACGGGAGTGAAGATCCAGCTGGGTGGCGGCCTGCGGGACCGCGAATCGATCGACTGGGCTCTTGGCGTGGGATGCGATCGGGTCGTGATCGGCTCCCTCGTGGCCCGGGATACGGACGCCTTCCGCGCCCTGGCGCAGAAGCGGCCGGGCCGGCTCGTGCCTGCCCTGGACGTGGCGGACGGGGAAGTCCGCATCGCGGGCTGGAAAGAGGGCGCTTCCCAGAACCTGGGCGAGCTGTGCGCCCGGCTCATGGGCCTGCCCTGCCCGGCCATCCTGGTCACCGACGTCGAGCGCGACGGCATGATGACCGGCCCCAATCTGGAGCTCACCCTGCGGGTTGCGAGGACTTCAGGCATCCCCGCACTGCTTTCCGGCGGCGTCCACGCCCTCTCCGACCTGGAAGAGGCGCGGCGGGTGCCGGAGATCGCGGGCGCCATCGTGGGACGAGCCCTCTATGAGGGAGCCTTTACCGTCGAGGAGGCGCTCGCTATATGCGCTCCCTGAAGACATTCGGACCTTCGGGGCTTGCCCGGCGCGTCATCCCCTGCCTCGATGTCTCTGACGGAAGGGTGGTCAAGGGCGTGCGCTTCCGCGACCTCGTCGACCAGGGCGATCCCGCCGAGTCGGCCCTCCGCTATGCCGAGCAGGGAGCGGACGAGATCGTCTTCCTCGACATCGGCGCGGCTCCGGAGGACCGCGATACGGACGTCGAATGGGTGCGCCGCACGGCCGAGCGCGTCTTCATCCCCCTGACCGTGGGCGGCGGCGTGCGCAGCGAGGCCGACGCCCGGCGGCTCCTTCGCTCCGGGGCCGACAAGGTGGGGATCAACTCCGCGGCCGTCGAGAGGCCGGAGCTGGTGACGGAGCTGGCCCGCCGCTTCGGCAGCCAGTGCGTGGTGCTCTCCGTGGACGCCAAGCGGAATGAGAACGGCTGGGAAGTGGTCACCAAGGGCGGGCGCCAGGCCACGGGGCTCGACGCGCTCGCCTGGATCCGGGAGGGCGTCGAGCGTGGGGCGGGCGAGATCCTGTTGACCAGCATCGACCGCGACGGCACCAAGGGCGGCTATGACCTGGAGCTGATCGCCGAGGTGGTGGACGCCGTCCCCGTACCCGTGATCGCCTCGGGGGGCGCGGGCGAGCCCGGGCATCTCGCGGACGCTCTCGCGGCCGGTGCCGCCGCCGTGCTCGCCGCCTCGATCTTCCACCAGGGGACCTATACAGTGGGGGATGTCAAAGAAGTGCTCGCCGGGGCCGGGTTCCCCGTCCGGCAGGAAATCCGGGAGGAAATTCGGGAGGAACGAGGATGAACGTGGACGAGCTTCGCTTCGACGACCGGGGTCTCATCCCCGTCGTCGTCCAGGACGTGGGGAGCGGCGCCGTGCTGATGCTCGCCTACGCGAACCGCGAGGCCGTCGAACGGACCCTGGAGACGGGAGAGGCCCACTTCTGGAGCCGCTCCCGGCAGGCCCTGTGGCGCAAGGGCGAGACCTCCGGCAACACTCTGGCGGTCGTCGAGGTCACCCCCGACTGCGACGGCGACGCCCTGCTCGTGCGGGCGCGGCCCGCCGGACCCACCTGCCACCGCGGCACCCGGAGCTGCTTCGAGCCCAACGCAGCCGGGCTGGAGCTGGGCTGGCTGGCCGCCGTGCTCGCCTCGCGCCGCGGGGCCGACCCCGAGACGAGCTACACGGCGCGTCTCCTGGCAAGAGGGATCGAGCGGATCGCCCAGAAGGTGGGGGAGGAGGGAGTGGAGACCGCCATCGCGGCGGTTTCCGCTTCCGCCCATGGCCCCGGAGAGAACGGCGAGCGCCGGAGCGCCCTGGTGGGCGAGGGTGCGGACCTCCTCTATCACTTTCTCGTCCTCCTGCAGGCGACCGGCGTCGATCCCTCGGAAATTGGAGATGAATTAATTCGGCGCCACGGTTTTGCCAAGTTGGAGCACTAGGTATGCGAAGCTCTAATTTCTATTGCTTTTGTTTGGAGGTCATCTGATGGCTGAGGGGGAGCGCGCCGGCCGCGCCGTGCCGTGCCGCATATTCGCGAATTCCTGGCGGACAGCCTGACGCCGCTTGCCGTCTACCGGCGGCTGGAGTCCATCTCGCCGCACCGCTTCCTCTTCGAGAGCGTCTCGGGCGGCGAGCGGGTCGCGCGCTTCAGCTTCCTCGGCGCGGCGCCCCGCGAGATCTACCGTCTCTATCCCGACCGCCTCGAGGTAGAGAGAGGAAAGCGGAGGGAGACCCTGCCGGGCGCTCCGCTCGACGCCCTGCACGAGGTGCTCCACTCGATCTCGACCGAGTCCGGCCCCATCCCGTTTACCGGCGGCTTCGTCGGCTACTTCGGTTACGACTTGATCCGTATGGTCGAGAAGCTGCCGAACCGGCCGTCCGATCCGTTCGAGCTGCCGGTCGCCCTGCTGGCCCGGTTCGACACGCTAGTCCTCTTCGACCACGCCCATCAGCGGGTGCTCGCCATCGCCAACGAGATCGAGGGCGAGGTGGGGATGGCGGAGGCCGAAAAGCAGCTCGCCCGGATCTCACGGGCTCTGACCGAGGAGGCGGGAGGGGGGGGAGTCGCCATGCCGGGCCAGCCTCCAGGACCGGTCGGCACCGACATGCCGAGCCTGGACGGCGCGTCCTTCCGCCGGGCCGTTCTTCAAGCCAAGGAATACATCGCCGCGGGCGACATCTTCCAGGTGGTGCTCGCCCGCCGCTGGCGGGTGCCGCGGCGGATCGAGCCGCTCGCCCTCTACCGGGCCCTGCGCATGGTCAACCCGAGCCCCTACATGGTGCTGCTCGAGACTCCCGACGTCTCGCTCGTCGGCGCCTCGCCCGAGATGCTGGTGCGCAAGCAGGGCCGGCATATCGAGACCCGGCCCATCGCCGGCACCCGGCCGCGCGGCATGGACGCCGACGGCGACCGGCGCCTGGCCGAGGATCTGCTGGCCGATCCCAAGGAGCGGGCCGAGCACGTGATGCTGGTCGACCTGGGACGCAACGACCTCGGCCGGGTGGCCATGCCAGGCAGCGTCCGCGTGCCGAGCTTCATGGAGATCGAGCACTACAGCCACGTCATGCACCTGGTCTCCAGCGTCGAGGCCGAGATCGAAACGGGGAAAGACGCTCTCGACGCCCTCCTCGCCTGCTTCCCGGCCGGCACGGTCTCGGGCGCGCCCAAGATCCGGGCCATGGAGATCATCGACGAGCTGGAGCCCGAGGCGCGCGGCCCCTACGCCGGCGCCGTGGGCTACCTCTCCTACTCCGGGGACCTGGACACCTGCATCGCCATCCGCACCCTCGTCGTGAGAGAGAACGAGACCTCGGTCACGGCCGGGGCCGGCATCGTGGCCGACTCCGATCCCGCGGCCGAGGAGCGGGAGACCGAGAACAAGGCGGCGGCCCTGCTCACCGCCGTGGCGCTCGCCGAAGAGCTGGAGAGACGATCGTGATCCTCATGGTGGACAACTACGACTCCTTCACCTACAACCTCGTCCAGCTCCTGGCGGCGGCCGGCGCGAAGGTCGAGGTGGTGCGCAACGACGCCGAGAGCGCCGAGGCCCTGCTGGCCCGGAAGCCCGAGGGGATCGTGCTCTCGCCCGGCCCCGGCCGGCCCGAGGACGCGGGCGTCTGCCTCGACCTGATCCGCCTCCGTGCCCAAGTGCCGCTCCTCGGCGTCTGCCTCGGCCACCAGGCCCTGGGGGTCGCCTTCGGGGCCACGGTCGACCGCGCGCCGCGGCTCATGCACGGCAAGACCTCGCCCGTGCGCCATGGCGACCAGGATGTCTTCGCCGGCCTGCCGAACCCCTTCGAGGCCACCCGCTACCACAGCCTGGAGGTGAAGGAGGGTACCCTGCCGCAGGAGCTGGAGCCCCTGGCCTGGGCCGACGACGGCACGCTCATGGGCCTGCGCCACCGCGAGCTGCCGTACTGGGGCGTGCAGTTCCATCCCGAATCGGTGCTGACCGGGTCCGGCCCGCACCTGCTGTCGAACTTTCTCGACCTCTGCAAGGCTGCCAATGCTGGAGGGACTGCCGATGCCTGAGCTCGACGCTCGTTCCGCGCTGGTGCGCGTGACGGCCGGCGAGAGCCTCACCCGCGAGGAGACGGAGGAGCTCTTCGGCCAGCTCATGGACGGCATGGTCACCGAGACGCTCAAGGCGGCGCTGCTGGTCGCCCTGCGCATGAAGGGCGAATCGGTCGCCGAGATCTCCGGCGCCGCCGCCGCCATGCGCCGGCGGGCCATCCCCATCCCCCACCAGACGGAAGGCCTGGTCGACACCTGCGGCACGGGCGGCGACGGCCGGGGCACGTTCAACATCTCGACCGCGGCGGCCCTGGTGGCCGCCGCGGCCGGCGTGCCGGTCGCCAAGCACGGCAACCGCTCGGTCTCCAGCCGCTCCGGGAGCGCCGATGTGCTCGCCGCCCTGGGGGTCAAGATCGAGATCGATCCCGAGACGGCCGGCCGCACGCTCGACACCGTGGGCATCGCCTTCCTCTTCGCCCCGCTGCTCCACCCGGCCATGCGCGAGGTGATGCCGGTGCGGCGCGAGCTGGGCCTGCGCACCATCTTCAACGTCCTCGGCCCGCTCACCAACCCGGCCGGCGCGCGGCGGCAGGTGATGGGCGTCTATGCCGAGAGCCTGGTCGAGCCCATCGGCCACGTGCTGCGCGACCTCGGGGCCGAGCACGCCCTGGTGGTCCACGGCGACGGGCTCGACGAGATCACCACCACCGGCCTCACCCGCGTGGCCGAGGTGCGGGACGGCGAGGTGCGGATGCTCGACCTGGAGCCGGAGCGCTTTGGCCTGCGCCGCGCCCGCCTGGAAGAGCTCGCGGGCGGCACGCCCGAGGACAACGCCGCCGCCGTGCGCCGGGTCTTCGGCGGCGAAGCGGGACCGCTCGCGGACGTCACGGCCCTGAACGCCGGCGCGGCCCTCTACGTGGGCGGTGTCGCCGCCACCCTGGAGGAGGGCGTCGAGCGCTCCCGCGAGGCCATCATCTCCGGCGCCGCGGCGGCCAAGCTGGAAGAGCTGAGGAGCTTCCCGGGATGAGCGCCCCGGACGTCCTTCTGCGCATCACCGAGCGCCGCCGCGAGCGGATCGCCGAGGTGGGTGGCACCGAAGCTGACTGGGCCGAGGGCGCGCCGCGGACTCCCGCAGACAACGCCTTCCTGGCCGCCCTCCGGCTCCGGCGCGGCATTCCCAACATCATCGCCGAGGTCAAGATGGGCTCGCCCCGCCTCGGCTCCCTCCACGGCCGGGTCGATCCCATCGCCCAGGCGCGGATCTACGCGGAGAACGGCGCGGCGGCCCTCTCCGTGGTGGTCGAGCCCGACTTCTTCCACGGCGGCTACGACCTGCTGGCCGACTGCCGCGAGGCCTCGGGGCTGCCGGCGATCGCCAAGGACTTCGTCGTCGATCCCGTCCAGCTCCTCTGGGCGCGGGAGGCCGGCGCCGACGCCATCCTGCTGATCGCCGCGCTCTACGAGGCCGGGGAGATGGCGCGCTACGCCCGCCTCGCCCGCGGCCTGGGGCTCGTCCCCCTGGTCGAGACCCACGACGCGGACGACATCGCCAAGCTCGGCGGCGAGCCCTGGGAGATCGTGGGGATCAACAACCGGAACCTGCGCACGTTCGACGTCGACCTCCAGAACTCGATCTCGCTCCTGCCGGGCCTGCCTTCCGAGGCCGTCAAGGTGGCCGAGAGCGGCATCCGCGACGCGCTGGACGTGGCCCTGCTGCGCGAGAGCGGCTTCGACGCCTTCCTGATCGGCGAGTCGCTCCTGCTCGCCCCCGACCCGGCGGAGAAGCTGCGGTCCCTCCTGATCTGACCGGAGGTCTGAGCGGTGCCCGTCAAGGTCAAGATCTGCGGCGTCATCGACCCGGCCAACGCCCTGGCGGCCGTGGAATTGGGCGCCGACTACCTGGGGTTAAACTTCTATCCGGGCAGCCCGCGGTACGTGGAGACCGGTCGGGCGCGGGAGATCGCCGGCGCCGTGGCGGGCCGGGTGCCGCTGGTGGGCGTGTTCGTCAACGCCCCCGCCGCCGAGATCGAGGAGATCGCCGGCCGCGTCGGGCTCGACCTGCTCCAGTTCAGCGGCGACGAGGAGCCTGAGCCGTGGCTCCGTTCGCCGGCCGGGCGATCAAGGCCTTCCGCACCGGGGGCCGGCCGGGCCGCGAGGAGATCGCGGCCTACGGAGCGGTCTGGGGAGTCCTGTTCGACGCCCCCCACGGCTCGCTCTACGGCGGCACCGGGACGGCCTGGGATTACGGTGCCGTGAGGGGAGATGTCCCGGAGCGGCTCTTCCTGGCCGGCGGCCTCGGGCCGGACAACGTGCGGCGGGCCGTCGAGACCGCGCGCCCTTGGGGCGTCGACGTCTGCTCGCGGGTGGAGTCCGCCCCCGGCATCAAGGATCCCGAGCTGCTGCGGCGGCTCTTTCGAGGAGGTGAGGAATGGCGAGACCCAGACCCCTCCCTGACGAGGAGGGTTACTTCGGCCGCTACGGCGGCCGCTTCGTTCCCGAGACGCTCATGGCGCCGCTGGCCGAGCTGACCCGCGTCTACGACAAGGCCAGCCGCTCCCGCGCCTTCCGCCGCCAGCTCGACGGCCCTGCTCAACGACTACGTCGGCCGGCCGACGCCGCTCTACTTCGCCGAGCGGCTGACCGAGGAGCTGGGCGGCGGCCCGCATCTTCCTCAAGCGCGAGGACCTGCTCCACACCGGCGCGCACAAGATCAACAACGCCATCGGCCAGTGCCTGCTCACGCGCCTGATGGAGAAGGAGCGGGTCATCGCCGAGACCGGCGCCGGCCAGCACGGCGTCGCCACCGCCACGGCCGCCGCCTTCCTCGGCCTCTCCTGCACCGTCTACATGGGCAGCGAGGACATGCGCCGCCAGCGGCTGAACGTCGACCGCATGCGCCTGCTGGGCGCCGAGGTCGTGCCCGTCGACTCCGGCAGCCGCACGCTCAAGGACGCCATCAACGAGGCCCTGCGCGACTGGGTCACCAACGTCCGCACGACCCACTACGTCCTCGGCTCGGTGCTCGGGCCGGACCCGTTCCCGCGCATGGTGCGCGATTTCCATCGCGTCATCGGCGACGAGGCGCGGCTCCAGCTCAAGCGCCAGACGGGCACCGAGGCGCCCGACCTCGCCGTGGCCTGCGTGGGCGGCGGCAGCAACTCGATCGGCCTGTTCACCGCCTTCCTCGAGGACCCCCGGGTGCGCCTGATCGGCGTCGAGGCGGGCGGCCGGGGCTCAACCGGGGCGAGCACGCGGCCCGCTTCCACGGCGGCGCGCTGGGCGTGCTCCACGGCACCCGCACCTTCGTCCTCCAGGACGAGGAGGGGCAGATCGCCGACACCCACTCCGTCTCCGCCGGCCTCGACTACCCGGCGGTCGGCCCCGAGCACGTCTGGCTGCACGACGAGGGCCGGGTCGAGTACACCTCGGCCACGGACGAGGAGGCGATCGCCGCCTTCCACCTGCTGGCGCGCACCGAGGGCATCCTGCCCGCCCTGGAGAGCGCCCACGCCATCGCCGAGGTGGTCAAGCGCGCGCCGCGGCTGTCGCCGCAAGCGGGTCGTCCTGGTCAACCTCTCGGGCCGCGGCGACAAGGACGTGGAATCCGTGATCGCCTGGGACCAGGAGCACGCGAGAGGAGAGGGAAACGTGGAATCCTTCGCGGCAGCCGCCGCCCGGCGAGGAGAGACGCGATGAGCGCCATCGACGACGTCTTCTCCAAGTGCGCCCAGGAGGGGAGGGCGGCCTTCATCCCCTTCCTCATGGCGGGCGATCCGGACCTGGAGGCCACGGCCGCGTACCTGGAGGCCGTGGCCGCCGGCGGCGCCGACATCATCGAGCTGGGCGTGCCGTTCAGCGATCCCGATCGCCGACGGGCCGACCAACCAGCGGGCCGCGGTGCGGGCGCTCGCAGCCGGCACCAAGCTCTCGGGCATCCTGGAGCTGGTGGCCCGGCACCGCGACCGGCTGGGCGTGCCCATCGTGCTCTTCACCTACTTCAACCCGATCCACGCCCGCGGCGTCGAGCGCTTCGCCGAGCAGGCCGCCGCCTCCGGGGTGGACGGCGTGCTCTGCGTCGACCTGCCGCCCGAGGAGGGGGAGCGCGAGCTGCATCCCCGCCCTGCGCGAGCAGGGGGTGGACACGATCTTCCTGCTCGCGCCCACCAGCACCCGCGAGCGGGTGAGCCGGGTGGCGCGAGGCCTCCACCGGCTTCGTCTACTACGTCTCGCGCACCGGCGTCACCGGCGAGCGCACGGCCCTGCCTTCCGACCTGGTGCGCGACGTCAAGCGCCTGCGCAAGCGGCTCGACCAGCCGCTCGCCGTGGGCTTCGGCATCTCCACGCCGGCCCAGGTGGCGGCGGTGGGGGAGATGGCCGACGGCGTCGTGGTGGGCAGCGCCCTGGTGCGGCTGATCGAGGAGAAGGCGGGCGATCCCGACCTCCTGATGCTGCTGGAGGACCGGGTGCGCGAGCTCTCCGCCCCCCTGCGGCAGCGGGCGGAGAGAAGGCGCGCGGGATGAGCGAGGAGCGCTACGAGGAGAGGGATATCGCGGCCCAGGTCCATGGCCGCTACCTGCTCGAAGCGCCGGCCGAGCCCCGGGGCGCCCCCTGCTGGTGGGCTTCCACGGCTACGGCGAGAACGCCGAGCGGCACCTGGAGGAGCTGCGCCGCATCCCCGGCGCCTCCCGCTGGGTGCTCTGCGCCGTGCAGGCCCTGCATCCTTTCTACAACCGGACGGGCGACGTGATCGCCAGCTGGATGACCCGGCTCGCACCGCGAGCAGGCGATCCAGGACAACGTCCGCTACGTGGCGAGCGTCGTGGCCGAGGTCAAGCGCGAGCTCCCGGTCTCGGACCGGCTCGTCTACCTGGGCTTCTCCCAGGGAGCGGCCATGGCCTACCGGGCCGCCGCCGGCGCGGGCCATGCCTGCCACGGGCTGGTCGTGCTGGGCGGCGACGTGCCGCCGGAGCTCGAGAGCGCGACCTCGCCACCTCCCGCCCGTCCTCCTGGGCCGCGGCACCAGCGAGGAGTGGTACGACGCCGCCAAGATGGAGCACGACGTCGAGCTGCTGCGCGGCCAGGGCGTCGACGTCCGCCCGTTCGTCTTCCAGGGCGGCCACGAGTGGACGAACGAGTTCCGCGCCGCGGCCGGCGGGTTCCTGGACGAAGTGCTCCAGCCGGCCTCGTAGGCTCTCGGTCTACCGCACCCCCGCCCCGACCTCCTGCCGCGCGAACAGCTCGACCATGGCCTTGTTGAAGGCCGGGATGTCATCCGGCTTGCGGCTGGTGACCAGGTTGCCGTCCGTCACCACCTCCTGGTCCACCCACTGGGCCCCGGCGTTCTTGAGGTCCATCTGGATCGACTCGTAGGAGGTGATCCGGCGGCTCCTGGCACGACTCCGGCTTCGATCAGCGTCCACGGGCCGTGGCAGATGGCGGCGACCGGCTTGCCGGCCTCGAAGAAGTGCTTGACGAAGCTGCTACGGCGGCCGGATTGGCGCCGCAGCTTGTCCGGGTTCATCACGCCCCCCGGCAGGAGCAGGGCGTCGTAGTCTTCGGGGCTTCGCCTCCTCGAGGGGCACGTCCACGGGGAGCTCCTGCCCCCAGTCCGTGTGGTTCCAGCCCTTCACCTTCCCCTTGGCGGGAGAGACGATCTCCGTCTTCGCGCCGGCCTCGATCCAGGGCCTTTTTCGGCTCGGTCAGCTCGACCTGCTCGAATCCGTCGGCGACGAGGATGGCCACTCTTTTCCCTTGCAAGTTCTCCATGATGCTACCTCCTGAACCAGGGGAGGGAGCAACATGAGTGCCAGAGGTAGTTTTTACAGAAGGACGAGAAGAGCCGCCATGAAAAAGGGCGCCCGCTGGCGGACGCCCTCGAAAAGCCACATCTGTAAGCTTGCTGGGGACTACTGGCCGGCCGGGGGGGTGGCCTCGGTGGCCATCGGCTCCGACGTCATCATGTCGGTGCCCATGTCCGTGGACATCGTGCCCATGTCGGTCGCCATCGGCTCGGTGGTCATCGTGTCGGTGGTCATGGTGGTGTCGGTCGTAGCGGTGGCCTCTTCTCCACCCTCCTCCTTCTTGCACCCGACCATCGGGACCAAGAGGAGGGCCAGCAGGCACAGGAGCGACAGGTGAACGGACAGCTTCTTCATTTTGTTTTCTCCCTTGTTAAATGAAACTGATGTGAGACGACAGGGCGACTGCCTTACCCGTTGTCGCCCACCTTGATCAGGTTGATGACCCTTGTCACACCGTCAGTGTCCCGAGCGAGCTGCTCGGCCTTGGTGCGAGCCTCTTCCTTTGCTACACGACCCTGGAGCGTCACCACGCCCTCGTTGGAATCGACGTCGATGTTGAACGGGTTGATGTCCCCGTCCGCCGCGAGCTTCGCCTTGACCGAGGCGGTGATGGCGGCGTCATCGACCTGGGTTCCAGCCGTCTTGGTCGAGCTGCACGCACCGAGAGCCAGCGTCATCACCAGCGCGAGACAGACTACCGACAAACGCAGCAGCAGGTGGTTACGGTTCATAGCATCCTCCTCCTCACTGGTTAACCAGTTCGTTGTTGTTGAGTCCGTGGCTCAGATCCACGCGCACAGAGTTGCTCTGAAGCAGAATTTGTGCCACAGCCTCCTGTGTCCAGGTCACAAGTGAGTCGTCGGACGACGGGGGAGTATACAGCCTCCCGTGTGGCTCCTCAAGGGGGAAGAGCCCAAGCCGTTCCGGAAAAGCGATTCCTACCACGCCCATCCGCCAAGCTACACGTCGCGGTAGGTGTTGAGGCGATTGTACAGCGTTTTCAGGCTGACGCCCAGTATGTCCGCCGTCTTCCTCTTGTTGCCGCCGTAAGCGTCCAGGGTCGCCATGATGAGCCGGCGCTCGACTTCCTCGATCGAGGTGCCCACCTGGAAGTTCAGGCTCCGCAGCGAGCCCGAGTCGCCGCCCACCTCCCGCGGCAGGCAGCGCGGGGTGATCTCGTTGTCGGCCATGATGAAGGCCCGGTGGACGACGTTCTTGAGCTCGCGGACGTTGCCCGGCCAGGAGTGGCTGCGCAGGCGCTCCAGGGCGTCCTCGGTGAACACCTTGCCCGTACCCTGGCGCTCGTTGAGCTGGCCCAGGAAGTAGTCGGCCAGGAGCTGCACGTCGTCGCCCCTCTCGCGCAGCGGCGGCATGTGGATCGGGAACACCTGCAACCGGTAGAGCAGGTCCTCGCGCAGCTTGCCGTCGTTGACCGCCTTCTGGGGGTCGCGGTTGGTGGCGGCGATCACCCGCACGTCCACGTCCACCGCCTGGTCGCCGCCGATCCGCACCACGGTGCCGGTCTCGAGCACGCGCAGGAGCTTGACCTGCAGCTCGATCGGCATCTCGGTGATCTCGTCCAGGAAGAGCGTGCCCATGTGGGCGCGCTCGAAGTAGCCCTTGTGGCGGCGCTGGGCGCCGGTGAAGCTCCCCCGCTCGTGGCCGAACAGCTCGCTCTCGATCAGGGTCGGCGAGATGGCGCCGCAGTTGAGCGGCAGGAACGGCGCCTTGGTGCGCCGCGAGAGCAGGTGGAGCGTCTGCGCCGCCAGGTCCTTGCCGGTACCGCTCTCGCCGATCAGGAACACCGAGGCGTCGGTGGGCGCCACCCGGTTGAGCATCTCGTAGAGCGCCTGCATCGGAGACGAGGCCCCCAGGAGCAGGCCGAGCCGGCCCACCTCGGGCGTCTCCGAGACGGGCGCCGCCGTTGGCGCGGACGGCTGGACGCTCGCCACGTTGGCGAGGATGCTCTTCAGGCGCCCGATGTCGAGCGGCTTGGTCAGGTAGTCGCTGGCCCCGAGGCGCAGGGCCTGCACGGCGCTCTCGACGTCGGCGTGGCCGGTCATCAGCACCACCTCGGTCGCGGCGCCGAGCTCCAGGTCCTTGAGCAGGTCGATGCCGCTGCCGTCCGGGAGATAGAGGTCGACCAGGGCCACGTCCGGTGTGCGGTGGCTGACCTGGGCGCGCGCGTCGCGCAGCGTACAGGCCGTATTGGTGGTGAACCCCTGCCCCTCGATCAGCTCGGCGAGCGCGGAGAGAAAATTGGGATCGTCGTCGACCGCCAGTGCGTGTGGCATGGTCACCTCACTCCTTCTTACCGGTACCCGGGTTCTCCAGGATTGTCAATTCTACCTCATATGCGCGCGGTCCCCCGGCGGCGGAGTCTCCCGCCGGGTCGGCCGCCCGTACTTCGCCGCCATGGGCGGCCAGGATCGCCCGCGCCACCCAGAGCTGGGCGAGCGCTCCAGCGGGTGAGAAGCGCAGGTCGAACCCGGGGACCGGTTCTTCGGATGGGGGCGTTTCCGCCGGGCTGTCCGCGCCCGCGGCGCCGTAGACGCGCAGGCGGGCGCGGTCCCCCGCCGGCTCCAGGTGCATGTGCAGGGTCCCCTGCTTCGGCACCCCCGCGAGGGCGGCCAGGGAGAGGTGGAGCAGGGCCTGCCGCAGGAGGTAGCGGTTGCCGGTGGCCATCAGCGGCTCGCCCGGCAGCTCGGCTTTCACCTGCGCCTGCTGCTTGCGGGCCGGGGCCACCAGGAGCGCGGCCAGCTCCTCGGCGAGCTCCCGCAGGTCCAGGGTCTCGGTCTTGTCGCTCCGTGGCGAGATGAAGGCCAGGAAGGTCTCGAGCCCCCGGTGCAGGCGGGAGAGCTCCTCCTTGAGCACGGTGGTGTACTTGAGCAATTTATCCCGATTGTTGGGATCCGTGGCCCGCCCGGAGGCGATCATCTCCTTGAGGATCTCGATGTTGAAGACCATCGCGTTGATCGGCGCCCGCAGATCGTGGGCCACGGCCGGCGAGATCTGCGACACCGAGCGCATCTGCGAGGTCAGGCGCAGGTCCGTCTCCAGGCCCGCCAGGGTCCCGAAGTCCTGCACGAGCACGACGCCGCCCCCTTCGGGGTCGCGGCGCAGGTCGAAGGCCAGACGGCGTTCAGTCTCTCCCGGCACCGGCAGATCGAGGACGGCCCAGTGGGAGGCTCCTCCCGCCCCGTTCCAGCTCAGGCCGGCGCCCTCGAGCCGGGGCTTGAGCTCGCCCAGAGGCGCTCCAGCTCGAAGCCATCCGAGCATCCGAGCAGCCCGAGCGCCCGCTCGTCGGCGAAGCGCAGGGCTCCGCCCGGCCCCAGGCTCACGGTGCCGGGGCCCAGAACCTCCGCCAGATCATCGCGAGACGAGCCGGTCTGGGGAGGGGTCAGAAGAGGCTGGGGTAGGTCCATGGCTCGTCTCCAGGGATCGCGTCGAGTCGGCTGGCGCGGCGCGTATTTATAGAAGGTCGGCGGGCGCGGCGCAAGCGATCGCCCGGTCTTCCCCTCCGCGAGGTGCGGAAAGAATTTTTCATGTAGCTCTGATGCTCGTGACGGGCCGCTCCGCGAGGGCCGACGCGAGGAAGGAGCCTGCCCACCAGGAGACGTCATGCCGCCGGACCTCGGCGCGCAGCTTCCGCATGCGGATCTTGCGCGCCTGGTCCTTCAGCTTCAGGGCACGGTGCAACACGCGCGCCGTCCCCTGGATGTCGAAGGGATTGACCAGCAGGGCGCCCTGGCGGCGTTCCCGCCGGTCTCCGAGTTGCTCGGCCGCGCCGGCGAACTCGGAGAGCACCAGCACTCCCCGTTCGTCCAGGTTGGCGGCGCAGAACTCCTTGGCTCCCAGGTGCATCCCGGCCTTCAAGGGGGTGATCAGGGCCACGTCCGCCGCCCGGTAGTAGGCGAGCAGCTCCGCGGGCTCCAGGTTGCGGTGCAGGTAGTGGACGGGCACCCAGCCGGGCCGGCCGAAGTAGCCGTTGATCTCGCCGGTGAGGCGCTCGATCTCGGCGCGCAGGGCGGCGTGGCGGGGGAGGCTTTGGCGGCTCGGCGTCGCCACCTGCACCAGGATCACCCGTTCCTGGAGGCCGGGATCGCGGGTCAGAAGCTCGGCGAAGGCCCGGAGCTTCTCGGGGATACCCTGGGAACGGTCCAGGCTGTCGATCCCGAAGATCAGCTTGCGGCCCTGGAGAGTGGAGCGCAGGGCTTCGAGCCGCGCCCCGACCTCGGGTTGCGCCGCCCGCTCCTCGATCTCCTGGGCGTCGACGCCCACCGGGAAGACGCCGGCCCGGATCTGGATGGACGGCGACGGAGCCAAAGCCTTCACACAGGCGAGGAAGTTCGTGAAGTCGCGCTTCGTCTGGAAGCCTACCTGGTCGAACGCCAGGAGGCCGGCGAGCAGCCGCTCCCGCCAGGGCAGCTTCAGGAACAGGTCGGGCGCGGGGAACGGCAGATGGAGGAAGAACGCCGTGCGGCAGTTGGCGCCCAGCCGCTTGAGCTCGGCGGCCACGTTCATCAGCAGGTGGTCGTGCACCCACACGAGGTCCGTGCCGCCCGCGCCACGGGCCAATGTCCGCGCGGCCACCCGCGCGAACTTGCGGTTCACCTTGAGGAACGCCTGCCAGTGCGAAGGCGAGAAGGTGCATTCGAGCGGCAGATCGTGGAACAGGGGCCACACCACCTCGCCCGAGAAGCCGCCGTAGCACAGGCGTTTCTCCTGGTCCGTCAACGAGACCGGGCGCAGAGAGAAGCCGCCCTCCTGAATGGCGCCGGCCAGCACCTTGCGCAGCTTCGGAGCCTCTTCCTGCGTCACGCCCGGCCAGCCGATCCACACCCCCCGCCGCTCGTTCAAGACCGGCTTCAGCGCCGACAGGAGGGCGCTCCCCGTCTGGGACACGCGCCAGCCCTGTCCACCCTCGCGGGTGAGGACGATGGGCAGGCGGTCGGAAACGATGACACAGCGGCCCGTGGGGCGGGCGGTGCCCGCAGAGGAGGGCGTCTTGGGCAGCCTGAGGCCGGGGATGGCGGAGACGGAAGCCGTGGTACTCATGAGCCCCTTCGAAGACGGCAACAGAGATGTCAGAGGTTAGGGCGGCGGGACCTTCTCGTGCCGAAGCTCCGCCACCGATGCAAGAAGCCAAAAGTGCAGGTTGTGTGCCACGGCGGGAGGGAATTCAGGAAGTCTTGTTTCTACAAAGACTTGGGCATGAGCGATGCAGAAGCCGAAGGCCGCTCCGGGATGTGGCGGCCCTCGGATCGCCGCTTCACCGTTCTGCAGGCGTATGAACCGGGTAATTCTTGCAAAGACGTCAAGGTGACCATGACAACCGCACTTGCCATTGAAGATGAAAAGCTGGATACCGGCCTGACCCTCGCCGTCTTCGTCGATCCGATTGAAAGCGCCAAGGCTGCCGGGCTGCGCTACGTCTCGGACGACGAGCCCGGCATCCGCCGCCTGAAGCGCGGCAAGGGGTTCACCTACGCCGATCCTCAAGGGAACGTCGTCCGGAGCCCCAAGGAACTGGAGCGGATCCGGAAGCTGGCCATCCCCCCGGCCTGGACGGACGTCTGGATCTGCACCCGGGCCAACGGCCACCTCCAGGCCACCGGGCGCGACGCCAAGGGGCGCAAGCAGTACCGCTACCATGCCGACTGGCGCGACGTGCGCGACGAGACCAAGTTCGGCCGCATGATCGCCTTCGGCGAGGCCCTGCCGAAGATCCGCGAGAGGATCGACCAGGACATGTCCCTCCGTGGCCTGCCCCGCGAGAAGGTGGTCGCCACGGTGGTCAAGCTCCTGGAGACCACCCTCATCCGCGTCGGCAACAAGGAGTATGTCAAGCAGAACAACTCCTTTGGCCTCACCACGTTACGGGACCAACACGTAGACGTCGACGGCTCCACGCTGCGGTTCGAGTTCCGGGGCAAGAGCGGCAAGGAGCATTCCGTCGAGATCCAGGACCGGCGGCTGGCCCGCATCGTCAAGCAGTGCCGCGACCTGCCGGGCCAGAAGCTCTTCCAATACCTGGACGAGAACAAGGAGCGCCAGAGCCTCAGCTCTGAAGACGTCAACGCCTACCTCAAGGAGACCACCGGCGAGGACTTTACGGCCAAGGATTTCCGCACCTGGGGCGGCACGGTGCTCGCCCTCTCGGCCCTGCTGGAGGTTGGCTCCTGCGAGACGGAGAAAGAGGCCAACAAGGCCGTGGTGGACGCCATCAAGCGCGTGGCCGGCCAGCTCGGCAACCGGCCCGCCATCTGCCGCAAGTACTACGTCCACCCGGCGGTCATCGAGACTTTCGTGGCCGGCTCCCTGCCGCAGACTCTGGAGGACGTGGTGGCGGATTCGCCGGACGTGGACGACCGCACCGGCCTGCGCCGGCTGGAAGCCCAGGTGTTGTGTTTACTGAAAGGCAAGTAGGGGCGGCCCCATGTGGCCGCCCTGCTTTTCCGTGCGTCTACGAACAGGGCGCCCACGCGGGGGCGCCCCTACAAAGATCCGTATCGTTCAGGGCCTCAACAGACCAGCTCTTCCTCGTACATGAACACCAGGTTCTGCTCCTCGAACTTGTCGAAGAACTCCGTCCAGGTGATCTCTTCGAGGACTTCGCCGCTGTCGTAGTCGGGGAAGTCGATCCGCAGGCCGCCGGCGATCTCGGTCTCGCCGACGACTGCCGCGGGCCTACCTCCCCGCTGTTCTGCCCATTCGCGGATCTTCTCGTGGTCGGTCGTGGTTTTTGGTGTCATCGGTTCCTCTCCGTGAGCTGCTTGATCCTGAGCTGCGCTTAACCGTTGACGATTTCACCCCCATTGGGGTGCAGTACCTGTCCCGTCATATAGGACCCATCGTCCGAAGCTAAGAACACGTAACAGGGGGCTACTTCTTCCGGCTGGCCCGGACGGCCCAGAGGAACGTCCTTGCCGAAGCTCTCCACCTTGTCGGGCGGGAACGAGGCCGGGATCAGTGGCGTCCAGATCGGACCCGGCGCCACGCCGTTGACGCGGATCTTCCGCCCGGCCAGGTTCTCGGCGAGCGACCGGGTGAAGGCCACGATGGCGCCCTTGGTCGAGGCGTAGTCGATGAGGTGCCCGCTGCCGCGGTAGGCCGTCACCGACGTGGTGTTGACGATGGCGCTCCCCTCGCCCAGGTGGCGCAGGGCCGCCTGGGTGAGGAAGAAGTACCCGAAGATGTTGGTGCGGAACGTCTTTTCGAGCTGCTCGCGGCTGATGTCCTCCAGCCGCTCCTGCTCGTGCTGCTCGGCCGCGTTGTTGACCACGACGTCGAGCCGGCCGAGCTCGCGCACCGTCCGCTCCACGGCCTTGCGGCAGAAGCCCTCGTCGCCGATGTCGCCCGCGATCAGCAGGCAGCGCCGGCCCTTCTCTTCCACCAGGCGCCGGGTCTCCTTGGCGTCCTTGTGCTCGTTCAGATAGACCACGCAGACGTCCGCCCCCTCCTTGGCGAAGGCGATCGCCACCGCGCGGCCGATGCCGCTGTCGCCGCCCGAGATGATGGCCACTTTGCCGTCCAGCTTGCCGCTGCCCCGCTGGGACGGGTCCTCGGCCTGGGGACGCGGCGTCATCTCGGCCTCGATCCCCGGCTGGCGGTCCTGCTTCTGCGGCGGGATCTTTTTGGGCGCGGCCTTTTTTGCCGTCTTCCGGGCTCCTGTCGAGCCTTTTCCCTTCGGCACGTCCCCTCCTTTCGCTCTCTCCAGAAAGCGAGCGCTCCCACCAGGGGAGCGCCCGCCCTTGGTCCCTGGGGACCGCCTCAGCGGACCAGTGCCTCCTCGTTGACGTGGCTCTCGGCGAGCTCCGTCAACCGCTCGTCGGTCTCCTCCTCCTCCTGAAGTGTACGTTCCAGGAGCGAGACATGTTCGTCCTTGCCGAGCAGCTCGGCGTAGGTGCGTACCGTGCCATAGCCGGCGATCTCGTAGTGCTCCACCCTCTGTGCGGCGGCGATCAGGCCGGCGTCCAGCACCGAGGGCTCGCCCTTCATCTTGATCATCTCCTCGCCTTCCTTGACGAGCCCCTTCATGCCCTCACAGGTATGTCCCTTGGGACTCTCGTTGAGGTTCTGGAAGATCCGCTCCAGCCGGCTGACGTGCTCGTGGGTCTGGCGCAGGTGGTCGCTGAAAGCCTTGCGCAGGTCGGGCGCGGACGCCGCCTCCGCCATCTTCGGCAGCGCCTCGACGAGCTGCGTCTCGGCGCTGTAGAGGTCTTTGAGCTGTTCGAGGTAAAGGTCCTTAAGGGATTCCAACTTCATTTTGTTCCTCCTTCAGAGCTGCTGATTCCAGTTGCAGATCGGCGCCGCGCGCGGTAGGCGCCGAAGACTCACGAAGGAAACCCGCAAGATCCGTGCCGGAGAAAAAACCTTTCGTTTATGAAGAGAGAAAAGACTGTGGCTGGGGGCGGTCTGTCACGCCGCCGGCACCGGTCCAGGACCTTCCAGCTTGAAATGGGGGTTCTCGATGATCCCCAGAACGTTGCCGAACGGGTCGAGCACCGTCGCCACCTTGATGCCGCCGCCCACGTCCTGCACACCTTCGTGTTCCCGGGCACCCAGGTCCAGGAGACGCTTGAAGGCAGCCTCGGCGTCGTGCACGCCCCAGTACGTCGCCACCCCTGCGGCCCCGGGTTTTGTCTTCGAAGTGTCCGGATTCAGGCCCAGCTCGAAGCCGCCGACGTTGTATCCCACGTAGAAAGGCTCGTCGAAGTACGGCCCGGCGCCGAGGACGGCGGTGTAGAAGGCCTTCGCCTTCTCCAGATCGTCCACCGGGTAGATCGCCGTCCGCAGTCCCAGAAACGCTTGGTTGTCCATAGGGCCAGGATATCAGGGAGAAGGGAGCTACAAGTTGCGCAGGCGTTCCAACTCCGCTTGGAGGCGGGCGAGCTCGGCTTCGGCTGCGGAGGCACGCTCTTCGGCCGCCTTCCAGGCCTCAGCCACCTCTTCGGGAGCAAGGAGATGCTCGCCGGCAGCAACGTCGATAACCTGCAGAGTCCGCCCATCCTCTGCCACGCCAAAGAGGAGCCGTGTCGTCTGGGAGAGCAGGCGTCCTTCGGCATCAGGCGTGATCTGCCGGTAGCGACCGTCGACGCCAAGTCGATAGCCCGTCATCAGCAGGCGCTGTTTTGTACGGAAGGTCGGGGGATCGAGGATGAGGTATTCGGAAATCCCTACCCTCTGGTAGATCTCGACCTTCCGTTCATAGTCATTGCGGCGCGTTTCGGCATCCTTGGACGAGACGACCTCGATGCTCAGACAAGGACGGGTGCCTTCCTCGACGACATCGAAGCTGTCCCGCTCAGCGTCTTTGTCTCGGACGCCCGGAATCACGGCGGCATCCGGTGCGGGCTCGGACAACCCCGGAATCCCCCAGAGCATCTTCATGTCACTGGTGATGAGGACGTCGTCCCTGGACGCGTAGTAGCTCGTCAACAGGTTCACGAGGAGGCGCAGCAGCTTTTGATGCGGCCCGCTTTGGCCCACGACGTCTCCGGGTTGTGGATCGAGAAGGTCTTCCGGCGTCAGCGGGATCTGCTGCTCGACTTCCTCGCCGCTGGGCAGGCGGACACACCTCAACCGATATCCATAGAAGAAAGGATCATCATTGGGAGAAGAGGACGCCGTCTCCCAGTCGGCCGGCATCTTGCGGACGGGCTCGGCCATACCAGGAGTATAGGCAAGTCTTCGCGGAACCGTCAAATATGTCGTCCGCCGGTTACAGACCCGATGGTCGGAACGGCGGCGTCCTTGGACCCGGAGGCCGCCGTCCCTTCTGGATTGTCAATGAACCCCGCCGCCGGGCGGCTGGCGCTGGAGGCCCAGCCGCCCGTGCGCGGGCCCGGGTTTCCGCCGCGCGCCCCCCTCCCACCCGTGCAGGGCCTCGTGCGGCCCGTGCACAGCCCCCGGTTTCTGCCGCTGGACCGCGCGCGGCGCGTGCCGACCCTCGTGCCGCCCGCGTGCGGGGCCGGGTTTCCGCCACCGGACCCCGCGCATGTCACGCACGGCCCCGAGTTTTTGCCACCGGGGCTCGCGTGGCGCGTGCACCACCCTGCTTGGAGCAGAACGGTGCGCATAAACTACGTGATTACCGCCTATACGTCAAGGCAGGGTCTTGATTTTTTCCGCCAGTCCGGTCAGGCTAACGCATACTTCCCCGCGGACGGAAAACGGTCGGGCGATGACGCCGGGGAGGGGGTTCATTGACAATTGAAAGGAACGGCGGCCTCCGGGTCCAAGGACGCCGCCGTTCCGGCTAGACCGCCACCTGCGCGGGGAACGAGCCCGTATCGTCCAGAGCGGCGGCGGCCAGGACCTCGCCGTAGGCCGCGAGATAGCCGTCCACCATGCGCTCGGGCGTGAGCTGGAGCGCGCGGGCGCGGGAGCCGGCCGCGAGCGAGGCCCGGCGGTCCGGGTCCTGGATGAGCCGGGTGAGGGCGTCTTCCAGGGCCTCGGGATCGTTGGGCGGCACGAACACGGCCCGGTGCTTCCAGATCTCCCGCAGGCTGGGGATGTCGCCCAGCACCAGCGCGCAGCCGGAGAGGGCGGCTTCCAGGGCGGAGAGGCCGAACGGCTCGTAGCGGGCCGGCAGGCAGTAGATGGAGGCGCGGCCGAGCCACGCGGCGAGCGCCCGCTGGGAGAGGCGGCCGAGGAGGCGCGTGTGGTGCGGGCGCGCCTCGCCGCCGTCCGGATGATGGTTCTCGCCGGCCACGAAGACGGGCCAGGACAGGCGCGGCGCCACGGCTTCCAGGGCCTCGAGGTTCTTGGCCTCGTCCCACAGGCGGCCGGCGGAGAAGACGATGGGCTCCTTGGCCGTGGGCTTGAAGGCCTTGGTGTCGCGGCCGTTGAGGATCACCCGGGTCCAGGGCAGCGTGCCGTAGTGCTTCAGCAGCGAGCCGAGCATGGCCTGCGAGGGTGCGATCACGAGGTCGGCGGCGGCGAGGCCGGCCGAGACCTCGCTGGCGTAGCGGTCCCAGTCCTCCGGAGCGGGCTCGCCCTTGACGGCCTGCCACCAGGAGAGCACGCAGGAGTGCCCCACCATCACCTTGGGAGCGCTCCAGGGGAGCGAGCCATGGGCGTAGCCGTTCAGGTGGATGAGGTCGGGGCTGAAGCGCTCCTCAAGGCCGAGCAGCCAGTCGCCGGCCTTCTCCACGTCGCGCCAGGGGTCCTCCTCCACTCCAGCTTGAAGGTGCTCTCGAACACCTTGAGGCGGGGGATGCGGCCCGCCATCTCGCGCTGAAACTCGTTCAGGGGGTCGCCCATGGTGGCGAGTGCCACTTCGACGCCTCGATCCGCCAGGCCACGCGCCAATTCGATCGCGTACGTCCAGACGCCACCGACGGTGTCCGCCGTCATCAAGACCCTGCGGGGTAGTGGAAGGTTCTCGCTCATTCCGGTCCTCCTGACCAGGGGCAATGCTGCTTGGACATGAAGCTATCCAAATTCCGTGCCGATCGTCCGAGGTCAGGGGCGGTCCCGGCCGGGATCGCCCCTATCTCTTTCAGGAGGTTTACGAAGTGCGGGCTCCGACCGCCACGGGGGGCCTCGGCCAGGCCGCCGAATTCCAGCAACCGGTTGTAAAGGTTGCCGACCCCCTCACGCACGTTTACATGAGGCCGGACGGGAGGGGGATCGCGCCTACTGCCGCCCGCCCTGCGGAGGAGGCTCCGGCAGGGTGACGTCGATCGGCGTGACCTTGCCGCAGGTGGCGAGCGGCTTGTCCATGCCCCTTCGAGGGACCGACCACGAGGATCGCGAACTCCTCGGGCCGCAGGTGGCGGGCCGCGGCTTGCGCACCTGCTCCAGGGTCACCGCCTCGATGCCCGCGCGGTAGCGGGACAGCCAGTCGAGCGGATAGCCGTAGATCTCCAGGTAGAGCTGCCGGTCGAGCACCTCGCGCGGCGTGTCGAAGCGGAAGATGAAGGAGGAGAGGAGGCCCTGCTTGGCCGTCTCCACCTCGGCCGCGGTGAGCGGCTGGGCCGTCAGGTTGCTGGCCTCCTCGAGCAGGGCGTCGATGCCGGCGCCCGTGGTCTCCGTCTTGGTGGAGGCGAAGAGCATGGCGAGGCCGGGGTGGTCCCAGTCGCCGTTGACGCCGCCGAACACCGCGTAGGCGAGCCCCTTCTTCGTCCGCACGTTGGAGAACAGGCGCGAGGCGAAGGAGCCGGAGAGCGCCTGGTTCATCACCTCCAGGGCGTAGTAGTCCGGGTCGTTCATCAGGATGCCGAGGTGCCCCATCAGGATGGACGACTGGGTGACGTCGTCCTTCTCCACGAAGTAGACGCCCGGGCTCGGCTGCTTCGCGGAAGGCGGCCTCGGCGGGCTTCCACTGCGGGCCGCGCGGCCAGTCGCCGAAGGCCTCGCGAACGAGCCGCAGGACCTCGCCGCGGTTGAAGTCGCCCACCAGGCCGAGGACGATGCGGTCCGGATGGAACCCGGACTTGTGCCAGGCCACGAGGTCCTCCCGGCGGATGGCGCCCAGGGTGGCGAAGGTCTCCGTGCGGGCGTAGGGGGAGTCGGGGCCGTAGACGACCTTGCCGAACTCGCGGAACAGGATGCCGTCGGGATCGTCGTTCTGGCGGGAGACCTCGGCGAGGGCCCGGTTCCTCGCCACCTCCAGCTTCGTCGGCGTCGAAGGCGGGCCGGCGCAGCACGTCGGCGAAGGTCTTCAGCACCTCGGGGAAGTCGGCCTTGAGCGAGTTGAGGGTGACGCGCGACCAGGTCCTCGCCGCCGCCGGCCTCGATGGCGGCGGCGCGGCTCTCCAGGAAGTCGTCCAGCTGCGTCGCCGGGCAGGCTCTCGCGTGCCGCCGGTGCGCATCACCTCGGCGGCGAGGTCGGCGAGCCCCACCTTGCCGGCGGGATCGAAGCGGCCGCCGGCGCGCACCAGGGCCGTGGCCTCGACGAGCGGCAGCTCGTGGTCCTCCAGCAGCATGACCACCAGGCCGTTGTCGAGCACCACGCGCTCCGGCTGGGGGATCTCGAAGGCCGGCAGCGGCGGATAGCGGAGGTCGCCCGCCCGGGTGGCCTGGGCCTGAGCCAGGACCGGCAGAGACAGAGAGGCTGCCACCAGGAGGGCCGGGATCGGACCGTGATTTGGAGATAATGTCGGTTCATCGTCGGTCCTCCTACTTCTTCGCGCCGGGAGCGGCCGGCGCGGCGTCTTCTGGGCTTCACGGTTGACGATCATCGCCACCGTGCGGTTGGGCGCCTGGAAGGTCTCGCCGGCCACGCGGCGGATGTCGGCCTTGGTCACCTTGTCCAGGCGGTCGATGTAGCGGAACAGCTCGCGCCAGTCGCCGTAGAGGCGCTGGTGCTCGGCGAGCTGCTCGGCGAGGCCCTGGTTGCTGCGCAGCCTGCGGAGCAGGTCCGCCTTGGCGCGGGTCTTGAACTTGGCGAGCTCCTCGTCCGTGACGTCCTCGCGCTTCAGCCGGTCGATCTCCTCGCGGAGAGCCGCCTGCACCTGCTCGTTGGTCACGCCGACGGCGGGCACGGCGAGCGCGGCCCACAGGTTCGGGTACTTCTCGCCGGGGAAGCCGGAGAACGACTGGACGTCGACCGCGAGCTTCTTGTCGCGCACGAGCGAGCGGTAGAGGCGCGAGGTGCGGCCGTTCGAGAGGATGTCGTCGATGGCGTCGTAGACCGGCTGGTCCGGGTGAGTCGAGGCCGGCTTGTGGTACCCCTCCAGGTAGAACGGCTGCGCCGTGTCCTCCAGCACCACGATGCGCTCGGCGATCTGCGGCGGCTCGACCGTGCGCAGCGGCGGCGGCGCGGGCCGCGCCGGGATGCGGCCGAAGTACTTCTCCAGGATCGGGATCAGGGCCGCGGCCTTGACGTCGCCCACGACCGCCGTGGTCAGGTTCGACGGGGCGTAGTAGGTGTCGAAGAACTTCTGGGCGTCGGTGATGGAGATCGACTGCAGGTCGCTCGGGTAGCCGATGCCCGGCTGCTGGTAGGGGTGGGACTGATACGCCGTGGTCAGGAACTGCTCGACCAGCCGGCCGATGGGCCGGCTCTCGTAGCTCATGCGCCGCTCTTCGCTGCACCACGTCGCGCTCCTCGTAGAACTCGCGGAAGACGGGATGGGCGAAGCGCTCGGATTCGAGGAAGGCGAAGAGCTCCACCTTGTTGGCCGGCAGCGAGTAGAAGTAACGAGGTCTGATCCGCGCCGGTCGTGGCGTTCATGCCCACGCCCCCTTCGCGGGTGAGGATGTCGTCGAACTCGTTGGGGACCACGATGGCGGGCGGCCTCCTCCTGCTTCGCCTTGAAGCCGGCCAGGAGGGTCTCGAGCTTCTTCGGGTCCGGCTTGGGGGCCAGGCGCTCGGCCTGCCAGGCCTGGTAGGCGGCCTCCAGGGCTTCGAGGGCCTTCTTCTCCGCGGCGTAGTCCGTGGTGCCGATGTTGGGCGTGCCCTTGAAGGCCATGTGCTCGAACATGTGGGCGAGGCCGGTGATGCCCGGCACCTCCTGGGCGGAGCCCACGTCGGCGATGGTGGCGAAGGAGAAGACCGGCGCCGTGGGCCGCTCGACGATGATGAAGGTCCAGCCGTTGGCGAGCTTGTGGACCGTCGTCTTCTGCTCGAAGGACTTGAGGTCCTGAGCCCTGGCGGCGCCCGCGGTTATCCCCGCGAGGAGGAACACGGCGAAGAGGGACCTGAAGGCTGCGTTTCGGATCATGAGGATTTCTCTCCCGTAAGGAGTTCTACGGAAGTTTACCGGGAATGGTTGAGCTTTTTGTTCCGAAAGAGATCTATCGCCAGCCTATTGTCGAATGGCCATCTGGAACTCCTCGAACGGCAGCGTGTTGAGCACGTCCCCCGGCTCCAGCCCCGCCCGGCGGGCCTGCTCGACGCCGTAGCGCATCAGGTCCAGCTCGCGGATGCGGTGGGAGTCGGTGTTGATCACGACCTTGCAGCCCAGCTCCCTGGCGAGCCGCAGGTGGCTGTCCCGGAGGTCCAGGCGGTTGGGGCTGGAGTTCAGCTCCACGGCCACGCCCAGCTCGGCGGCGCGGCGGAGGACGACGTCCAGGTCCATCTCCACCCCCTTGCGGCGGTTGATGATCCGGGCCGTGGGGTGGCAGAAGACGTTGACCTCCGGGTGCTCCAGGGCCCGCAGCACCCGCTCCGTCTGCTGGTCCGCCGGCAGGTCGAAGCGGGAGTGGAGGGAGACGAGGACCAGGTCGAGCCCGGCGAGCATCTCGTCCTCCAGGTCGAGCGCGCCGTCGCCCAGGATGTCCACCTCCATGGAGCGCAGGATGCGGATCTCGGGATGGCGGGCGCGGACCTCCTCGATCTCCTCCCACTGCTGGCGCAGGCGGTAGGCGTCGAGGCCGCCGGTCATCGCGAGCGCCTTGCTGTGGTCCGAGATGACCATGTACTCGTAGCCGCGGGCCGCGCAGGCCTCGACCATCTCCTCGATCGTGCTGCCGTCCGTCCGACCAGGTGGAGTGCATGTGGAGGTCGCCGCGCAGGTCCTGGACCCGGATCAGGCGGGGAAGCCGGCCCTTGGCCGCGGCCTCGATCTCGCCGCGGTCCTCGCGCATCTCGGGGGGGACCCAGGCGAGGCCCACGGAGGCGTAGACGTCCGCCTCCTCGCGGCCGGCGATGAATTCGCCCTCTTCCTCCTGGTTCCGTTCCTGGACCCGGAAGACGCCGTACTCGGAGATGCGCAGGCCCTGCTCGACCGCCCGGCGGCGGAGCTTGACGTTGTGCTCCTTGGAGCCGGTGAAGTAGACCAGAGCGGCGCCGTAGCACTCGCCGGGCACCACCCGCAGGTCCACCTGGAGCCCCGAGCCGAGGACGACCGTGCTCCGCGTGTCGCCGGCCATCAGGATCTTGTCCACCTGGGGATAGCCGCGGAAGCGCTCCATGACCGGGACGGGCTGGGAGGCGATGGCGAGGAGGTCGATGTCCCCCACGGTCTCCCGGCGGCGGCGGTAGCTGCCGGCCACCTCCAGGCGCTCCACCTCGGGGATCTCGCGCAGGTAGGCGAGCGAGCGGCTCGACGAAGCGCTCGGCCTCGGCAACAGGAACGCGGCTGGCGTGCTGGCGGTACTCCTGGATGCCGGCGAGGATCTTCTCCTGGCTCTTGGCGCCGAAGCCGGGGAGGCTGGCGATGCGCCCCTCCTTGGCCGCGGCTTCGAGCTCGTCGACCGAGCTGATCTTCAGCTCGTCCCAGAGCTTCCTGGCCTTCTTGGGACCGACGCCGGGCAGGCGCATCAGCTCGATCAGGGAGCGGGGCACCTCGGCCAGGAGCTCGTCGCGAAAGCCGAGCGTGCCGGTCTCCACCATCTCGCGGATGTGGTTGGCCATCTCCTTGCCGATCCCCGGCAGGTCGGTGAGGGGACGGTTCTCCTGGACCCACTTGCGAAGGGGAGCTGTCAGCGTCTCGACGGTGCGGGCGGCATTCCGGTAGGCGCGGATGCGGAAGGGATTGGCGTTCTGGATCTCGAGGATGTCGGCGACCTCCTCGAGGATGCGGGCGATCTCGGGGTTTTCCACTCTGCCTCCACCTCTCAGAATCTCGATCTTAGCTTAGACGACATGGCGGCACCCGCCCGGGCATCAATGCCCGGGCTACACGAAAAAAGCCCCCTGAAGGGGACTTAAATCCTCAAAATTCGGAGCCGGCGGGGTGCGGACCACGGTTTTCTTACCCTTCCGGCGCCCCCTTTCCGTTCCCATTCCCCCCATACTCCGCCGCCCTCTGCTCCTTCAGCTCGTTGTTCTCCACCGCCGCCTCGTCAGCCAGCCGCGTGAGCACCGAAGGTGCCCAGCGGGAGGTGCTCTGCCAGCCGGGACGGGATTCCTGGCCGTCCTCTCCGTCGGGGCCGGGGAGCATGCGGTCCGCCAGCTCCAGGAGACGGGCGGTCAGGTTGGGCGAGAACCGTGTCGGCGACGGCAATGGCCTTGGCCTGGGGGGTCAGGATCAGGCTGCGGCTCGCCATAGCGGCAGGCCTCCACGATTCTCCGGGCGGCCCGCCGGCCTGCCATCGAGGCCAAAGGCAGCGAGTCGGTGACGGCGAACCAGGTGAACTCCTCGTCGCCGCTTGCCCTTGAACTGGGCGTTGACGTGAGAGCCCGTGCGCATCAGCCCCGGGCAGACGGTGGTGACGTAGATCCCCTCCTTGGCCAGCTCGGTCCGCAGGCCGTCCGACAGGCCGACCAGGGCGAACTTGCTGGCGCTGTAGGGGACCAGGTGGGGGATGGCGATCCTTCCGCCGATCGAGGAGATGTTGACGATGCGGCCGTCTCCCGCCGGCGCAGGTGGGGGAGGGCCGCCATCGTGGCGTAGAGCGGACCCCAGAAGTGGATCCGCATGGACTCTTCGAAGTCCTCCAGCGTCATGTGCTCCAGCGGACCCACCTGGATGACGCCGGCGTTGTTGATCAGGATGTCCAGCCGGCCGAAGCGCTCGGCCGCGGCGTCGACGGCCCACTCGGACCTCGTCGCGGTCGGAGACGTCGCAGGGCAGGGCCAGCACCCGTTGCCCGCCCAGGGCGGTCAGCTCGCGGCGGGCGAGGTCGAGCTCGGCGGGGTCGCGGGCCAGGATGGCCAGCCGCGCCCCCTGGGCCGCAAGCTCCCGGGCCATGAGCAGGCCCAGGCCGCGCGAGCCGCCGGTGATGACGGCCACGCGGTCGCGGAACTGGATGGGCGGGCGCCGCCGCAACGCTCGCGCCGCGGCGGCGATCCCGGTTCCGGCCAGGAGGACGGCTGCAGGCCCAGCCAGCCGCTTCAGGCTTTCACGGGCCGGCGCCTTCATGCGTCGTACTCCGCTCCGTTCCCCCCGTTTGTCCCGTTCCCCCCAGGGTGGTGACGGTGGTGATGGCGATGGCCGTGCCCGTCGAAGTCCGGCTTGAGCACGACCTTGATGCATTCGTCCTCCTTGTCCCGGAAGGTCTCGTAGCCCCGGGCGCGTCGTCGATGCCGAGCCGGTGGGTGATCACCCGGGCGGGATCGATCTCGCCGTTCTGGATCCGCTCCAGCAGGGGCTGCATGTAGCGCTGCATGTGCGTCTGCCCCATCTTGAAGGTGAGCCCCTTGTTCATCGCGGCGCCCATGGGCATCTTGTCGAGGAAGCCGCCGTAGACGCCGGGGATCGACACGGTCCCGCCCTTGCGGCAGGCCAGGATGGCCTCGCGCAGCGCGTGGGGGCGGTCGGTCTCCAGGCGCAGGGTCTGCTTGACCTTGTCGTAGCGGGCGTCGAGCGTGGTGCCGTGCGCCTCCATGCCCACGGCGTCGATGCAGCGCGTCCGGGCCCCGCCCGCCGGTCATGTCCTTCAGGGTGTCGATCACGCTGTCGACCTCCTCGTAGTCGATCACCTCGGCGCGGCCCCAGCTCTGGGCGAGCAGCAGCCGCTCGGGGAAGCGGTCGATGGCGATCACCCGGCCGGCGCCCAGCATCCAGGCGCTCTGGATGGCGAACTGGCCCACCGGGCCGCACCCCCAGACCGCCACCGTGTCGCCCGGGCTCGATGTCGCAGTTCTCCGCCGCCATGTAGCCGGTGGGGAAGATGTCGGAGAGGAAGAGGACCTTCTCGTCCGCGATGTCCGTCGGGGATCTTGAGCGGGCCGACGTCGGCGAAGGGCACCCGGGCGTACTCGGCCTGGCCGCCCGCGTAGCCGCCCATCATGTGGGAGTAGCCGAAGAGGCCCGACGGGGCTGTAGCCCATCAGCCTTCTCCGCCATCCAGGCGTTGGGGTTCGAGTTGTCGCAGAGCGAGAACAGCTCCTTCTTGCAGAAGAAGCACTGGCCGCAGGAGATGGTGAAGGGCACGACCACGCGGTCGCCGACCTTCAGGTTCTTGACCTCCCGGCCGACCTCCACCACCTCGCCCATGAACTCGTGGCCGAGGATGTCCCCCTTCTTCATGGTCGGCATGTAGCCGTTGTAGAGGTGGAGGTCCGAGCCGCAGATCGCGGTCGAGGTGATCTTCACGATGGCGTCGCGTGGGTTCAGGATCTCCGGGTCGGGCACCGTCTCGACCCGCACGTCGGTCTTGCCGTTCCAGCAGACTGCTCTCATGTCGTCTCTCCCGGCCTCGTCGAGGCTCCGTTGCAGGTTCTCAGAAGGGGCTGTGCACGGTGCGGCCGATCAGCGAGCGCGTGCCGTGGGACTGGCCCTCGGTGGTCGGGATCTCGCCGGTCTCCAGGAGCTGCTTGAAGCGGCGGAGATCCTCCATGAACCTGCCGCTCGGTCACCGGGGCGAACACCTTGCCGACGGCCTGGCCGACCGGGTGAGCGGAAGCGAGCTCCATGGTGACCCGCACGATGGTGCCGCGTCCGGCGGGGTGGTCCTCGAAGAAGACGGTACCGGCGTTGTGGATCTGGGAGCCAGGCAGCGAGCGCCAGGAGATGAGCTGGTCCTGCCGCTCCTCGACGATCTCGGCGTCCCACTCCACGCTGAAACCGAGCGGGCTCCTGCCCACCCAGTGCGAGCGGCCGTTGCCCTCGTCGACGACCTCGTCGAGGTGCTTCATGAACTGGGGGAGGTTTTCGAAACGGCGCCAGAAGGAGTACAGCTCGGCGCGTGGCTTGCCGAGGGTGAGGGCGGCCTCGACGGGCGCGGCGGCGATGGCGTCGGAAGCGCGCTGCGCCACCGATTCCGGCACGAGCCGGTGGCCGGTCGCCTTTCGGGCGGCCAGGGCGACCAGGGCCACGCCGCTGATGATCATGGCGGCCTGGCCGACCCGGTGCATCATTCCTGGTTCTTCCTGCTGGAACGATCCCGTGCTCTGTGAGTAGGAGCTTGAAGCCGAAGCGTCTCGCACGTGGATGCCTCCTTTACAAAAATCAACGGGGGGTTGGTTGCGGGCCTCCTGGGACAACGTCAAAGGGGACCGGCGCGATGCCGTCGGATTGAACGGTTTCCGCAAGAGACGTGCCACGCAGCCCTTTGCGTTCCTCTCGCGATTCCTCTAGATTGCGCCCCGTTCTCTGGAGACCTGATGACCGAGACGCTCGAGCCCCTTCCCGAAGTCACCATCTACACCGACGGCGGTGCCGATCCGAACCCGGGCACGGGCGGCTGGGCGGCCATCCTCATCGACCCGGCGAGCGGCAAGGCCAGGGAGCTCTCCGGCGGCGAGCCCCACACCACCAACAACCGCATGGAGCTGACGGCGGCCATCCGTGCCCTGGAGGCCTTGAAGAAGCCTTGCCGGGTCGACCTCTTCACCGACTCTCAGTACCTGAGGAAGGGGATCACGGAGTGGCTCCCCGGCTGGGTTGCCCGCGGCTGGCGGCGCAAGGACGGCGAGCTCCAGAACGAGGATCTCTGGCGCCGTCTGGCCGAGCTGATCCAGACGCACGAGATCCACTGGGGCTGGGTCAAGGGGCACGCCGGCAACAAGTGGAACGAGCGGGCGGACCAGCTCGCCACGCTGGAGATCCGTAAGCTGAGAGGCGGGACGAGACCGGCGGCTGTGGCTGTACCGGACGCGGAGGTGTTCCTGAGGGTTTCCTGTTCCGGCCGCAAAGGGGGGTGGGCCGCGCTCCTTCGCCGCGCCCAGGGAGAGGCGATCGAGGAGACGGTCCTTTCCGGAGGTCTCTCTGCCACCACCTCCAACCAGCTCGACCTCCTGGGGGCGATCGCGGCCCTGGAAGCGTTGCCGCCAGGGATCACCGTCGCCGTCCATACCGGGTCCGACTACCTGCGCAACGGCGCCACCCGCTGGATCGAGGGGTGGAAGAAGAAGGGCTGGAAGACCCAGGAGGGCCAGCCGGTCCAGAACCGCGACCTCTGGGAACGGCTGGAGCGGGCCATGGCCGCCCGGCGAGTGATCTGGCCGGACGTCAAGGGGCGAGATCTGCCCGAGATGAAGGAATTGGGGAAGGTGGCGAAGGAGGCGTACACGACATGAGACAAAGGGCGGCCCTCACAGGAGCCGCCCTCTGGTCAACCCTTCCCTAGATGCAGATGCAGATCGAGTCCGCTCGATCGGTGCCGCAGTTGCAGGTTTCGCAGGAGTAGGTGGGGCAGTTGTAGGTCTGAGGGCAGCAGTCCGAGTAGCAGCAGCTACAGGTACAGTTCGCCCCCGCCGCCTGGAGGTGCTTCGGGCTGAGCGAGGCGATGGTCTCGCGGTGCAGCTTGAGCTTCGAACGCTTCTTCATGACAGGCCTCCTGGGGGGATCCCCCGGTTGAAGGGAAACGTATCGTCCTCAAGGGCAGGTGCAGCTCCACTCGTTGTTGTACGTCGGGCACCCGCAGGAGCCGAGGCAGGATTCGCAGGTGTAGCTGGCAGGGGGACAGCCGCAGTCCGTGGGGCAGCAACTACAGGTACATTCGTTCGCACCCGCCGCACGAAGGTGCTGCGGATCGAGCGTGGCGATGGTCTCGCGGTGCAGCTTGAGCTTGGAACGCTTCTTCATGGCATTGCCTCCTTGGGGGAGAATCCCCCGGTCAAAAAAGGAACAGAGCATTCATAGATGAGGGGTGAGCGTCAGAGCTTCACCGTGACACCTGCGTTACACTCCCCCGTCATGGCGACCAAGGCCAAAGACGCCGTCCGGCCTCTGGCGAGCAACAAGAAGGCCCGGCACGACTACCACGTGATGGAGACCTTCGAGGCGGGCATCCAGCTGCACGGCACCGAGGTGAAGTCGGTGCGCGAGGGCAGGGTGCAGCTCAAGGACAGCTATATCGACTTCAAGGATGGGCAGGCCTATCTGGTCGGCGCCCACATCAGTCCCTACAGCCACGGCAACCGGGAAAACCGCGAGCCCGAGCGGGTGCGCCGGCTCCTGCTCAAGAAGCGGGAGATCGAGCGCCTCTTCGGCCGCACCCAGCTCAAGGGCCTGACGGTCGTCCCCCTCGCCGTCTATCTCAAGGGGAACTGGATCAAGGTGGAAATTGCCCTGGTCCAGGGCAAGAAGCTCTTCGACAAGCGCGAGGCCGAGAAGACCGAAGAGCTCGACCGCGAGGCTGAGGCGGCGGTCAAGAGCGGCCAGTGGTGAGCTGGGCTGGCCGCTCCGTCCGTTCCTACTCCGTGCCGATCTCCTGTCGCCGCCGCCGGCCGCCGGTGTCCTGGATCTTCTCCAGAGCCGTCTGTCCGCCGTAGCGGGCCACGATGCGATCGTCGTAGTCGTCGGCCACGGTGGCGACCGCCGTGATCGCCCGCAGCAGGTCCCGCGGGTCGAGGCTCCGGCCGAAGAGGGAATGGGCGAAGAAGATGTCGTTGCCCACCACTGAGAAGTGGCCGCAGGGCGTCTGGTGGTTGAGCTCGAGGAGGCCCGCCATCAGCTCCTCGTCGAGCTCCACGTCCTGAACGCAGTACGACATGATGACGATTACCGTCTCCTCGGAGCCGTAGGCCTCGACGGAGATCTCGAGCACCGTGGTGCCGTAACGGACGTAAAAGTGGTCGTTCTCGGGGTCGTGGAAGGGCTCGTCGAAGAGTTCTCCGAGATATTCCTTCAACTTTTCGAAGGTCTCCTGATGGACCGCACTTTCGAGCATGGGCTCACCTCCAGGGCGCCTACTCTACCAGCAGTCCCCACCCGTTCGGGCGTTGACACCCCAGAGTGTTGGGACTAACGTTTAGGCGAGCCGCAAATGACCATTCCGAGACCCGAATTTCCGCAACTCTGGGACCGCTCGGGAGACCAACGGATCGGCGGATCAACCATTTCATGTAAGACAGGAGGATTTCATGCAGAGGCGAGGCAGTTTCATTGGGAGGGCTTTGGGGTTGGCCGCCCTCGTCGCTCTGTCCGCGGGAGCGGTGCACGGGGCGGGCTTCAGCATCTTCGAGCAGGGCACCAAGGCCATGGGCATGGCGGGCGCCTTCACAGCCCAGGCTGACGACCCGTCGCTGCTGTTCCACAACGCCGGCGGCCTTGCGTTTGTCAACGAGCGCGCCTTCTCGGCGGGCGTCACCTGGATCCACGGCCTCGAGGCCGAGCTCGAAGGGGCCAATCCATTCCCGGGCGAGGGCTACACGGCGGAGCAGAAGGCGCTTTCCGAGTTCCCCCCGCACCTGTACTACGTGCAGCCCATCAACGATACCTGGAAGTTCGGCTTGGGCATCAACGCGCCGTACGGCCTGGTGACCGAGTGGGAGGACCCCAACGAGTTCGCGGGCCGGTTCATCAGCACCAAGGCGGCCCTTGAGGCGATCGACATCAATCCGACGATCGGCTGGCAGATCTCTCCGAATTTCGGCCTGGGCATTGGCGCCATTGGCCGCATCTCCACGGTCGAGCTCAACCGCAGCATCCCGCAGGTCAACCCGTTCACCCAGACGGTTGTGGACGTGGCGCGCCTGAAGCTCGAAGGGGACTTCAGCGAGGGGTTCGGCTTCAACGTCGGCATCCTGCACAAGGTCAATCCCAGCTTCTCCTGGGGCCTCTCGTACCGCAGCAAGATCGAGATCGACTATGAGGGCGACGCCCGGCTCACCCAGGTCGCCACGGGCAACGCCCAGTTCGACGCCATCATCCGTTCGCGCCTGCCCTTCGACACCGACCTGCCGGTCGAGACCGCGATCGAGTTCCCGGACGTGGCGAGCCTCGGCCTGGCCTTCGGGATCACCCCCGACCTCCTGATCGAGACCGATTTCAACTACACGGGCTGGAGCAGCTTCGACGAGCTGCCCATCAACTTCACCGGCGGCACGGGCAATTCGTTGCCCAGCACGGTCGTTCCGGAGCACTGGGAAGACGTCTACAACTACCGGGCCGGCCTGCGCTGGAATTCGAGCCCGACCTCGCAGTGGCGCATCGGCTACGTGTTCGACGAGACCCCGCAGCCCGAAGAGGCCGTCTCGCCCCTGCTGCCCGACGCGGACCGCAACGGCATCACCCTCGGCTTCGGCCACACGGGCGCCATCGGTTTCGACCTCGCGGTCATGTACCTGGACTTCAAGGAGCGCACCCGCGACCAGAGCTTCGAGGACGAGGGTCCCTTCTTCGGCACCTACAACACGCAGGCGATTCTGATTGGCGCAACGCTCAACTTCTAACCCGAGACCGACCAAGGAGACATGGAGATGCACCGTCCCAAGATTCTGGCGAGCCTTCTGGGGCTCGTCCTCCTCACGGCCGGGGCCGCCTTCGGCCAGGTGCCGACTTCAGCCGCTACGTGGCCTTCGGCGACAGCTTGACGGCGGGGTTCGCGAGCAGCGCCTTGGCACGCACCCCTCAAGCCAACAGCTATCCCGCCCTGATCCACCGGCAGGCCACCGGCCAGACCACCGGCTTCGAGCAGCCGCTGATCAGCGACCCGGGGATCAGCAGTCTCCCGGTGTGCAACGGCGCCAATCCCCCGCTCCCTGCGGCATCCTTCGGCTGGTGAGCCTGGGCGTCTCCCCGACCATCGCGCCCACCCCGGGCCGTGGCAACCCGGTCAACCTGACCCTGCCGCGCCCCTACAACAACATCGCCGTGCCAGGCGCCACCGTGCACGACCTCGTGGCCACCCGGAACGGCGGCTTCCACGACGTGATCCTGCGCAACACCAACCCCGCCCAAGGCTTCACCCAGCTCCAGCAGGGCCTGTCGCTGCAGCCGACCTTCGCTACTCTCTGGATCGGCAACAACGACGCCCTGGGGGCGGCTACCTCGGGCATCGTCATCGACGGCGTGACGCTCACTCCGGTGGCCCAGTTCGAGGCCGACTACCGCACTGTCGCCAATGCTATCGCCGCCTCCGGCGCCAAGATGGCGATCGCCAACATCCCGGACGTCACGAGCATCCCTTTCGTGACCACCGTCTCGCGCTTCGTGCCCAACCCGCAGACCGGCCAGCCGGTGGTCATCAACGGCTCAACCGTGCCGCTGATTGGCCCCAACGGGCCGCTGCAGGCGGGTGACTTCGTGCTGCTCACGGCGACTGCCGAGCTCGCCCAGGGCCGAGGCATTCCGGCCGCGCTCGGCGGCAGCGGCCAGCCGCTGTCCGATTCCGCGGTGCTCTCCGCCAGCGAGGTCGCCACCATCCGCTCCCGGGTCAATGCCTATAACACCATCATCCGCAACGTCGCCAACGAGAAGAACGCGGCGTTCGTGGACATCAACGCCACCCTGAGCGACCTGGCCGTCCACGGCGTCAACATCGGGGGAGTCACCTACAGCAGCGCCTTCCTGACCGGCGGCGTCTTCTCCTACGACGGCGTCCACCCGACGGCGTTCGGCTACGCCTACGTCGCCAACCTGTTCATCGAGGCGATCAATGACAAGTTCGGCAGCGACATCGAGCCGGTCAACCTCTATCCGTTCGTCTTCGGTACCGCGAGCACCTCGACGGCCGCAGTGACGGTGCCGCTCACGGAAGAGGCCGTGGCCTCCGAATACACGGACTTCGTCTTCACCAGCGACGCCCGGCGCAGCTTGCTGCTGTCGCTCAACGTTCCCAAGTGGATCGTCGACGGCACGCAGCCCGACGCCCCGAAGCCGCCTCGCAAGCCCCGCCGTACCAGGAACAACGGTTAGGCTGAGCCCCGGCTCAGCGCTGCTTCAAGGGCGGAGGGATCCCGCCCTTTTTCTTTGCATGGACGGCCTCATCATCTAATCCGTATTTAAGCACAGACGTTCAGCTTAGAGGAGGTTCGTCGATGAGAAAGTTTGTCGTCTTTTGCTTCCTGACTTTGGCATACGCCGTCTCAACAGCCCAGGCCGGGCAACTCAACAAGGGGGAAAACCCCGTTAAAGACCGGTACATCGTCGTGTTGAAGCCAGGAGTGGCTCCGGGACCCGGAATGCTGTCCGCGCCTGGCCTCAGCGTTCGTGAGACGGTCCAGGCCATGGCGCTCTTGCACGGAGGTCGAGTCGAGAGGACCTTCGAGCACGCTCTTCAAGGGAGTCTCCTCACCATGACCGAAGCCCAGGCGAAGGCCTTGGCCCGGGATCCCCGCGTCGCCTACGTGGACCCGGACCAGGTGTTGCCCCTCGCGACCTACCAGGGGCCGCCCGTGCAGTGGGGGCTCAACCGGATTGACGAGCGGGACCGTCCGCTCAACAACCACTTCACCTACACCACCACGGGAGCGGGCGTGAACGCTTACATCCTGGACTCCGGGATCGACGGCGGCGATTTCATGGACTTCGGTTCCCGTGTCGTGAATGCCTTCACGGCCATCCAGGACGGTTCCGGCAACCCCCAGTTCGGAGACTGCAACGGGCATGGGACGAAGGTCGCGAAGGCTCTGGGCGGTGCCATCAGCGGCGTTGCGAAGCAGGTGACCCTGAACGCCGTACGGATCGCCACAATCTGCAATTGTCCCGGACCCGGTCCTGGCCAATTCGACCCGCCGCTCGTCTCCACCGGCTCCTGTCAAGGCATCCTGCTGTCCGATGCGCTGGCTGGAATCGACTGGGTGGCTGCCAACCGGGTGAAGCCAGCGGTCGCCAACATGAGCTTCAGCGGTGGCGTCGTTCAGTCCCTGGATGACGCGGTCCAAGCGATGATCAACGCAGGGGTGGTGGCGGTGGCGTCCGCAGGAAACAGCGGCGTCTCGGCCTGTGACCGCTCGCCGGCGCGGGTCGCCGGGGCCCTGACGGTCGGAGCCTCGGATCAGAACGACGCGCGATCGATCTGGAGCGCCACCCAGTCGAGCAACTTCGGGTCCTGCCTCGACCTGTTCGCGCCGGGGACGGACCTGGAGCTATGGAATACCACCACTTTCAGCGGCACGTCGGCAGCGGCGCCTCTGGTGGCGGGAGCCGTCGCTCGTTACCTCCAGTCCACGCCCGCCGCGACCCCCAGCCAGGCTCACAGCTACATCGTCAACAACGCCACGACCGGCCGCCTGACCAACATCGGGACCGGTTCTCCCAACCGCCTGCTCTTCTCGCCACCGGGAGGCCCAGAGGTCGACAACCCACCCGTGGTTAATTTCAACTTCTCCTGTTCCGGTAGAACCTGTACCTTGACGAGCACGTCCAGCGACGACTTCCTGCGGATTACCCTCTGTAGCTGGGACTTCGGCCATCCCTATGACTTCCAGCCTCGAACTGATTGCAGTCTCAGCCATACTTTCCCGGCGGCCGGCAGCTACTCCGTGACGCTGTACGCCTCCGATGACGCCTACCAGTCAGGCCAGAAGGTCAGGGTCGTCACAGTAAACTGACATCCGAATCCGAGGCGCCGGGGGAGCTTGGCGCCTTGTTTCCGCTCTCCGCGCTCGATTTCCATGCTGATTGTCACGAAATTCCCCCCCCGCGCACCTTGAAATAGACTTATACTGGTTAGGTGATTCCTGTCTCTTCTTTCGTTGGAGCATTGTCTTAATCGTAGGAAGGACCTCCCGGAGGGGAGGATCGAGGGCATTTTTCATTTCGGAGGTCCCCATGCGCGCGCGTACGGAAGCGTTGTACCGCGGTGAGCTTCTGCTGTCGCTCATCGCGGTGGCCTGGCTGTCAGCCGGTCAGGCCATCTGGGCGCAGGTCCCCGCCGGCTTGCAGCCCGGGGAGAAGATCTCACCGGAGAGGATTGAGGAGATCTACCGCAAGATTCTGCTCGACTGGTCGGCGGGCGAGACGGAACGGGCACCCGAGGAGCTGATCGCGCTCGAGACCGCGGTCGTCGTCGACGGAGAGCCCAAGACCCGCACGGTCCTCTTAGAGGCCGAGCAGAAGGTGATCCACCAGGTCGGAGCCGCGGACCTCGAGGTTCTGGTGCCGATCGCCGTGCTTCACCACGAAGCCTACCGGCGCCTGCTGGAGCGGCGCACGCGGGGCGAGGCCGTGGCGATGGTCCACACCCGCAAGATGTCGCGGGACCTTGCCATGCTGTACCACCAGCAGTCGGGCTCGGAGGGGGCCGCGCTGGTGGCGAGCCGGGTGCTCACCAGCCTCGGCGGCTTGCTCCTGCAGTCCGCCCAGCAGCTCCCGGCCGCGGAGATGTTCCAGCAGGCGGTCGAGCTGGACAGCCGCAACATCGCGGCCCTCCTTGGGCTCGCCAGCATCTACGAGAAGAACGCCCAGACCGAGAGCGCGGTCAAGGTCCTGCGCCGGGCCCTGGAAGCCGAGCCTGGCAATCGGGAGGCCAGGCTCCGCCTGGCGCTCAACCTGAAGCGGCTCGACCAGACCGAAGAGGCCACGAAGCTGCTGGACGAGCTGGCGGCGGCCACCGATCCCTCCTGGGTCACGCCGCTCGCCATCCAGGAGCTCGCCCGCGTCCATAGCGACCGGGGACGCACCGCCGAGGCCGAGAAGGTCCTGCGCAAGGGCGTCGAGCGCTTCCCGGGCGACACGCGGCTCAAGATCCAGCTCGCCGCGGTGCTCGACCGGCGGGGGGCTGCCGGAGAAGCGACCGCCATCGTGGAGAAGATCCTCGCTTCGTCCGCCACGGCGATGACCAGCGAGGGGAGCGGAGCCTCCGACCGCTTCCTCTACAACACGGTCCGTCCGGAGGCGTTCGAGCCGGCGCGGTCGTTCCTGGCCGAGAACTCGAAGTCGCGCCTGCCCGTGCTGGCCCAGGCCCTGAACGCGCCGGTAGAGGCTTCTGGAACGGGGGTGGGGCGATGAAGGAGAGGACCATGAAGGCCGCGATCGCGTCTGCCCTCGTGCTGGGGTTCCTCGCCGCTTCCTCGGCATTTGCCCAGGTCACCGTCCGCATCCAGAGCCCGACGCCCGACCAGCCGGTCTTCGGAGAGACGGACGTCGAGGTCGGCGTCCATGCCGGCGAGCCGGTCGACCGGGTGGAGGTCTTCCTCAACGGCAAGCTGATGGGCTCGTCGAAGACCCCGCCCTTCCGGGTCCGGATCGACGTAGGGGACGACAACGTCCCGCGCGAGTTCAAAGCCGTGGCCTACACGGCCTCCGGGGCTTCGGCCGCGGACGCCATCACCACCCAGCCGGTGCAGATCATGGACGAGATCAACCTCAAGCTGCGCGCCTTCTTCGTGAGCGTGACCCGCGACGGAGCGCGCAACCTGGACCTCGACCCAGGAAGACTTCCGAGTGTTCGACAACGGCGTCGAGCAGGAGATCGTCACCTTCGGCCGCGACGAGCTGCCGCTGACCGCCGTGCTCCTGCTCGACACCAGCGAGAGCATGGGGGAGAAGGAGATGGAAGCCGTCCGCCGGGGCGCCAAGGCTTTCCTCAGTGGCATGAAGCCGTCCGACGAGGCCATGCTCGCCCTGTTCTCCGACCGCCTCCTCAAGTTCACCCCCTTCACGGCTGACAAGGCCGTCCTGGGGGGTGCCCTCACCGGGGTCGAGTCCGCCGGCGGGACGGCCGTCAACGACTTCCTCTACCTGTCGCTCAAGGCGCTCGACGCCCGGCAGGGCCAGCGGGTCGTCGTGCTCTTCTCCGACGGCTCGGACGTCCACAGCGTCCTGCCCGCCTCGGACGTCCTCTGGAAGGCCCGGGCCGGCCAGTCGCTGATCTACTGGATCCAGCTCGGCGGCAAGCGCAAGTCGTTCACCTCCGCTTGGCGGGACTACGAGGCCAATGACAAGGAGTACGACGACCTCGAGAAGGCGGTCCGCGAGAGCGGCGGCCGCGTGATGGCCGTCGAGCGCATCGAGGAGCTGGAGAGCGCCTTCCGCAACATCCTCCAGGAGTTGCGCCAGCAGTACGCCCTTGGCTACTACCCCACGAATGCCAAAGGCGACGGGAGCTGGCATAAAGTCGAAGTTCGCGTGAAGGGCTTCAGCGGCCGGGTCCAGACGCGCGAAGGGTACGCGGACTACTGAGTGCTTATTGATGTAGCGGGCGCAGGTCCGGTTCGACCCACCCGAACCGGGTCTCCTTCGACAGCAGCCTTTCCTTCGTGTAGTAGAGGAACGGGAAATCCCGGGCGCCGTACCGCTCGAACAGGGCATTCGCCCGGGAGGCCCAGCATTCTCCGTTCCCCTCCTCCCGCACGAACCGGTGGACCATCTCCGCATAGAACCGGGTGATCGTCTCGTGATACCCGTTGGTCTCCGTGGTCAGCACGCCCCGCGAGAGGTTGTAGCGCTGGATCCTCGTGCGGATCGTCTCCAGGGCCTCCTCGAACGGGAGGTGTGAGACGTACCAGAGCGCCACCGTGAGGTGGGCGCGGTGGGTCCATTCGGCTCCGGGCAGCGTGCAGGCCTCGAAGGCCTCTACGAGCCGCGGGATCTCCTCCGCATCGGAATACGGCTCGGCATTGGAAAACGGCCGGTCGCTCAAGGTCGGCTCTCCTGCGGGCTGCGCGCGTATGGCGCGGCCCCGCGTCAGGACTTCAGTTGGACAGAAAGGGGGAGTAGGGGACTACTGCCGGACGCCCGCCCGTTGTCGCTGGACGCTTTGATTCCCCAGGGGGCGGGGAGCGGTCGCGAGGTACGGGGCGTTCATGAGGAAAAAAATTGTACCAGAATCCTCTTGACCCTCACGTAACGTGAGGGTCTATCGTCTTTCCCGTCACGAGGAAACGTGACGGAAAGGGGGCGGCTGTGGCCGCCCCTACAGCAGCTCCGCCTTCCGAGCCCGCCGCAGCACCTCCGCGCCCAGCTTCCCGTAGGCCGCGGCGCCGGTCGACCAGCTTTCGAAATCGAAGATCGGCAGGCCCTGGCCCGGTGCCTCGGCCAGCCGCACATTGACCGGGATCTCCGTCTTGAACACCGCCTGCCCGTACTGGCGCCGGACGGCGGAGACGACGACGTCCGTCACCAGCGTGCGGTGGTCCACCATGGTGAGGAGGATGCCCAGGAGCTGCGACTTGCGGCCGATGCGGTCCCGGGATGCCTCGACGAGCTCCAGGAAACCCGCCAGCGCCTCGGCGTCCAGGCGGTGGGGCGCCACGGGGACGATGAACGCTTCGGCGGCGGCCAGGGCGTTGACGGTGAGGATCGAGAGCCCGGGCGGGCTGTCCATCACCATCACGTCGTAGCGGCGGCGCACGGGAGAGAGTGCCTTCTTGAGCAGCTTCTCGGGCTCCTGCTTGCGGGCGAGGGCCAGGTCCAGCCTGGAAAGCCGCAACGAGCCTGGCAGGAGATGGAGGTCCAGGATGGGAGTCTCGACGATCGCCTCGGCGGCCTCGGCCTTGCCCTCCAGCACCTCGGCCGTGGACACCTGGACCTGCTCACGGCGCACGCCCACGGAGAAGCTCGCGGAAGCCTGCGGGTCGAGATCGATCAACAGTGTGGAAAGCCCGCCGCGGGCGAACGCCGCCGCGAGGTTCACGGCCGTCGTGGTCTTGCCGACGCCTCCCTTGAGGTTTGCCAGGGCCAGTCTCATGCTTTTCTCCCTTTCCTCGATAGAACCGTCGTCTTCGATGGAGAAAAACTGCCCGTCTCCAACGCTTGTATCCAGAGACCGCGCGGCAATTGTAACCTCACAGCGTGAAGCAACGTCACGGCCCCGGGTAGGCTATAGTTAGCCAAACGCTTTCTTGACAGCTCGCGTCCGCACGCGAGCACGGAGGGTCCCGATGCTCTCCCGACGTCCGGTCCTGCTGCTGACGCTGGCTTTCGGTCTCTGCCTGGCTCCGTCCTCCCGTGCCGCCGATCCGATCAGCATCGAAGGCGATCCGGGAGGGCCGGTCCGCGGTACCGCGCCCAAGAACATCACGTTACAGCTCTCCTGGGAGGCGGCGCGGATCCTCCGCAAACTGCCCGGCAAGCCGGAAGACGGGCCCGCCGTGCGCCTGTCCATCCAGGGCGTCAAGGCCCCCGCCGGAACGAGCATCCGCGTCTTCCTCAACTTCCCCGGCGCCTCCGCCGCGACGCCGGTGAACGATCCCCATTACATCGGCAGCATCACGTCTTTCGAGGACCCAGCGCCTGGCGGGGCCGGGGATGACGCCCTGCTCGATGCGGCGCCCGCCCTGAGATACCTCGACAAGTCCGAGCGGGTGCTCGCGGGCGATACCCTGGCCGTGACCCTGGTGGTCGCCGAGGGGAGCGCACCGGCGGATGTTTCCATCCCCTTGGAACGGGTGGTGCTCTCGATTGCACCCAAGAGCCGCTGAGGCGGGAGGCGGTCAGCGCTTCTTGCGGATCGCCTCATACTCGCGGTCGAAGCCCGGGAGGATGGCCTTTACAAAGGCGTTCGAGACCAGGCGCACGATAATTTCCCAGGTGCTGGTGTCGGGATCTTCGATCGTGCCGGAGAGGTCGGCCACGGTGGCGACCTGGTCGCGTGGTTGGTTCTCCAGGATGTGGGAGAGCCCGCCCGCGATCTTCTCGTAGATCTTCTTGAGGACCGGCTTCTTCTTGTCCTGCTCCGGATCGTAGACCTTGATGTCCTTGAACAGCGGCTTGACGTAGCCCTCGATGCGGCCATTCCGGACCTTCATCTCGGAGTACACCGAGAAGGTGCCCTCGGTCACGTCGAGCTTGCCGTAGGCCCGCAGCAGGTCGTTGATCGACGCCAGCTTCGCCTTCTCGACCGCCACCTTGATCTCGAAGTCCGGCCCCTGGCGGTTGTCGCGGAAGACGGCGTTTCCGCTGGTGGCGCCGCTGCCCATGAACCGGCCGGTCAGCTTCATCTTGGCCGGCCCTTCCCGGAAGCCGCTCGACAGGTTCGACACCTCGAAGTCCGCGTTGTCCACGAACACCCGGAAGTGGCGGTCGTTCGCCCGGCCGGACAGGGCAAGCCGGCTGTCCACGAGCTCGAAGTGCTCGATCCGCACCGGCACCTCGGGCTGCTGGTCCTTGGCGGCCTCGGCCACCTTGCGGCCCCGCTCCTTCTCGGCGGCCGCCGTGGCGGGGCTGTGGACGTACTCCAGGTTCAGGCCTCGCACCAGGACGTCCGCGATGGCCACCTCCTTGTGCCTGGGACCGAGCTCGAGCTCACCCCGCGAGGAGAGCGCGCCGCCGGAGAGGTGCAGGTTCGCCTTGGCGATGATGGGCCGCAAGCGGTCGAGCGGCACGTTCTCCACCTGATAGACGGCGTGGATGCCCGGGTAGGGCTCCGCGAGGAAGTCGGCATGGCCGTCCACGACGCCACGGCCGTTCTCGAAGATCACCCCCTCCGAGTGGATGGGAGACGGATAGACCTCCTTGGACGAGCGGGTGTTGCGGATGTTCGAGGCCCGCAGGTTCCAGTGTGAGACCTGAAGGGGCCGCTTCGGGATCCACGTCGATGTAGACGATGTCGCCGTCCCGGATCTCGACGAGGTTGAACTTCAAGGGGTAGATGGACTGGAACGCCTGCTGCCAGCCGCGGTCCTGAACCTCGACCTTGTCCCGGTCCTCCTGCCGGAGCTGTGGCAGGTTCAAGTGGATGCGCGGGCGAGAGAACACGGCGTTCGCTACCAGGTGCCCGTGCAGGATCTCCTTCCACTCCACGCTGGCGGTCAGGCGGGGGATGTCCGCCACCGGCGGCTCCGGATTCGCCTGCTGGCGGATGATGGCCTGCTCCAGGGTGAGCGACAGACCGAGCGGGCTCACGTGGGCATGGCCGAGGCTCACGCTGTAGCCATGAAGGCGCTGGTTGATCTTCGCCTCCAGGGTGCGCCGCAGGTACTCGTCGAAGTGCCGGGCGACGAACAGGAGGAGCAGGGCGAGGGCCGAGAGCGCGATCACCCAGAGGAGACCCCGCTGGCTCATTGGGGCACGGGGCTTGCGGGGATGGCGCGTTTCCGTCTTCGACGGCGGTGGGGCGCTCGGCTCCGCGCTTGGCTCCGGATATTCCGGTCTCTCTCGATGCAGGACGGCTCGATTCAACATACGGCCTCGGAGCCCTCCCGGCCGGGGAGGTGCTCCGACAGAAAGCAGTAGCAAGGGCTTTGCCAGGATCTTTTTGGCGCCATGGTGTGTCTAAAGGGCTGAAGGAGGTCGTGCCATGGCCCAGGCGTGGAGATTTGCGATTGCCGTTGTCCTCGTTCCCCTGTCTCTCCTGGCGGGTCCAGTCCGGCAGGAGAGGACGGAACCCATCACCCGGCTGGAGCAGATCGCGGGGAAGTACTACCTGGGCCGCGGCCTGGGATTCAACTACACGCTCACCATCCACCCGGGTGGAACGTTCTCCTATACCTGGCGGGGTTGCCTGGGCGTCTATGCGGAAGTGTCAGGGAGCGCTTTCCTGCGCAACGGCGAGCTGGTGCTGGAGCCGTCCTCCCGAAAGAATCAGAGGCTGGACACCCGTTTCCTCCCCCTCCGCTGGGGAGGCCGGCAGTACCTGGTCCCTTCGGAACAGCTCCCCGATTTCGCCAACCAGGTCAAGGAGAGGCGCGAGCCCCGTTCCGGTCCCCTTGGGGATGCCTACCTGCGGGAGGGCGATTGGAACAAGCCGGTGACCGGAGAGCCGGACCTGCCCGCCGAAGGGCCATGATCCCAGCCCGCCTGCGGTAAACTCCCCGCGCGTTTCATTCCCAGCAGGGAGGCCACCATGAGCGAGGCAGCGGGGAGCCCAGGGTTCGCCCGGCGTCTGACCCTTTTCGACGCCACGATGATCGTCATCAGCGGCATCATCGGGTCGGGCATCTTCATCAATCCCTACGTCGTGGCCCAGAAGGTCCACACGCCCTTCCTGATCCTGGCGGTGTGGATCGTGGGCGGCGTCCTCGCCCTCTTCGGCGCCTTCGTCTTCTCCGAGTTGAGCACGGTAATGCCGCGGGTGGGCGGCCAGTACGCCTTCTTCCGCGAGGCCTTCCACCCCATGGTCGCCTTCCTCTACGGCTGGGGGCTGCTGCTCATCGTGCAGTCCGGGGCCACGGCGGCGGTGGCCGTGGCCTTCTCCCAGTACTTGACCCGGCTGGTGGATCTGCCGCCGGGAGCGGCGCGCTGGCTGGCCGCCGTCATCATCCTGGTGGTCGCGGGCTTCCACGCGCTGGGGATCAAGCCCGGGGCGGTGCTCCTCAACGTCATCACCTTCACCAAGACGCTGGCGCTCGCGGCCCTGGTCGTGGGCGCCTTCCTGCTGACCCGTGGCTCCGGCATCACGTTCGAAACCCTGACGCCGCCGGAGATCCAGGGCGTATCGCTTCTCTCGGCCTTCTTTGCCGGGCTCGTGCCCGCCATGTTCGCCTACGCCGGCTGGCAGAACCTCAACTACGTCTCCGAGGAGGTGATGGAGCCGCAGCGGAACCTCCCGCGGGCCATCCGGATCGGCGTCCTGTGCGTGATCGCCGTCTACGTTTCCGCCAACGTCGCCTATGTGCACGTCCTGGGAGCGCAGGACCTGGCCGCCACCCAGACGCCGGCGGTAGACGTGGCGGAGCGGCTGGTGGGGGAGACGGGCGGCACGGTGATCAGCCTGCTGATCGTGATCTCCACGTTCGGCTTCATGAATCTCTCCCTGATGTCGGCACCGCGGGTCTACTACGCCATGGCGGCGGACGGCCTCTTCTTCCGATCGCTCTCCCGGCTCTCGCCGCGCTTCCGGGCACCCACGGCGGCCATCCTTCTCCAGGGCGTGCTCGCCGCGGCCTACGCCCTCGCGAACACCTACGTCCAGCTCCTGAGCTACGCCGCCTTCGCGGACTGGATCTTCTTCGTCCTCGCCGGCCTGGCCCTCATCGTCTTCCGCCGTACGATGCCGGACGCCCCCCGCCCGTTCCCCACACCGGGCTATCCCCTGGTCCCCCTCCTCTTCGTCCTGACGGGAGCCGGGCTGGTGCTCAACATCTACTTCACGGACACCGCCAACGCGCTCATCGGAACGGGGATCTTCCTGCTGGGGGTGCCGGTGTATTTCCTGTGGCGGGGGAGCCGGAGATGAAAGGCAGCGTCTACATGCGCTGGGCCAAAGAGCATGCCGCGGCCCGGTACAACCTCGCGAACAGCGGCCTCCTCCCCTGCGGCACGGGGGACCTCGTCCTGGAGCCTGAGGACGTGCAGGTGAACGGGGCGAACCGGGATGGCTATCTGCCCCTCCTCGAGGCCGTCGCCGCCCGGTATGGCGTGCTCCCGCAGCAGGTCGTCTCCGCTCCGGGCGCCGCCGGGGCAAACTTCCTCGCTCTGGCCACCCTGGTCGATGCCGGCGACGAGGTGCTGGTGGAGCAGCCCACGTACGAGCCGATCCTGGCGGCCCTGGAGTTCCTCGGCGCTCGGGTCCGCCGGTTCTCCCGCCGCTTCGAGGATGGCTGGCGTCTGGATCTCGACGAGCTGAAGTCCGGGATCGCCGGAGCCCGTCTGGCCGTGATCACCAATCCCCACAACCCGACGGGCGTGCTGCTGCCGCCGGAGGAGATGGCCGACGTGGGACGGATCGCCGAGCGCGCCGGCGCCCTCGTGCTGGTCGACGAGGTCTACCGCGACGTCTGGTTCGAGGAAGCCCCGCCGAGCCACGTCCACCTCGGACCCCACTTCATCGCCACGAGCAGCCTCACCAAGAGCTACGGCCTTTCGGGGCTGCGCTGCGGCTGGATCCTCGCCTCTCCGGACCTGGCCGGCCGCATGCGCCACGCCAAGGACTTCATGGAAGCCGTGGATTCGGTGCCTGGCGAGACGATGGGAGCGGCGGCCTTCCGGCAACTCCCGCGCCTCGCCGAGCGGAGCCAGTCGATCCTCGATCCCAACGTCCGCCAGGTCCATGCCTTCCTGGCCGAGCACTCCGACTGGCTCGAATGCGTCGTCCCCGCGCGCTCGATGACCGTCTTCCCCCGCCTCCGCAAGGAAGAAGACAGCGACGCCCTCCACGACTGGCTGCGGGGCTGGGAGACCTCCATCGTCCCTGGACGGTTCTTCGAGGCACCCCGGCACTTCCGGCTGGGCTTCGCGGTCCATCCCGAGGATGTGGCCCAGGGGCTCCGGCATCTTTCAGAAGGGTTGCGGCGGCTGTAGTCCCCCCCACTGGCATGCCGGGGCCGATTCCTGGCATAGTCTCCGGATGGACATCCAAGAGACGTGCCTCGACCTTGCGGCTCTCGCAAGGGAAACCAGCTCCGACCCCCGGAACCGGCTCTCGGACATGGCCGCCGGCCTCGTCGGCTCTGAGATCCTCCGCATCGCGGGAGAGATCCGGACCCTCATGGCCGCCGGCCGCCCCATCTGCAACCTGACGGTGGGCGACTTCGATCCGCGGTACTTCCCCATCCCGCCCCAGCTCGCCGCGAGCACCATGGCGGCCCTGGAGCGCGGGGAGACCAACTACCCGCCGTCCTCCGGAATCGCAGAGCTGAGGCGGGCGGTCGCGGACTTCTACGAGCGCGATCTCGGGCTGCGCTACCCCGTGGATTCCGTGCTCATCGCGGGCGGAGCCCGGCCCATCATCTACTGCATTTTCCGCACCGTGTGCGATCCGGGCGACCGGGTGATCTACCCCGTACCGAGCTGGAACAACAACCACTACGTGCACCTCGTAGGGGGCGTCGGGGTACCGGTGGTCTGCCGGCCGGAGAACCGGTTCCTGCCCACGCGCGAGGAGCTGGCCGGCTCACTCCAGGGTGCCCGCCTCCTCTGCCTCAACTCGCCCTTGAACCCCACCGGCACGGCCTTCTCGCGGGAGGCCCTGCTCGCCATCTGCGAGGGCGTTCTGGAAGAGAACGAGGCCCGGACCCGCCGGGGCGAGCGGCCTCTCTACGTCCTCTACGACCACATCTACTGGATGCTCCGCTTCGGCGACCTCCAGCACGTCACGCCGCCCGAGCTGCTGCCCGAGATGGCGCGCTACACCCTGTTCGTAGACGGCATCAGCAAGGGCTTCGCCGCCACCGGCCTGCGCGTCGGCTGGGGCGTGGGGCCGGTGGACATCATCGAACGCATGTCCGCCGTCCTCGGCCACGTCGGCGCCTGGGCACCCCGGGCCGAGCAGGTGGCGACCGTGTCCCTGCTCGACGACGAAGAGGGGATCCGCCGCTACCAGGAACCCTTCAAGCGCCAGCTCGAGGAGCGCCTCAACCTCCTTCACTACGGCTTCCAGAGGATGAAGGAGGCGGGCCTGCCGGTCGACAGCATCCCGCCCATGGGAGCCATCTACCTCACCGCCCGCATCCACCCCTTCGGGCGCCGGACCGCCGAAGGCAAGGAGATCCTCACCAACAGCGACATCCGGCGCTGGGTCCTCGCGGCCGCCGGCATCGGCATCGTGCAGTTCCAGGCCTTCGGCTCCACGACCGAAGACGGCTGGTTCCGCCTGAGCGTCGGAGCCGTCACCATGGCCGAGATCGAAGAGGCCCTGCCGCGGCTCGAAGACGCCTTACGGCAGCTCGGCTGAGGATTCCGGGGCGTTAGTTACCCTTCCGCCTATGCCTCATAGGGGCCGATCAGCAGGATGCGAATTCCTTCGCATGCTCTGCCGGCTCCAAGTGACCCGAATCCCTATCCCCTATTAGGGAATGAGCTTGATCTCGACTCTTTCGCCATCGGGAACATCCTTGATCTGCTCAGCGATGTCTCCAGCGAAGCTGACAAGCTCGAGCCGTGAGATCGTGCCGAGATTGTCCCGGTCGTACGTTCCGCCGAGGACTGCCGGTATCTTCAGGCAGTAGCAGAATTCGGGCAGGAGAGGGCCGAGGTGCTCACGCGCAAGATCGGCGAGCGCCTCCATCTCCCAGTCTATTCTGAATTCCTCATCGCCGAGCAAACGCTCATACTCAGGCTCAGAACGTGCGATCTCCTCGCAGGAGAAGCTCTTCCGGGCAGATCCGCCAATAGGCACCATCTGCAGCGCGAACGATCACGTTACCGAACGCGTTCGACGCCACGATCTGCGCCGGATCGAGCCCGGTCCAGCTCCACGCTTGCCGTACGGTTTCCAGCATGACCATCGGCCGGGGGTTCACTCCATACCGCGCGGAGGCCGGAGGAGCGACAGTGCGATCTTGGGGGGCATTGCCCCTATTCTATCCGGAGTGACCCTTCCGCCTATACCGCATAGGGGCCGGCTGGCGGAATGCGACATTCTTTCGCACGCTCTGCCGGCCCCCTTCGGCGCTCCTACTTGGTGCAGGGATAGGTAAAAGAACAACGGTCGGAGGGACCGTAGCAAGGGGCGACCGTGCAGGTCGCTGAGCAGGGAGACCCGCAGGTCCTCGCGGTCACGCCTCCCACCACCTCCTGAATCGCACCTTCCTCCAGGGAGCGGAGGGTCTCACGGCTGAGGGCCAGCTTCTTCACTCTCTTCTTCATGTGGATGTCCCCTTTCGGCTGTCACTGGGTCGGGGGAGCCGGATGCTGCCCCCTACCCTTGAGGTGTGGGAAGCCGGCAAAACGAGACGGCTTTTGAGGTCCTTCAAGAAGGCCTTCGGATGAGCCAGCGGTGGACCGATGATTTGTACCGCAGGTAGCTGTCTCCGAACCTTGTGGTCAACGTCTGTTCTTCGTAAAGCACGACGAACAGATGCATGACCACCAGGAAGGGGAGCGTGAGAAGCACGACCGAGGGGGAAGACAGAACCAGGCCGGCTCCGAGGATGACACCTGCCGCGCCGATGTACATGGGATTCCGGACGTACCGGTACGGACCGGAGGCCACGAATGCGCGAGGCGGATCGAACGGCGCGGGCGTCCCGCGTCCTTTTGTGACGAAGGTCCCGATGCAGGTTGCCGCCAGAAGAGCGCCTGCCAGGGCGAGCAGCCACCCCACCGGCTGAAGCCAGACCGGGATTCCAAGAGGGAGCCTGGAGTCGAGCTGACGAACGGAGACGGCAAGCCAGGCCCAGAGAAGTACGAACCCAGACGAGTAGATCAGCCCCCGGACCACGACGAAGATTTTGGAAAGAGAAGGAGTCATTGTTCCACATCACTGTCCGCGAACCAGAGAAGTCACTCCCGGATTGGGCACATTGACCGACATCATCGATTCATGGAAGGCGCGAGCGCATTTCTTCGACAGAACGGCATCCAGCGCACCGAGGCTCGCTTGCTCCGCGGGGCGGGCATAGACGTCGGCGGTCGTGAGAATCAGCGAAAGCGAGGGATTGGCGCCGTGAAAGGTGTGGCGGAAATATTTGTTCGAGTCGCAGGAGAACATGCCGATCATCTTGAGCTTCGTCGGGCGCTGCCGGAGCGCTTTGAGCACGGGAAGCATCGGAACGCGAAAGATCGAGTTGAAGAGCGTCGTAACCCCAGTCTGGGGGTTGAATTCCATACCGCCTCCCAAACGCGAGTGGCCCATGTAAAACACGATGTCGCTCTCGACGAGCTCACGGTAAAAGCGGCCTTTCACGGAGCGGCTCAGTTTGTCCTGCTCCCAATACATGACATCAGGATTCATGTCTTCCTTGGCGCCGTCCGTCAGAGAGCTTGTGAAGAGATTGATTTCGACCTTCCGGCCGTCGAGCGTCCTCATCAATCGGACCGCGGACTTCGAGCTCGAAGCGATCGAAAAGCCGCATGCGGAGAGCTTGCCGCGGCATTGTTCCGTCAAAACATGAGACATTGAGCGGGCATTGAAGCGATCATGGACTCTCCCTTCATAGTTGTCGTAGCCGTAGAACATCGAGATGCGGAGCGTGCGACCGGTTTCGAGCGCCGAAAACTCCTTCGGACAGGAGGCGCCGGTTCCGTGGGCGAGTTTGTCAGCCTGCATTTCGAGATTCTCGATACTCTCGGCCACCATGGCCCGCTCGTCGCCGGCCGGCTTTTCGGCCTGCGAGCACGAAGATAGAAGAAGCAGGCAGGTCGCGGCCGCGGCCATCAAGTCAGAGCGCATTTTTGCGACGCGCAAAGAAAACCGCCATGCCCACAAACACGGATGGCAGCCAAATCCACAGAAGCTCTGAAACCATGACCGCAGCACCATCTGAGCTGAAGAAGCGACGCAAGCTGAGTGGACTGGCCTCAATGACTCGGACCGGGAAGAAGAAGCGCTCATCCGAAACGGGCCAGGCCAACGCAACCCCGAGACCCCCATTCGTGAGCATGTCGAGCAAGCCATGCGAGGCCGCGGCGGCAAAAATGAAGAAGAACGCGGCCTTCCTCGAAGTACGCAACGGCGCAGCGAGGGTCAAAGCCACCAACCCCAGCAAGACGGCGAACGCAAGGGAATGAGAAGCTCCGCGATGTCCAAGAGCGTGGGCATAGGGAATTCCTAAACGGAAAGCCAGCACGTCCAGATCAGGGAGAACTGCAGCGACCACTCCGGTGGAGAGCAAGCGCCAGGATATGACTCGGGGGCCTAGAGCTAAACCAAGCGCGACCGGCACCACGGGATGCGAAAAAACGGATGGCATGGATGCGCTCTAACCTGTGATTGAACCCCACCCTTCGCTAGGAAACACGAGGGGTCATTCGCCCGAGCTTGTAGGGAATCCTAGCTCTCTTCCGTATCCGCGTCAATGCAGGGAATGGTCTCGTGTAAGGCGATGGCAGCGGTTGAGCCAAGGCGTTTTGGCGGGCACCTTGACGGCGGATCTCACCGTGGGTGAGGTCCTCTGGCCGCGGTATGACCTGCTGATATCTCTAAGGCGATGAGCTCTCTCCAGGTTAGGTGGAGGCCACTATTTTGTTACTCCCATAACAGACATTCGTAAGTAGTTGAAGCTGAGCCTGGATCATCAGAACCTCTCTCGTGGCTGCTCGACCGAGCAGTTCTCTGGGAGACCGTCACCCTACACCATAATCAGCAATCTCTATGTCCGTTAAGAGCGACAGCAGGACATCGATGTCAGCCACGACTTCAGAATACTCCTTTTGGGATTCAAACCTGTTGCGTATGGCTATTATGTGTGGCAGAAACAGGCGAGAATGGGTATACTCAAATTCAGCAAATTCGGCCTCATCGCCCCCCCTCAAAGAAGCGGCAGCGGCACGAATGAGTTGGTTATACCAACCTTCAGCCTTGGCTTGGAGAATAGGCAACACCTCGGGAGAGGTTAACTCAGAAGAGTCCAAATAGTAGGTACTAGGTCTCTCCTCAAAGTCGTCAAAGTCTTCAAAGTAAATTCTCTTTTCTCGTCCTTCAATCGCGCGTCTCTTGTACTCCTGCAACTGGCGAACGCTAAGCTTATATCGGTGAACCAACCGATGACAGGTAGGGCAAAGAACTACCAAATTATCTTCCTCGTTGGCTCCGCCTTCAGCAACGGGCACCATATGGTGGATATCTACCTCAAGAGCATCGGAGAGGCAGCGAACACACCTGTGCCCGACCTGCACTAGAAGCTTGTCTCTGATCTCTGCTCTGATCTTGGTTCGAGTAGCACCTTTGCTCATTATTACTCCGATAAGATATCAACTGCGACGTGCAACAGCTAGAATTATCTGCTTCCCCCGCCCTGCTCTAGATCCTTGCCGACTGGTATTCCCTGTGAGCATGAACAGAGGTATCTCCTTCTTTCTTCAGGCATTACTACCTTACGCCTGTTCTTCATCTTCGTCAATGACATAGCTAGAGAGCAATGAGGCAGCTTTGGGACGCGCTGGGTCGCTCCTGTCGTACCATCATGCCATTACACACATCTTGTCCGATTTGGTCTGCGCCCCGGAGGGGCAGAGGCATAGAGCTTGGCGCTTCAGCGCCAGGAAAGCGGCCATCCCTTGTTTCAGGAAGCCCCGAAGGGGCGGAGGCAGGCGACATCGGAGACCGTAAACTGCCTGCGCCCCTCCAGGGTTTGTGGGGAGGCGGGGGGCGTCTCAACCTGGCGCTGAAGCGCACCCTCTTATACACAAGTCTTCCAGGTAAGATGAGCGACGCAGGGAATACGATCGGAGAGGTCGTCCGCCATGGCACCGTCGTATCCCCCCAATGTAGAGACGCCCCGTGGGGCGTCTCCTGGAGGGGCATGGAGGATCCGCCTGCAAGACCTCAGATCGAAGAGAAGCGCCCCGCAGAAGATATTCTTGACGGTGAGATCCTGCCCGCCTCGGAGACGCCCCACGGGGCGTCTCTACATTGGGGGGATACGGTGAGGCGATGGTCCTCTCCCTCGCCAAGGGTGTGATTTGCCGTTCCGAATCTGGACGAGAAGAGATGTGTATAAGAGGCTGCGCTGAAGCGCCAGGCTTTATGCCTATGCCCCTTCGGGGCGCAGACGAACACCGGACAAGATATGTGTAATGGCATGGTCTTATCATGGAGGCTTCAGAAGATCCTATGTGACGCATATGACGGGACTTATCGGACGCCCTGTCGTGTAGGCCGAAGGGGAGGGCAGGGGCGGGAAATGTTATCCGGTCGGTAAGCATTCGGACCTTGTCGATCGCGGTGGGCGCAAAGACGACAAGGCTCCTCCCTCCCCCCTGGCCATAGGTAGGGCCGGGAGGCGGCGGCCCTGGACCGCCTCCCGGGTATTCGTATCAATTGTCAAAGAGCCCGGCTCCGGCTGTTCAGCACCGGACGGGCGGGTCCGTTCTGGAAAATCTCTGTGGTGTGCTTTCATTTCGGCCCGCGGTACTAGGCTACGGTAGGCGGGGTGATTCTGTCTAGACTCCAAATTGATCTTTTCGAGTTTCGCGAGGACCGTTTCCAATTTCGAATCCAGTGGATTTCAGGTTGAGATCCACTGGATTCCGGCGAGAAGCATTCATTTCGGATCTCGAATCCACTCGTTCCGGCATGGAAGCATTGTGATCAAGCCTGGAATTCAGTGGATTCTGGAATGGAATCTAGTGGATTCCGGATCGGATCGAGTGGATTTGGTTCCGGAATCCAGTGGATTCGGGTTTCGAAGTGAAAGATTCTGGCCGGAATCCAGTGGATTCCAGATCGGAATCCAGTGAATTCGGTTCTGGAATCCAGTGGATTCTGGCCAGAATCCAGTGGTTTCTGAGTATGAAGTCAACTTTTTCAGGACCGAACCGAACGCCTTGGCGGCCATCTTCAGCGAAGGGGGGTTGACAAGCGCTATTTCCTGTGGACAATAGCAATGTCACTTGGGTAGTAGGCAGTACCGTAGGTCGGCCAGCCGCGGAAACAGGGGGTGAATGGGTCACTCCCGCCGCTTCTGGATAAACGCTGCTTCTAAAGGAGATATGCCATGGCAGCGAAAGGTCAGTCGTTGGCAGAGAAGTTCAGTCGTTGGGGAGTCACCGCTTCCAATTTGAGGGAGCATCTGGAGGAGATGCCGCACGTCGCCGCCGACCTGGCGGAGATGGACCGGAAGGTCTCCGAGGCGCGGGAGTTGGAGAGCCAGCAGGAAGCCATCCGAGGTCAGGCCCGGGAGATCAGCTTCCAGCTCAAGGATCTGGCGAAGGAGGGCGAGAAGCTCCGGGCACGGTTGCGCTCTCACTTGCAGGCGAAGTTCGGGCCGACGAGTGAGGCTCTGCGGAAATTCGGCTTCGTTCCTCGCCGAACACCGCGCCGCACGCGAGTCCCGGAGACGCCGGAGCCTGAGGCACCGGCCGGCTCACCCAGCAATCAGTAAAAACGTTTTATAGCTTTTCGTAGAAGCAGGGTTCGTCCCCTGGGATTCGTCCCGGGGGATGAGCCGTGGTGTTCTTTGACAACTTAAAACAAATGTCCAGGCGAGGGCCAACGGGCCGCTGGCACTCGCCTGTTTTTTGTTCAGGATTTCAAGAGAGGTCTACAAAGCCGGAACGCCGTCTCCCTCCAGAGCAGCGTCCCGACTGGAAACGGAAGACCTAGCCTGAGCAGGGCCTGCAGTTGGTCGGCGTCGTGGTCGGGCAGACGCTGGCGTCTGACCAGCCCTCAGAAGGCTGGGTGCAGGTATCCGTAGGAGCACCACCGCGGACGGCGCGGCCCAGATCCTGCGGGGTCATCCGGAAAAGGGTTTCTTTGGAAAGAGACAACGAGGCCTTCTTGAACTTCTTCATGATACACACCCCTCCGACATAAACAACCGGAGTCATTCCGGTTGGGCTGCAAATGGGTCTACGGCGTCTCGAATCGGCCGTTCTCCGGTACCGAAGACGGCAGGCTCGATCAGGCCCAAGGAAAGACAAGCAATGGAAGTGATTTATATCAGTGAAATTTTTGGATGGGAAGCGATTTTGATCGACATGTTTTTGCTGGGGAGGGCTACAGAGGAGGGGCGTTGATGCGGGAAGGCGCAATCGGCCTCGGAAGGCTCGTAGGGGGCGGGGCCTGGGGGGGACGAACACGGACGGGCACGGGCACAGCCCTCTCCCAGGGGGGAGAGGGTTCTGGGTGGGTTGGCTTCTATTCGGGGGGCACGCAGGCGATGCCCAGGGCCTGGGCGGACCGGCGGAGGAGGTCGCGGCAGACGGTGACCTCGGCCGCCGTCAAGTCGACGAAGACCTGCAGGTTGTCGCTGCAGAAGATCGGGGAGGCGGTGCGGTCGATGAATACGAAGGTGTTGTCGGGAAAGAGCACGGTGAGGGTGGAGGCGTCGATGATGCAGCGGACGGGTGTGGCCGTGGCGTTCACGACGGCGCCGAAGAGGGGGAGCCGGCTCGGGCAGGGGCAGGGGACATCGCAGGGGAGGGGCTGGCCGGTGATGCGCTGGAAGCTGTCCTGCACACGGGAGCACGCGGTGGGGGAGGCCTGGGGCGCGGGGCTGTCGCAGTCCATGGCCTCGCAGTAGGCGTTGCAGAGGCCGTAGGCGGCGCCGGTCTGGCCGTCGCAGACGGTCTCTTCCGCGGGGGTCTGCCCGTCCGGAGTGTCCGCTCGGGCGGTGCCGGTCCAGATCGTCAGGAATCCGAAAACAAGGAAGAGGGACCTTCTCACGTTTGGCCTCCTTGGGATGAAAAGGCTTCGCTGCTGCGTGGACTTTCTACTCTAGAGCAGTGGAATCTACGAGGGCAATGTTTGTTGCTCTTTTGGATGGGCGCATTTGACTGAATGGGTTTATGGCTGATTCGGGAATCGCGTTCGGAGTTAGACTTCGCCCTTTCCAGGCTGGGAGCGGTGATCCCGGCGCGAGGAGTGCCTGAATGCGAATCCTGGTAGCTCTGGGCGGTAACGCCCTGTTACGGCGGGGCGAGGCCATGACGGCCGAGAACCAGCGGAAGAACGTGCGCGTGGCGGCCGAGGCCCTGGCGCCGCTCGGCAGCGAGCATGAGCTCGTCATCTCGCACGGCAACGGCCCGCAGGTGGGCCTGCTGGCGCTCCAGAGCGCGGCGTATGAGGAGGTAGACGAGAAGGTGGCCGCGTATCCGCTGGACGTGCTGGGCGCTCAGACGGAGGGGATGATCGGGTACATGATCGAGCAGGAGCTGGGCAACATCCTGCCGTTCGAGCAGCCGTTCGCCACGATCCTCTCGATGGTGGAGGTCGATCCGGAGGACCCGGCGTTCCAGAACCCCACGAAGCCCATCGGTCCGGTCTACACGGAGGAGGAGGCGAAGCGGCTGGCGGAGGAGGAGGGGTGGACGATGAAACCTGATGGGGACGGTTTTCGCCGGGTGGTGGCGTCGCCGATGCCGAAGCGGATCTTCCAGATCCGGCCGGTCAAGTGGCTGCTGGAGAAGGGTTGCATCGTGATCTGCGCCGGGGGCGGCGGCATTCCGACCATGTACGCGCCGGGCCGCAAGCTCCATGGGGTAGAGGCGGTGGTGGACAAGGACCGGGCGAGCGCGCTGCTGGCGCGGGAGCTGGAGGCGGACCTGTTCATCATGGCCACGGACGCGGACGCGGTGTATCTGGACTGGGGCAAGCCCACGCAGCGGGCCATCCGGCGGGCCTCGCCGCGGGTGCTCGCGGAGCAGGGCTTCGCCGAGGGATCGATGGGGCCGAAGGTGGAGGCGGCGATCGATTTCGTGGAGCGGACGGGGAAGACGGCGGCCATCGGCGCGCTGGCCGACATCGTGCGCATCTCGCGCGGCGAGGCCGGGACGATTGTGACGGGGGAGGCGGAGGGGTTGGAGCTTTGGGGTGGGGGAACACGGACGAGCACGGACTGACACGGACGGTAGAGGCAGTAAGATCGCTCGGTCTGAAGGGAGGACGCGATGAGCGGAGAACAGGAGCTTTCGGGACCCGACCTGGCACAGGGGATTTCGTTCTCGGATCTGGAGGATGGGGGCAAGCTCCTTGGCCACGCGGGCGGCGAGGCGGTGCTCGTCGTCCGGCGGGGTGAGGAGTGCTTCGCGATCGGCGCCACCTGTACACACTATGGCGGTCCGCTGGCGGAGGGGCTCGTGGTGGAGGACACGGTGCGCTGCCCGTGGCACCACGCCTGTTTCAGCCTGCGCACGGGGGAGGCGGTGCGGGCGCCGGCCTTGAACCCGGTGGCCCGCTTCAAGGTGGAGCGCGAGGGCGGCCGCGTCCGGGTTGGCGAGAAGATCGAGGAGACGCCGAGGCGCGAGGCCTCCGGGCCGGATCCCGTGGTGATTGTGGGTGCCGGGGCGGCGGGCAACGCGGCGGCCGAGGAGCTGCGCCGCCAGGGCTACGGCGGGCGGATCGTCCTGATCGGCCCCGAGAACGAGGTGCCCTACGACCGTCCCAACCTGTCCAAGGACTATCTGGCCGGCAACGCCCCGGAGGAGTGGATTCCTCTGCATCCCAGGGACTTTTACGGCGAGCAGCGGATCGAGTTGCTGCTCGGTGCGCGGGTGACGGGGATCGATCCCCAGGCGAAGACCGTGGCCCTTTCGGACGGCCGGTCGCTCGGGTATGAGCGCCCTGATCCTGGCGACCGGGGCCGATCCCGTGCGCCTGCCGATCCCTGGCAGCGACCGCCCGCACGTCCACTACCTGAGGTCGCTGGCGGACAGCCGGGCCATCATCGAAGCCGCCAAAGAGGCGAAACGGGCGGTGGTGGTGGGCGCGAGCTTCATCGGCCTGGAGGTGGCGGCGTCGCTGCGGGCGCGGGAGATCGAGGTGACGGTGGTGGCGCCGGACGAGCGGCCTCTCGGCAAGGTGATGGGGCCGGAGCTGGGCGACTTCATCCGCTCGGTCCACGAGGAGCACGGCGTGCAATTCCGGCTGGGCACGAAGCCGAAGGCCTTCGGCGAGCGGGAGGTGGAGCTGGAGAACGGCGAGTCCCTGCCGGCGGACCTGGTGGTGGTCGGCGTGGGGGTGAGGCCGAACGTGGCCCTGGCGGAAGGCGGCGGGGCTCGCGGTGGACAACGGCGTGCTGGTGGACGAGTACCTGGCGGCGAGCGTCCCCGGCATCTACGCGGTGGGGGACATCGCGCGCTGGCCCGATCCGCATTCCGGGGAGCGCATCCGCGTCGAGCACTGGGTGGTGGCCGAGCGGCAGGGGCAGACGGCGGCGCGCAACGTGCTCGGGCGGAAAGAGCGCTTCGACGCCGTGCCCTTCTTCTGGAGCCAGCACTACGACGTGTCGATCTCCTATGTGGGGCACGCGAAGTCGTGGGATGCGCTCGAGGTCTCGGGGTCGTTCGAGGAGAGGAGTGTGGTCGTTACCTTCCGCTCGGGCGGGCGGGTGGCGGCGGTGGCGACGATCTTCCGCGACAAGGAGAGTCTGGAGGCGGAGCTCGCGATGGAGCGGACCCTCACCCCCCCGGCCCCCTCTCCCGCCCCCTCCCTTCCCCCCTCACCGGGAGAGGGGGAGAAAAGCAAGAATTAGACAAACCTCTCCCCTCTCCCGGTGAGGGGGGAAGGGAGGGGCCGGGGGTGAGGGTCCGGGGAGTGAGGGCTCCTACTCCTGGTAGATCTCCAGGCTCGCCAACCGCTGGCCTTTGCCGACCTGCTCGCGCCAGCGCTTCGGGAAGGCGTCCAGGGTGACTCCCGTCACGATGTCGCCGGGGGCGCCGGTGCGGACGACGGCTTCGTAGACGCGGTCCTTGCCGTCCTTGTAAGTCTCGACGTCCACGACCTGCATGTTCTTGCCGCGGAGGCCGTTCACCTTGGACTGGAAATCGGCCTGCTTGAGGTTGGTCCAGAACTGGGTGGCGTTCGGGTCCTGGCGGAAGGTGCCGGAGTAGAGGATGCCGGTGCCTGAGCCGTAGCTCTGGAAGTCGAGGAGCTGCTGGCCCTTGTAGGAGGAGAGCTCGGCGACTTTGGATTCGAACTCCTTGTGAGTCTGGCCCACCCAGAGGGAGTGGCTGTCGCCCAGGTCGCGGAAGATGCCGGCGAAGTGGTTCTGGCCGCTCTTGGGGTAGACCTCGATGTCCGTCAGGCGCATGCGGCCGCCGGTGAGCTTCTTCCAACTGGTGCTGAACTTGTCCCAGTCCTGGTCCGTGATGAGCTGGACCTGATCCTGGCTGTTCTTGAAGATGCCGCTCCAGAGGCGCTTGCCGCCCTGCTCGTAGGTCTCGAAGTCTTCGATCTGGAGGCCCAAGGCGGAGAGCTTCGGCGGCCCGGGCCTTGAAGGCTTTCTCGTCGAAGCCGATGAGGACGACGTGGCCGTCTTTCTGGGTGCTGAAGGCGCCGATGGTCTGGAGAGCGGGCGCCGGCTTGGCCGGCTTGGTGGGCGCCTTGGCGGGGGCTGCTCCCTTGGACGCGGCCGGCTTGGCGGCGGCGGGGGGCGCTGCGGGGGTGGCGATCTCCAGGCTGTCGACGGCCATGTCGACGTGGAGGGTTCCCTGGTCCTTGTTGGCGATGTTGAGCTTGTAGTTGCCTCCGGTGGCCACTTCGACCGAGGCGGAGCCGACCTCTTCCCAGGTCGAGCTGAACCAGCCGTCGTCTTCCCAGGCGGTGCAGGTGATGGTGGCCGGGAACGACTTGATGTCGAGGATCTTGTTGATGTCGACGGAGTGCTTGGTCCTGGCGGTGGAGCTGGGGACCAACTCGGTCAACTGAGGACCGCCGACGCCGCAGGACAGCCGGAATTCGCAGCCGCTGCTCTCGGGACAGCGGTCGGCGGTCATGCTGAGGAAGCTGACGGCCCCCTCAGCCGAGGCCAGGGACGGGGCGCCGAGGAGCGCTCCCGCGAGGAGAAGGGGTACCAGGAGAACAGCCTTCGATGCCGTGGGGCGGATCGCTCCCGCTTGAGCTCTCATGGACGGGCTCCTTTCAGTTCAAGAGAACAAGAAAATCTCGACGCCATCCTAATACCAGTGCCGGGAAGGGCGATACCCGGCTGGGTGGGGTCCGCATCTGCGGCTCACCCCCTGTCGGGGTGGTCCCCCGGTGGACCGGAGTGCAGGGGCTCCCAGGCGGGCGGATCGCTCGCCGGGAAGCTCTCTTCCGAGGCCTCGTCGACGGGATCGAGGGGTGGCTCCGGGGACTGGGGCTCGGCGGGTTCGGGCATGGCGTCTCCCTCCGGTGCGGGATTGTACCGTGGCGGAACTTTGAAACGATGGGTGCTCGTCCGCCGTAATCCGGAAAGACGTGCTTTTCGTTCCCCTGGCGAGGAGGAGGCATCCATGAGCTCTCTGCTGGCACCGTTCCGATCCCTGGCCCGGGAGCTTTCCCGCCATCCGGGTTTCCTGCTGGTCGCCGTCGTCACCCTGGCCGTGGGCATCGGCGCCAACGCGGCGATCTTCAGCGTGGTCAACGCCGTGCTGATCCGCCCGCTGCCTTTTTCCGAGCCCGAGCGGCTGGTGGGGGTGTGGCACACGGCGCCGGGGCTCAAGATGGACCAGTTCGAGCTTTCGGACGGCAGCTACGTGCTCTACCGGGCGAACAACAAGGTTCTGGAGGACCTGGGGATCTTCCGGGAGGGCTCGGTCACGCTGACGGGCGGCGAGACGCCGGAGCGGGTGGACGCCTCCGGGGCCACGGCCGCGCTTTTCGACGTGCTCCGCGTGAAGCCCCGGCTGGGGCGCGGCATTCAGGCGGCGGACGAGAAACCGGGGGCCGAGAAGGTGGCGGTGATCTCCGACAAGCTCTGGCGAGACCGCTTTGGAGGCGATTCCAAGGCCGTGGGCTCGCTCCTGAAGGTGGACGGCGTGTCCACGCGGGTGGTGGGCGTCATGCCTCCGGATTTCCGTTTTCCCGAGGCCGGGACCGCGCTGTGGCTGCCGATGACGATCGATCCGGCCAAGCTGGAGGCGGGAAACTTCAACTACACGGCCATTGGCCGGCTGCGGCCCGGCGTCACTCCGAAGCAGGCGGAACGCGACCTGTCGGCCCTGGTGGCGCGCATCGCCGAGGCGTACCCGGACTCGGGGATCAGCCGCGGGATGCTCGAGAGCGCGAAGCTCGCCGTGCTCGTCCACCCGCTGCGGGACGACGTGGTGGGCGAGGTGCAGCGGATTCTCTGGCTGCTCCTGGGGAGCGTCGGCTGCATCCTGCTGATCGCCTGCGCCAACGTGGCCAATCTCTTTCTCGTGCGGGCCGAGGGGCGGCAGCGGGAGGTGGCCGTGCGCACGGCCCTGGGCGCCTCGCGGGGCGCGGTCTTCCGGCTGTTCGTGGGGGAGAGCCTGGCGCTGGCGCTGATCGGCGGGCTCCTGGGGCTCGGCCTGGCGGCGGCGGGCGTGCGCCTGCTGGTGAGCCTGCGGCCGGAGGGCATTCCGCGCCTGGAGGAGATCGGGGTAGACGGCACGGTGCTCGCCTTCACCTTCCTGCTCTCCCTGTTCGCCGGGCTCCTCTGCGGCGGCTTCGCAGCCCTGCGCTACGGCGCGCCCGAGCTGGTGCCGGCGCTCAAGGAAGGCGGCCGCGGCGGCACGGCGGGCCGGGGGCGGCACCGCGCCCGGAATGTCCTGGTGGTCATCCAGATGGCGCTCGCCCTGGTGCTGCTGGTGGGCTCGGCCCTGATGGTGAAGAGCTTCTGGCGGCTGCGCAGCGTGGATCCGGGCCTCGATCCCGAGGGGGTGCTCACGGTGCGGCTGGACCTTCCGGAGGCTGGATACGAGGACGCGTTCGCCAATGCCCGTTTCGTGCAGCAGCTCCTGGAGAAGGTGCGCGCCCTGCCCGAGGTGGTGAGCGCCGGCACGGTCACCGACCTGCCGCTCTCGGGCAGCGATTCCAACAGCGGCTACAGCTTCGAGGACTTCCCCCTGGGGCCGGACCAGGTGCCGCCCATCCTCGGCACCCGCTTCGTGAGCCCCGGCTACTTCGAGACGATGGGCATCCCCCTGATCGAGGGGCGGACCTTCGAGCGCATCGATCCCGCCAAGCGGTCGAATGAGGTGGTAGTGAGCGAGGCCCTGGCCCGCCGCTTCTGGCCCAACCAGAGCGCGCTGGGCAAGCGGCTGGCCCAGGGGCTGCCGGACAAGGCGATGTGGCACACGATCGTGGGCGTGGTGGGGAGCGTGCGGGACCATGGGCTGGACGAGAAGCCCTGGCCGTCGGTCTACTTCCCCGTGCTGCGGCTGGGCATGACGGGGGAGGGGGAGTGGGTGCCGCGGAGCTTCTATCTGGCGGTCAAGGGCCGGATCGATCCCGCCTCCCTGACGGCCTCGGTGCGGCGGGCGGTCTGGTCGCTCGATCCCAACCTGCCGCTCACCCAGGTACGGCCCATGACGGAGGTCGTCTCCCGCTCCATGGCGCGCACGTCGTTCACCATGCTGCTGCTGGTGATCGCCGCGGCCGTGGCCCTGCTGCTGGGCTCGGTGGGGATCTACGGGGTCATCTCCTATGTGGTCTCCCAGCGCACGCGGGAGATCGGGGTGCGCATGGCCCTGGGCGCCGCCCGGACGGACATCTCGCGCATGGTGCTCCGCGAGGGGGCGGTCATCACGCTCATCGGGATCGGCCTCGGGATCGCGGCCGCCCTGGCCGTGACGCGCCTGATGCTGGCCCTGCTCTTCGACGTGAGCCCCACGGACCCCGTGACGTTCGCGGTGGTGCCCGTGATGCTGGCGGCCGTGGCCCTGCTGGCGAGCTGGATGCCGGCCCGGAGGGCGGCGGCGGTGGAGCCTCTGGAGGCGATCCGGTACGAGTGAGAGGTCCTGCCTCGGGAAGGGAAATTCATCGCGAGCCGCAGCCCCGCCCGGGCATAAATGCCCGCGCTACGTGAAAGAAGCCGGCTAAAGCCGACTCCAAAATCAGGAGATCATTGAGTCCCCTTCAGGGGGCTCTTTTCGGGTAGCCCGGGCATTTATGCCCGGGCGGGGGTGGTGCCGCCCCTACAGCTCCAGCCGCATCTCCCACTGGCTGATGGCATTGCGCCCCCACCCGGGCCGCGTGAAGAAGCCGGGCGCGAGGTCCTCCGGCACGACGGGCGAGATGAACCAGGGACGGCCGGGGTGGAGCGCCGCGAGCGCGTGGAGCATGCGCGAGCCCCAGCCCTGCCGCCGGTGGGCTCGGGGGACGATGAGGGCGGTCAGCGCGAGGTTCTCCGCCTTGGGATCGCCGGTCAGCGCGAAGGCGCGGTCTTCCAGGCGGTCTTTCAGGCAATAGGCCCGCATTGGGGGGACGGCGGCCGCGAGCGTCTCGGCGGAGAGCATCCAGGGCAGGTTCTCCTCGCCCTCCCGGGAGACGGCGCGCGCGACCTCCAGGGGATCGATCTCCGTGAGCGCGTCCGGTTCTGATCCCGAAGACGATTCCCAGCGATAGCCCACAAGACGGCGGAGCGGGCGGAATCCCATCCGGGTGTAGAGGACGATGGCGGGCGCGTTGCCATCGATCACCTCCAGCACCACGGTCCGCTCGCCCTGGGACCGGGCTTCCGCGATGACCTCGCCCAACGCCCTCCGCCCCAGCCCCTGGCCCCGCGCCTCGGGCACGAAGCCCATGGCCGCGACGCGGCGGGTCCACCCCCGGCGGGCGATGAGCATCACGCCGATGGGCGCGCCGTCCCGCACGTACACGCGGCTGGCGTAGGGATCGAGATGCTCGTTGCGGAAGCGGCGCTCAAAGGCCTCCGGCGTGAAGCGGATGGAGACGAGATAGCCCTCGAAGGAGCGCGTGACGGCGTCGGCCACCTCGGCGGAGGTGAGCTCGGCGACCGGCCGCGACGGGAGGGGCTCCTCTGTCATCTTGTCTGCCACAACGGGTTATCTTGTCACGGTAGACTGGAGGGCCCATGAGGATCGAAACGGAGCGTCTCGTGCTGCGTCCCTGGCAGACGGGTGATGAGGAGGCCCTGGTCCGCCACGCCAACAGCCGCAAGCTCTGGCTGAACGTGAGGGACCGCTTCCCCCATCCCTATACCTGGAACGACGCCATGGACTGGCTCGCCCGCCGCGCCGAGGATATTGAGCCTGTGAAACAGATGGCGATCGAGCACGAGGGCGAGGCTGTCGGAGGCATCGGGCTGATGCCCCTGGAGGACGTCGCCCGCTTCACCTGCGAGGTGGGCTACTGGCTGGGAGAGGCCGTCTGGGGCCGCGGCTTCGCGGCCGAGGCCCTGCTGCGCTTCACGGACTACGCTTTCGAGAACTTCCCGTTCGAGCGGCTGGAGGGCTGGGTTTTTGCCACCAACGAAGCCTCCGCCCGGGTGCTCGAGAAGGCCGGCTATGAATACGAGGCCACCACGCGGCGCAGCGTTTTCAAGGACGGCCAGTTTCTCGACTGCCACATCTACGTGCGGTTCCGGCCGCGGTAGCGTCTTACGGGGTCCGGGGTCACGCCACGTTCGATTCCGCTTCGGCGATCTCGCCGGTCTCGTCTCGGGCCGCCGCGCGCCTCGCGACCAGACCGCTGAGCGCCCAGGTCATGAACGCCGCCACGGCCGCGCCGGCGAGCACGTCGCTCACGAAGTGGTCGTTCACTCCGACCCGCGCGACCGAGATGAACAGCGGTACGATCGAGAACCAGAGCCGGTAGCGGGGGAACGCCAGGGCCAGAGGGAAGAACAGGCTCCAGAAATGAGCGCTGTGCGTGGAGGGGAACGAATTTCCGTCGGCGGCGAAGAAGGAGTGCCAGTCGCCGCTCGCGATCACCTCATAGGGACGGAGCCGCTCGAAGACGTTCTTCAGCGTGCCGGCGAGGAGCCGTGATCCCATGTGGGCCAGGCTGATGAAGAGGAGCAGCCGGCCGGTGTCGCGCCAGGGCTTCCGGAGCCAGGCGACCACGCCCGCCGCCATCAGCAGGAGCCCCAGCGCAAACTTCGAGAAGCTCCAGCCGAACAGGACCTCCAGCGCCGACGTACCCTCTCCCAGGAGCTCCCGCGCCCCGCCGCCAGACGCGTGGACCCACTCCGCCACCGGCCGGTCGAGAAGGAAGATGCTGAGGACGCACAGAAGCGAGGCTGCGAGACCCGCGAAGACGATCTGTTTCCGGCTCATGAAGGTTCCTCCCGGAGATCCAACGCCAGGACGGGGGGATTCCTTACCTGCGTTATGCTTCCGCCTCGGAGACAACGTATGGCTGAGCTAGTTCTGATCGTTGACGACGAACCCGGAATCCTCTCCACCCTGGGCGGGATTCTTTCCGATGAGGGCTACGAGACCCTCACCACTACCAGCGGCGAGGAGGCCCTCGCCCTGTATGAAGAGAAACGGCCGGCCGTGGTCTTTTTGGACATCTGGCTGGCCGACCGCGACGGCCTGGAGACTCTCGGGGCTCTGCGCGAGGCCGATCCCACGGCGGCCGTGGTCATGATGTCCGGCCACGGCACGGCTTCGACCGCCGTCAAGGCCATCAAGATGGGGGCCTATGACTACCTGGAGAAGCCGCTCTCGTACAAGCGGGCCGTGGACGCCGCCTCCGGGGCGCTGGCCTACAAGCGCACCCTTCAGGAAGGCGGGGTGGGAGCCGCGCCGGTCCTTCGCGACCGGGCCGACCCTGCGGACATCGAGCGCCGCTTCACCGCCGCTCCGGCCCTGCCGCTTCTTGTCGAGACCGGCCGCCGGCAGCGCACCATCGGCCACTCGACGGTGGTCTACGGCCTGGGTCTCCACTCGGGACAGCGGACGGGCATGGTCCTCCAGCCGCTGCCGGAAAACAGCGGCATCCACTTCGTGACCTTGCCTACGGGCGTCGAGATCCCCGCCCACGTCCGCGCCGTGGCGGAGACGGACTACGCCACGACGCTGTCCGGCGAGGGCGAGAACATCCGCACCGTGGAGCACCTCCTCTCGGCCCTCCATGCGTACGGAGTGGGGAACCTCCTGATCAAGGTGCACGGCGAGATCCCGGTGCTCGACGGCTCGGCCCTGGAGTTCTGCAAGATCCTGGAGGACATCGGGATCGCGGATCAGGACGAGCCTCAGAAGGAGATCGTCATCGACCGCCTTTACAAAGTGAACGGGAGCGGCGAGAAGGTACTGTCCATCGAGCCGGCGGAGGAGTTCTCGGTTTCCTACCTCCTGCGCTATCCGCCGCCCGTGGGCGAGCAGGCCTATGAATTCACCCTCTCCTCCGCGGAGGACTACAAGCGCGAGATCGCTCCCGCCCGCACCTTCGGCTTCATGAAGGACCTGAAGATGCTGAACGAGCTGGGCCTAGGCTCTGGAGGCCGCCTCGACAACTTCATCCTGGTGGGAGAGGACGAGGTCATCAACACCGAGCTGCGTTTCCCCGACGAGTTCGTGCGCCACAAGATTCTGGACATCATCGGGGATCTGTATCTCGTGGGATATCCGATCCGCGGGAAGGTGACGGCCCGGTTGACGGGGCACCGGGATAATATTGCTTTGTTGCGGGGGATTGTGGGGGGGTAGGAAGGTTGGCCGGATTCTACGAAATCTGATCTCTCCCAAAGATCATGTAAACCGACCCCGAAGGGGTCCTATTTGAATAGCCTGGCGCTGAAGCACCAGGCTATTCAAATTTCGCCCCTTCGGGGCGTGGTCATTGTGCTTCTTTCTATGAGCGTACGGGGTGATAAATGCGGTCTAGGAGTTCACCGTTCGGCTCGATTCAGGCGACCAGGGCAGCGCTCTCGCGGTCCACGGCCCGGAGGGCTCGCTGAATCGCCTCGACCTCGCTGCCCTCAAAGTATGGTTCACCACACTGCGTGCAGACCCAGGCGGGAATCGCCTCCCAGACGATATGGTAGCCCTTGCGATCGATGCTGAATGGTGCCGTCGAGCGCACCATGCGGCCTTTGCAATGGAGACATTCCATGGTCAAAGCCTCCTTCGAAAATCCGGGGACCACTGTTCGATATCGGGCCGATAAGACGTAATGACCGCCAAGTACTCGTCCTTGGGGGAGCAGACGACATGAATCGGCTGGGCATCATCAGCGAAGCCCAACAGTAGGCAGCTGTGCCCTCGTGGGTCCGTGGGGTAGTCTTCAATGACCTCCCCTCTCATAATGACGTCCTCGACCTCCATCGGTTCGATCATCCGCTCGGGATGAGACATCTGGCGGATCGCATGGGGCAGATAAAGGATCCTTAGTCGAGCAGCTTCCCGCACTCGGGTCAGGATCTCCGTCTCCTCCATTGCTAGTATTCTACCAAGATCCGGTTGCACCCGTCTTCAGAATCACCCCCTCCCCCTTCCGCCCGTTCATCTTCACCAGCACGGGTTGCGGGAGCCGCAGGTGCCGGACGTGGGCGTGGGCCGTCACTTCAGCCTGGGCGTCCAGCCAGTCCCAGTCCAGCAGGCAGTGGCCGTCTTCGGTGTTGATGGTGAAGTAGCCGACGTTGAAGGAGGTCAGGTTCTGGAAGAAGTGGCTGCCCTGGGAGGGAGTCACCTTGAGGTCACGCAGGCCGGCTTCGACGATGACTTTGGCTCCGGCCACCTGGTCCCAGGTCACGGGGATGCCCAGCCAGGGGTCCCGCGAGCCCCAGCGGCCCACGCCGATGAGCACGTAGGGGGTGCCTGACGATAGGAGCCGACTGTTCAGCCGGCCGATCTCGGCGGCGGCTTCGCGGCTGCGGGACCTTTCGAAGCGCTGGAAGTCCACCACGACGAGGTCGCTGGATGCCCTCGATGCGGCCGTTGCCCAGGACGCGCTGGCTCCAGCAGAGGGCGGCTCCAGGCTCCACCTCGCCGATTTCGATGACTTCCATCTCGCGGGCCAGGGCCAGGGGACGGACCTGGAGGAAGCCGAATTCCCGGGGCCGGGACTGGAGGTTGACCGCGAACTCGATCTCCACGGGTGCGCCGAGGCCCTGGTACCCCACGTCCATCAACGTCCCCAGGATCTCGGGGAGCGGGAAGTGACCGTGCTTGAGCATGGGGGCGAAGGTGACCAGGCGCGGGCCCGGCGGGCGAGGCCGTCGTAGATGGCGTCGTTCTCCCGCGAGTAGGTGGAGGCCACGGCGGCCAGGGTGCCATCCGCTTCGGCGGCGTCGAGGCCGAAGGCTTCTTCCCGCATGGAGAGATCGTCACCGTCTCCCATCCAGGCGGAGAGCCCAGAATTCCCGCTGGGTCGTCTTGAGCGCCTCTGAGACCGAGGAGAGCTGCGGGACGTGCCGGGGATAGCGGGGGCAGAAGCGCAGGCAGGCGCCGCCCTCGACGATGGCCCGGCCCAGTCCCAGGGCCAGGGCCACGATGCCGTCCTTCGCCGTCATGGGCGGCGTGGGGTAGAAGTTGTGGGACCGGGCCACTCCTGAGAGATCGGGATAGAAGCGGGGGCCGTGGACGGTGCCCACGATGCCCTGGAGCATCACGGCCATCTTCTCCTCCTCCAGGCGGAAGGCCGTGGCCTGGAGGTAGGCCTTGGCGTGCTGGGAGAAGGTGGAGGCCCAGACCCGCTTGACCGCCAGCACCGCCTGCCGGACGCGCTCTTCGAAACTCCCGGAGTTGTTGCGCAGCATCAGGGTGTCGTAGACGCCCGTGAACGGCTGGTGCAGCGAGTCTTCGAGCAGGCTGGAGGAGCGCACGGCCAGGGGTTGGCGGACTTTTTCGAGAAACGCCGCCAGGTCCCGTTCGGCCTCCTCGGGGAAGGGGGTCTCCAGGAACCGCCGCCAGAGCTCCTCGTCGTCCTGGGAGTCGATGGCGAAGGCGCGCAGGCCGCCGGTGTTCAGGAAGCGGTCGAAGACGTCCGTGCCCAGGACGGCCGTGGTGGGGATGGCGATGTCGAATGCCGTCGAACCGGTTGCGCAGGCCGTGCTGGGCGATCAGCCGGCGGACGAAGGCGAGGCCCGCGGGCCTTGCCACCCAGGGAGCCGCCGCCGATGCGGTAGAAGTCGCTTCCCGATTCTCCCGGACCCGCGAAATGGTCGCGGTCGAAGTCGGCCACCACGGTCTGGCCGCGCTCGAAGCGGTAGTCGGCGATGGCCTGGACGAGGTCTGAGCGGAGCTTGTCCGCGTCCTCCTGGTAGTCCTCCAGCTTGCGGGGGCGCAGGGCGTGGGCCACGGCGAACTCCGTGCGGGCCTTGAGCCAGCGGGAGAAGTGGTTTTGCCGGCCGTGGTAGAAGAGGGATTCGGGCGGGATCGTGTGGAGCTTCTCTTCCAGGCTCCGCAGGTCGTCCGCCCGGTCCACCTCTCCTTCCTGATCCTCGCGGCGGAAGACGAAGTCGCCGAAGCAGAAGTCCTCGACCAGGACCTTGCGGAGATCCTCCAGCAGATGGGGGGAACCCTTGAGCAGGAAGCCGGGCGCGGGCCTTTTCGGCCAGACGGGCGTTTTCCGGCTTGGAGGAGTGGAGGACGAGGGGGATGTCCTGGTAGTGCTTGCGCACCTCTTCCGCGAAGTCGGACCCCGGCCTCGGGGTGGGGCGGGTCGCCGGCCTTCAGCGGGGAACTCGACGTCGGAGATGATGCCCAGCACGTCGTCGCCATAGGTCTCGAAGGCCCGCTGGGCCTCCTCGTAATTCGTGCAGAGGAGAACCTTGGGCCGCGCCCGCATGCGCAGGATCTTCTGCGAGAGGTTGAGCCCCTCGGCGATCACCCGCTGGGAGTGGTCCAGGCAGCTCGTCGTACATCGCGGGCAGGAACGAGGAGTAGCTGGCGGACGTTGTCCTCGATCAGGAGGATGACCTGCACGCCCACGGAGCCGGTGTCGTGCTCGACGTTGCGCCAGTCCTCGACCGACTTGACGATGGCCGGCAGGATGCGGGCGTCGCCCTGCCAGAGGAAGGCGCGCTCGACGGGCGAGCCGCGGCGGGCGCTCAGGCCGTTGAGCTCGCAAGGGTCCCAGGCGAGGAGCACGACGGGGATGTCGCGGATCTGCTTGACCTGGCCGGCCAGCCGGGCCGGGTCCATGTCGGCCACGTGGGGCGTGGTAATGATGAGGTTGATGCTCTCCTGGCGGCGGACCCGGTCCAGGGCTTCGGCGCCGGTGGAGACGCCGGTCAGGCCGGGGGCGTAGTGGACGTCCAGGTTGCGGAACTCGCCCAGCATGCGCTCGGAGAGCTCGCCCGACTCCTCCAGCAGGAAGCGGTCGTAGGGCGTCGCCACCAGCAGGATGTCCAGGATGCGGTAGCGCATCAGGTCCTGGTAATCGTGGAAGCCCGTGCGGATGGAGGAGCTGGCCATGGCTATTTCCGAAGGGGAAGAGGCCGCGCCTTGTCGGTGGCTCCGCGGGCGGCGTCCTCGTCGGTGACGTACCGGACGTCCAGCAGGCCGTCGCTGCGGTGGCCGGTGCGCTGGTAGTTGACCTCGGCGATGCAGAGGCTCCAGCCCTCGATCCACTCCTCCAGGGCTTTCCGGCGCTCCTCGTCCCCGGTGACGTGGATCAGGAGGTCGATGTCGCTCGACGGTCCGGCGGTGGCGTCCTGGGTGCTGCCCAGGAGGTAGAGGGCCTTGACGCCGAGGCGCTCGGGATCGAGACCGGCGGCCAGGGCCTGGATCATCTTGAAGCGCCAGCGCCAGGAGTCCTCGGCCGCTCCGGCGGCGCCGGCCCCGGACAGGCCGCCGGTGGGCGGCGCCAGCAGGCCCACGGCCTCGTCGAGCTCGCCGTTCATGAGCACGTGCAGCACGAGGCCCTGGCTCGCCTGGGCGATGTCGATCACCCGCACGGCGTCCGATATCTGCGGGAACTGCGGGAGACGGGCGAATTCCGGGAGCAGCTCCGGCAGGAGGTTGTGCGCGCGGCGGAAGAAGCGTTCCTTGAAGACCACCTGGGGATCGTCGGGATAGAGCGGCAGGTAGCGGATGGCGGACTCCACCAGGTCCTGGAAGAAATGGGTGCCGAAGGAGAGGTCGGGCACGTAGGAGTCGCGGCGGCGGGCGATCTCGATGAGCAGGGCCGTGTTGCTGATGTCGGCGTAGGTCACGGGCACACCCAGCCGGATATCGCCCCGGCTGCCCCAGCGGCCCGGCCCCAGGAGGGCGAAGCGGCGGCGGGGGAGCAGGCGGTTGAGCCGCCCCACGGCGCGGCCGACGTCCCGCATCTCGTCGGGGTCCAGACGGGCGTAGGCGTCCGGATCGACGTAGACCACGTGGGTGAGGTCTTCTTCGATCCGGCCGTTCGAGACGTGGCGGTTGGCGGTGAAGAGCACCCGCTCCGGCGGCAGGTCGCGCGGGATGGCGACCGGCGCGGCGCCCTCGCTCGCGCCCTGCGGACGGCACTGGAGCAGGTAGAGGTGCTCGCCGTCGGAGGCGATCTCGATGTCTACCGGAGTGCCCAGCTCCTCGCGCAGGAGCTGGAGCAGGGCCCGCATCCGGGCGATGAAGGGAGAGTCGGAGAGGAGCCCCTCGAAGGTCACCACCGGTTGCTCCCGTGTTGGGTCGCGGGAGAGGTCGATCAGGCCGCCGGGCTGGCGGATGCCGTCCGGGCCGGCGAGCGAGATCACCTGCCGCAGCAGGGGCAGGCGCTCGCCCCAGGCGGCGAGGAAGGGCGCCACGTCGATGGTTTCGAACCGGCCCGACTCCAGGTTGATCACGTCGAGCTTCTTGGGCGAGTAGTGGACGGTCTCTTCCAGGGACTGGTTCACGCGCAGGCCCGGCTGCCCTGGGGCCACCAGCACGGGGTAGTCGTCGGCGAGCCGGTCGACGGCCCGGGTGCCCAGGCCCAGGACGAGCCGCAGCAGGCCGTCCTCCCGCCGGATGCGCGGAGACCAGCGGAGCTCGTTGTGGCTGAAGCCGACGCCGGAGAAGACGGGCAGGAACCAGGGGCCGATCCGCCGGCCCACGACCTCCTGGATGAGGATGCCCATCTCCTCGTGGAGGTCCAGGAAGCCGCGCCGCGCCCGGTATTCGATGGGGTCCGGCCCGAACACCGAGGCGTAGACCTCGGCGATGGCGTCCGTCAGGGCGTTCATGCGCTCCCGCTTGCTGCCGGTGTTGGCCAGGAAGAGGCTCTTGTACTTGCCGGAGAAGGCGGCGCCCAGCCGGTCTTCCAGCAGGCTGGAGCTGCGCACGATGATGGGCCGGCCCTCCAGGTCGTCGAGCACGGCCGAAAGTCCGCGCAGCATCTCTGGGGGGAAGAAGAGCTCTTGAAGAGCTGCACCACCAGGGGGTATTCGAGCCGCACCCGGTCGGGGTCGTCGTACTTGCGGTTCAGCACGTCGTTCAGCTCGTTGTGCTGCATGAGCTCCGACAGGCCGTCCGAGGGGATGTACCAGCTCCGGGGGACACGGATGTCGCCCAGCAGGTCCGCATACCGGGGCGAGCGCGCCACCACCTTGGAGGCGAGGAAGAGGCCGGCCGCCTTGCCGCCCAGGCGGCCCTGGCTCCTGGCGGGGTGGACGATGCGCTGGGTGAGCTCGTGGAAATCCGCGACCTCCAGGTATTCGCGGGCCGTGTTGACGTAGCCGGGCTGGTCGTTGAGGAACCGCCGGGTCAGGCTGGCCCGCAGGCCGGCGCGGGTGGCGGGCGAGAGCTCGCTCTCTTCGACGCCGCCGTGCTTGAAGCGCTGGAGCGCGTCGGCCAGCTCGGTGAGAGGGATGTCCATCCGCTCCACGGCGTGCTTCAGGAAGGCGGTCTTGTCCTCCTTGATCCAGCTCTGGATGAGGACCAGGACCTCGTCGTCGCCCAGATGGGAGCCGGCGAGCCGGAAGGCCTGCTCGGCCGAGGCCGAGTCGAGGGGCAGGGTCGCGCGGGGGAGGGGGCGGTTGTCGTCCGCGCCGGTCTCGTCGGTCCCGAAGAGAACCGGCGCCGACTGCCGCAGGAGCAGTCCGGCGCCCTCGACGCCGTTCCAGCAGAGGTGGTTGATCATCTTCCGGCCCAGCCGGCCGAGGAGGGCTCGATCCGTCTGGCGCAGGAAATCGAGGATCACCCACCAGCCGGGCGATGCCTCGGGAGTCGAGGCCGCGAGAAGGCTCTGCACGCGGCGGTGCGCCAGCTCGCGCCCGATCCGTTCGGCCACCGTATCCAGCAGCTTGCGTTCTTCGGCCAGGAAGGGCCCTTCGTCCGCCTTGGGCATGGCCTCCCGGTAGGAGACCTCGATCCGGCCGATCTCCTCGCCCTGGAGCAGGATGGGGGCCGCCTGAGACCAGGGAGACGGCTGGAGCCCAGGGGTCTCGTGGGACCTGCCCTCGGCCAGGATGAAGGCCTGGCAGACGTCGGGGAACTGCCAGCCGGCGGGGAGAGCGGCCGCGACTTCGTCCAGCAACTCGTCCACCGTAGCCGTGGACCGGGCGAGGATCTCGTCGACCCTGTAGAGGCAGGTCAGCTCCTTGGTGCGCTCCCGCAGATCGTGGAGGATCGAGTCGATGCGGGCGTCAGGCGTCACGAGTTCTCCTGGAGCCGGATTTCCCGGCGAATAAGCCCGCGGCCGGTCCGGCCGTCCACGGCGACCTCGATCGGCGCCGCGAGCCGGACATGGCGGACGTGGGCCGTCCTCCCGTGCTCGGTCTGGCGCCGCAGCCAGTCCCAGTCTACGTCTCTTCCGCCCAGGGGAACGGTCAGGTAGCAGACCTCGAAGCTCGACAGGTTGTGGAAGAAATGCGAGCCCTGGCTGGGCTCCGGGCTCATGCCGGGCCGCGCCGCCTCCACGATGGCCCGGGCGCCGGAGATCTGGTCCCACCGCACGGGGATGCCGAGCCAGGGATCCGAGCTGCCCCAGCGGCCGAAGCCGATCAGCAGGTAGGGCCGGCCCGCGCCGAGGAGCCCGGGGCCACGGTCCATGGCCGCTATCTCCCCGGCGATCTCGCGAGTCTTCGCGGACGTGAAGCTCGAGGGATCGACGTAGACGATGTCTGAAAGGGTGAGCCGGCGGTTGCCGAGCGCTCTCCGTGACGCCACCACCACGCCGGGTGCGGCGAGATCCTCTTCGGAGACCTCGATCCGCTCGCTCCCCACGGCCAGCGGGCGCACCTGCAGGAAGCCGAACCGCCGCGGCCCGCCAGGCGGGACCGAGAGGGCGAACTCGATCTCGACCGGTCCGCCCACGGCCTCCTCGCACAGCCGGAGCAGCGCACGGACGGCCTCGGCCAGGGGGAGCTCGCCCTGGACCAGGATCGGGGCGAAATCGAGGACCCGCGGTCCCACTCTCCCGGTACCCGGCACCAGGCGGTCCGACGCCGGGTCGTAGGTGGAGGCGGTGTAACGCAGCGTGCCGTCGCTCTCCGCCTCGGCCAGGCCCGGCCGCGCCAGGTACTCAGTCTCCGTCATGGGATCGTAGGCGGGGGGCGGGCCGGTGTTGACGGCCCAGAAGCGGGTCTGGGTGGCGTCCAGCCTGTCGCGCACGGAGCCGAAGGGCGGGCCGATGGCGGGACGGGCGGGCGAGAAGGACCAGGTGAGGTCGCCATCCACGATCGTCTTGCCGAGCCCCAGGGCGAGGTGCACGATGCCATCCTCAGGCCGCGACCGCCCCTGGGGGTAGAAGTCGAGCGAACGAGCCACGCCGGAGACATCAGGATAGAAACGATCGCCGTGGTCCCGTCCCACGACCTCCTGTACGAGCACGGCCATCTTCTCCTCACCACGTACTGAGCGCCGGTACGCCCGCGCGCCCTCGAAGAACGTCGAGGCCCAGACGAACTTGATGGCGTCGAGGAGGGAGCGCACGCGGGCGGAGGCCTGAACCTGATTGCCCGGAATCATCTTGGTGCCGTAGACCCCGGCGAACGGCTGCCCTAGGGCGTCCTCCAGCAGGCTGGAGGAACGGACGGCGAGCGGGACCCGGGCCTCGGTGGCGAGAGCGGTCAGGTCGCCCGCCAGCTCCGCCGGCATCGAAGCGTGCTGGAAGGCCCGCTTGATCGCCTCGTCCGAGGGCTCCTCCGCAAGCAGCTCCCGGAGATCATTGCGCTCCAGGAAGGTATCGAACAGGTCCGTCCCCAGCGCCACCAGGGCCGGGACGTCGAATTGGAACCCCAGCCCCGAGAGCTCGCCGCCGTGGCGGGCCAGCACCTCGGCGGCGAGCTTCAGGCCGCGGGCTTTTCCCCCCAGCTCGCCGCCGCCGAGCCGCGACAACCGCCGCGACGGATCGAACAGGTGGCGGTCGAACGGGGGGAGGTCCTCCAATCTGGCTCCTCAGACCCAGCCCCGGTCGTGGCAGGCCTGGGCCACGCGGTTGACGGCGATCACGTAGGCGGCCTCCCGCATGGGGAGCGCCCGGCGCTCGGCCAGGTCGGCCACCGCCTGGAAAGCCGTGGTCATGATGACGTCGAGCCGGCCGAGCACCTCGTCCTTTTCCCAGTAGTGATTGGTGTTGCTCTGGACCTGCTCGAAATAGCTGCAGGTCACGCCTCCGGCGTTGGCCAGGAAGTCCGGGATCTGGAAGATCTTGCGCTCCTGGATCACCGTGTCGGCCTCGGGCGTGGTCGGGCCGTTGGCGCCTTCCGCGATCAGCCGGACGCTCGAATGGATGCGGCCCACGTTGTCACCCCGGATCTGGTTCTCGAGCGCCGCCGGGATGAGGATCTCGACCGGCTGCTCGATCCAGTCGTCTCCCGGAAGGACCTCGTAGCCCAGGTCGCGGGCCTTCTCCTTGTCGATGCCGCCGAACTGGTCGGCGATGCCCGTGCAGCTCGTCGAGATCGACGCCCGTTTCCCGGCGGTAGGCGTAGGAGGTCTGGTCCCCCTGGTGCCAGGAGGAGACGCAGGTCACCGTGCCGCCGATCTGGCGGTAGAGCTGGATGGCGAACTTCGCCACGTTGCCGAACCCCTGGACGCTGGCCCGCGTCTCCTGAGGCTTGAGCTCCAGGGCTTTCAGGGCCTCGCGGATGGTGAACACCACGCCGTAGCCCGTCGCCTCGGTGCGCCCCTGGGAGCCGCCGAGCCCCACCGGCTTGCCGGTGATGAACCCGGGGTAGTGGCCGCCGTGGATCGTCTCGTACTCGTCGAGCATCCAGAGCATGTGCTGGGGTGAGGTCATCACGTCCGGCGCCGGCACGTCCTGGACGGGGCCGAGGTTGCGCGCGAGCTGGCGCACCCAGCCGCGGCAGATGGCCTCCTGCTCCCGCCGGGAGAGGTGATGGGGGTCGCAGATCACGCCCCCCTTGCCGCCTCCGAGCGGGATGTCGACCACGGCGCACTTCCAGGTCATCCACATGGCCAGGGCGCGCACGGTGTCGAGCGTCTCCTGGGGGTGGAAGCGGATGCCGCCCTTGCACGGGCCGCGGGCGTCGTTGTGCTGGACGCGGAAGCCGCGGAACACCTGCACGCGGCCGTCGTCCAGCCGGACCGGGACGGCGAAGCTGTGCTCGCGCAGAGGCCAGCGCAGCAGGTCGCGGGTCGCCGGATCGAGGTCCAGAATGGCCGCGGCCTTGTCGAACTGGCTCTGGGCCATCTCGAAAGGGTTCACGCTTTTCATCGTTCAGACCAGTCCCTGGTCCATCATCGCGTCGGCCACCTTGAGGAAGCCGGCGATGTTGGCGCCGTTGACGTAGTTGCCCGGCGTGCCGAAGCGCTCGGCCGTGTCCACGCAGGCGCTTGTGGATGTCTTTCATGATGCGGTGCAGCTTGCTGTCGACCTCCTCGCGCGTCCAGCCATAGCGCATGCTGTTCTGCGCCATCTCCAGGCCGGAGGTCGCGACGCCGCCGGCGTTGGCCGCCTTGCCCGGGCCGTAGAGGATCCTGGCGTCGACGAACTGGTTGACGCCGTCGATCGTCGAGCGGCATGTTCGCCCCCTCGGCCACCACGTAGACGCCGTTCGCGCAGCAGGTTGGCGGCGTCCTTGCCGTTGATCTCGTTCTGCGTGGCGCTGGGGAAGGCGCAGTCGGCCTTGTGGTCCCACAGCGGGTTGTGGTCGAGCTTCGGGTCGATCGGCGTGTAGACGGCGCGTCTTGAACTTGTCGGCGTACTCCTTGATGCGGCCGCGGCGGACGTTCTTCAGGTCCATGACGAAGGCGAGCTTCTCGCGGTCGATGCCGGCCTCGTCGTAGATGTAGCCGTTGGAGTCCGACAGCGTGACCGGCTTCGCGCCCAGCTCGAGGAGCTTCTCCACCGTGTACTGGGCGACGTTGCCGCTGCCCGAGACGAGGCAGGTCTTGCCTTCGAGCGTCTGGCCGCGCGTGCGCCAGCATCTCCTGGGCGAAGTAGACGCAGCCGTAGCCGGTCGCCTCGGGCCGGATCAGCGAGCCGCCCCAGTTGAGGCCCTTGCCGGTGAGCACGCCGGTGAACTCGTTCCGCAGCCGCTTGTACTGGCCGAAGAGGTAGCCGATCTCGCGCCCGCCGACGCCGATGTCGCCCGCCGGCACGTCGGTGTTCGGCGCCGATGTGGCGGAACAGCTCGCTCATGAAGCTCTGGCAGAAGCGCATCACCTCGTTGTCGCTCTTGCCCTTGGGATCGAAGTCCGAGCCGCCCTTGCCGCCGCCCATCGGCAGCGTGGTGAGCGAGTTCTTGAAGACCTGCTCGAAGGCCAGGAACTTGAGGATGCCGAGGTTGACCGAGGGGTGGAAGCGCAGGCCGCCCTTGTAGGGGCCGATGGCGCTGTTCATCTCGATGCGGAAGCCGCGGTTGACCTGGACCTCGCCCCTGGTCGTCCTGCCAGGGGACGCGGAACATGATGACCCGCTCGGGCTCGATGATCCGCTCGAGGATCTTGGCGTGACGGTACTCCGGATGGCGGTCGAGGACGAGCGCCAGCGACTCGGCCACTTCCTGGACCGCCTGGTGGAACTCGGGCTCCGCCGGGTTCTTCGCCTTCACCTCCGCCAACAAAGACGCGACGTATTCGCTCATGGTTCTCCCCGCGGGGTCTTCAAGGGACCCGGGACGCCAGGCTGGACCCCGCCGATTTCGTGCGCCTATTCTTGCACTGAAGAAGGGAAAATTGAGCGGTTTTGAAGCGAACGGGAGCCCGGACGCTCGCGCGCCCAGGCTCTAGGGAAGGATGAGGCTACCTACCGGCCGTCGCGGTCGGCGTCGCCGGGCAGCGCGTGTTCGACGCGGTGCCAGGCGTCCCGGGCGGCGTGCTTGGCGTCGCTCCAGGCGAGCTGCGACTTGCCCTTGGCCTGCTCCCAGCCATGCTCGAGATCGTTCTCGGCCTGATCCCAGGTGCGGCCGTGATAGCGGGTGGCTGAGTCGTAGCCGTAGTTGTAAGCCGGACGGTAGTCGTCGTAGCTGCGGCCGCTCTGGTAGTAGGGGCGGGAAGAGTAGCTCTCGCCCCAGTAGCGGTCGTTGTCAGAACGGTTGGTGACGCGCTCCCAGGCGTCCTTGGTGGCGTGCTTGGCGTCGCTCCAGGCGAGCTTGGAGTTGGCCTTGGCCTTCTCCCAGCCGTGCTCCAGGTCGTTCTCGACGTCGTTCCAGCCGCGGTCCCCGTAGCGGGCCCGCGACTCCCAGCCGTAGCGGTAGGCCGGGGACAGGTCGTCATAGGAGCGGTTCGTGGCATAGGGCCGGTTCACGTAGGTCGAACGCCAGTAGGCGTCCTCCTCGGTCGGGTTCACCGCCTCGGCTACGCCCTTGCCGGCCAGGCCGCCGGCCACGCCGCCCACGGCGGCGCCGACCATCGCACCCACCGGACCGCCGACGGCTCCGCCGATCGCGGCGCCCGCCGCGGCGCCACCCACGGCGCCCGCGCCGGTGCCCACCGGATGGGCGCCGGGCTCGCCGGTGATGGGATCGCGGTTGGCGTCATGCCGGGCCTCGCGCTCGAAGCTCGGCCGTGGTTGTTTTGCCCGTAGTCGTGTATTTCTCGTCATTCATAGGTGTTTCTCCTGTAGGTTGTTGGACTGCAGAACGGACCTACAACACAAGAGGGTTGTTGCAAAGGTGAGGCCAAGGGCGCTCTCCTTGCCTTCCCCCGGCCTGCCGGGATACCCTCCCCGGACAGCCATGCTTAGCAAGAGGTTTCAGTCCCTCGGCCTCGCTCTCTCCCTGGCACTAGGCTTGGCCGCCTCGGGCTGCCGAGATCTCAGTTACGCCTCCGGCGATCCCAACAAACTCCAGGTCGGCATCGTCTTCGACAGCGGCGGCAAGGACGACCGGTCCTTCAACGCCGCCGCCTTCCGGGGCGTCACCCGGGCGGCCAAGGACTTCCCGATCGTTCTCCGCGACGCGGAGCCGGGCGATCCGGCGTCCCTGGAGCCGGCAACGCGCGCCTTCGCCGAGGTGGGGTACGACCTCATCATCGGCATCGGCTTCGCCCAGACGCCCATCATCGAGGCGGTCGCCAAGGACTACCCGAACGTGAGCTTCGCCATCGTGGACGGCGTCAGCAACCTGCCCAACGTAGCCTCGCTCGTCTTCAAGGAGCACGAGGGAAGCTATCTCGTGGGCATGATCGCCGCCCGCAAGTCCAAGACGGGCGTCCTCGGCTTCGTGGGAGGCATGGACATCCCCCTGATCCACAGGTTTGCCACCGGCTATGCAGAGGGCGCGCGCGCCGCCAATCCCAAGGTCCGGGTCATCCAGAACTATGTCGGCGTCACCGAGGCCGCGTGGAACAACCCGGGCAAGGGTAAGGAATTGGCCGTCGCCCAGATCGGCAAGGGGGCGGACGTGATTTTCTCCGCCGCCGGCAACTCGGGGCTGGGCGTGTTCGACGCCGCCGAGCAGTACAAGAAATTCGTCATCGGCGTGGACTCCAACCAGAACTGGGTCAAGCCCGGCTACGTGCTCACCAGCATGGTCAAGCGGGTGGACAACGCCGTCTACACGATCATCGGCGACATGGTAAACGGCCGCTTCAAGGGCGGCATCCACGTCTACGGCCTGCCGGACGGCGGCATCGGCTATGCCATGGACCAGTACAACGAGAAGCTCGTCCCCAAAGACGTGATCGCCGAGGTCGAGGCCGCCAAGGCGAAGATCATCGCGGGCCAGATCAAGGTCACCGACGCGATGGCGCAATAAATCGCAATAAACAATTCCAATGATCGAGCTCCGCGAAATCACCAAGCGTTTCGGCGACGTCCTCGCGAACGACCGCGTCAGCCTCGCGGTGAAGCCAGGCACCATCCACGCCATCGTGGGCGAGAACGGCGCTGGCAAATCGACCGCCATGCGGATCGCCTACGGTTTCTATTCGGCCGATTCGGGCGACATCGTGGTGGACGGCCAGGTCCGCCGCCTGGAGAGCCCCCACGACGCCATCGCTCTGGGGATCGGTATGGTCCACCAGCACTTCATGCTGGTCGAGCCCATGACGGTGGCCGAGAACATCGTCCTGGGGATCGAGCCGGGCTCGTTCCTGGCTCTGGACCTCAAGGCCGCCGAGGCGCGCATCCGCTCCCTTTCGGAAGAATTCCGGCTGGCGATCGATCCCACGGCCCGCATCGAAGATCTGTCCGTGGGCCAGCAGCAGCGGGTCGAGCTGCTCAAGGCCCTTTACCGGCAGGCCCGCTTGCTGATCCTGGACGAGCCCACGGCCGTACTCTCGCCCCAGGCCGTGGCCGACCTCTTCGCCATCCTGCGGGGCATGCGCGAGCAGGGCAAGACCATCGTCATCGTCACCCACAAGCTTTCCGAGGTGCTGGAGATTTCTGACGAGGTCACCGTCATGCGCGACGGCCGCGTGGTGGGCCACCGCAAGACCGCCGAGACCAACGCCGCCGAGCTGGCCCGCCTGATGGTGGGGCGCGACGTGCTGCTGCGGGTCGTCAAGCCGGAAGCCAGGCCGGGATCGCCCGTGCTCGCCGTGAAGGGCCTCTCGGTGACTGCGGGGGCCGGAGACGACAAGCGGCTCGACGGCGTTTCGCTCGAGGTACGGGCCGGGGAGATCGTGGGTATCGCCGGCATCGAGGGCAACGGCCAGACCGAGCTGATCGAAGCCCTGGCCGGTCTCGTGGACAAGGGCGCCGTCTCCGGCTCCATCGAGTTGGAGGGCAAGGACGTCGTGCCCCTCTCCGCCCGCCAGCGCCGGGCGCGCGGCATCGCCCACGTGCCCGAGGACCGCCACCGCCGCGGCCTTCTGCTGGATTTCGACTTGGCCGAAAACTCCATCCTCGGCGCTGACGACCGGCCACCCGTGGCCGTGGGGCCGGCCCATTTCTGGCTCAACCTGGGCGCCATCCGTAGCAAGACCGAGAAGATCCTGAAGGCCTTCGACGTCCGCCCGGCGAACCCGGACCTGCCCGCCCGCTCCCTCTCCGGGGGCAACCAGCAGAAGCTCATCCTGGGCCGCGAGATCGAGCAGGGCCCGAGGCTGTTGCTGGTGGCCCAGCCCACGCGGGGCGTGGACATCGGCGGCATCGAGTTCATCCACAAGCGGCTGGTCGAGATGCGCGACGCCGGCTGCGCCCTGCTCCTCGTCTCCTCCGAGCTCGAAGAGGTGACGGCCCTCTCTGACCGGTTGCTCGTCATGCGCGGCGGGCGGATCGTGGGCGAAGTGGACCCGGCGCGAGCCTCCCTGGAAGAGATTGGACTGCTGATGACCGGCGGCAACGCCGCGGCCTAGGTTTTAAATGAAAATCCTTCGCGAGCTCTTCTTCCCCCTGGCCGCCGTAGGCGCGGCTTTCCTCGTAGGCGCCGTGCTCGTGCTGGCTGTAGGCGATAGCCCCATCAGCACTTACTCGCTCCTCGTGGGCAGCGCTCTCACCTGGCCGGATGGCATCGGCTACACCCTGTTCTACGCGACGCCCCTCATCTTCACCGGGCTCGCGGTGGCCGTGGCCTTCCGCTGCGGCCTGCTCAACATCGGAGCCGAGGGGCAGCTCTACATCGCGGCCTTCGCCACGGCCTGGGTGGGCATCACCTTCGCGGGCCTTTCGGCGTGGCTCCTGGTGCCGCTCTGCTTCCTCGCGGCCCTGCTCGCCGGCGGCTTCTGGGGGGCCGTGCCGGGCGTGCTCAAGGCCCGATTCGGAGCCCACGAGGTCATCACCACGATCATGATGAACTTCATCGCGATCGCCCTCGCGAGCTACTTCACCCAGTACCACTACAAGCCGCCGGGCGACGCGCTGCTCGAAACCGTTCCCATCGGCGAGAACGCCCACATCGCACGGCTCGGCTCGTTCATCCCCGGCCTGCCCGAGCGCATCCCGCTGAACCTGGCCTTCCCCCTGGCGCTCCTGGCCTGCCTGCTCGTCTATCTCTTCCTCTGGCGCACGCGCTGGGGCTACGAGATCCGTGCGACCGGCGCCAACCCGGCGGCGGCGCAGTACGGCGGCATTGCCACGGGCCGGCAGATCGTGCTCGCCATGGCCATTTCCGGAGCCCTCGCCGGAATGGTCGGCATCAACGAGGTGCTGGGCTACCGATACCGCTACTACGACAGCTTCTCCTCCGGCTACGGCTTCACGGGGATCGCGGTCGCCTTGCTCGGCCGCAATCATCCCGTGGGTGTAATTCTGGCGTCTCTCCTCTTCGGCGCCCTGCTGCGCGGGGGACTGTTCGTGGATATCTTCACCGAGCACGTCTCGAAGGATCTGGTGCTCGTGCTCCAGGGGATCATCATCCTGTTCGTGGCGGCGGAGGCCCTGTTCCGGGGCCCGTTCAGCAGGAGGATCAAGGGCGTATGAGCGACATCCTGATCGTCTCCCTGCTGTTCTCGGCGATCCGCTTGGCGACCCCGCTGCTTCTTGCAGCTCTGGGCGGCCTTTATTCAGAGCGCTCGGGTGTCATCAACATCGCGCTCGAAGGACTGATGCTGGCCGGCGCCTTCACGGCCGCAACGGTCACTTATTACACGGGCAGCCCGTGGGTGGGCCTGCTGGCGGCCATCGCTGCCGGTGCGGTGGTGGCCCTGGTCCACGGCATCGCCTGCATCCAGTTCAAGGCCGACCAGGTGGTGAGCGGCACGGCCATCAACATCCTTTTCCTGGGCGTGCCGGCGCTCCTCTCCGGGGCCTTGTTCGCCTCCACGGGAGCCACGCCGCAGCTCAACCAGAATCAACTCATCCCGCTGGTACCCATCGTCCTCGCCTTCGCTCTGGTGCCGGTCACCTGGTATGTGCTCAACCGGACGCCTTTCGGCCTGCGGCTGCGCGCGGTAGGGGAGAATCCCGAGGCCGCGGACACGGCGGGAGTGGACGTCTCGCGGGTGCGCTACCTGGGGGTGATGCTCTCGGGAGCGCTGGCGGCCATCGGCGGGGCCTACCTCTCGATCGGCCAGTCCTCGCTTTTCGCCCGCAACATGTCGGCCGGCCGGGGCTTCATTGCGCTGGCGGCGCTGATCTTTGGCAAGTGGCGCCCGGTGCAGACCATGCTCGCCTGCCTCCTCTTCGGCGTCGCCGAGGCGTTGTCGATCCAGATGCAAGGCGTCTCGCAGATCCCCGTCCAGTTCATCCAGATCATCCCCTACGTCCTCACCATCGTCGTCCTCGCCGGCTTCATCGGCAACTCCCGTGCTCCCAAGGCTTTGGGGCTACCTTACCAGAAGAAGCGATAAGGGCTTCCCCAAGTCGCCGGTCTCTGGTAGGGTATGGCGTATTGAAGCGACCATCTGCCAAGGGGACCCTAAGACCATGGATCAGGAACTGATCGCCTATCTCGAGGAGCGCTTCCGGGAGAGTTCCCGCCAGATAATAGAGGGAGTCCGCAGTGAGGTTGGAACCCTCCGGCAGGAAATGGGGACCGTCCAGCAGGAAATGGGAACCCTCCGGCAGGAAATGGGGACCGTCCAGCAGGAAATGGTGGGCCGTTTCGAGCAGGAGGTTGGAATCCTCCGGCAGGAAATGGGAACCCTCCGGCAGGAAATGGTGGGCCGTTTCGAGCAGGTGGACGAAGCACTCCGGGAAAACAGAGAAGCAACTCAGCAAAACAGCGAAGCAATCCGGCAAAACAAGGACGAGATCCGATACACCCAGATCATGGTGGAAGGCTTGCGAAGCGACCTTCAGGGTGTTGCCGAAGGGGTCCTGAGCACCAACCAGAGACTCGATGCATTTCAAGAAAAGGTGCAACAGGAGTTCAAGGAGGTGCGCACCATCCTCCAACTATCCCACACAGATGTGAATAAGCGTGTTCGCTCTCTGGAGGAGTGGAGAAAGCGGGTAGGCGAAAACCCTGTCCCTCGCCTTCGCAAGAAGTCCGCTAAGAAATCCTGATTTTTGCTCTCCAATCCTGATCGAACCTCCGGGGAAGGCTGAGCGCCTTCCCCGGGTCGTTTCTGGCAGGGTCAGGGGTTAGTTATTCTGCACAGCAGCCTTCGCGAGGGCAAACGAAGTCACAGCGGCTTCCAGGGCAGTCGGCGTTGCTCGTACAGTGAGTCGTGGCACAGAGAGCCTGGCATATCGGAGGAGGAGGGTCCGCCGGTACTGGAGTGCTAGCTGCAAAGAGCATCAAAAGAGCCAACGGAAGGAGTTTCCAGGTGTTCTTCATGTTGTACCTCCTTACAAGCGGCGCGACAGATCTTTGATCCCATCACGCCATCCCCGGCGGTTGCTGGGGGAGCGCCGTTTGTCAACGCTCGTGCATATTGCTATAGAAGATTCATGCCAACATCAACCTATACGATCGAATCCATCGGAATCATCCGCTCTGAGCTCACGGCTCGGGAGGCGGCACCCTGCCAGGGATACGAAGGCGCTTCCGAGGCATGGCTGGAGCTCACGGAGCCCGTCGCGGACGGGCTTTTGGGTATTACGGCTGGTGACGAGCTGATCGTTCTCACCTGGTTCCATCACGCGCGGCGCGACGTGCTCCAGGTGCACCCCCGCGGGAGGCGCGAGGCGCCCTTGACGGGCGTGTTCGCGACGCGGTCGCCGGACCGTCCCAACCCTATCGGGCTCCATCGGGTCACTGTCCTGGAGATCGTGGACCGCAGGTTGAAGATCGCGCCCATGGAGGCGATCGACGGGACGCCGGTCGTCGACATCAAGGCTGTGCTCACGCGGTCCGATGACCGGTGACGCCTCCGATTTTATATTCCAGAATCAGTTGCCAGAGAGAAAGCCTTGCTGTTTCAGGAAGCGCTCGAGCCGTACGAGCCCGTCGGCGCGGGCCTCTGGGTCTGGATCAAAATCGCTCTCCTGATGCGCCAGGTTGCGGGTGAGCAGGTGGCCCACCCGTTCATAGACGTTGAGCTCGCAGACGCCACCCGCCACCTTCAGCTTCTCGCAATATCGCCGGGCCCCCGCAAGAGGCGTGAGGACGTCCTCCGCTCCCTGGACGATGCTGGTGGGCGGCGTCGTGGGGCGCACGTGCTCGGCCGGCGAGTACTCGGCGGCCGTGCCCCGGCCTTGGAGCTTCTGATGGAACCAGCGGTCAGACGCCACGTCGATCGCCGGGGACCACAAGAGCAGCGCGTCCGGCTCGGCGCGCGTGCTGTCGCCGGTCTCGGGCGGACACCCCACCGTCGCCGTGCTCGCCACCAGGTGGCCTCCCGCCGAGACGCCGTAGCCGGCGACACGCCGCGGGTCGAGCCCCAGCTCGTCCGCGTGCCGGCGTGTCCACCGGAAGGCGGCGCAGACGTCCGTGAGGGCTTCGATGGGTGTGACCTTGCCCTGGGAGAGCCGGTACTCAATGGGAATGGCCACCATGCCCAGGGAGGCAAACCACTGGGCCCGGTCGAACGTCCATTCGGCGGCGCCGGTATCCCAGCCGCCGCCGTGGAACAGCAGGATGGCGCTCGTCCGCTCGCGGCCGTCCCGCTTCGCGGGTGGGAAGACATAGGCCTTGAGGCTCCGTCCGTCCACCTCGCGATACGTGAGGACGTTGGGCTCCAGCGCGGGCAACGGCAGGCCGGAGAGGGCCAGGAGCGCGGCCAGGGCCAGCACTCGAAGAGGCCTTCTGGGGAGCAGAGAATTTTCGGGCTCGCTCATGGAGAATCCCTACGAGGATGGGTGGTTCAGGGTTGCAGGTGTTCGTGAACCTCGCGCGAGGTTCAGCGCCTCACGAGGGTACACGCAGGGGTGTGGACACGGCCCCCCGGGCGGAGATATATTTATGCTCAAGGTTCAATCAGATCGGGAAGCACCATGGCTGTCTACAATGCTGCGCGGCGGGACGTCTACGTGATCGTTTCCGGCCTCCCTGGAAGTGGGAAATCGACCCTGGCGCGCCGCCTGGCTCCGGCGCTCGGCCTGCCCCTGCTCGACAAGGACGACATCCTGGAGGCGCTCTTCGACAGTCTCGGCATTGGAGACGCTGATTGGCGGAGGCGTCTGAGCCGGTCCGCCGACGAGGTCCTGCGGCGGCTGGCAAGCGAGATGGATGGCGCCGTCCTGGCTTCGTGGTGGCGGCACCCGAAGGCCCACGGCGACTCCGGTACGCCCATCGAATGGCTGTCAACCTTGCCGGGACAGCGGATCGAGGTCTACTGCGTCTGTGACCCGGGGATCGCCGCCGCGCGGTTTCTGGAGCGTACACGGCACGCCGGACACCTGGACCGCACGAAGGATCGCGAAGAGCTGGCTGCCGAATTCGAACGGCTGGCCTCCTTCGGTCCCCTGGGAGCGGGAAGGGTCGTCCGTGCGAGCACGGAAGGCGAGGGCGGCGGTTTCGGCGGGCTTGTACGGGAGATCCTGGACCCTCTGGCGGGAGCCTCAGGATGAGGTCCGTTCGAGGTGCGTTCCTGGTCCTGGTCTTCCCGCCGGGCAACTACCAAGGTCGGTTCGGCGCGAACGTGGTGCCTGCGTCGTGCCGGCAATGAGGAGCGATTTTCTGATCCATCTCAGCGATGCCCGCAACACCCCCGGCGACTCCGAGCGGCGATGGATCGAGAATGTTTATCCGTTCTATATCCATGATCTATCAGAATTCGGCGAGTCGATCTATCATCTGAGCGAAGAGGGAGCCTGGCAGCCTGACTACCTGCCGGTCTGGTTTTCCGCGCCCGGCGCGAGGCCTCTGGTGCTTCGGTCCGGGAACGAGCGGATCGGCTTCGCCTTCGTGGGGCAGGACCCGTTTTCCTACCGTTCGTTCGACGCGGACCAGCGGCTGTCCGAGTTCTTCATCCTCCGCTCGTGCCGGGGGCGCGGGCTGGGCCGGGCCGCGGCGATGTCCGTAGTACAGGCGTTTCCGGGGGTCTGGGAGCTGTTCACGTTGAGATCGAACCAGCCAGCTCAGGCGTTCTGGGAGAAGGTGCTCGGGAGGGCGGGGATCGCCTTCGAGACGGAGATCGCCGTCCAATCGATTCGCTATCGTTTCCATTTCTCGGACTCTAGGCCGGAGGGGGTGGTGTAAACTCCGCCGCATGATGAAACGGCTCGCCATCGTGCTCCTGGGCGTCCTGGCCGCGGCCGCCGCTCTCGCCCTGTCGCTGGGGGATGAAACGGTTTCCCCCTTGCCCGTCGCGGAGGCGGCCGGGGGGGAGCTGGTCTTCGGCCCTCCGACTCCGACGCCTCCCATCTCCACCTGCGGTTTCAACGTGAATACGTGCGCCCGCACGGACCGATACCACACGGGCATCGACTATCAGAGGCCCGCGTTTGGCAACCAGGCCGTCGTGGCCGCGAACCGGGGCGTCATCGCCCGCCTGGAGGTGATGAGCCCCTACGACCAGGGCATGGGGAGCAACCTCATCGTCGAGCACGAGCTCGAAGCCGGCGAGAGGGTCTACAGCTCGTACTCCCACCTGGCATCCATCGCCGAGGGCCTGAGGGAGGGAGATACGGTGGAGAAGGGGCAGGTCCTGGGGATCATGGGCGGCTCGGGATACGGACAGGGGAATTACTGGGGCGTCCACCTCCATTTCGAGATCAAGGACCGCCCGGTGACCCACAGCCCTTCCGGCGGTCCCTACTGGGGCTACACACCCACCCATCCGAGCCAGTTCGGCTACCACAACCCGGGCGACCTCATCGGCCTCGTGGCGGTGAAAGATCCCACGCCTCCGCCGCCGCCTCTCACGGTGACCGTGCTCTCCCCCAACGGCGGCACCTTCCGCAGAGGCGCCAGGATGCAGGTGAAGTGGTCATCGAGCGGCGCCGATCCGAAAGACAAGATCACGATCGATCTCAAGCGGGATTCCTCCGCCGGCCTCGCATTTCCGGATGGCGTGAATTTCGTCCGGCTCGCCGAGGGCGAAGACAACGACGGCGCTCAGAGAGTCTCCATCCCGATCGCCATCTCCCTCGCCAAGGACTGGCGGTTCCAGGTCCGCCACGACGCGAGCGGCGCGCTGGACGCGTCGGATTCCACGGTCCGGATCAAACGATAGAAGGACTGAGGGGATTGTCCCCGGTTGAACGTCTACATCGCTGAAGGCTTTGTAGGACTCAACCTGAAAGGACATTTCTCATGCGATGGACACTACGCTTTGCGTTGGCCGTTCTGGTTTTCTCTCTGGGAGTGGTTGGAGCTTCGGCGGCCCATCCTTCCCGTCCTGATTCCTTCGCCGTCACGAACGCCCGGGTGTTCGACGGTACGCAGGTGATCCCCTCGGCCACGGTCGTCGTGCTCGACGGCCGGATCGCCGCCGTGGGCGCGAACGTGATCCCTCCCCAGGGCATTCCGGTGATCGATGGCGCGGGCTCGACCCTGATGCCCGGCCTCATCGATTCCCATGCCCATGCCTGGACCCGGCTGGAGCTGGAGCGGGCGGCCCATTTCGGCGTCACGACCGAGCTGGACATGTGGAGCTCGCCCCGTTTCGTCAAAAAGATGACCAAGGAGCAGGAAAAGGGTGGGGCGTTCGACCGGGCCGACATCTTCAGCGCCATCAGCCCCGCCACCCTCCCCGAGGGCTATCCGTACTTCCTCACGCCGGACATCATCGAAAAGCCGACTCTGAGCACCCCGGAGGAAGCGGACGGCTTCGTGGACAAGCGCGTCAAGGAGGGCTCACACCACCTCAAGATCATGCTGGAGGATGAGAACCCCTGGTTCCCCATCGAGCTGCCGGTGCTCAGCCGCGCGACGGTGGAGGCCCTGACCCAGGCGGCCCATGACCGCAACATCCTCGCCGTGGCGCACGTCACCGAGCAGTACCACGCCTACGACCTGCTGTTCGACGGCATCGACGGCCTGGTCCACATCTTCCTCGACGAGCCCGTGGAGCCCGGCTTCGTTCAACTGGCGGTACAGAAGGGGATCTTCGTGGTGGGCACCCTGAACGCGGAAGAGGCTTTTATCACGACCACGGGCGGGGCTTCCCTGGTGGCGGACCCGGACCTCGCGCCCTGGCTGACGCAGGAGGAGATCGGGTACCTGCTCGCGCCGCCGATCCCCAGCAACATTACGGCGGAGCACATCCAGATCGCCAAGAACAACGTCCGCGCGCTCCACGAGGCCGGGGTGCCGATCCTCGCCGGCACGGACGTGGCGACCCACGGCATCAGCATCCACCGCGACCTTGAGTTGCTGGTCGAGGCGGGCCTCGATCCCGCCGGCGCGCTGACCGGGGCCACCTCGGCCGCCGCCGATGCCTTCGGTCTCGCGGACCGCGGCAGGATCGCGCCGGGCCTGCGCGCCGACCTCCTGCTGGTGCAGGGCGATCCCACGGCGGACATCAAGGCCACGCGCAAGATCCAGAAAATCTGGAAGGGCGGGGTCGAGGTCGTGCGGCCGGTGCCGGCGGCTCAGCCCTGAGCTGAAGCCGGTCCGAAGGAGACGGTGAGCCCCGGGGCTGGGCGTCTTCACCGGGAAACGGGCGGTTCGTCCCACGGGACGGCCGCCCGTCTCCTTTGTGCGCCACCCAAGGCACAATCTGACAAAGGCTTGCCCGGGCTGGATCCTGTACCTCCTGACGAGCAATCCACGCAAGTTGCCTTACCGACAGCCACCTTCTGTATTGACGAGCATTAGAAGGAACAGTAAGATGAAACCTGCGTGGAATCAATGAGTTGCCTCGGCAGCCGGCTGTCTCCCTTCGAATTCTGGTCTGACGGTAAGGCAGTTTAGGGAAACGAGAAATGTGGGGATACAGTTGAGCTAGGCGTTGGCCGGGCAGACTCATGAACACCCTTTAGATGAAAGGAGAAATTGCATGAGAGCCTCTCTGAAGCTTCTCGCCTTAATTCTCGGTCTACTATTCTATGCTGCTTTCTCTGCTCCCGTGGAGGCGTGGATTACCTATTGTAACGATCCTTATCAGTGCACCCAATTTCCTCCTAGCACCAGATGTACCTGCCCGCCAGGCACTCTAGCTCACCCTATGGTCGTAACCTGCTCCCAATATTTCGGGGGAGCCTGTGATCCATAGTGACGGCTTCCGTGGCCGAGTGTTCGGGTGGCGCCGCTGGAGCACTTCCGGATCTCGGCACCTCCGGAGCTGAGCTTCACCTGCGAGGTCCGTCTAAGAGGAGAGGAGGGCCGTGTCACATGGCGAACATCACCGGGATCGCTGCCTCGCGCCGGCGTTTTCTTATGTCCGGCCTCGCGGCGATCTGCTGCCTCTGTCTGCTGGGTGCAGGCCTCGCGTCGTCGATCGAAGACGATGAGCAGGTGATTCTCTTTCCGGCGTTCGCGTTCGAGGGCAACTCGTCCTGGACTGGGCACATCCGCGGCTGGATCTACGAGCCGGAGACCGGCACCGCACGCAACCAGCTGGCTCGCGCGCTCGAGGCCCTGATTGCCCAGCGCTTCAGTCTGTCCAGGGAGCTCCAGCGGAGGGCAGCGGAATCCAGATCGCCATTCTCACAACGTGCAGACATGTTCCTCGTGGACAATGAGCGCGACAAGCGCCTGTCTGTGACCATCGCCGGACAGACCGTCGCCCTGGGACAGTCGGAAAAGAACGGCCACTTCGAAGGCGAGGTCAAGCTGCCCGCCGCCGCCGGCCGGCCCGGCGGCTGGATCGAAGTGCGCGCGCTCACGCAGCCTGGTGATACCCGCGTCTTCGCGGGCAGAGTGCAGTTGATCCCGCGTACCGGCATCTCTGTCATCTCCGACATCGACGACACGATCAAGCATTCCCAGGTCAGGGACAAGGTTCAACTCGGACTGAACACCTTCTTCCGGGACTTCCGCGCGGCGCCAGGGATGGCGGCGCTCTACAAGCGTTGGGGGAGCGCCGGAAACGTGGTCTTCCACTACGTGTCGGGCAGTCCCTTCCAGTTGTATCCCGATCTCGCCGACTTCGCGCGAAAGGACGGGTTCCCGGAGGGATCGTTCCATCTCCGGAAGTTTCGGCTGAAGGATGGCAGCGTCGCCGAGTTCTTCGGCGACCCGTTGGCGTTCAAGCTTGGCGTGATCAGGCCGATCATGGGTCAGTTCCGCGAGCGCCGATTCATCCTCGTTGGTGATTCAGGCGAGCAGGACCCAGCGGTGTATGCCCAGCTGGCCTCGGAGTTTCCCAACGTGGCCGCGATCCTCATTCGCGATGTCACGAACGAAGGCTTGGATTCGCCACGGTACGCCAAGCTCTTTTCAAAACTGCCCGCGCGTGTCGAGCGGCGAGTCTTCCGCGACACCAAGGAGCTCGACGGCTTCAAGCCGCGCTGACCGCGGCTTGCCGGCTTGCCCGGTCGAAGCAGCCCCAGCGTCCTGACCCCGGAAACAGCGCCGGGCACGCCCTCGGGCATAGTAGAGGCGTAAGCCTTGAAGGCCCGAACGGTGCCCCGTTAAGATCGGCCCTCAACGAGGGTTCGAAGATGAATGAATCGGTCGTCAACGTGTCGGAGCTGACGCGCCGCTTCGGCGCCAGGACGGCACTTGCCTCGGTGAGCCTGTCCATGTCGCGCGGCGCGGTCTACGGCCTCGTCGGCGCAAATGGAGCGGGCAAGACGACGCTCATCAAGCATGTCCTCGGCCTGCTGCGCGCGGAAAGCGGCTCGGTGCGCGTCTTCGGACTCGATCCCGTCGCCGATCCCGTCGGCGTCCTGTCGCGCATCGGCTATCTTTCCGAGGAGAACGACATCCCCGGCTGGATGCGCGTCGACGAGCTCATTCGCTACTCGCGCGCGTTCTACCCCGCCTGGGACGATGTTTACGCCGAGGAGCTGCGGCAGAAGTTCGCACTCGACCCCGCGGCGAAAATCAGGAACCTCTCCAAGGGGCAGAAGGCCCGGGCGGGACTGCTCATCGCGCTGGCGTATCGGCCCGAATTATTGGTGCTGGATGAACCGTCGTCCGGCCTCGATCCCATCGTTCGCCGCGACATTCTCGGCGCCGTCGTTCGCACCATCGCCGATGAAGGCCGCACGGTGCTCTTTTCGTCGCACTTGTTGGAGGAAGTGGAGCAGGTCGCCGATCACGTCACGATGATCCATCAGGGCACGATCGCGCTGAGCGCGCCGCTGCGCGAAATCAAGGAATCGCACCGCGTCGGCGAGCGTGTCCCCACTCTCGACGAGATTTTCGTCGCCCAGGTCGGCGCCCAATCGGATACCCGCGGCGCCAGGCTCCGAGGCGTAGATCATGCGTTCGCCCGCTCTCGCGCATTCGCCTGGGAATTTCGCCAAGGGCATCGCTTCGCACTGATCGCGCTGGCCGTCTACGCGCTCGTCCTGGGGACGATCAAGCTCCTGATCCCCGGACCGTGGGAGCCCATCGAGCTCGATACTCCCAATGAAACGGCAGCCGTGCTGATCGGGCCCTTTTCCCTGATCTTCATGTACTTCCTGGCGGTATTCAGCTTCGGCCTTGCCGGGGACCTGGCCGCGCGCCAATCGATTTTTCCCGCCCGCATGTTCACCCTGCCGGTGACGACCAGGGCGCTCGTGGGCTGGCCGATGCTCTATGGCGCGGCGGCCATGGCGAGCTTGTGGTTGGCAACGGTGCTGCTCGTACTGCTGCCGTTTGGAGTCGACTTGCCCTTGATCTGGCCGGGACTGCTGGCCGCGGCCTTTCTCGCCTGGACGCAGGTGCTGATGTGGATGCCCTACGGTTTGCCGGGGCTGCGTGTGATCGTCGCCGTGTTGTGGCTGGTTTCGCTGGACGCCGTCGTTCTCCTGGCGATCCATTACGAAGCCACCGAGCCCCAGATGATGGCCTTCCTGGCGCCGCAGCTTCCGCTCGCCTATCTCGCCGCCTGTTTTGCCGTTGCGCGGGCTCGCCGCGGCGACGTACCCGATTGGCGGGGAATCTTCGCCCGGCCCGGACAGATCGCCGATCTCCTGCCGCGCCGGCGAGCCCATTTTTCTTCGCCCGCCCGCGCTCAAGCGTGGTTCGAGTGGCGGCGGCAGGGCTGGCGGCTACCGGCATGGATGGGCCTCCTGCTGCCGTTCGAGCTGGCCCTTCTTTTCGTCGCCGGCGACGACCGGCCGGAGCTCGTCTTCTACACGCTTCTCGGCGTGCTGCTCACTCCGCCCTTCATGGCCGCTTTTGCCGCCGCGACGGTCAGCAAGTCGAGTCCCGATGGACGCGCTTCCTGGGGCGTGACGCCTTACGATGCGACGCGGCCGTTGACCAGCGCCGCGCTCGTCGCCGCCCAGCTCGAAGTGGCGCTCTGGAGCACGCTGGCCGCGTGGCTGCTGGTCGTGATCGCCATCCCGTTCGCGCTCACTCTCTCCTCGACCTGGCCGGTGGTGATCGAACGAACAATTCGGTGGATCGAAGCCGAAGGGACGCTCCGCGCTGTCGCGATCGTGCTGCTGGTATTCCTGGGACTGTTCGGGTTGACGTGGAAGCAGCTCGTGCAGAATCTGTACCTCGGCCTGACCGGCCGCGAATGGGTCGTCAAATCGAGCGTTTTGTTCGTCCTGTCGTATCTCGTCGTCTTCGGGCCGATCGCCGGATGGATCCTTTCTTTGTACGTGATGGCCTTGGCCACGAATGCTCTGCCCTGGATCGCCGCTGCCCTGATCGGCCTCAAACTGTCCGCCGCTGCCTCGATCGCCACGCGGCTCCGTCGCCAGCGGCTGCTCAACGACCGCACGCTCGTGACCGTCGCGGCCGGTTGGCTCGTCGTCGTGCTCGCTCTTTACGGCCTGCTCGCATGGCTCGTCACCACACCGCTCATCCCGCGCTACTTTCTGGCGCTGGTCGCGGTCCTGGCCATCCCATTGGCGCGACTCTCCGCGGCGCCACTGGCGCTCGCGGGGAACCGGCATGGGTGGCCGTCGAGGACGGCGATGAATCCTGGGAGGATGGCCGTCCGCGCAGTGCTGGTTCTCGGCTTGCCCGTGGTGTCGGCCCTCCTGGCCTCGGGGTCCTTCTACTTCCTGAATCGAACGAGCGGCGCCATGGTCTTGTCGGGCCAGAGGCGGGAGTATCTGCTCTATGTCCCAAGCAGCTACAACCGCTCCCAGCCGACGCCCCTCGTCATCAGCCTGCACGGCGGGGGAGGATGGCCGGCCCATCAGAGGGACATGAGCGGGTGGAACCGGCTGGCCGAGAGCCAAGGGTTCATCGTCGTCTACCCGGCGGGAAGTGGCGCGCCCAGGGCCTGGAGCGTGGACCACGGAACCGGTCTCCTGGACGATGTCAGATTCATCTCCGAGTTGATCGATACGCTGGAGGCGGCCTACAACATCGATCCGGCGCGGATCTATGCCAACGGGCTTTCCAATGGCGGAGGCATGGCTTTCGTCCTTTCCTGCACGCTGTCCGATCGGATCGCGGCGGTCGGGATGGTGGCGGCGGCTCACTCACTGCCCTGGAGCTGGTGTACGGACCCTCGACCGGTGCCGATGATCGCGTTTCATGGGACCGCTGATGCGTTGACTCCCTACCATGGCGGTCGCTCGCCGGTCTTTCCGGACCCGGTTGTCTTGCCGAGCATCCCCACCTGGACGTCGAATTGGGCTCGAAGAAACCAGTGCGGACCGAACCCCGTCGAATCCGTGGTTGCTACGGATGTCACCCGGCTCGAATACACGAGCTGTGCTGACGACGCTGCCGTGGTGCTCTACACGGTCCAGGGCGGTGGCCACACCTGGCCTGGCGGCAAGCCGATGCCGGAAGGGCTGGCCGGGTTCACCAGCAACGGCGTTGACGCGACGAGCCAGATGTGGGCGTTCTTTCGTGAGCATCGGCTTCCGCCGCACCGCCGCCAGTAGGTGCGGTCTCATATGTTCAGCCACCGCCCTCGCCTGGATTGAAATCCAGGGCTACCAACGGTGGTCCCTGGCGGGACCGCATTTGCGCCCCCGCAGGGGGTCACAGTCGGTAGCCCTGGATTTCAATCCAGGCGAGGGCGGTGGCCTTTATGAGATCGCCTCTAATCAAGGCCACGCGGAAGCTCTGGAAGGGCGGGGTCGAGGTCGTGCGGCCGGTGCCGGCGGCTCTTCCCTGAGCTGAAGCCGGTCCGAATAAGACGGTGAGCCCCGGGGCTGGGCGTCTCATTCACCGGGAAACGGGCGGTTCGTCCCATGGGACGGTCGCCCGTCTCCTTCACCGTCCCATCCTATCCATACTACGCGCCATCCAGGGATAGTATGCGTCAGCTAGGGATAGTACGCGCCATCTACCGACACTACGCGTCATCTGCGGATAGTACGCGTCATCTAAGCGTACTATGCGTCATTTATGGATAAGTTGACGCGTACTATCCTTAGTATGCGTCAAACATCGATGCTATGCGTCATCCTGGGGTAGTACGCATCAGCTGGGGGTACTACGCGTCATCTATGGATAGTATGCGTCAGCTATCGATAGTACGCATCATCTAAGGATGCTATGCGCCAACTTAAGGCCTGTCACCGCAGAATTGCCCTGTCCGGCGTGGTGCCTCCCCGGGACCGCCGGCATCCCTGCCGGCCACTTGACTCTTCCTTGTCAGACAGGTCGTGGCGCCCCGCAAGGCACAATCTGGCAAAGGTGGGGCAGCCAGCCCCAAGCCAGCGATGGAGAGGCTTATCTGTCGCCTCCGAGCGTAGAAGCAGCCTTCGCCCTCCGGGCCGTTCTGCCTCGCTAAACCATGGACATACAACGACATCAGGGCCATCCAAATACCCCGTCCTGGAATCCTTACCGTGTCGTATAACGTTCCGCGGCATGCTGATCCCTGAGGGGGCTGCGACCTCTAAGGGGGAGTCCTAACTCCTATCCCTACAGGACTTTCCCTGGCTTGCGTGGCTGGATCCTGTACCTCCTGCCGAGCAATCCACGCAAGTTGCCTTACCGACAACCACTGCCTGTATTGACGAGCATTAGAAGGAAGCGTAAAATGAAACCTCCATGGAATCAATAAGTTGCCTCGGCAGCGGCTGTCTTCCCTTCGAATCCTGGTCTGACGGTAAGGCAGTTTAGGGAAACGGGAAATGTGCGTATACAGTTGAACTAGGCGGTTGGCCGTTCTGTGGCAGGTAAATTACAGCGCCGCAAGCCCAGGCTCGACGGGCATTAATGACCGTCCCTCTGCGGGCTTCCGGGCCGAGGCTAAGAGCACTCTGTCCCAGGCCGGCTCGATATCCGACACCGCTGCTAACAAGGCGAGCCCGATGCCGGCGACCCCCATTAGGAAGCCGGGGGCGCTTTGCCATGAGTGGTGGTTGACAGTCTCGGTATCGGTCCACGCGAGAAACCCGGCGATCCCCTCTCCGGGCCGCCTTATGTCTAGAGTGCGCTGGTACCAGGTGAGAGCGGCTTCCCTGAGTTCTGAGTCGCCTGTGGCTTGGTGCATCCGGTTGAAGAGGTGGCCGAGCCCAGCCGTACCGTGGCAGAGTCCTGCGTCAACTGCCATCGCGGACTCAGGCGGCCGGCGGGCCGCGAGGCGGGCGGCGGCGAGAGCCTCGTCCTCCCAGTCGGGGCGGTCGAAGCTCCGCGCTGCGGAAAGCAGGACGGAGGCGATGCCGATGTCGCCATAGCACCAGGCAGTGCGGGTCGGCTTGAGTTCCTTGCCTGGAACGGCAAGGGCGGGGAAGATGGAGTCGCCGCCGACCGGCAACCGATGGGAAAGGAGCCAACGGACCGCGCCCTCAGCGAGCCGTGGAATGCGCGAGTCGGAGAGTCCGGCGCGCCGCGCTGCTGCAAGGAATCCGATGACGCCGGGAACCCCGTGGGCCACACCGAGGTTGTAACAGCCCTTGGGAAGGTTGTCGCGCTGCCCTAGTGGGATCCAATCGGGTAAGGTGAACCAGGCGCAGCCGTCCGGCGACTCTTCCACCGACGACTCAAGATGGTCGAGAATCTTGTCGATGAGCTCAACTGCATCGGGATGTGGGAGCCGTTCGAGCAGATAGAGCCCGAAGCCGGAGAGCCCATCGACCAATTCGTGGCGCAACTGGTCGGGAGCGCTATCCAGCCGCTTGCGCAGAGCCACGTCGATGGCGCTGGTGAGATCGTCGTCTCCTTCGTAGAATTCCCGGGTCAGGTGCGCGACCACCCAACCGACGCCGCAGAAACCACCGTAAAGGGAGGGGGGAAGCGTCAGTTGCGCCAGCGCGTCAATGCTCCGGCAGAGAAGCTCGACTGCGTGATCGCCCGCCTCTGTGTCTTGGCGGGTGGCGTCGAAGTAAGCGAAGAAGAGGGCCAGACCGGACGTACCGCTGGCGAGAAGCGGATTCTCGCCAGCCGGCCCGGTGGAGGCGCCGGGCACCGAGACCTTGAGGAGATCGCGTTCGATCTTCTCGATGGCGCTCCAGTAGCGCTGGCGGGCTTCAGGGTCGATAATCGCTTGCCACATCCGAAGGCTCCGAGAAAACGGGAACGTGCCGGTCGGAGCTGAGGTTTACAGCCACGACCGGCACAGGAAATCAAGCTCTGCTAGCAGGGCCTGCAGCTATCGGTGCAGCAGCTAGAGGCTCCGCCGGAGCAACAAAAGCCGGTGAAGGTGGGGCCGCCGCCAATGGCGTCCTGCATTTCGCGCTCCGACAGGTTGCGGAGCGTCTCTTTGTTGAGGGTGAGCTTCTTCTGAATCATCCTTTTCATTACACCTCTCCTTTCGTCTACGTACTTGCGGCGCACGGTCGCGTGAGCCGCTGGTTGATCGAAGGCGGGTGGACCAAGCGGCCATGGCAGCCTCTCCGAACAGAGCGTGTTGAGGCTTGGTATTCGATAGGGCCGAAGGTTTACAGCAGGTGGCCTGCGATCCAAATTCACCTCCGGCGTACGGTGGCTCGTCCTGTCCATGACCAATATAGACTCCCTTCAGGTCGCCAGAGTTCCTGCTACCTCGCCACCTTACTAGATCCAAGCCGATTAGAGAAGATGGCCCTCCGTCGAACGATAGGCGTGTTAGCTGCTTGGCACCTCCGCTCCGCTCCGATGCCAAACAGCTTTGGAGCCTCATCTTTGTCCACAGCGTATGTGGTACAACCCGAGCCAGCTTGGTGCTCCGCTACGCTCCGGCACCAAACTGGCCTTTGCGTATAGCGGAACGTCTAGCCATAGCGCGGCGCTCGGGGTAGAATTGGAGCAGTAGCTGCAGAGGAGAAGCCGCATACAAATATCGCAACGTATCGGTAGTGCGGCCAACCCGGGCGGTCGAGCGGACGGAAACCGCAAACAACGCGGTTCCCGCGCGCTCACCGCCACAGGCGTGTGCGCCAAGACAAGCTTGGCTCTTCTTGCAGGGTGTGAGTCCCTGTCGGGTAAGGCCTAACCAGCCACCCGTACCGAGTGTTGCAGGCCCGTAGGAGGCGAGTCGAAAGACTGGCTGAACGAAAGGTTTGAAGCGTACACAGGGAACCATGTAGGCCGTAAGGGAGACCGCACCTCCCTAAAGTCTGGCACAGCTCCGAAAGGGCGGTTGAAGATGCAGGCGGCCATCGGGTACGTAATCGAGAAGCCCACGCAAAGGAATCGCTTTGGTGAGATTCCGGAGGCCTGCCGGGGTCATCAGGACATGGCATGCATGGAGAGAAGCGTCGAAGAACTTGGGAGACCCCATGGATTCCTGCACTCTCAGAGATCGATCGCAAGGCGCCAGGCCGACGAGGCACTGAAGGGGAAACCCGGACCCAGAGAGAACGTCTGGCACCTAAACGAGGAGCGATGAGAAATGACAGGTAGGCGACCTGAACCGAGAAGGCAAGGGAGACCGAAGGTCCATGGGGAGTCGGATCAGCTCATAGTACTCCGAGAACGGGAGAGCCGTTCACATGGGGAAGGGGCTGACGGTAACCCGTAGCCCGCAAAGGAAACATGAGCCAGATACGACAGGCTGGGCAACTCATGCCAACCTCACTGCGGGGAATAGCGAACAAGGCCAGTTCTGACGAGCATCACCGTTTCCGCAATCTCTTTGGACTGCTGACGGTTGTGTTCCTTCTGTCCTGCTGGGAGCGAGTCAACAAGAAAGCTGCCAGCGGCGTAGATCGGGTCTCGGCCCGAGACTACGCGAAGGATTTGGGTGGCAACGTCCGAGCCCTCTGGGATCGTGTGAAGCGGGGCAGTTACCGGGCGCGGTTGGTCCGGCGACGCCACATTCCGAAGGAAGGGAGTAGTAAGACTCGACCGCTGGGAATTCCTGTGGTCGAGGACAAGCTCCTCCAGATCGCAGTCTCCCGCATCCTCAACGCCATCTATGAGCCGATCTTTCTGCCGTGCAGTTGGGCTTATCGACTCGGCCGGAATGCGCGTGAAGCGGTGCGGACGCTGAAGCAAGAGCTACAGTTTGGTTGTTACAATTGCGTGATCGAGATCGACATCAAGGGGTTCTTCGACCAGATCGATCACGACAAGCTCATGCAGATGCTGGAGCTGCGGATTGAAGATCGGCCGTTTTTGCGGCTGATCTGGAAATGGCTCAAGGCAGGGGTGTTGGAAGAAGGGGGGAAGGTGCTCCACCCCGACACGGGCTGTCCGCAAGGGAGTAGCATTGCGCCCGTCCTCGCCAACATCTACCTTCATTACGTGCTGGACCTTTGGTTTCAGGATGTAGTGAAGCCCCGGTGCAAAGTTCGGGCCTTCATGTGCCGGTACGCGGACGATGTGGTATTCGCGTTCCAGTGGTATGAGGAGGCCGATCGGTTTCTCCGGGTGCTGCCCATGCGGCTGGCGAAGTACGGGTTGGAGCTTTCGGCGGAAAAGAGCCGGATGGTCCGGTTCAGCCGATTCCACCTGGGCAAGAGCTCGGAGAGGTTCGACTTCCTCGGGTTCGAGTGGCGCTGGGTGGTTGACCACAAGGGAGTGCCGCGGGTGACCTGCCGGACGTCGTGCAAGCGGCTTCGGTCGGCGTTGGCCCGGGTGACCGAGTGGCTCAAGGCAGAGCGTCACTTGCCGGTTCGTCAGTTGACCGAGGCGTTGAACGCAAGGCTTCGTGGGCACTATAATTACTACGGAGTGATCGGCAACTCCAGGAGCCTGTGCGCATTCTTCTATCAAGCCAGACGGCTGCTGAAGAAGTGGCTGGGGAGGCGGAGTCAGAAGAGCCGGATGAGCTGGGAGAAGTTCAGCGCCTTGGTAGAGCGATTTCCTCTGGCGGAGCCCCGGATCACGGAGAGTCGGCATCGGCAGATGGTGCTTGCCGGGGTTGGTTAGTGCGGAAGCGAGGGTTACCGAAGAGCCCGGTGCGGGCAAACCGCACGCCGGGATCTGTGCGGGGGGCGCTTCGGCGTCCCTACCGCGACTGGGCGTCCTGGTTTTTTCTGTTGTTTTTCCGTGAGGAGAGGGTTGTGCCCTGAAACCTGGTAGTCGAGGGTTGGGGTTACTGAAAGGTCTGCATCTCTTCGCTTCGGCTACCGCACCTCCGAGAATCGTTCACAGCCTGCGAACAGTCTCTTCGATTACCCTCTGAGGTGGCTCGGCGTTCACCCTCCAGGGCGTTGTCTCCCGCGTCCGAAGGTTCCTCCCGCACGCGGAGCCTCCTGCCCGTGCCAGCGGTGCTTGCCCTTTTCGAGAAGTTGACCGGTGACGATCTTGCCTTCGAGCTCGGGCGGTGTGGGCTTCACCGTTTGGCCGCAGTGGCCTCGGTGGGACGGTGCGGGATAGGAAACGCCGAGGGCCTCCTTCTCCACTCCAGACCGTCTGTGTCTCGCGTCCGACAGCTTGAGCCGCCCGGGTCCTGGTCCTCCTACGGGACGGTCTTTCTGCGCAAGGTTGCCGGCAACGTTTGCGGCTCCGGGAGAAGCTGGCGAGAGGCAGGCCCGTTGCTCATTTAAAACCATCTATAGCCTGCCAGCGGCTCGGTCCAAAGCGTCTTGCCCTTTGAACGTCCCTGTCCAGACCGTGGTACAATTGAAGAAGAAACAAAGACAGGCCGCCCAACCCGGGCCCTCAAGCGGACGGCTGGCGCAGTATCTACTGGTGGTGGTAGAGCAAAGGGCGTTGCTGTCTTGCAGTTTGAGTGGTAACGGCGGCCCGCGCGCTTAGGGCCACAGGCGTTCGGCGTCAAGGCTTCAGAATGGTGACGGCATAGGAGGCAAACGTGATGCACATTCTCTGGGTCGACGACGACTCACCTCCGAATCCAAAGAGCCTAGGAAACATCAGAGTTGCCTCTGTACAGACCTGCGCTCAGGCTGAGAGGTGGCTTTCTAGTTCCGAAATTCTTCCTGACTGGATCTTGGTTGATCCCATTATTCCACAGGATGGTTGGGGAGAGGGTCTAATTCCGATTCCAGGCTTGGCATATGTCTCTCATCTCCATGAGCGCTATGGAGATAAGGTTGGTTTGGCTGTCTATGGCCTGGCCTTGACTGAGAGAAAAAGAGAAGCGGCTTTGAGGGCAGGCGCCTCAGCTGTCTTCGAGAAGACCAAGTACAGCTTAATCGATGTAATCCAAAGTCTGAAAACTTTACGAGGGGAGATAAGCACGGTTGAGGCAGGCCCTGCGCAGTCCATTGCTGAAGCTACAGGCTATGCTAGAAGGTTTGTAGAGAGAGCTCGTGAACTTCCTTTCGAATTCAGTGGGCCTCCCTCCAAGGAGGATCTAAGAGCGATTCACAGTGCCAAGCTCCTATTGGAGGAAGATCCGGAAACAAGGTATAGATCTCATCAGGTAATTCTCGCATTGGATTCCACGGACGGGCCTTCGTCTGGCCTAACGCAGCGGATGGGGGTGGAAATAGATCGCAGCAACCTGCCGCAGCCACTGTGGGGCCTTAACTGGAGTTCACTGGACGCCTCTGAGTTTGAGAGTCTCGTTTTTCAACTTCTTTCAGCTATTCCCTCTCTTGAAGACGTACGATGGCTTACTGCTACAAATGCTCCTGACCGCGGCCGGGATCTGTCTGCATTGCACATGCAGGCGGATCCGCTGTTAGGAACGATTAGGCGCAGGCTGATCGTTCAGTGTAAACACTGGCTGCGCAAGGGGATCTCGGCCCAGGAAATCGCCTCAGCCAAACAAACAATAAGACTACTGGAGCCACCTCGGGTAGACATACTTGCGTTTGCCACAAGCGGTACCTTCACGACATCGGCTGTTGATCTCGTCGAGAAGCACAACTCATCCTCTGAAAGTGCATTGCGGCTCGAACTCTGGCCCGGGTCACATTTGGCTCAGGTAATGTCCAGATATCATCCGAAGCTACTGGAATCTCTGTTAACTGGAGTTAGAGTGAATGGTGGTAGTCGCCGAACCCGGGGCCTCAAGCGGACGCCTAAGGGCGCCGCTTAGGCCCATAACCGTTGCTGCCGTCAGAAACATCGCACTGACTGCTCTAGCATCGCGTAAGAGTAAACCGGACGCTCCTTCTAGCTCGCCTATGACTTCTCGCCTCAAAGTGAGCCGCTCCCTCGCCATCCTTTTTGGCGTACTGACTCCTGCCCTTGAAGTATTGCGTCGGTGGGGAACTTGGTGGCAGTACCCACCAGCGTTCCTCGACGACTTCCTCTTGGGTGGCTTCCTACTCGCCGGTGCCTGGGCAACCCGCCCTCCCTTCAACGAACAGGGTCGATCAGTTCTCGCATCAGCCTGGGCATTTGCCTTGGGCATGATCTACTGCAGCACATCCGTCCACCACCAAGCACTCATGCGGGGAGAGCTGGATCCTGCTCCTATCCCGAGTAGTTGGGTCCTCGTCATTAAGATCTTCGGCCTTGGAGTCGCGCTCGGCGCACTGCTCCTTACTCTCCCGTCAAACCAGCCTGATCGCCAGTCAAAGTAGAGTGCCTGGTGAGTAGAGACGCTTCGTTGAGCTGGCACTCGCATGCCGGTGTCCTCGTGCTCTCGCGTGACCCGATCGGCAACCGGGATCTCTCCGCTTCACTCCCTCTAACTTTCTTGACTCCGCTTCTCCGCCTTCCATACCCTTCCCTTGGAGCCGAATATCGCCGAAGGTCGTTTGAATTTCCTACCCTCAGGAGAAGCAGTCATGGGCAAGCTCATCATGTGGAACTTGATGACCCTGGACGGCATGTTCGAGGGTCCGCAGCCGTGGGACCTCGACTGGCACGGGTACGCCTGGGGCGATGAGCTTAAGCGATTCTCGCTCGAGCAGGGCCGAGAGGTGGAGGCGCTTCTCTTCGGCCGTCGCACCTACGAGGGCATGGCGGCGCACTGGCCCACCGCTAAGGGCTCGTCACAAGATAAACGCTCCATATACCGAATTTACCTCCCCCCTTTGTAGAACCACCCTCTTATACACATTTCCTTCCGCCAAGTTACGGTGAGTCGCTCGATCCGTCTTCGCCCTGCAGGGCGGGAGTTGCCCAGCCCGGGGTGTCAACCCCGGGGAACCGGGCACCCTCCCCCGTCCAAGTCCCGGAGGGCCGGCAGAGACGCTCCCCGCAAGCCAGGCCTGACAAGCACCGGGTCTGTCGGCCCTTCGGGACTCGGGAATTCGCGGCTCCCGGTCCCCGGGGCTGACGCCCCGGGCTGGGCAACTCCCGCCCCTGCAGGGCGAAGACGATCGAGCGACTCGGCAAAAGATGTGTATAAGAGGTTGCTTGTAGAACCTGGGTCGAAAATTCGGACATGAGACGGTTATTTCGTTGCGGGCCCTAAGGGCGAGACCGCCGAGCTCATGAACGCGGTGCCAAAGTACGTGTTCTCGCGCACGCTCGAGCGCGCCGACTGGGCCAACAGCACGCTGGTGAAGGAGGACGCCGGAAAGGCGGTGGCGCGACTGAAAGAGCAGCCGGGGAAGGATCTTTTCGTCTTCGGCAGCGCCGACTTCTCCGCCACGCTGATCCGCCATGGGCTCTTCGACGAGTACCGCATCGGGCTCGTGCCGGTCACGCTCGGCGAGGGAGTGCCTCAATCAGCCGGCGCAACGCCTCTCTGTTCAGTGAACTAAACCTCCGCGAGACCTTCGAGATCTATCCAGATCAGTGCCGGAGAGGATCGGCGCGGAGCTCCAGCCCAGGGCTGAGGCCGCAGGCTGATGCCCTGGTTACGGAAAGAGAGGAGATTCATATGATAGATCAAGGTACTGGAAACGCCAGAACTGTGGCTGCAGCAGCAACTCCTGATGTTCAAGCGGCACCCGGGACCGAAACGGCCGTCGAGGCAATGGCCGCCGTAGCCAAGAAGCGCCACTCTTCAGCCGTGCAGCTCTGGGTCTGCACGATTCTGATTTCCCTGGGGGGGTCTCATCACGAGTTGTCAGGGCTGCAACAGCACAAACACCCCCTCCCCAGCGGGAACAAGCGGCAAAATTGCCCAAATCACTGTTCCAGAAACGCAATGTTATAACCCGCAAACTAATCAGTTCACAATGATAAGCGTCTATACGTTTGACCCTAACAAAACTGACCCGGTCCCATGGGGAACTATCTACACATCCACGCAGCCAGGTGGTGTCCATCAGGTTACGCTTCCAGTCTCTGGGACCTTCGGATTTGAGGTTGATGTTGATGCCAAGAGCTTCCGCATGCTGTGCTACTCCCTCTACTGCCACCGCTGTTCTGAAGTACATACAGGGCCCGGGCACCTACCAACCGAGCTACATAGCTACTCCGACATTCAAAGTGTGCAAGCCTTGAACGCAAAAGAGAGAGACGGTATTCGAATTCGGCCGGTGAGGGCGTGGAGCCTCGCCCTGAATTGAAATCCAGGGCGAGGGAAGTGCCAGGACGGCTCAGCAGCAGATGCGTCCGGGGAAGCCGGGGCCGTCACCGTTCTGGTTGCACCAGAGGCTCACCGTGCCGCTGCAGGGGCCGGCGTATGGATCGCCGTGGAAGCCGTTGAGCTGCAGCTCGAAGTGCAGGTGGCAGCCTGTCGAGCTGCCCGAGGATTGGGAGGTGCCGATGTACTGGCCGCAGCCTACGGGGCCGAAGCCCACCGGCGTGCCGAGCTGCATGTGGGCGTAGATGCTGATCCAGCCATAGCCATGATCGATGGCCACGTAGTTGCCGTAGCCGCCGCCGCAGGTGTTGCCGAAGAACCCGAAGTTGGGGCAGCCGTCGTTGCGGGAGAAGACGTACCCGTGCTGGCCGGCGGCGATGGCGGTGCCGCACGGAGCCGGGAAGTCGCTGCCCGTATGGTTGTCATAGGTCTCGCCATCGCACTTCCAGCTCGCGATCCAGCCGGCGGAACGGTTGTGGTCGTAATAGTAGCGGGGGCCGTTCGGATGGTAGGGAAGCGGGTACCGGAAGAAGGGTGGATTGGTATGGTGCTTCGCCGCCGGATCGGGGGTCTCGGACGTCTCGGGCGCCTCGGCCAGGAACCTCACGTCGCGTCCCGGCCGCCACGTGCTTTTGTCGGGAGACGGCGAATCCCCCCCGGCGATCGCCTTGCGCACGCCCTCGCCGCGAACGGGCAGCTCTTGCACGGTGGGACCGTTCGCTCCCGGCCGGACCACGAGGGCCGCGCCGCTCTCGCTCCAGGCGGGAGACCGGCCCTGGCCCAGGTCGCGCGCCTCGACCGCGTTCCAGGAGCGGTCGAGCTCCAGCACGATGACCTCGCCTTCCCGCGTGGTGTGGGAGCCGTAGAGCAGCATCGAGCCGTCAGCCGACCAGTGGGCCTCGAGGTTGGCCGAGGGATTGGGCACGGCTCGCCAGCCGCTGAGGCTCGGCCGGCGTTGGTCACCTGCCGCGGCTCGCCGCCCCGGGCGTCGATCCGCCAGAACGAGGTCAGGCCGGTCCGCCCGCCCGAGAGGAAGAGGAGGAAGCGGCCGTCCGGCGTCCAGATCGGCTCGGCATCGTCGTAGCCGGCCGTCAGCTCGCGGTCGGCGCCGGTCGCGAGGTGCACGACGTGCAGGTCGAACCCGCCCGGCAGCTCTCCCGGCCGCCAGGCCTTGGGTACCCTCGCGTAGGCGAGGCGGGTGCCGTCCGGCGAGAAGGCCGGCGAGGCCCCGCGCGCGATCGTGCGGACCACCCGGCCGTCGAGGTCCAGCAACTGGATCTCCATGTCGCGGGTCGAGACGGCGATGAGTTGGGCGGCGCCGCTCCAGACAGTCCGCAGCATGTTCCGACCCCGGGTGAGGCGCCGGGGGTCGCTGCCGTCCAGCGCCACGGACCAGAGGTTCATTCCGCCTCCTGCTTCGGAGCCGTCCGCCTCCTGGCGCGGCTCTGCCCCCACGAGGACGCGGTCCCCAGCCAGCCCGAAGCTGGCGATGGCGCGCACAGGAAGCGAGATGGCCTCCAGGCGGGCGTCGCGGTCGATCCGCAGGAGACCGCCGTCCTCGACGCCGAATTGGGAGATGGCATGGCCGGGGAGCGTGCCCACGAGCACGGCGGCCACGAGAAGGATCCAGAGATGCGGCTTTTTCATGAGAGTTCTCCTTCCTCGTGAAAGGGATCCCTGTCCCGAAGCCGCGCGGTCTTCGGGCGTGTCGGGATCGCTGTAGATTGGCCCGGGCGGAGGAGAGATCCGATCTTTCTCGGGTCTCTACTAAAGTATTGTGCGAAAGACTCTATTCAGCGGGACACGAAATGGAATCTGAATCTTTAGCACTCCTCAAAGGACAGCGCCGGCAAAGGAGCCGGCTGAGCTGTACCTTCAAGGAGAGCGATATGAAGACCAACCGTAAGCTCGCTATCCTGTCCCTCCTGTTCACTTCTTTCATGGCCTCGGTCTCCTTCGCTGCGGACGACGGGAACACAAAGCCCCGGATGAGCGCTGCGGCGGTCTTCTATGGCGGCTCCACCGCTGACATCATCAACCAGTCCTCGGTTTCCGGGAATGTCAAGGGTGTCTCCTGCCATTACGTCAACGGCGTCGGATCGAACCTCATCTTCACGGTCGATGGCGCAACTGCCCAGACGATCAACGTGTCCGACAGTGCTCCCGATGTCAATGGAGACACGCGTACCGGCTGGATCCCGATGAACATCCGCTTTACCTCCAGCATTCGAGTACAGAATCAGCACAGAGGTGGCAGCGGCCAGGCCGCCTGCACCGTGAGCTGGGCCCTGGACTAGGGGGAGCCTGGCAGCGAGCGGCTCCGCCGTCGCTGAAGCCTGGAGGCGACACTGGATCGGCCTCGCCCGCTCGATATAATCGCCCGCAGAAGGTCCCTGCCTCCGCCAGCCAAAGGGGGCTTGGCGGAGGCGAGATCCCTGAGAGAGGCCGACTTGAAAAAACTTTCCCATCTCTTCGAGCGGAACCGCCGCTGGGCTGCCGGCATGAAGGAGCGCCAGCCGGACTTCTTCGCCCGGCTGGCGTCCCAGCAGGCGCCGCAGTACCTGTGGATCGGCTGTTCCGACAGCCGCGTGCCCGCCAACGAGATCGTCGATGTGCTCCCGGGCGAGATCTTCGTCCACCGGAACGTGGCGAACGTGGTGGTCCACACGGATCTCAACTGTCTTTCCGTGGTCCAGTTCGCCGTCGACGTGCTCAAGGTGCGGCACGTGATCGTCTGCGGCCACTATGGCTGCGGTGGCGTGCGTGCGGCCCTGGAGGACGCGAAGCTGGGGCTGATTGAAAACTGGCTGCGGCACGTGCAGGACGTGTGTACCAAGTATCAGGCTCTCATGAATGACGCGGGAGATCCGGAGGCCCGCGTCGACCGGCTCTGTGAGCTGAACGTGCTGGAACAGGCGGTCCACGTCTGCGAGACGACCGTCGTGCAGGACGCGTGGAGGCGCGGCCAGGCGCTCGACGTCCACGCCTGGATCTACGGCCTGGAAGACGGGCTGCTGCGCGACCTGGGCTTCTGCGTGGCCGCGCCGGACGAGCTGAGGCCCGAGTTGGAGGCCGCTCTGGCAAACCTGACGGATAAAAAATGAGCGCCGATTCAATGAGAAACAATTCGATCATCCTCTGGCGCAGGTTGGACAAGCCCGGCCATGAATCCGCGCGGCTGGTGGAGCAGGAAGCCTCCTGGCTTCTGGAAGGGACCGCGGCCTTCCTGCACGAAGGCCAGCCGTGCTGTCTCGATTATCGAATCGTCTGCGATCCGCAGTGGCAGACCAAGGGCGGAATCGTGACCGGTTGGGTGGGCGATGAAACGATCGCCGTCGAATGCTCCGTGGACCCGGAAGGCCAGTGGTGGCTCAACGGCAAGCAGTGTCCCGAGGTCGACGGCTGTACGGATCTCGATCTCAATTTCAGCCCGTCGACGAACCTCCTGCCCATCCGCCGGCTGAATCTTGCCGTGGGGGAGGAGGCGCCCGTGCGGGCGGCGTGGCTGCGTTTCCCGAGCTTCCAGCTCGAACCTCTGGATCAGATCTATCGCCGGATCGATTCGGGTCTCTATCGTTATGAAAGCGCGGGCGGCCAGTTCGTCCGGGAGCTGCCGGTGAACGCGGTGGGCTTCGTCACGATCTATCCGGATTTCTGGCAGATCGAAGTATAATCCTCCTCTCAGAAAGTCAGAAAGCTGCGTCTGCTCGCGAATACCGGGTCAGGTGGGACATGAACAGCCCACGAGGAGATCCCATGAAACGAGCGCGTGAGCTGTTTGCCATGATGGTCATTGGGGCCGCAGTCCCGGCTGGCGCGGCGATCGAGGGGACGACCTGGTTCCCGATCGGCCCGGCGCCCATCGACGGCAGTCCCTTTCCCGGGGGCGTGTCTGGCCGCGCCTCGGCGATCGCCGTCAATCCCGAAAATCCGGACGAGATCTGGCTGGGGACCGCGGCCGGAGGCGTATGGCACTCTCGCGACGGAGGCGCCAACTGGAAGCCCCGGTCGGACCGGGAAGACTCACTGGCTATCGGGGCCATCGCCCTCGACGGCTGCACCGCGGCGGGATGCAGCGCAATCTACGCCGGCACGGGAGAGAATGCCATCCGGCGGGACACCTACTACGGAGCCGGCCTGCTCATCGGTGAGGTAAGCGAGTTCGAGACAATTTCCTGGACTCAGCGAACCGGCTTTCCCTTCGATTTCCGGTTCGCATCGATCAACGACGTCGTCCTCGACCCTACCACCTCAGGGGCCAGCAAGCGGATCTTCGTGACTCTGTCGAGCGGCGTCACCGCGAGTGCGTCGGGGGCGACGGTCCCCGCTCCGGCGCCAACGGGCGGTTACGGCATCTATCGCTCCGACGACAAAGGAGTGAGCTGGTCCAAGCTAACCGTCGATGGAGCCAACGATGCCAAGCCCACTGACCTCGAGATGCACCCGGGCGATCCCAACATTCTCTTTGCAGGATTTCTAGAGAGAGGTGTATTTCGATCGGCCGACAAAGGCGACACATGGTGCCCGCTGAACGCCGGAATTCCACAGCCGCCGGACTGCCGCGGCCTGACCCTGACCCTGCCCGACGTAGGCACGACGACCTTCGATCACGTTGAGATCGCCATCGCTCCCGGTGATCCCCAGATCGTCTACGCCACGTTCGGCATGTGCAGGGACGCTCTGATGCAGAGCTGCCGGCCGGCCGTCTTTCGTTCCGAGGACGGTGGGACGAGTTGGACCCTGAAGCTTGCAGGAAGCCCGAACGACATGCTTTTGGTTGCTCACGAGGAACCAGCCTACGGCTACAGTCGCTACACCCATGGCTTGGCGGTCGATCCCATCAACGCGGAGATCCTTCTGGGAGGCGTGGCACTCTGGCGTTCCACCAACCGCGGCATGTTGTTCGTCCGTTCGAATGCCAACTCCGCACTGGGGCCACCAGGGCCACCGGGGCCAAGACAGCCCGTCATCCACCACGATCACCGTGAAATCGTCTTCCATCCTACCGCTACCCACCGGGTTTATTCGACCGGCGACGGCGGGTTCGCAACCTCCACGGACCGCGGAGTGACCTGGACTCCGAGGAACGACGGTCTACAGATCACCGGTTTCCAAGGTATCGGCTCATCTCCATTGACCGGGGCCGTGATCGGAACCAGTCAGGACAATGGCGGCCAACTCTGGAGCGGCCGCCGGCGCTGGGAGTACCTCCGTTGCTGCGGCGACGGTGGCTACTCATTCTTGGACTTTGACAACGTGTTGAGGATGTACGCCGGCTCGAATTTCGGCTCTCTGCATCGCTCGACAGACGGCGGGGTGAGCTGGCACCCCATTGATAATGGCTTTCCGTTCCCGGATCCGGAACCAAGGCTCATGTACGCCCCTTTCGTCCAAGGCCCCACGCCGGTCGACGGCAACCACCCGCTTTATTACGGAAAGAACCGGCTCTTCCGCAGCACAAACGACGGGGATTTGTGGTCGCCGGTGAGCCCGGTGCTGGCGACCGGTGCCGCGACCGAGATCTTGACCGTGAGCAGCTTTCATCTGTCACCTCTCGACCATCCCGGTCAGAACGTGATCACCGCTATTGCGGTGGCGCCCAGCAACCCGGACCGGGTTTACATCGGCTATTACGGTGGTGAGGTCTTCCGCTCCGATCCGGCTCCCTGTGGGGACGATCGTAGCTGCTGGCCTCGGATCGACATCGACTCTCGCCTGCCCGACGCGCCGGTCACCCGCATCGCTGTCCATCCCACGCACCCGGATATCGCCTACGCCACCTTCTCCGGTTTCGGCGACTTCGCGCGGGTGTGGAAGACCATAAACGGCGGGACGACCTGGAACCCCGCGGCTGGCGGGCTGCCTGCCGGCATCCCAGCCAATACGGTGAGCATCGAGCCCAGCGAGCCCAGCGAGCCCAGCGAGCCGGAGCGTGTGTACGTGGGGCTCGACAGCGGTCCGGACGGCGCGAGCCTGTTCCGCAGCACGAACGGCGGCGAGACGTGGTTGGCCTTCGCCGAGGAGCTTCCCCAACGCTCCGGTCTACGAGATCTCCATTGACGAGACCCGCGGACGCATCTACGCCGCCACTCACGGCCGCGGCGCGTTCGTCCTCGGCAAGCCGTTCATCAGCAACTTCGAAGGCTGTATCGACGGCGGCATCTGGGACATCCCGGTCTACGGCCAGAACTTTCTGCCCAACCAGTTCTGCACCCTGAGCATTCTCCAGGCGAACGGCTCCGTCTGCGCCTCCGGCACGGTGGACGCGATGGGCGGAACGATCCGCACGGACGGCGACGGCGTGCTCGAGACCAACCTCGTCAACTTCTGGGAGGGCAGGAAGGTCGCCTGGGCCTGTTTCAACGGCGATTGCCTGAAAAACAGGTCCGAGCCCACCGAGCTCACGCCCATCGAGGAGTGTAACGACGACGCGGATGGCGATGGCGACCGGGACCTCCTCTCGACCGTCACCGTCATCTGTGGCGGCGAGCTTGCCACGGCCACGGTGACCGGTTGCCCGCCCCTGGACAACCCGCCGAGCACCGTGGTGGAGCTCGGTCTCGCCGGATTCCCGGAGAGCGAAAGCGATCTCGCAGCAGCGGAGTTGCCCACGGACCGTAGAGAAGGCGGCGTGCTCCACCTGACAGCCAGCCTCCAGCGGAACGTGGGCACCCGGTCCCTGTGCGCCGTGAGCGTGCCGTTCGGACCGGGGGATTCGGACGAGGAGGTCCTCGCCCGGGCCCGGGATGCGATCGCCGCCAGCCCCACCTGCGCGGCCAACGGCGTCCAGGCCGTGCTCGATGCGGGCCATGCCGGCCCTTCCGAGGACGAGTTCGCGCGGTCGCCGCGGCTCCTGCTCCAGGCGCCCGGGTTGAGCGGCAGCCAGCTCGTCACCGCCATCCATACAGACCCCGGGCGCAACGCCGGCGCCTGTATGCGGCTGGGCGAGATCGGCGTGCCGGTCCTGAACCGGCTCCAGGTCATGAAGATCAGCCTGCAGACACCGCCGGAAGGCGCGGCTGGCGGCAGCGTCCGGCTGGTGGAGCACACGCCTCTCGGCACCTGTGCCCTCACCGTGCCCACGGTGGCGGGCCAGAGCGGCGCCCAGATCGCGGCGGCCGTGGATGCGGCCGTCCACGCGCCCGGCATTCCCGGCCCGCACCCCGACTGCCCGGCGGACCGCAACCCGCGCGACATCGTCAGCGTCATGGGGTTCCTCCTGGCGGTGCAGGCCTCCTCGCTCGAGCTGTGCAGCAACGATCCCCGGGTGGGCTTCGACCTGCGCACCAAGGACCTCATGAACGCCCATCCGGTGGCCGACGCCGGGGACGACCGCGTGCTGCCGGGCAATCCGGTCAGCCTCGACGGCTCGCTCTCCGCGGATTCGGACTCGACGCCCGGCACCCACGACGACGTGATGAGCTTCGAGTGGTTCGACGTGACCAGCGGCGCGCCGGTCGCCCTCGGCACGGGCGAGACGCTGAACGTGCCCCTCGCCGCGGGCCTCCACCGCCTCCGCCTGCGGGTGACCGACCGCGGCGGTCTCGCGGACACGGACGAGATCCTGGTGAGCCTCGGGACCGGCGGTGCCGGCGGCGGAGGAGGGATCGCCGGGAAGCTCCTGGGCAGCTTCCATGTGGGCTCGGTGCACCCCCTGGGAGACTTCTCGGACGAGGCGGACGCCAACGTTCACGTGCGGGCCGACCTCGGCTACGGCATCACCAACCGGCTCCGGCTGCTGCTCTTTGGAGGGCTGTCGCAGCTCACGGCCGAGACCGCTTCGGGCACCGAGCACCCGCGTCTGATCAACGCGTCGGCCAACGCCCAGGTGCTCTTCCCTCTGTCGGCCGGCAGGGCGCTCTACCTCCAGGGTGGTCCCGGCATCTACTGGCCCAAGAGTGGCTCGAGCGATCTCGGTTTCAACCTGGGTCTGGGGGTCCAGCTTCCCATCCCGTCATCTCAGTTCCGGCTGGAGCTCGGAGCGGACTACCACCGCGTCTCCAAGGATGAGCAGTTCCTGACGCTTCAACTGGGGGTGTTGTTCTAGCGGCCTGTCGAAACATAACTTTTAAGTCCAGTCTGTAACGAAACGGGACTCTCCCGCGCCTGACCGGTCAAGGCAAGCCAGAACTGCCCCAAGGAGGGCCCTATGAGACGAGTCTGCCAGATTCTTTTCCCTGCGGCTGCTGCCGTGCTTCTCGCCTTGCCCGCTGCTCCGGCCAGCGCTGCCATCGAAGGGACGACCTGGTTTCCGATCGGCCCGGCGCCCATCGACGGTTTCTTCGCCGGAGGTGTGTCCGGCCGCGCCACGGCGATCGCCGTCAATCCGGACAATCCGGACGAGATCTGGCTGGGTACGGCGGCCGGAGGTGTATGGCACTCTCTCGACGGAGGAGCCAATTGGGAGCCCGAGTCGGACCGGGAGGACTCCCTGGCCATCGGGGCCATCGTCCCCGACGGCTGCACGGCGGCGGGATGCAGCGTGATCTACGCTGGAACGGGCGAGAATGCCATCCGGCGGGACACCTACTATGGAGCCGGCCTGCTCATCGGCGAGGAGAGCGGCGGTGAGTTTTCGACATTCTCCTGGACTCAGCGGACGGGCTCTCCCTTCGATTTCCGGTTCGGATCAATCAACGACGTCGTTCTCGATCCCGACACTTCGGGCGCCACCAAGCGGATCTTTGTAACCCTTTCGAGTGGTGTGACCGTGGGCGCGCCGGAATCGACGGTCACCGCTCCGGCTCCACCGGGCGGTTACGGAATTTATCGATCCGACGACAAGGGAGCGACCTGGGAAAAGCTCACCGTTAACGGATCCAACGACGCCAAGCCGACCGATCTCAAGATGCACCCGGACAATCCTGACGTTCTCTTCGCGGGGTTTCTTGGACGAGGTGTGTTTCGATCCCCGGACCGTGGCAATACATGGTGTCCTCTGAACGCCGGAATTCCGCCGGCGGACTGTCCCCAGACTCTGCCCAACGTGGGCACGACGGCTTTCGATCATGTCGAGATCGCCATCGCCCCAAGTGATACCCAGGTCGTCTACGCCACGTTTGGCCTGTGCACGGACCCACTGATCCAGAACTGCCGGCCTCACATCTGGCGCTCCGAAGACGGAGGGTTGAGCTGGAGTGAGTGGCAAGCCGGGGATCCGGACAACGTGGAATTTTCCGTGACCACCACGAGCGGCTACGGCTACAGCCGCTACACCCATGGGTTGGCGGTCGATCCCGCCAACGCCAATGTCCTCCTGCTGGGCGGGGTCTCGATCTGGCGCTTCACCGAGGGCGGAGGGGGCAATGTGACGTCCGTGCGTTCCGATGCCACCCCGCCGGGCGACGGCCAGGATTTCGTCCACTCCGACCATCGCGACATCCTTTTCCATCCCATCGCCACCAACCGGGCCTATACGGTTGGAGACGGCGGGTTCGCGATTTCCACCGACGGCGGCTCGACCTGGGAGGCGAGAAACGACGACCTGCAGATCACCGGTTTCCAGGGCATCGCCTCCTCTCCGCTGACGACAACCGTGATCGGGACCAGTCAGGATAACGGCGGCCAGCGTTGGACCGGCAGCCGGCGTTGGAGACATTTCCCTTGCTGTGGCGATGGTGGTTATTCCATCCTCGACTTCGACAATGTGATGATCCACTACGCCGGCTCGAATTACGGCAAGCTGAACCACTCGATCGACGGCGGGACGTTCTGGCCGAACCCGCCCGATTTCAATAACGGTATCGGGTCTTCGGAACCGCGGCTTTTCTACGCGCCTTTCATCCAGGCGCCCTCGCCCGACGGCTCGGGCAAACACCCGCTCTACTTCGGAACGAACCGTCTCTTCAAGCGAGGCAAGGACGAGGTCTCCTGGACGCCGGTGAGCCCGGTGCGGGCCACCGGCCCCGCGCCCGAGATCGTGACCGGAAGCAGCAATTCGTCGCACCTCAGCAACCCTGGCCAGAACGTGATCAGTGCCATCGCGGTGTCGGCCAGCAACCCGGACCGGATCTACATCGGTTACTACGGCGGCCAGGTCTTCCGCTCCAATACGGCCCCTTGCCTGGACGACGAGTGCTGGCCTTCGATCGAATCCGGCCTGCCCGACGCGCCGGTCACCCGCATCGCCGTTCATCCCACGGACCCGGACACGGCCTACATCACCTTCTCCGGATTTGGCAGCTTCCCGCGGGTCTGGAAGACCACCAACGGAGGGACGAACTGGAATCCCATGGTTACGGGACTCCCTGTGGGGGTGCCGGCCAACACGGTGAGCATTGAGCCCAGCGTACCCGAGAACGTGTTCCTGGGCCTGGACAGCGGGCCGGACGGCGCCAGCCTGTTCCGCAGCGAGAACGGCGGCGGCTCCTGGTCGCCCTTCAACCAAGGGCTCCCGAACGTTCCGGTCTATGAATTCTCCTTCGACGAAACCCGCGGGCGCCTGTACGCCGCCACCCATGGCCGTGGCGCCTTCGTGCTGGGGAAGCCGTTCATCAGCAACTTCGAAGGCTGCATCGACGGCAGCGTCTGGGACATCCCGGTCTATGGCCAGAATTTCCTGCCCAACCAGCCGAGTTGCACCGTCAGCATCCTCCAGACGAACGGCAGCGTCTGCGCCTCCGGCACGGTCGACGCGATCGACGGCGCCGTCCGCACGGACAGTGACGGGGTGCTGGAGACGAGCCTCGTCGACATGTGGAGCGGCAAGAAGGTCGTCTGGGCCTGCCTCAACGGCGACTGTGTGGGGGACACGCCCATCGGGCAGTGCAACGACGACGCGGACAGCGATGGCGACGTGGACCCGCTCTCGACCGTCACCGTCTCCTGTGGCGGTATGCTCGCCACCGCCACGGTGACCGGCTGTCCGCCCCTGGACAATCCGCCGAGCAGCGTGGTGGAGCTCGGCCTTTCCGGCTTCGCGGGAGAAGGGAGCAGCGAGCTCGCCCTGGCCGAAGCGGAGCTGCCCGCGGACCGGGGAGAGGCGGGCGGTGTGCTCCACCTCGTCGCCAGCCTGCAGCGGAACGTGGGTACCCGGTCCCTGTGCGCCGTGGCCGTGCCGTTCCAGCCGGGCGAGACGGACGAGACGGTCCTCGCCCGGGCTCGGGACGCGATCGCCGCCAGCCCCACCTGCGCCGCCAACGGCGTCCAGGCCATCCTCGATCCGGGCCACGCCGGCCCCTCCGAGGACGAGTTCCCGAGGCCGCCGCGGCTTCTGCTCCGGGCACCGGGGTTGAATGGCAGCCAGCTCATCACCGCCCTGCACACGGACCCCGGCCGGAACACTGGAGCCTGCATGCGGCTGGGCGAGATCGGTGTGCCGGTCCTGAGCCGGCTCCAGGTCATGAAGATCAGCCTGCAGACGCCGCCGGAAGGAGCGGCCGGCGGGAGCGTCACCCTGATGGAGCACTCGCCTCTCGGCACCTGCTCCATCACCGTACCGACCGTGGAGGGGCAGAGCGGCGCCGAGATCGCGGCGGCCTTCGGTGCGGCCTTCCAGGCTCCCGGCATCCCGAGCCCGCACCCCGGCTGTCCGGAGGACCACAACCCCCGCGACATCGTCAGCGTCATGGGGTTCCTCCTGTCGGTCCAGGCCCATGCGATCGAGCTCTGCCAGCAATGATCCCCGGGTGGGCTTCGACCTGCGCACCAAGGACCTCATGAACGCCCATCCGGTGGCCGACGCCGGGGACGACCGCGTGCTGCCGGGAAATCCGGTCGCCCTCGACGGCTCGCGCTCCGCGGATTCGGACTCGACGCCCGGCACCCATGACGACGTGACGAGCTTCGAGTGGTTCGACGTGACCAGCGGCACGCCCGTCGCCCTCGGCACGGGCGAGACGCTGAACGTGCCCCTCGCCGCGGGCCTCCACCGCATCCGCCTGCGGGTGACCGACCGCGGCGGCCTCGCGGACACGGACGAGATCCTGGTGAGCCTCGGTACCGGCGGTGCTGGCGGCGCCGGAAGCAGGTTCCTCGCCAGCTTCCACGTGGGCTCGACGCACCCCCTGGGAGACCTCTCGGACGTGTCGGACGCGAACATCCACGTGCGGGCCGACCTCGGGTACCACCTGACCGACCGGGTCCGGCTGCAGTCGATGGTGGGACTTTCCCAGCTCACGGCCGAAACCGCCGCGGGCATCGAGCATCCATACTGGATCAACGCCTCGGTGAACGCCCAGGTCCTCTTCCCCTTGCCGACCGGCACGGCGTTCTACCTCCAGGCCGGGCCTGGCATCTACTGGCCCAAGAGCGGATCGAGTGATCCCGGCTTCAATCTGGGCCTGGGGTTCCAGCTCCCGATCCCGTCGTCCCGCTACCGGCTGGAGCTCGGGGCGGACTACCACCGGATCTCGGGGGATGAGCAGCTCTTGACGCTTCAACTGGGGGTGCTGTTTTGATGTAGGAGACCGAGGCTAGAATCCCCTCGTCATGCGGATCGCCTGGTTCAGCCCTCTGCCGCCCATGAAGTCGGGGATCGCCGACTACAGCTTGGAGCTGCTGCCCCATCTGGGGCAGCATTGTGAGATCGAGCTGATCGTGGACGAGGGGTTCCGGCCCGATCCCGCGCTCTCGGGCCGCTTCCCGGTCCATGGCCACAAGGCCCTCCCGGGCCTGCTCGCTCGGGGACGGTTCGACGCCGTGGTCTATCAGCTCGGCAACAACCGGGATTATCACTCGGCGATCTACGGACGTTACTGGAGCACCCCGGTGTCCTGGTGCTGCATGAATATGTGATCCATCACCTGGTCGCGACTTGACGCTCTACGCCGGGGACTCCGAAGGGTATGCGCGCGAGATGCGCTATGCCTATGGCCAGACGGGCGAGGCCATGGCCCGGCGGTGCCTTGCGACCGGCGTGCCGCTCGATCCGTGGAGCTATCCCCTGTTCGAGCGGGCGGTCGACGCGAGCCTCGGGGTGATCGTCCACAACCAATTCACGCGCGGCCGGGTGCTGGCGAGCCGGCCCCTCACCCGCACGGCCGTGGTGCCCCACCACCTGAGCCTGGGAGACCTCCCGGGTACCTCGTTCGAGGAGGCGCGGTCGGCCGTGGGGATCGCGCCGGGCGACTTCGCCGTGGCCACGTTCGGCTTCCTGACGGAGTCCAAGCGGCCCGGCGTGCTCCTCGGCGCCTTCGCCCGCCTGCGCCGGGAGGTGCCGGACGCGCGCCTCCTGATCGTGGGCGAGGTCTCGCCGCACTTCGACTTCGAGCGCGTCTTCAAGCCCGAAATGCGCGAGGGCGTCACCATCACCGGCCGCCTGGATCTCGACCGGTTCCTGCTCTACATGCAGGCCTGCGACGTGGCCGTGAACCTGCGCCACCCCACGGCCGGCGAGACCTCGGGCACGGTGATCCGCCTGCTTGGCATGGGCAAGCCGCTGGTCGTGAACGACACCGGCTCGTTCGCCGAGATCCCGGACGACTGCTGCGCCAAGGTGGCCCTGGACGACACGGAGGAGGATCTGCTCCTGGCCTACCTCCGCCGCCTGGCCCGGGACGAGCCCCTGCGCCTCCGGATGGGGGAGAACGCCCGCCGGCACATGGCGGCCCACCACTCGCTCGCGGGCTCGGCGCGCGGCTACGCCGATTTCCTGCGGGAGACCGTGGCCGTGGGACTGTCTGGGACGGGAGCCGGCCCTTTCCGCGCCGCGCCGCCTCTCCTGGACTATCCCGCGCACGACCTCCTGAGCGCCCTCGTGCGCGACGTGACGGCGGAGATGTCCGATCTCGGGGTGGAGGAGGGGGATGGCGATCTCCTGCGCGAGGTCGCCTCCGCCCTCGTGGAGCTGGATCTGGACAGAAGTTGAGTACAGTGTAAATCTAAACTGCAGGCCTCCGGATCGGGTGCGAAGGTTTCAACCTCCCCCTCTCCGCAGTACACTTCCAGAAGGTTCACCCAAGGCGGACAAGGAAGGCTCCGGCCGGAGAGCGCCACGGTTCCGGTGATTTCCTGCACCGGATGCCCAGAGATGGATTTCTCGGGCGGTCGGGGCCATGGCGGTCCTGGCCCGCTCCGTTGACTAAAGGAGGTCCTGATGTCACCGCGCATTCGACGCAGCCTCGCGGCCGGCCTGTTGGTGGCGGCTCTCCCGTTGGCGCTCCCGGCGCCTTCTCAGGCTGCCGGGCTCTGGGAGCCGGCTCCCACCGCCTGGGTGTCCCGGGCCTGGTCCTGGCTGGAGAGCCTCGGCCTCGTGCCCGGAAAGCCGGCCCCGGCGCCACGCCGGTCCGCTGCCCAGCGGGAGAAGTCGGGGCTGGTGGCCCCAGGCGATCCCTCGACCGCTCTGGAGCCTCCGCCGTTCCAGGGGAGCGGGATCGATCCCAACGGCCTCAAGTGATTCGGGCAAGGTATCTATCACCGCACCCCGCCCGGGCATAAATGCCCGGGCTAAGCAAAACAGCCGGGTGAACCCGACTGATGGAGTCCCCTTCAGGGGGCTTTTTTCGACTAGCCCGGGCATTTATGCCCGGGCGGGGGCGCGACCTCCTGGAACATGGAACGAGCTTCGGGACGTCGTGCTAATCCATCAACGCCACCGACTTCACCTGCACCCAGATCTCCTGCCCCGGCCTCACGTCGAGCTCCGAGGCCGCGCGTTTCGTCAGCCGGGCCACCAGGGCGCCTTCCCCGACCCGCACCCGCACGAGGGCCAGGCCGGGGTGCTCGTCGTCGGTCATGGCTTCGACGTGGCCATGGAGAACGTTCTGAATGCTGCTCTCTCCGGGGGGCTGGCGCGCCAGGCTCACGTCCCTGGCCAGAACACGGACCCGGGCGGTGCGGCCAAGGGGCAGGCCGCGGTTGCCGGTCCAGAAGCTGCCACCGGGGAAGTCCATCCGCGCCAGGTGCCAGGCTTCGTCGATGGCGCCGACCCGGGCCTCGATGACCGAGCCGGCGTCCTCCCCAAGCCGGATGGGCAGGTCGAGCCGGGCCAGAGTCTCGACCAGGGGACCGTTGGCGAGCGCCCGCCCGTCCTCCAGAACGACCAGGTGATCCGCCAGCCTGGCGACCTCGTCGGGCGAATGGCTGACGTAGAGGACCGGGATTTCGAGCTCGTCGTGCAGCCGCTCCAGGTAGGGCAGGATCTCCTGCTTCCGCTTGAGGTCCAGCGCGGCCATGGGCTCATCCATGAGCAGGATGCGGGGGTTGACGGCGAGCGCCCGCGCGATGCCGGCACGGCTGCGCTCGCCGCCGGAGAGCGCGTCCGGTTTCCTGTCGAGCAGGTGGCCGATGCCCAGCAGCTCGATGGCTTGATGGAGGCTCACCCGCTGCGCGGCCCGGCTCCGCTTCATGCCGTAGCGCAGGTTGCCCAGCACCGTGAGGTGAGGAAACAGGCTCGTCTCCTGGAACACGTAGCCGACCGGCCGCTTGTGGGGCGGCAACCAGCGCTCCCCGTCCTGCCAGACCTCGCCGTTGACGGCAAGGAAGCCGTCCGGCGTGCGCTCCAGCCCGGCGACGCAGCGCAACAGCGTCGTCTTGCCGGCACCCGAGGGACCGAACAAGGCCGTCACCCCGCGCGAGGGCAAGGTCAGGTCGATATCCAGAGAGAAGCCGGGCCGGACGAGCCGGAAGCGGGCCCGGATCGGCTCCAGGACGATCGGCGGCTCCATCCGCTACTCCTTCCTGGCCCCTGGACGCCAGGCATACAGGGCCAGCAACACCAGGAAGGAGAAAGCGAGCAGGACGGCCGCCAGCCGGTGGGCCTGGGCGTACTCCAGCGCCTGCACGTGGTCATAGATCTGCACCGAGGCCACACGGGTGACCGCCCGGAATGTTGCCGCCGATCATCAACACCACGCCGAACTCGCCGACCGTGTGAGCGAAGGTCAGGATGCAGGCGGTCAGGTAGCCCGGCAGCGCCATCGGCACGGCCACGGTGAAGAACGCGTCCAGCGGCGACGCGCGCAGCGTGGCGGCAGCCTCCAGGGGCCGGTCGCCGATGGCCTCGAAAGCGGTCTGCAGCGGCTGCACCATGAAGGGCAGCGAGTAGAACACGGAGGCGATCACCAGGCCCGGGAACGTGAAGGGCAGAGGACCGATGTCCAGCGCGCGGGTGAGCCGCCCGGCCGGACCCTCCGGTCCCATGGCCAGCAGCAGGTAGAAACCGAGCACGGAAGGCGGGAGGACCAGGGGCAGGGCCACGACCGCGCCGACCGGCCCCTTCCACCAGGCCCGGGTGCGCGCCAGCCACCAGGCGATGGGCGTGCCGACCATCAGCAGGATCACGGTCACCACGGCCGCCAGCCGCGCGGTGAGCCAGAGGGCCTGAAGGTCGCCGCCGCTCAAGGTGGCCCGCCTCTACTTGCCGGCCGCTTCATCCGGGAGCACGAAGCCGTATCGCGTCAGGATGGCGCGAACGGGTTGGGTGCTCATGAAGCCGGCGAAGCGCCGGGCCAGTGGATTTCCCGCCGCCCGTTGGGTGATGAGGAAACCCTGTTCCAGCGGCTGGTGCAGGTTGTCCGGGATCAGCCAGTAGCCACCCTTGCCCGTCAGCTGGGGATTGACCGCCAGCGAGAGCGCGATGATGCCCACCTGGGCGTTGCCTGTCTGCACGTACTGCGCGGTCTGGGCGATGTTCTCGCCATAAACCAGCTTTGGCTCGACCTTCTCCCACACGCCGGCGGCGCGCAGTGCTTCTTCGGCGCGCTTGCCATAGGGCGCGTGCTTCGGATTGGCAATGGCGATGCGCGTGATTTTGGGATCAGTGAGGCTGGCCAAGGTCATCCTGGTCGCGTCCAGGCTCGCGCTCCAGAGGACGATGCGGCCGATGGCGTAGGGCTTCACCTCGGAGGCCGCCAGGCCGCGCTGCGCCAGCTCCCGCGGATAGGCGATGTCGGCGGAAAAAAACAGATCAAAAGGTGCGCCCTGCTGGATCTGCGCGTGGAAGTTGCCCGAAGATCCGTAGACCACCTCCACGTCGTCGCCTGGATGGGCTTTCCTGAAGCTGGCGGCGATCTCGTCCATCGCGAACTTCAGATCGGACGCCGCGGCGATGGTGATCTGTCCGGCCTGGGCGGCCGGTGAAAACAACAGGGCTCCGGCGATCAGAAGGACTGGGAGGAATTTCATCGGCCGTCTCCTTCGCCCTTTTCAAGGGATCAATTTCAAAAAACCACCTGCAGGCGGGCGAGGATCTTGTCCTGGGACTCCGCCGGCCCCGGAAGCTCCGTGTGCAGATAATTGAGCATGATCTTCAGATCGTGCCCCTTGAAGAAGTAGTTGGCGCCCGCCGTGATGGTGTTCGTCTCGTTGTCGTCCCGGTCCGTGTTGGGATCGAAAGTCTCGTACTTGAGGACGGCCTGGAACCGGTCCGGCACGATGAAGTACGATCCCTGCACATACCCTCCATCGGCATCGAAGCGGGGCTGGGGAAACCCGGAATCCGGCTCGAAACGGGTGCTCAGATACTCTGCCCAGAGCTCGAAGGGACCGGCCAGGAGCTGGGTATCGGCTCCCACCCCCCGGCGCTCGCCGGAGAAGATCCCGTCGAGGTCGGGAGTCACGGGCGTGGAGTCGAACCCGAGATCGGACAGCGGTACGTTGGCGTCTTTGGACGAGAAACCGTTGACGTTCAGGGCCCAGGTCGCGGCAGACGCTCCCAGCTTGCCCCTGCCAGGGAATGCCCGCCAGCCGGCCCACCGAGAGGAACCGGTCGTTGTCGTTGAAGTTGTTGTTGACGCTGTTGCCGTTGAAAGCTCCCACGCGCGTAGCTCAGCCGCTTCTCCAGGAAATCGCCCCCCACCTGGGCGCCGATCTGCCGGCTCAAGGTCAGCCGGTCGTTGGCCAGGCTGCGCTCGATGGTGTGAAGGCGCGTGTCGCTGTAGAGCTGCTCGAAACCGAACGGCGTCTTGAACTGGCCGACCCGGACGTTGGCTTCGGCATGGCGGTTCCAGGTGATGTAGCCGTCCGTCATCTGCGCCCGGAGGTCGAGTGTTCGCGAGGCTGCCGGCGAGGTCCATCTCCAGGCGGAAATCGAATTCCTCCAGGAACTTGCCGGCGGCGTTGAGGCGGGCGCGCCGGAGATAGAACCGGTCGTTGTCGCTGCCGAACCGGCTGTCCCCGCGGTCGCCCACGTCGAGTTGCGCCTGGATGAAACCGCCGATGGTCAAAGTAGGATTCTTCGCCGCCGGCTGGCCTGTTCCCGGTGTCTGCGCGTTGGCCAGAACAGGTAAGCCCAGGCTCAGGACGAGCCCTACGGAAAGACTTGAGCGCATGTCTCCCTCCTCCTCTCAGGACGGGCAGAGGCTAGCAGCGCCGTTATATTTCGTCAATGATATCGGGTATCGGCGAGGCTCAATCCGCCAGATACTCCTTCATCTCCCGCCAGGCCCCTCCTGCCGCCGCCTGCGCGTCCTCCTCCATGCGCCGGTAGAGAGCGAGCACGGCCTTGCCGGTCTCGGTGAGCGAGGCATGTCCATGCTCCGAGCCGCCGCGGGCGGTCGCGACGAGGGGTTCCTTGAAGCAAGCGTTCATGGTCTGGAGGAGCTTCCAGGCCCGCATGTAGGACATGCCGAGGAGCTTGGCGGCGTCGGCCAGCGTGCCGGCGCTCTCGATGGCCGCGAGCAGGTCGGCCTTGCCCGGGCCGAGGGCGATCTGCTCGCCATGCAGGATGCGAAAGCGGGGACGGAGGGTGTTGTCAGCCATCCCGCAAAGGATATTCCGAACTCGGTCCGGCTTTACGAGTCACGCCTTTCCGGGGAGGCCGAGGCGGTAGAGGACGTCCATCTGCATCCAGCGGAAAAGAGATCAGCTCGGCTGGTTTTCGATGGGCGGTTTTGACCCCTGGCAGTCCTCCGTACCGCTCCATCTTCTCCGGCGGCATCTCGGCCAGCGCCTTCCGGCAGGTCTCGCAGCCCACGAGGTGCGCAAACAGCACCAGTTGATCGTTGTCCAGAGAGAACATCAACTGCGCCAGCATCATCTCCGTCGGATGCAGTTTCACGAAACGTCTCCTTTCAGGGTCTCAAAGCGCAGCTCCGGGTCTCCCTCGGCCCGGCGCAGGTAGGCGGCGACGTTCGCCACCAGGTCCGCCGTCGCCTTTTCGGCCTCCACGGCTTGGCGGAAGAACGCCAGGGCCGCGAGCGCCTCGCGGTGGATACTTCGCGAAGAAAAGATCGGCAGCATTTCGGCTGAAATCCGTTTCAAATCCTCTGTCCGTCCCTGTTCGGCGTAGAGGTGCGCCAGCTCCAGGGAGACCAGGGCCGTGTCGAAGGGGATGCCCTCGGCCAGGAAGCCGTCCCGGGCCGCGGTGAGCTGCTTCTCGGCTTGCTCCGGCTGGCCGAGCCCCTTGCTCATTCGGGTGGATCTTCAACAGTCGTCTCCTTTGCCGGGCGCTGGCAGCCCTCGATGATGGTCCGCAACAGCCATCCTTCCGGGTCCTGATGTTTCAGACGCCGCTTGGCGATGAGGGTGAAGCAGGCCTCCTCGACGATCTTCTGGAACCGTTCCTCCGGCATGGGGTAGGCCCTGAACACCGCACGGAGGATGGGGGAGAGCCGGTCGAGGATCTCCACACAAGGATCGAGGGGGCGCTCCATTGAAGAAAGAATAGCATGATCTCATCAGAAGTGTTGCCGCAGATGCCCGATTGGGGACACGTCGGACCAGGAAAAGCGCCGGTTCTGGGAACCGGCGTGCGGAAGAGGGGCTGGGAAAAGCTCTAGCCGTTGGGGTCCATCATGCCTCCGGACTCCGACGTGGTGCCCGGAGGAGGGGCCTGTCGCTGGAGACCGTTGGGGTCAATCTCAACACCCGCCTTTCTGCCGTTGGGGTCCATCGAGCTGCCTTCCTTCCGTCCGTTGGGGTCCATCATGCCGCCTTCCTTGCTCCAGGACCCGAGGACCGAGGACACCCAACTCCAGAGATTGCCGAGCCGGCTGGCTGGCGGAAGGGAACGCAAGGGGCGGGCCTGGGCCGCTGTGGACGCGAGGAGCAGCAGGGCCAGGGCCAGGACAAGGGATCGGCTTCCTCGATGCATCATGGATAGACTCTCCTCTCCGGCGGACGCGCTCTCCGGGCCTCCGTGGCCGGGCGGCGACCGCCAGAACGAAGAGTGGCACTTTTCGCCCGAAGGGGGGCCAGCTTCGCTCCGGGGATGCGGAAGGGCATGCCCCGTGGGTTGCAACGCGTGCCCCACGGGTTTGGTGCTGCAACCCGCGGGTTTAATGTTTCTTCCCATGGGGCAAGTGTGGCAACCCACGGGTTATATGTCTCAACCCGTGGGTCTTGCGTTGCAACCCGCGGGTCTTTCGTCTCAACCCTCGGGTTTTGTGCTGCAACCCGCGGGTTTTGCGTTGTAACCCAGGGGACCTGTGCTTCAACTCACAGGTCTGGAAGAAGCGGGCCGGGGAAATCTCGACCCGGCCCGAGCTTGTTCTTATGGTATATGTTGACAGGCCGCCGCCTGCCGGCCCGAAACTCATGCAGAAGAGAATTTTAACCGCGCTGACCGTCCTCGCCGCCCTGGCCCTGGGCCTCCTGGCGGGGGCTCATCCATGCAGCGCGTGGCAGGAGCGGGGTGAGCCCACGGCAGCCGCTCCGTCCTGCCATGGCGGGATGAAGGCGGAGCCTGGCGCATCTGCGCAGGCGGGCCTGCCATCGCGCGAGCACGATTCTTCGAAGGGCTGCGGCACCTCCTGCCACCATGCCTGCCACATGACGGCTGTGGCCACGGCCGCGCCGGTGGCGATCGCCATCGCGCCCGTGGCTCAGGCCGTCATCGAAGCGGACGGCCCCGGCCTGGCTCTGTTCGTCCCTCCGATCGACCACATCCCCCTGGCCTGATCTCCCGTCAGGGCCGGTCCGCCGAAGCGGTCCGCCGTTTTTCAACAACCTGAGTCTGTCGGGAGAATACGGCCATGTTTGGAAAGGAAAAGAGACCGCCCGCGGCGGCCCTCGCCGGTGGGCTCATGGCCCTCCTGGCGCTGGCGGGCTGCGCAGGGCGAATCGAGAAGCCCGCCACCGAGCCCGCGGCGATGGCGTCCAGCGAAGCGCATGCCGTCCGTGTCCGTCCCAGTCCGTCCGTGTCCGTCCCCCCGGCCCAGCCCGCGGCGACCCTGAAGCCCGACGCGCTCGACACTCCGGCCGCGACATCCGTGGCGGACGCGCAGCGGGCGGTGGAGATCGCGGAAGAAATGTCAGGTGCTGGCAATGCTGGCGGCCATGAAGGCCACGGCGGCCACGGCAGCGGCACGTACGTCCACACCGATGCCGGCCGGGAGACAGCACCCCAGGAGGAATCGCACGATCACCACCACGGCCATGGCATGGCGGAGCACGGCATGACGGAAGAGAAAGAGGCGGCCGAGGTCTACGCCTGCCCGATGCACCCGGAGGTCACCAGCTCGGCTCCGGGCAAATGCCCGAAGTGCGGGATGGATCTGGTCAAGAGGAGGAAGGAATGAGCCGGCGCTGGGTATGTGGAACCTGGATCGCCACCGCGTTGCTCGTTGGAGGCTGCGCCTCGGTGCCGCGCGACGCCGGAATCAGTGACGTCCAGAAGAAGGTCGAGGAGGTGAGCGGCCAGCGGCTCGCCTGGGATCCCGCGCAGCCGGTCGAGGCTCCGGACGACGCGAAGCTGCGTCCTCTCCTCGAAGGGGAGCTCACGGTGGAGCGCGCGGTGGAGATCGCGCTGGCCCACAACCGGGACCTCCTCGCCACGCTCGAAGAGCTGGGGGTGGCGCGCGCCGACCTCATCGAGGCGAGCACCATCCGCAACCCGGTCTTCGACGGCGAGATCCGGTTCCCCGGAGATCCCAGGAACCCTCTGGAGCTGGGAATCACGCAGACGTTGATCGACCTGTTCCAGCTACGTAAGCGGCGCGCCCTGGGACAGGCCGCGTTCGAGGCCACCCGGCTGCGGGTGACAGGGGCCGTGCTCGGCTTCGCCGCCGGGGTGCGGGCGGACTACTACACGCTCCAGGCAGCGCAGGCGGCGCTCGCCCAGCAGCGGACGATCACGGAGGCGGCCGAAGCCTCGGCCGAGTTGGCCCGGCGGCAGCACGACGCGGGGAACATCTCTGACCTCGATCTGGAGAACGAGCAGGCGCTCTACGAGAGAGCCAAGCTCGACCTTGCCCGCGCCGGGCTCGACGAGCTCCAGAGCCGGGAGCGGCTGCTGGCAGACCTCGGCGCGCTGGAGACCCGGCCGCTGACGTTGCCGGCCCAGGCGGCGCCCGCGGAAGGCGGGCAGGAGCGCTCGCTCGAAGAGGTGGAGGCCGCCCTGCCCGCCCGCATCGACCTGGCGGTCGCACAGGCGGAGCTGGAGGCGGCGCGGCAGGCCCTGCCGCTCTCCGGGTCTTCGGCCTGGGACGAGCTCGAAGCCGGCGCCGTCCACGAACGCGAGGCGGATGGCGAGGAGTCCACGGGTCCTTCCGTGGCCATCCCCATCCCCATCTTCGACCGGGGACTGGCCGGCCGGACGCGCGCGGCCGCCAACCTGCGGCGGGCCGAGCAGCGGCTGCACGCGCTGACCGCCAACGCCCGTTCGGAGGCGCGGGCCGCTCGTGAGGGGTTGCTCGAAGCGAGGGCGCGCGCCGACTATCTCCGCACGGTCGTGGTGCCGCGGCGGCAGCGGATCCTGTACCTCACGCAACTGGAATACAACTCGATGCTGCGGGGCATCTACGACGTCCTCCGGGCCCGCCAGGGGCTGTCCGGCGCCCTGCGCGAGCAGGTGATGGCCGTCCGCGACTACTGGCTGGCGCACAACGGGCTGGAGGCCGCGATGAGTGGAGTGTCCGGCTTCTCAGAGCCCCAGATGCCCTGGATGGAACGTTCTCAATCGTCCCCCCGGCAGGAGAGCCAAGGACATGACTGATAACAAGACGAAGATCTCAAGGCGCAACGTCCTCGCTTCCGGCGCGGCCCTGCTCACGGCCGGCGCGGCCAGCCTGCTGAAAAAGAACCCGCTGGTGGCCGCCACACAGCGTGCGGCGCAGCGCCAGGCCATGCCCAGCGGCATCGTGCCGGTGGTGACCCCCAACGGCTCCTCCCTTCCCTGGCGCTGGGAGGACGGCTGCAAGACCTTTCACCTGATCGCCGAACCGGTGGTGCGCGAGTTCGCTCCGGGGTTCAAGGTGAACTGCTGGGGGTACAACGGCCAGACGCCCGGCCCCACCATTGAGGCGGTGGAGGGGGACCGCATCCGGATCTACCTGGAGAACCGCCTTCCCGAGCCCACCTCCATGCACTGGCACGGCGTGCTCCTGCCCAACGGCATGGACGGCGTGGTGGGGATCAACCAGAAGCCGGTCCAGCCCGGCGAGACCTACAAGTACGAGTGGGTGGTGCGCCAGCACGGCACGCAGATGTACCACCCGCACTTCGACGAGATGGTGCAGCAGGCCATGGGGATGATGGGCTTCCTCATCTTCCATCCCAGGAAGCCGGCGCGGCGGATCGACCGCGACTTCGCCATCTTCCTGAACGAGTGGGCCATCCGGCCGGGCACCTCGGTGCCTGACCCCTCGGTGATGCTCGACTTCAACGTCTTCACCTTCAACAGCCGGGTCTATCCGGGCACCGATCCGCTGATCGCCCGGCTCGGCGACCGGGTGCGCGTCCGCATCGCCAACATCAGCATGGACTCCCATCCCATCCACCTCCACGGCCACACCTTCCGCTGGACGGGCAGCGACGGCGGCCCGCTGCCGGAGACGGCCTGGATCCCCGAGACCAGCATCAACGTGCCGCCGGGCACCACCCGCGACGTCGAATTCATCGCCGACAACCCCGGCGACTGGGCCTTCCACTGCCACAAGATGCACCACACCATGAACCAGATGGGGCACAACCTGCCGGTCATGACGGGCGTGGACCAGTCCGGGGTGGCGGAGAAGATCGGCGAGCTGGTCCCCGGCACCATGGCCATGGGCAGCACCGGCATGGGCGACATGATGGACATGGGCCGGCCGCGCAACACCCTGCCCATGGCGGCGGGGGAAGGACCGTTCGGCGGCGTCTTCATGGGGGGGATGTTCACCATCCTGAAGATCCGCGAAGGGCTGAAGAGCTACGATGAGGACCCCGGCTGGTACGAGCACCCCGCGGGGACCATGGCCACGCCGGTTGGCCAGCAGGTGGCCTCGCCCGCTTCGATCGTGCCGGCCCCGCGCCCGATGGGCACGTTCGAGGCGCCATTTGAGGCCATAAGGTCCGCGGGTGGCCACGGCAGCTCCCACCACCGCAGGTGAATCCTTCCGGGGCCGGGTCAATTTTCGACCCGGTCCTTTTCTTGACCCGCCCCCGCGGTTCCATTCTTGACCCCACGGACTGGGGAGCGTGGACTCCCGAAAGATCCAAACCTTTTATTTGCTGCATGTTGAAGGATGGCCTCAATTCCTCAGACAGGGTGGCACTCTCTTTGCCCTTAGAGAGGCCCATCCATGCTCACCGCAGGCGTGCTGCGGGAGTGGCGGATGAATCCCTGAGAGGGAGACAAGGAGATTTTCATGAAGCGTCTCGTTTGCTTGGGTGTAATGGTGTTGATGCTGGCGGGCGTCGTCACGGCCGGAGCTTCGACCTTCATCGCACTGAGCCGCCAGGAGCTGGTGTCTCAGTCGGACGCGGTGATCCAGGGCCGGGTGCTCAAGGTGAGCTCGTACTGGGGGCAGGAAGGCCGCGTCATCATGAGCGAGGTCCTGGTCCAGGTCGAGGAGAAGATCCGGGGCAATGCGCCCACTGTGGTGAAAGTGCGGACGTTCGGCGGCACGGTTGGCGGCTACACGGTGGAGGCCCACGGCTTCCCGAAGCTCGCCGTCAACGAGCGCGTCGTCCTCTTCCTTACGAATGCAAACGAGACGGCCGAGGTGACGGGCTACCGGCAGGGCCAGTGGCGGGTCGTCGAGGACAAGGGTGTGCTGATGGCGGTTCCGACCGTCGAGCATGGCGTGACGCTGCTCGGCGGTGACGGCCGTCCGGCGCCGGCCGCGAAGGCCATGCCCCTCGACACGTTCAAGAACCTGATCCGGGCCGAAGGCGTGGAGCGTCCCGGCCGCGCCGCCAACTAGCTCTAGAGAGGTGATAGAACCATGAACCGCAAGTCTTCGATCCCGGTCTTCATCGTGCTCGGCGGGCTCATCGTGAGCTCCGCTTCCGCCTACGTCCTCCTCAGCCCGCGGCGCTCGTGGTCCAGCGCTCCCAGGATCACGGTCGACAACCGCGGCAACGCGACGGTCACCGACGTCGACGGCGGCGCTACCGCAGTGGTCGCCGCCATCAACGCCAACGTGTCCTGGAACGGCGCCGGCAGCGGCACCGTCGCCACCGCCGTGAAGGGCTCCGTGGCCAGCTTCCAGTTGGGCGACGGCAACGTCATGCTCAACTTCCGTGACCCCATCCATGCCTGCAACGGCAGCTGCCTGGCGGCCACGTTCACCGGCTACTACACGGGCAGCACCATCAACGACGCCGACATCGTGACCAACACCAAGAACAAGCTCGCCTCGCTCGCCGAGCCGGACGGCTGCTCGGCCGAGTACTACATCGAGGGCATCATGGTCCACGAGGTCGGCCACGTGCTGGGCATCGGCCACAGCAACGTCGCCGGCGCCACCATGTACCCGTCGGTCTCGGCCTGCAACAACAACCCCGCCTCCCTCGAGGCGGACGACCGGGCGGCGGTTAACGACCTGTACTAAAAATTTTCCAAGTTGTTGGCTGATCGGGGACTCCGCGCGGGGGTCCCCCCCTTTTTTTTCTCCCGACTCTTTCCCCAATCAGACCCGGATGAATTCGTAGCCGGCGGGAGCCGCGGACCGCGGAGACGGGCGTGAGCCCGTGCCCGGAGAGCCGCCATTCGAGCTCACCGGAGTCGCCGAGGCCGACGCGAGCGGACGGCGGAGCTGTTCCTGCCCGAACAGGCGCTTGAGGAACTTCATGGCCTCTTCCTCCACGAGGTCGGCGTCGAGCTGGGCGAGAGGCACCTTGGTGGAGAGCAGGCCGAAGCCGATCCCCTCGTGGGTGATCTTGACGATCTGGGTCGAGTCATCGCCAAAGAACAGCAGCGAGCGCTCGTAGTCCTCCCAGCGGTCGAGCTTCACCTTGAGGCCGGCGGCGGTCGAGCGGTGGAAGATGGAGGCCGACTCCACCTTGCCCACCATCATGTCCTTGATCTCTTCGAGGACGGGCACGATGACGGACCGTGCCGCCTGGCTGAACTGCTCCCGGAACGGGTCGTTCTTGCGGAGGATGCCCTCGGGCCGCATCCGCTTCTCTTCCAGCATTTCCTCGTGCCCTTTGAGGAGCATCTGGAGCTTCTCCAGAGTGTCCTTCTTCAGACGGGTCATCGGCATGGTTTTCCTTTCGTCGCCGGTGCGTTGGCTTGGCGGAAAAAGCTGCGAACTCCATGCCAGGGCCCCCGCCCGGACCCTCACCCCCTGGCCCCCTCTCCCGCCCCCTCCCTCCCGCCCTCACCGGGGGAGGGGGGAAAAGAAAGACAGAGACAGTCCTTATCCTTCTTCTTTTTTTTCTGCTTCTTTCCCCCTCTCCCGGTGAGGGCGGGAGGGAGGGGGCGGGAGAGGGGGCCAGGGGGTGAGGGTTCGTGTATGCTTCCCCCCCGCCATGCCCAGACGGACCGATCTCCACTCCATCCTCGTCCTTGGCTCCGGGCCGATCGTCATCGGTCAGGCCTGTGAGTTCGACTATTCCGGCACCCAGGCCTGCCGCGTCCTGAAGCGCGAGGGCTACCGGATCGTGCTGGTCAACTCCAACCCGGCCACCATCATGACCGACCCGGAATTCGCGGACGCCACCTACATCGAGCCGCTCGTGCCCGAGGTGGTCGAGAAGATCCTGGAACGGGAGCGGCCGGACGCGCTGCTGCCCACCGTGGGCGGCCAGACGGGGATCAACCTGGCGATCGCCCTCTCCGAGCGGGGAGCTCTGGAACGCTACGGCATCGAGGTGCTGGGGGCGAGCATCGACGCCCTGCGCCTGGGGGAGGACCGGCTGCTCTTCAAGCAGGCCATGGAAGAGGTGGGGCTCAAGGTCCCCAAGAGCGGTTACGCCGGCAGCCTGGAGGAGGCGCGGGAGATCGTGGCCGACGTCGGTTATCCGGTCATCATCCGCCCCAGTTTTACTCTTGGTGGCGAGGGCGGCGGCGTGGCCTACAACCGGGATGAGCTGGAGGAGGTGGTGGCCATGGCCCTCCAGGCGAGCCCGGCGGGCCGCGTGCTCATCGAGCAGTCGGTCCTGGGCTGGAAGGAGTTCGAGCTGGAGGTGATGCGCGACGTGGCGGACAACGCCATCGTCGTCTGCTCCGTCGAGAACTTCGACGCCATGGGCGTGCACACGGGCGACTCCATTACGGTGGCGCCGCAGCAGACCCTCTCCGACCGCGAGTACCAGGCCATGCGCGACGACGCCTTCAAGGTGATCCGGCGCGTGGGCGTGGCGACGGGCGGGTCGAACATCCAGTTCGCCGTGGACCCGAAGACGGGCGACCAGGTGGTGATCGAGATGAACCCGCGCGTGTCGCGCAGCTCGGCCCTGGCTTCCAAGGCGACCGGCTTCCCCATCGCCAAGATCGCGGCGCTCCTGGCCGTGGGCTATACGCTGGACGAGATCCCCAACGACATCACGGGCAAGACCTTCGCGGCCTTCGAGCCGACGCTCGACTACACGGTGGTGAAGATCCCCCGCTGGGCCTTCGAGAAGTTCCCGGACACCTCCACGACCCTCGGCACTTCCATGAAGTCCGTGGGCGAGGTCATGGCCATGGGGGCCACCTTCAAGGAGGCCCTGATGAAGGGGCTCTCCGCCCTGGAGCTCGACGGCGCAGCCTCGCGCGAGCGGCGGATGTCCGATCCCGTACGGCTGCGGCGGCGCCTCGCGACCCCCAACTGGGAGCGCCTGTTCGCCGTGTTCGCCGCCCTGCGCCAGGGCTGGACGCCGGAGGAGGTCTCGGAGGCTTCGCACATCGATCCCTGGTTTCTGCGTGAGATCGCGGAGATCGTGGAGCTGGAAGCCGAGCTGGCCTGCTGGGATCTCCCCTCGGTGCCCAGGGCGCTGCTCCGCAAGGCCAAGTCCTTCGGGTTGACGGACGCCCGCATCGCCGGGCTGCTCAACTGCCCGGAGAAGGACCTTGCCGCCGCCCGCGCCAAGGCGGGGCTCGAACGGGTCTACAAGCGGGTGGACACCTGCGCCGCCGAGTTCCCGGCCACCACCCCCTACCTCTACTCGACCTGGGGGCAGGAGGACGAGAGCGAGCCGGACGACCGGCGGAAGGTGGTCATCCTGGGCTCCGGCCCGAACCGCATCGGCCAGGGGATCGAGTTCGACTACTGCTGCGTGCACGCCGCCTTCGTCCTGCGCGACATGGGTTTCGAGACGGTGATGATCAACTGCAACCCCGAGACGGTCTCGACCGACTACGACACCTCGGACCGCCTCTACTTCGAGCCGCTGACGCTGGAGCACGTGCTGGCGGTCCTGGCCTGCGAGAAGCCGGAGGGAGTCATCGTGCAGCTCGGCGGCCAGACGCCCCTGAAGCTGGCGCGGGGCCTGGCCGCGGCGGGCGTGCCCATCTGGGGCACCTCGCCGGACGCCATCGACCTCGCGGAAGACCGGCGCCGCTTCGGCGACCTCTTGGCGGAAGAAGGGATCCTGCAGCCGGAGAACGGCACGGCCACGTCGCTCGGCGAGGGCCTGGAAGTCGCGCGGCGGATCGGCTTCCCCGTGGTGGTGCGGCCGAGCTACGTGCTGGGCGGCCGGGCCATGGCCGTCGTCTACGACGAGTCCACCCTCGAGCGCTACATGCAGGAGGCGGCGGACGTCTCGCCGGGTCACCCGGTGCTGCTGGACCGCTTCCTGGAGGACGCTTTCGAGGTCGATCTCGATCTTCTGTCGGACGGCCGGACCGCCGTGGTGGCAGGAATCCTCCAGCACATCGAGGAAGCGGGCATCCACTCGGGCGACTCGGTGGCCGTGCTGCCCCCCTACAAGGTCTCGCGGGAGGATCAGGACCGCATGCGCGACATCGCCCGGCGGCTCGCCCTGCGCCTGGGCGTGGTGGGCCTGATGAACGTGCAGTTCGCCTTGAAGGACGGCAGGATCTACGTCCTGGAGGTGAACCCGCGGGCCTCGCGCACCGTGCCCTTCATCGCCAAGGCCGTGGGCGTGCCCCTGGTCAAGATCGCGGTGGCGGCCATGGCGGGGAAGACCCTGGAGGAGCTGGGCTTCACGGAGGAGCCCCGCGTGCCGGGCGTCTTCGTCAAGGCGCCGGTCTTCCCCTTCCGCCGCTTCCCGGGGGTCGATCCGGTGCTGGGACCCGAGATGAAGTCCACGGGCGAGGTGATGGGGCAGAGCGAGACCTCCTTCGGCAGTGCCTTCGCCAAGGCCTGGCTCGGGGCGGGCCACGAGCTGCCGCTCGAAGGCACGGCCTTCCTCTCCGTCCACGACCGCGACAAGCCCGGCCTCCTGCCTGTTGCCCGGCGCCTCGCCGACCTCGGCTTCGAGCTGGCCGCGACCTCCGGCACGGCCGATTACCTGCGCTCTCAGGGCCTGACGGTCCGCACGGTCCTCAAGGTCCACGAAGCCCGTCCCCACGTGGTGGATCACCTGATCAACGGCGAGATCGCACTGGTGATCAACACCCCCCTGGGCCGCGAATCGCACGAAGACGACGGCGCCATCCGCCGCACGGCGCTGAAGTACGATGTCCCCTGCATCACCACCCTCTCCGGAGCCATGGCGGCTGCGGAGGGGATCGAGGCGCTCCGGAAGGACGGGTTGAGCGTGCGGCCGTTGCAGGGGATGGGTAGCGTTTTCCTTGAAAAATGAGCGGCAGGCGATAGGATTTCAAGGTAAAATGGCTGAGTGATCGAGCGTCCTCGCCATCTCCGGTCCATCCAAGGGTTGATGGAGCGCCATCCGGTGGTGGCCATCCTGGGGACCCGTCAGGTCGGCAAGACTACTCTGGCCCGGCGGTTCCTCGCCCACCATCCGGGTCCGGCCACGGTCCTCGACCTGGAAGATCCAGAGGATCTCGGTCGGCTCGAGAACCCCATGCTCGCTCTGCGGCCGCTTCGTGGAATCGTCGTGATCGACGAAGTCCAACGTCGTCCGGACCTGTTCCCGATCTTGCGAGTCCTGGCCGACCGTCCGGACCTGCCGGCCCGATTCCTGGTGTTGGGCAGCGCCGGGCCCGACCTGCTCAAGCAGAGCTCCGAATCCCTGGCTGGGCGGATCGCCTACTGCGAGTTGGAGGGGTTCACTCTCGATGAAGTCGGAGAAGAGTCGCTCGACCGGCTCTGGCTTCGTGGCGGGCTCCCCAAGTCCTTTCTGGCTGGTTCGGACGCAGATAGCTTCGAGTGGCGCCGCAACTTCGTCCAGACTTTTCTGGAGCGTGACCTGGTTCAGCTTGGCATCCGCATCCCCTCACCGACTTTGCGCCGTTTCTGGACCATGATCGCCCACTATCATGGCCAGATCTGGAACGGCGCCGAGCTCGCCCGTGCCTTCGGAGTCGGGGGGACCACCGTGTCACGCTACCTCGATGTCCTGACCGGTGCCCTGGTCGTGCGCCAGCTCCTCCCTTGGTACGAGAACCTTCAGAAGCGTCAGGTACGGTCGCCAAAGGTCTACATCGCCGACAGCGGCCTGCTCCATGGGCTACTGGGGCTGGGAACGAAGGACGACCTGGAGAGCCATCCGAAGGTGGGAGCTTCCTGGGAAGGGTTCGGGCTGGCCGAAATCATGGCCCGGCTCGGCGCCCGGCAGGAAGAGGGTTTCTTCTGGGCCACCCACGGAGGGGCTGAGCTCGACCTCCTGGTCGTCCGCGGGAGGCGGCGGCTGGGTTTCGAGTTCAAGTACACGGACGCTCCGCGCATGACCCGCTCCATGCACTCCGCTTTGGCGGATCTCGGGCTCGACCGTCTCGACGTTGTTCATGCCGGCCGCCACACTTTCCCGTTGTCTGAGAATGTGCGTGCCTTGGCGCTTGCCCGGGTGTGGGAGGATCTGGAGCCGCTCTAGTAGGACGACCCGGGAACCGAAGGCGCCTCCCCTCGATCTGATCCAGAGGGAGGTGCCCATGTCCCTTCGTTTCCTGATCTTCGGTTCGCTCCTCATCCTGAGCGGGACCGCCCTGGCCCAGACAGACCGCTTCGAGCGGGTCGGCGAGCTCGCGTCTCAGGGCCGGTTCAAGGAAGCAGCCAAGGGGCTCGATCAGATTGCAAAGGAAGGGATCGAGCCCAGGTCCGCGGAGATGAAGCTCCTGCGGCGTGCGGCCGAGGCTGCGCGGCCGGCCTTGCAGGGTGCTGACGGCAAAGCGGCCCAGCAGGTTTTCTGTATGGCTCTCGCTTACTTTCCCGAGGATCTGCAGGGGACCCGGGAGCCGATACGGTCGCTGGGGGTCGGACGCCCCGAGGTCATCAGCAAGGTGGTTGCCCACAGGACGGAGGTAGCTCGCAGAGTGGGCATCCAAGGCACGGTCATTCTGGAGGTCGTGGTCGATTCGGAGGGATGCGTTTGCAACCCCAGAGTTCTCAAAGGCTTGCCTTTCGGCCTCAATGAAGCCGCCATGGTCGCGGTCCGGAGCTGGTTCTTCAAGCCGGCCAGATTGAACGGCACGCCGGTGGCTGTGTATTACGTCATCCCAATCTCGTTCCCGGCGAAGGAGTAGGTCCAGATCAGGTCTCGTTCTCTTCGAGCCAGATCCGGATCAGGCGAGAGAAATCTCCAAACGTGAGCTGCCTCAAGGACAGGCGCATGCTTTTACAGAGGTCGGGCAGCACTCTCTGAAAGGCGCGGTATCTATCTCGTCGAGATGTAGGACCCTCCTGGAACCGTGGGAGCCCCGGTCTCCGTCGAGAGCCAGTCCCGGATACACCGGATGAGCTGATTCCGGCTGTTGGAGTGGCTCTCGATGTCCTGGCCCGCGATGTCGGAAATGAACTTCTGATAGCGGCGTCTCTTCCGGTCCATCACCAGAAGCCGCTTGCCTTTGAGCCGGCCCGAGCCATATCGCTTGGAGCCGAGGTCGAGCCCAAGCTCGAGAGGCATGTTGAATCGCGGCAGCCTGTTGGAGCCCATCTCGGTGCGGGAGATGTCGTGAATTCCGTACCGGCACTCGGAAATGATGTCCATGATCTTCGCGAGCCGGAACTGGCCGGCGTTGCTCGTCTCGAGAGCGCATCTTGGAGTGAAGCCAGCCAGTTGAACCGCGAAAACGGTGGCTTGGAACAGGGGCTCGTACTGCCCGTCAAAGGGGCAGTTGATGAAAACGTTCTGCTCGTAGCGGCTGCGAGCTTTCGCCATGGAGGCTGGAGGGTGGTGAGGGACGGAGGGCTGCTATCGAGCCTGTCTTCTGGACGAAGGCTGCGCGAATTCACGCACCACTTTCCGGATGGTGTGCTCGCTGAGACGACCCGGCGAGTCCACGCTTCGGAAGACCTGCCCGCTACGGCCGTGAACCAGAAGCTCGGTCCCTGAGCGACGGGCGATCTCGCGAGCGTTGTCGATGGCCTCCTGTTTGGTGTCGAAAACGGAGGTGAAACGTTCGCTCCCCTCACTCCTTACCGCCCACTTATCACCGTGGGGGACAACGTGCTGGTTCCTGGAAGCCATGTGATTCTGCTCCTGATGAGAGCTGTTCAATGCAAGTATACGTTACCAGCCGGCGTTTGGGGAGCCTCAAGGTAGAATCACTCCCATGGAGCCTCCCCGCGTCAATCCCATCGGAATCCTGGAGACCGAGCCGGACTTCGTCTCCTCGTCCCGGCGGTACTCCCCGCGGCTGCGCCTGCTCGCGGGACTGCTGCTGGCCCTGTTCTTCGGGGCGACGGTGGTGACGACGGTGGTCAGCCTGGGCCGGTACTGCCTGACGACGGACGCGGCGGATATTCGCGTTCTGAATACTCGCGCCCTGCCCGGCTCGTCCCGGCTTCCCTGATTCTCCGCTACGATACGTCCCGGGGATGCCGACCGTCCCCCCCTCCCATCGACTCAGGAGAACCCATGGCGGATACACGCATTGAAAAAGACAGCCTCGGCGAGATCGAAGTGCCGGCCGGGGCCTATTACGGCGCCCAGACGGAGCGGGCGCGCCGCAACTTCCCGGTCTCGGGGCTGACGCTGCCGAAGCGGTTCATCGCCGCCATCGCGGCCATCAAGAGCGAGGCGGCCCGGGTGAACCAGGAGCTGGGCCTGGTGCCCGCGGACATCGCCGGGGCCATTCAGCAGGCGGCCCAGGAGGTCTTCGAGGGCAAACACGAGGGCCAGTTCCCCCTCGACGTCTTCCAGACCGGCTCGGCCACCTCGACCAACATGAACGTCAACGAAGTGCTGGCCAACCGGGCCATCGAGATCCTCGGCGGCACGGTGGGCTCGAAGGCGATGGGCTCGAAGAAGGTCCATCCCAACGACCACGTCAACAACGGCCAGTCGAGCAACGACGTCATCCCCACGGCCATCCACGTCTCGGCCTACCTCGCGATCGTCCGGGAGCTGGAGCCCGCGCTTCAGCGCCTGGCCGAGGCGCTCCAGAGGAAAGCCGAGGAGCTCGATCCCATCGTCAAGATCGGCCGCACGCACCTCCAGGACGCGGTGCCGGTGCGGCTCGGGCAGGAGTTCTCGGCCTACGCCCAGCAGGTGAGGAACGGGCTCGCCCGTCTGGAGTCGGTCAAGCCGCGCCTGGCCGAGCTGCCCCTCGGCGGCACGGCCGTGGGCACAGGCCTGAACGCCCACCCCGAGCTCGCGTCCCGAGTGATCGCCCGGCTCGCCGAGCGGACCGGCTACCCGTTCGTGCCCGCGCCCAACCGCTTCGAGGCCATGGCGGCCAAGGACGCCGCCGTGGAGACCTCGGGCGCGTTGAAGACGATCGCCACCTCTCTCACCAAGATCGCCAACGACATCCGCTGGCTGGCTTCGGGACCCCGGTGCGGCATCGGCGAGATCTCGATCCCCAGCCTCCAGCCGGGCAGCTCGATCATGCCGGGCAAGGTCAACCCGGTCATCCCCGAGTCGGTGCTGATGGTGGCCGCCCAGGTGGTGGGCAACGACGCGACGATCACGATCGCCGGCATGTCGGGCAATTTCGAGCTCAACGTGATGATGCCGCTCATCGCCTACAACCTGCTCCAGTCGATCGAGATCCTGGCGAACGCCTCGCGGCTGCTGGCCGAGACGTGCGTCGAGGGGATCGTGGCCAACCGCGAGCGCAATGAGGAGCTGGTGGAGCGCTCGCTCGCCATGGTGACGTCGCTGGTGCCGAAGATCGGCTACGACGCGGCGGCCGAGATCGCCAAGGAGTCGGTGCGCACGGGCAAAACGGTGCGCGAGCTGTGCGTCGAGAAGAACGTACTGCCGCCGGATGAGCTGGCCGAAGCGCTCGACCCCTGGGGGCAGACCGAGGGCGGCATCCACGCGGGCGGCGGGGGAGCCGGCGGGTAGCTCCTGCTACCGGCTGACTGGGCCGCCGCGGCGGCAGATCTCCAGGAAGGCGAGAAGGAGGGCCCCGGCGAAGAGCACGGTCGAGCCCAGGAGGACGTCGGAGCGGGCCAGCGTGGAGTCGAGCAGGAGGACGGTCGTGGTCAGGCTGAGGCCGAGCACGAGGACCGTCGTCAACACTTTTTCGGCCGGTGTCCGGGGAGAAGGAGGAGAAGCTCCGCGGTCTCCTCCTCACCGCCGGCCGCTCCCGGACTGCCTCCTGGGGCGTCTCCCGGACGGCTTCAACCTTCACGGCCAGTTCCGGCGGTCTCAGATCCTGCGTCTCATCCAGGGGGAGCCGGAGCGGCGCCGCATGGTAGGTGGGATGGCGGGGGCGCGGCTTCGGCGCCGGCCGGTGCCGGAGGGGAAGAGCGGACGATCGGGAGGCACGCTGGGTTTCGGCCATACCTGGACTCCACATGTAGTGACGTCCGCGCCGGAAACATTTCCCACCCTTGCCTGAAATGAAAAGCGGGGCGGGCCCTCAAGGGCGCCGCCCCGGTCGATGAAGAGGCTGCCGTCTAGTCGACCTTGACCTTGAAGGTCCGGCCGGCCGGAGTCAATCTGACTTTGCTGGACGCCGACCGGATCTGGGTGACGATCCGCCGGCCGTTGACGACGAAGCAGACCGTCCAGGGACCAGGGGGCGGCAGTGAGGGGTTGAGCAGACCCCCGGGAGAAAGAAGCGGCCAACTGGTCGGGTCCTCGTCATCCTCGTAAGGGCGCCCTTTCGGAGCTATGCCCTGTCCACCACCTGAAACTCGGACTTTCGCTTCCTGGTTGGTATCGTTGATGATGTCCATGAAGAGCATTCCTCCCAAACAATCCCTGCCGGAAGACCCGGAAGGGTACTGCAAGATGGATCAGAGATCTCTCCGGACGATATCAAACTCCTGGGTCATTGCTTCGGAATCACCCTCTATAGTGACGCCGACCTCATATCTGCCGGGCTTCAGGCTCTTCGCCGGGATTTCGAGCACGAGGGCCGTTCCCCAGCTCAGCTTCTGAGCCTTTAGACCGTCCTCTTCCCAGACGGTTCCCTGCTCCTCGTTGTGCAGGAAGGCGTGGAAAGGACCGGAATCTTCCAGGCCTTCGAGGTCGATCTGGATCTCCGCCACCTCGGCATTGGCCGGCAAGGAGAATTCTTCCGTCTCCTCGGCGCCGCGCAACGTCATCAGGGCCAGTGCGAAAACCGCCTTCACCGGCTCGGGCTTTTTCGCAACACGGGGTTCCGGAGCCTTGCGGACGAGTTGGTCCGGGGTGGGGCTCGGTTCGGGCGTGGGAGAAGCGATGACGGTTGGCGGCACGGATTTCCTCTGAGGTACGGGCTGAGCTGGAGCTGGCCGATCATGTGTAATCTGAGGAGCTTGGTGGCCGTTGTCGTCAGGTGTCCGATCCGGGATCGAGAGGAGGCCAACCACAGCCAACAGTCCCGCCGCGGCCAGGGCGGCGGCCCACCGGAATACCGGCTTCGGGCTGGTCTCGCGGCGGCGGAAGGGCAGCACGGCAGCCTCCTTCTCGTCCGCCAAGGCATTCAGCGAGCGGGCGAGCGCCAGGCGCTCCCGTCCCTCCGGAGAGGAGGCGAGCCTGCGCAGGACCCGCTCCCTCTCCGCAGGGGCGAGGTCACCCCGGCTTGCAGAGGCGAGAAGCTCGGCTTCCAAGGCTTCCATGAGGTCGAAGAGATCGTCTTCGGCCAGGAGGCGCTGTTCGAGGCGGTCGGCCTCGGGCGCCGGGATTTCTCCCAGGAGATAGCTGCGGAGCAGCTCGTCATCGGTCGGGTTCTGTTTCATAAGGTTTCCAGGCCTCCCCTCATCCATTCAACAGGGGGTGGCGGACGGGCTGAAAACGTTTCACCTGGAGAGCACGGGTCACCGTTTCAGGCAGTCGTGGACACAGTCCTCCACCTTGCGGCGCACGCGGTGGACGCGGATGCGGAGGGCGTTCAGAGGGATCCCGAGCTCGCTTGCCAGGGCCTTTCGGTTGCGGATGTTGTTCTCGCCCTGGTGATAGTGGAGCAGCAGGTCCCGCTGGTCCTTGGGGACCTGGGCCAGGCAGTGGCGCAGGCAGTCGAGCCGGCGGTCGGAAGGCTCCTCCTCCTCGGGGACGTAGAGCGGCGGCGGCCATTCACCGCTTTCCAGGGCCCGGTGCTCCCGGGAGGAGCGGCGCAGGACCTCCTTGTAGACCAGGTGGGCGACGCCGCAGAAGTAGCCGTAAGGGTCGCTCGACTCGAACTTGACCCCCTCCGCCAACCGGCGGGCGACGCGGTTGATGGTCTCGTCCGCCAGGTCTTCCGGGCGGTCGCACCCCCGCCACTCGAAGAGGCGGATGAGCTTGCGGCGGATGGTCTCGTAGCGCTCGCCAGCCTTCTCGCGGTCGGGGTCGAGCTGGGCGAGCAGGGCCTCGAACTCCTCGCGCGTGAGCCCCTGGGGCTTGGCCGCTCGGGGTGCGCCCGCCGTCTTCCCGTTACGCGTCACCTCCACTCCCCCTGGAGGGAGAAGCCGGCCCAGTAATAGGGGGAGCTGCGGTGTGGGTTCTTGGCCATTTCGAGCTGAGCCTTGCGCAGGGCCGCGGCGGGAGAGAGCCCCTCGCGGAGCATGCCGCGGTAGAAGCTCCCCATCAGCTCCGCCGTCGCCCGGTCCTCGACGCTCCAGAGGCTGGCGAGCACGCGGGAGGCTCCAGCGTACATGAAGCCGCGCGTCAACCCGACCAACCCCTCGCCCCGGATCTCCTTGCCGAGTGCCGTCTGGCAGGCCGAGAGCACGACGAGGTCGGCGTCGAGGCGGAGATTGTAGATGTCATTGAGGCGGAGGAAGTCATCCTGCTGGAGCTTGCCCTTGGCGTCGTAACGGGAGAGCGCCAGGCCGGAGAAGCTCAGGATGCTGGCTGTGGAGGACGCCGTGCGTGGCGAAATGCAGATTCCGGTAGCCGTGGAGCCCGGCGGTCAGGACGGTGTCCCGGGAAGCATCGAAATCCAGGGCCTTGAAGACCTGCTCCTTGGGGAGCAGGGCCGCGATCGTCTCCGCCTCCTTGCGGGAGTACTTGAGCCGGCGCCAGGCCGAGGGATCGACCCCCTCTCCACGCAGAGGAGAGGTCTTCTGGGTCAGCCGAAGCCGGTCCACCTTCTCAATTCCGGGCGAGAGCCGTTCGTCGTCCAGCTGGAAGACAGGGTCCGCGAAGATGGCGAGGGCGAGAGGCGCCTGTCCCCGGTCCCGCGCTTCCCGGCGGATCACGGCCAGCACCGAGGCCGACGGGAGGTTCACCACCTCGTGCCGGGTGGCGAGAGGAGCCCCGGTCGAGGGGATCGGCAGCGCGGCGAACGGGATGTACTGGAGCGCTCCGTCGGCCACGATCAGCAGCGGGCGGTCCCCGAGGAGCTTCTCGACCGGCTGGAGGATCAATCCTGAAAGCTCGCGGCCGGCCTTCCGGGCTTCGGCGTCGGCCGACGCGATCCGGTTTTTCCAGACAGGAACCGTCTCCCCCTTGCGGCGGTTGTTCCGCACCGTCAGGAGCTCGTAGTAGCGCCGGGCGGCCTTCTCGATCTGCTCGCGCCCGGTCAGCTCGAAGCTCGCCACGGAGTCGGGGCCCACGGCCCATAGGAAGCTCCGTTTCGAACCGAGCGAGTATTCGAGCAGCAGGGCCTCGCCGTCCAGGACCTGGCGCTGGATCTCCCCCACGTCGAGCGGCTGCGGCTGGGTCAGCGCGGCGTAACGGGGGTTGCCCTCCCGCAGTGCCACTTGGACCTTCTGGTAATTGTCCAGGGCCTCTTCGAGCCTCTGCTCGGCTTCCGCCAGCTTCTTTGGGTCCGGATTTCCACCCGCCAGCAACTCCCGCCGATACCAGTCCCGAGCATTCAGCTCTCCCCGGGCTTCCTGCTCGCGCATGAGGAGGGTGGGGTCGGCGCCCAGGCTGATCTCGTCGCCCGACTCGTTCAGGATTTCGAGGAGACCTCGGGCGCGGGCACGCTCGCTCGCCAGGAGGGCGTCCGCCGCGAACCCTTCCGTCCTCCGGGCCGCGTGGAGCTGCATCAGGACGTCGATCTGAAGCTCGTAGTAATCCTGTTTGGAGGCCAGGAACGAGGTCCGGAGCTCCGGGCTGACCACGCCTTTGCGCCGCGATTCGATCCGCTCGATCGCCGTCTGGATACGGGAAAGCGCGGAGGCCAGATCGCCACGGTTCCTTTCCACCTGGGCCAGCGCCAGGCTGACCTCGGCCTCGCTGCTCCCATCCCCCTGCTTGTGGGCGAGGGCGAGCGCTTTCTCCAACTCCGCTTGCGCCGAGGCCATGTCGCCCAGGTCCCGCAGGGCTATACCGAGGGCGTAGCGGGACAAGGTTTCCCTTTCGAGCGATCCGGCCAGAGTCACGGCATCGCGGGCATGCTTCACAGCCTCCGTCGGGCGCTTGGCCTCCAGCTCCAGGGCCGCCAGGTTGACCAGGGCGAAGGTCTGGACTTCCTTGGACTGGATTTCCCGGCCCAGGGCAAGGGCCTGCTCAAGAATCTTCCGGGCTTGCTCCAACTGCCCCAGATGCCGGCGGTAGGCCGTCGCCAGGTTGATGAGGATCTGGCCCCGGAGGGCTGGGTTGCCGGAAGAGAGGCTCAGCTTGGCGGAGCGCTCGAAGTAATCGAAGGCCTTCTCCCAATCCCCCAGTGCCCGGTAGATGTGGCCGATGTTGTTCAGGCAGGTGAGCTCGTGCTCCTGATCCGAGCCACGGCGTGCCAGATCCAGGGCCTGCTGGTAGTACTGGAGGGCCTTCTGCGTCTCGGCCAGCTTCTCATAGGCGTAGGCGAGATTGTTGAGGATGATGGACTCGGCCTTCCGGTCCTGCGCCCGGCGGGCGAGGTCGAGGGCCTGGAGTTGGAGCTGGAGGCCTTTCCTGATCTCGCCGTCCTCGGTCTCCATCAGTCCCAGGCTGTCCAGGGCCTGCTGATGGAGGTTGTCATCCCCCGTCTCGCTGGCCAGCGTAAGAGCCTGCGCGTAGGCTTCCCGGGCGTCCTTGCGGCTTTCGGTCCTCTTGAGGCAATGGCCCAGGTTGATCAGCGCGGAGATGTAGTAGAGCCTTGCCGTCCTGGTCGGGATCCGGGCCCAGAGAGAGGCGGAACGCCGGAAATCCAGGATGGCCTGGCCATACTGCTGGAGGGAGAACCGCCGGAGCCCCAGGATCTGGGAGACCTCGGCCGACTTCCGGGTCTCCTGCAGGCTCTGCCAGAGCGGGAGGGCGCGCTCCAGAAACCCGATCTGTTCCTCCGGGCTCCCCTGGGGGTGAACCATGCCCGACCACGTCAGGCTCACCGCCTCGGCTCTCGTCTGGTCCTCTCCTCCGGGTGTCCTGGGGCCTTCCACCTTGAGCCGATACCGGCCGGGGTCCTTGCCCGAGGCGACCACCTCGAGACGGTAGCTGCCGGCCTCTTGCACCAGGGCGGCCAGATCCTCTTTCTCCTCGGCATGGCCGCGGCTCAGGCTGTCCGTGCCCGTGACGGGATCGCCCTTCGGATCGAGCAGGCGCACGGCGAGGTCCACCCCATCCTCCTGAACGAAGACGCGGAGGAACTGCCCCGTCTGAAACTCCAAGGGGTAGCCATGGACCTCCCCGCCGTGGATCTCCCGCTCCAGACTCAAGCCGTCTTCCAGAATCGGGGTGGAAACGGGAGGCGCCCCCGCTGAGGCGCAGCGGAGGAAGGCAAAAAGCACGAGGAGCAACCAGGGCACGACCCGAGGAGGGCGGGGCGCCGGGCGTCCTGAAACGGGAGAAGGGCTCATCCTGTCTTCAATCTGGGCGGCTTCACAACGCTCGCTCCGGGTCCCCCTCCCTTACCGGTCCACCCGGCCTCGGATCGGCAAGTTGACGAAAGCAGTCTCTATTTTATCGTCTTCAACGTGGGACGTTCCACTCGCCGGGGTAGCTCGAGGCCGCTTTTGCGTGACACAGGGCCTCGGGAGGCGAAAACGCGGCGGATTTGAGCTACGCTACGCTCGTGCGACCGGATCAGGAGCCGGAACGGAACCGCCGCATCCTGCACTGCGACATGGACTGCTTCTATGCGGCGGTCCATATGCGGGACGATCCGTCCCTTCAGGGCAAGCCGGTGATCATCGGCGGCCGTCCGGAGAGCCGGGGCGTAGTGGCGGCCGCGAGCTACGAGGTCCGCCGCTACGGCGTGCACTCGGCCATGCCGTCCTCGCGGGCCATCAGGCTGTGCCCGGAGGCGATCTTCATCCCCCCCGACTTCCGCCGCTACTCCCGGGAGTCCGAGAAGATTTTCGCCATCTACCGGGAGATCACCCCCCTGGTGCAGGCGGTGTCGATCGACGAGGCCTACCTGGACGTGACGGACCACCTGGGCGAAGCCGGCAGCGCCACGGCAGTGGCCAGGGAGATCCGGCGCCGGGTCCGCGAGGAGCGGGGGCTCACGGTGAGCGTCGGGGTGGGGCCGAACCGCCTGATCGCCAAGATCGCCTCGGACTTCGACAAGCCGGACGGCCTGACGGTCGTCCCCCCGGCCAAGGTCCAGGCGTTCCTCGATCCGCTGCCCGTGCGCCGGCTGCACGGCGTGGGGCCGGCCACGGAGAGGGCGCTCGCCGAGATGGAGGTGCGCACCGTGGCCGAGCTGCGCGCCCTGGAGCCGGAGAGGCTGGTCGATCGTTTCGGCAAGCACGGCCGCCTCCTTTTCGAATTCGCCCGCGGGATCGACGACCGTCCCGTCGAGACCCACAGCGAGCGCAAGAGCCTCGGTACAGAGAATACTTACGCCGAAGACCTGACCGATCTGACAAAGATGGAAGAGGAAGTCGACCGCATGGCCGCCGGGCTGGCCGAGTCCCTGGCCCGCCGGGGCCTCGCGGGCTGCACGGTGACGCTCAAGCTGCGCTATTCGGACTTCACCACCCTGACCCGCTCGCGGACTTTCCCGGCGCCCGTCTACGACGCCCCCACCATCGCCGAGTGCGCCAAGGATCTCCTGCGCCGCACCGAAGCCCCCTCCCGTCCCGTGCGCCTGCTCGGGGTCACGGCCTCGAACCTGGTGCGGGAGCGGATCGCGCAGCTGTCCCTATTCGGGTAGTTGTTCGGGTGAGGGATACACTAAGAGGATGGAAGAGGCTGCTCGGCTCGCCTATCGCGAATACCATGCCCGCCGGGACAGGGAGCGCCGGCAGGAGAGGGAAAGGGTTCGCCTGCAGGTGCTGGAGCAAGCAAAGAGCGCTATTCGCGAGACGGCCCCAGATTTCCCGGCGATCCGTGCCGTCTATCTCTTCGGTTCGGTCCTCCGCCCTGGCCACTTCCGCCCGGATTCAGATGTGGACGTGGCGGTCGATTGTGACGACATCGAGGTGGAAACGCCGTTCTGGCGGACTCTGGAGGAGAGGTTGGAGAGGAATGTCGATCTTCGCCCTCGGCTGGGCGCGGTCGCGCGGGCGGTAGAGACCAGTGGAGAGCTCTGCTATGAACGAAAAGTTTCTGGTTCTGGAACGTAACATCCAGAGCGACCTCGAAGCCATCGACGGAATCTACGAGGCCCTCGGCTCTCCGGAGTTGAAGGAGGACGAGTCTAAAGAGGCCTTGATTGTCGTCGCCTACCGCCTCCACAGCCTCTACACCGCTTTCGAGAACATATTCAAGAACATTGCCGCCTCCTTCGAGAACCATTTGGATCAAGATGGCTGGCATCGACAGCTCCTTAAGCGCATGCACTTGGATCTGACTCCCCTCCGGCCTGCCGTAATCGACACCGAAGCTTACGACCGGCTGAACGAGTTGCTGCGCTTCCGGCACGTCTTCCGCACAATGTACGGGCTGGACCTGGATCCCCTGCGGCTTGGGGTTGTCCTTAGTAAGACATTGGAGTTAAAGACTCTTTATCGTCCTCAGATCGAACGATTCCTCGAATTTCTGCGAGAGATGGAGTAGAGGCCTCCTTCTCAGATTGACGCTCTGTGCAATCTATTCACGCCGTGAATGATAATCATTCATGCCGTGAATGGATTGCATGCGCATGAAGTCGGCAGGCTATGTGCAGGAGATTGAGGCATGGCCCCCACCCCCCTCCTGCACACCGACGACCGCGGCCTTTTCTGCGAGGCCGGGGGCTTCCACATCGATCCCTGGCGTCCCGTCTCGCGGGCGGTGATCTCCCATGCTCATGGGGACCATGCGCGGTGGGGAAGCGAGGCGTATCTCGCGGCGGCGCCTTCGGTTCCGATCCTGCGGCGCCGATTGGGGGAGGCACGGATCGAGGGGGTGCCGTTCGGGGAGCGGGTGCGGATGGGGGAGGTCACGGTGTCGTTCCATCCCGCGGGTCATGTGCTGGGGTCGGCGCAGATACGGGTCGAGCGGGAAGGCGAGGTCTGGGTCTTCTCGGGGGACTACAAGCGCCGGGCGGACCCCACGTGCGAGCCCTTCGAGCCGGTGCCCTGCCACACGTTCATCACCGAGGCCACGTTCGCGCTGCCGATCTACCGGTGGGACGAGACCTCCGTGGTCGCCCGCGAGATCTTCGACTGGTGGGAGGAGAACCGCGAGGCCGGCCGCGCCTCCGTGCTCTTCACCTACGCCCTGGGCAAGGCGCAGAGGATCCTGGGCGAGCTGGCCCGGCTGACGGACCGTACCGTCTTCGTCCACGGCTCGGTCGAGCCGCTCAATGAGTGCTACCGCCAGGCCGGGATCGCCATGCTCCCCACCCGGCCCGTTGCGGAGACGGCGCGCGGGCAGTCCTTCGCGGGCGAGCTGATCCTGGCTCCGCCCTCGGCCGGAGGCTCGACCTGGATGCGCCGCTTCGGGCAGGCGAGCACAGCTTTCGCCTCGGGATGGATGCGCGTGCGCGGCACCCGCAGGCGCCGGGGCTTCGACCGTGGCTTCGTGGTCTCCGACCATGCCGACTGGCCCGATCTTCTGCAGACCTTCGAAGATGTCGGGGCGGAGCGGGTGCTGACGACCCACGGCTACGCCGAGCCGCTCGCCCGCTATCTGCGCGAGCGGGGCCGGCCGGCCGGGACGCTCGCGACGCCGTTCGAGGGGGAGATGGAGGATTGAGGCGCTTCGCCCGGCTCTACGAGGAGCTGGACCGCACGACCTCGACCAAGGAGAAGGTCGCTGCCCTGGTCTCCTACTTCTCCTCGGCCCCCCCGGAAGATGCCGCCTGGGCGGTCTGGTTCCTGACCGGCCGGCGGCTCAAGCGCTTCCTCCCCGGCCGGCTGCTCGCGAGCTGGGCCATGGAGGAGGCCCGGGTCCCGGACTGGCTCTTCGAGGAGTCGTACTCCAGCGTGGGAGACCTCGCGGAGACGATCTCCCTCGTGCTGGACGGCCGGGGCGAGACTGGGGTCACCGGGCCGGGGGCAGAGATCCCTCCCCTCTCCCGCTGGATGGCGGAGCGGCTCCTGCCCCTGCGCGCCCTTTCTCCCGAGGAGCAGCGCGAGCGGGTGACCGCTTGGTGGCGAGGCCTGCCGCGCTGGGAGACGTTCGTGCTCAACAAGCTCCTCACGGGCGAGCTGCGCGTGGGAGTCTCGCAGACGCTGGTCGAGCGGGCCCTGGCCCAGGTGGCCGGCGTGCCGCAGCCCACCCTCGCCCACCGGCTGATGGGCACCTGGGAGCCCACGGCGGCGTTCTTCGAGCGGCTGCTCTCGCCGGGGGGAGAAGACGAGGAGGACGGCTCGCGTCCCTATCCCTTCTATCTGGCCTCGCCGCTCGACCAGCCGGTGGAGTCCCTCGGCGATCCCCGGGAGTGGCTGGCGGAATGGAAGTGGGACGGCATCCGGGCGCAGCTCATCCGGCGGGGTGGCACCGTCCATCTCTGGTCGCGCGGCGAGGAGCTGATCACCGAGCGCTTCCCCGAGCTGACCCGGAGCGCGGCGTCCCTGGTGCCGGACGGCACGGTCCTGGACGGCGAGATCCTCGCCTGGCGAGACGGGGGACCGCTGCCGTTCTCCGTGCTCCAGCGGCGCATCGGCCGCAAGAAGCTGACCGAGAAGGTGCTGGCCGAGGCCCCCGCCGTCTTCCTGGGGTTCGACCTGCTGGAGATCGAAGGGCAGGACGTCCGGGAGCGTCCCCTGGCCGAGCGCCGGGCGGACCTCGAGCGCCTCCTTGCGCCGGGGAGGCCGTTCCTGCTCGTCTCTCCACACATCGAAGTCGCGGGTTGGGAAAATCTTGCAAGGTCCCGGGAGGAAGCACGCGGACGCGGGGTCGAGGGGCTGATGCTGAAGCGCCTCTCCTCCCCGTACCGCACGGGCCGGAGGCGGGGGGACTGGTGGAAGTGGAAGATCGATCCCTTCACCATCGACGCCGTGCTCCTCTATGCCCAGCCCGGCCACGGCCGTCGGGCCAACCTGTTGACGGACTACACGTTCGCCGTCTGGTCCGAAGGCGAGCTGGTGCCCGTCGCCAAGGCGTATTCGGGTCTCTCGGACGAGGAGATCCTGACCCTGGACGGCTGGATCCGCCGCCATACCCTCCAGAAGTTCGGGCCGGTGCGCTCGGTCGAGCCCGTGCAGGTCTTCGAGCTGGCCTTCGAGGGGATCGCCCTCTCCCCCCGCCACAAGTCAGGGATCGCCGTGCGCTTCCCCCGCATTGCCCGCTGGCGCACCGACAAGCAACCCGACCAGGCGGACACGCTGGAGGGGATCAAGAGGCTGCTGGACCCTCACTCCCCTGACCCCTCTCTCCCATCCCTCCACCCACCCGCCGGGGAGAGAGGGGAAAGGTAAGCAGAAATCAAGATCTCTCCTGTCTTTCTCCCTCCTCTCCCCGGTGGGGTGGGAGGAGGGCCGGGAGAGGAGGGCCGGGGAGGTGAGGGCTGGCACACGCTTTGCTTTTAGTTAAAAGCAACCAGAGGCGCTGACATCCAGTAAATGCTTCCCTCGTGTGCCTCTGGCCCTTTCTGCGAATCAAGGAGGACGACCTCATGTTGCGATGGGCCTTGATCTTTCTGATCGTAGCGCTGGTCGCGGCGGTGTTCGGCTTCGGTGGCATAGCCTCGGGGGCCGCGAGCATCGCGAAGATTCTTTTCGTGCTGTTCCTGGTGGTCTTCGTGATCTCGCTCGTCATGGGCCTGGTCCGGCGAGCCTGAACGGACGGCGCGCCCGCTAGAATTCATCATCCTGCCCGCTCTACCCCGATTGAGGGGCGGGCGCGCGAGGTCCGTATGCTGGAAGCCATTCGGAGGGACCCTCCCGAGGAGGAGCGCCCTCGCTCCGACATCAAAAAATTCCGTGACCTCCTCCAGGGTTCCTTCGGGATCAAGTCGTTCGCGCTGACGGGCCTTTTCATCCTGGCCGCGTTTTACACGCTCTATCTTGGCCGGGCGTTCTTCCTGCCCATCATCCTGGCCATCCTGCTCAGCTTGTTGCTGAACCCGGTGGTACGCCTGCTGAAAAAATTGCGCATCCCGGAGGGGCTGGGTGCCGCGCTGGTGGTTTTCGGCCTGCTGGGCGTCCTCGGCTGGGGCGTCTATGAGCTTGCCACGCCCGCTTACGAGTGGGTGCAGCAGGCGCCTCGAAGCCTGCGCAAGGTGGAGAGCAAGCTGCGCGAATTCAAGAAGCCCATGCAGCAGATGAGCAAGGCGAGCGAGCAGGTGGAGAAGATCACCACGGTGGGGGGAGCGCAGGCGCCGCCCAAGGTCGCGGTCACCACGGAGACTCTGGGGGAGAGGGTGTTCAGCCGGACCACGGACCTCCTGGCCAACGGCGCCATCATGTTCATCCTGCTCTACTTCCTGCTGGCCTCGGGGGACATGTTCCTGCGCAAGCTGATCCGGGTGCTGCCCAGCCTCGCGGACAAGAAGCGGGCCGTCGAGATCGCGCGCCAGATCGAGAGGGAGATCTCGGCCTATCTCGCCACCATCACCGCCATCAACATCATCCTGGGCTTGGCGGTGTGGGGGATCATGTCGCTGATCGGCCTGCCCAATCCGCTCCTCTGGGGGGTGCTCGCGGCGGTCACCAACTACATTCCCTACCTGGGGGCGCTGGTGATGATCGGGGTCCTGGCGATGGTGGGCTTCGTCACCTTCGACAGCCTGGGGCAGGCTCTGATGGCCCCGGGTGCCTTCGTGGGCCTGAACCTCCTGGAGAGCTACTTCCTCACCCCCATGATCCTCGGCCGCCGGCTGACCCTGAACCCGGTGGTGATCTTCCTCGGCCTCACCTTCTGGGGCTGGCTCTGGGGGATCACGGGCGCCCTGCTCGCGGTGCCGATCATGGCGGTCTTCAAGATCTTCTGCGACCACAGCGAGGCGCTGGCGCCGGTCGGCGAGTTCCTGGGGGATTAGAAAAACAGGGCTGGTGTTGTCAGAGGTCGTCGCCCTCTTCCCAGCGGTCCATGTCGCGCCGCTCCTTCTTGGTGGGGCGGCCGGCGCCTCTCTCGCGCTGGGCGGGCGGCCGGCGGAGCAGCCGCGTGAGGGGATCGGAATCGGGCCGGGGCGGGCTCAGGTCCTCGTAGAGGGTGCGCGCCTCCTCCTTGGATACGGGCTTGTCCCGCAACTCCTTGACGACCAGGACGCGGTTCCAGTCCCCGACCTCCACCTCGATCCGGTCGCCCAGCACGAGGTTGCGGTGGGGCTTGGCGGTCTGGCCGTTGACCCGCACCCGGTTGAGGTCCACGGCGTGAGTCGCCTGGGTCCGGGTCTTGAACACGCGGGCCACCTGGAGCCACTTGTCGAGGCGCACGGACATGGCGGCAGAATTGTAATCTATGGCGTCATGCGGATCCCCCCCGAAGAGTTCGAGTCCCTGGTGGAGCAGGCCCTGGCAGGCCTCCCTGAGGAGTTCGCCGAGCTGCTGGAGAACGTGGCCGTGATGGTGGAGGACGAGCCGGACCCGGAGGACCTGGAAGCCCTCGGCATGGAGCCGGACGAGGAGCTCTTCGGCCTCTATCAGGGGGTCCCGCTCGCCGACCGCGACACCTTCTACCAGGGAGCCATGCCCGACCGTGTCTTCATCTACCGCGGCCCCATCCTGCGGAGCTGCGACAACCGCCGGCAGGTCATCCGCGAGATCCGCGACACGGTGGTCCACGAGCTGGGGCACCACTTCGGGCTGGATGAAGAGGACATGCCGTACTAGTGCTTTGCAGCTATGAGGGCTTCGCCCAAAGCCGCTTTCAGGGCGGCATAGGACTATTTAGCGTCAGGTTACCGAAGTCGGAGATATCGTGCTTAGAAAGTCGGCTGGCTTGGGCAAAAATTCACCCTACAGATGCCTATGCTTAGAGCACATGCAGCAACAAAGGGAAGGCGAAGCTGCTCCAGTTAGCCGAATTCGATAGTTTTTGAACGATGCATTGTACTCTCCATTAGAGGTTCTAAAGTAGCCCATTGTTCCTCTTAGGTCAAGAGGCTTGCCGAGGAGGGACCCAGTAGATGAGGTAGCTGAAGCCTAAGAGAGGATCCTCTACCCTCAGCCTGGCACCACTCTCCAACTCCGTAAAACCACCTCTGACCCTCTTTAATTCCGAGGAATGGATAGTCTCAGCCCCAAAGAAGACCCCTGGAAAGGTCTTGGCCTTGAAACCTGGAGGGAAGCGTATCTCTAGCTCCAGAAATTTCGTAGGTATGTCAACAGCAAATGCGTGGTACTCACCTTTGAATTGAGAGTTAGGGTAAGCTGCTGAAAATTCTTCGTAGGTCATAAGGTAAGAGGCTTTTGTCTCTAGGCGGGTTGTCAAATTTAATGCCGGATCATGCCGGGTAAGGGCGCCAGTTATCTCTAGGGCATAGCGGCAACTTTTCTCTGAAGTTTCTAAGCCAACTAAGGTTATCCCTTTGGGAAAGTTTCCCCCATCGGAAGACTTAGCCTCAAAAGTTGGGGGCCAAAGCAGTTTGCCCTGAGGGGAATCTACTTTGTACTTCGTTGGAATTGCTGTTAGGGTAACATCTTGGGCGATTTCAATGCCCTCCCAAATTCGGGTTATTACAGAGTCGCCGTTTGCATTGAGGATCTCGACTCTCGTAAGGCTGGATTTTGCTTGAAAGCCATATCGATCTAGTAGCTGTTTTTCTAAGCTCTTTCCTACGGTAAGGGATCCTTCTTCAAGTTTGTTGGCGCGGGTCTTTTCTCTGTTGGCAATATAAGCTGAAATCACTGCGGCCGCAAATGAGCCGACTGCTGTAATGATGGTGCCGACCAGCGTAATAAAAGCGATTGTGACCTCCTTTGGTTCTTCTGGTGGGTCCGTCTGGTTTATGGCGTAAAGTCCTGAGGTTATGGCAAAGATTAAAAATAAAAACATTGTAAACCTGCGGAGAATTGGTCGCAGTCGAGAGATGGGTCGCCGCATAAGCCTCTTTTATAGGTAGTTTTAAATGAATCGAGCTTTTTACATTATACCAGAACTAAGTCGAGTTTGTGTCTACTTGCCGAACGGGGGAGAAAACCTGTCCGGGATATTTTAAATCCAGGGCAACCAAGAGGATGTCGCGATGTGCACCTCCCTAACTCCGCATAGAATGGAAGGATGCGGCGCTCCCGCCAGCGTCTGGCCCTCCTGATCCTCGGCCTGCTCCTCACCCTGCTGGCCTCGGCCCTCCTCTACCAATGGGGCATGGCGGGCCTCGAGGGCAAACCCCGCAGCTTCTGGCAGAGCCTGGGGTGGGCCGCCGAGACCCTCAGCACCACGGGCTACGGCGCTGACGCCAAGTGGAGCCACCCGGTCATGGTGCTGCTGGTGGTCCTCGTCCAGTTCCTGGGCGTCTTCCTGGTATTCCTGATCTTCCCCATCTACCTCATCCCCTTCCTGGAAGAGCGCTTCGAGATCCGCCTGCCCCAGGAAGCGGACAAAAACCTCGCGGAGCACGTCGTGGTCTACCGCTACGGCCCGGGAGTCGAGACGCTCCTCCAGGAGCTGGCGTCGGCCGGCGTGCCCACTCTCGTGCTGGAGGAGGACGAGGCGCAGGCCCGGCGGCTGTTCGAAGGCGGGGTCAAGGTTCTGCACCGTAGTCTGGCCGCCGGCGCGCTGGCGGCGGCCCGGCTCGCGAGCGCCCGCGCCCTCATCGCCAACGGCACCGACGACGAGAACGCGGCCCTGAGCATTTCGGCCCGGCAGCTCGGCTTCCGCGGCCCCATCCTGGCGCTGATCGAAGAGCCTTTCCACCGCCGGCCCATGATGCTCGCGGGCGCCACGGTCGTCTTCACGCCCCGCCACATCCTCGGCGCCGCCCTCGCGGCCCGTGCCTCGGTGCGGATGAGCCCCCATGTCGGAGGCGTCCAGCAACTCGGGCGCAACCTGAAGGTGGCCGAGATCCGGGTGCACCCCCAGAGCCCGCTCGCGGGGCACACCCTGGACGAGGCGGCCATCGGCGCGCGCACGGGCGCCACCGTCATCGGCCAGTGGATCGGCGGCGAGTTGGTGGTGCCCGACGGCGCGGGCCTGCGCCTGGCGCCGGACGGCATCCTGGTCGCCGTGGGCAGCCAGGAGAGCATCGACCGTCTCTACGACCTCGCCGGTGGCACGGCCTCCCTGCGCCGGGAGGGGCCTTTCGTGGTGGGTGGCGGCGGCGAGGTCGGGCGCAAGGTGGCCGAGCTGCTGAAAATCGTGGGCGAAGAGGTCAAGCTGATCGATCGCCATCCCGGTCCGGAAGTGGACCAGGTGGGGGACGTGCTCGACGTCAAGACCCTGGAAGCGGCGGGCGTCAAGGACGCCCAGGCCGTGATCCTGGCCCTCGATACGGACAGCTCCACCCTGTTCGCCACCGTGATCCTGAAGGACCTGGCGCCCGAAGTGCCGGTGATCGCCCGGGTCAACCAGGCCGAGAACGTGGAGCGCATCCACCGGGCCGGCGCCGATTTCGCCCTGTCGATCAGCCAGGTCTCGGGCCAGATGCTGGCCAAGAAGCTCCTGGGCCAGGAGTCCATCGCCATCGATCCGCAGCTCAAGATCCTGAAGATCGCACCGGACGGTCTGGCCGGCCGCAACCCCGCCGAGCTCGCCCTGCGCGAGCGCACCCGCTGCTCCGTTGTGGCGGTCGAGCGCGGCGACGAGGTGATCGTGGATCTCGGCTCGGGATTCCGGTTCCAGCCTGAGGATGCGGTCTATATCTGCGGCAGCAACAACGCTCTGCGGCGATTCCGGGAGGTGTTCGGGCCGCGCCCCTCGCGGTCTGCCTGATCCGTACATCCGTACGCGCTCGCACACCTCGTCTTTCCGGCAGGCCCCACCGCTTGCCAGGAAGGGGGGAGGATGCTGGCGGATCTGGCAGGCAACACGGGCGAGACGGGACCGGCGGGCGAGTGCGGGGGAAGAGAGGGGAGTGACGGACGAAGCTTCATGCGCCATTCCCCTCTCTTATTTGCGGCTCCCCTCTCTTGGGCGGGTTCTCCCCTTTCTTGGGGGTCGTGTCCTAATAGTGTGTGGGCGGTGTGGGGCGGGTACAAGGCGTAAGGAACTGAGGTAGCTTCCTCTCCGAAGGGGGAGGAAGCCCTCTCCCGCGTCCCTACAGACGGCCCGGCGGGTGGTGACACACGCCGCCGGACCTAACCCGAGCACGGAGAGACCCCATGCCCGAGCTTCCCGAAGTCTACCCGCCCGCCGCCGTTCCCGCCACGATCGATCCCGCCGCCTGGGAGGATTTTCCCGTCTTCCGGGAGAGCTTCCTCATGTACATCTCGGAACCCGCCTTCAACGCCTCCCTGAGGACGGCGGCGGAACACTTCTTCGGCATGCTCCTGGAGAGCTATCAGCGCTGGCCCGCGTGGCCCGAGTCCTCGACACGCACGGAGGTGCGCGCTGCCGTGGCGGACCTGCGCCATCTCCAGGGCTTCCTCGCCAGCGTTGGAAAGGAACGAAACCTGTCCTCCCTGGACGCGGAAGACGCCCACCTGTCAAAGCACGCCTCCAAGGTCGCCCGGCTGTTGAAGCAGGTGGCCGATACGATGGAACGCAAGCTCGCCAAGGGGGTGGCGTGATGGGGTGGGATAGCAGGCGGTCCTACCCCGGAGACGTGTCAAAGCGGGTCACGGTCCAGGCCACGGCAGACCAGAAAGCCCGATGGGCGGCGGCGGCGAAGTGCAGGGGGATGGACACGCCGGGCGCCTTTCTCGCGTGGGCGGCGGACATGTACCTCGCGCTTCAGTACGCCTACGGTCGGCAGGTGGAAAAGTACGCAGACCAGTGCAACCCGCCCGCGCCAAAGTCGAGGATCATATGAGTGCGGCGGGCCGGATGACGGTATCCGCGTTCACCGTCAAGGCCACGGAGCGGCAGTCTGCCCGGTGGAAGCGGGCGGCGGACTCCGAGGGACACCGCTCTGTAGGTACCTGGATCGCGGAAGCCCTGGACCGCCACCTGGACGCACTCCAGCGGGCCGGGCGTCCCATCCCCCTGGGGTGGCGCCGCTCTGCTACCTTCGCGGCCCGCTTCGTGACAGGGGAGACGGTCACCGTCCGGGGAAGCATCTCCCTGCCCTTTGGCTACTACCGGGGGACGGACGCCCTCGCAGACCGCTACAACGACTTCTACACCTTGGTCTACATCCCGTCCGGGCGGATCATCGCCACGCTCCGATCCGCCGCGCAGTGCAAAACCCTCGCGGCGGATCTGGCCCGCCTTTGGGTCCGGGGGGATGGCTCCGAACCCGCCGAAGATCCCGGCCCGCTCCTCCAGCGGTTCCAGCGGGAAGACGTCTAGAACGGAGGCCGGTCCCATTGCGGGACCGGCCTTGACTATCCGAGACAAAATGCCGCATAGTGGCTGGGACAATTTGACCCAGCTCGCCGCCTAAAGCTGGAAGTGGGCGTGGCACTGCGGGCATTTATGAGAACCAAGCATTTGAAAAACGCTGGGCGCCTTTTGCAGCGGAACTCTCTTATTCGACTCAAAGCACGCGGGGCAATAGTAAACGTTCGGCTCTCCCTCGCGAACCATTACTACAGAGTTACGTATCTGTTTGCGTTGATACTGTCCCCGATCGTCCGCCCGCTTCTCTTCCTGGCGAATCTTCTCGCGCAACTGAGAGTTTTCCTCCTGCAATGCGAGAATCTTTGCCTGAAGATCGATCATGCCAGATTGAAGAGAAAAAATTTGCTCAAGGGCCTCCGATAAGGTGTTCTCCACCTCGGGGCTTTTCGATTTGGCGCGCGCGGTTTTGACTGTTTCGATAATCGTTTTTGTGGCGGCGGCCATACTCCCTATGGCCGTTACCAAGCCTCCCGCCGTAACAGGATCCAAATTTGACCTCCTTTCGAGTGGAGTCTCAGTCTATCACCTAGGCCGTCAGCAGATCCCGCACGCTCCAAGGCTTCCGGGCAATCCCTGCCTTCATCGCGGGCGTCATCCGGATGCTGGAGTGCATCCATGTGAAGTTGTAGGCCGCGAAGTGCAGCGCCAGAGCGGCGCGCAGGTTGTCCCGCTTCCGGCTGAAAGCGTTCGTCAAACGGGTAAACCGCCGCATCTGCATGCGGATGTGCAGGTTCGTGCGCTCGACATGGCTGGTGCAAATCCGCTCTTCCGCAGGACTGCCATAAACCGCCACCTTCTCAGCCGATATTATCCGCGCCGGAGAGTACCGGCGCTCTGAATCCACCGTTTCGGCGCTGTAGGTTTTGATGAGCTGGCCGAAGTCCACCCGGGCACCGAGAGCAAACTCAACCGCGTTCGGGTAACCGTTGAAGCCGTCCGTGCTCAACTGGAAACGGCCCGTCGCGGCGGTCGCCAGCTTCTCTATGAAATCGTGGGCGTCCCAGGTTGTCCGCCGCCCCAGGTGCCACGCCAGCACCAGCTTAGAGTGCCGTTCGATCCCCACGAAGGTATAGGCGTCTCCCAGCTCCGGGTCCGTGACGTGCTTCCGGTGCTTCGTCTTTTCCTTCATTCCCACGAAGCTCCACAGCTCATCCGCCTGGACGTCCTCGACCTCGACACCCCGCACAAGCCGGTTCAACAGGGTTTCGCACTTCTGGCCCGCGAGCCTGAGGAGCCGCATGATGGTGTCCCGGTGCGTCCCTGAGATCCGCTCCGCGCTCCGGATGGACGTCCCTTCCGTCAGCAGGGAGAGCACGAGCACGGCCCGGTCCAGGTCGATCCGCATAGAGCCCAACGGACGGGCCGGGATGATGCCGAACGTCACGCCGCACGCCTTGCACTTCCGGCGGGCGTTCCCGTCCCGGTCCTTTCCCCAGGCAATCGTCCGTCCGCCGCAGTCGCGGCAGGTGGGGACGGAGGGGGTCTGGGGCGTCTCGCTCACGGTGAAGGTAATATATCCAATGGATATCCATACTGTCAAGGGGTCTGGACAAGAAAGATATCCAGCGGATATGCTCGTGGTCATGACTGAAGAAAGCCGGAAGCACACGCAAAGCGTCCTCCTGCGGTTCGAGCCGGATCAACTCGACATGATCGACCGGGCGGCGGAGCATGCCGGGCTGAATCGCACGGCATGGCTCCGTTCCTCGGTCCTACGCGCAGCTCGGGAAGAGCTGGAGGGGAAGGGTGGGAAGGGGAAGCGCTGAAGTATCCAGGCCCTCGGGAGGCTCCGCAGGATCAAGCCCCAGAGGAACCGGAAGCGAGGTACAGCTCCGCCATAGAAGTGCCTCACGGCATCTCCCCCTTCTGTATTGACCAGGGATCTCCTACGGCGTAGGATGGCGGGTGAATGGGACCGCCGGACCTCCCGGTCTGGTTAACGTCTCAGAAACGCCCACCGCTCCAACGGTGGGCGTTTCGCTTTACTGCCTCAGTTGTAGCACGGCCTCCCCACAACGAAAGTAGCGCAAGAAGAGGATAACCGGCTTAAGCGATTGAGCTGTAGCATCTTAGCTTCCCTTCCCGGCCTGCCGAGCTAAGTTGAAGAAAACGCTTGGCTTAGCGTCATGCCGAACCATGCACACGATGATGGTGCAGAGATTTTGGTTTGTCAAGAGAAGACAATGTCATCAACAGTGATGACGGCTCTCCACAAAATTGTGGATACCGATGCAACAAAGTTTGTTGCGCTGCTGGTAGACCTTGCGGGTTGAGGCAGGAGGCCCGGTAGAAGCCTTCAACCCGTAGCCCCCACCAGGGACGTCTCACCAGTGACGGCGAAACACTTCCGCCCCGTGAGCCACTACAATACGTAGGTGCCTTCCGATAGTGGAAGAGCCTTCCCGAAAGGAGGACTCCCCATGGCCGAGATCATCGGCAACGTTCTGAAGGCAAGCCGGAAAAACCTGAGCTAGGGCGCGCCGCAAGGCAAATCGATCCCCACCCGCAAGGGTGGCCCTAGGCAGGATAACCACAGTCCCCCGGTGAGCCGTTAGGGGCTCAAAGTGGACACGATGGCCGGGATGGCGGAGTAAGCACCCGCTACATAGGCCTGTGGGACGTAGTACCCCGAGCGGCGGAAGCGGGGGCCTAACCCTTCGCCCCGCCGCTCGGTCTTTTCTCCGCCCTCGGCCCCGAGGAGTAGAATAGGGGCCATGCCGATCGGCGATAGAGCCACCCGTGACGCGATCGATACGGAGTTTGAAAGAGCCTTTTCGCCCCGGGCTGTACGGATTGAATGGGACGCTGGCGATCTTCTCTTCCAGATAGAGGGGCTTGAGTCCGCCAGACTCCCTAGAGCCCAGGTCTCTTGGCCGAGCGTAATGGACTGGATCAAGACGATTCGCGGGGATCTCAGGCGCAGAGGCGTGACGCTCGACCCTTGGGAACCCCCTCCCACACCGCCCACACTGAGTTAGGACACTACCTTCTTGGGCGACGTCTCCCCTCTCATGGGCGGGCATTCCCCTCTCTTCGTTCGGTTCTCCCCCCTCTTATTTGGGACTCCCCTTTCTTGGTCCGGTTCCGCCCAAGAGAGGGGAGAACCCGCCCAAGAGAGGGGAGAACCGAACGAAGAGTGGGGAATGACGCGGGAAGAGAGGGGAGAGGCCCCCCATGGAAGGGGAGAGCGGCAACGAAGAGGGGGAGGATCTGGGGTCGTCAAAGCAGAATTATCTGCCGGCGTAGCGTCTCTCTGAGAGCGCCGGCATTCCTGCCGGCCCCAGCCCTGGATTGAAATCCAGGGCTACCGACGGTGGTCCTGACGGACCGCAGGGGAGATTTTCAGTGCCGTGCGTCGGCCAGCAGCTTCTTGTAGAACATGGGATCGGCCTCACGCGCGGCCTGTCTCTGGGCTTCGTACTCCGTCCGTACCTCATCGAGGTACCTGTCGATCTCGGAGCGGTGAGCGAGGTAGTAGGTGATCGCGCCGTAGACCTGCTCCAGGCTGAGGACCGGGAAGGACTGGGCGATGCTCTCTGCGGTCTGGCCGCTCAGGAAGGCGTAGACGATGGAGTCCAGCGAGACACGGGTTTGAGGAATCCAGTACCCCTGATCTCGTCTCTCTACGTACTGGGTATCCATTGCGGCTCCTCTTCTGGGAACAGGAGTATCCTACCCCTTCCGCAGCTCCTCAATCTTCCGGTCCCGGTCCTCCTCGATCCGCCGGCGCTCGCGGACGTACTCCTCTTCCTCTTCCTGCCTCTTCATGGGGTCCATCATCGTCTTCAGGCGGTTCTTGTGGAGGATCTCCAGCTCCGCGATCCGGGCCTCGGCCTTGCGCCTCGCCTCGGCGATCTTCTCCCTCAGCTCATCGCTGAAGCTCTCCTCCCGGGGACGCTCGATGCCCTGCTTCTCCATCCGCTCCAACGCCAGCTCGTACGCTGACTTCATGCCTGAGGCCCTGTCTTTGTCTGCCATGGAGAACAGGATAACATCGCCCCCGGCACCCGCGCCAAAGTGGCACAGAGGGGCTCGAGCACGCAGAGTTTCCAGGAGGCTCCATGATCGAAGCGCAGAACCTGAGCCGCCGCTACGGCGACTTCACGGCCGTCGACGGCATTTCCTTTTCCGTCAACGAAGGGGAGATCGTGGGCATGCTGGGCCCCAATGGGGCGGGCAAGACGACCACGATCCGCATGATCACCGGCTTCCTGCCGCCCACGAGCGGGCAGGTCACGGTGGCGGGGAAGGACCTGTTCGAGGCCCCCCGCGAGGCGCGGCGGCAGCTGGGCTATCTGCCGGAGAACGTGGCCCTCTACACCGAGATGCGGGTAGAGGAGTATCTGACCTACCGCGCCCGGCTGGAGGGGCTCTCGCGGCTCGACATGCGCCAGTCGATCCCCCTCACCCTGGAACGCTGTCTGCTGACCGACGTGCGGCACCAGATCATCGGCACCCTCTCCAAGGGCTACCGCCAGAGGGTGGGCCTGGCGACCGCCATCCTGCACAACCCGCGCGTGCTGGTGCTCGACGAGCCCACGGTGGGCCTCGACCCGCGGCAGATCATCTCCATCCGCGAGCTGATCCGGGAGCTGGGCAAGGACCACACGCTGCTGCTGTCCACCCACATCCTGCCCGAGGTCGAGCTGCTGTGCGACCGGGTGGTAATCATCGACCGGGGCCGGATCGTGGCCGAGGGCACGCCCGAAAGCCTGCGCGAGAGCTGGCTCGGCGCACCCGGCGTGCGGCTGGCCCTCAAGGACAACCCGCCGGGAGCGGCGGATGCCCTGGCGCAGATCCCAGGTGTCACCACCGTCCGCCCCTCCGGCGAGGGCGCGTACTCGCTGGAGTGCGAGCGCGGCAGCGACCCCCGTGAGGAGGTGTTCCGGGCGGCGGTCGAGCGCGGCTGGGTGCTGCTGGAGCTGGCCCGCGAGCGGGGCGCGACCCTGGAGGACCTTTTCGTGCGCCTGACGACCCACGACGCAGCCACTGTGGCTGATCCGGCGGCGCAGGAGCCGGAGGAATCCCAGGAACCCCAGGAATCCCAGGAGGAGGTGGTTTCGTGAACGGCGTCCTTGCGACCTTCCGCCGCGAGCTGCGGGCGTACTTCTTCTCGCCGCTCGCCTATGTGGTGCTGTGCTTCTTCCTCCTCGTCAGCGGCGTCATCTTCATCTTCCTGGTGAGCCAGCTGAACGATCCCCGCTCCGGGGGTGGGCCGCCTCTGGGGTTCTTCTTCCGCACGACCTGGCTGATGCTGCTGCTGGTCGTACCGGTGCTGACCATGCGCCTGATCAGCGAGGAGCTGCGCTCGGGATCGATCGAGGTGCTGATGACCGCCCCCGTCACCGAGGGGCAGGTGGTGACCGGCAAGTTCCTGGCCGCGCTCACGTTCTACGGCTTCCTCTGGCTGCCGACCGTGGTCTATGCCGTGAGCATCAACCTCTTCGAGAGCGTTGACTGGGGACCGGTGGGCTCCGGCTACCTGGGCATCCTGCTGATCGGATCGCTGTTCGTGTCCATCGGCGTCTTCGCCTCGGCCATGACGCGCAGCCAGCTCCTGGCGGCGATGATCACGGTGGCCGTGCTCTTCCTGCTCTTCCTGCTCAGCCTCTTCGGGGAGCTGACCACGAGCGACCTGGTGAAGAAGGTGCTGGACTACCTGAACATCTGGAACCACATCGACGAGTTCGCGAGCGGCATCGTGGATACCCGCCGGCTGGTCTTCTACCTCTCGGGCACCCTGTTCTTCCTGTTCCTGGCCAGCCGGGCGCTCGAAGACAAGAAGTGGAGATGACGCGAATGGCCGCCGATACGAAGGGGATCAACCGCCAGCTCGTGAAGACCGGAACGCTGTCGGCCGGCGTGCTGCTGCTCGCCGCCCTGCTCATCATCGTCAACTACTTCGGCTCGAAGTATTACGAGCGCTTCGACTGGACGAAAAACGAGCTCTACAGCCTGTCGGAAAAGACGCTCAACGTGCTGAGGGATTTGAAGAAGGACGTGGAGTTCATCGTCTTCCTCGACCAGCAGGGGGAGATCTACCAGCCCACGACGGAGCTCCTGGCCCGCTATGGCGCGGCCACGCCACGGGTGCGCGTGCGGATCGTCGATCCCGAGAAGAAGCCGGTCGAGGCCCAGCAGCTCGTCCAGAGGTACGGCATCCGGACGACCGGCGTGGTCATCGAAAGCGGCAACGACAAGCGGGTGATCGACAGCAACGACCTGGCCGAGCTGGACTTCAGCGCCATGCAGACGACCGGGGCGCCGCAGATGACGGGCTTCAAGGGAGAGCAGCTCTTCACCAGCGCCATCCTCCAGCTCTCCGAGGGGCGCAAGCCGGTGATCCTGTTCACCACCGGCCACGGCGAGCACTCGCTCGACGACCAGAGCGGGCGGGGCTTCTCCGGCGCCCAGCAGCTCCTGGGAGAGGACAACTTCGTGATCGAGGAATGGTCCTCGCTCGGCAAGGGGGCTGTACCGGCGGGCACGGACCTCGTGGTGATCGCGGGTACGACCGGCAGCTTCGTGCAGCCGGAGCTCGACGCCTTCTCGGCCTACCTGAACAACGGCGGGCGGATGCTCGTGCTGCTCGATCCCACGATCGGACCGGGCGCCGGCTCGGGTCTCGGCAGCACCGGCCTCGAAGGGTGGCTCGGCCGCTACGGCATCCAAGTGGGACAGAACATCGTGGTCGATCCCCCGAACACGATGCCGTTCTTCGGTCCGGAGACGATCTTCTCCAGGGACTACGGAGACCATGCCATCACCCGGGCGCTCGCCGACGGGAGCCTGCCGGTGCTGCTGAGCGTGGTCCGCTCGATCGCCCCGGGCAACGCCCCGGGCATCAAGGTCACGGAGCTGCTGCGCACCTCGCCGGAGGGCTGGGGCGAGACGAACCTGGTGGATCTCAACAGGGTGCAGCGCGACGCCGCGGACGTGGCCGGTCCGGCGCCGCTCGGCGTCGTCGCCGAGAGCAGCGCGACCGCGCCCGGCAAGCGGCCCATGCGGCTGGTCGTCCTGGGCGACTCGGACTTCGGGGCCAACCAGCTCCTGGAGGCGAACCCGCCGAACGCGGTGCTGATCGCCAACGCTCTCAACTGGCTGGTGGAGCGCGAGGCCCTCCTCGGCATCCCGCCCAAGAAGACGGAGCAGGTCAAGCTGACGCTGACTCGCGACGAGATCCGCACGGTCTACCTGCTGGCGGCGGCCCTGCCGCTCCTGTCGGTCGTGCTGGGCATCGCGGTCTTCTTCCGCCGGAGGAGGAGATAGGCGATGAAGCCGCGCACGCTGCTGATCCTGCTCGCCGTCGTCCTCGGGCTCGGAGCCTTCATCTGGTTCTACGAGCGGGAGCTGCCGTCGAGTGAGGAGCGGGAGAAGCTCGAAAAGAAGGTCGTCAACGTCGAGAAGGACGAGGTCACGGCCGTCACGGTCGAGGCCTCCCGGGGCCGCGTCCGCCTGGAGAGGATCGGGACGCCCAAGCCGGCGAAGGAAGAGGACGGGGAGGAGACTCCTCAATCCGCCGCCGAGTGGAAGCTGGTGGAGCCCTTCAACACCCGGGCGGACGCCTTCGCCGTGGACCGGCTCCTCGACTCGGTCATCTCGCTGGAGAGGACCCGCACCCTGGAGAACGTCAATCGCAAGGATGTAGGTCTGGACAAGCCCCGGGCCACCGTGCGCCTGAAGACGAAGGACGGCGAGAAGGTGCTTCAGATCGGTGCCTCGGTGCCGACCGGCGGCTCTCTGATCGCCGGCCTCAAAGGGGAGAAGGAAGCGTACGTGGTGCCCGACTCGATCCTCACCGAATTCGACCGGGACCCCGGGGACTGGCGGGACCGCCTGATGTTCCGGGGCGAGCGCGACGCCATCCAGAGGATCACCCTGAAGGGCGCCGGGACCGGTCCCGTGGTCCTGGCTCAGCGGCCGGATGGCTTCTGGATCGAGCAGCCCCCCGCTGTCAAAGACCGCGCGGACCGCGAGGCCGTGGACGGCCTGCTCTCGGACCTCTCCGGCCTTACGGCGGAGCAGTTCGCGGACGGTCCCCAGCCGCTGGCGGAGATGGGGCTGGCCCCGCCGCGCGAGGTGATCGAGGTCACCCTCAAGGGGCAGCCGAAGCCGGAGCGCATCGATCTGGGAGCGCCTGTGACCGGCGAGGCGGCGCCCGAGGGCCAGGCGGCTGGCGAGCTGACCTGGGCCAAGGCATCGAACACCGTCTTCCAGGTCCGCACCCGCCTGGCCGAGTCCGTCCGCCGCGCTCCGGCGGATTGGCGGGCGAAGCAGCTCTCCGCCCTGGAGGTGCATGAGGTCGAGTCCGCCACGGTGGCGGACGGCAAAACGTCTTTCCAGCTCACCCGTTCGGACACGGACTGGAAGCGGGGCGACACGCTGATCTCCTTCCTGCCGGTCTCCGATCTCCTCTCGGCCGTGACCGGCGCCAGGGCCGACCGCCTGCTGGCGCCTCAGGAATCCCAGGCTCTGAAAGCCAAGCCGCTCTTCACCTTCACCCTGAAGAGCAAGGAGACGGGGGAGGAGACGCTGACCGTCTATCCGCCGCTGCCGGAAGGAGTGCCGGCCCGTTCGAGCGGCCGGCCGACCGTCCTGCTGCTGCCGAAGAGCACGCTTCAGGAGATCCAGAAGAAGGTGGCGGAGGTGAGGGGGGCGAAGGCGGTGGAGGCGGCGAAGTAGGGCGTAGCGCGCTGGGAGCGCCGGCATCCCTGCCGGCCCAGCTAACTTTGCTTTTTAAAAAGAAGGGGTTAGAAGGCCGGCAAAGATGCCGGCGCTCCCAGCGCGCTACGCCAAGAAGGGTCAATCCTGTGGCGGCCCCGGCGGCCCTTCCTCCGGCCCACCCTCTCCCTCGAACCTCGGCCGTCGCTGCTCCTCCATCGGCGGTCCCTCCGGGAACCGGTCTCTCATCCGCCGCTCCCGAAGGCGATCCTTGAACGGCCGGTCTCTCCTGGGTTGCCCCTGCGGCCCCTGCCCCTGCAAGCCGGGATCCGGATTGGGCACGCGGAGCCGGCCTACGAACCGCAGGTACTCCTCTTCCTGCCCCGGACCCAGCAGATCCCGGGACGAGAGTACGCTGTCCACCAGCGCCCGTTCCATGGCGCCGTAGATCCGGGCCGACTCCCCGAGGAGCTGGTTCACCTTCTGGCGGTCGGGCTCCTCGCGGGTCAGCTCACGCTTCAGCTCGCGGTGGACCTCGCCCCGCTGCAGCCGGAGCCGGGCGGTCTGCTGGAACAGGTTCCATTGGATATCGATGAACTTCCGCCGCTCCTCCCCTTCAAGCCCCAGCCGGTCGGCGAGCCGGGGCAGGCGGGGGAGGGGATCGGCCGCGGGGTTCATCGCCTCCGCCGGCCTCGGCTCCCGTGGCCCAGGCTTCTGGGCTTTCTTGGCGGCGATGGCGGCGAGGATGCCCAGGTTGAGCCCCACCGAGAGGAGCAGGAGGATCACCAGCCACCAGCGCTTCATGGCATGGCCTCTTCAGAGTCCGTGGTGTCCTCGACCAGGCTCCAGTAGATCCCGCTCAGGCTGTCGTCCTCATCCTCGGAGGCGATCTCCTCGGAAGCCATCAGGACGGAGGCCGGCTCCGTTTCCAGAACGGGCAGGCTCCGGCCAACTCCGATGCCGAGCGCGGCCCCCGCGACCAGCGCGGCGGCGGCCGCCGCCCGTACCCAGCCGGGGGCCGACGACCAGGAGAGCGAGCCGGGAGCGGACTGGCTCCGGACGCGCGCCATGACCCGGCCCGTGAACCCGGGCGGGACCGGCGCGGCCGGCGGGGGCTCAAGGCCCCTCCAGGTCCGCTCCAGGCGGCGCCAGGCTTCGGCAAGCTCAGGCTCGGTCCGCGCCCGTTCCTGGAGCGCCCGGGCCTCTTCCGCCGGGAGCTCGCCGTTCAGGAGCCGGATCAGGTCGTGTTCAGTACCCCGTTTCATCGCTTCCTCTCTTCGGGTGAAACCCCCGAGACTCCGGATTCCTGCGCCGCTTCGAGACGGCGCATGGCCCGCACGAGGCGGCTTTCGACGGCGCCCTCGGTGATCCCCAGGACCTCGGCTGTCTGTTTATAGGAAAGACCCTCGAAACGGACCAGCACCAGCACCATCCGCTGGTTCTCCGGCAGCTTCTCGATCACGCGCCGGGTGGCCTGCCAGCGGCGGCGGGCTTCGAGCGCCGCGGCGGGGCTGGCGGCCGCGTCGGGCGGATCGAAGGCGGGGGCGTCCCGGTCCTCAGGGTCCTCCCAGCGGAGGAACCGCACCAGCCGGCGCCGGCGCAGCTTGTTCAGGCAGTGGTTGACGGCAATGCGGTAGAGCCAGGTGTAGACCTGGCCCTGGGGGCGGACTTCGCCGGCCTTGCGGTAGGCCTTGAGGAAAACCTCCTGGGCGGCATCGCGAGCCTCCTCCGGATCGCCCAGCAGGCGCTCGCACAGCCGGAGCAGACGTTCTTCATGGGTCTGGACCAGCGAGGCGAACGCCTCCACCTCGCCAGCGGCCACCCGCGAGAGCGCCTGCCAGCCAGGATCGATGGCCGCCGGCGGTACGGAATCGGTCGCCACTCGTTTCCTGGAACCCGCGAGGATGGGGAATCCTGCGGATTGGCTGCCGTCCGGTCAACCCTGAACGCGGGACTCGGCGGCCTCGTGCATGGTCTCAGGATCGTAGGAGTAGATCAGGGAGCGCACCGTCTTCTCGGGAGCCAGGGCGATCCCCTCCTCATAGCCCCACATGTCGATCGTCTCCCAGGGGCAGTACCGGGCGCAGAGCTGGCAGCCGATACAGCGCTCGAGGTCTACCTCCACAAGCTTCATGAAGTCCCGGTACTCGGGGCCGGGAACGATCTCGATGCAGTCCACCGGGCAGAAGGAGATGCAGGCCTCGCAACCCGTGCAGCCCGTCTGGTCGATCACGGCCACCTGCTTCGGCGGCTTCGGGCGCGGGGGCTTGTCGATCTCGATCTTCTTCTCGTACGGGAAGGCCATAGGCGATGGGCTCCGAGTTGTAGATTCCGGCGTACTTTACCAGAAAAGCCGTCCTCCTTGCGCGAGGCTTTCCCCCTGCTTGGTCAAGATTGTGATGGCCAAGTGCGTGCTGACCGTTTTGGAAATTTCCCTGAGTCCGTGTTGTAATGGCGGGAGAAAGATACGTGATGCGCGAAGTCCAAGCAGCGCTTCTCATGGAGAACGGCGTTGAGTCACGAACGCACGCTGGGGCAATTCATTAAAGAGCTTGAACACGTCTTCGGACTGAAGGTCAGGCTCAGGAACACGAAGAGTGGTGGCTTCTATCTGGAAGGCCCAGCGGGAGAAATAGCGTCCGTTGGAGACAATAGCTACAGCACCCTGATGTCACCCAGAGACCAGGAGGCGATCTGCGAAAATTTGGGGCTGGATGCGACCCTGCTCGGACTCAATCCCCGACGGGACTAAGAAGCTATTGCCAACTCAGTCCAGGCAGGATTTCTGACGGGAAGCTCTGTCGTGGAGCCATCGAGCTGCCAAGGCTCCGCGCTCTGAAACAAGGTCCAGAACCGGCGGGGAGCCGGAGGAAGTGAGCTGAACGGTGCCTTGCCGGCTTCGAGATCGGCCTCAATCTGCACCTTGAGGACGGTCTCCAGCTTCTTGGGCAGATCTCGCGGATCGTTAGAGGACGCTGTCAAGTTGTGCTCCAGGCACTGAGCGACCCACCAACCCCTGTCCTCAAACAGAACCGCGTGCAGTACACGGCGAGCCATAGCGCATCCCCTTTCGTCATGAAGTGTACCATGCACTTCCAAGCACCCTTCATGCCCTCCATGACAGAATCCGCCCTGTGATCGTCGATCGCGTCTCCCGATTCCTGACGGCTCCCGATTCCGACTCCTTCGAAGACCTGGCCCTCGCCGCCTTCGCCTGGCAGTTCGAGCGGATCGAGCCGTACCGCCGGCTGTGCGAGCGGCGTGGGGTGACCCCGGAGACGGTGACGGACTGGCGACGGGTGCCGCCCGTGCCGGCCGCCGCTTTCAAGACGCTGATGCTCGCGGCGGAGCCCGCCGTGGAGGTCTTCCGGAGCAGCGGGACGACTGAAGGCGAGGAGCAGCGGAGCGTCCATCACCACCCCTTCCCGGATCTTTACCGCGAGGTGATCGACGCCTCCTTTCCCCGCTTCTGCCTGCCGTACGGGGGACCGCTGCCGATCCTGTCTCTGATCCCCACTCGGCAGCAGCTCCCGGATTCGAGCCTCTCCTTCATGGCGGACCACATCCTCACGCGGTACGGGAGCCCGGAGAGCCTGACCGCTTTCGGGCCGCGGGGTGTCGAGGCGGTGAAGGCCCGCTCGTGGGCTGGCGCCCGGCAGCGGGAGGGCCGGCCCGTCCTGGTGCTCGCGACCGCCTTCGCCCTGGCCCAGTGGCTGGACACTCTGGCGGACCGGCTGGGTCTCAAGTTCCGCCTGCCCGCAGGTTCGGCCATCTTCGAGACCGGCGGCTTCAAGGGGAGGACGACCGAGCTGACCCGCGGCGAGCTGCTGGGGCGGGTTCAGGAATGGCTCGGCGTGCCGCCCGACTTCGTGGTCCGCGAGTATGGGATGACCGAGCTGACGAGCCAGTGCTACACGCGGGTGCTGCTCGGAGGCCATCCCGACCTCTTCGTGGCGCCCCACTGGGCGCGGGTCCGGCTCCTCGATCCCGAGACCCTGGAAGAGGTTCCCGCCGGCACTCCCGGCCTCATCACCGTCTTCGACCTCGCCAACCTGGGCTCGGCCGTCCACCTGCTGACCGAGGATCTCGGAGTGGCGGAGGGGGAGGGTTTCCGCCTCCTCGGCCGCGCCGCCGGGGCGGAGCTGCGGGGGTGCTCGCTGGTGGTGGAGGAGCTGCGGGGGTGATAATCCCTATAGCCCTTGGCTCAGTCGAGGCGGATTGGTAAAGTCGTAGCTGGAAGGAGACCTCATGCTGCTCGATTACCTGAATGCGGCCCTCGAACGTGCGACCTACGAGAAGATCGAGGATGAGGAGCCCTACTACGGCGAGATTCCTGAGATTCAGGGTGTCTGGGCAACCGGGATGACTCTGGAAGAGTGCCGACGCAGGCTGATGCAGGCCCTTGAGGATTGGGTGTTCTTCAGCATCTATCGGGGCGCTTCGATTCCTCCCATGGGTGGGTTCATTATCGAGTTACCCCGTCCAGCATGACGCGGATTGTTCCGGTCAGCCGGCGCGAGCTGATCCAACGGCTGCGTCGGCTCGGCTTCGAGGGGCCCTTCACTGGCGGCCGGCATGAATTCATGGTCCGTCGAGAGGTTCGCGTGGTCGTCCCCAATCCTCATCGCCAGGAAATCAGCACGGATCTCCTCGTTCGCATCTTGCGGCAAGCCGGCGTAAGCAGAGAGGAGTGGCTGGCCGCAGATTAAGGGCTTACTCCCTGCCACAACCCCATCAGATTTCCTTCGGGATCCCGGAAACGCGCGAAGCGGCCCATCCCCCCGACGGCCTCCGCCGACAGGTCGATTCCACCCCCGGCCTCTACGATCCTCCGCAGGCAATCTTCCAGATCAGCACCCGAGATATGGATGACGAGGAGAGGGTGATCCACAGAGTGCTCAATCGGCAGGAGACCGCCGTCGATCCCCTCTTTGCGGCCTTCAGCGGCCGAGCCGCGGATTTTGTAATAAAGATGGCCACCCCACGGAAGCGGCTCGACCGTCCAGCCGAAGACCTCACGATAGAAGCGGGCGGCGCGCTCCAGGTCGTGGGCGGGGATCTCGAAATGGCTGAGGGTGGCTCGCAACGGCTTCCAGGTCTTCCGCATCGGTTTTTCACATCGGCTTTTCACATCATAATCCGCTCCATGCTTCGGGACGCCTTCCTCCCTCCTTCTGTGACACCGCATTTCCGGGCGGTGGAGCGGCCCGTGCGGTACAGCGCGGCCCGGTGGACCCCGGAGGCGCTGGGCAGGACCGTGGCGGCCCTTCAGGAAGGGGCCAGGGCCTTGCGGGAGATCCCTTCCGAGGATCTGCTCGCGGCCTGGGGGGATACGGTCTCCCTCTTCCTTCGCCATACCTCGCTCGAACGGCGGGCGCTCGATCCGGCCCTGGCCCGGCTCTGCAGCCTTTCGCGGGAGGGCCTGACGGCGGGTCTCGATGCGGTCCTGGGAGGGGTGCGGAGAGATGCGGCGGCGGCTCTCCTGGCCCAGGCCCATGGGATTGCGCCGCCGCCGGAGGACACCGCGGGACCGGTGCTGGCCGTTCTCGCCTCGAACCTGCCGGCGCTGGCCGTCCAGCCCCTGCTGCCGGCTTTGATCCTGCGCCGGCCCGTGCTGCTCAAATCCCCTTCCGCGGAGCCGCTCTTCGCTCCGGCTTTCCTGGCCGCCCTGACTCGCCGGGAGCCCCGGCTGGCCGGCGCCGTGGCCGCCGCGACCTGGCCGGGAGGCGACGTGGCGCTGGAGGAACCGGTGCTGGCCGGGGTGGGGACGGTGCTCGCCTACGGGGAAAGCAAGGCGCTGGCGGATCTGGAGCGGCGGGCGCCGGGGAAGGTGGTCGGCTATGGCCCCAAGACGAGCCTGGCGGTGACCGGGGCCGGCGTGGACCCCCGCGACGCGGCGGAGGCGCTGGCGCGGGACATCGCCCTCTTCGATCAGCGGGGATGCCTCTCGGTGACGGCGGTCTACACGGCGGGAGATCCGGAAGCGCTGGGGGAGCGGCTCGGCCTCGCGCTCTCCGACTTCGCCCGCCGCTGGCCGCCCGGTCCCGCCCCCAGACCCCTGTCGGCCGCCGTCCAGCACCTGCGCCTGGAGGCGGAGATGCGCGGCCTCTGGCAGACGGACCTGCCGATCCGCCAGGGAACGGTGATCGTCGATCCCAACCCGGAGCTCCGGCCGTCGCCGGGACTACGGACGGTTCGGGTCCATCCCCTGGAAGACCTCTCGCGGCTTCCAGACCTCCTGAAACCCTGGCAGGGCCGGCTTCAGGGAGCGGCGCTGGCGGGGGAGGACGCCTGGGCGTTGGAGCCCGGGCTGGCTGAATTGGGGGTTTCCCGACTGGCTGCGCCCGGCGATCTGCAATCGCCGGACGCAACGTGGCACAACGGGGGGATCAATCCTTTGGAAGCCCTTACTTCCCCTTGGACGCCGCCTGGCCGGCGACGATCTTGTTGAGCTGGATCTCGGGGGCGTTCCAGGCGTCGTTCGTGATGCGGCCAACCTCCTTGCCTTCGACGTAGACGATCCCGGTCGGCACGCCCTTGACGTTGAGCTTCTTGACCTCGGGATCGTTCCAGCCCTCGGGCGGACGCTTGAGGCCGACGTACTCGAATTTCACCTGCGAGCCCTTGAGCTGCTCCTCGACCTTGAGGATGTAGGGGACGTGCTGGCGGCAGTGGGGGCACCACGAGCCGAAGTAGACCCGCACGGTCACCGGTCTGGCGCTCTTCTTGAGCGACGCGATGGCCGCGCCGTTCGGCTTGTAGGTGTTGGCCGTGCGCACGTACAGGGGGTTGTGCGTCTTGAGCACCTGGCCCGGGTGGCGGCCGACCAGAGGTGGCTTGGGGTTCAGGCTGACGTTCTTCCCCTGGTAGCTGAAGGTCACGTTCTCGCCGCTCATCTGGAACTTCCCGATGGGCGCCAGCACGGCGTCGGCCAGCAGGTCCACGGAGCCGTCCGGCTGTTTGGCGACCTTCATGATGTGGACGGACTCCACGGAGCCCGCCCGCGGCGTGAGGAGAATGGGGGCGGGCAGCGAGGAGCTCATCACCAGGATGGCCGGGAGCTTCTCGTTCTGGTAGATGTCACCGCTCACGGGCTTGCCGTTGACGATCAGCACGTACTCCCCGATGGGCTGGAAGCCCCGGAGGACACTGTCGGAGGGGACGCCACCCTGGGCACCTGCGATGGACGCCACTGCCAGCAGGGCAATCATCAGAGTGGCGACCGCGGGTATCGCAGGGGTTACGGATCTCTTGTGCATCATGTCGAGGACCTCTTCGAAGAGTCTTTGGAATTCGCCGCCACTTGATCGAGGGGCGGCATCCCTCCGTAGGTGCGGACCACCCGGCCGTCCTCCACCTCGAAGGCACGGGGCAGCCGGCGATAGAGCTGGCGCAGCAGCGCGGGCGGCGCCTGGCGGACCTGGAAGACCGGGCCCCAGCTCCAGAAGAACGCCCGCTCCTCTTCCGGAGTCGAGGAGACGAGCAGCCACAGAGGGGGATTTTCACCGTTGCCGGCATAGGCGTTCAAGGCGTCCATGGCCGTGGTCAGCTCCTTGGAGTCGAGCTTGGCCAGGATGACGAGGTGCCGGCCCTCTCCAAGCTCAGGAGCCATTGTACTGAGGCAGACCCGCTCCGGTTCCGCACCGGCGCAGATCTCTCCGATCTTCACACCCGGGCTGAGGCGGGTGGCCAGATCGTCGAGCGGCAGCTCCGGCGCTTTCCAGGCGAAGCCCAGAACCGCCAGGGCACCGGCGGCGGCCACGGCCGTGCGGAACGGCGGGAAGAGCCGGCCGCGCCGGTCCCGGCCCAGGAAGGCCAGGAACAGCGGGGGAGCCAGCATCAGCAGATCCTGCCAGAACGCCTGGGCCGGCGTGCGCTGCACGAGGTTGCCGAAGCAGCCGCAGGCCTCGTCCGGGCTGCGCAGCCCCTGGGCCGTGAGCCACCAGGCCCGGCCGGTCAGGAACAGGAAGAAGGCCACCAGCAGCACGCTGGGGATGAGCACCCACTTGCGGCGCAAGCCGAGGATCAGCGCGAGGCCGAGACCGGCCTCCAGCGCCAGCGCGATCAGGGCCACGGCCTCGGCGGAGAGGAGGAAGTCCAGCTTCTCCAGCCGGATCTGATCCGCGAACGCCGTCGGGTCGAGCATCTTGGCCCACACGGCGAACAGCAGCACGCAGCCCAGGAAGGCGCCCGCGAACGTCCCCACCCACCAGAGAGTCTTTGAGGGGTTGGAGGGAGTTGTTGCTGTGGAGGTCGCTTCCATCGTCATCGTCATCCTAACGGCCCCATGCCACCGCCGCAACGTCGATTCCCTTCCGAGAACACGCCTCGGGACCCGAAAAATCCAAAATCCAAAATCCCCAATCCAAAATCCCTAGGCGGCTTCTTCCCCCCAGCGCAGGTGCCGCCGCAGCTCTTCGGCCGTAGGGCCGGTGCCGTGATCCAGGAACCCTTCCAGGGGGCCGGAGTAGAGGATCTCGCCGCCATGAACGCCGCCGCCGGGACCGAGATCGATGAGCCAGTCGGAGCGGGCGATCAGGTCGGGGCTGTGCTCCACCACGATAACGCCGTCGCCCCGCTGAACGAGCCGGCGAATGGTGTGGTAGAGGAGGTCGATGTCCGCCAGATGGAGGCCCGTCGTGGGCTCGTCGAAGAGGAAGAGGCGGCGGCCTTCCGACGACGGCCGGTCGAGGAAGCTCGCGAGCTTCAGGCGCTGGGCCTCGCCGCCCGAGAGGGTCGAGGTCGGCTGGCCCAGCCGCAGGTAGCCCAGCCCCACCTCGAGCAGCACGCGCAGGCGCTTGGCCAGCCGCTTCTGGTCGGCGAAAAGCTCGATGGCGGTCTCCACCGTCAGGTCCAGCACCTCGGAGATGTTCTTGCCACCGCTTTTTCCGTAATAGCGGACGGCGAGCACCTCCGGCCGGAAGCGGTGCCCCTGGCAGGTCTCGCAGACCACCGTCACCGGGGCCATGAACTGCATGTCCACCTCGGTGACGCCCGTGCCCTGGCAGGCCGGGCAGCGCCCGCGCTCCACGTTGAAGGAGAAGTGGGCCGAGGTGATCCGCCGCACCTTGGCGTCCGGCGTGGCGGCGAAGAGCTTGCGGATCTCGTCGTAGGCCTTGATGTAGGTGACCGGGTTCGAGCGGCTGGACCGCCCCAGGGGGCGCTGGTCCACCAGGGTCACGTCCTCCAGCCCTTCCAGCCCCTCCAGGCGGTCGCACTCGCCGGGGTCGACGTCCACCACGCCCCGCGAGCGCTGGTAGGTGCCGTAGAGGACGTTCTCGATCAGGGTCGACTTGCCCGAGCCCGAGACGCCGGTCACGGCCACCAGGGCGCCCAGAGGGAAATCCACGTCCACGTTCTTGAGATTGTGGGCGCGGGCGCCGCGCACGGAGATCCGGGGCAGGGCCGAGAGCTCCTCGGAGAGCGTCTCCCAACCCTGCTCGCGGCGGAACCGGGCCATGTGCCGGCGGGCCTGGGTCGGCGGGCGTTCCCGGAGATAGCGGCCGGTCAGCGAGCTCTCATGGGCCAGGATCTGATCGATCGTCCCCTCCACCACGACCCGCCCGCCCCGCTCGCCCGCGGCAGGCCCCAGGTCGATCACGTGGTCGGCTCCGCGGATGAGGGTCCGGTCGTGCTCCACCACCAGCACGGTATTGCCCCGCTTCGCGAGGTCGCGCAGCAGGGAGAGCAGGCGCTCGCTGTCCTGCGGATGGAGGCCGATCGTGGGCTCGTCCAGCACGTAGAGGGTGCTGGTGAGCCCCGAGCCCAGGGCGGCGGCGAGGTGGATGCGCTGGGTCTCGCCGCCCGAGAGGGTGCGCGCCTGGCGGTCCAGGGTCAGGTAGTCGAGCCCCACGCGGTGGAGCACCTCGACGCGCTCGGTCAGCTCTTCGATCAGGTGCCCCGCGACCTCCCGCTGCCGGGGCGTCCACTGGCGCTCGCACAGCCAGGAGCGGAGCTGCTCGACGCTCAGGGCGGCGAGCTCCGGCAGGGTCTTCCCCTCCAGCATGACGGCCAGGGCCTCCGGCTGGAGCCGGGTGCCGCCGCAGTCTGGACAGGGGTTGTAGGCGCGGTAGCGGGCGAGCAGCACGCGGACGTGGACCTTGTAGGTCCGCCCTTCGAGCCAGTCGAAGAACTCGTCCAGGCTGGCGAATCGTTCCCGCTGCCGCTCCAGATCCACTCCCGGTCCTTCTCGCGACAGCTCTCCCCACGGCACGTTCAGGGGGATCTTCTTCTTCTTGCAGGCGGCCAGGAGCTGGTCGTACAGCTCCTCGTAGGCCGGGGTGTTCCAGGGCGCGATGGGCCGCTCCGAGAGGGTGCGCCGGGGATCGGGAATGACCCGCGCCGGGTCGACGCCGATCACCCGGCCGAACCCCTGGCAGGTCGGGCAGGCGCCGAGCGGCGAGTTGAACGAGAACAGGGCCGGAGTGGGCCGGCGCACGGCCTCGCCGCAGACCGGGCAGGACAGCTCCCGGCTATAAAGGCGTACCGACAGTCCCTCGAGCCTCTACCCGTCCGCCGTTCATCCCGCTGTTCATGCGATACCCCTGCTCCAGGGTGTCGAGGATGCGGGCCCCTGATTCCGGCTTCGCCGAGAACCGGCCGAGGACGAGGGGAAGGGGATCGAGCTTCGCGGGCCATTTACTGCCGGGGTCGCCGGGCTCCATCCGCACCACCTCGTCCTTCTGAGCCGGCGCTGGAAGCCCTGGCGGATCAATTCGCCGAGAGCCGCGTCCGCACCCTTCTTGGGCCGCGGCAGACGGACGACAATCAGGAAGCTGATCGCCCGCGGCGCCCGAGACCAGCTCCGCCGCCGCCTCCTCCGGGGAGTAGCTGCGGGCGGGGCCGTGGCCCTTGGGGCAGCCGACCTCTCCCAGGTGGGTGAAGAGGAGGCGCATCACGTCCAGCGTCTCGGTGATGGTACCCACGGTGGAGCGGGCGTTGCGCACGGCGTTCTTGGCCTCCAGGGCCACGGCCGGCAGCACGTTGTGGATGGCGTCCACCGGCGGGCGCTCCATCTGGTCGAGGAACTGCCGCGCGTAGGTGGACATCGACTCGACGAAGCGGCGCTGCCCTTCGGCGAAGATGGTGTCGAAGGCGAGCGAGGACTTGCCCGCGCCCGAAGGGCCGGTCACCACCGTCACCGCCTGATGCGGCACCCGGCAGTCGATCCCCTTCAGGTTGTGGGTACGAGCCCGCTCGACCAGGATGGAAGGATTTTTCTTGGACATCAGTGAGTTCCGGCGTCGCACCCGAAGGTGCGGAGCCGGACATCATAGCGCGAATGAGGGGGCGTAAATTCCCTGGAAGCCTCAGCCCGGAGGCCGCCCGTTCTCTCCCGCCTCCCCCTCCCGGTCCCGCTCCCTGTCGTCCTCCTCGCTGCCGAACACCTTCCGCAGCCAGCGCCGGAGGCGGTGAGGCTTCTCGCTCCGATCTTCCGCCGCCTCTACCTCGTCCATCTCCCCCATGTCCTCCGACGGCTCGAACCCGGCCACCTGGGTGTCTCCCCAAGTCTGGTGGCGGTTGCAGATCTGCGTAGGGACATTGCCCTGGCGGAAGACCTCCGTCAAGGTCGTGGGGCAGTACTCGGTGGCGAGCAGGCCGGTCGTGGGATCGACCAGGGCCGTGCTGACGCCGGGCGGCTGGGAGAAGGCGGAGTAGCCTCCGGGCGGAACGACCCGGGACATGAAGCGGACCCAGATCGGCAGCGCGGCCCGGGCACCGGAGAGGCGCGTCCGCGAATTGTCGTCGTAACCCACCCAGACGACCGTCACCCGCTCCGGGGCATAGCCCGCGAACCAGCTGTCCCGCTGCTTGTTCGTGGTGCCGGTCTTGCCGGCCACCTCCCCGGGAATGCCGTTGGCCGCCCCGGCCGCGGTACCGCGCTGGAGCACCCCCTGGAGAAGGGACGTCACCATGTAGGCCGTCTGCGGCGAGATCACCCGCACCGGCTTGGGCAGAGGCGCTCCCGCCACGGGCTTGCCGTAGCGGTCCAGGATGGCCGCGATCTCGTGGACCGGCGGCCGGGAGCCCCCGCTCGCCAGGGTCGAATACACGGCCGCCATCTCCAGCGGAGTGATGGACGCCGCTCCCAGTGCCATCGAGGGATAGGGCTGCAGGGGTGTGGTGATCCCCATGTCCTGGCCCAGCTTGACGACCCGCCGCATCCCCACCTGGAGGGCCAGCCGGGTGGTCGCCGGGTTGTAGCTCTTCTCCAGGGCGGTCCGCACGCTGATCCAGCCGTGGAAATCGCCGTCGTCGTTCTTGGGGCTCCAGGCCTGCCCGGCCGTCTGCACTGTGAGCGGCGCGTCCTCCAGGAACGATGCGGGAGACGCGACCCCCGCCTCGAAGGCGGCGGCGTAGACGATGGGCTTGAAAGCGCTCCCCGCCTGTCGCTGGGCCCGGCCGACGCGATCGAACTGGCTGGAATCGTAGCCCCGGCCTCCGAGGTACGTCAGGATGCCCCCGGTCTCGGGGTCCATGGAGACCAGGGCGGCCTGAAGCGGCCCCGCGCCCTTGTATCCCCTCTGATACCCCTTCTCGACGGCCTTCAGCCCCCAGTCCACCGCGTCCTGGGCGGCCTTCTGGCTCGACCAGTCGAGGGTAGAGAAGAGGACGTAGCCGCCGTCCTCCAGGTCTTCGATCCCGAAGCGGCGCGAGGCTTCGAACGCCGCTGAATCGGCGAAGTAGGGTGCGCGCCGCCGCACGACGGGCTCGGGAGCCACGTGCACGGGAACCGCGCGCGCCGCCTCCACCCTCTCCTGAGGCACCAGCTTCAGCTCGGCCATCCGCCCCAGCACCCAGTCCCGGCGCTCCTTGGCCCGCTCGGGATGGGCCAGCGGCGAGTAATTGGCAGGAGAGCGGATGACGCCCGCGATCGTCGCCGCCTCGGCGAGGTCGAGCTGGCTCGCGTCCTTGCCGAAATAGGCGCGGGAGGCGGCTCCTACCCCCAGCAGGGAAACGCCACCGCTGCCGCCCAGGTAGATCTCGTTGAGATAGGCCTCCAGGATCTCCTTCTTGCCATAGCGGGCTTCCAGGAGCACGGCCAGGACGAGCTCCTGGCTCTTCCGGGCCCAGGTCCGCTCATGATTGAGATAGAGATTCTTGACGAGCTGCTGCGTCAGCGTGCTGCCGCCCTGGCGGACCTCGCCGCCCCGCAGATTCACCCAGAAGGCGCGCAGGATGCCGGACAGGGAGAACCCCGCGTGCCGGTAGAAGTTGGCGTCCTCGGCAGCGGTGACGGCGGCGATCAGGTCCGGGGAGACCTCGCCGAGCGTCACGGGCCGGCGCTCCTGGTTGTCAGGGCCGTAGTACGAGGCCAGGAGGGGAGGATCGACGACCACCGAGTCCACCCGGTTGCCGTCGAGGTTCAGACCGGCCACCCGGTTGCCCCGATAGGCGATCACCAGCACCCCGCCACCCCGGCTCCCGTCCGGCATCGGGAAGCTCCGCTGGTGGACCGCAAGCCCCCGCTTCAAGCGCCGGTACCGGCCTGCCGGAAGCTCCGGAGACGAGGTGTCCTCGCGATAGCCCTCGCCTTCGAGATTCGAGATCAGAAGGTCCGGAGGATAGTTCCGTCCCTCCGTCAGCAGCGTCGCCTGGGCATAGAGCCGGGAAGGCTGCCGGAACGTGATCTCGTCGAACTGGCCCGACAGGATCCAGAAGGGGCGGATGAAGAAGATTCCCACGACCACCAGGAGGATCGCGAGGACGAGCAGGACAATACGCCACCGTCGGCGCTTCGGCTTGGGAGGAGCGGGCTTGACTCTGCGTACGACGTGCATTTCCGGTATAGCTTCGGTTCCGGGCCTCAGGACCCGCTCCAGAGAACATGCGTCGCTGGCGGGAGCTTCCCGCAGGGAAGAGTAGCAGGGTTGGGGGAGGGGGGACAGGCGGCGGATCAGAGGCTCAGGTCACCGAGCCAGTAGGCATCGACAGTGCTGTTGGCGAGCTTGCCAAGGAGTTTCTCGTCGGCAGTCACAAAAGGAACCCCAAGCTTCTGAGAGAGGGTGACATACGTTGCGTCATAAGCCGTGAGGTCATATTCGAGCGCCAAGTCGAGAGCCTCATGGACGACAAAGGTGCTGGATACCGTGAAGAGAATGAGCGACGTCAGGTTTCTCAAACTCCTTTGAGCATGAACGGGTTGGATCTTCAGGCGGCGAACATGCTTCCAGAAAATGTTGGCGCACTCATTGTAGAAGAGATCAGGAACGAAGATAGTCCTCCTCCCCATGAGAGCCCGTTGGAAAAGGCGCTCAGCGACTTCGCTCAGATCTTCAGGGAGGTAAGGCTTGACTCCGACGCTGGCATCTACAACCCATCCTCGGTTCAACGCTCCCGATCCTCGCGGAGGAGAATCGTGCTGTCGGTCACTTTGAGATCCTTGGGAAGAGACTGGCGGATCTGCCGCATCTCCGCGAGCACCTCTTCCTGATCCGGCACGGGATGGCGCCGCCGGAACTCCTCCGCCTCAGCAATGATCCTTCGCCTCTGCTCTTCCCAGGACTCTTCCTGCCTCAGGATTGCCATCTGTGATCTCTCCTATTCCTCATAGCCGCGCGACTCTCTCAGGAGCGTCAGGCTGTCCGGAGCCCCAAAATCAGCGGGCCGAAAGAAGGCGCCATCCCGAATGATCTCGTCTACGACCTCTGCCAAAGGGGGGAGCGGGTTCCTTCTCAGATACTCCTCCGCCTCCTCTACTAGGCGCCTCTTCAGATCCTCGGGACTCTCACTACGATCTAAACGGTCTAACGCGGCCATGGCGGCACCTCCATCCAGAACTCCCTGCGGATGAATCATACTACAGACTGGAGAAAAAGCGTGCATCGCTGCCAACGTCGGCGGGTCGCAGTCCTCCACGCCGGAATACCGCTCCTCCGCTCCTGCTATCATTACCGGCCCTATGATTGCCGTCTCCGACCTTGGTAAAGCCTATGGCCCCCAGACCCTGTTCGAGGGGGTCTCCATCCAGTTCAACCCGGGCAACCGCTATGGCCTCGTGGGGGCCAACGGCTCGGGCAAGTCCACGTTCCTCAAGATCCTCGCGGGCGACGAGATCCCCAGCGAGGGCACCGTCGCCATGCCCAAGCGCCTCAAGCTGGGCGTCCTGAAGCAGGACCACTTCCGCTACGAGCACATGCCCATCCTCGAAGTCGCCATGATGGGCAACCATGACGTCTGGGAAGCCATGGTGGAGAAGGAGCGCATCCTCGCCGTCGCCGACCAGGAGTTCGACGCCGACCGCTATGCCGAAGTGGAGGACCTGATCCTCAGGAACGACGGCTACACCCTGGAAGCCCGGGCCGGCGAGGTGCTGGAAGGGCTCGGCATTCCTACGGAAGTCCACCGCCAGCCGCTTTCGACCCTCTCCGGCGGCTTCAAGCTGCGCGTGCTGCTCGCCCAGGTGCTGGCCGCCGATCCCGACGTGCTGCTCCTCGACGAGCCCACGAACCACCTCGATATCCTCTCCATCCGCTGGATGGAGAAGTTCATGGTGGATACCTACAAGGGCACGGCCATCGTCATCTCCCACGACCACCGGTTCCTCGACAACATCTGCACCCACATCGTGGACGTGGACTACGAGACGATGATCCTCTATCCCGGCAACTACAACGCCTTCCTGTCCGCCAAGGTGGAGAACCGGGACCGCAAGGAAGCCGAGATCGAGAAGCGCGAGGCCGAGATCGCCCGCCACAAGGAGTTCGTGGACCGCTTCCGCGCCAAGGCCACCAAGGCCCGGCAGGCTCAGAGCAAGATCAAGATGATCGAAAAGATCGTCATCGATCGCCTGCCCACGAGCTCGCGGCGGTATCCCACGTTCAAGTTCAAGCAGGTCCGCCCCAGCGGCCGGCAGGCCCTGGAGCTCGAAGGGATCTCGAAGTCCTATGGCGACAAGCAGGTGCTGAAGGATGTATCACTCAAGGTCGAGCGCGGCGACCGCATCGCCATCATCGGCCCCAACGGCATCGGCAAGTCCACTCTCCTGAAGATCGCCGTGGGCGACGTCGAAGCCGACGCCGGCCGGATCGAGTGGGGTTACGAGACCTATCCCGGCTACTTCTCGCAGGACCACAACGAAGTGCCGAAGGGCAGCAAACAGAGTGTCGAAGCCTGGCTCTGGGAGTTCGTCCCCGGCGAGCCCATCGGCTTCGTCCGTGGAAACCTGGGGATGGTTCTCTTTTCGGGCGACGACGTGAAGAAGCCGGTGGGCAGCCTCTCGGGCGGCGAGGCGGCGCGGCTGGTCTTCTGCAAGCTCTCGGTGACCAGGCCCAACGTGCTGATCCTCGACGAGCCCACGAACCACCTGGACCTCGAAGCCATCGAGGCCCTGGTCGAGGGGCTCCGGAGCTACGACGGCACCCTGATCTTCGTCTCCCACGACCGCTGGTTCGTCTCCCAGCTCGCCAACCGCATCTTCGAGATTTCTCCCAAGGGGATCAACGACTTCCGCGGCACCTACGACGAGTACCTGGAGCGCCTGGGTGACGACCACCTGGACGCCGAGGCCGTGCTGCGCATGAAGCGCGAGCAGAAGAAGAAGGCCGCCGCGGCTCCGGCAGTCGTCGATCCCGCCGAGTCCCGCCGCCGCCAGCAGCGCCAGAAAGAGCTGAGCAAGAAGCTCGACCAGGTCACCGCCTCCGTCGAGCAGGCCGAATCCCGCATCAACGCCATCAACGAGATGTTCTGCGATCCCACCTTCTTCGACCGCACCTCCCGCGACCATGTCAAGAAGCTGGAAGCCGAGCAGAAGACCTTGTCCACCAAGGTCGAGGAATTGATGGCGGAGTGGGAGCGGATCGAGACGGAGATGGCCGAGCTTCAGGCGTAAACCGGAAACGGGTACACTGTTCTCCGTTCAACCCGGAGGTTCCCATGTCCCCTGAACGCCGCCTGTGGCTTCGGCTCACCGCGCTGTGCCTTCTCCCTCTGCTGCTCGCCGGCTGCTCGGTCAACCCGGCGACGGGCAAGCAGCAGCTCAGCTTCTATAACCAGCAGGAAGAGATCGAGATGGGCAAGGAGGCCGACGAGGAGATCGTCGGCGAGGTCGGTCTCTATGACGATCCGGCCCTGCAGGCCTACGTCGCGGAGCTCGGCAAGCGCCTCGCGGCGTCTTCGGAGCGGCCGGACCTGCCCTGGAGCTTCAAGGTGCTCGACGACCCGGCCATCAACGCCTTCGCGTTGCCGGGCGGGTACGTCTATGTCACCCGAGGCATCCTCACGCATCTCGGGTCCGAGGCCGAGCTGGCGACCGTGGTGGGGCACGAGATCGGGCACGTGACCGCCCGGCACGGAGCCAACCAGATGAGCCAGCAGATGCTGGCCCTGGCCGGGCTGGGGATCGCGGCTCTCCTGGCGACGGACTCGGACACGGCCCAGGCCGCCATCGGAGCCGCCGCCGTGGGCCTTTCGCTCCTCTTCCTCTCCTACAGCCGCAACGACGAGAGGCAGGCCGACCAGCTCGGCCTGCGCTACGCCCACAAGACCGGCTACGACCTGCGCGAGAGCCCCGAGGTCTTCCGCCTCCTCGATCGGGCCGAGAAGGTGGAGGGCGCCGGACGGCTGCCGAGCTGGCTCTCGACCCACCCCGATCCAGGGGCCCGCCGCCACCGGCTGGAGGAGAAGATCGCCGAGCTCGAAAAGGGCGGCACCTCTTTCGAGGGGACCACGGTCAGCCGGGAGGCCTACGTCAACCGGCTGAACGGCATGGTGTTCGGCGAGGACCCCCGCGAAGGCTTCTTCCGCGAGAGTCTCTTCCTTCATCCCGGGATGAAGCTCCAGTTTGAGTTTCCCAAGGGTTGGGAAACCTCCAACGAGAAGGCCTCCGTCTCGGCGGTGAGCCCCGAAGAGGACGCCCTTCTTCAGGTCTCCCTTTCGGAGAAGACCACTCTCGACGAGGCTGCCGAGGAGGTCTTCCAGGAAGAGGGCGTGACCGAGGTCGAGTCCTGGGAACGCAAGGTTCACGGCTTCCCTGCCTCCTGGCACCGGCTGGAGGCCACCACGGACGGCGCCGAGCTGCGCGGCACCGTGGCCTTCGTCAGCTATCAGGGGCAGGTCTTCCAGATCCTGGCTGCCGCCCAGAAAGACAAGTGGCAGGGCTACCGGGACCGCCTCGAAAAGTCCATGGCAAGCTTCAACCGTCTCACCGACGCCAAGGCCCTCGCCGCCCAGCCCCGCCGCATGAAGATCATCAAGCTCCAGCGGGCCATGACCCTGGAGGAATTCGCCAAAGCCTATCCCTCGTCCGTGCCGATCGAGACGGTCGCCCTGGTCAATCACGTAGAGCCGGGCGGGCGGCTGGAGGCCGGCCGCCTGGCCAAGCAGGTCGTGGGAGGATCGGGGATCTGACATCTGTCACCCCAAACTCCTGACAACCCTCCCTGGGGTCCTCCTGGGGAACCTTCCACAATGACCTCGGAAGGTTGAAACGGAGGACCCGATGAAAACACAGACGAAATTCGAAGACGGCCAACCTGCCGCGGAGCTGCGGCGGGCCGTCAAGCGGTACGGGGCGGTCACGGCCCTGGACGGCATCGACTTCGCCATCCGCCCTGGCGAGGTGGTGGCCCTGCTCGGCCCCAACGGCGCGGGCAAGACAACCGCCGTGCAGCTGCTGCTGGGCCTCGTCCGGGCGAGCGAGGGGGAGGCGCTCCTCTTCGGCCACGATCCCCGCCGGCCGGAGGCGCGGATGCGGACCGGCGCCATGCTCCAGGTCTCCAAGGTCCCGGAGACGCTCAAGGTCCGGGAGCACGTGGACCTGATCTCCAGCTACTACCCCCGTCCCCTCCCGGCAAGCGAGGTGATGGCCGCCGCCGGCCTGGAAGGCCTGGAGGACCGCCTGTTCGGCAAGCTCTCGGGCGGCCAGAAGCAGCGCGTGCTCTTCGCCCTCGCCCTGTGCGGCGATCCGGACCTGCTGTTCCTCGACGAGCCCACGGTAGGCCTCGACGTCGAGTCCCGCCGCGCTTTCTGGACGGTGATCGAAGAGAAGGCCAGCCAGGGCAGGTCCGTGCTCCTCACCACCCACTACCTGGAAGAGGCCGACGCCCTGGCCGACCGGATCGTGCTGATCAACAAGGGCCGCATCGCCGCCGAGGGCACGCCCGCCGAGATCAAGGCCCGCGCCGCCGGCCGCAAGGTCCGCTGCCGTCACCAGCCTCTCCCTGGAAGAAATCGAGGCCCTGCCCGGCGTCCGCAGCGCCCGCCGGGACGGCGAGCTGACCGAGCTGTTCGCCTCCGAGGCCGAGCGCGCCGTCCGCGAGCTGCTCAACCGCGATCCCCGGCTCTCCGCGCTCGAAGTCCGCGGTGCGGATCTCGAAGAAGCTTTCCTGACCCTGACGAATTCCGACTTCCATGAGGAGGTGGCGGCATGAGCACCCAGACGATGACAACGGGGCCATTGTCCCCGAGCCGAAGCGTGGGGCGGATCTTCGCCCTGGAGTCCAGGTACGAGTTCCTGAAGCTGCTGCGCCTGCCCATGTATATCTTTCCGACGCTGGCGTTCCCTGCTGGTGTTCTACCTGCTCTTCGGCGTGGCGCTGAAGCGCGGCGGCAGGTTCGACATGTCCACCTACCTGATCGCCACCTATGGCGCCTTCGGGGTGATGAATGCCGCCCTGTTCGGCCTCGGCGTGGGCCTCGCCGTGGAGCGCGGCCAGGGCTGGATGCTGTTCAAGCGGGCCACCCCCATGCCGCCGCTCGCCCCGTACTTCGGCAAGCTCGTCATGTGCCTGCTCTTCGGCACCATCATGGTGACCCTGCTGTTCACTCTCGGCGCCACGGCCGGCGGGGTACGCCTGCCGCTCTCGCACCTGGCTCTCGCTCGCCGCCGTGCAGGTGACCGGTGCCATTCCCTTCGCGGCCTTTGGCCTTGCCATCGGGTACTGGGCGGGACCCAACTCGGCGCCTGCCATCATCAACCTGATCTCCCTGCCCGCCGCCTTGGGCTCCGGCATGTGGATCCCCATCCAGGCGATGCCTGGGTTCATGAAGCAGGCCGCTCAATTCCTGCCGCCCTACCACTACTGCCAGCTCGCCCTGAAGACACTGGGTTTGGACCGCGGCGAGCCCGTGGGCCGCAGCATCGCCGTGCTGATCGCGTTCACCCTGCTCTCCCTCGTCCTCGCCTGGGTGGGGTACCGGCGGGATGAGGGGAAGACCTTCGGATAAGGTATAGGTCGATGCGACTCCTCCCCAAGGACCCCGAGACCGGCTGGACGCCCTACGCCTGGCTGATCTATCTCGTGCCGTTCCTGATCACGCCGCTCCCCAAGCGGGCGTCCGCCCTGGAGTGGGCGCTCACGCTGGCCGGGGCGGCCGTGTTCCTGGCCCTCTACTTCCGGGGGTTCTGGTACCGGGATTGGCGCGTCCTGTGGTCCGCCGGCGGCATCCTGCTCCTCGGCGTCCTCTTCGCTCCCTTCAACTGGGGGGCGAACGCCTTCTTCATCTACGCCGCCGCCTTCGTGGCTCACTCGGGGCCGCCACGCCTCGCGTGGCCGCTCATTGGGGTCATCCTGGCCGTCCTCGGCCTGGAAACCTGGCTGGCCGACCTGTCGCCCTATGTATGGATTCCGGGGGCCGCGTTCTCACTGCTGATCGGTGGGATCAGCGTCCACGACGCGGAGGTGCGGCGCGCCAACGCCAAGCTGCGCATGGCTCAGCAGGAAGTCGAGCGGCTGGCCCAGACCGCCGAGCGGGAGCGCATCGCCCGCGACCTCCACGACCTGCTGGGCCACACTCTTTCGATGATCACTCTCAAATCGGAGCTGGCCGGAAAACTGATCGATCGCGATCCGGACGGGCCGGCCGGGAGATCCGCGAGGTGGAGCGGATCTCCCGCGAAGCCCTGCGCGAGGTGCGCGCCGCCATCGCCGGCTACCGCTCCGAAGGATTGCAGGCGGAGCTGGCCCGGGCGCGGCTGGCGTTGGAATCAGCCGATGTAAAGCTGGAGTATTTCACCCAGCCCGTGGAGCTGGAGCCGGTGCGGGAGACCGTCCTCGCCCTGGCCCTGCGGGAAGCGGTGACCAACGTGATCCGCCACGCGAAAGCGAGCACCTGCCGGATCTCGCTGGAGACCGTCGATGGAGAGGTCCGCCTGGAAGTCCGCGATGACGGCCGGGGTGGCCGCGCCGGCCAGATACCCGAAGGGATTGGACTTTCTGCCATGCGGGAGCGGGTGGAGGGACTGGGCGGACGGCTGGAGCGCCGGACGGACGGCGGAACCTCGCTGCTCGTCGTCCTGCCCCGGCAGTCGCCGCCCGAGATCTCTACTGATACTGACGCCGAAATCCCCGGAGGAGCGGTCGCTTGACTCGGGTCATTCGGGTCGTGATCGCGGAAGACCAGTCCATGGTCCTGGGAGCCCTCGCCGCCCTCCTCGACCTGGAGCCGGACGTCGAGGTCGTCGGCCGAGCCAAAGACGGCCAGGAGGCCCTCGATCTGATCGAGAAGGTCCGCCCGGACATTGTGCTCACCGATATCGAGATGCCGCGTATGACCGGTCTCGAGCTGGCGGCCGAGCTGAAGCGGCGGGGCAGTCCGGCGCGGGTGGTCATCCTCACCACCTTCGCCCGAAGCGGCTACCTGCGCCGGGCCCTGGACGCCGGGGCCGCCGGCTATCTCCTGAAGGATGCTCCCTCGGAGCGTCTCGCCGAAGCCATCCGCCGGGTCCATTCGGGATTGCGTTCGATCGATCCCGAGTTGGCGGCTGCCGCCTGGGAAGAGGCCGATCCCCTGACCGACCGCGAGCGCCAGGTGCTCCGCCTCGCCGCCGAAGGGCACTCCAGCGCCCGCATCGCCTCCGAGCTGCACCTGTCCGAAGGAACGGTCCGGAATTACCTTTCCGAAGCGATCAGCAAGGTGGGAGCGGAAAACCGTGTGGAAGCGGCGCGGATCGCACGGCAAAAGGGATGGTTATGACTCTCTATTCTTCCTTGGGCGGTGCCTTCGGCGCGCGCCCCGCCTCGCGCAGGGCGCGGGCCAGGATGAATTCGATCTGCGCGTTGACGCTGCGCATCTCGTCGTCGGCCCAGCGCCGGAGGGCCTCGTAGACCTCCGGCGCGAGCCGCAGCGGGTAATTCTTTCGCTCCGCCAAGACCGACCTCTAGTGGTAAAGGCTCCCGGCGTTCACCACCGGCTGAGGATGGCGGTCGCCGCAGAGCACCACCAGCAGGTTGCTCACCATGGCGGCCTTGCGCTCATCGTCCAGCACCACGACCTTCTTCTCCGAGAGCATCTCGAGCGCGTGCTCCACCATGCCCACGGCGCCTTCGACGATCTTCGACCGCGCCGCCACCACGGCGCTCGCCTGCTGGCGCTGCAGCATCGCCGCCGCGATCTCCGGCGCATAGGCAAGATGGCTGATACGGGCCTCCAGCACCTCGACCCCGGCCTGCTCCAGCCGGTCCTGGATCTCCCTGGCGAGGCCCACGGACATCTCCGAGGTGTGGCTCGACAGGGAGATTTCGCCCTCCTGGTCGGCCACGTAGGTGAAGTGGGTGGCGAGGTTCCTCAGGGCCGACTCGCTCTGCACGTGGACGAAGTTGATGTAGTCGTCCACGTTGAACATCGCTTCGGCCGTGTCCACGACCCTCCACACCACGACGGCCGCGATCTCGATCGGGTTGCCGGCCTTGTCGTTGACCTTGAGCTTGCCCGTCTCGAAATTACGCGTCCGCACCGACACCGCTTTCTTGCTGTAGAACGGGTTGGCCCAGCGCAGGCCGGGCTTCCGGGCCGTGCCCACGTAGTCGCCGAAGAACTGCAACACCTTGGCCTGGTTGGGGTTGACGATGAACAGCCCCCCCGCGCCCAGGATCGACGCGAGCATCAGCAGCACGGAGGCGAGCACCCCGAGCCCCAACCCGGCGCGAGCCGCCAGGATGATGCCGGCGCAGGACGCAAGGAACAGGACCAGGAACAGCAGCAGCATCCCGAGACCGGGCCTGCCGTTGAACTCTCTCTCGCGGATCATGATGGCGTATCTCCCTTCCTTAGATACCAGAGTGATATCACTCTGATGGCAGATACGCAAGGGGGGAGCGGAAGGTTTCAGGGGGGCGTGCTCACTTTCGCCCCCGGAGGCTGTACTGGCCTTCCCAGAACGGCCGGCCTTTCCGGACCTGGACGATCAAGCCTCTACGGGCCATCCAGCGCAGGGCTACACCCGTCTGCCGGGTGCTGACCGGCTTGCGGAGCTCCTCGCGGAAGTGCTGGTTCACTTCGGCGGTGATCGCCTTGGCTCCGAAGACCTCGTGAGGACCCTTGGTCTTCAGCAGCGCCTTGACCGCGTGGTGAAGGGTGGTCCGCCCGCTCGTCTTCGTCTTTCCGGCGGCCGGCACCAACCGGACCGGCACGGCCCGGGCCACGAGATCCGCGGCCGTCCGGGTGGCGGAACGCAACGCGTCGAGGCTCTGCGTGAGCTGCTCCAGATCCGCCGCGTGAGCGGCCCGTTTTTCCCGGTGGAACGCCTCCCGTTCCGAGTGCAGGGCCTCCTGCTCACGGTGGTAGGCGATCTGCGCTTCGAGGCTGGTGCTGACCTGCGCCAGCGAGATGTTCGGATTCACTCTTCCCTCCTCCCGCCTCCTCTTCCGAGGTCTCCCGGAAGCCGGCTTGCGGACTTTTTCCTCTTCTACGGAAGCCGGAGAGGATTCGTCGCTCTCCGCGAGCCGTTTCAGGAGAAGCACCGAGGCCGGCAGGCGCACTTTTGAGCCCGGCAGGCTCATCGCCGGGATCAGATCTGAGCTTGCCGGGAGGAATCTTGCTCCTGCCGGCCCCGAAGATGCCACTGCCGGGCTTTAAAGTGAGCCTGCTGGCCTTGATTTTGCGCAAGCCGGCTCCGGCAGGCGCAAGATTCCTCCCGGTAAGCTCAAGATTCTTCCCGGCAAGCTCAAGACTGAGCCCGGCTTGCGTACTTTCGGGGCTGAAAGCTGTTCCACTGAGCCCGGAGGGAAGAGTTGAGGGAGAATCCGGAGGTCCGCCGGGGTCTTCAATGATAGACACGACCCTTAGACAGGTTCTGGGATCTGTTACGGGCTTTGCGGCGGCGGTGCTCGTTTGATGCTCCCGAAGGAGATACCTTGACGGATTCAACGACCTGGCACCCCTTGCTGGAGGGAGAGGCCGCCGAGAAAGTCTGGGAGGTGGTCTTCGAGATCGCCGACGCTCTCGTGGAGAACGAAGCGGAGAGGGCATGGACCCCGACCTTGACAGGAGGGACCGGCGGCATCTCCCTCTTCTTCTCCTACCTGGCTCAGGCCCGGGAGGACGAGGCCTTCGCCGACACCGCCGTCCGCTTCTACGAGCAGATGGTGGAGACCGCCGATTCCGGCTTCCCTTTCTTCCCGGGTCTCTACAGCGGCATCGCCGGGGTGGGATGGACGATGGAGCACCTCGAGGGCCGGCTGTTCTCTTCCGACGGCGAGGATGGTGACGAGGAGGACTCCAACCAGCCGCTCGACGAAACCCTGATCGAGAGCTTGAGGGAGCCCTGGAAGGGAGATTACGACCTCGTGTCCGGCCTCACCGGCTTGGGGGTCTACGCCCTCGAGCGGCTGCCGCGGCGCTCGGCCCTGGAGTGCCTCGGCGGCGTACTGGACCGCCTTGCGGACCTCGCGGAGAGCGGGCCGGAGGGAACGACCTGGCTCTCCCGTCCGGAGTTGCTGCCGGAGCATCAGCGGGAGCTGTTCCCCGAGGGATGCCACAACCTCGGAATGGCCCACGGGGTGCCGGGTGTGATCGCCCTGCTGGGCGTACTCTCCGGGATCGCCCCTTTGCGAGACCGGGCGGTCTCCCTGCTCCAAGGCGCCGTTTCCTGGTTGCTGGCCCGTGAGCTCCGCCGGAGTCCGTCTCGCGTTTTGCCGACTTCGCCGAGCGCAGCCAGCCGGCCCGGCTCGCCTGGTGTTATGGGGACGCGGGGATCGCGGCGGCCCTGCTCGGAGCGGCCCGGCATACCGGCGACCCGGAGTGGGAGCGGGAAGCTCTCCGCGTCGCCCTGGCGGCGGCGAAGCGGGACCCCGAGAGCGCGGGCGCCGTGGACGCGGGACTCTGCCATGGCACCGCCGGCCTCGGTCACGTCTTCAACCGGCTGTACCAGGCCACAGGCCGCGAAGAGCTGGCGGGGGCGGCCCGGCTGTGGCTGGAGCGCACGTTAGCCCTGCGCCGGGAAGAGGGACTCGCCGGCTTCCTCACCTACGCTCCTCACCGGGGGCCGGGCCGGGAGTGGTACCGGGACCCGGACCTGCTGACGGGCGCCGCCGGGATCGGGCTCGCCCTGCTGGCCGCCGTCTCCTCCCTGGCCCCGGACTGGGACCGCTTTCTCCTCGTGGATTTCTCTCGAAGATAGCACGATTCTACAAGACGGCCTTCCTACCCTGCCTGTATACGTAGGGATGCAGATTTTCCTCCCTCCGCCGGCGCGGAATAGACCACGCCGTCGTGCCCCCCTAAGGAGGCTGTATGAAGAAGAAGGTCAAGAAGCTCACCCTCAACCGTGACGTCCTTCGGACTGCCGCTCCGTCCGATCTCGCCGGAGTGGTCGGCGGCATTTCGATCGGCTGCTCGTCGGAAAACTGCACGACGAGTTGCCCGGGGACGGGCGTGCGGACCTACTGCGTTTGTCCGACCGGCGACACGATGCCGGCCACCTCCTGCTGAGGCCTCTTGAAAGGGAGGGCTTCTACGGGAGGCCCTCCCTCTTTCGCCTACCCGCTTTCCTTCCCAGCCTCCCGGGCGGCCCGCGACTGCTGGAGCCGCAGGAGGAAGTCGTAGAGCACCACCTCGTGGGCGGTCCCCTCCGAGCGCAGGAGCCGGTTGGCGAACATGTGGGTGTAGCTCAGGACCATGTCGGCGATGGAGACGGTGAGCCGCCCGGCGCGCTCGCGTTCCCGCAGCTCCGCGGCCAGGGGAGCGAGCCTCTTGGAACGCTGTTCCAGGGCCTCGAAAGCAGGGGCGTCGGGGCGCTCCGGGTCCCAGCCGGGCTCGAGGTAGGGCGCCAGGGCGGCGCGCTCGCGCCGCAGCCGCTGAGCGAGTTGCTGGACGAAGGCGCTGTCGGCCCGGGCCTCGCGGGACGAAGAGGTCTGCATCTGCTGGAGCAGGGCCAGCTTCCCGGCACCGGTGAAGCCGAGGTCCGAAAGGAACAGGTCGATTCCCCGCAGCGCCAGGCGCCAGCGGATGTCCGCGCCTTCGGCCCCTTCCAGAGACGTCACGGTCTCCAGGACGGCCTCGCTGTCGGCGTGGAAGATCCGCTCCGCCAGCTCGATTCCCTCCGGGCCGCCGTACCGCTCGATCTCCCTCTGGTAGGTGTCGATCTGAAAAGATCCCAGGCGGCCGTCCTCCAGCAGGGCCGCGGCTTCTTCCTGGAGCCGCGGCAGGACCTCGCCGTGGAGGCGCCGCGGGTCGCCGTGGAAGCGCAGCCGCAGATGCCAGCGGGGATCGCCGTAGCGGATGAAGAACCACGAGTCCGCGGCTCCGGAATCGAGAGCCGAGCGCACGCAGGGCGCCACCAGGTCGCGCAGCACGGTGTCGGCCGTGGAGGTGCCCGTGTAGAGCTTGGTGTAGAGCCACTCCGACCCGGGAGGGAAGGTCCGCCGCACTGCCGGACCCGCCGCGGCGGGCCAGGGTCGCCGCGCCACGGCTTCGCGCCGTCGGGTGATGGGAACGACCAGCTCGTTGACGAAACGGCCCTCGGGTCCCGAGACGGCCAGGTCGTCCGGTCCGGGGAAGAGCTCCACGAGGTCGATCTGCTGCCGCTGCCTGGTGGCGCCCACGAAGGCATCCAGACTCAGGGAATTATCGAGGTCCACCAGGAGCTCGTAGTCGTACTCCGCGAAAACCACCCAGCGCGGGAGTCCCCGTTGCTCGCGCCATGCCTGGGCGACGCGGAACCGGTCCGCCCCGCCGGCGCGGGCCAGGGCTTCGATCTCGGCGGAGGGGACCCGCCAGCGGGCGCGGGCGAGCACCAGCCGGCCGCTCGACACCCGGGGGAGGAACGCGGCGCCATCCAACCCGCCCCAGCTCCAATATAGGCCCTCGCGCACCCCCTGGGACTGGAGCGAGCCCAGGAACCGGTACGTCCCGAGGCTGAGCGGGCCGAAGCTGTGTGCGCTGGTCAGCCGGGGGATCACCCGCCGGCCCAGACGCTTCGAGCGCAGCACGATCTCCGCTCCCTGGATGGAGACCAGGAGGTCGTCCATGGGCAGCCAGCGGTCGGTCGGCGCTCCGCTACGGCCTAGAAACGGGATCTCCCAGCCGCGCAACACCGGCCGCCAGAGCACGTTGCCCGACCGTCCCTGGGGCAGGTGGATGATCTCGGCGAACACCGTGCCGGGTTCCAGGGCTTCCTCGGCCCGCAGATGTTCTTCGAGGTGGCGGTGGAGCTCAGGGTCCAGGTGGCAGAAGCGGCCCAGCAGGCGGGCACCCGACGGGCCGTTGGCGTTGCGCAGAAAGAGCCGGAAATCCCCCCGGGCCACGGCCGCCTCGTCCGTGGCGGCCAGCGTGGCCATCACCTGGAAGGCGTCGGGCATGGGCGGCAGCCGGTCGTCCACGCCGGTCAGGTCGGCATCCGAGATCCCGATCTCCCGCGAGCCCTCCGCCTGGGCCGCGAGGAGCTTGCCGAGGAGACGGTCCTGCCAGACCCCTCGCGCATAGGACGAATCGCCACCCTGGCCAGGGAAGATGAGGCCGGCCAGCAGGGGCGAGCCCTCCGTGCCGATATTGCTCGACCGCTCGAAGCCGATGCCCGTCTCCTCGTCCAGCACCTCGGCCAGGGGCACCTCCCGGCCGCGGTCATAGCGCTCCACGAAGCCCTGGCGGAAGCGCGCCAGCGAGTCCTCGCCAACCGGCGTCGAGACGCGGCGCAGCAGGCCGATACCGCGCTCGATCTCGGCCATTGCTTCCGGTCCGAGCGAGAGCCCGGGAGCGGGCTTGATCATGTCCACCTGGAACAGGAACGAGAGGTCCACGCGGGTGGGCAGGGCCTCGAGGTCCCGGGCGATGGCGCGATAGGCCTCCGGGTTGGAGCCCAGGCCGGCGGCGTCGAGCCGGGCCAGGCCGGCACGGGCCTGCTCCAAGCGCTCCACCACCCCGGCGATCTCAGCCATCGGCGCCGCCGCGGCATGCTCGCGGAGCTGATCCATCAGATCCTGGAGGGGATCCAGGCCGGTGACCGGCGGCGACAGGTCCGAGGTCAGGATCTGGCTGTCGATCAGCTCCCCCACGAACTCAGCCGCTTCCTCCAGTGAGATCTCACCCTCGGGATCCGCGGCGGCCAGGGCCTGGGCGATCTCGCCGGGAGTGGCGCCCCGCTCAGCCTGGCGCAGGGCCTCTTCCAGATATTCGTGAGTGTCCACGGCCACGAGCTGGTGCGTGAGCTGGGTGCCCTCCCGCCGGGATTCGGCGTAGCGCAGGCGGCCCGCGGCCCGGTAGAGGCTGGAATTCGGCCTGAAACGCAGCTCGCGGCGCAGCTCGGGGACGCGCTGCAGATCCCCGGCGAGAGTGAAGAGGTAGTCCATGTCGAGCCGGGAACGGCGCCCATACTCTTCGAGACCCGCGAGGCACAGGCGCGTCCCGGCACCCACCACACCCGTCGAGAAGCCGGAGAACAGGCCGAACGGAGTGGCCCGGGCCGCCATGCGCTGAACGTAGCGCACCAGCGACTCCTCGGCCCGGCGACCCTTCTTCCCCTCCGGATCGCGCAACCAGACGGCCAGCCCCTCCTCCAGGCTCGGCGAAGCCACGAACAGGGCCTCGCGGATCTCCGGACGCCCGACCAGCCGCCGCAGCCACCCGCGCAGCCGCTCCCGGTCGGCCGCCACCGCCGCGGCCAGCTGCTCGGAATGACCGGATACTGCAGCGGATGCCGCGGCGGCGGGGGATTCCAGCCCCTGGCTCCAGGCCGTCAGCTCATCGAAAGGCAGAAGAGGGGTACGGAGGACGAAGAAGCGTGCTTCGAGCTCGGCGCCGGTGGCTTGAGGCATGGTTTCCCGAAGGTAGCACGCGATGGCGGAGATCCGGGGTCGAGGTCTCATGAGGAGTTCATGAGGCGTCGATGAGGGCTCGTCTCTGACGAAGAGGATCTGTCATCATCGAGAGCGTTCGCCGGAGTCTCCAATGCTGGACCTAATCCTTGGGGAGCCCGCCCTGAAAGGGCGAAATTTGAATAGCCCGGCGCTTCAGCGCCGGGTACAGAGTCCCACCCACCCCATCCCCCGCCCTGAAGGGGCGGTGCTTTTCGGGAAGGTTGGGTTCCGCCCATTCAAGGCGGAGAGAGGATTGGGGCTCCGTTCCCGGCTAAAGCACCGGGCTATTCAAATTTCGCCCTTTCAGGGCAAGGTGCTCTCCTCAAGTACAGCCTTGGATATATCTAATCTGAGATGTCGTTGGCGTCCTGGCGGTTGTATCTAGACTTCTCTGGATTCATTCCCCCAAGCCACTTTCCCGCGCAACTCCCGGAACTTTGCCTGTTCACTCAATTGGCCCGCTGGCTGCCGGACTTCAAGGTTGTATCGCCAGACACCAGGGCGCTGGGTACTCCGGCGGATCAAGCGGAAGACACGACCAAGGCAGGGAGAAAGAATCCACCTCTCGGGATCAGCGTCGAGCCTCCTGTATTGGCCGTCCTCCAACTCGTGAACATCGAAACGGAGGTCCTCACCTCGAGCATCGATCAACCAGAGCTCGGGGATGCCCGCTTGGGCATAGAAGGAGGGAAGGCGCCGGCTATCTTTCGCGCTCGACGTATCACTCAGAACCTCCACGATCAGATCCGGCGCCCCCTCAATCTCACGGAGACGTTCCGGCACGCCACCGGAGATCCCGGTGTACCGGACGCGTCCAGTCTCCAAGGACTGCTGGAAAACGACGGCCAAATCCGGCTCAAAGGAGATCTGGGCTTCGGGAGCCACGACACGGGCGCCTTTGGAAAAAACCTCTCCAAGATCCTGGTCGCTCAGGAGTATGTGAAGTCGGGCTCCAATCTCGCTCCGGACAGCGTTATGAGTGAACAGATCCTCCGGCCGAGTTCCTGCTTGGTTCAACTCCAGCTCGATCGTACCGCCGAGATAGTCGATCCGGCCGGTCTCTGGAAACGCGTCGGAGAAACACCAATCCTGGAAACCGTCAAAGGAGAAGGCGTCCTTGGGGATGAAGATGACTTCGTCAATGATGACGGCGTGCTTGGAATCCATGCCGCTATTGTAGCGGAAAGAGGAGCCCTCACTCCAGGACATGCAGAGCTATCGAGTCCTCAGGCTCAACGCCCGGAAGAACTCCTCCGCCACCTCCGCCGGGTCCCCCACCAGCGCCCCCGCCCCCTCCTCCGGGAGCCAGTCGCCGGGGAGGTAGTGGCGGTAGGGGGCGCTCAGGAAGCGCTGGTCGAAGAGGGCGATGACGCCCGTGTCCTCCGGTGAGCGGATGAGACGGCCGGCGGCCTGGACCACGCGCGTCATGCCCGGCACCACAAAGGAGTACTCGAAGCCCCTCTCGAAACGGTTCTCGTAATACTCCTTGAGGAGCTGCTGCTCCAGCGTCACCGCCGGCAGGCAGGGACCCACGACCGCCACCGCCTTCAGCACCTCGCCGGGATAGTCCACGCCCTCCGCGAACACGCCGCCCGCCACGGCCACCAGGAGCACGTCCCCGAACACGGCCGAGCGCAGGGCCTGGAGCAGGAGGTCGCGCTCCTGCTCGCTGTCCGCTTGGCGCTGGATGAGCACGCGCTTGCTCCGCAGGCGCATCCGCCCCGTCACCTCCGAGAGGAACGCGTAGCTCGGGAAGAGCACCAGGCAGTTGCCCGGCACCGAGTCCGCGAACCCCGCCAGGCGCTCGGCGAGGCGATCGTAATTGGCCGGGCGCTCGCGCCAGGTGGTGGCCACGGTGGGATCGATCACCACCCGCCGGTTCTCGGCCGGGAACGGGTTCGGGATCTCCACGAACGCCGTGCGGCCGGCCTCAAAGCCCAGGAGGCCCGTGTAGAACTCGGGCGGTGAGAGCGTGGCCGAGAGGCCCACCGTGGCGTGCGTGCGGCGGATCACGTTGCCCAGGAAGCGGCTCGGGTCCTTGCACAGCACTTTGAGGCGGCCGTCCCCCTTCCGGTATTCCACGTAGTGGCTGAAGGCGGCGTCCGAGACGGCGAGCCCGTTCAGGAACCGGAGGAAGTCGAAGTACAGCTCTACGAACGGGTCCTCGGGCCGGAACGTGCGCGTCTCCCGCTGGTGCTCCAGATAATCGATGAAGGCCGCGTCGAGCTGCGGGCGCAGGCGCCAGAAGCGATCCTCCGGGAGCGGCCACTCGACGGCGCGGTCCCCGGGCGGACCTTCCTCCAACGCGTCGGCGACCGTCGAATCGATCAATGCCGCAAGGTGGAGGCACAGCGTCTCGATCCGCGTATGGATCGGCTCGCCCCAGCGCCCGATGACTTCGGCCGCCCGGCGTGCTTGATTGGAAGACAGCTCCGGGCTGTAGTAGCCGCGCCCGCGATCCACCAGGTTGTGAACCTCATCGATCACCAGAATGACATCTGAAAGATCCTCGTCCGCGGCGAAGCTCGTCAGCGATACATAGGGATCGAAAACGTAGTTGTAATCACAGACCGTCACCTGCACCCAATTCGAAAGCTCCAGGCTCACCTCGAACGGGCAGACCTCGGATTCTTTCGAAATACGGAACACGTCGTCCGGTTCGATGGAGGCGTGGTCCTGATAGATCTTCGCCAGCACGCCTGCGGTGGCGAGCTTCATACCGTAGTCCTTGGCGAAGCGGCAGTACTCCTCGTGGCAGAGGATCTGGTCGTTGGCGCACATCTTCGCCTTGGCGCGCAGGCGCAGGGAGCGGAAGGCCCCCTCCTGGTTGAGCATGCTGAGCACAGCTGTGGCCATGGACTGCTGAGTGTTCTTGGCCGTGAGGATGAACAGGCGCTTGTCGTGGGCCAGGGCGTACTTGAGCGCGGGGAAGAGGGCCGCCACGGTCTTGCCGATGCCGGTCGTGGCCTGGAGGAGGAGGTGCTCGCGGTTGGCTACGGCGGTCTCCACGGCGGCCAGGATCAGCTCCTGGCCCGGTCGCGTCCCGGCATAGGGGAACGTGAGCCGCTCGGCCGCCGCGTGCCGGTCCTCCGCCCGTTTCCGCTCGGCCTCCCAGGCGTGGAGGAGGGAGTTGACCCGCCGCCGGACGGTCGCGTCGAGCATCCGGAGATCCGGCTCCAGGACGTCGCGCTCCGTGTCGTCGCTGCCGATGGCGATCAGCACCAGCTCGGCGCGCACGGAGACCTCCGACGTCTGGGCCAGCATCCAGGCGTAGAGGAGGGCTTGGCGCTGGTAGGTCTCACGCACGGCCGGCGGCAGGTTCCCGCCTCGCCGGACGGACTTGATCTCCTCGACCACGAGCGTGCCGTCCGGCTCCTTGCGGATGCCATCCGCCCGGCCCTGGACGGTGACCGTCCACCCCCGGTGCTCGAACGAGTGGGAGATGACGACCTCGCGCCGGTAGGAGGGGTCTCCCTGCAGTGCCTGCTCCTGGTAGCGCCCGTGGATGGCCTGCCCCAGCCACATCCGCTCGTAGCCACCCCGGCTCGAAAAGCCGAGGCTCCGCATCATGGAGCCTTCGAGGAGATCGGCAACGGAGAGGTCGAGCTTCAGGCTCTCGGGGTCGAAACGCGGGGCCATCCTGAGGGAGTATACCGGCTTACTGCCGCCCTTGGGGGGAGGGGCTCAGGATTCACGCCGGCTGGAGTCATCCCAAAGAGCTGGCCAACAGCGTCCCGTTCTCGCGGATCTGCGCCGTATGCCGCGCCTCGTGCCAGCCCACGAACTCGACCCACTGGTAGAAATTGAGCGGTCCGATTGCGGGATGGGGACGGACGATCCCGCCCAGCGGCAGCGCTTCAAATCCCAGGACGGTCGCCTTGAGGTCCCGCCGCGCCTCCTCCAGAGCAGCCCACGCCGCCGCCTCGTCGAGCTTCCCCTGGGGCCGTACCGCCTCACTGGCGGTGACCTGATAGCCACGGTTGAGCACCACCTCCAGACTCTCCGTCAGATCAAAATCCGTCTTGTCTGCGGGCGGCAATCCCTGCTCCCGGGCTTCGGCCACCCACTGCTTGAACAGGTACGTCAGCCGTCGCTCTACGAGACCCAGATGCTCGAGAAGCTCGATCACCGACCATCTCTCCGGGGCCGGAGGCTGATCCCGCAGCTCCGGCGGAACCTCGGCGACGGCGGTGCGGAGGTTGGCGCGGTGGTGGTCGAGGTGCTCGAAGAGCCTGGCCGTGCGGGGATTCATGAGGACGAAGTCTACTTTATCCCCCCGCCCGCTCCTCCCACACCCGGCACAGGTGCACGATCACCTCGACCGCCTTCTCCATGTCCTGCGCCGAGACCCACTCCAGGCGAGAGTGGAAGTTCTGCTCCCCAGCGAAGACGTTGGGAGTAGGGAGGCCCATGAAGCTCAGCTTGGAGCCGTCCGTGCCGCCTCGAATGGGGCGCTCGCGGGTTTCGATGCCGGCGCGGCGGATGGCTTCGCGTGCGTTTTCGACCACATCTGGATATTGATCGAGCACCTCGCGCATGTTGCGGTAGCTCTCTTCAACCTTGAATTCGACGGAGGAGCCGGGCCAATCCTTGACCGTTTCGCGGGCGAGCCGTTCGATAAAAGCTTCCTTTTCCTGGAGGCCCTCGGTCTTGAAATCGCGGATGAGGAGTTTCACGGAAGTGCGATCCACGCTCGCGTCCATTACATAGGGATGGACGTAGCCTTCATATCCATCCGTGGTCTCCGGCGAGAGGCCCTCCTTGGGAAGGCGCGTGAGAAAGTCGGCCGCGATCTTGATCGAATTGATCAGAAGTCCCTTGCCGTAGCCCGGATGGGTGTTGAAGCCCACGAAGGTAATCGTCATGGCGTCGGCCGAGAAGCTCTCCATCTCGATCTCGCCGCGGGCTCCGCCATCCATGGTGTAGGCGTACTTCGCGCCGAATTTTGCGACATCAAAGTATTTAGTCCCCGCGCCGACCTCCTCGTCGGGCGTGAAGGCGATGCGGATGGTCCCGTGGGGGATCTCGGGATAGGCCATCAGGTACTCGGCCGCGGCCACGATCTCGGCGACGCCGGACTTGTTGTCCGCGCCCAGGAGGGTGGTACCCGAGGCGGTGATGATGTCGTCCCCAATCCGCTCGCGGAGGTAGGGGATCTCGGTGGGGCGGAGCACGGCCGAGGGATCATCCGGCAGCACCAGAGCCTGCCCCTGGTAGTCGCGATGGATGATGGGCTTGACCCCGGCGCCGCTCATCTCGGGCGAGGTATCCACGTGGGCGATGAAGCCGATCACGGGCACGTCCGTCTTCGGGGAAGTGGCAGGGATCGTCGCCATGACGTAGCCGTGCTGGTCCAAGGCCGCGTCCGCGAGGCCGATCGCCCGGAGCTCGTCCACCAGATGGCGCAGGAGGTGGAGCTGCTTCGAGGTACTGGGATAGGTCTTAGAGGTTTCGCTCGACTGGGTGTCGAACGTCACGTAGCGCAGGAAGCGCTCAACGCAGGTCATTGGATCCCTCCCTCCATTCCGCGGGAGATGGTAACGGATGGGAGCCTCTCTCGCGAGACGCGAATCTCCTGCCGATGGCCGGGAGGATTGTAAAACGACGGGGGGACGTCCCCCGTTCCAATGCTACGGCCCGCGTTCGAGCCGTACGGAGCCTTTCCCCATTGGGGAAGACGGCCGTTCGAACAGGTACGAGGCTCTCCCGAGTGGGGAGAGGCCTTTCCCAGACAGGCACGACCCTTTCCCGGACAGGTACAGGCCTCTCCCCACTGGTACGGGCGCCGCCCCGCTGGGGAGAGAGCCTTCCCAACTCGTACGGAGCGCGTACCGCTGGGTACGAGCGCCGCCCTGTTGGGGAGAGGGACTGCCCCGCAAGCCCGTGCGTTGGCCCTGCCCGGGCTCTCCCCTGGTCCGGGCTCGCAGGTGGGCAGAGAGCGTGTCCGGTGGGCCGTGCGGTTCGGGGAGGTCCGCGCCCCACTCCCTGCTAGACTGACCTTATGACTGAAGAGACGGCAAAACTCGCCGCCGCCATGCGGGAGGTCCTCCGGGACCGCCAGGACGTGCATCTCGCCCTGCTTTTCGGCTCCCAGGCCCGGGGCAAGGCCCGGCCGGATTCAGACGTAGACGTGGCCGTTTTGGGTGAGAATCTGGACGTTTTCGACCTCTACGGGGATCTGAGCCTCGCAGTCCATAAGGAGGTGGACGTGGTCGATCTCTCCCGCGCGGGCTTTGCTCTCCTCAACGCCATTGTCCGGGACCACGTCATCATCCACCAGGGCCGGCTGGGAGTGGCGGGGCGGTGGCTCTCCCAGGCGATTACCCGGTTGGAGACGGAGGGTGCCGAACTTGAACGAAACGCCGTCACGGCCAAGCTCCGAGAGTTGAATGAGCGCATGGCCCGGGTGAGGCTTCATACCCCCTCGAACGCTTCGATTCTCTCCAAGGATCAGGACGCTCTCGATCTGGTCTCCTTCAATCTGATGCTTTCGGTTCAGTCCTGCTTGGATTTGGCGAGACACCTGATTCCGGACGATTCCTTGCCGTTCTCACCTACCGCTGCCGAGGCGGTTCAGCGTCTGTCTGAGCACGGCGTGATCTCAGAAGAGACGGCCAAGCTGCTTGCGGTTGCGGAGGAGACGCGCAACGTCGTGGCCCATGGGTATGCGGGTGTCATTCCGCAGAAGATCTATGACGCGGCTGTGAATGGGCTTGCGGATCTGGAGCGGTTCTCGCGGGAGGTGAGTGCGTGGGTGGCGGGGCGTTGAGTAGCCATTGAGGCTCGCCTCAACCTTCCGGGAGCCGCTGCTCGACCTGCGATGGCTTCTCTGTTGTACCTGTACTATAATAACTGCGAACCCTACTTCGCCAGAGGCATATTTTCATTTTTCGAACCGGCTAAGTTCTTTTCAATGGGCGGGGAGGGCGCGAATGTCAGCGATCTATATCGCGACAGGAGAAATGTCATGCCCTTGCAGATGGCTCTACGCCGCTTCATTCTCCCGGCAATTTTCCTTGTAACCTTCACGGCTCCGGTGCTCGCCATGGGACCGAGCATCGTTCAGGTCTCCGGCCGGCAACTCATCGTCCAGAAGCGTAATCCCGATGGCAGCCTTGCTCCGGCCGCGCCGTATGTCATCAAAGGAGCTGTCTGGTCTCCCGCCAGCAAGAATACGAGCACCTCCACGACAGATCCCAACAACGCCGCGGTACGGAGGCCGGGAGCTCTCAAAATGGGCAGCCGCGGACATCCCGTTGCTGGCGAGCATGAATGCCAACACCGTGCGGTTGATGATTGATCCAGGCTTTGATGCCACTCTCGGGCCTGCCGGCCTGCAGATCCTCGACGACCTTTATGCTCGCGGCATCATGGCCATCATGACTGTCGACGATGCGATCAACAACACTTCTCGTGTCTCGGCGGCGGTGAATTTCTATAAGGGCCATCCCGCGGTCCTCATGTGGCTGCTCGGCAACGAATGGAACATCAACAGATATTACGGAGTCGCCAGCTCCGTGGCCGATGCCGCACAGCGCACTCAGGCGGCGGCAGCCCTGATCAAATCGCTCGATTCCAACCACCCTGTAGCAAGCAGCTACGGTGACATCGATATTGACGGTAACGGTCTTCGCCTCGCCGACACTCAGAACTACGTCAATAACGTGGCCACTAGCGTCGATGTCTGGGGCCTCAACATCTACAGGGGGGCGAGCTTCGGCACCCTCTTCATGCAGTGGGCATCCATATCCTCGAAGCCCATGTTTCTGAGCGAGTTCGGCACGGATACGTTCTTCTCGAGCTGCGCGCGCCTGAACCCTCCCGACGGCGCCGTCGATGAACGGACACAGAAGCGATGGGATCTTGCGTTGTGGAGCGAGATCGTGGAGAACCTCTCGGCGGTTGACTCTGGCCGCGTAGCACTGGGCGGTACGGTCTTTGCTTTGAGCGACGAATGGTGGAAAGTGCAGCCCTCAGGCTCGCAGCAGGATTCGGGGTTCCTCCTCGTAGGTGGCCATCCCGACGATTTCGCCAATGAAGAGTATTTCGGGCTCACGAACATCGACCGCAGCCCTCGTGAGGTCTATTACGCCTTCCGTCGAGCCTTCCTCGCCGGGACGCAGACGCCTCCGAGTCTCGCCACACTCTTATATCGAGTGGATTTCCTCTCCTTGCCGGAGGTCGTGGAGACTAACATCTCTGCGTACCTGGTCACGGGTACGACCCAAAAAGGCAGCCAGGCTTTCGTCAATGGGACTGAGATCACTGTCGACGCAGGGGGCAACTTCGCCACCCGTTATCCTCTGTCCGCAGGACAGACCTTGGCAGTGGGGCCCAACCTTATCGAGTTGCGGCTGGTCGCTCCTGGCGGGGCTGAGAAGATCACGTCAAGGACGATCGACTACGATCCGAGCTTCTCGACGGCTGAGGAGAGGCTCCTCTACGTGGACTCCGTGGCTCCGGGCTTACCGGGAACCATTGTGATCGATCTCGATTCCGGCGTCTTCCTGGGGCTGCTCGACCAGCAGCATGTCCGCGGAATCTCCACGGATGGCAGTAGGATCTACATGCAATCGCGGTTAGTGATCAACACCGCGAGTCATACGGTCGCCGGTTCCCCAGGCGGGCCGCTGCCATTCTCAGTGGACCTTCCGTCCAACGCATTCCTCGTCGGATCCTTGGGAGATTATCTCTACTCAGCGAACGAGATCGTGGACCGCCTGTCAAACACGCTTTCGTCCAGCCATCTGCCGGCCAGCATCGTGACGGGGGAGCTCCTTTCTCTCAGCGCCTATCCCTGGAGGGCCCACGATTACGCCGGACGGACAGTTCATCTACTGTGGCGTCAGCGGCACCGGCGACAACATCACCAAAATAGACCGGGTAAGCCTGACGTCGACGATCGTTCCCATTCCTTTCGAACGTGCATTCCTCAGTGACCTGTCGATGTCTCCAAATGGCATGATCCTGGGTCGCGCCAGCTATGGGGGTGGCACCTTCAACGTGAGCTTCTACGATCCTGGTACTCTGAGCCGGCTGAGCTCTGTCGTGGTTCCTGGAGATTTCTCGGGAGAGGTAGACTACTCTTCCCAGGGTGAATGCGCCGTCGTGGGGAAGCTCGGGAAACCCCGCCAATCGAGGCGGCAGCGTCACTGCGATCGAGCTTTCAAGCTTTCAGCAGCGTTCGTGCTCTCTCGTCGACCTGGCCGACAATCTCACACTGGCTGGCAATCAGGTATTCGCTTCCTCCGGTACGCGTTTCGGCATCGACGTCTTCAATCTGCAACCTTGCGCATTCCTGCGGAGGAACCGTACTTATTTTTTAGGAATCAACCAATTCAAGGTCGGGAGTGGAATCCCGATGAACGACGAGATCCGGCGTCTGGTCGTAAGGGATTTGCCCACCTTGGCAGTGGAGGCTGTCGGCACGGGTGGCGGGACAATCGCGAGCACCCCGGCGGGAATCGACTGCGGGATCGACTGTGAGGAAGGCTATACCCAAGGAATGCAGGTGACGCTGACGCCGACTCCGGAAACAGGCTCCGTTTTTGCCGGTTGGACCGGAGATCCGGATTGTGCTGATGGAATCGTGACGATGCAGTCCGCAAGGTCCTGCGTTGCCGTGTTTAACATTCCGGTGGTGTCGTTGACGGTGAGCCTTACCGGAAATGGCTCGGGAACGGTCACAAGCATCCCAGCAGGAATCAACTGCGGGGCTGATTGCGCCGAGAGCTATATCCACGGATTTCAAATAATACTAACACCGACTCCCGGGATAGACTCTGCTTTTGCCGGTTGGTCGGGAGACCCGGATTGTTCGGATGGTAGGGTGACGATGCAGTCCGCGAAGACGTGCACCGCAACGTTCAACCTTCAGATCCTTACTTTGACGGTGAGTCGTTCCGGTAACGGTTCCGGGACTGTCACGAGCGTCCCGGCGGGCATCAACTGCGGCGTTGACTGCACGGAGGGCTACAACTACGGTACGCAGGTGACACTGACGGCAACGCCCGCGACGGGCTCTGTCTTCGCAGGCTGGTCGGGCAGCTTCGACTGCTCGGAGGGTGTTTTAACGATGCAGTCGAATGCCACATGCTTCGCAACGTTCACTCTTCAGGTCGTGACCCTGACGGTGAGCCGTTCCGGTAACGGTTCCGGGACAGTCACGAGCGTCCCGGCAGGCATCAACTGTGGTGCTGATTGTGCGGAGGGCTACAACTATGGCACCCAGGTAACGCTGACGGCGACGCCTGCGACAGGCTCCGTCTTCGCAAGTTGGTCGGGCGATCTGGACTGCTCGGACGGCGTGGTGACGATGCAATCAGTAAAGACATGCACTGCAACGTTCAATATCCAGGTTCTGATGTTGACGGTGAGTCGTTCCGGTACCGGTTCCGGGACAGTTACGAGCGTCCCGGCAGGCATCAACTGCGGCGCGGACTGCACCGAGGGCTATAACTACGGCACTCAGGTGACGCTGACAGCCACCCCAGCGACGGGCTCCGTCTTCGCTGGCTGGTCTGGTGATTCGGACTGCTCGGATGGCGCCGTGACAATGCAGTCCGCAAAGACGTGTACTGCAGCGTTCAATCTCCAGGTCCTTACACTGACAGTAAACCGTTCCGGCAACGGTTCCGGCAGTGTCACGAGTGCCCCAGCGGGGATCAACTGCGGAGTGGATTGCACTGAGGGCTACAACTACGGAACCCAGGTGACGTTGACGGCGACGCCTGCGACGGGCTCCGTCTTCGCAAACTGGTCCGGCGATCCGGATTGCTCAGATGGTGTCGTGACGATGCAATCAGCAAAGACGTGCACGGCGACGTTCAATCTCCAGATATTTACCTTGACAGTGAGCCGTTCAGGCGGCGGCTCGGGAACGATTACGAGCACGCCCGCGGGAATCAACTGCGGTGTTGACTGCGCAGAAGGTTACAACTATGGAACGCAGGTGACCTTGACACCAACACCAGGACCCAACTCGGCGTTCGCAGGCTGGTCGGGTGACCCAGACTGCGCGGACGGCATCGTGACGATGCAGTCGGCGAAGACCTGCGTGGCGTTGTTCAACCCGCAGTTTGTGACTTTGACGGTGAGTCTTACCGGAAATGGCACGGGCGCGGTGACGAGCGCGCCTGGGGGGATCAACTGCGGCGGCGACTGCAGCGAGGTTTATCCCTTCGGGACCCAGGTGACACTGACGGCGGCACCGGGGGTGATCTCTGTCTTTTACGGCTGGTCGGGCGACCCTGACTGTGCGGATGGCATCGTGACGGCCAGCTTCGACAAGTCCTGCGTGGCGGAGTTCCGGGCCCAGTCCCTCTTCATGGACGGCTTCGAGAGCGGAGATACGAGTGCCTGGGAGGCATCGCCGCCCTCCCCGTGAACCTTTTCCCGGCCGTTTACGTCTAGGGGAGAAGAGACCATGAACGCCTTCTCCCCATCCCCCGACCTCCTCCTTGCCCGCCGGGCTGCCAGCGGGCGGCCGGAGGCCTGGGAGGAGTTGCTGGCCCTCTATGGCGAGCGGATCTACAACATTGCCGTCCACTTCGCGGGTGGGGCGGAGGATGCGGAGGACCTGACTCAGGAGATCTTCCTGCGGCTCTACCAGAACCTGCGCCTGTACCGCGGCGACGTACCTCTGGCAGCCTGGGCGCTGCGCCTGTCTCGCAATCTGTGTATCGACCACTACCGCCGGACGCGCAGGGAGCGCCGGGCGGACGTCCTTGCGGAAGACGTGCTGGAGCGGATGCCGGCGGGGGACGATCCGCAGGCTGAGGCCCACAAGCGGCAGCAACTCCGGGCCGTCTATTCCGGTCTGGAGGAGATGCCCGAGGATCTGGCCGAGGTGGTGGTGCTGCGCGACCTCCAGGGATGGAGCCTGGAGGAGACCGCGGCTTTTCAGGAGGTACCGGTGGGCACGGTCAAGTCGCGGCTCCATCGCGCCCGGATCGAATTGGCGGGCCGCGTGGCCGCGAAGCTCGGTCCTCGTGGGGCCGCGGCTCCGGCCGTGGCCCTGGAGGTGGGGACATGCTGAGCTGGACGTGCCGGCGTTTCCGCGCCCAGTTCACTCCGGGATCGGCCCATCCGCACCGGCGGGTCTGCCAGGAGTGCGACGCCTTTGCTACGGCGATTGAGAGGGCAGCCGGGGTGCGTCTGCCGATGCCGGAGAGATTACGGAAGAGCCTGAGCACGATCGCGGCCCCCGAGCCGGGCGCCGTCCTGCCGTTCCCCGTTCCCCGGATGCCAATGCCGGAATCGCTGGCCGGACGGCTGCGCGCCATCGCTCCGCCGGGCCGTCCGGCTCCCCCGGAGTGGGTGCGCGATCCGCGCTATGCCGTGGCCGCGAGCGCCTTGCTGGCCTTGTTGCTGGGACCGTTTTTCTCGATGGGCGCGGACCGCGGGCTCCAAGCCCTCGGGGCGGTGCGCGAGGAGGTGGTTCCCATCCTGCGCCATACCCAGGAGGAAGGGCGAGAGGAGATCGAAAAGGTCCGCTCCGGTGCGGCCGAGGTGTATGACACGGCCCGGCGCTCGCTGGCCCGGTCCTCGGAGTCGCTGGGCGCCTTCACCGATCGCCTGTCCACCGTTGTTCCCGATGAATTTATTCCCGATGGATTTGTTCCCGATAACTTCTACAACCCGGACCCGGAGGATGAGCCCGCCGGGTCTTCCAGGAGACCGCAATGAATCCCGCAGAGAACTGGCATACCGTCACCGAGCCGCAGGCCCCGGCCGTGTCCGCGTCCGATCCGGCACCTGTTGCCCTCCCCCCGTCCTTCGGGCGCAAGAACCCCATCCTGGCCGCCCTGCTCTCCGCCTTCCCGGGGATTGGGCATGTCTACAACGGCCTGTACATGCGAGGGTTGACGTTCTTCCTCATCATCATGAGCCTGATCGCCATCGCGGACCGGCAGGAGATCTTTGTGCCGGTGGTGGCCTTCTTCTGGCTCTTCAACGTGATCGACGCCTACCGCCAGGCGACGCTGATCAACTACGGCTACGCCCAGGATCTCGGGCTGGTGGACCTGCCCAGGCATCCGCGGGCGAGCCAGGGCGGGCTGCTTGCGGGGGTCCTGCTCTCCCTGATCGGCCTTTTCGCCGCCCTCGATCGCTACACCATCATCCAGCTCGAGTGGATGGTCAATCTCTGGCCCTTCGTCCTGATCGCGGCCGGCATCTGGATGATCTGGGCTTCGCTGCGGGACCGGCGGCGGGCGGAGGGGTAGGCCCTCATCACCCCGGCCCTCTTCTCCCGCCCCCTCCCTTCCCCCCACACCGGGAGAAGAGGGAGAAAGACAGAAGAGGATTTTGATTTTTCTTCTTCTCTTTTCCCCTCTCCCGGTGAGGGGGGAAGGGAGGGGGCGGGAGAGGGGCCAGGGGTGAGGGTCCGGCTACGATTTCCCCAGAAACGCCTCTTGCTCGACCCACGCACCCAGAGAGAGCAGCTCCCTCAGGGTGTCGGCGAGGGGCGCTTCCGGGCGCTCTTTCAGCTCGCGGCGGATGGCGGCGGCGCTCCGCGGGTACAGGTGGTGGCGGTAGGCGGCGTCTTGCAGGTCCCTGAGGAGACATGCGGTAGAGCCCGGCTTCTCCTGAATACCAGGAGGCGGTGAGGCGGGCGATCCGGATGCCGTCGAGATCGAGGTCGGCCCAGACCCTCAGAGGCGCGCCCGTGGCGCCGGCAAGCTGCACCAGCCTGCGGATGGAGCGGCCCGGGTAGCCGGCCGACCAGGCGATCAGGGAATCCCTCGCCGCGGCCACTTCGCCGCGGCAACAGGCCTCGAAGGTGGCGAGGTTCTCGACCACGAAGAGCCCTCCGGCCGGAAAGGTGACTTCCTCCAGGTTCGCCAGGATCTCGCGAGGCAGGCCGAGGAAGGGCTTGAAGATCCCCAGTGCAATCTCCCGGTCTTCCAGGCGGAAGGCTCCGTCGCCTCCCAGGAGGGTGACGCTCGCTCCTTCGCGGATGCCGATTCCAGGCAGAGGACCCACGAGCCGCTCCAGGCGCCCCCGGATGCCGGCGAGGGCCTTGGACTTGCCGAGATAGCGGATGGAGAAGACCCGCTCGGCGAGCACGTCGTCCGCTTCGACGTGCATCGCCACGGCGCCGAGGGCCTGGATCACCAGGGGTGGGAGGTGCCGGGCGTCCGGGCTGTCGAGGTGGGCGGCGATCTCGACGGCCTTGGGATGGGTGAGGGACGCCACGCGGGCCCTGGTCTGCTGGAGGGCGGCGTGGAGCTGGGCCTCCTCGCCGGGCCGGGCCAGCTCGCGGAGGGCCTTGGGTTTCCTCAAGGTGACGGCGCTCGGGCGGGAGGGTCTGTCGGCAGTCCAGAGCACGGTGACGAGGCCGGCGCGGAGGAAGGTGTCGATCCACTGCTCGGCGAGGCTCGCGGGGATGCCGCGGCGGGCCAGGTCTCCGAGGAAACCGCGGAGGGGCAGGAACCCCTCGCGGCCCGCGCCGAGCCGGGCCAGGGCCTTGGCGATGGTGCGGCCGGTGGCATCGGTGAGCGGGAGCGCTTCCGGAGCCGCGGCGCGCGCTTCGCGCAGTACGGGTGGGCGGGGCTTGCGGGCGGGCCGTTCGGTCTGGCAGATGTCGCAGACGGGGACTCGCCGGGCGAGCCTCTCGGCGAGGACCCCGGAGCGTCTCCAGCCGGACCAGACCAGTTGCTCGCGGTATATGCAGGCGTGCGCGGCTGTCTCGGTCATCGCTCAGGCTTCGGCCACGATGGGGACGGGCGCGTGGGGCTCGTTGGGACGCTTCTTCTGGAGGACGATCACCAGGGAGGCCGGATCGAGCTGGGCGCGGTCGAGGGTGGTGGGGGCGGTCAGGAGGAACTGGGAGCGCGAGGCGCGCAGGAAGCGGCCGACCTGGTCCACCCGGTCGAGGGAGAGGTGGGCGAAGGGCTCGTCGAGGAGGAAGAAGCCTCGGCCATCCGTCTCGGCCATGCCCATGAGGAGGATGAGGCCGGCGATCACCTGCTGGCCGCCGCTGAAGGAGGGATCGCCCAGGGGGAGGGGCTCCTTGCCGTCGAAGCCGAAGCGGACTTCGATGGTGGCCTCGTCGAGGATGCGGTCGTCGTCGGTGAGGCGGGGGAGATCCATCTCCACCTGGACTTCGGCGCCGCCCGCGAGCTCGGTGGCCCGGCGGCGGTAGTCGTGGAGGGAACCGCTGACGACTTCCAGGTAGCGCCGCCGGCATTCGGCCAGCTCGGTCTGGGCCTCGGCAGCCTCGCGCCGGCGGGAGGAGAGGTGGCGCTCGGCTTCCTCGATGTTGGAGCGCAGGTGAAGGGCCTCTTCGCGCACCTCGGGCGGCGGGGGATCGCCGAGGGCCGCGAGCTGCCGGCGGGCACGCTCCAGGTCCGCGCGCACGGTGTCCGGGCCGTCCAGCTCGCCCCGCTCAGCCAGGGTCCGCAGATCGCGGTGATCGGCGGGGACGCGGTCCGACAGCTCTCGCACGCGGGCATCGGCGGCGTTGAGATCGGCCTCGGAGCGTTCCAGGGCTTCCTTTTCGCCCTGGAGGCGGGTGGCCACCTGGCGGGCTCGTTCTTCCACCTGGGTTCTCTCCATGAGGGCGGCCTCGCGGGCGTGGTGGGCCTCTTCGCGCACCTGGGCGGCGCGGTCGCGCTCGGCGGTGGCGTGGCGGAGGACTTCGGTGGCTGCTGCCGCCCGGACCCGGGCCTCGGGCAGCTCGGCGGTTTCGGCGAGCAGGTCCCGGCGGCGGCGCTCGCGGGCCAGCGCTGTCTCGGCTTCTGAACGGGTCTTGCGGGTCCGGGCCACGGTGGCCGCGGCTTGCTGGACACCCTGTTCCGCCTCGGCCAGCTCCGATTCGGCGGCGGCGAGGGCGGCTTCGCGGCCGGCGGCTCCGAGCACCCGGCCGCGCGGCGGCGCCACCCAGGTGCCGCGGAGATCGCGCCAGGAGCCGTCGGGAGCCAGCTCCACGGATTCGATCCAGGCTTTCAGCCAGGCGGGGGCTCCGGGAGCCAGCTCCAGGGGACCGGCCGGCTCGGCATGGTCCAGTCTCGGACCGGAGTAGACGGGACCCGGGAAGCCGTGGCTCCGGGCCGTTGCGAGCGCCTCCTCCTGGCCGTCCTCTTCCACGAGGATGGAGAAGCGGGCGTCGTCCAGGGCGGCTTCGACGGCTTCGCCCAGGGATGGATCGGCCACCTCGGCGGTGGCGGCCAGGAGGGCGAAGCGGATTCCCCGCCCTTCAAGGTCTTTGAGCGTGCGCTCGACGTTTTCGGGGTAGACGTGGAGGCCGGCCTGGAGACGGCGGACCCGATCCCGCGCCGCCTCTTCCCGGGATCTGGCCCCGGCCGCGGCGGTCTCGGCGGTGAAGAAGGCCCGGCTCGCTTCTTCGGCCGCGGCGGTGAGGGCATCCAGATCCCCTGGAGGAAGGGTTTCTGCCTCCCGCAGGCGCTCCTCCAGAGTGGCGAGGCGATCGGCGGCGCGGATCTCCGCGGCGTGGGCCTCTTCCCAGGCCTGCCGTGTCCGGGCGGCCAGGCCCTGGGCCTCCTCCAAGGCGGCGCGGGCTCTCATGTCGGCCTCGCGTGTACGGGCGGCTTCGGCTTCCAGCTCCGTCCGCTCGGCCTCGCCGCGCCGGACCTTGGTGCGCAGCTCGGGGACCTTGGCTCCGGCTTCGGCGCGGCGCCGGAGCTCGACCTGCAGCTCGGCGGCGGGGAGGCGGGCTTCAAGGCCGGCGACGCGGTCGCGGTTGCGCTCCCAATCGTCCAGATCCGCCACGAGGCGCTCGACTTTCTGGAGATCCATCTGGAGGCCCTGCACCTGGTACATCTGGCGCGAGACCTCCTGTTCGCTCTCGACGTAGCGGCGGCGGGCCTCGCCGTAGCGTTCGAGGACGTCCTGGTCGCCCATCATCTCCAGCACGCGGCGGAACAGCTCGCGGGGCTTCAGCTCGAAGAGGGCGTTGGTCCGTCCCTGCTCGATGGCGAGCACGCTCATCAGGCTGCGGGTGACGCCGGCCCCTTCGAGCACCCGGCCGTAGCGCTCGGGGCCGTACCAGTCGCGGGATTCGAGGAACAGCCGGCGGATCTCCTCGATGGGAGGCCGTCCCGGCAGGACCGCGAACCGTTTCTCGGGTGCGCCGCCGCCCATGGGCACCAGGGCACAGGCGAGGGTGGCCTCGGGCGTGGTGATCCGCTCGCGGCGGAAGGGAGCGCCGCCGGAGCCGCTCCCGGGAGAGTTGGAGACCACGGCGCGGAGGAGGGCCGGAGAATCCGGCCGGCGCAGGTAGTTCTGAAGACGGCGGCGGGAGGAGAGGCGCGGGGCGTTCAGAAGCTGGCGGATGCCGTCGAGCAGCGTCGTCTTGCCCGAGCCGTTGGGGCCGGTCACCAGCACCACGTCGCGGTCCAGGGGAATGCGGACGGCCGGCCAAAGGTCCCAGCCATGGAAGGAGATCTCGGTGAAGCGGAACATCAGCCGGCGTCTCCCGATTTGTCCAAGGAATTCAGGTGATACCGCGCCGATCCTCGCTCGCCCGTGCGGCGGACGCGGCCCGCTTCAGCCAGCTCCTTCAGGACGGGGCGCAGGCGCTCCGGACGCTGGCCAGTCGCCCGCGTCAGCTCGCTCATGGCCGCGGGGCCGTCAAGGCGTTCCAGGGTCTCCAGAATCCGGGCGGCGAGGCCGTTGACCTCGCCCGCCGTCTCTTCCGCGGCCTCCGTCCGTTCAGCCAGGAGCTTGGCCAGCACCTCGCGGCGGATGAAGCCGATCATGCGCTCGCCGTCGATCCCCAACTCGAGAAGAGGACCGGCCTCCACAATCTCGCCGTGACCGGCCAGGAACTGCAGGCGCCGGAGCTGCGTGACGAGGCTCTGGATGCGGCTGCGTCCACCCAAGACCGTGCGGAACTCGCGCACCAGGGCTTCCATGCGGACGCTCGGGCGGTAGCTCCGGGCGGCGTCCATGCGCTCGCCCGTGAACAGGGCGTTCTGACCCGGCAGCTCGCGGGTATCGGTGGCCGTGCGCTTCTGGAGGACGAGGCGCGCCCAGAGGATGACCAGCAGGGCGCAGGCGTCAGAGCGCAGGCCGAGGTTCGAGGCGGCGTCGAAGGCGGTGTCTCCCATCACGTCCGGGGAGAGGCGGATTCCCACGTGGTCGGAGTAGGCGCTCGTGGCCAGCACGAGGCCCACGGCTCCGAGCCGGCGTTCGACGTCGTGCCGGACCTCGGGGAAGTCCAGGTCCGGCAGCTCGGCCCGGGGCACGGCCCCGGAGCGGAGCAGGCGGGCGCAGATGTGGGTGGCGGCGTCCATAGATAGGTTCAGGTCTCCTCGCGGGGGCGGACGAATCCGGGGGTGAGGCGTGTCAGCGGAACGTCGGCCCCGGTCTGCTCCGGCCAACCGTCCCCCTCCGGGTCCACGGTCAGAGGCAGGGCACCCAGCCGGCCGGCGATCCCCTCGCCCGCCCAGTGCTGGCCGGCGAGGGCCAGGAGGCTGGCGCGCAGGAAGGACTCTCCGGCGTCATCACCGGGCACGATCCGGGCGAGCGCCACGGGCTCCCGGCTGCGCACCACGGCGGAGAGGTCCGCGAGCAGCCGCTCGACCTCGGCGGGCACGTCGACGGCGTCGGCCGCGCGGGGAGCCTCGGCCGGCTCGGTCCAGACCACCGGCTCGGCCTCTGCCCGTTCGCGCAGGGCCTGCACCTCGGCGGCGTAGGCTACGGCGTCCGTAGTCAGCAGCGGCGGTGCGGGGAGGACGGGGAGCAGAGCCTCGCGGCCCACGGCGGCCAGCTCTTCCCGGCTCTTGGCCATGAGGGCGCGGATGATCTGCTCGGTGGTCAGCCCCGCCGTCAGCCGCAGGTACTGGCGGCCCACCTCCGTGACGGCGGCGTGCAGGGTGGAGCTGGCGCCGTGGAGGCGGGAGAGCAGGTCGTGAATCTCCCGCGCCACCCGCCGGGCGGCGGCCTGGTCGAGCCGCACGGCGTCGAGCACGGCGCGGATCCGCTCGGAGAGGCGCAGCACCTCCTGGAGCTTCTCGGCGGTGCGGCGGAGCACGACCTCGGAATGAGAGGCCAGGGCGTCGTCGATCTCCTGGCGCATGGAGGCCAGCCGCGAGCGCATGGACTGGAGATGCCGCAGGGGATCGAGCCCGATGTCGAGCGCGTAGCGGACGCCTTCGACCGTGGGCAGCAACTCGCTCTCGCGCAGCCGGTGGTGGAGGAACGACAGCACGTCGCCCACCCAGCGGCCGGTGTCCGTGAGCGCGTGGCCCTCCGAGGGATCGAACTCCAGCCAGCCGCTCTGGCGCAGGGCACGCAGGGCCGCCGTCCGCGCGGGCTCGGCCAGCCAGTAGAGGATCTCGTCGAGGTCCTGGCTGGAGAAGACCGGACGGGCGCTCTCGACCAGCGCTTCCATGACCGCCGCCCGTACGAAGAACTCGCGGGGCGAGCGGCCCACCAGGGCATGGAGGAGGGGATAGACGGCTTCGAGCTCGCGCACGGCGGCGAGCGGTTCGACCTGGTCGGGAGGCAGCCCGCCGGTCCATTCGGCGAGCCCGTCCCAGCCGCGGACGTCCGCGGTCTCCTCGTCCGGGAGATCGAAGTCCGGCTCAGTGGCCGGAAAGGGTGCCACGTTCCGCATTCCGGCCAACTATACCGGAGATGCGTGCGCGCGGGCTCGTCAATCTTTCCCGATATCCTCGTTCCAGATGCCGGGATTTGCCGTGATGTAGTCGGCGAGCAGGCGGACGCACTCCTCGGACCGCAGATCGATGACTTCGACGCCGTTCTCGCGCAGCCAGTCGATCCCGCCCTGGAAGTTGACGGACTCGCCCACCACCACGGTGCCGATGCCGAACTGGCGCACGAGACCGCTGCAGTACCAGCAGGGCGCGAGCGTCGTCACCATGATCTTGTCCTTGTAGCTGCGCTGGCGGCCGGCCTTGCGGAAGGCGTCGGTCTCGCCGTGCACGGAGGGATCGCCTTCCTGGACGCGGCGGTTGTGGCCCCGGCCGAGGAGATGGCCTGCCTTGTCGAACAGGGCCGCGCCGATGGGAATGCCGCCTTCTGCAAGGCCCTGACGGGCTTCCTCGATGGCGACGGCGAGTATGGCTTGATAGTCAGGTGTGGGGTTCATAGGCGCTCCTCAGGCAGAGGATATCGCGGCGAACCGCCATCGGTCCGCTCCCGCGACAACGTGTCCGTAGAGACGTTCCCAGCCGAAGTGCACCGCCCTGCGCAGGGCACCGCCGGCGGGACGTCTCTTCGAAGGGCATGCCGTTCCAACCGGGTTCATAGTTCGGGACGGCAGGAATACGATCGCGTCCTGTGGGGTATCGTGGTCGGCGGATCTCGGTCCGGCGGAGACGCCGGACCACGGCGGTTCTGCCCTGCGGAGACGTCCCGCCGTCCCCGTGGCCTGCGAAAGGGTATCGTGGGCGGGCTGGGAACGTCTTCTATGAGAAGGCCCCCAGATGTCAAGCCGCCCTGGCGGCTTTCCCTACCTGTCTTCGGAGGTCGGTCTGTCCCCGAGTCTTCTATCCGCACTCTCGAGGAGTCCTTCGTTGGACTCGGTGCATGATGGGGTGCCACCGAAGCGGCGCTGCGATCTCTACGACGGCCTCGAAGGCCAAGACGTCGGATGCAGTCGCCGACAACGGGGGTTCGACTCGAACTCCGATCGACAGTCTTCCATTCTACCTGTTCTTTTGGACTCCTCCTGCTGGCCTTCTCATCCCATCTCTACGGACACGTTTTCGCGGTCTCGGCAGGAGAGGCATGGCGGGAGGTGCTCGAATGAAAATCGCAATCCTTGGCGCGGGCGGCGTCGGCGGCTATTTCGGCGGTGCCCTCGCCCGTGCCGGACATGAGGTTTCGATGCTGGCCCGCGGGGAACATCTGGAGGCCCTGCGGGCGCGGGGTCTGGAGGTGCGGACTCCGGAAGGGCCGTTCACGGTGGCCGTGAAAGCCGCGGGCGATCCGGAGGAGATCGGGACGGTCGATCTCGCGGTGGTCGCCGTCAAGAGCTACTCGCTGGTGGAGATCGCTCCCGCGGCCCGGATTCTCGCGGAGCGCGGGGCCGACGTGCTGCCGCTGCTCAACGGGGTGGACGCGGCCGACCGGCTGATCTCGGCCGGGGTTCCGGACGAGCGGGTGCTCGGCGGGCTCACGGAGATCAGCGCGGCCCGGGTGGGGCCGGGCGTGGTCGAGCGGCGCAGCACGTTCCAGAGGATCGTCGTGGGCGAGCGGGCGGGCGGGATCTCCGGGCGGGCGGAGCGGATCGCGGCGGTCTTCCGCGAGACCGGCGCCGAGGCCCGGGCGTCGGCGGACATCACGGCCGACCTCTGGCGAAAATTCGCCTTCATCTCCTCCGTGGCCGCGGCCTGCGGGCTGGCGCGGGCGCCCATCGGTCCGGTCCGGAGAGCGCCTTTGGGGACCCTGATGATCGAGCGGGCCGTGCGCGAGGTCGGCACCGTGGCCCGTGCCCACGGGGTGGCCCTGACCCTGGAGGACGAGGCGAAGATCCTCGACTTCGCCCATTCCCTGGCGGATCACCTGAAGCCCAGCCTCCTGCTGGACCTGGAATCCGGAGGGCGGATGGAGATCGAAGACCTGAGCGGCGCCGTCTCCCGGCTCGGCCGCGAGGCGGGCGTCGAGACGCCCGTGCACGACGTGGCCACGGCCGCGCTGGGGGTCGGGCGCCCGCCCGGCTGAGGCTGGCTCTACTTGCCGAACTGGTAGGCCAGGGTGTCGTCGGGCATGGTCAGCGCGAACTCGCCGATCTCCTCCAATTCGAGCTGGTCGTTGACCCGGTAGACGCGCCCGGCTTTACCGGAAGCCTTCTTCGGAATGCCGGGGACGTCCCCATCCTTCCGGAAGACCAGGGTCCTGCCTTCGGTCCAGATCTCCTGCGGCTCCTTCGGCGCTTTCCCCCAGGTGACGAGCTCGGCCTGGTCTCCGTTGACCACCACGACCTGCCGGTACCCGCTCTCACAACCCACGAAGAGAATACCCAGGAGCGCCACCCCCACGCAGACGAGTACACGTGCCGGTTTGCTATGCATGAGCTCTCCTCCTTTTCGGAACGGAAGCTGTCAAGGGGAGGGAAACGGGAAGTCTGACCCCGGGTAGGAACACAGGGTGAAGAATGGGAACCGCGCACCCGAGGGGACACCTGCTGGTCCATGAGAAACCCCCCGAACGGTCGTCAAACAGAGTTTGGGAGTCTGAGCGTCGCCTGTCAAGGAGAGGGGGAAGCCGCCCGGGCCTGAGGCCCGGGGCGGGGGAGGTGGGTCTACCGCGTCTCCGCGAAGTACTCGTGGCTGTCCGCGTTGTTGACCGCCTTCTTCGGATTGGTGCTAGCTAGGCGCTGGCAGGCGCTCGTGCCGTAGGCGTGGTCCGAGGTGCCGGCCACGACGTTGAAGTGGCTCATCTCGTGGACCAGCGTGCCGGCCTTGGAGTCGATGCCCAGGTTCGGAGCGTTCCAGAAGGCGTTGCACAGGTGGATCTTGTAGTGCTGGTTCGAGTAGACATAGGCATAGGCGCTGTCGTTGCAGTCGCAGTAGAACTCGACCGTCTTGGTGGCGAAGGCGCTGTGGATGGCCGTGTAGTGCGACTGGACCGTCGAGTAGCGCGACGCAAGATAGGTGCCGAACCAGGTCCGGTAGGCCGTGTCGCTCGGGCGGTTGGCGACCGGCACGCCGTTCAGGTAGGTGAGGGCCGCGAGCGAGATCACCTCGGCGTTGCCCAGGGCCGTCGTCAGGGCGCTCTGGCGGGTGCTCGTGCAGCTCACGAAGCCGGGGGTGAGGGACTTGGTACCGAAGTCGGCCTGGCGGAAGGCCTGGAGCAGACGGCCCCGCTCGCCCCGCTCGACCCCGAAGGCGAGTCGTTCGACTCGATTTCCCCCGGGCCGGCGGCGCCGATCTTGGTCCCCGCGCCGGAGAGAGCGTCCTGGACGGCCGTGCGGTAGCGCACCGTGTACTCGCCCGTGGAAGACATGTCGTAGTAAGCCGTCAGGTCGACCTCGGCCGACACCGAGCCGCCGGCGGGCACGCGGACGTAGTCCTCTGCCTGGGGCCGGGCCCACTTGTACAGGCGGCCGACGTAGGGGACCGGCTCGCCGTTCAGGCGCACGTCGAAGATGTCGCCCTGGACGCCGCGCACGGCCGTCTGCCAGTGCAGGAGGTAGAGATCCTGCGCGCCGGTATTCGAGAGCCTCACGCGCACGACCGCGCCGTCCGCGTCACCCAGGAAGGCCTTCTCGGTCTCGATCGTCGCCGACAGGGCACGGGGTGCAGCCGCGGCCACTTGGGCGCCGCAGAGGACCGCGAGAGCGAGGAGTGCCGCGACTCCCATCCACTTCTTCATACCCGCCAAATGATCCATCGGGAAAATCCTCCCGAAACCACACTCGCCGCATCATCGCGATAGAGGAGGTCTCTCCCTGTCAAGTGTGACCAGGAGGGAGAGGGGGGACAAAAGGCCGCGCCGGTCCTCAGGCGATATCAGGCAGTATTAGGCAACATCAGGCAATATCAGGCAATATCAGGCAATATCAGGCAATAAGGACCGGATCGTCCGGCAACTCGGGCTCCTCCATCTCCATCCGCATCGGGGATGGGCTGGACGCCGCCTTCTCCAGGGCGGCAGGCACGACCCGCTGGAAGATCTCCTCCAGGTCCGCGTCCGTCACGCCCGCCTGCCAAACCACAGGGTAGGGAACCATGTTGCTGGCGTTCCGGCACGACGGGTGGGGGCACTCCCGGAAGCTCGGCGCCTTGTGGCCCAGCATGGCGTGCTCCGCGGCGGCGTGGAGGTTCGCGCGGACGACTTCCTTGAAATCGGGACCCGGCCGGGTCTCGGCTCTGGCCGGCGACGGTTCGGCCGGAGCCGGGCGGGCGAGTTCGGCTTTCTGTTGACCGCCGAGCAGAGCGGGATCGAGAAGGCTCGCCACGAGCGAGGGGCGGGTCGAGGCGGACATGGGGGCGACTCCTTTCTGGCATTCGCCAGATGAGAGACCATTCCAAGATCAGCGAGACCGGCCGCCTGCACAAAGAATGAAACCGACCGACTCGCTCCGCCCTCTCAAGCAAAAATGTAGTACAGCAAATCCCTGCTTGTAAGTATACCAGAAACGACGCAGGACAAGAGCCCCGCTGGTGGGCCCGGGACCTACCCAAAAGAAGTGGGCCCGCACCGACTCGCTTTTCACCATTTCGCGCACATGGTTAAGTTAGCGTCCAATCTCTATCTCAAGAGGTGGAGATGAGCTGGCGCGGGAGTCATCATGGTCATGCTTGCAGGAGGCCCGCGCTGGTTGCGCTGGTGGATTGGAATCGGATGGCGGGCAGCCGCCCGTCCGCGTGCGACCCTGGCCTTGATGGCCGCCGCCGTGCTCGCCATGGCGCCGGGGCTCCTGCGCCTGGAGCTGCGGACCGACGGCCACTCGCTGGTGCCGCCGGACGATCCCGCGATCGCCCTCGACCGCGAGGCCCGCCGGACCTTCGGCCTGCGCGATCCGCTGCTCGTGGTCCTGGAGACCCGTCATCCGGACGGCATCTTCAACCCCGGCACCCTGGGCCGGCTGGAGCGGCTGACGCGGGACCTCGCGGCGCTCCCCGGCATCGGTGCCGAGAACGTGCAGAGCCTCGCGAGCGAGAAGCGCCTGTACTCCTCGCCCAGCCGGATCGGCTTCCAGCCCCTGCTCGAGCCGCCGCCCACGACTCCCGAGCGCCTCGCCGAGGTGCGGAGCGACGTCGAGGCCACCAACGTCTTCCACGGCACCCTCGTCTCGTACGACCGCAAGGCCGCGGCCGTCCTGGTCGGCGTGCCCTCGGAGATGGATTCCGGGGAGGTGGACCGTACGGCCCTCTATCACCGGGTCGTCACGATCGCCCGCCGGTACGGGACGGCGGACGACCGTGTCTCCGTGGTGGGCGCCCCGGCCGCCGAGGCTCTCCTGGGCGAGCACATCCTGGCCGATCTCGTCCTCCTGATCCCGCTCGCGCTGGCGGTGATCGCCCTCATCCTGTGGATCGCCTGCGGCCGGGCCTGGGGCGTCGCCATCGGCCTTGCCAAGATCGGCGCGGCCCTCGTGTTCACCCTCGGCCTCGTGGGCTGGTGCGGCCAGCCCGTGTACCTCACGACGGCCGTCATCCCCGTCCTTCTGATCACCATCGGCCTCTCCGACGAGGTCCACCTCCTCTGGCGCTACCGCCACCGCCCGCCGGACGAGCCCCCGGCCGCGGCCCTGCGGCGGAGCCTGGAGGAGCTCGCGCGGCCCATCACCCTGACGTCGCTCACCACGGCTTTCGGGTTCCTCTCCTTCCTAACCTCCGCGATCCGGCCCGTCTGGAGCTTCGGGCTGTTCACGGCGATCGGCGTCCTCTTCTGCCTGCTCTGGGCCATGACGGCGACGCCGGCCCTGATCGCCCTGCGGCCTGGAGCCATCCCGGCGGCTCCCTCATCCTCTCTGGACACCTCGCGGCTTTCCCGGCTGGCGCTGGCCCTGAGCGGCCGGCCGCGGATCGCCCTGCCCGTGCTCGCCGTGGCGACCGCGGCCCTGGCGCTCGGCATTCCGCGCCTCGCCGTGCAGGACGGTTGGATCGACAACTTCGCGCCGGGCAGCTCCCTGCGCCAGGACTCCGAGCGGGTGGACCGGCTCTTCGCGGGCACCCACGTGCTGCTCGCCGTCCTCACCTTCGACCCGCCGGCCGGGGAGATCCCCGCCATCCCGGCCGCCAGCGGGCCGCTCCTGGCGGGCTCGGCCGTGGACGCCGTGGGCCGCTTCGAGAAGGCCCTGCGGGCGCGGCCCGAGGTCGGCGGCGTGCTCGGCCTCCACAGCCAGCTCACCACCACGGCCTATCTCTGGGGCGACCGGAGAGAGTGGAGCCGCCGTATCGTCGACAACCCCTCGTGGATCTACCTCCACGCCCGCCGCATCGGCAACGTGAGAGGGGAGGAGCGGCGGCGCGAGCTGGTGGACGACGGCTTCCGCCGCACGGTCGTCACCATCCTCCTCAAGGGGGCCAACTACCGGGAGACCGCCGCGCTCGTCGAGGCCATCCGCGAGATCGAGCGGACCGAGCTCGCTCCGGCCCACGCGCGCGTCGACCTGGCCGGGGACGTGGCCGTCTCCCAGGCCATGATCCCGGCCATCGTCCGCTCCCAGACCGGCTCGCTGCTCATGGCCCTCGCCGGCAACCTGCTGATCGTGACCCTGCTCTTCCGGTCTCTGCGCTATGGGCTCGCCTGCATCCTCCCCACGGCCCTGGCCGTGGCCTGGGCCTTCGGCCTCATGGGATGGCTCGGCATCCCCCTGGGCGTGGCGACCTCCATGTTCTGCGCCGTGACCCTGGGGATCGGCGACGACTACAGCATCCATTTCCTGGAGCGGTTCCGGGCCGCGGAAAGGAACGGCGCCGCCCATCCCGGCCGCGTAGCTGCCGCCAAGGCCGGACCGGCCATCCTCATCGACACCCTGGCCATCGCCTTGGGCTTCGGCCTCTTGGGCTTCTCCCAGGTGCCCACCAACCGCTGGCTCGGGCTCCTGGTCGCCATGGCCCTGGTGAACGCCTGCCTGCTCACCCTGGCGGGAGCGGGCGGCCTGATCACCCTCCTGCGCAAGCGTCAGCCGGTGCCTGCGGGAGAGGGCTTCGAGCCCCTGGGGCGGTCCATGGAGGAGACGCCATGAACGCCTCCTCCTCCCGCGGCCCGCCCACACCCCTGGTCCGGGCCACTCTCCATCGCGTTGAACATCGAGATCGAACGAACTTCAGGAGATTGAAAATGTCCAAGCTGAACCTTCGTACCGCCTTCCTCGGAATCCTTCTCGTCAGCCTGGCGGCCCTTCCAGCCATGGCGCAACCGCCTGGTGTCGGCCCAGGTATCGATCCCTGGGTCACCCCCGGCAATGGACAGACCTTCACCACCTTGGCGGATGGCGACGTCGAGGCGCTCTGCGGCGCGGTTCCCGATCCGAACTGGAACCACACGGTGCTCTTCCAGGGCGTCCCGGCTCTGGGAGTGGATTACGACACCACCGTCCAGCGTCTCGACAACGCCGTGTTCGACGCGGCGGGCGTGGCCACCACCCGCGTCCAGGTCGCCAGTCTGGCGTTCCGCAGCATGTTCCCTTCGGCCACGCCCTGCGGCCTCCTCGACTGGACCGCCGAGCTCTCCGGCCCTCAGCCAATCACCCAGATGACGATCATCCGCCAGACCCCCATGGGGGGTGTCTTCAAAGCCGATCTCGAGGTCAGCGTCGAGCTCAAGGCCTACCAGGCGGGCAGCTATATGGGCAGTCTCTTCTACCACATCACCCTGCCCCAGGGCACCAATTCCTCGCCCTGGTCGTGGGCGGCTCCTGTCACCGCCGACCAGAAGTGGCTCTACCGCCCCGGCATCACCGAGACCGACGACTGCATCGCCGCGTTGCGCATCAAGCTCGTCCAGTTCAAGCCCAGCTCCAAACACTATTACTTCATCTCCAACCTGATCGCCCAGGGCCGCTGCCGAGAGCAGTGATCCAGGGCGTGTGAGCGGGCTCCAGAAGACCGCCCTCCTGAGGGCCGGGGGGGCTACCCCCGGCCCCAGTGAGGAAGCTCCAGGGTCATCACCGCTCCGCCCTCCGGCCGGTTGGCGGCGCACACGCGGCCGCCGTGCTCCTCGACGATCCTCTGCACGATCGACAGGCCCAGGCCGGTGCCGCCCCGCCGGCGGGTGAAGAAAGGCTCGAAGATGCGGGAGAGATCCTCGGCCTTGAAGCCGGTGCCGGAGTCCAGGAACCGGCAGCGCACCCAGGGGCTGCCGGCCAGCTCGAGCTCCTCCATCTCCACCGTCACCTCTCCCCCCTTGGGCGAGTGCTGGATGGCGTTCTGGATCAGGTTCTGCAGGGCGATCAGGAGCCGCTGGCGGACCGCCCCCACCCGCGGCTCCCGCCCGTTCAGCCGCGCTGACATCCGGACTCCCCTCTCCGCCGCGAGCGGGGCGCAGTCGGCCACGGCCTGGGAGACGATCTCGGCGAGCGAGCTCTCGGCGAGATCGTGGCTCGGCGGCTTGCCGTACTCCAGCAGATCCGACATGAGCTCGTAGAGCCTCCTCGTGGGCTCGCGGAGGTTCTGGATCGCCTGCTGGAAGAAGGGGCTCGGGTGATCTGCGAGCCCCGCTTCGATGGTTTCGAGCGTGGCCGAGATGGCGAACAGGGGATTGCGGACCTCGTGGGCCAGAGCCCCCACGAGGTGGCCGAGAGCGCCCACGACCTGCAGGCGGGCCCGCTCCTTCTCCAGGCGCCGGCTCTCGGTCACGTCGCGGAAGCTCCAGACCCGGCCCACGATCTCGCCTCCGGTCCGCTGTGGCTTGGAATAGACCTCGAAGACCCGGCCGTCGTACAGCGTCAGCACGTCCTGGCTCCCGGCGTCCGGCTGGGCATAGATCCCCCGGAGCCGGGTGCGCAGCCTCTCCGGCTCCTCGAGCTGGTCGAGAGCGAAGTTGAGGATCTCCTCGCTCTGCGGCGGGCCGAGGAGGCTCCCGGGGACCCGCCACATCTCCACGAACTGACGGTTGAGCTCCACGATCCTGCCCTTGAGGTCGACCGCCATGATGCCGTCGGCCGTCGAGTCCAGGGTCGCCTGGAGGAGCGAGGCGGAGTCGCGGAAGGCCCGGCCGGACTGCCGCAGCTCGGCATTGGCCTGCAGGAGCTCCCGGGAGCTGCAGGTCCATCGCCCGTTCGAGAAGGGCGCGGTCGGCGTCCGCTTGCTGGTAGGCCTCGTCCACCGCGTCGAGGAACCCCCTCAGCTCGGGGGGGACGGCCTCCTCGCCGCCGAAGTGGCGGCGGATCTGGCGCACCAGGAGGCTGTGGCGGCCGGACACCGTCAGGGCTCCCGCAGCTCCCGCAGGGTCGTGATGGTCATTGTCTGGTTGTGCAGCTCGCACCTGGCGCTCGGCACGAAAGGCGAGATCTCGCCGTACGAGTAGAACCCCCGCCAGCACCGGTCCGTCCCCCAGCCTCGGGATGCCGTCCACCGGCACTGCTCGATCCGCACGTCATCACCTCCGGCGCAGGCGCCGCGAAAGGACGTGCGGAATCTTCCTTACGACCTGCCGCGCGGCGCTTCCGCAGCTGTTCTCGCTTGAAAGAAGAGCAATTTTGCATAAAGCATAGTGCCCTCCGAACGGAAAAGGAAGACAAGCTTAGCGCTGTGGAGGGAGCTCGGCCAGCTTCGACTCTGTCCGAGGTCTGAACGGGGCGTTTCAAGCTTGAAATGGCTCGTTGCAGACCTGAAATGGAGCGTTTCACCCTTGTAATGAAGCATTTCCTGTTTGAAATGGCCCATTTCAGGCTTGAAACGGCGCGTTTCACCCCTGAAATGAGCCGTTTCCAACAGGAAACGCTTCATTACGACCTTGAAACGAGCCATTCCGAGGGTGAAACGAGCCATTTCAAGGTTGAAATGAGCCATTCAGACTCTGAAACGGAGCATTTCAGGCTTGTGCTCAAGCATTTCCTGTTTGAAATGCCTCATTTCAAGTCTGGAATGAGGCGTTTTGGCCGTGCCTGGACGAGTTGGAGAGGCTCTATCGCTGAACGTCAGGGGCTGGGCTTCTTCAGACGCTCCAACTCGGCCGAAGCCGGTCCGCCTCCTCGTCCCCGCTCAGGAGCTGCTCGCCAGTCGCGGCGTCGATGAGGTGGACGGGTCCTCTGGGCGGGGACGAGCCACAACTCGGTGGTCTTGGAGGAGGCGACCCTCCGCATGCGGGAGGATCGGCTCATATCGTCCCGAGGCCTTCAGCCTGTACCCGGTCAGGCGGCAGCGGTCCTCAGGGAGAGAGGGGGATCGAGGATGACGTACTCAGGCACCTACGCCTGCTCGTAGATCTTGACCTTCTCTTCGTGATCCGCGCTCTGATGCTCCGGTTCCTCCGAGACCACCTCAATGACGAGGGCCGGGCGAGTTCCTTCCTTGAGGACCTGGAAGCTCCTGCGCATCCTGAGCCACGTGATCCCCCAACCTGGGGATCGAGAAGGTCCTCCGCCGTAAGGGGCTCTTCCACGAGCTCGGCGCGCCTGTCAGGCAGACGCACTTTCCGAAACCGCCATCCGAGGGAACGGATCGTCGGAATGGTCATCAGGGATCGGTAACCTCCTCGCGTGCTCACCCATAGGTTATTTATTACCTTTTTGGAGCAAAGTTTTTTCAAGTCTATCCGAGGAAGTTTTGTAAAGTGTGAAGGCGCCGCGCGCCAGCCCAAGGTCTCCAGCAAAGCCAATGGCAGTGCTTATGATGCCGATATCTATTCTCGGCATCATAATTAATCTGCCGATAAGAATAACTAGAAGAATCAAGCCAAGAGCATTTGCTACCCAGAGAAGAGCAAAGGCGCGGCGTTGCTGCCTTATATACTCACGGACCAAGAGAGCTTGACCCTGTTCATTTCGGCTTTCCTTTACTTCGGAATCGCGCCCGAAGGCGACCTCCGGATACTGGTGTCTTCGATCACTCCTAAGCAGCACTGCAAAGACACCAATAGAGGCTACCAGTGATGTAAATACGCCAATAATAGATGGTTCCATTAGGCCTCGCTCGTACAGAGTGACTGCAAACAAGCCTGAAAGTACATCAAATTGAGAGCATCGCCACCACTCGCATCAAAGGAATCGCGCAGATCTGCCATTGCGATAAGGTAGACAGATTGTAGCCGCTCGCTGACACTGGTCGCTTCTGTGCTTTTAGGTACCTCCTGCAAGATAGCGTTAAAAACCCCCTCCCACCGCTTTGTGCCTTTGGACGTGGCAAGGAACGATCTTATGTCAGTATCGTAAGATACCCAGTTAGGAAAGACTCTGCTCCATGCACGCCTTCGGAGGATGTGTGCTCCTCGGCAAACATGAGCAACTAAAATATCGTATGGTTCACTTTCTACTTCCCACCATCTTAGAAGAAGTGTATCGCTTGAACCTGTCGCGCTACTTGGATTTACGGAGAAGCCATTTAGATCTTGCGATGGATGAGCAAACAAAAGAACTTGAGATGGAATTGTGCTAACCCCGTTCTCTTGCAGCGCGTTACGCAGATGAGGACTCATCTTCTCCAGAATTATAACTCGGGCCGTGCGTTTGCGTTGTTTTCTTAGGAGACGAATAAATGCCATAACTGAATCGGTGCCCTGGAAATTGTTACAGGGTACAAAAATCGCAGTGTAGCGTGGTTTCCATAACGAACTCCACCAATTCTTAATTCGGTAAATCATCTCTTTTTTCCTAGTTTCCTGAGTGTCTGAAGTGCGCTACGCCATAGACGGATGTGCTCTATTCCGCGCGGTCTGAGTTGCTTGATGTCATCAATCAGCTGTGCCACAGTAAAAGGCTCCTCAGCTCCAGATATCCAGGCTTGGTCAAGGCCAGGTATAGCTTCTAGCTGCGAGACCAGATCGCTGATCCACTCTTCATGCATTTTTTTGAGCGTGGATACTTCCGACTGTAGTTCGACTAACTGCCTTGCGACCTTCGGTTCTTTCTCTTCGGTAACAATGGACTCCAAGAGTTCGCGCAGATCGGTCATCTTTGAGAACACCTTGGCGCCAATCCGTTCGAGTCTGGCCTTTTGCTTCTCGTCTGGTTCAAAGCCCGTCAGAAGGACAGGTTGCACATTCGGGTTCAAATCCTTTGCTCGCTCGAGGAGTCGGACTCCATCGATTCCAGGCATGCGAAGGTCACTGATCACTAGGTCTACTTCTCCTTTTCTGACCCACTGTAGGCACTCCTCAGCCTCAAAAGTGGTGCGTTCTGCCATCTGAACGTTCTTCTGCCACAACCGCATAGTCTCCAGGAACTGAGGGTCATCATCGACGAAGGCAGCCTTAGGCGGAGCCTCAGTCGGAGCTATCTCTACATCAGTTATTGTCATGACGATCCTTTCTGCACGAGACACGAGGAAAATCGAGCGTAACCTTTGCTCCAGAAGAGCCGCCCTTCTGGCTCATCAGATTCTGAATGGCAATTTTGCCGCCGTTCAATTCAATGAGTTTTTTGGTGATAGATAATCCGTGTCCCCGCCCGGGGCCGCCACGAGTCGAAAAACCTTCGTCAAACATGTGAGTTTCAACTTCAGGAGGTATACCCTCCCCGGTATCTTGAATAACGACGCGAATACATGGTTTTTCATGTTCATCAATGTTAAATGTCTCTACCATTACTCGCCCCGCTCCTCTCGGGAGAGCATCGAAGGAATTCCTGAATATGTTTACCAAAACCTGGATAACTTCAACTGAGACACATCGGATGCAACAGTTGCCGGAATATTGAATGGAGAACTTCACATTTTCGTCGCGCGTCTCCTTAACTGCCATCAGGGCTGTTTGAACTAGTGTATTGATGCTATAGGTTTGTTCGGTGCGCTCGGGTGCGGAGCTAGCTATTGAGTTGGGATTCTGGACAAACCGCTGCAAAAGGTGGAGTTGGCGAGAAGCATCCATGATGGCTTCAATTCGGTGGAGAGCGTAATCAAGGCTCAAAAGGCTCTGGTGAAACCTACCTCGTAGGCTGACCTCGTCCAGCAGGATCTTGACATGTACGCTCATTTGCGCAACAGGGGTTCCGAGTTCATGAGCTATCCGTTCGACCGTGCGCCTAGTCTCCTTGATGCGGGCCTCCTCTTGGTGCGCCTTGGTGGCGACATCTGAGAACAGCTTTAGAAGCCCGAGTAGTATAGCAACTTTAGAGGTTAGGCCCAAGAAAAAACCAGCAACTTCCACGCCTTCGGCTATGGATTCAGGCACACCAATAGAGAGGAAATATAAGGGTTGGATTAGCGCGTAAAGGAGGGTCCCGTAATAAAGGGTGTTGTTAGTTCCGGACAGAGAGTGCTCATTGGAGAATTGCTTAAAAAATGTCGCTAGGGCTGTAATGGCAAACAAGTCGACCGCAACGTCAGGTATAGCTGGTATTAGTACTAGGGGATAACTTCTAGGCAGCCAGTTGGAAAAGGTCAGAACGAATGCAAGGGCGACAAGTAGTATACCTACTAACATGCGGTCAGATAACCGCCGTAATAGAAGTATGCTGTTTGGTCTGGGGAATTTGCGAGCAGCAAGCCAGAAGCACCCGCTGCTAGCAAAGACTAGGGGAGTGGCGATGGTTGAGAGGAAGGTATCCCTCGGCCTCAAGAATAGGCTGTTGATGTCGGGGTAATTTCTGACCAAGAGGTAAGCTAAGTTAAGGAACCATCCGGCTGCGATCAGAGAAAAGATTCTAGTGCGGAAGGCGTTTCTCGCCTGAAGGCTCAGGATGCCCAGCATAAACACCACAGGAAACTGCATGATGATTATGTGCTGGATTGCCTCGGGGAATAGCTCTTTCATAGTGCCCGGGTCCGAAGAGTCGAGGTTGCGGAACGTCCTCGGAAGGCGGCTCCTATGTCTTGGTGCGAGTCGATCCTCTTAGGTCCTCTATCCCTATACGACGGCGAGGGCCTTTGGGGGATGGCTTTTTGTGCATACCAAAATGAGAGCACGGGGTCAAGCCACTATAATACAAGCTACTGCCCATAATCTAGCTGAAGAGCAGGTCTTGAGTCAAGCAACAGCTTGGGGGATCGGTTTATCAACTCGGGCGAATAGAGATTCGGCATGGCACCATCCTCATTCAACCATCGTCCTTAACTGTTACCCGTACCGCGGAGCAAAGGAGGCTCAACTTCGCGAGGAGGCGAATTCCTCGGTCTCCGATCGCAGACTTGCCGCAAAGGTGCTGGTCTTCCTCCGGATTGATCTGAAACACTTGGCTGTGGCAAGGGCTCCTCGCCCTTGACGACATCGAACCGGAGGATCGCCAGCCGGCATAGGAGGGCCGCACCGCAAGGGATCCCCGGGTCCAGTTTGATGACAGACGGCTTGCTTCGCTTGGATCCCTCTCGCTTGGTGACGAGCAGTTGAGTGAGCACTAGATCCTCGCAGTAGTACTTCCGGACCTCCTTGAAGTCCTTGCCGGTGGCCGGAGCCAGATCCTTGAAGTCCTGGATCGGCAGGTCGAGAACCATGGGTAACTTGAACTCCTCCAAGGGAGAGTCCGCCGAGGTTCCCTGACGGGCCACGACCTGAGCCGTCAAGAGGACGGGAGACGCGAGGAGCGAGACCAGGACGAGCAGGTACGACGGTTTCATCAAGACTCCTTGAGCAAGCCGGTCCCCAGGGGACAAGGTCTCCCAGAAGCAGCCTGGGTCCAATAGTTGCGAGCTTGGAGGAATTCTACCTCAGAATGTTTCGCGTCTGGGAGGGCCAGGGGTGGAAGGCTGCCTGCGCCCCTCTGGGGCTTTGGAGGAGGGGGGGAGACGTTCTTTCCTGGCGTTGAAACGCCAGGCTTCATGCCTGAGCCCCTACGGGGCGGTTCTGTGCACGACACTGCGGTTGTGTGGTCTGCGGTGGGGATCTTCCGTGCTCCTGAGCGACCAGCGCTTCGAGTGGATCGGCGAGGACTGGGGCGCGTGTAGCCACGGGCGCCGGGGGATCTCGGCTGGTAACGCCACGAAAGAACCCTTGACTCTCCTAGAGATGTCGGCTAGAGATCTACCATGAAGTCCATTCAGGTCCGATTCGATGAAGATCTTCTGGCTCGCCTCGATGAGAGCGAAGAGGTCCGGCAACTCGGGAGGTCCGAGGTCCTGCAGCGCGCCACGGTAGAGTACCTAGGGCGTCATTGCCAGGATCTCCAAACCGGCGAGGCGATCGCCGTTCTGTACCGGAAAGCCTATGGACGGGACGCTGGTCTGGGCTCTGAATTTGCGGGGTGGGAGGATGAGGGTTTGTGGCCCAGCGAGTGAACAGCGGTCTCGAATAGGAGTGCGCTATTCCCCTCCAACTTACAGAATTTGATACCAGTGCCTATCTCGACAACGAGGAGGTGATTGCCGAGTATCTCACTGCGGCATTGGAAGACGGCGACCCCAACCTTTTCCAAGTGGCAGCCGGAAACGTCGCCAAAGCCCGTGCACGGATGGCGCAGGCCACAGGGGAGTCCGACTCGCGGTGACCACGTAGGCAGGGCGTGCGGGGCATTTAGAGTGCGCTCCGCAGCCACCCCATCACCACCTCCGCATTCCCATCCGGCGGGAACACCGGATAGAAGACCTTCTCGATCACCCCGTCCCGCACGATCAGGGTGATCCGCTTCACGAAGCGAGTCCCGGCCAGCTCGAAGGTGGGGAGGGTGAGGGCTTCGATCCATTCGAAGCGTTTGTCGCTCAGCAGCTCGAAGGGGAGGTGGAGCCTTTCGGCGGCTTCGCGCTGGTAGTCCGTATCCTGGGTGCTGAGGCCGAAGACGGCGGCGCCCAGGTCGCGGAGCTCGGCATGGTGGTCGCGGAAGGCGCAGGACTGGGGTGTGCAGCCGCGGGCGCCGGGGATCTCGTTCCAGCCAGGGAGGGCGTCCCGGTCCGGACGGCCGGTATGGGGATAGAGGTAAACCACCGTCCGCCCCGGCAGGCTCGACAGGTCGACCTGGCGGCCCGCGGTCGAGGGGAGGGGGATCGCGGGGAGCCGGCGGCCCGGCAGATGGTCGCAGGCGCCGTCGTCCTCGGGGACGGGGAGGTTCGGGGGGAGGGCGTAGAGGTTGTCGGAGCGGGGCATGAAGGGGAGTCTACTGGGCTGTGTTGTGTGGGGACCTCCCGCGTCGCCTCCCGATGGACCGGGGGCAGCAACTCGTGACCAAAGAAGTTACAATTACGCCCTTGAACGTCGGGAGGAGGTCCGGCCATGAAACGCCACCCGCTCTCGGATCGGCTGCGGGGGATCACGCAAGAGGTCGTCGCGACCTATGGAGCTTCCGGGGACCCGGCCCGGGATCCGGCCCGGGATCCGGCCCATAATCTGGACCCGGAACGCCGGCTGCCGTCGCGGACGGTGGTGGTGCGGGTGCTGGAGGACCTTCTCGCGGTGCTCTACCCCGGGTTCTATGGCGTCCAGCACCTGTCGCGGGAGAACGTGGAGTACCACGTGGGGGCGCTGCTCGACGACGTCGCGGCGGACCTCTACCAGCAGGCCGTCCTCGCCTTCCAGCTGGAGCACGGGAGCGAGGAGAACGGCTTCGGGGGGCGGGCGGAGAGGGCGATCGAGCGCTTCCTGGCCCGGCTGCCGGAGCTGCGGCGCCTGCTGGTGCTGGATGTCCAGGCCGCCATGGACGGCGACCCCGCGGCCCGGAGCTACGCCGAGATCATCCTGGCCTACCCGGGCTTCGAGGCGATCACCACCTACCGGATCGCCCACGAGCTGTGGAACCTCCAGGTTCCCCTCCTGCCCCGGATCCTGACCGAGCACGCCCATGCGCGGACGGGCATCGACATCCACCCCGGGGCGCAGATCGGGGAGTCTTTCTTCATCGACCATGGGACCGGGGTCGTCATCGGCGAGACGGCCGTCCTCGGAAAGAACGTCAAGATCTACCAGGGTGTCACCCTCGGCGCGCTGTCGTTCGCCAAGGACGCGCTTGGGAAGCTCCTGCGGGACTACAAGCGCCATCCCACGCTGGAGGACAAGGTCGTGGTCTATGCGGGCGCGACGATCCTGGGTGGCGACACCGTAATCGGTGAAGGCGCGGTGATCGGCGGCAACACGTGGGTGGTGGAGTCGGTGCCGCCGGGTGAAAAAGTGCTCTTCGCCCGTACGACCCCGGCCCGGCAGAGGGCGATCCTCGAGCGGGCCTATGGGTTCGGAGAGCTTGGGGATGGGATCTAGCCCTCATTATTGCCCTCAGTAATGGGGATCGAAAAGGAGAACGGACATGGGCCGCATTTACGACAGCATCATCGACACGATCGGACGGACGCCGCTGGTACGGGCGCCGAACGTGACCCAGTCGCTCGGCGTCGAAGCCGACGTGGTGTTCAAGCTGGAGTCGTTCAACCCGATGGCGAGCGTCAAGGACCGGATCGGCTACTCGATGGTCCTGGACGCGCTGGAGAAGGGCGTGATCAAGGAGGGGACGACGGTGATTGAGCCGACCTCGGGCAACACGGGGATCGGCCTCGCCTTCGTGTGCGCGGCGAAGCAGATCCCGTTGATCCTGACCATGCCCGAGACCATGTCGATCGAGCGGCGGAAGATCCTCAAGGCCCTGGGGTCGAAGCTGGTGCTGACCGAGGGGCCGAAGGGTATGAAGGGGGCCATCGCCAAGGCCGAGGAGCTGCAGAGGGAGACCCCGAATTCCATCATCATCGGCCAGTTCTCGAACCCGGCGAACCCGGCGATCCACAGGAAGACGACGGCGGTGGAGATCTGGGACGACACGGACGGCAAGATCGACATCCTGGTGGCCGGCGTGGGCACGGGCGGCACGATCACCGGCGTGGGCGAGGTGATCAAGGCGAAGAAGCCGGGCTTCAAGGTGATCGCGGTGGAGCCGATCCACTCGCCGGTGATGACGCAGAAGCGGGCTGGCCAGGACCTGGTGCCCGGTCCGCACAAGATCCAGGGTATCGGCGCCGGGTTCATCCCTGAGGTGATGGACATGGACGTGGTGGACGAGATCGTCACCATCACGAACGATGAGGCCATGGAGATGGGCCGCCGCCTCGTCCGCGAGGACGGCATCATGGTGGGAATCTCCTCGGGCGGCGTGGCCCACGCGGCCTATGAGGTCGCCAAGCGGCCGGAGAACAAGGGCAAGCTGATCGTGGCCGTGCTGGCGAGCCACGGGGAGCGGTACCTGTCGACGGCGTTGTATGAGTTCCCGGGGGAGGAGGAGGGGTAAAAAGCCCGCCCGCCCGGACCCTCACCCCCCGGCCCCCTCTCCCGTCCCCTCCCTCCCCCCGCACACCGGGAGAGGGGGAGAGGGAAGTCTGGTCCTGGAGCCCGGCCCTCCCTCTATCCTTCCCCGTTTTCTCCCCCTCTCCCGGTGAGGGGGGAAGGGAGGGGTCGGGAGAGGGGGCCGGGGGGTGAGGGCCCGGGAATTCCCTCTACCCGCGCCCGTGTTCCGCATCCCGGGACCACCCCCGGTCCCTTCCCTCTGCTAGGATTTCCGGTCCTTATGGATAGCATCTCCGTCCGCGGTGCGCGCGAGCACAACCTGAAGAACATCAATCTCGAGATCCCCAGGAACAAGCTGGTGGTCATCACCGGAGTCTCGGGCTCCGGCAAGTCGTCGCTGGCTTTCGACACGCTGTTCGCCGAGGGGCAGCGGCGGTACGTCGAGTCCCTCTCGTCCTACGCCCGGCAGTTCCTCCAGCAGATGGAGAAGCCGGACGTGGACTCGATCGAGGGGCTTTCGCCCGCCATCTCCATCGAGCAGAAGTCGGTGTCGAAGAACCCGCGCTCGACGGTGGGCACGGTGACCGAGATCCACGATTACATGCGCCTGCTGTATGCCTCGGTGGGCATCCCCCACTGCCCGAGCTGCGGCCAGACGATCCGGCCCCAGACGGTGCAGCAGATGGTGGACCGGGTCCTGGAGCTGCCGGAGGGGACCCGGCTGGTGATTTACGCCCCTTACGTGCGCGGCAAGAAGGGGGAGTACAAGAAGCAGCTTCAGCAGATGGCCCGCGAGGGCTTCCTGCGCGCCCGGATCGACGGCCAGATGGTGGAGCTGTCGGGCGAGCCGCCCAACCTGGACAAGCAGAAGAAGCATTCGATCGACATCGTGATCGACCGCATCGTGGTCAAGCCGGGCATCGAGAAGCGCCTGGCGGACTCGATCGAGACGGCCCTCAAGGTGGCGGGCGGGCTCGTGGTGCTGGCGCCGCAAATTGGGGATCAATTCGCGGCTGAGGAGACGATGTCCCAGAACTACTCGTGCTCGGAGTGCGGCACCAGCCTGACGGAGATCACGCCGCGGCTGTTCTCGTTCAACAGCCCATACGGCGCCTGCCCGACGTGCTCGGGCCTGGGCACGCTCATGGGCGTCGATTCCGACAAGGTGGTGCCCGATCCGGACCGGTCGATCCTGGCCGGGGCGGTGGCGCCCTGGCCGGAAGGGTCGAAGTCGTGGCGCCTGAAGATGGTGGAGACGCTCTCCAAGGCCATGGGGTTCTCGCTTCAGACGCCCTGGAAGAAGCTGCCGGCCGAGGCGCGGCGGGTGATCCTCGACGGCAGCGGCGAGGAGGAGCTCTCGTTCAACCTCTCGGGGAAGAAGTCGAGCTATTCGTGGACCGGCAAGTTCGAGGGGGTCATCCCCATGCTGGCCCGGCGGTACAAGGAGACGGATTCGCCGACGATCCGCGGGGAGATCGAGAAGTACATGTCGGTCCACTCGTGCCCGACGTGCGAGGGGCGGCGGCTGCGGCCGGAGGCGCTGGCGGTGACGGTGCACGATCGGGCGATCGACGAGCTGTCGCGCCTTGCGGTGTCGGACCTGCGGGCCTGGATGGGTACCCTGCCCCTCGACAAGCGGGAACGGGCCATCGCCGAGAAGGTGGTGACGGAGATCCAGGACCGGCTCTCGTTCCTGGACGACGTGGGGGTGGGCTACCTGACGCTCGACCGTTCGTCCGCGACCCTCTCGGGCGGCGAGAGCCAGCGCATCCGGCTCGCGACCCAGATCGGCAGCAAGCTCATGGGTGTGCTCTACGTGCTGGACGAGCCGTCGATCGGCCTCCACCAGCGGGACAACGCGCGGCTCCTGGCGACCCTCCAGGGCATGCGCGACCTCGGCAACTCGGTGCTGGTGGTGGAGCACGACGAGGAGACCATCCGCGCCGCGGACTGGGTGATCGACCTGGGGCCGGGCGCCGGAGTGCACGGCGGCGAGGTGGTGGCCGAGGGCACGGTGGAGGAGATCACCAAGGCTCCGAAGTCGCTCACGGCCAAGTACCTGACGGGCGAGATGGAGGTGCCGGTGCCCAGAGAGCGGCGGGAGGGCCGGGGCGAGCTGGTGATCGAGGGGGCGCGGCAGAACAACCTGAAGAACCTGGACGTGGCGTTTCCCATCGGCGCTTTCACGGTGGTGACTGGGGTCTCGGGCTCGGGCAAGAGCACGCTGGTCAACGACATCCTCCACAACGCGCTGGCGCGGCACTTCTACCGGGCCACGGACAAGCCGGGCGAGCACCGGCGGATCGTGGGCCTGGAGCAGCTCGACAAGGTGATCGCCATCGACCAGAGCCCGATCGGACGGACGCCGCGGTCGAACCCGGCGACGTACACGAACGTCTTCAATCCCATCCGGAACCTGATGGCCATGACTCCGGAGGCGCGGATGCGGGGCTACGGGCCGGGCCGGTTCAGCTTCAACGTGCCGGGCGGGCGCTGCGAGGCGTGCAAGGGCGACGGGCAGATCAAGATCGAGATGCACTTCCTGCCCGACATCTACGTCACGTGCGAGGTCTGCGGCGGCAAGCGCTACGACCGCGAGACGCTGGCGGTGAAGTACAAGGGCCTGAACATCGCCGAGATCCTGGACCTGCCGGTGGAGCAGGCGCACGACGTGTTCCGCAACATCCCGTCGGTCGAGCGGATCCTGGAGACGCTGGTCGAGGTGGGCCTGGGGTACATCCGCCTGGGCCAGCCGGCGACGACCCTCTCGGGCGGCGAGGCGCAGCGGGTGAAGCTCTCCCGCGAGCTGTGCAAGCGCCAGACGGGGCGGACCCTGTATCTGCTGGACGAGCCCACGACAGGCCTCCACTTCGACGACGTGGGCAAGCTCCTGAAGCTCCTGCACCGGCTGGTGGACCTGGGCAACACGGTGGTGGTGATCGAGCACAACCTGGACGTCATCAAGACGGCGGACTGGGTGATCGACCTCGGCCCCGAGGGCGGAGCCGGCGGCGGCCAGCTCCTCGCCGTGGGAACGCCGGAGGAGGTGGCGCAGGAGCCGGAGAGCTACACCGGGCGGTATCTCAAGCAGGTGCTGCCCGTGCCGGCGCCCCGCAAGCGGGCGGCGGGCGGGGGACGGGCGCGGCGATAGGCTGTCCCGGTCTCTCCTTTTGAGGTACCTGAAGGGTTGAGGCCCGACCTTCAGGGCCCCCTTGAAAGGAGGGAGCTTGCGCAAGAAGAAGCTGTTTCTCCTGGCCGCCGTCCTGGGCCTGTCCCTCGCCGCATCGGCTCGTTCGATCGGCCCTCTGCCCCTGTGTGATTTCTACTGCCCGGGAAAGCCTGCGTCCACGGTCTGCCGGTGCTCCCCCGGGACGCCGAATGCCGGGCTGCAGACCACGTGCGGCGCGTGGGTGACGGCCTGCGGAATCGCGCCCTGAGGCAAGATCGTCTGAGTAAGGAGAGAACCCTGGATATGAAGAAAAAGCTGCTGTTTGCTGCCCTTGCTGCCATCCTGGCCTTCTGGAGCTCTGTATCGGCGGCTCCAGGTCTCTGCCGGAACGTCTGCCAACAAGGGCCGGGCCAACTCAGCACTCTGTGCACCTGCTCTATGGGCGGACCGGTGATTCATTGCGGTAACTACTGGCTGGGTGCCTGCGGAGACCCGCCCTGAGGAGGTATAGTCGCGGATGCATATCTCCTGCAACGGGGGCCGTGCAACGAAGAAAGGAGAACATCATGAAGAAGAAGCTCTTTGGTCTTACGGTCGCTCTCGCGGTCACGGCTCTGGCCTCTTGGGCGGGGACGGCGGATGCCATCGGCCCCTGCAATGCCACCTACTGCGCCGGCAAACCGGCCACGACCAAGTGCGGCTGCCCTCCGGGAACCGATTTCCCTGGCAAGATTGCCACCTGCGGTTCCTGGAACCGGGTCGGCGCCTGCTGGGCCGAGTAACCGGAAACGCCAGGCGGAAACGTTCTCTGTCGTGGCGCGTACAATGAAGGTTATGGCGCGCCACGACGCCCTCATCGCCGAAAAGCGGCGGATCCTCCAGCTCGAGACCCTCTACGACCTGGCGATCGCGCTCCATGCCCAGCGCCCCGAGCAGGAGCTGGTTGACGAGCTGCTGCAGCGGGTGTGCGCCGTGCTCGACCCCGCGGCGGCCGTAGCCGTGACGCGCGACGCCTATGGCGGGGCCCGCGGTAGCGCGAGCGTCGGCTGGCTGGAGGAGTTGCCGTCCGGGGACGCTCTCCTGGCCGCGCCCATCTGGCGGGAGCTGCTGACGGAGGGGCACACCCTGGCCCGCTCGAACGGCGTGCTGGCCGGCCGTCCCTACGAGCAGCTCCTCGCCGCGCCGCTCGCCTACCGCGGCGTCTTCCTGGGCTATATGGCCGTGCTCGACAAGGAGGTTCGGGGGGATCCGGACCACTCCTTCACGGCGGACGACCGGCGTTTCCTCGATTCCGTCTCGGCCCTGGCCGGTGCATCCCTGGACGCCGCCCGGCAGGTGGAGCGCCTGGAGACCCAGCGCGAGCGGCTGGAAGAGGAGAACAAGGCCCTCAAGGGACGCCTCGCCGAGGAGGTGGGCGGCCGGCGGATCGTGGCTCACGCGCCACCCATGAGGCGGGTGCTCGACGTGGTGGAGCGGGTGGCGCCCCGCGGCGTCAATGTCCTCGTGCGCGGCGAGAGCGGTACGGGCAAGGAGCTGGTGGCGAAGCTCCTGCACCATCTCTCGGGCCGGGAAGGGGCGCTCATCGCCGTCAACTGCGCGGCTCTCCCGGAGTCGCTCCTGGAAAGCGAGCTCTTCGGCATCGAGGGCGGGGTCGCGACCGGCGTCCAGGCCCGGCCGGGCAAGTTCGAGCTGGCGAACGGCGGCACCCTGTTCCTGGACGAGATCGGCGACATGCAGACCGCCCTCCAGGTGCGCCTCCTGCGGGCGCTCCAGGAGCGGGAGGTGACGCGGGTGGGTGGCCGGCGGCCGATCCCCGTGGACGTGCGGCTGGTGGCCGCCACCCACCAGGACCTGGAGACCCTGGTCTCCGAGAGCCGGTTCCGCGAGGACCTCTACTACCGCTTGAAGGGCGTCGAGATCGAGCTGCCGCCCCTGCGCGAGCGCAAGCAGGACATCCCCCACCTGGTGCGGGCCTTCCTGGAGGAGTTCTGCCGGCGGGAGGGGATCCCGGTCCCGGTGCTCCGCTCGGAAGCGCTGGCGCTGCTGCTCTCCTACGACTTCCCCGGCAACGTCCGCGAGCTCCAGAACCTCATCGAGGGCGCCGTCTCCCTGGCGGACGGGGACGTCGACGCGGATCTGGTCCGCTCCCTCCTGGGCACCACGCCCTCGCAACAGCAGACCTCCCCGGAGCCCCTCGACCTCGCCACCCTGGAGAAGCGGCACATCGCCCGCATCCTCAAGATGACGGCGGGCAACAAGAGCGAGGCCGCGAAGATCCTCGGGCTGGACCGGAAGACCTTGCAGCGCAAGGGCTTCTGAGAGAGGCTTGCCAGGTCCTCAATATGTCGTATACTAGCGACGGAGGATCTACTCAATGAGGTTCACCGAGGCCGAGCGAGCCGCGATCGGCGCTGAATTGCGTAAATTGCGAGCAGAGGGAAAAGACCGGGTCCACGTCCTTTCCTTCGGGGGGCGCTGGCGGGTTTTCAGGGAGGGTGCCCAAAGGGCGCGCAAGGTTTTTTACAGTAAGGACGAGGCCATTGCCTATGGCAGAGGTATGGCCGAACACCTTCGGAGTGAGCTCATAGTCCACGGGAAGGATGGAAGGCGCGAGAGTCGGGAACGGTTTTCAGAGCCTGTCAAATCCTATGGAAGCTCGGGCCTCTGAGCCGGGTAGACGGTTTTCTGGCAGCCTATGGCGCGGCGAGTTGCGGATGGTTTTGAAAGCAGCCTCTTCATCAACTGTCCTTTCGACAGCGACTACCTTCCTCTCCTCCATTCCCTGATCTTCGTTGTCTTCGAGTGCGGCCTTCAGCCGAGGCTTGCCTCGCAGGAGGTCGATTCCGGACGGGTCCGGATCGAGAAGATCAGAGACCTGATTCGTTCCTGTCGTTACAGTATTCATGATCTCTCTCGGATGGAGCCTCTTCATCCAGGAGACGATCCGCGTTTCAATATGCCGTTTGAGCTTGGGCTGGATCTGGGATGCCGGTATTACGGCGCGCCTCACCTCCGAAACAAGCAATGTCTGGTTCTGGAGAAGGAACCTTACCGCTATCAGCGGGTCTTGTCGGATATCTCGGGGAACGACATTCGAGCTCATGGTTCTAACGCCAAGGCCCTTGTCACAGAAGTTCGCAATTGGCTCCGGTCTGCGACGGACAGAGTCCTCCCGAGTGGCGGCGAGCTATGGCAGCGCTTCAGTGTTTTCCAGGAACGTCTGGCGGATGCCCTCGGTTACCTTCACTATTCGGAAAGGGACATCCAAGCACTGGGGCCGGTCGAGTACGTGGGCTTCATCAGCGACTGGAAGGCCGGAATCCTCTGAGACAATTTGACTCGCCAGCGACTTTTTGTCCCAAGACCCCCAGAAGTGCGGCAAGATGGGCGTTTTGCGGGAGCGGACCGAGACGGGCCGCCTCAGAGCGGGGCAAAATGTCGCGGTCCGCTCCGGGACATTTTGGCCGCCGTTCCGGGTACATTTCGATAACGATCTGGAAACAATAGAGTTACAGGATCGGTGACGCCGGCGTGGCAGGCTGGCAACGGCCTTGCGATAAGGGGAGAGCGGATGAGGAGGAACGTCATGCTAGACTCCGTTCGGAAGCAAGTCGCCGTCCCTTATGTACCGGTCAAGGTGCTGCTGTCCGTTGGCTCTCTGGCCAGCTTCGGCTGGTTGCTCTCGCACGACCTGGTCCACCCGATCGTGATCTACGCTCTCCAGCTCTATCTGTCTTTCTGATCTCGCCTGGGTGGCGCACGGACATGGTTGAAGGCGTTCTCAGGGAGGTCACGCTGGCGCTTGACGATGGCTCCTGACATGGAGCTAGAAGCGAGCAAGACTTCGTCCGCCATTGCCGAGTCAATACCGGATGAGTCCGGATAGAATTGACGAGGTGAGCCAGGCGGTGATCGAGGCTTGCATCAACGCCCTGGAGCACAGCCATGCGGATGATCGCCACGTCTGGGTGACCTTCCAGATCGTGGGGCAGGGGGGAGTGCCGGAGAAGCTGCGCATCATGGTCCGCGACAGCGGCATCGGCTTCGTACCGGACGACGTGGTGCCCAAGAAGCCCACGCGCGGCCACGGGTTGAAGATCATCCGTGGGATGATGGACGAGGTGGAGATCCGCTCCGGCGATCAGGGAACGACGATCGTGATGAGCAAGATGCTGCGATGAAAGCGGGGGCGAGCCGATGACCGAGAGCCTCAACGTGACCGTGGATCGCCGGGATGGACTGGCGGTGATCTACACGGAGGGATATATCAACAACCAGGGGGGCGAGGAGATCGCCAAGGAGGCCTACAAGCTCCTGGACGACGGCTACAAGCGGCTCCTCCTCAACCTGGCCGGCACGAAGATCGTGAATTCGATCGGCATCTCCATCCTGATCGAGATCATCGAGAAGATGCTCGAGATCGACGGCAAGCTCGGCTTCTGCTGTCTGACTCCTACGATCGAGAAGACTTTTCATATCATGGGCCTGGCTCAGTACGCGCCGATCTTCAAGGATGAAGAGGCGGCGGTGCGCCCAGATGCGGGCCTGACCCGGAGGGACGTCATGGAGGGTTCCGTACCGGCCGGCCGGGTGGCGCAGGCCTGGGACGAGTTGCTGGTTCTCGCGCGCGACGAGACAAGCGAGCGCCAGCTCCTCGAACGGCTCCTCGATCTCTGGTGCAAGGAGCACGGCGCCCGGTCTGCCGGCCTGTACCTGGACAGCGGCGAGGTGCTGGAGAAGGAGGTGGGCGCCGGCGACGGCCTGCCCATGGCCTTCGAGGGCAGCATCACCGATGTCGCGGGCAGCGGCTTCGGCCATCTGCGGTTCCCCGGCGGGCAGCTCCTCTTCACGCCCCGCGAGGCCCTGAGAGGTCGAGCTTGAAGATGCCGTCAGCGAACCCCTGACCCTCCTGCTCGCCGCTTCCCTCAAGAGTTGCCGGCTCAAGCACGACCTCAAGGAACAGCAGTTCCAGGTGAACTACCGGGTCGTGGAGCTCGAAGCCCTCTACGACGTGGGGCTGGCCGTGGCCTCGACCCTGGACCTCGACCGTCTCTCGGAGGAGATCCTGCTGCGCGCCGTGGGGCTGCTCGACGCCCGGCGCGGCGCCCTCTACATCCTGGAGGACGGCCGCTACCGCCTGGCCGGCACGTTCGGCGGCGAGGCGGCCCCCTGGTTTGCGACCGAGGACCCCGAGCTGCGCCTCTTCCTGACCGGCGGCGGCGAGGCGCCCGCGCATCTGCTGCCCGGGGCCCGCTATCTCCTGGGAGTGCCCATCGAGGTCGAGAGCGGACGGCGGGGACTGATCGCCGTGGGCGACAAGGAGAGCCGCCGCGGGGTGGGACCGTTCCTGGCGCCGGACCGGCGCACGCTGTCGATGTTCGCCAACCAGGCCGCCCTGGCGCTGGAGAACGCCCGGCTCCACCTCCAGGCCCTGGAGAAGGAGCGCCTGGAGCGGGAGATGCACCTGGCGGCCGAGATCCAGCGCCAGATCCTGCCCAAGGGCGCGCCCGTGGTGCCGGGATTCCAACTGGCCGGCTGGTACCGTCCGGCGCGGCAGGTGGGGGGCGACTACTACGACCTTTTCCCGCTGCGGGACGGCCGGATCGGGCTGGTGCTGGGGGATGTCTCGGGCAAGGGGATGCCGGCGGCGCTCATGGTCTCGACGCTGCACTCGGCCCTGCGGCTGCTGCTCGACCAGGCGGCCTTCGGCCCGGCGCTCCTCGAAAAGCTGAACCGCCACATCTCCGAGTCGAGCGCCGCCAACAAGTTCATCACCATGCTGCTGGCGCGAGCTCGATCCCCTACTCGGGGGTGCTCCACTACATGAACGCGGGCCACAACCCGGCCATCCTGCTCCGGGGCGGCGGCTCGGTCGAGCAGCTCGGGGCGGGCGGCCTGCCGCTGGGCCTCCTGCCGGAGGCGCGGTTCCAGTCCCGTGCCCTTACGCTGGAGCCGGGCGACCTGCTCTGCGTCTACAGCGACGGCATCACCGAGGCCGAGTCGCCCGCCGAGGAGGAGTTCGGCATGGGCCGGCTGATCGAGCTGCTGCGGGAGGGGCGGGACCGGCCGCTCCCGGAGCTGATCGAGGCCATCCCCCAGGCCGTGGGCGAGTTCTCCCAGGGCCGGCCCCAGGGGGACGACCAGACGCTGGTGCTGCTGCGGCGGGATTAGGCCCTCACCCCTGCCCCTCTCCCGGCCCTCCGCCCACCCTGCCGGGGAGAGGGGAACGAGCAAGAATCTCTCTTTTTCTCCCTCCTCTCCCAGGAAGGGAGGGTGGAGGGCCGGGAGAGGAGGGCCGGGGAGGTGAGGGCGCGCTACAATCCCCTCCCATGAACCGCAAAGTCCTGTCATCCTTGTTTTTTATTCTTCTGATCCCAGCTCTCGCGTCCGCCCAGGCATCCCAGCCGGGCGACAAGCCGGGCGCTCCCAAGTGGGCGATCGCCATCCATGGCGGCGCGGGGACGATCCCCAAGACGCTCCCCGAGGCCGAGAAGCAGCAGTACCTGAAGTCGCTCTCCGCGGCCCTGGAGATCGGCCGGGACGTGCTCCGGCAGGGCGGCACCAGTCTGGATGCGGTCGAGAAGGTGGTGCGCTTTCTGGAGGACGATCCGCTGTTCAACGCCGGCAAGGGGGCGGTCTACACCAACGAGGGCACCCACGAGCTGGACGCCGCCATCATGGACGGCCGCGACCTCTCGTGCGGCTCGGTGGCCTCTCTGAAGACGGTCAAGAACCCCATCTCGCTCGCGCGGCTGGTCAAGGAGAAGTCCCAGCACGTGTTCATGGTGGGGGAGGGGGCGGAGAAGTTCGCGGAGGAGATGAAGGTGGAGAGGGTGCCGAACACGTACTTCGACACGCCCAAGCGCTATGAGCAGTGGCAGGAGACGCTCAAGAAGGAGGAGAAGGACAAGGACACCGTGGGGGCGGTGGCGCTCGACGTCCACGGCAACCTGGCCGCCGCGACCTCCACGGGCGGGCTCACCAACAAGCGGTTCGGCCGGCTGGGGGACGTGCCGGTGATCGGCGCCGGCACCTACGCCAACAACCGGACCTGCGCGGTCTCGGCCACGGGCTACGGCGAGGAGTTCATCAAGCACACGGTGGCGCACGACATCTCGGCGCTCATGGAGTACGGCGGCCTGACGCTCCAGCAGGCGGCGGACCGGGTGATCCACCAGAAGCTCAAGCCGGGGGACGGCGGGGTGATCGGCGTGGCCCGGGACGGCTCGATCGCGCTGGTCTTCAACTCCGAGGGCATGTACCGGGGGGCCGCGGACTCCACGGGCCGGTTCGAGGTCAAGATCTGGGAGTAACAGCGCCAGTCGCGCCAGTCAATCCAGAGCGAACCGCAGGCCAGAGATGCCGGCGATAGCGAGCATGGGGGCTGTGGTGGCCCGGAAGAGCCCGGCGCCGGTCGCAATGGGCACCAGCTCGGACCCGACCGCCAGCACCCGCCAGAGGATCTCCGGCAGGGAGTCTTCCCAGATCAGGTCCGGCAGGGAGCGGCCGAGCGCGCCACCGGAGACCTGCCGGGCGCCGCGGAGCACGGCCCGGAAGCGCAGGGCATGAGCGTCGTAGACCTCCAGCGGCTCCAGGGCCGCGGCCCACAGGCCGCCCTCGGCGGCGCGGAGCAGCTCCCCTTCGGAGGCGCTCCCCGGCAGCAGGAAGAGGTGGGCGGGGAGGGCCGCGTCGGGCGCCACGCGCTGGGGCGTGGGAGCCACGCCGGTCTCGCGGGCCAGCCGCTCGTCCACGGCCGGGGTGAGCGCCTCGCCGTCGGTCACCAGGTCGACCGGCCGGCAGGCGGCGCCCAGGAAGTCGAAGGGGAAGGGGAGGCCGCGCGGGTCGGTGGGATCGTCGCGCAGGCTGACCGCGGGGTGGAAGACCGGCTGGCCCAGCCGCTCGCGGAGGAAGGAGACGCCAGAGTGGAAGGAATCGGAGGTGAGGGCCTGGCGGTTGAGCAGCTCGAGCAGGCCGGCCGCGGCCTCCTGGGAGAGGACGAGCGGGGCGGGGCCCTCGGGGGGCGGCACCACCTCCGGCGGGCCGTGGCGCCGCCGCGCGCGCTCGAAGACTCCGGCCGGGTTCAGGCCGGCGAGCGAGCGGGAGGCCGCGGCGGCGCGGCCGGCGCCCGGCTGGCGGCCGCAGATCACCTCGATCCAGCCCGAGGTCACCTCGGCAGCGCGCCGCAGTCCCCGGCTGCTGGCCACGGCGACGCGCCCCTCGGCCCAGCCGAGGCGGGCCGTCTCGCCCTTCTCGGCCAGACGCTGCAGCAGGTCGCGGGCGCGCTCGGGCGTCATGCGCGCCAGATCCGGGTCGTGGAGGCCCGCCGTGATGTCCGCGATGGGGGCTTCGTGGCCCGGCGGCGGCAGGGGGGGCGGTGTGGGAGCCGCGAGGCGCGCCTGGGCGAGGGCATCGCGCATGGCGTTTTCAAGGTCCGAGAGGCCCGAGGCGCTGGTGCGGTGCATACCCGTGCGGCCGGATTCACGGACCCGGACCAGGATCGTCCGCTCGTGCTGCACGTAGCTGTCGCGCCGCCGCTTGCCGTTGCTCTCCTGGCCGCGCCGGGCCTCCAGCCAGGAGATCTCCGTGGCCTCGGCCGGGGAGAGGGCGAGCACGTGCTCCAGGCGGCGGACGATCTCGTCGAGAGCTACGGGACCATCGGGAAACATGCGCGGGAGTGTACATCGATGGCCGGAAAAAGTTAGCGTTCCTGCAGGTTTCACATGGCTTGGACTTTGCACCCTCGGGGTCAGACCCCTGGAGGTGCCTGACCAGGGAAGGGTGGATATGTCTTCGAGAGTTACGCCATTCGTGTGGGTGATGCTGATCGGAACCGCGCTTGCCGGGCTCGCCGGGCTGTCCCCTGGAGAGGCCCATGGAGAGGACACCGCCGACCTCATCCTGAGGCACGGCGTCTTCTATCCTGTGCAACCTTCGGGCCGGATCGAGGGGAGCCTCGCCGTTCGCGGCGGGCGCATCGTCTATCTGGGTCCCGACGCCGGGGCCGACCGGCTGCGCGGGCCGAAGACCCGGGTGATCGACCTCGCCGGCCGTGCCGTCACTCCCGGGCTGATCGACGCCCACTCCCACCTCGTGGGGCTGGGCCAGGCCCTGCAGGAGGTCGACCTCACGGGGACGGCCACCTATGAGGAGATCGTGCGCAAGGTGCGCGAGGCGGCTTCCAGGGTCCCGGCCGGCACCTGGGTCCGCGGCCGCGGCTGGGACCAGAACGACTGGCCGGAGAAGCAGTTTCCCACCCACGAGGCGCTCTCGGCGGCCGTGCCGGACCACCCCGTCTGGCTGACCCGCGTCGACGGCCACGCCGCCCTGGTCAACGCCCGCGCCATGCAGGTCCTGGGGATCGACGCCGCCCTCAAGGACCCCTCGGGCGGCCGGTTCCTGCGCGGGCCGGACGGCCGGCCCACGGGCGTGCTGATCGACAACGCCATGGGCGTGGTGGAAGGGCGGCTGCCGGACGCCTCGGTCGAAGACCGCCAGCGCGCCCTGCGCCTGGCCGCCCGCCACTGCGTGGAGCTGGGCCTGACCACCGTGACCGACATGGGGATCGGCGACGCGGACTACCGCGCCTATTCGGCCCTGCGCAAGGCCGGGGAGCTGCCGCTGCGGGCCGCCCTGTTCCTCACCGACGACGACCGCCTGCTCACCCACTGGTTCGAGCGCGGTCCGGAGATCGATCCCGACGCCCGGCTGCTGGTGCGCGGGGTCAAGATGTACATCGACGGCGCCCTGGGGAGCCGCGGCGCCGCCCTGCTCGAGCCCTACAGCGACGATCCTGGCAACCTCGGGCTGCTGGTGTCGACCGGCGACCACCTGGAGGATGTCTCCCGCAAGGCGCTCGCCGCCGGCTTCCAGGTCGGCATCCACGCGATCGGCGACCGCGGCGGGCTGGTGGCGCTCGACGCCATGGAGCGGGCATTTGGCGTGGTTCATCGTCGGGACGGCCCGAGGCCCGCTTCCGGCTGGAGCACGCCCAGGTGCTGCGCCTCGAAGACCTCCAGCGCATGGCCGGCTGGGGATCATCGCCTCCATGCAGCCCACCCATGCCACGTCCGACATGCCGTGGGCGGGCGACCGGGTGGGCGAGCGGCGCCTCGCCGGGGCCTACGCCTGGCGCAAGGTGCTGAGCGCGGGCGGCCGGCTGGCCCTGGGGAGCGACTTCCCCGTGGAATCGGCGGACCCGCGGCTGGGCCTCTACGCCGCCGTGACCCGCCAGGACCTCCAGGGCAAGCCGTCCGGCGGCTGGCTCCCGGGCGAGCGGCTGACCCGCGAGGAGGCCCTGCGCGGCTTCACGCTGGACGCGGCCTGGTCGCTCTTCCTGGAGAAGGAGGTCGGCTCGCTCGAGATCGGCAAGCGGGCGGACCTGGTGGTCTTCGCCCGCGATCCCATGACGGTTCCCGAGGCGGAGATCCCCAAGGCGGAGATCGACTTCACCCTGGTCGACGGCCAGGTGATCCACGAGAGGGGGCGCACCCGGTGACAGGCCGCCGCTCCAGGATCTTCCTGGCGCTCGTTTTGATTCTGGCGCTCGCCGTTCCCGCCAGAGCGGGCGACGGCTATGAGGCTCTGCGCCAGACCATGGTGGAGCAGCAGGTCCGGAAGCGGGGCATCACCCAGCCGGAGGTGCTGGCCGCCATGGAGCAGGTGCCGCGGCACCTCTTCGTGCCGGAGTCGCTCCGGGACAAGGCCTACAGCGACGAGGTGCTGGTGGTCGGCCCGGGGCGCACGGTCTACACGCCGTACGTGGTGGCGCTGATGACCTCGCTGCTCGACCTCAAGAAGGGCGACAAGGTGCTGGAGGTCGGCACGGGCTCGGGCTACCACGCCGCCGTGCTGTCCCGCATCGCCCGCGAGGTCTATTCGGTGGAGATCGATGAGCCGGTCGCGAACCAGGCGAGCAAGCGGCTCACCGTGCTGGGCTACCACAACGTCGAGGTCCTGGTGGGCGACGGCTACCAGGGGTGGCCCGGCAAGAAGCCGTTCGACGCCATCCTGTTCTCGGTGGCGCCGAAGGAAGTCCCCAAGGCGCTCCTCCAGCAGCTCCGGGTCGGCGGTAAGATGGTGGTGCCGGTCGGCGGCTTCTTCCAGGACCTCCTGGTGATCACCAAGACGGCCGATGGCCTGGAGAAGCGGACGATCATCCCCGTCCGGCTTCAGCCGATGGTGCAGAATGGCGGCAAGTAAGCGGGTCTTCCCGGCGGTCTTTCTGTTGCTGGCCACGATTTCCTGTGGAGTCGCCTGCATGGCGGCGGCACCTCAGGAGGACCGGCTCGCCGAAGCGCGCCAGCAGATGGTGGAGGAGATCCGCGCCCGGGGCGTCAAGGACTCCGCCGTGCTCGCCGCCATGGGCTCGGTGCCCCGGCACCTCTTCGTCCCCAGGAGGAGCGGAGCAACGCCTACGAGGACCGGCCGCTGTCCATCGGCTACGCCCAGACGATCTCCCAGCCCTACATCGTGGCGCTCATGACCTCGCTGCTCGGCCTGCGGCCGAACAGCCGGGTGCTGGAGATCGGCACCGGCTCGGGCTATCAGGCCGCGGTCCTCTCGCGCCTCGCGGGCCAGGTCTACTCGATCGAGATCGTGAAGCCTCTGGGCGAGCGGGCGCGCCGCACCCTGGAAGAGCAGGGCTACAGGAACGTCCACGTCCGCATCGGCGACGGCTACAAGGGGTGGCCCGACGCCGCCCCCTTCGACGCCATCATCGTCACCGCCGCGCCGCCGCGCATCCCCGAGCCCCTGCTCAAGCAGCTCAAGACCGGCGGCAAGCTGGTCATCCCCGTGGGCAAGACCTACCAGGACCTCAGGGTGCTGACCAAGCGCCGAGACGGCGGCTTCGACCGCGAGAACGTCCTGCCCGTGCGCTTCGTCCCCATGACGGGCGAGGCGCAGATCCGGACGCCGTAGGCGGCCCTCACCTCCCCGGCCCTCCTCTCCCAGCCCTCCTTCCACCCTGCCAGGGAGAGGAGGGAGAAGGACGAACACGGACGAACACGGACAGGCACGGACGGCTGAAGACAGGGTTTTGGCTGTTTTCCCCTCTCCCCGGCAGGGGTGGGCGGAGGGCCGGGAGGGCCAGGGGTGAGGGTCCGTTGACGCCGCCCCGGGGGAAACATACGCTGTCCATCAAACAGGAGCCGTTCCGGTGGGCGAGATTCCGCGTGAAAGCATCCTCGGGCTGGACAACATCCGCCTCGACCTCCCGGTGGCGAGCGTGGGGAGCCGCTCGCTCGCGGCGTTTCTCGACTACCTGGTGCTCGGGGCCCTGGTCTTCGTCTGGGTCCTGATCGGTGTCTTCGCGTTCGCCTCCTTCCTGCCGGACTGGGCGCCGGTCTTCCTGATTGTCGGGGTCTTCCTGCTCCAGTGGGGCTACTTCGCCATCTTCGAGATCGCGAGCGGCGGCCGTACGCTGGGCAAGATGGCCCTCCATCTCCGCGTGGTCACGGCCGAGGGGGGGACGCCCGGAGCGGGATCGTTCCTGATCCGCAACCTCCTGCGCAGCCTGGACCTCCTCTTCGGCGTGCCCCTGATGGCCATCGATCCGCTGGCCCGGCGGCTCGGCGACCGGCTGGCCGGCACCCTGGTGGTCCACGAGGGCGGCACGGAAGCCGGACCTGTCCTGGGACGGGTGCCGCCTGGCTGGGGTCCCCGGGAGCTCGCGGCGGTCGAGTCCTTCCTCGTTCGGGCACAGGGTCTCCAGAACGCGGACACCGCCGGCACGTGGGAGATGGCGGACCGCATTCTCCTGCGAATCCGTCGCGACGCCCCCGAGCTGCTGGCCGGGATCGACACCCGGACCGATCCCGTGGTGGCCATCCGCAAAGCTCTGCAGGTGGAGGAGGGCTGATGGACTACGCCCGCTTCGTGCGCCTGCGCCGGACGCTGTGGGACGCCTTCGAGCGCCAGCTCGCGGCTTCGCGCAACCGGCGGGGCCTGGGATATGGCGATCTCGAGGAGATGGCCCTCCACTACCGCCAGGTGCTGCACGATCACGCCCTGGCCGGTTCCCGTTTCCCCGGCACGGCCGCGGCCCGGCGGCTCCAGGGGCTGGCGCTCGAAGGCACGCGCCGGCTCACCGGCGAGAGCGGGGAACGCCGGGCCGGACTGATCCGCTTCTTCTCCTTCAAGTTCCCCCAGGCCTTCCAGCGCCAGCTCGGCGCGACCGGTGTGGCCCTGGCCCTCTTCGTGCTCGGGACCCTCTGGGGGTTGGCCCTGGGGATCCTGCGGCCGGGGCTCGGAGTGACCCTCCTGGGGCCGGAGTCCATCCGGGGCCTGGAGGAGGGGCGGCTGTGGACCGAGTCCCTGGTCACCACGGTGCCGCCGGGCGTCTCCTCGTCCGGCATCGCCACCAACAACATCACGGTGGCGCTCACGGCCTGGGCCGGCGGCGTGCTGGCCGGCTTCGTGCCCCTCTACGTCCTCCTGTTCAACGGGCTCCTGCTGGGCGCGCTCGTCGGCGTCACGATGCACTATGCGATGGCGGGCCTGCTCCTCGAGTTCATCGCGGCCCACGGACCTCTGGAGCTCACGCTGATCATCGTCTCGGCCGCGGCGGGCCTGGCCATCGGGCGCTCCCTGATCGCGGCCGGCGACCGGCCGCGTGCCCTGGCCCTGCGCGACGCGAGCCGGGACGCCCTGACGGTCCTGCTCGGCTGCGTACCCTGGTTCGTGGTGCTGGCCCTGGTGGAGGTCTTCGTCTCTCCCCAGCCGGCCCTGCCAGTCGTCCTCAAAGTCACCCTGGGGCTCGCTTTGGAGAGCCTCTTCCTTGCCATGGCGTTCCGTCCGGTGTCCTCGGAGCCGATCCCATGAATGATCCCATGCCGTTCCAGCGTCCCGGTCCCATGCCCTTCCGCCTGCTGATCGACGAGGCCATGCGGCAGGCCCGCCGGCACTTCCGGGTCCTCTATCTCCCGGTGGCGATCCCGGTCGCCGTGCTCGCCACTCTGGTCACCGTGGCGCAGGCTCTGTGGTTCCCCAGCGTGATGAGAGGCGACGCCAGCTCGCTCGGCATGCTCCCCGGGATCTACCTGCTGATCTTCATTTATATCGGCATCATCCTGGTCGCGTACATGGCCCTGCAGGTGGGGGTGAGCGACATCTTGAATGGACGGGCCGTGGACATGAAGCGGGCCTGGGCCTTCGCGATCCGGGGCAGGATTCTGGGGACCCTGATCCTGGGGTACATGGCGTTCATCGCCTCCTTCCTCTGCTGCTGCCTGCCGGGACTTTACGTCGGTCCTCTCGTCTCCCTCATCCCGCCGATCATGGTGGACGAGGGGCGGTCCGGCACCGACGCTTTCCGCCGAAGCGCCGAGCTGGCCAACTACGACCCGGGATTGGGGTTCTTCGAGCGGCCCGTCGTCAAGGTCCTGCTCTTCCTTTTCATCGGCGTGCTCATCTCCCAGGTGCTGGCCCTGCTGGTGGCCCTGCCGTTCCAGATCCCGATGTATATCGACGTGTTTCGCCAGGCTGCCTCGGGCGCGGACACGGTCCCGAACATGGAACGCTGGGTCTGGCTCCAGGTGCCCGCCCGGTTCCTGAGCGCCATGGTCACCATGGCGATCTACGTCTACATGGCCTTCGGCATCGCGCTGCTCTTCTACGACACCCGCGGCCGCAAGGAAGGGGTTGACCTCCGCTCGGAGATCGACGAGGTGTTCGGCGCACCGCCTCCGGAGCTGCCGCTCCGATGACCGCAATGACCGCGGATGGGGCTCTGATGAAGCGGGTCCTGGCGGAAACCGGCGTCGAGCAGACCCCCGTGCCGCCGGAGACCTCCTATGTGGAGAAGCTCCTCCGGGCCGTGCAGCGCGCCCTGATCGAAGCCCTCGCGGCGGGCCTCCAGAAGCTCGACGCGCCGGAGCCCGTGGTCCGCGCCGTCGCCTGGGGACTGGTGGCCCTCGCGGTCCTGCTCCTCGCGTGGGTGGTCCTTTCCTGGTGGAAACGCAGGAGCCGCGGGGCAAAGAGAGAAGAAGGCGAGGGGGCGGTCGCGGCCCTGGACGTGCCCCCCGCCCGGCGGACAGCCGCCGCCTGGCGTGCCGAGCTGGACCGGTTTCTGGCCGAAGGGCGGATCGCCGAGGCCCTGGAGGCGCTCTGGTGGTGGCTCGCCCGCTCGCTCGCGGGTGACCGCGCCGAGCCCGACTGGACCAGCCGCGACCTCGTGGTGAAGGCGCGGCGGGAGGATCTGAGAAATGATCTCCTGGGTTTAGTCCGCCAGCTCGACGCCTTCACCTACGGCCCGCGCCCCCCTGGGATCGAAGACCTCCGCCATCTGGTGGGCCGGCTGGAGACCGCCCTGGCGTGAAGGACCTGATCCGCAACCGGCTGCCGGTCTTCAACAGGCTGATGATCGGCGCCGCCCTTTTCCTCCTGGTGTGCATCGGCCTCCTGCTGCTCCTCTCCCGGCCTGGAGAGTCGCGCGGCAGCGTGCTCTCCCGCGGACCGGGAGGCTGGCTGGCGGCGCGGAAATACCTCGAAGCCCGGGGAACCCGCGTGAAGCTGCTCGACGGACCGCTCGACGGTTTCCAGGAGGGTGGCGTCCTCGTAGTGTCCTTCCCCTGGCAGGGAGGGATCTCGGCCGAAACCGGTGATCACCTGGAGGAGCACCTGCGGCGCGGCGGCGATCTCGTTCTGGCCTACTCCGGCGAATCGAACAACCCGGGCGAGCTCGTGGCCATGGAGAGGCTGGGCCTGCCGCTCCAGGAAGTCCGCAAGGTGGTGCTCAACCCCGCGCGCTGGCGTGCGTTCGCCCGCGAGGAGTGGGACCTCCAGCCAGTGAAGAACACCGCCGGAGAGACAGCGCCGGTCCGCGTCTGGGCACCGCGCTGGGCGCCACGCTGGGAAGGAAGGCTCCCGAAGCAGGCCCAGGTGCTCCTGAGCTCGCCCAAGGGGCCGGCGGCGGTCATGCTCCCGCGCTACCGAGGCCGGATCTGGCTCCTGCCGGCCGACGCCTTCGCCAACGCCCGGCTGGCCAACCCGGGCAACGCCGATCTCCTGGAGGCCCTGCGGCAGCGGCTGGGGGACCGTTGGACGTTCGACGAGTATCATCACGGCCTCGCCGGCCGGCGGGCGGTCGAGTCGGCCGAGCTGGGGAGGACCCTGGACCTCATCCTCCTGCACCTGGCGGTCCTCTACGTGGTGGCCCTGCTCACGCTCTCGCGCCGGTTCGGGCCGGCGTGGAGCGAGCCGCCCGTGGTGGCCGGCTCGGCGGGCTCGTTCCTTCTCGGCCTCGGGGCCCTCCACAACCGCCTGGGCCACCACGCGGAAGCGGCGCGCCGGCTGCTGGAGCGCACGCGCGAGCTCGACCGCAACCTGATCCTGCCCGAGGACTTCGACCGCCGCGCCGCCGATACCGCCAAGAATATGGATTCCCGCGAGCTGGTCGAGCTGGCGCGGGAGGTGGCGCGCCTGCGGCGGGGTGGTGGGACCACCTTACAGAAAGAGATTGAACGGGAGACCGACGCATGACCCAGCCCTCCGAGTTGCCCCAATTCACGAACGAGCGCCTGGTTCAAGCGGCCCAGGAGATCGTCTCCGCCCTGGAAGGCGCTGTCCTCGGCCAGCGCACCGCCGTCGAGACCCTGGTCGTGGCCTATATGGCCGGCGGCCACGCCCTGCTCGAAGGCGTCCCGGGGCTCGGCAAGACGCTCCTGGCCCGTGCCTTCGCGTCGTCTCTGGGCGTGCACTTCAGCCGGATCCAGTTCACGCCCGACCTGATGCCGGCCGACGTCATCGGCACTAACGTCTACGACGCCTCCTCCGGCTCCTTCCGGCTGATGCGCGGCCCCGTGTTCACCCAGGTCCTGATGGCCGACGAGATCAACCGCACGCCGCCCAAGACCCAGGCGGCTCTCCTCGAAGCCATGCAGGAGCGCCAGGTGACGATCGACGGCACGCCGCTCCCATTGGAGCCCGGTTTCTTCGTCATCGCCACCCAGAACCCCATCGAGTTCGAGGGGGTCTATCCCCTTCCCGAAGCCCAGCTCGACCGTTTCCTGGTGAAGATCGAGATGGGTCTGCCCGCTCCCGAGGCCGAGCTCGACCTCTACAGGAAGGCCGTGGCCGGCGAGCTGGCCGACTGGGGCGGATCGCTCCCCGCTCCCGTGCTCCAGCCCAGCGAGGCCCTCGCCCTGCGCCAGGCCGCCCGGCGCGTCCACGTGGCCGACGAGCTGCTCGCCTACCTCGCCGAGCTGGCCGGCGGCGTGCGCCGCTCGCCCCAGGTGGACCTGCCCGTCTCCCCGCGCGCGGCCCTGGCCCTGCTCGAAGCCGGCCGCGCCAGCGCCCTCCTCGAAGGCCGCGACTTCCTCATTCCGGACGATCTCAAGCGCCTGCTGGTGCCGTGCTGGGCGCACCGCATCCTCCTCACCCCGGAGGCCGAGCTCGAAGGCTTCGATGCCCGGCGCATCCTGGACGGCGTGGCCGCGGCCGTGCCCGTGCCTCACTGAGGAGATGACGTGAGCGTTCTCGCCGTAGCGACCTCACCCCGGCCCTCTCCTAAAGGAGAGGGAGCTTGGATTTCTCTTTCTCCCTCTCCTTTAGGAGAGGGCCGGGGTGAGGTCGCACGGGCACGGCGCCGAGTCGAGGAATGACACCATGCCCGCCCTCCGCTGCTTCCAGCTCCTCGGCCTGATCACGCTCCTGCTGGTCGCGTCCTTCCTCGATCCGCGGCTGGCCTGGGCCGCGCTCGCCCTGGACGTGGTCCTGGCGGTGGCCACAGTCGTGGATTTCCAGCGCGCCGTCCGCGTCCCCCTGGAAGCTTCGCGGACCTGGCCGCCGCTGCTGGTGCAGGAGGCTCCGGCCGAGGTGGCGGTGACGGTGTCGATCCCCATGTCCGAGCCTCGGCGCCCCGTTACTGTCCTCCTGCGCGAAGGGCTGCACCCCGCCCTGGCCGAGGGACCCCTGCGCCGGCAGATCGAGATCCCGGGTCCCGGGCGGATCGCCTGGACCTGGCCGCTCCTGCCGCGCCGCCGGGGCGAGCACCGCACGGCGCCGCTCTCGGCCCGCGTCCTCGGTCCCTGGAAGCTCGCCTGGGCTCAGCGCGAGCTGCTGCCGGGCGACACCGTGCGCGTCTTCCCCCAGGTGCGCTGGGAAGGCAAGGTCGGCCAACTCCTGGCCCTCGCCCAGCGGCAGCGCATGGGGCAGATCCCCATGCGGATGCACGGCGTGGGCACCGAGCCCTACGCCCTGCGCGAGTACCTGCCGGGTGATCCCCTCGGCAAGATCCACTGGAAGGCCACGGCCCGGCACGGCCGTCCCGTGACCCGCGAGGACACCTGGGAGCGGAGCGGCCGGCTCGTCATCCTTCTGGACTGCGCCCGCGCCATGGCCTCCATGGACGGCCGCCGCAGCAAGCTCGACTATGCCGTGGCGGCCACGCTCGCCCTGACCCGGGTGGCGGCGGCGCGGGGCGACCAGGTCACCATCCTGGCCTTCTCCGACCGCGTGCAGCGCACCGTGCGCGTGCGCTCGGGGGGCCGCGGAGCGAGCCTCGCCTATCAAGCCCTCTACGACGTCGAGGCCCAGCTCACCGAGCCCGCCTACGACCTCGCGGCCGAGGCCGTCTTCGGCGTCGAGACGAGGAGCGCCACGGCCGTGCTCTTCACTTCCGTCGTGGATCTCGCCGCGGCCGAGCTGCTGCGCGAGTCCCTGCTGCGCATCGGCCGGCGTCACCGCGCCCTGCTGCTCAATCTGGAAGACCCCGAGCTGCGCGCCCTGGCCGCGGCCGAGCCCGAGACCCCGCCCCAGGCCTTCGCCCAGATCGCCAGCCTGGAGATCCAGCTGGCCAACCGGCGCCTCGCCCGCCACCTGCGCCGCGGGGGTATCCGGGTGGTCAACACCCCCGCGGACCGCCTGGCCCTGGAGGCTCTGGAGGCGTATCTGGCGATCTACTCCCGGGCAGGGTCGACGGCGGCACCGGCGCGGGTCTGAGGAGGACGAATTATGGAGAGCTACGATCGCTTGCGTTCAGCAGCCGCCCTTCTGGCAATCATCGCCCAAGGGGAAGCGGATGTCGCTGCTGGGAGACTCGTCAGTCAGGACGAGGCTTTCGAGCAAGCCGCTCGCGTCATCAAGGACGTAGAGGATGGTCGCCATCCGGATAGTCCCGGCGCTGGGGTGTCCAATCGGTTGCCGTGAATTGTTACGGTGTACCCTCCGAGGAGACGCCCCGCCGTTGGTGGACCCGGAAAGTGCCCGGTAGAGGACTGGGGCGTCTCTACGGAACGGTCGCGCCAAGGCCCAGGATGAGGTTACGGGGACGCTTCCTCGAAAAATCCCCGTAACCCTCAACGTCCGCAACGGCACCACCGTTCCGTAGAGACGGCCCAGTCCTCTACCGACACCTTCTCCGGGTGCACCGCCTTCGGGCCGTCTCCTCGAAGGGCAGACGGGGACGATCCTTCTCGTCCTCCTGAAGACCCCGAGATATGTATAACGGTATGGCATTTATGCCCGGACCTCGTCGACGGCACCAGCCCGGCTGTAACGTTCCGGCCTCCTCCCCGCCTATTTCTGTGGATACGTCTTCACGCGGGCACGTTCAGGCGTAAAATAGACAAGTCGTCATAAGCGGTTCCCTCAATCAGACAAGGAGGTCTTCATGAGCGCATTCCTCGGTACACGAGCGCGTCATCGGCAGGCGTTGTTCCTCGGAATCCTGGGGCTTGCCCTGGCTCTCTTCGCCGCTCCGGTGGCCCAGGCGCAGCCGTTCGGCGGCTGGCTCATCCTGACCGGCGAGCCCTCCCAGGGTTGGATCGAGGTACCTGCCAACCCGGTGCTCAATCCCACCAACGCCTTCACATTCGAGGCCTGGGTCTCAGTCTCGAACACCACCGCGGGCGAGGATTGCCGCAGCGTCGCGGGCAAGGGTTTCACCGCCGCCTGGTGGATCGGAGTCTGCAACGTCGGCGGCAATCCCACATTGCGCTCCTATGTCCGGGGCGGCGGCTCCAGCAAGAATGGCGGCACCGTGCCGCGGGGCATCTGGACGCACATCGCCGTCACCTCGGACGGCGTGACGCGCCGGCATTACATCAACGGTGTGGAAGTGGCCCTCCTGGGGAGCGCCGCCGAAGGCGGAGCGCCCACGGCCAGCCCGAGCGCCCTGCGCATCGGCAGCGACGTGTCGTGGGTGCACAGCCCGACGGGGGGTATCGACGAGGTGAATCTGTGGAACGTGGTGCGCACCCAGGCGCAGATCCAGGCGGACCTGGCCGGTCCGATCACCGGGCCCGTGCAGGGGCTGCTGGCGGTCTGGTCGTTCAACGGCAACGGCCGGGACGGCGTGGCCGTCTACAACGGCGCCGTCTCGGGCGCGGCCTCGTTCGGCGCTCCTGCCCCGCCGGCCGGCTCCTGGCTGACGACCGGTGAGCTCCCTGGCTTCCGCTTCAAGGTCCGGATCGGTGGGACGACCACCGGCATTCAGGAGCCGCTCTGCGTGAGCGAGACGCTCTGCGTGAGCGGCGCCGTGCCGGGCCGGTCGGAGGTCTTCGTGCGCATCGTCGGCCCGCGCCCCAACGGCTATCTGTGGCCGAACGTGGTGAAGTTCACCACCTCCCAGGTGGAAGTCTGGATCGAGCAGCTCGGCACCGGCAGCGTCAAGTACTACTTCCTCGCCGGTCCCTGGCCGGGTCTCGATGACCTGCCGGGCCTGTACGACCGCACCGGCTTCCTGCCCTGAGCGCGGGGAAGCGGCCGTTCGAGCGGAAAATCCGCCGATGTGCTCGAACGGCCGCCGATGTGCTCGAACGGCGGGGGTTTCATATAGAAAATCCGCCGATGTATATGAACGGCTGCCGATGTACTCGATCGGCCGGGGTTTCATATAGAAAATCTGCCGATGTATATGAACGGCCGCCGATGTGCTTGATCGGCGGCCGTTGTGCTCGATCGGGGCGCGGGACGGCTTAATCCCGCGGCGTACCGCAGACTTCGGCCCAGGAGAGCCCGTGGCTCGCCAGGTACTTGCGGATCCGGTCCGCGTCGTTCGCCACCTTCTTCTTCTGGCGCGAAACGGCGAACAGCGTGCGTCCCGCCTCGGCCATGGAGCGGCAGGCGCGGCAGACGCGGATCGCCTCAGCGAGTTGTACCCGGTCGAAGCGGTCCAACTCCGCAACCCGCTCGGGACCCAGCAGGGAGACGAGAAGGGCTTCCTCCTCCCCGTCGGCGGGCTCCTCCCAGGCGGACCGCAGGCGGGCGATCTCCTCTTCCACGACCTCGACGGTGATCCGGCCGCCATGCGCCAGGGTCGCCATCCGCGTGACGGCGGCGTTCAGGTCGCGGAAGTTGGCCGCCCACTTCGCCGCCGGGGAGACGGCAAAGGCCAGGAACCGCTGCCGGGCCTCCTTGTTGAACGTCACGCTCGCGGCCGTGCGGGCCGAGATCTGCTCGAGCTCGTAGGCCAGGTTGGGCTCCACGTCCTCCCGCCGCTCGGCCAGACCCGGCAGCCGGAAGGTCCAGAGGTCGATGCGCGCCAGCAGATCGGCCCGGAAGCGCCCCTGGCGGACCTCGTCGGCCAGGCTCCGGTTGGTGCCGCCGATCAACTGGAAGTCGCTCTCCACCTCGGCGTCCGAGCCCACGGGCAGGAAGCGCCGCTCCTCGACGGCCCGCAGGAGCATGGCCTGCTCGTCCAGGCCCAGCTCGCCGATCTCGTCGAGGAAGAGGATGCCCCCATCCGCTGAACGCAGCAGGCCCGCGCGGTCCTGGAGGGCACCTGTAAAAGCTCCGCGCTTGTGCCCGAAAAGGGCGGACATGGCGCCGTCCCCCCGGACCGTCGCGCAGTTCACCTCCACGAAAGGGCCGCTGACCTGCCGGCGCTGCTTCTTGAGCTCGTAGATCCGCCGGGCCAGCCGCGACTTGCCCGCGCCTGTGGGGCCGGTGAGGAGGATCGGCGCCCGCGAGGAGATGGCCACCCGCTCGATCCGCTCGATCAGCCGGTTGAAGGCGGCGTTGCGCGTCTCGATCCCCGCCTTCAGGAAGGAGAGCCCCTCGCTCTGCTCCCGGGCGAAGCGCCGGGCGATGGCGTCGTAGCGCGAGAGGTCGAGGTCGATGACCCGGTAGGAGCCCAGCCCCAGGCGCTTGCGCCGCGGCGGCGCGGTCTGCAGCAGGCGGGCCGGGAAGTAGCGCGCCTCGGCCAGCAGGAACATGCAGATCTGGCAGACGTGCGTGCCCGTGGTGATGTGGAGCAGGTACTCCTCCCGCTCCGGATCGAACGGATAGGCGCGGGCGAAGTCCTGCAGGGTGCCGTAGACCTCCTCGAAGTCCCAGGGGTCCCGGAGGGCGATCGGGTGCAGCCGAACCTCGGTCTCGGGTGATACGGAACCGATGTCGTCGCGAACAGTCTCCGCGAGCGATTCGCGGCCTTGCTCGTAGAGGATCTCGAAGCGGTCCACCAGGAATTCCTCGTGCTGGCAGAGCGACACGCTGGGCCGCCAGGACTCCCAGCGGGAAGGATCCCGGCCGGCGTCCAGGGTGGTTCCGATGAGGCCGAGCACTACGCGGGGCATATCGGGGATTCTATATCGCTATCCCAAAAGATAGGAGACACGGACGGGCACGGACGATGACGGAGCGGGGTGCTGGGACAATAATACGTTTGAAATGAGAGGTTTGTGGCTTCGATGGAAGCGGTTTACACGGACTGGCACGGACTGTGGAATATACGGACTGCGAACGCGAGGCACGAGGAGGTGGAGAATGGCGAGCAAGACGTTGTTCCAGAGCAGCCGTGGCAAGCTGGCCCCCAAGGCCGACGCGGTGAACGAGGCGGGCGGCCTGGCTTACGATTTGGAAGCCCGGCACGCCCTCGCCCTCTACGCCGCGACCGGCTGCCTGTCCACGACCTTCTACGCCTCGGCGGAGGTTCAGCTCGACACGGTGCTGGCCCTGTGCGAGAAGGTGGAGGTGGAGCCGGAATTCATCGCCCGGGCCGCGGTCTTCGCCCGGGAGCGGGCCGTGATGAAGGACCTGCCGGCGCTGCTGGCCGCGGTCCTCTCCATGAAGGATGCCGGTCTGCTGCGGAAGGTCTTCCCGCGGGTGATCGACAGCCCGAAGATGCTGCGCAACTTCGTGCAGATCGTCCGCTCGGGCGCCACGGGCCGGAAGTCCCTGGGGACAGTGCCGAAGCGGCTGGTCCTCGACTGGTTGGAGCGGCGCTCGGACGAGCAGCTCTTCAACGGCTCGGTGGGGAACGCCCCGTCGCTGGCGGACGTGCTGAAGATGGTCCACCCGAAGCCGGCCACGAAGTCGCGCGAGGCGCTGTACGGCTGGCTGATCGGCAAGACCGTGGCGGTGGAGGAACTGCCGGAAGCCGTCCAGGCCTTCGAGCGGTACAAGGCCGATCCTGCTGGCGCAGGTACCGCCGAGGTGCCGGACGTGCCGTTCCAGATGCTGACGTCGCTGCCCCTGGGCCGGGACGAGTGGGCCGCGATCGCCCGCCGGGCCTCGTGGCAGATGACCCGGATGAACCTGAACACGTTCCAGCGTCACGGCGTGTTCAAGGTCCCGGGGATCACGGAGCTCGTGGCCGCGCGGTTGCGCGATCCTGAACAGATCGCGCGGGCCCGGGTGCTGCCGTACCAACTCCTGATGGCCTATTCTGCGACGGCTTCCGGCTCGGAAGGCCTGCCGCTGGCCGTCCGCGAGGCGCTCCAGGACGCGATGGAAGTCGCGATCGGGAACGTGCCGGGAATTCCGGGGAAGGTCTACGTCTGCCCGGACGTCTCGGGCTCGATGCGCTCGCCCCTGACCGGTGTGCGGCAGGGAGCGTCCTCGAAGGTGCAGTGCATCGACGTGGCGGCGCTGGTGGCGGCGGCCATCCTGCGCAAGAACCCGGAGGCGGAGGTCATCCCCTTCGAGTCGGACGTGGCGCCGGTGAGCCTGAACCCGCGCGACTCGGTGATGACGAACGCCGCGAAGCTGGCGGCGCTGCCGGCCGGCGGCACCAACTGCTCGGCGCCGTTGCGGTACCTGAACGAGCGGAAGGCCGTGGGTGACCTGGTGGTCTACGTATCGGACAACGAGTCGTGGGTCGACTCGCCCCATTATGGGCAGCACGGTGGCAGCGCCACCGAGACCATGAGGCAGTGGGAGGCGTTCAAGCAGCGGAGCCCGCAGGCGAAGATGGTGTCGATCGACCTCCAGCCGTACGGTACTGTACAGGCCAAGGAGCGGGACGACATCGCCAACGTGGGCGGCTTCTCGGACCAGATGTTCCGGATGATCGCCGACGTCGCCCAGGGTGGGACCACGGCCGGTTACTGGCTGCGGCAGGTGGAGGCCGTCGAGCTGTAAAGATTTGAGTTCGTGACGAATGCAGGTGGAACTACATAATTTCGCGGTCGCGGGTTCGAGTCCCGTCGGTTTCCAGGGTTACCTGGCGCCGTAGCTCAGTGGTAGAGCACGAAGACTGTTTCATCGAACCTTGTCGTCACGATTTTCAAGACGAGAGGAACATGAGGAGGTTGGACCAGAAATCAAGTTCGTGACGAATGCGGATGGAACTACAAGGATTTTGGATCCCGAGGTCGCGGGTTCGAATCCCGCCGGTCCCCACCTGAGGGGCCGTAGCTCAGCCTGGTAGAGCGCGAAAACGTTCGTTTCATCAAACCTTGTCGTCACGATTTTTTAGAAGCACCAGGATGAGAATACTCAGGATCGACGGTTCCGAGGGGGAGGGCGGAGGGCAGGTCCTCCGCACCTCCCTCGCCCTTTCCATGGTGACCGGCACACCGGTGCGGATCGAGAAGATCCGCGCCCGCCGCGCCAAGCCAGGACTCATGCGCCAGCACCTGACGGCTGTGCTCGCGGCGGCCAAGGTGAGCCAGGCCCAGGTCGAAGGCGCGGAGGTGGGCTCCACGTCCCTCGTCTTCACTCCCGGGACCGTCACGCCCGGCGACTACCGTTTCGCCGTGGGCACGGCGGGCAGCATCACCCTCGTGCTCCAGACGGTGCTGCCGGCCCTGCTGACCGCCGCCGGACCGTCCACGCTGAAGCTGGAAGGGGGCACCCACAATCCCCTCGCGCCACCCTTCGAGTTCCTGGACCGGGTGTTCCTGCCGCTGGTCCGCCGGATGGGGCCGCGGGTCGAGGCGCACTTGGAACGGCCGGGTTTTTATCCAGCCGGCGGCGGATGTTTTTCCGTGACGATCGAGCCCGCCCCGTCCCTTGTGGGGTTCGAGCTGCTGGAGCGGGGAGAGATCCGCGGCCGCCGCGGGACGGTGATCCTCGCCCGCCTGCCCCGCGGGATCGCCGAGCGCGAGGTCCAGCAACTGGCCCAGGGAACGGGGTGGGACCCGTCCTGCTTTGAGATCCAGGAGGTCAGCTCCATGGGGCCGGGCAACGCCGTGCTCCTGGAGCTGGAGAGCGAAGCCGTGACCGAGGTCTTCTCCAGCATCGGCGAGATCGGCGTTCGGGCGGAAACGGTGGCGGAGAGGGCTGTCCAGGAGATGCGGCGCTACCTCAAGGCCGGCGTGCCCGTGGGGGAGCATCTGGCGGACCAACTCCTGCTGCTCCTGGCCCTCGCCGGCGGGGGAGCGTTTATGACCGTACCGCTCTCGCTGCACGCCATGACGCAGATCGAGCTGATCCAGCGGTTCCTGGACGTGAAGATCGACGTGGAGCGGGAGGAGCGGGAGCGGTGTCTAGTGAAAGTGTCGGCGTGAGATCCCTGGGAGCGCCGGCATCCCTGCCGGCCCCATCTAATAAAATGGGGCGAGCCGCCTATCAGGAGGTTGTGCGGTCGAATCCCTGAGGAGTGCCCATGACCAAGAAGAAGTTGGCGGGTAGCGTCGTCGATTTGGGCGCCTTGCCGAAACAGTTCCCGACCCACATGCATGAGGGAGCATTCTGGGAAAGCCTTGGCCGCGCAGTTGCGACGTTCGGATTCCTAGAGGAGATCCTTGGAAAGGCGATCTTCATGTTCACCGCGACACGGCCCTATGAACAGCAAGCGTACGAGAAATGGATACCGAAGCTGAAGCGGGCGCTCAAGGATCCTCTGAGAGGTCGCATTGATGCATACGGCAAGGCGGTGCGCGATCACGGGTCCGCAACAATCGAGAATCTGGATGAGCTTCTGACCAACCTACGCGAGGTGTCGGAAGTGCGCAACGTTCTTTGTCACGGGTCATGGGGGTTGCCGAACTCGAGCGGGGCGTCGGTACCGTTTTTTGTTGATCGCCAGGAGAGGGTCGTCGACAGCGCCATGAATTGCCAGTACATCGACCAGGTGCAACGACATACGGTCGTGTTGGCATGTAAGGTCATAAACACCGTGACTCACAGGGGCTGGCAGTTTCCCGGCTCGGCAGGTCCGGGCAAGGCTATAGGGGAGGGCTGAGCTGTTCTCTGGCGCCGGCACGATGGCCCGCACAACCCTCGCTTGGAGCGGACCGGCGGGCGACCGCTTCGGTGCGCAGGGTCCGTGGTCGCCGACCGCTCAAGCGTCAAGCGTTAGCCGACTCCACTGAGCAGACGTCCCTATACGTATAAGGGAGCAACAGGATGCCTGAGTGGAAGAATGAAGAATGTAGGAGGCTGATAGCTGCTCGTTATGGCGAAGAAGCAGCGGAGACTGCGCATCCAGCGATTGCGTCCGTGCAGTGGAAGATAGGGATTGCTGGCTATCACGCCAATGAGTTAAAGAACCTGTTAGAGCCTTTCACAGGCTCTCGGGTAAATATGATGCGTTGTCTCTGGGGTACTGAAAACGATGAGGGCAGGCAACAATTCCATACTGCGGCAGTAAAATCTGAACCGCACCTCATTGCGTGCGCGGCAGCCGTCCATTCGCTCGCAGATATCATGGCTCATGTGGTATTCATAGGGACAGGGTTGCCGCCTGACAGTGTCGCCGAAGATAGGCGCGGTCTTCATTCGGTGGCTTGTGCACTGAAGAGGGCTAAGCTGGCACCGTCTGTAGTCAGATCTTTAGAAGAGCTTGCTCAGTCGGAATCATTTAGGTATGTCCATGCCTATGTCAATACCACGAAGCACCGCAGCCTAGTCTCCACTCAGCTAGCTATGAGCTGGGGCTCTCCTGGAAAGCAAGGCTTTAAGGTAGTAGAGTTCAAGTATAAAGATAGCGTTTTTCCGGCCACATGGTTCGATACGGTAGCCGACGAATACCGTACTTCTGTGGGTGCATTGATCGTTGGAATAGGCAGTACCCTGAACGAGTGGCTTATTGGGCAGGTGTAGCTTGATACTAAGAGCACCTAACAAAACCGGTGGCAGACCAGCCCAACGGGCCGGGAGATTCTAGCCCAGGGATGAGGCCGAAGGCCGATTCCCTGGGTGAGAAACCCCTCATCCACCCAGCGGCCTGAAGGGTCGCGAGAATCTCTGCCGGGACGATCTGCGCCAGGACTATCCGGAGCTTGAGGCCATGTCATTACACACAAGTCGCCTGGAGGGCCGGGGGGAAGCGCCCCTTGTGGGCGCCGGCACGTAGCCACGGGTTTCAACCCGTGGTACGGAGGCCGCAATCTATTCCTGGGCCCCTTCAGGGGCGCTGGCATGGGCGGGGGCGGAACGCCGCCGATGCTGTGGTGCCCGGGGTGGCGGTCTGGTTGCGCCGCCCGCCCTTGCTACGCCCCTGAAGGGGCTCGAAAATGAAATCGAGCCTCTGTAACCACGGGTTGAAACCCGTGGCTACGTGCCGGCGCCCACAAGGGGCGCTTCCCCCCGGCCCCCCAGACGAGATGTGTGTAATGGCATGGCTTGAGGCGGAGGATCTCCGGCAGGTTCTCGCCTTCGCCGCCGCTCTCCTGCCGGCCCACTAACTCCTTCTTTTTAAAAGCAAGTTAGCAGGCCGGCAGGGATGCCGGCGCTCCCAGGGGCGCTACGCTCCTCCCAACCCCGCCAGTGCCTCCCGGGCCTTCCCGACCAGGAACTCGTTGTCGGCCTTGCGCGCCAAGGCGAGCGCCTGGTTGTAGCGGGCGCGGGCGGCATCGAAGCGCCGTTGCTCCTCGTCCACGCCGCCCAGGTTCAGCAGGGGATAGACCATGTTGGCGGTCTGCTTCAGGCGCTGGAACTCCTCGAAAGACTGCTGGTAATGCTCCCGCGCCCGGTCCAGGCGGCCGGCCTGGCGAGTCAGGTCGCCCAGGGCGAGCAGGGTCTCGGCGGCTCCCTCGGCGTCGCCGGTCTTGCGGGTCAGGGCCAGCGCTTCTTCCAGAGAAGCCAGAGCTTCCGCGGTCCGTTCCTGGCGGGCGAGCACGCGGGAGAGCCTCCGCAGGGCAAACGCAATTCCACGATCGTTCTTGAGCTGCCTCTGGAGAGCGAGCTCCTCCTCCAGCCGGACACGAGGTCGGCGCCAGAATTGCGGCCGGCGCCAGCCAGCCGGTCCGGCGAGTGGCTCTCGGCATAGGGCAGGGCGAGCTCGCGCTTCATCCGCACCACGGAGTCCGCCGGGATCAGCCGCAGGCGTCCGGGCGAACCCGGCGGACATTGTCCTCACCGTGGCCCGGGTCACCGGCGGATCCTGCGCCTCCGGCAACGGGCGCTGCACCACGGCCAGGGCGGAGAGGCTGGCCAGGATCGGGACGGCGGCGAAGCGCAGGCGGAGACGCCCTTTCGCCGGAGCCGCGGCCGGCGCGGGAGATCGCGTTGGGATCACGACCGGCCGCATCGCCTCTTCGATCCGCTCGATTCGCTCAATGACCGCGATGAAGCGGTAGCCCCGCCGGTGGACGGTCTCGATGATCGCCGGCCGGGCTGGATCGTCTCCCAAGGCCTGCCGGACCTCGCTCACGGCCTGTTTGACGGAGGCGGGGGAGAGGTGCTCGACCCCCCAGACGCGGTCCAGGAGCTGGTCCTGGGACAGGATCTTCGGTGCCTGCTCCGCCAGCACTTCCAGCATGCGGAACGCCTGCGGCCGCAGGCGGACCTCCCCTTCGGGACCCGTCAGGCTCCCGGCTTCACGGTCGAGGACGAAATCTCCGAAATGAAGCTTCACAGCGCCTCCTTTGACCGTTTTCTGACCCTTTGTGGACGTCTTTGACTCATCCGGCGGGCGATTCTGGCGGTCGAACCGGGGGCCTTGCGGCCTCAGCGACTCGAAAAGGAGAAAACATGTTGAAGCGCACGTTCATCGCCCTGCTGATCGCCGCTCTCTCCGCCACCGCTGCCTCGGCCCAGACCGCGGACGATCTGGCGTTCAGCCGGGTGGCCGCCGGGGGCACCGAGATCACCCAGCGCGCGGCCATCCTGCCGCTGCCGCCGCCGCCGCCGGGCGCCGCCGGGAAGCCTCAGTTCGCCAACGTCCCCGCGGCGGCCCTGCCGCTCGCCGTGGCTGCCGAGCGTTATCTCCTGGATCGCGGCTATCTCCAGAGCGGTTCCTCTGGGTTCGACGTGGAGCGGACCGATTACGGCTGGGTGCTCCACGTCTCCGGACCCTTTGGGCACCTCGACATCCTCGTCCACGCCCCTGGGCCCACTTTCCCGGTGCCGACCGATACGGTCCCCCGCGTGCTCACGTCGATCCAGGTGTTCCGTTACAACATCAGCAACGGCTTCTGATGAAACCCACGACTCGCTCAAATCCTGCGGAAAGGAGAGAACCCATGCTTCGGCTTCAACGCCTCCTGCTGCTCGCCGTTCTTGCTCTCACCTTCGGCCTCGCCGTGACCCCGGCCTACGCGCTCGAAGCCATACCCATCACCTCCCTCATACGCTGCGGCCTCACCGCCGTAGGTGCCGGCGGGACGAAGGAGGCGGCCCTCGATAACGCCCTGGACAAGCTGGCGGAAAGCTGGCGGGTCACCAGCTACACCGTCGTCCGGACCTTCTGCTCGGAGGTCCGAATCTATACGGGCAATCCCCTCCACCCCTATGACACCGTCACCCTCTGCTCGGCCGAGGTGAGCGCCTGCGGCATCCTCCGGCCCCCCCTCGGCTTCCCGTAAGGTTTCCTGGCATGACCCGGGCAGCGGTGCCCCGTCCGGCGCCGCTGCTATGCTCCCCTGGAATGCGCTGGTTCTTCTTCTGGACGGCTTTCATCGTCGCTCTGGCGATGCGGCTTGCCCTTCTCGACCTCCGGCCGCTCCATCACGACGAGGGCGTGAACGCCTGGCTCGCTTCCCGTCCCCTGGAAGGTGCCGGGATCTTTTACAACCCCGACAACTTCCACGGGCCGTTCCTCTTCTTCCTGGTCCTGCCGTTCCTGGCCCTCCTGGGGGAGAGCGACCTCGTCCTGCGGCTGCCGGCGGCCCTGGCCTCGGCGGCCATGATCCCGCTGCTGCTGCCTCTGCGCCGCCGGCTGGGTACAGCGGGGGTCACGGCGGCGGCGTGGCTCCTCGCGCTCTCCCCCTCGTTCGTGTACTACGGGCGGGACCTGATCCACGAGACCTTCCTGGCCGCCCTGACCCTGGCGCTGGTGGCGGCGGTCTCGGCGTGGCTGGAGGAGGGGAAGGAGCCGCGGCTCGTGCTCGCGGCCTTCTGCCTGGGACTCCTCGCCACGGTCAAGGAGACCTGGGTGCCTACCGTGGCGGTCTTCGGCATCGCGGCCGTCCTGGCCCGGCTCTGGACGCGCGGCCGGCCGGACCTCCGGGAGATGTGGGGGACTCCCAGGCGAGTAACGGCCCTCCGGGCCGCGGCGGCGTTCGCGGTGCCTTACATCCTCCTCTATACGTCTTTCTTCACGAACCCCCGGGGGCTGATCGATTCCGTCCGGACCTTCCTGCTCTGGACGGGCCGGGGTGTCGAGGGCGCGGGGCACGCCAAGCCGTGGGACTACTTCCCGCGCCTCCTGCTCTCCTTCGAGGCCGTGACCGTGGCCTGCGCCGTGGCGGGCGGGCTGATCGCCCTGCGGAAGCGGGACGCCTTCGGCACCTTCTGCGCTCTCTGGGCGGCCGGCCAGCTGGCCGCCTACTCCCTGCTCCGGTACAAGACGCCCTGGCTCGCGCTCAACGTGATCCTGCCCGCGGTGCTCGTGGCGGGCGTGCTCTTCCGGGAGGTGTGGGGATGGCGCAGACCCCAGTGGGTGATCGCCCGGATGGCCCTGGCCGTCCTCTTCGCTCTGGGGATCGCCTGGAGCGGGTGGCGTGCCGTGGAGGTCTCCTTCCTCCGCTTCGACGACACCCGCCTGTCCCTGGTCTACGTGCCCACCAGCCGGCAGGTCCCGGCCCTGGTCGCCGAGGTGCGGGAGGCGGCGCGGCGGATCCCTCCGGGAGGCCGCCGCGCCATCCACCTCCTGGGCCGCCACGACTGGCCGCTCCCCTGGTACCTTCGCGGGCTCCCTGGGATTCACTACCGCAGCGAGATCCCCTCCCACCCGGACGGCGACATCCTCATCGCCGACCGGAACCTGGAGGGGAAGCTGCGTCCGCTCCTCCGGGAGCGCTACCGGCGCCGGGAGTACCTCCTGCGGCCCGGCAAGCCGGTGGTGGTGTACATCAATGAAAGGCTGTGGCGGTCCCGGGACTCAAAAGCCTCCGCAAGCGGCACTTAGGGAATGTAGCCGTGGACTCGCGCTAGAATCCGCGGGCCTTCAAGGAGCCGTATAGCCATGGAGATGGACGCCTCAGCCTCCTCTGCCCCCGTTACCGCCCCTGCCGCGGCCTCCGTTCCCGTGGTGCCGGTGCCTCTGCTGAACCGCAACTTCCTCCTGCTCTGGAGTGGGCAGACCATCAGCCAGCTCGGCAATCAGGCCTATGCCCTGGCCATGGCGTTCTGGCTGATGGAGAAGACCGGCTCCGCCAGCCTCATGGGCCTGGTGATGATGTTCTCGTCGCTGCCGGCCCTGCTGCTCAGCCCCTTCGGCGGCGCCTTCGCGGACCGCCACTCGCGGATCCGCATCATCATCGTCTGCAACCTGATCGCCGGCTGTCTCCTGGCCGCCATGACGGCCGCCATGTGGCTGATGCCGGAGCAGGTGCGGCTCCTCGTCGTCGGCTTTTTCGTGACCGCCACGCTGCTCGGCCTGAACCGGTCCTTCTTCATGCCCGCCGTGTCCGCCACCATGCCGGAGCTGGTGCCGAGAGAGAAGCTGGTCGCGGCCAACTCCATGACCCAGCTCTCCGTCCAGGCTTCGCTCTCCGTGGGCCAGTTGATCGGCGGCATCCTCTACCGCGTGGTCGGCGCGCCGGTCCTCTTCCTGCTCGACACCCTCTCCTTCTTCTTCGCGGCGGGCAACGCGAGCCTGATCCGGATCAAGGAGCGCAAACGCGAGCTGGGGCCGGAGCGTACCTCCCAGGAGGTCTTCCGCGCCTACAAGAGCGATCTGGCGGAGGGCTTCCGTTTCGTCTGGAAGTACAAGGGATTCCGCTACTTCCTGGCCGCGGCCTCGCTGATGAACTTCTTCATCATGCCCGTGGTCGTGCTCTTCCCCTTCTACGTCGACCGCTACCTGGGCAAGGGCTCGGAGTGGTACGGCTTCCTGATGGCGGCTCTCAGCGTCGGCACCATCTGTGGGTTCCTGCTGGCCGGCGCCCTGCGCCTCCGGGGTCCGGCCCGGGCGTGGACGATCCTCACCGGCATGCTGATCGCGCCCATCCTCTACGGCACTCTCGGGTTCATGAGCATTCCGTACGTGGCCCTGGCGGGCTGTTTCGGGTTCGGTCTGACCATGGGGGTCGTCAACGTGAACCTCATGGCCATCGCCCAGGCCTCGACCCCCACCGAGCTGCGGGGCCGGGTCATGGGACTGATGGCCGCCCTGGGCGGCGGCCTGGCCCCCATCGGCATGGGCCTGGGCGGTATCATGGGCGACCTGACGGGCAAGAACGTCCCGCTGGTCTACGGCATCTGTGGCGCGCTCACCGTGATCGTGATCCTGGCCACCTGCTTCCGGCGGGATACCCTGGATTACCTGGCCTGGGGGCGGCGGGACCAGACGGCGGCGGCGACCGTGTAGGGCTATGTCGCGGTCACCCTAGCCAACACTCCCGCCGCCACCGCCTCCCGTGTCGGGTAATCCACGTACCCCTGGGCGCCGCCGCCGTAGAACGTCTTCCGGTCCGGCGGGTTGAGCGGCGCCCCCTCGGCGAAGCGCTCGGGCAGGTCCGGATTGCTCAGGAAGAGGACGCCGAAGGAGACGAGGTCCGCGGCGCCCGAGGCGATGGCGGCATTCCCCGTATCCAGGCCGTAGCCGCCGTTCAGCATGAAGATTCCCTGGAAGCGTTCGCGCAGGTGGTGCGCCACGCCCTCCGGGGTCCCCACCGGCTCCACCACGTGAAGGTAGGCCAGCCCGAAGCGGTTGAGCGCTCCGGCGGCGTGGCCGAAGGTCGTGGCCGGGTCCGAGTCGCTCATGTCGTTGAAGGCGTTCAGGGGCGAGAGGCGCACCCCCACCCGGTCGGCGCCCCACACTCCCACCACGGCCTCGGTGACCTCCAGCAGGAAGCGGGCGCGGTTCTCCGGGGGGCCGCCGTAGGCGTCCGTCCGGTGATTCGCGCCGTCGCGCAGGAACTGATCGATCAGATAGCCGTTGGCGCCGTGGATCTCGACGCCGTCGAAGCCGGCCTCCAGGGCGCGGCGGGCGCCCTCCTCGAACTGGGCCACGACTCCCGGGATCTCGCCGATTTCCAGAGCATGAGGAGCGACGTACGGGATGGGGCCGGAGGCCATGCGGATCGTGCCCGCGGGCGCGATGGCGGACGGCGCCACGGGTAGCGCGCCGCCCGGCTGGAGCAGGGGATGCGAGATCCGCCCCACGTGCCAGAGCTGCAGGAAGATCCGCCCACCCCGCTCGTGGACGGCCTCGGTCACCCGCTTCCACCCCGCCACCTGGGCGTCGGTGTGAATGCCGGGCGTATTTGGGTAACCCACTCCCTGCGGTGAGACCTGGCTCCCCTCGGTGACCAGGAGCCCGGCCGAGGCCCGCTGGGCATAGTAGGTGGCCGCGAGCTCGCCGGGGACCTCTCCCTCGACGGCACGGTTGCGAGTCATGGGCGCCATCACCATGCGGTTGCGCAGGCTGTAGGGTCCGAGTTGGAGGGGGGACAGGAGGGTCTCAGTCTTCGCGCTCATCGCAGTCATCGCGGTCATCGCAGTCTAGGAGTTTTTCGCCTCGAGAAGCGCCATCAGGCGGGTGAGCGCGGCACGGTCGGACTCGCCCATCGCCGTGAAGAGCTCCCGCTCCGTCTCGGCGAGGATTCGCGCGCCTTCCGCCTGCCGCTCCCGGCCGGCGTCCGTCAGGGCGGCCCGCACGGAGCGGCGGTCGTTGGGATCGTTCAACCGTTCCACGAGCTTGTCCGCCTCCAGCCGGTCCACGAGCTGCGTCATGTTGGACCGCACGCAGGCGCACAGCCCCGCGAGGCACCCCAGGGACAAGGGCTCGTCGGCGCCGGCCAGCTTCGAGAGCACGCCGAGCTTGGCCAGCGAGAGCCCGGCGCCCTCCAGGGCGCTCTCCAGGCGCGCCTCCAGGCCGTGCGCCGCGTCGAGCACCTGGAAGACCAGGGAGGCGGCGGGCGGGGAAGGCGAATCGTTCATGGGTGAATTATGCAGGGGTGGCGGAAGAAGTCAAGGACACCAAGGACACGCTTCCATGAAACCTTTCGGCGTCCCGCAGCGTCGTAGTCGTTGAAGCCGATCTTCAAGGAGATGACCTATGCGCCACTGTCACCTGCTCGCCGCTACCTTCGCCCTTGCGTGCCTCGGAGTCCTCCTCGCCGCTCCGGCGTCCGCCGACTTTCGCCGCCAGCAGAAGCTCGCCCTCGCTCCCGGAGGCGAGCTGGTGGTCGATGCCGCCGGCGGCAGCGTGACGGTGACCGGCGGTGCCACCGACGGTGCCGCCACGGTGGTGATCACCTCCACCAACGACGACATCGAGGACCGCTATAGCTTCGAGCTCACCAGCGAGCCTGGCCGCGCCCAGGTGATCAGCCGCCGCCGTGGTGGCTGGGTCCAGGGGTTCAGTTGGAACAACAGCGGCAAACTGCATTTCGAGGTGCGGGTGCCGCGCGAAACCCGCGTCGACCTCAAGAGCTCCGGCGGCGGCATCCGTGTCAGCGGTCTCAAGGGGAACGCCCGGGTGCGCTCCTCCGGAGGCGGGCTCCGCATCGCCGACATCGCCGGAGATGTCGACGCCGGCAGCAGCGGCGGCGGCATCGAGATCAAGCAGGTGCGCGGCGACGTGCATGTCTCCAGCTCCGGCGGCGGGGTCGACGTGATGCAGGTGACCGGCGACGTCACCGCCGAGTCGAGCGGCGGCGGCGTGCACATCGACGGAGCCGGCGGGCGGGTGACGGCCGGGAGCTCCGGCGGCTCGGTGAGCGCCGTGCTGGCGGAGGGCAACGGCGCCGGCGGCAGCCTCTCTTCCTCGGGCGGCGGCGTGAGCGTGACCCTCGCGCGCGACACGCGGCTGAGCATCGACGCCTCTTCCTCGGGCGGCTCGGTGCGATGCGCGCTGCCGGTGCAGGCCCTGGGGAAGCAAAGCCGCACCTCCCTGCGTGGCGACCTCAACGGCGGCGGCTCCACCCTCAAGCTGCGCTCGAGCGGCGGCGGCATCCGCATCGAGGCCAGCGGCGAGTAGCGCCTGGGGTACAATCCCCACCGTGAACGCGGCTCGCCGTACCCTCGGCCGCTGGCTCCTGGCGGCCTTCCTCGAACGAGGTTGTGACCCCACCACGGCGCGCGTGCCGCGGCGAGTCTTCGCGATCCGGCCCCTGACCCAGCGCGAGATGTTGGAGCTCACTCCCCAGCTCATGGTGTCCGTATCCAACCTGCTGCCGTTGACCCGGACACTGATCCGGATCAACCGCCGGCCGGTCTACGAGGTCTGAGCGTCCGCGCTTGAAATGAAAGGGCAACGGAGCGCATCTTTTGGAGCGGGGCCGTTCTTGACACCCCCGGCCCCGGTCCATAGGCTTCAAACCGGCTTTTCTAACGATTCCAATTCCGCGAGGTAACCGCATGGGTCTCAAGGAAGTTCTCAGCAAGATGAAGCTCGTGGAGCTGTCTCCCGAGGAGACGGCTTCCGCCGTACCGCTGGTGACTCCCAAGCCGCCGGTGCCGGGACCTCCCACGGACATCCGCGATCTCCTCGGAACCCTCCCCGAGGCGCCCCCCATCGACGAGAAGGTGCTCGCCGCCGAGACGGGCCACGATGAGGGCAGCGAGGAGATTCCGGACTTCCCCGCCATCTACCGGGCGGCCGGAGTGAGCGATCCCGCGCACGGCTACAGCGCCCACAAGGTGCTGGAGATCTTCGCCTCGCCGGGCTTCGCCGCGCTCGACACCCGGGCCAAGGCCGCGGCCCTCACCGGGTTCCTCAACATGAACCCCACGGGACCGGTGCCGATCACCGACGTGGTCCAGGACGCCCTCCGGCGCGACCAGGCGCTCGACCGGTTCGAGGAGTTCCTGCGCCGGAAGCTCGAAGAGCGCACCGGGCAGATTGAAAAAGACAATGCCCAGCTCCAGGCGGAGATCGACGAGATCACCCGCCGCAACCGCGAGAAGATGGAGGCCAACCGCATCGCCGTCGAGACCGACCAGGCCCGTCTCACGCGCTGGCTGATCGTCAAGCGCGCCGAGGAGCGCAAGCTCTTCGACGCCGTCAACCCCTTCGTCGAGCAGAACCCCATCTCGACGGCGGACGCGCCCCGTCCCGCGGCACCCCCGCCGCCGCCGGCAACCGCGGGCGTGCCCGCCGATTCGGAAGAGACCCAGGGCTAGGCCGTTTCGAGGTCCAATAGGAGACGCCCATGTTCCAACGCATCGCCCGAGTCTTCAAGTCATGGATCGGCTACTTCATCTCCTTCGCGGAGGACCCGGAGGTCATGCTCCAGGAGTCCATCGAGGAGATGCGCAACACCCTGCCCAAGCTCAACCAGATCCTGGTCACCACCCGCGCCACGGTCATCCGCCTGGAGCAGGAGAAAGAAGAGCTCGAGCGCAAGGAGAAGCAGCTCATCAACTCCATCAAGGCCGCCTTGACCGAGGGCAGCCCCGAGGCGCGCCGCATCGCCGAGGACGACGCCTCGACCCTCCAGCAGATCCGCCAGGACCTCGCGGCGACCAACGACCAGCTCACCGCCGCGTCGAACGCCTTCCAGAACGCCCAGATCACGGTCGAGGATCTCAAGCAGAAGCTGCGGGTCAAGATCGAGCAGAGCCGCAAGGCCATCCAGGAATCGAGGAAGGCCGGGGTCATGAAGCAGGCGGCCTCGGCCCTCGCCGAGCTCGACGCCTACGGCGTGGGGGCCACCAACGAAAAGTACCTGGAAGAGATCAAGCAGCGCTCTGCCGAGGCCAAGGCCTCCGTCGAAGTCGCCACCGGCGGTCTCGACGTGGAACGCATCAAGACCGAGCGCAAGGCCCGCCAGATCCAGGCCCAGAGCGTGCTTTCCGAGTTCGAAGTGGAGCTGGGCCTCAAGAAGCCGGACGCCGACCCGCGAGGCCGCGCCGTTCCCGACTCAGTCCACGGCCACGGCCACGCCGCAGAAGCTGCCGGAAGCCGGGTAGGCTAGACCATGCCCGAAGCCGTCGCCGCCTCCCCGGCCGTGTTCCTCGATTCGCTCCCGCCGTGGGCGTCGGAGCTGGTGCGCGCCGTCAACGCCAAGCAGTCGAATACGTTCGTGCTGCACGGCGTGCCGGCCGACCTGGTGCCCATGCGGGATTCCTCCGGCCTGCGCTTCCTGTCGCTCGACGACTTCCTGACCAGCCGGCTTTTCACCGGCTGGTCCTCGATCGTCACCTACAACCGGGCCGAGGGGCTGGGCTTCGCCAATCCGGCGGCGCGCAGCCACTTCCAGGAGCGGCTGCGCAGCTATGACGCCGTCCACGGCACCACCTGGGCGGACGGCCTCCCCCGGGACGCGGCCAACTGCTTCGCCCTGCTCGACTCCTACTTCCGCCACTGCGCCTCCCAAACCCCGGCCCGGCCGGTGGTGTTGCTGCTGCCGTTCGCCGAGACCATCGTGCCGGCCGCCGAGGTCGCCTACCGCACGCCGGAAGACCGGGCCGTCCTCGTCTACCTGCGCAAGTGGTCGCAGGACCCGGTGATGCTGGCCAAGAACATCATCGTCGTGATGGTGACCGAGAGCCTGGCGGAGCTCGATCCCAAGCTCGTGCGCTCCCACGGCACGCGGGAGATCGAGATCGTCCGGCCCGACCCGGCCGAGCGGCTCACCTATCTCGAAGCCGTGCGCTCCCCCGATTGGTACACCGGCAAGTCCGACCTGCCGACGGCCCGCCTCGCCGAGCTGACGGCCGGCATGACCCGGGTGCAGATCGGCCAGATCCTCGACGGCACGGACGCCAGTGACCGCCCCAATAGTGACCGCCTCACCCGCGAGCGCGTGCGCCGGGCCAAAAAGGAAGTCATCGAGACCGAAGGACTGGGGCTCCTGGAGTACGTCGAGCCCAAGTACGACCTCTCCATGGTGGCGGGCATGCCGGCCGTGAAGGACCGCCTGCGCCGCGCCGCCCGCGCCATCGCCCGGGGCAACCCGGCGGCCGTGCCCATGGGCTACCTCGTCTGCGGCCCCGTGGGGAGCGCCAAGACCTTCCTCGTGGAGTGCTTCGCCAACGAGATCGGCTTCCCCTGCGTGAAGCTCAAGAACTTCCGTTCCATGTGGGTGGGCGCCACCGAGTCGAACCTGGAGCGCATCCTGAAGATCCTGGCCTCCTTGACCCCCGTGGGCGTGGTGGTGGACGAGGCCGACGCCGCCCTCGGCAACCGCGACCAGCAGGGGGACTCGGGCACCCAGAACCGCGTCTTCGCCCAGATCGCGGCTTTCATGGGCGACACCCGCTACCGCGGCAAGATCCTCTGGTTCCTCATCACGGCCCGGCCCGACCTGCTGCCCATCGACTTGAAGCGCCAGGGCCGCGCCGAGGAGCACATCCCGCTCTTCTACCCCGAGACGGCGGCCGAGTACGACGAGATCTACAAGGTGATGCTCAAGAAGCTGGGCCTGAAGACCCAGGTGGCCTCCATCTCCGAGGTCGCGACGGAAGACCAGTACCTCGGCCTCTCCGGCTCGGACCTCGAAGCCGTGCTCGTCCGCGCCACCCTGGAGGCCGAGGCCGCGGAGTCCTCCGAGCTGAAAGCCGAGCATCTCCAGAAGGCCTTCACGGATTTCATCCCCCCGGCCAACACCCGGGAAAGGGAGATGCAGATCCTCTGCGCCATCCTGGAATCCACGAGCCGCGAGCTGCTTCCCGAGCGTTTCCGCACCCTCGACCGGGCGGACGTGCAGGCCCGGATCAACGAGATCAAGCGCGAGCTGCGGCTGATCTGAAAGAGCTTCTCCCAGGCGGGGGAACGCCTCGTGGCGGACGGGGAATGCCACGTCCCCCCCTATTCGCGTCTCGTTCGAAGGAGGGAACGCCTTGTTTCCCCTCCTTTCGATGGTTTTCAGGGGAGGGAACGCCTCATTCCCCATCTCTCGCGCTTTATGAACAGGAGGGAATGCCTTGTTCCCCTCTCGTCAGCTCACGTGAAGGACGGGGAACGCTCCATTCCCCGGCCGTCTCGCCTTGAGAGGAACAGGGAATGCCTTGTTCCCTCCTCACAAAGGCTTTGAAAGGGTAGGGAATGACCCATTACCCTGAGGAAACGAGCCATTCCCCCTTCGTCTGGCGGCTTCGAGAGCGGGGAACGAGGCGTTCCCCGCCGTCAAAGCCGCTTGAGGACCACCACTGTCGTGTCGTCCTGGTGCTCCTGGGCGCCGAGATGCCGGCGCCAGTCCGCGAAGAGGGCTTCGAGGATCTCGGCGGCGGGTTTTCCTCCCAGCGTTTTCAGCAGATCCCGCGGCCGGTCGTAGCCGTAGGGGATTCCCTGCCAGTCCGCCCCCTCGAAGAGGCCGTCGGAGCAGAAGGCGAGGACTCCGCCCGGCGGGATCTCGACCGGCGTTTCCTGATACTCCCGCGGCGGACCCTGGCCGAGGGGGAGCCCGGTGGCGGTGATCTCCGAGACCTCACCGTCTTTTAGAAGCAAGGGGAAGGGATGGCCGGCGTTGGCAAGGCGTCCCTCGCCGGTCCTGGGATCGAGCCGCATCAGGGCGAGGGTAGTGAAATGGCGGTGGGCGCCGTTCCTGCGCAACACCCGGTCGACCTGCTGCAGCACGCCGGGAGGCTTCTGGTCTACGTGGATGAGGCTGGCGAGCGAGGCGACGGTCATCGCCTGGGCGATCGAGCAGGAGTAGCCATGGCCGGCTACGTCGCCCGCCGCGATCCAGAGGCCGCCCTCCTCGTCGTCCAGGAAGTCATAGAGATCGCCTCCGGCCTCGGTCGCGAGGAGGGAGCGGACGGCGATCTCCCATCCCGGCACTTCGGGGACTTGGGCGGGCAGCAGGCCGAGCTGCATGCGGGAGAGGAGGTCCAGCTCATAGCGCTGCCGCCGTTCCTCTTCGATCCTCCGGATGAAGGCAGGGGCCCGGCGTCCTTCGAGCTCGATCTGTTCGGGACGGCTGAGGCCCACCCAGCCCAGGACGAGGAGCGTCAGGCACGATCCGGCCGTCACTACGAAGTGCACCGGCAGCCAGGAGAGGTTGAGGCCCGAGAAGACCGCTGCCGGCAGCAGGAAGGAAACCGTCGACGCCACGAGGGTGGCCGTGAGCCCGAATCTCCACAGGACCCAGAGGAGAAAAACGGCGACCATCAGGTTGGCTGCCAAAAAAGCCGGGGTCGGCCACAGCGAGACCAGGACCAGAGGCATCACGAAGCCACCGAGAAGGGCCGCCATCCACGAAACCCAGCGTTCCGGGACGAAGCGCCGGGCGAAGGCCAGAGAGAGGGCGATGGCTGCTGCCAGGAAAGCGCCGTCGCTGAATGGAGTCTCCGGCCCCAGCAGCGGCAGGCGCAGGCTCGGCCTGCCGGTCCAGACGCTCGGGATCGCCTGGGCCAGTGCGGAGATCCCGAGGCGGAGACCTGCCAGCATCGCACCGAGCCCGATACCCAAGAGCAGGGCCCGTCCGCCCCGGGGTCCCAGCCGGCGCGCGCGCAGCGAGTCGAGGGCGGTGGCAAACCCTGGTTGAATGGAGCGGAGGTAGGACTCTCCCACCGACCAGTAGGCCACGATCAAGAGGCTCACAAAGAAGGCTTCAAAAGCCTGTCCAAAAATCTCCACCCACGTGGGCAGGCTCGCCGCTCCGGCGATGGCGGCCGCGAAACTGAGGGCCCCGAGGAACAGGCCGTTGGTGTAGTCGATCCGCCGCCGCGCGATCAGCCGGAAGAACAGGACGACCGCGGTCAGGCCTCCGATCACGCGGGGGAGAATCACAAGGAGGATCAGCGGGAGCATTTTCCAGAAGGAGGATTCGTCGGAATCAGACTTGTCCTCGATGAGCTCGCGGTGGATCCCCACAATCTCCTTGGAGGGCGCTACGACTTCGATCCGCTGGGGAGGATCACTGCCCGGCAGCTCGTAACCGGTCTCATCTTTCAGGCTTGGACCCAGCCGCTCGCCGGGGGTGAGAAGAAGGCGGGCAAGCTCCGCGACGCGCTCCCGGGATGGCGCGGCCGGCAGGGGGGGATTGCGCCGCCCGTTCTGCATGAACATGGCCGGGTCAAACGACCACGCCAGAGCCAGAGGCTGCCCTGCCGGAGACAGCTCGACCTCGAAAGGCCGTGACCTCTGGGCACTAGGGGGTGTCCCGGGATGGGCGACCTTGATCCGCACACCCGCTCCCAGCTCCACGGCTCGCCCGGTTCCCAGGCGGTCCAAGGTCTCGGCCTCTCGGTCTTCCCGTTTCTCCTTGACGGTCAACGTTACGCGCGGCTCTCCGGGAGACAGACGCACCCCCGCCCGCCGGGCCAGCTCCCGGTAGCGCTGAATGTAGAAGGACTTGCCGCGCACCACAGGCTGCCACTCGGGCAGCCAGGACCGCGCCAGGACAACTCCGGCCGCCAAGGCGAGGGTGCCCAGGAGGAGGACGAGGAGGGGGCGGGAGGTCGATCGAATGTTCTTCATGTCAGCGCTCCGGGTCATTTCCGGATACGACAGTGTCAGCGGACAGGTTTCTGCTCTCCTGGAGGACTATGGTAGAAGGAACCCGTTGCCGCTGGAGGAACCTGGCTCAGGATCATGACACCGGAAGAGCTGAAAGAGGCACTCACTGGAGAGAGCGAGCACGTCGAGTGGAAGCAGTCGACAGCTGACGTGAACGACATCTTCCATGCCGTCTGCGCGCTGGCCAATGATCTTGGCGACAGCCGGCGCCCTGGGTTTCTCGTCCTCGGGATCGCCAAGGACGGGCGTGTGATTGGACTCCAGAAAGATCTCGATGAGGAGCAGCAGAAGCTGGCGAACCGGTTTTCCTCGACGAAGCTCTTGCCGACGCCCTCTTACAGCATGGAAACCGTCGAAGTCGATGGCAAGACTCTTCTCATCGTTCGGATTGAGCCGTACCCTGTTCCTCCCGTCGTAACGGTGGAAGGGACCGCCTGGGTCCGAAAGGGTACCGTCACGGAGCGGGCTCGGGAGTCCGACCTCATCCGCCTGCGGGAGCGCCGTCCGGAGAACCGGCAGCCTTTTGATTACAGGCTCATCCACGGAGCCGCCCTCGAAGACCTCAGGCTGACCGTCCTGCGCCCCATGTACCTGGCGGAGCTGGAAGGCGACCATGATCCTGAAAGTTTTCCTGGGATCGAGGCCTGGCTGACCCGCAAGGATCTGGGCCGGGAAGTCCAGGGCGACTGGACTCCGAATGCCGCCGCGGTCCTTCTTTTCGGGGACAATCCCTCGTCCTTCTTTCCGGGAGCCACCATCGAGTTCGTCCGCTATCGAGGCACGGACGTGGATTCTCCCGTGGCGTCCCGCAAGAGCATCGCTGGGCCTTTGGGAAGCCAACTCGACGCGCTCTGGGCACAGCTCGATGCCCACTTGGCCAGCATCCCCGCGCCTGCCGAGGGGATCCGGACTCCCTACCGCCCTGAGTACCCCCTGGAAGCTCTGAAGGAGCTCGCGCGCAATCTCGTCCAGCACCGGCTCTACGAAGGCACGAACGCACCGGGCCGGGTCGAGTGGTACGACGACCGGATCGTCTTCTCGAATCCTGGAGGGCCTTTCGGGCATGCCAGCGAAGGCGAATTCGGCAGCCATGCGGACTATAGGAACCCCACGATCACCCGTTGGCTGGCCGAGCTTGGCTATGTGGAGCGGCTTGGACGCGGCATCCGTCTGGTGAGGCGCATGCTGGCCCAGAATGGAAACCCGGACCTGGAGGTCGAGACCGACGGATTCACGGTTGTGACCGTGCGAAAGGAGGCTTGAGGATCGGGTTTGCTAGAATCCCCGGCTTACGAAGCTTCCGACAACTCCCGATTCTGGAAATCCGTCACGATGATATTGAAGATCCGACCTTTGTTCCTCGCCTTCCTCGCGATCCTCTGCCTGTCCGCCTCCCTGTCCGCCCAAGCATCTGATAAGAAGCTGATCATCCTCGGCTTCGACGGCGCGGACGCCAAGCTGACCGAGCAGTGGATGAACGAGGGGAAGCTCCCGAACCTCGCGAAGCTCCGGTCCCAGGGGACCTTCTCGCCCCTGCGGCCGACGATTCCGTCGCAGACGCCGGTCTCGTGGTCCACCTTCTCGACCGGCCTCAACCCGGGGCGGCACGGCATCTTCGACTTCCTCAAGCGCGATCCGAAGACCTACACGCCTGCTTTCGCGGCGGGGGAGGCGAGCCGGGCAGACTTCCTCTTCGGCGCGAACAACGGGTGGGTCGTGGGACTGATCGCGGCCGCCGTGGTGGCGCTCCTGTTCTTCCTGATCCTCAAGCTCTTCCGCCTGCGCTGGGTGGTCGCGGCGACCGTGGCCGTGGTCCTGGCCATCGCGGCCGGCGTGGGCTCCGGCATGGCGGCGGCACGCCTGCTGCCCGAGTCGCGGCCCATCGCCATCAACAACCAGCAGGGCGACACCTTCTGGAAAATCCTCGGAGACCAGGGCAAGCGGGTGACGGTGATGCGCATCCCGGTGACCTTCCCGCCCAAGGACTTCAACAATGGCGAGCTCCTCTCAGGTCTCGGCGTGCCGGACCTCTCGGGGCGCATCGGCAAACCCTTCTATTTCACCTCCGAGCTGCTTCTTCACGCCCAAGGGCGGCGGCGACTTCAAGGTCGAGGTCGTCGAGCTGGTCGACAACCGCGGCACCATCGAGACGGAGATCCCTGGACCTCCGAACGAGCTGTTCCCCAAGGAGAAGGGGCCGAAGGAGATCATCAAGATCCCCATGGTCCTGACGGTGGCCGAGGACCGCAAGAGCGTCCGCATCCAGGTCTCGGGCAACGACGTCACGCTCAAGCCGGGCGAGTGGAGCGACTGGCAGCGGTTCACCTTCCCCTTCAACTCCCTTATCAAGGTCAAGGGCATCGGCAAGTTCAAGCTGCTGTCGATCGACCCCGAGGTGCGGATCTACCTCTCGCCACTCGACTTCGATCCCGAGAACCTCCCCCCGGGCTTCAGCATCGCCATGCCCGCGGGCTTCGCGCACGACCTGGCCCACGACTACGGCCTGTTCAAGACCCGGGGCTGGATGATCGACACCTGGTCGCCCACCTCCGGGACCATCGACGAGCAGACGTTCCTCGACGACGTGAAGCAGACAGTGGACAAGGACAAGGAGATCCTGCACGGGCTCCTCGCCCGGGACGACTGGGACGTGCTGGTGCACTACTTCGAGTTCACCGACCGCGTCCAGCACATGATGTTCCGCTTCTTCGACCCCAAGCACCCGCTCTACACGGCGGACGGGGCGGCCAAGTGGGCGGGCTCGATCCTCCAGTCCTACCAGGACATGGACCGGATCGTGGGCGAGGTGATGCAGAAGCGGCCGGAGGCGACCCTGATGGTGGTCTCGGACCATGGCTTCGCCTCGTTCCGCCGGGGCATGAACTACAACACCTGGCTGGCGAAGAACGGCTTCATGACCCTGACCGGCGAGGAGCCCGGCCGCAAGAACCTGGATGACCTCTTCGACCAGGGGGACTTCTTCACCAACGTCAACTGGTCGAAGACCAGGGCCTACGCCCTGGGCCTGGGGCAGATCTACATCAACCTCAAGGGCCGGGAGGAGAAGGGGATCGTCAATTCCGGGGCCGAGTACCAGCAGCTGGTGCAGCAGATCAAGCAGGGCCTCGAGGCCTTCGTGGACGAGGCGACGGGCGAGAAGCCGGTGGCCCACGTCTTCACCCGCGACGAGGCATACGAGGGGGTCTACGATCCCGTGCTGATCCCGGACCTGATCCCCTCGAACAGCGAGGGTTACCGCGTAGGCTGGCAGGACAGCCTGGGCGGCATCGCGAAGACCATCGTCGAGCCCAACTCCGAGATCTGGAGCGGCGACCACTGCTCGGTCTACCCGCCGCTCGTCCAGGGCATCCTCTTCAGCAGCGTCAGGCTGAACGTGGGGCAGGGCGCCTATATGGGCGACGTGATGCCGACGATCCTGGCTCTGTATGACGTCAAGCCGACGACGAATCTGGATGGGAAGAGCCTATTGGTGAAGTAATTGGTGAAGTAACCGAAGGGGGTGCTCGATGAAGCGGAGGAGCCTGTGCGTGCTGTTCCTGTTGACCCTTTGCGTAGCCGTGAAGGGGGCCTCCGCCGAGCCGCCCCTCAACCTTCAAGGCGTCCGCGTCGTCGATCTCACCCATGCCTTCGACGACAAGACGATCTACTGGCCGACCGCGCCCTCGACGTTCAAGCTGGACCGCCTTTCGTACGGCAAGACGGAGGCGGGGTTCTTCTACGCGGCCAATTCCTTGTGCACGCCCGAGCACGGCGGCACCCATCTCGACGCGCCCATCCACTTCGCCGAAGGCAAGCGCACCCTGGACCAGATCCCGTTGGAGCAGTTGATGGGGCCCGCCGTGGTGATCGACGTCAGCGTCAAGGCCGCGGCGGACCCCGACTACCGCCTCACGGCCGAGGACGTCCGCGCCTGGGAGGCGAAGCACGGTCCCATCCAGAAGGGCGCCATCGTCCTGCTCCGCACCGGCTGGGGCAAGCGCTGGCCGGACCGCAAGCGCTACATGGGGGATGACAAGCCCAGCGACGCCTCGAACCTCCACTTCCCCTCCTACGGGGCCGAAGCCGCCCGCTATCTCGTGGAGCAGCGCAAAGTGGGGGCGATCGGCGTAGACACCGCCAGCATCGACCACGGCCCTTCCAAAGACTTCATCGTCCACCAGATCGCCAACGGCGCGAACGTGCCCGGCCTGGAGAACGTGGCGAGCCTGGAAGAGGTGCCGGAGACGGGCGCGTGGGTGATCGCCCTGCCCATGAAGATCGCGGGCGGCTCGGGCGGGCCGGTGCGGATCGTGGCCCTGGTGCCGGGGAAGAAGTGACGGTGGCCTTGTGTCGAGACGTCTGCCTGCCTGCGTTCTCGCCGGGGATGGTGCACCGGGATTCGTAGAACACCAAGGACAGCAAGGACACCAAGGACCTCAAGGACAGCAGAGTTGTTGTCCCTGAAGTCTTTGAGGTCCTTTTCGTCCTTGCTGTCCTTGCTCCCGTTCTGGCCTACGGCTGCCAGGTGTCGTTCCGGCTCCCAGACCCGGAAGCCGGCACCGTATAGCTGCGGTTCGAGCCGCCTTCCCAGGTGACGGAGCCACCCTGCTTCATGATGTATTTGTACTGGAGGGACGACCCCTTGCTGGCAAAGAAGAAGACGGGGCCGCTCCACTGGCTGCTGCTCACGTAGTTGAGCTTGACGGCCTTCGACGTGTCCCAGGCGCCGAGCTCGGGAGCGCTGCCCACCACGTAGAGGTCCTGCCCCGGTGAAGTGGTGAAGCCGTTCACCGTGAAGTCGACCCGGATGGCCTCGGAGGAGTTGCAGGGCCGGGCCGCCAGCACGAGCGTCGAGCGGGCCTGGACGCCGTAGGTGGTGCCGCCCACCTTCGGCAGGGGCTGCGAATTCCAGGCGGAGACGGTGGGGTCGTAGTAGACGTTGCCCGTGCCTTCGGCCCAGTCGGCGGTGTCGGCCAGGAGCCACCAGCACTTGCCGTTGGGCGCGGTGGGGATGGTGAAGGTGAGGTTCCCCCAGTAGGAGTTGGAGGCCACGTAGAGGTCCGGCGCGTCGGAGAGACCGCCCGTCTCGGCGCTGGAGCCGTCGATCAGCCAGCCCAGGGCATGGGAGGTCGAGCTCCAGTCGGGCGTGTCCGGCGTGGTGCCGTGCCAGCCCAGGTCCTTGTAGAAGTCGCCGTCGTGGTCGGAGCCGCCCACGGCGTACGAGCGGCGCAGGCCGGGATGGTTCTTCCTCACGGCGAGCAGCTTGCGGAAGAAGTCGTAGGTCTTCTGGTGGGTGGTGAGCCGGGTCCAGTCGAGCCAGCCGCAGGAGTTGTCGGCCATGTAGGCGTTGTTGTTGCCGGACTGGGGCGTTTACGTCCTTTCCAATCGCCGGGAAAAAATGTCCGGCTCTTGACCATGTGGCCACTTGAGGCTACATTAGGGTCCATGAGAGAGGTAGGCATCCGTGAGCTCAAGAACCGTCTCAGCGAATACATCCGGCTGGTCCGGGAGGGGGAGACCGTGATGGTGACCGATCGTGGGCAGGTGGTGGCGGAGCTCCGGCCGCCGGAGCCCGACAGCGAGCTGGCGCGGAAGTACCCGAAGCTGGTGGAGATGGCGCGCCGGGGCCTAGTGCGGCTGCCGCTCCAGCCGAACGGACCGGAGGCGTATCCGCGGCTGCCTGCGGTGGCATCGGCGGTCTCCTCGGCCGAGATCCTCGACTGGCTGCGGGGTGACCGATGAATCTCTACGCGGAGTCGAGCGCGGTGCTCGCCTGGCTCTTCAGAGAGGCTCCGGGCCCACTGCTGGAGGAGATCCTGGCGGGCGCTGAGATGGTCCTGGCCTCGGACCTCACTCTCGTCGAGTGCCATCGCGCTCTGATCAAGGCGGAGGCCGCTGGGCAGCTCTCTCAGTTCGAGGTGGGGCAGCGGCGGATCCTCCTCGAGAACGTCACCTCCCGGTGGACGCTGTTGAAGCTCGACGGGGAGGTCCTGGAGAGGGCCCGGCGCCGGTTCCCCCAGGAGCCGGTTCGGTCCCTGGATTCCCTCCATCTGGCTACGGCGGTGGCGGCCCGCTCTCTAGTCCCGGAGCTGGCCCTGCTGAGCCTCGACCAGCGCGTGCGGGACAATGGCACGGCCCTGGGCTTCGAGGTCCTGCCGGGCTGACCTCACCCCAACCCCTCTCCTGAAGGAGAGGGGCTTCAGGAGAGGGGCAGGGGCTCCGGCCGCGGGACGGAGCCCCCTCGGTTATTCTTCCTTCCTCATGTCGCGACGGGATTTCAAAGCCCTTCTCGCCTACTTGGCGGAAAACAGCGGCCGTTTTCCCCGGGAGGCCTTGCGGGCGCAGATGGTGAAGGCGGGCCATGCCCCCACCGAGGCGGACCGGGCCATCGCGGTGTTCGAGGGGCGGATGCCGCCACCCGAGCTGCCGGTCTGGCCGGCGGTGCTGTTCGTGATCCTTTTCGACTTCGCCCTCGCGGGCCTGTGCGCCGCTCTCTTCAATCGCTATGGCACGGGGCAGGTCTCCTGCTCGGTCCTGGTGCTGGTGCCGGCCGTCTACCTGACCGAGCTCGCCGGCGGCCTGATCGCCCTCGCCTCGGGCAAGGAGCGCCTGGGACGGGCGCTGGTGCTGGGCGTGCTGTACTTCTTCGCCGTGGCCCTGCTGATCCTGCTCATGCTCCTGGCGAGATGGCTCGGGAAGGTCGCGGGGGCCTGACCTTCCCCTAGAATCGCGGGGAGGAAGGAGGGACAGTCTTGATGAGCGGGACCCATGAAGTAACCCGTCTGCTCAACGCCGCGAGCGCTGGGGACCGGGAAGCCTTCGACCGGCTGGTGCCGCTGGTCTACGAAGACCTGCGCCGCATCGCCCGGGCCCACATGCGCCGCGGACCCACCGGCCGGACGCTGGGGGCCACCGGCGTGGTCCACGAGGCCTACTTCAAGCTCGCCGGGAGCGCCGGCGTGGCCTGGGAGAACCGCTCCCACTTCCTGGCCGTGGCCGCCCGCGCCATGCGCCAGGTGATCATCTCCTACGCCCGCCGCGACGCGGCCGCCAAGCGGGGAGGCGAGGAGCAGCCGGTCACCCTGGACGAGTCCCAGATCGCGGTGGAGCGGCAGGCGGATAGCCTCCTCGACCTGGACCGCGCCCTGGAGCGCCTGTCCGCCCGCGACGAGCGGCTGGTTCGCCTGGTGGAGTGCCGCTACTTCGCCGGTCTCTCCGAGGAGGAGACCGCCGAGGCCTTGGGCATCTCGCTACGCACGGTGCAGCGCGACTGGGCGCGGGCGCGGGCCTGGCTGCGCGAGGAGCTGTCCAGGAGCTGAGGCGTAAGCCTCCGGTGAAGGCGCCGCCGCCGTGACCGCCACAAGAGCCATGAAGCGAAGGTTGATCCTCGGCGTGCTCGCCGTCCTCCTTCTGGTCTTCTTCTACCGCGTCTTCGCCGTCTATACCGTCCGTTCCGGCGAGTGCCGGCCGCGGCCGGTCGATCCGAGCCTTCGCCTGGTGACGCGCGACGAGCACGGCACGCTCGTCAGCTTTCCGGAGCGGACCGGCTTTCCGCCGCAGCGCCGGCCTCTCGTCGTGATGACCTACAACATCGCGGGCCACGATGAGCTGATCGACGGCGATCATGTGCGGCACATCGCCGAGGCGATCCGGCGCCTCCAGCCGGACATCGTGGCCTTGCAGGAAGTGCATCGCGGGACGTGGCAGGCGCGCTTCCGCGATCAGCTCGCGGAGTTGGAGTCGCGCACCGGGCTCCACGGCTACTTCGCCCCGAGCTACGTCCGTGGGGCGGTGGGTATGGCAATGCGATCCTCACCCGCGGCCGGATCGTGCAGGCGCAGGTGCATCCGCTGCCGTGCGTCGGAGAGCCGCGGGCGCTCCTCGAGGCCACGATCCGCATCGACGGGGCCACGATCACCTTCTACGCCACGCACCTCACGTCGTGGGGCCGCCTCAACTCGAAGATCCGCGCGGAACAGTTGCAATGCCTCGCGCGAGAGGTCCGCGCCAGCCGCCACCCCTATATCCTGGCCGGCGATTTCAACACGGCTCCGAATTCGCCGGAGATGGAGGCGTTCCGCCGCGAGAACGCCGCGCAGCTCGCCTCACAGGGGATCGGCCCGACCTTTCCGCTCTGGAACGAGCAGATCGACTACATCTTCGCCGACCACGGCTGGCAGGTCCGCGCCTCGCGCGCCTGGCCGGTCGAGACCTCGGACCATCTGCCGGTCACGGCAGAGCTGATGTGGAAGCGTTGAGGTGGCCGTCGAGGAGCCCGGAGGGCGGTGTCCGACTCCTGGGCCGTCTAGAGGCTTTTGATCCTCTGGAGCTCAAGGATCTCCTCGGCGGACTGGGCGAGCATGCTCAGTGTCCCGAGGACGTTCACGCCGATCGCGTTCCGGTGCTCGGCGGTGAATGGCAAGCTGTCCAGAGTCTTCTCGAGCAAACGGTTGTGCGCGGGCTCGAGCACCGCGTGGCGTAGGAAGTGACGGCAGGCGTCGCGCGGCAGACCGGTCCGCTGCATGATGGACTCGATCCGGTCGACGGTCGGGGGATCGGCCTCGACCACCGCGATGAACCCCAGCAAGGCCACCGGATGATGGTGGAAGATCCAGTAGTACTGCGCCCCCACCAGGGCCGCCACGGTCGGCGGCGGCACCCGGGCCAGCACCTCCTCGCGCGGCAGGCCCAGCGCCTCCAGATCCTCGAGGATCCAGTCGTCATGCTCCTGCTCCCCTGCGATCAACTCGTCCAGGTAGTCGACGACACCCGCGGCGACCCGGTCGCGGGGCGCCGCGGGCCGCAGGCGGTCGCGGGCCGCTTCCATGAGCGGCACGCTCGCCCGTGCCATGCAGTGCATCCGGAACAGGATCTCGGGATAGAGATCGGCGATCCTGGGATGGGTCCAGAGCCGGTGCTCGGCCGCCCACAGCCGCGCACTCACCAAGCGGCGTTTGAGGTGGACCTCAGCACTCAACTCGCCGCCGGGGCTACTCTCCACGGTCTCCACCGCCGGGGCCTCAGAAGGCAATGGTAATGAGGGCTTGGTCGTAGACCGCCCGATCCTGAAGTTGCAGCCCCTGACGCGCGAGGAGCATGACGTCGAACTCGGCGTCCGCCATCTCCCTGAGGACCTTTCTCGCATGCGGCGAGAGGTCGTTTTCTTCCTGAATGATCTCCAGGTTGATCAGAGCCTGGATCCGTGCTGGATAGTCCATGAAATCCTCCCGCTCGCGAGGGTTTACTGAAACGCTCTCGAGCACATTCCGAGCCTGAAAAGCTCATTGAAATTGAACGGCAATGAATACTTTTCTACCATAAAACTTTGTAGGGGGCAAGGACGGCGGCATGCTATCGTCCCTCATTGTCGTGGCACAGCCTGCATCAGGATCTGTCTGGGATTTTCTTCCCGGCCTCAAAATTGCTCCGGCCGGCCGGACCGTGTCCACCGAGGAGACCGAGAGGCGCGTCCGCGCCGTCGCTGCGTTGCTGCCGGTGACCCGCCTCTCCGATCTCACCCCTCTCGACCCGTTGCGCCTGCCGGTTTTCGCGGCGGTCACCCCGCTCGCCCGCGACCTCACGACTCACATGGGAAAGGGGCTGGATGCCGTGAGCGCCCGGATCAGCGCTCTGATGGAGGCGGTCGAGCGGATTTCGGCGGAAGCCGCGCCCCTCGGAGCGATCCGGCGGGCGAGCTTCCGGGAGCTGGCGGCGAAGTCCGGTCCGCGGCCTGTCGACCCCACGGCCTTCGACCTGCCGGACGACAGCGCCTATGCCCCGGACCTCCCGTTTTCCTGGATGGCCGGACACGACCTCCTGGCGGATGAGCCGGTCCTCCTGCCGGCGGATCTGGCACTCAACCCGCCCGCCGAGGGAATCCTTCGGGAGGTGGACACCAATGGTCTCGCCGCCGGCAACACGCACCTCGAGGCGGTCGTCCACGCCCTCTGTGAGGCGATCGAGCGCGACGCTTGGAGCCAGCTCGAATTCCTTACTCTCTACGCCGATCCGTACGACCCCCGGCCGGCGCTGCCGGCGATCGACCTGCAGACCCTGCCGGAGGCTGCAGGCGCCTGGGCCGAACGGCTGCGCGCGCATGGGCTCGGCGTCCTCATCCAGAGCCTGACCGGCGACGTCGAGGTCGCGACCTTCCGGGCCGTCCTCACCGATCCAGGGTACCCCACGCCGGATGGGCCCGCCGTCCGCCACTTCGTGGGCTGGGGCACGGCTCCCGAGGCGGCGACCGCGGTCCTGCGTGCGCTGACCGAAGCGGTGCAGGCCCGCTTGGGCACTATCCAGGGGGCCCGCGACTCCTTCAACGTCCATCTCCAGAGCGTGCGCGCCGGCAGCCGCCGGGAGCGCCTGCGGCAGCGGGTGCCGGGCCGCCGGATCTCCTTCTCCCGCATCCCTTCGTTTCGTTCCTGTGACCTGCGCGACGACCTCGGCTTCCTGCTGGAGAGGCTGGCGGCAGCCGGGTTCCGCCAGGCGATCGCTGCGGACCTGACCCGCTCCGATCTCGGTCTCGCCACCGTGCGGGTGCGGGTGCCGGGTCTCGCCTGCTTCGCCGTCAACCGGCGCCGGGTGGGCTGGCGGTGTCTGCGGCACCTGCTCTAGAGGAGCCGAGGAGCCGGCGTCCGATGCCTGCCGATCCCATTGTCTATGCCGGGCCGAGCCTGTCGCGCCGCGAGGCCGAGGCAGCGCTACCCGGCGCCACCCTTCGGCCGCCGGTCCGCCGCGGCGACCTCTACCGGGACCGCGAGCGCGGCGGCGCGGTTTTCGTGATGCTCGACGGGGTCTTTCTGCAACAGGAGGCGGTTTCGCCACGGGAGGTCCTCGACATCCTCGCCGACGGTGCCCTGGTCGTGGGCGCTGCGAGCATGGGCGCTCTGCGAGCGGCCGAGTGCTGGCCCGCCGGCATGCGCGGCATCGGCGCCATCTACCGCCTCTATCGCCGGGGCTGCCTCACCTCGGACGACGAGGTGGCCCTCGTCTTCTCTCCCGAGGACGGATATCGCCCCCTCTCGGTCCCTTTGATCAACGTCCGCCATGCCCTGGCACGGGCCGTCCGTAGCGGGCTGCTCGACCGGTCCGCCGCTGGGCAGGCCGTGCGTGCGGCCGAGGAAACCTTCTACACCGAGCGGAGCTGGCCAGGCATCCTCGCGGCGGCGGGCCTCGCCGATCCGGACGGCGGCCTGGCCGGCCGGCTCGCCGGTTGGGACCTCAAGCGCGGCGATGCACTCCGGGCTTTGCGCGCGGTGGCGCGCTGGCGCGCAGCCGATCCCCATCTCTGTGATCGGCCCCGCCACGGTCTGGAGCCGTTCGCGGCCTCCGACCGCACTCGCGAGCGCCAGCCGGCGCCCCTGGGCGGCGACGCCAGCCGCGAGGACCGGCTCGCCTTCGGCCGTTGGCAGCTCCTCTGCGGGCGGGCCACTCCTCACCTGCTGGCCATCGCAGCCGCCGATCCGGGCTCCGGCCTCGCGGAGCGGCTGCGCCTGTATCGGAAGCGGCTGCCGCTCCTGGCGGCGGTGCTCGGGCCAGACCAGGGGCCGGCCGCCGCAGAGCCGGCCGTCCTGCGCCTCCTGGGCCTCGAGCTATGGAATGCCGCGGCGGCGGACGAGGTGGCTTTTGCCGAGCGGCTGTGGGCGGAGCTCAAGCTCGCCGGCGAGCTCGACGCCGAGCTGTTCCGTTGGCGCGCGGTGCGCGAGGCCGCCGGGGAGGCGCGCCGCCAAGGCCTCGCGCCGCGGCCCGGCGACCGCGAGCTCGCCGCCGCGGAGATCGCCGCAGCCCATGGCTGCGGCAACTGGAGCGAGTTGCGGCAGAGGCTCCTGTCGGGTCCCTATCCCTGGGCTTGGCTCGCGGGCTGCCGCGACGACCTCGCCTTGGCTCAGCGGTGGCGCGAGATCCTGTTCAACCCGCCCCCGGCGTCTCGGGGACGGGCGCAGTGAAGGCGGCGAGAAAGTCTCGGGCGTCCCGTAGGTCCAAGGTATCGAGCCCCTCGGTGAAAGCGCCGTGGACCTGTGCGACGAGGTCGCGCGCGGCCGCCTTCTTGCCCTGACGCCGCCAGAGCCGTCCGAGGCTCAGGGCGGTGCGGAGCTTCGAGCGCTCGCGCCCCCTGTTGCCGAGCGAGATCCAGGGCCTTCGCGAAGGCGCGCTCAGCCTCGGCTTCGTCGCCGTCCCGACCCAGCGACGACTCCCCGCAGAGCCGCAGGATCTCCGGCTCCCAATACCACCGGCCGCGGGGCGCGACGCGGGCCAGCGCCTCGTCCAGGGTCGCCGCCGCTTCCTCGCGCTGGCCTTGGGCGAGCAGGATCTCGGCCAGCAGGGAGAGGTGATAGGCGTGGGCCACCCCCCCGGCTTCGTCGATCGTCCGGCGTAGGGCGACGGCATCGGCTTCGCCGGGCTCGCCGGCCTGCGCCGCCCCCCAGGCTGCCAGAGTGACGGCCTCGGGGAGCCAATGAGGGAACCCCTGGCGCTCGCAGATTTCGATCCCCTCGCGAGCCAGGCGGCGGACGTTCCCGGCGTCGCGCCGGTACTGGGAGATCACCGCGGCGGTGATCTGGGCGAAGGCCAGGGAGTGCGGATGGGCGATCTCCTTGGCGCGTTCCAGGGCTTCGCGGCTGCGCTGAAGAGCGCGCTCGGGGTAGCCCAGGAACCAGAGCACGAGCGCGCCGAAGACGAGGGCCAGCATCCGCAGGTCTGTGCCGGTATTGAGGAGGAAGGCCGAGGCGTCGGCCGGAGCGAGCTCGCCGGCTCGCTCCAGGTCCGCTAGCGCCTCCGCGAGCTCGCCCAGATAAAAGCGGGCAGGACCGCGGCAGACGAAGGACGCCGCGCGCAGCAGCGGGTCCTGGCCGGATTCGCCGAGCCGCACCAGGAGCTCGGCGAGATGGAGGGCTCCCGGCACGTCTCCTCCCACCAGATGATTGACGTAGAGCCCGAGCAGGACCCAGACGTGCTCCGGCGCGTCCCCTACCTTCTCGGCCAGCTCCTGCGCCCGCAAATAGGCGCGCTCGACCGAGAGGTCGGTGTAGCCGCAGGCGGCGATCAGTGCCGCGCCCAGGGTCAGTTGGAGCGCCAGCTCCCGGCGGTCGCGCGCCCGCGATGGCGGCAGCCCGGCCAGCAGCTCGAGCCCCTTGCCGAGGTGTCCCGTAGCCTCCAGGTTGGCGCAGCGGCGGTTGGCCAACTCGCCCGCCTTCGTCCACAGCTCGATCGCCCTCTCCTGCAGGCCGGCCTCCGTGTAGTGGTGGGCCATCAGCTCGGGCTGGGCTTCGGCCCTCTCGGGGAAGTGCCGCTCCAGGACCTCCGCGATACGCCGGTGCCATTGCTGGCGCTTGCCGCGCAGCAGCGAGGCATAGGCGGCGTCCTGGATGAGCGCGTGCTTGAACAGGTACCGCACCTTCGGCGGCAGTCCGCGCCGGTAGAGGAGCTCGGCGTCCACCAGCCGGTCGAGGCTCGGCCCGCAGGAAGGCCTCATCCCAGGGCGAGACCGCGGCGAGCAGCTCGTAGAGAGCTCGCGGCCCAGCACGGAGGCGAGCTGCGCGACCTCCTTGCCCGGTCCCAGACGGTCGAGCCGGGCGGTCAGGGAGTCGCGCAGCGTCGCGGGGATCTCGAACGCGTGAAGGGCTCCGGCCATCTCGTACCCGTGCTCGCCCTCCCGCAGGAGATCGCTCTCCAGGACCGCTTTCAGCAGCTCCTCGAGGATCAGCGGCACGCCGTCCGCCTTCGCGATCAACTGCTCCCCGATGCCGGCCGGCAGCCTCCGGCCTCCGGTCATATGCCCCACCATCTCCTCGGACTGCCGGCAGGTCAGCGGACCGAGCGTCCACTGCGTGAGATAGGAGCGGTGGCCCCAGGAAGGCTGGAGCTCGGGCCGGAAGGTGATCATGACGAGCATCCGGCACGCCGCCACCTGCTCGATCAGGACCCCCAGCAGCTCGCGGCTCGAAGGATCGCTCCAGTGCAGATCCTCGACAGTGAGCAGCGCTGGCCGGCGTTCGGCCTCGGCGAGCAGGAACCCGGCCAGAGCCTCCAGGGTCTTTGCCCGCTGGCCCTCGATCGGTAGGGAGGGGGGTGCATACCGCTCGCCGAGCGGCAGCGAGAGCAGCGCCGCGAACATGGGTACCGTCTCTGCCAGGGAGAATCCATGCTCCTCCAGCAGCGCCTCGAGCGCGGAGAGTTGGTCGGCCGGAGCCGCCTCCTCGCCGAGCCGCCGCCGCACAACCTCGAGGAATGGGTGAAACGCGCTGTTGCGATGAAAGGGCGAGCACCGCACGTCGAGCCAGACCGGCGCGCCGGGGGCCAGGCGCTGGCGCAGCTCACGGAGCAGTCGCGACTTGCCGATCCCAGCATCGCCGGCGAGCAGCACCACCTGCCCCCGCCCTTCCTCCACCAGAGCCCAACGGTCGAGCAGCAGCTCGAGCTCCCGGCCGCGCGCCACCATGGGCGTCAAGGCCGCGATCTCGCCGCTTTCGACCCGGCTGCCGACGCCACGGTCGGCGAGCGTGCGGTAGGCGGCGACCGGCCGGCCGGGCCCCGCTTGGAGAGGGACCGGCAGCGGCTCGCAGTCGAACGAAGCCTCGACCAGGCGATGGGTCGCCTCGCTCATCAGCACGGCGCCGGCCCCGGCACCCCGGCGCAGCACGGCGGCGACATGGGCGGTCTCGCCGAGGGCCAGATCGACGCGGTCGCTTCCCTCCTTGCGGGCAGCAACCAGAGGTCCTGTATGGATCCCGATCTGGAGGGCGAGGCCGCTGCCAGCGAGGCCGTCGTCCCTGGCGGCGACCGCCGCCAGCTCCAAGGCCGCCAGCACGGCGCGGCGGGCGTTGTCCTCGTGCGATTGCGGATAGCCGAACAGGATCTGTGCGCCGTCGCCGGCCGCGGGTCCCGGAGAGCCCTCGTAGCGCCGCGCCACCTCATCAGCCGCGGGCTCGATCCAGGACATTCCCGCGAGGAGGTCTTCGAGGTCGGGCATTCCGCCGCCGACCCGCACCAGCCCGCAGTCCACCACCGTAACCTGCCGGCGCTCGCCGCCGGCCTCGTGCGGTCCGGTGGCGGACGGCTGAAAGCGGATGATCACGTCCGTGGCGAGAGTCAGCTCCAACGACGAGGGCGTGCCCGGGTTCGTGACTCCTTCCGGGGCGCTCCTGCCGGCTTGCTGGGTGTAGACCCTCGCGAGCTCCTGGACGACGGCAGAGGCGCTCGGCGGCCGGTCCTGCGGATTCTTCGCGAGCAGCCGGTCGATCAGGACCGAGAGGGCCTCGGGCACCTCCGGGTTTTCCTCCCGGGCCGGCCGCTGGCGGAAGTGGCAGATGCGCAATAAGGTGGCGGTTTCGGGGCTGGCGAGAAACGGCGACTTGCCCGTCACGATCTCGTACAGCAGGGTGCCGAACGAGAAGAGGTCTGAGCGGGCATCGATTTCGTGGCCCTGGGCCTGCTCCGGGGACATGGCCCGGCACGTGCCGATGATCACCCCCGCGACCGTCAGCGAGGTCTCCCCTCCCGACGCGAGATGCTTGGCGATGCCGAAGTCCAGAACCTTGGCCCGTCCCGCCGGTGTGAGGATCACGTTCTCCGTCTTGAGGTCGCGGTGCACGATGCCGGCCGCGTGCGCCTCCTCCAAAGCCGCGGCGATCTCGCGGGCCACCGGGAGCGCCGTGCCCATGTCCAGGGGGCCGCGCCGGAGCCGCTGCGCCAGCGTCTCGCCTTGGACCAGCTCCATGACGATGCAGTCGGCTTCCTCCGTCTGGAGAATGTCGTAGATTTGGACGATGTTCGGATGATTCAGCCGTGCGCTTGCCCTCGCCTCGCGGCGCAACCGCTCACGGGCAGCGGCGCTTTCCACGCGATCCGGCCGGATGAGCTTCAGGGCAACACGGCGGTCCAAGCGCTCGTCGTACGCCTCGTGGACCTCTCCCATCCCGCCGGCTCCGAGACGCCGTTCGAGGCGATACGGTCCAACACGCGCCAGATCCATATGGGCCTTCTCCCGAGCTGAGCGATTCCACTCGACAACGTCAATGAGAGGTGCGTTACGAAACTGTATACCCTTCCCCAAGGGCTGTCACGTATAGCGGCGCGACTCTGTTCGCGAGGATCCTGCTGCGCAAGCCGGCGAGAAGTATCGACTGGAGATATTGATGGTGGAGCAGAAGGGATTCGAACCCTCGACCCCCACGTTGCGAACGTGGTGCTCTCCCAGCTGAGCTACTGCCCCACGGTGCGGGAGGCGGGTATTGTACCCGGGGGGGCTGGTTCTGGCAAGGGCGATGCCAACGGGGGCTCCGGCGCTGGTTCCAACGCTGGTACCAACGCTGGTACCAATAAATCGGCGACCGAGAGGTTCCCCAAGGTGCCAGCGCGCGCGGAGGCCTGGGCGCCGATCAGCTCTTCCAGGCGCCCCGCGATCTCCCCGCCCACCAGCTCCGCCCCCCGCTGCGCCCGGTGGTCGTAGGCTGCCAGGACCCTCTCGACCTCGATCTCCCTGCGGGTCCCGGGCGAGGCCGTAGCCGTAGTCGCCGTAGACCTTGAGCAGGCCGTGGGTGAGCAGGGGGTGGAGGATGCGCTCGATCTCCTCGGGTGGTCAGGCTCAGGCGGTCCGCCAGGGCCTCGCGGGAGAGGGCGGGCTCGCCGCGGTGCGAAGCGGCGGGCGATCAGGACCAGGGCGGCCAGGCCCACCCAGGCTCGCCTGCACCGGCGGATGGCGGTGCAGGCCCCGGGCGCAGCAGGGGAAGTGCTGGGCCGTGTAGGCCGCCTCGCTGCCGAAGAGGATGATCGTCCAGGTCAGCTCGATCGAGATCATGAAGAGCAGGGCGAAGGCGAAGCTGCCGTAGACCACGCTGACGTTGCGGAAGACCTCGACGTAGGAGGCGAAGCCCTGGCGCAGCATCTCCAGGAGGATGCGCCGCCAGCAGCCCCCCGGCCAGCGCGTTGCGCAGCCGCACCGGTGGTGTAGGGCACCACCCAGTAGAGCATGGTGAGCCCCACCACGATGGCGAGGAAGGGCAGCACGTTGAGCAGGACCGACTCCTGGAGCAGCCGCCGGAACGCCGGGCTCTGGCGCAGCACGATCAGGCTGGAGAAGGTGGCGCCCACCAGGAGCGGTCCCCAGAAGAGGAGGAGCAGGAAGGAGAACAGGCGCACCCGCAGGGGCCGGCGTCGCGAGACGTTCCAGATCCGGTTGAGGGTCTCCTCGACGGTGGAGAAGAGCAGGAGGGTGGTGGCGAAGAAGGCGACCACCCCGAAGCCGTGGATGGTCTCGGCCTGGTCGAGGAACTCGGCCGATCTTGTCCACCACGCTCTTCTCGGAGTAGGGGAGGATCTGGACGAAGACCTCCAGGCTCCGCTGCGGGTACTGGCTGAAGACCCGCGCGCCGACGAAGGAGAAGGCGGTGAGCAGCGGGATCAGCGAGAGGACGGTGACGAAGGCGAGGGCCGAGGCGGTGAGGAAGATCGCAGTCCTCGTAGGCCTGGCGCAAGGTCAGGTGGAAGTAGCGGGCGAGCTTGCCGGCGAGCGAGGGACCGCCGTCGTCGCGGCGGCAGCAGGCCGGCGACGGTGGCGTCGCCGGACGTCTCCACATCTACCAAGGCACCGGTCTCTCCGGTGAGCGGCAGCTGCGGGCGCGGCCAGCCCAGCTCGTCGGCGATGGCGGCGGCGAGCGCCTTGCGCGGCGGGTCCTCGCCGTGGTTCAGGAAGATCCGCTGCGGGCGGCCCGGGCAGGGCCTGGCACCAGCGCAGCAGCTCGTCCCGGTCGGCGTGGGCCGAGAGGCCCTGGAGCTGGTGGATCTGCGCCGCGCACCCGGACCGTCTGGCCGTGGATGGCGACGGTCTCGGCGCCGTCGACCAGGGCCCGCCCGCGGGTGCCCGCGCGCCTGGTAGCCGACGAAGCACGACCGAGCTCCGCGCGGTCCCCCAGGCGGTGGAGCAGGTGGTGCACCACCCGCCCGCCGTTCGCCATGCCGCTCGACGCCACGATGACCGCGGGCTCGCTGCGGGTGTTGAGGGCCTTGGACTGGTCCACGGTGCGGCATGCGCTGGAAGCGGTCGGTGCCGAGCGGATCGTTGCCGAGCGGCCAGCGCAGCTGTCCTCGTCGTGCTCGGCCTCGGCGCGGTCGTAGATCTCGGTGGCGTCGATCGCCATGGGGCTGTCGAGGAAGACGGTCGGGGGATCGAGCCGCCCGGCGTCCGCCAGGGCCGAGAGGTGGTAGAGGACGTCCTGGGTGCGCCCGAGGGCGAAGGCGGGGATGATCACCATGCCGCCGCGGGCGAAGGTCTCCTCGATGATCCGGCCCAGGGCCTCGGCCGGGTCCTCCTCGGCGTGGCGCGCGGTCGCCGTAGGTGGATTCGAGGAGCAGGGCGGCGGGCGGCTTCGAGCGGCGGCTCGGGGTCCTTGAGGATCGGCACGCCGTAGCGGCCCACGTCGCCCGAGAAGCACCAGGTGCGCCGCTCGCCGTCCGACCCCTTGGCCGGTGATCTCGACGGCTGGCGGCCCCAGGAGGTGGCCGGCGCGGACGGAAGCGCAGGCGCACGCCGGGGAACAGCTCGCGCTCCTCGTCGAAGCGGACCGGCTGCAGGAGCTTCAGGGCCCGCCGGGCGTCCTCGTCGGTGTAGAGGGGCCGCGGGATCGGCGTGGCGGCTGTAGCCCTTGCTGGCGGGCGTAGCGGGCCTCTTCCTCCTGGATCTCGCCGGCGTCCTGGAGCACCAGGGAGATCAGGCCGCGGCTCGGGCTTGGTGCAGTAGATCGGGCCGGAGAAGCCCTCGGCGGCCAGGCGGGGCAGCAGGCCGGTGTGGTCGAGGTGGGCGTGGGTGAGCGACCACGGCGGTCAGCTCGGTGGGCCGGAAGGGGAACGGGCTCCAGTTGCGCTGCTCCAGCTCCTCGTCGCCCTGGTACAGGCCGCAGTCGACGAGGACCGGGTGCTCCCCCCAGGAGAGGTGGGTGCAGCTGCCGGTGACGCACCCGCAGGCGCCGTAGAAGGTGACGGTGGCCATGGTCGCTCTCCTCTCGTCGGCGGGACAGAGCGCTAGCCGGGGTCCTCCGGAGGCATGATTCCTGCTAAACCTACGGGGTCGAGCTCCTGCCAGGCAGACACCGGCAGGCTCTATTCACGATTTTCAGCAGATACGGAGGCAGCCATGGCCGAAAGAACCAGATCCGGGACGATGCCGGAGAATGCCGAAACGGCGCGTGAGACGGCGGCGCCGAGGGTCGTAGTCGACGGCGCGCGAGCGCTTCCAGAAGCTGGGCGACGACGTCCAGGACCGCTACAAGAAGGTCTCGGACGACGTGCGGCGGGGCGCCGAGCGGGCTTCCAGCGAGATCCGCCGCGGCGCGGAGCGGGCCCGGGAGACCTACGGCGAGGTGGCGGAGAACGCCGCGCGGAGCTACACAGGCGTGCGCTCCGAGGCGGGCAACCTCTCCCGCGAGGTCAGCCTCTACGTGCGGGACAACCCGGGCAAGGCGGTGCTGATCGCCGCCGGCGTCGGTTTCCTGCTCGGCCTGGTGCGCGCGGCGGCGCGGCGACGACGACGACGTCTAAGAGAGGAGAGGAGATGGAAGAGCATCGTGAACGAGATGAGACCAGGAGCGGGATTCCATCGTCGACGAGCTGATCGACGAGATCGTGCCGGAGGGGCTGGACTGGGAGCGGCTGGTGCGTGACCTATCCGATCCCGGCCGCTCGCTGCTCGCCGCGGTCGGCGGCTTCCTCATCGGCCGCAGCCACGGGCCGGAGATCCTGTCGCGCGGTGTCGAGCTACGCGGCGGCCGAGGTCTCGCGCAACGTCAGCCATCTCATCGGGTCAGGATCGGCTGAGCTCGCTGCGTGCGCACGATCTTCCACATCTCCGACGTCCACTTCGGCCCCCCGCACCTGCCCCGGGTGTCCGAGGGGGTGCTGGAGTTCATCGAGCGCCACCGGCCGGACCTGGTCGTGCTCTCGGGCGACCTGACCCAGCGCGCCAAGCCGGAGCAGTTCCAGGCAGGCGCGCGCGTTCGTCGACCGCATCCCGGTGCCCGACGCTCGCGGTGCCGGGCAACCACGACGTGCCGCTCTACCGCGTCTGGGAGCGGGTCTTCAACCCCTTCGGCTGCTACCGGAAGCACTTCAGCCCGGAGCTGGAGCCGGTCTACCGCGACGACGAGCATGCTGGTCGTCGGCATCAACACGGCCTTCGGCTGGACGCTCAAGGACGGGCGCATCAAGCTGCGCCGGCTGCTGGAGGTGGCCGAGCTCTTCGAGCAGACGCCCGGAGACGGTCTTCAAGGTGGTGGTCGCCCACCACCACCTGATCCCGCCGCCCAACTTCGGCACCCAGCGGGTGCTGGCCAACGCCTACGAGGCGATCGACCTGTTCTCGCGGCGCGGGCGTCGACCTGATCCTCTCCGGCCACCTGCACCAGGCCTACATCGGCAACTCCGAGGAGTTCTACCCCAAGGGCCGGCCGCCGGTGGTCATCCTCCACTCGGGGACGACGACCTCGAACCGCGGCCGCGGCGGCGAGCGGGAGCGGAACACCTGCAACTGGATCCGGGTCGACGAGCAAGTCGATGGTGGTCTCCCACTACCGCTGGCACCACGCGCTGGAGCGCTTCGCCGAGCACAGCCGCCACTGGTACCCGCGCCAGGAGCTCGACCCCTACACGCTGGAGGGGCTGTCCATGGAGACGTGGGCTCCGGCGTTGCACAAGCCTGAAGACGTCACGGAGCCCGTCCCGGCGCGGGCCTCAGGCTCCGGTTACGAAGTAACGATATGATTCCGCTTTGAGCTTGGAGGAGCGAATGGCTGAAGACTGGGAGATCGTCAAGATCGTGGGCACCGAGGAGGAGGCCACGGTGGTCGTCGGCTTCCTGCAGAGCAGCGGCATCGAGGCGGAGGTGGAGTCGCTGCACGCCAGCGAGTTCCCGACCGAGGTCGGAGATCTGGCGACCGTGCGCATCCGGGTGCCCGCCGAGCGGCCGAGGAGGCGAGCGCTCTGCTCAACCAGCGGGAGGACGTGGCGACCGGCGACGAGGGGGAGATGGCCGGCGCGCCGCTCGAGGAGCCGCCCCCGCCGCCGCAGACACCACCCCGCTGGCATCGTGCCGGATCCGAGCCAGGCCAAGCCGTGAACGCGCTGGAGGGCGGCAGCAGCGTCGGCCGCTACCGCATCGTCCACCTCCTGGGCGCCGGGGCCATGGGCGAGGTCTACCTCGCCGAGGACCCCCAGATCGAGCGCCAGCTGGCGATCAAGACCGTCCGCCTGGTGGGCCGGCCGCAGGAGATCGAGGACCGCAAGAAGCGCCTGCTGCGCGAGGCCCGCGCCGCCGGCCGGCTGCTCCATCCCAACGTCGTCACGCTGTTCGACGCCGGCGAGGCCGAGGGGCTCCTCTTCCTGGCCTTCGAGTTCGTCGAGGGCACGGACCTCGCCGGCCGGCTCGAGGCTCGGGCGCGCGCCTGAGCCTGCGCGAGGTGTTGCGCATCGTCCGCCAGGCCGCCGAGGCCCTCGACTACGCCCACCGCCAGGGCATCGTCCACCGCGACATCAAGCCGAGCAACATCCTGCTCGACCGCGCCGGCCGGGTGAAGGTGGCCGACTTCGGCATCGCCAAGATGGCCGGCCAGAGCACGGAGCTGACCATGGCCGGCTCGGTGATGGGCAGCCCCCAGTACCTCTCGCCCGAGCAGATCCGCGGCGAGGATCTGGACGGCCGCAGCGACATCTTCTCCCTCGGCGTCGTGCTCTACGAGCTGCTCTCCGGCAAGCGGCCGTTCGACGGCGACACGATCACGACGCTGGTCTACCAGATCCTGCACAAGGAGCCGCCGCCGGTCTCGGAGCTGCGCGCCGTGCCGCCGCGGCTGGAGGAGCTGCTGCGCCGCATGCTGGCCAAGGACCGCGACGAGCGCATCGCCACGGCGGGCGAGGTGGCCCGGGAGCTGGCGGCCATCGAGCGCGAGCTGTCGGACGAGACGCTGTCGGCTCCGGCGGGAACGGGGCCCATGGACGCCACCTACGTGCTGCCCCGCCGTACGACGGGTGCAGAGGCTCCGGTGGCGGTGCCGCCACCTCCACCGCCTGCGGCTCTACGCTCGACCCGGGGCACGGTGCCGGCATCGCCCGAGACGACTCCGAGCGTGCCGCCGCCTCTGCCGCGGACTCCCACGCCGCCGCCGCCCTCGGTCATCGCTGCGGGGGCCTGCCGCTCCAAGGCGGTCGCTGATCTGGGTGCCGGTCGTGGCTGTCCTCTGCTTGGTGGCGGTCGTCGCGGGGGCCTGGTACATCCTGGCGCGGCCCAAGCCGGAGGCGCCGGTCGACGTGGCTGAAGCGACCCCTGCCGAGCCCGGCACCCAGACGCAGGCTCCGGTCTCCACTCCAGGGAATCAGACGGATCGGACCGATCGGACCGATCCGTCCGATCTGATGGCGACCCCACCGCCGACGCCGGCCCAGCGGCCTGCCGCGCGCTCCGGTGCCGCTGCCGACTCCGGGCAGCCGGCCCGAGGTGACCCCGGCGCCCAGGGAGCCCGTGGTCCGAGCGGCCCCGTCCGGTGGAGCCGGCTCGCCTCCCCGACGTCCGGAGCCTGCCGCTCCGGCCCCTGCGGACCGAGGAGGAGCCTGAGCCTGAGTCCGGAACGTACCCTGCCGGAGGCCGACCAGACGATCCGCACCGGCCTCACGGTCGCCTTCCGCGTCACGCCGCCGGACGCCTACGTGCTGGTGGAAGGCCGGGTCATCGGCCAGGCCCAGGAGTGGAGCGGCCAGAAGGGGGCGCGCACCTACACCTTCCCCGGCTCCGGGCACATACCTGGTCAAGATCCGCAAGCCGGGCATGAAGGAGCTGCCGATCGCCGTCGAGGCGGGCGCGAGCGGCAGTGGCGACCATCATCGGCCCGCCTGCAGCCGCTGGCGGCCGAGGAGGTGGATGCTTCCGACCTCCAGACCCTGCGGGTGCGCGAGGGCGTCTCCTTCCGCGTGCGAGCCGCCCGGGCGCCGCCGTGCTGGTGGACGGCCAGCCGGTGGGCCAGGCCCGGCGAGTACTCGGGCGGGCGTCTGCGGCCGCGGGAGTTGCTGAGACTGTCTCCCGGCAAGCACCGGATCTCGATCATCGCCCCCGGCCACCGCCGGCACGATGTCCTGGTGGAGGTCTCCGGAGACGGCGGACAAGGAGCGCGAGAGGATCGAGGTCGACCTTTCGCCGGGAGGAGAATGATGAGCGACACGAGCTCGCACCCTCGAAGCGCCGCCGACCCTGAAGTCGCTCCCCGGCCGGCTCCGCCTGGAGCGGCTGGACAACGGCCTGACCGTCTGCCTGCTGGAGAACCGCCAGGCGCCGTCGTCACCTCGCGCCCTCTTCTACCGCGCCGGCACGCGCGACGAGCCGCGCGGGCCACGGCGGCGTCGCCCACTTCCTCGAGCACATGATGTTCAAGGGCTCGCGCGCGCTTCGGCCCGGGCGAGATCGACCGCCGCACCCAGGCCCTCGGGGGCGTCAACAACGCCTTCACCAGCCACGACGCCACCGCCTACTACTTCAACTTCGCCGCCGACCGCTGGACCGAGGCGCTGACCATCGAGGCCGACCGCATGGCCAACCCTCGACGCTCGACCCCGAGCAGGTGGCGAGCGAGCGCCAGGTGATCCTGGAAGAGATCGCCATGTACGACAGCGAGCCCTGGGACGCCCTGGAGATGGCGGTGCACGAGCGCCTCTTCGGTCCCCATCCCTACGGCCGGCCGGTGCTCGGCACCCGCGAGGAGCTGCTGGCCACCGGCCCCGAGGACCTGCGCGACTTCCACAGCCGCTTCTACCGGCCGGACAACGCCGTGCTGGTGGTGGCGGGAGACATCGGCGACGGAAGCCCTGAGCGCCGTCGAGCAGGCCCTGGGGCGGCTGCTCGGCCGGGCGCCGAGCGCCGCCGCGGGCCGAACCCGCCCACGGTGCTCCCCACGTCGCTCGAGCGGCTGGAGCGGCGCAAGGGCGAGGTCGCGCGCATGCTGCTGGCCCTGCCGGCGCCACCGGCCTCCCATCCCGACCATCCGGCCCCTGCGCCTGGCCACCACCGTGCTGGGCGGCGGCCGCACCAGCCGCCTCCAGCATGCCCTGGTGGACGAGGAGCAGCTCTGCGTCTGGGTGACGGCGGACGTCTCCGAGGGGCTGGACGCCAGCCTGTTCACGATCGCCGCCGAGGTCGTGCCCGGCGTGGAGCCGGCCCGCGTCGAGGCCCGCGTCCTGGAGCTCCTCGAGGAGCTGCGGCGCAACCCGCCCGCCGAGGAGGAGGTCGAGCGCTGCCGCCGGATCGCCACCGCCGACTGGGTCTTCGGCCACGAGAAGGTCCATCAGCAGGCCCTCTCCGTGGGGCTGGCCCTCGCCCTGTTCGACCTCGGATCACCTCGACCTCCACCTGGAGCGGCTGCTCGAGACCGGACCCGACCGCCTGCTGGACGTCGCCGAACGCTACCTCCGCCCCGAGCGCGGCTCCGTGATCGGCTGGTCGCTGCCGAAATCGTGACGCCTCACCATGAGTTTCCGAAGCGCTGGCGCCAGGACACGCCCGGGTGCGCGGGGCGCGTCCACCTCAACAATGCCGGCGCCGCGCTCTCTCCCCGGCCGGTGATCGACACCGTGCTGGGCCACCTGCGGCGCGAGCAGGAGATCGGCGGCTACGAGGCCGCAGACGAGGCGGCCGAGCGGATCCAGGAGGTCTACGGCCACCTGGGGCGTCTCTTGAGGTGCCCGGGCAAGAACGTCGCCGTGGTCGAGAACGCCACGGTCGCCGTCTCCCAGGCCCTCTCGGCCTTCGACTTCGAGCCGGGCGACGTCCTGGTGACCACCCGCAGCGACTATCCCTCGAACCAGATCATGTATCAGGCCCTGGCCCGGCGCCGGGGCGTCGAGGTCGGATCGCCGGGACCTGCCCGAAGGCGGAGTCGATCCCGACTCCTTGCGGCGGCTCGCCACCCATCCGCGCTGCCGGCTGGTCTCGGTCACCTGGGTGCCCACCAACTCCGGCCTGGTGCAGGACGTGGAGGCCGTGGGGGAGATCTGCCAGGCCGCTGGCGTGCCCTACCTCGTCGACGCCTGCCAGGCCGTCGGCCAGATCCCCATCGACGTGGGCCGGCTGCGCTGCGATTACCTGGGCGTGACCGCCCGCAAGTTCCTGCGCGGCCCGCGGGGGATCGGCTTCCTCTACGTCTCCGACCGCGCCCTGGAGCGCGGGGATTATCCCCTGGGCGTGGACATGCGGGGTGCCGAGCGCGTGGGAGACAATGATTTCAAGCTCGCCGAAGGAGCCCGCCGTTTCGAGAACTGGGAGTTCCCCTACGCCCTGGTGCTCGGCATGGGCGAGGCGGCGCGGTACGCCCTGGAAGTAGGGATCGAAGAGGGCGGAGGCCGGGCTGCGGGGCTCGCCGCGTACGCGCGGGAGAGGCTCGGGGCCCTGCCGGGAATCCGGATCGCCGACCGGGGGCGGCGGCTGTGCGCCATCGCCACGGCGGAGGTGGTGGGCCGGGACGCAACGCCGGTCGTCCTGCGCCTGCGCGAGGCGGGGATCAACACCAGCGCGTCCAACGTCGAAGACGGGGCGCCGGTCCCCGTCGTCCGGATTTCTCCCCACTACTACAATACGCGGGAGGAGGTGGACGTGCTGGTGGATGCCATCGAGGGCCTCCTGAAAGAGAGGGAATCATGACGCCGGCCCCCCAGCTGCGGGTGCGGCGGGTCGAGGGCGCGCCCGTGGTGGCCGTCCGGCTCTCGTTCGCGGCCGGAGCGCGGCACGAGCCCATCCCCGGCCAGGCCCTCCTGACCGGCCGCATGCTGACCGAGGGCACCCGGCGGCGCGACTGGCGGCGCATCGCCGAGGACGCCGAGGGCAAGGGGATGATCCTCCAGAGCAACGGCGCCTTCGAGAGCATCGGCGTCTCGATCGACGCCCTGGCCGGCGACTGGGAGCTGGCCCTGGAGTGGGCCGCCGAGCTGATGCTGGAGCCGTCCTTCCCCGAAGACCGCTGTGCCTGGCTCGCCCGGCAGGCCGCCGCCGAGCTGGAGAGCCTGGCCGACCAGCCGGAGGTCAAGACGGCCTGGGGCTTCCTGGATCAGATCTACGCGCCCCACCCGCGCTGCCGGCCCCTGCACGGCGACGAGGCGAGCCTCCTGGCCCTCACCCCGGCCGATTGCGCCGAGTTCCATCACCGTGCCCGGGCTCACGGCATCATCGCCTCCGTGGCCGGCACGGTGGACGAGGACGCCGTCCGCCGCCGCTTCCTGGAGCTGCTGGACGGCCGGGCTTCCGGCGCCGTTTCATACCCCGAGCCGCCGCAGCCCGCGGGTCTCGAAGAGCGGCGGATCGTCAAGACGGACGCCGAGGACCAGGCCCACCTCTACGTCGGGCACATCACCGTCCCCCGCCGCCACCCGGACTACGCCGCCCTGGAGGTCCTGGCCGTGGTCCTGGGCTCGGGCGCGGGCCTGACCGGGCGGATCCCGGCCCGCATCCGCGAGCGTGAGGGGCTCGCCTACACCGCCTACGCCCAGACCGTTCCGGCGCCGGCATCGATCCCGGCCGTCTCGTGGCCTACGTGGGCACCTCGCCGGCCACCGTGGAGCAGGCCGAGCGCGGCGTGGCCGAGGAGATCGCCAGACTGGTCGAGGACGGCATCACGGACGACAGAGCTGGAAGAGTCCCGCGCCTATCTCCTCGGCCGCGAGCCGTTCCGCCGCGAGACCGCCCGGCAGTGGGCGGACCTGCTGACCGAAGCCATGGAGTACGGCCTCCCCCTGGACGACCCCGAGCACCGCGAGAAGGAGCTGAAAGACCTGGACCGCCGCGCCGTCGAAGAAGCCGCACGGCGCCACGTCCACCCGGGCAACCTGCGGATCACCGTCGGCATGCCTCAGTGAAATTCAGCCGCGTTGCCATCCCCGGGCCGCCGCGATAGCATCGCCCGCGCCCTCTTTCCGGAGGGTCCCCAGAAAGAGGAGAACGTTCGTGGACTTTTCCCTGACCGACGAGCAGCGCGCCATCCAGGAGACCGCGCGGGAGTTCGCCCGCCGCGAGGTCGATCCCATCGTGGAGGAGATCGACGAGGCCCAGAAGTTCCCCCGCGAGGTGATGGCCAAGGCGGGCGAGCTGGGCTTCCTCGGCATCATCTTCCCCGAGGAATACGGCGGCGCCGGGCTCGGCTACGTCGAATACGTGATCGTGATCACCGAGCTGTCGCGGATCGATCCTTCGGTCGGCATCAGCGTCGCCGCCCATAACTCGCTGTGCACCAACCACATCTACAAGTTCGGCAACGAGGAGCAGCGGCAGCGCTGGGTGGTGCCCCTCGCCAAGGGCGAGAAGATCGGCGCCTGGAGCCTGACCGAGCCCGGAGCGGGCTCGGACGCCGCGGGCACCCGTAGCCGGGCCGAGAAGGTGGACGGCGGCTGGATCCTGAACGGCTCCAAGACCTTCACCACCCACGGCAGCGTCGGCGATATCTGCGTGGTCTTCGCCGTGACGGACGCCGGCGGCTCGCGCGGCCACAACATCTCGGCCTTCGTCCTGGAGAAGGGGATGGAGGGCTTCCGCCCGGGCAAGAAGGAGAACAAGCTCGGCATCCGCGCCTCGGACACCGCCGAGGTGGTGATGGAGAACTGCTTTGTCTCCGACGACCGGCTGTTGGGCAACCCGGGGGAAGGCTTCGTGCAGGCCCTCCAGATCCTGGACGGCGGCCGCATCTCGATCGCCGCCCTGGGGCTCGGCACGGCCATGGGCGCCTTCGACGTGTCGGTGGCCTACTCCAAGGAGCGCGAGCAGTTCGGCAAGCCCATCGCCCAGTTCCAGGCCATCCAGTTCGCCTTGGCGGAGATGGCCACGCGCATTGCCGCGGCCGAGGCCCTGACCTTCGCGGCGGCCGAGGCCATGGACCGCGGCGAACGGGTCTCGCGGCTCGCCTCCGAGGCCAAGCTGTTCACGGGCGAGACGGCGGTCTTCTGCTCGGAGCGGGGCGTCCAGATCCATGGCGGCTACGGCTTCATCAAGGACTACCGGGCCGAGAAGTACTACCGCGACGCCAAGATCTGCACCATCGGCGAGGGCACCAGCGAGATCCAGCGCCTGGTGATCGCCCGCCACCTCCTGAAGAGGCGCTGACGGTGAAGAGGCAATAATGGCCCTGCGGGCCCGGCATTCCGGCGATCTCGGGGACGCTCTCGAAGCGCTCGTCCCGCGCATCCTGAAGCGGCAGCCGCGGGCCCTGGGCCGGGGCATCTCCATCATCGAGGACGGCGGCGAGGGCCAGCGCGAGCTGATCCGCCGCGTCTACTCCGAGACGGGCAAGGCCCGGGTGGTGGGGATCACCGGCCCCCCGGGCGCGGGCAAGAGCACGCTTGTGGACCGCCTGGCGCGCCTGTGCCGGCAGCGGGGCGAGACGGTCGGCATCCTCGCCGTGGACCCCACCAGCCCCTTCACCGGCGGCGCCATCCTGGGCGACCGCATCCGTATGCAGACCCTCTACACCGACCCGGGCGTCTTCATCCGCTCCATGGCCACCCGCGGCGCCATGGGAGGGCTCGCCCGCGCCTCGCGCGACGCGGTCGACCTGCTGGACGCCGCCGGCTTCGACTGGGTGCTGGTCGAGACCGTGGGCGTGGGGCAGGACGAGGTGGACGTGGTGCGTACGGTGGACTCGGTGGTGGTGGTGACCGTGCCCGGCCTGGGGGACGACATCCAGGCCATCAAGGCGGGGATCCTGGAGATCGCCGACGTCTTCGTCATCAACAAGGCGGACCGCGAGGGGGTCGAGCGGGCGGCGCGGGACCTGGAGATGATGCTGTCGATCGGCGAGCACGGCGCGTGGCTCCCCCCGATCCTGAAGACTGTGGCCGCCCGCGAGCAGGGGATCGACCTCGTGCTGGAGCAGATCGAGAAGCACTACCGCCACCTGGTCGAGAGCGGCGAGATCGACCAACGCCGCCGCTCGCACCTGCGGCTGCGGGTGGAGACCATCCTGAAGGAGCGGGTCGTGGCCGCCGCCGACCGCGTGCTCGGGGTGGACCGTGAGGTCGAGCGGGGCCACCAGCAGCGGCTCGATCCCTACCGGGTGGCGGATCGCCTGTTCAGCGGAGTCCTGGAGGACGCCCGCGTGGAGGCCGGCCCCGACGGGTTGACCGAGGAGAGAATGGCATGATCGAGAAGATTGACCACGTCGGGATCGCCGTCCGCTCGATCGAGGAGGCGCGCAAGGTCTACGAGGCGATGGGGCTGCGGGTGGAGGCCATCGAAGAGGTGCCGTACGACGGCGTGCGGGTGGCGATGATCCCCTGCGGCGGCACGCGGATCGAGCTGCTGGAGCCCCTGTCCGAGGATTCGCCCGTGGGGAAGTTCCTGGCCAGGCGCGGGCCTGGCATCCACCACCTGAGCTTCGCCACCAATGACGTGAGGAGCGCCAGCGACAGCCTGCGCGAGAGCGGCTTCGAGGTGCTCCGCCCGGAGCCGACCCGGGGAGCCGGGGGCTGCTGGGTGCAGTTCGTCCATCCCAGAAGCACCGGCGGGGTGCTGCTGGAGCTGTCCCAACACGGAGAAGGGTCCGAGGAGCCGTGATCCGCCCCGGCTCCCTGGTGATCGTCCACCTGATCAACCCGACCGAGAAGTTCTGGGGGATCCTCCAGGAGCTGGCCATCGCGGGTGTTATGTTGCGCGGCATCAACGTCTCGAGCTTCGACGACTGGATGGCCCAGGCCTCTCGCCAGGGGGACCAGACCCTGGGGCTCTCCACCATGTTCGTCCCCCTGTTCCGGGTGGAGCGGATCTTCCTCGACGAGGCCGTCGGGGAGGTCGAGAGCTACCGCCAGCGCTTCCTGCGCCGCGTCGGCGTCTCCGTCGAGCGGTACCTGGGGCTGGAAGGGGAGCGGGACTCCGAAGAAGTCCCCTCTTAGCCGGCCGCGATCGCCAGCGCGCCGGTCTCGTCGTCCAGGCTCTTCCCGGAGTGGTCGAGCCCCATCACCCGGAAGACATGGTCGCGCAGGCGCCGGCAGGCGGGATCATCGAGGTCCCGCGGCCGGGGGATCTCGACGGGGACGATGTCGCGGATGCGCGACGGGCGCTTGCCCAGGACCACTACGCGGTCGGAGAGCTGGACGGCCTCCTCCACGTCGTGGGTCACGAAGAGGACGGTCTTTCGCTCCCGCTGCCAGATCTGGGTCAGCTCGAAGCGCAGCTTCATGCGGGTCAGGTAGTCGAGGGCGCCGAACGGCTCGTCCATGAAGAGAACGTCCGGCTCGGCCGCGAAGGCGCGGGCGATCTCCACCCGCTGCCGCATGCCGCCCGAGAGCTCCTGGGGGTAGGCCTTGCCGAAGCCCGTCAGGCCCACCATCTCGATGTAGTGGTCGACCACCTTCTTCTTCTCCGCCGCGTTCGGCCGCTTGACGCCGAAGCCGACGTTGTCTTCCACCGTGAGCCAGGGGAAGACGGCGTTCTCCTGGAAGATGAAGATGTGCCGGGGATCGGGCGCGGTCACCGCCTTGCCGTCGATGCGGATCTCGCCCCGGGTCGTCTGGAGGAAGCCGGCGGCGATGTTGAGCAGCGTGGACTTGCCGCAGCCGGAAGGGCCGACGATACAGACGAATTCGCCGTCGGTCACCTGGAGCTGGATGTCTTCCAGCACGTGGATCGGGGGCTTGGAGCGGTCCTGCCCCTGGAAGGTCATCCAGAGGTCCTGGACCACGATCTTGGTACGGGTGTCCATCGGTCAGCGGCTGAGGCCCCAGCGGACCTCGTCCAACCTCTCCATGCGCCGTACCAGCCAGTCGAGGCCGAGGCCGATCAGGCCGATCAGGGCCATGCCGGCCACCACGAGGTCGTACCGCTTGCCGGCATTCCGGGCGTCGATGATGAGGTAGCCCAGCCCCGAGTTGACGGCGATCATCTCGGCTGCCACCACCACCAGCCAGGCCACGCCCAGGGCGAGCCGCAAGCCGGTGAGGATCTGGGGCAGGGCCGCCGGGAAGACCACTTTCTTGAACAGCTCGAGACCCCCGATGCCGAAGTTCCGTGCCGCCCGGATGTAGTTGAGCTGGATGTTCTGCACCGCCGCCATGGCGGCGGTGGTGATGGGGAACAGGCTCGCCAGGAAGATCAGGAAGATGGGCGCGAGATCGCTCACGCCGAACCAGAGGATGGCGACGGGAATCCAGGCAATGGGCGAGATGGGCCGCAGCACCTGGAGGGCCGGGTTGAAGGCCAGCCGGGCCGGCAGGAACCAGCCCATGAGCAGGCCGGCCGGGATGCCCACGAGCACCGCCAGCAGGTAGCCCGCGCTGACCCGGAAGAGCGAGGCCAGCATGTACTTGAAGAGGACGCCCCTCTGGGCCAGCTCGACCGTGCCGGTTACGACCTCGCCCGGGGTGGGGAAGATGCCGGAGCCTGACCACCGGACGGCGAGGTGCCACGCCGTGATGAAGACCACGGCGACGGCGAGGGGCAGCAGGATGGCCTGGAGCCGGGGCTTCATCCTCTCAGTCGCCTTTCCACGCATAGGCGGTTTCGCCTGCCGTTCTCTCCGAGAACCGGGTGTCGGCGTACTCCTCGAAGGGGACCGGCCCCTCCAGGATACCCGCTTCGAGGGCCAGCTCCTCGATGTGCTCGAATTCCTTCCGGGCCAGCCGCAGGTTCGAGTAGGTGACCCGGTCCGGAGGCTTTGAGAGCACGAAGCGGAGCAGCCGCGGGTTCTGGTTGTAGTACTGCGAGGCCACCACCTCCGCCGCCTTCATCCGGTGGTCCATGCCGCCTTCCAGCCACAGGCCGCTCTTCGCGATGCCGGTCACCAGCTCCTGGATCTTGTCCGGGTGCTCCTGGAGGAAGGTCTCGTTGACCACCAGGACGCAGGAGATGAAATTGGGCCACAGCTCCCTGGCCTGGTAGAGCACGCGGCCGTAGCCGTCGAGCTCCGTCTGTGCCATGAACGGCTCGCCCGAGATGATGGCGTCGACCGCCCGGGCGTACAGGGCGGCGGGCATGTCGGGCGGCGGCATCTCGACGAGTTGGATGTCTTCCAGGGCCATGTTCCGGTCCTTCAGGGCCTTGAAGATCATCAGGAACTGGTTCGAGAACCGGTTCGGTACGGCCACCCGCTTGCCCCGCAGGTCCTTGAAGTCATGGATATCCGAGTCCTTGTGGACCATCAGGGCCGATCCGTCGCGGTGCCCCAGGTACACGATCTTCACGGGTACCCCCTGCTGGCGCAGCACCATGGCCATGGGCGCCAGCATGAACGTCGCCGGGAGCTGCCCCGCGATGTGCGCTTCTTTGAGCTCCGGCCAGCCGCTGAACCTCACGGGTTCGAACAACCCCTTCCCGTTCAGACTCTTGCGGATCCAATCGGAAACGGGGCACGTGAGGTGTCAGGTGACCGGGAGGAAGCCCACCCTGAAGCGGGTCTCCTCCGCCACCTCTTTTCTGAGGCCCAGGGTGCGCAACGGGTCGAATCCCAGGTTCAACCAGGCGTGAATGACTCCGAGTGTGGCGGCCACCAGGAGGGCGCCGACGACGATCCTGCCGATCTTGCCCATAAATCTCCCCCTCTCGGGGGAGATTTCATCACAGATCAGAACTGGACGTTCTTGACGAAGAAGTAGGTCACGTCGACCTTCTTCGAGACCAGCTCGGTCGCCATCTCCGGGGTGATGACGAACTGGCCGGCCCGTTCGCGGGCGGGGGTCGTCAACAGCAGCTCGACCGCCGCCACCTGGGCCGGGAAGCGGTCGCGCAGGCGGAGCAGCGCGGTCGAGGTGGTGGTGAGCGCCTTGAAGACGGAGCCCTCGGAGTTGGTGGTGATCTCGAGCAGCGGGCGGTCCCCCTGGGAGCCCTCGTAGATCTCGACCCCTTCGATGCCCTGGCCGCGGAAGAACTGCTGGATCTCGGCCGTGACGTCGGGGTGGGAGTAGGGCTTGCGGCCCAGGGTGGCCAGGTCGTAGTAGCCCGCCCGGGTCTTGACCAGGTGCCCCGAAGTGCCCGAGACGGTCTCGCGCCGGCTCACCGGCCGCTCATGGGGAGCGGCCTCCTTGCGGGTGATGAGGTCGGCCAGGGTTTTGTCCTTGACCGGCGCGGTGGGCGTGCTCACGTCCTGGCTCGTGCCCGGCAGGACCACGGCGCTCTTGTAGCCGTCGCGGTTCGCCTCCTCGGTGCGCTTGACATCGATCTGGCTCGCCGGAACGAAGCTCTGCGTGCCGTTCAGGAGTGTGATGATCGCCCGGCCGTTCTCGATCCGGTACTTGCTTTTGGCCGTGATGGTGGAGCCGTCCTTCAGGTAGACGGTGTAGCCCAGGACGGTCATCGGGGCAAGGGTGAGCAGGGCCAGGAAGGCCAGGGCCGCCAGGCCCGACCGGCGGGCAAATCGACGTGGATGCCGCATACAGGTTCTCCTCAATGCATGAAAGCGGATACATGATACCCTGTCGCGGCCCCAGGAGGAACGGCCTGCCTTGAAACCCTCGACCTCTTCATCCTTTCAGACGGGCATCCTCGTGCTCGAAGACGGCTCGGTCTTCGAGGGAGAGTCCGTCTCGCCCGGCACCCGTTTCGGCGAGGTGGTGTTCAACACCTCCATGACCGGCTATCAGGAGGTGCTGACGGACCCCTCCTACCGTGGCCAGATCGTGGTGATGACCCAGCCGCACATCGGCAACTACGGCACGACCCCCGAGGTCGCCGAGTCGGGCCATCCGTGGGTCGAGGGATTCATCGCCCGCCAGTTCACCACCCGCCCCTCGGGGCACGACGGCGACGAGAGCCTGGTCTCCTACCTGCGGCGCTTCGGCGTGCCGGCCCTCCAGGGGCTCGATACGCGCGCCGTGGTGCGGCGGCTGCGCGATCGAGGCGCCCTGCGGGGCGTGCTGACGACGGAGCGGTCCGACGCTACGGCCCTGGCCGCCGAGCTGGCGGATTTCCCCACCATGGCCGGCCGGGCCCTGGTGGATGAGGTGACCTGTCCCGAGTTCTACGAGATCCCGGCGGTGGGGGAGGAGCGCCGGCATCTGGCCGTCTACGACTTCGGAGTCAAGGCCAACATCCTGCGCTCGCTCGCCGAGCGGGGGGCGCGGCTGACGGTGCTGCCCGCCCGCACGCCGGCGTCCCAGGTGCTCCAGATGCCGGTGGATGGCGTCGTGCTCTCGAACGGGCCGGGCGATCCGGAGCCCCTGACGGGGATCATCGAGAACGTCCGCGAGGTCGTGGCGGCGCGCATGCCCGTCTTCGGCATCTGCCTGGGCCACCAGCTCCTGGGGCTCGCCGTGGGGGGCAGGACGTTCAAGCTCAAGTTCGGCCACCATGGGGGCAACCAGCCGGTGCGCGACCTGGTGTCGGGCCGGGTGGCCATCACCAGCCAGAACCACGGCTTCGCCGTCGATCCCGCCTCGCTGCCGGCCTCCTGCGCCGTCACCCAGGTGAACCTGAACGACGGCACGGTCGAGGGTTTCGCGGTCTCGAACCAGCCCGTGTGGTCCGTGCAGTACCACCCCGAGGCCGCTCCGGGACCCCACGACGCCGCCATCCTCTTCGACCGCTTCCTCGAAGCGGCGACGCGGAAGTGAGCCAGCCCCTCCAATCCCCTCTCACGGGCCCTCTCCCGTGGGTCATCGCCTGGCGCTTCCTGCGCGGCCGGCGCAGCCGTCTGCTCGACGGCACGGCGCGGGCGGCCTTGCTCTCCACGGCCCTGGGAGTCATGGCCATGATCATCGCCATGGCGCTGATGACCGGCTACCGCGAAGACCTCCAGAGCAAGCTCGTGCGGGGCAACGCCGCCGTGATCGCCTACCCCGTGGGCGGCGAGCCGGGGCCGCTCCCTCCCGCCAAGGAGAAAGCGCTCCTGGCCATCCCGGGCGTCGAGAAGATCGGCCGCGTGGCCTATGGCCAGGGCTCGCTTTCAGGTGGCCAGCGCTCGGAAGGAGTGGAGGTGATCCTGCGCGGCGTCGACCCCGGGGGTGGCCAGCTCACGGCCACGGCCGCGCAGCTCCAGCCGACCCCCGAGGGGATCCCGTCCGCCGTCCTGGGCAAGGACCTGGCGGACAAGCTCGGCGCGAAGACGGGGGACGTCCTGCGCCTGGTGGCCCTGGGCTTCGGCGAGGGGCGGCCGCGGTTCCGCTTCCAGAGCCTCCACGTCTCCGGGACCTTCTCTACGGGCTTCGCCGAGTTCGACCGGAGCTGGGTGTTGATCGACCGCTCCCTGGTCGAGCGGCTGATGAGCGCCGAGGCCGCCACGGACCTCCTGGAATTCACCGTCACGGACCCCGAAGAGGCTCCGCGGATCGCCGAAGCCGCGACGAGGGTCCTGGAGCCGGACTTCGTGGTTACCGACTGGCGCCAGCTCAACCGCGAGCTCTTCACGGCCCTTCAGATCCAGCAGCGCATGCTGTTCTTCGTGCTGGGGCTGATCGTCATCGTCGCCACGTTCAACGTAGCCTCGACACTGGTGGTGCTGGTGCGCGAGAGGATGCGCGACATCGGTATCCTGGGCGCCCTGGGTCTGCGCCCGGACAGGCTGCGCCTCGTCTTCCTCGTCTACGGGGGTTTCCTGGGCGCCTTCGGCATGCTGATCGGCGTGCTCGCAGGCTGGGCCGTCTGCTGGGTGCTCACCACGTTCGAGCTGATCCGCTTCGACCCCGAGGTGGCGGCGATCTACTTCATCAGCTCCGTACCCTTCCGGGTCGAGCCGTGGGACGTGCTGGCGGTCGTGGGCTTCGCCCTGCTGGTCACCCTGATCGCCTGCTTCGTGCCGGCGTGGTGGGCGGCGCGGGTCGATCCGTCGTCTGCGCTGCGCTACGAGTGATTGACCCCGTTTACGCCGACACGCTTTCGTTCCTTTCGCCGGACATGATCCGCCAGCCGATGACCTTCTCGTCGATCTCGCGCAGGCGGTTGGCGACGAGGCGGCAGAGGAGCTGGAGGAACTCGAGGGCGGCGTGGGGGTCCATGGCCAGGACCTCGCGGACCGTCCCCTGATCCAGGGCCAGCACGGTCAGCGGGCCGCCGTGGGCGCGGGCGTCGGCCGAGCGAGGCTCGCCGTCGATCAGCGACATCTCACCGAAGAAGTCGCCCCGCTCCAGGATCGCCAGGGCCTCTTCGCCCGCGCCGGGGATGAATTTCGAGATCATGGCCCGGCCTTCGAGGACGATGTACATCTCCGAGCCCTCGTCCCCCTCCTGGAAGAGCGAGGCCCCGACTGGAAAGCGCTTCTCATGGGAGAAGGTGGCGAGGGTCATCAGCTCCCGGCGCGACAGGCCCTGCTCGCGGAACAGGCGGATCTTGTCCGAGGGCTCCACCTTGACCGGCCCGGCCGGTCCCGCGGGCTGCTTCCTCAGGCGCAGGAAGTTCTCCGGCATCGATTCGTTGGAGAAGAAGGTCTTGAGCTGGTCGTTGGTGCCCCGGAGCTTGCGGGCCAGGCTGTGCCAGAGCGACCAGTAGATCTGGACCCCCATCTCCGGCGACCCCTCGATCAGGAGGTCGATGGCCTCGGCCTCCAGCCGGAAGACCTGGCTCGGCGCGGCGGCCAGGGCGTCGGAGTTGCGCTCGTGCCCGGTGATGAAGCCGGTCTCGCCGAAGAAGTCGCCCGGCTCCACCACGCCGAGCGCGAAGGTGCCGTACGAGGTGGTGCGCTGCGCCGTGATCTCCCCCCGCTCCAGCATGTAGAGGTCGCGCCCCTGGGCGCGGTGGCTGTAGATGAGGCTGCCGACGTCGTGAATCTCCTCGTGCACGGCCTGGGTCAGGCGGAAGATCTGCTCGTCGGAGAAGTGGGCCAGGGGCTTGAGCCGCCGCAGGCGGGAGGCGAGGTCGAGCTGGCCGCCCGTGTCCCGCCGCTTGGGGATCGGTGCCGCGATCGAGAGGTTGGCGCCGGGCATCCCCCCCTGCTCCAGGAAGCGCTCGCGGTGCCACTCCAGCCGTTCGAAGGCCGTGTGCACCAGCTCCTGGCGCTCGTGGAACACTCGCGAGAGCTCGCGGTTGCCCCAGCCCAGGATCTGCTTCAGGGTCTGGATGCGCCGCCGCAGCCGCCGCACCCCCTCCTCGTCGCCGTCGTTGACGAGCAGGAAGGCGTGCACCGTGGCCCCGAGGGCCTCCTCGAACCGCTTGCGCTCGTACTCGGTCCGCCCCAGGCTCTCGGCCGTCTCGCGGTCGAAGGGGTTGTAGCGCAGGGCCCGGCCGAATTCCTCCGCGGCGCCGTCGATAGTCGCGCCGCCGGAAGAGGAGCTTGCCGTGCAGCTTGTGGTTCGCCGGATTGGCCAGATCCTTGGCCTTGGCCACCTCGAGGCACTCGATGGCCCGGGCGTTCTCCCCCTTCTCCGCGTAGAGATGGGCGAGCCCCAGGAAGTGGGCGGCGTCGATGGCGTTGCGCCGGAAGCCCTCGCGCAGGATGTCGCGCAGGCTCCGGGAGCTGCCGCCGCCCCGGTTCTGCTGCTGGCGCTTGCGGATCTCGGCCAGACCCAGCTTGACGCTCAGGTTCTTGGGGTCCAGCCGCAAAGCCAGGAGGAGGAGGTCCGCCGCCTCCTCGTGCCTCCCGCCCTCGGAGAAGCGCCGCGCGAGATCCGTCAGCTCCTGGATCTCGCGCGTGGAGGGGCTCTCTAGATCGCTCATCGCCAGTCTTCCTTTGGAGGTTCCAGAGACGCGTAAGTCTAGCACGGCCGCCACCCGGGAGCCGCGGGGGGCTTGAAAAAATGATGAGAGTTTTATATACATTCCACTATTATTAGAGGTGTAATGCCATGGCCGTAAGCATGCTGATGACGAGCACGCTCAAGCTCGGGATCGAGTGCTGCCGCAGGGGGGACTGGAACGAAGGGCTCCGCTATCTGGGGAAGATCGCGGAGGAGAAGGAGCAGGCGCCGGGCCTCCCTGGAGTGTTCTACTCCTACCTGGGATACGGCATCGCGCTGTGCCAGCAGCGCGTCGAGGAGGGGCTGAAGCTCTGCCAGCACTCGATCAAGGTGGAGTTCTACCAGGTCGAGAACTATCTGAACCTGGCGCGCACCTGCCTCCTGGCCCAGGACCGGAAGGGGGCCGTCAAGGCCGTCCGGGGCGGGCTGAAGGTCGATCCCCAGAATCCGGAGCTGCTGGTCCTCTACCGGGACCTCGGCATCCGGAGCCTGCCGATACTGCCGTTCCTGGACCGGAGGCACCCCCTCAACCAGCTCCTGGGCCGGATCCGCCACGCCCTGCGGAGGACCGTCCCCGAGGAGCCGCAGAGCAAGACCGCCTGAAAAGACGAAACCCCCTCGCCCTGGGAAGGAGCGAGGGGGCCGTGGAGAATCGCGCTGGATCCGTCTGCGGTCCTACAGGGCACCCGCGGGCGCAGCCGCCGGTGGGCCACCCTTGAGATCCTCGAACACGATGCCGAGGTTCTCGGCGCCGTTGTCGCGGCACTCGTCCATGAAGTCCGCGACCTTGTCGAACGGCGAGCTCGCCGTCGGCGGCGAAGAACACCACCTTGCTCTGGCGTCCGGTCAGCGCCTCCCGGAGCGCGCCCGCCGAACTGAGCCCTGGGGATGAGCTGCTTGTTGATGAAGGTCTGCCCCTGGGCGTCCATCCGCACGATGACCTGGTCCTGCATCGTCGGCGGCGGCGCGGCGGCCTCCACCTTCGGCGGCACCTGCACGGGGTAGCCCATCTGGAGCAGCGGCACCGAGATCATGAAGATGATCAGCAGCACCAGCACCACGTCCACCAGCGGCGTGATGTTGATGTCGCTCTTGACTCCACCCGATGCGCCAACGTTCATTGCCATGGCACTTAGCTCCTTCGGGAAGCGCGCTAGGCGCCGCCCGTCGACTTGTCCTTCTCGGTGACGACGCCGACGCGGCTGAAGCCGGCCTCGTTGATCGTCTGCATCAGCTTGCGCACCTCCTTGTACTTGAGCCGCTTGTCGGCCTTGATCATCACTTCCTTGTCGGGGTTCCCGGCGTGCTCTTCCTCGAACTTGGCCTTGAGGTTGTCCTCCGTGACCCAGTTCTGCCCCACGAAGACGGTGCCGTCCGACTTGATGGCTACGTTGAGCTGCTTCTGGTTCTCCGGCATCTTGTCCGGGTTCGCCGTCTCCGGCAGCTTCACGTCCACGCCCTTCTGGAGCATGGGCGTGACCACCATGAAGATGATCAGCAGCACCAGGCAGACGTCGACGAGGGGAGTGACGTTGATGTCACCCCGGACCTCTTTGACGACGATTCGGCTTGTTGTGCTTAGGCAGCATGCTTGCTCCTCTGCCGCTTCATGAAGAAGTCGACCAGCTCGGAGGAGGAGTTCGACATCTCGACCTGCAGCCGCTCGAGCTTGTTGGTGAAGTAGTTGAACATCCAGGCGGCCGGAATGGCGACGACGAGGCCGAACGCCGTGGTGACGAGCGCCTCGGCGATACCGGCCGACACGGCGCCGATACCGCCCGAGCCGGTCAGCGCCATGCCGCTGGAAGGCGTTGATGATGCCGATCACGGTGCCGAACAGGCCGATGAAGGGGGTGGTGGTGGCGATCGTCGCCAGCGAGCCGATGCCGCGCTTGAAGTCGGACGTGGTGAGCAGCGTGGCGCGCTCGACGGCGCGGCTGGCGGCCTCGACGACCTCGACCTCGGAGAGCGGGCTGGTCTGGCTCTCGATACTGGAACGACTGGAGGCCGGCGCGACGACGCGGGCCAGGTGGCTGTGGGGGTACTTCATGGCGGCGTCGATCGCCGCCTGCGGGCGGTCGTTCTTCAGGTGCTCGGTCGCCTGCTTGGCGAACGCAGCGACTGCTTGCGCGCCTTGCGGAAGACGATCGCGCGCTCGACGCAGACGTAGAGCGACCAGACCGACAGGATGATCAGGATGATGATCACCCCCTTGTTGAGGATGGTCATCTGTTCCCAGAGGACAAGAGGATTCAGATCCATGCGCTTCTCCTTTTCTCGGAAAGACTAGGCGCTCACTGCACCTGGAAATTGACCGTCAGAACGTAATAGACCTTGACCGGCCTGCCTTCGAGCGTCGCCGGCTTGAACCTCCACTTCTGCACCGCGTCGACGGCGGCCCGGTCGAGGCCCATCGGCAGGCCCTTGAGCACGCGCACGTTGGTGACGTTGCCGCTGCTCGTCGATGATCGCCTCGACGATCACCGTGCCGGTGACGCGGGCCCGGCGGGCCAGCTCGGTGTAGACCGGCTTGACCTGGTTGATGATCTCCGGCCGGCTGACGGCGCCGCCGACGCGCAGCGGAGCCTCGTCCACGCCGCCCGGGACGCCGCCCGGCGACACCGCCCACCACACCGCCCGGGACGCCGCCGACGACGCCACCGACGACGCCGCCGACGACACCGCCGACGACACCGCCCTCGACGCCGCCCTCGACGCCGCCCTCGGCGGCCACCTCGGGCGCGCTGGACGGCTCCGGCACCTCGTCCGGGACCTCGACCGGCTGCACCGGCTCGGTCGGCATGATCTGCGGGACCTCCTTCGGCATCCACCGGCGTCGGCCTGGCCGCGGCCGGCGGCGGAGGCGGCGGCGGAGGCGGCGGCGGCGGGGGCGCCGCGCTGATGAACACCACGTTGATCGGCGGCTCCGCCACTCGGGCACGTTCCAGTACTGCGCGAACAGGAGCGCGCCGCCGGCGACCAGGTGGATGATGAGCGCCACCGGGAACAGCCACCAGCGGATGCCGCGCTTGTGGACCTTGTCCAGATCGATCAGAGAGTTCTCAAACATGGTTTCACCTATGCTTCCTAGGTGTTAGCGGGAGCCTGCGCCGGTTGCGCGGCGGCTTTCTTCCTTGCCTCGATGGCCTTCTGCTGCCAGGTCCGTGCCTCGTCTTCGAGCGCCAGGCGCGCTGCGCCGTCGGTCTCGAGCTTCGCCTTCTCGCGGAAGAGCAGGCCGTAGTAGACCATCGCCTCGATCGCCTTCTTGTCCAGGTCGTAGCGCCTTCTTGATCGCGTCGAGACCCATGTCGACGAGCTGGTTCTTCGACTCGAAGTCCAGCGTCCCCGGGTCGTGGAACACCTTGTCCCAGGCGGAGACGGCGATCGAGTAGAGGGCGACCGCGCGCTCTTCGCCCGGGATCTGGCTCGGCGAGCTGGAAGGCCTGGTCGAGCCGGCCGGCCTGGGTCAGGATCCGGATCTTGTAGCCGTTGAGCTTCGCGGTCTCCTCCGGCTTCTCCGCGATCCGCTGGTCGATGAAGGCGAGCGCCTCGTCGAACTTGCGGGCGTTGACGTAGGTCGACAGCAGGTACTCCTCGACCTTCGTGTCGTCCGGATAGTCAGCCAGGTACTTCTCGAAGGCGTCGACGGCCGTCTCGGCGTACTGGACGTTCTTCGGATCGTTGTCGCCTGGACGGTAGAGGGCGAGGGCGGAGAGGCCCACCGAGCGCCAGGCGAACGTGGCGTCGGGGTCCAGCTCCATGCCCCTCTTGAAGTAATCCAGGGCTCTCGCGTACTGCTCCTGTTGGTAGTAGGAGTTGCCCTTCTTCAGCTCCGCCCGGGCCTGGACCTTGCCGCAGCCGACGGCCGGCAGCACCAAAAGGGCTGCGACGGGAAGGATCAAAAGTCTCTGCATAGTCACCTCTCCACCACTTAGAAGGGGGGATCTCGAAAAGAGTTCCCGAAGACCAAGGCCCGACTGAAAGGGAGGATTTCGAGGAGGGTTCTAGGTTCCCTCCAGGCACCCCCCTTGCCGTGGTGCCTTTGCAACAGTTGTACCGGCTTCGCCTAATTCCTGATCAACTTCCCGGCTGGACTGCCGCCGGGATGCTTCCCGTCAGACTTCAGCTGTCGCCACCGGTGGAGGAGCAGGCCCCTCCCCGCGCGAGACGACCACCGCCGCGGCCAGGTCGCCGCTGACGTTGAGAACCGTACGGCACATGTCGAGGAAGCGGTCGACCCCCAGGATCAGGCCGATCCCCTCCGCCGGCACGCCCACCAGCCCGAGGATCATGGCGATCACCGGGATCGAACCCGAGGGCACTCCTGCCGTGCCGATGCCACCCAGGATGCAGATGATGACCACGGTCAACTGCTGGGTCAGGCTGAGCTGGATGCCGTAGAACTGGGCCAGGAAGAGCACCGTGATCCCCTCGAAGAGGGCGGTGCCGTTCTGGTTCATCGTCGCGCCGATGGTCAGCACGAACCGGCTGACGCTGGGGGGCAGGTGCAGCTCCTCTTCCGCCACCCGCAGGGCCGTCGGCAGGGTGGCGTTGCTCGAAGAGGTGGAGAAGGCGGTCATCATCGCCTCCTGGATGCTCTTGAAGAACCGCACCGGGCTCATGCCGCCCAGCACCCTCACCGCCAGCGAGTAGACGACGAACTGGTGGATCAGGAGCGCCAGGAGCACCGTGCCCACGTAGCGCGCGAGCTGCCCCAGGATCTCGTAGCCGAGCTGGGCCGTGAGGTTGAACAGCAGCGCGAAGACGCCGATGGGCGCGAACGCCAGCACCAGGTCGATCAGCCGCATGCTGACCTCGAGCAGCCCCTCGACGGCGTCCTGGAACTGCTGGGTGGCGGGCGTGCGGACCAGGGCGACCCCCAGGCCGACCATCAGCGAGAAGAACATGATCCCCAGGAAGTCCCCGTCCGCGGCCGCCTTGACCGGGTTCCGGGGGACGATCTCGACGATCAGGTCCACGGGGCTCTTCTCGGGGGCCGCGGCGGCCGCGGTGGCCCCTGCCGCCGGTGCCGGGGGGCTCGGCGCGGCGGTCTGCTGGAGCCGCGTCCGGACCTCCGGCGGGATCCCCTCGCCGGGCCGGAGCACGTTCACCAGGGTGACCCCGATGAACACGGCGATGGCCGAGACCACCACGGTGTACAGGAGGGACTTGATCCCGATCCGCCCGAGGGCCCGCGGATCGCCTATCCCCGCGACGCCCAGCACCAGCGCCGAGAAAATCAGCGGGATCACCAGCATGAACAGCAGGCGCAGGAAGATCTGCCCGAGCGGCAGGGTGACGTACTTGATGAACGTCGCGAGACCCGGATCGTCGCCCACCAGGAAGTGGGCAAGGATCCCCCGGCGATGCCAAGGAGGCCGCCGATCAGGATCTTGGTGTGGAGTGGCAGCTTTTTCCTGGCCATGAGGCGGGCGGAATGCTAGAGGAAAACAGGCGCGGAACACAAATCGGGGCGTTTCACCCCGGCGGAGGGGCGGTTTGTCCCGGGCGGAAGGGGGCAAGGCGTGGATACCTGGGTATCAAGGCCGCTCCAGGGGATTCAGCTCCAGGACGAGCAAGCCTTCCTCAGGATTTTCAAGGAACGTTGCGATCCGGTCACGGCTGCGCAGGAGGAGATCGCCGATTTCGTCCGTGCCGGCATTGCCCACCGACAGCCAGACGACCTTGGGCGGAGGACCCTTCAGAAAGCTGAGCTGGCGGAAGTCGTTGTCCTTGGAGACGATCGTCAGGTCATGGAAGGCGGCGTAATCCCAGATCGCGTGATCGGTCCTGCTTGGTAGCACCTCCAGATTGACGTGGCGGCTGTGAGGGAAAACGTCGGCCAGCCTCCTCAGGAGGCGCCGGCTGAGATTGGCATCGAAGAGGAGCTTCACGCCGCGTTGGATACGGCGAGGCGCCGCTCCCGGGCGGCGGCGAAGGCGAGGCTGGCCCGGATGTGCTCTGGACGGAGCTCGGGGAAATCCTCCAGGATCTGGTCTTCGGTCATGCCTCCGGCCAGATATTCAAGGATGTCGTACACCGTGATCCGGGTTCCCTTGATACAGGGCTTGCCGCTACGGACCCCCGGAGTGACTGTGATGTAGCCGTCCAGGTTCATGGAATCAGGTTAGCGCTATCTGTCGCGGACGGCAAGCGTTACGGTTGCGCCTCTTCCCCCGCGCATGTCACACTCCCGCCGCATTTCCACATCGCGGGCCGGGGCTCGCAGGGAGGACCCTTTGCTCGAAGGCATCTTCCGCACCAAGTCACTGAACGCGATCCTGGCCTCCGCCGAAGCTCCGGAGTCTCAGCTCCGGCGCTCGCTCGGCCCGGTCCAACTCACGCTGCTCGGCATCGGCGCCATCATCGGGGCCGGCATCTTCTCCACGGTGGGCACGGCGGCCGCGGGCGGCGCCGACCACGCGGGAGCCGGGCCGGCGCTCGTCGTCTCGTTCATCATTACCGCCGTCACCTGCGGCTTCGCGGCCCTCTGCTACGCCGAGTTCGCCTCCATGGTGCCGGTCTCCGGCTCCGCCTACACCTACTCCTACGCCACCCTGGGCGAGATGGTCGGCTGGATCATCGGCTGGGACCTCATCATCGAGTACGCGGTCGGCAACGTGGCGGTCGCCATCTCCTGGTCCGGCTACTTCCAGGAGCTGCTGCGCAGCATCGGGATCGCCTGGCCGGGCTGGCTCGGCACGGACTACCGGAGCGCCGTCCAGGCCGCCGGCCAGGTGGCCGAGGCGCAGGCGGCCGGCACCGGCATCGAGTCCCTCAGCCTCGTCGTCCAGCGCGCCGCCCAGGCCCTGGCCGACGCTCCCCACGTCCTCGGCTTCCCCATCGTCTTCAACCTCCCGGCCTTCCTCATCGTCATGCTGATCACCGTGGTGCTGGTGATCGGCATCCGCGAGAGCGTCTGGTTCAACTCAGCCATGGTGGTCCTGAAGCTGGGGATCATCGCCTTCTTCATCATCATGGGGCTGTTCTACGTCGACCCGGCGAACTGGACCCCCTTCGCCCCCAACGGTCTGCCCAGCATCTTCACGGCGGCGGCCATCATCTTCTTCGCCTACATCGGCTTCGACGCCGTCTCCACCGCCGCCGAGGAGACGAAGAACCCCAAGCGCGACATGCCCATCGCCATCATCGCCAGCCTGGTCGTCTGCACGGTGATCTACATCGCGGTGGCCCTGGTTCTCACCGGCATGCTGCCGTACACCCAGCTCGGCACGGCGGAGCCCCTGGCGACCGCCTTCTCGGCCCGCGGCATGCTCTGGCCGACGATCGTCATCGCCCTGGGCGCCGTCTTCGCCACCACCTCGGTGCTCCTCGTCTTCCAGCTCGGCCAGCCGCGCATCTTCTTCTCCATGGCCCGCGACGGCCTGCTCCCCTCCTGGGCGGCGAAGGTCCACCCGCGTTACCGGACGCCCCACATCACCACCTGGATCACCGGCATTGCGGTCGCCTTCTTCTCGGGCATCGCCAACATCAACGAGGTGGTGGAGCTGACGAACATCGGCACGCTGTTCGCGTTCCTGCTGGTCTGCGTCGGCATCACCATCCTGCGCTACAAGGACCCGGGCCGGGTGCGGGGTTTCCGCGTGCCTCTGGGGCCGTGGGTGGTGCCCATGCTCGGCGCCGGCTCCTGCATCTTCCTGATGGTCTATCTGCCCCCCTCCTCCTGGTGGCGGTTCATCGGCTGGCTGGTGCTGGGCATGGCCATCTACTTCTCCTACGGTTACAGCCACAGCGTGGTGGGCCGGGAGAGCGGCCGGCCGGCGAAGTCGCCGGGGCAGAACCTGGCGGCCCTGGGCTTCCTGCTCGCGGGCGCGGGCCTGTTCACCATCCCGCACGACGCCGGGCTCGGGGAGCTGGTCCGCGAGGCCACCACGGCGGGTGCCCAGGATCATCTGCGCGCCCTGATCGGACTGGTCCTGATCGTGGGCGGGACGATCGCCGCCCTCGTCGGTATGGTCGCCGGACGGGGAAGAGAGAGCCGGTAGGTTTCCATGAGCCTGGCGCTTCTCGCCCTCGGCTTCATCATCCTGCTCGTCGTGGCCTACCGCCTCTACGGCGGCTGGGTGGCGCGCCAGTTCGCCATCGACGACGGCCGAAAGACGCCGGCCCATCAATATGAGGACGGTATCGATTTCGTCCCCACGCGGCCCTTCTACCTCTTCGCCCAACACTTTTCGGCCATCGCGGCGGCGGGACCCATCGCCGGGCCGATCATCGCCTGCCAGGCCTTCGGCTGGCTGCCGTGCATGCTGTGGATCGGCCTCGGCGTGGTCCTGATCGGCGCCGTGCACGACTTCTCCAGCCTGACTGCCTCCGTGCGGCACGGCGCCACCTCCATCGCCGAGATCACCGGCGAGCACCTGGGGCGCAAGGCCGGGCTCGCCATGATGGCCTTCATCTGGATCGCCCTCATCTACGTCATCACGGCCTTCGCCGACATTACGGCCCGCAGCTTCGTGGTGGGCACCGAGGAGCTCCAGGCCGGCGCCCACAGCTTCCACCCGGGCGGGGCCGTGGCCGCGGCGAGCGTCCTCTACCTGCTGATCTCGGTGGTCCTGGGCATCGTCCAGAAGGTGTGGAATCCCCCCCTGTGGCTGGTCACCGTGATCTTCGTGCCGGCCGCTTTCGCCTCGGCCTGGGTGGGCACCTACGTCTCGAACCTGCTGGTCTTCGACGCGCTCACCTGGGGCCTGCTGATCCTGGCCTACTGCGTCGTAGCCTCGGTCGTGCCCGTCTGGGCCCTGCTCCAGCCGCGCGGGTACCTCGGCGGCTTCGTGCTCTACGCGGCGCTCGCCCTGGGCGTGATCGGCGTCTTCTTCGGCGGCTACGAGATCCAGCAGCCGGCGTTCAAGAGCTGGGACATCGGGGGGATGACGGGGACCCTCTTCCCCTTCCTCTTCGTCACCATCGCCTGTGGTGCCTGCTCGGGTTTTCATGGCCTGGTCTGCTCGGGCACCACCTCCAAGCAGGTGGACCGCGAGTCGCACCTCCAGCCCGTGGGCTACGGCGCTATGCTGGCTGAAGGTTTCGTGGCCCTGATCGCTCTGGTGACGGTGATCATCGTCAGCTCGGACAAGCTCCAGGGCCTCGCGCCGGGCACCATCTACGGCAACGGCATCGGCCAGTTCCTGACGCTGCTGATCGGGAAGGAAAACCTGCCGTTCGCCATCACCTTCGGCGCCATGGCCTTCTCGACCTTCGTGTTCGACACGATCGATGTCTCGACGCGGCTGGGCCGGTACCTCCTCCAGGAGCTCCTCGGCTGGCGCACCCGCCTGGGGGCCTGGGTGGGAACGCTGGTGACGGTGATCGTGCCGGCGCTCCTCCTCTCCTTCGCGGGCGAGGGGATGTGGCAGAAGTTCTGGACCCTTTTCGGCGCCTCGAACCAGCTCCTGGCGGCCCTGACGCTCCTCTCCATCACCGTCTGGCTTCACCAGTCCCGCCGCCGGATCGCCTTCACCCTCTATCCCATGATCTTCGTCCTGACGATCACCCTCTGGGCGCTGGGCAAGCTCACCTGGGCCAACCTCGAGGCGAGCCATGGCTTCGACGTCGAGCTGCTCAACGGCGTGGCGGCGGGGTTGCTGATCCTGCTCGCCCTCTACCTCGCGTTCTCGGCGCTGGCGAAGCTGCGGGGGGAGCGGGGGACGGGGGCGGTGGTGGCGGAGGTGTAGGGATGGTTGAGGAAGATCCCGATCCTCAAAATCCGCCTCTGCTGGATTGGCAGCGGCGGATTCTCGACGCAGCCATCGCTGAGGACGATGCAGACCCGGATGCAGGCTCCCCCTGGCCTGAAGTCAAACAGAGAATCCTGGACAGTCTGAGGAAGTAGCAGGCCGGTTCTACCCGCCGCGCCTCCGCCCGGGCATAAATGCCATGCCATTACACACATCTTGGATCTTGGTTCTTTGCGCGGAGAGATCCAATCGGTTGTCTTGATTCGTTCCGATGTGCCCTCCGACAGAGACGTCCCTCGCGCCAGGCCAAGTCTGGGAAGGGAGGAAGGAATATGCAATAGACAGAACCGGAAACCCTTCGTAGTGGACCCAGTAGGTCCGAATCCTACCCGGCAAGGGCTGGCCCCCCACCGGAAGCGAGTCTTGCGTGGTGGTAGGAGTAATCCGCGCCACGAAGCGTAGACAGCGAGTGTGCAGGCCGTGGTAACCAGCCTCGAGAGACTCAATCGGGGAGCCGACGTCTTGGGACGAGCGGAAGGCAACATTCTCGGCGCCGTATAGGCCTGGCGTCGAGGGTCCCCCGGGGTACCCGCCCAGGGCATGCACACAAAGGGGTCTGCCCAGAAACCTGGGAGAACCCTGAGATCTCCGCGGTCAAGTCCCGGCTGGGCTCCGGGAGACCAATCGTCCAGGCCCACAGCAGAGGGCGTCCGCACCCTGTGGGAGCGAAATGAGCGGGCGCAGCCGCGGTACCACCAAGCGAAGGAAACGAAGCGCGGCGGGATGGACTCAGGGCGTCGTAGCACCTCAACAGTACCGAGAAAGCGGGGGAACCATCCCGAGGGACCCCGTGGAGGGAAAGGGGGGGTCGGGTCATGGACTCGTTGGAGGGAAAGATGACAGGGTCGCCGAACCTTGAGACAGTCTCAACGCGACTTCAACGGATAGCACAACTGGCAAGGGAAGATCCGAAGCGGGCCTTCTTGAGCCTGGCTCACCACATCGACATGGATTTTCTGCGAGAAGCCTACCGCCGGACGCGTAAAGACGGTGCCCCGGGGGTGGATGGTCAGACGGGGGCGGCCTACGAGGAGAACCTGGAAGCGAATCTCCAGAGCCTCTTGGACCGCTTCAAGTCGGGTCGCTACCAAGCGCCGCCGGTTCGCCGGGCCTACGTCCCGAAAGGGAGTGACCCGTCGAAGAAGCGGCCGATCGGGATACCGACCTTCGAGGACAAAGTCCTTCAGAGGGCGGTGGCGATGGTACTGGAAGCGGTGTATGAGCAGGACTTTTTGGACTGCTCGTACGCCTTCCGGCCCGAGCGATCGGCGCATCAGGCGGTCAGGCAGTTGTGGGAAGGTCTGATGTCGATGGGAGGAGGCTGGGTGCTGGAGGCTGACATCCAGAGTTTCTACGACGATCTAGATCGCAGTCAGCTGAGGAGCTTTCTAGACCAGAGGGTGCGCGATGGGGTGATACGCCGCGCCCTCGACAAGTGGCTGAAGGCGGGCGTGATGGAGGGAGGAACCCTCAGCCACCCGACCACAGGAACACCGCAGGGCGGAGTCATTTCTCCTCTGCTGTCGAACATCTATCTTCATGAGGTGCTGGACACGTGGTTTGAGGCGGTGGTGAAGCCCCGGTTGCAAGGGGCAGCGTTTCTGATCCGCTTTGCCGATGACTTTGTGCTGGTCTTTCAACTGGAGAGCGATGCTCGGCGGATGCTGGAGGTGCTGCCGAAGCGATTCGGCAAGTACGGCTTGAGCCTCCATCCCGACAAGACTCGTTTGGTGCGTTTCGAACGGCCCGGTCCGATAGACGGGTCTGGAAGAACGCAGCCCCACGAGAAGCCGAGGAGCTTCGACTTTCTCGGCTTCACCCATTTCTGGGAAAGGTCTCGGCGGGGCCGCTGGATGGTCAAGCGCAAGACGGCTTCGGACCGGATTACCCGGTTCTTGCGGCGAATCAACGAGTGGTGTCGAGGCAACCGGCATGCGCCCCTAGACTGGCAGCAGGCACAACTTCTCAGCAAGCTGCGAGGGCACAGCGGGTACTACGGGATCACCGGGAACTCGCTGTCTCTGAGCAGCGTGCACCAAAGGGTCAAGCTGATCTGGCGCAAGTGGCTCAGTCGCCGCTCGCGAAAGCCCAGCATGCCCTGGAAGCGGTTTCAGCTTCTCTTGAAGCGGTATCCGCTACCGAACCTGAGAATCTGTGTTGCGGCCTGAAGTCGCGTAGCGAACCCGTGACCTGAAGAACCGTATGCGGTAGTCCCGCACGTACGGGTCTGTGGGGGACCTGGGTGGGTAACCACCCAGGTCTACCCGGCGCCGTCCCCGTGGCCTGCGAAAGGGTATCGTGGACGGCCTGGGAACGTCTCTACGGACCCGTTGTGCCAGGGCATAGGTTGCCTTGCCGTGGGTCTTTGCGCGGGTTCGTCCCCGGAATCCTACCGTCCGCAACGGCAACATCGTGTCGGTAGAGACGTTCCCAGGCCGCCCACGATTCCCTTTCACAGGCCACGGGGACGGCGGGACGTCTCTTCGAAGGGCAGATCCTGACGATCCACCTCGACCTCATGAAGACCCCGAGATGTGTGTAACGGTATGGCATTTATGCCCGGGCGGGGTGCGGCTCGCGCCAACCTTTATTTCACACCCCGCCCCGGCCACTGCGCCGCGGCGGCCTTGGCCATTGCCCTCTTGGAATCCTTGACGAAGCGCTTCTGGAGCCTCCGGGCGAGGGGATTGCCGAGCCTCGCCAGGGTGTGGTTCGGCTTGGAGAAGGCGAGGATGTCGTACCAGACGGAGCCGTCGTCGTGGTGCCACTCGACCATGAAGCGCTCCTCTCCCTTCTCGGCGTGGTCGGGGAGCGTACCGTAGGCGAACCCGAAGCGGACGATGGGACCCTCGTCGTCGATGGTGTAGACGATCCGGCAGGCGTTGAGCGACCAGAATCCGAAGTGCCGCACCCGGACGATGACGGTGGAGCCGGGCACGATCAGGGCCGTCTGCGGGTGGGCCGAGACCCAGCCGAGATCGAACATCTTCCAGCTCCGCATCGCCTCGACGGCCCGGGCGAACGCGGCCCGTCCCTCGCCGAGTTGGACGCGGTTGTGGTCCACCTGGTAGCCCGGCGGCGCGCCCCTCCGGCTGTGGCCGACCTCGCGATAGGAGAACGTCCGGTTGCGCTGGAGCGCGAGGAACCGGTCGATCCGTCTCTGGGCGGGTTTCGTCAGCAGGAACACGGCGGCGAGGGAGCGTACCACGGCGCCGGGGTGGACGCATGGTAGGCCAGACGGCTGAGGTTTCCATGCCTTCCCCCTCTGGATCTGTCTAGCTCCGGGATCTCTATCGCAGCCATCCACCCCTGGGTCTGCGCCATCCCCCTCGTGGTCCCGGCCGTTCACCCCGGCGTCCGCATCATTCGGACTCCGGTCCGCATCATTCCCCCCTCGGCCTGAGACATTCCCCTCTCTTCCCGAACGACGCAGACCTCGGGTTGCGTCATTCCCCTTCCGGTCCGCGACATTCTCCCCTCGTCCCGAACGATGCAGATCGCGGGGTGCATCATTCGGGACGAGGGGGGAACGATGCGGACCGGGATTTTTATGTCGCATCCCGCGGGGGGAATGTGCCGGGAGCGTTCCCCAATATCGCAGGAGCGCTCCCGAATGATGCAGAAGTCTTCGCCAACACCCCGCGAACGTTCCCTTATGTGTCGTGAACGGTACTTTGTGTCTCATGGACATTCCTCGGAGCCCCGGGAATGCTCGGGAACGATGCAGGAACGGAGGGGAATGTGCCGGGACCGCTGAGGCCCAATGAAAAAGGCCGCCCGGTCGCCGGACGGCCTTCGGTGTTCCGCGGAGACCCCGGCCTAGAAGATGACCTGGTACTGGAGGCGGACCTCCTCGTCTTCCCGGTTCGTGGCCTTGTTCTCGAGCTGGCGGTAGTCGAGCTGGATCTTGTGGGGGTGCTTGTTGAAGAAGTAGTTGAGGGCGAGGGCCCGCTCTTCCTGCTCGTTGTTGTCGATGTTGTCGTTCGGATCCAGCTCGGCAAGGCGGGCAGCGATCTCCCACTTGTTGCGGATGATGAAGAAGCCGGCCTGGATGTTGTAGCCGCTGAGGTCCACATCCACCCCGGTCTCGGGGTCGTCACTGGCCTCGAAGATCTCGCCGAAGAGGGAGAAGCCTTTGAATTTGAAGACGATGTCGCCGCCGACGATCTCGCGGTGAGCGTCGTTGCCGGCGGTGGAGCCATGGCGGTCGTTGGACTCCCACTGGCCGGCGATGGCGAAGAGCGGCTTGTCGGTGCTTTCGAAGTCGCTCTCGGAGTACTTCACGTCGCCGAAGGGCTGGAAGGTGACGCGGGCGTCGTACTGGAACTTGTCGTTGTCGTTGAGCGACACGGTACGGCCGTTGCCGTTGAAGGCGCCGACGCGCCAGTCGAGCTTGCCGCCGAAGGGCGTGCCCCAGATCTGGGTGCCGATGTCGCGGCCGCGGGCGAAGACGTTGGAGACGGCGGAGCGGTCGACGAACTGCTGGGAGCCCGAGGAGGTCAGCTCCTGGCGGCCGAAGGGGACCTTGTACTGGCCGGCCTTGAGCTGGAAGAGCTTCTTGCCCTTGGTGAAGTCGTAGTTGACGGCGGCGTCCTCGAGGACGTTGACGCTGTCAGCCCAGTTGAGCTGCAGGTCGTAGGTGAGGTCCTTGGTGTAGACCCAGCCCTCGAACTTGGTCTTGGCGCGGCGGATGCGGAAGGAGCCGCGGTCGTCGCCGACCTCGGGCATGACCTCGGTGAAGCGGATCTGGACGCGGTTGGAGAGGCTGAGCTCGGCGTTCTTGCTCTTGATCGTGGTCTTGCCGTCCTTCCAGTCCACGGTGAAGGCCGGCACGGAGGGCTTGGGTGTCGGCCGCTCGTAGCCCGGCAGATTGTGCTTGAAGAAGTAGAGGTCGGCGGCGGTCTCGTTTTCGGCCACCACGGTCTCGCCGTTGGGGCCGCGGCCGATGAGGGTGATGGCGATGCCCATGTCGTTGGTCTGCTGCCAGCTCTGGTACTTCTCGGGCGTGTTGAAGACGTAGATCCGTCCGTCCTTCTCAACCTCCTGGTAATACAGGCCCGTCACCTGCGCCATGGCGGCCGGCAGCGCCATCAGCGCCAGCACGAGCGCGGCGAGGCCAGCCTTGAACCTAAGAGATCTGAGCATTCTGCTCTCCTTTGAAATTGATGTCACAAGCTCACACAAGTTGACGGTGAGGATAGGCGCCGCTCCCAGCGACCTTGCGACGGCCCTGTGACAGCCCTGCGACAGCCTTTTCCTGGAAAAACGAAACAAAGCAAGCGGTTTGTCACCTCGCTGTCACCTCGCGGTAGGTCGGCTGACAAACGCTTTTGCGAGAGTTTGGCCTGCGGACCGGGAACGGTCCGATCTGATGAACAAGCGTATTCAGACAACCCTAGGAATAAGGAGAGAGCGATGAAGCGCAATCGCATGGCAGCCCCCTTGGCCTTGGCCCTGGCCATCGCCGGAACCGGCGTCCTGTCGGCCCAGGCGGTCAAGGTGGATTCGGCGATCGGGTCCTATCAGAAGACCAGCGGCGTCTCCGGCAACCTGAGCTCGGTCGGCTCGGACACCTTGAACAACCTGATGACGCTGTGGGCCGAGGGTTACAGGAAGGAGTACCCGAACATCCGCATCCAGATCGAGGGCAAGGGCTCCTCGACGGCGCCGCCGGCACTGATCCAGGGTACCGCGCAGCTCGGTCCCATGAGCCGCGCGATGAAGGCCGAGGAGATCGACGCCTTCGAGAAGAAGTACGGCTACAAGCCGACCCCGATCCGCGTGGCGGTCGACGGCCTGGCGGTGTTCGTCAACAAGGACAACCCGGTCAAGTGCCTGACCATGCAGCAGGTGGACGGCATCTTCTCGAAAGGCCGCGCCTGCGGCGGCAAGGCGGTCGCCAACTGGGGCCAGGCCGGCGTGACCGAGGGTGCCTGGGCCAAGCAGCCGCTCAGCCTCTACGGCCGCAACTCGGCCTCGGGCACCTACGGCTATTTCAAGGAGCACGCGCTCTGCAAGGGCGACTACAAGGACACGGTGAAGGAGCAGCCGGGCTCGGCCTCGGTGGTGCAGGGCGTGACCGAGGACAAGTTCGCCATCGGCTACAGCGGCATCGGCTACAAGACCTCGGGCGTGCGGGCGGTGCCGATCTCCGCCAAGACGGGCGGTTGCGTGGACGACAGCCCGGAGAACATCCTGTCGGGCAAGTACCCGCTGGCTCGCTTCCTCTACGTCTACGTCAACAAGGCTCCCAACAAGCCGCCCGATCCGCTGGTGCGCGAGTTCGTCAAGTTCGTGCTCTCGCAGCAGGGCCAGCAGACGGTCGTCAAGGACGGCTTCATCCCGCTGCCCAACAAGATCGTGCAGGAAGAGCTGGCGAAGCTCCAGTAGGATTGCGTTCGTCCGTGGAGGCCCGGTGGCGCTCCGCCGCCGGGCTTCACGTCCCTTGAAGCAGGTTCCGGGAGAGCCCCAGAGATGACGAAATCGACTCCCAAGCGGCGTTTGTTCGCGGACCGCGCGGCCCGCTGGCTCGTCTCGGCCGGCGGCATCGCCATCATCGCCAGCATCCTGGGGATCCTGATCTTCATCCTGGTCGAGGTCCTGCCGCTGATCTACCCCGCCAAGGTGGAGCCGGTGCGCCGCGTGGCGGTCGCCGGCCCCGGCCGATCAGCGCGATGCTGGTGGACGAGCACCGCACCCATGTGGCGACCCTGGACGACGAGGACAGGTGCGGGTGGTCCGCCTGGATGACGGCAAGAATAGCGGCAAGGTGGTCTACTCCGCGGACCTCCTGCCGGCCGGCTCGCATCTGCGCGGCGCGAGCGTGCCGCCGGAGAGCCGGGTGTTCGCCGCCGCCACCGACGACGGCCGCGTCCTGCTCAAGCGCATGGCCTTCGAGGTGACGTTCACGGGGCAGGACCGGGTGGTCACGCCCGACGGCTCGCCGCCGGTCGTCCTCGAGGCCGATCCGCAGCAGCGGCCGCTCGGCGCCTTCGCCGGCCAGCTCGACGAGGAGGGCAGCGCCCTCGCCGCCGCGGTGCTCGCGGACGGCACGCTGGCCGTGGTGCGGCGCGCCGTCGAGCAGAACGAATTCACCGGCGAGTCCACCGAGTCCCTGAGCCGGGCCGAGGTCGAGGTCCCCGGCAAGGTCACGGCCCTGGTCATCGATCCGGACCAGCGCAACCTCTACGCCGGCACGGCCGGCGGCGAGCTGCTCTGGTGGCCGCTCGAGGACGGCCAGCCCGGCGAGCTGCGGGTGGTCGACGCCGGGTCTCCGGTCACCGCCCTCCACCTGCTGATCGGCGGCCGCTCGCTGGTGGTCGGCCAGGAGAACGGCGCGCTGGCCGTCTGGTTCCCGCACGGCAGCCCGACGAGACGATGCGCCTGACGCGCATCCGCGACTTCCCCCGCCATCCCGGGGCCGTACGGCAGATCGCGCCCTCGCAGCGCGACAAGGGCTTCCTGGCGGCGGGCGGCGGCCGGCTCGGGCTCTACTACTCGACCTCGACCGCACCCTGTGGACCGGCCCGGCGCCCGTGTCGGAGGGGACGGCGCTCACCTACACGCCGAAGGCGGACGGCGCCTACCTCGCCGGGGCCGGGACCGGGGCAGGGGCGCAGCTGGCGGAGATCGACATCCACAACCCGCACCCGGAGGTGACCTGGCAGTCGCTCTTCGGCAAGGTCTGGTACGAGGGCTCCGAGAAGCCCGAGTACGTCTGGCAGTCGACCGGCGGCACCGACGACTTCGAGCCCAAGCTCTCGCTGACGCCGCTGCTCGTGGGCACGCTCAAGGGCACGTTCTACTCGCTGCTGCTGGCGATCCCGCTGGGCGTGCTCGGGGCGATGTACACCTCGCAGTTCATGCACCCGGCTACAAGCGGTACCTCAAGCCGATGGTCGAGATCATGGCCTCGCTGCCCAGCGTGGTCCTCGGCTTCCTCGCCGGCCTGTGGCTCGCGCCGCGGATCGAGGAGGCGGTCCCGGCCCTGGCCCTGATGCCGTGGTCCTCCTGCCGCTCCTGGTGCTGCTGGCCGGCTTCCTGTGGACCCGGCTGCCGCGCACCTTCCGCGGCCGCTTCCCCGTGGGCACCGAGGCGCTCCTGTTCGTCTTCGTGCTGGCGGCGGGCATCGGGCTCTGCTTCCAGCTCTCGCCCGGCTTCGAGCAGCTCGCCTTCGGCGGCAACTTCCAGGCCTGGCTGCTGCGCGTGACCGGCCTGGCCTACGACCAGCGCAACGCCGTGGTGGTCGGCCTCGCCATGGGCTTCGCCGTGATCCCGATCATCTTCGCCATCGCCGAGGACGCCTTCTCCAACGTGCCGGGCAACCTGGTGGCCGGCTCGCTCGCCCTGGGCGCCGACCGCTGGCAGACGGTGACCCGCGTGGTGCTGCCCACCGCCTCGCCGGGCATCTTCTCGGCCATCATGATCGGCTTCGGCCGCGCCGTGGGCGAGACCATGATCGTGCTCATGGCCACCGGCAACACGCCGATCATGAGCTGGAACCCGTTCAACGGCTTCCGCACGCTCTCGGCCAACATCGCGGTCGAGATCCCGGAGGCGCCGCACGGCGGCACGCTCTACCGCACGCTGTTCCTGGCCGCCCTGCTGCTGTTCGTCCTGACCTTCCTCATCAACACCGTGGCGGAGCTCGTGCGGCAGCGGCTGCGCGAGCGGTACTCGCAACTCTGAGCGCAACTTTGAGCGCAGCTGTGAGGAGGCCGCCGGCGTGAAACAACCTTCTCGGATGTCGACCCTGGTAGACCGCGCCCCCGAGGCGGCTGTACGCTCCCGGGACATGGCGCAGATGACGCGGCAGGGCGAGAAGACGGCGGCGTTCTTCGGCGACTACCAGCGCCGCTCGAGCGCCATCGGGCAGGCCCTCACCTGGCTGTGCGGCGGCGCCCTCGCCTTCAACCTCCTGCTGGTCATCGCCATCCTCCTGCTGCTGGTCTACTACGGCCTGGGCTACTTCTGGCAGAAGGACCTCGTCGAGCTCACTCTCAAGGACGGCCGCAAGGTCCTGGGCGAGGTCTGGGAGGTGGAGCAGGTCCCCGCGTGACGGGAGCGCGCGCCGCCGCCGCCATCGACCGCTTGCGCCTCAAGGTCGGCAACCGCGACGTCGGCGGGCTCGACTTCGTCTGGATCGACGCCAAGGACATCGCCTGCCGCGCACGTCCGCAACGAGCGGTGCTCCTGGAGCGCCTGGAGTGGGGCAACTTCTACGGCTCCATGGCCGAGCTGCGCGGGGCGGGGAGGTGCTGGCCGCGGGCCCCGAAGCCGTCTGGAAGGCGTTCGGCCCGCTGCACGAGAAGAAGAGGGAAGAGCTGGAAGCGATCGAGGACCTGGAGAAGGGGGCGATCGGCGACGTCAACTACGAGATCGAGAGCCTCCGCCTCGACCGCAAGAAGCTGGACCTCGAGAATCCCCCGGCCGCCGAGAAGCGCCGCCGCGAGGCCGAGATCGACCGCGAGCTCGCCGAGCGCGAGGCCGAGTACCAGGATCTCGCCGACCGCCTGTCCAAGATGCGCGAGCAGCTCGAGGCCGAGACGCTGGTCATGCGCACGGCGGACGGCGAGACCAAGGAGATGCCGGTCGGCACGGTCGTGCGCGCCATCCGGCCCAACGGCATGGGGCGGCTGGACAAGCTCCGGCTCTACGCGCAGCGGGCCTGGGAGTTCGTCAGCGACGACCCGCGCGAGTCGAACACCGAGGGCGGCATCTTCCCGGCCATCTTCGGCACGGTGATGATGGTCTTCCTCATGTCCTTCGCCGTGGCGCCGCTCGGCGTGCTCGCCGCGCTCTACCTGCGCGAGTACGCCAAGCAGGGGCTGCTGGTGCGCATGGTGCGGATCGCGGTCAACAACCTGGCCGGCGTGCCCTCGATCGTCTTCGGCGTCTTCGGCCTCGGCTTCTTCGTCTACCTGATCGGCGGCTCGATCGACCGGCTCTTCTACCCCGAGGCGCTGCCCACGCCGACCTTCGGCACGGGCGGCATCCTCTGGGCGAGCCCTGACGCTGGCGCTGCTCACCGTGCCGGTGGTGATCGTGGCCGCCGAGGAGGGGCTGGCGGCGGTGCCGCGCATCGTGCGCGAGGGCTCGCTCGCCCTCGGCGCCACCAAGTTCGAGACCATCCGCCGCGTGGTGGTGCCGGCCGCGGCCCCCGGCATCCTCACCGGCATGATCCTGGCCATGGCGCGCGCCGCCGGCGAGGTGGCGCCGCTGATGATCGTGGGCATGGTGAAGCTCGCGCCGGCCCTGCCGGTGGACGGCAATCCGCCGTTCGTCCACCTCGAGCGCAAGTTCATGCACCTGGGCTTCCACATCTATCGACGTCGGCTTCCAGAGCCCCAACGTGGAGGCCACGACGCCGCTGGTCTTCGCCACCGCGCTGCTGCTGATCCTGGTGGTGACCGTGATGAACCTGGTGGCCATCTCGCTGCGCAACCACCTGCGGCGCAAGTACGCCGGCAGCGCCGTCTGACGCGTCCGAGACCGGAGAGAAAAAGCGAATGATCATGGCTGAGACTCCAGGCCGCCCTGGATCCGGAGATCGAGAATCCGATCCTCAACATCGAGGCCCTGTCGCTCTGGTACGGCGAGAAGCAGGCGCTGAACGAGCATCTCGCTGAAGATCCCGGAGAAGCAGATCACGGCCTTCATCGGCCCTTCGGGCTGCGGCAAGTCGACGCTGCTGCGCTGCATCAACCGGCTGAACGACCTGATCGACGGCGTGCGCATCGAGGGCGACATCCGCTTCGAGGACGGCAGCATCTACGACCCGCAGCTCGACATCAACGCGCTGCGCAAGCGGATCGGCATGGTGTTCCAGAAGTCGAACCCGTTCCCCAAGTCGATCTACGAGAACGTCGCCTACGGCCCGCGCATCCAGGGGACCAACAGCAAGCGGGACCTGGACGAGATCGTGGAGAAGAGCCTGCGCGGCGCCGCGCTGTGGGACGAGGTCAAGGACCGGCTGGAGGACAGCGCGCTCGGCCTGTCCGGCGGCCAGCAGCAGCGCCTCTGCATCGCCCGGGCGATCGCCGTCGAGCCCGAGGTGATCCTGCTCGACGAGCCCTGCTCCGCCCTCGACCCCATCGCCACGGCGCGCATCGAGGAGCTGATGCAGGACCTGAAGACCCAGTACACGCAGGTGATCGTCACCCACAACATGCAGCAGGCCTCCCGCGTGTCCGACTACACGGCCTTCCTCTACCTGGGCGAGCTGATCGAGTACGGCCCCACCGAGAAGATCTTCATCAACCCGATCAAGAAGCAGACCGAGGACTACATCACGGGGCGGTTCGGGTAGGGGCTGGCTGGCTCTCGCCGATCTCCCGCGTCATCTGCTCGAGACGCAGGTGGTCGAGCTTGTCGAAGGGGAGGTTACAGAAGAGGTCGATACGCCGGGCGAGCACGCGGCCGGCTTCCTTGAACAGGGCGTAATGCTCGTCTTCCGGACCCTCGAAGTCCGCCGGATCGGGCACGCCCCAGTGGGCGGCAATGGGCTGGCCGGGGAAGACGGGGCAACTCTCCCGGGCGTTGTCGCAGACGGTGATCACGAAGTCCAGATCCATGCCCTGGAATTCTTCCCAGGACTTGCTGCGAGCCCCGCTCAAGTAATCCGCGTCGATTTTGTAGACCTCTTTGAGCAGCCGCAGGGCCAGGGGATGGACCTGCCCCTTGGGATCGGAGCCGGCGCTGTACGGCTCGAAGCGGCGGCGGCCGGTCTTGCGCAGCAGGTACTCGGCGATGATGCTGCGGGCGGAGTTGCCCGTGCAGAGGAACAAAACCTTCAAGGGCTTCGTCTCACCCATCCTCATCCCATCTTCTGAGAGGGTTCCTGGTGCTGGTGGCGGATGTCGCGCCCCTCGACGTAGTAGATGACGTCCTCGGCGATGTTGGTGGCATGGTCCGCGATGCGCTCCAGGTTGCGGGAGAGCAGGAGCAGGTGGAGGGCGCGGCTGACCGTCTTCGGATCCTCGATCATGTAGGTCAGCAGCTCGCGGAAGATCTGCTTGTAAAGGCCGTCCACGGCGTCGTCCGACTTGCAGACCTCGGTGGCCAGCTCGGTGTCGCGCCGCACGAAGGCGTCGAGGCTCTTGCGCACCATGTCCTGGACGAGCTGGGAGAGGTGCGGCAGGTCGATGTAGGGCTTGAGGGGAGGCTGGTCGTTGAGCTGCACGACGGACTGGGCGATGTTCACCGCCGAGTCGCCGATGCGTTCGAGGTCGCTGTTGATCTTCATCACGGCCACCAGGAAGCGGAGGTCGATGGCCGTCGGCTGTTTGGTACCCAGGATGAGATGGCAGGCCTCGTCGATCTCGATCTCCAGGTGATCGACGTCGTTGTCGCCCTCGATCACCTCATCGCAAAGCTGATTGTTGCGATCGAGCAGCGCCTGGGTCGCCTTGGCGACCATGCCCTCCACCATGCCGCCCATCCTGAGCAGAGTCTGGCGTACCCGGTCGAGATCGTGATCCAATCGTCGTTCAATCGCCATCGCGGTTATTCCTTTCGCTGCTGCATCTTACCCTTGGGACCCTGTAAACAGAAGCGGGTACGCCTGTCCGGATGTGACAGCTTGCCGCCAGGGCTGTTACGGCGATGCGGCTGGCGAGAATCAGGCCGTAAAGGCCGGAGGACGTTGCTGGATGGCTCGATTCGCACAGAGATTCCCGGGAGGAATCCTGGCGAACGGGCTTGATGGGGCGGTGTCAGCTACGTCGCGGAGGGGTGACAGGCAAGGACATCAAGGACGACAAGGACACCAAGGACCCAAGAGGGACCCCGGGACCATCACTCTGGTGTCCCTGATGTCCTTGGTGTCCTTGAGGTCCTTTCAGCGTTTCTGCCGCGCGGGTTTCCTAAGCCGGGGCCATCGCCAGCGCTCCCAGCGGCGCTACGCTTCGATCGGCAACCGCACCCGGAACGTCGATCCCTTGCCGGCGCGGCTCTCCACTTCCACCTGGCCGCCGTGGGCCTGGGCCACGTGCTTGACGATGGCGAGCCCCAGGCCGGTGCCGCCTTCTTCGCGGGCGCGGCCTTTGTCCACCCGGTAGAAGCGCTCGAAGATCCGGGGGATGGACTCCGGCGGGATGCCGATGCCGGTGTCGTGGACCTCGAGCACAGCCTCGCCATCGGAGCGCGAGAGGCGAACGGAGACCTGGCCTTCGGGGCGGTTGTACTTGATGGCGTTGTCGAGCAGGTTGAGGATCAGCCGCTCCAGGCCGTCGGGATCGCCCTGGATGGAGGGGATGCGCTGGGCCGCGACTTTGATCTCGACCCGCTTCTCGCGGGCGGCGGCGGAGAACAGCTCGGCGGCGCGGCGGATCAGGGCGTGGAGGTCCACCGGCTCGCGCTCCAGGGAGGTGGCGAGACCTTCGAGGCGGGAGAGGGTGAGGAGGTCGCTCAGCAGCTCCTGCAGGCGCCGGCACTGGTTCAGGATGCGCTCGGTGAAGCGGCGGGCCGTGGGCGGCTCGTCCAGGGCGCCGTCGCGCAGGGTCTCGGCGTAGCCGCGGATGGCGGCGAGGGGCGTCTTGAGCTCGTGGGAGACGTTGGCCACGAAGTCGCGCCGCATGTCGGCCACGCGGGTCAGCTCGGTGGTGTCGCGCACGGCCACCACGGCCCCCCGCTCGCCCCGGGAGAGGGCGGCGCTCGCCAGGAGCAGGGTGCGCCGCTCGGGCGTGGGGAGCTCGATCTGCGCGCTCTGGGGCTCGCCCAGGCGCAGGGTGTCCTCCACCAGGCGGGCGAGCGCGGGCTGGCGGATGATCTCCAGCACGGGCCGGCCGGTGAAGTCGCCCGCGAGGTCGAAGAGGCGGTGGAAGGCGGGATTGATCATCAGGGCCCGGCCGTCGGGTCCGACCACGAGCACCCCTTCGGACATGCTGGCGAGGATCTCGCGCAGGTGGTCGCGCTCCTTGCTCACGGCCTGGAACTGCTCCTCGGCCGTGGCGGCGAGGCGGTTGAGGGCGAGGGCCAAGGCGGCAAGCTCATCCTCGTCCGGCACGTCCACGCGGGAGGCGCGGCCGATGGCCAGGTCCTGGGCGCCGGCGATCAGGCGCGACAGGGGCTCGAAGAGCCGCCGGTCGAGCCACAGCGAGGTGAAGAGGATGGCCACTCCCGCGGCGAGGGCGGCCAGGGCCATGGCGGCCGCGAGGCGGCTCTTGAGGGCGCTCAGCTGTTCGAGCGGCTCGGCGAGGCGGAGCACGTAGAGCTGGCCCTGGGGACCGCTCAGCGTGCGGGCGACATAGACGTAGGTGTTGCCCGTGGTGGCGCTCTGGCGGACGTTCATCCCCCGGCCGCGGGCGAGGGCCGTGTGGACCTCCGGGCGGTTCAGGTGGTTCTCCATGGTGCCGATCTCCCCGGGCTCCACGGAGCTGTCGGCCACCACCATGCCGTCGGCCGGATCAGGGTGATGCGGATGCCGCTGTCGGCCGCGAGCTGCAGTGCCCACGCTTCCAGGTCCGCCTCGGGGCTGCTGCCGGGCTGAGGCGGCCGGGCCAGCCGGTCGCGGGCGATGGGCGCCAGCAGGTCCAGCATGTCGAAGAGCTGGACGGAGGCGGTTCGCTCGAGCAGGCCGGGCAGCAGCGACCAGAGCAGAGCCGTGGCCGTGAGGACGGCGGCCAGGGCGGGCCAGAGGGGAGCGAGCCGGAGCTTGGGCGGGAGCCCCAGGAGGCGCACCGCGGGTCAGGGCCTCAGACGGTAGCCGACGCCGATCACCGTTTCGATGCGGTCGGCCTCGGACCCAAGCTTGCGGCGCAGGCGGCGGATGTGGGTGTCGACGGTGCGGCTGTCGATGTCTTCGGCGTAGCCCCAGACGTCGGAGAGGAGCTGGCCGCGCGTCTGCACCCGGCCGCCCCGCTCCATGAGCAGGCGCAGCAGCCGGAACTCGGTCGCGGTCAGCGGCATCTCCTTGCCGCGCACCCGGAGCTGGTGGCCGGAGATGTCGAGCTGGATGCCGCCGACCTCCAGCCGGTCGTCGACGCTCTCCTCGTGCTGGAGCCGGCGCAGCACCGCCTTGACCCGCAGCACCACCTCGCGCGGGCTGAAGGGCTTGCTGATGTAGTCGTCGGCCCCCAGCTCCAGGCCCACGATGCGGTCCACCTCCTCGCCGCGGGCGGTGAGCATCACGATGGGCAGCCGCGAGGTGGCGGTGTCCCGCTTGAGCAGCCGGGTCAGCTCGAGCCCGTCGATGCCGGGCAGCATCAGGTCGAGCAGGACCAGGTCGGGCGCCTCGCGGCGGATCGCCTCCAGGCCGGCGTCGCCCCGGCGGGCGAGCTCGACTTCGAAGCCCTCTTTCTCGAGGTTGTACTGCAGAACCTCGGCGATGTCGGGCTCGTCCTCGATGAGCAGAATGCGTTCGCGTGCCATTGCCAGGAAGGCTACCACGGAGTCTTCCACAGAGAGTGCGGAAAAACCTGTGGAAAACATGTGGAAACCGGTGTCGCAAGCAGGTTTTCCAGGGGTTTTCACGCTTTGACCAGACTCCTGTGCAAGCAGCGTAACCCATTGAAAACAATATCTTTTCGTCTCAGTCTCCCCCTTCGGCCCGACTGCCGCCGTGTGCAAATTGGAGAGTTTTCCGCAGAATGGCATGTGAAGGCCCTGTGAGATCTCTGTTAACTCTCTGTGACGGAGGGATTTACCTCTGGGCAAGGCAGTTGAGAGGTTCTTACAAAGGCATGTAAAAAGGTGCTTCAACCTTCTGCTACTTCCAGTCCCTGGCGCAAGCGGAGTGAGCAATTGAAGACCTTTCGAAAAACCTGCCGCTGCTCGCGGGCGGCCTCCAGCTCCAGGTCCACGGCATAGCGGGAGAGCACCTCCAGGGTGACCCGCGGCCGCGGATCGCGCAGTAGATCTCCTCGACGCGGGAGGCGTGGGTGCGGTCGAGGGCGTCGGCCACGCGCAGCAGGGCGGCGAGCTTGCGGATGGTGCGCTGCTGCCAGGGCTTGAGGGCGGCGAAGGTGGGGTGGCTCGCCTTGGGGGAGGCGCCGCGGTGGTAGCGGGCGACGTGGGCGATGATCTCGACCTCGCGCTGGTCGAAGGCGTCGAGGACGGCGTTGGTGATCAGGTAGTAGGCGTGCTTGTGGTGGCCGCGGTAGTGGATGGAGTAGCCGATGTCGTGGAGCAGGGCGGCGTACTCCAGCCACTCGCGCTCGCGGGTCCCCAGGCCGTGGAGGGAGGCCGTGACGTCGAACAGGCGCGGCGGCCAGGCGGGCGGTCTGCAGGCTGTGCCGGTAGACGCTCTCGGCCCGCTCGGCGAGCTGGAGCACCTGGCGGCGGCGCAGGTCGCGCGGGCTCGCGGCCGGCGGGGATGGGCTGGCCGAGGGCCGCCAGCACCAGCCCCTCGCGCAGGGCCCGGTCGCACACCTGGAAGCGGTCGACGCCGGCGTGGGCCACCAGCTCCTGGAGGAGGACGGCGCCGGCGAGCAGGCTCTCCGAGCGCGGGCCGCCCACCGGCGGCAGGTCGGCGATCTGGCGCCGCTTCAGGGGCCGCGCAGCCGCTCGATCGAGCTGGGCCAGGTCCTTGGCGCGCACCTCGCGCGAGCACGCCGGACGACCTCCTTGGAGGGCGCGGCCGGCGAAGTGGTCGATCAGGTCCGCGCAGCAGACCGCGGTGCCGGAGGTGGCCACCAGCCGCTCCACCGGGCCGCTGCGGGACCGTCTCGCCGATGCGCTTCTGGATGCGCCGGCGCAGGCGGTCGATGGACGCGGCGCTCGGCGGGTCGCCCTTGAGGCTCGCCGGCGCAGCGCAGCGAGCCGAGGGTGAGGCTCACCACCTGCTCGACCTCGCCGGCCCGGGTGGCGATCCACTCCGTGCTGCCGCCGCCGACGTCCACGATCCCGCGGTCTCGCCGTCCCGGTGCCCAGGTCCACCACCTCGCGCACGGCGCGGTAGATGAGCCGCCCCTCCTCGACGCCGGTGAGGAGCTGGACGTCGAGGCCGGTCTGGGCCTTGACCCGGGCGAGGAAGTCCGCGCCGTTGGCCGCCTCGCGCACCGCGCTGGTGGCCACCGCCACCACCCGCTCGGCCCCCTTGAGCCGGGCGAGGGTGGTCATCTTGGCCAGGGCCTCCAGGCCGTCGCGCATGGCGGCCTCGGAGAGCGCGCCCTCGCCGAGGCCGGTCTTGCCCAGGCGGACCATCTCGCGCTCGCGCCCCAGCACGCGGTAGCCGCCGCCCTGGGCTCGGTCTCGGCCACGACCATGTGGATGGAGTTCGAGCCGATGTCGATGGCCGCCAGGCGCTCGCGAGGATCGCGATCATCTCGGCCATCGCGGGCCGTACGGACCGGCTCCTCCGTGGGCGGGAAGGTGAGGGGCTGGACGACCACTGCAGGTATGGCGCTCACACCGCGGATTCTAGAGCCTCGCCGAGGTATGAGTGCTATGATGGCGTGAATACATTGTAAAAACCTGCACCGGGAGATACGGCCATGGCTGGACGAGTCATTCAGGGCTTCTTCGTTGGCGGCGGCGGATCACGACCGGTCCTGGCGATGCAGCCGAAAGCCGTGCAACCGCGGGTGATGCCACCCCAGGCCGTGCGCCAGCCCGTCCGGCCGGAGCCGGGTCCCGGTCGCAACGACCGCTTCGAGATCGATCCCGCCACCATAGGCCTCGTAGCGGGTGGGGGAGCACCACTCGCTCCCACGATTCTTGCGAAGATGGAATCGGCGTTCGGGGAAAGCTTCTCGGCCGTGCGCGTCCATGTCGGGCCGCAGGCTCCCCGGATCGGCGCGATCGCGTTCACCACCGGGAACAACATTTATTTCGCTCCGGGCCGGTATCAGCCCGAGACGGCCCAAGGCCAGCAACTGCTGGGTCACGAGCTGGCGCACGTCGTCCAGCAACGCCAAGGAAGGGTGCGCGCGGGCGGTTCCGGCGTGTACGTCGTGCACGACCGCGCGCTGGAGGCCGAGGCGGACCGGCTTGGAGCACGTGCTGCCGCTACGTCCATCCAGCCCAAGCGGGCAGCCGCTGCGGGCCGCCAGTCCTCCACGATCCAACGTCATGCCCTGACGATCAAAGTCGCCGGCTACCAAGAATGGACGAGGGACACGTCAAACATTCGGATCGAAGATGACATCGATCTGTTCAGGCAGAGCATCAATTCCAAGAACAGCCGCGTCGTCAGCATCGAAATGAGGAAAAAGCACGTGGGTGATCACCAGGTTGTCGTGGTGGGGACCGCAGATGGACGATTCACCCAGTTCGACGTGGGGGTCACCGGCGCTATCCTGCGTTACGACGTCGACCAAGATCATTATTCGGTAGTTACCGGCACTTACGATCCTAACGGGGGCCTAAGGCTTCACGATGTGTTTCGCGCTTTTCTCGCACAGACGCACGCCCGCGCGTTCGACTCCATCAACTACAACTGTGTCCGGTTCGCTTCCGATTTCGTGGGTCGCATAGGTACGCCCCGACGCAGCCGGGGTGGAGCCAGCTACAGCGATATGGACGCGGTCAACGACCTGTTCAGTTGAAGCATCCGGGGGACGGAAGTTGTCACACGGCGGTCATGGAACCGCCTTCCCTGAATGTGCCACAATTTTCAGGTGTCTGAGCCGAAACGCATCGAGACCCTGGAAAGACCTGCCGCGGCCGTCGCGGCAGAGGACACCCCCCCGCTCCTGAACCGCGAGCTGTCGTGGCTGGAGTTCAACGCCGCGGGTGCTCCACGAGGCCGAGGAGCCGGCCAACCCGCTGCTCGAGCGGCTGAAGTTCGTCGCCATCTTCGACTCCAACCTCGACGAGTTCTTCATGAAGCGGGTGGGCGGGCTGAAGCAGCAGCTCGCCAGCAACGTGCGCGAGCTCGCCGCCGGACGACGGCGTCACGCCGCGCCAGCAGCTCGCCGAGATCGACGCCGTGGTGCGGCCGCTGCTGGCCCGCCAGCGGCGGCTGCTCAACGACGAGCTCCTGCCGGCCCTGCGCCAGCACGGCCTGGAGATCCTGCGCTGGGAGGAGCTGCGGGCGAGCGAGCGGCGGCACCTCACCGAGGAGTTCGAGCGCCGGATCTTCCCCGTGCTGACGCCGCTGGCCGTCGATCCCGCCCACCCGTTCCCGTTCATCTCGAACGTCAGCCTGTCGCTGGCCGTGTCGGCCTCAAGACGCCGGGGGACCCGGAGACGCCGCTCGCTTCGCCCGCGTCAAGGCGCCGCACATCCTGCCGCGCTGGGTCCAGGTCCCGAAGACCCTGCGCTTCGTGCCCCTGGAGGAGGTCATCGCCCACAACCTCGACCGGCTCTTCCCGGGCATGGAGATCGTGGAGTCCCACCCCTTCCGGGTGACGCGCAACGCCGACGTGCAGCGCAACGAGGAGACGGCCGAGGACCTGCTGGAGGCCATCCAGGAGGAGCTGCGCGAGCGCCGCTTCGCCACCATCGTGCGGCTGGAGGTGGCCAAGGGCATGCCCGCTGGATGCGTCGAGCTGCTGGCCGCCGAGCTCGAGGTCTCCGAGCAGGAGATCTTCGAGGTGGACGGGCTGCTCTCCCTCAAGGACCTGATGTCCCTCGCCGGCCTGCTGCCCCTGCCGTCGCTGCGCTACCGGCCCTGGACGCCGGTCGTCCCGCCGCGCTTCCTCCACCTGGAGCCGGACGAGGACTGCCGACTTCTTCGCCGCCATCGGCGTCGGGCGACATCCTGGTCCACCACCCCTACGACTCCTTCGCCAGCAGCGTCCAGCGCTTCATCGAGACGGCGGCGGCCGATCCGGCCGTGCTGGCCATCAAGCAGACGCTCTACCGCACCTCGGCCGGCTCGCCGAACATGCAGGCGCTGATCCGGGCCGCGGAGGCGCGCAAGCAGATCGCCGTCACGGTGGAGATCAAGGCGCGCTTCGACGAGGCGGCCAACATCGAGTGGGCCGAGCGCTCTGGAAAAGGTGGGCGCCCACGTCTGCTACGGCGTGGTGGGCCTCAAGACCCACGCCAAGATCGCCCTCGTGGTGCGCCAGGAGAAGCGACGGCCTGCGCTGCTACGTCCACATCGCCACCGGCAACTACAACCCCGAGACGGCGAAGCTCTACACCGACCTGGGTCTCTTCACCTGCAACGAGGACGATCGCCCAGGACGTGGCCCAGCTCTTCAACATGCTGACCGGCTTCGTCCACCAGCCGCGGTTCAAGAAGCTGCTGGTGGCGCCGATCAACATGCGCCAGCGCTTCCTGGAGATGATCGCAGCGCGAGGTCGAGCACCAGAAGGCGGGCCGGGGCGGCCACATCATCGCCAAGATGAACGCGCTCGACGACCGGCAGATCATCGACGCGCTCTACGAGGCCTCGGCCGCGGGGGTGGAGATCGACCTGATCGTGCGCGGCATCTGCCGGCTGCGCCCGGGGCTGCCCGGCCGCAGCGAGACGATCCGGGTGATCAGCATCGTCGGCCGCTTCCTGGAGCACGCCCGCATCTTCTACTTCGCCAACGCCGGGCGAGCCCGAGTACTACATCGGCTCGGCCGACTGGATGTCGCGCAACCTCGACGCCCGGGTGGAGGCGGTCGTGCCGATCGAGGACCCGCGGCTCCAGGAGGAGGTCAAGGCGATCCTCGACCTCCAGCTCGCCGACAACGTCAAGGCCTGGGACATGCGGTCCGACGGCAGCTACGTCCAGCGCCGGCCCGGCAAGGGCGAGGAGCCGCGCTCCAGCCAGGACCTGCTCATGCAGCGGGCCCTCGAGAGGAGATAGATAACGGCGGTAGAGGGCGGAAAAAGCGGAAAGAGGCTATCCTTTCCCGCCATGTCACGCCTCCTTCCCGCCGTCCCAACGGCCACGGCCCGCCGCCTGTTGCTGGGCGCTCAAGGATTGCTCGACGATCCCCACGGCAAGGCCACGCCGGACCGGATCTACGAGCTCATCGAGCGGATGGGCTTCGTCCAGGTCGACTCGATCAACATCGTCGAGCGGGCCCATCACCTGATCCTGGCGGCCCGGGTCCAGGGCTACCGTCCGAAGCTCCTGGAGCGGCTGCTGGAGCGCGACCGCCGGCTCTTCGAGCACTGGACGCACGACGCCTCGGCGATCCCCACGGTCTGGTATCCCTTCTGGAAGCCCCGCTTCGAACGCTACCGCCAGAGAGTGCTCGGGCATCCCTGGTGGCTGGAGCGGGTGGGGCCGGAGCCTCAGAAGGTGTTCGACCATGTGCTCGAGCGCATCGTGCGCGAAGGCCCCCTGATGGCCAAGGACTTCGAGGACGAGCGCCCGGCCGGCACGGACAAGACCTGGTGGGGGTGGAAGCCTCAGAAGGCGGCCCTCGAATATCTGTGGCGGACGGGCCAGTTGACCGTGGCCCGGCGGCAGAGCTTCCACAAAGTCTACGACCTGGCGGCCCGTATCTACCCCGAGGCCCACACCGCGCCGAGCCCGAACCCTGAGGAGCACATCGGCTGGGCCTGCCGCACGGCACTGGAACGGCTGGGGACCGCCACCGCGGGAGAGATCGCCGGCTTCTGGCACTCCGTCTCCATCGACGACGCCAAAGCGTGGGCCGAGCGGGCCGCCGCCGCGGGCGAGATCGCCGAGGTCCAGGTGGAGGCCCTGGATGGCTCCAAGCCCCGCGCCGCCTGGGCCGTGCCCGACTGGGAAGAGCGTGCCGCCGCCCTGCCCCCGGCCCCGCCGAGGATCCGCCTGCTCGCGCCCTTCGATCCCATCCTGCGCGACAGGAAGCGCACCCAGCGCCTGTTCAATTTCGACTACCGCTTCGAGGCCTTCGTCCCCGAGGCCCAGCGCAAGCACGGCTACTACGTGATGCCCATCCTGGAAGGCGACCGCCTCGTGGGCCGGCTCGATCCCAAGCTCCACCGCGACCGCGGAGTCCTGGAGGTCCGGGCCCTCTGGTGGGAGCCGGGCGTCAAAGAGAGCAAGGGGCGCCAAGCCGCGCTCGAAGCCGCCCTCGACCGCCTCGCGCGACTGGTGGGGGCTTCCTCCGTCCGTGCCCGTCCGTGACAGTCCGTATCCGTCCGTGTTCTTCCCCAGAAAAGACGAAGGGGACCGTTTCCGGTCCCCTCGGGTTGGCTGGCGCGCGGCTGAAGCCGCGGATGGAAGGTTGGTACCGCGGGGCGTGACTTCCGCCGTGGGACTCCCAAGAACCGGCGGCGGACGCTCGCCGGCGGAACCCCGGAAGGCTTCGGTCGCCTACGGCGACGACCTCGGGAGCAGTATACATGAGTGCGCATGTTTATGGAACTAAAGTTTAGACTACCTCTTTCTTCGGTGACCGGTTTGCCCCCTGTCTCGGCGCCAAGAGCCTGAGCCTGATACATTTCCGGCCATGGAGACGCGCGAGACGCCTTCGCCGACCCGGTGGCGCCGCGTGCGGGACTGGGTCCGTTCCCTCGACTTCACCCTGGCCCGCCGGTTCGGTCTCGCCAACCGCGAGGACCGCGTCTTCTTCCTCCTCATCGGCCTGATCGGGGTGATCAGCGGCCTCCTGGGGATTGCCACCGACTTCCTGATCGCCCTCGTCCAGCGGGTCCTCTGGGGCTCGCCGGGCGATCTGCTGGCGGTCGTGCCCGAGGTGCCCCGCTGGCGGGTCGTGGTGGCGCCCGCCATCGGCGGCGTCCTGCTGGGGCTCATCCTCTGGCTCACCCGGCGGCGGCTCAAGGGGGAGGCGAGCGGCGAGGGCATGGCGTCGCTCATCGAGGCCGTGGCCCTGTCGGGCGGGAAGATCGCCCCGCGGCCGGTGCTGATCAACGCGCTGGCGGCCATCGTGACCGTGGGCAGCGGCGGCTCGCTGGGCCGCGAGGGGCCGATGACCCGGCTGGGCGCCATGGTCTCCTCCTGGATGGGGCAGCGGTTCGACCTGCCGGCCCACCGGCTCAAGATCCTGGTGGGGTGCGGCGCCGCGGCCGGCCTCTCGGCGACCTACAACATCCCCATCGGCGGCACGCTGTTCGCCATGGAGGTCATCCTGGGCAATTTCGCCCTGGAGATCTTCGGGCCGATCGTGGCCGCCTCGGTCATCGCCACGCTGATCGCCCGCTCGCTCACGGGCAACGAGCCTCTCTACGCCGCGCCCGACTACGTCCTGTCGAGCGGCTGGGAGATGCTCCTCTACGTGGGGCTGGGGATCGTGGGCGCCTTCGCCTCGGTGGCCTTCATGATCGGGGTGAGCTGGGGCGGGGCCGGCTTCAAGAAGCTCTCCAAGATGAAGATCCTGCCGCGGCCGTTCCAGCCCGTGGTGGGCATGACGCTCCTGGGCATCCTCGGGCTCTACATGCCCTACGCGCTCGGCCGCGGGACGAGCCTCATCAACATGGCCCTGGCGGGCGAGCTCAAACTGCCCTCGCGCCTCGCCCTGCCGGAGGACTTCACCATCCTCTTCCTGCTAGGCCTCGCCGGCGTCAAGCTGGCGGCCACGGCCATCACCCGGGGGAGCGGCGGCTCGGGCGGTCTCTTCACGCCTTCGCTCGCCTTCGGGGCCCTGGTGGGGGGAGCCTACGGCTACTGGGCGCACTCCCTGTGGCCGAACACCGCCTCGCCCTACGGGGCCTACGCGGCCGTGGGCATGGCGGCCGTCATGGCGGGGACGAGCCACGCGCCCATCAGCGCCATCCTCATCCTCTTCGAGTTCACGGGCAATTACGATCTCATCCTTCCCGTGATGCTCGCCTCCATCCTGTCGAGCCTGATCGCGCGGCGGCTGCGGCCATACTCCATCTACACCGAATCGCTGCGCGGACGCGGGGTCGACCTGCCCTGGCGCATGGAGGAAGCCGTGCTCGCCGGCCTCAAGGCCGAGAACCTGATGCGCGCCGATTCCAACACTCTGAAACCGGGCGACTCCTACGGCGACGTGGTGAAGACGTTCCTCTCGACCCGCCGCCAGCGCCTGCTCGTGGTGGGCGCGGACGGCAAGCTCCTGGGCGCCGTCTCGCTCCACGACATCAAGTCCGCCCTGGAGCATCCCGAGAGCGTAACCGCCGTGGTGGCCTACGACCTGATGGTGCCCGTCGACCGGGTCCTCAAGAAAGACGAACGCCTGCACCGCGCCACGGAGATCTTCGCCCACAGCGACTACGAACGGCTGCCGGTGGTGGACGGCGACGGCGTCTACCAGGGCCTCATCGCCAAGCGCGACCTGCTGGCCGTCTACGCCCAGGAGGTGCTCGGCCGGCCGGCCCTGCTCACGACCTTTGTCTCCAGCGGCGACGCGCAGGCGCGCCAGTACGTTGAGATCCCCCCCGACTTCGCCCTGCGTCTCGTGCCGGCGCCGGAGGAGCTGATCGGCAAGACCCTGGCGGAGGCGAAGCTGCCGCAGACCCTGGGCGCCCGCGTGATGGAGATCCGCCGCCAGGGCAAGACCGGGGAGGAAGTGGTCGTCCCCTCCGCGGAAACCCGTCTGGAGCCCGGCGACCTGCTCCTGCTCCTGGGTCCCGCCGCCAAAGTCGAGGCCCTGGCCCAGGGCAAGATCGCCGAGGAAGCCCTGGCCCAACATCAGGCGGAGTAGGGATGACCGAGGACGACCGGCGTCTCCTCGAACGCCTCAGCGCGGCGCCCGGCCTCTGCGCTACCTGCGAACACCTCCGCCTTGCCGCCTCTCCCCGCAGCGTGTTCGTCCGTTGCGGTCTGGCTGAGACGGACCCGCGGTTCCCGCGCTATCCGCCGTTACCGGTCGTGGCGTGCTCTGGATATCGACCTCATCTCGTCGTACCCGGGTAACGATTTATTTCTCTGTGCGCCAGGCCGCAGCCCCATGGCAATGGACGGTTGCCATCGTGCAACGCACCATTGCATCGCTGCAACGGCTTGGCGCCAGTGACGCTGGCCCATTGTCCCTGGGCAACGGATCATTGCCAGTGGGCGCCGGACCGTTGCCACGCTGCAATGGACCGGCGCCAGTGGCGCTGGCTTGTTGTCCCTGGGCAACGGACCATTGCCAGCGGGCAACGGACCATTGCCACGCTGCAATGGACTGGCGCCGATGGCGCTGGCCTGTTGTCCCTGGGCAACGGATCATTGCCAGTGGGCAACGGACCGTTGCCACGCTGCAATGGACTGGCGCCGTTGGCGCTGGCTCGTTGTCCCTGGGCAACGGACCATTGCCGCGTGGCAATGGAACGTTGCCTTGTGGCAATGGACCGGCGCCATTGGCGCTGGGCCGTTGTACCGTTGCAATGGACTATTGCAGGGATATAACGGACCGGTGCAGACGGCGGCAAATCGCTGTATACGTGAGGTGGATTGGTGCAGAGGCAGACCGTCTCCGGCCCGAGAGCGCTGGCGTAGCGCCTCCCTGGGAGCGCCGGCATCCCTGCCGGCCTGACTAACTTTCGTAGGGCTTCGCCAGCCTGCGGTCCGTGCGGCCCGAAGGGTCGCGAGAATCTAGCCCGGGGCTGAGGCCGAAGGCCGATGCCCTGGGTCAACAGAGCACCACAGCCCGGCGGCCTGAAGGGCCGCGAGAATCTTCCTCTTTCTTCGCGTCGGACCCGGGAATTCACTTAGAATCTCTTCTACGAATGCCCCAGAGCTACGACGTTTTTCTCAGCCACAACAGCAAGGACAAGCCTGCCGTCCGCGAGCTCGCCGAGGCGCTTCGTTCCCGAGGACTGAAAGTGTGGTTGGACGAGTGGGAGCTGGTCCCTGGCCAGCCGTGGCAGGAGGCCCTGGAAGAAATTATTGAGACTACCCGGACCTCCGCCGTATTAGTCGGCAAGGATGGTCTCGGCCCATGGCAAGACGCGGAGATGCGAGGCTGTCTCTCGGAGTTCGTGGACCGCAGGCTGCCGGTGATTCCCGTGCTCCTGCCTGGTGCTCCGGAAGTCCCTAAGTTGCCTTTCTTCCTGAAGCGGTTCACCTGGGTTGACCTAAGAGGAGGACTGACCAAAGAAGGGATCGACCGCCTCGAGTGGGGTGTTACCGGCAAGAGACCTGATCATCCAACCTTTACCGGGGGCTCGGCGTCGCTTGGCGGAACAAGGGTATTTGTGCCGGCACGTCCTCTCCGCGAGTTGTTGAGCGCGCAAGAGGAGAGGAGAAAAGAAGCAAGGAGAGAGGTAGCTCTGCGGGGTGTTCGTGAGCCTGGAATTGATGGGTGGAAGAAAGCTAAGTGGTGGGCTGGGTTGGTGACGGTCGCCGTTCTACTGGGATTTGCCATGTTTAAATTAGCGGTGTGGATGCTCTCATCCGAGTCCGGCAACCCGATGCCCCAGAAGGTACAACCTGCCAAGCCCTCGGAGGAAAAGGCCGTCGCATCGGCATTGAAGAGGGAGCCTAGTAATTTCCTTGCGCCACCGGGAGACGCGCCCTGCGTCCCTGGAAAGTTGCGCACCGAGAACGGCATTGATTTCGTCCGCATCTGCGCAGGAACCTTTACAATGGGCTCGTCCGAAAACGATTCGCAAGCTGCTGTTGATGAGAGGCCGGCTCACCAAGTCACACTGAGCGAGTTCTGGATCGGCAAGACCGAGATCACCAACGAGCAGTACCGCCGCTTCCGCCCCAACCACCCGGGCGAGGACGTGCTGCCGGCGTTGGGTTTGAGCTGGTTCGACGCAAGGGCTGCCTGTGAGTATTTCGGCGGCCGCCTGCCTACCGAGGCAGAGTGGGAGTACGCCGCGCGGGCCGGTGGCCGGACTGCCTGGTCGTTCGGTGACGAAGAGGAGCAGCTCGGCGACTACGCATGGTATGACAAGAATGCAGACGACACACCACACCCAGTCGGCAAGAAGAAAGCTAATGACTGGGGTCTTTACGACGTCCACGGGAATGTGTGGGAATGGGTGTCCGACTGGTATGGCCTCTACAAGCAATGGCCGCAAACTAACCCTGAGGGATCCCAAACGGGTGAGTCCCGCGTGCTGCGTGGGGGCTCTTTCGTCTACCGGGCCAGGGTCCTGCGCTCCGCGTTCCGGATTGGGCGCAGGCCTGAGAACCTAGAAAGGGGCATTGGCGTTCGTTGTGTGCTAGGCCCCCGCCCCCAGCCTTGACTCGTCCTGGCCCTGCCTTCCCGAAACACCACAACGAATCCAGCCTCGGCCTTCTCCATGAGGCAGGAGGCGAGAATTGTAGGATGTCCCGGCAGAACCGCAGACGGCGCGTCCGCTCCAACGTCCAAAGGAGGAAACGTCATGTTCCTGATCCGCGATGTCTTCCGCTGCAAGCCGGGCAAGGCCGGAGCCCTGGCCAAGATGTTCCTGAAGACCGTGCCTTCCATGGAGACGGAGGACGGCTTCTGCAACGTCCGAGTGATGACCGATTACGTGGCCACCTACTGGACCGTCGTGCTTCAGGCCGAGGTAGAGGACATCGCCAAGTTCGACGGCCACATGAAGAATTTCAGTGCCCGGCCCGAGGTGAAGGAGGCCATGGCGGGCTACATGGACCTGGTGGACGGCGGCCACCGGGAGATCTACAGGATCGTGGAGGGGTAGGTCTGTCTTCAACCTTGGCCGATACGGACCCGTGCTTCGCGCCGCTGCCGTTCAGGTGCTCCGGCGAGGGTCCAGAGCGGCAGCCACCGCGGCAGGATTCTCGGAGGCCACCTTGAGCAAAGCCCTCGCAGGTCCCTCTGGCTGCCGCCGCCCTTGTTCCCAGTTCTGAAGCGTTGAGAGGCTACCCGGCTGCCACTACCGAAGACCGCCCGATCAGGCGGGGTCCGTCAGGGACACGCAGGAGCGGTGCTCGCGGAACTGCGAAAACCGCACCGAGTGTTCGCGCCGAAACGGCTGCGAACGGACCCATCCTACACCGCAGCAGGTACGGGACCGAAATCTCAGCCTCAGGGCCGTCGTCGCTGCCCAGTGAATATTCGGGCGTGGTCATCGCGGCCGCGTCAGCGGCGCAGGCCAAGGCGGTCGATCAGGGAGCGGTAGCGCTCCACGTCGACCTGGGCGACGTACTTGAGCAGGCGGCGGCGCCGACCGACCAGCAGCAGCAGTCCGCGCCGCGAGTGGTGGTCGTGCTTGTGCACCTTGAGGTGCTCGGTCAGGTCGGCGATGCGCTTGGTCAGCAGCGCGACCTGCGCCTCCGGCGAGCCGGTGTCGCTGTCGTGCAGGCCGTAGGAGCCCAGGATGTCTTTTTTCTGTTCGGCAGTGAGCGCCACGAAACAATCTCCATCAATCGGTCCGCGAGGGTTTCTACGGCGTGGCCACCGCGAACTGCAGCACACGCTTGGTCGGCGTGAAGTCTAGCAGCGCACCAGCGCTGAGCTGCGAAATCGCTACTGGGCGGCCAGGATGGTGCGGGCCCGCTCGGTATCGCCGCCCATGGCCGTGACCAGGTCGTCCACCGAGTCGAACCGCTCCTGGCCGCGGATGCGGGCGACGAAGTCCACCGCGACGTGCTGTCCGTACAGGTCGGCGTCGGTATCGAGGACGAACGCCTCGACGGTGCGGGTCCGCCCGGAGAACGTCGGGTTGGTGCCCACCGACACCGCCGCCTGGTACCGCTCGCCCGGCACGACGGTGCCCACACCGGGCCGTGGCCGAGCACGGTGAACCACGCCGCGTACACGCCGTCGGCGGGGATGGCCGAGTACATCGGCGGCGCGACGTTGGCGGTCGGATAGCCCAGCACCTTGCCGCGGCCGTCGCCGCGGACCACCACACCCTCGACCCGGTGCGGGCGGCCAAGCGCCTCCGCGGCCGCGACGACGTCGCCGGCGTCCACGCAGGACCGGATGTAGGTCGACGAGAACGTGACGGTTTCGTCCTGGTGGTGCTCGGCCACCAGCGACATGCTCTCCACCGCGAAGCCGAACCGCTCCCCGGCCTTGCGAAGCAGGTCGACGTTGCCCGCCGCCTTCTTGCCGAAGGTGAAGTTCTCGCCGACCACCACCTCGACGACGTGCAGGTTCTCCACCAGCAGTTCGTGGATGTAGCGCTCGGGTGTCAGCTTCATGAAGTCCGAGGTGAACGGCATGACCAGGAAGACGTCGATGCCCAGCTCCTCGACCAGCTCGGCGCGGCGGGTCAACGTGGTCAGCTGCGCGGGATGGCTGCCCGGGAAGACGACTTCCATCGGATGCGGGTCGAACGTCATCAACACCGTCGGCACGCCGCGGGACCGGCCCGCCTTGACCGCGTGGTTGATCAGCTCGGCGTGTCCGCGGTGCACCCCGTCGAACACGCCGATCGTGACGACGCATCTGCCCCAGTCTGTGGGGATCTCGTCCTGCCCCCGCCAGCGCTGCACGGTCGCAAGCCTACGGCTCGCGGGCGGCCCAGGCTGCTTCACATCCCCAGATCAGGTGACCATTGCCTAAACTTTGTGACTGTGAGTCCGAACGGTAACCCGCGCGACCTGACCACGGTCGCCCAGGATTACCTCAAGGTCATCTGGACCGCCCAGGAGTGGTCGCTGGAGAAGGTGAGCACCAAGATGCTCGCCGAGCGGATCGGGGTGTCGGCCAGCACCGCGTCGGAATCCATCCGCAAGCTCGCCGACCAGGGCCTGGTCGACCACGAGAAGTACGGCGCGGTGACGCTGACCGAGGCGGGCCGAAGGGCCGCGCTGGCGATGGTGCGCAGGCACCGGCTGATGGAGACCTTCCTGGTCCGGATGCTCGGCTACAGCTGGGACGAGGTGCACGACGAGGCCGAGGTGCTCGAGCACGCGGTCTCGGACCGGATGCTGGACCGCATCGACGCCAAGCTGGGCTATCCCAAGCGCGATCCGCACGGCGATCCGATTCCGGCCGCCGACGGCCACGTGCCCACCCCGGATGCGCGGCAGCTGTCGGTGTGCGAGGACGGCGAGACCGGGACGGTGGCCCGCATCTCCGACGCCGACCCGGAGATGCTGCGGTATTTCGACAGCGTCGGCATCACCCTGGATTCGCGGTTGATGGTGCTGGCCCGCCGCGACTTCGCGGGCATGATCTCGGTGGCCATCAAGTCGGCCGACGCCAAGGAGAACGATCCGGGCACCACCGTCGACCTCGGCAGCCCGGCCGCAGAAGCGATCTGGGTCGTCGGCTAGCGACGGCGGCCGCGGGCGAGCGACGCGACGGCCGCCAGCGCGGCGAGGGCGATCGACGCACCGAACACGACCGTCAACCCGTGATGGAACGGGCCCGAGATGAGGCCCGGGAAGAATTCCCGGCCGGTGATGACCTGCGTGGTTATCCGGCGGCAGCGTGCGCCAGCACGCCGCTCGGGGCCAGCAGGTGCTCGAGCGGGTTGACGCCGAGCACCGCGGCGAACAGCGTCGAGACCGGTGGTAGCGCGGCCACCTGCTGAGCGACGTCGTGCGGCACGCCCTGTTCCGTGCAGGCCGCTGGACAGCGCGCCAGGCAGCGTGCCCGCAAGGCCGACGACCATCAGCGAGAAGAACACGCCGATCGACAGCGCCGTGCCGCGTGTTCTGGAATGTCGCGCGCATGCCGGACGCCACGCCGCGCTCACTGGGCAGGCACGCTGCCCATGATCGGCCGAGGTGTTGGGCGCGGCGAACATGCCGCTGCCGATCCCGTTGAGCGCGATCAGCAGCGCGAACGCCCAATACGGGAAGTCGATGGGCAGCACCATCAGGCCGACGAAGCTCAGCGCCGAACAGCAGCATGCCGGCCGATGGCGATGCCGCGCGGCGCCGAAGCGGTCCGAGAGCGCGCCCGACAGCCGGGCCCGCGACGAGGAATCCGGCGGTCAGCGGCAGCATGAAGATGCCCGCCCACAGCGGGGTGTCGGCGTAGTCGTAGCCGTGCAGCGGCAGCCAGATGCCCTGCAGCCAGATGATCAGCATGAACTGCAGACCGCCCTGTGCCAGGGACGCGGCGAAGCGTGGCCGCGTTGCCCGCCGCTGAACGCCCGGATCCTGAACAGGCTCAGCCGGATCATCGGTTCGGCGACCCGGGACTCGATGACGACGAAGGCGATCAGCAGCACGACGCCGCAGGCCAGCGTTGCCGAGCACGAAGGGGCTGTGCCATCCGGTGGTGTGGCCGCCGTGCGGTTGGATGCCGGATGGTGATGGCGATGAGGACCGCGGACAGCCCGACGGCGAAGGTGATGTTGCCCCACCAGTCGATGCGGCCGTGGTGTGCCGCTCGCCGGTGTCGCGCAGCCGGCGATAGGCCCAGATGGTGCCGAACACGCCGACGGGCACGTTCACCCAGAACACCGCCCGCCAGTCCCATGCGGCCAGCAGCCCGCCTGCGACCAGCCCGATGAACTGGCCGGCCAGCGCGGCGACCTGGTTGAAACCGAGCGCGAAGCCACGCCGGTCCGGCGGGAAACGCGTCGGTGAGGATCGCCGCCGAATTGGCGGTGAGCATCGAGCCGCCGACGGCCTGCAGCAGACGCCAGCCGATGAGCCACTGGCGCCGCGGCCGAACCGTCAAACGGGTCGAACGACAACAGGATCGAGGCGACCGTGAAGACGGTGAAGCCCGCGTTGTAGACCCTGACGCGGCCGATACATGTCGCCGAGGCGGCCGAGCGTGACGACCAGCACCGACTGGACGAGCCGGTAGCCCATGATCATCCACAGCAGATAGGTGATGTTGGCCGGCGCCAGCGGGTCGAGGTGGATGCCGCGAAAGATGGCGGGCAGCGAGATGATGACGATCGACCCGTCGAGTGCGGACATGAAGACCGCCGCGGTTGTATTCGTCAGCGCCACCCAGCGGTAGTTGTCGCGGGTCTCTCGTTCGTCGACAGTCATCTACAGGTGGTACGCCAGTCGTTCGATCAAAGGCGCCGCCGCTGCAAGTTGTTCCAGTTCGGCTTCGGTGAAATCCGCGAGACCGGAGGCGAGTTGCTCGACGCGGGCGTTACGCCTGCGGTTGAGTTCCCGTCGGCCAGTGGTACTGATGGACAACAGGATTCGCCGCCCGTCACTCGGATCGGGTTGACGCTTGACGAGGCCGCGGGTCTCGAGCTCGCCCAAGGTGGCGCCCATCGACTGCGGGCTGATCTGCTCCTGCCGTGCGAGGTCAGCCGCGGCCGCCGGTCCGCCGCGGTCGAGACGGCCGAGCGCTGCGGTCTCCGGGAACGTCAGCTCACCGGAGACGGGCGTCTGCCGCAGCCGCCGCCGCAGCAGACCGACGCACAGCAGCAGCGCCCTCGCCACACCTTCGGTTTGGCGGTTGTCTGGCATATTCATCAGGCTAGACTTATCAGTGCCGCCTGATCAACTGCTAGCCCTGTCTGCGCCGCGCCGACGAATGATGTTGCCGCCGAGGTAGGTGAGGTAGAGCGCCCCCAGGATCGGAACAAACCTGCGGGTGCGCGGGGCTATCACCGCTACGCCTAGCGACGTCTCGATAGCGCCGTTGACATAGACATGACGTCGGATGTTGTCCGTGAACATCTGACGGTTGACCGACTCGAAGAGCTCAGGCCTGACGATGTGCGCCAACCCGATCGCTGAGATCGCCACACCGAATAATGCCTGTCGAGAACTGCTTGTCATGGTCAGGCCGGCGTTAGGCGGATCGGTAGGCGAGTTGGCCCCCTGAATGAGCTGTGGGTCGACCATGTCGTCTCGCTGACTGCTGAGATGCGGGCAGACTTGCCTCACTAATTCGCGCAGGACCGCCTGCGCTTCCATCCTTGCCAGTGGCCCGCCCAAGCACATATGTGCGCCGTAACCGAATCCAACGTGCGCGCGGGGGTTGCGGTCGGCGCGGTATTCGTCTGGGTTGTCGAAAGCCAGCGGGTCACGGTTGGCAGCCCCGAACGACAACAGGACCCGTGATCCATTCGGGATGGTGACGTCGCCGACCCGGTAGTCGGCACGGGTATAGCGGTAGAGATTCTGGATCGGGGTGGTGATCCGTAGCTGTTCCTCGACGGCCATTGGTATCAGGTCGGGGTTGGCGCGGATCAGATCGTACTGTTGAGGATTGCGCGCAAGGGTGTCGAACATCCCGCCCAGCAGGTTGGTGGTCGTCTCGTTGCCGGCGATCAGCAGAAGTATCGCGATCAGGAACAGTTGATGGTCGGTGAGGCTGCCCTCGGTGTTGTGTTCGAGCAGCCGACCCAAGACGGTGCCGGACCCCTTCAGGCCGCCGGTGGAGAACTGCCGCAGGAAGTATTGGCGCAACGCCGCCACAGCTGCCATAGCCTTGGCGGTTCCCACCAGACCGCGCGGTGTCGGCGCGAAGTCCATGATTCGCACAGCGTCCTCCGACCATCGCCGGAAGTCGCGGAGGTCGCATTCAGGAACTCCCAGAATCTGGGCAATCAGCCGGATGGGCATCGGAATCGCCAACTGCTGCACCACATCACAACCGGGGTTGCACAACAGCTCGGCAACGAGTTCAACGGCCAGCTTCTCGGTTATTCCCTGCCAAAGATCCATTGCCCCCTTGCTGAACCCCGGTTGGACCTGCTTACGCAGCCGCGCATGTTCCTCACCATCGGTGAGCACTGCGAGCGGAGCCGAGAACTTCAGCCGGGTAACCCCTTCGGTGCTGGTTACCTGGTCGGTGTCGCGCAGCGCGACTTCTGACATCTTCCAGGCGGCTCAAGATCCAGGTGGCCCGTTTCGGGTTGTAGTGCACCCGGCCACCGTTGTGCAGCGCCCGGTAAGCGTTGAACGGTTGCGCGGCGGTGGCAGGATCCATCGGGTCGTAGTCGGTGTTCACCGCACCCGTCCAACCCGCCGTACCCAGCCTTCGGATTCGAGCCGCTGCTTGGAGATTGAGAAGGACAGCGCGGCCAAGGGGCCTGACGACGTAGCTGACGGCCATGGGCTCAGGTTGACCGGGTGCGTTGTCCACCGTCAACGACTAGCCAACAAGTTGAAAGGCGCATTCAGCAGGCATGACTGGTCCCGGTCGCACGACACGGCCATGAGCTGGGCAAAACCGTGAGAAATATGGAGTCAAGTCTCTCAACTTGAGAGAATTGCTCCGCTCTCCATCTCCGGAAGGAAGGTCGCCGATGGCACAAGATTGGCTGGTTGGGCGGGACCGCCGGGACGAGGCCGCCGAACGGATTTATGCCGCAGCCGCCAACCTGATTTCGCGCAACGGCTTCGACACGTTCACGATCGGGGCATTGGCGGAGAAGGCTCACTGTTCGCCCGCCACTATCTACCGCCACGTCGGCGGAAAGACCGCCATCCGCGATGCCGTCACTGTTCGGTTGTCGGCCCGCGTGGTGGCAGCTGTGCGCGACACCATCAAGGACCTGCACGGCGCGGATCGCGTTGTGACGGCTGTCGTCGTGGGATTGCAGCACATCCGAGCCGAGCCGTTGGGCCATCTGATAATGGGCTCTCCGAGACATGCCGACGACGTCTCATGGCTAATCGCATCGCCAGTGATATCAACCCTTGCCGAGGAGATGCTCGGCGGCTCGCAGTCCGACCCGGCAGCGGCGCAATGGCTCATCCGAGTGGTGCTTTCGTTGTGGTACTGGCCCGTGAATGACCCCGCCACCGAACTACTCCTGATCGAGCGATTCCTCGGACCGTTGTTCACCGAACGTTGAGGGCTGCTTGAGCACGTCCTACTTCGGCGGAGTCATCAGTGTGTTGCTGGGCAGGGAAACGTCCAGCACTTTGCGCGCGGTCTCGGCCCCGGCGACGGGAAGGCCGTCAGGATCGAGCAGACCGAGTTGAACGAGCACGCTGGCTTGGTCCCAGTAGATGTGCTCATGCACCAGTTTGTCATCCTGAAATTGCACGATGGCCACCGTCGGAATCTCCACTGCGCGTCCGGTGGGCTCAATGCCGGGCAGCATCCAGTCCATCCGAGTGGTGTGCGTGAAGCGGACGATGAACTCGTCGACAAGTGAACTCTCCCCGACCGTGCGGCTGACGGGGAGGAGTTCGAAGTCGGGAGGGTTCACCCCGATGAAATGGTCCGCGTAAAAATGCCGCAAGCTCTCGAAGCCGACACCACCGGTCATCGTGGGAATGTGGTTGACATAGGGTTCCGCCACCATGGTGGACATGGTGGCGTCCACGTCTCGCGTTTCAAACTCGTACCGGCAGTGCGCATCCCACAAAGCGGCAAGATCATAAGCGGCCATCGTCAGTACCTCTCTCGTTACAGCGTCGCGGGACGCAATCACCACCACCGATTTTGCCCGGTCGCCCTCGTCGCGGAGAAGCGAAATCACCTTTTCGTCGGGCGCGACCGCGGCGTACACCCCGTCGATGCCCGCCGGGTTCAACGCCCGGCCGTGGCGGGCGGACTCGGCCTCGTCGGCGGTCAGGTCGCGGCGCGGAAAGGCCAGCAGGCACGCGTCGTCGAGCGAATAGCTCAGACGCGGGTTCTCGGCCAAGCGCGTCGAGCGTGCGCGCCTCGTCGAGCCCGAATCGGCCGACCCGGGTGCGCCGCAGCGCCGTGAGATGCCCGCCGACTCCGAGCGCGGCGCCGACGTCGCGGGCCAGCGCCCGGATGTAGGTGCCGGTCGAGCAGTCCACCTCGACGTCGACGTCGACGCAGCTCGCCCGCGCGCCGGACGTCGCAGCACCTCGAACCGGTCGATGCGCACCGGGCGGGCGGCCAGTTCGACGGTCTGCCCCTCGCGGACCAGCTGGTAGGCGCGCTTGCCGCCGACCTTGATCGGCGCTGACCGCCGACGGGATCTGCGAGATGTCGCCGCGCAGCGCGGCCACCGCGGCTTCGATGTCGGCATCGGTGACACTGCGCGGCCGAAACCGTCTGCAGCACTTCGCCTTCGGCGTCCTCGGTGGAGGTGGTCTGGCCCAGCCGGATGGTCGCGGCGTACGACTTGTCGGTCGCGGTCAGCAGGCCGAGGATCTTGGTGGCCCGCTCGATGCCGACCACCAGCACACCGGTGGCCATCGGATCCAGCGTGCCCGCGTGCCCGACCTTGCGGGTGCCGAAGATGCGCCGGCACCGGCCAACCACGTCGTGGCTGGTCATGCCCGCGCGGCTTGTCGACCACCACGAGGCCGGGCATCGTCGCATCGTCACAGCACGATCGCCGTCAGCGCCAGCCCGTCGCGCACCGACCAGCGGCCCCGCAGCGCGGTCAACGGCGGCCCGACACGGGCCGCCGGGTCGATCAGGATGCGGGATTCGAAACCGCCCGCGGTCGCGCCGTCGTCGACGTCGAAGGCGATGTGCGCGTCCTCGAATCCCAGCCAGCGCTGGGTCACCGGAAACCACGCCTTGTACGTTGCCTCCTTGGCGCAGAACAGGATTCGGTCCCAGTGCAGACCCGCGGGCAGCGCGCTGATCTCGGCCCGTTCGGCGGGCAGGCTGATCGCGTCGAGCACGCCGTTGGGCAGCACATCGTGGGGTTCGGCGTCGATGCCGACCGACCGCACGGCGTCGTGCCGGCCGACGGCCGCGCCGCGGTAGCCCTCGCAGTGCGTGAGGCTGCCGACCACACCGTCGGGCCAGCACGGTTCGCCCTTCTCCCCCTTGAGGATCGGCGCCGGCGGCACGCCCAGCTCTCCGAGCGCCAGCCGCGCGCAGTAGCGCACGGTGATGAACTCGTTGCGGCGTTTGGCCACCGACTTGGCGATCAGCGGCTCCTCCTCGGGCAGCGGCGCCAAATCCGGTGGGTCGTTGTACATCTCGGCGGCGGCCACGCTGTCCGGCAGCACGTCGGAGAGCAGCGTCGCGACGATCATCTGGCCCGCGTCGCCTGCCGGTTCGCGATGCGCTCCTGGATCTTCTGCGCGCTGGCCCGCATCTCCTGCGTGATCTCGAAGTGGCCGCCGAACTCGTTGAGGTACCCGGCCGCGTACTTCGGGTCGGGCAGCACCTGGCGCAGCCAGCGATACGGCTTGCGGCGCCGCCACTCGCGCGGATAGCCGACCGACACCTCTTCGAAGCGCACGCCGTCGTACCACGTGGTGCGGGGAATGTGCAGGTGGCCGTACACCGAGCAGATCGCGTTGTAGCGGGTGTGCCAGTCGGCGGTCGCGGTGGTGCCGCACCACAGCGAGAACTCCGGGTAGAACAACGCGTCGCAGGGTTCGCGCACCATCGGGAAGTGGTTCACCAGCACCGTCGGCGTCACCCAGTCGAGGTCCTCGAGCCGCTTGCGGGTGTCGGCCACCCGGTCGCGGCACCACGCGTCCTTGGTCGCGTACGGCTCGTTGGACAGCACGAACTCGTCGGTGGCCACCACGTTGCGTTCCCTGGCGATGGCCAGACCCTCGGCCTTGGTCGCCGCGCCCTCGGGCAAGAACGTGTAGTCGTAGAGCAGGAACATCGGCACGATGGTGGCCGGGCCGCCCTGGTCGGTCCACACCGGAAAGGGGTGCTCGGGGGTGACCACCCCCATCTCGTCGCACATGTTGACCAGGTAGTCGTAGCGCGCCCGGCCGAACACCTGCATGGGGTCCTTGCTGGTGGTCCACAGTTCGTGGTTGCCCGGCACCCAGATGACCTTGGCGAACCGCTTCCGCAGCAGGTCGAGCGCCCAGCGGATCTCGTCGGTGCGCTCGGCGACGTCGCCTGCGACGATCAGCCAGTCGTCGGGCGACGACGGGTACAGCGACTCGGTGACCGGCTTGTTGCCGGTGTGACCCGTATGCAGGTCGCTGATCGCCCAGAGTGTCGCCACAACCGATCCAGCCTACTTGCGCGGCGCTGTCCGCGCCCGGCCGACGCAACTAGAACATGTTCTCGTTTCCGGTTCGGCGCTGCGGCGCGACTTGTACACTCCCCGCAGGGGTCGGCGAGCGCGAGGGGGTGTCATGGCCGCCAGGATCCGTCTGTTCGCGGCGTTCGGCGCGCTGGTGACGGCGGTGATCCTGGTCATGCAGAGCGGACCGCTGACGGTGCCCGCGCCGGACCCGGTCGCATGACCTGCGCTCGACCGCAGCGCCGTTCCCGCATGGCGACGACCACCATCAAGTGGCCGGTGGTCGAAACCATCGACCCCGACCCGTTCGACCCGTGCCGCGACATCCCGCTCGACGTCATCCAGCGGCCTCGGCCTCGCGTTCACCCCGCCCGAGCCGGAGGACGGCCTGCGCTGCCACTACGACGCCGGGAACTACCAGATGGCGGTCGAGGCCTTCGTCTGGCGGACCTACGAGGAGACCCTGCCCCCCGACGCCGTCGAGCTGGACATCGACGGTCACCGCGCCGCGCAGTTCTGGGTGATGAAGCCGACCGACTGGAACAACCGCTGGTGGATCACCTGCATGATCGCGTTCAAGACCAGCTATGGCGTGATCCAGCAGTCGCTGTTCTACTCGCCGATCTACTCCGCCGACGACGTCGACTGCATGCAGACCAACCTGCAGCGCGCCCACGAGCTGGCGCCGTACTACAAGTACACGAAGCGCGACGCTAACGAGTGATCTTGTCCATCGGGCTCGAGCGCTCGAGCATGCCGTAGGTCTCCTCGCCGTCCCACCGGTAGCGCACGCCCGCCTGCTGAAGCGCCGGGAACGTCCAGTTGGCCATCTTGGCGAGCAGTTCCGCGGGCACCTCGCTGGGGTCGGTGATGTCGTGCGTCGACAACACCGTCTCGCCCTCGATCCGCTCGGTGCCGTCGGCGGTCTCCAGCACCACCGAGACGTCCTCGCCGCAGCGGCTGCAGCCGGGTCAGCCACGGCGCCTCGACGACCCGGGCGGGGATGAGGTCGCCGTCGCCCGTCGAACAGGTATCCCTCGTTGAAGGTGGGCTGGCCGTCGGGCCGCGGCGGATAGGCGATGTAGCCGAACGCCCGGCCGCTGGGGAACAGCGCCGACTGCCAGCAGTGCCCCCAGAACCCCTCGAGCCTGCGCACGCCCTGGCGCCGGATCCGCAGCCCGCTGCCGGTGAACGCGTGCTCGTCACCGGCCGACGCGCACCGAGCCGGTGGCCCGGAACAGCTGCTCGTAGCGGTCGCCGCCCATCAGGTCGCCCTCGACGGACGTCTCCAGCGCCGACGCGGCGTCGGCCTGCAGCGCGCCCTGCACCCACGGCGGCACGGCGAGCGTCGCCTCCACCTCGAAGCGCAGGTCGACCAGCGGCCCGTCCTTGCGGCCCGCGGCGAGATCGGCCGACGACGTCTGCACGGCCTTGCCGTCGAACGTCATCGTCCACACGTCGAACGGTTTCACGCACGTGAAGGCCAGCGGGCCCCCGCCGAGCACCGTCGGCTTGCCGTCCGGCCCTTCGACGGGCCAGCTCTGCCCTCGTCGCGCAGTCGATACACCCGGCCGTCCGGAAACGCGACGTTGACCTGGATGCTGTGCTCCTCCCAGTTCGACGGCGACCGCCTCGATGCCGATGCGCGGCAGGCCGACCTGCGCCGCGGTCGTCGAAGACCCAGAAGCTCACCGAGTCCCGCATCTCGGGGTCGTCGGGCCGTTCGGCGAACATGTATTCGCGCGCCGGGTCGATTCCGCCGGTCAGGTCAATTGCCATGTGAGCGTTCACCTTTCATGGGTGATCCAGCGTTGCGAATGGTCGACGTAGGCGGCGAACAGCGGGCCGGATCGCCTCCAGGTCGAGCCCGAACGTCTCCGGGTCGGCCTGCGTGTGCGGCTCGCGCTTCTCGGCGTTCTCCGCCCACCAGCTCCGCATCCCCGCCTCGAACTCGTCGCTGACCGGCTCGCCGAGCCACGCGTACAGCCGGCGCACCTCGCCGATCGGATCGGCCTGCATGGCGCGGAAGTCGATGTCGAAGAACCGGTGGTCGGCGCCGCCGTCGCGGAACTTCACCGCCCGGTCCATGCCGACCGACCACTGGCTCGACGTTGAGCTCGACCGAGGTAGCGCCGGTCGAGGTGGTCGGTGAAGCCGCCGACGATGTCGGCGTATACGTCGGCGACCGACAGGATGCACGTCGGTCGGATCGCGATGGGTCATCACGAAGCGGGCGTCGGGGAAGACCGCGGTCGAGATCGTCCAGCGACAGCACGTGCGCGGGCGACTTCAGCCGCCACGGCCGCGTCGGCTCGCCCCACTGCAGCAGCTTGAGCACGCGCCGCTCGTAGGCGTAGGTGGACGTGAAATCGGCCTTGTCGACCAGCCATTCGGAGTACGTCGGGATCTGGGCGAAGGCCTGGAAGATCTGCGATTTGAAGTCCAGCGCCATCAGGTCGAGGCATTCCATCGGGCCGTGGACGTCGGTGGGAACGTGATGCCTGCTGCCCACCACCACGCCGCTGCTCCGGCGGGATTCGCGGATCGTCGCCCTGCACCGTCGACGGCGGCGGGCACGGCTGCGCGGACTCCCAGCTGCGCAGGTACCGGACGTGCGGGATCCTGGGCGAGCAGGAACGACAGCGCGGTGGAACCGGTGCGGGGCAGCCCGAGCCCGAACAGCGGCGCGTCGATCGGCGACCTCGTCGATCTCGGGGTGGCGGCGGTACCAGTCCTCGACCTGCAGCCGCTGACGCAGGTGGATGCCGATGCGGCCGTAGACGAATCCCTCGCCGCGGGCGTTGAGCCGGGCCTCGTCGCGCAGCGCCGTCGACGAGGATCTCCAGCCCCTCGCGGAAGGAGTCGTCGCCGAAGTCGTCCAGCCCCGTTCGCTCGACGGCCGCAGCCATCAACTCGCCCGGTGATGCCACTGTCGCACCTCCAACGCAATTCGTGACAGTACACTGTCACCATTGTGAGCGAGTCGTCAATAGGAAACCGGCGCCGCTACGACAACCGCGCGCGAGCAGGAGAAGGCCGCGCAGACGCGGGAGCGCATCATCGCCGCGGGCAGCGAACTGGTGCACGCGTTCGACAGCTGGAACTGGCGGGACCTGACGTTCCGGTCCGTCGCCGAACGCGCAGGCGTCGGCGAGCGGACGGTCTACCGCCACTTCCCCACCGAACGGCATCTGCACGACGCCGTCATGCAGCGCCTGGAGTCCGAGGCCGGAATCTCCTACGAGGACGTCGACCTCGACAACCTCGGCGAGGTGACGGCCCGCGTCTTCGCGTCACTGCAACGGTTTTCGGTCCGCGAATCCGTCGACACACCCCGCGACCCGACGTTCGTCGGCGTCGATCCAGCGCCGGCGCGATGCGCTGCTGCGCGCCGTCGCCGCATCGGCGCCGGAATGGTCCGAGACCGAGCAGCGGGTGACGGCGGGGCTTCTCGACGTGCTGTGGAACCTGCCCAGCTACGAGCGACTCGTCGGAGTCTGGGGGCTCGACGGGGCCGACGCCACCGACGCGGTCAACTGGCTGATGGCCAAGGTCATCGAGGCGATCGAGGACGGCGACCCGCCGCCTGCGTAGCCTCGATCGAGTGACCGCCGCCAAGCAGATCATCGGTCGCACCATGAGCCGCCTGCTGCGCCTGCCGCCGCACACCACCGACTACGAGGTGCATCGCCGCGTGCGGATACCGATGCGCGACGGCGTCGAGCTGGTCGCCGACCACTACCGGCCGCTGACGTCGAATCCGGCGGGCACACTTCTGGTCCGCGGCCCCTACGGCCGCGGGTACCCGGTCTCGGTGCTCTTCGGCGGCCGTCTACGCCGTCCGCGGCTACCACGTCATCGTGCAGAGCGTTCGCGGCACGTTCGGCTCCGGCGGCGACTTCGACCCGTTCAGACACGAGATCGCCGACGGCGCCGACACCGCCGCGTGGCTGCGCGACCAGCCGTGGTTCACCGGCTCGTTCGCCACGGTCGGGGCGTCCTACCTCGGCTTCACCCAGTGGGCGCTGCTGACCGATCCGCCGCCGGAGATGGCGGCCGCAGTCATCACCGTCGGACCGCACGACATCAGCGGACCGCGTTGGGGCACCGGTTCATTCGGGCTCAACGACTTCCTCGGCTGGAGCGACGTGGTCGCCCACCAGGAAGACCCCGGCCGGGTCCGGACCATCGTGCGACATGCTTCGGGCCACGCGGCAGGTGGCGCGCGCGACCGCCGGGCTGCCGGTCGGCGAGGCGGGCCGAACGCTGCTCGGCGACGGCGCGCCGTGGTACGAGTCCTGGCTCGAGCACCCCGAGCACGACGACCCGTTCTGGGCGCCGCTTCAACTGCACGCCGCGTTGGAGCGCACCGAGATCCCGGTGCTGTTGCTCACCGGCTGGCAGGACCTGTTCATCGAACAGACGCTGGAGCAGTACGCACAGCTGCGCGCGCGGGACGTGCCGGTGGCGGTGACCATCGGCCCGTGGACCCACTCCCACATGCTGACGCAAGGGTGCGCCGACCGTGCTGCGCGAATCACTGGCCTGGCTCGACACCCACCTCGCGGGTAACCACGGCGCATCGCGCAGCCCGGTGCGCATCCACGTCAACCACGACGGGCTGGGTCGACCTCGAAGACTGGCCGCCGCCGATGCCCGAGCAGGTGCGGTATCTGCAGCCGGGCGGCCGTCTCGGCGATGCGGTGCCACCCGACACGGCGCCCGCGTCGACGTTCACCTACGACCCCGCCGACCCGACGCCCACCATCGGCGGTCGGCTGCTGTCCCCGCAGGGCGGCTACCGCAACGACACCAAGCTCGCGCGAGCGCGCCGACGTGCTGAGCTTCACCGGCGACGCGCTGGCGCAGGACCTCTATGTCGTCGGAATCCCGGTCCTCGAACTGTCGCACTCGTGCGACAACCCGCACAACGACCTGTTCGTCCGGGTCAGCGAGGTGGACGCCAAGGGGCGATCCCGCAACGTCAGCGACGGATATCGCCGCGGCACACCGACTTCGGGCACCGTCACGATCGAACTGGATGCGGTCGCACACCGGTTCCGTGCGGGATCGCGCATCAGGGTCCTGGTCGCCGGCGGCTCGCATCCACGGTTCACCCGCAACCTCGGCACCGGCGAGCCGTTGGTCAGCGGCAGTCGGCTGGCAGCGGCCACCCACACCGTGCACGTCGGAGACGGCGCGTCACGGCTGCGACTACCCGCGGGCCAGCGCCTGCTTGACTCTGCCAAATCAGGCGTGGCCGTTAATTTTCAGTGTCACACTCGTGGCGTGGATGCCAGCAGGGTCCGGTACGCGCGCAACGGCGACGTTCACCTCGCCTATCGAACGCTGGGCAATGGCGAGATTCCGCTCGTGATGGTGCCGGGGTGGGTGAGCAACGTCGACCTTTACGATGACCCGGCATACCTATTCGCTCCGTTCATCGAGCAACTCGCCCACCAGACCACCCTCGTTCTGTGGGACAAGCGCGGAACGGGTTTGTCAGATCCGACGCATCGGGTGCCAACTCTCGATGAACGCATGGACGACCTCCACGCCGTCCTTGACGCCGCCGGCGTCGACTGCCCGGCGCTGCTCGGCGTGTCCGAGGGCGGACCGATGAGCCTCTTGTTCGCCGCGACTTTTCCAGATCGGGTCCGGTCCATGGTGCTCTACGGCACTGCCGCAAGGTTCACGCGGGACCTGCCCGACTTCCCTTGGGGTTGGGAAGCAGACTGGTTCCGCCGGAACGGAATTGAGGCGTTCGAGAAGCATTGGGGCGAAGGAGTGTCGGCGAACATCATGCTCAACGATGCAGCCAAGACGCCGGGAGTGCGCGAGATGATCGGCAGATACGAACGGGCCAGCGCGAGCCCGGCCATGGCGGCGATGTTGGCGACGGCTCTAGGCGAGATCGACGTGCGCGACATTCTGCCCACGGTCCCGACGAGGACGCTGGTGCTCTGTCGGCCCGGCGATCAGCTTGTTTCGGTCGAGGCGGCCGAGGCCCTTGCCCGAGCAATGCCCAGATGCCGAGTTCCGGCGATTGCCTGAGGGTGCTCACGCGGTGTTGGACACCGCGCTCGGCACAGCGACACTCGAATTCGTCTGCGGCTCCCAGAACCGCCCGACCGGTGAACGAATGCTTGCGACAGTGCTGTTCACCGACATCGTCGGGTCCACTGAGCAACTAAGCAGCAGAGGCGATTCCGAGTGGCGGCTTCAACTCGACGTTCACGACCAGTTGGTGGATCGAACGCTCTCGCATTACGGCGGTCGGCGCGCCAAGCACACCGGCGACGGCGTCTTCGCACTCTTCGATGGGCCTACGAAAGCAGCTCGGTGTGCGCTGGATCTTGTTCCTGCGCTCGCCAGCCGTGGTATCCGCATCCGCGCCGGCGTACACATCGGAGAATGTGAGCGGCGCGGCGACGAGTGGTGCGGACTGGCCGTGCACACCGGAGCCCGCATCGGCGCGATGGCCGGCCCTGGCGAGGTGCTGACGAGTCGGACAGTACGCGACCTTTCGGCGGGGTCCGATCTACGCTTCGACAGCCTCGGGCCTCACCAACTTGAAAGGGCTACCCGAAGAAACCGAGGTCTTCCGGGTGAGCACATCTGCGGCCTAGCCGACTGAATCGCGCACGCGGGCAGCGATATCCCGCAGCGTGGCGTCGTCGTGCACCGGCGTCGCCCACATCGGGTTGACCGGCAGCGGCACCCAGCTCGTGCAGCCGGCGTATTCCGGCGTCCGGCGCACCCGTTCCGGCTCGGCCAGCGGACTGACCTGAACCACCAACACCGTCAGCCGGTGCTTCGGCCGGAAGTCCAGCCGATCGGCGCGCACCGATTCGGCGGTCCAGATATGCAGCGGCGCAATCTCTTCCAGCCCTTCGGGCCGGTTGACCTCGACGGCGGCAACGACTTTCGCGCCTGCCCGCAACACGATCTCGGTCTCGGTGCTGTCCGGCGGCCGCGGGCGCCAGCAGGTCGCGATGCTCGGGCCGCACCCGCTGCGCGTGGCTGTGCGCGACGGTCGGGAAGAACAGGAAGTGCGGCGAGTCGAGCGTGAACCTCTTCTCGTGAATCCCGCCCTTGCGCAGCAACACGGTCTGGCGGCCGTCGAGCATCGCATGCACCGCCGCGCTCCACTCCTTGAGCGCGGGTTGGGTCAGCGCTTGCGCGGTCACCCGGTGCCTGGCGGCCCGCGCTTCTATGCGGGCCCGCACCTCCGGGCGCCGCAACGGCGGAACGGTCTTGGGCGGCTGCTTGCGCGGCGGCAGCGCGGCCAGCAGCCGCGTCGTCGTCGCGGTGACCTCGGCGACGGCGGTCTCGAAGGCCTCGGCGTTGGCGGCCGACGGCCGCGTCACGCCGCTGACCTTCCGGACGTACTGGCGCGCGGCGGCCTCGATCTCCTCGTCGGTCGCCGCCGGTTCCAGGCCGCGCAGCTCGGTGATGTTTCGGCACATGTCGTCCACGATAGGTTCAGGCCATGACGAACGACGACGTGCTGCTCATCGACACCGCCGACCGGGTGCGCACCCTGACGCTGAACCGGCCGCAATCGCGCAACGCGCTGTCGTCTGCGCTGCGCAAACAGTTCTTCGCCGCGCTGCGCGACGCCGAGGCCGACGACGCCGTCGACGTGGTCATCCTGACCGGCGCCGACCCGGTGTTCTGCGCCGGACTCGACCTCAAGGAGCTGGGAAACACCACCGAGCTGCCCGACATCTCCCCGAAGTGGCCGCCGATGACCAAGCCGGTGATCGGCGCCATCAACGGCGCGGCCGTCACCGGCGGGCTCGAGCTGGCGCTGTACTGCGACATCCTGATCGCCTCCGAGCAGGCCCGGTTCGCCGACACCCACGCCAGGGTCGGGCTGCTGCCGACATGGGGGCTGTCGGTGCGGCTGCCACAGAAGGTCGGTGTCGGCATGGCCCGCCGGATGAGCCTGACCGGCGACTACCTCTCGGCCGCCGACGCGCTGCGGGCCGGGCTGGTCACCGAGGTGGTGGCCGCATGACGAGCTGCTGCCGACCGCGCGGCGGGTGGCGGCATCGATCGTCGGCAACAACCAGAACGCCGTCCGCGCGCTGCTGGCGTCCTACCACCGCATCGACGAGGCGCAGACCAACGAAGGCCTGTGGATCGAGGCGGCATCGGCGCGCCAGTGGATGAGCACCGCCAGCGGCGACGACATCGCCGCCAACCGCGAGGCCGTGATCCAGAGGGGCCGCGCACAAGTGCGCTGAACCGCGCCTACGCTGCCGGTGTGAACAAAGCACACGAGATGTGCGGCAGCGACGAGTGGCGGCAGGCGATCCGCGAGGTCATCCTGCCGTGGGCGCTCGACGGCACCGACCTCGGCGACGACGTGCTCGAGGTCGGGCCCGGCTACGGCGCCACCACCGACGTGCTCAGCCGGGCGGTGCCGCGGCTCACCTCGGTGGAGATCGACGACGAGCTGGCCGCGATGCTGACCGACCGGTTCGCCGACATGCCGTCGGTCGAGATCGTCAACGGCGACGCGACGTCGCTGTCGTACGCCGACGACCGGTTCTCCGGTGCCGCGTGTTTCACGATGCTGCACCACGTTCCGACGATCGAGTTGCAGGACCGGCTGTTCGCCGAGGTCGCCCGCGTGCTGCGGCCGGGCGCCGCGCTGGTCGCCAGCGACAGCCTGGGCAGCGAGGAGCTCAAGGCCCACCACGAGGACGACACCTACAACCCCGTCGACCCGGACGTCGCTGCCCGACCGGCTGGCCGCCGCCGGGTTCGTCGACGTCGACGTGCGCACCAACGAGTTCGGCTGGGCGGTCATCGCGCGGTCGCTGAATAAGGCTTGCGGTTCGAACTCCATGTCGATGCTGAACCAGCCTGCTGAATGCCCGGCTGGTCGGTGACCGGCTCGGACGGGTTCGGGCCGAACACTGGAACTCAGACTCGCCCCCGGGACCGACGAACTGAACGTTGAAGGCAGGCATGGTGGGCGCACTGCGTGATGTACAGCACCTGGCACCTGCCGTCCTTGAGTCGCGAGCGAAAGAACTGGCCGACGGCGACTTTGCGGGTATCGGCCGAGAGCGATCCTTCGAAGAGGATCACCGAGGACCCTCGGCGCACAGCCGCCAGGGTCGATGCCCCGACACATTGGTCGGGCATCCGGGGTTTCGGTAGAACGATTTGTGTATCACCACTTGAACAGCGGTGCCTACGGTTCCCTCCACCGGTTCGGCCACTGCCGGTGAAGCCATGATCACGCCTAACAGCGCGGCAGCAATGGCACCGGACAGCCCAAGCCCTTCACCGCGTTGATCCTGCCAGAACTCATCCCGCAGTCGACGTGCCCGGCACCAGCCAGTGACCGGAGAAGGCGCGCCAGCCGACGAAGACCAGCCGCAGCACCATGAAGGTGCTCAGGCCCGACCAGATGCCGAGCAGGCCCCAGCCGAACATCAGCGACAGCCAGATCAACGGCAGGAACCCGAGCGAGCGCGCTGATCAAGGTGGCGTTGCGCATGAACTTCGCGTCGCCGGCGCCGAGCAGCACGCCGTCGAGAGCGAAAACGATTCCGGCGACGGGCAATTGGGCGACCATGAACCACCACGGCACCCCGATCGCGTCCAGCACCGAGCGGTCGTCGGTGAACACGCTCGGAAACACCGATGCGCCGACGGCGAATACGCCTGCCAGCACCGCGGAGGCGACGGCGGAGAAGATGGTCACCCGCCACGCCACCGACTTGGCGTGCGCCAACTCACCGGCGCCGAGCGCCGCACCCACCAGCGACTGTGCGGCGATCGCGAGCGAATCCAGCACCAGCGCAAGGAAACTCCACAGCTGCAGCACCACCTGGTGGGCGGCGACGGCGGCCGCGCCGAACCGGGCGGCGACGGCTCCGGCCGAGACGAAGCACGCCTGAAACGCCAGCGTTCGCAACAACAGATCGCGACCCATCACCACCTGGGCGCGCAGCACCGTCGGCTGGATGCGCAGCGGCACCCGTTCCACCAGCAGCGCGCGACAGAACAGCAACGCGGCCAGCCACTGACCGACCAGGTTGGCGACCGCCGACCCCGCCAGCTCCAGCCGCGGCATGCCCAGCCAGCCGTACACCAGCAGCGGGCACAGCACGGCCGACACCGCGAACCCGGTGACGACGTAGCGCAGCGGCCGGGCGGTGTCCTGCACGCCGCGCATCCAGCCGTTGCCTGCCGCCGAGATCAGGATGGCGGGCACGCCGAAGATCGCGATCCGCACCCACGGCAGCGCCGCGTCGGCGATGTCTCCGCCTGCGGCCAGCGCCGAGACCAGTGGCACCGCGGCGACCTGGACCGCCACCACGATCAGCGTGCCCAGCCCGACCGCGAGCCAGGTGGCCTGGACTCCTTCACTGACCGCCGCCTCACGATCGCCCGCGCCGAAGAAGCGCGCCGAGCGCGCGGTGGTGCCGTAGGACAGGAACGTCATCTGCGAGCTCAACGTGCTCAGGATCAGCCCGCCGATGGCCAGGCCGGCCAGGCTGACCGCGCCGAGCCGACCGACGACGGCGAGGTCGAACAGCAGATAGATGGGTTCGGCGGCCAGCACCCCGAGCGCGGGCAGCGCCAGCCCGGCGATGCGGCGACCGGCCGGTGCACGGCAGGGTCGGCAACCGGACTCAACCAAGGCGCCGCTGGCGTCCGTCAGCCAAGGGCAACGTAGAGCGCCTGGACGACGTCGTCGGCCGACCCGGCCGTCGAGTAGCCGGCGGCCAGCCGGTGCCCCCCGCCGCCGAACGCGCTGGCGATCGCGGCGAGATCCATCGACTTGGCCCGCATCGACACCGACCAGTGCCCGGGTTCGATCTCCTTGAACACCGCGGCCACCTCGGCCTGCTGGGTGGTGCGCACGATGTCGACGATGCTCTCGACTTCCTCGGGCCGCGCATCGACCCATTCCTGGTGTCCCACAACGGCATACACGAGACCGCGGCCTTCGGCGGCGTCGGGCAGCAGCTGCGCGGACGCCAGCACGCGCGACAGCATCGGCAGCCATGCGAACGGATGCGTGTCGAGCAGGGTGCGGCTGATCGCGGCGTTGTCGACGCCCAACTCCACCAGCCGGGCGGCCAACCGGTGGGCGCGCGCGCTGGCCCAGCGGAACGACCCGGTGTCGGTGGTCAGCCCGGCGTAGAGACAGTGCGCGACCCCGACGTCGATCGGCTTGCCCCATGCGTCGAGCAGCTCGGCGACCAGCATGGTGGTGGAGTCGGCGGACGGGTCGACGAAGTTGGCGCTGCCGAACAGCTGGTTGGAGGCGTGGTGGTCGATCACCAGCACCTCGCGGCCGGGTTCGGCGAGCTCACGCAGCGAGCCGAGCCGGTTGACGCTGGGAATGTCGACGGTGACCACCAGGTCGGCGTCGCGGCGCATGTCGTTCGGGGGGATGAGCAGGTGACCGCCCGGCAGCGACTGAAGGGATTCGGGCAGGCCGGCCGGTTCCGCGAAGCTGACCTCGACGTCCTTGCCCGCATGGTCCAGCACGAGCGCCAGCGCCAGGCCGGCACCGACGGTGTCGGCGTCGGGATAGACGTGGCAGACCACGCTGACGGAGCGCCGCGGCACTCAGCAGCTCGGCCGCGCCGTTGGCGTCGACGCGCTGACCCACCAAGTCTGCGTCGGTCTTCGGATCAATCGCGGTCAACGGTGTCCTCAGCGTCTCGCTCGTCATCCAGCTCCCCGCCGGAACCCTCCACCCCGTCCTGACGATACGGGTCCGCGTCGCCGGCGTGCTTGGCACCCTGCCGAACTCTCGCCAAATCCTCATCTGCGGCGCGGGCGCGGGCGAGCAGCTCCTCCATGTGGGCCGAGGTATCGGGCACCTTGTCGAGAACGAACGCCAGCGTCGGGGTGAATCGCACACCGAGCGCTGGCGCCGACCTTGCGTGCGCAGCGTTCCCTTGGCGCGTTCCAGCGCGGCCGCCGCTCCGGCGTAGTCGGGTTCGTCCTGCAACGTCTTGCCGCGCACCGTGTAGTACACCGTGGCGTCGTGCAGGTCACCCGTCACCTTCGTGTCCGTGATGGTCACGAAGGCCAACGGGGGATCCTTGATCTCGAACTCGATCGCCGAGGCGACGATGGTGGCGATGCGTTTGGAGCCAGCCGACGGGCCCGGCCCACATCGACCACTTAGGTGCGCTCCTTCTCCACGAGCTCGTACGTTTCGATGACGTCGCCCTCCTTGATGTCGGAGTACGTCAGCGTCAAACCGCATTCGTAGCCGTCGCGCACCTCGGTGACGTCGTCCTTCTCCCGACGCAGCGAGGACACCGTCAGGTTCTCGGCGACCACGACGCTGTCGCGCAGCAGCCGCGCCTTGGAGTTGCGGCGGATGATGCCGGAGGTGACCAGGCAGCCGGCGATGTTGCCGACCTTGGACGACCGGAAGATCGCGCGGATCTCCGCCCGGCCCAGCTCCTTCTCCTCGTAGACCGGCTTGAGCATGCCCTTGAGCGCGCTCTCGATCTCGTCGATGGCCTGGTAGATCACCGAGTAGTAGCGGATGTCGACGCCGTCGCGGTTGGCCAGCTCGGTGGCCTTGCCCTCGGCGCGGACGTTGAAGCCGATGATCACCGCGTCCGAGGCCGACGCCAGGTTGACGTTGGTCTCGGTGACGCCGCCGACGCCGCGGTCGATGACGCGCAGTTCCACCTCGTCGTCGATCTCGATGCCCAGCAGGGCCTCCTCCAGCGCCTCGACGGTGCCCGCGTTGTCGCCCTTCAGGATCAGGTTCAGCTGGCTGGTTTCCTTCAGCGCCGAATCCAGGTCCTCCAGGCTGATCCGCTTGCGGGTGCGGGCCGCCATCGCGTTGCGCTTGCGCGCGCTGCGACGGTCGGCGATCTGACGCGCGATGCGGTCCTCGTCGACGACGAGAAGGTTGTCACCGGCGCCCGGCACCGACGTGAAGCCGATGACCTGGACGGGCCGCGACGGCAGCGCCGCCTCGACGTCCTCGCCGTGCTCGTCGACCATGCGGCGGACGCGACCGTAGGCGTCGCCCGCGACGATCGAGTCGCCGACCCGCAGGGTGCCGCGCGAAATGAGCACGGTCGCCACCGGTCCGCGACCGCGGTCCAGGTGCGCCTCGATGGCCACACCCTGGGCCTCCATGTCGGGGTTGGCCCGCAGGTCGAGGGCGGCGTCGGCGGTCAGCAGCACCGCCTCTTCCAGCGCCGCGATGTTGGTGCCCTGCTTCGCCGAGATGTCGACGAACATGGTGTCGCCGCCGAATTCCTCTGGCACCAGACCGTATTCGGTCAGCTGCCCGCGGATCTTCGACGGATCGGCACCTTCCTTGTCGATCTTGTTGACCGCCACCACGATCGGCACATCGGCCGCCTGCGCGTGGTTGATGGCCTCCACCGTCTGCGGCATGACGCCGTCGTCGGCGGCGACCACCAGGATCGCGATGTCGGTGGCCTTGGCGCCGCGGGCACGCATGGCGGTGAACGCCTCGTGGCCCGGGGTGTCGATGAACGTGATCAGCCGCTCGCCGCCGTCGAAGGTCGACGGCGACCTGGTAGGCGCCGATGTGCTGGGTGATGCCGCCGGCCTCTTCCTCGCGGACGTTGGCCTGGCGGATGGTGTCCAGCAGTCGGGTCTTGCCGTGGTCGACGTGACCCATCACGGTGACCACCGGCGGACGACTCTCCAGGTCGGACTCGTCGCCCTCGTCCTCGCCGTAGGTCAGGTCGAAGGACTCCAGCAGCTCGCGGTCCTCGTCCTCGGGGGACACGACCTGGATCTTGTAGTTCATCTCGCTGCCGAGCAGCTCGAGCGTGTCGTCGCCGACCGACTGGGTGGCGGTGACCATCTCGCCGAGGTTGAACAGCGCCTGCACCAGAGCCGCCGGGTTGGCGTCGATCTTCTCGGCGAAGTCGGACAGCGACGCGCCGCGGGCCAGCCGGATGGTCTCGCCGTTGCCGTGCGGCAACCGCACGCCGCCGACGACCGGCGCCTGCATGTTCTCGTACTCGGCGCGTTTTGCCCGCTTCGACTTACGGCCGCGCTTGGGCGCGCCGCCGGGACGACCGAACGCGCCTGCCGCACCGCCGCGCTGACCGGGACGGCCACCGCCGCCGCCGCCGGGACGACCGCGATAGCCGCCGCCGCCTGCGGGTGCGCCACCGCCGCCAGCCGCCACCGCCGGGTCCGCCGGTGCGGTAGTTACCGCCGCCGCCACCGCCGCCGGGACGACCGCCGCCACCGGCGCCGCCGCCGGGGCCGCGACCACCGGCAGCGCGGACGCGGGCCGCCGCCGGCCGTGCCGGACGGCCGGGCGCGCCGCCGCCGGGACGGGGCGGCATGTTGCCCGGCGAGGCGCCGGGACGCGGGCCGCCGCCGGGCCGCGGGGCGCCGGGTCGGGGTGCCTGCGGCCGCGGAATCGCCCGCTCGACGGGCTGCGCCGAGGAGAACGGGTTGTTTCCGACGCGCGGTGTGCGCGGCGCCGGCTTGGGGCCCGGCGCTGCGGGCCGGGACCGGGCGTCGGGCCGGGGCGTGCGGGTGCGGGAGCCGGCGCGGCTGCGGGTGCCGCCGCCGGCCGCGGCGGGGGCCGCGGGCTCTGCGGGCGCGGGTGCCGGTTCCGCCGGCTGCGGCCGGCTTGGCGTGCGCGGCGCCTTCTCCGGCGCGGGTGCCTTCGCGGCCGCCTTCTTGGCGGGCGCGCCGTTACCGTCGGCCTTGGCCTTCTCCGCCGCGGGCTTTGCTCCGCCGAAGGATTCGCGCAGCCGGCGCGCGACGGGGGCCTCCACCGTGGAGGACGCGGATTTAACGAATTCGCCCTGTTCACTCAGTCGGGCGAGCACTTCTTTGCTGGTTACACCGAGTTCTTTAGCCAACTCGTGTACGCGGGCCTTGCCTGCCACTTCTCTCCTGTCTTAGAGGCGACAGCGGTGGTAGGCCGCGCCTCGGGTTTAGCTATGACGCATGGTCATCGTCTGAACTTCACGGTGTGCTCATGTTCTTCGCTGCCTGTTCTGTTGCCGGGCGCCGGGGCGCTTCGATTGATCTCGAAGTGCTCCAGCACCGCGGATGTTTCCGGTGAGCCGGTGATGCGCAACGCTCGAGCGAATGCTCGCCGCCGGATTGCTGCGTGCAAACACTGCTGGTCAGGATGCAACCACGCACCCCGCCCAGGCAGGTTACCTGCTGCGTCAACGGTTACGGCGACAATCGCCATTCCCGCCGTTGCACAGCAACCACACGAAGCAGTTCGACGGCCAGCTCTCGCTTCCGGCAGCCGACGCATGTCCGTACGGGTCCATCCGTACTTCGATGCGGCGAAGCCGAAGTCTCGCGCTGGATCACGCCTGAGTCTACCGTCTACGCCCCTCGCGGACCGAAACGCCCGGCGACCGCTATCTGTCGTGCACAGCGCCGTGTGTCGCACCCGGATTCGGCGGGCTGTCCTGCGCGGTCGCCGCGTCGCTTCGAATATCGATGCGCCAGCCGGTCAGCCGGGCCGCGAGCCGGGCGTTCTGGCCCTCCTTGCCGATGGCCAGCGACAGCTGGAAGTCGGGTACCACCACCCGCGCCGCGCGGCCTGCCTCGTCGATCACCTGCACGGACACCACCTTGGCCGGTGACAGCGCGTTGGCGACGAACTTGGCCGGGTCCTCGTCGTAGTCGATGATGTCGATCTTCTCGCCGGACAGCTCGCTCATCACGTTGCGCACCCGCTGGCCCATCGGCCCGATGCATGCGCCCTTGGCGTTCAGCCCCGGCACCCGGGAGGTCACCGCGATCTTGGAGCGATGGCCGGCCTCGCGGGCCACCGCGACGATCTCGACGGAGCCGTCGGCGATCTCGGGCACCTCGAGCGAGAACAGCTTGCGGACCAGGTTGGGGTGCGTGCGCGACAGCGTGATCAGGGGTTCGCGGGCGCCGCGGCTGACACCGACGACATAGCAACGCAGCCGGTCGCCGTGTTCGTAGCTTTCGCCGGGGACCTGCTCGGCGGACGGAATGACGCCCTCGGAGCCCTTCGTTTCGCTGCCCATCCGGACCACGACGAGGCCGCGGGCGTTGGCGCGGCTGTCGCGCTGGATGACGCCGCCGACGATCTCGCCCTCCCGGGTGGAGAACTCGCCGTAGTTCTTCTCGTTCTCGGCGTCGCGCAGCCGCTGCAGGATGACCTGGCGTGCGGTGGTGGCCGCGATGCGGCCGAATCCCTCTGGGGTGTCGTCCCATTCGTTGAGGACGTTGCCGTCTTCGTCGGTCTCGCGCGCCATCACCTTGACGACGCCGGTCTTGCGGTCGATCTCGATGCGGGCGTCGGCTTCGTGCCCCTCGGTGTGGCGATAAGCGGTGAGCAACGCGGACTTGATGGTGTCGACGACGACGTCGACCGTGATGCCCTTGTCGGCCTCGATGGCGTGCAATGCGGCCATGTCGATATTCATGCTCCAGCCCCCTTCCCCGGTTGGCCGGCCAGCTCGAGCTCCCGCTGGTTTGGAGGTCGAAAACTCCACCTGCACAACGGCTTTAGCGATACCGTCGATAGGCAGTTCGCGAACGGAGTAGTTCCCCCGGCCCCCCTCGCGCACCACAAGACAGACCGTGCCTCTCGCGCGTCTCGCCGACCCTGCCGGTCAGCTGGGATCCGTCGGACAGCGTCAGCTCCACCTTGCGGCCCCGGGCCCGCCGGAAGTGCTTTTCCGAAGTGAGCGGCCGGTCCACACCCGGTGAGGTCACCTCGAGGACATACGGCGAACCGACTTCGTCGAGTCCACTGTGTCCAGCAGTTCAGATGCGGACCGAGACAGTGCGGCGATCGAATCGAGGTCGAGGCCTTCGTCGCCGTCGGCGATCACCGTTATCCGCGGCGGACGCGCGTCGCCGTCAATGACGACGTCTTCGATTTCGTAGCCTGCACGCGCGAACTCGCCGTCGAGTAGCTCGATCACCTGCTGCTGCGAGGGCAATCTCGCAGACCGCAGCTGCGGATCCGATGCCACGGCGAGCTCCTCATGTTGAATTGTTCCGACGTGGGCCAACGATACGCCAGTGAACAGCAGGCGAACCGCAATCTCGCGGCCGTGCCCAGCGAATACACAGCGCCGATTTCGGCAATGGCAGGATGGCGCTGTGCCGAGCGCCCTCCCCGTCGTCAGCAGGCGCCGCATGCTGTTGGGGACGGCGGCCCTGGCGGCACTGGGCGTCACCGGCGCGGCGTGCGGCAAGCCACCGCCACCGCCAGATCTCGACGACCTCGCTGACGCAACTCGACATGGCCCGTGCCGACAGCCAGCTCGCCAGCGACGCCGCCGCCACCGCCAAGCCGGCGTTGCGGCCTCCGCTGGCCGCTGTCTCATCGGAGCGGTCGAAGCATGCCGAAGCGCTGTCCAATGAGATCGCCCGCATGACAGGCGAGGCCACCGACATCGTCGTCGAGCACGACTACCAGCACCACGCAGGCGAGTGCGCCGACCGCGAAAGACGTCGTCGCCGCGTTGCGAAGGTCCGCCGACAGCGCCGGACAGTTGGCGGCCCAGCTATCCGGCTACCGCGCCGGACTGCTCGGCTCGATCGCCGCGTCCTGCACGGCGGCCTACTCGGTGGCACTCGCGCCGCGGCAGGGGACGCCGTGACATCGGCCGAACCCACGCCTCTCCGCGGCCACCGACAGCCCTCCGATGCCGACGTCGCCGCGCTTTTCGACGCCGTGGCCAGCGAGCACGCCGTCATCTACGGCTACGGGCTGGTGTCGGCGCACTCCACTCCCGAGGACAACGACCTGGTATCAGCGGCGATGTCAGAGCACCGCGAGCGACGTGAGGCCGCGATCGAGACGCTCAAGGGGCGCGGCGTGGACCCGCCGCTGCCCGCCGCCGGCTATCAGCTGCCGATGCAGGTGGACAACCCGACGGATGCAGCGAACCTCGCCGTGCGCATGGAAGAGGACGCCGCGGTGGCGTGGCGGGCGGCGCTCGAACAGGCGACCACCACCGAGGAGCGGGCTTTCGCAGTGGAGCGCTGACACAGACCGCAGTGACCGCTGCGCGCTGGAGCGGGGTTCTCGGCGTCTGGCCGATCACGGTGGCTTTCCCCGGCGGCAGCGAATAGCGCTAGCCGGCGAGCGCGTTGGCGATCTCGGCGGCGGCGCCGTCGACGGCGATTTCGCGTGTTTCGCCGCTGAACCGGTTGCGCAGCTCGACCACTCCGTCAGCCCAGCCGCGGCCGACCACCACGATCCACGGCACCCCGAGCAGCTCTGCGTCCTTGAACTTAACCCCGGGTGATGACTTCCGGTCGTCGAGCAATACGTCGACGCCGAGGCCGTCCAATTCGGCGGCCAGCTCCCCTGCGCCCGCGCGGGCGGCCTCGTCCTTGTTGGCGATGACGACGTGAGCATCGAACGGCGAGACCGACGACGGCCACCGCAGGCCGAGCTCGTCGTGCTGCTGTTCGGCGATCACCGCCACCAGCCGGGACACCCCGATGCCGTAGGACCCCATGGTGGGCCGGATCGGTTTTCCGTCCTCGCCAAGGACGTCGACGGTGAACGCGTCGGTGTACTTGCGGCCCAGCTGGAAGATGTGGCCGATCTCGATGCCACGGGCGGAGATCAGCGGGCCGGCCCCGTCCGGCGACGGGTCGCCGTCACGCACCTCGGCGGCCTCGATCGTCCCGTCGGCGGTGAAGTCACGGCCCATGACCAGACCCACGACATGCTTGTTTGGCGCATCCGCACCAGTGATCCACGCCGTGCCGTCCACGATCCTAGGGTCGACCAGATAACGAACCCCGTTGTCCCGCAATGCCTTCGGGCCGACGTAACCCTTCACTAGGAAGGGGTTCTTGGCGAAGTCGGCGTCGTCGAGCAGGGCGTATTCGGCGGGATCGAGCGCGGCGCCGAGCCGCTTCTCGTCGACCTCACGGTCGCCAGGCACACCTACCGCCAGCAGCTCCCATTCGCCGCCGGGCTGACGGACTTTTAGCAAGACGTTCTTGAGCGTGTCGGCGGCGGTGATGTCCCGCCCGAGATCGACGGTGTTGGCCCAATCCACCAGCGTGGCGATGGTCGGGGTGTCGGGGGTGTCGTGCACCTTGGCTTCGGGCAGTCCATCGAACGGCAGCTTGTCAGGCACCGCGGTGATGACGGCCTCCACGTTGGCGGCATAACCGGACTCGATGCAGCGTACGAAGGTGTCCTCGCCGACCTCGCTCTCTGCGAGGAACTCCTCGGACGCACTGCCGCCCATCGCCCCGGACACCGCCGAGACGATCACGTAGCGGACGCCGAGGATGTCGAAGATGCGCTGGTAGGCGTCTCGATGACGGTGGTAGACGGCCCGCAGGCCCGCGTCGTCGACGTCGAAGGAGTAGGAGTCCTTCATGACGAACTCGCGTCCGCGCAGGATTCCCGCGCGCGGCCGGGCCTCGTCGCGGTATTTCGTCTGGATTTGGTACAGCAGCACCGGGAAGTCCTTGTACGAGCTGTACTCCCCCTTCACCGTCAGCGTGAAGAGCTCTTCGTGCGTGGGCCCCAGCAGATAGTCGTTGTCGCGGCGGTCCTTCAGCCGGAACACGCCGTCGCCGTACTCCGTCCACCGGTTCGTGGTCTCGTACGGGGCGCGCGGAAGAAGCGCGGGAAACAGAATCTCCTGCCCGCCGATCGCATTCATCTCCTCACGCACGACGCGCTCGACGTTGCGGAGCACCCGCAAACCCAGCGGCAGCCAGCTGTAGAGCCCGGGTCCGACGGGGCGAACGTAGCCGGCGCGGATCAGCAGCTTGTGACTGGGCACCTCGGCGTCGGCGGGGTCGTCGCGCAGTGTTCGTAGGAACAGCTCGCTCATGCGGGTGATCACAGCCCGCAAGCTTAGTGAGCGCCTATATCGCCGCCGCTTCAGGCGACCTTGACGCGGAAAACCTCGGTGTCCTCGGGCAGCCCCTTCAGGCGGTGTGCACCCATGTCTTCGAAGACGAGGCCGGACCCGACGGAGAGATCACGCACAGTCCGGCTCGTCAGCACCTCTCCCGCGCCTGCCATCGCACCTATCCGCGCACCGACGTGGACGGCCATGCCGCTCCACTCGTCGCCGCGCTTCTCGCATTCACCGATGTGCACTCCGGCCCGGATGGGGATGCCGTGGGTGGCCAGAGCCGGCACCAGATCCAGGCCGCAGCGGGCCGCCTTCGTCGGGCCGTCGAACAGGGCGAAGACCCCGTCGCCGGTGTGCTTGGCGCGCCTGCCACCGTATCTCGCAAGCACGGTGTCGACGAGTCGGTCGTGGTCGTCGAGGTGTCGACGCCAGTGTTCGTCGCCCTGGGCGGCGAGCAGCTCCGTCGAGCCGACGATATCGGTGAATAGCACGGTGCTCAGAACTCGCTCGGCAGGCGACGCATCCGCTTGTTGGCCAACGAATTTCAGCACCGTCTCCGGGAACAGGTCAAGCAGGTCGCTCGCGTAGTGTTCACCCGGCGGCAGCTCCCGTAGTTCGGCGTTCGGCATTCCGGCGGCGAGCAGCTCGGCTCCTTCGAACGGAGCGATTCAGG
>CAWHUF010000010.1:0-297912 GCA_963832495.1 uncultured Acidobacteriota bacterium | reverse complement strand
TGGAGCAGGCGCTCGCCGACGACCGCTGGCCTGAGCCGCTCGACATCATCAACGGCCCGCTGATGACCGGCATGAGCGAGGTGGGCCGCCTGTTCAACGACAACCAGCTCATCGTGGCCGAGGTGCTCCAGAGCGCCGAGGTCATGAAGGCGGCGGTCGCCTATCTGGAGCCCCACATGGAGAAGAGCGAGGGCGGCGGCTCCTCCCGGGGCAAGGTGCTCCTGGCGACCGTCAAGGGCGACGTCCACGACATCGGCAAGAACCTGGTGGACATCATCCTCTCCAACAACGGCTTCACCGTGGTGAACCTGGGCATCAAGGTCCCCTCCGAACGGCTGATCCAGGCCGTGCGCGAGCACCAGCCGGACGTCATCGGCCTCTCGGGCCTGCTGGTCAAGAGCGCCCAGCAGATGGTGCTCACGGCCGGGGACCTGGCGGCCGTGGGGATCGACACCCCGCTCCTCGTGGGCGGCGCGGCCCTCACCCGGCGCTTCACCCACCGGAAGATCGCCCAGGCCTACACGGGTCTCTGCACGTACGCGAAAGACGCCATGCACGGCCTGAAGCTGGTCGAGCACCTGCTCGATCCCGCGGCCCGGCCGGACCTGGAGCGGGAGGTGACCGAGCTGATCTCCTCGGACACGGCCGACGCCGCCACGGAGACCGCCGAGGCCGCCGAGCCGGGCCGGAACGCGGCGGCCGAGGTGCGGCGGGACGTCCCCGTCCTCGCTCCGCCCGACCTGGACCGGCACGTGGCGGAGCTCGATCTGGACAAGGTCTGGGAGTACCTGAACCCGCAGATGGTCTACGGCAAGCACCTGGGCCTCAAGGGCTCGGTGAAGCGGCTGCGGGAGGAGGGGGACCCCAAGCTCGCCAAGCTCGAAGCCGTTATGGACGGCCTCAAGGAGGTTGGCCGCCAGGGAGGCCTGAAGGCGCGGGCTGTCTGGCGTTTCTTCCCCGCCGAGGCGGACGGCAACCGGATCACCCTGCGCTGTCCGGAGACGGGCGGGATCGCAGCCTCCTGGGACTTCCCGCGCCAGTCGCGCGAGGGCGGATTGAGCCTCGCGGACTACGTCCTGCCAGGGGACCACATCGCCCTTTTCGTGACCACGGCGGGTGAGGGAGTGCGGGAGCGGGTGGAGGAGTGGAAGCGCCAGGGCGAGTACCTGAAGAGCCACGCCTTCGCGGCCCTGGCCCTGGAGACCGCCGAGGCCGCCGCCGAGTGGCTCCACGCCTGCCTGAGGAAGCACTGGGGCTTCCCCGATCCCGAAGACCTCCCGATCGAAGACAAGCTCTCCGCCCGCTACCGTGGCAAGCGCTACAGCTTCGGCTATCCCGCCTGCCCGGACCTCGCCTTCCAGCGCGAGCTGTTCAAGGCATTGCGGCCCGAGGAGATCGGCGTCCACCTGACCGAGGGGGACATGATGGAGCCCGAAGCGAGCGTGTCCGCGCTGGTGTTCCACCACCCGGACGCGCGGTACTTCGGGGTATAAGCGGGGGTGTAACGCTCACTTCTTCGCGGGCGGCGTCTTCTTCCACGAGGACGCCGCCGCCAGCACCTCGCGGATCTGGCAGAGAAACTCATCGCTCGCCCTGAATTCGTCGTTGCAGATTTTATAGGTGACCGCCTTGGCGGAGGCCAGCCGTTGCGCCTCGGCCAGGGAGAGGTCGGAGGTCATGTACTCCACGGCCCGATCGGCCCCGGTCTCCGCGGTGTGCTCCGTCGTGCCCAGGGCCACGGTCCGGCCATCCGCGAAGAGCGTCAGCCCGTAGCAGGTCGGATACCGCACGATGGCGCCGTTGCCCATCACCACGAAGGTCACCGAGCCGGGCTTGTCCGAGGTCCAGAGGAGCATGGGATCGAAGCTGTCGGGCTTCGGGGTGATCCGGGTCTTCTGGATCACCACGCCGGTCTCCGGATCCACGTCCCGCACGATCTGATCCTTGGGGCAGGCCGATGTCTGCGGGGGCTGCGGAGGCGGGGTCTCGGTCTGGGCCAGCGACGGCAGAGGAAATAGCGTGACACCAATAAGCGAAAGGGTTAAAATGAAGCGGCTCATCCAGGAGACCTCCTGGCCACGCTAACGTGGCCGGGGGTTGGCGGATTCCTGGCCTCGATCTTGCTCTGAAACTGTGGTGCGACTTGGTGCGAGCCATTTACCTCGCCAGGAGCCCTACATGCCCCAAGGACGCTTCCGCAGTCTGCAGGACCCGGAGACGCTCCGGCTGTTCATCGAAAAGCTCCAGGAAGGGGTCTATATCACCAACAGCCGTGGTGAGATCCTGGATGCCAACTCCGCCTGTCTGGAGATCTTCGGCGTTTCGTCCGTCGATGAGCTGCGGAGCTATCAGGCCCAGGACCTTTTTACCGATCCCGCGCAGCGCGACCGGGAAGAGGAGCTGCTGGCCCGCGACGGCGTCGTCCGTGAGCTGGAGCTGGTGCTCCGCCGGCCCGACGGCCAGGAGCGGATCGTGCTCGATACCTGCCACTCCATCCGCGACCCTGAGACGGGCGACGTGCTCTTCCACGGCATCCTCGTGGACATCACCCAGCGCAAGGAGCTCGAGGACCGGTGCCAGCGGCAGAGCCTCCTCGATCCCCTGACCGGGTGCTTCAACCGCCGCTACCTCCAGGAGATCCAGAAGCGGCTCGGCAGCTTCTCCACCTGGGGCACGATCGTCGTGGACGTGGACAACTTCAAGGAGCTCAACGACGAGCTCGGCCACCAGGCGGGCGACGAGGCGCTGATCAAGGTGAGCCGCTTCCTCCAGCAGAACGCCCGCGCCGAGGACGCCGTGGTGCGCATGGGCGGCGACGAGTTCCTGCTCCTCCTCCTCGGGGCCCCGGCCCGCTTCGTGGCCGAGGTCGGCCAGCGCCTGCGGGCGACGGCGGCCGAGAAGGGCATCCCGCCCTTCTCCGTGGGCTGGGCCGCCCGGCACGGCAACGAGAGCTTGGAGCGGACGATCGACCACGCCGACCGCGAGCTCCTCCAGATCCGCCTCTTCGAAAGGCGCTCCCGCCAGACCCGCCTCCGCGGCCCCCGCCCGCGGCTGTTCGAGATGTTGGCGGACTGAGGAGCCTGCGCGCCAGAAAAGCAAGGACACCAAGGACACCAAGGACACCAGGGACACCAAGGACCTCAAAGCTTGTTCCTTTTGTCCTTGCGGTCCTTGGTGTCCCTGCTGTTCTTGCCTGCTACTATCAACAAGCCGAGCCACTCGGCGGTTGAAAGGAGGGGCCATGGCGCTTCTGCGCGGATCGATGGAAGAGAAGTACGAGATCCTCGAAAAGCTCCGGCAGGGTGGGATGGGGGCGGTCTACAAGGTGCGGCACCGGCTGCTCGACGAGATCCGGGTGGTCAAGGTGCTCCGCTCCTGGGCCCTCGGGAGCGAGGAGGCCCGGTCCCGATTCCTCCAGGAAGCGCGTGTGGCGAGCCGGCTGCGGCATCCGAACCTCGCCGTGCTCCATGACTTCGCGGTCGACGAGGACGGCGAGGCCTGGCTCGTCAGCGAGTTCATCGACGGCTGGACCCTCCGCGAGCTGCTCCGGCGCCTGGGGCCGCCGCCTCTGTCCCTGGGGCTGGAGATCGGCCGGCAATCCCTGAAGGCCCTCGGTCACCTCCACCGCCAACGCATCGTCCACCGCGACATCTCGCCGGACAACCTCATGCTGACCCGGGACGTGGACGGTCTGCCCCTGGTCAAGCTGATCGACCTGGGGATCGCCAAGGCGCTGGAGGACGGCGCCGGCGCCACGGCCACGGGCGTCTTCCTCGGCAAGCCGCGCTACGCCTCGCCCGAGCAGTTCGGACCGGGACCGGTGGACGAGCGGAGCGATCTCTACTCGTTCGGCGTCGTCCTCTATGAGCTGCTGACCGGCCGCTGCCCGATCTCCGGGCACGATGCCCTGTCCCTGATGGCGGGCCATCTCCAGCATCCTCCTCTCAGCTTCGACGACAGCGATCCCGAGGGTCGGATCCCCTCCGGCCTGCGGGCGATCCTGATCGGCGGCGCGCTGGAGAAGCGGCCGGAGGACCGCGTCCCCACGGCGGAGGAGTTCGCGGAAGCCCTCCAGGAGGTTCAGGCCCGGTATCCCGTGACCGGCGAGGAGCTCGAGGCCGTGTTCGGTCCCATGATCCTGACGGCGCCGCCCCAGGAGACCGGAGAGACGGAGGAGGAGTCGCACAGCCTCTATCTTCGCGAGGAGGAGTCGGACACCACCCGTTCCGGCGCTCTGCCGCTGGCGCTGGCGGCGCCTCTCACGGCCGAGCCCTCGCGGGTGGACGAGGCCACCTGGGGAGGTCCGTCCCAAGAGCGGGGCTCCGGCCTGCTCTACGACCCTCTGGAAGGGGATGGCGCGGCAAAACCTCCAGGGTCTGAGCCGGAGCCGGTGGACAGCTCGCCTCTGCTCTTCCGGCTGGCGCTCTCCACGGCTGCGTTGCTGTTGCTGTTCGTCCTCGCCCGCGGGTTCTGGTGGCCCGAGCCGGACCCGCCGGAGTGGGCCGCCGTGCCCCCGGAGACCGCTGCGCCGGTATCACCCCCCGCGGCACCCCCTGCGGTCAAGCCGGCCCCGGTGCCGCAGGCCCCCGCCCCGGCCGTCGACGAGGTCGAGCCCGTGGTGGTGGAGGACCGCACCCTCGTCGAAGAGTTGGCAGCCCTGGAGCCCGAGCCGGTTCCCGAGCCCGTCACCGCTGAAATCGTCGAGGAGGTCCCACTGGCACCAGCCGCGGCAGCCGTCCCCCGGAAGGTGGACCCGCCGAAGCCCGCCGCGCCGACGCCTGCAGCGCCCGCAGCCAGCGCGAAACGCCTTCCCCCCGTCTGGGAGGAGGGACCCCAGCCCGCCGGCCTGCTCAAGCCCGGCCCGGGCGTCGAGCAGCCGGTGCCCCTGGACTTCCCCCGCTACTCCTATCCCGCCGAGGCCCGCGGCACGGGGCTGAATCCGGACGTCAAACTGGCCGTGCTGGTGGACGAGCGCGGTAAGGTGATCGACGCCCGCGTCCGCGAGGGCGCGCCGCCGGAATTCGGCTTCGAGGAGACGGCGCTGGCCGTGGCGAAGCGGATCCCCTTCCAGCCCGCCACCCGGTACGACGTCCCGGGCAAGATGTGGACGGAGGTGATCCTGGAGTTCGTGGAACGGTAGCGCCGGCGGCGGGCTTCCTCGCGAGCCTGATCGGCCTCTTCCCTAAACCGGCCGGACCGGCTATCATCCGCGGCCATGGTCTTTCTCCTTTTTTGGGGTTGAAGGCGGCGTCGTTGATCCCGCAACGGCGCCGCCTCGTTTGTTTCCCGACCCTGAAGGCCTGACCTCCCTCTGTCTGACCTCCCTGTGAAAGCCCTTGGACGCCTGGGCATCCTGGCGCGTATCATGGTTCAGGAAGCCGCTCCTTGGAGACCTCTTCGCTCGATCATGGAGTCCGCTGTAATGGGTAAGCTCGCTATCACCGCCGTCCTGTTCGTCCTCTTCACGAGTGACCTCGCTCTAGCCCAGCAGCAGGTCACGGCGCGGCAGCTCGTGCGGACCGTCGATTCGGCTCTGGGGGATCTGGCGAAGGTGGCCTCGGATCCCAAGGGCGGGCTCGATCCCAAGGACCCCACGGCGGCGCCGTTCTGGAGCACCTTGAACGGCCTGCGGATCCGGGTCCTGATGATCGAGAGCGCCCTCTCGCGGCGGGACGGGGAGCTCTTCACCCTCCTGGACCAGGGGAGCACCGATCTGGGCGCCCTGCGGGTGGCCTGGGCGCGCGCGGGCGCCAGCAACGTGCAGGCCACCCGGAACCTGAGGATCGCCTCGACGTCCTACCGGATGCTGCGCGCCAATTTCGGCCGCGAGGGAGCACGGCTGCGCCGGGGAGGCCATCTCAGCGAGGCCGAGCAGCGGCAGCTCCAGCGGCTTCAGAACGCCCAGCGCCGGTTTGCCGAAAGCCTGCGGGTCCTGCGCGAGCAGGCCCGGCGCCAGAATGACGCCGTCACGGTCGCGGAGCTCGACCGCTTCCGCGGCGAGGCCGAGCGGATCGTGCTGGCCCCCGCCAACCTGGAGTCCTACCTGAACTCCCTGATCGCGAGCAGCGAGGTCCGCGGCGAGTGGGAGGCCAACGCCCCCTACCTGAAGCAGGAGACGGCCCCCGAGGACTTCGTGGTGGCGAATGAGATGGTCGAGGACCTCTACGTCGAGTCCGACATCGGCCACGTCTTCACCGCCGACCTGGGCGACGCCGGCGGCGGCCTGGACTTCCTCGACGAGGAGGTCGCCGTCCAGGAGGACGCCCAGTTCGAGGCCGAGGCGGTCCAGATCTATGAGCTCGGCGAAGACAGCCTGGACGGTGAGGACGCCGTGGTGGAGGAGAGCGCCCCCGCCCCCGTGGTCGTGGAGCCGGCCGAGGAGATCGTTGAAGCCGCCGTTCCGGCGGACGACGAGATCGTCGAGGAAGATCTGACGGATCCGACTGATCCGACTGATCCGACCGATGATGTCCAATCCGAGGACATTGAAGAAATTGAGGCCGCCCAGCCCGAAGCCACCCCCTCCACCGCGGTGGAGGAGACGCCCGTTCCCGCTGAACCCGCCGAACCCCAACCCAAGAAACCCCCGATCGGCTAAGATCCCTCCTCTTCCCCCGGCCTTGCCGGCAGCCAGCAGGAGGTTTCAAAGATGGGTTTTTTGAGCGGAATCGTCGCCGTCACCCGGTTCAACGTCGCCGTGCCCCAGGAGGGGCCGGATTTCGAGCGCGCGCGCTTCTGGGAGATCGAGCCCGGCTCGGAGGTGCGCGAGCGGATGGGGGTCGTCCCCTTCGAGCTCGACGCGCCCTATGAAGTCGCCCAGGGGCGCTACGTCTTCCGGGTGCGTGTCGACCGGGTCCGTCCTGACGCCACGGCCGTCAAGGAGCGGATGAGGGAGCTGATCAAGGCCGAGATGGAGGCGACCGGCAAGACGTTCGTCGGCCCCAAGACCCGCAAGAAGCTGCGCGAGCTGGCCGAGGCCGAGTCCGCCATGCGCCAGGCGCCGCGGACCAGAATCGTCGAGTGCTGCATCGACGGCTCCGTCCTCTACGTGGCCAGCACGGCCAAGACGTGGCTGGGCACGGTGCTGACCCTGCTGCGCCAGGCCGGTGTCGAGGGGGATTTCAAGGCCCCGTGGCTGGACGAGGCGCCGGAGGCCGAGGAGACGAGCGACGTCGTCATCCCCAAGGAGCCGGGCCAGTCCGTGCTGGGCTGCCGGTTCCTGCGCGCTCTCCTCGAAGAGTCGGACGTCATGGTGGAGCCCGAGACGGGGAGCGTACGGCTCGCCACCCGCGAGGCCCGGGTGACGCTCGCCGGGGCCGTCCTGAACGAGCTCTTCCACTACCTGGAGGAAGGGGCCGAGATCCTCTCCGCCAAGATCCACGTCGGGGCCGTGCCCATGCGCTTCGACGCCCTTTCCTACCGGCTCAACGGCCTCAAGCTCGAGCCGGTCAAGAACGAGCACTGGACGATCGACCTCGACCAGCGCCTGGAGCAGATCGCGAGCGTCTTCGAGACCCTGGACACCAGGTACGCCGCCCTGAAGGAGAAGATCAACGCGGTGCCCGCCCCGGTACCCGAGGCGGGGATGTCGGAGAGCGTAGAGGCGACGGCCTGAGTCCTCAGGAGATCTCCAGGGGCTTCTCGATCAGCTCCGTCTGGATCGGCTTCCTGGGCGTCCACCAGGGATCGGAGATCTCGCCCTTTTCGTGGAACTGCCAGTCCTTGGAGACCTCCGGGATCCCCACGGGATAGATCGTCAGCTTGCCCGCGCGGTCGATGTGCAGGCGCAGGAAGTTCTTGTAGTCGCCGATCCGCTGGCTGGAGAAGACCTCGTTGGTGTGGAACCCGCCCAGGGAGCTGCAGAGCATCAGGTAGACCGCCATGAGGAACCCGCCCAGGAAGCCGCCGACGAGGAGCATCTCCACGACCGAGGTGGCCACGAAGGGCAGAGTGCCCGAGTGGTGCCCTTCCAGCCAGGGCAGGCGGTGGTTGAACTGGGAGAACGACCAGACGAGGAGCACGGTGAGGATGACATGGGCCAGGCCGTGCGCGCCGCCGATCAGGAGCCTCGGGAGCGGCTTCGGCGCCGCGCAGAAGGCGATCATGCCGCCGATCAACAGCAGAAAAAAGAAGGCGACCTCCGGGCTTCGCACCATGGTGTGAAAGAACTCCTGCAGAGTTGCCCCGAACGAGGAATCCCGGGCCATCTCGAAGAACGGCTTTTCTTTCAGGGTCAGGCTGGCGCTCTGGATCAGCCAGGTGAAGAGCCCGTAGACGCCCGCCAGGAAGCCGCCGAAGCGCCAGCTCCGCCAAGGCAGGCGGAGGCTTCCCAGGGCCAGCTTGCGCGAGCACTCCCGGCTCGGGAAGGTCTGCTTCAGGGAGTAGTCCACCACCCGGTCCCGGACCTCGTCCCCTTCCTGCTCCTTGCCTTCCGCGAGCGACAGCGTCTCGGGCATCTGGTGGGTGGCGTAGAGATAGGCGCCGCCGCCGCCGGCGGTGACCCGCTGCGTCTCGCCATCTTTGGATTCATAGCGGGTGTAGTGGTGAAGGTCGCCCGTCAAGGTGACCTTGAGCTCGGCCTGGGCCTTCTCGCGGATCACGCGGTCCTCGAAGTAGGCGAGCGAGCGGAAGGCCTCCGGCCCCTTGGTGACCGCGAAGACCCAGCTCGGCTCGGCGGTGCACAGGATGATCCGGTCTCCCGGGTCCACGGCGACCTTCCTGAAGTATTCGAGCTGCGCGGAGTCGATGAAGCCTTCGAGCTGGATGTCGATCCCCCAGAGCCACCACCGGTGGGGGAGCTTGACGGCGAAGTAACTGCGCTTCTGTTGCGTCTTCCAGCCGCCGATCCAGCCCCTCTGGCAGAAGATCCGGGTGAAGTTCGACAGGCCGTCATACCAGTCGTGGTTGCCCGGCACCGCGTAGAGGTGGGGGACCCTGCCTTCGAGCACGGCCGGCAGGGCGGCCTTGTAGGGCATCAGCAGGCGGTTGTTGTACTCGTCCCAGCTCGCCGTGGGGTAGACCTGGTCGCCGCCCATGACCAGGATCTCGCCGCGCGGGGTCTCCTGGCCGTTGAGGTTGAGACTGGGGGCGGCGAGGAGCGTCGCCAGGGAGTAGGTGGCGTCGAAGCCATCTCCCAGATCGGCCACGTAGTCGATCCAGATCTCCTCCCGGTTGGTGTAGAGGTGGGGCTCCGGCTCCGGGTCCAGGGCCGCCATGACGTCGCGCTTGTCGGCGTAGGCGCCGAAGACGCTCGACAGGACGGCCTTGATACCGGTCGCGGCGAGCTGGCCCGGGGCGAGCCAGTCCACCATGGGCCGGCGCTCGAAGCCCGTGTCTTTCGGGTCTTCGGACGCCGGCCGGGTCAGGAACTTCGGACGGAGAGGGGGCAGCGGATCGGTGACCGGCCGGGACACGGGTTCGGCGCTCATCTCGCCTCCTGAAAGAGTTAAGAGCTTTCCTCTATGTTGCCACAGACCAGGTCCGGGTGGAATCGCGATAGGCTCTGCCTCGTTGAGAGCGCCGGTCCTCCGCCTCCTGCTCGCCCGCCACGGCGAGGTCCCCTCGAACCGCGAGCTTCGCTACGTGGGCTCGCTCGACGAGCCTCTGGCCGCCCCGGGCCTCGAGCAGGCGGACCGCCTGGCCGCCGCCCTGGCCGGGCTGCCGGTCCGGGCCGTCTACAGCAGCCCCCTCCTCCGCGCCCAGGAGACGGGGCGCCGGATCGCCGAGGCGAGGGATCTGCCCCTGCGTCTCGATCCCCGCCTGCGCGAGCAGGCCTTCGGAGAGTGGGAGGGGCGCACCCGCCGCGAGGTGCTGGCGGACGACGGCGAACGCCTGCTGCGCTGGGAGGCTGATCTAGGCTCCTCTCCCCCCGGCGGCGAGTCCCTGGTGACCGTCCAGGAGCGTATGCTCGACCTGATCGGGAACCTTGCCCGCGAGCACCCGGGAGACTGGATCGTCCTGGTGAGCCACGTCGGCCCCATCAAGGCCCTGCTCTGCGCCGCCCTGGGGGTGCCGCTCGCGGCCGCCCGCCACCTGTTCCTGGACCCTGCCACCCTGAGCGTCGTCGACTGGGGGACCCATCCGGTGGTCCGCCTGTTCAACGCCCACGGCCACCTGGGCTGGGATGCGGCGCGCTGGATGACTACGTGAATTCGGCCACGACGGGCACGTGGTCCGAGGGGGACTCCCCCTTACGCTCGTCGCGGTGGATCTCGACGCCCGTGCACCGGTTGAGCATGCGCTTCGTGCCCAGGACCAGGTCGATCCGCAGGCCGTTGTTCTTCTGGAAGGCGAGCTGCCGGTAGTCCCACCAGGAGTAGAGGCCCCCCTCCTCGTGGTGCTTGCGCAGCAGGTCGTGAAGGCCCCAGGAGGTGATGCGGGCGAGCGCCTCGTGCTCCCTGGGGTGGAAGTGGATGTGCCCCCGCCAGAGGTCGGGATAGCGGACGTCCCGCTCCTCGGGCGCGATGTTGAAATCGCCCAGGAGGACGAGCGAGCCCCCGGGCTTGGCCGTCTCATCGAAGAAGGCCCGCAGGCGCGCCAGCCAGTCCATCTTGTAGACGAATTTCTCGCTCTCGGGCGACTGGCCGTTGGGCACGTAGACGTTGACGATCCGGACCTTGTCGATGGTCGCCGCGATCAGCCGCCGGGGCGCTTCCGGCTCATCATCGGGAAGATTGCGCACGACCTTGGTCATTGGCAGGCGGGAGAGGATGGCGACCCCGTTGTAGGTCTTCTGCCCGAAGACCTCGGCCTCGTAGCCCAGGTCGGCGAAGACGCCGAAGGGGAAGCCGTCGTCCGTGGTCTTGATCTCCTGGAAGCAGAGCACGTCCGGCCTCTCGCGCTCGGTCCAGGCGGCCACCCTCTCGATTCGGGAGCGGATCGAGTTGACGTTCCAGGTGGCGATCTTCATTTAGTGGTATCCAGCACAAGCTCGATCAGCGAAGCGACCGTCCGGTGACGCTCGATCGGATGGCGCAGCGGCTGCTCATAGTTGACCCGGTAGCGGTTGCGCCGCCCCTCTTTCGACACGACCAGGTAGCCCTCCGCCTCCAGATCCGTGACGATCCGCTGGACCGCGCGCTCGGTGATCCCGACCTTGGCCGCCACGTCGCGCAGCCGGACCTCGGGGTCTTGGGCGATGCAGAATAGGACGTGCGCGTGGTTGGTGAGGAAGGTCCAGCCGGCCGGCGAGGGAGCGCTGCTGTCTGTCGTCTGGCTCACGAGGCAGATCTTATAGAACGGAAGCGCCGGAGCCCAAACACTCCGGCGCCTCTTGCCGTATACAGGTGTGGAGACGGACAGCTCTGGACACACTCTCTCCTCTCCAAACCTCCCTCCTCCAAAACCCCGCCGAAGCGGGGTCTTTTTTTGCCAGGAGGGTTACTCCTTCTTGCGCGTCTCCGGACCCGGGACGCCCGGGGGCGTCGCGGCCGGCGCCCCGCCGGCGCCGTGGGCAGCCAGCTCGCGCGCGGTGTAGTGGGCCATCACGCTGTGCCTGCGGCCGTAGAGGAAGTAGATCAGCAGGCCGAGCGCCAGCCAGACGAACAGCCGCCACCAGTTGGCCGCCGGCAGCGAGAACATCAGCATCAGGCAGGAGAGGATGCCCAGGATCGGCACGACCGGCACCCAGGGGCAGCGGAAGGGCCGCTCGGCGTCGGGGTTCTTCTTGCGCATGATCAGCACCGCCGGCGCAGACGACGACGAAGGCGAACAGCGTGCCGATGTTCGTCAGGTGGAGCAGCGCGTCGATGCGGCAGGAAGCCGGCGAGGCAGCATCACGAAGACGCCGATCAGGATCGTCGACTTCCAGGGCGTCCGGAACTTCGGGTGGACGTCGCCGAAGAAGCCCTTGGGCACCAGGCCGTCGCGGGCCATGGCCAGGAAGACGCGCGGGCCGGAGAGCATCATCACCAGCAGCACCGAGGTGATGCCGGCCACGCCGGCCGACGGCGATGAGCACCTCGGCCCAGCCGAGCCCCTTCTGCTTGAAGGCGTCGCTGACGCCGGCGCGTTGACGTCGATCTGGTTGTACTTGACCATGCCGGTCAGCACGGCGACCACGGCGATGTAGAGCACGGTGCAGATGAGCAGCGAGGCGATGATGCCGATCGGCACGTCGCGCTGCGGGTTCTTGGCCTCCTCGGCGTGGGTCGAGACCGAGTCGAAGCCGATGTAGGCGAAGAAGATGATCGCCGCGCCGGCGAGCATGCCCAGCGGGTTGCCGCCGGCGTCGGTCTGGCCGGCGACGTGGTTGCCGAAGAAGCTGAGGCCGGTCCAGCCGTAGGGCGCGAAGGGATGCCAGTTCGCCGGGTTGATGTAGAAGGCGCCGACGCCGATGACGAACAGCACGGCGGCCACCTTGATCATCACCATGGCGGCGTTGAAGCTGGCGCTCTCCGAGATGCCCTTGACCAGGACGGCGGTGACGATCGATCACGATGATGACCGCCGGCAGGTTGATGAACGAGCCGGTCGAGACGAAGCCGCCGGTCGCCGCGTCATAGCGCCAGGGCGACTCGCGCAAGGTCTCGGGCAACTGGATGCCGAGCTTCGCCGAGCACGCTCTGGAAGTAGCCGGACCAGCCGGTGGCCACCGTGGCGCTGCCCACCGCGTACTCCAGCACCAGGTCCCAGCCGATGATCCAGGCGAACAGCTCGCCCAGCGTGGCGTAGGCGTAGGTGTAGGCCGAGCCGGCGACCGGCACCATCGAGGCGAACTCGGCGTAGCAGAGCGCGGCGAAGATGCAGGTGATGCCGGCGACCACGTAGGAGAGCATCAGGGCCGGGCCGGCGACGTTGTGCGCCGCCGCGCCGGTCGCGACGAAGATGCCCGCGCCGATGATCGCGCCGACGCCCAGGGCGGTGAGCTGGACCGGGCCGAGGACCCGGCGCAGCCGGTTCTCGCCCTTCATCTCCTCCAGCAGCAGCTCGAGCGGCTTCCTGGCAAAAAGTCGGTTTGCCATGATGTCTTAGACCTCCAGAGCGATGATCAACGTTAGGCCCTCGTCTCTCCCGCCGGAGCGGGCCCGGGGAACCCAGCTTGCGCCAGAGCGAGATAGACAGGAATGCCGGTCAGCACGATGAGCAGGCCCGGCCAGGCTGGTCGACGTCCTGTAGACCAGCAGCACGAGCGTGATCGCGGTGGCGGCCAGGATGTAGAGCGCCGGCACCAGCGGGTAGCCGAACGCCCGGTAGGGCCGCTCCGCGTCCGGCCGCTTGCGCCGCAGCACGAACATGCCGGCGATCGTCAGCACGTAGAAGATCAGCACCGCGAAGACCACGTAGTCGAGCAGGTTGCCGTACAGGTTGCCGTACGGTCGCCGGCGCCGTCGGCGCCGGCGCGTCCGCGGTGCGGGGCAGCACCAGCAGCGAGGCCCAGACGCACTGCAGGATCAGCGCCGAAGGCCGGCACGTGCCGCGCGTTGAGCGTCCCGGTGCGGCGGAAGAACAGGCCGTCGCGGGCCATGGCGTAGTAGACCCGGGCGCCGGCCAGGATCAGGCCGTTGTTGCAGCCGAAGGTCGAGATGATGATGGCGATCGCCATGATCGCCGCCCCGGCCGGGCCGAAGATCACCTGCAGCGCCGCGGTCGCCACCCGGTCGTCCGGCGCGGTCTGGATCGCGTCGAGCGGCAGCGTGCACAGGTAGGCCACGTTGGCCAGGATGTAGAGCCCGATCACCAGGCATGGTGCCGGCGGCGAGCGAGAGCGGGATGTTGCGCCGCGGGTTCTTCACCTCGCCGGCGGTGAAGGTGATGTTGTTCCAGGCGTCGGACGAGAACAGCGAGCCCACCTGGGCGACGCAGAAGGCGACGAACAGGCCGAAGGCCCCGGCCGTGGCCGCCGACCGGGCGCCGCGACGGCGAGTCCGGGCCGGATCGTGACCGACGTCGCGCGGCGTCCAGAAGTCGCCGAAGTTGGCCGCGATCGCCTCGGCGTTGCGCCCCACCAGGATGCCCAGCAGGATCAGGGCGATCAGCGACAGGGTCTTGGCCGAGGTGAAGGTGTTCTGGATCAGCTTGCCGAGCTGGATGCCGCGGGTGTTCAGCCAGGTCAGGAAGACGATCAGCAGGATCGCCGACCAGCTGCTGCATCGAGAGGCTGAGCGCGTAGCTGTCCGAGAGGTCGATCGGCGGGATGATCCAGGCGGTCGGGGAGATCGCCGGGAACAGCACGCCCAGGAAGCGGGCGAAGCCGACGGCCACGGCGGCGATGGTGCCGGTCTGGATCACCAGGAACAGCGTCCAGCCGTAGAGGAAGCCCCAGAGCGGCGAGTAGGCCTCGCGCAGGTAGACGTACTGGCCGCCGGCCTTCGGCATCATGGCCGCCAGCTCGCCGTAGGAGAGGGCGGCGGCGATGGTGAGCAGGCCGGTCACCACCCAGACCATGAGCAGCCAGCCGGCCGAGCCCACCTGGCGGGCGATGTCGGCCGGGACGATGAAGATGCCGGAGCCGATCATCGACCCGGCCACGATCATGGTCGAGTCGAGCAGGCCCAGCTCGCGGACGAACCCTGTCGAGGCTTCCTCGGTGCGGCTCGGGGTCGCGGCGATGCGTTTCCGACATAGGGTCTCCCTTAGAGAGGGCACACATCCTACAGGGAGAGCCGCGCCGTGTCACCGGGAGTGATCACCAGGGAGTACTGGCGGCGGCTGCGACGGTCCTGCCCAGGGGCCGCGGCGGGCTGATCCAGTTCCCCTGGGCGTAGTCCACCCCCAGGGCCCGCAGCCGCTCGACCACGGCGGAGCTGGCCACCCCCTCGGCGACGGTCTGGACGCCCATCACGTGCCCCACCTGGTTGATCGACTCCACCATGGCCCGGTCGAGCGGGATCGGTGACGATGTCCTTGATGAACTTGCCGTCGATCTTCAGGAAGCTAGACCGGCAGGTCCTTGAGGTAGCTGTAGGAGGACATGCCGGTGCCGAAGTCGTCGAGGGCGAAGCGGACGCCCCGGGCCGTCGAGGCGGGCGAGGAGCTTCTGGGCCTGGGCGAAGGTTCTCGATGGCCGCCGTCTCGGTGATCTCGAAGCAGAGCTTGCTGGCCGGGCACCCCCGAGGCGGCGAGCTCCTCCTCCAGGAAGTCGAGGAAGCTCCTCGTCGCCCAGCGAGACCGCCGAGAGGTTGATCGACGCAGATCTGGAGCAGGTCCAGGAACGGCGGCGGCTGGCTCATCAGCGTGCGGATGCGACTCGCGGATCACCCAGCGGTCGATGCGAGCGCATCAGGCCGTAGCGCTCGGCCGCGCGGATGAAGTCGCTCGGCAGGTGGATGCGGCCGTCCTCCTCCACCATGCGCAGCAGCACCTCGAAGTAGAGCCCCGGGCGGCCTGCGGGGAGAGCGGCTGGATCTGCTGCGAGAACAGGCGGAAGCGGTTCTGCTCCAGGGTCTGCTGGATGCGCACCACCCAGTTCATCTCGCCGTGGCGGCGGACGAACGTGGCGTCGTCCTCCTGGTAGACCTGGATGCGGTTGCGCCCCTTCTCCTTGGCCACGTAGCAGGCGTGGTCGGCGGCCGAGAGGAGGTGCGCCACGGTGCGGAACTCGCGGGTGATCGGCACCAGGCCGATGCTGGCGCCGATCGGCGAAGGTCTTGTCGCGCCAGTTGAAGCGGAACTGCTGGAGGGCGCGGTGGAACTGCGCCGCCAGCCGCTCGGCCTCGGTCGAGCGGGCAGCGCGGCAGGAGCACGGCGAACTCGTCGCCGCCCAGCCGGGCCACGAGGTCGGTGTCGCGCATCGAGTCCTGGAGCAGGGCCGTGACCCGGCAGAGCAGCTCGTCGCCGGCGAGGTGGCCGCAGGTGTCGTTGACCAGCTTGAACTGGTCGAGGTCCAGGTAGCAGAGGGCGTGGGTGTTCGAGAGGCTGCGCGCCTCTTCGAGCGCCCGCTGGAGGTGGCCGTCGAAGGCCTGGCGGTTGAGCAGGCCGGTCAGCTCGTCGTGGGTGGCCTGGTGGGCGAGCTGGAGGGCCATCAGGCGCTTGTCGCGAGACGTCCTGGAAGACCAGCACGGCGCCGAGGATGCGGCCGTCGTGGGCGCGGATGGGGGCGCAGGTGCTCTCGATGGCGTAGCGCCGGCCGTCGCGCCGTTCGAGCGTGATGCGCTCGGCCAGGCGGAAGCTCCGCCCCTCCTCCAGGCAGTGGCGCAGCAGCCCCTCGATCTCCCGCTCGCCCCCGGGCTCGGTCAGCCGGAAGATCTCGGGCAGCGGCCGGCCCAGGGCCTCGGCCCGCTCCCAGCCGGTGAGCTTCTCGGCCACCGGGTTCAGGTACTTGACGCGGCCCTGGTCGTCCGTCGCCAGGACGCCGTCGCCGATCGAGGCCAGGGTGACCTGGGCGCAGCTCCTTCTCGGCGAACAGCTCGGCCATCTGCCGCTCGTAGGCCCGCGGTCGTCTGCGCGAGCAGGTTGCGCAGGATGGCGTTGTCGAGCTCGATGGGATCGTTCACGCCCCCTCCTCGCGCAGGAGCACCAGGATGGCGGTGTGGTTGTAGTAGGCGAGGTTGCCCCGGGCCGTGGGGCCGATCTCGCCGAACGTGAAGAAGCCGGAGAGGGGGACTCCGCCCAGGGTGCCGTAGATGGTGGCCACCTCCCGGCCCGCCATCTCGTCCAGCACCGCCTCGCGGCCCACGCAGGAGTAGAGGATGGCCGCGTCCGGCTCCGGTCCGGCCCTCAGCTCGGCGGCGGTGCGCACGAGCGAGGGCCCGTTGCCGATGCCCAGCCGCACGTGGTCCCCGGTCTCGATTTCTCCCCAGTAGGTGACGGTGCCGGGCGGCTCGTCGAAGAACCGCATGCCGCGGTAGAGCCCCTGCCGTTCCGGGTTGGGGCCCTGGATGATCAGCGGATAGCGGTTGGCCGAAGCGGGCAGGGGCGCGAGCTCGCCGTCCACCACGAAGAAGCGGCGGTACCAATCCGTGGCCGGCTCGCCGTCGATCTCGTGCAACACCGTCCCCTCGGCCCGGGTCACCGTGTAGATGGGGGACGCCGGGCTCCAGCCGCGCACCACCTCGACCCGCATGGAGAGCCCGTGGAAGGTCACCACCAGGCAGGCCGAGGGGAGCACCCGCTCGCCCACGAACACCCGGGCGCCCGCCCGGTCTACCGGCTCGCGCTGAGAGGCCAGGCCGCCGGCGATCAACGGGGGCATGGCCGCCAGGCTCCGCCGCAGCTCGGCCAGGAACCGCTCGGTGGGGAAGCGCAGGCCGTCCGCCAGGATCATGGCGCCGTCGGAGCCTGCGATGCGCCGGGCGATGGCCTCCACCCGCCGCGGAGCCGGCGGCTCGCCGAAGGTCCCGGGGACCACCTCGACCGAGGCGTGGTGGTGGGGGTCGTCGAACCAGAAGACCTGGATGGCCCCGCCCGTGGTCATCCCGCTGTTCGCGAGCTGGGTCACGGCCTCGCAGCCGAAGCGCAGCGTATCGGGCCACGCCGAGCCCATGGCTGCCAGGACGTCCCGCAGCTCCTCGGAAGGAGGCAGGAACGCGAGGGCGAAGTCGGGCGCCCGCCCGACCTCCTCGGCGGCCGCGGCCAGCAGGTCTCGCGGGTAGGCCCCCTCCGGCAGATGAATTGTTCGACTCTTCATGACCAGGCAGGAGAGCTTACCGGATGGCGACGCCATCCGGCCCGCTCTCGCCTTCCGATTCAAACATGAGACTACCGCTTGAGCGCGAGCGCGGGATCGCCCAGAAGCGTGTACACCCGCAACGTCTCGCGGCTGCCGCCCGCGGCGGCATAGTCGCTCAGGCCGCGCAGCACCCGGTCGCCAAGGCGTCCGCTCTCTGCTTCCGCAAGCCGCGGCAGCAGGAAGCGGCCCAGCCCCTCGGCATCGCCGTTGTGCGACAGCCAGGTGGGCCCGAAGAGCGCCGAGACTCCGCCGTCGCCCCGCAGCACCAGCTCCTCGCCCAGGGACGTCACGGAGGGGTAGGCGAACTGGGAGATCAGGCAGGTCAGCGCCGTCATCACCGGTACCCGGAAGCCATTGCCGAGCCCGGCCACGTCCGAAGTCAGCAGCAGGCCCTCGGAGGTGATGCGGTCCAGCCCGCCGTGGCCCACGTAGCTCACCAGCGCCTGGCCGTCCCGGAGAGCGCTGAACAGCTGGGACCGGCTCGCCTGGAGCTGGCTGGCTCCGGCCCCGGCCGGCAGGTCGAGCCGGGAGACGGCGAGGCCCCCTCCCAGGGCTCCGGCGAGCACGTTATTCGTGGCCGCGAAGTTGCCGCCCATGTCGGCGTCGTCGCTGACGAGCAGGGCCGCCCCGGTCCAGGCACCGCCGGGATCCCTCTCGTAGGCCGCCACCTTGTCGACGTAGGCGCGCAGGTCGGCGGCCGTGACCGCCGGGATGCGGCCGATGGCGACCGCCGGCACACCGCGGCCGTCGAAGTCCGCATAGCCGGAGTCAGCCGCCGTGATCCCGTCCTCGGTGGTCACCAGCCAGGCCGGCAGCAGGTTCGTCGAGAGGCCCAGGAGGTTCCGGGGATCGTAGGTACCCTTGCCGGCGAGCACCACGTACCGGGGAGGCGCCGGCCAGGAGCGGACCGCCCAGGAGAGGAAGCTCCGGATGGCCTTGGGATCGTAGAGGCCGTCGCCGAACACGTCCATGACATCGCCCAGGTCTGCCACCATCGTGGAGAGGCCCTGGGCGGACCGGAGATCGGCCAGCCTCTGCGCCTCGCTCCGCAGACCGGCCGGGGCGATCACCACGTACTCGGCGCCGCGGCCCGGGTTCTTCAGGTCGGCGGGGGCGCTGGCCCGCACAGTGGCGGTGTCGAGGGCCGCGCCCGTGAGCGCCAGGAATGAGCCAGAGCCGGGAGCCGCGAAGGATACACCCCAGGAACCATCTGCCCGGAGCTGGGCCGCGAGCCCCGCCAGCCGCCGGGGAGCCGAGGGCTGCGCGAGGTCCCACACGGCGATGTCCGCGGAGCGGAAGCCGGAGAGATCCACGGTGGCGCCCGCGCCCGCCTGGAAGGCCAGCCGGTCGCCCGCCGCCCGGTAGCCGTGGGCGTAGGTGAGGTCGAACGAGTCGAGCCAGAGACCCCGGTCGGCTTCGAGCGCCACGACCTCGATGGAGTTGGCGCCGTCGAGGAGGGTGCCCGCCGGCAGCGTCACCTGGCCCGTGAACGAGCCTGCCCCGCCGGTGACCTCGCCGGCCGGCTGGCCGTTGACCCGTATGCTCGCCCGCTGCGAAGCGGTGAAGCCGTAGAGGTTGAGGGCCAGCGTGGCCGGGGTGACTGCGGGAGCCGCCGGGGAGGGCACATCGACCGTCAGCGTCGCCCGGTCATAACCGGGATAGCCGGGGAAGAAGCTCTTCCAGATCCAGAAGTCCTCCACCGGCAGCGGCGCCGTGGTCGCCGGGATGGCGTCGGTCTCCAGGTGCAGCGTGTCCGTGAAGCTGCCGGCCGCGGGACCGGAGGCCGGCCGCACGGCGGTGGACGCCATCGTCAGCCCGGGAGCGCGCTCCAGCCAGTAGACGTTGATCCGGGTATACGGGCTGTCGATCGCCTCGCCGTAGAAGACGAGCCCATCGCTATCGCCGTCCCCCGCGGCCTGCCAGGCGACGTCCTGGCCGGCGCGGGTGAGCCGCAGGCGTCCGGCGCGGAGCTGGCCCGCGGTCTCCTCCGGGCTCATGCCGAGGGCACCCGCGATCTCCACCGTCCGCAGCCGGACCATGCCGGCCCGCGTCACCTCGACGCGAGCCCGAGCCGCGGGCTTGCCCGAGGCGGCCTTGGTGTTCGAGACATGCCGCTCCGCCGCCGCCCGGACCAATCGAGGAGAGAGAGCCTTGGCCTTGGCCGTGAACTCTCTATCTTCACGATCTCCCGCGCGGCGCGACTCGCCCTGGACCGTCACCTTGTAGGGGCCGAACGTCTCGCGCCGGCCCTGCTGGTCGATCTCGATCAGCCTGTAGGTGTGGACCTCACCCCGCGGCGCCGTGGAATCCACCAGCCGGTAGCGGCCGCCCGGGAGCTGCTGCACAGCCGGCACGGCCCGCTCGGAAACGGGGACGAACCGGCCGCTCTCCGGGTCCTGGCGCTCGACCTCGAAAGCCACGGTGCCGACCTCGGCCGCCGTCTCCCACTCGACGGCCACGCGGCCTTCGTCCTCCCGCGCCTCGAACGAGGAGACCCGGGCCCAGGTGGCGGCGTTGGAGGTGACGATGCTGCAGTTGGCCGTCAGCGCCGACTGGGCCACCCGGGAGGTGAACGCCGCGTCGTTCGCCCAGTAGGCCGTGGTGGTGAAGTTGATCGTGGTGCCGCTGGGCACCGAAGGATCGATGAAGTACTTGAAGCTCAGCGTGCCCGTCTGGTTGTGCCCGATGACTCCCAGGCTGGTGCCGCCGCCGGTCGCGACCGTATCGCGCGGCGTCCACCGGAGGGTCCCGGCCGTCGAGGTGTTGATCGTGCCGCTGGTCGTCTCCGTGGGCGCGTTGCCCAGGGTCTGGCCGAAGATGTGCGAGCCGTTCGGCGTGCCGGCCACCATGTCGAACTGCAGGTAGCTCGCGGCGCCGCAGCGAAAACGTTCAGCCGTGCCGGCGTCCGGCGTGCAGCTGACGTTGTTGGCGAAGGTCACCGTGCAGGAAGTCGAAGAGCCATTCGCGAAGCCGCCTGAGCGCACCGTGGTGGGCGAGCAACTGCACGACAGCGACAGGCTGGGGGCCGGCACCGTGGAGTTGACGTTCCCGCAGTTGCACTTGGAGCCCGTGCCCGGCCGCACGTCGGTCTCGGTGGCGCACGATCCGGCCGTGCCGATCTCATTAGCGTTCTGCCCCCAGGTGGCACAGGTGGGGATGTCGACGAACCCGTCGCCCGTGAGATCCATGCATTTCAGCGTGACCGGATCGGGGAAGATGATGAAGGAGTCGTCCCATCTGTTGTTCGCGTTGCTGTCGCAGGTGGTGCTCGTGCCCTCCTTCACCAGATCGCCACAGGTGTCGCCGTCGCCATTGAAGAAAGGCCCGCTGCCGCCCAGCAGGTTCAGGGAGCCCGCGGGAGAGTCGAACGTGCAGCGCTGGTCGTTGGTCGTGCCGACCGGCTTCAGGGTCTCGCGGGCGCAGCTCGAGCCGTTGTAGGCGTAACCCACATCGGCGGCCATGGCCGTCTCCGTGCCCAGGTAGTTGTAGATGTACATGCCGATGTCGTAGCGGGTGTTCGCCGACGTGTTCTGCAACTGGCCGCCCAGGTAGATGCTCAGAGTGTCGTTGCTGGTGAGGCAGCCATCCGTCTGGTTGCCCAGGCCGACGAGGATGAACGTCACGTCGCCCGCCGTGCAACTGTTGCCGCCCCGTGCCTGCACGCACTGGCCGTTCACCACGGCATGGGTCACGCCCGGAGCCAGGAGCAACGCCAGCAGGAGGGCTTGGACGATTGGGAGATTGCGGCGGCGGTCAAAGAGAGGAGAAGCGTTCATCGCATACCTTTCGCCCAGCCTCACCGGGGAGGCTCTGGAAATTTTCTGGAGCTGAAGCGGCACTATCCTACCATACCGCCACCTCCAGGCCTTTTATTTTGAATAGGTTGGGAATACTGATTTTAGAATTCGCACCTTGGCAGGCTCAATCCAGCCCGGCCTCCTTGTACTCCCCGTAGACCTCGCGGAGCGCATCCGAGATCTCGCCCAGGGTGACCTCGGCGCGCACGCAGTCGAGGATCGGGGGCATCAGGTTGCGGTCCTCGCGGGCGGCGGTGGTGAGATCGCGCAGGGCGGCCGTGGCGCGGCCGGCGTCCCGGCGCTGGCGCAAGGCGCGCAGGCGCTCCACCTGCTCGCGCTCGGCGCGCGGGGTCGATCCGCAGCACCTCCGTGGGCAGCTCCCCTTCGGCCTGGAAGGCGTTGACGCCCACCACGACCTCCCGTTTCTCCTCGACGGCCATCTGGTAGCGGTAGGCGGCCTCGGCGATCTCCTTCTGCTGGAAGCCGGCTTCAAGAGCGGCCAGCGCGCCGCCCATCTCGTCGATCCGGCGGATGTAATCCCGCGCCCTCTGGACGATCTCGTCGGTCCACGCCTCGACCACGTAGGAGCCGCCGAGCGGGTCGGCCACGTCCGCGACGCCGCTCTCGTGGGCGATCACCTGCTGGGTGCGCAGCGCCAGCCGCGCCGCTTCCTCGGTGGGGAGGCCGAGCGCCTCGTCGAGCGAGTTCGTGTGGAGCGACTGCGTGCCGCCGCACACCGCCGCCAGCGCCTGGATCGCCACCCGCACCACGTTGTTGTCCGGCTGCTGGGCGGTCAGCGTCGAGCCGGCCGTCTGCGTGTGGAAGCGCAGCCAGAGAGAGCGCGGGTCCTTGGGAGCGAAGCGCTCCTGGACCAGCTCCGCCCACAGCCGGCGGGCGGCGCGGAACTTCGCCACCTCTTCGAGGAAGTTGTTGTGGGCGTTGAAGAAGAACGACAGGCGGGGGGCGAAGTCGTCGATGCCGAGCCCCCGGTCGAGCGCCGCCTCGACGTAGGCGAGGCCGTTGGCGAGGGTGAACGCCACCTCCTGCACGGCGGTCGAGCCCGCCTCGCGCATGTGGTAGCCGGAGATCGAGATCGTGTTCCACTTCGGCACCCGGTCGGCGCAGAAGGCGATGATGTCCGTCACCAGCTTGAGCGACGGGCCGGGCGGGTAGATGTAGGTGCCGCGCGCCGCGTACTCCTTGAGGATGTCGTTCTGGACCGTGCCGCCCACCTTCTCCCAGGCGACCCCCTGCTCCTCGGCGACCGCGAGATAGAGCGCGAGCAGGATCGCCGCCGTGGCGTTGATGGTCATCGAGGTCGTGACCCGGTCGAGCGGGATGCCGTCGAACAGCCGGCGCATGTCGTCGATCGAGTCGATCGCGACCCCCACCCGGCCGACCTCGCCGCGGGCCAGCGGCGCGTCGGAGTCGTAGCCGATCTGGGTCGGCAGGTCGAAGGCCACCGAGAGCCCGGTCGTCCCCTGCGAGAGGAGGTACCGGTAGCGCCGGTTCGACTCCGCGGCCGAGGAGTAGCCCGCGTACTGGCGCATGGTCCAGTGCCGCTTCCGGTACATGTCCGGATAGAGGCCGCGGGTATAGGGGAACTGCCCCGGATCGCCCACCTGCTCGCCATAGCGGATGTCCTGGACGTCGGCCGGCCTGTAGAAAGGCTGGACAGGGATCTCGGAGGAAGTCTGCCGCTCGGGCTCTGCGGGATCAGATACAGGCGGGGCGGGTGTGGCGGTCTTCGTCTCGGTGGCCATGGCTGGATTCTATCGATAAGGTGGTGGGCGGGGCTCTGTTAAAGTGGGGCCATGTTCGAGATTCCCAGGATCTCCCCCGAAGAGGCCCGGGAAAGGGCTGAGAGTGCAGCCCGGTTCCTGGCGGCGGACTCCCGGGTGAAGCTCGTCTTCCTCTTCGGATCGGCCGCGGACCCGGACCGCAAGATCCCGGTCCGCGACGTGGACATCGCGATCCTGACCGAGCCCGCTCTCGATCTTGAAGCTTTCCTGGATCTGAGGGCCGACACCGTCGCGGCTGCCGGTGGGGAGATCGATCTCGTTCCTCTGAACGAAGCGGGCGTGATCCTCAATCACGAGGTGGCGGAGACGGGGATCTGCCTCTACTCCGATCCTCCAGACCTGAAGACAGAGTTCATCTGCCGGGCGATCATGCGGTATCTCGACTTCAAGCCATACTTCGACGAACAGTGGCGGATTGCGGGCGAGCGCCTCGCTGAGAGACGACGTGGTTCTGCGAGCTGAATCCATTCAGGCAAGGCTCTTGAAGCTCGAACAGGTGGTCCTGGCGGTTTTCGCCCAGGCTCCAGAGGATTTCAGCGACTTCGCCCTTGCGGTTCGGGATTGGCTGGCCGGTCGTCCTGCTTCCTGACATTCCACCCGGGCGATGGCGCCCCCAACCTCCGGGCCATCAGGCTCCCCAAGCCGTAGACCAGGAAGGCCCACAGCACCCCAATCCCCACAGCCAGGAGAGCACCCCCCCAGGGAGCGCCGGGCAAGGCCGCCAGCTCTTCCATCTTCTTGAGCACGTCATCCCCCCGCAGCAGGTTCCGCACGGCCGGTCCGGCCCAGGGGGGAAGGCGCGTCACCAGAACCGATCCGATCTCATAGGCGTCCCCAGGAAGGGACAGGAACGGCGCCAGGGCGAAAGGGAGAGCCGCTCCGAAGAGCACGGGCTGACGTGCCGCGGCGGCCCGGCGCAACGCCCAAACACCCGGGAAGAGGGTCAGCAGGAAGGGACCGAAGTCCGTCGCCAGGTAGATCCAGTCGCTCCCCCGGGTGTCGAATCCCGACAGGCGCCCGGCGTACTCGCTCGCCGGGACCACGAAGGGAAAGACCCGTGCCAGCAGGGCTCCGCCGTAGAGACGGTCGATCTCCAGGCGCGTCACCTCGCCCCCGGCGGCCTCACAGGCCCCGGCGTGGAGCAACTCGTGGACCGGCACATAGACCCACCAGCCGGCGAGAAGGCCGAGGGCAGCGAGGAGCAGCCCCGGGATTCCCCGGTCGAGGCAACGGTCCAGGCCCCTGACGGTATCTGTCCACGGGAGGGTAAAGAGACGTAGAGTAAGCAGGCGCGCCATGACAGAAGAATCCGGAGCGCGATGATACGCTACGCTTCTCTCAACCCATGCACCCTGACACTCACAGATCCTGGCCTATTCGCCGGAACTCAATTAAGATACGGACAAACCTAAGCTCTGACATGTCTTTGCATCCCGAGGAACGCCGCATCGCCGGCTTGCTACGTGAATTGATCGTCCAGAGCGGCATAGCCCTCGAGTACCTCGAGAAGCGTCTCGACTGGCAGCCGGGCCGTCTGCCCTCCCTGCTGGAGGGACACCAGCACCTGAGCTTTGAGGACGTGCTGGAAGTCCTTCCCGTGCTGGGAACGACGCCCACCGACTTCTTCGCCTGGCTCTACGGCTTCGACCCCCGCGATCCCGCCGCCGAACGGGACATGCCTGCCCTTGCCGCCAGCCCGCCGGCCCAGGGTCCCATGGACCGCCGCTTCGACCAGAGCCTGCGAGTGGTCAAGAACGCCCTCAACCGGCGGCGTGCCTGGAAGGAAGGGCGCTCTCAGAGCTGATAGTGCCTATTCATCAGCCCTCTCCGAGCGCTTCCAACCCGGCGGCCTCTCGCAGGCGCCACACAGAGGCTTGAAACTCTTCACTTATGCGCAGCGAGCGGAAGATTGGCATGACCTGCTCGATCGTCCGGCGTACATCCTCCATCCTGCCCCATTTCACGTAGACATCCGCAAGGTCTAGGTTGACCAGAGCCGCCTCGTAGGCCAAGCCCTGCTGGGTGAAGCCCCCACGGGCGCGCAGCAGGGCAGACTCGGCGTTTTCCAAGTGGCCGATCTCGCGCAGGAGCTGGCCTTCCTGCCAAGTTGCCCTCAAAAGGATAAGTGGGTCTTTGCACTGCTGATAGAGAGGCTTGGCTTCAACGAACAGGGCAAGAGCTTCATCTGGTTGGGCAAGCTCAATATAGCAACGAGCCAGATTGTGGTGGGCAGCGAGAAGGATATATGGCTCCTCTTCGCGGTCAATGAGGGGGATGGCTGCGCGCAATACGTCAACTGCGGCCTCGGCCTGGCCGCCATAAAGCATGTAGATAGCTTTTTGGACCATTGTGCTCGCCAAGTCATGCGCATGTCCGAGTCGTCTGTAGATCTCTCCGGACTCCTCGACCAATTGGATGGACTCCTCAAGTCGGCGCTGGAACATGCGCAAGGTGCCCATATTGGAATAAAGGCGAGCTAAAATCACTGGCGAGCCGCTGCCCGCTTCGTGTCTCTGAAGCGCGATAGCAAAGGCTTTCTCAGCTTCGGGCATGTTTCCGCAGACCCTCTGGGCATTGCCATAGGCCTGAAAGGCATGAGCTTGCAAATCAGCGAGCTGTACCGGCCCACCTGCTGCTTCCGTGGCACATACCTCCGCGGCCAGCCGTGCCAGCCGGCTCAGATGGAGCATCTTCTTGGGGTTTTGATAGCGTGCTGCGTGGCTGCGCTCGATCAGAGTCTCGACGAGATCCGGATCGGCGAAGCGTCCGCCCAGGCTTACCCTCCGGATCTGCTCGCCCTCGGGCAGGCGGGAGAAGCTCCGCCAGCCGCTCCGGCAATCCTCGGGTGGGGCCGCCGTGCGCCATGGATGCCGCGACGGCACGTTCCGTCCTGGCGAAGGCCCAATCGTAGTTGTAAGACCTGGAGGAGCCCGAATCACCGGCCCCGGCCTGCGATAAAGGAGCTTCAAGCAGCTTGGCAAGGAGCGCTCGTCCTCCCCTCAGCTCATCAAGCGTCTCCCGGCAGACCCGACAGTCTTTGAGGAGGTGGCGCACGATCTGGGCATTATTGTCGGCGCTGCTTGGGCGGGGACTGGCTTGCAGGAAGCGCTCGAAATCCTCGACGGTGGGGTGGTCTTCCACGGGCGGTTTTCCGTTCCTGGGACTCGCCATGAAGCGGCAAGACCCAGGTCGGAGAAATATGATACCGCCTGAAGACCACGGAAACGCCGGAAGGCGTTTTTATTCTCTCAGCCGGTTCTTGGGCAGCGGCTCGATCTGTGCGCTCAACACCCGGATCAGCTCGAGAGCCTGCTGCTCCTGATCGGCGACCTGCCGGAGCTGCAGCAGGGCGGCAAGAGTCTCGAGCTTGACACGCAGGGCATGGAAGATCGGGATCGTGGCTGTCACCGTGCTCCTGAGCTCCTCGACGAGGCTCAGCTTGACATACACGGTCGCAAGCTCCAGGGAGACGAGCGCCGCCTCGTAGGTGAGCTTTCTCTCTACATAACCCTGGCGGGCGCGCAGCAGGGCCTCTTCGGCGGCACGGAGATGGCCGAGATCCCGGAGGAGCTGGCCCTCCTGCCAGGCTGCCCGCAACTGAATCAGGGGGTCATCGAACTCCTTGTAGAGCTCGTGGCTCTCGGAGTACAGGAGGAGAGCCTGTTCGGGCTGGTCGAGGTCGATGTAGCAGCGAATCAGGTTGTGGCAGGCCGCGAGCAGGACGTGGGGATCTTCCTCCTTGTCGATCAAGGGGATCGCCTGGTTGAGGATGCGGACCGCGTTTTCCGTTTCGCCGGCGTACGTCTCGGCGATGGCCTTCTGGACCATCGTGCTGGCGAGGAGATGCTGTTCGCCCAACTGCTGATAGATGGCGCCCGCCTCCTCGCACCGCTCCATGGCCTCGTCCATTGAACGATGGAAAATGGCGAGTGGAGTGAGCCTCTTCGAGCAGCCAGGCCCGAAGCATGGGATCACCGGTGCCGGCCTCGCGGTGTTGCTGAGCGGCCGAGAGGGCTTCCTGCGCCTCGCGGGGGCGGCCCACGACACGCAAGGCGTTGCCATATTGCCCCCAGGCCCGTGCCCGCAGGTCTGCAAGCCGCAGGTCACCGAGAGCATCGGCCGCGGTGCAGGCATCGGCGGCGATGCGTGCCAGTTTGGCGAAACGGAGCATCTCTTCGGCATCCCGATAACGAGCTTCATGGCTGCGGTCGATCAGAGCCCCTATCACGGCCGGCTGGACGAACGGTGCGGTGCCCACCTGCTGCACCTGTTCCTCCGCAGACAGGAGGTCGAGACGGGAGAGCGCCACGCTCGGTGGCTCCATGGCCGGCGGGTCCGGCGTGAGGAGAGCGGAGACGGACCGTTCCGCCGCAGCGAATGCGCGGCTGTAGTCATATCCGTCAACCATCGCAGGCGATGCAGTCTCTTCCAGGATCGGATCGACGAGCCGGGCCAGGCGCCTGGGCGCCCAACCGGCTGCGCCCAGACGCTGCCGGCAGACCGGGCAGTCGGCAAGGAGATGGCGCGTCACTTGCGCATTGCTTGTCCGGGACGCCGGCTGGGAGGCACCCCTCAAGAACACCTTCAGGTCTTCGAGCGTCGGATGGTCCGAGAACATCTTCCACCTCCCAGCGATGAGAAAAACATATTCAACGCCGACTATTCAGTGCATGGGCGAGGACGCCCAACAGGATCAATACACGATCCACTCTGCGTGCTGTCTTTTCTCTGGATCTGAGCCTGCCCCTGCCGCCGGCCGCGCTCGGCGGAGCCGGGACGCCGGAATCCGACGAGATCTTCCGCCCATTTCAAGGCGGCACTTACGAAGTCGCCATCGGCCTGAGGCATGGGACGCTCCAGGGGACGGGCGCTGGCGAGCGGCACCACGGTCAGGGCCAGGACGGCGGCCAAAGCGAACAGACGACGCAAACGGGGAATGCGGGTCATGGCCATCTCCTCGTCAAGCGAGACGGAACAGTCCGATGCGGACCGGCCGCTCGCGAAAATAAAGCCTCATTGGATACTTCTCTAAAGGAGATGGTGTGTTGCTCGCGGAAAACGTGACAACTCTGAATGCGATCCGAAGCAGCGAAGGACGGCGCCGGTTTCCTTCTGGAAGGCCGGCGCCGCTGGGTAGTCACTTGAGGACTCCTCCATGCTTGGCGAGCGGCTCGAGCCGGGCGTTCAGGAACCGGATCAGATCCAGGGCCAACTGCTCCTGATCCGCGACCTGCTGGAGCTGAAGCAGAGAGGCCAGCGCCTCCCGGTCGACCCCCAAGGCACGGAAGATGGGGACTGTCGTCGTCACCATCTGCTTCAGGTCTTCGACAGCCTTGAGCTTCACGTAGAGAGCCGCCAGATCGAGGCAGACCAGGGCGACCTCATACATGAGACCCTGTTCCATGAATCCCGACTGAGCCCGGAGCAACGTCGCCTCGGCGGCCCGCAGGTGGCCGAGGTCGCGCAGGATCTGTCCTTCCTGCCAACCTGCCTTCAGCAGGATTAGAGAATCATTGAACTCTCTGTACAGAGACCGCGTCTCCGAGTAGATCGACAGCGCCTGCTCGGGCCGATCGAGGTCGATGTAACACCTCACAAGGTTGTGGCAGGCGGCGAGCAGCAGGTGCGGATCCACTTCGTGGTCAATGAGCGGGATCGCACGGTTCAACAGAATGACAGCGCTCTCCGCCTCCCCCGCGTAGAGGGTGGCGATCGCTTCCTGAACCAGAGTGCGAGCGAGCGCGTGGGTCTCGCCGAGCTGCTGGTAGATCTCGACCGCTTCGTTAAGCGTTTCGATGGCGACATCGAATCGCCTCTGGTGGGTGTAGAGCGATGCGATCTGTTCGCATAGCTTGGCCTTGAGAGTTGGATCACCGGTCCCCGTCCGGAGATAGCCCTGAGCGGTGATCATCGCTTCCTCTGCCTCACGCAGCCGGCCCACGAGCCGAAGAGCGTTTCCATGCTGGCTCCAGGCGCGTGCGCGGAGGTCCGAGAGCTTGAAGGGGCTCCCCAGGGATTCCAGAGCGCAGCGGGTTGCGATACTGCGGGCGACTTGGGCCCAGTGAAGCATCGCCTCGGGATCCGCATAGCGTGCGGCGTGGCTGCGGTCCATGAGTACCTGGGCAAGGCGCGGGCTGGCGAACCGCTCCTCGGCCTCCACCTGAGCGAGTTGGAGATCGCGCGGCGCACGGTCCAACTCCTCCAGAAGCGCTTCCGGATCGACCAGAGGCGGTGGAGTCACGGTCAGGAAATCGGTGATCGCCTGCTCGGCCCTGGCGAAGGCCCGGCCATAGTCATAGCGGCCCTGCACAAAGATAGAGGACTCGGACCTGGAGGTCCCACCCGGGAGATAAACCAGGCGCTCCAGGCGGTCGTTCGTCCACCCCACGGCGTCCAACTGATTCTGGCATACGGGGCAGGCGGCCAGCAGGTGACGAAGAATCTTTGCGTTGCGCGCGGCGTGACCCGGTCGAGACGCATCCCTGAGGAAGCTCTCAAACTCCTCGACCATCGGATGATCTTGCAACATAGCTCATACCTCCCGGAAACAGACCAGCTGAGGAGCCGCCCGCGCTTGCGGGCAAGGGGGCGGGCGGCTCGATGTACCTCTAAACTCCTAGGTGCCGCCACCACCGAAAGAGCAGCCATTGGGATCAATGCACGACCCGGCCGTCGGCTTGGCCCCCCCGAGCCCGCCTCCTGAGTTCGTGGTCGATCCCCCTGAGCCGCTCGAGGCCTTCTCTTGACGGGCTGCCGGCGTAGCCGGCTCGATCCGCAGGGCCTGGGCGAGCCAGCTCCATGCGGCGTTCAGCCACTCCCCTCCGAGGGCTTGGACGGAGACCTGGGGTTTGGCCAGGGGACGCGCCTCCAAAGCAGGCGCGGCGACGGCAAGCAAGACGACACTGAGTACGGCGGCTACAAGTGCGCGGGAACGGTTCATGACAACTCTCCTCTCAAGATATGCATCAACAGATATGGACCGAGTGGCTTCCTAGACCATCTGTCCACGACAGCAACCTCAACAACTTAACTTCTTTGAACCGGTTCGTATCTCTAGTGTACCCCGGAATGGGAAGCGTGACACCCGTGTGACGTGAATCCAGGAAATCCGTGGATTCGCCCTCCATTGCCCCTCCTGTCGTCCTCTCCCGAGGACGATTTTCGGCCCCCTTCCCGACCTCGACAATCCCACGGAAGCTATTCTAAAGAAAGGAGATAGCGGCGTATATGCATGGGCTTGTATCCCTGGCACCGGCCTTGAACTGAGGAAAGCCGGGAGCCGTCGTTCCACCTGGTTCACTCCAAGGGACGGCTCGAAAAGGAGACGGAGATGCTCAATTTGAGAAAACTTCAAGCTTTGATCGCCATTACCTTGATGGCGTTCCTGTTCCTGGGCCTGGCCGCGGCACCGGCAGAAGCCCAGAGGGTCACCAAGCGGGACCGGATGTGGAAGGGCGCCGGCATCGGCGCGGCGATCGGTGCGGCCGGCGCCTATGTCAAGGGCAAGCGCGAGGCGGACGAGCTCCTGGCCGGCGCGGCCATTGGCGGTGTGGTGGGCGGCGCGATCGGCGCCTACATGGACCGCCAGCAGGAGCGCCTGGCCCACATCCCCGGCACCACCGTCGAGCGCATGGGTGAGGACACCCTCCTTGTGCACTTCGACTCGGACGTCCTCTTCGGCTCCGGCTCGCCCGCCCTCGACACGGACGGACGGGACACGCTGAGCCAGGTCGCGGACGTCGTCAACGACTACCGGAAGACCGCCGTGGTAGTCCAGGGCCACACGGACTCCCAGGGCGCTGAAGAGGCCAACCATTACCTCTCCGAGCGGCGCGCCCAGTCGGTGGAGAGCTATTTGATCAACCAGGGAGTCGACGCGGATCGCATGACCGCGGTCGGCTTTGGTGAAACCGCCCCAGTGGCGAGCAACGAGACCGCCTGGGGCCGTCAGAAGAACCGTCGTGTGGACGTTCTCCTCAAGGCCAAGTCCGGCCCGCTGCGGCAGGGGTATTGAGGATCCGTCTTGGGTCTGTTTCGAAAGGAGACGAGCATGTTGAAGAACACCCGACAGCCCATTGTCATCGCACTGCTCCTGTTGACGTTCCTGGCACTGGGGTCGGTGGCCGCCGAGGCCAAAGACATCACCAAGGGATCGGACAACCTCGTGAAGGGGGCGGTCGTCGGCGCCGTCGCCGGCACGGTCACGCAGATCGCACGGGGCCATCGCGCCCCCCGCCAGGTCCTCGGCGGTGCCGCCGTGGGCGGCGCGGTCGGAGCCGGCGTCGGCGCCTACGTGGACTACCGCGAGGAGAAGGTCGCGCGGGAGACCGAGCGCCACAACTACCAGAACGACTCCCTCTACTACAAGCAGGGCCGGCGCGGCCGCGGCTACAACTCGGCCAACTACTACAACGACGCTCCCCGGCGCGGACGGGGCAACAAGGCTCGCCGCTGCAACTGACGAGCCTTTCACTCTCCACCCCCTCTCTCCCGTCCGGGAGAGAGGGGGCTCCCCCCCTGGCACAGCTCTTGAAGTCCTCCAGGAATGCACGTCCAGCGGGGACGACTGAAAGGAGAAGGACATGCTCAACCTGAAAAGAACCAAAGTATTCGGAGGCCTGACGGCTTCCATATTGATCGCGTCGCTCTTCGCCGGCTGCGCCACGACGGCGCCCCAGCCCGAGCGGCAGGAGCGAGAGACCAAGCGGGACCGCACGGCCAAGGGTGCGGGGATCGGCGCCGCGGCCGGCGCGGCCGCCGCGGTGCTCAAGGGCAAGCGCGAGGCGGACGAGATCCTGGCCGGCGCCGCCATCGGCGCGGTGGTCGGCGGCGGGATCGGCGCCTACATGGACCACCAGCAGGAGAAACTGGCGCGCATCCCGGGCACCAGCGTCGAACGGGTGGACCAGGACACGCTTCTCGTCCACTTCGACTCGGACGTCCTCTTTCCCGTCAATTCCGCGAGCCTCGATTCGGACGGCCAGGGCACCCTGGAAGACGTGGCCGGCGTCCTGGAGGAGTACCCGAAGACGGCCGTCATCGTCCAGGGTCACACGGACTCGACGGGCAGCGAGGAGCACAACCAGGGGCTCTCCGACCGACGGGCGAGCTCCGTCCGCGCCTACCTCGTGAGCCGCGGCGTGGACGACGGCCGGGTGGCCGCCGTCGGCATGGGCGAGGGCTATCCCGTGGCGAGCAACGACAGCGAGTCCGGCCGGCAGCAGAACCGGCGGGTGGACATCCTTCTCAAGGCCAAGGCGGGACCGCTGCGGCAAGGCGGGTAGACCGGTAGAGAGGCGCCTCTCTACCTTGATCGATATAGGAACGGGCGGGGGCAAACCCCCGCCCGTTCTGTTCCGCTTTTACGGGATCAATTGACATCCCTCTGGCGCGCGTATTGTATTCTGGCAACGTGAGGAGGTCACGATGCCTACGAAGACGATCCACCCCTCTGCGTTTGACTTCATCCCGGAACGGCCCACGATCCCGAAGCTCTGGCAGGCGGCCCAGGGGTGCCGGGCCTGCGACCTCTACAAGAACGCCACGCAAGCGGTCCTGGGGATCGGCCCCCGGGAGGCCGCGGCGTTCTTCATCGGCGAGCAGCCGGGGGATCAGGAAGACCTCGCGGGCAAGCCCTTCGTGGGACCGGCCGGCAAGGTGCTCGACGAGGCCCTCGTCGAGGCAGGCATCCCCCGGGACGAGGTTTTCGTCACCAATGCCGTCAAGCACTTCAAGTGGGAGCCCCGGGGCAAGCGGCGCATCCACGACAAGCCCACGATGGGGGAGGTCAAGGCCTGCCGGCCCTGGCTGGAGACGGAGTCTCGCCATCGTCAAGCCCCAGGTCATCGTCTGCCTGGGAGCCACTGCGGCCCAGTCGCTGATGGGACCCAAGTTCAAGATCACGGCCGAGCGGGGCAAGCTCTTCGAGACTCCCTGGGCTCCCTGGCTCACGGCGACGCTTCATCCCTCGGCCATCCTGAGGATGCCGGATGACCTCATGCGCCGCGAGGCCCGGGCGACGTTCGTAGCGGATCTGAAAGCGGTCGCGGCGAAGTTGGCAGCCGTCACATCGGTGCCCTGATCGTCTCTTTCGGAAGTTCGCGCGTTCAATTCAGCTTTGGAACCCACTGGATTCCGGTTTCAAATCCAGTCGTTCCAAACGAAAAGCTTTGTGCTCAGGATTGAAATCCACTGGTTTCGGCTTGCAAATCACCCGATCCAAAGCGGAATCCAGTGGATTTGGATCTCGAATCCAGTGGATTCTGAAGTGAAATCGAATGCTTCTGGTCTCGAACGGCTGGATTTGAAAACGGAATCCACTGGATTCGAAGTCTGAAATGAATGCTTCGCGAGCCCAATCCAGTGAATTCGAGCTTCGAAATGGAAGCTCCGGGACTGGATCTGGAAGGTTCTGTGGCCGAAACGAAGCTCTCAGTAGTGATAACGAGCCTGCAGGAAATCGATTCGGGTTTCGCTGACACGGTAAACGATCCGGTGCTCTTGGGTCAGCCGTCTCGACCAGGTACCAGAGAGCATGTGTTTGATGGGCTCTGGTTTACCGATCCCGCGAAAGGGATCCCGGAGGATGGCCTCGACCAGATTCAGGGCACGGAGCGCGACCTTCCGGTCGGTTTCCACCCAGTAACCAAGATCCTCACGGAACTCAGGCTGGAAGACCGCTTCTCGCCGGCTCTGGTCTGAGGGTGGGTTACTTTTCCGGGCCAAGACCGAGCTCTCGCCGCAACTCCTCGACCGTTTGGGGTGCGACGGTTTCGGCCTCTGCACGCTCCAGTGCTTTCAACAACCGCTCCGCGTTCCTGGGGGACCGGAGCAGATGTGCCGTCTCGGTCAGGCTCGACAGCTCCGAAGCGGAAACCAAGGCCACATCTTCGGCTCCTCGCCGGCTGATGATGACGACTTCCTGATTCTCGGTGACTTCATCACAGAGCTCGGCCAGGTTTGCTCGGGCTTGGGTGTAGGTGGTGCGGATCGCCAAGGGTGCAGCTCCGATTCTGTACAGGGGTACTGTACGGAATTCGGAGGAGGCCGTCAACGAAGGCCGCGACTTTCTCAGCTCCTGGTGCCTGGGCATGCCAAAATCTCCACTTCAAATCTACTTGAAAGAGGATACAGTAGTTCCGCAGAAGGAGGATGTCAATCTTCCTATGGCGCCATTAAGCGTTATCGGTTTCCTCGCATTTGGGTGCATAGGGGGATGCATGGGATGGGCTCCGTCCTTTTCCAGAGCCTGCGATAAGCTCTCGCCGTCATCTCCGAACCAGGAGGGAGCATGCAGGCCAACGGCATCGACGACGTTCTGCGGATTCTCGACGGCATCATCGCCGATTGCAAGGCGAAGAACGACCCGCTGGGGTACTTCCCGGCCCTCTACCGGCAGGTCACCCTCACCGTGAAGCAGGGGATCGCCCAGGGGTCTTTCGACGACGGCCCGCGCATGGACCGGTTCGACGCCCTGTTCGCCAACCGCTACTTCGCGGCCTACGACGCGTTCCGCTCGGGCGCCCGGCCCACCCAGAGCTGGCAGGTGGCCTTCCAGAGCACGCGCTCGGGGCAGCTCATCATCCTCCAGGACCTGCTCGTGGGGATCAACGCCCACATCAACCTGGACCTGGGGGTGGTCGCGGGCGAGACCTTCCAGGGCGAGGCCCTCCAGGACTTCCACGGCGACTTCGACAAGATCAACGACATCCTCTCCGGTCTCCTGCCCAAGGTGGAGACCGTGGTGGGCCGGTTCTCGCCCCTGATCGGCATCCTCTCGCAGATCGGCGGCAAGGACATGATCGAGGTGCTCGACTTCAGCATGGACGCCGCCCGCGACGACGCCTGGCTCCACGCCGTGCTCCTGTCGCTCCAGCCCCCCTCGGCCTGGCCCCTCACCGTACAGGCCCTGGACGGCAAGGTCGCCTTCCTGGGCAGGATCGTGGCCCAGCCCGCCGGGCTCGTGGAACGGGCCGTGGACCTCATCCGGGAGACCGAGAGCAAGGACGTGCCGGCCATCATCGATGCCCTGAACTCCATCGTGCCGTCCTGAGACTCCGGAATCAGGCCGCCGTCCGGGTGATGGCGGCCTCCTTCTCCACCTTCTCCTCCTTCAACACGCCGATCTGGGCCAGCAGCCACTCCGCCGACTCCCTCCAGAGCGTGTCCCGGAAGCGCTCGCGGAAGAAGCCGAAGTGACCGATCTCCGGCGCGCCGGCCTCCCGGGGATGGACGTGGCGGTGGGTGACCAGGGCATTGCGGTACTCGCGCAGTAGGCTCTCCACCGCCGGGCGCGGCGCGTACGGATCGTCTTCGAAACCATAGGCGAGGATGGGCTTTGTAAAGCGCTGGAAGCCGCGGCGCCTCTCTTCATGCCCGTGAAACAGGAAACCGGGCCGGCGGCACCAAGCGGCCCACTCGCGGGCCACGCCGCCGGGAAGGTCCTCCTTGGTCCCCATCCAGCCCGGGACGTAGCCGAAGACCCGGCTCACCAGCGGTATGAGATACCACCGCAGGGCGATTCCGAGGCGTTTCTCCGCGGGCCAGTGGCCGAGGTAGCCGTTCTGGGCCGCCACGCTCATCAAGGCGTCGATCCGGTCGTTGTTGGAAGCGAGCCCTACCATCTGGCCGCCGACGCTGTGGCCCACCACCAGGAGGTGCCGGGGCCGCAGGTGGCCGCCGATCCAATCGATCATCCCGGACTGATCCTCCTCACACCACTGGATCATGCGGGCACGGAACCCCCGCAGGCTCTTCGGCCGCGAGCCGCCGATCCCCCGGTAGTCGTACGTCAGCACCGAGAAGCCCTCGCCGGCCAGATAGCGGGCGTAGGCATCGTAGTACCCGCGGGGGACGGCGGTCGCGGAGTTGATGAGCACGGCGGCATTGCGGTCGTTGCCGGGGTCGGGCTCGTAGAGGGTCGCCGCGAGCCGGAAACCGTCGCGGGCGTGGAGGCGCAGACCCGTGTCAACCTGGACATCGACTTGAAGGCTCATGGCGTTTCTCCTTTCCGATCAGACTCTTTCGGTTATATCCGCTCAATAATTGTGGCGATCCCCTGACCGCCGCCGATGCACAGGGTGACGAGGGCCGTGCCGAGCCCCCGCCGTTCGAGCTCGTCGACGGCCGTGCCGAGCAGCATGGCCCCGGTCGCGCCCAGCGGATGGCCGAGGGCGATGGCGCCGCCGTTGACGTTCACCCGCTCGGGATCGAGGCCCAGGCTGCGGATCGTCTGGAGCGCCACCACCGCGAAGGCCTCGTTGATCTCCCAGAGATCGATGTCCCCCGGCTCCATGCCCGCCTGGGCGAGCGCCTTCCGGGAGGCCGGAGCGGGAGCCGTCAGCATGATCACCGGCTCGGAGCCCACGGTCGCCGCGGCGCGGATGCGCGCCCGCGGCTTCAGGCCGTGGGCCTCGACGTACTCGCGAGAGGCGAGCATCACGGCCGCCGCGCCGTCCACGATGCCGCTCGAGTTGCCGGCCGTGTGGACGTGGCGGATCCCGGAGACCTCGGGATAGCGCTGGAGGGCGATGGCGTCGTATTTCTCACCCATCCCCACGAAAGAAGGAGCGAGCGTCGCCAGGCCCTCCAGGGTGGTGTCCGTCCGCAGGTGCTCGTCCTTTTCGAGCAGCACGGCGCCGGTCTCCGGGTCTTTTACAGGGAAGAGGCTCCGGCCGAACCGGCACTCGCGCTGGGCCACGGCCGCCTTCTGCTGGGAATGGAGGGCGAAGGCGTCCAGCTCCTCGCGGGAGATGCCCTCGATCGTGGCGATCAGGTCCGCGCTGATCCCCTGGGGGACCTGGTGATGGCTCTTCCGGAGATGGAGGTTGTTTCCGTCCTGGCCCGCGCCGTCCGCGCCCATGGGCACCCGCGACATGCTCTCCACGCCGCCGGCCACCACGAGCCGCTGCAGGCCGGACATCACGCCCATGGCCGCGAAGTTGATGGCCTGGAGGCCCGAGGCGCAGAAGCGGTTCACGGACGTGCCCGTAACCTCCAGGGGCCAGCCCGCCGCGAGCACGGCATTTCTGGCGATATTGGCCCCCTGCTCGCCCGCCTGCGAGACGCAGCCGGCGATCACGTCGTCGACTTCCCTTGGATCGATGCCGCTCCTGGCGGCCAGGTGGTTGAGCGTTTGGGCCAGAAGCTCCTGGGGATGGACGCCGGACAGCGCTCCCTTGCCTGCCTTGCCGCGGCCCCGTGGCGTGCGGACGGCATCCAGAATGAAGGCGTCAGTCATAAGGACCTCCTCATAGTACGAACGATCGTGCGATTTTTGGGTGGGTACACGTCCGCTGAGTCCATGGGATCACGCTCTCAGGCTCGAGAATCGTTCAGCAGGCGCTCGAAGGCGGCGCAGGCGCGCTCGATGGCCTTCGGGTCGTGGAGCATGCGGTGGGCGTGGTGATAGCTGAGGACGGCGCCGTTGATCTCGAAGGCGAGCTGTTCGGGGTCGAGGTCGGCCCGGAAGTGGCCAGCCTCCATGGCCAGCCGCGCCGCCTTGACCATGAACTCGAAGCGGCGGCGCTGGGCGGCGACCAGGAAGTCGCGCAGGGGACCCGGGCGGTCGTCGAGCTCGATCGAGGCGGCGATGAGGGGACAGCCGCCCGGCATGGACCGGTCGTTTTCCCAGACGAGCCAGTTCTCGAGCAGGGCGCGGACCCGGGGCTCGCCGCGCGGCGCCTTCAGGGCCGGGCGGATCACGGTCTCCTCGAATCGCTCGACGGCGGCCTGGAGCACTTGGAGCTGGAGCTCGTCCTTGGACCCGAAGTGGGCGAAGAGGCCGCTCTTCGAGAGGCCAAGCTCCGAGGAGAGCGTGCCGATCGTCAGCCCCTCCAATCCGTCCCGGCTCGCCAGGCGGACGGCCTGCTCCAGGATGCGTTCGCGGGTCTCGGCTCCCTTGCCCATGGGAGGAGAATACGAACGGTCGTACTATTTTGTCAAGCCGCCAATTCGTCCCCCTGAAAACGAAAACCCCCGGAGCCTTGCGGCAACCGGGGGTTTAAGGGTCCGTCTCGGTGGCGTTGGGTTCCCCTCAGAGGGTTCCCCGTCCATGTGCCACGGACTTGTGGAGACTCCTCGTTACGAGGACGCCACCTCCACAGAACCGTGATTACCTTCGTTCACTGGACCACCTCCTTCCTGGGCGTATCCATCATCGGCGGGTCCCAGCCCGCCCAGCTCCTTAGCCGCCCAAGCTTCACCGGAGCTGCCACGTCACTCCAGGGAGGAGGCGTGGACCCTTGACACAACTATATGTTGGGGTATGGCTACGGAAAAGTCAACGCCCGAGCGTATTTAAGTCGATCTTCCTCCAGCAGGGCTTACAGCAGCCCTCCAGGTGCCCCGCGGACCCCCGCCATCCCCTGCGCAGACCCTGTGGTACTGTTTCGCCGGTTGTGGAAATTGGGAGGAATCGGGAATGAAAAAAGTCGGAATCCTTTTCGGGCAGGAGGACACCTTCCCTCACGCCTTCGTCGACCGGGTGAACTCCAAGAAGGTGGACGGCGTCGTGGCCGAGCCGGTCCGCATCGAGAAGCTGGTCCAGGGCGAACCCTCGGGATACGCCGTCATCATCGACCGCATCTCGCAGGACGTGCCCTTCTACCGCGCCTATCTGAAGAACGCCGCGCTCAACGGCACGGCCGTGGTCAACAACCCCTTCTGGTGGAGCGCCGACGAAAAGTTCTTCAACAACTGCCTGGCCACCAAGATCGGCGTGGCCGTGCCCAAGACAGTGCTCCTGCCCTCGCACGAGCCGCCGGCGGACACGGGCCCGAAGTCCTTCCGCAACCTGTCCTATCCGCTGGACTGGGAGGGGATCTTCAGCTACATCGGCTTCCCGGCCTTCTTCAAGCCCTTCGCGGGCGGCGGCTGGAAGAACGTCTACCGGTTGGAGAACCCGGACCAGTTCTTCCGCGCCTACCACGAGACCGGCCAGCTCGTGATGATGCTCCAGGAGGAGATCATCTTCAAAGAGTACTTCCGCTGCTACGCGATCGACTGCCACGACATCCGCATCATGCAGTACGACCCCAAGCAGCCCTTCCACATGCGCTACGTGCGCAACGGCCCGGCCGTGGATCCGGCCCTTCTCCAGAAGGTGCACGACGACGTGCTGGCGCTCAACCAGTGGCTGGGGTACGACTTCAACACGGTGGAGATGGCCGTGCGCGACGGCGTTCCCTACGCCATCGACTTCTGCAACCCGGCGCCGGACGCCGACGTCAACTCGATCGGCGAGGACAACTTCTCCTGGATCGTCGAGGCCGCGGCCGAGATGGTGATCCGCAAGGCCAAGGCCCACGTCGAGGGTGGAGACAACCTGCGCTGGGGCGAGTACGTGCGCCGTGCGTCGGCCCCGCCGGTGCCGGCCGTTGCTGGCGATTCGCGGGTGACGGTCAGCTCGGCGAGGTAGAGGCCCATGGACGCCGAGCTCTTCACCCTGGGGATTGAAGAGGAGTTCCAGCTCATCGACCCGGAGACGCGGGACCTGAAATCGCACGTCCAGCATCTCCTCGACGACGAGCACACGCTGGCGGACCAGTTGAAACCCGAGCTCCACCAGTCGGTCATCGAGGTGGGCACCAACATCTGCAGGGACATCAAGGAGGCCCGCCGCGAGGTGGTGGGCCTGCGCCGCGACCTCGCGGAGCTGGCGCGGCGCAACGGCCTGACCATCGCGGCGGCGGGCACCCACCCCTTCGCCCACTGGAAGGACCAGCTCATCACGGAAAACCAGCGCTACAAGGAGATCGTCGACGACCTCCAGCAGATCGCGCGGGCGAACCTGATCTTCGGCCTCCACGTCCACGTGGGCATCGAGGACCGCGAGCTGGCGGTCCACATCATGAACGCCGCCCGCTACTTCCTGCCTCACATTTTCGCGCTGTCCACCAACTCACCCTTCTGGCAGGGGCGCGACACGGGCCTCAAGTCGTTCCGCAGCAAGGTGTTCGACCGCTTCCCACGCACCGGCATCCCGGACCACTTCCAGAGCCATTCGGAGTACGAGAACTACATCAAGCTGCTGATCAAGACCCGGTGCATCGACAACGCCAAGAAGATCTGGTGGGACATCCGCCTGCATCCGTTCTTCAACACCCTGGAGTACCGGATCTGCGACGTGCCCATGCGGGTGGACGAGACGATCGCGCTCGCGGCCCTCATCCAGGCCGTCACGGTCAAGCTCCACAAGCTGATCAAGCAGAACCTGGGCTTCCGCCTGTACCGGCGCATCCTGTTGAACGAGAACAAGTGGCGGGCCGCGCGCTACGGCATCTCCGGAAAACTGATCGATTTCGGCAAGCAGGAGGAGGTGGACTGCAGCGCGCTGATCCACGAGCTCCTGGCCTTCATCGACGACGTGGTGGACGAGCTCGGGAGCCGCGAGGAAATCAACTACATCCACGAGATCCTGCGCACGGGCACCGGGGCGGACCGCCAGCTCGCGGTGTACGGGCAGACCCAGGATCTCAAGGCCGTGGTGGACCTCATCGTCCAGGAGACCCACCTGGGCCTGGGGAACCTTTAAGCCAATACCTCGCGCTGGTAGGCCATGCCCAGCGCGAGGCCTCCATAGCCCAGGACGTAGGCGAGATCGACCAGGGAATCGAGGCGCGTCATCCCCATCGCCGTGGAGTAGGCGAACAGGATGTCGCCCGCGCAGATGGCCACGAAGCCGCCGAGGATCGCCATCCAGATCCGCCAGACGGCACCGCCCGGGAAGCGCAGGGTGATGCGCAGCAACAGCAGGGCCGGGACCAGCAGGGCCAGATCGAACAGCGTATAGGCCGTATTCAGGGCCTTCTCTACAGCCGGGGCGCCGGAGATCAGGATGGGACGCAGCACGGCGGTGGCGACGGCCGCGCCGAGCAGCGCTGTGATCCCCGCCAGGGTGCGCCGGCCCGCCGGGTCGCCGATCGGGAAACCGCTCTCCGCATACGCCTTCAGGAACGTCATCAGGGCCGCCACGAACGCCGGATAGGAGAGCAGGAACAGGACGTCCGAGGGGGAGGGGAAGAAGATCGCCTGGTTGTGCGTGAGCTGGTTGAACACCAGTCCGGCCTGGCCCAGGGAGAACAGGAAGAGACCCGCGAAGAGCAGGAGCCAGGCGGAGCGGGCCCGGGTGCCCCGTTCAAACGCCGCGGTGTTGCGCCAGGCCAGCACGGTGGCGGCCACCAGGAGCAGCAGCTTGCCCGGACCGCCGATCCAGAGCCGGGTCTGCTCCGGCACCATCCCAGGGGCCGCGAGCTCCACCACGAACGGAGCGGCCACCAGGGCCGTAAACCCCAGCAGCGGCAGCGTCAGGCGTGAACGGGTCATCGGGCTCCTCCCAGGTGGTCGAGAGCGCGCCGGATCTCTTCCACCACCAGTTTCGACTTGTCCCGTCCGAGGAAGAGGTTGAGCCCCTTGCCCACCCGTTCCACCAGGGCCTCCACCTTCTGGCGGTCCACCTGCTCCCCTGCGATGGCGAGATCCTGGAAGTGCGCGCTCGCCGAGGCGCGGGCCATCAGCTTGCCCAGGTAGGGGGACAAGACCTCGGCGATCGAGTCGAGGACCTCGGCCGTCTTCAACGGCGGTGCGTTCATCGGCTCCCCCAAAGGAAACAGAAGGGATTCGTCACGACGGTTGGTTTGTGCTCCTGAAGATATCACAGCCCTCCTCCCCCCCCGGGCGGGAGAGGAGGGCGAACGGCAGGGCTTATTTAGAAGGACACTTAGAAGGACACTATTAGAAGGACACTTAGAAACGCACCCGCAGTCCGAGCTGTGCCAGGCGCTGTTCCCCTTGGAGCGGGTCGCCGGAGTAGAGGGTTGGCCTCTTGCCGGTCGGGTTGCCGTTGGCGTCGAAGACGTTGATGTAGCCGGAGGGGTTTTCCTCGTTGAACACGTTGAAGACCTCGCCGATCAGCTCGATGGACACCACGGAGCCGATCTGGAACTCCTTGGCCAGCCGGAGGTCGAGCTGCGAGAAAGAGGCGGTACGGCCGGAGTTGACGTTCGAGATGCCTGTGCCCGGTCCGAGGTCGAGGCGCAGGCGGTCGCCGTTCAGGTCGCGGTCGATGAAGACCGTGTAGGGCGTGGCCGAGCGGTAGCGGAAGATGCCGGAGAGGTCGATCCCCCAGGGAGCCCGGTAGGTTCCGCCGAACGTGACGCGGTGCCGCGCATCGGTGAACAGGGGGCCGACGCAGGCACCGCACAGCGGATCCAGGGGATCGGCCGTCACGCCGCCGCGGGCGCGGCCGCCGAGGTCGGGCTGTGCGCCCACGTTGTAGACGCGGAAGTCGTCGGCGCCGGCCAGCACGTTGCCCTCCGCCTCGGAGTAGGTGTAGAAGCCCTGGAGCTCGAATTTGGAGAAGCGGGCCCGGACCCCCAGGTTGGCGCCGTCATACGAAGCCTCGCCGTTGCCGACCCACAGGCGGAAGGCGCCGTATTGAGGGAAACGGCGGGTCGCCTGAGGTTGGCCATTGGCGTCCAGGAACGGGTTGATCGGGAACGAGTAAGGGATGTGCGAGTAGTCGATGCTGACGAGCTCGAGGTTCAGGCCCAGCCAGTTGTTGACCTGGACCGAGTAGCCCAGCGAAAGCTGAGTCGACTCGGGGGTCGCCAGCGTCGGCGAGCCGATGTTGGTAGGGGGGAAGGCCCCGGCTGCGGGGAGCTGGTTCGGAGGCAGCGGCTGGCCCGGCTGGAAGAAGGAACCGTCTGGATTGCGGATGCCGTTGGGGTCCTGGTGGTTGTAGCTGGTCCCGTAGTTGGACTGCACGGCGAAGGCGGGGAAGAGGATGGTCGCGTTGGTGTAGGGGAAGTCGTAATAGATCCCCCAGCCGCCCCGCAGCAGGTGGCGGCCATTCCCCTTGAGGTCATAGGTGAAGCCGAGCCGAGGCGCGTAGTTGTCGTCGTCGTTCTCGAGCTGGCCTCCCCGGCCGCCCTGGAAGTCCTGCAGGTAGTACTCGTTGAATCGGGTCTGGGTGGACAGGGTCTGCCAGAGGGGGTTCGACCGCTGATCGAGGTCGAAACCACCCCAGTAATCGTAGCGGAGCCCGAGATTGACCGTCAGCCGGTCCCGCACCGCCCAGTCGTCCTGAATGTAGCCGCTGTACTGCTCCATGGGCAGGCTTGCGCCGGCGAAGCCGCCGAAGAACGTGATGTCGATCACCGGGGAGCCCGGCTGGTCCGTCATCAGGGTGTAGGCGCCGCTGAGCCCGGTCGAGGAGTCGGCCTCCAGGACCGGCACATCGACGTAGTTGAAGCCCACCTTGAAGTCGTGCCGGCCGGAGCCGATCGCCTGGGACCAGGAGAAGTCGTCCTTGATCTGAAGCTTCTCCTGCGTCGTGGACTGCGGCGTGTTGCCGTTCTGCCCGGTCCGGACTCCCGAGGGATAGGCGATGGAAGGCTCGTTCGAGTCCGCGGTGATCGTGTTCTCGAAATTGGTGTATTGAACCACCAGCTCGTTCAGGGCGCTGGCGCCGGCCTGCCAGGTGTGGCCTCCCAGGAAGGAGGAGTAGTCGTTGGCGATGGTGCCCAGGGCCGACGGGGCGTTCAACGGGGAGGCGCCGTACTTGTCGGCGTTCTTCTGATAGCCATAGCGGACCTGAAGGTACTGCTTGGCCGAGATGTTGTAGGTCGCCTTGGCGGTGCCGAGCTCGTCGGTGAAGGGCACGGGGATCGACTGGCCGTCGAGGTCGGCCAGGACGCCGCCGGTGGCGATCGTGTACAAGGTGTCGCGGTCGGTCTTCTCCCAGGTGGCGAAGAAGTGCGCCTTGTCCTTGAGGATCGGGCCGCCGAGCGAAGCCCCGTACTGCTGGCGCTCATAGGGCTGCTTGCCCGCGCCCGAAAGCTTCTCGGTCTCGGTCTCGGTGTTCAGGTTCTCATTGCGGAAGAAGCCATAGGCGCTGCCGGCGAACCGGTTGGTGCCGGACTTGGTGACCACGGAGAGGACGCCGCCGCTCGAGCGGCCGTACTCGGCCTTGTACTGCTGGGTCTGGATCTTGAACTCCTGCACGCTCTCGAGGTTGAAGTTCTGGAGAGCGCCGCCGATCGTGTCGTCCGCGTTGTCGCCGCCGTCGATGATGTAACTGACGTTGCGGCCGCCGCCGCCGTTGAGAGCGATCGTCTGCTGCCCCGGCTTGGTGGGGTCGCTGTTGAAGGACAAAGACGTCCCCGGAGCGAGCGTGGCCAGGTTGGCGAACTGCCGGCCGTTCAGCGGCAGGCTCTGGAGCTCGTTCTGGGAGACCACGGTGCCGATCGACGGCGAGGTCTGGACCAGGGGCGCGTCGTCGACCACGGTGATCGACTCCTCGACGCTGGCCGCGCTCATGGTGATCTCCAGGGCCCGCTCGGTCGCCACATTGAGCTTGACCGACTCAACGGTGACGGTGGCGAAGCCGTCGAGGCTCGGCGGTCACCGTGTAGACGCCGACCGGCAGCGCGGGCAGCCGGAAGGCGCCGTCGCTGCCGGTCACCGAGGAGCGGACGAGGCCCGTCTCCTGGTTGGTGGCGTTGACGGTGACGCCGGGCAGCGGCGTGCCGCTGCCGTCTCGGGTACTACCGATCAGAGTGGAGCTCGCCGTCTGAGCGGCGGCCGGCAGAGAATGCAAGCCGCACAGCACAGAGAGGACGACGGCCAGGATCCAGGTTCTCGGGCGGACGCTTCTCGGACTCATAACGTTCTCCTCGGTAGAAGAAGATGGGCATCAGTGATCAGCAGGATGGAATCATCCTCTATGGTAGAGAGTGCTTTTCCAGACCGAAACGAGCCCCCGAAGGGCAGACCGGATAGAATCACCGGCCATGATACCCGCTATCCGCCGCGCCTACAACGCCGATTTCACCGAGGAACGCTACGAGTCCATGGTCCGCGACCTGGACCTGGACGCAGGTTGCCCGCCCGGCTTCCGCATCGCCGAGACGCCCATCTTCCTGTCCGCGGACCTCAGCCGCGAGCTCGCCGAAGCCGCCCACGAGGTGCTGTCCGTGGTGACCTCCGAGGAGTATCTGAAGATCGCCGGGGGGGCCGTGCCCCCGGAGCTCAACGTGCCGGGCGACGAAGGGCACCCGGTCTTCTTCCAGGCCGACTTCGCCATCGTCCGCGGGGAAGACGGCCGCCTGACCCCGCGCCTCATCGAGCTCCAGGGCTTCCCCTCGCTCTACGGCTTCCAGTGGCTGCTCGAAAAGGAGTTCCGCTCCCACTTCCCGGCCGTCCCGGAGGACTTCTCCCCCTACTTCGGCGGGCTCGACGCCCGCACCTACCCGGCCATGCTCAAGGACGTGATCGTGGGCGACTGCGATCCCGAGAACGTGGTCCTCCTGGAGATCGATCCCGAGAAGCAGAAGACCCGCGTCGACTTCTGCGTCACCGAGCAGCTCACGGGGATCAGCACCGTCAACGCCCGGGACGTGATCGAACGCGGCGGCCGGCTCTATTACAAGGAGCGCGGCCGCGAGATCCCCATCCAGAGGATCTACAACCGCGTGATCTTCGACGAGCTGGAAAGGAAGGGGATCGACCTCTCGCACATCTTCCGCCGCGAGTTGGACGTCACCTGGGTAGGGCATCCGAACTGGTATTTGAAGATCAGCAAGTTCTCGCTTCCCTTCATCCGCAGCCGCTTCTGCCCGCCCTCCTGGTTCGTCGCCAACCTGGAAGAGCTGCCCGTCGATCTCGACGACTACGTCCTCAAACCCCTCTTCTCCTTCGCCGGCCTCGGCGTCGAGATGGGTCCCTCGCCCGAGCGCCTGCGGAACCTCGAAGACCCCGAGAACTACATCCTCCAGAAGAAGGTCGCGTACGAGCCCGTCGTCGAAACGCCCGACGGGCCCGCTCGCGCCGAGGTCCGCATGATGTTCATCTGGAAGGACCGTCCCCGCCTGGTCAACAACCTCGTCCGCCTGGGCAAGGGCCAGATGATGGGCGTCGACTTCAACAAGGACAAGACCTGGGTGGGAGCGAGCCTCGCCTATCATCCTCCGATGCCTCCTTTGGACTGAGAGGAACGCGGCCGGCCGGCCAAGGTGAAGATCGAGCTCAGCGCTCTCCTCGCATCGACGTTCCCCTGGGAGAGCGCCGCTCGGGTCTCCTCGATCCTGAGACGGCCCCGGCCTGCCCTCTGCGCCAGCTGGAACAGGAGGGCCGTCAGCCCCGTCACATGAGCCGCCGCCATGCTGGTGCCGGACATCACGGTCACCCCTCCATGGGCGCGCGCGGCCACCACCGCCACGCCGGGAGCGCTCACCTCGGGCTTGCCGTGGACTTCCGGGAACCTCGGGGTCTCCCGGGTCGGCCCGATGGCGGCGGCCTCGTAGGGCGGCCTCAGGCTCTCGCGCTCCGCGGTGTCGAACGCCCCCACCGTGATCAGGTTCCTGCTGCAGCCGATCGAGTTGATCGTGTGGGATTCCACCGGCTCCTCGAACCAGGAACGGCCGAGGTCGTCCTGCTCGATCCAGGCATGGAAGGAGACGCCGGCGCCCGCGCAGGACAGCTCGATCTCCCACGGGCGGCCGTCGAAACCCATGCCATCGAGAGGAGTCAGGCGGATTTCGATCTGGTGGTCGCCGTTGTCCGGGTCCTTCTGCCGGTGACTGATGCGTCCGAGCGGTGCGTCCTCCCGGCCTTCCTCACAGAGCTCCCAGGTCTCTCCCAGCCTGACGGCCTGGGGCAGGGTGACGCCGTCAGGCGTCCGCAGCCTCACCGTGAGACCCGCATTGTCTTCCACTCCGGGATACCAGACCTCCATCTGATTCTTCGCCTGGCCGGGATCGGTGTGCCAGCGGATATTGACCGGCTGCCCCGAGGTGACCATGCCCGAGGTATGGCTCCGCTGCAGGCGGGAATTGCCCGCTGAGACGACGATGGCCCGGCCGGGCTTCTCCGCGAGGAGGCTTTCGAAACCCTGCTCGACCAGGGTCGAGCCGTCGTGAGGACCGCCGGAGGCGGCGATGCTCAAGTTGACCACCGCGGGCATGTCGAGCTGATCGGCCTTTTCGAAGATGTACTCCACGGCTTCCAGCAACTGGCGGGAGTTGCCGAGAAAACCATCCGGATCGTTCATCAGCTGGACGAAGACAAGCGTGGCGTTGGGAGCCACCCCCGGATGGGACGCCTCGACCTGTTGAGGCGTGCTCGGCTTGCCCCCGAAGAGCGCGCCCTCCCGGCCGTTGCCGGCCGCGATGTCCATCACATGGGTGCCGTGCGCGGCGATCGGCGGAGCATAGCCGAGAGTCTGATAGGCGCCCGCATCCCCATGGCGCAAGGCCTGATTGATCTCTTCCGCCGTGATCTCCCGGCCGTAGCCGAAATCTCTGGGAGGCTCCCCTGAGCTGGCGGACTGGTCCCAGATACAGTGAATGCGAGTCATATTGCCATGACGGAAATTCTTGTGGCGAAAATCACAGCCCACGTCCACGATCCCGATCACGACCCCTGAGCCGTCGAGCCCAGGAAACGTTTCCGTTCCATTCTTCGAGCCCAGGAAAAGGGATTCCGGATCGCAGTGGATGGCCGGCACGGAGTGGTGCAGGCAGAGATGGAGCCCGGTCGCGGCCTTGAGACTGAGCACGTTCGCGTCCGTGCGTACGTTTTCGACCTCATTCGCCGGCACGGTGCCCGTCACGATCTGTCCCTTCCCAGGCTTGCGGGAGACCGCAAGGCCGTTCACGGGCTGGTTCCGGTCCCTGAGCTTTGCGATCACATCCAGAGGACGCGTGTCGTACGGACGCTCTTCTCTTTGACTGGCAATTCTCAGTTGCAGCTTGCTGGTGTTCACGGTGGCCATTTTCGCCTCCTGTCGTATTGCTTTCGCCTCTATGGACGGAACTCGGAGCGGTCTTCCCACCCCGGAAAAAAGAACTTTCCGTCCGTCCATCCGGACGAACACGAAACGAGGAGACGACACCATGAACACCATCGCCCTGACCCTCTCGCTCTTAATTGCCAGCCCTATTTGCTACCATCCCGGAATCTTCTATCCAGGAGGTAGCGATGCAGTCTGTATGGACGAGGTCACGATGAGGTGGGGGAAGCCTGTGGTCCTATCCGCGGTGCTGGCCGGTGCGGCGGCTGGGATGGTCAGCCAGATGCCACCACCCGTCAAGCCGAAGCGCGGTGGCCCGGAGCCTACCGGCCAATACGAGAAGAGGTCAAGTGTAGCTCCCCAGGATGCACAGGAGTGGAGCAATCGCGCCGGCATCTATCTCCAACATGCAGAGAAAACAGGCGATCCGCGGGACCTCCTGCGGGCCTATGAAGCCGCGGTCCGGGCCCTAGAGGAGGATAACCGTCTGCCGGAGGCGCTTTTCAGAAAGGCCCTAGCTCTGGAGCGGCTGTTTCTCCTGGACGCTGCCCGGTCCGTTTGGCGAGAGCTCGAACAGATACCTAGCTGGGCCCCAGAGGCGAACAGGAGGCTGAAAGCCCTAGATCAGTCTCAGGCCTTCGGCGGCACGCGAAGTGAGCAGGAAGACGCCTTGAGGGCGGCCGCTCTCCAAGGCGATGCCGATCAGGTGATGGCTGTCGTGGACCGTGATCGTAAATGGGCTCGGGAGTATGCGGAGCAGCAGCTCTTCGGAGACTGGGGAGATGCATGGCTGAAGGGCCAGAAACAGACCGCTGAAGAACATCTGAGCGTGTTGCTGGCCGTGGGAGATGCCTTGGCGAGGACGAATGGTGAGCGCCTGGTGCAGGACTCTGCGGCCAGAATCGACGAGCTCTTGGGGAATGGCGACATCCGGCGGTTATCTGAGGCCGCCCGAGGGGCAAGGGAATTCCGAGACGGCCACAAGCTTTACAATATGCGCCGTTCTAGTTCCGCGGTTCCCCAACTCACCACCGCCTATGAGGCGCTCAGACAGGCCGGTTGCGCGCTGGCTTGGCGGGCAGCTTTTTACTTGGCGAGCGCCGATTACATATCCAGAAAGTATCCGGAAGCCTTGGCTGGCACCGAGTGGCTGGCCCAGAAGATCAAGGACGAGAATCTGCCTTATGGAGCGCTCCGGGCACACGTTTACTGGGTCAAGGGGATGGCTGGGGCAACGTTGGGGAAGACGCGAGAAGCGATCGAAGACCTTGAGAACGCTTTCGCCGGCTTCGATCGCTTGGGGGAAATCGAGAACGCCGCCAGTATCGACTGCCGTCTGGGGGAGGTTCTGATGTCTCGCGGGCGCAGGAGCGAAGCGTGGAAGGTTATCTACCGTGCTCTGCGCAGCACTCCCACGCTACGGGATCCGAATCAGGTCGCCGCAGTCTACATGATCGCTGGGAACGCGGCTTTGCAAGATGGGTTTGAAGACGCGGCCCTTATCTTCCAAGAAGAGAGAGTCCGGCAGTCCCGCTTGAACAAGGACAATCTCCTTGCGCTGGTGGAAGCCCTCACGTGGCTCGCTCGTTTCCAGCATCACCAGGGGGACGACGCGGGAGCCCAGGACTCCCTGCAGGAGGCCAGGAGACTCATTAACAACGAGAAGATGGACCCTAAGCAGCGGCCCCGCCGGCTAGCAGATCTCGCCATGATCCAAGGCATGATCCTCGAAGAGGAGGATCCCTATCGTGCTGCCGAATTCCTGAGCGCGGCTCTGCCGACATATCAGAGCGAGAATAACGCCATCTTCTCTCTGTGGACGCGTTTGGCTCGGGGGCGAGCGTACCGGAGGAGCGGAAAAGATGACGCGGCTGAGAAAGACTTCGAGGCCGCGATGAAGCGCTACGAGGAGATGGGAGAGACTCTGGAGGCCGAAGACCTCCGCCTTGCCCTGCTGGAAGAGACTGACGCGGTGTTTGACGAGGTGGTGGGCCTGCAGATAGATCAGGGCGACTGGGAGCGAGGCCTCGCCTACGCCGACCGCGCGCGTACCCGTGTCCTCCCCGGCAGCGCTTCCAAGCTCTGGACTGGTCTAGAGGAGGAGAGGACCCTGCTTCTGGCCTCTGAGCCCCAGCCTCTGCCCCTTAACGAAATCCGGCGGCGGCTGCCCAAAGGAGTCACTCTGGTGCAGTTCTCCGTCCTCCGGGACCGCGTACTGATCTGGACCTTCCGCCGGAGCGGCGAAGGCGAACGTTACTCATCACAGCCGATCGTACGGGAAGATCTCGAAGACTTGGTGGCATGGTTCCGTGACATCGATTCTGAGGACTGGGAAAACGCTTCCCAAAAGCTTTTTGATCTCCTGATCCAGCCTTGGTTATCCACGGTTCCTGCCGGGGACAGGATCGTGTTCATTCCTGACAAAGTCCTCCACTGGGTGACGTTCTCCGCTCTCAAAGACAGCCGCTCCGGGGATTTTCTGATCGAGACCTACCCAGTGGCCATCGCTCCCAGCGCCACCCTTTACGTCAACGCGCTGGAGCGGCAGGATGTCAAGCCACCGCAGGGCCGCCGTGGTCTGGTGGTGGGCGAGCCCGAGATCGATCACAGAGTACCGGGCAACGAAACCCTTTCTTCGTTGCCGGCGGCGAAGAAGGACGCCGTGCAGCTATGGGAAGAGACGGGAGCCCAGTTGCTTGTCGGGCCGGGCGCGACCGAGGCCGCTTTCCGGGCCCGAGCGCCGCAGGCGGAATGGGTCCAGTTCTCCGGCCACGCTGTGATCGACCCGGCCAACACCCTGCTCTCTAAGCTTGTGCTCGCTCCGGGCGATAACAGCGACGAGGACAACGGAGCGCTCACCGCCCAGGAGATCTATTCGCAGAAACTGAAGGGCACCCAACTCGTCGTCCTGGCGGCGTGCGATACGGGCAATGAATACTTGCCTGGAGGTGAGGGAGTAACCAGCCTCGCCCGGGCGTTTTTGGCTGCGGGGGTTCCAAACGTCGTGGCAAGTCTGTGGAGCGTGGAAGATGACGCTACCTCTCGTCTTTTCGAAATATTCCACAAATACTATCAGAAAAGTGGAGACCCTGTGGAAGCCTTGCGCGAGGCCCAGCTCAAGATGCTCAACAGCCTAAATAAAAAAGACCAGTTGCCGTCGTCTTGGGCAGCATTCGAAGTCATCGGCGCGAGCGCCGACGACCAGCCTTGAAAGGGGAGGAATCATCATGTCAACGCTTAGCTTGTCGTTCTCTGGACTCTGTACGTTCGTTTTCGATCCGCCGCTCAGCAAGACGTCGAGCGCGTTACCGAAAAAGGCCACGGTCCTGTTGCAGCGCCTGACCCGTGCCCGGGCCTTGAGGAATGAGTGGAATCAAAAACCGGAGGTGCTCGACCAGCACTTCCCGCTGCTGGAGTTCGACCTCAAGGACTGGAGCCCGGAGAGCACACGGATGGCGGATTTCCACTGCCTTCCCGATGCCATGGGCAGGATGACGAAGGGCGTCTGCGTCTTGAACGGAGAAGACCTAAAGATCTCCCTGGACGGCCGCGGAATGAAGACCGGTGCGCTGCAGCTTTCGGCGGCCCGGCCGCTCGATCCCTCTGCGCCGGTCCTGAGCCCGGCCGACCAGGACACCCTCTGGTGGATGGCGACGTTCGGAGAGGCCTTCCCGGACCGGGGCCTCAATCCCGCGTTCCGCAACACCGTCCCCGGCTCGAACCAGCCCGTCCTGGCCCGGATCGAGCTTACGGAAGGCCGGCTCAAGACGCGCGAGCTGACCGATTTCACCTACACCATGGTGGGCTCGCAGACCTCCGGATTCAACCAGCGGGTGGCGGTCTCGTTCGAGCTTGAAGCCGACTTCGGAAGCAAGGTGATCTTCGAGATGACGGCCAACCGCAACGGCAGGACGGCCACCTCCTCGCTCGTGCTCACGCCCAAGGACGGCGCCGGCCTGGAGATCGGCATCTCCAACATGGAGATCGACCGCTACATCGGCCTGGACCCGGCCTCGGGGCCGCGTGTAGAGGCGGACTATGAGGTCTACGCCGACCTCGTGACGCCGCCGCTCCGGGCGGGACAGCCCATGCCTTCCCTGCGGCAAGCCGGTCCTGGCAACGCGTCGGGAATGGGCGTGAGCAGTTGCGCGCCCTGGGGATGGTAGGGGGAATGCCTCATTCCCTCTCCTCGGATCGACGAAAGGATGGGCTGCGCCTCATTCCCCCTCTCGCGGAGGCGCAAGCAGCAGGGAATGCCTCGTTCCCCATCCTTCGAGACCTGTTCCCCCCTTGGGTGGGACGTGAGGAGAGAGAAGGGTCCCATTCCCCGCCGACGGCGTCACATTCCTGAAGGGAATGGCTTAAACGGCCACGTTTGATCCCATTCCCCGCCGTTTGCGAGATCCGAGAGATAGGGAATGCGCCGGAAGAGCGGCTCAGGCGCCATTCCCTTCTCCTCACACCGCATTCCCCGCTTTGCGGAGGCGTTCTCCTTGGGGAATGCGACCCGAGGAGTGGGGAATGCTCTACTGATACATGAACCGCAACGCTTTCGGCAGGCGCCGGCGCCAGGCCGCCTCGCTGTGGGTGCCCCTGGCGTCGGCGCGCCACATGAGGCGGTCGGAGTCCCAGCCCCGGGCGGTCAGGTGCTCGACCATCTTCTTGACGGCTTCGACGACCTGGCCCTTGGCTTCCCTGGCGCCGCCGTCGATGTAGAGGCGCGAGACCTCGGGGTTGGGCTGCGCGGCGGTGTCCGCGAAGATGGCCTGGTGGGCGACCCAGAAGGAGGGAGACATGACCAGCGCTCCGCCGAAGGCGTGCGGGTAGTGGAAGTGCGCCCAGAAGGAGCAGAGCCCTCCCATCGAGGAGCCTCCGGCCACGGCTCCCAGGGGTCCGGGGACGAGGTTCAGCTCAGCCGTCAACGCCGGCATCAGGCTGCCGGTGACCCAGTCGAGGAGGAGGCTCGCCTGCCCGGGCTCGGCTTCAAAGGCGAAGGGGGACAGCTCCAGGTTGCGGCCGGGGCCTCCATGATCGATGCCGATCACCACCGGCTGGGGACGGCGGGACTTCGCGAGCCCCTCGACGGTTTCGTGGACGTACCAGCCGCCGGAGAAGGAGGGGAGGTCGTCGAAGACGTTCTGGCCGTCGAACATGTAGAGGCCGAAATGGGGCTTGGAGGGATCGTAGGACTGGGGCAGGTAGACGCGGATCAGGCGCGGAGGGAGCCCCGGCACGGAGAACGGTCCGAGGAGGTTGATCTCCCCGGGCTTCATGCTGGCCAGCGAGCCGGGGATGCCGGTCTCGACCGCCGGGGGCTCCGGCTCCGGAAGCGGCACAGGCTCGGTGGGGACCTCCTCGGGCCAGTCCTTGCGGAACAGCAGCTCTTCGATGCGGAAGCCGTGGAACATGTCGTGGAGGACCATCTGGCGGGCCAGACGGAAGACGGTGTAGTCCTCGATGTCGGGGTGCTCGCCCCGCCGTTTCCAGGCTTCGGGCGGCAGAGCCCGCAGGCGGGCCACCAGCTCCGCCCGGTCTCGCACGAAACGGCCAGCGGCTTCCTCCAGATTCATGCCGAGCATCGCTCCCGCCTCTTGCTCGGGCGAGGGGCTCAAGGGTACGAGGAGCGGGTTCTCTTCGGTCAGCATCCGCTCCAGCCGCTCCCTCATGGGTGGGTTCTCGATGGCCAGGTGGCAGAAGTGCTCATGGGCGGACCACTTGCCGGGCCGCGGCCGGCGTTTGCGGACGGCTTCAGGGACTTCCAGGATGAGCGGAACGAGGAGGGCCGGGGTGTTTTCCAGGGCGGTCAGGACGGGCTGCGGGTCATTCACGGCGGGGAAGTTTAGCAGCGTCGGGCAGGAGGACCGTGAAGCGTGAGCCCTGCCCCTTCCCCGGACTCTCCGCCGACACCGTGCCACCGTGGAGCTCGACGAGATGGCGCACGATCGCGAGGCCCAGCCCGAGTCCGTCATGGATCCGGCCGGCCGAGCTGTCGGCTTGGCGGAAACGCTCGAAGACGTGGGGGAGGAAGTCGGCAGAGATACCCTCGCCCGTGTCCGCCACCTCCAGCCGGAGGTCGCCATCCTGCCGGCTCAGCCGGACCTCCACGCTGCCGCCCCGAGGGGTGAACTTCACGGCGTTCGAGAGCAGGTTCCAGGCCACCTGCTGGAGGCGGTTGGGATCGCCGGTCACCTTGCTGCTGGCCGCCTCGAAGAGGGTGTGAAGGGCGATGCCTTTGCTCTCGGCGGCCGGGCTCAGGGACTCGATGACGTGGCGGAGGATGGGGGCGAGGTCGACCGTCTGGAAGGCGAGCGTCAGGCTGCCGCGGACGATGCGGGAGACGTCCAGGATGTCGTCGATGATCTGGGCCTGGGCGCGGATGTTCCTCTCGATGGTTTCCAGGGCACGCTCGGTGGTGGCGGCGTCCAGGCTCCCGGAACGGAGGAGATGGACCCAGCCCACCATGGCGTTCAAGGGCGTGCGCAGCTCGTGAGAAACGGTGGCCAGGAAGTCGTCCTTGATCCGGTTGGCCGTCTCGGCCTCGGAGCGGGCCCTGCGCTCCCGCAGGAAGATCTCTTCGCGCTCCGCCTCGGCTCGCTTCCTGTCGGTGATGTCGATCACCATGGTGAAGGCTCCGGCGAAGCGGCCGGCTTCGTCGAGCAGAGGCGCCGCGGAGCACTGGGCCCAGAGGATCGAGCCGTCCTTGCGGAGGAACCGGAACTCGGGCCGTGAGGCGACGCCCTGGCGCCGCTGGTCCCACTCCTGGCTGGCGGGATTGACGTCGTCCGGGTGGGCGAAGTCGAAGGCGTTGCGGCCCAGCATCTCTTCCACGCTGTAGCCGAGCATCTCGGCCATGCGCGGGTTGGCGTAGGTGGTGTTGCTCTGGGCGTCGATGGCCCAGATCCCCTCCAGGGCCGTTTCGACGATCCGGCGGTAGCGCTCCTGGCTCTCCCGCAGAGCCGCCTCGGCCCGCCGGCGCTCGCTCTCCTCGACGGCGAGGGAGGCCGCGTCGGCCACGGAGCCGGCGAAGGCCTGCTCGTCCTCGCGCCACGGGCGGGGCGGTCCGACGTGCTCGTGGCAGACGACGCCGACCATCCGGCCGCCTACGCGGATGGGAGCGTCCAGCATGGAGGTGATGCCCAGGGGCTCCAGGTAGGTAGCCTTGAACTCGCGGGTCCGGGGATCGGACCGGGCCTCATGGGCCGCAATCGTCCGCTCCGCCTCCAGGGCCTCGAAATAGGAAGGGTAGCTCTCCTCAGACAGCTCCTGGCCCCGGGAGTGGCGCTGCTCCTTCTTCTCGTAGAGGTCGGCGCAGCAGATCACCGACCGGTCGGCGTTGTAGAGCCAGACGCTCGCGCGCTCGACGTCCAGAGTTTCGGCCGCCGCGCGGGTGATCCGCCCGAAGGAGGCTTCCAGGGGCTCGTCCGCCCCCGCGCCCTTGGCCAGCTCGAGGAGGACGCGGTTCTGCTCCAGCAGACGGCGTTCTGTTGGATCGTCCTGGGTGGGCATGGTGTGTCCGCGGTCCATGCAAGAAGCTCCCCACCCTCCTACTTCTATAAGGTGCCTTTCAGGTCTCCAACCGGCCCCGGCGGGCAACTGCTCGCGGCGCGTCCCGGAATCACTGTTTCCTGTACTGCTTATTTATGGAGCCGAATATACGCAGAAAAGGAGAAACAACATGAGAATCGGAATGGATCGGCGGGGAGCCTGGAGGATCGGGCTTCTCCTCTCCCTGGCACTGGCGGCCCTTACGGGACCATCCTCGGCACAGATCGTCGGGGCCGGAGCGGGTGGCTACATCAACTTCAAGAGCGGCTTTCCGCCGGTCAACGCGGCGCCCGGCTTCGTGAGCACGGGGGTGCAGCGGATCCCGGTCAACGGCAACTACCTTTTCCTCCAGCGCTGGCACCTGTCCCCGCAAGGGTACGCGGAAGGCGGCACCGCCATCCGCGTTCTCCAGGCGCCGCTGTCCTACTGGTTCCAGGTGCCGACCAACTCCTACCTGTTCCAGCGCCGCAACGCCTGCGCTTTCGGGGCTCTGCCGGCGGAGCTGTTCACCCATTTCGACGCCGTGTTCAACATCGGCGGCGGAGGCTTTCCGGCCCACATCGCCACCATGGGCTACCCGGTCGTGGGCCAGAACGGTCCGGGGGCGGGGAGCTATTCGCTCTTCTGGGCCCGGCTGATGTTCGGCATGCGCCCCGGCCCCAACGCGGCGATCACCTACACGGGCACGGCCGTCATTGCGTATTCCAACTTCCAGCCGGGAGCGGCGTTCGCCGCGCTGCCCACCTCGGCCGTCGCCCTGCCGCCGGTGCCGCCCGGATGGCAGTTCCTGGTCTGGGGCGACATCATCTTCCGTACCCGTGGCTGCCCGCTGTTCTTCGGCGCCGCCGCGGACGGCCTCAAGGTCTCGAGCTCGGACAACGGCCAGATCGGTGTCCAGGACGACAGCCCCACGCCGCCGTTCGATCCCAGTCTCCCCGAGATCCCGATCGCGGATCCCCAGAACGTCTTCATGGACATGCCGATCCCGCCGCTACCCACGGAGGGCGCGGGCGTGATGCTCATGGAGGTGTCGGAAGACGCGAGCCACAACGCCAACCACCGGCCGCAGATCGATCCCATCCCGGATCAGCTCGCCATGGAAGGCCAGACGCTCTCCTTCACGGCCAGCGCGGCCGACATGGACGGCGATCTCCTGACCTGGTCGCTCGCCGATGCTCCGGCCGGCATGTCGATCGACGGCTTCGGCAACGTGACGTGGACGCCGGCCGTGGGCCAGTCGGGCGTCTACCAGGTCAAGGTGAGGGCGAACGACTCGCACGGCGCCCTGGCGCAGACGGACGAGCAGGCCGTCACGGTCACCGTCGAGGGCACCAACCATGCGCCCTCGATCGGCAACGCGGACGTGTTCGTGGATGAGGGGAACACCCTGAGCTTCCCGGTCTACGCCTACGACCGGGATCAGGGGCAGACCCTGACCTATACGCTGGTGAGCCCGGCGCCGGCCGGCCTCTCGTTCTCCCCCAACGGTGTCGTGACCTGGGCGCCCACCGAGGACCAGGGACCGCGGGATTACACGATCCGCGTCCGGGTGACCGACAACGGCTCGCCCAACCTCTGGCAGGAGCGGCCGATCACCATCCACGTCACCGAGCGCAACCAGCCGCCGGTGGTCCAGCCCGTGCCGCCGCTCCAGGCGAACCCGGGCCAGACGATCACCTATCAGGTGGTGGCGAGCGATTCGGACACCCGCCCGGGTCCCCAGGGCGGCATCTCGAGCCCGCTCTCCTACAGCCTCTCGGGTGCCCCGGCAGGCGCGACGATCAACAGCGAGACCGGCGTCTTCACCTGGACTCCGGATTCCACCCAACTCGGGAGCTGGTACTTCGGGGTGGTGGTGTCGGATGGCGACGGCGCGTCGAGCTTCTCGCCGATCCAGGTGCAGGTGGGCAGCGGCGGTCCGATCAAGCCTCCGCCGCCGAAGTAGGGCGATAGGAAGTCCCCGCCCGGGCATTTATGCCCGGGCGGCCAACCGCGCCAGCACCTCCCGGACCTCCCCGGTATCCCGCAGCCCGTACCGGGCCGCCGTCTCCCGCGGCTCTTCGGCCACGAGGATGCCGACTCCCCGGTCCTGGACGGCCCGGAAGGCGTCCTCGTCCGTCAGGTCGTCTCCGATGTAGAAGGGCAGGACGTCCGGCCGGTCCAGGTCCAGGGCGTCGAGGAGCCAGAGGAGGGCCTGGCCCTTGTCCCAGTCGAGGTCGGGGCGCAGCTCGAAGAGCTTCTTGCCGTGAGCCTTGCGCAGGCCGGGGGTGGCGGCCACGGCCTCGTCCACGGCCCGCTCGATCCGCGGCAGGTCCCGCGTGTCTGCCAGGCGGAAGTGGACGGAGACGGCGAAGCGCTTGGGCTCGACGAGGACGCCGGGGATACCGTCGAGATCCCGGCGCACCCGCTCGGCCGCTGTTTCGATCTTCTCGGGGATGCCTTCGCCCACCTCAGGTGCAGAGACGGACCGGCCGCGGGCCGGCGATGTCGAAGCCGTGGCTTCCGGCGTAGGCGAGGCCGTCGAGGCCCACCAGGGCGGCCACGTCCTCCCGGCCGCGGCCGGAGAGGATCACCACGGGGAAGCGCGCGGCCAGACGGCGCAGGAGGTCCCGGGTCTCCTCCGGCAGGATCGCCAGCTCTGGACGGGGGGCGATGGGGGAGAGGGTGCCGTCGTAGTCGAGGAACAGGGCGGGACGGCGCCCGTCCAGGCGAGCGGCGATCTCGTCCCAGCGGTCGAGGGCGGAGGGGAGCATGTCTAGAAGAGGTACTCTTCGATGCCCAGGGGCGGCAAGTACTCCTTGGGAGCGCGGAAGTCGTCCGGCACCGTCCCCAGGGCGGCCCGAAGATAGTAGTCGACCCACCAGAAGATGTCCTGCTCGCGCACGATCTCCCGCATGGCCTCCATCCGCCGGCGCCGCTCCTCCTCGCCCATGTCGAAGGCGGCCTTCAGGGCGTCGGCCATGCCCTCGATGTCGTGCGGGTTGACCAGCAGGGCGCCGCGCTGGAGCTGGGCCGCGGCGCCCGCGAACTCGGAGAGGACGAGCGACGCCGCAGCCGTCCACCTGGCAGGCGCAGAACTCCTTGGCCACCAGGTTCATGCCGTCCTTGATCGAGGTGACGAAGCAGATCCGGGCCATGCGGTAGAGCGAGATCAGGTCGCGCCGCGCCAGGCTCTTGTAGTGGTAATGGACGGGCACCCAGCCCGCTGACGAGAACTCGCCGTTGATCTCGCCCGACCAGCTGCTCGACGTCGGCCTTGAGGGCCTGGTACTCGGGCACGCCCTCGCGGCTGGGGACGACGACCTGGAAGAAGATCACCTTCTCGCGCAGCTCCTGGTAGCGCTGCAGGGCGTTGCGGAAGGCCTCCAGCCGCTCGGGGAGCCCCTTGGTGTAGTCCAGGCGGTCGACTCCCACGATGAGCTCGACGGGGCCGATCCGCGCCCGCAGCTCCTGGACGCGCCGCGCCACCTCCTCGGAGCGGGCGGCCTTCTCGAAAGCTTTCGAAATCGATGCCGATGGGGAAGGCGCCGACGCGGACCGTCCGCGAGCCCAGGCGCACCTCGGCCACCGCGCCGGCGCTCGCGATCTCCGCTTCCGGCAGCAGGTGCTCCAGGCAGGTGAGGAAGTTGCGGGTGTCGCGCGGCGTCTGGAAGCCGAGCAGGTCGTAGGCCAGCAGGGCGTTCAGGATCTGCCCCCGCCAGGGGAGCTTCAGCAGGATGTCCAGCGGCGGGAAGGGGATGTGGAGGAAGAAGCCGATGCGGGCGGCTTCGTTCTTCCGGCGGATGAGCTCGGCCACGTGGATGAGCTGGTAGTCCTGGACCCAGATGAAGTCGTCTGTCCCGGCTGTGCCGGACCACGCAGTCCGCGAACTTCCCGTTGACCTTGAGGTAGGCGTACCAGAAGGAAGGGTCGAAGTTGCACCGCCCCAGGAGGTCGTGGAAGAGGGGCCACAGGATGGCGTTCGAGAAACCCTCGTAGAAGCCCTTGACCTCCTCCTCGGAGAGCAGCACGGGCACGAGATCGTAGCCGCGCTCCCGGTAGCCCTCGGCGAGCACGGGCTCCCAGGCGCCCCCCCGTTCGAGCGGCAGGCCTGGCCAGCCGATCCACACGCCGCCGCGATGCGAGAGCACGGGCGCCAGGGCGCTCACCAGGCCCCCCGCCCCCGGCTTCAGGCTCCAGGAGCCGTTCTTCTTCTCCAGGACGATGGGAAGGCGGTTCGAGACGACGAGGAGGCGGGTGGAGGCGTTCGAGGATTCCAAAGCGAACAGGTATTTGTGCAAGGGGTGAGCCAGAAGGCCCTCCCCCTTGTAACGAACCCGCCCCCACCGTCGCCTACAGAATCAGCGTATGTCCTCCCACACCACGGGAGCTTTCCAAGGGGGAGGAAACCCCCGGCTCCCGTGGTATTTTTCCCACCTCGATCGTTGAACTAATTTCCCTTCGGGGTCTGAGACATGCCCATAGCGCGCGTCCCCTTTGTCGCCCTTCTCTCTTCCCTGGCCCTTGCCTTGTCTCCTCTCATGGCGCAGTCGCCGCAGTCGCCGCAATCGGCGCAGGAGACCCCGGCGACCCCGGCTGCCGCCGAGCCCGCCGAGGCGATCAGCATCTCCCGGGCGGCCGGACCGATCCAGGTGGACGGCGAGCTTGAAGATCCCGGCTGGAGCGGCGCCACCCCCTACGACACGTTCTACGAGACCAACCCGGGCGACAACGTGGAGCCGAAGGTGAGGACGGTCGCCTGGCTGGCCTACGACGACGACTACCTCTACGCCGCCTTCGAGTTCTTCGACCCCGAGCCGGGGAACATCCGCGCCCCCCTGGCGGACCGCGACGACGTGCCCAGCTACACCGACTACGGCGGGATCATCCTGGACACCAGGAACGACGGCAAGACGGGGTTCATGTTCCTGGTCAACCCCAGCAACATCCAGTACGACGCCATCAGCAGCGACGCCGGCCGGCGAGGACCCGTCGCCCGACTTCTACTGGGACTCGGCGGCCCGCATCAGCGCCGACGGGTGGCGGCTGGAGATCCGCGTGCCCTTCTCCTCCCTGCGCTACGACCGGGCGACGCGCAGACCTGGGGCATCCTGCTCTACCGCAACTACCCGCGCGACTTCCGCTACCAGATGTTCAGCAGCAAGCTGCCGCGCGGCTCGAACTGCTTCATCTGCCACCAGAAGCGGCTGGCCGGCCTGGCCGGGCTGCCCGGCGGCAACCACCTGGTGCTCGCGCCCTACGGCGCGGGCCGGCGGGACTCGAATCCCGAGGGTGGAGTGCTCGGCAACCCGCTGGAGGATGATCGGCTGAATGGGACGCCGGCCTCGACGCCAAGTGGACACCCAACGCCGACACGGCCTCGACCTGACGATCAACCCGGACTTCTCGCAGGTCGAGTCCGACGTGGCCCAGATCACGGACAACGAGCGGTTCGCCCTCTTCTTCCCCGAGAAGCGGCCGTTCTTCCTGGAAGGGGCCGACCTCTTCTCGTCCCCGATCCAGCTCGGTCTACACGCGCACCATCACCGCGCCGCGCTGGGGTGCGCGGGGCACAGGGCAGATCGGCTCGAACACCCTGTACACGCTCCTGACGACGCAGGACCGCGGCGGCGGTCATCGTCATCCTGCCGGGTACCCAGGCTTCCAGCTTCGCGCCTCAGGACTTCTCGTCCTGGGTCATCCTGGCCGGGTCCGGCGGGACTTCGGGAGGGGTTCCTTCGTCAGCTTCCTGTTCACGGACCGCGAGATCGACAGCGCCGACGGCGGCGGCCACAACCGGGTGGGCGGCCCGGACTTCCTCTGGCGGCCGAACCGCCGGGACCGGTCACCGGCCAGTTCCTCTGACCCGACACGCAGAACCCGAACCGCCCGGACCTGACGCTCGAGTGGCGGGGCCAGTCGCTCACCTCGCACGCCCTCTTCGCCAACTGGGCGCACACGACCCGGACGTACGACTGGAACCTCCAGTACTACGACATCGGCGACGACTTCCGGGCGGACGTGGGCTTCGTGCCCCAGGTGGGCATCCGCGACCAGATCGGCACGATCGGGCGGTCCTTCTATCCCAAGGAGGGCCTGTTCCGCCGCATCCGGCCCTTCTTCCGGATCCGCCGGATCGACGACCGGACGGCGACCTGGTCTAGCAGCGGATCATCCCGGGCCTCCAGCTCTTCGGCATCTGGAACAGCGCCATCAGCGTGGAAGGGCGCGAGGAGAAGCTGCTGGTGGGCCGGGAGGTGTTCGACTTCACCTACCTGGTGGCCAGCGCCGACCTGACCCCCTCGCGCGTGATCACCGGCCTGGCGTTCGACCTCACCCTTGGCGAGGCCGCGGACGTCGACCAACGCGCGGGTGGGCGACGGCGTCACCCTCGGCGTGGAGGCGACCCTACGCCCCACGAACCACCTGGCCCTGCAGACCATCGTCAACCGGCGCACACTCGACGTCTCGCCCACCGGCACGGGGCCGCGGGACGAGCGCCTGTTCACGGCCGAGGTGTTCCGCCTCAAGGCCATCTATACGTTCAACTCCCGCGCCTATCTGCGACTGATCGGCCAGCGCAGCCGCACCGAGCGCGACACCGATCTGTACCGGGTCCGGGTGCGGGCGAAGGAGGATGCCTTCGACGGCTCGGCCCTGTTCGCCTACAAGCTGAACTGGCAGACGGTCCTCTTCCTCGGTTATGGTGACCTCCGCGAGCTGCCGGCGGCGGGCTCCGAGGATCTGGAGCCCTCGACGCGCCGGCTGTTCCTGAAGATTTCCTACGCCTTCCAACGTTGACGAGCCAGAGGAGACCCCTCCCATGAGCCTCCAGGACCACCTGCAACCCGGCGAGGAGCCCCTTTACCAGGCTCACGTCTCCCGCCTCTCCCTGGCTCCCCTGTGGGCGCTGCTGGCCCTGGTCCTCGCCGCTGGGGCCTTCGCGTATTTCGTGCTGGACGATGGCTCCGGCATTCCCGGGGCCCTGGTGGCCCTCGCTGCCGCCGCGCTTGTGGGGCTGGTGCTCGCCTGGAAGCTCTTCGTGCTGCGCTCCAACGAGTACGTGGTCACCAATTCCGGGTGATCCGCAACACGGGCATCCTGAACAAGGCCGTCCGTGGACTCCCGGCTGGACAAGATCAACAACGTCGAACACCGGCAGACCCTCTGGGGCCGGCTCCTCAACTTCGGCAACGTCGAGATCGACACCGCCAGCGAGACCGGGACGGCCGTGTTCCGCAAGATCTCCCATCCCCTGGATTTCAAGCGCGCCATCGTCGCCGCGGCCGAGCAGTACCGCTCCGCCAACCGCGGCGGCTACGTGGCGGCTCCCTCCGGTCCGTCCGGCGCCGAGCGGCTGCGCCAGCTCCAGGCGCTCTTTGACGACGGCCTCATCTCCCGCGAGGAGTACGAGGCCAAGCGGCAGCAGTTGCTCTCCGAGCTTTGACGATTTTGGATTTTAGATTTTGGATTTTGGATTGGGGACGAGGCTGGTGAATCCCCTTCGGATCGGGCGGGGCAATCCAAAATCGGAAATCCAAAATCCAAAATCCTCCGTGGTACCATCGGGCGGTAATGCCCCGTAACGCTGCCGCCCCTGTAGTCCTCCCGCCGTCCTCCGAGCTGGGCCCTCTGGTCGAGGATCTCCGCCTCGACGCGAAGCTCGGGCCGCAGCTCCTGTACTCCACGTATCTGCCGGGCAGCGAGGCCGTCTACGGCGAGCTCGACCCGCCGTTGCCGGAGCCCATCGCGCGGGCTCTCGGCCGGGGAGGCGTCCCCCGGCTCTGGAGGCATCAGACGGAGGGGATCGCGGCGGTGCGGCGGGGCGAGAACGTGCTGGTCACGACCCCCACGGCGTCGGGCAAGTCGCTGATCTTCCAGCTTCCCGCTCTCGAGGAGGCCCTGCGGGGCGGACCGGGGCACGGCCTGTTCCTCTTCCCCCTGAAGGCCCTGGGGCAGGACCAGCGGGGCAAGTTCTGCCGCCTGGCCGCGGAAGCAGGATTGCCGCCTGAGATCGCCGGCTGCGAGATCTACGACGGCGACACCCCGGCGGCCAAGCGCGCGGCCATCCGCAAGAACTTCCCCCGGGTGGTGATCTCCAACCCCGACATGCTCCACCTGGGCGTGCTCGGCCACTGGACGGGCTGGGGTCCGTTCCTGGCGGACCTCGCTGGATCGTGCTCGACGAGCTGCACACCTACCGCGGGATCTTCGGCAGCCACTTCCACCACGTGCTCCAGCGCTTCCTGCGGCTCTGCCGGTCGGTGGGGAGCGATCCGGTGCTGATCGCCTCGTCGGCCACCGCCGCCAACGCCGGCGAGTTCGCCGAGACGCTGACCGGCCGCCCGTTCCACTGGATCTCCGAGTCGGGCGCGCCCCGCGAGGGGCGGCACCTGCTGCTCTACCGGCCCGAGGCGAGCCCCTACACCACGGCCCTGCAGCTCTTCGTCCGGCTGGTGAACGCCGGGCTCAAGACCATCGTCTTCACCAAGGCGCGGCGCATCACCGAGCTGCTCTACTCCTGGCTGCGCCGCCAGGAGCCGGGGCTGGCCGCCAGGGTGGCGAGCTACCGCGCCGGCTTCCTGGCCGAGGAGCGGCGGCGCATCGAGCGCGCCCTGTTCGAGGGCAAGCTCGACGGCGTCATCTCGACCTCGGCCCTGGAGATGGGGATCGACGTCGGCGGCCTCGACGCCTGCATCCTCGTGGGCTACCCCGGCAGCATGATGGCCACCTGGCAGCGCTCGGGCCGCGTGGGGCGGGACGGCCGCGAGTCGATCACCGCCATGGTGGCGATGCCGGACGCCCTGGACCAGTACTTCCTCGACCATCCCGCCGAGTTCCTGGAGCGCCCCTGCGAGCGGCTGATCGTGGACCCGGTCAACGATCCCGTCTCGCGCGCCCACCTCGTCTGCGCCGCGGCCGAGATGCCGCTCTGCGCGGACGACCGCACCTACACGGAACGGCACGAGGCGCGGATCGAGAAGCTCCTGGACCAGGGGCACCTGCTGGCCGCGGCGGAGAGCGACGAGCTCTTCAGCCTCCGCCGCCGGCCCCAGCGCCACGTGAACCTGCGCGGCACGGGGGAGACCTTCGCCATCCTGGCCGACGGCCGGGCACGATCGGCACGGTCGACGGCGTGCGGGTGCTCCACGAGTGCCATCCCGGGGCGGTCTACCTCCACGCCGGCCGGCAGTACCTGATCGAGGCCCTGGAGCGCGAGGAGCGCCGGGTGCAGGCCGTCGCGGCCGACCTCGACTACTTCACGACGCCGCTGACGGAGAAGGAGACCGAGATCCTGGAGGTGCTGGAGGAGAGGAGCGACGGCCCCCTCCACGCCTGGCTCGGCCGGCTCAAGGTCACCGAGCGGGTGGTCGGCTTCGAGCGCAAGCGCATCCACGGCCAGGAGACGATCGACCAGAAGCCGCTCGACCTGCCGCCCGTGGAGTTCGAGACCGTGGGCCTCTGGTGGGCCGCGCCGCGGGCCGTCGAGGAGACCCTGCGCCGGCTGGGGGAGCACTTCCTGGGCTCGCTCCATGCCTCGGAGCACGCGGCGATCTCGCTCTTCCCGCTCCTCGCCCTCTGCGACCGCGGCGACATCGGCGGCATCTCCTACCCCTTGCACCCGCAGATCGGCACCGGCGCCGTCTTCATCTACGACGGCCACCCCGGCGGCGTGGGCATCGCGGCCCGCGGCTTCGAGGACCTGCCAGATCTGCTCGGCCGGGTGCGCCTCCTCATCGAGGGCTGCCCGTGCGAGAAGGGCTGCCCCTCCTGCATCCAGTCGCCCAAGTGCGGCAACGGCAACCGCCCGCTCGACAAGCCCGGCGCGGCCCGGGTGCTGCGGCTGCTGCTGGGTCTGGAGGAGCCGGCGGTGGAGTGGGGCGAGGCGCCGGCGGTCCAACTGGCGGCGGAGATCGAGCCTCTGGAACCGTTGCCCCTGGAGATGGCGGCGGAGGTGACGTCGGCGAGCCCTCACCTCCCCAGCCCTCCTCTCCCAGCCCTCCGCCCGCCCGGCCGGGGAGAGGAGGGAGAACGGAGGGTGAAGAGGACGGAGCACGAGCCGATCCGGGCCGAGCCCTCGATCCTGCAGCGGGCGATCTCGTTCTTCACGCGCCGGAAAGAGCCGGAGCTCGATCCTCATACCGTGCTGTTCGACATCGAGACCCTACGCTCGGCGGCCGACGTGGGGGGGTGGGGGTTCTGCCACCGGATGGGGGTCGCGGTCGGCGTCGTCTGCCATCTGGAGGATGGGCGCTTCGAGGTCTTCCCGGAGACGCAGGTGGGGGCCATGGTGGACGCCCTGAACTCGGCCACGCTGGTGATCGGGTACAACATCCGGCGGTTCGACTACAAGGTCCTTTCCGGCTACACGGGGGAGGACTACGGCCGCACCCTGCCGACCCTGGACCTCCTGGAGGATGTCCACTCCCGGCTCGGGTTCCGGGTGGGCATGGGCCATCTCGCCCAGGAGACCCTGGGGTGCAGCAAGTCGGCGGACGGCCTCCAGTCCCTGGAGTGGGTCCGCCAGGGGAGGCTCGACCTCGTCGAGCAGTACTGCCGGAAGGACGTGGAGATCCTGCGCGACCTGTATCTCCACGGCCGGCGCGAGGGTTTCCTCTTCTATCGCGACAAGAAGCGGGATCTTCGCTTCAAGCTGCGGGTGGAGTGGTGATTGAACGAACCCAAAGGAGACCCCTGATGAGCCGCCTCCTCCTGATCTTCGCCGTCCTCTTCGTTGTCCTCCTCGTAATGATCCTTCCCGTATACGCCGCCGATCCCAAGCCGCCTGGCAGCGTATCGGATCTCGCCTGGATGGCCGGCCACTGGCAGGGGCAGAAGGATGGCAATCCGCTGGAGGAGCACTGGACCGCTCCGGACAGCGGGACCATGATGGCGATGTTCCGCTGGATCAGGAACGGCCGCGTCCTGGTCTATGAAGTCCTCGCCCTCGAGGACGGCCCCAAAGGCCCTGTCTTGCTTCTTCGCCACTTCAAGCCGGGTCTCATCGGCCTGGAGGAGGAGAAGGACGGCCCTCTGCGCTGTCCGCTGGCCGGCGGGGGTCCCGGCGAGGCGGTTTTCGCCTGCGAGAGCGAGCCGACGCGCCTGATTTATCGACGCGCGGGGGAGAACGGCCTGACCGTCCTCCTCGAACGACAGAGAGACGGCAAGGCGAGGACGGACGAGTTCAATTATCAGCGGGTTCCGAGGGTGAAATAGCGGCATGGATCTTGCCCTATCCAAGGGAGGATCGCTGGAGCGGTCCTGAAAGGAGCATCCATGAACGGGCATCCGAGGTATAAGTCCTTTCTCTATAGCGTCCTTCTTCTCGTGGGGGCTGTGGCGGTCTCCGCCTGTTCGGGCCTCGGCGGCCTGGCCCAGATGGTCGAGCCCGAGGTGGACGTGACGGACGTGAAGCTTCTGGGCACCACCCTGACCGGGGCCGACCTCCTCTTCGAGTTCCGGGTCGACAACCCCAACGCCGTGGCCCTGGTGCTGGATGACATCGGCTACCGCCTGCGCCTGAACGGCGAGCCCCTTCTGGACGGCCGGCGCACCCAGGAGACACGGATCGAGGCCAGCGGCCGCAGCATCATCGAGCTGCCCGTGTCCCTCAAGTTCGAGGACGTCTACCGCGTCATCCGCAGCTTCGAGGGCCGGAAGAAGCCGGAATACGCGCTGGACGCGGATTTCCGGTTCGACGTGCCGGTGCTGGGCTCGGTGACGGTGCCGGTGACGGAGCGGGGAGAGATCCCGATCGAGCGGCTGCGGGAGGCTCTGGGGCGGATCGGGGGGTAGGCGGCCGCTTCGATCGCTCAGGCCTAGAGGTCCAAAGGCACGAGTGCTTCGAGACGGCTCAACCAGAGGTCAAAGTGCGTGCACTCGGCGCGGATGCGATCGAGCCCAATCCGCTCGATCAAAGCCACGCCGTGGAGCGGCTTGATGTAGCGCGGCCGAAAACTCTGGAGCCGGGCAGAGGGGTGGGTGTGCGCGCCGTCGTTGATATGCTCGGGGCTCTCAGCGGTAGCCCGCGCCTGCCGGCACGGTTCAAGATAAGCCTGCCAGCGTTGCTCGACCTCCACGAGCGCCTCGATGTCCGTGAACACGAGGGCCTCGAATTCGTGGGGTTGGATGTGCGGCAGGAAGCGCTCAGCCCGGCACTCCGCCTCCGCCACGATGGCTTCGTGCATACACCGCTCGAGGTGGCTGGCCCGGGCCAGAGGATCAGCGATCTGCCGGGCCTCGGCGGTGCCTGGGAAATCAGTGTCCAGAGCATAGAGGTCGAAGAAGGTGGTGACGTAGGTCGTGGACCGCTCGCGTAGCGTATTGCGCAGGAAACGCCGGACACGGTCCCAGGAAAGGCCGCCGCCGCGCGCCGCTGGCGAGGTGCGTATCAGGCGCGGCGAAAGGAAGACCTCCTGGTGCGAGAGGCGGAGGGCCAGGACGTCGCGCACGAAGCTCTCCTCCGTCGGCCCCTCCCCGACTACGATGACCTCGATCAACGCGACGGCCTTCCACCGAGCACGTTCATCTTCCAGAGGTCGCCCAAGGCATAGTCCTCCAGCCACTCCTGAAGCCTCTCGGCGTCGAGCCGTTCGAGATCCGAGGCTCCGTCCCGGCGCGAGACGACAATGATGTCCTCTGGAGCGAATTCGTTGACCAGATCGACCGATTGCGTCGAGACAATGAGCTGGCATCTCTCGCTCGCCTGGCGCAACAGCGCCGCCAGCACCGACAAGGCGAACGGGTGCAGGCCGAGCTCGGGCTCGTCGATCAGGATGGTGACTGGCCGCAGGTTCTCCGGCTGGAGCAGGAGGGTGGCCAAGCAGATGAACCTCAAGGTCCCGTCCGACAGTTGACGAGGGCCGCGTACCGTGTCCGGATCGTCCACCTCGCGCCATTCCAGCTCGATCTGCTCGCCAGGCTCCTCCCGGTAGACGAAGTCGCCGAAAAACGGCGCCACCCTCCTCACGACCTCTACGATCTTCTGGTAATGCGACGGGTAGCGCTCTCTCAAGAGACGCAGGAAAGCCGCGAGGTTCCCGGCGTCGGGCTTGAGACGCAGGTTGTCGCGCACGGCCTGCGCCTGGCGGATCGGCGAGGAGGTGCTGGTGTCATGGAAGTGATAGATCCGCCAGGCCGTGACCGCAGTTCTCACGAAGGGTGCGAACGAGTCCTTCGATGCCGGTAGCCGAGCCTCCTCGTGGCCGGAGCTGAGCGGGTGCCAGACATCCCCCGCGAAGTCGCCCGAGAAGTAAGTTTCCTCACGGGCGAAAATCAACCGCTTTCCAGCCGGAACCAGAGCGAACCGGTAGCCGTTGCGCCCGAAATAGAGCTCCGCCTCGAGCTGCTCGGTACGTTTGCGAGTCCCGAAGAGCAGTGCATCGGGGCCATCCTGCTCCTGCACGAATACCTGGAGGCGTTGTTCGAAAAGCTCGGCGAGCATCCGGAAGAGGCTGATGAAGTTGCTCTTGCCAGCGCCGTTGGCACCAATCAGCAGGTTCATCTGGCGCAGCTCGAAGTCTTCGAGCGAACGGATTGACTTGTAACCCCGGATCGTGATGCTTGTGATGCAGTTTCTGAGTTTCGGCATGGCAATGGACGAGCGCCTACACATCGTACCCTATCGGTGAGGCCCTGAGTGGGGGTAGGGAAACTCCTCCTCCTCTTGCACGTATAGTCCCCAGGTCCTTTGCGTCCTGGGGGTCATCCATGCCTAAGCTCCACGCACTCGTCCTCGCAGCCCTCGTCTCCCTCTCTCCCGCCGTTGCCCAAGATACCCAGGAGACCCGTTACGCCTTCCTCTTCGCCGGCAACCCGGCGGGGGAGGGCGTCTCGCGGGTGGAGGCGGACGGCACGCGGGTCTACACCTTCGAGTTCAACGACCGCGGCCGGGGACCCAAGACCTCGACTCGCATGCGGCTCGACGACAAGGGGCTTCCCGTGCTCGTCGAGACCACAGGCCACGACTACTGGAAGAGCCCCGTCGAGGAGCGGTTCGAGCGCAAGGAGGGGCGGCTCGTCTGGAAGAACGCCTCGGAGAACGAGAACCGCCCGGCCCCGTCCGGACCCGCCTTCTACCTCAGCCTGAACGGACCGCCACAGGAGACGGAGCTGCTCGCCCGCGCCCTTCTCGCCGCCCCGGGAAACCGGCTCGCCGTGCTCCCCACGGGCGAGGCGAGGATCGAGAAGGTCTCCTCCGCCAAGGTCCAGGCGGAGGGCAAGGGAAGCCGTACCGTCGATCTCTACTCCATCTCCGGGCTCGGCTTCACGCCTGGCTATATCTGGCTCGACGAGCAGAAGAACCTCTTCGCTTCGGGGGGCGGCTGGGCCATCCTCTGTGTCGACGGCTGGCAGAGCACCGTCCCCGAGCTGACGAAGATCCAGGACGCGGTCGTGGGCCAGCGGCTCAAGGACCTGGCCGGGAAGCTCGCCCGCCGGCCCAAGGGCGCCCTCGTCTTCAAGAACGCCCGGCTGTTCGATCCCGAGACGGAGACGGTCCGGCCGGGCACCACCGTCGTGATCTCCGGCAACCGCATCCAGGCCGTGGGCCAGGACGGCGAGGTGGCCGGTGCCGGCCGGGGCCGAGGTGATCGACGCCGCGGGCAAGACGCTGCTGCCCGGCCTCTGGGACATGCACACCCACCTCGGGGAAGACGACGGCCTGCTGCACCTGGCGGCCGGCGTCACCACCGTGCGCGACCTCGCCAACGACACCGACAAGCTCCTCGACCTGAAGCGCCAGTGGGACGCCGGCGAGACCGCGGGACCGCGGGTGCTCATGGCCGGCTTCATCGACGGCCCCGGCCCCTACGCCGGCCCCACCAAGGTGCTGGTGGACACCGAGGAAGAGGCCCTCGCGGCCGTGGACAACTACGCGAAGCTCGGCTACGTGCAGATCAAGCTCTACAGCTCGCTCGACCCGAAGCTGGTGCCGGCGATCATCGAGCGGGCGCACGAGAAGGGCCTGCGCGTCTCGCGGCCACATCCCCAACGGCATGACCGCCGAGCAGGCGGTGCGCGCGGGCTTCGACGAGATCCAGCACGCCAACTTCCTCTTCCTCAACTTCCTTCCCGGTGAGATCGACACCCGCACGCCGGCCCGCTTCAACGCGGTGGGCGAGCAGGCGGCGGGGCTCGACCTGAAGTCGGACAAGGTGCAGAGCTTCCTCGCCCTGCTCAAGGAGCGCGGCACGGTCTCCGACCCCACGCTCGTGGCCTTCGAGGGCATGTTCACGGCCCGGCCGGGCGAGGTGAGCCCCAGCCTCGCCGCCGTAGCGGACCGGCTCCCGCCCCAGGTGCGGCGCACCCTGTTCGGCGGCGGCCTGAATCCGCCGGCCGACCAGGTGCAGCGCTACCGCGACTCCTTCCGCGCCATGGAGAACCTGGTGCGCGCCCTCCACGACGCGGGGGTGCCGATCGTGGCGGGCACCGACGCCCTCGCCGGCTTCGCTCTCACCGCGAGCTCGAGCTCTACGTGGACGCCGGCATTCCGGCGCCCGACGCCCTGCACATCGCCACCCTCGGCGCGGCGCGGGTCATGAAGCGCGACCAGGAGCTGGGCACGGTCGCGCCCGGCAAGCTGGCGGACCTGATCCTGGTCGACGGCGATCCGGTGGCGCGGATCTGCGACATCCGGCGCGTGGTCCTGACCGTCAAGGACGGCGTGGTCTACGATCCGGCGGCCCTGTACGGTTCCCTTGGAGTGAAGCCCGTCGAATAGCCCGTAATCTTTTCTGTCACAATTCCCGGTCAGACTCTTTGGCTGGGGAGTGGAGTTCTGTCGTCTCTTGTTGTCTTCCCTTCGTGGGGAGAATCGGAGGGCCTGTCATGGGGAGAGCCTGTCTTTTTGTGCTCTCTCTCCTGGTCTGTCTGCCGCTCGGCGCCGCGGAGAACACTCCGCCCGCCGGTCCGGCCGGACCTGGAGAAGAGCTCCGTTACACCCTATTCCTGGGGAACCTGAAGCCTTCCGGCCTGGCGACCCTGCGCCTCGATCCCAAGGGAGAAGGGCTCCTGAGCCTGGAGCTGAGCGACCGGGGGCGCGGCCAGAAGATCTCCAACAGCTTCCGGCTCGACGCGGCCGGCATCCCCGTCAAGATCCACCTCACGGGCCACGACTACTGGAAGACTCCGGTCGACGAGAGGTTCGAGGCCGCCGGGGGCAAGGCGGTCTGGAGCAACAGCGTCGAGAAGGGGGAGCAGCAGCTCTCCCGCCCGGCGTTCTACTACACCCTGACCGGAGGGCATCAGGAGCTCGCCCTGCTGGCCATGGCCCTGCTCCGCGCCCCGGACCACCGGCTGCCCATGCTCCCGCAGGGGGAGACGAGCATCGAGAAGGCCGGGGCCGCCCGCATCACGTCCAAGGGCCGGACCGCCGATCTCACTCTGTACGGCATCTCCGGCCTCGGCCATGAGCTGTTCTACGTCTGGATGGAGAGCCCGTCCGTCTTCTTCGGCCGGTACGACGGCTGGGTCACCGTCGTGCGCGAGGGGTGGGAGGACGCGGCCCCTGATCTGATCAAGGCCCAGGTCGAAGCCGTGGCGAAGCGCTCGGAGGATCTCGCGAAGAAGCTCTCCCACCGTCCCACCGGTCCCCTGGTGGTCAAGGGAGCCCGGCTCTTCAATCCCGAGACCGGCGCGGTGCTGCCGGGCACCACGGTCGTCGTCTCCGGCAACCGGATCCAGGCCGTGGGAAGGGACGGCGAGGTCCCCGTTCCGGCCGGTGCCGAGGTCCTGGACGCCAGGGGCAAGATGCTCCTGCCCGGCCTCTGGGACATGCACCAGCACCTGGTCGAGATCGACGGCATCATCAATCTTGCGGCCGGCATCACCTCGAGCCGGGACCTGGGCAACGATCCCGCCCAGCTGTTTCGCCTGAAGGGCCTCTGGGATTCCGGGAAGGGCCTGGGTCCCCGGATCGTGCCGGGCGGCGTCATCGAGGGCCCTGGCCCCTACGCGGCCCCCACCCAGACGCTCGTGGACACCGAAGAAAAGGCCCTCGCGGCCGTGGAGGAGTACGTCCGGCTCGGCTATGAGCAGGTGAAGATCTACAGCTCGGTTGATCCCAAGCTCGTGGCACCCATCGCGGCCCGGGCGCACCAGCAGGGCCTGCGGGTCTCCGGGCACATCCCCAACGGCATGACGGTCGAGCAGGCGGTGCGGGCGGGGTTCGACGAGATCCAGCACATCAATTTCCTCTTCCTCAACTTCATGCCGGAGGTCGACACCCGTACCCCGGCCCGGTTCTCCGCCCTGTACGAGCATGGCGCCGAGCTGGACCTCCAGTCCGAGCCCGTGCGCGCCTTCCTGCGGCTGCTCAAGGAGAAGGGCACGGTGGTGGACCCCACGGTCACGATCTTCGAAAACCGGCTGATCTCCCTTCCCGGCGAGGTGAGCCCGATCCTGGCCCCCGTCGCCAGCCGTGTTCCTTTCGCGGTGCTGCGCACCATGACGGCCACCCGCCTGCCGGCGCCGGAGGACAAGCGGGAGCGCTACCAGGCCGCATACCGAAATGTCATGGCCATGCTGCGCGCCGTTTACGAGATGGGTATTCCCATCGTGGCCGGCACGGACGGCACATCGGGCTTCACCCTCCAGCGCGAGCTCGAGAACTACGTGGCCGCGGGTATCCCCGCTCCCGAGGTCCTGAAGATCGCCACCCTCGGGGCCGCCCGCGTGACGAGGCACGACAAGGACCTGGGCACCGTCGCCCCCGGCAAGCTGGCGGATTTCATCCTGGTCGATGGCGACCCTGTCGCGCAAATCGGTGACATCCGGCGGGTTGTCCTCACGGTGAAGGATGGGGTGGTCTTCAAGACGGCGGATCTGTGGCAGGTGGTGGGGGTCAAGCCGGTGGAGGAGAGGGGGCCGTGAGTTGTGTTTCCAAAGTCGATGCCGTATAGTTCCCGTTTGGGGGAAGACAAAATGGACCCGATCGTCATCAACGCTGTGGTCTTTCAAGAGAGTGGCTTCTGGATAGCCCATTGCCTGGAGTACAACTTCGTCAGTTTTACGGAGACGAGAGATGAGCTTCCCTCATGTTCTGATGAAGTGCATCGTGGCTCAGATCAAGGGGGACTTGGAGGCCGGGCACGAGCCGTTCTTCGGGTTCAAGCCGGCTCCCGCCAAGTACTGGGAGATGTTCGAGGAGGCAAAGCTCCAGTCGCAGCCGATCCGCAAGAGCGCCAGCGTTCCTGAACGGAACCGGGTGGAAGCCCAGCTCTTCCCGATCGCCGCTTAGCCATCCCTGTCAGCCAGGGCGAAGTCCAGGTGCGGTAGGTCAAAGAGGTCGCACAGGGTTTCCACAAAACCCCAAGGGAGGCGTCCACCCGGAAGGTCCAGGAGGAAGTACATCCTGGATCCATTCGTGATCCTCAGGATTCCATCCTCTCCCATCTCGGTCCATAGCGTCGCACCTCGATCCGCCGCCAGCCTGATAAAGTCGGCCACGGTCAACAAGGCCAGGTCTTCGACATTCGCGTCGTTTTTCTTGGTCATCGCGCCGGGAGCATATCTCATTTGCATGTCATCAGGCTGCCCATCGAAGAGATCCTCGCCCCTGAATCCCCCGCCCTCCCGTCCGGACGCACGATCGGAATCTCCCGCGAGGGGCGGGAGATCACGGGCCACGTCTTCGGCCGTGGCCCTCTCCACGTCAGCCTGATCGGCGGCTGCCACGCGGATGAGCCGGTGGGGCCGGCCATGCTGCGGCGCCTCGCTGGGTTCCTGGCCTCGCGGCCGGCGGACGATCCCCTCCTGACGACAGCCACTTGGTACGTCGTCCCTCACGTCAATCCGGACGGCGAGGCTCGCAACGCGGCCTGGAGCGATACGACCCTGCCGGCTGTCGACCACCTCGGACGGGAGGACCGGGCCTACGATCTCGCCCTCTATCTGAGGCATGTGGTGCGCGAGCTGCCGGGGGACGACATGGAGTTCGGATTTCCGAGGGGCCGGGAGGACTCGGGTGCCCGGCCGGAGAACCGTGCCGTGGCCGCCTTCCTGGCCGAGGGAGCGCCGTTCCATCTCCATGCGAGCTTCCACGGCATCAGCTTCACGTCGGGCCCCTGGTTCCTGATCGAGCCGGCGTGGATCGACCGTACGGCCGAGCTGCGCGAGTCGCTCCGCCGCCGGGTGCGCGCGATGGGGTACCAACCCTTCGACGTGGACCGTGGCGGAGAGAAGGGCTTCCGCCGCATCGACGAGGGGTTCACGACGCGCCCCGATTCCCGCTCCATGGTCCGCTGGTTCGAGGAGCGGGGGGACTTCGAGACGGCGGCGAAGTTCCGGCCCAGCTCCATGGAGTACGTCCGCTCGCTGGGCGGCGATCCCTTCACCATGGTCTCCGAGATGCCCCTCTTCCTGCGCCCCCTGGAAGAGGGAGAGACCGGCCGGCCTGACGATCCCCGTTTCCGCGCCTTCCTCGACCGCATCGCTGGGAAGCCACCGGAAGAGGTCCGTGCGGAGGCCGAGCGGAGCCGCGTCCGGGGCATGCCGGTTCGCGACCAGATGCGATTGCAACTGGCGTTTCTGCAAGAGGGAATTGCGGCGGTTTGCCGCGAGGGCAGTGACTGCCCTCCGTAATTCTGCCGCTTGCTTCGCGGATCAAGCGGCTCGCTTCGCGGATGGAGGGCCTACTTCGCGAAGCAAGTGGCTTGCTTCGCGGATCAAGCGGCGTGCTTCGCGAACGCAGGGCGTATTTCGGGAAGCGAGCCACGTGCTTCCCGGATCAAGCCTCTCGCTTCGCGAATTCAGGGCTTACTTCGCGGATCGAGTGGCTTGCTTCGCGGATCAAGCGGCTTGCTTCGCGAAGCAGGCGAGCTGGGCGCGTGGCCGCGGGACCGTAAGATCTGGCGGTTTCGATTGTCTTCAGGTAAACCCCTTCCAAGAGGAGGTGTACCCATGCCATCCGCAGACACCCAGATCCGTGTTCTCTGGACCTTGCTGAGCGCCCTCGGACTGTCCCTCGGGATCGCCGCCGCCCTCGTCCTCGGCGCCCCCATCGAAGCGGTCGTGGGGATGATCCTGGTAACGCCGGTGCTGACCGGTCTCGTCGGAGCCGTTCTCGGCACGTCGCAGTGGCTCGTGCTCCGGCGCCGGATCGCGAACGCCCGCTGGTGGATCCCGGCGAGCGCGATCGGGTTGGGGACCGGGCTGGCCGCCGGCGTCGTGCTGGTCGAGCAGGCCGGCCGGGTGCTGACGGGCGGTCAGGTCAGCATCGGCTCGCTGGACATTTCCACACGGGCGCTGAGCATGGCCGTGGTCGGCCTCGTGAGCGGCCTCTGTCTGGGGGCCGCGCAGAAGCTCGTCCTGCGCTCGCGTGCCGGCATCGGTCGTCGCTGGCTGGGGATGAGCACCCTTGGATTGGGGACGGCCCTCGTGATGGGCTCGCTCGCGGCGGACCTGATCTTCGGCGGGCTGACGGGGCCGGTCGGGCTCATCGCCTTCGTGCTGGTGGCGGGTCTCGTCGCGGGAGCGGTCACCTCGATGCCGCTCGCGCGGCTGAGTGCAGCCTGAGGGCCTACCGGTTCCGTAGCGCCTCCAGCGGATCGAGCTGCGCCGCGCGGTGGGCGGGCAGGTAGCAGGCGAAGAGGGTCACCAGCGTCAGCCCCGCCGCGACCCCGGCGAACGTGTAGGGATCGTTGGCGGCCACGCCGAAGAGCAGGCTCTCCAGGAGGCGCGTGAGGCCCAGGGCACCGGCCAGGCCCAGGGCCAGGCCGATCCCCACGAGGCCCATCCCCTGGCGCAGCACCAGGAGCTCGACGGTGGTGGGGCGGGCGCCGATCGCCATGCGGATGCCGAACTCGCGCACCCGCAGGCTCACGGTGTAGCTCAGCAGGCCGAAGAGGCCCACCACCGATACGCCGAGCCCGAGGAGGCCGAAGAGGCCGGCGATCTCGGCGTGCATCCGCTGCTGGGAGAGGCCGCGCCGCATCTGCTCGCCACAGGTTACGAGGTCCACGATCGCGAGGTCCGGGTGGGCGGCCAGCACGGCCCGCCGCAGCTCCGGGATGAGGCTGGAAGGGGATGCCGTCCGCACGGCCAAGGTGAGCCGGGAGTGCGCGCGTTGCGTGATCGGGAGGTAGATCGCGGCTCCGGGCGGCTCGACGGCTGAATTCAACCGGGCGTCCCGCGTGACGCCCACCACCTCGAAGACCGGTCCGGGCTCGCCGGGGCGTGCCGCTGGGAAGGGGATCGAGAGGAGACGCCCTACGGCGTTCTGCCCGCCCCAGAGCTTCCGCGCCAGCTCCTGGCTCACCACCACGGCGGGCGGGGAGTCCCGGCGGTCCCGCTCGTCGAGCAGCCGTCCCTGGAGCGCCTGGATACCGAAGGTCTCGAAGAAGCCGGGCGAGACAAGGTTGTAGGAGGATTCGACCGTCTTGTCCGGCTGCTCCTGGAGCGCAACCTCGGTCGTCTGGCTGAACCCGGAGAGGGGCATGACATGGGTGAGGCTCGCGGACTCGACGCCGGGGAGGCTCCGCGCCTGTTCGAGGACCCGCTGGTAGACCCGAAGGCTTCCTTCCTCGACGGAGCCGACGGTCCTCGGTATGTAAAGGGAGACGGTGAGGACTCTCGCCGGGTCGAACCCCAGGGCCACCGTTTGCGCGTTGCGCAGGGTGCGGACGAGCAGGCTGCCGCCCAGGAGCAGGAGCACGGAGAGCCCCACCTGGGCGATCACCAGCAGCTTGCGGGGCACCAGGGCACGCGGAGTCTCCGAGCCGCCGGCGGCATCGCTCTTGATGGCCGCGAGCACGTCACCCCGCAGGATGCGCAGCACCGGGGCGAGCCCGCAGACGACGCCGCAGGCCAGGGCGACGAGGAGGGAAAAGGCGAACACGCGCAGGTCGAGCCAGACCAGCTTGTCCCCATCCGACCAGCCGCCCAGGCCGCCCGGGTCCGTCAGGAGGTAGGTCTCGATGCGGTGCGCCATCCAGGCGGCGAACGCCATCCCCAGCAGGCCTCCCGCGAGGCAGAGCGCGAGGCTCTCGGAGAGCACGGCTCCCAGGAGCCGCCGCCGCGTGGCGCCGAGCGAGGCGCGGATGCCCCACTCGCGCTGCCGCACGGTTGCCCGGGCCAGCAGGAGGTTGGCCACGCTGGCACAGGTCAGAAGGAGGAAGAGCAGCGCCGCGGCCATGAGCACGCGGGCCGCGTTCACGTAGGAGCTGACGCCCTCTTCCTGGGCATCGTAGGTGGTGGCGGAGATGGCGCTCATCCTGCGCTTGCCCGTTTCGAGCGGGGCTGCCGCGTCCAGGTTGCGGCCGGCAAGGGCGAGAGCTTGGTTGGCCTGTTCCAGGGTGACTCCGGGAGCCAGCCGGCCCATCACGCTCATGATGGCGCGCTGGCGGTCTTCGAGGCGCGGCAGCCCGGTCACACGGTCCGACTGCGCGAGCGGCACGTAGAGGGCCGGGACATGGCCGTACCCGCGGAAGCTCTCCGGCGCCACGCCGACCAGGGTGAAGGTCTGGCCGTTGAGCCGCAGGGGCCGGCCGATCAGGCCGGGATCGCCGCCCAGGGTGCCTTTCCAGAAGAAGTGGCTCACCACCATCACGGGCTCGGCACCGGGCCGGTCGTCCGCGGCCCCGAGCAACCGCCCTGCCTCCGGCCGGACGCCGAAGAAGGAGAAGTAGTTGCCGCTCACCAGCTGACCCCAGGCGAAAGCCGACGTCTGGCCATGCCCCACGGAGGTGCCGAGCGGCGAGAAGCCCACGAGATCGCGCACCGCCGCCTGCTGCCGCTGAACGTCGAGGAAGTCGAGGTAGGAGGAGGGATAGCGGGGCGCCTCGGGAGTGCCCGTGTACACCCACACCACGCGCTCCGGCTCCGGAGCGTCGATCTTCGGCCACGTGATGGCCGCCATATAAGCGAACAGGGCCGTGCTCGCCCCGATCCCCAGGGCCAGCGTCAGCACCACGATCAGCACCATGCCCGGCTGGCGCGTGAAAGAGCGCAGAGTAACCGCGGCATGCTTGGCGATTTCGCTCATATTTTTTTACCACGCCCCCTGCCGGCTCTCGAACCACTCCAGCGGCCGGCGGAGCTTCAGGCTCCGCTTGCCGTCGCGCAGCTCGACGCCCGTGGCCAGGCGGCCGTAGCGGACGTACAGGTCTCCCAGTCTCTGGTCCTTGGAGAAGATCATACGGGATCTCACCTCCAAAGATCCCCCCGTGGCCTGGAGAGATTCGATTTCCAGGACGCCGTCGCCCATCCTCAGGGTCCCCCGGGCCGTGACGTTCTCTACATTCAGCACGTCGTCGAACCAGCGCACGAGCCGGCTGCGGTGGGAGAACAGGGTCAGCAGGGGACCCGCGTTCTTCATCTCCACCTCGCCCTGGCCACGCAGCGAGAGCGGGGCGCCCCAGACGAGCGAGCCGCTCTGGATGCGGGCGCGCGCCCACCAGGGCGTGGGCTCGGCCGGATCTTCTGTGTTTACGTCCCGGTAGGAGACGCCGTCCAGCTCCAGGCGCGTGCCCTGGAGATCGAAGCGGCGGCTGTCGAGGTCGGGGCTCGAGAGCGGCGCCTGGAGCAGCAGGTTGCCCTGCAGGAGGAGGTTCTGGAGTTGGACCCGGGCCTCGTCCGAGGTCAGCGTGACGTTCCCCCGGGCCTTGCGGGTGGCGGTCGCGACCTCCAGGTGCATCCGCGCGCGGCCCCTGCCACCCGTGATGGCGAAGCCGGCCTCCTTGGGGAGCAGGGCGTCGTAGACGGCGAGGTCCGGCACCTCGGCGTCGGGGATGTCGATCGTGGCGTCGAAGTCGGGCAGGGAGCCGGTCAGGTCGAGCGCGCCGGGAGCCACGGCGGAGATCCGCAGGCCCCGGCCCCGGAGGTAGTCCGGCCGTCCCTTCCGCTTCAAGTCTTCGAGGCCGAAGCGGTCGAAGCGGACGGCGAGAGAGGTGAGCGGCTTGCCGTTCTTCCCCGGCGCCACGGAGGCGTTGACCGTGCCGCGGCCGGTCGCCAGGCTGTCGAAGATTTTCGCCTGGACCGACGAGGCGTTCACGGTGATCCGGCTGCCCGGATTGAGGCGGCCGTGGTCGAGAGTGACGTCCGCGGACAGGCTCCCCTGACTCTGGAGGCTCAGCCAGGGCGTCTTCTGGAGGAAGGCTTCCAGGAATCCCAGGGAAGAGATCCGGCTCCGGAGGGTGACGGTGCCGCTGACGTAGCGCAGGAAGGCGAGCCCCACGGCCTGCCCCAGGATGGAGGGCTCGATCCGGGTCTCGACCTTGAAGGAAAGGCTCTGGGCCGCCGGCTGGCCCTTCACCTGAAAGGATCCGGAAGACATGGCGACGGCGGCGCGGTCCACCGTCAGGGTGCCGTCCCGCTCGTAGGAAAAGGTCGTCTCCACCTGAAGCTTTCCCGCGAGGAGGTGCTCGCCGAGGCTCACCTCCCGGACGTTCGAGAAGCGGGCGCCGGCGATCCGCACGGAGATGGGCTCGGTTTCCGAGGCCGGGGGTGGAGGCTCCTTGGCGAGCTCCAGCCGGGCCGAGATGCCGTCCGCGAGCAGGCCCTCGATGTGGATGTCGCGCGCGAGGAGCCCCGCCAGGTCCACCCGCCCGGCCGCGTGGTCCATGGTGGCTCGCAGCGTGGCCCGGGTGCCGGGTGCCTCGATCTCGACGCCCTCGGCCCGCACGTCGCCCGCCAGGGGGAGGGAGATGGGGACGTCCCGGGCGCGCACATCGCGGGCGGTGGCGAAGATCCGGCTGAGGCGGGTCTCCGAGGTCGTAGACGCCACGGACAGGACTTTGCTGCGGAAGAGGGGAGGCCCGTCCTTCCGCCGGCCGGCGGAGAATCCCTTGGCGTCCAGCCCGAGGCGCAGGAGGACGCCGTCAGGTCCGCCCGTCACCAGGGAGGTCAGGATGAACGGCGAGGTCGCCCCATCGGCGGGAGCGGTGACGTCGAACCGGCTGCCCGGCGTCAGACGTCCCTGCTCGACCCGCAGGTCGGCCGTGAGCGCTCCCGGCTTCCTCCCGTTCCCGCCGGGGAGCCCCGCCCGGTCGAGGAACGGCAGCTCCGAGACCTGGCCGCCCTGGGCCTTGAGGGTGCCGGAGAGGAAATCGAAGCCCTTGAGCCCGACGTGGTCCCGCACCCGGTAGGGTCCAAGGCTCGCCTCGGCCGTGAGGTCCACTCCCTGAGCCAGCGTGCCGGAGCCCCACCCGATCTGAGCGGCCGGCAGGCGGACCTTCGAGGGATCGAGCCGGAAGTCTCCGCCCAGAACGAACCAGAACGCGCCTTCGGCCCGGCCGTCGCCCGTCAGGCGGAAGTCGTTGAAGCGGAATTCCCGCACGTGGTCCAGGATGATGCCTTCGAAGCTCATGCTCCACGGCTGCCGTCGACTCCGTTGAGCGCCGGGCCGCCGTGGCGGGTCCGGTTTTCCGATCCCTTTGCGGCGGATCACAGTCGAGCGCACCTCCTCGCCCTGGAGCTCCCGGATACGGAACGTTTTGTTCGAGAGCGCCCCGAGGTCGATCCACCCCCGCGCCCGCTCCGCCGTTATGGACCAGGCCACGTTCGGCCGCCAGCCTTCCACCTTGAGACCCCGGGTGTGGACGAGGCCGGGCCAGACGGTCCAGGCGGATGACCAGTGGATCTGGAACCTGTGCGGGCGGCGGTTGAAGGCCCAGGGCGCGAGCGGGCTGTTGAGGAACAGGTTGACGGCCAGCAGGTAGACGCCTGTCAAGAGAAGGACGGCGAGGATGATCCGCTTCAGCCAGGTCCGCACGGTGCGGGGAGACCCCGGCGGAAGGGAGCTGCTGCTGGAATCGCTCAAAGATCCAGCCGCTGAGTCACTTCACGGCCTCGATCAGATCGATGTCCCGTCTCAGAATGTCGTTGATCAACTGGCTGACTTCGATCCCCTTGGACCTGGCCTTCTCACTGAGATAGGCGAGAACCTCGTTGTCCAGATAGACCGGAACGTTGAATATCGCATCGGGGCGATAGAACTTGCCGCGCTCGCCTTTAGAGAAATCGTATTCGCGCTTCATAGGTTGGGGGTCCCATTCGAAGTTGAACCGAGCGGTCATGGTCTGAGGTAGCTGGGACTCGCCGCCGCGGCGACTTCTATCTTAGTCGCAGGGACTCCGGAATCAAAGAAGCGCCCTCTTGTCCCTTCCTTTCCACCGCCCGGCACCCATGGGAGCGAGAGGGTTTTTCTAATTCAAGACGTTACAGCAAGAGGCCGGTCCAATCGAGGAACCGGCTCCTCCTCTTTCCCGGAAGGAGAACACCATGCACATCCGACGTATCGTCCTCGCGACGGCTCTGGGCGCCGTGATCGCGGCGGGCTCTGCCTCCACGGCCACCGCCGCCGGTCCCTATCAGATCGTGGGCACCGTCCAGACGCGTCCGGCCGCCAACCTCGTGCGTACCGAGTACACCGTCAAGGTGGGCGCGCATCCGCTCGACCGGTTCAAGATGATCCGGATCGCCCGGGACGTGCCGGCCTCGCACCTGCGCGGCTCCATCCTCCTGCTGCCGCCCCTGGGCCCGCCGTTCACTTTCTATGAGCAGCGGGACCCGAACGGCGCCCCGGGCTCCTCGATCGCCGAGTATTTCGCTCTTCGCAACTTCGATGTCTACGGCTATTCGCCCCGCTTCGAAGGCATCCCGGCGGGCACATGCGAGGCGGGCGTCTTCGACTGCTCGGTCATGGCCACCTGGAACCTGCAATCCATGGTGGACGACATCACCTTCGTCCGCTCGCAGATCGAGGCGCTCCATCCCGGAACGGACATCGTGGCCGGCGGCGCCTCGCTCGGCGGCATGCTGGGCCTCGCCGTGGCCAACGCCCATCCCGGCGACTGGGACGGCATCATTCCCTGGGAGGGGATCCTCTACAGCCAGGACCCCGGGGTGCTGGCCCTCAACCAGGGATATTGCACGACCCTTCAGGCCCAGCTCGCCGCGGGCCTCGTCTACGACGGCGTGGGTGGCAACGTCATCAAGATGGCTGTCGAGATGGTGCGGACCAATCCCGGCGGCCTGACCCCGATCCCCCTGTTCCCGCCCAACCTCACCAACCACCAGACGCTGGTGGCGATCCTCGCCACCCCCAACCCGACGCCGGCCACCATGCCGGCCCCCAATTACGTGCTGATGAACGGCAGCCTGGCCGAGGACCGTTTCTTCAACGCCTCCGAGCCCCGGATCATCGACAGCATCCTGCGGTTCACCTCCTACGCGCCCCTGGCCCTGGTGCGCGACATCAGCTGCTCGCTGGCCGGGGTGGAGACCCAGTACACGTCGAACCTCGGCAACTATCACGGCTCGGTGCTGGCGATCGGCGGCGGCCGCGGCTTCGGTCCCTTCTACGGCGACCAGCTCGCCCAGATCGGCTCGTCCGACGTGACCTTCCTCCTCGAGCCGGCCTTCGGCCACATCGACCACTTCATGACGGTCCGCCACCGGGAGGTCGTGGAGAAGCCGATCTACGATTGGGCGGTGGGGGTGTTCGGGAACTGAGAAGCTGCTTCACCCGCCGTGCCCGTGCGACCTCACCCTTAGGAGAGGGGTTGGGGTGAGGTCGCCACGGCACGGCCGCCCGGATTTCCTCCCCGGCGCCTCCTCGGGAAAAGCTCCGGACACTGAACCTGGAAGCGGACACAAGGGACCCACCTTCGGGAGCCTCAACCTCTCCCGGGCATGTTCTTTGCTAAAACAACGGCTGGTTCCCTTTTCAAGCGCCGCACGAGAAGGCGCAGGAGGCGAGAGATGAGAAAGGCGATGGTCCCGATTCTTCTCCTGTCAATCGTAGCACTGGCCGCTGCCACCCCTGTCCAGGCGCAGGGAGGTACCGCCATAACCCGACTCCGGGCTTTCGAGGAAGTGCCCGCTCTCAACACGCCGGGAGGCGGTTTCTTCTCGGCCACCATCACCGAGGATGGCTCGGAGCTGAACTGGGAGCTCCGGTACTTCAATATGAGAGGCAACGTCACCCAGGCCCACCTCCACTTCGCGCAGAGGGGCGTCAATGGCGGCATCGTGGTATTCCTGTGCTCCAACCTCGGGAACGGTCCCTTTGGCACCCAGGTCTGCCCGACCGACAACGGCACGGTCACCGGCACCATCCGGGCGATCGATATCACCGGCGCGCCCAACCAGGGCGTTTCCCAGGGTGATCTCGGCGCGGTGCTGCGGGGCATCCGCGGTAACGTGGTCTACGCCAACGTCCACACTGATCTCTTCCCTGGCGGCGAGATCCGCGGCCAGGTCCAATTCACCCCCGCGCCGTAATTCCTGCTCATCAAAGTTTTCGCTTTTTCACTCCTCTCCCCTTCGGGGAGAGGAGGTCTGTTCGGGAGGCGAAGGCCCCGCCAGGCGCCGCCAGAATCGCACCCGTGCCCTGCCGGGCTCGCGGACGACCTCGGCCTGGACCACGCGGCTGCGGCCGCCGAAGGTCGCCGTTGCCACCACGTTGTAGACCCCGGCGCCCAGAGACTCCACCTGGCTCCCGATGCGGCCGCCGCCGAGCTCGTGCTCGGGAGAGCCCGAGTAGGTGGCGCTCTGGGCGAGCTTGGCCAGGGCCTCGGCCACGGCGGCGTCGGAGAGCGCGCCCAGGATGACGGTCTTGCCCTCCTCGCGGACCAGCCGCATGCGGAGCTGGAGCGAGACCCCCAGGAGGGCCAGGGCGATCGACAGCAGGAAGACCACCAGGAGCGCCGTGAGCAACGCGTACCCGCGCTCCCCCCGGCTCACCACCTGTCCCCCAGCCCCCCTCCGCGAGGGAGGAGATACATCTTCTGCGTCAGCTCCTCGCTGAGGAGGCCCCTCGTGCCGGGCAGCGTGGGCAGCGGAGAGCGGGGTACAGTCCGGCGGCGGTAGGTCACTTCGAGGTCCACGAGGTTGCCTTTGAGGACTTGGCAATTCCAGCCTGTGACGCCGCGCCAGAGGAGCACGGGGTTCTCCGGCGGATCGCCGTTCAGGGGCACGACCGTGCGGAACAGGTTTTCGTCCTCCTTCTGGTAGACGATCCGCTGGCCGAGCCCTTGAACGGCCACCGCGATCAGATGGTCCTCCTCGTCCAGGATGGGGACGACGCCCGTCGATCCCAGGATGTCCGCGCGCATGCGAGTGATCACCAAGGGCACGGGAGCGTCGAGCGCTTCGCCCGAGGTCTCGGCGAAGAGCTGCGAGGTCTCCATCAGGATCTGCGCCGCGAGCGCAAGGGCCAGCAGGAGCAGGGCCATCGAGATGCAGATCTCGACCAGGGTGAAGCCGGCCTCGCCGCGAATACGCTTCATCACGGCGTCTCCTCCGGGTCGGGGCTCCAGACCAGCGTCCGGAGCACCTTCTCGGCCTTCCGGTGATCGACCTCGTAGGTCGCGCAGAGCGTTACCTGGAACAGGCCCGGCGTGCTGGTGGGCTCGACCTGCATTTGGATCTTGAGGTCCTTCGGGGCGGGAAGGACGACCCCGGCGCGCACGGCCTCGAGCGTGGACTCCATGGCGCGGAACGCCTGGCGCTCGGCGTCCAGCCGCCGGACGATCCGGGGCTGCTGGAGGGCGAGCCCCATGCCCAGCAGCAGGGCCGTTCCCACCAGCACGAGAGCGATCAGGACCTCGATGAGCGAGAACCCGCTCTCGCGGCCGGACCGCCGGGGGAGGGACGGAACATTCATAGACCGTAAAGACCCACGGGCAAGGATAGCACCCGTGGGCGGTCTTGCCTGGGACGCTACTTTCTGGCCGCTGGCCGGCGCTCGGAGACCAGCTTCTCGATCTTCTGGATCAGCTCCGGACTGCGCAGGCCGCTGGCCTTGGCCTTCGCCATCGCCGCCCTGGCGGGTACGTCCTCCTCCAGGACGAGCCAGGCATAGTACAGGGCGCCCACCCGGGTCGAGCTGGCGCAGTGGAGGAGCACCGGGCGCTGGGCCTTCCTCATCGCCTCCAGGAACTTGTCGATCGCCGCCTGATCGAGGGTCTGGAGGTCGATTGGGATGTTCACGTACGCCATGCCGTTCTCACGGGCCGCCTGGGGCTCGTCAAAGCCATGGGGCTCCTCGGCGGTCCGCAGATCGATCACCGTCTTGTAGCCCTCTTCCGAGAGGAGCTGGAGCTGCTCGCCGGTGGGCTGGCCGGCCGCCATGACCCTCGGCTCAGGGAACGTCGCGTTGGGTATGCCGAAGGTCTCCTGGCCGGAAGCCCCGGCGAAGGAAGCGAAAGCGAGCAAGGCCACGGAGGCCGTGAGAGTCATCCAGCTCATGGGTTCGTACCTCTCCATGAATTCATCCTATAGGCTAGGCCGTCTCATGGACAATCTATGCCATGCCCTCGTGGGCGCCGCCCTCGCCGAGGCGGGGCTCAAGAAGAAGACCGTCCTGGCGACGGTCACCCTCGTCATCGGCGCCAACCTGCCGGACGTGGACGTCCTTGCCTACGCCTGGGGGCCGGATACGGCCCTGGGCTTCCGCCGCGGCTGGACCCACGGCCTTCTCGCCCTGGTCCTCTGGCCCTTCTTCCTAACGGCGATCCTGCTCGCCTGGGACCGCTGGATCCGCCGGTGGCGTCACCCGGACGCCGAGCCCGCCAAGCCCGGAGCCCTGCTCTTGCTCGCCACGGTCTCGGTCCTCACCCACCCTTTCCTCGACTGGCTGAACACCTACGGGATGAGATGGCTGATGCCCTTCCGGGACGTCTGGTACTACGGTGACGTCCTCTTCATCATCGATCCCTGGATCTGGCTCGCCCTGGGGGTCGGCTGGTGGTGGTCCCGCCGCCGCTCGAAGCGAGGAAAACCCTGGGCCGAGCGTCCCGCGCGGACATCCCTGGCCCTGGTCTGCGTCTACATCCTCATCCTGTGGGGCGTGAAGCTCTCCTCCGTCCAGATGGCCCGCGAGGAGTTGGGCCACGGCCGCCTCATGGCCGGCCCTCTCCCCTTGACGCCCGTGCGCCGGCAGATCGTGGTCGAATCCGGCACCGGCTATGCCCTGGGCACCGTGGACTGGCTCGGCCAGCGCTATCTCCCCGGAACGCCGCCCTTCGTGGAGAAGAACGAGGACTCCAGGATCGTTCAGGCCGTCGAGTCCACCTACGAGGGCCGGATCTTCCTCCACTGGGCGCGCTTCCCCTTCTATCAGGTCGAAGAAGGGGACGGTGGGAGAACAAGGATCACCATCCTGGACGCCCGGTATGCCCTGCAGCCCGGGCGGGGGATCGGGAGCCTGGTGCTGGAAGTGCCTGCGCCGCCGGACCGTCCGTAAGCGGGTTACAATCCAGGAGGAAGGGAGACCTGATGTCGAGCCGACAGCTATTGATCGACGTGCCGGAAACGGTATTGCTGGCCGAGAAGACGGACGAGACCTCCTTCGCCCGCGAGATCCGCATGCTGGCTGCCGTCAAGCTCTACGGCTCGGCCGCCTCTCGTCGGGCAGGGCGGCGGAGCTGGCCGGCATGTCCAGAGTCGAGTTCCTCTCGAATCTGGGGCGGTACAAGGTCTTCCCTTTGGAGGCCGAGCTTCAGGATCTGGAAGCCGGCCGTGGATAGAGCGATCAGCAACACCTCTCCTCTTCTATACCTGCATCGCATTGGAAGCCTGGACTGGGCTCGGGAGCTGTTTTCCGAGATCTGGATTCCCCAGGCCGTTGTAGAAGAACTGAGAGAAGGAGGACGGAGGGGCCACGACGTCCCTGAGCCCGAGCGTCTTGATTGGATCGTGATCGTGGAGCCCCGCTCCGTACCCTCGGAGTGGTTGGCGCTTGATCTTGGGGCCGGCGAGTTGGCGGCAATGGCACTGGCGCTCGAGAACCCGGATCGGATCGTACTGCTGGATGACGGTCTCGCTCGCCGGATTGGACAGGCTGCCGGCTTGAAGGTCTGGGGAACGCTCAAGGTCTTGCTCGAAGCCAAGGCCAAGGGATTGACCGACGCGATCGCTCCCCTCCTTGACGGGCTGGAAGAGGCGGGAATGTGGATGTCCAGAGACATCCGGGAGCGCGTCCTGGCCATCGCAGGTGAGCGGCCCCCGGATTAAGTCTGGATCGATCTCGATAGCCTCAATACCGCAGCAGCGCCGCCACCTCCCCCGCCTCAGAAAGCCCCGGAATCGGGTCCACGAAGTCCGCCTCGGCGCTGGTCAAGGCCAGCATCTCCACGAATTCGTTGACCAGATCGACCGCGAAGACGTCCGCCGAGCCGCAGACCTTGCACTTTTCGCGCGAGCCCGTCGAGAGGCTCTCGCAGTCGCGGCAGCGGGTGCCGGCGAGCTTGGCGTCGCGGGTGACGGCGAGCTTCTCGACCCGGCCCACGGTCATGGCCTTGAGGACGTCCTCCGGACCCGTGACGGCGAGGCCGCCGCGGCAGTACTCGTCCTTGATCTTCTCCCAGAGCCTGGTCTCGGCTTCGCGCTCGGCGGTGAAAAACATTTCGAACGCGGCGTCGAAAATCTGATCGTCGCCTGAGCTGAAGTCCACATTCTGCGTGCCCGCGAGCTTGGCGGTGAGCGGTGGGGTCAGGGTGCTCTCGATCTGTACCATGGTCTCCTGCGAGCCCACGAGGAAAAGGCGATCGAACGTCTCCTTCTGCTCGATCTCGGTCAGGACGTCCACGATCTCCTTGGCGTAGTGGACCAGCTCATTGGTGCGCCGCCGCTCGTAGCGCTTCTGGGACCAGCCGCCCTTCTTGACGTTGTTCTTGACATCCCCCTTGATGCGGGCGTCCTGGTCCGCCCGGGCCGAGGTGACGAAGAAGATGCGCGAGGCCGTGTTGTCCGCCGCTACCACCACGAAGTTCTCATACTCGTCCTGAAGCTCTGCTATGGGACGGATGTAGGGCGAGGAATCCACCCAGATCATGTCCGGCACCGCGACGGTCAGCGGGTAGGCACGGACGAAGTCCAGGGCCCAGCAGACGAAGAGGCAGACGCCGTCGGTCTCCCACTTGTGCTCGGTGAGCCACGTCTCGACGATCTTCAGGTTTTCCTCGAAATGCTCCAGCTCGGCGGGCTCGTCCGAGAGCATGGCGCGGATGGTGTCGATGCGCCCCTTGAGCCCGTTCATGGATTCGGGCGTTGCGAGGTAAAGGCTCACGAAGGCCCGCTCGGGGCCCGAGATCTGCGCCAGCTCGCGCAGGTCGATGTTGTTGAACATTGCAAGTCTCCCTTGGGGTCCGGAGGATCCGGAACGGTAGGGGGGATTGCAAGAAGGGGGCCACGAGGCCGCCGTCTCAAGACACAGTCATTTTGTATTCATCAATCGAGAAAAATCCGGCCGGTTGCCGCCGAAGACGTGCAGCAGCCTGAGGATCGCCGGCAGGCCGGCCGTGACGCCGGTCAGGCTGGCCGCGAGGCCGTCGAGCAGCTCCTGCTGGGTCGCCAGGAAAAAGATGATGCTCGCCGCAAGGCCCGTAAAGAGCGGCGTCCGGAGCCGGTCCCATGCACTGGGAGCCGCCTCTCTTTCGATCGCGAGGACCTCGGCCTTGTGGCTGGAGGAGATCACGAACCTCCGGAAAGTCTCGTTCATCAGCTTGAAATTGGGCTCGCGCCGAATGAACCCGCGTGCCATCAGGCGCCGGATGACGCGGCGGTTCTTCTCATTGACGAGCCTCTCCTCGGCCAGATGCTCGATGACGAGCTGTTCCCCGGAAGAGCAGCTCGCCCACAGCGCCTGGTAATAACCTTCGGCCCGTTCCCCGAACTCTTCCAGGATCTGCTCGTCGCTGAACTGGTGGCGATGGCGGTCCAGGTCCCGGGCGATGGGAAGCAGGTGGGAGTTGAAGCCACACTCCGCCCGGAGGACTTCGGATTGAATATCCGAGGATTCTCCAGCCCGCTTCAAGAAGCCCTGGAGGTCGTCCTCGGCGATCGTGAACAGGGAGAGGAGATTCCTCCAGCGCCGCTCCACGGAGAGAGGGATCGAGTCGGCGGTCACGGTCTTGTCAGCCTTTTCCCGGGAGAAAAGCAGCGCCGGGCTGACCGCGGAGATCACGACGACGGTACGTTCCTGCAAGCCCACCAGCTCCTCGAGAAGGGCGAGTTTCTTGAGGTTGAACTCCACGTCCCGCAGGCGGTGTTCGAATCCATCCACGAGGATGACGTCTTTGGAGGCGAGCAGCTCGGAACGGCGGGCGGGCCATCCCTTCTCTGAATCTTCGAGATCCACGATACGAAGCCGGAAGAATTTGCTGTCGTCTTCCTGCCATCTCCGGCTCCTGCCGACGAGGAAGAGATTCCGCCCGATGGTCGCCGGACTCTCGTCGTTCTTTTCGAAGCACAGGGGCTCGACCAGATCGATCAGGAAGATCCTCTTGGAGATGAAAAGGATCACCAGGGCGACCAGGCCGCCCAGGACGCCCAGGAAGAGCAGGCCGGCAAGGCCTGACGGCAGGAGATTCCCGATCATGGAAGCCAGATGCACCCCTTTTTCTGTTCCTCCGGACCGGGCGGCGGGAACCGGCTGCCTCGGGCTGGAGGCCAGGTGAATGCCCCCGCCTGGATAGTCCTGGCTGTGCAGCACGTAGGAGGAAGACTCGCTCTCTTCCTCGTCCCAATGCCAACTGCAGTCCGAGGCTCTGGCATGGAGCAATTCGCGCATTTCCGCCGCGGGCTCCGACGACCGGGGAAGGTGGTCCTCGATGATTTCAGGAAGGAATTCCGGGCCGGCGTCCTGAGGCTTGCACCGGCAGTCCGCCCCACACATCGCGGCGGTACGCATCGACGGGAGCACGACGCGGGTTCCATGGAACGCGCCAGCGTAGACGTCGAGGCCACTCAACTGCCTGTTCAACGAACAGGGCGCCACTGGAGAGCCCGGCATGGCGAGGCGCTGCTGCTGCAGGCATTCCCTTTCAGGGGGCGCCACCTTGTCGACCACTCTGGCAACCCGGTTCGCGCGCTTCTTCATCTCCAGGGCCAGCTTCAACTGGCCGTGGCGCAGGAGGCTCACGGAATGAAGCTGATAAGAGACCTTGAAGAAACCCATCGTCGGCAGCACGGTGATCAGAAGCAGGAGAAGCCCTCCCCCGAGGCGATAGGGAACCGCGACCGACCGCCAGTCCAGGCCCTCGGTCGCCAGCCGTGGCGGTGCGGAATCCCCTCCTTCGGCTTGCGGGTCCTTCGCAGCCCGAAGCTCCCGGAGGGTTGGATAGGGCCTGCCGGCGATGACGGTGGCGAATGCCGCCAGGATGAACGACATCATCAGCCAGGCCGAGGAGGCGCTCGTGTCGCGGTACGCCCGGGAGAGAACGGTCGCGAGCGGGATCAGGAGCACCAGTCCGGTCACCAGGGCGATGCCCCGTCCGGGATTCTTCTTGTGCAATTTCAGGTAGGTCAGCACGAGAGTGAGGGCAGGAAATACGAAAGTGGCCCCGAGCAGTTGCTTGGACCCCTGCATTCCCCGGATCGCCAGGACAGAACCCAGGACAAGGAGCAGGTACACCGCGATGAGCTGGCGGTACTCGGACAGAGATTGCGGATCGGGCCATACCCACTCCGCGCGGTAGGAAGGCCGCGCGCCGAGGATGCCCGCGACCAGGACGATCAGGGCTCCCGTGTAGAGAAGGAGCAGCAGGAGCGTCGTGGAGGTCCAGGAGACGTCGACCGCTCTCGGGATCTGCATGTCCTTGAGAACCACGATCGTCCAGGGCAGGCCCCGGACCGGCGCCACGCGGGCCATGTAGTCCTCTCCCCAGTAACGAATCATCATCGTCTCGGCGCGGCGAGCCAGGACTGCCGAGCGCAGGTGCCGGTTCTGGTCGGTTTCGACCAGGAAATCTTCCGTCAGGTTGCGCTCCGAGTCGGAGTGGAAGAGAACCCGCCCGTTCTCATCCTCGCTGTCGAGGACGGCGAATTTGAAGCCGGGAGGAAGGACCGGATCCACCAGCGAGATCATGGGCATCGATAGGGCGGCGACTTTGGGATCGCCTTCTTTCTTCGATCGGTCCGGGCGGATCGCCTTGGAGATCATGGCGACCCGAACGCCTGAGCCTCCATCCCACGACCGATTCGACGTAGAAAGTGTTGTCGGCGATAGAAGGATTTTTCGCGATCTTCGTTTTAGCGTCCGCGAGGGCGTGGACGTCCCAGAGGTCTCCGGACAGGGCGCGTTTGAAGTAGGCTCTCTCGCGGACTTGAAACCGTGGGGTGGCCTTCTTGTTGACAGTGCCTCTGTACACCTGCTCTCCATCCTTGTTCACCAGGATGAGGATCTGTGCCAAGGGGTACGGTTTGAAGGCTCCCCGATACTGCGCCAGCAGATCCTTTTCATCGCCCTCCTTGGCGTTGGCCGTATTCTGCAAAGCTTTGGGCTCCAAGGCGCGCAAGACCTTGTACGCGGCGACGATCTCGGTCCGGACGTTGTTCTCCATCCTGTCCGCGAAGGCCTCCAACTGGTATCTCGAATCCACCTTCGAGCCTTCGAAATGCCAGGCGTGGAGCAGGAACAGGGTAGCGACCGAAATCCCCAGGATCGTGCAGACTCCCAGGAGGAGCACGTCGAAGACGCCGACGCGCTGGCTTTCGCCGATGAGGACCAGCTTCAGGAAAGGCCAACTCAGGGCCGCGAGAAGGAGCAGGCCCATGAGCGTGGAGAGAAGGGCTGAGGACGTCGCCATGCTCTTGTAGAGAAACTCTTTCTTGGGCACCAGGCCGCAGACCAGCCAGACCGCGTTCCCATCGGTGACCGGCTTGCCGGGTTCATGGCTCTTGAGCCCCTGCATCGGCAGGCTCACGGGCTCCACGAACAAGCGGTACTCCCGGCCGTTCAACTCGACGGAGTAGGACTCACTGGAGCCGTGCAGGAACCGGCCGGGATTGACGGACTCTTTCCTGAAGCGGGTCTTGATCGAGTTGCTCTTGTCCAGCAGCAGGTTCAGGCTCGTAACGCTGAGATCCCGGTCGCCCTGGCTGTAGACAACCTTTCCTTTCGCGTCGGCCAGGAGCACGGCGTCGAAAGCCTTGCGCGAGCGGAACAACGGCTCCGCCAGGCTTTGCAGCTTGAAAGAGCTGTGGAGCAGAGGCTCTTTCTCTTCCTTTCCCTTCACCGGGATGGTGTAGTACGCGTGGACCCAGGTCTCGTGGGAGACCCGCTCCAGAAAGAGGCGTGGTTTTTCAAAGACTGAGGCTGACCGCGGGGGCGGGTCGAAGAGCTTCACCGTCTCGAAGGACGTCTCCAGGTTTCGTTGGAGCTGGCTCTTTTTTTCCTCATCCGTCGCGGCTTTTTCAAGGGCCTCCCGGTCGATCTGGTTTTCCAGCAGCCGGCTGCGGGTCTGCAGGGAGGTCTCGAGCTGCGTGCCGATCGCGGCAAGGAATCGGAAGTCCCGCCCCGTCAGATAGTTGTATTTGTTCTGGACGAAGAAGAAGTAGTAGCAGCCGAGAGTCAGAATTCCCACCAGGCAGAGCGCCGCGGGCAGCCGCAGCTTGCCGAGAAGGCGATCGGCCGTCCCTTTGTTGGGTTGGGTTGCTTCTTTGTCCATGGTGTTATCCCTTCATTGCAGAATGTCTTCCCAACAATGAGACCGCAGCTCTTCCCTTGTCAGACAGTAGTAGCATGGGATTAAAGCAAAGACAAAGAGACACTTTTAAATTCTGGAGATCAAAAGCTCCTCCTCATGTTGGACGGACGGGCGCCGCGTTTTCCCGGTCCGAGCCTCTGGGCTTCGGCCCGGCCGTTATAAGCTTCCCCCGGAAACGAGGGAGGCTCTCCATGTCCTACGAAATGTTCACCCACGAGTGGGCTGTCGCCTGCGGGGACCAGATCAACGCCAACGAGGACTACCGCAAGGCCGCCCGTACCTGGAAATGGCCCATGGTGCTCACCATGAAGGCCGACGCGAAGCTCGGCCTGCCCGAGCGCTCCGTCTACCTCGACCTCTTCGAGGGGGACTGCCGCGAGGCGCGCTCCGCCCAGCCGGCTGATATCGAGCGCGCCCACTACATCATCAGCGCCGACCCTTCCACCTGGAAGCGCGTGCTCGACCACGACCTCGAGCCCATCCCCGGGCTCATGCGCGGCAAGCTCAAGCTGGTCAAGGGCGGCCTAGTCTCCCTGCTCCCCTACGTGACGGCGGCCAAGGAGATGGTAAACTCCGCGGCTAACGTGGACACCCGGTTCCCCGCCGGGCTTTGACAAGGCGGTCGAGGGAGAGAAAGAGGCGTAGAGCTTCATTCCCCAGGGGGAATGGGATGAAAGCTCCGGAGAACGAGGCATTCCCCGCTCTTTCCAGCGCATTCCCCCCGGGGAACGCGTTGAGGTCTCCGGGGAACAAGGCGTTCCCCCTTCATGATGAAGCATTCCCTATCCTTTGCCGTCCAGGACGAGTGGGGAATGGCATCGAAAGGATCGACAACGGGCCGTTCCCCAAGGGGAATGAAGTGCGAGAAACGGGGAACGCCTCTGTACAACCCTTTTCGCTCTCATTCCCCGTGGGGAATGCCAGTTGATGGATGGGGAATGGGGCGTTACCTCCTTCCTCCGCGATCCGGCAGACAGGGAATGCGGCGCAATTTCGGGGGAATGGGATCTGGAGACCTTTCCAGAAGCCTTAGGCCTCCCCAGTCCAGCGATTCCCCCTCGCGCTGCTTCAAGGCCCCCTCCAGAATGGTAACTCACTATCGCGCGCGAATCCTCAGAGCGCCTAACAAAACCGGCCCAACGGGCCGGGAGATTCTAGCCCAGGGCTTCGGCCGTAGGCCGATGCCCTGGGTAAGGGAAGAGAGATCATCAAAGCGGCCTGAAGGGCCGCGAGAAGCTCGGCTGAACCGAAGCTGAGCTGATCCCGGCAGAGATTTCTCGCGACCCTTCGGGCCGCTGGGGTGGACGGGGCTTTCTTCCCCAGGGAATCGGCCTTCGGCCTCATCCCTGGGCTAGAATCTCCCGGCCCGTTGGGCCGGTCAGCCACCGGTTTGTTAGGTGCTCTAAGTCCCTCCTCCGCACCTTGAAGAGTTCCGGAATGAGGCGTAGAATGGACCCCTGAAGGATCTTCTTTGAAAACGGACGAATCGGGCGGCAAAAGGCATGCCTGACAAGAAACATGCCACGGCCAAAATGCCATTTTGGCGGGGAGGTAACAGCTCGAGCTCTAACCCCAGCTCCCCCAATGGCTTAACCTCCAGATTCCGTGCTCCCCGACGGCCTCTCCGGCCCTCCGGCGAAGCCTCCGGGAGGAGGTAACAGAAATCGGCCCTCTAACCCACTGGTTCAAAATGAGATAGAGCCGCCACTGTCGGAACTGCCCTGATCTGTACTGTGGGATTGAGACTTCTCGTCGCCGTCCCGGACCTTGACCGCCGCCAGATCGGAAGCGTCGGAACTGCCCTGATCTGTACTGTGGGATTGAGACTCGAAGGTCGCCGAAGCTGGAGTCGTGATCGAAGCCGTCGTCGGAACTGCCCTGATCTGTACTGTGGGATTGAGACTCTTTAACGGCGAAGAACACATCTTGGGTCAACACATAGTCGGAACTGCCCTGATCTGTACTGTGGGATTGAGACTGGAAGGCCGCCGGAGTCGCCATCACGCCGATGTCGTCGTCGGAACTGCCCTGATCTGTACTGTGGGATTGAGACAAACCGTTGCAGCAACATGATGCCCAGGTGGACCACGGCCAGGTCGGAACTGCCCTGATCTGTACTGTGGGATTGAGACTATCCGCAGTCATAACAGGAAGTGGTCCAGCAACCAGACCGTCGGAAGTGCCCTGATCTGTACTGTGGGATTGAGACGGCAATTGAACCTTGGTCCATGGCATCCATGGGCCTGAAGTCCTACAGTCCCCTTCCCATAAGTCCAATTGTGATGCCCGCGGCCGCCTCCTATGCTGGGCTCCGCAGGGTGTTTCTCCTGGGAACGGAGGTTTTCTATCCGGAAGAGAGAGGGCGGGGGATGGCCGCTACGGCTCGCTTTCGCGGCCTGCCTTCTGCTGGCGGCGCCGGCGCTGGGGCAGGCCACCGCCGAGGCGGCTTCTGAGCCCCCGAAGAAGAGCTTCCGTGACCTTCTCACCGATGACGAGGATGGCCGTTTCGACGTCAGCGAGTGGGTGCTCTCCCGCGGCCGGTTCCTGCCGATCCCGATCCTCATCACGGAGCCGGCCGTGGGCTATGGCGGCGGCCTCGCTCCGGTCTGGTTTCACAAGCCGCCCGACCGGAGCGGCGGCCAGCTCGTCCTCCCGTCGGTGAGCGTGCTCGCCGGTTTCCTCACCTCCGATGGAAGCCAGGGCGGCGGCGGCGGCCATTTCCACTCCTGGAAGAGGGACACGTGGAGGTTCCTGGGTTTCGCCGGCCGCGCTTCGTTCGACCTCGAATCCGCCGGCCTCTCTCCGGAGCTCGACGCCGACCGGTCGCTCAAATATTTGATCGACACCAACTTTCTCCTCCTCGAGGGCAGCCGCAAAGCATCGGCCCACACGCGGATCGGACTCCGCTATGTCTACGCCGAGTCGGAAGTCAGCCTGGCGGGGCAGGACCCGCCTTTGGAGCGTCCGCTTTCCGGCGCCTCGACGATTGGGGGGCTGGGGCTTTTCCTGGGCTTTGACTCCCGCGACAGCATCATCACTCCCACGAAAGGCCAGCGCCTCGATCTGCGGCCTGCTTACTTCGGAGAGCTGTTCGGCGGGGAGGATGAGTTCTTCCGGGTGGACGTCCTCTACACCGGCCACTGGGTCCGGGGTCCGCTGGGTTTCGGCCTGCGCGTCGACGGCAACTGGATCGAAGACGGAGCGCCTTTCTATGCCAAGCCCTTCATCCCGCTGCGCGGCGTGCCCGTCATGGCTTTCCTGGGCCAGGAGGTCTTTTCGGCCGAGCCGGAAATCGACTGGAATGTCGGCGACCGGTGGACGCTCGTCGCCTTCGCCGGGGCGGGGCGGGCGGCGAACGACTCCCGGATCCGCGGCGAGGCCAGCCGGGACGTCTATACCGGCGGGGTGGGTTTTCGTTATCTCGTCGCCCGGGTGATGGGGCTGCAGACAGGTCTCGACTTCGCCTGGAGCAGCGAGGGGGACCGTGCCTTCTACATCGTGGTGGGCAGTCCCTGGCGGTAATCCCGCCGCTTCGAAGGAGGGGTGCGATAGTCTTCACCTCATGCCTCCCCTTGAACCTCTCCCGCCTCGGGATGTAGCGGATCTGTTCGCGCCTCTTCACGGCGAGCTGATGGCGTTGCTCCGCGGTCTTTCGGCTGCGGACTGGGAGCGGCCCACGGTGGCGGGGGCCTGGCGGGTGCGGGACGTGGCGGCTCACCTGCTGGACGGCGCCCTGCGCAAGGTGTCCGTGTATCGCGACGGCCACCTCCTCGCGCCAGACCGGCCCATCAACTCCTATGGTGATCTCGTGGGGCTCATCAACGATCTCAATGCGACCGGGGTTGCGTATGGACGGCGGCTGAGCCCACGGCTGTTGACGGATCTCCTCGCCATGGCCGGCTCCTGGATGGTGGAGCTGGTGCAAGGTCTGGATCCACAGGCGCCAGCGGTGTTTGCCGTGGCGTGGGCCGGGGAAGGGCGGTCGGAGAACTGGATGGACACCGGCCGGGAGTACACGGAGTGGTGGCATCACCAGATGCAGATCCGGGACGCGGTGGGATTGTCCGGATTGCTCGATCCCCGCTGGCTGGACCCGCTGCTTGATTTTTCGGTCCGCGCCCTGCCGCACGCGTACAGGGATGTAGCGGCCCCGGAAGGCGCGGCGCTCACGCTCGCCGTGCCTGGAGATCCTGGATGGGCCTGGACGCTCGTACGGGAAAATGGGCGGTGGGGGCTGTACCGCGGCGAGGCGGACCGTCCGGCAACGTGGGTGACCGTGGAGCCTGCGCTCGTCTGGCGCCTCTTCTACAACGCGCTGCCGCCGGAAGCCGCGCGGGAAAAGGTTCTGATCCAGGGAGACGAGTCTCTTGCCGGGCCGCTCCTGCGGACGCGCTCGGTGATGGTTTAACGTGATCGATTCTGGGAGGTTCTTCGATGAGCATTCTTGATGGCTTGGGCGTCTGCGCCGGGAGTTGGCGCGGCACGAGCTCGTTGCAGGACCCGCACAACAACATATCGGAAGACTCGCAGTCCGATCTCACGGTGACCCCGGTGCTCGGCGGCCGGTTCGTCCGCGTGGACTACACGTGGAGCTACCAGGGCAAGCCCCAGGAAGGCTCGATGCTAATCGGTTTCGACAAGGGCGCGGACACTGTCACCGCGCATTGGATCGACACGTTCCACATGAGCAACAAGGTGATGGCCTGCGCGGGGCCACGTCCGGAGGGGCGCACGCTCTCGGTGCGCGGCTCGTACGCGGCGCCTCCCGGTCCGGACTGGGGATGGCGCATCGACGTCACGCCAGAGGATGGAGCAACGCTGCGCCTCGTCATGTTCAACGTCTGGCCCGAGAGCGAGGGCGGGAAGGAAGAGCTGGCGGTCGAGGCTTCCTATACACGGGCGTAGCCCCATCCACATGTCACGCCTCCGAGCGCGGCGGCACCTGGATCAAGTGGTTTCTTCGAGCTGTTTCAATAGTGTATGGAGCGAAGCCTTCAAAGATGGGAGGTCTTCCGTGATCCGTTTCCAGACGATCTCGAGGTCTACACCTTCGTACTGATGGATCAGCACATCCCGGAAGCCCGCCACGCTGCGCCAGGGGATCTCGGGCGCCCGGTCTCGGATTTCCTGCGAGACCCGTTTGGCGGCTTCGCCCAGGATCTCGAAGCTGCGCAGCACCGCGTCCTGAGTCTTGGGGTCGCTGAGGAACTCGTCGCGCCCTCCCTCGGTATAGTCGAAGATTCGATCCGCGCGTTCGATCATCTGGACCAGATACAGCCTCTGGTCTTTCACAGCGGAACCGCCTCCGCCAGGATCCGGTCGCGGATGTACCAGTGAAGAGCCCCTTCGGTCAGCACGTCTACCTTGCGTCCCAGAAGCTCTTCCAAATCCAGGATCAGTCCTGCCGGGAACCAGGGGGACGTCTTCGGTCCCGGCTTTACGAGAAGGTCGATATCGCTGTCAGATCGCGCTTCCCCTCGCGCGGCGGAGCCGAAGAGGCGCACGTCGACGGCCCCGTGCCGCTTGGCGATCTCCAGGATCTCTGTCCGTTTGCCCTGAACCAAGTCTGTGGTTGTCATCGGCTTCACCTCGACTCCATCCTGCGTAGTGTACCCTGGTATCCCTACCACCGCCGTGGCGCGTCGAGGATGCACCGTATCGTATCCCGGGCGATCAGCAGCTCCTCATTCGTGGGGATGACGTAGAGGCGCACCCGCGTCCCTTCCGCGCCGATCTCGCCTTCCCGGCCGGCGGCCATCTCTTCGTTTTTTGCCGGGTCCACGGCGATGCCCAGGAAGTCGAGATCGGCGCAGATGCGGCGGCGGATCTCGGGGGAGTTCTCGCCGATGCCGCCGGTGAAGACGATCGCGTCGGCGCCGTTCATCCGGGCCAGGTAGGCTCCCAGGTACTTCTTGATCCTCAGGCAGAAGATGTCGATGGCGAGGCGGGCGCGGCGGTCCTGATTTTCCTTTTCTTCGGCGAGCAGCTCGCGCATGTCGTTGGTGAGGCCCGAGATGCCCAGGAGGCCGGAACGCTTGTTGAGAAGGGTGTCGAGCTCGTCGAAGCTCATCCCTTCCTTGTGGTGGAGGAATTCGAGGAGGGACGGGTCGAGGTCGCCGCTCCGCGTTCCCATGACGAGGCCTTCGGCGGGGGTGAGGCCCATGGAGGTCTCCAGGGAATCTCCCTTGCGGATGGCGCAGGCGGAGCAGCCGTTTCCCAGGTGGAGGGTGATGAGGTTCGTCTCTTCGTGGGACCGGCCCGTGAGCTGGCGGTAGCGGAAGGCCACGAAGCGGTGCGAGGTGCCGTGGAAGCCGTAGCGGCGCACGCGGTGGCGGACATAGAGCTGGTAGGGGAGGGCGTAGAGGAACGACTCCGGCGGCATGGTGGAATGGAACGAGGTGTCGAAGACGGCCGCCTGGGGAATCCCCACGCCGAAGAGCTCGCGCGCGGCGCGGATTCCCCGCAGGTTCGCCGGGTTGTGCAAGGGGGCGAGGTCGATGCAGTCTTCGATCTGCTCGATGACGGCGTCGTCGATCTGCACGGAGCGCGTGAGCTTTTCGCCGCCGTGGACGACCCGGTGCCCCACGGCATGGATGTCCGCCAGGGAGCTCAGGCCCGGCACCGCGGCCTCGGGGGAGACGAGCCAGCGCAGGGCGTAGTCCAGGGCCTGCCGGTGGTCGCGCAAGGGCGTGGCGAGGCGCTGAGCGGCCCGTCCTCCGGCCCGCAGGGACAGGAGCGCCTCGCTGCCGATCCGCTCGACGAGGCCGCGGGCCAGCTCGCGGTCCGCGTTATGCTCAATGGCCTCGAGGTCCGTGGCAATGACCTGGAACTTGAGCGAGGAGCTGCCGCAGTTGAGGACGAGAATGTTCATGGGGCCATGGTACCTCCACTGGATGATGAATTGCTTGAAAAGCGAGGCGATGAGTGACCGACCGGCGTGACGAGCTGATCCGGCTCCGTCCCTGGGAAGACCTCGTGGTGGTCAGCCACGGGCGGATTGTGCTGGCCACGGACCGGGACGGGTTTTTCGACGATGGTCGGTTGTCCGGCGGTCAGTTGTCCGGCGGTCGTAACCGCGGCCTCTTCGTACACCAGACGCGGCTCCTCTCCCGGCATCGATTCCTGATCGACGGCCAGCCTCCGAAGCCGGTGGCGCTTTCCAACGTGACCCAGGGCTCGTGGACGGGGTACTACGTGCTGCTGCCGCCCGGAGCCGATCCGGGAGAGCGGGACGAGGGAAGCGGCCACATGGAGCCGGCTTCGGAGCAGACGCTGGAGCTGCTGCTGACGCGCACCGTGTCGAGCGTTCTGTGGGAAGACGTCGCGCTGACCAATTTCAGCCAGCAGGCCACGGCGTTTGATCTGTCGATCGATCTGGACGCGGACTTCGCGGATCAGGGCGAGACCATGGATGGACGTCGGCAGCATGGAGAGATCGACCGGCGCTGGGATGGCGTCCGGGAGCTCGTTTTTCAATATCTCGCTGAGAATCGCTCCGCTTGGATCAACCGCGGGGTGCGAATCCGCGTCGCGGAATCGGATTCGCCGCCGTCCTGCGGAGAGGGCGGTCTGACCTTTCATGTCGAGCTGCCGCCGCTCGGCACATGGCGCGCCCGGCTGGAGATCGTTCCCGAGATCGTGGACGTTGCCGGCGGCGTGGGGCATGAGGTCTCCGAGAAACAGGAGCGGTTCCTCGCCGGATCAGCAAGGTTTTCCACGCCCGAATGCGAGACGCTGGCGCCGGTGGTGATCGGCGCGCTGGAGCAGGCCCGCCGGGACCTGGCCAGCCTTCGTCTCGGCGATCTCGATGAGGAAGAGCATTCCTGGACTCTGGCCGCGGGGCTTCCCCTGTACGTCGCGCTCTACGGCCGGGACGCGCTCACCGCCTCCTGGCAGGCGGCGGTGCTGGGCCCCGAGATGATGGACGGCAGCCTGCGGGCGCTCGCCAAGCTCCAGGGCCGGGAGGTGAACGACTGGCGCGACGAGCAGCCCGGCCGCATGCTGCACGAGGCCCACACCGGGCCGCTCGCGGCGCTCGGCTTCAACCCGCGGGGCCGCTATTACGGCTCGATCACGACTTCCGGCTTCTATCCCGTGCTGGTCTCGGAGCTGTGGCACTGGACGGGCGACCGCGAGCGCGTCCGGCCCTTCGTGCGCCCCGCGCTGGACGCGCTGCGCTGGCTGGAAAGGTTTTCCGACCGGGACGGCGACGGCTTCTACGATTACCAGACCCGCTCGTCCCAGGGCGTGCTCCACCAGGCGTGGAAGGATTCGCCGGACGCCATCGTGGACGCGGACGGCGCGCCGGTCTCGCCGCCCATCGCCACGTGCGAGGAGCAGGCGTTCGTCTACGTGGCGAAGCTCCATCTCTCGGAGACGCTCTGGTGGCTGGACGAGAAGGAGGAGGCCCGGCGTCTGTTCCACGAGGCGGGGGAGCTGAAGAAACGGTTCAACGAGGCTTTCTGGATGGAGGAGGAGGGTTTCTTCGCCATGGGCCTCGATGCCGCGGGGCGGCCGATCCGGTCGATCGGCTCGAATCCCGGGCACTGCCTGGCGGCGGGAATCGTGGACGCCTCGCTCGCCGAGCGTACGGCCCGGCGGCTGATGGCGGACGACCTCTGGAGCGGCTGGGGCGTGCGGACGCTCTCGTCCCGCCATCCGGCGTTCAATCCGTACAGCTATCACCGCGGCTCGGTCTGGCCGGTGGAGAACGCCAGCTTCGCCCTCGGGTTCCTGCGCTTCGGCCTGCACGCGGAGCTGGAGACGGTCTGCCGGGGGATGTTCGAAGCGGCGCGACTGTTCGACTTCTACCGCCTGCCGGAAGCGTTCAGCGGCCACGCCCGCGACGCGGAGCACCCGTTCCCGGCGCTCTATCCGCAGGCCAACTCCCCGCAGGCCTGGTCGGCGTCAGCGGTCTTCTGCATGATCCAGAGCCTGCTCGGCCTCTATCCCTACGCGCCGCTCAAGATGCTGCTGGTCGATCCCCACCTGCCGGCCTGGCTGCCGGAGATCACGGTGACGGGCCTGCGGGTGGGGGAGGCCCGGGTGACCTTACGCTTCTTCCGTAAAGGAGAGGCGAGCACCTACGAGATCCTCGATCAGCAAGGCACGCTCCACGTGCTCCGCCAGCCCAGCCCCTGGTCGCTGACGGCGAGCTTCGCCGAGCGGCTGAAGGACGTGCTGGTGAGCCTGTTGCCGGGGAAGTGAAGAGCTCTTAGGAGTTGAAAATGATTACTGATCCGGTTGTAGAACGGCTTCACAAGCAACGAGAAGAGTACATGGAGCGGTTTCAGTACGATTTTGACGCGATCGTCCGGGACATCAGGGCACACGAAGCGTCTTGCCAAGCACCCCTGCTGGAACCCCCGAAATCGCCGCTGCCCGAAGCAGCGGGGCAGCGGGCTCGCTTCACACGACGTTGACCGGTAAAAGCGCGGAGGGCTCCTCACCCCATCCCGAGCTGAGCCATCCGCTGCTGGAGGCCTTTTTTCGAGACTTCCAGGCGGTCGGCCGTGGCTTCGAGATCGCCGCCGCAGGCCGATTGGGCTTCGAGGATCTCGGCGCGGGTGAGGTCGCCGGCCTTGCGGATCGAGGGGAATTTTTCGATCAGCAGGTAGAGCGAGGGGCGGGAGATGCCGAGGCGCTCGGCGGCGGGCTTCAGCTCCCAGCGGCAGGCGCGCAGGGCTTCCAGGATCTCGGCTTCGGTGACCCCGGCGGGGGAGCGGTAGGTCATGGCCCCGGCCCGCTTGCGGAGGGGCAGCGGCTCTTCCGGGAGCGGAGCGATCCTGTGGGGCTCGGCATCGGCCGGGGTGGGCGTTCTCGATCCGGACGGCGGCGCGGCCTCGCGCAGGAGCTTTTCGATCTGCGGACCGATCTGGACGGTCTCGGCGGAGCGGCTGTCGATGACGATCTGGCGCGCGGCGTTGCGGATCTGCCGGACGTTGCCGGGCCAGTGGCAGCGGGCGAGCCGGGCCACGACCGAAGCGGGCATCCAGGGGGAATCTTCCCCCGCCGCGGACAACAGCCGGTGCTCCTCGCCGGTCGTCCGCAGCTCCTCGCGCAGGAAGTGGAAGAAGAGCCGGCCGAAGTCGTCGCGGCGCTCCCGCAGGGGCGGGACCAGGATCTCGTAGCCGGAGAGCCGGTGGAGCAGGGGGGCGCGGAAGCGGCCGTCCGCGATGGCCTGCTCGAGGTTGGCGTCCGTGGCCGCGATCAGCCGCACGTCCACGCGCTGCGGGTCGAGGCCCCCCACGCGCTGGACCTCGCCGGTCTCCAGCACGCGCAGCAGCAGGACCTGGACCTCGGGAGGGGCTTCGCCGATCTCGTCCAGGAACAGGGTGCCGCCGTGGGCGCGCTGGAAGTAGCCCACCTGGTCGCGCACGGAGCCGGTGAAGGCTCCTTTCGCCGCGCCGAACAGCTCGGAGGCCGCGAGCGAGCCGGGGATCGCCCCCATGTTGACGCACAGGCAGGGACCGTTCTGCCGCCGGCTGGCCTGGTGGATGGCGCGGGCCACGAGCTCCTTGCCGGTGCCGGTCTCGCCGCGCAGGAGCACGGGTACTTCGAGGTCGGCCACGCGGCGGACCTCGGCGCGTACGCGCAGGATGGCCTCGCTGTCGCCCACGAGCCCGAACCGCTCGGACGCCTGGGCCGGCACCTGAGCCAGGTTCGCCGGGAATGTATGCAGGAGCAGCACCACGCGGTCCGCGAGCTCCAGCACGATGCCGCGTTCGACGTCGTGGCCCGCAAAGGTGCAGGTCTCCTGGAGGGGCGCGCCGTCGGCCATGACACGCGTCCGGGTCTCTCCCGGGGAGAGACGGAGGCCGCCGTCGCCGGTGCGGCTGAGCTGGAGCGGGGAGCGGCTGAGATGGCGGTCGCCGAGCGGGCGGAGCTCCCGGCGTCCGGGGGGCTCGAACCCCGGCTCCAGGCGGGAGAGGTGTGCGGTGCGGCCCGACAGCAGCTCCCCCAGGAGAGCCCGTTCTCCCACCCGGCCCAGGTCGGGGTGATAGAGGATCGTGAGCGCAGGGATCCTCGCCCGGGCCTGCCGGCGCCGTTCACCTACGGCGGCTGAGCCTTCCCATGCAGGCTGCTCGACGGTGAGGCCAAACGTTTCGGTCATTCGCCAGCAGTTTAGCGGCGGGATCGCGTTTCAGGCAAGAAGATAAAAAAAGACCCCGGCGGCAGGAACCGCCGGGGGAGCAAGGGGAGATGCGCTGCAGATCGATTCCGGTCTAGTTCAGCGGGCACCCCCGGTTGTTGTCGTCATCCAGGGCCGAGGCGAGCGCGAGCATCGTGTCGCGGCTATTGCTGGCGATGGCCGCATTGACATCGGAGAGGATGCTGGCCACGGACCGTGGATAGTTGACGCCGGGGTGCGCGGCGTTGAGCAGGGCCGCGGTGGAGGCCCGCAGGAGGTTCCCGGCCGCGCCTTCCAGTGTGGAGCCGCCCTGGAAGGAGAGGGACGCGAGCAGGCTGGAGTTGCCGAGCGAGGGGTAGCTCGAGGACTGGCTGAAGACGCTCTTCACCAGCTGTGCGGGGGAGTAGCCGGTGGGCGGCCAGGAGTCCGTGTGGTTCTTCCAGTAGCCGGGGGTGCAGCCCTGGTAGGACTGGGTCTTCCCGTAGTAGTAGCTGGCGTCGCTGTCGCTGACGGCGGAGCCGCAGGAGGCGGCCGGGGTGCCGGTGGCGGTGCCGACGTTCTTGTACTGGCCGGCGGTGGCCGTACCGTTGCCCGTGCAGGTCATGGACTCGCCGGGCTGGAGCGTGGTCTTGGGGCAGGAGACGGCCACGCCCTTGTCATCGGTCACCTTGACGCTGTTGAGGGCCACGTCGCCGGTGTTCTTGACGATGTAGGTCCACTGGACGGGGCTCCCCACGTTGATCGCCGGTCCGGGCGCCGCGGGGGCGTCCTGGCCGTTGGTGCGCTTGTCGATGCTGATCGCCGGGTGGACCTGGCCGAAGTAGTAGCTCAAGTCCTGGTCCGAGACGTCGGATCCGCTCGGCGGCGTACCCACGGCGGTGCCGGTGTTGCTGTACTGGCAGGCGGCGGCCTTGCCGGACGCCGTGCAGGTCATGGACTCGCCGGCCTGGAGCGTGGTCTTGGGGCAGGAGATGGAACCGACCTTGTCGTCCGTCACCCGCACGTTGGAGAGGGTCACGTTGCCGGTGTTCCTGACGATGTAGGACCAGGTGACGGTGCTGCCGGGGGCGACGCTGGCGCCCGGGGCCTGGGTGTAGTGCTGGCCGTTGGTCAGCTTCTCGATCGTCAGGCCCGGCTCGTCGTGCTTGCCGTAGTAGTGGCTGGGGTCGCTGTCGCTGACGGCGGGGCCGCAGGGCGGGGTGCCGGCCACGGAGCCGACGTTCCGGTACTGGCCGGCGATGGCGGTGCCGTTGGCCGTGCAGGTCATGGACTCGCCGGGCTGGAGCGTGGTCTTGGGGCAGGAGACGGCCACGCCCTTGTCATCGGTCACGGTCACGTTGCTCAAGGCCGCGTCGCCGGAGTTCGTCACGGTGTAGGTCCACTGGACGGGGCTCCCCACGTCGATCATCGGTCCGGGCGCCACGGGGGCGTCCTGGCCGTTGGTGCGCTTGTCGATGCCGATCGCCGGATGGATCTGGCCGTAGTAGAAGCTCCAGTCCTGAGCCGAGGCGTCCGGACCGCTCGGCGGCGTACCCAAGGCGGTGCCGGTGTTGTTGTACTGGCAGGCGGCGGCCTTGCCGGAAGCCGTGCAGGTCATGGACTCGCCGGCCTCGAGCACCGTCTTGGGGCAGGAGATGGAGCTGACCTTGTCGTCCGTCACCCGCACGTTGGTGAGGGTCACGTTGCCGGTGTTCTTGACGATGTAGGACCAGGTGACGGTGCTGCCGATGGCGACATTGGCGCCCGGGGCCTGGGTGTAGCGCTGGCCGTTGGTCCGCTTCTCGATCGTCAGGCCCGGCTTTTCATCCTTACCGAAGTAGTGGCTGGCGTCGCTGTCGCTGACCGCGGAGCCGCAGGGTGGAGAGCCGGCGGCGGTGCCGACGTTCCGGTACTGGCCGCTGGTGGCCGTGCCGTTGGCCGTGCAGGTCATGGTCTCGCCGGGCTGGAGCGTGGTCTTGGGGCAGGAGACGGCCACGCCCTTGTCATCGGTCACCGCCACGTTGGTGAGGACCACGTCGCCGGTGTTCTTGACGATGTAGGTCCACTGGACAGGGCTCCCCGCGTTGATCATGAGTCCGGGCGCCACGGGAGCGTCCTGGCCGTTGGTGCGCTTGTCGATGTCGATCGCCGGGTGGACCTGGCCGAAGTAGAAGCTCCAGTCCTGGGCCGTGAGGCTGGGGCCGCTCGGCGGCGTGCCCATGGCAGTGCCGGTGTTGCTGTACTGGCAGGCGGTGGCGGTGCCGTTGGCCGTGCAGGTCATGGACTCGCCGGGCTGGAGAGTGGCCTTGGGGCAGGAGATGGGGCCGACCTTGTCGTCCGTCACGATCACGTTGGTGAGAGCCACGGCGCCGGTGTTGGTGACGATGTAGGACCAGGTGACGGCGCTGCCGATGGCGACGCTGGCGCCCGGGGCCTGGGTGTAGCGCTGGCCGTTGGTCCGTTTCTCGATCTTCAGGCCCGGAGGGTTGTCCTGGCCGGTGTAGTGCACGGGGTCGTTGTCACTCACGTCCGGTCCGCAGGGGGGCTTGGCCGTGGCGGCTCCCACGCTGGCGTAGGGGCCGGCGCCCACGGTGCCGGAAGCCGTGCAGGCCATGGACTCGCCGGGCCGCAGGCTCGTCTTCGGGCAGGAGAGGACGACGCCCTTCTCGTCGGTGACCTTGATTTCCGCCAGGTTGACGTCGCCGTTGTTGGTCACGGTGTAGGTCCACTGCGTCGGGGAGTCCTGCGGGATCAGCAGGCCCGGGGCGTTGTCCGCGTCGTTGCCGTTGATGGCCGCCTCGATGTCGATCTTCGCGTTCTGGCTGCCGAAGTAGTGGCTCGGATCGTCATCGGTCACGTCGTCGCCGGACGGCGTCCTGGCGGTGGCGGTGCCGAGGTTCTCGTACTGGCAGGCCACAGCCGTGCCCTGGCCCGTGCAGGTCATCGACTCGCCGGGGTTGAGAGCGTCATTCGGGCAGATCACCTGCACGCCACGGTCGTCCGCGACGTCGATCTGGGTCAGGCGGGTGTTGCCCGTGTTCCTCACGATGTACTCCCAGAGGACGGGAGAGCCGACGGGGATCGAGGGGCCGGGGGCGGCGTTGGCGTCCTGGCCGTTGGTCCGCTTCTCGATCTCGATCCGCGGGCCGTCGGGCGGCGGCAGCAGAGGGGTGGGCAGGCAGTAGGTCTGGAGAGCGGCGCCGTCGGTCCGGAGCGAGTCGAAGTGGAGGCCGATGAACACGGGCTCTTCGGACTCGATGTCGATCCAGCCGAAAGGCTCCTTCAGGCCCAGGGAGTTGATGGAGACCACCTGGAGCGGCAGCAGCCGGAGGTGGACGTCGTTCATGGCCGTGCCCGCCTCGTTGAAGGCGGTGCCGTCCAGGACCACTCTCAGGCTCTCCGGAAACGGAGTCTTCGACGGCTGGGCCGAACGGTCCGTCCAGACCAGGACCTGGGTGTCGAGATTGAACGCTTTCCCGGAGACAAACCGGAGCGCATGGTGACTGCAGAGCTGCGTGGACTGGACCTGGGCCTGGCAGCCCGCGGACCGCTCGAGATTGACCAGATCGTCACCCATGGAGATGCGGAGAGACGAATCGATCAGCAGAAAGTCGCCCCAGAGCGCTCCCGGCGGCTCGTTCGGCTGTGTGCGGATCACGATGGAGCCCACCGCCAGGCCGTCTGCCACCGCCGTCGAATAGTAAAGATTGTCCTTGGGCGATTTCTGACCGGTCAGGGCCGCCTTCGCGTGGGCCTTCTCGGCCGCCTTCAGGGTGCGGCCGGGGGCGTCGCCCTGGACGATCCAGTCGCGCAGGTTGAACGACCGGACCTCACGGGGCCCGAGCTTGACCGGCAGGTCGAAGATCGGGATGCCCCAGTTGGTCCGCATCTCGATATGGATGTCCACGGGCTGGTTGAGGACGTTGCCCACGGCGAACACCGTCGTCTTGCCGGGGTTCGCCAGATCCACCTCGAAATAGGGCAGCAGGACCGCCGAGGACGGCCGGAGCTGGGCTTCGGCCGCGCCGGTGAAGATCCAAGTGATGGAAAGGATCAAGACCGAAATGAGAATAAAAAGCTTTTTGTACATATGCTCTCCCTTTTTACTTCGACTTCCGCGAGAAGGTAAGAGCAAGGACCCTGCCAAGTGCTCAGGGGCCGTAAACCATTGATACCAAACAGATTGAGGAATTGACAGAGATCGGCGGGGATCTCTGTCAGAGGTGTGTCAACGTGTCAGTCCTGTCAGAAGGGGATATATCAGAAAGAGTTATATATCAATGGGGGCGCTTCTTCTCTGATCCCTTGAGCCGCTGGACCAGCGAGCGGGCTCGTTCGACCTGGGTGGGGTCCTGGGTGGTCTCGATCAGGGGCTCCAGGATGGCGATGGCGCCTTTGACATCCCCCTGGTTGGCGAGCAAGACCGCCTGGTTGTAACTGTCGACGAAACGGTTGAAGCTCTGAGCTTCGCGGATCTCCGTGATCCTGCCGGTGATCTCGGCCTTGCGGCTGGAGAGGCTGGTGCGTTCGCGGATCTGCTCGAGGATGGGGAGCGCCTCGTCGAGCTTGCCCTCGTTGATCAGGTTCTCGGCCCGCGCGTAGTCCTCGTCGACCAGGGCCTCGCGGGCGTTCGTGATCATCTCGGGCTCGGCGCGGGGGACGAGCACGTCTTCGATCAGGGCCTCGGCCTTGTCAGGATGGCCCGTGCGGGCGTAGGCGATCGCCAGGTTGTGGGCCACGTCCATGCGCGAAGGCAGGAGGCGGTAGGCCGTCTCCATGGCCTCCAGGGCCTTGGGAGACAGCTCGTCCGCGGCCTGGTAGGTATAGCCCAGGCGCGCCCAGGCTTCCCCGATGTCGGGCCGCAGGTGGACGGCTTTGGTGAGAGCGGCCCGCGCCTTCTGGAGGAAGTCCGCCCCCGGCTCTTCGAAGAGGTTCATCGCGTAGCGGTACTGGACGAGGAAGTCGTCGGGAGCGAGCTGCGCGGCCTTCTCGTACAAGGGGCGGGCCGCCTCGAGCCGGCCGGCGAGCTCTTCGAGATGACCGAGCCCGGCCATGGCAGGTCCGTTGCCGGGCTGCTCGGCGAGGATGACCCGGAAGCACTCCGCGGCGGCGGGTGCCTGCTCGGAGCCGATGTTCGCCAGCAGGTCGCCGAGGTGGAAGAGCGCGTCGGTCCAGGCCATGGGGACCACCTCCATGGCGAGGTTGGCTTCCGCGCGGAGGGGCACGCGCGTGGTGGCGAAGAGATAGCTCTTGACGTACTTGCTCAGCTCGCGCTCCACGGCCGTGGAATCCGTGCCAAACGCACGCTTGAAGATCTGATCGGGGGGAACGCCCTCCTGGGCCAGGCGCAGGGATTCGATGGCCTGGAGGCGGCGCTCGGAGTTGCCGGAGATCAGGTAGTGCACGAGCGCCCAGGACTGGGCGTAGAAGCCGCCGCGGCGGGCAGCTTCGTTGTAGTCCCGCGAGTGCTCGTTGACCGCGAACAGGCTTTGGAGGGAGATCTGCGGATTCTGCCGCAGCCAGGCGACGTGCTCTTCGATGGGCAGGCCGATGAGGGCTTCGTCCTTGCCGACCTTGAACGTGCTGTAGTACTCGGCGAGCCCTTCCTGGAACCACAGCGGCAGGCTCGCGTAGTTGTTGCGCAGCACGTAGTGGAGATATTCGTGATAGATCGCCAGCCGCTCCTCGCGGTACTGGTCGTTGTAGACGGCGTAGATATAGATGGCCACATAGTTGGCGAGCTGCCGGGCGAGGAAGTAGCCGCCCGACTGGACCGTCTGGCCTTCGTGGGTACGCTGGTAGGGCTTGAACGATTCCGCGTTCTTGAAGACGAAGATGTAGGTGGGGGAGGGGGAGTTGAGGATGAGACCGGGCACGAGTTGCGACAGGGCGTCGCGCAACCGTTCGAGGTCTTCGCCGACCCGCCGGACGGTCTTCTCCGGTGCGTTGCTGTACAGCGTGAAGTTCGCCGTCCGCAACTCAATCCAGGGCTCTTTTCTGGGCAGGGCCCGGGCGGGGTCCGCGGCGGCCAGCCAGGAGACCAGGGCCACGAGGGCGATCGCGATTTGAGGAGCGAGACGCTTCATACTGCCTCCTCGGTGTTTGGCAGGAAAGTTTACCATCACGCCTTCAATCCGCCCGCCGCGGGTCTCCCCGCTCGCTCGCGGGCACGCGCCAGGAGACGAGATACGTGGCCTTCGCGCTTCTCGAACGCCAGGTCCGGCCACTCGAAGAGATGGGCGAGGCGGTTCAGGATCTGCCGGCCGCCGTAGGTCTCGCCGCGCTCGCCCGGACGGTCCGAGGCGCCGGCGCGCAGGTCGTTCTCCACCTCGAAGGCCAGCTCGCGGCGGACGCGGTCGAGGGTGATCCGCAGGGCCGGGGTCGAGCCCGGGCGGCCATGGCGGATGGCGTTGATCAGCACCTCGCCCAGGAAGAACCCGAAACCGCCGCGCACCGGACAGGTGAACCAGAACTCGCCGGGCCAGTCCAGGTCGACTGTGAAAACAGGATCGGACGGATCGGACGGATTGGACGGATCGGAGAGCACTCCGTTGTCCCAGTGGAGGCGGGTGCGCAGGTCGGCGTCCCGGGCGGCCAGGGCGAAGACGCTCTGGAGGCCGTCGATGGTGGAGCGCGCCTGGGCGGCCTCGATCGAGCTGTCCGGCGGCAGCGGCGGCTCGGCGTCCCAATCGGGTCAAGCCATGGGCCAGCACCCGCACCAGCGTGTCCACCCCGTGGCTGAGAAGGCCCACCAGCCGGCGGCGCTCGTCCCGCCGGGTCTCGCTCTCCAGATCCTCGGTCAAGAGAGCCAGATCCGCGTCCGGCTCCACCAGGAAGAGGATGCCCAGCCGGTGGCGCTCGTCCGCGTGGAGGGCCTCGATGTGGCCGCGGCGACCTGGAAGGCGGCCACGGCCCCCTGGCCCTCCACCACGCCGTGGAGCACGTTGGGCACGCTCTCGGCCGCGCCGCCCGTGCCGGGACGCTGGGCGAGCGCGGCCACGGCCTTGCGCAGCGCGGCCGGTCCGGACTCCGGGAGCGCGGCTTCGATCTCCCCCCAGGGCCGGTTCTGCGGGGGCGCGTCCCGGAGGTGGACGACGCCCGCGATCATCGGCGGATCGATCTGGCGGGCGAACGCTTCCCAGTCGATGTCGAAGGTGAGGTCCGCGCCGACGATCCCCCGCGTGGCGAGGCCGGCGTCCCGGAGCGGTACTGTGATCGTCGAGACGAGCCCCTGTCCGCCGAGGTCCAGATAGAGTCCGGAGTAGAACGTCTGGTCCTCCGGACGCTCATAATTGAACCGGAAATAGAACTCATTCGAGACGAACGTCGGCCGCTCCGGCGAGCCGCGGAGCTCCCGTCCCTCCTCGGTCGCGGCGCGCCGGCTCGCCTCCGGATCGAAAGGCGACCGTACGCCGGAGAGCGGCATGGAGACCAGCGTGCCGTCTTCCGAAAGGGCATAGAGCCGCACCACCCGCGGCGGCCGGCTGCCGGGGAGCGCCGGCAGCGGCTGGCGCGCCAGCACCTTCGGGAGATCCGCGGAGAGTGCCAGCAGGTGGGGCGTCACGAAGGCGAGGAACCGGTTCGAGGCGTTCGAGAGGTCGGAGAGGTCCGGGGAATCCAGGGCCTTCCGGCGCGTCATGGCGAGCCAGCGGCGGTCGATCTCGATGTATCTCTGGCTGCGCATGGAGAAGGGAGGCGCGCCGGTTCCAGTGGTTTCCGAGGGCAGCAGGCGCGGGACGGCCTGGATCTCGGGGTGTTGCGCGGGGCTCGCCAGCAGCTCCCGGACGGGCGCGAAGAACGGCGGCACCGAGCGCGTGTCCTGCCACTCGGCGACTTCTCCGTAGAGACGGGCCTTCTCGGGATCGGCGATGCGTTCGCGGTAGCGCAGCAGCTCCAGGTTGAGCCATGCCGTGGCCCCGGGCGTCTCCGTGGGCCGCGCCGGGGTCCTCCCCTGGACGAGCTGGAAGATGGCGTCCGCCCGTCCCTGGCCGATCCGCTGCCGCCACTCCCGGCGGACCGAGAGCACCGCGAGCGCCACAAGCACGGCGAGCAGGAACACGCCGAGGTAGAGCAGGCGCGAGCCCCACCGCCGCCGAGGGAGCTGGCCGTCGGCACGTTCCGGGCCGGTGATCATGCGGGGTCAGTATAGAGGCGCGGCCGGAAGCCGGAGAGGATTCGCCGCTTTCCGCCAGCCGCTTCGGAAGAAGAACCAAGGCCGGCAGGCTCACTTTTGAGCCCGGCAGGCGCATCGCCGGGGCCAAATCTGAGCCTGCCGGCCCTCGCGATGCTCCTGCCGGGCTTGAAAGTACGCCTGCCGGCCTTTATTTTGCGCAAGCCTGGCTCGATTTTGAGCAAGCTGGCCCCGGCAAGCTCAAAATTTCGCCCGGCAAGCTCAAGATTCCTCCCGGCAAGCGCAAGGCCGGGCCCGGCTTGCGTACTTTCAGGGTTGAAAGCTGTTCCGCCGGGCTCGCCGGGAGTAGCTATAGTAGCCGCCATGTCCTGGGCCGGATCGGCAGGCTTCGCGCGGCGCCCTCTGGTGGTGGCCGAGGATCATCTCCACCACGTCACGGAGTTGCTGGAAGCCTTGATGGAGGAGGACCCCTCCCTTCTCGCCCTGACGACCGTGCTCTGCCTGGACCGCACGGGTCCGGACACCACGCGCCTCGTGGACCGCTGGCTCGCGGCCTATCCCGGTCTCCAGGTGGCCGCGAGCCTGGGTCCGGGGGAACGGAACCCCCGCCGCGCCCCTCTCGATCCCGCCGTCTTCGAGAGCGCCAACCGTTTCTCCAAGGCCGTGGCCGGCATGCTCCGTCCGGGCGGGCTGCTGCTCCAGGACATCCAGCTCTCGACGCTCGGTTTCATCCCGGCGGACCGCTGGTGGGAGTCGATCTACCTCGCCAGTACCGTGCGGGGCATATTCGCCGAAAACCCGCCCACCTGCCGGTTCCTCTCCAACAAGCGCGGCTACGAGGCCACCTGAAGGACGGCGGGACTATCCTGACGGCGCACCACGCCTATCGGTTGGCTGAGGGGCTGCGGGTGGGGCGGGTGGTGGGGCGGCGAGGCTAGCTACTTCTCTCCTTTACCTTCCAGCAAGTCGACGTCGGCCAGATCCTTGGGCCGGGCGCTCGCCTTTTTGTTTTGGAGCAGGGCCTCACGGCCAAGAAAGGGGACTTCCAGACCACCGATTTTCTCGATGACTCGCGATGGCCATGCCTGCTCGAAGCTCACGCCGTCAATCTCGGTCAGGAGATCGATCCGTCTCGGTGGGAGCCCCATCTGGAAGACGGTTCCCGGCTTTGTGAGATCGTCCAGCGACAAGCGCATGGCTTCTACGGGAGCACCGAACTCCAGCAGGGCTGCCCAGACCCTTTTCGCGTTCTCGGGATCAGGCCGTATCCAGATGTCGAGGTCTCCGGTCGCGCGGGGAACTCCATGCACCGCCAGCGCATGGGCGCCGACCACGATGAACTCCGCCCCGGCCTCTCTCAGGGCGGCGAGAATGTCCTGGAAATCGTTGTTCAGCCCAACTCTCCCTTTGCCCTGCGGTCGGATGGGCGAATGATCCGAACCGGCATCTGATTGCGCGGGTAGTCGGGTATTTCCTTGCCCGAGGAGGCCCAGGCGTCCACGGCCAGCGGCCACATCATCGCGAGCCGCTCGGAGGCGGTCGTCGTGGCGCTGAGATCATCGTCTGGCTCCTCTCCCAGACGATAGACGCGGATGGGCCAGGATCGGCGGGCGGCAGCACGCAGTTTTCTCTCGCGGTCCTCCATGGGGACCATTATAGATCTCTCCACCTCCCTCACCTTACGCCAACGCTGCCTTCCAGCAGCTTCAGCGGCGAAGCCATCTCCGGCCCGAGGAGCTGGCGCTGCCATCCTGGGACCTCCTTCTCCAGGAGGAGGACCAGGGCGAGGCCTTCGTCCTGGGACCAGCTGTTCTCCTGCCCGCGAATGAACGAGATGATCTCCGCGTCGCTCATCCGGGTGCCGGGCGCCGCCTGGTGGAGCTTGAACCGTGCCCACTCGGCTGCTCCTTCCATGTTCAGGAACAGCTCCTCAAGCTCGGCATAGGGCTGGTCCGCTCCCGTGAAGAACCGTTCCCTCCGCTGGCGGGCCATTCCGAGGGCCTGATCAATGAGGGTGCGCCGCCGGGCTGGATCGGTTTCAGCGACAGCACGATAGAGGACATCGCGCTCGGCGCTGAACGCTTCTGGAAAGCCGGGGACGTCCTTGAAACGGTTTTCGATCATGTCGTCGTCCACCTGGGCGGGGATGCCGAACCGTTTTCCCAATTCGGCGATCCGCCGTTCGACGTGGAGGATTTGCCGGGTATGCATGATCTCGTGCAGCACGACACCGAGCAGGCGCTTTTCGAGATATGGATCCTTGGAGGCCTGGGGATGCTGGCGCCAGAGATCGAGCTTCCGCGAGCGCGAAGAAAGGTTCTCCGTCTTGAGTGGAAAACGCCGCCGCCATGATCTCCGCCGGAATGTCCTTTCCGCTTGGAAGGTGGACCGTGCCGTTGTGACGGAGGATGCTCGCGGAGACCGGTTCGCCCGCATAGGTCAGCCGGATCTCCGCCGGCTCGGCGCCGGGGACCACCTCCTCAGCGGCGAGGTGCCAGGTGCATTCGCTGTCGAAGAGCACGATCCAGGGGAGGGGCTTTGGATCGAGGAGCAGGAAATCCTTGCTGACCCGGTACCAACCGTCCAGCGCGCCCTGGAACCAGCGGACGTCGGCCTTGGTAAGGGCGCACGGAGAGCCGTGGAACCGCGTTGTAGGCGGCTGGTACGAGCAGCCGTAGACGAACACTGCCAGGCAAAACACCTGGACGAGGGACCGGTTTTTCATGAGGATCATCATAGATCCCTTCGGCCTTCCTCTACATTCCCGGACCTTCCATTCCGCCTCCGCCCTCTCCGAAGGTTCCGGAATATAGTCCCGTCCTCCCTCCGGCCTCTAACCTCCTTCAGAACCGAAGGAGGTGGAAACCTTGGCGAACCCACTCTTTGCCCGCAAGCCCCTCTCGATGCTGCTCGAGGAGCTGAAGGGGGAGAACCGGCTGCGGCGGGTGCTCGGCCCCGTTCAGCTCACGAGCCTCGGCGTCGGCGCGGTGATCGGCGCCGGCATCTTCGTCTCGACCGGGGCCACGGCGCAGCAGACGGCCGGGCCGGCGCTCATGCTCTCCTATGCCGTGGCCGGGATCGTGTGCATCTTCGCGGCCCTGTGCTATGCCGAATTCGCGTCGATGGTCCCCGTGGCAGGGTCCGCCTACACGTACGCCTATGCCACGCTAGGCGAGCTGTTCGCGTGGATCATCGGCTGGGACCTGATCCTCGAATATGCCGTCAGCTCCGCCACGGTGGCGGACGGGTGGTCCGGCTATTTCCAGAGCCTTCTGAATGTTTTCGGATGGAAGCTCCCCCACGCGCTGGCCGGCCCCGTCGTGAGCTACGACCCGGGCTCGGCCGGCTGGTGGCCACCGGCTCGCTCATCAACCTGCCGGCGGTCGCGATCGTCGCCCTGGTCACGGTGGTGCTGGTGGTGGGCATCCGCGAGAGCGCGGGCGTCAACACGCTCCTCGTGGGGATCAAGGTCGCCGCGGTGCTGTTCGTGATCTGCGTGGGTGCGTTCTATATCAATCCCGACAACTGGCGTCCCTTCGCGCCGTTCGGCTTCACAGGGCTTCAGGTGTTCGGCCACACTCTCCTCGGCCAGAGCGACGCGGGCGGGCGCCCGATCGGCATGCTCGCCGGCGCCGCTCGGGCCTTTTTTGCTTATATCGGGTTCGATTCGGTCTCCACCCATTCCGAAGAGGCGAAGAGGCCGCAGCGGGACGTGCCTATCGGCATCATCGTCTCGCTGGTGCTCTGCACACTCCTTTATATCGGTGTGGTGGCCGTGCTCACGGGCATGGTGCCGTATGGCCAGCTCGACGTGGCGGCTCCCGTGTCCGACGCCTTCCGCCGCGTGGGATTGCGCTGGGCCCAGGCCCTGATCGCTCTTGCGGGCATCGCCGGCATCACCTCCGTGCTGCTGGTGACCATGCTGAGCCAGGCCAGGGTGCTCCTCGCCATCTCGCGCGACGGCCTGCTGCCTCCCGGCTTCTTCGGCGCCGTGCACGAGCGGTTCCGCACACCGTGGAAGTCGACGATCCTCACCGGCGTCTTCGTGGCCCTGCTGGCGGCGTTCCTGCCGATCAGCGTGCTCCTGATGCTGGTGAACATGGGGACGCTGCTCGCTTTCGTGATCGTCTGCGCGGCCGTGCTCATCATGCGCCGCACGCATCCGGATGCCGAGCGGCCGTTCCGCGTGCCGTTCGTGCCGCTGGTCCCCATCCTGGGGATCGGGAGCTGCCTCATGCTCATGCTCTCGCTCCCCTCGGAGAACTGGCTGCGCCTGTTCGTGTGGCTGGGGATCGGAATGGTGATCTATTTCTTCTACGGCCGCAGGCACAGCGTGCTGGCCCGGCTGCGGAGACAGTAACTCTGCTGTCCTTGAAGTCCCTGGTGTCCTTTTACTCCGTATACATCCGGATCACCCGTTCGATCGCTCCCGCGCAGACGTCGCAGAAGCTCTTGGGGTTGCGGCTGAACATGATGCAGTCCACTTCGGGACGGTAGAGCCCCTTGGCCTCGTAGGAGGCGCCCTGGAAGGCTCCCACCTTGCCGAAGTGTTTCTCGGAGCGGAGCATGGGGCCGGTCTTCTGGCGCATCTCCCGGAAGAGGGCCTCCATCTGCTCCTCGGGGGCCTTCTTGTCGCGCAGCTCGCGGCGCCTCTCCTCGAAGGCCAGCACGGTCTTGTCGTAGGCCTCCTGGTTCCAGGGCGTGGGGAGAGGCGTGCCCTTGGCGGCGAGATCCTTCCATTTTAAATTCTCGGGATCGAGGAGGGCCGTCACGTTCGGCTCCCAGGGCTCGGTGCCGGGCGGGTTGAGGGTCTCGTAGGCCACCTGCGAGGTGTAGTACTCGTCGCCCAGGCCGGCGAAGGAGTGGCCGAATTCGTGGACCACGAGGTAGGCGGCTTCGGCGCTGTCCACGGCGGCCGTGTTCCACAGGTTGAAAATACCGCCGCCGCCATATTTCCGGCTGTTCGAAAGGAGGATCAGCGCGTCGTACGGCGCCTGGGCCGCGGCCTCGCGCACGGCCTCGTCCGAAAAGGTCAGCATGTAGCGCTCGGAATCGAACGCGTTGTAGGCGAGCCCCAGGGGCGTCCTGCGCCAGGTTTCGGTGCGCGGATCGGTGACGCCCGAGGCGGGAGAGGGGAGGTCGATGGCGCGCACGTTGAAGCCGGAGCGGTGTTTCTTGAAGGGCTCGATGGCGAAGAGGGCCTCCGTCAGGCGCCTGGCGTCGGCGTGGAACTTCTCCATCTCAGAGGCGGCGTAGCCGTCGCCCAGGACCAGCAGGTCCACTTTCACGGGATTGGGACCGCTCTCGAAGACGGACCAGACCTGTCCGGCATTGGAGAGGGGCGAGCGGTCCACGAAGCGGCTCGCGGGATCAATTACGGTCGAATAGATCTCGCGGAAGGAGCCGTCCGCCGTGCGCTTCTTGAGCACGAGCTGGGCCTTGCCGCGGGTCTCGGGGAAGCGCACGGACTCGCGGATCGTGCGCCACGTGCCGGCCAGGGCCTCGCCCGTGGTCTCCCATTCGCCGTAGATGCTGGAGAAGCCGCGGGACCAGACCGCCTGGTTGGTCGCGGGATCGATCACCTCGAAGAGGTACTTGCCCATGTTGGTATCGTCCAGCAGGCGCGTGCGGCTGCCGGGCCAGTCTCCTTCCAGGCGGATCCTGTCGAGGCTGACGTGCTCCTCTTTCGCGGTGCCGCTGTGGAAGTAGTCGAAGCGCAGGGTCTTTCCCGTAAAGCGTTCCGTAAAGCGGGCGTCGAAGCCCGTTGCTGGGGATTGGGTGGCTTGCAGGGCCAGGGCGAGCACCAGCCCGGTCAGGGGGATCGACATCTCGGGGCCTCCGTCGTCGTCGGTCAGGCCCGCGATTCTATCCCCCTGCCGGGCTGGGTAGCGTCAGTTGGCGATCTTGCGCCCGTTGATCTGGTCGACGTCGATCGAGACGCTGCCGTCCGAGGGTTGGCCGTTGGCGTTCAGGCACTCCAGCTTTATGGGAGAGAAGAGCCAGTTGCTGCACGTCTGGGCCGTGTAGACGGCGGTGATATCGAGCTCGACCGTGCTGCCGACGATCAGGAAGCCGATGGTGAGGGGGAAGGGCGTGGGCACCGCTCCCCACAGCATCTCGGCGATGCGGTTGCAGTCATCCATGGTGGCATTGCCGTAGGGCAGGGTGATCAGCTCGCCCCCGCTCGATCCGACGGTCCGCGGCTCGCGGCCCACGGGAACGCCCCTGTCCACCAGCACCAGGACCCGCTTCTCCAGGAAGGGAGGCATGATGTCCGGGTCCCCGTAGATGTTGAAGTTGTAGATGTTGATGTCCGTGGCGTAGTTGCCGAACTTGACACTCTGCTCGCCGCCCCGCTTGTCCAGCAGGTCGCCGTAGTAGCCGACGTTGTCGGGGTTGTACCCGCACACGAACTTGACGGTGTAGCTGTAGATGATCTTCGCCGAGGCGGCCTGCGCACCCGCGATAGCGAGGACCGCGACGAGAGCTCCATGCAACAGAACCTTTCGCGACATGACCTGCTCCTTTCATTTTCGGGCAGAATCCACCCGTGTCGGTCTGGTGCGACGGCCGCCGCATCATCTCGGATCGAGGAGGGACCCGAGGGAGGGAGATCTCTAACTTTAATGAGTGCGCAAGACACCCAGGGCGGGACAACTCGGATCGTCCGCACCGACCGGGGGGATGCTCGGGAGCGGCTGGACCTCGTGCTCGTGCGCCATCTGGCGGACCGGCCGGAGATCTCGCGGTCGCAGATCCAGGCCTGGATCGAAGGCGGCCGCGTCAAGGTGAACGGCGCCGTGGCCGCGAAGCCGTCGGCGCGGCTTGCCCTGGGCGACGAGATCGAGGTCGCCCTGCCGCCGCCGCCCCCGCCGCGGCCGGCCATGGCGGCGGAGGAGAGGCCCCTCTCGATCCTGTTCGAGGACGAGCACCTGCTGGCCGTGGACAAGCCGCCGGGCCTCGTGGTCCACCCCTCGAGCGGCCACCGCGCGGGCACGCTGATCAACGCCGTGCTCTGGTACGCCCGCGATTGGGGGGAGGATCGCCGGCCCGGGCTGGTGAACCGGCTGGACCGCGACACCACGGGCGTGCTGCTGGTGGCGAAGGCGCCGGCCGTCCACGCCACCCTCGCGCGCCATCTCCGGCGCCGCGACGCCGAGAAGGAGTACCTGACCGTCGTCTATGGATCACCACCCACTGACAAGGGGCGCATCGAGCTCAAGATCCTCCGCGATCCCTTGGACTTGAAACGGAGGATCACCTCGAAGACGGAGGGGCGCGACAGCGTGACGCTCTGGGAGCGGATTTCCGCCGGAGGAGGGCTGACGCTTCTCCGTTGCCGCCTGCTCACGGGGCGCACGCACCAGATCCGCGTGCACCTGAAGGCGCGGGGATGGCCCATCGTGGGGGACCCCGTCTACGGCGAGCCGCGTTACAAGGGGATCGCCGATCCCGTCCTCGCCGGCATTTGCAAGGATTTTCCCCGCCAGGCCCTGCACGCGCGACGGATCGCGTTCGCCCACCCGGCGACCGGCGCGATGATCGAGATCGTCGCGCCGGTGCCGGAGGATATGGCGAGTCTCCTCGAGACGGCCGGGCTCAGGGCTTGAAGAGCTCGACCTCGGTGACGAAGTACTCGGTCTCGCCGAAGCAGTTGGTGGGAATCCCTCGGTGCTGCTCGTAATGGAGGCGCACGCGCTGCCCGGCGGCCTCTTCCAGGCGCGCGGCCACGGCGTCGTCGCGCACCGAGAAGCGGAAGATCTCGGGCATGGCGCCCGGCAGGTTGACCATTGCGAGCTCGCCCTCCCACGTCTTGCAGACCCAACCTTTGCTGGAGAATTTCTGCAGGTACCCGGCCCGCTCGCCTTCGGAATAGTCGAAGCTGAGGGCGATCCAGACGTAGAGCGCGAAGAGCGCGATCGCGAGGATCGGAATCGTCAGGAGGATGCAACCCACCTTGCGCCGCTTCCTGGGAGGAGGCGTCGCGGTCGGGGGGGACTGCACGGGTTCGGCCATTGCGGTCTCCTTGGAGGGCGAGGAGGCCCTCGGGGAGAATCATTCCACGAAATGAAGGTCCTGGCACAACGGTCCGCATGGCACCACCGTGGCCGTAGAGACGTTCCCAGGCCGCCCACGATACCCCTTCGAAGGCCACGGAGACGGCGGGACGTCTCTTCGAAGGGTTTGCCGTTCCGAACCGGGTCCATCGTTCGGGAGGGCACGGGTTCGGTCAGATGGCGGTCGCGTTCAATCAGTTTCCGTAAATCGAGGGGGCGTGCCCTGCGAGAGACGTCCCGCCGTCCCCATGGCCTGCGCGAGGGTATCGTGGGCGGCCTGGGAACGTCTCTACGGACACGGTGGCGCCATGCGGGGCCATGGCGGCGTTGCCGTTAAGATGGAGGCGGCGATCTCGATATGGCCGAACCCACTCCTCCCCCCAGACCCCGGCGGCGCCGCCTTCGCCGGATCCTGTGGATCGCCGTCCTGGTCCTGGTGGTCCTGCCGGTCCTGATCGTCCTGGGCGTGGTGCTCTCGTTGCGGGCGGCGGGGGTGCGGCAGGCGATCCTGGCGCGGATTTCCTCGCTGGCGGCGGAGAGCGGGCTGGAGGTGAAGGCGGAGGATTTCTCGCCTCTCTGGCGGCGCAACGGGATCGAGCTTCGCAACGTACGCGTCGGCGCGCCGGGGGCGGCTCCTATCGTCGTCGCGAAGCAGGTGCGGGCGGAGATCGATCTCGGATCTCTGCGGCAGCGTCCCCTGGTGGTGCGGTTTCTGGAGGTCGAAGGGGCTCGGGTCGACCTCAACGCTCCGATCCCCAAAATCCCCGAATCCCCTGAGGAAGCCGGCGCGGGTCCTCCGGTCGAGATCCAGCGAATTGTTCTCCGCGACGGGCAGGTCCAGGGTGCTCCCCTCGCGAAGCCCGCGGCGGACTGGGTGCGAGGGTGGAACGCGCGGGGGATCGACGCCCGGGGCTCGTACCGCGGCGGCCGTCTGGACCTGGAGGTCGAGCGTGGGACCGCCACGCTGGACCGTCCTGGCTTCGGACTCCAGGAGCTGAAGCTGGCCGGGCGGATCGGGTACGAGGAGAAGAAGCCGCTTCGGATCGACGGTCTGCGGGTGACGGGGGACGGCCTACGCGTCGCCGCGTCCGGGACCGTGGGCCTGGAGGAGGGCGCGTCTACAGCGGTCCGGTTCGATCTCGACGCCGAGCCTCGTGCCCTGTTGGCGAATGTGCCACCTCGGGGACACCTCAACGCCAGCGGCCGGATCGCGCTACCGGCGATCGACGGACAGGTGAAGGTGACGGCGGAGGAGATCCCGGCGGAGGCGCTGAAGCCGTATCTGGACCCCAAGCTCTATGCGGACCTCAATCTCCCGGGGACCGTGGCGGACGTGCGGGCGGACGCGGTCGTGGGGCCGGGGGATTGGAACCGCGTCACGGGCGCGGCCGATGCGGTGTGGCGGCGCGGAGACCGGGTCTTCGTAGAGGCTGAGGCCCGATTGTCTCCCGGCAAAGCATCTGAGCCCATCGTGGCCACGGTCGAGGCGGAGATCCTCCCGGGATCGCCGGGGCGCCGGGCCGTGCAGGGCACCGTCCGCGCCGCGAGCTGGGCCGAGCTGGCCAAGGCCACGGCGGAGGGTGTGCGCGCCGAGGTCCGCCTGCCGGACGTGCGCGCCGCCTTCGCGGAGGTGCGGTCGCTCTGGCCTCGCCTGGTGCCGGCTCCGCCGCAGGGAATCCCGCTCCAGGGCTCGCTCGCGGCGGATGCCCGCCTCTCCGGATCTCTGACCGCGCCCGACGCCGTGGTGAACGCCACGTGGCTGCCTCAGACGGGCTCTCTCGTGCGCGTCGAGGCCAAAGGGAAGGCCCTGGCCTGGACCGGTTCCGCGAAGGTGCGGACGGAAGCGCTGCCTCTCTCCATGCTGAGCGCGTTCGCCCCGGGTCTGGCCGGGACGGTCACCGGCACCGTGGACCTCTCCGGCTCGCCTCGCGCGTACCGCACCCGCCTGGAGGCGGCCACGGCGGACCTCTCCTATCCCCCGGCTCTTCAGAGATTGGCGACGGGGACGGTGACCGCGGACGGGACGGTCGTGCTGAATCCCCTCTCCTATCGCGGCAAGCTGTCCGTGGACGGCGCCGGCCTGGTATCCAGCCCCAGCGCCTCCGGCACGGCCCGGGTCGAACGCTTCGCCCTGGCCGGCGACGGCCGCCTCCAAGCCTCGCCGCTCCGGTGGGAGGGCGCGCTGACGCTGAACGCCGAAGGCGCGGGGATGGAGGGTGTGGCGAGCGCGGAGCGCGTCGAAGCCGTGGCGGACGGCACGCTGACGGTCGAGCCCCTGATCTATAACGGCACGATCTCGCTCGACGGTACGGGTGTCGAAATGCCGGGTACGGCTCAGGTGGACCGGCTCCGGCTCGCATCCGAAGGCAGGATCGCGGCCGATCTCCAGTCCCTGTCCGCCCAGGTGAAGGCCGACGCGGACCGCGTCGACCTGACCGAGTCGGGGACCGAGATCCGCAACCTCCATCTGGAGGCGGACGCGAACGGTCCTGAAGTGCGCCTCTCTTCCCTCTCCGGCGAGCTGCCGGAGGGGCGGACGTTCAGTGCCACGGGCCGCGTCGTCACCGATCCCCTTCTCTCCGAGGCCGATCTCGATCTCAAGCTCGTGAATCCCGTGGACGCCGTCGCCGCGGCGGACCTGACGGCGCGGCTGCGGAACGGGGTCGTGGAGGTGGACGCGCCGCGCCTCGAAACCGCCAGCGGCCCCGGCAGCCTCAAGGCCCGCGTCCCGCTGGGGACCCTCGCGCAGATGCCCCAGCTCGCCGAGGCGCTGGCGGCCCTGCCGGGCGAGAAGGCGCGGGGTCCTATCTCGCTCTCTCTCGCGTTCCCGCAGGTGGACTCCGAGCCCCTGCTGGCGGCCCTGGGCCTGGAGCCCCGGCCGGAGCGGGTGCGGGCAGGCATCACGGCGGACCTCTCGCTCGATCCTACGGCGCCCGCGGCGGGCACGGGCGAGGTGCGGCTCGCGGGGCTGACGCTGGAGACTCCGGAGGCCCGCGTGACGGCGGAAGGCCCAACCGTCCTCCGCTTGGGCGAGGGGCGGCTCATCCTCGATCCCGTCCATCTGCGGATCGACGGCGGAGCCGTGCAGGGTGCGGGCGTCGATCTCCAGGCGAGCGCGGACCTCGCCCGCTCCTGGCAACCCCTGAAGGACCCGGTGACTTCCGCGGTGACGGGCGTCTCGGCCCGGGGCAGCGGCACTCTCGACGCCGCGATCCTCAATCCCTATCTCGAGGGCGGCGCGGCCGAGGGCTCGCTCGTGTTCGAGGCCACGGCCTCGGGACCGCCGGACCGCCTCGCGGCTCACGTGGAGGCGAGCGGAGCGGGGGCGTCCTTTGCCTGGCCCACGGCCGGCGCCCAGATCCAGGACCCGCGGGTGGCGCTCGATCTGGAAGACGGCCGCTGGAAGATCCGAGAAGGGCGGATGGAGGTCAACGGCGGAACCGTGGACCTCACGGGCGGGTTCTCGGCCGAGAACGGCCTGGACGTGGAGGCGGCGCTCGCCAAGGTCCGCTACCGGCTGGACTACGGGGTCGACACCCTGCTCTCCGGCAAGCTCGCCCTGAAGTCTTCTCCAGAAGGGCGGAGCCTGCTTTCAGGAGCGGTCACGGTCGAGCGCGGCGTGCTCGACCGGGACGTCAATCTCGACCGCGAGGTCTTCACCCTGCTCTTCAAGCCGCCGGACACGCCGAGCACGGAGGAGAGCGCCCTGGCGGCCGTGGACGTCGATCTCAAGATCGAGACCCGGGACGGCGTGCAGGTGCGCAACAACATCGGCGAGCTCCGCGCCTCCTGGGAAGAGCTGCGGATCACGGGGACGCTGGAGGAGCCGGTGATCCGGGGCCGCATCGACGTCGACCCCGGCGGCTTGCTCTACGCCTACGGCCAGACCGTGCAGATCGACCGCGGCTCGTTCCTGTTCACGGGCGATCCCCTGACCGATCCGAAGATCGACCTGGCCACCACCTCCTCGCTCCAGAACCCGACGATCGCCCAGAGCCGGAGCGGGAGCCTGTTCAACCTCCTCCCAACACGGAAGGAGAAGGACGAGTACGAGGAGCTGGAAGAGGAGGAGACGCCGGAAGACAGGGCCAGGGAGGGAAGGGAGAAGAGCCAGGATCTCCTCGGTGCGGGACTGACCGGCTACTACGGCGCCCGCTTCGTGGAACGGCTCGGCCAGTCGATCGGTCTCGGCGGTTTTTCGGTGCGTCCCGAGCTGAGCATTGCGCTCGATGAGGATCCGAGCGCACGGCTGACCGTGGGACGGGACCTGTCGCGCAACGTCTCCCTCGCCCTCTCGATCGACCTGCGCAACGCCGAGCGGCAGACCTATCTCTTCTATGTCCACGAGATCCGCTCCCTGCCCGGGTTGCGGGTCGATGGCCTCACCAACGACGAGGGCAACGAGGAGGCCAAGCTCCAGCAGGTGCTCACTTTTGGCGGGGATACCGGTGGGGGTGGCGGCGGAGCGGTCCGGCCGGAGGAGACCGGGCCGCGCCTGCGCCGGATCAACATCTCGACGCCGAAGGGAGGCGTCAGCAAGCGCCAGATCCGCCGCGCCATCCGGCTGGAGAAGAAGCGGCCGGTGCCCGAAGGCGTGGAGTTCGGCGCCGAGCTGGACGTGGCCGAGCTGCTGCGCCGCAGGGGTTATCCCGACCCGCGGATCACCGTGAAGTCCTCCACGCCCAAGCCCGGCTGGGTGGACCTGGCCGTCACCGTGGAGCCCGGCCCCCGGGTCACGTTCGTCTTCGAGGGAGACCGGCCCCCCCGGGCCTTGCGGCCGGAGATCACGGAGCTCTATCGGACGAATTTCTACGAGCCGGTCTCGATCGAGGAGATGAAGAGGGAAGCGGTACACGCCTTCCGCAGCAGGGGCCACGTCGATCCCAGGATCGAGATCGAGGTTGAACGCGAGCGTCCCGACGATCCGGACGGCCCGCGCGTCGTGACCCTCCGCTCCGAGGCCGGGCGCCGCCGGTCCCTGGAGGAGCTGCGGATCGTGGGGATCAGCGCCGAAGAGGAACGCCTCGCGGCCGCCGCGTTCCCGGGCACCCTGTCCCGCGCCGAGCTGGCCGCGGGCGGGGCCAATGCCGACCGGCGGCTACTCCTGCAGATGCGCGCCCTGGGCTATCCCGACGCGCGGATCGCCACCCGCTTCGTCAAGAAGGACGGCTCCCGGCTGGTGGTGGGCGTCGAGCCGGGGCCGCGGCAGACCCTGGCGCGGATCGAATTGCGGGGCGTCGAGGACGGAGAACGGCAGCGCCTGCTCGGGCTCGTCCCGGTGCATCCGGGCGATCCCGCCCGGCTGGACCGCATCGCCCAGGGGAGCCGGGAGATCGAGGCCGACCTGCGCGGGCGGGGTTTCGCCGACGCCCTTGTACATTCCGAGACGGTCACGTCAGGGCCGGAAGAGACCTCGGTGGTCTACGCCGTGACGCCTGGTCCCCAGTACCGCCTGGCCGATGTGGACCTCGAAGGCGGGCGCTGGTCCCGGTCCTCGCCCTTGCTGCGCGAGGCCGGCCTCGACGTGGGGGAGCCTTTCCGGCAGGAGGACGTCGAGGACGCCCGCAGCCGCCTGTTCCGCACGGGCGTGTTCGCCCGTGTGGACGCGGAGGTGGAGAAGGATGCCGAAGGGGATGCACGCGTCACCTTCTCGATCGCCGAGCGCCCCCGGTTCAGTTTCGGCTATGGCGTGCGCTGGGAGAGCGAGGAGGGCACGGGCGCCGTGGTGAATTTCGTGGACCAGAACTTCCTTGGGCGAGCCATGACCTTCGGCCTGCGTGGGCTTTACCAGGAAGACGACCGGAGCGGCCGGCTCTACCTACAGACGGGCCGCATCCTCGGCACGGAGATCTCCCTCGAGAGCTACGCCGAGGCGAGGCGCCAGACCTTCGAGGTGGACAACCTGATCGAAGACCGGCGCGAGGCGGCCCTCCAGGCGAGCCGTCCCATCGGCCGCTTCGACACGGCGCGCCTCTACGCCCGGTACCGGACGACGCACGTCTTCGAGATCGAGCCCAACATCTTCGTCCCCCTCGATCTGGAGACCCGCGTGCCCCTCCTGGGCGCCCAGCTCCTGCGGGACACCCGCGACGACCCGATCGATCCCAGCCGGGGCCTCTTCGCGAGCTTCGACCTCTCGGGGAGCGACACATTCCTGGGCAGCGACTTCCAGTTCCTCCGCCTGTTCGCCCAGGGCTCGTACTTCCGGCCGCTCTCGCTGGCGGGCCGGCGGTGGACCTGGGCCCAGTCCGCACGTCTGGGTCTGGCCGAGCCCTTCGCCGGCCAGGAGCTCGTCCGCAGCGAGCGGTTCTTCGCCGGCGGTCCCTATTCGGTGCGGGGCTACGAGATGGAGAGCCTGGGTCCGCGGGAGATCCTGGGCGATATCGTCGACCGGCCCCTGGGAGGAGAGGCGCTCTTCATCCTCAACCAGGAGATCCGCGTCCCTCTGCCCTGGGACCTGACCGGCCTCGTCTTCTTCGACGCCGGCCAGGTCTGGGAACAGCCCGAAGACGTGGACTTCGACCTCGCGAAGTCGCTGGGGCTGGGATTGAGGGCGCATACGCCCCTGGGCCTCCTCCGGCTGGACGCGGCGTATCCGCTCGACCGCCGGCCGGGGGAGGATCGGTACAGGTTGTATGTGGGGTTTGGGAACGCGTTCTGAGCGGTTTGCTCATGGCTCGACTTCTCGGGACTCAAGGGGTAGACTAACTTAGTCCAGGAGGTCGCATGGGAACCTTCAACGTCCACGAAGCCAAGACCCACTTCTCCCGTCTTCTCGACCGTGTCGAGCAGGGAGAAGAGGTGATCATTGCGAAAAGCGGCCGGCCTGTCGCGAAGCTGGTGCGAGTGGCCGCCGAGCCCCGCAAGCCCGGGAGGCTGAAAGGCCGCATCCGGATCAGCCCTGACTTCGACGAGCCTCTTCCCGAAGAGATCCTGGCCGCGTTCCGTGGGGAGCGAGAGTGAAGCTCCTCCTGGACAGCCATGCCTTTCTCTGGTGGCTTGCCGAAGATCCGAAGCTCAGCGCCGAAGCCAGACGGGCGGTCGCCAATCCCTTATCCGTCGTTCATGTCAGCGCCGCCACCGTCTGGGAGCTTTCGATCAAGGCTGCTCGCGGGAAGCTGGATCTCGACGGCGCCGACCTGGTGGAGGAAATCGGGGAGAACGATTTCCTCGAGCTTCCCATGACGGCGCGGCACTCGCAGGCTGCTGCCACCTTGCCGCGCCATCACGAAGATCCCTTCGATCGTATGTTGATCGCCCAAGCCCGGCTCGAAGGCCTGACGATCGTCACGAGAGATCCAGCGTTTCGCGACTACGGAATCGACATCCTTCCGACCTGAAGCCGCTACCGCTTCACCGAGTTCAGGATCGCCCGGGCCTGCGCGGCCTCGGGGGCACTGGGCGCCAGGGCCAGGAAGCGCCCCATGTCGTTGACCAGCTGGTCCTTACGGTCCTTCTTGTCCTGGGCGAGGGCGCGGTAGTAGTAGGCGTAGGCGAGCCCTGAATCCATGTTGATGGCGTTGCTGAGCTGCTCGACGGCGGCGTCCCAGTTCCCCTGGAAATAGTGGGTCACACCGATCTGGTAGGGGATCAGGGCCGGCTGGGGAGCGCTGGCGCCCTTAAGAGTGGCGATCGCCTCGTCGTACTGCTTGAGCTGCTGCTGGGCGACGCCCAGGTAGTAGGCAGCCTCGGAACCCCCCTTCGCCCGGGCCACGTCCGCAGCCTTGCGGAAGGCGTTGTCCGCGTCGCCGTTCTTGCCCTGGTGGCGGTAGAGATCGCCGAGATAGGCGAAAGGCGCCGGATCGTTGGGCACCATCTCGGTGGCCTTGCGGATCTGGCCCTCGGCCTCGCCGTACTTCTTCTCCTGGTCTAGCACGCGGCCGTTGGCCAGGGCCACGTAGCCGTTCTTGTCCGCCTGGTCCATGAACCGGCCGAGGGAATTGCGGGCCTCGCCGGTCTGGTAGCGCCAGAGCTTCTCGCCGACGCTGTCGATGCCGGCCGGCGGCGCCTGCTGCGCCTGCGCGGGCGCACCCTGGGGAGTGGGCTGCTCCTGGGAAGGGGCGGGCTGCTGCTGCGGCTGGTTCTGATTCGGCTTGTTCCTTGGCTTCTTCGGCGGCTTGGCCTCGGAGGCGAAGGGCACAAGGAGCAGGGCGGCCAGGAAAGCCGCCATGGAGATCTTGGAGCGGGAGTTTGTTGTTTTCATATTCATAGGATGGTCTCGCTACTGAGTATAACGTCTGGCAAGGCAGGTCTCTTCCTGCCGTGAGGAGCCGTCCGGAGATCCTCCCTCGTGGGGAGACCGCTCGAACGAACAGGGCGTGGGCCGTACGAGCAGGGCGAAGGCCCTCCCCAACAGGTACGGCGCCGTACCGGACTGTCCGGAGGCTCTCCCGGACACTACGGCGGCCATTCTGTCCGGGAGAGAGGCGTACCCGCTCGTACGAACGCTCTCCCAAGCACTACGGCGGCCGTAGTGTTGGGGAGAGGCGCGTGCCTGCAAGGGGGAGCGTTCGCCCCATTTGGGACGGCGATTTTACTGCGCTCTGCCGCTGTGGTTCCGTTCTACCCGCCCTCACGGATCCGCTCCGTCAGCCGATAGACGCCGGTCGAGGGATTGCCCCCGGGATCTCCGGCGTCCTCCCGCCTGCGGTTCAGTTCCTCTGCCCGTGAGACCGCGTCCGAGTACCCCCGGTGGATGCGTTCGAACGGCAGGGCCTTGTCATAGTCCGGCAGGTGCCGCTTCAGCCGGCTCCGGGCGTCCCTCCGCTCCAGATAGGCCGAATGGTCCTGAAAGTGGAGGAGCGCCCAGAGCTCGAAGCAGGGATTCGAGACCGCCAGATGGACGCCGTTGGCGCGGGCCTGCTGGCGGGCATCGTGGAGATGGGGATGATCGTCCACGTCGAACACGCACCAGACCTCATCGAAAAGAAGGAATGCGTCCCGCTGGCTCCGGGCCTCCCGCTCGGCTTCTTTCTTCTTCTCGGCCGCCCTTTCCACCAGGGTCTTGGGGACGCCACCCTGGTCATCGATCTCCAGCCGGACGGAGGCATTGCGGATCGCTCTCCACAGGTCTCTGAAGTAGCCGGCTTCCGTTACGCCGCCTTCGCAGACGATCAGGATGCGCCTGCGAATGTCCCGGCGGGACCGGCGGCGACGGATGTCCTGCGATCCCTCCCTTGACCGCCTCGCCATGGGGATCAGGCGGCTTCCGAGGGGTCAATGAAAGGGATGGCGCCGTAGCGGCCTTGGATATATCCCCTCTCGACATTCTCGAATTTACGAGGCTTGAAGTCGGTGAGGGGGTAGAGGGAGGAAGCGCCTTCCCGGTCTTTTTCGACGAACCAGATCTGGTCTCGGTGCAGGACGGGCTCCGCGAGCAAGCTACCGAGCAGTAAGGTGTCGTGCGTATTGAAGATCAGTTGAGCGTTTCTCGGATTCCTCCGCGCATCCTGGAAAAGGCGGATGAGCTGGACGGTGAGCAGCGGATGAAGGCTGGCGTCGATCTCGTCCAGGCAGAGCAGGCCGCCGGTGTCCAAGGCCATGAGCACGGCACCCACAATCGAGAACCACGCCTGTGTGCCCCGGGATTGATCGCCGAGGGCCAGAGCGAAGGGGCCGCTCGCGGATTGATGCCTGAACTCCAGGACCCTGTTGGCTTCTTCAGCCCAGCCACTGCTCAAGCGGCGGCCGCGCCGGTCTCGCCGGACAGGATCTGCGATCCGTACATCGACGATCCCCAGGTCGGCCAGCCGCAGCAGGTCCAGGATCTCCCGGTGCCTCTTCTCCAAGAGCCGGGCCGTTTCCAGGGTCCAGTATTCCCTGGAGCCGACATCGCCAACGAGGACGCCTGCAAACCAGGAGTAGATCTTCTGGAACGTCTCGTGGGCGTTTTGAGCGGCGGTCGAGAGGAAGAGGCTGTTCTCGCGAGTCACTTTCTCGATCGTGCGGTGATTGCCTTTGAGCTGCTTGCCGAAGTGGAAAGCGCTGGCCGCTTCCGCATCCCGGGTGAATAAGACCTGGCGGCGTTTGCTGGGAAAGGCGTGGAGCCACTCTCTCAGGATCCGCGTGGAATCCAGCTCGAAGCCGTACTGATAGCGTTCACCCTCCAGAAGGAAATCGACCTCGAAAAGGGAGCCCTCTTCCAGATGGGTTGAATCGAGACGGAAGGGCTCGCGAGGGATTGGACCGTTGGGCTCCCAGACCCTGTAGGACTTGAGCATGGCACTGCGCATGAACCGGAGCGCATCGAGCACATTGGACTTCCCGGCCGCGTTGGCTCCATAGATCCCCGCGACCCGCAGGAGATCCTCTCCCAGGGAGTCCACATGGACGAGATCCTTCCGGCCGTCCTTGAAGGTGGCGACCATCGACAGCTCCTGCTCATCCCGGAGCGAGCGGAAGTTCGAGACCCGGAAGCGGATGAGCATGACGAGACCCCTTCGGCAATGCCATTTCAGGGTGATTCGCGCAGACTTCCTGCGCAGACCCCCTCGAAAGGGTACTATAAACGCCATCTTCACGCTTCGGCCGGCGCAAAGTGGCCCCGCACCGCCCGGCGCAGGCGGCGGTCCACCCAGCGGTTCGCCAGATTGAATCCCTTCTCCAGGATGGGATGGCTCGTGACGGCGCGCCTTTGCAGGTCCAGGAGGCCCTCCCGCTGCTCGGGATGGAATGCGGGCAGGGCGGCGTAGAAGAGGGCGGCGTTCAGGGCGACGCGGTCCCTCATCAGGCGGCGGTCCAGGGCTCGGACGTGGTTGCCCACCTCGGCGCAGGACATGGTGTCGTGCTCCCAGTAGGGGGCCATGCTGCGGAGGTTCTCCATGACCCGGAGGCCGAAACGCCGGCGGTTCTCGGGCCGGAGGAGGGGGACGCCGGCCACGCGGGTGCTGAAGGTGGCGAGGAAGTAGAAGTCCGGCGGGGTCGCGGCGAGGAAGCGGTAGGTGCGGTCGAGGGTCTCTCCGGTCTCGCCCGGGAAGCCCACGATGAGGCTGACGATGGTGGTGAGGCCGTGCTTGCGGCAGTTGGCGAGGGCCTGGGTGTTCGCTTCGACGGTGCAGGCCTTGTCCATATTGGCGAGGAGCCCCTCGTCGCCGGACTCGATGCCGATCTGGACCTGATGGGCGCCAGCCGCCTTCATGAGCGCGACGGTCTCCTCGTCCGCGAGATCGTCCGCCCGGGCGTAGCAGATCCACCTGACCTTGATATCCCTTTCGATCAGCAGGCGGCAAAGCTCGCGCAGGCGTGCCTTGGGCATGGTGAAGAGGGAGTCGAGGCAGGTGATGGTCTCGACGCCCAGATCGCAGACGTAGTGTTCCCAGTCCTCCGCGATCCTGGCCGCGCTCTTGGTGCGGAACTTGGTGTCATCGAAGAGGTAGGGATAGTTGCAGAAGTTGCAGCGGTAGGGGCAGCCGCGGACGCTCTCGTAATAGATCATTGGAGAACGTCCAGTGAGGCTCCAGTCCGGGGTCGGGAGGAAATCGAGGGAGAGGTCCCGGGGGACGCCACTGTAAAGGAATGGGGTCCGTCCCTTGGCGACCAGCCGGCCGCCGTCCGGAGCTTCCAGGGCGGTGAACCCTGAGCGGATCCAGGCGGCCAGGGATTCGATGAGGAGCTCGCCGTAGCCGACCGCCAGCACGTCCAACTCCGGAGCGCCTTCCCAGCGGTCGTGGAGGATGCCGGCGAGGGCGCCGCCCATGACGATCCGGTTATGGGGGCGCTTCAGGCGCCGCAGCAGGGGCTCCACCTCGGACAGGTCGTGGAGGTAGGTGCTGGAGAGGAAGACGCAGTCCGTCTCCGCGAGCTTGCGGTCCACCTCTTCGGGATCGGAGAAGATCTCGTCGATCTCCATGGTCTCGTAGGGGATGCCGGCGCGGTGGAGGAGGGTGGCGAGGACGACTTCGGTCAAGGACGGGGGCTCGGTGTCCCCAGAGGTCTCGGGACTGCGCAGTCCCGAGAGCCGGGCGGCGAGGAGGGGCTCGGCCATCACCAGCTTGACCTTGAAGTCGAGCCAGGCTTCCTCGGCTTCCCGCCACTGCTCCCACCATTTGCGGGCGGCGAGGAGGAGCGAGCGCTCCTTGCCCGTGATCAGGCCGCCGGTCGCGATGAGGACCTTGCCTGTCACCGTTTCACCATCCGCGTCCCATCCTTGGGCAGGATCAGCACGAGCCGCCGCTCGGGACGGGGCTCGTACCCCGGCGCCAGGGAGAGGTCGGCGAGGCGGAGGATCGTGGAGGTCATCAGGATCATCTGGCGCATCACGAAATGCCGGCCCACGCAGGTGCGCGGGCTGAAACCGAAGGGGAAGTATGCGCCCTCGTACGTCCGGCCCGCGAGGAACCGCTCGGGCCGGTAGCGGTCCGGCTCCGGGAAGACCTCGGGATTGCGCTGGGCGAGATAGGCCGAGGGGAAGATCCGCGTACCGGCGGGAATCTCGTGGCCGCCGATCCGCATGTCCTTGCGAGCGACTCGGGTGACGTGGACCACGACCGGACAGAGCCGCATGCTCTCTTCGAGGCAGGCCTTGAGGTAGGCGTCCTCGGTCCGCGCCCGCGCTACAGCCTCGGGATGCTGGTGGAGATGGGCAAAGGCCCACGCCAGGGCGGCCGCGCCGGTGTCGTGCCCAAAGAGGAGGAGGGCCAGGACTTCGGTCGCGATCTCGTCGTCGGACAGGTCCGATCCCTCCTTCACGATCCTGGCGAGACCGGCGTCTGACGGTGCAGTCTCCCGGCGGTGCTCCGCGATCCGCTCGCGCAAGTATTCCCGAAGGCGCCGCCGGTTCCGCAAGGCCCGCCCCCAGGGAGAGAGCGGTCCCAGGTCCACATGAAGAGGCTTCAGGAACAGTACCCACGGGCTCTCGAAGGAGAGGAGGAAGGCATCCACGAGCCGCTCGGCCTGGAGGGTCGAAGCCTCGCCGAAGATCAGGCGGACGATGACGCGCAGGGAGATCCGCCGGGCCAGGTCGTAGACGGAGAATTCCGATCCGGGACGGATCTCGTTCAATGCCTCGGCCGTGGTCCGGTGAATCATCTCGTCCAGCCGTTCGATCTCGCGGCCGAAGAGGGGCGCCACGATCCGGCGGCGGGCGGCATGGTCCTCGCCGTCGAGGGTGATCAGGGACCGGTCGCCCATGATCTCCTTGAGCGCGGTGATCCCCCGGCCGGCGTCGAGGTCCGGATGGTTCGTCAGCTCCTTGATGAGTGCGGGGTCGCCTGTAACGAAGGCGCGGCCAGCGAAGGTGAGGTCGAGCCAGAAGGTAAGGCCGTGGCGGTGGTGGGCTTGATCGAGGACGGCGTAGGGGTTTTTGAGCCAGCGCACGCCGTCCTGCCAGAGCGACCTCACCCCAACCCCTCTCCTAAAGGAGAGGGGCTTGAATTCGCTGTCTTGTCTTTCTCTCCCGCTCTCCGGTACTTCCGCTCATACGCCGCCAGAGCCTTGTAGAACACCCCAAGGATCTTCCGTCCCCGAGGATCGCTCACCGATCCCAGCCGCTTCCCCAGAGCCTCGATGGCCGCCGCGCCCCGGTGGTGCTCGCTCCTCAGCCATTCTTGGATGGCCGGCGCGTCGAGGCGTCCTTCGGCCTCCTCCAGCACCTCGCGGGGGACGTTGATGAGCCCTTTCTGAAAATCCTTCTCCAGGTCGCGGATGGGCGAGACCCAGGACATGGCGTCGATCAGCTCCGGCACGTCGCCGGCCCGCAACCCGGCCCCGGCGAAGCGGAAGGTCAGGTCGAACGAGTAGAAGAAGGTCTTCCGGTGGTGCTCGGCCAATTCCGCGGTGCTCCAGGCCTGGCGGGTGTCCATGCGGCGCCGGTCCTCCAGGAGCACCTCGAAGAGAGCGATCAACTCGCGCCTCTCCTCATCCCCGGCTCGGGCCGCCACGAATTCCGCGAGCTGTTCCGCCGCGGAGCGTCCGGCAGGGGGCTGGCCTCGCAGGACGGAGAGGACAACCTGAACGTACGCCTCGGGATCCGCCTTCACCTTGCGGTCTCCATCCAGCACGTCGTCCACGTGCTGGGCCAGGCAGTAGGCGGCGCGCAGCAGGCGCGTCTCGCGGACGAGGGCGGCGGCGACCAGCAGATAGCGGGGGTGCCTCCAGGCAAAATGGGCGAATTCCTTGAAGCACAGCCCTTCGATCCCCAGGGCCTCCAGGTTCCGCTCCTTCGAAGCCCACCGGTGCACGATGGCCACCGCGGCAAACCCGAGCGCGGCGCCGGCGGCCACGTCGAGGACGTGATGCTCGTGCAGGAACAGCGTCGAGACGGCGACCCCCGTTGCCCAGAGGGAGAACAGAGTGCGTCCCAGCCAGCCGCATCGGCGGCCGAAGACGAGGGCCGCCGTCACGGCGAAGGCGATGTGGAGGGAGGGGATCTCGTTGTGCTCCAGGTTCAGCCGGTCCGCCAGATGGAACGCCGCGCTTCCGAAGCCGGACGCCACCCGTTTCGGGTAGGCGTTGGCCATGGGGAACAGGAGGAAAAAGACGCCCGCAACCAGCGTCTCTGTCACCAGGGTGACGAAGAAGGGCATGAAGCCGCGCCACGTGCGGAGGATGAACGGCGCGAGCGCCAGCACCAAGGGGCCGGAGAGGTAGACGAAGGCGAGCCAGGGCACGAACGGGAGATCGAGCTCCCAGGAGAAATGGAAGCCCGGGCCGGGATCGCGCAGCCTGGCGAGCAGGCTCGCGCCGCTGTAAACCGTGAAGAAGAGCTTGAAGAACAGCCAGGCCAGCGGCAGCGAAAGGCGCAGGCTTACCCATCCGGGCCAGGCCAGGAGGGGCTCGGTGGGTTTCACGGCGCCTCCTCGCCCGGCCAGCGCCGGGGTCCGCGCCACATCTGAAGATAGATCCTGAGAAACGATGGCCGCTCTTGCGCGAAGTCCACGTACTTCGGCAGGTGAAGCCAGGGCACGCTCGGATGCTGGTGGTGCGCCCGGTGATGATGATAGTTGAGGAACAGGTACTGCACGACCCGGCTCACCTTGAGGTTCCAGGCGCCGTCGTGCACGTCGCGCACGCTCCAGGCGTGGTCGGCGTACTGGAGCGAGCTCCAGTTGAGGGCGAAGGCGGCGTAGCAGGCGAGCCACCCCGCAAAGCTCAAATCGAGCGCCCAGATCATCGCGGTCTGCATTGCGAAGGAGAACAGGATCTCCAGGCGCATCCTCCCCTCGGGCGCACCCTCGAAGCCCGAGAGCATGGCCTCGGCGCTGGTCTGCCGCGCCGCCCGCGAGCGGTACAGGGCGGGCCGGAACAGGCCCGGAGCGAGCAGGTAGGCCACGCACGCGAGAGGCGGCAGCAGCCAGTAGACGCCGGTGAGGATGCCATACCACTGGAAGGCCTTGAGAGGGCGGTTGTCGTCCGGTAAAAAGTAATCGAACAATTCCACGTCCGAGCGGTTGCGGCGGTGGTGACCCAGGTGGCAGACGCGCTGGAAGGTGAAGCCCGTCGGGAAGAACGCCGCCGTGAGCCGGCCGAAGGCGTCGTTGACGGCCCGGCGCGGGTGGAAGATCCCGTGCACCGCCTCGTGGAGCAGCGAGAAGAGGGTGTTGTTCACGTAGGAGAACGCCACCGCCGCCCCGATGCGCCAGAGCCACGATTCCGTGTGGGAGGCGAGCCAGAGGAGGAGCAGGGCCGCCGGGACCGCCGCCGCCGTCAGGAGGATGTTGAGCGCGCCCGGGATGGCCTCGCCGCTTCCGGGCCGTGAAACCGCTTCGCTCATTTCTTCATGCGCTTCCGGAGCGGGATGGCCAGGATCAGCCCGACCAGCAGGCCGACCACCGCGCCGATGCCGGCCCCTCGGAACGATGCCGCCCGGGACTTCTGCAGGAGGATCGGGTTGTCGAAGGCGTTGGGCGAGGCCTGGAAGGCGGCGATCTTCCACCGGCCGCCCTGGCGGACCAGGGCGCAGGTCCAGCGGGTCTTCACGGGCAGATCGATCCCGTTGTGCATTGTATAGACGGCGTCCGAGTCCCCGAAGGCGAGGCCGGTGTCGCCATAGAGGTCGGTGAGTCGGTCGACCTTCATGTCGAAGCGGACGCTCTTCAGGACCGCGTCGGGTCCCTTGAGCATCCGGTTGAAGTAGCCGCGCACCTCTTCCGGGCCGCGGCAGACCTCGTTGTTCATGGGGGTGAACACCACATTCGGATGGAGGTGGGGAACGATCGCGTCGAAGTCGCCCTTGGCGATGGCGGCTAGGATCTCGTCGCGGATGGCGCGGATTTCATTATGAATGGAATCCTGGAGCGCGTCGGGCGAGGGAGCCGCTGGGGGAGCGGTCTGCGCCAGGACGGCCGGCGCGAGGCTCAAGGACAGCACGGCAATCGACAGAAACGTTTTCATTCCACTCCTCCGGCCCTCAGGATCGGGCTCGATGGCACGTCGTCCACATCCTCCGGCAACTGGCACAGGTACTCCAGAAACTCGTTCAATATCTCATCGAACGGCCCGCCCGCGCTGGGGTGGAACCGCATGTCGTCCATGAAGGCCACGTCCTTCTCGATGAACCCCGAATAGAGCCAGCGGGCGAGATGGACGCGGGCCGCGTCGATCCAGCCAAACCACCCCGCCCCGCAGTGAACGCCGAAGACAGGCACGATCTCGACGCCATCTTCGACCGGACGCAGGCAGAGCATCAGGGCGCTTCGGGTCCGGCTCAGATCGCTCTCGACCGTGATCACCGTCCCGCCGAAGCAGGTCACCGTGATCTTGATGTGGTCCCCGGAAAGCCACTGGATGGCGCGGTCTTCCAGAGTCCGGCCAGTGACGCGCGAGACGTAGCGCATGCGGAGGCGCCAGGGATCGAGCCGCTCCAGCGCCGGCTCCGTCCGCAGGTCGCGGCCGTGGACCGTCCGCAGGTGCTGGATGTCGAAGCCGTTGGCCGCGATGGCCATCCACGGGCAGCGCAGCCGCACGGGAGAGCCGGCCAGGGTGCGGATGTCTCCTTCGCCGGCCGTGCTCCACTCCGGTACCGGATAGCGGGGCACGGGACCGTTGAACAGGAAGACCGAGCCATACCGTTCCGCGACGGGGTAGACCCGCTGGCGCAGGGACCGTGACGCGCCCTCGGTCCCTGGGATGCGGCGGCACGCGCCGTCGCCGCCCCAATCCCAATGATGGAGAGGGCAGCGCAGATTATCCCCCACGACTTCGCCATGGGCGAGATGCGTCCCCATGTGGGAGCAGTGGGCCGCGAGAGCGTGGGCCTGGCCGTCCTCCCGGCCGCGATAGACGGCAAAGGAGCGTCCGGGCAGGTCCCACCGCAGCACCTTCCCCGGAGGGAGGTCCCGCGATCCGCAGACCCGGTACCAGGACTGCAGCCGGTCCGGAACGCGCCAGTCAGTCTCCATCAGGGTATTCAAGCCTCTCCATTGTAGACCGCGGACCATCCGGAAAGGGGAGAGAGAGCGAGCGGCTTCACGTCCCCCATCCGCTGCCCACGTTCCCGGCAGCGCTGGAGATAGAGGGAGAACCCGTCCTTCTCAATCCGGAAGACCCTCACCGGCGCGAGCTGTCCCAGGGCCACGCACGCCCGGTAGTGAGGATTGGCCGCCAGCTCCTCCTCGACCACCTCGGCCAGCCCAGCGGGCAGAGGAGAGGCCTCCAGATAGAGGACGTATCCCGGAGGCGCACCCTCCTCCGGAGCCAAGAGGGCGAACCGGGGAGCGGTCCCCATCCGGCGGAACGCGTGCTCCAGGGCACCGGCCACGAAGCTCTCGTGGAGCTTCTCCCCGCAGAGGTCCGAGACGTGTCCCTCCTTGCCCAGGAACCGCAGCGAGGGCGTGCGTCCCACGAAACCCGTCACCTCGACCCGGTCCTCCAGCCGGTACCGGTACAGCCCGCCGCCCGTCGTCAGGACCACAGAATAAACGCCGCCCTTCTCGACCTCATGAGCCAGCCTCGGCCGTCCGTCCTCCTCCAAGAGCTCAAAGAAATGAGATCGGATCGCGACCGGCCACGCGCCCTGAAAGGGGAGGGTCACGAAGCCCTCCGTGGCCAGCAATCCCTTCGGCTGGATCTCCACACCCGGGAAGGCTTGCCGAATCTCCTCGAGATGGAGCGCCGCGTGGCCGTCTCCCCAGCAACTGATGAGCCCCAGCCGGGGCCAGATCCAGGTGAGGTCGTCCGGACCCATCCGGCGCAATTCCGCCCGTCCCGAGTCCCGCACCAGATCGTCCCAGAACTGGGGCAAAGCCCCCATCAGAAGAGTCAGGAAGCTCGGGTGCCAGACCGAGATGACGGTCAGGTCCCGCCGCCGCAGCAGGTGCCGGAGCGTGGCGTAGCGGAACGAATCCACATCCGGAGCGAAGCGGACGGAGCCGGGCACCGCCAGCGTGGAGTCCACCAGCCGCTTCCAGAACCCCCCCAGGTACTCGGAGTCCTCCTCGAATCCGACTTTGACGGGCCCCGCCGCCCGCTCCTCCTCCATTGCGACCGGCGTGATCGACCAGTACGCGCACCCCATGGCCAGCCGTGGCCGGTCCTTGTAGAGATCGAACACCCACGGAGCCACCGCCCGGCGGATCTCCCGCTGCATCGCGGCCGTGTAAGGAATCCGCTTCACCGCCGCGGAAGACCCGCTGGTCAGCTCCAGCGTCCGGACCGGGGACCGGGTGAGCACGTTGGGCTCTCCCGAGGCGATGCGGTCGACCCACGGCGCGAAGTCAGCGTACGTGGCGAGGGGGACGCGTTCCTGGAATTCGCGGACGGTCCGGATTTCGGAAAACCGGTGCTGGTGCCCGAAGGCGGTCTCGGCGTTCTCCCGGAGGTAGCGGAGGAGGATGGCGCGTTGCGTTCTCTCTGGATCGGCCAGGGCGGCGCGGAAGCGGAGGTAGCCCGGGGCGTTGGTGGCGAGCCAGGGGAGGGCGTTCACTGGTCCCTTCCTGAAGGCTCTTGCGGTAAGGTAGGCGGCATGGATGAGAAGGATCGCACGATCTCCGAAGACGACGATTTCGAAGCTGAGGTCGAGGCCGTCTGCCAGAACGAGGAGCTCATGGAGTTCCTGAAAGAGCGTTCGCGGGCGGAGAAAACCTATTCGCTTGCGGAGGTAAAGAGGAAGTTGGGTTTGGATTAAACCGAAATAGAAACCTTACCCTCTCTCCACATCCGCCGCCCCGCTGGCGTCAAGTTCCCCTCCGCAATCTCCGTCAGACAGACGAGCTCGTCCCCTCGAACCCACCCCGGGTTCCGCTTCAGGAAGAACGCGACGTGAGGGTCCGCCAAGCCGCCCGCCGGGCACCTCGTCCAATCCTTCCCGGAGCACCTGGGGCTCGGGAAAGCGCACGATCCCTTCGCTTCGGTGGTAGAGCGCCCCGAAGCGCTGATCCGCCAGGAAATCCATCAATGCCCGGACTTCCGGCGGCGTCGAAGCGTCGTGGCAAGGCCAGAACTCCCGCCAGAAGACGGGTAGGAACCGGTAGGTGCGGAAACCCGAGGTGAGGAGCAGCCAGTAGAGGGGTCCCTTGGGATGGCGCTCGCGCAAGGCCCGCACGGCGGCGATCCAGGACTTCGGCAGGGCCGCCGTGGCCCAGGCGCCGCGCTCGACGATGGTGTCGCCCGAATAGACCACGGTGCAGCCCCGCCGTCTCGTAGATCTGGAGCGTAGAGAAGCCCCGAAGGCGGCCTTCGTCTTCCAGCAGCAGAGCCCAGTTCTTCTCCGCGAGATCGGCCGCGAAGCGTTCGCGGAGTGACGCCTTGGAAGTGCGCGGCCAGGAGGCCGAGCATGGCTTTCCGCTCCGCCTCCGTGCAGCTCCTCCCGGCGCCACCAGCCGTCCTCTCACAGCAGCGCCACCTCGACGTGGGGAATGCGGCCGTCGAGCACCTCCCCTCCCTTCTCCCAGTGGACGGTGTAGAGCATGCTCGCGTACTCCCTCGGACGGAACCGCTTCCTCAGCCACGGCAGCCAGGGATGACGCGAGGCGAAGCCGATCACGATGTAGATGCAACCGCCGCGCCTTCGCCTCCGCGTAGGCTGCTTCCACGAGAGCCTGGAAGATCCCGGGATCGTCTCCGTCCACCGCCACATGGGAGATGTAGGCGTGAGGCAGGATCTGCCCCGGCTCCGGCAGACGTGGCGTGCCTAGCAGAGGAGAGAGGCGATTGAGTTGATTGAGAAGGGGCCGCCATCGGGAGAGGCGCGGAGCGTAGCCGCGGACCACCACCTGCTTGAAGCCGCTCTGGTCCCAGAGGGCCAGGCAACCCACGACCTCACTCCCCGAGATGGCGACGAAGAAATCCTCCGGCGCCAGCCCCCGGCTCCGTTCCGGCGACAGGAGATCCGCGACGGAGAAGCGCGGCGCGAGCTGGTACCGCCTCCGGTTCCGCTCCAGGCAGGCCGCGATCCCAGGCAGGAGTTCCCGCGTTCCCCGCTCGATCCCAGAGACCTTTCGGGGGCGGGACGTGGCCGGCAGGACCAGCGTCGTAAACCCTGTCATTTCCCGGTAGGGCGGCAGACCCGGCAGGCCGGCTTCGAGCAGGCGGCGGGCGACCTCGTTGTCCGCGATGATCGATGGTCAGATCGAACGGCAGCCTCGTCCGGACCCCGGAAGGAGCGGAGCAAGCCCGTACCCCGCCGCGAGCAGGCGCTTGCGCCCCCGGAAGGCGCGGTCGACCCGGAGTTGGCTCAGGTAGCCCAGCCGGCGCGGCTCGCCGTTGACGAAGGCGTTCCAGACGGACCGGCTGCCCATGCCCACGATGCGGCCGCTGACGGGATCGCGGGCCACGACCGTCTGGTGCGGCTCTCCCTCGACGGCCGCGGCCAGGAACGCGTTCGGCTCCCGCTCCAGGGAGACCCGGATCTCGCCGTCCATGGGGTTGTCGCGCAGCAGGCGCCGGAGCTCCGGATCGTCCTCCGGGCCGCGCGCTCCTCGACGCTCAATTCGCGGGCAGCAGCGGCCCCTGCCAGCCTTCGGCCCCCAGCGGGAAGTGGTTGCGGCCGTCCACGTCGGCGCGGTGGAGGCGATTGATCAGGAAGAAGTTGCGGAACATGAAGCCGTCCGACCGGTTCACCGGATCGACGGACCGCCGCAGGATGCTCGGCCAGGAGTAGAAGGCCCGCCGCGCCTCGACGCAGCCGCGCTCCACCTCCTCGGCCGCCATGCGCGCCGGGCGGAACGGGATCTTGTTGTAGCTGTAGGCGTCGTCCAGCCACCAGGCGCTCGTAGAGCAGCCGCCCCTCGGCTTCCAGCCGCCGGTAGAGCGGCGTGCCCGGGAACGGCGTCAGGTGGTTGAAGGCGGCGATGTAGAAGCCGTGCTCGCGGGCGAAGGCCACGGTCTCCGGGAAGCTGCTCCGGCGTGTCGTCGTCGTAGCCGAAGATGAAGGTGCCGTAGAGGCGGATGCTGTGCCGCCGCAGGTTCGCCAGCGCCTTCGATAGCCGCCGCGCATGGTGTTGAACGCCTTGTTCATCGCGCGGAGGTTCTCCGGGTTCAGGCTCTCGAAGCCGATCAGCACGCCCATGCAGCCGCTGCGCTCCAGGAGGTCGAGGAACTCCTCGTCGTGGGCGGCGTTGATGCTCGCCTGGCTCACCCAGCGGATCTTCGAGCGGGATCAGGGCGCGGAAGAACTCCTTCGCCTGCGCCAGGTTGGAGGTGATGTTGTCGTCCACGAAGAAGAAGAGCTGCTTGCTGCCTTTCGAGCGCCGCGATCTCGGCGAGGATCTCGTCCGACGGGCCGGCGCGTCTGGGTGGCGTCGAAGACGGTCTGCACGGCGCAGAAGTCGCACTTGAAGTGGCAGCCGCGGCCGGCCTCGACCAGCCCGACGGGCAGATAGCGCTTGCCGCGGAAGATCGCGCGGTCGGGCCGGGCGCCCGCGAGCGACGGTGCGCCCCTGCTGGCGGTAGAACTTCTGCGGCGTGCCGTGGCGCCAGTCGTCGATCACCTCGGGCCAGAGCGCCTCGGCCTCGCCGACCACCACGGCCTCGGCGTAGCGCGCGACCTCGTCGGGGCAGAGGCTGGCGTGGAAGCCGCCCATCACCACCGGCACGCCGCGCCGCCGGTACTCGCTGGCGATCTGGTAGGCGCGCTTGGCGGTGTAGGTCTCGACGCTAGAGCGCCACGAGATCGGTCGGCTCGTCGAAGGGGATCTCCTCCATCCGGTCGTCGTAGAAGCGCACCTCGACGTCCGGCGGCGTCAGGCCCGGCGATCAGGGCCGGCGGCAGCGGCTCCATCTGCCAGGTGCGGATGTAGGATCGGTCGCCGGCGCGGCGGCCGATGCAGGGATGGACGAGCGTGAGCCTCATGCGGCCGGCCTCGCCCGACCCAGCGCCCATGATCCAGTCGCAGTTGTAGAAGCGGTGCAGGTTGTGGGCGTAGAAGCGGTAGCCGAGGTTGGTGCCGATCCGCACCGGCCAGCGGGCTCGGGCGAGGCGGCCAGGCGCTGCACGCATCGAGGGCACGCTGTAGGCGTGCTTCCAGGCCGTCTCGATCCCGCGCTGCAGCTCCTCGACGCTCATCTGCGCCGGCTGGAAGACGACGTGCTGGCCGTCGTAGAGCTCCCAGTTGCGGGTCAGGATGCGCCCCTCGCTCTCCAGGCGCTGGTAGAGGGCCGTGCCGGGGAACGGCGTCACGACGGCGAAGCGCGGCAGGTCGATCTGCGCCTCCACGGCGAACCGGGCGGTCTCCAGGAAGACGTCGGGCGTGTCGTCGTCCAGGCCGAACACGAAGCAGCCCTGGAGCGCGATGCCGTGCCGGTGCAGGCGCTCGACCAGCTCGTGGTAGCGCTCCGGCGAGTTGAACCCTTTCTTCGAGTCCCGCAGGTTCTCCGGCGAGATCGACTCGAGGCCCATCAGCATGCCCTTGGCAGCCGCTCCGCTGCGCGAGCTCGAGCAGCTCGGCGTCGTCGGCCGAGCAGCACGGTCGCGAGGCCGTACCACTGCACGCTCAAGCGGGATGAGCGCCGCGAACAGGCGCGCCGCGTAGTCGCGGTCGGCGATCAGGTTGAGGTCGACGAAGATCAGCTTCCGCGCGCCCTTCTGGCGGATGTCGGCGACCACGTCCTCGACCGGCTTCTGGTAGGGCTTCCGTCCCCAGGCCGAGGGCACGACGCAGAAGTCGCAGTTGTGGACGCAGCCGCGCGTGGCCTCGAAGACGTCGTCGGTGAGGAAGCCGCTCGCGCGGCAGCAGGTCGCGCCGGGGGAAGGGCAGGCCGGCGAGGCGAGAGGCCGGGGCGCTGGTCGTAGCGCGGCGCATGCGGCCGGCCGCGAAGTCGCGCAGCAGCTGGGGCCAGCGTCTCCTCGGCGTAGCCGACGACGATGGCGTCGGCGTGCGGCTGGGCGTCGTCGGGCACCAGCGTCACGTGCGGCCCGCCGAGCACCACGGGGATGCCCGCGCCCGCGAAGCCGCCGGCCAGCTCGTAGGCGCGCGAGCGCCGTGCCGGTGATGACCGTCAGCCCGACGAGGTCGGCCTCGATCGCCTCGGGAGCGACGTCCTCGATGCCCTCGTCGATCAGCCGCACCTCGGCCTCCAGCTCTTCGGGCACCAGCGCCGCCAGCGTCGTGAGCGTCAGCGGCATGTAGCGCAGCGACTTCTTGAAGATCCCGCCGCGGTGCCGGTAGAGCGGACCCTTGGGGGAGATCAGCACGATGCGAGGCCCGGTCGGCATGAGGCATCCTGTTCCCGGGGATTCGCCTTGTCAAGGCGCCCGGGCTGTTGCCAATCCAAAGAATTTCAGCCTAGAATCTGTGGCGTGAACCCAAAAACTCGCCCTGCCTCACGGAGTCGCTCCGCCCGGCCGAAGTCGGGCCGTACTGCCAAGAAACAAATTGTGCAACAGCCTGTTGCACAATTGACCCTGGGCTATCCAGCGCTCCTGGAAGACCTCAAGACCCGCATCCGCCAGGCACAGATCAAGGCGGCCCTGGCCGTCAACCGCGAGCTCGTGCTGCTCTACTGGGAGATCGGCAACAAGATCCTCGAGAGCCAGCGCCGGGAGGGCTGGGGCGCGAAGATCATCGACCGCTTGGCTGCCGACCTGCGGAAAGTCTTTCCGGAGGTCACCGGATTCTCTCCACGGAATCTGCTTTTCATGAGGGCCTTCGCCGAGGAGTTTCCCGAGGAGGAAATAGTGAAACAGCTTGTTTCACAAATTCCCTGGGGTCACATCGTCCGGGTCATGCAGATGGTCAAGGACCCCGCCGAACGGCTGTTCTATATCCGCCACACCACCCTCCACGGCTGGTCTCGGAACGTGCTCGTGCATCAGATCGAGTCCGGCCTCCACCTCCGGCAGGGTAAGGCTCTCAACAACTTCGACCGCGTCCTTCCGGCGCCGCAGTCCGACCTCGCCCGGGAGATCCTGAAAGATCCCTACATCTTCGACTTCCTGGGACCCGAAGCTGCCGAGCGGCAGATCGAGCAGGGCCTCATCACCCAGGTGCGCAAGTTCCTGCTCGAGCTGGGGGCCGGATTCGCCTTGGTGGGAACCCAGTTCCACCTGGAGGTGGACGGCCAGGACTTCTACCTCGACCTCCTCTTCTACCACCTGCGTCTGCGTTGCTTCGTCGTGGTGGATCTCAAGGCGGGGGAATTCCAGCCCGAGCACGCGGGCAAGATGAGCTTCTACCTCTCCGCCGTGGACCAAATCCTTCGCCATCCCGACGATCAGCCCACCGTCGGCCTGATCCTGTGCAAGACCAAGAGCAAGCTCGTGGCCGAGTACACCCTTCGGGGGCTTCAGAGCCCGGTCGGCGTCGCCACCTACCAGCGGATGCCCGAGCATCTCCGCGGCGCCCTCCCGAGCCCCGCGCAGCTGGAGGCCGTGCTGGAGTCCGTCAACTAAGAGAGCTATTGAAGGGGGACATCGGCGCAATTCTGGCGCAACTTGCGCTATACTTACGCCCATGGCGGAAGTAGTCACCATCAAGGGGCGCGGAGCGGCGCTCAATCCCACGAACCGGTTCGAGACCATCGCGGTCGAGCGCGATCCGGAGGTCCCCGGTCCCGACCGCGTGGAAACCGAGCTGCTCCGGGACACCTCGCGCTCCCTCATCACCAGGAACGACAGCCCGGACGTGGGCTTCGAGGTGCTCGATCAACCCCTACCGGGGATGCGAGCACGGCTGCGTCTACTGCTACGCCCGGCCCTTCCACGAGTACCTGGGCTTCTCGGCGGGGCTCGACTTCGAGAGCCGCATCCTGGTCAAGGAGGACGCCCCGGAGCTGCTGCGCAAGGAGCTCTCCTCCCCCAGGTGGAAGCCGCAGACGCTCGCCATGAGCGGCGTGACCGACTGCTACCAGCCCGTCGAGCGCAAGCTGGAGATCACCCGCCGGTGCCTGGAGGTTCTCGCCGAATTCCGCAACCCGGTGGCGATCATCACCAAGAACGAGCTGGTGACGCGGGACATCGACCATCTCGCCGCGCTCGCCGAGCACGGGGCCGTGGCCGTGCACCTCTCGATCACCACGCTGGACCCCGAGCTCGCGCGCAAGATGGAGCCCCGCGCCTCGCATCCGCGGGACCGCCTGAAGGCGATCGAGAGGCTGGCCGCGGCGGGCATTCCCGTCGGGGTGATGGTGGCGCCCGTGGTGCCCGCCATCACCGACCACGAGATCCCGAAGATCCTGGAAGCCGCCGCGGACGCGGGCGCCACCACCGCGGGCTACGTCCTCCTGCGCCTGCCCGGGGCCGTGGCGGGCCTGTTCGAGGACTGGCTGGAGCGCCACTTCCCGGACCGCAAGGAGAAGGTCCTCAACCGCCTGCGCGACCTGCGCGGCGGCCAGCTCTACGACCCCCGCTTCGGCAGCCGGATGAAGGGAGAAGGCCTCTTCGCCGACCAGATCCGCACCACCTTCGACACCTTCAAGCGCCGCTACGGCCTGGACAAGACGTGGCCCGCGCAGCTCTCCACGGCCTCGTTCCGCAGGCCGGGGCAGGGGATTCAGCTTGGGTTGTTCGGGTAGATAGCTGAGCGTCCGCTTTCGTCAGGCGTACTCGTAGAGGGGCACCGTACGTGCGGGTTCCGCACTCTTCCGGAGCAGGGCTTCAATATGGCGGACGGTCTCCGGTTCGAGGAGGACGTCGCCGCAAATCGAGCAGACCTCTGCCGGGACGTGGTCAATAACCACGATCCGCCCTTTATGGCGTACCGTGTGGGTGATCTCCTTGTTCTCGTACTCGCCGGGGCAGCCTTGAATGCTGCAGTTCATGGCTTCGATCCTCTCCGAGTGGGATCATATAATTCCAAGCTCGCTCACCCCTCCCGCCGTATTCTGAACGCCGCCAGCGCCTGGGGCTTGCCGGGCGGGAGCTTCTCGGCCATCCGGCGGATCGCTTTCTTCCAACTCGCCTGCGCCGTCCACTTCTTGACGTCGATCGGCTCGGGGTGGAGGGTCTCGCTTGTCAGCCGCTCGGCGAGGTCGGGCCGGGGCTCTCCCTTTCCGTCCACGGCCACGGCTCGCCAGTCCGGACCTTCCTTGTAGATGGCCAGCAGGCCGAAGACCTCCTCGTCTCCCGGGATCTGGAGCAGGGCCACCCGGCCGCGCGTGCCTTCTTCCAACTCGTGGAGGATGCCCTCGACCAGCGGATGCCCTGAGGAGAAGAAGTCGAGCGTCTCCTCGTTCACCGCCCGCTCACGGCTGAAGGTGCCGAGGTAGCTCGACCCCGGCGGCACTCCCGGCACGTGATCCACCAGAGCCTCGTAGCCGAACTCGATCCGCCAGGTCCGCTCGCCGCTCTGTTGATCGACCTCGAAGCCGAAGCGCGAGGCGGCGCGCACGACCACGTCCTCGTTGAGAGCATCGAGATCCGGCGGCACGCGGGCGAGGATTCCTTCAACCATCTCCGGAAGGTAGGGATCGCGGTGGAGCTCGTGGTACGCCGCCCGCTGCACCCGGTCGTGGGCTTCGTGGGCCTCGCGCAGCACCTTGTCGAACGCCGCGGGCGTGACCTCCTCCGGACCCTCCACGGCCGCGCGCTCGATGGCCTGGGCCGCGTGCCGCAGCTCCCGTTCCAGGCCGCCCAGGGGAGCCGTGAACAGGCCGATCCGCTCGTAGAGGTCTGCCACGGCCCGGCTGAAATTTCCTGGAAAAAGCGAGGGAGCACGAAAGTAGACGATCTCCGTGGGAATCGTCCGGCCGATCCGGTCGAGCCGGCCGATCCGCTGCTCCACCACGGACGGGTTCCACGGCAGATCGAACAGCACCAGACGGCGGCAGAACTGGAAGTTGCGCCCCTCGCCGCCAGCTTCCGTCGAAATCAGCACTTGCGGACCCTCGGGCAGCCGGAACTGTGCCACCTCGATGTCCCGCCGCTCGGGTGTCAGATCCTCGTGGAAGATCCCGGCCCGCCGGCCCTGGCGCTCGATGGCGGTCCGCAGCAGGTCCAGCGTCTCGCGATGGGCCACGAACACCAGCGTCTTTTCGTCCGGCTTGCCCGCCCATCGTCCGGACTGCTCCACCAGCCAGCGCACCCGCGGATCGCTCCGCTCGGCCTCGGACGCCAGCGTGGCCGTCTCGGCGTCCTCCTTGTCCACCACGGATAGGAGAGCGGCCGGCGAGGAGAGGCCCCGGAACACGCGGTCCGCCTTGCGCCGCCGGGCGAGCGGATTGCCGGCCGGCTGGGAGCGCAGGTGCCGCACCAGCCGGTCCAGGGGCTCCCAGCCCGCGTCAATCTCCGGCGTGATCTCTACCGGCATGGGCACCCGGGGAGGCAGGCCGCCAATGTCCACCCGCCGGGTGGCGCTCGTGCAGGGCGGCAGCGGCTCGCGCCGGGCCAGGCGTTCCTCGAAAGTCTCCTCCTCCGGGAACTCCTCGGGCCGCAGGAGCTGGAGCAGCCGGAAGAAACCGTGGGCGTCGTCCTCCAGCGGCGTGGCGGTCAGGAGCAGCGTGTGCCGGCCCAGGGCCGCGATGGGCGCCACGGCCCGGTACGCCTCGTTTCCGGGATGGCCCTTCGGGCGCTTCAGGTGGTGCGCCTCGTCCACCACCAGCAGGTCGATCCCCGCCTCGACCGCCTGCTCCGTCAGCCGCCGGCGACGGACCAGGGTGTCGAGCCCCACGATGGCGTGGCGGTGCACGTCGAAGGGATTGAACCCCTCGCCATGGTCCTTGCCCACGTCGTCCAGCCGCTTGTCGTCGAGCAGCACGAAGATCTGGTGGTACTTCCGCCACAGCTCGCCCAGCCACTGGAGCGTCAGCGTCTCGGGGGCCACCACGAGCGTCCGCTCGGCCCGGCCCGTGTGGAGGAGCCGGTTGAGGATCAGGCACGCCTCCACCGTTTTGCCCAGGCCCACCTCGTCCGCCAGCAGCCAGCGCACGGGATCGCTGTGGCAGGCCCGCTCCGCCGCGTAGAGCTGGTGGGGGAAGAGCTGGATGCGCCCTCCCAGGAACGAGCCGAGCCCGCCGGCCTGGCGGATCCGCTGGAGGCGCAGGCCGTCCAGGCGGTTCGCAAAGTCTTCGAACGCGTCGAGGTTGCCCCGCGCCATCCGCTCGACCGGAGCGACCTCCGCCGGCACAGGCCAGAGGTTGTCGAGCGCCACCTCCCGGCCGTCCGCCAGGACGCACCGGCCCTCCTCGCACGATTCGACCACCACCAGCTCGCCGGAAGGGTCCAGGCGCGCCCGGCCTCCGGGAGTCACCGTCAGGGGGGCGAGCGCGTCCGTCCCCGCCGCGAACACGAGGGTCTGCTCCGCGTCCGGGAACTCGACCTGGAGCCTGCGTCCTTGAACAGCCGTGATCCGCCCGGGGCCGAGCTCGGCATGAAATCGATGGGTTACACGGTCGCCGGGTTTCCACATGGGAGGGGGATTGTAGCGGAGGGAGATTTTAACGGCGCGGCCCCCGCAAGAGGAGTACAATCCCGCCGGTCCTTTAACTCATGGAGGGGTGCGCGATGGAGCTTGCCGCTTACCGAGTGCTTCATGTCCTCAGTGCGTTGCTGCTGTTCACGGCCCTGGGCGGGCTGCTCCTGGCCGCCCGCGCCGGGGTGACCACCGGCGTCAGCCGCAAGACGGCCGGCATCACCCACGGCATCGCGCTCGTCCTCATCCTTATCACCGGCTTCGGCGGCCTGGCGAGGATCGGGCTCTCGAACCCGGGGATCTGGCCCGCGTGGCTCTGGCTCAAGTTCCTCATCTGGCTCGTCATGGGCGGCATCATCGTGCTCATCCGCCGGGCGCCGCGCACCGCGACCCTCCTCTGGTGGCTGCTCCCGATCCTGGGCGGTCTGGCGGCCTACCTGGCCATCTACAAGCCTTGAGATAAGGGGCTCTCCGTGGCCCTCCTCTGCGGCATCGACCTCGGCTCCTTCCATACCCGGAGCTACGTCGCCTGGCTCGAGGAGGGCGAGTTCCTCCTCGACGCCTACACCGCCAGTCCGGACCAGCCTCTGCCGCCTTCGCCCGGAGGCTGGCCGCCTGCCTTCACGGGCATCGACGCACCCCAAGGCCTCCCCGCCATGGGCCGTCGAGCCCGCCGGGCCGACCTCGAAGCGAAGACCCCCACGAAAGTCCTCCCCGGCACCCGCGCCGAGCTCGCCGTCTGGCGGCTCTACCGTCCCTTCGTCGAAGCGGGAGTCGATCTCTTCTGGTCCATCCACGAGCGGGAGCTCGCCTCCATCCTGGGCCTCGTCCCCGTGCCGGGAGCCGAGAGCGTCGTCTTCGAGACCTACCCCCGCTACGTCCTCCTCCAGCTCTGGGGCGAGCGCCCGCCCTCCAAGCGCCGCGATCCCGCCGCCTACGTGGATTTCGTGTCCTCCCGCCTCCGCGACGCCGGCTACACCTGGACCGGCGACGCCACCCGCCCCGACCATGTCGACGCCATGCTCTGCGCCCTGGCCGCCGAAGCCTGCCTCCATGCCGATGGTCTTCCGGAAGGAACGGTGGGGGAGACGCCGGTTGCGGATGAGGGAGAGAGAGTGCTTCGGGAGGGGTTTATCGTGGCGCCGGGTAGCGCTCCGAGGTAGTCGCCTTTTGCGACCACCTCTTGAGGTCGCAAATTGCGACCTCAAGTTGGCCCCTCATCACCCCGGCCCTCTTCTCCCATCGCCCTCCCCCCACCGGGAGAAGAGGGAGAACGGCAAGGACGCTCCGTCAAGTTCCCTCTCCCGGTCGGGGGGAGGGCGGTGGGAGAGGGTAGGGTGAGGGGTCTTCGGGCGGGCTACACCCGCCCCATCAGCTCCAACTGCACCAGCCGCATGAAATCCTGCGCGTTCGTCACCACCCCGAAGGCCTGATGGGTGCCGCGGTCCTTCAACTTGCCCACCACGAACTCGGTCTGGTCCACGCAGATCGTCGTGATCTCCGAGACCGACCCGTCCGGACGCACGCAGAACGTCGGCAGCATGTTGCCCGCGGCGATGGCGTGGAGGGCGGTGGCCACCATCACCACCATCGTGGCTTTCGAGGTCAGCTCCCGCATGGCTTCCTGCGAGTCCAGGGCCGAGGGGGTCGTCTCCGGCAGCGGTCCGTCGTCGCGGATCGAGCCGGCCAGCACGTAGGGCGTGTCCGTCACCGTCAGCGCGTGCATGATGCCCCCGGCCAGCCGCCCCGACTCCACCAGCGCCCGGATCGACCCCGCCTTCTTCACCTCGTTGATCGCCCTCATGTGCGTCGAGTGCCCGCCGGCCGTGCCCGTGCCGTCCGCCAGCATGCCGAGCGTCGTGCCGAAGAGCGATGCCTCCACGTCGTGCACCCCCACGGCGTTGCCCGTGATCACCCCGTGGCAGAAACCGTTGTGGATCAGCCACTCCATGGCGATCCGCCCGCGGGCGTGCACCAGGGCCGGACCGATCACCCAGAGGATGAACCCGTTCTCCCCGCGGTTGCGGACGAACTCGCGGAAGATCGCGTCGTAGTTGACCGGCTTCTCCCGGCTCACCTCCGACGCCATGAACGCGAACGCCTCGGGGATGTGCGTGTCGTCCACCTCGCCCATGAATCCGCGGTCCCACACCAGCACCCCCTCCAAGCCGTCCTCAGCCGTCGCCACCGCCACCAGATCCCCCTTGCGGATCAGGCGGAACTCCTTCACCACCAGCCGTTCCGTGGCAGGGTCCCACACCAGGTGCGAATCCATCCGCGGCCGCTCCGGCATCCGCCAGCGCCCGCCAACCTTCACGTACGTGGGATGGTTCGTCGTCGACATGAACCCGTCCGGCAGCACCGTGTCCCCTGGAGCCGGCTCGAACCGGCACTCGGGAGCGTTCGCGAGACGGGGGATCGTGAAATCGGGCTCTCTGTACATGGGCGCGGATCGTAGCACCAAGCCCTCATCACCCCGGCCCTCTTCTCCCAGCCCTCCTACCCCCTTTCAGGGAGAAGAGGGAGAACAGCAAGAAGCTGCGTCAGGTTTTCCCTCTCCCCGGCGGATCGGGTGGAGGGATGGGAGAGGGGCAGGGGTGAGGGCTCGCGGGAACGAATCCGGGGCCCTCTCGCCGCTTTCCGAACCAGACCGGGAGCCGGTCTCACCCGTGCCGTTTCAGAGGAAGCAGCGGCAGAGGTTGGTCGCGCAACTGGTCGTGCCGCCCTGGGCCGTGCAGGCCTGGACCTGCTGGGGAGTGCAGCAGTACCGGATGTCGGCGTAGGCGGGCCTGGCCGGCTGGAGAGCGGCGGGGATCAGGACAAAGGCCAGGAGAAGGAGGGGATTCAAGAGCTTCTTCTTCATCGGTTGCTCCTTGGCGGACGAATCCGCCAGCCCATAAACGTCAGGAGAGCGGCCATGGAGGTCGCCCTCCAGGGAATGAGCAGTCTAGCAGATGCTCTCCAGAGGGGAGTTGCGCCCTGCTCTATTCAAAGACGGGCCGGCACTCCTTGTGCTTCACCAGAGGGGGATGCTCGAGATTGTGCCGCGTCTGCCCATGGAAGAGGGCGTGCTGGCCCGCGAGCAGATGCTGGGCGCCATCCCCCGAGAGCGATTGCCGGTGGATGGCCGTGGCCTGCAATCCCAGCACGGCCACCACCAACCGCCGGGCCGATCGCGCGCCGGCCGATCCGCGCCATCCGGCTCGTTTCAGGGGGCGGCGCGCCCGGAGTTGGCGCCGTCACCGGCCGGACGCCGAGGCCGCCAGTATATTGATAACTGGCTCTATTCATTCGACTTAGGTCCATGCTAGAGAACTTTCGGACCTGCGTCAATCCGCGAGTCGGCGGCGCTCCGGCCATCCTCCCTTCCTTGGGCGGCCATTCCCCTCTCTTCCCGCGGTTCTCCCCTCTCTTCGTTCGCTTTCGCCCAAGCGAGGGCGATTCCTCCCCTCTCTTCGTTTGATCCAGATAGGAGAGGGGAGAACCAAACGAAGAGAGGGGAGAGTCGAACGAAGGGAGGGGAGAAGCGCGGGAAGAGAGGGGAGAACCCGCCCACCAGAGGGCGAATCGAAATAAGAGAGGGGAGAGGCGCACGAAGAGAGGGGAAAACCGGAACGAAGGAGGGGAGGGAGCCGTACCCGGCGTGGAGAGACGCGCCTCCGCTCCCGCGATCCCGGGCGTCTTCCCCGGTGACGCACGAGCCTTGGTGCTCCTCAGGAGACGAGGATGGGCTCTCCCGCAAAGAAAGCTCTCTCGCGGGGGAACGACTCCGGGACCCGCACCTTCTTAGGGACGACCGCGAGTCCCTCTATTCGAAGACGGGCCGGCACTCCTTGTTTCTCTCCCCCACCACGCAGACCTCCGCGAACTGCTCGCCCTCGAACTCCAGGGAGGCCGAGACGGGTGTCATGACCGTCGTGTTCCCCTGGTCCACATAGAACCCGAGCAGCAGCCTCTTCGGCTCCTCCGAGAACATCGGCACCAGCCGCGCGTTGCTGGCGCCCCAGTTGTGTGTCCCCTTCGCGCGCACCGTGAACAGCGTCGGCGTGTGCTCGATCTTGACGTCATCCACGGTCTGGACTCGGACGATGGTGGCCATGTCTCCTCCTCCTTCTCGGGCAGTTGTCGCCCGCTTCAAAAGAGGAGAGACGGACGCCGCCGCGGAATTCCAGGCTCCGGAACTGATCCGCATAGGGCCTCATGCGTAAAGCGCAGGCAGGCCTCAGTCCAGCAGATACCGCTCGTCATAAGGAATCCGGTGCTTTTTGAGCAGGGCGATTAATTCATCCTTGAACGATACCCGCCGGTGATGCTCTTCCTGGGTACGAATGTAATTCTGGACCTTCTTCACAAGAGATTCGCTGACGGAGAAAGCTCCATAACCTTCCTGCCACTGGAAGTGTTCCCCTGGATCTCCTACATCATTGCGCCACTTCGAGGACTTGCCTTTTATTTTCCCGACCATATCGGCAACGGCTATGCTTGTCTTGAATTTTGCCAGGAGATGAACATGGTCAGGCATTCCGCCAACCTCCAGCAGAATGCCGCCCTCGCCGCGGATGATCCCGCCCATGTATTCATAGAGAGGCTCTCTAACCTTCTCGGAGATCAACGGGACGCGACCCTTTGTAGAGAAAACGACATGGTAGAGAAGATTTGCGAACGTGGACATGGCATCGACCTCCATAGTTATGTTCTTGGTGGAGGGTATCACCACGCAGGTTCTGTTGCCATAAGACGGAAGAACCGCCTGCGCCCCTTCGGGGCTTCTGGGGAATGGGGGGTGTCCGTTCCCTCCCCGGCGCTGAAGCGCCGGGCTCTATGCCTGTGCCCCTTCGGGGCGTGAACTGGCCAGCCTGACGGCACGCCAGCGTAGAGGGTCCTCCGGGGGATTTCTAAGGGATTTCACCTATCTCCCGAGCTCGCCTGTAAACCTGATTTGCATGCGCCCCGAAGGGGCATAGGCATAAAGCCCGGCGCTTCAGCGCCGGGAAGAAAGAAGACCACCCCCATTTCTTCAAAAGCCCCGAAGGGGCGCAGGCAGCCTCCCCGGAGCTGAAGCACCGGGCTCTATGCCTGTGCCCCTTCGGGGCGTAGACCGGCCGGACTACTGGCACGTCAGCGTAGAGGGCCCCTGCAAGGGCAATTCCGCTATGCGGATCTCGCCTGTAACCTTGGGCTCACCTGATTTGCATGCGCCCCGAAGGGGCATAGGCATAGAGCCCGGCGCTTCAGCGCCGGGAAGAAGAAGACCATCCCCATTTCTTCAAAAGCCCCGAAGGGGCGTAGGCAGGCCAGTTTCAAGGAAATCATCGCGCCTCCATACACAACTACTTCTCCCTTCCTACTTACAGATTACTGGCGTCCAAAACGTGCGGGGAAGCCCGAGGCGTTTGGTTCTGCATTCCGATCATTGATACGTATGGAAGGTCCGTGCTACTTCTTGCCTCCACTCAACAGATCGGAATTTCTCAGTGGAGATCCTTCAGGACCTGCTCGCCCGTCTGTCTCCAAGGCACCGGAGCGCCTTGGAGTGGTTTCGGCGGAATGCCGGAACGGAGCAGCCATGGCCGAAGGGGGTTGAAGGACCGGAGGGGTTCGATCTGTTGGCCACCCGTGCGAAGGGAATCTACAAGCCCGCGTGGTCTCAGTACGCTCTCAGCGCAAGGCAGGTTCTAAAAAGCCGGTATTCCGAAAGGGGTCCGCTCTTCCGTGAGGACGGCTCCTGGTATTATGGCTATTTCCAGGAGAATAATGACCCCGCAGCCCGAGATTCCGAAGCTACAAATCGCGGTCTCATGTTGTGCTGGCGGGACTCTGTGCCTGTCGGCGTAATGCGGCAAACGCGGCCCAAGCCAAACGTTCGCTATCAAGTCTTAGGGGTGGCCCTTGTCGTCGGCTGGGATGGTGGCTACTTCTTCTTTGAGGGATTTGGACCGGAGGGGGTGGCGCACTCGGAAGGTCGCCGAACCGAGATCGAGCTGCTGTCAGCCGAACAGGAAGGTATCGCCTCAGCGGGTCGGGCCTTTGACCCCGCTAACACGATAGACGCACGAGAGCGAGTGTTGGCACATATTGTTCGGCGTCGGGGTCAACGTGAATTCCGTGAGAAGCTGCTGGAAGCCTACGAGGGACGCTGCGCAATAACGGGCTGTAGTTTAGTCGAGGTGCTTGAGGCCGCTCACATCATACCCTACAAAGGCCTTGCCACGAATGAGGTCCAGAACGGGCTGCTTCTGCGGGCCGACATCCACACTCTTTTTGATTTGGGATTGATTGCCGTGGCGCCAGATTCCTTAGAGGTTTTGCTGGCTCCCAGCATCGCTGGAACGGATTATCAAGCGCTTGAGAGTGTCCGAATCCGAACGCCTCTTAATCCGCGCCACCGACCCAGTCCTGAGGCTTTGGCGCTTCGCAAGGCCTGGGCCGGCTTATAAGGAACCTGATCTTAGGCTCCTTATGAACAGGACAATTGTCAAATCGCTGACTTCGGGAACGTAAAATCTATTTTAAACTCGGTCAGCTGAAGCAACCGTCGAGATCGACGGTGACGTAGCCGGTGTCGAATAGGTCGTGGACATTGGTATACAGAAGCCAAACGTCCGCTCACCGCCTCTCAAACCGCAACCCCGGCTCCCGCCGCGCCCGCCCCAGGTACCCCGCAAGATCCCTGACCAACTCCGTAGTCGCACCATCCAACCCGGCCGCCGCCTGGAAGACGCCGAGGGCGGCCAGGACTTCGCGGTGGACGTCCCGGGAGCGGAAGATCTCCACCATCTCCCCGGCCAGGGTGCGGACTTCGGCCGTCCGTCCTTCTTCTATCGAGAGGATGGCGAGCTTCCAGGGAGAGGAGGGCGGCGTCGAAGGCCAGGTCCCGATCCAGGAGATCCCGGCGGGCTTTGGTGAAGAGGCGCCTCGCTTCGGCACGATTCCCGAGGCCGGCCGTGATCCGGCCTTCGACCCAGCGGAGGCGGACCTTGTCGAGGCGGCTGCCGGTCTCGCGGCAGAGGGCTTCCACGTCCGGCAGGAGAGCCCAGGCCTCCTCGAAGCGGCCAGCCGTCGCCAGGTTGTCCGCGAGGTTGTGCCGGATGCAGAGGAGGAGACGGCGGTCCCGATCCGGGTCCACGAGACCCTCGGCCTCCCGCAAGGCCAGGATCGCCCGCTCGGGCTCGTTCATGTCGTTGAGGACGTAGGCTTTCTTGACAAGGATCCGGCCTGCCTGATGCGGGTCCCGGTGCTCGGGGTCGCCTTCGAGACAGGCGTCGAAGGCGCGGTCGAGCAGGGAGAGGGCCTCAGGGAAACGCCTCTGGTCGCTCCGGAGATTGGCTTTGAAGGTGAGGAGGATCGACCCGTAGCCCAGGGCATCCCCCGCGGCCTCCTCGCCGGCCCCCCACCAGGAATCGGACATGGAGAAGGCCTCGTCCGCGTTCCTCAGATTGCCCCAGACGCGGCGGGCATTGCCGAGGTGCGCCCAGGCCAGGGCGCGGAGCTGGTAGACCCAGCCGGGCTCGTAGGGGGAGCCGTCCTCGATGGAGTCGGCCACGAGCACGGCCAGCTCGGCGAGGTCCGCCGCCCGGGCCGGGTCGTCCGCGGCGGCCGTCCGGCTCTCGCGGCAGATCAGCTCGCAGAGTCCCCAACTCGCGAAGCGCCGGGTGGCGCGGGCGAGGGCGAGGCGGCGCTCGTGCGGGTGGCGGGCAAGGGCCTGCCAGAGGCGAGGCGCCCCGAACCGGGAGCGGGCCAGGGCGAGGTCGACCGGTCCGAACCGCGGCGGCAGGAGGCCGGCTTGATGAAGCTCCAGCAGGTAGCCGCCGGCCTTGCGGCACTCGGGGCAGACGGCGATCAGATGGAGGAGCTGGCGGTTCTCGTCCTCCGTGCGGTCGAGGTCCAGCAGGCGCTCCAGGGTCTTCCTGTCCAGGTGCTCGTGCTCCACGCGGTCTCCTTTCAGACGCTCCTGATGGGTAGAAGTCTCGCGAGACCCGCCGGGCGTGACAGGGGGAAGCGGAAATCCTGCCCTTCTCCCTCCTCCCCCTGGGGGAGAGGAGGGGCGGGGAGGTGAGGTGAGGGTCTCTAGCTTTGCCCGTCCGGATCGAGCTTGGACCCTGCCTCGTTCTCGGCGGCGAGGCCGTCCGGGTTGAGCTGGGAGCCGGCGTCGTTCAGGCCGCCGTCCGGATTGATCTCGGCGCCAGTCTTGGGGAGGAAGCCGAGGAGCCCGGCCCGGAGCTGGGCGAAGCCGCCGCGGAGGGTCTCAAAGATGCCTGCCGGGGTGGCGGCTCGGGACGGCTGGGGTCCGGGCTGGGCCAGGACGGGAGAAAGGGAGACGAAGAGGGAGAGGGCGAGGACCGCCAGGGTGCGGCGGGATCGGCGGAGGCTCATGGCACGGCTCCTTTCGGACGGCCGCGTCGCCCGGCCGGCGCGGCCGGGGCGGGCTCATCCAAAGGAAACGGTGTGGAAGGGCAGGCAAGGCGGGAGAGGTGCGCACTTGCCGTGCGACAGATCCCAAGGGTCCGCCCCTTGCGCCCGATGATCTTCCCCTCGTGCCGAATGGCGTCCCTGGCGGAGAAAGCCGGTTTCCCCTGAGTCTCGACGGCTTTCCCCGCGTGACCGGTTCCAGGGGGACTCAGCCGGAGATGTTTCCCCTCGTGACCGGTGGCCGGCCTCGGGTTTCGGACGGCTTTCCCCTGGGGCCGGGAGTCCCAGCTCATGGTGAAGGTGGCTCAGAGCCGGGGGAAACCAGTCGGGGAGCGGGGGCCGGTAGCCGGCCACGAGAGACAGATCGATGGGCAGCCGGGAAAAATGACTGGCCCCGGTCTAGTGAGCCGCGAGATCCGGGGCCGGACGGGCGAGGTGTCGTCCCCGGCGGTGCGGGTCTGGCGCTCTGTAAGGCAGGATTGACCTCTGGCGTAGCGCCCTTGGGACCGGCGGCATCCCTGCCGGCCCCCATCCGGCTTTGCTTTTTCTGCTTTTGTATCCCGCGAGACTCTACGCCTTCGCGTCAGTCCTGTCTGGACAGGCCGGCGCGGCCTCCGCAAGCCCCTTTAACCGGGACGGAGGCACTTTTAGCCCCGGCGGAAGCTCCGGAGACCCTTTTGGAAAGCCCGCCACCCTAAATGGAAAGCCTGCCGCCCCTTCGGGAAAGCAGGCCGCCCCAAATGGAAAGCTCGCCGCCCCTAAACGCGGCTCCGCCGGGAGATCCGGTTCCGGCAGTCTCCGGAAAACGGCCGGACAGCCGGGAAATCAGGCCGCCAGCTCGGGCGCCGCCGGTCAGCCCTGGGTCTTCTTCCTCGCGGCCACGGACTCGCGGCCGGCCTCCATCATCTTCAGGATCTCCTGCGGCGTCTTCTGGCTGACGTCGGCTTCGACTTTCAGGAGATTGACGCGGACGCCGGGCTTGGAGGTGAGGACTTTGACGAGGTCCCGGTCCTGGGCGCGGCAGGGGAGGCACCAGGAGGCCCAGTAGTCGACGATGGTGTAGTCGGCCTCGGGCACGGTGGACAGGGCCTTGCCGTCCGGCGCCAGGACGAGGTCGAGCTCGTGGGCCAGGAGGCGCTCGGGATTGGCCGCGGTGCCGCCGGAGAGGGCCCGGGTCATGAACGGAGAGAAGGTCGGGGCGTAGTAGCCGAGCCGCTCGAGGACCTGGCGGCCCTGCTTGTCGTAGACCCGGAGCTGGGGCAGGGGGAAGTCGGTGGGCGCCTTGCCCTCCAGCGGAGCGATCTTGGCCATCTTCGATTGGATGACCCTGGTGTTGGCAGGCCATGCCGGTTGGCCGCTGTCCCCAGGCGCGGCGGCCTGCGGGGTTCCCTGGACAGGTCCCTGGGCCAACAAGGCGGGAACGGTGACGGCGGCGGCGAGGGCCAGCGCGGCCGCGCTCCGCAACCAGGGGGATCTACGGCACAGGGGGGAAGTCTGGGGTGTCATCCTCGGGGTCTCTCCTTTCTCAGTCCTCTCTCCGCGGGAGAGAAACGCGGAAAGCCAGGGGAGGCATTCCCGAGGGCATGGCGTGGCCTCTAGGTTCATGGTAGGCTTTCGCGCATCGAAATGTCCCGGCGACCTGTGGAGAGGCTATGGACCAGGAACTAATCGCTTATCTTGATGAGAGCTTCCGGAGTTTTCGAGAGTACGTGGATCAGCGCTTCGAGAGGGTCGAAGAGGAGATGCGTAACACGCGGGAAGAGGTCCGTCACGCGCGGGAGGAGATTCGTCATACACAGATCCTGGTCGAGGCGGGACGAGGAGACATCCGCATGGTTGCCGAGGGAACGTATGGCCTGGACGAAAGGCTGGGCTTTTTCCGCAAGGAGGTCCAGCAGGAGTTCGAGGACGTACGGAAGCTCATCCGTCCGGTGTACTCCTCCCTGGATCAGCGGATTCGTACCCTGGAAGTCCGTAAAGACCTGCAAGGCCGCGATCCCATCGAGCTGATCAGGGAGCGGTTCGGCCTCGGCAAGAAGCCGGAGTAGACCCTCACCCCACCCTCTCCGCCGCCCTCCCCTCGGTCGGCCCCCATGCTACAATCCCCCGCTCTCCCGAGAGGGAAGGACCGGGGAGGATTCCTTGTTCTCACGAGGGACCTCCTCCCGGACCCGGGCTCCGCCCAGGTGTTTTCCTGGTAGCCGGCGGAGTGCACGACAACCCATGGACAAGATGAACGATCCGGTTTCCCAACGGCGGACCTTCGCCATCATTTCGCACCCTGACGCGGGCAAGACCACGCTCACGGAGAAGCTGCTGCTGTTTGGCGGCGCCATCCAGATGGCCGGCGCGGTCAAGGCGCGCGGCGAGGCACGGCGCGCCCGCTCGGACTGGATGAAGGTGGAGCAGGAGCGCGGCATCTCCGTGACCTCCTCCGTGATGACCTTCGAGTACGGCGGCTGCACTTTCAACCTGCTGGACACCCCCGGCCACGAGGACTTCAGCGAGGACACCTATCGCACGCTGACGGCCGTGGACTCGGCCGTGATGGTGATCGACGCCGCCAAGGGCATCGAGACGCAGACGCGCAAGCTGTTCGAGGTCTGCCGCCTGCGCAATGTCCCCATCGTCACTTTCATCAACAAGCTCGACCGCGAGGGGCGCGATCCCTTCGACCTGATGAGCGAGATCGAGCAGGACCTCCAGCTCCACGTCACCCCCGCCGCGTGGCCGATCGGCATGGGGCAGGCCTTCCTCGGCTGCTTCGACCTGCGCCACGACCGGCTGTTGCTGATGGAGCGCTCCCGCCGGGACGTCGTCGTCCGCGAGGGGGAGGTGGTGGAGGGGCTGGACGATCCCAAGCTGGACGAGAAGCTCCCGGCAAGGGCCGTGGCCCAGCTCCGCGAGGAGGTGGAGATGGCCCGCGGCCTCTGCCCGGAGCTCGACCTCGAGGCCTACCGTGAGGGGCACCTGACGCCGGTCTTCTTCGGCAGCGCGATCAACAACTTCGGCGTCCGGGAGCTGCTCCAGGGGCTGGTGGAGCTGGCGCCGCCGCCGCGCGCGGCGCCCACGGAGACGCGCACCGTCGATCCCCATGAGGAGAAGGTCTCGGGCTTCGTGTTCAAGATCCAGGCGAACATGGACCCCAAGCACCGGGACCGCATCGCCTTCGTGCGCCTCTGCTCGGGCCGCTTCGAGCGGGGGATGAAGCTGCTCCACGTGCGCTCGGGCAAGACGATGGCGATCCACAACCCCGTGCTCTTCCTGGCGCGCGAGCGCGAGCTGGCGGAGGAGGCGTGGGCCGGGGACATCCTGGGCATCCCGAACCACGGCAACCTGCGGATCGGCGACGCGCTGACGGAGGGGGAGGAGCTGCGCTTCACCGGCATCCCGAGCTTCGCGCCGGAGCTGCTGAAGAGGGTCCGTCCGGAGGACCCCATGCGGGCCAAGCACCTGGGCCGGGCTCTGCTCCAGCTCGCGGAGGAGGGTGCGGCGCAGGTCTTCCGGCCGGCGTTCGGCAACGAGTGGATCGTGGGAGTGGCGGGCGCGCTCCAGTTCGACGTGCTGGCGGACCGCATCCGCACGGAGTACAACATCCCCGTCCACTTCGAGGGCACGAGCCTCTTCACGGCCCGCTGGGTGGAGGCGCCGGACCACCTGGCGCTCAAGAAGTTCACCAACGCCAACCACGCCGCCATGGCCGAGGATCACAACGGCTCGCCCGTGTTCCTGGCGCGCAACGCCTGGCACCTGAAGACCACGGGCGAGGAGTGGCCGGGGCTCAAGTTCCTGAAGACCAAGGAACAGGTGCAGTAATCCCCGGGAGCGCCCCACCCCTCGCCCTGGATTGAAATCCAGGGCTACCGACGGTGGTCCCTGGCGGGACCGCATTTTGCGCCCCCGCAGGGGTCACAGTCGGTAGCCAGGGATTTCAATCCCTGGTGAGGGGATTCAACATCTGTAACCGTTTTCACCCGCGGACCAGAAGAGCCGGCGCGGCACCCCGTGATCCGGCTGAATAACTCCAAGGAGAGTGCATGTTGTCCTTCAAGAAGTCCCTCCGGTTCGTCCTGGCCGGCGCCCTGGCGCTGCCTTCTTTCGCTCTCGCCGCCGAGGCCCCGGCCTCGCAGGGCGATGCCGCTTCCGCCGCCGCCCAGGCCTTCTCCAACGTCGAGCGCCGGGTTCTCACGGCCGGCATCGCCGAGTACAGCTTCAAGGTGAGAGTCGGCTCCGGTCTGTACGATGAGATCGGCGTGCACCGCGTGGTCAAGGAGATCGCGCCCAATGTGCCGGCCCGTACGTCCAAGGCCGTGTTCATGGCCCACGGCGACATCTGGAATTTCCGCGGCGCCTTCCTCTCGGGTGCCCAGAACCTCCCCGTGTTCCTCGCCGAGAACGGTGTGGACGTCTGGGGGATCGATTTCCGCTGGACCCTGGTGCCGGCGGACGTGACCGACTTCAGCTTCATGGCTGACTGGGGCATCGAGCAGGACGCCCGCGACCTCGGCGTGGCCCTGGGCGTGGCCCGCTTCACCCGCGCCATCACCGGCAGCGGCTTCGGCAAGATCGACCTCCTGGGCTGGAGCCGCGGCGGCCAGATCAGCTACGTCTACCTGAACGGCGAGTCCCAGCTTCCCCCGGGCCTGCGCCAGGTCCAGGGCTTCATCCCGGTGGACATCTTCTTCAAGACGGATGACGCGAACCTCCGCCAGGCCGCCTGCGACCGGCTTGCCGCGGCCCAGGGCGGTCCGCTCCAGAGCGAGAACGGCAAACTGTTCCAGGCTCTCGGCGGTCTCGCGCTGACCGCTCCGAACGATCCGTCGCCGATCCCGCTCTTCGCCGGCCTCACGAACCGGCAGGCGGCGCTCTTCGTGGGAGCGGCCACCTTCCAGATCTTCCAACCCGTGCCCGTCTACCACTTCGTGGACGGCACGTTCGACGCCAACGGCCTGCCGTCCGGGCTCCTCTACACCGACCCGGCGGTCTTCTTCGGCTTCGAGGCCGCGGCCTCTCCCTTCGAACCGAGCAAGCTGGTGAACGATGGTGAGGCCGTGGTCTGCGACCAGGCCGACGTGGCCTTCGACGATCACCTGGAGGACGTCACCGTCCCTGTCCTCTACGTGGGCGCGGGTGGCGGCTTCGGCGAGTTCGGCGTCTACTCGACGGCGCTTTTGGGCAGCACGGACGTGACGGCCCACATCGTCAACAAGGTCCCGGCCGCCCAGCGGGTCGTCGACTACGGCCACGCCGACCTGTTCCTGGCGAACGACGCCGAGGCGCTCGTCTGGCAGCCGATCCTGAGCTGGATTCAGGCGCACTGAGGCATGAGCTTCGACATGGCCTGAGGGATCTTCCCTCGGGCCATATGACTTCCCAAGGCGACGAGAGTGTGGTAAGGTTCCCAATATGAAGAAACACATCGCTCCCCCGGCGACTGCGGAACAGATGGAGCGGACGATTGGTGCCACCCGAGAAGATCTTGAGATCGTCGAGCGGGTCATGAGAGAGTTGGGGTACTACGAAGATGAGGACTCCTCAAGCTGCAGGGGCTCTTCTGTCGAGCCTTCGACTTCTCATCCCAGGGTTGTCAGGAAGCGCGACTAGGGCTCTTTTCTCCAGTCCAACATGCCCTCCACGGAAGCCGCAGCTTCAGTAGATGAACAAAGTGTTTTCCTGAATGTTCCTTTCGATCCGGAATACAGCTCGCTTTTTCTAGCTCTTGTTGCCGGTATCGCGGGTGTCGGTCGGACGCCTCGATGTGTGTTGGAGGTGCCGAGCGGAGGCCGTAATCGCCTGGAAAGGATCTTCGATCTGATCTCCAGTTGCGGTGCCTCGGTTCACGACCTCAGTCGAGTCACGCTCTCCGGTGCTCTCAGCGTCCCTCGCTTCAACATGCCCTTTGAGTTGGGGATTACCTATGCCCTCTCTCAGGTGACCTCTCTCCACAGTTTCTTCGTCATGGAAGAGAAAGCCTTCCGCATTCAGGCGAGCTTGAGTGACTTGAACGGTCATGATCCGCACATCCACGGTGGTACCCCGACCGGTGTCCTCCGTTGCATTCTCGACTGCTTCGGCCGACCATCCGATTCTCCGGCACTTTCAGATCTCCAAGGGATGACTAAAGGTCTCCAGCGGCTCGCTTCCAAGTTTCAGAAGGAACAAGGCGTTGAAAGTGTCTTTCACCCCCATATGTTCCGGCAGATTGTTACTGCCGCAGGCCGGCTTGCCCGGCTCCGGCGGCTAATACATTAGAGGGTCTCCGGAGGTGGGGGGAGGCGTTCCCTTGCCTCCCCCGCCCGATCCGCATACCGTTAGGGGATGGCGCAGCACTGGGACCCCGACTTCGAGCGTGACGAGGATTCAGGGCGGTCCGCTCCAGAGCGAGAACGGCAAGCTCTTCCAGGCCCTCGGCGGCCTCGCGCTGGCCACGCCGACCTGTTCCTGGCCAACGACGCCGAGGCGCTCGTCTGGCAGCCGGTCCTGAGCTGGCTCCAGGTGCACTGAGGCTGAGCTTCGGCATGGCCTGAGGGACTTTCTCCCGGCCATATACCTTCCCAAGGCGACGAGAGTGTGGTAAGGTTCTCAATATGAAGAAACACATCGTCGTCCCGGCTACGGCAGAGCAGATCGCCCGGAACCTTGGAGTGACCCAGGAGGACCGGGAGATCGTCGCGAGGGTCTTGAGGGAGATCGACGAAGAGGACAGGGTTTCATCCGCCAAAGATTCGACGGTCGATTCCACCGCGGCCCCTCGGTACGGGTTCCCAGTATGAAGAAACACATCGCTCCCCCGGCGACCGCCGAGCAGATCCAGCGGACCCTAGGTGTTACCAAGAAAGACATGGAAATTGTAGATAGGGTCTTGAGGGAGCTTGGCTACGATCGGCCTCTGACCGACGAGGATGATGTTGAAGAGCTGACTTCTTGTGATTCGGATCCTGTTTCTCCACCTACTGCCACGGATTAGACGAAGGATTCCTCCACGCCCCCAAGCTGCTGACCTGCTCCTATTACCTGTCTTGAGCCCGGAGGGCGGGCAGACTCGTAGCCCAAGGCGTGAGCCCTGGGAGGGGCGGTGGGGGATTTTTCCCCGGATTCGAGCCCTGGATTCCAGACCTTGGTGATCCGCCCTCTGAGGATCACACCCTCAATCCCCTCTGTTGCCTCTGACGGATCTTTCGAATGTTGATGGGACGCTCAGTTCCCCAGGGCTCACGCCTTGGGCTACGAGTCTGCCCGCCCTCCGGGCTCAAGACAGTAAAACCCCTCCAAAGGGTGGCATCGATGTCCGGGCGGAAACGTGGCCTGCTTCAACCCTTCCTTGCCTCCCCCGCCCGATCCGCATACCGTTAGGGGATGGCGGAGCACTGGGATCCCGACTTCGAGCGCGACGAGGAGCTCGGCCTCGAGGAGCGGCGGAAGACCCGGCGCCCCCGGCGGTGGCGGGTGGTCCTGCATAATGACGACTACACGACCATGGAGTTCGTCGTCCATGTCCTGGTCACGCACTTCCACAAGGGAGCCGCGGAGGCGGTCCAGATCATGCTTCAGATCCACAGGAAGGGAGTTGGCGTCGCCGGTGTTTACTCCAGGGAGGTGGCCGAGACCAAGGTGGCCGAGGTCACCGACGAGGCACGGGCGAGCGGCATGCCTCTCAAGGTGACCGCCGAGCCCGAAGAGGAAGGACGAGAGGACGAATGAAGCTCTCCGAAGACTTGCAGATCTCCCTGACCGTGGCCATCTCCGAGGCCGGACGGCTGGGCCATGAATACGCCGGGCTGGAGCACCTGCTCTACGCCCTCACGTTCGACGAAGAGACCTCCCGGGTGCTCAGGAACGCCGGGGCCGACCTGGAACAGGTCCGGGAAGAGCTCGCCGAGTACCTCTCCGAGGAGCTCGAGAAGATCGAGGACGAGGACCTCCAGCCGCGCCTGACGCTCGGCGTCCAGCGGGTCCTCTCCATGGCCGCCGCCCGGGTGGACGGCACCGGCAAGGACGAGATCAAGGGCTCGGACGTGCTGGTGGCCCTGTTCGACGAGGCCGACTCCTACGCCGTGCAGGTTCTGGAGAACGAGGGCGTCTCCCGGCTGGACGTGGTGAGCTACCTCGCCCACGGCGTCTCGCGGCTCCAGCCGCCCTACTTCGGCGGCATTTCGCCGTCGGCCCTGCCCGCCGGGGAGGACGAGGACGACGACGAGGACGAGGGCGGCCAGCGCAACGGCCCGGCCGGCGATCCCCTGAAGGCCTTCACCCAGGACCTGACGCTCCTGGCCCAGCGGGGCGGCATCGATCCCCTGATCGGCCGCGACAAGGAGGTCCTGCGCACTCTCCACATCCTCCAGCGGCGGCGCAAGAACAACCCCATCTACGTGGGCGATCCGGGCGTGGGCAAGACCGCCCTGGTGGAAGGCCTGGCCCTGCGCATCGCCAAGGGCGAGGTCCCCGAGTCGTTCAAGAAGACCAAGGTCTTCCGGCTCGACCTCGGCGCGCTGATCGCCGGCACCCGCTACCGTGGCGACTTCGAGAACCGCCTGAAGGCCGTGCTCGCCGCGCTCGCGGAGCAGGAGAATCCGGTGCTCTTCATCGACGAGATCCATACCGTCGTGGGCGCCGGCAGCGCCGGCCGCGGCACCATGGACGCCTCGAACCTGCTCAAGCCCGCCCTCCAGGACGGCTCGCTCCGCTGCATCGGCGCCACCACCTGGGAGGAGTACCGCCAGACCTTCCAGAGCGACCAGGCGCTCGCGCGCCGGTTCCAGAAGGTGGAGGTCACCGAGCCCTCGGTGGAGGAGACCACCAAGATCCTCCTCGGCCTCAAGGACCGCTATGAGAAACACCACGGCGTGACCTACACGGAGGAGGCTGTCGACAACGCGGCCCTGCTGGCGGACCGGTACCTGAAAGACCGCCGCCTGCCGGACAAGGCCATCGACCTGCTCGACGAGGCGGGCGCGGCCGTGGCCCTGCGCAGCGAGACGGAAGTGGGCCTCCAGGACCTGGAGGAAGTCCTGGCCATCATGGCGCAGGTGCCGGCGAGGAACGTCAAGGGCAACGAGAAAGAGCAGCTCCGCAAGCTGGAAGAAGAGCTCAAGGCCGTGGTCTTCGGCCAGGAAGAGCCCATCCAGCGCCTGGTCTCGGCCATCAAGGTGGCCCGCGCCGGCCTGCGGGACGCCAACAAGCCCGTGGGCTCCTTCCTGCTCACGGGCCCCACGGGCGTGGGCAAGACCGAGATGGCGAAACGGCTGGCCGAGGTTCTGGGCATCTCCTTCCTGCGCTTCGACATGAGCGAGTATATGGAGGCCCACACCGTCTCCCGCCTGGTGGGTGCTCCGCCCGGCTACGTGGGCTACGACCGCGGCGGCCTGCTCACCGAGGCGGTGGCCAAGAACCCCCACGCCGTGCTGCTCCTGGACGAGATTGAGAAGGCGCACCCGGATATCTTCAACATCCTTCTCCAGGTAATGGATCACGGCACCCTGACGGACACCAACGGCAAGCCCACGGACTTCCGCCACGTGATCCTGCTCATGACGTCCAACGTCGGAGCCCGGGAGCTGGCCCAGCGCGGCCTCGGCTTCTCCGATCCGGACGCCCTGCCCGCAATGACTGCGGGGGGCGTGGGGCGCACCCTCAAAGACGCGGACGCGGACAAGGCCATCGAGCGCCTGTTCAGCCCGGAGTTCCGGAACCGCCTGGACGCCCGCCTGCGCTTCAATCCCCTCTCGCCGCAGGTGATGGAACAGATCGTGGACAAGTTCATCCGCGAGCTTTCGAAGCAGCTCGGCGAGAAGAACGTGAAGATCGAGCTGACGGAAGCCGCCCGCAAGCTGCTGGCTGAAAAAGGTTTCGATCCCACCTTCGGAGCCCGTCCCCTGGGCCGCGTCTTAGAAGAGACCGTCAAGCGCCCGCTCACCGACGAGCTCCTCTTCGGAGCCCTGGAGAACGGGGGGACGGCGACGGTGGACGCGGAGGGCGGGGAGGTGGTTATGCGGTACGGGATCGGGTTACCATAAGACAGGCAATCCGCGACCTGAAACCCGTCACCGGCCCGGACGGTAGCCTGCCGTCCGTCCGGCTTCCAAGGAGGTGGGGCGATGGCTGGGAAGTTCGAGCTGAAGAAGTCGAGCAAGGGGCAGTTCCAATTCCATCTGAAGGCGAGCAACGGCCAGGTCATCCTGGCCGGCGAGCAGTACAAGGAGAGGCGCGGTGCTTTGCGCGGCATCGAGTCGGTCCGGCGCAACGCCGGGTCCGATTCCCGCTACGAGCGGAAGACCGCCAAGAGCGGCCAGCCCTATTTCGTGCTGCGGGCCTCGAACGGCAAGACCATCGGCCAGAGCGAGATGTACAACTCGGCCGCGGCCCTGGAAGGCGGAATCGCGTCCGTCAAGAAGAACGCTCCCGACGCCAAGGTCGACGATCAGACCGCCTGAGGCCGGCCTCCTCGCGCCCGGGGGATCCCGGGCGCGCATCCCTCTCCTCTCTTCAGGTATCTTCGCGGTGTCTACAGAGAAAGGAGACACCTGTGAGGAAACCTCCCTTCGCGCTGCTCGCCGTACTCCTGGTTTCTGCGTTCCTCTCGATTCCCACTTTCGCCATCTCTCAGCCCGGGCTCCTGGCTCCTGTCCGGACGTTCAGGGGGAGCCAGGACATCCCTCACATTTTCGGGCAGACGGACCGCGACGTCATGTTCGCCCTGGGCCGTGCCCATGCCCGCGACCGCTTCTTCCAGATGGACGTGCTGCGCAAGATGTTCGCCGGCACCCTGGGTGAGCTGGTGGGGGAGGCGGCCATGGAGTCGGACATCCAGATCCGCACCCTCGGCCTGGTGTTCGCGGCCCGGCGCTCCCTCCCGGCCCTGTCGCGGGAGACCCAGGTGTGGCTCGATGCCTATACCCGGGGCGTCAACAGCTACATCTTCGATCCGGCCAACCCTCTGCCGCCGGAGTACGCGGCCCTGGAGCTGACGCGGGAGGGCATCCGCCCCTGGAGGACGGTGGACAGCGTGATCATCGCCAAGGGGCTCGCTTTCGGCCTCTCCTTCGATCTGACGGATATCGACCTCACGGTGGCCCTCGGAGCCTTCGCGGCGGCCGGCGGGGTGGGCGGCTTCGATCCCCAGGCGCTGTTCTTCGAGGACGTCTACCGCGCGGCGCCGTTCGATCCCACGGTGTCGATCCCCGGGTTCCTGCGCGAGAAGGGAGCGGGGAGCCGGAGAGCCCTGCCGGTGATCGATCCCAAAACCCTTGCTCTGGCCCGCCAGTACCGTGAAAAGGCCCTGCGCGTGCCCCTGCTCCGCGCCGCTCTGGAGCGGCGGCAGAGCGGCCAGGGGAGCAACTGGTGGGTGGCGAGCGGCAAGGTCACGGATTCCGGACGGCCGATCCTCGCCAACGATCCCCATCTGGATCTCGGCACGCCCAGCATCTTCTACGAGGCCCAGATCCGCGTGGCAAGTCCCGCGGGCATTGGCAGGGAGCCCATGAACGCCTTCGGCGTCACCTTCCCAGGCATCCCCGGCATCGTGCTCGGCTGCAACCCCCGGATCTGCTGGGGCGCCACCACCAATCCCATGGACGTGACCGATGTCTATCAGGAGCGGCTGGTGCTCGATCCCCTGACCGGCGTGCCTACCCACACGGTCTTCGAGGGCAGGCAGGAACCGCTGGAGCGCCTCCCCCAGGGCTTCGTCTTCAACCAGATCGGCAACGGCATCCTGAACGACCTCGCCGGTCCCGGCGGTGGCCCCCTGGTAGGCATCAACGTCCTGCTCGTGCCGCGGCGCAACAACGCACCCCTCGTGGCGGTGGACCTCTCCGATCCTGCCAACCCCACGGCCCTGAGCGTCCAGTACACGGGATGGGGAGCGACCCGCGAGCTCGACGCGTTCCGCATCTGGAACCGGGCAGGGAGCCTGGCCGACTTCCGGAATGGACTGCAGTACTTCGACTTCGGCTCCCAGAACTGGGCCTACGCGGATGTCGACGGCAACATCGCCTACTTCACCAGCGGCGAGATGCCCCTGCGCGAAGACCTCCAGACCCTCGGCCGGCCCGACGGCGGCATCCCGCCCTTCCTGATCCGCGACGGCACCCACACGCTCCGGCATGAGTGGCTGCCGGCGAGCGCAACGCCAGAGCCCGGACAGGCCCTGCCGTTCCAGATCCTGCCGTTCTCCGAGATGCCCCAGTTGGTCAACCCTCGCCGGGGCTTCATCGCCAACGCCAACAACGACCCGGTGGGCACCAGCGTAGACAACGATCCGCTCGACCAGCCCCGGCGCGGACCCGGGCGCGGCGTCTTCTATCTCGGTATCGGCTATGACCGCGGCTACCGCATCGGCCGCATCGAGCGGCTGCTGGAGGCGGAGCTGAGACGGGACGGCAAGTTCTCGGTGGAGGATTTCAAGCGCATCCAGGCCAACAACCAGCTCCTGGACGCCGAGGCCCTGACGCCTCACATCGTCCGCGCCTTCGCCAACGCCCAGGCGCCCGGAGCACCCGCGGCCCTGGCCGCCCTGGCCGCAGACTCGCGCGTGGTCCGGGCCGTGGCGCGCCTGCGCACCTGGGACTTCAGCACGCCCACAGGCATCCCCGAAGGCTGGGACCCCGGCGATGACCCCGCCGCCCTGCCCGCGCCTTCGGCCCAGGAGGTGGCGAGCAGCGTGGCCGCCACGATCTACTCCGTCTGGCGCGGCCAGGTCGTGAAACGGGTCATCGACGGCACGCTCGCGGGGATCGGCCTGGGCGATTTCATTCCGGACGGCGACGTGGCTCTGGCCGACCTGCGCCAGCTGCTGGAGACCTTCCCCAGGCGGCACGGACGGGGGGCCTCGGGCATCAACTTCTTCAACGTGCCCGGCGCCGGGAGTCCGGAGGAGGCCCGCGACCGCATCCTCCTGGGCAGTCTCGCCGGCGCCCTGGACCTTCTGGCGAGCGACACCTTCGCGCCAGCCTTCAACCGTTCGACGGACCAGAACGACTACCGCTGGGGCAAGCTCCACCGCATCGTCTTCGATCACCCCCTGGGTGGACCGTTCAACATCCCGCCCGGCGGCGGCCTCTCGCACCTGGAACCCGATCTGCCGGGCGTGGCCCGCTCCGGCGGCTTCGGCGCCGTGGACGCGTCCTCCCACAACGTCCGCGCGGACGGCGTCAACGAATTCATGTTCGGCAGCGGCCCGGCCCGGCGCTTCGTGGGCACTCTCCAGCGGAGCGGACCTGCGGCTGAGGAGGTGATCCCCGGCGGCACGAGCGGCGTGATCGGCAGCCCCTTCCAGGCCGACCAGCTCCGGCTCTGGCTCACCAACCGCTACCACCCCTGGATCTACCGGCCGGGCGAGGTGGTGGGGGATGCGAGCTCCGTGGATGTGCTGGAGCCGGTGCGCTGAGGAAGCCGGCCGGCTCGTGGAGGGCCTCCTGAGACACCCTATGAGGTGGAAGAAAGGAGGCACGCGTGAGAAAAACGATGGTCGCGTTAAAGGTCTCATTGGTCCTGGCGACGGTGCTCTGGCTGTCCTTTGCCACGGTCAGACCGGCAAAGGCGTGCGCCGGTTACTGTCCGTACTACGCCAACGCCACGCAGATCTACCGGGGGACGGGGGCGAGCTGTAGTGAAGCGGAGCAGGATCTTTTCAACCAGGCCTCGGCCGAGTTCAACTGCCCCATCGAGTCCTGGCTCTGCTCCTACCGGGCCCGACATACCCAGAACTGTGTCTGGTGCGACGGCTACTACATGATCGACGGCTTCTACGAGTGGAGCTGCTACGTCTGCCAGGAGAACCCTCCCATCTAGTCTGATTGCAGGCGCTACTTCCCGCCCGGCCCCTGCAGAGGGGCCGGAAAGCCCTACCGTTCCCGACAAGCCTGATTCGTCTCCATCAGGGCACTCTGTATCCCGAATGCGGCGGCGACTTCCAGTGCTGCGCCAACAAGGTGGCGACTTGCTGGAGGTGGTGTAACTTCAACTGCTGATACCGGAGATCCTGCCCGGCTCGTGACATCGCTGGAAGCCGGGCAGGACCCTTGGAGATCCGGCTAGCCAGGTGGAGGGGCAGGTTGGCAGACTCTCGGAGTAAAAAGCGCTCCGGATCTCCGCGGCGGCGGTTCATCACGTTCATCGCCGCCTGGATGGGACTGTGGTGGCTGATCATCGGCGCGCTCCTCGCCCCGGTTTTGCCGGGCTACGGGCTGCCGATCCTGATCGCGGCGCTCGTATCGGCCGTTCCGCTCCTGTTCTTCAGCCGGATCCGCACGGGTTACCCTTCGTCCGCCGTCCGGATATGGATCATCCGTCCGTTCTGGTACGTCCAACTGGGCCTCCCCCTGATCGCGGCCGGAGGCGCGTTGGGCTTCCTGGCCGGCGCTCCTTTCGGCTCCGCGGTATCCACGGGGCGGTGGGCGCTCCTGATCGCGGCCTCGGCCTACGCCATCACCGCCGCCGCGGGCTATATCGGCTCACGGTGGCTGCGGGTCAAAGAGCTGGAGGCGCGCTTCCCGGACCTGCCCGCCGCGCTGGAAGGGACGCGGATCGTTCAGATTTCGGATTTCCATGTGGGGCCGCACACGCCGCGGCGTTACCTCGCGGCCGTGGTGCGGGCGGTCCAGGCCGCGCGCCCTGATCTCATCGCGGTCACGGGCGATCAGGTGGACGACTACGCGCGCGACGTCACGCATTTCGCGGAAGCCTTCTCGGGGCTCTCGGCGCCGCTCGGAGTCTTCGCCGTCCCAGGCAATCACGACGTGTACGCGGGCTGGGACGCGGTCCGCAGAGGGCTGGAGGCCATGGGGATCACCGTCCTGGTGAACGAAGCCGTCGAGATCCAGCGCGGAGAGGGTCGCTTCTGGCTGGCCGGCACGGGAGATCCGGCGGGACGCGGTGGAGAAGCGGGGCCCGACCTGGCCCGGACCCTGGCACGGGTGCCGGCGGGAGCGTTCACCCTCGTGATGGCCCACAACCCCGCGCTCTGGCCCGGCCTCGCCCAGCGCGGCGCCCACCTGACGCTCAGCGGCCATACCCATCACGGTCAGCTGTCGATCCCGAGGCTGGACTGGAGCCTCGCATCCGTCTTTCTGGAGCACGCCATGGGGTCTCACCGTCACGGAGAGTCCCTGCTCTACATCAACCCCGGGACCAACTACTGGGGCCTGCCCTTCCGGATCGGCGCCCTCCCGGAAGTGACGGTGCTGACGCTCCGGAGGGGCCAGGACGTGGGGCTCGTTTGAGCCGGCATCAAGCACTTTTAAGAAAAGGAGAGGAAACTCTCCAGACACCGGCGACTGTCTCCAGCCATTGAAGGCCGGAGAGCTACAAGGAGGTAGTACGATGACCCGACAAACTCGCATCCGGATTTTCTCAGTGCTCGTCCTGCTCGGCGTGCTGGCGGGAATCGTCGCGACGCCCGCCACGCAGAACGCCTACGCCGCTCCGTGCTGCAGCAGTTGTGATGCCCGTGAGCAAGCTTGCCTGGAAGGCACGCTGTATCCCGAGTGCGGAGGCGACGGCGGGTGCTGTTTGGACAAGGTGTTGAGCTGCTGGAGGTGGTGCAGCTTCAGTTGTTGATGGGTTCGGACTTGACGTGGTTTCAGGAGGCACCCTGGCCTGCTTCGAATCTTGGAGCAGGCCCAGGGGGCTCACTTCAAGATCTTTCATGCACCCTCTTAAGTGTGAAGGTCCGGGCACGATGTCGTGCCCGCGGACCTGACGTCCTTCGGGACAAGGAGGTTGTGTGAGAAACAGAACGATCCTGACGGCGCTCGTGTGTTCGTTCCTTCTCGGTCTCTCTCCTCTGGCCGCTGATTCCACGATCCAGCGTGGCATCGACATTTTCACCACCGTGGGGGACGGCAGAACCCTCTACGACTTTGCCCACACCCCCATCCCTGCCGGCTTCTTCTGCAAGGGCTCCAAGCCTTTCACCGGCCGCGTGGCGTTCAAGGGCCTGCCTCTCGCGACCGGCACTCCGGGGCAGCTCTGGGACACCGACACGGTGATCGAGCGGCTCGACGACGCCGTCTTCGATGCCAACGGCACCGCCACGACGCGCATCCAGTTCCGGGCCTTGTCTCTGGTGAGCACCGCTCCCATCAAGACCTCCTGTGGCGCCTTCCACGTCTATGTATCGCTGAGTGGCAAGCAGCGTGTGACCACGATGAACATCTACCGCACCCAGGAAGGTGGCGGAAACTTCGTCGCGCCCCTCGCGGTCAATACGCGCGTGACCTTCATTCCCGTGAAGCCCGCGAGGAACAAGGCCGCCCGGAAGCTGGAGCTCGCGGCCGACTTCACCTTCCCGGCGACCCCCTTGCCGTGGAGCTTCTCCCAAGGAGAGCGGGCGAAGAGGATCGGCTCCGTCGTGGTCGACACCAACGGCGATCTGACCCCTGACACCGTGCTGCCCAGCACCTCGAACTTCTCGCCGGGCTGGTCGCCAGATCGTCCCATGTCAAAGCTCTATGATGGTGAGTGCCCATGCCCGACCTGCCATATCGATCCGAGCACTGGCAAAGTGCACTGCACCACATATTTTTATTGCACCCAGCTACCGATCTGCGATCCTTAGCTCCGGCTATCTTCTTAAAGAGATTCGGGGCGGCTAGACACAGGCCGCCCTCGTTGTTCAAGAGCCCGGCGGCTTGAAGTTGGACGCGTGGAAGTGAATAATGAGCCACCGGTCGCCCTGGTGCCGGAAGATGAACGTCCGGCGCAGCACGGACCCGGCGCTCCGGATGTTGAACGTCACGATACCGGTGTTGTCGTCGGCGTCCACCTCGAGATCCTCCGGCACCAGCTCCAGCCTTGAGGTGGTCTTGCGCGTGGTCTCCACGAACCGGCGAAAGATTTCGATCACGGCCGGCTTGCCGTCGATCCGTTCCGCCTGGGCCGTCGGGACGAAGGCCGTGATGTCGTCCGCGAAGTAAGCGGCCATGCGGTCCACGTCGAGCGCGTTCAGGGCGTCCATGAAGCCGTTCATGGCCTCCCGTACAGCGCCCACATTGGCAACGGGAGCCGGCGCCGAAGCGCACGCCCCGGTCATGAGGACCACCGGCAGGACCAGGAGAAGCATGGCGGATCGTTTCATGGATCCCTTATGCTACCACCTATACCGCTACCACCCATACCGCTACCACCTATAACAGAAAGGAGAGCATCATGAGCAAGCTGCGCATTTTGCTGATGGCCCTGGCCCTCGCCGTTGCGGCCCGCGCCCACGCGCAGGTGATCTCTATCGCCGAGGCACGGAGCCAGCCCGCGGGCACCGTGGTCACCGTCGAGGGCTCCGTCACCGTGCCTTCCGGAGACTTCGCTTCGTCGACGTTCGATCAGGGTTTCGTGATCGAAGACGAGACGGGCGGGATCTATGTGAGCACGATGGACAACCTCAACCTCAATTTCCACCGGCAGGTGCGGGTGACCGGCGTGGTTGGCGACAACGGCGTCGGGTTGCTGATCCTGCTGCCCGCGTCGGCGGCGGACGTCGAGACGCTGCCGGGAGCCTCGGCGGTCGAGCCGGTGCCGGTCGCGACGGGTGACATCGGCGAGGCCACGGAGGGATTGCTGGTCGAGGTCACGGGAACGATCACGCAGCCGATCATCGACGACCTGCCGTTCGGCTATCAGGTCTTCATCGACGACGGCTCCGGAGAGGTGCAGATCTTCATTTGCGCTTCGACGGGGATCAATCCCTTCAAGATACCCTTCATGGAAGAAGGCGCGCGGATCACCGTCGTGGGCTCCAGCGGCCAGTTCCTCGCCCAGTACGAGGCCCTGCCTCGCCACCGCGGCGACATCCACCTCGCCACCCCGTAGGGAATGGGCCGGCAGGGATGCCAGCGCTCCCAGGGGCGGCTACCGCTTAGGGGTGGACGTGGCACCTTTATTAAAAGAGAGTTGCCGTACGCCCGCCACCCTGGCGGGCGGTTCCCTCCGGAGGTTGTCATGTTCCAACTAAGGAAAGTCTGGATTCTGTCTCTGCTGGGCCTCGCCGCGGTCTGTCCAGGCCTGGCCGCTCAGGATCGTTCGGCCACGGTCATCTCCCTGCGCTCGGCTGAGATCGATACGAGCCGCGCGGAGCCCGTGCGTTCGAAAGGGCTTGCGGGCGAGGACGAGGTGGTGCTGGTCAAGTTTCCCGGGCCGGTCTCGGCCCATCAGCTCCAGGCCCTGCGCGACGCCAGCGTGCGGATCTATTCGTATCTGCCTTCCTATGCCTTTCTGGTGAAGATGCCGGCTGGCGCGGATGTGAAATCGATCGCCGCTTCCCTTGGCGCGTCGTGGAGTGGTCCGTTCCAGCCTGCCTACAAGATCTCTCCGGAGATCGCCGCCGTGCGCGCTGACACTCCCGCCAAGGCGCAGACGGTTCAACCCGTGATGATTCACATTTTGCCCGACGCCGATCTCGGCGAGGTTCTTCGGGAGATGGCGGGCGTGGGCACCCGCGGCGTTGTTGGGATGAGGCGCAGGGGCTCTTTCTCGCGTATCCGACTGCTGCTGACTCCGGCCGAGATCGCCGCCCTGCGCGAGCCGTTCGCCGGGTTGCGTGACGTGTTCTGGATCGAGCTTGAAGGGCGCCGCACGCTGCGCAACGACACCACCGTGTGGGTGGGCCAGTCCGGGCTCTCCGGCGGCCAGACGACGCCGATCTTCAGCCAGGGCATCTACGGTGAAGGGCAGGTGGTGGGCATCCTCGACACCGGCATCGATCCCGACATGTGCTGGTTCCGGGACCCGTCGCTGGGCCTGCCGCCCACCAATGCCTGCAACGGCGGCACCGTGGTGAACAGCGCCCAGCGCAAGATTCTCGGCGTCGATTTCCTGTGGTCCACGGAGTGCGCTGGCGGCATCGCCAACAACGAGTGGGACAGCCATGACCACGGCACGCACGTGGCCGGCACCGTGGCGGGCGACAACTTCGCCAATCCGCTGCTCCATGACACGGCCGACGGCATGGCGCCCGGCGCCAAGCTGGTCATTCAGGACGGCGGCTTCGCGACCGACAACTGCGGCGACCTGCCCGGCATCGGCTGTCCGGTGGTGGACCTGAACCCCATCTTCCAGCAGGCCTACGACCAAGGTGCGCGCCTGCACACCAACTCCTGGGGCGACAACGAGAACGCAGCGGTTCAGAACAATTATTCGGCCGGCAGCCAGGACGTGGACGAGTTCATGTGGAATCACAAGGATTTCCTGGTCTTCTTCGCGGCCGGCAACTCCGGCCCGGGCACCGCCTCGGTGGGCAGTCCCTCGACAGCCAAGAGCGGCGTCTCCGTGGGCGCCACGCTGCGCAGCACCAGCGCCGACTCCATGGCCAGCTTCAGCAGTTGCGGCCCCACGGCGGACGGCCGCCTCAAGCCCGAGGTCACCGTGCCGGGCTCGAGCATCGTCTCGGCCAATAACGATCTCAACGTCACCACGAACAACTGCGGTACCTTGAGCCTCTCGGGCACCAGCATGGCGACGCCCGGCGCAGCGGGCCTGACGGCGCTCATCCGCCAGTACTACACGGACGGCTGGTATCCCACCGGCGGCGAGGTTTCCTCGGACGGTTTCACGCCTTCCGCGGCGCTGCTCCGGGCCACGCTGGTCAATTCGGCGGTGAGCATGGCGAACACCACGGCCATCCCGGCCAACTGCCAGGGCTGGGGCCGTGTGCTGCTGGAAAACGCGCTGTCCTTCACCGGCCAGGCGCGCAAGCTGTTCGTCAAGGATACGGACAGCTTCAATTCCGGCTCCACGAACGAGGACCGGACGTACAACTTCACGGTCGGCGCCGGCGAGCCGCTCAAGGTCACGCTGGCGTGGACCGACTTCCCGTCCACTCCGGCGGCGGCCACAAATCTGAACAATGACCTCGATCTGATCGTCACCGGCCCGGGCGGCACCTTCCTGGGCAACGTTTTCTCGGGCGGCTCTTCCACGTCCGGCGGCACGGCGGACCGCAGGAACACACTGGAACAGGTGCTGCTGGCCGCTCCGGCGGCGGGCAGCTACACGGTGACGGTGCGTTCGTTCAACGTGCCCAACGGCCCGCAGCCGTTCGCGCTCGTGGTGACCGGCGCTCTTGGCAGCGCGAGCTGCACGCTCCATTCGCAGTGCGACGACGGCCTCTTCTGCAACGGCGCCGAGACCTGCAACGCCGGCACCTGCCAGGCCGGGACCGATCCGTGCGCGCCGCTCTCCTGCAACGAAGCCACCGACACCTGTTTCGCTCCCACCACGCAGGTCACGTTCACCTCCGGGGCCGCCGAGGACGGCTGGGTGCTGGAATCAGGAGAGAACACGAACGTGGGCGGATCGATCAACGCGACGGCCGGCACCACCAGCGCCCTGCGCCTGGGCGACGACAACAAGGACAAGCAATACAAAACCGCCGTCTCCTTCGACACGTCGTCGATTCCCGACGGCGCCACCATCGTCTCGGTGACCGTGCGGCTGCTCCGCGGCTCCCTCTCCGGCACCAATCCCTTCATCACCCTCGGCACCTGCTGGGCGGACGTGCAGACGGGCGGCTTCTCCGGCTCGGCCGCGCTCCAGACGGGCGATTTCCAGGCCGCGGCCACCGTGGTCCAGGCGGCGAGCCTCTCCAACGCCGCGAGCAACGGCACCTGGTCCGAAGGCAGCCTGAACGCCGCGGGCCTCGCGGCCATCAACAAGACGGGGACCACGCAGCTCCGCATCTATTTCAACCTGGATGACGACGACGACACCGGCAACGACTTCATCGGCTACCACTCGGGCGAAGCGGCCTCGGCCAACCGGCCGCAACTCGTGGTGACGTACCAGTAGCGCAGCCTTCGCAATCCCGGCCGGGCCCTTGCGAGGGCCCGGCCTTTGGCATCCTGTGCGCTCCAGGTGTACAGCCCATGTACTCCGCAAGACTTCGCCGCCGCCGGGCGGCATCCCCAAGCTCAAGCGCTGCAAACAGATACGCTTTCCGCTCCACAGTGGCATGGAGATCGCTCTTTTGCCGAGAGGGTCACTTCCTTGGAGGACTCTATGAGACATCGTACCGCTCGGCTTTTTCTCCTGCTACCGCTGCTGGCATTGGCGTCCGGCTGCACGGGTGCCCTGCCGCCATCCCGCCGCGTCAACAGCGCTCTGGACTTCCTTTATCCCCAAGGCGTCACGACCGCGGAGCCGGCGAGCGCGGTGACCCTCAATCTGCCGGTCCGTGTAGGGCTCGGCTTCGCTCCGAGCCGGAGCAGCCAGCCGGACCCGATCACGGAAGAGCAGAAGCATGGGCTTCTCTCGAAAGTCGCCGCCGCCTTCAAGGAACACGAGGGCATCGGCCACCTGGAGGTCGTGCCCGCGATCTACCTGCAGCCCGCCGGGGGCTTCGCCAATCTCGATCAGCTTCGCGGCTCGCTGGGGCTCGACCTCATGGTCCTGCTGTCCTACGACCAATCACAATTCACCGAATCGACCCGCGCCTCGTGGACGTACCTCACGGTCGTCGGACCCTTCCTGATCGAAGGAGATAAGAACGATACCCGCACCGTCATGGACGCCGTGGTCTACGACATCCGCTCGCGGGCGTTGCTCTTCCGCGCGGCCGGCGAGAGCACGGTCAAGGGATGGTCGAGCCCGCTCAACGTGACCCGGAAGCGCCGGACGTTCGCGTCGGAGGGGTTCGAGAAGGCGACTCCCAGCCTGATCGCCAGCCTCAATTCCGCGCTGGCCCGGTTCGAGGAGCAGGCCAAGAGCGGCACGATCCACGGGCCAGGGACCCCGGCGCTCGCCCTGTACAACGCCCAGGGGGAGCGCGTTACCCCCGGCAGCGGGGGAGGCGGAGCCCTGGGGATTCCTGAGCTGCTCGTGGCCGCGCTGCTCGGAGTCTCCCTGCTGGCCAGGCGCCGCTCCGCCGGAGCCTGAATTGAAACGTTTTCCGTGGATGGGCCTGTCGGTCGCGGCGCTCTGCGCGGCGGCGGCGCTCGTGCCGGCAGCCGTCCTGGAGTACGACCGGATCCGGGTCGGGGAAGGAGAGGCCTGGCGGCTGCTGACCGGACAGACCGTTCACTGGACGGCGCGGATGGCGGCCTTCGACCTCGGCATGCTCCTCGGTCTCGGGTTCTGGCTGGAGATCCGGGGGGACCGGCGGCTCGCGGCTGTGGCCCTGGTCCTGGGTTGCGGGCTCACCGCATTCGCCGTCCACACGCTCTCACCTGGCCTTCAAGTCTACCGGGGTAGCTCTGGAGCGGCCTCGGCGCTCTTCGTCCTGGCCGCGGTCCGCACCGCGGATTCCTCCGATCCATGGACCCGCGTCCCGGCCTTGGCCGCCGTCGCGCTCTTCTTCGCCAAGACGGTCTTCGAGCAGCTCGCCGGGGAGACGCTCTTTGCGGGCCCGTTGCCGCCGGGAGTCCGCGTGGTCCCGCTCGTCCATCTGCTCGGCGGTCTCGGTGGTCTGGCGGGGATGGCCTTCCTGAATACCGCAAAAAAAGGTAGTGTCTTCTCCTTCAGACAATGGAGCTGACGTACTTCCTCACCACGCTGGGACTCATCCCGTACATCACGTCCCGGGCGTTCGTCCCCCTGTTCGCCAGCGCGCTCATCGCCCGGTATGGCGCGGCGTGGCGGCCTCTGGCCGACCTGGCGGGAGTCCAGCTCCTCGACGCGGTGCCGGGCTGGGCCGTCTCGGACACGGCCCTCACGACCCTCGGCGTCCTGGCGCTCGTGGAGGTCGCCGGCAACAAGAGCTCCCCGACTGCGGGAGCTCCTCAGCTTCACCGACCCCCAGGTCAAGGGGCTCGCCGCCGTCGTCTTCTGCCTGGCCCTCGCGGGGCCGCTGGGCTCTTCCCTGGGGACGAGCTTGCCCGTGGTCCAGAGCAGCGCCCTCGGGCTCTCCGTAGCCGTCCTCTGGGCGCTGATGGTGGGCTCGAGCACCTGGTTCCTGGCCCGCCTGCGCAGGGGGATCTACCACTTCCTGATGGAGGTGGACGAGGATGACGACCTCGGCCTGCAGAAGCTCCTGAGCTGGATGGAAGACGCGTTCGGCTTCCTGGGAGCCCTTTTCGTGGTGCTCCTCCCGGCGGTCGCTCTCGCGGTGACGGGCCTGACTCTGCTGTCGCTGTATCTCATCCAGAAATACCTGGAGCGGCAGGAGGAAAAGCGCAAGGTTCCCTGCGAAGACTGCGGCACGCCCAACTCCTTGTGCGGACTCTTCTGCGCCCGGTGTGGCAAGCAGCGTTCCCACGTCCGGCAGGTGGGATTTCTGGGCACGATCAAGGAAGCTCCGGTCACGGACCCGGACCTCCACCGTTCACAGCTCATGGCCTGCAAACGGTGCCGCCGCTGCGGTGAACGCCTTCGCGACAAGGGCCTGGACCAGAGATGCCAGGCCTGCGGCACCACGCCATTCGAAAGCAGCCGCGACCTCGAGGCCTACATCGGCCGGCTGCAGAAAGGCCTCCCGCGGACCCTGATCCTGCTGCTGGGGATGGGGGCGATCCCCGTCGTGGGACTGGTGGTGGGCGTGATCTATTACCGTCTCGCCCTGATCTCCGGTCTTCGGCACTACGTCCCGGGCACTTCACGCTTTCTCGCGAGGTGGGCGATACGCTTCCTCGGCTTCCTGCTGGTCTGCCTGCAGCCTATTCCCATCGTAGGCGCTGTGAGCCTGCCTGCCATGGGCCTGTTCAATTTCCTGATCTACCGGCGCCTCCTCCGGCGCCAGGGCCGGGACCTTACCTTGCCAAAGGCCGTCGAGGCGTAGCACCCTGGGAGCGCCGGCATCCCTGCCGGCCCCACGAGGCTCAGCCCTCGAATTCCGGTTCGCCGTCGATGACGACAAAAGCCTTGGGAATTCTTTTGCCGTTCTTCGTCGGGAAAGAGTCGCCAGCAAAGGCTTTCAGATCGTCGAGGATGGCGAGGACCCGTTTGCGGCTCGGCACGAAGTCGATCATCTCGGCAGCATTCGGCAGCGACGTGCAGGGGTTGATGCAGCCAACGCTCGCGAGGAAGCCCTGGCCGGGGTGGATCAGGATCTCTGAGCGCTGACCGGTATTCGTGAGCTCAATGCCTGGTTTGGGCTTGGCCCGGGGACTCTCCGAATCCTTGAAGCCGATCGTGACGAACTTGGTACCGTCCTGGGTAAACAGGGGATAGCGCCCAACCTCGACACGCCGATTGTTACCGACAGGCTGGTTGGCGCCGGGACCGCGGGTTTCCGCAACCGTGCCCGAGAGACCTGTGCCCGTCTGCTTCACCCCGTCGTGAAAGATCTGATATCTGCCGACCGTCCGCCGTTTGTGGTCGCTCGGCCGTTTCTGCTCGGATTGCCGGACGATGTGAAACTCCCAGCCTTCTCCTGCTATCGGCATTTTGATCTCCTGGTGCCCGAGAAGAGTCCGTCAAGCCGTTCCCTTCCTATATTTGGACGGCTCAATCAGGAGATTTCCCGGCCAGGAGGTCCGGGATCTGCGCCGTACGAGTGGGTACGAGGCTGTCCCGGACACTCCGGGCGCTTTCCCGGACAGGTACGCCGTCCGTACGCGCAGAATGGCCGCGGATCGGACAGTACGGACACTCTCCCGAGTCGTATGGCGCTCCTCCCGGACAGATCCAGGGCTCTCCCGGACACTCTGGCGGATTCTCTGTCCGGTCCGAGCCTCTCCCCACTCGTCCGGGAGCCGCCCCGTTGGGGAGAGCTTCCGCCCCATTGGGGGGAGACTCAGCCCTCCGACTCTCCCTCTTCGCCCCGCGTGCCAGGACGCCCTCCCGGCTGGATCGCGAGGCCGAGGATCTCGCCGACCTCTTCCTGCGTCGTGGGACCCGCCAGATCCAGCACGGCCGCGAGACTCTCCGGCGATTGCGCCAGCACGGCCACCACGTTCATGACCTCCACCCATTCGGGCTCGTAGAGGCGGAGCGCACCCGCCACCTCCCCCTCCCGCAGGACGGCATAGCCACGGGCCGGAGGCTCGCCGGCCGTCTGGCGGAGCCGGTAGTACCGCGTCTTGCGCAGGGCCGCGCGCGCCACGAGAGCCAGACGCGCTTCCTCCACGCTGGCGAAGAGGGCCGCCGGCTCGGCACCGCTCCCGGGGTCCTCCCAGGGATGGAAGAGGCCGAAACGGCCTCCAAGCTCCCGCACCACCAGCGGCTTCGCGGCATCGTCCGTCCAGGGACCCTCCGGCGCGTCCCGCTCCCGCAACGCGGTCCGGTACTCCTCGGAAAAAGCGTTTCTAGATGGGGACTGGTCCGTCATGAGCCTCTCCTCTCTTATTGGGAAATACACCGGGGAAATACACCGGACACGGCATGTGGCATGCTGTGTGGAGAGAAGTTCTTCTCCTTCGCCACCGCCTTTCCCTGAAGAGAGGTTCTACACGACTGGAGATGGTTCCGTCAAGGTGTCTGCCTGATATCTCCATTGCATCTGCTGGCCGGCCAGTGTAGACTTCCTTCCCCATGAACCCGGAAAAGGACGAAGTCCGGCGTCTTCTGGACATCCTGCATACCTTTATGCGCATGCTGGCGGTCTCCAACCGGGAGGTGGAGCGCCGTCTGGACCTGAAGCACGGCACGATCAGCCGTCTCCTGGGTGGTCAGATCGAGGCCAAGGTCGAGCTGATCCTGGCGGTCGCCCGAGCGATCGGTCTCGAATACGAAGAGTTCTTCGCCTTCGCCTATCCGGAGCGGTCCTCGTCCAAACTGGAGAGCGCCTCGGCCCGCAAGCTCCGCTCGATGCTCGAAGACCTGCGGCCGTCGAGGTCACCTTCGAGAGAGGCCACCGGGTCCACTCTGGAGCGCGCCGAGCTGTTCGAAGATGTGAAGAGGGCTGTCCGGGAAATCATGACGGAGATGGCGGAGGAGGGGCGGCCGAAGGCCAGCAACGGGGGGCGGTAGGATTTACCGCGCAAGGGCCACGGCAAGACAACCTGTGCCCTGGTACAACGGGTCCGTAGAGACGTTCCCAGGCCGCCCACGATACCCTTTCGCAGGCCACGGGGACGGCGGGACGTCTCTTCGAAGGGCAGATCTTGACGATCCATACCGGCCCTCCTGAAGACCCCGAGATGTGCGTAGGGGTATGGGCCTTCAAGCCATACGATCCCAACATCTTCGTATCGTTTTTTTACGCGGGGTGGTCCAATCGGCCGCCGTAAATCGTTACGGTGTCCTCTTCGCCAGAGACGTCCCGCCGTCCCCGTGGCCTGCGAAAGGTATCGTGGGCGGCCTGGGAACGTCTCTACGGACCCGTTTGTGCCGAGGCACAGGTTATCTTGCCGTGGGCCTTGCGCGGTATCGTCCCCATAACCTCACCGTCCGCAACGGCAACGCCGTGTCGGTAGAGACGTTCCCAGCCGAAGTGCACCGCCCTACGAAGGGCACCGCCGGCGGGACGTCTCTTCGAAGGGCAGATCGGGGCGATTCACCTCGGCCTTGTGAAGACCCCGAGATGTGTGAGATTACGTGGCTTCAGGTATCAAGGATGTCCTACTTGAATCCAAACTCGACTAGCTTCCGCCGGAGATATCGCATGAGGGTCTCCAGCGATGCTACGTCTGTGCTCCGTTTAAGAAAGGCGTCCTGCAGGAGGATCATTGTACCCTGGAGTTCACGGTGAATGCTCAGGGAGAGGAACATCGCCGCGGCTTCGAGCCCCTCCTCAATAGCCTCGTTCACGAATCCTCGCTGCATCAAGGTCAGTGCCAACTCAAGGCCGGTCAATGAGCCCGCGAAGCCCATCTCGGCCGCCTCGAATCCCCCTTTGGCCTCGCGGAAGGCAATCTCGGCGCTTTCGAATGCCCCCGTTCCATAGTCGATCCGACCCTCGATCCAGCGGATCTTGAGCATTGCTATACGCCCCTGGTCTGTGAAACTGGGGCGGTTCTCGAACAACGCCCTCTTTGCGTCCTTCCAGCGATCAGAGTCCACGAGGAAGAGAAGTTGGTCGAGTGTCGCCACCATAACGAGAGAGGGATCACGGTCCTTGTCAATCAGGTTGAAAGCTTCGGCGATGATCTGTAAGGCCTTTTCGGTGTTTCCTCCATAGAACGTGTACAAGGCCTTCGTGACCAGTGCCCGGCCAACAAGGTGATCGTCTCCGGCATCCCGGTACATGTTCGAAAGGATCGTCAGCCTATGAAGAGCGACGTCAAACTCGCGCAAGGTACCGAAAAGAGAGGCTTCGAAGTCCAGTAGGCGCATCAATAGAGGGCGGTCTCCAGAGCCCTGTTGGAAAAAGCTGAAAGCCTTACCAAAGGCTTGTTCCGCCTCGCGGAGCCGGTCTGCCACCCGGTACGCGTTCGCCAACTCGCCCCAGGCACGGGCCTGGAGATCCGCAATCCATTGGGCCTCGTAAGTTGACGGATCAAAGGTGTCGCACATCTCCGCCGCCACTTTCGCGAGGTGGCACATGCGCTGGGGATCGTCATAGCGGATCCTCCAACTCTGGAGGAGGAGCGCCTCGTAGACACCCTCGCCCTTCACCATCATGCCGGCGTCGGTGAGCGTCCGGACGTCGTTTTTTTTCCGCAGCAGGGCGAGGGCTTTCTTGAACCGCATCTGCTCTCGGAGGGAGAGGGGCGCGGCCTGGCGGGCGAACTCCTCGGCATGCTCGAGAGAAGAGTCGTAGGCGGCATCCAACTCGGGAGCCAACTCCTGACGGCGAGCAGCGGTACGGGAGACGCGGTCCTGGAGGAGATGCCGCACCCCCTCCTTGGAACCCAGAAGTCCGGCCAAATCTCCGCCCTTTGGAGTCTCGTGATCGCCCATCCGTCCTCCTGCCGAAAGGAATGCTTGACTGAGAACGTATTCTAGCAGGCTTCCCCCGCCCGGGCTACGCGAAAACAGCCGGGTGAACCCGGCTGTTGGAGTCCCCTTCAGGGGACTCTTTTCGACTAGCCCGGGCATTGATGCCCGGGCGGGGTGGGGCTATCCGTTCGGATCGATGCCGTGCCCTTGATCGGTGCAAGACCCGCACGCTGGCGGCGCCGAGTTTGACCCTGGTGTCGTCGAGCCATTCGGGTCAAGGCCTGGCCCTTGTTTCTGCCAATCTGAAGAATCCCTACCTTTTGCCGCTGCCACCGCCCCCCGATCCCACAAAGCCGCCACCCCCCGTCCCCAAACCTCCTGCATCCATCCCCACACACTGCCGGCGGTGCCGAAGTCACGGGCGTGGGCTGGCGTGGCGCCGAGGAGGACGGTGGCGAGGACTCCCGCGGTGAGGTGGCGTCGAAGCGATCGTTGAGACATATGAATTCCCCCCGCCGCGGGAAAAGGGCCGGACCTCCATGATCCGGTGTCCGCGGCTTGATGGGGCCGCGTCACCGGGATCGCAAGGGGATGCGCGGCTTTGCGCATACCGAGCGGCGCGGACCGGTTTCGACGGAGGCTCCCTGTCTCACGATACCGGATGCATGGGGCGAAGTTGCGCCCGTCCGCGTTGTTTGTCTCCGGCCACCTCCGTCTGCACGATTGCACCTCTCCCGAATTCGCCAGAGGAAGCGCTTTGTAACTCTTCTTGGCTACAAGAAAAAAAGTCTGTCCAATTTTCATCTCCATCTTGACATTTATGTCTCCACACGTACAATCCTGCCATCGGATCGAAACAGGGACCGATCTTCCGAGTGCCACTTCGGGCGCCGGAGTCTTGAACCAAGGAGGTTCAAATGGGTGAGAAGAATGCTGTGCAGACCGTGAATGTCGGGGCCAGGACGCAAGAGCTGCGGCGGCCTCCCCGGAGGCCTCCGGGCCTGACGGTGGATCCGCTGAAGTCGGAGCGGGTGGAGGAGACGCTGCGGGCAGCTCCTTCCTGGCGGATCTTTTCCGCGGGCCAGATGCTGCAGAAGTCGAAGGAGTTCCCCGGGAAGATGGAGGCGATGCTCTATTCCTCGTTCGTGTCCTCGCTGGCGTCGAGCGTGAACGTGCCGGTAGAGGTGCGCCTCCTGGGGCTGTGGGTGGTGGTGACGATGCGGGGATTCGGGCGCAAGGGGCAGGCCGTGCTGTCGGACGCGCAACTCGACTTCGCCATATTGATCAGTTGACCCGATCAGTTGATGTCGTTCCAAGCGAACAGAAAGGAGAGAAAGTCATGCCGAAGACGTCGTTTGCAAACCTGATGGGGACAGGGGAGCACCTCCTGGTCACCATTCAGGCCAACAGTGCCGACCTCGCGCAACTGGAGGAGACCCGGGTGCAGCTTGCGGCCACCATGGATGTGGCGAAGGCCGCGAGCGTCCGCCAGGACACTGCCAAGGCGCTGGTCCAACAGGCCACCCGGGATCTGGAGAAGGCCATGGCGGACACGCGGGAGCTGGTCACGCGTCTGCGCAACGGGATCCGGACCAAGTACGGATTGCGGAGCGAGAAGATGACGGAGTTCGGGATGCAGCCCCGCCGCGCTCCGGTGAGGAAGCCCAAGGAGGCAAAAGAAAAGCCGGCTCCGGTCCCACAACCGGCTCCGGCTCTCGTAACCACTACAGAAAGCGACTCCTAGTATAGCTGGATGGCCGGGGGGCGCAAGCCCCCCGGTTTGTTTCGGCCACAGCGCCGGTCTTGGGACGCCAAGAACAGGGCTTTCTGGCTATGTGCAAAGCGCTTGATCATAAAAGCCGTATTCTTCTTTTCGTCTGATCGCTCCATGTGCCATGGGGGCAAAAGTGTGGAAACAGCAGGGTTTCCGAACGCCGTATAGATTTCTTTTTGACTGGAATAGGCGTAAGATAAAGAAATCGAGCCAATCTGACTTTCGGCCCGGTGGGGTTTTTACGTGAGTTTTTTGAAAAATACGATCCGAGTTCTCGTCGTGGACGATCATTTCGTGGTCCGCGCGGGAGTCTGCAGCCTGCTGGCCGGCGTGGCCGACATAGTGGTGGTGGGGGAGGCGGAGGATGGGCGGCGGGCGGTGGAGGAGGCGAAGCGCTGCAATCCCCACGTGATCCTGATGGACCTGCGGCTCCCTGAAGCTCGACGGTGTGGAGGCCACCCGGCAGATCCTCGCCGCCCAGCCGGAGGTTGGAATCGTGATTCTCACCACCGCGGACGCGGAGGCGGAGGTGCTGACCGCCATCGAGGCCGGGGCTCTGGGCTACGTCTGCAAGACGTCGCGGAGAGAGGAATTCCTGGAGGCCATCCGCCGGGTCGCACACGGTGAGGCCTGGATTCCCCCGCACCTCACGCGCCGGCTGCTCGCTCACTTCAAGCCGCGCCCGGTCTCGGAAGCCCTCACCAGCCGGGAGCAGGACGTGCTGAGCCTGCTGGCCCGGGGGCGGAGCAATCGTGAGATCGCCCACGAGTTGGGTATTTCCGACATCACCGTGCGCACCCACGTGAGCCACGTGCTCGGCAAGCTGGGCGTGAGCAACCGCGTGGAAGCGGTCCTCCACGCCCTGCGGGACGGGCTGGTGCTGCTGGAGACATAGGAACCAGGGCAAAGGACCAAACGAAGATGTACGTAAGGGTATACCTCTCATTCTTATACAAACGATGAGAAGAAAATCCTTCTCCTGTATGACGACTTGCGGTGTCCGCTCCTTCTAATCTGAACCTGTCGTCAATCTGAACCTGGCTGGCTCGGCACGGACCCGGAGCAGGGTGCGCGCAAGGCGGGTTCAACAACCGAGAAGGAGAAGCGTTATGAAATCCCAGCTCATCCTGACCTTTGCCTTGCTGCTGATCGGTGCCGGCGCCGCCCTGGCGCAGACTCCGGACGAGCTGCCGCCCTCCCGGGAGACCGTCTGCGACGCCGAAACCGGTGCCGCCTACGGCCTCTGTAACGCCTACTGCGAGGCGATGGATTGCGAGAGCGAAGCTCCCAGCGCTTCGGCGACCGCCTGTGACAAGGTCAGCACCAAGTTCCAGACCATCACCGGCCACGCCCTGCCGTGCGAAGTAAGCTGCCCGTGCAACATCCCGGGTACTACGTTCGCTGACGTCGTCGCCGGTCAAGTCCCGATCGAAGCTTGCTTCACCGAGCCAGTCCTCGAATTCACAGACGGCATCGCTCTCCTTACTGGGGGCAGCGGTGTGCCCGTCGCGGGAATGATCGATACCCAGTGGGTGTGCGGCGTGCTCCCCATCGGCGCACTGCCGATCACTCCAGAGCAGGGCCTGAACTGCGTCCAACTGCTGGAACAGGCGGCGAATAACCAGAGTGTGACCTGCGTGCCGCCGTCGCCGCCAGAGCATTAACGCCATCCTCGCACCCTTCCGCCGGCCGGGACGGACGCCTTTGCCGGTGCTCCGTCCCGGCGTTATCTAATTCCGTTTTCTCTGGGTCACGCAAGGCGGGCTCAACAACCGAGAAGGAGAAGCGTTATGAAACCCCAGCTCACCCTGATCTTTGCCTTGCTGCTGATCGGTGCCGGCGCCGCCCTGGCGCAGACTCCGGACGAGTTGCCGCCCGCCCTGGAGACCGTCTGCGACGCCGAAACCGGCGCCGCCTACGGTCTCTGCAACGCCTACTGCGAGGCGATGGATTGCGAGAGCGAAGCTCCCAGCGCTTCGGCGACCGCCTGTGACAAGGTCCGCACCAAGTTCCAGACCATCACCGGCCACGCCTTGCCGTGCGAAGTGAGCTGCCCGTGCAACGTCCCGGGTTTTCCTGCGTTCTTTGACGTCGTCGCCGGTCAAGTCCCGATCGATAGTTGCTACACCGAGCCAATCTTCGGATTGACAGACGGCATCTTTGTCATTGCTGAGGGCGCTGGGCCCTTCGCGGGAACGATCGGCACTCAGGGGGTGTGCGGCGCACTCAGCCCAGTCGGCTCGTTCACGCTGCCGGTCACTCCAGAGCAGGCCCTGAACTGCGCCCAACTGCTGGAGCAGGCGGCGAACAACCAGAGTGTGACCTGCGCGCCGCCGCCAGAGACATAACGCCCATCCTTCCGCCGACCGGGAGGGGGAAGGGCCCCGGAGCAGTGCTCCGGGGATTCGGGGATCCGGATCCGTGTGGATAGGGCCGTCTACGGGTGCGCGGGGAACGTCCCGCCGCCCGTGGGCAGCTTGATGGCGAAGATGCCGCGGCCGTAGGTAAAGGCCGCGAGGGTCGTCCCAAGCAGCGGGTTCGAGGACGGGCCGCGGTCGATCGTCAGATATTTGATGACGGTGTTCGGCAGGCCCCACTGGTAACGGACCCAGACGGGCGTGGCCGCGTCGATGTCGTCCGTGTAGTAGAAGCCGAAGTAGGTGCCTACGAAAACCTGTTTGCGGTTGAGCGGGTTGACGGCCACGGCCGAGGCGGGGACGTTGGGCAGGTTGCCGGTCTTGTTGGTCCGCGTCCAGGCCGTGCCGCTCCACTTGAACTGGAAGAGGTTGCCGGGCGTCGTGGGGGTGTTCTCGTTGAAGCCGCCCACGGCCGCGTAGATGCGGGTGTGATCGGTCGGATCGGCAGCCACGCCCAGGATGACCCGGTTGGGCAGCACGGCGTTGGTCGAGTCGACGTCGCGCCAGGTGGCCGAGCTGTTCGGCGTGCAGGCGAAGGTCGAGGTGTTGGCCGCGGCCTGGGTGCAGTTGGTGCCGTTGTAAAGGGTTTCCGTCCACCAGAGCTTGCCGTCGCTGGTGCCGGCGATGGCGGACTTCGGATTGCTGGGCGCCAGGCCCAGGGCGATGATCGATCCGTTCGCCGTGGTCCTCGACAGGAGCGGCGAGGAGCGGGTCCAGGACGGGCCGTTCGATCCATAGGCGCCTGAGGCGTGGACGTAGTCCTCGCCGAAGACGTAGTTGCGGCACTGGGCGTTGGTGCAGTGCAGGGTGTCGAGCAGGAAGGGCGCGCTCCAGTCGGCGCTGCCGGTCTGGCGCGGGCCGCAGCGGAAGTTGGAGAACGGCCCGTCCGCGCCCGGAGCTGGAGCAGTAGAGGGAGCCGTAGGTGTATTCGCTCAGCCACCAGCCCGTGGACTCGCCGCCCGCGAGGGGATCGAAGGTGGTGAAGAAGCCGTCGCCGCCCACGGAGCGGCCGGTGGAGGTGAGGTCGGCCGTGCGGCTGTCCCACGAGGAGTTGCCGTTGTCCTGCATGCCGCCGAAGAGCCACTGGTTGCCGCCCATGCCGCCGCCCGCGAAATCGGGGCCGATCTGCCCGGCGTAGAACTGGTTGGTGCTGAACGAGGTGTTGAGCTGTTTCCAGGCCGCCAGGTCGCCCCGGTTGGTGTTGGTGTAGACGCCGCCGTCGTTGCCAAGGAGGAAGGTAGAGCCGTTGGTGCCGGGCACGAAGGCGAAGGCCTGCTGGTCGGGATGGACTTTCCCATAAGCCGGGCAGCCGGTGGAGTAGACGGTGGTGAGGTTCGAGAGCGTCATCGACGTGTAGGTCGAATTGACGGTGGCCTTGAAGGCGTCGATGTGGCCGATGTAAAGGGTTTTGTCATCGCTCGAATCGACGGCGATGAAGAGGTCGTACCAGTCCTGGCCCGTGCCGGAGGAGCCGTTCGTGCAGTCTTTGTACGCGGTCGAGGTGCTGCCCGAGAGCTTGGTCCAGGTGGTGGCGCCGCCGTCGGGCCGCAGCACGTAGGTGCCTTCGGCGGTGGTGTTGACGGCTTCGGAGACCTGGGCGTAGAGGGTGAGCTTACCGTCGGGTCCGGTGGCGCCGGCGAGCTCGATGCGGCCCGTGGAGCTGCCGCCGGCCACGTTGCCGTTGACGCCGTTGCCGGTGTTGGCCGGGAAGCCGCCGAAAAGGGTGGTGAATCCCGAGGGCCAGGCGGGGCAGCCGCTCGCCGGCATGTTGAAGCGGTAGACGCCGTTGTTGCCGTTGGCGGAATTCAGGTAGTAGCCCACGGCCACATAGGCTACGGTGCTCCCGCCGCGGCCGTCCAGGTAGATGCTGCTGATGCGGTTGATGGCGTTCTGGGTGGGATTGCTCGCCGCGGGGTTGGTGTAGCCGTTGCCGAAGCCGCAGATCTGCCAGGTGGAACCGGCGTCGTGCGAGATGTAGAGGTCGTAGCGGGTGCCCGCCAGGATCTTGCTGGGGTTGTTGGGATCGACCTGGATGGTGCGGAGGTTCTGGTTGGCCCAGCGGTTGCCGCCGGCCGGATGGGTGGGCGAGTAGGGGGTGAAGACGCTGGCGCCGAGCTGAGCCCAGGTGAGGCCGCCGTCGGTCGATTTCATGATGCCGGCGCCGAACTGATCGGAAGCGGCCCAGTCGCCGGTTCCGGCATAGAGAACGTTGCTGTTGGTGGGATCGATCTCGATGGCGCCCGCCGACTGGGTGACGAAGTCCTTGTCATCCCAGAGGGGTATCCAGGTCACGACGGGCAGTCCGAGCGTGGTGGTCTTCCACAGTCCGCCGGCCACGAAACCTGCGTAGGCCACACCGGGGTTGTTGGGATCGACGGCGAGGCCGCCCACCGACACCCGGCCGGCCACGGTGCCGTAGCGGTAGGCATTGTTGGTGGTGCCGACGCTGTCGAGGGGACGGGGGCCGTAGGAGACCCAGGTGTTGGTGCCTGGAGGGATCAGGACTTTCTCCCAGGCGCCGTCCTCACCGTCGGGCCTCTCGAACGGAGACTGGAGGCCGGGACCCGGCCAGGGCTGGGCGTCGGCCACGCGCTTGCTCACCCATTTGCGCGCCCGGTCCCAGGGCTGGGACGGCAGCGTGCCCGTGGGATAGGTGAGCAGGTACCACTCGCGGGCGGCGTGGACCCTGATGGTCTCGCTCTCCTCGTCCTCGGGACCGCGAGGGGAGGGGACGGAGCGCAGGTAGCCGTCGATCTGCTCTTTGTCCTTGAGCTTGTTCTCGGCTTTGAGCTCGGCGTGTTCTTTCCGGATCTGCTCCGGGGTTGGGGCTTTAGCGGGCTGGGTCTGTCCGGCGATGGGCAAGGCTGCCAGCAGGGCCGCCGCCAGCCAGGCGGCGGAAGACGTCTTGAACCTCGGCATTGGGGACCTCCGTCAAGGGATTGGATTCGGCATAGGGTAGCAAGGTCCAGGGGTAGCAAGGTCCAGACCAGGAAATGCAGTGTTGAAAACAAAGGGTTTGGCGGCGGAGCTCGCGAAGGTGGATCAAGAATTGAGCAAGGAGCGGATCAAGATTTGACCCCGGGTCAGATATGCTCCGGCCATCAAGGAGGATCGACCATGACGGATCTGCGGTATCCGATCGGCAGGCTCAAGATGGAGGCCCAACTGGCGGACGAGGCGCGGCGGGAGATGATCGATCAGATCGAGCAGGCGCCGGCCCGGCTGCGGGCCGCCGTGGAGGGGCTGACGCCCGAGCAGCTCGATACGCCGTACCGGCCGGAGGGCTGGACGGTCCGGCAGGTGGCGCACCATGTGCCCGACAGTCATGTGAACGCGTATATCCGGTTCAAGCTGGCTTTGACGGAGGACACGCCGCCCATCAAGACCTATGAGGAGGCGGAGTGGGCGAAGCTGCCGGATACGTTTTCGGTGCCCGTAGAGGTCTCGCTGGTAATGCTGGAGAGCGTTCACCAGCGGTGGGTGGCGATCCTGCGCTCGATGTCCGCCGCGGACTTCGAACGGACGCTCCACCATCCCGACCATGGAGTCATCAATCTCAACCAGCTTCTATGTATCTACGCGTGGCACGGCCGGCATCACGCGGCGCACGTGACGGGGCTGCGGGAGCGGATGGGCTGGGGATAGGAATGGAATTCCGAGAATGTCTTTCCAAAACAATGTCGTGATCCTGACCGGTGCCTCGCGAGGCATCGGACGGGAGATGGCGTTCCAGCTCGCGGATCAGGGCGCGTGGCTGGCGCTGGCCGCGCGCGAGGCCGGGGCTCTCGAAGAGGCCGTAACCGAGTGCCGGCGCCGGGGAGGCCGGGCGGTCGCCATCCCCGCGGACGTGGGGGAGGAGGCGCAGTGCGCGGCCCTGGTGGCCCGGGCGGTGGAGGAATTCGGGCGGATCGATACGCTGGTCAACAACGCGGGCATCGGCATGTGGGCGCGGTTCGACGAGGTGACGGACCTCTCGATTTTCGAGCGGATTTTGAAGGTGAATTATCTCGGGAGCGTCTACTGCACCTGGCACGCGCTGCCGCACCTCAAACGGACGCGCGGCCGGATCGTGGGCGTCTCCAGCCTCACGGGCAAGACCGGGGTGCCCACGCGCAGCGCCTACGCGGCCAGCAAGCACGCCATGGCGGGCCTGTTCGATTCGCTGCGGATCGAGCTCGCCGATACCGGGGTCACGGTGACCATGGTCTACCCCGGCTTCGTGGCCACCGAGATCCGCGAGAGGGCCTTCGGCGCCGACGGCAAGCCGCTGGGCACGAGCCCGGTGCGCGAGTCGGAGGTGATGACGGCCGAGACCTGCGCCCGGCTGATCCTGGAAGCCGCCGCCCGCCGCCGCCGCGAGCTGGTGATGACCCGGCGGGGGAAGATCGGGATGTGGCTCAAGGTGCTGGCGCCGGGGCTGGTGGATAGGATCGCGCGGCGGGCGATTGAGGCGGGTAAATAAAATCCCCCCTCCCGGACCCTCACCCCCTGGCCCCCTCTCCCGTCCCCTCCCTCCCCCCGCTCACCGGGAGAGGGGGAAAAAGAAGAAGAAAACAAAAACCTCTTCTGTCTTTCTCCCTCCTCTCCCGGTGTGGGGGGGAGGGTATGGCCGGCCGAAGGACGGGGAGGAGAGGAGGGCCGGGGAGGTGAGGGCCTACGACTCGCTGCCGCAGTTGTTGATGCAGATGTTGTAGCCGAACTCGCACGAGACCAGGCAGGGGTTCTTGCTGCAGATGATCTGGCACTGCCGGTACTGCTCACGACACCTCTCTTCGCAGGTGAGGTCGGCGGCACTGGTGTTCGCCTGCATCATGGCGGTTACGGCCAGACCGAGAGCCAGACCCATCATCTTGACCTTACGCATGTTGGACTCCTTTCATCGTTGTTTCGGAATGCGCGCATGGTCCAATAACGAGTCGATGAGGCCGATTCCCTCACCCCGGCGCTCGGTTTGACCGGGCAGGAGCGCCGGGCAGGAGCGGGAGGGTCCCGCCCCTGCTCGGGGGTAGCTTCTAGGACTCGCTACCGCAGTTTTCGAGGCACATGCTGTAGGTGGTCTCGCAGGCCACGAAGCAAGGGTTCTTGCTGCAGAAGACCTGGCACTGGTCGTACTCAATCCGGCACTGCTGCTCGCACGAGGGGTCGGCGGTGGCGTTGCCGGACTGCATCATGGCCGTTATACCAAGCCCCAGGGCCAGGGCCGTCATTCTGAGTTTGTTGATCTTGCGCATTTCGTCTCCTTTCACTCATGCTGTTCATGCATGCGCATTGATTACAACGTAGGAGACTGCCCTGAAATTCCCCATAGCGTGGGCGCGTGAATTGCATTTATTTTTACCGGCTTAAACCCAGAGGTTGGGGGGAGAGGGAAAGAGGACGATGAAAATCTATCCAGGAACGCCATATCCTCTGGGCTCCACATATGACGGCGCCGGGACTAATTTCTCGATCTTTTCCGAGGTGGCGGAGAGAGTGGAGCTTTGCCTGTTCGACCCCCAGGGGAACGAGACGCGGATCGAGTTGCCAGAGGTCACGGCCTTCTGCTGGCACGGCTATCTGCATAACGTAATCCCCGGGCAGCGCTATGGCTTCCGCGTCCATGGGCCGTGGAACCCGGAGCAGGGGCAGCGCTGCAATCCAGCCAAGCTGCTGCTCGATCCGTACGCCAAGGCGGTGGAAGGGGAGGTGCGGTGGAACGAGGCGGTCTTCCCCTATCACTTCGAGGATCCCGAGGGTTCACGAAACGATCTCGACAGCGCGCCCTTCATCCCCAAGTGCGTGGTGATCAATCCCTTTTTCGATTGGGGCAACGACCGGCCGCCGCGCGTGCCCATGCATGAGACGGTGATCTATGAGGCGCACGTCAAGGGGTTCACGAAGCGGCATCCGGACGTGCCCGAGGAGCTGCGGGGCACCTACGCCGGAATGGCCTCTCCGGCGGCCATCGCCCATCTGAAGCGGCTGGGAGTGACGGCGGTCGAGCTTCTGCCCGTCCACCAGCTCATCCATGACAGCGGGCTGGTGGAGCGCGGCCTGCGCAACTACTGGGGTTATAACTCGATCGCCTATCTCGCTCCCCACAACGAGTACGCGGCGGCGGGGGGCTTCGTGGGGCAGCAGGTGCAGGAATTCAAGCAGATGGTCAAGATTCTGCACCAGGAGGGGATCGAGGTGATCCTCGACGTGGTCTACAACCACACAGCCGAGGGGAACCACCTGGGCCCCGTGCTGTCGCTCAAGGGGATCGACAACGCCGCCTACTATCGTCTCGTACTGGGCAACGAACGGTACTACATGGACTACACGGGCACGGGCAACAGCCTCAACATGCGCCATCCCCACGTGCTGCAGCTCATCATGGACTCGCTGCGCTACTGGGTGCTGGACATGCACGTGGATGGCTTCCGGTTCGACCTCGCCGCCACGCTGGCCCGCGAGCTCCACGACGTGGACCGCCTGTCGTCCTTCTTCGACATCATCCAGCAGGACCCGGTGATCAGCCAGGTGAAGCTGATCGCCGAGCCCTGGGACGTGGGGGAGGGGGGCTACCAGGTGGGGAACTTCCCGCCGCTGTGGTCCGAGTGGAACGGCAAGTACCGGGACACGGTGCGCGAATATTGGCGGGGCGATTGGCGGGGCGAGGACCAGACCCTGGGGGACTTCGCCTACCGCTTGACCGGCAGCTCCGACCTCTACGCCACCACAGGGCGGCGGCCGTCGGCGAGCATCAATTTCATCACGGCCCACGACGGCTTCACCCTGCGCGACCTGGTCTCCTACAACGAGAAGCACAACGAGGCCAACGGCGAGGAGAACCGGGACGGCGAGAGCCACAACCGCTCGTGGAATTGCGGCGTGGAGGGGGATACGGACGATCCGGAGGTCAACGCCCTGCGCGCCCGGCAACAGCGCAACTTCCTGGCCACCCTGTTCCTTTCCCAAGGCATCCCCATGCTCCTGGGGGGCGACGAGATGGGCCGCACCCAGGGGGGCAACAACAACGCCTACTGCCAGGACAACGAGGTCTCCTGGTTCGACTGGGAGAACGTGGACACGGAGCTGCTGGAGTACACCGCGCGCCTGATCGCCTTGCGGCGCGAGCACCCGGTGTTCCGCCGCCGCCGCTGGTTTCTGGGCACCCGCATCCATGGCGAGGGGGTGCGCGACATCGCCTGGTTCCGGCCGGACGGCGAGCTGATGGGGAACGAAGACTGGCAGACGGGCTTCGCCAAGTCGCTGGGGGTGTTCCTGAACGGCGACGCCATCACGAGCCTGGACGCCCGGGGCGACCAGGTGGTGGACGACAGTTTCTGCGTGCTGTTCAACGGCTACCACGAGGCGATTCCCTTTCGCCTTCCCCCGCATCCGAATTGGGGGGAGCGCTGGGTGAAGGTGCTCGATACCAGCAAGCCGGTGCCCGCCGAGGGCGAGGAGGTGGCCGCGGGCGGCGAGATCCCGGTGGAGGGGCGGGCGGTGGTGGTGCTGCGCAGGCCCAGGGAGGAGTAACTGGCACACCCCTTGCGAGATCTTCCACCCAGGAGGGTTTTTCTCATGGCCAACAACATCGGCACCATCAAGCGCTGGGTCCCGCTGATCGGCGGGGGGGCGTTGCTCGCGTGCACGGCGGTTTACCTTTTCCGCAGGGTCAAGGACCGCCTCTCGGAGGAGGGAGCCGGCTCGTCCGGCCCGGAGGGGGAAAAGACGTTCCGCGGCAAGTGGAAGCTGCCGGAGGGGGCGAAGCTCGCGCAGCCCGGAGAGCGCGACCGGGTGGAAGAGGCGTCCTACGAGTCCTTCCCCGCCAGCGATCCGCCGGCCTATACCCCGACGCGGGTCGGCTGACGGGTGAGATCTACGCCGGAAAAGGGGCTCCGGTTTCGCCGGAGCCCCGGGCGATCCTTGCGCAACCGCTTGCCGGCCCCTATAATCGGCTCCACCTTATTCGCCGTAGTCCCAGCTCGTTCTCGGCGCCGCAGGCGCCGGGCCATGGCCTCGTTCGTGAGGAGGAGTCGAGAATGCCGAACAAAGAGAATGTGTTCAGGAGTCATCCCTGTGGCCAGCAATGGACCGGCCTGGAGCTTCCCGACATCGTCTTCATGACGCTCCAGGGGAAGGTCACGTTCGAGGAGTGCCAGCAGCTCAACCAGGCGCACATCTCGTTCGGGAAGGAGGTCGATCATTTCTTCTACGTCATCGACCTCGCCGAGTTGGACGACCTGCCGGCAAACGTGCGCAAGGAGGCTTCGGAGACGGTCAAGATCCTGCCTCTCCGCGGCACGGTGGTGCTCAACGCGCCTCTGCGCGCCCGGGTGCTCGCCAAGCTGCTGCTGACGGCCGCCAACCTGTTCAAGCGGGGACCCGAGAGCAATCCGGTGGTCTTCGCGGACACCGAGGCGGACGCCCGGGTCTGGATCGAGAAGCGGCGCCTGCAGATCGCCGAGGCCGCGTAGAGGGGACAGCGCCCCGGAATCCATGAAGATCCGGGGCGCTCCGTGGATCAGACCTCGCCGTACGGCACGCAGCCCGTGGCACAGGCTACGTAAGCGAAGCAGGAGTTGCTGTAGACGTTGCCGTCGTTGCAGATGACCGGGTCGTAGACGGTCGGGCAGAAGATGCCCTCGCGCGGGCACTTCGGCTTGGCCTCGGACGTGGCGGCCATCGACAGCGCGCCCGCCGACAGGGCGAACGCCAGGGTGATCTTGGTAAAGAGCTTGGCTCGCTTCATGGAAAAACCTCCTTCGTGTTGACCTCGTGTGGTCCCGTCCAGGGGGGACGGGTTCGAGCAGGGGCAGACTCTAGCGGCAGCTCCCGGAGAGATCAAGTCTTATCTCCATTCATCAATCTGTGATACGGGCCCCCTTGACTTACGCTTCAGTGATGCCTAGCCTTGGCAGGTGAAGGTCCCGTACGCCGAGCTGCACGCCGCCTCCGCCTTCTCCTTCCTCGACGGCGCCTCTCTGCCCGAGGATCTGGTGGATCAGGCCGCGGCCCTGGAGCTTCCGGCCATGGCCCTGGTGGACGCGAGCGGCGTCTACGGCGCGCCGCGCTTCTACCAGGCGGCAAAGAAGGCCGGCATCAAGGCGCTGGTGGGGGCCGAGGTGGCCCTCGAAGACGAGCCCAGCCTCTACCAGACGCGGGCCCGCTTCGGCCCTCTCGGCCTGGTGCCGGAGCCGAAATCCACCGGACCAGACGCGCACGGTGGACGCCCAGGCGCGGGTGACCCTGCTTGCCGCCAACCGCGCCGGCTACCGCAACCTCTGCCGGCTGCTGACGGCCGCCGCCCGCGGCCGGGCCAAGGGCGAGGCGAAGGTTTCCTGGGACCTGCTGGCCGAGCACGCCGCCGGGCTCCACTGCCTGACCGGCGGCGAGGAGGGGCCCTTGGCCCGCGAGCTGGCGGACGGCGGAATCGACCCCGCCCGCCGTCTGCTCGAACGGCTCTCCGGCCTCTTCCCGCACCGCCTCCACGTGGAGCTCCAGCGCCATCGCCTGCGCGAAGAGGAGCACAGGAACCAGGCCCTGGTGGACCTCGCCCGCCGGCTCCGCCTCCCTCTCCTGGCCACCAACGGCGTGCGGTACGCCCGGCCGGAGGACAAGCCGCTTCACGACGTGATGACCTCCATCCGCCACCACACCACGCTCGACGCCGCCGGCCGCCTGCTGGCCGCCCACCGGGAGCGGCACCTGAAGAGCCCGGCAGAGATGGCCCAGCTCTTCTCCGGCCTCCCCGAGGCCGTGGCGGCCAGCGCGGAGCTGGCAGGGGCTCTCGACTTCACGCTGGCGGACCTCGGCTACCGCTTCCCCGAGTACCCGCTGCCGCCGGGGGAGACGCCGTCCTCCTACCTGCGCCACCTCACCTGGAACGCCGCCCGCGGCCGTTTCCGGCCCCTGACGGCCAAGGCCCAGGCCCAGATCCAGAAAGAGCTGGACCTGATCGAGAAGCTCGATCTGGCGGGCTACTTCCTGATCGTCTGGGACATCGTCCAGTTCTGCCAGCGCGAGGGCATCCTGGCCCAGGGGCGCGGCTCGGCGGCCAACAGCGCCGTTTGCTACGCGCTTTCGATCACGGCCGTGGATCCGGTCAAGATGGAGCTGCTGTTCGAGCGCTTCCTCTCGGAGGAGCGCGGCGAGTGGCCCGATATCGATCTCGATCTCCCCTCGGGCGACCAGCGCGAGAGGGTGATCCAGTACGTCTACCAGCGCTACGGCCCCCACGGCGCGGCCATGACGGCCACCGTCATCACCTACCGCGACCGTTCGGCCACGCGCGAGGTCGCCAAGGTCTTCGGCTACTCCGAGGAGCAGGTGGACAAGCTCGCCCGCCAGCTCGGCACCTGGAGCTACGACGTCTCCCAGGGCGACGACAAGTCGTTCGCCCGGGAGATGGCCGCCGCCGGCTTCGATCCCGAGGACCTGCGCGCCCGCCACTTCACCGAGCTGTGGACGCGCATCCACAACATGCCCCGCCACATCGGCCAGCATACGGGGGGCATGGTGATCGCCGCCGGCCGGCTCGACGAGGTCGTGCCCCTGGAGCCCGCCTCCATGCCGGGCCGCGTCGTGATCCAGTGGGACAAGGACGACTGCGCGGATCTGGGGATCATCAAGGTGGACCTCCTGGGGCTCGGCATGCTCGCGGCCCTGGAGGAGATGGTCCCCACCATCCGCACGAAGGAGGGGGTCCACGTCGACCTCGCCCATCTGCCGCCGGACGATCCCAAGGTCTACAAGATGCTCCAGGAGGCGGACACGGTGGGCGTCTTCCAGGTCGAGAGCCGCGCCCAGATGGCCTCGCTGCCGAGGAACCATCCCACCCGGTTCTACGACATCGTGATCCAGGTGGGCATCATCCGCCCCGGCCCCATTGTGGGCAATCTGGCGAACCCCTACTTCGAGCGGCGCAACGGCCGCCAGCCGGTGGTCTATCCGCACCCGAGCCTCAAACCCATCCTGGAGCGGACGCTCGGCGTGCCCATCTTCCAGGAGCAGCTCCTGCGGGTCGCCATGGTGGCGGCGGGCTTCACGGGCGGCGAGGCCGAGGAGCTGCGGCGGGCCATGGGCTCCAAGCGTTCCGTCGAGAAAATGAACGCCATCGTGGACAAGCTCCGCCGCGGCATGACCGAGCGGGGGATCGTGGGCCAGCCTCAGGATGAAATCGTCAAGGGCATCACCTCCTTCGCCCTCTACGGCTTCCCCGAGTCTCACGCCGCGAGCTTCGCCCTGATCGCCTACGCCAGCGCGTACCTGAAGGCCCACCACCCCACGGCGTTCTACCTGGCCATCCTGAACGCCTGGCCCATGGGCTTCTACCATCCGGCCACGCTGGTCAAGGACGCCCAGCGGCACGGCGTCGAGATCCGTCCCGTGGACGTGCAGACCTCGGGCGTCCTCTGCCGCTGGGAAGACCGCCCACTGAAGGAAGGCGAGCGCGACCCGCGCACGGGCACAGTGCCTCCCGTGGGCGCCATCCGTCTCGGCTTCAGGTTCGTCAAGGGCCTGCGCGGGCGTGGCGGCCTGTCGATCGAGACCGAGCAGGCCAAGGGACCCTTCGCGGACGCCGAGGATCTCGTCCGCCGCTGCGATCTCCACGAGAACGAGCTTCCAGAGCCTGGCTTCCGTGGGCGCTCTCGCCTGTTTCGGCCTCACCCGCCGCGCCGCCCTCTGGCAGGTGGCCCGCCTGGGCAAGCCTGCCGGCCCGCTGCTGGACCGCCTGACCGATCCCGAGCCCTCACCGCTCCCGGAGATGACGGCCGTAGAGGAGACCCAGGCGGATTACGGAGGCATCCAGCTCACCCTGGGGCCCCACCCGCTGACCTACATGCGGGCTCTGCTGGAGAAGAAAGGCGTGACCCCGGCCGCGGGCCTCGACGCCCTGCCGAGCGGCACCAAGGTCCGCACCGCCGGCTCCGTGATCGTCCGCCAGCGTCCCGGCACCGCCAAGGGCCTCCTCTTCCTGACTTTGGAAGACGAGACCGGCATGTCCCAGGCCGTCGTCCCCCCGGACCTCCTCCAGCAGCACCGCAAGCTCATCGTAGGCTCTCCCGGCCTCGTGGTCGAAGGCGTGCTCCAGAAGCGGGACGGGACGATCTCGGTGAAGGGGGAGAAGTTCTGGTCCTTGAAGGAGCTGGTGGCGGTGCCGAGCCATGATTTCCGGTGATCGATTCGAGGCCACCCAATACATCTTGTGGGTCTTCAAGAGGACGAGGCGGGTTGTGCTGATCTGCCCTTCGAGGAGACGCCCCGCCGTTGGTGCACCCGGAAAATGTGGTGGTAGAGGACTGGGGCGTCTCTACGGAACGGTGGTGCCCGCTGCGGACGGCGAGGTTACGGAGATTTTAATAAAGGGAATTCCCCGTAACCTCATCGTTGGCATCGGCACAGCGGGTCCGTAGAGACGCCCCAGTCCTTAACCGGACATTTTCCGGGTCTACAAACGGCGGGGCGTCTCTTCGAAGGGTACACCGTATCGATCTACGGCAACCATTATGAGGCAGATTTCTCTGCACAATCTTGTCAGGTTTCAGTGTTACCCATCTTCTCTCTCGCTCGACGGGCAGCAGCTTCAGCGAACATCCGATGATAGGGTTCCCAATCCCACCAGTCGATCATCGCCCGAGCCTTGAAGTCCGTCCAGAGGCCATCCTCATCCTGGCGCAGGACCACACCGTCTTTCGCAATCTCGAACCGGAGAAGTGGCGGGGCATTCTTCAGGAAGATCACATCGATGTCCCGACCGCTCACGGCCCTTCCAAGTTCCACTTCAACCCGGCTCCGAGCCTCCGGCGTGTCCGGGTCCAGCAGGACGCCGACGTCCACATCGCTCCTCGGCCCCGCCTTCCCGCGGGCGGTCGAGCCGAAGAGGACGGCGAGCCTCACCTCGGGCAGAGAGGCCACGGTCTGGCGGAGGCGGTCTTCGAGCATCATGCCGGGAATCTTACAGCGGCCAGCCCCGCCGGTGCTCGCCGATCTTCGTGACGGGCAACTCGGCGCCGAGACCAGGCAACACGAGGAGGAGCAGGACGAGCAGCGGGCTCCTGCGGATCTGTTTCGGGTTCATGGGAGGAGATGGTATGGGATTGAGGCTGCCGCCGCGACCCGCATTGACCGGGACAGCCCCTTATCCTACAGTGATGAGCAAGGGGAGGAATCTCCTCTGGAGGAAAGCCATGGAAAAAGCGGTCACCCTTCACCTCGATCCGGACCTGGTACAACGGGCCGAGGCTTTCTCGGAGAGGACGGGAAAATCTCTCTCGCAAGTCGTCTCAGAGCTGCTTCGAAAGCTTCCCGAGCCAGAGGGCACTGCCGCTTCGGCTCCGATTACGAAATCCCTCCGGGGTGTGCTGCGGGGGAGTGGTGTAAGTGAAGACGACTTCCGCCGGCACCTCGAGGAAAAATACCTTTGAAGGTCCTGTTCGACACCAATGTCATCCTTGATCTCATGCTCGACCGCGCGCCTTTTGCCGAGGTCTCAGAGCGCCTCGTTTCAAGCGCCGAGTCCGGGTTGCTGACGGGTTGTATCAGCGCAACGACTGTAACCACGATCCACTATCTCGCCGCCAAGGTCCTCGGATCCCAGAGGTCCCTGGATGAGGTTCGGAAGCTGCTGGTGATCTTTGAGATCGCTCCCGTCAATCGTCCGGTCCTGGAACGGGCGTTGGACTTGGGGTTTTCGGATTACGAAGACGCCGTCCTGCACGAAGCGGCGCGTCAATCGGGGGCTGAGGCCATCGTCACCCGCAACCGGTCTGACTTCGCAAATAGTGAGATTCCTGTCTATTCTCCCGAAGAACTAGCCGAAGCTCTCGATTCCCAAGCTCCGGATTACGGTGAGTAGAGGCTCAGACCACCCCATTCTCATCTTAGGCGCCGGAGCCGCCGGGCTCCTTGCAGCCATGTTCGCTTCAGGCCGGGGCCGCCGCGTCCTGGTCCTGGAGCGGACTCCGGACGGCGGACGCAAGATCCTCGTGAGCGGCGGTGGGCGGTGCAACATCCTGCCATCGTCCGTCGATCCCGGGCGGTTCGTCACCGATTCGTCGCCCAATACCCTGCGCAAGATCCTCACCTCCTGGCCTCTGGCGGAACAGCGGCGGTTTTTCGAAGAGGAAGCGGGGATTTCCCTGGCCCTGGAGAGCGAGACGGGCAAGCTCTTTCCCGTCTCGAACAGCGCCCGGGAGGTGCGGGACAAGCTGATGGCCCTGGCCCGCCGGCGGGGCGCTGAATTCCGTTTCAATGCCCGGGTCGTGGACCTCGCGCCTCCGGCGGATTCGGAGCCGTGGAAGGTAAGGCTCGAGACTGGAGAGGCGATCCCGGCGTCCGCCGTGATCGTGGCGACAGGCGGCCTCTCGCTGCCGGGGACGGGGAGCGACGGCACGGGTTTCTCGATCGTCCGCCGGCTCGGCCACACGGTCCATGAGACCTATCCGGCTCTGACGCCGCTGACCCTCGATCCGCCACGGTACGCATCTCTGGCGGGGATCTCGCGGACCGTGACGCTACGCGCTCCGGAATCCAAGCGGCCTTTCACGACTCATGGCGGATTCCTCTTCACCCATCGCGGCTACAGCGGCCCGGCCGTGCTCGACATCTCCCACCGGGCCGTGCGTCTGCGGCAGCCGATCCGCGTGCAGTGGACGGATCTCGATGCCGCGGCGTGGGACCGGCTGCTGCGCGAGACGCCGGGGACCGCTTTCGGCCTTCTGCGCCGGCACCTGCCGGACCGCTTGGCCGAGGCGCTCCTCCAGGATGCCGGGGTGGAGGGGGACCGCAGCCTCGCCCAGCTCCGCCGCGAGGAGCGCCAGCGGCTCGTCGAGGCCTTGGCGGACCATCTCCTCCCCTGGACGGGCGACGAGGGGTACCGCAAGGCCGAGGTCACGGGCGGCGGCGTGGCCCTCTCCGAGATCGATCCGCGGACGATGGAGAGCCGCCTCCACCCAGGGCTCTTCCTCTGCGGCGAGATCCTGGATGCCTTCGGGCCCATCGGCGGCTACAACTTCCTCTGGGCCTGGGCCACGGGACGGGCGGCGGGGCTGGCGGCTCTTCTGATCAGGGGTAACACCAGATCATGACCAAGCCGTCCTTTCCTGGGCCACCAGCCTGATATGTGACTTGTCCGTATCCACCACCCCCGCCACTGCCGTAATTGACGCCAGGATTGCCATCTCCTACGGATTTCCTACGATACCCGCCAAAACCGTATCCCAGCGGTGCATCCCCGCCACCGGCGAAGGTGGAGGTTCCGCCGTCCTCGCCCGGCTTTCCAGCCAGATTCAGATCTCCGCCCGTTCCGCTACCTCCGGCTCCTCCTGAGGTAAACGAAGATCCCTCGCCACCCGTTGCAGACAGGAATGAGCCGAACGAGGAAGTACCTCCCGCGCCGCCGGGTGCACCACTCGAGCCAACCCCTCCGGTCCCGACCGTGACGGCTACAGTAGAAGGCAATGGACTGGTAATCCACTTCTGCGCATATCCACCCCCACCCCCTCCTCCTGATCCCGAGGGGCCAAAGACTACACCCCCACCCGCGCCTCCACCTCCGAGCACGACGACGAAGGCTCGGGTACAACCGGCTGGCAATGTCCAAGTTCCCGAAGCTGTGAAGGTGTCGACCTGTAGGGGACCGCTCGTCCCCGGAGGTCCGGCAGGTCCTTGTGAGCCTGCTGGCCCTGCAGGGCCCACGGCTCCATCGGCGCCAGGTGGTCCTTGAGGTCCTGACGGCCCAGCGGGGCCCTGGGGGCCGGCCGCACCCTCAGGGCCGGCCGCACCCTCAGGGCCGGCAGGCCCCGATGGGCCGTCAGGACCGGCTGGACCAGGCGGTCCTTGTGGGCCTGTGGGCCCGGCTGAGCCGGCCGCACCCATTGGGCCTGGCGGTCCTTGTGGGCCCTCAGGCCCCACGAGTGCGACTTCCAACTCCGGCGCATGGCTCGTGCCTGTGCTCTCCTTGCTGTCGAATGTGATACGAACCGGGTCGGCAGAGGTGGGCAGCAGAGCAATTCCGAAGTCTGTGATCGATCCATCGAGCCAGCCTTGCACCAGGTCTGTGACATCAAAGGTCACGAACCGGTTCTGATCGTTCGTCGAAATATTGAAAGCGCCAATCGGCGGGCCCAGGGACGGGCTTGTAGAAGCCGACAATGTAGTCTCATCCCAGGGACCCAGCACGGGGTGGACATCGATCAATCCCTCATCGTTCACGACGGCCACCCAAAGACGCAGGGTAGCCCGGCTTACCGGAGAGCCCGGCGGCAGCGTAGCCAGATCGAAACGAAGGAACGAGTGCCTTTCCCCTCCGGTGCCGGAGTTGCGAACGAACAGGGAGGTGGCACTGCCGTTGATCTGGCCCGGAGTTGCAAGATTGATGTTGGTATCTGAAGTGACATGCGCGGTGTCAGCGTTCCCAGGTCCAGCCCAGAGCGCTCCCACAAGCACTGCGCAAGCACCTCTCCAGACAAGGGCCCGCAGTTTCTTTGGCATTCTCTCCTCCTTTCCCGGTCAACCCGTTCTCAAGTTGGAATGCCTTCAATCCAAGGCTTCCGTTGAATTTGGAGGACAGAGCTGTTTAAGTCAAGTCGACAAAGAGACAAATGCAGCTAAAACGGCCCGCTCCCGGGGCGGGGGAGCGCGGTAGGAAAGAAGACAAGGTGAGGGCCTGATTCTCTCGATCAATCCGCCCGGAAAGCCACCATCGGATCCACCTGCGTCGCCCGCTTCCCCGGCAGGTACGCCGCGAAGAAGGAGACCAGCGCGAGGGCGGCGGCCACGCCCGCGAAGGTGGGCGGGTCCGTGGCCGGCACGCCGAAGAGGAGGCTCGCCATCAGCCGCGTGGCGGCGAAGGCGAGGACGAGCCCGGCCACGAGACCCGCCAGGGCCAGGGAACCGGCCTCGCGCAGCACCATGCGCAGCACCGTGCCGGGCTGGGCGCCCAGGGCCATGCGCAGCCCCATCTCCCGCGTCCGCTGGGCCACGGAGTAGGACGTGATGCCGTAGATCCCCACCGCCGCCAGCACCATCGCCAGGGCCGCGAACACGCCCAGCAGCACCATGTTGAACTGCCGCCCGGCCATGGACCCGGCCACCACCTGCTCCAGGGTGAGGATCTTGGAGACCGGCTGGTCGCGGTCGATCGCGAAGATGGCGGCGCGGGCGTCCGGGATCAGCCTCTTGGGATCGTCCGCCGTGCGCAGCACGAAGTACTGCGATCCCGAGCCGCCCTGGGCCTGCGGGGTGTAGAGCTGCGGCCGGGGATCGACGTGGAGGCCCGAGTGGCGGACGTTGCCCACGATACCCACGACGGTCATCCAGGGCTCGTCCCTCTGGCCAAAGCCGCCGAAGCGGAAGCGCTTGCCGAGGGGGTCCTCCCCCGGCCAATAGGTCCGCGCCATGGTCTCGTCGATCACCGCCACGAGCGGCGCCTTCTCGGCGTCGCGTTCCTCGATCAGGCGGCCGCGCACCCGCGGGATGCCCATGGCCTCGAAGTACCCTGGCGAAGCCCGGCGGAAATCGGCCAGGGGGATCTCCGAAGGCTTGGGCTTCGGCTTGCCTTCGATCTCCAGCCCTTCGATGTTCTCCTCGCCGCCCATCGGCAGGCTCGACACCATGCCCGCGGAGGTCACTCCCGGCAGGGCCCGCAGCCGCTCCAGGGCCCGAGCCGTGAACGCCGACTGCTGCGGGTCCTCGGGGTATTTCGCCTCGGGCAGCAGGACCTCGAGGGAGAGCGCGCCCTCGGGACGGAAACCAGGGTCGACCGCGGTCAGTCGTGCAAAACTGCGGATCAGCAGGCCCGCGCCCACTACCAGCAGCACGGCGACCGCCGTCTCCAGCACCACCAGGGCGCTGCGCGTCCGCCCGCCCCGGGACGTGCCCGAGCCGGCCCGGGTGCCGTCGCGCAGCGACTCCGCGAGGTCCGGCCGCGTCATCTGGAAGGCGGGCATCAGGCCCGCGAGAGCGCTGGTCACCAGGGCCACCAGCAGCGTGAAGCCGAGCACGCGCAGGTCGAGCGACAGGGCGCCGGCCACCGGCACCTCCTCCGGAATCCACAGGGCGAACGCCTTGAGCCCCCAGTACGCGAACAGCAGGCCGAGCCCGGCGCCGAGGAAGGACAGCAGGGCGCTCTCCGTCAGGAGCTGGCGCACCATGCGGCCGCGGCCCGCTCCGAGCGCGGTGCGCACGGCGATCTCCTTCTGCCGGGCCGCCGCCTGGGCCAGCAGCAGGTTGGCCACGTTGACGCAGGCGATCAGCAGCACCAGGCCCACGGCGGAGAGGAGGATCACGAGCGCCGGCTTGACGTCGCCCACGAGCTGCGCCGGCAGGGGATCGACGCGGGCGCGCCACCCTTTGTCCGACTCTGGATTTTCCTGCTCGGCGCGGTCCGAGATCGAGTCCAGCTCCGACTGGGCCACGGCCTCCGTCACTCCGGGTTTGAGGAGACCGATCGCCACCTGGCCGTGCATGCCCCGGTGCCGGCGGGTCTCCGGGTCGAAGGCCATGGGCCTCCAGACGTCCGGCCGGGCCGCGAATCCGAAGCCCCGCGGCAGCTCGCCGCCACGCGGGAACTCGAACGAGGCCGGCATCACGCCCACCACTGTCAGGGGATTGCCGTCCAGACGGATCACCCTACCCACCACCTTGGGATCGCCGCCGAACCGGCGTTGCCACAGGGCGTGGGAGAGCACCACGACAGCCGGTTTGCCCGTGGGGCCGTCGTCCTCGGGCAGGAGCGTGCGGCCCAGGAGAGGGGGCGTACCGAGCACCTGGAAGAGCTCGCCGGAGACGCCGGTCGCGACGAGCAGCTCCGGCTCGCCCTCGCCCGTGAGACTCAGCCGCTCGGCGCGCACCATGGCCAGCTTGTCGAACGCCTTCGCCGTCTTCCAGTCGTAGAAAGCGCCGGGCGAGACGGGCAGCTTGTCCGGGAGCCCCACCTGGGCGGCCAGATCCGGGTTCGACGCCCAGACCACCATCAGCCGGTCCGTGTTGCGGAAGGGCAGGGGAGCGAGCAGCACCGAGTCCACCACGCTGAAGATGGCGGTGTTGGCTCCGATTCCGAGCGCCAGCGTCAGCACGGCGATCAACGTGAACGCCGGCCGCTTCAGGAGCGTCCGGACGGCGAACCGAAGGTCTTGCGCGAAAGTCTCCATGGGCTGCATCTCCCTCTGTCACCTGCCTTACGCCCCAGGTTCGAGGGAGGTTTCAAGGGACGGCGGTGAAACCAGCTTCCGCCGCCGGGCGTACAAGGAGCCATGCAATGGCCCCGGATGCCCCGCAAACGATGGATCGTGCTCCTGGTCCTCCTGATCGGGGGTGCCGCCGCCTACGCCTTTTCCCGCGAAGATCCGCCGGACCCCCGCTACAACGGCGCCTACTGGCTCGAAGGCGGACACCTGACCCTCGTGACCGCCCGGACGGGCGGCACTCTGCGGCTCACCCGGCTCACCGGCGAGAGCCGCGCGCTCTGGCCCGCCGGGGACCGCACCTACACGGCTGGCCCCGGTTGGAGCGACAAGGCGCCGGTAGAGGTCCGGGTGGAATTCGAAAAACCGGCCGCCAACGTGGGCGCGGGAGGTGTCCTCTACGCGCCACGCCTGTTCCGGACCCCGGTGGGAGGAAAGTTGCAGGCGGCGTGGCGCGAGGAGCTGCCGGAGACCCACTTCACCTTCACGAGCTACGGCCTGGAGCTGCGCGGCAAGCTCGTGAGGCCGAAGGGCCGGGGCCCCTTCCCGGCCGTGGTGATCGTGCACGGCTCCGGCCGCGACAGCGCGGTGGACACCTACTACATGCCCTACCTCTTCGCCGCCCACGGCATCGCCACGCTGGTCTATGACAAGCGGGGGACCGGGGGATCGGAAGGCGACTACACCCAGAACTTCCACGTTCTGGCCCGCGACGTGGTGGCCGCCGTCGAATGGCTCCGCACCCAGAGCGGGATCGATCCCTCCATGATCCACCTGGCGGGCTACAGCCAGGGCGGCTGGATCGCTCCCTTGGCGGCCACGAAGACCCCGGGCATCCGCAGCCTGCTGATCAATTACGGTCCCATGGTCCCGGTCACCGGCGAGGACCGCTGGGGGTACGTGTACACCCTGAGAAAGAAAGGTTTTGGTGAGGAAGACATCCGCAAGGCCGACCGGATCGACAATGTGATCGGGGCCATCGCGGACCGCGGCGAGGACCGCTGGGACGAGCTCGGCCGCCTGCTCGACGAGGCCGAAGGCGAGCCCTGGTTCGAGGCCGTCGAGGGGAGCGACTCGGCCCTGGGCTTCGTGGCCGGCACCCGCGTGCCCCGCTGGGCCCTGCGCCTCTACGCCGCCTGGGCGCTGCGGCCCAGAGACGAGCCCTTCATCGACCGGCTCTACGATCCCGTGCCCACGGTGGACTCCCTCCAGGCCACCCCCAGCCTGTGGCTCCTGGCGGACGAGGACGAGAGCATGCCCACGGGCTGGACGGTGGAGAAGCTGGAGGCCCTCCGCGCGAAAGGCCGGCCCATCCAGATCCGCGTCTATCCACGTACCGACCATGGAATCCTGCTCTTCGACGAAGAGCCTGACGGGGAGCGCCACTACCTGGGCTACCACCCCGACTACTTCAGGGACCAGGTGAGGTGGCTACGGAGCCAGAGCGGGCTGGACCCAGAGTAGACTTCTGAGTGCCGTCCGTGCCCGTCCGTGAAAGTCCGTGTTCGTCCGTGTACCCCCCACCCATGAAACCTCAACCCGACCCCCCCGAACGCTGGTGGCACAAATCAGGCTCCAAAGCCCAGCACAAGGAGCTGGCGCCCTACCTGCCGAGACTCGACGAGATCAACGCTCACGAGGTGGCTCTGCAACCGCTGGCGGACCGGGCGCTGACCGACCGGGCCCGGACCCTCCGCCAAAGCGCCCTCGCCGGCGAGTCACTCGAAGCCCTCCTTCCTGAGTGCTTCGCCCTGGTGCGCGAAGCCGCCCGCCGGACGCTCGGCGAACGGCCCTACGAGGTGCAGCTCCTGGCCGGCATCGCCATGCACGAGGGCAAGCTGGTGGAGATGCAGACGGGCGAGGGCAAGACCCTGGCGGCCGTGGCTCCCGTGGCCCTCAATACCCTCAACGGTCGCGGCGTCCACGTGCTCACCTACAACGACTACCTGGCCCGCCGCGACGCCGCCTGGATGGGGCCGGTCTACGAGCAACTCGGCCTCACCGTGGGCTGCGTCCAGGAGGGCTTCTCCCCGGCGGAGCGGCAGCGGGCCTACGGCTGCGACGTCACCTACGTCACCGTGAAGGAGGCCGGATTCGATCACCTGCGCGACGGCCTCTGCCTCGAAAAATCCGGCCAGGTCCACCGGCCCTTTCATCTGGCCCTGGTGGACGAAGCCGATTCGCTTCTGATCGACGAGGCGCGGATTCCCCTGGTGATCGCGGGCAAGACCGACGAGCCGGAGATCGATCTCCCGCGGCTGACGGAGATCGCCCGCATCCTCAAAAAAGGGATGGATTTCGATACCGACGAATACGCCCGCAACATCTCCCTGACCGAGCGCGGCGCGGAGCGGGCCGAGGCCCTGCTGCGTTGTGGAAACCTTTTCGCTCCGGAGAACCTGCACCTGCTGGCCGAGCTGCGCAACGCTCTCCATGCAGAAGTGCTGCTGCGCCGCGACGTGGACTACATCGTGAGAGACGGCCGCGTCGAGCTGGTGGACGAGATGACCGGCCGCGTGGCCGAGAACCGCCTCTGGCCCGACGGCCTGCAAGCCGCTCTCGAAGCCAAGGAGGGACTGCTCCTGCAGCCCGAGGGCCGGATCCTCGATTCGATCACGATCCAGCTCTTCCTCCAGAAATACCCCCGCCTGTGCGGCATGACGGGAACCGCGCGCCCCGCGGCCCACGAGCTCCAGGAGGTCTACGGCCTCGGCGTGCTCACGGTGCCCACCCACCGGCCCTGCATCCGCGTCGACCACCCGGATGTGGTCTTCGGCACCCGCGAGGCCAAGCGGCAGGCCCTGTTGGAGGAAATCGCCGGCGTCCACGCCACGGGCCGGCCCATCCTGGTGGGCACGGTCAGCGTCGAAGAGTCCGAGCGCCTGGCCGCCGGCCTTCTCGAAGCAGGCGTTGCCTGCCGGGTGCTCAACGCCAGGAACGATGCCGAAGAGGCCGAGATCGTGGCTCAGGCCGGAGCCCTCGGTGCCGTCACCATCTCCACCAACATGGCGGGGCGGGGCACGGACATCCGCCTGAGAGGAGACGAGGTCGTGGCTCTGGGAGGGCTTTACGTGATCGGTACCAACCGCCACGAGAGCCGGCGCATCGACGACCAGCTGCGGGGCCGGTCCGGCCGCCAGGGCGATCCCGGAGCGTCCCGTTTCTTCATCAGCCTGGAAGACGACCTTATGCAGCGCTACGGCATCGAAAAATTGCTGCCGGCGAGGTTCTTCCAGGAGCCCGCCGCCGACAATCCCCTATCTCTGCGGACAATTCAACGGGAGGTGGCGAGGGTCCAGCGCATCGTCGAAGGCCAGCACGGCGACCTCCGCAAGCGCCTGCTCTCCGCCTCGCGGGTGCTCGAGAGCCAGCGCTCCATCCTCCAGGAGTGGCGCCAGGAGATCCTGGAAGGCCGCGACGAGGGCCTGCTGGCCGAGAAAAGCGCACGGTGGCAACGGCTCTGCGCCGGTCACGGCGAGGATTTCCTGCGCAGCATCGAGAGACGCATCACCCTGATCACGATCGACCGCCTCTGGAGCCATCACCTGGCCGACCTGCAGGCCCTGCGCGACGAGCTCTACATCGTCCAGCTCGACGGCCGGGATCCCTTCACCGAGCTCTGCCGCGCGGCGGGAACGGCCTTTGAAAACCTTCTGGAACGGATCGACACCGGTGTCGTCGAGACTTTCGAGCGGGTGGAGATCACGGCCGCCGGCGTCGACTGGGAGCGCGAGGGCCTGCTCGGCCCCTCGTCCACCTGGACCTACCTGGTCAACGACAACGTTTTGACCGGCAACACCTTCCTGACAATGTCCGTCCGCGCCTCCTTCGGCCTCTGGGCGGTGCTGGTCTGCTGGCCGCTCCTGCTCGTCTGGGCGGCGGCGCAGCATTGGCGGCGCTGGCGCGGTAAAATGAAAGACCCCAACCGCGAGGCCGACCCCGGATGATCAGAACCCTCGAACCCTCCCCCCACCCGCCGCTCCCCGACGACTTGGTCAACGCCTGCAGGGCCGGCGAGTGCGTGCTCTACGCCGGGTCGGGGCTGAGCGCCCAGGCGGGCCTGCAGACGTACCTGCCCCTGGTTTCCGAGCTGCTGAGCTGGGCCCTGGAAAAAGGGTTCATCGACTCGGGCTTCGCCCAGTCCCTGCGGGAAGCCCTGGACCAGAACCAGACCGACCTGGTCGCCGACAGCCTGGTCAGCAACCTGGAGGGAGACCGCCGGGGGATGCTGGCGGACTACCTTCGCAACAGTTTCCTCCACCGGCCGGAGTCCCTGCCGAAATCGCACGTGCTGCTCCGCGAGATCGGCTTCTGCGCCGCCCTCACCACCAACTTCGACGACCTGCTGGAATGGACGTGCCAGACCCAGCGCCCCTACACCCCGCTCGACTCCGAGCCGCTCCTCGCCGCGCTGACCCGTCGGGAGTTCTTCCTCCTCAAGCTCTACGGCACCCTGGAGCAGCCCGAGACGGTGCTCCTCGCGCCCGCGCAATACCAGGAGATCGTGGCCGGCAACCTGGGCTTCTCCCGCTTCATGGAGAGCCTCTTTCACTCCAGGACCCTGCTCTTCCTCGGCGCGAGCCTCGACGGCATCCTCTCTTACCTCCAGGGCCTGAAGTTCGGGCAGGTCTCCTCCCGTCCCCACTACGCCCTGATCGACGTGACGGGCAGCGCCTGGCGGGCGAAGGCGGACCTCCTGCGGCGGCGCTACGGCATCGAGGTCCTGCCCTACACGGCGAGCGAAGGATTCCCCGAGTTCACCGCCTTCATCGAACGGCTGCACGAGGCCACCCGCCCGCAGGACGCAGAGCCGGGGGCGCTTTCCCCCGGACTGCCCGACGAGCGCCCCCTCCGGCTGCAGAAGGTCCACCTCCAGAACATCGGCCCGTTCCAGAACCAGGCCTTCGACCTGAGCCATCCCTGGACCCTCCTGCTCGGCGACAACGGCGTCGGCAAATCGACCATCCTCAAGGCCATTGCGGTCGGGCTCTGCGGCGACGCCGCCAAGAGCTACGCCGTCCGCCTGCTCTGTCGCAAGGAGGATGGAGAGCCGGTCTCCCAGGGGACGATCACTCTCGAAATCCTCTCCGAAGTCAACGGCACGCCGGTCACCAGGGCCTACACGACCACGATTCTCCTGGCGGACGACGGCCAGAGCGCCGAGGTGCGGACGGTCCCCACCATACCCCTGGAGGCGGAGGGCTGGCTCGCCCTGGGCTTCCCGCCCCTGCGGCTGCTGAGCTGGCAGCGGGAAACGGAACCGCCCCCCTCCGGCCGCGAACGGCCTGTGCCCGCCGACCTGATGCCCCTGATCGCCGGCGAGCTCGATCCCCGGCTCGACAAGCTGAAGACCTGGCTCTTCGATCTCGATCACCAGATCCTCAACGAGCGCAGCCAGGGGCTGACCGGCACGCGCAACATGAAGCTGATGGACGACTTCTTCACGGTGATCGGAGAGCTCACCCCGGGCCTCACCCTCGAGCTCGTCAACATCGACGTCAACAAGGGGAAGGTCCTCGTCCGCACGGACGACGGCATCGTGCCCATCGAAGCCGTCAGCCAGGGCACGGCCTCGCTCATCGGCTGGATCGGCGTCATCCTGCGCCGCCTCTACAACCTCTACGGTGATCAGTCCGAGCCGCGCCGGAAGTACACCCTGGTGCTGATCGACGAGATCGACGCCCACATGCACCCCGAGTGGCAGCGCCTGCTGCCCACGAAGATCCGCGAGCTGTTCCCCAACCTGCAGATCGTGGCGAGCACACACTCGCCGCTGATCGTGACGTCCCTGGAATCCGAAGAGATCATCCGGCTCACGAGGGACCCGAAAACCCGCAAGATCCGCGCCGGAGCGCCGGCCTACGACGTCCGCCTCTACCGCTCGGACCAGATCCTGACCAGCCCGCTCTTCGGCCTCGGCAGCTCCCTGTCTCCAGCCATGGAAGACCAGGTGCGGGAGTACACGCGGCTGGCCGCCCAGGACGAGCTGGAGCCGGGCGATCAGAAGCGGTTCGAAAAGCTCGCCTCCGAGCTGAACATGAAAGCCCCGTCGACCGCGGAGCGGGCCGAAGCCCGGATCGCCTACAACTGGATCCATGCCGCTATCGAAGAACGCATGAGCAAGCTGTCACCCGACCTCCAGGAGCAGGTGAACGAAGAAATGAAAGTCCAGCTCCAGGAGCTCGTCACCGGATCGCGCAGGCCATGAAACAGCTCCGTTTCGCCGAGCCGAACTTCAAGTGCGAGGTGGAGGACGAGGGGGGGCACCGTTCCGTCCTGTATTTCCGCGCCGATTCCGACGCGGAGGTCCGGAAGCGGGTCGAGGACCGGAACCTGACGGTCCTCTCCTGCCAACCCTACGACTTCCAGGAATGGAAGGACCGGGCCGCCGAGCAGGCCACGAAAGACGCGAAAAGGCGGACCGAGCAGGGTTTCCAATACCGAGGCGAGCTCTGGTCCGAGATCAAGCAGTACCTCTTCGAGCTGTCGGGCGGATATTGCGGCTATTGCGAGACCGAGACCCTGGTCGCCAGCTATGGCGACGTCGAGCACTACCGCCCGAAGAAAAAAGTGGAGGAGGCCACCGGGCATCCGGGGTACTACTGGCTGGCCTACGACATCACCAACTACGTGCCCTGCTGCCGCAGGTGCAACGACGCCCGGGCCAAGGCGAACCACTTCCCGCTCGCCGAAGAGCAGAAGCGGGCGGCCGGACCCCAGGAGATCGGTCAGGAAAAGCCCCTGCTCCTGAACCCCTTTCTCGTCGGCGATCCCACCCGGCATCTCCTCTTCGTGGGGCCTGGGGGGAAGGACTTCGGAAAGCTCCAAGGCAAGACCCCCGAAGGCGAGTCCTCCTGCAGCCTCTACAACCTCAACCGCTCGGAGCTGGTCCTCAGCCGCCGCAGAGAATACGAGGAAGTCACCCGCCGGCTGCAGCTCGCGCAGCTCCAGATCGCCGAATGGAAAGCGAGGGGCGAGGAGGTAGCGTCGACGTTTCTGCGGGACCTGATGGACCAGCGGCGGCCGTACTCCCTGATGGTCAAATCCGTGGTCGCCAGCTGGCTTGCCCGGACCCTCCAGAGCGAACAGGAGGAAGAAGCCAGGCGCCGGGCCCGGCAGGAGGCTTTCCTGAGCGCCCTCGAGAACGACCTCAAGATGTTTGGAAATTGACCGGCTCTTTGTAATTCTACTTTGTCAGATTCGTCCTTACTTTCGAAACGTTCAACCTTGCCGCGCCCCCGCCCGGGCATAAATGCCCGGGCTAGGCAAAAACAGCCGGGTAAACCCGACTGCTGGAGTCCCCTTCAGGGGGCTCTTTTCGACTAGCCCGGGCATTTATGCCCGGGCGGGGGCGCGGCAAGGCACAGTTTGACAAAGTAGAAGTAAGATCCCTGCCGAACCCTCTCTGCAAGGAGCCCGGACCATGCTGGACCGCCGCGCGTTTCTGTCCTCCGTCGCCCTTCTCTTCGCTGCCATCGCCGCGCTCACCACCGGCTGCGCCAGCACCCAGGGACGGCCCAAGGGCCCGGAGTCAGGCCCGGGTCCGAAATCCGTCGTCGAGGTCACCCTCCTCCAGATCAACGACGTCTACGAGATCGGTCCCGTGGAAGGCGGCAAGAGCGGCGGGCTTGCCCGGGTGGCCACGATCCGCAAGCGCCTCCTGGCGGAGAACCCCAACACCTTCACCGTCCTGGCCGGCGACTTCCTGAGCCCCTCCGCCCTGGGCACGGCCAAGGTGGACGGCCAGGCCCTGGCGGGCCAGCAGATGGTGGCCGTGCTCAACGCCCTGGGCCTGGACCTCGTCACCTTCGGCAACCACGAATTCGATCTCAAGGAAGACCAGCTCCTCGCCCGCCTCAAAGAGTCGCGCTTCGGCTGGACCTCGGCCAACGTGACCCGGGCGAGCGGCGGCGCCTTCCCCGGCGTCAGCACCCACGCCGTCCTCACGGGCAAGGAGGGGAAGAACCAGGTCCGCATCGGCGTCGTGAGCGTCACCCTGAACAGCAACCCCCAGCCCTTCGTCTCCTACGCCGACCCCATCGACTCCTTCCGCAAGGAGCTGCAGGCCCTGAGCGGCCAGGCGGACGTGGTGATGGGCCTGACGCACCTGGATTTCCCAGAGGACCAGACCCTGGCCGAGAGCATCCCCGAAGTGGACTTCATCCTGGGCGGCCACGAGCACGAGAACGCCCGCGCCTACCGGGGCTCCGACTTCACCCCCATCCTCAAGGCCGACGCCAACGCCCGCACCGTCTACGTCCACCGCCTGGCGTACGACACCGCCCGCAAGAGCCTCGCCGTGGACTCCCGGCTGGTGATCGTCGACGACAGCATCCCGGAAGACCCCGAGGTGGCGAAGGTGGTGACGGACTGGGAAAACAAGGGCTTCGCCGCCTTCCGCCAGCAGGGCTTCGATCCCGAAGAGCAGGTGGCCGTGACCACCATCGCCCTCGACGGCCGCGAAGCCAGCGTCCGCAACCGGGCCACCGGGCTCACGGACCTCCTGGCCCGCGCCTTCCAGGCCGAGGCCCAGGGCAGCGAGCTGGCCGTCTACAACGGCGGCTCCATCCGCATCGACGACGTCCTTCCGCCCGGCCCCGTCACCCAGTACGACGTCCTCCGCATCCTGCCCTTCGGCGGCAAGGTGCTCACCGCCGACATCAAGGGGAGCCTCCTGTCCCGCACGCTGGAACAGGGCCTCGTCAACCGTGGCAAAGGCGGTTTCCTGCAGACCTCCAACGTCAGCCAGGACGGGAACGGAAGCTGGAAGGTCGGCGGCCAGCCCCTGGACCCGAACCGCACCTACCGCATCGCCATCAACGACTACCTGGCCGCGGGCAAGGAGCAGGGCCTCGACTTCCTCAAGCCCGGTCCGGACTTCACGATCGTGAAAGAGAACCGCGACCAGCGCATGGCCGTGATCGATCAACTACGGCGCGAGTATCCGAGCGCTCCGTAAACCGTTGCTCCGGCGCTCTACGGGATCGGCGGGCAGAACTTCCCCCGCCACGGCGTCATGCAGACGAACTCGCAGTCCGGGATGCCGCAGGGGTAGCAGCACAGCTGGCCCGTGGGGCAATCGGCATTGCTGGTGCAGGTCGTCGAGCGGAGCGCGGGGCTGGGCGGCAGGACCTCGCCGCTGGGAGCCGCGGCGTTCAGGTCACCCGCCAGCGTCGCCAGGAACTCCGCCTTCGTGGGGACCTTGGGTGCCGTTTGGGGCGCCTGGGTGGAACCCACCGCTACGGTGAAGATCGCGAAGAGGGCCGCCAGCATCAAGACTCGGGTACAGGAAGTGCGCATAACAGGATCCTCCAGTTAGTCATTCAAGAAAGAGGGTGTGCGCCGGGTGTGCTCGCGGGACAGCCGCCGCCGTGCCTCCTTCCGGAGCGGGCAGGGCCGGCGGAGTATCCCAGAGTGAGCTATTACCTACCGGAGACTGACGATTGCCCCCCGTCGGGCGTCGCGGAATTTAAGAAAATATTTCTCTGTTCTCATTATTAGAACGGAGGAAAAACTTATGACGCCTCAGAATAGCTCACCTCCCCTGGGGGGTGCCTACCCTTCGCTCACGCCTGTGCTGATGGGCACCGCGCTCAAAGTGGAAATCGAACAGGCCGCGCGATTGAATATCGCCATGACTCTATGCTTCCTCAACGCGGCGGCCCGGATCGATCAGCCGCTCGTCGACAAGATTGTGCCCATCCCCATTGCCCCCAGGGCTTTGCGCGCGAACCTCCACGCTGCCGCACGGCACGTCGCTCTGGGCCACGAAGCCTTAACGTTCCGGGAGTGCTCCAGTCTTATGTGCCGGGATGCCGCGAACCTGCTCCCCTACCCGATGGCCGTCGAGCCGGGGGCGACGGACGCCGATTTGGACGCGATCTTTCAGCGAGCGATATTGGCTGTATTCAGCCTCTCTCGGCCACCCTCCGTTCCTCTCGGGCCAACCCCGCCCCTTTCGAGACAAGTTTCATGAAAACTGATCTCGTGGCCTTCTGATTTCAAGAGGTTCCCCTACCGGCTACCCGGCCGGATCACAGCTCCAGCTCCCACGTCTGCCCGATCAGATCGTGGCCGAAGCTGTGATGGGGCTCCTCGTTCACCAACTGGAAGCCGGCTTCCTCATAGATCCGCCGGGCCGCGTGCAGCACGCTGTTGGTCCACAGCGTGATCTTCCGGTAGCCGGCCCGCCGGCCGAAGCCGATGCACTCGTCCACCAGGCGCCGGCCGATGCCCAGTCCCCGCGCCTTCGGATCGACCAGAAGGAGCCGGAGCTTGGCCACGTCCGCGATCTCCGGATGCTGGACGAGGAACACGGAGCCCACGTTCTCGCCCTCTCGTTCGGCGATCCAGCAGCGGTCGCGCTTCGGATCGAAGCGCCGGAGGAAGCTGGCGACGATCTCCGCCACCAGGGCCTCGAACTGCTCGTCCCATCCATACTCCTGGCCATAGAGCGCCCCATGGAGCTGGACGACCCATCCCATATCGCCGGGCTGGTGAGGCCGCAGCAGATAGGGGACCCTGGGCTCGGACCGGCCGCCGAGCAGCTCTTCGATCGTCCCCATCGCCTGGACCAGCCGTTTCCGCTCCTCCCCGGAGAGCTTGCCCAGCAAGGCCCCGATCTCGGCGGCCGATGCCGAGTCGATCTTCGAGAACTCCTCCCGTCCCTGTGGACTGAGGGCCAGGAGATGCCGGCGGCCGTCCGTGGAGGAGGGCTCCTTGTCGACCAGGCCGCGCGATTCGAAGCTCCGCAGCATCCGGCTCAGATACCCCGCGTCCAACCCGAGCTGCTCGCCTAGCTCGGACGCCGTCGTCCGTTCCTGATGGGCCAGCTCATAGACCACACGTGCTTCGGTCAGGGAGAAGGGGCTCTTCAGCAGCTGCTCCTGAAGCACCCCGATCTGGCGGGTATAGAAGCGGTTGAACCGCCGTACGGCGTCGACGTCTGGAGCCCCGGTCATCATCGTCCCTCCCCCGGCATAAGCCGTTGGTTGACGATGGTGAGCCGATTCGTTGACTTTGTCAACTATCTGCGATGGGGGGAGCCGCGCCAAGTCACGTCAGGCGCCGGTGAGCACAGCGGCAGTGGTCGGTACATGCGCCGCGTGAAGCGTCCGCGCTTCTATTGCGGCCGCTTGTTGCTTGTCGTCACCATCCACGAGGTCTTTGTATGCATACAACGCTGCCAGCAGGGCTAGAGCGCGTTCGTCCGGGGTTGGCAGCCCGATCAAACTCGGGCAGATGCGCAAGTCTCCCGCCGCGTACCAATACGCCACGACGCGATCGCTGCAGCGACCGCTGCCATCGGGTATGCACTTGTAAGAGTCACCCGACTTTAGTTGCCCGTCGAGGATCTTGTAGGCCCTGGAAAACCGATGTCTGGCAGGAGTTTTCAGCGCGGCCCTGTGATTCCATGCCCGCGCCTTCGAAAGCGCGTCGGAGATGATGGGGACCCAGGCATCCGGGCAGTCTCGCAGGCTGTCCACGATGAATGCGTGTGCAGGACTGGATCCAGTAGCCACCTCCCGAGCGAACATCGCATAGGATTCGGCATTGGTGAGGGCTTCGCCGGTCGTCAGATAGGCGTAGTAGGCGTCCCTCTGATATGCCCGATCGACCATCTTCCGCCTTGTACTCAGGCCTGACTGGGCATGTCCGAGCTCGTGAATGATGGTACTGGCGCAGTCCTCCTCTTTCCGTTCGAAAAACGGGGCGCAAAAATTGATTTCGTTTTGATTGCCCTCCGGCACAACGGCAACGAGTTCCGGGCTGACGCAGGCCGCATCGCTCGCGGGTGGGCAATTGAAGCGTAAGTTCTTACGGGTGAAGATGTCGCTCTGGATCGTTTTCAGGCGGTCCCTGATGTAGGTGACGACGGCAGGCGCGGTCGAATGAAAATGCTTGTGGAGCGCCGCTGCCGCCGCTTGTGCCTGTTTGCTCTTGTCCCCACTGAGGACCGCGTCCAATGCGGGGATCGCGCGTGAAAGCCACTCGTAGGCTTTGTCGGCCGCTGGCTTGATCTTTCGATGCTGGTCAGGATTGCACGCCGCGCTGGGATTGGTCTGCACTTCAGGCGCACGCTGAACGCGCGTTGGTCTCCGTTGCACCAACCCACTCCGTGCTTGCCTGACACTAGACGCACGTTGGCCTTGTTGAACGACGTGGGTGAGCTCATGGGCCAGCAGTTTGCGGCCCTGCGTGGTCGCAGGCGAAAATTGGGCAGCGGCGAACACCACGTCTGTTCCGATTGTGTATGCCAACGCGTTTACGGACTGCGCCGATGCTGCCGCCCGTGCATCGCTGTGGATTCTGACTCGGCTGAAGTCATACCCGAAGCGCGGCTCCATAAAGTCGCGCGTTGACAGATCGAGGGGTTGGCCCGGCTCAGCCAATATTTCGTGGACAATAGGCGGTGCTGCGATCTGTCCCGTGTCACCGGCTTGTACACGCTTGGTCTGTAAGCTGAAATGTTCCTGGTTCGGTTGTTTCTCAAGGCCGTCAGGTTTATCCCCCAGTAATCGCAGCACAGCTTGATTTCCAATCGTGTGCTGTAAGTGAAGGATCGAGCTCACCTCACGGCTTTGCCCAAAGTATGCCCGGCCAGATGCTGTAGATTTGGCTGGTGTAGCCTGTTGAGGCGCCTTCGGTTTCTGTGTGAATGCCTGCAAGGTTAATTCTCCTTCGATTGTTTCGAAGCCCAACGTTCGGCGTCTATCCGCCGTGGTCCGCCCTCTGTGGCCACTGTTGTGTACCTGCCATAGCGACTGCTGCCTTGCCGACACTCAAAGTGGGGTAGGGAACAGGCTCTAAAAATGGCTATAAGCTCATAGTCCTTTCTCCACCAAGACCGTCTACTGCTGGACCTATGGATTCTCCATGATGGGCCTGCACTGGCTCTCACTTCCCAGGCACATGCGTTTCTTTCCTGCACGATCAATCAGTACGATGACGCTACCACCGCTGACCGGTACCACTTTGGCGGTTAGTGTCTCGGGTTCAACAGACCGGAAGAGATCAGGCCCAGAGGATACCGTTGCAGAAACCTTGGTGACGGAAATCATAGGGACTGGAGGTTCCGAGGGTTTACCTGCGGGGGTGCTGTCTCGGATCGTTCTACCCGTCTGGATCTTCTGCTTACAATAATAGGCGTTTCCATTGAGGGTGAGATCTCCAGCGGTCCAATTCCCGCCAAGATAAAGATCGCACGTATTCTTGCGTACGTCGCAACGAACCGTGCCGCCAGTTGGTGTCTGGTTTGCGCAGGGTGTCCATTCAGCGGCCCACAAGCTCAAAGAACAGATGAGGGCGACGCTGAAGACAAGGACGAATACTTTTGGACTCTTGCTCATCTTGTCCTCCTCTGAATTCGTTTGTTCAGACAGATTCTGGAAGATCATAGCACCAGCTCCAGCTGCGCGAGGTTGGAGCCGGGGGCACGGTGCCAGGCGATTCGGCGGGGACGGTCGAGCGAGTCGGCCGGATTGGACGGTCAGGCTCGCTGTGACCCTCAATGGACAGTGGTGATCGTGGCTCGCTGTCAATCGTGGTGCTCTGCTGTAACGAAATCTAAAGTTCCATCGCCCAAGAACCATGAGACCGTCTCTCCGGCAATGCCGCCGGGAGATGCCATGGGAGACATGGACATGGCGGAACAGGAACGTGGAGCCCAGACCGTCTCGCTCCAGGGGGGTGGCAGCATCTCGCTGGACCAGTTGGTGTCGGCGACGTCCGCGTCGGTGCTGCGCGTCATCAAGGAGCACGAGAGCCAACAGTCGCCGTTCAAGATCAATCCCAAGATCTGGGTCGGCATCTGGATCGACCTGGACCGCTTCGGGCCGGGGGGACCGCTCGGTGGCTCCGGGGGTGGACCGGTGGGTGGCGGCGGGATCGGCTAGACCTTCGAGAACTGCAACGACGCGTGGCGCCGCCTCGCGCGCCTGCGGGAGGATCTCTATGGGAAAGCTGAGAGTTCTCAACAACGAGGCCCCCGGCCATATCCAGTGCCCCAGCGCCCGTCCGGAGATGCCGGGCAGCGTCGCCTTCGGGGTGGTCCTCGGCACCGTGGAGCAGCCACGCGTCGCCTTTCTCGACCAGACGGTCCCGGTCACAGAGGAACTGCTGGCGCTCGCGCGGCCGGTTTCTCCCACCGAGGTCTTCCGCTTCGCGGCCCCGTGCGCCGGCAAGGCCTGCCAGCATTTTGACGGTGCGAGTTGCCGGCTGGCCACCCGCATCGTGCAGCACCTTCCGGAGGAGCCGGCGCCGCTCCCTGAGGTGCGCCATCCGGTCCGCCTGTCGTTGGTGGCGGCAGGAAGGGGAGGAAGCCTGCCGGCGCTGTCCGCTGGTCGCGACTGAGAGCTACGGCGCGGCCGAGATCTCCGAGCCCATGCGCATCGCGGCCGATCCCGCGACGCCGTAGAGCCAGTTCCAGAGGGTGAAGGCAACGACGGCAAACGCCGCGCCGATCACCACCGAAGTCGGGCTGCTCTCTCGGCCGGTACGCCCCGCCCCGAAAGGGGCGAAATTTGACTAGCCTGGCGCTTCGGCGCCAGGGAACGGCTCTCCGGACGGCTCATCCTCTCTCTAGCCCCGAAAGAACTCAATGGTTGATTCCAGAGCGCTCAGAATCTCGGAAGGGACCTCATCCTCTTGAAGCCACTGGAAAACGATCGCGCGTGCAACGGCTTGATTCGGAGGAAGATCCCGGTAGAGAACGTAAAGATCCCTGGAGATGCCGTCATGGAATCGATGAATACGGTCACTCAGCTCGAAAGGATCGATTTTACCGCTCCGCCATTGACTGAAATCTTGCTCGAGCTTTGCCAACTCTGCTGAGAGCTCGCGCGTGTATGCCACTCCGGCGAGCTCTCGCAGCCTCCGTTTGGTTGCTTTGGTGTTGAGATCAGCTGCCATGCAGATAATCTTTCTATCTACTGCGGCTCAAGACAAGAGTCTTTTCGGGCCGTACTGCCGCTCAACGCTCAAGCGCTTGACGTGATTGAAGACGTATAAGGTCAAGAAGACAGCAGAAGCCAACCTCCAGATCGCTTCGGCCGGAGGTTCTTTCTCTTCGTACAAAAATATACGGGCATACGCGAGCAAGAAGCTGTAGCACACACCTGCGATCAGAACTGATTCAACCACCCAGGTATGACGACTCAACAAAGCAGACAATGCCAAGCCAACACATAGATAGGAGACACCTCGGAACAAGCCGAACAGAGCAAGCCAGGCCATCTCGTGCCCTTCCTGCGTTGGCCAGTTCATGAAAGTGTCGATGAGCCCGAAAAATACGAAGAAGGCCCTGATGGTGCCAGTGGTTTCCATTGCCAATTATCCCTATGGCGAGAGCCCTCAACCTTCGTTAGCTGGCGGCTGGCGTGGGTTCCCCAAAGACGATCCGGTGGCCGTCCGGCGTGCGGAGGCTGAACTCCCGGAGCCCCCACGGCTTAGTGGCCAGCTTCGACAGGATCTCAGCCCCCCGCTGCGCGACATCCGCGTGCAACTCATCGATGCCCTCGACCGTTAAGTAGACGAACCACGAATGGTCACCCAGTTCGCCCGCCGGCACGGCGTCGCGGCACTCGCCCAGCATCACCCGGAAACCGTCCCGCGACAGGAAGCTCCACCCGTCCGACCCATCCCCGAAGTCGCGCGTGAACCCGAGGACATCGGTGTAAAAGCGCGTAGACGTGGCCAGATCGCGTACGGCAAGGACGCAGCGGGAATTCGTGATGCTAGGCATGCATGCCTCCGATAGGCTGGGGAACGTCGATCGGCCTAACCGGCGGGGCCGTGCGATAGCACGGTATCCGTCCGGTTGAGGTCCGTGTTGAACTCAATCCGCCTGCGGCGGATAGGTAGATGGGCCGTTGTCCCCCGGTCTTTGAAAGAAGCGTAGCGATGTCTCATCTTCTCCTCAGACCCATCTGGAAAGGAGAGACTCATGACAACGCTACGCCGCCAAATGATAGAGGAGATGCAACTCCGGGGCTACGCCCAGAGCACCATTGAGGGCTACGTCCACTCCGTCGCCCAGTTGGCACGCCACTACCACCGGTCTCCCGACAAGCTCGAAGAAGACGAGGTCCGCCGTTACCTGCTGTATCTGACGCTCGACAAAAAGATCGCCCGCGGCTCCTTCTCGGTCGTCCTCGGCGGCCTCCGATTCTTCTACCAGCAAGCGCTCGGCCGCGACTGGAAGAGCCTGTATGTCGCCAAGCCACGCTCCGAAAAGAAGCTCCCTGTCGTGCTCAGCCGCGACGAGGTCTGGCGCATCCTCGACGCTGTGCGCATCGACGTCTACCGCGTCTGCCTGACCACCATCTATTCCTGTGGCTTGCGCCTCATGGAGGGCGCCAGCCTTCAGATCCCCGACGTCGACAGTGCCCGCGGCATTCTCCGCGTCCGCGGCAAGCGCCGCAAGGACCGCGAGGTGCCGCTGCCCACCGCCACTCTCCAACTGCTGCGAGACCACTGGCGCACCCATCGCTCTCCCACCTGGCTCTTTCCTGCCGCCACAAGGCACGGCACCCCATACTCCGTTGCCCACGACTGCGGACCGATCACTCGCGACAGTCTGCAAAGCGCCTTTCGCCACGCCGTCAAGAGGACCGGCCTGAACAAACTCGCTCACGTCCATACCTTGCGCCACTCCTATGCCACCCACCTGCTCGAGGACGGCGTCAATCTCCGCCTCATCCAGGAGTATCTCGGCCACTCCAGTCCTCGCACTACCGCCCTCTACACCCATCTCACCCGGGAGATTCGGGATGCTGCAAGAGACCCGGTCAATCGCTTGATGCAACGCAACTGACCGCCAGCGATCACGGCCGTGGTCGAGTTGGCGGAGATCTTCCGCAGCGCCGGGGAGATCTACCGGCAGACCTATGGCGACCGCATGCTGCCTTCGCACAAAAAGGCGATGGCGGACATCATCGACTGCAGGACTCCGGCTCTCGGCGGTTCCTTGTTCGTCTGCGACACCTGTGAGGGCCTCGACTACGCCTACCACTCGTGCCGCAACCGACACTGCCCGAAGTGTCACTATGGCCCGTCTCAGCTCTGGCTCGAAGGCCTGCGCGGCCGACTCTTGCCCTGCCCCTATTACTTCGTCACCTTTACCCTCCCCGCTGAGTTGCGCTCTCTCGCACGCTCCCACCAAGGCACTGTCTACGATCTGCTCTTGCGCGAAGCCGCAGCCGCCCTCCAGCACCTCGCCGACGATCCAAAGTGGGTCGGCGCTACCCTTGGCATCCTGGCGGTGCTCCACACCTGGTCGCGCGATCTCTCCTACCACCCCCACGTCCACCTCCTCGTCACTGCCGGCGGGCTGACCGACCAAGGCAAGGCTTGGCGCAAACCCGCCCATTCCCGCTTTCTCGTCCCGGGCTATGCCCTTTCCAAGATCTTCCGCGCCAAGGTCCGCGATGCCCTGGAACGGGAACATCTCTTGGCTCAAGTCGATCCGGCAGTCTTCCGCAAACCGTGGAACGTCCATCTTGAGCACGCCGGTGACGGAAAGCACGCCGCCGAGTACCTCTCCCGCTATGTCCATCGCGTCGCCCTCACCAACGACCGCATCGAAGCCTTCGATCAGGGCCGTGTCACTTTCCGCTACATCGACTCGCGCACCCACCAGACCCGACATCTGACTCTTCCCGTCCACGCCTTCATCGCGCGCTTTCTTCAGCACGTCCTCCCCAAGGGCTTTCAAAAGATCCGCGGCTACGGGCTCTTCCGACCCGCAGCCACCCGCCAACGACAACGCGCTCGCCACCTGCTTGAGATCGATCCTGCGCTGCCGCCCCCTCCCAAACGCTCCTCGGCAGCGACTCTCGGCGATACGTCCAACCACGACCGTCGCCGACTCTGTCCAGCGTGTCACCACGGTCATCTGGTCCACCTACGCTCCTTCCGCCGACCACCACCGCTTTCACTTTGCACCGACACAACCCGAGCACCACCTTCATGACTTCTATCAAACCACGCGAAGATTCTCTGCCCTTTTCTCGACCGGCGCTGCTGGATCAGAGGACCCTCGTCCTGTCCCTCAAAACGAGAGGTTCAGCACGCTACAAAGCCTGTTCGAGCCCTCTTTCCAAGAGACCGCAGTGCTCTCCTACCTATCTCTCAGGCCCTGCCGGCCCTTGCACCAACCCCGCGCTAGCTTCCAAATCGCTCTCCGCGGCACCGCTGATCGCTTGAAAACCCAAGGCGCCTGACTCAGGCTGGAGCGCCCGGATTGACTCAACCCAAGATTACTGCCGCGGCTGCGCGCGGCAGTAATCTCTCTTTCGTTAGCCGCCGTATCCACTATAGGTTGCGAGCCGCCCGAGGCAGCCTGAGACTCAAGATCTCTAGCCAAAGCCGCAGTTAACGGTACCGGCACTCTTCCTTGAAGAATGCCATAGGCGGCCATGAGCTCCTCATTTCTGAAACCATAGGACTGAACGTATGCGGGGATAGCTAGGACGAAAATACCAGCCGAAAGCAGGGTATACGGCAGGAGATCAGTCCCAAAGGATGACAGCGCGCACGTTAGTATAAAAATATGAAGTACGGCTGCCCGAGAGATCCTTTTGAACGACAGGAACGATTGGATGCCGGCGTAAAGCCTTTCCGACCCGTGCTGAGCTACATACATGGAGATAGGAGCTATGTCTTCTAAATCAAAGCCAAAGCGCTTGAGAATTCTTCGCTCTTGGCGGTCAGCGAAAACACGCTTAGCCAGGAAAAAGCACAGCGTGTTCATCATAGAACCTACTGGGTAGACCACGAGGAGAAACAAGACACCCCATGGTGCGGTATTGTCACTTAGGCTCGATAGTGCACTCCTCAAATGTTCTATCGTAACAACGCCGGTTCGGAATAACAGCACTGTCATCCAGGTCCAAGTGAAGCAGCCGATTACGATATTTTCGAATATGAGTGTAGTGGTGGCCATCTTTTTGTCGCTCCTCCTGATCCTTACTCAACGGCCAGTCGCGGTAGGGACACCGTAGCGCCCCCCGCACAGATCCCGGCGTGCAGTTTTCCCGCACCGGGCTCTTCGAGAACCCTCGCTTCCGCACTCAACCAACCCCAACAAGCACCATCTGCCGATGCCGACTCTCCATGATCCGGGGCTCCTCCAGAGGAAATCGCTTCATCAAGGCGCTGAACTTACCCCACGTCATCCGGCTCTTCTGACTCCGCCTCCCCAACCACTTCATGAGGAGTCGCGCAGCCTGATGAAAGTAGGACCATAGGCTTCTGTAGTTGCCGATCACTCCGTAGTAATTATAGTGCCCCTGAAGCCTCGCGTTCAATGCCTTGACCAGCTGGCGTACCGGTAGGTGCCGCTCGGCCTTGATCCACTCGGTCACCCGGGCCAACGACGCCCGAAGCCGCTTGCGCGACGTCCGGCGGGTCACCCGAGGCACTCCCTTGTGGTCCACCACCCAGCGGAACTCGAACCCGAGGAAGTCGAACCTCTCCGAGCTCTTGCCCAGTTGGAACCGGCTGAACCGCACCATCCGGCTCTTCTCCGCCGAAAGCTCCAACCCGTACTTCGCCAGCCGCTTCGGCAACACCCGGAAGAAGCGCTCGGCGTCCTCGAACCATTGGAACGCGAACACGACATCGTCCGCGTACCGGCACATGAACGCGCGAGCTTTACACCGGGGCTTCACGACGTCCGCGAACCAAAGGTCCAGTACGTAGTGAAGATAGATGTTGGCAAGCACGGGTGAGATACTACTACCCTGCGGGCAGCCCGTGTCCGGGTGGATGACCTTCCCACCCTCCTCCAACACCCCTGCCTTGAGCCATTTCCAGATCAGCCGCAGGAACGGCCGATCATCGATCCGCAGCTCGAGCATCTGCATGAGCTTGTCATGGTCGATGCGGTCGAAGAAACCCTTGATGTCAATCTCTACAACGTAACCGTAGCAACCAAACTGAAGCTCTTGCGTCAGCGTCCGCACCGCCTCGCGCGCATTCCGGCCGAGTCTGTACGCCCAACTGCACGGCAGAAAGATCGGCTCGTAGATGGCGTTGAGGATGCGGGAGACTGCGACCTGGAGAAACTTGTCCTCAACCACCGGGATTCCCAGCGGACGAGTCCTACCCCCTTCCTTCGGAATGTGACATCGCCGGACCAACTTCGCCCGGTAACTGCCCCGCTTCACGCGATCCACTAAGTCCCGAACGTTGGCCTTCAAATCCTTCGCATAGAACCGGGCCGAGACCCGATCTACACCGCTGGCAGCTTTCTTGTTGACTCGCTCCCAACAGGACAGAAGAAACATCACGGTCAGCAGACCAAACAGATTGCGGAAACGGTGGTGCTCATCGGAGCTGGCCTTGTTGGCTATTCCCCGCAGTGAGGTTGGCATGAGGGTTCCAGCCTGTCGTATCTGGCTCATGTTTCCTTTGCGAGCTACGGGTTCCCGTCAGCTCCTTCCCCATGTGAACGGCTCTCCCGTTCGCGGAGTACTATGGGCTGATCCGACTCCCCAAGGACCTTCGGTCTCCCTTGCCTTCTCGGTTCAGGTCGCCTACCTGTCAGCTCTCATCGCCTCTCCGTTTAGGCGCCAGGCGTTCTCTCTGGGTCCGGGTTTCCCCTTCTGTGCCTCGTCGGCCTGGCGCCTTGCGATCGATCTCTGAGAGAGCAGGAATCCATGGGGTCTCCCAAGTTCTTCGGCGCTCCTCTCCATGCATGCCATGCCCTGATGACCCCGGCAGGCCTCTGGAATCTCACCAACTCGATTCCTTTGCGTGGGCTTCTCGCAAACGTAAACGATGGCCGCCTGCATCTTGTAAGCAGCGCTTTCGGGGCTGTACCAGACCTCAGGAAGGTGCGGGTCTCCCTTACGGCCTACATGGTTCCCTGTGTACGCTTCAGACCTTTCGTTCGGTTCGTCTCACGACTCTCCTCCTACGGATCTGCAACACTCGGTACGGGTGGCTGGTTAGGCCTTACCCGGCAGGGACTCACACCCTGCAAGAAGCGCCAAGCTTGTCTTGGCGCACACGGAGTTGCTGCTCAGCGGCCGGAAAGCGGAGCTTTCTGGTCCGCTGGAGCAGCCGGGTTACACGATCTATACTACTCTGTTGAGGTCAACATCGAGACCTGCCTTCTTTAACTCCCTGGCGAGTTGAAAGTGCCATCCACCACCTTCGTCGACCGGAATAAAGACAACGCCTTGGTAGTCGGAGGGTATCTCTACTCCCTCCTTATAGAGGACAGCAACTCGACTGCGCCCAAGGCGACCCAGAAAAAAACCAAGCTCCATAATGACGTTCTGTCGCGCACGAGGTTTTGCTATATCCGGCTTGCCGACTGGATAACCAACATCGTCGGGCGTTAACAAGACCAACGCAAAAGCCACGGCGGAGTGAGTCTCGAATTTCTCGATGATTGTTTTGCCCTCGTTAGCTTGCTCGTGGAGTATTATGGGCTCAAGCCCAAGTCGCTCCAAAAGCCGGGCCACGCTGAGCTTTACTGTCGGATCTTGGCCGTGAACAACAAACACTCTACGATTCGCTTCGATGGTTGGCTGTTGTCTCGCAACAGACTTAATATCTTTAAAATCGGCTAAGCGTTCCTCGAATAGAGCTTTTAGCGTCTGAAGTTTTACAATGGCTCGATCGATTCCTTTCTGGTACCCGGCCCAAACCTCCTCAATCGGGTCCGGACCTCCGCCCATGACAAGCGGTAATGTATCAAGAGAGCTGACGCTGTATTCGTCGTATTCAATAGTGTCATGCCCTACAAGATCTCGCAGCGTTCCGTTGATCCTGTTTATTATCCCTTCGGCAATGGGGTCCCAACGCCTTTCAAGCGTTCGCACATCAAAGGCTTTTAGTTCCTCTATTCTTCGCTCTAACTTGGGAAGGCCATTCCTCATTAGCTCTGGCGAAAGCTGAGCAGGTCTAGGTTCAGGGGGCTTGGGTGGTCTCGCCATACTGTCTGGTGCACCTCAGCAAGTCTGGGTTCATCGTGTAACCTCGTGTATTCGGCATAGCGATTGCTGCCTTACCGACACTCCACGGTGGGTAGGAAGCAAGCTGTGAAATGGCTATAAGCTCATCTTCCTTTCTTATCTAAGCTTAGCTTCATGGTAAGGGCAACCCTAAGGGGAGTCAATGCACAGATGACTGCCGGTAAGGCAGTGCTTCCAGGAGCGACTTAGTTGCAGCTTATTCGACAGATTCTCCTCGGGCAGGACCGGGCCAGAGAGGGGACATGGGTGCCTATCCGTCGGCCGCTTGTCGGTAAGCAAACCAGGGAGGTGAGGTCAGGTCGCGTGGATGGAGGGTGTTGCGCTCGGCCTTCCCAACCGTCTTGACTATTATCTGCCGAGAGCGAGACGGATAAGCTGCTGCTGGGCACAAAGGCCAGGGCGGTCGTGGTCGCCGCAGTCGCCGCAGGCGCGGTGCCAGGCGATTCAGGCAGGCCGAGGCACAGAATGTGGTCCCGCCAGGGACTACCGTCGGTAGCCAGGGATTTCAATCCCTGGCGAGGGGCGGAGCCGGCTCGATTCGCCCAGGTTCTCGCGACCCTTCAGGCCGCATGGCTGTGGGGGCTTGTCAACCCAGGGCATCGGCCTTCGGCCTCAGCCCTGGGCTAGGCTCTCGCGACCCTTTGGGCCGCAAAGAGAAAAGCGGAGTAAGTGGGCCGGCAGGGATGCCAGCGGTCCCAGGGGGCGCTACGCCTGCGGCTCGATTTGCCTCTACGCCGAAGTCCCCACCCGCCCAGCCCCTTCCGGCACCTCCAGTGCCCCGGTCATCCGCAGGAGCCCCCGCATGCAAGTGTGCCCGAAGTCCTCTCCCAGGAACTGCATGGGGCAGCTCCCCGGGATGACCTCGATCCCGTTCTCCTGGCAGATCCGGACCGCTTCGGGGGAGACGCTGCCGAGGTTGGCCGCGAGGCCCTTGAAGAGGCGGGGACGGGTGCCCAGCATGCAGTGCAGCCAGACACGGGGGACTCCGGCCTTGACGCACTGGCGGGCGAGGTCTTCGGCGATGGCGGGCTTGGTGACGATCACCAGGCCGTCCGGTTTCTCCGGGAGGGAGGCGACGTCGGGGTAGCAGGGATCGCCATGGAATTCGCCGGTATGCGGGTTGATGCCGTAGACGGGTGTAGCCCCGGCTGCGCAGGGCCTTGTAGATGAAATTGCCGGTGGTTTCGCGGGTCTCGGAGACGCCCGCGACGGCAATGCGCTGCTGGGCCAGGAAATCCTTCGCGAGTTCGTCGATGTGGCTCATGAAAGGTCCTCCTGGGGCAATCCTAGGGAACGAGCCGGCGGATGGCGCCACCCGCGGGGAGAGGAGGGGAATCCGCCTTGGGGTGGGGCAGACGGCGCAAGATCTCCAGATACACCGCAACGTGAACTTAGGTTAAGGCGAACGCTGATATTTCACCGCAAAGTACGGCCCTGCACCGCAACGTAGCTCTGTTTTGCGGTGAATAATGGAGAATTGCCGCGAAGTACCATTGTCTGCCGCGAAGTATAAGTTTTTGCCGCAAACTATGAGTAGACACCGCGACGTTCGTCAGCTCACCGCAAAATGCGCCTATAACGCCGCAACTTAGAGGCAGGCGCCGCAATGTATGGATGGGCGCCGCAAAGTATCCGTATACACCGCAACCTATGGCTGTGCACCGCAACTCGCCGTGCTCCACCGCAAAGTTCCGGAGAAAGGAGGGGGATTGGCGTGTTAGCATCCTGCTTACACAGTTTCACCGCAACCTGGGCAAGCACGAGGGGACGATGAGCTCCAAGCTGTCGATTGAGGACGTGTTGGCGAATCTGGAGGAACAGGCGAAGTTCCATCGCGAGCAGGAGGCTTTCCACACGCAGAAGGAGAGCCATCACCGGGATCAGAGGGCGGTCCACGCGGCTGAGCTGGAGAAGGTGCTGCAAAGCCTGGAGACCTTCCGGACGGCGGCCGTGTCGGCGGTGGACCTCGCCCAGACGGTGGCGCGGCGATTCCAGGAACCGGAGCTGCCGCCGCCCGGCCGGCTGATGGCGGGGCGCCTGGTGCGTCTGATCGCCGAGAGCCCAGGGCTGAAGGAGCCTTTCGCCCCAGCCACGGTGGCGGAGGAGGTCAACCGCCGCTTCGGGGAGCACCTGAAGAAGCCCGTCAGCTCACGGGCCGCCTCGGATGTCCTGCGCCGGATGCTCGCCGAAGGCACGCTCAGGCTCGTCCGCAAGGGGACGCCCTTTCACGAGGCGCAGTACGCGCGGAAGCGGTAACCCTGGCGTAGCGCCTCCCTGGGAGCGCTACGCCGCTAGTCGTACCGCAACGCCACCGTGGGATCGACCCGCGAGGCCCGCCGGGCGGGCAGATAGGTCGACACGAGCGCTACGGCGATCAGCAGGGCCGAGACGGCCGAGAGCGTCCAGAGATCGCCGGGTTCGGCGCCGGGGATCAGGCGGGGGAGGAGCCGGGCGATCACCAGGGCCGGCACGAGACCAATGGCCGTGCCGGTGAGCGCGAGGCCCAGCCCCTGCCGCAGCACCAGCCGCGCAACCTGGCGCCGTTCGGCTCCGAGGGCGAGCCGGACGCCCATCTCCGGCGTCCGCTGCGCCACGGTGTAGGAGACGAGGCCGTACAGTCCCACGGCGGCGAGCGTCAGGGCCAGGGCCGCGAAGACGCCGAGGAGCAGGGTATAGACCTGGGGCTGCGCCAGGGTGGCGGCGAGGATCTCGTCCAGCGTGCGCACCTGCGGCACGGGTAGGTCGCGATCGATGGCGCGCGCGAGACCCTGGACGTCCCCGGCCAGGGTCGCCGGATCCCCGGTGGTGCGGACCACCAGGACGACGGACCACGCCGGCGAGGGTTGCAGGAAGTTGAGGAAGATCTCGGGCTGCGGCGCGCTGCCCAGGTCCCGCTGCCGCACGTCCGCGGTGACACCCACGACGGTGAGAGAAACGTTTTCGTCGTCCTCCCCCAGGGGCAGCAGGATGGTCTTGCCGAGAGGGTCCTCGCCCGGCCAGAGACGGCGCGCCGCCGTCTCATTGATCACGATCACGCCCGGCGCGCCCGCCGAGTCCCGCGCCGAGAATTCACGTCCGGCGCGCACCGGGATGCCCATGGTGCGGAAGTATCCGGGGCTCGCGATGTTGAAATTCGAATTGAATCCGCCTTCCCCTGGCGGATCGGGGCGTCCCTCGATGTGGAACTGCAGCGAGTCCGATCCCCCGGCCATGGGCAGGTTGGCCACGAGCCCGGCGGAGCGCACGCCGGGATGGGCTTCGGCGCGCGCCAGGAGATCCTCGCAGAGCCGCCAGCGCGTGGGGGCGTCGGCGAACCGGTCGGGCGGCAGCCAGAAGTGCGCGGCCAGCACGTTCCGGCTCTCGAACCCGGGCGCCGTGGTCCTCATCACCCAGAGGTTCTTGAGCAGCAGACCGGCGCCGGCCAGCAGCACCAGGGCCAGGGCGATCTCGGTCACCACCAGCAGGCTGCGCAGGCGCCGGCCGCGCGGGCTTCCGGCCGCCGTCCGGCCCGATTCGCGCAGGCTCTCGTCGAGGCTCCGGGACGCCGTGGCCGGGGCGAACAGGGAGCCGAAGAAGAGCCCGGTCGCGACCGACAACAGGAGGGTGAAGCCCAGCACCCAGCCATCCACGCTGGTGCTCTCGACGCGGGGGATCTGGAAGTCCCGGGCGAGCAGTCTCGCGAGCAGCCGCGCCGTCCAACTCGCCAGCAGCAGGCCGAGCGCGCCGCCCGCCACGGCCAGGGCCGTGCTCTCGGTGAGCAGTTGCTGGAGCAGACGCTTGCGTCCGGCCCCCAGTGCCGCCCGCAGGGCCATCTCTCTCGGCGCGCCGCGCTGCGCGCCAGCATGAGGTTGGCCACGTTGGCGCAGGCGATCAGCAGGACCAGCGTCACGACACCCAGGAGGACCGCCAGGCCGTTGCGGGCGCTGCCCACCAGGGCGTGCACGAGAGGCACGACCTGGGCGCCAACCCCCTGGTTGGTGTCCGGGTACTGCCGCGCGAGGGCGGCCGTGAGGACGTCCATCTCCGCCTGGACGGCCCGAATGCCGGCGCCCGGCCGCAGGCGCCCCAGCACCCGCACGAAGCCGTGGTTGCGGCTGGGATCACGCACCAGCGGCACGTAGAGCTGCTCCGGCGCGCCTGGGGCGAACCGGAAGCCGGGCGGCATGACTCCGACGATGGTGCGGGCTTCTTCGTTCACCCGGATCGTCTGGCCCAGCACGTCCGCCCGGCCGCCGAAGGAGCGTTTCCAGACGCCGTCGCTCAGCATGGCCACCCTGGGCGCTCCCTCGTCCTCCTCGCCGGGCCGGAACGTACGGCCGAGCGCCGGCGAAACGCCCAGGGTCTCGAAGAACCCGGGCGTGGCCTGGACGGCCTCCACCCGCTCCGTCTGATCGCGGCCGGAGAGGGTCATGCCGCGGGTGGTGAAGGCCGCCATGCGCTCGAGGCTGCGGCTCTGAGCCCGCCAGTCTTCAAAATTAGGATAGGAGGTGACGTCCTCCGTGTCGCCGTTCTCCGCGTTGGTGGCCCAGACCAGGACCAGGTCTCCGGAGCGCGGGAAGGGCAGAGGACGCAGGAGCACGGCGTTGAAAACGCTGAAGATGGCCGTGTTGGCGCCGATGCCGAGGCCCAGGGTGAGCACGGCCACGGCGGTGAAGCCGGGGTTCCTGCGGAGGGTGCGCGCGCCGAACAGGAGGTCGCGGCCCAGGTGCTCCAGAACGGGGATGCCGCGGCGGTCCCGGTAGCGCTCTTCGGCCTGCGCGATGCCGCCGAGCTTCAAGAGCGCCTGTCGCCGCGCCTCCTCGGCCGTCATGCCCGCCCGCAGGTTGTCTTCGATCTGCAATTCTAGATGGCTTTCGAGCTCCGCCGTGAGCTCGCGGTCGAGGCGGCCGCGCTGGAACATAGAGGCCAGCCGCACGAAGGAAGCGCGCAGGGACCGGACGGCGCTCAGGGTGATCACGAGGGTGCCTTTCCAGGAGAGAGGAAGCGGTCCATGATCCCGGTCGTCCGTTCCCAGTCCCGCGCCTGTTTTTCGAGCTGTTTCCGGCCCGCCCGCGTGAGCGTATAGAACTTGGCCTTGCGGTTGTTTTCTGAAACCCCCCACTCCGATGAGATATAACCTTCCTGCTCCAGCTTCAGCAGCGCCGGATAGAGCGTGCCGTAGTTGACTTCGAGCAGGTCGCCGCTCGTCTGCTCGATACGCCGGGCGATGCCATACCCATGCAGAGAGCCGAGGGTCTCGAGCGTCTTGAGCACCATCAGAGCCAGGGTTCCTTGCCAGACGTCCGATTTGGGGTCTTTCATATGGGATACCAATAGCACGGGTTCGTATGGGAAGGCAATAGGAGGGAAGCATCGGCGCTCTGACTTTCCCGTACCTCCGAATTGTCGCGACACCGTCGCGAGAATTGGCAAAGCCCACCCTTGGTGGAGGGAGAGAACCATCGCACCGCAGTCGCCCGCCCAATGTAGAGACGCCCCGTGGGGCGTCTCCTGGAGGTGCATGGACAATCCGCCTGCAAGACTTCGGATCGAAGAGAGGGCGTCCCCGGGGAAAGATGTTCTGGACGGCGAGATCGTGCCCGCCTCAGAGACGCCCCACGGGGCGTCTCTACATTGGGGGGATACGGCGGTGCGAAGATCCTCCCCCTCCGCCAAGGGTGCGATTTGCCGTTACGTCCTCACGTCGGGAAGGCAGTTGGAGGCTGAATTTGGTTGCGGATTTGGCGAGAAGAACCTTCGGCGCATGGTCCAATTTGCCGAGGTTTTCCCAGAGCGGGAGATTGTCGTATCACTGATACGAGAATTGACCTGGACCCACTTCATCGCTTTGAGGTACTTGAGCTTGAGCCCCGGGGCATCCACGTCGCTGAATATTTGACCGAGCTCCCCCCTCGCGAACTGCTGGAACAGCGTCTCCATGAAGCCGTCGTCCGCACCCGCCGGCGGCTTGAGGAACAGAGCGCCGACCCTGTCCCGACCCAGCCTGCTCCGATGCTTGGGGAGAGAGGCACCGCCAGTAGTCTGCCGCCTTCGTAACCCTCTGCGGAGGGGCACTGTTACCGCAAAACCCTCTCCCCGTTCTTGCGTAAACAGAGAGCCATGGCCACGATCCAGGTGTCTCTCGTCGAGGACCAGACTCAGACCCGCCAGGGGCTTATGGCCCTGATCGACGGCACGCCAGGGTACCGATGTCGTGGGGCCTGGCGGACGTGCGAGGAGATGCTCGGCCGGCTCCCCGAGGCCCGGCCGGACGTGCTCCTCCTGGACATCGGCCTTCCCGGGATGTCCGGCATTGCCGGGGCGCGCCGGGTGCGGGAGATTCTCTCCACGCTCCCCATCCTCATGCTCACCGTTCACGAAGACAATGACCTCGTCCTCGAAGCCCTCTGCGCCGGGGCCTGCGGGTACCTGGTGAAGAAGACTCTGCCGGCCCGGCTCCTCGAGGCGATCCGGGAAGCCCACGAGGGGGGCTCGCCCATGAGCTCCCACATCGCCCGGCGCGTGGTGGAGGTGCTCCGTACCCTCAGGTTGGAGACCGCGCCAGAAAAAAGGGAAGAGGACGGCAGCCTTCTCACCCGGCGCGAGCGAGAGATCCTCCGCGGCCTCGCCGCCGGCGAGACCTATCAGACCGCCGCTCTCAGCCTCGGCATCAGCACCGACACCGTGCGCTTCCACATCCGGAAGATCTACCGGAAGCTCCAGGCCCACTCCCAGTCCGAGGCCGTGGCCAAGGCCCTGCGTAAAGGGCTCCTCTGAACCCCCCACATGATCATGCGGCTGTTTCCTCCGCCGATCTCCTTTCAGAATGGCTCCGTGAGAGATCACAGGAATCAACGCGAAAGGAGCTTGGAAACATGACGAGAAAGTCGACCCTGGCCCGCCTGGTGTGTCTCGCTCTCCTCGCGGTGCTGGCATCCTTCGGCGCCTTCACCCTCACGGCCCGGCCGGCTCATGCCCTGTGGTGCGACTCGTCCTTCGTCGGCTGTGGCTTCAGCCACATCGCGGACTACGGCACCGCGATCTGCTGCATCTATCAGTGTCCCAACGGCAATCAGCTGACGGGCCTCTGCGAGCCGGTCTAGGGGGTCATGCAACTTCGTTCCATCGGTTTTTTCCATGGGAGGCTCGCGGTGCTCGCGTTGTGGCTCGGCGCCGCGTGCCTCCCGTCCGTTGCCGTGGCCGCGGATCTGGCCGATCCGATGGGGTACGCGGTGGACCCGTATGGATTCCGCCCCTTTGCCCCGAAGTCTGGAGTCGTTCCTCACTCCCGGGGTGCGAAAGAGCTCTCTCTGGGCTCCTTGAATTCGGGAACCCTGCGCCTGGAGATGGAAGGCGAGGAATCCCTTCCGCCCGTCGTGGTGGACGACCGGCCGGAGCCTGTTCAGGTGAGCTCCCCTCGACCCTCTCTCCTTCCTGGCTGAGCCCACCGGGACCGTATGGGAAGAGGACTCCATTGCTGGAGATACGGCGGGCATGGCGGTAGAGCCCGCTCCTCCTTTGGAGCGTCCGCGCCGCCAGTCCCGCGCCCGGCTGACGCGCGTCCAAGTTTCCCGGAAGCAGCCTTCTGCTTCCAAAGGGGAGGAGCCTTCCGGTCGCGATCGCGAGGACTTGACCATTTCATTCACGGGGATCGGAATCGATTCCCTGGCCGAGTCTTCGAAGTTCCGTTACAAGCTGGACGGGCTGAATTCCGAATGGATTGAAACGGACCGGCGGTCTGTTCGTTATTCAAATCTTGAACCCGGCGATTATCGTTTCGAAGTCCAGGCGGTGAACAGTTCCGGACTCTGGAGCGAGCCGGCAGGGCTCTCGGTCGAGATCCGGCCCCCCTGGTGGCGCCAGGCATCCTGGATTCTCGGTCTGGCCGTGGTGGGGATCTCGCTGGCGTGGAGCCTTTCCGCCGCCCGGACGCGCCGGCTCCTGCAGATGGAACGCCTGCGGGCCTCGATCGCCGCCAATCTCCACGATCAGATCGGGGCGGGCCTCACGGACATCGCCATCCTCTCCGAAGTGGCGGCCCGCAAGGCGGGTGACCTGCCGGAGCTCGCGCGGGTCGCCGCCACCGCCCGGGAGCTGGTGGACGGGATGGGAGACATCGTCTGGCTGGTCAATCCACGGCGGGATTCTCTCTATGAGCTCTTCCTGCGCCTCAAGGACGCGTACGCCGATCTGTTCGCCCACGCCGGAGCCCATCTCGAAGTGGGCGACCTCTCACCTTTTGAAGGCGCCCGTCTGCCCATGACCTATCGCCAGGACCTCCACCTCCTCTTCCAGGAGGCTCTCCGCAACGCCCTGCGCCACAGCGGCTGCCGCCGCGCCAAACTATCCGTGACCCTCCACGGCCGCGATCTCGAAGTCGAGCTCCGGGACGACGGCCGCGGCTTCGATCCGGAATCCCGCGGCGGTGAAGGGCTGGAGACCATGCGCCGCCGCGCCGATCGGCTGGGCGGGCGGCTCAGCATCGATTCCTCTCCGGAGGGGACGGTGGTGCGGTTTGTGGGGCGGATTCCGTAGGTACCCTGTTCTTCAATCGTCTCTGCGGACGACGGCTCCTCTATCCCTTATCATCCTCCATGACCAACTACGGCGGGGCGTCCTCCCGAGACGCTCGCTGCCTGACCTGGAGGTGATACATGCGCCGGCTCGCCCTGCTCTCTCTGTTCGCGCTGTTTGCCGTGGCCCCCGCCTTTTCCCAGAACGAGGTGGGTGAGGTTGCCTTCGCCAACTCGGGGTCCCCGGAGGCCCAGGAGCCCTTCCTTCGCGGGCTCGCGCTGCTCCATAACTTCGAGTACCCGGACGCGGCCGAGCAGTTCCGCAAGGCGCAGGCGGCCGATCCGGAGCTCGCCATGGCCTACTGGGGCGAGGCGATGACCTTCACCCATCCGATCTGGTTCCAGCAGGACCTCGACAAAGCCCGCGAGGTGCTCGGCCGGCTCGGCGCTACTCCGGAGGCGCGGCTGGCCAAGGCGAAGACGGAGCGGGAGCGCGATTATCTGCGCACGATCGAGGTCCTCTATGGAGAGGGGTCCAAGGAGGAACGGGACTTCCGCTACTCCGACGCCATGGCCCAGCTCCACCAGCGCTATCCGGACGATGTGGACGCGACCGCCTTCTATGCCCTCTCGCTCCTCGGCACGGCGCACGAGGGGCGCGACTTCGCCATCTACATGCGGTCCGCGGCGCTGCTGGAGGAGGTCTTCCCCACGCATCAGCGCCACCCTGGGGTGCTGCATTACCTGATCCATTCCTATGACGATCCGATGCATGCGCCGCTCGGCATCCGGGCAGCGCGGCTCTATGGCGCGGTGGCGCCGAACGCCGGCCACGCCCTGCACATGACCTCTCACATTTTCGTGGCACTCGGCACGTGGGACGATGTGATCGACGCCAATGTGAAAGCCGTGAAGGTGGTCAACGAAAACCGTGCCGCCAAGGGCAAGCAGGCGAAGACCTGTGGTCATTACGTGAACTGGCTCCACTATGGCTATTTGCAGCAGCGGCGGATCGACGACGCGAAGCGGGAGCTCGACGCCTGCCGGCAGATGGCCCAGCGGGAGGCTTCCGGAGGCCCCGATGCCGAGGGGGACATCTCGGTCGTCCGGGACTACGAAGAGATGCGCCTCTTCCAATGGATGGAGACGGGACGCTGGGAAGCCTCGGAGGCTCTTTCCCTGCCCGCGGACCGCCTCGCCGAGCCGAAGTTCCTGCGGGCCTATGGGGAGGCTCTGGTTGCCGCGGGTGGGGACCGGGCCGCCTTGCGCACCGCCGCGGCACGGCTCCGCGAGAGGCAGAAAGAGATCCTGAAGGAGATGGGAAACGAGCCACGAACCGTCGCCTTCGAAAGCGCCTCGGTGGACATCATAGTCCGGCAGATCGCCGCCCTGGAAAAGATCAGGAAGGGGAAGAAGGACGAGGGGATCGCCGAGCTGCGGAAGGTGGCGGAAGCGGAGAGCGCCATGCCCTTTGAGTTCGGCCCGCCCTCCATCCAGAAACCGAGTTGGGAGCTGCTCGGCGACGAGCTCCTGGCCCTGGGGCGCAACGCCGAGGCGGAGAAGGCCTATCAGGCCGCGCTCACCCGGGCTCCCGGCCGCACCCTCTCCGTCCAGGGGCTGCGCCGCTCCCGGGAGGCTCTCGGCAAGACGGAGGCCGCCACGAAGGCTGAGCGGACCCGGCCGTCCGGTGAGCACTGCCACGAGTAGTGACTCCTCTCCGGAAGCGGTTTGCTGGCAAGGCGCTTGGATGCGTGATAAGATGCTCTTCTAGAGCATACGCATGTTGGAAACAAGAGCCTTCGCGAGGCTGGAGCAGTCGGCTCCAGGCAAGATCTCCTGAGCGTGACCAACGACCGCCCTGCGGAGTATCTGGTCAGCCTGGTGCGGGAGCTGTGCAAGCTTTCCCAGGAGACGGAGTGGGTTGAGTTCAAGGTGAATGACGCCGAGCCGCAGGAGATTGGAGAATATGTCTCGGCACTGGCCAATTCGGCGGCACTGGCAGGAAAGGCCTTTGCCTATCTTGTGTGGGGTGTAGCGGATGGCGGCCACGCGATCGTGGGTACGCGCTTCGCGCCCCGCGTGTCCAAGGTAGGCAACGAAGAACTGGAGAACTGGCTACTGCGCCTTCTCGCACCCAAGATCCACTTCCGCTTCTTCGAAGTCAGAGTAGACGAGCAACCCTTGGTGTTGTTGGAGATTGAACGGGCCTTCCGCCATCCAGTGCAGTTCCAGGGGCTGGAGCTCATCCGTGTCGGTTCCTACAAGAAGAAGCTGAAGGATTTTCCGGAGAAGGAGCGGGCGTTGTGGCGCATCTTCGACCGCATGCCCTTCGAGGATGGAGTCGCCAAGGAGCGGGCGAGTGACGAAGAAGTGCTGCGGCTGCTCGACTATCCGGCTTATTTCGAGCTGCTGAAGCGTCCGCTGCCGGAAAACCGGGACGGTATCCTGAAAGCACTGACCGACGACAATCTGATTCGCCCTTGCGAGGCAGGCGGCTGGAACGTCACGAACCTGGGAGCCATTCTGTTCGCGAGGCGTCTGGAGGATTTTGGCTCCTTGCGGCGTAAGGCGATGCGGGTGATTCAATACCGCGGCACGAGCCGGGTCGAGACGATCAAGGAGCAGGTCGGTGCGAGGGGGTACGCCTGTGCCCATGAGGGAATGATCGGTTTCATCAACGGCCTGTTACCGTCCAACGAGGTGATCGAACAGGCCTTGCGCAGGACCGTGCCGATATTCCCTGAGCTTGCAGTGCGCGAGTTGGTGACCAATGCGCTCATCCACCAGGATTTCTTTACCAAGGGCGTCGGGCCAATGGTGGAGATTTTCGAGGACCGTGTCGAGATCATGAATCCGGGAGCGCCGTTGGTGGACACTCAGCGTTTCGTGGATACACCGCCCAAGTCGCGTAACGAGGCTTTGGCTTCTCTGATGCGCCGCATTGGCGTCTGCGAGGAGCGCGGCAGCGGCTGGGACAAGGTGGTCTTTCAGACAGAGCTCTACCAATTGCCTGCCCCCTTGCCCGAGGTCGCGGATGACCACACGCGGGTGGTGCTGTTCGCTCCGCGGCCACTTGCCAAGATGGACAAGGCCGACCGGGTGCGGGCTGTCTACCTCCACGCGTGCCTGCGGTACGTGAATCGGGAGCACCTGACCAATACTTCGGTCCGGCAGCGGTTCGGGATCGAGCCCCAGAACATCGCGGCCGCATCTCGCCTGATTCGGGAGGCAGTCGAGGCTGGGGCTATTGTGCCTTATGACCCCGACGCGGCACCCAAGCTCATGAGGTACATGCCGGTCTGGGCAGCCCCTCATCGGAACCGCCGTACTTGACGGGTACTTGATAAAACGGCTCTTCAGGCACCGGTTCCAAGCAAGAAAAGCTATTGAAATCAATGACTTAGGTGGATCGCTGGTACTTGACGGCTACTTGATACGAGGGCGCGTGCAGGTCGTCTCGGGAGCGTTTTCGCCACTTGGGGTGTCTAAGGGGTTGAGCGGCTCCAAGACCGGGGCCGCTCCATCCCTTCGGGGAGGACACCCTATGTCCCGCACTGCCACGCTGATTGGCCTGCTCACTCTCGCTGCCGTCGGTCTCGCCGCCGGCTTCGCAGTTGATGCAGCGAGCCCCGGCGATTCCCAGGACAGTCCGTCCGCCGCGGCCACCGCGAAATTCGCCCCTGCTTCTTTCCGGTTCACGAAGACCCAGGAAGAGCCGGAGACCGGGGAGGCGGTTGCTCCCATCAGCCTCACGGCCTCGGACGGCACGGGGCTCGCTCTGGTCGCCCTGGAGGCGAACGGAGTCCTGGAGCCGCCCCTCGCCTTCACCGAGCTGCACCTGACGTTCGAGAACCCCCGCGATGAGACGATCGAGGGGCGGTTCCGCATCGCCCTGCCGCCGGGCGCGGCCCTCTCCCGCTTCGCCATGAAGATCGGCGACGCCTGGCAGGAGGGGGAGGTGGTGGAGCGCCAGCGCGCCCGGCAGGCCTACGAGGATTTCCTCCACCGGCGGCAGGACCCGGCGCTGCTGGAGCAGGAGGCGGGCAATGAGTTCTCGGCCCGCGTCTTTCCGATCCCCGCCCGGAGCCGCAAGGAGCTGATCGTCTCCTATTCGCACGGGCTGGTTCGGGCCAATGAGCCCTACGTCCTCCCCCTCCAGGGACTCTCGAAGATCGGCCGGCTCGACGTGCGCGTGCTCCTCGGCGATCGTCCCGTGGCCAAGGAAAGCGAAGACCTGGGCGTCGAGGTCAGCGATCGCCGGATGGTCGAGCTGCACAAGCAGGACTGGACCCCGGACCGCGACTTCTCGGTCGCCCAGGACCGCGTGGATCTGGTCAAGGGACGTGCCGGGCTGCGCCACGAGAACCTCGCCGTGGTGCGGGTCGCGCCTGCCGTCGAGACCGCACCGCAGGAAATCTCCGGCCTCTACGTGCTGGTGGATTCGAGCGCTTCGCGCGCCCTGGGCTATGCGGCCCAGGTGAGCCGGCTCGCCGAGCTGGCCGCCGGGTTGAGCGGCGGGGCGGGCGGCTCGACGCCGTTCGCGGTCGCTGCTTTCGATCAGGAGGTCGTATCCATTTTCGAAGGTACGGCCAGCGGGTTCGGTCCGGCGGAGGCGAAGCGCCTCGCCGATCGCCGGCCTCTGGGCGCCTCCGATCTGGAGGGCGCGCTCGGCTGGCTTGGCGACCGGTTGGACCGGGGGGCGCCGCGGGAAGTATTCGCGGGTCCTGCTGATCACGGATGGAGTGGCCACGGCTGGCGATACCGAGACGCGGGCGCTCAAGGCGGCCGTGCGCGCCCTGGGCACGCATGGCGTCGAGCGGCTGGACGTGCTGGCCTTCGGCGGCCTGCGCGACGAGGCGGTGCTGCGCGAGCTGGCGACGGGCAACCTGGCGCACGACGGCCAGCGGATCGACGGCGCCGCGCCTCTCTCCGAGATCGCCCGCCGGCTCACGCTCGCGTGCCGCTCCGGGATCAAGGTCGAGGTGGAGGGCGCGGCCTGGGTCTGGCCCCAGACTCTCGACGGCGTCCAGCCGGGCGATGAGTTTCTGGTCTACGCCGACCTGCCGGCGAACCGGCCGTTCCGTCTCTCCCTGGGAGGCCGGCAGGTGGCATCCGGCGAGCTCGCGATGACTGAGACGGAGCGGCCTCTGCTCGAACGGGCCTGGGTCCAGGCGCGCCTCGACCGGCTGATGCACCAGCGCGAGACCGTCCACGCGGGCGATGACGACCTGCGCCGGGCGATCGGACACGAGGTCACCGATCTGAGCGTCAAGCACCGGGTTCTGAGCCCGTTCACGGCCCTGCTGGTGCTGGAAACGGAATTCGACTATGCGCGCTACGGTCTCGATCGCCGAGGCCTCGCCGACATCCTCACCGTCGGCCCGGGCGGACTGGACGTGCTCGCCCGCCGGCGGCCCACTCTGGCTCCGGCGGATCGCTGGGCGATGGAAACGCCAAAACAGGCGGCAGAGCCCATGCTCCAGTCCCTGGGCTACGTCGGAGGCGAGAGCAAAGCGGAGGATCAGGAGACCGGTGCCGTGGAAGGTGGTGTCGAGGGCCGCGTAGTCGGAGGTGTTGTTGGCGGGATTCCTGGTGGCGTGATGGCAGAGATACCTTCGCCTCCCCCCCCGCGGGCGGCTGCCCGGCCGTCTCCTGTGCTGATTCCCGAAGAGGTCCCAGCCGATGCGGTCGAGCTCGATGAGGCTCCTCTCCAGGTCGGCGGCCGGGAAGAGAGACCGGCCACTCCCGCCCCCGACCTGGACGTGGAAAAGCTGAAGCGGGTCGAGCCCTACACCGGGCGTTTCGACGAAGTGATGAAGCATCTGGCCGCCGGACGGGCCGCGCAGGCCCGTTCCCTGGCCGAGACCTGGATCGCCAAGGAGCCGGGCGACGTGTTGGCCCTGCTGGCTCTGGGCGAGGTGTGGGAGAGAGCGGGCGAGACGGCCGCGGCGGCGCGGGCCTATGGCTCGCTCATCGATCTCTTCCCGAGCCGGGCCGATCTGCGGCGGCTGGCCGGCGAGCGTCTGGAGCGGCTGGGGGAGCCGGGGCTCGAGCTGGCGATCGACACCTACCGGAAGGCCGCCCTGGACCGGCCGGACCATCCCACGGGCCACCGGCTCCTCGCCTGGGCCCTGCTGCGCGCCGGTCGCTTCCAGGAAGCCTTCGAGGCGCTCGAAACGGGCCTCGATCAGCGCTATCCGGGAGGGCGTTTCGCCGGCGCCGACCGCGTCCTGCGGGAAGACCTCGGCCTGCTCGCAGCGGCCTGGCTGCGCGATGAGCCGGCCAGGCGGGAGGAGGTGCTCGACCGTCTCCAGGCTCACGGTGCTGGGATCGAAAGCGAGCCCTCCCTGCGCTTCGTTCTCACCTGGGAGACCGACGCCAACGACGTGGACCTCCACGTGTGGGACCGCGACGGCGCCCATGCCTCCTACGGGAAGAAGCAGTTGCCGTCCGGCGGCGAGCTGTACGCCGACGTGACCACGGGCTTCGGCCCCGAGTGCTTCGTGATTCGCGACCGGGAGGGGCTGCCTGCCGCGCCCTACCGGCTGCGGGCGCACTACTACAACCGCGGGCCGATGGGCTATGGGATGGGGACCGTACAGGTCATCCGGCACGACGGCAAGGGCGGGATCGCGGTGGAGCCGCGGCCGTTCGTGGTGATGGCCGACGACGCCATGGTGGACATGGGGCTGGTCAGCGAGGAGAGTCAGGCCGCTGGGTTCAGGACACCGAGCAAGGCACGCAGCCGTTGAACGCCGTCCTCGATGTCCGGGAGGCTGGTGCCGCCGAAGCCCAGCACCAGCCCCGGACGCGAGGGCTCGCCGAGATAGCACGAGGACAGCGGCATCGCCCAGAGACCCTGCCCGGCGGCCTCCTCGGAGATCCGCCGGTCCTCGGTCCCGTCCGGCAGGGTCATCACCAGGTGCAGGCCGGCCCGGTCGCCCAGCACCTGCAGGTTTTCCTTCCTCAAAGCCTCGCCCAGGGCGCTCCGCCGTTCGCGGTAGATCATCCTCATTTTTCGAAGATGGCGGGCGAAATGCCCCTCGCGGAGGAAGTCCGTGAGGACGGCTTGATATAAAGCCGGCGGGAAGATGTCCATCGCATCCCGGATGACGGCGAAACGCTCGACCAGATCGGGCGGCAGGACGATGTAGCCAATCCGCACGGCGGGGAACAAAACCTTGCTGAAGGTGCCGATGTAAATCACGCGGGAATCGCGGTCGAGCCCCTGCAGGGCGGAGATGGGCAGGCTTTCGTAACGATATTCGCTGTCGTAGTCGTCTTCGAAGATCCAGGCGCCGTTGCGCTGCGCCCAGTCGAGCAGCTGCAGCCGGCGGGAAGCGGTCATGGTCATGCCGAGCGGATATTGATGGGACGGCGTGACGTAGACCGCGCGGGCCTCCCGGTACCGGGCGATCCCGGCCGCCACGTCCAGTCCCTCGTCGTCCACGGGCACGGGGACGAGATGGGCGCCGGCCATCCTCAGGGCATCCCGCGCCCCTTTGTAGCCGGGCTCTTCGATCCACACCCGGCTGCCGGGGTCGAGCAGGACGCGCGCCGAGAGGTCGAGGGCCTGCTGGGAGCCGCTCACCACCATGATCTGATCGGCTTCGCAGCGGACGCCGCGCGCGGTCCTCAGATAATCGGCCAAGGCTTCGCGGAAAGGCCGGTACCCCATGGGATCGCCGTAGTACATGAGCCTCGCGGGGGAGTCCCGGCTGTGGCGGGCGACCAGGCTCGACCAGGCCTGGAGCGGAAAGTGATCGATCGCGCACTGGCTCACGCGGAACGCGCCCCATCCCTTGAGCCAGGGCTCCGGCTCGGGCTGGAGGAGGCTCACGGGGCCGCGGGAGAGCACCCTGGGACCAGGGCGCGCCACCTTGCGGTCGAAGGCGGGCTTGGCGGGCGTCGAGAGCTCGTCCGGAAGCCCGCTCGCGACGAAGGTCCCCGCGCCCACCCGGCTCTCCAGGTATCCCTCGGCGAGGAGCTGCTCGAACGCGTTGAGGACCGGGATGCGCGAGATCTGGATCTCGCGGGCGAGGCTGCGCGTCGAAGGCAGCCGCTGGCCGGCGCGCAGCCGGCCGTCGAGGATCGCCTCGCGATAGCCCTCGTAGAGCTGGCGGTACAAGGGGGTGGCGGAGGCGCGATCAACGGCGATGACAGGGAGGATGCCGGGCGTCGCTCTCTTCACGGGCGGATCATAGTGGCCATACGGAAACCCCCACAAGTGGTCATTGAGGGCGACCACTCCGGAAGCCAGAATAGCTTCGGGAGGCAACTCCCGGAGCTTTTTGCGTCCGGCTACCCATCGCCCTCCGGCAGGGTCTTGAGCACCGCGCGCAGGGTGTCCAAGGTGATGGGCTTGGCCAGGAAGCCGTCCATGCCCGCCGCCTCGCAGGCCTCCCGGTCGGCGGCGAAGGCGTTGGCGGTCAGGGCCACCAAGCGCAGGCGCCTGCCGCCGCCGGCCGTCTCCCGAGCGCGGATGGCGCGGGCCGCGGCCAGCCCGTCCAGCACCGGCATGTAAATGTCGAGCAGCACCAGGTCGTAAGGCGCGCGGGCGGTGGCCTCGACCGCCTCCACTCCGTCCTCCACGCACTCCACGGCGGTTCCCAGGTGCTGCAGCATGGCCTGGACCACCTTTCGGTTCACCGGGCTGTCCTCGGCCACCAGGACCCGCCGGCGGCTCGGGACGGCTCCGGGCTGCGATCTCGGCGGGCTCGGCGAGAGGGGCGGGACCAACGCGGCCGGGACCGCAGCGTCCTCGGCCGCGGGCTCGGAGACGAGCGGCAGTCGGACCGTGAAGGTGCTGCCGCGGCCCGGGGCGCTCGCCACCGCGATCGTCCCGTCCATGGCCTCCAGCAGGCGGGCGGTGATCGCCAGGCCCAGACCCGTGCCGCCGAAGCGCCGGGTCGTCGAGGCATCGCCCTGGGTGAAGGGCCGGAACAGGCGGGCGCGCTGGGCCTCATCCATGCCGATCCCGGTATCGCGGACCGCGATGGCGAGGCGCCCCTCTCCGCCGGTGCTGGCGGCGACCGTGACGGTGCCGCCGGGGGCGAACTTCAGCGCGTTGGAGACCAGGTTCCAGAGCACCTGGCGCACCCGTATGGGATCGGCCAGCACCCGGCGCGGCACCGTTTCGGGCCAGTCCAGGACCAGCGCCCCTCCCTGCTCGCGGATCTGGGAGCGGTACAGGGCCAAGGTGTCGGCCGCGGCGGCCCGGGCGTCGACCGGCAGCCGCTCCACCTCCAGGCGGCCGGCCTCGATCTTGGCCCAGTCCAGGATGTCGTTGAGGATCGCGAGGAGCGTCTCGCCGGAGCGCCGGATGGTCTCGGCCTGGTCGCGCTGCTCGGGCGACAAGGGACCCGAGGCCAGGAGGTCGGCCATGCCGATCACCCCGTTCAAGGGGGTGCGGATCTCGTGGCTCATGGCGGCCAGGAACTCGGACTTGGCCCGGTTCGCCCGCACCGCCTCGTCGCGCTTTGTCACCAGCTCGGCGGTGCGGCGGTCGACGAGCGTGGCGGCGATGGCAACCGCGATGATCACCGAGGTGACGACGGCGATCACGATGGCCATCCATCGCGGCTCGAACACGACCCTCGGGGACCCCATGCTGCCGGGATAGAAGCGGGCGGCATGCATGGCGGTGTAGTGCATGCAGGCCACGGCGCAGCCCATGGCGCCGGCGCCGGCCACCTGGCGGAGGAAGGGGAGAGTGGCGCCGCCGGGGAAGAACTTGATGTAGAGGGCGAGGGTGGCGAGCACGTGAGCGACGAAGATCGACAGGGCGAACAGGAGGGGCTCGTACCCCATCATGGCGTCCATGCGCATCGCTTCCATGCCGGTGTAGTGCATGCTCCCGATTCCCAGCGCCATGAGCAGGCCGCCGACATTGAGCCGCCACCACGAGATCCTGGCGCGGTCCATGAAATGGAGCGCCATGGCGCTCGCGAACACGGCGGGAACCATCGAGAGGAGGGTAATGGTGAGGTCGTAGCTGACCGGAATCGGCAACGAAAAGGCGAGCATGCCGATGAAGTGCATGGACCAGATGCCCGAGCCCATGGCGGCGGCGCCGGCGGCCAGCCACCGGCGACGGGTTGGCGGCGATGGCGCGCTCGCCATCCGCTCGACGACCTCGAGGGCGGCGTAGCCGCCCAGCGCGGCCACGAAGAAGGACAGCGCCACCAGGAACGGGTTGTAGGCCGCAGAAAGCTCCTGGCCCAGGCCGGCGTTGGGGGCGATGAACCTACAGAAGAACATGTCGGTTCCTGCGACTTCGGCGCTATGAGGAAGCAAACTTATATTCTACAGCGCGCGGCTCACCGGTTTCAAGCGGTCCTCGACCAGCTCGTTGCGATATCGGCGCGAACACCTACCGGAAAAACCTTGCCGTAATCGTCTTTCCCCCCTCTTCCTCCCGGTACTCGACGCGGTCCGCGAAGCGGGCGACGGCGCCGAGGCCGGTGCCGAGGCCGCCGCGGCGCAGGAGGAGGGCGGGGTCGATGGGACCCTGGTCGTCGTGGTGGTCGGTCATGGCGAGCTGGAGGTCGCGGATGGGGGGACCTACGTCCCGGGCTTCGATGGTGAGCTCGCCGTGAGGAGGCGCGTCCGGATCGAGAGTGAGGACGATCTCGCCCCGGACGCCGTGCTTGACGATGTTCGAGGCCAGCTCGGAGACGACGATGGCGAGCTCTTGCGAGCGCCGGGAGCCCAGACCGAGCTCCCGGGCCAGGCGCCGGGCCTGACTGCTGACGGTCACGACGTCGGCACGCCCCCGGATGGGAAAGGCCCTGCTGCTGCTCACCAGCCCGGCTCCTGTCTCGCGGGAAGGCTCCCGCAATCCTTCCCCCAATATTTTCCGCAATAGTGCAGGCTAGACCTCGGAGACCCGGTTGCGGCCAATCGCCGAGTGCTGCTGGACGACCAGTTGCTCGGTTTCCTTCAGATAGAGCTGCAGGGCGTCGCGGAGGCTGCGCAGCGTGCGTACCCCGGTCAGGTCGACTCCGATGTGGGTCAGGGTCTGGGCGATACCCGGGTTGATGCCGCTGACGATGCACTCGGCGCCGAGCAGGCGGACGGCGCGGGCCATCTTGATGAAGTGGTCGGCCGTCTTGGTGTCCATCACGTCGATGCCCGTGATGTCCACGATGGCCATGCGGGCCTGCTTGGCGACGATGGTCTCGAGGAGCGTCTCGGTCATTTCGGCGCTCCTCTGGCTGTCGACGATGCCGACGACGGGCAGGCAGAGGACGCCCGCCCAGACCTCGATGATGGGCGTCGAGAGCTCGCGGATGGCGGCCTGCTGCATCTCGATGGTCTCGAGCTTGCCTTCCAGATCGCGGTTGACGGCTTCCTGCTGGGCGAGCGCCCGGTTGAGCTCGGACTTGGCCTCGCCCAGCTCGCGGACGAAGATCGCGAAGGCGGTCTCCAGCTCGGAGAACTCGTCTTTCTCCGAGTGGCGCTGGAGCAGATCGAGGCAGGAGTCGAACTCGTCGACGCTTGCGTAGGAGAGCGCCTCGATCACCGACTGCAGGCGCTCGGAAGTGACCTTGACGTGGTGCTGATCGCTCTGGGCCATTGCTTTTTTCCTTGCCATACCGATATTTGGCGAATGCCTGGGCGGATGCCTAGGCGAACATCTTGCGCCGGGACTCGATCCATTCCTGGGCCTCGTCCTCGGTGTCGAAGAATGAGACCGGGTTCAGGTTCGAGTCTCGGCGGAACAGGTTGATGGCGGTGATCACCAGCTTGGTGACCACCTTGGCCTTGAGCGGGGCCTTGACCACGGCCATGCCGCGCAAGGGGATCTCCTTGAGCGTCTCGGCGACCGCCCGGCGCCCCTCGGGGGCGATGTTGTCCAGGTCCTCGGCGTCGATCAGGAAGAAGAGCACGCTCTTCCCCTGAGACATCGCCACCTGGCGGCGGAGGAGCTCCAGGGCGTCTGCGGTGGTGACGGCGCCGCCGAATTTCATGTAGATGATGTCCGGCTCCTCGAAGCACGTGGCGTGCTTGCCGTTGATCTGGCTTGCCGGGTCCTTCCGGGCGTTATAAGAGTCGCGCGCAACAGCCATGAGATTTCCCTCCATTGAAAAACATCTTGTACGACAAGGCTTACCGTCCGGCCGGAGCCGCGTCGGCGAGCAGGTTCGCATCCCCGAAACCGAGGATCACGGCGGTCGCATCGTCGTGGTCCTTGCCCCAGCTCTCGACGATGCGGCGCGCGACGGTCTCCGGCGCGCCCGGCAGGCAGGCCTTCAGGTTGCCGCGGGTCGAGATGCCGTCGCTCATCACGCAGTAGATGTCGCCCGGCTTCATGGTGAACGGCATGACCTTGGAGGCCCGCAAGTTGTGCCCCACGATGCCCGCGAGGCAGAAGACGCTCGGGGCATGCCCGGTGAGCGCCTGCACCTCGATGTTGCCGATGCCGCAGAACTCTCCCGCGCCCTCCGCCTCGATCTTGAGGATGCCGACGGCGGCGCCGCGCGTGACGCGCAGCTCCTGGTGGCAGCGCTGCAGGATGGCACCGACCGACAGGTCCATGCTCTCGCGGATCACCTCCACGGCGCGCGTGGCGGCCACGGACGATTCATAGCCATGGCCGAGCCCGTCGATCACGGCGGCCAGGACGGTTCCGTTGGATTGCTCGATCACGAAGCTGTCGCCGCAGATCGAGAGCCCCTTGTACGGGCGGCTGAAACCTCCGGTCTTCAACGTTCCCCCTTGAAGACGCACGTCACGGTGGTGCCGATGCCAGGGCGCGTGTCGAGGTGGAAGTCGTCCACCAGCTTCTTGACCGCCACCAGCCCCTTGCCCATGCCGCGTTGCGATTTGTAAGTGCCGGCCCAGATCTCCTCGAGCTTGGCGGGCGGGATGCCCGGCCCCTCGTCCGAGGCGATGATCTGGAGCCCCGCCACGCCCCGCTCGTCCTTGAGCGAGCGCAGCTCGACGGTGCCCTTGCCGGCGTAGAACACGATGTTGCGGGCGAGCTCCGAGACCGCGGTTGCGACCTTGACGGAGGAGAACTTGGAGAGGCCGATGCGCACCGCTTCCGACCACGCTTCGAGGCGGGCGGTGGCGATGTCCTTCTCCTGCTCGATGGCCAGCTTCTTGGGCGCGATCACCGCCGCGGGCTGGGGAGCGGCCGAGGATCCGATGGACGATCCGGAGCCCGGGTTCAAAGCCTTGGCGCAGGCGGCGATGAGCTGCGCGCTGTTGCTGCGCGCGAACAGCCGGATGGAGTTCTCCAGCTCCTGCATGATGGTGGCACGGTCGCTCGCCGTCAACTGGATGACGGGCGTCGTGGCGAGGCCCCCCAGCCGGTTGAAGATGCTCCGCTGGGTGATCGACGAGATCGTCCCCGAGAGGATCGCTCCGATCTCCTTCTCGACGGTCTTCATTGCAGAAGCTCTAGCCGCTCCAACGCCAGGTCGAGGTTCAGGGCCGTGTTCACGGAATCGAGCTCGACTCCCATCTCGATCAGGGTCATGGCGACGGCCGGCCGGATCCCCACGATGTAGCACTCGGCGCCCATGAAGCGCACGGACTTGCCGATGTCGTTCAGGATACGGGTGATGTAGCTGTCGATGATTTCCACGGCCGAGACGTCGAGGATGACACCCCGGGCGTTGACGGTGCGCACACGGTCCATCAGCGAAGCCTGAAGGTCCAGGGCGAGACGGTCGTGCAACTCGGTCTGGATGCTCACCAGAAGGCAATTGCGAATCTGGATGATCGGTAGCTCTTGCTCCACAGGTGCCCCCATCCAATAGGTCCGCGTGCGGCCGGTGGTCAGACCGGAGACCAAAGGAGAGGAGGCTTCACCCATCCGGGCGAACGTCTCCCGCGCTTCGGTACGCGCGGATGCACGGAGACGCATCTCCGGTCCCGCGCCGCAGCCTGACAATCGACGTCGGAAGTTCCCGAAGTTTTTAGCATATTGCTACCCCAAAATCCACCACCCCCCTCTTTTTCCAGGAATTGGAGGGCGGTGGAGCGGAGCAGAGAGGGGGCTCAGGCCGTCTCGTAGACCGGCAGCTCGGCCAGATCGGCCCCGCGGAGGGTCTCCAGGACGACCTGCCCGTCAGGCCTTCTTGAGCCTCTTACGCGTATTGGCGCAGATGCGGTGGCGTAGTGTCCTCCAGCTTCTCCGACGCCGCCGATCCGCGGTCCAGAGGCGGGGCCTCGTTGGGACGGCCCATGGTCCTCACCAGGGCCCAGATCACCAGGAGGAGAAGGGCGAGCCCAACGATCCACGGCACGATGTTGCGCTGAGGCTTGCGTTCGATGTTGATCTCGGCCACGGTTTTTCACTCCTTACCGGCCCGGGCGCCGGTCCCTGAGGCGACTGGGGAGAGCTGGTCAGGACCGGCGTTCAGGCTCCGATGGGTCGTTCCTCGCCTCACGGAGGCGCAAAGACTGCAAAGAGCGGGCCTGATAGACTGGGCGGACCTGAAGAGGAGGAAAGGGATGCGAATTCTGCCCGGGCTCTTTCTGGTCTGTTGCGTGCTCCTGCCGGTGGGGGCCGCGCTTGCTCAGACAACTCAGACAAGCCAGCCGTTCGACCCCGAGGTGGCGACCGAGGCCTATCTCGCCAGGCTGAGCCCGGAGCAGCGGGAGCGCTCCGACGCCTACTTCGAGGGCGGCTATGGGTTGCTCCTGTGGAGCTTCCTCTACGGGCTCGGCGTCTACGGGCTCCTCCTCTTCTCAGGGCTGTCGGCCCGCATGCGGAACCTGGCGGAGCGGACGACGCGCTTCGGACCCCTGCGGGCGCTGGTCTATGCCCTCCTGTTCATCCTCGTGACGGCGGTCCTCTTCTTCCCGCTCACCCTCTACGCGGACTTTTTCCGCGAGCACCAGTACGGGCTCGCGACGCAGGATTTCTCCGCCTGGATGGGAGACCAGCTCAAGGGCCTGGGGGTGTCGCTGGTGATTGGGGGCCTGATGCTGATGGGCCTCTACGGCGTGCTGCGCAGGTCCCCGCGCAACTGGTGGATCTGGGGCGCCGTGGTCTCCCTGGTTTTCCTGATCGTGGCCGTGGCCCTGGGGCCGGTCTTCATCGAGCCGATCTTCAACAAATACACCGAGCTCACGGACCCGCGCTTCCGGGGACCGATCCTCGCGCTCGCCCGCGCCAACGGCATCCCGGCCGAGCACGTCTACGTGGTGGACGCCTCGCGCCAGACGAACCGGATCAGCGCCAACGTCGCCGGCCTTTTCGGCACCACGCGGATCGCCTTGAACGACAACCTGTTGAAGCGCACCTCGCCAGCCGGGGTCGAGGCCGTCATGGGGCACGAGATGGGGCACTACGTGCTCCACCACGTCTACGAGAGCATCCTCTATTTCGGCGTGGTATTGGTGGCCGGCTTCGCCTTCCTGCGCTGGGGGTTCGGCCGCGCCATGGCCCGCTGGGGGGAGCGCTGGGGGATCCGCGGCGTGGACGATCCCGCCGGCCTGCCCCTGCTCTCGGCGCTGCTGGCGGTCTTCTTCTTCGTCCTGACGCCGTTCAACAACACCTACATCCGCACGAACGAGGTGGAGGCGGACATCTTCGGCCTGAACGCCGCCCGCCAGCCCGACGGCTTCGCCGAGGTGGCGCTCCTGCTGGGCGAGTACCGCAAGCTCTCCCCCGGGCCGGTCGAGGAGTGGATCTTCTTCGATCACCCCAGTGGGCGGAACCGCATCCTCATGGCCATGAAGTGGAAGGCGGAGAACCGGCAATGACCGAGACGGCCGGCCCCGTCCGCCTCCACATCGGCAGCGGCAACGTGCGGCTGAAGGGGTGGATCAACATGGACATCCAGCCTTTGCCCGGGGTGGACGTGATCGCGGACGTGACCCGGGGGCTGGATTTCGCGGACGCATCCGTCGAGGCCGTCTTTTCCGAGCACTTCCTGGAGCACCTGGCGCTCGACGACGCCCTCCGCTTCCTGGCCGAGGTGCACCGGGTGCTGGCCGAGGGGGCGTGGCTGCGGATCTCCACCCCCAACCTCGACTGGGTCTGGCACACCCATTACCGCCTGGAGGGGACGGCCGGGGAGAAGCGGGCCGCGGCCTTTGCCATCAACCGCGCCTTCCGGGGCTGGCGCCATCAATTCGTATGGAACCCCGAGATGCTGGAGGAGGCGCTCGCGGCCTGCGGCTTCGAGGAGATCCACTGGTGCCGCCGGGGGGAGAGCCAACGGCCTCTCTTCCGGGCTCTGGAGCGGCACGAGACCTATGAGGACGCCGAGGACCTACCCCACGTCCTGATCGCCGAGGCCCGCAAGGGGCCGGCCCGGCTCGAGCGCCTGCGGGAGCTGAGAGACACCGTGCAGGTGGAGTGGCTGGCGCACATGAGCGATTGAGACGGGGGCTCCGGTGAGGAGCCCCCGGAGGGGAAAAACCAACCTCTTTAGTAGAGGTCGTTGATGGCGTTGATGTCGTCGCTCGCCAGGCTGGCGGGGCCGTTGTTGCAGTAGGAGACCGTCGGATACATGGTGGCGCCGGAGACGTTGCTGTGGCCGAGGCCCAGCATGTGGCCGACCTCATGGACCATCACGCCTTCGACGTACATCTCGCTGGAGCACGACTCGCCGGCGGAGGCCCAGGCGAAGCCGGTGGAGTTGGTGACGATGTCGGCGTCGTAGATCCGGTAGGTGCCGTTGCCGCGCGACTGGTAGTAGCCGGTGAAGGTGGCGGCGAGGCAGTTGCCGGAGCAGACGCCCACGGGGTCACGGAAGTTGAGCATGACGCGGCCGTCGCCGAGGCTGAAGCCCGTGACCGAGCCGACCGTCGCCGACAGGCGGGTGCCGCTGCCCGCGGAGTTCCAGGTGAGGATGGCGCTGCGGGTGCGGGACCTGCCGAGGTCGCCGTCGGAGACGCTGGAGAGGCCGCGGCTGTCGACGGTCACGAGCGGCGGGCTGTCCCAGGTACGGCGCGGCGAGAGGAGGACGTAGGCGGACAGGCTGCCGGCGAAGAGGCAGGCCAGGACGATTACCGTGGCGAACGAAGCGTATTTTTTCATGATTCAGGTCTCCTCTTTCTCGAAAAAAGTCTTAGTTCTCGAGGAAGCGGCCTGCCTGGCGCGCCTCGCTGCGGATGGAATTCTTGAGGACGTCGAGACGGATGGTCTGGGCCTTGGCGGCGGGGCGTCCGTCACGGCCGACGATGTGGGTCTCGGGGTCGACGGTGGGCACGGCCATCTCGACGCCAGCCTGGTCGCGGACGATGCGGAACTGGCCCTGCTGGTAGCCGGCGACGCGGGAGGCGCCGTCCTTCTCAGCTTCGAGGAAGAGGAGGACGCGCTCCTTGGCGCGGAAGGCCGGGAAGCCGTGGGCCTCGACCGTGTAGCCGTCCACCGTGCCGCCGAACGTGCGGACCACGACGACCGAAGGAGCATTGCCGAAGATCTTCTCTTCGACCTGGACCTGGGCTTCCGTCACGATGACGCGGCCCGTGGAATCCCAGAAGGAGCTGACCTTGAGAACCTCTCCCTGGACCACGGCCGCCGAGCCGCGGATCAGCTCTCCCTGGGTCATTCTGAGGAAGGTCGAAGCGCTCACGGGGACCGCTACTGCCAGAAGCAAGAGTCCGATTGACACCAGTCGCTTCATTGGAAATCTCCTTGTCCTCCACGGACCGGATGGTGGCCCGCCGACCATCGGCGAACCGGGAAGAGACACGAATTCTGTTGAGCCGAAAGCGCTGAAAACTTTCTAAAGCGGCGTTCCGGCGCTGCTGACCTTCATGTACTCTCTACTAGATACAGGTACAGCAGGCGGCCAAAATGTGACAAGAACCGTCATGATCTTTCTTGGTCTCACACCAAGCCGGAGGCAGTCTGCTGTCTGAGCACATGCAAACCCATCAATAATCCAGGTCAGGCTCAGACTACCTAAAAAAGGTTCACAGAACCCGGCTCGCTTTGGGGGGGATGAAGCACCCCCATGTATAGAGCAACGAGCACGCAGATCAGCGCGAGACTCTTGCCGCGACTCGAGTCGAAACGAGCTTGAGGTGTTCGCGGTTCCGCCGCAGGGTGCGGTGGAGCTGCTGTGGAGGAGTGCGCCCGCGAAGGGCGCGAATCGAGCAACCTTTTTTGACGTGGAGACGTCGAGGATGGAGGCAATGATCATGAATCGGAAATCGGTCTTTGTGGTTGGGATGTTTGCTCATCGCCGGACTTGCGGGGAGCGCCGCGCAGGCGCACCAGTGGGGTTGCTGGATTCAGGCGGACCGGAATGTGAGGATCCGCAATACCGCCAGTAACGCGAGCGCGGCGGTCAACGATTGGAACAGCCGGACCATCCTCAATATCTCCTCGGTCAGCTCGGGCGAGGAGACCTATGTCTTCAACGCCAACTCCGGCAACACCGGTTGGGGCGGTCTCGCCCGCATCACCAACTACAGTGGTTGCACCATCCTCAGGGCGACCGCGCAGCTCAACACCTACTACTCCTGGACCTCGAACGCCGCCCGCGGCGTCCACTGCCAGGAGGTCGGCCACACCTTCGGCCTCGATCACTCCAATGACGGCGGCTGCATGGGCGGTGGCTACTGGTACGACATCGGCACCCACTACACGCTCGTCCAGGGCAACATCAACGAGATCGGCTCGATGTACGCCAACCGGCATGGCCGAGAACCCGGAGCACCCGACGGTCGGACCCGAGGCGGGCGCGCCCCGCATCCACGCTTTCTGGGTCAACACACCCCCACATCTCTCGGCGAGGCCACCCGCATGGCCGAGCGACGTCGTCGTCGCGACGGTGGACCGACGTGACCGATGGCGACCCCATCGTCGAACCGGCGAAGGACGGCACGTCAGCCGCATCCCCACGCAGCGGGTGCACTTCACGTCAAGCGCAGCCACAAGGGCTCTCTCGGCGCCGGCGAGTCCTTCGTCCTCTTCCAGAACGGCAACGACGAGCAACCGCTTCGACGAGGACCCGAGCTACAAGGTGGGCCAGCCGCTACCTGCTGTTCCTGACCGACGCGCGAGGACGGCACCTATCTGGTGATCGCCCCGGAAGGCCGCTATCGAGGTGACCCGCAACGGACTGGTTCCGGCCGTCCATACCGAGAAGAAGAGCTTCGCCGCGGGCCTCGAGGGCGCCAGCCTGCAGGACGTGATCTCCGACGTGAGCGGGCCCTCGCCGAGTTCCCCGAGCAGTAGTAGTCTTCTCGCCTGCATCCAGCGTGCGCCGGTGTGGCAATGAGGTCCCGCCGGCGCACCTGGAGCCTCCTTCTCCATGACCCTCCGATCGCCTGCTGCGCCGCCTGGCCCCTTTCGTCCTCTGCCTGCTGGCGGCGATCGTGGCCACCTGGCCCCTCCTGCCTTCCCTCGCCAGCGCTCTGCCGTTGGGGACCGAGCATGAGGCGACCGTTCCGCTGTTCAATCTGTGGACCTTGTGGTGGGACGCGGACCGCGTGCCGCACGGCTTTGCCGGGCTCTGGAACGCTCCCATCTTCCATCCGCTCGAAGGGACCTTCACCTTCTCGGAGCCGATGCTCCTGCAGGGGGTCACCCTCTCGCCTCTCTGGTGGATGGGGGCTCCGCCGGCCGCGATCTACAACCTGGCGATTCTGTTCACCCTGGTCTGCAACGGTCTCGCCACCAGGAGCCTGGCGCGGGCGCTCGGTGCGCCGCGCGGCGCGGCCCTCCTCGCGGCGCTCGCCGGCGTCACCCTTCCCTATACCGCCAAGGTCCTGGGGGTGCTCCCCGTGCTCCCCCTCTTCGGCACGATCTGGGCGCTCGCGGCCCTGGTTCGCTTCGGGGAGGAGGGCGGGTGGCGGCCCGCCGCGCTGGCGGTCCTGTCGTTCGCCGCGCAGTTCCTCGCGGGGCAGCAGATGGCGCTCCTGAGCCTCCCTTTTCTTCTCCTGGCGGGGCTCGTGGCGCTGGCGGAGCAGAGGTTCCGCGCCCGGTCGATCGCGACGCTCGGCGCTCTGGCGATCCTCGGGGCCCTCGTGCTCTCGCCCATCGCCCGCACGGTCAGCTCCTTCCATGAGAAGTACGGGTTCACGCGATCCGAGGAGGTCGTGGCGGCCCTCTCGGCCCAGGCCCGGGACTTCACGACCCGCCCCAGCTCCTCCCGCCTCGCGTTTCCGCCCCGCGAGGACTCCTATGCGGGGGATACGGGGGGGCTCTTCCCCGGCTTTCTCCTTCTCGGTCTGGGGGTGGCGGGAGCCTGGCTGGGTTGGCGCCAGGGGGAGCGGAGGCTCTGGATCGCCTGCCTTCTCGCCTGCGCCGTGGGTGGCGGGCTTCTCGCGCTCGGCCTCAACCTGAGGATCGGGGATTGGCGGCCCTTCGCCAGTCTGCGGGAGGTGGTGCCCGGCCTCAGCACGCTGCGCAGCCCTTTCCGCGCCGTGGCGATCTCCCAGGCGGTGCTCGCGGCGTTGGCCGCGCTGGCCCTGGCCCGTCTCGCCTCCTGGCGCGGAAATACCGGCAGGATTCTCGCTCTCGCCCTGGGGGTCCTGGCGGCTGCCGAGAACCTCGCGTCTCCCGGCGTCCTGGTGCCGACCCCCGCGACCCCGCGCACCGCCTGGACGAGCTGGTTGCGCGAGCAGCCGGGGAAGCTGATCGTGGCGCACGTCCCGCTGCCGCGTGGGCTGCACGTCTCCGACTACGAGGTGGAGACGTGGCGGATGTTCGCCCAGATCGACCACCACCGGCCGCTGCTCAACGGCTACTCGGGCTACTTTCCCTCCGGGTACGGTACGTTCCAGGTGGACATGGACCAGAACTTCCCTTCCGATCGCCTCCTCTGCATGATGGCGTTCGGCATGGGGGTCAACACCCTGGTTCTGGACCGCCCCTACCTGGAGGAGCGGCGCGCCCTGTTCGAGAGCGACTCCTTGCGGGGCTTCTTCGGCCCCGGATACAGCGGCGATCCTGGGGTGGTGATCGTGCGCCTGAGCCCACCTCCCGAGGCCTGTGGCGTCCCACCCTCGTAGCCGGGGCTCCCTGACCCTGGCTGGGGAAGAACGCCAATCCTGCGCACAATCCTGCGCACAATACTGCGCAGGATGATCTCGTCAGCGGTCGGCTGCCACTTGATGTAACCGAGCTCACTCGCGTCCGCCCGAAGCTGTTGAGCCTCCGCGGGTGTCCGGTCTTCCCGATCCCGCAAGGACGCCATCGTCGACTGCGCCATCAGCGAAACGCGCAGCTTCATCGCGCTGGTGGTCTCCTGCAAAGGACGGATATCAGAATGTGAAGAAAAGTCATCGAGCAAACGAAGAGCATACGCGCGAAGCTGCGACAGCTCGTTGAGGCTCATGATCTGTTCGGCGGAGCGCCTTAGGCCCCAGACGTGATGCAGGCGTTCGAGCCGGGCGAGATAGATTTCGGCCAGAAAGAGATGGAACCAGCACCTCTGATAGTCCGATGTGCAACGCAGGGCGTCGTCGTCTGGTGCGAGCACATAGCGGCCGTGAGGTACCAGGTGCCTGGCGAATGTCACGGAAGACGTGTCCGAAAGCCGCATGCTCCCGGAGAATCTCCAATCTCCGATACACACCGAGTCGGCCCGCAGGTCCGCCGCACACAGAACCATGCTGCCGTCATTTGCCAATCGCGCCTGGAAGAGGACGACGTCCGCAACCGTGGCGAGCGACATGTACTCGAACGTTCCATCGATTCGAATGCCCTCCTCGTCCTGATGTGCAGTCAGACACTGATGGGCCCCTCGTGTACGTTCGCCCCCCGCATTGGCGAGGATCAGCGAGCGGTTCCTGATCGTTCGCAGGAGCATCGCCCGCTGAAATCTCGCGAAGCTCAGCCATGGCAAGGGAAGGCACTGCAAGACGCAGAGCGGGTAGAGGTGCATGGCCACGGCGATGCTCAGCGGCAAACAGCTCGCGGCGAGAGCCCGCACGGTCTTTGCCGCCGACTCGAAGGTGACCGAAGCGTGCCGTCCCGAAACCGGATACATGTCCAGTTGTGAGCGGAGTCGTGTGAAGCCCTCACGATAGGCTTCGCGCGCGGCCGGTCCATGTCCCGCGCCGTTCACGCGGTCGATGAGCTCTGTCACCCGTTGGTCCTCGTGGTTGCTGATTTTTGCTTGCATAAGCGGGCTCATCCTGTGAATGAATCACATCGGTTCGCGGTTGCGGCGCAGCCGTACCGCCGCGGCGAAGCATGCCGCGGCGAAGATCAGCCCGGCCCACAGACCGGGCGTGCTCAGGAATTTCACCGGAGTGAGTTGCGACAGCCGGTCGATGATCTCGCGATGCCCGTCGGCCGTGAAGGCCTCCGCCATGGCGCCCCTCACGCGGTACTTCAACAGGGAGTCGAAATACGAAGTGTTGAACGCATTCCTCTCGACGGCCACGATCGCGAGCGGAGGGAGGAAAGCCCATAGAAAGGGCGTACGCCGCGCCCAGGCCGAGATCAGCATCAGCCAGCCGTAGATGGGCGCAAACCACAGCGCATGCACAGTCAAGCCGTAGAGCATGATCAGCGGCTCCTGAACGAACCGCAGCTCGGCCCACAACCTGGCGGGGCCCACACCGCTCGCCAGCAGGACCACAGTACCCAGAAACAGCATGATGGTAAGCGTGGCCACGCTGAAAACGAAGGCGATCAGTGGCAATACCACGAGCGGAATGCTCGCCTTGGAGAGCACAGTCGTACGATCTGAAACCGGCAGCGACTTCCAGAACAGGATGCTGCGGTCGCGGCGTTCGCCGTAGAGCGCGTCGAGCGAGTAGAAGAACCCGACGATGAACGTGGCCAGCATGATCGGAGCGGGCGCCATGCTGTACGGCCTGACGATCACCGCGTGCTGCTTCGCCGGGTCGAGCGCCGACACGGTACGCATCTTCTTCGGCAGGCCGACCGTGCTGATCAAGGAGGCGAGCAGCACGACTGCGGCGACGATCAGCGGTGCGATGTAGATCGAACGGTTCTCCCACAACTCGCGCCGCACCGACCAGTACAAGGCGGTCGGCGGGCCGCGGTGAGGTGTCCTGCTTGAGAGCTGCGGATTCATGGGGTGCTCCTTGTGCCGCCGGCGGTTGCCCATGACGGCAACGAACAGATCGGCGAGGCTGGGTGTGCGCACGTCGCCAAGCGCGGCGAGCTGCTGGCGGTCGACCTGATCGAAGAGCAGGATGCTGCGGCCGAATACCTGTCGCTCGTGGATCGGCCCGAGAGCCCTCGCCGCGGCGACGTGCTCGGGATTCACCATCGCTTCGACATAGCGCGTCTCAAAGTCTTCCATGCTGCAATCGAAGACGATGCGGCCGCGGTGGATGAACATGACGTCGGTGAGGACATCCTGGATCTCTTCCACCTGATGCGTCGTCACGACGATCGTGCGGTTGCGGTCGAAATAGTCGTTCAGCAGGGAGTCGTAGAACTGCTTGCGGACCAGGATGTCCAGTCCCAGCGTCGGCTCGTCCAGCACCAGCAGCTTCGCGTCCATGGCCATCACCAGAGCGAGGTGCAGCTGGGTCACCATGCCCTTTGACAATTCCCTGACCTTGCTGGCTCGCTTGATGGAGGTCCTGGCAAGGAACGCTTCCGCCTTGGCGCGGTCGAACCGCGGATGCACGCCGCCGGTGTAGTCGAGCACCTGCGAAACCCGGATCCAGCGCGGCAGGACGGCGACGTCGGCGATGAAGGCGACGTCGCGCATGAGCTGGCCGCGCTCCGTCCATGGGTTGCGTCCGAGCACCCTCAGCTCGCCCTCGATAAGGGGTGAGACCGAGAATCGCGTTCAGCGCGGTGCTCTTGCCGGCGCCGTTGGGACCGATCAATCCGAGGATGCGGCCCTCTTCGACCCGCAGATCGACGCCGTCCAGCGCGATGGTGGTGCCGAAGGCTTTGCGGAGGCCGCGGGCTTCGATGCAGGCCATGGCTTCATCGCTCCTTTGCAGAGTCTGGCGCGGGTGCCTCGGGTACCTCGGTCGGGGCCGCATCCAGCAGCTCCTGCGCCGTCAGGCCGAGCCGCTGGATGGTCGCGTAGACCCTGGGCCATTGTTCGGTAAGGAATTTCTGGCGTTCGCCCTGCAGCAGCAGATCGCGTGCATCGGCTTTGACGAACATGCCGCGCCCTCGCTTTTTTTCGACGAGTTGCTCGTCGACCAGTTGTTGAAAGCTCTTCAGGACCGTGAGCGGATTGACCCGGTACTCGGCCGAGATCTGGCGCACCGACGGCAACGGATCGCCTTCGTTGAGCACCCTGTCGAGGATCATCTCGACCACCAGGTCGCGGATCTGCCGGTAGATGGGCTGGCTGTCATTCCACTCTCGATCCATGATAGGGCTCATGCGCTATGGTGTTATAGTCAACCATAACACCTAGAGCAAATGCAAGGGGGCGCTTCCAGCACCCTACAGCCAGTAGCCTCGGGCCAACTCCTGGTATGCCTGCACCTGAGCCCCCTGCCAGGACTCGTCCTTTCCGAGCTCCGCCGCCAGCAGCCTCGCCACGGCGGGGGCGGTCGAGGCGCTGGCGCGGGCGTCCAGGAGCAGGGCGCGGGTGCGGCGGGCCAGGACGTCTTCCACCGTGCGGGCCATCTCGTGGCGGGCGGCCCAGACGACCTCGCAGACGCGGTAGGGGAGATTGGGATGGAGGGGCTCATCCCAGCCGGGGCGCTTGGCGGCGAGGAGAGTCATCGCGGGAGCGTCTGATCCGTACTCGGCCCAGGCCGCGCCGAGATGGACGGGATCCATCCAGCCATGGAGATGGAGATCGGCGGTGGAGGAGGGGCGCTCGTTGAGGCCGGCTACGAGAGCGGCCTGATCGATGGCGTCCTCGCCCATCTTCCGGTAGGTCGTCCACTTGCCGCCGGTGATGGTGACGAGCCCCGAGGGGGAGACGAGGAGCGTGTGGTCCCGCGAGAGGGCGGCCGTCTTCGCCGCGGCCCGGCCGCCGCGCACCAGGGGGCGCAGGCCGGCGAAGCAGGAGAGCACGTCCTCGGGACGCGGATCATCGGTGAGGTAGCGGGCGGCGTGCTGGAGGAGGAACTCGATCTCCTCCGGCAGGGGGCGCGGTTCCAGGGATTTCTCCGCGACGGGGGTGTCCGTGGTGCCCACGACCACCCGGTCGAGCCAGGGGACGGCGAAGAGCACGCGGCCGTCATCCGTGTGGGGCACGAGGATGGCGCTCGCGCCCGGCTGGAACCGGCGGTCGAACACCAGGTGGATCCCCTGGCTCGGGGCCAGGAGCGCCGGGCTCTCGGGATCGTCCATGCGGCGCAGGTCGTCCGAGAAGATTCCCGTGGCGTTCACCACCACGCGGGCCCGGATCTCAGTCTCGGCGCCCGTCTCCTCGTCGATCGCCAGGACGCCGCGCACCAGGCTCTCCTCCTTGCGGAGCCCCACGGCGCGGACGTAGTTCACGGCCACGCCGCCGAGGTCCGCCAGGGTGCGGGCGAGGGTGATGGCGAGCCGGGCGTCGTCGAACTGGGCGTCCTGATAAATGACGGCGCCCCGCAATTCCTTGGGCTCCAGCGTGGGCACGCGGTCGAGCGTCTCCTCGCGCGAAAGCAGGCGGGAGGGCTCGAGGTTCATGCGGCCCGCGAGCAGGTCGTAGAGCTTGAGCCCGGCGCCGTAGAAGGGGGCCTCCCACCAGTCGTAGCGCGGCACCAGGAAGTCGAGGTTGCGGACCAGGTGGGGGGCGTTTTTCAGCAGCCGTCCGCGCTCGCGCAGGGCTTCGAGCACCAGCGAGACGTTTCCCTTCTGGAGATAGCGCACGCCGCCGTGAATCAGCTTGGTGCTGCGGCTGGAGGTGCCCTTGGCGAAGTCGCTCCCTTCGACCAGGGCCGTGCGGTAGCCGCGGGCCGCGGCCTCGACGGCGGCGCCGAGGCCGGTCGCGCCGCCACCTACCACGAGCACATCCCAGACCTCCCCGGGATCGAGGAGGCGGGCGAGCATGCCGTCGCGCTTCATTTGCCCACCATCACCCAGTCCCTTCCCAGTCCTTGGCGCGTGCCACGGCCCGGTTCCAGCGCTGGCGCAGCTCCGCCGAACGGGCCGGGTCCAGGGCCGGCTCGAAGGTCCGCTCCACCTGCCAGCGGGCGGAGATCTCGTCCGGACCCTTCCAGACTCCCGTAGCCAGACCCGCGAGATAGGCCGCGCCGAGGGCGGTGGTCTCCTGCACCCGGGGCCGGACCACCGGCACGCCCGCGAGATCGGCCTGGAGCTGCATCAGGAGATCGTTGGCCGTGGCGCCGCCGTCCACCCGCAGCTCCGTGACCGGCACGCCGGAGTCCGCCTCCATGGCCGAGAGCACGTCCGCCACCTGGAAGGCGATCGCCTCCAAGGCGGCCCGTGCGATGTGGGCGGCGGTCGTGCCGCGGGTGATCCCCACCAGGATGCCGCGGGCGTAGGGATCCCAGTGAGGCGCGCCCAGGCCGGTGAAAGCGGGCACCAACACCACGCCGCCCGAGTCCGGAACGCTCGCGGCCAGCGCCTCGACCTCTGAGGAGGACCGGATGAGCCCCAGGCCGTCCCGCAGCCACTGCACCACGGCGCCGGCCACGAACACGCTCCCTTCGAGGGCGTAGTCGGTACGCTCCCCGATGCGCCACGCGGGCGTCGTAATCAGCTCGTGGTGGGAGCGCACGGGCCGGTCCCCCGTGTTCATCAGCAGGAAGCAGCCCGTGCCGTAGGTGTTCTTCACCATGCCGGGCGCGAGGCACGCCTGGCCGAAGAGCGCGGCCTGCTGGTCGCCGGCCACCCCGGCGATGGGCACTGGGGAGCCGAGCAGGCCGGGAAGGGTCTCGCCGTAGATCTCGCTTGAAGAGCGGATCCCGGGCAGGACCTCGCGAGGGATGCGGAGCGCCGAGAGCAGCTCCTCGCTCCAGTCCCCGGAATCGAGATCGTAGAGGAGCGTCCGCGAGGCATTGGTGGCATCCGTAACATGGACGCCGCCGGTCAGGTGCCAGATCAACCAGGAATCGACGGTGCCGAAGGCGAGCCGGCCGGATTCCGCCGCTTCGCGGGCCCCGGGGGTGTGGTCCAGGATCCAGGCGAGCTTGGTACCGGAGAAGTAGGGGTCGAGCACGAGGCCCGTCCGTTCGCGGAAGAGCGGCTCGATCCCCTGGCGCTTCAGCCGCTCGCACTCGTCCGCCGTGCGCCGGTCCTGCCAGACGATGGCGTTGCCGATGGGCGTGCCGGTCGCGCGGTCCCAGACGATGGTGGTCTCCCTCTGGTTGGTAATGCCCAGGGCGGAGATCTCCGAGGCGGGAAGCCCCGCCTGCGCCAGGGCCTCGCGGGCCACGGCGAGCTGCGATTCCCAGATCTCCAGCGGGTCGTGCTCCACCCATCCAGGCCGCGGGAAGATCTGCGGGAATTCGCGCTGGGCCATGGCGACCGCGCTGCCGGCCTCGTCGAAGACGATAGCGCGCGAGCTGGTGGTCCCCTGGTCGAGGGCGAGGACGTGAGGCATGGCGGGAAGAGTAGCTCTGGGAATCACCATATACTAGTGCTCTCGATGGAGAAGACTCTATGAAGATCAAGGTCGTCGTTCATGAAGCGGAGGAGGGCGGTTACTGGGCCGAGGTTCCCGCGATCCCCGGCTGCGCCACTCAAGGGGAAACCTTTGAAGACTTGCTCCGCAACCTCTATGAAGCGGTCGAAGGTTGTCTCTCCGTGGATCTGAATTTCTGAGGATGAGGTCTTGTCATGAAGGCGGACGTGAGGGGGCCTCTGCACGAGATACGAGCCCGCAGGAAAATCGAGTACGTGGACACCGACATGAGCGGCATCGTCCACTTCTCGCGCTTCCTCATCTTCATGGAGAACACCGAGCATGCCTTTCTCGACGCCATAGGGGTCGGCGTCGAATGGCGGGAGGAGGACGGCCGCCTGCTCTCCTGGCCCCGGGTCTCCGTCGCCTGCGAGTATCTCTCGCCGGCCCGCTTCGGAGACGAGCTCGAGATCCACCTCCAGGTCCTGAGGAAGGGGACCAAGTCGATGACCTACCTCTTCCACGTCACCCGCGACGGGCTCCTCCTCGCCCGTGGCAAGACGACCTGCGCCTGCTGCGTGATCAACGATCCGGAGGGGGTGAAGTCGGTGGCGATTCCGGGGTGGGTGGGGGAGAGGATCGAGGTGGCGCCGGGAGTAGGTGGTTGACTGGCACTATCCTCTAAGCGGGTGCCACAGCGAGCTTCACTGCCGGATCGCCGACGACAACGAGATTGCGGAGGTCTTTGCCTGCTAGCCAAAGGTCTGCAAAATCTTTAGCATTCCTTTCCAACGAAGCCTGATCTTCCAAGAGAAGGCTGACTTGAGTGGCGATCATTGCGTAAGCGGTGTTTAGATGCTCCATAGCCCACCCTACAGTATGACCTTCTAGGAGCCTTCTCAGGGAGTTTCGGTAATGATCGGCTCCCTCTCCTTTACTAAAACCTGTAAAGGGTCTGTTCGAGGTGAGGTCAACGTGCCCTACAACAGCCAAAGCACCACCGTTAGGATGGCTGAGCAGCCGTTGGCAGAGGCGCGAGACGAAAGGGCGTTGTGCGATTTGGTTTCTCTCCTCCCGGTCCTCTTTGAGAGAAGAGCTTCTCATAGTCCTGGGTGCCCGCGCTGTAATCTGCAGACAAGAAGGCTATCAGTCCTTTAACATTGGCTTCGTCGAGGAGATCGTCTGCTGTGAAGTAGTGATCTCGGAGTATTCCCTCTGTACTTTCTGGTCCCGGCCAGTCAGAACAGACCAAGCCTCCTTGACGAGCAATTTGGTGCTCGTCGTCAGGTGAAAATCCGACTCCATGGCTAGCGAGGAAAAGCAAGGCCGGAGTTTCGTCTCCACCTAAGATTCGGGCAAGCCGCGCCTTGTTAGCGTCCTGATCTGTTAGCGTACGTACTTCCCAGTTCATTGTTCGTGATGATAGAGTATTTTGAGCTAGAGGTAAGATAAGCTCGGAGGTCTTCTGTAGGGTGGCGGGGTCGTTGTCGTTTTTCACTCCAAAGAAAGTCACCTGGCGCGCCCGCCGAGGCTCCATCTCGGCTGACACGACGCTCTGAGCGTACAGCCGATAATCCTGGAGTGCCTCAAAGTGAATTCGACCAACGCCATAGTAAATGTCTAGCTCCTTCTGGAAGGGGTAAGGTAAGCTTTCCGGATCACCAACGAGAAGAAGGTAGTAAGGGACTCCGCGATCAGGGTCTGGCGAGGCATCGGGGCGTACGCCATGTCTCCGCAAAAAGTCTCGGACTGTCTCTCCTGGCCGATAGGAAAATTCTTTATAGTAATCGTTTTTCCCATCTAGCGTGGCTTGCTCGCGTCGGTGCTCAAGGAGTGCAGATAGCTCGTTACGTACTGTCACGGGTGTATCAGGGGCGAAAACAACCCCCCAGCCGGTTTCTGCCAAGTTCTTGGCATTTCCCTCAAACATTTTAGGGCCCCGTGCCGAATAGTCGGTCTTGTCTTGTCCAAGGCTTGCTCATGCTGTAAATCTTTTTGAGATTCTGTCGCAATGTTAGTGCAAGATGGGAAGCTTCGGCGGAGCTTATGGGTGGGCGGAGAGGCCGACCTGTGATTCCGCTGACACCATTAACAAATAATTTCTGATCAATTTGTAAGCCTTGGAGCGTTCTCGGATAGTTTTCTGTTTCTGTGTGAGTAAGCCAAGTTTTAGGAATGAGATTCTGGAGGCTTCCTGTGGCCAATTGGCAACTCTGGGCATGAACGCGCTCGCCCAAAATTCTGCTGAGCGAGGATAGGTTTCCTGCAGACGTTCAATGCACACCTGCAGGAGCGAGAGGGCTTTCTCGTGGCCATTGCTGGTCTCATACATTGCCAGCAGCCCTCGTTCGATCCGTTCGAAGTCGACGATCTCTCCTGACTTCCGTCTTTCTGGGGCAGGTGGAATCCACAGCAGTCCTTGCCACGCCATGAGCAGGAAGGTACGGCGCTTAGGTGACCATGCCGCCCCCTCCGAAGATTCCAGGATTGAGAACCACTCGGCCTCCAGAGAGGCGTCGGTTTGCTGAAAAACCAGAGCCTGCCATAGAGGAATCTGGAGCCTCATAAGGCTACTATCTTCCTGTGGTATGGCTCGCAGAACACCCAAAAGCTTCTTGAGAGAATTGAAGAGCACTTCCTCTGCGGGTAGTTCAGCGGCAAGATACAAGGCGTTTTGCAGGACCGTGAGGCGAGAGGTGTTCTCTTCTTTGGTACCCTCTAACGCTGCAGCCTCCGTCTCAATCAAGGTCGCGAGGATTCGTGCGAGCCGATTCCGGAAGTCTGAAGGCTCCTGAATCAGCGGGATCGTCTGCAGAAAGACGTCAGCAGGATCAAGGTCGCCTCCCATCGCTGGAAGTTTCCTTCCTGAGAGGTACTCGCGAAGACGCGAGCTGTCTGCCGCTTCTACAGTAGCTACCAGAGAATCGGCCAGATGGGAGAGGGCTGGATCAGGGCTATTCATGGCGTGGGTCAGAGTGGCGTCCTATCCAGGCATTGAGGCCGGTGGTTGAAAGCTCACTCCGTAGCCGCTCGCGATGCCCGACTCTCAGAGCCACCAGGGCGCTATTATCCCTGACATTGGGAAAGCTCTCAAGATGAAGGATTTCCCCGGTACAGCGCTCAGCGGCGGTCGTGCCGCGCAAAGGGCGATGAAGGACCTCCCTGCAAGCGGCAAGCGCCGGGTCCAAGGGCATCGTAATCCCCGGAGAGTAGTCGGGCGGGGAGGGATAGTGGTACGGGGAATCGTTGGCTTCCAGGACGGTCGGCCGGTAGAGCGGGGTGACTTCAGCGACCGTGTACCTCCAGACCAACAGCCACTCGCCTGGCCTGAGGTGACCAAGGCCCAGAGCCGCACAGAGATCGGATGCAGCATTACGGCCCAGAGTCGTCCGGATCTCCTCGACGAATCCGGCCCACCAAGGAGGCTCCGAATCGCCAAGGCTGTTAGCCAGGGTGCCCGCAACCTTCCGAACGGCATCGGGACCTCGTCTCAACAGAGCCCGCGCCAAGTCCGAAACCTTAGAGTCGAGCTCCTTCTCCTCAATGTCTAGCATTCCTGTGCGAAACCAGGGCAGCTTTGAGCCGCTCTCTTCGTGGAGGGTGATCTCCACCTCCCCTTTCATTTCGCTTTTTACTGCCCGTCTCAGTAGTGCTTTCAAGGAACCGACATGAACGAGCTCGTCGAAGCCCGCGATCCGGGCGGAGATCCGGTTCCTGTCGTTCGTGGATCTGGAGTATGCCGAAGCCTTGCCGCCGGCTAAAGGCGCGCCTGGACAGCAGACTTCTTCCTTGAAATAGTTATAGCGGGCTTCCCACCAGCCGTCAGCATCCGCAACAGAGGCGAAGTGCCCGCAGGCGTCCAGATCGCCTTCTTCTCGTTCCAGATGGACTCGATCGTCCATCCGCCAGTTGGCGGCTACAGCCCAGCGTCTTCCCGGATCGAGCCGGCGCATCTCCTCGAAGGCCCTCTCCCAGGGATGGCGATCTCGCTCACGGTCGAAGATGTGGAATGGAGAAGGGCTCTCCAGATGCGGTTCAGGGTGGGGTACTTCGGGCTCGGCTGTGGTCTCGTCGGCCATGGCTCGGCTTGATAGTATGACAGAGTAGCCCAGGTACCCGAAAGAGGGCAGGCTTGTCCGAGAAACGTCATCCAGGAGCCTCTTCAAGGCTGACGGATGCCAAGCCTTGCCGTGTCTTTCCGCATTCGCCCCGGTAAAGCGCGTTGCCACTTGCAAGGTTTTCGCAGCGATTTTCCCCGAGATCTCCAAGACTTTCCCCGGGTGCTCGATTTTCTAGCCAGAGGGGAAACTCATCGAGATACCGAGACCGCTCGCCCAGCCTTGGGGAAGATCGTTCTCCCTGTGTCCCCTGTGGGTTTCTCCTGGACCTCGATGGGCGGTAAAGAGGGTAGAACGAGTTGCCCCGAGATCCCGAAGTCTTTCCCCTTGGCCCGGATCGCCTGTCCTGGGGGAAACTCATGGAGATCTCGGGGAAACTCAGCCAGCACGAGGGGAAAGACGTTTGTCTCGGCACCCCGGCCGGGAAAGAGAGTGAGGAAAGTAAGAGGGCCGGCAAGGATGCCAGCGGTCCCAGGGAGGACCGCTGCGCGGAATCCTAGACCTCCTCTTCCTCCTTCACCATCCCCTCGAACCGCCCCTTGTTGCTGGCCTTCATGTAGGCCTCGTGGGGCGTAATTCGCTTCTGCTCGACGAGGGCCATCAGGGCGTCGTCCATCAACTGCATGCCCATGGAGCGGCCGCCCTGGATGATCGAGGTGATCATGGGCGTGTTGCCTTCGCGGATGACGTTCGGCAGGCCGGGGGTCTTCAGGAGGATCTCGTTGACGGCGAGGCGGCCCTGGCCATCGGCCGTGCGCAGGAGGAGCTGCGAGACGATGCCCGCGATTGATTCGGCGAGCGTCGTGCGGACCTGCGCCTGCTCGTCGGCGGGGAAGGCGTCGATCAATCGATCGATCGTGTTGGCCGCGCCGTTGGTGTGCAGCGTGCCGAAGACCAGGGCGCCCATCTCGGCCGCGGTGACGGCGAGCGAAATGGTTTCCAAGTCGCGCATTTCACCGACCAGGATCACGTCCGCATCCTGGCGGATGGCGGCGCGCAGGGCGGCGCCGAAGCTCTCCGTGTCAGCCCCCACTTCTCTCTGAGAAAAGACCGAGAGCTTGTTCTGGTGCACGAACTCGACCGGGTCTTCGATCGTCACGATGTGCTTCTGATAGGTCGTGTTGATTCGATCAATGATCGCCGCGAGCGTCGTGGACTTGCCCGAGCCCGTGGGGCCGGTGACCAGCACGAGGCCCATCTGGAGATGGGCGAAGCCTTCGATCGCCTTGGGAAGGTTGAGCTTTTCGAGCGGGACGATCGTCTCGGGAATGATGCGGAAGACGGCGCCGCAGCCGTTCTCCTGGCGCAGGTAGTTGGCGCGGAAGCGGGCGAACCCTTCGAGGCCATAGGCGAAGTCGAGGTCGCCGCAGCCCATGTAGTCTTCCCACTGGGCCTCGCTCGCGATCTCGCGCAGGATCGAGAGGAGCTCGTCGTGCGAGAGCACGGGCCATCCCGCCACGGGCTCCAGCACGCCATGAACGCGGATGCGGGGCTCCAGGCCCGCCCCCATATGGAGGTCGGACCCCTTGTTCTCCCGCAGGTAATGGAACAGCTCGTCGATCCTGGCCATAGTGAAATCCCGATTGTCAGCTCGGGTTCGCGAACCGCTGCGGCTCGTCGGCGTTCTTCAGGGCTTCCTCGCGGGTGATGACCCCGTTCTTCACCAGGTCGGCCAGCGAGGCGTCGAGCAGGCACATGCCGTGCGCGACCCCGGTCTGGAGTACGGAGCGGATCTGGAAGGTCTTGTTCTCGCGGATCAGGTTGCCCACGGCCTTGTTGGCCACCAGGATCTCCAGCGCGGGCACGCGGCCGTTGCCGTCCGCCCTGGGGACCAGGCGCTGGGAGACCACGGCCCGCAGGGACTCGGAGACCATGGTGCGGATCTGGTCCTGCTGGTTCGGCGGGAAGACGCCGAGGATGCGGTTGACCGTGCGGATGGAGTTGTTGGTGTGGAGCGTCGCGAGCACGAGGTGGCCCGTCTCGGCCGCCGTGAGGGCGAGCGAGATGGTCTCGAGATCACGGAGCTCGCCGATGGCGATGATGTCCGGGTCCTCGCGCAGGGCGGCTCTCAGGGCACGGGCGAAGGAACCGGTGTGGGGACCCACCTGGCGCTGGTTGACCACGCATCCCTTGGAAACGTGGATGTATTCGATGGGATCTTCGATCGTGATGATGTGGTCCTGCCGCTCCTGATTGATGATGTTGACCAGGGCGGCGAGGGTCGAGGACTTGCCGCACCCAGCCGGACCGGTGAGCAGCACCATACCCTGATGGAAGTTGGCGAAGCGGGCGAGCGAGGTGGGCAGGCCCAGCTCTTCGAGTGTCGGCGGCTTGGGCGGGATCGCCCGGAACACGGCGTCCATGCCGCGCTGCTGCCGGTAGGCGTTGCTGCGGAACCGGCCGACCCCTGGCAGGGTGTAGGCGAAGTCCACCTGCCCCTGCTCGCGCAGCCGCGCCGCCTGGTCCTCGGTCAGGATCTCCAGGATCAGGCGCTCAGCCATGGGCGCGTCGAGGAGGATCGAGTCGAGCTCGTCGAGGCGTCCGTGCGTGCGCAGCTTGATGGTGGCGCCGCTGTGGAGATGGAGGTCGCTCGCGCCGCAGCGCAGGGCGTGCTCCAGGAGGCGGTTCAGGCCGCCGGGCTCGTCGAGCTTGAAGGCGGCCCGCTTCTGCGCGGCCTGGGCCTCCTGCTTGGCCAGCACGTCCCGCTGGACGGCGAGGAGCTGTTCATGCTGGCGGGCCGTCAGGATGCCCTTCTCGACGAGGAACTCGCCGAGCGGCCGGCCGTTGCCGTCGATCGCCAGAAGCCGGTTCGCCTCCACCAGCTGCTCGCGTGTGACGAGCTTGTAGTGCAGGGCGATCCGCCCGAACAGAAGGTCCACGGTTGCCGAAACCATTGTTGGGAAGAGGGTAGTCAAGGGAGAGCTGCGCGTCAACCGTCCCCCGGGGGGCGTCTCCCTGGCAAGAGAAACGGGCACCTATGAAGCCAGGGGCTGAGCTAGAATCCGCCCGCCCATTGAACCGAGCCGCACGGAAGCGGCGGAGATCCGCCGCGGGAGGTCATGCATGGCAGACCAGGCTGGAAACCGAGGTGTCGTCGAACCGGAGGAGCGGAAGGCTGCGGGATTGATCGCCGGCCTGGTGCTGCTCGCTCTGGCGCTGTTGCTGGCGGTCGTCCGGTCCGGTCCCCCTTCGCCCCGGGGAAAGGACGCTCCCGAGTCGGAGTTCTCGGCCGCCCGGGCGCTGGAAGTCCAGCACGGCTTCATGGGAGACGGCACGCCCCACCCGGCCGGCACCGCGGCCAACGCCCAGGTGCGCGAGAAGATCCTGGCGCACCTGCGGAGCCTCGGCTACGCGCCGGAGGTCCAGCAGGCCTTCGCCTGCAGCCCGGGAGGCAACTGCGCCCGGGTGTCCAACGTGCTGGCGCGCCTCCCCGGCCGGGAGCCCGGCAAGTCCGTGCTGCTGATGGCCCATTACGACTCGGTGCCCGCGGGACCCGGCGCCGGTGACGACGGATCGGGCGTGGCCGCGGCCCTGGAGGTCGCCCGCATCTTGAAGGCCGGTCCGCCGCCGCGTCATGGCGTGATGCTGCTGATCAGCGACGGCGAGGAGCTGGGGTTGCTGGGCGCACGCGCCTTCGCCGAGCAGAGCCCGGCGGCGGCCGAGGTCGGGGTGGTGGTCAACCTGGAAGCCCGGGGCAGCGGCGGACCGAGCCTAATGTTCGAGACCAGCGGCCCCGACGCCTGGCTGGTCTCGCAATGGGCTCCCGGAGCCAGCCAGCCGTTCACCAGCTCGCTGTTCTCCACCATCTACCGCTACATGCCGAACGACACCGACCTCACGGTGTTCCGGCGGCGCAACATCCCGGGGATGAACTTCGCGTTCATCGACGGACCGGCCCACTACCACACGTCGCTCGACACCCTGGAGAACCTCTCGCCCGCGAGCCTCCAGCACCACGGCGACAACGCTCTGGCTGCAGTGCGCGGGCTGGCCAATTCCGAGGTCAGCAGCGTCGGCAATCCACCCCGGGGGCAGGCGGTGTTCTTCGACTTCCTCCGTACCACGGTGGTGCGGTGGCCGGCCGGCTTCTCCCCGCTGCTGGGCCTCCTGGCGCTGGGCCTGGTCCTGGGCGCGGCGGTCATGGCCCGGCGGCGCGGTCTCATGACCTGGGGTTCTCTGGCGACCGGGCTGCTCATCCCGATCGCGGCGCTCGTCCTGACCCTTGTCCTGGCCTTCGGGCTCCAGGCGTTTCTGGCCGGTTCCTTCCGCAACCTCTGGGTGGCCCGGCCCCTGCCGGCCATGGCGGCCTTCTGGCTGCTCGCGCTCGCCGCTTCCGTGGGCGCCGCGAGCCTGTTCGCCCGCCGTTCGGGCGCCGCGGGCATCTGGGCGGGCGTCTGGACCTTCTGGTCTGTGCTGGGCCTGGTGCTCGGCCTGCTCCTGCCCGGAGCGAGCTATCTCTTCCTGGTGCCGGCCCTGGTGGCGGGCCTCTGCGGCCTGGTGCTGAGCGGCTCGCCTGGCGGCCGGACGGTGATGGCGCTCCTGCCCGTCCTCGTGGCGGCCCTGCTCTGGTTCCCCACCCTGCGGGCGCTCTACCTGGGGCTGGGGCTCCAGGGGCTCCTGGCGACCGCCATCCTGCTCTCCTTCGTCTTCGGCGCCCTGGCTCCGCTGGTGCCTCCGAAGGGTTCCCGCTGGGTGGTGATCGCGGCGGCCGGCGCGGCGGTGCTCTGCGCCGTGCTGGCCATGGTCTCGCCGCCGTTCTCTCCTGACTCGCCCCGGCCCATGACCGTGCAACTTCACCAGGACGGCGATTCCGGCGAAACCCGCTGGGTGGTGCGCGGTGCTCCGCCCTTCCCGCCGGCCATGCGCCAGGCCGCGAAGTTCGCGCAGCAGCCGGCGCCGGCCTTCCCCTGGTCACCGCCGATGGGGCGGGCCTTCCTCGCGCCGGCTCCGCCGCTGAACGCGCCGGCTCCCACGCTCGCCGTGGTCGAAGATTCGGCCGCCGGAGGCAAGCGGAGCCTGCGCCTGCGTTTCACCTCGCTCCGGGGAGCGCCGCTGGGGACGCTCGTGGTGCCCACGGCGGCGAAGCTCGAATCGATCAAGATCGACGGCCAGAGCATCGCCCTGGACCGGCCGGCTGGACCCCCGGGGGCGAAATGGCGGCAGTTCAACCACTACACCCTGCCGTCTCAGGGCAGCGAGATCGAGCTCGTCCTTGGCGACGCCCAGCCGATGGACTGGTACGTGTTCGACCGTTCCTATGGGCTGCCGCCCGCCGGCCAGGGCCTGATCGCGGCCCGGCCGAGGGACGCGGCGCCCATTCAGGACGGCGACATGACCATGGTGAGCCGGAAGGTGCGGATCTAGGCCCTCACTCCCCTGACCCCTCTCTCCCGGCCCTCCAGCCACCCGCCAGGGAGAGAGGGGAACGCTACCCCAAAGAATCATGCTGTTCTCCCTCCTCTCCCTGGCGGGGTGGGCGGAGGGCCGGGAGAGGAGGGCTGGGGAGGTGAGGGGCCTTACATCTCCTTGGCGGCTTCGATCGACTCCACCTTGATGGCGTTGCCGTCCGCCTCGCCGGTGACCTTCACCTCGTGGCCGATGTGCTCCTTGGCCACGTCCTGCTTGTCGAGGCTGTAGAGCTTCTCGTCCGCCGTGTTGTAGAAGACCAGCTTGTCGCCGTTGGCCAGGCACTTCATGAGGCAGTCCTTGTGCTCGGCCTTGGCGCCCTTGGCTCCGCAGCTCTCGTCGGTGATCCAGCCGGTCCAGGAGCCCTTGGTGCCGGCGCTGGCCAGGGGCAGCGCGAAGGCCGCCACGGCCAGGAGGGTGAGAAGCAGAACGGTCGTTGTCTTCTTTGTCATCGCGGTTGTCCTCCGTAGGGATTGGAAACGGGTCCGAATGGCCCGCGGTGAGGCTTTAGATGGCAGGATCTTAGCACCCTCTGGCAATCCCGCCCTGGTCTGCGGTCTGAGATAATCCCCGGATGCCCACCTACCGGCTGATCCTGGAATACGAAGGCACCCGCTACCATGGATGGCAGGAGCAGAAGAATGCGCGCTCGGTGGCGGGCGAGCTGCGGCGGGCGGTGGAGGAGGCGGGAGCGTCCGTGCGCGAGCTGGGCGGCTCGGGGCGGACCGACGCGGGCGTCCACGCGCTGGCCCAGTCGGCCCATCTGAGGCTAGCGGGCACGGTGGACCCGGAGCCCTTCCGGCGGGCCGTCAACGACCGTCTGCCGGCGGACATCCACCTCCTCTCCCTGACCCCGGCCGCGGACCGCTTCCACTCCCGTCACGACGCCGTTTTGCGCTCCTACATCTACCAGATCTCCCGCCGCCGTACGGCCCTGGCCAAGCGCTGGGTCTGGTGGATCAAGCGTCCCCTCGACGACCGCCGCATGGCCGAAGCCGCCTCTCTCCTGGTGGGCAAGCACGACTACCGCCTCTTCTGCGAAAGGCCCTCCGAGCAGCCGAGCACGCTTGTCGTGGTGGAGGGGGCCGAAGTGAAGACGGACGGAGCTCTGATCCTCATCCGTCTCACCGCCTCGCATTTCCTCTGGAAGATGGTCCGGCGCGTGGTCGGGACCTTGGTCCAGCTCGGCGCCGGAGATCTGGACCGCAAAGCCTTCGAGGCCCTGGTCGCGGGGAAATCGCCAAAGTCAGGGAAGGGACTGCCCGCGGAATGGACGGCGCCGCCCTCGGGCCTGTTCCTGGAAAAAGTTCTCTATCCTGGCGATCCGCCATTGGCACCGGTCGCGCCTGTGATCTCCGTCAGCGACGAACGGGAGGTTTTCGGGTAGAATGTCCCTTGAGGCAAGGACCATGACCCTTCGTCAACGCGTAAAGATCAAGCCCGGGGGGACAATCGAGATCCACAGCCCCGACCTCCCTGTCGGCGAGGAGGCGGAGGTCGTTGTCACCCTAGGGGAAGAAGAGGACGATGAGCCGCTCCTCGGCAAGGCCGAGTACGACGTAAATGCGAGGCCTTACTGGGAGGAGGTTCTGGAGATCGGGGCAAGCGTGCCGATTGAGGAGTGGGAGAAGGTGCCGGCAGATCTCTCCAAGAATCTCGACCACTACCTTTATGGAGCCCCCAAGGAAGAGGAATGAGGGCGGTCTTCGCTGATTCGAGTTACTGGATCGCCCTCCTGAATCCCAGAGACGGGCTCCACAGAAAAGCGAAGTTCCTTGCCGAATCTCTCGGCCGCACCTGGATTGTGACCAGCGAGATGGTATTTACAGAGCTGTTGAATGATTACAGCCGCCGTGGTGGGGCTTTGCGCACCGTTGCGGTCCGCCTGATTCAGCTCCTTCGCCAGAATCCAAACGTCTCGATCATTCCCCAATCCAGCCTGCAGTTCCAGGATGCTCTTTCGTTTTACGCTGATAGGGGCGACAAGACCTGGGGGCTGACGGATTGCTCCTCCTTCCGGATCATGAACCGGGAGGGCCTCACGCAGGCGCTCACCTACGATCACGACTTCGAGCAGGCGGGATTCCGGGCTCTCCTTCGCGACCCCAACTGACGCTCCTGGCCCGGGATGAGGCTCCGCGATATCCTTCCCCCGCCATGAGCTTGTTGTACACAGCCCACGTTCCTGCCGGAGACGGACCGTTTCCGGCCATCATCGCCCTCCACGGCTGGGGGGCCAGCGCTCACGACCTCCTGGGGCTCGCGCCCATGCTGCACGGCGGCCGGGCCCTCGTCCTCTGTCCTCAAGGCCCAGTGGCCGTGCCGTTCGGCGGCGGCCAGTACGGCTATGGCTGGTTCCCGCTCCGGATGGGGAAGGAGACCGACGTCGCGGCCTTCCGTCATGCGTCGGACCTCCTGCGCGACTTCATCCGTCAGGCGGTCGTGCGCTATCCGATCGAGCCGGAGAAGATCGTCCTCGCCGGCTTCAGCCAGGGCGGCATGATGGCCTATGACCTCGGCCTGCGCGAGCCGGCCCGCTTCGCCGGCCTGGCCGCGCTGTCCTCCTGGTTCCCCCCGCCTCTCGTCGAGGATCTGCCGAAGCTGCCAGAGCACGAGGGCTTTCCCGTCCTCGTCGTCCACGGTACCCGGGACAACAAGATCGAGGTCGAGCGTGCCCGAGAGTCCCGGGAGGCCCTGCGCCCCTATGGGGTCGGCCTCACCTATCGGGAGTTCGATATGGGCCACGAGATCCGCCAGGACGCCCTGAGGGTCGTCCTCCAGTGGTTGGACGACAAGGCGCTGAAGGCGGAGGAGTAAGGGCGAGCCAAGCCCGAGCCCACCTGTGGTAAATTACGCGTCCGGCGCCGGCCCTCCTGGCGCCCACTGGGTCCCCATCGTCTAGAGGCCTAGGACTCCGCCCTTTCAAGGCGGCAACGCGGGTTCGAATCCCGCTGGGGATACCAACAGAATCAATGAATTAGCTGAATCGCCGTCTCGGTACGGCGGCTTGCCTCCCGTGGCGGCGGATCGCTGTCTCTCTTCGCTGCTCCCGCGGCAACGCTCGACGCGCTCCTCAAGTCTCCGTTTTCGAACGTTCCTCCCCGCTTTCCGAACGTTCGAAACGCCGCGTCGAACGTTCACACCCGTTTTTGAGTGTTCGTCATCCCTTGTAGAGCGTTTGAAAACGCGTGACGAATGCTCCTCGCCGGTTTTCGAACGTTCGTCTTCCGTTGTGAACGTTCAAAAACGCTTTTCGAACGCTCGCCAGCCGTTTTTGAGTGTTCGTCACGGCTTTTTGAGCGTTCGCAAACGGTTTTCGAGCGTTCGAAGGCACAGGGAAGGAATACTCGGTCTCTGGGTTCCAGGATCTTGATCTCGAAATGCAGTATAGGAAAGGGAGGGAGCCGCCCGTTTCCGGGCGGCTCTGTTGTCGACTCTAGGAGAACGGGGTTCAGGGCATGGGCTGGAAGATCTTGCCGGAGGCGCTGCGGACGGTGACGTCCCACTCGGCGTCGATCCGCTCGACGTCCAGGCTCACTTCGAGGCCCAGCTTGCCGTCGGTGACCCGCGTGCTGGAGTTGTAGAACCACGCGGCGGTGGAGGCGTACGCCTTGCCAGAGAAGGTCAGGCGCGCGCCCACCCGGGTCTTGACGGTGATCTCCGGCGACTGGACCTCGGGTTCCGGGACGCCGGGTTGGGTGGTCCAGGTCGCGGAGGCCAACGAGGAGCCGATCTGCAACTCGACCCGCACACTGCCGTAGTAGGTGTTCTCGTTGCTGAATTTCGCGATCGCCGTCGCGGCGCGGAATTTCAAGGTCACCTCCGTGCCGGCCGGCAGGGTCCCGGATTCGACGTTCAGGTAATATTCGACGAAGCTGCCCTGGGCGTTGGCGAGGACGTTGGTCATGGGAGAGACCTGCGTCGAAGTCCGATGGGCGTACGAATAGGCGGCGGCGGAGGCATGGCCCGGCCTGGAATGGCTGCTGGAGGTCGCCTCCGCGTACAGGGTGCCGCCGTTGAAATGTGCGCCGCTCGGGTAGGAAGACGCGCTGTTGGAAGGCGCGTTAGCCACCACGGGCGGCGTATCCATATAGGTGCCCGGAAAGCCATTGGTGGTGGCGGTCGCCCTGAAGTAGGCGGTCGGGGTCTGGGCGGCGGCGGGCAGCGCGGTGAGGCTGAGCAAGAACATGGTCGCTCCGGCGAGCCCTGGGGTGGTCCTGGTGAGCATGGTTGGATCCTCGGTATCTTGAAATCTGTTCGTTGTTTGTCGTTATCGGCCCCATCCATCCGGAGCCTGTTACGAGGGAACGTTGACGGGTCAAGTCTTCCCTCACCGACTGCCATCGGAGCCGGGACCCTGGCCTCCACCCTGGCGGCCGGTGCGCGCTCATCAAGGCGGCCTGGAGCGGATGCGTCGAGAACCTCGAGGTGCTGCTCGAGCAGGGCGCGGACCCGGGCCAGCAGATCGTTTTTCCGGTGGAGAGGAGGAGTAGAATGAAAGTCCACCTCGCTTTATGCTAAATTGACCCATCCGCTCTTCGAAAGGAGACCAACCATGAAGAAGCAGATCAAAACGAAGAAACTTTCGCTTCAGAAGGAAATCCTGTCCAATTTACAATGTGTGACTGGCGGAACCGTATACTACCCCAAAGAATCGGAGCAGTGCTCTCGCGGCTGTCCTATAAAAGTATGACTGTCGAGAGGGGGTGAGCAGGAGACTGCGAGAAGTCTCTGTTGCCGCCCCAAACAGGCGCCACCTAAAGGAGCAAGGTTCGCTAAAGAAACGGGGGCCGGCCGGAAGCCGGCCCCCAGAAGGTTCAAAGCTCGTATCCGCGCTGACAGCACTGGAGGAGCCCGTTCACCAGTCCCCCCTTCCCCAATCGCTGGCGATCCAGGGAGTTGGCTTCAGCCAGCTCATGGCCTCGGCGGAGCCGTTCAGCCCTACTGTGTGCCGGTACACAGCTCCGTGCAAACGGGGCAAAGGGAGTTCTCGCAAGTCCCTTCGAAGGTCAGGGTGCCCGCGAGCACTCCGCCTTGCACGAGCGGGAACTGGTCGAGACGGAGCAGGGTCTCGCTGCTGAGCTGCAGTTTCTTGACAGGCCGCTGTCTCTTCATGTCGCCGATCCTCCATGGGGAGAACGCTGCATCGTTCGGGCGAGGACCCACATGGCCCTCACCTATTCGACGGTCCAAGCGCGTGGCAGGAACGGCCGCTTTTCGGGTCAGGGAGGCCAGGCCGGTGGGCTCCTCCGGCAGCAGGGAGATGTCGATCACGGGGCGGCGCTGCTGGCGCCTCCCCTTTTCGGTTCCCATTTCTCCAGGAACGCCAGGATCAGGTCCGGGACGTACTTGTCGTCCTTCATGAAGTCGTCCGGAGTCTGCGAGAGCAACAGCGCGCCGTCCGATTCGAGGAGGAAGAGATGCGGGTAGGACGGGATCTGCGAGTAGCGAGAAAGGAAGGCCTCGTTCTTCACCCTGTCGCTGAAGTTGACCTTGACGACCACGAACCCGTCGCGCAGGCGTTGCGTCAGGCGCTCATCATCGTGGATGACCTTGTTGAGAATGCGGCAGTAGATGCACCACTCGCCGCCAACCTCGAGAAGGATGCGTTTGTTCTCCCGCTGCGCCTGGGCGACCGCGGCCTTCAGGTCGGCGGCGGGATCACGGGACTCGTCGTATCCGGCCGGGGGGAGCTTCGATGAGCCTCCCGCTGCCCCCGCTGTCGCCGCCAGGGTCAAGAGCATGGCCGAGAGCACCCGGAGAATCCTCGTCCGTTTCATCGCAAATCCCCTTGAGAGATGGCTTGTCGCTCAGCAAGTATCTCTCAGAGCGGGAGGTTCCGAAAACTTGGACGGCAAGGATTCCAAGGATTCCGTTAAGATCCCGGTTTGGCGGACCTGCCATGATGCGCGGTTTTTCCCGGATGCTCGCCTGCGGCCTCGTCGTCTCTCTCGGGGGCTGTGCCTCGGCGGCCCTGCTGCACCCCGAGGCGCCGGAGATGAACCGGCGGGCCCCGGAGCGGTTCGTGGTAAGGCTGGAGACCAGCAAGGGGCTGGTGGTCGTGGAGGTCCACCGCGACTGGGCGCCGCTCGGCGCTGACCGCTTCTTCAACCTCGTCCGCCACGGCTACTTCGACGAGGCGCGCTTCTTTCGGGTGATCGCCGGCAAGTGGGCGCAGTTCGGCATCCCTGGCGATCCCGAGGTCGCGAGGCTGTGGCGCGGGCGGACCCTGCCAGACGATCCGCCCCGCCAGCCCAATCGGCGAGGCACCGTGGCCTTCGCATTCGCCGTTCCCAACGGGCGGACGACCCAGGTGTTCATCAACCTGCGGGACAACGCGGAGACCCTGGATGCGCAGGGTTTCGCGCCGTTCGGCCGCGTCGTCGAGGGCATGGACGTGGTCGACGCCCTCAACGCAGAATACGGCGAGTGGGCGGGGGGCGGCATCCGCCGCGGCAAGCAGGACCCGCTCTTTTCCGGCGGCAATGCCTATCTCGCTCGCGAGTTTCCGCGGCTGGACTTCATCCGCCGGGCGCGGATGGTGGAGGGACCATGAGGTTGCGCAACCTGGTCTGGGGCCTTCTCGTTCTCGTCCTCGCTGCTGGCGGTCTGGCTGCGCCCGCGGCGGGCGCCTCCTTTCCCGAGCCGGTCGAAGGGGACTTCGTCCTGCGCGATTTCCGCTTCGGAACGGGCGAAACCCTCCCCGAGCTGAAGCTCCACTACCGCACGCTGGGCCGGCCGGTCCGCGACGACCGGGGAAGGACGACCAATGCCGTGCTGGTGCTCCATGGCACGGGCGGCTCGGGGAGCAACTTCCTGTCGGAGACCTTCGCCGGCCAGTTGTTCGGTCCCGGCCGGCTCCTCGACGCCGCGCGCTACTTCATCGTGCTGCCGGACGGCATCGGACATGGCCGATCGAGCAAGCCGAGCGACGGCCTGCGGCTGCGCTTCCCCCGCTACACCTACGACGACATGGTGGCGGCCCAGTACCGGCTGCTGACCGAGGGCCTGCAGGTGAACCACCTGCTCCTGGTGATGGGCACCTCGATGGGAGGGATGCACACCTGGGTGTGGGGGGAGACCTATCCCGGCTTCATGGACGGTCTGGTGCCCCTGGCCAGCGTGCCGACCCAGATCGCCGGCCGCAACCGCGTGCTGCGCCGGATGGTGCTCGACTCGATCCGCGGCGATCCGGAGTGGAAGAACGGCGGCTACCAGGCGCAGCCTCGCCAGGGCCTGACCGCCGCCCTCCACATCCTCATGCTGATGACCAGCAGCCCTCTCCAGTGGCAGAAGACGGCGCCGACCCGCGATCAGGCCGACGCCTTCCTGGCGGAGCAGATCGAGCGCCGGCTGGCCGCCACCGACGCCAACGACATGCTCTACGCCTTCGACTCCTCCCGGGAATACGATCCGTCGCTGGGGCTGGAGAAGATCGCGGCGCCGGTGCTGGCGATCAACTCGGCGGACGACGTGGTGAACCCACCCGAGCTCGGGCTGATGGAGAAGCTGATGCCCCGGGTCAGGAACGGACGCTACGTGCTGATCCCCACCAGCGAGGAGACGCGGGGCCACGGCACCCATTCGCTGCCAGCGGTGTGGGGCTCCCACCTGGAGGCCTTCCTAAAAGCGCTGGCGCCGTGAATCTCACAGGGGAGAGCGTCCGACCGGTTGATCTTGTAGAGTTCGCCTATGACCAAGGAGTCGAGGAAGAAGCCGGTGAAGGCGAAGCCGGTCCCGACCGTTTCTGAGCCTGCCGCTCCCGAAGACAAGGACTGGGAGCTGTCCAAGGCCCAGATCCGCGAGATCGAGCGCCGCGTCCGCGACATCGACGACCCCCGGCGCTTCGTGCTCGCGAGCGAGTTCCTGCCGAGTTTCGTCCTCTACTACGACGTGAGCAACAACGTCTACGTGATGAACGACCTCTCCGCCGCGACCGTTTTCAAGAAGAGGAAGGCCGCGGTGGCGATCAAGGCCCTGCTCGGCAAAGGGGTGCGAATCGTCGAGTGCCTGAAGCTGAAGAGCGGCAAGCTGAAGCGCGTGACGCCTGTTCGAGGGCGAAAGAAGAAGCCGGCCTAGTTGGCTGCACCGGCTGCAAGGAATCGGCCGGGGTCTCCTTTCCTCGAGCGAAGAATTCGCACGCCGCAAGGCCGAAGAGATCGAGATCGAGGAGAGGAAGTTTGCCCGCTGACGCCGTCTACGTCTTCGACGCCTGCGCTGTGATTGCGCTTCTGCAAGCGGAAGCAGGGGTCAAAGACTCGGACCAGTGCCACGGCTCACGTGCCAGAACGCAAGAATCACGACCTTGCCGGGCGTCACTCGGTAGTAGATGTGGTACCTGACGAGGGACAAGAAGAGGCGGCGCAGGTCAGGATATCGCCTTGTGCTTGACTTGGCGCCCACACCCGGCTGACGCGAGAGAAGTGACCTGGCTTCCTGAAAGTCGACGCGAATGGCGTCCGGTGCGGCTGGCCGGTTCTCAGCCCACCATGCCGCAGCCCGCTCGATCTGCGTCGCGGCTCGAGGTGTGAGCTCGACTTCGAGAACCTTGCTCAAGCGATCCGCCGCAGGCGCTCGATCAGCTCGTCTGCGGAGATGGTCTCACGCGGTCGGCTTCTGCAATGGGCGCCGAGAGCTGAGCTCGAGCTCCGGCGAGGCCCCTTGAGCCCGGCGCGCGATCCAGCTAACCTGTTATGGCTTTTTTGTTTCGACGACCAAACGCTGTAGTGGAGCACCCAACTAACTGAAGGAGGAGAACCGATGAAGAAGAAGAGGAGGCTGACCCTTTCCCGCGAGACCCTGCGCGCGCTCGAGGCCCCCCAGATGGCCCCGGTGGTCGGCGGCTCCGGCTGCCCGACCTGCGAGGACCAAACCTGCGCGAGTTGTTACGGGACGTGCTATTACTCCTGCCCCTGCACCGAAACCTGCGCCACCTGCGATACCTGCCCCCCCTGCATCTGAGGGACAGGCTCCTGCGAAGACGTCCCACGTAGGCGGCCCCCGGGGCCGCCTGCGTCGTTTCTCGGCCGCCGCCTGCCGCGTTGACCTCTGGCAGCCGCTTTGCTACCGTACCGGCCGGTCTTCCGCATCCGCGGCGAGAGCATCCGGGCCGACCGGCAGGAGACCCTGTTCCTGGACGACGTGGCGCTCACTCTCTACGACGAGCAGGGCCGCTCCTACCACGTGGAGAGCCGCGAGGCGAGCTTCAACCGCACAACCAGCGAGGAGACGCGGGGCCATGGCACCCATTCGCTGCCGGCGGTGTGGGGCTCCCATCTGGAGGCCTTCCTGAAAGTGCTGGCGCCGTGAATCTCGTCCGGTCGCCCGCGCGCCGTGGAAGACGGCGCGGCTTGGTCGCCCGCACGATGGCGCTCTTGCCGCGCGCCGTCCGGCTCGCCACCATCCGCCGCAGGCCTGGCACCTATTCCAACCTATTCCGCACCTATTCCCCCTAGACCGGGTTGCGGGGCTTGCGATCCACCGGCGGCTGCGGTCCCGCCGCCGGTCCTCCTCGCTGGGCTGGGTGTAGAATCGGGTGGAACCTTCTGGGGGAACCTATTGGGAGCACGCATGGATCGATCGACCTTCGAGCTTCCCGACTGGTACAAGGCGCTGACTCTGAGCGAGCGCGTGACGGCGCTCGGGGGCACTGCCGTTCGTGATGCCGCAGCCGATGAGGATCTCGCCGACCGGCGGCTTGCCCGCTGGCGGGCGCAGGAGCCGTTTCGCGACGACGGCTTCTTCGCGCGAAGGCTCGCGCTCGACGGGCTGACCGAGCAGGGGCTCCGTATTCTGCTTGGAGAGTCGGCGGAGGCGGTTCGGGGGCGTGAGGCCGCCATGCCTTCCTGGCTGAAGGCTCTGGAAGAAGCTTTTCATCAGCCAGCGGCCGTTGTGTTTCCCTCAGTGCTTGGGGAGAACCCGTCGACCCGTTTCCTCAATGTCGTTCAACCGCTCCTTGACAGGATTTACTCGCGTCTTCTGGATGAGATTCGGGAGATCGAGAGGCGGCACCCAGGCGCGCCGTTCGATGCGGTTACAGTGGGTCCTCTCCTTGCAGCGAACCTTCCGTCCTCTCTGCATATGGTGTTGAACCGCACGATGGTCCTGGAGCTGCAGCTCGCCCGCCAGGCAGGGAGACTCGTCGGCGGATCTCCCGAGTCGCGCTTCGAGAGCTTCATCGAGAGCCTCCGCGATCCGGAGATTGCGCTCGCCATCTTGCGCCAGTACCCGGTCCTCGCCCGCAACGTGGTCGAGGCGGTGGACCGCTGGCGCGAGACGAGCCTGGAGCTCCTGGAGCGCCTCGCCGCCGACTGGACGGAGCTCTGCGCCCTCTTCGCATCGGGCACCGCCACTGGCCCGCTGGTCGAGCTGCGGACCGGTCTGGGGGACCGGCACCGTAATGGCCGCTCGGTGTCGTTCCTCCGCTTCGCCTCCGGGTTGCGTCTGATCTACAAGCCAAAGTCTCTGGGTGTCGAGTCCGCTTTCCAGAGCCTCCTGGAATGGCTTGGCCGAAAAGGCTTCACACCCGAGCTCCGCAAGCTTCGCCTGCTCGACCGCAGCGCTTATGGATGGGTTGAATTTGTAGAAGCCGGCCCCTGCGCCGACGCGGAAGAAATCCGCCGCTACTACCTGCGTCAGGGCGGCTATCTGGCCCTGCTCTGGCTTCTGGATGCAGTGGACTTCCATCTTGAAAATCTGATCGCTTCGGGTGAGCATCCTGTCCTCGTGGATCTGGAGGCGCTGTTTGCACCGCGGACATCCGAGCTCGGCAGGGAGGCCGACCTGGAACGGATCGGCCGCGTTGCGGAGAAGACCGTCTTGGCCACCGGCCTCCTTCCTGTTCGCGTCTGGAGGGGCGGCGGTGGCGAGGGAGTCGATCTGGGTGGCCTTTCGGCAGCACGAGGCCAGTTCACGCCGCCGCTTCTACAAGCAACTCGGTTGGGAACGGACGAGATGCACTATGCGCTCCAATCCATCGAGCTTCCTGCCGGGGACAATCTCCCTGTCATGGAAGGAGAGGCGGTCCCTGTGTCCCTCTATGCCAGCGAGGTGGTAGATGGCTTCACTCGAATGGTCCGCCTGTTCCAAGAGCATCGGGAGGAAATGGTCGCACCGGGAGGGCCGCTCGCAGCCTTCGCGAAGGTCGAGGTCCGGATCATCCTTCGCCCCACCCGCGACTACGTCATGCTCCTCTTGGAAACCTTTCACCCCTATGCGCTGGGTGATGCCCTGGACCGCGACCGCTTGCTCGACCGCCTCTGGTTGGCCACCCGCGAGCACTCGGTGGCTGAACGACTGATCCCAGCCGAACGCAATGATCTATTGCGTGGCGACATCCCCATATTCACGACATGGCCTGGCACAAGGGATGTGTGGAGCTCGGAGGGTCTATGCTTTCCGGACCTGCAGCCGGATTCCGGCCTGGAGCGGGTGGCGGGTCGACTGGCCGGGCTTGACGAAAGGGAGCTGGTCCGGCAGAGCTGGCTTGTGCACAATTCGCTTGCATCCATCGACTTGCCGCATGGAAGCCATCCCCAGTATGACTTCCGTGAGGCCGATCCCCCGACCGAAGAAGACCTCCTGGCGGCGGCCATGGAGGTGGGCGACCGACTGGAAGCGCTGGCATTGCGTGGTCCGCGGGACGCCCATTGGTTCACTCCCCAGATGACCGGCTCCACGCATTGGGAGCTCGGGCCTGCGCGCCTGGATCTTTACCTCGGCCTGCCGGGAATCGCTCTGTTTCTCGCCTGGCTCGGCGAGCTCGCTGGCGCGCCGCGCTTCACTGCCCTGGCCCATGCCGCCGTGGTCACGATGCGCGAGCAGCTCCGGCATGGCCGTCTGACCACGATTGGCGCCTTCTCTGGCTGGGGCGGCATTGTCTGGACGCTCACACACCTGGGCTCCCTTTGGGGCGACGAGTCGCTGATCGCCGAGGCCGAACGCATCGCCGTGGAGGAGATCCCGCCGCTGATCCCCAAGGACACGAGACACGACCTGATTGCCGGCGCATCGGGCTGCCTGATCAGCTTATTGACTCTCCACGAAGTCCGGCCTTCGAACCGCTTGATCGAGGCCGCCGTCCAGTGTGGAGAGAAGCTCCTCGCGGCAGCCCTTCCTCTGGAACAAGGCCTTGGCTGGCACGTGGAGATGGCCGGACCAACGCCCCTGGCTGGCCTCTCGCACGGAGCCGCGGGAATCGCCTGGCCCCTGCTCCGTCTCGCCGCCTCAACCGGCGATCGCCGCTATCACGACACCGCGCTGGCCGGCTTGGCTTACGAGAGGTCGCTCTACCGGCCCGGCGAGCGTAACTGGCCTGATCTCCGCAAGGGATCCACGCTCGAAGGAGCCGCGGAGCCCTACGCGATGTGGGCTTGGTGCCACGGGGCGCCGGGCATCGGCCTGGGACGGCTCGCCGGACTGCCCTGCATGGATGATCTCACCGTCCGCGGCGAGATCGAGATAGCGGTCGAAACGACAATCGACAACGGCTTTGGCCGGAATCACTGTCTCTGCCATGGGGATCTGGGCAACCTGGAGGTCGTGACGATGGCGGCGGCGCGCCTGGGGAGACCGGATTGGGCAGAGCGGTCGGGACGGATTGCCGGCGGAATGCTGGCCAGCATCCGGGAGAGGGGCTGGCTGCCTGGATTGCCGGGTCGCACCGAGCCCCCCGGATTAATGCTCGGACTTGCCGGCATCGGCTATGGGCTGCTGCGACTGGCGGCACCGAAACGCATACCCTCCGTGCTCATCCTGGAGGGGCCGCGTTGACCATGCTGACCATGCTGACCATGCTGAAAATGAGTCGATCCGTGGCGGGAATGGTTCCCGTGCGGTGCCGAGAGGAGTGGACTGATGGAAAAGAAAAACAAGCTTGACGTTGCCCGCGCCTGGAGAGATGAGGACTATTTCCTGAGCCTGAGCGAGGAGGAGCGCGCCAGTCTGGGTGCACATCCCTCTGGCGCCGTACCGCTGCAGGACGACGTCCTCAGGTCGATCACGGGCGGTTGCTGTGAAGCCGCTACCGTCGACCCTTGCTCGGGTCCCACTTGCAAGGTTACCTACGCCTGTTCCTTCTGCCATCCCTGCTGGTGATCGCTCTTCCGGTGGGGTGTGCCCATGCGCGCCCCACCTCTTTCGTCTTCGACTATGATGTAGCGCTGAGTCCACCCACTGAGCGATGCCCGAGCTGACCGACCTCCAGCGCTGCACCCTCGCCGCCGCGGCCGAGCGGATCCTGCCCTCCGACGACGGTCCCGGTGCCCACGAGACCGGAGCGGCGGATTATGTGGCGGCGGCCCTCGGCGAAGAGCGGCTGCGCGGTCTGCTGCCGCTGTTCGCCCGCGGCCTCGACCGGATCGAGGAGATCTCCCAGGCGACGCTCGGAACGGGTTTCTCCGAGGCCGGCCCGGGCCGGCAGGATGACGTCCTGCGCCAACTCGAGACCCTTCCCGATCCGGCCATCCGCCACTTCCTCGCGCGCCTCGTCCGTCTTTGCGTCGAAGGCTTCGCTGGGCCCCCGGCCGCGGGAGGCAACCGGCACGGCCTCGGGTGGCGCTACCTGGGCTATCCGCTGGACGGAATGGAAGGTGACGGATGCCGCGACGCGGTGATGCCCCGCGCGACGCCCTGATCCTCGGCAGCGGCGCCGGGGGTGGGCCGCTCGCCTTGGCTCTCTCTCAGGCGGGGCTCGATGTCCTCGTCCTCGAAAAAGGTCCGCGCATCGTGCGCGAGGATTACCCGGTCGATGAGATCGAGCAGGCCCGCCGGAGGCCCTTCGTCCCCAGGCTCGCGGACGAGCCGCATACCGTCGTCACTCCCAGGACGACCACCCCAATTCCCACCGAGCTCGGCTGGATCGCCGTCTGCCTGGGAGGCGGCACGGTCCATATGGGATCGTACCTCTACCGGTTCCACCCCGAGGACTTCCGCCTGCGCAGCCGCTTCGGTACTTACGAAGAGATCGCCGACTGGCCCTTCGGCTATGACGACCTCGAGCCCTACTATGTCAAAGCAGAGCGGGAGGTAGGTGTCGCCGGGCTTGGCGGCGCCACTCCGTTCGAAGGGCCACGCTCAGCCCCGTATCCCCTACCGCCACTCGACAGTCACCCTCTGGCCCGGCACCTCGAAGCGGCATGCCGGGGGCGGGGCCTCCACCCTTTTCCCACACCACGGGCGATCAATTCCCGGCTTTACCAGGGCCGGCCGGTCTGTGCCTACTGTGACAACTGCGGTGGATTCGGCTGCCGCACGGGAGCCAAGGGAAGCGTTCAGGAGGCTCTGATTCCGCGCGCGGAGCAGACCGGCCGCTGTGAGGTGCGGACCGGGTGCATGGCGAAAGAGATCGTCGTGGACCGCCATGGCCGGGCGACCGGCTGCATCTACCTCGATACCTCGGGTGGGGAGCACGAGGCGCGGGCGCGGATCGTGTTCGTCTGCTGCTCCGCGATCGAATCGGCGCGCCTTCTCCTCCTGTCGCGTTCCACCCGCTTCCCCGATGGCTTGGCGAACGGCAGCGGGCTCGTCGGGCGCCACCTCCAGTTCCATGGTGTCACCATGGGACAGGCGAGCTTCCGCATCGACCGCCATCCCGGCCTCCCCCTGCGTCCCTGGCACCCGTTCCTGGGTGTCTCGGTGATGGACCATTACTTTCTGCCGGCAGGAGTGAGCGACTTTCCCAAAGGGGGTATCCTGCGGTTCGACATGAGCCCGGCAAGCCCGCTCGCCGCCTACGACCGCACCGCCGGCTCGGGCCGGCCGCTCTGGGGGATGGAGCTCAAGCGGCGCTTGCGCGAGGAAATCCAGGACCGGCGCGCCGTCTTCTTCGAAATCTTCCACGACTTCCTGCCCAACGACCGGACGTTCGTCGAGCTCGACTCCCAGGTGAGTGACAGATGGGGGCTCCCGGTCGCGCGCATCCACCTGGACGTGCCGCCCCATCATCGGGCCGCGGGTGGTTGGATCTTCCAGCGGGCCTGCGAGGTCCTCGACGACCTGGGAGCCGACGGCATCCAGGCCCTGAGCATGGGCGGCACGTCGTCCTACCTCGTCCATGGCACCTGCCGCGCCGGCCTCGATCCCCGCACCTCGGTGCTCGATCCCTGGTGCCGAGCCCATGAGGTGCCCAACCTCTACGTCGTGGACGGCAGTTTCCTGCCGACATCGGGAGGCGCCGCCCCAACCCTCACCATCCTGGCCAACAGCTTCCGGGTCGCCGACCACGTGATCGCCCGCTGGCGCGCTAGCGAATTCGGGCAGTGATCGAGGCCCGCCGTTCGGCGGCAGTGCGACCGATCCAGTGCTCGGCTCTCCTTCGGACGTATTACCGTTGTAGTTTTGGGCTCGGGAGCGGCTCCTTCCAGGATGGCCCGGACGGAGTGAACACCCGGCCAGTCCACGGCGCGCTCCACCAGGTTTTCCTTGACGCCATGGGCCGGGAGCGGTGCCCGCCACCTATCTTCTGCTGGGCCAGCCTGGTGCCGGCGCGCTCGATCACGCCGCCGAACGGGCGGCACCGAGCCGGACTTCGCGGCTCGCGTAGACCAGCGCAAGGCCCATCAGGGCGAGCAAGCTCGCGGCGGCGGCTCCACCGGCGGCGGCGGCGACGGAGCTTTTCGTCACCGACAGGATGTAGCTCCAGTTCGCGAAGACGAGCGCGGCCAGGGTGGCGCCCACGGCCACGAGCCCCAGGCCCATCGCGAGGAGCGCGGGGCTTTGCGCTGTCCGGAGGCCCTTGTCGAGATCGATCTGCGTGATGTTCTTTCCCACCAGCGCGCGAATCGCGATCCAGGCGAGGGGATGCATCACGCCCGCGAAGATGAAGAGCGGCGTGAAGCTCCCGAGCCACTGCAACATCCCACCCGCGACGAGCAGCATGAGCATGCCGCCGATGCCGCCGCACATGCCGCCGAACCCGACGACCGAACCGACGGCTCGATTCGGAAAGGCGTCGGACGCCACCGTGAACATGTTGGCGGACCACGCCTGATGGCAGGCGGTGGCGATGCTGATGAAGGCCACGGCCGTCCACAGGTCCTTCGCCACGACACCGAGCGCTGAGATCGGGAGCCCTGCTGCGAAGAGCGCCATGGTCGCGAGGCGGGCGCGCGTCCCGGACCAGCCGCGGCGGAGGAAGAATGCCGGCAGCCAGCCGCCGAAGACGCTTCCGAGATCGGCGGCGAGGTAGATGACGAGCAGCGCCCCGGCAGCCGAGGCGAGCGTGACGCCGCGCTCGCGCTGCAGGTACGACGGCAGCCACGTGAGGTAGAACCACCACACCGGATCGGTGAACATCTTGCCGATGCAGAACGCCCACGCCTCGCGGTAGCGGAGCAGCGACTGCCAGGGAACGTTGAGCGCCTTGGCGGGAGGCTCCTGATCGCTGCGGATGAGCTCCGCCTCTTCGGCCGACAGGCGCGGATGCTCCTCGGGCGACCGGTACCCCTTCATCCACACCGCGAGCCAGACGAAGCCGAGCAGGCCGATGGCGATGAACGTCGCCTGCCAGCCCCACGTCACGGCGAGCCACATCATTGCTCCCTGCAGCATCGCGCCGAAGTTCGTGCCGGTGTTGAAGATGCCCGTGGCGAACGAGCGCTGGCGCTTGGGGAACCATTCGGCGACGGCCTTGACGCAAGCGGGGAAGTTCGTCGCCTCGCCCAGGCCCAGGAGGAAGCGCGCGAGCGCGAAGCCGAGGACGGTCGTCGCGAAGGAATGGGCCATCGCGGCGACGCTCCACACGAGCACGCCGATGGCGAGGCCGTTGCGCACGCCGACGCGGTCGAGGAGGCGTCCCGCGAACGGAAACATGGCGGCGTACGAGAGCTGAAACGCGAAGTTGATCCACCCGAACTCGGCGTCGTCCCAGCCGATGGCGTCCTTGAGCAACGGCGCCATGGCGCCGAGCGAAACGCGGTCGACATAGTTGATGAACGTGACGAAGAACAGAAGCGCGCAGATGTACCAGCGGAGACCACGGATCTTCGAAACGGCCTTGGTGCCGATGGCGGCGATCTGAGTCATGGCGTCGGCTCTCCTTGAGGCTGCGCTTCCTACTGGTTCACTCCGCTGGCGAGGAAGCCGCCGTCGACGACGAGCACCTCCCCGTTGACGAAGCTGGCGGCTTCCGAGGCGAGGAACACGGCGGCTCCGGCGAGCTCCTCGACCCGGCCGAAGCGTCCGAGGGGGGTGCGGAGCTTGAACTCCTGGCCGCGTTCGGTGCCATCGAGCAGGTTCTGGTTGAGCGGCGTGCGGAAGACGCCCGGCGCGATGGCGTTGACCAGCACGCCTCTGGATCCCCACTCGACGGCGAGCGCCCTGGTCAGGGCGGCCACGCCGGCCTTGCTGGCGGCGTACGCGGCGACCTCGTAGAGGCCGACGAAAGATGCCAGCGAGGCGATGTTGACGATGCGGCCGTAGCCGCGCTCGAGCATGGGGGCGCCGAAGACCTGGCAGGCGCGAAGCGTGCCGGTCAGGTTGGTGTCGAGGATGCCCTGCCACTCGGCGTCGTCGACCTCGAGGGTCGGGCGGCGCTTCGTCCGTCCTGCGCAGTTGATCAGGATGTCGATCTTGCCGAAGGCCTCGAGCGCGGCCTCGCGCAGCGCTTCCAGGGAGGCGCGGTCGGTGACGTCGGAGGCGAGCCGCAAGGTCCGCTTGCCGCGCCGCTCGATCGCGAGGGCCGTGGCGTCGACTTCCGCCTGCCGCCGCGAGCTCGCGGCGACGTCGGCTCCTGCTTCCACCAGACCGTCGACCAGCGCACGCCCGATACCGGAGGTGCCGCCGAGGACGATCGCGATGCGTCCGGTGAGGTCGAATCCTTGGAAGGCCATCGGCGTATCCTCGCTAACGACTAGTCATCGTCCTCTGACAGATGCCACGCGAACGGCCCGGCGTCGTTCTGAACGCTCGAAGGTACTTTCTTCGTCGCTTCGATCTCGAGGAACAGCGCCGGCGTCCAGCCCACGGTTTCGACGAGGTCGGGATCGTTCACGGCGTTCCAGGCCGCTACCACGTCCACGAGGTTGGTCTCCGGTGTGCCGTTCACGTGGGTGCCTTCTTCGAAGATCGCGGTGCCGTTGAGGCGTGAGATGAACCGATCGGGTGTGACGGTCTGGTCGGTCTTGAAGAAGTTGTTCTGGGCATAGAGGGCCGACTCGATCCCGACGCCCCAGGAATACCCGTAGGTGGGCAGCCGCTCGACCTTGTAATAGTTGTTGTACACGTGCACCTGGCCGAAGCGGACCCGCGGGGCCCGCTGGCCGATGCCGTCGAACAGGTTATGGTGAAGCGTCACCCGCAGCTTGCCGCGGTCGGGGGGGGCGTTGTCGGACGAGCCGATGAGCATGAGCTTGTCGTGGTTGCGGAAGCGGTTCCACGAGACCGTCACGAAGTCGGAGGCGTTGGTGATGTCGAGCAATCCGTCGTGCACCTGGAACAGCACACCGAAGTACTGCGGCAGGGTCTCGTCGGCCGTTTCGCGGTCCTCGAAGGTACTGTGGTCGACCCACACGTGGTCGGCGTTGCGCAGCGAAATGGAATCGTACAGGGCGTTCCACGATCCCAGGGCGCCGTCGGTGGGCGCCCAGGCCGGGAAGCAGTCGAATGTATCCTGGAAGGTGAGGTTGCGGATGATGATGTTGGTGACGTTGACGGTCGAAGTGCCGCGGATGTCGAGCCAAACCCCGCGCAGCCGGGCCTTCTTGCCCAGCCCGACGATGGTGGTGTTGGACCCGGGCCGTATCCGGACGCGATCCTGCTGGGCGTTCCTCGAGGCGATACGGGCGTCTTCCACCGGGCCGCTCGGCGGCACCCGGCCCCACACGGCCGGATCGTAGGTGGCCAGGAAGCTCTTCGAGGGTGTAGCCGTTGCGGTAGTAATCGACGCAGTCGAGCGGCTGGTTGTCGTCGTCGACGTTGAAGTCGATCGTGCCGTCGACGTAGATGATCTTGGGAGCGCTGGACGGGTTCGACGGCGAGGTGGGCGACGGCACGCCGTTGTTGAGCGCGGCGATCAGCTCGGCCCGGGTACGGACGAAATAGACCTGCTCGGGTGCCGCCGCCGAGCCGCCGGTGGTGCCGGTCCCGAACGACGCCCAGCCGTCGCTCGGCGCGAGCACCTCGCGGCCGAGGTCGCGGTGGTCCGCCACCGCGGAGGGCGTGCTCGTCGCGGCGATGGCGACCCCACACATCACGGCAAAAGTGGTTTGCAAGATACGCATGGCCCGTCCTCCTTAGAGTTGAGATCGAGTGGGTATCAGCGCGCCGGTTTCCGCTTCGCGAGCTCGGACATCTGAATGCCCGCCATGATCGCGGGGCCGACACCCTTGGGGTCGTTGTCGATCACGCGTTCGCTCATGTAGTAGCGATAGCTGCCGTCCCTTCCATAACCCAGGCCGCCCACCTCGACGACGTTGGTCAGGTGGAACGACCCATCGGCATGGACGGAGACGAGCGCGTCGACCAGACCCGCATAGGCTTTCCGCGCGGCGGGTACGAACGACTCGGGTAGATAACCCTTATTGATGGCCTTGGCCAGGAAGTAGGTGAACATCGCCGAAGCCGAGGCTTCGCGGTAGTTCCCGGGTTCGGCGGGCATGTCCAGGATCTGGAACCAGACGCCGGTCGCGTCCTGGTGCCGGACCAGGCTCTCTGCCAGCTCCGGAATGATGGCGAGGAGCGGCGCGCGCAGCTCGGTCTTCCCGGGCGGAATCACGTCGAGGATGTCGACCAGCGCCATGGCGTACCAACCGAGCCCTCGCCCCCAGAAGTAGCGCGACCGGCCGGTCTCCGGGTCCGCCCAGCTCTGCTTCTTGGCTTCGTCCCAAGCGTGATAGTAGAGGCCTGAGCGTGGGTCCCGCAGATGGGACCGCGCGATGGTGAATTCCCGCACGGCCTCTTCGACCTTGTGGTCGTCGCCCTCCGCGACGCCCACGCCGGCGAGGAACGGCATTCCCATGTAGACGCCGTCGAGCCATAACTGGTGGGGATAGCGCTGCTTGTGCCAGAAGGCCCCTTCCGAGGTCCGGGGATGCTTCGCGAGCTGGGCCGCCAGCGCGCCGATGGCCGCCCGATATCTGGGGTCGGGATGCCGGGCCTGCAAGCGTTGCAGCATCTTGCCCGAGTTGATGTGGTCGATGTTGAACTCCCCGGCGTCGTAGCCGAGGATCGCGCCGTCTTTGGTCAGGTAGCTGTCGATCGTGCGCCGGGCGTAGTCGGAGAAGCGGCGATCCCCGACCGCCGCCGAGAGGTCGTCCATCGCCTGCATCAGGAGGCCGGTGGTGTAGTTCCAGCTACTGGGCCGCGAGGTCATCGCGTCCCAGCCACCGTGGGAGAGACTGTCGCCGCGGCGCTTCATCTCCGACTCGGCCAGGCGGGTCGAGATCTGGATGGGGGAGAGCTCGCGGGCACTACGCGACGCTTCCGTCTTCAGGCGGATTCGCGGGAGTAGCGTGCGCCGTTCGACCTCGGCTTTCAGAAAGGCCAGCAGCTCCTCGCGGGTCCGCACGCCGCCTTTCTGGCCGGACCACAGCGCCCCGAAGGCATACGAGAGCTCCTTGCCTCGCGGCCGCAGCACCAGGACCTGGCTGGCCTCGTCTTTGGTCTGCTCGACGAGGTCCATCTTGCGGAAGAGGAGCACCATTCCGAGATGGCCGCCTTCGACCCCCTCAAACAGGGTCTGCCGGCCGAAGGTCGCCAGGTAGCTCCAGGCTTCCCCGGTGACGTCGAGGTCGCCCACCATCACCTCGGCCTCCGGGTGCGTGACCAGGCCGACGGCGAGATTGTCGAGTGGGGCGGAGGTCACCAGAGTCACGTCCACCATGGGGCTCCCGGCCTGCATCGACAGGGTAGCGCGCAGGTCGACGGTAGCGGCGCCGGTCTTCCAGCCCTTATAGTCGAGGTCGAAGGAGGCGTGGATCGGGCCATCGGACCCGATGCGGGCCGAGCGCTCCGCGACGTCGGAGACCAGCACCGCCTTGGTGCCGTCCCAGTAGCCGAAGCCGCCCATCCCAAGGCTCTGGCCCACCTTCAGGAGGTCCGCGCCCCAGTCGGCCATCTGGTGATAGCTCTCGTAGCCGTCCAGACCCACGCCCGGCAGCACCATCGCGGACGTCTTCTTGCCGAAGATGTCGAAGCCGTTGCGCCAGTCCAGGTAGACCCGGTAGCCGACCTGGTCGCTCTCGATGCCCGGTCCCTCGTAGCGGAGGAATTCGTTGTGATCGCTGGACTGGGGCGGCATGGTGACCTGTCGGACGCTCCGGAACGTGCCACCCACGTATTTCTTCTCCTGCCAGGCGCCGCCCTCCTTGATCGACACCTCGGCGTGGGCCCGTGGCGGAACCGCACTCGCGCTCGCGCGACGGTCGACGAGATAGCTGTGCGTCGCGGCGGCGCCGAGGTCGGCCAGGAAGACGAGAGCGTCGGGGCTGCCGTCGCCGTCGCCGTCGAGGAGCTGAGTGGGCCTCGCGGCATCTCCTTCCCACACCTGCAGCGGACCGCCGGTCACCCCCAGCTCATCCAGCGAGAGGCGCACGAGGGTGTCGGGTCGGGCGAAGGTGGAGGGGTTGGAGACCTCGAGCTTGGCGATGACGCGCGGCTCGGCCGTCCCTGCGGTGGGAAGGAGGAGCAGGGTAGAAAGAACGAGTGGTGCTCTCATGAGATGGATCCTCGCTCAGCGGGCCAGCCAACCGCCGTCCACGGCGATCGTGTAGCCGTGCATGTACTGCGATGCGGCCGAAGCGAGAAAGACGGCCGCGCCCTGAAGGTCTTCCGGCGATCCCCACCGTCCGGCGGGGATTCTCTCCAGGATGGCTTGGTTCCGGACCGGATCCTCGCGGAGAGGCTTGGTGTTTTCGGTGGCCATGTACCCCGGAGCGATCGCATTGACGTTGATGCCGTGGGGTGCGAGCTCGTTGGCGAGCAGACGGGTGAGCCCGAGGACCGCACTCTTCGAGGCCGTGTACGAGGCCACCCGGATGCCGCCCTGGAAGCTGAGCAGCGATGCGACGTTGACGATCTTGCCGCCACGCCCCTGCTCGATCATGACCTTGGCGGCGGCCTGGCTGAGAAAGAAGAGGGTCCGGACGTTGACATCCATCACGTCGTCCC
>CAWHUF010000009.1:0-8102 GCA_963832495.1 uncultured Acidobacteriota bacterium | reverse complement strand
GATACACCTCGCCTACGGGCCGAGGGGGCTGCGGGAAGTGATGCCCTGAGCCGCCGAGCCAGGGAAATCCCGGGCCGCGTCCGTCCATTCAAAAGCGTGGCGCTCCGGCGCGTCAGCAATCGATCTATCGCGATGAGCGCAACTTAAGCCCTCGCCGAAAGATGGCGCTACCCTGACAGACAGGCATTGAAGAGGAGGAAGAAGATGGCAGACGAGACGACTTCCCCGCAAAGTGACAACGCCGGCCCGGCGCCTCTCGCCGATGGAGACCCGCGGCTGGAGCTTCCCGACAAGATGTTCGTCGCCGGACCGGAGGCGGGCAAGATCGGGGTCAACGTCGAACGTAACGGCATCCCCGTCGTCGAACCGATGTCCTACACCGTGCATGGAAAATTCGCCTTCGTCGAGGGAGACATCCTGATCAACACCGCCGAGGAGGTCAACAAACCTATCGCCCATGGTCTGGTCCGTACGGGCTCGCAGTTCCGTTGGCCCGGGGGCGTGCTGGTCTACTCGGTGGAAGCCCCGGCGGTGCAGGAGCGCGTGGACCTCGCCATCCGGCACTGGACGAGCCGCACCCCGATCACCTTCAAGAAGCGCACGAATGAAACGGATTTCGTCGCTTTCGTGGACGAGGGACTCTGTTTCTCCGCCGTGGGCCGCATCGGTGGCCGGCAGATCCTCTCCCTTGGCCCCGGATGCAGCGTCGGGGCGGCCATCCATGAGATCGGGCACGCGCTGGGCCTCTGGCACGAGCAGAGCCGTGGCGACCGGGATGATTTCATTACGATCCGGTTCGAGAACGTCAATCCACAGTTCAAGCACAACTTTGACAAGCACGTCATCGACGGCACCAAGGTCGGGGAGTACGACCACGGCTCGATCATGCACTACCCGGCCAAGGCCTTCAGCGTCAACGGCCAGCCGACCATCGTGCCCAAGGACCCCGGTAAGCAGATCGGCCAACGAAACGGGCTCAGCAAGGGAGACGTGCGGGCGATCAAGTCGATCTACCCCAATCTCGACTGGTCGCAATTCCCCGTCTAGCCGAGGACGATGGACGGGACGGAGGACCGGGTGCTGGCGCGGGGCGTGTTGCGGCTGGATCCCGCGGCTCCGCCATTTCAAGGAGCGCGAGCGATCGTGAGACTGCGGGACACGACCTATGCCGACGCTCCGGCAAGACCCTTGGCCGAGCAGGTCCTCGAAGGCATCCGCCACGACCGGGGGGCCGCCGAGGAGCTGCCGTTCACCCTGCGGGGTCCGTCCCCGCCGCCCGAAGCCCGCGACGCCAGAGTCTCGGCTCACGTGGACGTCGACGGCGACGGCCGGATCAGTCCCGGAGATCTGGTCTCTGAACAGAGCTATCCGGCGCCGCTAGCGGGCGCCGCCAACGGTCAGGAGCCGCCCTTGATCGCCGTGGAGGTGGTCCTGTATCCAATGGACGCCAAGGCCCCTGCCGGGGAATGAGGTCAACCGAGGAGCCATGCCTGAAGCCAAAAATCCGGAAGATTTCGCGATCGTGATCGGGATCAATCACTATCCGCAGATCCAGCCGTTGCTCCAGTCGGCGGAGGACGACGCCCTCCGCTTCGCGGGCTGGCTCGCCGATCCCGAGGGCGGCGGCCTGGATCCCGCCAACATCCACATTTTGACCGGCAAGAAGTTTGTCGAGGCAAACAAGGTAGCAGGTCCTATAGGGTTCCAGCCGCACAAGTTCACGGTGGACGATGAACTCCAGGCTATGCACGTGGATCAAGGAAAGCGAATAGGACGCCGGCTCTATTTCTATTTCTCCGGACATGGTGCCGGAGTGGACAGCGATGACGTGGCGATGTTGCTGGCTAATGCCGCCGAAGACCGAATGGCCACCTGCCATATCGGTTTGAGAGGCTATCGCAACTGGTTTCACAACGCGGCCCCCTTCGACGAATTGGTTTTCATCCTGGATTGCTGCCGTAAGCGGGCGGAAATCGAGAACACGCTCCCTCCTGTATTCCCCAAAGTTCGCGACGACTCGCGATTTCAGAAGGTCAAGCCGATGACCGTGCTGGCGGCCCTGGACGGCGAAGATTCGTTCGAAGGAGCCGAAGCGGCGGTGAGCGCAGCCGCCAGTGTGCGGCGACAGGGAATTCTGACCAAGGCTTTGATGGAAGGCCTGGGGCAGAGAAAGGCCGCGGACAGCACAGGAGCGATCACCGCTGTCTCGTTGGCGGAATGGCTGGAGCGCCATGTCCCGGAGCTGGCGAAAGCGCTAGGGGTGGAACAGAAGGCGAACGTCCTTAATCTGCCGGTGGACATGGTGGTGTTGCCGCCATTGGCCGCCGCGCCGCCCGTCCAACCACCGGTCCCTCCGGTGGTGCCGCAGATCACCTTCAAGGTCACGATCACCCCAGGTCTGACCGGTGTCCTGCGGCTGACGCGCGGCAGCGCGGCCGACAAGCCCGAAGACCATGACGTCGCCGATTCGCCCTGGATCTTCACCGGCCCCCGCAACGACCTCTACCTGATCGAGCACCCGGCCAGCGGGCGGACGCTCGCCACCATCCGTCCCGCCGACATCAAGGAGGAAACCCATGAGGTCGCCATCTGATCCTTCCGCGCTGGCCCCGGGGAGGCTGCGCGTCACCGGCCCTCATATTGCCGCCGAGCTGGTGGTGTTCAATCATCGTCTCGAGCCGGTGGGCAAGGGCGTCGGCGCCCTGGAGCCGCTGACGCTGCCGCCGGGCCTCTACGACATCCAGGCGACGGTGGGCGGCGCCACGGCCTATCGCATGGTCAAGCTGGAGCCGGGGAAGAGCGCCTCGATCTCCAAGACAGACTGGGACGCGGAGAAGCTCGAGTTCTCCTCCGCGGCGCCGCTCACCGGGACCTCCACCCTCCACGAAAGGCAGAGCGACCCGGCGGTGGAATGGAGCCGGCAAACGACCTGGACCTCCTCCGGGGCCGCGACCCAGGCGAACAGCCGGCTCTTCATCTTCGTCCGCACGCTCAAGCCGGAGAAACACCAGAAATATTTTGCCGAGGGGCTGGATCTCCTGGACTGCGACGGGCGTCCGCTGACGAGGTTGGCCGGGAACGCCGTCCAGGCGGAGCCGGACTCCGGCTGGATGGCGTTCTGCGCCGACCTGCCGGCCGGCCCTTATCTTCTGTACCGGCGTCCTGGCCGGGACATCCGGGCGCGCTATCAACCCCTCTATCTGTGCTCCGGCTGGGAGACCCAGGTCTTCGTGCCCTCCGGCAGGCAGCCCTCGCTGCGCAAGCTTTCGCTGATCTATGCGAAGCGAGGCAAGGGTTTCAGGCCCGACGACGCCCAGGACAAGGCCGCCGAGGCGGTGGTCTCGGGGTTGCGGCGCGGCCTCAACCTGGCCACCGGCGAGCAGATGCGGAGCCTGCTGGAGCACAAGCTTGAAAGGCCCTGGCTGGGCGTGCTGGCGGCCCACGCCATGCGCCTGCCGCGGCCCGACGCCGAGAGCGAATATGGAGCCGTCCGCGACCCCGAAGCCCCCACGTACGAGAAGGGAGACGCCCGCCTCTACCAAGTGGTCGTGGAACGGGTGGCCGGATTGTTGGGGGATCATCCGGATATCCGGGCGCTGCAACTGCCATTGTCCCGGAACGCGGCGGGTGTCCGTCCGTTCCCCTTCCCCCCTCTCCTCCAAGCCGGCCTGTCCTTGATCCGGCAGTCGGAGCCCCTGCTCGGCGTCGATCTCATTCCGGCCGAGAGTCTGACCGACTGTGTCCTGAACCGCCTGTACACCAACAGCGTGTGGACGGGCTGGGCGCCCCTGTCCCGCGCCCCGCGCACTCTGGACGAGGTCACGGAACCGGCGGCGGTGGGAGCGGACGTCGCTGCGGACGACGCCGGCGCGGCGGAGACCGGCGAGCTCGATTCACTGAAGGGAAAGGGAGCCCGCCGCCTGGTCAAGCGCCCCGCTAGCGTCGCCCAGAAGATCCAGGATTCCATTCTCGTGGCCGAAGTGCTGGCGGCCGTGGCGCTCCACCGCGTCCGTCTCCTCCCCGTCTCTAAGGTCATAAATCCATTCGACGCGCTCACCGTGGCGCTGACCGTTTGGACGCTGCGAGACCAGGAAAAAGAGGCTCCCGGCACGCCGGAGGCGCTGGCGGACTTCCTGAAGGATCTGGATGCCGAAACCCTCTGCAACACCTACGGCCTGCCTCGCGCCCGCGCGCTGCAACTCGTCGAGCGGCTGCGGAACGACGGCTCCGCGTATGTGGCCGACCTGCTGCATCGCCCGCTGGGCTCTCTCCTGCCCGACGAACAAGCTGTCCTTGACGTCCTGAAGCGCCGATTGGCTTCCAATCCCCTGGACGCGGCGGCGACCCTGGATTCCCTGATCCAGCAGATCGGAACGGCCTGGAGCCAACTCGGCGGCATCAAGGGCGAAGACTGGACGGACAGCGTCCGGGACGACCTCCTGGCGACCCGAAGGCGGCTCGCGCGCCGCGCCACTTTGGTCGCCGTCATTGACATGGCTGACAAGCGGCTGCTGTACCAGAACCCGCCCTTCGCGGCCCTGGAGGCCAGCGTCCCCGGTTCCTGGCGCAAGGTGCGGCCGGGGAAGGCCAAGACCCTATCCACAGCCTTTGAAAAGACAGAGGACCAGGTCGACTATAGGGTTTCCCGCACCGCCGTCGAGGATGAACCCACGGGGCGCGCGTTGGGGTGGATCTATCACGCCACGCCGTCCGAGTCGCCCTGGGAGCTGGAGGCTCTGGCCGCCCAGCAGAAACACGTGACCTGCATCCTCACCTCTCTCGAGCTACTCGACTACCAGACGGGCCGCAACCCCGAGCGCATGGAAGAGCACCGCCGCCAGATCGTGGAAGCCGCTCGACAACTCCGTTCAGCGGATGAAAGCCGCAAGGAGAGCCTTCCAATGTCCATCCCTGAAACCGCATCCGTGAATCCGCTCGTCCCCACGCCGGGCCCGAGCGCCAGCCTGTTCGAAAGTGCATTCTTCGGCATCGAGCGCCACGAGCTGGTCGCCGAGGTGGCCGGCACCCTGCTCACCTCGCAACGCGCGAAGCAGGAGGTCCGGCGCATCCTGGACCATCTGGAGACCGGCTCGCTCGGCGACATCGCGGGCTGGGCCGACCGGGTCAAACGCCGAGAGCCGAGCCCCAGCGACGATCCGGAGACCTTCGCCTTCCTGAGCGACCAGCGCAACCGCGACAACGCCTCCTGGCACTTCGTGAACCTGCCGCTGGATGCCGACGGCTACAGCCGGACGCGCTATCCGAAGTTCACCGGCTCGGAGGACGTGGTGCAGATGACCAATCACGCCATCCGCGTGCTGCTCGGCCAATCGGACCGCTTCTCGGAAGCCAACGCCCTGCGGCTCCTGACGCACCTGGTGGGAGATATCCATCAGCCCGTCCACGTCGGCTGCTGCTATATCCAGGAGATCCCTGGCCCCGCTGGCGCCCAGCTGGTGCGCGATCCCGGCGTGGCGGCCCAGGAAAACCTCCGGAACGACCAGGGCGGCAACCGCTTGGTGCTGTCCCTGCCGGGGAGCCCGTCCCTGCACAGCTATTGGGACAGCGACCTGGGAGCGTCCGAAGACCACCACCACGACGCGGTGGACGTCACGACCCCGCAGCTCCTGGAGGCCGACGCCTTCGAGCCCCCTCGGTTCGTGGCGGCCGCGGCCACCCGTGCCCGCTATGTCGCGGAGGTGCGCGAGGCGGTCCTCTCTTCGGCGGCGGTCCTGCTGGCCGACCCCCAGGATGCGCTCGATCCGCTCTCCCTCGCCGTCATCTGGGCCGGTGAGTCGCTCGTGGCGGCCCGCAGCGCTTATCAGTCCCTTGCCATCGCGAGCCGGCTGAACGGTGGGAAGTTCCGCGTCGACTGGGAGGGGAAGACGGCCTACGACGCCCGGAACGCGCCGCTCATCCGGCGCCGGATCGAGAGCGCCTCCCGGAACCTGGCTTTGCTGCTGGATACGATCTGGCCCTGAGCCAGGTCGGCGAAAGCCTGGGACGGTGACAGCCAGGCCGCGCTCCTTGCGCCAGCGCAAAGACACCGCTCCTTCCAGCGGCGAGACTCCTCCATGACGCAGACGGCGCTCCCGCGCCCTCTCGATCACGGAGGAGTCACTTATGAGCATCCGTAGGCTCTGGATCGCTTTCGCCGGGGTCGTCCTGGCTTCGTTCGCCGTCCTGGGTTGGACGGGCGGACAGATCTATCAACTCGCTCCGCCCATCCCCGAGCGGGTCGTCACCACCGAGGGACAGGTCCTCTACGCTCCCGGCGAGATCACCACCGGGCAGAACGTCTGGCAGTCCATGGGCGGCATGGAGTCCGGCTCGATCTGGGGGCACGGCAGCTACGTCGCCCCGGACTGGACCGCCGACTGGCTCCACCGCGAAGCCGTCTTCATCCTCGACGACTGGGCGCGGCAGGAAGGCGGCGCCTACGACGATCTCCCCGCCGAGCGGCAGGCCGCCCTGCGCGAGCGTCTGCAGCTCATGATGCGGGCCAACACCTACGATCCGAAGACCAGGACGCTGACGATCGAGCCGGTCCGCGCCCGCGCCATCGCCGCCAACCTGGCCCACTACACGGACGTCTTCAAGAACGGCCGCGAGGAGTACGCCATCCCGGCCGGCACGCTCAGCGATCCGGAAGACCTCCGCAAGCTGAGCGGCTTTCTTCTTCTGGACCTCCTGGGCCGCCGCCACCACTCGGCCCGGCGACGACATCACCTACACCAGCAACTGGCCTCACGAGCCGCTGGTCGGCAACCGGCCCACCGGCGAAGCCGTGGTCTGGACCGGCGTCAGCATCATCCTGCTCCTCGCCGGCATCGGCGGCATGGCCTTCTGGTACGCCGCGCAGAAGCCGGAGGAGCACCCGGGGGACATCCCCGACCGCGATCCTCTCCTGGGCTCGCGGCCGACGCCCTCGCAGCGGGCCACGGTCAAGTACTTCTGGGTCGTCTCCGCCCTCATCCTGGTGCAGATCCTGCTGGGCGTCGTCACCGCCCACTACGGCGTGGAAGGAGACGGTTTCTACGGCATCCCGCTGGCGGAGTTCCTGCCCTACACCGTGACGCGCACCTGGCACGTGCAGCTCGGCATCTTCTGGATCGCCACGGCCTGGCTGGCGGCCGGCCTCTACATCGCGCCCGCGGTGGGCGGCACGGAGCCCAAGGGCCAGCGGCTCGGCGTCAACGTCCTGTTCGGCGCCCTGCTCGTCGTGGTCGTCGGCTCCATGGTGGGGCAGTGGCTGAGCGTGAAACAGAGGCTCACGCCGGACGGCTGGTTCTACTTCGGCCACAGGGCTACGAGTACGTCGACCTCGGGCGGGCGTTCCAGATCGCCCTGCTGATCGGGCTCTTCCTCTGGTTCTTCCTGGTGTTCCGGGCGATCCGGCCGGCGCTGCGGCGCAAGGACGAGCAGCGGCCGCTGCTGACGCTGTTCCTGATCTCCTCGGCCGCCATCGCCCGCTTCTACGGCGCCGGCCTGGGATACGGGCGCGGCGACCAACCTCGCCATGGCCGAGTACTGGCGCTGGTGGGTGGTCCACCTCTGGGTGGAGGGCTTCTTCGAGGTCTTCGCCACGGTGGTGATCGCCTTCCTGTTCGCGCGGCTGAAGCTGCTCGAGCCTGAAGACGGCGGGCGAGGCGAGCATCCTCTCGGCCACGATCTTCCTCTCGGGCGGCATCATCGGCACGCTGCACCACCTGTACTTCTCGGGCACGCCGCCGTGGCGCTGGCGCTGGGATCGGTGTTCAGCGCCCTGGAGGTGGTGCCGCTGGTGTTCGTCGGCTTCGAGGCCTGGCACAACCTGAAGCTTTCGAAAGCGCGGCCGTGGGTGCGGGCCTACCGCTGGCCGATCTACTTCTTCGTGGCGGTGGCCTTCTGGAACCTGGTGGGCGCGGGCCTGTTCGGCTTCATGATCAATCCGCCGGTCGCGCTCTACTACATGCAGGGGCTCAACACGACGCCGGTGCACGGCCACGCCGCGCTGTTCGGCGTCTACGGCATGCTGGGCATGGGCTTGATGCTCTTCTGCCTGCGGGCCATGGCGCCGGACGCCGTCTGGAAGGAAGGACTGCTCAAGTTCGCCTTCTGGT
>CAWHUF010000008.1:0-127797 GCA_963832495.1 uncultured Acidobacteriota bacterium | reverse complement strand
GTCTGGACGCTTGTTGCTTCACCCGTGGTAGTAACAGTAGGTGCAAGCGCCATCGGCGACGCCGTGGCACTCGATCCAATACGGCTGACCGCAGGCTCCGCAGATGTGCTCACGATCGCGGCAGCCACAGCGTTTGTGCTCCCCTGACGGCCGAGGAAGCGGCGGCGGATTCATGTCGTTCCAGAAGATCTGAATCCAAGGCCGGTTTGGGGGCCGGTAGTACCAGGCTCGGAAGGTGCGGCCGTTGAGATCAATGTCGCGGTAAGCGAAGCGGCCAAGCCCCGGCTTGGCGTTGCTGTCGACCGCTGCGTAATCATAAAGGCGCTCGGCGTCGATCAGCACCTCCGCGCCGCACGCCTGAGCCAGGATCGGTGGCTTCATAATGAGTTCTCCTTTCGATAGGTGCCCCTCGTGCCGAGTGCACGAGGGGCTCTCGCCGGGGACGAAGCCCTAAAGCGAATTAACAAGCGTCGGGTTCGAGGAGGTAGGACGGCCACTTGTGGCCGTCGCAACGGTCAATTCAAGTTGGTTGGGTCCACGGCCGAGCGAGTACTGTTCACCCGGCACAGTTTCTCCAGCATAGGTTGCGGTGTCTTCGGAGACGAACTTCAACAAGGCTACAGCCTCGATGATCTCGAGGGCTCCCGTGGCTCGCTGTCCACACTCCGGGCAGGTGGGAAGTTCAAAACGCATGGTTGGATTCATGAGATTTTCTCCTTGGCTTGAGAACTGTCATAGTGGTGAACTGAAGAGCTTCTTCACCGCATCTGAGCCCTGTCCAACACTCGGTACTGGATCGCCTCAGCGAGGTGCGTAGAGCGGATCGAGTCACTCCCCGCGAGGTCGGCAATCGTGCGTGCCACCTTGAGCACGCGGTCGAGCGCGCGGGCGGAGAGGCCGAGCTTTTCGAAGGCGGCGTCGAGCAGTGCACGCCCGGCTGCATCGACCGCGCAGAAGCGGTTTAAGGACTCTGCCCCCATGGCGGCGTTGTAAGGCGTCTCGACGGGGCCGAAGCGTTCGAGCTGGACGGCCCGGGCTGCTGCCACTCTCCGGGCTACGGCCTGTGGCTCTCTCCTGCCGAAGAGCGCAGCTCCTTGAGACTTACCGCGGGGACCTCAACATGCAGGTCAATCCGGTCGAGGAGAGGTCCCGAAATCCTGGCCCGATACCGGTCGATCAGCGGAGGTGGGCAGCGGCAGTCATATTTCGGATCTCCTAGATGACCGCAAGGACAGGGATTCATAGCTGCGAGAAGGGAAAAGCGGGCCGGGAACTGGACATGGCCCTCCCGGCCAGCCCTGCGCCTGACGAAGCCGGTATCGAGAGGCTGACGCAGGGATTCCAGGGGCTCGCGTCGGAACTCCGGCAGGTCGTCCAGGAAGAGGACGCCGTTATGGGCCAGGCTCGCCTCACCCGGGCGAGGAAGGGTGCCGCCCCCGGCCAGCCCTACGCTGCTGGTCCCGCAGTGTGGGCTCCGGAAGGGACGCCTGAGGATGAGGCCGGTTGGCGGAACCTCGGCCACCAGGGAATGGATCTTCGTGACTGCGGCTGCCTCCGGAAGGGTGAGCGGCGGCAGCAAGGAGGGCAGCCGGCGGGCGAGCATGGTCTTGCCGGAACCAGGAGGCCCGAGCAACAGAAGGTGGTGCCCACCGGCGGCGGCGACCTCTAGGGCTCTCTTCGCAGTCTCCTGTCCTCGGACCTCTGAGAGGTCGACTTCGGGCGACAGATCGGAAAGCAAGGGCGTAGCCGTGGTCAGGGCCTCAATGGGTCGGGCGCCCGTAAGGTGCTCTACAGCGTCTGTCAGGCAGCGGACGCTGACGATCGGCGCAGCTCCAAGGGCAATCGCCTCGGGAGCGTTCGCTGAGGGCAGGAGGACCTCCGCGACACCGAGCCGCTCTCCGAGCTCTGCGATCGAGAGGCCTCCCCGTACGGAGCGGATGGCTCCATCCAGGGCGAGCTCGCCGCAGATCAATCGACCCTGAAGGACATCGGGCGAGACGTGACCGGAGAGGGCAAGCAGGCCAAGAGCGATCGCGAGATCATGGACGCTCGGATGGCTGAGCCCGAGCTGAGCCGGATCGAAGGTGATTTCGATCGAACCGGAAGGCAGGTCAAAACTCAGCCGGCGTAGAGCGGCCCGGACTCGTTCACGAGACTCGCGGGCCGCTTGAGGTGAAAGGCCGTGAAGCTGGAATCCGGTTGAGCCCGGTTGGGCGAGCAGAAGGACTTCAACAGGTTGTGCTTCGATTCCGAGAAGGGTACAGCTCGTAACCGTAACGCGCTTGACTTCTGTTGCTTGCAAGGAAAGCCTCCTTTCGATGGGGTGCCGCTCGATCCGGAGGCGCGAGGCCGCGAGGGTCGGGGTGGGGCCGTCAAGGCCGCGCGTCAGCGCGCCCGTCAGGGGGAGCCTTGCGGCCCCACCGATCCCTCGCGTAGACCGGCGCCGGGGACGAGCGGCACCCCATCGCAAGGAGGCTCAGACGAGAATCGACGAGGGATGAATGTCAGTGGCAATGGATGGCTATATGAAGCGGAGGACCTGGAGAAAAGGCATCGATCACGTTGCCCGGTCCACAGGCTCTCAGTAACGGTGAAGGTGACAGAAAAAGGATCCGCCTCAAGAAATAAAGATCAGCATCGTCATGGGAAGCATCCTTTCAATCTAGAGTCAAATTCTGAGAATCTCTAGGGGCCGGCCCGCCAGGGCCGGCCCCGGAGCCGGGACTTCAGGCGGCCTCTCTCCGAACCTTCAGGAAGACGATCCGGCAATTTTCGACGACGAACTGGCGGATGGTCTTCGCTTCGTCGTTCTTGTCGATGTAGGAGCGCTCCTCGAAGTAGCCATAGAGCTCGAGCCGGTCGCCCTTGCGGGCTCGGAAGGCGCAGCCCTCCCAATCGACACAGTAGATCCAGCGAGTGGGCTTGTCCTCGATAGCCGCCGGTGGCCACGGAGTAGGTGAGGAAGTTGCGCTCCTCGTAGGTGAACTCCTTCTCGACTGCATCGTCGATGATCTCGTCGTAGACCATCTTGGTGAAGGTCTTGGCCGGGATGCTGTGGGCTTTCGGGTCATCCCCCAGGTTGCCGTAGAGGGTGAAGCGCTGGGGCTCGGTGGCGGTCGTCGTCTTCATAGTGTGTCTCCTTTCGTTTTGTGGTCCGTTCGTCACGTCTCGTAAAGACCCGAGGGGAGAAAAGGCTGGCTGACAAGGCCGCGCGCAGCGCGCCCCGGAGGGGTTTAGCCTTGCAGCCAGCCGCCCCTCGGGTAAAAAGCGAGCGCTGATGAGCGGCCCACGAGACGGAAGGAGGCGCACCGTTGAGGATGGATCGACCCCGCCGAGCCCCAGCGCTTTACCCTCTACGGTCGGGCTGGGGGATCTCCCCCTTTTCGGAGCCCGCAGCGTTCCGGCCGGATGGCCCACCTGGAAAGGTCAAGATGAGAGTAGAGAGAAATCGATCAGGAGAAGATGGGAGACACCTGGGGAGAGGAGCCTTCCCTCCCCCTCTCCGTAGGCACCGGCGGCTATGGGAGCAAGGCGTATGGCACAGACTACTGCGGGATTGAGGACGTCTGCGTCGTCCCGCAAGGGCGAGAGGGTTCGAGCCTCTATGGCTACTTCGAGGAGCGCTCCTGTATCGGCGAGGACGGTGGGGAGAAGCGACACGTCAGTTCAATCCGGACGTCAAAGATTGCCGGATCGTCTTCCCTGAAGGTTCGGAGAGAGGCCGCCTTGAGGTTTGGAGGCTTCGGGTCCGGCGCCCGGCGGGCCGGACCCCTGGAATTCCTGCAGCGGGTGAGCCCCGAAGAAATCATTCAGCAGTTTCAGCTCCTCCACCAGCACGACAGGCCGCCATTATTAGGATGCGGTTCCTCCAAGGCTTCTCCGGAAGAATGCGTGACTCGCACGGGTTCTCCCTCGTAGGAACCAGGAGCGGTGGCGGGGATGCGGGGTGATCAGCGCAGGGTGAGGCTTTCGGCCGTAGGCTGGAGGAGGGTTCTCACGGTGAGCATCTTCGTGACTCCGCAGACCGGGACCAGAAATGGGCCCTCCAGCGCTCCTCGGCCCAGTACTCGGCCTCAGCGTGGCCCAATAGCAAATCCACCATCCGCGACGCGGCCTTTGAGAGCGCCTTGGCAATGACGTCGGGGTGTCCGGCGGCCCCGGCTCGGAGACGACCCGAAGCCGCGCCACCAGCTCCTGACGCTGCCGCTCAGCCCGGGCCAAGAGCTCCGGCGCCCCCGCCAGCACCGGGAGTACCGGACATCCCGGCGGTTGTTCTCCGGAGGTCGTCACTTTGCGTCGCTTACTCATCTGCCCTCCTCCTTCCGTTTTGAAGAATGCATAGCTTATCAGGCCCATCGGCTTCGAAACGGACTCCAAAGATCTTAATCTAAGCTCCTGAGCCGGGACCGCTTCGGATCATGGGCACAGCTCCGGATAGACGTTGCTCGCTGTGGGTGGGACGTTTCTGGGTCTATGAGCAGAGTGATTGGAGGGGGGTTCGATGGATACAGTCGAGCCGGTGAGTGACGGAATGGGAGATCTGCTCGGCCTCAAGGTAGCCCTGATGTTCAAGGGTACCTTGAAGATGGATAACGGCGTCCTTGCGTGATCATCAAGGGGCCTTTTCGGAGAACAGAACGGAAAACCAAATGCGAGCTCGCGGCGCACGTCGACTCTCTTCTGGGCAGCGTAATTCGAGGCGAGCTCGATGGGAAATCTGGCACACCTCGTAACCACGCGCCGAGCGGATGAAGAATTCCCGGGCCTTCCTCAAGAGAGCGATGGCCTCGTCGTCAATCCGAAGAGTGCTGAGAATCTGACCCTCCGTCCATAAGGCGTGAACTCGATTTGGTTTAGGGAAATCTCGCAACCAGGATGACCCCAGGCGGCTCCGGACCCGGAGGAGAGCCTGGTAGGCTTTGTGCGGTTGCCCGCTCCAGAGATAGACAAGCAATTTGTTGACAGCAGAGAATCCTAGAAACAGCAGGCTGTCGGGCTCGGGCTCGGCGGCTCGGAAGGATTCATCCAGCAATACATGAGCCTGTTCAAAGTTGTTGTTATAAACTCAGCGAGCGAAGTCGCGATCAATACACGCTGAGCGAGTAAGTGTCTCCCCACCGCCGTACTTTCGCGAGCGCCTTTCTCAGGAGATCGATCGCGGATTCGAAATTCCCGCAGTCTCTCTCGAGCGTCCCTAGAAGCTCCTGGTAACGCGCGAGCTCCAACGGATCCGACCCGTTGGCTTCAAGCTCTCGGGATGCCTCTGCAAGCGCTCCATAGGCTGCCGCCGGGTCGCCAAGGATCCGAAGGAAGTTCCCCCGTTCCATCCATGCGCGGCCGCGGATGACCGCAACTAGCGGTGAAGGATCGTCCTTCGTCCAGGCGATGAGATCGTCAGTAACCCGCAATCCGTCTGCGGGTTGATCGAGACGGAAAGAATAAGCTCTTTCAATGAACCGTTGGAGAATCGCCACCTTGCGAAGGTGCGAGGAGTTGGTGAGGAGGATCTCCACGCGAGAGCTGGGTGGATCGTCGGCTAGAAAGGAATCCGCGAAGCTAAGCTCAGACTCAAAGAGGGTGCTTAGATGTTGGAGGCGCTGCCAAGCGGCCTCAGGAAGGGGATCTGCTTTTTCTGAAAGGCTCTCACTTTCGCGTTTGTGCCGCGCCAAGCTGAGAAGAAGTCGCGAAAACTGCGCCGGGTTAGAAGTATCCATGGGTGGCTAGTATACGAAGGGTCCTTGGTTTTGCGAAGGCTTTCCGTTCGAAACATTGGGGAAATCACTAAGATCGCAATCCTGTGCGACGATCGGAGCCGAAGGATCATGGTTGAGACAGAAATTCCATGTTGTCGAAGGATGATCGTTTTTCCATGTCTCCTTGAGCCCAACACTGGCTTATCTGCCGCACCGAGATCCTCATGAGTTATGGAGATTTGGTCGCCTTTTTGGGAAGTGTGCTCCGTTTCAGCGGAAAAGGATGGGCGGTCCCCGGGGGAGGAAAGTCCCCGAGACCGGGAAGATCAGGCAGGGATCGCTCCAAGCTCAGGGGTTTGTCCCCCCACGACCGAGTCGCCTGGCAGCTCAAACCTAGGGATAGTTTTCACTCGGAGCCGGCGGCTCTTGATCGAGATCCTCGGGCTCGTAGCCGGGAAGCTTGGCCCAGGCCTTGGGCTCGGGGAGCTCCTTAGCGACTTGCGATAGAGGTCGGCGTAGCTCGCTCCGATGAGCTTCAAGGCGGCGACGATCTCGCCGATGGAGCCGCGCCGCATCGTCGGGCCGCAGTACTGGAGGCGGCTTGCGAGGACGGGCTGAAGCTGGCCCGTCCAGATCTCGGAGGCGGCCTCCTCGTCGGGGAGCTCGCAGAAGGCTGCGAAGTCGGCCCAGGGGTCATTCGGCGAGCCGTATATGCCACGCTCCCTTGCGGCTCTGATGCGTGCCGAAGACGTGGGCGAGAGCGACGAGGATCTGAAGGAGAGGGGTCTTGCCGTCGCACGCCTCGAGCAGCTCCTTGGTGAGCTCGGCCATGCGGGCGATCCTGCGGTTCATGTGCTTGTCCGGCGTTCGGCGAGGAGGTCCCGGGTGGGGGCGCTTGCGGCTTCAGGCGTGGATGCGGCGGCCGTGGAGTCACCGGTTCTGGCTGGCGGCGGGGCGCACCGGGAGGTGGGCCTGACCCAGACGAGCTTGCCCGTCTGGAACCCCCGGCCACCATCGCGGGCTGCGCGCCTTCGGCGCTCTTCTTGACCTTTTCGTACGCATGGGCCGGCAGCAGTGGCCGCCACCGCGCCAGCTCGGCGGGATCTCCTCGGCGGGTCGCTTCGCGGGGAGCGACGATCAGGAGCTCGGGGTGCTCGCCGCGAAGCTGCGCCGCGGCGCGCTCGGCCGAGCGGTGGCACTTCTCTATCCAGCAGGCGCGGTTGAGGCACCGGGCCTCCTTGATGTCGGCCGGGGCATGTCCCCCTGGTTCGGCGAAGAGGAAAGGCGCTGGCCAGGGTGGTCAGAGGCAGTTGGTGCAGGCACCGGCCGACGGAAGGAGGGTTTCGTCGTCGAGCGGGAAGGGAGCGCGGCCGAGCTTCGGGTGAGATCTCGAGATCAGCGGCGCAGCTCCGGGACCGTGAGGCTCGACGTCCATGCTCGAAGTTGAAGCTGCGGAGGATCTCGTCCTGGACTTCCTGCGCGAGCTTCGCGACCTCCTCGATGTGGGCGGCGGTCCAGGACCGGAAGGGGCTATCCGGCTCGGCGAGCAGCTCCTTCCAGGCCGGGAGAGGTTGCTGTGGATTCGGGCGCGGCAGGCCACCCAGGCTGGGGTCTGGCCGAGCCGCGCGGCGACGGCCAAAGGATCTCCCTTGTGGAGGAGCAGGAGAGTGTGGACGCCGTGGCCTCTTCGAGCGGCAGCAAGGTCCTTCCGCGGAGGTTTTCCTCCACGGTGATCTCCGCGGCCTCGGTGTCGGACAGCTCGCGGACGATGGCTGGGATATAGAGAGGTGCAGGCCCGATCGCATCGAGGTCGGGCAGATCGAGGCGCGAAGCCCGGACTCGGCGCTCGCCGGCGACGAGCTGGAAGCCCCTTCGAAGGGGCGAAGGAGGATAGGCTGGATGACGCCCTTGGCCCGGATCGATCTTGCGAGCTCGAGGAGCTCCGGATTTTCGGCATCCGGGATTAGAACCTCGAGGCTGGTAGAGGCTGGGGGTGATGAGCCGAAGAGCGACCTGTTGGATCTCGGGACTGGGCGGGGGAGCCGGCGGTTCGGGAGGACCGGCGACGGTATCTGCGGTGATGGGACTAACCTTTCTTTTCATTTGGTCAGCTCCTTTCGTGCTTGGGGCCGTTCATGGAGACCCGCCGGACCCGAGGGGACGAGAGGCCGGCCGTCAAGGCCGCGCGCAGCGCGCCCGGAGGGCTTGGCCTTGCGGGCGGCCGCCCCTCGGGTATAAAAGCGGGCGCAGGGGCGGTCCCGAGGGCGAAGGAGTGGATCTGTATTTCTCATTGGAATGTTTTTAGAGACCAAGGCTGCTGGCGTGAACCGACAGGCCGGTTTTCTGGAGAATCCACGGTTCGCACATCCAGTCTTGGGGAGCCGCGAAGTCAAGCCGTCCGATCTCCTGAAAATAGAGACGGGCCTCCCGGGCCTACTGCGCGGCCGAGATCGTCCAGCGACCCTGGAGCGAGAGCTGGGTAAAGCCGCCGCTGTCGAGCGCCCATCGCGCCGTGGCTCGCGGGAAGCCGCGGCGGCCCGCGAGCCGATTCCTGGAGACCAAGAGAGGGACGGTGGCTTTGCCCAGCCAATCGGGGTGGTGGGTGCCGAGATAGAAGATGGGCTTCACGGCTGGGTCCCGTCATCGGTTCACTGGGTGGCCCAAGCCTCATAGATCGCCTGGCCCATGCCCATGGCCGCCCGGTTGGCCTCGTCGCTGCCCTCGCCCGCCCCGGCGCTCTCCAGGGCTCCTTCGATCGAGAGGCCGTCGACCTGGACCGAGGAGGAGACCTTGCGGGCCACGAGATCGAGCGCGGTCTTCTGGACGGTGCCGGCGTAGTACGGGACCTCGATCGGTCACGTCCGAGCGTCTGGCCGATCCGGTGCATGCGGCCGTTGGCCTGGCGCACCACCCGGGCGTCGTAGTCGACGCCTTCGACCCAGATCGCGCGGGAGAAGTGCGACGAGATTGTTGAGGCCGGTCTGGACCGCCTTGGGTTGGTGATGAGGATGCGGCGGCCGGGCTCGATGACGTTCTCGTTGAGCCAGTCCTCTCGCTGGGCGGCCTTGACCTTGTTGACGTCCAGGAAGACGGCGCGCTGGCCGAGGTGCTCCTTGAAGAGCCGGAGATAGCGGGCGGGAAGGCCTGAGCTTCCGGTGTGGCGCAGGAAGATCAAGGACGTTGCGGCCCTCCTCGATCGAGGCGCGGACCCGGTGGAGAATCCACCGCTCCTTGGGCGTCATCCAGGAGGAGGGAAACATCTTCCCGGTCGCGACGACGGCGCCTCCCACGTCCTTGGGGTAGCTGAGGACGAACTCCTCAGGTCGCCCGTGCACCGGTCGAGGTAGGACGGCAGCTCGGACATGGCGCCCCAGAGCTTGCCGGCGAGCTGGGTGTAGCGGTCCGCCTTGATCTGCCGGGTCAAGCTCGGAGAGGAGGCGGCGGAACTCCGTGAGCATCTCCTGGCCGGTCCCGTCGTCCTCGGCGACCTTGATCGGGCACGGGCAGCTCGGCGCACGGCGGCAGCTCCTCGTCGAGGTCCTCCTTGTGCATGATGAGAGCGACCGGGAGAAGGTGCTCCAGGATGAAGCTGGGAAGCACCCCCGGGGCCTGACCCATCTGGCGGATCGCCGGCGCTTCGCGGGTCTGCTCGCGGTCGCTCTGCGAGCCGTAGCCGACGACCTCGGAGACCACGGCTTCGGCGCCGACGGGGACGTAGATCTTGCGGTAGCCGTAGGCGGTGATGAAGGCCTGCTGCTCCCACGGCCGGAACTGCCGGCGGAAGCGCTGGGAGAGCGCCCACATGATTGGCGAAAAGGATGCTTGCGTAGCCGCCCATGAGCGAGCCGGTCAACGCGATGCGTGGGGACGCCGGGCAGCTCGACCAGCCGGTGGGCGGCCTTCTGCTGGGCGGAGCCCTTGTTCGAGTACTCGTGCCACTCGTCGACGATGAGCATGCCGAACTTCCGCCGGCAGTAGCGGAGGATGTAGCGGGCGAGCGGGAAGCGGCGGGGCTCGGGCGTGGCCTGGAAGAGAGGTTCGCCGCAGGGCTCGGTCTCCTCCCAGCGGCCGAGCTCGTTGAGCTGATCCAGAGCCCGTGCCACGCGAGCTCGATAGGACTCCCTCGGCTGCCGGCCGTTCGAGCTTGGCCGCGAGCTCCAGGAGCTCGCCGCTGCGCCGGCGGGGCCTGAAGACGCTTCGTGGTACTCGCTCTGGGCCTCCTCGAGCGCCGCGGCGGCGGCAGTCGAGGAGCTGGCGGGCGCGGGCTCGGAGAAGCTCCGCGATCTCGGACTCCAGCCCGCCGGCGCGGCAGACCTGTTCCAGGACCTCCCGCAGGCGGTAGTCCGATGAACGCCTCAGCCGCCAGACTCACAGAGCCGGAGCGCGATGGGCCGCAGGCGGTCGCCGGTCGGGAGAGGGCCCGGCGCTGGAAGCTCGGGCTCTTCCCGTCTCCTGTCCGTCGCTCGACCTCTGGGAGGACGGAGGGAGCCCATCGCGAGGATGCGGTGGCGGGAGACCAGGGAGCGGACCAGCGGATCGTAGGGGTAGGTGCCGGTCAGGACGGCCGCCAGGTCCTCGGCGATGCGGGCCGCTTCGTTGACCGGCAGGCGGCTCACCGACGTCGCAGCGAGCGCGCGTCTCGGCGAGTCTCTCGGGGCTCATCTCCGGCCGGGTGCCGCACCGCGGGCAGACGCCGCGCCAGCAGGATCGCTGGCCGCCTCGCCGACTCCCTCAACGCCGTGGCCCAGCTTGGCGATCTCCCGGGAGAGCACGTAGATCTCGGCCTCCTGGTGGAGGTCGGCGATCGCTCTCGACGGTGACCACCCGGTGATGAGGGAGGACCGCGGCGGCCTGATCCCGCCAGGACTTGAGCAGGTGCGGCGGGCAGATGATGAGGGTCCGCCGGACGGGGGAGAGCCGGGAGGTGTCGAAGCCGAGGCGGCGAAGCTCCCTCACGGTGGCTCGGAAGTAGAGGGGGGAGAGCGCTCCGACGATCGAGAGCGAGACGGTCGACTTGCCCGTGCCGACCTCGGCGATGGCCTGGGGGTTCTCCCCCTGAGCGAGGAGCTTCAAGGCCGGTGAGGATGGCGTCTGCTCTGGACCCGGTAGGGCTCGCGGTCGAGCGGCGGCAGCTCCATCTGGTGGGCAGGATTGGCGGGATCGTGGAGCGCCGGGAACTGCTCGCGCATCAGGAGCCCGAGGCTCTCGCCATAGTGCTCGACCAGATCGGCGCTGTTGAAGTCCGGCAAGGTCGGTTGCGCCCGAGGGAGCCGCTCCGGGCTTGAGCTCCAGGAACTCCAGCGTGTCGAGCCGGAGGACGGAAAGGGTGAGCCTGGGGCGCTGGACCTTGATGCTGCCGACCTTCTCGCCCTCCTGGTTGAAGCGCTCCTCGACCGTGTGGAAATCGCGCCGGAAGCTGCCCTTGACCAGGATCGGAGGAAGTCCCGGGCGGTTCGGCTTGAGCCTCTTGCCGTTCAGGGTTCCGACCGAGAGGGCGAGGGCGATGTGGGCCGGGCGGGGCGGCTGGGCGACCGGGAACTTGGCGCCGATCATGTCCCGGACGGTCGCGGTTGAGACCCGCGAAGCCGGCCCGGTGCCACGGCCGAAAACCGTTCAGCAGACCCGGGAGGTCGAGAGGAACCTCTTCGAGCTCGAGGCCCGCGCGATCGGCGCACACGCGGAAGACGGGATCCTCCGAGAGCTCCCGGAGCTCCGGCATGGCGCTGGCGTCGCCCGCCCAGCGCTCGATTCGCCTCTGGTCCAGAGGGTTCTCCGGAAGCGGGCGCTGCGTCTCCTGGCGACCAGAACGCATTGCCGGAAGGCCTCGAAGAAAGCCTCCGGGAAGCGCCAGGCGCGGATGTCCTGGTAGTTGCAGGCGAGGAATCCGGCGCTCGCCTGCAAGAGCGTAGAACGGCACCAGGAACATGAGGACGCCGTCCCCAGGCAGGAGGGCCGCGGTCCACCGTTCGAGGAACCGTTGCTCGAGCCGGCCATGGACCTTGTCGAAGTCATAGGGCGGATTGAGGTAGAGCAAGCGACGCTCCGTCCTGGGGTGTGATGTCGAGGTGGAAGGCGTCGCAGTGGAGCGACTACATCGCGGTGAGAGCCGCGTTGAGGCTCAAGCGAAGCCGCAGGTCCTTGGCCCGCTGCTCTTCGAGCTCCACCGCGTAGATGGAGGCTTCCCGCTCGGACTGCTGGAACCAGCGCTTCCGGAGCTCCGCGATGGCGGCGCCATCCCCGGCGCAGGGATCGACCAGGACATGGGGCTGGTCCTGAGAGGCGAAGCTAACCAAAGAGGCCAAGCTGGGCAGCAGCGGGGACGGGGTCGGGAAGTACCCGCCGAGGGCGATAGATTGCGGGCGTGCCATGGTCGGTCGTCTCCTGTTCAGAGGGAAGATGCGCAGCCGTCTGGGTCTTGAGGAACTCAGCGAAGGTCGGGTGATCGACCTTGCAGTAGAGGGCGGGCTCGAAGCCCACGGCCTCCAGACCGAGGTGGAAGAGCGTGCCCGGGTCTCCATTCGGTGCCGGAGCCCGTCTGGCACCAGGCTCCTTCAGCGCGGCGCGGTAGAGCTTCAGGTGAAAGCCCAGATCGTTGGCGATGGGGAGAGGCGATCGCTGATCGAGATAGGCGACGAAGTACGCGGCGATGGCGGCCTCGCGGGCGTCTCGCCCCATCGCCTGGCCGATCGCCCGGGCCTGTTCGTCCACCCACCAGGTGGGAGGCAGGCAGAGAAAGGAGATCTCGTCCACATCGGCCGTGGCCGGCTGGAAGCTGAAGACGGAGGGAAGGTAGGCCAGGGTCAGCGTGGCACCCTCGCGGGAGAAGGTCTCGTAGCGGAAGCCGGCGGAACGGGGAACCTCAAAGCGGGTGGTGAGGCTGGTGTTCCCTCGACCACGGCCGGCCGCCCGCTCCGCAGGTTGGCGGAGAAGGCGCGGGAGGCCTGGTCGGTGCCGGCATAGGCGATGAAGACCGGCCGGAAGGAGCGTTCCTTGGCTCCCGAGCCGAGCTCCCAGAGATCGTTGGCCAGGACGTAGGCCAGCAGCTCGACGCTGAAGGAACGGCTCTTCTGGCCTTCGCGCTTCGGTTTGCTCTCGATGGTGATGGTTTTTCGATCCACGGCTCCTGTTTCGGGCGTCTGGGCCTTCCTGCCCGCCTTTCTGGACGGCGGGGCTCGGGCGGCTTTGGAGCGGTCAAGGCTCGGCCGCAGGCCGACCCGAAGGGATTGCCTTGACGGCTTCGAAGCCGTCCGAGACCATGGCCGCAGAAAGGGCGGGCAGGAGAACCGGAGGTCCTTACGCTGTCGTCAACTGGAGTCGAGGCTGGAGGTGAAAGCTTCGAGGATTCCCTTCTTCGGATGATGGCTTCAGGGGTGGAGCTCGCCGGCGCTTTCTGCCGGGGTGCGGGAGGCGGACCCGCGGGTCGGGAGGGGGGAAGCTCGATGGCGAATGCCATGGAGCGTCGCGGTCCGCCGAGGGGGAGCGGAATAGGATCGCGGAGCGGTGCTCAACGAGCGCGCCAGCGCGCTGCCCGGAGCGCGGAGGCGCGAAGGCGCGTGAGGGATCGGACCGGAATCCCCGGAGGGCGAGAGCCCGAGGAGATGAAGGGGAGAGCCCGGCCGGCGGCGCCGGACACGCCAGCGTAGGCGTCGATCAAGGGCAGCCAGCGCCGCTGCCGCGCTCGCAGCGTGCCCTGAGCGCCGCTCATAGGGCGCTCGATCCTCGCTTCCAGCGTCTGGAGCGCCGCTCGGAGCGCTCCTCCACTCGCTCTGCTGCCTGTCGAGCTTGCCTCATCCCCGTCCGGAGAGCCTGCAAGGTCCGCCCGGCTCGTTTTCCACAGCCCCGGGTCTCCCTACTACTGGAAGGTCTTTACTACAGGAAAAGAAGCTATAGGGAATGTGTCAGCGATTATGCGTGGCGAGCGTCAGCGATTATGCGTGGAAAACCGTCCTTCCGAGGGCGGGAGCGTCAGCGATTATGCGTGGAAAAAGCGTGAAATCCGCGGAGTCTTTCGCGGCGGGAAGTCCCCTGCTCAGGCCGGCAGCCGTTTGGAGACGTGGGGAGCGGCGGGCCGCAGGACCAGACCGTTGTCGCCCTCGAAGATCCGGGCCTCCGGGTAGAGCTTGAGGACGGAGCGTGCTTGGCGGAGGAAGAAGTAGCGGAACTTCCGGACATCGGCGTAGCCGGCGCCGAACTGGAGAGCCAGAGCAGGCCAAGGGATCTCGACCGGCCGGCCGAGATAGGAGGCTCTGTAGGTCAGCCAGCAGTAGATGTCCAGGGCGAGCGGAGAGCGCAGGGCGCGAAGGACGCGGAGATCGACCGGGACCGGCCGGTCGATCACGGCCTGGAAGAAGTCCTGCGACAGCTCGACGAAGCTGCCGAAGAGGTCGGGCTGCTCGGGCTCGGCCGGGGTCCACCAGAGCGAGGTCCGGGAGGCGATGACGAACCCTGAGTCTTCAAAGCGCCCGGGTCCTGTGTAGGAGCACCGGATGGTGCTCGAAAAGAGTCGCCGGACCTGGTCGCGGAGCCGGGTGATGGTGCCCCAGCGCCCCCCGGTGGGCACCAGGCCGAGCTCGCGCATGAAGGCGGAGAGGTTCGGGCCGAGCTCGATGTGGCGCGAGCGGGTTCTTACGGCCTCCGTGGCCAGCCAGCAGAGCAGGACCCGCGGACACTTGCCCCAGGGGAGCCCGATTCTCGGCGGCGCCATGACCAGCAGGTGAAAGTCGCCGTTGGAACGTTCGAAGGTGGAGACGCCGTGGCCCGGGTCCTTGTGCGGCAGGGTCGCCTGCACGAGGAGCCGGGCCATGTAGCCCAGGGCGCCGGCCTCCTTCGCCTGCTCGTGGCCGATGGCGAGAGCCTCGCGCGCCAGGCGTTCGAGATCCCTGCTGCGCGAAGGCTGAGGCTCACCCAACGAAGGCCGCCCGGAGCGGATCGACCGCCAAGCACTTCGGGGACTCCGAAGGGAGATCCTGTTCAGTTAGCACAAGGCTAACTTTATGTCGAACTCAGACGGCGCCGCAACTCCCCAAGAGGGAGCCGTCGGCGCCGTCACGAAGAGCCTGGCCCTAGTCGGCAGCGAAGGCTTCGAGCAGGCGCTTCGTGAGTCTCCGCCGGGCTCTGCTCGAGAAGGTCGGGCCGCTCGGCCAGCGCTCGCGCGGCTGAATTCTGAAAGGCGGTCAGAACGATCGTGCGGCAGAGGACGGCTGGCTGCTCCCCACGCTCACGGGCGGCTTTCCTGATCATGGCCAGCTCAGCGTCCGTGAGCGACAGCATAAGCCGGCAGGAGCGTTTGGACTCGGGCGAGGGCAGATCTTCCAGGCTGATGGGAAGCTTGGGGATGGGGTGCTCGCGGCGTCGGCTCATGGAGGTCTCCTTACGGTCACGCCCGGGAGATTCCGGCGTGGAGGCCGTGGGTCCGGCCCTTTCGCCACCGGGAAAGGCGCGTGAGCGCCGGCGCCGCTCGCACAAGGCCGGCCCGTCCAGGCCGGGCCTCCGGCCCGCCCCGGAGGGGTTTGCCTGGACGGCCGGCCGCGAGCGGCGAGACTGCAAAGGGAAGGGCCGAGCCCACGGCCTCCGCCGGTACTGTTTGCTTACTCTTGGAGTTGGCTTATACTGGGGCGCATGTCCCGCCCTGGCCGCTGGATCTCCTTGTTCCCCATCCTCGCCCTGGTGCCCCGCCTGGGTTTGGTCGTCCTCGCTGCGGACCGTCAGGAGGTGTCCTCAGACACCCGGGCGGCCCTGCTCTGGTTGAGCTCGACGGCGCTAGCCGTCCTGGTGGGACTTGCCGAGGTCTATGTCGGATTCGCCGTCATTTCCCGGCGCCATGCCGGTCTCGCCGGCCTTTGGGTGTCGATCACTGTCCTGCTGAATGCCTTGATCGTTCCGCTCTCCGTTTCCGGACTGGAGGCGGTGCCGGTTTGGGAAATCCTCGGATCCCGCGGTCTCCAGGTCGCGTGGGGCGCCGGCCTGGGCCTCTTGTCGACGCTCTGCGTCTGCGGCTGCCTATGGGCTGACGTCGTCCGCGAGGCCTCCGGTCTCGCGGACAGCTATGAGACGCACTTGCTCGGCCGGATCGCGGAGGAGGAAGCGCGGCGCGGATCCCTCGAATTGGAGATCGCGGCGTTGCGAGCGGCGGCCGAGCAGGCGTCAAGGAGCGCTCCCGCACCGCCAGCGCCGAAACCCACACACGCAGCGTGCGGGCTTTGTGGATACTGGCACCCCGAGCAACGCAAGGTCGCTGGGCATATCCTGCAATGCCGTCGTAGAGCCGCGCGCGAGGGCGCGGATCTGGTCGGTACGGCTGAGACAGGGCAAAGCGCTCCGGAGGTGGGAGCTTGATTCCGGCGTCTCTTTCGCGTCGCCGCAGGCTCGCAGCGGTGATGCTGCCGGCGGTGGCGCTCGTGTCAGCGATCCTCCTCTTCTCCGATGTCCTGGCGTCCTTTCTGGCGATCAACCTGACACCGAGCCTCCCTCGGGGGCTCTATCGAGTCACGAGCCTCGAGGTGCAGCCGGGGGCTCTGGTGACGTTCTGCCTGCCGGCGGAGTTGGTCAGACGGCACCACCTGGCGAAGTGGATCGCCCCCGGGCGCTGTCCCGGAGGACGGGCTCCGCTATGCAAGCGGATCGTCGTGGTAGGTCCTGGGAGCGGGCGGTGCGGGCAGTCGGTCTGGCAGGTGGCGCCGGGTGAGGTTTTCGTTCGCGGGGCCTCAGCCTCATCCCAGGACTCTTGCGTCTTCGGGCCCGTACCCACCGCGTGGTTGCGGGATGGGGTCGCGCCGCTCTGGACTCTCTGATGGCGGAGGAGCTCTACCAGCTTCCCCGGCAGGTGACGGAGAGGCGGCGGCGCCTCTTCACGTACCTCGTCTTTCTCGTCATCGGATCGGCTCTTGCGGGGATCGAGGCCGCGGCCTGGTGGTTCGGGAGGGCCTTCGGCCACCCTGCCGAATTGGGTGCTCTGGCCTCGTGGCCGAGCCGGCTCCTCTGGGTCGGGCTGGGAAGCATGGCCCTTGTAGGCCTCGGCCTGGGCGAGCTCCGGGAGGAGCGGCAAGCGCAGGGGCTGGCCCTGACTCTTGCCGGCCTCTGGTGGGCCTGGGGGCTGGTGGGTTCGATCTACTCGCCGGCTGTCTTTCTCCTGGCCATGCGGAAGCTGGTGGCCCTCGGGACCCTGGAGGGCGAGCTTCATCAGGCGATCTCCTTCGGCGGTGTGATCGGAGCCGTCTATTTCGGGTGTGCAGCGTGGTGCCTAAGGGCGGCATGGAGACGGCTGCCGGGGCCGGGCGACGCCTATGGCTCCGCGCGATTCGCTCGCCGGGACGAGGTGCGCAAGCGCGAGGACCTCGGGCTGGGAGAGAAACTGGGGGAAGGGATGGTTCTGGGTGCCGTCGAAGGAGGCTACCTTCGATTCCGAGGGGACGCCCATGTCCTGGCCTTCGCCCCCCCGGGTGGCGGAAAGACGACGTGCGTCGTCGTCCCCACCGCGCTGGCACACCCCGGCCCTCTGATCGTTCTCGATGCGAAGCGAGAGATCTACAAGCTCACGAGCGGCTTTCGCCGGCGCGCTCACGGCTCCCGAGTCCTCTGCTGGGCGCCCTCCGGGGGCCCCGGCTTTTCCCGGCACAACCCGATGCGCGAAATCCGGGACCATCCTTATGACGTGCGCGACGCGCAGCGGATCGCGGGTGCCTTGATTGCGACGGTGCCGACGAACGCGGATCCCTTCTGGCGCGAGGCGCCGCGCCAGATCCTGGTAGGCGCTCTTCTCCACGGCAAGTACTGCCCGGAATGGGGGAGTCTTCCGCAGGTCTACCAACTTTTCACGATCGGAGGAAAAAAGGCCATCGACGAAATGGGCCGTGCCCCTCACGATCCAACCTTGCGATTCGGATGGGTGGACCCGAAGGGACGCCCGACGGCGACGCATCCGGCGGTCGCCGCGGCGGCCGAGAACATCTTGGAGATGTCTCCCCAGACGCGTTCGAGCGTGCTCTCGACCGTCTCGGCGGCGCTCTCGATCTATGCCGATCCCGTGCTCGCCTGGAGCGTCTCGGCGTCGGATTTCAGTCTGCGTGAGATCACCGGCGCGAGCGAGCGGCCGATCACTCTCTACCTTAGCTTCGAGCCCGACGAGAGGGACCGGCTGGGTCCCCATCTGCGGATCATGGTCTCGCAACTGGCCGGCGCGATCCTGGAGCGGGATGCCTCGAAACGCTGGGATTGGAAGGAGCGAATCCTTCTCCTCCTCGACGAGTTCCCGGTTCTCGGCGCGATCCGGGAGATCGAGCAGGGCCTAGCCTACTTCCGAGGGTACGGCGCCAGCTTCCTGGTCGTGGTGCAGTACCTAGGCCAACTGATCCAGGCGTTCGGCCGGGAAGAGGCCGTCTCCCCCAATTGCGCGGTCCAGGTGGCCTTTGCTCCCACGGATCTTGCGACGGCCGAAAGACTTTCGAGCCTGTCGGGGAAACAGACGATCGAGATCGATCAGGTGTCGAGATCTTCCGGTGGCCTGGGAAGCGGCCGAGGCAACACCTCGCGGCAGACGGTGCTGCAGGGCCGGTCGCTTCTTGACGCCTCGGAGTTCCGGCGTCTGGGGCGGGACCAGGCGGTGGTGTTCCTCCCGGGCCTGGCGCCGCTCGTGGTCAAGAAGAAGCCCTACTTCGACGATCCGGAGCTGCTTCGCTTTACGAGGGAAGAGGCGTGGCATGAGCCTCCGGGCGTGTTGGAGACGGAGGGCTTGGCGGGTCCCTCAGGCGGTGGTTTCGAGGCGGAGGTCACACCGCGAGAGCACGGCCGGGAGCAGGAGCGTGGCGGAGAAGGCTTGGAGCGAGTCCATGGCTGATTCTGAGTACGCCGCCGCCATGGCGAGATTCCTGGGGCCTCGCGTCTGCGAGCTCTTCTGTGACGAGAGAATCGTCGAAGTGTATGTAAACCACGATCTCAGGGTACGGACGGATGGAGCCGGTGGCCGGCGGGAGACGGCTCTCGTACTCACGGAAGAGAGCATTCGAGGTTTCCTCAACATCGCGGCGACGCGCGAAGGGATCTCCCTCGGCGGGGAGGAAGGAGTCTATGAGATCGCGGCCGAGCTACCGGCCGAGATCTTCGGCAAAGCCAGGCTCCAGGGGATAGTCCCGCCGCTCGTCGAGGTTGCGACGTTCGTTGTGCGCAAGCACCCGGCGAGGATCTTGTTGCTGCCCGAGCTGGTGGCGTGTGGCTCGGCTTCGCCCGAGCAGTACGCCGTTTTGAAAGAGGCTCTCGCCAGCGGAGAGAGCCTCATCGTCTCGGGCGCCACGAAGTCGGGAAAGACCAACCTCGTCAACGCCCTGCTTCATGAGCTGGTGGCCCTCCGGCCCGATGTCCGGGTGGTGGTCCTGGAGGACACGCCGGAGGTGGTCTGTCCGGCGCGCGACACCTTGAAGATGGTGACCGTAGAGAAACGGGTCGACCTGCACGACCTGGTCCGGATCGGCGTCCGGTGCCATCCCGATGTCTTCGTCATCGGGGAGGTCCGGGGCCGCGACGCCTACCCTTTCCTCGATTCGATGGCGACCGGCCACGGAGGCGGAATGTGCACGATCCACGCGGGAAGCCCTCCGGGGGCTCTCCTGCGGCTCAACCGCCTGGCGAGGTTGGGGGCGTCGGGTGAGTTGGAGCAGCACGCCCTGATCACGGAGGTGATCCGGCTCGTGGTCCAGATGGCCTGGGTCGGATCGGCACCCAAGATCGTCGAGATCGTGAGGGTTCAGGGGTGGCTTGAAGGCCGGGGCTACCAGCTCGAGCGCCTCGCCTGAAGCGCCCTACTCGATCGAAAAGGCTTCGAGAAGAGCCCGCTGCTGCTCGACGGGGCTCAGATCGAGGAGGTCGGGCCGGCCGGCGAGAGCCCTCATGGCCGAGTTCTGGAAGGCCGTCAGGATGATCGTCCGGCAGAGGACCGCGGGCTGCTCTCCCCGCTCGCGAGCGGCCTTCTCGATCATCGCCATCTCGCTCGGAGAAAACGACAGCATCATCCGCTCGGTCCGCTTGGACTCGGGCGGCGGCAGAGCTTCCAGGCTGATGGGAAGCTTCGGCAGGGGGCGCTCGCGGCGTGGGGGCATCTGGCGAGCCATTCTAGCAGGAATCCATTGCGTCAAGGTGAATTGGGTATCTCGGGGGGTTGCGGAATCGTTCTCGACTCTATATAGTGTCTCTCGCGCTAACTGAACAGGCATGCAGCTCGATGCCCCGGGTCCGTCCGGTCCAGGACGGCCGGTTTGACGGCGCGGGAGGTTGTCCATGTCTAGACGACGTTGGATCGCGCGGAGCCTGGCAGCGGCCACGGCGCTGGTCGCGCTCCAGGGAGCGGCGTTTGCCGCTGGCGGCGAGACCCTGCCCTTCAACGCGGCGTTCGACAAGATCACCAGCAACCTGACGGGTCCGACCGCCAAGGCCGTGATCATCGCGGCGTTCTTCGCGGGCATCGTGGGCGTCATGGTTTCGCATGACCGGCCCTGGATGAAGAACGTCGGGACGGTCATTGCGGGCGGGGCTCTGCTGGTCGGGATTCCGGGTTTCCTCGACACGCTCGGGATCTCGTCGGCCGAAGGGGACTTCGACTGGCGGCCGGGCTTTCTGGTTGCCTGCGGAGTCGTTGCGAATCTCGTGATCGTCCTTTTCTTCGCGGTGCGGGTGCTCTCCTTCGGACCCACGGCTCCGGACGCCCGCGACCCTCGGTCGTCCTGCTGAGGAGCTGGCGCGGTGCGGCGGCAGCGTATCCACCAGTCCTTGATCCGGCCGGCATTGATCCTGGGCATGCCCCAGAAGCCGGCCCTCTTTCTCCTTGCGGTCCTCGGCGCGCAGTTCACGGCGGGCGGCATTCGTCCTTTGAGCCTCGCCTGTCTGGCCTTCGACCTGGTGGTCCTCTATCCCCTGCTGGTCTGGCTCGCGAAGGGGGACGCACGAGCCGTCGACGTCTTCGCCGAATCGCTCTCCTATCGGGGCTTCTACGTGGCTCGTCCCGAGCTGCGGCGGACGCAGGGAAAGCGGCCGCTCTCGGCCCTCGTGAAGTGACCCGCCATGAGCTTCCTATCCATCTGCGGCTTTGGTGCGGGCGCAGCCCTGGCGGGCTGGGTGTTTGGCAGAGCTCGGCGTCCTCGACCGCATGCAGGCTTGACCGACCTGCTGCCCTGGGGTCTCGGCCTCGTCGTCGACGGCCGGGTCGTGATCGTCAACAAAGACGGCACCCTGTCGAGCTGCTTCGCAATCGAGGGTCCCGACTTCAGCACTTCAACGGCCGAGACCCTGGAACGGCTGTCAGCGGTCGTCAACTCCGTGCTGCTCGGCCTTGCCGGCGAGCACGTCGTGCATATCGATGCGATCCGGCGGCGAGCCTCCGGCTATCCCGCAGAAGGGGCTTTCCCGGATTCGCTGACGGCATTCCTCGACGGAATGCGGCGAGAGGAATACGAGTCGGAGGCCGGTGAGCACTTCATCACCGAAACGATCCTGACCGTCACCCAGATCCCACCGCGTGAGATCTACTCGCGGCTCGCGCTGCGGTTCGAGCGGGGCTTCGCGAGCCAGCGGGCGGATTGGGAAAGGTCGGTCCTCGGCTTCTGCGAGCGCTTGAAGGCTCTCGAGGAGCGGCTGTCCTCGGTCCTGCGGATTGAGGCTCTGCCCTCCGGCCGGACCCTCGGTCACCTGCGGGAGTGCTCGACGGGTCTCGGGGCCGGCCGGGCCGCGGACTTCGAGCCGGGCATCCTGCTCGATGCCGTCCTGGGACCGCAGGATTTCGTCGGCGGGTGGGAGCCGAAGGTCGGCGAGATGCATCTCGCCCTGGTCTCGGTCGAGGGCCTGCCGGCCTCGACACGGCCGGGAGAGCTTTCCGCCTTATCCGAGTTGCCCTTCCCTCTGCGCTACTCGACACGCTTCATTCCCCTTCCGCCTGCCGAGGCGGCGGGCGTGATCGGAAGGATGCAGAGGCAGTGGTTCTGGGCCGAGCCCTCGGTCGGCAGCCTGCTCGCCGGCAAGGAGCCGGCGAAGGGGTTTGAGAACCGGCATGCCGCGGCCATGGTCGAGGAAGCCGCCGAAGCTTCGGCGCTCAACGAGTCCGGCGAAGCGGTCTTCGGATTCCTGACCTCGGTCGTGGTGCTGGCGGGGGCCAGCCGGGAAGAGGTGGTGGGGTGGGCGCGGCAGGTGCTGAAGGTGCTCGCGGACCGGGGCTTCTCGGGACGTTTGGAAACGGTGGGCGCGGTCGGCGCCTTCTTCGGCAGCCTTCCAGGCGTTGCGGGCGCCAACGTCCGGCGCCCCCTGGTCAACTCCCTCTCGGTGGCCGATCTCCTGCCGCTCACGACGGAATGGCCGGGCGAACCGGCCTGCCCGTGTCCGTTCTTTCCGGAGGGCTCGCCGCCGCTTCTCTACGCACGGACGAGCAGTGCGACGCCGTTTCGGCTGAACCTCCACACGCGCGACGTCGGCCACACGTTGATCGTGGGTCCGACGGGGAGCGGCAAGAGCACGCTGCTTCTGTCTCTCCTCCTCAACTTCCTGCGTTATCCGGAGTCGCGCGTCGTCCTCTTCGACCGGGACCAGTCGAGCCGGATCCTCTGCGAGGCGATGCCGGACGTGGCCTTGAGCCTCGTGGGCGTCGACGAGGGCGGCATCCATTTTCAGCCGCTCCGCGACCTCGAGGACCCGCAGGAGCTCGGCTGGGCGCTCGCATGGATCGAGTTTCTGGTGGGGCTTCAAAACGTCCCATTGAATCCAGCGAAGCGCGCGGCCTTGGCGCGCGGCTTGGAGCTTCTGCGGGAAGAGGCGGCCGGGCAGCGGTCACTGTTCAATTTCATGATCCAAGTCCAGGACGTCGAGTTGCGGATGGCGCTCAAGGCGTACACCCGCGACGGGCCGTACGGCTACCTGCTCGACAGCACTGGAGCCGAGCGGCACGAGCGCTCCCGCGTCGAGGTCTACGAGACGCGGCCGCTCATGGACCTCGACGACTCGGTCAAGCTGCCCGTGCTCCTTCGTCTGCTGCGCGAGGTGGAGAGGGGCCTTGACGGCTCGCCGACCTTGATCCTCTTGGACGAGGCGGGGATTGCGCTCATGCACCCGGCGTGGGCTTCACGCGTTCAGCAATGGGCATTGTCACTGCGCAAGAAAAACGCGAGTCTCGTCCTCGCCGTTCAGAACCTGCGTCAACTGGATTCTCACGGGGCCGGCGCGAACATCCGCGAGTCGTGCCCGTCTCGCTTCTATTTGCCAAACCCCGCGGCCGGCGCTCCTGGCGCGCGAGAGCTCTACGAGGACTTCGGTCTAAACCCGCGAGAGATCGATCTGATCGCCCGCGCCGAGGCACGCCGGGATTACTACTTCAGCTCGCCTCGTGGCTCCCGCCTGTTTCAACTGGGCTTGAGGCGGGCTGAGCTCGCCTTCCTGAGCGCTCGGCCCGGGCTTTCCTTTCAGTCGTCCGTCGCCGAGGCGCTCCGCATCAAGAAAGCCTACGGCCCGGATTGGGTCGCGGAATGGCTGCGCGAGTGCGGGTGTGTCGAAGAGGCCACACGTTTCAGCCGTCGTGCCCAAATCACATAAGGAGACTCCGAATGCGTCGTTTCACGTGGTGCTTGACACTCTTTCTTCTGGTCCTCGTCTGCGTTCCTCACCCGAGCGCAGCGCAGATTCCGGTCACGGATGCGGCACACATCGCGACCTCGGTCTGGGCGGAGGTCGCGCGCTACGCTCAGGCTGTTGAAGACTTCCTGTCGCAGGCCGAGCAGATCTACAACCAGTATCAGCAGATCCAATATCAGCTCCAGGCGCTCTCCAAGCTCGACATCCACAACTGGCGGGATCTCTCGCCTGCCTTCTCCCGTCTGCTGGCCCTGATCGACCAGGCGGATGCGGTGCTCTACAACACGGAGCGGCTGGAGGAACGCTTCTACGAAACGTTCCCCGCGGGACAGCGATACATCAATTATTCGGACGACTCGTGGCGCGCCCTTTACCGGACCCTGGAGACGACCCGGCTCTCGCTGCAATCGCTTCAAGAGATCACATCCTCCGGCGAGCTCGATCTCGAAACCCTGGCGGCGATCGAAGCGGAGATCGAGGGATCGGAAGGTCACGAACAGGTGCTCGAAGGGATCGGCAATCTGCTCTCCTGGAGCGCCAAGCAAGACCTGCTGGCGGAGCGGATCAACGCCGCGCAGGCCAATGCCGAGATGGTGGCAAGGGCCTATGAGATCAATGAAGCCGCCCGCTCGCGGGAGTCCTATGCGGCGTTCCTCGAAGGAACGGTCCTCGATGCGAGCACCTATGACGAGACCCCGCGGGCGTTCCGGGCCCTTCCCGGGTGGATGCCGCGATGAGGCAGCGGATCGCCTTTCTAGCGGTCGGCTTGGCTCTGGTCGCCGGCGCCTCTCAGGCGCAGTCCTCGGGAATTCTGACGGATGTCGTCTCCCAGTACGAGAGCGCATCGCAGATCTGGATCGAGCAGTCGGCAGGCATCACGAGAAGCCTCTTCGCGTCGCTCGTGCTGCTGGAGCTTGCGGTTACTCTGGTTGCAGGTCTCCTGCGATTCATCGGCGGCTCGGCCGGGGTGGGCAAGCTCTCCGCCGCCCTTCTCCAGAAGATCAGCTACATCGGCCTTTTCTGGGCCTTTCTGACCTCGTTCCCGCTCTGGATCCCCAAGATCATCCTGAGCTTCGATCAAGCCGGTGCGGACCTCTCGGGCACTCTGGGGCTTCAACCTTCGCTCGTTCTGGACCGCGGAGTGCTGCTCTGCTCGTTGCTGACCTATGCCACGGCGCGGCTGGGGGCGTTGCACAGCTTCGCGGCGTTTCCCTCGTCGCTTCTGTTTTATCTCGTGGGGCTCGGGATTCTCCTCTGCTTCGCCTTGATCGCCGCGAGGCTGGTCGAGGCGCTCGTCAAGAGCTACCTCGTCATGGCAGGGGCGGTCTGGTTTCTGGGCTTTGCACCTTTCCGGTTTACAGCGCCGTTGGCGGAGAACTATCTGGTCACCGTGGTTCGGACGGGAGTCCAGATCTTCGTGCAGTACCTCTTGGTAGCGGTCGGGCAAGCGATCAGTCTGCAGTGGATCCTGAGCATGCAGATCTACACGCCCGACCAGGGTTTCAGGCTGCCGCTGTCGATCCTGGGGGGAGCGATCGTCTACGCCTGGCTGGTGATCAAAGTCCCCTCGGAGCTGGCTTACTCGCTGACCGCCCCCTCCGGCTTCCTGCGTCTTCGCGAGGCTTTGGCGGCCGATGTTTAGACGAACGCAGCAGCGACTGCCGGACGGCGGGTCTTCGGCCGTAGGCGGTACGGTCGAAAAGCGCGTGGCGGGGGATCAGGCCTTCTTCCATCTCTGGGGGGATCTGCTCCGGCAGCGCCAGTATTGGGTGCTCGCCGCCCTGGCGTCTTTGGTCATCAACGGCATCTTGACACTCGCCTTCATCGCTCTCGCGTCGAGGGCGAGGATCACGCCCTACATCGTCGAGGTCAATCGCCACGGCACACCCGTGGCGTTCGGTCCGGCCGAGCGGATCAAGACGGTGGACGACCGGATCGTCATGGGAGAGATCTCCCGTTTCATCGTGCGGCTGCGGACCGTCAGCAGCGATCCCGGGATCCTGGAGGCTCTTTTCGCGGAGGCGTACGCCTATCTCGCCGGACGGGAGCCCACGGCCAAGCAGTACCTGGACGCTTACTTCCTCAAAAACGATCCGCGCGTGCTGGCGAGGTCCTATTTGCGATCCGTCGACGTCGAGTCTGTTTTCCGCATGCCGGACAACCCGCAACAGAAGCGAGAGCGAAGCACCTGGCGCGTCCGTTGGTCGGAGCGGTATCTGCCGGTGGGGATCGGGGGCTCACCTCATGAGGAGGAATGGGAAGGGTTTGTGACCGTGAAGATCGATCCGCCGGAGGACGAGGAGCGGCTTCATCGCAATCCGGTGGGCATTTACATCACTCAAATCACCTGGGCACAAGTCAAAAGGAGGAACTGATCGATGACCGTGAAAGTAAGGACTCTGGCTGGCATCTTGTCTCTTGTCCTGGCTCCGTCTCTGCGGGCGGAGGAACCCGGGGTGACGGTCGTTCCGTTCGCAACCGGAGCGCCGGAGCTTCAGTGCGAGACCCTGCGCGTCTGCGCGGTCGAGCTCGAGACCGGCGAGCGAGTCGTCAAGACCTATCTGGGAGATGCCGAGCGCTGGAAGGTGGATGTACAGCTCTCTCAGGAAGGCGGCGTCAAGCCGCTCGTCGTGCTCAAGCCCACCGAGTGCGGGATCGAGACGAATCTGATGGTCAGCACGGACCGCCGGATCTACGACGTGCTGGTTAAGTCCCGGAGCTGCGGCAGTCCGGGCGACGGGCTGAAGCTCGGTCCCCGGCGCCTGCGCTTCGAATACGGCGGGTTCTCTCAGGCCTGGCATGACCGGGGCCAGCCCGGACCGGTGGCCGCGGAGCCCGGTGCCGCGAAGCCGCAGAGCCTGAACTTCAAGTACTCCTGGACGGGAGGCTGGCGCGGCATCAAGCCGAAGCAGGTCTACGACGACGGCAAGCGCGTCTACGTGCGGCTGGAGAAGGTGCCGGAGAAGGCTCCCGCGATCTTCCGCCAAGGAGCGGAGGGACTGGAGCTCGTTCCCTTCCGCCTGGAAGGGAATGTTTATGTCATCGAGGCGGTCCCGGAGGAGCTCGTCTTGGTGAGCGGTCCTCACGAGAAGCGCGATCGGACGGTCGTGCGGAGGATCGGAGAATGAGCTCCGGCAACGAGGAACTGACGCCCAAGCCCCGCAGGCTCGGGCCTCGTACCCTGGCCGCGGTCGGCGCGCTGCTGTGCCTGGTGGTGGGCGGCATCATCCTCTCGGTTTTTCCAGGGTCTCATCCCAAGGCCAAGGCGGCGATCGCACGGGAAAACCCGGAGGGGCCGAACGAGCCGCGATTCCTTGAACGGCCGCCGGGCGCGGGAGCGGATCGGTTCACCGCCGAGATCGAGGCCCGGCAGCGTGAGCAGGAGCTGCGCCGGGAGCAGCTTCGCCAGATGCTCGCGGCGCAGCCGCCGGCTTCGCCGCCGGAAGCCTCGCCGCTCTTCATGAGCGGCGCTTCCCGTGGCGGACCTGTTGCCGGAGCCTCAGGCGCGGCCCGGGACGAGCTGGCCGCCGTACCGGCCGGGGAAGCTGAGGATCAGCTGCCTCCGGGAGTCTACCGGCCCTATCCCGTCCGGCCCACCCGCCCGCTGGCGGGGGTCCCACCCGTCGACAGCAGGACTTCGTCCTCCCTCGCGCGGGCGCTCGAGGCGCCGATTCTCTTCGGCTCTCAGAGAGATCAGCCCGGGGAGGCGGGAGCCGCCTCGGGTGCGCGAGCTGCCCGTTTCCCTTTGACTCCTCCCCAACCACCGGATTGGAGATCCTTCCTTCCCCAGCTTCAGGGTGGAGCGGTCAACGAAGCGTCAGCGCCGGACCCGGAGACCGTTCCTGCGGTGGACTTCGGCCGAGTGGTGTGGGCACCGGCGATCCTGTTGACGGCGGTGTCCTCGGAAAGCCCCGGTCCGGCCGAGGCCTGGATCGAGGCGGATGCCAGGGACCGTCAGGGGAGAGTCGTCCTGCCGCAAGGCAGCCGTGTCTTCGGCAGTTACGACACGGGATTGGGCCTTGGACAGAGGCGCCTCGTCGTGCGCTGGACCTCGATTGAGCTCCCGAACGGGACCACCGCCGCTCTCGAAGGGGCGAGCAGCGCGGGCCGGGACGGATCGGGAGGCTTGAGAGGCCGCGTCGACGCACGCATCTGGGGCGTCTTCGGAAGAGCCCTCTTCCTCTCGGCGATCGGAGCGGCCGTGCAACTCGGCCAGCCCCAGGAGAGCGCGACCCTCGGCGCTGCAGCTTCCAACCGTCAGATCGCGGCCGCCTCGGTGGCCAACGAGCTGGCGCGCGCCGCTTCGGACGTGGTCCGCCAAGCCACGGAGATCAAACCTGTCATCCGAGTGCCTGCCGGGACGCAGTTTCACGTCTTCGTGCCGGCCGATTTCGAGCTGCGGTAACCAAGAGGAGATTCGATGCGTCTACGCACGTTTCTAGGGATCGGTCTGTTGTTGCTCCTGGCTTGGCCGAGCTTCGGCGCCCAGAGCTTCGACCTCACGTATCAGTCGTTTGACGACCGCAACGGCAACGGCTTCATCAACTGCCTCGAACAAGTGATCTTCCGGGTGACGCTGGTGGGGACGGCTGCACCGGTGGGTGGAGATCGGGGCAGGATCACGGTGCCGTTCGGCAACCCGGACTTCTGGACCTACATCCCCGGCTCTTTCCAGCCGGTGCTGATCGAGGGCTGCACCGTCTCGATCCTCAGCGGAACCGGGATCACCGATCCGGCCGTGATCCTTGACTACATCTGCGACCCGCGCGCAGGCAACCCGCTCGATGACAGCTACGTCTTGAGCTTCGAGGTCACCGGCCGTTTCTTCAGCAACACTTCGGGAGGGCTCGGGGTCGCGGCTCGCAACGAGAGGACCTCGCCGACAGCCGAAATTCAGGATGACTTCGCCATCTCGGGGGATCCAGGCCAACCCTGTCCCGTTCCTCCGGATCTTCGGCTGACGAAGAGCTTGACCTCTGGCAACGGCAGCCCTGGCGCCACCCTGGTCTATACCCTCACGGTCAACAACTTCGGAGGCTCGGCGGCGGACGACGTCACTCTCGAGGAGAACGTTCCGGCGCACACGACGTTTTCTCCCGCGGGCTCTTCTCCTGGCTGGCTCTGTCTGCCGAACAACTCCGCCGGAGCATCTTGCACGCTCGGGGTGGGGACCGTGGCGGCGGGAAGCTCCGTCACCAGGACCTTTTCGGTCGTCGTCGATTCGAGCTTGCCGCCGAATCCCGGTGACATCGGCAACACCGCCTGTGTCAGCACCTCGACCTCTGGCGATGCGCCGGAGGACAACTGCGGCTCGACCTCCACGCCCGGCGGCAATCCCGACCTCCGGATGGCGAAGAGCGTGGCCAGCGGAAGCGGGCAGCCCGGCGCGACCCTTACTTACGACTTGACGATTTCCAACCTCGGCACCCGCGACGCTTCCAGCGCCACGGTGCAAGAGACCGTCCCCAACCACACCACGTTCTCCGCAGCCGGTTCGAGCGCCGGATGGACGTGCTCGCCCAACGGCAATGCGGGTGCGGCGTGCACTCTCCCGCTGGGCACTGTCCCAGCGGGAGCCACGCTCACCCGAGCGTTCGCCGTCGTCGTCGATCCGAGCTTGCCCGCCAACCCCGGGAACATCGGCAACACCGCCTGCGTGAGCACGACGACAGCGGGTGACCCGCCAGGCGACAACTGTGGCTCGACCTCGACGCCGCCGGGAGGGAACCCGGACCTGCGCACCGTGAAGAGTTTGGCGTCGGGGAGCGGCGATCCGGGCGCGACGCTGGTCTATGACCTCCTGGTCTCCAACATCGGCAACCGCGGAGCGGCCGGGGTCCAGCTCAGTGAAACCGTGCCGGCGCTTGCGACGTTCCTGCCGGTGGGCTCCTCGCCTGGCTGGAGCTGCTCGCCGAACAACAACGCCGGCTCCACGTGCGTCCTGGCGCTCGGCACTTTGGCTGCGGGCGCCTCGTCGAGCGGGACGTTTACCGTGCAGTTGGCGGCGACGTTCCCCGCGAACCCGCCGCCGATCGACAACACGGCGTGCTCGTCCACCTCGACGCCGGGGGACCCGGCCGGCAACAACTGCGGCAGCGTGTCGACACCGCCAGGGGGCAACCCCGACCTGCGCACCGTGAAGAGCCTGGAGTCGGGAAGCGGCGATCCGGGCGCGACTCTGGTCTACAGCCTGAGCGTCTCGAACCTCGGCAACCGGGACGCGGAAGGCGTCCAGCTCAACGAGACCGTTCCGGCTCTCGCAACGTTCCTGCCGGCGAGCTCCTCGCCCGGCTGGATCTGCACACCGGACAATGGCGCCGGCTCGTCGTGTGTCCTGACGCTGGGAACCGTGGCCGCGGGCACCTCGGCGAGCCGGAGCTTTGCCGTGCAGTTGGCGGCGACGTTCCCCGCGAATCCGCCGTCGATCGACAACACGGCGTGCTCGACGAGCTCGACGTCCGGGGACCCGGCTGGCGACAACTGCGGCAGCGTTTCGACGCCGCCCGGGGGCAATCCCGACCTGAGGATGAACAAGAGTGTCGCTTCGGGAAGCGGCGATCCAGGAGCGACGCTGGTCTACAGCCTCGTCGTGACGAACCTGGGCAATCGCGATGCTGCCGGCGTCGAGCTGACGGAGACGGTTCCTCAGTTGACCACGTTCCTGCCGGAGGCCTCTTCTCCAGGATGGGCCTGTACGCCGGACGGCAACGCCGGCAGCTCGTGCACGCTTGGCATTGGCTCGGTGGCTGCTGGGACTTCCGCGACCTACACCTTTGCGGTCCAGGTGGCGAGCACATTCCCACCGAATCCGCCGCCGATCGACAACACGGCGTGCGTGAGCAGCCCGGGCAGTGGCGATCCTACAGGCAACGATTGCGGGACCACCACGACACCTCCGGGCGGGAACCCGGACGTGCGCATCGCGAAGTCGGTCGCCAGCGGCACCGGCGACCCGGGAAGCGTTCTGGTCTATCAGCTCGCAGTTTCGAATATCGGAACGCGGGATGCCGAAGGCGTCACTCTTGAGGAGTCGGTGCCGCAGTTGACGTCGTACCTCTCGAGCGGGTCCTCGGCAGGATGGACCTGCGCGCCGGACGGCAACGCCGGCAGCTCCTGCACGCTCGCCATCGGCACGGTGGCGGCCGGGAGCTCGGCGACCTACACCTTCGGGGTCCAGGTGGCAAGCTCTTTCCCGCCGAACCCGCCGCCGATCGACAACACGGCGTGCGTGAGCACGACAAGTGACGGCGATCCAACGGGCAACGACTGCGGGAGCACGAGCACACCGCCAGGGGGAAATCCTGACTTGCGGATCTCGAAGTCGGTCGCCAGCGGCACGGCCGATCCGGGAAGCGTGCTGGTCTACCAGCTCTCGGTTTCCAACGCCGGTACGCGGGAGGCTGGCGGCGTCATTCTCGAGGAGACGGTGCCTCAGTTGACGTCCTATCTCGCGACCGGTTCCTCGCCTGGATGGACCTGCACGCCGGACGGCAGCGCCGGCAGCTCCTGCACGCTCCTCGTTGGCACGGTGGGGGCCGGAGCCTCGGCGACCTACACCTTCGCGGTTCAGGTGGCGAGCACGTTCCCACCGAACCCGCCGCCGATCGACAACACCGCGTGTGTGAGCACGACAAGCAGTGGGGATCCGGCAGGGAATGACTGCGGAAGCACCAGCACTCCTCCCGGAGGCCACCCCGACCTAGTGCTCACGAAATCCCTCACGTCCGGGACGGTCGTCCCCAATGGACTGCTGGTCTTCACCTTGACACTTCGAAACCAAGGGAGCCGGGAAGCTACTGGCGTCGTTCTGGAGGAGACGGTGCTCGCGGACTCAACGTTCGAAGCGGTCAGCTCGTCTCCGGGGTGGAACTGCCTACCGAATGGAAGCGCAGGCTCGACGTGCAGCCTCGTCGTGGGGACGGTCGCCGCCGGAGCGTCGTCAAGTCATGTCTTCGCGGTGAGGTTACGCTCAGATCTCGCAACCGGCACAAGCCTGAGCAACACAGCTTGCGTAGACCAAACGCCCGTAGGGAACGGTTCAGAAGGAGACACCTGCGCCACGGTGATCGTCGATCCTCCGGGGCCGCAAACTCGCACAGATGTCGAGGTGGCGCTCGGGGTGGACGGGCCTCAGCCGCCAGGTACCCCACTTATCTTCACTCTGACCCTGCATAACTCAAGCTCGGTCGCGGCCGAAGGCCTGCGGGTCATGGTTTCACTGCCGAGTTTTGGGACCGAGCCCACGGAATTGGATCCTGCGTGCGAGTACCGGATGGGTTCGGTGATCGAATGCTCGCTGCCGGAGCTCGCCGGAGGCGACAGCGTCTCCTTCACCTGGAAGCACGCAGCTCTTCAGCTAGGGGACTACACCGTCTCCGCCGAGCTCATGACGGCGACTCCGGAGGACCTTGATTCAACGCCGGCCAACGGCGTCAAGATCGAGGACGACTATGCCGAAATCGTCGTTTCTGTCGCGGGCTCGCCGGGAGTGCACGACATCCCAACGCTTTCGACCTTCGGAATCCTGGCCATGGTCGTGCTCCTGGTGGCCTTGGGAGTCCTCTTCCTCAAGCGCGGGGCCGCTAAGCGGGCGACCTCGGCGTAAGCAAACTCCCTGGAGGGGACGGCTCGCCTTCCCGGCGAGCCGTCCTACCCCAAAGGTAAGAATGTCTTGGAGTCCTTGCACGGAGATCCCTCGGGGGAAGTGGTGCGACGGCTGATCGGCCAGGTCGCACGGATGGTCCCCCCGTCCGGCAAGGGCGATCTTCAAGGGCGTCTGTTCGAGGTCAAGGAGAGGTTTGTGATCCTACGGAGGCTAGCCGTCGAGAGCGCATATCTGGCTCATCAGGGCCGGCGTGTCGACTCCTCGCTGCTGCTCGAGATCGGAGCCCTTACGACGAACTGGCTGATCACCCTTCTGCAAGCTTTTCCGGACGGCCGGATGACCCGGCAAGACTTCTTCGATCAGATGCACGCCGAGATGGGTGCCTATCGGGAGAACAATTTGACTCAGGGAGTACGAATGAAAGCACTGCAGTCGTTGGCCGTGGCGCAAAGCCAGATCGATCGTCTGGAGCGATCGATCCAGGTTGCCGCAGAGGTTGATTTCGATTCCGTCCGGCATTGTGCGGTGGCATGTGCGGTATCGATCGCATTGTTTCTCGAAGCCTGGCGGCGGCCTGAGGAGGGCCAGCATGTCTGATCGCAGGGGCGAAAAAGGCGACCGCTGGCCTCGTCGAGCCACCTGGCCAAGACGAAGGTTCAGGAGGAGGGAGCCGGGCAAGCCTGGACGCCCGCGAAAGTCTCCCGACAAGCTGCGCTCCCAGCGAATCCGGATCCGGCTATCCGAGAGTGAGCTTGCTCTCCTCAAGGAGCGGGCTGAGGGCAAGCCTCTTACGACCTGGATCCGGGAGCGGCTTCTCGACGACCAGAGAGGTCCGCTGCAGGTGATTCCCTTGGCCAATCGCAAGATTGCAGGGCAGCTCGCGAGGATCGGCAACAACATCAACCAACTCGTCCGTCTGGCCCACACAGGGCGATTTCCGGCTCATTTCAAGCCGTTGCTCCATAAGCTTTACGAGATGATCGCCCGATACCAGCGCGAGTTGCTGGGCGCCCCCCGGTGATCGCTCGAATTATTCGGGGACGGGGATTTGGTGGAACCGTCCGCTACTGTGCGGAAAAGGCCGTAGGCGACAGGCCCTTGGGGTCTTCGGTTCTCTCCGAAGATCCCAACGGCCCGAGCGAAAGGGAGGTGATCTATCACCTGCGTTCGGTGACTAGCGCGAGAGAGGCCGCGCGTCCCGTCGTTCATATCCCGATACGGACGCGCGATGACGAGGATCTCTCCGAAGAGCAGTGGCTCGCCGTGGCCGAGCGAGTCCGTATCGAGATGGGGTTCGACAACTGCCCCTGGGCCGCCTATCTCCACAACAACGAGGACAGGAGAGACGGGCAGCATCTGCATCTGGTGGTGTCGCGCGTGAGCTTTGACGGAGAGATCGTTTCGGACCGCAACGATCGCATTCGAGTCATGGCGATCATGCGGGCTCTCGAGTTGGAGCATGGCCTGGAGCCGGTTCTCTCAGGGGAGCGTTCGCGCTCTCGGGCCTATCCCCACAACGAGGAAGGACGAGCGAGAGACCGGGAGCTCATCATGCTGCGAGCCCAGATCGATGCGGCCGGAGCGAACGCCCGCACTCTTCGCGGCTTCGTCGAGCGGCTGGAGGCTGCTGGAGTGCGAGCTCACCTCAAGATCTCCAGCAACGGACACCTGCAAGGCGCGAGCTATCAACTCGAAGGCAGCGAACGATTCTGGAAGGGATCGGACCTCGGCCGCGCCTACTCGATCGGTCGCTTGGTGGAACGATTCGGGTTGGCGCAGGAGGGCGAGCTGCTTCGAGCCTACGAGGTGCGTCCTCGCGAACTCCAGCAGCTCCGCTCGGTCGGGCTGGAGCCGGACCGAGTCGAAGGGACCTCGAACGGCCGCCTGACGGTGGCCTGGGCTCTGGCCGGCAATCCGCGGGAACAGGATCTCTACCAGCAGTGGGTGCAGGCGGCGCTGCCTGGGCGGCTTTGTGAGCGAAGCCGTGGCGGCGATGCCACTTGGAGCCGGGAGGTTCCCGCCTCGGTGCTGGAAGCCCGCCGGCAACAGATCGAGGCTGTGCTGGCCGGGCGCGGGTCTGCCATGCCTGTTGCGGTTCCACTCTTGAGTGAAGGTCCGCGAGGACTGCGGGAAGCCGGCCGGCAGGTGGAGGCCTTGCTGGAGAGATACGCCCGGGACCTGCGGAGCGGCGAGAGCCCGGAACGGCTGTCAGCAACCTGGCTGGAGATCCTTCGCTGGACGGGAGTACGGGGTGTCCGGCCGGAAGCGCTCGAAAAGCGCGGTCTGGGCCCGCAACTCGCCGGCCTGGGCAGCATCGCCCAGACCCAGAACGCGATCCGGTCGCGCTTGCTGCGAGGCGAACCCGGGTACGTGTCGATCCCTCTCGTTCTCGGGGACCTCACGAACTTTCCACCCCATCTGCTGGAAACAAGCCGTGGTTCTCAACACCGGGATTTCAATCGGCGGGCCAACCAGATCGCCGGCGAGCGGGAGTCCGTGGCACTCCTGCGGTTGGCGGATCACCTGGGTCGATCGCGCGAAGACCGCCGGCTGCGGGATCGCCTGGAGAAGCGGCTTGCCGAGGTGGAGAGGGCCGCCGTGTCCTGGGGAGCCAAGCGAAGCGGGCGGGCGCTACGACCTGTAGAGAAGACCGTGAACGCGCAGGCCGCAAGGCGCTCCGTGTCGCGAACCCTTGGAGGACGCCTCCGGCAGGCGGAGAGAGGGCTTTCCCATGGACTCATGGGCACGGTCACGTCGCTTGTGCCGCGACCCCGGCTGCCCGGCCTCGGGCTCCTGGGGAAAGCGAATGCGGTGGTGGCGACGGCAAACCAGGCCGCGGGCTTCGCTCGTGAGATCGGCCAGGCCGTGCTCGTCATCGAAGCGGCGGTGCGCCGGGAGCACGGACGGCTCTCCCGGCGAGGAGCGAACCACTTGGAGCAAGTCGCCTCCGGCGACGTCTCGACCTACCGGCTGCTCCGGCTGACGAGCGGCTACCCCAAGGCGGTCGCTCTTTTCGAGGCGCCGCAAAGCCAGGCCAGGGACCTGCCGAGCGCGATCCGCGAGTATCGCCGCAGCCGCGCCGATCTCATTCGCCTCGCGCGGACCAGCCTTCGGGAGGGCAGGCCCTGGCGCGAAGTCGCCGCGCAAGCCGCCCAGCGCGCGGCTGGCGTGCTGACCGCCCGCGAGAGGGTGGTCAACGCCGCCCTTCACAAGCTTGGGATTCCGAGCCTTCGAATGCTCGCGGGGACGGCGAGAGACAGAACCGAGGCCCTCTCCCGTTTCGCGCAGGGCTGCCGCTCGGCGGGGATGTCGGTTGGAACCGTCGCCCGGGTGGTCGCCGAGGTTGCCCCGGTGGTCCTGGGAGGCGTCCTCGCCGGCGCCGCGGTGACCCTGGCCTCCCGCCTGGTGATGCGGCAGGTCTTCGGCTTGGGGCGCGACTTGGCCAAAGAGTTCCTGTATGGCGAGAGAGACCGACGCCGGTGAGAGATCTGACGGCCAGGAATTAGGACTGTTTACTTACGCTGAGAGTAACTGTATACTCCTGCCCTCGGATCATTCTGGAGGAAGCGGAGCGATGAGCAATCGGCGGCCGGTTTTTTCCGCAGCGAACCTCTTGGCCCACTTGGAGGCGACTTCGCTGGGGCTGGTGACCGTCAGCGAGGACGAAAGATTGCGGGCTTCGGAGGTCGCCGAAGAGGTGAAGAAGACCCAATCCCGCAAGTGGCGAGCCCATAGGAGGCCCAGCCCAGGGCGGAGCAGGCCCATGCGTGAATGGGCCTCCGCGACGAAGTCGTAGACACTCGGACAGCACAAGTTACTTAAGAGGAGGAGAGACATGGCAGAGGACGAGAAGGACGGCCTCGAGCAGGGTGCACGGAACTCCTATGGCCATGAGGTCATCCGGCGGCCCCAGGCGCTAAGCCTGGAGGAGAAGGAGAGGCTTCTAGACGAGATGCAGAAGACTCTTGACCGGTGGGCGCAAGGCGGTGGGGCCGCGAAGTGTGATCCCGACTCGAGCTTCAGCAACTTCAGCTTCGGATTGGGAATCGATCCCAACGGGTAGGTTCTTGATCCCAGCCGTGCAGATCACTTATGAACGCTTTCGCGACCATCCCGCTGTTTTTCCTCCTCTCCACCGCGACCGGGCCCAGGGTCACCTACGTCTTTTCGACTCCAGGTCCGAAGTCGGTGACCCTTCAGGTCTGCTCCTCGTCCGGTCAATGCTCCTCCGTCACCAAGAACCTCGTCGTTCTTGATCCGCGTCCCACCATCGCCAACATGTCGGTTCCCGCCCTCGTGGGCTCGGCGGAACCGTTCGTCTCACTCTCCGCGGTGCTCGGCGGCCGCCCGCCCCTGGTCAGCGCCTGGACGGTGACAGGCCCGCAGGGCACCGCCACTCTGACGGGATCGCCGGCAGCCTGGGTTCCCGACTCTCTGGGTCTCCGGCAGGTGCGCCTTCGGCTCACGAATCCAGCCGGGCTCATCACCGCGGGTCCGCTCCCGCTCTCTGTCGTCGCGTCGAGCTTCAGCGACGTCTCGCCGACCTACTGGGCCTGGGCCTTCATCGAGCTTCTCGCAGCCAATGGCATCACCTCTGGCTGTGCATCCCTTGCCTTCTGCCCGGAGGGAGAGGTGACCCGTGCTCAAATGGCGGTGTTCCTGATACGGGCTGTTCATGGTGCCGCCTTTGTTCCTCCACCTGCCACTGGAACACGTTTCGGCGATGTCCCTCAGAATCACTGGGCCGCAGCTTTCATCGAGCAGTTGGCGGCCGACGGGATCACCAACGGCTGCGGACTTGGCAGCTTCTGTCCTGAGGTCCCCCTTCCCCGCGCTCAGGCCGCAGTCCTCCTGCTCCGCGCCTTGCGCGGACCCCTGTACACCCCGCCGCCGACGAGCGGCACCTTGTTCAAGGACGTCCCCCCGACGTACTGGGCTGCCGCCTGGATCGAAGAGCTCGCCCGTCAAGGCATCACCTCCGGTTGTGGAGCCGGGCTGTTCTGCCCTGAGCTCACTGTCAACCGTGCGCAGATGGCCGTTTTTCTCGCCCGAACCTTCAACCTGACGCATCGTCCTGCCCCCGCCCTCTTCCAGGCCGTCCTATGCTCGGCAAGCTCGTGCACCTATCCAGCAGGGCTGCCCTTGCAGTTCCTCGTTCAGGTCACGCGGGGCTTGCCGGAGATCTATGAGTACGACTGGAATGGCGATGGAACCTGGGACGAAACAGCCACAGCTCCCGTGCACTTCCACGCCTATACCCTCGCGGGCACTTACCGCCCGCGGGTGAGACTCAGGCGCGGGAACTGGACCTCACCGGCGCTGGCCCATGCACCGATCACGGTTCGCTCGGTGTCGCCTTCCGGTGCGCCGCCCGCCCCCACGGGCCTCTCCGCCGTCTACATGGGCATACAGGCGCCCTCGTCGAGCGCCGACCCACCCGGGACTCTTTGGCGTGAAGCGTTCGCCGTCCGGGCCACGTCTCAACGCCACCGCGGGTTCGTCGTCTATCTCTCGCTCGACGGCGGGGGTTCTCGCCCCACCGCAGTCCTTCCAGCCACCCCCTCGGGGATCAATCTTCTCACTCCCTATCTGCGATCCGGGTCCACCGCATCCGTCTATTTGGTCGCCTTCAATGAATCCGGGCTCAGCCTCCCATCCAACGGATTAGCACTGCCACATCGCTGAACGGCCATGTTCCGGGCCGTGTTCGGATAAGTGAATCAGGCCGCTTATACGGCCTGGGCCAGGCCCTGCTTGGCCCGGGGAGCGGGGCGGGGCGAGTGGGCTTTGAGCCTCGCCCGGCCCGGGCGCGGGTCAGCCCATTCGCTGGACTTCGCTCTCCGCCGAACCCGCTGGGTGGTTGTGCGCGATCACCAAGCCACTGGCATTGGCCAGGAGTGCTAGCGCGACCAATCCGACGGGGCTTCCTGGAGCTTCTGGGAGCCTGCTCGGAGATGGCGGCCGGACCGGGAGTCCGGCCGCCGAAGGCATGGTTGCTAAGCCCTGATGGCTTCTTCTTCGTCGCCCGTGGCTCTGGTGGCGAATCACCAGCAGCGCTACGTTGACGGTCACGCCCTGCTCCTTGAAGCTCCCTGGCGGCAGGTCCTCCCAGAAGTCGGCCAACGGCTGGAGTGCTTCCCTCTGCCGTGGACCGTTCGCGCAGAGCGCCACGAGCACGCCGCCGGGGCGCAGGAAACCCATCGCGTGGCGGATGTGCTTGATGTCCACGGCGTTGGCGAATGGCGGGTTCATCAGGATGCGATCGAACGTCCCGAGGTCGCCGTTGCAGGCGAGGAAGTCGGCGCACCGCAGGTCGACCCGGCAGAGCACGCCGTCTCCCCGGTAGCGCTCGACGAGCCGGGGATGGATCTCGACACCCACCAGCTCAACATCGGCTTCCGTGAGCACGGCGCGGGCGATGTTGCCCGTTCCGAAATTCGGCTCCAGCACGCGCTGGCCCGGCTTGAGGTCGGCCATCTTCGCCATCCGAGCCGCAAGGGGCGGCATCGTGGGGACGAGCTGGTCGACCACCACCACCTCGACGCCGGCGCGGGCCTGCTGTTCGAGCGCCTGGAACGCGGCCGCCTCGGAGTCCGGCTCTTTGGGTTCGGTCACCCGCTGCACTTGGCGGCTGAGGCGTTCCTGCAGTCGTCGCTCCTGATCGGTGCTCTCAGCCTGCGCCGCGGCCGCCACCTGCTGCTGGGTCGGCCGCGGGTGCTGCTTCGAGTCGGTGAGATTGACCGCCACGAGCTGGTGGCGGTGGCCCGGGGCCATCATCGTGGTGCGCACGCGGTGCGTACCGCACGCCGAGACCCGGGTGCCCTTATAGTCGGTGTTGATGGCCGCCCACTCCTGCTTGGTGAGGCCCACGGCCTCGCCAGTGACCAGCTCGTCCCGGTAGGGGTTGCGGTAGGAGACCGTGCCGCTGTAGTTGAGGATCGGCAGCACAGCCTTGCTCTTCGGCTTCGCGGGCTCCTTGTAGCCGCCTTGCTCGTCGAGCATTGCGCGCTCGTAGGCGAGCCGGTTGTCCAGGTGGGCGATCCAGCGGTCCGCGTAGGCCATCCGCGCCGGGTAGACCCGCCGGGCGATCTCCTGGATCTGCTCCGGGGTCATCGCGGGGCACTTCGAGTAGCGCTCCTCGTCGGGACGTAGTACGTCCCAGGCACTCCAGGTCAGGCGGCTCTCCTCGTCGCGCGCCACGGTCAGACTGGCGCGGTTAGCGACGTACCGCGCCCGCTCGACCTTCGTGATCACCTCGCCGTGGCGCTTGATCGATTCCGGATCGTCGATGCGGTTCCACAGGTTGAGCCGCATCTCGCACTCGGCCTTCTCCCGCTGCCACTTTCGCTGGTCGGCCTCGAGCGTCTTGATGCGGCGGTGCCGCACCCCAGGTAGCTCTTTGTATTTGGCGTGAGCAATCGCGGCCTCGGCACGGTCCTGCCAGTACTCGGAGATCTTCCAGAGGTCGACCGCCTTGCGCATCCCGCGCTCGATCTTCTCCTGGTCGCGGCGGGCGTGCCGCTCGCTGTGGTGCCCCCGCAGGATCGGCTGGCCGAGGGGGATGTTGTCGGCGATCGAGGCGACGGCCTTGCGGGCGTGCTCCGCCTCCTGCCGCCGACGGCCCTGGTAGCCCTCGAAGCGCTCGGCGCGCATCTCCGCGCGGTCCATCAGGGTGGAGTCCTCGTCGTCGATTTGGCCGGCGAGATTCAGGGCCAGGTCCTCACGCTCGGGCGTCCAGGCGGGGGCGACGAACTGCTCAAGCTTCGGCGCCCACTTGTAGCCGGCCGCGCTCACCCGCGCGTAGGTCGCCGCGTCCAGGCGGGTTGCCGCGGAGAGCCGCAGCTTGTTGTCGTCGGGTGAATACGTAGCAGTGATCCAACTCATAATGGTTTCTCCTCCTCGGCGGGAGTGGTGAATCCTTTTCCGCCTTCGGAGCGCGGCCAGGGTCTCCGCCGCCCGGGGTCAAAGGCTCGACCGGAGGTCGACCCCGAAGGGGCGGGACGGCCTTGACCTCGGGCGGCGGAGACCCTAGAAACGCGTCGGAGGAGGGCGGAAAAGGATTCACCGCTTTCGCCCAGGGGAGGTGAGGGCGGATGCGCAAACGCAGTTTGCGATCGGAGTGGCCTGTTCGCCCCCGGGCGGGAAGTCACCTGGGGGAGGAGCCATATCGTGTTGGGCGGCTCCTCGGCTCCTCCCCAGGTAGGCGCCATTGTGGTGCCGAAGTGAACCGGCGAAGACGAGGCGGCCATCGAAGGAGCGCCGGGGCATGGATCGCTGAAGCTCACGACACCGCGAAGCCCTGCGGCGCGCAAGCGGTCGAAGGAACAGGCAGGGCCGGCCCCGGCCCGGGAAACGTGATGAAGGAGTGGAGCCTTAGGACGAACTCTCGAACCTGCCTCTTAGCGACCCAGATGAACTCATACACCTACTTTTTTCAATCTCTCAAGCGGCCCGGTGAGCCTGCCGTGACCCGAGGCGGGCGAGCACGCCAACCGGCGATCTCGAAGCCGAGCGCAGCCGCTTTCGCCTGAAGCTCGCACACCGATATCCTTCCCAAGTTAGGAAAGAGCCTTACTTCTTTGAGGCTATGCTTAAGCAGGGACTCCCAGGAGCCGATTCCTCGATTTGCTAGCGCGTTGCTCGCCCTGGTGGACAGCCCTTGTCCTTTCCAGAACTGAAATTCGGGTCGCTCTTTCGTTCTGGGAGCGTGCGTGCGTGCTCCGCCATCCAAGAGGAAGCCGTTCCTCGTGACGACCACCTCAATGTCGTCCTTACTGGCTCGAATCCCGGGCACAGCCCGATCCGGGGGCGGGCCGGTCACCTTAAACGACACGATGGCGGGCCGGCGGTTCATGGACCGAAGCACAGGGTGCAGCTCAACATAGACTGTATGTCCCTCGTCTCCCAAGCTCTCAAAAGCCGCGATCAGCCCCTCACCCCCCTCCTCCTCTGCCAACAGCTCGGCCTCAGTACCTGGGAGTTGGATGGGTGGATCCTCTTCATCTTCAATCTGCGGTCTCTCGTCCTCTGGGAGCACAAGCAGGAGGGCCTCCTGAAGGCTATGGAAATCGCATTTCAGTACGTCGAGCACCGCTGCCAAGCTCGGAAGAGAAGGAAGAGTTGCACCGGTCTCATAGCAGGAGAGCATCGCCTTGGTGATTCCGGCGCTTTCCGCAACGGCCGTCTGGGTCATTGTCCTGTGCTTCCTGAGGAGTCTCAGGGCCTGTCCTACGCATTCCGCCTGGACCGAGGGGCTCTCGGGCCGTCCGCTTCGGATTTCGGCGAGAGCCTCCTGGAGGGCGTGGAAGTCTTCCCCCAGCGCGTTGAGCACCGCCGCCAAGCTTTCAAAGGAGGGGAGCTTTAGACCAAGCTCGTAAGACGAGACCATCGCCTTGGTAATCGTGGCTCGGGTGGCAACCTCCCCTTGGGTCAAGTCGCGGCGGGCACGCAGGAGCCGTAGGGCTCTTCCAAACTCTTCAGGTGAAAACATGGCTCTGTTATTCCCCTCCAGTTTGCGGCGTGAAAACCGAGCTGCTAGCGCCGGAGTGGTTCTGAAGACATCCCCCCCCGGCAGATGACGAGTTGGGCTCTAGCAACCACCTCGAAGCGGCCCAAGTGATCGCGGTAGTTGGCGACCAACGGGCTCATGATTTCCCTCAAATAGACAGGGCTCACCTTACTGACCCTGCCTCCTGCTGATGAGCGCGGACAGGACCGAGAACTGCTCTGCTTCTTCGTCTCGTCTATGTTCTTCCAGCCTCAGAAAGGTTCGCATGATCACCTCCCGCAGGTTCAGCACCGCCGCCTTATCGCTCTCTCCATAGGCTTCCAGATCCGCATCTATCAACATGGCGCGGGTCCTGGTGCCCTGAAAGTCGACGTGAACGGCAATGGCTCGCCTAGGCTGGAGATCTCCGCCAGGGAAGGCGTTGATATAGAAGATTCGGTGCGGCGGATGATCCCGTAGCTCAGCCTGGACAGAGCGCAACGTATCGGCGGCTTCTGAGAGCTTGCCGCTGGCATCGCGGATTCTCTCCAGAGCCTCCCCATACCATGCACTACCCGCCTTGTCCTCCTTTAAGCCTTTCTTGTACGCACGCCATAGGCGAGAGAGGATTGGAACCGCCTCCGGAGGATAGCGTCGGCGCTCCCCATCTATGAGGAACGGAATCTCCTTCCCGTGATGCTCCAGCAGGAGGTTAACTTGCTTCTGTGGAATTCCTGTCTCTCGTACAAGATCGGAAATCGAGTAGATCTTCCGCGGTTCTAGGCTCATTGACTCTCCGCTTTCCTTAAACGTTTTCGATTTGAATCTGGACGTCCAAGCTGACCCGCAGCGCGGCTGCAATCCGGCGGAAGTCGCGAGCCTCCGGCGCACGCAGGACCCGGCCGGCTCTCGCCCGCAGCCAGCTTTCCAGCACCCGGTAACTCCCAATCCGGTGGCGCCACACGTCCGGCTCGATTCCCTCGAAGGCAAGCCCTTGCTCGTTGAGCCGGACTCGCCCCGCGCTTTGGTCATAACTTGCGAGCACCTGCCGATGGGTGCTGAGGGGCGAGCGGATCTCTCCGGATAGGACACAGCCCGCGGCCAGGGCGAGCCGGGGATGTTCGAGTAGGTGAGCGGAGACCAGTTCGCGGCCCAGACCTGCCAAGCTCCGGAACCTCTGGCAGTCTTCGGGAAGGGGCACGCGGGGGAAGTCCGACCGCATCAGCTCGCCGAAGCGGTGCAGAAAGCGCGAGTCGCTCAGGGTCGCGTAAACCCAGCCGAAAAGATCCTCCGGGGCGACGGCCTCGCCGAAGCGGTCCCCCAAGCCGTGGACCAGACGAGGCTCCAGGTTCGGCTCCGCCCGGCCCGCCCGCAGCAGGTACAGAGGAAAAACCGCGTTGGGGGAATAAGGGCTCAGCACCTTATGACCGGACACCCACCGAGTCACGAAAGCGCCGGGCTCCTGGACGGCCTGCCGTACGGCGAGGAGCCCGAGGTTGCCGCCCCGCCGCAGGTGATCCATCACCGCCGTGCGGGGCCGGGCCAGCGTTCCCTCGTCGAAGAGGAGGTTGCGCAGGTCGAAGGGCCTTGCCAGGAAGGAAGTGATGCTGCGCCGCCGGGCACTGGCGAGGCCCCGAGCTTCGAGGCTTTCGCGGTCCAGGGCGAGCACTTCAGCGTCCCGCCCCGTCACCACTCCGAGCGAGTGCAGGGGGAAGATCTCCGGCAGCGGGACGCCCCGGCGGTACTCTCTCTCGCGCTGGGCGGCGGTTCCCCGGAGGAGTAGGAGAGGCGGCCGGGGAGGAGCTTCCGACCAGGGGAAGGTCTGGACCGTGGTCCGGTTGAGGGTCGCCAGCTTGTGGGACCTCTCGCCGTAGAGATCGCCACGAAAGACCTGCCGGGGCAAACCGGGCCTTTTTACCAGGACCAGGATGGCGATCCCCTGAGCCACTCCCTCGAATACGTTCTCGTCACGCCCGCCAGAGGGACCGGACTCCCTCCTGCGCCGGTTTCCGTGGAGGTCGAGCGCATAGATACGCTCGAACGTGTTCAGGAGGGAATTCCGGAGTCCTCGGAAAGTGGGTGCTTCGAGAGCGTTGTGGTTGACCACGAAAGCAACGATCCCCTCCCCGGCCCGATCGATCATCCATTGAGCGAGGCGGAGGAATTTCACGTAGTCGTCATTGAGCCATTTCAGATTGCGTTCCCCAAGGGGGCGGCCTCCCTGGGAGAAGTAGCCCTCATCCGTCCGCCCGCCGGGGAGGGTGTACCCTCGGAGCAGCTCCGTGATCCAGGGGCTCGTGCTTACGGGGCGCCCGTTGAAGGGCGGATTTCCGAGGATGACGGTCATAGGCTCGCCAGCTCTAGCCCGGGCGGCCTTTGCGGCCTCGTCAGCCAGGAAGCCCGCGCCCCGGGTTTCCTCGGGACCGGCCAGGGCGTCCGCCAGAAAGAGGGGGATGTCTTCCTGTTGCGCATCTACGCCCAGCCGGTCCAGAAACCGCCTCACGGCGGCCTGACCCGCCGCCCAAGAGCCCGGCAGGATCTCGATGCCTTGGAAGTGTGGGACGAGATGGCCGCGCACCAGCGCCTCCAGGCCCTCCCGGCCGTGCTTGAGGCGGTTGTTGGCGACGGTCCGGCGGTACGCCTCCAGGATGAAATTCAGGGGTCCGGCGGCGGGATCGAGCATCCGGACAGACGGGTCCGCAAGCCCCTCCGGCCGTCCGAGCGTGTTCCGCAGCAATGCGTCCACAGAACGCACCATCCAACGGACGAGAGGCTGAGGGGTGGCGAAGACGCCCCGCAGCTTGCGCACCTCGGGGCCGGTCTCCAGCGGGATCTCGTGGCGCTCGGGGTCGAAGACCTGAACGGAGACCCGAATCCCCCGGACCTCTCCCGCGTGCACGAAAGCTTCCTCAGGGCTGGCACAGGCGAGCACGGCGACGCCTTCGCACCTCAAACGCTCCAGGGAAAAGAAATTGCGATCCTGTCGGAAGTACCTCCAGAACCAGGGGAGAGCCTGACTGATCTGGGAACAGTCCTCCTCCACGTCGCCTGTGGCCTGGAAGCGCAGCCGCAGAGTCCAGGTGCCCTCCAACGGCGCCTCTTGGTCCGGAACGTAGCGCACGGCTCCCCTCAGTCCTCTACCCGATAGAGATAAAGCTCGTGGCTCAGGCCCTTGGTGACCACGTCTAGGACCAGCCGGCCCCCCTCGGGCAGGGCAAGAAGATCCGAGGGAATCGGCAGCGCGCCATCCGCCTCCAGGGCCGTCTGGGGTCGTTGGGAGATCTCCTCGCGCCAGTGATCCGGCAGCGAGCTCGCCCGCCAGTCCGCCTCCAACTCGCGGAAACTGTCAAGCCGCAGGGACAGGGGATTTCGTTCGATCGAGAACCGGTCCCCCGGCTCCAGGCCCAGGGCGGCCCGCACCTCCGGCGGTAGAGTCACGCGGCCAGGGACCTCCACGACCAGCTCGAATTGCTCGGCCAGCCCCAAAGTCAGCGCCAGCTCACTCACGCGAAGGGCACCGGATGGAAGATGGCGTCCTGCTGAGCGGTTTGCCGCTGCACTTCGGCCGCCCTTGCTCTCAAGGCCCCTCTCCTTCTTCTCGGTCGGGGGTGCTTGTCAGCACGTCCTCAAGATCACGGAGAGCCGGCCTGATGTAGTCCTCCAGCACACACTCGATGGTCGTCCGCAGATCTGTTGCGGGGTCTACCGTATCGGCTGCGTCCTCCAGACCGCTCTGCTCTACCGGCTCGGGCAGGCTGTGCAAGATCCCGAGGAGCTGCCATCGGCCCCCCTCGAATTGCTCCAGGACCCTCGCGAGATGCTGCTTGCCTTCCATCAGCGTCAGCTTAGGTCCCGTCACCCGCGGCCTCCCACGCGTTCCATCAGCGCCCAGAGCGGTCGGGTCACCTTGACGCAGTCGTAACAGCCAGACAACAGATGTTGGACGATAGGCAGCGTCTCAGGTCGGGTAAGTTCGCCCCGCATGAAGCGCTCAAGTTGCTCTGCAGTGGGATGGCTCCTTCCGACCGTCGGCGGGTCGGCCTCCGGTATACTTCTTATAGACCTCAGCATAGGGGACAACTTAGGAGAAGTAGCGCCTACTCGCACTGTGGGAAGTTATAATCTCCTAACTCATGGTGTCTGGGTGTCCGAAGGAGGTCACCAGTGAGCCGCTTTAACGTGTCCCCAAAAAGGAGGCTGCGGCAACCTATAGTTGATGATGGCTACCTCAAGAGGACGTGCCGTGCCTGAACAAACCCCTGGCCCCCTGGCCGTTGTGTTGAAGCAGTTGCGGGCTGCTGCCGGTTGGTCCATACCTCGGCTAGCGGCAGCTCTGGGAATCAACAAGTCCCTCATCTCTAGGTATGAGCGGGGTGTTAAGCCACTGACACGCGGTCAGTTGGAAGCCTTGGTCGCTCCTATGGGCTATCCTCCGGAGGCAGTAGATGTTCTCCTGACAGCGCATACCTTGATCCAGGCCGAGCCGCACGAGCAGGCTCCATCGCCTGTGGCTCTTAGCCCGGAAGAGTGCCGGAGGATGGACCGCGCTGCCATGGCGGCTGGCTGGACGGCTAGCCGCGTTGCGGCGAGGTTGGTTCGGGCCGAGTGGAGCCGCGGTAAGAGGGTGGAGAAGCTGGAAGTAGAGAAACAAGCCGCTGAAGGTGTATTCCAAAGACTACGTACGCTCAGCTGGCAAGAGCGGCGCTGGTTGATCGAGGCCTTTCCGAGGTCCCGCACCTGGGCGTTGGCAGTGCGTGTGTGTGAGGCGAGCTTAAAGATGGCGGCCCACAAGGCGGAGGAAGCGCTGGAGTTGGCGGAACTGGCTGTGTCCATCGCCGAGCGGGTCCCAGGGGAAGAGAGCTGGCGCTCGCGTCTTCTGGGCTACTGCTGGGCGCACGTCGCGAACGCTCGGCGTGTCGTCAGCGACCTCGACGGTGCTGACCAGGCGTTTGCGCAAGCCTGGAAGCTTTGGCAGGCGGGTGCCAATTCCGATCCTACCGTGCTCGATGAGTGGCTACTGCCTGCTATGGAGGCCTCTCTGCGGCGAGCACAGCGCCGATTCTCTGAAGCCTTGGAACTGCTAGGACGGGCAAGAACTAGCCAAGGAGGGGCGAGTCCTGCCGCCGTGCTTACAATCCTATTGAATGAAGCGAACACCTTCAGCCGGATGGGAGAGCCCCGGCGTGCCTTGGCGGCTCTGGGCGAAGCGGCTCCGCTGTGTGAAGCTTCAGGAGATCCCCAGAGGCTTCTCGCTCTCCGTTTCAATATGGCCGACGACCTCATCCTGCTGGAACACTACGGGGAGGCCGCGACGTTGCTTCCGCAAGTGCGACAACTAGCCCTTGAGCAGGCTAACGAACTGGATCTCATCCGAGTCGGTTGGCTGACCGCCAGAGTGGCGGCCGGAGAGGGCCGGACGGCCGAGGCGATTGCCGGCCTGGAGCAGGTCAGAGAGGATTTCAGGGTCCACAAGCAGCCTTACAACGCGGCGCTCTCCTCGCTCGACCTTGCCGTGCTCTGGTTGAGGGAGGGGCGCACGGGTGAGGTGAAGGATCTGGCGATTACCATGGGTTGGATCTTCACGGCCAAGGGAATCACCCGCGAGGCCCTGGCTTCGCTCTCCCTCTTCTGCAAGGCGGCCATGCAGGAGAAGGCTACGGTGGAGCTGGCCCGGGAAGTCATCGCCGATATCGAACAGGCGAGACGCTCGGCCCCTTCCAGCGGAAGAGGCCGAAGATGAGGACGCTACGGTAGGCAGCGGCCGAATGGGTCGATGTGGCATCCGTCCTTCCTCTGGGTCTCAGGGCTCTGGGCCGGTGTGCACCGGCCATTAGGATCGATGTGACAACCGTCCTTGCCCTCGACTCCTCGGAGGAAGCTCCAGAGGCGGTTGAAGAACTCCGGAAGGGCCCCTTCTTCAGCCTGCGCCGACCGGATGCTCTCCCGCTGTGCTCCAGAGGCGGACGGCGTCCACACAGCGGCCAAGGTGGTGGCGAGCAGTAAGAAGAGGATCGTGCGGCGAACAGAGGTGATAGGCATTGCGGCTCTCCTGGAGAGTACTCTACCCAGGTCTCCATGACCTTGGGGGCACCTCCCTCCAGAGGAGAGTGGACCAAATCCCCATAACTTATGTCTACCCGAACTTACGGGAGGTGGGTATGGCGAGGCGAGGAGATCCGAGGATCCTGCGGTACCTAGTCAACTTTCTGCGCTTCCATGCCGGAGTGGCTCGAAGAAAGAGAATGACGCAGGCGGAGTTCGGACGGGCATGTCGGGTAGACCAAGCCGAGATTTCCCGAATGGAGTTGGGAAAGCTGGCCCCCTCGGAAGAGCAGTTGCGCCGGATGGCGCAGGTCTCCGGGGTCGAGTGGTCGGTGGTGGCCCATATTCGGGAGTTCTACACCTTGCTGATCCCCTCGGTTGGGCAGGGAGGCATTTCGGCCAGAAGGTTCGGCCTGACGAGTTTGGAGCCGGTTCTGCTAGCGGTCACTCCCTTCTTGATGGATACCCACTCAGAGCCGAAAAGGCCTTCCCCAGAAGACGAATGTAGAGAGGCGGACGAGATCTGGGCTGCGCTGGAACAGCACCCCATCCCGGCTTGCAGAGGCCTAATCGGCGCCTCTCCTGACTGTGGAAACTGGGCGTTGGCAGTGCGTGTGTGTGAGGCGAGCTTAAAGATGGCGGCCCACAAGGCGGAGGAAGCGCTGGAGTTGGCGGAACTGGCTGTGTCCATCGCCGAGCGGGTCCCAGGGGAAGAGAGCTGGCGCTCGCGTCTTCTGGGCTACTGCTGGGCGCACGTCGCGAACGCTCGGCGTGTCGTCAGCGACCTCGACGGTGCTGACCAGGCGTTTGCGCAAGCCTGGAAGCTTTGGCAGGCGGGTGCCAATTCCGATCCTACCGTGCTCGATGAGTGGCTACTGCCTGCTATGGAGGCCTCTCTGCGGCGAGCACAGCGCCGATTCTCTGAAGCCTTGGAACTGCTAGGACGGGCAAGAACTAGCCAAGGAGGGGCGAGTCCTGCCGCCGTGCTTACAATCCTATTGAATGAAGCGAACACCTTCAGCCGGATGGGAGAGCCCCGGCGTGCCTTGGCGGCTCTGGGCGAAGCGGCTCCGCTGTGTGAAGCTTCAGGAGATCCCCAGAGGCTTCTCGCTCTCCGTTTCAATATGGCCGACGACCTCATCCTGCTGGAACACTACGGGGAGGCCGCGACGTTGCTTCCGCAAGTGCGACAACTAGCCCTTGAGCAGGCTAACGAACTGGATCTCATCCGAGTCGGTTGGCTGACCGCCAGAGTGGCGGCCGGAGAGGGCCGGACGGCCGAGGCGATTGCCGGCCTGGAGCAGGTCAGAGAGGATTTCAGGGTCCACAAGCAGCCTTACAACGCGGCGCTCTCCTCGCTCGACCTTGCCGTGCTCTGGTTGAGGGAGGGGCGCACGGGGAAGGTGAAGGAGTTGGCTCTCGCCATGGGCTGGATCTTCACCGCCCAGGGAATCACCCGTGAGGCCCTGGCCGCTTTGCAGCTCTTCTGTAAGGCCGCAAGCCAGGAGGCCGCCACGGTCGAACTGGCCCGCAAGGTCATGGCCGACATCGAACAGGCGAGAGGGTAGGACCGGCCGGCACCTTTCGCGGTTCAGCTTTGGAGGCCGTCTTCGAGATGCGGTTGTTCCAGTAGTCTCCCGGTGCTCGTTCTCGGAGATCGCCCCCGTAACCCTACACCTGGATCCCCCCCCTCATGAGACGTGTTGAGCTACCATGCGACCGGAAGGGACACCGAGTAGCCGTTGGTCCTCCTCCGTGTAACCTAACTGTTACCTTTGAGTCAAAGTGAATGGCCGAAGAGCCCTGTTTTCAATTATTTAGACCAACTTCCCCTCCCTCTCCCGGTGAGGGGGGAAGGGAGGGGTCGGGAGAGGGGGCCGGGGGGTGAGGGTCCGAAATGCTACGATCTCCCCCGACCCATGCAACGACATCTCTGTATCCACGGCCATTTCTATCAGCCGCCGCGGGAGAATCCGTGGCTGGAGGCGGTGGAGGTGCAGGACTCGGCCCATCCGTATCACGACTGGAACGAGCGGATCACGGCCGAGTGCTACGCCCCCAACGCCGCGTCGCGCATCCTCGACGGCGAGAAGAGGATCGCGCGGATCGTCAACAACTACTCCCGGATCAGCTTCAACTTCGGCCCCACGCTGCTCGCGTGGCTGGAGCAGAAGGAGCCGGAGGTCTACCGCTCCGTGCTGCGGGCGGACGCACTGAGCCAGGAGCGGTTCTCGGATCATGGCTCGGCACTGGCGCAGGCGTACAACCACGTCATCCTCCCCCTGGCGAATTCACGGGACAAGCGGACCCAGATCCTCTGGGGGATCGCGGACTTCCGGCACCGCTTCGGCCGCTTCCCCGAGGGGATGTGGCTGCCGGAGACGGCGGTGGACCTCGAAACGCTCGACCTGCTGGCCGAGGCGGGAATCCTCTTCACCATCCTGGAACCCCATCAGGCGCGGCGGATTCGTCCCAAGGGAGAAAAGAGCTGGGAGGACGTCTCCGGGGGGCGGATCGATCCCACCCGGCCTTATGAGGCAGTGCTCCCCTCGGGCCGGCGGATCGCGGTGTTCTTCTATGACGGCGCGGTGTCGCGGGCCGTGGCGTTCGAGGGCCTGCTCACGAGCGGCGAGCGGTTCGCGGGACGGCTGATGTCCACGGTCCCCCACGATCCCCAGGAGAACCGGCTGGTCAACATCGCCACGGACGGCGAGACGTACGGCCATCACCACCGCTACGGGGAGATGGCGCTCTCGTACGCCCTCCATCACGTGGAGTCGAACGGGCTGGCGAAGCTCACGAATTACGGCGAGTACCTGGAGGCCCATCCGCCGGAATACGAGGTGGAGATCGCCGAGAAGACTTCCTGGAGCTGCTCCCATGGAGTGGACCGCTGGCGCGGGGACTGCGGCTGCCGCGTCGGGACCGGGAGGAGCCAGGCGTGGCGGGCGCCTCTGCGCGAGGCGCTGGACTGGCTGCGCGACGAGGCGGAGCCCCATTGGGCGGCGGCGGCGGCGGAGTTTTTCCCGGATCCCTGGGTGGCTCGCGAGGGCTACATCGACCTGGTGCTGGACCGCTCCCCGGAGAAGGTGGCGGCGTTCTTCGCCCGGTACGCGCAGGACGTGGCCCCGGAAGGGGTGGACCGCGTGCGGGCGCTCCGTCTGATGGAGCTGCAGCGCCACGCCATGCTCATGTACACGAGCTGCGGCTGGTTCTTCGACGACCTCGCGGGGATCGAGACCATCCAGATCCTTCGCTACGCCAGCCGGGTGGTGCAGCTCGTGGAGGAGCTGTTCGAGGTGCCAGTCGAGGAGGAGCTCCTGCGGCGGCTGGAGCGGGCGCGGAGCAACGCGGGGGAGAGCGGCCGCGATCTCTACGAGGCGCAGGTGCGGCCGGCCAAGGTGGACCTGCCGCAGGTGGCCGCCCACTACGCCGTGGCGTCGCTGTTCGAGGACTTCCCCAATCCCGCGACGGTCTACTGCTACTCGGTGGAGCGGGAGAACGGCCGGGTGTTCCGCGCCGGGCGGGCCCGCCTGTCGGTCGGCCGCATCCGGGTGACCTTCGATCTGACGGGCCGGACGGGCCGGTTCGTCTTCGGCGTGCTCCATTTCGGGGACCACAACCTGAACGCGGGCGTCCTGCCGTTCGACGATCCCGAGGCCTACCAGCGGTTGATCGCCGAAGCCGGCGGGGCCTTCGAGCAGGGCGATCTGCCGCAGGTGGTGCGTCTGCTGGACCGTTTCTTCGGCGACGTGCCGTATTCACTGAAGTCGCTGTTCCGCGACGAGCAGCGCCGGGTCCTGAACCGCATCCTGGCCTCGACGCTGGACGAGGTGGAGGACGAGTTCCGCGACATCTTCCAGCACCATGCGCCGCTGATGCGCTTCCTGAAAAGTCTGGGAACGCCGTTGCCCCGGGCCTTCGCGGCCGCGGCCGAGCTGGTGCTGAACGTGGATCTGCGCCGCCAGGTGGGCGATCCCGCGGCGGATCTGGAGGAGGTCAACCGGCTGCTCGCCGAACAGGCGGCCCTGGGGGTGGACCTCGACGCGAAGGAGCTCTCCTACGCCCTGGAGCAGGCCCTGGAGAAGCTGGTGGAGCTGCTTCACGAGCGGCCGGACGATCCGGAGCTGCTGCGGCGGATGGACGAGACGGTGATCCTGGCCGGCTCGGTCCCCTTCAAGGTGGACCTCTGGCGCGCCCAGAACCGGTGCTACGAGCTGCGCAAGGAGGTCTATCCCCGCCAGGTGGAGAAGGCGGAGGAGGGCGATCCCCGGGCGGCGGAGTGGGTGGAGCGGTTCCGGGTGCTGGAGGAGCGGGTGGGGGTGCGGGGGGAGTGAAGTTATGGATGACGGCGAGCTCATCGCGATCGCGGAGGAGGTTTTTCGGGAGCTTGACCGTGCCGAGGAAACAGGCGCGGACGTCATTGAAGTCCCGAAGGCATCCTCTGGGATCCAGAACGTCTGATTCAACTGGTAAGGCGTGCCCTTCGAAGAGACGCCCCGCCGGTGTTGCACCCGGAGAGGTTGGTGGTAGAGGACTGGGGCGTCTCTACGGTACGGCGTTGCCGTTGCGAACGTTGAAGTTCCTGAGGCGATGACGCGCAAACGCCCGCGGCAAGACAACCTGTGCCCCGGCACAACCGGTCCGTAGAGACGCCCCAGTCCTGAACCACGCATTGACCGAGTCTACAAACGGCGGGGCGTCTCTTCGAAGGGCAGAACGCCCCAGAGGGCAAGGACGGATTGGACACCAATCTGGCCCACCCCTTGCACCCGCTCCCACCCCGTGCCGAAGCACCCTCTTTCCACCTACCGCGTCCAGCTCCGTCCCGAATTCGGCTTCGACGAGGCAGCTGAGATCGCCGGCTATCTCGCCGATCTCGGGATCAGCCATCTCTACAGCTCTCCCTACCTCCAGGCGGCCCGGGGAAGCACGCATGGCTACGACGTCATCGATCCCACCCGGGTCAACGAGGAGCTGGGGGGCGAGGAGGGGCATGCCCGGCTGTGCGCCGCGCTCGGCGAGGCGGGGCTCGGGCAGGTGCTCGACGTGGTGCCCAACCACATGGCCATCACGGAGCGGAGCAATACCTGGTGGTGGGATGTGCTGGAGAACGGTCCATCCAGCCGCTATGCCTCTTATTTCGACGTGGACTGGGACCCGCCCCAGGCCCGGCTGCGCAACACGGTGCTGCTGCCCATCCTGGGCGACCACTATGGGCGGGTGCTCGAAGCGGGCGAGATGAAGCTGGTCCGCCGGGATGGGAAATTCGAGATCCACTATCACGAGCACCGTATGCCGGTGGCTCCCTCTTCGCTCGACACGCTGCTCGCCGGTGCGGCCAGGAGGTGCGGCTCGCCGGACCTCGCCTTCATCGCCGACTCGTATGGACAGCTCCCGCTCTCGACGGCCACCGACCGCGAAAGCGTGGCCCGCCGCCATCGCGACAAGGAGGTCCTGGCCGGACAGCTCGCCCGCCTCTGCGAGGAGAAGCCCGGGGTCGCCGCGGCCGTGGACGCGGTGGTGGAGGAGTGGAACGCCGATCCCGACCGGTTGGACGAGCTGCTTCAGCGCCAGAACTACCGGCCGGCCCTCTGGCGCACGGCCGGGCAGGAGCTGGACTACCGGCGCTTCTTCGACGTCCATACCTTGATCGGCCTGCGCACGGAGGACGAGGCGGTCCTGGCCGATACGCACTCCCTGATCTTCCGGTGGCTGCAGGAGGGGGTGCTCGACGGCGTCCGCATCGACCATCCGGACGGTCTCCGCGATCCCAAGCAGTATTTCGACCGCCTGCGCGCCACGGCTCCGGAGGCCTGGATCGTGGTGGAGAAGATCCTGGAGCCGGGCGAGCCGCTGCGGGAGTCCTGGCCGGTGGACGGCACCACGGGGTACGACTTCCTGAACCTGGCCGGCGGCCTGTTCGTGGACCGGGCGAGCGAACGGGCGCTGACCGATCTCTATACCGAGATGACGGGCGAGAGCCCCGAGTGGGCCGAGCTGGTGCGGGAGAAGAAGCTCCTGGTGCTGGGGGATCTCCTGGCGAGCGACGTCAACCGCCTGGCCGAGGTGTTCCTCCAGGTGTGCGAACGGCACCGCCGGCACCGGGACTACACCCGCTTCGAGCTGCGGCAGGCCATCCGCGAGGCCGTGGCCTGTTTTCCGGTCTACCGCACCTACGTCCGTGCCGAGGCGGGGGAGGTGAGCCCGGAGGCCCCGGAGGACATTCGCGAGGTCGAGGCGGCGATCGAGGCGGCCAAGGCCCACCGGTCCGATCTCCCGCCGGACCTCTTCGATTTCTTCCGCGATCTGCTGCTCCTGAGGGCCGGGGACATCGCAGACGTGGAGAGCGAGCTGGTGATGCGCTTCCAGCAGCTCACGGGACCGGCCATGGCCAAGGGGGTGGAGGATACGGCGTTCTACAACTACCACCGGCTGGTCTCCCTGAACGAGGTCGGCGGCAGCCCGGGGGCCTTCGGGATCTCGGTCGAGGAGCTCCACGAGGCGTGCGCCGGGAACCAGCGGCGGTGGCCCGCGGCCATGCTCGCCACCTCGACGCACGACACCAAGCGCAGCGAGGACGTGCGGGCGCGCATCAGCCTCCTCTCGGAGATCCCGGAGCGCTGGGGCGAGGCCGTACGCCGCTGGTTCGATCACAACGAGAAGCACCTCCGCGGCGGCTCGCCGGACCGCAACGCCCAGTACCTCCTCTACCAGACCCTGGTGGGCGCCTGGCCCATCTCTGTCGAGCGGGTGCAGGCCTACATGGAGAAGGCCGCCCGCGAGGCGAAATCCCAGACCTCCTGGACGCGGGTGAACGCGGAGTACGAGGAGGCGCTCGCGGGGTTCATCCAGGACATCCTGGAGGACCGGGATTTCGTGGCCGATCTCGAAGGTTTCGTGGCCCCCCTGGTCGAGCCGGGACGGATCAGCTCCCTCGCCCAGACGCTGCTCAAGCTGACCTCTCCCGGATCTCCTGACTTCTACCAGGGGACGGAGCTTCTGGGACCTCTCCCTGGTGGACCCGGACAACCGCCGTCCCGTGGATTACGAGCTGCGGCGCCGGCTGCTGGATGAGCTGAAGGAAGGAATGGGGATTGAGGAGATCCTGGCCCGCATGGACGAGGGTCTGCCCAAGCTCTGGCTGATCCGCCAGGGTCTCCACCTGCGGCGCCGCCGGCCGGAGATCTTCGGACCGGAATCCACGTACGAGCCTCTGCGGGTTTCCGGAGGGAAGTCGGACCATGCGGTGGCCTTTCTGCGGGGGGGCGAGGTGGCAGCCGTGGTCCCGCGGCTGGTGCTCAAGCTTGGCGGAGACTGGGGCGATACCGTCCTGGATCTGCCGGAAGGCCGTTGGCGCAACGAGCTGACGGGCGAGGAGGTGGCGGGGGGGCGGGTTGGGGTGGGGGGGCTGCTGGGGCGGTTTCCGGTGGCGTTGCTGGCAAGGCAGAACTGACCTGTAGGCGTAGCGACTCCCTGGGAGGCGCTACCCTACAGGACCATGTAAGATACAACCCGTCATGAGAGACGACGAGATCGACGACCTGCCGGAGGAGTTTTCCCCTGACGATCCGGCGGAGTTCCTGGAGCAGCTCGACTCCAGCTTCGCGGAGCTGGGCATCCTCGGCGAGCACCCTCTGGCCGGCACGGCGCTCAGCCGTCAGGAGATCGACGACCTGATCGACCGGACCATCGCCGAGGAGCTGGCCCGCCTCAACGGCTCGTCACCACAGAAAGTGTAGAAACCGGATGATCGGCGGGCGCGCCGCTGTCTCCGTCCCAGGAGAGCACCGTGAGGCCGCCGTCCTGAACCAGCGTATTCACTTCCACGCCCACCAGGGTCTGGCGCTCCAGCAGATCGACCGCCGCGTCCAGGGGCAGGTATCCCAGGCGCTGGGCGATGTCGATGTAGTAGGCGACCTCGCGCAGGCGCCGGCTGGCTTCGTCGACCTGGGCGTTGAGCTGCTCGCCGGGAACAGCGCAGGCGCGTGCCACGGCCGCCACGGCGGAATGGGTGGCCGCCTCCATGCGGGCGCCGAGCGCGCTCGGGTCCTGCCCGGGGAGGTGTTGGACGGCTTCGTGGACCGCGAGCATGAGCTCGTGGGCGTGCTGGAATGCGGGAAGCTCACGGTGATCTCTCATGATGGACGTCTCTCCTCGAAGTGCCTGCTTCAGGGTCCCGCGTTGATGCCACCCGCGTTGATTCCGGTGGTCGGATCGCCCTCCCGGCGAGCCATGTAGCTGCACGTCTCGAAGCGGCCCTCGATCGAGCCCTTGCCGGCCGCTCCGTTGTAGTCCCCCTCGAACGAGCCGCTCAGGAGCACGAGGACGCTGCCATCCGGCAGGTCCCGCTCCTTCACCTCCACGTCCGCCCCGCCCGTCGAGGTCACCAGGGCTCCCGTGCGGGAGCGGCCGGTCACGAACAGCCGCGCCCGGTAGGGGCCGGTGCCCTGGAATTCATCGATCCGCACCGAGACTGCCGGGATCTCGGGGTCCTGGGTGCGGAAGTTGACCTGGAGCCCCCGCTCGTCGTGGACCACGCACCGGAAGGCGGCCGGACCCTCGAAGGACTGGCGCCCGATGGCGGCCAGCACGGCTCCGCCGCCCTTCACGGACTGCTCCTGCTGGCGCGGGATCTCGGCCGGCCGGGGTCCCGCGTCCGTCAGCCGCGGAGCTTCGCAGCCGGCGAGCAGGAGGAGGCCGAAAGGGAGCCATGAGGAGCGGAGGCTTGGCATGGAGGTCTCCTGTGTCTCAGGCCTGGTCTCTGATCACGCAGCGGCGGAAGCTCCCTTCCATATTCCCCTGGCCATTGCCCTTGTAAGAGCCTTTCAAAGTACCGCTGAGCGCGGTCCGCTTCCCGCCCTTTTTCCCCATGTCCCGGCTCTGGACCTCGACCTGGGCGTCGCCGTTCCACTGGCGGGTCGTTCCTCCTTCGCGGATGACGAACGTCGCCGGGTAGTTGCCGGGTCCATTGAAGCTCTGGACCTGGACCTGGACCTGGGAGGCCTCTCCCTCGTTGGGATTGAAGATGACCTCCAGCTTCTTGTCGGAAGCCACTCCGCAGGACACGGGCACGTCGCCGTTGAAGGCCAGCGCCCCGGTCAGCGCGACGTGACCCTTGGCCCCGCGCCGGCCGCCGGCACCCGGAGCCTGGCCGGGGGCGGGTGGTGCCGGGGTCCCGGCATCCTGGACCTGCTCACCCTCATCGGGTCCCCCGCCGCAGCCGGCCAGGGGCAGGAAAAGCAGCACCAGCAGAACGGGAACCAGGGAGAAACGGTTGAAGACGGTGTTCGGTCGGTTCATCGGGTTTGGAGTCTCCTAGGCGGAGCCGGGGGCTCCGCGGTCGAAAAAATTTGCAGGAAAGATGCCACTGCCTGACAACAGACAGGCAATATCCTATCGCTTCGACAGCACTCCCCACAGGAAGACCGTCCCCGCCGCGATGACGAGCCACCGCCCGTAGGGCTCGCCGGGGGCGTCCACGTGGAGCATGGCGCCGGCGATCAGGAGGGCCGCGGAAGTCACCATCCAGGAGAGCCGGTGCATCGAGAGCTCCAGGCGCTGGATCAGCTTGCGCCCTTCCGGCGACAGGGTGGCCTGGACGCTCAGAGTCCCCCGTTCGGCCTTGGCAAGGACGGAATCCACCCGGCGCGGCAGGGCCAGCAGGATCTGGAGCTGGGCGAGCCCTTCGCGCAGCAGGCCGCGCCAGTCCCGCTTCAGCTCCTCGGTAGCCAGCTTTTCCGCGAACGGGAGGGTCTCGGCCCAGGGATCGAACTCCGGATCGAGGTGGGTGGAGAGGCCGGCCAGCAGGCCCACGGCCCGGGAGGCGAAGAGAAGGTCCACCTGCACCTGGAAGGGGAGCTCGTAGAGGACGTCGCGGTACTGGAGGAAGAAGTACTCCGCCTCCGAGAACGCCGCCTCGCGCAGGCTGCCGAGCCGCACTCCCCAGAAGCGCTCGAAGAGCTCCTCGTGGATCTCCTCCAGGCGTTGCAGGTCCGCCCCCGGCAGGAGCACGCCGGCCGCCACGTAGGAGTGGACCATGCGCGCGGCGTCGCGGGTGCCGAGGGCGATGGCGTATTCGCGCAAGGCGCCCCGCAGGCGCTCGGGGATGACGGCCACCATGCCGAAGTCCACGAAGACGATCTGGAATGGCCGCTGCGTACCGGCCGGCGGTGGCGGCACGGGAGCGCCCGGCGGCAAGGGTGGCTCGCCTTCCAGGGGCAGGGGACGGATGAAGAGGTTCCCCGGATGGGGGTCGGCGTGGACGAAGGAGTGCTCGAAGATCTGCCGCAGATAGACCCGGTAGAGAATGCGGGCCACCTCGGGCCGGCTGATGCCGGCGGCGTCGAGCGCCGCGAGGTCGCCGATCTTGAGCCAGCCGACGTTTTCGAGCGTCAGCGTGCGGCGCGCGCTCCCGGTCCAGAAGACCTTGGGCAGGTAGACCCGGGAGTCGCCGGCGAAATTGGCCGCGAAGCGCTCGGCGTTCTTCCCCTCGGCCACCATGTCGAGCTCGGCGCGGACGGTCTCGGTGATTTCGGTACCGAGACGATGGAGGTTCACCCGCCGGCGGATGGTCTTCGAGAACCGCAGCAGGCGGAAGGCGAGCCGGACCGCCGAGAGGTCGGTCTCGACGATCACGTCGATCCCCGGCCGGAGGACTTTGACGACCACCTCCTGGCCGTCCGGCAGCCGGGCGAGATGGGCCTGGGCGAGCGAGGCCGCGCCCAGCGGGGTGGGGTCGATCCAGGGGAAGACCTGGGGGAGGGGACGGCCGAAGTCCTCCTCGATCTGCCGGGCCACGTCCTCGAACCGTTCGGGCGGCACTTCGTCCTGGAGGCCCGCGAGCTCCTGGGTGATCTCGGGCGGGAGGATGTCCACCCGGGTGGAGAGGAACTGCCCGAGCTTGATGAGGACGCCCCCCATCTCGGCCGCCAGGGCCCGGTACCGCCGGGCGATCTCCTGGTAGCGCTCCAGGGGAGGCCGCCGGAGCCGCCGCAACCCGGGGACGTTCAGGACTACGTCCCACCAGACGACCCGGATGAAAGTACGGGTTACGAAGCGGCGTACTTTGCGGTAGCGCCGGAAGTCGATCCCCGCGGGCATGGGGGAACCATACAACGGTCCGGCTAGCTCATCTCAATCCTTCGGCGAGATAGAGATCGGTGAGGAGCCGGCCGTAGGTGTAGGCGTAGGACTTGCCGTCCGGCGTCAGCACGAGCGAGGGGAAGGTGCAGATCCCGGACGGGTCCGGCGGGCGGAGCTTCGAGCCAGGGCTCCTTGCGGCCGGTCGCCAGGTCGAGCCGGAACACCCGCACGGCCGCCATGGCGTTGCGCCGCCAGATGAAGAGGGAGCGGCCGTCTTCGCTCCAGCGGAGGAAGTCGTCGCCGGTCTCGAAGCCGGGGACGATGCGGGGGGTGCGGCCCCTCCCCTCGGCCAGCGGAAAGATCCAGAGCCGGCCATCCGGAGCCATGGCCGCGGCTTGGAGGCCGTCCGGGGACAAGGGGTGCGCCGCGTAGATGAGCGAGAACCCGAAGCCTGGAGGGGTCACGGCCCGCGGCTTCCCGCCGGCCAGATCCTGCACGTAGAGCCGGCTGAGCCGGTGGTCGGACCCGCGGGCCGCGCACAGGACCCGGCGGCCGTCCGGGAACCAGGAGCAGGCGCCGGTCGTTTCCACGACTCCCTGGGGGACCGGCTTCGGCTCGCCGGCCCCGGTGGGCAGGAGGATCAGCGAGTCGCCGGTCAGCGCGAGAACCCATTTGCCGTCCGGCGAGAGGACCCGGGCGCGGCCCGCTCCCAGATGGACCGGCGGCGATCCATCCGTGGACCGCAGGTAGACGCCGCGGCCCTTGCCGGAATGCCCCTGCTCGTCGAAGAGCAGCGTCCGGCCGTCGTCCGACAGGTCTCTGGCGAAAGACATCTCGAACCAGGAGACGTCGCGTTCCCGGTCCTCGCCCGGGGGGAGGGCCGCCATCCCGAACCGCAGGAAGCTGTAGCCCAGAAGCGCCCTGCCGTCCGCGGAGATGTCGTACAGGGTCATCCAGCCGGCCGAGCTGTAGACCAGCCGTTGCTTCCCATCGAGGCGGACGGCATGGAGGGCGCTGCCGTTGGCTCCCCGCAGGCTGTACCAGAGCTCCTCGCTGGAGGGCTGCCACGCGAGGCCCAGGGCGAAGGCGCCGCCCGCAGACAGGGCCAGCTTCCGGTGGCCCGAGCGGTCCAGGACCACGAGGCGGTACCCCAGGGGCAGCTCCTCGAAGACCGCGACGTGCCTGCCGTCGGGAGAGACACGGGGTTGCCCGAGGACTTTCGGCGACCTCAGAAGCACTTTGCCGATCGGATATTCGAGCCAGCTCTCCCCACCTCCGGCACCGGTGCGCACCACGGCCAGGTTGGAGCCATCCGAGGCCCAGTCCGCCTGGTGTACGCCTTCGAGGATCTCCCTCGGCGCACCTCCCGCCAGGGGGGCGCTCGCCAGGGTGCCCACGCTCTGGATGCCGGCGCCGCGAAAGATCCTCCCGAGAGAGAGCGCCATCTCTCCGGAGCGGGAGACGGAGAGGAGGTCGGCACCCTCGGGGAGAGGGAGCTGGCTCGCTTCCGGGCGTTCCGTCCGCATCGTGTAGACCTGGAGCGGGCTCCCGTCCCAGGCCGCGCCGTAGACGATCGTGTCGTCGCCCGGGGCAAACCGCGCCGTGAAGATCGGTCCGCGGCGGAAGGTGAGCTGGCGAAAGGCGGGATGAGACGAGGGCGGAGCGCGCCAGAGCCATCCCGCGAGCGCCGCGCCGGCCGCCACGGCGGCGGCGAGGAGGAGGACCAGAAGCAGCGGCACGGTCCGCCGGCCGCTCTTCACCTCGGGCGGGAGCGCTCCCTGCCAGGGTGTGCTCGCGGATTCCGCCAGCGCCTCGAGGGCGAAGGCGAGGTCGTGCGCGGAGCGGAAGCGCTCTTCCGGCCGCTTCTCGAGACAGCGCCGCACGAGCCGGCTGAGCGCGGGGGGAACGCTCGCCGGCAGCTCCGGCGGCTCCTCGCGCAGCGTCGTGGTCATGGTCTCGACCGCGGTCTCGCCGGGGAAGGCCCGGTGTCCGGAGAGCATCTCGTAGAGGATGGCGCCGAGAGCGAAAAGGTCCGAGCGCTCATCGGCGGAGTGCCCCCGGATCTGCTCGGGAGACATGTAGCCGGCGGTGCCGACCACCAGGCCGGACCGGGACAGCGTGGGGCTGTCGGTCGCGTTCATGTCCGGTCCGGAGCCAGTGGCCCGGGCCAGGCCGAAGTCCAGGATCTTGACCTGTCCATCGCGGGTCAGGAAGACGTTCTCGGGCTTGAGGTCGCGATGGACGATCCCCCGGTCGTGTGCCGCGGCGAGGCCGCGGGCGGCCTGGATCGCGTACTCGATGGCCTTGCGCAGGGGGAGCGGGCGGGCCGCCAGCCGGTTGCACAACGTCTCGCCCTGGAGCAGCTCCGAGACGGTGAAGAGGACGCCGTCGCTCTCGCCGTAGTCGAAGAGGGAGAGGATGTTCGGGTGCGAGAGGGCCGCGATCGCTCTCGCCTCGCGCTCGAAGCGGGCCTGGGCCTCCGGATTGCCGGCCAGGCGGCTGGCCAGGATCTTGACGGCCACGTCGCGGCCGAGGCGGGTGTCCCGGGCGCGGTAGACCTCGCCCATGCCGCCCGAACCGAGCACCGCGATGATCTCGTAGGAGCCGAGACGGGTACCGGCCGATAGATTCAAGATGCCTCGTATCTGGAAATGTCTATAAATCTAGACTAGCACAGGCGGCCTCGGCTTGTGGCAAGATCCGCCTGCGACCACCAGCGGCACCTGCGAATGGCCACCCCGAGCTTACAGAAGACCGACGCCGACGGGACCAGCTTCCGTCCCCTGGAATCCCAGCCCGATTATGAGGCCTGCATCGAGCTGCAGCGGCGGACCTGGGGGCGGGACTTCTCCGACGTCGTCCCCCTGAGCATCCTCAAGGTCACGCAGAAGGCCGGCGGGATCGCCGCCGGAGCGTTCTCCCGCGACGGCTGGATGCTCGGCTTCGTCTACGGCCTCGCCGGCCTGGAGAACGGCCGGGCCTTCCACTGGTCGCACATGCTGGCCGTCGATCCCGCGGCGCGGGACCTGGGGGTCGGCACCCGGCTCAAGCTCTACCAGCGCGAGGCGCTCCTGCCCCTGGGCATCGAGGAGGTCCGCTGGACCTATGATCCCCTGGAGGCGCGCAACGCCCACCTCAACTTCAACCACCTCGGGGCCGGGGTCGCCGAGTACGTGGAGGACATGTACGCGGGGGAGCTGTTCAGCGACCTCGCGAAGGGGATCGGCACGGACCGGTTCATCGTCTCCTGGAAGATCGCGAGCGAGCGCGTGAGCCGTGCCCTGGCGGACCGCCGGGCCGGCTCGGAGAGGCCCTTCCGCGAAGCTCCCGTGGTGAACGAGGCCCTTGCCGAAGCGACCCGGGTGCGGGTCGAGATCCCGGAGAACGTCCAGGCCGTCAAGGAGAAGGACGTGGACTCGGCAGCCGCCTGGAGGGCTTCGACCCGGTGCGCGTTCGAGCATTACCTGGCCCGGGGATACCGGATCGAGGCTTTCTATCGCGACCAAGAAGGTCGTTGTTTCTACGGACTCGAAAAGGACTGACATGCTGCGCATCGAATCGATCACTCTGCGCGAGATCGCTCTCGCCCTGAAGGAGCCGTTCCAGATCTCGTCCGGCACCCAGACCCGGCGCCGCATCATCCTGGTCCAGCTGCGGAGCGCGGACGGGATCGAAGGCTGGGGCGAGTGCACGGCGGGCGAATTCCCCAACTACAGCCCGGAGACGCCGGACACCTGCTGGATCGCTCTCCGCGAGTGGGTGGCTCCGCGGGTGCTGGGAAAGGATTTCGCGGGACCGGAGGAGATCCATCCAGCGCTGGAGGTCAACATCCGCGGCCACAACATGGCCAAGGCGGCGGTGGAGATGGCGGCCTGGGAGCTCACGGCGCGGGCCGAGGGAGTCTCGCTCTCGAAGAAGCTGGGAGGCACGAGGGACCGTATCCGCGTGGGCATCTCGCTCGGCATCCAGCCGAGCCCCGAGGCGCTCGTGGCCAAAGCCCGGACGGCCCTGGAGCGCGGCTATCGCAAGGTCAAGATCAAGATCAAGCCGGGGGCGGACGTCGAGTACGTGCGCGCCGTGCGCGAAGCCCTGGGCCCCGGGGCGCCGCTCATGGCGGACGCCAACAACGCCTACAGCCTGGAAGACACGTCGAGCCTGGAAGCCCTGGATACGCTGGGCCTGATGATGATCGAGCAGCCGCTGGCCTGGGACGACCTGCTGCGCCACGTGGAGCTGCAGAAACGTTTGAAGACGCCCGTCTGCCTCGACGAATCGATCACCAGCTTGGACCGCGCCGAGGACATGATCGCTCTCGGCGCCGGCAGGATCGTCAACATCAAGGCCGGCCGCGTGGGGGGCTTCCGCCAGTCCAGGGCCATCCACGACCTCTGCCAGGCCCACGGCATCCCGGTCTGGTGCGGCGGCATGCTGGAAAGCGGTGTGGGCCGGGCGCACAACGTGGCCCTGTCCTCGCTGCCCAACTTCACGCTGCCGGGCGACGTCTCCCCCAGCGAGCGCTACTGGGAGAAGGACGTCGTCATCCCCGAATGGACCATGGACCGCGAGGGCTGGGTGAACGTCCCCGTGGATCAGCCGGGCATGGGAGTGCGGGTCGATCTCGACCGGGTGGAAGACCTGACGGTGCGCCGCGAGGAGCTGCGGGCGCGATGATCGCGGGGATTGCGGGGAGCGGCTGATGCTCTACCGCTTCCTGGCCGATCTGGTCGTCGTCTTCCATCTCGGGTTCGTCCTCTTCGTCGTCTTCGGCGGCCTCCTCGCGTTGCGCTGGCCCCGGGCCGCGTGGTTCCACCTGCCGGCGGCAATCTGGGGAGCGGGCATCGAATTCGTCCAGGGGGTCTGCCCGCTCACGCCGCTCGAAAATCATTTCCGAAGCCTGGGTGGAGAAGCCGGCTACGCCGGAGGCTTCGTGGAGCACTACCTGCTGCCGGTGCTCTATCCGGCGGGGCTCAGCCAGGACGTGCAGTGGGGCTTGGGGATCTTCGTGGTCCTGCTGAACGTGGCGGTCTACACGGTCGTCTGGCGGAGACGGGTGAGGGGAAGGTGATAGGCTGGATATTCTTAGTTCTACTTTGTCAGACTGTGAGCTCGGCGCCCCCGCCCGGGCATAAATGCCCGGGCTAGTCGAAAAGAGCCCCCTGAAGGGGACTCCAGCAGTCGGGTTTACCCGGCTGTTTTGCCTAGCCCGGGCATTTATGCCATACCCTTACACACATCTCCGCGATGGGTTCTTTGCGCCGGGAGATCCAATCGGTTGCCTTGGATCGTGAAGGTATACGCTCCGGCAGAGACGTCCCGCCGTCCCCGTGGTCTGCGAAAGGGTATCGTGGGCGGCCTGGGAACGTCTCTACGGACCCGTTGTGCCAGGGCACAGGTTGCCTTGCCGTGGGCCTTTGCGCGGATCGTCCCCGAAACCTCACCGTCCGCAACGGCAACGCCGTGTCGGTAGAGACGTTCCCAGGCCGCCCACGATACCCTTTCATAGGCCACGGGGACGGCGGGACGTCTCTTCGAAGGGCAGATCTTGACGATCCATCCCATCGCTCCTGAAGACCCCGAGATGTGTGTAAGGGTATGGCATTTATGCCCGGGCGGGGGCGCGGCAAGGTTGAACGTTTCGAAGTAAGGACGAATCTGACAAAGTAGAGTTAGGAGGAACCATGAAAAAGTCTTCGGTTCCAGAAGATAGATTGGACATTGACACCCAGGAAGGCAGGACCGTAGTAGAGCTTCACCAGTGGATACATGGCAGATATCGCCTCGAAGACCTCCTCGCGCAGATACCCGATAATTACGAACCGGGCGAAGAAGACTGGGGTGTTGCTATGGGCCGGGAGGCTTGGTAGGACACTCTGTCACGTCAGAATTGACGCTCCGGCCCGGAGGAAGCCTACATCCTTGAAGATCGGCGGAGGCTCCAGATGGCCACAAGGCCGAGGAGTCCCCCAGTCCCGCCCAGAGCCCAAGCCCACAAAGGAACCCTGGTTTCCTTGCGCCCGCCGGGCAGGGGCACCATGTCGCCGTCACCCAGGACGACGAGCCCGGCCCAGGCCGCGGCCGGGGCGCCATCGGTGATCAGCTCGCCCTGGGCGGCCTGGAGGGCGGCGGCGACGCTCACCCCCTGGCCGATGTGGCGATAGAAGCGATCGAAGAAATCGGCGGCCTCGTCGTCCCTCAGGCGCCAGAGGCTCGCCACCACCGTGTGCGCCCCGGCCTGGAAGAAGGCACGGGCGAGGCTCATCACGCCCTCGCCTCGCAACAGGGCACCGGTGTTGCTGCTGCACGCCGAGAGCACCACCACGCGGCCCTTGAGGTCCAGGTCCACGATCTCGCGGATCTGGAGCAGCCCATCCTGGTGGGAATCGCCGGGGGCGAGCAGCACGCCCGAGCGGTCGGGATTGGCTTCGTCCGTCACGGCGTGGGTCGCGAAGTGGAGAATGCCGTAGGTCTTCAAGGCGTGGCTCTTGAGGAAGGCTTCGGAGGCCTCCTCTCCCAGGCGGCGCGTGCTGTCGCCCCCCAGGTCGCGCACCAGGGCGCGGCTCTCCTCGCGGGCATAGGGGAGCGGTCCGAGCCGGATGCCGGAGGTGAAGATGGCGGCGGCGGCGCGTTCCGGGGCGGGAGCGGGACGCACCTCGTTCCCGCCGGATCCCCCGGGAAGCGGTGGATCGGCGAAGGCCAGGGCGGGCACGGGAGCCATGCCGGGACGGTTCTCCTGCCACCGCAACCAGAGGGTGGCGGAAGGGACCATGGAGATCTCATACCGCAGGGCGAGAGGCCGCGCTTCCGGCGACTCGCGCAGAGCGCCGAAGGGCAGCTTGTGGAGCGCGTCGTCGGGGACGATGACCAGGCGCCGGATCCCGGGCGGGAGATTGCGCAGGGCCGGCGCGAGCAGGGTGCGGTAGAGGCCGGCACAGCTCGCGGCCTCCCCACCATTGCGTGCTTCGAAGAGGCCGGTGAACAGGGCCACGGCCGGCCTCAGCTCCATCCGGTCCATCAGCCGGTAGACCCGGGTGGTGTTCCGGGTGGCGACCAGCAGCCAGGAGCCGCCGCCGAAATCGCCCGTGTAGTCCTTCCAGGGGGCGACCTGGAAGGAGAGCAGGGCCTCGTCGGCGTCGAGAGCATGCCGCAACCTCTGGAGGGAGACGAAGTCGGGCCGGAGCAGGGAGGAGACGGCGGGGCTCGCCTGAGTGAGCTGGTGCCGGAGGTCGGCCTCTTCCAGCTCCAGCCGTTCGAGCTCGTGTTGGGCTTCGGCCTTTTCCCAGGTCGGCACGCCGGGATCGAACAGGCGGCGCTGGATCCCGGCGATCTCGCCGAGGGTGGCGGCCCGCTTCTCCCGGAGATGGACGGCCTCTTCCGTCTCGGCCGGTCTGGCGCTGGCGACTTCCAGGGCGCCGATCAGCGCCCGCGACCGCATGCGCTCCGTCACGTCGAAAGCCAGGTCCACCAGATCCCGGCTCCCCGCTTCGAGGAGACGGCCCGAGAGCCAGTAGTAATCCTCGGCCCCCGTCGCAAGCCGCTCGGGCGACACGGGACCGCTCCGCGACTCGCGCAGGGCTTCGATCGTCCGGAGGGCCGACCACGAGCTCAGAGCCGCCCGCTCCAGGGGGGCCGTCCGCCAGGCCACGCGCATCCTCTCGCGCCAGGCGGCGGCGAGGCCGTCGGGATCCCCGGTCTCCTCTGCCAGGGCGAGAGCCTGCTCCACCAGGGCATTTGCGCGGACAGGATCTTCAGCCACCACGCGCCGGGCCAGGATCTCCAGGCAGTAGCTTTTGTCGACGGGCGAAGGGGCCGCCTCGGCGCAATGTTCCAGGTGCCCACGGGATTCAGGGTCAGGAGACAGCATGCCGAGCACCAGGTGAGCCTTGGCTTCGACGCTCCTGTGTCCTGAGGCCTCGGCCGCCGCCAGGGCCTGGCGGGCCGAGGCGATGGCCTCACGGCGGACCCCCTCCCGCGGCAGCTCGACGATCTCGTCCGTCAGAGAGCGGGTCAGGTTGTAGCTCGCCGTGGCTTCGGCCAGGCGGTCACCGTAGCTGTTGGCGAGCCGGGAGAGGCGCCGGAAGACTTCGCGAGCCTCGTGGATCCTGCCGAGCTGCATGCTGGCGTTGCCCAGATGGAGGAGGCAATCGCGCTGAATGTCGTAGTCCTCCCCCGGGAAGGCGGCGGCTGTCGCCCGGCGGATCAGGAAATAGGCGCGCTCGACGTCTTTTCTCTGGGCGAGGAGATGGCGGACCTCGAGGAGCTGCGTGCGCAGGACGAGGGAGGGATCGGCCATCGCGCGGGCGACCTGGACGGCTCGGGCCACCTCGCGGTCCGCTTCCTCCGTCTTCCCCAGCCGCATCAATACCAGCTCACGGCTGTCTCTCGTGAAAATCTCTCCAAGCCCGTCCCCCTGGGCCGCGAACTGTTCGGCCGCTTCCCGGAACAGGGCCTCGGCCGTCTCCGGCTCGGTCCAGCGCAGGTGCCCGAGATAGAAGAGGAGCCAGGGACGTCCGGGATAGCGGGTCCGCAGATCCTCCAGGCGGCGGATGGTGGGCTCCCTGGCTTCTGGGCCCTTGCTGGCCAGGAAGAAGCACTTGGCGGAATCCCGGGACTGCGGGTCGGAAGCGAAGCTGGCCGTGCATGCCGCGAGCTCTGCCTCCACGGTGTTCGCGGCAGGGCTGCGGACCGGAGAGAGAGCCGGGATCAGGAAGAGAAAGAGCAAAACGCGGCGGGCAGCCATCCTGCAAAGCTTAACTGATCTCGCAAGGAAAGCTGCCCGCCTCAGAGCCTGCCGGCCATACCGGCGATCATTGCTGCGGCTGGACGGGTCTGACGGTGTAGGAAACTGTGACCCGCCACTGGATCTTGTCATCGATCGGCTTGACCAGCTCCGCCTTCACGGGGGTGCTGCCGGTCGGCTGAAGAGGGAAACCGAATTCGACGTTTGTATCAACGATTTGCAGGTTCATGATTCTACCTCCCTTTATTTTCAGAAATTCTCAAGAAGTCTTGGTGGACGTTTTACGAGTTTGTGTTCGGGGGCACGACGTTGCCCGGAGGGCCCGCGTAGTTCTCTTCCGGAGTGACCGAATAGGCCACGGTGACCTCGTAACCCTGCGCGATCAGCGTTTCCGTGATGGTCGTGGTGGGGGCCAAGGGGAAATCACCGTTAACTCCTGTCGGATCGACTTGCATGGCGCTGTCTCCTATGTGTTCCAGGTTATGAAATCGTTTACTGCCGCCTTCACGATCTCTGGAACGAAGGAGAAGGGAGAATCCCCTCACGCCTGGGCAGAAATTTTTCGCCACTTATTTCGCCACTTATTACGCCAATACCCGGCGGCCGCGAGCCCCAGCAGCAGAACGGCCCCCGCCACCCAGGCCCAATCCGGGACCGCGATGCCCTTGCGCCCGCCCGGCAGGGGCACCATGGCGCCGTCTCCGAGGACGACGAGACCGGCCCAGGCCGCGGCCGGGGCGCCTTCGGAGATCATCTCGCGCTGGGCGGCCTGGAGGGCGGCGGCCACGCTCAGGCCCCGGCCGATGTGGCCGTAGAAGCGGTCGAAGAAATCGGCGGCCTCGTCGTCGCGCAGCCGCCAGAGGCTCGCCACCACCGTGTGCGATCCGGCCTGGAAGAAGGCGCGGGCAAGGCTCATCACGCCCTCGCCGCGCAGCAGGGCGCCGGTGTTGCTGCTGCAGGAGGAGAGCACCACGATGCGGCCGTCGAGGTCCAGGTCCACGATTTCGCGGATCTGGAGGAGGCCGTCCTGGTTGGAATCCCCTGGAGCGAGCAGCACGCCCGAGCGGTCCGGGTTGGCCTCGTCCGTCACGGCGTGGGTCGCGAAGTGGAGGATGCCGTACGTCTTCAGGGGATGGCTCTTGAGGAAGGTCTCGGAGGCATCCTCGCCCAGACGGCGTACGCTGCCGCCGCCCAGGTCGCGCACCAGGGCCCGGCTCTCCTTGCGGGCGTAGGGGAGGGGGCCGAGCCGCACGCCGGAGGCGAAGACGGCCGCGCGCTCCCTGGCAGCGGCCGGACGGGAACCCTCGTCCCCGGATCCCCCGGGAAGCGGAGGGTCCGCGAGAGCCAGGGCCGGGATGGGGGCCGCTCCCGGCCGGCGTCCGGCCCAGCTCAGCCAGAGCGTGGCGGAGGGTACCTGGGTCAGCTCGAAGCGGGCGGCGAGCGGCGGTGCCCCGGGCGCGGAGCGGAGAGCCCCGAACGGCAGCTGGCTCAGGGCGTCGTCCGGCATCAGGACCAGCCGCTTCACGCCCGGCGGCAGCTCCCGCAGGGGCTGTTCCAGGAGCTGCCGGTAGAGGCCGGCGGCCGGTGCGGCCTCGCCGCCGTTCCTCTGGTCGAACATGCCGTTCCAGAGCCGCACGGCGTTGCGGATCTCGCCACGTCCCGGGAGCCGGTAGACCCGGGTGTCGCCACGGCTCACGACGAGGAGCCAGGAGCCGCCCGCGAAGCCACCCCGCTCGTCTTTCCACGGAGCGATCTGGAAAGACAGCAGTGCGTCGCCGGGGCCGAGGGCCTGGCGTACCCGCGCCAGCGTGGCGAAGTCGGGCCGGCGGGAAACGCCGAGGGCCGGCGCCAGGCGGGCGAGCTGGTTGCGCAGGTCGGCCTCCTCGGTCTCCAGCCGCACCAGGTTCTGCAGGGCCGCAGTCCGGTCTAAGGGAGAAAGGTCCGGGTCCAGGAGCTGGCGCTGAACGCCGGAGATCCGCTCGAGCACCGCGCCGCGCCGCTGCCGGAGCGGGGACGCGGCGGCCGGCAGCGCGTGGGCCGCCTCCAGCGTACCCACGAGGCTCCGCGCCCGCAGGCGCTCGGCGACCCCGAACGCCCGCTCCAGATAGTCCGTTCGGCTTGCCGTGAGGGCCTCCTCGATCAACCGGCCGGAGAGCCAGTAGTAGTCTTCGGACCAGGTGGAGAACGCTTCCGCCTGGCCGGAGGAGGCCGCCTGCAGGTCGCGCAGGGCCTCGATGGCGTTCAAGGCGGCTCGCGAGTCCTCGACGGCCCGCTCCCCGCCCCCGGTTGCCCAACTCACCCGCATCCGTTCCCGCCAGGCGAAGGCCATCGACCAGTAGTCCTCCGCCTCCCGGGCCAGGGCCAGGGACTCGTCGATTGCTCGCTGTGCTCCCTTGGGATCGGTAGGGGCCAGATGGCCGGCCAGGCCGTTCAGGCAGTAGCTCCGGTCGCGCACGGAATCGGCGACATCGAGGCAGGCTTCGAAATGTCGGCGCGCCTCCTGGCCCTGAGTCAGGCTGCCGAGCATGAAGTGCGCCTTGGCCTGGATGCTGGGATGCCCTGCCGCCACGGCGGTCTCCAAGGCTTCCTGAGCCAGGCGCACGACCTCCCGGCGGCCCTGTTCTCCAGGCATCTCGGCCTTGCTGTCCAGGACCGCGCGGGCCATGCCGTACCGGGCGTTCGCCTCAGCGAAACGGTCCTGGTTGGCGACGGCCAGGTCAGCCAGCCGTCGAAAAGCGTCGAAGCCCTCCTGGAAGCGCCCGAAGTCGAGGCTGAGGTTGCCCAGCCCGATGAGGCAGTCCCGCTGAGCCGCGAAGCGGCCCTTGGGGAACAGGGCGGATTCGGCGCGGCGCAGCAGGAAATAGGCGCGCTCCAGGTCCTCCCCCACGGTCCAGAGATGGCGGGCCAGGACGACGCGCCCCTGGGCGATCAACTGGGCATCGCCGGAAGCTTCGGCCACGCGGAGGGCGAGCGCCGCCTGGTCTCCGGCCTCCTTCATCCGTCCCGCGCTGGAAAAGATGCGCTGGAGATTGGAATGCGCCAGGAACTCCCCCCGGGCCTCCCGGCGCGCCGCGAAGGCCCGCGCCGCCGCCCGGTACATCCGTTCGGAACGCTCCGGTTCGAGATGGCCCAGGTACAGCGTGAGCCAGGGATGGCCCGGATGCCGCGCGAGCAGGGTCCGCAGCCGGCGGATGGCTTCATCCCTCTGGCCGGGCTGCCGGCTCAGGTTGTAAAAGCACTCCGAGGAGTCCTGGATGTCAGGCTGAAGAGAGAAGCGGGACTCACACGCCGCGAAGTCCGCCGCCGCGGGGGAAGGAACGATCGAAAAGAAGAAAGCAAAGAGCGCTGCGGTCATTCCGGCGAGAGTGTACTGCATGGGACGAGAGCGGAAGACGGGCGGCTCCAGAGTCGCCCGTCCCAGGAGATTCTAGGTATCAGGCCCGCCATCCGGATCGCCGGGAGCCCGGCAGCAACCGCCTTCCTCGCCATCGGTCGGGGTCGGCCCCAGCGCCTGAGTCTCCACTACGGGTGTCTGTTCGTCAGCCATGAGCGTATCTCCTTCAACAATCGAAAAATTTTTCTGCTCCAGGGTGGGCTCCCCTTGTCCCTCCCCTCAGGTGACAGGAACGAACGGGCTGTCTCGATCCCCTCACTTTAGCTCCTTAACGTTCTGGACCGGAAAATGTTTCCGCCGGTTCCATGTAAGTCGTTGGTTTATTTGATCAAAAGATCATCCCTCTCTCCGGCCCGGAGCCGGAGAGAAGGATGAGTGAGGCGCGAAGAGCTACCGGAGCGGGTTCGTGAACGTCGGCGAGCTCTGGCGGGTGCCGTCGGGGAAGACGGCCTCCACCTGCCAGAGGAGCTTGGTGCCCGCGGGCAGTCCCGCGAGGGAGCTGTCAGGGATGCGGTACTCCGTGGCCGTCTGGCCCTGGGCCGTGTCTACCAGGCGCAGGTCCTCCGTGCTGATCCGCACGTCGTAGGAGGCGGCTCCCGGGACGGGGGACCAGCGCAGCGCCGCGCCCTGGCGCGGCAGGGCCTGTCCCTCGGCGAGCAGCGAGCGGACGCTGGAGCCCGGGGCCTCGCGATAGGTGGGCTCCTGGGGACCCAAGTTGCCCGTACGGTAGAGGCCCACGGCGACCAGCAAGCCGGCGGCCAGCGCGGCGGCGGCGGTCCACGTCCGCAACTGCCCGAAGCGGCCCTGGATCACCCTGCCGGCCGGCGCCGTGGCGGTCTGCGCGGCCGCCGACTGCTTGTCGAGCTCGACCGCCAGCCGCCAGTCCTCGGCACACGAGGCGCAGGCGGCGGTGTGCTCCACGATCTCGCGGAGCTCCCGCGGGGGCAGCTCGCCACGGACCGCGGCCCAGATGGCTTCAGGGGCGGGGCAGGTCTCCGGATCAGGGGCAATGCCTGCGGGGTCTGGAACCGCGAACGCGGCTCGGAGCCTTGCAAGCTCCTGGGTGTCCTGGCTCATCGTTGCACCTCTCTTCGTTCCTCTCAACACAGTAGATCAAGGGATTCATCTCCGGTCCCGGCCACGCCGGGGTCCTTACTCAAGGATGTAAACGTCTTGTCCCCTCGATTTCCCTCACCTGTGTGAAACCTTGGAGCCAGTCCAGCGTAAATTCAATGCCGAATCCCCTTCTCGCCGAGGCAGCCGCGCAGGTCGGACATCCCCCGGTAGACCAGGTTCTCCGCCTTCTTCGCGGTCCAGCCCAGGAGCCTGCCGATCTCCGGCACGCTGTGTCCCTGGAGGTTCAGGGTGACGGCGTGGCGGCGTGGCGCCACCATGCGGCCGAGACAGTCGCGGATGGCCCGGCCCACCTGGCGTCCGGCCGAGGCGCGCTCCGGGTCCGGATCGGGAGCGGCCGGATCGAAGGAGACCGCCTCCTCTTCCTCGGTCGTCCCTTCCAGCGAGACCTCCTGGCGCCGCCGCAGGCGCCGGATCTCGTCGATCAGGGCGCTGTAGGCCACCTTCTTCAGGTAGAAGGCGCTGAGCTCGGCCGCGCCCTCCTTCTTCTTCTGGACCTCCATCACCCGCATGAGGGCCACCTGGACGAGGTCGTCCGCCCGGTCCGCCATCCAGCGCGGGCAGACGCGGTCCACGGCCTTCACCAGATCCCTGTGGAGCTGGGCGTAGTCCATGGAGGACTCGGGGTTCTTCTTCGAGGTATCCGTAATCAAGTCGAGGTCCGCTCCCGCCAGTCGGCGCCATAGCCTACTACGACGGCGCAGGAGTCCCGAAACCCTCACTTTGCCCGTTTTCGAGCGCTGTCCGTGCCCGCGCGAGCTCCCGCTCCAACTGCGCCACCAGCGGGCCGATCTCATCCGTGCGTCCGGCGCGGATCTCTTCCTCGATGGCGCGGCAGGTGTCCACGACCTGGAGGAGGCCGAGGGTTGCGCTGCTGCCCTTGAGACGGTGGACGGTCCCTCCGGCGTCGAGCCAGCGGCCCTCTTCCGCTTCCTGGCGGAGGGTGGCGAAGTCGGCGGCCGAGGCTGCCAGGAAGGTCGGGATCAGGGTTTCCCTGAGACTCTCTTCACCGAGCAGATGGCGCAAGCGGTCCAGGGTCCCGGCGTCGAGAGCCTGCTCGTCCTGCTGACCGTTGCGCGGGCCTGCCGCCGCTACCAGGGCGGCCGCCAGATCGGCGATCTGGACCGGCTTGCAGAGGATAGTCGTCCATGCCCGCCTCCAGGCAGCGCTCCCGGTCCCCGGACATGGCGTGGGCGGTCAGCGCGATGATCCACGGCTGGCGGTCCTCCGGAATCTCGCCGCGGATACGGCGGGTGGCCTCCAGGCCGTCCATGTCCGGCATCTGAACGTCCATCAGGATCACGTCGTAGGGCTTGCGCGCCAGAGCCTCCAGGACCTCCAGCCCGTTGGTGGCGAGGTCCGCCCGGTATCCCAGGTGCTCCAGCAGGTACAGCATCACCTGGCGGTTCACCAGATGGTCCTCGGCGAGCAGGATGCGCAGGGGGTGGCGGTGCGCCAGGCCCCGATCGACGCCGCCAGACGCGCCGCCGGCCGCTCTGCCGAGAAGATCCGGCTGGCGCGGCGGAGCCGGGGCCCCTTCCCCGGTGATTGTGAAGTGGAAGGTCGAGCCCAGGCCCGCGGTGCTCTCGGCCCAGATCCGGCCTCCCATGAGCTCGACCAGCCGCTTGCTGATCGCCAGGCCGAGACCGGTGCCGCCGTGCTGGCGGGCCAGCGAGCCGTCGATCTGGTGGAAGGCGACGAACAGCCGGGCCAGATCCTCAGGGGAAATCCCGACGCCGGTGTCGGCGACGGCGAAGTGGGCTTCCCAGATTCCCTCGGACAGCGGATGGGCGGAGAGCGACACCCGCACCTCACCCCGCGGCGTGAACTTGACGGCGTTGCCCAGCAGGTTGACCAGGACCTGGCGGGTGCGGGCGAGATCCCCCTCCAGGGCCTCCGGCGTCCCTTCCGCGATCTCGTGGCGCAGCGCGAGCCCCTGCCGGGCGGCCAGAGGGGCGACCATCTCCAGGCTCTCCTCGATCACCGCCGCGAGGCTGAACGGGGCGCGCTCGATCCCCACCCTTCCGGACTCCATCTTGGAGAAGTCCAGGATGTCATTGATCAGCCCCAGGAGAGCCCCGCCGCTCGCCCGGATGGTCTCCACGTGGTCCCTCTGCCCGGCCGTGAGAGGGGTCTCCAGGAGCAGGGTGGTCGTGCCGATGACGCCGTTCATGGGCGTGCGGATCTCGTGGCTCATGTTGGCCAGGAACTCGCTCTTGGCGCGGCTGGCCGCCAGGGCCTCCTCCTTGGCTGCCTGAAGGGCCAGGGTGCGCTCCCGCACCTGCTCTTCCAGGTTCAGCCGCAGCTGGTCGAGCTCGTCGTGGACCCGCCGGAAGCGGCCGGAGAGGGAGAAGCTCATGGCCACCAGGACCGCCGCGAAGCCGAAGGCCGGCAGCGACACCGGGCTGCGCCACCCCTCGGCCATCCCGGGGAAAGCCTGGCCAGCCACCTCGACGATCACGGTGGCCACCAGCACCAGCCCGCCCATGGCGAGGGTCCGCGCCTCCTCGTTCCTTCGCCACGCCTCCCGGGCGATCAGGGCCACCACCAGGACGAGGAGCGGCAGCAGCCACAGCGAGCGGAAGCTCTGGCTGGCGACCACCATCCGCGCGTCAGGCCAGATGGCGATGAGCAGCGCCAGCGCGCCATGAGAGAGCTGGTAGGCGCGCAGCGGCCGGGAGATGGGCCGCGAGAAGAAGGTCCAGAGGAACTGGAGGGCGAGCACCGCGGTCAGGTGGCCCGTGAGGTCGCTGGCCCGGATCGCCACGTCATACCGGCCGGTGACCTGGTACACCCAGAGGCAGCTGGCGAACGTGTTGGCGGCGAAGCAGAGGGCCAGGAGGCCGAACCAGAGACGCTCCACCTGCTCGCGCCGCCGGCGGTAGAGGAGGAGATGGTAGAAGGCCGTGCCTGCGAACAGGAGGGCGAGGACAAGAAAGGGCAGGTCCCTCATCAGGGTGCGGGCCCACTCCAGCTCCGTGCGGTCGCGCAGGACCTGGAAATCGCCGAGGACGAGGGTGGTGCCCACCGGCGCGGCCCCCGGATCCCCGTCCGACAGCCACGCCACCCGCCGCACCCGGAGCGCCAGAGCCAGCCGGCCGTCCCGCCCCACGGCCTCCCGGGGGACGGCGAAGACCTCCGGGGAGGGGACGGACAGCTCCTCGTACCACCCCGGGGAGGACCCGAGGAGCCTGCCGCCCGCGAACGCCTGATAGCCGCCGTACCGGGGAGGACCCAGGAGGAGGGCGAGCCGGCCGCGGCGGGCGGCGAGCCGGGCCTCCTCGCCGAGAGGCACCATGCGCCGGAACCAGACCACGCCGTCGAAGCCGGCGTAGCCCTGCTCCCGCCAAGTGCCGGGGAGGGGCACCGCCCGCCAGGCCGAGCCGCCATGGCCCGGCCGCGCCCAGTGGAGATCGTCTCCAGGGCGCGATTTCCAGTGCTCGGCGGCGGAGGACCCGGCAGGCAGAAACAGCAGGATCCCGAGCAGCGCGAATCCGCCACGCAGAAAGCTTCCGCTGATCATGTCGTATTCAGTAGTATAACCGTCCAGGAGGTAAGCCGTATTACAGCCGGAAGATCTGTGGGATTCCTGATCGGAGTTCTCATCGTCGACGACCATCTCGTCGTGCGCAAGGGTGTCCGCGCCCTGCTGATGGACGCCGACGACATGACCATCGTGGGCGAAGCGGCCGACGGGCTGGAAGCGGTGTCGGAGGCGAGGCGCCTCAGGCCCCAGGTGATCCTCATGGACCTGAAGCTCCCCCACCTCGATGGAGTGGAGGCGATCCGGACCATCCTCGCCGAGCAGCCCGACGTGAAGATCGTGGTGCTCACGGGCACCGACGGCGACGAGCAGATCTTCGCCGCCGTCCAGGCCGGAGCCATGGGCTATCTCGCCAAGACCTCCGAGCCCAACGACTTCCTCCTGGCCATCCGCCGGGTCGCCTGCGGCGAGCTCTGGCTGCCGCCGCACCTCACCCGCAAGCTGCTGGTGCGCTTCAAGCCCCGCTCCAGCGACGTCTCCCCGGAGCCGCTCACCGGGCGGGAGACCGGAGTGCTGAACCTCCTGGCCAAGGGGCGCACCAACCAGCAGATCGCCCACGAGCTGCAACATCGCCGAGGCCACCGTCCGTACCCATGTGAGCCACATCCTCGACAAGCTCGGGGTGAGCAACCGGGTGGAGGCGGCCCTGCACGCCCTGCGGGCGGGAGTCGTTTCGCTGGAGGGGTCTTGAGCCTGCGTGTCCTGGTGGTGGACGACGATCCCGTCAACCGTCTCGTCGCCACGGCGGAGCTCGCGGCGCTCGGCTACACCGCCGAGGCCACCGACTGCGGCGAGACCGCCCTCTCCCTCCTGGAGCGCGAGCCCTACGACGCCGTGCTGCTCGACTGCGAGATGCCGCGGCTCGATGGCTACGAGACCTGCCGCCTCCTGCGCCAGCGCGAAAACGGCGGCCGGCGCACCCGGCGCACCCGGGTCATCGCCCTCACCGCCCACGCCGGGACCGAGGAGAAGGAGAAGTGCCTCGCCGCCGGTATGGACGACCATCTCGGCAAGCCCCTGCGGAGCGAAGAGCTCGCCGCCGTGCTGGGGCGCTGGCAGGAGGACCCCGGCCCTCCGGCCGAATCCGACAGCATCAAGGAGCGCCTGGCCGCCCTCGAGCGTCTCGGGGAGAGGACCGGGGAAGACCTGCTGGGGCAGGTGCTCGAGAGCTTCCTCCGCCAGGGCGCGAGAGACCTCGAGATCCTGCGCGAGGCCCTGACCCAGGGGGACGGTCCGGCCTTCGCCGCGGCCGCCCACTCCCTGGCCGGGAGCTCCGGAATCCTGGGCGCGGCCGGGCTCGCCGTGGGCTGCGCCGAGCTCGAGAGGCTGGCCCGGCAAGAGGACCTGGCCGCCTGCGAGCCCCGGCTCCCCGCCATCGAACAGGCCTGGCAGGCGGTCGCCTGGAAGCTCCGGCAGGCCCCGCCCTCAACGCCGCGTTGAGACCCGCCTACAACAAATGTTGAGAACAAATTCCCTCATTTGAGGGACGACAGCCGGGGGGGCGATGAGCGAGACTTCTCTCCAATGAAGTGAGGGAGCGACTGCCTGCCGGATCCCCCCCATCTGGCGCCAACCGCCCTCTCACTTCACAAGTGGGGACAAACATCCCTCTTCCTCCGGGGCCGAGCGCCAGGCGCAGGCCCCGATTTTTTTTCCCCGCCCCGGTCTGCCTGTTCACGAGCGCCAACGGCGTCACCGAGACCTCGGAACGGGGGCTCCTCAGCCCCCGTTCTCTCTTGAGGATTGATTTTTCTTGAGGATTGATTATCGCTTCGCCGCTTTCTTCGCGCGGGGCTTCTTCGCCGCTCCACGGCTCGCCGCGCCGGGCTCGGCATACGGGGTATCCCCCATGACTTCGGCTTTCAGCTGCCCCGTCCGCTCCTCGATCTGCTGGACCACGTGCGGCCGGAGCTTGAGCTGGTCGCGGAAGAACTTGATGCCGTCATCCAGCGTCTTCGCCGCACCCTGATCGTCGCCCGTGTTCCCCTGGGCGCGCGCGAGGCGGCGCATGGCCATGTCGAGCGTGATGTTGTCCACACCCTTGCCCTTTTTCGAGGTCTCGACGACCGTCTGAAGGTTCTGGACCGCCTCCTCGCTCTGCCGCGGCCGCAGCGTCAGCTCCTTGTCGTCCGCAGGGTTCATGGTCATGGTCTTGAAGGTGCGCCCGGCGTTGATGCCCAGGGCGAGGTGGGCGTAGACGGCGAGCGGGTGCTGGTCATGCCGGTCGATCACGTTTTCGAAGGCCTTGTTGCCGCTCGCCAGAGTCTCCGAATCGCTGCCGAGCAGGAAGAAGAGCGTCCCCTGGTCGTGCCCCGAGTAGAGATCGGCGATGTCCTCTTCCGTCCTGTCCAGCGGACTGCGGACGCGCAGCGTCAGCGTATTCGAGATCACCTCCGAGCCGTCGAGCGCGTAGTAGATGGCCCGCAGCTGGTAGAGGCCGGCCTGGTCGAAATAGAAACCCTTCCTGCCGTACCCGATGTAGGCGCTCGCGTAGATCGAGGGGTTCGCTTCGTCCAGGAGCGTGGTTTCGGTCTCCGCGCACTGCTCGAGGAGCGGCTGGTAGGGGAGGGTCTGGCCACTCGGCATCTGGATGGCGAGCTGCACGAAACCAAAGTCCGGATGGATCCTCTGATGCACTCTCTTGCCCCGCAGGTCGGTCGTCGAGAGCTTGATCTCGACCACCACGGGCTCGCACTGCACGAAGCTCTTGCGCGCCCGGAGCTTCCAGCTTCAGGCCGGAGTTGTCCACGAGCGGCTCGGCGAAGGCCTGTGAATCGAACTCCGCCGCTCCGACGCCGAAGTTCGTACCGCCCATGATGATGTTGTCGCGGAAGGCATGGCGCAGGTGCACGAGCTCGGGATCGTCGAACTGGAACGGGAACGCCGCCCAGTACGCAGCCGCTCCGCCCGGGAAGTTCTGCACATAGTTCATCCAGGAGAGTGCGTCGAGGCGGTTCGGCTGCGGCGGCACCGCGAGGCTCTTCTGCCATGAATGCATCAGGTTGAAACAGTGGCCGAGCTCGTGGATGTAGGTGCGCAGCGCCGCGCGTTGCGACGCGGCATCGTCACCCCTGATGCGGTCGTAGAACACCGCGCAACCCTGGCGCTGACGGCCCTGCTGATCGAACATGATGCCCCGCAGGTCCTGCCGCTCGTGATCGGTGGCCACGAGGAGCCAGACCTTCCACTGCGGATCGTTCCGCCAGAGGCTGAACTGCTGCACCATGGCCGCGTGGAGCTCCGCGTTGCTCCACTTCCTGTCGGCGCCCGCGAGCCCGGGATCGACGAGGGTCGAGGTCCCCGCGTTCTGCATCTCGATCCCGGCTTCGGCATACGCGGAGATGACCGAGAGGACACGTGAGGGCCCGCTCCCGGGCAGCTGCGCCGTGTTGTAGGACGCGAAAGGCTTCGTATCCTTCACGCTGTCCTGCTCATACTGAAGGGTCCTGAAGAAGGGCGAAACGAACGAACATTCGTAGGCCGCACCCGTGCCGCCGGCATTGTCCGAAAAAGTGACCCTTGCGGCGGCTGGAGGTTCGAGCATCGCCACTCGCGGGATCGTCACCGTAACGACCGGGAAAATGGTTGCGAAACTGAACTGCCCCGAGCCCTTGACCGTGACCTGCGAGCTGGTGGCGGTGATGGCCGTCGTGTGAACGACGAAGGAGCCGAAGTACGTCGTGGTCGCGCCAGCGACGCGGAAGATGTCACCGCTGACCCGCCGCAGCGGGTGCCTGCCGTCGACGTCCACGCGCAGCTCCAAGTGGAAGTCTCCGTTCACGCCGCGGTACCGGCCGCTCACCGGACGCTTCGGAGCCGCCGGTGCGGGCGTGGTCTCGGCGGCCGCGCTTTCCTCGGGACCGGTGCTTCTGAGGGGGGCGGTGGCGGCTCCGGTCTCGGCCTCAGCCGCCTGGACGGCGCCATCCTCGGCGGCCGCCCCGCCGCTCATCCGGGCGATTTCCTCAACGGTCCACTCCTTGTCACAGAAAGACAGGCCGCGCAGGCGCGGCGAGGCGGGGTCGTTACAGATCATGGGGAGACCTCCTTTGCGTCGAAGCTACATACCGTAGTTAGACGGACGAGCCGGACGTTTCCCCCTTTACTGGCGCGTCTGTTGCGGATCTGTTACAGGACCGCGCCCGCAAGCACCCGAAAGAACGCGGGCTAGCTGGACCTGCTGGAGGCTCCCATGTCAGGTGCGCCTCCCTGGTTGGGCTGTTGCTGGCTTGACGAGGTCTGACGGTCCTCAGACGCCTCTTCCGGACTCTTCTCATGCGGCTTCACGGTGGAACGGACGACCATGAACTTGTTGAGGACGTCGAACCAGAACGGAGCGCCGAGCGTGACCGCGAAGGCGGTGATCAGCCAGCCCAGGATGCCCGCCCAGAAGCTTTCCATGGAGAGCCTGTTGATTGAGAGAGGCCCAGGGGGCCACCCGATCGGCAGCTTGAGCTTGTCAATCTCCTTGGAGAGCTGGTCGATATCGTTGTTTTGCAGGCTTCCCGCCTGAGCCGCCTGCGCGACGATCGCCTCACGCTTCCCATCGTCCTTGTACAGGGTCGTGGCAATCGTCAGAGTATCGACATTGATCGCAATGCTGACAGCCAGGCCGATTACGAAGAGAATCCCCTGGGTCTTGCGTTTGTACCAGCCGGAGACCCGGTCCATGGAGCTGTCGAACCACGCTTGAATATTCGCCTGCGCCTGGGCGAGATCACCATTTGCCGCGTCGATCAGCGGAAGAAGTGCCCTCTGGCAGGGGACGTTGTCAATTTTCTGGATCGACGCCCGTAGCTCATGGCAGGAAATCCAGGGTGAGGCCGGTCCCGCATTCTCTGCGCTGGTCAACTCTTTGCCACGCACCACGAGATCCATCAGGGCCAGGGCGAAGTTGCGCGCTGGGACATAGGAGGGGAGGTCCCGGCGTTTGTAGTTATTGCCGCTGCATAAGCTGCTGATGAGAGGATGCCTGTACAGGGCGTCTGCCAGACCGTCCGCGGAGGTGTCTCGGAGAAGTTGCCGAATCCCCTTCTGCAACTGCACCGCCCGGGTCTTCAAAACACCCTCGATCGCTTCCCGTATTGCCGAGCAGATAAGACTGAGGAGCAGATAGACGAAGACGAGCCCAATCGCGACACCAAGGATCTCGGAGCCGAACATGAGTCCTCCATGAGCACATCGAACCTGCCGGTTCATTACGAAGGCAGATTGATGTCTGCTGAGAGGATGAGACGGACTGGCTTCCCGTTTTCTCGCGGAACCGCCTCTGGATCAAGACTCTAAGACGGTCCCACACGGACGCCAGGACATTCGCCGGCCAGCCGCCGTTTCGCTGCCGCCGCCAGGAGCTCAATCCGCGAACGGTGTCGCCTTGGCGTGGAACGGCGCGCCGGATGCCTGGAATGCGGCCCAGTAGACTGGTGACCGGAAGCTATCCATTGAACGGAGGTCGCGGCGTGCGCGCGTCACGGCGATGCCCAGGGGAGCTGATTCCAGATGGCGGTACAGAAGCTCTCCGAACTGCATCGAGGCCTCGTCATCGATCTCCCAGAGCGGCGCGAGCACGCACCGCGCGCCTGCGGCCAGGAAGAGTCCGGCCATGCCGAGCGGATCGAGGCCGTCGGCGGCGCTCCGGCCGACCTCACATGCCGAGAGGACGACGCCGGCGAAGCCCCGTCCGGCGCGCAGCAACCGGGCGGCGCTCAGTTGGCCGTCCGCCAGTTGCAGCACCGATTGGGATGGAAACATGGGATTGAACAATCCATGACAGGAGAAGTGGAGCCATCCTGACTTCGAGGTGCGCTGGAGGACGCGTTCCACGGTGGCGGCGGAGCCGATGAGCGGACCCTCGAACAATCCACCATACCGCTGCATGAGGATGTCCGCCTCGACTCCTGCCCAGTCAAGCGAATCCTCGGGATCGCCGACGAGCAGGCCGTCCCGGTGGACGACCGTCGCGCCGTGCGCGCGCCGCAGCGCGCCCAGGGATGGAGCGGTACCCACGAAGCAGGAAGCATCGAGCGGAGCGTGCGTCTCCGGATGCTCGACAGCATGAAGCGGTACGCCGACCCATCGCCCCGACGGAATGAAGACGACACGCCCATCGGCCTGGGGCAGGTGGTCCTTCCAGATCGGAAAGAGGATCTCACCGGCGGTGCGGAGCAGGTTGTCAATGAGAGACGGGTCACGGTTCGGCCCGCCGTGCTCCGGATAGAGCTCCCGGACCATGGCATCGATCGCGCTCAACTCGCTTGCCGGAAGAAAGGCTCGCGAAGCACCCTTCCGGTTTCTGAAGATGAGGTGCGTGCCAGCGCCCGTCTCGCAGAGGTCTACGAGAAGATCCACGTCTTCTATGGGTGCGTCCGATGTGAGCCGGAAATTGGCCTGCGCCCATTCAGGATCGATCTCCGCGATTCGTTCACAGACCGCCCGGTATTCTTCACGGGCACGATGCAACGGCAGGGTTGACCCTTGCTGCAGGCGCCCGAAGTGAAGATCGGCCGAGGCGATCGCGAGCGCGTTCGACGCATGCTCCAAAGCCTCCCGGAGCGCGCGGGATACGCGCGAAGCCGGCGGCGGCGCGCTTTCGCGCTGGAGGAGCAGGAAGGCGCTGTCGCGGCCGAGCTCACAGGCGCGGCTTGCGGTCTCCAAGTCGTCCTCCTCGAAGAAGAACTGCGCCATTGCGCGCAACGAGGAGGTATGGGAACGCAAGATGTTCGCGATGTCCTGCGCTCCAGGGCTCTGGTCGATCTGCTCCTGGAGGCTTGCCCAGAAAGCCTTGAAGCTCTCCGCCGCGTCAGCCCGGTGGCCGTCGAGCACGGCCAGCCTTGCTCGCAGAGCCATTCCTGTCACACGCATCAGCTCGTTGCCATGCACTTCGAGGTCGGCAACAGCGCCCGTCAGCATCGCCGTCCTGTCGAGCAGGTCGAAGCCCTCGCTGGAACGGGCATCTTCCAGAGCTTCCAGCAGGTACGTCGCGAGATTCGTCTGGAAGTGCGCGGCGGCCCAGGCGTCGCCGTGCTGCTTCGCCAACTCGACCGCTTCGCTCAAGGCCGCGATACCTTCGGCGAAACGTCCCTGACCCATCCGGAGCAGGCCAAGGTTCCCTGTCGCCCGCACCAGGACGCGAGCCTCGCCAGAATCGCGCGCCATGCGGATGCACTCCTCGTAAGTGGCCTCGGCGTCCGTAAGCTGACCGTGCTCGCGCATCAGATTCCCTAGGTTGTGCTGAACCCAGATCACACCCTTGAACCCCGTCTCCGACATGAGCCGGATCGCTTGCCGGTAGGACGCCGCGGCTTCCTCGAAGCGCCGCAGGCGATGCAGAACCTCACCCCGCAAAGCCACGACCACGCCGCGCACGTTCCTGCGCCCGGTCAGGCGATAGTAAAGCGTGACTTGCGACGCGCTGCTCACATCCTCCGACTCGAACCGGTCGACCATGCCGAGAGCCTGCTCGATCTCGGCAAACGATTCGAGCAGGCGCGCGAACTGCAGCAGGCAATGTGCGCGGAGAAAGTAATAGTCAACGGCGGGACCGGCGTCTTTCGGAACCGGCAGATTCCGGAGGATCTCCCAGGCGTCGACGAAGCGGTCCTTCTGAACAAGCGCCTCGACCTCGGCCAGCCGCCGGATATCCGGCCCGATCTCCGGTGGGGCGCCTTCCCGGGCTTTGAGCATGGCGAGGACCGTGCGCGCCTGCTCCCAGTACGGCCGGTACTCCCCGTCCGCTGGCCCTTGGGGAAGCTGAGCGAGGATCTCCTCGATCATCCGCCGGCCGCGGGCGGCGTCGCCTTTGTTGATGTGGACCGTTGCGATCGCAAGGACGGCGGGCAGAGTGTGCTCCGGCGACGTCGCGAGCCCTCGCAGTCCGTCAAGCCGCTCGATCACGGCATCACGGCCGGGCAGGCCGCCAGTGCCAAGGGCCTTCGCGAAATTCGCACCGAGAAGATACACACAAAGGTGGAGTGCGGCGGGAATGTCATTCTGTTGCTCCGCCAGATGCGATCCTTTCCACAAGGCATTTACCGCTCCCTTGAAGTCGCGGCGGTCTTCGCAGGCGTAACCGAGATGCTCCAATGCGTACGGCAACAACCCGCGTTCATCCTCGCGCAAATCGGGCTTTGTCTCCAGAATCCCCACAACCAGTTGCAGAAGGGGAGTGTACATGTGGGCCGTTTCGACGGGCCATGTGCGCTGGTGGATGCGAGCGAGGTGGTATGCGGAGAACGCCAGCCCGCGCATGGCGTTCGCTTTCGTGTAGATCCTGGTGAGCTGCAGGAGGAAGGACAGCAACTCGTCTTCCTGGTCGAAGAATTCAGTCGCCTTCGCGATGAGCTGCGTCGGTTCCCAGGAAAGAAGGATGGGCACGAGCCCCGACGCGGCGATGTCCCCATAGACCTGATCCCCGAAACCACCGCGCCCGACCATCGGCCGCAGGAGAGTTCGTATCTGCGCCAGTGGCTCCGGCACGGCCTGTGAGCTCCCGGTATTCATCCCCTGGGGGACCGGGTGGTTTCGTCCGCTTCGATGAAAACAGCCATTCCGCTGCCTGAGAGAAGCGGCGAGAAACTCGCTTGTAAAGGCTTCTCATCGAAGTAAGAGTATACTGCATCTAGGTTCGTAAAAGCCTGCGCAGGACCCAACGTCTTGATAAAGGAGGATCCTGTCATGAAGAAGAGAGTCTGTGTCGTGGGAATATTTGCATTCCTGTTTATGGCTACCATCGCGTTCGGCTCGACATCTGCTTGGACCGTGGGGAATAACAAGTCGGCTCCAGGTCCCTACAATCCCAATGCGAGCACGACGTTCAACCCTGCGAACCAACCTGTCACGATAACGCGGCCGACCCCGGGACGTTATCAGATCGTCTTCTCCGGTCTTGCGGCACTCACAAAAGGCGGCAATGTGCAAGTGACGCCGGTCAATACGCTGAACCATCACTGCAGCGTGACCAGCTTCGTAAAATCGGGTGCTGATGTAGTCATCAGGATCGCCTGCTACAACAATGCGGGGCAGGCATCCGACGCGCAGTACAGTCTTCTCTTTACGACACAATAGGTAACTCAGAGGAGCACTTGCCGCTGCAGAGCTTCCCGCACCTGGGCGGCGATGGTCAAGGGATTACCGGAAGGTTCGATGGCCACAGAGACATGGCCGCCTTGTACAGGTAGCACGAGCTGAAAGAAAGAGCCATAGCGAACCACCAGGAATTGCAGGCCGCCGCAATCGATGGCCCCGCGGTTGATGGCACCCTCTTATACACATCTTCCGCCAAGTTACGTTGAGTCACTCGATCGTCTTCGCCCTGCAGGGGCGGGAGTTGCCCAGCCCGGGGCGTCAGCCCCGGGGACGGGAGCCGCGAGATTCCCGAGTCCCGAAGGGCCGACAGATCCGGCGCTTGTCAGGCCTGGCTTGCGGGAGCGTCTCTGCCGGCCCTCCGGGACTTGGACGGGGGAGGGTGCCCGGTTCCCGGGGTTGACACCCCGGGCTGGGCAACTCCCGCCCCTGCAGGGCGAAGACGATCGAGCGACTCACCGTAACTTGGCGGAAAATGTGTATAAGAGGCTGGCTCGACGCCGGGACGCCCCTCAGATCCCTTCCAATCAAGAGGCGCCCCCGGGTTCCCCCGCGGTATTGGCAGGGAGCGGCTCCTCCCTCGGCTCCGCCAGCCGCTCCCATCAAGATTCAGTTGTCAAGGAACACTCCTCCCGCTCGACTTCGTCTTGTCCACAGTCTTGCGCAGAAGGCGATCGACAGTCTATACTATGTGCATCAGATGTCAAGCCTTCGGAGAAGGAGCCTCTGAGCCGGAAGGACCGAGGAATGCCTCGGAGAGGGGTGTAGAGCTCTCGGTCGGCGTTTAGAGGCCCTTATTCCCTGGATCCGGAGCAACATTCCCCAAGGGGAACGTCTTTTTCCCTACGGGCAATGCGGCTTTCCCCAGGGAGAAGGAGACGTTCCCCGCGGGGAATGCCTCATCGAGTAAATGCACATAGATAATGAGGGCAGGGAATGTCGTTTTCCCGGTGGGGAAAGAGGTGTTGCCCAAGGGGAATATCACGGAGAGAGGGGGAATGCAGCAAGTGAGGGGTCGTCGAGTCGTGTTCCCCACGGGGAATGGGGCTTGAAGGAGTCGGCGGATCGCATTCCCCTGGGGGAACGCGGCGCGAAAGGCGGGGAATGGCTCTCGAGAGACGGGGAATGCCGTTCTTTGAAAACTGAATCCAACCCAGGGGCCGGGAGAGGGCGGGCGGCGAGAACGGCTTCTGGCATTCCTACGGGTTCACGACGGGCGACTTCCACGAGCCGATCCAGAGGCCGCTGCTTTACGATCCTTTCTTAGTTGCTGTCACGCTCAGGGGCCTTCACGCACCCGTCTAGATTAGGGGAGAACAAGCGGGCTCCGCATCGTGGAACGTCCTGTTCCGCGACAGGTGGAGGTGTCCCCTGCCCGTAAAAGCTCAATGTGAGAGGAGAACACCCATGTCGAATCCGAGCCGTTCGAAGAGTGTCGTTGCCGCCGCCGCTTCCGCACTCCTGCTGGCCTCTCTGGCTGTGGCCGGCACGCCGGCCGCGAAGGAGAAGCGTCCTATACGGATCAAGAAGGACGCGAACGGGACCGTCAGCTTCAAGGCCATCGCGGTCAACACGGGCTACACCAGCCGGCAGGAGGTCCACGCCAAGGTCCAGGATCCGGTGCGCCGGGCGCAGATCGAGGCGGAGCACTACGGGCTTGTCGTCGTGCAGGAGCACAACGGCGGGCTTCTCAACGGCACGGTGGAGATCGGTGATTCCTGGGTCGATTTCGATGTCACGGGCGAAGGCCCCGCGGGAACGTTCCAGCACACGATCACGCTGCCGGCGAAGTTCGAGGTCCACTCCGCGCCCCACAAGCCCGGAGCGGAGATCGACACGTTCGAGACCAATATGAACCGGATTGAAGGGGAGGGCAAGGGAGACAAGGTTTTCGAGTACATCCGTCTCGTGGGCGGCACGGCCAACGGCTATCCCAGCCCGGGCCAGATGACCATCATCTCGAAGGGCGAGGAGGTCGAGATCGACAGTTTCTTCAACGTCGGCTTCAAGCTCGAGTTCAAGGGCGCGGCCGGCGGGCCCCTGGAGGGCATCGAGGACGCGCTGGAGGGCTCAGTGACGATGAGAGCCTACCAGGCCGAGAGCGCCGCCGCCTCGGCTGCCAAGCCTGCGCGTCCGGCCAAGGAGCGGGGCTCGGCGTCCCGCCAGTAGCTATAGAAGTCTGGCTGGAGGCGAGCCTTCGGGCTCGCCTCCGGCTCAGCCCGCTGTCTTCAGCTAAGATCCCTCTTCATGAGCCTCGAAGACATCCGCGCTTACGAGAAGGTGGGGGAGCGCCGGTTCCGGGAGGTGCATGGCCTCTTCTATGAGGACGTGGTGGTGGGGGAGGTCGTGGAGCACCGGCCGGGGCGGACGGTCACGGAGGCGGACAACATCTGGCAGTCTCTGCTGGCGGTGAATCCCCATCCGCTCCACATCGACGCCGCCTACGCGGCGACCACGGAGTGGGGGCGGCCTCTGGTGTCGAGCCTGGTCACGCTGTCGATCGTCACGGGCCTGAGCGTCAACTCGACGAGCGGCAAGGGACTCGCCAATCTCGGCTGGGAAGAGATCCGGCTGCTCGCGCCGGTGTTCGTGGGCGACACCCTGTACGCCGAGAGCGAGTTCCTGGAGAAGCGGCTGTCGAAGTCCCGGCCCACGCTGGGGGTCGTCACGTGCGCCACCCGGGGGTTCAAGGCGGATGGGACGGTGTTCCTGACGTGCCGGCGGACGTTCCTGGTGCCGACGCGGGAACATGCGGGGGAGGAGGAGAGGGGGTACGAGAGAAGCCGGTTGACGCCCCTCCACCCGCGGTCTACCATCTTCCTTACTTAGTCGGAGGTACAGGAAGCCGCGCCTCGCCGGAGTGAAATGGAACGCCGGCGCGCGACATCTCCTATGCAAAGGAGGATGGCCGGCATGATTTGCCCGAAGTGTGGCTTTGAGCAGCCTGACAGTCTGGAGTGCATGCGCGGTGCGGCATCATCGTGAGCCGGTACAAGGGACCGGTCCTCGACGGGGCTCCGGCCTATGCCGGGCCTTCGCCCCTGCCGCCGCCCATGCCCGCCTCCCCGCCAACACTGCCTCTCTCGGAGAGCGCGGGCTCGATTTTCGGCGGTCCGCCTCCCGCCCCCGCGGCCTCCATGGCCATGGCGGGGGGCGGCATGCTGTACGGAGGGCCCCCGCCAGCAGCTGCCGGCGGTGGGACGGTGTATGGCGGGACAGTCTATGGCGGTCCGGGCTCGGCGCCGCCGGTGCCCATGAGGCAGGTCCAGGGGGATCTCGGAATCGGAAAGGTCCTGAGCGAGACGTTGTCCATCTACTTCGCCAATTTCATTCCCTTTGCTCTGCTGGCGGCCCTGGCCCTTTCTCCGCTCTATCTCTTGCAGGCCTACTTCACCGCCGCCGGTTCGGATTCGACGATGGTCGCGATTTCCGCGCTCCCGCTCGTGCTGGCCACGATCCTGTGTCCGCAGATCGCGACCGCCGCCATCACCTACGGGGTCTTCCAGCAGATGCGAGGGCGGGACGCGTCGATCGGCGACTGCCTGAGCCGGGGGTTGTCTTCGCTGGTGCCGGTTCTGGGGCTCGCCCTCATTCAGGGAATCTGCATATGGCATTGGCATGCTCGCCTGTGTGGTCCCTGGCATCCTCCTGGTGGTGCGCTGGGCGGTGAGCGTGCCGGCCGCCGTGGAGGAGCGGCCAGGAGTCGGTGGCGCCATGAACCGCAGCACGTTTCTCACCGAGGGTACCGGGGGCAGATCTTCGGCGTGCTCTTCGTTCTCGGCGTCCTCAACGTCGGCTCGTTGCTGGTCCTGACGATGTTTGCCGCGAAGAATCCGTCGCTGCTGCTGATTCTGTCGGGGATCAAGGATCTGCTGGCGGTGGGCCTCTCGGCCACCGCCGCATCGTCATGTACTACCGCCTGCGCAGCATCAAAGAATCGATCGACGTTGACCAGATCTCTTCGGTCTTCGCCTGAGCGCGCGCTTGCCGCGTTCTTCCTGGCCGGCGTCCTGCTCGTGGGCGCCGCTGCCGGCCGGCGCTCAGACGGCGGCGGAGAGCCGGCAAGTAGCGCGGGAGGTGCTCGAACCCCCGCTACCAGCGCGTGATGCCGCCGCATCCCGAGCCCGAGGATCTCGACGAGGCCGGGTCCGGAGGGGACGGGATTCCCATCGGGGGTGGAGGAGGGCAGGGCGTGCCGATCCTGGGAGCGGGGGCCGCGATCGGGCAGGTCGTCTTCATGGTCCTGATCGCGGTGGTCGTGCTCCTCCTCGTGGGCTGGATCGGGCAGATGATCGTCCTGCGGCGGCGCAAGGCTCCGGCGGACGAGGCCGCCGGGGAGGGGGCCGAGGAGGGGGCCGTCCGGGTGCGGGAGCCGGCTTTCGAGGAGGCGATCCGGCTGGCGGCCGAGGGACGGTACGCCGAGGCCGTGCATGCCCTGCTGCTCGCGGCGATCCGCCATTTCGCGGAGCGTTCCCGGGTGGCGATCCAGCCGTCGCGCACGAGCCGGGAGCTGGTGCGGCTGCTGCCCCTGGGCGCCGAGGCCCGCGAGGCGTTCGCGGATCTCGTGCGGACGGTCGAGCTGTCGCTCTTCGGCGGCGCTCCCGTGGGGCAGGAGGAGTACGAGCGGAGCCTCGCCCGCTTCCGTGACCTGACCCGGAGGGCCGCCGTATGACCGAGGTCACCGAGGCCACGGAGGCCGTCGAGGTCACCGAGGAGCTGGAGGGCGGCTTCTCGCGACGGACGCTGGGATGGATCATCGGCAGCGTGGCGGTCTCGCTCGCCGTGACCCTTCTGCTGACGATCCGCGCGGAGACCCTGGACCCGCGGCCACCCGAGAACAACAGCTTCAGTTACAGCGCCCTCGGTCACAACGCCGTCGTCGAATTCCTGAAAAGGACGGGGCTTGGAGTCGTATCGAGCCGGTCGCTGTTGGGGGGCGACGTCGGTCCTCAGCGTCCGCTGGTGCTGGCCGAGCCGGACCCGAGAGAACCCGTCTGGGATCGGGCGCGCCTGAAGGATCTGGCGGACAGAGCCAGGGACCTCAAGGCTCCGCTCGTGCTCGTCCTCCCCAAGTGGCGCGCGGGGGCTCCCCGCAAGGACAGGCCGGAATGGCTGGAAAGGGTGAGGATCTGGTCGAAGCCAACGGTCCTGAGAGTGGCCTCGGCACTGCAGCATCCCGGCCTGGCGGGGAGTTCGCTTCAGAGGGTCTCACAAGTGCGGCGTTGCTCTTCGGCCTCCGAGAGTTTTACCGTCCAGGCCGATCCGTTGCAGCTCCTCGCGCCATCTCAGGACATGAAGGACCTGGTGAGCTGCGGGAGCGGCGTCCTGGTCGCCGAGTGGGCGGCAACGGACGCAAGCCCGCGGGTCCTGGTGATCTCTGATCCAGACCTGCTCAACAACCAGGGCCTCGGCCGGGCGGATCATGCGCAGATGATCTATCAGTTTTTCATGCGGGATCTCGGGGCCACGGGCGCGGTGTTCGACGAGACGATCCACGGGCTCACCCGCACGCCAGGGCTGCTGGCCGAGGCCACGAGCTTCCCGCTGGGGCTCGCCGTGCTCCAGGGGCTGGTGCTGCTGGGGGTGGTGCTCTGGGCGGGGATGGGACGCTTCGGCAAGCCGCTGCCCCTTTCGCTGGGGCTCGCGGCGGGCAAGGAGATCCTGATCGACAATACGGCCAAGCTGCTGGAGAACGGCGGGTACGCGGCCGATGGGGTGGTGCGCTATTTCCGCCAGGTGACGCGGGCGGTGGCCTCTCATTATTTCCTGCCTCCTGACCTGCCGGACGGCGAGCGGATTGCCAAGCTGCAACAGATCACGAATGCGCGCGGTGTCAAGATGCACCTGGCCGAGTCTGGAGCAGACACTCTTCCATCTGCCGGCGGGCCGGCCTGGGGAGGAACAGGCGGTCCGGTACGCCCGGCGGCTTCACGACTGGAGAGTGGAGATGACGAATGGCCATTGAGAAAGTGCGCGAGCTGGGCCAGGCCCTGCGCGAGCGGATCGGCCGGGTGATCATCGGCCAGGAGGAGGCGGTGCACCTCCTGATGGTGGCCCTGGTGTCCGAAGGCCACCTGCTGTTCGAGGGGCCGCCGGGCACGGGCAAGACCCTGCTGGCGCGCACCTTCGCGATCATGCCTGAAGCTCGATTTCAAGCGCGTCCAGTTCACGCCCGACCTGATGCCGGGCGATCTCGTGGGCACGAACCTGTTCAATTTCCAGACGAACATGCTTCACGCTCACCAAAGGGCCGATGTTCACGGAGTTCCTGCTGGCGGACGAGATCAACCGCACGCCGCCCAAGACGCAGGCCGCACTGCTGGAGGCCATGCAGGAGCGGACGATCACGATCGACGGCACGTCGCACCCGCTGTCGTCGGGCTTCATGGTGGTCGCGACCCAGAACCCGATCGAGCAGGAGGGGACGTACCCGCTCCCCGAGGCGCAGCTCGACCGTTTCCTGTTCAAGGTTCTGATCGGCTATCCGAACCGGGACGAAGAGCTGACGATGGTCAAGACCCACGGCCATCAGACGGCCATGCCGAAGCTGGACCAGTTGGGGGTCGCTCCGGTGTGCGACCTGCGCGTTCATCCAGTGGATGCGGCAGGTGGTGGCGGGCATCCGCCTGGCGGACGAGACCGTGGGCTACGTGGTCGATCTGGTGCGCGCCACGCGCAACCATCCGGCGCTGCAGTACGGCGCGAGCCCGCGGGCGGCCAACATGCTGGCCGCGGCTTCGCGGGCCGCCGCCGTGCTGGAGGGCCGGGACTTCGTGATCCCGGACGACATCAAAGGGCTGTTCAAGCCCCTGCTGCGCCATCGCGTGGTGCTGTCGCCGAGCGCCGAGGTCGATGGGTTGGGAACCGATCAGGTTCTGGAGCAGATCGTGGGACAGGTGCCAGCCCCGCGATGACCGCGATGAATTTTGGATTTTGGATTTTGGGTTTTGGACTGGGGAGGGCGTAGGTGCGTCCCACCCGCCGCGCCATCCTTCTCGCTGCCATCGGCTTGGCCGTGGCCCTGCTGCCGACGGTGATTCACCCGCGGCTGTGGCCGTTCTGGCCGGTGTATCCTGGGCGTGTTCGCCCTGGCCCTGGGCGTGGACGCGCTGCTCGGCTCCGCGCCGGAAGGCGCTGCAGTGCTCGGTGGAGCTGCCGGGAACGCTCTATATCGGCGAGGAGGAGGACGCGGTCCTGACGGTTGCGGATCCCCTCCGCCCGCCGGGTGCCGGTGCGGTGGCGGTCGACCTTTCGGACCGGCTGGTGCCGCAGCCGCAGCTCGCGGGGCCGGGCTTCGGCGGAGGGGAGCGGCGATGCGCCTGCGGCTGGTGCCCACGCGGCGCGGGCGGATCGTGGTCGAGCGCGCCTGGATCCGCTAGCGGGGCCGCTGGGGCTCATGTCCGCCGTGGCGCGCGTGGAGCTTGAAGCGGCAGGCGGCCGTGGTGCCCAACATCCGGCCGGTCAAGACCCTGGCCCTGCGCTTCATGCCGACCGCGGACTTCCGGGCCGGCCTCAAGATCGAGCGTTATAAGGGGGACGGCACCGAGTTCGACTCGCTGCGGAGCACGTGCCGGGGACGACCCCGCGGTCGATCGACTGGAAAGCGTCGGCCCGCCACAGGAAGCTGGTCGACGCGCCAGTTCCGGGCCGAGCGCAACCACCAAATCGTGCTCGCGATCGACACCGGCCACCTGATGTGCGAGCCCCTGGCGGGCATCCCGAAAGCTCGACCACGCGGTGCAACGCGGCGCTGCTCCTCTCCTATATCTCCCTGCGGCGGGCGACCGCGTGGGGCTCGCCACCTTCGACGCCCGGGCTTCGGGCTTTTTGTGGAGCCGAAGGGCGGGCTGCGGGGTTTCAACGTGCTCTGCCACATGGCGGGAAGCGTGGACTATTCGGACCGCGAGACCAACTTACACGCTGGGCCTGACTTCGATCGCCCAGCGGCTCTCGCGGCGCTCGCTGATCGTGGTGCTGACCGATTTCGTGGATACGGTTTCCGCGGAGCTGATGGTGGAGAACCTGGACCGGCTGTCGCGGCGCCATGTAGTCGTTTTCGTGGCCCTTCAGGACCCGGGGCTCGCCGGCCACGGCAGCGGGCGATCCGGGGTCTCTCCTGGAGCTCAACCGCGCCGTGGTCGCGGGCGGCGCTGCTGCGCGACCGCGAGGTGGTCCTCCGGCGGCTGCGGCGGCTGGGGATCTATCCCATCGACGCCGCCCCGGCGCAGGTTTCGACGCGGCTGATCAATACCTACCTGGACATCAAGCGGCGTGAGAGGATCTGAGGGATGAGCCAAGGAGAGTTCACGCTGAAATCCGCCCAGTTCCGCAGGGAGCGGGAGCAGTCCTGGCGGGAGCTGGAGGGGCTGCTGGAGCGGGTGGAGAAGTCCGGCCTGCCGAGCCTCACGGCGGAGGAGCTGAACCGGCTGCCGGTGCTCTACCGGAGCGCGGTCAGCTCGCTGTCCGTGGCCTCGGCGATCAGCCTGGACAAGAACCTGCTCGATTATCTGCACGCTCTGGTGGGGCGCGCCTACATCTGCGTCTACGGGACGAAGCGGCGGGTGGGGGAGGCGGTCGCGGAGTTCTTCCGCTTCCAGTTCCCGTGGGTGGTGCGGCGGTACCTCGCCTTCGTGGCGGTCTCGCTGGCCCTGGTTTCTCTCGGGACGTTCACCGGCTACCGGATGACCAAGGCCGATCCCGAGCGGTACTACGGCTTTGTGGGCGGGATGGCCCAGGGGCGTACCCCGACCTCGTCGAGGGACGAGCTGCGCGATAAGCTGTATAAGACGGGCGGCAAGGTGCTTCCCGGTGTTCGCGAGCTTCCTCTTCACTCACAACTCCAAGGTGGGGATGCTCTGCTTCGCCCTCGGGTTCGCCGCCGGGGTGCCGGTGATCTATCTGCTGTTCTCGACGGGCCTGATGCTGGGGGCCATGCTGGCGATCTACGACAACCATGGGCTGGGCGCGGAGTTCTGGGCCTGGATCCTGCCGCACGGGGTGACGGAGATCGGGGCGCTCTGCCTGTGCGGGGCGGCCGGCATGGTGCTCGGTTCGGCGATCGTGTTCCCGGGCCGGCACACGCGGATGCGCAACCTGGCTCTCCATGGCCGGGAGGTGGCCCTGCTGGCCATGGGCGCGGTGGTCATGCTCTTCTTCGCGGGAATGATCGAAGGGTTTTTCCGCCAGTTGGTGCAGGACGTGGGGGTGCGCTGGTCGCTGGCCGCTCTCACGCTGGTCTTCTGGAGCGTCTACTTCCTCGCCGCGGGCCGGGAGAAGGCGGCGGCGTGAGCCTCGATCTCGATTGACAGGGCGCGGGTCCACACCGTCCGTACGCCGGAGGGGCTCTCGCTGCCGTTCGTGGTGGCGCCGGCCGGCGACCGCGCCGCGGCGTTCCTCATCGACTTGCTGGTGATCGTGCTGGCCACGATCCTGGTCTGGGTCCTCGCGGGTTTCAGCTTCGCCGCGGGGATGGGCAACCTCGGGCTGTCGTTCGCCCTGCTGGCGGGGTTCCTGTTGTGGAACTTCTACTTCATCTGGTTCGAGGTGCACCGGGGAGGGATGACGTTCGGCAAGCGAGGGTGGGTCTGCGGGTCATCGCTCGCGACGGCGGCCCGCTGACCGCGGAGGCGGTGTTCGCCCGCAACCTGATGCGCGACCTGGAGTTCTACCTGCCCGTGCTCGCGCTGCTGGCGCCGCAGGCGATGCTTCCCTCGGCGCCGGGCTGGGGGCAGCTCCTGGCGGCGGTCTGGCTGCTGGTGTTCGCCCTGATGCCTCTGTTCAACCACGACCGCCTGCGCTGCGGCGACCTGGTCGCCGGCACGCTCGTGGTGAGGGCTCCGGCCGCGGTGCTGCTGTCCGATCTGGCGGCCGCCCGTCCGGAGGCCGCCCGTCTGCAGACCGCGGCCCACCGGCCTTCCGAGCCCCCGCCGCCGCCCAGGGAAGAGCTCACCTTCACCCGCGAGCAGCTCGACATCTACGGCATCCACGAGCTCCAGGTGCTGGAAGACCTCCTGAGCCGGCAGGACCAGGGGACGCTCGACGCGCGATCCTCGAGGACGTCTGCGAGAAGATCAAGACCAAGATCGGCTGGCCCCCCGAGCGCTGGAACGTGCCCGCCCGCCCCTTCCTGGACGCCTTCTACCGCGCCCAGCGCGGGCGCTGGAGCAGAAGATGCTGTTCGGGCAGCGGCGGGAGCGTAAGCGGGGGTAGGTTCCCCTCATCACCCCGGCCCTCTTCTCCATCGCCCTCCCCCGACCGGGAGAAGGAAGCGTCCCCGTCTGCTCTTGTCGCATGCAGATTATATATGTATGATGAGGTATGCAGGTCGAGTTCGACCCGAACAAGGCCGCCGTCAACCTGAAGAAGCATGGAGTGTCTCTCGATGAAGCGTCTGGAAGTCTTCTCGATCCGTTTGCTCTGGTTCGTGAAGATGAGGATGCCGAAGGCGAAGCGCGCTTCGTTCTGGTGGGTATGTCCCGTGAAGGGCGGCTGTTGACGGTGTGCTACACGTTGCGCGAAGAGGACGTGATCCGGCTGATTTCAGGCCGCCGGGCGACACGAAGAGAGGAACGACAGTATGCGGAAGGAATATGACTTCACCGGTGCCAAGCGTGCGAAGGACGTACCCCATCTCGCCAAGCTGCAGGCGGAAGTGGCTCGCGGCAAGACTCGCATCACGATTCTGATCGATGACGACGTTCTGACGGAGTTTCGGACTCGCGCCGAGCGCGAGGGCAAGGGCTATCAGACGCTGATGAATGCTGCTTTGCGGGCTGCCATGGCGCCTGAGTCCGCTCCGGTCACCGTCGAGGCACTGCGCCAAGTGCTGCGTGAAGAGTTGCGACCCGTTGATGCAGGGCGCAAGAAATCGGCCCGTATTTCTTGAGCTACGTCACGGTCCTGATCCTCTTTGAGGGGGAACAGGGCGACTCACCCCCGCTTCACCACCACCACCGTCACGTCGTCCGGCGGCGGTCTCGGAGCCCAGGTGACGCCGGCAGTCGTTGAGGAGGGCGTCCACGATTTCGACGGCGGGGCGGTGCCCCATGGCCTGGAGCACCTCGCGGGCGCGGTCGAAGCCGTAGGCGTTGCCGTTCCGGTCCAGGGCTTCGAAGAGGCCGTCGGAGCAGAGGAGCAGGGCGCCGCCCGGGGGAGCTCGAAGGCGCGGTCCTCGTAGGGAGCGGGGAGACGCCGCGGCCCGCACCCAGGGGGCGGCCGGGGAGGGCGATCTCGGAGACCCGTCCGGAGGCGAAGACGAGGGGGTAGGGGTGGCCCGCGTTGGCGAGCACGGCGGCGCCCGTGGCAGGATCGAGACGGATCAGGGCGAGGCTCGTGAAGCTGTGGTCGGTGCTGACGCCGCGCAGCACGCGGTCGAGCTGTTGGAGCACCCCGGCGGGCGGCTCGCCGGGCGCGATCAGGCTCAGGAGACCGGCCTTCACCATGGCCTGGGCCACGGCGCAGGAGTAGCCGTGGCCGGCCACGTCGCCGGCCGCGATCCAGAGCCCGCCGGCCTCGTCGCGCAGGAAGTCGTAGAGGTCGCCCCCGGCTTCGCTGGCGAGCACGGAGCGGGCGGCGATCTCGTAGCCCTTCGACGCGCGGCATTTCCTGGGGAAGGAGACCCACCTGCATGCGGGCCAGGAGGTCCACCTCGTGCTGGAGCCGCCGCTCGTGGGCCAGGCGGCGCATGAAGGCCGGAGGCGGCAGGATCCCGGCTTCCACGGCCTCCGGCCGCGCCAGGCCCACGAGGCCGAGCAGGGCGATGCCGGCCGTGAGCCCGCCCGTGATGGCGAAGGTGCCCGGCAGCCAGCCGGCGTGGAGCCCCGAGTAGAGCGCGGCGGGGAGCAGGAAGGAGACGACGGCGGCCACGATCAGCGTGGTCAGGCCGAAGCGCCGGCAGATCCAGACGAGCGCTCCGGCGAAGGCCAGGTTGGCGGCCAGCTCGGCGGGGAAGGGGTAGAGCCGCAGGGGCGCCAGGCCGAAGCCGGCGAGCAGGGCCGCGGCGGGCAGGACCCAGCGGTCCGGCAGGAAGCGTACGGCCACGGCCGTGGCCAGGGTGACTCCCGCGGCCAGCCAGAGGCCGTTCAGGATCGGGCTGGAAGAGCCCTGGAACACGGGCAGCTCGACGCTCGCCCCGGCCGGCGACAGCCCAGGCAGGGCGGTCGCCAGGGCGTAGATGGCGAGCCGGGCGCCGGCCAGCCCGCCGCCCAGGGCGCAGCCGAGGAGGAGAGCCCGGCCCCCTCGAGGTCCGAGGCGCCCCCGCAGCAGCGAATCGAGGCTGGTGGAGAAGTCGGGCCGGGTCACCCGCAGCAGGGATTCGCCGGCCGACCAGACGAGGAAGATCCAGAGCGCCCGGCCGGTGACGCCCACGATGAGGATGATGATGACCATCCAGACCGGGTTCTGGAGATCCGCCAGCCACCTCGGGTGCACGGAGGCCAGCGCCAGGAGGGCCAGTACGGCGCCGTTGACCATGTCGATCCGCGATCTCAGCAGGAGGAACAGGAAGATGACCGCGGCGGCAAGGGCCCAGGGAGTGAAGACGAGGAAGGCGAGAAAGACCCGCGAGACCGAGCTGGTGGGCGCCTCTTCGCCGCCTCCCGGAGGGCTGGGACGCCGCCCGACGCCCACGGCGTTGGGCGGCGCGAGGATGGTCTGGATCTGCTCGGGCGGAGAGCTGCCCGCCACATCCCGCACCCGCCAGGACTGGGTGCTTATGTAGCTGCCTTCCCGCTTCGGTCCGAGCGACTCGCCCGAGGCCACGATCTGCTGCTCGAAGGTCTTCGCCAGGGCCTCGTACCGGTCCCCATCCCGGGAGCCGAAGGGGGAGAGGTCGGCCGTCTCCCAGCGGATCTCGAAGGGCCTGCCGTCCAGAGAGAACCTGACCCTGAGCTCCCCTCCGCCTCCTCGCCGGGGTGGCGCATCTCCTGGGTCATGGAGACGAGCACGCCCGAACGGGTACCGGTGAGCCAGGCGGCGGCCTTCTCCCCCAGGACCCGGTAGACCGCCGACAGGAAGAAGTCATCCGAATCCAGCCGGAGGGCCGGCTCCTTCTGGACCGGCCGGAGCCCGGCCTCGTGGGCGATCTCCTGGAACCGCTCGCGAAACGGCCGCGGGTCGGGCAGGCCGCCGGTCCGCCACTCGGGCAGGAAGGCAAGGGCAAGGACGGCACCGAGGGCGAACGCCAGGAGGCCCGCGGCCAGGGCCGCGAGCAGCGGGGTGCGCCGGGGGGGCGGTCCCTTGCCGGCCATCAGCTCCCCCTCTTCACCACGACGACCGTGGTGTCGTCAGCCGGCGGGTTGGCGCGGAGGTGCCGCCGCCAGTCGGCGAGCAGCAGGTCGAGGATCTTGCCGGCCGGCCGCGGCCCGGCGTCGCGCACCATCTCGTGCAGGCGGTCGAACCCGTAGATCCGGCCGTGGCCGTCCGAGGCTTCGTACAGGCCGTCGGAGCAGAAGACGAGGACGCTGCCGGGGGAGAGCTGGAGGGTCCGGTCCTCATAGTCGCGGGCGGGACCCAGGCCCAGGGGGAGGGCCGAGATGTCGATCTCCGTGACCTCGCCGTCCGCCAGGAGGAGAGGGTAGGGGTAGCCGGCGTTGCTGATCAGGGCCTCGCCGGTCTCGGGGCGGAGCCGCAGGAGGGCCAGGCTCGTGAAGTTGCGGGTGGCCCCGGCCGCGCGCAGCACCCGGTGGGCCCGCTGGAGGACCTCGGCCGGAGTCCTCCCCCGGCCGGCCAGGCTGGCGAGGGCCGACTTGGTCATGGCCTGGGCGATGGCGCAGGAGTAGCCGTGGCCGGCCACGTCGCCGGCCGCGATCCAGACGTACCCGTCGTCGTCCGTCAGCACGTCGTAGAGGTCGCCGCCGGCTTCGTTGGCGATGATGGAGTGGGCGGCGATCTCGTAGCCTTCGATGCGTGGCAGGGTGAGCGGCAGCAGGCCGCGCTGCATCTTGGCCAGCAGGTCCATCTCGTGGCGGAAGCGCCGTTCCTCTTCAAGCCGGCGCACGAAGGCCGGCGGGGCCAGCCGCTGGACCTCGGCGGTGGCGGAGCGCGACAGCCCCAGCCAGCCGAGCACCGGCAGGGCCGCCGCGAGCCCGGCGGCGGCGGCAAAGCTCCCCAGGAGCCAGTCCAGGTGGAGCGCGGCAAAAGCGGCCGAGGGGAGCAGGAAGGAGACCACGGAGGCGGCGAGCAGGGCCGTCAGGCCATAACGGCGGCCGATCCAGACCAGCACGCCCGCGACCGCCGCGTTGGCGGCCCAGCTCACGGCCGTGGGCTCGGCCGGGACGACGTTGAGGAGGAGCCCGGCGCCGAGCGCCGCGGCCACGGGAGCCCAGCGCACCGGCAGGACGCGCAGGGCGAGTGCGAGGGACAGGGCCACGACTCCCGCGAGGTAGATGCCCTCCGCCACGGGGCTGCTCAAGGGTTGGAATATGGGGAGCTTCACGCTCGAGTGCGCGGCCCAGGCACCGGGCAGGGCTTCCATCAGCGCCAGCAGGCCGAGCCGCAGCCCGGCGAGCGCCGCGCCGAATCCGAAGCCGGCCAGCAGGGCCCGTCCGCCGCGGGGGCCGAGCCGTCCCGCGCGCAGGGCGTCGAGGCTGGTGGTGAAGTCCGCCGAGCCCGCGCGCAGCAGCGACTCGGCACAACTCCAGAGGAGGAAGATCGCCGCGCCCCACGCGCCCAGGATCCACAGGGCCATGGGCCACGGGCCGAACACCGGCAGGCCCGGCAGCAGGCTGAGGATCACAAGCAAGCCGAGGAGAGTGCCGTTGACGACGCCGATCCGCGCCTGCAAGAGGAGGATCAGGAACACTCCCCCGAGGACCAGGAACCAGGGGAGGGCGCTCCAGAAATCGACCACCATGCGCAAGACCCTGGCGTCCGCCCGCTCCGACCCCGCCCGGTTCAGCGCGCCCGGCTCGCGCAGGAGAAAGCCGCTCTGCTGGGACGCGATGCCGAGCAGGAACTGGGGCCGGCGTCCGCCCTCGATCGGGTAGACCACCCGGGGGATGGTCGTGACGATCTCCTGGCGCCTGGGACCCAGCGTCTCCCCCGGCGCCAGGAGCTGGGGAGCGAGAGCTCTGGGCAGGGAGGACTCGCCGCCGAAGAAGACCCTCGGGGAGAAGAGGGTGCTGCAGCTCCCGGGACCACCAGGAGAGGAATTCGGGCTGGCCGTCGAGGGAGAAATCGACCTGCAGGCCGGCCGCGCCCGCCTTCCCCGGCCCCCGGACGCCGTGGAGCACGCCTACGCGCAGAGCGGTGCGGGTGGCGAGGAGCCATTGCGATCCCTCGTCGCCCAGGGCGCGGTAGGGCTCGAGCTGCTCGGGTCCCCGAGTCACCAGGAACACCCGGGGCTCGCCCGGGTCCAGGGACAGGCCCGCCTTCGCCACCAGCTCCCGGTACCGTTCGAGGTACACGGACTCCTCCACCGGTCCGGCCTCCCGCCATTCGGGCAGGAACGCCGTGGCCAGGGCCACGCCGGCCGCGAAGACCAGGAGGCCAACGACGATGCCAAGGAGCAGGGCGGTTCTACCGGATTGGCGGGCGGGGCTCATTCCTCAACAGAGATACGGAGAGCGGCCCCGCGGGTTCTCGCGGGAGCCGGCTTCCCGCATCCTATCGCTGCTCAGCGCCAGGGTGGGGCGAGGCGGACCTGCCGGGTGGCCGTCCCTACAACACCGGCGACAGCCAGCGGGCCATTCGGTCGCCGGTCTTCTTCAGCAGGGGGCGGCGGAGCCAATCGTCGAGACGGATCTCCTCGGATTTCTCCAGATCCTTCCGGAACGCCGCCTCCATCGTCGCCGCGGTCTCGGGGCAGAGGATCAGCAGGTCGCACTCGGCGTTGAAGAGGAAGGAGCGGAAGTCGAGATTGGTCGAGCCCACCACTGAGACGAGGCCGTCGGCCACCAAGGTCTTGGCGTGCAGGATGGCGTCCTGGTACTCGAAGATCCGCACTCCCCGTTCGAGGAGAGCGCCGTAGTAGCCGTGCCCGGCTCGCCGGACGATGGGCACGTCCGTCCGGCCGGGGAGCAGAAGGCGCACGTCCACCCCGCGGTCCGCGGCTTCTTCCAGGAGCCTCAGAGCCCGATGGCCCGGGGCGAAGTAGGCGTTGGTGATCCACAGCGTCCTCTTCGCCGCCGCGGCCACGGCCGCGAGCACCGCCGCCGATTCGGCCTGCCCGCGCTTGGGCCGCGAGTCGAGCACCAGGATGCGCGACCCGGGGGCCTCGACGGCTTCCGCCGGGATGGGATCGAGCTCGAACGGCTCGCCGCCCGCGTGCTCCCAGCCCTCCTGGAAGACTACGGACATCTCCCAGGCCGCCGGGCCGGTGACGCGCACGTGGGTGTCCCGCCAGGTCTCGCCCGGCTTCGGCCGGAACGATCCATACTCCTCGCCGATGTTCATGCCGCCGGTGAAGGCCACCTCGCGGTCCACCACCAGGATCTTGCGGTGGTCCCGGAAGGGCTGATACCAGAAACGCTCGAAGAGGGGATTGAAGAGGTGGACCTGGACGCCGTGGCTCTCCATCTCCCGCCAGAAATCGGCGTGGGTGGAGTGGGAGCCCAGGGCGTCCGCCAGCACCCGCACGGCGACCCCGCGGGCGGCGGCGTCCTTGATGCCCTGGAGGAACTGCTGGCCCGTAGAGTCGTCCTTGAAGATGTAGGACTCCAGGAGGACCTCCCGCCGGGCGGCCTGTCCGGATTCGCGCATGGCCCGGAAGGCGTCCGTGCCCTTGAAGAACACCTCCACCCGGTTGCCGCCGAAGAAGGGCGCGCCGTCGATGCGCCGCAGCAGCACCTCGAACCCGGGGTCCTCGATGCCCAGGGGCAGCGCCGCGGCGAGTCGCCCCACCCGGCCGACGCGCAGCTCGCGGGGGAGCTTGCGTCCGAGAGCGGGACGGAGGACCGGACGGAAGTGCCGGAAGCGGTGGTGGCGGCTCATGGACGGCGGGAGTATGGCAGATGGGGAGAGACGCGTTAGCATCGATCCATGAACCGCATCCTCTGCCTCTCCTGGCTCCTGTTCTCCCAAACCCTGCTCGCACAGTCCCACGTTCCCGCCGAGGTGGCGGTGAAGTTCCTCGACCAACTCGCTGCGGGGAACTACCAGGCTGCCACGGTGGCGTTCGCGGACCCCATGAAAGCCGCGGCACCGCCGGAGAAGCTGGCGGAGATCTGGACGGCCCTACAGAGTCAGTTCGGACCGTATAAGAAACGGATCGGCATCCGGACGGAGAAGAAGGGTCTGTATAACGTCGTTGTCGCCACGACCGAATTCGAACGCGGCACCGTGGACCTCAACGTGGGGATCGACGACGCCGGGCATGTCGCCGGGTTCTTCATCGTCCCGCCCTCCGCCCCGCAGGCATCGGCGGAGTACACGCCGCCGTCCTACGTGAGCCAGAGCGCCTTCCGCGAACGGGAGGTCACCGTGGGTTCCAGTGAGTGGGCGCTCTCTGGCACGCTCGCGGTGCCGGTGGGTCCTGGCCCCTTCCCGGCCGTGGTGCTCGTCCACGGCTCCGGCCCGAACGACCGGGACGAGACGGTGGCGGCGGCCAAGCCCTTCCGTGACCTCGCCTGGGGGCTCGCCTCGCGCGGCATCGCCGTGCTCCGCTACGAGAAGCGCACCCGCCAGCACGGCGCCAAGGTCGGCGCGGTCCCCAACTTCACCCTCCAGCAGGAGACGGTGGAGGACGCCGTGGCCGCCGCGGCCCTGCTGCGCGGCACGGAGGGGATCGACCCCGCGCGGGTCTACGTCCTCGGTCATAGTCTGGGCGCCATGGCCGTGCCCCGTATCGGCGGACAGGACCCGAAGATCGCGGGCTTCATCGTGATGGCGGGTGCGGCCAGGCCCCTGGAGGACATGATCCTGGAGCAGGTCACCTACGTCGCCGGGCTCGACGGCACCGTCACCGGCGAGGAGACGAAGCAGATCGAGGGGCTCCGCCAGGAGGTGGCCAAGGTGAAGGCCCTCCAGCCCGGAGCCACCGGGTCCGTCCTGGGTGCCCCCGCCTCCTACTGGCTCGACCTCCGGGGCTACAACCCGCCCGAGGCTGCCAAGGCGCTCCACCGGCCCATGCTGGTCCTCCAGGGCGAGCGGGACTACCAGGTGACCCCGGACCACTTCGAAGCCTGGAAGAAGGCTCTGGAAGGCAGGAAGGACGTGACCTTCAAGTCCTACCCCGGGCTCAACCACCTGTTCATCGAGGGCGAGGGCAAGAGCAGCCCCGTCGAGTACCAGAAGCCGGGCCACGTGATGGAGGCCGTGGTGGCGGACGTCGCGGGATGGATCAAGAGGCAGTAAATTTCCAAGGAGGCGAGCTGCCATGTCCGATTCTATCGACGCCGAGATGGACCTGACCGGCGCCCAGAGGGCCACCATCGATTCGCTTCTGCATGGCGAGGAGCCGATCCAGCCCCCGGACTGGCTGAAGCGGGAGGCGGCGGTCGACGACGAGGCCGAGCGGCAGCGGGCGGCGGCCGATCCCGAGGAGTTCTGGGCGGAGAAGGCCCGGGCCGTCGAGTGGATGGAGCCATGGGAGAGGGTGTTGGAGCTCGATCCGCCCCGCCACGAGTGGTTCCTCGGGGGAAAGCTCAATGCCACGGTGAGCACGCTCGACCGCCACGTCTACGGCGAGCGGCGCAACAAGGCCGCCCTGATCTGGGTGGGCGAGGACGGCGACGAGCAGACCTACACCTACAACCGCCTCTACCGCGAGGTGAACCGCTTCGCCAACGCTTTGAAGGACCTGGGCGTCCACAAGGGGGACCGCGTGGTGGTCTACATGCCCCTGGTGCCCGAGGGGATCATCACCATGCTGGCCTGCGCCCGCATCGGCGCCATCCATTCCGTGGTCTACGCCGGCATGGGCACCCAGGCGCTCAAGGCACGCATCGAGGACGCGGGCGCGAAAGTCGTCATCTGCTCGGACTTCACCTTCCGCCGGGGCAAGAAGGTGCCCTTGAAGCACACGGTGGACGAGGCGGTGCGCGACCTGTCCCAGGTGGAGCACGTGGTGGTCCACCGGCGCGGCTCGCGGCCTGGGGATGCCCCGGTGCAGTTCGAAAGCGAGCGTGAGCGCGACTTCTACGACATCCAGCAGCCGCGGGCCATCCACTGCCCGCCGGAGCCGGTGGACGCCGAGCACCCGCTGTTCATCCTCTACACGTCGGGGACCACGGGCCGGCCCAAGGGCGTGGTCCACGCGACCGGCGGCTATCTGGTGGGGGTCACCTATCTGGCCCGCGCCTTCTACCAGATCCAGGAGCGGGACATCTACTGGAGCACGTCGGACATCGGCTGGATCGTGGGCCACTCGTTCATCGTCTACGGCCCGCTCTCGATCGGCGCTACGGTGCTCTGCCGCGAGGGCGCGCCGGACTACCCCTCGCCCGAGGTCACCTGGGAGCTCTGCGAGCGCTTCGGCGTCAACGTGATGTTCACCGCGCCCACGGCTCTGCGCATGTGGATGAGCCACGGCGGCGAGGTGCCGTCGCGATACGACCTCTCGCGCCTGCGCCTGCTGGCCTGCGCGGGTGAGCCCCTGAACCCCCAGGCCCACCGGTGGGCGCAGCAGTACCTCGTCTCGCAGGCGGACGGCTTCGTGGTGGACAACTGGTGGCAGACGGAGATCGCCGGCCCCGTGCTGGGGACGCTGCCCACGTTCGAGGCCCGGCCCGGCAAGGTGGGCAAGCCCATGCCCGGCGTGGAGGCCGAGGTGGTGGACCGGCACGGCCGGCCGGTGCCCCCGGGGCAGGGGGGCCTGCTGGTGCTCCGCAAGCCGCTGCCCTACATGCTGCGCACGGTATGGCGCAATCCCAGCCGGTACGCCGAATACTGGAGCCAGATCCCGGGCTGCTACTCGGCGGGTGATGTGGCGGTGCAGGACCAGGACGGCTGGCTCGCCGTGCTGGGCCGGGCGGACGACGTGATGAACGTGGCCGGCCACCGCATCGGCACGGCGGACGTCGAGGGCTCGTTCCTGCGCCACCCGGCCGTGGCCGAGAGCGCCGTCATCGGCCTGCCGGACCCCCTCAAAGGCGAGAAGATCGCGGCCTACGTGGTGCTCAAGGCCGGCTTCACGGACACGCCCGGCCTGCGGGCGAGCTTGAAGGACCACGTGCGCGAGGACCTGGGGCCCATCGCCCAGCCGAGCGAGATCGAGATCGTCCCCGGCCTGCCCAAGACCCGCTCCGGCAAGATCGTCCGGCGCTATCTCAAGGCGCAGGCCCTGGGGGAAGACCCCGGGGATCTCTCGACATTGGCGGATTGAACGCCTCCCGCTGCGAGGCTGGGCCTCCTGCCCGCGGTGGCAGGCGGTCTGCGCTTCGAGGCGGGCGGTAACTTGCGCCAGCGAGGGATTCGGATTCCCTCTTCCCTCCTTCCTCCATCCTCTTGCGAGGTCTCCCGAAAGCCGGCTTGCGGACTTTTTTCCCTTCTGCGGAAGCCGGAGAGGATTCGCTGCTCTCCGCGAACCGCTTCAGAAGAAGCACTGCGGTCGGCAGGCTCACTTTTGAGCCCGGCAGGCGCATCGCCGGGGCCAAAACTAAGCCTGCCGGCCCTAAAGATGAGCCTGCCGGGCTTAAAAGTGAGCCTGCCGGCCGTGATTGTGCGCAAGCCGGGCTCAATTTTAAGCAAGCTGGCCCCGGTAAGCTCAAGATTCCTCCCGGTAAGCTCAACATTCCTCCCGGCAGGCGCAAGGCCGGGCCCGGCTTGCAGACTTTCAGGGTTGAAAGCTGTTCCACCGGGGTTAGCGGGAGGGTTTGAAGGGGAATCCGGAGGTCCGCCGGGGTCTTCAAGGCTGGAGACAACCCTTGGGAAGGTTCTGACAGGGTACACAGCCGTTGGGCTTGTCGTGATCGGGCTTGTTCTTTTCAAAAAGCAAAGTCAGAGGGGCCGGCAGGGATGCCGGCGCTCCCAGGGAGGCACTCCGCCAGCGCGTCATTTCTACCTTGACAATGCACTAGGTCTGCGCGGCAAAGTCTGCGTCGGCTCTGCCCACGAGATGCCGCGCCATGACGTGTACAGCCTGCCGGGCGAGGACGCGCTCGTGTTCTGCCCGGAATGTGGGGAAATGGCACAGGATTTCGGCCGGATCGACCACCAGATCTGGTGCTTCTACGGCGAGCGGGGGATCCGGCCGGGGAACTTCTAGCTCAGTAGCTCCCGGATCTCCGTCCGGCTGAGCCCCGCCTCCCGGAGCACTTCCTCGGTGTGCTCCCCCAAGGCGGGGGCCGAGGAGGCGGGAACGGGGCGCCGGCCGTCGAAGAGGAAGGGTGCGGCCACGGTGGGGAGCACGCCGTAGGCGCCGGCCGGGAGGTCCATCACCTGCCCGCGTTCCCGGGCTCTCCCGACGGCCTCGCCGACGGTGGCCGGCGGGCCTCCGGGCACGCGGTGTTTGCGGAGAGCTGAATCCCAATACGAGACAGGACGGGTCGCGAAGATCCCGGCGAGAAGGGGGTCGAGGTCCTGACGGTTGCGCACCCGTCCCTCGCTGGTGCGGAACCGAAAGTCGTCCGCCAGCTCCGGCCGTTCGAGGGCTTCACAGAAGCGGCGCCAGAGATCCTGGCTGCCGACTCCCACCACAAACCAGCCGTCCGCGGCGCGGTAGGCTCGGTAGGGGGCCAGGTTGGGATGGGCCGAGCCGAGCCTGGCGGGCTGGCGGCCGTCGGCCAGCCAGGACTGCGCGGCATAGGAGAGGAAGGACGCGCCTGCGTCAGCCATGGAGACCTCCACGCGGCGTCCCCGTCCTCGCGCTTTTCCCGGGTTATCACGTTCCCGCAGAGCCGCCAGCACGGCGGAGAGGCCGTAGAGGGCTGACAGCACGTCCACGATGGCGACGCCCACCCGCACGGGCTCACCCTCTTCGAAGCCGGTCAAGGACATGAGGCCTGACTCGGCCTGGAGCACCACGTCGTAGGCCGGGCGGTCGGCCTCGGGGCCGGCGGTGCCGTAGCTCGTGACCGTGCACTGCACGAGGCGCGGGAAGACCCGGTCGAAACGGGTCCGCCGGAACCCCAGCCGGCGCCATTCGGAGGGCAGGAAGTTCTCCACCAGGATGTCCGCCCCTGAGACCAGCCGCTCGAAGGCCGCCCGTGCCCCGGGGTGCTTCAGGTCGAGCGCCACGGAGCGCTTGTTGCGGTTGGCGGAGACGAAGTAGGCGCTCGTCCGCTCCTCGCCGTCTCCCACCCAGGGCGGTCCCCAGGCCCGCGTCTGATCCCCCGTGCCCGGCTTCTCGATCTTCACCACGTCCGCTCCCAGGTCGCCCAGCAGCATGGCGAGGTAGGGTCCGGCGAGGACGCGGGAGGCGTCCACGACGCGGACGCCCGCGAGGGGGCCCTGGAGGCGGGACCGGCGGGAGGGCATGGCGGGCTACCCCACCGGCGGTTCCACGATCCGGTGCCGGATGGCGTAGCTGACGACCTGGGCGCGGTTGTGCAGGTGGAGCTTGTCGAGGATGTTGCGGACGTGGAACTTGACGGTGTTCTCGCTCACGCCGAGCTGCTTGGCGAGCTTGCGGTTCGAGGTGATGCCATCGACCAGCAGCTCCAGGACCTCGCGCTCGCGCTCGGTCAGGGCGTCCGGGTCCTGGGGCGGGACCGGGTCTGGGCCGGGCGGGCGAACTCCTGGAGGAGCTTGCGGGCGAGGGCCGGGGTGAGGGCCGGCTCGCCGCGGTCGACGCCTTCGAGCAGGCTGAAGAAGTCCTCGGACTCCAGGTTCTTGAGCAGGTAGCCCTGCGCCCCGGACTTGATGGCCTCGAAGAGCTTGGCGTCTTCGTCCGAGGCGGTCAGCACGACGACCTTGACCTCGGGCATCTCGGCGCTGATCAGGCGGGTGGCGGCGAGGCCGTCCATCTCCGGCATGGAGAGGTCCATCAGCACGACGTCCGGCTTGAGCTGCTTCGCCAGCTCCACGGCCTCGCGCCCGTTCCTCGCCTCGCCGATCACTTCCAGGCCGTGGGCCTCGAGCAGGCTGCGCAGGCTGTCGCGGAAGAGGGCGTGGTCGTCGGCGATCAGGATCTTCATGGAAGGTCTCCTCTCAGGGGTTCGGCCGCTCTGTGGGCAGCTCGACGGTGGGCAGCTCGACAGTGGGCAGCTCGACAATAATCCGGGTGCCCGCACCGGGTGAGGATTCTAGAAGGAACGTGCCGCCCAGGGTACCGGCGCGCTCGCGCATGGTCGACAGCCCGAAGCGGGGAAGCTCGGACCGGCCCAGCTCTCCGGGGGTGAAGCCGGCGCCGTCGTCCTGGACGGTCACCCGCAGCCGGTCCTCGCCCTGCTCCAGGGTCATGTCCACCCGGTGGGCGCCCGCGTGCTTGCGGATGTTGGCGAGCGACTCCTGCACGATGCGCAGCACCTGGAGCTGGGCGTTGGGCGTGAGCCGGGGCTCGCCCTGGACCACCAGGCGGCAGTCGACCCCGGCGTGGGCCTGCCATATGTCGACGTACTCCTGGAGAGCGTCGGTGATGGAGCGCCCGGGTACGGCGGCGCTGCGCAGGCCGATGATGGACTCGCGCACGTCGGCGTAGACCTCGCGGGCGGCTCCCGCGAGCTGGTCCAGGTGCTTCTCCGCCTCCTCGGTGCGGCCGGTGCGCAGGTACTGCTTGACCGCCTGGGCCTTGGTGTTGACGTAGGCCAGCACCTGGGCCAGGCCGTCGTGCATCTCGTGGGCGATCCGCAGGCGCTCTTCGGCCACGGCGAGGTCGTTGAGGCGCAGGTGGAGGTACGAGTTGTCGATGGCGATGGCGGCCGTGGTGGCGAAGCGGACGAGGCTCTGCTCGTCCTCCCCGGTGAACTCGGCCCCCTCGGCCTTCTCCGCCAGGTAGAGGTTGCCCCGGAAGGGGCTCTTGCAGAGGATGGGCACCGCCAGCAGAGTCTTCATCGGCGGGTGGTGGGGAGGAAAGCCCACCGAGCGCGGATGGCTCTGGAGATTGGCAAGCCGCAGGCGGTGCCCCTCCAGGAGCACCTCGCCCAGGACGCCATGCCCTACCGGAGGCGGACCGATCCGCGCTCGCTCCTCATCGCTGATGCCGGAAGTGATGAAGGACTCGATGCGGTTCTGGTGACTGATCACCGACAGGGCGCCGTACTGGGCGTTGACCAGGTCGCAGGCGCGGTCCACGACTTTCTGGAGCACGGTGTCCAGAGCGAGCTCGCCGTAGACGCCGAGGGCGGCCTCATGAAGAGCCAGCAGCTCGCGGTTGCGCAGCTCGAGGCGGCTCTGGATGCGCTCGAGCACGCTGAACAGGGCACCGAAGAAGAAGAGGCAGCCCGTGAAGATCGCGGCCCCCATGAGGACCTTGCCTTCGATCGAGGGCAGGTAGGGGTAGAGCGCCCGGCGCACGAGCTCCAGAATCAGGATGAAGACCAGGGCGGCCAGCACAGCGGTCCACTTCAGCCGCCGCAGGGCCGCGGGATGATCGAGGTCGGGAACGAGAGTGCCCAGGGATTTGCGGAGATCCGGCATTACGCCAGCCGATTGTACCGGCAATCCGTCGCGCGGCGAGCCAGGGGAGCCAAGAGGCGCTGTCCCGCGTCGAGCCGTCGAGGGAGAGCCGGGGGGCGCAGCCATGTTAGACTCCGGCAATCCGAAGGGGATCGCATGATCGTCGAGAAGCGCCATCTGGACGGATTCACCCTTCTGAACGTGGAAGGGGTCATCAAGCTCGGTGAGAGCGCGCAGTTCTTCGCCCAGACTCTGGAGCGCACGCTCTCGGACGACCGCGGCCACGTCATCATCGATTTTTCCAAGATCAACTACATCGATTCGACCGGCATCGGCGAGCTCGTGGGCTACCTGGGCCGCTTCCGCAACTCCAAGCGCGAGCTGATCCTGGTCAATCCGTCCGAGCGCATCCGCAAGCTGCTGCAGGTCGCCCGCCTGGACGACATGTTCCCCACCTACGGCTCGGTGGAAGCGGCCGTGGCCGGCGAACGCGCGGAGCGGTAGCCCTCCTGTTCTCTCCCCTCGCCACGGTCGTTCGGAACGGCCAGCCCGAGTCCTGGCACTTCGGGGCCGTGGCCGCCGCCACGCCGGAAGGCCGGCTGGTCGCCTTCCAGGGCGATCCGGAGGCCGCGACCTTCCTGCGCTCGGCTGCCAAGCCCTTTCAGTGCCTGCCGGTCCTGCTCGCCGGAGCGGCGGAGCGGTTCGGTCTGGAGCCCGCCGATCTGGCCCTCATCTGCGCCTCCCACGGCGGCACCCCTGCCCATGCCCAGCGGGCCGGGAGCCTGCTGGCCAAAGGCGGCTTCGGCGTCGCGGACCTCCTCTGCGGCGCCCACTGGCCCATGGACCTGGAGGCGGCCGAGGCGATGCGGAGGGCGGGGGAGGAGCCCACGCCGCTCCACAACAACTGCTCGGGCAAGCACGCGGGCATGCTCCTGGCCTGCCGGCTGCTGGGCCTGCCCACCGGGGACTACGTGGCGCCGGACCACCCGTGGCAGCGGCGGATCCTGGGGCACATCGTGGACTTCTTCGGCGTTCCCGAGGAAGCCATCGGCTTCGCCGTGGACGGCTGCAGCGTGCCCACCTACCGACTGCCGCTCGCGGCCGCGGCCCGCGCCTACGCCGCTCTCGCCGACCCGGCGGCGGCGGGGCTCCGCGGGGAGACGGCCCCGGCGGTGGGGCGCATCGTCCGCGCCATGACCGGCGTGCCCGGGATGGTGGCCGGTCCCGGGCGCTTCACCACGCGGCTCATGGAGGTGACGGGCGGCCGGGTGCTGGCCAAGGAGGGGGCCGAGGCGTTCTACGGCCTCGCCGTGCGGGGGCCGGTGGCCCTGGGGATCGCCGTCAAGATCGCCGACGGCGGCGAGCGCTGCCGCGACGCCGTGGTGCTCGACGTGCTGCGCCAGCTCGGCACCCTCTCGGGCGCCGAATTCGAGGAGCTGGCCCCCTTCTACCATCGGCCGCTCTACAACCACCGCGGCCTGGAGGTCGGTGCGGTCCGCCCCGAGGTGGACCTCGAAGAGGTGTAGACTTCGGAGCCAGAATGAGCATGTCCGCCGGCAGCCGTCCTCTCCTCCGAACCGCGATCCTCCTGCTGATCTCCGTCCTGCTGGCGCTTTTCTTGGCGCTTTTCTTGGGCGGTTGCGCCTTCTTCCGCAGCAAGCGCCCAGCTCCCTACAAGAAGCTCTCCCCGCCCATCGCCTACGAGATGATGCGGGACAACCCCGAGTTGCTGGTGCTCGATCTGCGTCCGCCCCAGGAATACAACGGCGAGACCGGGCACGTCCGGCGCGCCTACAACATCCCCCTCGAACGCCTGCCCTTCCGCCTGCTCGAGATCAGCGCGTTCCGCGAGAACACGGTCCTCGTCTACTGCCGGAACGATGGCTGCGGCGAGAGGGGCGTGAACATCCTCCTCTCCAGCGGCTTCGAGAACGTCGTGCTGATGGCGGGGGGGATCGACAAGTGGATCCAGGACGGGTTCAAGACCGTGCTGCCCAGCTCGATCGCCGGCCAGCCGGCTCCGCCCGCGGACGGCAAGGGGCCGGTGATGCCCTCCAGGCCGGGGAAACCGTCGAACGAGGTGACGGTCGAGCCGCCACCGCCCGCTCCGACCCCACCGCCTCCCGGCCTGCCCTGAGGGCCAGACCCGGGAACAGTTGCCGCGCCGCGACAAATCGGCTAAAACAGGCGGAACGCCAAAAAAGCCTTCAGGGAGACCTATGACAGTCCATACCGAGATTTCGACCGCCGACGCCCTGCGCGAGCTCAAGGACATCCTGGGCGACCGCATCCTGCTGGACGACGAGGTCCGCGCGCTCTACCGCTCCGACTTCGGGCGCACCGTGGACCGGCTGCCTGGCGCCGTGGCCCGCTGCCACTCGGCCGAAGATGTGGCGAGGGTCGTGCGCTTCTGCCGCGAGCGCAAGATCCCCATCGTCCCCCGCGGCCAGGCCCACACCCAAAGCGGCCAGGCCACGACCGAGGGCGGTGTGCTGCTCGACACCTCCGTCATGAACCGCATCCACGAAGTGAATGAGGAGGAAGAGACCGCCACCTGCGACGCCGGCGTCGTCTGGCGCGACCTGGTGAGCGCCACGCTGGAGAAGGGCATGGTCCCGCGGGTGCTCACCAACAACCTGGGTGTGCAGCTTTCCGGCACCCTGTCCATGGCCGGCCTGGGCGTGGCGAGCTTCCGCTACGGCACCCAGGCGGACAATGCCGTCGAGCTCCAGGTGGTGACCGGCACGGGCGAGATCGTCACCTGCTCGCGCGAGCAGAACCAGGACCTCTTCAACGTCGTCCGCTGCGGCCTCGGCCAGTTCGGCGTCATCACCCGCGCCAAGGTCCGGCTGCGCAAGTGCAAGAGCACCGTGCGCAAGTACTACCTCGTCTACGACGACCTGGGCGTCCTCATGGCAGATACCAAGAAGGTCATGGACCCGGCCAACCCCACCTTCTCCTCCCTGGAGTCCTGGTGCACCCCCTGCCTCCAGGGCATCAAGAAGATCGGCGAGGGCATGGAGCTGGGTGAGGGCATGCAGACGTTCGCCCTCTGGCTCTACCCCTTCCATGTGACGGTGGAATTCAACGCCGGCGAGGAGCCGGACGACGCTTCCGCGGTGATTGCGGGCTCGGGCCTGACTCCTTACCGGCACGTCCACACCGAGGACTTCACCCAGTACGAGTTCGCCAACCGCATGGACCCCGTGTTCGAGCTCTGGCGGCGCAGCGGCTACTGGGAGATGGCGCACCCGTGGATGGAGACCACCCTCCCCTGGGACACGGCCCGCGAGTTCATCGAGTCGGCGCTCGCCATCACCCCGCCCCAGGCCCTGGGACCGGGCGGCCACGTCCTCCTCTGGCCGGCGGCCACGCACACCTCGGATGTGCCCCTGTTCATGCATCCGGGCGGCGACTACGTCATGGGCTGGGGCATCCTGCCCGGCGTCCCGGCACGGTTCCTCGACCGCGCTCTCGCCCAGCTCGACATGGCGAGCGAGCTCTCGATCGCCTATGGCGGCAAGCGCTACCTCTCGGGTTACATCACCTTCGACACGGCGGAGAAGTGGGCCGCCCACTTCGGCGACCGCTGGCCGATGATCCTGGAGGCCAAGAAGAAGTTCGATCCCGACGGGATCATGGCCCCAGGCTTCATCGTCTACGAGTAGACAGACAAAGGGCGGCCGAAAGGCCGCCCTTGGTGTACCGGGAGGAGGGATTCCCTACCGGTAGATGATCTCGCCGACCTCGATGGCAGGGCCGCCGCAATTCGAACGGATGCCGTCGCGGCCGACGACCCGCACGTGCCGGCCGTCCTGGAACCTCGACAGGTCGCCCACCAGGTCGAAGTACTCGCCGCGGTCGCCCCGGATCACCGGGCAGTCGCCGCTGTCGTCGAGCCGGCCGTCGATCGAGATGGCCCGGCGGCCGTCCGGATCGTAGCCGCTCCGGTCTTCATACCGGTCGTACCGGTCCTGGCTGTACCGGCCGCCGCTCCGGTCGTAGTACTCGCCGTCGTAGCGCCGGTCGAAGAGGACCTGGCCGTGATTGTTGTTCGCCCACACCCGGTCCACGGTGGAGACCCGGAAGGCGGTGCCGCAGGACGTGTTGTTCTCGATGCGGCCCGAGAGCAGGAGATGCTCACCCCTGCGCAGGTCGCCCGGGTTGCCCACCAGCGGAATCACCTGGCCCTGGTGGTCGCGCACGAGCACGCAGCCGTGCTGCTGGTCCACGAAAGTGCCGTCGAGCTGGAAGGCGCCCGAGCCGTACTTGCTGTACCGGCGGTTCCAGCCGTCCCAAGCACGGCCGCGGTTGTTCCGCTGGGCCACGTTCACCGGCTTCTGGACGACGACCGGCTGCTGGACCACGACGCGCCTCTGCTGCGGGACGACGACGCGCTGCGGAACGACCCGCTGGCCCTGCGGTACGACCACTACCTTCTGAGTCTTCTGGGCCTTGGCCGCCTGCCGCTGGGCCTTCTGGGCCTGCTGCTCGGCCTTCCTGGCCTCCTTCTGGGCCTTCTGAGCGTGCTGCTGAGCCTTCTTTTCGTGGTTCTTGTTCGCCTTGTCGGCCGCATGGGCCTTCCCGTTCGGCGAAGGGGCGGCCACGCTCACGGCGGGCAGAGACAGCGCCGCCGAAAGGAGCAGGACCGGCATGAAGCCCTTCGCGAGATTTCGGTTGCTATTGATTTTCATGGCTGTGCCTCCTGGCTGTCGAACTTGGGTAAGGGCCTCATTGGCCGTTCCCCTTTCACACATCAGCCTATATATACAAGACTCGTGCCACATCTATAACGGCTGAAACCAAAGGAGTTACAGGAAGGGCTGGAAAACGGGGCCTGGGAAGTCCGTCCTCCTGGGGGGACGGATCTACAGGACTCCCCAGGGGCGCGGGCGTCCTCGATTCTGATACCCTCCCGCGCCATGACCGACGCCACGGAAACCACCACCATCCGCATCGCCCACAGCCCGGATTCGGACGATGCCTTCATGTTCTACGCCCTGACCCAGGGGATCCTCGACACAGCAGGGTTGGAGATCCGGCACGTCCTTCAGGACATCGAGAGCCTGAACCAGGCGGCCTTCCAGGGGACGTACGAGATCACGGCCCTTTCCTTCCACGCCTATGCCCATCTGGCGGACCGCTACCAGATCATGCCCTCGGGCGCGAGCTTCGGCGACGGCTACGGCCCCATCGTGGTCTCCCGCCGGCCGCTCGGCCGGGCCGACCTGCCCGGGCTCAAGGTGGTGATCCCCGGCGAGCTGACCACGGCGCACCTGGCCCTGCGCCTCTGGCAGCCGGAGGTGACCCCGGAGATCGTGCCCTTCGACCGCATCCTGGACGTGGTGGTGAACGGGGAGGCGGATGCCGGCGTCGTCATCCACGAGGGACAGCTCACCTACGGCGACCTGGGGCTGCGCTCCGTGGTGGACCTCGGCCAGTGGTGGAAGGAGGAGACCGGCCTGCCCCTGCCGCTCGGCTGCAACGGCATCCGGCGCGATATTGACGAGGATCTCAAGCGCCGTCTCTGCCGCCTCCTCACCGAGAGCATCAACTACGGCCTCGACCACCGGCAGGAGGCCTTGGGCTATGCCGTGCGCTATGCGCGGGGCCTGGAGGACGACCCCGAGCGTTCGGACCGCTTCGTGGGCATGTATGTCAACGACTGGACCCGGGACTACGGAGAGAAGGGGCGCCGGGCCGTGCAACTCCTCCTCGACCGCGGCCACGAGGCGGGCGTGCTGCCGCGCCGGATCGAGGCCGAATTCATCGAAATCTGATGATCGAGATCTGAACGTGAAGCGTCCCGCCGCCCTGGTGTTCGATCTCGACGGGACGCTCATCGACTCCCGCCGCGACATCACGACCGCCATCAACCGCATGCGGGCCGACCTGTGCCTGCCGCCCCTGACGCTGGAGCAGGTGGTGACCCTGGTGGGGGAGGGCGCCCGCCTGCTGGTCGAGCGAGCTTTGGGGCCCGAGTGCCCCCCGGACCGTGTGGACCAGGCCCTGGAGCGCTACCTCGGCTACTACCAGGACGTCTGCTTAGAGACGACCCGTCCCTATCCCGGGGTGGAGGAGATGCTGGCGGATCTGGCCGGCCGCTATCCCCTGGCTCTCCTGAGCAACAAGGGCGAGGCCCTCTCGCGCAAGATCCTGGACGGCCTGGGCCTCGCCGGCCACTTCCGCGAGATCCTCGGCGGCGACAGCCTCCCCACCCGCAAGCCCGATCCCACGGGCCTCCGGGTCCTGGCGGCACGCCTGGGAATCCCCGTCGAGGATCTGATGCTGGTGGGAGACACCTGGGTGGACGCCGAGACGGCCCATAACGCCGGCTGTCCCTTCGCGCTCGTCGAATGGGGATTTCCCCGTCCGCCGAAGCTGGACAGCGTGCAGGCGGATCTCCGGGCGGCGCGGGCGGAGGAGCTGACGGCGGCTCTGGGGTAGATCTATGGTAGGGGTGCCGTCCCGGGCACCTCGATCAGGCACATCGCCGACAGCACGATCAGCAGGAGGAGGTACTGGAACACCGCTTTCCGGTCCTCTTCGGCCGGAGTTTCTCCGAAGACGCGGAGCAGCGCGACGATCCCCAGGAGGATCAACAGGCCCTCGCGTGTCCAAAGCCACAGGGCGCCCATGGCCACGGCGGCGGCGAATCTCTGCCCTCGCGAGAGGGCGCGGAAGGCCCGGCCGCCGTCGAGCTGCCAGATGGGGAGGAGATTGAAGAGGTTGATCCACGCTCCGAAGCGGGCGATGGCGGCGAGCAGGGGCCAGCCGCCGCCCAGGAAGGCCAGCCAGGCCGCGATGGCCGCGCCCATCCCCCAGAGAGGCCCCGCGAGCCCCACCCGGGCGTCCTCGACCGCGCTCGCCGGATGCTGCTGGAGCCGCACCACGGCGCCGATGCCCGGCAGGAACATGGGCAGGGACGCTCGGATGCCGAAGTGCCGAAGGGCGGCCACGTGCCCCATCTCGTGGATGTAGAGGGAAACGATCAGGCCCGCCGCGAAGGGCCATCCGAACGCCGCCCAGTAGACGCCGAAAGACAGCGCCATCGTGAACAGCGTGCCGGCGTTGGTGAGGCCGAGCAGGAGCAGCTTGCCCTTGGTGAGGAGGAAGATCCCGACGGCCGCCAGGCCGCCCCATTGCCATCCTTTTCCGCCGCCCCGGGTCCTGCCCGCCGCCGGGGCCGAGTCCAGGCGCCGGGAGAGGTCCGCGACCTTGGCGGAAATGCTCTCGAACTGGCGGGTCCCCGGGGCAGGAGCTTGAGCGCCCGCCGCCAGGAGGTGACTTCGGAGAAGACGTCACCACTCGCCGCGGCGGACTCCGCGGCGAGGGCGAGGCTCTTGAGCTTCTCCGGCGTGCACCAGGCAGTGGCAGACCGGACAGCTCAGCCGGGACGCCGGCACCTCCGTGCCGCACTGGGCGCACGTCATGGGCCGGTGGCGGGTGGCGCTGGAGCGGCTCCGAGTTGGAGCGGCCCGGTGATCGACAGGGCCGTTCGCCGGTTAAGCTTCCAGGCTTCGTAGAGGCCGAACGCGATGATGGCGATCCCGATGAGGTTCTCGAAACCGGCCAGGAAGGGAATGGCCATGATGAGGAGGAAGAGACCTCCGAAGGCCAGCGCGATATCGCCTAGACCGATGTCCTCTTCCTGGACGGGGGCGGTAGTGGACGCTTTCGCCACGGAGGGAGATCCTCCCCCCGGCTGGGCCTGCGCCGTGGCCGCGGCCTTCTCCTCCCTCTTCGCCTGCTTGCCGATCTCGTGGAAGACCATGGGCAGGTAGGTGGAGACGATCGCCATGTACGTGAGGAAGATGGCGAGGCTCTGGTAGGCCCAGCCGCCCTTGGCGCGGGAGCCCCAGCGGACGGCCATGCCCACGCCATAACCGACGAGGATGGAGATCAGCCCGAACTCGTACCCCGTCGCCTCTCTGACCCCGTAATAGACAGCCGATCCCACCGCGGCCACTCCCAGGCCCGCGAAAGCGGCCTTGAAGAATCCGCCCGCCCCTCCGCGCTGGCTGACTCCGCCTCGACGTCGTAGCGGCAGCGCTCGCAAGTCATCTTCCCGTTGATGTCGAAATAGTGGCCGCGCAGGGGCTCGCTGCAGACGGCGCAAGCAGCCTCTTCGGACGCCGGTTCGACGAAATCGGCGCGATCGAACTGCATCTCGCCAGCATTGGACGCCGGGGCCTGCGGATCGTCAGGCATGGCACTCTCCTCCCTTGGATAAAGGAAGTGACGGTGGAGACTTATTCGTTTCTGTTGGGGGTAGTCTACAACCGAAAATCCCGCCGCACCTGCCCGTGCTCCAGATCGAGCACCACGACCCGTCCCCTGTCGTCCGCCAGGTTGAGGTGGTGCGGGGTGAGGCGGAGGGTGGCTCGGGCGGTGCGGCCGAGGGCGATCTCGGCGCGCACGGCGGCGGTCGGGAGGTGGATGAGGTAGACGACGAGCGCTTCCGGCGTGTGGACCGTCAGGGCGGCCCAGTCTCCGGAGACCACGGGCTCCGCCGGCCGGCCCGGTCCGGGGAGCGGGATGGTAGTGCCGTGGACGTGGAGCGCGATCCGCCGGCCCGTGCCGCCCAGGGCCTCGGCTAGAATGCCCTCCGGCGAGACGGCCACGGGATGGGAGCGCCGGTGCTCGGGTGCGGGGGGCACCGAGTCGCGCCGCCGCAGGGTGAGGGAGGGGAGCTCGATACGTCCAGACCTCGTGCCCCTCCTCGTCCGCTCCGAAGACCAGCGAGCAGCGCCCGGCGTCCCGCGCGATCGCCAGCGTCGGACCCGGCAGGCGCGAGACACCCCAGGAGCCTTCGAGGCCGGCGGCGGCGGTCTCCACGGCGAGCAGGCCGTCCGGTCCGGACGCGAACCAGAGGGCGCCGTCGTAATTCGGGGCGAAGGCGTCGAGACGGGCGTCGCACCAGGGCTCGGCCCGGCGGTTGGCGAAATCGAGCTTTGCCAGGCGCCAGATGTCCCCCCGGCGGGCCAGGGCGATGGCCCGGTCGCCGTGGTCGGAGACCACCAGGAGGTGGGCCGGCTGGTCGAGCTCGGCCACCACGCGGCCGCCCCGCGAGAGGAGGCGCACCCCCGCCTCGCCCAGGGCCACGGCGGTCAGGCCGTTGGGCAGGAAGGCCGCGTCGCAGGCGGGCCGACTGCCGGCGTCCCGCGCCGCGATCTCCACGTACCAGGGCTCGGGCCGCAGGATCCAGGGCTCGCGGGCGGGGATCGGCAGGGCCAGGGTGTCCGTCCGCAGGGCGCCGTCCCCGGCGAAGGCGATCAGCTCCCGCAGATCGGCCATCTCCATGCGCGCGCCCAGGCGGCCGGAGTCGCGGGCCACGGCGCGCACGGCGGCACGGGCGAGGGTCGTAGCGGCCGGCGTCCGGGGACCCCGGCGGATCTCGTCCCCGAAGGCCAGGCGGGCGGGGATCCCTTCGGCGCGCCAGCTGTCGAGGACCGTCAGGGCCTGGGCGCGGATCTGCTCGAACGGCTCGGCCTCCAGGGCGATCTTGCGGGCCAGCATGCGGCCGGCGGGCCCTCCGCCCTGGGCGATGGCGCGGTCCATCCAGTCGAGCGCGCGGTGCCTCTCTTCCGGCAGGGGCCAGAGCACGTCCACGGCGGCGGCGTAGTCGCCGGCCCCGGCCAGCTCCTGGGCCCAGAGCCGCCTCAGCTCGGCGGCCTCGGCGGTCCGCCGGCTGCGTTCCAGGCGCGTCACGGCATCGGCGAAGGCGCCCGTGCGGCGGGCGATCCGCAACCCGCGCCGGCGGTCGCCGGCCAGGAACCACTGGCGCACCACGAGACCGGGCGGCAGGTCGCGAGCCTCGGCCACCTCGGCGGCGAGACGCAGCCGGCCATGGCGCTCCAGGAAGGCCACGGCCTCTTCATGCGCGTGCAGCACCTCCGCGAGGAGGAAGGCCGCCTCCTCGATACGGCCCTGGACCTCCAGGCGGTGGAAGGCCTCGCGGTAGAGCCGCCGGAAGCTCGCCATGAAGGCCGGGCGCGATCTCCGACACGGACCAGGGCCGCGCGGGCCGCGAGCGCTCAGGGCGGATGTGGAGGTCGGTCCGGGGTGCCAGGGGGCGCAGGGGCAGCCGCCGCGGACCCCCGGCCTCGGCCGTGAGCGGGATGGCGTGGCGCAGGGCATTGTCGAAGTCGCCGGTCTCGAACATCTCCTGCATCTTGCGGATATAGGCCGCGTGATGCCGGCCGATGGCCCGTGACAGGCGCGAGGCGAGGGCCGTGCGGCCGGTCAGCCGGTGCAGGGCGGTGCCGAACCGGGACCCCAGCCCGCCGGCTCCCCTCGGACGGTGCGGCTCGGCGGGCCTGGGGATCTCGAGGGGAGCGGCCACGGTCTCCCTCCGCGCCGGCCGGGGTTCCGCGGGAGCCTCGGCGGCCAGCGGTGGCTCCACGCGGCGGCTGGCGGTGGGGGCGGCGGCGCGCAGGAGGCGGACGCAACTCGCGTCTTCGGGCAGGTCGAGGAGCACCTCGCCCGCGCTCCAGAGGCCGCGCCGCAGGGTCATGCCCACCCGCAACTCCCCGGGTTCCAGGGTGTCGCGGATCAGCAGGTGCGAGGCGCCGGGAAGGTCGGGGGGCGAGCCGAGCCGGTGGGCGCCGATCACCCAGAGATCGTCCACGTCCGGGTTCTCCTCGACGCGCGCGCGCCAGGCCGCGATCTCGGCGTCCACGGCCTCGCGGGAGGTGCGCGAGCCCACCAGCCGGCGCAGGCCGTCCGCCGTCATCCCGGGAGAGAGAGGAGCTTCCGGGTCCTGCAGAAGGCCCCAGCAGAAGGCCGCCCCGGCTTCCTCGGCCCGGCGGGCGAGGGCGATGATCACGGCGATCTGGACGATCCGAGGGGACCCGAGCTGCCCGGGGCCGGCGTCGAAGATGGAGAGGAGCGTCCGGCCTCGCGCCGGCGCCTCCAGGGGACCCAGAGCCACGGCCACCCGCTCGAGGAGCGGCACGAGCGACGCGGCGGACTCTCTGGAGAAGACCTCCAGATAAGGCGACCACGCCGGAAACGAGCCGGGCGACTCCATGCGCGTCAGATCCTCCCCCGTGGCCACCCGAGGGGGCGGCCGGACCATCCCAGATGAAGAAAAGAAAGTGCTCTAGCTTACTAGTGTCGCGGGGGGGCTGTCGAGGGACTATTTCGTTCCAAGAAGTTCCGCCGGGCTCAGCCGGACCTGGAGCCGCCGGGTCTGTCCCGATGGATTCGGTCTATTTAGGATAGCAGTACCCGGAGCTGAAGTTGCCTTGTGGTAGGGTTCGCTCAACGGCTTGCGAAAGGAGGCTTCCATGAAGCGAATGCTCGTTTTCGTAGCGGCTCTGTTCCTCGTGAGCGGCCTGGCCTGGGCCGGAGGGGAATCCTCGGGCGGAGCGCCGGTCCCCGCCGCCGATCCCCTCTTTGCCGAAGGAGGCGGCTGCATGCTGCCGGACTTCTCGGGCCTGTCGGAGGAGCAGCGGATGTCCGCGGCGCTGGCGGCGGGCTTCCAGGTCACCCCGACTCCCGCCGCCTACCCGGCCTGTCCGGTGACGTTCCAATGCAACAACATCGGTAACTGCGGCATCGGGCCGATCTGTTCTCTGACCAACATCGGGGCGTGCTGTACCTCCGGCGGGTTCAACATCTGCTGCATACAGGGCACCATCAAGGTCCGGCGCTGCCCCTGCGTTTGCACCGGCACCATCTGCTCGACCGCGTGCACCAACAGCGACGACGTCCGGTGGAGTTGCTCCTGAGCCCCCGGAAGACCCCGTAGCGGCTGGAAAAATGTGTACCGCGGGAGCCGCGCGGGGTGCAGCGGCCCGCGCGGTACACATTGCGCGGCATTTCTTGTGTAACGCACGGGAATCTCTACACACCGCACGGGAAAAATTGTGTACGGCGGGAGCCGCGCGAGGGGCGGCGGCCCGTGCGGTACACATTGCGCGGCATTCTTTGTGTAGCGCGCGGGAATCTCTACACACTGCGCGGGAAAAATTGTGTACGGCGGGAGCCGCGCGGGGTGCTGCGGCCCGTGCGGTACACACTGCGGCGGAAAATTTGTGTACGGCGCCGCGTGCAGTACACCTTTTTCGAGCGGCTGTGTGGATCAGCCGGCAGAAACAAGGGCGCGGAGCGGAGATCCGAAGACGTCTACCCCGGCAGCGAGAACGGGTGCGGGAAGATCTTCGCCAGAGTGGATTCTTCCCGCGCGCCGTTGACGTTGACGACGAGGATGGGGAGGTCCTTCGTGAACTCCAGGAGGGTCTGCCGGCAGAGGCCGCAGGGGTACGCCGGCGGGGTGGCGTCCGTGACCACGGCCACGGCCTGGGGTTTGCGGAGGCCCGCCGAGGCCGCGGCGGAGATGGCGTTGCGCTCGGCGCAGACGGAGAGGGCGGGGATGCAGTTCTCGACGTTGGCCGCGGCGTGGATGGAGCCGTCCTCCATCAGGATCGCGGCGCCCACGGCGAAATGGCTGTAGGGCGCGTAGGCGTTGGCGCGGGCGGCCTTGGCGGCGGCGATGAGGGGCTCCCAATCCGGTTTTTCCCGCTCCATAGGGCAGGAATGTAGCACGCCCTCTGTGATACCGTACGGGCGCTTCCGGGCTCCCGCGGCCGGAACCGCGCCCGGTGCGCCCCCTTTCCCCTACAGCTTTTTCCAGGAGGAGCACGGCCTTGGCCAGGACATTCAATGACTTGACCCCGCCCGCGGACGGCCAGGAGATCGTCTGGCACGAGGCGGAGGATCGTTTGGAGGTGCCGGACCGGCCCATCATCCCCTTCATCGAGGGGGACGGCACGGGACCGGACATCTGGAGGGCCACCCGCCGCGTGCTCGACGGCGCGGTGGAGAAGGTCTACGGCGGCAAGCGCGCCATCGCCTGGTTCGAGGTGCTGGCCGGGGAGAAGGCCTTCAATCTCGAAGAACGACTGGCTCCCCCAGGACACCCTGGACGCCATCCAGCACTACCGGGTGGCCATCAAGGGACCGCTCACGACCCCGGTCGGCGGCGGCATCCGGAGCCTGAACGTCACCCTGCGCCAGGTGCTCGACCTCTACGCCTGCGTGCGCCCCGTGCGCTACTACCCGGGCGTGCCCTCGCCCGTGAAGGAGCCCGAGAAGGTGGACATGGTGATCTTCCGCGAGAACACAGAGGACGTCTACGCCGGCATCGAGTGGCGCTCGGGCTCGGAGGAGGCGGCCAAGGTCATCGAGTTCATCGGCGGCATGGGCAAGAAGATCCGGCCCGACAGCGGCATCGGCATCAAGCCCATCTCCGTGACGGGCAGCAAGCGGCTCGTCCGCAAGGCCCTCCAGTACGCCGTGACCTGCGGCAGGAAGAGCGTCACCCTGGTGCACAAGGGCAACATCATGAAGTTCACCGAGGGGGCCTTCAAGGATTGGGGCTACGAGGTGGCCCGCGAGGAGTTCGGCCACGCCACGGTGACCGAGGACGAGGTCTGGAGCACGCACGGCGGCAAGGCCCCCGAGGGCAAGGTCGTGGTCAAGGACCGCATCGCCGACTCCATGTTCCAGCAGGCCCTGCTGCGGCCGGACGAGTACGACGTCCTGGCCACCACGAACCTGAACGGCGACTACCTCTCCGACGCCCTGGCCGCCCAGGTCGGCGGGCTCGGCATGGCGCCGGGCAGCAACGAGGGCAACGGCTTCGCCGTCTTCGAGGCCACCCACGGCACGGCCCCCAAGTACGCCAACCAGGACAAGGTCAACCCGGGCTCGCTCGATCCTCTCGGGCGTCATGATGCTGCGCTGGCTCGGCTGGAACGAGGCGGGCGACGCCATCGAGGCCGCGCTCGCCAAGACCATCGATCAGAAGCAGGTGACCTACGACCTCGAGCGGCAGATGGAAGGGGCCAGGCTCCTCAAGACGTCCGAGTTCGCGGAAGCCATTGTTTCCAAACATCTAACAACATCCCAGATACGAAAGAGAGTTTTCGATGCGATACAAAGTCACCGTGGTGGGCGCCGGCAACGTGGGCGCGACGTGCGCCCAACTGGTCGCCCAGGCGGATCTCGCGGACGTGGTGATGGTGGACGTGGCCGCGGACCTCGCGACCGGCAAGGCCCTGGACATGATGGAGTCGGCCCCGGTGCTGGGCTTCAACGCCCGCATCACGGGCGGCGGCGACTACGAGCCCACGGCCGGCTCGCACGTCTGCGTCGATCACCGCCGGCCTGGCCCGGAAGCCCGGCATGAGCCGGGACGACCTCCTGGCCAAGAACACGGAGATCGTCTCCGAGGTGGTGCGCCAGATCGTCTCGCGCTCGCCCGAGACCATCCTCATCGTCGTCACCAACCCGCTCGACGCCATGTGCGAGGTGGCCCGCCGTGTCTCCGGCTTCCCCCGCGAGCGGGTGATCGGCATGGCCGGCGTGCTCGACGCCGCCCGCATGCGCTGGTTCATCGCCGAGAAGCTGAACGTCACCGTGGAGGACGTGGACGCCTTCGTGCTCGGCGGCCACGGCGACACCATGGTGCCGCTGCCTCGCTACGCCACGGTCAACGGCGTCCCCCTGCCGCAGCTCCTGGACGCCGCGACGATCGAGCAGATCAACGACCGCACCAAGAACGGCGGCATCGAGATCGTCAACTACTACAAGACGGGCTCGGCCTACTATGCGCCCGGCGCCTCCTCCTACGAGATGGTGGCCGCCATCCTCAAGGACAAGAAGAAGATCCTTCCCTGCGCCGTCTACCTCCAGGGCGAGTACGGCTACGAGAACCTCTTCATCGGCGTCCCCTGCCAGCTCGGCATCGGAGGCATGGAGCGGGTCGTCGAGCTGAAGCTGACGGTCGAGGAGAAGGCCCAGCTCGACAAGTCGGCCCAGGCGGTGAAGGGGCTGGTGGAAGCGCTGCCGAAAGGCTGAAGCGGTTTGGGGCTCCACCCCAGGCAACCTACAATAGAGCGTCCCGTACTAAGCCCATGCGGAACGCTCGCTCCCTCCTCCTCTGGCTGATCGCCGGCATTGCCGGGCTGGTGTTGCTCGTCTGGGCCTTCCCTCGGGCTTTTCTGTTCTTGCCGAATCCCTGGTCGGTTTCGCAGAGCGAGGCGGCGGCGATCGCCCTCGAACGCTTCCGTGACCTCGGCGAGCCGGTCGAGAACCCCTACGTCGTGGCGAACCTGGCGCCGGATTACCACATCGGAGCGCCGGCTCCAGCTCGCCGCGGACCGCCGGGGCCTGGAGAGCCTGCTGGAGTCGACCTCTCCCCGAACGGATCGTCTATTGGCAGGTCTTCGTGTATCCGGAGCGGGCGGCGTACGGCGACTGGACATACCTGGCCTACGTCTCCCTCTCCGGCAAGCTCCTGGCGATGCGCAGGCGGCTGGACCCGCAGGCTCCGGGAGCGCCGATCTCTCCGGACGAGGCGCGGAGCCGCGCCCAGGCCATCCTGGCGAAGGAAGGGGTCGACCTGTCGCGCTTCGACCCGCCCGAGATCCGGAGCGAGCAACTCGCCCGGCGCACCGACCTCCTGGTCCGCTTCCGCGACCGCACGAACCCTCTCGTGAGGGGGAGCACCCACGGCCTTCACGTGCGCTTCACGGGCGACCGTTTCGCGGGCTTCGGCCCCTGGATCGACGATCCCCAGGAGACGAGAGCTTCCAGCGCTCCCTCGGCGGCATCAACTTCCTGAGCCTGGGCCGGGTGGTCGGGATCTTCCTCCTCGCCGCCCTCCTGGCCTTCCCTTTCCTCAAGCGCTATCACGAAGGGGAGATCGGGGTGCGCCGCGGCGTCCAGATCTTCCTGGCCGTGGCCGCCGCGGGCCTCCTGTTGATGCTGCTCACGGCGCGCGCGACGTCCCAGGACAACACCTTCGGCTTTGCCACCCGCCAGCAGGGGACCTGGCTCGTCGCCCTGTTCGGGATGGTCTTCACCATGCTGCCGGCCGCGGTGCTGGCCTTTTTCGCCTGGTCCGTGGGGGAGTCGATCTGCCGGGAGAGCTGGGGGCACAAGCTTGCGGCCTTCGACGCCCTGTTCAAGGGACAGTTGGCCAACCAGACCGTCGCGCGGTCCTCTTTCCGCGGCTGGATGGCGGGACTCGCGATCGCCGGCGGCACGGTCGCCCTGCTGCTGGCGATGCGAGGGGTGGGAGCATGGCCGTTTTCCTCTCTGATCCTGACCGGCAGCAACCGTTGGCCGGGCCTGGAGATCGTCGCGGTGGACTTCGCGATCCTGCTGCCGTTCTACCTCGCGATGCTCCTCTGGCTCCTCCCGCTCCTGGCCAGGCGCCTGGGGAAAGCGGCGGGCTCGCTGGTCACCGTGGCGGTCGCCACCCTGGTGGTCCCTGTGGTCGCCTTCGTCTTCCCGCTGAGCTGGTCTCTGTTGATCGGCCTGGTGTCCGTCGCCGCCCTGGTCGCCCTCTTCCTGTCCACGGACCTGCTGACGTCGCTTCTGGCAGGCTTCGTCTCCCAGACCCTGATCGCCGCCTATCCCTTGCTGAGGGCCGACGACTCGATGCTCCAGATCCAGGGCTGGCTCGCGCTGGGCCTGCTGGCGGTGCCGCTCCTGGCGAGCGTCCGCTCTCTCGCGAGCGGCAAGGAGTTCGTCTACCGCTACGAGGACGTGCCGCCCCACGTGAGGCGCATCGCCGAGCGCGAGCGCCAGCGGGTGGAGCTGAAACGGCCCGGCGCATCCAGAAGCTCCATCCTGCCCGACCTGCCGCCCCGGCTCGCGGGGGTGGACATCGCCCACGCCTACCTGCCGGCGTCCGAGGTGGGCGGTGACTTCTACGACGTGCTGGCGCTGGAGGACGGCCGCCTCGCCGTGGCCGTGGGCGACGTGGCGGGCCACGGCGTCTCCTCGGGGCTCATCATGTCCATGGCCAAGTCGGCGCTCGCCGTCCAGGTGACCTTCGACCCCGAGGTGCCGGAGGTCTTCCGTACTTTGAACCGCACCGTCTTCCAGACCGCCCGCAAGCGGCTGCTCGCCACCCTCTGCTACGCGCTCATCGATCCGCGCCGGCTGGAGATGGTCTACGCCTGCGCCGGCCACCTGCACCCCTACCGCATCACGGCCTCGGGGCGGGTGGAGTCTCTGGAGTCGATCGCCTACCCGCTGGGCGTCCGGGGAGAGCTGAAGGTTGAGGAGCACACCGCCCGCCTGGCGCCGGGCGATACGATCTTCCTGTTCAGCGACGGCTTGGTCGAAGCCCGGAGGGAGGGGAGCGAAGATCTCTTCGGCTTCGAGCGGCTGGAGCAGAGCCTCGCCCGCCACGCCTCCCGCGGCCCCGAGGGATTGCGCGACGGCGTCCTCGGGGACATCGCCCGCTTCACCGGCGACGCCCCCCGCGAGGACGACCAGACGATCCTCGTGCTGCGGCTGCCCTGAGGCCTCCTACGCGTTCGGCCGTCTAAGCGTTCGGATTGTACTGAGCGCTCCCGAAGCCCAGAGCTCGCGCCCGGGCGGCGGCGGGTTGATGTAGCCCATCGCCTCGGCCCAGAAGCGGGAGAGGGCCTGGGGGTCGTGGGCGTCGAAGGTCACCTGGATGGTCCGGCTCATGGCGCCATCATGCGCACACGCCACCGACAGTGGGCTCCCGCACGGGTCAGAGCGCGCGCTGGGACTGCTCCATCACCAGCGCGGCGAGGCGCGCCCGGGTGTTGATGTCGAGCTTGCGGTAGATGTGGGTGAGGTGCGCGTCGACGGTGCGCGGGGAGACGAAGAGCTCCTCGGCGATCTTGCGACTGGTGAGGCCGTGGGCCACCCGTTCCGCGACCTGGCGCTCGGCCGCCGTCAGCGCGTCGAGCGCCGAGCGGGGTGCGCTCGCCGGCCGGTTGAAGATGGCCGTGACCAGGGGCACGGCCTCGGCGGACAGGTCGTCCCCGTCCAGCCACGCGGCCGGCGCGGTGCCGGGGGTGATGTCGTAGTCGGCGGAGTAGCCCCAGCGCACCGCCATCCGCGGTGTGCGGAGCGCGAAGGCCGCGGCGGCGAGCGAGCGCGCCTCGGGCAGGTCGCGGGCACGGGCGACACCTGCCAGGCCGTCGAGCGCGTCGGCCGCACGGAGGGGGAGGCGCATCGTGCTGCAGTGGTCGAGCGCGGTGAGGTAGGTCGTCGTGGCCTGGTCGAGGTCGCCGAGCTCCACCAGCGCCCGTCCGAGCAGGAGCCGTGCGTCGACCCCGTCGCGGCCCAGCCGCGCCGAGTCGGCCAGCGCCACCACGTCGGCCGCGAGACCGGCGGCCTGCCGGGTCTCCCCGCGCGCCAGCAGGTCGCGGCCGTCCTGGGCCAGGACGGGCAGCCGGACCGCCCACGGCAGCGCCTCGCGCACGACCTCGGTGGGCACCCACGTCGGGTCGAGCCCGCGCAGCATCGTCTTGGCCAGCAGGCCGACGCGGTCCTCGGCCAGCTCCCTGGCCTCCAGCACGACGGCGCGGGTGCCGGCGACCGCCTCGGCGATGCGGCCCTGCTCGAGCGCGATCCGTGCCTGCAGGCTCCAGGTCGTGAGGTCGATGTCCAGGTCGTTGCCGCCTTGCCGCTCGCTGGCTGCCTGCGTCGCCTCGGCGAAGCGGCCCTGGGAGGCGTAGACGTCGGCGAGGGTGCGGGTGGCCTGACGTCTCATCGAGCCCTCGGGATCGAGCTCGATGGCTCGGCGGGCCTCGCTCTCGGCGCGGGCGAGGTCGCCGGCGTCGAGGTGCATCTCGGCGCGGATCGAGGCGGTTTTGGCGAGCTGCTCCTCGGGTCGCGGGGCCGACGAGGCGTGCTGGTCGGAACGGTCGAGGAGCCAGAGGCCCTCATAGGTGCCGCGCATCTCGGACGCGGCGATCCCGGCGCGGCGCGCGACCTGCGCGCCGATGCCCTGGTGGGCCGTCCCCGGAGGCCAGCGCTCCCTCGAGGATCTCCACCGCCTCGCGGGCGCGCATGGAGGTGTAGAGCGAGGAGTAGATCCGGTTGGCGATCCGAGTAGCCGTCGGCGCGGCTGTCCGGGTGGGCGCACGCGGCGAGGACGGCGTGCCCGCATGGCCGGCAGGTCGCGC